>NZ_AP042425.1:0-4666513 GCF_055386265.1 Thermogutta hypogea
CCCTTTGGAGCTGTGGGTGACCATTCGTTTCTCGCCCGAGGAAGACGGCGGCATTTCCTGCATCACGGACGGTTTGGAGGAGTTCGGGCTCAACGAAATCGAAGTCTTTTCCAGCCGCCGCGAACCGCAGACCCTGCTCGAATACGTCTACAACGTCGCCTATTATCTCATCGAGAACGGACCGGTCATTCACGACGGCGAGACCATCGGCCTGACGGAAGACGAACGGTTTCTCGTGACGTTCGGGCAATCGCAAATCACCGATCAGCCGCGCGTCATGCGCATCGAACTGTAGCCGGCGTCCGGGCGCGAGGTTCCTCGCGGTCGGAGTGCGCGGCGACGGAGGGAGAGCGAGCCATGGCGAGCCGAATCCGTGTTTATCACGTTCTAACGGCGGCGGTCTTGCTTTCCGCCGGCATCGCGGGCCTCGCATGGCACCGAAACTGGGTGCCTCTACCCGGAACGTCGCCTCCGTCCAATTCCATCATGGTTCTTGTGCCCTATCGCCACGCCGGAACGTGGGTCTTCGACGATCCCGCGGCAGGGCTGCGGCAGGAACCTTTCGTGGCGGGCATTCCGGAGATGATCGACGAAATGGTCGCGGGTATTCCCGACGCCGAGGATGGGTTTCGCCTGTTGTTCTCCGCCCAACCTTTTCCCGGCTACACGCATAAGCTGGTTTGGCGCCGCGGCGATGGGACCGGGAATTGGTACTACTCGGAGCAGTTTCAGAAGGAGGGCTGGCTCTGTCCCGCTCTGTTCAAGTACTTTCGCGCGGCTCCGAAGGAGATTTACGTCAAAGCGGAAGCGAAGTGAAACTCGAATCCGTCGTTGTCTCTCGGCCGGCTCACTCGACGGTGCGACAACGCCGAGGACCCGTTCTCGGGGCCAACGACCGATAGAACGGGAGGGACGCCGCGCGGCCGGCGGTTCGTTGGGTAACGTCCGGTCAAGCGACGCCACGCCGCCGGCTGTTCGAATCGAATTCCGATATCCGATGATTGCGTGCCCGGCTCGAATGGTGTTCCGTACTCCTCAGTCCCGACATGACGTATCCGGTTGCTACAGTTCACATTTGTGGTAAGCGAAAGTCGTCGGCTGCGGCATTCAAGCGCAACGACTTTCGGTCGGCCGAGCGACGCGGCCATGCCATTCAGGTGCGGAGGACAAGGTCTATAATGGCGGTTGACGATTTGCACGGCTTGCCAGCCCAGGTAATGCACCCGTGGACCCTTCTTCCAACTCCAGATCTTCCAACGCCGGGCCGGCCTACGATCCGATAGCGGTAGCGGTGGTGCTTCGGGGCAACCGGGTATTGGTGGGAGTCCGTGCGGAGGGCGGCACGCTGGCCGGCATGTGGGAGTTTCCCGGCGGAAAGGTGCGGCTGAACGAATCTTGGGAAGCGGCAGCATCGCGGGAGACGCTGGAAGAAACCGGCCTGGCCGTACGGATCGGCGAATTGCTGGAAGTCACCCGCTGGGAATATCCGCACGCGGCGGTGGAGTTGCGGTTCTTTTCCGCCGAACCCCTGGATGACGCGCCTCCTCGGCCGCCATTTCGGTGGATCGACCGCCGTGAACTGGACGCCGACCGATTCCCGCCCGCCAATCGTGCATTGATTCTACGCCTCCGGAGCGATTCGGTGACGCCCCAGTAGCGCCGTCTCTGCGATACGTTCCCGCAAAGTCGTCTCATTTCTCCCGGTCCGCCTCCGAAAAGCCGTTGATTGGGAAACCTTAACGGGCGTAGCAACTCTACCGGAATCTCGCACCCGGCCCTTGCCGATGAGTGAAATCGGGCAAGGAATTGCGCCGGTTCAGGGGCAGAAGCCTCCCGGGGGCGGTCCATCGGCTTCCGGTGCTTTTTGCCTTGCTGCCGGTTCCAACGAAAAAACTACGGCGAGGTTGGACGTGGCTACCATTCGATTCTTTAGGCAGCGGCCTTGGCTTCACTTCATCTTGTGGCCGGCGTTGGCGGCCGCGCTGCCGGCCGTGGTCAACGTTGCACCTAGCGCCGTCGCGCAAACGGCCACCTTCAGTTCCTTTCGCACGGTCGATTCGCGGCGGGAGGGCGGTGTGCCGGCGGCCGTCGTCTCGGCCATTGCCGCCGAACCCCGAACAGGGCTGCTGCTGACGGCGGGAGACGATCGGAAGATTCGCGTTTACGAAGCCTGGGGCGAGCGGCTTCTCTTCACCGTGCCCGGCGAAGAATGGGTCTACGCCCTCGACGCGGATGCGACCGGGCGATGGTTCGCCGCCGTCGATGGCCTGGGAACGGTGACCTTGGGCAACCTCGCCGCCGCGACCTCGGCCAAGAGAGTCAAGGTTGCGAACTCGGCCTTGCGGGCCGTGAAATTCAGCCCCGACGGGAGATTCCTGGCGGTAGCGGGTTTCGAGCCTACGGTTTGGGTTCTCGACGTCGCCACCGGCCGGGTCGCGGCAAAACTACCGGCAGGGTCCGTCGATGTGCGGGCGATTGCGTTTTCGCCGGACGGCAAGCTTCTCGCCGCTGCTGGCCGCGGCGGTACCGTGCGGCTGTGGACTTTGCCCGACCTGCGGCAGAACGGCGACCTGCCCCTCTCGCAGCGGCGTCTGCGAGCGCTGGCTTTCTCGCCGGATGGAAGGCTTTTGGCGGCCGGCGGGGACGAGGGTTCCGTCGTCTTCTACGACCTTGCGAACCGGGCTTCCGCCGATCGCTGGGAGTTGCCTTCCGGAGCCGTCACCGTCTTGGTGTTTTGCGGCGCCGGTCGCCTGGCGGCCGGTACCACCGAGAATCTGATTCTGGTCTATGACTTGGCCTCGCGTTCCGCCGTTGCTGATTTGCGAGGGCACACCGGCACGGTGGCCTCCTTGAGCTATTTAGCGGAGCAGGACGTGCTGGCTTCGGGTAGCTTCGACACCACGGCCCAGTTTTGGCGGCTCGACCGCGGGCCCGTCGTCTCGGAGCGGCCCGGCGTTTTGCCCGAGCCTTTACGATAGGTACCCTCTCAGCCGGTGAACTGCCCGAGGCACGTTGCGTCCGTGTCCCCGGCGTTGACGGGGGGCGAGGTGAAAAGGTGAAGTGACACGAAGGAAATGAAGCCGCGCCTTTGGAAATGAAGGCGTTCCGACGATGCCGAGCGCGTCCGTCGCATGATAAATCCACACGGAGGTTCAAGTGAAGTTCTTACGCCGCATCTGGAATTCGCGCCGTTCGCGGCGATCAACGCATCCCGCGCGTGCATCCCAGGCACGGGGTTATCGGCGATGCCGGCTGGAGGCCATGGAGCCGCGGTTGTACCTTTCGGCTTCACCCATCCATGTGGGCATGGTGTATTACGAAGACGCGGGCGGAAGCGATACCGTTCCCGACACCTTCGAAATCACGTTTCAGGGCGGAGCGCCCGGCACCCAACTGACTCGATTGGTTATCGAAACCGATAAGCTGGGCGACGGCTTGACCATCGGCGACACATTTTTCGATACCGCGCCGGGCGGCCTAGGGGCCTTCGGATCCGCCCCTTTCTCGGTCGTGTCGCAGTCGGGCATCGACGGCTATCGCGTGTCGGTGGAGGACGGCGGTACGACGTTGGTGCTGGAATTCACGGGCTTTCACGCGGGCGATCGCTTCGTGTTCTCCATCGACGTGGACGAAATGGGATTCCTCGGCCCCAACGCCGTGGCGGAAGGCAACGAGTTCGAGGGATCGCAGCTGCACGTCACCTTCGCCGCCCCGCATTATTACCAGGCCGCGGGGATGGATATCTTCCTGGATGCCTACGACTCGAATCTGGACCGATCCGGTCTGGACTTGCCCCCTGACAGCTACGCTCCGCCCCTGGATTCGGCCAATCCGGTCCGCACGGCCGGGGCCTTCCTCAAGTTGGAGCAGGTGCCGTTGCCGGTCCGTATTGCGGGCAAGGTCTTCGTGGACCCCAATCTGAACAACCGGACCGATGCGGGGGAGCCGGGGCTGCCGGGGGTGACCGTGCAACTTTGGCGGGAGGACGGGGCCGGCTACAGCTTCGTGGCCCAGACCGTGACCGATGCCGCGGGAAACTACCGCTTCGAGGATTTGACGCCGGGTACCTATCGCGTGGTGGAGCTTCAGCCGAGCGGCTACTTGAGCGTCGGAGCCCGGGCCGGGACTGTCGAGGGCAATACCCGCGGCAACGTCGTGGACGCCGATACGATCACCGACATCGTCCTGCTGGGCGGTGAAGAGAGCCTTCACAACGATTTTGCAGAGGTCCAACCGGCCTCGCTTGCCGGGCATGTGTATCACGACGCCAATGATAACGGCGTGCGCGAGTCGGGTGAGTCGGGCATCGGCGGTACGATCATCCGCGTGACGCGTGCGGCGGACGCCTTCTCGCCCGCCGTGACGTTCGAAACCACGACCCAGGCCGACGGCTCCTGGAGCGTGACCCAACTCTATCCCGGCCTGTACACGGTCGAGGAAATTCAGCCCGCCGGGTATCTCGACGGTAAGGATGCGGCGGGAAGTCTGGGCGGCACCGCGATTGCCAGCGCCGACCGAATCGTGGGCATCAACGTGCCGGCGGCGGCAGCGGGCACCGACTACGATTTCGGCGAGTTGTTACCCGGCTCACTCAGCGGCTTCGTGTATCTCGACCTGAACGCCGATTGCCGTTTCGATCCCGGCGAACCCTTCCTGCCCGGCGTCACCATACAACTGCTGGATGCTCAAGGGCAGGTCGTCGCGACCGCCGTCACCGACGGAAATGGGGCCTACCGTTTTGACAACTTGATCCCCGGCACCTACGGACTCCGCGAGATCCAACCGGAGGATTACTTCGACGGCTGTGAACGGCCCGGCACCGCCGGGGGCGAGCGAACCGCGAACGACCTCGTCACGGCGATCGTGCTCGGGTCGGGCGTCCAGGCCTCCGGTTATGTTTTCGCGGAAATCCCACCGGCGAGGCTCTCCGGCTACGTCTACGAGGATGATGATGCCGACGGCTGGAACGACCCCGGCGAACGCGGGATCGCGGGTGTCCGTATCGAGCTTCGTGACGCGAATGGGAATCCGACGGGTTTGTTCGCGGAGACGGACGCCGCGGGTTACTTCGAGTTCGGGCGATTGCGTCCGGGCGAGTACGAATTGGTTGAAGTTCAGCCGGCGGGATATCTTGACGGCCTCGATCGGCCGGGCACGGCGGGCGGCACGGCCCACAATCCCGGCGATAGGATTTCCGGAATCCGGCTGGAACCGGCTGCCGAGGGCGTGGATTACCTTTTTGGTGAAATTCGGCCCGCCTTGCTCGCCGGTCGCGTGTTCGCCGACCAGAACTTGAACGACGCCTGGGACGCGGGGGATATTCCTATCGCCGATGTCGTCATTCGCCTCCGCGACGCGAGTGGTACGATCATCGCGTCCACGGTGACCGACGCCGAGGGCCGCTACCGCTTCGAGGGTTTGGCTCCCGGCTATTATGCCGTGGAGGAGGTTCAGCCGGAGGGTTACTTGGACGGCCCGGACTTCGTCGGGACGGCGGGGGGCATCGTCATCGGCAACGATCATATCGGCGAGATCAAACTGCTGCCGGGGACCAAAGGGGTGAATTACGACTTTGCGGAGGTCCGCCCCGGGTCGATCTCCGGCTATGTGTTTCAAGACGGACCGACCGTCAGCTACGTTTGGGGCACGCCGCGGCCGGATCCGTACGCGGTCCGCGACGGCGTGTTCACGCCGGACGACACGCCGATCGCCGGAGTGGAGCTGCGTTTGGCGGACGCCTTCGGCCGAGCGATTCTCGATGAGTCGGGGCGGCCGATCATCACCCATACCGACGGCCGCGGCTACTTCGAGTTCAAAGGCCTCCGGCCCGGAACCTATACCGTGATCGAAGTGCAGCCGGCGGGTTATGACGACGGCCTGGATTCCGTGGGTACGCTCGGCGGCATCGCCTTCAATCCCGCCAATCCGGAGGCCTTGGCAATCCTCGATGAGATGCTCGTCGATCCGAAGAACGACGCGATTGCGCGAATCCAATTGCCGGCGGGCGGTCTGGGGGTGCAATACAACTTTGCCGAGGTGCTGATCACGGCGATTCCCCCCTGGATTCCGCCGGTCATGCCGCCCAGCAATCCCCCTCGGTTGCAGCCGGCGCTGCCGCCGCCGTTCGCGGTCCCGCCGCCCGTGGTGCAACTCTCGCCGGTGGCTCCCAACTCGCCGGAGTTACCGAAGTTCGCCGGCAGCGGCGGCGGTGTGGATTACACCTGGCACTTGAGTGTGATCAATGCGGGCTATCCTCGGCACGAAGCGGACGGCCTGCGGCAGCCTTTGATGCACGAAGCCTCGTTCTTTAACCCCTCCACTTGGCAGGGAATACCGATGGATCGCGCCCTTTGGATGGTTGCTGACGCCGATGGCTCGCTCGTAGTCCAATATCGCTTCGGCACCGAGGGCGGAATACCCTTGACCGGAGACTTCAACGGCGACGGTCGCTGCGAAATCGCCGTCTTTTTCTCGGGCATGTTTTTCATCGACCTCAACGGAAACGGGATTTGGGACGAAGGCGATCTGTGGATTCGCTTGGGCAAGGACGGCGACCGGCCCGTGGTCGGCGATTGGGACGGCGACGGAAAGACCGATGTCGGCATCTTCGGGCCGACCTGGAGCGGTGACGAACGGGCGCTGCGTTCCGAGCCGGGCCTGCCGGATTCGCTGAACGTGCAGCCCACGGCGCGGGCGAAAAACCTGCCGCCTCTGCCGACTCAGGCCCCCGACGGCTACCGCGTGCTCCGCCGCGGACCGCGATCTCCGGACCGTGCCGATCTCATCGACCACGTCTTTCGTTTCGGCGAGCCGGGCGACTTCCCCGTCACCGGCGATTGGAACGGCGACGGTGTGGCCACGATCGGGGTCTATCGCGGCGGAGTATGGTATCTCGATGTGGACGGCGACGGCCGCTGGAGCGACGCCGACCTCGCCGTACCGTTCGGCGAACCCGGTGACATTCCCGTGGTCGGCGATTGGAACGGCGACGGGATCACCGACCTGGGCCTCTTCCGCCGCGGCACGTTCCTTCTCGATTCGGACGGTGATCGGTCGCTCACTGCGCGGGACCGCGTGTTCGCGATGGGCCAAGCCGACGACATCCCCTTCGCCATCGACCTGAACGGGGATGGGCGGAGCGAAGTGGGCGTGTACCGATACGAGAGCGCCGGGTCGAAGGACGGCCCGACCCCGCTTCAAGCGTCCTTGCCGAAATCCTCGGTCGGTGCGCCGCGCGGCGCCGACTTCGATGTTGCACCGCGGGATTCCGCCGTCCCGGCCGACGCCAGTCGCGGCGAGGCTAACGAGTAGGCGGTACCGCAGCCTGCCAGCCGGCCTCGAGCTGCTCGCTCAACCGGCGGCGGATCGCACTGAATTCCGGTTCTTCCGCCAGGTTGACGTTTTCCTGGGGATCGGCTTCGTGGTCGTACAACTCCACGCCCACCGGCTGATCGCCTCTGCGCGGCCGCCATTCCGTGTAGCGGAAGCGAGCGGTACGCATCGAGTATCCCATCACGGAACCGCGCGGATACTGGCTGAATGCGGCCGCCTTCCAGGGGCGCGCGGGATCATCCCAAAGCGGTGCCATGCTGGTGCCTTCCAGCCCCTCGGGCGACGGCAGGCCGCAAAGCTCGCACAGCGTGGGGTAGATGTCCACGAACTCTACCAGGGCTTGCGTCCGCGCGCCGGGGTGCTTTTGGCCGGGCACGCGTAAGATCAGGGGCACGCGGGCGGCCGACTCGAAATTGGTGTGTTTGCACCACAGACCGTGATCGCCCAAGTGCCAACCATGATCCCCCCAAAGGATGACGACGGTGTTGTCTTTCAGGCCGCATTCTTCCAAGGTTGCCATTAACCGTCCGACCTGAGCGTCGATGTAGCTCACCGACGCGTAATATGCCCGGATCAGATCCCGCGCCATCTCGTCGGATAGCGGTCCCTCGGCCGGAATGTCCTTGTATGCCCGCAATTCTCCCCAATTCGTCAACGCGATGGGCGGGCAATTCCGCGGCGGATCGGGATTCGGCGCCAGGGCAATCTGTTCGGGCGGGTAGAGGTCGAAGTAGCGCTTGGGGGCCACAAACGGCAAATGCGGTTTGAAATAGCCGACCGCCAGGAAGAAGGGACGATCCTTGAGTTCCTTCAGAAGCCGAACGGCTTCGTTGGTGGTCTTACCGTCGGGCAAGCCGTCGTCCGCCACGTCGGGATCTTCCCATGCCGGTCCGCGGGCACGCCACTTGGGGGCGGTAACCCGAAGTGCGATTCCGCTCTCGGGATCGCGTTCCAAGACCTCGGTCGCCGGGCCTTGCTCTCGCCGGAGCCGCGCGGTTTCCTCCGCCAAGGCGGCCAACGTCTCCGGCTTCCCGTAACCGGATCCCCCGGGAGTCCAGTGCGGCGCGCTCCAGCTTCGCGGATCGTCCAAGCCGCCGTGATAGATTTTGCCCAAGCCCCGCGTTTCGTAACCGTGGTTCTTGAAGTGTTGCGGCAGCGTGACCACATCCGGCAAGGTCTTGCGGAAGTGTGTTTGCAAATCGTAAACGCGAGTCGTGTCGGGACGGCGTCCCAGGAGTAGCGAAGTTCGGGAAGGGCTGCACACCGCCTGCTGGCAGTAAGCGCGCTCGAACAGCAACCCTTCCGATGCCAAAGCGTCGATGTGGGGCGACTTGATGTGGGAGGCGCCGTAGCAGCCCAATTCCGGTTTCAGGTCGTCCACGGCGATGAACAGGACGTTGAGTTTACGAGCCGGGGTCTCCTCCGCTCCGGTCGTCGCGGCGAGCGTCCCCGCCGTAAGGCCGATGAAAACTCCCAGCATAACGAGTTGACGGATTCGCATGACCGCGGCCTCCCATGGTTGCTGCCGGCTAGGAATAGGACGTCGTAGGGCGGAATGCGGCGGCCGGATCGCCGCATCGCGGTACCTCCAACACTGTAACCCCGCGGAGAAGTCCGGCCAAGCCTCCGACACGCCGCAATCGGCGATTCGGCAGGCGCGTCGGCAGCTCGGCACTGGGCCCATTTCGCAAGGGCAACCTTGAGCTACGGCGGGCACGAGACGCGGAGGCCGACGCTTGCTTCGGGGGCCGCCTCGTATTAATATCAGGAACCGTGGTTTTGAACGGCACGCATACGGTTTTCCAACATTCGGGCAGGAGATGCCAAGATGATGCGCCAACGGTTGCTCGCTCGCGTACATTTACAGTTCCGGTCCCCGATGCGACTGTGGATCGTGCTGGTGCCGGCGTTGCTTGCCGGTAGCCTTTGCCGGGGGGAGCAAGCGGCCGACGGGCAGGCGGATCAGCCGCCGAAAAAGGTACTGCTGACGGGAGAGGATCTCGCCGCTTGGCGAGAACCGCATGGCGAATGGGCGACCGTCGGCCAAGCCGCCATGGACTCCGCCGACCCCAAGCGGCTTTCGGTGACGCCGGGGCAAGGCGTGATCTATAACGGCCCCAACGGCCGAACCGTGAATCTGCACAGCGTTTTCGAGCACGGCGACGTCATCGCCCACATCGAGTTCATGGTGCCGCAAGGATCCAATTCGGGCGTGTATTTCCAGGGGCGGTACGAGATACAGGTCTTAGACAGTTGGGGTGTGGAGCATCCCAAGTACGGCGATTGCGGCGGGATTTACCAGCGATGGGGACCGCAAGGCGGCTATGAGGGCAAGAGTCCGCGAGTCAATGCGTCGCGCAAGCCGGGGGAATGGCAGTCGTTCGACGTGATCTTCCGTGCCCCGCGGTTCGACGAATCGGGCAAGAAGGTGGAAAACGCCCGATTCATCAAGGTCCTTCACAACGGCGTGTTGGTCCACGAGAACGTGGAGGTGACCGGCCCTACCCGCTCCGCTAGTTTTGAGGACGAAAAGCCCGTCGGTCCTTTGATGCTGCAAGGCGATCACGGTCCGGTGGCCTATCGCAACATTTGGGTTCAGCCGACCCAACTGCCCTGAGGACACGGCTCGGCCGGCATCGCCCCGAAGGGACGCAACGCGAGGCGGCTTCCCCGAACCGTGCCGGTGTCCGGCTGCAACCACCGGGAGAGGACGGAATGGCGAACGAGGTAAAAGAGCAAGGGCCGGGGCCGTCGCGGATTTCCGCCGCCACGGCCGATTCCTGGGAATCGAATCGGATTCACCGGGCGCTGCGACGCCTTACCATTGCCGTGGTCTTCTTGGCGCTGGGGGTGTTTCTTCTGGCCGCGGCCGTGTACGGTTCGCTGGTCAACTACTTCTCCGGCGACGCGCTGCTTTTCGGCGGGGCGTCGATCGGGGCGGCAATCCTGGGATTCGCCCTGGGGTTGTTTGCCGGGCGTCTCCGTTGAACGCCGCGCACTTCCGCCGGCCCGCGGTCTTGGTCCGGTTCACCGACGGACCGTATCGCCGTCTTTGCCGGCCATCATCACGTCGAAGAAGTAGGTGGATTCTTCGGCGGCCAACTGGATGTTGCCGGTCGGGCAGCTTGCCTCGGCACGGAAAACCAAATTGCCGTGTTTCGATGCCGTGGCGCGAATGGTCAGCACGACCTTTTCCCCCGGCGCTATGGCGCGAATCGGGGTGAACAAAACCTGGCCGGGAAGAATCTTATTGGGAGCACCGTCGGCCGCCACCGCCTCGATTCCCTCCGAGAAGAAGCCGACGACGTGAACCTTTTCCGCCGCGCGGGTACCGCGATTTTCGAGAATGATGCGGTATTCCGCGGGCTTGCCGATCGGCACCGGTCCTTGCGGGTCCTCGACTCGCAGCGCGAGGTCCGCAATCGTTTCCAGTTGCGTTAGGCATTCGCCTTGGGCGGCCAAATTCTTCCCGTCCGCATTGGCGGCCAAACGAATCGTGCCGGGTATTGCATAGCGACATGCCAAGCGGAACTTCGCCTCCTTTCCGGGAGGAAGTTGGTCGAGCGTCCATTGGACGGTACGCTGCTTGTCTTGAATCTCGGCCTGCGGGGCGGCGACCAGGGTCACGGCCGACGGCAGCGAAATCAGCACTCGGACATCTTCCGCGGGGGCGGTGCCGGGGTTGCGCACCGTGATCTCATACCAGTCCTCTTGGCCCACATACTGCAAGGGCGGTCCCTGAACCGAGACTTCCAAGGCAGGCTTGAGGACCGTGACGGTCCGCTCCAGGTGTGCCGTCGCCGTCAGGTCGTCCTTCGCGTCGACCACCAGACTCAAGGCACCTTCCTGCCTCGCCACAAGCTCCAGCTCCACCACCCGCTTGGCACCGGCCGGAATCGTCCCCAGCGTATGGCGAATAACCTCGCGGCTGCCCGATCCGGGAGGCACCAAGGCCAGCGTCACGCTTTCCGCGTCGCCCGTCCCGGAGTTCTCCACTTCCAGCCGGTACACCTGAGATTGCCCGAAGAGAATCGTGTCCGGGCCGTCCAAACGCAGCTCCAATTTGGGCTCCTGCACCTCGATCGAGGCTTGGCTGGGAGGGGGGGCGAACTCCCACTGCACGGCCAAATCGAAGGGCTTGCTCTCGCGGGGAATGATCCGCAGGTCCAAGGCCTCGGCGGCCCCGACCGGCAACTCCTCGATCCGCCAGGTCAGGTGGCGAAACTCGCCTTCCGTTTGCTGTGCGACGGTCCCGTCGCTCGGCTCCGCGCCGTTCAAGTCGGCCCAATTGGGGATCATCACGTGCACCACGACCTGCCGAGCCGGCGTTTGTCCCTGGTTCCGCAGTTGCAACGTGTAAAGACCCTCGCGACCCACGGCGATGCGCCGCGGTCCGATCGTCTCCACGTTCAAAAGCGGCGTAGTTCGGTTAATCAGCACGCGATCACCCGCCGACCTGGGCGTCTGCGCCGCGGGCTCACCGGCGCTGCGGGCGGCCGGTGCGGCGCTGCGGATCGTTTCCTCGTTTGCGGGGACGGCCGAGCGACCGGAATCGACCACGGCATTGCCGCCGACGGCGTCATCGGCGTAGGCCGGAGAGCTGTGGGACAGGGCATCGGATACGGAAGCGGGCCGATTGGCCACGCTTCGCCCGCCCAAAGCCGGCACATAACGCTCGTGCTGCCGCTGGGGCGATACGGGAGGAACGTCGGACGCCGGAACGGATGGCGTCGCGGCGGGGGTCGGTTCCCGCTGAGCCGTTTCCGCGCGCGGTTGCGGCGGCGCCGGCGTGGGAGTCATCGCACGGTTCGTCGAAGGCGCGGCGGCCGACGTCGGTACCGAATACGCGGCCGGTGCTCGTGACGGCGAACTTGGAGCCGCAACGGTCGAACCGTCGGGCGACATGACGGAGGAGACACCGCTTCCATCGGCGGAAACCGGCGGAACGGGCTCACGTCGCGCCTCGGGTACGGCCGGGGTGGGAACGCGTGCTTCGACGACGGGCGTTGGAACGGTCGCTGCTGCGCCGGAATCGCCTGCCATGGTGGCCTCACCCGGGGCTTCCGCCGTGTCTTGCGAGTCCTTTTCCTCCGATGAAGGTGCGGTCCACACCGGCACCGACGACACGGCGAACGGCGACGCGCGATAGCGATTCAGCCGTTGATGCAGCGGAACGCGATGCTCGGCGGAAGGCTCCGCCGCTTCCAAATTGGGATCGGGCATCGGCTCGATCCCCGCCGGCTCGGCCGAAAGCGGGGCCATCGTAGGGCTTGCGATCGTCGGAGACGCCGCGGCGCTCCCCGCCCGAACGGTTCCCGACCTTGCCTGGGTCTCGTCCGTCGCGGCCTCCGGGGCAGGACGTTTGGTAGCGAGTCCCTCGCTCAATCGCTGACCGATACGATCCAAAAAGGAGGGGCGACGCTCGGAGTCGGTTTGAGCGGATACCATGCCCAACCCACTCAACGCCACCACCACCGCGAAGAAAGACGCGATTCGTAATTTCATCGCTTCACCCGTGTTCCACGTTCCCGACGACGTATCAAAACCACGGCGCCGGTTGGGAAAACTCCGTGATAGGAGCCAAAGTAGGAGACTTTCCCGATAGGGAGGACTCCGCCTCCAATTTAATCGGCTGAAGCGATTGAGCCGGATTAATTAAGTTTTACGAGTTATCCCGTAAAAACGATTAGGAGGTATGAGTAATTTAAGAAGCCGGTGCCTGGCCGGAATTCCGGTCAGGCACCGTTGTGATGGTCCCGATGGTAGGGCCGGCCCGTGAGGCCTCCGCGGATCAATCCCCCGCGATCAGCGGATGACGATTTCGTACCACAGGGTACGGTATTGAGGGCCGATCTCCATCGCAGCGGAGCCGTCGCTTGCTTCAACGGGGACGGGTTCGCCGCGTCGGCCGTCAGCATCGAGGGCGAAAGCCTGCACCCGATCGGCGGGCACGGGTAACATTATTCGGGCCGGTACGCCCTCGCACTCGGTCGGTCCTTCTCCCCATTGTCGCCCGAGCGTTATCCGGTCGCTTCCTAAGTCCCGAATTTGCCATCCCTTGTTGCGGACTGCGGCGGTGGCGGCCAAGAGCCATCGTCCGGGCCGGTCAAAGCCTTCTCCTTCGATTGCGGTGAGCGAGACCGTCGCCCAATCCAAAGAGGTCTTGCCCACATTCAGCTTGACGCCGTCCAGATTGAAGATGCGGCCTTCCGGAAAGCCCGTCAACAGTTTGGACCGCGGGGTATTGACGAGAAAAACGCCCTTTCCCTCCCGCGACACGTCCCAGCAAATCTGCTGCGTATCCGCGACGAAGACCTTTTTGTCCGCGAGGTCTTCCGCGGCGGGCTGCGTGCCGCCCTTGAGGTCGAAGGCCACGCGATGCAACAGCGCCGTGGCGGTAGGCAGACCGAATCGGTCGATGGTTAGATTCCAGGGATTCAGTGTTTCGCGGAGGGCCTCCCTCTCCTTTTCGGCAGGTAAAGGTACCAACCGCACTCCCTTGGCCGGCGCGACATCGCCGCGGAGAAAGATGGCCGCGCAGGCCGGCATATGCACCAGCTTGGCCGTCTCGCTCTTGATGTCGAAGAAGCCCGTGATACGATTCGGCTCGTATTCCCGGCTGTGGCTGTAGGTAAAGCTGAAGATGCCGTCCCAATCTTGGAAGGCCCCCACGGCGGCTATCATGGGAAAGCCTTCGGCGGCATATTGATTCGGCGCGGGATGATTGTATTCGCTGACGGTGAAGGGCAGGCCTTCCACCCGGCGATTCGCCAGACCGGTCAGCGTGCCTCCTCCCGCATTGACCAAAGCCACATTCCGCACGTACCAATTTTCCGGGTCCCAAGGTCGGCCGGGGAAGCCCGGGTGCTGCCAATACGAATGGGAGTCGATGTAATCCAATCCCGCCTGAATGTGGACCGGACTGTACGACAACTGCGTTCCGGACACAAGAGGCTTCGCCTTCAATTCATCCTTGATAAAGCGGTACATGCCCCACCAATAGTCCCGCTCCAGATCCCAGAGGAAGTCGGCGAAGTCGGCTTTGGCGGCGGCCGTTCGTTGAGGACCGCGAGCCGGTATGATCGGCACCGTGCCGGCGGCGAGACTCTCGCCGTCTTCCAGGCCCGACACTCCGCCCGGCCGCAGCGAGACGCTCGCCAGCTCGTAGTTTCCCGGCTCGAGCTGACTGAATGTGATGCGGGCGTTGGCGTCATCGGCTTCGGCCGTGAAGCTCAGGCGATAATCGCGCCAGTCCGCGGTCAAACGGACCTCCGCGGACAGCCCCAACCGCTGCCAAGGCTCGTGGTTCATCATGCAATTGACGTCGACCCGCCGCGGGGCATCGCTTTTCATGCGGAATTGCAGCGTGTAAACCTGCCCCTTCTTGACCGCCAATCCGCCTTGACTCAATTGAGGAATCCAAGTCTCGCGGCCATTCTTGCGAACGGCCAAACGCAAGACTCCGCCGGCGGCGGCCGCTTCGACCTCGCTGACCTCGTCGCGCTGCAAGTTCCAAACTCGCTGCCAGTCTCCCGCAAAATCTCCGGCGCGCAACATTTCCGTGCCGAGAGGCTCGCGTTTGGCGTTCCAGGCCTTGCGCAGAGCGTCATCTCCGCCGTATTTCTTTTGCAGCCAACCGTTCCACAGCCCACGAAACGTCGCGGCGTATGGTTCGGGCAGATTATCCAAGGCCCCCTTGCGGTACTCGTCGAAGGCGGCGTTTTCATTGTTGATTTCGATCATCGCCACGGCCGGCTCGTCCACATACGCTTTGCCGGTGTAGGGGTTGACGTGGGTGAGGAGGTCGCGGGCATACTTGCGTTGGTACTCGACCATCCGGGGTTCGAAGTTGTCCAGGCCCTTATCGTAATTGGGCAGCCCCTCCACTTTGGGAAATCCCTCGGCCGGGCCGAATTGTCGGGAAACGTGCAAGTTGAGGTTCGTGTAAATGCCGTGCTGCTTGAGCTGGAAGATTAAATAGTCCAGTTTGTCCAGCATCTCCGGGTCGATGGTCAGCTTGTTGGGACTTTTACCCCAGATGTGGCGGTTGTCCATGTGGTGCATGCGCACGCAGTTGATGCCGAGGCTTGCCAATCGGCGGGCTAATCGCTCTGCCTCCTCTTTCGTGGGAAAGCAGGCCTCGAAGCAGAGATTGGTGGCCCAAAAGCGGATGCGGCCGACATCCGTCGCGAAGTGTCCATTCTCGGCACGGACGAAGCCGTGTTTGCCGGCGGGCTTGTCCAACATACCGCTCACGTTGGTGATCGTATCGCCCGGTTCGTAGCCCACCACGAAGGGGAAAAAACCGTCCGACGCATCGCTCGCCTCGGACGCTACCGGCGCGGTGCTGCCTGCGAACGCAACTGTGACGATGAAGAACAGGACAACCAGTATTCGCGGTTTCATCCAAACACCTTCTCTGTTGCGGGTAAAAGGTACGGCGGTGCGACCGCCATGCGGGCCGACAACATGATTGACGGCCTTCACCGGCTCGCGCCGGCGGCCTTTGCTGATGCCAAGATCGACGCGTTCTCGACGCTCCGTGTGGTGGTCGAGCCTCCAGGGTTAACCGGGCGCCCTTGCGGCGCGGGCGAACCTATGCATTCCAACCTTCGCGGTAGGGGGGATCGAGCAAGGCGTTGGCCTCGTCGGAGTTGGTGAATTGCAGTTTCTCGGCGTCCCAGAACAGTTTTTTCTCCGTCCGGATCGCGATGTTGCCCATCAGCACCACGGCCGCCAGATGAGCGGCATGATCCACGAAGTTGCTTCCCGCCGGGGCACCGCCCTTGCACGCCTGGATCCATTCTTCGTAGTGGCCGGGCGAGCGCGGCAACACTTGCGGCGGCGTACCGACTTCCTTCGCCCGTGCCTCCGGCAGCAGCGTCGCGCCCAGCAGCATACCGTCATCGCCTACGATCAGCGTGCCGTCGCTATCGAAGATGTTGCGATCGCCCAATGCCGGAGGAATGGGCGGCATCATCCCGCCGTCGTACCAACGGAGCACGATTTCGGGACGTTCACCCTCGGCGGCAAAGCGATACGTCACGATGGAGGCCGAGGGCGCCGTCTCGGTCTTGACCTCCGGGGGGGCGCTCCAGTGCGTGGAGCAGGCCTCGACGCTTGTGGGCCAACCGAGCTTGAGGGCCTTGAACGCCGCGGACAGGTTATGGCAACCGATGTCGCCCAATACGCCCGTCCCGAAGTCCCACCACCCTCGCCATGCGAACGGATGGTATGCGGGATGATAGGGCCGCACCTTGGCCGGACCGAGCCAAAGGTCCCAATTCAAGTAGTCGGGCACGGGGGGCGTATCGGCGGGGCGTGGAATGCCGCGGGGTGAAATGTCGGGCCGACGATTCGACCACGAGTGGATTTCGCGCACCTTTCCGATGGCGCCTGACCAGATGTACTCGCAAATCAAGCGCGCCCCCTCGGAGGCTTGGCCCTGGTTGCCCATTTGCGTTGCGGTCTTCGCTTGGGCGGCGGCCTCCTTGACCCGGAGGGCCTCTCCCACACTATGCGTCAGGGGCTTTTGACAGAAAACATGTTTGCCCATTTTTAGCGCGGTAATCGTAATGATCGCGTGGCTGTGGTCGGGAGTGGCGATCATCACGGCGTCGATATCCTTCCGCTCTTCCAGCATCTTGCGAAAGTCGGCGTAAATCGCGGCGCCGGGATAGTTCTTGGCCACGTCCTCTGCAAACCGCCGATCCACGTCGCAGATGGCGACCACATTTTCGGTCTTGGCGGCCTGCGCGATGTCGTGTCGGCCCATGCCCCCCACGCCGATTGCCGCCACGTTCAGTTTCTCGTTGGCGGAGGGCTGCCCCGGCTCCAACCCCAAGACTCGGCCGCTGACGAACATCGCGGCGCCCGCGGCCGCGCTACTTGCCAAGAAATCGCGACGCTGAATTTGTTCTCGGGCCATCATCGAACTCTCCTTGCGTGGAAGAAAATGGGGGCCGATCGCCGACCGGAGTCGCCGCGTAGCGTTATCGTTCGGCAATGCTGATGATCTTGGCGCCCCCGGCAGCCGAAGTCAAGACGCTGCGTTGTCGGAACGGGTTTTCAATCGCAGGGAGACGCTTGCTGCCTCGCGGCCCAGCGCCGTGAGACGCCGTACGCGGACCGCCGCAAGCGTGTGCGCGGAAACGACCGCGGTATTGCGTTCGACCGACATCGTCCTGGGGCCGTAGCGACCGATCAGGCCGCGGGACGCGTCGCAGCGCGGTATAGATAAGGGTTCAAGTTGGGGTCGTTGTACATCTTGAATTGCCGGTAGACCTGCGTGCGGCGGCGTCCGGCGAACAGATCGCCCAACAGTTGCTCGAAGGCCTCGCAGAGGTCCGCGTGTTGGCGCAATAAGACGGCCAATTTCGCCCGGGCGGCGGCCCTGTGTTCTTCGTCGGCGTCGGCCCGGTCGGCCTGCTCTTCCATGTGGTAGATGCGCAGGGCCAGGATGGAGAGCCGGTCGATCACGCTTCCCGGCGTTTCGGTATTGAGCGGAGCCTTGGCGCGGGGCCGCACGCCCCAGCCGTCCATGATTTGCAACAGCGCCGCGTCGAGCCGCTCGATCCAATCGTTGCGTTCTTGATTCAGCTTGTCGATCCGCCGCTTGACCGCCGCGATCTGAGCGTCATCGGCGGTGGGGTCGCGGGCCCGATCCTCTTCATGCCAAAGTTCGAAGTTGCGCCGATGCTGCTCACAGACCAGGGCCAGGAATCCGCGATAGGGATTCTTGAACGGCATGTGGTGCCACAATTCCACCGTGGTTCGCTGCAACTCCACGATCGCGGCAACGTGAATCATCTCCCCCGTTCCCGAATCTGACGTACTCTTTTCCTTGCCCTGCCTCTTCGCGCGGTCCTTCTGGGAAATCTTGGTTCCGGCCATGGTCAGGCCTCCCTTTTGATGAAGAGGTATCCTTGTCGGCGGGCGCCCGCCGCGACCATCGCCTTCATGCTAGCGACCGGGGCGACTTTTTGGCAATGGCGATTCGCCGA
Organism: Thermogutta hypogea; assembly: GCF_055386265.1. Lineage (NCBI taxonomy): Bacteria > Pseudomonadati > Planctomycetota > Planctomycetia > Pirellulales > Thermoguttaceae > Thermogutta > Thermogutta hypogea. The sequence goes on from NZ_AP042425.1 coordinate 18,336, forward strand.
GGGTTGTCAGCCTCGAATGGAAATGTCCCCTGCTAGGGGTTCACGGATCTGCCGAATCGGGCGGCGGAGCGGAAACCGAGCGTAGCGCGCCCGGAACGGAGTCGGCCGATGTGCCGTAGAGTCGCGTGCTTTGCATTGGGGCATGCGCGCGGGGATGGAGTGAGTGAAAGGACGCTCTTGGTCGCTCCCTCCTTTCATGTCCGCAGGAATCGAACGTAGCGGCGGCGTGCAACGGATTCACGGACGCCTTTCTTTGCCGCGCATTACCGCCCTCCGTCCGAGAGCATGCGCAGCCCGGTGTCGGGATCGGGGACCGCCGGTCGCGCGTTTCCGGTGCACCCCGAGCCTCCGCACCCACCGTTCGCGACGTACAGATGCCCACCCGGCAGACCCTCGATTCCCAGCGCGCAATCGAATTCGTGGCGGCCGAGCATCCGGAAATCGGCGTCCGTCACCAACAGAATCGGCGGCGTGCCGTAGCAGCCGAACCACCAGCGGTCGTGGGCGAAAGTTGCCGTCTGAATGCCGAGGTGTGTGTGGCCGCTCTTGATGACGTGCCGCTTGATGAATCGGAAATCGCCGTCGTACTCGTAGACGTAATTCTCCGGGACGCCGTCGGGCAAACCACCCACGACGAAGAAGTGCCCGTCGCGAAAGCCGATCCCGCCTGCTCCGTGAAAGACCTCCGGTACCGGATGCCGCGCGATCTCGCTCAAGGAATCCGCGTCGTACACATAGACCCACGAGTCGGCATTTCCGTCGGGATGATTGAACTTGCCCAGATTCACGGCGACATACAGTTTGCCGTCGTGATGGCAAAGGTCTCCATGATGGTTGGCCACGGCCGTCCTCTTGAGCAATTTGCCGCTCAGGTCGGTCTTTACCAGGGTCGTCGTGAAGCACCAGTAGATCGCCCCTGCATCCACCGCGATACCCTGCAAATGATGCGGGTAAACGCCCTCGCAAGCGACGGAGCGAAATGGCGGGGCGTCCGCGGCGGCTGCGGGAGTCATCAGCAGCGAAAGAACCAACACGCTCGCGAGTCTCATGATTTTGCCCTTTCCCAAGCTCTAGGCCGCATCATCATAAAGCTGTGGAAGGAGGATTCGCTCCAAGTCGCGGAGCGCGTAAGGTTTCGACAGCACGGCCGTTGCCCCGGCCCGAAGATAGCGTTGGACATCGTGCGAGCGCGGAAATCCCATTAGGAGGGCGATGGGTACCGGTGCCTTGCCGCCCGCCTTGGCTTGAAACCGGCCGAGACGCCGCGGGGGCAACTCGCCGTCGCGCTCCACGTCGATCACCACGGCGGCCGTTCCATCCGGCAGGGGTTGAAGTCCTGCGTTTAAGCGGCGCCATTCCGCCGTGATTCCCCACAGGCGGGCCGCCGATTGCAACGATTCGAAAACCGAGTAGTCCCGCGACATGACCAGCAGGAGGGGCGCAATCCTTTCCGCAACGGGACTCTCCGCCCGCGGCCCCTTCGTCGCCGTAACCGTGTTCGCTTCGGCCAAGACGAGGTCCTCGTCGGTGGCCGTGGGCGGCAGACTCCACGCCCGATTCCTTCCCGCCCGTAACAATCGCAACTGTTCTTGGGCCGACGACATCCACTGGTGCCAGTAGTAGCGCAGCGTGCCGGGCAACGGTTCTCCGGAGCGACCCTCGCCTTCGCACCAGCTTCCCAGAATGACGACAAATCGGGCAAGCGGCTGGGAGTTCCGCAATCGCTCCAAGTCCTTGGCCTGATGCTCGCCCGGATATCGCTGCAAGATGATCACCAAATCGTGCTCGTCCGGTGCATCCGCCGCCGCAGCGAGGGATGGCCGCCGCCGAATGCGAACTCCGCGCATATCGGCTAACAGCCTGATGCAGGGGTAAAACTCCGGCCAAGACGTGTCACCGATCAGAAGAACGCGTACCATCGCCGACAATATCGCACAATTCCCATGTCGGATTCAAACCGCTCGCAAAGGTTCGCTCCGATGCGGAGCGTTTAGACTATTTTCCGGGCAGACCGAATGTCAAAAGTTGCATTGTCATGGTGACGAATCCGACGGTCCGCGGCAAGACCGATGGCCGGCTCCGCATGGCCTCCATGATCGGCACCCAGCGTTGCTCGGCTGTCAACGGAGGCTGTTGAGCCTCGAATCCGTGTTGGGCCGATGTTCAAGGCTCGGCAGCACGGTTCACCCCTCGTGCCGTCGCATGAATCCACGATGTCCTGTATTGAGGGCGGTTCGTAAGGCGGTAGGGGAATTGCCGGATGGACGCTTGCCGGCGGGCTTTGCGGGCAACCTCTCGTTCTCGGCTTTTTCGGTATAACCCGAGCGGAGTCAATGGGATTGGGCTAGGGAGTGGTTTTTTGCCGAAGCGATTATGGACGGCGGCGGTCCTTGGTCTCCGCGCGGCGTTGTTTCGCCGCTTGATGTGCCGAGACGCCCCGCAAGGACGTGCAAACCAACGGTTCGCGCAGGGGCGTCTGCCAAGCCCCGGGGAAGAGCAAAGTGTTGGCGGGCTAGAAAGCCAGGCCCGGTCGCGGAGAGCATAAAGACCCCAATCACGCGGAACGGCAGCGACTCGACGCCCGGGCCCGTCATCCCCAACCCGAACAATTCCAGGTGAAGGAGCATCCGATGCTTGTCCTATCTCGCCAACGAGACGAGAGCATCATCATCGGGGACAACATCGTCATCACGGTGGTGGATATTCGGGGCGATAAAGTTCGTCTCGGAATTCAGGCTCCCAGTGAAATTCCCGTGCACCGCAAGGAAGTGTACGAGGCGATTCAGCGTGAAAAAGAGCGCAAGGCCGCGGAAGGCTCCGCGACCGACACCGCCGCCGATGAATCGAAAAAGTGATACAGTCGGCACGCTCGGCCAGCGGAATTCCGCTTGTATCGAAGATGCGGCCGCCGCGAAAGAATTTTCTCCCTCGCGGCGGCCGGTTTCGTTTTTGTGACCTACATTTGCGTGACGAAACGCAAAATGAGAGGTATCGACCGCGAAAACTGGATGTTATCCATGTTACCTAAACATCCCAGCGTGTCGAGTCGATATCCCTCGATAGCGGTTGCCTAGGGCACGGAGTTGCGCCCGCTTGGATGCGGCAACTCGCTGTAGCGTTCGCGTGTGTCGTCCATCATTGCAACCCCTTTCGTCGAGACGGGAGACGGAAACCAAGGTAATCCAAAACACACGGTCGGTCGCCCTTCCTTGCCCGCACTTGGACAGGTCGACTGACGCCACGGCCAAAGCCGAGGCATCCCGTGCCGGCAAAATCCCGCTTGTTCCTTGTGAAAAGGTGAAAGACCATGACCCGCATCAACACCAACGTCAGTTCTTTGACCGCGCAAAAGACTCTTGCTCGGTCGCAAGCTCAGTTGCAGGAAGCCCTGACCCGCTTGAGCACCGGTCTGCGAATCAACGTGGGCAAGGACGACCCCGCCGGTTTGATCGCCAGCGAGGCCCTGCGGGCCAATATTACGGCCACGCAGAAGGCGATCACCAATAGCGAACGCGCCAACCAAATGATCGCCACCGCGGATAGCGCCTTGGGCCAGGTCAGCTCCTTGCTGAACGACATCCGCGGGCTGGTCTCCGAGGCCGCCAACACGGGCGCCCTGTCGGCCGAGCAGATCCAGGCCAATCAGTTGCAAATCGATTCCTCGCTTGAGGCCATCGACCGCATCGCCAACGTGACCCAATTTCAAGGTCAGCGGCTCCTGGATGGCAGTCTCGACTTCATTACCTCGGGAGTGGATACCAGCAAGATCACCAGCCTCCAGATCGATCAGGCCAACTTCGGCACGCTGAGCCAAATCGACGTCAACCTGGATGTCGTGTCGCAAGCTACCAAGGGAAGCCTGCGATACTCCTACGGAGCGATCGCGGACGACGTGGTCCTCGAGATCGCGGGTAAGAACGGCGCTGAGGCCTTCAGCTTCGCAGCGGGCAGCAGCATCACCGACATGGCCCAGGCCATCAATCTGGTGTCCGACGCCTTGGGTGTCCGGGCGGTCGTCCAAACCGAGGCCACTGCCGGCACCATCACCACGTCCAGCTTCGGCCTGGACAACGACGTGGTGATCACGGCCAACCAGGCGGGCCAGGCGGCCGGCGACATCCGCGTGAAGTACACCAAGGGCAGCTCCGCCTCGACCACCGTTTCCTATACTGCGGCCAGCGGTGCCACCCCCGCCCTGATCAACGTCCAACTGGGCACGCGGCAATGGGTGGCGGCTTCGGGCGAGGTCAATCCGACCGGCACCAACAACGCCATCAGCCTTACCGCCAACATCAAGGGCGAGGAGTTCAACGGCGTCACGCTCAACGTCACCGACACCGGCGGCCCGATCACGCTCAGCTACAATCACACGACCAAGGTCTTGAACATCGGCATCAACGACGGCGTGACCACGGCCGCCAACCTGGTCAGCGCCATCAATAGCGACGCCACGATTTCGGCCCTCTTCACGGCCGCGCACGTGGGCGAGTCCGACGGCTCCGGCACGCTGGCCGTCGCCGACGGGACCTGGGCCGGCTTCACCACCGCGGGGGGCGTCACCGGCGGCGACGTCATTGCCACCGCCAACGACGTGGTCGCGGCCATCAACAGCTCGGCCGCCGCCGCCGTGGTCACGGCCTCGCTGGCCGCCGGCAACAACGGCTACGGCACGGTCGGCGAGTTCCAGGAATACGCCTACTACGGCACCGCCGAGGCCAACAACCGGCTCCAGTTCCTCGGGCCGGAAGGCTCCCGCAACATCCGCTTCGTCTCCACGCCGGGCGAGGCCTTGAGCGTCGATCTGGCCACCGATCCGCAGGTCACCGGCTTCGCCTCGGCCCTGGTGCAGGGCGTCAACGCCAACAGCACCTTCCAGATCACCTCGCGGTTCAAGGGCAAGGAATACGACGACGTCAACATCGTCTTCAATGACAGCACGGACAACACCGTGGTCTGGGATGCGGAAGGCAAAACCCTCACGTTCAACGTGGACATCACGGGCGGCGTGACGGCGGCGCAGGTGGTGAACCTGCTCAACAACGACAGCTACGCGGGCAAGTTCTTCCGCGCCACGCACTTCGGCACGAGCGACGGTTCGGGCAACATCCACGCCTCGATGACCGGCACCTTGGCCACGACGTCGGGCGGCGTGGTCAGCGAAGGGACGATCCTGATCCACCTGGCGACCACCGCCGACGGCGTGGTCACGACCACGGCCCAGGACCTGATCGACTACTTCAACGACCCGGCCAATGCGGCCGCCCTGGCCCCCTTGGGGATCAGCGTGAGCAACGCCGAGGGGAGCGACGGTTCCGGCCTGTTGGCTCCGACCACGAGCGATCTGGCCTTCGCCACGGCGGGGACCCAGCTCCAAGACGCCCAGGCCTCCGGCACGACCTACGCCGTGAACGGTCGCAACGCCCAAGTCAAACTGACCGCGGTGCAGCCCGGGGCCGCTTACAACGGCGTGCGGCTGGTCTTCGAGGATACCGCCACGGCCGGATCCGAGACGGTGACCTGGGACGCCGCCACGAAGACCCTGACGGTAGGCATCCAGTCGGGCGTGAGCACGGCCAACCAAGTGATCACGGCCATCAATAACGATAGCACGACCTCGGCCCTGTTCACGGCGGCGGTGGGTACCGGCGGTACCGGTGCGGCTGCCGTGACCATTTCCGACTACGCCGAACTCTCCGGCGGCGTCGTGGATGTCGGCAGCGAATGGGGCGCCGCCCTGTTGGGAAACAGCGACGAGACCAACACCGGCCTGACCATCGAGGCTACCGATTACGGGAGCGACGCCTTTGTTTCGGTCAAAGCCCTCAGCGGCAGCTTCGTGATGAAGAACTCCGCGGGGGCGGTGGCCGACCGCGCCACCGGTACCAATGCCCGGATCCGGGTCAACGGCTACGAAGCCGTTACCACCGGCTTGACGGCATCCATCAATACCGCGGCGGTGGACTTGACGTTCAGCCTCGCCGCGACCGTGGCGGCCGGGACGCGCATGACGTTCTCGATCGTCGGCGGCGGCGCCCAATTCCAGTTGGGCCCGAACGTCGTCTCCAATCAACAGGCCCGAATCGGCATTCGCAGCGTCAATACCGCCAAGCTGGGCGGTGCCTCGGGACGCCTGCAAGAGCTGCGATCGGGCGGCAGCAAGTCGCTGACCAACGACGTGATCGGCGCGGCGGCCGTGGTGGATGAGGTGATCTCGTTGGTCACCAATCTTCGCGGACGGTTAGGCGCCTTCCAACGCACGACGCTCGAGACCAACATCAGCTCCTTGAACGACGCCTTGGAAAACCTGACCGCGGCGGAAAGCAACATCCGCGACGCCGACTTCGCGGCCGAGAGCGCCAAGCTGACGCGCGCTCAAATTCTGGTGCAATCCGGTACGTCCGTGTTGAGCATCGCGAATCAGAACCCGCAGGCCGTTCTGGCCCTGCTGCGGTAAACTTGACGGACTCGACTCCTGAGTCGAGTTCGGCGTCACAAGGACAAGCCCACCGGCCTTTCCGTCTTGGGGAAGGCCGGTGCTTTTTTTGGCTCGCCTCGTAACGGCACCGTGACCGGTCAATCCTGAAGGCCGGATACTTGCCGGAACAACACCCAGCGCCGGGTGCGGCGGACCTCGACCGGCTCCACGTACGCCCCGTGCGGTTCCCAAGGCTCGTGCGGCGTGCGAAAGAATCGCCGTATGATATCGGCCTCAGCTTCCGCGTCAGGGCACTCCTCCGCGGGTACCAGCCGCCATTCCACCTGTCGATGATCCAAAACGGGATCGAGAATTCGCGTGCCGAATCGCTTCATGCGCTCGTCCTTTCTCGGTACGGCAAGTGGGATTGCAACATCGACGGATTGATCCGCCGCGTCGAACCCTCATTGCGAAGGGCGTGCCAATTCGGCGATCGACAACCGCGAGCGGCAAGAATGGGGCTAAAGCTCGGCCGAAGCCCGTGCGGCGAAGCGGTTCTTGGTCTCCCATCGGCAAAGGGGCGTCGCTTCCTCTCGTCGCCCGCGGCGCAGCCTGTGGAAAAAAGGCAACATCGGCTCAGCCCGGCGAAAGGCCCTCGAACAGAATGCGGTCGAAGACGGCGGCCTTCTTCTCCCAGCTTTCTTCGCAAACCCTCCGCCTCGCCAGCTCCTGCGCCGGCGGCAAGCCGGTATGGATCCTCAATCGCACGGCTTCCAAGAATTCTTCCGGCGAGTTCGCCAAGTCCAGCGCGTCTTGCCAAACACGATTGGCGGGGAGATCCCGCACCACCGCCGGCCGTCGCGTGGCGAGGTATTCCTTGAGCTTCAATGGCTGTGATTCCTCCAGTCCCGGCCCATTCTTGTACGGCATGATGAGGACGGTGGAGAGTTCGGCCAAGAGAGGGAGTAGCTCCGGCTTGACCGCTCCGACGGTTCGCACTCGCGGAAGCCGAAGGATGCCGGCGGGGCAATCGGTCACCGGTCCGACCAAGACGATCGCGCCTTCCGATCTTTGACTGAGGACCGCCAAAATGTCCTCATCCATCTGCCAGTTGATCGATCCCCAAAAGACCGATCGCGGCGGCGGGAGAGGGCGGAATAACGCCTCGGCCTGTTCCCAAAGTTCACGCGGAGCCTTTGCGACCTCCTGCCACGCGTGCCAATCCACGCCGTGAGTGAGCAGAACGGCGTCTCTGCCCAAGGCTTCCACGCCTTGTTGGAGACGCTCGCTTGCAGCCACGATGCGGTCGGCGCTGGAAATCAACCGACGCTCCATGTCGGCCATGACGCGGCCGTCCATCTCGGGCCAATGGCGGAAATCATCCACGCGGTAATAGACCCAGCGATCCACCGGCAGCGATTCCAGCAGATCCGCTACGATGGGAATCGTCGTTACCGCGGTTCGCGGTTTGGGGAGGTCGGCGATCAGCGGCTCCAGTTGCCGGGCCAAAAGCCGCCGATTCCACGCGCGCTCCCAACGGCGAGAGAAGCTCGGCCACATCAAAGGCCGCACAACCGCGGGTTGCACCGCCTCCGGCTTTCCGGAGGCGAGGCGATCCCTCCTCAACCATTCCCGTAGCTTTTCCCATCCGCGGCGGAAGGTGGTGCGATCCAGCCGCGGCCGCCGCATGCCGATGGTGTTGACCCACAGCACGTGCCGCCGAAGCGTCAAGTTCCGCACCAGATATTGGCAACTGGACGGGTGCCGCCCCCAATCGTCGGCAAAGACGATCAGCGAGCCTTGCCGAGGGAAGTCGTCGCTCACGGCGAACCTTTCGGGGCGGATACGTCGTTCCTACCGCCCGATCGGTGCGGCAAGATAATCTCTTCCAAGAGTCGGCGATATTCGGCGTGCATCCGGGCTTCGCTGAACCGGTATTCAGCGAGTTTCCGGCCGGCCTGTCCCCACATTCGCGCCTTTTCCCGATCGTCGATCAAGACTTGGAGGGCACCGACGACGGCTTCGGGGGTCTCAGGCGGGACGAGCAATCCGGTTTCGCCCTCGCGCAGCAGCTCGGGCAGTCCGCCCACCCGTGTGGCCACGACCGGCAGCTCAGCCGCCATGGCTTCCAGTACCGTCACCGGTATGCCTTCGCTGATGCTGGTGAGGACGAAGGCATCGGCGGCGGACAGCAACTCGGCAATGTCGCGGCGTTCGCCCAAGAGTTGAACCCGGCCTTGCAGGCCCAGTCGGGCGATCTCCGCCTCCACGGCCTGCCTTTCCGGGCCGTCGCCCACCATGAACCACCGCAGATGCTCAGAGCTTGAACAGGCGGCTGCGCGGACGGCCGTGATGTGATCCTTGAGGCGATCCAAGCGGGCCACCTGCATGACGGCGAAATCCCGCTCGGAAAGTCCCCATACCGTTCGGAGCTTGCGTCGCGATTCCTCATTCCGGCGGAAACGATCCACGGGGACGCCGTTGTAGATGACGCGGATTTTGCGCCCGGAGATGCCTTCGTTGCGAATCAAGGCTTGCCGGACGGCCTCGCCTACCGCCACGACGCGGTCGCAGGATCGGAGCATCAACCGATGGAAGATTTTTCGGATGGGGTTAGGCCGATCGGGGTGGAATCGCCCATGCTCGACGAACACCAGCGGGGGCCGGCGTCGCAGACCGCGCCCCCAAGCGGCATAGAAATACGGCGTGAATTGATGAGCGATGACGGCGGCCGGTCGCTGCCGGCGTTGGAGTTGCCGCATCCGCCGGGCACAGGCGCGATCCCAGCCCGGCCCGCGCCCCAATACTTCCACGTGCAATCCTGCCGCGGCGACGCGCTCCGCCAGGGGCCCGGTTTCGTCCAGACAGATCATGCGACTGCAATACCGAGGCAACAGGCTCACGGCCAACCGCACGGCCAAGACCTCCGCTCCTCCCACCGCCAGACTGTGAACGATTTGGTGGATCGGCACGGAATCCGGGGATCCGGCGGCAGGGAGGTCGGGTGACGATTCGGAGAACTTGCCGGAATTCACGGGCGGGGATTCACAACTGCCAGATCGGCGGGACGCCCGAGGCATCGACGTTGATCAACGCCCGGAGCCAAGGCCATTCCACGAACATCAAGACCGTAAATACGACCAGGCACATCGCCAGGTAACTCATCAACCAGCGCTCGCGATACAATCGCTCGGGCTGCTGTGCGACGCTGCCGGGTGCCAGCGTGAGGCGGAGATAGGCGGCGAAGACACCCGCCACGAGCGGAACGGCCAAGATCAACTCCACGTGATAGCGGACGATGAACACGCCCAGGAGCAAGGAGGCGGCCGAGGCGTAAAAAAACATCTGCATCAACAGATCGTTCTCGGCGTAGCGGCCGAGGGAAGGGCGATACCTTCCGGCCGTCTCGTCGGAGCCGAGGCTTCGTTTTTCGGCGAGCCGTTTGGCGGCCATGAAGAATGCGCCGGCCATCCAGTAGGCGAAGATCAGGGAGAGCGGCGGCACGCGGTCCGGCACGATGGTGAACCATCCGAGAAACAGCCGCAACGGATTGTTGACCGATTCGGTGAGCACGTCGATGTAGGGCCAATCCTTGGCGCGGATGGGCCGGACGTTATACACGATCCCCATTCCCAACAAGGCCCCGCCCGCCGCCACGAAAGGGCCATTCACGGTTATTGCCAAGGACATTCCCGCCGCCGCCAGGACCGCCCAAAGCACGGCGGCCGACCAAGGGGGCAGTCGCCCCGCCGCCAAGGGACGACTCCGCTTTTCCGGATGGTACCGATCGGACTCCAGGTCGCACCATTCGTTGAGGGCGTAATTCGAGGAGGCGATCAAGCACACGGCGGCGAAGCCGACGACCGCCTGCAACCACGCCGCGAGGTCGGTCGGCCATTCGCCCAGGGTTTGCCGCCGGTAAAAAACCGCCAGCATGACGCCCAAGAGCATGAACCCGTTTTTGAACCAGTACTCGGGCCGCGCGAGTCGCAGCAGTTCCCACCAAAGCGGGCCTCGACAGGGCGCGGCGGCTTCAGTCATGCCGCGCCTCCGGCGACGGTGCGGCGAGCGACGGCTCCGCTCCCGGACGAGGAGTCACACCCAACCGGGCGAGGAGCCAGCGTTCCAATCCGCGTTTCCATCTTGTGACGAACGGCTCTTGCTCGGGGGAGAGCGGGACGATCAGAATGGTGCGAATCCCCGCCCAATACCCGGCCCAAATGTCGGCGAAGAGTTGGTCGCCCACCATGGCCGCGGCGGAGGGGGCCACATCGAGCAGCCGCACTCCCCGGCGGCATCGCCAGGGGAACGGCTTTAACGCCCGCGCGAGAAAGGGTACTCCCAGCTCTTCGGCCGTCACCGCCACGCGTCTTCCCCCACCGTTGGACACGATGCACAGCCGGATTCCCGCCGCCTGCACGCGACGAATCCATGCCGCGGTTTCCGGAGCGACGGTCGCTTGGCGATAGGGCTTGAGGGTGGAGTCCAAATCGAGCAACAACCCTTCCAACCCTTGAGATTGGAGCCACTCCGGGGACAAATCGCTGATGCGAGAGAAATAATACGTCGGACGCAACCACCGCAGGAGATCCCGCGACGGCCCCTCGTCGGCGCTCGGTTTCATGCACAACCATCCGATTTCAATGGCTCTTCCGGCCGGCGACCCGTCTCGCGGCGAGCCGGATCGCCGCATTCTTCGCCGGATCGCTCCCATAACTCAGTTTCGCCACGTTCGCAGCAGATTCAAGAGTCGGATGAGAGTGGGCGGATAAAACGCGCGCATCAAGGACGCGATGCAACCCGCGGGCCGACGTAGCGACTGCTTGACACGTACGCGCTGAGGGAGAAACGGCTCGGGCGGTGCCCAATCCGGATGCCCCGCGGAAGGAGGCGTCAGCGGCGGCGCCCGGCGATGGCACGCCCCTCTCAAGGCCGCGGTCAAGGCCACGGCCAGCGTTCGCGCATTGACCGGGCACTCGAAGGCATACAGATCGTGCCAAGCCTGCCGGGTCCAAGCTTCCGCACGCTCTCGCAGACGCTTGCGCAGATCCCCCTCCGCCAACCGCGACGCCGCCCAGAGCACGTTGGCCTGGCGCAGCGATTGCGCGGCCCAGACCTCGGTCGGATATTCCAGCTCGTCGCGCCGCGCGAGAAACGGGCGTTCATGCTCCAGCATCCAGCAAGCGTAATGCAGCAGCGATCGGGCCGCGTAGGCGTAGGCGTCGTCGCATTGGTTCCATGCCTGCTTGAGTTGCAGGTACCGGGCCGCGACCTCGAAGTACATCGTATACGACCATCGCCGCTCGGCATCGTGAAGTCGGCGAGTTGCGATCTCATCGGCCGGATGCACCGTGCGGCGGAGCAAGCGCTCGGCGAAGTCGAGATACCGTGTTTCGCCGGAGATCAGCCAGCCGTCGAGCAAGGCGTTGATGCTATTGGCGGCGGCGCGCCCCGGGCCGTGATAGTCGGCTTCGCTGGTGGCCGTCGCCGCCCCCGTCGGACCGGCGTCGATAAAGAAAAAAGGCGTTCGCCCGCCGTCCTCCATGGCGATCACCCAGTCGGCCAGGGAAAGCACGACCTCCTTGGCGTCCTCGTCGCCGAAGAGAAAGTGATACATCAACAGTCCGGTCGTGTAGTTGTGCTCGGAGCTGGGGCCGCCGCCGTAGCCGGGGTGCGCTGCGTTCTTCCGCGAGAAAGCGCGATGCGTGCACGTGTGTGCCGTGCGATAGTGGTCGGTCAGCCAAAACAACCCGCCGTTGAAAGGCGCGCGGTCGCGGTCCGTGTGATAGACATCCACATCCATCACGTGCCGCGCCAGGGGATGGATGATCGCGTCCCAGTCGCCCGACCGAGCGCACAGCCGCTGGAGCTCCGCGCCCAGCAACAGATCGAACTGATTGTTGTAATGCGAGATATGGGGCGCGTCGCCGCGATAATGCCGGGCTTCGTGATCGGCATAGACGTCGCCGAAATGCCGCCAACCGTACTCGTCCACCTTTTCCCGATGCGACAACAGGCCGTTTTCGCCGCACAATCCCCTTTGGGCAAAACCCGCGACGGGCAGCGAAGCGTAGGCATCCGGCGAGACCGCCGCGTCACCGATCTCCACGGCAGCAGACGGCTCCCAACCGCTCACCGCTTGCAGCGGAAACAGCAGCGCATCCGCAGCGTTTAGCGTCTCCCGGTCGCATGTCTGCGTTTCAGGCGCAGCCGCAGCCCAGCGCAAGCAGACCGCGGTCGTGACTTGCTCGCCGCCTTGAAGTTCATGGAGATCGTCCCATTCCCCTGGCAGAATCCCCAGGGCGATCTCGTCGGCGGAAATCCGCAGTGCTTTGGGAAAACGCTGCCAGAACTCGGGGACGGCCGCGACCAGCCAAGCGTCGCGGTTCCGCAATGCGAGGACCGGCTCCGCCCGAGAACCCTCGAGCCTTCCGCTCGGCAGGTCGGCGCGGAAGCCGCGGAAACGGCAGGGAATGCGGCCTTGGGCATTGATGTGGTTGTAACTTCGCCAGTTCTCGCCGCCGCTGGAATCCTGATAGATCACGACGTCCGGTTCGCCCCGATCGCGCGGGCCGCCCTGTTGCGTATCGTTTGAGAATGTCCCGCCGAGAGTCTGCACGGCGTTACCGTCCCGAATGCGGCCGATCCACGCTTGTGCCGTTTCCGATGGGCGAATACGGAGTGTGAAATCCTCGAGCAGGATCGACCCGGGATCGCCCAGGTCCCAGCACCCGCCGCGATGCCGTGCCCGGCCGCAGTTCCGCAACGTCAAGCGAATCCGGGCGAGGTCGGCGGTCGGGAAAAACTCCCAGGTCATCCGCCACACAAGGTCGCGGTGAACACGCGAGGGTAGCGGCCGCAACGTCGCGGTGAAGCTTCCTTCCCACCGCTCGATGAAAACAATCGGGCCGGTAAGCCGCTCGATTCGCCGAGCCGCTTTCGGTTGAAATATCCGCCCCGAGCCGTCCCGCACATCCCAGGTGAGCAACAGCGACCGCGAGCTTCGAGCATGATCGGCCGGACGGAAATCCCAGCCGCCGCGGCCGTCCCATGCTAACAATCCGCGGCCTTCCGTGATCGCCGACCCCGCCGAGCACGCGGTTTCGATGCCTTCCTCCAGGCGGCAGATCCATTCTCGACCGTCACAGACCGGCGATTCGGGAGGGAGGACAGCGTCGATCAGGACCCATCGGGCCGAGCCGTCGGGCCATCGGGCGGTGATTCGCGCTTGTGCCGCCGTTTCGCCGCCGTCGGGTGAGATCAGCTTCGCGGCCGGCAATCGGAACGTGCCCGGCCGCACGGGCAGGCCGAATCGCACGGGTTCCGCCGCCTTCAAGCGATCGTGGAGGATCGCGGCGGCGGGCACCCGGAAGAATTGCACGGGCAAATCAAGCATGCGGCCCGGCGTCCTCCCCCTCGAAATCTCTGCGATCGGTTTCGGGTGGTACGACCCCGGCGGCGGTGCGAATAACCCGGGCGGGAACACCCACAGCGAGGCTTCCCGGGGGAATCGGTTTTACGACGACCGCACCGGCCCCGATCACACAGTCCGCGCCCACCGAAGCCATCACCACCGCCCGTTCGCCGATCCAAGCGTTTTCGCCGATGACGATCCGCTCATGAATTTGGTCCGCGTGCTTGCGATCTCGACCCACGGGGTCGAGCGGGTGTTGACGGCGTCCGCTGGGGATGGAAACGCCGGAGGCGATGAGGGCGTTCCGCCGCACGGTTACGTTTCCCAACACGCAATAGGCGCCGATGTACGCGCCGTCCTCGATCTCGGCCGTGTCGCGTGAGAAGATCGTGCCGAAGCCGATCTCGCCGTCCCGCCCGCAGTGGGCCAGCGTCCAGCGATAAAAGGCCCAGCGGAGGTAACAGCCGCACACCCCCGGCAAGACCGCGAAAAGCTGCGACCACCCGGCGAACGCCCGCTGCCGGCCGATCAAAAGGCCGGCCGCACGGCATGCCGCGACGCAAGGCGCCACGATTACGCAGGCGACTCCCCGCAACAGTCGTTTGCAGAGGCGTGCGGCGCTCATCGCGGCATTCCCTTCAGGCGGTAATAAATACGGCGGATGCCGCTCACGCCCCCGTGGGGCAGAAACGTAACGCCCCAAAGCAAGAGCGCGCGAAAGCGAAGCCGCCAGCGGAGGGAACGGCGAAAGGCGGCGCGAGCCTCCGCTGCGTCGTGGAAATCCAGATGAAATGAGCCGAGCAGGTCGTACAATTCCGCCATCCGCCGGCGCATCGTGCGACGAACGGCGGCCGATTCGGCACGCAACACCCGCTCCAGCATCGCCGTCTGCTCCCGCAACATACCGCGGCGGTCGCTGGTTCCTTGGGCCGAATGGATGCGAAACACGGTCACCGGCTCGGCGACATAGGCGAACTCGCAAACCGCGGCGAACCGCAGCCACAAGTCGTAGTCCTGCACCGTGTTGCCCCGAATCTCCAAGCTGCAAAGCCCGGTCCGGGCGAACAAGGCGCGCCGGACCATGACGCTGGAATTGCAGATGGCATTCCCCAAAAGCAGCCTTTGACGGCAGCGGCCCACCAATTCGGCCGGGTCCGCCGTTGCGTCCGGGGAGGTCCGCCAGGTTCCGTCCGCGTCGGCGAAGTAGCGGGCCGCGGTATGCACCAGGCCGACTTCCGGCCGAGCAAAGCATCGCGTCTGCCGTTCCACCTTGTCCGCTTCCCACCAATCGTCTTGGTCTAGGAAACAGATGAACTCCCCCCGCGATTCCAAGATACCGCGATTGCGGGCCACGCCCACGCCGTGATTGGCCTGGCGGATCAACCGCGCGTTCGGTGCCGTGCGACGAACGACCTCGCACGAATCGTCCGCCGATCCGTCGTCCACGGCCACGATTTCGATCGGCGAGTAGCTCTGCCGCAGGACGCTTTGCAAGGTGTGCTCTAGGAACCGAGCACCGTTATGAATCGGGATGATCACGCTGACCAAAGGGCGTTCCGTCATACGATGGACCTCATCCAGCCCCTTGGATCGAAGGAGATGCTTCCCAACACTCGCCCCAAACCGCGTGGACGGCGCGGACGTAGCTCTCCGCCGAGAAATGCTCGAATGCGAACCGCTGAGCGGCTCGGCCCAGCCGTTGCCGGGTATCATGACTGGCGGCCAAAGCGGCGAGGGCTTCCGCCAAGGCGGCGACATCGCCGATGGGGACCAGCAATCCCGTTTCCCCATGCCGGATGATCTCGGCGGGACCTTCCGCGCGCGTGGCGACGACCGGCTTCCCGAAGGCGGCCGCTTCCAGCAGCACCAGCCCGAACGATTCCTGCCGCGAGGTCAACGCCAGCACGTCGCAGGCGGCGAGCCAAGGGCGAACATCCGGTTCGAACTCACCGATCCGTCCGCCGTCACCCAAGGCCGCGGCCACGTCGGATCGCAACGGTCCGTCGCCCAGAAAAACCGGCACCACCCGCGGTAAGTCTTGCCGTTCGGCGAGCAAGGTCGCTGCTCGCACGAGCAAGAGCGGGTCCTTGCGCGGCGAGAACTGTCCCAGCCATAGGACCATGACGTCTTGGGGTGTCAGATCGAGCGCGGATCGCAGCGCGGCGGCCTTTTCCTGTACCTCGGGACAAGCCGCGTCCTCCGCGGTGAATCGCAGCGGATTGTGGATCACGCGGGTCTTCGCGGCGTCGATGAACGGCTCGCATACCCGCCGTGCCGCATGGGACTCGAAAACGATGCGGCGGGACCAGCGACTGAGCCGCTTGGCCAGGCCGGGCAGCGGAGCCAGCCGCGTCGGCCAATATGCAGGGTCCAGGATTTCGTGGACGTGCCAGACGTGGGGAACGCCGGCCAAGCGCGCGGCCAACGCCGGCTCGAAAATCACCGACGAATTGCTGTATACCAGGTCGAACCGGTGACGCCGAATCAGCGCGGCATATCGGAGAACTCGAAGCCAACCCTTGCCCCACAAGTTCCGCCGATACCACCAGGACGGCTCGAAGCCCAGCCACCATGCCCACGGCTCGACGGCGGTCTTTCGGCCCGAACGACGGCAGCGATCGACCATGGGACCGTCGCACGCGAAGCGGACGTCCAGCTCGTAAACCGCCGGATCCGTTCCCCTCAAGAGCACGTCCAAACACAGCTCCGCACCGCCTTGGCAGCCGGAATGGGCCGCAACCAAGACGCGTCTCCGCCGGCCGGCGGAACACTTGCCGATGCGATCGCTTTTGACCGGGTCCGTCACCCTCAGGCAGTCTCCGTCGGCTCGCCGCTTCGCCCCGTAACGCCGAATCGTATTTGATCCCACACATCCTTGATCCGGTAGACGAGCGGCGGCCAGATGCGTTCGCGAAGGATGCTCGTCGCCTGGTCGGGCAGTTCATCGCCGCACTCCGCGAAAAAGCCGCGGAGACTCCAATACCGGGGCCAATCTCGGGCGAAGCGGGCCTCCGCGGCACAGCGTGCCATCAGCGTCAAAAAGCCTTCGCGAATATCCCGGCGGTCGCTTTCGCGCCATCCCTCGGTGCGTTCCAAATAGGCGACCAAGGCGCGATAACGCCGTACCAGCATGTCGGCGGCATTACTTTGTCCTCCGCCGTGCACGCGATAGCCGATCAGCTCTTCCGGCACCAGCGCGATCCTCGCCGATCGCACCAATTCCAGAAAATAGATGAGGTCCTCGCCGTCCTGCGTCCACTCGGGAAAGCGCAGCGGCAGCTCTCGCCGTACCAGCAGGCTGGAAATGCGGAAGGGGTTGTCCGCCGCCACGCGACCGGGACGATAGCGCTCCGCCGAATCGACGGCCGAGACGTCCACGCGGCCGTTCTGCCGCCCGAAGAAGTACCAGTTCGTATGCACGCAATCGACCGCCGGGTCGGCCTGAATTGCCGCCAACTGGCGGGCCAATTTTTCGGGATGCCACAGATCGTCGGCATCGAGGAAAGCGATCCAATCGCCCTGCGCGGCCTCGATTCCACGGTTACGGGCCGCCGACTCCCCCCGGTTGTCCTGCCGTAGCACGCGGACGCCGGTGCCGAATTTCTCGGCCACGGCCGCCGACTCGTCCGTCGAACCGTCGTCCACCACCACGATTTCTTCCGGCGGACGGGTCTGACGCAAGACGGACTGGAGCGTCTGGGGCAAGTACCGTGCGGCGTTCCACACGGGGATCACGACGCTGACCGTGGGTCCGTCCATCATCGGCTCAGTCCGTTCCTCGTAGGGTGGGAGTGATCGACCGGCTGGAAAGGCATCGTGAAATCACCAGCGATAGCCGAGTGCCTCGAATTCGCGGCCGGCAATCCGGCGAAACTGGAATCGGTTCCACCACGACCAATCGCGCCAACGTCCCACCGGGCGAAAGCCGGCCGGCCTTTCCACCGGCTGCCAATGAAGCTCCTTGCGCCCTCCTCGTAAGACCGACGAGCCGCGGACGGGCAATCGGTCCAGGGCATCCCAATCGTACTCATCGAACGGGACCCCGACGTGGCGGAGGACCTGCTCCATCGCCTCACGGCCGGCCAGCAAGTCTTCGTATCGTACCACCAGCACCTGCCCTCGGCGTTCCGGCGACAAGTTCTGAGCGAACCGTAGCACCGTCCGGGCATTTTCGGCGAATGCCTGCATCCAGTAGCTCCGCGAGTGGTGCGGCCAGGAGCGATGCGACGATTCGACCACGTCGCGGCCGTCGCGGAGCAGCACGATCAAGAGTGCGTCGGGGAACAGGTCGAAAAACAGGTCCAGCCCCCACGGGTCGGGAGTCTTGCTCAGCAATCGGCGCCCCGGCTCGATATAGCGATTCAAGAAGGCGAGCAGGCCGTCGCCCAACGCCCGCAACATCGCCCCTCGGCACTCGGCGTACCCTTCCGGCTGATCGGCGAATCGCTTGCGATATTGCTCGGAGGCCGTGCGATCGACGTAGCGGCGGAGAAGATGAGCGTATTGGAGCAAGTAGTCCTCCGCCAACGGCAGCGGGGCCTGAAACCGTGGGTAGACGCGAAGCGCGTCAAAGAGAAAATTGCTGCCGCACCGCCGATGAATGCCGATCAGAAAGACCGGTCGGTCCGCGCGATCGAGGACATCATCGAATGCGACGCGTTCCAATTGTTGAATCGTCAAAGTCGCGTGCTCCTCTCCATTCGGCCCTCCCAGCTGACCGGGCCGATCCGACCCGTAACCGGGACGGAGGAAATTCAAGTCACGGCGTTTGCGGGGCGACGGAGCGCTCTGCGGCGTCCGGCCATCATTCCGCGAAACAAGGCCTCCTCGCGGGCGGCGGCGAAGCGCACGGCGGGATCGGGCGACCATGCGGCTCGCCACTTGGCACCCCATCGCCGCAGCCATTCCCGCCACATCCAGCGGGGGCAACCCAGCAGCAGCCTTTCCGGCCCGGCATCCGTCTCGCGATGAAGGAGCCCCTCGCTGACGCCGATGCGATACGCTCGGCCGAGCGCCCAGCGCGGCGTACATCGTTCGCGGGGCACCCAATGCCGGACGAGGGCTTGGGGTAAATACTCCGGGACATATCCGGCCGCCTGCAATCGCCGTTGAATTTCCGTTTCCCCGCCCACGCTACCCGTCCCCGGTCCAAACCGGTCGGAGAACCCGCCCACGGCTCGGAGGGCGGAGGTGAAAGCCGCCCAATTCGCCCCCAAAAAGCCGACTTCTTCCAGGGCTTCGCCGCGATCCGGACACCATCGCCAGCCGCGGGCCGAGCGCGGCAAATACGGCAGCAACCACGAGGGGGGCGGCTCCTCGAACTCCGGATCCATCGGTCCGCCGAAATAGCGGTTCTCTTCGGCAGCGGCCGCCCGCCAATAGGCTTCGACGGCCTCACGCTCCACGGTCACATCATCATCCAAGAACCAGACCAATCCCGCCTGCGTCGTTTCGATGACGGCGTTGAGTGCGGCGCAGCGATTGGCCCTCGGGAGATAAAGGTATTTCAGTTGGCATGGTACGGCCGTCGATCGGACGATCTCCTCCGCCCCTAGTCGTCCGCCGTTCTCGGCCACCACGATGCGGCACGGGATAGCGGCGGGCACGACGCTCGCCAGGTTCTCCAGCGTTCTTCGCAACAGCTCGGGCCGCCCGTGCGTGGCTATCGCGATCGTCAGCCTCACGTTCGAACCTCGCACGGCGCTGCCGAAATCCGCTTCCAGGCGGGATGCTCGGGCGGATAGAGCGGTGATTCAGCGGTCGGCTTTTCTCCGCGGAAAACGGCCCAATACGTTTGCCGCACGATCTCGCGGATCCGTTCACTGCCGCACCGTTCAGCCACCAACCGGCGATTATGTTCTGCGGCGGTGTCCACGAGTTCATCGTCCGTCAATGCCCGGCGGAGGGCTTCGGCGACGAGGTGCGGGTCTTCCGGCGGCAGCAGCATTCCGGTCCGCCCCGGATCGATCCAATCTTCGCCCGCCCCCGTGTTCGATTGAATCGGGAACGACCCCATCAACATGGCCTCGAGCATGGAGATGGCGATGGAATCGCTGATGTTCAGGCCGATCGAAACCCGCGCGCGGCCGTGGGCGCGCAGCATTTCCAGGTGCGGCGTTCGCGGGGGGAGCAGCTCGACGGGGACGCCGGTGTCTTGCGAAAACAATCGCGCGGCAATGCGGACCGCCTCGGGATCCCGACCTCCCGTGTAAATGACCACGCGATATCCGCCTTGCCGCAACAGGTCGGCACATAACCGCAGGGCATACAGGCCGACGAGTGCCCGCCCGGCCCAATCCTGATACCCTTTGAGCACCACGACGCGCCGTTGCGAGGGCGGAAGAGTACCGCCGGCCTGCGCGGCCGCTTGGATGTCGAAACCGCCGCACACGGGTACGATGGGCAGGGCGGCTCCGTGCAGCCCCAAATCCTCCGCCAAACGGAGATCCCTCAGGCATTCGCACCAATAGTAGTCGCAATCCCGGACGGCTTTGCGTACGTCCTCGGCATACTCCTCCAGCCTTCCGAACAGAAAGATGTCGCTCCCCCAATTGCTGATGATCCAGGTGGGGAAGGGGCTGCGACAATACTCGCGGGCCTGCCACGCCAATCTGCCGGCATGGTGAATCGTCAGCGAATGCACGATGTCCGGCCGCAGGCGATCGATCAATCGCGCCAGGCGTCGCGCGGAATGGGCGAAAACGGGGCTCGAGTGTTCCGCCAGGGCGGCCGCACGGTAACGCCCCCAAGGCAGCGGCCAATTCCAACCCCAGGTCGAGAAAAAGCGGTCTTGCACGCGAACTCCCGCGGGGCATGGGCGCGCGGCCGGATCGTCCACGTCGTGCAGCGTTATCGGCGGCATCTCTTCCCGAACGTGGAACAGCTCCACGGGAAAGAGGTGCACGTCCCAGTCGTCGGTGGGAAGTTGTCCGATCCACCGGGCCGTGTGGACGCTGCCCGGCAAACCGACGAACAAGATGCGCATCAAGGAACCTCGCGATTCGAAAGACCCTGTCCGGCTGTTGGCTTACGCGAGCATCGGGGCATGGATGAAGCGAGACACCGTTCCGCCGCCGGCGATCCAGGGGTGGTCACCAGTTCTTGTGCGGCAGGATATGCCGGAACGCCCGCCAACCTCGCAGCAAGTGCTCCCACCGGCGATGCAGCCGCCATACGTCGTAGGGAATGGGCTTGCGATCGGAGAGCAGCAGCACCCAGTCGTAGCCGGTGCAGGCGACCAACCGGTGCTTCACCCCCGTGAAATCTTTCGGCGTCCAGCGGCTGACGTGCCGTTCCCACGGATTGCCGAAGACGTCGCCTTGCTCGCGGACCACGATGGGCGTGCAAATCAGGACGAAATCCGCCTTGTTCAGGCAAAGCGCCAGCAGATCGGCCGCATACTCGGGCGAAAAGTGCTCCCAAACGTCCAGGGCGGCGATGACATCCACGTCGGGCATTTCCGGCAAGACTTGCAGGGCGTCTCCCACGCGAACTTCGTCGTAGGCGTAGTCCCATAGCGGATTGCGGTATTGTTCGTACACTTCCACGCCGTAGATGCGGGTCGTCCATTGCGACGGCGTGTAACGTTTGTGCCAGATGTCGGTGAATTCCCGCACCAAGACTCCGGTCTTGCCGTGGCCGACGCCGATGTCGATCAGGCTCGCCGGCTGCAAGCGGTGCAGGATATCGTGGACCGAGGCCAGCGTACGGGGCGCGCTGGTGGGCATCAGCGAATTCTCCTCCAATCACAGGCGGGGGTCAAAACGCCCACGGCGGACATGATGTCGGACCCGCGCAAAGGTTGATCTTGAAAGACCTCGAACTCCATCGTCGTGCGATCGTGCTGGAATTCGCGGACGCCGCGTTCCGCGGTGACCACGCCGACCAGGTAGCGTCCCGCCGGCAGCAACTCGCCGGGAATGACACACGCCAGGCGAAAACATCCCGCGTCGGCCAGGATACCGTAGGAGGCCTCCTGCTCGAAACTGTGGCTGCGAAAGAGCAGCATGTCATCCATGCTGCGGATATCGACGGCCACGATGTAGCGGCCGCCCGGCCGACGGACTTCGCCATCCAGCTCGATCACGACGGGGCGACTTCGCGGAAAGACATTGCCGATCTTCCCCGTTTCATCGCAAACGCGCATCGTTCGCACGGCGATGGGCGCATCTTTCGGGACGGCCAACTCGGCGGTCCCGTTGCCGCTGACGGCCAGCACGCCCTGCAAATAGGCGGCCACCACGGCCTCGGGCGGGCCTTCGGCGACGATCCGCCCCGCATTCAGCGAAATGGCGCGGGTGCAAAGCTGCGTCACTGCCCGCATGTTGTGGCTGACGAACAGTACGGTGCGTCCCTCCCCGGCGACTTCTCGCATCTTGCCCAGGCACTTCGCCTGAAACGCCGCGTCGCCCACCGCCAGCACTTCGTCCACCAGCAGGATTTCCGGCTCCAAATGGGCCGCCACGGCGAACCCCAACCGGGCGAACATCCCCGAGCTGTAGCGTTTCACCGGCGTATCGAGGAAGGTCGCAATGCCGGAGAACTCCACGATCTCGTCGAACTTGGCGTCGATCTCGGCCTTTTTCATCCCCAGAACGGCGCCGTTGAGATAGATGTTTTCGCGGCCCGTCAAATCGGGGTGAAAGCCCGCGGCGATTTCGATTAGTGCACGGAGCCGACCTTTGATGCGAACCGTGCCCGAGGTCGGCCGAATGATCTTGGCCAGCACCTTCAGGAGGGTGCTCTTTCCCGCCCCGTTGGCCCCGACGATGCCGAGCACCTCACCGCGACGAACGTCGAAGGACACATCCCGCAAGGCCCAAAACTCGCGATCGCCGTGAGATTTGGGGCGCAGCCTCAGCCACCGCCCGGCCAAGGACGGCAGCAGGTCCCGCAGGCTGTCGTAGAATTCGCCGCGCCAAAAGCGTTTGCTTACGGCTTCGACCTGAACCGCAACGTCGTCATTCACCGCATCGTCTCGCCATAGGCCTCGCTTGGGACGGCCGGTTCCGCCTCGCCCCGATCGGGATGAAGGATTCGCCACGCGGCGCAATCGGTGGACCGGGCCTCCGCCGCGCTAAATGTACTCCGCGAAGAGGAATTCCAATTTGTGAAACAGCCGCCAGGCGCCGAGAAAACCCACAACCGCCCAGAGGGCGCTGTATGCCGCATACCACGGCCGCCACACGGCGATGGCCGCTCCCGCGCGATCCGTCCAACTCAGGGGTTCCAGGAGATTGTGGCCTTCGATGACCGCCAGCCGCAGGCCTTCCAGTACCGGAGAAAGGGGATTGAGCATCATGAGAATCGCGCCGTGCGGGCCGAAGACCTCAGGTTCATAGAAGACGGGCGTAAAAAAGATGCCGAAGGTCAAAATCACTTGCACGATATACTTCACGTCACGATAGAAGACATTGCCGCAACTGAGAATCAACGAGGCCGCCGCGGTCAAGAGCACCAGAACGAGCGTCAGCGGCACGGCCCAAAGCACGTTCCAAGTCCAAACCGTCCCCGCGAAAAAGAAAAGGAGCAGGGAGAGAAAAGCCGCTCCCAGCAGCATATCCACCGCCTGGGTGATGACGGCGGAAAGGGGGAAGACCTCGCGCGGGAAATAGACTTTCGTGACAAGCTGCATGTTGCCGGTGAGGCTGTTGGCGGCGAATCCCAAGGCCCCGGCGAAGAAGGCCCAACCCAGCGCCTTGACGGACATGCCTGCCACGCGGGGCAAATCCACCGAGTTGCCGCCCGCATAAGCCAGCGCCAGCTTCACCAGGCACCCGGCGGCGACGATCATCAGCGGCATCAGCAAGGCCCAGCCCAACCCCATCACGGCCTGTTTATAGCGGATGCGAATATCGCGCCAGACCATCCGCCAAAGCAACTCGCGGAAATCCACCAGTTCGCGGATCATTTCCCGCCAGGGATCGCCGCCCTGCGCGGACGTCCACACCTGCACGGCAGGTTCGGCGGTTTCTCCCCCGGAGGAGCTTTCAATACTCGCCTCTTCCGCGGCCGGCAAATGGCCTTGCGGCACTCGATGTTCGATCGTCGTCACGCGTCCTCTTTCCAAAGTCCCGTCAACCCGATTCAGCCGTACGGATCATCTTGATGCCTTTGCCGGAGGGGATGAAGCGGATTCCCGCATCGCGGGCGGATGTTACGCCGGCTGAGAGGCGATGGGAATCTCGGCTTCCACCGCCGGGTCCGGCTCCACCGCCGCTTCTTCGTCGGCGGAGACGGAGTTCACCCGCAGCAGCACCGCGCCCAATAACACGGTGTAATATGGTAACTCTAGCCACACCACGCTGATGAAACTAACGGAGACGGCGAAGCCCACCAAGGCCGCAATGACGCCTCGGGCCATGGCGCGATCCCAGTCACCCGCCGGCGAATCTCGCCGCAAAAGCGCCAACAACCGCCAGATCGTCACGGCGTAGAATCCGCTCAGAAGCAGCAATCCCGGGATACCCATCTCCGCGCCGGTTTGAAACCATAAGGAATGCGCTTGCATCTTGGGCAGCCCCATGGCTTCCGATTGGAGGGGCCAATGATTCGCGCCGACTCCCAGGAAGGGGTGATCGCGCATGGTCCGGATGCAGGCTCGCCACTGATCCATGCGGCTCTCAGCCGATCGGTCGCGTTGTTCGGGATCGACGAAGATGGTCATGAAGCGTTGGCGCACTTCCGGCCCCGCCAAGCGGAAGGCCAGGATGGCCGCTAGGAGGAATACCAGGTAATACTTGGGGTGCTTGGGAATGAGGATAAAGCCGGTGATTCCGCCCGCGATCAACCCCAGTTGTCCGCCGCGGGAGAAGGAAAACATGATCGTATTGGCCATCAAGGCCGCCGCGGCGAAGCATACCAATCGCAGGGACCACCGCGACTCGGCAATCGCCAGGAAGAGCGCGAGGATGACGCCGATCACCATCGCCGCAGCGATACAATTGTTGTCGAATCCGCCGTAAGCCTCCAGCACTACGCGATTATATCCCTGATAGTAGCTGCGATTGAAATCCAAAGCCAAGAATCCTTGACTCAAGACGATCACCCAGGCCAATTGCCGAATTTGTGCGCGGCGATTCAGCATACTCATGCCGACCAAAAAAGGGAGCACGATTTTCGCCAAGGAAACGATATACTCGCGAGCCAAGAGCGGATAGCGACAGAAGAAATAACCAAGGGACACCCAAGCCAGAAAGCCCAGCAAGAAGGCGGCCGAGGCTCCGCCGCGCCCCAACCGCCAATCGCCCAGGCCGCGAATGGCCCAGCCGATGAGCATGCCCACGGCGACGATGAAGCTGTAGCGTCCCGGCCCCTGCGCCCCGACCGACCAATACCACAACGATTCCGGCTTGATAATCGCATAGTGGATATAGATAAATAGTCCCACTAAGGGATAAAAAAGCGCAACCACGGCGCCGAGGTAGGTCAGAACGTAAACATAAATCAGGCCGCGCATGGAAGGCCGCGCTCAATTCGCAATACGATAGCGCACGATGCACCACAAGGCTTGCAGGGCGTCGCGGAAGCCGATCTTCTTTCCCTGCTGATAGGTCCGCCCGTAATACCTCACGCCGGTTTCGAAAATGCGGTATCCCCGTTTGGCCACCTTGGCCGTCAACTCGATCTCGATGCCGAAGCGATCTTCCTTGAGCGTGTCGCGAATCGCCTCGACGACCTCGCGGCGAAACGCCTTATGGCAGGTTTCCACGTCGGTGAGATTCAAATCCGTGAACATGTTGGAGAGCGTGGTGATGATACGATTGGCGACATAGTGCCAGAAATAGAGTACGCGGTGCGGTCCCTCGGAGACGAATCGCGAACCATAGACCACATCCGCCTCGCCGTCCACGATCGGTTGCAGTAAAGCCGAATACTCGGAGGGATCGTATTCCAGGTCGGCGTCCTGGATGACGACGACGTCGCCGCGTACCTCGGCGAAGGCCGTTCGCAGGGCCGCTCCTTTGCCTCGATTGCGGGAATGCTCGAAGATGCGGACCTGGGGGTGATCTTTCCAGCGTTGCAGTTTGTCCGCGGTTCCGTCGCTGCTGCCGTCGTTGACCACCAGGACTTCCTTGTTGACGGGCGTCTCGGTAATGCGCCGCAGGATCTCGTCGATGGTGGCCTCTTCGTTATACACGGGTACCACCACGGAAAGGAGCAATTCGGGCGGCAGGCGGGCGATACCCAATCGCCGGCGCAAGGCCGAGAGCCATGCTCGGCGTTCCGCCTCCGTTTCTCCTGCCATCGCGGCTCCGCAAAAGGGACAGCCTTCCTCGGGCGGCATCATATCCGTTCACTCGCGATCGAGGACCGTTGCTTCGTTTCTGTCAGAGCGAGCAGCGACAACAGGGGCTGAAGGCGGGCCGTCCACGTGTAGCGGGCTTCGACCAAGCGGCGGGCACGATCGCCCATGCGTCGCCGCTCCGCGGGTGAATTCCACAGACGTTCGAGGGCCGCTACCCACTCCGAAGGCGTCTTCGCCTCCACGACGTCTTCGCCGGGGGAGACGTCCAGGCCCTCCAGGGCTTGGGGTGAGGCAACGACGGGCCGAGCCATGGCCATGCCCTCGAGCACCTTGTTTTGGATGCCCCGCGCGATTCGTAGAGGCGCGACCACCACCGCCCGGGCCAGGTACGGCCGGACGTCCGGCACGTCTCCCGTCAGCGTGGCGCCCGCCTTCTCGGCGGCCTCGCGGAGCGGTCCGCCCGCCCCGCCGCCGACGATGTGGAAAACGGCATCCGGGCGGCGCGCTCGTACGTTCGGCCATACTTCCGTCAGAAACCAGATCAGACCGTCCGCATTCGCATGGTAGTCTAACGCCCCGGTAAAAACGCAGCGCGAACCGGAAGATACGTCCGGGGAGAAATCCGTCCGCGGTTGCTCGCCTTCGGAAGGGACGGCCTGCGGATGGAAGTAATCGCCGTCCACGCCGTTTTCGACGGCGGCCACGTTTTCGGCCGGACAGAAGCGCCGATACACGCGGCACTCCGCCTCGCTGACCAGCGTGAGCCAGCGGACCCTGCGTGCGAGCGAGCACTCCAGCTTTCGCAAGCGCCGCCCCTCCAGCCGGTACAACGCGCGTGCCGGCCAGCGGGCCCAAGACGCATAGTCGAAAAGCTTCTGGCTGTCCACATCGACCAGGTCCACGATGCAACGCTGCGGCGGACAGCCCGCGTCATCGAGATACTGTGCCATGCTCGAACAATAAGCGATGACCCAATCGTAGATCCGCTTCGAGCGGAGCACGGCGATTTCCCGCCGCAATCGCGGCGAATAGAACAGACCTTCCGTCGCCGAGCGTCCCGCGGCCAACGAACACAGCCCCCGCAACCATCGCCGGCGTTTGTCAACGGGTACGGCGATCACCGTATCGCATAATTCCTCCAAGCCGTGCAAAGTACTCCCGGTAACAGGCTCATCGGCCAAGAAGGCGGTATCGACCAGGGCGAACCGCGACAGGTACTTGATCACGTTGTAAGAACGGATGCGATGGCCGCGGTTCGGGGGATACGGCGTACGGTGCGCCAGGAACAAGATTCTGGGAACGGCCGTCGGTCGGCTCACGTTTCCGTCGTCCCCTTTTTTACTCGCCCATGCCTGCACGACGCATAGCGATCCCATTCCACGCGGGGAAGCGACAAGGCGTCCAAGCAGCGGTCGAGTCGCGTGAAGCGGAAGCGGGCCAGCATCCGCCGGAGCTTTCCTTCCGTCGTCCGCAGACCTATGCGGTGACGGCGTCGGGCCGACCACGAGGCGCCCTTCACCTCCGGTTGATCCGGATCGACCTCCCAGGGATGGACGTAGACCATGCACGGACGACCATGTCGCGCGTGAACCCGATGCATCAGACGCTGCGTCAAGGCCCAAGGAAAGAGCCGCAGATAACCCCCGCCGCCAAGCGGGATATTGCAGCCCGCCCAGCGCACCGTGGTGCCGGGAAACTCGCGGATCGTTCCCGACGGCGTCGTCACCTGGTGCGGTCCCGGTTCGGCATCGGGGATCCCGTAACGATCGTGCCGGATGGGAAACACGCTGGCATCATTGCGGAATCCTAGTTCGGCCAAGACATCCAAAGCCCAAAGGGAGTCTCGCGTTACGGAAAAGCTGGGTGCCCGATAGCTCGCCACGGCCGTGCCGCCCGCATCTTCGATGGCGGTTTTGGCCCGCCGCACGTCTTCGCGAAACTCGCTCGGCCGCATGTGGTAGATCAATCGGTGATCGTATCCGTGGCAGGCGATCTCGTGCCCGGCCGCGGCGATCTCGGCGACCAATCGCGGCCGGCGCTCGGCGATCCAGCCCAAAATAAAGAACGTGGCCTGCACGCCGTGGCTTGCCAGGAGTTCCAAGATTCGCGCTAGGCAATCGGCCAACCGGCTGGGAATGGTGTCCCAATCCGATCTGGCCAAGGCCCTCTCGAAGCCCGAGACCTGGAAATACTCCTCGACATCGACGGAAAAAACGTCGGGCGGCAAGATCACGGAGGAGGTCACCGCGGTTTGCGACCGTTCGGGCGGGCAGGTCGGCGGCGACGACCATTGTTGTTTCGGGAAGCCCCGCGGGCCGATGCCGTCTCAATCCCGGTTTCGTGTCGCTTGCCGTTGCCGTTCCTTGAACGGCCGTTGCCCAGTCCCGCCGGCACGGATTCCAGGCGTCGGACGGCACGACCGTAAGTGGCCGGTTCGAGTGCCGCGTTGCCGCCCGCCTTCATCCAAGCCGGAATGCGGCAGCCCCGCAACAACCCCAAGTATTTGGCGACCGTCAACCCGGGCAACCCAAGCATCTTGAGAGCCGTGCACAACATGATCCGGAGGTCGAGCCATAGATCGGCCGACTCGATATATTCGCGATCCAACACCAGCTTGCGACGAACGGAATCCAGGTCGCTGTCGGGAGGAAGATTGATCTGAGACAGCCCCGTAATTCCCGGCAAAACCTGGATACGATCCAGATATCCGGGGACCAGCCTGGCCAAGGATTGCGTGAACTCGGGCCGCTCGGGTCGCGGGCCGATGAGCGTCATTTGTCCCGCCAGGACGTTGTATAACTGGGGAAGTTCGTCCAGGTGCAGTTTGCGAAGCAGTCGGCCCAACGGAGTGATCCGCGGATCATTCTCCTCGGTCCAGACGGGCCCGGTTTGCGACTCCGCGTCCGCCCGCATCGTTCTCAGCTTCCAAACCCGAAAGTGCCTTCCGGCCTTTCCAACGCGAACCTGTCCGTAGAACCCCGGGCCGCGGCTCGTCAGCCGGACCAGCGCCGCTAGCAGCAGGATCACCGGTAGGACCAGCGGGGTAAGGGCGGCCGCGATCAACCAACCGAGCAGCGGCTGCCAACGGAAATAGGTCGATACCCGTATCGGCGGAGGCGAAACGGGGGACGCCTCCAAGGCGGATTCCCGAATCACCGGCGCGGAGGGCGAGACGGGCGGTAGCTCCTTGACTTCCTCGAGTCGCCGCAACATCGCAGCCATCTCCAAGTTGTAACAATCGTAATCTGTCGCGGCCCCTCATTCCTGCCCCGTCCTTTCTTCAGCGCCGAACACCGGCGGTGGAAGACCCTGACGCCGGTTTCGACACCTCTCGGCCGTTTTCCATCCGTCCGAACGCCCATGCCAATCTCAGGGCCGGATCAGGGCTGAAAACGTACCATTCTTCAGGATAACTTGGCTCACTATCGATTCAACCCATAAATTGCTCAAAACAATTAAACTCCGCAGGGCTTCACATTTCGATCGAAGCCGCTCTTGCCGCGGGAGCACGGCGGTACGTTTCCACGAACGAGCGATGCGATCGGAGCAGGAAAGCTCGGCGAAGCGTGGAAGAGAATGGAAGCGATCGGCACCACGCTCAAAGCACGACTCGGTCCATCTCCGCCTCCGGGGCCGATCGGTCGCAGGACGTCATTTTCCGGATCATGCGTAGCGAAGGGGACATAGGCCTGCGGCACATCAAAGGGGTTCCACGTCCACGACGTCCAATTCGACGGACGCCCCTTTTTGGATGAACGAGACCATCACAATGAGATGGTGTTTCCCGCGGCGGTTGACGATAACGCCTTCCAGACCGGCCAAGGGACCGCTGCGAATGCGGACCGGTTCGCCCGGCTCCAATTTGTCCTGCGGCGTGACCGGCAGCCCGGACTCGATGGCCTGACGGATTCTGCGCAGGTCCAGTACCAACTGCTCGGAGTCGCGGACGACGAGGCAACGCGAGACGCAATTGGTGGTCAGCGCCTTTTGCCGATCGGCGTCGTCCCCTTGCAAGAACACGTATCCCGCGAAAAGCGGGTTCCACGAAGTGCGAATCCGACCGTCGCCCAGCTTCACGCGGTGCGGAACCAACGGGCAGTAATGACGGATGCCCATTTCCCGCAACCTCCGAAAGAAGACCTTTTCCCGTCGCGCCAGCGTGTAAATTACCCACCACGGTTTTTCCGCGGTCTCAGGGTTCTCGAGGAGGTTTTCCGGGAAAATATCCGGTTCTCGGGGCAGAATCGGCATCACAGCCATCCTAGCAATCGGCACGCTCATCCAAACCATCCAGCGTACACTCTTCAGGATACCAGGCAGGTCTCGACGGACCAACACGGACGGGTGCAGCTTTTCGTCACGTTCCGTGCGATGGTCACTCCCGGGAGGACGCATGCCGCGACATGTTTTGGTACTCCGTTGGGGCAAACTCCGTGCCCGTGGGGTACGCCGACGTTCCCCAATCCGTCTCGTCTGCACCCGTGTCCCTCGCCGGTAGTAGCCCCGACAAATCGGTCGCAATCCTTTCAGTGTACTTGCCCGCCCCGAAACGGTCTAACCGCTATCGGCCCCATTTCCCCAAGGGCGCATCCCCTGATCAACCCGGAACCCCAAAGAGTCGTCGGCAACGCCGCTCTTTGCGCGGTAGGCGGCAGAGTTCGGCGGCGAAAGGGCTGCGCTTTGTAGCAATCCCGCCGCGGCGGCACTTGTTCCTCAAAACCGCGGGCGTCTTCGCCCGAAGTGATTCCTACATCGTCAAATTGTGGGGCCATTCGGGGCGTCAAGCACACCCTCGCCAAGTCGCAATCGTTTTGGGAAGCGGAGCAGAGCGTGGCGGAGGCACTCGCGGGGGCATTCTTCGATATCCGCCGGCGACGATCGCACGGCGTAAGCTCGCCGATCGGTGGGAAAGGAGACGGTTCCCGGCGTCACCGATCCAACGCTGGGTCGCACGCGATCCCGGGGTGCGCGGCTTCCTCCAAGCGATTCCCTCGTGGCGGAAGTGGACTCCGCTCTCGGTTATCGCGAACGCGCGGAAAGGCGGAACTCTTGGGGAAGATGTGTTCGATTTCCTTTCCCCGTGACGTCGTCCCTCACGGCGTTTCTCCTACGCGCCGATGCGGTCCTCGATGTCGCAACCCTTTCGCGGAAAGGCTGCCGTTCGTTTTGTTACGCCTCGGCCCTCGACGTCGTAGTTCCAGAAGACAGCCCTCATCAACGAACAGCACGAAGGAACAGGGACAAGTACCGGAGAGATCATCATGCCGCTGGAAATACCCGCCTTCCCTGCCGGTTGGAGCAAACCGACCGTCCCGCAAGGACGACGATTTCGGATCGAGCTGATCACCCCGCTTTTCGGCGGAGGGGTCGAGCCGGGTGTCAATGACGAAAGCTTTCCCTTTCGCCCTACAAGCATCCGGGGACAACTCCAGTTTTGGTGGCGAGCGACCGCCGGTGCCCGATGCGATTCGAAAGAAGACCTGCGAAAGAGGCAGTCCGAAGTCTGGGGGGACACGGAACGGGCGAGTCCCGTGGAGGTCCGCGTGGTAGGGTGGCAAGCTTCCAGCCCCAAGCCTTGTGCCGAATTCGAACCGGATCGGCGAGACGCCAAGCGTTATCGCTCCATGCCAAAATGGGACGAGTCCGCCTTTCCGGGTTCTTTGAGTTATGCGTTGTTCCCCTTTCAGGGACAGCTTGCAGACGAACGAAGGAAAATCGAAAAGCAACCGGCGAGTTGCATCCATCAGGCCTCGTTCCAATTGGAGGTTCGTTGTCCCGACAAGTTGTGGCCGGAAGTGGAAGAGGCAATTCGAGCCTGGATTCTGTTCGGCGGATTGGGGAGCCGCACGCGCCGCGGTTGCGGTGCGATTCGCTGCCAGGAATTTGATCTCAAAGATCGCGGTCAACTGACCTCGGTCTTGCAGGCATTCCTGCGCGACCCGTCACCGGGCCGCAAGTGGCCGACGCTTGCCGGAGCGATTCTCGTGGGTCCGGAGAATGGTAAGGCGGTCGAGGCTTGGAAGGCCGCGGTGGAGTTGCTTCGTGACTTTCGCCAAAGGCCGGGTATCGGCCGTAACAAGGGAAACCAACCGAACCGCCCCGGCCGATCCCGTTGGCCGGAACCGGACACCATTCGTCGGATCACCGGTCAATGGCTGGGCCGACACAAGCCCGACGACAAGATGCCCAACGGTTTTCCGCGGGCCGAATTGGGTTTGCCCATCGTTTTTCACTTCAAGGACCGGGACGATCCGCCCGACACCGTGCTCTACCCTGGGCCGGCCGAGGACGGGATCAAGCGAGATCGCATGGCCAGCCCGTTGATCCTCAAGGCGACCGCCCTTGGCAACGGAAACTTTGTGCCGCTTATCGTGCTATTCAAGATGCGTTTCGACGCACCGTTCTTGACGAGCGTGGATTTGCGTCAAGGCGAACGATCACTTTCCTTGGAAAAACCGCCGTTGATTCGTGACCCCCGACTGTCCGTCTATGCGAACTCACCCTTGAACGGACGCTCGCGCTACGGATCGGCGTTGGAGGCATTCCTGCGGTACGCCGTTTCGCAAGGTTTTGTGGAGATCCAAGCATGAGCCATCTGATCGTGCTTTCCATCGGTCCGGTGCAGGAATTCATAGCCGCAGCGCGGCGTACGCGCGATCTGTGGTTCGGTTCTTACCTGCTGTCGGAATTGAGCCGGTCGGCTGCGCAAACGGTCGAGGCGGCCGGCGGCAAACTCATTTTCCCGGCCGATCTCACGGCCTCCAGCATCGCCAACGTGATTCTGGCCGAGCTTCCTGACAACAACGACCCAGCGAATATCGCCGCACAGGCCAAGGAGGCCGTCCAAAGAGCATGGAAGCAATTCTGCGATGACGCTTACGCTGCTGTGCGGGACAGCATCCGCAAGGAAATCTGGGACGATCAAGCGGATGATGTGATCGAGTTCTACGCCGCTTGGGTGACCCGTTCGCGCGACTACCGTACGGACCGGGCACGGGTCATGCGTCTGTTGGCCGGGCGCAAGAATTGCCGCGACTTCTTACCGGCCAAAGGATTGCCCGGCGTGCCCAAGTCGTCGCTGGACGGCCGACGGGAAAGCGTGCTGAAGGATTTGAGGGTGGAGAGGATCCCCGAAAAGCAACGCCGCTCCCTGCGGCTCCGCGACGGCGAGCAATTGGATGTGGTGGGCGTGGTCAAACGCGTGGCGGGCGGAAACAAGCCCTATCCATCCGTTTCCCGCGTGGCGGCCGACCCCTGGGTTCGCGGAAACCGACACAAGTCGGCCTTCCGGCGGTTGCTCGCGGAGTGCCAGAATCTTGCCGGCGACGTTCTGCATCGTCTGAGCGTTAAAGATTTTCCTCAGTATGAAAGTTTTCCCTTCGAGGGATCGGCAGTCTATCGTTCGCGGTTCCACGAGTTTCAACAAGAGGCCGCCGTTTCCGAGCAAGAAGTGGCCCGCTTGGCCGATACCCTGGAGCAGCTCCCCGAGCCGGAGCCATATGTAGCGGTCTTGGTTGCGGATGGCGACCGGATGGGCGAGTTGATCGCCGCATTGGAGTCGCCCGATGCCCATCGAGAGTTCTCGGCCTCGCTGGCGGATTTTGCTCAAAGGGTCCACGACATCGTCCGGGAACACTACGGCGTTGCGGTTTACGCGGGTGGAGATGACGTTCTGGCGTTTCTTCCCGTCGATCAATGTTTGGACTGCGCGGCCGCCTTGCGAACGGCGTTTCTCGAATGCCTGAAAGCTTATCCGAGGGTGTCGCTTTCCGTGGGTATTGCCGTGGGGCATTTCATGGAGAATCTGGAAGATTTGCTGGAATACGGTCGCGCGGCCGAAAAGGCGGCCAAGACTCCCGAGCGCGACGGCTTGGCGGTTCACCTGCATAAACGCGGCGGGGCGCCCATTTGTACGCAGGCCCGCTGGCACGAGGGTTTGAACGACCGCGTTCGAAGGTTGGCCGATCTTATGCTCGCCGAAGTAATTCCCTCGAGATTGCCGTACGAACTTCGCCGTCTGGCGGATCTGTACGCCGACTGGCCCGCCGCCACCGTCACGCCGGCCATGCGCGCGGACGTGTTGCGGATTCTGGAGAAAAAGAAATCCAGCAGAGGTCAGGGCGAAGTCCGTGCAGCCCTGTCGGATTTAACGGCTGAATTGACGAAAGCGGCAGATCTGCAACGACTGGCGGAGACCATGCTTGTGGCTCGGCAATTGGCGCGGGCTTGGAAGCAAGCGGCGTCCGCCTCCGCCCTCGTCGACGCTCAGGAGGTGCATGAATGAGTATCCACTATGTGAAAGTGACGGCGCGTGACCCGATCATCGCGCGCGACGGCCGTCCCTTCGGTGTGGGACAGGGAAATCGCATGCGAAGCCTGGATTGGCCCTTGCCTTCCGCGATCGCCGGCTCGTTTCGCACAGCCTTGGTGAAATCGGCCGGCATGGATTTCACAAGAAAGACCCCCGTCGAACTGCTCCGCGTGGAAGTGGCCGGCGTCTTTCCGGCAGTGCAGGGGATTCTCTATCTGCCTGCCCCGATCGACTGCGTTTGGGAAACAGATAAAGGTCTCCATCGTGTTCAGCCGGTCCCGCTGGAAGACGGAGAGGGGTGCGATCTTCCGAACGCCGCATTGTGGCCGGTACGATTGACCGAGCGTCAGGCCGCCCAGGATTTCAAGCCCGATTCCCCGCCCGCCTGGTGGCCGGTGACGAAATTGGTCGAGTGGCTGGCCTCTGCTCAAGACCATTACCCGGAAGCTTGGTTCCGGCATGACCCGCCGTTTCTGGGGTCGCCGATTCGGGATGCCCGCGACCACGTCTGTTTGGATGCCGAGCGCGGCGCGGCGGCGGAATCGCTGATCTACTCCACGATCGGTCTTAATCTCTCCTGCTTGCCTCTCCACGACCGGAAGGGCGGCCGCTGGTTCGAGCGATTTGCGGAGGTTTCGCTCGCCCTGCGCGTTACGTCCGCCGCCCAGTTAGAGGAGCATATCATCGGGCTGGACGACTGGTATCCCTTGGGCGGCGAACGACGGATGGTGCATTGGCGGCACGACGGTGAAGGCGAAGGTCTATGGCGATGCCCCGAGAACGTGAAATCGGCCCTGGACGACGCGCAGCGCGTGCGCATGGTGCTGGCGACGCCGGCCATATTCGACCATGGCTGGCGGCCGGATTGGCTGGACGCGGAAACGCTCACCGGTAAACCGCTGGGCGACGGGCCCACGTTGCGGTTGCGAGGTGTGTGCCTGCCGCGCTGGGCCGCGATATCCGGTTGGGCCTATGCGCCGCACGCCGATGAAAACGGTCGCCGACGCGTCGTTCCCAAGCAACAACCGGGCCCCAAGGCCGTGCGTCGGATGGTCCCGGCGGGCAGCGTGTACTTTTTCGAGAGAGTGGACGGTTCGACTCGCGCCTTGGCCGCCAACGGATGGCTCAAGCCGGTCAGTGACGCACCGCACGATCGCCGAGACGGATTCGGCTTGGCCGTGTGGGGTGTTTGGTAACTTCAGTTGAGGACTATTGTTATGCTCACGACCCGATCCCGTTTCCATCGACTTTATTGGCTGCATTGCCTCTCTCCGACGCATGCCGGCGTCGGACGCGGTTTGGGGTACATCGACCTGCCCATCGACCGCGACGCCGTGACCGGCAGGCCGATCATCCGCGGGTCCGCCTTCAAAGGCGTTTGGGCCGATTACTGCGAGGCTACCGAGGCCCGTCGCAAGAAGGATCCACTGCTGCGAGCGGCCTTCGGGACGGCCGGCGCCAATAATGAGGCCAATTCCGGTTCGCTCATCCCGACGGACGCCCATCTGGTGTGTTTACCCGTCCGTAGCTTTCGCGGCACGTTTGCTTGGACGACCTCGCCGCTGACCTTGCAATCCCTGCGGCGGACCTTGGACTTGGCCGGTGTTCGCGACTTACCCGAGGCTCCCCACGAGCTTGCCGACACGGAAGCCCATCATCCCGATGGCGACATCCGGACCGCGCTCACGGAAAACGGCGTCATCTACTTGGAGGACATGGATTTCACGGCCCGGCCTTGTTCCACGGCGTCGCAATGGGCGTCGCGTATTGCCGCCTGGGTTTTCCCGGACGACGCCGATTGGCAAGAGCAGTTCCAACGCCGCTTCGTCGTCTTGCCCGACGTCGCATTCGATTTCCTGTGCGAAACCGGGACCGAAATCCACACCCGGGTGCGAATTTCGGACGAGACCAAGACCGTCGATTCCGGCGCGCTATGGACCGAGGAATCGCTGCCGGCCGAGACGATTCTGATGGGCGTCATTCAATGCGACCGGGTCTATTTGCCGAACGGAGAGGCCGATCAAGAGATCCGACCGCAAACGCTTTTGGAACGTTTTGCGTCACAGCCTTTGCTTCTTCAAATCGGGGGCAAGGCGACGGTGGGGCGGGGGCAAGTCCGCTGCGTCTATTCGGAGGTGACGGCATGAATCGCAACACGCGAAGTCAAAGGATCGCCCAAACGGCCTATAACCGGGTCAGCGCGCGGGGAAAACCGAACGAAGAGTATGTGACGCGGGCGAAAAAGTTCCCCGCCTTGATCCACGCTTGCGGCCTGGCGCAGGCCGTGGCCTTCGGGCTGGCGAAGGAGTTTTCCGATTACTTGGAGGATCTGGCCGCCGTGTTGCGCGCGGCCGGTTATGACGAAATCAAGGATGCCGGCAAATTGGACGATTGCGCGCGAAAGCAACCGTTGACCGAGTACCTCCGGTTGAGCCGTGACGCCCTGACGGCGGCTTCGTGGCTGAAACGGTACACCGAAGCGCTGAAGGAGGGCTGAAGATGCGACAGGCCATCGTGGGGTTGAAGAATTCCCGATCCGAGCGCGGCGAACATGCCGGTTTGCTGCTTCAGCGCTACCTGGCAAAAGCGGCGACGGGCAAGGAGGGCGATCCCGCCGAGAAGCGCGACCTATTGAATGCCGCCATCCGCGCCGCCGC
Organism: Thermogutta hypogea; assembly: GCF_055386265.1. Classification (NCBI taxonomy): domain Bacteria; kingdom Pseudomonadati; phylum Planctomycetota; class Planctomycetia; order Pirellulales; family Thermoguttaceae; genus Thermogutta; species Thermogutta hypogea. The sequence continues at coordinate 55,380 of NZ_AP042425.1, forward strand.
CTACCAGAACGACGAGCGCGCCTCGCCCTACCCGGCCGCCTTCCGGCGATGGCAAAAATCGCTCCCCGCCGGCCATATCGCGAAGGAATTCGAGACCGACGGCCGGTTGATCGTGGGCCTGGGCGTGGAGAACGTGCTGGAAACCGGCATCACGCTGCACCACACCTACGGCATGCCGATCATCCCCGGCTCGGCATTGAAAGGACTGGCCGCTCATTACTGCGATCAAGTATGGAGTCGCGGGGATAGCCGTTTCAAGAAACCGACGGCGGAAGAGGACAAAGCCTACCGCGAATACTTGGCCGGGAAGGGGCCGGCACCGGAGCCGAACTACCATCGCCTCTTGTTCGGTACGACGGATGACGGGGGCTGCATCGTTTTTCACGATGCGTGGTTCGTACCCCAATCCGCCCTGCAACCATTGTGCCAAGATGTGATGACCCCGCACCACCTCGATTGGCTGGACGGTTCGAAGCCGCCGACCGATTTTGACAGCCCGACGCCGGTGCCGTTTCTTTCCGCGACGGGGCGATTTTACGTGGCGCTCTCGTGGCGAGGTCCCGGCTCCGAGGCCGCGCGGCCGTGGCTCGAGGCCGCCTTGGAATTGCTCAGCGATGCCTTAAAGTCCTGGGGTATCGGCGGGAAAACGACCAGCGGCTACGGGCGCTTGGTCGAGCCGGGCGAAGGTCCGAAGCGGCCTTCCGTCGCGCGCCCGCAGGCGAAATCGTTGCCTCAACGCGAATATAAGGCGAAAGATCGGGTCCAAGCCGTCCTTCTGGAAGAGAAGACGAAAAAAGGCGGTTGGAAAGCCAAGCTCAAGGAAGACGATCGCACGGGGCATATCAACAATTCCCAAGACGTGCCGTCCGACAAGAAGCCGGGGGACGAAGTCACGCTGGAGATTGCGTCCATCAGCCCTCAAACGGTGGCCTTCCGTTGGCCGAAAACCTAGTCGGCCGGATGAAGCGCGGTTGGTCCGGCAACCATTCGTGAGTCGACCGGACAAGCGGGAAAGAGCCGGAACGTCCGAGTCAGGTTTGACCGCAGGCTTTGCGAAGTCGTTCGCGGAGGCGGTGGATTTCCGTGAGCAGTCGCAGCTCGACGGTTTCGGATTTCCGCCGCTCCAGCAGCCGGTCGCGCTCGGCCGATCGGAGTTCCTCTTCACGGCGAGTTAGTTGGCGGGCTTGATCCAGCAGCTCGTTGCGACGCTCCGTCAAGGCCGCATCGTGCCGCCGCCACTCCGTTGCCAAAGCCTCTTGAAGAGCCGAGGTTTCCTCGCGAATCCGGCGGCATTCAGCCAGCTTTTGCTCGGCCGCCTCCACGTGATCTTGGTAGGCCGCCTTCAGCGCTCGTCGCAATTGCGACAGTCTTTTCCGCAGCAATTCTTGGGAGGCGCGACCGGAAAGTCGCGCGAGGAGTTCTTCCGCCGCCGCGCGATGCTCCAGAGCGCGTCGGTGCAACGATTGGGCCGCCGCGAGGGCAGCCTGATTTTTCGCCGCCGCCGCTCGAAGTTCTTGTTCCCGTTCCAGGAGCACGCGGTTGCGCGACGTCCAATCGGCCAGCAGTTGCCGCTCCAGCGTCGCCCAGCGGCTTCGCAAATCCCGGCTTTCCTGACGCAGCTTGTCGCAGTCTTGCTCCAAGCCGTGCAACAAGTCCTCGGCGCGATGCCGCAGGTGATTGGCTTGGGCTTCCGCCTCCGCCAATGATCGCGCGCGACGGCGTGGATCTTCGCCGACGTCCGTTTGCTCCGGCGACGACGCGGAGACGACTTCCGGACCGGAATCCGGCGCGACGGGCGGCGCTTCACAAGCCTCCTCGCCGTTCGGGCTACGCTCAGGTTCGGGTAGTGCTGCCGCAATGGTCGGTGACCGCTCCTCGGCCGGGACCAAAACGGCGGCCAGGGCCTCCAAGTCGCGGCTGTGCTCCTCGAATGCTCGCACGCGCGATTCCCACTCTTTGCGACGACGCGCGAGATCGAACTCCCCTAGGCCGATCTGATACTCGCGTTGATCCAAGACCTCTTCGCGGAGACGATTCGCCGTCGCCCGTTCCTCCAGTTCCTCTTCACGGCGGCGTAACGTCGATTCACGTTGATCCAATTCGGCTTCGCGGCGAGCGAGTTCCAGTCGTTTCTCCTCCCACTCCGCCAGACGCTGGGACCACAGCAGCCGGAGGAGCCGATCCTCGTGCTCCAGCTTGGCGGCGTCCGCGTTCAGCCGGGCCTCGCGCTCGTCCAAGTCCCGTTGGCGCTGCCGGAGATACTGCGCCAACTCGCGGGCATGACGGCGCCATCGCTCGGGCAAGGATGCCGTTTCGGTCGCGGTTAGCTCCCATTCCTCCTCGCAGAAGACGGCTTCAGCGGCTTCATCCTCGCCGTGCGGCGGCGATTTGACGCCGGGTGATACGCCCGGGCCGTGAGGCGTCGGTAGTTTTTGCGCTACGTGGGGAGCGTCCAGGCGTGCCTCCACGCCCGATTCCGATTCCCTCGGCTCGCCCGGCCGGTCCGTTTCGACGAAGGCGCTCGCCTCGTCCTCCACGGTCGTGCGGAGGTCGCCAAGCGTCGGAGAAGGGCGTTCGGCCGAGGGATCGTTCATGGGATGCGAAAAAATTGGGCTTATCACGGGCGGCTGCGGCGATTCGACGTGAAACGAGCGCCCACCGCCGGAGACTCTACACTCCGTAAAGAGTCACGCGTCCCGATTCATCGGCAGTAAAACGCGCAAAGTTTAATGATTATTCGGAATGCAGCGACCCGGGTGGGTGTGTCTCGAGAAAGAACCGCATTCGTCCCACATCTCGGGTGGACTGACAGGGGGAACAAATTCGGCAAGAAACGCGGTACCGCCGTCATCGAAATGTGATCGGATGCCCTTGAGGCGGCCCGACGCGATTGCCGGCGCGACAGAGTCCCCGATAGTGTGATGTGCCTTCCTTTGCTTTTCGCCGCGAGAGGGGATAAACTCACTTCCTACTGCGGAAGAGGTTCCGAAATCGCTCGGCCGGCGCCGTTCGGTCGGCGGGCACGAGGTTCCCGTGATGTGGGAGGAGACACCACGATGCGAATGCACCTTTTGCGTGTGGGATTGTTGGCGCGTCCGAGCCGGCCGGCAGCGGGGATCGGCCTATGGATCCTGGGTTGTGCGATCGGTGCGGCTTTTTGCGGCAGCGTTCGCGCCGCGGAGCCGACCACGGAACTCCTTTGGCCGCAGGGGGCGCCTCTTGCAAAGGGAGACAAGCCGGAAGACAAACCGGGATTGATTATCTATTTGCCGGAAAAAGACTCGGCCGTCGGCGCCGGGGTGGTCATCTGCCCGGGCGGTGGCTACGGTTTCTTGGCGATGGACCACGAAGGGCATCAGATCGCCCAGTGGCTCAACTCGCACGGCGTGGCCGGCTTCATCCTCGACTATCGTCACAGGAACAAAGGGTACATGCACCCGGCCCCAATGCTGGATGTGCAACGGGCGATTCGCTGGGTTCGCGCCCATGCCGAGGAAGTGGGCGTGCTGCCCGACCGTATCGGAGTGCTGGGCTTTTCGGCGGGCGGGCACCTGGCCTCGACGGCGGCCACCCACTTTGACGCCGGCGATCCCAACGCCGCCGATCCCGTCGATCGCGTCAGTTGCCGGCCGGACTTCGCCGTCTTGTGCTATCCCGTCATCATGTTCGACGAAAAGGAAACCCATCGTGGATCGCAGCGGAACCTGCTGGGTGACAATCCCGACCCCGAGTTGGTCCGCAGCATGTCCAGCGAAAAACAGGTCACGCCGGAGACGCCGCCGACCTTCCTGTGGACGACGAACGAAGATACGGGCGTGCCCGCCGAGAATAGCCTGCAATTCTTTTCGGCCCTCCGCCGAGCCGGCGTGCCGGGAGAGCTGCACGTCTTCGAGAAGGGCAAGCATGGGCTGGGTTTAGCCCAAGGCGTGCCGGGCACCGAGTTGTGGCCCGCCGCCTGCATCGAGTGGATGAAGAATCGGGGGCTCTTGGAGCCTCCCAAGCGGCAGTAGCGCGTTCCCAGGCCGCGGCGGCTCGACTCCCAAACGGAATCGCGGCGGAGGTGCCTCCCTCAGCTCACGACCGATCCGGGTGGGGTCGGCTCGCGAGCCTGCTTTCGGGGAGGCACGCACAGCCGGGGCGAGGTCGCTTGCGTTGACCGGGCGACGAAGCGATAAACGGCGTCACAAAACAGAAGATAGGGGGAACGCCGGTGAGTGAAGAGAAATGGGTGCTAGGGCTGGGAGAAGTCCTCTGGGACTGTTTCCCGGATCGCGAGCTGCCGGGCGGCGCGCCGGCCAACTTTGCCTTTCATGCGGCTCAACTCGGCTGCCGAGCTGCCGTGCTCTCCCGGGTAGGAACCGACCGCCGCGGCGACGAGCTTTTGGCTTTGCTGCAAAGCGGCAGCGTCGTTACGGACTTCATTCAGCGAGATGCCGCCCACCCGACCGGTGCCGTCGAGGTCGATACCTCGCGGCCGGATCAACCGCGATTCACCATCCGCCCCGACGCGGCTTGGGATTTCATGGAATGGACGCCGCAGTGGCGGTCCGTATCCGAAAACGCGGACGCCGTGTGCTTCGGTACGTTGGCCCAGCGCTCGCCGGTTTCGCGCGATACGATCCGGCAACTTTTGTCGTCCGTCAGGGATCACGCCTTGGTGGTTTACGACGTCAATTTGCGGCAAGACTATTTCGATCGCGCGCGGATCGAGGAGTCGCTTCGTCTCTGCCACGCGGTGAAACTGAACGAAGAGGAAGAGGCTACCCTGACGGAATTGTTGGAATTGGGTCCCTGCTACCCGCGCGAGTTCGCCGCGCGACTGCAAGATCGCTACGGCGTTCAGGCGGTGTGCATTACGCGGGGAGCCAACGGCTGTTTGCTGATCGAGGAAGACCGGGTCGCCGACGAGCCGGGCGTACCCGTCGAGGTCGCAGATACGGTCGGAGCGGGCGACGCCTTCACGGCCGCTTGGGTCTTCGCCCGACTCCACGGCCGGCCGTTACCCTGGCAGGCCCGATTCGCCAATCGCGTGGGTGCGCTGATTGCCTCGCGTCCGGGTGCGATGCCCGTCGTGAAGGACGAGTTACGCGCATTGCTGCAAGAGTTCTCCGTCGAAGCCGATCCGAACTGCGGCGGCCCCTCCCCGCAATCGTGACGGCTCGCCAATTGCCCCGCTCCACCGTCAATGGAGGCCCCGACCATGGTTCCGCGTCGCATCGCCCAACCATCGAGCCGTGATTTTGCGGGATCTCGCCGGCACCGTTCCAGAGGGGCAAGCCGGGCCGTGCTACTGCTGTTGCTTGCTTTACCGGTTTGGACGGTGCGTCTTGCTCCGGCGGAGGAACTCGGCCGCGCATCCGCGGGATTCCAGGATGACGTGATCGAAACGTTTTCCTACGCCGCGGATTCCGAGGCTCAAGCCGCGTGGAAACCCGACGAGCGATCACAACCGGTTCGCCGAGCCGAGGCAGACGGTATCGCGTGTTTGGAAATTCGGCTTCCCTTTGCGGCGGATACGCAGCGGGCAAGGAGCGTTCACGATCGGGACGTCCGGCTCGACCTATCATCGGCAGGCGTGTTCTTGTTGGAGGCGGCCGTCGACCGCCCCGAGGCTGTGGGATCGGTCTCGCTCTACTTCCGCAGCGGCCGGGGCTGGTACGCCGGATCGGGGCGAGTGACGGAATCGCAGCGTAGCGTCCTGCGATTCCCCAAGTCGCAGTTTCGTACCGAGGGGGACCCTGCGGGATGGAATCAGGTGGACGGCATCCGCATCGCCTTTTGGCGGGGACGGGATGTGGACGCTTCGGCCCGGCTGTTCTCGCTGACCGCGCGGCGTCACGATATCGCGCTGTTGGTGCCGTCGCAAAAGCGACACGGGACCAAGCCGGAGTATCGCACCGCCGAGGAGACGGGCCGCCGCGTCTCCGATTACCTGGAGACTCTGGGCTTGGGGACCGACTGGTTGGAGGACGATGCCGTAGATGAGGGCGTGCTGGCCGCGCACCCGCTGATCATCGTGCCCTACCACCCATTCCTGGACGAGCAGACGACCGAAGCCTTACTGTCCGCCATGCGGAGCGGCAGCAAAGGATTCTTTTTCTATCAGGTGCCGAACGCCGTCTATGCATACCTCGGGATCGGCGGCGCCCGATACGCGGCTCAACGGCAGGAAGGGCAATTCGCGGAGATTCGCTTCGAGCCGTCCGCCGTTCCCGACCTGCCGCAATCGGTCCGGCAGTCGTCCTGGAACATTACGGACGTGCGGCCGGCATCGGACGATGCCCGGGTCATCGGTTGGTGGTACGACCGCGAAGGAAACGCCGCAGACCGAGCCGCGTTGACGATCTCGCCCCGGGGCGCGTTTTTCAGTCATATCCTGCTCAGCTCGGACGCGGCCAACAAGCAAATGATGCTGGCGGCGGTGTTGGGCTATCTGCGGCCGGAACTCCGCGAGGTCATGCTGCACGCCGCCGTGGCGCGGGCGGGAAAGATCGGACATCTGGACGGCATCCCGGCCCTGGAGGATTGGGTATCGCGGCATGCCGCGGGCGACGCTTCGGCGAGTCAGGCTCTGAAGGAAGGCAAGGACCTGTTGGCGACCGCGCAAGAGGCCCCGCCCTCGCAGCCGCGTTTGGCGATGGTCCGAGACGCTCGTGAACGCCTCACCGCGGCCTACCTGGCGGCTCAAGACAGCCCCGCCGTTGAAGGCCGCGCATACTGGAACCATTCAGGTTTGGGAGCTTACCCCGGCGACTGGGAAAGGACGGCCAAGGAACTGAAGGCGGCCGGATTCAATATGGTGCTGCCCAACATGCTGTGGGGAGGCGTGGCTCACTATCCGAGCGATTTGTTGCCCCGCAGCTCGACCTTGGAACAATACGGCGATCAGATCGAGCAGTGCGTACGCGCCTGCCATGCCCACGGGATCGAAGTGCACGTGTGGAAGGTGAATTTCAACTTGAGTACCGCGCCCAAACAGTTCGCGGCGGCGATGCGGGAGGCCGGACGAACGCAGGTCGATCCGGACGGCAATCCGATCGGTTGGCTTTGCCCCTCTCATCCCGAGAACCGGCAATTGGAGCTGGAATCGATGCTCGAGGTGGCGAAAAAGTATCCCGTGGACGGCCTGCATTTCGACTACATCCGTTATCCCGGACCGAACGGTTGCTACTGCGACGGTTGTCGCCGGCGGTTCCAAGCGGAGACCGGTTTGCGAGTGGAGCGTTGGCCGCAGGACTGTTACTCCGGCGGGCTAAAGGAACACTACCGCCGGTGGCGATGCGAGCAGATCACGCGGTTGGTGGCCGCCGTGGCACGCGAAGCCAAGAGCTTGCGTCCCGAGCTTAAAATCTCGGCGGCGGTCTTCGGCGACTATCCGTCCTGCCGCGATTCCGTCGGCCAGGATTGGGTGCAATGGATCGACGCGGGCTACCTGGATTTCGTCTGTCCCATGGATTACACCAATGACGATGCCCGATTCGTCTCGTTGGTACGGCGTCAACGAGAGCTGCCGCAGCGGCGGATTCCGCTTTATCCCGGCATCGGGGCTTGGCAAATGTCCGGCGAGGATCAGGTTATCGGCCAGATCGTGCTGGCGCGGGAATTGGGGGCGGACGGTTACACCATTTTCAACTTGCAGCCCGACTCCACCGTAACCACGCTGCCCGCCGTGGCCGTCGGCGTGGGTCGCAACCCGGCCGTACCGCCGCATCGGCGGCCGAGCCGTTGACGCCTCGCGTGCCGACGGCGGTCCATCCCCCGGCTAAGGAACCGGCCCGCCCGCGGCGACCGGCGGAACCGCCGACCCTCCGCACGAATTGCTTGACACGCCCGCGGCCGCCGTCCAACATGGAACCAATGCAATCGGGGCAAGCAAGAGAAGGTATAGGCGGCTTGCTCAGGTGATCGGCTTGGTTTCAGGTGATCCGTTCGCAACTTCGGAAACGGGAAGCAACATGCATCCGCGCGGGGGGGCCAATGAGCCGGACGCGTGCCAAAACGCGGTTGCGACCCAAGAGTCGCACGACTCTCAGCGATGCCGACGGCGACATCGCCGTTGCGTCCGGGTACTGACGCTATTCCAACTCATCATTTGCATTTGGGGGGGAGCGGCGGAAGCGATGCAAGGTCCTGCCGCCGCCGCGCCCGGTGCCGACGCCGCCCAGGGAGTTACCGCCCCGCGTCGCGTGTTCTTATTAGGGGACAACACCTTTTCCGCCGGAAGCGTGACCAAGATCTTGCAAAAGTTTTTTGCGGCTCGCGGCGAGTTGACGGAGGTACGGGAAATTCCCCTGAAGGGCAGACCGCTGCCGGAGGCGGCCGAGGCGGTCAAGCCGGAAGACACCCGCTCGCAAGACGCCCTCGTCGTGTTCGATCATCCTTTGCGTCTGGTCGTCAAGCGGTCGCCGGATCAGGTGGCGAAGGATCTGGCGGTGTTGGGCGAATGGCTGCCGGTGCGATACGTCCTTTCGCCCTCCCCGCTGCTGAACGATTCCCTGTACCGAGAGCGACGCACGGCGGCGGAAGCCGCAGCCCGGGACACTCCGACGATCTACCTGCCTTTAGTCGGCGCGCTGAAGCAGGCCCAATCGGAGGGAGCGGGACGCCCTTGGCAGTCCGATCTCTCGTTCGAGCGTGCAACGTTATTGACCGACTACCTGACGGCCTGCCTTTTGTACGCCTCGATCTCGGGACGGTCTCCGCAGGGCTTGCCGGCGGATATCCCGCTCGATGAAAAGACGTCGCTTCATGTGGCGCCGGACGCCGCGGAGGTGCTGCAACGGACGGCGGAAGCGATTCTGGCGACCGGCCTCCAAAGGGAATCGCCCGATTTCGTTTACGATGCGGGGCTGGAATCGCCTGTTCAAGTCCTCGCCGCAGGCTCGCCCATCGCCGTTCCCACCGAGGGATTGCAGCCGCTCATCGTCGACTGGAACGGCGACGGGGTCTACGACCTTGTTGCCGCCGGAGTCGGCACCGGCTGCGCCGAGGTATTTCTCGTCCAAAAGACGGCCGAGGGATTCGCGGTTGCCGCGGGAATACCGCTTGAGGCATGCGGCCTCTGGGCGAATCTGCAACCTCAAGGCGTGACCGTCTCGCAGTTTTTGGACTGGGATGGGGACGGGACGACCGACCTCCTACTCGCCACGGGTCGCGGAGAGATATGGTTGGCGACATCGCCGAAGGCGGGTGAATGGGCGCCGCCGCGCCCGTTGCAAGGCCCCAAAGGCGAACCGTTACGCTTGGCCTACGTCGCTTCGGTTTGGGGCGCCGACCTGGATCAGGACGACGACGTGGACCTTTTGTTGGGCGACGAAGCGGGCCAAGTGTGGATCGCCTGGAACGGGGGCGACCGAACCAAGGAGGCATTCGAAGAACCGCAGCCCGTCACCATCGGCGGGTTGGATTTGATGGTAGATCACGACGCCTCGGTGGTTGCCGCCGATTGGGATTGCGATTCCCGCTTGGACCTGATCGTGGGAAGCCACAACGGGGCCGTGTATTGGTGCCGCGGTCTAAAGTCCGAGGGGCGTCCGAGTTGGGCGCCGCCGCTGACCTTGATCGAGCCTTGCTCTGAGGAAAGCCCGGCCGGAACGCCGCAGCGGCCCGGAGCGCCGCTTTGGGCGCCCGTCCCCGGCTGGTCCCCGCGGCCGGCGGTCCTGGATTGGAACGGCGATCACTGGCCCGACTTATTCATCGGCGATTCCAACCGCAAGGTGGTCAAGTATCGCGAGCTGACGGCGGAGGAAGAAGCTGAGCTGAAGGCCCTGCTGGCACAACGCGAGAGCTTGCTGGCCGAGATGGCGGCTCGAGCCGGGGGCCCGACCGCCACCCAAAGGGCCGCCCTACTCGAGCTTACGCTGGCCGTCATCGAGAAGAGCCGCGATCGCCGCTACGAGCGCTGCGGTTGGCTCTGGTACTTCGAACGACGCCCGCCCGCCCCTTCGCCGTAGATCCTCGGCGGGCTCCACGGTTCGTCACGCCGTACGGACCGCGACCGGCCGTCCCGTCATGGATCGGACGACTCCCAAAGGCCGACACGTCGTCATCGGCTCCGGGCACGCGAACGGCGGATCGCGGCACGCACGAAGCGCAGCAGGACCACGGCGCTGTTATGCCTCGGGTCGGATGTGGAATAAACCAGGGTTACAGGACCGGTCCGCGCCAGGTCCAAAAGTTCCCCCACGGCGGCATTCCGTGACAATTCGTCCCGGTAGCGCCGTTGGAATTCCTTCCATTTGACCGGATCATGCGCGAACCACCGGCGCAGTTGGGGCGACGGTGCGGCGGCCTTGAGCCAGAGGTCAATGCGGGCTTTGTCCTTCTTGATGCCGCGCGGCCACAGCCGTTCGACCAGCACCCGCGTGCCGTCTTCCTCGACGGGTGTTTCGTAAACCCGTTTTATTTGAATCGGACCGATTTCAGGAGGCGAGCCGGCCATCGTGGTCGTTCCCCGGTTGCCGGGAAGGCGGTGGGGTCATTTCGATACGAACGAACCTTAGGGGTGCGCTGCGGCGGACCCGGAATGCAGTTGCTCGGCCCGAGGGAACAGGATGTTGTTCTCCTTATGGATGTGCAAATGCAAATCCGTCTCCAGCGCCTGCAAGGCGTCCAACATCGCGCGGTAGGAATTGCAGGCGTCCTCCGGCGGTGCAAAGCCGTCCGTGAGTTCCCGCAGGTCCTTGAGCGCGGTTCCGGCCTGGTCGTGCTCGTACCGCATCATGGCGATCGGGTTGCTGATGGCGCCGAAGGGGAACCTCGGCGGCGCGGACGCCTGCTCGAGCCTACGGATGGCCGGAAAGAGAACCTGCTCCTCCTTCATCATGTGCGGCTCCAATTCGGCTCGCAATTGCGAGAATCGCAATTGGACGTCGCGAAGTTTCGGATGTCGCGGGCCGTGCACGCCGACCACCTTGTCGATCAAGTTCGTCAGGCGCGGCAATTCCGCCTTCAGGTAATCGTGATGGGTGCGTTCGATGTGATCGCAAAGTTCGGTCAGGGATCGCCGCAGCCAGTCGACGTCGGCCTCGTTTCGGCGTCGCTCGCTCGTCGCTTCCTCTGCCGCTATCTTTGCAAGCACGTCCTCCGCGTCGATGCCTTTCTTGCGGCACGCCTCGGCCAAGGATTGCCCTCCGCCGCAGCAATAATCCAGGCCGTATCGCTCCAACACGGCGGCCGCGGCCGGCCGCTCCGCCACCAATTGTCCAAGAGTCGATTCCAAGGGGTTCATTGTTCACTCCTCCGAATGAAATTGGGAAACGGTTTCAGTGCGACGCCGCCACTTGGGCGCGTTCCGCGGACGGTTCGACGGCAGGTGACGCTTCGCGCGGATGCTGCAATGACCAGCCGGTTTTCAGGCCGGCGACGAACCATCCCAGCCCCACGATTCCGAGGGCGAAGATCGTATCGCCGACGATCCGCAGCCAGCGTAGGGTGTCCATGCCCTCCGATTGCAGGAATTCGGCGGAGCGGGCAAACCACAATCCGTGCTCCACCGAAGCCCAGGTCTGGAGCAAGCCTACCGGTAATAGGGACAGCAAAACCATCAACGCCAGACCGATATTGATGGCCCAAAAACTGGCGGCCAGTACGCCCGTCCGCCACCCCGTTTGCGGCGACAGACCTTTGAGGCAGAAGAGCGTGAGGCCGATCCCCAGCATGCCGTAAACGCCGAAGAGGGCCGTGTGGCCGTGAACCGGCGTGGTGTTGAGGCCTTGCATGTAGTAGAGCGCGATGGGCGGATTGATCAAAAAGCCGAACAGTCCCGCGCCCACGAGGTTCCAAAACGCGACCGAAACGAAAAAGTAAATCGGCCACTTGTAAGCGCGAACCCAAGGGCGGACGCGGGCCAGCGAGAGGTTCTCGTACGCCTCGAAGCCCATCAATACCAGCGGCACGACTTCCAGCGCGCTGAAGCTGGCGCCCAGGGCCAGAATTGCCGTCGGCGTGCCGGTGAAGTAGAGGTGGTGAAACGTCCCAATGATTCCGCCGAACAAGAAGATCGTGCAAGAGAGCAATACGGCGGCCGTCGCGGTGGTCGTCCGGAGCAGTCCCATCCGGGTGAAGAGGAATGCGATCACGACGGTGGCGAAGACTTCGAAGAAACCTTCCACCCACAGATGCACCACCCACCAGCGCCAGTATTCGGCGATCGCCAGGTTCGTCTGGCGTTGCCACATGATGCCGGCGGCGTAAAAAAACGCGATGGCGGCCGATGCGACGACGAACAGCCCAAGCAAGTGCTTGTGCTCCCCGGGTTGACGGAAGGCGGGCCACAAAGCGCGGCACATCAGCCCCAGCCAGAGGAATAATCCCACCAACAGGAACAATTGCCAGAATCGCCCCAAATCGACGTATTCGTAACCTTGGTGGCCGAACCAAAAATTGGTTACCAATCCCATGCGTTGGCGCGTGGCGTACCAGGTGCCGAAGAGGGAGCCGACGACGATGATCAGCAGGCATACGAACAGAAAGTTGACGCCTGCCCGCTGCCACCGCGGCTCATGACCGGATACGGCCGGCGCGATGAACAAGCCCGTGGCCAACCAGGCCGTGGCAATCCAGAAAACGGCAAGCTGGGTGTGCCAGGTGCGCGTCACGGCGTACGGCAGCCACTCGGCCAGGGGAATCCCGTAGAATCCCTGACCCTCCACGCCGTAGTGTGCGGTGACGGCTCCCAGCCCGACCTGTGCCAAGATCATGCCCACCACGACCCAGAAGAATTTCTGCGTCGCCCTCATCGACGGCGTGGGGCGTGTGGCCAGTAGCGGGTCTTGCGAGGGAACCCCGGACGGTTCACCCTCGCCGTGCTTAGCCGCGGCATAGTACCAGGCCAATCCGCCGATGCCGGCCAAGAGCAACACCACGCTGAAAACCGACCAAACCACGATCGCGCCGCTTGGTTCGTTGCCGATCAGACGCTCGGCCGGCCAATTGTTGGTATACGTCACGGCAGCCGCCGCAGGGGTGAAGCTTCGCCCGGCGGCGCTTGTCGCATCCCCCGCTGCTTCCCTGGGGCGCTCCGTGCCGCAGGCCCAGGCGGCCCAAAAGAAAAACGCATGGAGCTGCTCGTGACGCTGAGGATCGCGGATCGTGTTCGGCGGAATAGCATACGCCGATCGCAGTTCCGGCGGGGACATGCCGCCGTCGGCAATCCTCGCCAAATCCTCGGGAAAGGTCTCCGCGTCGCCGAAGATGGCGGCGTAGTACCGACCGAGCGCCTCCGTCGCTCGGGCACGGTCGGGGGAAATGGTGATCTGATTCGTCTTTGCGTCGTACGTATTGGTTCGGATTTCCTTCTTGAGCCGAGTCTGTAAGACCGCTTGAGCGTCCGCATCCAGTGACTCGAAGGAAGTTCCATGCTCCCGCCGCGACCAATCCTCCAACAGCCAAAGACACTCGCGGTGCAACCAGTCGGCGGACCAGTCGGGAGCGACGTACGCCCCATGTCCCCAGATGCTCCCGAGCTGTTGGCCCCCGATCGATTGCCAGACGTTTTGGCCGTCCTTGATCTGTTGACCGGTGAACACCACCTTCCCGTCCGGTGTCGCGACATGGTCCGGAATCGGCGGGGCCTGCCGATAAATCTCCCGACCGAAATAACCCAGCACGGCGAACGATCCGATCACAACCGCCGCGAACGCCAGCCATAATCCACGATAGCGCATCCTTCTCAATCTCCTTGTCGCCGCCGGTCCGAACAGGCTAGTACCAAAACCTAGACAAATCTACATGGCCTTATGTAGAATTATCGCGGATTGTATTCTGCACGTCAAGGTGTAGAATCTAAGGGGAGGTAAAAAATGTTGCCCAAGACCGCTGAATACGCACTGCGAGCTGTCGTATGGTTGGGGCGGACGCCGGACCTTCCCCGATCGGCTGAGGAGCTGGCCGGGTCCATCCTGGTCCCGCGCCGCTATTTACACAAAGTGCTGCAAGATTTGGGCAGGGCGGGGTTGGTGCGGTCCCAGCCCGGACCGGGAGGAGGTTACGCCCTCCAACGGCGGCCGGAGGAAATCTCCATCCTCGACGTGATCCGGGCGGTGGGGACCATCCAGCGAATCGTCAGTTGTCCCTTGGGGCTTTCCTCGCACACCAGCTTGTGTCCGCTCCACAGGGAATTGGATCAGGCCTATGCAGCCATGGAACAGGCCTTTACCCGCGTGACGGTAGCCCAAATCTTGAATACGCCCGACGACATCCCCGCGCTCTGCGAGGCCGCCGGCAAGGGTTGAGGGCCGGGACCTCGGAACCGAGGATTGCGACGTGTGCATGGGCAGGGCCTGCTCCTGCTCGGGCGATCACAGCCGGTCGTGTTAGAAGTTCCGCGGCCGACGGACCCATAGCGTCGCCGACTTACGAGGATGGAAACGCGTGGAGTACTCTCGGCCGGGGCCCTGTCGTTCTTGGGTTCTTCTTCTTCGGGGGTGACGGCTACGATGGGAGCCGCAGAGACGGCGAGACGCATCGGAGTCGCGCCATACGGCGTCAGCACGCTTGCGACGACGTTATCGCCCCCAATGCGCGACGCCGCGCTTCGGCGTTACTCCTTATGACAAGCGAGCGGGAAACCCGATCGGCCGGCGGCGAGGCCGCGGCACGCCCGAGCGTCTAGCGATGAAACGGGAGTTTGCCCTCTCCCCGTGGTTTCGGACCGTCGTGCGGCTCGATTCGTTCGTAGACCCGCACGTAATCGACCAGCATTTCGGCCGGGAATGCGGTTGTGCGGTCCGGATTCCCCACGAATCCGCCGCCGACCGCGAGGTTCATGATGAGGTAGAAGGGCTGATCGAATGGGGCCGGCCAAGGATTCAATTCCGATTCGTTGGAGGGGGCGACGCCGCGTCCGCCCTCCATCTTGCCGGAACTCCACCAGAATGACTGAGCCGCGTATTGCCGGTCATCTACGAACCAGCGGATTTCGCCCGGATCCCATTCGATTGCATACACGTGGTATTCGGCGATGCCTCGTCCCTCGGAAAAGACGAATTCTCGGCTGCTGTGGGTATTCGCGGGCCAACGCGCTCCGTAGTGCAACGTTCCCAGAACCTTGTTCGGCTCGTGTCCTCGGGCTTCCATGATGTCGATCTCTCCCGAGGCCGGCCAAGCCCCGTATCTATCCTCCTGGGGCATCATCCACAGCGCCGGCCAGATGCCGCGGCCGGTGGGCAGCTTCGCCCGAAACTCGATCCTTCCATACGTGGTGCAAAACAAGGGACTGCCGTCGCGTTTGCGCGATTTCAGTCGGGCCGAGGTATAGCCGCAACCGTGCAGCGATTCCTTGATCGCCCGAATATGCAATACACCGTCCTTCACGAAGGCGTTTTCCGGTTCCCTCGTGTAGTATTGCAATTCGCCGTTCCCCCAACCGGTGATCCATTGGTTGGCATCGTAGTCGTAGAAGCCGTTTCCGAGATCGAAATCCCATTTGGATGGGTCGATCCGGTCCGCTTGGAACTCGTCGTTCCACACCAGGCGCCAACCGTTGGGCGGCGACTCGGCGTGCAAGCCGCCGAAACAGGCCGCGACGTTCGCCGCCAAGAAGCCGACCACGATCCGTTGTCGCGAGGCACGCCGCAAAGTCATCCGCTGGCCTTTCTCTCCACCTTGCACCCGCGCGTCCAAACGAGATCAGCAGCAGCCGCGCTCGGGTTCGAAATGCAACACGTCTCTATGATAGTCGGCTCGGTGCGGCCGGCCAATTCCGTGGAGCCGTTCCGCCGTCCCAAGCACGACGATTGCTGATCGCGGCAAAGCAGCCCTTGCTTGGATCTTGCGAGACGCGCTTTACAGGCGTCGCCGGCGGGGCATAGACTAAAGGTTTTTGACGTTCCCCGGCAACCGCCCTTGGATAGCGCGTAGATGAGTTTCGCGGGAAACATCGTACTCCGCGGAGTACGGGTGCACAATCTGAAGAATATCGACGTCGATATCCCCAAGAAGCGGCTCGTGGTCCTGTGCGGTCCGAGCGGCAGCGGTAAGACGTCGCTCGCGATGGATACGGTGTACAACGAGGGCCGGCGTCGCTACCTCGAGAGCTTTTCCGCGCACACCCGCCAGTTCCTGGACAATCTCCCCCGGGCCGATGCCGACCTGATCGAGGGCATTTCTCCGGCCGTCGCCGTCACGGCAGGGCAAAGTCCCAGATCGCACCGGGCCACAGTGGCCACGGTGACCGAAATCTACGATTATTTGCGTCTCCTGTACGCCTCGCTGGGCCGGGTGTTCTGCACCGAGTGCGGCCGTCCCGTCGTGCAACACACGCCGCGGACCCTCCTTCGGCTATTGGAGGCTTTCCCCGGCGGGACCCGCATGATGGTGGCCTTTCCGGCCGTCACGCGAAGTAGGAATACCGAGTCGACCGGTCTGCCGGAAGAACTCCGTGCGGAAGGATATACCCGGATCATCGTCGGCGATCGGTCCTACAGCTTGGACGCAGTGCCGTCCGACCTCGCCGCGTCGTTGCCGGCCGAGAGCGAGGTGCTGGTCCTGCTGGACCGCATAATTTGGGGACAGACCGATGCGATTCGGGTTTTGGAGTCGCTGGAATCGGCGTTCCGCGCGGGAGACGGCGTGTGCGTGGTCCTGGCGCAGGAGGGTGCGGATCGCCCGCGTGATGCCGGCGGTGCCCGAGGCGCCTCGTCCGGATCGTCGGCCTTTCAGAACCACGCTACGCCTCCCGGCGAACCTTCCGGCGGCGAAGAGGGGGTGAATTCGGCGGCATATCCTCGCGTCGAAGTGGACGGCGTCCGTTACGTCCGAATGAGCTTTCGCGATCGCTGGACCTGCGCGGAGTGCGGCGCGGAATATGCGGCACCGGAGCCGCGACTGTTCAATTTCAATTCGTCGCACGGTGCGTGTCCTACGTGCGAAGGCTTCGGGACCGTGATGGAAGTGGATCTCGACCGTATTCTGCCCGATCGCGGTAAATCCTTGGCGGAGGGCGCCGTAGTCTTGTGGGAGGGCCGAGGTCGTTCCGAGTACCGTGACCGCATGCTACGAGCGGCTGCCGAGCGCGGGATATCGCCCGAGCTGCCCGTCTCGCAATGGACCGAGGAACAAATTCGCTGGCTCTTGGAAGGGGATTCGGAAACCGGTTTCGGCGGGATTCGGGGCTATTTTCGCGATTTGGAAAAGAAACGCTATCGTGCGGACGTCCGGGGCGTTTTGACGCGATACCGGATCCACCGCACCTGCCCGGACTGCCGTGGAGCCCGGCTGCGGCGCGAGGCCCTGGCCGTCCGGCTGCCGCTTCCGCCGGAATTGCCGGCGGTGGATGAGCCGCACGGCGCAACAGCGGAATCCTCGCTCGTCGCCTCGCCCCAAGCCCCCAATATCACCGAACTCTGCGGCTTCCAGGTCGCTGAAGTTTTGAGGCTGGTCCGACGGCTGGAGCTTTTGCCGGAAGCGAGCCGCATCGCACCTACCGTGCTGGAGCAATTGATCGGCCGGCTTGCCTATCTGGATCAAGTGGGGTTGGGCTACTTGTCGTTGGACCGCCCGATCAAGACCTTGAGCGGCGGTGAACTGCGGCGGGTCCTCTTAGCCGGAACGCTCGGTTCATCGTTGGTAAATATCGTGTACGTATTGGACGAACCTTCCGCGGGCTTGCACCCGCGCGACGTCGCCCGGTTGGTGCAAGCCGTCGCCGCTCTTCGCGATCGCGGCAACACGGTCTTAGTCGTGGAGCACGATGAAGCCTTCTTGCGCAGCGCCGATCGGGTGATCGAATTGGGCCCGGGGGCGGGCGAGCGCGGCGGTCAAATCGTGTTCCAAGGCTCTCCCGCCGAACTGGCTGCCGCCGGGACGCTGACCGCCGACTATTGGAATCGCAAACACGGCTACCGGGAACGCGCAACACGCCGGCGGCACGCCGACGGATGGATCCGTCTGTGCGGCGCCAAGGGCCACAATCTGAAAAACGTCACGGTCGAGTTCCCTTTGGGCGTTCTCTGCGTGGTCAGCGGCGTGAGCGGAGCGGGCAAGAGTTCTCTGGTTCAGCAAACGCTTTACCCCGCGTTGTGCCGTCGCTTCCGCAAGACCTTCGATCCGCCCTTGCCCTACGACGACCTCTTGGGCGACGGGCAAATCGCGGACGTAATTCTCGTGGACCAAAGCCCGGCGGGGCATACGTCGCGATCCTGCGTGGCGACATTCCTCAAGATCTGGGACGACATTCGCCGGGTCTTCGCCGAGACGGCCGACGCCCGCACGCGAGGCATGGGGCCGCGGCACTTCAGCTTCAACTCCGATGAAGGAGCCTGCGAGGAGTGCGGCGGCGAAGGTTATCTCGAAATCGACATGCAGTTCCTGGCCGATGTCCGCATCACGTGTCCCCGTTGCCAAGGGCGCCGCTTTCGCGAGGAAATCCTCGACGTGTACCATCGGGGTAAAAACCCGGCCGACGTCTTGGAAATGACGGTCCGCGAGGCATTCGCCTTCTTTCGCGGTCATCCCAAGGTACAAGCCAAATTGAAGCGGCTGATCGAAGTCGGACTGGACTACCTCCGCTTGGGTCAAGCTGCACAGACCCTGTCCGGCGGTGAATCGCAGAGGCTGCGCTTGGCCGCCCACCTCTCAACGGCTAGGCGGGGCGGCTCGCTTTTCATCTTGGAGGAACCCAGCACCGGCCTGCACGACGCCGACGTGACCCAGCTTCTCGATAACTTCGAGTCGCTGCTGAACGTCGGCCATTCGCTGATCGTTGTGGAACATCATTTGAGGATCTTGGCGGCGGCCGACTATTTGATCGACCTGGGACCCGGGGCGGGGGACGCCGGCGGTCGGGTAGTAGCTTCGGGAACGCCGGAACAGGTGCTCCGCTGTTCGGAGTCCGTCACGGCCTCCTACCTGGCACCGCTGTTGAAACCGCGGACGCGGGCCAAGGCCGCGTCCGAGCAGAATGGGCAGCCGGGGTGATTGCATCGCGGCCGGGGCAGGGGCTTCGGCGGCGATCGTTCACGGCGTAAAATCCCGGAGACTCGGCGGCCGGAGCGACTCGACCGCTTTAAGGAAGGGACGATCCCAATCGTTGGCGGCTTGCGGAGAACCGTTTGACCATGCACGCTTCCGACGCTCGCTACGTTCGCCAAACCCGGTTCGCGCCGTTGGGAATCGAAGGCCAGGCGGGGTTGGCGCGAGGTCTGGCCGTGATCTGTGGTTGCGGGGCCTTGGGCACGACCGCGGCCGATCTGCTGGTCCGCGCGGGAGTAGGCCGAGTCCGCATCATCGACCGGGACCTTGTGGACTGGACGAATCTGCACCGGCAGGTATTGTTCGATGAGGCAGATGCTCGGCAGGCCCGCCCCAAGGCCCTGGCGGCCGCCGAAAAGCTCCGCGCCGTGAACTCGCAAGTGGAGATCGAAGCCGTCACCGCCGATCTCTCCGCCCGGAACGTGTCGCGGCTGCTGCAAGGCGCGGACGTCGTACTCGACGGGACCGATAACTTCGAAACGCGGTTCTTAATCAACGATTATTGCGTGCGGGAAGGGATTCCTTGGATTTACGCGGGCTGCCTGGAAGCGGAAGGGCGCGTCATGACGATCCTGCCGGGAGAGACCGCCTGCCTGGCTTGCGTCGTGCCGGACTGCCCTCCGCCCGGCACCCTGCCTACTTGTGAGACTGCGGGTGTCCTCGGGCCGGCCGTCGGTGTGGTCGCCTCGTGGCAGGCCTGCGAAGCGATCAAGATTCTGGCCGGGAAACGTCAAGACGTCACCCGCGGGCTGCTCGTTTTCGAGTTGTGGCAAGGGCGCGTACGAAAGATCGCCGCCGAACGCGCGGTGGGGGAAACCCCCTGCCGCACATGCGTCCGCCGAGAGTTCCCCTTTCTGCAATCCGGTCGGCAGGTCCCCGCCGCAACGCTTTGCGGGAGCAACGCCGTTCAGGTTACGCCGCCGGAAACCCGGCTCGATCCGGCCGAGATTGCGGCTCGTTGGAGCGGATTGGGGGAGATTCTCCTGGGGGAAGGGTTTGTGCGGATTAAGACTCCCGAATGCGAGCTGACGTTGTTCTCCGACGGCCGCGCCATTGTCCGCGGAACCAAGGATCCCGCCCTGGCTCGTTCCTGGTACGCGCGGCTGGTGGGACTCTAGGATGGAGACCGGGGCGGCGTCTCGGTGGCGCTCGCCCGTTGCCGAACCTTGGGCTGCGGCCTACCATGAGCGGATCCGACCTGCGAGTCGACGTTTTCCAACTAACCGCTGACGGACCCGGATCGCGAGGAGATTCGCATGCGATTCCAAGTCGGTACGTGCGATGCTCCGGCACGTCGGCTCACCCGTAGACATCCCTTCATCCGAGGCGAGGCTCCATGTTGCAGCAGATCCTTCTGATTGCGGCCGGCTTCATCTGTTTGATTCTGGGCGGCGAGGTATTGGTCCGCGGCGCCGTCGGGCTGGCCAAACGCTTGGGCATGTCCGAGCTTATCATCGGATTGACGGTGGTATCGTTCGCCACCAGCGCGCCGGAGATCGCGGTCTCCGTCAACGCCGCCTATTCCGGCTATGTCGATGTGGCCTTCGGCAACGTGGTGGGAAGCAACATCTTCAACGTCCTCTTCGTATTGGGTTTGTCGGCCTTGGCGGCTCCCTTGATCGTGTCGCCGCAGCTCCTCAGCCGCGACGTGCCGATCATGGTCGGGCTGTCGATCCTGACCTACGTCATTGCCCGCGACGGCGTCATCTCGCACCGCGAAGGCATCTTGCTGTTGGCATTGATGGCGATCTACCTGGGGCTGTCCGTCATCCTGGGACGACGGGAAAGAGGCTCTCCGCAAGACAGCAATCCCGACGCCCCGCGAGAAGGCGACTCCCCCGCGACCCCGGCCGCCGAGTCATCGCGACCTGCCCGGGGCGGCGCGACGACGCTCCTGGGATATGCGATCTTGGTCATTCTGGGCGTCGGCATCCTGATGCTGGGGGCCAAGCTGTTCGTGGATGGCTCGGTCGCGTTGGCTCGTGCCTGGGGTGTCAGCGAGCTGGTCATCGCCGTCACGCTGGTGGCGGCCGCCACCTCGCTGCCGGAAGCCGCGACCTCGGTCATGGCGGGTTTGCGCGGGCGGCGCGACATCGCCATCGGCAACGTCGTCGGCAGCAATATCTTCAACATTCTCATTGTCTTGGGGCTGGGAACGCTCGCGGCCAAAGACGGCCTGGCCGTCGCGCCCGAGGCCCTGCGCACCGATCTGCCCGTCATGATCGGCGTGGCCGTGGCCTGTCTTCCCATCTTCTTCAGCCAACGCACGGTCACGCGTGCGGAGGGCGTGCTGCTCTTCGCCTACTACCTGATCTATACGGCCAATTTGGCGCTGGCGGTTACGCATTCGCCGTGGTTGGAGCCGTTCCGCAATAGCGTCTTTTACGGGGTCTTCCCACTGACGGCCGTTTTCCTGGCGGCGGGCGTGTTGCGATCTCGCGGCAAGAACGACGCTTCCTAGCGTCGCGGCGATTGCCAGGACTCAGGCGGCGGCGCGGTCGGAGCCGTCCCGCGAGGCGGTTTCGTCCGCCGTGCGACGCACCGCGATCCGGCTCGCCGGCTCGGTTGCCGGGCGGTCACCCACGGCTTCTTCATCGCCGGTTCGGCGACGGAAGAGCGTCTCTGCCAGGACTGTCTCGATCCCGGCGGAGTCTTCGCCCGATCGGTCTTCCGCGGAGTTTTGCAAACCGGAAAGAACGCGGAGCACGGAGGGCAGGAGGAGAGCGGCCGTCAGGCAGGTCGCCATGCCCAGGGTCAGAACTCTTCCCAGACTCTGCAAGCCCTGATGCGGAGAGAGCATCAAGGCTCCGAAACCGACCATCGTCGTCAGGGTATTGACGATCACGGCCGTCAGCGTGGACGGCTGCGGAGCAAGGTATCGCCCTCTTTGGCGCCGGTAATCGTGGATGATGTGAACCCCGTCGTCGATGCCGATTCCCAGGATCAAAGGCAGCGTGATCATGTTGGCGGGATTGAGCGGGATATCCAAGTAACCCATCAGTCCGAACAGGGCCGCCATGCCGCACGCCAGCGGAATCAAGGCCAGTCCGACGTCGCGAAGCGAACGGAAGTCCAGAAAGAGCGTGAGCGCGATCGCCACAAAGGCGTACAGTGTGGCCTCGATGTACGCCCGATTCATCTGCCGGGCGGCTTCGTAGATTTGGAACGGGTTGCCGGTGGCTTCGGGGTCCACGCTGCGGACATCCGTCACGAATTGCCGCATCACCTTGGGGTCCCAAAAGTCCCCCTTACAGTACACCTGTACCAAATGCCGCCCGTTCCGGCCCACGAAACGGACTCGCAGGCTCTCAGGCAGGTCGTTGAGCGTCGGCGGTTCCGGATCCGCGGCTTGTCGCAGGGCGGTCCATTGGGAATCCAAAGCGATTCTCACGGCCTGAGGAACGGCGGCCAAACGTCTCGCCAGCTCCTCCGGCGGTATTTGACGCAGTAGAGACTGTAAAGCCGCGATCTGCCGGGCGAAATCGGCCAAGGCGGGCACTTGGGATGCCGCGGCATACCACTCGGAAAGGGCGGCGTCCAATCTGTCGGGTAAGGCCTCCGTGAAATCCCCCGACCCTTGTTGTGCGATCCGGTTCAGCCGCTCGGCGATCGCCCGGACGGTCGGTTCCCGTCGCGCCGCATCGGGCGGGATGAGCGACACGATTTCCTCCACGTGGTCGACGGTCGGCAATCGCAAAAACTGTTCTTTCCGAGCCAAGGCGATCTCGGGGGTGTCGGCGATGGAGAGCGCGAAGTAGCTGCTCCGGCTCATGTGCTCCACGAGTTTGTTCTGAAACTCCACGCTGGGCAATCCCTGCGGTTGGAGGTTGAGGAGATTGTAGTCGTAGCGAAGCAAGGGCAATCCGCAGGCCAGCGCGGCCGTTGCCAAAACCAGTACCAAGCTGCCCGTCCGCGGCAGGCCGTGCAGCGGTCGGAACCAACCCGACAAATCGACCAGCGACGTCGTTGCAGGGGAGGGCTTGCGATCGACGAGACAAATCATGGCCGGGAGGACGGTCATGTCGGCCAACCAGCAAAGCAGAATGCCCCCGCCGGCGATGATTCCCAACTCCGCCACGCCCAAGAAGTCGGTCAGCGCCCCCGCGAAGAAGGCGGCCGCCGTGGTCACTGCGCCCGTGGCGATGCTACCGCCGACCGCGGCCGCGGTTTGGATGAGCGCGGCTCGCGTTCCTCGGATCTCTTTACGAACCGAAAGGTAATGGGCCACGAAGTGGACCCCGTAATCCCCCAGTCCGATCAACATGGCGCCGAAGGCGCTGGTCAGGATGTTGAGGTGACCCACGGTGAACGCGACGTATCCGCAGGTCCATGCGACGGCCGTCACCAGCGAGATGGTAATCATGGCCGGGTAGCGAAACCCGCCGAAGCCGGCCGTGAACACCAGGACGACTCCCAGCAAGGCGGCTCCCGCGGCGGTTCCCGAGGAGCTGCTGGCCTGCATTTCGTCGAACTCCAGCACCGGCAATCCCGTGGCGCCGAGATGCACTTGAGGATGGCGCTGCTGCACGGTTTGCAGGGTTTCGCGCAGTGCCGCCACCCTTTCGGCGTAGCGGGCGAATTGTTTGCCGGAATCGGGGACGAATCGCAACGCGATCAGGCCCAGCTTGCCATCGGGGGAGAAAAATCGCCGCTGACTCAACGGCGCAGCGGCCGCGGTCCCGGCATCGTTGCCGCCCTGGGTCGGGGCGCCGCCGGGAACCCTATCCATCGGGCCGTCGGGCGAACTGCCGGCCCCAGTCGGCCATGCCGTCGCGCTGGGAAGCTGCCGGAGGACATCTTCGCCTTTTCCGGCCAACAAGGCGGCCGTTACCGCGAAGGCGTTCTCGACCTCATGCCAGTAGGCATCCACCTGGACCTGATCCGCCCCGGCCATCGCCTTGCCGCGCTCCAAGAGTCGATGCAGATAGTCGCCCGGGTCGGCCAAGGCGCCGGCTTGAGCGGCGGCGGATTCCAGTCGGTCCAATTGCGGCGGAATCGCGTCCAGCTCCTCCTTCGGCAGGAAATAAAGCCCTTTGGCGGCCAGTCGCCCGGCGTCGAACGCTTCAAGGACGTGCTGAAAGTGTTGCGGTTGGGCCTTCAAGGCATCCGCCAACTCGGCCAAAACCGGCTCGATTTGAAGCGGCGAATCCCCCTCGACGACGACGTAGACGTCCTCTTGATCGCCGAATTCTCCGACGTACCGCAACCAGCGCTGGTGATACTCGGAGTGCGGATTCAGGAGGTCCGCACGGCTGGTGTGGAATTCGATGAAATGATAGCCGGCGGCTGCGGCAAGGGCGATGCACGCAAGCCCGACGCATAGCGTGACGATCGGCTTGATCGTGGCCGTGCGAACGAGAAAGACCGAGAGCTTATCGAGGACGCTCTCACGTTCCGGTGATTGGGACATCCTTTCCCCCCGAAGGCGAGATTTTTCGTGCGCCGCGGGCGGTCAGGGCGTTGTTCCGGCGCGAATACCGCCGCTGGGCCGCGCGGACATCCGCCGTTCCCTCCATGTTTCGCCGGCCGGGCGTCCGGTCGCACGGCATGGCAGCCTTCCGGCGATCCGCCCTGATGGTGCGTACCGCCGGTGTGACCGTGGGTTGGTCCGCTGCGGCATTCTACAGTAGCCGGCTCGAGCATCTCAAGACGAATTTCGCCCTTTTTCGGGAGGAACCGGAATCTACCCGGATTGGCGATGGACGTTCGTTCTCGCTTTCCTCGGGCTATTCGATCCAGCCTCCCGCGATGACTTGGTCGCCTTGATAACAAACCACGGCTTGCCCCGGCGCCACGGCGTAGCAGGGCTGATCAAAGACCACCTTCAGACGGCGTTCCCGCAACGGCTCAACCCGTGCCGGGACGGCGGGGGCGCGATAGCGAATCTTGGCATGGCACGGGATCGATTCGTTCGGCGGGTCGATCAGCCAGTTTGCGCGGCAGGCGGTCAGCTCGCGCCGCGCCAAGTCCTCCCGGGAGCCGAGCACGACTCGCCGCGTCTCGGGTTCCAAACGAACCACGTAGTAGGGCCGGCCGAGGGGAATACCCAACCCCTTCCGCTGGCCTACCGTGAAACGTTCCCAGCCGTCATGCCGACCGACGACCCGGCCGTCGGTCGTTACGATCTCTCCCGATGTGTCCGCGTTTCGCCGCCGTCGCACGAGGGAGGCATGGTCGCCGTCCGGCACGAAGCAGATCTCTTGGCTGTCCGGCTTGTCCGCCACGCGCAGTCCGACCTCGCTCGCCAAGCGGCGAATGGATGCCTTGGAGTGTTCGCCGACGGGAAAGCGAATGCGGGCCAGCCGCTCGCGCGGAATGCCGAAAAGGACGTACGACTGATCCTTGGTCGGATCGCGACCGGCGAAGAGACCCCAGGTCCCGGAGGCCGTCTCCTGCACTCGGGCATAGTGGCCGGTCGCCACGAAATCGGCTCCCCAGGTGTCCGCATACTCGAAAAGCTTGCCGAACTTGAGCCGGTCATTGCACACGATGCACGGGTTGGGGGTCCTTCCGTCGACGTATTCCCGGACGAAGTAGTCGATGATCGAGTCGAACTCGTCTTCGAAATTGAGCGCGTAGAATGGGATGCCGAGCTGTTGGGCGACGCGCCGGGCGTCCTCCGCGTCGGCTGCGCTGCAGCAGCCTTGTTTGCCCGGCCGAATGACGGACAATTGCGTGCCCCTGTTTGGCTGAGCGTTGCCGTCGACGGCGCATGCCGGGTGGCCTGCGCGCACTCCGTGTCGCATGAATAGTCCGACGACCTCGTGGCCGGCGTGGCGAAGCAAATGCGCGGCCACGCTGCTGTCCACTCCTCCCGACATTGCCAGGACCACGCGTGCCATAAAAGGTTATTCAGCAAGAAGTAATGAGCGGTGTCCTCAACGCGATCGCCGATCGAACCGACGGTCCCCCCGCCGGGGCGACGGAGGATATCGGCCTCCATCCGAGCAAGAGACGGCGTGAATTTCGGCTACCCGGCCCGGTCGTCGCCGAACCGCGAAACCGAGCGGCGTTCGCGGCCGGTTTCACGGCAGCGACGCCCACGCATCCATTGTACGCGACGGGCGGGAAGAGATCGCGGACACCCTCCCGGTGCACGCTAAAAAGAGGTTGCCGCGAGGACGCTTCGCACTTCTCAACCCCCTGCACCGAGGAAAGCTTCGATCCGGCGGCGAACGTCTTCGCATAGCTCGCGGGTCCGACCTTCGTCGGGCGACTCCGCAATCACACGGACGATGGGCTCGGTATTGCTGGGACGCAACAATACCCAGCTATCCGGCCAGTCCAAGCGGAGTCCGTCCAGCCGGTCCGCCTTTGCGTCGGAGTAATGCCGGATCAGCATGTCGTAGGTCGCCGCGAGTTTTTCGCGAGGCATGGGCACCTTTGTTTTGAGAATGGCGTAGCGCGGCAGCCGATCGGCGAGGTCCGCCACGGGTAAATCCTCGGCCGCCATGGCGTCCAGAACGCAGGCCATTCCGACAAAACTGTCGCGGACCAGTCCCACCGTCGGATCGATCGGTCCCCCGTTGCCTTCGCCTCCGAATACGGCTTGGTGCTGCAAGATCACGTCTACCACGTTCGCTTCCCCCACCGCCGCGGCGTAAAACGGCACGCCGTATCGGGCGGCCAAATCTCGGGACATGCGACTGGTCGCGCAATTGGCCACAATCGGTCCGCGTCGAGTTTTCAGCCGGTGGTCCACGCAGATCGCGAGCGTGTATTCCTCACCCAGATATCGCCCCGACGAATCGATGATCGCCAATCGATCCGCGTCCGGGTCCTGGCAGAAGCCGACGTCGGCTTGCACCGCCCGAACGGCTTCGGCCACGGAGACGAGATTCTCGGCCAGCGGCTCGGGAGGGTGCTCGAACAGACCGTTGGGGACGATTCCCCGCGAGACGACTTCGCAGCCCAGCGATTCCAGCAAGGGGATTCCCAGTACCCCGCCCGCCCCGTGATTGGAATCCAATAAGACGCGATACCGCTTCTGGCGAATCCGATCCGCATTGACGGTTCGCAAGACGGCTTCCAAGTGCGGTCCGACGCTATCCGGGCAATTCTCCAGCGACCCTACCCGGTGGTACTCCTGCCATCGGGGATCGGAATCGTAGAAGCGTCGGCGGATCTCTTCTCCGAACTCGGCGGGAATGACCCTTCCTTCGGGGGAAAACAGCTTCAAACCGTTGTATTCGGGTGGATTGTGGCTGGCGGTGATTTGCACTCCGCCGGCGGCCCGGTAATGACGAACAAGTAGCCCCAGGGTGGGCGTTGCGACAATATCGGCGTCGAGTACGTGGCGGCCGGAGGCCATCAAGGCGGCCTGCACGGCGAGCTGGAGCATCCGGCCGGTCGTTCGCCCATCACGACCCACGATGACGGGGCCGGCCGGCGCCGCGGCAGCCCAGGCAGCGACGTAGCGGATGGCCGTCTCCGGCGACAGATCGCGTCCAATGACGCCTCGTAGGCCTGAAACGGAAATGATCAGTTCACTCATTGAGATACCCTTGTTTCGAAGCCCCGGCCCCATGTGCATTCGCAACTCGCTCCGTTCTAGCAAAACCGTCTGAGATGTCCAAGGCTATTCGAAAAAACGAACCGC
This sequence comes from Thermogutta hypogea, assembly GCF_055386265.1. Classification (NCBI taxonomy): domain Bacteria; kingdom Pseudomonadati; phylum Planctomycetota; class Planctomycetia; order Pirellulales; family Thermoguttaceae; genus Thermogutta; species Thermogutta hypogea. The sequence continues at coordinate 82,951 of NZ_AP042425.1, forward strand.
CGGATTCATTCCGCCGTCTGTAACGATGGTGATGGATACACGGGAGAACTGGCCTGATGGCCTTGCCCTTGCTAGTATTGCAGAGGGACCCTGAGGCTAAGGCCTTGCGGCGGTAAGACGTTCCGGCAGCGAGTTCCATTGGCACGGGAATTGCTATCGTTTGCGTTGACTTACTTCCCGCGATCATTTGCACTGTTTGGACCGGGTGTTTGGCGTACGTTTTTTGCTCCGCTACATAGTGATATCATTGTGACTACTAGTCACGCCCGTGTGCAATTCAGGTAGACGCTTGATTTCGGAAATCTCATTACCCGAACCGTTGCTTTCATGTCCGTGCCCTCGCGAATGGAGGATACCCCTCTTTGGAGAGTGGGTGGCGGTGAAGCCGGATCGTGGGTATCCTAAGGCTTGGAGAAAGAGCGAAGAAGTCGCGACATTGTGCATCGCGGCGATCTTTTCTTCCGGCACAAAGATAAGTATTTTTCGACGGGAGTTGGTCGGATTTGACTGGTTGCTTGAGAAAGGCGGGTTGTTCATCGAAATGCGGCAGGTTGTGGGACACGGCATCCTCTTGACGTAGTCAACCGTTGACCTAAGTTCCTTCACAACACCTTCGCAGGAAGAGAAACCACATGAGCTGTGGCAACCCTCGATTCCCGCTGCGGACCATGCGTCTTGCCTCGTCAACGTGCGAGCCGGACAAACCGATACGGATGGGAAGAACGGATAGCCCCGGGAAACTTTTTGCCCGATTCCCTCGGTCGAGTCATCAGAGGGCGCAGGCGGGCAAGAAGTGGAAGATCTCCATCTGTTATCTAGGTTGAAAATCCGGCAGGTTCGATTCAGGTCGGTTTGCTGATGCGACCTTCGCCGAATGCCGGACCTTTTCATGAGTGATAGGTTCGCCCGGCGGGCGACGCTGCTGCCTCAGCCGTTCCGGGCAGCTCCGCCCCGCGTTCTCCGGTGCTCGCAACACCAGTGCTATCATTGACGCAGGCGTGCCGAGCCGGTTTCTCTCCGTCGCTGGTCGTCAGCGTTGCTCCCGTGGCGCGGACGCGTGCGGAGTTGCGAGGCTGCCGGGCCTCCGTCGGCCGACGGACCTCACGGAGCGAGTTACCCAAGGGGGCGCGATCAAAGACCGCGGGGTTCCCCAAATGCCAACGAGGGCCGCGGTCCGTCTTGACCGAGCATAAATCACATAAATCAACCGGGTCCTCGGTCGTCGCCGACGCTGAAAATTGTAATAATGCGTGCAATTGTCGACGAAGCTTTCGGCCGGACCTGATCGCGATGCTGCGTGTCGCCGGAGCTTCGTCGGAAGACGCACAAGACGATTCGAGGAGGCGAAAGACTTGGGAGCCGAACGCATGGTGGGTTGGGGAGAATCGCAGGCCGCTTTGTCCGAGGCCGAAAAACGAGGCGAGATTTCATCGTCCGCCGCCGAGAACATTCGGGCGTGGCTCACGGAGCCGTACTACGCCGCTTACGCTCCCCAGGTGGCGGAGATGATCGAGGCGCGGCGGTGGAAGGAATTGAATGATCTGTTTTGGCAGGTCATCCCCTTCGGCACGGGCGGGAGACGGGGACGCATGTTCCCGATCGGCACCAATGCCATCAATGATCGTACGATCGGCGAGAGCGCCCAGGGGGTTGCCGACTATGTCAAGAGCGTGAAGCCGGGAAAGGCGTGGTCCTGCGGCATCGCGTACGATACCCGGCACCGCTCGCGGCATTTCGCGGAGCTATGCGCCGGCATCATGGCGGCCAACGGATTTACGGTGCACTTTTTGGACGACTATCGCAGCACCCCGGAGATTTCCTTCCTCGTCCGCTACAAGCGGTGCGACTGCGGCATCATGGTGACCGCTAGTCACAATCCTCCCAGCGACAACGCAGTGAAGGTGTACTGGTCCACCGGCGGCCAGGTCCTTCCGCCGCATGATCGCGGCATGATCGAATGCGTCAAGCACGTGAAAGAGATTCGTTCGATGCCGTTCACCGAGGCGGTGTCCCGAGGATTGGTCGTCCCGTGCACGGAGGAGGTGGATGCGGCTTACCGGGCGGCCTTGGCGCGGCAGTCGCGGCCGGGACCGCGCGATCTCAGAATTCTTTATTCTCCGTTGCACGGCGTCGGCTCGACGGCCGTGCTTCCCGGTTTGAGCGCGGCCGGCTTCGAGCAGGTCGAGGTTTTCGGGCCGCATGCGGAACCGAACGGCGACTTTCCCAACGTCGTGGATCACGTGGCCAATCCGGAGAACCCGCGGGTCTTCGACGCCATGATCGATGACGCCCGACGACGGGGTTTTGATCTCGTCTTGGCGACCGACCCCGATGCCGACCGGCTGGGCTGCGCGGCACCCGTGAGGTTCGGTGCGGATGCTCCTTGGACGACGCTCACCGGCAATCAAATTGCCTCCTTGATGGCGGACTACCTCTTGTCGCGCGCTCGAGAGGAAGGAACCCTGACGCCGCGGCACTACGTGGTCGAAACCTTGGTCACGACACGGCTAATCGGACGGATCGCCGAATCGTACGGCGTACGATGTATCGACGATCTGATGGTCGGATTCAAATGGATCGGCGGCACCATGGAATACGAGGGGCCGGAGTGGTTTCTCCTAGGGGCCGAGGAATCCTATGGTTACCTGGTGGGGGACCACGCGCGCGACAAGGACGGCGCCGTCGCGGCGATCATTCTTTCCGAGTTGGCCGCTCAGCTCAAGCAGCGCGACATGACGCTGCCCATGCAACTGGATGAGCTATTCCGACGCTACGGCGTTCACACGGAGCGGGCGTTCTCCGTGGCCATGCCGGGAGCCGAAGGAATGGCGAAGATGGCAGCCCTCATGAATCAGTTTCGCACCGCTCCGCCGCGGCATTTGGGGGGATTGGAGGTTACCAAAACGCACGACTTGCGGCGACCGATCGGCAACTACGAGGACGAATTGGAATTGGCCATGGCGGTCGCCCGATCCGGGGACGTCGTCATTCTCGACCTCGCCGGCAGCGGTAACCGTGTCGCCGTGCGACCGTCCGGTACGGAACCGAAGTGCAAGTTTTATATGTTTGCGGCAGAACCGCCGGACCCCATGACGGACCCGGCCGCCGTGCGCCGCGTCTTGGATGCGCGTCTGGCGGCCGTCGAGGCGGATTTGCGCGCATACGCGGCTCGGGTGTAACTTGCCGCAGGCATCCATCCCTTGAGCTCCAGCGTCGGTACCGGCCGCTTTTTGCCGGTCGCCTGGCGGTTTGCTCGATGGGCAAGCCGGGCACATAAAAACACTTTATCCAGATTCGCCGCGCTGTGCAGTTTTCCGTCTTTCGTGGACATTCTCTTGCTTGTTTGGCGAAGCAAAAATACAATCCAAAGGGGTGGAAGGCCGGTATTCGTCGTTTCGGTCGCGCAGGGATGCGTAGGCGCGGCGAATCTCCCACTTAGGGCGGTTGGACCCGTCTCGAAAGGGTTCTCCAGTGGTGCTTTCCGAAATCGATCGCCATCTGCTCGACCGTTGCTTGCATCGCAAGCCGAGGGCCTGGGAGGATTTCGTGGATCGATTTCTGGGCCTGGTGATTCATGTTATTCAGCACACCGCCCAATCGCGGAGCGTTCGGTTGACTCCCGAGTTGCGGGACGATCTGGCCGCCGACGTGTTCTTGGCTCTTCTGGAAAACGATTTCGCGGTGCTGCGGCACTTCAAGGGGAAGTGCAGCCTGGCGGCGTATCTCACCATTGTCGCCCGTCGCGTGGTAGTCCGTTCTTTGATGCAGCGGAAGACCCAGGCGGTTACGCTGGGCGACGCCGCCGCCCAAGCGGCGGACGGCGGTGCCGGAAAGCGGACGGAGGAGGATCGCCTCATGTCCCGGGATGAGGCGGAACGCTTGCTCGGTTTGTTGGAATCCCAGGAAGCCGCCGTGGTGCGGATGTACCATCTGGAAGAGAAGTCGTACCAAGAAATCAGCCAAGCGACCGGCATCCCCGTCAACAGCATCGGTCCGATTCTCAGCCGCGCCCGATCCAAGATGCGGCGTCTTAGCCCGGCCTGAATCACGCTTTCCATTCGGAGCACGCGCGGGATTAGCGGCGGCACTCACTCGATCCCATGTGCCGGCCCATCAAGAAACGGCAAGAGCCGCCGAAGCGGCTCACGCCTTCACGACTCCTCCAATCGCTCACACGCAAAAGGTGACTTCAACCCTGTGGATGAAGGATGCGCCTTGTTCAAGCCGGGGTGTTCGGCACAGTCGCCCGAAGTTGCGAGCGAATACCTCCCCCTAGAGCTCTGAACGTACCGACGGACGGTGCCCGGGAACGTCCCGTGGCCCAAGGCCCCGGTCATAACGAGTTACGGGTTGGCACTCGCGGCGAACGCGGCATACGGACGCGGCGATTGCCGGAACCTCGCGAGTGTGGCCGCACTGGAAAACATGTACAAGCGGCCGTCGTACACCACGCAATAGTCGGTCAGTCCGTCCTTGCGTTCGCCCGCCATCAGCATGACGGGATCGAGGCCGGACAGCACCGGCGTGTAACGTTCCGCGTTCGCGACGAACTTGTTGAGCGCGGCGGCATCGGAAAGCCAATATACCCGGCCCTTCCATTCGGCCGCGAACCTCGGCGCACCTTTGATCCACTGCTCGTTTTCGACGAGTTGGACCGGGCAGAAGCCGTCCAGCAAGGGGGCGGAGGTCGCGTTCCTGCCGGACTCGAAGCCGACCTGGGAAGCGGATTCCGGGATGCTCAATCCGACGTAGCCGACTTGTTGCATTTCGGAAGAAGCCGGCCTTTCCGTCTGGATTGCGACGGCCGGGGCGGCCGGGGCGACGGCCCGGCCGGAAGCCGCCCCAACGGAAAACGCGTTCGGTCCCGGTTTCACCTCCGGCAACCATTCGCGCCGCGACACTTCCGTGCCGAGCGTTGACTGGGCCGTCGTCGCGGGGGCCGGCCGCGCACCCGGGGCCGAGGACGGTTCGCCGCCCTGCACCATCGGGTTGCGAATAACCAGGGGAGACGATGACGCAGCCGCGCTGCCCCCGGAGGCTCCCAACGAGAGTCGCATCGGTGCCCCGCCGTTGGAGCCGGAGTAGTCGTTGCCCCCCCAAGCCGCGTTGGCGCTCGTGGACGCAGATGGTGAGGGCGGCACGGACGAACTCACCTCGAACCGATCGACCGGCGGAACGCTAATCACGGGGCCGCGTTGAGGAGTGACCGACGCGGAACTGATCGGCGGCACGATCAGCGGCAGCGTCATGCTTTGGGACGCGGAATCGGGGGTGGCGGCCGGAGGCGCGGCAGGGACTTCATCGGCATTCGGTAACGGTGCCGGTGCGGCAGGCGACGGCATCGGCTCGGTGCGAAAGGGCGTGGGTGGTGCACTTGGTTCCGGAATTACCGTCGGCGGTTGCGGTGACATATCGGTCGCCGACGGGGAAGGCGGCGCCGTTTCCCGATCGTCGCCGCCATCGGCGGGGGGATATCCCGGCAGGAGTGACGAGCGTTGCGGCGTTAAGGGTTCGAGTTTTTCGACAGGCACCTTCGGCTTGGGGCTGCCTTGCGGACGCCGGACCTCTTCGGCCCCGATGGCTTGTGGAAAGCGGATGTCCATCCGCGATTCGCCGGGCCAGGGACGCCAGCGCGTGGGATAGTGGCCGTAAAAGTCCACATTGGCCTTGCACGTGGCGCAGACGTCCGGGCATTGGTGGGCGTAATGCTGGGCAAAAGCGCGTGTCGTTGCAGACACTGCGCCGATTCCCAGAAGCGAAAGCAACACGAGTCGTCGTGCATGAGTCATGCCGGGATTTCTCCTTACGCATCCGAAAGTTTGTTTCCGCTTGGGCGAGGTTACGGAAACGGAATATCCTTATCGAGTTGCCGTCACACGCAGGACGCGGCAATTCGCACGCCATGACTTCGGGACTGCTTACGAAACCATCCTCCGTGCGTCTCCAATCGTATGGCAGTCTTTCCGCCGATAATCGTTATCCTTTTGCCACGAGAGGGTTTTCCGTACCGCGAGGCGATTTCTCTTGCGATACGTCGTTGTCTAGAACCCGCTGCGGTTTCGGTTGTATCCGCGGCCCATGGTTTGCAAGCTGCGGACCGTCGAGGTTCCCAGGCTGGTGAAGCCGAACAGGCGTTCCACCGGGGCCACCATCTTGTCGATCCAGGCGTGCATGGCGATCATCTCGTCGTGGGCGATGAAGATGCGGTCGCCCGGCAAGACCTGGTAGTTCGTGGCGGTGTTGCCGCCCCGCGTGATGGCGTTCCAATCCACGGGCAGGACCTGCTCGCAGCCGGTCCCCGCCGGCGACGGCCGCGCGATCCAGATTTTCTTGCTGGAGACCTGCGAGACGCCGCCCACCTGGGCGACCGCGTCCAAGACCGTCTCGTTGCCGGTGCAGGGCAGCCGAATGACGTTGTCATCCTCGCCCGGCCCCTCCGTGATCACGTAGTACACCTTGCTGTTGTAGGCCAGCACTTCCAGCGAGACCTCCGGCGAGTCGAGGAATTGCCGGAGGTGCCGCCGCACGGCCTCGCGGGCCTCGGGGAGCGTCATCCCCGCCACGTACACCGCCCCGTATTGCTTGAGGTTGATCGTCCCGTCGGGACCCACCAGGTAGACGCCGTTGATCGGTTGCAAGCCGCTAGCGCGGGCCAATTGGACGGCGACTTCGGGAGCGCGGAGGATCTGCCGGAGGTGTTGGTCGATGGCCCAGCGGGCCTCTTCCACGGTCATGCCCGCCACCCGGACCGAACCGTAGGCCGGCCCCAGATTGATCGTCCCCTCGGCCTCCACCATGTAGTAGCCCGCGATGGGCTGGTCCAACAGCGTTCCGATCACGTCCACTTGCAGCACGTCGTAAACCTCCAACCGATACGGCGGGAGGGGGACCATCTTGGGGACCTCGATCTGGACGACGTCGGGCGGCTCCAGGCGGTAGGCGGGCAAGGAGACCTTGGCCAATTCCCGCGGCGGCTCCAACTCGGCGGTGGGCGGCGTCTGTTCCAGCCCCGGGTCGTAGAAGTCCATGGTCCGACAGCCCGATGCAACAAGCGTCACGGCCGCGATCAGGGAGAAGATCGCTGCGAAGCGGGCGCGGGACGGGAGTAGGGAACCAAGCAGGTCGAGATTGCGACCGGGGATCATGGCGTAGGGTACCCCTCAACCGAGTGAGGCATCAGGTTCGGCACGCAAACCGAACGCAGGCGGCAAACCCGTCGCCGCCGTTGCTGTCGGAATAATCGGCAAACTTTGCCAACAACTTGCCTGAAAGTTGGCAAACCAAGGCCGCTATTTCGCCGCCGCCTGCAATCAGGCAAGATAAAGGAGGTCGATCCGTCCCCAACGTACAAGCGAGCGAGGTTGACCTGTGCGTCCGTGAATTGGCGATGACCGACTTCCTGAGCCTTGCGCGAAGGGCCGGAATTCCACCAAATATTCCGTGCTCGGGGGAGTAAGACCGGTGCGGCGATTCGCGAAGCGGGAGCGATTGCCGAAGGAAAGGATAAACGGCAGCCATGCGAAATGCGATCGTGATCGTTGTTGATGGGCTGCGGCCGGAATACCTCGGCCCATACGGCAACGCTTGGGTTTTCACGCCGCACCTCAACCGCCTCGCCGCTGAAGGGTTTGTCTTCGATCATTGCGTCGCGGCGGAACAAGATGCGTCCCTTCTGTTCCGTTCGCTGCTGACCGGCCGGCATCCGTCATTGCTTGCGCGACAAGGCTTGAAGGACTGGGACGGCACCGAGGCTACTGTGCCCTTCCTGCAAGCGGTTCGAGCGCGCGAGGGTACGGGCTTGTTTGTGACGGATGATCCGCGGCTTTTCCAAGATCCGGCGGCACGGTCATTTGACACGGTGGAGCTGCTCTCCGGTCGGCGGATCGAGGCACGGCGGGCCGATTCGTGGGAGGGGGTTTTGGCGGGCCTGCCGCCGACTCCGTGCTCCGATTGGTCGGAAACATGGACGGCCGGGTTTTTCTCCCAGGTTTCGGATATGTTGGCGAACCTGAAGGATCGGCCGTTCTTGTTGTGGTGTCACTTCGGCGGGTTTTCGCGGATTTGGGATTGTCCGACGGAATTTCGGGAGCGATATCAAGAAGAGGGAGATCCGCCTCCCTGGAATGGCGTGTCTGCCCCGCGACACTATTTCCCTCCTGGCGCGGATCCCGATTCCTGGTTGCCGTTCGTCCAAGCCTATGCCGGCCAGGTTGTGCTTTTGGATCTGTGTTTGGGGGGACTGCTTCAGGCGATTTCGCTGAGCGGCCTCAAGGACCAAAGCGTGCTTGCCCTGGCCGGTTTCGGGGGATTTCCGTTGGCAGAACACGGATGGCTTGGTATGTGGAAAATGTCGCCCCGGAATGAGCGGATCGGTTGCCCCCTGCTGCTTCGCTTTCCCAGCCACGAGGGCGCAGCCGATCGTAGTCACGCCCTGTGCTATATTCACGACCTTGCACCGACGTTGATCGAAGCGATGAGCGACCCTGCCGCACCCTCGCCTGAGACTGCAACCCAATCCAACCAAGCGACTTGCATAAACGCTATCGATTCCGGTGGCGACCTGCCGCTTCCGTCGATTCCCGAGGTGGATGGGCAAAGTCTGATGCCGGTCATTCGCGGCGCCTTGGAAGGGGTGCGAGATCGGCTGTTTTGTTATTGTGATGAGCCGGCTGCGGTGGGTGTCCGGACGCCGTCTTGGTTGGCACTGGTGGATATGACTCTGGAGCTGCTGCCGTTCGACGAGGGAACGAGCGATGCCGCGTTAACATCCCGCGGATCGTCCGAGAAGCCCGGCGAATCGGTTGGTTCCGAGTTGCCCCAACTTACCGCATCGGGCGGCGATTGCGCGGATGATTCGGACTCGCCGCAACTCCCGGATGTGGCGACGGTTCGGCGGATCGCGGAGCTTTACGTCAAACCGGATGACCGTTGGGAAATGAACGACGTGGCGGATCGCTGTCCGGAGGCGGCCGTGGCGGCAATTCGACAGGCCGCGGCCTTCCGTAATCTGGTGAGGGGGGAGCTTTCCGCCCTGCCGCCCCCGGATCCGAGGTTGACGGAACGCCTCTCTTAATGCCTCGTCGGCGGAAAGGCCGGGGGCTTCAATCCTCATCTTCGGGCGGATCGAGGAACCATCCGCCTCGGACCGAAGCCGGGCGTCGCCGCGCCCCTTGGCGAGTGGTCCGCGCGGCCTGCTCCGCCGCCAAAACCAAGAGGAATCGATAGCCCACCAGCAGAGCCGAAGCCCCGGTGACTGCCGCTACGGCGCCCAGCGGGCTGATGGGGTGAAAGGATTCGAATCGCCAAACGGCTTGCAGAGCGAGCGGTCCGATGGTCGAGCCGAGCAGGCCGATGACCAAGATGCCGAGAGCGCCGCTCGGTTCTTCACCGGGAAATATGATGCGGGCGGCCAAGCCGACCAGGAAGCCGAAGCCGATCCAGATTAGGATCAGATAGATCCAAAATTGAACGGATTCGGAGAATTGGAGTTGGAGAAAGACCATCGCGGTCGCTCCGCTCCGGGTAGAGCCGTCCCCACAAAGTCGTCGATCAGCGGCTGTTTTCGAACATGGCTTTTCCGAGCAGTCGCGCAGGCCGGGCGGTCTTTAGGTGGGAGCCGGCAGTTCCGTTCGGCGGAACGTGGGTCGGCCGCGAGCGATTCCGAAATTTGCGGGAGTTGCCTCCCTCAAGGAATCGGCCGACCTCCGGTCGCAACTCGAAACGATTCCCTCGGAAAAAAGCTCGGACGGCCCTCGGCGACTTGCCCGGACCGTCCTCGGCCTCGCATTCTCACGAGAGGGTTTGGCTATTGGGCTTGGTTTTGCCGGGCCTGAGCTTCCTTCAGAGCCGCTGCTTCGCGCGAGAGCTTGAATTCCGTCCCCGGCGGGAAGTATTGGACGTCGTCCTTGAGATAATATGGGCTGGGGAGCATTTGTCCTCCCACATCCACTTGGCAGCCCGTCCCGGCGAACAGTGCCCCGGAAACGACCCCTGCCAGAATCCAGATCAGCCCTTTAACGCGGGTCTTCGGGCCGCTCATCGCCAACCTCCTGCTGTATTATCTTCCTGACCGAGGACTGTACGTCGCTGCATGGCGAGCCGCCCGGCCGCACGACGTACGATGCTGTCGGAACCCTGCAACCCACAGGATCGTCAAAGTCGTTATCGTCATTACAGGCGATGCGACTTTAGCCTGACCCGCCGTGCGTTGGAAACATCTCGCTTCCAGACGTAAGATCAAGAGAGATCAAACGGCGTACGGCCCGTTCGGCGGTGTCGGGCGAGGGCGGTGCTACCGGCAAGAACCGAAGCTCATGGAACGGAAGGCGGAGGAGGAACGACCCATGGCGGCGTGGACCGGCGGCCGGCAGGCGGTGTTTCTATTGACGGTTATCCTTTCCGTCCCCCCCGCGACGATGGGGGCCGAAGTCGGCCTACCGCCGGACAAGCTGCCGATCGTCGCCGGGGATCATCCCCGCGTGTTTTTCTTTCGCCAGACGGAATCCTTCGCCCGCGGAAAGAGAATGCCTTACGACGACTGGGACGCTTGTTTCAGTCGGCTTCTGGGCATCATGGGTAAGGCTTTGGATGAGGAAATCCCTGGCACGATCCCGGACAACATCGACTATTTTACGCGTTTCAAAGACCGCCATCCGGATCAAGCGGTGCTGCTGCATTACAACGGCAACGCCCGGGACCCGCGGTTCGAGCCGGAGGAATTCTTCGCCGGGCATTGGCTGTATCACGTAGGCTCTGTGATTTTGGAGGATGTGCCCGCCGAGGAGGGGCAAACGGTCATTCGCGTGGCCGATCCCACGTTGTATCGCATGAACATGGGCCGATACCGCGACAAGAACGACGAGATCGGGCTATGCGAGCTGGATGAAAACGGGCGACCGAACTGGTTCCGTTCCGAGCAGGTGCAACTGGTCGCCGCCGACCCGGCAAACAAGACGATCACCGTCCGGCGGGGATGCTACGGGACGAAGCCTCGCGCGTTTGCCGCGGGCAAGGCCTACGCCGCGGCTCACGCGACCGAGGGGCCGTGGGGACGGCGCTCCAACCTCTTGTGGTTCTACAACTACGCGACCTGCTGCCCGAAAGACCTACAGGGCCGAACCTGTTGGCAGGTCCATGCCCAGGATTTGGCCGACCGTTTCGCCCCCGGCGGGGAGTTGGCCGCCTTCGACGGCCTGGAGTTCGACGTCCTGGCGTTCCGTCATAGCGGCGGGAATCGCCCCTTGGACTGCAATGCCGACGCGATCGGCGACGACGGCGTCATCGAGGGAGTCAATGTGTACGGATTGGGCGTCATCCGATTCCTCGAAGAATTACGGCAGCGGATGGGAGGTGACAAGCTGATCTTGGCCGACGGGCAGCAGCAGGACGGCGGCCAGCGCGGCTTCGGCATCCTCAACGGGATCGAAAGCGAGGGCTTTCCGCACCTGTCCGACCACGACATCGAGGACTGGTCGGGCGCCTTGAATCGTCATGCCTATTGGGCCGCTTTTTCCCGCCCGCCTGTGTTCAACTATGTTAATCACAAGTTCATCGCTCCCGGCGAAAAACCAGGAGAACAATATTATCCTGAACTGCCTTGGGGCAGGCACCGGCTTGCGTTTGCGGCGGCCGTGTTTACCGATGCGGCGATCTGCTACTCCTACGCTCCGCCGCGGGGCGACTCGGAATTTCCCATCGCCGTTTGGGACGAGTTTTGGGCGGGCAAGAAACGGCGATTGGGTTGGTTGGGCAAGCCGCTGGATCCCGCGAAGACCCTTGCCGTCGAGGCACCGAACCTTTTGGCGTCGCTGAGGCAGCACGGCTCGGCCGGTACGGCGGCAGTCTCCTACCCCATGTTGGTTGATGCGCCCGCATCGGCGAAGCAGATTGCACGAGCGATCACCGTAACCATCGACGGGGAGGATTTGTACTTCCGGATGACCGCTTCGTCGGATCCGCTTGCCGGCTATCCCGCCACGATGGCCCGTTACGTGAAGGTCGGGTTGCGGTCGCAGGGAGACCTGATGCGCCTGGAGAGTCTAGGCTCGGCGATGATGCAGTTGCGGGGCGAGGAACCGCGCGCTTTGAGTGGCGAGACCGGCGCCTCCCTGCGGTGGGCCGGTCCGACGACCTTGGGCGGGACGACTTTGCCCGCCTTTGCCGCGCATCCGCCCTACAAGACTAAGAAGGGATCGGTCTGGTGGAGCACGACCGTTTCCATTCACAAAGGCTCTCGCCTGCACTTTGCGACCGGGATGGGCGAGCGAGCGCCGGGCCGAAGCGACGGCGTCGTCTTTCGCGTCGAAGCCCGACCCATCGAGACCGGCAAGGGTTCGATCACGCTCGGTCCGCCGACCGTCTTGTTCGAGCGGAATCAGGTGGCGTCGCGATGGGAGACCCACGATATTCCGCTGGATGAGAAGCTCGCGGGGAAAAACGAGGGCAAAGACGATGGGGAAAAGGAGAGCCGATCCTTTGAGCTGCGGTTTATCGCCGACGCCGGTCCGAACGACGACGCCACGACCGACCACGCATTTTGGGGCGATGTATGGGTGGGAAGCTCGGCACCGGTTCGCCTCTCGTATCGATCGGCCGAGCACGGATCTTGGGTGGGGCGAACGCCGTTTTCTTCGGAATTCTACTTCCGCGGCCTGAAGCCCGGCACGTACGAATTAGAGATCGTGTTCGAGGGCCGGGAACAGGTGGTCATTCACGACATGTCCGCACACGCTGCCCCCGACGCACGTTACCGGCGGTTCGAGCGGGGCATCGTCCTGGCGAATCCGTCGTTGCATCCGGTCGCGTTCGATCTCGCGGCGATCGCCCCCGGAGTACGGTTCAGGCGGATTTCCGGAACATCGGGACAGGATACGGAAACAAATAACGGACAACCGATCGGTCCGACGGCGGCACTGCCGCCCCTGGATGCGTTGTTCCTGGAGGTTGCCGAGGATTGATCGCCGCCGAGCGGGCACGTGCTTCCCGCACGCCTGAGATACAACGGAAGTTTTGCGAAGTATTTGTACAGCATGCCGTTCCGACGGCAGACAGGCGACTTGTGAAAACAAGCAAACACGAATTTGCAACGTTTTTTACTCCTTTAGGTTTGCTGCGCGGAATAAGAACTTGGGCTCACTTGGGCGCGTCGCTGTGTGGGCAGCGTAACGTCGGCAAGCCGGTCCCGGCGACCCTGCGCAGTAAGATTTGATGTATTCGATGTGGGGGGATATATACATCTAGCCGGGTGCTGACGCCGCTGAACCAATGCTGTGCGCAACTCCGAATACAAAAGCCGTCAGGGTTTCGCATAACCATTCACGGGAACTTTCCCGATTCTCGCGGGGAGATCGACGAAAGTCGCAAAGTCCCCTTGAGCGAGTGAATGGCCCGGCTACGTTTTTCGGGCGGCAACGGCCCATAAGGCGTGCCTGCGGCCGGCGCGGGAACGGCTACGGTTTCGTGTTGTGTGGTTCGAACGTGGAAGGGCAATAGCATGCCGCGACCGGCAGTGATCCGATATGGTTGGTGCGGTGATTCGCCCCGGTTGGCAGGGTTTCGTGGCGAGTACCGATCATGGCGGCCGGTTCTGCGCATCGGGAAAGCGGCTTGCTGCCTGCTGGTCGTCGCCCTGGTATGGGCTGGTGGATGGCGTACGGCGACGGCTCAAGTGGCCGCCGATACCCGCATTCCGCCCGGCCTCTACTATGCCGGGATTGTTGCGCTGCAAGAGGGCCGCGTGCGCGACGCCTTGCGGAACTTCGAGAGTTGCTACCGCAGCGCGATTCGGGTGGGTGCGCAGCGCTGGGTCGATTCCATCTGCTATTTGACCATGCAAGGCGAAGCCCTGTACGCAATGGGCCGATTGGATCAAGCCTTGGACAGCTATAACGCGGCCTTGCAACTGTCGTTGGCTTATCCCGATTGGCTCAACTACGTGCAATTCCTCCCTCAATTGACGCCATCCACGCAGGCGGCGTTTCAATCGGTTCCGTGGCAAGGACGAACCCGTACGTCGCGATTCGCCAATTATCCCGAGGAGATGCTGATTCTGCTGGGCAACGTGGAGTGGGCCAGGGCGTTCCAAGAGGGCGGCGTGGCCATGCCGGCCAAACTCAAGCCCATCAACGTGGTCGAGATTCTGCGCTGCAACGCCTTGGCCATGCGTCGCCGCATGGAGCTGCTGGGACCGCTGGCGCCCGTCGATCCCATGACCAAGGACTTGTTGAACCTTTGGTCGCGGCGACCGGGACCGCCGAATCATTGGTCTCAATGCTGGATCGATTTGATGCTGGGTCTGGCCATGCAGGCCGACGGCCGGCTGGACGAGGCGATTCCCATGCTTACGCGGTCCGCCACGGCGGCGGGACAGTACGATCACCCCATGACGGCCTACGCATTGATCGAACTGGGACGATTGGCCTTGAGTCGGGGGGATTTTGCCGCCGCCCAGGGGTTTTTCCACGAGGCCACGTTCCCGGCGGTCGTCTATCCCGACGCCGCCGCCTTGGAGGAGGCCTTTCGTTGGGCCGCCTTGGCGCACCTCTTGAGCGGGACGCAAGGTGTTTATCCGCCCTCGGTGCCCGCTGCGGCCTGGGCACGTACCAAGCGGCTCCGCCATGTGCAAGCGTCGTTGGCCTTGTCCTCGGCGGAACTGCAAGCGGCGGCGGGCAACTGGGTGGCTGTGGGCACGCTTCTGGACGAGGCCCAGTCGGCCTTTGCGCGGACCGATCTCGCGGCGGGGCGGCTTGCCGATCGCTGGAATTTCCTCCGCGCCGTCATGTTTCTTCACGCCGGCAACATCAAGGACGGTGAAGCAGCGCTGTCAACCTCCCTCGGCGGCATGCGGACTCGCTCGCTCTGGCTATTCCAATTAGGGCGGCTGTCGACCATCTACACGAGCGGACGAATCACCATGCGGGGACCGATCACCCCCAAGACGGCCATGGAACTGTACGGGATCCTTCTTCGCGATCCCAGCCGGCTGGATTGGGCCGTCGATCCCTTGGAGTCGCTGACCGTGACGGCGACGCCGCACCCCACCTTGTTCGAGCAGTGGTTCCTCATCGCTTGGGAGAGAAACCTGACGGACGAGGCCTTGCAGATCGCGGAGAGGGCCAAACGCCATCGTTTCGAAGCGGCGCTACCATTGGGCGGAAGACTGGACGCCGTAAGGCGATTGGTCGCGGCGCCCGAAGAGGAGCTGAGCAGTGCGGCCCGCGTCGAACGGACCAACGTCTTGGGTAAGTATCCCACGTTGGCCGCGATGATCCGGGAATCCCAGGAGATGTACGCACGGCTCCGCGCGATGCCGTTGCCCCCCGCGGATAACGCCGGTTGGCAGACGTTGGGGCAGGCCCTCGACCAATGGGCGGCGACCAATGGGAGAATCGAGGCCTTGCTTCGGTCGGTGGCCGTCGGTCGGGAAACGGCGGGCGAGCGGTTTCCGCCCGTTCTGCCTACTAAGGAGATCCAGCGTCGCTTGCCCCAAGGGACGGTTTTGCTATCGTTCTTCGCCATTGGAAACGACCTCTACGGTTTTATGCACACGCAGGATCGGTACGAGGCGTGGCGCGTTCGCGGAGGCGTTGCACCCTTGGCAAGGCAACTTACCACCTTGCTCCAGCAGTTGGGGCAATACGATGCCAATCGGGAATTTTCCATCAAAGAGGCCGCGGATACGACGTGGAAGAATACGGCGGAAAGTATCCTCGACGCTATTACCAGCGGATCGAAGGCTGATTTGGCGGCGGAATTCGGCGAGCTAATCATCGTACCCGACGGGGCGTTGTGGCATCTGCCGTTTGAATTGCTGCAAGTGCAAGCGGACGAACAGCGAGTGCCCTTGGTGGCCAAGCACCCCATTCGCTACAGCCCGACCGCCGGATTGGCGGTTACACCGGCACCGGGGCTGGGCGTTCAGCCGCGGACCGGGGTGTACCTCGGTCGGCTCTTCCCGCAAGAAGGGGCGTCGGCCGCACAACAACGCTTCGACGTGCTGGCCCAAGCCGTGCCTGCGAGCGTTCCCTTGTCCCCCGGCAATGCCCTCAACGGCAGCGTTTTGGCGTCGCTCTTCGATCGCCTAGTCGTGCTGGCGGACATGGAAAACACCACGATGCCCTTGGATTGGGCGCCATTGCCGTCGGGATCAGCGGGCAATGCCTTGGCCGACTGGTTGGCCTTGCCTTGGCAGGCCCCCAAGGTTCTCATCGCGCCGGGATTTCATACCGCGGCCGAATCGGCTTTCAAGCGATCGGGAGGCGTGCCCACCGGTCAAGAGCTGTTCCTTTCTCTCACGGCTTTGGCCGCTTGCGGCACGCGAACGGTGGTTATCAGCCGATGGCGAACCGGCGGCGAAAGCGCTCTTACGCTGGTGCGAGAGTTCCTGCAAGAGCAAGGGGAAAGGGGGGCCGCGGAGGCCTTTCGCCGGGCCGTACTGCTGATCATGAGTACGCCGCTGGATCCCGCCCAGGAGCCCCGGGTTCAAAAAAAGGCGCCCGATCAGCCCCTGCGGATGGAGAACCCGTTTTTCTGGGGCGGCTATCTCCTTTCAGCGCCCGGTGAGATTGCCGGCGCCGACGGGAACGGTCCGGTCGGGGCACCTCCGCCGGGCGGCGACGCGCCGGCTGTTGAGCCGCCAGCCCCGCCTGATGCCGAAGCGGGGGATGCCGCCCCGCCGGCCGACGATAACAACGCCCCGCAGTAGCCGAGGCCGAGCTATTCCCGTGGGATGATTTCGACGCTTCGTGACGAACGGCCCTTGGACTTGCCGACCCCCCGGCGCGAGAGAGACAATGATAGTGCCGAACCGGAGCGGTCGCGTCCGGCTGCCGCGTACCTGAATATGACCTCTTTTCAGCAATCGATTGATGCTAGGAGTTCGATGATGTTCGAACGGAAGGGAAACACGCTTCGCAGAACGCCGTCCCTCGGAACCCTCGCCGCGCTGGTATGCGCGGCGACCTTCGTCGCAGCGAACCACGCTTGGCGCGGGGCGACCGCGGAGGAGGCGGCGGCCGTGCAACCGGCACCGTCCGCGACCGGGCAAGCCGATCTCGACAAAGCGATCGAATTGAAGCTGAGCGCTTCGACCTTCAGCGATCTCGGCGAAGTCATCCGGCTATGCGAAAGCGCGATCGAGAAAGGACTGGACGAAACCAACGCCGAGTTCGCCAAGCAACTGCTGGGGGCGACGCGGTTTCAACGGGGACTCTTGGTGGGCGAGACCGTGCTGAGCACGCTGCCCCTCGATAACAACTGGCCCACCTTTCGCAAGATGGCCGTCGAAGACCTGGAAAAGGGGTTGGCCATCGACCCCGAGCAACCCGAGGCGTGGTTGATGCTGGCGCGGCTGAATGTCCTGCCGAACGGCGATTTGGAGCGGGCCAAATCCGCGGTGAACCAAGCCGTCGAGAAGGCGGGAGACGATCGCCGGCTTTTGGTCCAGGCCCTGCTTCTGCGAGCCGATTTGACCGACGATAACGAGAAGAAACTGAACGACCTCAACCGTTTGTTGGAACTGGAGCCGGATGATCCGCGAGTCTTGCGGGCACGCGGGGCCGCCCTGCTGGCACTGAACAAGGCCGAGGAAGCCGTCGCCGATTTCGACAAAGCCCTGACCAAGGCGCCGGGGCATGTCCCGACGCTGGAGGCCAAGATCGACGCCTTGCTGGAGCTGAAACGATTCGATGACGCCATGGCCGTGGCCGATCAGATCGAGGAAGCCGCTCCCCGGAACGCGGCGGCCTGGTTCCAACGCGGTCGAATCACGGGCGTCCGCGGCGAATTTGAAAAGGCCTTGGAACATCTCAACAAAGCGGCCGAGATGGAGCCTCGCAACGTCGCCGTGCTGATGATCCGCGCGGCGGTCCTGCAAGAACTGGGCAAGAGCGAGGAGGCCATGAAAGACGTTAACCGCGCGCTCGAATTGCGTCCGGACAACCCTGCCCTGCTTCGGCTTCGGGCGGCGATCCTGGCGGGGAGCGGACAACTCAGCCAAGCCGTGCGCGATTTGGAACAGGTCCGCGAACAAGGCTCCGCCGAACCGTCCATCGACTTGCAACTCGGCCTGCTCTATTCGATCCAGAAGCGGCATGGCAAGGCCCTGGAGCAATTTGACAAGGTCTTGGCGGCGGAACCGCGGAACGTCGCGGCCCTGCGGGGGCGGGCTGATACCCTGCTTTCCCTGGGACGACACGCGGAAGCCATCGTGGATTACGAAAAGGCCTTGGAGGTCGATCCGAATGACAGCGGCGTGCTCAACAATTTGGCTTGGGTCCTGGCCACGTCGCCCGACGAGAAGATCCGCAACGGAAAGCGGGCTCTGGAGTTGGCCACCAAGGCCTGCGAGTTGACGGAGTATCAGGCGGCGCACATCCTCAGCACCTTGGCGGCCGCCTATGCCGAGAACGGCGACTTCGAAAACGCGCGTAAATGGTCGCAAAAGGCCGTCGAACTGGGGTCCGAAAGCGAAAAAGAGGCCCTGCAAAAGGAGTTGGAAAGTTACCAACGCAACGAGCCGGTCCGTGAGTTGATCCAGGAACCGCTGGAACCGGCGGCCGAGGCTCCGGCCGAGCCGTCACCGGAATCGCCGCCCCAAAAGGACGAGGGCTCGGAGCCGGACGCGGGACCGGAGGATAAACCTTTGGATACGCCCGACGCGCCGGAGGCCCCCCAAGATTCTCCGACCGGAAAGCAGCCGAGCGCCCCGAAACGGGAGACCGACACGTTTCACCGGGCGTGATCGGCGATTTCATGGGCCGAGTTGCGCCGCTCGTCGCCGCAAAGGGCGATGGGCGATCGTCCGGCTGAGTCTCGGCGGGGGCGGATTGCAGCGGCGGACCTTGCCGCGGATGCAAGAAAGCGGCTCCCTGACTGGGCGAGCCGAAGGGATGGGCGGCGAAAAGGGATCGTTATTTGTGGATTGTGTTAGGCTCCGTCGTCGATCTGAATTCGACGGCACGCCTTTCCGATGAAAAAAAGAGCCGTGCCCGCTTCGCGGACCTTTCGTTTGGAATCATCCACGGCTGACTCCCAACCCATCCGTGGATGCCTCATCAGCCTTGCGATTCGGGTGACACATTCGCACCGGGTGAGAGACATCGCCGCAAGCGGGCACGGCACGGCGTCCGTTGCCTTGGAATTCGGCCGCAAGCGGCCGCCCTCCGTGAATACGCAGGCTTCCGTTCCTTTCCGCGGACCGATTCCCTGCGAACGCCGCGCGGGTTCCGGCCGCCGCCTCCGTGTTTAGCTACTCCTCGTGCGCCCATCGGTGGGGCGCCAACCCCTCATGGGCCGTGCGGAAGCCGTTCCGCGTTTCCCGGTCGTCCGTAAGGGAATTCCTCGCCCAACGCTCCGTCCGGGCTGTCCTTCACGAAGTCCTTTCGCCCTTCGTACCCACCCCGTCGTCTCGTCCCGACGTCATTCCGACAATCGGTCATTCCGACAACTGTTGGAATAGGGCGGTGAACTTGGGCATTTGATTCTCTAAATAACTCCGCCATTGCTGGGGATGCCACAGTTCCACACAGACGGCCGCCCCGACGACCATCACCTCGCCGCCCGGCTCCACCGCCAAGAATTCGCGAAAACCCTCGGGGATGACGAGCCGCCCTCTTTGAGCCAAGGCGACCGTGCGATACCGGCTGGAAAGCAGGCGTCCGAACCGCTGCACATGCTGAATTCGGCCCTCCAGACGCCCTAATCGCATCTTCTGACGAATCAGGTCGATGCCGCCTTGCCAACGTGCCTCCCAGACCTTTGGATTCCATGCGCTCAGACAGCCGCGGCGTTCCTTGACGAGAACCAGCTCCGCGGCGTCCTTGGCCAAAGGCTCCAAAAGTTCGTTCGGAAGGGACAGACGAAAGCGATCGTCGATCGTGCGCGGAAACTCGCCGATGATGAACGCTTCGTCGTGCAACATGCGCGGTCGTCGTACGAATCACGGATTGAACACGGCGACCGGATTCCTTTCCGAACGTTTTGGGCCGGTTTCCCGCAAATCCTTTTATTTAAAGCCAGCTAGTGGGTCGAATTCCCATAGAGATGAGTTTAGCATCCTGTTTTGTGTATGCAATACCCGAGCGGAAGATTTTTCCGAAATTCCGCTACGATCGTTCCGCGGCCAGGGCTGAGCAGTCGGGGGACGTGGGTATGCCGGCGGCAAATCGATCGGCTCGCCATCGCAAACCCTACAAACGGAAGCATTCGGTGCAATCTTCGGGGAAAGACCGATGTAATCTGACTGGCGGTAAGCCCGGCGAAAGGCTCCCGAAGACGTGGCCGACGGCGGCCTTCCGTGAGGCGGCAGCCGGGATTCGGGACGGATGCAGTTTCCGGCGAGGCTTCCATCCGGGATTGGCGAGTCGCCCTTGACACCGAATCGACCCCGGCGTAGTCTTAAGAAGTTCGCTAGTTTGGGAGCGATAAAGATGCTTTCGGCGGTTTCCCCGGAGTTCTCGATCGCGGTCGGCGGCGCCATCAGCGTCGGCGGCATTATTGCGATTATTGGCTGACCGGGGACCGCAAGGGCATCGGCAAATATCCGATTACGAATTCAACGAAGCCCCGAGGTCCCGAGATCGACCCGGGGTTTTTTGTTTGCCCGATTTTCGGCTCGGCGGGCCGGCACGTACGTGGGTCAACCGCCTTCGTTTCCCTGCGTGCCGTCCGACGGTTCTTCGATTCGAGGAATGCCATGCGACGTATCGAGATTTACGACACCACGCTGCGTGACGGGTCTCAAGGTGAAGGGGTTTCTTTCTCGACCTTCGACAAGATCCTCATCACGCGGCGGCTGGACGAGCTGGGTGTCGATTTCGTGGAGGGCGGCTATCCCGCCTCGAACGAGAAGGATTTCGAATATTTCCAAAAGGCTAAGGAGCTCGATCTCGGCTATTGTCGCGTCGCCGCCTTCGGCATGACGCGCCGCAAGGGATTGACCGCCGCTGAAGATGCCGGCCTGGCCTCGCTGTTGCAAGCCGATACGCCGGTGGTGACGATCGTCGGAAAGGCCTCGGCGTTCCAGGCCGAGGAAGTCATCAAGGCTACCCGGCAAGAGAACTTGGCGATGATCGCCGAAACGGTGGCGTTTCTCCGTCAAGCCGGGCGCGAGGTGATCTTCGACGCGGAGCACTTCTTTGACGGCTTCAAGTACGATGCCTCCTATGCCTTGGAGGCGGTGCGGACGGCGGCTGAGGCCGGAGCCGGGATGATTGTTCTCTGCGACACCAACGGCGGCAGTCTGCCGGAGGAGGTGGCCGCAATCACGCGTAAAGTGGTGGATGCCCTACCCGTGCCGATCGGAATTCACTGCCACAACGATTCCGACTTGGCCGTGGCCAATTCCCTGGCGGCGGTCGATGCGGGAGCTTCGCAGGTGCAGGGTACGATCAACGGTTTCGGCGAACGTTGCGGCAACGCCGATTTGATCTCGGTGATCGCGAATTTAGGGTTGAAAAAAGGGTACCAAGTTCTCCGCGAGGGATCGCTGCGGCAGCTCACGGCGGTCTCGCGTTTCGTGTACGAGACGGTCAACATGCCGTACCGAAACAACCAACCCTTCGTCGGCCGTAGCGCTTTCGCGCACAAGGGGGGCATGCACGTCAGCGGGATTGCCCGAAACACCGCCAGCTACGAGCACATCGCTCCCGAGTCGGTCGGCAACGAGCGCCGCATTTTGGTGAGCGAGCTGTCCGGGCGTTCCAACATCACGGCCGTCACGGCCCGTTACAACCTGGCTCACGACCCCAAGACCATGGACCGTATCTTGGCCAAGGTCGTGTCCAAGGAGCACGCCGGCTACCAATACGAGGCCGCGCAGGGATCGTTCGATCTGCTGGTGCGTCAGTGTCTGGGTATTTTCCGGCCGCACTTCGAACGGATCGCCTATCGCGTGAATATCGAAACCGAAGCGGATGGTCGCATCACCACGGAGGCCACGGTCAAGATTCGGGTGGGTAACGAGATTCGGCACGAAGTGGCCGAGGGGGACGGTCCCGTGAACGCCCTCGACGCAGCCATGCGGAAGGCCTTGAACGGCACGTTCTCCAATCTGGCCAAAATGCAATTGGCGGACTATAAAGTGCGAGTAATCAACTCCGAAGCCGGTACCGCGGCGGGGGTTCGCGTGATGATCGAAAGCCGTGATGATTCGGACTCCTGGGGCACGGTCGGCGTCAGCGAGAACATTGTGGAGGCCAGTTGGATCGCCCTGGCCGACAGTTACGAATACAAGCTCTGCAAAGACGAGGAGCGGGAATCGCAAAGGAAGGTCGCGGACTATGTCGCAGACAGCGTCTCAGTTTGAGGAAGCCGCCGGGGAAGACGGCCGTTCGCTTCCCAAGCAATACGATCACAAGGCCGCCGAGACTCGATGGTACGCCTTCTGGGAAAGCAAGGGATACTTCCACGCCGACCCGGACCCCGACCGAGAGCCGTACACCATCGTCATACCGCCGCCCAACGTGACGGGCGCGTTGCATCTGGGGCATGCCCTCAACAACACGCTCCAGGACGTTCTTATTCGTTGGAAGCGCATGCAAGGCTACAACGCCCTTTGGGTCCCGGGTACGGACCATGCGGGCATTGCCACGCAAGCCGTCGTGGAACGCCGGCTGCTAAGCGAAGAGGGCAAGACCCGGCACGACTTGGGACGCGAGGGACTGGTCGCACGGATCTGGCAGTGGAAGGACGCCTACGAGGCCCGCATCCTCTCCCAATTGAAGAGCATGGGCTGTAGTTGCGACTGGCGGCGGACGCGGTTCACGCTCGACCCGATCTGCGCGCGAGCCGTGCGGCACACCTTTTTCCGGCTCTTTTGCGACCGTTTGATCTACCGCGGCCGACGATTGGTGAACTGGGACACCCTACTGCAAACGGCCGTCGCCGACGATGAGGTCTTTCACGAGTCGGTGCCGGGGCACTTTTGGTACTTCCGCTACCCGGTGATCGATGCCCGGCCGGACGAGCCGCCGTACGTGGTTTTGGCGACGACCCGCCCGGAAACCATGCTCGGCGATACGGCGGTGGCCGTCCATCCCGACCCCGAAGCCGCCCTGGATGCCGCCGAGAAGGAGCTTGCGGCGCGTTGGGAAAACGCGTCCGAGAAGGAGAAGCCGGCCTTGGAGGCCGAACTTCACGACGTACGCGACCGCCGCACGCGGCTGTTGCCCACGCTGGTGAAGCTGCGGGATATGGCCCTTCAGGGACGGTGCGTCCGGCTTCCCCTGCAAGACCGGCCCATTCCTTTGATTACGGACGATTGGGCCAAGCCGGAAATGGGGACCGGCTGCGTCAAAATCACCCCGGCCCATGACCCGAACGACTACGAGGTGGGGTTGCGGCACGATCTGCCGATGGTGAACATCTTGAATCCCGACGGCACCTTGAACGAAAACGCCGGGAAGTACCGCGGTTTGAGCATTGCGCAAGCCAGGGAACGGGTCGTCGCCGATTTGGCAGCCCTGGGGTTGGTGGAGCGGATCGAGGATCGCGTCATCGAATTGGCGCATTCCGATCGTTCCAAGACCCCGATCGAACCGCTCTTGACCGATCAGTGGTTCGTCCGCATGGAGACGTTGGCGCAAACGGCCATGGACGCCGTGACGGACGGTCGCGTACGGATCACGCCCCCCCGCTATGCCCAGGGCTATTTGGCGTGGTTGAGTGAAAAGCGCGACTGGCCGATCAGCCGCCAGCTTTGGTGGGGGCACCGTATTCCGATTTGGTATTGCGACACGGCCGACGAGGAGGACCTGCGACGCGCTTTCGCCGGGCGCGACGACGTCGCCTGGTACCGCGACGAGGACGGCTCGCGCTGGCTGATCTGCCTGCGCGACGGGGAATTGCCGGAGGACGCCGTTCCCGGCCATGCCTTGCGGAGGGAGGAAGACGTTCTCGACACCTGGTTCAGCTCCGCCCTGTGGCCGCATTCCACGCTGGGTTGGCCGGAGCAGACGCCGGAATTGGCCTACTTCTACCCCACCAGCACGCTGGTCACCAGCCGCGACATCATCACGCTTTGGGTTGCGCGTATGGTGTTGGCCGGGCTTTACAATGTGGGCGAAGTGCCTTTCCGCGACGTGTACATCCATCCCAAGATCCTCGACGGCTACGGCGAGGGGATGTCCAAATCGAAGGGCAACGGCGTCGATCCGGTCGATGTGATGGAAAAGTTCGGCGCGGACGCCCTCCGCTTCGGTCTGGCGTATCTGACCACGGAAACGCAAGACATCCGCATGCCGGTCAGCTTCGAGTGCCCGCACTGCGAACACCTCTTGGAACAGACGCGCGAAAACCGCGTCCGACCGCGGATCACCTGCCCCAAATGCAGGCAGGCCTTTTCCACGCAATGGGCCGAAAAGCCGGAGGACAAGGCGTTGCCCCGAGGGGCGGTGGTTAGCGAACGCTTCGAACTGGCCCGCAATTTCTGCAACAAGCTGTGGAACGCTTCGCGGTTCGTGTTGATGAACCTCGACGGCTACCGGCCGGGTGAAACGTCGCCGGACGCTCTCCCGCTGGAGGACCGTTGGATCCTTGGTCGCTTGGCGAGCGTCACTCGGACGGTGACGCAGGCCTTGGAACGGTTCCGTTTCTCGGAGGCCGCCCGTTGCCTGTACGACTTCGCCTGGGATGAGTTTTGCAGCTTCTACGTGGAGATGGTCAAATTGCGGCTGCAAAATCCGCACACGCGAGCGGCCGCCCAACGCATCCTGGTACACGTGTTGGACGTGCTGCTGCGGCTGCTCAGTCCCTTCGTGCCGTTCTTGGCGGAGGAAGTGTGGCAGCTCCTTCGGTCCCGCGCTCCGCGACGCGGCTATCCTTCCCCGGCGGAGGCTTCCGAGAGCGTGATGATCGCCTCTTGGCCCGTCGCCCGCGAGGAAGACGAGAATTCGGAAAACGCGGCTCGTTTCCGGCGGTTCCAAGAGGTGCTCGGCGCCCTCCGCGAATACCGCATGCGAAACGGCCTGCCGCCGGCTTCGCAACTTCAGGTGCTGATGTCGGCCGAGTCGCCCGTTCGCCAATTGCTGGAGCCGATGACGCCGTATTTCCAAACGATGGCGGGCGCCGTCGTTCTCGGCTACCGACCGCCCCGGCCCG
The DNA here is from genome assembly GCF_055386265.1 of Thermogutta hypogea. NCBI lineage: Bacteria > Pseudomonadati > Planctomycetota > Planctomycetia > Pirellulales > Thermoguttaceae > Thermogutta > Thermogutta hypogea. Next base: position 108,046 of record NZ_AP042425.1, read on the forward strand.
GCGAGCTGGCCACCGTGGTTCACGTCGGGGAGGGGCTGGAGGTGCGGGTCATTCTCGACGAGGCGGAGCGACGCCGGGAACTGGAACGGAAACGCCAGGAGTTGGCCAAGTTGGAATCGTTGATCGCCGCCAAACGCCGCAAACTGGCTGATGAAAAATTCACCAGCCGCGCACCCGCCCCGGTAGTGGAAAAGGAGCGCGAATCGCTTCGGGTGCTGGAGGAACAATACGCTGCGGCCGGCGAGGTGGTGGCCCGCCTTTCTCAGACCTGATCCTCCATGCCGGAGCTGCCCGAAGTCGAAACCATGCGCCGCGGGCTGCTGCCGATCGTCGGCGGTCGCATCGTTTCCGCCGCGATCCCGCCCAGTTCCCTCCAGCCGATCACCTTTCGACCTGACCGTCCCACGGTGCTTCGTACCTTGCGGGGGCGCCGCATTCACGACGTGGCCCGACTCGGCAAACGCGTGGTCCTCCGACTGGACCGCGGTTGGCGGTTGGTGTTGGAGCCGCGTATGACGGGCCGGCTGCTCCTCGACGTTGCCGAGCCGATTTCCCATGTCCGCCTGATTTTGGAGGTGGTTCCCGCCGAGCCCGTCGAGGCGCGTTCGGAATCCGGCGCGGCATCCGGGACGGCCGCTTCTTCCGAAGCAGGGAACGCCGTGCGGCGGGTAATCTTTCGCGACGTTCGCGGATTGGGCGTGGTGGCGTTGATGGACGAGCGGACTTGGCAACGCGCCTTGGGACCGCACAAGATCGGCCCGGACGCCCTGGAGATCGACGCCTTGACCCTGCGCAACCGGCTTGGCTCGCGCCGCACGGCCGTCAAGGTCGCTTTGCTCGATCAAAAGGCGGTGGCCGGAATCGGAAACATCTATGCTTCAGAGGCCCTGCATCGGGCCAAGATTCATCCCGCCGAACCGTGCATACGGCTTACGCGGCGGCACTGGCTTCGCTTGCATCAGGCGATCCGCGACGTTCTCACCGAAGCCGTCGAACTGCAAGGGTCCACTTTGTCGGACGGCGCATACGGGACGCCGGGCAATCAGTCGGGGCGTTACCAGGATCGCTTTTTGGTGTACCAGCGCCACGGGCGGCCGTGCCTGCAATGCGGCAGGGGTGTGATTCGACGCCTGGTCTTGGCCCAGCGATCGACCTTTTACTGCCCGCGTTGCCAGCGACGCCTGCCCCGCCGGGGCGACGAGTGACAGCGGCCGGACGCTCGCTGCGGACACCCCGATCCGCTTGCCCGCGGAGAGATACGTTCTGCGTGCGGGTCGGTCGTCATTGGTCGGATGACGGTGGAGGCCTCTTCGCCGCCCGATAGAGACTCCAACCCATACCCGCCGCCAAGACCATCACCAGCACGATGAGAAGAGCGGCGGTATTCACGTTTTTCGTCAACCGCCGCAAGGGATGCGTCGCCACGGCCCGATGTTCCGCGGGACCTAACTCGGCCTCCACCGGCGTCAGCTTTCGCGACAAAGCCGCTTGCACCGCGGCGATGTCGTAGTCCGGCGGGTCGGCGAACTCATCACCGTAGCACAAAAGGTACTTCCCGTCGGTCCCGGGCGTTCCTTCGGTGAGGAAAACCGCTTGATCGACGTGCGCCAGGCCGCGGACGCCCGTGATGTCGAGCGGTTCGTTGTCGCCGTCGTGAATGGTCAAACGATATTGCTCGGCCCGCTGCTCCGGGAACTTGATCGTGAGGTCTTCCGATCGGTAACCCGGCAACTCCAGCCGAATCAAGGTGTCTTCGGCGATGATGCGCCAGGTCCGCCCGGCGGCGCCCGGTTCGGGGACCTCCACTTTGACGGTTCGCCGAAAATTGCGATCTTTCGTTTCCACGACCAAGCCCGCCAGGGGGCGGCGTCCCATGTCCACGGTGACCACGGTAGCCTTGCCGGATCGATCCGATGTCGTCCGGAACGCATCCGGCATCACTTCGCGCTGCATCCATTCATGTTTGCCCGCCTCCACGACGTGGTGCCACGATTCGATGCGATCCACGCGGAAGGGTCGGCGTTCGATTCGAGAACTCTCGGACCGCTCCGTCTCTTGCCCGCCTCGCATGCGTCGTACGATTTCCCGCAACTCGGACTCGCGTTCGATGGACGGGCTGGAGAACACGACTCGCAAATGACGCAAAGCGCGACGCGGAAAGGCGATATCCAAATTGCGGACGTCCATCCATTGCGAATAATCGCAGATGACCGCATCCTCGACCAAGACCTGCCATTCCGTGCCGTCCTTGCTTGTGAACACGCGGACGGTTTGCTCGAAATTCGTCAGCGGCGTGCCGATCCGCAGGCCTTCGACCGGCGGGTGATCGTCCGGGACGCGCAGGACCACCTCCAATTCCCCTTGCGGATGAGGAGTGAGGTCGACCGCCGCCCCGGGATACAGCGTTTCGTAACGGCGGACCGTAACCTCCTCTTGCGAGAACGCCTTGCGGATCATCCTTGGGATTTCGCGTCCATCGGGGTCGAGGATGCGAACATCGGCGAAGTCCTCCTTGGCCGCGGCGTAAACGTCGTCCGGGAGCGTCACCGATACGAGGGCGACTCCTCCGTCCTCGGTTTTGGGCACGAGAATCGGTCGGATAAACCGGAACTCGACGGCGGAGCATACGGGGCCGCCGTCGCATAGAATGCCGCTGATTCCCGAGGCGGTGACCATCATCGCCGCCCACAAGCGTGCGGAACTCTTCATGAAATCGGTCCTCCGCTATTGCCGGTATCCTGGGCCGCGCCCGTTCTAAAGCGGAGATAGAGCACGGACCCGCTGATAATCACAAGCCCCAAGATGACAAAAGCGATGATACGGTAGAAGGCACTCAATTCGCTGAGGTCGCTGAAGAACACCTTGTAAGTCACGATAACGAATAGCAGCAGACCGGCGGCTCTGATCCACCGCTGGGATTTCCACATGCCGAGGGCGATCAAGGCAATGGCGAACAGGGACCACCAGATCGATACGGCCCCGCTCTCCAGTCCTTGGAAGTATGCCGAGACGCCGGCTGTAATCTCGTAGGTGCCGTACAGGAACAGCATCAAGGCCGCCGCGACGGCCAGCGCGATACTTTCGGCGGGCGCGCTCCGAGCCGGTTTGGCAAGGCGGGACGCGGCGTCCGCCGATCTTCTGCTTCGCGCCGACATCCGCGCGCCCCAAGCCACGCAAAGGATGGATCCGCCCAGGGCCGTCAGTCGGGGAAGAAAACGTGCGATGTCTTCCGGCAAGATCCCATCCCAGCTCAAGACGAAGGTCCTATCCGAAGCGGCATCGACCGCGAAAAATCGCAAAACTGTAATCACAAAGAGAATTCGGGCCGCCGCGCGGAGCATTCGGCTCTCCATCCGCAGCGATAACCACAACATGACCAGGGCCTGGACGGCCCAGGCGAAGGTGATCCATTCTTCCGACAGTACGATCGGTACGGCGAGGGCCACGAACACCGCTGCTAGTCCCAAGGAAGCGTGGAACAAGACGGCGTCTTTGCTGCGGCGTAAGAGGAGAATATACGTGTGACAAGAGTAGAAGGCCGCGATTCCCAGCGGGATCAAGGCCGTCCAACGCCAGGTATGCTGTACGTCGTGGAGCCATCGTTGCGTGACATGGTTACTCAGGCCGAAGAATAATAGGGCATTGAGCCAGAGCATTGCCAGATCGAATAGATCGGCACGAGCGCGCAGCCGCGACGATAGAAAGACGATGGTCGAGAATAGCAAGAAGAACAACACCAAAAAGAAGAAGATGATCGTGAAGACATCGGACGAATATGCGGCCGCGATGGAAGTGACGAGCAGGCCGTACGTGCCCAGGAAGCTCAGGAAGTTCAGTTGCGGCCAGTTCTTGCGAACGGAGTTTCCGAGCACGCCGACCCCGAGGATGGTGAGATAGGTGTAGAGCGAAACGAATTGAACTTCGTCGCTCGGCAACACGACCGGCGTGAGATAGCCGCCCACGACGCCGATCACGGCGGTCAAGGGGCTGCCGAAGATCAGGGCCAAGAGACACGCCAAGGCGGTGACGCAGGCCATGAGGGCGAATCCGACGGGGACCGGGTCGATGAGTTCGAGGAAGACGGCGGCGGCGAAGACGCTGAGATAGAGGGTCACGATTCCGCCGCCTTGGAGGCCGTGGGCCAGCAGGCGGTATCGCCCGGCCAGAAGCATGCTGCCGGCGGTCACCATGGCCAGGCCGGTCGCAGTCCCCAGCATTACCCGTTCGAAAGGCCCGATCCAGCCTCTTTCAATCGAGTATTTGAGAAAGAACGCGATTCCCAGGATCAAGATCAACATGCCGATCCGCAAGAGCCAATTGGCGGCAATGGCGATTTCGATCGAAGCGCCGACGGGGGCTTGCTCCTGCCCGAATAGGAACCAATTCCCGATCCGCTTCAGCGTGTGCAGGGTGCCGGCGTCGGTCGAAGGGGCGGCGGAGCGTCCCGCGGCGCGTTCCCTCGCAGCGGCCTCATCGGAGGAATCGCTTTCCGGTGATGGGGAGACGACCACCGCTTCGACGAACTCAGCGGAAACCCCGGCCGGTTCCGCTTGGCGTGAATGAACTTGTCCTTCCGCGGGCTTCTCCGGCCGGGCAACGGGCGGCGCCGTCTCAGCCGCCTCGGTCGTCGGCGGGCCTGGCGGGGTCTCGTATGGCGGCCTCCCCAAATCTCGGCGTAAATCGTGCAACGCGCGATTCAAGGCGGCCAGCGCCGCCAACGTCTCGTTATGCTGTCTCCGCACGCGCCGGAATAGAATCAGAATCGCCAATAAGGCGGGGCCCGATACGATCAAAAGGACGACGAAGAGAAGGAAGGGAAGAATCGCCAGATCGTGCATGTGGACCGCCTATCTTCCAAATTAGGCTGTGAGTGCCCAATGCTCAACGTACGCGACGCGATTCCGCCGGTCAATGTGATCCGAGAAGCGGCGGTACGAGCAGCCCGCTCGGCGGAGGCAAAAGGGACTGAAACGCGGAGCGCGGAAAGCCGGCGGAGACGTTAGGGCTTGGCGCCGGCCTCCGGCAAATCGGCCACCACCCTAAATCCAACATTGAAGGCTCGACCGAACGGCGGCAGGGATGACCGTCGCGAGGCCGTTGCCCATGCCGGGCGGTCGTACCACGACCCGCCCCGGATCACACGCGGATCTTGGCCCGCCAGGTCGTTCCGACCGTCGTCTTCGGTGTAGGGATAGGGTAAATAGCGGGTTCGCGTCCATTCCCAAACATTGCCGTGCATGTCGAAGAGTCCCCAAGGGTTGGCGGCGTAGCTCCCTACCGGCATCGAGACGAAACCGCCGTCATCGAAGCGATCGTCTTTCGGGACCCAATCATCGTAGGGCGAGAAATCTTCGAGGTAGCGCACGGAGATGTACGTGTCGATGACGTATTTGCGGAGCCGGCGATCTCCCAGGTTGGCGAAGGGCGAAAAGTCCGCATCGGGTTCGCCGAACCAGAAAGGCGAGGTCGTGCCGGCGCGGCACGCATATTCCCACTGGGCTTCGGTGGGGAGATCAAAACGGAATCCCGTGCGTCTGGAAATATGGTCGCAAAACGCCCGAGCCTCGTGCCAGGATACTCGCACCACCGGCTGTCGCGGGCCGTTCAAGACGTAACCGTGGACGCCGAACTGATATCCGTGCAGCGACTCCACGTGGCTGTCGTGCCGGGGTGCAAAGGTCGCAAATTGCTCGTTGGTAATCTCGGTGGTGCTGATCCAGAAGGGGCGGGGAATCGTCACTTGTGCTCGCGGTTGCTCGTCGGGGTAGGCATCTTCGCCGCCCATGATAAAGGATCCCGCGGGAATCCGGACCAGTTCCAGCGTGACTCCCGGCGCCAGTTCGATGGTCCGTCGCACCGGGTCGGTGGGCGGAGAGGAAATTGCCGACGTCGGTCCGGAAACGCCCGACGGTGCGGCGGCCGCTGAGAGCGACGTCCTGGTCGCCCGCGCGATCGCGAGGTCCTCGCCGGAAGCAGGGGGTGGGAAGCTTTCGGACGGCTTTCGCGGGGGAGACTGCGGTGAAGACGTGAATGCGCGGACGTCGGGGAGGGTTTCCGGATCATCGCTAATCCCCGTGTATCGCCGGCGCAATTCCAAGGCCCGTCGGTGCGTCGCGGCGATCGTCTCCGCTCCCACGATTTCGCTCCACCGGCCGTGGAAAGGTGCGTTCAAGTCGATCCATGTGGTCAACCGCTCCCACGACTCGGGGTCCAACTCGACGCCGTAATGTCCCTTTTGCAGGATGCGGACCAGCTCGGTGGCGCCTGCGTAGAATTCCAGGGGCGCCAGGAGATGGAGGTCGCTTTCGATCCCCGGTCGACGAATCAAGCCGTGCAATGCCACGTAGGATCGAGAGAACTTTCTCCCGTAGGCGGGCGAGACGCTGCCGGCGATCTTGGAGGACCAATCGCGAACGATCTCGTCACCGCGGAGGTCCGGCAGAGGTTTGCCGTTCCAGGACGGCCGGCCGTCATGACAAGTCACGCAATGGCGATCGAGGACGGGCTGGACTTCTCGCGCGAAACTGAACCCTCGGGGCGGGCCGTACCAGGGCTCGATGGGCCGCGGCGGATTCCGCGATGCCAACGTATATTGATTGGGCGGCGCCGTGTTGGGGTGTTCGTGGCAGCCCACGCAAGAGAGCACCTCGCCGGGCATGGCGGTAAACCAGCTCCGCATCGTTTGCAAGGCGCGGCCATGTTCATCCAGGGGTTGCACGGCGATGGGAGTATACGCGGGCACTCGAAACAATGCCGATCCATCGGCTTCGACCGGCACCGTGCCGATCATGCGCTTGACGTCCCACGGACCGTCCATCCCCACGGCGCCCAGCAACCCGCCGGTTTCTCGATAGCTGAACTGATAGCCGACGAGCCGGAGCGACTTCACCGCGCCGCGTGGAATGCCCGTGAGGCCCGGCCCTTGGTAGACGTCGACCATATAGACCAATGCCTCGGGATTGGAAGGATCGGTGCGGTCCGGTACGACGGGCGGACGGCGGCGGGGGGCAAGCGGGATCGGCTCCAAGTAAGCGTAACCCGGCTCTTCGTGAAGCAACAGCATGTTGTCGAACACATCGACCAGGTAAATCCCCCAGGGGGCGTTCGGGCTGAGTTTGGCCGATACCAAGAAGTATTTATCGCTGAGGGGAAACGGGTTCAGGAATTGGGGCCAAACGCCGTCGACGAGTTGGTCTCGAATGGTCGGCTCGACTTCGCGGCCCCGTCTGGGGATTTCCTGGACGATGCCGCGGGCTTCGTGACGTCCCACGGCGGGATCCAGAATCAAGAGACGCCCCGAACGCCGCGTTCCGTGATGGCCCGTCGCCACGCCGATCACCCTTCCGACGGTCCCGGGGATCGGTTGCGCATCGAAGAAGGAGTTGGGGAAGTAGCTGTTGCTGCCGTAATAGGCTGCCTGATTGGTGCCGTCCGGATTCATGCAGAACAGGATCCGAGAATGAGCGTGGGGCAGGTCGCTGTACTCCCAGCGAAGGTAGAGAAGGCGGCCGTCCACCATGACGCGGGGATGCCAATTATGTTCCTGGTCGACGGTCAATTGACGAATACGACCGTCGGGATCGCGGCGATAGAGGTTGGTCACGTGCGAACTACCGGCGACGCAAGGGACGCCGATGAACGGGGCGGTGGAGGTGAAAGCGACCCCGCCGTCCGGGAGATAGCAGGCGTCGTAGTTGTCCACGTCGGCATCGGGGATCAAGGGTAGTTCGCGAACCTCACCCGACGTCAAATCCAATTCTTGTACCTGAAAGCGACCGTTGCCGCCGGGCATGCTAAAAAGTAGCCGGGAGCCGTCCCAGTGCAGATCCATTTGACCCACGTAACGCCCGTCTTCGGGTTGCAGCAACGTTTTCGCGCGGACGGGATGATCGCGATGCGCCAGGGCCACGATTTGATTGTCGTAGCCGGTCGTCGGCAGGCTGGAATTGCTTTCCCAGTTGGCGGGCAAGCCCAGTTGACGCTCGCCGCGTCGCACCGCCAGGATGCGATCGAAGCTGAGGAGCGGATTGGCCGACAAGGCTTCTCGTCGGAGGGCCGCGAATTGCGCCTCCAGCTCCGCCCATTCGGCCGTGAGCCGGGACTTTTGCTCGTCTTCTTGCGTCAATTCATCCAAGCGTCGCCGCAAGGATTCCAGCCGCGGAAGGTACTCCGCACCGCGATAGCTTTCCGGGAAATCCTGGGTCAGGTCGCGAATGGCCGCTTCCAGTGCGTCGAACTGTGCCGCCGACACTTCGAGCGAAAAGGGCGGCGGTAACGACGCTTCCTCTTCAAGGGGCGTCCACTCGGGCGGAGCCGCCGGGGCTGCCGCCTGTGTTTCCGTTGCTTGCACGTCGCAAGACGGCCTCACAAGCAACGCGGCCAGGATCCACAGGGCCGAACCCAGACAAGATCTTGGAATCGGCATTGAGGATTTACTCCCATTTACCGAACAGGGTTTTTCGGGCAGTGAAAGCCGGCAGCCGTGACGCCCGGCCGGGACCAAGGACGTGCGCGGTGCGTGCCCCCGGTCGTATCATCAGCGCGACCATTATGATGCGTATCGCTTTCCGTCGTCAACGAAGCGAGCCGCAGCTTCATTGCGAGTGGGGGACGCATGGACGCCCGCCGGCCGGCGCTCACGGATTGCCGCCGGCGCTTTGTAGCAGAGTGATCGCTTGGCGGAGCAAGGCGGCGTTGCGGGCCTTGCGCGCGGAGATGACTGCCGCGGAGGCCAGGGCTTGCGCCGCGTCTCGATCCCCGGAGGTAAGCGCGGCCTGCACGGCTTCGAGGAGTTCGGAGGCGACGCGTTGGTGCAGCGAGGCCGGTGCCGGCGATTGTGACAGGCTTTCGGCAACCGTCCGCCGTTCGTGCGAGAGGTCGACCGCATATCGGGCCCCCAACTCCTCGACGGATTGCAAGGCCAACCGAGCCTCTCCGGCCTCGACGGCCAGCCGGGCGGCCTCGCGGAGCAAAAGGTAACGAACGGCCTCGTCATTCAAGGCGGAGTCGCGGGCGGCTTCGAGCATTTTCCGCGCAGCGTCCGCTTTGACCGGAATCGTGGGTGCGTCCTGGTAGGCGGCGGGAAATTGAGACTCCACCCATTGTCGCGACTGGGCTAGTTCGCCCCCGTCGCCGGGGATCGGCATTCGCGATGCCGTCTCCACGGGCCCGCCGTCGGGAGCGTAATCAAGGGCTTCCATCAATAGGCCGACATCGGCTCCCGAGTTTTTCGCGGCTTGCCACAGACGACGCGCTTCGGCCGGGTCACCCTTCGGGTCCACGGCCAGAAATGCTCCCAGCAGGATTTGCGTGTCGGGACCCTTTTGGAAGCGTTGCTCCACGACGGCCCGGACCAGAGCGGTGGGCATTTCTCGCACGGCGTAGGTGCGGTTCCGTCCTGCGGCGCGGACTACGATCCGCTCGCGATCGGCTTCGACGACGATGACCATGGTCTCGCCGATGGGCAGTTCTTCCGTGCTACGAAGCGAGGCCGTCGCCTGTGTCACTCCGCGCCAGAACTCTTCCAGGTGCATGAGCAGCGCATCCAAGGCAGTCACGCATGTTCGCTCCGGCGGACGGCGCACTTGGGACGCCAAACCGTTGAGCGTCTCGCGCGCCTTGACGAGGTCCCGAGCGGCCATCGCTTGCCAAACCTGTCGGGCAGTGGCACGGAAGTCACCCGAAAGCTCCCCGACGTCGCCTGCACTCTCGGCACCGTCGGACGTTTTACTCGGCGCAGTCTCCGGATCGGAGGTCGCCTGTGCACCGGCGGCAAATGGTGCGGATGCGGGGCCCGCAACCGGCGGGAGCGGTTCACCTTGGACTACGGGGGAAGGCGCTGCCGGAGCGCTGTCAGCGGCACCGATCGGGACGGTTGAGGCTGGAGTATCGGCGGCCGGGGGTTGCCGGGGTGTGTCGGCCGAAGAAGTGGTCGCGGCAGGCTCCGTCGCAGGATTTGCGGGGGGCGGGTCGGTTGCGTTCCCCTGGGAGCTCGTCACGGGGCCGGCGGTCGAACTCACCGTGTCGCGGCCCGGTACCATCGGATCGGAAGACGCCCCCAACACCGCCGACGGGTCGCGCATCGCGAGCAGGTCCCGCAAGTAGCTTCGGACGGCGTCCCGCCGACTGATGAGGGCGCCGGCCAGGATGACGGCCGCCATGACGAATCCCAAGGCCGCGGTGCGATACGCAACGTCCAGCCAATTCAGCCGGAGCCGGTTTGAAGCGGCGGAAATGGGCCGCGCGTCGTCGCGATTCGCTAGGCGGTAACCTTCCGCGTTGTCGTAAAGGGTTTGGGCATTCATCGCAGCCGGCCGACCATCAGGCGTTGGGGCAAGGGGTGATGTTTCGACGGAGGGCGCTGTTCCGACCGTTCGGCCCGCTGTGGGCGCCGACGACGGCCGGGAGGCGGCCGCGGAGTCCGTCGCCGCGGAGGGCATCTTGGATTCGGCGGCGAGGTCGGCTGGAGAACCTTGGGCACGGAGCCGCGCGTCGTACTCTGCCTTGCGTCGGGCATCGGTAAGACAAGCCTTGGCGGTGCAAAGCTCGTCCAAAAGAGCCGCCCATTGCGCGGCGAAGCGGCCGGGGCGAATCCGGCGGACCTCCGCGATGACGATGTCAGCTTCCCGCGCGATTAGCTTCAAGTCCGGCTCGAAGCGTTCCAAGCGAAACAACTCATAATAATCTTGCGGGAGCCGACCGGCGGGAAACCCCAGCCACTGCCGGTAGGGATCGAATTCGTCAGTCACGTTTTGCCTCTCCATCAACACCCGTTCCGGCGGCGTGACGTCCGACCGACCGCCGCCTCCTCCCGGTCCGGGCGGTGACCTCGGGCGTCCGGTAGCGATCGGGGACATCCCGGCGGGAGTCGGTCGGTATTTGCCAAGCCTCTTGTACTATCCCATTGTAACGCGCCCTTGACTTCCCGGTTTCGGGAGATCAAGTTGAATGCCGCTTCCACTCCGCATATGGGGCTTGCTTGGAAGCCTTTCGCGTCCGGGCACGCAATCGCGCGAGGCGACCCCTTCTTCTTGAGATTCAGGAGAACGCCGTGAAGTTCCGAATGAAAAGAACCGGCTGGGGGGTGATCGGGATCGCGGCCACAAGTTTTTCGGCCGTGTGGGTACTCTCTTTGGCGGCGACGGCTTACGGGGGAGATGACGACCTGACTTGGGAGAACGACGTCGCCCGTTTGGTGTGCGACGCGGCGGGACGTTGCCGAGAATTGACGGAGAAGTCGTCCGGGAGGAACTGGATCGTTCCCGATCGCCCTTTCTTCTTTGTCCGGCAGGGCGGCAAGGAATTACCGTGCCGATCGCTGGTCAGAGACGGGGAGCGTCTTAGGGCGGCGTTTTCGGATACGGACACGGAGGCATGGTTCGAGATTCGAGTCAAGCCGCGCTATTGCACCTTGCGACTGATCGGTATCGAAGGCAGCCCCGTCGAGACGATCGCACTGGGAAGCCTGACGATGCGCGACGCGAAGCGGCAGGGGTGGCTGTGCAACGCCGCGTGGAACGAAGATTTTACGGTTTGTCTGATGGGCTTGAGCGAACGGGTGGAGACGTTCCATCTCCGCGTTCTGGCACATCAAGAATTCGGTCAGGTAGGCGAAGGCTTCGCCTTGATAGCCGTGCCGACTTCTCAATTCCTGGATGTCGTGCAGGAGGTCGAAAAGGACCATGAGCTTCCGTTCGCGACGATCGAGGGCGTCTGGGCGAAGCGTTCGCCCGACGTCCGTCGCGGTTACTTCTTCACCGACCTGACGGAGGCCAATGCCGACGAACAGATCCGGCTCGCGAAGCTGGGCGGTTTCCGGTACATCATGACGTATGACGGTACCTGGGCCGCGTCGCTGGGGTCGTATCCCATCAACTTAAAAAACTTTCCGCGCGGCGAGGAGAGCCTGAAGGCCGTCGTGGACAAGTGCCATGCGGCGGGACTGAAGGTCGGCTTGCACATGCTGACCAGCTTTGTGGGCAAAAACGATCCCTTGGTCTCGCCTCGTCCGCATCCCGGGTTGCTTAAGGATGCCTCCGCCGTTTTGGCGGCCGATATCGGCGAAGAAGATACCGTCATTCCCCTGGAGGGCGACTTGTCGGGTTTTCCCATCTCGCCCGCCTATTACGGCGACGCCAGGCAGGGGTTCGAGATCCAAATCGGTGACGAGATCATTCGTTACGGGAAGGTCGATCTCGAGGGAAAGCGTCTCTTGGATTGCGTTCGGGGCTATCTAGGCACGGCTCGCGCTTCGCACGGGAGGGGCGGCCGGGTGGACCACCTGTGCGAGAGGTACGGCTGTTATCTGGCCGACCTGCGTTCACCCCTGATGGAACAGATCGCCGATCGTATCGCAGGCGTCGTGAATCGCTGCGGATTCGACATGATCTACTTCGACGGCGGCGAATGCAATGCGGCCGTGGGACCGTGGTGGTATTGGGTGGGCGTCCAGCAGACGGCCGTCTGGAAACGTTTTCAGCGGGATGTATTGGTGCAGGGGTCCGGCTTCACGCCGTTCACGTGGCACTTCTACACGCGAGGCGCATGCGATGACTTCGCCGCCGTCGCGGTTAAGGAATATCTCGACTACCACAAGATCGCGGATTCCTGGCGGCATTACAACGACAGCTTTTTCCCTGCCGAGTTGGGCTGGTGGGGATTCCTGGACTGGGCCCCGCACCAAAACGCCACCGGGCCGGATGAAGTGGAATATTACGCCGCACGCATGCTCGCCTTGGATACCCCGGTTTCTCTGGAAACCAACATGGCCGCGCTTTCGCGCAACGGTCGTACCGAGGAACTGCTGGAGTTGCTCGGCCGCTGGGAATCCTTGCGGCTTTCCGGGATCGTGCCGGACGACGTACGAAAGTTGCTGGAGGCGGGCGAATGGCATCTCGAAGCAACGGGGGACGGCCGGGCCATTCTACCGATGCGATATCGGGGGCTACGCGTGGAATCACCCGGCGACTTCACCATCGACAATCCCTATTCAAGCCAGGCGTTGCGATTTCGGCTGCAAGCGCTCCCCGCATTGGCCGAGTGGAACGATTCGGAGAATCTGCCGATCCTGAACGCGGATGAGAGCGGCGTCCCCATTCCGCAGCCTGGCGCGCAGGCCGCTATGCCCGGCGCCTTCTCGGGGGCGATCGTTTGGGACGGTCCGGACGGCGGTACGGTGGAAGGCTTGGATGCCCCGTCCGGGACGGCGGTGCTGAGGGTCCCATCCGGGCAGAAGAGCGTGGACTTCCTCAGTCACCGCGCCCTCGCCGTGCGCGTGAGGCATGAAGGCCCGATTTCCGACCCGCCCGGCGTGCTCAACTTCCAGTTGGAGGCCGGCGGCGCGCGATTTCGAGACTATTACGTGGACTTGGACTTTACGGGCGAAAAGTTGATCGTCCTGCCCCAGCCGACTCCCGAGCGGATTTTGACGGAATTTCGTCCGGCCCACGCCAATTATCCGTTCAAGGCCGCCTTGTATGGTTTCGACTTCGGTCGCATTCGAGCCTTGAACATCCGCTGGATGCGGAGCCCCGCCGCCGACTCCCGATGTCATGTCCTTGCGATCAAGGCATTGAAGGAATTCCCACGCGAGCTGCGCAATCCTACCCTGACGCTGGGTAGCAATGCCGTGCGGCTTCCCGTCACTCTGCGAGAAGGCGATTACGTTGAGTATTGGGGCGGCGGAAAGGCCAAGGTCTTCGACAAGAATAATCGGCTCCAGACGGAATTGGCCTGGGAAGGCGACATCGAAATTGCTCCCGGTGAGAACACCGTCACCGTGAACGCCGACGCATGGACGCCGATCGTGCTGACTCCTATCCTGTTAGGGGAGGCCGTTTGGCGAGAAAAACCGTAAACTGCCGCGAACCGCTGCCGGCTTGACCGAAAACGGACGAGAGGACGCGACGATATTCGCGAAGAATTAAACGCCAGGAACGACGGAGCGAGAGTCTCCATGCAAGACAGGATTCTGTTTTTCTGCGGGGCGATCTTAGGGGCCTTCGGCGTGGCGCTGGCCGCCATGGGCGATCATCTCGTGCGCGGGGGAGTCGATGCCGCGGCTTACCACGGCTTCGAGACGGCCGTCCGCTATCAAATGTTCCACGCCTTGGCCCTCATGACCCTGGGCGCTTGGAGCCGACGGCAGCCGTCCCGCTTGCTCACCGTCGCCGCCGTCTTCTTCTTGTTCGGGACGGCGGGATTCAGCGGCGGATTGTACCTGCGGATCGTCTTCCCACAAGTCGATTGGGTGTGGATCGTGCCGGTCGGCGGGACCTCGCTGATCTTGGGGTGGTTGGTCGCCGCGCTTGCGGCGGTTGGGGCACGGGCCGACGCCCGCCCGGATTCGCCGAGCCCTTCGGCGGATCCCGTTTCGCGCGAGTAAACAGCGCCGCCGCGGCGTCCCGGGACTATGGCCCCGGAAGGTCGCGGCGGCATTTTTTCGCGCGCCGTCAGGCGGCGTGGAGTTCGGTCAATTCCTTCGCCAGCCGCTTTCGGGCGGTGTGCAGGCGACGCTTGATCGTGCCCACGGGCGAATCGAAGCGACGGCTCATTTCGACCAGGGAGTTGCCCTCGATGTAGAAGGCCACGAGGGTCTCGCGGTCCATCGCTCCCAACCGTTGCAATCCCTTCCAGACCGCTTGGCGTTGTTCGCGGCGGACGGCTTCCGACCAAGGCTCGCTGCCGGCGTCGGCCTGGTCGAAACTCTCGAAGTTCACCGTGCGATCCCGCCGCCGCCGAACCAACTGATTGATGGCCAATCGGTCCGCGATGCGGCGGAGCCATCCCGCGAAGCACCGCTTGTCGTGCAACTGATCGAGCTTGCGGAACGCTTGGATGAAGACGTCCTGAGTGGTCTCCTCGACGTCGCTCTCGTCGCGCAGGCGCCGGCGGACGGTATCCCGGACGTACCGCTCGAACATCTGCACGATTCGATTCGCCGCGCGGCGATCGCCCCGCGCGGCGGCGGTGAGCAGCAGCGAGACGGGGTCCGGCGGCTCATCCGGATCCGCCGAGCGCG
Organism: Thermogutta hypogea; assembly: GCF_055386265.1. NCBI lineage: Bacteria > Pseudomonadati > Planctomycetota > Planctomycetia > Pirellulales > Thermoguttaceae > Thermogutta > Thermogutta hypogea. Next base: position 123,065 of record NZ_AP042425.1, read on the forward strand.
ATTCCCCGATCTCTTCCTCAACAAGGCCTTCGGCAAGGCCGCTCAGCTCAATTCCGAATTCCTCTAATTCCTCGATGACCGTAGCCATGACTCCCTCCGTTGTGCGACAACGGACGGAGACCGAGGACCCGTCGGAGAAGGCAAGGAGGGAGAGGCCAAGCCCCACCGATCCCAGCCGGACCGTGGGCCTTGGTCGACGTCCCCTGCCGCGTTGATGATCGGGCAGTGTTAACTTCTAGGTGGACGTGACCAAGACCTTGCGGCCTCCGCGCGAGCGGCCAGCCTGGCCGCCGCGGCCGGCTGCCACGACAAAGACGGGGATTGCCAACAACCCAATCCGGATTGGGATCCCCCAAAGGAATCCATGGCATGGATCGGATTCAAGTCACGGCAACGGCCGATCCAGTCGGTGCGCAAAGACAGACCGGCGCGGAGAATCTTCGTAACCTTCGTGCAGACTACCGTGACGACGTGTTTGCTCACCCGAGCGACGCGAGCGAGAACCACATGCTTAGCCGTCTTCAGCGTCTTCACGAACGTACGCATGATGCACCTCTGCGCCAACGCGCACCCAAAAGAGTTAAGGACTAACACCGCGGATCAATTAGCCCGCGGCAATTCAACCACCATTATTTCCACGACGGCCTTGATGAGCAAGTCCTGTTCCTAAAACGCCGTTTATCCCTCAGGCGACAAAGTCGATTTGCCGCGGAACAGGCCGCCGCGCCGTTTCCCAAGGTCCTCCCGGCGCGAAATCAGGTGTTACCCATGTTGGCGAGACAACCGTAGGTTGACGGAGGTTCGCGTTCTTTTCACAGAAATGCGTCCCCGTTTGTAACCCGCGACCCGAAAAACGCCTTCCGGTCGAAAGCGAACTCCTGGCACACTGCCTGTTACATCGTCAATTTTGCCTTTTGATCAAGCAGTCGAATTCATTCGGTTGAATCTTCACGGAGACCGCCCCTCTCGTGGGTAGGTCGAGGTTTTCGCTCCGGACCTGTTGTCCGCCCTCGTCGTGATAGACAAGTCGCACGCGCTGCACGGGGCCGCCCCAGAGCTTGTCCAGACGAATCTCCGCCTCGACGGTGTCCTGGGGATGGGGCAGCGCGGTGACCCGGACGCCGTCGCCCTCACGGGTAATCCGAAGCCCTTGGGTGGTCCGGACGACTCCGAAGTCGATGACCTTCCCCGCGGCATTCATCCTGGCTTGCAACGGGTCTTCGGTGCTTTGGGCGGTCCAGGTAAGCTTGCCGCCCTCACCCACGGCCAAGGTTCCCAGGCGGATTCGATTCCCCTCATCGCTGGGACCTGCAAGGACCGGTCGGCGACCGTTCCGCGGATCGTAGGCCCCGATCCGCAGTTCGACGGTGTCGCCCGGCTTGAGCTGTTCGGGCACGACGGTGCGGATTACGGTGGACACGGTGCCCGGGACCGGACCGTCGGGGCGCCGCGGTTCGAGACCTCCTTGGAACACGATTTCGCCCTCCCTGTCGCAGAAGTGGGCAAAGAGGACGTAATGATCGGGGAGGCTGCGACGGAGCTGCCAATCGACCTGCAATTCCAATCGCCGTTCGCCCAAATCGCGGAATGCACCGGCCAGGGGACGCGCCGGGAGGACGCCGCCGTAGCTCTTACGTCCGTTGACGTACAGCCATTCCGGCGAGTGCATGTATTCGACGATGATGCCGTCGCGTCGGAGGATGGCAGCTTCGACGAATTGCGATTCGGAGTTGTCCCCGGCCGAGGGGATTGGGACCTTGGCCAGGAATCCGTATTGGGGCAGCACGGTGCCCTGCACTTCCCAGTCGCTCTCTCCGCGATTGCACCAAACCTCGCCGCCGCGCTGCCAGCGAACATGCTGCCGGTGGATGTCTCCGCCGACGAATTCGACCGACTCGATTCGGTCCAAAGCCAGTGCCCGCATGAGAGGAGACAGCAGCCAGTACTTTCGCACGACGTCTTCACCGAAGGGGCGGGAGACCATGGCAGGGTGGCCCGTCAGGACCTCGGTCGCGATGTAATCGTCGCTATACATGCCGTGGAGCCGGGTGTCCAATCCGGCGGCGTAGCGTCCCTCGTAACCGGCCCCGTGGAGGACGAAACGGTCGTGGTGCGCGGCATCGAACCACGGCACCCGTTCCGCGTCGCGGCATTCCCAGTTCCAGACCGACCATTGGTAATAGCCCGGGAAGGGATTGCCCACCCGCAAGTGATTGGTCTGCGCACCGTCCAACCAGCCGATCAATTGGTCGTGGCCGCTCTCCGAGATTTGCGGCGCGTTGTTTCCCAGCAATTCACGGATCCAGGCGAAATGATTTCCCCAACTGTCGCGGGTAAAGACGCGATCGAAGAACCGGCCGTCGGAAGTCCAGTAATCGTACGGTTCGATACTGCTCCACACGTCGATGAAATAAGCGGTGGGCGCGAGGTTTTCGCGAATCCAACGCAAATTCGCCTGCAAAAAGGGTTCGACTTGATCGGCCCGATAGCGGTAGGACTGGGCTTGCCGGCCTTCGTTCAGCCACGCCCGGACGGGGGTTCCATTGGAGTGAAACGCGATCCGTTCCCGATAGGAGAAGCCCTCGGCATCGGGGTAAAAGTCGATGTAGTTATCGTGAAGGGCGAAGAGAACGCCTGCCTGACGACAGGATTCGATCAAATAACGGCAGTCCTCAAGGCTGCCGAGTTGGGGATTGGGAGGGCAGATTTCCGGCAAACGATAGTCGTATCCCCATCGCTGCCAGTTGTGCCAAATGACCATGCTATCGGTCAAACCGTAACGGAAGGCCCGTCGAAGCTCGTCGGCGCTGTCGCGGTACCGCCCGCCCCAAAGGTCGAACACGAATCGTCCGGCCGCTTGTTGCACTCCTCCGGCGGGCCGCAAGCCGTTCACATCGCGCCATTTTTTGACGCCCTCCCAAGCGTCGGCGGCGGGAATGAACGTGAAGCGAACATCGGGCGACGCGTGAAGCGAGAAATGACGCTCAGCCGGAATCACGTCGAGATAACTGGGCGGGACGTCGCAGGCTTGAATCACACTCAGCCGCGGCGTGAATTCGAAGCCCACGAACGAGGTGGACAACCGGTGGCCGTCGAAACCCAGACGGTACCGCTCCGGTTGAACCACGACGTTACCGTGGCCGGCGAACAGCTTTTCCAGCGGAAGGCTCCAGGATCCCACGGCGGCATCCTCGATGTGAATGTGTCGCCACGGTTTCGGTTCCGTGGCATTCTCCACGCGAAAACTCGCAGTCAAGACGCCGCCGACCGCCGCGAGTTCCCCGATCAGGTCGAATTCGCAATCTTGGCCGACGAAATGATGTCTCGCTCTCAGCGGAGTTCCCACGCCTGCGGGTTTTTCAAGATCGACGCTTTGCAGCGTCAACGCCGACCGAAAGCCGTCCAATCGGGCGGAGTCGACCGTGATCTGGAATCCGCGGAACCATACGGTCTGTTGGGGTGTCACAAAGCCCACGGCGGCGTCCAAGAGGCCGCGGTTACCGGGAAGCACACGATATTCGCAATCCAGCCCGGCTACCGTCCCGCTTCCCACAGTGAGGGCGCGATCCCACGCCGGCGGCGACTGATCGGGTTGCGGCGGGTTGCCGACGACCAGCGTCGGTTCCGCCCAGAAGGACGAATCCCAGCCTGTGTTGTTCTTCGGGCCGGGATGCGACTCCAATTGCAGTCGCACCGGCTTGCCCGCGTATTGCGAGAGGTCCACGCGATGGCGTTCCCAGGTCTTGGCGGCCGTGTGCCGCTCCCAAACGATCTCGCCCCACGCCCCATCCGGAGCATCCCACGGAACGACGCGAACCCGAAACGTCACGCCGTCGCTCTGCCCTTCCGGGGTCATACCAAGGGAGAAATCCAAGGTGGCGGGCGTACCTTCGGGCAAGTGGATCGGGAATTCAGCGGCGAGGGTTCCCGTTTGTCCGTCCCGCCACGGCGGATGAATACCGAGGCACGGCCGCGTCTCGTTCTCTAACGTCAAATCGACGCGGTTGAGACTGCCGGAGTGTTGAGGATGGCTACCGCTCCAACCGAGTTCACTGACTTCCACCGGCTTCCCGAAGACCTGCATCACCGCGCGGCGGGTGGCGGATTGCTCCAGGGCGAACGCGCTATTCGGCGAAAGGACGATCGGCTTCCACTCACTCGTCCGGCGCGTCCGGCCGCCCGTCGCTTTGTCGACGACAAGAATCGCGATGGGATGCAGTTTCAGTTAGGGCTTGTCGGGACGGCGGACCGTCGCCCAGACGTGGATCGGATAATGGGCGGCGTAGCTGTCCGCGGCGGATTGCACGCGTGCGGTCAGTCGCCGAGATTCGCCTGCGGGCAAACTAACCGCGGCGAACTCGCCGGGATCGGCTTGCCAGCCGTCGATCAGGCCGATGCGGAGATTCGCGGCGATCGGCCCCTCTCCGGCGTTTTCCACGATGACGGCGACGTCGATCGGATCCCCCGCCTGCTCGATCCGTTCCGGGGCCTCGATACGCACCGTGACACCCTCCGCCTTGTCCACCGGTGGGTTGTAGGCGAGGACCAAGGAGGGGAGCGCGAAGAACGCCGCCGCAACCGACAACAGCGCGACACCAGACCGTGCCGCCGGGTGCCGAAGTGCCGGTCGAAACGGCCGAAAACCGACATCAACCAGAAGGCGGGACATGAGAGAGTCCTCCGCGTTAAAAAGACGTTGGTCCGGGCGGGAACAATCGGCGGCTTTGATGCTACACGATAGCCCGGCGTAGGCCGGAACTCAACACCCCGGGAAAACTACGACGGAGCGCGGCCGCTCACAAGGAGTTGCCGCGCTGTCTGTTTCCGCAAGGCCTTACTTACTTGGCCTCGGCGGCGACCTGAGATCCCAGCGTGGGGGCGCGGAAGCCGAAGTACCGTGCGGCATTGTTGTAGCAAATGTCGCGCACCACCGAACCGACCAAGGCAAAGTCACGGGGTAGGAGTCCGCGATCCATCTCCCCGCCCAACAGATTGCACAGGATGCGGCGGAAATAGTCGTGCCGTGTGAAAGAAAGGAACGATCGGCTGTCGGTCAGCATCCCCACGAATCGGCTCAGCAGCCCGAAGTTGGAAAGCGTCTCGAGCTGTCGCAAGATGCCGTCGCGCTGATCGAGGAACCACCACGCGGCTCCGAACTGCATCTTGGCCGGCTCGCTGCCGTCCTGATAGCAGGCCAAGATGGAGGCCGTCGTTTCGTTGACGGCGGGGTTCAAGTTGTACACGATGGTCCGCGACAATTTTCCCGCCCGTTCCAGGCGATCCAGGAACCGCGTCATGTTGCGTGCCAGATTGATGTCGGTGATGGCGTCGAAACCCGTATCCGGACCGAGAGTCTCGAACATCTTGGAGTTGACATTCCGCAAGGCGCCGACGTGGTACTGTTGCGACCAGCCCTTCTCGTAGTTCATCAAAGCGCATTCGTAGAGGACGGCCGACTTGAACTTGGCGCGGTCCACGATCGACACGGCCTGATTGTTGTACACCTCTCGGAAGATGCGGTTGAGATCCGCCTCCTCGTAGTCCTCGGCGAAGAACTGTTCGATGCCGTGATCCGAGAGGCGGCAACCGTGTTCGTGGAAATAATCGTGACGTTTCCGCAAGGCCTCGATGAGGGTGGTGTAGTCCTTGACCTCGATCCCGGAAGCCTCGCTCAGTTTATCCACCCAAACGTGGAACCTTTCCGGATGTTGGAGGAGCATCGCGCGATCCGGGCGAAAGGTGGGTAGCACCTGGACCGGAAAATTGGGGTCCTCCGCGATTTTCCGGTGAGCCTGGAGATCGTCCGTGGGATCATCGGTGGTGCAAACCAAAGTCACGTTGAAGTAGCGGAGCAGGCCGCGGCAGGAGAACTCCGGCAGAGCCAGTTTGGCGTTGCACGTTTCCCAAACCTCCGCCGCCGTTTCGGGGTTGAGCAGACGATCCGTGATGCCGAACGGCCGCTGCAATTCCATGTGCGTCCAGTGGAATAGGGGATTGCGCAGGAGCTTGGGTACCGTCTCCGCCCACTTCAGGAACTTCTCATAGTCGGAGGCGTTGCCGGTGCAATAGTACTCGGGGACGCCGTTGGCCCTCATGGCCCGCCACTTGTAGTGGTCCCCCCGTAGCCAAAGCTCGGTCAGGTTGGCGAACCGATGATCCTCGGCGATCAATGTCGGCGAAAGGTGCGAATGGTAGTCGAGGATCGGCATGTCCTTGGCGCACTCGTGGTACAGGCGTACCGCAGTCTCGTGCTCCAATAGAAAGTTCTCGCTTGGGAACGTCGATGGCGTCATGTCATTCGCTCCATGGGGGTAAGAACCGTTTCGAGACCTATGCGAGCCGCAGGGGAATGCCCACTCGGTCCCAGCGCGGTAGACGGGTCGTTTGCCGCCTCGAACCGTACGGAAGGTCCTCCACGCTTGCGGCCTGCCGATCGCGGTTGCACGGAATTCGTGTGACCGGATGATCTCGACATGCCACTTCAGGCGATCGTCGTAGGGATACCCTATGCTAGTGGACGCGAACGGCGTCAACCACCCAACCCCCCCGAGAGATTACGCCTCGGTCAGCGACGGAGGGGAGGATAGAAACCCCCTCGCCGCCTCGGTCAAACGTTCCGCCGCGTTCGCCCGGCGAAGCAGCAGCAATTGAAATATGCTACGGACCGTGACGCCCTTTTCCAGGCATAAAGGGAACAAGCGATAGACGAGGCGGAAGCTTCCGTTCCGGAAATCGAGCGTCCAAGGGGCGATCGGCTCGACCTGTTTGAGAGGGCGGATCCCGGCCGGATGAACCAATAGCCCCAAGACGCAGGGTGCTCCGGATAATGCAACGACGGGAAGCGAGAACTCCGTGACACCCGCCGATTCCGCCGCCTTGTCACTGGAGGGTTCCTGGTGGGCCGAAAGTGGGATGGTTGCCGTACGCCGGCCGCTTGGATCCACCGTGCATCGCTGCCACCCGATCTCCTCGGCCCGCCCCCGAAAGGCGATCCGTACGTCGCGCTGCACGCTCGGATTCTCCGTCTTGGCACTGATGACGGCTTCCAAGACGTACTCTTCCTCTTCTGTTTGTTTCGAAAGGTCGGTTTCCCCACAACCCACTGCCGCAACCCGTCCGGCGGTCAAACCGACATGAATGTCCAAACCTTCGCGAGGGTTGCCGGTCGTCCAATCCTCGTAGCGCGTGTAGAGGTGGTTGGCCTTGGCAAAAACATCGGACAGTCGCAGGGGCTGCGCCGATCCTCCCTCCAGGGACAGCCCGAAGACCGTAGCCCGCGGTTCGGCATCCCCCGTCGATGAATCTTCGCCTGAATAGTGCAGAGAGACGCCTTCCTCCGGGTGCCGCGCATCGAGTCGCCACAGCCGCCTTGGGCCGCCGCACGTGGCGATCGTATGCTCCAGCTTCCATGCTACGCTCGAGGAGATTGCCATACGTTCCCCCCTACTTTCTCGAAGGCGGGCAAGCACGATTACGCTTGGACACGAAGCGGCGGCACACGCCTCAGCCGGAGCCGACCGGATGCCGCTCGGATGAGCAGGCGACATTCGGTGCCGCGTTCGCCGCCGATGAGTTTGAGATTAACAAACTGATACCCGGCGGCACAAGGACGCGGGCATTTCGGGGCTTACTTTCATCCGGGTTTCGGCCTGACGATCGCCGATTCCAAGTGCAATGCCGCGGAAGTCGGTTGCGGCGTCATCCTCACCAGACAGGGGTAATTCGGGGGGATGGTCCATCAGACGGATGCCTCGGGGACACAAGCGAAAAGAAAAACCCCGCCGTTCGCAATTTTCAGCGAGACGACGGGGCCGGAACAGAGAAGAGGCCGATGGAACGGGCACCGCGATGATTGATTTCCCGTTCACCTTCTATGATATCGACGCTTTTTTCCGTGTCCAGCGATTTTTCTAATCGCGGTCAACGCCCCATCTCTGGGGATCGTCGAAGAGACCTGAGTGCCTTTCATAACCCCTCCACGTAGTGGGTGAAACCCAGTCGATGGAGCCGGTTTCTTTTCCCGTTGATTCGGTCGGCCTTGTCAAAATGCAGACTTTTCCAGTTTCAAAGGAAGGACATCAAGCCGGGAGGTCGGCAATTCGCGCGAAATACGTTTCGGATGGCGAAAATGGTAACTGGCGATCGTAGGGCGATCGTCGACGGGTCCGCATCACCCCCTCTTAATTCGGAACGCGGGACTGCGTCCAATCTTCGGCGCGTCGCAATGCTTAGAAACCGGTATTTCGGAATTATTGAGGGCCGAGACCGCTGTCAGCGCAAGGAATCTTCACTGGCTAGGATGGATAACTTGAGAAGCATGGGACGATAAGGGTATTGAGGAAGAATTGAACGCACGCCGTTTGGCCGTCGAAGCGAGGGCGGATTCGGCCGCCCCCCAACGTATTGATATCGCTTTAGGCGCCTTGATATCCCTTTAGGCGCCGCAACGCGCCGGGGGAACCTTCGTCAGGTCGGTACGGCTGGATAATGGACTTTGCTCCGCCCGTGTAGGCGGCTCGCGAGGACGAAGCATCCATGATTGGGTTCAATCCGCTGGGACGAGCAACGGACTCCGAAGGCCTAAACCACTTCATGTTGATTAGCCAAACCGGGGTGGCCGGCGATCCGCACCGATGGCGATTCACTTTGCGTACCCCCGATGGGTACGACGAGATGACGGCCGAAGATATCGAGCCGCATGCAGCCGGAGAGCGGTTGGAATTGCTGACGTTGGTGCGGGCTTTGGAATCGCTCAACCAGCCGTCCCACGTCACGATCCTCACGACCAATCGTTACATTCGCGAGGGACTGCTGCGGGGTCTTCCCGAATGGCGCGAAAATGGGTGGGAATGGGAGTGTTTCCAGTATCGGGTGCCGGTCAAAAATCATGACCTATGGAAACGGGTGGATCGTGCCCTACAATTCCACACGGTGGATTGCCGCATCCTCAGGTTGGACCCGCCTCACCACTCAGCCGGTCGAGCATCCGGCCGACGCGCTCGCTCTCAGGCCGACCCCCGTTCGGTCCAAGGAAAGAGACTTAACGGCAGTCGGTCGATTGCGGAACCGGTAACGTCGCGTCGATTGGGGGACCGCGTCTGGGTCGCGGTCTTGACCGCCGTTCGTGAAGGGCTGCTGTCTCTTCAGGAACGAGGTTTGTTTGTATTGCCCTCCCCGGCAAGACAAAAAACGAATGCAGACGGGGTGATGCACGGTCGGACGCGGGTGGGGGCAAAGATGCCGTGGGGCTGATCAGCGCGCGGGACATGGCCGATCGGTTGGGCTGATGCCGCGATCATGCTGCCGCTCGGCTTAGCCGGGAGACCTGGTCGGCATGAAGACGCGACTGCGGCACACGAAACAAAAGCGAACGGTGCCGGCCCGAGGGCGAATGCGACTCTTTGGGGTGGCACGCGTGCTTTGAGGTATTTGAGATAAATGCAATAAGTGGGTAAGCTTTGAGAATATGGAAAGCAAGGAGGTATCCGTGCGTAGCACCTTGGGATTGGAGCAGGTCGCTCAACTGGTGGAGGGAAGGCTGGAGAACCCGTTCGAAATCCTGGGGCCGCATCCGATTCAGGAGGCGGACCGCCAAGCGATGGCGATTCGCGCGTTTTTGCCCCGTTCCCAGCAGGCATGGGTGATTGATCTGGCGCACGAGGGGACGCCCCGACCGATGCGCCGCATTCACCCGGCGGGCCTGTACGAGGCGGTTTGCCCGATCAACGGCAGCGCTCCTCACTATCTGCTTCAAGTAGCAGAGGAAAGCGGCAAGAAGATCATCATGCAAGACCCGTACGCTTTTCCGCCGATGCTGACCGACTTCGATCTGTACTTGTTAGGCGAGGGCCGGCATTGGCGTTGTTACAACAAGCTGGGTGCCCAGTTGTGCGTGCGCAACGGAGTGGAAGGCGTCAATTTCGCCGTTTGGGCGCCCAATGCCTCCGGGGTCAGCGTGGTCGGCGATTTCAACGGTTGGGACGGTCGCGGCCACTTGATGCGGAAGCACATCCCCAGCGGCTTTTGGGAACTCTTCGTGCCGGGCTTGAAGCAGGGCGACCTCTATAAGTTCAAAATTCGGCATCACGATCAGGTCTTCGAGAAGGCCGATCCCTTCGGTTTTTGGGCCGAAGTGCCCCCCAGGACCGCCTCGCGCGTCTACGATCTCAGCCGCTATCGCTGGCAGGATGACGCCTGGATGGATGGCCGTAAGACGCGGAACTGGCTGGAGGAGCCGGTCGCGATCTATGAGATGCACTTGGGAAGTTGGCGGCGGCCGGGCGACGATCCCCATCGCTGGATGAATTACCGCGAAATCGCTCCGCTGTTGGTCGAGTACGTCAAGCAGATGGGGTACACCCATGTGGAGTTGTTGCCGGTGGCGGAGCACCCCCTGACCGCAAGCTGGGGATACCAGGTGGTCGGGTACTATTCGGTGACCTCGCGATACGGCACGCCCGAAGACTTCATGTACTTCGTCGATTACTTGCACCGGCACGGCATCGGCGTGATCATCGATTGGGTGCCCGCGCATTTTCCCCGCGACGGCCACGGACTGCGGCAATTTGACGGCACGGCGCTCTACGAGCATGCCGATCCCCGACAGGGAGAGCACCGCGATTGGGGCACGCACATCTTCAACTACGGCCGATACGAGGTTCGAAACTACCTCATCGCCAATGCCCTGTTTTGGCTCGATAAATACCACATCGACGGCCTCCGCGTGGATGCCGTCGCCTCCATGCTGTACCTCGATTACAGTCGTCAGCCGGGCGACTGGATCCCCAACGAATTCGGCGGCCGGGAGAACCTGCAAGCCATCGCCTTTCTCAAGCTGCTGAACGAGCAAGTGCATCTCCAGTTTCCCGGAGTGTTGACGATCGCCGAGGAATCCACGGCCTGGCCCGGCGTTTCCAAGCCGACGCATCACGGCGGGCTCGGGTTCAGCATGAAATGGAATATGGGTTGGATGAACGATACGCGCAGCTACATGCGGCGCGAACCGATCCATCGCAAGTACCATCACGATCAGTTGACCTTCAGCTTGATCTACGCCTTCCACGAAAACTTCGTGCTGCCGCTCTCGCACGATGAGGTCGTGCATGGGAAGGGGGCATTACTCGACCAAATGCCGGGCGACTTGTGGCAGAAGTTCGCCAACCTCCGCTTGCTGTACAGCTACATGTGGACCCACCCCGGCAAAAAGCTGCTGTTCATGGGCGGCGAGTTCGGGCAGTGGCGGGAATGGAACTGCGAACACTCTCTGGATTGGCACCTCTTGCAATGGGAAACGCATCAGGGCGTCCAGCGGTGCGTGGCGGATCTGAATCGGCTGCTCCGGCGCGAAAAGGCCCTGCATGAGCAGGATTTCACCTGGGAGGGCTTCCAGTGGATCGACTGCCACAATTGGGAGGAAAGTACGCTCGCGTACATCCGCCGCGGGAAGAATCCCGCCGACTACCTGGTCGTTGCCTGCAATTTCACTCCGGTTCCTCGTTACGAGCACCGTATCGGCGTGCCGGAGGCCTGCTACCTCGAAGAGATCTTTAATAGCGACGCGGCGATTTACGGCGGGGCGAATATCGGGAACTACGGAGGGCGACAAGCCGACCCCATCCCGTGGCACGGAATGCCGGCCTCGCTTAAGTTCGTTCTGCCTCCGCTGGGGGCGGTTATTTTCAAGCCGCGGCGCTCCTGACGCCCAGGCGATCCTCCCGACGAAGCCGGAAGCATCGGGTTTCCCGTCACGAAAAGCGGCGACAGCTCAGCGGGCCGCCGCTATCGTGCGGCGGCGGATCGAACGCGTGCGGCGCGGTAGCCCTGGGGACTTTATCCGGCTAGGCGATGTTGATTCCCCGGCGGATTCGTTCGTCGCGCCGCGCCCCGTCGATCTTCTGGAAAGCGATTTGAGGATCTTTCAAGCCGCTGATGACGAAGAACGGATCGGAGGGGTCTTTGGTACGGAGCACGACCCTGCCCACACCCACCATGCGTTCCAGAAGGTTTTGTTCGAGCGACATGTCGTCGATGTCGATAATTTCCATCGCATTGACGCTGCGAAAAAGCAGCCCTTTTTCGTTGTAAAATCGGTAGCTAGTGACACGGTAGCTGACCGTGTAGCGGCGATAGAGGTAGAGCAAGAGGTAATAGATCCACAGCAAGGCGACGATGCCCAGTAGCACGGCCCAAATCGTGAGGGGATACTCCACGCGTCGCGAGATGACCACTGCCAAGAGAATCGCGCCGGCCGTAATCAAGGTCAAGAGTATCCAAGTGGGAAACATGGCCCACCCGGAATAGCGGCCGCGCCAAAGTTCCACGTCGGGATCGCCTCGATGCGGCGGCCGATGAGGCTCTTGTCCGGGAGGAACGGACTGTCCCGCGGGTGCGCCGTCACGCGCTGCGGACATGGCTTCTTCCAAGGGATTTCCGGATTCCGGCGCTTCCTGGTTTTGTGACATCGCCTTGGCCTTTCTCTGCGAGAGCCGTGCGTCCACCGCATGGGACGCAATACCGTGCCGCCGGTCGCCGACCGTTTAAGGACCGGCAAAACCTTCTTCGCCGCAGCGGCTTCCATATTTTAATCTGCGGTAAGGGCCCCGTCACTACTTCCGATCGGGCCCGACGCCGGTCATCGTGCCGCCTATCGATTTGTGCGCGCACCGTCCGTCGTTCGCGCTCTCGTGCGGCTTTCAGGGAAAGGTCGGTCGTACTAGAATCGAGAAGGGGCGCGGAATCGACTCTCGCCGCGGCAGTGGGAGCCGTTGGTTGGTGCTTGGAGGATGCAGTGTTAGGGGGCTACAGTGACGGAGACAATCACAGCCGGCGGCCGAAATACTTCCCATCCGCATCGCATCATTTCGACTCCCCACGATTTCCAGGCGTTTTGTCGCGGCCTGCGGGGTTGCCCGCGGTTGGCCCTCGACACGGAATTCGTCGCCGAGGATAGCTACCATCCCAACCTGTGCCTGATCCAAGTGGCTCTCGACGACGAGTTGGTTTTGATTGACCCGTTCCCCCTGGGTTCGGTGAGCATCTTCTGGGAGACCGTCGTCGGCGAGGACGTAGAAACGGTCGTTCACGCCGGCCAGGTGGACTTGCAGTTCTGCTATTTTGCGACGGGTCGCTTTCCCCCGCGCGTCTTCGATGTGCAAATCGCCGCGGGCCTGGCCGGCACCGATTATCCGAGCGGGCTTACCAATCTGATTCAAAAGTACGTGGGCGACTTCTCGCCGCAACACGAGACGCAGAGCGATTGGCGGCGTCGCCCGCTGTCGGAATGGCAGATCGTCTACGCTTTGGACGATGTGCGGTTTCTGTTGCAATTGCGAGATCGGTTGGACGACATCCTTGCGAGGCTGGGGCGTCAGGCATGGCTGGGGGAGGAAGTGGTGCGGCATCAACACGAGATTCAACGGCGGCACGAGAGCGAAAGGTGGCAGCGATTGGCCGGGCACCGCGCCCTCGGTGCCAGAGAGCTGGCGATTTTGCGGGAGTTGTGGCTGTGGCGTGAGGAACGCGCATCCTATCAAAACGTCCCCGCCCGGCGCATCCTCCGCGACGATCTCTTGGTGGAACTCGCCAAAAAGAAGACTTGCGACGTCAAACGCATCATGGCCGTCCGCGGGATGAATTATCGTCACACTCGGCCGTGGATTTCCGACATCGCGGAAAGGATTCGCCGCGCGCTGGCCGTCCCCGACGAAAACCTTCCCCGACCTGAACGCCGCGAGGGCGTCTCGCAGTCTCCCTTGCTCGGGCAATTCCTCTTCGCGGCGCTCAGCAGCCTCTGTCGCCGAGGCGATATCTCCGTGGGCCTGGTGGGAAGCACCCAGGATGTCCGCGACTGGGTTTCTTACCGCTTGGGCGAGGGGAACGAGGATCCGCCGCTGCTGGCCCAAGGTTGGAGGCGCGAATTCATCGGCGACTTGTTGGATCGGCTATTGTCGGGGAAGGCGGCGATCCGTGTCGGCGACGCAAGATCGGAGCATCCCTTGGAACTCGTGGAAATCCGGGACCGAGAGCCGCCGGCGGAATCCGATGCGGCGGATTGACCCCGAGGGGAACGGAACGAGCTGGTAGCTCGCCGAGTAGGCCGGCCTTGCCCTCATCTCGCCACATGCCCGCGCTGGGTGCCGTTCCACGTGCGGTCAGCGGCCTGCGGTTGTGTTCGCGCCCGAGACCTGCCCGCGGGGGATGGGCCGATACAACGGTAGGTGCCGGTAATATACCTGAAGCGTCATCAAGGCCAGGGACGTGGCGTAAATCCGTCCGCCGCGTTTGCCCCAATCGGCTCCCGCCGGGTTCCAACTTCCCTCGCGGTGACCGGATCTTTCTTGCGTGCGAATCAACAACTCTCGCATCCGGTGGTTCCACAAGTCCCAGTCCTCGCCTTCCATGTGGTGAAGGACTTCGGTGGCGTAGTAGTAGAAGTAGAGGGGGCCCACGTTCGATCCCTCGGCGGGCGGAAGGGCTTGGGCGATCTTTTTACAGCCGGCCTGGAGATGGGGATTGTCCTTGGGCCAACCGAGATACTGCCGCGTCAGCAGGCCGGCGGCGGTCAAGGGATTGGTCCCTTCTTTTCCCGGTTGGTAACAGTATTCCGAGAGCTTGAAGGGTTCGGGGCCGACCGCGCAGGTATCAATGAAGCGTGCCGCGCGGGTGAGGGGGCTGCTCTCGATCCTTAAACCCGCAAGCTGGCCGCTGCGAATCGCGAGAAACACCCAGGAGACGACCGACATATCACCCGCCTCGCGAAAGCCGTAGCGCCATCCGCCGGCCGTGTGTTGGGCGTTCATCAGATACTTGATGGCGCGTTGCGCCGCCAACTGCAGCCGTTCATCTCCCGTTAAGGCGTAGGCCTCGCAGAGCGCGATGGTCCCCACGGCGTGGCAATACGTGTTGCCGCCGAGGTGCCCGTCCTTGTCCGACTGCGGATCGTTGACCTGGTTCTTCATCAGCCAGGTCAGCCCGCGGCGAACCAAGTTGCGGTAGCGAGGCAAATCGGCGGGTTCGTCCGGTGCGGTCGTGGGGCCGATTCCCTCTGCCAAGAACGGCAACAGGGCCAGGGCGGTGCCGGCCGTGTCATTGTCCACGATTTCCGCTTCGGCGTCGTCCGGTAGGTGGCAATCGCAGCTGGAAATCGTGCGGCCGTAATTCTTGAGCGACCATCGGCCGTCGTCTTCTTGGTGGGCGGCCAGCCAACGTAGTCCCCGCAGAATTGCCTCTTGCGATTCCGGCGTGCCGCCGTAGGCATCGCAAAGCGCCGCTTTGGCGTGGGCCGTCAATCGACCGCCGAACGAGCCGCGTCGCAACAGCGGGGCGATCTCCGGGTCGAAACCGATTTCCCGAGGCAGAAAGCCCGACTCGCCCCACGAGACCGGCACGATGATCGGATACCGGGCGCTGAGGCTTCCCGCTTGGGACCGAATGTACACGGATCGCACGCGCTCCTTGGCATCCTTTTCCGCCGCGAATCGGATCCTGGCGGAGGTTCCGCCGGGCGGCACGTCCAGCGGCGCCGCGGAGACCTTGTCGGGGAGATTCTCGAACTCCAAGTGAATCGGCCCGGTGTATCCCCGGCGCTCGATGGGAACGGCGACCTCCTGCGTTTCGCCCGGTTTCAGCATTACTACACGGAACGAGTTGATGCGGTAAGGAGAACGTTGTACGCTCAGCGAGAACTCCGCCCCCGATGATTTTCCGGCAATCACCGCCGCCAGCTTGACGGAATGTCTGCCTTCCGCCGCGTTTGCGTCGGCGCGAATTCGCAACTCGGCCGTCTCCGATCCTTCCGGCACGACGACCGGATCGGCACTCACGCCGGAAGGAGGATTCTCCAGGCGGATCTGGACGGCGCGTTTGCAGGGGCCGCGATCCAGTTTCACGGGCACCACGATTTCTTCGCCCGGGCGGACCAACTGCTCGACCGGCGGTTGAACCTTCGGCAGAACCACCGGAGTGATCGACAGCGAGAGGTTTCGAGAACCGTGGGCATCGCCGGTTTTCGCTCGAATGATGACCACCGAGAGCGATTGCGTGTCCGCGAGTCGGTCTTCCGCGCGAATCTTCAACTCCGCGGCATCCGCGTCGGCTGCGATCTCGTCGGGGGTGATGACGATTCCGTCGGGCACGTTTTGAAAATCGAGCCTTACCGCGCCTTCGACTCCGGCACGCTCTACTTTCAACTCGCGCGTGACTTCTTCGCCGGCCGAGATTTCCACCGGATCGAGGGCGCTGAGCGTGAACGTCGCCGCTTTCGCCGGCTCCGGAGCCGCGAGCGGCGGAGCCTGTTGCTCCGGGGAAAGACCTTCGACCTCTTCCACGGCCGTCGGGGCCGGGGTCGGAGGCTCGGCCTTGCGGCAGCCCAGACCGGACGTTACCCAGAAAACCGCGGCCACGGTCAGCCCGACAGCATAAGGCTTGGCGATCCGCGGTGCTGCCGAACAACCGGGTCGCCGCACGCCATTTGCCGCAGTAGGTGAAAAGAGGCGTCTACTGAGCATGGCGGTCCTCCTTCAGGCGATCCGCAGGCGTCGGCCGAGCGGTGCCCGAGTCCGATCCCGCGAATGCCCGAGTTAGCCTGAGGTAGAGAAGAATGCGCCACGAACTCGCGAGTTCCGCGATTCGCGGCTATACTCAGCGATTTCTTTTATACACGCCCCGCAATGCGTGTCAAGGAATTTGCGGGATTTCGAACGAGACCTCTGCAACGTCAGTATTCCGTGGGAAAGCCTAGGATTTTCAAGGTCTCCGGAGGGCGCCGATAGCCTCGCACGGCGATGGTCTGCAAAGCTATCCTGCGAGACTTCGGGGAGTTTCCGCAGACGACTTGTTCCATGAACGCAAGCATGGTGATGGGCACGCCGGTCAAGATCGCACCCGGTCAAGATCGCACAGAGAGTCGGCCGACACTCGGCCATCTCCGGTTTCCCACGGGCGAAGCGTTTTCGCCCGGCAGACCGACAACCGTGTCAATTCCACCGCGTCCGCTTGCTCTTACCTTCCGACCATTCGCCTCCGTGCTTCAAGTTTCCACGTCGCCGAGGCACAATAGGGAAGCCGGTTGACGTTTCCTGTGTGTCCAACACCTTACCAGGAGTGACGCTCATGAAAGCAACGTCTGTCTTTGGAGCGCGAGGGCAACGAGCGGCCTGCACGTGGGCGACCTGTGCCGCGGCAGGTTGGGCAGTCTTGGTCGCAACCGCGGCTGCCGTCGCCGAGGAGGCGGCAACTCGGGAACCAAACGTTCCCAACATTGCCCAGCAGGCGCCTTATCCGCGGATCACCGTCTCCACCTGTTACGAGGTTGACCCGACCTGGCCGCAACGCCCGGCCGAGTTGGTTTGGGGTCAGACGCCGTCCGTGTTTGTGGATAGCCAAGACCGTGTGTGGGTTTATACCCGGGCCGTGCCGCCCGTCCATGTGTATGACGCCGCCACGGGGAAGCTTCTCTTCACCTGGGGAGAAGAAGTCTTCGGCAAGCACCTGGAAGGGATGTTGGCCCACGGGATCAAAATCGACCACCGCGGTCACGTTTGGCTGTGCGACGTGGGCAATCATGCCATCTTCGAGCTGGACCAAGACGGCAAAATACTCCGCATCCTGGGTACGCCCGGCGAACCCGGCTGCGATCAAACTCACTTTTACAAGCCCACCGACTTGGCCGTCACGCCCCAAGGCCATATCTTTGTTACGGACGGTTACGGCAATGCCCGCGTGGTCCATTTCGATGACCGGGGACGCTACGTCGGCGAATGGGGCACGTTAGGCGTTCAGCCGGGCGAGTTCAATCTGCCTCACGCCGTCGTGGTGGATTCCCAGGGTCGTGTCTACGTTGCCGACCGCAATAACGCCCGGGTGCAGGTCTTCGATCAGTCGGGAAAACTCCTCGACGTCTGGCAGGACCTTCTCGTTCCCTGGGGATTTTGGATCACCGCCGACGATCAGATCTGGGTCTGCGGTTGCTCGCCCATGTCGTGGCGCGAAACCGACGAGGTGCTTAGCTGCCCGCCCAAGGACCAGCTCTTCATGCGATTCGATCCCGACGGTCGGTTGCGGCAACTTTGGACCGTGCCGAAGGGAATGGATGAGCAGGAACAGCCCGGCGAGCTCAACTGGGTCCACGGCATCGCCTTGGATTCGCAAGGGAATATCTACGCTTGCGACATCATCGGCAAACGGGTTCAGAAGTTCGTTCGCAAGACTCC
This sequence comes from Thermogutta hypogea, assembly GCF_055386265.1. Lineage (NCBI taxonomy): Bacteria > Pseudomonadati > Planctomycetota > Planctomycetia > Pirellulales > Thermoguttaceae > Thermogutta > Thermogutta hypogea. Next base: position 141,274 of record NZ_AP042425.1, read on the forward strand.
GGGCTGGTCGGTGCCCTTCGTACCCAAGCCGAAGGAATGACCCGTCGGCGTAGCATCTTTCGGACTGGTGAAAGTCGGAACGGGTGCTCGTCCACAACGGTTCGGTTGCGGTTGCGCGCTTGCCGGCCACGGTGATCCGTCGGTTGGATGCTATGGCTTGTTGTTGCAGCGCCGCTGAGCGCGCCGACCTGGGACCTGTAGGCGGGCAATCAAACCAATCATGCAGCCGGCTTGACCAAGAAACCACGACGGCAAAGCGATGCCGGAATCCACGTGGATTCCGCAGGTCGGGCACCCGAAGAGGGACGCGGCCGCCTGTGGTTAGGCGTTACCACCCACCGTGACATGGGACTTCATGCAAATAGCCGCAACGTCAGTCTCGCGACCATTGGACTCTTGGTTCCGCTCCGACCTTGTGCATCAAGTCACCCTTCCACCTGAGACGATGGCCGCGACTCTGGACAAGACACGTCGCTAGCAGATCCCCATTGTTCACGATCCCAATGGTGCAGGTTAAACTTCACGACGTCGGGAGATTCGCGAAGACTTAGCGAAGGTTGTGGACTGGTGCAACGTATTCCAGTTTTGCTGAGCCGACATCGCCGCGGCTTCGCTTGAGCGAGGGTCGCAATTTGGCGCGTCTCGCCTGTCGTCGCTCGTCGTCGGCGGCCGACTCGAGGAGCATGATCGTGACCAAGACGCGGAATCTTGCCGGACTGCTTGCTGGATTGACCGCCATCGCCGTTCTGGCGACCCATTCCTTTCTACTGGCCCATGGTGACGGATTGTGTGTTGCTAATGAACCGGCCGCCCCCTCGGAACCTGCGGCCGCCAAGCCAAGGGTGTTCAACGTCCTCGATTTCGGCGCGGTAGGTGACGATAAGACCGACAACACAGCCGCGTTTGCGCGTTGCCTGGACGCACTCATCCAAGCGGGAGGCGGACGGATGTTCTTGCCCAACGGCGTGTACCGTGGGCGAATCGTGATTCCGCCCCTCTCCCGACCTCTCCCCAGTTGGATCACGATTGAAATCGCAGGCGAAAGCGAACCCACGCACGTCTTCGGCACGATCGGTGACTTTCCGCTGCAAGACCGCGGGGTCATCGTGAAGTGTTTGGACGAATCGGGACCGGCCGTCATTTCCGTTCAAGAATCGTCCGACTCGCTTTACGGTGGTTTCTCCGCCGTGAACGTCGTGCTGAAGAACCTCGAAGTGCGAACGTATGACAATCCGCAGATCGGAGGTGTGGATTTACAGCACGCGCTCCAGTGCAAACTCGAGAATGTTTTCATCAATACCGGCGTGTACAACGTGCGGGCGTCGGAGCCGACTCACGGCACGAGCGGCCTGATCACCCCACGAATCAACAACGCAGCCTGGACCGTTCTGCGCAATGTAACCGTCACCGGGTATTACCATGGGATCGTAGTCAACGAACACACGGACGGTGACAACATCGTGATCGGTTGCAACGTCCATGGTTTGAATTTCCTGACGGCACATCACGCCTCGCGTTTTGGGCGGATATGTTCATGCCGAAATGTCAATACGATCACCGTGACGGGAAGACATGCCTTTTCGATTCAACAGTTGGATATCGAGCAGCCGGGGCCGGGACAGACCGATTCTCAAAACGCCTGGCAGGCAACGGTGAGCGACGTCAATGACCCTGAGAACCTGGGAGTCGCTGATATCAATTACTGGGTCGTTATTGGCAACGTAGGGGCTCGTGACGTATTTATCTTGAAAGGTGGGGCGTAGATCCGCGCACGGCGTATCGGCTCGGCGAGCCCCGCTCCCGAGCCACAATAACACGATGCACAGAACGACATGAGTGTGGGAGCCAATTCAGACCCAGCCCTACCCGAGCACTGCTTCACACTTCGCTTCGCCAGTTTCGCGGGTAGAGACCGGCTGGAGGACGAGCACGAAGGCGTTCTGGCAGGAGGGCTGAGGAACAAGGCCTGCAAACGTCACATGGCGTCGGCTCGTGCATTAACCCGCCTCCCGTCAAACGGCATCCCGCCACCGTCTTGCATGACGATTCATCACCAATCATCCGGTCACTCCGGAAGTGCTGCGGGGCGGCCATCGGATGCTGATGATTCCGAAAAAAACCGCACTTGCCGACGGCGTACCGCCTTCACCTGCCGTGATAACCGTCCTCAATCTAGTCTCTCCAGCCACGGCCGTATCGCCGCTCGCCCTTGCCCCTTCCAGCGGTGACACGCTGCTTCCACCCCGGCTTCCCGCTCGTCCTCTTGCGGAAAGATCGCCACGGTGTTTTCGAACCGGCGGCAGGTTCGCGGCGAGTCGCCGTTTCCGCCATGACGGCAGCCCGGTCGGTTTGCACATCAACTTTCACGGCGTAGAATCACGCTATATTCAAATGCCGGGCCGGCAGTACCCTCTTCGGCATCGCCCGAAGATCGAGTCTGAAAACGGGATCGGTCAGCGTGGAGCTGCCCGGTCGCAGCATACACCCCAGTTAGGCGTGCCATTAGAAGACGGCGGGCTGCATGAAGATTGCCTATTTTGACTGTTTCAGCGGGATTAGCGGAGATATGATCTTGGGCGCCTTGGTGGATGCCGGGGCCGACTTCGAGCAGTTGACGTCGGTACTCGACTCCTTGGGCTTGCCCGGTTGCCGCCTGGTTGCGGAGGAGGTTCGCAAAGGCGGCTTCCGCGCGACGCACGTCCGCGTGGAAACGCAGCCGGAGCATGGCCACCGCCACCTGCGGCATATCTTGGAACTCTTGGATCGGTCGAATTTGACCGCCGCTCAAAAGGGCAAAGCCGAGGCTGTTTTCCGGCGATTGGCGGAGGCGGAGGCCAAGGTCCACGGCACGACGATCGAGAAGGTACACTTTCATGAGGTCGGAGCCGCCGATTCCATCATCGACGTGGTAGGCGCGGTGGTGTGCCTGGACCTGCTGGGGATCGAGTGCGTTGTTGCCTCGCCCATTCCGACGGGCCACGGTACCATCCGCATCCAGCACGGCGAGGTGTCGATCCCGGCGCCGGCGACCGCCGAACTCCTGCTGGGCGTTCCGATCTTGGAGGCGGATGTCCCCTTCGAGCTGACGACGCCCACCGGGGCAGCTTTGATTACCAGCTATGCTCGACGTTTCGGGCCTCCGCCGGCCATGACCGTACAATGCATAGGGTACGGGGCGGGATCCCGCGACATACCCCAGCGTGCCAATCTGCTCCGAGTGCTGATCGGATCCTCCGAGGACGTCGCCCTCGCGAGCGATGAATCCTCGGTGGAGCGGATTTGGGTCGTGGAAACGCACCTCGATGACGTTCCGGGCGAAGTGGTGGGCTATACCGTGGAACGCTTGCTGGAGGAGGGCGCGCTGGACGTGTTCATTGCCGGCGGACACATGAAAAAGAATCGCCCGGCCGTGCGGCTGACGACGTTGTGTCGAGCCGAACACTTGGCCGCGGTCGAAAGAGTGGTCTTGACCGAGACGACGACCTTGGGAGTGCGACGTTGGCCCGTGGAACGCCGCGTCTTGAGACGAGAATCCGCCGACGTGGAAACCCGATGGGGCACGGTAGCAGGCAAGGTGGCGTATCTTCCCGATGGCACGCCGCGGTTTTCCCCGGAATTCGAATCCTGCCGAGATGTGGCGCGAAAACACGGCGTTCCATTGCAAGCGGTGTATCGGGAAGCTGTGGAAGCCTACGGCGATACTTCCGCCGCGAAAGAAGGCTGATGATTGGGAGGCGGTGCAAGCCGATCTGAAATATGGATTTCCAGCTCCTTTTCCCCATCGCCGTGGTGGTTGTACTGTGGTACCTGATGTGGCGACTGCGGCGGCGGACGCCCGATCGTGTGGCATTCGAGCCGCAAATGTGGGGCAAAAGGCAGCTCGCACGCGAGGAATCGGCGCTCTCGAACAAAGAGGATGAGCTGGAAGTTCGGTTGCACGATAAATCACGCGAAGTATTGGCCCGGATCGATAGCAAGCTGGCGGTGTTACAAGAATGGACGTCCCGAGCGGAGGCGGCCGCGACCCGATTGGAACGGGCGTTGGCGGCGGCAGAGACGGCGCGGGATGGGGCCGTTCCCCGACTTGCCCCTTTGCCGGCGATGGACGAGACCGTGGAGCCGGCACGAAGCGACGAAGCCTCGGCCGGTGCGCACGCCGCCCGCGCGGCATCAGCGCGGGGTCCCGAGTGCGAGGAACCGTTGCCGCAAACGGTGCGGGAAGAAGTTCGCAGCCTGGCGACCTACGGCTTCAGCCTGCTCGAGATTTCTCAGCAACTCGGCATACCGGAGACCCAGGTTCGCCGCGAGCTGGCGAAATAATCCTCCGGCGTCCGGCAATGGAATTCGATGAGAAGCTTTGGAGAGGGGCGCGCTCCGTTGCGTCCATGGTTCGGATCTTACAGCGGAGGAGGCTCCAGACGCTTCCCGCCGATTCGCGGACCCTTTCCGATCACTCGTTTCACAGGTTCCCGTGATGACGTTCGACGCAGCCCGCCGAGAGTTTTTGCGGCGATTGACGAAGCCACGTGCGGTCGGGCGCGGCCCAAGCGATGGCGACGAGACGCAGAGGGAGCGCGGAGCCGGGGAGCAGGCCCCTGAACGAGTCGGACGGGAGCTGTCGCTGACCGCCAAGGCGATGGGCGGAGAGTTCCAGGTCGTCTTCAATCTGGCCCAGTATGAACAGGCCATGGAAGCGGGGTTGGCAGCGATCCGGTTGCTGGAACCCCTGGAGGACATGATGTCCTTCTTTCGGCCTCGGGGGGAGTTGGGCAGAATCAATGCCCTAGCGTCTTTCGGGCCGGTTCCGGTCTCGCCGGAGCTTTGGGACCTGCTGCGATTCTGCCGCGAATTGTGGGAAAAGACGGACCGCGCATTCGACATCACGGCCGCGGCGATTTGGGAGGCCTGGGGATTTGCTAGACGGCAGGGTCGGCTCCCTTCCCAGTCCGAATTGGACGAAGCCATGGGCAGCGTCGGCTGGGATTTCGTGGAGATGGACGAGGCAAACAAGACCATCGCCTTCCGAAAACCAGGACTGAAGTTGAATCTGGGTAGTGTGGGAAAAGGTTATGCGTTGGATCGGCTGGCTGAGGCGATCGAAGGGCACGGCGTCAAAGACTTTCTTCTCCACGGGGGGAAGAGCAGTATCCTGGCCCGAGGGAGCCGGATAGAGGTGGTCGGGGGGGATTTTAGCGGTGGGAAGGGATGGCCGGTAGGGTTAGCCGACCCGCTCTCCAGGGGTGGTCGACTGGGCGAGATTGCCATTCTTGACCAAGCTGTGGGGACCTCCGGCACGGCCTTCCAATTCTTTTACCACGAGGGCAAGCGGTTCGGGCACGTCCTTGATCCTCGTACCGGTTTTCCCGTGGACCATTGTCTTTCCGTAACGGTTATTGCGGCAACCGCTGCCGAAGCCGATGCGCTATCGACGGCGTTTTTCGTGACAGGACCCGCCGCCGCCCAAGCGATATGCGAAAAAATGGGTAATATAGGCGCATTTTTCGTTGTGCAGGGTAAGTCATCGGCAAGGCCGGAGGTGATCTCCGTCGGCGATGCCCCGGCGATCATGCATTCACTCTAATTGGGGGTCGGTTGTCAAGAGGGTGGCGAGAATGCGTGGTCTTGATCCCGGTTCAGCCGCGCCGCCCGTTTGATTAGTTCAAAACGAATGTTTTTCCCGCAAACTGGAAAAAAATATGGCCCTGAGAATTGTCTTTTATCATTGCATTTCGGCCGACCGAACCCTATGATGATTTGATCCTTCGGCCCCTTGGCGGGGTGGGGGTGGGCCGCCTGGGCGGCGGCGTGTTCAAAATCGAGAGGGTTTGATATTCCGACGCGTCGAAAATCCTTGCGGCGACTTCTTGTTGGTTGCCCGCCTTTTTGTGCGACACGCGGCGGTTGGGGGCTCCTTGGGGAATAACGTTAGCGTGCATAGTCCCAACGATCCGGCCGACTCGCTTCGCCTCGCCGTCTCTTCCTCTGACCGCCCTCTGCGGGTAGGCTCACTTTTCCATGGTGGGCAGTTTTGCATTTGGTTGAGCGGACGTATACAATTCGCCCAATTCGGTTGTGTCATCGGTTTCGCGCGGAAATCGGGCACCAGGGATCGACGGTACGCTCGGGCCGCTTTGAATGACGGGTTGCGTATCGGGGATGCCTCCGGCCGCACGAAAGAAAGGTCTTGAAGAAGGTTAGTGAAATGGAACTTCCACGACGAGAAAAAAATGATCGTTATACCCCGGCGGGGAGATATCGGGAATTGGAACGCGAGGTGCGCGAGCGTGCCTATCGCGAGGACATTCCCACCCTCTTCATCTACGCGTTCGACAAACGGACCAGCCTGGGTCCGTTCGTCATCATCGAGAAACTGCTGATTCCGGGGTCGCCGCGGGCCGTGGCATCGGCGTTATACGCCGCGGGCTTCACGAAGCTGCGGGTGGTTATGCAGCAATGGAACCCCAATATCCGGCCGAGTCGCGCCAAGATCGACGGCCGAACGCCGGAGTTGTTGCTCGTCTCCAGCATGCAGATTCACAGTGCGCGGGCCTACGATCTGATCCGTGATGCTTGGCAGCTGGGAGAGGATCGTCCGTTGATCATCGCCGGCGGCGCCAAGGCCATCTACGAACCGTGGGATTTTTTCGGGCTGTCGGAGGACGGCTCGGTCGGCGCCGATGTGGTATGCACGGGCGAGGAATATGTCTTACTCGAGCTGTTGGATCGAGTTCTGGAGTACAAATTGCCCGGCGAGCACATGCGGCACGCCTTTGAACGGGCACGCAGCGAAGGGGCCTTGAACGGGATACCGGGCTTGGTCTTTCGTCCCGATCCGCCGGTCGGGATGCCGGAGTATCTGATCGACACCGGCATCCAGCGATTGGTGCAAGACTTGGACGAGCTTCCCTTGCCGTTCGACGCCTTTTCGCTGTTCGAGCCGCCGCATCGCCGCGAGACGCTTTCCGCGGAACCGATCCCAACCGAGAAGATGGGCGAGTATGCGAGGGTGGTTTCCGTGATCACGACCCACGGGTGCAAATTCCATTGCCCGTACTGTCCCATTCCGGGCTACAACCAGTACACGTTTCGTTGGCGGAGTCCCGAGCGATTAGTCGAGGAGTTCCTGGGAATCAAGGAGCGGACCGGAATCACGAACTTCTTCGGCACGGACGACAATTTCTTCAATAATCGGGAGACGGTGGAGGAGATTTTCACCGCGATGGCGCGGGCGACGTTCCATAATCGTCCCTTCCGCGATGAGATTCGCTTCGCCACGGAGGCCACGGAGTTCGACGTCCACAAGAACTTGGATCTGGTGCCGCTGGCTCGGGAAGCCGGTCTTCGTAGCATCTGGTTCGGCATCGAGGATCTTACGGCGGATTTGGTCAAGAAAGGCCAATCGCCGGAAAAGACGAAGATCGTCTTCAATCATCTGATCGAGCATGGGATCGCCCCCATGCCCATGATGATGCATCACGATAGGCAGCCGCTCTGGTCGTGGAGGAGCCTCCAGGGACTGTTGAACCAGGTGAACTACCTGTTCAAGACGGGCGCGATTACCTGTCAAGTGACGATGCTGACGCCCTCGGTGGGAAGCAAGGGTTACGAGCAGCCTTATCAAGACGGGATCGTGCTCAAGAGCGCGGGCGGAAAGCCGGTGGAGGATTGCCATTACGATGGGAATCACGCCATTGCGACCGGCCATTCCAGTCCGTTGGTGCGGCAACTCAACATGATTGCCGCCTATCTCGCGTTCTACAATCCCATCAACCTTTTGCGATCCCTGCCGAAGATCGATCCGCTGTGGAAGGAACGGATCGTAACACAGGTTTGGGGGATGTACGGCGTGGCGAAATCGCTGTGGAATACCGCCGGATGGCTGTGGCAATTGACCTCCGGGCCGATCGAGTATCATACGGCCCCGCCGCAACCCAAGTTCCGCTTGGTTTCGGTCGAGCCGGCCCTGGCGAGACCGGTGTTGAACGTGTTGGGTTAAAGCGAGATGTCGGACGACTCTCGGCTTTACAAATCAACGCCCAGTGTGATTCCAGTCCTGATAGCAGCTATGGTTCTGCCGGCCGTGGCTGCTTTTTTTTATTTTGTGCAAGCTCAAGCCCTCCCCGTCTTTTGGCAGCGGTCGGCGTATGCCCTGGGAAAGATCGTGTTCGCGTTGCCGCTATTGTGGCACTTCGGCGTCGAGAGGCGGCCTTTTCCGCGCCGGCCTCGCTCGGCGGCCGGGTTGGTGACCGGCTTGGCGTTCGGCGTGTCGGTCGCGGCCGCGATGATGCTTCTCTATTTCGCGGGGCTGCGAGGGACCCCGCCGTTTCAGGCCGCGGCCGAGGCTGTTCGCGAAAAGCTGATCGGCTTCGGCCTCGATTCCGCGCCGCGCTATGCGGCCTTCGGGATATTCGTGTCGCTCGTTCATTCGGCGCTGGAAGAGTACTACTGGCGCTGGTTCGTCTTCGGCCGCCTGCGAGATTTTATGTCGTTCACTCCCGCCGCGGTGATGGGGAGCCTGGCCTTCACGGCCCATCACGTCATCATCTTGGGAGTGTATTTCGGCTGGGGTTCCGTGGCGCAGGTCGTCTTTTCGGCGGGGGTGGCACTGGGCGGTTTTGTCTGGTGCTGGATCTACCACCGCTCCGGGTCCCTACTGGGACCGTGGTTAAGCCACGCCTTGGTCGATGCCGCCATCTTCGCGGTCGGGTATGATCTCGTCCTTGCGGGATGAGTCGTTTCCGCCGCTTCGTTGAACCGCAATCCCCTTCAATTGGAACGGATCACGTGAGCCGCGCCTTGGGTGGCGACGTGCCCCACGCAGGCGATTATAATGGCGGCATGTTCGCGAGGGTCGCGCCGAACCGTATCCGGCGAACACGGGCGACGTGAGCGACGGCCAGCAAGATGTCCCCCCGGTTTTCCATCCCAAGGAAGCTCCCGATGATCCACTCTTGCCCTATTCTGCGATCTTGCGCGGGCGTCATGCTGGTCATGTTTCTCTCGGCGCTATCCGCGCAGTCGGCGGAATTCTACGTTGATCCGCAACAAGGCGATGCCGCCAATGACGGCAGCAAGGATCGCCCCTGGAAGAGCCTCCAGGACGTGTTCGACCGCGGTTGGATCGAGACCCGCGATTGGGAGTCGCTGCCGTATAAACCCGACGCCGCCTTGGTGCCCAGGCATGAGGGGGCGCCGATCCGGCCGGGAGATACGATCTGCTTGCGGAGCGGCGATTACGGCGACCTCGTCATCCGCAGCCATTACAACGCGGATTTCATCACGATTCGGGCGGAGGACGGTCACACGCCGCGATTTCGCAGTATTCGCATTCAGTCCGCCTCGCATTGGATTCTCAAGGGCTTGCACGTAAGTCCCGAGTACGGACAAGGCGAAAAGCCGCGGACCATGATCTTCCTAGAATCGCACGGTTGGCGGGGACCCGTTCACGATATCGTGGTCGAAGATTGCCGGCTCCAATCGGCGGCGGATACCTCGCGGTGGTCGGCCGAGGATTGGAATCGGCGGGCCTGCGACGGGATCACGGCCAACGGGGCCCGGATCACCGTGCGGCGGAATCGCCTCAAAAACGTCGATTTCGGCATCTCCATTGGCGGCCCGAACGGTCTCGTCGAGCACAATGTCGTCGAGAACTTCGCGGGCGACGGGTTACGCGGTCTGGGGGACTACGGTGTTTTTCAATACAACCTGGTCAAGAACTGCTACGACGTCAATCAAAACCATGACGACGGATTCCAAAGTTGGTCCGCGGGGCCGGGCGGCGTAGGCACCGGGCAGGTCAAGGGCATCGTCCTCCGCGGCAACGTGATCATCAATTACGAGGATCCGAACCAGCCGCATCGCGGCACCCTGCAAGGCATCGGTTGCTTCGACGGTATGTATGTCGATTGGGTCGTCGAAAATAACGTCGTCTTCACGGACCATTATCACGGCATCACGTTCGGCGGTGCGGTGAATTGCAGAATCGTCAACAACACGGTGATCGATCCCAACGACCGCCGGCCGGGCCCCGCCGCCGTCCGTATCGGAAACCACAAGAACGGCACGCCGTCGCGCAACTGCATCGTGCGCAACAACCTGGCTTCCGCGCTCAACGTTCGCGGGGAAGGCATGATCGTGGATCATAATCTGATCGTGGGCGATCCGGCCGAAATATTCCTCGATTTCGCGAACGCGGATTTTCGTTTGCGGGCGAAGTGTCCCGCCGTGGACGCCGGTGTTGCCGAGGGCGCACCGCCGGTCGATATCCGCGGGACGGCTCGCCCGCAAGGCGACGCCGTGGACATCGGCGCTTTCGAGAGGACGGAAGAACCGCCGGCAAGCTGACGGCGGCGGGGCCGTGATTCGAGCGACGTCGGCGGCGACACGGTCCAGGCCGGTGGACGACCCTTGGTTCCTGTGCGGCGGCATCGGCGCGCCCATCAACCGGTGCTCATCAGGGTTCCTTGGTCCAGGCCAGGCGGGCGACGGCGATTCCTTTCAGGCTCGGAAGCAAGGCGGCGACGAAGTACTCTCCTTGGTGCCGTAGAATCTCCGGCGCGGCGATGGGCAACGTGCATACGAAGTGATCCTCGTCGCGATCGACGCCGAAGTCCAGCGGATCGTGCGAGAAGTACACGCTCGTTTGCGCATTCTCGCCGTAGCGTTGCGTGCGAAATAGGTAATAATTTTCGGGGCTCAGTTCCACGACGAACGGGCACTCGGCCGAATAAGGCCCATCGCCCGCTCGCCCGCCCCCGGCTACGATGCGTGCCTCGCTCCATTCCCTCAGGTCGAGTGAGGTGCGGCAATAGACGGCCCCACGGTCGTTGGGATGGGCCGTGTAGTAGCAGTACCACCGATCACCCACCCGCAGGACCATCGGGTCTCTGGAATTGCCGGACGCGTCGCCGAAGAGGCCGGCTCGGCCCTCGCGGTCGAGAATACGGCGAAAGGCCTTTCCGTCGCGGCTTTCGGCGGAGCAGATGACGGTCCATCCGCCGTAGAACATCAGGTAGCGTGAGTCATGACGGAACACGAACGGGGCCTGCAAGCCGCCCTCCTCCTCTCCAACGGCCGGGTCGGCCCGCATGGCGATTCCCATCGGCGTCCAGTTCGCATCGGTCAGCCGCGAGCCTTGCCATCGATAAAAGAGGCGAGTCTTTCCGGCCTCTTTCGTTTTGCGAATGCACGACCAAAGCTGCCATGTGCCGTCGGCGGCTTGCCAAATACCGAAATCGACCGGTTGTTGATTCTCACCGGTCAGTTCGCGCAAGTCGGGGTTGCCGGCGATCTGCCACCGCGCGCCCACGATCCGGGGCTGAAGAGGCCCATCGTCCGCGCGGGCCGCGTGATGCAGCATCGGTTGGAGGCCGTAGCCTAAAACCAACAGTAACGCGACACGGATGAAGCTACGCATGGACTTCATGAGGGTGGTTCCTGTCTTGCACGCTGAGGATTGCGGGAGCCGCCTCCACGCACGTCGGCCGTGGAATAAACGAACCGCATGTGAACGCTCAGGGATGGCGGCGTACCTTCACGTCGTTTTTTTGGCGAGGGCCGGGCGTACTGCGGCCTTCGACGATCAGCCTCTCCAAGAGCGATTGCATGGCGGTGACTCGCTCGGGATGTTGATCTGCCAGGTTGGTCGTCTCGCCCGGGTCGGCAAGAAGGTCGAACAACTCGGGGGGCTTGGAGAGGATCAATTTCCACCGCCCGTCGCGTATTGCGGGCACGCCTCCGCCGCTGCAACTGACGGCGTGCGTTCGCACCGCACGATCATCCCCGCGAAACAGCGGAAGCAAGCTGATGCTGTCCTCGCCGGCGTTGTCGGGGACGGGTACCCCCAGCACTTCAGCCAACGTGGCAAAGATATCGGCTTGGTGGACGAGTTGGTGGCAGACGCCTCCGGCAGCAATGGTGCCGGGCCGGCGCACAATCAACGGCACGCGGTGGCCCCCTTCGTAGGCCGAGAATTTGTATCCGCGAAAGGGGCCGCTCGAATAGTGGCCCATGCTCTCCAGCTCCGACGCGCCGGTATATTCCGCCTTGCCGTTGTCGCTGGTGAAAATGACCAAGGTGTTCTCAACAAGGCCGGCTTCGTCCAAGGCCCGAAGCACTTCGCCCAAGGCGTGATCAGTTTCCATGACGAAATCGGCGTAGACGTTCAGCCCGCTTTTTCCCCGCCACTGCGGATTAACCGCCAACGGTTCGTGAGGTGAAGTCAAAGGAAAGTACAGCAGGAACGGTTGACCTTGTGCTGCGCAACGCCGGATGAACTCGCACGCCCGGCGTGTGATGGTGGGAAGGACCGGCTCGAACTGCCAACCTTCGACGGCCGGTCCGGGCTGGGATGCCATCTTCGGCTGGGAGTTGAAGAAGCGAGCAGGTAACAGCACATTGGGAACTCCCACGGTGCGATCATTATCGATGAAACAAAACGGGGGCCAGTTAGGAACATCCGTGCCGAAGTATTCATCGAATCCCCGTTCGGTCGGACCGCCTGGGATCCGGTTGCCGAAGACGCGCCGCCAGCTCGCTTGCTGCTCTTCATTGGACGCCGGCGGCTCATTTTGATTGCGAGGGAGGCGAAAGTATTTCATTTCCTCCGCGGGGATGGGCCAATCCCAGCCCAAATGCCACTTGCCGAGGCACGCGGTTCGATAACCCCGCTGCTTCGCCAAGGTGCCGATCGTCATCCGGTCGGGAGCGATGAGAGGCTCTCCGAACACGCCGACGATGCCTGATTGCAGTCGCGTTCGCCAATGATAGCGGCCGGTGAGCAACGTATAACGAGAGGGCGAGCAGACACTGCTGCTCGAATGGGCATCGGTGAAGCGCATTCCTTCGCGCGCTAGGCGATCCATGTTGGGAGTGGGAATCTTCCCGCGATCGGGATTGTACGCGGAGACGTCTCCATACCCCAGGTCGTCGGCGTAAACGATCACGATGTTGGGCGGGGTGCCGGCCCCCTCGCCTTGGGTCGCGGCAGGGCAGGAATATGCGATACCCAGACCGACCGCCGGAATCAAGAGAAATACGGCGATTTGCGTCCGCGCGGCTCCACGAAGCCTCGGGGACATCCGCCGATCCCGGATTGTTTTGCACATGACGCGGCTCCTTTACGGTTCACTCGCAAGACGGCCGATTCCCCGCGTGGTTTTCGCCCGTCGCAGGTTCGATCCAAGGGCGCAACCCTCGGATCGTCCCAGCCGGCACACGGGACTGGAGCACACCGGCACGCGAACGGCACGAAGTCCCCGTGAATAAGACACGGACAGTCGCCCTCTGGGCCGCTTTCGTGATTCTCAGGCGATGCCACCCCAAATATACTGAGGGGGGCGCGCGAAAACCATACGACGAACCGAGGAAAAGGAGGGTGCCCGATTGCGAAAGCGCATCTGGGAAGTCATGGAAGCGGCCAAGCCCGGTGATATCGCCAGCCGTCTTTTCGACGTAGTAATCGTAACGGTCATCGCTCTGAATGTGATCGCCGTAGTTATGGGGTCGGTGCCGTCGATCCAACTGCGGTGGGGCAAATACCTTGAGGTATTCGAACGGGTATCGGTATTGCTCTTCAGCCTCGAATACATCGCGCGGCTCTGGTCCTGCACGGCGGATCCGCGCTTTGCCGGGGCGATTCGCGGACGCCTTCGCTGCGCGCTTTCGCCGATGGTGATCATCGATCTCTTGGCCATTCTTCCGTTTTATGTGCCCTTTATTACCGGCGATCTACGGGCGCTCCGGGTGCTGCGCATGCTTCGCATATTCCGAGTATTCAAGTTGGGAAGATATTGGTCCTCACTGATGGTTATAAGAGACGCGATCCGGGCCAAGAAGGAAGAGCTGATATTGACATTGGTCATGATGATGTTGTTGCTGGTGGTGGCGGCGACCCTTTTGTACTATTGCGAAAATGAAGCGCAGCCGAATGCGTTCTCGAGTATTCCAGCGGCAATGTGGTGGGCGATAGCAACGCTGACAACCGTCGGTTACGGCGATATATATCCGATAACGGTCCCGGGGCGATTGCTGGGAGGTGTGGTGGCGATCATGGGTATCTTGATGTTCGCGCTCCCCACCGGCATTCTGGGAGCCGCCTTTGTCGAGGCGGTCCAAAAGAAAAAGCAGTCGCCGCGGAGGTGCCCTCATTGTGGGAAACTGCTATCCTGAGCAACGTCGGCTTTGGGAATGATCTCCTTGAGAGCGCAAACTACGCTGGATGTGCGGATTCGGACCGGCCATTCCTGGAAGGAGGCAGGGGCAGCCGAACACCGGCAACGGGATGGCCGAGGAAAAGGCGGACGCAAAGGGTCACCGAGGACGACTCCGGAAGGGAGGAGGCATTGAGATGGCGAGATGTGCGACGGCGGCGGTTGTCGTCTTATCCTTGGCGACATCGTTGTGCGGCCAAGAACGGGCGCCTCACAAGACGGACTGGTTCGCGGAGGCGAAGTACGGAGTCTTCGTGCATTATTTGAATGGTTTGCAAAACAACCCGGACCATGTCGCGAGTTTGAATCGTCGGACGACATGGGATGAGTGCGTCCATGAGTTTGATACGGAACGGTTCGCCGAAAGGATGAAAGAGGCCGGCGCAGGTTACGTGATCTTCACGGTCATGCAGGGAGAGCGTTTCATGATCGCGCCGAACACCACGTTCGACAAACTCACGGGTTACCAGCCGGGCGAGGCGTGCGCCACGCGGGACTTGATCGAGGATCTGTACCAGTCGCTCAGGAAAAGCGATATTCCGCTCATGCTGTACTGGACGGGCGACGGGCCGCGGCGGGATCCCCAGGCGGCCCAAGCCCTGGGATTCGCCGGCGAAGGGGCCGTTTCCACGGAATTCGTGACTAAGTGGGCCGACGTGGTCAAGGAATACGGTCTTCGTTACGGCGACCGAGTGAAGGGTTGGTGGGTGGACGGATGTTATCCGTGGATCGGCTACGACGAAGATAAGCTCGCGATTCTCGCCCAGGGGCTTCGCGCCGGATATCCCGACCGCATCGTGGCCTTCAACCCGGGCGTGGAGGAGCGCGTTCGCCCCTATTCCAAGCACGAAGATTTTACGACCGGTGAGCAGAATATCTTTTTTGATTGGCCGGCCTCTCGCTTTGTGAACGGCGAGCAGTGGCACCTGTTGGCCTATTTGGGCTGCGGTTCCGACGGTACCGGTTGGGCCCAGCCGGGAACGAAAATGGGCAAATGGGCACTGGGTGAGTATGTCCACATGGTTACCAGCGCGGGTGGAGTGGTTTCCATCGATGTCGTGCTCTATCGGGACGGCGATGTGGACCGATCCCAATTGGAAATCCTCAAGTCGCTGCGCGGCACTTTGGCGGAGAGAGCACGAGACTTGGATGCATGGCGGGAGGGCCGCGCCGTGCCGGCCGCTAACAAGGCCTGGCACAAACCGACGCGAATGCTGAACGTCCACGGAGGATATCCGTTGGGGCCGTCCGCAGGCTTATTTCACCCTT
Organism: Thermogutta hypogea; assembly: GCF_055386265.1. Classification (NCBI taxonomy): domain Bacteria; kingdom Pseudomonadati; phylum Planctomycetota; class Planctomycetia; order Pirellulales; family Thermoguttaceae; genus Thermogutta; species Thermogutta hypogea. The sequence goes on from NZ_AP042425.1 coordinate 156,753, forward strand.
GGAACGGAGTGGACGGCGATCCCCGCACGTGGGCCCAGGCCGGCGGAGAATGGGCGTGGGCCTATGACGTGCATCTCATCCACGAGGAAAATGTGCGACGCATCGTCATCCACTTCGGACCCGGCTTTGCGACCGAATTCGACGTCCTGGCCTCTCTCGACGGCGATGCTTGGACCACCCTGGGCACGTTTGCGGACCAGACGGGGGGAAGCGTCGAACTGAATTGCGAGCTGATTCAGGCGAAAGTCATCCGCATCCGCGGACTCAAGCCTGACGGGCCGAACCAACGCGGCGGCCAGATGTCGATCGCCGAGGTGGAAATCTACGAATAGCGCCGAATTTATCGGCTCTGGTGATCTTCGTGTTTTGGGAAGAGTGTGGAAAATCGCCATAATTGGGAAATGCGGCGAAGCCTTCCCAAAAGACCGCGCGAAAGATAGGGGCGCCGTTTCTCCCGCCCGGCCACCCCGCCATAGTTACGCTCGGCCCGCGTTCGAGGGCTGCCGGCCGTTCGAGATAATCCCTACTCTGTCTGGTTCTTCCCTTTTCTCCGGCTTAAAATACCTGGTGACTCCGCCTGCGTTGGACTCCGTTGCCCGCCCGTACGGAGACAATATACCGGTCTCATGAGCGGCTCCCGAATCGGCGGGGTTGGACTTAGGTTGTCCAATCACGCAAGTACGATACGTGTTGATGCCCTCTTCGAGCTTCCCGGCGATGAAAGGGGCCTTCGCATGCAGGATGGATGTCGTCAGAGTTCTTTCGGAACCTTCGTGTTTGCCGAGACGGACCCTGCGTGTTTTTCGCAGTGAAGGGGTAGTTATGCGAGTACCAGCGGCAATTTCCGTGATGGTGGTTCTGGCGGCCGTCTTTGGTTGCCTGTTGTGCGTGGGCGGGTGTCGCCGGCCGAGCAATCCCGGGGCCGATACAACGGCCGCCGAGGAAGCTTCGCCGCGGGATAGCACCGCCCATCCTCCGGCGGCGGATTCCGGAGAATCCAGTGAGTCGCGGAAGGAAGCGAAGTCATCGGCCGATTCATCCCAATCCGACGGCCAAGAGGGCAGCGGCAATCCAACACACGGCCAAGGGCAAAACACGGACGCCGGTGCGGCGGCCGGGGGCGGAACGGGCGAGTCAGCTTCCGGCAGTCGCGGAGGGAAAGGGGCATCGGGGATACCCGGATCGGACGCCGGGCTAGGAGCGTCGCCCGCCCCGTCGGGCCAATCCTTGCCCGGTCGCAAAGCCGCGGTGCAACGGGCGCGCGATGCGATCGCCCGGGCCGCCGGCAGCAATGCTCAAGGGGGCTATCGGGAGTTGGTCGAGGCCTGGCAAGGCCTTCAAGGCTTTGTCGAAAACGACGCCGAGTCGGCCGAACTGGCTGCACGACTGCTGAAGGAGATGGAACGGTTGGGCGCGGGGCTTGATCGAACAAAGAGGCCGGCCGCGGACAGGCCGCTGATCGCGAGGTGAGGACGCCCGATGAGTTTTGCACAACAGCGGAATAGTCCCTTGCGTTCCAAGGTGGTGTGCCCGCATTGTTGGCACGCCTTTGCCGTGTACGACGTGCTTTATATCGCCGGTCACCCGGACTTGTTGGGAGATCCGAGGCTGGGTTCCGAGCATCCACCGCGGTTCCTGCCGACTCGATTCACCCCGGACTGCGCCGCCTTGGATATCAAAGGAATGCCCTGCCGGCGTCTGGCGTGCCCTCGATGCCATTTGGAGATTCCCCGCGCCGTCATCGAATTAAAGCCGCGCGTGGTGTCCATAATCGGGGCGCCGGCCTGTGGAAAATCGTATTTCATCACGGCCCAATCGTGGTCTTTGCGCACGGTGTTGGCCGGGCAGTTCCGGGTCGCCTTCGCCGATGCCGATCCGCTCATGAATCAGAGATTGAACGACTACGAGTCGCTGCTCTTCTTAAATCCGGACGACGATGCGATAGTGGAATTGCCGAAAACCGAGACTTTCGGCGAGTTTTACAGCAGCGTCCTCTTCGGCGGACAAGCCGTGTATTATCTCAAGCCGTTTCTATTTACACTCAAGCCGACGGCGGACCACCCGAACGCGCGAGGCGCATCGCAATTGGGACGTGTGTTGTGTGTATACGATAACGCGGGCGAGAGCTTCTTGCCGGGGCAGGAGAGTATTGCGCGGCCGGTGACGGGACATCTGGCCGCGTCCGATCTGCTGCTGTTCTTATTCGATCCCACGCAGGACGTCCGCTTCCGCCGCGCCATTTCCGCCGGTGCTTTAGGCGATCAAGACGTGGCGGCCGCCATCAAGAACCGGCAGGCCGCGTTCCGGCAGGAATCCGTACTGAACGAGGCCGCACAGCGGATCGCTCGAAGCTACCGCTTTGCAGATAAGCGGCTTCGCCCGCCCCTTGCCGTCGTGGTAACGAAATTCGACGTTTGGCGGTCGCTGTTGGGGGTGGCGGACCTGCCGCAGGCCTGGCGCTGGATCGAAAGCATCGGTTTGGCGGGGGTCGAAACGCACGCGATCGAGGCGGTCTCGCGCCGCGTGCGGGCCATGCTCATGCAATGGACGCCCGAGGTCGTTAATACGGCCGAAGACCTTTGCGATCGCGTGATTTATATTCCCGTCTCGGCGACCGGCACCGCTCCCGTCTTCGACGAGGCGCGCAACACCTGGGGCTTTCGCCCCGGTTCCTTGAAGCCCATTTGGACTGAAACGCCGTTGCTGTACTACTTGGCGAAATGGGAGCGCGGAATCATTGGAAGCACGCGGCCGCGGAGATCTTCCGCCGTCCCCGGCGACGGACTGAAGCCTCCCCCGGCCGATCAGCCCGTTTCCGGTGGATAACCTTCGCCGAATGGCATTGAGGACGGTTCCACCCGGGATCGGCGAGGGATGCGTCGAAGATCAGGCTATTACGGCCGAAGGTGAACTGTGGAAGGGATTTCCTCGCGAGAAGGGAGACGTGGATCGTGAGTCATCAACTCTGGTATACGTCGGCCGAAAAAGGGTTATCGGCGGGTAGCCGGGGATTTTGCACGGTGAAGGCCACGCGGGGCATTCCGCAGCCCTTGGCCCAACGGTTGGAATCGCTCAGTGCCTATACCCATCTATTCTCCCCGCAAGAGAAGGGTAATCCCAGCAATCCGGTGGCGTACCATTACATCCAGCTCCGATACGGGGGACGTATCTGGTACGTATTGAGTCGGGTTTGTGATGCGGGGTTGGACTATTCGGGACGCACCAACAAGTTCGCCCATCACATCGTGTTGGATCGCGACGAGTTGCCGCCGGGCGGCCCGGCCTGGTTGATGTCCCGGCCCGGCCTTTTCGATGAGGCTTGGGACGGCGTGGTGGGCGTGGTGGACGGCCGCAAGTCGATTCCCCGGCAGGACTGCTCGCCGCGCCCTTGCATGCAGTGGCACGAGGCGGCCGGCGACGCGGGTTGGGCGGGCGTCTTGGCGGAATCGGCCCTCAATCCAAGCGGTCCGCCGGTCCACATCATCGTTCCTCTCCAGGTTTCCGTGCTTCCCTTACTAGAAGAGGCCCTGGCCCTTTTACCCCCCGACCTCCGTTGGTCCGCTCCGTTTTCCACGTATTACACTGAGCAATTTCCGGCAGACGTTTCGGTGCGATGGCGAGTAGTGATTGAGGGTACGCGCGAGGCGACTCGGGCGGCAGCGATCCGCCATCAACCGGTTATCAATCTTACCGAGCCGGGACCCGTTCCGGCTCAGCTCCATACGCAGGGTGTCGAAGCGGCAAGAAGCGGGACGCTCCTTCGCCCGGCAGTCGCGACGGCCGCCCCCGCGAAGCAGCCGGTGCCCGCACCGTTGTCCAACGAGGACGAGGCCTGGGACATGCACCCGACGATCCGGCCGATCTCGGCTGCCCCACCCCCCGGGGCGCGTGCCGCTTCCCGGCCGCCGGACCTCGGGCCGACAACTCCCCCGATCGTCGTCCCGAGGCATCATCCCACATATTCCACGAATCACCGCACCATACTCAAAGGCGTCTTGATCTCGGCGCTTCCCTTGATACTGTTCGGTCTGGTCTTGGGGGTGTCGGTGCAACGGCTGAATCTCCTGTCGAAGCTTGCCAAGACCGTTTCCATGGTGCCGGCCGGCGACAAGCAGAATACCTCCTCTGATGGTGCGGAACAAAAGGAAAACAAATCACAGGAGCAGCGGGAGAATGATTCAGGTGACCGCGGGCAGGGATCGCCCAAGTCCGAAGACGGCGGTTCTAAGTCGGATAGTGGCCGGCAAGATCAGAAAACGGCTGACCACGGTTCGCCGACAACACCGGAGCCGACAACAGCCGGCAATCAATCGCCCGAGCGCAAGCCGGAGTCTTTGGATACGCCGAGCCGTTCCGAGCCATCGCAGACCGAGTCGAAAAAGGAAGATGATCACGCAGCCGGCGATTCCGGCGACTCGGCTAGCACACCGCCCAAGAAAGCCGTCGATCCATCCCCGAAAGCCCTCGATGCAACCAAGCCGAAATGGCATGTTCGTGAGATTCCCCACGGCTTGTCAAAGTGGATCAAGCTCGGCGTCATCGAAGAGGTTCACAACGGGGAAGAGGTTCAAGACGGAGCAATGGATACTAGTAAGGACTCCTTCCATTACCTGATCGATCGCGATCGACTGATCTTTGTGGCCCGCCCTGAACTGGAAACGCAATTTCAAAGGGTTCAGATGGAGGCTGCCGAGAGCGCTATCCCGTTCTCCTTGCGATTTACGCTCCACGTCCCGGAATGGGCGATGCCTCGTGACCCGAATGAAGCAACGACGGAGGTGAAGCTGACCATAAACAAGATTGGGCTCACCATCTCCTTTTCTAAGGATGGCAAAGAGGGCTCTGCGGAGTACGAGTTAGAAGCTCCTCGGGAGATTCCATACACCTCGGACAAATCCAATCGCCTTACATTCAAGTTAAAGCCCAACGACAGTCAAGACACCTCACATCCCGGCACTGCAATGCCGGGCGTTGAATCCTTTGACTGCAATATAAAGTTCAGGGAGGGCTACGATATAAAGCGCAAGGAGGGCGAAAGGTCGGCCTTCATAATCGAAATGATTGATCCGAAAATTGGCGGGTCCGGGCCATCCGTTCGCAAAATGGAGGTCCTTCACATGGAGGGCAGGCTGGAGGTCGACATCGTGCCGGAGGAATTGGGGGGCACGCGGATTCGCGTGTTCGATCAGAAGTGGACGTACAACAAATAATCAGGCGGAATGCGAATCGTCGAGTGTGGAGGCAGACAAGGAACGGGCGATAGAAGGCAAATCCGACTCATGCGGGATTCTCAAGAACTGATCGATCTGCTGCAAGCCGTGGTCGCCGCGCCGGGCGAATGGGATCAGGGCGAGTTGGCCGAATTGGCGGCAGAGTATGCCGAGCAGTGCCGCGCCGTGAATCAGCGGATCGGAGAATGCTTTAAGCTGTTGCGGGAAGGGCAAACGGCCGAGGCAGTGCGGTGGGCGGAGTTCGAGCCGAGATTGATCGAGTGGGCGGGAACGCTCGATTTCTCCGAGCGCGAGCGTTGGGTTGCGCTGTGCCAGCTGCTGGGCATGCCGGCGCCCCCCGCCTTGCTGCACGACCGGCTGAAAGCGATCCATGATGCCTACTCCGTTTCCCCCACGCTGGAGACGCTGACACGATTGTGGCGCTATCAGAACCTGGCCCGGGCGACCGTCAGCGAACGCCTGGAAACGTTGCGGCGGCTGGCCGCTGCCGACGAGACCAACTTGACCTGGCATGACGACATTCGAGCATTCGAACAGGCATGGCTTAAAGAGATCCGGCAGGAGGTGGCCGCAGCGGTGAAGCGGGAAGACCGGGACCAACTCCTGCGGATGCGAGCGCTGATCGAATCCGCGACATGGACCGTCCAAGTGCCGCGCGAGGTGATTGAGGAGATCGACCGTTCCGTGACCGCGGTGGATCGCAACCGCATGACGGCGATGCTGGGTCAGGTCGTCGAACGCCTGGACGCGGCCTATGCCGCCGCCGACGAAGAAGGGCTGGGTGAGGCGCTCCAGGAGTTTGATGCCCTGTGCGAGGCTCTCAATCTGGAACACGACGATTCTCGTCGAATTGCGGTCGAGCCGGCCCGGGAGTGGTGGACGCAGCGCCGGCGGGATGCGGAGCAACGGCGACGTGCCGCTACGGCGGAGGCGTCCTTGGAGCGCGCTCTGGATCACCCCCAAACATTGGAACAGTTGGTGAAGCTGCACGACGCCGCCACTGCCGGAGGACGGAGCCTGCCGATCGAGCTGGAGCGGCGTTACCGGTTGGTCGTGGAGCGGTTGACGGCGGAGCGACATCGGGGGCATCAGTTGCGCATGGTGACCGCCGGCGTCGTCGCGTTGACACTGCTGGTCGCGGTATTCGCGACAACGTGGCTGATCATGCGCTTTCAGGATCGAGCGGAAATTGCGAAAAGCGTGGACGAATTCATTGCCAAAAATGAATTGCAAGCCGCGGATGAATTCGTAGCGCGTTTGAAGGAGGATCGGCCGACCGTGTTTGAATCCGCCACGGTGCAAGCCGCTTTGGCACGCTTGAAGGATGCCCATGAAAAGGAAGATGGGCGGCTGCGGGAATTCAAGAGTTTGGTCGGTCGGATCGAGGAGCGTCTCGCGAGCCCGGAGGGCAACCCCTCGAAGGAGGACGTAGAACACCTGGCCGCGCTTGCCCGATCGGATGAGGAGAAACTCGACGCGCAACGCCTGGCGGGCCGCGCCGAGGAGCGATGGCGCGATTTGGATCGCCTTGCACGGGAACGGTGGAAGGAACGGCTCAACGAGGCTACGGAAAAGATTCGTCGTCTGGAGGCGACGGACATCTCGCTGGTGACGGAGAAGGAGATCGGCGAGGTGGAAGCGGCGATCCGCGAGTTGAGTCACGACACCACGGTCCCGGAATCGCTGACGGCATCCGCTTCGCCTTTGCTGGCTCGGCTGACCGTCATCAAGAGCCGCCGCGAGGAGCTGGTGCGTAATCTACAGCGGGTACAACCCTTGATTCAGGCAATGGAACGGAGGGGGGCGTTCGAGGCCTCCCTGCGGGAGATTGCGGGAGACCCGAACAATCGATTCGCCGAGGAATGCGCCAAGACGGCCGACACGCTGCCGTGGGACGCCGTTGATGCTTGGAACGCCGTGGCCGAGCTTTGGAATTCCCGCCGCGCAGCCCCCGACCCGAATTCGGCGGCGCGGCTGCTCACGGCGGTCAATAAGATCGGATTTCCCACCGGCGGGAACGACAAATGGAACGAATTCCTGCGATCGCGATGGCTGCCCTATGTGGAAGCGGTCACGAAACGCGACCAGGCGGCCTTGCAAGCGATTCTGAAACCGTGGGAAGCGGTGATCGTCAAGCAGACTTATCGCTATTGCGAATTGGCGGACGGGCAGGAGACGATCCTCTATTCCCTCGAGGACTTGCGCGATAAGCTTTCGGCTTCCAGGACGGGCATTCCCGCGCTTGTCATGGACGACCCATTCGACGAGACGCCGGTGAGGCAGATGAAGACCGTTTCCGGGCCTGCCGTGATCTTCGCCGACATCAGTCCGCAACGCCGGCTCCGCGAAGAGTCGGATACGTTCCTGAGTGCAGTGCCGGATCAACCCGAAAACTTGGAAAAGCTGGCTTGCGATCTCCTCGTGAATATGATCCGAAACCAGGAGAAGGCGAAGGAGGACTGGGCATCGGCCGCCCGATCGGCCCAAGATTCTTCGTCTTCCGCCCGGCCGTCCCTGCGCGTCCCGGTCAACGACTATATCTTTGCCCGATTGTTCGCGGACACCGTCCTGGCGACGTCCGCTCTTAGTCCGATATTCGCCGAGCAATGGGGACCGGCTATTAATGATCTGAAAAACCAACTCCAGCGGACTCGAAAGGAATGGATGCAATATGAACCCCGTTGGGTGAGCGATTCCAACGCCGGCCCGGCAATTCCGCTGCGGACCCCGTCGCTGCGGGAGGCCGAGGCGATGGCGGCGGCCACGTTGCAATCCGTGGAAGACGTTCAACGTCCGCTGCCGGTACTTCGCTGGGTCGGATTCGTGTATTACGTCGACGACAGTTCGCGAACCCCGCGATTCTACGGTGTGAAGGATTCTTTACGTCCCAACACGATCCTCGTCGGCGTGCCCTCGCCGTCGTCATCCACGTCCGACGTGCGGGGTATTCGGATTATCGCTCGGGTCGATGAGGGATCTAGCTTGAATTGGCAGTACACGACCGTGCCCTTCGGCACGCCCATCTTCGAGTTCGGAGATGCGTCCCGGACTTCCGAGAAATGATCGGAAAGAAACGGCGAGCATCGCCGGCAAGAGAGGATGGACGACGGACGGTGCGATGATGGACGGGGTGCGACCTGGGTTTTTCCGGAGTTCAGCCGGTAGGTAGCACGAAATGCATGGGAGCGAGGGCATGTCCGGACCGGAAACGTATCACATCCGCATTCGGGGCAATGTGTTGGGGCCGTTTCGCCGAGACCAAGTTTTGAAGATGATCGAGCGTGGGCAGTTGACACGAAAGCACGACGTTTCGTGCGACGGCTCGGAATGGCGGCCTGCCGGCGAGGTTCCCGAATTGTTCGCGCCGCAGTCCTCTCCCGCGGACGACCAGGTAAGGTTGGTGGAGCCGAATGTCGTTTCTCAAGTGCCGGACGCCATGCCCGCTCAGCGGGCATCGGAAACGGTTTGGTATTACGAATTGGATGGCAGGGAGAACGGCCCCGTGCCGGTTTCTCAACTGACGCGATTGATCGCGACGGGGGTTGTCGGAGCCGATAATCGCGTCTGGACGGACGGCATGGCGGATTGGCAGCCGGTACACGCCACGGAATTGGCCGTCCATCTTCCGTCGCGCGCCGGAAGTGATGCCGCCGCGGCGGTCGGCAAATCACCTAAGCTCGATGCCGGGGAGCAAGCATTATCTCCCAAGACCATCCAACTACTGTTGGATATCGGCTTGTGGTCGGGGATTGCCGCGGTCTGTTGGAGCGTGCTTTTAGTCATCCTGTTCATCATTGGTTTCTTCGGGATGTTGTTCGCGCCGTTGGCCGGCGTCAGGGTCGCGGCCGTACTCCAGTTGTTCGGTTGCATCATGTGGTTCGTTCCGCTTGCCTATCTTTTCGCCGCGAATAAGGCCATCGGGGCGTTGAAGTATACACCGTCCGCCTCTGTTCTGGACACGGTCTTGGGCCGTTGGCGCACGTCTTATCTTTGGCAGGGCATACTCGCTTTGATTACGATCGCCGTAATTGGGATTATATGGATTGTCGTTATGGCGGCGGACGTGGACGCTTCTCGTTGGTGATTGCTCATGGTGCTCCAGGAAAGCGCGGGAATGACGATGAATCTCGACCGAGACTGGTTGTCCGCGGAGAAGGAGGCGGTGAATACTCCCTTGCGATGGCATCGCGCGGACCCCGAGCGCCGTTGGGGTCTTCGCGGGGGCCGCTATACCCGCGTCAATATCCTCTTCACGGGAGTTTTGGCGGCCATCATGAGTGCGGCGCTGTTCGGGGCATTGCTCGCCCTTCCCGATCGCTGGGCGCGTTATGCGGACATTCTCCTCCAGCGCGGGCCGACGCAATACGCCACGGTATTCTTGGCCATGTGGTCGCTCGTGTTTCTCTGGATCAAGTGGCGCAAGCTGAAGGTCCAACGAGCGGCCTTGAATTACTCGGTCACTCCCGAGCAACCCGACTTCGTGCTGTCGCCGCTCACCGCGGACGAAGTGGTTCAGCGAATCTACGCCGTGGCCGACGAGCCGCAGGCCTATCTCCTCTACAATCGCATTCTTCTGGCGCTCTCGAATCTTCGCAATCTCGGCCGGGTTACGGACGTGGACGACATCCTGCGTTCCATTGCCGAGCAGGACGAATCGGCCTTGGAGACGTCGTACAGTTTGGTGCAGGGCTTTGTTTGGGCGATCCCCGTGCTCGGATTCATCGGCACTGTCTTGGGGTTATCTCAATCCATCGGGGCGTTCTCGCAAGTCCTGGCAGGCGGCGGCGACATGAGTTCCTTGACGAACGGACTGCGCCAAGTCACCGCCGGTTTGGGCACGGCGTTCGATACGACGCTGGTGGCCCTCATCGCCGCCCTCATCATTCAAATGGGGATCACCTCGCTGCGAAAGGCGGAGTACGAGTTCCTCGAAGGTTGCTCCGAATACTGTAGCCGTTACATCGTCGGTCGTCTAAGACTGACCATGGAGGAAGCGAAGGAACCGGAACATGCGTAGAGGCGGCGGGCCCGCGATCAGCCTTTTTTCCTTTCAAGACATCATTACCTCGGTAATGGGAATTCTCCTCTTCATTGCGCTTCTCTTGGCCTTGCAGTTGGTGCAAGCCGCGGCTCGAGTGCAAGAGATCGCGACGGAAACCGGGCCGACGGACGATGAGGTCCGAAGCCTGGAACAAAAAAAGGCCGAGCTGGAGGAAGAGTTGCAGCAAATGACGCAGGCGTCGCAAGACTACCGTGAAATCTCACCGGAGGCCGCGGCGGCGCTGCGGCGGCACGTCGAGGAGTTGGCCGAACGGCTGCGAGAAATCGAGGAACGGACCGAAAAGGAGTTCGCCCGCGGAAATCAAGAAATGCGGGAGGGAGCGGATGAAATCGCGGCCATGACGCGGCAAATCGAACAATTGGATCGGGAGCTGGCCCGCGTGGATGCCGAGTTGCGTCGCGTCGGCATGATGAAGGAATTGACCTTCACCATAAGCGGTTTCGAAGATTCCAATCGCTATGTGTTGGATTTAGGACCGAACGCGTGGACGGTCATGCGTTTGAGCCGGACGGGTGATGCCGCCCTACTTCAGCGTTGGACGGGCGGCACCGCCGAGCGGATGTCGCAGGCGTTCGGCTGGTGCGATAAGCGAAGCGCCGGCGACTACGTCTTCGTTCTGGTGAGGCCTTCGGCGAGTGAGGCGGCGAGGCAGATCTTGCATTGGCTCCGCAGCCGCGGCATACCGCGAGGTTTCGAACCCCTGGGCGAAGATCAGCAATTCCATTTGATATCGGGCTCGTAAATGATCGCCCTTGCAGGAGGATGACCGAATGCGACGCGAGGCAACGGGCGACAGCCTTGAGCTGATGCTGGACACCATTTGCAACACGTTCGGTGGGATTGTTTTGATTACGATCCTTCTGGCCGTCTTGACTCGCAATTCCGTGACCTCGCGCGAACAGGAATTAAGGGACACCCTTGAGCGTCTGACGAGCGTTGCACACCGCGATCGTTTGGCCGCGGAAGTCCGGACGCTCGAAGAGAGTATCGAGGCCTTGCAACGAGCGGAAGGTGATTTGCCGCAACAAATCGCCGAACTGTTGCGAGAAAAGCGAGAGTTGGAGAAACGTGAACAAGAGATCCGTGAGCGCATCGAGGACCTTTCCGAACATGAGCGGCGGTTTGCCTTGCGAGAACAAGAATTGCACCAGGATCTCGAAGACATGCGAAACGAAGTGGAACGGAAGCGACGCGATCTGAAGACGAAAACAGAGGAACTGGCGTCGGCCAAGACGCGGGCGACGTTCAGCATCGTACTGCCGCGAGAAAAAGAAGATTATGTGGGCGGGCCCGCGTTGATCCTCCGCTACGACAGGATGTACGTCTGGCATGAGTATGATGCGCGGGGGAACAGGTTGGGATTGAATGTTGAGGAGTTTTTCGTCTTGAGCGAGGGCTTGGACGGCATCCACGTCACGCCGCGGCCGGAAAAAGGCATCCCCATCAGGCCCGAAAACGCCGCCGCCTTTGTGAATCGCATCGAAAAATGCCAGGCGGGCAGGGGTCTACACATCGGCCTGTGGCCTGATACGCATGACACCTGGCCCGTCTTTCGTGAAGCGGTCGTAAAAGGCGGTTTTCGCTATCGCGTATTACTTGTGAGTGAAGAGGGCGGACTTTTCGATCGCGGCGATGGCGATGTCTTCTTCCAGTAAGAGGCTTACCCGCAGGCGGCCGTCCTGCGAATCAGACGAGGTGGATCGCCGGCGGCGGGGCTTGATCGTAGCGAGGCATTCCGGGGAAAGGGCGGAGACGATGCCGACGCGGTTCTTCTACATCTTGGCCGAGGGTAAAGTTCGCGGCCCATTTCCCGAGAAAGGCATCGTTCAACTTGCCGACCAAGGGCGGTTGCCGGCGGATGCGCGGCTTTCTGAGGATGGGCGGACTTGGTTTGCGCCCGAGGCCGTCCTGCCGCCCGGTTCAGTGCGAACCGTAACACCGCGCGCGGAGGCCGAAACGCCCGCGGTTTGCGGTCCCCCACCTATCGCCAAAAGCATCCGAACGCAGTTTCCCGAAGTGCAGCTTCCCAAGATCGGCGGGCGAACGGCGATCATCGTGGGGGCCGTGATCTGCGGCATCATATTTTTCGCGGCGTTTTCCGCGACAGTGCGGCAGATCGCAACCGCTCGGAAGGCCGATGGCGACCTCGTGCCGCCTGGGAGGGAGGCCGGTAGCACGACGCCGGAAACGCCGGGCGACAACGGTTCGGGAGACCCACCGGTCTCGAGTCCGCCCCCCACGACAAGCTCGCCGGAGGAGGATGCTTCCGGGCCGACGGGGCCGAGTTCGGATTCCAGTCCGGCAGGGACGGTCGCGGCCTCTCGTTCGGCTCCCACCGGGCCGGCCGACTGGTTGGAGCAGGTTCAGAAGGCCACCGTCACCGTGCTCACCGACTCGGGCCTAGGCAGCGGTTTCTTTATCGACGGCCCATCGACCTATCCCGTAGTGGTGACGAATTCCCATGTGGTACAAGGTGCCGGGGCGGTGCAGGTTCGGTTGCACGACGGCAGCTTGTTCGGCGTGACGCGCGGGGCTGTTTATCCCCAATACGATTTGGCGTTCATGGAGGTCGACGGGCTGCTCCACCCGCTGGCCGTCCTTCGCTTGCGTGAGGGATTGCCGTCGCTGACCGAGAAGGTCTTTGCTTACGGCGCTCCTTTGGGGTTGACGGGGACCGTCACGGAGGGAATCGTGAGCGCGGTACGGACGACCGAGGAACTCGATCGAGTCTTGCAGAACTAAAGCGGGGAAATGACACCGTACGAGAATACCCGCTGGATTCAGACGACGGCCGCGATTTCTCCCGGCAACAGCGGCGGTCCTTTGGTGGATGCCCTGGGCCGAGTAGTCGGCGTCAATACCCTTGGTTTGCCGCCCGGGATACGAGCGCAGAATCTCAATTTCGCCGTGAGCGCGGATCAAGTTGCCGCGTTGTTGCCGAACGTGCAAATGGCTAGTTTCCCGCCGTAGCCTCCGCATCGTGGGGGCAACGGCGGAGAAGATCTTGGCGGGCTATCCGAAACCGGCATCGCAACACTGCGATATTGGCTGACCATGAAAACCGCCTTGCAAACCTGGAAGGAATTGAACTCCACCTTGCCCGAACTGGAACGATTTTCGGTCGTGGAGCAAATAAAGATTCTCGTCGCCTTCAAGTCGTCCTGCACGGCCATGATCGCGTTTCTCAACGAATTGGATGAATCGCACGTCGATCGCGAGGCGATTGAATGTAAGGCGGCAATTTGCGATTTGATGAACGTTTTTGTCCAGTCGCTGCAAGCGTTGGTTCAGGATCCCGGCAATCCCTTGTTGCAAGGCCAAGTGGTTATCAATTTGGATCGGACGGCATCCGCCCTGAATCACGCGGAGCAGACCGCGAGAACGACGCTCAGCGGAAGGTACGGTGTGCTGTTCCCCAGCCTATTCTAGTGAGGTGCAGGCGTCCCCCCGATGATCGGCCGTGTGGGTTGCCGCGCGGCACGGATAGGCTAGAATTGCAATGGGCAGGATCGATAGTTAATAGAAATCGTCGCGATGATTCCCCCGGCTCGGGTTCTGTTGGCTGTTTGGTTGCTGCTGGGATGGACTCCCCACGGAGTCTGTGCGCTTCAACTCGGCGCCAAGCAGCTTCTTGCGTCACAGCCGGTTTCGAAGGGCTGTCCGCTCTGCCACAGGACCGTCAATGCCGATATCCGCGTGTCTCCGTGTCCGGGAATGCCGGGGCACGCAAGCCCGACAAGCACGGGTGGGCCCGGCCGAAATGCGCCGGATTCGCCGCCGGGCAAGTGCTGCTCGCCGGATGCCGGGATGACGTCCCGGAGCATCTCGGCGAATGAGGTGAACCAACCGATATGCTGGGGTTACCTCTCGGTACCATGCGTGGCAGCCTTCTCCGTGGCGGTGCCGAGCGTGGACTTCCTCGCCGCTGCACAACTTTGTCTGAACTGCCCGACGGTTCCTCTCCATCTGCGCCTTTGTGTCTTGCAGATCTAATCTCGCGTGCCCAACGCACGCTCTTGCATGCGGACGGATTGACGCTTTCTGCAACCTTGTGCCTTGGGCGGTCCTGATTTCTCGCCTCGCCCGGCGCGGAAGGGGTTGTTCATCGGCCTAAAAGGCGCGTCTCGACCATGCGTCTTGAAGTTCTCAGGTCGGATAAACGGCCCTTGCCGTACCGGGGTCGAGTGTCGCGGGTCGCGGCGATCCGCCGAGGTGATCGATCGTCCGCAAAGCGTTTCCCCGGACCCGCAGCGAAAGAACCGCGGCCCGATCTTTTCGTGAGACCGGGCGCAACAAAAACTGCAAGCATGATCCGAATTCAGTAGGAGAGAGAATTATGGCGGAATGGGACTCATCCAAAGAACGCGAAGAAGCTTCGATTTCGTCCGGAGTGTCTCCGGAGGATTCTCAGGCCCCACGACGCGAGAAAGGTGTGACGCCGATTGCGTCTAGGTGGTGGCAACGCTGGCGCCTGGGAGGCCGTTATGCGATTGTCGCGGCGCTGGCATTGGTCTTTATGGCGGGTTGGTGGCTGGGAAGGGGCCGCGCGACCGCGCCGCTTCCGCACTCGGAGCCGCATGCCGAAAGCGGACATCCGCAGGAGAGCCGAAGCACGGTATGGACGTGCTCCATGCATCCGCAGATTCGGCAGCCTCAGCCCGGTAAGTGCCCGATCTGTTTCATGGACCTGATCCCGGTCTCGGAAAATGAGAGTTCTTTGGGGCCGCGCCAATTGCGAATGACGCCGGAGGCGGTTGCCCTTGCCGAAGTGGAGACGCTGCCCGCACGGCGGCTGTTCCCCGTGCGAGAAGTACGCCTTTGGGGGCGAATCGAGTTCGACGAGACTCGCTGGACGACGATCTCCGCGCGATTCCCCGGGCGGTTGGATCGGCTCTACGTCGACTACACGGGGGTGCCGGTCCGCAAGGGCGACCACCTGGTGGAGATCTACAGTCCGGAACTGAATGTAGCGCAGCAGGAATTGCTGCGGGCGATGTCAGCGCTGGAGTCCTCCGCGCCGGGCAGTCCCGCGTATACCATAGCCGCCTCGCTCTTGAAGAGTTCAGAGGAGAAGTTGCGATTGTGGGGCATCCTGCCCGAACAAATCGCGGACATCAAGGCACGTCGTACAAGCACGGACCACATGACGATCTACGCGCCGCAAGGGGGAATCGTCATCACGAAGCACGCCAAGGAAGGGGATTACGTTCAGACCGGCAGCCCGATTTACACGATTGCCGACATGAGCGAGCTGTGGGTCTTTTTTGATGCCTTCGAGGCGGATTTGCCGTGGGTGCGATACGGGCAACCGGTGACGTTCGAGACCGAGGCTTATCCGGGCGAGACGTTCACGGGGCGGGTGGCCTTTATCCAGCCGACCCTGGATGAGAAGACGCGCACGATCCGCATTCGGGTCAACGTGGAAAACCCGGAAGGCCGCCTCAAGCCCGGCATGTTGGCGCGAGGCGTGATCGAGTCCCGACTGGCGGACGGTGATCAAGTCTTTGAGCCGGAACTCTTGGGCAAATGGGTGTGCCCCATGCATCCGGACGTGACCGCCGATGGGCCGGCGCGTTGCACGCGATGCGGCATGGACCTGGTCCCGTTGACGGAATTGGGCTACCCGACCGCCGAGCGCGCGGAGGCGCTGACGCCGCCGCTCGTGATCCCGGCCTCGGCGCCGCTGATAACGGGAATAAGGTCGCTGGTGTACGTCCGCGCCGCCGGGACGGAGGAGCCGATCTTCGAAAGTCGCCAGGTGGTTTTGGGGGCCCGCGTCCGAGAGGGTTACGTCGTGCTCGACGGTCTCAAGGAAGGCGAGCAGGTAGTGGTCCGTGGCAATTTTAAGATCGACAGCGCGGCCCAATTGGCCGGCCTGCCCAGCATGATGCACGACGGCGGTGAAGCGAACGTGCAGCCGGGGCATCACCATGGCGAAGCCGTCAAAAAGACGTCGGACGAGCGGCTCCCCATGGGCGACGCGTTTCCGCACGACTTCACATCGAAGCTTCGCCCGGTTTGGCGGGGATACCTCGAAATCCAGCAAGCGCTGGCCGCTGATGATGCGACCGCGGCGAGGTCCGGCTTTCAAAGCGTGAAGCAAACCTTGGCGGCACTGGACACGTCGGGCCTCGACGAAGATCAATTCCGGCTGGGCCGGGCCTTGCTGCAAAACATGATCGAGGCTTGCGACGCCGGCGGCCGGACGGAAGACATCGAAACGCTACGCACGGCCTTCGACTCGTTATCGCGGGCTGCCGATGAGTTGATGCGGTCGACCGGACACGACCTACCCCGGCCCTTGGTCCGCGTGCATTGCCCGATGGCCTTTTCCAATCGCGGCGCGGATTGGATCCAGGCGGAAGGCGACGTCGCGAATCCCTATTTCGGCGCCAAGATGCTCCGCTGCGGTGCGCCGGAGGCGACTTACGCGCCGCGCCGGTCGTCACCGTGACGCCGGAGCGACCTTCCGCGCGCGTCGCGATGACCGCCGCGGAGAGCAGCGCCACCGAAAGCACAAGGAATCCATGCACTGGGGATAGAACCATGAATCAGCGTGAAGATCAGCCTTTTGGTTCCGGTTTCGTGGATGCGGTGATCCGCTTCACGTTGGAAAACAAGCTCGTCGTCTTTCTGATTATCGCGGCGGTTATCGGTTGGGGAGCGGCAGTGATGCCCTTCCGCTGGGAACTGCCCTGGCTGCCGCGCAGTCCCGTGCCCGTGGATGCCATCCCCGACATCGGCGAGAACCAGCAGATCGTGTTGGTGGAGTGGCCGGGGCGATCGCCGCAGGACGTGGAGGACCAAATCACCTACCCCTTGACGACGTCGCTGCTGGGCGTGCCCGGCGTCAAGACGATCCGCAGCTCGTCGTATTTCGGCTTCGCGGTGGTGTACGTGATCTTTCAGGAGAAGGTGGACTTCTATTGGGCGCGGACGCGCATTCTGGAAAGGCTGCCGATCGCGCAGCGACTGCTTCCGCCCGGCGTTGCTCCCACCCTGGGACCGGACGCCACGGCCCTGGGCCAAATCTTTTGGTACACGCTGGAAGGCCGCGATCCCGAAAGCGGAAAGCCTGCCGGCGGCTGGGACCTGGAGGAATTGCGGTCCATTCAGGACTGGCAGGTCCGCTACGCCTTGCAAGCCGCGGAGGGCGTGGCGGAAGTCGCTTCGGTGGGAGGATTCGTACGGGAGTATCAAGTGGACGTCGATCCGGAACTGCTAGCGCATTACGGCGTGACCTTGCACGAGGTGCTCGATGCGGTCCGTCGTTCCAATCTCGACGTCGGTGCTCGGACCATCGAGATCAACGGCGTGGATTACATGATTCGCAGCCGGGGATTCATCCGCGACATCGCGGACCTGGAGAACGCGGTCGTGCGAGCGGACCGCGAGACGCCGATCTTGGTCAAGCATCTGGCCCGAGTGACGACCGGCCCCGCCATGCGTCGCGGCGTGCTGAACAAGGGCGGGGCGGAGGCGGTGGGCGGCGTGGTCGTCGCCCGCTACGGCGAAAACCCCATGGCCGTGATCCAAAACGTCCGCCGAAAAATCGCCGAGCTTGCCCCGGGGCTTCCAGTCAAGACCCTGGCCGACGGAAGCCGCTCCCAGGTTACCGTCGTTCCCTTCTATGATCGCACGGAATTGATTCAAGAGACGCTGGGGACCTTGGGCGACGCCTTGCGCCAGCAGGTATTGGTCACCATCATCGTCGTACTGATCATGGTGAACCACTTCCGCTCCTCGCTTCTCATTTCGTCCCTGCTGCCATTGGCCGTGCTGATGTCCTTCATCGGCATGAAAGTCCTGCATGTCGATTCCAATATCATGTCGCTTGCCGGTATCGCCATCGCTATCGGGACGATGGTCGATATGGGGATCATCCTCACGGAGAACATGTTGCGGCATTTGGACGAGGCAACGCCCGAGGAGTCGCGCGTGGAGGTCATTTTCCGAGCGGCCTCGGAAGTGGGGCGCCCCGTGCTGACCGCCGTAAGCACGACGATTCTGGGATTCTTGCCGGTCTTCGTGATGATCGGGCCGGAGGGCAAGCTGTTCCGGCCGCTGGCTTATACCAAGACGTTCGCTCTGCTGGCCTCCGTGATCGTGGCTTTGACGCTGCTGCCTCCCTTGGCCCACATCCTCTTCAGCGTCAATCGCCCTCGGTTGTGGTTTCGGGTCGGTGCGGCCGTCGCCTTGGTCGCAGCGGGAATCGCGGGCGCCGTCACTTTCGCGTGGTGGTTGCTTCCCGCCGCACTTCTGTGGTCCGGCAACATCCTGATCGCGGAGTTCGCACCGCGTTTTGCGGCCGTCTATCGTCGCGTGCTCACCGCTGCCGCGGCCGTTCTCGGGGTGTTCTTGCTGTCGCAGGACTGGATGCCTCTGGGGGCCGACGCCGGATGGATGCGGAACTCCGTATTCTGCGGCGGCGTGGTCGGCGGCTTGCTCGCGACGTTTCTGATCTTCCAGCGGTTCTACGGGCAACTCTTGCGGTTTTTCCTGGCACACAAGGCGGTTTTCTACGTGTTCCCCATCTCGGCCGTGCTCCTGGCCGGCTGCGTCTGGCTGGGCTTCGAACGCATGTTCGGCTTCCTGGCGCACCTTCCGTCGCCGCTGGGAATATCGTCGGATTCGGTGCGCGGTCACCCCTGGTGGGTTTGGGCGAGCCATGAATTCCCCGGGCTGGGTCGAGAATTCATGCCGCCCTTGGATGAGGGATCCTTTCTCCTCATGCCGACCGCCATGCCGCACGTCTCTTTAGCCCAAGCGGAGGACTACCTCGGCAAACAAGTCCGAGCGATCTCGGCGATTCCGGAAGTCGAATCGGTGGTGGGCAAGCTGGGACGCGTGGAAAGCGCCCTCGATCCCGCCCCTGTGGGGATGATCGAAACCGTCATCACCTACAAACCGGAATATGCCGTCGATGCCGATGGAAGACGGCTCTATTACCGCTATCAGGAAAAGGACGGCCGGATCGAATTCGTTCGCGATGCGGCGGGTAACTTGATTCCCGACCCCCACGGCAAGCCCTATCGCCAGTGGCGGCCGGAAATTCGTTCCTCCGACGACTTGTGGCAGTTGATCGAACGGACGGCCCGACTGCCGGGATTGACGGCGGCGCCGAAGTTGCAACCGATCGCCGCGCGGATCGTCATGTTGCAGACCGGTATTCGAGCCGCCATGGCCGCCCGAATTCGCGGTAATCGCCTCGAGGATATCCAAGCCGTGGGGTTGCAGTTGGAGGAACTCCTCCGCCGGGCGCCGGGTGTCGATTCCAAAACCGTCTTCGCCGACCGCATGGTCGCCTCACCCTATTTGGAGATTCACCTCCGCCGCGACGACTTGGCGCGTTACGGCGTCACGGTGGCCCAGGTGCAAGACCTGGTGGAGACGGCGGTGGGCGGTGAGCCGCTCACCACGACGGTGGAGGGCCGGGAACGTTATCCCGTCCGCGTCCGCTATCTTCGCGAACGCCGTGATTCCATCGAGCAATTGAAGCGGATCCTGGTCACGACCTCCGCCGGCGCCCAAATTCCCCTGGAATTGGTCGCCGACATCGAATACGTACGGGGACCGATGGAGATTCGTTCCGAAGACACCAAATTGGTCGGATACGTGATCTTCGACAAGCTTCCCGGATTCGCCGAGGTCGATGTGGTGGAAGGCTGCCGCAATCTGCTGCGCGATGCTTACGCCAAGGGGGAACTGGTCCTGCCGCCGGGTACGGAGATGCCGACGTTCATCGGTTCGTACGAGAATCAGGTGCGATCCGCGCGGACGCTGGCGGTGGTCATTCCCCTTACCTTTTTCATCATCTTCCTCGTGCTCTATTTGCAGTTTCGCAGCGTGGCCACCACGTTCATCGTGTTCAGCGGAGTGTTCGTGGCGGCGTCCGGCGGATTCCTTTTGCTTTACCTTTACGGCAAGGCGTGGTTCGGGGATTTTGCGGTCTTCGACGTGCACCTGCGACAACTGTTCCAGATGAAGGCCATGAATCTCAGCGTCGCGGTGTGGGTCGGGTTCATCGCGTTGTGGGGTATCGCCACGGATGACGGAGTCGTCATCGCCGGATACTTGGATCAGCAGTTCGCGCGGCAGAAGCCGGGAAGCATCGCCGAGATTCGCGAGGCGACCGTGGCGGCGGGATTGCGGCGAATCCGTCCCTGCCTCATGACGACCGCCACCACCGTCCTCGCCCTGCTGCCCGTTCTGACAAGCGTGGGGCGGGGGAGCGACGTCATGGTGCCGATCGCCATTCCATCTTTCGGGGGCATGTTGATCGAGCTGATGACGTTGTTCGTCGTCCCCGTATCCTATTGCATGGTCAAGGAGTGGCATTGGCGTTGGACCGGCAAGTCGAATAGTCGTTAGAATCGTCACCCGCCGAACGCCGGGACTGCGGTTCTCCCCAAGCACAAAACGGACGGGGCCGGTGCCCGAATCATTTTTCGAGGAATCCGCGGCGAACATCGGAGTCGATTTGCCCAACTCGATTCCGCGACCTACGTTTTTGGGGAATGGAGGCTTTTGCCGACTCCCTTGGGGGTCACACTTCGGGAATAGCCGCATCCGTGGATCACCTCATGAATGCTATTTCTCGTTCTCACGGCCGGACGTTGGGAGCCCTCGTTTCGATAGCGGCCTTGTGCTTGATCGGTTACGCGAGCCGATCTTGGCGGCCGCCGTTGAGCGAGCTGTCGCCCGTTTGCATGGAATCGCGGGGCGGAGATGCGGGAGAATGCCGCGCCTCGTTCTCGCAGGCGATGTCCTTCCGCCGTTCGGCGAGGCCCGCCCACGCCGTGGGCGCGGACGCTCCGCTTGCCGGCATCGCGAACACGTCGGCCATCGACCTGCCGATGCCGAACGGTGACCCGGCGGGACCGCCCGACGAGATCCTCCGCACCGCCCTGGCGCTTGACAACGCGCCCGTCACCGATCCCGACTACGCCTGGCTGGTTGCGACGACGCGATCGGAGACGACGGAGCTGGAACGGCGCATTTTTCAAGACGCCTTGGACGGTCGCTGGGATACGCTGTCGCTTCCGGAAGCGGCCGCGGTGGCTGCGGGAGTCCGAGACGCGGCCGAATTGGAGTGGCTGCGACGCCGCATGGAATCGCATGTGCGAAATGCCGCGAAACGAATTCCCGCCGATGCATCCGCCCGACAAAGACTGGAAGCCGTCTTTCGCTACCTGCATCAAGAGATACTGACGGGCGACTATCGCTTGGAAGCCACTTCGCCCTTGGAGCCGTTGACCCGAGGACGCTACAACTGCGTCAGCGCGACGGTCTGGTTTTGCACGCTGGCGGAGCGTCTCGGCTTGGCGGTGGAGCCGCTTCAGTCGCCGACGCACGCATATTGCCGCGTGGATTGCGGGGGAAAAGCCGTCATCGTGGAAGCGACGTGCGCGGAGTGGTTCGACCTTGGGCGGGACCATCCCGGCGCATCGCCCCGTGAGTACCTTGTCGCTGGGACGGAGAGCATGGAGAGCGGCCCTCTGGTTTCCGGGCCGAAGTCGGCGGGAAACACGAATCCTTACGGAGAGGCGGCCCGACCCCTGAGCCCGGTCGCACTCGTGGGTACGGTGTATTACAACCGCGGCGTCGAAGCCGTCTTGAAAAAACGGTTTTCCGCGGCGGTGGCGGACAACGTGAAGGCGCTCTACCTCGATCCGGGCAACCGCACGGCGCGGGATAACCTTTTGGCGGCGTTGAACAACTGGGCCATCGCGGCGGCCGGCGAGAAGGACTACCCGGCGGCGGCACAACGGCTGCGCTTGGCCGTGCGAATCGACCCCGGTTACGGCCCGTTGCCCGGCAACCTTGCCCAGTTGTATGCCCGCTGGGCCTTGCATCTGGCGGATACGGAGGGTACAACGCAAGCCGCGACCGTCATCCGCGAGGCCCTGCAACTCCTGCCTCCGGAAAAGGCCTTTGCCGAGCAGCGGAAATTCTTGGAAGGGCTTCGCCTCCATTGAGAGATCCTCATGGCGGCAGGGGCGGGGCGACGGTCGCTCCGTATCTCGCAACTCTCTAAAAAACCCCTCCTTGCACGCGGCGATCGGCCGATTCGACTCGGGCGGCAAGTCGCCGCGATCGCTTTTGCCCAAGGCCCTCGAATCCCGTGTATAATATCGGCAGCACGCCGCGACGGCAGGCGTGGGCGGCCTCATCGATTTGCCAGGGGGATTTGGAAGCGAGCCTTGCGTGCGGCCTTTTTCGCGGGTGGCGATGTTTTCTCTCATCGGGGATGCCCATTCGGAAACACGTTTTGGGCGGGAAGCGATTGCGAATAGCGGGTTGCCGGCAAACGGGTCGTTATGATTCGCATGGTGATGAGTCGCCGGAGCGTAGCTCGTGCAGCCCTTGCCGCCGGGGCGATGGTCTGCTGGTTTGCCTTTTGGTGGTGGATCGGGCCTTGGTGGCAGGATCAGTACTACCGGGAGCGCGGCCGAGAACTGCTCTTGCGGCATCAATCCGCCGATGCCCTGTCGGAATTGCGGAAGGCCCTGCGTTACAACCCCCACGATGCCGAGGCGGTATTCCTGTTATCCCGCGCTCACCGCCATCAGGGCGACTTGGAGCGAGCGGATTGGTTGTTGCAGCGCGCGGAGGCGATGGGGCTTGATCCGCGCCGAGGGCGGCGAGAACGGTGGCTCCTTCAAGCTCAGTCGGGAGACCTGCAAGCCGCCGAGCCTCATTTGCGCGAGTTGCTGGTCGATCAAGAGGGCGAGGTCCTGGAAACCTGCCAGGCCTACGTGCTCGGCTACTTCGCCAATTTGAGATTCGATGATGCAAGGCTACTGCTCGATACTTGGCAAAAGGACCATCCCCAAGACCCGCAAGTTCATTACTTGCGCGGTTACTTGAACCAGGCGATGGCGCATTTTCCCGAGGCGGCCGAAGCGTATCGAAAAGCCCTGACGCTCCAGCCGGACCGCGATGAGCTTCGATGCCGATTGGCCGAAGTGCTCATGGAAATGCGGAGGTACGACGAGGCCGCGGAGCTGTTGGAGTACGCGCGGCGATCGAGGACGGCCGTGCCCGAAGCGGCCCTGCTTTGGGCGGAAAGTTCCTATCGTGCGGGCCGCGTCGCCGAGGCACGTGAAGAGTTGGAATCACTCGTGTCGCAAGGAGCGGACGGATTTGCTGCGCGATCCTTGTTGGGGGAAATCTGCCTGGCGGAAGGGGATTTTGCGTCGGCCCTCCCGCATCTGGAGTTGGCGGCGGCGGAACGACCGTTCGATGTCACGGTCCGCAACGCTTTGGTTCAAACCTTGCGAGGTCTGGGTCGCGATGACGCGGCCCGCCCGCACGCCGAATACGTGGCGCAGGCAGAGCCGGCTTTGCGGCGGCTCGATCAGTTGATCCGGACGGCGGTGGAAAAGCCCGGTGATCCGGGAATCCGCTGCGAAATCGGTGCGATTCTGCTGCGGTACGGGAATCCGAACGATGCCGCTCGCTGGCTGCGGTCGGCCTTGCAGCTAAACCCCCGAGAGGCGACCGCGCATGCCCTCTTGGCGGCGTATTATCGCGTCACGGGCGACCTGCTCCAGTCCCGACGGCACGAGCGCGAGGCGGCGGCCTCGGCGTCGGCCGACTCTGCGCGTTCCACGATTTCCGACGTAACGTCGGAAATGCCGGACCACGACCTGCGGGAGGAGGCCGGCAAGCAATGAGCAGGTGGCGCACCGGTCCGCACTTGGCGTGGGCGGCAGTCATCGTCATATTGGGCAGCGTCGCCTTCGTGGTGCTTCAACGCTCTCGGAATCGGCCGCCTCACGTTGATGTGCCGAACGCCACGGCCTTACCCGGCACGAAGCGTGCGGAGCTCACGGGCGAAGCCGAAACGCCCGGCAGGCGTTTTCGCGAATATCGGCCGCCGATCGCGGCGCCGGACGACCGGAAGGTCTCCACCGCGGTACGATTCACCGACATAACGACGTCGAGCGGCATCAGATTCGTTCACACGGATGGATCGAGCGGCCGACACTACATCATGGAGGCGATGAGCGCCGGACTGGCGATCTTCGATTACGACAACGACGGCGACGAGGATGTTTACCTGCTCAACGGTGCCCCCCTGCCCGGCACGGTCGTCGAGCAGCCCCCGCGCAACGCCCTTTACCGCAACAACGGCGACGGCACCTTTACCGACGTCACCGACCAGGCCGGCGTGGGCGATACCGGTTTCGGTCTGGGCGTGACCGCGGGAGACTACGACGGGGACGGCTTCCTCGATCTGTACCTCAACAACTTCGGTCCCAACGTGCTCTATCGCAACAACGGCGACGGCACCTTCACCGACGTCACCGAAATTGCCGGCACGGCCGGCGGCAACAAGGTCGGCGCCGGCTGCGCCTTCTTCGACATGGACGGCGACGGCGATCTCGACCTCTACGTGGCCAACTACGTGAAATTCGATCCGGCAACGCATCGGCCGCGCATGGTACAAGGCGTGGTGTTCTATCCCGGCCCGTTGGAGCATGAACCGGAACCGGATACGCTCTACCGCAATAACGGCGATGGTACCTTCACGGACGTAAGCGCGGAGGCAGGGATCGCTCAACATGCGGGCACGGGTATGGGAATCGTCTGTTTCGATGTCAATGGCGATGAACGAACGGATGTCTTTGTAGCCAACGACGAAATGGCGAATTTCTTGTTTCTCAATCGCGGTGACGGCCGTTTCGAGGAGGTCGGCGTCATCTACGGGGTGGCTTATGATTTGGCCGGGTTACCCCAAGGCAGCATGGCCCCCGATGCAGCGGATTATGATAACGACGGTTGGCCGGATGTGATCGTGACGTCGTACGAGAACGAGTCCGCCATGCTGTATCGGAACTTCGGAGGGGAGTATTTCCTCGATGTAAGTCGAAAAGCCGGATTGGATCGCGCCACGTTGCCGTATGTGACGTGGGGATCGCCTTGGGCGGACTTCGACAATGACGGAGATCAGGACGTGTTTATTGCTTGCGGGCACACGGAGGACAACATCCAACAACGCTATCCCGAACGCCGATACCGTGTGCCAAACTTGGTCCTGATGAATACCGGCGACGGCAGGTTGGCAAACGTCACCTCGCAATGCGGGTCGGTGGCGGAAATCGTGGAAGCCTCTCGCGGGGCCGGCGTCGCCGATCTGGACAACGACGGCGACCTGGATGTGGTCATACTCAATTCGCGACGTCCTCCCACCATCCTTCGCAACGACACGCCGCGGGATCATCACTGGCTCCAAATCAGCCTCCGCGGCGAACCGCCCAACCGCTTCGCCGTGGGTGCCAAAGTCGCCGTGACGGCCGGCGGTCGCAGGCAAGTCCAAGTGGTACACGCCGGCCGCGGCTATCAAAGCCATTGGGGATTGCGGCTGCATTTCGGCCTAGGAAAAAGTACCGTCGCCGACCGCATTGAGGTGACTTGGCCTTCCGGGAAGAAGGAGGTTTTCGAGAACGTGCCCGCCGATCATCATGCGACGCTGACCGCGGGAACCGGCCGGGCCATTCCGCCTTGATGCGGGACCGACTGTGCGGCGTGAACGGTCCCCCGTTGCCGTTTTCGGTTATGGCACCGGCACGACCTCGCCGCCTTTGCGAAGGACGTAGCGCCGATCGACGGCCGGTACTTGGAACGTCTCGACGGGTCCGCCGGGCCAACGGACTTCCACCCGGTCCACGCGATCATACCTCCCTAATCCGAAGTGCAGCCGCAGTCCCCAGTGGCTTTGATAGCCGCGCCCGCTGTGGACCTCATCGACCCACCGCGAGCTTCCCGCCAGGACCGTCACCTTGGCGCCCACCCCGAAACGATTGCCGCCGGGCGCCCGAAGTTCGAGTTGCAACCAATGTCCGGCCGCCGGGCTATCGTTGCGCAACACGGTAACTTTGTCGCGGATATTAAGGACGACCACGTCGAGGTCGCCGTCGTTGTCCAGATCGGCGACGCCGGCGCCGCGACTGGCGAGGACGGGCTTCAGACCGCTTCCACAGTCGGGCGGCAGAGGCATGAAGCCGCCGTGTCCCGTATTCACAAGAACCGTGTTGGCCGCTTTGTACGACGTCGTGTCGTCGTACATATCCACGTAGTCCTCCGTGTGGCCGTTGGAAATGAAAATGTCTCGGAAGCCGTCATTGTTGAAGTCGGCGAGGGCGGTTCCCCAATTGACGTGGCGAAAAACCGCCGCTCCCGCATTGGTTTGGGCGGTGACGTCCTCGAAGTATCCCTTGCCGGTGTTGCGATAAAGGACGGGCAGTTCATTCTGGTAGGAGGTCATGAAGAAGTCCAACAGGCCGTCGTTGTCGTAGTCGCCGCAATCCACGCCCATGCTGGCGTTTTCCTCGCCGTTGCCGTTGTACGCCGTACCGAGAAAGACGGCCTCTTCTCGGAAGGTGCCGTCGCCTTGGTTGACGAAAAAGAAATTCGCGCCGACGTCATTGCAGACGAAGACATCAGGGTCGCCGTCGTCGTCGAAATCGGCGCAGACGATGCCCATGCCGCTGCCCGCGTGCGCGGCGATGCCCGCCTCCTCGCTCACATCCGTAAAAGTGCCGTCGCCGTTGTTGCGATAGAGCGTATCCGGCACGGGGTCGTAATCGCGCGGAGAGGGATAGGCGGGATAGCCGTTTTTCGTCCGCATGACGTGCATGTCGTACTCGAACACGAGATAGTTGGCCACATACAGGTCGAGATCGCCGTCGCCGTCCATGTCGAAGAAGGCGCAGCCGGCGCCGACCTTGTTGCCGCCGGCCGTGCCGGCAATTTCGGTGACGTCGGTGAAGGTGCCGTCGCCGTTGTTGCGATAGAGCACGTTGGGACCGAAGTTGTTGAGGTACAGATCGAGGAAGCCGTCCCCGTCGTAGTCTCCCGCGGTCACGCCCAGACCGAAACCGGTATCGCCCACGCCGGCCTGGTCGGTGACGTCGGTAAAGGTGCCGTCGCCGTTGTTGCGGTAAAGGGCGTTGCGCGGGGGCTGCTCGACGACCGTGCCGGGCAGGGGGGCACCGTTGAGCAGGTAAACATCCTCGTCGCCGTCGTTGTCGTAATCGAAGATCGCCAGTCCGGCGCTCATCGCCTCCATGATGTAGTGTCGGCCGCTCGATCCGTCCGTGTGAACGAAAGTGATACCGCTGGATGCGCTCGCATCCGTGAATACCACGGGGCAGCGCAGGCCCGCATCGAGGGGGGAAGCGTCGCCCGACCGCACATCACGACGCGGCGAGGTCTTGTCATCCTCCGAGCGTTGGACCGGACAGCCGGCGACGAGCAAGATCGCGATCAGCAATGCTGGCGGCGCGAAACGAAGGGGGGCGGATGGATTCATACGCGAAGGACGAGGCCGACCGTTCGGAATGGCTCCCCTAGGACGGGCCGCATGCCCGCGGGTCTTTCCATTGTGGAAGCACTCAAGGGGCCGGTCAAGCTGCATGGTCGAAGCCGCCGTGCGGCGAGCGTGGTTGCCGGTTGCCTGCGGTATAATGAATCGCGATAGGTCGCGTCTTTGTCTATGCCGGTTCTATGGCCGTTGTTCGCGCGGGTGCGGGGTGATCGCGGCGGTGAATGCTCGTCTGTCGGTCGGGTATCGAACTTGAATACGTACTGGCGAAGATGAGCGAATCTCTCGACTCTATTCAATCCGAAGCCCCCATAGGGGATACGTTCGCCAAGGTCGGACCTTCATCCATGGGGTTGCGGCGTCTGGGAGCGGCGATACTTTGTCTCGCTTTCTTGGCGGGACCGGGGCTCGGGGTGTGGCGAACTTCGCTGCGGTACCGGACGGCTCCGGAGCGGGCTTTTCGCGAGGCCCAGACGGCGATGCGCGACGGCGATGCGGCGGCCGTCCTCGCGGCGGCCGAGATCCTTCCGCAACATCCGGACTGGGAACCGCATCGAGCGTTGTTGAACGGCTATCTCCTGCTCCGTCGCGGAAGACCCGGCCCGGCGCTGGACGTCCTGACCGCGGCGCGAGATCATCCGGACACGAGGGCTTGGGCGCTGTGCGCGGCGGGCGAGGCCCTTTATCAATTGGATCGATTGGGCGAGGCCGTGCAGGTGTTGCGGCAGGCCCTGGACATGAAGCCCGATCTGACGGAGGCGCACCGCTGGATCGCCGCCTGTTACTACGATTTGGGGGCCATGAACCAGGCCACGCATCATCTGCAAATCGTCGCTGAACAAGATCCTACCGATGCCCGATCGCTACGTTTGTTGGGGCTGATGTTTCACGATTTCGAAGAGTGGCCGCGCGCGGTGGCGGCCTATCGCGAGTCGTTGCTCCGAGACCCGCGGCAGGCGGCAGCTCCGGAGATTCAATTCGAATTAGCGGAATGCCTGGTGCGGCAGCGCGAATTCGAAGAGGCGTTGAAAATATTGGAGCCCCTGTCGCCGTCCGCGGAAATCTGCGCACTCAAGGCGGAATGCTACGACGGCTTGCGGAATTCCGCCGCCGCGGAGGAGCAGATCACCGCGGCCCTGCAAATGGATTCGGGCAATATCCGTGCCTTGCAGCTCAAGGCCCAACGCCGATTGAACGAGGCCCGTTATGCCGAAGCTGTGGAGGTCCTGGAATCAGCCGTACAAAAACATCCGGCCCATTGGCGGTTCCGCTTCTTTTTGGTGCAGGCATACGAACGCCTGGGTGATCGCGAGTCCGCTCAACGAGAATTGCAGCAGATGCAGGCGTGGCGCAAGCTGCACGACCGCTTCGCCGAACTGCACATGGAGGCCATCAAAAAGCCGTTCGATGCGGCCGTGCGCCTCGAACTGGCGCAGATCGCGGAGAAAATCGATCGTCCGTTGTTAGCACTTTCGTGGTATCGGGCAACCCTCGGGCTGGATCCGGCCAATGAATCCGCTTATCAATCCATTTTGAGGTTGGAGGCCGCGGCCAATCGGGGCGACGTTTCTCCCGCGTCGGGGTCTTCGAAGGTGGAGACCCCGAAAGACGGCGACGGAACTCGCTCGCTGCCTTGAACGCGAGTCGAGCTCGTACCCCTGTGCCATTGTGGCACGGTCGCTCTTCCCTTTGGCTGAAGCGTCAAGGCTTGGCTAAAGCGTTAAGGCCCCAATGCGATGTCGATCGTGTTGCTGCCGGCTTTGACGGTGAACTCCAATCCGGAGGTGGCAGGGTTTCCATATTTGGCCGGTATGCCGCCGGGGGACGAAGCCTGGCCGGCCGGCGGCTGACCTGAAGCGGCCGCCGCCATGGCTTGACCGTACGCTGCCGAGGGATCCGCCGCGTTGATGCTCGACAATTGCTCGGCGCCTTGCTGCACGGTCACCGAGACGCGATGAGTACCGATGATCGCGCCTTTTTCGGCGCCGGTCATCAGCGTGTACCGGCCGTTCGAATCGGTGGTACCGATGGCATTTTGCCCTCCCTCCTTGGGTTGGAACACCACCTGAGCGTTGGCAACAGGCTGACCGTTAAAGGTGACCGTCCCGCTCACGCTGCCGGTCTTCAGGCCGCTACCCTTCGAGCAACCGGTCACGAAAATCGCCCCTGCCGCCACGGCGCTGATCAGGGCCGATGCCGAGACTCGAATTTGCATAGAGACCTCCCGCTCGTACCTTGGATAGACACTGTGCCGAAATTACCTGCGGCTGGCAACAAACGGCCATGCCGCGGCGCCTCATTTCACCACGGATCGAACGTTCGTTATTGGGCGTCAGAAGTTCCCGACGGGCAGGTTATCCCAACGGTCGCCCAGTCGCTGGTAAGTTTCGTAATCGATGGTCTGCGATAGGAACCGAGCCGAACCGTCGGCGAACAGGAATTGGGCACCGCCCGGGTGCTTGGACTTGAACCCTTGCGACGTTTGCCAGTTCCCGTACGCGTTGCAACCGTCCGTGCCGCCGTTGCCCGGTGCTTCGTCCGGGCAGGTGGGATAATTGATGGGCGACGTGGTCGCCGTCCACAAGGCGTTGGGATTCATCCATCCGCCGCGGTGATGATCGCCGCACCAAGGACGGATCTCGCCCATCAGAATCGTGTTCGACGTACCATCGGTGATTTGGGCCATGGTGGCGGCAAAGGAGAAACGGGAAAAACAACCCGACGTTTGATTCGCGCTCTCCGTGCTTCCATGCCCGGTAAGACCGCTGTGGAAATAATTCAGGACATTAGGGGGTTCATAAGCGGTGCAAGACCGGCCGGGCATGGGCTGGAAACCAAGGGACGGCGCGTAATTCGATTGGCCGGTGGTGCCCGCATCGCGCCAGGGATCGCTGGGGCAGCGAAATCCGGGAATCTCCCTGGTGCCGTAGCCCAACGAACTTAGTCGGGCCACGACGTCGCCGCGGAAGTCGAGCTGCTCGTAGAGCGGCCGTTGTTCCACGTAGGGGAGCATTTTTACCAACAGGCTACCCTTGCGGTGAGCACCGGCCTCCCATATGTTGCCGTAGCCGCCCGAGCAGGAACCGGTCCCCGGATTGGCCGGATCACAATTACGGTTGCCGGGCGCGAACTGGAGATTGACGTCATGATAATTGTGCATTCCCAGGCCGAGCTGCTTGAGGTTATTCAAGCATTGACTGCGCCGGGCCGCTTCCCGAGCCGCCTGGACGGCAGGCAACAGAAGGGCGATTAAGATGCCGATGATGGCGATCACCACCAGCAGCTCCACCAAAGTGAAGCCTTTCCATCGGGCCGTAAAACGTAACATAAGGCACCCTCCTTCCGGTAACAACTGACGAAGGACAAAGATCGGTCAACGCCGAAACACCGCCCTGTACCGTGTTACTTGTATCAGCGCCCCGGTGAAATCGAATCGCTTTCACGCGAGTTGGAGGAGCCGTAGTAAGTCGAAACCATCGCAATCTGAAAAGCGACTTTCTATGAGTATCGCAGGTCGGTTGGGCGCCCGATCGCGAACTTCTTCCAGCCGCCGAGCAACGGCCGAGCGCGCCAACCACTTACCGCGTCGCGCAGTATGTTAACGTTGATCGAAAACACTGTCAAGCTTTTTGTGCAAGTCGTTTCATTTCATAAATTGGGCATTCTCGCAGCAATTTACTTCTTTTCGTGTAGATCGATTCAGGCGGGTTTCCACGGATGTTGGTTCTTGCCTGGCGGATCCGAAGTGAGCCTGCGTGGTGGTTTCCGCTATTCGGATATGGGCTTCGGTGTCACATCGTACCGGCCCAGCATCTCCGCCAGCAATTCCATCGGCAAACCGACCACATTCGACTCGCTCCCCTCGATCAGCGTTAACCAATCCAAGCGATCTTGATAGCCGAAGGCGCCGGCTTTGCCTTCCCATTGACCGGTTTCCAGGTATTCCTCGACGGCGTCGTCCGGAATAGGGTGCATCTGCAACACCGAAACGGCGGAGCCTAGCCGAAGCTCGCCGCCGGGATAGTCCCAAACGCATAGCCCGCTGATCACTTCGTGCCGTTGTCCGCGGAGGAGTTGCAAGATGTGCCGGGCGTGATCGCGATCTTGCGGCTTGCCGAGCAACTGCCCGCGGCAAACCACGATGGTATCGCAGGCGAGTATCAGCCCGTTTTCCACCCTCCGGGCCACGTTTTCGGCCTTCTGCCGCGCAAGCCGCACAGCCGTGCGCATGGGCGGTTCGCCGCTGCATACACCTTCTTCGGCCGAGGGATCGGGCGGAATGACGCGAAAGGCGTAGCCCGCCGCCGCCAAAAGTTCACGCCTTCGGGGCGAGTTGCTCGCGAGAATCAGTTCACGCCCGGCTGCACTCTCGGGGCTTTGCCGCATGCCGCCGTCTCCCGTATGCTGAACCCCTAAGGGCGTTTCCGCATTCCGACGTGTCACGTTCCGCGCGAACAGGGTCCAAGGGATGACCCGGTCCGGGTTCCTCAATGGAAATCCTATTTGAAGATCGACAAGTGCTGGTCGTCAATAAGCCGGCGGGGCTGGCCACGATGGGACTTCCCGCGGGTAAGCCCACGCTCCTGACGGCATTGAGGGACTTCATCAAGAGACGGGACGGCAAGCCGGGCAACGTCTATCTGGGAATCGTCAGCCGCCTGGATGTGCCGGTCAGCGGGGCGGTTCTGGTCGCCAAGACCTCGAAGGCCGCCGCTCGGTTGGCCGAGCAATTCCGCCTGCGCTCCGTCGAGAAGACCTACTGGGCGGTCGTGGAAGATGGGCCGAAGGTTCGCGAAGGGCGATTGCGGCACTGGCTTCGCGGCGATTCCCGATTCCGTCGCGTGCACGTCACCCACCGCGGCGATCCCGACGCTCAAGAGGCGTCGCTTCTGATCCGTCGCCTGGCCGCACAACAAGGCTTGGTGTTGCTGGAGATCGAGCTGGAGACCGGCCGCAAGCACCAAATCCGCGTCCAGTTGTCGGCGGAGGGAATGCCCATCGTGGGCGACCGAAAATACGGCAGCCGTCGCGACTTCGGGGGAGGGATCGCCCTGCACGCACGGCGACTGGCGTTCATCCACCCTACGGACAACCGGCTGATGACGGTCACGGCGCCGCTGCCCCGTTCGTGGCAGGCTTTCGGATTTCCGACGGACGCCTTCCAGGAAGGCTCTTAGCGTCTGGGAGGGCTTTTAGCGTCAATCACCGTTTGCGGAGGTCGCGAAGGGCGACTTCACGATTGGCACCGCGGGTCTTGATATAGCCGTCCGCGAGGCGAACTCGGCCGGCTGGGAGGCCGGATCGCCGGGGGAGGTCCGCCGCGCTTTTCGCTGCTTGTTTGGGTAAATCGCCGGGGCTAAGATGATTCCGCGGCTTGCCGGCACGGCGTTGCGTTACGGCGTTGCATCGCGAGGTGCCCGATAACCGGTAGTGCCATACCGTGCGACCGGCGAAGTTGCGGAGTCGCGAGCTTGCGCCGACCACGCAACCGCGAGGCCTATTGCTCTAAAGAGGGCATGGTGATTTGCAACACAAAAGAAATATCTGCGAGTAGAACCTTTCATGGAAACTCTTTTGCGATGGCTCCTACCGACAATGGCGGCGGTGCTGGGTTGCCTGCCGATGATCGCGCTCGAGGGGCCTTTGGGGCCGATCGGCAGTGCCACCGGCTTGCTGCCGCGGGCAACCCGCGCCGGGGAGACGGAAGCGGCGAACAAGCCTCCCGAGGCATCTCAACGGAGTTGGGAGCTGGCAACGTTTGAAGCGGATATCACCATACCCGTCGGTCACGCCTGCATGGGCGGCGGGGTAGCCGACGCGAAGGAGATATTGGATCCCCTCTGGGCCAAGGGCTTCGTGCTGCGGCCCACGAATGCCGGAAAGCAAGATGCCGAGGATCCGCGGTCCGTTTCCCTGAAGGCCGCGGACTTCCCCTTGGTTGTGGTCGCCTTGGATTGGTGTCAGTGCAATAACGACTCGTACGATCGCTGGCGAGAGGTTTTGGCGGAGGCTGCGGGGACGACGCGGCAGCGGGTGTTGTTGGCTACGGTTCATCAGCACGACGCTCCGATTTGCGACCTTCGCGCACAAGAGTTGCTGGACCAAGTCGGGCGGAAAGGGTGGAACTGCGACCCCGAATTTCACGAGCAGGCGGTGCAGCGCGCGGCTAAAGCTCTGCGAGAGGGGTTGAGCAAGCCGCGCCGCGTGACGCACATCGGCCTGGGGCAAGCGAAGGTGGAGAGAATCGCCTCCAACCGCCGCATTCAAGGCCCCGACGGGCGCGTCCATTGGGGGCGAAGCAGTGCCAGCGGGGACCAATACGGCGAAGCGCCGGAAGGCGAAATCGATCCGTGGTTGAAAACCCTGAGTCTATGGGACGGAGATCAACCGCTGGCAGCCTGGAGTTGCTACGCGGTTCACCCGATGAGCTATTACGGACGCGGGCAGGTCTCGGCGGATTTTCCCGGCATGGCCCGCGATCGCCGACAGCGAGATGACCCCGACGTGCTGCAAATCTATTTTACGGGTTGCGCGGGCGATACCACGGCCGGCAAGTACAATAACGGCGATCCGGCCAATCGGCCTGTGCTGGCCGATCGACTTTACCAGGCGATGGTATCGGCTTGGCGAGATACTCGGCGGTTTCCGCTGGAGTCCGTCACGTTCCGCTCTTCGCCCCTCTATTTCGCACCGAGAGATGACGGCAAGTTCACCGTTGCAAGGATGCGGGAGATTCTGGCTGATGAGAACGCTTCTCGTTGGGAGCGGATCTCCGCGGCCTTGGGGCTAAGCTGGCGAGAGCGCGTAGCCGCCGGGCAACCGATCGACGTGCCGTGTTTGGACTTCAACGGCGGCCTAGTGTAGTGTCTCACTCAGATGGGGCCTTATCCAGTGCGGCGCGGGCGCGACGGACTTTGGCGAGGATCGCCTCGGCCTTGGCCGTCCACGTGAAGCCCTTGGGATTGGCATTGTGATCGGCAATGTATTCATAGATCGCCCGTTCCAACTGCCGAACGCTCTTGAAGACGCCGCGGCGAATGCGGCGATCCGTGATGTCGCGAAACCAGCGTTCGACCAGATTCAGCCAGGAACTACTCGTCGGCGTGAAGTGGATGTGAAAGCGTTGGTGCCGTGCCAGCCACCGCTGCACCTTCGGATGCTTGTGCGTGGCGTAGTTGTCCACGATCAAATGCAAGTCGAGTTCGGGCGGCGTCTCCGCATCGATCTTCTTGAGAAACTTCAACCATTCCTGATGGCGATGTCGCGGCATGCACTCGGCGATGACCTTGCCTTCAGCCACCTCGATGGCCGCAAACAGCGTCGTCGTCCCGTGGCGTTTGTAGTCGTGCGTCAGCGTACCCAACCGGCCGGGATACAGCGGCAAACTTTTCTGCGTGCGATCGAGCGCCTGAATCTGGCTCTTCTCGTCGCAGGAGAGCACCAAGGCGTGTTCGGGCGGGTTGAGGTACAGGCCTACGAGGTCCACGACCTTTTCGACAAACCGCGGATCGTTGGAGACCTTGAAGGTCTTCACCAAGTGCGGCTTCAAGCCGTGGTCACGCCAAATGCGATGCACAGTCGCCTTGCTTACCCCCACGGCCTTCGCCATCGAGCGGGTCGACCAGTGCGTGGCGTTGGCGGGCTTCTCCTGCGTCGTCTTGCGGAGGATCTCCGCCTCCTTGGCGGCGCGGACCTTCGGTCTGCGACCGCCGCGCGGCTTGTCCTTGTCGAGGCCCGCCAGACCCGCCTCCAGGAAGCGGGTCCGCCACGTTCCCACCGTGCGACGCGTGCAGCCGAGTTCGGCGGCAATCTCGTCGTTACGCTTGCCCGCCGCCGCGGCCAGGACGATCTTGGCACGCAACACCACGCGTGCCGGCGTGCTCCGACCCCGCGACCATTTCGTCAGCGTCGTTCGTTCCGCGTCACTCAACTCGATGGCTTTCGCAACTCGCATGGCGTCATCCTCCTCGGTCTGAGAGTGAGACGCCGGCGGCCATGGATAAGTTCCCTCAATTACAAGACACTACACTAGCTCTATTCACAGTCTTGCCCGCCGAGAGCTTCGTCGGCTATCAACTGGCCGCCGAGCGGCTGCGGCCCGATTCTTTCGTCATGGTGGCCGGTTTCGGCGACGGAGCACCCGGCTACATTCCCACCGATCAATGCTGGAAAGACGGTTACGATGACGACTACTGCTGGGTGGCGCCGATGACCGATCTTCCCATCTTGGAGGTGCTCCGCCAAGTCTTGGCCGTACCGGCCGATGACGACCGGCCTCCGCCCTCGCCGCTGCCGGCCGAGAAGACCCCCTGGAACTCCCGGCCCCCGGAAATCCGCGTCGAACAGATTCACCAGGAGCTTAGCCCGGAATTCTTGTGGTTCCATCCCCGGGCTGCGGCCGTGCCGGGTGCCGGTTGGAACGGTGCGACGGCCGTCATTTTGACCCTGCAACGGCATTTGGTCGTCTCGGATTACTATTCGGGCCTTTATTACATGCGGACCGATGACTTGGGTAAGACTTGGAGGGGACCGATCGAAGTTCCGGAGTTGGCGTGGCGACCTCAGCCGGATGGTAGCAACTTCGCCGTGGCGGATGTCACGCCGGGCTATCATGCGCCGACCGGCAAAGTACTCGCCATTGGTTGTTATGTCTACTACAGCCGGCAAGGCGGCCAACT
Source organism: Thermogutta hypogea (assembly GCF_055386265.1). Classification (NCBI taxonomy): domain Bacteria; kingdom Pseudomonadati; phylum Planctomycetota; class Planctomycetia; order Pirellulales; family Thermoguttaceae; genus Thermogutta; species Thermogutta hypogea. The sequence goes on from NZ_AP042425.1 coordinate 193,056, forward strand.
TCAGGATCGGCCGCGCTATTCGGGAACGGCGTACGCAGTCTACGACCCCGGTACCGATCGCTGGAGTTCTTGGCAGATCCTGGAACCCCCGGAAGAAGAGAGATTCAATGCGGTCCGGAACGCCTGCTCGCAATGGCTGGTGGAAGAAGACGGCAGTCTTTTGATCCCCGTTTACTTCCAAGCCCGGCCGGAGGATCCCTATGCGGTTACCGTGTTCCGTTGTCGATTCGACGGCCGGAAGCTGACCTATCAAGAGCACGGCGATGAGTTGCAACTCAACGAGGCACGCGGCCTGTGCGAACCGTCGATCATCAAGTGCGGCGAATATTATTACCTGACCATTCGGCATGACCTCCGCGGCTATATCACCCGCAGCAAAGACGGCCTCCGCTGGGAACCGATTCGGCCGTGGACCTTTGACGACGGAAGCGAGCTGGGCAGTTACAACACGCAGCAGCACTGGGCGGCCCGCGGTGAGGAGTTGTATCTGGTCTATACCCGGCGAGGGGCGAAGAACGATCACATCGCGCGGCATCGTGCGCCGCTGTTCATCGCCCGGGTGGATACGGATAGGCTTTGCGTCTTGCGGAATACGGAAAAAACGGTGCTGCCGGAGCGAGGCGCTCAGATGGGCAACTTCGGCGCAGCCCGAATATCCGAACGCGAATGGTGGGTCACCGTGGGCGAGTACGTCTACGCGAACCGAACCGCCGACCGCAGCAAACCCGATCCCCGCGGCGGCGACGGCAGCGTGCTGTTGGGGCGACTCCGCTGGCCGGAGGAATAGGGACGCGGTAATATGGCGGCAGTAATGGTCCGCCGCCCCATGCGATAGGATGCCGCGGCGATTGTCTTTAGAATAGGGACATTCGCCGTGGCCGTGATGCAAGGGGTTGGTGATTTCTCGCCTTGAGCGCCCGGATGCGGTACTGGGGTTGCATCGGGGTTGGAACGGCTTTCGGCGCAGAGAGACGAGGAGCAAGCTATGTCGGTACTGCGATACGGCATCGTCGGTGGCGGTTTCTACGCGAAGTTTCAGCTTCGTGCCCTGACCCAGGTCCGCGGCGTCGAGGTGGCCGGGCTGGTATCGCGGCGTCCGCCGGAGGCGGCTGCAAGCTACGTGCGCGATGTGCGACTGGGCGAAGGACGCATTTTCCCGAGCGTTCGCGAAATGGCGCATCACGTAGACGTCGTGGCAATTTTCTCGCCCAACTTCACGCGCGTTGCGGTCTGCGAGGAGATTGCGGCCGCCTTGAGCGAGGGAGCCAAGCTGCGGGCGGTGATCTGCGATAAGCCGCTCGCACGAAACCTCATCGAGGCGCGACGGATGATCGACCTCCTGCAACCTTTCGGCGTGCCGCTGGTCTATTACGAGAATCAGCTCCACATGAAGGCCGTCAAGGCCGTTCGCGCACAACTGGAGCCGGTGATGGGGGCGATGGGGCCGCTGATGCTGGTCCGCGCCTCGGAGGAACATGCCGGGCCGCATAGCGCGTGGTTTTGGGATCCCACGCAACAGGGCGGCGGCGTGATGGAAGATATGGGATGCCACAGCCTGGCGGTGGCCTGGTATCTATTGACGCCGCCCGGCAAGCCGCTGCGATACCTCCGCCCGGTTTCCGTACAAGCCGACTTGGCGTTACTCAAATGGGGAAGGCCGAAGTGGCGGGCGGAACTGCTCGAGCGATTCGGCGTCGATTATGCGAAGACGCCCGCCGACGACTTCGCCACCGGCTTGGTCACGTTTCAAGATCCCGAGACCGGCTTTCTCAGCAAAGCCCAATTCACGGTCTCGTGGATGTACGACAAGCAGGGGCTGCGGGTAATGATGGACGGTTTGGGGCCGGGCTATGCCTTCGAACTGAACAGCCTGCGGTCGCCGGTCGAGGTCTTCGTCGGCGACGCCGCCGCGCAAGGTCTGGCCGACGCCGAAACGGCCTTGGAAAAGCAGCAGGCCACGCGCGGCCTGTTGACCATTCAGCCCAACGAGCCGGACTTGTACGGCTACGTTGATGAAAATCTCGATCTGGTCGATGCGTTGAATACGGGTCGGCCGCCGCTGATGGATTGGGAATACGGGCGAGAAATCGTTCGGCTGACGATCGCGGCCTACCTCTCCGCGGAGCGCAAGGCCGCGGTGGACCTTACCGATCCGTCCACGCAACAATGGTTGGAAGAATACGTCCCGCTGATCCAACAGGGACGCGGCGCCGAAGTCTTGCATGTGCCGCATGGATCGTCGGGATGAGCCGGCGAATTGCAAGCCACCGGCGGTTACGTTGATTACGATACGGGATGAGTGTGCCCACCGTCGAAACGGGGCGCCGGTTCGTCTTAAACTCGGAATGTGCAACGCTGAGGAAGAACCATGCCAGGAACAATGACGCGATTGGGGGTGGCCGCGGCGGTCGCCGTGTTTTCGCTTGCCGTCCAGGGACCGCAGTTGCGGGCCGAAGACCCGTGGGTCACCTATGAGGGCGGAGAAGGCCCGGGCAAGGGTAAGCACATCGTGTTGGTCTCGGGCGACGAGGAATACCGCTCCGAGGAAGCGATGCCCATGCTTGGCAAGATTCTGGCCAAGCGTCACGGGTTCCGCTGCACGGTTTTGTTCGCGATCAATCCCGAGACCGGGGAGATCGATCCGGTCCATGTCACCAACATTCCAGGCTTGGAGTTGTTGGACACGGCCGACCTGATGATCGTCTTTACGCGATTTCGCAATCTGCCGGACAAGCAAATGGCGTCGATCGATCGCTACGTCAAATCGGGCAAGCCGATCATCGGATTGCGGACGGCGACGCACGCCTTCAACATCCCGGCCGATCGTGCTTTCGCCCGCTACAGCTTCAATAGTAAGGAATGGGACGGCGGGTTCGGGCGGCAGATCCTGGGCGAAACCTGGATCAGCCATCACGGCGCCCACAATAAGGAAAGTACGCGCGGCGTGATTGCGCCGGGGATGGAGCATCATCCCATCGTCCGCGGTTGCGAAGACATCTGGGGGCCGACCGACGTTTATACCGTCCGGTTGCCGCTTCCCGGCGATTCGCAGCCGCTCGTGCTGGGGCAAGTATTGACGGGGATGTCGCCCCAAGATCCGCCGCTCGACGGTCCCAAAAACGATCCGATGATGCCTATCGCCTGGACCAAGACCTATCGGGGCGAGAATGGCGTAATCGGTCGCGTGTTTACCACCACGATGGGGGCCGCCGTGGATCTGAAGAGCGAAGGGTTACGACGGCTGTTGGTGAACGCCGCCTATTGGTGCCTGGGCATGGAGGACAAGATTCCGCCGCGAGCCGATGTGGAAACGGTCGGGCCGTACGAGCCTAGCTACTTCGGTTTCGGCGCGTTCCGCAAGGGGATGCGTCCCAAGGATTACACGATGGAGTGAACCGGGCTTCGTTGTTGCCGTGATGCAAGGCGTGCGGCAACGGCGGATGGCGATAAGGGTACCCGGCACGGCGGCGGTCGATCAGAGAAACGCTTTGTTTTTCGCTTTTTTGGCCTGTTTTTGAAAGATAGGGAGGTAATGTGATGATGCGTATGAAGGAGGCCCTTTCACGGCGCGCGTTGCTGTCACGGGCGACGAAAGCCGCAGCGATTGCGACCGTGCCGTACTTTGTCCCGGGAACCGCGCTGGGGATGAGCAACACCTTTGCGCCCAGCAACCGGATCGTCATGGGCGGATTGGGGATCGGTCCCCGCGGCCGAGAAGATCTTCGGCATTTCTTGGAGAATCCGGACGTGCAGTTCGTCGCCGTTTGCGACGCCCAGGCCGAACGTCGCAACATGGTCAAGCAAATGGTCGATGAACACTACGGCAATACCGATTGCCGCACTTATCAAAACATGTTCGAATTCCTTGCCCGGGACGACATCGACGCCGTGCTGATCGCGACGGGCGACCGTTGGCACACAATGGCGTCGATCATCGCCGCCAAGGCCGGCAAGGACATCTACTGCGAAAAGCCGTGCTCGATGACGATCGCGGAAAGTCGTGCCCTGGCCGACACGATGCGGCGCTATAGCCGCGTGTACCAAGCCGGCACGCAGCGCCGCAATATCGGCAACTTCATCTATGCCGTGAACTTGGTTTATTCCGGACGGCTCGGCAAACTGCACACCGTTCACGCCAACACGCTGGCCCCCGCCACCACGCACGATTGGTTGCCCGAGGAGCCGCTTCCGTCCAAGGACGAGTGCGATTGGGACATGTGGCTGGGACCGTCGCCATGGCGGCCGTTCAATCGCCGCTACGTCAACGGGGGATGGCGGGGCTTCTTCGATTTCCACGGCGGCGGCATCCTGGAATGGGGTTCGCACACCGTGGACCTTTGCCAATGGGCGAACAAGGCCGACGACACCGCTCCCATCGAATACGAGCCGCACGGCAACGAGGTCCATGCCGTGTATGCCAACGGCGTAAAGCTCATCATGCGGGACACGGGTTGGCTGGGTCTGGGCACGTGCAGCGTTCGCTTCGAGTGCGAGGAAGGTTGGATCGAGACCGGGGATCGCGGTCTGGTCGCTCTCGAGCCGGAGTCGCTGCGGGCCGAAATGCCGGTATTTACCATGGCAGGCACGGATCCGAGCACGCACATCCGCGATTTCCTGGATTGCGTCAAGACGCGGGCCAAGCCCAAGGCCGGTGCCGACGTCGCCGGCCAATCGCATATCGCCAGCCATTGTGCGTACATTGCTTGGCAGTTGGGACGCAAGGTCCGCTTCGATCCCGTCAAGGAGGAATTCCTCGGCGACGATGAGGCGAATCGCATGCGGTCAAGGGCCTTGCGCCAACCGTGGCATATCTGATGGGGAAAGCTAGGTAGGGATGGGTCGGACGCGACCGGCCGATCCGGATGGGCGAGCGCGTGCGAGGTATCCGAAAGATCATGCCGCGCGGCTCGCAAACCGATTCCAAAGCCGTTTGACAAATCAGAGGATCGAGATCATGAAATCGGTAACAGGTAGCATGTTTTTGGCGTGCGCGGCGGCGATCGGATGCTTGGTCGCCGCACGGCCTTCACCTGCGCAACAGGCCGGGGCCGTCGATCCGGCTTCGCTGATAGCCGTCCTGCAATCCGCGGATGCCTCGCTGCACGACAAAGCCTTGGCGTGCAAACAGTTGGCCGTCGTGGGCGACGAATCGGCCGTGCCGGTCCTGGCTGCCTTGCTGGGAGACGAAAACCTTTCCCATTATGCACGGTTCGCCTTGGAGCCTATCCCGGGTAAGGCGGTGGACGCGGCACTGCGGGATGCCTTGAACACCGTGCAAGGGACGCTGAAATTGGGCGTTATCAATTCCATCGGTGCCCGCCGCGACGCCGATGCCGTTCCCACTCTGAAAGAACTCCTGGCATCGGAGGATGCCGCCTTGGTCGATGCGGCAGCCTCGGCCTTGGCCCGCATCGGTACGCCCGATTCCGTGGGAATCTTGATCGAGGCGCTCGCTTCGGCTCAGGGGGATCGAGCCGATAGCATCGCCGACGCGCTGGTGATCGGGGCCGACGTCTTGCGGCGAGACGGCAACAAGGAACAGGCGGTGGCCGCTTACCGAGCGTTACGCGGCGCCCGGCTTCCCGTCCGGTACCTGATTGCGGCGGTTCGCGGTGAGATAGAGACGGCGGGCGATGCCGGGCTTGCCCTCTGGGATGAAACGGCGAAGTCCGCGGACGATGCCATGTTCTCCGCGGCGATGGGGGCGGCGCGAGATCTCGATCCCGCCGCAGTGGTTCCGCGCTTGACGCAGCTTTATGCGGCTGCCCCCGCCGAACGGAAAGGCGTGATCCTGCAGGCCATCTCCGATTTGCACGGCGGGACGGCCGCGGAGTTGGCCCGGCAGGCTTTGCAGGGGGATGATGCGGGCCTCCAGGTAGCCGCCCTGCGCGTTTTGGCAAAGCATGGCGGAGCGCAGGATCTCGATCTGCTGGGGCAGGCCGTGGGTAGCGCAAACGATGACGTGCGTGCGGCTGCACAAGCGGCCTTGGATTCGCTCGACGCGCCCGGCATCGGTGAGGCCCTGGCCCAACGCTTGCGGTCGGCAGAAGCAGGTGATTGGCCGGTCCTGGCGGCGACTGCGGGACGGCGCCGTTTGGCGGCTGCCGCGCCGGTGCTCCGCGAGGCGCTCGATTCTCCGGATGCCGCACGACGGTCGGCTGCGGTTACGGCCTTGGGCGCCATCGCCCAGTGGGATGACGTCGTCGCCCTGTTGTCGCGATTGGGCAAAGCGTCCACCGAAGAGGAGAAGAACGTCATTCGCGAAGCCCTGCGGACGGCCTTACGCCGGCAACCCGACGCCGACGCTGCCGCGGGACGCTTGGCGGAGATGCTGAACGGATCCAGCGGCGAAATCCGGGCTTTCATCTTCGAACTGTTGACCATCGTCGGCGGAAAGACCGCCCTGGAGACGGTCGTGCAAGCGGCTCAAGGGAATGATCCCGAATTGCAGGACTTGGCGACGGTCGCCTTGGGCAACTGGATGACGCCGGACGCTGCCCAACCGTTGGTCGATCTCATCGAGTCGGGCAAAGCCGAACGGTTCCAGGTTCGCATGTTGCGGGCATACATCCGCATCGCCCGGCAGTTGAACGTCGAACCTCAGGAGCGGTTGGCCATGTGCGAGAAGGCGCTGGCGCTCGCGCGGCGGGACGCCGAGCGGGAATTGGTGATGGAGGTGCTGGGGCGGAATCCGAGTCCGGCCTCCCTGCAAATGGTGATGGCGGAGATGGGACGCCCCGCTACGGCCGAGGCGGCTTATGCGGCGGCGGTGGCCATCGGTGAAAAATGGACTGCCAACCGCAACCTGGTCACTCAAGCCATGGAGCGGGTCATTGCCGGGACCAAGGATGCCCAGCTTAAGGCCCGAGCCGAAGCGGTTCTCAATCGCATCCGGTAAAGGCGGGGCGGACGATCGGTTTCGAAACGCCGGGCGGCAGGTTTCCATCACGTGGCCTATCCCGGCGCGGCTTTGGTGATTTGGGCGAACGTCGCCCGACTTGTTCACGCTTCGTAGCATACGGTTCCACCGCTCCGCGTCCAATCGGGCGGTGGGGCCGTATCTTTACCGTCGCGATTTCTCGAAAGGTCTCCTTCCCTCGTTGACCTGCTCGGCAGGCAGGCGGTCCGACATGCGGATGAATCGCTACTTGATGCTGTGCGTTTTGGTTTCCTCGCTGGGCGGACTGCTGTTCGGCTTCGACACCGCCGTGATTTCCGGCACGGAGAAATTGCTCCAAAGCGTCTTTCAGTTGTCGGACTTCTGGTTGGGGTTTACCGTGGCCTCAGCGCTGATCGGGACGATCATCGGCTCCCTGACGGCGGGTTATCCCGCGGATCGCTGGGGCCGACGCCCCACCCTCATCTTGATCGCGGTGCTGTATTTCATATCGGCGGTCGGCAGCGGATTGGCATGGGATTGGTTTTCGCTGGTTTTCTTCCGGTTCTTGGGCGGCTTGGGGGTCGGCGGCGCCTCGGTTGTGGCCCCGATGTACATCGCGGAGATAACCCCGCCGCAAGCGCGGGGCCGTTTGGTGGCGGTGGTTCAATTCAATATCGTGCTGGGGATTCTGCTGGCCTTCCTCTCGAACTACGGCATTGCCTTGCTACAGTTGGGCGAGGTCGAATGGCGTTGGATGTTCGGCGTCGAGGCGATTCCGGCGGCGGCCTTTTGGTTCCTGCTTTATGCCACGCCGCGCAGCCCGCGTTGGCTGGTGGCCCGCGGTCGATCTCCCGAAGCAACCGAGGTCCTGGTTCGCTTGGGCGTCGCTGCCGAGCAGGCCGGCCGGCTGGTGCGGGAAATCGAGGAGTCCTTGGCAAACCGCGAGGCGGCGGCTTGGGATGCACTGTTAGCTCGCCGCTATCGAAAGTCCGTGCTCTTGGCGATCGCCATTGCGGCCTTCAATCAGCTTTCGGGCATCAATGCCCTAATGTACTACGCCCCCCGCATCTTCGAGATGGCGGGAGCCGGTAAAGACACCGCCTTTTTGCAGGCCGTGGCGGTGGGCGGTACGAACTTGATCTTTACGCTCTTGGCCATGGCCGTCATCGACCGCTTCGGCCGGCGATTCCTGATGCTGGTCGGTTCCATCGGTTACATCCTCAGCCTCACTGCAACGGCCGGAGCCTTCTACTGGTATGGATCGCATTTCGACGGCCTGGGAAACGCCGTCGTTCTGATCAGCCTCTTGGTGTTCATCGCGTCGCACGCTTTCGGGCAGGGAGCGGTGATTTGGGTCTTCATCAGCGAGGTGTTTCCCAATACGGTTCGCGCCTACGGCCAGGCGTTGGGCAGCTTTACGCACTGGTTCATGTGCGCCGCCATTTCGTGGACGTTTCCCATGATCGCGGCGGCATCGGGCGGTCATGCCTTCGCCTTTTACGCCGTCATGATGGTTCTGCAATTGCTGTGGGTGCTGTTCGTGATGCCCGAGACCAAAGGGGTTCCGCTGGAGGAAATCGAAAAGCGTTTGGCGGGACGCGGGGATACGGCCGCGAGTTGACCAAGGCTGCGTCGCCGCACGAACTATAGCGATACCTATCCGTCATTGGCGGCCTCGAAGGCGACCGGCGGAGTCGCTCCCCCGAGGCGGTGCGCTGGAAAGGGAAATGCTCATGCGGACCTCTTGGAGTAACGCGTTGATTTGGGGCGCCGTGGTGGTGTTGGCGGCGCTGGGGAGAGAGACCGCGGTGATCGCCGAGCAAGAGGCGGGGCAAGAGGAAAGGGATATCCTGATCGACGATTTCGAGAGGGCGGAGTACGCCCCGTGGACGACGGAGGGGGAGGCCTTCGGTCCCGGGCCGGCGGAAGGTACGTTGCCCAATCAAATGCCGGTGACCGGCTATCGCGGCAAGCGGCTTGTCAATTCCTACCACGGCGGCGACGGCCCGCAAGGAAGCCTCGTCAGCCCGCCCTTTCGCATCGAAAGACGGTATTTGTGCTTTCTGATCGGCGGAGGCGGCTATCCGGACGAGACCTTCATGGAGCTGCTCGTGGACGGCAAGAGCGTACGCACCGCTCATGGGCCGAACGTCGCTCCCGGTGGATCCGAGGAGCTGGATTGGGAATCTTGGGATGTTTCCGAGTTCATCGGCAAGACGGCCGTTCTGCGCATCGTGGATCGTCGCTCCGGCGGCTGGGGCCATATCAATGTGGATGAAATCATTCAATCGAACGTGAACAAGGCCGAGGCTGCCGCGCACGCATTCATCCCCGAAGCGAGGTTCCTTTTGCTGCCGGTCGGTGACGACACCGAGCGGATTCGGTGCCGGCTGCGGTTGGGGGATCGCGTGGTGCGCTATTTTGCCGTGGACGTGGCGGAGCCCGGCACGCGGGAACGGTTTTGGGCTTCCGTGGATGTCGCGGAATTTCGCGGTCAGAAGCTCCTGTGGGATGTTCGGCCCCGGTCCGCCGCGGAGATTGTGGCGGCACGCGCACGGCAGGCGGAAATGCCGATCTTCCCCGAGGATTTGTACCGGGAAGCGTTGCGCCCGCAGTTTCATTTTTCGCCCCGCGTGGGATGGACGAACGATCCCAACGGTTTGGTTTATGATCAGGGCGAATACCACCTCTTTTTCCAGCACAATCCGTTCGGCGTTCAATGGGGAAACATGACTTGGGGGCACGCCGTCAGTCGCGATTTGGTCCACTGGGAAGAATTGGGCGATGCCCTTTTGCCCGACGAATCGGGGACCATCTTTTCCGGGTCGGCGGTCATCGATCACGCCAATACGTCGGGGTTGGGGTCGAGCGAGCGCCCGCCTATGTGCGCTTTTTACACGGCGGCGGGCGGCGAATCTTTCGACCCGCGACCGTTCACGCAGTGCATGGCCTGGTCTGTGGATGGAGGGCGAAGCTGGAGAAAGTTCGCGGGGAATCCGGTGGTCGGCCCCATCGCAGAAGGCAATCGCGATCCCAAGGTCTTTTGGTTTGCCCCGACCTCGCGCTGGATCATGGTGCTGTACGTGCGGCGAGATGCCTTTTCCCTCTTCTCATCGCAGGATTTAAAGACGTGGCGCGCAGAGGGCGAAGTGGAGTTCCCCACCGCCTTTGAATGTCCGGAATTGTTCGAACTCCCTATCGAAGACCGGCCTGCCGAGACGCGTTGGGTGCTGTGGTCCGCCTCGGGGAACCATCTGATCGGAAGGTTCGACGGACATGCCTTCACGCCGGAAAGTCCCGTCTTGCGGAGCGAGTGGGGAAAGAATTGCTACGCGGGGCAAACGTGGAATGACGTGCCGGACGGAAGACGCATTTTCATCGGCTGGATGAACTCCGACGGCTCCGCCTACCGCGACATGCCCTTCAGTCAACAGATGACCTTTCCCCGTCGGTTCACCCTGCGAGACACGGAGGAAGGCTTGCGCCTTCACGCCTTGCCCATCGAGGAGATTCAAAGGCTGTACCGCAAAGTGGCGGAGGGACGGGAGATTCCCTTGGCGGCGGACAGGGTTCAGGAGTTTGCGGGCGGAGAATTGCTCGACGTCGAGCTTTCCTTGGAAGGACGTGGGGCGTCGCTCATCCGGGTGAATGTGCGCGGCGTGGAGATTGCCTATCGTCCCGGCGAAGGCGTGTTGGAGTGTCTCGGGAGCAAGATCGAAGGCTTGCCGAAGGACAAGCCGCTGCAACTGCGTCTGCTTGTCGATCGGACCTCGCTCGAGGTTTTCGCCGTGGACGGCCGGTATGTCATGTCGTTCGTCCTGCCTCTTGATCCTCGGCAAACGGGACTTCAGATTACGGCCGATGGTGCGGCGGAGGTTGGTTCGCTTGCGATTCGGGAATTGAGTTCCATCTGGCATGTTTCGGCCGACGGATCGCAGTGATGTCGCAACGCGGCGCGGCACGGAAGACCGGCCTCAACAGAAATCTCGGGATCGGGCGTCGAGGTTTCCCAATAGGGAAGACAGATCCTCCAGTCGCATGACGACGACGTGAAGGACGCCTTCCTGCTTTTGCAGGCGACCGACGGCGAAGAGCAGAACGGCCTCCAGGGCGGCGCTTCGCCAGCGCCGCCATACGTCCGGCTTGACGATCAGGTTGATGATGCCCGTTTCGTCTTCCAGGCTCACGAAGGTAATCCCCTTCGCGGTACTAGGGCGCTGCCGCACCAGAACGATTCCCGCCACGCGGACGGGACTTCCCGGCGGGAGACGTTCCAGCTCTTTCGCCGTCACCGCTCCGCGTTCTCGCAACATGGGACGTAGAAAGAGAAGCGGGTGCTTCCGCAACGACATGCCCGTACAGGCGTAGTCGGCCAACACCTCCTCCACCGGTGCGGCTTTGGGCGGCGAGTACGCGGGGCCGGCTGCGTCTCGGCGGAGGGGCAAGCCGGCTTCTTCCGCGGCGTCGAAGAGCGGCATCGGTCGGTTTTCCGTCTCTAAGGTCTTCCAACCGGCGCGGCGGCGATCCAAGGCCAGGGAACGGAAAGCGTCGGCGCGGGACAGCCGAGCGAGAGCCGATCGCGACAGTCCCGTCCTGCGCGCGAATTCGTCGAAATCGCCGAACGGTCCGCCGCGGTCGCGCTCGGCGACGAGCCTCTCGACGTCTTGACGCCGCAAACCGTCCACCAAGTGGAATCCCAGGCGAACGGCCTTGGGAGGAGCAAGGGCCGATTCCGCGAGGCACGCCGTGGGCTTTTTCCCCGCCGTGTCGTCCGGCGGCGGCGATCCGTGCCAAGGGGCCGCCGGCTCTTCTTCCTCGGTTGACGAACCTTCACGCCGGCGATGGATTTCCTTCGAGGCGAGGTCGGGGGCTTCCGCCGCTCGGGTTTTCGGGCACGGGGCGACGGATCGAGAAGGAGCGCCGACTCGCGGCGCGGCATCCTCCAAGATGGTTTCCCAACGGCTGTAGTTGATATCCACGGGGCGTATTTCCACGCCGTGGCGCCGGGCATCGGCGATCAGTTGCGCCGGGGCGTAAAAACCCATCGGTTGGCTGTTGAGCAATCCCACCGTGAACGCGGCGTGATAGTGATACTTGAGCCAGGCCGAGACGTACACCAAAAGGGCGAAGCTGGCCGCGTGCGACTCGGGAAATCCATAATCCCCGAAACCGCGAATTTGGCGAAAGACGGCCTCCGCGTAGTCGGCGTCGAAGCCTTGGGCGGCCATGCCGTCGATCAACTTTTTGCGGAAGGCGTCGATCAAGCCGGGCCGCCGCCAGGCTCCCATCGCGCGGCGCAACTGGTCGGCCTCCCCCGGCGTGAAACCCGCCGCTTCCACGGCCAGTCGCATGGCTTGCTCTTGAAACAGGGGTACGCCCAGCGTCTTCCCCAGCACGCGGCGGATCGTTTCGTGGGGATAGGTCACGGGTTCTCGCCCCGCCCGCCGGCGAAGATAGGGATGGACCATGTTTCCCTGAATCGGTCCCGGCCGGACGATGGCCACCTCGATCACCAGGTCGTAGAAGCATTTCGGTTGGAGCCGCGGCAGCATGCTCATTTGGGCGCGGCTTTCGATTTGAAAGACGCCCATCGTGTCGGCGCGGCGAATCATGGCGTAGACGCCGGCGTCTCCCTCCGGAATCGAGGCCAACGTCAGCCTTTTGCCGTAGTGCCGCTCGATCAATTGAAAGGACCGTCGCACGGCCGTCAACATCCCCAAGGCCAGGCAATCCACCTTGAGGATTCCCAGTTCGTCCAGGTCGTCCTTGTTCCATTGGATGACGGTCCTTTGCGGCATGGCGGCGTTTTCGATGGGGACGAGTTCGCAGAGAGGACCTCGCGTCATCACCATGCCGCCCGTGTGTTGCGAGAGATGCCGCGGGAAACCGACCAGGGTTTGCGTCAGAGCGACCCATTGCCGGGCCGCGGCGGCGTCCGCGTCGAGGCCGATTTCGCGGAGTCGTCCCGCCAGGTCCGGCTCATTATGAAAGTGCTCGATCCGCTTGGCCAGGCGATCGATCTCCGCGAGAGGAAACCCCAGCGCTTTGCCGGTTTCACGAACCGCGGAACGCGGGCGATAGGTGATGACTTCGGCCGTCATGCCGGCCCGATCTCGGCCGTACTTTTGATAGATGTATTGCAGGATCTCTTCCCGCCGCTGGTGTTCGAAATCGATGTCGATATCGGGGGCCTCATTCCGCTCCCGGCTGACGAACCGCTCGAACAAGAGGTCCATCCGATCCGGATCGACGGCCGTGATTCCCAAGCAGTAGCAGACGGCCGAATTGGCGGCCGAACCGCGACCTTGATAGAGGATGCCGCGCGAGCGTGCGAAACGACCCAGATCCCAAACGGTTAAAAAGTAGGCCTCGTAGTGCAATTCCCGAATCAATCGCAGCTCGTGTTCCAGCAAGCGCCGTACCTTTTCGGGAATCCCTTGGGGATACCGCCGCTGCGCCCCTTCCCAGGTCAAGCGAGCCAGATAGTCGCTCGGCGACTCGCCGTCCGGAGATGATTCTTGGGGATATTCGTACCGCAGTTCATCGAGGGAAAATCGGCAGCGATCGACGACTTCTTCGGTGCGGCGCACGGCATCGGACGATTCCTGCCATAGAGCGGCCGTTTCCTCGGGTGTTTTCAGGCAACGTTGGGCGTTGGCGAAGCGGTGGGCCCCTAATTGATCGACCGTCGTGCCCAGGCGGATCGCGGCCAGCACGTCCGCCAGCGCCGCCCGGTCGGAGTGGTGATAATACACGTCTCCCGCGGCCAGGGTGGGAAGACGCGATCGCCGCGAGAGTTCGCACAGCCACTCCCGGCGGCGGCGGTCGTTCGAGCCGAAATACAACTCGCACAAAAGATAACCGCGATCGCCGAAGAGGGCACGGTATTCTTGCAACCGCGACAGCAGGGCGTCGGGGCGTCGCGCGCGAGGAATCACTCCGGCCAACAACCCCTCCGCGTGTTCCGCCACGTCGGCGAAGGAAAGCGAGCAGCGGCCCTTCTCCGCTCGGCGCCGTCCTAGGGTGATGAGACGGCACAATCGGCCGTAGGATGCCCGATCGGTCGCCCAAAGCACGATCGGCGGGGAATCTTCGGGTTCGATCTCGGCTCCGATCACCAACTTGATTCCTGCTTCCTTGGCCGCGATATGAGCGCGGACGATACCGGCGAGGCCGGCGCGGTCGGTGATCGCCACGGCGCGGCAGCCCATTTCGGCGGCCTGCCGCACGATCTCGTCGGGATGGGAAGCTCCTTCCAGAAACGAGAAGTTCGTCTTGGCGTGCAGTTCGCAATACATGGTGCGAGTCGAGGGCGTAGAAGGACGGCCGCCGAAGGCTCAGCGGCGATAAAAGATCATGCGAAGCAGCCGTGGATGAACCATCGGGCGTCTTGCAGCCGCCGGTAAAGCCACAAGTGCGACCCGTCCTCCCATTCCGTGCGGTAGTAATCGCGCGCGGTCAGCCGGCCGCGCCACCAACCGGTTTCGATGCGCTCCGGACCCCAGGCCCGAATCACGGAAAACCACTTTCCGCGGTAAAAGCAGCGGTAAGGCGGGCCGTCGGGATGCGCCGCCACAACCTGAACCGGAATCGGTCGAGCATATAAGCGCGTCGGTCGAGGGCCGACCTCGGGAAGCGGCGGAGAGTCCCGGCGACTCCGCTTTTGTTTTCGGGCGGACGACAGCGGTATTCCTTGCCAAGCCGCCTCCGGTTCGTATTCGGCCCGCGAAACGGGTTGGAGCACGCGTTCATCGCCCAAGCGGGCGGCAAGCCGCTCCGCCAAGCGTACCCACCGCTCGGTACGTCGTCTTTCTCCCGCCAATTCCTCGAACATCGGGCAAGGGTGCCGGATCAAAGGCGCCGTCTCGACGGCTGTAAGGCGGACCCCGGCCACCGCCCCCGGAAAACGACGGCGCTCCAACCGCAGGTGAATCATCTCCAGAATGCGGCGAGGGTCGGTCGCGGGGATGAAAAATTCCAGGCCTTCCTCCACGCTCCTACCGCCTTCGCAGTGGACGGTGATCGCCAACCTCGTAATGCCCTGATCCCTCACGGCGGGTTGAAGCAGCAAAAGTTCCACGGCCCGCTGGAGGCAGAAGGCGGGCGACTCGGGCGAGGTGCTGGGGTATTCCAACCACTGCGTTACGGATTCTTCTTTGGGAGGCTGCCAGGAGGGGAGGATTTCGGGGCGTCGGCCCAGGATTTCCTCCCAGCGATGCCATGTATCGCGGCCGAATTTGGCGGCGATCTCGTCGGCCGGTATTGCCATGAAATCGGCGACCGTCCGAATGCCTAATTCTCGGCACCAAACCGCGACCTCCCGCCGAAACCCCAATGCCGTAACGGGGTAACGGCGAAGAAATGCGATTCCTCGCCCCGGCGGAATCCAATACACCCAGGAAAGATCGGGGGACGAGGCGCCACCTTCGGTCAGCAATGCCGGTTCTCGCGCAAAGATGCCGGCCATGCCGATCGTGTCTCCGAAGGCGAGGCGGACGGGCGGCGTTCCCAAGTCTTCGCAATCGGCCAGAATGTCCAGTACGAGGGCCGCTTCCGAGGGAAAAAGATGCGACAGCCCCGTGAGGTCCAAAATCAACGCGCGGTCTTCGCAAGGATCCGGCGCGATGCTCGGCGTGTACTTGGTCAATCTCTCAGCCAGTACATCGCGAAGGGATCGCCTTGCATCCCCCCGGAGCCCTTTGGGGTAAGGGGCGGAGGGCGTCGCCGGCATGGAGTCTTTCGGCCAGTCGCCGATCATCAGGCAAAGGATTCGTCGGTTCATGCACGAGTATCTCCACGCTGCGTCCGGGAATCATTCCCCGAGCGAACACTAGATGGATCCGCAGCCGGCGAACCTCCGCAAGCGTGTCGCCGCGATGCGGCCAAGGTAACGGCTCCACGAGGAGGCGAGCAGCGGCCCAGCAAGGCTCGGCTTTTGCCGCGGCCGGCCGCAAGAGCAACCCCAACCCGCCGCCTCTCTCGACGGCCAATTGGAATCGCCGCGGCACGACATCATCCAGGCGGGGAAAGGCGGCGAGCACCACCGCCACGCTTTCATCGGCAAGGCACTGATGCACCGCCCAAACGGCGTCGCGCGGCGATGCCGGGCGGAGGAGGACGGTCCTCTCCGGATCGAGTCCTCGTCGGAATGCCGCCGGCGGATAGAACGTGCCCGTATCGTCCACGATCACCGCCATCCCGCCGCGGCGGCAAGCCGCGGCCGCCAGCCGCAACGCCGTCTCTTCGGCTCCGGAGCCGGGGCGTTCCGCAAGCCATTCCACAAGGGAAGCGGGCGGAATCCCGCCGCCGAGCAATTCTTCGTCGATTTCCCGAATGCCCGTTTGCAATCGCGGACCGGCGGTCGTGGGAAGTGATCGCAATCCCTCCAATCGCCGCCGCAAGTCTTCCACCACCCGGCGAACGGAGGGTCCGGCGAGAGAGGAAGTCTCGGCGGAAGACGTGGCGGTCTTCATGGCGACGTCGTCGAACATCCGGTTTGCATTGGGGGACGTATGTACATGTAGTGTACTTTTGTACCATATCGGCGTCAAGCCGGAAAAACTTGCGTCCTTCGCGGCGGGGAGAGGGATGCGGCCATCTCGAGGACGGAGTTGAACGGCGGCGGCGAGGAACGAAAACAGGAGCGACGACCCGCCGGAATGACGAGACAAGACGAGCCTCGGCATGGACTGCCCGGGCGCCGATCGGGAAGAGCGACGGAGCGCCTCAATCGCCCCAACGAATTGCTAGGAGCGTCCGCAAAAGCTGAGAGAAACCGAGGTGCTCCAACAGCCCGATATCACACTCGAAAGGGACGCAAGAAGCGGGAGTCATGCCTGCTGCGGGGCCGGCTCTTCTTGCGGTTCCGCACTGGGGGGAACGAACTTGGGGGCGGGATTCGTTTGTTTGTCTTCTTCGTTTTCGCGAGCTTTCGGTGGCGTCGGCTTGGCCGTCTCCGTAGCTGCCGACCTCAATTCGTCTTCAATCCCTTGCAGGCCTTTTTTGAATTCCATAAAGCTGCGCCCCACCGAGCGCGCGACCTGCGGAAGGCGATTACCGAATAGCAGCAGGGCGACGATCATGATGATGATCATCTCTCCGCCGCCCGGCATGCCGAATTGCGCCCACAACGGAACCATGAACGCCACCTCCACTCCTGGAACGAGCCGCTGTTCCGCGACCGGACCTGGGGTGATCTCAAGTCGATTTAGGATCCTTCTTTTCCTCGGTAACGGCTTTGTCGCTGCCGTCGTCCTCACCGGAGAGGCCCTTTTTGAATTCCACAACGCCTCTTCCGAGGGAACGCATGACGCTAGGAAGCCGGTTTCCAAATAGCAGCAAGATGATGACGCCGATGATGATCATCTCCATCGGCCCGGGCATGCCAAAAAAGACTGCGAAAGGCAGGGACACGGCGGAAACCTCCGAAATCGAGATCACAAGAGTGGCGCGAGGCGACACGCCGGCGGTGTCGGTGGGCGTCAAAGTTCATTATATTGCCGCAATCCGGGCCGTCAAACTACCCTTCGGGCATTCGGCTTTCGGGAGCCCCGCCGCTCGCGACGGAAGCGTTTGCTCGAGCCGGACGCCGATCGCCGGTGATAGGGGGCCGGCGGGCCTCGGCCGTCACGGCTCGCGTTCCAAGGCATGCTCCCAAAATGTAACCGTGCTTTCCGCCTTGGCGATCACAGTGATGCCGCTTTCCGTGACGAGGAAACCTCGGGCGCGATCCGCATCGGAGTCGTAGCCGATCTCCATGCCCTCGGGAATGCGGACCCGCTTGTCGATGATGGCGCGGCGAACCTTGGCGTGTCGTCCCACCTCCACGCCTTCGAACAGAATGGAGTCCTCGACCAAGGCGTAACTATTGATCCTGACGCGGTGCCCGAGGATGGATCGCCGCACCGTCCCCCCGGAGACGATCGTTCCATTGCAGACGATGCTGTCCAGGGCCTGACCGCATCGTTGGGGATCGGCGAACACGAATTTGGGAGGCGGATAGTTCGGCTGGTACGTGCGGATGGGCCAGCGCTCGTCATAGAGATTGAGTTCCGGGTCCACGCCCACCAGGTCCATATTGGCCGCGTAAAAGCTGTCCAACGTTCCCACGTCGCGCCAGTACGAGTTCCGCTTGCGGTTTTCGTCCATGAACGGATAGGCGAACACGCGGTGGGCGTGCAGGATGGAGGGAATGACATCGCGGCCGAAATCGTGCGTGCTGCCGCGTTTGGTGGCGTCGCGGCACAATTCCTCGAACAGAAAGCGGGCCGGAAAGACGTAGATGCCCATCGAGGCGTAACACCAACCCGGCTCCTGGGGGATCGACTTGGGGAATTCCGGTTTTTCCTCGAAACCGATGACGCGACCGTCGGCATCGACTTCGAGGACGCCGAATTGGCGGCTGGCGGTCTCGCAGCGCTCTTTGAGGACGCCGATCGTGGCGTCGGCCCCCTGCGCCACGTGATACTCCACGAGCCGGCGGTAATTCATTTTGTAGATGTGATCGCCCGCGAGAATAACGACGTAATCCGGGTGCTCCTTTTCGATGGCATAGATGTTTTGGTACACGGCGTCGGCCGTACCCTGGTACCAGTTTTCGTCGATCCGCTGTTGGGGAGGTACGACATCGGCGAATTCGCCCAGCTCTCGGCAGAAATAGCGCTGCCAGCCCATGTTGATGTGCCGATCCAGGCTCATGGCTTTGTATTGCGTGAGGATCAGGATCTTTCGCAGCCCGCTGTTCAGGCAGTTCGACATCGTGAAGTCGATAATGCGGTAGGCGCCGCCGAAGGGAACGGCGGGCTTGGCGCGGTCCCGCGTCAAAGGATCCAGCCGCGAGCCTTTGCCGCCTGCCAAGATTACCGCCACGATGCGTTCTTGCGTTGCGCTCATCACCGATCTCCTCGAGCCACGTTTTCTCGGATCGCCGAGCCGACCGTCTTGCCGTGCGTGCCCCACTCGTTGACGATCATCGCCGCGGTCAAGGCCGGCCGAAGAGGGACGGAATCGGCAGCATCGTCCGCCGGCCGTATTCCCTTCCGGTTCGCCCGCGGTCCGCTCTCTGTCACATTGTATCGGCAGGGTCGCGCGGCGCGGTACCACCTTGCGACGCCTTTGCGGGACTTTTGGCTTGGGTGGGGCGGACAACCGCGTCGAAGTTTTCTTCAAGCCTTCGAAAATGCGATCACGCACGCTCGCAAGGAATCGTAGCGAGCGATTGGATCGAAGTTTACGCCATCGTGGGGCCGATACCGAGGGCTTTTGGACTCAAATGAATGAATCAAACGTTTTGACAGCCGGGATCGTCATAAAGATTAAAAGGGCGCGGCGAGTCGTAGGCTCTCGCGCCGGCTCCGACCTCCGGTCGCGTCGGCGGCGTTACGGGGCCGTCTTCAAGGCCGAGATGATCGAATCGGGGTCGCGATCGATCCAGCGGCGCTGCCACAATTCGAAAAACAACAAGGCCCAGATGCGATGGCTATGATTCCAGACGCCGGATTGGTGTTCTTGGAGCAGTCGCCGCACGGCCTCGGGCCGAAACCATCCTCGGCGAAGCGTTCGGCCGTCGAGCAGAATGTTCCAGGCCGGCTGAGACAGCGGTCCGCGGAACCAGTGGTCCAGGGGGACGCCGAAACCCATCTTACCCCGCCGCAATATGGAAGGCGGAATCAAATCGGAAAAGGCCTCGAGGAGAATCCGCTTGCCTTTTCGCCCTCGCAATTTCGCTCGTATCGGTAGCGAGGCGGCCAATTCCACCACGCGGTGATCCAGGAAGGGCGGCCGCGTCTCCAGGCTGTGCGCCATGGAAGCGATATCCACCTTGACCATCAGGTCGCAGGGCAGGTACGTCGTCAAGTCGGCCAGAGTGGTGGAAGTGATGATATCCCGCCCGGAGGAGCGGGCGTAGCTCTCTTCCAGGAAATCGGCGGGATCGTAGCCGTCGAGCGCTTCGTGAAACTGGGGCGAATACAGTTCGGCACGCCGAGCCAGGTTGAAGATCGCGATCCAATCCAAGTAGCGGCGTTGTGGGGAGAGTTGCAGCGACTCGGCAAACCGCCGCACTCGGCTCCAGAAGGATTTCTGACGGCGTTGCGGCAGGGCGCGCCACCACGGTGCCGTCGACAGCCGGCGAATCGCGGCCGGCAGGGCGTCGAACCGTTGACCGATGCGCATGGCCCAATACCGCGGATAGCCGGCGAACAGCTCATCGCCTCCGTCGCCGGTCAGGGCCACGGTCACATGCGATCGGGTTTCACGGGATACATACCAAGTGGGGACGGCGGAACTGTCGGCGAACGGTTCGTCGTAGTGCCAAACCAACCGGTCCAAGATTTGAACCGCGTCCGGCTCCACGCGGAACTCGTGATGTTCGGTTCCGAAGGCATGAGCCGCCGTTTTGGCGTAATCGGTCTCGTCGTATTCGGCGATAGGGAACCCGATGGAAAAGGTCTTGACGGGGGACGATGAGAATTGTTGCATCAGCCCGACGATGATCGTGGAATCGATTCCCCCGGAAAGAAACGCCCCCAACGGAACCTCGGACTCGAGGCGGATGCGGACCGAATCGCTGAGCAAGGCGCGAAGATGATCGCCGGCCTCGGAGACTTCGCGCTCCGAAAGTTCGCGATTGAAGTCGGGATTCCAATACGGGCGAATTCGCAATTCGCCGTTTTCGTAGACGGCCATGTGGGCCGGCGGAAGTTTACGGATGTCGCGGTAGATCGTCCGCGGATGCGGGACGTATTGGTAAACCAGATACGCGTCCACGGAGGCGGGGTCCACCTCGACCGGCATGCCCGGCACCGCCGGCAGGGCCTTCAACTCGCTGGCGAAGGTCAAACGGCCCCGCTCTTGGCGGTAGACCAGCGGCTTTTCCCCCAAGCGATCGCGCGCCAGGATCAAGCGTCTGCGATTCTCATCCCACAAAGCGAATGCGAACATGCCGTTGACGTGCTCGAGGAAGTCGTCTCCCTCTTGCTCGTACAGGTGGATGAGAACCTCGGTATCGGAGTGCGTGCGGAAGCGGTGGCCCTGCCGTTGCAGGCGATCGCGCAGGGCGCGAAAGTTGTAGATTTCGCCGTTGAAGACAATGTGGATGGAGTCGTCTTCATTGCTCATCGGCTGGCGGCCGCCGGAGACGTCGATGATGGAGAGGCGACGATGGGCGAGACCGGCGGTGATGCTCGGCGATGTCTCCGAGGGGGGCAAGGTCCGCAGGAACAGCCCTTCATCGTCGGGACCGCGATGCCTCAAAACGTCGGCCATGCGGCGGAGGGTCGGCGAGTCCAGGGCCAGCCGAGAGTCGGTCCACACAGCGCCGGCGATCCCACACATCAGGACTTTCTCCCTCCATCACAAGGCAAGAGGTTGTCGTTCAAACGCACGGACAGGCCGACTGAGCCGGCGCCGGCCTCCGGCTCAGCAATCCCTCGTACAGGCGGCAGTAGGCGTCGGCCATGCGCGAAAGGCTGAATTCGTCGCGGGCACGGCGTCGAGCCGCTTCGCCCATGCGACGTCGCAGGTCCTCGTCTTCGAGCAGTTTCTTGGTCTTGGCGGCCAGGGGCGCCCTCCCGCTCTTTCCGGCCGGGACTAGGAAACCCGTTTCGTCCGGGACGATCAATTCACGGTTGCCGGGGATATCCGCGGCGACCACCGGCACCCCACAGGCCATGGCCTCCAAAACGGCATTGGATTGCCCCTCGTACGCACTGGTGTTCCAGAGCACGTCGAAGTGCGGCAGCCAACGGGGCAAGTCCGTCCGATGCCCGACGAAGTGAACCCGATCCGCGATCTCGATTTGGTCGCGATATTGGATTAACCTTTCCCGCAGCGGGCCGTCTCCGATGACCAGCAGATGGACGTCGTCGCGGATGCGCTTCAAGAGATCGGCCGCCCAAATCGCGTCCTCGACCCGTTTTTGCGGCCAGAGGCGACCGACCAGCGCAATGACCCGAGCTTCGTCGGGCAGGCCGAATTCCAGTAGCATCGCCCGCCGGGAATCCGAAGGGGCGGGCGGCTCGAGGACCGCATTGGGGATGACGACGATCTTATCCCGGGGTATCCCGTGGGAAGCGTAGAAATCTTGGACGTAACGTCCGTTCACCACGACGGCGTCGCTCCGCCGGGCCAAGAAACGATCGATCGTAAAATGCCACCAGGACTTCCAGTAATCCGCACAGCGCTCCGAGGCGATGATATGAGGCACGCCGGTCCGCCACGCAGCCCAACGACCGTAGGCGTTGGCGGCGAAGAGCCAAGTCTGAACGATATCGGGGCGGATTTGCCGGAGGAAACGGCGGAGACGCAGATAGGCGAAGGGATCGAGCTTGGTCGCCTTGCCGATCACGGTGACGGGGACGCCGGCCGCCTCCAGCTTCTTCTGGTAAGGGCCGCCGCGCGTTAGGGCGCATACATGCACCGGCCAGCCGCGGCGTTTCAGCTCACCGGCCAAAAGAGCCAACTGCTTTTCGGCTCCCGCCTGGTCCAACGTGGGGATGATGTGCAGTACGGTTCCCGTTTCGGACACGAAGTACAATCCCTATGGTTGCTGTGCCGGCGGGTCATGACGGCTCTTGCCCGCGCGTATCCGCGTAACGCGCTCCAACACCGGACGCTCTTGCCGCCGCCGAAAGTTCGCCATTTTCCGGCCGGTTGGGGTACGGATTACGCGAAAATCTTTGTGGCTCTTACTCGGTTTATCAGTCCTCGCCATTGTGGTCAAGACTAACATGCATGCTGCCATGCATGCTGTAAGCGAGGGCCGAATGCTCGAGGAAACGCCGCCTAATTCCTCGCCGACACGGCAAGGATGCTTCATGCTGCGGAGGTTTTTCGGCGGGCAAGCAGCCGCGAGAAAAGCTCCAGGTGGGCATCCAGGACCTGATCGAAACCGAATTCCGCCTCGACCCTTGCCCGGGCGCTGTCGGCCAACGACCGTGCCAATTGAGGCTCTTCCATAAGCCGCAATAAGGCTCGGCTGAGAGCCGCGGGGGATCGCACCGGCACGAGCAGCCCGTCACGATCCGGACGGATCAAGATGCGGTTGCCCGGGATGTCGGTGGCGACGATGGGCAGGGCGGCCTCCATTGACTCCAAAAGCGCCAGGGGCATTCCCTCTTGGTGCGAGGGAAAAACGAAGAGATCCGCCGCCATCAGAAAATCGCGGACGTCGTCGAATGCCCCCGGCAGCACGATGCGGTGTTGGAGGCCCCTTGCACGGATTGCCCGCCGCAAATCCGCTTCCAGCGGACCTTCTCCCACCAACCAAAGATAAGCGTTGGGGTGCCGGTGAACTACGGTTTCCCAGGCTTCGACCAGCTCGAGCAACCCTTTTCCGAAATGGAGTCGACCGACGTAAACGGCCGCCACGTCGGACTCGGCCGCCCGGAGTTGCGGTTGGAGTCGTCCCAGTGCATCTCGGGCACGGTTGCGGTCGGTCGGCGCCCGCTTCGCGCGGACAACGATGCCGTGGGGAAGAAGGTGCAGGCGATCACGTGGGTAACCGGCGGCGAGCAGCTCGTCGAAGACCTGCGGGCTGGGGGCCGTGATCGCGTCCGCCCGGCGGCAAATCCGACGGATATGGGTGCCGAGCAAGGCGGTTTGCTGCCACGCACAGTCGCCCGTCGGGCCGCTTCCCGGCGCGAAAAGAATGACGGGATGCGTTCGGGAGACGGCTTGGATCGTCGCCCAGGCATCGTGCTTCAGCATGGCCGTGTAGACGACGTCGTACTCGAGCGCATGTCGCCGCAGCCAGCTCTTGAGCGCCTGCATGTAGCGGAGCGTTCCCCAAAAACGCACGTTGGGATTGGGCAAGCGAAGGACGGGAACCCCGCGGAAATGGATACGGTCGGGCCAAGATGGATCCAGCCTGGCGGTCAACAGCGTGACCGAGTTGCCGCGCGGGGCCAAAGCGGCGGCCAACTCGGCCATGAATCGTTCGGCTCCGCCGATGAGCGGCCAGAATCGCCGGGTGACCAACACGACGCGCAGCTCGGCCGTCACGATGCGGCTCCCGGCGAAAGCTCCGCCGACTCCAGCGCGGCGACGTAGGGCAGGTGGCGATATTGGCCCGCGTAATCCATGCCGTAGCCCACCACGAACAGGTCCGGTATTTCGAATCCTTTGAAGTCCGGTTGGATGGGGGTGCGACGCCGACCTTGCTTGACGAGGAGCACGACGGAGCGCACGCGCGCGGCCCCCAGATCGTCGAGCTGCGGAATTAACTCCCACAATGTCTCACCGGTATCGAAAATATCATCCGCCACCAATACGTCGCGGCCTTCCACGATCGGGGCCAGGACGTCCGGGTTGATGACCAGCGGTCCGGGGCGCTCCGAGGTATCCATCGGTTGGCGGGAGGACACCATCTCCAGTTCGTAGGGAATGCCGATTCTACGGATCAAATCCGCCAAGAACACCACGCTGCCCAGCAGCAGGCCGATGATGGTGAGTTTGCGCCCCGAGTAGGCTTCCTCGAT
Organism: Thermogutta hypogea; assembly: GCF_055386265.1. Classification (NCBI taxonomy): domain Bacteria; kingdom Pseudomonadati; phylum Planctomycetota; class Planctomycetia; order Pirellulales; family Thermoguttaceae; genus Thermogutta; species Thermogutta hypogea. Next base: position 217,413 of record NZ_AP042425.1, read on the forward strand.
TTGCCGCGCCAGGCGATCGACCGTTTCCCGCAATTGCTCCTCGGTAATCAAAACCCGCATGTCATGACCTCCTTCCGGTCAGCGAGGTGTCCAGGAACGGCCTCGGGCGGAACTCATTCGCCGGGGCTGATGTGCAGGCAACAGCATCCGTCCTCGCCGGGTTGCCAAGTATCGGCTCGAAATCGGAAGCCGGCGCCTTCAAACGTGCCGTAATCCACCTCGGCCGCGATGCGGCAGAGCGTCACCACCAGCTCGTCCGATAGCCCGGCCTCTTGCCATGCCTCCCGCAAAGGACAGCGGCGGAAATAGATGTCCAAGCCCTCGGGCGAGCTGTTCAGCACCTCCGGTTGGAACATGCGGCCTTCATCGGGGATGTCGCCCAAAAATGCCGCCTTCAGACCTTCAATGTTTTTGGGGGCATAGGGGCGGAATTTTCGGCCCACCTCTTCACCGCGACGCCGGATTGCCCGCTTCATGATTTCCTCGGCGCGTTCGGGACCCACTTCGGCCGAGAGTTCGTCGAAGAGATGCCAATAGATCAGGGCGCGATTTTTGTAGGCATCGTACAGACGCCGTCGCAAATCGCTCTCGACGGAGTTTTGGTCGGGGGATGCGTTCATCGCGAGGGGATCCTTATGCTCGATGCTTGGATATTTCGGGATACGCAGCTTGCACGGCCGCGCTCGGCGAGATCGGTAAAGCCCCGACCAAGCCGTTTGACATGCCGGGTCCGGAACCGTCGTTCAGCCGTTGGCGTTGCAACCTGGGTGCATGCTGTCACAAAGAACGATGGTAAGGCACTGTGGCGATCGTGGCAACTCGCCCTCGTGCATCGGATGTCAAAGGCGTAGTCGTCGCTCGACCATCCGGGAAGATTAGGGTCGCAATCCTCCGCTCGGGCGCCGCACGGCGGTCGGTCGGAGGATGGGTCGAAAGAGCCGCGCCGGGCTTGCATCTTGTCGGCGGCCGCGGAAGACGCTAGCTTAGGACTTCGGAAACACGCCCGGATCATGGATTCCGCGGCGGTAGGCGGGCGCGGCCTTCCCGTCCCGAATTGGGAGAGGGCTAAGCTGCGTTCATGCCGGAAAAGAGGCTTTTCTTGGTGATTCGGCGGGAGATCAGCGAGGAGTCCATCATGGCTAAACGGGGAGAGCGGCGGTTCGCCATCGGCGTGGATTACGGCACCAACAGCGTTCGCGCGGTCGTTGTGGATGTCGCCGACGGCTCGGAGGCGGCAACGTCCGTCTTCCCCTACCCCAGCGGAGACCATGGGGTGATCCTAGATCCGAAGAACCCCAATCTCGCGCGCCAAAACCCGGCCGACTATGTGGAAGGGTTCTATCGCTCGGTACGCGGCGCGATCCGGGCCGTCCCGCGCGACGCCGGGTTCCGTCCCGAGAACGTGGTGGGAATCGGGATCGACACGACCGGTTCCACGCCGTTGCCGGTGGATCAGGACGGCCTGCCGCTGGCCTTTAAGAAGGAGTTTCAGCATCATCCGGCCGCGCAGGCCTGGTTGTGGAAAGATCACACTTCCTACCAAGAGGCGAATGAGATCACGGAAAAGGCTCGGGCGATGGGGCTGCCGTATCTGGCGAAGTGCGGCGGGACCTACAGCTCGGAGTGGTTCTGGTCCAAGATTCTGCACTGCCGCCGGGCACATCCGAAGGTCTTTCAAGCCGCTTATGCCTGGGTGGAATTGGCGGACTTCGTACCCGCATTCATTACCGGAAACCTCAAGCCCGAGACCATGCCGCGCTCGATCTGCGCCGCGGGTCACAAGGCCATGTACCACGAGTCTTGGGGCGGCCTGCCGAGCGAGGAATTCCTGGCCGCGCTGGATCCGGACTTGGTTAAAGTCCGCAGGCGATACGCCGATCGGGCGATTCCTTCCGACCGGGCGGCGGGACGTCTCGATCCCGCCGTGGCGAAAAAGGTCGGTCTGCCGGCGGGGATTCCGGTGGCGGTGGGCGCGTTCGACGCTCACATGGGTGCCGTGGGCGCGGGCATCAAACCCGGCACGTTGGTCAAGATTATCGGCACCAGTACCTGCGACATGATGGTCGTGCCTTTGGACCAGGACCTTCCCGACATCCCCGGGCTGTGCGGCATCGTTCCGCATTCCATCGTGCCCGGCATGTACGGCTTGGAGGCCGGCCAGTCCGCCGTGGGCGATATCTTTCATTGGTTCGTGCAGCACTTGACGCCCGCGGCCTATTCCGCCAAAGGAGATCCGCACGCCAATCTGACGCGGCAAGCGGAAATGCTCAAGCCCGGCGAAAGCGGACTTTTGGCCCTGGATTGGAACAACGGTAACCGAACGATCCTGGTTGATCCGCTCTTGACGGGGCTTTTGATCGGCCAGACGCTGGCAACGACCGCTCCCGAGGTCTATCGAGCCTTGGTGGAAGCCACGGCCTTCGGCGCGTTGACCATCATCAAGAGGTTCGAAGAATACGGCGTGGCGGTCAAGGAAGTGGTCAACTGCGGCGGCATCGCGGAGAAGAATCCCTTCGTGATGCAAATCTACGCCGACGTCTGCAATCGACCGATGAAAATCAGCCGGGCATCGCAGACCTGTGCCTTGGGCGCCGCCGTTTTCGGCGCCGTCGTGGGCGGAGTCTACAAATCCGTGCAACAGGCTCAGCAACGCATGACCGGCACCAAGGCCGCCGTTTTTCGCCCCCGCAAAGCCGCGGCGGAAACCTACGCCGAGCTGTATCAACTCTATCGTCGTTTGCACGATGCTTTCGGGCTGCCGAACGCTTCGGGGGAGCTGTACGACGTGATGAAGCGGCTGATCGCCGTTCGCAAACGAGTTCGCGGCGAAAAATAGCCGTGCCGGGCGTAGAATATGAGGGCATTCCGTGTCGGACTCGGCGCCGTCCGCTCGAAACGGCGAAACCGCGCCCCCGCGCGTTCCGCAAAGGAAACGGTCATGGATTTGAAGGAATTACGAGAACAGGTCTGCTGGGCGAACAAGCTCCTCGCGCAGCACGGATTGGTTTGTCTTCACTCGGGAAACGTGAGCGGGTTGGACCGCGAGAGCGGGCGCTTGGTCATCAAACCGTCGGGCGTCGATTACGAAACCCTGACCCCCGACGACATGGTGGCCGTAGAACTGATTACCGGCAGAGTGCTCGATTCCCGCTTGCGTCCCAGTGTAGACCTCCCGCATCACCTACACCTTTACAGGAATCTCCCGGGGGTCCAAGGGATCACGCACACGCACAGCACGTACGCCACGGCCTGGGCGGCGGCGGGGCGGGCCATCCCGCTCTGTCTCACGCCGATCGCCGATCACTTCGGAGCGGAGATTCCTTGTGCTCCCTACGTGGACAATGACGGAAACAACATCGGCCAGGCCATCATCCGCTATCGCAATCGAGCACCGGCCATCCTGCTGGCCAATCACGGCGCGTTTACCTGGGGACCGACGGCGCTCGATTCCGTGAAATTGGCGATCGTCTTGGAGGATGTGGCCAAAAAGGCCTTCCTGGCGGCGCAGTTGGGAGGGCCGTTGACCATTCCGCCCGACGAAGCACGGAAATGGTACGATCGGTATCACCACGGATACGGTCAAATCGTACCCCCACGTACTCCGTCCACGGTGACGCGGTCGGGCGGTTGAACGTCCGAGCCGATCCCGCCCCCCGAGTTTTCAACCGCCGGGTTCCGCAGGGGAGGCTTCAGCGGCCGCCTTGGCCTTTTCCCGACGCATGAACTCTTCAATACCGCGCTCAAACTCGTCCGTTTGCTCCGAGTCCGGACTGCTCCCTGTGGGCGCGACCGATTTCGCCGGCGGAGCATTCGCGGGGGCGGTACCGGCGCGGCGCGTGCCCAGCAGCAAGAATACGACCGCGGCGACGGACAGCACGACGGCCCCGGCGATCAGAGCGGCCGGCAGTCTTCGTTGGACGCGGCGAACAGCCGCTGCGTCCGCTCCGGCGACGGCTTTCGGGCCGCTCGCTTCCACGGCGGACTGCTGAGGCTTGGCCGGTCTCCGATCCGGCCGAGTCGCGAACGGCGCCGGCCGAATGTCGGCGGGACCGGGTACGGCGGCCTCGGCGGGGATTTGGGCCGAAACTGCCACGCCTTGAGATGCCGGCTCGCCTTCCGGTTCCGGAGCCGCTCCGATTTCCTCCAAGGGTTTTGCTCGCACCAAGTGCTGCGAGCGGCCTTCCTCCCATTGCCGGATAGCTTCGACGACCGACCGGGCGTGGACCGGACGCTCCTCGGGCGACTTGGCCAGCATCCATGCGCACAGCCGGGCCAATTCCTCCGGCACGTCGGGCCGCAAGGACGCCAGGGGAGGCGGCGGCGTCATCTGGTGCTTCAAAATGCGTTCGGCCACGGTCCCCTCGGCGAAGGGCGCCCGCCCCGTCAGGGCAAAGAAAAAGGTGCACCCCAGTGAGTAGATATCCGCGCGGCAGTCGAGCGAACCGCTCTGCATGGCCATTTCCGGGGCCATGAAATCCACGCTGCCGACAAGGCCGTCTTGAGGCTGCGATCCGGCGGCGCGTTCGCCTTGAATCAGTCGGGCCATTCCCAGGTCCATGATCTTGACCACCCCCTGTCCGTTAATCAGAAGGTTGGCCGGCTTGATATCGCAGTGCAAAACGCCTTGATCGTGGACGTGGCTCAGCCCGTCGGCGCATTGCCGGATGACGTCCGCGGCTTCCGGAATGGGCAAGGGTCCGTGTGCGTCCACCAACTCTTGCAAGCTTTCCCCTTCCACGTACTCCATGACCAGATAATACTGGTCGCCGAACGTATCGACGTTATAGGCATGGACGATGTTGGGGTGATCGAGCGCGGCGATGGAGCGGGCCTCCGTGAGGAATTGCTCGACCGCCTGCGGGTTGCGGCGGATGCGCGGCGAGATCAGTTTGATGGCGGCTCGACGGTGCATGGTGACGTGCTCGGCCAAATAGACCTCGCCCATGCCGCCTTGCCCCAATAGCCGGAGCAAACGATACTTGCCCAGAAAGAAATTGCGGCGACCGCGCAGCAGCTCCGCCAACTGCCAGTCGGTCAGGAGATTCCGCTCCTTCAGCCAAGCCAAAGCGTCCTCGACGGCCGGACCGCGGTCGTCACGCATCAGCTCGCGCCATTGCTCGTCATCGAGGAGGCGACTTTCCCGCAACCGTTGAAAGGCGGCGTCATTCATCGAGAGGGACATGAGTTACCGGTGGTTCTTCCCCTGGGCAGATCCGCGCTGAGCCGTCGGCTAATGCTCCGTCGAAGACGGTGCTCCCGAGGCCGCCGGGGCGGTCTTATCAGGCGGCGCGAACGGCCCTACGGCAATATCATCCGAGATTCCTCCCTTTTCGCCACCGTCATTATGCAAATTCTCGCCGACCGAGTAAACGATCCAACCTTTCTCCGTTGAAGCCAAGCGAAGCTCTTGCCCGTCGAAGGGGTCGCGTTTCCATTCGGCCGGCACTTCGACTTCACGTAGGCTTTGGGGCAAGACACCGTTCGCTTGAGTTTGCTCCAGGATGTGACCGGCGGTGAGCAGCAATCGCCGGAACGCTTCCACGCGGAAGGCGTCCGCGATGGCCATTTTCAACGAGGGGGCCGTCATCTTGGCGGCGTCCGTCTCGGGAGAGACGTAGCTTTCGATCCTGACGTTGGCTATGTCTCCGTAAACGCCGGTCTTCAATCCCGATTCCAGCCTCTCGAAATACTTCACGTAATTCAGGCGGAAGCGATTGTACGCGTAGCGTCTCCAATAGGAGTCCTTGTCCGGATAGCGCTCGGTCCATGCCAGCCCGAAAGCCCTTTCCTGTCGAATCACGGCAAGCAGACGATCCGTCAGCGGCGGCGATTGCGATAAGGCTTCCAAAACCGCCTTCGCCTCCGCAAGCGGCCCCTCTCGCAAGAAGACGTGGAGCAACTCCAGTGCTTGTTTCTCGGCGAACAGGGAGGTTTGCGAGGCCATAGCCCCCGGCAGCCCTTCGCAGCGACGCGAGAACCGCAATAGTATCTGAATAACGTGCGCCAGTTCCGCCCAATCCTTCTCTTCCAGAGCCAGCAGGGCGCGGAAATGCAACGCTCGGGCGACGGTCGTGCGGGACTGCGTGACGGAGACGATGTGCTGCATGAATTGTTCGAGCGACTCCGCGGGCGGCGGAGCATCCGCCGCAGGCGAGCTTGCCGCCCACTTCTCCACGTCGGCCGCAAAGTCGGGATGGCCCGCAATGGCTTGACGCGCGCGGGCCAATCCTTGCTCGTTGTAGCGACCGTCTGTGAGAACGGCCGGAGCATAGGAATCCTGCAACTTCTTGCAAATGTCCTTGGCGGCGGCGAGGGCGGCTTCGAAAGCTTGGTTCGCCTCTGCGGCATCCTCCGTACCGGGGCCCGCGGTCGTCGCCTCGGTCAATTCCGCCAAGCTGATCGGCGCTCCCGACTCTTTGATCTTGGCAAGATTGTTCGCAATCGAAGCAGTCGAAACTTGCGTCAATACGGCAAATACAGCCGACGCGCACAGTCCAAGCACGACGATTCCCAATAACGCCCAAAGAATTCGTTTGTTCGATGCCACGTGTTCCGTTCTCCGGCCGCACACCGAGACCGCCGATACCGGCGGGGGAGCGTGCTGGGGTAATGAATGTTCTTGACTACCGAAAGCCTGCCGCCGGCCGCCGTATAGTCGGCGAAACGGTCTCGTAGAGGGCACGACGACGCGGGTCGCTCCGCGATGCATGCGTTCCGCCCACGTGCGAGGACTGCCGATCCCGGTCGCTCATTATGTGCTGGAATGATTCCGCGTTACAAGCATTTTGCGCGGTGTGCGATTCGTTGGCACCGTCCATGAGTAGCATGAACGGCGGGAATTGCCGCCGAGGTCGGAATCGCGCTCCCGGCGGCGTGCCCGTTCCAGAGCGGCGTCATGGAGGGCGCGCGGGCGGAGGCATTCGAGGGGGGAGCGGAATCCTCGGGAACCCGCCGCGGATGTGTCCCCGAATGATCGCGGATGACGGCGGTCCCTAGCCCGCGGCACCGATTCGAGGGTCTTCCTCCGGGAAGGAGCGAAAGTGTTGAGGTCGCACGAAAATCCGGCTTCCCAAGGTCCAATCGCGAGGCAGGTCTCGGCCGTTTCCCGGTTCGACCGTGAAAACCTCCCCCGATTCCGCTTGCAACCAAAGCCGCTCGCGGGCCCCCGCTGCGTGCACGCGGAGAATCTTGGCCCAGAAACCGTCAGATTCGGCCTTGCCGCTGAGAGCGAATTCGTGGGGACGCACGAAGACGACGGCTCGTTGTTGCGGCGTCGAATTGCCTGACGCGATGTCGGCCGTACCGAAGACGATCCGATCCCCGTCCCGTCGCCCGGAAAAGCGGTTGACCGCGCCGACAAACTCGGTGACGAAGGCCGTCTTGGGGCGATTGTAAACGTCCTCGGGCGTGCCGACTTGCTCGATCCGCCCGTCGTTCATGACCACAACTTCATCGGCCAGTTCCAAGGCCTCGTCCTGATCGTGGGTGACGAAGACGCTCGTCAATCCGATCTCGTCGTGCAATCGTCGTAACCACGCGCGGAGCTGCCCCCGAACCTTGGCGTCCAAAGCGCCGAACGGTTCATCGAGCAGCAGCACTCTTGGCTCCACCGCCAATGCCCGCGCCAGCGCCACCCGCTGCCGCTGCCCTCCCGAGAGCTGGTGCGGGTAGCGATGACTCATTTGTTCGAGCTGAATCAAGCGTAAGAGGGAGGTGACGCGGTCCGCGACGGCTCGATCGGAGAGGCCCAAGCGGCGACGCTGCACGCGGAGTCCGAAGGCGATGTTCTCGAATACGGTCATGTGCCGGAACAGGGCATAGTGCTGAAACACGAATCCCACCTCGCGTTGCCGCGGGGAGTGCGCGATCACGTCGCGGCCGTCGAAAAGGACCGCGCCCTCGCCCGGGTCCGGGTTTTCCAGTCCGGCGATAATGCGCAGCAACGTGGTCTTGCCCGATCCGGACGGCCCGAGCAGGGCCGCCAGGCGTCCCGACTCGATGGTCAGCGATACTTGATCCAGTGCCCGAAAACCGCCGAACGTCTTCGACAAATTGCGTATCTCGATTTTCACGGCGCGCTCTTCCGTCGCAATAGGGTTTTGTGCGGTCGGCGATCCTGCTCGTAGGCTCGCTCCATGATCCTTTTGGAGATCAAGGAAACCAGGGCCGCGATGGTCAACAGGGATGCCGCGGCAAAGGCCGCGGAAAAACGGTACTCGTTGTAAAGAATCTCCACGTGCAGCGGCAGCGTGGTGGTCGAACCGCGAATGTGGCCGGAGACCACGGATACCGCCCCGAATTCGCCCATGGCGCGGGCCGTACAAAGCACGATTCCATAGAGCAACGCCCAGCGGATGTTGGGTAAGGTCACGTGCCAAAAGATCTGGAAGCCGTTCGCGCCGAGCAGCCGGGCGGCCTCTTCTTCCTCCGTCCCCTGCGCTTCCATGATGGGAATCAACTCCCGCGCGATCATGGGCAGGGTTACGAATGCCGTGGCGAGTATGATGCCCGGCACCGCGAAGATGATTTCGATTCCCCACTGCGCGAGGATCCCTCCCAGCCAGGAGTGACGGCCGAACAACATGACCAGCAATAACCCGGCCACGACGGGCGATACGGCATAGGGTAAATCAATCAGGGAAAGCAAAAGATTGCGTCCCCGAAACCGATGCTTTCCCAAACACCATGCGGCAAACAGGCCGAACACCGTGTTCAGCAGCAAGGCCGCGACCGTTGCGCACAGAGTCAGCCGCACCGCGGCTAAGGCCTCCGGTTCGGTTATCGCCGCAACGTAGGCCCGCCATCCGTGTCGAAGGGCTTCCCTGAAGACCACCGCCAAAGGCAAGATCAGAAAGGTCGCAAGAAAGCCGACGACGACCGCGATCGCGGCCGCGCGAAGCAGCCGGACCCCGCTGTCGGCGCCGGTGCCGCGGCTGCCCGACGCTGCTTTGCGGAGCGGTCTTGCGCCCCGATCGCCGATGAGCGGCCGATTTTCCACGGTGGGAGGACGCATCATGCCGTCTCCGTGTAGCGAAAGGCTTCGACCCTCGCCTGAAAGCGGTTGATAGCCCACAGCGCCGACAAAGACATGAGGGACATCAAGACGGCCAAAGCCGCCGCGCCCTGATAGTCGTATTCTTCCAACTTGATCACGATCAATAAGGGGGCGATTTCGGTCTTCATCGGCAGGTTGCCGGCGATGAAAATCACCGATCCGTATTCCCCCAGCCCGCGAGCGAAGGCCAGCGTAGCGCCGGTTAACAGGGCGGGAAACAGCGAGGGAAAAACCACGCGTCGAAAGGTCGCCCAAGGCCCGGCTCCCAGGCAGGCGGCCGCTTCTTCCATGGCCGGATCCAGATCTTCGATCGCGGGTTGCAGCGTCCGGACCACGAACGGCAGCCCGATGAACATCAGGGCGATCACGATGCCGAGCGGGGTGTAAGCCGCCTGAACGCCCAACGGCTCCAACATCCGCCCGATCCAGCCGTTCGGGGCAAAGAGCGTGGTCAACGCAATGCCCGAAACGGCCGTCGGCAGCGCGAAAGGGAGGTCGATCAGACCGTCCAGCCACCTACGGAAAGGGAAACGATAACGGACCAGCACCCAAGCGGTTAAGAAACCCATCACGGCGGTGAGTAGAGCGGCGATCAAGGCCGTGGAGAAGCTGAGTCGAATTGCCGCCCACACCCGCGGTTCCCGGAGGGTGGAGCCGATCGCACGCCAATCGCCCGATGCCAGGAATCCGGCCAGCGCCGCCCAAGGCAGCAACAACATCACTCCTAGGTAGGCCAGGGTGATCCCCAGGCTCAATCCCAGGCCCGGCAGCGCGCCTCGATTCGAGAAACGTGAATGCATCGTGCATCCCCTAACGTTCGGCGTTCATGATTTGGTCGAAGCTGCCGACGTCGTCGAAGTGCTCCCTTTTGGCCCGTTCCCAGCCGCCGAAAACCTGATCCACGGTGAATCGTTCCAGATTGGGGAACCGTTCTCGGAATTCCTCGGCCACGGTGTCGACCGACGGACGAAAGTAGTGCTTGGCGATGACGCGCTGCGCTTCGGGTTCGTACAGGAATTTCAGGTACGCCTCGGCGTATGTCCGCGTGCCGCGTCGATCGACTACCGCATCCACGACCGCGACGGGAGGTTCGGCCAGGATGCTGACGGAGGGCAATACTATTTCCAGTCGATCCGCCCCCAATTCCTTGACGGCCAGTAGGGCCTCGTTTTCCCAAGCAATCAGTACGTCGCCGATTCCCCGCTGCACGAAGGTATTGGTCGCCGCCCGGGCACCCGTATCCATCACGGGAACGCGGCCGAAAATCCGCTTGACGAACGCTTGCGCGTCCTCTTGCGCCCGAGCGACTTCTTCCTTCGCGCGGGGATCGCGGAGCTTGTCCCAGGACCCCAGCGAGCGTTTCAAGGCGTATCCCCACGCCGCCAGATAGTTCCACCGTGCGCCGCCCGAGGTCTTCGGATTGGGTGTGACAACCGCGACGTCGTCCCGAGCGAGATCATCCCAGTCTCGAATGCCTTTGGGGTTTCCTCTGCGAACCAGGAAAACGACGGTCGAGGTGTAGGGACAGCTATTGTTCGGGAACTGCTTTTGCCAATCGCGGCGTATCCAGCCGCGCAATTCGGCGATGGCGTCGATATCCGAAGCTACCGCCAGCGTCACCACGTCGGCCTCCAAGCCGTCGATCACCGCCCGCGTCTGCTTTCCCGATCCGCCGTGAGATTGCCGAACCGCGACCTGCACTCCGTTTTCTTTCCACATCCGTTCGGCAAACATGCCGTTGATCTCGTGGTACAACTCCCGCGTAGGGTCATACGAAACATTGAGAAGCGTGACGACGTTCTCCGACTTCCGGCAGCCGGCAAAAAGGGTGCAGATCAGCAGTCCGAGCCCGCCGCCCAGGAGGAGGATAAGTCGAGCGCTGATGCACGGCTGGACACCGCGGCAAAGAAAACAGGCGAGGGCGCGCCGTCTCACAGCCGCGCGCCGCTGCGTCTGACACCTTGAAGCGAGGAACATGAATTGATTTACCCCCGTCTGCGCCATCGATTTTCCGAAACGAGTGTCCGCGTCGCTCCCCGGGGTTTCACCATTTGCAATTCCCTTTCCATTCGTTTTGAAAACGTCACAAGTGATTATTTGGATTCAAGATATAGCGATCGATGGATTCCTGATCGACAATTGGCAGGACGATCCCTTGATATTTAGCGGATAAAATCCGTTACAATCAACGGTATGCCGTGTTATTTAACGGATTCTTGGGGTGGTTTTTCGTTTTGAGCTGGGGAGGCACAGCCATGTCGGTCCCCCGATCCGTCGTAGCCGCCATTTGGAGGGAAGCCAGTCGCCATCTCGAGATACAGGAGACGACCGAAGCGATCTTTTATGCGATCGCCGAACATCTGCCCGCCGCCTACCTCGTTGTTCGCCGCCTTCAACTCGCGGAATCGCAGTTGGAAACGGTTGCGGCCGCCCTTACTTCGCCTCCTTGGTTGGGGCATCGCGTGGCCCCGCTCCCGCCCCCTCTTCTGACCCAAGCGATCGATTTCGCCGTTCGTGGTTCCGTTGTCGAATTCGTCCCCGAGGAGCCCGGTCGATTGGACGGTGAAGTTCACTGGATGCTGGGAAACCCGCCCTGTCCCATCTTGCTGGGAGGTCTTCGCAACGAGGATCGCCCTCTGGGGCTTTTGGCTGTGGCGGGAATGCCCGGCACACGCTTCTCTCCGTCGGATCGAGAGTTCTTCCAGCTCCTTTTGGAGCCGTTTGCCACGTGCCTGGAGAACGACCAACGCATTCGGGAGATTTCCGTGCTCCGGGAAGCCGCCGAGGCCGACAAACAACGCCTTCTGACCAAGCTCGGCCGACAATCGCTGGGCGACACGATCGTGGGCGCTGAAGCGGGCCTCCGGCACGTGATGGAGCGGGTGGATCTGGTGGCCGCCTCCGATGCCCCCGTCTTGCTCCTCGGCGAGACCGGAACCGGGAAGGAGTTGATCGCCCGAGCGATTCACAGCCGGTCCCGCCGTGCCCGAGGCCCCTGCCTAAGAGTCAATTGCGGGGCAATTCCCCCGGAATTGATCGATTCACAGCTCTTCGGACACGAGCGCGGGAGCTTTACCGGGGCTTCCGAGACGCACCGCGGCTGGTTCGAGCGGGCAAATCACGGAACATTGTTCTTGGACGAGATCGGCGAACTCTCCTTGCCGGCCCAGGTTCGCCTTTTGCAAGTCTTGCAAGACGGGGCCTTCGAGCGCGTCGGCGGACGCCAAACCATCGTGGTGGATGTTCGCATCGTGGCCGCGACCCACCGTGACTTGCGGGAAATGGCTCAGAATCGGTTGTTTCGCGAGGATCTCTGGTACCGTTTGGCGGTATTCCCGATCTTTCTGCCGCCGTTAAGGGAGCGATTGGAAGATATCCCCGCCCTCGCCCGACACTTCGCGGAGCGGGCGGCCGTCCGGTTCGGGTTGGCGTTGCAGTTGCCGAACGAGGAAGACCTCCGTCTGTTGATGGCCTATCACTGGCCGGGCAACGTGCGCGAGCTGGCGGCGGTCATCGACCGCGCCGCCATTTTGGGAAATGGCAAGCGGCTGGAGATCGCGAAAGCCCTCGGTGTCGGCGATCCGGAGACCTCGACCGGCGCGGGGTTTCGCTCGGCCGAGCCGAAAGGGCGAACAACCGAGCCGTTCGTTTCCCTGGACGAGGCCGTCCGCAGGCACATCATCGAGGCCCTGCGTCGCACCGGCGGCCGAATTGAAGGCCCGCGCGGAGCGGCCGCCCTGCTTCAAGTCAACCCACACACGCTTCGTTCTCGGATGCGGAAACTCGGCATACCGTGGAAACAGTACAGGAACCTTTAGGAGGGGGTTTTAGCCCCTTGAAGACGGGATTTGTCCGGATTTCTTGTCTGTGATGACCTGGATCAGCCCCCAACCTGGGCTTGCCGACTCCAGGGTATATCGAGCGGCCGTCTCCGGCCGGCACTTTTGCCAATCTCTCGCTCGTCCGGTTAAGCCATAAACGCGGAACTCTCAGCCTCAGCAGTGCATCCAAATGTTAACCGCGAAGGTCATCGCCCACACTTTGCTTCGAGATGGATGGGCCGTGTGAGCTGCCGAAGGGAAGCGAAGGATCGCGGTCCCCGAATACCGCTCACCCTGACTGGAAGCCTTGTTAAAGGTTTTACAGGGTGGATCGCCTGGGTAAATCGAGGCCTTTGCGGAGAATTGAGAATTGCGGCGCACCTCCGGGAAGGGAGGGGGCCTGGCGGCGCCGCGGCGTCAAAAAGTACCGCACTGGAGGTCGCGCCTTGACGGCCGAGTACACTGCAATCATGATAAAGCAGTCGATATGGAGAGCATGGATAAAAAATCACGCCGCTCCTTCGGTGCATATCCCAGAAAAGTGCAGTTCAAGGGATCGCCGAGGGCCGAGGTCGTCCGGTCCCGGCTCGGTATACGTCTTTTTTTGAGGTTCGTAACAGGTTTTGGGTTGCGGCACTTGAGATTTGGGCCGGTGTCTGGGTGAGCTGGGCGAAACCGAATGCTTTCCCATTTGCTCGCGTGAGACTCGTCGAAAGGATTCTCGCACACACCTGCAAGGGCGGAACTGACAACGACTGAGGAATCTGACATGGCGCAGTTTCGGTTGTCCTCTCGGCGGCATAAAAAGTCCCTCTGGGAGACTTTATGGAATCGGCGCGGCGGCAAGTCGCTGGGAAAAAAGAGGACACGCAAACATCGTCGCCTCTCCCTGGATGCTCTGGAAGAGCGGACGCTGCTCAGCGTTACACCGGTCGATGTTCTGGATAAGCTCGTCAATCAATCGCTGCTTCCCTCGTCGACGAACGGTACGATCGCCGGTCAATCGATCGCCGTCGATAATGACGGCGATTTCGTGGTGGTTTGGACTCGTTACGATGCGATCATGGATCCGTTCTCCGGGTCGCCGATGCTCGATCCTTTGACCGGGCAACCTCTCACGGAGGCGAACATTTATGCTCGCTATTTTACCGACGAGGTCCAACGCATCACGCTGCCCAGCGGCGTTCTCAACGATGCGAACTCCAACCAGCACGCGAAGGTGTCGTTGATCTACGGCGGCACGACGCTGGTGCAACGTCTGAACATTACGGCGACGTACCAGCCCTACACGTCGTTTCAGCAGAATATCCAGGGCACGTTCGTGTTGCAGGCCGACACCAACGGCGACACGATCATTTCGCCCACCGAGCGAGTCACGATCGTTTATGACGAGACGGTCGCGCCGAATCAGTTGGCCGGCACGATTCAAGCCGGGCTCCAAGGCTTGGGCGGCCCGTTGCAAAATGCGAAGGTTACGGCGGTCAGCGGCCGCGAGTTCCTCATCGAATACGGCAGCGCGGCGCTGGGTGTCAATCAGCCCAAACTCTCGGTAGCCAATCCCAATTTCACCGGCGGGTTTTTCCCCAACGTCTCGGTGACGACGGTCCGGCAGCCGACCCTGATCGCCGACATTCCGATTTCTCCCACCAACCCCCAAGCAACGGCGACGGCGATCGAGCAGTACTTCAACGCCCGGCTGCAAAGCGAACCGCTGGGACCGATCGACTTCCCGCCTCCCGATCGTGTGCCGAGCGGCGTGGAAGGTCCTTACACGGAACCGACCACGATTGTAACCGCACGGCCGCGGATCTCCGTTACCGCCCGCAGCGCTACGGAATTCGACGTGCGATTCGTGGGCGACTCCGGCAAGGAGGATCATCCCGAGCTGATCATCGCGGAGGTCAAGGACGAATTGGGGAACAACCTCTTGCCCTCCGCGCAAGCGAAGGTCGTCACACTCAAGGAATCGAGTCCGGAATTCCGCGTGAATCCGGAAGAGCCCGATGACCCGTTCACGCCCGGACCGGACAAATACAACCAGACGAACCCCGCCGTGGCCATGGACGCGGACGGCGATTTCGTCATCGTGTGGCAAGGAGAGGTTCCGGATTCACAAGTTTTCGGCAGCGTTACCGACATTTTCGCGCGCCGATATCGTCCTGCGGCGAAGGCAGACCCGGATACCGACGGTGTTCCCGGCGTCGAGGTCGTGGCGATTCCCGATACGGAAAACATCGCGCGCGTGGACCCCTACACCTTCCGCGTGAACGACGAGACCACCCGTCCGCAATTCCAGCCGGCGGTGGCCATGGATAACGTCGGCAACTTCGTCATCGCTTGGGCGAACGGGGCGCAGGACTTCAGCTTTTTCAACGGCATCAAGGCCCAGATCTTCAATCGAAAAGGCGAGCGCATCGGGACGGAGTTTTTGGTCAGCACTGAGGAAACGGCGATCCAGTTCGATCCGTCGGTGGGTATGAGCCACGACGGCAACTTCGTCATCACCTGGGATCGTACGGACGACGTTCGTTATCTGACGGGCGGGCCTTTCGCCTCCGCGGTCTTCGCCAAGGCTTACGACCTGAACGGCCAAGTGCTGCTAAACCAGTTCGGCGTGGGCGGCGGCGGGGCTTCCACGGTGGCGTTCGATTCCGCCAACCATTTCCTCGTCACTTGGCAAACGATCGGCGATGCCGACAACACGGGACAGACCAGTTCCGGCGTACGCGCCATCATGTACGAACTGGTGGACGCCCAGGGGAATCCCACCGGAACTGTCATTCGCGACGTGTTCCGGGCCAATAGTGCGTCTTTGGCGGCCGGCGGCGCACCGCTTTGGCCGGGCTTCCAGGGCGGCGCCCAAGCCGGACTCGACGCCGACGGCGACATCGTGATCTCTTACGAGGGTTACGGCCCCGACGTCTCGACCGATGCCTTCTTGTTCGCCAATGCGTTTCTCCAACGTCAAATCAACGCCACGACCAACTCCGACCTGTTGACCTATTTCGATCCCAGCTTCGAGTTCTTCCCGGTCGGATTCCAAAATAACGGCGACGTAGACGGGGCGCTGGAAGAGATTCTCGTGCGGGCGGTCAATCGCGGCGCCAACGCGGAGCAGATCGGCCGACTGCGCGGCATTCTCGACGGTGTGGTCGGCCTCCTCCGCGGCGAGGCCAACGGCATCATGTTCAGCCGTTTCGATGCCGATCCCAACTTCAATGTGGTCACGCTCTTCAGCGATAGCATCGCCAATGCCTACCGCGACGGCCACAACCAGCGATACTTCATCATCATGAATCGCAACCTGAACTGGGAATCGTTCCAGGTTCGGCTCTTCCGCGGCGGGCAGGCAGGATTCGAGAACCTCACGATCGATAACCTGCAAATCAATAACGTGTGGAGCTTGCAGCAAACGGTCGATCGCATCGATGCCGTGTTGGAGGGGGCGGCCCGAACCGGCGTGAACTGGGCCGAGACGACTTACGAAGGTCCCATCGACGTGCGTCTGCTCTCGTTCGCGGAAATCCTCGACCGGCAGGGCACGCCCTGGGAAGTTAGGGACGGACTGGGAAACCCGATCGATCCACTCAATTTTGCGGTCTTCGAAGTCACGTTCCAAGGCGAAGGTCACGACTGGCCGTTCACGTTGATTCCGAACCCGGGGGCGCCGGGCCGGGCGGGCGGGGCCGACGTGCCGCCGCCTTCCATCGTCCAATATACGGCGGCCGACGAAGGCACGACTCAGACGCAAGCCTCGCTGGGCGTCACGCCCGAGGGGTCCTTCGTCATCGCTTGGACGCAATGGGAGCGGGCCACGGACGGTACGATCACCAACTCCACGATTCGCTATCGCCAATTCCTGGAAACGTTGGACACGGCCGGCCCGATCGTCTCCGATGTGCTGGCCCCCGACGGCCAGGCCATCGACGGGACCCAGTTGGTGACGCCGAACGGAGTGCAGTATCTGGTGATCGACTTCGACGAAGAAATGCTCGCCTTCGACGACGCGACCCTGGCCTGGGCCATCCAGCAGCGGGACCAGGCCCTGGCCAACGGCCAGCCGGTTCCCGCCTCCGTCAAGCGCGTCTTGGATAGCGTCACGAACCCCGAAAACTATCGCCTGTCCAAGGACGGCGTCCTGATGGGGGGCGCGGTGACGCGCGTCCACTTCGGCATGAACAAAGCGGCGGAGCTGGGGACGCAACTCGGGCTCGATGTTCCGGCCGCCAATAAATGGCAGGCGGTCCTGGAAATCGACGCCGACCCCGGTCAAGCCGGATTGCAACCGCTGGACAGCGCCGTTTACCAACTGGAGGTCTTGGCACCTGTTCCGGCGGGTCCCGGTCAGACAGAGCAAAGCGGGGTGCGAGATAAGGCCGGCAACCCCTTGGGTCGGACCGGGTTCAACCCCAATGGGTCCAATTATACGCTCGGTTTTCGTCTCTTAGTCGGCGTTCCCGGCCCGGGAGTACCCGGAACGCCCGGCGCAGGCGATGTGGACGCGATTGCCAACACGACCCTGCTCGACAATCAAACCGCCCCCGCCGTGGCCATGAACAACAACGGCGATTATGTGGTGGTTTGGGTCAGCCCCGGCCAAGGAGCCGATACCGGAACCACGAACACCAACATTATCGCTCAGCGGTACAATCGCCGCGGTGAACCCCAGGGTCCGGAGTTCATCGTCAACACGTTCGAGACCGGCAACCAGGTCGAGCCGGACGTCGCTATGGACGATGCCGGCAACTTCGTCGTCGTCTGGTCCGGACAGGGCGATACCGACGCGGACGGAATCTGGGCTCGCGTCTTCGATCGCTTCGGCACGCCGCAAGGTCAACAGTTCCGCGTCAATCAGTACCGCCTGAACGCCCAATACAGCCCCAAGGTGGCGATGGATTCGGTGGGTAATTTCGTCGTGACCTGGAGCAGCTTCGGCCAGGATCTCGACAGCAACGCGGTGATCGGGCGGCGGTACAACCGTTTCGGTCAGGCTCTGGGCAATGAATTCATGGTCAATTTGCCCAACTCGAGCTCGCAGCGGAATTCCGACGTCGCCATGGACGACGCCGGGAATTTCGTCGTCGTATGGATGAGCGACGGCCAAGACGGCAACGATTGGGGCGTGGTAGCCCGGATCTTCAACGCCGATGGAACCGCCCGGACCGGTGAAATCCTTGCCACCCAATACCGCGTCAACCGCCAGATCGATCCCCGCGTGGCGATGGACGCCGACGGTGATTTCGTCATCACTTGGAGCAGCTTCGGGCAAGACGGCAGCGGCTTCGGCGTGTTCGCCCGACGGTTTGCGCCGAACGGTACTCCGAAAGGTGATGAGTTCCGGGTCAACCAGACCACATTGCACTGGCAATATCAGAGCGATGTGGCCATGGACAAGGCCGGCAATTTCACCATCGTTTGGACGACGATGGGCCAGGACAACGATTTGGCCGTGGATTGGGGCATCTACGCTCGCATGTTCATGGCCGACGGAAACGACTACGTGCTGCCGCCCAAAGGCCAGGCGGGGGAGTTCCGCGTGAATGCCGACGTGACGGGGGACCAAGTCACGCCCGTCATCGCCATGGACGCCGTCGGCAATTACGTGGTGGCTTGGGTCGGCCCCTCCACCGATCCCGATCCTCTCGTGGCGGCCGCCAATGGAACCGACATCTTCACGCGCTTGCTCGATCCTCCCGGTGTGCAACCCTTGGGGGTGGAGATTGCGCAACTGGCCCTGCGGGGGACCGAGGGCGATGACGTGATCGAGTTCATCGCCGGCGCCACGCCCGAGAATTGGACCGTCAAGATCAACGGCAACCTGCAAGCAATTCCCAAGACCCTTACCTATCTGATCATCGACGGTTTGGGCGGCAGGGACACCGTGTCGATTCGCGGAACCGCCGGAAACGACACCGCCGTGGTGTGGTCGAGCGGGGCCGCCGTCATGTTCGGGGGCATCTATCGCTTCCAAGCGGAAAACGTGGAGAGCGTTTCGATCGACGGCTTGGGCGGAACGGATTCGCTGACCGTGTATGACTCGCCGCGGGTCGATACGGTGACGGCCCGCCCCGGGTTGCTAACGATCTCCGATGCCGAGCAAACCTATGCTCACACGGCCAAGAACTTCGAGCAGGTGTTGATGATCTCCCAGGCCGGCGGCGAGGACGTGGCCTTCCTCTACGACTCGTCCGGGGATGATCTGTTCACGGGCACGCCGACGTACGGTGAGATGACCGGTGCGGGTTTCCGCTTGCGAGCGGAGAACTTCCGCTATGTTCATGCTTACGCGACGGGCGGCGGCTTCGACGCGGCGCAATTGTACGACTCGTCCGGCAACGACCGTTTCGTCGCCACGCCGGAATACGCGCTGTTCGACGGCTCGAATTTCTACTTCCGAGCCAAGTTCTTCGACGCCGTCCATGCCTACTCCGTCAACGGCGGCTACGACACCGCGTTGATCAAGGGTTCGGCGGGCGACGACAAAGTGGTCTTGGACGCGGTTCAAGCGAGGCTGAATTCCGGCAGCTATGTGCACCGAGCCAAGTTCTTCGACGAGGTCACCTTCCGCGGCAACGGAGGGCGAGACATCGCCTACGTGACCGGCGGGACCGTGATCCCCGGCGTCGTTGCCCCCGGAACCGAACCCGTACCGTCCGGTGCGGCGGAGGTTGCCTATCTGACGGGCCTCTACAAGATCAACGTCACCGACGAAGGCGGCGTGGTCGGAAAGAACAGCACCATTCGTACCGCAATCGACGCCGTCTTCACGTCATTCTGGCTCTGAGCCGAAGACTCCCGCGCGGGTCGGATCACCGCGCGGCGGTTGGAATGTCGTACGCTGCCACGGCAAGACGACAGGGCGTCCGGACTTGATCGCCCGGACGCCCTGATTTTTTCGAAATGCCGCAAGCCGCCGTGCCCGGCCGTGCCCACTGCCGGGCGCGGTCCGAGGCGACCGGACGACGATCAGCGAATCAATACTCGCGGTCGGTCTTTACGCCCGGCATGGGCTGCGGATACAGCCCGTTCTCTTGTACGGTGACCGGGGCGGGTGAGTCGTCCGTGAACTTGTCGACATCCGGCGCCATTTCGTGCGGGCAATTGAGGATATCCTCGCGGGTCACGATGCGACCGGTATGTGCGGCCATGCGGCCCATCGACGTGACGAGACTTGCCTCCACGCCGCGCTCCACCTCGTTGTAGGGCTGATCCGTACGAATGGCCTCGATCAGGTCGTCCCACTCCAATTGGTAGGGGTTGGGTTCCGGCTGGGGGAATGCCCAAAGCTGATTCTCGGGGCTGAAAACGTGACCTTGGAAGGTCCGGACCTTGCCCGGTGTATGGGCGGAGGTGGAGACGATGGCGCATCCTTTAGTGCCGTGGACATAGCTGGCGAATTCGTTGTGGCAGCCGGCCATCTGGCGACCGAAGTAGAACAGTTTGGTGCCGTCCGGATAGGTGTACTCGACGGAATAGGTGTCTAGATTCTGATCCACGGCGTTCCCGCGGTAGTGCCTTCCGCCCAAGGCGTGGGCCTTGACGGGAAAGGCCCCCTTCATCCAAGAACATTCGTCGATCTGGTGGATGTAGAAATCGCTATATACGCCGCCGCTGGCCCAGATGAAGCTGTGGAACTGCCGCACCTGATACAGCAACTCGGTGATGCCGTCGGGCTTGGGGCCGCAGTTTGCCGCCGGACCGCCCATCCGATAGGCGTGCATCATGGTGATCTCGCCGATTTCGCCGTCTTCGATCCGCTTCTTCAATTCCCGGCGACCGCGGCAGTGACGCACCATCAGGCCCACGCCGACCTTGAGGTTCTTCTCGCCCGCCTTCTTGGCCAAGTCGAACATTCTCCGCGACGTCGGGCCGTCGACGGTGATCGGCTTCTCCATGAAGACGTTGAGATTCTTGTCGATGGCATAAGTGAAATGCACCCAGCGGAAAGCGGGAGGCGTGGCGAAGATGGCCACGTCGCCCGGCCGAAGACAATCCATCGCCTTCTTGTAGGCGTCGAACCCCAGGAACTTGCGATCATCCGGCACGTCGACCTTGTCGCCCATCCGTTCCTTGAGGCTTTTGTAGCTGTTTTCCAGCCGGTTCGGGAAGACGTCGGCCAGGGCGACCAGCTTGATCGGGCCGTTTTTTACGGAAAGCGCGTTCTGAGCGGCGCCCGTCCCCCGGCCGCCGCAGCCGATCAGGGCCACTTGAATGGTATTATCCTCTCCCGCATGAACGGAGGGCACAAACGTCCCGGCCAGCGCCGACGCGGCCGCGATGCGACTCGTGGTTTTCATGAATCCTCGTCGCGTGGAGCCTTCCAGTCCCTCATCTCTCATTGCAAGCCTCCTCTTTGGAGATTCAAAACTACGCGAACGCTACCGTTTTTCCCAAACGTGAACGCCGGAAACGCTCGAAGGCCGCCGCGCGGTCGCAGCGGACCGGCGACGCCGAATCGAAGCGAAACGCCGCGACACGCCGGGATCGTCAGTTCCGATTGGGGATCCGCCAATTGGGGTGCGGAACGTGGGCTTCGTTCATGTAGCGCACGGCCTGCTGCACCACCGCCGGGTACTCCTCCGCCACGTTGCGTGTCTCGCCCAGATCGTCGCTCAAGTCGTAAAGCTCCACGGGTCCGGAGAGCATGGGCTTGCGGATCGCCTTCCAGTTTCCGAAGCGGACCGCTTGCGCAGAGCCTCGCTCGTAGAACTCCCAATAAAGATACTCGTGAGTCTTCTGCTCATCCGGTCGTCCGAGCAAAGTGGGCAGGAAGCTGACGGCATCTCGGTCCGGCGGTAAGGGCACCCCGGCCAAATCGCACAAGGTAGCCATCATATCGCCGAAGTACGCGACGTGATCGCTGACCGTTCCCGGCGCGACCCGTCCCGGCCACCAAGCGATCAAGGGGACGCGTATTCCGCCTTCGTACAGGTCTCGCTTCATGCCGCGCAGCGGTCCGGAGGGCTGAAAGCGCCGCGGATCATGGCCGGCCTCGTTGTGCGGCCCATTGTCCGAACTGAACATGACCAGCGTGTGCTCCGCCAAGCCCAATTCCCGCAACCGGTCGAGGAGCCGCCCGACATCCGCATCCATCCTGGTGATCATCGCGGCCTGCCCTTTGTCGGGGTCCGGCCAGTCCTTATCGGCATAGATGCCGTAGTCGGGAACCTCCGCGCCGTTGCCCGTGCCGCGGGTGCCTTCGTTGTTGGCGTGAGGAATCGTCAGGGCCAAGAACAGGAAGAAGGGGCGATCCCGATTTTCGGCCACGAATTGCAGGGCTTCGGCCGCGAATAAATCGTGCGAATAGTCGATGCGCTTAACGGCATAACCGGGCGTAAAGCCACCGCCGTAATCCGGCCCCGGCCCGTCCTTCTTGCCCTCCAAACCGACGACTTCGTTTCGGAGAGGCACTTTTTCCAGGTTCCGCCAGAGGTATTCGGGATAGTAATTGTGGGCATGACCTTGATTGAGATAACCGAAGAAATAATCGAACCCTTTCACGAGCGGATGCCCCGGCTCGTTGAGTTCTCCCAAACCCCACTTGCCGATGAGGGCGGTGCGGTAGCCGGCGGAGTGCATGAGTTCCGCCAGGGTGACGTCTTCCGCCCGCAGCGATTGGTTGATGCGCTGGTTGCCCGGTGCGTTCCCGCGGACATGGCAATGGCCGGTATGCTGCCCGACCATCAAGACGCAACGCGAGGGAGCGCAAACCGTGGCCCCGGCGTAAAACTGCGTGAATCGCATCCCCTCGGCGGCCATGCGATCGAGTCGCGGGGTCTGGATGATCTGTTGCCCGTAGCAGCCCAAGTCCCCGTACCCGAGATCGTCCGCGAGAACGAAGATCACGTTGGGCAGCGGCCTCGCCGTCTCGGCGGCGGAGCGTTCCGCGGCGAAACCCCATCGGCCGAAAAGGATCGGCCCGAATAAAAACGCAACGAGCGCGGCGAAACGTGCGGTGACAAGCAGGTATTCCATGGCGTGGCCTTTTTTCGAAATCCCAATCGTCGCCCATGTACTGAGACGAATCCGCGAATGCTGCCGCATTGTATCGCGCGGCCCGCCGAGATCACAACCCTCTTTGCCGGCCTGCCACGGACGCCCGGAACCCCGGGTCGGTCGGGATCGCCCGGCTGCCGCCCGTTCCGCACAAAGACTATAATTCCATAGTTCCGCAGGTTGGAGTGGTTGTCTGTCCCGCAAGGAGGTTGGCGCCGCTTGGTCGGCGCCGCCTAAGGGGCGGCTCTTACGGAGAATGAATGATGGAAGGTGAAATACTGAACCGTGCGCAAGCAATTCGAGAGCGGCTGACTCAATTGCGAGACTCTCTTTGACTACGCGGGAAAAAAAGCCCGCGAGGCCGAAATCGAATCCATCATGTCCGGGCCGGATTTTTGGAACGACCAGGAGAAGTCGGCCGAAATCTTGAGCGAATTGAAGGCGGTTCGGGCGGTCCTCAAGCCGATCGACGAGGCCTTTCGCCAACTCGAGGACGTTGACGCCATGATCCAATTGGCGGAGGAGGATCCGGCCTTCGGGGAAGAGGTTCCTTCCGCCGTGGAAAAGCTCGATCGTCTCGTCGAGGATTTGGAGATCAAGTCGCTGCTCAACGGCGAGCACGATGCTTGCAACGCCCTGTTGACGATCAACGCCCGCGACGGCGGGACGGACGCCCACGATTGGGCCGCCATGCTCTTGCGGATGTACATCCAGTGGGCCGAGAAGCAGGGGTACGAGGTGGAGCTGCTGGACCGCCAAGATGGCGAAGTCGCCGGGATCAATTCCGCCACGATCGCCGTACGCGGTCCCATGGCCTACGGCTATTTGAAGGGCGAAACGGGCATCCATCGCCTGGTCCGCATCAGCCCCTTCAACGCGGAAGGCAAGCGGCAGACCAGTTTCGCGGCGGTGGATGTCACCCCCGAGATCACGAACGACAACGAAATCGTCATCCGCGACGAAGACCTCGAGGAACAGGCCATTCGGGCCAGCGGTCCCGGCGGACAGCACGTCAATAAGACGTCCAGCGCGATCCGCCTATTGCATGTCCCTACGGGGATCATGATCAAATGCCAGAGCGAGCGGAGCCAGCATCAGAATCGCGCGATGGCGCTCAAGATGTTGCGTGCGCAACTCGCCCGATTGGAGGAGATCAAGCGCGAGGAGGCCTTGGCCGCCAAGTACGAGTCCATGCCCAAGACCGGTTTTGGATCTCAGATTCGCAGCTACTTCCAGCACCCCGACCAAAGAATCAAGGACGCGAGGACCGGCTATTCGCTGAACAATTTCCAGGCCGTCATGGATGGAGACATTCAGGGGTTCTTGGATGCTTACCTACGCTGGCGCGTCGCGCAGGAGGACGCCGCCAAGGCAAAGGCCAAGGCCGCGGGGAAAACGTGAAACGAGGCGGTCAAGAATCGGCCGTGAGATGCCTTTCGCGAGGCCGCGGGGACGCAGTTCGATGGATATGCAGCGGATTGCCAATTTGAGATTGGAGTACACCGACCGTTACGTCGTGGTGGAGGGGGATCGCCCCGAGTTGGCGCGGTTTCACGGCAGGGTCGGAAGGGTACAGACCATCAATTGCAACGGCCGCGCGGTTGTCCAGTTCGAAGGCGTGGACCGATCGTGGTACGACCTCGATCTGGATTATTTGAAGATCGTGGAGGCTCCCAAAGCGCCGGGCGAGTCGAAAGCCTCGGGGACCGCGGGAGACGCGAACAAGCCGCCTTCCGAGGCTGCAAAGGCCAAGGGCGATGCTTACCGACCGTCCGCCCTGGAGATCGCCCGTGAGACCAAGGAGAAGGCCCCGCCTCCCAACGTCTCCCCTCCGGCGAATGAAGAACCGCCCGAGAAAAAATCCGGCATCCCGTCGGCAAACCCGGGATGATCGGTCCGCAGCGTCGCGCGGCGGACGCCGCGGATACCGAGGGTGGCGATGCCGTTCGTCTTCGCGGCCCCGAGTCCGATCCGTATGCCGCGTACCTTTTCGTAGGATTGTGCCCGATGACAGACGCGCGATTCCTTCAGGTCTTCGTCACCGTTCCCAGCGCGGAGTTGGGCGACAAGATCGCTTCGCGGGTGGTTGAAGAGCGGCTTGCCGCTTGCGTGCAACGGATGGGCCCGATCCGCAGCGTTTACCGCTGGCAGGGAAACATCGAGAGCAGTGAGGAGTGGCTGTTGATGCTGAAGACGGACGGCGACTCGTGGCCGGCGCTCCGGGAACGCATCGTCGCCTTGCACTCTTACGAAGTTCCGGAAATCCTGGCCCTCCCCGTCGTGGAAGGCCATCCGCCGTATCTGCGGTGGGTGGCCGAATCACTTCGGCGCGACAAGGCCTCGCCCGAAACGTGAGGCCCGCTTCGCCTCACCGTCAATCCAGCCAATCTCGGTCGCGTAGGCGTTGCGGGGCATAGACTTCCGTCACGTAGCTGATGTCCTTGGAGATCAAGGCCTCGACCTCCAGCTTGAAGCCGTTGTCCAGCAGCTTCTTAATTTCCTCCTGCCACGCCTTCTTGTTGGCGAACCACGGATATTCCATGATTTGCTTGGCCCGCTTGCGGTCCGTATCGGTCAAGTTGATGATCACGCTATCCGATAGGCCGCAGCGCTCGAAATCAAAGGACCGAAGCCCCAAGAACCGGGCGTCGGGAATCGCCATCCGCTGGGATTCGTAGGCGAGGTTGATCGAGCCTTGCTTGATCACGCTGTAGATGTAATACCCCCAGGGGTCGTTGTCCAACAGGCAATAGACGGGCAGCCCCAGTTCCTGATGCATCCGGTGCAGCAATCTCCGCACGCCGCGCGGTGGCTGCCCCATGCCGTGCGTCAGAATGCACTTGTGCTTCCGCCAGAATTTGTCCTCGTTGAATCGCCGCCAAACCGTGTCCTTTTCGACGTGCAGGATGAACTCGGCGTTGCACTTCACGAACTGGATCACGCTCGGTTCCACGATGGAGGGAATGGAGTAACCGCCGGACCCCATTCGCGTGCAATCGATCTCGTCCCCGCTGTCGCGGAGGGTGATTTCGCCGACCATGGCGCCCCGATTGCTGGCATAAACGTGCAATTCTTCGCGCAAGGCATTCAGCGTCACCTCGACGTCTTCGATGACCGGATCGCACTCCTCTTGCGTGGCGAACGTCTCCTCCCGGGTTCCGTCGATGGTGTGCTTGAGTAGGTAGAACAAACCACGGATGCTGGTCGTCTTGCTTTGCTCGATCAAGCGTTTGCAACCGCTCGCCACCAACATGGTCTGCATGTAGCTCTTAGCCTGGGCCAGATTGAAGAGGTGCCGGCGATTGCGGGCGTTGCCCATCTCGATGAAGCGCTTTTTGCGGTTGTAATGCACGTTGGATAGGGTGCGCGACGGGATATCGAGATAGGGATCCTTCCCCGCCCGGGCGGCCGTGATCACATGGTCGGCCAACCCGGCGATTCGCTCTAGGGTGCGTTGATCGCGCTCATCCAGCGGAGCGGCGGCGGTGGTACCGTTCTCAGGACTTTTCGTTTTCTTTCTCGGCATATCGATCGATTTCGAACTTCGCAAAAACCCTAGCGAGCCGTCTCGCCTTTGCTTTCCCAAGCAAGATACTTCCAGGCAATCCATCGAGTTTAGAGGAGATCCGCGTCAATCTACAAGCGCCCACGGAGAATCTCCGGCACGGCAAACCAAGCCGTTCGGCCCAGCTCGGGAGGCGGACGCGCGACGGCGGCTTGCGCATAGTCCCCAGTCTACCCATAACTCCGACCCCGCGATGCGATGTTCCCATTCGTGGGGATTTCTTGTACGGTTTGCGGAACCGGTTGCCACTAATATGGGTTGGGGAACGGTCTTTTGCCGCGTTCCTATTGCGGATATCGGACCGAGCCGCCGAGGGCCGTCCTTTTTCGGGAGACGCGAGGTTGACATGCGACTGACTTTGCGAACGATGCTGGCCTATCTGGACGATATCCTCGAGCCGGAGGACGCTGCCGACATCGGTCGAAAGATCGAGGAAAGCGAAGTCGCCAAGCCGCTCGTCCGGCGCATTCGCGAGATCACCCGGCGCCTTCGCGTCGGTGCGCCGCCGGTGCTGGAGGACAAGCCGCTATTGGACCCGAATACCGCGGCCGAATATCTCGACAATACGCTGCCGCCCGATCGTGTCGCGGAATTCGAGAAGGCCTGCCTGGAAAACGACACTCAGTTGGCCGAGGTCGCCGCTTGCCACCAGATTCTGTCCATCGTGCTGGGCGAGCCGGCCGAAGTTTCTCCGGCGACCCGAGAGGCCATGTACCGGCTGCTCGGAACCGCCAAAGAACCGACCGAAAAAGACATCGTTCGATCGCTTTTTCAGGAAGACGGCGTTGCGTCCGAAGCCCAGGCTGCGCGTGAAGAGGTGCCGCCTACCGCGCCGTCCGATCAGCCGGCGGCGTCGATCGAACCGTTCGCGCCGGGCACGGCGGAAGACGATCACCCGCGGTGGTTCTTCCCGACCCTGATCACCGTCGCCCTGGTCGGCGCACTCGTTGTGCTGGGAATCTGGTTCTACAAGACCCAGTTCTCCGGCGAGCCCGGTTTCTTGAGCAATCAGGAGACCGCCATGGTACCTCCGGGCGAGAGTGCGGTGAACGATATCCCACGTCCGGCGTCGCACCGAGATGACTCCGCGAGCCCGCAATCGGAACAAGGCTCGGCACAGGAAGTTTCCGGTGAACAGGGCCCGTCCGGCCCTGCTGCGAACGGCTCCGCGCCGCCGCCCGATTCAGGCTCCGACACCCCAAGCTTGCCCGGCGATTCGCCGTCGCAGGGCGTGCCCGTGTCGGAACAGCCGACACAGGGAGACGCGACTCAGCCGCCCATGGGGCGGGCCGATGGTGCGTCTGAACCGCTTCCGGACGCATCCGTTTCGCCGGCGGGAGGCGCCCTGTCCGCCGCAGCGTCCCAACCCGCCGGACCCGGTCAAGAACAATCCCCGGAACCTCCGGTGGGAATGCGGCCGCTGCCCCCCACGCAACCGGCTGACCTTCCGCAAGCGGTCCAACAGCCGGGTCCGGCGGATTCGACTGCCGTGCCGCCGGGTCCGCTTCCGAGCACCGATTCGGCGCCGCTGCCTCCGGAACCGGTCGGCGAATTCGCTCCGGACGGCCGACTGCCGCAAATGCTTTTCCGCATGACGGGCATGTCGGGAAGCTTTCAACCCATCCGCGCCGCCGAAAAAATCAACAGTTATGAGCGATACTTCGTCCCCCCGGGTTTTCGCGCTCGGATTCTCATGCCGGCCGTGGAATTGGTCTGTATGGGCCCCTTGTTCTTTGAAATCCTTTCCACCGACGCCGCGGGTTCCACGGGCCTGGGGCTGAGCTACGGAAAGATGATCGTGAACGCCCGCGCGGGAGAGGGCGGCATGTTAGGCCCGCCCACGTTGCGATTGAACTTCGGCAGTCTTTCCGGCATTTTGCAGTTGCGCGAAAACTCCTCCGTCGGTCTGGAGGTGGCCCGGGAAGACGCCATCACGAACGACCCGGAAACCAAGCCGATACCCTGGATCGTGGACCTCTACGTCTTGTCGGGAGAAGTCGTTTGGGGGGATTCCGAGCACTATCGACCGTTGACCTTGGTGCCCCAGGTTCAAGTGCGATTGTCGGAACGGGAACTGCGCACGGTTCCCCTCGCCGGTCCCGTGGCCTGGCTGAACCCTCTCCTCTCCGCGGAGCGCCTATTGGAGGAAAACGCGATGGGGCTGATGACCGACGCACTTTCGGGCGACGCCAAATCGCCGCTTATGGTCTTGGAGGAATTGTCGGGGCATCGCCAGCAGGAAGTCGCCTGGCTGGCGCAGCGAACCTTAGCTTTCCTCCGGTACCCGGGGCCGTTGTGGCGATCCCTCGACGAGCCCGCCGCCAAGGCCCGGTGGACGCAAGCCATCGAGCAGTTGCTCACCGTGGTTCGCCAATCACCGCAAGCGGCGGCGTCCGTCCGTGCGTCCGCCGAGGCCGCGTTCGGCGAGCGAGGCCCGCTCCTTTACGCCCTGCTGTGGAAGTACGGCGCCACGCTCGACCAGACGCAGGCCGGGGAATTGATCGAGCTTTTGGGCCACGACATGTTGGCGGTGCGAGTATTGGCCTTTTGGAACCTGCGCCGCGTGACGGGCATTACGCTGAACTACGAACCGAACGCCATGCCCGTGGAACGCCAACGTGCCATCCGCCTCTGGAAAACCCGCTTGGAAGGACCGGCAGGCCTGCCGAACGTATCCGGCCGCACCTAGCCCCGCTCGAAACGCTTCTCGACGGAGGTCCGGCACCGATCCCCCTTTGCCGGAACGAGGCATCACCGTAGTCTGAAGATTGTCGGCGGCGGGCCTTACGCCGATCCTTCACGGGCGACTCCGCCGCCTTGGTTCCGGGCTTGCGTTCGGCCGTCTCATTGCGGCGAGCACCGTCGCGCGCATGCTTCGGCCGAGCGGCGGGGTATTCCATCATCCTTCCCGAAACGGTACGAAAGTCATCCCATGCGGATCGTCTTGTGCTTTCCCAACGAAGAACCGCAACGGCGCCGTATCGCGGAAGCCGCACCGTGGGCCGAAGTGGCCGACGTACCCCAAGAGCGCATCGCGGAGGAACTGCCGGAAGCCGATATCTTCTGCGGCCACGCCAAGGTCCCCGTTGACTGGGACGCCGTCGTTCGTCGCGGCCGATTGCGTTGGATCCAGTCTTCGGCGGCCGGGATGGATCATTGCCTGGTACCTCCCGTTATCGCTTCCGACATCGTCGTGACGAGCGCTTCCGGCGTCTTGGCCGATCAGGTGTCGGAGCATACGGTGGCCCTGGTCACGGCTTGGCTTCGCAGTCTCCCCGTCTTTTTCGCGGCCCAAAAGAAGCACGAGTTCATCCGCCGCCCTACCCGGGATCTGCATCACAGTACGATCCTCATCGTGGGCTTCGGCGGCGTGGGACGGCGCTTGGCGCAAGTCCTGCGAGTCTTCAAGACGCGTCTTTGGGCGGTGGATCTTTTCCCCGTGGATAAGCCGGAGTACGTCGAGCGGTTGCTGTCGCCGGCCGAGTTGCCCTCGCTTCTGCCGCACGCCGACCTGGTCGTTTTGGCGTTGCCGCTGAACGCCGCCACGCGGCACGCCTTCGGTGCCGCCCAATTCGCCCAAATGAAACCGGGGTCGCTTTTCGTCAACGTGGCCCGCGGCGCCATCGTGGTAACCGAGGACCTCGTGGCCGCCCTGCAAAACGGCCCTATCGCCGGAGCCGTGATGGATGTGACCGACCCGGAGCCGTTGCCCGCGGATCATCCCCTGTGGGACCTCCCCAACGTCATCATCACGCCGCACGTGGGCGGTCAGTGCGCCGGCCGCGCCGACGACATTACGCGGCTCTTCTGCGAGAATCTTCGCCGCTGGCACGAGGGGCGTCCGCTGATCAACCTCATCACGGACAAGCAGGCGGGATTTCCATTTCGAGACGGCAAGACGCCGCTTTGGATCGACGTGTGCGACTCGATCTCTTGATGCCGCGCGTACCCGATTGCTCTGGTCTCGAAATGGCCGCGGCCGCGTTGTGCCGGGCCGATGTGATCGTTTCAGGCTAAGGCCGGCGCTGGGAAGAGCGGTTTTTGGCCCGGAACCTCGGCAGCCGGGTCGGCCGACGCGCCTAGACCGGGAAATAGGCCCGGAGGGATTCGAACCCCCGACCAAGGGATTATGAGTCCCCTGCTCTCACCGCTGAGCTACGGGCCCGTCATCGCCGCCTCTCGTTGTCGCCCCCTTGCCGGTCGCCAAGCTCCGTCGCGAAACGGGGCTGTGCGGCGACAAATCTCAATCTAATAAAGGACCGGCAGGATGGCCAGACCCAACCCCCGTCGCTGAAGCCTTGGTCGTCGTCGGAGACTGCCGCTGTCGGCGCACGCTGATTTGGGCCGTCATGGGGCAACAGAAGAGGCCGCCGAACGAAGCTTTCCCTTGCGACTTTCTCTTACGCCCTCATCGGCACCCAGGCTTGTGACACGGGCTGGCGCATAACGCGGCGAAAGGCGTGGAGTGGTCGCTCCGGCCCGTCATGTTCTGCATAGGCGTTGATCGCCGCGCGGGCATGCGGAATCCGTCGGCGCACAGCGCATAACGCGGAACCGCATGCTCCGATCGGGGGCCGCACTTGCGGGCGTTCCTTTGCCACAACTCCATCCCCCTATAGACGCTCGATAAATAGAACGCGAGGTTGCAGGGATATTCCCGTCGCCAGGTGTGTGGATATCCAATTCGACTGGTCGTCGAGTCGAGGTCTGTGTGCACAAATATAGATTCTGTAAAGACTTGAGGCATCATTCCGGTGTCGGAATGCGGTAGCGGGTTTGGAAGTCTAAGTGTTATTAAAGATAGAGAGAATTGAGGAAAAACTTTAACAAAACTTTAACAGTTCCTTAATAATTCCCTAACAATCGACCGCTACAATCAGCTCAAAACAAGGCAAGCGGAACGCGGCGGAAAGCAAGCGGAAAGCGTCGCGACGAAGGCGAAACGGCCGTCGGAAACCTGCGACAAACCGCCCCCGCCGGCCGGTCGGCAACGATGCGTGGGAAGGCCTTAGTTTGTCGGGAAGAGCGGACCGAACGCAAGGAATACAGGGAGGAGAGTCGGCCATGATGCGTCCGAGCAACAAACCGTCACGGCGATCGGCGACCACACGCCGTTCGAGAAGCCGGCGGGCGATCACATTGATCGAGATGCTGACGGTCATCGTCATCATCAGCCTCTTGATCGCGATTCTCCTGCCGGCCTTGAACGCCGCCCGCGAATCGAGCCGCCAAGCCGCCTGCGCCGGCAACCTGCGGCAGATCGGCCTGTCCCTTCAATCGCTGGCCCAGGCCGAGCGCGGAATGCTGTGCAGCGGTGCCATGGATTGGCAGCGCGACGGCAGCGTGACCTCCATCGGCTGGGTCGCTGACCTTGTCAGCAGCGGTACCCCGGCGGGCAAGCTCCTCTGTCCCAGTAATCCCGCCGTCTTGACCGAGGCCTACAACGATCTGCTCAACCTGGACGTTACGAGTTGGGGGCCGGAGGACCCGAGCAATCCGGCGACGTGGACGTGCGGGGTCAACCATAAAGGAAAGGCGGCGGAGGCCCTCCCCGACGGAAGTCAAAAGCGAGATCCCTGCGAGGAGATCATCAGCACGCAGCCGACGCCGAGCGACGCCCGCGACACGCTCGTGCTCGAAAGAATCTACAAGGAGCATTACAACACCAACTTCACGGCTTCCTGGTTCCTGGTGCGGTCCGGGGTCAAGATCGATGCGACGGGCAATCTGGCAGGCTTGGGCGGCGGATGCGAGAACAGCCCCCTAGCGCGGGGTAGCACGCTCGGGCCGCTCAACCTGAGCATGTTGTCGGCGGGATCGGTGGCCAGCTCCTTCATCCCGCTGATCGGCGATGGGCAGGTCGCCGCCCGATTGGAACGCCCCTTCGGCAGGTTCAATGCCGGCTCACCGATGGTCCTGGCCTTTACCCGCGGACCGGTCACCAATCCCCAGATGCAATTCCTTTCGGTTCCCTCGGGCACGCCGCGCGAAGGACCGAACGGTTGGTGGGCCTTATGGAACGCCACCCGCCAGGACTATCGCGGATTCGCTCCGGTTCACCGCGGGTCGGCCAACATCTTGATGGCCGACGGGAGCGTGCAGTCGTTCAAGGATAACAACGGCGACGGCCTTCTCAACAACGGGTTCACCGCCGATTCGGCCAACGGATATGCCGACTCGTCCGAGGAGCTGCCGCGAACGGAGTTCTGGAGTCGCTACGAATTGCGGCAACCTTGAGGACGAAAGGGGATGACCTGAACCGAGAGGCTGCATGGGTATGTATTTACGAGCAACCTGCGGGCGCATCGGAAAGGGGCACAGGGGCACGATGCGCTGCGATCCGCCGGACGAACACCGGACGTCGTTCGGCCATACCGCCCGCAAGCCGGGCAGACGGGAAGAGCACGGATGCCGACTAACGAAACCGGGCGGGGCATCGGTCCGCCAACCAAAACCCCGCCCATCGGCATCGGACATCGCGAAAGGAGGACCCCCGCAACATCCGACGATCGAAGTGAACTCTAGTGAAATTGTAGCCCAACGGGCAAGCGCGAGCAAGCCGAATACCGGCGGCCGCAAAGGGGCTCCGACGCCGTCCCCGGTCGAAAAAACAGGCGTCCAAGCGTTTCCGTTTTAAACAGCGCCGCTCCGCCGACGGCGGCGGGGGCGGCACCCCAGAGTGAGTTTTCCCAACAGGAGAGAGAAATGAGACGTTCTACGCCTCGCAAAGCGTTTACGTTGATCGAGATGTTGGTGGTCATCGGGATCATCGCGATCCTGGTGGCCCTGCTTTTGCCGGCCTTGCAGGCCGCCCGCGAGCGGGCCCGCGCCGCCACTTG
The DNA here is from genome assembly GCF_055386265.1 of Thermogutta hypogea. Taxonomy (NCBI): domain Bacteria; kingdom Pseudomonadati; phylum Planctomycetota; class Planctomycetia; order Pirellulales; family Thermoguttaceae; genus Thermogutta; species Thermogutta hypogea. The sequence continues at coordinate 250,689 of NZ_AP042425.1, forward strand.
CCAAAGCAACCTGCGGCAATTCGGCCTGGGGCTGCATATCCACGCCGACCGCGACCCGCAAGGTCGGTTCTGCTCCGGCGCCTACGACTTCAGGCGCGACGGCTGCCCGGACACCTACGGCTGGGTCGCGGATCTGGTCAACGGCGGCATCTGCCAGCCCGGCAAGCTGCTCTGCGTCAGCAGCTCGCTCCCCGGCCTGGAGAAGCTGAATGACTTGATCGGAATCACGGGGTCTAGCAACCCCGCCGAAGGCGTTATCGTCAGCGAAATGCTGACCAACGCCTGTGGGCAGTTGGCTACCGGAACGGGTACCGCGGGAACGGACCCCTACGAGATCGGTGCCATCACCTATTTGGGTACGGCCGATGACCGTGCTTCCACCATTGCCGATCGCCTCTTGGCGGCCGGCTACAACACCAACTACGCGGCCAGCTACTTCTTGGTCCGCGGTGAGCCGGTGCTGGCCGTGCAGTCCGTAAGCAACGTCCCGTTCGTTCAAGCCGGCGATGCCGAAACTCGATTGCCGAGTGGTAACCCTAACAATTTCGGTATTGGCAAGTACAAGGGGAAAGAGGACAGCACGGGTCCCTTGAGCCGCAGCGCCCTCGACGGTTCCACCATCCCCAGTTCGATCGTGCCGCTGTTGGGCGACGCCGGACCGGGCGACGTCAAGGAGGCCGTGCTGACCAACACCATCGTGGATAAAAACGGGAAGGCGTACGCCAAGCAGGGCGATCGGCTGGCGGAGTCGTTCAACGACGGCCCGGCGTATGTCGATTCTACCAACACGCGTCTCACTTTGCTTGCGCAAAATCAGGGCCTGCAAAAGCAGATGGATGCCGAAGCGGGCCTGATCGACCTGGGCAAGGCCGATGGCACTCCCGACGCCGCGTACACCAAGGACGGCCAAACCGCGCCGGTTGACCAGTACTTCTTCCGTCAGGACACCCGGGACTGGTACGCCGTGCATCGCGGCGTGGCCAATATCCTGATGGCCGACGGCAGCGTTCAGGAGTTCACGGACCTCAACGGCGACGGCTATCTGAACCCCGGCTTCGAGATCCCCATTTGGGACGAGGACGGCGACGGCGTTGCCGGCGAAGCGGAGGACTACTTCAAGACCGGTTACCGCCCCGGCCCGGTGGAGTTGGAGCCGTTCCGGATGTTCAACGGCGTGTTCATTCGCAACAACAACGCGGGCAAGCCGCTGAACTTCGAATGATAGCCCAGGTTTCGGGCTGCATGAGATGTTGAGAGGTCCTCTGACTCGACCGTACAGGGCCGAGTGGGTCGCAGCGAAGGGTTTATCACCCGCAGGGAGCGGGCCGGGGACTTGCCGACGCGAGTCCCCGGTCTTGTGTTTTTTCAAGCATGGAGTAGGCAGTAACACGAGCCTCGGGCGTCAGCCCGAGGTGGTGGAGAATAGGTGCACGAGCCTCGGGCGTCAGCCCGAGGTGAAAGACGGAGTGGAAGAAAGTGAGTCCAAGATCCTCGGGTCACCACCGGCTGACGCTGGTGGCTCGGGCGCGACGGTGCAATCCGAGCCTCGGGCGTCAGCCCGAGGTGAAAGAACGAGATTCACGAGCCTCGGGCGTTAGCCCGAGGTGGAAGTCTCGAGAGGCGATCTCCCGCTAACCGGAGCAGGTGCGACATGTCACAAGACCATGCGATCATCCAAGGGAGATGGAAGGCACGAAGGCGGAATGGGGCCGTCTTGGCGACCCTCATCACGCTCTCCTTGGCGATGTCGGCGCTCTCCTCGGGCTGCGGCAGGAGCGATCCTCGCCTCCAAGCGTGGGGCGGCATGAGCAAGGAAGAGTGGCTTGCACAATACAAGCAACGCAAGGAACAAGAGGTAGCCGAGGAGGAGGCGGCACGGCAAGCCGCCGAGGCGAAAAAGCAAGAGGAGGCGGAAGCGGCGGCTGCGCGGGCGCGCAAACCCCGTTCCGCGCCCAAGGCCAAAGGTCCGGACCCCAATCGATCCTTGGAAGCGGACGACCCGCCGGCCGCGGCTCCGGCCGTTCAACCCCAGGTTCCACCTCAGCCGCAGGCGGCGCCCTATCCGGCTGATTTCTCGGAGTGGACGATGGAACATTTCGAGAGGGCCTGGAAGGAGCGATCGGAACGATTGCATGCGGCCATTGCGGCGCTGGGCACGCTGCATGTGGGCGATCCTACCGCGGCGGAAAACCTGGCTCGACTGTCGGACCTGTGGTTTCAAGCGGCCAAGGGTTCATCCGCCGGGAAGACCGGCGCGGAGGACGCCTTGTATCTGCGCGGGATCATCACGGCCTTGCTGAGAAATCGGACGGCCGCCGCGGAAAAGGCGATTCTGCGAGCTTGGCAAGAGTCCGTGGATCGCCGGGACGCCGAGGCCGCGAAGATCATCTTGGAGTCGATCTTCGGCGAGAGCGACGCCGCGAGCGGCAATGTTTTTACGACCGTGGCGAATGACCTGGCGCGATTGTCCGCCGGGTCGGATTCTCAGTGGGTAAGCGAAGCGGTGGGCGGAGCCTTGACTTCGGCGGCGGCCCCCGTGCGGCAAGCGATTTGGCAGCGGCTGTCCGCTCTCCCGGATTCGCCCCTCCGCCGGACCGTGTTGGCGGTGTTGACCCGGGCCGAAGAGTCCAACGTGCAACTGCTGCTGGACGTGATCGCAACGCTTCCGCCGGAGGCGCAGGAAGAGGAATGGCGGAGGGCTGTGGAATGGAGCGGTGCTCGATGGCGATCGCTCCTGGAAGGCCGGCGAAGCGATTCCCCCTATCAGCTCGTATCGGTCGGCGTCGGTTCCTTGCCGGTCCTGTGGAGCGATGAGGTTGCGGAGAAGGCCTGTCGAGCATTGGATCGGGTGGTGTTCTTGCGGGATTCGGCGGGGGCGGTGCGATTCGCCGCGTCGCTCCCCCTGCCTGAGACGCGGGCCGCGGTCCGCCGAGTCTTGCGGAGTCGGTGGAGCGAAGAGCCCCAAGGTATCTTCTCCTCCCTGGAATATTCGGATCCGGGCCTGATTGCGGTATTGAAGGATTTGCTGCGGGAACATCAAGACTCGGCCGTGGTCCGCTACGGTCCGCGACCGCCGTCGTTCACTTCTCGCGGGGACGGCAAGGCACCGGTACGTCGCCCGCGCGAAATGCCCGTGGCGCCCGTCGTCGCCGCGCAGGGGAAAGTCCGCTGGGAGTATCAGGCGTGGCTGGACGAGACGTACGCCGTAATCGACCGCTGGATGAACCGCTTGGCCGCGGGAACGGTCTTGGATCGCCGACGAGCCTGGGACGCCGCGACGCTGCTGGATTTCGCCGTGCATTCGGAAGATTGCCCGGGCTGCGCGGTGACCCTCGGATTATCTCCCGGACGGCCGACCGAGGCTGATTCGGCGGAGGTTCCGTTGGCGGAGATCAGTTACGTGCGCCTGGCGGATCATGCCCGCCCGGCGACCGTGGTGTCGCATTATCGCAAGGTGCTGCCTCCGGTGCGGGAACGCCCCTTGCCCAACGGCTTGTGGCTGGAATACGTTTCGTCAGACGGGAACGGCGTGTGGACATCCGTGGATGTGAGAATCACGGCGGTGGATCCGACACGGCCGGCACAGGGGGCGCAAGACCTATTCGTGGAGATTTTGCGGATCAAAGCCGCCGTGGCGCTGCCGGAAAAAGAAGTTGCCGCAACGCAAGCGGCGCCCGGTTCCTGATGGCGGAAGCTTGGAGGACCACGATCGATGTGGATACTTCGTCGATTTACGATCGTAGTGGGGATTACGGCGGTTGCAGCCGCCGTCGGCGTTGTGATCGGGTGGGCCGGTTCCCAAGTCGGCGAGGGGAATGCCGATGCACCTTCCCAGATGCTCGATTCAGGCCGGGATGTTCCCGGGCCCGACGCTGAAGACGTGCGCGAACCGGCGAGGTCGCCGCGGGAGTCTCCCAAAGCGGTGGTACTCGAGCCGGAGCACAACTTCGGATCGGTCGATTTGAATACGGAAGTGGTCCACCGCTTCAAGATACGCAACGAGGGAACGGCCCCGCTGGAGCTGAGGCTGGGAGAGTCCACGTGTCGGTGTACGACGGGCGACGTGCCTGCGGAGCCCATCCCGCCGGGTGAAGAGACCGAGGTGACGGTGCGATTCTTGGAGGAAAGGCATTACGGGCCGTTCCGGCAGTATGCCGAAGTCTTGACGAACGATCCGGAGAACCCACGCCTGACCCTGACGATTCGCGGCATCGTCAAGAGTCGACTGGCGGTCGATCCGGAAAGGCTGGACTTTTCCGGCATGGCCCGCGGAGTCCCGGCGACGCGCAGCATGACGGTCTATTCGCAAACGTGGCCGGAATTTTGGTTGGAAGTGGAAAGCGTGACGCCCGACGGCGTGAATTGCCGTTTGACTGCGGTTTCGGCCGAGGGCTTGCGGCACCTAGACGCCCTGAGCGGGTACCGTCTGGACGTGGACGTGCCGGCCGATTTGACTCAGGCCAAGCTGGAAGGCGAGGTCCGGCTGCGGGCGGTGACGACGGCGGAATCGGAGCCGCAAACCGTCGTTATTCCCTTCTCCGGGGCGCCGCCGAGCAGGATCGAGATCGACAGCCCCTTTCTCGGCGGGGGACGGCTGCTGAACTTCGGCCGAATTCCTCAGGGCAAGCGCGTGGAGGCGGTGCTGACGGTGCGGACGCGCGACCTGCCGGATCCTTTGGCCTTGCAGGAGGCCGTTTGCGATCCGCCGCATCTGCGCGTCAACTTGCAGCCGGATCCGGCGGTGGCGGGAAACTACCGCCTGAGCATCGAAGTTCCCGCCGATGCGCCGCGTTTCGTGCGTCTGCGGGGTCAGTCGGGCAAAGTCAAGGTCACCTTCAACGATCCCGCCCAAACCTCGTTCGGGTTTATCATTTGGGCGGCCGTCGTCGATCCCGAGATCAGTCTCCCGCGATGAGCGATCCCCACATGAAATCACCGGATACTCCGGCACTTCCGGCCGGCGGTGCGGCGGCGGAACAACAAGAGATTGTTCAAAGACTCTTCGCCACTTGGCGAGAGTTGCGTAATTTGGGATTGCCGTTCGACCAGGCAGCGCTGTTGCACGAGGCCAAGTTGCTGAACCTGCCCCGCGCAACCGGTGCCTTGGCCGATTACCTGGAAACGATCCTCGATATCGTTCCGGACGGTGCGCCCGAGCGAGATTGGCGGCTGTTCAATGCCGCTCTCGCCAAGTTGGCGGCGGACCTCAAGACGGATCCGGAAGGACCTGCGAAGGGGACGCCTCACAACGGGAAACCGGGGACTCCCGCCGCGGAAGATACGCTCGCCCGTGACGTGATCTGCCGAGAATGCGGCGCGAACAATCCGGCACGGCGGAATTTCTGCGGTCAGTGCGGGGCGGGGCTGTGGTGCGTCTGTCCGGGCTGCCAATCGCGCGTGCCCAGCGACGAGACTTTCTGCGGCGTGTGCGGCTACCTCATCGGCGAGGAACTGACCAAGTTCATCTCCAAGGTGCGGCAGCTCCTTGCCAGGGCCGAGGAATTGGCCGCCCAAGGAAAACCCGCGGACGCAGCCGCCTGTTTAGAACAGATCCCCAGGGGAAAACGGGCGTGGTACGAGCATGCCCAAATCCTCCGCAAGGTCGATCAACTGCATTCCGAGCTGGCCCCGCTCTTGGCTCGACGCCAAGCGGAAGTCGCATCGGTGATGTCGCAAGCGGCGGAGAAGGCCCGGGCGGGAGATTACGAGGAGGCCGTCCGAATCCTGGCCGCATTGCCTCGCGATATGCAATCTCCGGAGGTGCTCAATGCACTCGATCAGTACCGGCGCCATCTCGTGGCAATCTCTCAGTTGGAATCGGAGCTATCGCTTAGCATTCAAAAGAAGGACTTGCAACGGACGCTGAACGCCGCGCGGCAGTTGCTGGCCTTGAAGCCCCAGCACCCCGCCGCCCGCGATGTGGTGCGGAAGCTCCAGCCGGTGGTCCAGAAGCTGGTGGAAAGGCACGTTCAACACAACCGGTTCAGCGAAGCCCTGCAAGTGCTGGAAACATTGCCGGAATCGTGTTGGGGCCCCGAATTGGCGGCCTGGAAGGGGCGTATCGCGACGGTCGATGCCCTGATGCGGCTGGTTCGAGCGGCCCATTACACGTATCCGTACCTGGAGGTCGCGCTGCGGCACTTGAACGGATTGTTATCGCCGGGGCAAGCGCCGATTCCTTTCGAAAAGGAGGCGGCCGCGTTGCAAGCCCCTCTTCCATCGCCGAAGGCCTGGAATCGTCCTCTGCGCGAGCCTTCGCGCTCGGCGCTGGGGCCGCGGATCGAGTGGATCACGCAATTCCGCCGCATCCTCCCCGCTGACTCGGCGGATCGCGAACTCTTGCGGCGGTATCCCGGTGCATTCCTTTCGGCGGTGGGAGCTGCGTTGCAGGGATTGGGTGCCGGACCGCTCTCCCTGAACTTGATTCCCGCCGAATCGACGGGACTGATCGGGCGGCTGTTTCGGCGGCTTCGGCCGAAGGCCCGTTCGGCTTGGGGAGTATCGTTCGGAGGGACGGCCTTGCGCGCCGTTCGGCTCGAAAAGGACGCGGCAAGCGGTGCCGTCGCCCTGACCCACCTGGATCTGATCGAGCACGAAAAGCCCCTGTCGCATACGGCCAACCGCGGTCAGGTCTTGGAGATTCTCAAGGACGGCATCCAGCGGTTGCTCTCGCGTCAGGAGACCCCGGCCGACGAGCTGATCTTGGCGTTTCCCCCCACTCTTACCGTGACTACCGCCACGCTCCTCCCACGTTTCGAGCCGGATCAATTGGAGACCGTGCTCGCCTTCGAGGCCAAGCGACTGTTGCCCGACAAGGGAAAAAACGTGACCTGGCAATTCGAAACCTGGAGGGAGGCCGTGGGGACTACCGTCGGCGGATCCCAGACTTGCGTCGTCCTGTGGGCCATGAATCGCCTCTTCCTCAATGAAGCCTTGGATCGACTTCGCGGAATCGACATTCTCCCCGACGCGGTCACCGGGGAGTCCGTCGCTCTCCTGAATTGGTTCTTGGCGGATTACGTCCGGGAAGTCGGGCACAACAATGGAACGCCATCCGCGGAGGACGACGGTGCCCCAGTGCGGCGCTACGATTTGCCGCTGCTCTTGGTTGATTTGGGAAGCAGCGCATCGCAGGTGTATTACGTTGCACCGCACCTTTGCCGAACCTTGGGGCTGGGTATCGCGGGTGAGGCGTGGATCCGAGCCATCGCCAAAGAGCTGAAAATCACGTACTCCTCTGCGGATCGATACGCCCGTGATTGGCAACGGATCGAGGATTTCAGCCGGCTGCTGCCGCATCTCGAGCAGTTCCGACGGCAGGCTTACGACGACATGGCTCGGGTTCTGGAGCGATTGCAACGGGACGAATTGGAATTGCCTCACTCAATCCTCTGCACCGGCGGTGCCGCCTGCATACCGGGACTTTTGGATGCCATGATTCAGGGACCCGGGCTGTGAACCGCTCTTCGCGCCGCCGCCCTGTCCATCGCCGCGCCTCCGATTGAGTGGCTCCGTGAAGCCGCTTCTTCTATCAGTCGCTATGGATTGTGGCATGTGATAAAAGCTCGGCGTCGGGGGAGGGCGGGTTGAAGGCGTTCCAGCTTGTGCTATCTGCTCGGAATGGCCGTCTATCACGGGGCGTGCGCAGAACACCCGCTCAATGCCGTCGGCAATGACTGCATGCTCTTGAGAGGCTTCTTCTGAAGCAGGCCGAGGTTCATCGCGGCGGCCGTTCCTAGCTCACTCAGTTTTGCCCCAGGGCATAACCCGAGGCATCATCCGGAGGAGCTGATGGTGCCGCTGCGTCGGCTTGCGGATCGTTTCGAAACCATCCACGGCCGATGTCCGCGGAACATTGCGATTCCCCCCTTCTTGTGATCGTCATACGCTCTGACGGCGCTTCCATTCTTGATGCTTGGTGGCACGGCTTCTTGTTCTTGTTGGCGGCGAGACTTCCGACGATGGGGCCGTTGCGCCACGAGAGACGGAAGGTTGCGAGGCTGTTTCGGGTTGGTAGGGCAAACCGCCCGAACCCGGACGAACGGTGGTTGCGTAATCATGATGGAGTACGTCATAATGAGAATCCGCTCCGCCGGGGTATGGCTTGGTAGCGAGCTGGGGAGTATTTCGATTCTTCGTTCCAACCTCGGAAGCCGACATGCAGAATGCTCCGGGCCCGTTGGCCGAGTTGTTGAAGCAGGACCCACGCTATAAGCTGGACGCCTACATCTTCGTCTTTCGCGCCATCGATTATGCGCGGCAATTGGGACTCGGTAAGGCCGCGCCGAGTGAGCCGCTTTCCGAAGAGGACGAGGGCGAAGAAGAGGAGCCGCAGCGGCACGTGACGGGTCAAGAATTGTGCATGGCCGCACGCGATTATGCCTTCGAGCAATACGGCTATCTGGCCCAGGCCGTCCTCAATAGTTGGGGAATCCGTACCACCGGTGATATCGGCGAAATCGTTTACAACCTCATCCGCATTGGGATGATGCGAAAGACGCGCGAAGATCGTCGCGAGGATTTCGACGAGGTTTACGATTTCGACGAGGCATTCGGGCGAGGTTTCCGCATCTCGGTATCGGGAACGAAGGACGGCGAGGAGTAACTCATGGGCGGGGGCACGCATCCGCTTGCCGGTGCTTCGCAGGCGGCGGGCATGCCGAGCGAGGAGGGCGGCGGGCGTCGGCCAAACGCGGCGCGACGCATGCTGCTCGGCGCGGCATTTCTTCTTTGGTTCGCATGGATGGCCTTCCTCGTCTCGTTGGCCGTATGGAAATGACAATCCGATGATCGCGCTGTGACCGCGTTGCCGCCGCGAGGCGGGGTTGACAGCAAAGCCCCCTCCGTACAGACTGTTTTATATCTGCGTATCTGTGCAGATACGCATTAAAAGAAACAGGAAAGCCGTGAGCGCGGAAAAACTAGCCGACACGCTCAGAGTTTTGGGGGATACGACCCGCCTACGATTAGCCGTTCTGTTGGCGGCTCGCGGCGAATTGTGCGTTTGCCATCTGGCGGAAGCACTCGGGGAGCCGGACTTCAAAGTTTCGCGTCACCTTGGGGTCATGCGGGCGAGCGGTTTGGTGGAAGTCCGGCGCCGAGGCGTTTGGAAGCACTATCGCCTCGCGGACTTGAGCACGCCTTGCGGGCGAGCGATCGTGCATCTGCTGCAAACGTGCCTGGAAGAGATTCCAACCATGCAGACGGACCTAAAGCGCTGCGATGCGGTCGCTACGGCCATTGCGCTGTACGGCCCGGGATCCGGCGCCGCCCTGGCGACGGTCGTGGGCGTACTCGTGGAAGTCCCCGTGATGCTGTCCGTCTGCGCGGCCTGCAACCGAACTCGAGGTTGGTTTGCGGCACACGCCGCCTGACTTCCGAAGACGGACCGATCAGTCCGAGCCATGCGAATAGCGATGCCGCTGCCGGCCCCGAGCTTGCGGCATTGCAACGCGGCAGCAGCACGAACCGCCCGAAGGTCATGGATGCGAATCGATGATCCTGGCCGTCCATTGCGGCTTTAGGCTTTCCAACCGTATGTCGGACCAAGCGGCCCAATCGCCGATCGAGTTGTCGGCCGGACCGACGTCGGCGATGAGTTTGATGCGAATGCGTTTGCCGACCCAGGGGGATAAGTCCGCTTCCAACGGTTCCCAAGCGTGACGCCCCCATTGCCGTTCGGCGACGACGGTCTCCGCGCCGTCGTTTTCCACGACGGCCACGCGGAACAGAATTCCGTCGCCGGGATCGCTGCCGTCGCCTTTTCCGACGAGGCAGCGCAAGGCGGCCGGCCGGGGGGGCAGCTCGACGGCATCGAAAATCGCGAATGTGTAGCCCACGCCGTGCCGGTACGGGGGGTGCATGAACAGCGACGGGCGTTCAACCCCGCCGCAGCTCGTCGCCGTCAGGTGCGCATGGGCGCCGCTGCCGCTTTGAAAGAGACGCTCGCCGGAGCCCCGGAGGCATTCGCCGGCCGCGAATCTCTGAAAATCAGCGGGAAGGCGAACCAGGCCGCGTTCGACCTTGCAGCGCCAAGTTTTCTCGAATTGCAAACGGCCCACGGTCACCCTCAGCGGGATGTCGCGGACCTCCTCATGATCGAGCGTCCACGCCTCCGGTTCGCGGTAGTGCCACGGCTTCCCCGCTTCCAAGGGCGGCCCGACTTGCCGGCCGTTCAGTTCCACCACTCCGGATCCCAACTCGGCGGGGAATCGCGGCGCTAGTGTAGTGTCTTGTAATTGAGGGAACTTATCCATGGCCGCCGGCGTCTCACTCTCAGACCGAGGAGGATGACGCCATGCGAGTTGCGAAAGCCATCGAGTTGAGTGACGCGGAACGAACGACGCTGACGAAATGGTCGCGGGGTCGGAGCACGCCGGCACGCGTGGTGTTGCGTGCCAAGATCGTCCTGGCCGCGGCGGCGGGCAAGCGTAACGACGAGATTGCCGCCGAACTCGGCTGCACGCGTCGCACGGTGGGAACGTGGCGGACCCGCTTCCTGGAGGCGGGCCTGGCGGGCCTCGACAAGGACAAGCCGCGCGGCGGTCGCAGACCGAAGGTCCGCGCCGCGAAGGAGGCGGAGATCCTCCGCAAGACGACGCAGGAGAAGCCCGCCAACGCCACGCACTGGTCGACCCGCTCGATGGCGAAGGCCGTGGGGGTGAGCAAGGCGACTGTGCATCGCATTTGGCGTGACCACGGCTTGAAGCCGCACTTGGTGAAGACCTTCAAGGTCTCCAACGATCCGCGGTTTGTCGAAAAGGTCGTGGACCTCGTAGGCCTGTACCTCAACCCGCCCGAACACGCCTTGGTGCTCTCCTGCGACGAGAAGAGCCAGATTCAGGCGCTCGATCGCACGCAGAAAAGTTTGCCGCTGTATCCCGGCCGGTTGGGTACGCTGACGCACGACTACAAACGCCACGGGACGACGACGCTGTTTGCGGCCATCGAGGTGGCTGAAGGCAAGGTCATCGCCGAGTGCATGCCGCGACATCGCCATCAGGAATGGTTGAAGTTTCTCAAGAAGATCGATGCGGAGACGCCGCCCGAACTCGACTTGCATTTGATCGTGGACAACTACGCCACGCACAAGCATCCGAAGGTGCAGCGGTGGCTGGCACGGCACCAACGCTTTCACATCCACTTCACGCCGACGAGTAGTTCCTGGCTGAATCTGGTCGAACGCTGGTTTCGCGACATCACGGATCGCCGCATTCGCCGCGGCGTCTTCAAGAGCGTTCGGCAGTTGGAACGGGCGATCTATGAATACATTGCCGATCACAATGCCAATCCCAAGGGCTTCACGTGGACGGCCAAGGCCGAGGCGATCCTCGCCAAAGTCCGTCGCGCCCGCGCCGCACTGGATAAGGCCCCATCTGAGTGAGACACTACACTAGTCGCAGTTCGCAGCGGTCGTCGAACGCGAGTTGTGCGTCCACCAGCGGTACGACATCGAAGTCGATCCAGGCGTCCTCGAAGGATAGCCAGAGATGCGAACCGGCGGGCGCGTCCGCGGGAACTTGCCACGTGTGCGCCTCCGTCCCCTGCACGACGACCGTCTCGCCGGGCACGACCTGGGTGCGGTGGCAATCGAGGCCGTGCGGCCTCTCTTCCCGGGGCGAGACGACGTAGCTGAACGCCCTGGGAACGGGCAAGACGTGAACGAGCCCGCGACTATAACGGATCTCGGGGCTGCCGATCTGCGTCCCCTCTTCGTCCAAAGCGGTGACGTCGGCCGAGCGGCCGTCGAGACCGATCGCGAACTCTCGACACTCCCCCACCGGGATGACCTCGAACCGGCCGTCCTCTCGCTTGTGAGCGATCAACTGGCCGTCGGAGGCGGCCTTGGGAAATCGCGTGAATCGGCCCCGACCGTCGGCGTACACATAGGCGGGCGAGTCCACGTAATCGGCGCGGCGGCCGTCCAACAGGGCGCTGTACGCCAGCAGCTCGCCGTCGTCGCTCCGCGCCAGCCAGCCGTTCGGCGGCAAGACCATGCCGTCGACGGCCCAATTCTCATCGGGATGCCCGTTGACGGTAACCGTCAGGCCGTTCGAATAAACAGTGCGGATTTGAGACCGGGTGAAGGCTCCCGTGGCCAGTGCGGCGGAGCTATCCAGCAGCTTGCCGCTTGCATCCGCGTAGCGAATGTCCTTTGCCACGGCTTGAGCGTAGGCGGCATGCACTTGTTGCAGATTGAAGTAACTGCGGGCGGCGGTCGGCATCCCACCGTGCAGGACTAAGAATCCCGTATGACCGAACGCCAGCGTCGCGGCGAGAAACCGGTCCAGGCGGGTCTCGCGGTCCTCCGCGGTCTTGCCCAAACCAACGTTACCGAAAAACATCTCGGGGTTTCCCATCCCGAAATTGCAACCAAGGGGATGCAGTTTGCGGAGGTCGAAGTCGACCAGCCACGGCTGCTCGCTCAGGCGGGCCGATTGGTCTTGCCCGTAGTTGCCGTCGGTCAGACCGCAATAGTACCAGTGGTTGTTGCCTTCGCTATAAACCGGGCCGTTCCAGGTCCGCTTTTGATGCAACATGATTTCGCCGTAGGCGTAGAAGGTGGCGGCGAAGGTGCCGGCACCGGGCACGCGGGCATCATAATCCACGTAGCTCCACGGCCGGACCGCCGTGTGAACGTCGCAATACGCCGTGTCGAGTTGGAACTTCTCTTGGATGATGGGGGCCAAGCGGGCCTCGAATTCCACGGCCCGCGCCGGTTTGGGATTGTAGCAGCGAGGCCAGGCGGTTTGCCAATTGCCGTCGGGCAGCCGCGTCACCATGTCCTCGTGCCAAAACTCGTTCACCGGCGCGAAATCGGTATAGTTGTTGTAAATGCCGTAGCGAAAGCCGAGGGCGCGGACCTTGCGGGCGTATTCTGCTTGCCCCTCGTCGCCGCCTTTGCCCGGCGCGGCCCGGGTACGAAACGTGAAACTCTCGCCGCCGTCCCTCCATCCCGTCTCATGGTCCGTGATGACGACCTTGGTCATGCCGTAGCGGGCGAGTTGTTTCCACAAGGCATAGTCTTTGGCACGATCCGAGGCCCCGTGGGCGATCCACAGCCGCTCCCCGGCCACGTGCATCCACGGTGATTGCGGATTGGGGATATTCGGCAGGACCTCTTCGAATCGGGAAGAAACCGTCAGAAACAGCCGCTCGAAGCAGTCGTTGCGGACGCCGTCGGTTTTGGGGAGATAGCGGGAGCCGCCGTTATACACCACGCCCTCGCGGATGACGCCGTTGGCCGCCCACAGGGCCGAGGCGTTCGAGCGATAATGATCCATGATTCCGAAGATGAAGACGGGTTGATCTTGGGTTCCGGCGACTACGACGGCGGGACGTTGCTCGTCGCATGTGAGATACGGCAGCGTCACGAGCCGCGGCTGCGGCAACCCCTCGGCGCGACCGAAACGGAACTGCTCCACGTGACCGCCGCGGCAGGCGACGTCCACCACCAGCGACTTTTGCCACAGCCGAAAAGCGTACTCCACCACGGCCTCGTGTTCACCGCAGGGCTTCCGCCATCGGGCCGTGACCGAGTCGCCGTTTCTTTCACAAGACAGCAGCGCGGCGGGACCGGGCCGGTCCGTCGCCTCCTCGACCGTGGGCGGGGCATGGCCGCCTTTTTCGTCACGCGCGAACACGACGGCGCCGTCCACCATGGGCCGAAATTCGAAGCGCGGGCCGGGCGACGCCGCCGCCTCAGCCTGTTTCGGTTCCCATGTCGCCGAGATGTCGGACAGCGTTCCCGTTCGGGGAAGGTAGCGATACTCGAGACGTCCGTCCGAGCCTTGATACACGAAGAGGAACGCATCTCCCTCTTGCTTCAAATCGACCGTGAAATCGGCGGTCAAGTTGTCCGGCAAAAGCGTCTCTTCGCGAGTGGGAAACGGCAGCGTGCCCGGTCCGGTGTTCGTCCCGACGGGTTGATCGGCCGGCAGGGTGAGGTTCCGGCGCGGCCGCGGCTCGAAGCTGAGGGGCGGCAATTCCTCGCGATAGACGGACAGGTTGTCGAAGTGCAGTTCACGATCCTCGCTGTTCCGACCGCGCGTGACCTCGATCGCCGCCAGCGTGGCGCCGCTCTTGAGCTCGGCCGCTTGGTCCGGCGGAAGCTTGCGGTGCATCAACCACCATTCCCGCCAGTGCACGGTTCCCAAAGGCACGCGGACTTCCCGGCCGGCACTCGTGCGAAATAGGATCGCGATCTCGACGGGCGGCGTATTGGGGTCGGGGACCCAGGCCCAATTGTTGCCGTAGACCCAGAAGTTGATGCAGTCGAAGTCATCGGGCAGCGTAATCGGCTGAGAAAGACGGATTAAGACCCGCGGCTGCGGTCCGGTGCCGCGGTAGGTCAACGTTCCTACGAAACGACCCCAGAGTTGCTGCCGCCTGGTGCGAGCGAACGACGCCTCGGCGTCGCTGCATGTCACGCTCCACCCCTCGAGGTCTTCGAAGTCGATCAAGGCCGGGTGATCGTCCTCCATCCGCTCCGCCCAGTCCATTTCGTAAGGCCGCGAGCCGACCATCTCTTCCGCGAAGGCGTCGGCGCTCATCAGCAGGCACAACGGAATCGCAAGGAGCGGCAAGGTTCGCATGAAGGCACCTCTCGGATGGACGATGACGGCGGGCAATGAGGCAGGGCAAAGGGAAATCCTGGAACGGGATCATAAGGTCCCGCCGGCTAGGCCGCAAGCATGACGCAAAATCGCCGCCCAGGGTTACGGCGATAATTCTTGCCGGAGGGGACCGACAAACCTCGCGCCAGGATCGGCCGGTCGGAATTCAACGGGATTCAATCGCTTGAGAACCGTAACAAGAGCATTTACAATTTCGCCTACCTGAGCCGCGTGAGGCGCCGAACGACTGCGGACGACCTCGCACTTGGCCGCGGGATGCAAGCGTGACGCCGTGGCGGGCGGTTCGAAGCCGAGCCGCTGGGGCGACGAGCGCCGCGGGCGTCATGCGCTGTTGGGATTCCACGCGATCGTTGTTCTCCCTCCGCCTTTTTTCCCGGACCGACCGACCATGCCTACGCCGAAGCCGATTCTTCCCCAAGTGGACGCATCTTCTTCCTCGGTTTCAAAAGGTTGCTGCGATTCCAAGACCGCCGGTTGCGGCGAGATCGTCACGCGACGGCGATTTCTGGAGCGGGGACTTCAAGCGGGCGCGGCCGCGGCCATCCTCTGCGGAACGCCGCGTTGGGCCGTTGCCGGGCCGTTTGAGCCGAGCGACACCGCCGACCATTTCGTGCCCGCCGACAAGAAGCTGCAACCGGAGTGGATCGCTCGGCTGTTCGAACGCGGCGAGCGGACGTGGTACTCCGGCGGGGATTTGGACAAGATCGCCATGCCGGTGGGAGGAATCTGCGCAGGCCAGCTCTATCTCTCCGGGGACGGGCGGCTGACACATTGGGATATTTTCAATAAGACGGCATTCAGCGGCTACGGCGCGGACAATTATCAGAAGAATCCCGCCCCGAATTATCCCGCAGTGCAGGGTTTTGCGGTGGCCGTGCGTCAAGGCGACAAGACCTGGCGGCGACCGCTGGATCGCACCGGATTTCCCAACGTCCGCTTCAACGGCGAGTACCCGGTGGCCTGGGTGGAGTATCCGGACCCGGCCCTGCCCGTCCACGTGACGTTGCAGGCCTTTTCCCCCTTTATTCCGCTGAATGAAGAAGATTCCGCACTCCCGGCCACGCTGCTGACCTACACGATCAAGAACGTGTCGGACGGTGCGATCGAAGTGACGCTGGGCGGGTGGTTGGAGAACGCCGTCGCCTGCCATTCCGCCGCATGGTTCTTCGGCAAGCGCAAGGCCGAGTGCCGGCGAGACGGCACCGGCGGACGAATCCGCTTCACTGTGGAATCTTCTCCGCCGCCCGCCGGACTCCGCGAGCCGCGCGTCTTGGCCGACTTCGAAGGCCCCGACTATGGTGCGTGGACGGTGGAGGGAGAGGCCTTCGGTTCGGCGCCGGCGAAGGGCACGCTGCCCAACCAGCAGGAAGTCAGCGGATTCGCGGGCAAGGGGTTGGTGAACTCCTTCCTCGGCGGAGATCGGCCGCAGGGTAGGCTCGTCTCGCCTCCGTTCGTCGTGGACCGTCGCTTTATGAGCTTCCTCATCGGCGGCGGAAACCATGCGGATAAAACATGCATCAATCTTCTGGTGGACGGCCGAGTCGTTCGCACGGCGGTGGGGCGGAATCAAGAGAAGTTGGAATGGCAAAACTGGGACGTTCGTGAGTTCGAAGGCAAGACCGCCCAAATCGAGATCGTGGACCGTGAGTCGGGCGGATGGGGGCACATCAACATCGATCAGATCGAATTGCGCGACGACCCTCGTTCCGTGCCGGGCGGGCCGCTGGAAACGCAACCCGACTTCGGGGCCATGATGCTGGCCGCAATGGAGGCCGTTGTGGAAGGGCGGCCGGCCGAGGCCGAGGTCTTGGGCGCGATGTGGCCGGGCCGGGCGGAGCCGCTTCCCAGCTTGTTCGAGGCCGATGCCTTGCCCCAGGGGGCCGCCACCCTTTCCGGCGAGGCACCGCTGAGTGAAAAGCAGATCGGCGGCTTGGCCTACCGGCTCGAGCTTCGACCGGGCGAAACGGCCCGGCTGACCTTCGCCGTCGCGTGGCATTTTCCGCAGCGTCCGGAACGCGGGAATTACTACGCGGTGCGATTCCCCGACGTGGACGCCGTGTGCGATTATCTTCAAGCCCACCTGGGGCGATTGAAAGAGCAGACGTTGAAGTGGCACGAGATTTGGTACGAAACCAGTACCTTCCCGCGGTGGTTGATGGACCGTTTGCTGTCCACGGTTTCCACCTTGGCTACCGGGACTTGCCAATGGTGGGCCAACGGGCGTTTTTGGGCCTGGGAGGGAGTGGGATGCTGTCACGGCACGTGCGCCCACGTTTGGAATTACGAGCACAGCATGGCCCGCTTGTTCCCGCGTCTGGAACGATCGGTTCGCGAGATGCAGGATTTCAACCCCGAGGCCGGGTTCGATGAGAAGACCGGTGCCGTGAGATTTCGCGGCGAAGGATGGGCGATGTGGGCGGGCGACTCGCAGGGCGGCACGATACTGAAGGCTTACCGCGAACATCAATGCTCCAAGGACGACGCGTTCCTACGAAACAATTGGCCGCGAATCAAGAAGGCCTTGGAGTTCCTGTTCGAGCAAGACGGCAATGACGACGGCCTGATCGAAGGCGAACAGCACAACACGTACGACATCAACTTTTTCGGCCCGAATACGATGATCGGGTCGCTCTATTTGGCGGCATGCCGCGCGGCCGAGGAGATGGCCATGGAGCTGGGAGACGAAGCCTTTGCCCAAAAGTGCCGCCGCGTTTACGAAGCGGGGCGCGAGGCCGCCATGCGGGAGTTGTTCAACGGCGAATACTTCATTCAGAAAGTCGATCTGGAGAAGCATCCCAAGCATCAGTATGCCGACGGCTGCCTGTCCGACCAACTGTTCGGACAAGGCTGGGCGCACTTGGTCGGTTTGGGCTACATCTATCCGTCCCAGGCAGTCCGGTCCGCCTTGAAGGCGATTTGGACGTACAATTGGGCGCCGGATGTGGGGCCGCAAAACCAGGCCCATCCCCCGCAACGATGGTTCGCCCGGCCCGGACAAGCCGGCCTCTTCACATGCACCTGGCCGAAATCGAAGCACCTGGGTCCGGACAGCGTCCTCTATCGCGATGAAATCTGGACGGGCATTGAGTACCAAGTGGCGGGTAACATGGTCTGGGACGGTATGGTGACCGAGGCCCTGGCCATTTGCCGGGGAATTCATGAACGGTACCATCCTTCGAGCCACAATCCGTGGAATGAGGTCGAATGCGGCGACCACTATGCCCGGGGTATGGCGTCGCACGGTGTATTCCTGGCGCTCTGCGGTTTCGAGTATCATGGGCCGAGATCCCACCTGGGATTTGCACCCAAGTTGAATCCGGAGCGATTTCGTGCTCCGTTTACCGCGGCTGAAGGCTGGGGAACGATCGAGCAGCGGCGCGAGGACGGGCGTCAGATCAACGTTGTAACGGTGCTGTGGGGGAATGTTCGCCTGAAATCATTGGCGTTGGAGGCCCCGACGGAAGCCCCGGTGATGGCGACCGTACGAAAACGCGCCGGGGAAACGGTCATCGAGTTGCCCGGTGCCGTCGAGCGTTGCGGCAATCGCGTTACGATTACCCTGGGACGGGAGGCGACGCTTCAGGCGGGAGAGGCGTTGGAGGTAACGATCGCCTAATCGCTGGGTTGGATGAGGACAAACGCGGCGTGCCGGCCGGGGAACATTTCCGGTCGGTCGCCGGTGGGCGGTGCACGGCGGGAGAGGGTTTATGCGGGGCGGCAGGCCCGATCCGTCGTCCAAAATGTCGGCTGAAAGATCGACACTCATTAGGAGGTAACGATGAGAGCAACTGCGGCTTTGGGAGTTTTGGCGTCGCTACTGGCGGTCGGACCGGTATGGGCACAATCCGCGTCGTATACCTACAGCGACCTCGTCATGCAGATGGTCGACCCGCGAGCACCTGCGGTTTTGCCCGCCGACGGTGAATGCTGCAAGCAGTGGTCGAGCTGGGACCGCGCCAGTCGGTATGACGAAGCGACGGGGAAATACGTGAATTGGGATGCCAACGGCGACGGCGGCGGGATCATCCGCGAGGAGAACGGCCTGCAAGTGATGGCCGAAATGGAAGGTCCGGGCTGCATCTGGCGGATCTGGTCGGCCTTGCCCCAAGACGGCCGCGTCAAAATCTACTTGGACGGGAGCGACGAGCCGGTCGTGGACCTGCCGTTCAAACAGTATTTTTCGGGCGACACGGCTCCCTTCAATTTCCCTGAGCTTTCGTATGCCTTGGAAAAATTCGGGTGCCGAGGACAGAACCTCTATCTTCCGATCCCATATCAAAAGTCCTGCAAAATCGTGGCCGAGAAGGGCTGGGGGGCGTATTACCAGTTTGTGTATCGTACCTATCCCAAAGGCACTACGGTGCCGACCTTCAGTCCCGAACTTGTCGCTCAACATGCCCAGTTGCTGGGCAAGGTGCACAAGTTCTTCGAGGCGAAGATGGGAGATTTGCCGCCGGTGTACGCCGGAAAAGAGTTGGAGGCGAACGGCGGCCGGCTGGTGTTGGCGCCCGGCGAGCGGCAGTCGCTTGAGCTGACCGGTCCGCGCGCGATCGTCGCTCTGAAGGGCAAGGTTTCCACGAGCGATGATCGCGAGGACCAAATGGCGGCCATGCGCCGGGTAACGCTGAGCATCACGTGGGACGAACAAGCGAAACCCGCCGTATGGTGCCCCGTGGGCGACTTCTTCGGTACGGCCCCGGGAGTCAACTACTACAAGGGATTTCTCACCGGAATGACGGAGGAGGGCGGATATGCCTACTGGTACATGCCCTTCGCTCGCAAGGCGAGGATCGAGGTCTGTAACGAGGATGACAAGGCCCGGACGATCGACTACGAAGTCGTCAGCATGCCGTTGGAGTCGTTCGAAAACCTCGGCTATTTCCATTGCAAGTGGCACCGGGATACGTTCGAAGTGCCGGCCGACCGTTGGCCGGATTGGTCGCTCTTGCGAACCGAAGGGCGCGGCCGTTTTCTCGGCGTAATGCTGCACGTGTGGAATCCCGTCGGCGGTTGGTGGGGCGAAGGCGACGAGAAGTTCTTTGTGGACGGCGAGAAGTATCCCTCCACGTTCGGGACCGGATCCGAGGACTATTTCGGCTACGCTTGGTGCGACCCCAACCTTTTCCAGCGCGCCTACCACGGTCAGACGATGACGCAAAACAACAAAGGGCACCAGTCCGTCTACCGTTGGCACTTGGTCGACAACATTCCGTTCCACACGGCCTTCGACGGTTACATCGAGAAATACTTCAAGACCGAGGAAAAGGGCACGGAATACGCCGTGACGGTCTGCTGGTACTTGAACGGCGAGGGCGCGGATCCGTATCAGCCGGTTGCGGTCGAACATCGCCACGGTTATTACGTCAAGCGCCCGGCCGTCGCGGGAGGATTTCGCATTTTGAACGAGCCGATGGGTAACGTCCAAACCCAGGACATGCGGCACTTCGGCGCGGGCAAGTGGAGCCGTGACGATCATCTCTGGTGGACCGATGCCCGGCCCGGCCACGTCCTCGAAGTCGCTTTCCATGCCGAGCGCGGCGGAAAGCACAAGCTCGGGGTAATTCTGACCAAGGCCCGGGATTACGGGATCGTGCAGTTGTACGTGAACGGCCTCAAGGCCGGCGATCCCATTGATTTGTACAATCCGGAAGTGATCCGGACCGACGTCATTCCGCTGGGCACGTTCGATCTCAAGGAGGGTGAAAACACGCTGAAAGTCGAAATCGTCGGAGCGAACGACGCGGCGGTCAAGGCGTACATGTTCGGGCTGGATGAGGTCGTGGCGGAGCCGGCCGACTGACGCCGACGGGATCCTCGGGCGGCGTGACTCCGAAGCGGCGCGGAATGCGCCGTCGTCATCGCAGCCCTCAGAGGAAACTCGGTCCGGCAATCGCGCTTTTCGTTCTACGAAAGCGCTTGTATGACGTGACCGCTCGGATTATGCTTGCGTTCGACTTTGGTGGTCCTTCCGCAGGCCGGCCGACTTCCCGTTCGGGGCGCCGGTTTGCATTGTCCTCCGGCTCCCAGGGGAGATTTTCATGCAACGCCGCAAGTTTTCACGAAGAAGCTTTCTCGGGGCGAGCGCCGCGGCGGTCGGCGGTTGTTGGGTGCTGCCGTCGTGGGCGGAATCGCCGAACGAAAAACTGAACGTCGCCGTCGTCGGCGTGGCGAACCGAGGCGCGGCCAATCTGTCGGGCGTGTCCTCGGAAAACATCGTGGCCCTGTGCGACGTGGACGCGAATTACCTGGCGGCGGCGGCCAAGGACCATCCGCAAGCCCGGCTGTACCGCGACTTCCGCCGGATGCTGGACGAGTTGCAGAACTCGATCGACGCGGTGGTAGTCAGTACGCCCGACCATACGCACGCTCCGCCCGCGGCGGCGGCGATGAGCCTGGGCAAGCATTGCTACTGCGAAAAGCCGCTCACGCATTGCGTTCAAGAGACTCGGGTGCTCACGGAATTGGCCGTGAAAAACCGTTTGGCGACCCAATTGGGTACGCAAATCCATGCGGGCGACAACTATCGCCGTGTGGTGGAGCTGGTCCAGGCCGGCGTGATCGGCCCGATCTCGGAGGTGCACGTGTGGTCGGCCGCCAGTTACAGCGCGGGAGACCGCCCGACCGATACACCGCCCGTTCCGGACTATTTGGACTGGGATTTGTGGTTGGGGCCCGCCCCGTATCGGCCGTACCATCCGACGTATTTGCCGGGCCGCTGGCGGGGCTGGAAGGACTTCGGCAACGGCGGGCTGGGAGATTTCTTCTGCCACTACTGCGATCTCGCCTTTTGGGCGTTGGACCTTCGCTATCCGCTGACGGTGGAAGCGGAAGGCCCGCCGCCGCATCCCGAGGGAACACCGCCGTGGCTGATCGTG
This sequence comes from Thermogutta hypogea, assembly GCF_055386265.1. Lineage (NCBI taxonomy): Bacteria > Pseudomonadati > Planctomycetota > Planctomycetia > Pirellulales > Thermoguttaceae > Thermogutta > Thermogutta hypogea. Next base: position 272,200 of record NZ_AP042425.1, read on the forward strand.
CGCTACGAGTTCCCGGCTCGCGGCGATCTTCCCCCCGTCAAGCTGACATGGTACGACGGCGGCAAGCGTCCCCCGTTGCAGGCCGAGGCCGGCTTGCCGGATTGGGCTTCCGCCGTATTGTTCGTAGGGGAAAAGGGCATGCTCTTGGCCGACTACGGCAGGCGCCTGCTGTGGCCGGAGGCGAAATTCGCCGACCTGACCCCTCCGCCGCAGACGATTCCGGCGTCCGTCGGCCATCACTTGGAATGGATCGAGGCTTGCAAGGGACGCGGCACGACGACGTGCCGCTTCGAGTACTCCGGCCCCCTCACCGAGGCCGCCCTCCTGGGCACAGTCGCCTTCCGCACGGGCCGAAAGATCGAATGGGATGCCCAGAACCTCAAAGCCATCGGTTGTCCCGAGGCTGATCCCTGGATCAATAGACCCTATCGCGAAGGATGGAAATTGTGATCCGCCGGGCGACACCGATTTTTGCCGGGCTGCTGGTACTGAGTTGGGCATCGCTTAGTATGCTTGCGGGCGAGGAGATCGCTTACGATACCGCGAGTGATCCCGCGGTTGCCGCGGCATTTACCCCCACTGAGCAATACCATGAGGAACGCATCGTCGGCCGGCGCGTTTTGGTGCATCCCGACCTCTACCAAGACGGTGCGCTTTGGGGTCGGGTCAAACAATCCTTGACCGAGCAGCTCGAGGAGATCGATCGCGTTCTTCCGCCGGAGGCGCTGGAACGGGTTCGCGGCGTGACGATCTGGGCGGAACGGGAAGCGAATCCTCGCGGCGCAATGGTGTATCACCCCAGCCGACAGTGGCTGGCTTCGCACGGCGTCAATCCGGATAAGGCCAAGGGGATCGAAATCTCCAACGCCCGAAACTTCCTCGGCTGGCGCAAGGCCCAGCCGTGCATGGTGTTGCACGAAACCGCCCATGCCTACCACGACCAAGTGTTGCCCGACGGATACGGCAATCGCCGCATTCGCGAGGCCTGGGAGCGGGCAACGCAAGCGGGGTTGTACAATGAAGTCAAGCACGTTCATGGGCACACGGAAAGAGCCTATGCCGTTAAGGACCCGATGGAGTTTTTCGCCGAGAATACCGAGGCCTTTTTCGGGCGGAACGACTTTTACCCTTTCGATCGCGAGGAGTTGCGCCGGCACGACCCGGAGACCTATCGCATGATTGCCGAGCTGTGGGGAGTTCCGCTCTCGGACGGGGAGGCGACGCCCGACTCGCGGTGATGTTGGGAACGGAAGGGTACGCCCGTCTCGGCGGTCCTTTTCAAGCTTTGAGTGCGAATAGGCCGTCCCGGCCGAATCGTTGTTGCAACGACGGAGTGTATCACGGTCTTGGCGATTCCAAGTTCTGAGGTTGCGCCTTCGGAGGATGTTATGCGTAACGGTACTGCCACACGTCGAGGTTTCTTCGCGTCCGGCGCCCTGGGGCTCTTGGCGCCGAGCCTCCTGCCCGCCTCCCTGGCGGCCGGCATGGAAACGAACGAGAACAAGGTCCCCTTTCGGCTCGCTCTGGCCTCGTACACGCTCCGCGCGTTTCCGTTGACCGAGGCCTTGGCGATGACCCGGCGGGTGGGGTTGAAGCACATCTGCCTCAAGTCCTTCCATTTGCCGCTGGAGGCGTCGCCGGAGGAAATCGCGCGCGTCCGCAAAGAGGTTGCCGACGCAGGCATCGATTTGTATGCCTGCGGTGTGGTCAACATGTCCGACGAAAACGAGGTGAATCACGCGTTCACCTATGCCGCGGCGGCGGGGATGCGGGTCATCGTGGCCTCTCCCGATCCGGAGCTGGTGCCGCTGTTGGATCGCCGCATTCGCGAGACCGGCATCGCGGTGGCGATTCACAACCACGGGCCGGGCGATAAGAAGTTCCCCACCCCGGAAAGCGTTTACGAGCGCGTCCGACCCTTCGATCGACGTTTGGGTTTGTGCATGGATATCGGCCACACCGTTCGTATCGGGGCCGACCCGATTGCCGATGCGGAACGATTCGCGGACCGATTGATCGACGTGCATCTGAAGGATGTCGACCAAGCCGCCCCCGCCGGGAAGTGCGTGGAGGCGGGGCGCGGGATCATCGATTTGCCGGGGTTCCTGCGGAAATTGGTCGAGATCCGGTTTTCGGGCATGGCGGCCTTCGAGTTCGAGAAGGATCAGGACGATCCGCTGCCGGGCTTGGCGGAAACCGTCGGTTACGTCAACGGAGTCTTGGATACGCTGGTTTCCCGATGAATTGCCGCGGCGCAGGGTGACGGAACCGGATAGTTCGCGGCGAGGTCGCTCAAGGGCCGCAGTCGCGCGAGACGATCACGCTCCCATGTCGACAGGAGAAGTGCAATGCGGAGTTGGTTGTGCTTTGGAGTTTTGCTGTTGTGGTTGGGCGGTTTTGCGGTCGATGGCGGCTATGCAGCCGAGCCTGCCGAACGGGCGGTTGAGGTGGCCGTCGATGTGACGCAAGCAGGTCCCCCGATTTCGCCGTACATCTACGGGCAATTCATCGAGCATCTGGGCCGGTGCATTTACGGCGGAATCTGGGCCGAGATGATCGAGGACCGCAAGTTCTTTCACAGCGTCGGGAGCCGGCCGTCGCCGTGGTATCCGATTGGACCGCAAGGCGCCGTCGTGATGAGCGATCGCGACCCCTTTGTGGGCGACCATGTGCCCGAGATTCGAGCGACCGGCGAGACGCCGTGCGGAATCGGGCAGGGCGGACTGGGCGTCATCGCGGGCCGAGAATACGTGGGTTATGCCTGGCTGGCGGGCGACGCGGAGGCGGCTCCGGTCGATATCTGCCTCGCCTGGGGCGAAGCCGAGGATGCCAGGCAGGTTGTGACGGTCGCCGAGCTCAAGGCGGCATATACCCGTGTCGAGTTCCGCTTTTCACCGCAAGTCGGTTCCCAGGATGCGCGGCTGGAAATTGCGGCTCGGGGTCGCGGAAGCCTGCGAATCGGCACGCTGTCGCTCATGCCCGCGGACAACATCCACGGTATGCGAGCCGACACGATCGCGCTGTTAAAGGAATTGGATTCGCCGATCTATCGCTGGCCGGGCGGAAACTTCGTCAGCGGCTACGATTGGCGCGACGGCATCGGCGATCGTGATCGACGACCCGTCCGCAAGAATCCGGCCTGGCAAGGGATCGAGCCGAACGACTTCGGCATCGACGAGTTCATGACGTTTTGCCGCGTCGTCGGCACGGAACCGCTGGTCGTGGTCAATACCGGACTCGGCGACGTCGCCATGGCCTTGGAAGAGTTGGAGTACGTGAACGGGGCGGCCGACACCCCCATGGGCAGTCGCCGGGCCCAAAACGGACATGCCGAACCGTACCGAGTCAAGTATTGGGGAATCGGCAACGAAATGTACGGCAATTGGCAATTGGGCCATATGCCGTTGGAAGAGTACGTCAAGAAACACAACGCTTTCGTGGACGCCATGCGGGCCAAAGATCCCGGCATCCAGGTGGTCGCGGTCGGTTCCGTCGGGCCGTGGACCGAGGGCATGTTCCGCCACTGTGCGGACCGCATGGACCTATTGAGCGAACACTTTTACGTGGGCGCCAAGCAAGACCTTGCCCAGCACGTGGCACAGGCGGCCCAGCGCGTCCGTGAGATCGCGGCGGCTCATCGCAAGTACCGGCAGGAAATCTTGGGCGGCAAGGCCGTGCCGGTGGCTTTGGATGAGTGGAATTACTGGTACGGCGATCACGTTTTCGGCGAGCTGGGAACGCGGTATTTCCTGCGAGACGGCCTGGGCGTCGCCAAGGCACTGAACGAATTCGCCCGGAATACGGATGTCTACACGATGGCCAATTATGCCCAGACCGTCAACGTCATCGGCGCCATCAAGACCACGACCACGGCCGCCGCGCTGGAAACGACCGGTTGGATGCTGGTGCTCTATCGTCGCCACTTCGGTCAGGTGCCGGTGCAAACGCGCTGCGAGGGACCGCTGGATGTCCAAGCAGCGCTCAGTGAGGACGGCCGCTTCCTGACCTTGGCCGTGGTCAACGCCGCGACCGAAGCCGCCGAACTTCACCCGCTTGTGCATGGAGCGAGCCTGGGAGACGTGACGGAAATATGGCAGGTGGCCGGCGACGATCCCATGGCTTACAACGATCCGGGCAAGCCTCCGCGGGTCGCACTCCGGCGACTCGACGTCGCGGCCGGGCAAGCGTTGCAGGTGAGTCCCTTGAGCGCCACCATTTTCCGCATTGCCTTGAAGCGGGAATAAACGGGGAACGGGCTTGATCGTGACGCGCGCCATGATGCCGTTGCGAACGCATCCAGGCTAGCGTCGGGCTTTGTGAGGTCGATGTTCCGTCCGGCCGCTCTCGAGCGGGAATGTTGATTGTCCGCGGGGTCCGGAGCGATCCCGCACCGGCAAATGAACTCAGATAAGCATAAGGAGAAAACCCCCATGAAACGATGGCTGATGGGCGTCTTGGCAACCCTCGTGCTGGCTGGCATGGCGATCGCCGCTAGGTCGGCGGCCGAAGCCCCGGCCAAATACTCTCACGCGGGGCAGCTTCGGCACGTGGTGCTCTTCAAATTCAAGGACGGCACGTCGCCCGAGGACGTTGCGACGGTCGAAAAGGCCTTCGCGGCGTTACCCGGGAAGATTCCGCAAATCGCGGGGTTCGAATGGGGCACGGATTGCAGCGTGGAGAATCTGTCCCAAGGATTTACCCACTGCTTCGTGCTTACTTTCAAGAGCGAAAAGGATCGGGACGAATACTTGCCGCACCCGGAGCATAAGGCCTTCGGAAAAGTATTGGGACCGCACTTGGATAAGGTGCTGGTGGTGGATTACGTCGTTCGGGAATAGATCCCGCCCGAAAGAAAGCGGCGGCTCCCGCGAATCGCACGCGGAGAGGCGGGGTTCGGGCGATTTTTGCGAGACGTTTTCGCTGCGCTAAACGCCTCGGACCACTCCGGGGGCGATGTCCAGGTCCAGGCCGTCGAATCGCCCGGCCCGCCACTTCTCCACGGCGATCGCGCCCATCACGGCGTTGTCGGTACACAACCGCAGCGGCGCAACGTACAGCTTGACGTCGGCGTCCCGTACGGCGGCTTCGAACCGCTCGCGGAGTCGGGCATTGGCGGCTACCCCTCCGCCCACGCAGAGCTTTTTTACCCCGGAACCCGTCACCGCCCGCATCGTCTTCGTGACCAAACAGTCCACGACCGCCTCTTGAAACGAGGCCGCCAAGTCGGCGATCTGCTGTTCGCTCAACGCGACTTCCGTGGGATCGTGCCGACCGGGGCCGGTGATCGCGTAGCGGACGGCCGTTTTCAGGCCGCTAAAGCTGAAGTCCAGCGAGTCGGGATCGTCGAGCAGGCCCCTTGGAAAGACGTAGGCTTGAGGATTGCCTTTCTCCGCAGCGCGCTGGATGGACGGACCGCCGGGATAGGGCAGCTTGAGCATGGAGGCCACCTTATCGAAGGCCTCCCCGGCCGCGTCGTCGATGGTCGAGCCGAGCAATTCGAAGTCGAGTGCGTTTCGGCAGCGATAGAGACTGGTGTGCCCGCCGCTCACCACCAGGCCGACGCAGGGGAAGACGTCCTCACCCGAGGCGATGCGGCAAGCGTATACGTGGGCTTGCAAATGGTTGATGCCGATGAGCGGGATGTCGAGCGCCGCGCATAAAGCCTTGGCGGCACAGAGACCCACCAGTAGCGACCCCGCCAGTCCCGGCGTATGCGCGACGGCCACGGCGGCCAAATCGGTAAGCCGGATTTCCGCCCTTCGGATCGCCTCGTCAATGACGGGCAGAATGCGTTCCACGTGCGCCCGGGAGGCGATCTCCGGCACGACTCCGCCGTAGCGCCGATGGAGATCGTCTTGGGATGCGACCACGGAGGCCAGGACGCGCAGGTCCTCTGTGATGACGGCGGCGGCGGTCTCGTCGCAGGTGGTTTCGATCGTCAGAAAGTGAACGGACATTCTCACTTCCTCGAAAGGGCGGGGTAAGGCGGCGGCTCCGGTCGAACGATGCGACTACCGGTTAGTCACGCCCCCTTGGGATGTCGGTGCCGCACCGCGGATCAATCACCCCTATTTGGGAGCGGAGCACAACGGCCCCCGCGTCGGATGCTAGTCGTCGCGGAAGGCGATTCTTAGACTACAGATAGCCTCCGGTCGGATCGAAGAGGATCGACGGTGCCTTGCGGAGGCAATCCCCGCTCGGTCGGCCAACCTCTTTTTTACGCGGTGAATCGTGCCGAAACAATCCATACGGAATCAACTCCTCAAACCTTTGAACGCGCAGCAGAGGGACGCCGTTACGCACGGCGAGCAACCGCTCTTGATCGTGGCCGGCGCCGGTACGGGCAAAACGGCCACCATCGTGCATCGTGTGGCATGGCAGATTCTCGACGGCGTTCCGCCGCACCGCATCATGCTATTGACGTTCACGCGGCGCGCCGCCGAGGAGATGATTCGCCGCGTGAATGCCGTGCTGCGTCGCATGGCGTTAAGCGAGGAAGGCTCGACGTTGATGACGACGGGCTTGGTGGGCGGCACCTTTCACGCCGTCGCGGTCCGCATCCTGCGGCAATACGGCTTCCGGATCGGCCTGTCACCCGACTTCACCGTGCTGGATCGCTCCGACGCGGAAGACTATCTGGATGTCCTGCGGGCGGAGTTGAAGCTCACGGAAAAGACGAGCCGCCGCTTTCCCAAGAAAGGGACGTGCGCCGATATCTATAGCCGCATTGTCAATGCCCAAGAGCCGTTGGAAAAGGTTTTGGAGGATCGTTTTCCTTGGTGCCGAGGTTTCGAGGAAGATCTCCGCGAGCTGTTTTCGCTCTATCAGCGGCGGAAACTGGAGAACGTGAACCTCGATTTCGACGACCTGCTGTTGAAATGGCGGGAAGCGTTGGAGGATCCTTTTGTGGCGTCCGAGACGGCCCGGCGATTCAGCCGCGTTTTTGTGGACGAATACCAGGATACCAACGTTCTGCAAGCGGAGATCCTGTATCACCTTTGCCCGACCGGCGCCGGTCTGACCGTCGTCGGCGATGACGCCCAGTCGATCTATTCGTTCCGCGCTGCGACCGTCCGCAATATCCTCGACTTCCCGAAGCATTATCCCGAGACGCGGCTGGTGGTTTTGGAGCAGAACTATCGCAGCACGGTCCCCATCCTGCGTGTCGCCAATGAGGTCATGGCGGCGGCGGCCGAAAAGTTCACCAAGAATCTTTGGTCGTGTCATGAATGCGGCGATCAACCGCTGCTCGTGGCGTGCGAAGATGAACAGGATCAGGCGGAATACGTCGTGCGCCGCGTCTTGAGTCTGCGGGAAGAGGGTATCGACTTGCGATGCCAGGCGGTCCTTTTTCGCGCCGGACATCACAGCTTGGTCCTGGAGGCGGAGCTGACGCGGCGCGGTATTCCCTATCACAAGTACGGCGGGCTGAAGTTTCTGGAGACGGCCCACATCAAGGACTTGTTGGCGTTTCTGAAGTTGGCGGAGAATCCGCGCGATATCGTCGCCGGCACTCGCGTGCTGCGGCTCCTGCCCGGCATCGGTCCGGCCAAGGCCCGCTCGCTCTTGGGACTTTTGCCGACCCGCCCCGTTCCCTTCGATGCGTGGCGTTCGATCCAGCCGCCCGCCGCCGCTCAAAAGTTGTGGCCCGGCTTGGTGGGACTCATGGAGCGGCTCTGCGATCCACAGGCACCCCTCGTCTCGCAAGTCGCCGCGGTCCGGGAGTTTTACGAGCCGCTGCTGCCGGAGCTTTACGACAACCCGTCTCCGCGGGCACGCGACTTGGAACAGGTGGAATTGATCGCGTCGCGCTACGCCGATCGCCGCACCATGCTCACCGAGATCACGTTGGACCCGCCCTCTTCCACGCAGGATCTGGCGGCGGATCCGCTGCTTGACGACGACTACTTGATCCTCAGCACCATCCACTCGGCGAAGGGACTGGAATGGGACGCGGTCTACGTACTCAACGCCACGGACGGTCACATTCCTTCCGATATGAGTACGGGTTCGGAAGAGGAAATCGAAGAGGAACGGCGTCTCTTTTACGTGGCCTTGACGCGAGCCAAGCGGCATCTCGCCGTCTGCCATCCCACGCGTTACTACATTTCCCGCTACTCCGGCGACGCCCATTACGGCTTCGCTCAGCTTTCCCGCTTCGTCAGCGAAAGCGTACGGGAACATGTGCGGTGGCAGACTTCGACCGATGAGCCCGTTTCGGACGAGTTGGCGGACGCGGTCACTCTTTTTCAGGCCGAAAGATGCGAGTGGCAGGATGACGCGGATAGCTGGCCTCGCGATCGTCCGTTTCCATGATGCAGGTGAAGTCGAGCCGCGCCGAGACGCGGTCCCATCGCTAGGCGGCAGGAAAGGATGGGAGGATGCCGGTCACTCTTCACCGGCGGAATCCGACCACGGTGCGGTCAACGCCCTTCCGTTATGACGGCGATCCAGGCCGAGCAGAAAGGGCACGGTGCGGGCGGCCCATTCCCGCGGCTTCGGGTATTGAGCCGCCTGTTCGCCGAAGCAACTGCGGAGCATGTCCGTATCGATGATGCCGGGGTTCAAGGCGACGGCGGCCAACGGGGGCGGCAATTCCTCGGCCAAAGATTGCGTCAATCCTTCCACGGCCCATTTCGTGGCGCAATACGGGGCCGCTTCGGCGGCTCCGGACCTGCCCCAGTACGAGCTGAAGTTCACGATCACTCCACGCCCCCGGCGGAGCATGGGCGGGACAAAATGCCGAATCGTGCTGTGTACCCCGCCGATATTCACGCGAAGCAGATCGGCGAACTCTTCCGGCGGAACTTCCCACAGCTTCGCGTTGCGGTTGATAATCGCCGCGTTGTTGATCAACAGATCGGGTGGACCGAGGTCGCGGATGACTTCGTCGGCCCAGGCCGCCGTTTCGCCGTCGCGGGACACGTCCACGACGTGAAAGCGATGCTCGGGATGTTCCCGCGAAAGCGCGGCGATCGTCTCGGCGGTGCGGGCGCAACCGGCCACGCGGTGGCCGAGGGCGATGAATTCTCCGCACATGGCACGCCCCAACCCGCGGCCCACCCCCGTTATCACGATACATCTCGGCTCCATGCCGCAACTCCAGGCATCTTCGGTTTCGGCCGATCCGGCACGTGCTCGGCCTTCGCAGTCCTTGGAATGAATCGGCAGACGCGAGGCTGTCTTTTGCGGCCGCGATCTACTTGAGACGGCCGGCCGCCCAGCGAATTCCACGGAGCAAAAGCTTAGGATAAGCCGGGTTTTTCCAGGCCTGGCTGTCGTGACCCAATTGCAGATAGAAAACGCGGCTCTTGCCGTATTCGCCGGTCCAGGCGATTTCCGTGTTGTTCTTGGGGTTATCGGTCGTCAAGAGGACGTGCACCTTAGGCGATACGTAGAACCCGTGGTAGGTTTCGTCGTGAATTGTGAAGTCCTTGATCCCCTTCGTAATGGGGTGTTCCGGGTCGGCGATATGGATGTTGAGCGTCTGGTCATGATCCCAGGTCGAGGCGGAATAGCTCTTGCCGTCGATTTCGCAGGCCTCGTGCAAGTACTTGCCGCCGATGATATTGCGGTACTCAGCCCAGTCGCGATGCGCGCCGAGGTTGTGATGTAGCGCCACCACGCCGATGCCCCGGTTGAGGAGGGCGAGGAATGCTTCCTGTTGCTGTGGCGAGATGCCGGGCACCATGTCGTACATCACGAGGACGTCGTACTTGTCGGCCGCCTCCGGATTGAGGGCGTCCGCCTGCTCCGGCAGTTGACTCTTGGTGTATTCGACGTTGGGAAAGGCGTCGAACATGGCGAAGAACGCATCTTCCTCGAAACCGTGCCCGCCGTAAGTCAAAAGCACGCGAATCGGCTTGCGCGGCTTGGCCGCCCCTTCCTCCGAATAAGCGGAAAACGGGATGCCGGCCGCGACCGCCGCGCCCAAAACCAAGGCTGGCAGAGAAACTCGATGACGCGCCATGATGGGACCTCTCCGGATACGGGCCAAGGTTATTGCCCGGGTTAGCCACCGCCCTGCCGCTTCGCGGTGAAACCCGATTGCAACCGCTACTCTAGACCGGGCGATTCCGCAAGTCAACAACTCGGAGGGCCGTTTGCGGGCCGCTGCCGAAGCGAGGCTTCCGCCTCTAACGACAGCGATGCGGCAACCGAGCCGTCGGGCAAGGGTCGTCGGGATCCGGAACGGCGCGCGACGCGCAGGCACGGTGCCAAGCCGTCGGCATCCTTAATTTTTGGTGGGCGGAGTAGGCGTTTGCGTTTGCCCGCCGCAATCGGATAGAATGTGTTTTCGACGGTGAATTCGGAAACAGCAAAATGCCCGTCTTATAGCTGTTTCGGGGTGTTTTTTTGCGAACATAGTTTTCCCGTTTTTCGTAGCAAAATGTGGCGATATCGAGGCCGCTGCGGATGCCGTGCCGCCCGATTTTTTGGTTGGCGCCAAGTACCCGGCGTGACCGCTGCGAGAGTTGCAATAACCCCCTCAGTAGAGTGGAATCCGTCGGAGACGGCGTCGTTGAGTCGGCCGTCGGCTGCGACCAAGTTTTTCGGGTGCTAAAAGGGGCGACGACAGCACCTTTACACTCCAAATGCATTCGGGAACGGGAAAAGGGTCGATGCAGAATCTTTCCATTAGTCATGCCGGTATGAGAATTATCAAGCTCTTGGTGGGCAATCCGCCCCGGAGCGTTGCCGATCTCATTCGAGAGATGAAGGTAACTCGTACCGCCATTACCGAGCAGTTGAACGAGCTTGTGGCGGCGGGGCTTGTGGAGCGGAAGTTGCAAAGGTTGCAGGGGCGAGGCCGTCCGCGCCACGTGTATTCCGCGACCACCAGCGCCTTGCTGCTGCTTTTCGCGAAGAATCAGCGACTGGTGCTGCCGACGATTTGGCGGGCGATTCGTGAAATTGGCGGTGCGGAACTGACGGAAGAGGTTGTCCGTCGCGTGAGTGCGGTTTTGGCCCAGCATTACCTCCAAAGAATTCACGGCACGACACCCGCCGAGCGCTTGAGCGAGATGACGGCCATTCTCCAGGAGGAAGGGGTTTTGGTGGAAATCGAGGAGGATATGGGGCAACTGACCGTGCATCAGCGAAGCTGCCCCTATATCATCATGTTCGAGGAGAACCGAGCCGCCTGCCTTCTGGATCATGAGATCATTTCCACGGTGATCGGAGCACCCGTCAAGCAGGTGGCCTGTCGTCATGACGGGGCTCCTTGCTGCGTCTTTGAGATCAGCGGTGTTTCGTCGGACGCTCCCGCAACTACCGTGACGATGTGAGCGGCGACATCTTCCCTTCCCTGGACCTCGGCAGCACACGGAGTCGCGCGTGAAGGATAGGCGATCGCGACAAGACCGCTTGCCCCACGAACGTCCGGGCGCGACTGTGATGGATGACGCGGAAACCGGCTCCCGACGGGGCGGCCGAGCGGCGGGGTTGCGGGGGACCCGTCCCGTTTTGAAGATTCTGTTATGCGCGGTCGCACTGGTGTTATTGGCCGGCGGCTACGCAGCGTGGGACTGGTGGTATTGTTTGCCCGACTCGGTTCAGGCGGAGTACGTCGGCCGTCAAAGCTGCGCGGCATGCCACGAGCAGGAGTGCCGGCTTTGGGAAGGCTCCGATCACGATTTGGCCATGGATCGAGCCACGCAGCAGACCGTTCTCGGCGACTTCGATAATCAAGAGTTTCTGCACATCGCCTTCAGCGAGCTTTGGCGTCTGCCGGAAGACGAACTGCGGCGGTTGACGGAGCGCATTCCCGACCACGTGTTGGCCCTCGCCTTGCAAGAGTACGAGCCGCCGCCCATGCCGGAGCTGGGCATCGAGCATCCCAGCGGAGAGGAATCGCGGCGGAGGATTGCGGCGGTGCTTCCGGAATCGCGGCGAGCGACGATCCGCGAGGAAGCGGACTGGAAAAAACAGTTCGCGCGCCCGTGCGACATCACGGCGGCCCACCGAACCATTCGCGATATCGCCGCGGAAATGGCCCGTGCCGGCGAATTGCATCCCACCTTCGCCCTTCGCAGTCGCATGTTTCGACGCGACGGTAAGTTCTTCGTCGAAACCGACGACCGGGAAGGAAAGCTCCGCGCATTTGAAGTCAAGTACGTCTTCGGCGTCTATCCCTTGCAACAGTATCTGGTGGAGTTTCCCGACGGGCGGATCCAGTGTTTGCCCCTGGCCTGGGACGTGAAGGGCAAGAGCTGGTTCCACCTATACCCTTCGGAGCCGATACCGCACGAGGATCCCCTGCACTGGACCGGCTCGCTCCAGAACTGGAACTATATGTGCGCGGATTGCCACACGACCAATCTTCGCAAGAACTTCGATGTGGCGAGCAACACGTACCGCACGACCTGGTCCGAGATCGACGTCAGTTGCGAAACCTGCCACGGTCCCGCGAGCCTGCATGTCCGATTGGCGGAATCATGGAGCCTATTTTGGGATCGCAAGCGGGGTTACGGGTTGCCGCAACTGAAAGGGGCCCCCAGTACCGTGCTGGTCGATAGTTGCGCCCCGTGCCACGCGCGGCGGCGGCCCTTGAAGGAAGGCTTTGTCGGCGGAGATCACTTCCTGGATCATTATTTGCCGGAATTCTTGGACGGCCGACTCTACTATCCCGACGGCCAGATCTTGGACGAGGACTACGAATACGGATCGTTTACGCAAAGCCTGATGTATCGCAAGGGCGTCCGGTGCTTGGACTGCCACGATCCCCACACGGGACGGATCAAGTTCGCGGAAGCGACGCAGCCGGGAGAAGTGCGAGAGCCCTATGTAGACAACCGGCTGTGCGGGCAATGTCACATTCCCGCCAAATATGATACGCCGTCGCATCACTTTCATCCCAAGATCGGCGAACCCGGTAGCCGCTGCGTGGACTGCCACATGCCCGAGACCACCTACATGGTCGTCGATGCGCGCCGCGATCATAGTTTCCGGGTGCCGCGTCCCGACCTCACGGTGAGTTTGGGCATCCCCAACGCTTGCAACCTCTGTCACCAGGACAGGGCGAAAGGCGAGTCTCCGCAGTGGGCGGCCGACCGGATCGAAGAGTGGTACGGTCACAAGCCGGATCGCAATCATTTCGCCTACGCGTTTGAGGCGGGGAGGCGGGGCGATGTCAGCGCCGCCGCGGATCTAGCCGCCGTGGTGCGACGCCAAGACCTGTCCGGGATGGTGCGGGCGAGTGCGTTGTTGTTGTTATCGCGCGTTTCGCCGGAAACCGCCCTGGGAAGCGTCGTCGCGGTCGCCCGTGAGGCGGATCCCTTGTTGCGGATTGCGGCCGCGCGGGCCTTGCAGGAGCTGCCGCCCGACCCCGGCACGCTCGCTCGCGTGAAAAACCTTATGGAGGATCCCATCCGGGCGGCCCGCTTGGAGGCCTTCCCTTGGCTGCTGCAATTCGCGCCGAGCGATCGCCGACTGCTCTCCCCGGAGGTGGTGGATCGTCTGGCGGCGGAATACGTTGCGGCCCAAAAACTGGTCGAAGACCAGCCCGGCGCTCACGTCAACTTGGCGCTGCTTTATGATGCGTTGCAGCAATGGGATGAGGCGGAAGCGGCGTATCAGACTGCGCTGCGGCTCGATCCTGGATTTCTTCCGGCTCGGAATAACCTGGCCATGCTGCTGGCCCGGCGGAATCGCTGGGAGGAGGCCGAGCGGCAGTATCGCTTGGCGATCGAAACGAATCCGAATTATATCCCGATTCGCGACAATCTGGCTCGCTTGTATTACCAACAAGGTCGCACGGTGGACGCCGAACGGGAGTTCCGCGCCATTCTCGAAAAGGTCCCAACCGTGGGCGACGTGTGGTTTTCCCTGGGATTGCTGATCGCGGAGGATCCTGCGCGATTGGCGGAGGCGGCGGAGTGCTTGCGTCGGGCGGCGGAGCTGATGCCCGGCGACGCGCGCGTCGCCTACAATGCCGGCTTGGCTTTGCACAAGGCTGGGGAGCTGGACGAGTCCGAAGCCCTGTTTGCACGGGCCTATCGCTTGGGAAATCCCAGTCCCGACTTACTCCAGGCGTACGCCTTGCTGCTCGTCGATCTTAAACGCTGTGCAGCGGCGAGGTCGATGGCGGAGGAGTTGCGGGCAAGGTACCCGTCGCCTGCGGCCGAGCAGTTCTATCGTGCCGTGGCGGATCGCTGCGCCGAAGGCGGCGCTCCGTAAGCCAAGATGGATGCCGCATCGTCGCCCGGGATCTCACGATCATCCCGAGACCGGGCGCAACCGACGTGCTTGCAAATTGTGATGGACGAGGAAGGATAGGACTTTCATGCGTGATCGCCCCAAGAGTCTCGCCGCCTTCGAGCATGCCAAACGATGGATCCCGGGGGGAGTGAACAGTCCGGCGCGGGCATTCGGTGCGGTCGGCGGTACGCCGCCTTTCATTGCCCGCGGCCGGGGTGCCTACCTTTGGGACATCGACGGGAATCGATACATCGACTACGTCGGCTCTTGGGGACCCATGATTTTGGGGCACTGCCACCCGCGGGTGGTCGCCGCCGTCGGCGAAGCCTTGGCAAAAGGCACCAGCTTCGGTGCCCCCACCGAGGCCGAAACCCGCCTCGCCGAGCTGATCGTGGAAATCGTGCCGTCCGTGGAAAAGGTTCGGTTGGTGAACTCGGGTACGGAGGCCGTCATGAGCGCCCTGCGTCTGGCACGGGGCTATACCGGCCGGGCCAAGATCGTGAAATTCGCGGGCTGTTATCACGGGCATGTGGACAGTCTGTTGGTCGCGGCGGGCAGCTCGGCGGCGACTTTAGGAGTGCCGAGTTCTCCCGGCGTGCCGGCCGCCGTGGCGCAGGATACCGTGGTTTTACGATACAACGATGCGGACGAGGTCCGCGACGCCTTCCGTCGTCTGGGAGATCAAGTCGCCGCCGTGATCGTGGAGCCTGTGGCAGGCAATATGGGCTGCGTTCCCGGCACGCGCGAGTTCTTGCAGACCCTCCGCGAACTCACCTTCCAAACCGGCGCCGTGTTGATCTTCGACGAGGTGATGTCCGGCTTCCGGGTCGCACTGGGAGGCGCCCAATCGCTCTACGGAATCACGCCGGACTTGACCACACTGGGAAAGATCATCGGCGGCGGCTTGCCCGTCGGGGCCTACGGAGGTCGCGCGGAGATCATGAATCACATCTTGCCGGCGGGAAAGGTCTTCCAGGCCGGTACGCTGAGCGGAAATCCTTTGGCCACCGCAGCCGGGATTGCCACATTGGAAGTCCTTCGCGAGACGGATCCGTTTCCTGCGCTCGATCGGGCTTCGGATCGCTTGGCCGAAGGATTGCGGGCCGCCGCGGAAGAGGCCGGTGTTCCCTGCTCCATCGGCCGCTGCGGAGCGATGCTGACCCTATTCTTCACGCCGCAGCCGGTAACGGACTGGGACACGGCCGCGGTCTGCGATACGGCGGCCTTCGCCCGATTCTTCCATGCCATGCTGGACCGCGGCGTTTACCTTCCGTGCAGCCAATTCGAGGCGATGTTCCTCTCCGTGGCGCATGGGGACGAGGACGTCGATGCCACCATCGCCGCGGCGCGCGAGAGCTTCCGGGAAGTCCGTGCCGCGAAGTGACTGTCCGGCCTTGCCGAAGAGCCATGAATGAATCGCCGAGCAAGACGGACTTGTGCCGCCCGGCGCATGTGTTGCCGGCAACTCCGTGAGAGGTCGTCGGGCACGTTCCGAAATCGACGCGAGGGGGGAAAGGCAAACGGCGGTCAGCACGGCGTAGGCGCTGGGCGCGGCGGCCCGCACGGTTCATAATCGGCGATGGTTGTGGCTTCAGGTTGTGCGGAACCGGCTTGGGGGAACCGGCCCCAGGCTCGGCCGCGCGAAGTCATTGCGGTCGATTGCAGCGAGTACGCGGAGTCTGTCCGGAGCAGGCGACGCCCTCACCCGTTTCGTTTGGTGGTCACAGGGGAGAAAGAACGTGCAGCACGCAGGATTGAATTCGTTTCGTCGGCTCGACCGGCGGGCCATCCTATTCGTAATGGCGGCGTCCATGACGGCGGTTTGTTCCGTCGCAAAGGCCGATCAGGCAGCCGAAACCCCCGCGCGTGCCAGCGAGATCGAATCCACGGATCATGCCGTTCCGAGTCTGAAGGACGCGTTCAAGGAGCATTTTTTGATTGGAATGGCGGGCGATCTGCCGGGCAACTACTCCGAACGCGAACTAGCCTTGGTCCGCGAACAATTCAACGCGGTCACGCCGGAAAACTGCATGAAACCGGCCTTGGTCCATCCGAGCGAAAACCAATGGCGATTCGAGCGGACCGACGCCTTCGTTAAGTGGTGCGTGGACAACAAGATCAGCGCCATGCACGGCCACACGTTGCTATGGCATCACCAAACGGGGAATTGGTTTTTCGAAGGTAATGATAAAAAGGTCGTGATCGAGCGCATGCGGAGCCACATCCAAGGCTTGGTGGGAAGATACAAGGGGAAGATTCGCAGTTGGGATGTGGTCAACGAGGCCATCAACGACGGCGGCAACGCGGAAACCGCCCGGACGGAGAACCTTCGCAACTCGGCCTGGTTGCAGGCTGTCGGCCCCGAGTACCTGACGCTGGCCTTCAAGTTCGCCCACGAGGCCGATCCGGACGCTCTCCTGTTTTATAACGATTACGGCATTGAGAGCGGCCCCAAGCACGCCAGCTCGATGGTCCTGCTACGCCGCTTGCTCGAGGAAGGGGCGCCGATTCACGGCGTGGGCATTCAGGGCCACTGGAGCACGCGGCAGATCCCCTATGCCGAGCTGGATCGAGCGATTGCCGACTACGCTTCGTTGGGCTTGAAGGTTGCCATTTCGGAGTTGGACGTGACGATCGCGGGGGCTTCGGGCGGACAGTTGGACCGGCCGGGCGGCGGACGCGGGCGGAGGGAGATTCGGCCGCCCACGTCCGAGGAATTGCAAGTTCAGGCCGACGCGTACGCGAAGCTGTTCGCCATCTTCCTCAAACACAAGGACGCCCTTGACCGCGTGACATTCTGGGGATTGCACGATCGCCGCACATGGCGGTACGGGCAGCACCCGTTGCTCTTCGATGCGGATTGCCGACCCAAACCGGCCTTCCATGCCGTGATCGAGGAAGCTCGGCGGGTGTCGCACCCCTGAAGGCGGGATGAATCCATGCACCCTCTTCGCATGGTCGGATGTGCCGACCGCTACGGTGGGGCGGTATGTTAGCGGCCTTTCCGAGGCGATCGAGACGCTCTTGCTCGGGTGGCCGCATCCCGCGTCAATGACTTCCGGATCGCGCCGCCGGCATGTTGAAGCGAGCGACGCGGAGAAACGTCAGGAGGAGGCGCCCGATGCCGAGTCCGCCTTCTCTTCGGCGTAACTGGGGCGAAAATACTGCGGCATCAATTTCCAGAGATCGTCCCGGCGTCCCGACTCGTAATACGTCCAGGCCAGGTGCCCCACGGCAGAGGCGTTGGGGCGGCATAAGTGATCCGGGACCGGCCGGTAACCGTGCTCCGCCAGGATTTCCCTGAATCGCGAGGCCCCGGGGCCGGCGACGACTAGGCCGTTCGATGCCGGCAGCGTCCGCAGCCAATCCAGCGGTTTTTGCGGCCGACACGACTCGGCGGCACGCCAGATGCCGTTTTCCTGCCGCTCGAACAGCTTGCCCACGATGTCCCCGCGCTGGGCGTCGGCCATCACCGCGACGCGGGAGATTTCCTGCGGAAGCCCTGCGGCCACCGCCTCCAACGTGTCGATACCGATGATCCCCGCTCCCACGGCATAGGCGAACGTCTTGGCCGTCACGAGGCCGATGCGGACGCCCGTGAACGATCCCGGCCCGATGGAGACGCCGACCAACTCGATTTCATTCGGCCGAACGCCGAACTCTCGGAGCAGGTCGCGGATGGCCGGTGCCAGGGTCTGGGCCGATCGCCGGTCTTGCGGAAGCCAACGCCGCTCGATGCATTCGCCTTTTCGAAACAAGGCGACGCTACCAATCGGGTCGGTCGTCTCCAAAGCTAGGGCATGCATGTCCGAAGGGGGAGCGTTACGCTGGGATCGTAAACCAAGGAGATTGGCGATCGGCTGCCGCCGCGTCCGTCATTCTGGCACAAAAGAGATGGATGCCGCAAGGAAGAGTGTCCCACGGGTGAACCGGCAACACCGTCCTTGAGGGGTGGAATCCCGAGGATGGCGAAAACCGTTTTCAGTGCAGCTTTTTTTTGACCGCGTCGCCGAAAACCACGCCCTGAGACTAGACGCGGGTCCCTATAATTCAGCCACGAAAACCGTTCCCTCACCGGACGGGCGACCGAGCGGAAGCGGTGGGCGGCCTCCACGCCTGCACCCCTTCCCCTCCGAAATCGATGGAATCTTGAATGAAGCTTGAATTGGTCTCACGTGCTTGGGAGAATCCGATGCTTCGAGGAAACGTCCAGCGTTGTTCCATTGTGTTTGCCTTGCTTACGGTGGGAGCGTTCGCCTGTGCCATCGTTTCACCGGCGTGGTCGAACGGACCGGAAGGGGCTTGGCCTCGCCCGGCAAAAATCTCCGCCGATACCTCGAAGCTGGTAGGATCACCGGATCCGCTGCCGCTCGAGACCGAACCGGCATTTCCGCGACTGCGTTTCGAGCGGCCGGTGACCATCGCCTACGCCCCCGACGGCACCAATCGTCTGTTCGTGGTGGAGCAGCACGGCGTTATCCACGTCTTTCCCAATCGCCCGGACGTTGACCGGACCTCGATCTTTCTCGATATCCGCGAGGTCGTGTCCCGGGACCACAACGAAGAGGGACTGCTCGGGTTGGCTTTTCATCCCCGGTACAAGGAAAACGGGCGATTCTTCGTCTATTACTCGACCAAACCGCGGGCTTCGGTGATCTCTGCGTTTCGCGTATCCGCGAAAGATCCCAATCGGGCGGATCGCGATTCCGAGGAAGTCCTCATGAAGATCGAGCAGCCGTACGGGAATCACAACGGCGGCAGCATCGAGTTCGGCCCCGACGGCTATCTCTACATCGGTTTGGGAGACGGAGGATCGGCGAACGATCCGCACGGGCACGGGCAGAATCTAAATACGTTGCTGGGATCGATCCTGAGGATCGACGTCGATCACCGCGATCCCGGTCTTGCCTACGCCGTTCCGAAGGACAACCCGTTCGTGGCTCGCGAGGGCGCCCGCGGCGAGATTTGGGCCTACGGCCTGCGCAACGTCTGGCGTTTGACGTTCGATCGAGTCACCGGGGATTTGTGGGTAGGAGATGTTGGCCAAAACCGCTACGAGGAAGTCGATATCATTGTCCGCGGGGGAAACTACGGCTGGAAACTCCGGGAGGGATTCCATTCCTTCGACCCGAACGCGAAAACGACGGGTGATCCGCTCATCGACCCCGTGGTGGAGTACTTCCGCCACGAGGGCATGTCCGTCACCGGCGGATACGTCTATCGCGGCCGTAGACTACCCGAATACTACGGGGCCTACTTCTATGCCGACTATGTGACGGGAAACGTCTGGGCACTGCGAGTCAACGATCGCCGCGAGTTGACGGAAAACCGCAAGGTCGCACGAACCAACCTGAACATAGCCGCGTTCGGCGAAGACGAAGCCGGCGAAATGTATCTCGCGGCTTTCGACGGAATGATTCACCGACTCCGCCGTAGGCCGGGCGACATCGGAGCCTTGGCCGCCGCCTTTCCGCGAAGGCTCTCCGAGACGGGTCTCTTTCGTTCCACCAAAGACTTCGAACCGTGCGAAGCCGCGCTCCCCTATGATGTGAACGTGCCTTTGTGGTCTGACGGGGCCGCCAAGCATCGTTTCGTCGTGCTACCGCAAGGCCGGTCCGTGCAATTTCACCCGGAACATGCCTGGGGATTTCCCGTGGGAGCGGTGCTGGTAAAGACGTTCTTCCTGCCTCGGCCCGGGGCATCGAGCGCGCTGCTGAAGTCGCCGCCCCGGCTTTCCACGATAGAGGCGGGGGACAGCGAGGCATGGCGACGTTTGGAGACACGTCTGCTCGTTCATGCTCCCGACGGCTGGCAAGGATACACCTACGTTTGGAACGACGAGCAGACGGATGCCGTTCTGATCGACGGCGCCGAACGGCGCGAGTTTCCCGTGCCCGGAGAACAGGGGATTGCGCGGCAAGCGTGGTATTTCCCAAGCCGTTCCGACTGCATGGCGTGCCATACGCCGGCCGCGGGATTCGTGCTGGGACTGAAGACGCCGCAGATGAATCGTCCCATGACGACCGGTTTCTCGCGCGCGGCGGAGGCAACTCAGGCGGCAAGGACGGAAGCCTTCGCGGAGCCGCCCAATCAAATTGCGGCCTGGCGGGAATGGGGAGTTTTCGCCGACCCGCCGTCCGAATCCACCGCCGAGCTGCCCGCCTTCCCCGACTGGCCGGTTACGGCGGAGAACCTGGGCCGAGAAGAGCTGGAGATGCACGCGCGGGCCTATCTGGATTCCAATTGTGCGATGTGCCACGTGCCGAACGGGATCGTGGGACGGCCGGACTTCCGCTTCGGCACTCCGACTTCCAAGGCGCAATTGGTCGGGGTCAACCCCGGCCAAGGTAGTATCGCGCCGGCGGGAAGCAAGTTGGTCCTGCCGGGCGACCCCGGTCGCAGCGAACTTTGGCACCGCCTCGAGACCCTCGGGCCGAGACGAATGCCTCCGCTGGCTTCCTCGGTTCCTGACGCAACCGCACTACGCCTGATCGAAGCCTGGATTCGATCCCTGCCGCCGGCTCGTTGAATCGCGACGTGTCCGGTCCGTACGTGGCGCCGGAGGCCGTACCGCGCCGAGCACGCGCTGGATGTGCCGTCGCGCGGTGGATGATCCGCTCGTTTCAGGGCACCTCGACCCATTCCACGATGGATAACACGGCGTTCGATTTGGGGTTGGGGTTGCGATTGACCGCTCTTATCGTGAGGGTACCCGCGGCCGTCGCGTCGGGTCCGACCGTCGCTTCCAACCACTTACCTCCGTCGAAATCGGTCACGAGGCCTAATGATCGCTCGCCCACGAAGACCTCTTGCCGTCGCCCGCCCTGAAAGTGATCGGGATCGATCATGTACAACCGTACCCTGCCGGCCGAACCGGGAGGCACGTGCAAGGCGATCTGAACCTCCTCTTCGTCGGCTCGGGTGTGAAATACGGGAAACGGCCATCCCGTGTACGAGAATCCGCGATGGACCTCCGCGCGGTAGCCGGGTTGGGCGAAAACCGTTTCCGTCTCCGGCCGCCCGCAACGCATCTCCAGTTTTACGCCCCGTGCGTGTCGCTCGTCATCGGTGGGCAGCTTTTCCAGATCTCGCCAATCCCGTGAGACGGGGGCCCGATCCATCGCGGCCGGCAGCAGGGGAAACGCCGCATGCGGTTCGGCCTGATACCAATAGCAGGTGGCGGCCAGCTCCAATTCGTTGCCCGGTCGGCCGAACATTTCGCGAAACATGGGATGCTCATTCTCGCCGAAGCCGATCGTCACTTTGAGACTTTTCGTGAAGGTGACGGCGTCGCTGAGAAAGAATCGATAGGCTGCGGCCCCGTCTTGATGAAAGGGGAAATAGCCGGTGCGAGGAAAGAGGTTTTCCTCGGGAGGAAAGCCCCAACTGAAGCCGAAGGAATCCTCGATTCCCTGAAACTCCACCATAGGCGTCGTTCCGCCGTCGACGTAGAACTTCTCGTTCATATCGACCGGATAACCGGGGCGGCCGGGCAAGCGTAGTGTGACATTCCAGCCGACGAACTTGCCTCGGCCTTCGGCCTCCAACGCGACGAAATCGCGCTCCGCCAGGTTCAGCAGCTCCTGCCGCCATTGGGCGTGGAAGTAACCGACATCCTCGGGCGGGGCAGCCGTTTTTCGAATCATCACATAGCTGTAGCAGGGCATGGCCGCCCAAAGCTCTTCGCCCGGCTCCAACTCGCCCTCATAGACTAACTCGATCTTGGCGGATTTGCGGAACGGCATGGGGAAATAGGCGTTCCAACCGCGCTTTTTGTTCACCATGATCGTATCCAAACGTTCCCGTTCTCCCGCCGGATCGCAGAAGAAGTCTACCAGCGGGCATGCCACGCTGGGAGTCGGCTCCCCATCCCAATACATGCGGATCACAAGGTCGCGGCCGAGCCGATAGTTGGAATCCGCCGCAATTTGGCGTTGGGGCAAGGCGAAGTGAATCATGGTGATGACGCCCGGCCCTTCCGCTTCGGCGACAATGACGCGCTTCGAATGATGGAAGCGCCGCTCGAGCGGGGTTTCGATCCACAGTCCGTTCTCCGCCAACACCTGGTCGTCTGTCAGACGCGGCAGGCTCCAGAGGTCGTCGCCTCCGCAGCGGCCGCCGTTGGCCAATGCCGTTGCGGCGATCACCGCCGCCGTAACAAGCCGTTCGAACATGGTGTGTTCCTCCCGGAGACGCATGGTGAAGCGGCGCATCTCGGATGCTCCGCGAAACGAAGCGGAGGAAAGCCGGCCTTCTAGGAATCGCACCGTGGCAGGTGGGCCTTGTTTTTCCCCACGCGGGATTCGCAAAGACGATGTGCTGGATTATGAGCCGCAGTGCGGAAATGTCAATCTTTTTCGGCTTCGGGGGCGATCGGCCGTTGCAAACGCTTGAGGAACCCCGAAGCTACTGTTAGATTGAGTTTGGGGGAGGGATCGGCCGACGGACGTCCGTCGCGTCCGGCGCTTGCCGTTGATCCGTTGGTTACCCTGCCCTGTTGGGTAAGCACATTCCCGACTTCTGCTGAAGAGGGAATTCATGGATACCTGGATCTGGCCCGTACTGCTTCTGCTGGCTGGATTATTCTTCGCCTTCCTCGAGCTTTTCTTCGTCTCGTACGGGGTTCTTACGTTCTTAGCGGTGGCCTCCGCGACGGCCTCCATTGTGTTGGGGTTCTGGTATTCTCAGAGCCTCGGCATGGGTTTGTTGCTGGTGACGGTTGTGGGGATTCCCGTTTTCTTGGCGCTGTTCGTCAGGGTCTGGCCCCGCATGGGCGTGGGTAAGAAAATCATGCTGCAAGAGCCGGAAGCGACGGAGACGCTGCCCGATAACCCCCTTCTCCACAGGTTGCGGGAATTGGAGGGAAAGGTCGGGGAGGTCAAGACGCCCATGCTGCCGGCGGGAGTGGTTCAGATTAACGGTCGCTCGTACGATGCCCTCAGTGAGGGAACCGCCATCGATGTGGGCCGAAAGGTCAAGGTCGTCTCCCTCCAAGGTACCTGGTTGGTCGTCCGACCCGTCGATGACCTTACCGTGGCCGGCGAAGGCGGAGACCCTTGGAACCAGCCCCTACCCAGCTCCGATATCGATCCCTTTCGCGGGGAGTGAGCCTCATGGGAGTGCTCGGCCGAACCTGTCCGAAGGCAGGGGGAAAAAGCGTCGGGGTGTAGCTTTTTGCCGTGCCCGGCGATATGCTTATGGGCGAACCTCGGCGGTGGCGGTCGCGACGACCGACTGCCGCGACCTGCGGGTTTGGGGGCCATGAATCCGTCAACGTGATGTTTTCTCAGGATAATGCCATGCCGATTTTTGCCCAGGACGCCGATTTCGCACGTATCGTGACGCTTTTCCTGGTCCTGGCGGTGATCGTCGTCGGCTTGGTAATGCTGGCGGTCTTCGCCAAGTTCTTCCGGTTGTGGATCCAGTGCAAGACCACCGGGGCGGGGATCGGCATCCTGGACCTGTTGGGAATGAGCTTCCGAAAGGTTCGTCCCGATGTGATCGTGCGGGCCAAGATCATGGCCGTTCAAGCCGGCATCACCGATAGCGATGGCGTGACCAGCAAAGCCTTGGAAGCCCATTTTTTGGCGGGGGGGAACGTCAATCAGGTGATTCGGGCACTGATCGCCGCCCGGCATGCCAAGATGAACGAGTTGGATTTCCGATTGGCCACCGCCATCGATCTTGCGGGCCGCGACGTCTTGGAGGCCGTCCAAACCAGCGTCAATCCCAAGGTCATCGACTGTCCCAAGAAGGGGTCCGGCAAGGAATCCTTGGACGCCGTGGCGAAGAACGGCATTCAACTGAAGGTCAAGGCACGCGTGACCGTTCGTGCCAATATCCTCCAGGTGATCGGAGGCGCCACGGAGGAAACCATCATCGCCCGCGTCGGCGAGGGGATCGTGAGCGCCATCGGCTCGGCCGAGACGCATTTCGAGGTGTTGGAGAATCCGGATCGGATTTCCAAGGCGGTGCTGGGCAGGCGGCTCGATCGTCAAACGGCTTTCGAGATCGTTTCGATCGACATCGCCGATATCGACGTGGGGCAGAACATCGGCGCCCGCCTGCAAGCCGACCAAGCCGAAGCCGACATGCGGGTGGCTCAAGCCAAGGCGGAAAGCCGCCGCGCCATGGCCGTGGCGGCCGAACAAGAGAACTTGGCCTTGATCGAGGAAAGCCGGGCCAAGCTCGTCGAAGCGGAAGCCGAGGTTCCCCGAGCATTGGCGGACGCCTTCGACAGCGGGAAGCTGGGGCTGATGGATTACTACCGTCTCAAGAACATCCAAGCCGATACCGATATGCGATCCGCCATCGCGAAGATCGGATCGCCCGCCAATCCGCCGCAAGAGGACCGTGAGGGGCGCCGGGTGGCGTGAACCTGAGGTGTTGCCAAGGATCCAATGCGCCGCTTCGTTCTCCGTGCCCATCGGAGGCGACTTTAGGAGGGTTGGAACTATGACTTCGCCGCGGATGAATCGCCGAGATTTCACCAAAGCCGGTGCGGCCGGCGCAGTGGTATTTACCGCCCTGTCCGCGCGTCGTGTTTGGGGCGCCAATGAGCGAATCCGATTGGGGTTCATCGGGGTGGGAAACCGCGGCAGCCAGGTTCTCGACGCTTTCCTGCCGCATCAAGATATGGAAGTGGCGGCGCTGTGCGACGTGTTCGAGCCGTATTTGGATCGGGCCCAGGAAAAACTTCCGTCCAAGGCGGATACGACGGTGGACTTTCGGGAAATCCTCGACAGGAAGGATATCGACGCGGTCGTCATTTGCACGCCCGACCATTGGCATGCCGTCCAAACCATTTGGGCGTGCCGCGCGGGCAAGGATGTTTATGTCGAGAAGCCCCTTTCGATCACGGTGGTCGAGGGACGTAAGATGGTGGAGGCGGCTCGGCGCTATCAACGCGTCGTGCAGGTGGGAACGCATCGGCGGTCCTCCAAACTGTATGCGCAGGCGGCAGAACTGATCGGAAGCGGCAAGATCGGCAAAGTCACGGTCAGCCGTGCTTACCGTTTGAGCAATATGTATCCGGGCGGTATCGGCAAGGCGGCTCCCGGCGAGCCGCCGGCGGGTTTGCACTGGGACTTGTGGCTGGGTCCCCGGCCCGAGAGGCCGTTTCAGGCCACCATCGCCCCCTATAAATTCCGTTGGTGGGATTTGTACTCTTCGCAAATGGCCAACTGGGGCGTGCATTACTTGGACGCGATTCGCTGGCTGACGGGCGAATTGGCGCCGGCGTCGGTCTGCGCCATGGGGGGCCGCTTCGCCGTTGACGACGACCGCACCATTCCCGACACCGCCGAAGCCGTATTCCAGTTCGCGTCCGGCCGCCTGGCAGTCTTCGGCCAATATGAAGCGAGCGGCAATCCCGTCCTCTTGCAAGGCGAATTGGAACTCCGCGGCACCCTAGGTACGGCCTATATCGGTTCCCGGGGATTGAGCGTGATTCCGGAAAAGGGCGGCCAGTTCCAAGATGCCGCACCGCGGATGGAGCCGATTCAGATCGACATGCGGGAAGGCGAAAACGACGTGATGACCGTGGCTCACGCGCGGAATTTCCTCGATTGTGTCAAGTCCCGCGAAAAGCCCAACGCCGATGTGGAGATCGGCCATCGCTCCACCACGTGCAGCCTGATCGCCAACATTTCGCTGGCCGTCAGCGCCCGGTTGGAATGGGACGCCGAACAGGAACGCTTTACCAATCATCAAGCGGCCAACGACCTGCTCGATTACGAGCATCGGAAACCGTGGACGCTGGATTGAGGCGGAATAGAGCGCGGGGCGCCGGCTGCCGATCGCGGGCGATCCATCAGCTCCGCCGAATCCAATCGATATCGGCCATGCGGGCCAGGGCCAGCTCCAAGGCGTGGGTGCCGTCTTTGGCGTGCCCGCAGGCCGCAACGGACAGGTAAAGCTGGTGCGCTAAAGCCAACCCCGGCAGGCAAAGCCCCATCCGCTTCGCTTCGGACAGGGCAATACCCATGTCTTTGATGAAGTGCTCTACGAAGAAGCCCGGCTCGAATCGGTTGTTGATGATCCGTGGGCCGAGGTTGGATAGCGACCAGCTTCCGGCCGAGCCTGAAGCCACGGATTCCAGCACCTTGTTGAGGTCCAACCCGGCACGATAGGCGTACAGAAGTCCCTCGCAGACGGCGACCATGGTGCTTGCGATGAGGATTTGATTGGCCATCTTGGTGTGCTGGCCCATCCCCGGACCGCCCTGGTAAACCACGGTTTTTCCCATGGTTTGGAAACAGGGCAACACCGCCTCGTATGCCGCGTAGTCTCCCCCCACCATGATGGAGAGCCGGGCTTCCCTGGCCCCGACATCGCCGCCCGTGACGGGGGCATCGAGGCCGGCGACACCCCGTTCCGCCGCCTTCTCGGCGATTTCGACGGCCAAAGCAGGCTCACTGGTGGTCATATCGACGATGATGTTGCCGGGTTTGCAGCCGGCCAGCGCGCCCCGGTCCCCCAAAATCACTTCTCGAACGTCATGTGGAAAACCGACGATCGAGAAAACGATGTCGGCGGCTTCGGCGACTGCCTTGGGTGAATCCGCCCATACAGCTCCCATCGCCAAGAGCTTTTCGGCCTTGGATTTGGTGCGATTAAAAACCACGGCTTGATAGCCGGCCTTCAGCAAGTGGCCGCACATGGCGGCTCCCATTACCCCGGTTCCTATCCATCCAATGCGAGTCTTGCCCGGCTCGGCGACATGCGGCATGGGTTTTGTCCTTCTCCAGAAACTTAATAAGCGGCGATAGCCCGATCTCGAAACGCCAAGTTAAGGAGTTTGCCTGGGCGGAACAGAAATCCGGAAGCGCGGGCGGCGAATCCGAACGCGAGTCACCGGCGCCAACGTTCTTCCGGTCGCATCAAAACTTCATGAAGCACGAAGGCTGTGGCGAGGCCTTCGGGAGATTGCAGGCTTTGAATGAGGGCCGCGGACAGCGGGAACTCGCTCGCTTGAACCACGCGCGAGGCCGTGGCGGCCGTTGGAGCCACCGGTCCGACGCTCGAGGCGCGAGCATCCGCCGTGCCCGGCGCCGCTCTTTGAGGCGTCCCGGACCTCGACAGCCGGCCGGGCCGACGCTGCTCTGCGCGATCTCCGGAAGCCCGGCGGCCTCGATCGCTCGTTGCCGCCGGCGCCACGGGCGCGCCCTTTTCGCCAAGCTCTCCCATGGTCTGACGGACGTGGTCCGCCAAACTCTGCTCCACCGGCTCGGCCACAATCACCGGTTCGACCGGTTCGTTCACGACCGGCTGGGGAGCCCTTCGCCCGCGAGGGTCTTCCGCCTTCCTGCCCCCCGCTTTTAAGAAGGCGTCGATTTCCCGCTGCAAATCGTCGGCTGCGGCCGGTTGACCTCGGGGGGGCCGTTTTCCGGCCGGGCCCCTCTTCTTTTTCGCCTCCGCCATCTGTTGCATCAGGCTGGCGACGATCGAAATCACGATGATAATCAGCGTGATAATCGTGCCGACGGCATCGCCGAAGAGCAACATGTCGGGGCGGAAGATCATGATCTGGTCCTACCTGGGCCGCGTTCGAAGACTCGTGAGCGAACAACTCATGGTTCACGACATTATTCTAGCGATTGACGCTCATGGAAACCACATTCAGGACCGCTTCCGGGGCCGATCGCGGTGTAGCCGGCCCGCAAGGTTGTTGGAACGCACAAGGGGCGGCCTCGGAAAGGCTCCCGCGGCACGCGAGCGCGCTATGCCGCGCGTTCGGTCTGATCCAAGGATCTTCTCACGATGGTTGGGCCGGGCCGCGAACCCAGCAGGTGTCGTGAGCCCTCGCTGTTGGGGGTTGGAGGGCCACGATCCGTGCCGGCCGAGATTTACACAGCCGGAATGGGACGCGGAAAACGGAAGCAACGGAGTGAGCGCCTCTGGTGCGCTGGGTTACGGTCCGCCCGGAACGGCCGTCGATCGGTCGCTCATCGGGGAAGCGACCTCAACATGAGCCGCTCCATGGAGATCCAGCTCGCGACGGCATTGTTCCCAGGTCGCGTATTTTGTACAAACCTCCCGCTGTGCCATCGCCGCTTGCGCTCATTAGGCCCTGAGGACGCGAGGTTCCCGACGCGGAGGTAGAAACGAGGGGCGCGACGCACGGTCAGCCGAACGAATCGGGCCAAGGAGGGGAACGGGAAAACCGGCGACTTGGTCTAGGAGCCGTCGTTCACCGTCTCTTATAATGTGGCTTGAAACGAGCCTATGCTTCCGGCGAGCGGGCCGGAGTTTCGTCGCGCGGCGATCTGTGCCGAAGTGGAGAACGAACGGATGCGGACCATCGCGATTATGAACCAAAAGGGCGGTGTGGGGAAAACCACGACGGCGGTGAATCTGAGTGCCGCGTTGGCGGCCGCCGGCTGCCGGGTATGCCTGATCGACATGGATCCCCAGGCCCATGCGACGTTGCACTGCGGTATCGAGCCGCAATTGGAGATGCCTTCGGTTTACGATGTGTTGGTCCGCGATCGTCCGATCCGCGAAGTGCGCCGCGAGGTCGAGCCGGGGTTCTGGATCGTGCCTTCCCATCTCGACTTGGCCGCGGCGGAGGTCGAATTGGCCGGCGTGGTGGGAAGGGAGGTCATTCTGCGCGACAAGTTGTCGGAGGACTCCGCCGAATTCGACTACCTGATCGTCGATTGCCCGCCCTCGCTCGGTATCTTGACGATCAATGCCCTCGCGGCCGTCAACGAGGTCTTCATCCCGCTGCAACCCCACTTCTTGGCCTTGCATGGTCTCAGTAAGCTCTTGCAGACCATCGAGCTTGTGGCCAAACGCCTGAATAGCCGTCTGCGTTTGACGGGCGTGATCCTCTGCATGTTCGATACGACGACACGGTTGGCGGCTGAAGTGAGTGCGGACGTGGATGCCTTTTTCGACCGCCGGCACGAGTCCGAAAAACCGTGGTCCGGTGCTCGCATGTTTCGCTCGCGGATCCGTCGCAACATCCGGTTGGCCGAGGCGCCGAGTTTCGGGCGGTCCATTTTCGCCTATGCCCCGGACTCCAACGGGGCGGAAGACTATCAAAAATTAGCCGAGGAGGTGTTGGCGCAATCCGCGGAAGGGGCCTGTCGTCCCCTCTCCCGAGCAGCCGGTTGACGGGTGGGGCGTGGCCGCAAGCGGGGACGGGCTGCCGAGCGATCGGAAATCCAAGTAAGAATCCCGGCAGAAACCCGTCGGAACACTGGGAATCCAATTTTCTCGATGCAACAATAAGAGTCGGCGGCCGATCGCAGGGCCGAGTCCCGATATACGCTATTCCGACCCATCACCCGTGAGTTATGACGGCATCGTCGCACGGCAACATCTGGCAACACTGCCTGGAGCATTATGCCGGTACCGATGTCGGCCTGCGCCGAATCAACAACCAAGATTCGTACGCCGTGGACCTCGCCGCGAGCCTCGAAGCCTATCACGCCCGGGGACATCTCTTCTTGGTGGCGGACGGCATGGGCGCTCACGCGGCGGGCGAGCTGGCCAGCAAGGTCGCCGCCGAGACCATCCCGCTGACCTACCGCAAGCTCCGTGATCTTTCCCCGCCGGAGGCCCTCCGCGAGGCCGTCGAAGAGGCGAACCGGCAGATTCATCTTCGCGGCAAATCGAGCGAGGATTTTCGCGGGATGGGCACCACCGTCAGCGTGTTGTGCTTGCTGCCGGAAGTCGCCTATACGGCCCAGGTCGGCGACAGTCGCACCTATTTATGGCGCAAGCAACGTATCGAGCAGCTCTCCTACGATCATAGCCTGGTGTGGGAGCTGCGAACGCTGGGCAATCTTCCCGAGGGCAGCAACCTCGATTACGTCCCGAAAAATATCATCACGCGGTCTTTAGGACCCAATCCCACGGTGCAGGTGGATTTGGAAGGCCCCTTTCCGATCGAGCAAGGGGACACCTTTCTGTTGTGCAGCGACGGCCTATCCGGCCAGGTCAGCGATGAGGAGTTGGGCCAGGTTCTCACCTGTCTGCCGCCGCGCGAGGCCGGGCCGTCCTTGATCGATTTGGCGAATCTCCGCGGAGGGCCGGACAATATCACCCTGATCATCGTGGAAGTGCTTTCTCCCCGATGCGAGGCCGTTGCCGGAACGCCGACCGACAGCACGCGGATGAGGGTTAAGCGAGGCTCGGCCTCCTCGGCGAGCGGCCCAAGCCGTTTCGGTTCGGGAAAATGGATCGCGGTAACCGTGGGTGTTTTGGGGGCCGTGTTCGCAGCGTTGGGAGGGGCATGGATGACGTTCGGCGGCTTGGGCTTCGCAGCGCCGGCCTTCGGGGTGGGGGTAGCGGGCTTGATGCTCATCCTTGCGGCTTGGGTGCTTCCGTTCGTCACGTCGCAAGCCAAACGCCTTCCGATCCAAGGCTCGCGGCACGGATCGAGACTGGGAAAGGGGCCTTACGCGGTGGCGGACGCCACGCCGCGGCGGGAGTTTTTCGACAAGCTTCAGGTCATACTTCGCGATCAAGAGGCGGCAGCCCAACAAGAAGGTTGGGACGTTCCCTGGGAGCGCTTTCGGGGTTTACGGCAACGCGCCGAGCTGGCCGCGGAGAACGGCGACTTAGCTACGGCGATCGCGGATAGCTGTCGCGCCATGTCGCTCATCATGAGCGTTGCCCGGTCCGTGAGTAGCCGCAAACCCACTCCGCCTGCCACGTTCTACGAAGGTTTCGAGGAAACACGCTGAGGGCGCCCTCTGGAATTGCGGCGGGAAGCCGAGGCAGGCCGCCGCGGATCGGCTCGACGTTACGGTCCGCTCTTTTTCGGCTCTGCTCATGTCGCTCCGGCAGAATCGCGGGGTTCCGCCCGTGAAAGGCGGCATGCCTTCGAAGCTTTTCCGCTGTGTATGCGGTCCAGCGCCGCCAGCAGCCACGGAAGCACGTACAGATTGGACGCCATACCGCCCAGCATGGTCAGGCTGAGCAAGAGGCCGAAGTGAACGGTGGGGATGAACTCGCTGAGAATCATCGTGGCAAAGCCGGCGCTCAATGCCACGGTCGCCAACACCGCGGCGGGGCCGACTACGGATTGCGCGGCCCGGAGAGCTTCCTCGTGCGACTTTCCCGACCGCAAGTGCGCCTCGCGAACAAACAGGTAGTGGATCGTGCCGTCCACCGACAGCCCGAGTGCGACGGCGGCCATCATCGCGCTTCCGACATTGGCGGGCACGCCCAGCCATCCTAACGACCCGAGCACGGCGGCCACGGGCAAGAGATTCGCCGGGAGCGAGGCGATCGCCGCCATGATGCTCCGCGACGCGATCAGCATCGTCAAGAATACCCCCAAGATCGCCAGCGACAAGCTTTTGCCTTGATCGTCCAAGACGCTATCGACGAGCCGGGCCAATAGCACGTAATAGCCGCCGACGACCGGTTCCCGATCGGGACCCGCCCCGGAGTCCGCGGCAAATTCCTCGCGGCAAATGCGCCGGACATCCGCGATGATCTTTTGCTTGGCCGCCGTGGAAAGCCGCTCCTGAGAACGAAGCATGACGCGATACCAGTACGCCGGCTCGCCTGCGGCGGGGTCCGGGCCGTACAGCGCCTCATACAAACTCGGCATCCGTTGCCGGATCAGCCTCATACCGACGCGAATCACGCCCTCCCGCAAAAGGTCGGAACGAATCTCCTGCAAGGGCCTGGGCGCCGCGGCGGCCACGGCGTCGATCAGGCTCAAGACCTTCGTCAGGCCGGGAATCTCGCCGGAATCGGTAGTGAGGGTGACCTCGCGGCGGAGGCGATCTTCCAGTTTTTGCACACGGCGGAGGTAAGGCCAGGTCAGATTCTCCGGCGCCGGCAGGAGGATGTCCCAAACACCCGCCCCGCCCAATTCCTGCTCGATGAAGCCGTACGCCTGGGCCACCTCGCTGCGGTCGCGAAAGTTCCGAGTAAAATCGGTCTCCACGCGCAGTCGGCTCCAGCCGAGCACGCCCGCCGCGGCGATCGCGACGACTATCAGGGCCGATGCCCACGGATGATGCGTCGCCGCGAGCAGCAGTCCCCGCAAACCGTGATCGAGCATCCACGGTCGGCGGGCTTCAAGTTTCGCCGGGAATAGTCGCCGGGAAACACCCCAACGCGGGCCGGGGAGGAGCATCAGTCCCGGCACGAAGAGCGCTGCGGCAATTCCCACCCAAATCACGCCCAGTACCATCATCCAGGAAAACTCTTGGATCGGCAGAACTCGCGACACGCTCAAGGCTCCGAAACCGATCGCGTCGGTCACCAGCACCCAGAACATGGGACGTACCAGCTCCGCCAGCGCGGCGGTGAGGGCCTCTTCTTCGGTTCGGGCCGCGCGCAACTTTTCCTGGAAGCGCACCAGGATGTGGAGCACCGCTCCGATTCCGACGACCGTGATGACGGCGGTCAAAATGGAGCTGACCCAACTGACGTGCAGCCGCAAGAGGGCCAATGAGGCTTGGGTGCCGAAAACGGCGACTTGGACCACCACCAGGCAGACCAGAACAAAGCGCGGGCGGCCGGTGACGAGTAGGATGACGGCGGCCAGCAACAGCGCGGAAGCCCAGCCGAGCCGCGTGCCGTCCTCAGCGATGTAACGGAATCCCTCGCTGGTGAGGACCGGTTCGCCCGCCATCATGCCGTTCGGCAGCGATGCCACCAGGCGTCGCACGGCGACGACCGTATCATCGCGCGACCGGCCCGTCGCAGCCTCCGGCCGCAGCAGCACCGAAAGTCCGCAGATGTCGCCGCGGTGATTGTGCGTGTACCCCTGGAACAGTTCCCGCATCCGCGCCGCCAAGTCGGAATGCGGATCGACGATCTCGTCGCCCAAGGGTTGATCCAAACTCCACACGTCATATACGCCCGGAATGTCGCGAAACGCGCGTCCGATTTTGCGCAAGCGTTCCAGGCCGCGTGCATCGGCGGCCAGCAAGTCCGGGTCGTGGTAGGCGACCAAAATCATATCGCCGGCCGAGAAGACCCTGCGAATCTGTTGCAGGGCCGCCAGATCGGGATCGTCCGCCGGAAACAAACGCTCTAAGGAGCGATCGAATTGCAGCCGCGCGGCCGGTAAAACCGACGCGGCCAGCAGGATCACTCCAATCGCCGCCAGAATCCGTCGCCGCGCAACCAAGAACGAGGCTACGCGATACGAGAGGCCGGAATCGACGGTACAGTACGCCGACGCAGAACCGTCGCGATTCACGACTGATCCTCTGCCGTTGCAGGCGTGTTCCCCGGGCCGGACCGGTCCCCAACGACGCGCTTGCGGGCCTTAATTTCCTTCAGCCTCGCATGCTCCGGCAGCGACTTGTAATAGGGATCCAGCGGATAGCAGCCGCTCACCAGTCCGTTACGCGGGCCCGTCGTGCAATCGCTGAACGTCCGGCACAATCGTTTGACTTGCAGCGGTCGACCGGCCAGGGCATCCGCCGGCAAGTCCCAATAGGCGAGCACCTGCCGTCCCACTCCGACGAAATCCACCCAGCCTTCGCGCACCACTCCCTGCGCGACGTGCGGCAGGAACTCTTGAAAGTAGGTATAAGCCGTTCCAACCATGGGCAAACCGGGGACCGCCTCTTTCAGCCGCCGCACGACTTCGATCTGACGCAGACAGCCGATGAGAGGATCCTCCGGCGGTTGATAGCCGTCGGATGGCGGATACAACGCGGGCCGCTGAATGTGAGGGTTGTAATACGGCGAACCGGCCGTGATGTTGACGAACGCCGCCCCGCATTCCTCGCGCAGCAAACGCAGCAATGCGATCGGCTCGGCGAGATCGATTTCCAAAGGCGAGTCCCGCCGGCAGCCGAAACCGGGATAGGGAACGGGAAACTCGTGCGGGATACCCGGCCCGGGCTGCCCCGGTTTGCTCCTCTCGGGATCCGGTCGAAACGGCGGAAAATCGAAGGCGGAGAGCCGGACGCCGATCATCAAACGCGGGCAGGCCTGCCGGATCGCGCGGATGATATCGCGGAGGAATCGGGTTCGGCTCGCGAAATCTCCGCCGTACTTTCCCGGGCGATCGAAGGCGGACAAAAACTCGTGGCCCAGGTATCCGTGACAAGCCTTCACATCGACGAATTGGAATCCCGCCCGATCGGCCATGGCGGCAGCCGCGACATAATCGTCGATCAATCGTTCGATGTCGTCGTCTTGGAAGAGCACCGCCTCGTCGTTCGGATCGATACCGAACTTGGCATCGAGGACCGGATGATGATACGCGATCCGCGGCTCCGGCCGATCCTTTCGGGTGGGACGGCAAAACCGGCCGGAATGCGTCAATTGCAGCCCGACCAACAAATCCTCGTCCGCATGCGGTTCGAATTTGTCGCGGTGGGCCTCACGCAGGCGATTCAGCAAATCCGTCATAGCCTGAAGGCTGTGAGGCCCCAAGTACAGTTGATTGGGGTTGGCCCGGCCGTCGCGGCGAACGGCGAAAGCTTCACCGCCCCAGATCAACTTCGCCCCCGACTCGCCGAAATGTTGCCAGCGTCGCACCGTGTGCTCGCTCGGTACGCCGTCGTCCGTGGCATCCCAGCCTTCCATGGGGTGGATGCACCAACGATTGCCCACGCGAAAGCCGCCGATCACGATGGGTTGCGCCAACGGCGAATCCTGGGTTGTCGATAGGACATTGTCGTCAACGGGAAGGGTGTACCCGAGGGCTTGCACCGCCTCCCGCAAGTGTTGCGCCGACTCCAATCGCGTCAGTCGTAGAATGTCGCCCATCCTAACCCTCTCCTTGTTCCACGCGCGAGACGCGGTGCGGAATCATCTTTTTCGCATGCCCGAGGAACTCCGGCGAACATGCTCAGTCTTTCTCCTTCCAACCCGCAATCTCCGCCTGGATCTCGGCCTGTTTGCGTTCCAACTCAGCCACCTCGCGCGGATCGTCCATTTGTTTCTTGGCCCCGGCCAGGCGTTGTTGAATCTGCCTTAGTTGTTCACGCAAGGATTCCAGCTTGCGTTTGGCTCGCCGATTTTCAGGCTTTGGCGACATGGCTTCCTCCCATCATCGCATCCCTATCGTCCCCGGACGGCATTGCCGCGGCGCATTGAATCACGGCGGAGCACGACCGAAGTTGCTCTGCATCGGTTTCGCAATCCTCGAAAGTCGCCGGGGCTCTCGGCCTCGGCAGTATCCGACGCCACTCCCGAAGAACCATCCATTTTATCCCATTGAGGGCTCGCTTGGAGCGGCGTCACTCCCGTCGCCGGAGAGTTCAGGAGTCGAATCGGGACGGCGATTGCAATCCGCGGCTGATGGAGCGCGTGGCCGTCGGCCGACTCCCGGCGGGAGCGGAGTGTCACCTTGCCGCCGTCCTCGTGTCGTTTCGTCGCTATTCGCACAGGTTGCAACTCCGTCACGACGGTGTGCCGCGACCATCTCTTCAAGCCATGCCAAAGCCTGCTCTCGCGTCCGCAAACGGCCATTCAATTGGCTGCGCCACGCCTCTTGCAGAATCTGCCGATAAATGGGTCCGGCGGGAAGGTTGTATCGCAACAGATCGTCACCGCGAATCAACGGCGGCGGGTTCAAAGTCTCGGGAGGTAGGAGCCGCTTCTCGCGGCACCAATCGAGGTCCGATTTGGGGCGACCTTCCACTTCCGACCGTGCCTCCGCGAGGTCCAGCAGATCCTCGGCCCAGGGCGACGTCAGGATCGGTTGGATTTCGGACCACGGCCGGTCGGGAGCCTCCTCCAAGGCTCGACGATGTTCCAGCAACCAGGCCAATTCTTCGGCCTGGGAGTTGGAGAGCCGCAGACGTTTGGCTAATTGCCGGGCCTCATCGGGGGAGATCGCGCCGTCGGCCAAGGCCGCCAATGCAGAAGACAGGTTGGGGCGCGGCAGCCGTCCCAAGACGGCGACGTTCTTGCGCCATAGCGGTTCGTTCTTTTCGGGGAGAATCGCCATCGGGGGCAAGATGTGCGACAGCAAGCCGCTCTCGTGGAGCAGTTGGGCGGCCTCGGCTCGTCCCTCCGCCGTCACAAGCTTCTCCAATTCCGCGGCGATCCTCTCGCGGCTGACGGACTGAATCCGCTCCGGCATCTCGCGAATGGCGGCCAAGGTTTCCGGATCGAGTCGGAATCGCAACTGAGCCACGAATCGCACGGCCCGCAACATCCGCAAATAGTCCTCCGCGAAACGCACGCGCGGATCGCCGATAGCGCGGATGATCCGTGCGCGGATGTCCGCCAAGCCGTTGACGTAATCGATCACCTGTTGCGAGACGGGGTCGTAGAACAGGCCGTTGATGGTAAAATCGCGGCGAAGGGCGTCCTCTTGCGGGGTGGCGAAACGAACGGCGTCGGGACGTCGGCCGTCGGAATACGATACGTCGCTGCGAAACGTGGCCACCTCCACCTGCCCCGCAGCCCGCGGACCCAATACGGTGATGACGCCGAAGGCGGCTCCCACGGCGCGCGTCCGATGCCGGCCGAAGACATCGCGAACTTGGTCCGGCGCGGCGTCGGTCGCCACGTCATAATCCATGGGCCGGCGTCCCAGCAGCTCGTCGCGGACGCAGCCGCCCGCCCAATACGCCGTGTAGCCCGCCTCCCGCAGCCGGCTGACGACCTCCACCGCGAAATCACGCTGCTTTTTCGAATCGATCGGCACGGGGATCTTCTCAAACGCAATCCGCAATTGATGGTTCCGCGCGGGGTGTTCACGCGAGGTGAACGTCTCTCGCCGCCTAAGGGCTGCGAGATCGAATCCGTACATCATTGTGGCGTTTTCCGTCCAGGCCGGGGAGCCGGATCCGCGGAAAGGGCGAAGTTTTTGCGTACCGTCCTATCAGAATAAATGCCCCCCGTGCGGTGTGAATGGGAATGCCCGTATCAACCCACCTTCTGGAATCAACCCACCCTCCGGAGGACCGGTAGCGACGTCGCGAATGCGTGGCTACGAATGCGTGGCTGACAGTCCAGACCGGGCGGCGTTGTTAGCCGAGGGGGCATGCGGTAGATTGGAGTTTTCCCGGATTCTTGCGGTCGTGCGAGACTCCGGCGGGAGACTTTGCGCACCCGCCCACCCCTGGTTGCGTGCCCGGCCCAATTCCTTGTGCCAACCGGTCCACTCATGGATCTTACCGTTACCATCGGCAACGCGCGTTTTCCCAACCCGATCATGGTGGCGTCGGGAACGTTCGGCTACGCCCGCGAAATGGAAAACGTTCTGGACCTGAAGCGTTTGGGTGCGATCGTGCCGAAGACGATTACGCTGCATTCGCGAAAGGGAAACGCGCCGCCCCGAACGGCGGAAACGCCCGCGGGACTCCTGAATTCGATCGGTTTGGATAACGACGGGGTGGATGCCTTTCTCGCCAATCACATGCCGTCTTTGGTGGAGATCGGGGTGCCCCTTGTGGTGAGCATCGCCGGAAAGACGGTGGAGGAGTTCGCCGAACTGGCGCGACGGCTCGACGGCCGGCCCGGCATTACGGCCTTGGAGCTGAACGTCTCGTGCCCGAACGTGAGCGGCGGCGTGGACTTCGGTGCCGATCCGCACATGTGTCATCGCGTCGTCGGGGCCGTCCGCGAGAACACCAAGCTGCCCCTGTTCGTCAAGTTGACGCCCAATGTGACCGACATCGTTGAGATCGGCTTGGCTGCCGAACAGGCCGGGGCCGACGCCTTGACGGCGATCAACACCTGCTTGGGCATGGCCGTCGATTGGCGGCGAAGGGTTCCCCGATTGGGAAACGTATTGGGCGGGCTGAGCGGCCCGGCGATCAAGCCGATCGCCTTGCGGGCGGTCTATCAGTTGAGGCAGGCCGTTTCGATCCCCATCATCGGCGTAGGCGGGATCGCCTCCGTGGATGATTGCATGGAGTTTTTTGTGGTGGGAGCCTCCGCGGTTCAGATCGGCACGGCCTCCTTTTACCGGCCGACGGCGGTAATCGACATCCTGGACCGACTACCGGAGGCCGTACAAACCCTTGGAGCGGAGAGGCTGTCCGATATCGTGGGAACGGTGCGGCTGCCCGCCGGTGATGTTGAGCGATGCGGTTGCGGGCTCGCCGCCGGAAACACGGCCGGCAACAAAGGGCCGCCCCCCCGAATCGCTCCGACGAAAAAGCCTTGATCGCGGCTGTGTGCCATGGTATCGCTGATTAGAAAGTATTGAAGCGGAATCCATTCGGTATGATCGTACTCTCCGGTATCCAACCTACGGGACGCTTTCATTGGGGAAACTACTTCGGGGCCATCCGCCAATACGTGGAATTGCAGAACCAGGCGGATGCGGCTTACTACTTCATCGCCAACCTGCACGCCTTGACCACCGTGGAAGACGCGGAACTCCTCCGGCAGTATACGCTGGACGCGGCCACGGACCTCCTCGCCCTGGGTATCAATCCCGACCGCGCGACGCTTTTCGTGCAATCGGACGTGCCCGAGGTGACGCAACTGTGTTGGCTGCTGATGACGCGAACCCCCATGGGCTTGCTGGAACGATGCCATGCGTACAAGGACAAGAAGGCCAAGGGCCTTCCCGCCGACGCCGGACTGTTTACCTATCCGGTCTTGATGGCTGCCGACATCCTGGCCTACGACGCCGACACCGTCCCGGTGGGCGAGGACCAAGTGCAGCATATTGAGGTTTGTCGCGATCTGGCCGGCAGTTTCAATCATCTGTACGGCGATGTTTTCGTCTTGCCCAAGGCGAAAATCATGGAGCACGCGGCCAAAGTGCCGGGCACGGACGGGGAAAAGATGTCGAAAAGCTACAACAACACCATCGGCGTGTTCGATGAGCCTGCATCCGTGCGAAAGGCCGTCATGCGCATCAAGACCGACTCCCGTCCGGTTGCGGAGCCCAAGGACCCCGAATCCGATCACCTGTACCAGCTCTATTCCTTGTTTGTCGATGAAAAACGGCGGGAAGAGATGGCGGCCCTGTATCGTCGCGGCGGATTCGGCTACGGCGAGGTCAAAAAGGCGCTGGCGGACGCCGCGTTGGCGTACTTTGCCGAGGCCTACGAGTACCGTAAAGAGCTGGAAAAGACGCCGCAAAGGGTCCGGGAAGTGCTTGGCGATGGTGCCGCCATGGCTAGGAAACGGGCGGGCGAGGTACTGCATCGCGCCCAGGCGGCGTGCGGGATCAAGTACTGACCGGGCCTTCGCAGCTCGTCATGTTCACGCTTGATGAGCCCCTCGGATTTCTATTCGCTTTCGCAATCGGAATCCCTTTCCCGTGCATATCGCTGCCGGGCGACGGCGGCTCCGTCGGTACGCCGGCCGCCCCGTTGCTTGCCCTGGGCCGCGCAGGCAAGGGATAATGGCGGGACCGGCTTTCATTGCGTTCTATTTTCGGCGGCCTGATCGATTGGAAACCGGCTTCCCATGGAGATTCTCGGGATTGGCACCGACATTACGGAGTGTCTCCGCATCGGGCGCATGATCGAGCGGCACGGCGAGCTATTCCTGCAACGGGTATTCACCCCCGCCGAGATCATGTACTGCCAAAACCGCAAGCAGGCCACACAACATTTCGCGGGCCGCTGGGCCGCGAAAGAGGCCGTGCTCAAGGCATTGGGAACCGGTTGGGTGCGGGGAATCAGTTGGCGGGACGTGGAAATCGTCAATCGTCCCGGCGGACGCCCGGAAGTGGTCCTGCGCGACGGCGCCCGACAAGCGGCCCAATTCCTGGGGGTGTCGGCCGTAGAAATCAGCATCTCCCACTGTCGCACCCATGCCACGGCCTTCGCCGTGGCCGTAGGCGAAGGGCGTCGCGATAAAAAAGTCCCGGAGCAAGCGGAATGATGCCGCCGGGCCGGACGCGCCGCCGGAGACGGGAACGACGCAGACTTCTTGCGGGAAATCGGTTTCCCCGGCAACCGGGCGGTCAGCTCTCGCAGTAGCGGTAGAGCAGAAACGCACCGGGAACCGCAATGCTGAGATTGGCCGACCAGTAACCCACCGGCGGCAGCGCTCCCGAGGTCGTAAGCTCTTTGGCCACCATCAGCATCGGGTAATAGACGATCAAGATGGGCAGGAAGCAGAGGAAGAAATTGGTCAGGAAGTTCTCGCTTCGGCGATACATGCTGACCGGGCTTCCCAACAAAACAAAACACAGACAACTGAAGCCGTTGGCCCAACGCAAGTAAGGTTCGGTCTGAAGTTGGCGGATGCGGGCTTCCAGTTGCCCGATTTGGGCCTGCCACGCGGCTCGCTGTTCATCCGAGGCGCCCGCGGAGCGAAGATAGAGCCGCAACTGCTCGACGTCGCGTTTCAGTTGATCGACGGCGGCCGGAATCTCCGCCATGCTGAGCCATTGGCGGTGGAGGCTGGGCTGCGGTGTCTCCAACGGAATCGTCTGCGTCAATGTGTCCGAGACCGTGATCCTGGCATCACCGATTTCCGTCACGGGCTTCCGGCAGACGATGGTCAGCGTGCCGGCTTTGACGTCGGTGAACAATTCGGCTTGCTCCGCCCGCAGAACCATCGCCGGCTGCTGGGGATCGGTTTGAATCGTAATGGTGGGGCGAAGAAGACGTTTACCGTCCAAGCCCATCACCTTGATGACGAACTTCTCGGATTCGTAACCCTTTTCTCGCTTGAGCTTGGCGTAGACGATCTCTTCGAGGGCCTCCACGGCGACCCGGCGCACATTGCTTCTGCCCCAAGTTGCCGCCAGGTCATAAGACCATACGGTGAAGAGGCTGATGAAATAGGCGAACACGATCGCCGGTCGGACGACGACCATGGGCGACAAACCCGCCGAGCGAACGGCAATCAACTCGTTGGTTCCCGAGACTCTCCCCAAGACCTGGCTGATCGCAAGGAGCACCGCGATGGGGGTCGTGATGCCCAGAATTTCGGGAATCATGTACGGTAACATGCGGAGAATCAGAGCGGGCGGCATGCCGCGGTTCAGACCTTCGCGGGCACCCAGGCCCACCGCGAGAAGAAAAGTCAGGGCCATCACAGCCAGCCCGAATATCCGCCACAACTCCGACAAAATGTAACGGGTAAAGATGCTCATTACCGACGGCTACTCATCCTGGTTACTGGCTGGTTGTTGACGAGAGCGTAGGCTCCGATCCAGGAAGACGCAGGATCGTCCCGGGAAAACATCAAGGTTATCTTTTTGCCGCCGATCACGTTATGGACTCCCCGCCACATGGAGGGGGAGCTGGGCGGCGTGGTCAGATTGTACGGTTTACGCAAGATTTGGGAAAGATTACTGCGCGGCGCGCACCATTTCGGTCCCGTGAATTGAGATCCTGTCGTAAATAGAACCGTGCAAGTGGTCCTCTTATCGAGAGCGGGACGTTTGGTCGGCCGCGCTTCCTCTCAGGGCCACAGCGGCTTGGATTTGTGGATCCTTGCCCCAGGTTTGCTGGTTCCCCTAAACTCCCCTTCTCGGCTTGAATCGGTTGCGAAGTTTTCTTAACATCCCCACCTCTACCACTGCCCGGATCAATTGCGTATGGTTTTCCGAAGCGTCAGCCTCACCGTCCTTACGCTGTTTGCGACGACCGTCGCGGGGCTATCAGGCTGCGCAACCATGCCGATGGCGGGGCCGGCTCGGTTCGGTGGTACCATGGCACCGTCTTCAATCGCCGGTTCCCCGGAGAAGGAAGACGACGTCAAGATCGCCGACCGGAGCAAGCCCCGCGCGTCCGAAAGCGACACGGTCTCGTCCCATGCCAATCCGTTAGAGACCCGATCCGGCGGAACGCGGAACGTCGGTGAATCGAATTTGCAGGGGCAATCGTCGCTCACTTCGGCTAGTTCGGGTCAAGACGATGCCGCCGCGATGGGAGATATCACGATTCAGTCCTTGATCGCCGATCTGGAAGAATCCCAACCGCTGGATCCTGAGACGAAACAGCGACTCATCGACGATTTGCAGCGGACGCCGCCGCACTTGTGGCCGGCGGTGGTCCGGCTGTTTCGAACCACGCTGGCCTATCGCCGCACGGACGCGCCGCGGGGAGGGAACGCCGGTCCGCGGTTGAGCGGGGATTACGAAAACGACGCGGCGGTGATGCAAGCCGCGCGGCTGTCTCCGGCTGCAACCGGCTCGCCACGCCCCGAAGTCATGGAGGCTGCCGACCGGGCGGGCGACATCC
This sequence comes from Thermogutta hypogea, assembly GCF_055386265.1. Lineage (NCBI taxonomy): Bacteria > Pseudomonadati > Planctomycetota > Planctomycetia > Pirellulales > Thermoguttaceae > Thermogutta > Thermogutta hypogea. The sequence continues at coordinate 314,457 of NZ_AP042425.1, forward strand.
CACGATCGGCGAGCCTCGCGCGGCTGGATGCGATGAACGGGGAAGTAACGCCGGCAGTTGCGGTGATGCCGCCGCCTCCGACTTCAGAAGCGGCCCGGCCCACGAGCGTCGCTGCGTCCAGTTCGGGGACGGTCCCGAGCGGATCTCTTGCGGGGAGTTTACCCGCCGTTGCGTCACAACCGACACCGTCTCAGCCGCCGGGGTCATCGGGGATTGCGGCCGGCTTCGGCTCGCCCCGGCCCTCCTTTCCAGGCGGCGAGAACGCTGCGATCGCTTCGCCGCAAACTTCCGCCGAACGGGATTGGCGTTACCTTCTCAACTCCGCCCGATGGCAACTCGAATCCCGGGTCAAAGCATCCTCCGGCGGCGGATCGACCTTGGAGGATGAGTTGCGGCTGCGCCTGCTCAACTTGGCGCTCTCGGATCGCGAAGGAGCCGTGCGTCCCGTAGCCGGTTTGCCGTCCAACGTGCAGGATTTCTGGTCGAAGACCTTTTTCGGGTTGTCGCTGATGATTGCGGACCCGTCGGCCGCCGATCTTGAAACGGGGACCGCCGCCTTGGAGGCGCGGCGGTATTTGGAGGATGCCCTTCACCGGCTTCAGGAGGCAGGTCCTTTGGAGATTCGCAATCCCGCCTTTGTAACCGCCGTACAAAGTTGGGGAGTGTATGAACCATTCGAGAAGAACGAATTCTCGCCCGGTCGGCCGGTTCTGCTCTACGCCGAAATCGAAAACTTGAAGAGCGAATCAACCGCCAAGGGTTACCGCACCAGTTGGCAAAGCTCGTATCGCATCATCGATGACGGCGGGAGGGTGGTGGCCGACTACCAATACCCGCCCAATGAAGAGTATTGCCGACGTGTTCGACGCGACTTCTTCATCGGGTGCGAACTGTCGATACCCTCGGACCTCGCGCCCGGACGCTACACGTTGCGGCTATCCGTGACGGATTTGCTGAGCCGCCGCACGGGCGAAACGAGCATCGAGTTTTCCGTTCCGGAAAAACCCCGGAGATAGCCGATCTGCGAGCGGCCGCCGGCGGGGACCGGGAAAATCGAGCGGGCGGCCCATGTCGCGTGGGACGGTGCGTTCCGCTCAATTCGATCAGCTTGCCCCCACCGCTTCGCCCAGTACGGCATTGACGGTCTCTTGCAACTGTTCGGGCAAGAAGGGTTTCGCGATAAAGTCGTGCGCGCCTTTGCGGATGGCCTCTGAGATTAGTTTGGTTTGATTGAGGGCGCTCACGACGACGACGCGGGCATGGGGGTCGAACGCGAGAATGCCGTCCAAGGCGTAGAGCCCGTCTGTGCCCGGCATGACGATGTCGAGCGTGACGGCGTCCGGACGTAATTCCTTGTACTTTTCCACTGCTTCCGCACCATTGCCGGCTTCGCCCACGACCACCCAGCCGGCTTGCGTCAAGACCTCCGCGATCATCCGCCGAATCAGAACGGAGTCATCCGCGATCAAGAGTCGCTTTGTCATCGCCTAGCCTCCTCGAGTTTACCCGACCTTAATAGGTTTGCGAGTGCCGCTTCAGCCCTCGTCTTGTGGTGCATCCGACGTCGCCATGATTCCGCTTCGGCGGTCGCCAGTCGTTTCGCGAAGCGGCACCGGAGCCTCGCGCCGCGGCGATCCCGCGCGGTACCCTCAGAATCATAGGTCACGTCGGCGATGGATCGTGACTTGTACGCGAGCCGGTCCGAAATGATGCGGCCTCTCGGGGCGTCGCATCGCTCACGACCGGTAGATGCCGTCCATTCCGCCCAATCGGAACAGCCCGATTCCAGCGAGGCTCGTACGACCGATTGTTCGTGATTCATCGTTTGGACGGCCGCGTGACGATTGGGCGAATCCCCCGCGTTTTTTCGCCGAAAGGAAGCAATAGGATATCCCCGCACCTCCACCTTCGGCCTGGCTCCGCGAATATGGAACTCAATCGCTATCACTATTTCATGATCGGGCTTTTTCTCTTGTTCTTCGGTCTGGAATTGCAGACCGTGGAGTCCATCACCTTGACTCCGGAGGTGACGAAGTTTCTCGCGGAACGAACGGGCCATCCGGTCGCGGCAACCGGTAAAGCCGTGGGCGTATTGACGGGCGTGGAGCCGCCTATACCTCCCAAGACTATCAGCTTTCCCGAGTGGACCGGCTACGCGGCCCTCTCCGCAAGTGCCGTGCTGGTGCTTTACAGTCTGATGCTGCCGAAACCCGGCTGAGGCGAATCCGGCATGGTTTGGAATCGGGAGTGGGTCAGCAAGTGGTTGCGCCGTGAAGGCAACAGCAGCCTTCCCCGCGGCCTTACCCGTTACGGGCCGGGGCGGCCCGCATTGTGGGTCCTTGCCGGTTCCGCCTTTGCCGCCACGACCGTACTCCTCGTGGCGATCGGTCGGGGAGGGCTGCTTCGGGCGGAAGACGCGGCAAACCCGCCGGCTCCAACTACAGACCCGGCAACTCCCGGCGCCGCCGGCGTTGCGGAAATGCAGGCCGATGCGCAGGCATCGGGTCGCCTGCGACTTCGAGAGGGCACGACGCTGCGCGGCTTGGTCGGATCGATTCGCCCTCTCGGCGAGCGTTGGACGCTGTTTCTCTCGCAGCGTGATGAAAGATACGTTCTCCTCGAAAACTTGGCTCTCGAAAGGATACTTCGCACGAATGCCTCTTTCACGGAAGCCCCGGACTGGACGATTGATGGGACGATCACGGAATTCCGGGGGCAGAATTACCTGTTGATCGAAAAGGCTCTTCTCGGCCGAGTTACGCCGGCATCGTCCAATCAGTAGACGGTCGCAATCGTCGATTCCGCGGGCGTCTCAGGATAGCGGTCGTCTTGGAGACGTTTCACTCCCGGCGGGGCTCCTTTTCGCGCGCCGATTTCGTTTGACGCGGCGTTGCGCACGGATTTATAATGCCCAACGAAATGCGAGGATCGCCTAGCAGCCTGTTGAAAAAGTGTTTGCTAGCACAACTGGTAGCGGTTGCAATCGGCTTCCACCCACGACGGCTTGTGCAAGCGTTTTTGTTTTTCAACAGGCTGCTAGGGGAAAAACCGGGGCGGCGGGCTTCCATGAATCGCCCTGGAGCGGAGTTCGGCACGATATCCGGACCGCGGCTGATCGGGCGTTGCCGCGAGGCGGATAGCCGAATTCGCCGATCGGGCGGCCGCGATACCGTGCCGTCGGGCGGCCCTCGGTAGGACTCAGCCGCGCCTTTTCTGCATGACGGTCGATGAGCGGCGATTCCGATGCCGAGAAAGGTCGCCGCAAGGTTGTACGCTCGATCCTCGAGGAGGCTGCCATGGCACCGGACGAAGAAGCGAGTGGAATCCGGCCGGAAGGTGACGGCGGCGGCTCGCCCGGCGAAGCGCCGGATGTGGAGATTCTTGCAGCAGACGAGCGTCGCTCCCCCCAGGAGCTGGCGGAGTTGTCTACGGCCGAGCGTCACGCCGGTCGTTTGGGTTTCCCGTTCGTGGATTTGAGGGGACGGCGAGTCCGCCGCGACATCCTCACCCTCGTGCCCGATGCCCTGGCTCGCGATTATTTGCTGATACCGCTTGGTTTTTCAGAGGAACGCTTGGTGCTGGCGATGGCGAACCCGCCCTCGCCCGACTTGTCCGATCGCTTGCGGTTTGCTCTGGATCACAGTATCCGCGTGGTGCTGGCGGCCGAGTGCCAACTGCGCGCAGCCGTGCGCTCGCTCTATCGCCACGCTGCCCCCGAGGGGGATGACGAGGCGACTCGCGATCGACCCGGACGAACCGCGACCGAGGAAGCGGGAATCGATTTCGTGCAGGTGCCGGAGGCCGCGGAATCCGTAACGGCCGCCACCTTGCCCGTCGACCCCGACAGTCCGGACGTTACCCGAGCCATCCAATCTTTACTCGGTGAGGCCATTCGCATCGGGGCGCAGAGAATCGTATTGGCGCAGTTCAAGAATCGCGTCAAAGCAGCGTTTCGTGTCGATGACGGGATTGTCACGCGATCGGATCTTCCGCCGGATTTATTGCTTCCCGTGGCGGTTCGGCTGATCGCCATGATCAACTTTTTCGGCTGGATCAAGGTCGTGGTCAAGGGGCAAGAGCGGCGTCTTCGCCTGCATTGCCGCAACACGCCGTACGGCCTGTCGGTGTTGCTGGAATGCACGGGCGATGCCGGAGCGGTGATCGAGGCGGCTCGGGAACGCGCGGTGCGTCTGAGTTTGCCTTTTAACGATCTTCAGGACGTACACATCCCCGCGGACGTTTTGGCCGCCGTGCCTGCCGACATCGCGCGGGATTACCTGGTTCTGCCGCTCAGTGTTCGGCAAGACCTGGTCACGCTGGCGGTGGCCGAACCCCGCAGCCCCCAAGCCCTCGACGATCTGCGTTTCCGCCTCAATCGGCCTTTGGAGCTGGTCTTGGCACCGGAGGGCCGCCTGCGGATGCTGGTCGAGCGGTTATACGGGCCGACCGATCCCGAATCCCTGACGCTGATCTTGGCCGAGCTTTCGCAGAATATTCCGCCCGGCGAATGGTCCGGCAAACAACCGCGATTCGACCGCCCCGCCCCTCCCGAGGGTCATCCCGCCGAAGCCATCCTCGCTTATCTGCGGCAATGCGCAGGCGACAAATTGCTCGACATGTTCGAGGATATTCGTCGCCGCCCCAAGCTCTGCACGCGATCCGCCGATAGATGGGGCCTGGACGTCGTGATTCCCAGGTCTGAAATCCTGGCGGTGCTTCCCCCACCGGCACGGAGCTACCTGGAGAGCCGGCTGTGGATGTTGCGCGAGGCGATCATCTCGCACTTTCTGCGGATGTTCGGCAGACATCCGGAACTGACTCCGATCGTACTCAGTTACGCTCTCTACGTGGCGGCCTGCCGCTTGGCGGAAAGCGAGCGCGGCATCCCGTTCGATCCCGTTCTTTTGTTCGATGAGTGGTTCAACTTTCTGTTCTGCTACATCGTCAAACAGAATCCCGGCATCGATACGCATGCCGCGCTGCTGAATCACCTTGCCGGGCATGCGGAGGAACTGGTCGAACGTATTGCGGCCATGGCGGAAGATCCCGCCATGATGCCCGACCAGACCGCCGCAAAGGCTTGGTTGGCACGGCTGCGGCGGCATACGCCCGCGGACGATGTCTTCGACGAGAAGAATCCCGTCGTGGATCACCTGCTATCCCTGCATGCGGCCAAAGCCCGGCACTACCGTGCCTCGCACATGCTGATCGTGCCCCGGGATGACCGTTTGGAGTTCGTCTACCGCATTCGCAACACGGTCTTGGCGGATCATGAGTGGCCCGTCTATTGGCTGATGCCCCTTTTGTCGCGTCTTATCGCAGGGAGCGCGGACGGTGTTTGGCAATGCCAGGCCGGAAGCAAGACCTCCGCAGCGGAGGTCCGCCTGCACGCGACGCCGGCCGGGCTTGCGGCGATGATCGCTTTTCGCGAGGATCCCCGCGCCCTCGAAGCCGCGCAGGCTTTGGCCGCCAGTCACAACTGCCGCTTCGTCAAGCTCGCCGGAATTGAACCTCGACCGGACTTGGTGCAACACTTCGACGGCGGAGTTGCCCGCCACTTGGGCGTGCTGCCGATCGAAGAAGACGGTGACGCCGTGGTTGTGGCATCGGCTCAACCGCCGACCGCTCGCCGACTCCAGCAATTGCAATTGCTGTTCGATCGTCCCGCAGTCTTGGCGATCGCCGCGGAGGATGACCTGCGGGCGGCCATCTATAGTTGCTATCCTCCGCCGGGCCACGTTCAACCCAGCGGTACCGCGATTTATCTGCTGAAGCGCTACGCAGGATTACTCGACGCCGGCACGTGATGTCGCGGCGTGCCCTAACGATCGGCAACGGCCCGCGGTGGGATCCTGAGCCGCCTCCGTGGCACGGTGAGCCTCGGCCTCATTGCTCTCGGCCGGCGCCCCGACTATGCTTGCTACCGGAAGTTTCCCGCTCTGGCATCACTTTGAACCGGGGAGAAGAATCATGCGTGCACGTGAAAACGGCTCCGCAAACGCCCAAGCTCGTTCCCGTCGCGAATTTCTAGCTCAAAGCGGAGCTTTGGCGGCGGCATCAGCGGTGGCATGGTCCGGAACGGTTCATGCCCACGTCGCCGAGGATCCCACCATTCGTCTTGCCTTGATAGGCTGCGGCGGCCGGGGCACGGGAGCGGTCGGAGACGCCTTTTCGGTGCCCGGCGCGCCCGTTCGGCTCCACGCCATGGCGGACCTCTTCCAGGATCGTCTGGAGGGCAGCCTCAATGCACTGCGAACCAACTTCGCGGACCGCGTCGAAGTCACCCCGGAACGGTGCTTCGTCGGTTTCGACGCTTACAAGAAGGCCATCGACGAACTGCGACCGGGCGACATCGCCATCTTGGCCACGCACGCGCTATTTCGGCCGCTACATCTTGAGTACGCGGTGCAAAAGGGGGTCAACGTCTTCATGGAGAAATCGTTCGCGGTGGACGCTTCCGCGAATCGCCGTCTGCTCCGGGCGGCGCAGGAATCGGAAAAGAAGAACCTGAAGATCGGCTGCGGCTTCATGTGGCGGCATTCCAAGGCCCGGCAAGCCTTGGTGGATCGCATCCGCGAGGGCGCGATCGGCGACGTGCACACGCTGCGGATCTATCGCGTTCATGGGCCGGTGTATGTGCCCCGACGCGCGCCGGATCGCAACCCGATCGAGTTCCAAATTCGTGCCGCCACGTGCTTCAACTGGGTCAGCGGCGGATTTTTCATCGACTGGCATTGCCACAACGTGGATCAGGCCTGCTGGGTGAAAGACGCTTGGCCGGTCGAGGCTCAAGCTATGGGAGGCCGATGTTTCGCGGAAGCCGGCAACAATTTCGATCACTACTGCGTGGAGTACACGTTTGCCGACGGCGCCAAGCTCTTCGCCTTTTCCCGGCACATGAACAATTGCTGGGAAACGTATTCCGATTACGTCCACGGCGCCCGCGGCTCGGCCGTGCTGATGGAGAGCCTCAACCAGCCGAAACCGCGAATCTACAAGAGTCAACGCATGGAGAAGTCGGAGATCGTTTGGGAATACCCCGAGCCGGACGTGAATCCTTATCACGCGGAATGGGTTGTTTTGCTCGACGCCGTGATGAACGACAAGCCGCACAATGAGGCCCGAAGAGCCGGGCTGGCCAACCTGGCGGCTTTGATGGGCAGAACCGCAGCCCATACCGGACAACGGGTCACCTGGGACGAGGTGATGAACTCAGAGTTCCGGTATGTCGACGACGTCGATCACCTTTCTTTCGAATCAAAGCCGCCGATCGAAGAGGGGCCGGACGGAATCTTCCCCTGCGCGATCCCGGGGGTGACGAAAGAAATCTGAACGTTGACGGGATTCGTGGCGATCCCGGCCCGGCCGCTCCCAAAACCTCACGACCCGGATTGGGAAGTGGAGGACTTCAGCCAATTGCTGATCCAGGCCGCGACGTCCTCGGCGTGGCTATCGACCTTCACAGCCTTGTTGATGTGAAGGATTTTTCCATCCATCCCGATGATGAACGTCCATCGCTTAGCATATCCGCTTGGGTCGTCAACGACGCCGTACGCCATTGCGGTTTTGCGGTCCGGATCACTGAGGATGGGGTATTTGACCCCAAGAGACTCCGCGAACCGGCGGTTGTCCTCCAACGTATCTACACTGGCTGTGAAAAATGCCACCGGCAAGGCCTTGAAGAGGTCCCCTTGCGCCGCGAAAGACTTGCATTCTCGCGTGCAGCCGGGAGTGAAAGCCTTCGGGTACCAAGCAATTACGACGATTTGTTTGCCGCGAAAGTCCGCGAGCCGATAGGTTTTTCCATCGCTGCCTTTGAGTTCGAAGTCGGGGGCGGGATCGCCGACCTTGAGTTCGTTGCGATCGGTGGGCTTGCCGGTCCCTTCGGCATAGGCAAGCCCGGCCGTTACGAAGAGCACCAGGGCAATAGAAATAGTCGACATCACCTTGACGATTACCATCATTTCTCCCTCAGCGTCGAATAAAGGCCTAACTGCGCCGGCCTGCTTTCTGAATAAAAAAGCAGACGGCTAGAGCTTGACTGCACGAGCCCGCAATTTCGCCGTCAGGTCCACATCATTAGCAGGCTCGAGAAAACGAATGGATGGTTTGCTTCATTTGAAGCTTTTAAAACAAACTCAACTGCCGTAATTATACGCTGTCGCTGGAAAAGGCTAGGGGAGGGCGGAGGAAGAAAGTTGCGACCGGTGCCCGGGCGGCGATTGGATCGCCCAAAGGAAAAACGGAGCACGGCGCGTCGTACAAGTTCCGATGTTTATTCCCATGTCTTTTCGCGACATGAAGCTACGTTTTTCGGCCCTTTGCAGGTTCCCGTAGCTTGCGACTTCGGGGGGAACTCGCTAGTTTAATGGTTTCTGGGACAGTTTGGGACGATGCTGGGCGGTTCGAGAAGGCAGGAGAAATCTCGGCCGACCACGTTCAAAGAGACTTGGTTTTGCAGGCGATTTGGGATCGGGACGACGTGTCGGTCCAAGCCTTGTCTTCGCCTCGGGTGGACTCAGGGTTCGGCGCGTCCAAGGGGATTAATCGAGACGGCAATTCAGCCGGAACTCACCGGGTTCCGGCGTCGCCGCATGTGTCTCTTCTCTCCATCCGATTCACCTCGCCGATCCGATGGCATGGGTTGGCGGACCGTAATCTCGCGAAGATCGGTCTGGGTTTCAACCTGCGAAAGGGGTAATTCCGCGGTTTGAGCAGACCTCCCTCGGTAAAGTTTGCGAGAGAGCGGGCAGCTCGAACATGAGCGTTATGTAAAGCAATCACGATTCGCACTGCCTCGCCGGCTGTATCCACGCGGAGCATCCGGTGGCAAGGCTTTTTACTCGTTCGAAAGAGGAGATCACACCGTGGCAGACAAACGCTTCGTGACCGTGGATGGAAATGAAGCAACGGCCAACATCGCGCACCTATGTTCCGAGGTCATGGCGATCTATCCGATTACGCCTTCCTCGGGATTGGGCGAGTTGCCCGACGCTTGGGCCGCCGCCGGCCGGAAAAATATCTTCGGCTCGGTGCCCCAAGTGGTGGAAATGCAGAGCGAAGCGGGCGCTGCGGGCGCGGTGCACGGCGTGTTGCAGGGCGGAGCCTTGTCTTCCACGTTTACGGCCTCGCAAGGCCTCCTACTGATGATTCCGGAGATGTTCAAGATCGCCGGAGAGCTGACGCCGGTGGTGTTCCACGTTACGGCTCGAACGGTAGCCACCCACGCTTTGTCGATTTTCGGCGATCACAGCGACGTCATGGCCGTCCGAACCACCGGTTTCGCCCTGTTGGCGTCGGGCTCGGTGCAAGAGGCGCAGGACCTGGCCTTGATCGCCCATGCCGCAACGCTCAAAGCGAGGGTCCCTTTTCTGCACTTCTTCGACGGCTTTCGCACCTCGCACGAGGTCGCCAAGATCGAGCAGCTCACCGAGGACGACGTCCGCGGCATGATCGATTTCGATTTGGTCCGAGCGCATCGCGAGCGGGCGATGTCTCCCGAGCGACCCGTACTCCGAGGTACCGCGCAGAATCCGGACGTCTTCTTCCAGGCCCGAGAGGCGTGCAATCCCTTCTACCAAAAGGTCCCTGAAATCGTCCAGGAGACGATGGACGAGTTCGCGCGGCGATTCGGTCGTGCCTATCACCTCTTCGATTACTGCGGGCATCCGGAAGCGGAATCCGTGATCGTGATCATGGCTTCCGGCTGCGGAGTGGTGGAAGAGGCGGTCGATCACCTCGTGGATCAAGGCGAAAAGGTGGGCGTCCTCAAGGTACGCCTCTATCGCCCGTTCGACGGCGCCGCGCTGGTCAAGGCCTTGCCCAAGAGCGTCCGGCGCATCGCGGTGCTCGACCGCACGAAGGAGCCGGGAGCCTTGGGTGAGCCGCTGTACATGGATGTCATCGGTGCCGTCGCCGAGAACTGGCAGGAACAAAAAGGGACCGCCGTGCCGCGCATCATCGGCGGCCGATACGGGCTTTCGTCCAAAGAATTCACCCCCGCCATGGCCGTCGCCGTGTTCGAGGAAGTCGGCAAGCCCGCACCCAAGAATCACTTTACCGTCGGGATCGTGGATGACGTGACTCATCTGAGTCTCGATTACGATCCCGATCTTTCCACCGAAGGCGACGACGTGGTTCGTGCGGTGTTTTTCGGCCTGGGTAGCGACGGCACGGTGAGCGCCAATCGCAGCTCCGTCAAGATCATCGGCGAGAATACACCGAACTACGCGCAGGGATACTTCGTGTACGACTCGCGCAAGGCAGGCTCGATGACGACGTCGCACGTCCGCTTCAGCCCGCGACCGATCAAGGGATCGTACCTGGTTCACAAGGCCAACTTCGTGGCCTGCCACCAATTCCATTTCCTGGAACGCATCGACGTGCTATCGGTGGCGGAGCCGGGGGCCACCTTCCTTCTCAACAGCCCCTTCCCGGCGGATACGGTCTGGGATCATATCCCGGCGGAAGTGCAACAGCAGATCATCGAAAAGAAGCTGAAGTTCTACGTCGTGGATGCTTACGGTGTCGCCAAGGAAACCGGCATGGGCGTTCGCATCAACACCGTGATGCAAACATGCTTTTTCGCCTTGGCGAAGGTCATTCCGATCGAAGACGCCGTCAAAGAGATCAAGGATCAAATCGTCAAGGCCTACGGCAAGAAGGGCGGAACCTCGATCATCGAGAAGAACTTCGCGGCGGTGGATCGTGCGTTGGCGTCGCTGCAACAGGTCCAAGTCCCGTCGCAAGTCACCTCGCAACTGCATCGGGTGCCGGCGGTACCGCCGGATTCGCCGGACTTCGTACGCGACGTACTGGGCATGATGATCGCCTACCGGGGCGACGACCTGCCGGTGAGCGCCCTGCCTCCGGACGGCACGTTCCCGACCGGAACCACCAAGTACGAAAAGCGGAGCATCGCTCTGGAAATCCCCATCTGGGACCCGAAGATTTGCATCCAGTGCGGCCTCTGCTCGCTGTCTTGCCCGCACGCCGCCATCCGCATGAAGGTTTACGACCCGGCCCTGCTATCCGGAGCGCCGGAAGGCTTCAAGTCGGCCGAGTGGCGCGGCAAGGAATACCCCGGCATGATGGTGACGGTGCAGACGGCACCGGACGACTGCACGGGCTGCGGGCTGTGCGTGGAAGTGTGCCCGGTGCGGGACAAGGAAGTCGCGAAGCACAAAGCGATCGATATGCTGCCGAAGCTCGATCACTTGGATCGGGAGCGGGCGGCCTTCGATTTCTTCCTTTCCATCCCGGATATCGATCGCAAACAGGTGGCGGTCGATACCGTCAAGGGTTCGCAACTCCTGCTGCCGCTGTTCGAGTTCTCGGGGGCTTGCGCCGGCTGCGGAGAGACGCCCTACGTCAAATTGATTACCCAATTTTTCGGCGACCGCATGTTGATCGCCAACGCGACCGGTTGCTCGTCCATCTACGGCGGCAACCTGCCTTGTACTCCGTATACGACGAACCATGAAGGCCGCGGGCCCGCGTGGAACAACTCCCTGTTCGAGGATGCCGCGGAGTTCGGTTTTGGTATGCGTTTGGCCGTCGATCAGCAGGTGGACCACGCTACGAACCTGCTCAAGAAGCTCGCCGCGCAGGTGGGCGAGAACTTGGTGCAGGAACTGCTCAACAATCCCCAAGAGACGGACGAGCAGATCGCCTTGCAGCGGCGACTCGTGGCGGAGTTGAAGGCCAAGTTGGTCACCCTGGGAGATTCCGCCGCCCGCGACTTGATCGCATCCGCGGACTACTTGATCCGGCGCAGCATCTGGTCGTTCGGCGGGGACGGTTGGGCCTACGACATCGGTTTCGGCGGGTTGGACCACGTCCTGGCTTCCGGACGGGACATCAATCTGCTGGTGTTGGATACCGAAGTGTACTCGAACACCGGCGGACAAGCCTCCAAGGCTACCTTCCGCGGAGCCGTCGCCAAGTTCGCCGCCGCCGGCAAACCCGGGCGCAAGAAGGACTTGGGCTTGATCGCCATGTCGTACGGCAACGTTTTCGTGGGGCAAATCGCCATGGGGGCCAATCCGTTGCACGCCATCCGCACGATTCGCGCGGCCGAGTCGTACCGCGGGCCGTCCATCATCATCGCCCTCAGCCATTGCATCGGCTGGGGAATCGACATGTCCAAGGGGTTCGAGTACCAGAAGGAGGCCGTGGCGACCGGCTACTGGCCGCTTTATCATTTCGATCCGCGCGATCGCGAGCAACCGCTGCGCGTGGACAGCCGGCCTCCCAAGGGCGAGTTCAAGGAATTCGCGCTGAAACAAGCGCGATTCGCCATCCTCTCACGGTCCAAGCCGGAGCGGGCTGAGGAACTCTTCCGCTTGGGGCAGGAGGATATCAATTTCCGTTATGCGCTGTACGAAAACTTCAGCACGGCCCTGGCTCAGGGCGGTCGCAAGGCCGCCGCTGCCGCGGATCCGGCGTGACCACTCTCGACCGTTCAGGAGGCTGCAAAATGAGCGTTGATCTACGGACTAAATACCTGGGTTTGGAGCTGAAAAACCCCTTCGTCGCTTCGGCCTGTCCTTTGACGGAATCCCTCGACAACCAGCGTCGGTTGGAGGACGCCGGGGCCGCCGCCATCGTGCTGCCGTCTCTCTTCGAGGAGCAGATCCTGCAAGAGGAGGAGAACTTCGTCGGCGTGCACGAGTTCGGCACCGACAGTTTCGCCGAGGCGCTTTCCTACTTTCCGGAGCCTGAGGAATACCGTATCGGCAGCGAGGAGTATCTCGATCGAATCCAGGCCGCGAAACGCTCGCTTTCGATTCCGGTCATTGCGAGCCTCAACGGGACCTCGCTCGGCGGCTGGCTTCGTTACGCCAAGCTGATCGAGGACGCCGGGGCCGACGCCCTGGAGTTGAACATCTACTTCGTCGCCGCCGACGTGGAAATGACGGGCGAAGAGGTCGAAAAACGATATTTGGAGCTGGTCGAGGCCGTGTCGTCTTCGATCTCGATCCCGGTGGCGGTCAAGGTCGGACCGTACTTCAGCTCGATGGGCCACATGGCACGTCGCCTGATCGGCGCGGGCGCGAAAGGCTTGGTGCTTTTCAATCGCTTCCTCCAGCCCGACATTCGGCTGGATACCTTGGACACGCGTCCCCATCTCGTGCTGAGCACCGAGTTCGAACTGCTCCTGCCCTTGCGATGGATCGCCGTACTGTACGGTCGGGTGGACGCCTCACTGGCTTTGACCAGCGGCGTGCACTCGTCGCAGGGCGCGATCAAGGCCGTTTTGGCCGGGGCCGACGTGGTCATGTTGGCTTCCGCCTTGTACAAACAGGGGCTGAGCTGCGTCGGCGCCATGGCCGAGCAGATGAAGGCCTGGATGGAGGAAAACGACTACGTTTCGGTAGCGCAGATGAAAGGCAGCGTGAGTCATCGCAATTCGCCCAACCCGGCGGCCTTTGAGAGAGGAAACTACATGAAAGCCTTGGCGTCGTTTGCCGGTACGCCGATCTGACGTGGCGCGGCCCCATGGCTGGATGCGGCAACCGTTCGCCGCGTTCCTGAAGTGCTGAAGCTCTCACAGAGAGGTGGATGCTCGGGCGAAGGATTTACCCCATGCCTGCTCGGTTCTTCGCCGGACAGGGATGTTTTTTTGACGGGGGCTCCTCGCACGGACGGAGGTGGTCCGCCGAGAGATCCGCCGAGAGAGTCAAGGACGCTTCTCGGAGCTCCGTCTGGCAGTCCGCACGTGTCGGGCTATGATGAACGAATATCGCAGCGCACGGAGGTGCCGTTCACCAAATCCCCGGTTTGAAGCCGCGCGCGGGTCGGTAATCCGACGGCGGCCCGATGTTCTGCGATTCCCGGCTCATCGACGAAAGGACCATCGATGCATTATCCGTGGTGGTATGTTCCGCAGCTCACGGCACCGATGCTTATCGCCGTGATTTCGGTTTTCCACGTGTTGGTCTCGCATTACGCGGTAGGAGGCGGTTTGTTCTTCGCCGTGGAAACCGGTTTCGCCTACCGCACCGCGAACCGTGATTACCTGGACTATCTGAGGCGGCATGCGCCGTTCTTCATCCTGCTGACCGTCGTCTTCGGCGCGATCTCCGGCGTCGGGATCTGGTGGACGATCGGGTTAGCTTCGCCGCTGGCCACGGAAGTGCTGATCCGAAACTTCGTTTTCGGATGGGCCACGGAGTGGGTGTTTTTCGTGATCGAGCTCACGGCGGCCTTCATCTTCTATTACTGCTGGAACAGATTGGAACCGAAGACGCACGTGACCATTGCCCGGATTTATGCGGGCGCAGCGTGGATTAGTCTGGTTTTGATCACCGGCATCACGGCGTTCATGCTTCATCCCGGCTCGTGGTTGGAGCACCGCACGTTCTGGAGCGGCTTTTTCAATCCGCAATTCATTCCGCAAACGATTTCGCGTACGGGGGGCGCCATCCTGCTGACCTCCCTGTACGTTTACGTGCACGCCTCGTGGACACTCAAGGAGTCGGCGCTCCGCGAGTTGATCGTGCGGCGGTCCACGCGGCCGGCCTTGATCGGGGCCGTGATGATCACCCTGGGCGGTATCGGTTGGTTCGCCATGCTGCCGGAATCCGCGAGAATGGCCCTGGAGGCGGCAGCCGTCCTGACGGTGCTGACGGTGCTGATCTTCGCGCTGACGGCCGCCGTCTTTTTTTTGCTCTATTTGGGGCCGTATCGTCACCCGGAATGGATGAGTCCGGGCTTCGCCTTGGCGCTTTTCCTCTTCGGCTTGGCGGCCTTCAGCACGGGAGAGTTCATCCGTGAGGCCGTCCGCAAGCCGTATATCGTCTACAACGTCGTCTTGGGAAATCAAATCTTGGAGGAGGAGGTACCGGTTTTCCGACAGGCCGGCTTCCTCCAGAGCGGGCGATGGACCCGCGAGTACGTCCGGGAACGCTTTCCCGAAGCTCTGCAAGGCGGCAAAGTCGATTCCCGAAAGTTGCTCGCATTGAAGCCCGAGGATCGCGTGCTCGTCGGCCGCCTGATCTTCATGCACCACTGCAACGATTGCCACGCCGAAAAGCAAGGCTACTCCGCGGTCGGTCCGGTGCTCTTCGGAAAACCGCGTGAAATGCTTGTGGAAATGGTTTCACACTTGCACGAAACGCATTATTTCATGCCCCCTTGGTCGGGAACGCGCGAAGAGGCGGAACTGGTGACCGACTATTTGTGGACTCTGCGACCGGAGCGCCCCAAGGGCATCTATCCCAACCTAGAGCAGTTGGAGGCCGAGCGATGATGGAAACCTTGGATACTTCGGCCTTGCCGGCGATGCCGGCCCCGTTTTGGTTCGTACAGTTCTTCAAAGTCTTGGGATTCATCCTCCACATGGTGCCCATGAATCTGTGGTTCGTGGGCATGGCGCTGGCCGTCCTCTTTTATCGCCGCTCGGGCCATGCGCGCGAGTGGGCGGAACGGCTCGGGATGCAAATGCCGGTCATCGTGGCTTTCGGCGTCAACTTCGGCATCGTGCCGTTGCTTTTTGTACAGGTGGCGTACCCTTGGGCTTTTTACCCGGCCACGATCCTCACGGCTTGGTTTTGGTTCTCCATCATCATCCTGCTGATCTTCGCCTACTACGGCGTCTATGCGTTCGCTTTCGGGCTCAAAGCGAAAACGGCGACCATGCCCGCGTGGCGCTACGCGGCGGGATGGATCGCCGCAGGGCTGTTCCTGCTGATGGGATTGCTGTTCTGCAACGGCTTTTCGTTGATGGCTTCGCCGGACCAATGGAAGCCGCTTTGGCTGAGCCATAACACGGCCGGCGCGGCGACGGGGACGGCCCATCATTTCGCCGATCCCTCGTTATGGTTGCGGTGGTGCTTGATGCTGGGGTTGGCCATGCTCACCACGGCCGCTTACACCGTCGTCGATGCCGCTTGCTTCGTGAAAACCGACCGCACCGAATATCGTCGCTGGGCCGGAGATTTCGCCTGGCGATTGAGCCTTGCCGGGTTCGTCGTCACAGCCGCGGCGGGGGCCGCTTACGTCTGGGGAACGTGGGATCGCGGGCTGCTCGCGTATATGACCGGCGGCGCACGCTTGGCGCTGACCGTTTTGACGGCTCTTTCTCCCGTCTTGCCCGTCCTCGCGTTAACGTTCTTTCGCCGTCGCGCCTTGGATGTCATCGCGGCGGGCGCGGTGGGCGGATCGCAAGTTGTCGTGCTGGCGCTGAACGCCGTCAGCCGCCAGGTCGTGCAAAACCTGGAAATCGCCGCTTACGGCAAGGTCTGGGAAATCCCGCAAAGTCCCGATTGGGGCCCGATGGTGCTGTTCTTGGTCACCTTCGTGCTGGGTGCCGCTGTAATCGGATGGATGCTGGCGCAGGTCGTGCGAGCCGCTAACGCGACCTCGCAGTGACGTGTTCGAAAGGCCGCGGTTCACTTGTCCGGCGACCCTGTCTCGTCGGGCTTTCCCCCGCTTTTTCTTCGCCGTGCCGTTGCGCGAAGGCGTCGGGTTTGCCCTACCGGTTGGAAGCTTGCCATCGTGATGCGACGGCCGGTTCAGTCGCCAAAATCGCGTGCGCCGCACCACCGCATATCAGAGCGGCTTCCCTGCCAAACCTCGCGCTCGCCGCTGCGTCTTCTCTCTTTTTCGCGGTGTCGCCGAATCGCCGTTGACAGTCGCAAGCAAGAGCTGTACTCTCCCGCCCTCTTGTTCTAGCAACCCCTTTGATGCGGCTCGGCAAGCGGGAAGTTTCAACTGCGGCACGGGTGCGTCCGTGAGATATCGGCGGCGGTGGCGAGACGAGGCGGCCGGGCAAGAGGTCGGCCGTCTTCGGTTCACGAAACCCCGGCACGCGAGCAATAGGCATCAGGGCCGGTGACAGGGTGTGCCCCACGAATCGGGCGAGGAAGTCATGCACGCTTTCCAGGTTCGAACGGGCAGACGACTTCCGACCGCCGGGATTCGAGAGGCGAGGACAGGAGGAAGGTGAAGTTTCGGTTTGTGTTTCGCCGGATGGTTCTCCGTCAAGCAACGGACGCAGGAGCCGAAATGCTTCCACCGCGAAAAATCCGATGAAATCAACCTTGACCCAAAACCGCGATTAGAGTATTTGACCCGTACCGACCCTGTGTCGGATCAGCGAATTCACCGAATCTCCGCCTGTGGAACACGAGTCTGGCAAGGGAAAGGGCTCGGGGAGATTGCGGCGACGAAGGCATCGCATGGAGGCGATACCCCTATGCCGTCGGAGCGTTACGGACACCGAAGTTATCTTGGCTGGGACAGCCGCCACCGAGGCGCGGAACGGAGTCCTGCGAGTCTCGAAAGGAGAACTGGGTTGAAAACGACTGTGCGCATCCTCACCGGCCTGGCTGCCGTCGGCCTGGGGCTGCTGATGACGGCACCCTGGGCGGTCGGACAGGGACTGACCGACTTCGGTACAACGCAGCCTGCCCAAGACGCTGACGCCTTGCGCCGGCAAAGCGATGATCTGCTGAAGCGGGCCAAGCAGGCCATCGCCGAAAGAAACTACCAGGGCGCGGAATTGCTGATCCGGCAAGCCGAAGCTTTGGGCGTTCCCTATCCCCCGCTGCATCTGGGAGACACGCCGAGCAAAGTCCGCCGGACCTTGGAAGCGGCACGCTCGGCCGCCGGTGCTCCCGCCCCCGGGCAAACTCCCTTCGATGCCCGGGGATTGAGCGCCGACGATCCTAAGAGCCTTGCCAAGACCTATCTTCGCAACGGTCGATTGGCGCTGGCCAAGGGAGATGTGCAGGATGCCGCCAATTGGTACCGTGCCGCGGTCGGCGTCTCGGCGGTATTCTCGCCGGACGAGGATTCTCCGGCCAAGTTGGCCGACGATCTTCGCCGCATGGGCTATGATCCCGCCGCGGGCAATCAAGCCGGCTCGGCGAATGGAGCGCCGATCACGCCCCTGCCGCCGGTCGGCCAGATGACCTCGATGACGCCGCCCGGAATCACCCCCGAAAGCAAATCGCCCACCCAGAAGCAGAGCGATCAATGGTTGCTGGAGGCCCGCCGGGCCTTGGCCCTGGGTGACATCAAGACCGCACAGCGCCACGTGGAGCAGGTCCGTTCGCTGGGGCTGACTTACGGTCGCTTCGAAGATTCTCCGGAACGGATCGAAACCCTGATCCGCACCTATCAAGATCTCATGGCTCAAAAGGCCGAGCGAGGTCAAAGCGAAGGGTGGCGTCGGCTTTACGCCAAGCTGCTGCTGGAACAGGCCGACGGCTTGCTGCGTTGGGGTGATCTGAACGAGGCGGAGCGCCTGGCTCAGCACGCGGTGCAGCAAGGCGTCAGCTTCAGCCCCTTCGAGTTGCGACCGGAGACGATCCTGGATCGCGTCGCCGAAGAACGCCGCCGTCGCAGCCCGGTCAGCGTTCCGGAAGCGGCCGCGAACGCCCCCGGTTATGCCTTGGCCGCCAAGCAGCGTGCCGCCGATCTCCTCCAGCGTGCTCGTGCGGCGCTGCAAACCGGTGATTGGAGCACCGCGGAAACGTATGCCATGCAGGCGGCTTCGTTCCAACTTCCGGAGTCGGCCTTCGGCCCCGGCGAGGACAGCCCCGCCCGCTTGCTTGCCGCCGTGCAACAGGCCAAGTCATCGGCGGGAGTCATTCCGGCCGCCGCGCAGGGCGTGGTTCCGGCCTCGGGGAACTACGGCACTCCCAATGTCGCGGCGGCGGCGGTGTACAATCCCGCCGCGGACGCCACGCGCAACGTAGCGGCCTCGTCGGTCCAACCCGGCCTACCGGCAGGGCCCTTCCAAGCCGAAGCCGCCGTCCCCGGCCGCGGCATGATGCTGGTCCGGCAGGCGGAGGAAGCATTGCGGCGGAACGACCAAGCGACCGCCATGGAGTACTTCCGTCAATCGACGGCCTACTTCGCGGAAATGGACCCGGTCACCGTGCAACGGGTTCAGGACATCCTGCAACAATCCGCAGCTCGCACGGGCTACCAGGCCGTGCCGCCGAGCTCCGAAATCTCCATGCAACAGCAGATGATTGTTCGGCAGCTTTCCGCGGAGTTGGCGCAAAAGGAATCCCAAGCTCTGAGCCTGTTGGACGGCGATCCCGCGCGGAGCCGGCAGATCTTGGAAGGGATGCGCGGGAAAATCGAGACCGCGTCCGTCGATTCCGCGGCGCGGGATCAGCTCCTGCGGCGATTGGATGCTCGACTGGCGGAGATCTATCGCTACGTCGAGCAAAACAAGCCGATTCTCGATCGCCAAAAGCGCAATGCCGAGGTCGAGACTTCGGTCACGCAAACCCGATTGGGAACCTTCGACAAGCAAAGCAAGCTGGCGGAGATGGTGCAAGAGTACAATCAGCTCATCAGCCAGCAGCGCTTCGCGGAGGCGGAGGTGGTCGCGAAACGGGCGGCGGAACTCGATCCCGAGAACCCCGTCACGCAACAATTGGTCTTGAACGCCCGATTCATCCGCCAATACAGCGAGAATATGGCCCTCAAGGATCAGAAGGAACAGGCCTTCCTTGCGACCTTGGCGTCGGTGGATCGCTCGTCCGTGCCCTTCGACGACTCCAATCCGTTCCTCCTGCCGGACGCCAGGGAATGGAAGCAGTTGACGGATCGGCGGGCGAAGATGGCCGAAATCCGCCGGCAGCGTTCGGAAAGGGAGCTGGAGATCGAGCGTAAGCTCTCCACCCCGGTGATGATGCAGTTCGAGGCGGCGCCTCTGTCGCGAGTGATCGACTTCCTCGCCAAACTCTCCGACGTCAACGTGCACATCGATCCGAACGGCTTGGCCACGGAAGGCGTTTCGACCGACGCACCGGTGACCATCAATCTCTCTCAAGAAGTCTCCCTCAAGAGCGCGTTGAACCTGATCTTGCAGCCGTTGCACCTCTCCTACGTCATCCAGGACGACGTGCTGAAAATCACCAGCGAGCAGATGACGCGCGGCGTGGTCTATACCAGGGCGTACGACGTCGCCGACCTGGTCAGTCCTATCCCGAACTTCATCCAAAGCGGTATGCCGCTGGATGCTGCCTACGCCAATGCCATGCGTCAAGCCGGCGTGGTCTCGGCCGGTACGACGCCGAATACCGTCCTCGCCTCGCGCGGCGGTGAACGGGTCTCGGCCGTAATCAACCCGGCCATTCTGGCTCAGATGTCGCAATCCACGGCGAACGCTCTGCCGGGCGGCGCGAACGTGCCGTTCGGGGCGGGCGCCGGCGGAATGGGCGGTGCCGCGTTGGCCGACTTCCAAAGCCTGATCGACCTGATCCAGACGACGGTGGATCCCACCAGTTGGGATGCCCAAGGCGGACCCGGTTCCATCTCGCCGTTCCCCACCAATCTCAGCCTCGTGATCAGCAACACGCAGGAAGTTCACGAACAGATCGCCGACTTGCTGGAGCAGCTCCGCAGAATGCAGGATCTGCAAGTCACCGTCGAGGTCCGATTCATCACCTTGAACGACAACTTCTTCGAACGGATCGGCGTCGACTTCGACTTCGACCTCAATGACAAGATCGACGGCCGAAGCGGCGTTACCTTCGGACAAGTCGTGACTCCGGCCGATCCGGCGAATGACGAGGAAGAGGTCCGCGACCTGACCGACAAGGATTCGAGCCGGGGCGTGACGGTGGGCCTCAGCGCACCGGTCGGCTTGGGTGCCCCGGCCAGCTTCAGCGCCGACCTCGACATCCCGTTCCGCCAAGGGAGCTTCGCGCTGGCCACGCCGCAATTCGGCGGCTACGACGGTACCGCGGGCGCTCAACTGGGATTCGCCATCCTGAGCGAGATCGAGGCCTATTTCTTCATCGAAGCCGCCCAGGGCGATCGCCGGTCGAACGTCCTGCAAGCGCCGAAGGTCACGCTCTTCAACGGCCAATACGCCTCGATTTCCGACCAGTCCACCAGCCCGTTCGTGATGGGAATCATCCCCGTGGTCGGCGATTTCGCGGCCGCCCAGCAACCGGTGGTCGTGATGGTCTCCGAGGGCACCTTCCTCACGGTACAGGCTGTGGTCTCCCAAGATCGGCGGTTCGTCCGCATGACGGTCATCCCCTACTTCGCCCGCATCCAAGAGGTGAATCAGTTCACCTTCACCGGATCGGAAACGACCACGGAGACGACCTCGGCGGAAGGGAACCAGACGGAGCCGAACGACAACACTAAGAACAGCCGCAACCGCACGACCACGCGGCAAGGCAGCACCGTCCAATTGCCCACCGTGGCTTCGGTCTCCGTGAACACGACGGTCAGCGTTCCGGACGGCGGCACGGTTCTGTTGGGCGGTATCAAGCGGCTGAGCGAGGGCCGCAATGAGTTCGGCGTGCCGATGCTCTCGAAGATCCCGTACCTCAACCGGCTCTTCAAGAACGCGAGCGTCGGCCGGGAAACCCAAAGCCTGATGATGATGGTCACTCCGCGGATCATCATCCCCGAAGAAGAGGAAGAAAAGCTCGGCATCACCACGCCGTAGCCGAAAACCGAATCCCTCCCCCCTCCTGATACGAGGGCCGCCGGTTCGATCACCGACGGCCCTTTTTGCTGCGCCGCGGTGTCTGCTCCCTCGAAGCCGCAGTGCATTTCCGACTGTGCGAGGTACCTCCGCACGCCGCGGGGCCGCTCTTGTGCGAGCCTGGAGCAGTGATAGATTGTGTTGGAGCGAAGAGAACGGCACCACACACCGAGCACGCCCGAGCGTGCCCGGATCTGCGATTTCGGAATGAATTATCGCCGTGACGGCCGCGAGGAACTGCCATGCACCATATCAAAAGCCTGTTCCGCTATCTTCCGGCAATAGGAGCGGCCGCGCCGTCGCGTCGGGTCGGTTTCCAGGAACCCTCCGGCCCTTGGTCGAATCGCGATGTGTGACGCGCATCCTCGGCCGGGCGGCGCTGGTTTGGCTCGCTTGGTGCTGCGTTGCGGGCGTCGCCGCTGCCGATGAGCGAGACTTCGGCTCCTGGACGCTGAAGAGCAGTCGTTGGGGAGACTTTCCGCCGCCCAACTCCGGCGATCAACAAACGTGTTTGGTCGTCGCCGATTTCGACGGCGATTCGATCCTCGATTTTGCCGTGGGCGAGCGGACCCGAGCACCGGCCGTCGTGTGGTATCGATGGACCGGGACGACTTGGGAACGGCGCGTCATCGAGGCGGGGGGCTGCGGCCCGAGGCGGGAGGCGTTGCGGCCGATTTGGGCGAAGACGGCGACCCCGATTTGATCTTGGGCCAAGACGCCTCCGGACCGGAGATGCGGTGGTGGGAGAATCCGAGGCCGCATTTCGAAAAGCCTTGGAAACGGCGGCTCATCAAGGTCGATGGGGGACGCAAACATCACGATCAGACGTTCGGAGACTTTACGGGCGACGGGCGCCCCGAGTTGTTGTCGTGGAATCAAGGTGCCAAAAGTCTTCTCATGCTTTCACCGCCGAAAGACCCGCGGGTGGAAACGCCTTGGTCGGCGCGGGTCATTTATCGCTGGCAGGACGGCCCGGAGTTGGAAGGTTTCCCATCGCAACCCGTGGACGTGGACGGCGACGGAGTGTTGGACATCGTGGGCGGCGGGCGATGGTTGCGGTACCGCGGCGACGACGCCTTCGACTGCGAGATCATTGATGACCGCTTGCGGTTTACCCAGTGCGCGGCCGGACAATTGGTGGCGGGAGGGCGGCCGGAAATCGTCTTCTCGCCGGGTGATACCGACGGGGAGGCTCGGTGGTACGAATTCGACGGCAGGAGTTGGCAGGGGCATTCGCTGGGGGAGGTGGTGCACGGCCACACGTGCGAGATCGGCGACCTTGATCGTGACGGTAACCTAGACATCGTGATCGGCGAAATGGGATCGCCCGGCGCCGGAGACCGTGCTCGCATCATGGTATGGCTCGGAGACGGCCGGGGAGGGTTCCGAAAGGAGATCGTCCGCACGGGTCAAGGCATCCACGAGGGCAGGCTTGCCGACGTCAATGGAGACGGACACCTCGATATTCTCGTCAAGCCGTACCACCACAACGCGCCGCTGATGGAAATACTCTTGAATCTTCGCCCCTGACTCATGGCAAGATGGCTGTTGCCATCCGTTATTCCCAAAATGGCAAAGTTTTCATGATTTATTTCGAGGGCGAGGGGATTGAGGACAGCCGTTCAAAATGCCGTTCGGAGCGGATGATGTCGTTTGACCGGGCGATTTTTTAAGCTACAGTTTTATTAGTTGCATCTCTTATTTGCGAGCCGGTCTCCTGTTCTCGCGCGGAGCAGTTGCTTTCTATTAGCTACTCCACCCCTCCCGTTCTCGCGGCTGCCGGCATACGGCGGCTTCGCATTGACAGGTGATCAGTCGCTGCGTGGACTGATTGCTGCTCTCCGAAGTGTTCGCTCGCATGCTTCTTTGCTGAAAGGAGTACGACCATGGCGCGCCAACGATTGTCCCGTGTCTCGATCAAGACGAAGTTGATCGGCGGCTTCTGCTTCGTCGCCTCGGCATCGGTGGTTGTGGGGGGGATCGGCTACTGGGCCTTAAACCGATTCCAGGCATGTGCCCAGAATGTGTCTCAGACCATTCTGCCTCCGTCAGCTCACTAAAGAGTGTCAAGGCGGCTTTCGACGAGTTGCGTATTGCGCAACGGACCCTACTAAGCCAGAAACTCGACGATTCGACCTGGGAGCAACAATTTGAGACGATTGAAAAAGCGAGGAAGAGCTATAGGGAAGAATGTGCACAATTCGAGAGCATGAGTCATCCGCCCGATATTCAAATGCTTTGGGATGACTTTCAGGCGGCGGTAGCCGATTGGCGGCAACTCAACGATAAGGGCTTGGCGCAGTGCCGCGATATTCGAGCTTTGGACGTTGGAGATCCGGCCACGTTCCTGTGCCAAATAGAAACGCTTCGCCTGGGACACTATAAGCTCCTTTCTAAGGTACAGGGGCTTGTGCTCCGTGGAACGGAATTCGACGGCGGCGACGACCACACAAGTTGCGAATTCGCGCGGTGGGCGAGGAGTTTTCAGAGTCACAATCGGGATATCCGCGGAGTATTGGACCGAGTTGCGGAACCGCATCGACGTTTTCACGACGCGGTGGCGGAGATCAAACGCATGAAAGCCTCCGGAGACGAAGAAGCCGCAAGGGCGGAATTGCTAAAAATGGAAGCGGCGGCGGAGGAGACCTTGGCGGGCCTGGAAGAATTGGAGTCGGTGGGGAGGGCCGCCTTCGAAAAGGAAAACGCCTACTTGGCGCTGGTCGTTCACGAAGCAGCGGACAAGCAGGCCAAGGCCGCAGGCCTCTTGGATCGGGTGATCGCAAAGCAAGAGGAGCTGGCCGATCAGACCGTGGCGGAAGGGACGCGGACGTCAAGATTCGCAAAGGCCGTCATGCTGACCGGTTCCGCTCTGGCATTTCTGGTCGCGCTGGCGGTGGGAGTATCGTTAGCGATCAGCATCGTGCGCCCCATTCGAGAAGTTGTTGGTATGCTTCAAGACGTGGCCGAAGGCGAAGGCGACCTTACGAAACGCCTGCGCGTTTCCGGTCAGGACGAAATTGGAGAAATGGCTGTTTGGTTCAACACCTTCTGCGACAAATTGGAGGCGATCATCGCCGATGTGACTTGCAGCACGGAACAGTTTCGGGAAGGCTCGCGGATCGTGTCGGAGGCCTCTCAAAGCTTGGCCTCCGGCGCGCAGGAGCAGAGTGCGAGCGTTGAACAAATCAACGCGTCGATTCAGCAGTTGGCGGAGTCGGTCGCGACCGTCAAAAGCGCGGCCCAGGAAGCGCAACGGCTGGGATGCGAGGCGGAAGGTTTGGCGAAGCGGGGCGAGCGGGCCGTCGGTCAATCCTTGGAAGCGATGGCCGACATCCGCAAGAATGCGGAACAGATATCCCAAATCATCCAAGTCATTTCCGAGATTGCCGGTCAGACGAACCTCCTGGCCTTGAACGCCGCCATCGAAGCGGCACGGGCGGGCGAACACGGAATGGGCTTCGCCGTGGTGGCGGACGAGGTGCGCAAGCTGGCGGAACGTGCGAATCGTGCGGCCGCCGAGATCACCCAACTCATTCGCAACGCCAACAAGAGCGTCGAGCAAGGAGTGGAGTTGAGCCAAGCCGTAGCCGCCGCCTTAGGGGATATCGTCTCCGCCGTTCAGGCCACGGCGGGCAAAATCGGCGAAATCGCGGAATCGGCGATCGCGCAAGCCGGCGGGGCGGAAGAAGTGGCTCGCGCCGTCAGCGGCATCGCCGAGGTCGTGGAGCATACCGCTTCCAGCAGCGAAGAATTGGCCTCCAATAGCGAGGAATTAGGGTCGCAAGCCGATTCCTTGAGCCATTTGGTCGGGCGATTCAAGATCCGACAAAATATTCATGGTGTGATCGCCTGATCGTCCCTCCTGGGAGCCGAGTCTGGCGTGAACCGGTAACCGGAAACCCGGGCGTCGAGAGCCGGCCGGCCCTCGACGCCCTCTTTTGGTGCGGAATACTTGAGCGAGACCCGGGGAATGGATCGCCGCCCAACTGGGAGGCGGCTCCCGTGTTCTTCGTACGGCTCTTAAGAGTGCCCAAAAGCATTCAGGTCTGCGGTTGTGCGGGCTTTTCGTCGCTTTGCTGCCGGGCTTTCTTGATGTATTGATCCAAGATGATGGGAATCTGGTCGGGCGTCACCGAACCGTGCATGTCGTCGTTAACCACCAGCACGGGCGCCAGGCTGCACGCCCCGAGGCAACGTGCGCCTTCCAAGGTGAACATGCCGTCGCCGGTGGTTTCGCCGAAATGGATGCCCAATTCGTCCGAGAGTTTCTCGGCGAGGCGGTCCGCTCCCTTGACGTAACAGGCCGTCCCCAGGCACAAATTGATGATGAACTTGCCTCGCGGTTGCAACCGGAAATAGTGGTAGAAGCTGGCCACGCCCGATACCTTCGCGGCGGGCACCTGAAGCAATTGGGCTACGGCATCCAGTTGCGATTGTCCCAAATAGCCGAACTTGCCTTGAACCCGATGCAGCACGGCGATGAGTTGGCTGTGCGGGTCTTGCTCCGCGCGGCATTGCTCGATGAAGGAGACCAGGTCTTCACCCAGCACACGCTCGGCGGCGGCCTTGACTTCGGCCCAATTATCGGTGGAGCACGCGTGTTGGCAATTCATCGGATACCTCGCGGCAACTTCGGCGAATAGTGTGTGTGCAGCAGTTGGTGCGCCCGTTCCGATCCGGGGCTGCCCAGAAACTTCTCGTAGATCTCCTCCAACGCCGGGTTCTCGTACGATTCGCGGAGCTTCTTGGAGCCGTCGATAGCGTAGAGCGCGGCAGCGCGTTTTTTGAGCAATTGCGGATCCAAGATGTGGTAATGGGGCGGAGGATACGGTTGCCCGCCGCCGCCGATGCAACCGCCGGGGCAGGCCATCACCTCGATGACATGGAAATTTTCCCGTCCGCTCGTCACCTTATCCAAAACCTGCTTGGCGTTGTTGAGTCCGTTGGCTACCGCGACATGAATGTTGCGTTCGCCGATGGCGACGTAGGTTTCGCGAAGCCCCTCCACGGCTCGAACCTCCGTGAACTCCAGGCGTTCCGGCGGCCTATCGGTGAGGATGTGGTAGGCGGCCCGCAGGGTAGCCTCCATGACGCCGCCGGTCGTGCCGAAAATATCCCCCGCCCCCGTCGCCAGGCCGAGGGGAGCGTCGAAATCGCCGTCGGGCAGGGAGGTGAACTCGATGCCGTAGCACTTGATCATCCAAATCAGCTCCCGCGTCGTTAGGACGGCGTCCGTATAGGGTAAGCCGTTTTCCATCATGTGCTCCGGCCGCCGAGCCTCGTACTTCTTTGCGACGCAAGGCATGACCGCGACCATGAAGACCTTTTCGGGCGGGATTCCCTTCTGCTCGGCGTAATACGTCTTGGCCAGCGTCGATAGCATGCTCATCGGCGATTTGCAGGTCGAGGCATGCGGAATCAGCTCCGGATAAAACTTCTCCATAAAGCTGATCCAGCCGGGCGAACAGGACGTGATCATCGGCAAGGGGCCGCCGTTTTGAAGGCGCGTCAAGAACTCGTGCGCCTCCTCGACGATGGTCAAGTCGGCGCCCAAATCCGTATCGAAGACGGCGTCGAAGCCCAAGAGTCGTAGGGCGGTGACCATCTTGCCGGTGCAGGGCGTTCCCGGCGGCAGGTCGAAGCCTTCTCCGATGGCCGCACGAATGGACGGCGCCGTTTGAACCACGACGTGCATTTCCGGATCGGCCAACGCCCGCCAAACCTCTTCGACGCTGGATTTTTCCAGAAAAGCCGCCGTCGGGCAGACATTGATGCACTGCCCGCATTGAATGCAGACGGAGTCGTCCATTTTGACCAAATGGGCGGGGCCGACCTGCGTGGTGAACCCGCGACCGTGTTGGCTCAAGTTGTACACGCCCTGAATCTCGGAGCACACACGAACGCAGCGGCCGCAGAGGATGCACTTGTTCGGGTTGCGTACGACGGCGCTGCTGCTGTCGTCGATCGGAAACTCCTTGCGTGCTCCCGCGAACAACCGTTCCCGAACGCCCAGCGAATAGGCCAGGTTCTGCAATTCGCAATTGCCGTCGCGATCGCAAGTTTGGCAATCCATGGGGTGGTTGTCGAGCAACAGCTCGACGATATCGCGCCGCGCCTCGCGGATGGCCGGCGAGTTGGTCTTCACCGACATCCCTTCCCAAACCGGGGCGCTGCACGAGGCCGTGTAGGCCCCCGTCCCTTCCACTTCCACGATGCAAACGCGGCACGATCCGGCCAGGCTCAGATCCGGGTGGTAGCACAAGCGCGGGATGCGGATGCCGAGCTTCTCGGCCGCCTGCATGACGGTGGTTCCCTCGGGCACGGTCAGCGGCGTACCGTCAATCGTGATGTTGATCTGCTTCTTGCGTTTGCGAATCATGGTCAAGGGTTTCCCTGGTCCGCCCGAACTTTGCGACTGCTTCGCGCGGGTCCGCCCGCCGAGGACGAGCCCGCCGCATTCTTCGTTACAATTTCAAAACGGCATCAAACCGGCAAACCTGGAAACACCGCCCGCATTTGATGCAGCGTGCCTGATCGATCACGTGCACCTCGCGCCGGTTGCCGGAAATGCACTCGACGGGGCAATTCCGGGCGCAAGCGGTGCAACCGACGCACTTCTCGGCGTCGATCTCAAACCGAATCAGAGCGGTACACTTCTTAGCGGGGCAGCGTTTGTCGCGAACGTGGGCGAGATATTCGTCTCGAAAATGGGTTAGCGTACTCAGGACCGGGTTGGGGGCTGCGCGTCCCAAACCGCATAATGACGATCGCCGCACCAGCTTCGCCAGGCGTTCCAACTTATCGAGATCGCTCTCGTCCGCCTTTCCGGTGGTAATGCGCTCGAGAATCTCCATCATCCGCTTGGTGCCCTCCCGGCAAGGAGTGCACTTTCCGCAGGATTCGTCCTCGGAAAAGGCGGTGAAGAACTTGGCGATATCCACCATGCAATCATCCTCGTCGAGGACGATCATGCCGCCGGAGCCCATGATCGAGCCGGCCCGGTTCAGCGTGTCGAAATCGACGCGTAGATCGAGCATGGTCGCGGGGATGCATCCGCCGGCGGGCCCTCCGGTTTGCACGGCCTTGACCGCCTTGCCGCCGCTGCATCCGCCGCCGATTTCCATGACGATTTCGCGAAGGCTGATGCCGATCGGCACCTCGACCAGCCCGGTGTGGGCGATCTTTCCCGCCAAGGCAAAGACCTTGGTCCCGCCGCTGGCTTGGCTGCCGATGCGGCTGAACCAATCGGCGCCGTAGATGATTACGGCGGGGACGTTGGCGAAGGTCTCGACGTTATTGATCACCGTCGGCTTGCCCCATAGGCCGACCTCGGTGGGATACGGCGGACGAATTCGCGGTTGTCCGCGTTCGCCCTCGATGGAATGGATCAGGGCGGTTTCCTCGCCGCAGACGAAGGCCCCCGCCCCCAGGCGAATGCTGAGATCGAAGTCGAATCCGGAGTTGAGGATGTTTTTGCCCAAGAGGCCCCACTCGCGGCACTTACGAATGGCGCGTTCGATCCGCTCCACGGCCAAGGGGTATTCCGCCCGGACGTACACGAAGCCCTGATGTGCGCCGATCGCAAAGGCCCCGATGATCATTCCCTCGATCACGTTGAAGGGGTCGGATTCCAGCATGCTGCGGTCCATGAAGGCGCCGGGGTCCCCTTCGTCGGCGTTGCAGATGATGTAGCGGACCTTTTCAGGCGACTTGGCCGCCAAGGCCCATTTTTCACCCGTGGGAAATCCCCCGCCCCCGCGTCCCCGCAACCGAGACCTGATGACTTCGTCGATCACCGATTGCGGATCACCGCCGCTCAAGACCTTCGCCAAGGCCTCGAACCCGCGAAAATGCACATATTCCTCGATACTCTCGGGATCGATGATGCCGTTGTGCCGGAGGGCGATTCGGGTTTGTCGGTTGAAGAATGCGACCTCGCCGTACAACTCGAAGAAGTCTTGGCTGACCGGTTCATCGCGGACGCGGAGACGTTCCACGACGCGGCCGCCGCGAATGTGCTCGCGCACCACTTCTTCCAGATCGGCCAGGGTCTCGATGCGATACAGCACGTTTTGCGGGCGAACCAGGATGTGCGTACGTTTGCCGGCGTGCTCCGCGGAGCACGCTCCGAAGCAACTGGCATTGATGACCCGGCATTCTTCCGGCTCCACACCCATGGCGCGAAGCTGGTTGGCCATGGGACCGCCGCAAATCTTTTCCCCCTTCCAACCGCAGCGCAGGGAAGCGCAGTTGAGTATCTCGAACCGACTGACGGCCGTGATCGGGCCGTCCAAGACGTGATCGAGCAGCGGCTCACCCTTCAGGATGTGCTGCGTGAATATGTTATGCACCAGTTCGCGCGTCACTTGCTGGTATTTGACCGGCATGGTACCGGCCCGGTAGACGCTGACGATCGGCTCGCGGCTGCATCGGCCGGTGCAGCCGGTGCGTCGCAAAACGATGTCATCCCGCCCGGACGCCGCGATGTGTTTGCGGAACTCTTCGGCGACCTCGACGGCGCCGGCGGCATTCTCGCAAGTCGCTGATCCGACTTGGACGAAAATCCGGTCGCCCGCGGTCCGCTCGCGGACAACCTCCTCGCTTTTCTGCCGGATGGTCTGCAAAACATCCCAAACTTGCTGTTTCACGGTCGCTCCTCGTGTCTGAGCCGAACCCGTTCCAATCCAGCCGCCGACAAGACGTGCCGCCCGTGCCGGTTGCTAGGCCGCGGCCGTCCCGTTTCCGTGGTCTCGTCCAGCGCCGCTGATCGCAATCGCAAACACGCACCAATTTACCAGAATCGGTTTAGAAAAATAAGTGCGCAACGATGGCGCAACAGCTATCTCACGATCTCTAAAGGGTCGGTCCTTTTGTCAGCCGGCGTATCTTGGCAACCTTGCGCGGGTACGCGATTGGCGGCATCGAATGAACGAACCCAACGGCCACAATGCTATTACGTAGTCGCAATTCAGTCGGTTCTTCCCTCTAAAAAGTCGCGGGTCGACGGGAACTCGGGGCCGGATCGCCCGGATCGCACAGCCCTTTCCGAAGAATTCGGGACGCTATTTTCATCTTGCGCCGGGTGGTTAGGCCGGATTAGGCTACGGTTCGGTGTGCCGTGCCGTGTGTGGCCGTGTCGTGACGCTTCGTCATGGGGTATCGGCACGGATGTCGGGGTAACACCGGACGCCGACTCGGGGCCGGCGCGATTTTGCGATGCATGCCCACCGGCAAGCTATAGTTCTTATGACGGCTCCTCAACCCGCGCACATCCTTCGGTTTTAGCGAGATTCCCGCCGTGACCGATTCCAACGAGCGACCGATGAACGACAGTCCGAAACGCTCCCAGGGCGAAGCGGCTTGCCGCCGGCATCGTGGTTCCGCGGATGCCTGCATGGACGCCTTCCTGGACGCCGTGGACGAGCTTCACTCCTCGCCGACGGTTGCCTGGCGGGTACTCAACTTGCTCAAGGATCCTGAGTTCGACGTTCGGGATGTGGAAACGCACTTGGAGGCGGATCCCGCCTTGACGGCCTCGATCCTGAGGCTGGTAAACTCGGCCGCCTATGGTTTGCCGCGCCGCATCTCCAGCCTGCGACAAGCCATCATGCTGATGGGTGCCCGCTCGCTGCGTTTGGCCGTGCTCAGTTTCGGTTTGGTGGACCGTTTGACCCGTGGGACTCCCGCGCAAGTTTACGACGATTTCTGGCGACGCGCTTTGACCACGGCCGTCGCCGCGGCCAGGCTAAGCCGTGAGGTCCAGCGGTGCTCGGCGGACGAGGCCTACAGTGCGGGACTGCTGGCGGACCTCGGCGTACTGGTCTTGGCGCAAGTCGATACCAATCAGTACGTAAAGATCTACACGAAGCATCCGCACGGCACGACCTTGCAGGACGCGGAAGTGAGTCGCTACGGCTTCTCGCACGCGGCGCTGGGAGGTCGGCTGCTGTCCCGATGGGGCATCCCAAACCCTCTGCCGCTCGCCGCGGCCAATCATCACCTTCCGCCCGTGGGCGATGCGCTCTTGCTTCGAAGCGTGTATGCCGGGACCTTGCTGGCCGACGTGCTGTGGACCGCCGGCTCGCCGCTCCTTCCGAAGATTCAGGAATTCCTCGAACGGCATTTCGACTTCGATCTCGACCGTTTTATCGATCTGGCGATGGAGTGCAAAGCGGACATCGCCGACGCCGCCGAGATGTTCGCCGTGCGCATCGAAGGGGATATCGACTGCCGTCGCTTGCGGCATGAGGCCGCCCGCCGCTTTCGTGAAGAGGCCATCGACACGGCCATCGACTACGACGGCGTGACCGCGGTCTTGGACCAAGACTTCGGCCCCTGAGCGCCGCCGCGTCTTCGCCTTGCCCCTCGACTGAGATCGTCCGGCCGGGCGTACGCAGCACGCTCTCCGCAGGCAGACGCGGCTTCAGAATGGGGCCTCGCCGTAGTCTGGCGGGCCATAATCGTCGGGCACGTAGTCAGCCGCATACCCGCCGTCGTCCATGGCTTCGCAATTCTCGAATCGCGTGAAGTCTTTCAACCAGGTCAGCTTCACCTCTCCAATCGGTCCGTTCCGCTGCTTGGCGATAATGATCTCCGCCAGACCGACGAGATTTTGCGACTGCGCCTCTTCTTGCGTGTGGTAATACTCTTCGCGATGGACGAACATGACCACGTCGGCATCCTGTTCGATGGCCCCCGACTCGCGGAGATGGCTGAGCCGGGGTCGGTTGTCCTTCGCCACTTCCGTCTGCCGGTTGAGCTGCGCGAGGCAAAGGATGGGCACCTTGAGTTCCCGGGCGAGGGTTTTCAGCCGCCGCGTGATCTTCGCCACTTGCTCCTGCCGAGGATCCTTGGCGTTGTCCGGCTCGATCAATTGCAGGTAGTCGATGACGATGAGCCGAAGGTCCTCCTTGCGTTTCAAGCGCCGAGCCACCGCCGCGATCTCGGTCACAGTCCGGCTGGGAGCATCGTCGATCAACAGCCGTCCGCGGCTCAGTTCGCCCGCCGTCTTCACGAGCTTCTCGCGATCATCGGCCGAAAGAAAGCCGCTGCGAAACTTGTGCCCGTTGATCTTGCCCCGGGAGCAGAGCATTCGCTGGACCAACTCCAGCCGGGACATTTCGAGGCTGACGAAGAGGCACGTCATGCCGGCATCGACGGCGACGTATTCGGCGATATTCGTCGCCAGCGCGGTTTTCCCCATGCTGGGTCGGGCGGCCAGAATGACAAGTTCGGATTCGTGCATCCCGCCCGTCAGCTTATCCAGATCGCTGAAACCGGTGGGAACCCCGGTGCCCGCTCCGTGCTCCATGCGGTGATCCAGGTGCTGGAACGCCTCCATGAGCACGTCGCCGATGGGGGCGATCTCGCTGGTGGAGCGGCGGTCCCGAACGGAGAAGATTCGCTCTTCCGCCCGATTCAATAGCTCGCGCGGCTCCAATTCGAGGTGAAACGCGTCGCGCACGATCTCGGTGCCGGCCTGAATCAAAGCCCGTACAAAGGCGTGATTCTGCACGATCTCGGCATAATAGACGGCATGCGAAGCCACCGCGACGGATTGGGCGATCTCGGCCAGATAGGCTGCCCCACCCACCGCCTCGTATTCTCCGTGACGCCGCAATTCCTCGACCAGCAGCATGGGGTCGATGGTGCGGTTTTCGGCGTGCATCGCCAACATTCGGGCATAAATGCGGCGATGGGCGTCCTGATAAAAATCGTCGGTGACGAGACGGATCGCTACGTCATCCAGGACGCGAGGATCCAGCAGAATGCTGCCCAGCACGGCCTTTTCAGCGTCGTCGCTATGCGGCGGCGTCCGCCCGAAAGGCGCTCCATCTCCGCCGTGCCGCCCAGAGCCTTTCTCGCCATCTTTGCGTCCGTTCTCGCTCACGGCAAACCTCGACCAGCAGTGCTCGGCATCGCCATCAAATCCTCCGCTTGACGCAAATCTAACGCTCCCGCCCGGATCGGGCAATTCACCCGTTTTAGGTCATGCCCCTGATCTCGCCGGGGTGTATCCGGGGCGCAAAAAAACTCGCCCCAACCGGCAGGGGCGAGTCGCAGGGGCTCCTCAAATACCGCGGAGGCGAAAACGCGGTCAGTGAGCATGTGCGCCGGATGGGGCCGTCGCTGCCGGCCGCTTGTGGCGAAACGTCAGAAAGTCGCCCACGTAAATCATGTATTCGAAAGGCAACTGCTCCGGAATCACCTCCGCTTGAATTTTCTCCAGCGTGGATTGGATGACCTGTTCCCTGCCCTTATATCCGGCCTGAATGACGACCGCCACGGGCGTTTCCGGCGGGTAATGCGTCTTCAATTTCTCGATGAAGAAGTTGAAGTCCGCCCGCATCGTGAACAATACCATCGTTGTTCGCAGTTGGGCCAGCTTGTCGATGGTGTCCGTTTTGCCGGGCCAATCGTTGGCCGACAGAATGACGGACTTGGTCTCCGACGCATTGGTCACTCCCTTGCCGATAGCGGCATTGCCGGCGTTGAACGCACTGACTCCGGGCACTACCGTGGGATGAAGGTCCTCGAACTCTTCCAAGCACCAAGACCACGGGCCGTAGATCAACGGATCGCCGTTGTCCAGGATCACCACGGTCTTGTCCTGCTCGATCGCCTGCCGGACCCGGGCGATGAATTCGTCGCGTTTTTTCGCCAATTCCTCGGCTCGTGGACGCTCTCCGGGGGGCAAGGTCTCCGGATCGGCTCCGTAGTATTCGAACAGTCGCCAATAGCCGGTGACGACCTCTTTGCCGGCCAGATATTCACCGAATTTGTCCTGAATACCATCGGTGCAGAAAATGAGGTCGGCTTTCTTGATGGTTTCGATGGCTCGCAATGTGATCAAATCCGGATCGCCCGGCCCGACGCCCACCAAGAACAGCCGCGTGGGATGCCCAAAAGCCGAACCGGCAAAGGCACACAAGAGCAAGGCCGTCCCCAGAACTCGGACGAATTGCAGCTTCCACCTCAACGCTTCCCAACGCTTTCGCGGCGACATCAATTCCGCTCCTTTCAACGGTGAGATCTTAAGGGGCTTTGGGAATCCGCGTTCGTTCTCTCGGAATCCCAAGTGGTAATACGATTTGTGTAAGTGTAATACGCGGGGAGGCAGACGACAAGACCGCGGAAGGTGGGAAAAATCCCCGGCCTGCCAAGTAGAGTAGAATTATTCAGCCGCGCAAGCTCAAGGCGCCGGGTCGGCGGGCGCGCCGGGCGGCGTTTCCTTGGCAAGTCGGCTGATTTCGCGAAACTCCGGCGTCCCGGCTCGAACGCACCATTCGAACATCGCGGACTCCGCCGTCGTCAGAACGACGCCGCACAGCTCCATCCGCCGCAAGGCAGTGAGATAATCCACCTCGTAACGCGAGCCGACGGCGTCCACCGCCACATAGACCCGAAACCCCATACCCAGCAAATCCAAGGCCGTCTGCTGCACACATACATGGGTTTCGATGCCGCACAGCAAGATGCGGTGGATGCCGGTTCGCCGCCAGTCCTCCAACAATTGTTTGCACTCGCGGCAACTGAACATCAGCTTCTCCAGCCGGGGACCCAATCGCTCCGCCAAGGGGGCCGCGGTAGTCCCCAATCCTTTTGGATACTGCTCCGTGGCGGCGAAGGCCAGGTTCAGAATCTTAGCGGCGTCGATCAGGCGGCGGATGTTCCACACCACCCGTTCCCGATCTCGAATCGCGGGCAACAACCGCTCCTGCACGTCGATGACCAACAGGGCCGTATCATCGGCCGCCATCAACTCCGGACTGCGCGGTAGGAATGGACTCTGATTCATGCCGAATGCACTCCCTGAAACGCTTATCTGCGACGATCGTTTTCGCTTTCGATCCCCCTTCCGGCGAGTCCCGCGAGGCGATGGTTCGCGTGTCCGTTCGTTGCGACTCGCCCTTGGCAACCCCGACGGCCTAACCAATAATGTTAAACGATCGGCTTAGGCTCCGCCTCGGGCGGCGGCCCAAACCGTCGGCGGGTTTCCCGAATCCTCGAGACGCCGCTCCCTCCGCCCAATGGAGAAACCATGGTATGATGCGTTTCCTTTCACGGTTGCGTGGTGTTGTCGTCGCCAAGTTCATCGCTGGAATGATCGGGGGGCTGACGGCGGCCTCCTGTCTCGTGCATGCCGCGGAACCCTCCTCTTCCGCGGAGTCCCCTGTGGAGGCTGAAGTGTCCGACGTCCCGCAGATTACCAAGCAAGTGGCTTTCCCGGACGGTATCTCCCTGTTCGAGCTGTCGAACGGTTTAACCATTCTGGTTCAGGAAAACCACACGGCGCCCGTGGCCACCGTCCGCTGCTTCGTCCGCAACACCGGCAGCATCTATGAAGGCAAGTATTTGGGCGCCGGATTGAGTCACGTTCTGGAGCACGTGGTTTCGGGAGGTACGACGACCAACCGCAGCGAGAAGGAAATCGCGGAGCTGATCGACCGTTTCGGCGGGAAGACGAACGCCTTTACCTCCAGCGATATGACCGCGTATTTCATCGACTGCCCGGCGAGAAATGTGGCCGAGGTAATCGAGCTGATGGCGGACGCCATGCAGAACATCGCCTTCGAACCGGCCGAGTTCGAGCGGGAGCTGAAGGTCGTGAAGCAGGAATTGGCCGACGGCGAGGCGAATCGGCAACGCGTGCTGTGGAAGATGTTGAATCAAACCTTGTATTTGCAACATCCGGCGCGGCACCCGGTAATCGGCTATTTGGACGTGCTCAGCCGAACGGACAACGAGGCGATCATCGACTTCTATCGCGCGCGTTACGTGCCGAATAACCAAGTCTTCGTCGTGGTGGGCGACGTGAAGACGGACGACGTGGTCGCACGCATCGCCCAGTGCTACCGAGGCAGCCGTCGATCCGCCGAGACGTATGTGCCGCTGGTCGAAGAGCCGCCGCAAACCTCGCCCCGCGAGTCGATTCGAGAAATGGAGGGCGAAACGTGCAATTTCGTCCTGGCTTGGCCCACGGTGCGCTTGAGCGATCCTGACCTTTATCCGCTGGATGTGGCCGCCGAGATCCTCACACGAGGCGAAAGTTCGCGGTTAGTCCGCCGGCTCAAGCGCGATCGTTCCTTGGTGCTCGATGTCACGGCGGCCAGCGCCACGCCTTCCTATGTCCGCGGCTGGTTCGGAGTGATCGTGGACTGCCCAGTCGAAAACGAGGCCGAGGCGGAGAAAATCATCCTGGAGGAGATTCAAAGGCTGTGCGATGAACTCGTGCCGCAAGAGGAGCTGGACCGCGTCAAACGCAAAAAGGCGGCCGACCTGATCTTCGATCGCGAAACGGTGGAATCCGCGGCGGACAGTCTGGGGCGAGCCTTCTTGGCGACCGGCGATCCGCGTTTCGACACCGCTTACACCGAGGCCGTCCAACGCGTCACGGCGGAGGAAGTGCGCGAGGCGGCTCGTCGTTATTTCGTGCCTCAGCGATTGAACCGCGTAGCGATTTACCCGCCCGGCAAGTCGCCCGTGCGTCAAGCGGAAGCTGCGTCCGCCGAAGAAAGCCCGGTGCAAATGGTTCGGCTGCCGAACGGTTTGCGCGTTATCCTGAAACGGCAGGCCAATCTGCCGCTGGTCACCATGCAGGTGGCGATTCTGGGAGGCAATCTGGTGGATGACGACACGACGGCGGGCCGCTCCAATCTCGTCGCCCAGATGCTGGACAAAGGCACGGCAAGTCGTTCGGCCCGGGAGATCGCCGAGCTTTTCGACACGTATGACGCCCGAGTCAGCTTCTCCGCCAATCGGCACACCTTTACGGCTCGGCTTTGGACCGTGCGCGATCAATTTTCCGCTGCGGGAAGCCTGGTCGCGGAGTGCCTGTTGAAGCCGACGTTCCCGGAGGAGGAATTGGCCAAGGTCAAGCAGCTCACCCTGACGGCCATCGCCAACCGCAAGGCCTCCCCCAACGCCGAAACGATGGAGCTGTTCTGCGACCTCCTGCCCCCGAGTTCGCCGTTCCATCTCCTTCCGGAGGGCAAGAGGGAAAGCGTGGAGGGCTTGACTCGCGACGACCTGATGCGGCATCACCAGCATTATTTTGTGCCGGAAAATACGGCCGTGGCCGTCTTCGGCGATATCGAGCCGCAGGCGGCGCTGAACCTAGTTCAAGAGTGGTTCGGCGCGATGAAACCGGGCGAAAAGCCCGTGGAGATTGCCTTCGATCGCGATAACTCCATTCCTCGCGACATCGCCAGGCACATGCAAACGCAAAAGCCGACGGCCTTCTTGTTTCTGGGGTACAGCGCGCCGTCCGTCCGCGACGAACGGGATTACGCCGCCATCCAGGTGCTCGATACGATCATGTCCGGATACGGTTATCCCGGCGGCTGGCTGCATGAGGAATTACGCGGTCAAGGACTGGTCTACATGGTGCACGCCACCACGTTCGCGGGCCCGACCCCCGGCTTTTTCGTGATCATGTCCCAGACATCGCCGGAATCCCTGGCAGAGGTCGTTTCCCGAATCGAACGCCGCGTGGAACAGGCCAAGTCCGGCCGCATCGATCCCAAGGAGTTCGAAATCGCGAAGCAACTCTTGACGGCATACCACGCCCAAGAGAATACCACCATCGGCGATCAGGCCTTCCAAGCGGTGCTGAACGAGCTTTACGGATTGGGCTACGACTACGAAAAGACGTTCGACGCCCGGATCGAAGCCGTCACGCTGGAGGACGTGATCGCAGTTGCACGGAAGTACCTCGGCCACGCGATCCTGGCGACGACCTCTCCGCTGCCGGCCGTGTCAGCCGAGGCGACTGTCAATCCGGAAACGACCTCCTCGGCGCGCTAGCGGAGCGCCGTCCCCGGTATGACGCCCGGTATGTCGCACCGTCCAAGAGAAAACGAATGCGGCCCGGATTCCTGCGATTCCGGGCCGCTGTCATTATTGGGGTGGGAAATATCGGCCGTCGGTTTGCCGTCGCAGCTCAAGCCGTCAGAATCCGTACTTCGCTACGAACTCCAGCCGGAAACTATCACCGGGCAGCTTACCCGCCCAATTCGTCTTCCATTGGCCGGCTTCCACGCCTACGAGGAACTTCTTGGTCAAGTCGTAACTAAGGTTGGCAAAATAGAACTGGTTATACGTTCGGCCGGAGGTGATGTCGCCGTTGAAGGGATCGTCGATGGAATAACCCACGTGACTGTGCAGCCGGTCGGTCCAGTCGTACCAAACGTCCACCCAGCCGCCGGTGGACCGAATGGTGGCTCGCGTCACGGTGTTCACGCCCTGAAGGGCACCGCCCAGGTACGCGCCCAGATTCTCACCGGTGAAGAATTCTCCCTGAACACCGAATCGCTTGGTAATGGGATAGCGGAAATCGACGTTGAAGGACCAGGTTCGCAATTCCACGTCATCCGCGGCAGGCGGCGTGAGGAAGTCCCAAACCTGTTCCCCGATATGTCCGGAAATGCCGAACTCCAAAGGCCGCCCGTCCTTGCCGCGATCGCCCAGGGTGAAAGCCAGACGCCCCTCCACGACCGGCCAATCGGCATGATCTCCGATGAAGTTCGAGCCGAACTCGGAAACGATGTCGGCGTTGATGGATGCCTGCGTTGTGACCAAGAGAAAATCCGACACGTGGAAGTACCTCTCCGCACGGAACTGCGCCCTGCGGTACCCGATGTTCCCCGCCCCCCAACCCACCGAGTACATCAACGTCCCCGGCAGAAGCGGCGATACGACATCCCATGTTTGGCCCGCCAGGAGCCGGAAATACTCGTCTTTGACCTCCACGTAAGCGTGCCGCAGAAGGACGGTCCCCTTGTTCTCCTGCGTAAAATTGCCCTGGAAGTCGATCTCCACCTTGCCGCCGCTCTGGGCACATCCGAGTGCCGGAATTCGCGGTCCCGTGAAATCCAGACCGAGCCGCGTAGACTTGGCGTCGACGTGCCAAGCAGCCTCGCCTTGATCGCTCGCGGAAAAGACGTAGAGCGAGTAGTCGCCGAGGTTGGAGTGGGAAGACTCATAGCTCGTCGATCCCCATAGGATGCCGTACGGCACGATCTGATAATCACCTTTGGTCCAGGCCAGTTTCTTCATTTCGGCCCGCAACTCATCCATCGTGTAATACTCGGCTTCCGATTCCGTCGGGGCGTTAACGGCGTAGGAAGCCGTCTCGTGGGTGACGGGCGGTAAGGGCCGAAGGGACTCCGACCGCAGTCGAACCAATTCGTCACGCAACGCTTGCGTCTCGGCCTCCAGCCGTTGAAGCCGCTGCTCGGCGGACTCTTGGCCGGACACGGGCGGCGGGAGAATCACTGAGGCAGCCGTTACCACGAAAAACAACCAACGCCATTTCATCGGATCCGTCCTTTCCTTCCCGGAAGAATATTCCGCCACGGTTTTGCGGGGAGTACCGTGGAGCGTCACAAGACAAGAGCGGCATAATCCGTGCCGCCCTTATCTCTGTCATCGTCTGTGAGTTACTGATATTTGATGCAAGTCGCCCGCCGCCCGCCGCGATATCCGCCCGGACGCCGGGATTGCGCGCGAAATGACAAGGTTAACGATTATGAGGGGACGTTGCCGGCGATCTCGCTTCCCTCCCGACGCTCCGCTATCGGATCACCTTTCCGCCGGCCCGATCGCCGGACTCTCGGGACCCGAACCGGCCTTTTCGCGGCGCCGTTTGCCTCGGCAAGCAAGACCGCTTGACGGTAGTTGAACTCGGTGGGCATTGTGATACCATGCAACCATCGGGAGATCGGTAGGGCAAGGCATCTCGGAGCGACGGACAGGCAACTCCTCGGGGAAGACATGTCATGAAGCAGACCTTGGCACTCATCTTGGGCGGCGGCCGCGGGACGCGACTCTATCCACTGACCAAATTCCGCTCCAAGCCGGCCGTGCCCATCGGCGGCAAATACCGCCTCATCGACGTACCGATTTCCAATTGCATCAATAGCGGCATCGAGCGAATCTACGTCCTCACCCAGTTCAACTCCGCGAGTTTGCACCGGCACATCCGCGCCAGCTACAATTTCGACGCCTTTCACGGCGGATTCGTCGAGGTTTTGGCCGCCCAGCAAACGCTGACGCATTCGGATTGGTACCAGGGCACCGCGGACGCCGTTCGGCACAATCTGACCTACGTCCGCCGTAAGGATGTGGGCCATGTCCTGATTTTGTCGGGCGACCAGCTCTACCGCATGGACTACGGCCGACTGATGGCCTTGCACCAAGAGCGGAATGCCGACGTTACGATTGCCGTCATCCCCGTCCATCGCAAGGCGGCGCCCGGCCTCGGAATCGTCCATTTGAAGGAAGACGGCGAAGTCGTGGCCTTTCACGAAAAACCCAAAACCGAAGAGGAGCTCGACGCCGTTCGCACCGAACCGGCCTGGATCGAAAAACTGGGTATTCCCGCCAAAGGCCGCGAATACGTGGCCAACATGGGCATCTACCTCTTCAACCGCGATGTCCTGGCCGACATTCTGGAACGCACGGACTACCGCGACTTCGGCAAGGAGGTCTTTCCGTCCGTGATCGATTCTTACCGCGTGCAGGCTTACATCTTCGACGGCTATTGGGAGGACATCGGGACGATCGGGGCTTTCTTCGATGCGAACCTGGCATTGACCCGACCTGACGCCGAATTCTCGCTGGAAACGCCGAACGCACCCCTTTACACGCGCGCCAGGTTCTTGCCGCCGTCTCGCATCGCCGCCGCCAACATCAAGAACAGCCTGGTTGCGGACGGCTGCGTGATCGGAGAAGGCTGTGTGATCGAAAACAGCATCGTGGGGCTGCGAAGCATCATCCGCCCTGACTGCGTGATCCGAAACGCGATCATCATGGGCAACGACTTTTACGATCGCGACGGCGCGATGCAAGACCCGCCCATGATGATCGGCGAAGCGTGCCACATCGAAAACGCCATCATCGACAAGAACTGCCGCATCGGGAAAAAGGTGCGCGTGGTCAACGCCTCGGGAGTGCAGGAATCTCCCGAGACTCAATTCGGCATGATTCGCGACGGCGTCATCGTCGTGCCGAAAGAGACGGTCCTGCCCGACGGTTGGTCGATGGCATGACGACGCCGGGCCCATTCAGAGAAGTGCTTGCCATGTTGTTACATCCATTGCGGGCCGTGATTGCAGCGGCTATCGCGGCCGCCTTTTTTGCGACGCTGCCGGGCTTCTCGCCGGGTACGCCGCATTGTTCGGCCGGGGAACCGCAAAAACCCAAAAACGTCCTGTTCCTCTTCAGTGACGATCAGCGATTCGACACGATCCACGCGTTGGGGAACGAAGAAATTCGAACTCCCGTCCTGGATCGGCTGACCGAGGAGGGCTTCACGTTCACGCACGCCTTCATCGTGGGTTCCACGCATCCCGCCGTTTGCATGCCCAGTCGAGCCATGCTCATGAGCGGACGCGGCCTGTGGCGGAGCCCCGTGAATTTGGAAAATGTGCGGACCTGGCCCGAGGTCTTCCGCGCTCACGGATATTACACGTTCGGCGTCGGGAAATGGCACAACGGAGCCCCATCCTATGCCCGCAGCTTCGAAGGCGGCGGTGCGGTCTTTTTCGGCGGCATGCACGACCACTTCGCCATCCCGATTTTCGATTTTCACGCCGACGGCAAGTACCCCGCAAAAGACCGCAAGATCGGCGAAAAGTTCTCTTCGGAACTGTTCGCGGACGAGGCGATTCGATTCCTGAAGACATACCAGGACGATCGCCCGTTCTTCGCCTATATCGCATTCACGGCGCCGCACGACCCGCGGACGCCCCCCGGCGAATTCGCCCGGATGTACGGACCGGAGACCGTCGCGCTGCCGCCGAATTTCATGCCGGAACATCCGTTCGATAACGGCGAGCTGAAGATCCGCGACGAGTTGCTCGCCTCTTTTCCCCGCGACCCGCAAGACATTCGACGGCAAATCGCCGAGTATTACGGCATGATCTCGCACTTGGACGCGCAGGTCGGAAGAATCCTGCAAGCCCTGGAGGAAAGCGGTCTGGGTTCCCAAACGCTGGTCATCTTCGCTTCGGACAACGGCTTGGCGGTCGGGCGTCACGGCCTGATGGGCAAGCAGAACCTGTACGAGCACAGCATCCGCGTGCCCCTGATCCTGAGAGGTCCCGGCGTGGAAGCCGGAAGGCGGAGCGACGCCTTGGTCTATCTTTTTGATCTGTTCCCAACCGTGGCGGAATGGCTCGATGTCCCCCTGCCCGACGGCGTCGAGGGCAAGTCGCTCTTGCCCGTCTTACGGGGAGAGGTCGCCGAGGTCCGCGACGCCGTGTACGCGGCCTACCGCGATTGGCAGCGGACGGTGCGAGAAAAACGGTTCAAACTCATCCGCTACCACGTGGGCGAAGATCGCCGTACGCAGCTCTTCGATCTGGAGCAAGATCCCTGGGAACTGCACAATTTGGCGGACCGGGCGGAGTACCAGGCGGAGAGAAAGCGACTCGAACGACGTCTGGAAGCGTTGCAAGCGGAATGGGGAGATCCCGCGACCGACTTTTGATCGCCGAACGTCTTGAGGTCGTTGCCGGCCGCTTCCGACGTCGCCTTTGGGGCGGGCGCTGCGTCGTATTC
Organism: Thermogutta hypogea; assembly: GCF_055386265.1. NCBI lineage: Bacteria > Pseudomonadati > Planctomycetota > Planctomycetia > Pirellulales > Thermoguttaceae > Thermogutta > Thermogutta hypogea. The sequence goes on from NZ_AP042425.1 coordinate 357,493, forward strand.
ACCCGGCCGAGGCAGTGCCGGTCGGAAGACCGTCCGGCTCCTCATCCGTGAGGATTCGGCCCTCCTTGCCGCGCTCCATTTCCACGACATGGCACTTGACGAGGTGCCCGTCCAGGTCCAGCGTCCGCGGGACTTCTCGCTTGCAAATGTCCCGCACCAGCGGGCAGCGAGGGTGAAAGCGGCAGCCGCTCGGCGGATTGTCCGGGCTGGGGACGTCGCCCTCGAGCACGATCCGGCGACGTTTCGCGGTGGGGTCCATCTGGGGAACCGCCGACAGCAACGCCTGGGTGTAAGGGTGAAGCGGCTCCGCATAGAGGCGGCGGCTGTCCGCCGTTTCCACGATTTGCCCCAAATACATCACGGCGACGCGGTCCGACAAATACTCGACCACGGATAAATCGTGCGAAATGAACAGATAGGTCAAGTCGAAGTCCGCCTTCAACTTCATCAGCAAATTGATGATTTCGGCTTGCAGCGAGACGTCGAGGGCGGACAAAGGCTCGTCCAGTACCAAGAATTTCGGACGCAAGGCCACCGCCCGGGCCACGCAAATCCGCTGCCGCTGTCCTCCCGAAAACTCATGCGGATAGCGGTCGTAAATGTCGGGGGGTAGACGCAGCCGCCTGAACAAGTCCGTAACGATGCCGCGACGCGTTTCGGGATCCGTCCAATCTTCGTCGGGAACGTCTTCACGGGAACGCGAGGTCGCATCGTGTCGGCGGTCCGCTTCCTTCTTTCGTGCGGCGTGAATGAGTAAACCTTCCTCCACTGCGGCGCCGACCGTCATGCGCGGATTGAGGGAACTGAAAGGGTCTTGAAAGACGATTTGCATCCCGCGTCGCAGATCGCGAAGGGCCTTGCCTGGAAGATGGGTGATATCCCGCCCCAAGAACTCGATCGTGCCGGAGGTCGGTTCGATCAGTCGAAGGATGGTTCTGCCGACCGTGGTCTTGCCGCAGCCCGATTCCCCGACCAACCCCAAGACTTCTCCCTTGCGGACATCGAACGAAACACCGTCCACCGCCCGCGCCACCTTTCTCTCCCTGGAGAACAGGCCGCCCGGGCCGGGAAAGTATTTCCGCAGTCGACGCACTCGCAGCAACACGTCATCGCTCATAGTCAAGCTCACCCGCGAAATGGCAACGCACCTCGTGCCCGGGTTCGAGGATTCTCAGCTCCGGCTCCTCCTCTCGGCAACGGTCCTGCACGAACTTGCAGCGGAGGCAGAACTTGCAACCTTGCGGCAGGTCGGCGGCATTGGGAACGTCGCCGGGAATCGTCACTAATTCCTTCCCCTTCGTCATTCCCAAGACCGGCCGAGCGCGGAACAGGCCCCACGTGTATGGGTGCAGGGGATTGGCGAAGAGCCGCAGCACCGATGCCTGCTCCACGATCCGCGAGGCGTACATGACCAAGACCTCGTCCGCCATCTCCGCGATGATCCCCAAATCGTGCGTGATCATGAGGACCGCCATGTCCTTCTCGGCCTGCAATTGTTTGAGCAGTTCCAAGATTTGCGCCTGAATCGTCACATCGAGGGCCGTCGTAGGTTCGTCCGCGATCAATAGCCGCGGCTCGCACGACAAGGCCATGGCGATCATCACACGTTGCCGCATTCCGCCCGAGAGTTGATGCGGGTACCAATGCCGGCGGGCTTGAGGGTCGGGAACGCCCACCTTCTGCAACAGGTCGACGACCAACTCCCTCGCCTTGCGCGATCCCAAATCCGGCTGGTGCAACTGGATGGCTTCCAGGATCTGAGACCCGATCGTGAACACGGGATTGAGCGACGTCATCGGCTCTTGGAAGATCATGGCGATTTGGGAACCGCGAATCTTCCTGATTTCCGGCTCCGGCAAGCGGGCCAAATCCTTGACCGTATCGCCGTCGCGAAACATGATTGAGCCTTGCACGATCCGACCGGGGGGAGCCACCAACCGCATGATCGACAACCCGGTTACGGACTTGCCGCAACCCGACTCGCCCACGATTCCCACCGTCCTCGCCTTGGGAACGTCGAAGGAGACGCCGTCCACCGCCTTGACCACGCCCTTCTCGGTGAAGAAATACGTGCGCAAATCTTGAATGCTCAAGAGCGTCGAGGGCTGCTTGGTCGTATCGTGATCGACGAGCGTGGACACGTAGCTGATCCTCAGACCGTTGTCGTTCTAAACTCGCAACCGCGGATCCATGGCATCCCGCAGCCCGCTTCCCACCAAGTTGAAGACCGTGACGGTGAAAAAAATCGCCAAGGACGGGAAGACGACCAACCACCAATAGTGATAATTCTCGCTGCCGCTTCGCAGAATCAAGCCCCAACTGGGAGCGGGGAGTCGGACCCCGAAGCCGAGCAAGCTCAATCCCGCTTCCGTGATGATGGCCCCGGCGATGCCGAACGGAGCCGCCACGAGCGCCGGTGACACGGCGTTGGGCAGAATGTGCCGAAAGATGATCCGCATGTGGGATGCGCCCATCGCGCGAGCCGCCTGCACGTAGTCGATGGCGCGTTGCTTGAGCACCTCTCCTCGGATCAGCCGAGCCACCGTGGGCCATCCGGTCAGTCCGATCACCACCATGATGATATAGATGCTTTGCCCCAGCAGTCCGACCAGCGTCAAAATCAGAAAGAAGCTGGGAAACAGGATTATGACTTCAATGACGCGCGAGATGAGGATATCGACGGCTCCGCCGAAATACCCTGCGATCGCCCCCAGAATGACTCCGATCGTGATATATAGTCCCACGGCCACGAAGCCCACCGTCAGAGAAATCCGCAGGCCGTAGATCATGCGGACCAGCACGTCGCGGCCGACGTCATCCGTTCCCAGAAGGCGGGGAAAGCCGTCATTGCTCTTGCGCCAGTTGAGGACTTCTCGACCCGCCGAGTCGATTACGAATCGCGGCTTGCGGTACATCGGGGGCTTGACGGACGATTCGATATCCTGCTCCGTCGGGCCGAACGGGATCGGCGGATAGATCGCCGTGACGCCCTCGCCCTTTCGGAACTGTTCCTCGGGAAACGTCCTCGCGCGGTAGCGATTGTCCGGCCGGACGCCGGGAATCAGCAAGACGCCGCTCACGACTCCGATCAAGCCCACGTAGAGCGCCGCAATCCTTCCCGTCCTCGCCCATCGCCCCACCTCTTGCCGTCGCCAAATGCGATTGGCCGGTGTCGCGATGACGAGCCACGGAAAGAAGGCGACCAAGGCCGTGTTGAACCAGAAGTCGACCGTCTCCTCGGGATTCAAAAGAGCCCGAAACCAGGGCCAGAGCGTTTCGCCTCGGTCGTTGTAATAAAAGGGCACGTTCGAGGCGATGACCGGCGCAAAGATCGCCAATAGAAAGAGCGGGGCCAGTAAGTGCAGCGCAATGTAAGCCGCCCGGTTCTTCCGGAATTGCGACCACAGGATGTCGAGATAACCGTCTCGCTGACTCATCGCTGCCGATCCTGCGACGCAAAGCTGATTCGCGGGTCCACCACCGTATACAGAATATCCGTCAATAAAATACTGACCAAAACCACGATGGCATCGATATAAATTAAGGCCATCAAGGTCGGATAGTCCTTTTGCTCGATCGACTCCCAGCTTAGTCGCCCCATGCCGTGAATCCCGAAAATGTACTCCACCAGCACCGAACCGCCCAAAAGAGCCGGCAGGAACGATGAGAAGAGCGTCAGAATCGGAATCAGGGCGTTCCGCAACGCATGCTTCAGGATGACCTTGGATTCCGACAGCCCCTTGGCTCGGGCCGTCCGTATATAATCTTGCGATATGACGTCGAGCATGGCCGTCCGCGAGTACATTGCCAATCCGGCGAGGCTGAATAGAGATAAGCACACTACGGGAAGAAAGGCGTGCCAAAGGTAGTCCGCGAGATACCGCCCCCAGCTATAACGATCGGCATCCGGTGAGTGCAGCCCCAGCATGGGAAACCACTTCAAGTAGTCGCCGTAGCAGAAGAAAAGCAGAAGCAACATGCCGGCAACAAACGGGGGGATGGAATATAGGAGGAACAGCTTCAAGGTGATCCAGCGGTCGATCCAGGTATTCCGGTACACGGCGGCCGCGATCCCGGCCGGGATGGCGATGAGGTAGATCACCAACTCCGCCATCAGCATCAGTGGCGCGGAGACCAAAACGGCATTCCAGATCTTGACGGCGACCGGTTCCCGAGTCTTCGTAGCGGACCGGCCGAATTGGAACGTCGCCAACCGCCACAGCATGTGGGCGTACTGAGTATCCGTCCACAGATACACGCAGCGCTTCCAAAGCGGCGGCTCGTACTGTTGCCGGTTCAGCTCATAATGAACCAGCCAATTATCGGCCGCCTCGTGAATCCATTCATCGGGGGCCCGATTCGGCACGTCCAATCGCAACGGATCGCGGACCAAGCGGCGCAGAGCCAGCGCGGCGAGGAACCGCTCTTGCAGCGTAGACTCGGAAAGAAGCTTTTCGATGTAGAATCGCGTATCGGCCGGATCGAGATAATCCAGCTCCTCGAACAATTCGCGGCGGGGGAGGGAGAGCATTTCTCGAAAGCGCTCGTCGAGTTCAGCCCGCCGCTCGTCGGACAGAGGACGCGTCAGCGGTTCCGCGCGGCGCCACCACTGCCGCCAGGCGCCAACGACGCGCGGCGTCTCCGCATCCGCAGGCGTGTGAGAGTAAGTATAGGTAAAGGGCTGCACGACCATCGCATTCAAGGCATGAATCACGCCGATCTTCTCGGTTGAATCGATATCGCGCCGGCGAAGGAGATCGATCAGCGGCGGTACCCCGTGCATCCCGAGATCCTCGCAATACACGCGGGCATACGCGGCGACGGCCTTCGCCAGGCGAGGATGTTCGGCGGAATCGGCGAGGCGTTGTCGAAACCGAGGGATTCCGAGTGAATGCAGGAAACGCAGCGTGGCTCGATGATCGGGGTTATCCGGGGCCGCGGTGAGCGCCCCCAACAGTTCCGCGATCTCGGCCTCGTTAGAGACGAGAAGACGTGCGGCTTGGCGTACGGCGTCGGAATAGTCGCAAAAATAACGCAGGTTGATAATCAGGGGCCGATCCAATTTGAGGTCCCGTTTCTGAATGAGATAGGCTTCCCGAGTCTGGGTGCCTTGCCCGGCCAGCCCGCTCGCGCCCAATTGCATGAGCAACGGGTCCCCCGGCGCCAACTGCATGATGCAGAAAGACACGACCGTCACGCCGAAAAGCGTCGGCAGGATCAGAATCAGGCGACGAGCGATATAACTCAGCACGGGATCGATCGGTTCCTAGAGGGTTCAGCCGCATTGACAGCCCCCCGGCGGCCAATGTTCCATCGGAGCGACGGGAAAGCCCGCCGGCGTCTGCCGTCAGGGCATCTCTCGACCCGTCAGGCGGGGGCGGTCCGAATACCATTCGCGACCGTCATAGCAGGGACGAATCTTATAGAAATTGACATTGCGTATGCGGGTATCGTACCCGCCGGTGGCGCGGTCCGAAAATAGAAACGTGTAGGGCTGATCCTCATAGATCAGTCGATGGATTCGGCGATATAGTTCGTGCTGTTCGCTTTCATCCATGGTCACCCGCAGTTTCTCGATCGCAGCATCCACCTCCGGGTTCCGATAAGCGACGTGATTCGAGCTATCCGGCAGGTCGGCTTGGCTGCTATGCCAAACTTGGTAGGGGTCTTGCCTCCAAGAGAGGGCCCAGCCGAGCATGGCGGCATCGTAATCGCGCTTGCGGAGCTTTTGCAGCATCAAGTTCCACTTCGTGGGCGCGATGACCACGTCGATGCCGATCTTGCGACATTCCTCCTTCACGATCTCGGCGACCTGGCGGTAACTTGCCGAATCCGCGTAGATCATCAGCTCGAATCGCGCCGGAATCCGCTGATTATCGACGACCTTGTCGCGAATCCCGTCGTTGTCGGAATCCTGCCAGCCGGCCTGTTCGAGAAGAGCCTTGGCCTTTTCCAAATCGTAGGGAATGGGTTCCAATGTGGAATCGTAGCTGCTGCTGCCGGGCAAGAAGGGGCCGGTGGTGCGCTCCGCCAATCCCCGGAACACGCGCTCGATGATGGCATCGACCGGGGTCGCATGGGCCAACGCCCAGCGGAATTCGCGATCTCGGAAGACCGGGCGGTCCAGATTGTAACCGATGTAACGATAGCCGGGATAACTATAATCCACCAGCTTGACCTTGCCGGACTTGACGTTCGGGTGCGTTTGAGCCTGGAGGAACTGGTCTTTATCCGGCATGCCGGCGAAATCCAACTCGTTTTGCAGCAATTTCTGCGTCATGGTATTCGTATTGGAAATGCATTGGTAGAGCACGTCGCTGAAGTAATACGGCGATCCCCAATAGTCGGCGAATCGCGTCAGGGAAAGTCTCTGCTGGGCTCGCCATTCCACAAAGACCATCGGCCCGCTGCCGCACATCAGTTTGTTGGCCCAATGATTGTTGAACCCGTCGGCGAATTCCTTGGAGGAGAAATCATAGGAAATGGGATCGCCGCGTTCATCCACCGAGTACACGTGCCTGGGAATAATGGGAAAACCGAAAAGCGTGAAATCGCGGGCCAAAAAGTACGGCTTCTTCCATCGCACGACGAACGTGTATTTGTCCTTCATGCGATATTCGATCTTATACGGATCGTCCGGATTCTCCGGCTGCGAGTCTTCGAAATAGCTGCGGATGTGCGCGGCCTCGATGTTGGGGTTCAAAACGCAATCGAAGCTGAAGGCGACGTCGCGCGCCGTGACCTCGGCATCCGGCAGGGGTTTGCCGTTGGGGAGCTTCATGGGGTGCCACTTAACGCCTTTGCGAATGTGGATCGTGTATTCCAGGGTCTCGGGATCGAAGTCCCAGGACTCGGCCAAGACCGGCTCCAAGACATCGGGATCGGCAAACTTCGGCTCGGCGAGGGTCTCGTAAACGCGAGATTGGAAGGCCTCCGAAACGGTATCGCTGGAGGTGATGGGGTTCAGGGTATCGGGGTCCTCGGGATAGGCCAGCAGCAGCAAGTCCGCTGCGGCCGGTTCGCGATCCGATCGCGTCAGTTTTTTCACAGCCGGGCGTGCGGATTCACGAACTTCCGAGGCGGTTCCCGCAGTCTCGTCGTCAAGGGAATCGCCGGCGGGTCTCGGGCATCCCGCGAACATTGCCGGCAACGCGGCGAGGCAAGCCAAGCACACAAGCCGTTGCACGAAACGGGTGCCGCGCGACATCGGGCGTACCGATTCCCCGATGCAGGCCGAGGTTGTGAAATAGCAACGGATCGAAGGACGCAGCATGGCTGGCTCACTCGCGAAACGGGCGGCGCGGACCGCGTGCTAAGGACGGACGATATCTCGAAGCGCCGGGCCTATCGTATATCGTTCCCATGAAAACGCTGCGAGTCGCCCCGCGCAGGTGCTCCCCACCGCGTGGGCGGACCTCTTGTTCGGCATGGTAAAAGAATTATGCAAGGCGGTCAATAACACTTCGGGTTTGCACAGGCTGGGCAAAGTGGGATGGGTCGTGCGCAATGCGGCTTTGAGCCGAGGTCCGTCATGCCGCGCGTCTGGGGGGGCTCAGCCAACCTTGAGCAACATACCAATCGGCGGTTTGCCGGATCCGTTCCGCGAGGGTGGCGGCGACCTGGAAACCGAGTTGCCGCTGGGCTTTCTCCGACGAGCAAACCCAAGAACCGGCCAGGGCCTCCCGGGCTTTGTCGAGCGAGAAGGCTTTGGGGGTTCGGCTCAGTCGGCCGATCAAGGTGTTTACGCCGGCGACGAGCCAAACGACGGGCGGAGCAACGGGGAGCACCAAGACGCGTCTCCCGACGGCCGCACCCATCATTTTGCCGAATTGACCGTAAGTCGGGTTTTCCGGTCCGGCCGCAAAATAGTAACCGGTACCCGGCGCCGCACCGCCGGCTCGGGGGTCGGGCAAGCGCTCGCCCCGCTCGGCGGCCGACATCATCAGCGAAACGAGATCTTGCGCGTGAATGAACGAGAAGTACTTCCGTCGGTAGCCGGGCACCAAATGAAGTCCCCATCGTCGGATCGGCCGGAACATCAAGAAACAATCTCGGTCCCACTCACCGAACACGATCGCCGGCCGCACGATGGTGATGGGTACGTCGCCGGCCCGGTCCTCGGCGGCCAATTCTCCCGCACGCTTGCTGTGCCCGTAGAAAGAGACCGGACGAGGCGGGTCCTTTTCGGTGCGGAGGATCAGGCGACCGGCAGGCGTCGGCCCGGCCGCGGCGAGGCTGGATACCAAAACGACCACCGGCGGGTCGGAGACCCGGCGGCAGGCCTCCAGCAGTTCCACCACGCCGGTCTCATTGGTGCGATAGAGGTCGCGGCGTCGCAGGGCCTTGGTGGTCCCGGCCAAGTGATAAACCACTTGCACGTCGCGCAGGGGTTCCATTAGGCTTTCTCGATGCGACAGATCGCCCTCGACGAATCGCACCCCGAAGGGACGGATCTGCTCGACACGGGAAGTCTTCCGGATCAGGCACGTCGTATTGTGGCCGCCTTCGGTCAAGGCCTTGACCAGATGATAGCCGATGAAACCCGTGGCGCCTGTGACCAAAACTTTGGACATTTCCGCACACTTGCCCGGCGTGGTGGGGACAGGAAAAAAGCGTCGGCGGAGCAGGCCGGCGCTTAGGTTGAGGCGGCGCTCTCCGGCGCTCCGAATATCGCATAGCTTTGAAGAAGCCCGGTTTTTCGTCAAGAGGATTCTACGTCAAAGGATGGGGTAACGTGAACGCTTGCGAACGGATTTCGCTTTCGCCTCGCCCGCGAATCTTGATCGTGCGTCTCAGCGCGATCGGCGACGCGGTTCTAACGCTTCCCGTCTTGTGCGCGCTGAGGCGTCGTTTTCCGGACGCCTTTTTGGCTTGGGCGGCCGAGTCGCACGCTGCGGCCGTCCTTCGTGGACACGAATTTCTGGACGAATTGATCGAACTTCCGCGGGGGTGGCCCAAATCGGTTCATTACTTGCGGGAGTTTCGTCGCCGCCTGAAAAACCTGCGATTCGACGCGGTCGTGGACCCCCAAAGCCTCACCAAGAGCGCTCTGCTCGCGTGGCTCTCGGGGGCCGAGCACAGGATCGGTCTGGCCCGTCCTTGGGGCCGTGAATTGGCGCCGCTACTGAACAACCGTCTCATCCGAACGACCGGTCCGCACGTCGTTCAGCACATGCTTCAGTTGGTCCGGCCGTTGGGTGGGGACGCCGACCTCGTCGAGTTTCGCCTGCCGAGCACGCCGGTTGCAACGGCGGCTTGCGACGAGGTATTGCGTGCGTGCGGTGTGAACGGCCGGTTCGTGGCGATCAATCCGGGGGCCGGCAGCTCGTCCCGCCGGTGGCCGACGGAACGGTACGCCGAGGTGGCCTGCCGCGTGTGGCGCACCTTGGGCGTGCCTTCGGTGATTGTGTGGGGAACCGATTCCGAACGGACCGCGGCGAATCAGATCGCGGAATCCGGCGGAGAGGGATGTCGGGTCGCGCCGCCGACCTCGCTGACTACGCTCATCGCCGTGCTCCGGCGAGCGGCGTGCGTGGTTTCCGGGGATACCGGGCCGCTTCACATGGCCGCCGCCGTGAACACCCCCTGCGTCGGCATTTACGGTCCCACTTGGCCGGAATTCTCCGGACCGTTCGGCCCAGGGCATATTGTGGTGCGAGGCGGTTGGCGAGCGCCGCATCCCTTGAAGTGGCGTTCCGCCCCGCCGGACGTGATGCTGCAAGTCCCGGCCGAGGACGTGTTCCAGGCCTGCCTTGCCGTGCTGAATCGCCCCTGCGACGTGTGAACGGGGATTGCCGCGCCCGAGCAATCCTCCCGGTCAAACCCCGCGGCAGGGCGGATTCTTGGTGCAAACCCAAACGTAGCGCGTGACGCCGCTGATGTCGCGCGGCGTTAATTTCATCGGGTTACCGCAGCGGGGGCAAAACCTCTCCGGCTCGGCGGAACGTCCCGCTTCCCACGCGGCTTGGCAGTCCGCGCATCTCTCGGCATCGGCAAGAACGGCCAAGCGGGCGGGTGGAATCACGCGGCCGCAATCGCGGCATCTCCGCGACTCGGACCAATCGTCGGCCGACTCCAGACCCGTGATCCGCCAATGCTTCTCACCGCAGGAACAGGGTAGCTGCGAAAGAAGGGCGGGAATCAGCTCATCCAATAGGCTTTCATCGGAATCCCAAGCCACCGCCCGCAGCTTGCGCGCGGCGACAAGCCGAACCTGGGCTTCGTGGCGCGAGATCGTCTCGCGCTTGCCGCAGGAGCCGCAGGACAGCTTGTAGTATCGCACCGGCATGGGACTTCCTTTCGTGCAGGTCTCACGAGTTCAGAACCGTCGAGTCCGCCACGATCAGGGGATAGTCCGCCAGGGGAACCTCTTCGATCTGCCAACCGCCTGCAAAGCGACGTGCATGCAGGAGGTGGTGCGCGCCGCCGGAGAGCGGGTCGATCAAGACCGGCCGCCGCAGGGGCGCGCCCGGAGAATCCTGAATTCGGAGATCAACGATTTGCGGCACGGCATCCGTCGTGGTCGAAGAAGCCGTCCAGAAGACCCAGAGCGGTACTCCGCGGCGCAGAAATCCCGCCGGGCCGATCAGTTCTCCATCCACTTCGGGAACGCTCGGCAAGACCTCGGGGTGGGAAGCGTCCTGCTCGGCCAAAAGGCAGACCGCCGATGACGTGTCTACAACGGCAGCCTGGTCGGCTTCGGTACTCCGCTGGGTGGCGGCGTCGAAAAGGGCGCACACACGCTGATAGGCCGAATAGGCCGGCTTGGGCGAATAGTCCTTTCCTCGTAGCAAACCCTTGAAATTGCCGCGATCCGTCGGGCCGGAGCCCCAGTTGTAACGCAGCAGATCGACCAAGTGGAAGTACGAAGTCAGCTCCACTCCCAGCACCAAGTCGTAAAGGATACGGCGCAACAGCCACTTCGCCTGCCGCACTTCATTCCAGTCTTGATCGGCCAGAGCGCCGGCGCTGCCTTTTTGGGAGGGGCAACCGTTCTCGCCCTGCCACAGCCCGGGGACGGGGCGATTCCCGGCGTACTCGCGGAGGAGCCGCCGCCACGTCTCCAGCGTCTGTGCATAGCCTTTTTCCGGTATGGGACGGTAGGGGTGGTAAGACACCTTGTCCACATGATCCAAGAGCCCGTGCTGAAGGGCCGACGTGAGGTAATCCGTCGGCATGCCCGCCAAAGCGCCGCCGATCAAAACGGCATCCGGGATTTCACGGCGAATCGCAGAGGCGGTTTGCGCGACGAAACGAACGTAGATTTCGGCCGAGGGAGGATTCGGTTTCCAAAAGTTGGCGATGTTCGGCTCGTTCCAAAGCTCCCAGTGGCGCACGCGCCCGCGAAAATGTCGGGCGCAAGCGCTCACGAATTTGAGCCAAGCCGTCATCGCATCCTCGCGAAAAATCGGAATCCAGCCCACGGCGGAATCGTCAGGGGCCTCCGGTGTGTACAGGCGGTTTCCGTAGCCCAGGTTGAACCAGGGTTGAACGCCCCGGTCCGACACCGCGTCCACAACTTCGTCAAGCCAAGCGAAATCATAGACGCCGGGCCGGGTTTCGGTCCTAGCCCAGCCGGTCTGGAGGCGGGCCCATTTCACTCCCAATTCCGCCAGGGCTTCATAGGTCCGATCCGGCTCGAACATCCGCCGATCCAAGGTCTCCATTCCAACGGACAAGGGCGAGGCTGCGATATCTCGGGCGGGACGCGGCCGAACGACCCCGAATCGCGGTCCCACGTTTGTGCTCAGCCAATCTTGTGCCGCGGCGGAGCCGTCGAGCATGACGCGGGTATGCGTGCATGTCCGGGGATGGGGAGCTCGGACGACCGGAGTTGAGGTCTCGGCCGAGCTCCGCCGAATGATGCCGACGCCGACCCCCATGCCGGCCAGACCGGTCAGAATCGAACGGCGCGAGATTTTGACGAATCGCTCTTGCGGTGACGCCATGATACGAATTCCTACCAATGCCGGAGATTGGAATAAGAGCACATTTTGGACGCATGCCACGCAGATTAATTCACACTCGACCCAGGGGCAAGCGATCACCTTGGTTGACACGGCGACCGAGTTTGCCGATTCCGCATTCCGCTCCCAAATCGTCCCGTCGCACGACGGTCACTTGTGTTGCCGGTCTATTGCGGAAAAAGGTCGTCCACATCGCGAGCAGCCGCCAAGCCGTCGATCTCCTCGCGATCGATTTCGATACCCAACCCGGGACCCAGGGGGGCCTCGAACATTCCGTCCGACATCTTGAGGCCGCGGACGGCGGAAGCGCTCACTGCTTGGGGAGAGGGCAGGTCGTGCCCCACGGTCAAGGCCGGCAAGGCGGAAGCAAGCTGTAGCGCGGCTGCCGACTGGATTCCTACCGACGAGGGACAACAGAGCGAACACCCAAGATTGGCAGCCTCCGCCACCGCGACGCAATCTCGCGCGCGGAGAATCCCCCCGACCCTGGCAGGGTCCACGATGACATGATCGACCGCAGCCGCTCGGGCGGCCGCAAAAACGTCCGCCGGGCAAGTGATCTGGCGGTAGGCGGCAATCGGCACATCGCTGCCGCGCTGCAATTGATAATAAAGATCCCAGCCGGCGCGGCGCAAAGGATCGATGATTAGGAGCGACTCGAAGGCCTCCAGCTCGTGAGCCAATCGCACGGCGGAAGGGAGGTCGAACAATTCGGCCGCGTCGAAACGGAGGCTGACATGCGGCCCGGCCGCTGCGCGGACCGCCTTCAGGCGACGGACGTCGTTCTCCACGTATCCCGATGCGGCCAGCAGGAGCAACGCGTGCCCCGCCTCGATCGCGCGGCGAGTTTCGGCCTCCAAATCCTCCGGAGCTTCCGACTGAAGCCGCAGGGAGCACGGAATGCGTTGCCGATAGACGCCGCCCAACAGTCGCGCTATGGGCTGCCCTGCCGCACGCCCCAAGGCGTCCCAACAGGCGGTTTCCACGGCGGCTTTGAGTGCTCGCGGATAGAGCGGTTCCAGTTCGAGCAGTTCGGCGATGTCGGAGACATTGCGGCCCGCCAAAATAGGGAGCAGGAAGTCGCGTCTCGGCCCGGGTTCCGTGATGCGCCAAGGCAGGGCCGCCTCTCCCCAGCCTTCCAAATCCGCGTCGAAAACTAAACGAACCAGTACCAGGCGATCCCGCGCGTACCCCCGTTCATTCGGGACTCGGATCAATTGAAACTCCAGGTCGCGGATGATCATGGCTGGGAGAACGCGGCTCTCCGGGTCGGAGAGATCAATGTTTGAAATGCCGGCGTCCGGTGAAGATCATCGGCACGCCGCGCCGATTGCAGGCCTCGATGACCTCTTGATCGCGAATGGAGCCGCCGGGCTGAATGATCGCCCGAATCCCCGCGGTTGCCGCTCGATCGATCGAATCGGGGAAGGGGAAGAACGCGTCGGAAGCCAGCACCGAGCCTGAGGCGCGGTCGCCCGCCTTCTGAATGGCGATTTCCGTGGAGTCGACGCGACTCATCTGCCCGGCTCCCACTCCCGCCAACATCCCGTTCTTGGCTAGGACGATGGCATTGGACTTGACGAATCGGACCATGGACCAGGCGAATCGCAGATCGTCCATCAGATCGTCGGGGGGAGCGGATTGCGTGACCACCTTCCAATCGGTCTCGTCATCCGGTAGGTTATCGGCCTGCTGAAGCAACAGTCCGCCGGCGAGAACCCGAAACGACCACTCTTCGCGACGTCCCTCGATGTTCCCGACTTCCAACAAACGAACATTCTTTCGCCATTTGGGTCGCTCTTGTAACATCGCCAGCGCGGCCGGGTCATAAGCGGGGGCCACGATCGCTTCCACGAAAAGCCCTTCTCCGCAGAGCACCTCGGCGGTCGCAACATCGACGGTCCGGTTGAAACCTAAAATCGAGCCGTAGGCGCTGACGGGATCGCCCGCGAGGGCGTTTTTCGCAGCCTCGGCCAGGGTTGGGGCCGCGGCCGCGCCGCACGGGTTGTTGTGCTTGATGACCACCGCTGCCGGCGACGTGAAGAACCGAGCGATTTCCAGCGCGCTATCCAGGTCCAATAGGTTGTTGTACGATAGCTCCTTGCCGTGGAGTTGGCGGGCCGTGACCACGCCGACGCCGGAAAAGCCCGGAAAGACGTACACACCGGCCTTTTGATGCGGGTTCTCGCCGTAACGCAGGGCCGAAAGGCGGTCCGCCCTCAAATCGATCCGTTCGGGAAGTTCTTCCTTTGTCGACCGAGTTCGGTCGGCGAACCAAGCCGCGATCGCCCGATCGTACTCGGCGGTATGGGCGAAGGCCGCCGCCGCCAATCGTCGCCGGGTTTCCAACGTGGTGGAACCGCGCTCCTGCACTTGGGCCAGAATATCCGCGTACTGACTGGGATCCGTCGCGATCGTCACGAAGGCGTGGTTCTTGGCCGCCGCTCGCACCAGCGACGGTCCGCCGATGTCGATCTTCTCGATGGCTTCGTCCTCGGTACAATCAGGTCGGGCGACGGTGGCCTGGAAGGGATACAGATTGACCACGACCAATTCGAAACTCAAAATCCCGTGCGTCTCCAGGGCCTGCATGTCCTCGGCGTGGTCGTGCCGGCAAAGAATACCGCCGAAAACCTTGGGATGAAGCGTCTTGATCCGCCCATCCATCATCTCGGGAAAGCCCGTGTAACCGGCCACGTCGCGAACCGGAATTCCTTCCTGTTCCAGAAAGGCCCGCGTCCCCCCCGTGGAGAAGATTTCCACGCCGGCATCCGCCAGACCCCGCGCGAACGAAGCAAGGCCCAACTTATTACTGACGCTGACCAAAGCTCGCTGAATCTTGGGGTCGGGCATTTTTTCGAAACTCTCAGATTTCACTTTTCCAGCAAGGTTCAAGATGGAGGGTGTGTTTGCTCCGCCTCCGAACGGCAGCCGACAGCTCCGGCGCGACCGATCTCCTTCGTAGAGCCGGCGGCGTGCATTGCACAGCAGCAAATCACGCGGTCAAGGAACGGCCCGCAGACCCGCGGCGCGGGTCACGGTGAACGCATCGAAAGACCGCATCGGCTCACCAAAACCGGAGTGTAGCGCACGCTGCCCCATCGGTCAAGGATACGGGATAAGAAGCTGGAGAGAGCGACCGGTTTGACCCGCCAACCCCTATTCCCGGAAGACCTTGCCGCTAACACATCGTTTACCGGTTCGGCTCGCCTTGCCTGGGCCGTTCTCGCGGAACGCACTCCGAAGAAAACCTCGACAAGGGCGCTGGGAACGATTGGACGCGCGGCGATCGGCCGGGAATAATTGAGTAACGGCCCTGTCGGGAAGAGGGCAGCGGATCGGCATCTCGCCAAATTGTTACGCATCCTGCCATACGCCTGTGAGAGCGGAGCCATGTCTCGCCTGAACCGCCGACGTTTCATTTTCCACTCCGCGCACCAGACGGTCGGGCTTACCGCCACGTTGGCGGCGCTGCCGCATTCGGAGGTCGTGGCCGAGTTTCTGGAAGTTGAAGACGCACCCAAGCCGCCGCCCAAGACGTTGCGATTGTGCTTGGTTTCCGGCTCGGAGGAATACCGTTCGGACGAATCCTTGACCTGGTTGGCCGATTACCTTGAGGAGAATTTCGGCATCGTTTCGGATAAGGCCTTCGCGCGAGGTTTGACGGACCTCCCGGGCTTGGAGGCCCTGGATCGCTGCGACTGCATGGTGCTTTTCACGCGGCGGTTGGAAATCGACGGCGAGCCTTTGGAGCGGATCAAGCGCTACTTCGCCTCGGGGCGGCCGGCGATCGGTATTCGCACGGCGAGCCACGCTTTCCAAAAATGGCTTGCACTCGACAAAGAGGTTTTCGGCGGCGACTACGGCAACCATTACGGCAAGGACCTGCTGCCGCGAATCGAGCTTGCCCCAACCGGCAAGGACCATCCGATCGTGCGGGGATTCGAGCCGTACGTATCGCAGGGCAGTCTGTATCGCAATCCGAATGTGGCGGATGACGTTACGGTTTTGTTAAACGGCACCATCCCCGGGCATACGGAGCCGGTAGCCTGGACCCGAATCCACAACGGCGGTCGCATCTTCTATACGTCGCTCGGCCATCCGGATGATTTCCGTCATCGGTCGTTCGTCCGCATGCTCACCAATGCGATCTACTGGGTCTGCAAGCAGGAAGTGCCCGATTGAAGGCGGCGAAGTCGTGCCGTCATTGCCGGTCAACGTTTCGACTGCTGCTTGCCCAAGGGACGACTGATCAGCATTGCCAAGCGGGATTTGGCCCCGACGAGCTGCCGCGCCAAGACATCCTCTTCGGTGAAACGGGCCATGAGGATTTCGCCATCCGTGGCACGATTGCGGTCGTAAGAGACGTAGATCGTGCCGTCCGGGGCCTGAAATCCATCGGGATAGGACACGCCCGCGCGATCATCCAGGATCAGTCCGCCTTGCCAGGTCTTGCCGTCGTCTTCGGAAAGCCATGCGCTGAGCTTCACTCGGCCTTGGTGGGAGTCGATGGCGTCGCCGTGCTTGACCAAGAGGATACGCCCTGAAGCGAGGCGGCGGATAAAGAATCGGGCATTGGGATGCGCGACGCCCGATAGCTCGGTCGGTTGCGACCAGCTTCGTCCGCGGTCCGCCGAGGTCGATTGCATGATGCCCGACCGAGTCCGTGCCAACATCCACAGGGTACCGTCCTGACGCTCAATAAACATGTGCTCGATCCAATCCGGGTTGGGGAACTGGACGGGTCCCCCCCGTCGCTCCCAACTTTCGCCGTGATCGGTTGACACGAACATGTGAGCGCCGCGCCAAGGATCCAATTCCCGGAAGAGGTCTCGGAACGGCCCAAAACCCGGGAATTGGTTCAAGTAGATCGGCAAGACCCATTCGCCGGTGGAAAGCACGATCGGTTTGTTCAGCATGCCTCCGTGCCAGATGCGTCGCGGCGGCGACCATTGCGGCTTGGCATCGTCGGGGTTACTACAGATGGTTGCCCAAACGCCCGCCCGGCCGTCGAAGTGATTCATGGTCTGGTCGAAGAACAGCCACAATCGGCCCAAGGGATCCGTCCAAAGATTGCCGATGATCACGGTCCGGTCCATGGGCAAGTTGGCAGAGTGCGAGTCGATGACCAGGCACGGCTTGGACCAGGTTTCACCGTCATCGTCGCTCACGGCAAGGACGAAAAACGCTTTGGGGCTGTCTCCTCCGGCGACCCAACAGGCCCAAAGCCTCCCCTGCGGGGTGCGCTCGATACCGATCGTCATGCCGTAATCGAGCTTATCGTAGTCATACTGCGGCAGAGGGGTCGTGTTAAGCCGCGGCGGGATGAGAGCCAAATCGGCCACGCGACGCATGAGGTCCAGTTCGTATGCCCGAATCTCTTCGGGCGTCATGGCCAAGAATCGAGCCGCTTCGTCGTCGCCCAGACCGAGGCCCGGCCGAAACAGAAGCGAGAGCCACGCCAAAATCAAGAACCCGAGTCGGCGCATGATGCATTCCCTCTTCAAGAGTCCGGGCGACCCGGCCGCTGGTTGCGAACCATTTCGGGATCGGCCGCGAAGGCAATCGGCAGGCCGCTTTGGCCGATTCAATCCGCTCGCCCGCCGATCAGCCGGCCGAATTGCGGCAAGAGATCGTAGCGTTTCGTCCACGGAGTGTACATGAAGCCGCGCACGCCGGATAAATTGCGGGCCTCTCGCATCCAACCCTGGACGTCCTCCAGATCATCCGCGTCGTAATAGCACGCGACGAGCATGCGGAAACCCTGCTTGTCGAAGAACGTGAGGCTCTCGGGACGCGGCTTTCCACCCCACACCGCCATGATCACGTCCTTGGGCACGTGCTTCCACGATCCGGTGAAATCGCCCTCCACCAGGTAGTAATCGCCGTGAGCGTTGTGGTTGGGGTCGAACATGTCGGACCAGATATAGACCTCAACACCGGGATTGTACCGCCGCAGCGACTCCACCTGCCGCTGCACGCACTGTCCCAAAAGCTCCGCCATATCGCGACCGCGACAGGCCTCGCACGTTCCGCCCATGCGGACTTCATCCATGTTCAGCAAGACCTTTTTCGGCTGGAGGTGCTTCGCCAAAAGAGCGGCTTCATGGTCGAAGATCTCGTACAGTTCCGGTTCGCCCATGCAAACCGTGATTTGCGAGCCGTGAATCTTCTGCGAGTGATACCAGCTCACGCGCAGTCGCTGCCCGGGGCGGATGCGGCTGTTTTCCGTCAATCGAAGGACGGGAGCCTCGCGATCCGCACGGTACGGACTATAGGCGGGGTCCTCGAGGGGCAAATAGTCCTTGCCCTCCTCGTAGAGCGTGCCGTCCTCGGCTTTGACCGTGACCGGAGTTCCCGGACGCCGCAGCACGTTGAGCGGGCCGATCTCCTCGATCGACCAATCATCCAGCCAAAACCGTCCCCCTCGACCGCCCCAGACTCCGGCATACAGCCGCACGCGATCGAACTGAAGACTGTTGAAAACGAACGTGCACTTGGTCCAATCGGCCGTCTCAGGCAAGCCGAACTCCAGAGGGGCCAGCGTTCGGCTCCCCGCCAAAACTTGAATCCGGAACGCGCCGCGCGGCGTTAATTGCTCCGTCTTCACCCAGCACGTGACGCGATAGCAGCGGTAGGGATGGACGGCGATCTCCTGCATCACGCGGCCGTGCCCGTGCGGATTGGAGCCGAAATTCTCCATCCGCAGGGATGCCTTGCCGCCACGGAAGACGTCGGTATCGGCGAAGCTCACCTCCCCGGGCTGGTCATGGAAGTTGAAACCGCGAAAACGGTTGCCTGAAAAATCCTCGAATCCGCCGTTTGCCACTTCCACCGGCGGTTCCGGCGTCAAAACAGCGCGGTCGCCCTGCGTTACGAACAGGGCTTCCTTGACGGGCAAGCCCTCGGCCAGATAGCGATTGTGGCTGAGGATGCCTCCGCCGTAACCCACCGAAAAGACGGCGGGGATCAACTCCAGATTCAACCGTCGGCAGGTCTCCTGAACCGCCTCCAGGCGACGGAAATACTCGGGTGGTCGCTTGCACAGGCTGTCCAAGCCGAACGAAACCACGGCCCCGTTGCAGCCGTTTTCGGCGGCGGATTGGAGGACTCGGTTGACTTCGTCCACATCTCCGTCGCGGCCCAGCCCCCAGCCGAAGACCCAGACGAATCGGTCCTGATATTCCGCCGCGCCAGCCGCCGGCAAGGCGGATAGCGAAAGCCAGGCGACCAAAAAGACACCCAAGCGCGCAAGAGACATGCAAGGCGACTGCGGAAAGGAACCGACCCATGCCTGCGACCGCGGGCGACTCATGTTGCACCTCCGCTTCTGTCCATGCGCAACCCCATAATTCGATCCGGCAAGGGAACGGTCCCCGCGGTTCACGGCGGAATTTCGATCATTCCCCGTCGCACGCATTGAACGCGCGGCGTGTGGATCGTTCGGTCGCCGCGGCTATTTCTCAGCGTCGGGTGCCGGGCCCTTGTTCTCGAACCACATGGGTCCGCCCCACTTCCCTGTGACGACGACGTCCAGGTCCCCATCTCCGTCGAGGTCCACGACGGGAACGTTCAGCCCCGAGCCGATGCCTTGGTCATACGTGATGACGTGCTTGACCCAGCGGACTTCCGGCGTCCTTTGCAATTCGTACCAATACACGCCGAGCGGCTCGAACTCGCCCGGATCGCCGCCGTTATGGGCCATGAAGCGCTTGCCGGTCACCAGGTCGGGCAAGCCGTCGCCGTTAATGTCGCCCAGGGTGAGGGAATGGGCCTGCGTCCAGGAGTCGTCGATGACGTGCCGTTGCCAGGAGATCTGATCGCCCTGACGCCGCTGTTCGTACCAGAAGATGCCGTACTTGTGGGCCGAGCTGGTCAACACGTCGTTCAGTCCGTCCCCGTTGACGTCGATCACCAAGATCTGAGGCGTATGATCGGAGGTATTCTCGTCGGCGCCGCCCAGCTTCCAGGGGTGTTCGATCCAGGTACCATGTCGCGGATCGGCGGGAGCCTCGAACCAGGCGTCAGGCCGCAGGAAATCGGGACGCCCGTCGCCGTTGAGGTCTCCGACTCCCGCACCGAAGTTCATCCGTTTCTCGCTGATGACGTACCGCTTCCATTGCACGGAGCCGTTTACCCGCACGGCCTCCCACCATACCGAAATTCCCAGATTCGGGATGATTTCATGCGCGACGCCGTCGCCGTCCAAGTCGCCGATATCGGCCGTTTCGTGGTTTTCGCTGACGTCGATCACGGTTCGCGGCCACATGCGGCCGTCGAACCCGACGTTCCGATGCCAATCCAGGCATTTCTCGAACCAATCGCACGAAACGACGTCGATCTTGCCGTCGCCGTCCACGTCCAGCGGCAAATCGGCGAAGTTCCACATGTAGCCCTTACCCTGCTCGTCCACTTCGCCTTTGATATCGCGAATCTTGACGGCCTTCCAATCCGGGGCCAGGTAGACGAAAGGGCCTGCCACGACGTCGAGTTTGCCGTCGTTGTTGAAGTCGGCCACGCCGCAGGCCTCGCTGCGATAGTTGCCGATGCGATGCGCCTCGAATACGATCTCGGCCGCCCGAAGCGATGAAGCCGCAGGCAAGGCCGCAAGCAGGGCCAACCCAAGTGCTCGCAACATGATGCTTTCTCCATTTGCGCGGGAGTCGATCGCCGGCCGCGCGGCAAGGCTTTCGCTCACGAGGATGCGCGACCGACCTTCATTTGATGTGCTACCTCGGCTATGCGCCGACCGTAAGCCTCGGCCGTCTCCAGGTCGCCGAGCGGCGGGGCCTCATCCGGAGCAACCTGAAAGCTGGCAGCCATCGGCCCGATGCAAGATCCGACACGGTTGTGCGCGTCGGGGCCCGGACCTTGGAGGGAATTCATGCTGTCCGGCCGGTTGGCGGCGGGCGGCATTCCCAGGCCGACATAGATCATACCATGCTGAAGCGCGTTTATCATCAAGCCCACCAGCGTATTGAGTTTGTCGCCGGAAAACGAGCTGGAATTCGTGAACGCACCGGCGATTTTGTTGCGCCACGATTGCGTAAACCACTTGCCGAGCGCGGCCTCCAAAAATCGCTTCATCTCCGCCGACATGTTGCCCATGTAGGTGGGGCACCCGAAAACAATGGCATCGGCGGAATCCAAGCCGTCCAAATTGTCGATTGCTTGCTGCACGGTCCACAATTCGGCCTGCGTGCCGGACACGCTGCCGGCGCCTCTCTGAACGGCCTCGGCCTGCCGCTGCGTGTGGCCGAATCTGCTGTGATACACGACTACGACCCGCACCATATCCGCTGCCTCCTAAACCACAAGCCAAGCACTCCTGACGCGAATCCAGACGCAATAAGCCGGGCACAATAATGATGTTACCGGTGGCCGCTCCTTCAAGCCGGCGCGCAAGAAGCACAGTCCTCCGGGGACGGGAGGAGCCTGCGGAATCAACAGACGCCACACCCCGGCGCGATTCTGCGCACGGTCGCAACACAATCAAGTGGAAACACCCCGTGGGCCGGTCAAGCCGAACGCAAACCTTTCTCGCCCGTTTGACGCGGGGCCGTCGCCGTGTCACCGAGGAGTGTGCATCACCGAGCCGGGCGGTTCGCTCAATCAATTCGTGGCGGCAGCGGTCTTGGGCACGATGTCGATCTGCAAGGCGGGGTCCGCGGCAGGCACGCGAGTGGTCGGCAACCCCAGCTCTTGCCGGACGATGTTCACCCCCTGGGCAATCGCCGCCGACTTGTAAAAGGCGATTTCCCGATTGCACCCCTGGCGACCGAAGCCGCAATCGCTGGAAATGACCAGTTTTTCGGGCGGGATATACTTCAAGGCGCGACGCACCTCCGCGGCCACGTCTTCCGGGCGATCCGCCTGGAGCGTACGGTGGCTGACCACGCCCACGCAAATCTTCTTTTCCAGCCCGCGCGACAGCGACCCGAAGAGTTCGATGTCCTTGAAGTTGCGGTCCTTCATCTCGAGGGTCCACACGTCGCCTTTACACTCGTACAGGTACATCTCCAAGGAAGCGGCGTAGCTGGTGTCCTCCATCACGCGCTGCATGTTGGGATTTCCCCAGCAGGTGTGGATCCAGATCTCCACGTCGTCCAGCCCCTCCACCTCGCGATTATAGGCCTCCAGCATGAATCGCACGTCGGGATGGTCTTTTCCTTGGCTGTTGGCCATGAAATGCAAGCACGGCTCCTCCACCTGAATGCACTTGCAACCCGCGTCGCGCAGGGCCAGCAGCTCCTTGTTCATGGCGACGGCCATGTCCCAGATCAACTCGCGTTTGTCTTTGTACTTCTCCGTGTGGATGTCGAGAAACAAGCTCATGACCTGGGAGCAGCACGTGCCGAATCGCACCGGTTTTTGGGTCTTTGCTTGGGTCATCCGCCAAATCTTGGGGTAATCCAAGGGGCGATGCTCCACCTTGTCGGTGACGATGGGCCAACGCCAGCCGGTGTAGATTTCGTGCAGCAACGTTCCGGGCGGGTACCGCAACCAAGGCGACCGCGTCTCTTCCGATTGCAGCAAGTCGCCTTCCAATCCCTTCCAGCGTTGAAGCGGGTAGTGATGCCAGGATCGGCCCGCGAAATCCTCGTCGCAGTGGAAATCGCCGGGCGTCACAAGGTCCAACCCTGCCCGCTCCTGATCGCTGACCACCACGGCCAAGGCGTCCTGGAACTTCTCTCGGAAGCGGACATCCATCATGCAGGTGTCGAGCGGCCGTCCCCACATGCTTACGTCGAACCAGCGGGGGCGAGGAAAAGAACCGGTGGTCGTGCACGGCAGCATCAAGTCTTTGGTCACGGTGAACATGTTCACATCTCCCCGAGAGCAGCGCCGGATGGGACGTTTCCACACGAAACGGCCGTCAAGACCTTTAGGGATCGTCGAACGGTGTCACAACCGGCACGAAAACGAGACCGATTTCCAGCAACAACAGGTGACATTTTAGGAGCGGTGTTGCCTCGGAGCAACGAGGCAGCAAAGTGGGATTCGCAAAAAGACGCAGGATTTAGCTCGGGCAACCAAGCTTTGGTTTATCAGGCGATGTCATAGTGACTGCGCCTTGGCTGTCGGTTTGCTTGCCGTGCCAGCGGGTTGCGGGGGCGGGCCCAGTGCCCGCGGTATGGCGAGGCTGCGGAACATTCATAATCCGATTTTGAAGTTCCGTTGCGACAATAATCAAAGGACGTTTGGCTAGATTGTGCAATTTGCCCAATCGCTGGAATGTCTTTTGCTCGATAAGTAATCTCAGACTGGTCCCTTCGGTAGCACGCGTAGGGACCGCATTGCCGCCGTGAAGGGCATCCGCAACTCAGCGATCACCCTTTTTCGCCGAACTGCCTCCTCCGCATGGCCCGAGTGCTCGAACTCAATTCTCTGGACGCCCTCGAAGCCTACCGCTTCGTCTGGCATCGGCTTTGGGAGGAGACTCGCCGCGCCGACTTCTTTTTGACCTACGAGTGGTTCGCCATTTATTGGCGGCATTTTGGACACGATAAGCAGATGCGTGTCCTGCTGGTCGAGTCCGAGGGGGAAATCGTCGGGATCTTACCGCTGGTGGTACTCCGCCGCCCTTCACCGCTAGGACCGGTCCGCACACTCACCTACCCCCTGGATGATTGGGGAGGATTTTACGGCCCGGTCGGAAGCCGACCCACGGCAACCCTGCTGCCGGCTTTACGCCATGTTGCTGATTCCTCCGAGGGCTGCGACATCATCGATCTGCGCTGGGTTGACGGTCATCGGACGGACGGGATGCGAACCCCGGCGGCCATGCGTCAAGTGGGTATGACGCCGATCGCTCAACCCTGGATGGAGTACCCGCTGATCGAGACGGGCGGGGGTTGGGACGCCCTGCAACGCGCGCGGTCTCCCGAGCGTCGCCGCGAAGTGGAAAGGCACCTCCGCCGCTTGAGAGAGCGGCACAACGTGCGTTTGGTCCGCCACCGACCGGCCGGTCGCGGGCGGCAAGAAACAGACCCGCGATGGGACCTGTTCAACGCATGCGTTGCCATTGCCGAAAAGAGTTGGCAGGGAAAACAAGATTCCGGTACGACCCTGGCCCATCCGGCGACGCGGGAGTTTCTCCGCGACCTGCACGCCGCGGCCGCCCAACTTGGGTGTCTGGACCTGAACCTCCTGTATCTGGACGATCAGCCCGTCGCCTATGCCTACAACTATGTCCACCAAGGCCGCATCATCGGTCTTCGGATGGGCTACGATCCCGCCCGACGGGCAGATGGTCCGGGAACCGCCCTCATGCGTTTGATGGTCGAAGATAGCTGTCGGCGGGGCGATGTGGAATTCGACCTCGGCCCGGGACGTAGCCGGTTCAAGGATTACTGGGCCACCCAAGTCGCCGTCAGTTACCGGTACACGTACTACTCCGAGTCGTTCCGCGGTCGGTTGCTCCGATTGCGGCGCTGGTGGGGCGACCTGTTTTCGTCGCGGGACGCGATCCTCGCCCGGCGATCGGCTTGAGCCGGCCTTCAACCCAGCTGAAACCGCCCGCCGCTGCGGGAAAGCATCGACGGGCCCTCGCATCGTCCCGCACCCATTTCAGAGAGAATCCGCTTCCGAAAGCGATCGGTCGCCCCTTACCCAACCAGGGTATTGCGTATACGATGAATCGTTCACCCTTTAGAGTGCCGCTACTTAAAAAAAGGCCACAAAGGGGACGATGGTCGGAACGGCGCCGCAAATGCGCTGCAGGATGATTCGCCTGAAAGCGGCCGGCCGTCGAGGTGCCGCGTCGCTTCCCAACGGGCTCGGCACAATTCTAGGGGATCGGCGGTCCGCCGCCGGTTCGTTCTTGCATTCTTAGGTGTAAGCGAGATCGCTCGATGTCTGAGTCGCCGGACTCTCTACCGATCCTTCAGCATCCCCCGCGTTCGGACTCCAGGAATGCCTCCGGTGACGGCCCGGTATCCGGTGATGGCCGGATCAAGGGGACGTGCAGTCTCATCGCGCTGGGGTGTCCCAAAAACCTCGTGGACGGAGAACACATGCTCGGCCTGCTCGAGGCCGACGGCTATCGACTCGTGACCGAACCCGATCGGGCCGACATCGTCGTTATCAATACTTGCGGGTTTCTGCAAGCGGCACGTCAGGAATCCTTCTCGGTCATCGAGGATATACTCAAGCTGAAGCGCCGGGGGCGTATCTCGGGGGTGGTCGTGGCGGGCTGTTTAGCGGAGCGCGATCGCGAAGCGCTGCTGAAGCGCTATCCCGACGTGGATCAGGTGGTGGGCCTGTTCGCGCGAGAAGAAATCGTCCGTGCCGCGGACCGCGTCTTGGGCGGCATCCGGGAACAGCGGACGCTGTTCCAGCCCGCCTCCGTCGTGCCGATGAATGATGCCCGGCGCTTCCGCGTAACTCCCAGGCATCTCGCGTATTTGAAGATATCCGAGGGCTGCGACCGGCTCTGCACGTTTTGCACGATTCCCCACATCCGGGGAAAGCACGTCACCAAACCGATGGAAGAGGTGGTGGCAGAAGCGCGGAGCCTGGCGGCGGACGGCGTCCGCGAACTCATCGTGGTGGCTCAAGACACGACGTACTACGGCCTGGACTTGTACGGTCGTCCGATGCTGGCGGAGCTGCTGCGGCAACTGCGGGAAATCGAGGAAATCCGCTGGATCCGCCTGATGTACTTGTATCCCATGTACTTTACGGACGAACTGATCGAGGTCTTGGCCGAGGGGGGCAAGATTCTGCCGTATTTGGATCTTCCCCTGCAACACATCAACGACCGGATTCTGCGACGGATGAAGCGCCGCGTCGGCCGGGCGGAAACCGAGGTCTTGCTGGATCGCCTACGCTCCGCCGTCAAGAATCTGGTGCTGCGGACGACGATGATCGTCGGCTTTCCCGGTGAAACCGAGCGCGAGTTCGAGGAGCTTACCGAGTTCGTCCGGGAGCAGCGTTTCGAGCGCATGGGAGTATTCGAATTCTCGCGCGAGCCGGGCACGCCCGCCGACCGCATGAAGGAGCATCTTCCGCGTCGCGTGATCCAGGAGAGGCGCGACCGATTGATGGCCGTCCAGCAGAAAATCACCTACCAGTGGTCGCGAAACCAAGTGGGACGAAGGCTGACCGTGCTGCTGGATCAACCCGTGCCGGAGCAGGAGGGCGTCTGGCTCGGACGTTCGTACGCCGATGCTCCGGAGATTGACGGCGCGGTTTACGTGACCGGTGAGGGACTGCGGCCCGGACAGTTCGTGGAATGCGAGATCATGGCCGCGGAGGGCTATGACCTGGCGGCCGCGCCGATCGAGGAGGCCGCGGTCTCTGAGCAGTAATCGCCTTGCACACTCGGCCGGCGAAGCGGGACACAGGAAATGTGTGCTTGCCGATTCGGATGAAGAAGCCCGAATTTCGATCCCCTGACCGGCGAGGAGCGACGCGGCAAGCGTCGCCCCCGCCGTCAGGCAAATCAAAGCCCCACCGCGAAGCGCTCGCCGGAGCGGCCGACCCAGAAACCGCAATTTCCGACAAGCTTCGTGCTTCGACCCCAGGAGGGAGGGCTGCGCTAGGCTCCCGCAAACCCAGTCGCAATCGATGGGGCTTCCCGCTGGCTCCTTCCTTGATGGATTGGTTTTTCCGACGGTCCGCTCGAACCGCCGGCCCCTTCAAGGGGTAAAACAGCCGCACCTTCGATCCGTCGACACCGTCCCGTCTCTCCCGGCACTTCCGGTCGTTCGCGGCCGGCGTGCGGCGGAGGGCTTCGCATTAAGCCGACGGTTCAAACTCTTGATATAGCCACTGCTTGGCAAGTTGATAGTCGTCCACTCGCAGCGGATCGTGGGGACGCGGTTGCCACAACCTGTGCCCGTTGCCCGCTATCACCACGCAGTCGTTTTCTCGCGCTTGGTGCAAGGTCCACGCAATCGCTTCCGTGCGATTGGCAACGCGTCGAAAACGAGCGGGCGTATAAATATGTTTTTCCACGCGATCGATCAAGAGGGAAAAATCGTCGTGGGCGGGGTCGCCCGTCGTGAGCACGGCCAAATCAGTGCGGCTCTCCAGTACCCGGACCCACGCCGCGTCGTCGGCACGTCGGGCCGGCGGTCGGCTAATACAAATCAGCCGGCCGGCTACCATCGGCCGCAGGGTGGAGAGAACGGCATCCAAGGTGTGCGCGTCGCCCGCGGCGTCCACGAACACGGAAAACGGTTGGCCGCAAATCACCGGCTGCATGCGGCCGGGCAGCGGCGTAACGGCTTCCAGCCCTTTGACGACGGTCTCAATGGGCACGCCCGCCGTCAAACCCACACCTGCCGCAACCAGGCAGTTCCGTATATGGTGCCGACCGAACAATTTGGTTTGAACGGGAAAGGTTTCGTTCCCGGCCGTCAGGAAGAACGTCTCCTCTCCCAGCTCGCGCGTAATCTCTCGCGCTTGGATGTCCGCGGACTCTTGCAATCCGACCGTGAGCACCGGTTTGGACGCACAGGCGGCGGACGCTCGGCATGCCGCGTCGTCTGCATTCAAGACGGCGCAACCGTCCTGAGCCAAATACCGCAGCACGTCCAGCGGCATCGCGTCTGCATGCCCTGGGGTGCCCCGCTGATTCGTAACCGCGACGGCGCGGAAGGCGAGCCCGGCCAGGCGTTTGTCCGCAAGCCCCGCCGCAGAGACCTCCAGCACGGCATGGGTGCATCCGCTCTCGACCATGCGCGACAAGCGGCCGGCCAATTCATCCGGGTCGGGAGTGGATTGCGACGCCGCGGCCGAATCTTCGCCGTCGAAATAACCCAAGCTGCTCAACATGCCGACGCCGTGTCCGGCCTCGCCCAGGATTCTTGCGATGAGGCACGCCGTGGTCGTCTTGCCCGCCGATCCCGCCACACCCACCAGGTGCAGCTTGCGGGCCGGATAACCGTGCAGCGCCTGAGCAATTTCTCCGAAGGCCGTCTTCGCGTCGCGGACATAGCAGACCGGGACGGGCAGCTCTCCCAAGGGGGCATCGGCCAAGACGGCGGCACAGCCGCGTTTTACCGCCTCCCGCAGCGCCGCGTCGCGTTTCGGTCCGGGACCCAGAGTCACAATGTAAAGGTCGCCCGGCCCAATGCGCCGAGACTGTCGTCGGCACCCCGTGATTTTTACATCTTGGGCGCCGACCAGATGAAGATCGGGCAGCAGTCGGTTCAACCGAATCGTCGTTGCCGTATCGGGGCAAACACCCATCGCCAGAGGCCTCCATACCTCCGCGGTGATCCTCCAAGAGCGCCGACCGTGCGATAACCGGGCGACGCGGACCGCTGGGCGGAGAACGTCTCCACCCCCGGCAGGGCCCAAAAGGCCTTGCCTTTGCCGGCTTGGTGCGTCCGGCCCGTCGCAGCCGGCCACGCACTTCCTTGTGCATGTCAGGCGGGATTTTCCGGATTCCGCCGGATATGTCAAGCCGGGAAATGGCGGACCGCAATCGCGCGGTCCGTCAACCGTGGACGGAGGTCACCGAAGCGTCGCCGTCGAGCGGTGGCGCGGAAAATGCGGATCGTAACACGGCCGACTGCCGACGAGATCGCCGAAAGCCGAATCGAAGCGGGAACCGCCGGGCTTTTCGTTGACACTGCCTATTGGCGTATTTAGAATCGACTTAGGTCTCGCTGCTTATCCAGCTTACCCGGACCGCAAGACCCAGGGCACACTATTGGACATGCTGAGACGACCCCCCGTCCGGTCGTTCGCAGGCCTTTCTCCCAGCACCGAGTGATTTCTCAGGAGCGGATTCGTCATGGCGAGAGAAAACCAAGGGCTTCAAATCGCCTTGATCATCTTTGTCATTCTTACGCTTTTGCTGGGAGTGACGACGTACCTCTTTTTCCGGCAATACGACGAGCAATACCGGAAGGCTCAAACGGCCGCGGAAGAGGCGGCCAATGCCAATAATGCCGCCCGCTCCGCGCAGACCGATCTGAATACGCTCAAGGGCATCCTGGGTTTCAGCACCACGGAAGCGATGGACAAGATTACCCAGGATGTGAAAACCGAAATGGATACCTATGCCGCCGATCTCGACGATTCGCAGAAGAATTATCGCTCGGTGGTGAAGCACTTGTTCGACACGCTTCAGGCGAAGAGCGCGACCCTGGTGGCTACGGAACAGAAACTCCGCGATGCGGAGACCAAGATCGCCCAATTGGAACAGAGCAAGGCCCCTCTGATCGCCCAGCAGCAAAATCGGGCGGACGCCGCGGAGCAGACCCTCGCTCAGGAGCGGCAGAAATTCATGGCGGATATGCAGGCTTCCGTGCAGGCTCGGAACGATTTGCAGGGACGCATGGACAACCTCCAGCAGCAGGCCCAGGAGGCCCAGGCTCAATTGGCGTCCTTCAAGCAGGAGGCCGAGACTCGGCTGCGCACGGTATCCAATCTGCTCAACGCCCGCACCCAGGAAATCGAGCAACTGAAGAACCCGCGATTGGATTCTCCGGATGGAAGAGTTCAATGGGTGAATCAGCAGCTTGGCACCGTGTGGATCAACCTGGGTGAGGCGGACGGCCTCAGCGTCGGTGCGACGTTCGCCGTTTTCCCGGGCGACACGCTGAACGTCGCGGAGGCTCAGCGGAAGGGCGCGATCGAGGTGACCGCCTTGCGGGGACCGCATTTGGCCGAGGCCCGCATCGTCGATGACGTCATCTCCAACCCTGTGGTACCGGGCGACGTCATCCACACGCCGATCTGGTCGCCCGGCGACCGCCGGCGATTCGCGCTCACGAATTTCGTCGATATCGACGGCGACGGCAAGAGCGATCAAGAGTTGCTGATCTCGATCATCCGCAACAGCGGCGGCGTGGTCGACGCCTGGTTGGACGATCAGGGCAACATCAACGGCAGCATCACGCCGGAGACGGACTACATCGTCCTCGGGGCGGAACCTCCGGAGGGAACGGACGTCGCCGTCATCCAGGCCCGATCCGACTTCTTGAAACGGGCCGGGGAATTGGCCGTTGTCTCGATTTCGCTCAAAGACCTGCTCCGTCGCATCGGTTACAAGCGAGAATCGCAGGTCGTGCGCTACGGATCGGCCGCCAATCCCGAAGATTTCCGCGCTAAACCGCCCGAGGGCGTGGTTCGCGAATCGCCCGGCACCGTGAGCGAAATCTTTCAGAAGCGTCAACCGCCGCGAGGCGGCAACCGCTGAAATGGCGCCGGCCCCGGGCCGGAGTGCGAGGACTCCAGTGATCCTTAAAGGCGGCACGGGCCGAAGCTCGGAGATTCTCGCCGGCCCGCTGTTGGGTTAGGCCAG
Source organism: Thermogutta hypogea (assembly GCF_055386265.1). Taxonomy (NCBI): domain Bacteria; kingdom Pseudomonadati; phylum Planctomycetota; class Planctomycetia; order Pirellulales; family Thermoguttaceae; genus Thermogutta; species Thermogutta hypogea. Next base: position 387,724 of record NZ_AP042425.1, read on the forward strand.
CCGATTGCCGGATAGCGGCTCACGGTTTCTTCCGCTCCCGGACGCCTTGCTCCCGCCGCACGGCGGTGGCTCGGTGCGGTCGGTAACCGGGGCGTGACGGCCCGGCCTGTCCGCCGCTTCGATTCCGCCCGGCCCGCGATTTGCCGGGAGGCGTTTTCTCTCGGGTCGCCCGTGCCTCCCTCGGAGGCTTGGCCGGGATCAGGCAGTGCGGACCGTCGCCGATCAAATCCTCCCGCCCTCCGGTCAACAACGCCTCCCGCACGGCGAAATAGTTCTCCGGCTTCCAGTATTGCAGCAACGCCCGCTGAAGACGCCGCTGCTTCTCCCCTTTGGCGACGTACACCGTTTCGCCCGTAATCGGATCGATCCCCGTGTGATACATACAGGTGGCGATATCGAAAGGCGTCGGCATGAAGTCTTGGACCTGGCGCGGGCGATAGCCGGTCCGCTTTAGGAACTGCGCCAGCCGAATCATGGCCGCCAGGTCGCAACCGGGATGGCCTGCGATGAAATACGGCACCAAATATTGCTCCTTGCCGGCCGCCCGCGAACTTTCGTGGAACTTGGCCGCGAATCGCTCGAAGTCCTCCACGGAGGGTTTCTTCATCAGCCGGAGGACGTCGGCGTCGCAATGCTCGGGAGCGACCTTGAGGTGCCCCCCGACGTGATGGCGGACCAACTCGTCGATGTATTCCGGGCTTTGTTGTGCCAAGTCCATGCGGATGCCGGACGCGACGAAGGCCTTTTTCACCCCGGTCTCTTGCCGCACCGCCCGATAGAGTTGAATCAGCGGCTCATGATCGACCTTCAACAGCTTGCAGATTTTGGGGTGGATGCAGCTTAGGCGGCGGCATTTCTCCCGGACCTCGGGGCGGCTGCAATTCATGCGATACATGTTCGCGGTGGGACCGCCGATATCGCTGATGACCCCTTTGAAACCGGGGTCGGCGGCCATCCTGCGCACCTCGTCCAATACCGAGGCCGCACTCCGGCTCTGGATGATCCGCCCTTCATGGGCCGTAATGGAGCAAAAAGTGCAACCGCCGAAGCAACCGCGCATGATTTGCACGGAGTGTTTCACCACCTCGAAGGCGGGAATCGGCTCGTCGCCGTAGCAAGGATGCGGGCGGCGTTGGTAGGGCAAGCCGTAGACCCGGTCCATCTCGGACTCCGAGAGGGGATAGGCGGGCGGATTCACCACGACCGCCTCGCGCCCGTGAAACTGCACCAGCCGTCGGGCATTGTAGGGATTCGTCTCGAGGTGGGCGATCCGCGTCATTCGGGCGAAGGCCTGTTTGTCCGCGGTCACCTCCTCATAGCTCGGCAGGAGGATGCCGTCTTCCGGCGGCGATTCCGCGGCCCCCAGCCGGTACGCCGTGCCGCGAACGTCGCGCACGGCACGGATGTCTTCTCCCGCCGCCAAACGGCGCAAGATCTCGATCAGAGGCCGCTCTCCCATTCCGTAGACGAGCAGATCGGCCTTGGAATCGAGCAGGATCGAGCGGCGGACCTTGTCGCTCCAATAGTCGTAGTGGGCGATACGGCGGAGACCGGCCTCGACGCCCCCCGCAATGATCGGAACTCCGCGAAACGCCTCTCTGGCCCGCTGGCAATAGACCGCCGTCGCGCGGTCGGGACGCAAGCCGATGCGGCCGCCCGGACTATAGGCGTCGTCGTTGCGAACCTTGCGGTTGGCGGTGTAGCGGTTCACCATGGAATCCATGTTGCCCGCGCTGATCGCGAAGCAAAGCCGAGGTCGCCCGAATTGACGCCACGGTTCGCAGGAACGCCAGTTCGGCTGGCTCAGCACCGCCACCCGATATCCCTCCGCCTCCAGCAGGCGGCTGATCAATCCCACCGCGAAACTAGGATGGTCCACGTAGGCGTCGCCGCTGACGAACACCACGTCAACGTACTCCCAACCGCGAGCGAGCATATCGTCCCGGGTAGTCGGCAAGAACGATTGACAATCCGGTTTCATGCGGACACTCTGCGTCTTCGAGCATTCAGGCCGCGGCGGGATCGGTGAACTTGCGGAACGATGACTCGTCCGTGTCCGACGGGGTAATCGGCGGCTTTGTCATTCTACGGAAGATTATGCGCCGGGCCACTGCAAATCGGTCCGCCGCGCCATGCTTGCGCGAGAAACCGCACCGGACTGGGTTTGAGAAAGGACCGGACCGTTGAATGTCGGCCCTACGAACCGCATTTGGCCCCCGAGGCCGCAGCTTCCTGGGTATCGATCTCGAAGGCTCGCCCGCTGATGCCGCGGCGCGAGTGCTCCAGCGATTCGGCGGCCAAAATCTGCCCCCAAGGCGTAGGATATCGGCCCGTAATGCAGGCTTGGCAAAGGCTTTCGGCGGGCAAGCCGATCGCCCTCGCCACCGCTTCCACCGGGAGATAGCGCAAGGAATCGGCCCCCAAGTGCTGGGCCATCTTGGCCTGAGCTTCTTCGGTCAATTTGCCGTCGGCCAAAAAGGGCGGGGCGAATAACTCCTTCACGGACGACATGTCGATCCCATAGAAGCAGGGGGAAATGATGGGCGGGCAGGCCACGCGGACGTGGATTTCGGCAGGGCGTCCCAACTGACGCATCCGCTGCAACAAGACGCGCATCGTCGTGGATCGCACAATGGAGTCCTCGACCAGCAGCACGCGCTTACCCTCCAGCACCTCGCGGAGCGGCGTGTACTTGGCCCTGGCCTTCCGCTCGCGGCTTTCCACGCCTTCGATGAACGTACGACCGGCGTAGCGGTTGCGGATCAAGCCCTCCAAGCAGGGAATGCCCAAGGCATAAGCCAAGGCGTCGGCCGCGGCCTTGCTGGTATCCGGAACGGGCACGACGATCGTCCGCCCGTCATGCACGTCCAGGGTTTCCAAGCGGGCCAATTCCTCGCCCAACGCCTTTCGGGCCAGGTAGACGCTGCGGCGATCAAGCGTGCTGGCCACATTGGAGAAATAGACCCATTCGAAAAAGCAGTGGGCACGCCGCTTCACCTCGCAGAACGCCTCCTCGCGGAGTCCGCGCGAGGAAACGATGATCGCCCGGCCCGGTTCCACCGGCTTGATCTCCTCGGGCGAGAAACCGAGGTTCAGCAAGGCCACGCTCTCGCTCGCTGCGGCGAAAAGCCGGCCGTCGAAGGCCCAACTCAGGGGTTTGATGCCGCAGGGATCTCGCACCACCATCATTTCGCCCAAGGCGTTCAAGAACACCAGGCTATAGGCGCCGTCGAATTCGTCCGGCAAGACGCGGCAAACGTTCAAGAGGTCCGGTGCGGGATTCGGCATCAGTTCCCGACACAGGACGTGCATCATGACTTCCGTGTCCGTCTCGCGTATCAAATGATGGTCGTTATCCTCCAGCAGTCGGTCTCGCAACTCCCGATAATTCGCCAATTGGCCGTTGAAGGCGAAGCTGAACCACTTGTGCTTCTTGATGTGACGCCGCTCAAAGGGCTGTGCATAGCCCACGTCGTCGCGGCCGCAAGTGGCGTATCGCACGTGGCCGATCCCCGCCGGTCCCGCCAAGCTCGACATCAAGCGATCGTACCGCTCGCGATGCCCCAAAGCGAAGACCTCGCTGACCGAACCGACTTCCTTATGAGTCAATAGAAGCTGCGGATCATCGGAGCGATAGCGGGTCAAGCCGGCGGCCAATTGCCCCCGATTCTGGATATCCAGCAGCATCTTGGGAAGAAGGCGGGTAGCCTGTTCCGAGCCTTCGGGGCAGAGAGGGCTTTTTTCCCGGCCCGGCAAATGATAGACGGCCACCACGCCGCACTCTTCGCGCAACTCACCCATGGGAGCTTGATTCCCAGTTCGGTTCCGGAACCGCTGTAAAGATCGCGGGGAGGGATCGGCATGTTCGAAGCACGAAGCATGTCGCGGCGGCCCCGGATGCCGACGCGTTTAGCCGGTCCACGCTCGGGCGCTTCCTCCCGCCAGGCCACATTCTTATTTTAAGGCCGCAACCGCGCTATCTCAACGGATACCCGAGCGTGGAAGGCCGCTTCTCCTCCCCGTGTGGCGATCAGCCTTGACCCCAGAAAGTGCGGCGAGAATCACAGACGACCCCGATGGCTAGGCCGGCATGCCGCCGGGGAGCGGCGGTCCGGCGGATTCGGGATTGGGCGGGAACACGCCGAGCGTCTGCATGGGGTGCACCCAACTTGCGGCCTGTCACCCGGCGGGCGAACCGCAAGGTTTTAGCCCCAGTTTTTGCAGCAACCAAACGGCCGGACACCAATTCGTGAAGGCCGACTGAAGCAAATTCAGCCCGGCAAACAGCGTTAGGAACAGCCAGTATTCGCTGTGAACCATCGCCAACACGACGCTTGCGGATACCACTACGCCGGCCATCAATCGCAATCCACGTTCTACGGTCATATTTTCACCTCCGGATATCGAGCAAAAACCAAGTATCCACTTCCAGGAAATCAAGGAATTCGGATCATTCCGCAATTCGGGGGCCCGCTAGGGACGCCCCGGAATGACGGACCGGTCTCCCGCCGGTATCGCCTCCTCTGCCCGATTCGCGGGCACAGCTTCTTCGACGCCCTTCGCATCGTCGCCATCCGCTTCCGTATCCGCGTATGTCGGCGGCAGGGGACAGCCCGTCGAGCAGCTACCGCTCATGCATGTGGGGATCCCCATCCAAGGCAGAACCCAACGATTGAGGGCGAACCAGGAGGCGAAAATGACCAAGAAGAGCAGGATTTCTTTTCCATTCATGACCTTCATCCTTCCAACGTCCACTCGTGTCGGTCGGTATTACAAAGAACCGGAGTTCGCGTTCACCGATCACCACCGAACTTCCGCCGCCACTTCTCGCGCAGTACTCCGCACAGCTTCTGATGGAACTCCGGGGGCAACTCGTACAATTGCCCCGACTTATACAGCGTGACCGTCTTGCGGATGTTGTCTACCACGATTTGGCAGGGATTACACCCCTCCAAATGCTTTGAAAACTCCTCGCACAAGGCGGGATCCACATCACCATCCAGGTAGTCATTGAGTGCCAGCAACAACTCTCGGCATTTCATGGCGTTTTCCCGACCCGTGGGAATCCGGACGACGCAACGTCGGCCATCGCTTGCGTCACACTGGATGGACGCGCGACCTGGGCGAACGGTTACAACGGTGCCGATGCCTTGTGGCCGTACCGCAGAGAGAAGCGGCAAGGTTCTATGGGAGCGAGGCCAGATACTCCCGTAGTGCGGCGGCGAGTTGGGAGCCGAAACTTCGGCCTGCCTCGGGATCAACCACGGCTTTTCCCGCGCAGGCATAAGGGAATTCGAGGGTGGCGGCCAGACGGATTCCCTCCAAGGACGATGCCCAGCGGGAAAACATCCGCGGTTTCTCCTCGGTGTTCCATCCCACACCGAAAGGGATGTTGTTTCGGGAGCGATAAGGCAGCGGTTCGCGGGCCTCGCTCTCCAGAATCTGCGAAAGGCGGTCGATTTCACCTTGAATACCCTTATCCGGGCTGCCGACCAAGAAAATCTCCTCATCGCGTGCGCCGCGGATGTAGGGACAGTGCAGGTCCAGCGCGACCCGCAAGAGTCCGTTCGACCAACCGGGCACAAACTCCTTCAGGGCGCGGACGCTCGGGTAAATGGGTTCATCCAGATAATCGCGATTATGGTCGTGCGGGCGGCGGTTCTTGCCCTGGTCGCCTTCCTCCACACCGTCTTTATCCATGAAGGGAACGGCCGCGAATTCCACGTTGTCGCAAAACCAGGCGGCATGGGGACCGGTGAGAACCGCTTCGATAATCCCCTCCAAGACCCAGTTGGCCATCATTTCGCACGCGTGGTGCCGACAGGTGAGCAGGACGCGGTGGACCGGTGATCGGCTCAGGCAGCCGAAATGGAGCCTTTCCGTACGCCGGCCCTTCCGAGTAAGGGAGTGATCCCTCACCTGCAAGCGAGGCTCGTCCCGGAAACGCTCAAGGAACCGCCGCAAGTCCTCTTTGAGATACGGTATCGCCAAGCAGAATCGGGCCTCTTCAACGTCGACCGGGAAGGCAAAGGATAGGGTGGTCCCGTCAACGGCGTGGCGGCCGAGCCAACGCCAGGGTTCCCCGCCAATCTTCGCTGCGGGACCTCGGCAGGTGAAGACATCTTTATTGGTGAAGTGGAAGTGCCACTCGGTACCAGGCTGCCCGCGGACCCGAAAGTACCAATAGAACCACCACCCCTCCGTGTCGCGCAGGTCCTGTCGAAGATAGACATGCCGGTCTTCGATCCGCTCGACAAGAATGTTGCCGCCGGGGAAATTCGCGTCAACGATCACGCTTGCTTCTGCGTCCGCCGCCGTTCGAGGCGATTCGGAGGCCGACAAGATGCGAGATGGCGACGCCGTCCCCAGCATGGCGCTGCTTACAATACCCGCCGTAAACTCCCGGCGTGTTACAGTGCGAATGGGCGCGCGATTGGACATTGCAGGATCCTTCCGGTGGCTGGAGATTGCGGAAAGCACGTTCTCAAAATAACCGGCCGAGCGTGAAAACGACGACCCTTCGCCCGCGGCGGGGCCGGAAAATCGCACAGCGCGCGTGACGCTGTGACACGGCTCTCAGTATCCGCGCTATCGTCTCGACCGTCAAATAGGTGGCGATGTCGGTATAGAGATATCGGCGGCATTGAGATATCGGCGGCATCAAGCCGTGATCCCAAATTTCCAGCGTCTTTGTCGAGGGACGGCGGCGAGCTGCGGTGCGGAGACAAGATTCGCAGGGTTTTCGGCACCTTCAAGCCCCAGTCCGCTACAATTATCCTGAGAGCAAGCGGCCGGACCGAACGGGGCTCCGCCGTCGCGTTTCGCTCATGTCCATACCAACAGGAAACACACGATGAATGCCGAGACGCCCTCGAATGGAAATCCGTCCGCCCGATCCGCCGCTCAAGTGATCGTCCCGCGAGCGATGATCGACATCCCATCGCAGGCGATCGTCAGTCGAATTCTGGTGAAGAACGCTTCCGGTTCGATTACGTTGTTCGGATTCGACGCCGGCCAGGAGGTCTCGGAGCACACGGCGCCGTTCGAAGCGATGATCCAGGTTCTCGAAGGGGTGGCCGAAGTTTCGGTAGCCGGAACTTGGCATACCGTCGGCGAAGGTCAGGCGATCGTACTTCCCGCCGGCGTTCCGCATGCCGTCCGCGCCAAGCAGGCGTTCAAGATGTTGTTGACCATGCTGCGAAACGCCTAGACGTCGTGCCGGGCCGAGGCCGCCCCGGTGTTGCGACTGCTAGCGTATCGGCGTTCGATGACGCACTTGAAGCGAGGCCGGGCCGATTAAGCCCGAGCGAAGCAGCGGCGTATCCTTCCACGCCACGCGCCACGAGATCGAGTACGGCATATTGGTTTCGGTAAACCGAGGCCCGCCGGAGCCGAGGGCGTCCCCGACCAAGCGATTCGACCAGGTGTTCGCCACGCGGATCGTGAGTTGATTCTTTCCCGGCCGCGCCGCGGAGGACAAATCCACCTCGAACGGCGGGGTCCACACCGTCGCCAATCGCCGGTCATTGAGCCAAACCTCGCCGATGCATCGGACGTCGCCGAGGCTCAAGATCAGCGACCCGTCTCTCGGGCCCTCATCCGGCAGGGTGAACTCGGTTTGATAGACGGCCATGCCCGAGAAATAACGCACGCCCGGATCGGGGTGCTCGGTCCACGAGATCAACTCGTTGAGCACGACTTCTTCGGGTGCGCCCCAACCAGGCGGAAACCGGACGGTCCACGGCCCGCTCAGCACCGTCTCAGCCGCCGGCTCCGCACGGACCGTAATCTCGCGACCGCCCGCGAATCGGACGCGGTATTCTCCCGGTTCGCGGGCTTCCAGTTGCGGCGTCCCGTCGGCATCGAGGTAGATCGCCATCGGAATGATGTCATGTGCCACGGCGGAGCGAAAGAGCACCTCGCCGCCGTCTTTCAAGATCGATACGATCGGGTCCTCGTTCACTCGGGAGGTATTCGCGACAAACACGACGAAGATCGATCCTTGCGGCGGCAAGTTCAAGGGGACGGTCATGCCGTGCTGCGAGCGTCGATAGGCCGGGCATGGAACGATCGACGCCTGACAGGGGTCCCACAACTCGGGCGGCCCGGGGCAATCGCGAAAGGTCAGGGTAAGCTGCCGTTGACGTGGCTGCCGGTTCCACACGAAATACACTTCCGCGTGGGGCAGGCTGCGGTGGATGAAGTCCAAATCGGCATCACCGGCTTCTTCCAAGGAGACATCCGGCAGCACGCCTTGCTCGGCCAAGACGTCGCGGAGCGGCTTTCCCCAAACGACGCGGCCGCCGCCGCGGCGATGCTCCATCGCACCGTTCTCGGCGCCATCGCCCCAAAGCGCGGCGGCGAGGTTCCGGACCTGATCGTCGCACCGGGGGTAATCGGTCAGCGAATTGCCGCGGACCGGTCGCGGTCCCACCACCGTCAAACCCTGCTCGACCAACTCCGCCAACTTGGCGAGCACGGCCGGTTGAATCTCGCGCTTGTCCGGAAGCACCAGGACGGCATAGGAGGTCCCGTTGCCGAAACTCAGCCGCCCCCTCTCCATGCGGGCGCGCGATAGCAACACCTCCGCATTGACGACGTCGTAATCAAAGCCGAAACCTGAGGAGGGGTCGATGTGCTTCGGCGGCACGGTGTTGAATCCCTGGTCGCCGTAGTAGTAACAGACATCCGCCACGAAACGGCCTTGCTGGAGGAGGAAACACGAGCGGGAAAGATAATCGACGAAACTGCCGGCCAGAGGCCACCAGGCGATGTGCGGCGAAAAGTGGGTGCCGGCGGTGTAGACCCAGCCGGGTAACCCGACCTCCGGCGGCCGGTGTGCCGCCGTATGGAACGTGAAGTGATTCGTGCCCTCGCAGAAGGCGCGGTCGGCGAGCGGTTTCAATTCGGTCGGCCCGTCCTGCCAGTGGCGCCAACTGGTGAACGCCTCCATATCCACCAACGGTTTGCCGTAGATATGGGCGGCGGCGGCCGTTTCCTTGACGACCCAGATGTTGTGTTCCTTCCAAAACTCTCCCCGCGGAATATCGACGGCGCCTTGGGCCTGTAGGGCGTCCACCGGCACCTGATGGAGAGGCAGGCCCGGCCCGCCCGCCTCGGCACAAAGCAACAACCCCTCCGCCCGCGACAGCTCGCTCGCCCGGCGGTAGAAGGCGTCCACCAGAAGCTCGCCCAAAGTCTTGCGAAAATCGTGCAGAAAGCGGCGGGTCCGATACTCATCGCCGATGAGGCAGCCGTCCAGTGCCGGCAGCACCCGTTTCATATCGTATCCCCGGCGGCGCCGAAACTCATCCAGAAAGCCGGGCGTCCAGGTCGCGCCGCGAAGCTCGTAACTGCACACATACATTTGCTTGAGCGCGGTGTCGCCGAGCGGTCCTAACTCCGCTTTGAGCGGTTCCAGAATGTGTTGAAAATGCCATTCCGTGGCCGCGGGATTGAAGTGATCGATTGCCAGGCCGGCCGAATTGGGGCTGGGCAGCACGAGCTTTTGTCCGGTATTTGCACAGACGTACCGCCGAACGAGAAAACGTCCCGGCGGCACTTCCACCCGCAGCCTGCCGTCGGCGTCCAATCGGTCGCTCCAATCGAGGATCTGTTGCGGGTCATCCACGGCGGGCGACGGCAAGCCGGCGGAGGACCAGCTCCCCCGCGGTCCGCCCCGGTTCCCATCATGAATGGCCGAAGCCGACCAGGGACCGTCCGGCTTGAGCTGAGATGTGTAATCCAGTAGTTTTCCGCCGGTCCGGCTGCCATCCTCATGCAGGGACGTGATGACGTTGCGTCCGTCCGTCGAATACAGCTCGAATTCCCCCAACTCGATGCGTTCCTCGGCCGGGTTGTGACCGCTGAGAATTCGCAGCTTGACGAACCTTGCCGGGCGGGCCGAGAAGTCGAAACGCTGCGGTTCGGTGTGCGCTGCGAGCTGCCCACGGACTGCCGGCTCAAAGCACTCCGGTTCGTCCGAGAAGTCGGAGATCCATATCTCAAAGTCGCGTGCAAAACGTTGCAACGGGCCGATCGCATCTCCGTCGCTGCTCGCCGTGTTGCACAGAACGGCGTGATCGACGTGGTGTCGTCCTGGGGAGCAGACCTCGAATACGAACTCATGGGCCGGTCGCCGCCGCTCCAGTGGAACGGCCAAGACGGCGACCTCCTGCCGAAATAGCGGGCGTCCGTCTCCGTCTCGTGGAGCGGCTGCCGGTAGCTCCGGGAACGGCAATGCGCCGTCGAAAGTCCCCGGCCCTTCGCAGACAATCTCGGAAGAGAACAGGCCCATCGCGGCATATTCCGGCGTCACCCAAGGGCCTCCCGCGTTCCAACTGCTGGAGGTGATGAGCCCGACCTCCAGACCCAATCGTCCCGCCTCGCGGACGGCGTGGGCGATCGACTTGACCGATTCCGGCCCCATGAAGGCGGGGCCGGCCGGGATGCGGTTGTTCGGATCGCGGGCCCCGATGTCGAAGATGTAGACGCCGCGGACGCCCTTTCGTTGGAATTCCTCTAATTCTCGGCTTAATTGGCCGGGGTCCACATGGCCGTTGAGCCAACACCAATACACGGCCGGCCGGGCAATATCCGGCGGGTCGGTGAACCCTTGCCGCCATGCAGGCGGATCGCCCGTTACTTCGCTGAAACCGGGAGAAACGGCAACCGCCGCGAAAATGCCGATCAACGTTGCCCAACAATAAAGGCGTCCACTTCGAACAGCCATGGAATTGCCTCTCTCAAAGGTCTCGCGAAACTTGCTCGATCATCTCCGGCAGGATCAGAAAAACCCAGCTTCGCGGGCGGATAGCCCGATCGTGCCCTGCGGTTGGAACTGCGCCGTGGCGGTGTTGCCAGTGTAACGCGGACGAGGAGGGCGCTACAAGAAAGCGACGATTATCTTGGCAGCGGGCGATTGCCGTTGCCATGCTCTTCCTCTCGGCATCAGCAGCCGCTTAAACCGGCGGCCGCCTCGCCTCGGGCGGACTAGGGGAAAAAGGGCGGGTAACCTGTGTCGGGGTAGAGAGGGATGGGTTCGACGGCCTCGGCTGCGGACCGAAGTCTATCGTGCGTGTCGCCGGCGGTCGCTCCCGGCGGAGGAAGGCGTCGTACGCGTCGCGATTCCGGGCTCCCCAGCTCGCGGGAATCGTGCGGAGGCGACGGCGGCACGCTCGGCTCTGCGGCGGCTAGCGGGCTAGTGCGGATTCCGTCGCTCTTGCCTCGTGGCCAAAGAATCGGTTCCAGCGGCGGGACATCATCACCCCCATCGGCACTCGCATCTGAGTCGCCAATCGCTGATTCCCCAGGCTCTGCCGCACCCTTTTCGCGGCCGTGGCCTGCCCGCGGTGCTTTCGCACTTCCGCTCGCGGACGAGGAATCGGCCGGGTTGGCTATGGCTGGCTGCCTCAAAGAGTCGCCTGCGCTGGCGCCGTTGCCCGGGCGAGCGCCATCGTCCGGGTTTCCTTCACCGTCTGCCTCGGCGGGAATGTTCGCGATTTCGGCCGCGGTGTCTCGCGAGACCTTAGGGCTCGAACCCGCCTTGGAGGGGATATCGTCTCGGGAGGTTTGTCCCGGCGCCGCCAGGACTTCCCTCGCGGTATCAAGGTGCCGCGAATCGGCATGGAGCGACGCCGGCGGAGGGACGGCTTTGTCCCTAGTTTCTGCGGAATCCGCAGAGTCTTCCAATCGTGCGTCGCTTGCCGTGGCAACAGCACCTCCATCCGGCGAAGCACCATTCTGGGGGGGCAACCCGGCCTGAGTGGCGGGAAGCGGACACGCCGGTTCCGGTTCGGACTGGCGATGGGTACCGCGGGCAAGGTCGGGCGGCGGGACGGACTCGGAAGCTGCGGCTGAGACCACCGGCTCGTCCCGTCCGACAGCATCAGACGGGTTTAGAGAAGCGTGCGGCTGGCGAACGGTCTGGACGTAACGCCGGACCTCTTCCCGGACCTGGGGATACAGAAAGACGTTGGCAACTGTGCAGATCGCCGGTATCAAGATGACCGGCAGAATCATCGGCCGTCGAGCCATCAAAACCCACAGTTTCCGAGAGTGTTTTGTTCACGAACCGAGAGGGCGCCCGATCGGGGCCGGATTACCTTCGCAAACATACACCACGGCGGAACGCCGCGCGGCGAGAAACGTCGGAAGAACGAGGATTCACCGGACCGATGGCGGTCAAGTTAAGCCGCAGAAAACGACTGGCGAAACTATGGCGGCCGACGTGCAAATGGGCGTAACCTGCGACTGGGCGCAGCCGCGGAGTCGCAGCCGAAACCTTCTACCACGTCCTGCGTGCGGACGTGCGATGACGTGGTTGGTAAGGCACGGAAAAAAGGGTAGGATGAAGAGGTCGTCGCGCAGCAGCTTGATTGTCGGACGAAAGTTTGGATTGATGGATATTCGCCGGCCCTCGAACAATGGTTATGAGCATCCCCAAGCCGATCCGCCTTTGGATTGGGGGCTCTCCGTCCCGAACATAACGCGCCGGGAGCCTACCGCGGATGAAGTGATCGTCGCCGAGCTGGTACCTCCTCGGTCGATCGCCCCGCGACCGCCCCGGCGGAACTGGCCGCTGTTTTTCGTGCTTCTCCTAGCGACGTGCCTCAGCACGTATTTGGCCGGCGGCGGGCTAAGCTCCCCCTGGGACGGCCTGACGTACAGCCTCTGCCTTATGACCATCCTGTTCTGCCATGAGATGGGGCACTTCCTTCAGGCGGTTCGCTATCATGCGCCGGCCACGCTGCCGATATTTCTTCCCATGCCCTTCTCTCCCATCGGAACCTTCGGCGCCGTGATCGCCATGGATACGCGACGTTTGGATCGGCGGCAGCTGTTCGATATCGGTATCAGCGGCCCGCTGGCCGGATTGATCCCAGCCTTGGTTTTTTGCGTGCTCGGACTTTATTTCTCCGAGGTCAAGCCCATCCAGAACGGACTCGGCGCGATTCAGCTCGGTGAACCCTTGATCTTTCAATGGTTGACCCGGTTCTTTTTCGGAGAGATTCCCAGCACGCACACCGTGTATCTCAGCTCCATGGCATTCGCGGGTTGGGTGGGATTGCTGATTACCTCGCTGAACCTATTCCCCATCGGGCAACTCGACGGCGGACATATCCTGTACGCCCTGCTGGGGCCGGCGGCCAACCTGGTGTCGCTCTTTGTGTTGATGGGTGCTACGGCGGCGGTCGTCCTCGGCGGCTATTGGGGCTGGATCCTGTTGTTGTTCTTGTTGGGGTTGATGGGGCCGGCTCACCCGCCCACGGCGAACGACGCAGCTCCACTTGGATGGACGAGGCGCATTCTCGGCTGGGCGGTTCTTCTGCTCCCAATCATCGGTTTCACGCCGCAACCGCTGACGCTGTAGGGTATTGGACGTCGCCCGGATGCGGAACACGAAGAAAAACTCCACGTTCCGGATCGCGGTGATCCCTGCTTCCGGGGACATAGTCCGTCGTGTCCGCCTTTTTTACCAACGGAGTGCCCTCTCCACGGAGTTGCGGTTTCATTTCCAAATACCCTCGGGCATATCGCCCGCGGTTTGGATGGCAGCCGGCGGTCCGATCCCATAATCGTCTGATAATCCTCTGAGAACCGTCGGCGAAAAGCTGTTTTCGTATCTTCAGTCTTTCGTTCAGCTCAGGGACCGGCTCAAGAAAACGCGACAGGGTGTACCGTTTTGATACACCCTGTCGATTCGCTTTCAAAGGAGTTGGAACGGTTCCCCGACCTCGAAAGAAGGGTCAGGAGACGTCTAGCTCGATGTCGTTGATGGTCAATTCGGCATCCGAACCGCCGGAATCGGATAGCCGACTCCAATCGACGTCACGGGCGTCGTCATCGCGATCTTCCAATTCGGCCTCGCGTTGGCACTTGATGCAAAGCGTGGCGTAGGGAAGGGCGGTCAATCGCGCCAAGGGGATGCTGCAACCGCACCCTTCACAAATGCCGTACTGGCCTTCCGCCATCCGCTGCAAGGCCTTTTCGACACGGAGCAACTCGCGGCTCTCCAACTCGGCGAGCTTGGAGCTGATCTCGTCCTGGACGGAGTCGAGCGCGAAATCGACGATGTCTCCGCCGGCTTCGGTCTTGATCTCCTTGAGGAGACTCAAATCGCCCGCCAACGCCCGGCGCAGAGCCTCTCGCCGCTTCAGCAGAATCTGCTGCATGTTCAGAATGGATTGTCTTCGGTTCATGATTCTTCCACCTCGGTGTCCGATCTTAGAAGTAGCTGAAGCCCCGCCCTCAGTCTTTCTTCGTCGAACGACCCCTTCTCATTAGTTGCCGTAACCCGTCGTTCCTTACCAGCCAAGACACATCTCTTGAGACCGGCCCAACCGACCCCACGCACCTCAAAAGCACTCTTGAGAGAAACACGCCATCGCAAGTATAGTACGCTTAGCCCAGTCGCGAGTTTCACAAAAATCGGGAAAACCGGCCTGAAACCACAAACGAAGAGCCGATTGTCGCTAAAACCTTTCCAATCAACCCAAAGTTACAAACCGCGCCCACGATTTTCCGTACTACCCCGGCGACGGCCGCAGTGCCGCCTGGCCCGGAGACTATCAGACCCTTATTTCGTTTGAACGGTTCGCGCAAAAATTGGTAGAACCAACTCGGCCGCTCCGAGAGCCGACACGCCATCGGCCGCCGATGGTATCACCCAAATCGGGGCGCTAAGCCGCAGAAACCGTTTCAGGTCGGAATCGACCCGCTTGTCATTGCAATCAGCGGGTTCGCCCAAGCGGGCCTCTGCACCGCCGATTGATACACCCCCTGCCGCTCTGGAATTGCTACCACAAGATCGGCAAAAGCGAAAAATATATCCAGAGCTTTTTCAATTATCTATTCCCCAAACGGGTGGAATAGTCCCACCGGCTTGACGATCTGAGTCGCGTGACCTACATCATCACAGGGCGACGGGTGTCTCGGCCTTCCGTGTCGAATCCGCTTCGCCGCACCACCCACCGTGAACTCTCCGGAGCGGCACTTCCGGATCTAGCAAATCACATACCACGCAGAGAAGTACGCCGAAGATAAGGCCCCTTAAAAACTCCCGACATTTGAGACCGTGGAATCTTACCGCCGATAACGCACGCGGAAAATAACCCCATCGAGGGGTTGCACCCCACGGCTCGGGATGGCGTCGTTCCAACTCCAAAGGGAATTCGCATGTCTGCCACGGTTCAGGACCTGTCATCCCTGCCGGAATCCGGATCGAGCGCGCGATGTCCCGTGACGTTGCGCGTACGGGGAAGTTCGCAGGACGGACGGGAGGTCCGTTTGTATGCGTCGCGGATCAGCATCGGATCGGCCGAGGGTTGCACGCTTCGCATCCGAGCCAGAGGCGTCCGAGCCGTGCATTGCCTGCTCATTCGCGGGCGGCGACGAACGATCGTGCGCCCCGCGCATCCGGACACCCTGCTGAATAGCCGCTCTTTTTCGGAGGCTGAATTGCAACACGGAGACCTATTGCAGGTCGGTCCCGTCGTGTTGGAATACTTGGACCACGCGCACGCACCCACGGACTCGTCGTCGTCCATGCCGGTTTGCGATCCGATCGCGACGACGGGCCACCTTGAAAACGGTGCCGGCCTCGGGGAATCTCTCGCATGCGAGAAAGCCGTAACGCGGCGGGAGGCAGCCCTTGCGCGGCAACAAGAGGAGCTGGACCGTCTTGCCGAGGCGTTACGGCACCGCGAGGCCGAGCTTAGTTTTCGGGAAAGCCGTTTGACGGACGAAGAAAACCGGCTTTCCGAGCGGCGACAGGAATGCCTGCAACTGGAACGCGACAACCGGCGGGCCGAGCAAGAGTTGACGACCCAGCGGAAACGTTTGGAGGAACGCGAATCCAACGTCGCTGCTCAGGAACAGGAATTGCGCCGCTGGGAAGCGCGTATCGTGGAGCGGGAGGCGCAACTGCAACGCGATGAAGAGGAGCTCCGCCGCCGCGTTGCCGAGATCGCCGCCAGGGAACGCGAACTGTCGGATTGGGAGGAAGCCCTGCGACGGAAAGAGCAGGCCGTCGACATTTCCCATGCCTCCCCGACACTTGCGCCCGAATCGGCGGCGGTCAGTGCCGACGTCTACTGCCGACGCGACGCTTGGGATCCTTTTGCCCCGGCGGAATCGGCACGGGCGGCGGACGTTCATGGCCGGGACGGCCTCGCGGAGCAATTCGAGGAGTTACAGGCAGATGGGAAGGTTGAGTCCCACGGAGACAGAATCCGGGAGAACGACGCGAATTCGTTGATTTCCGCAAAATGGCTGCAACGAGAGGAGCAAGTCGACGAGCCGGTCCGGGACGCCCCGGGTCCGATGACCGCATCTTCGGAGGCCATTAAGGATTCAACCGGCAATTCGGGCAAGAGCCGGGATTCGCGGCAGGCGGACGATTCCGCATCGGAAGACGTCGAGTCGTACATGCAATCGCTGTTGTCCCGGCTGAAAGGGCGGAACGATGCGATGAATGCCTCGCGGAGTTCTTACGACACACCCGCCGTGCCCGCCGAATCGAACGGTTTCCAGCCTGTTGGGGAGGCGAAATCGCAAGTGCCGGGGAAGGCGATGCGCCAACCCGCTCGTCAAACCCCGGCACGGGAACGCCCACAAGCCGCGGAAAAATCGGTCGATTTCGCGGCCATGCGCGAGCTGGCCGTGTTGGCCTCTCAAGGGGCGATCGATCGTTATGCGAAGGCCAAACTGCGAGCGGCCATGCGCGGGAAGCTCACCGTCATGGCGACGGCTTTAGGCTGCGGACTGCTGTTGACGGCGCTCGGCTGGGCGGGCCGCCTCCCCGGCTTTGCGGTTTACGGCATCGTCGCCGCCGCCGTGACGCTCTTGGTCTACTCGCTGCAATACGCGATCTTGAGCGGCCGACTCGTCGTCAATCCAAAGGGGCAGTTGCAATTGGCGGAGCGCCGGATTTCGCGGGAAATGCTCAAACTTCAAACGGGCGAGAAGATGCCCGTCGCCATCGACATCCAGTCGGCCCCCAAGCCGGATGCCGCCATGCCGGACCAGCCGCCCACGGAGTAAGCCTCGGGCTTATCATCGGGGCATCCGGATCATGACGACGGGATTCTCCCAATCCACGAGTATTCCGGCCTTTTCCGACGTCAGCCATTCGTAGTGGGAGGTCTGCATCGTTCCCAGTTCGATGTCGTTGTCGGATGTTTTCCGGCCGGGCAGGCGTTCCTCTCCTACGGCGGCCTCGATCCGTTTGAAATGCGGCAGCCAAAAGACAACGCGGTCGCCCTCTTTCTTGATCCGTCCCCAGAAATAGCCGTCTTTGACATCATCGCCCTGATTGGCGAATTCTTGGACCGGCACGGAGAAAAAGGTCCAGTCGCCGGACTGACGAATCTGGACGTGCAACGTGCGCATCCGGATCCGTTCATCTTCGATCCCTAAGAGAGCCACGTCCAGCTTGCCCGCTTCGGCGTCCGTCACTTTGACGACGCAGAATCCACTGGAGCCGGGAGCCTGCCAGGTACCGTCCCATTCCTCAGGCACAAGCGACACGGGCGACGCTCCCATCGGGCCGGTGGAGCGCACGATGGAGCAACCGGATGTGATGCTCACGATGGCAGCCGCTGCCAACACCGCGTATGGCAAGGACTTGGCCATGACCCAACCTCCCACTCCGCCCTGAAAAACGATACCCTTCCCGAGCGACCAACCGGCGTTCCGGCGTCGCCCGTCCCAGCGTCGGCATTATACAACGTGGTCCGGCGGCCGGAAAAGAATAATCCGTGCCGAGGAGTCGGATACCTTTAGAGACTGATTCATCGAGAATTGGCGCCCGGCAACGCGACGTCGCGACGGCTGTGACGGGCGCACGGTATCCGCTAGCCATTTATCGCGGTTTTCGGCGGGCGGATTTTCGGGCATCGCCTCTTTCCGATTTCGCGGGCGAAGAGGTGCGGGACGGGCCCTTGGACGCTGTATCTTCGCCCGACTTACGCGACCTTCCCGAAGCGGCCTTTTTTCCGCTGTCGGCCGGGGCTCGACTCTTGGGCGGTTCGTCCGCCTCATCCGTTTTTCTCCCGGCCTTTCGCCCTGCTGCGGTTTCCGGCTTGGGGGGCGGGGCCGCTTCCGCGCCGCGATTCTGGTCTGCCGCTTTCGGCACGGGCTCCTCGGCGGTTGCGGCTCGGGGCTTTCTTCCCCGCCGTTTAACGGCCGCCTCCGTCCCGCCGCCCGACAATGGGGCCGACGGCTCCCCGGCGGTCGCCGTGGCCGCGGCGGGTTGTTCTGAAGACGCGGCCGCAGCGGCAATCTGCCGTTCCCACGCCTCCAATCTTTGGAGCGATCCCGCGTCGATATCCTTAAGGATTTTGACGACCGTGGGATCCCGGCGGTCGGCGTAAAAGGCCGCCGCCCAATCGTGCAGCACGGCAGCGAAAGCGATGCCCTTGCTCTTGGGAACGGCTCGCTCCAAGCCCGCCACGCTGCGCGTCCGCATCTCTGCTTCGTCGGCGAGGCCCGCCACGAAAAGGACGGCCAGGGCGGCGTCATCCAGCGGGATGGTGTGGCCGCCCAGGGCGTTTTGCACCACGTAGGCCCGCATAAACGGCGAAACGCCCTTGATCTTGTCGATCCGTTCGAGGGCCTGATTGATCGTGAGCTTTCGCAACCCTTCCAGATCGAACGAATACGTACTTTCGAAGATGGACTGGAGCGGTTGCTTGATGCGAAGGGCGGCGCCGCCGGGGTCGGGCAGATCGGCCGCGATCTCGGTCAAATCCCGCACGGCACTGACGCGGATTTCGTTCCAATCGAAAAACTCGGTCCGCAACCTGCGGAAGGCCTCGGCCGCCGCCGCTCGGGGCGCGTTTTCCAACAGGGCTGCAAAAACCAGATGTTCCAGCACCGTCTCTCGATCTTCCGCCGACTTATCGTACCGATAGTGCTTGGCCAGCAATTGCTGCAAGCGCGTGAACTGCGGAACTCGGCTGGGGGGACTCATAAGCGACCTTCAAACCCTAGGAAAATGCGATGGCGTGCGGACCAACACTCTCCGACGGCGGACGGCCGGTTCAGGGAGACGGCGGCGGTTCCGTGGACGCATCGTCCGGAGAAAATCCCGTTTCACTCGTCTCCCGAACCTCGGCTTGACCGCCCGAACCCGCCGAGGCCGATGGGTCGGGATTGGGAGGCAGCACCTCCGCGAGTATCTGCGAGATCTCGATGGAGCGCTTGACGCCCTGGTCCAGGACGAACCTCAATCGGGGTGTGAATCGTGTCTCGATCTTTTCGGCGCAACGGGCCTGAAGGAATCCGGCCGCACTCTCCAAGCCGTGGAGCGCAAGACGTTGCCGCTTCTCATCGCCCATGACGGAGACGTGGACCTTTGCCGTCCGCAAGTCTTCGGCGACCTCCACGAAAGTGACAGTGACGTGAGCGACGCGAGGGTCCTTAACCTCGAATAAGATAGCCGAGCTGACGACTTGGCGAACCGCTTCGGCGAGTTTCAAAGCACGTCGTGACGTCATGTTTGTCCGTTTCCAAACCGAGAGCAAAGGCCGGCGGCGGGGCGCGAACTGCGACGCACGGCGAACGGAACACTCCCCAGGCGGCCGAATGCCGCCAGCTGGTGAGGCCGCCCCGTGACGGCGCCCGCGTCACACGCTTTGAACGGCGTCCTCCAGAGTCCGCTTGACCTCCTCGATGCGGTACGCCTCCAGCAGGTCTCCTTCCTTGACGTCGTCGAATCCGGCCAGCTTGATACCGCACTCCATGC
This sequence comes from Thermogutta hypogea, assembly GCF_055386265.1. NCBI lineage: Bacteria > Pseudomonadati > Planctomycetota > Planctomycetia > Pirellulales > Thermoguttaceae > Thermogutta > Thermogutta hypogea. The sequence goes on from NZ_AP042425.1 coordinate 407,471, forward strand.
CTTCTCGGACCTCGCGGACGTCGTCCTTTTCCCGCCGCAAGGACTCGATCGGGTAATCGCCGATAATGCGGCTTTGCCGGATGATGCGGAGGCGGGCGTCGCGGGTGATGTTTCCCGCCAACACGCGGCACCCCGCCACGCTCCCGATCCGCCCGATGTGGAATACCCGCTGAACCAATGCTCGCCCGATATCCACCTCGCGCTTCTCCGGACGGAGCATGCCCTCCAAGGCCGCCTTCAGGTCGTCGGCCACTTGGTAGATGATGTCGTATCGCCGGATTTGCACCTTGAGCTCCTCGGCGAGTTGGCGGGCCTCTTCGTCGGGCACGACGTTGAAGCCGATGATGATCCCGTCGGATGCATCCGCCAGGTGGACATCGGCCGCCGTGATTCCTCCCACCAAGGCTTGAACCACCTTGATCTGCACCTCGGGGTTCTCGATCTTGGTAATCTCCTTGAGGATGGCCTCGATGGAGCCGCGGGTGTCGGCACGGAGGAGGATGTTCAGCGTTTTCCGCTCTTGCGACTGCGACAGTTGATCGAAAAGATTCTCCAAGGTCACATGCGCCCGGGCCGCAGCCAATTCGCGGCGGCGCATCTGCTCGGCGCGATGCTCGGCGATGCGGCGGGCCTGGGCGATGTCCGGAACCACCACGAATCGGCTGCCGGCTTCGGGAACGCCGTCCAAGCCGATGAGATCGACGGGGGTGGACGGACCGGCTTCCTTCCAGCGTCTCCGCGCATCCAGGGTGTCGTAAAGGGCTTTGACCCGGCCGTGCGCCGTGCCGCAAACGACGATGTCGCCCGGTCGCAAGGTCCCCTTCTGAACGAGCACTTTAGCGACCGGACCTCGCCCGGCCTCCAATTCCGCCTCCAGGCACGTACCGCAAGCGGGCCGGTCGTAGTCCGCCTTCAATTCGTGCAATTCCGCCAACATCAGCAACGTGTCGAGCAACTGCGGAATGCCTTCGCCGGTATGGGCGCTGGTGCGGATGACCTCGACGTCGCCGCCCCATTCGCTGGGTACCAGCCCCAAACCGGTCAATTGTTGCATCACGCGTTCCGGCCTTGCCCCCGGTAGATCGATCTTGTTGACGGCCACGACGACGGGCACCTCGGCGGCTTTAGCATGGCTGATAGCCTCCTCGGTTTGAGGCATCACGCCGTCGTCGGCGGCGACCACCAGAACGACGAAATCCGTGCAATTGGCGCCGCGGGCCCGCATGGCGGTAAAAGCCTCGTGACCGGGCGTATCCACAAAAGCGATCGATTTGCCTTCCTTTTCCACGCGATAGGCGCGGATATGCTGGGTGATGCCGCCCTTCTCGCCCGACGCCACGTGCAGCCCCAGGATCTTGTCCAGAAGTGATGTCTTGCCGTGGTCCACATGGCCTAAGAATGTGATGACGGGCGGGCGGGGGCGGAGGGACTCCTCGTTATCGGGTCGATTCCAGATGGCGTCCACCTCGCTCTCGGGATCCGTCTCGGTCCGAAAGACCACTTCCAATCCCAGCTCGGCGGCCAGGAGTTCCGCGGTCGCCTGATCCAAGGCGGCGTTGATATTGGCCATCGTGCCCAGCTCGAACAGCTTCGCCAGCACTTTTTGCGAAGGCAAGCCGAAAGCTTCCGCAAATGAACGAACCGTACAAGGAAGTTCCAAGACCACGCTGCTTTTCCGGGGTGCGGCGGTGGAGACGCCTCGCGTGCGTCGCAACCGACTGGGACGGACCGTGACGACGGGTTCTTCCTCGACCTCGTCGGGCTTGACGTCAACCGTCGCTCGCTTTTTCTTCAGTTTAGCGGGCGGAGTTGCCTTCAGCCCCTCCATTTCATCGCTGATTTTGCCCCGCCGACCTCGCTCGCGCGGCAGACCGGGGGTGACGACGGCGGGATCTTCCAGCAGCCTTTCCTTCGCTCCCTTGCCTTTGCCTCCCTTCCGCTTCTCCTCTTGCTGACGCATCAGGTGCTCAGCCAGCGGTTTGGCACCCAACTTGGAAGCGCGCAGGGCCTCGATCGGCAATCGCATATCGGGCTTCTGCGGCGGCGGCTCCGCCGACTTGGCGGGAGCGATGGGTTGGGGGGCGGGCATCGGCGCCATCCGAGCCAACCGCGGAGCCGGTCGATCCGGCCGAGGACGCAATTTTTCTTTATCCTTGCCGGGCTGAGCCGGGGCCGCCCGACGCGAGCGAAGCACCGGGATCGGACGAGCTACCGGCGGTCTGACGTCGGGCGAGGGCGGCGGTTCCTGGACACGTGCGGCTCCCCCTGCCTCCGAGGAAATCCCGGTTTGCTCCTGCTCGGGAACAATTTCCGCTCCGGCCTCCGCCGCGGGAATGCTCTCCTCTTCGGTCGCGGATACCGGTGTTTCCTCGCCAACCCCGACCGCGGCTGGAGGAAGCGTTGCCCGAGTTGCCGGGGACTCCGCTTCCGCCGAAGTGATATCCGTTTCGACGGGGACAACCGCCGCCTCCGCACCCGGGGCGACCGGTTCGGTCTGCGTCACATCGCCTTCGGACGCGGGAGCACTGACAACCGGCGCGGTGACCCCGGCAGCTTCGCTTGCGGCGGCTTCGGCTACCACTTCCACTCGCGGCTCTTCAACGGGCGCCGCCGGTTCAGGCGTGCCGGTCGCGATATCGGCGGGCGGCGGCGATTCCGGTGCTCTCGCGGCCTCTTCCGGGGAAGGCTCGGGCCGGGGCTCTCGCTGGGGCGATGGGGGCAACCGATCGGGCTTGCGATCGAGGACCGGAACCTTGGCTGAGGTCACGCCCGCGGGGGGAACATAGTCTTCTCGGCGGATTGGAGCGGCCGCGGCCGATTCTCCCACGGCCGGACCGACGGACCGAGCACGTGTCGTTCGCCCCTTCGGCTGTTTGACATAGTCGCGAATGCGAGCGACTTCGTCGTCCGACAGGCTGGCCAGGCCGGACGTCTTATCGCTCATTTGAAGCTCTTTGCAGATCTCGAGTAAGGACTTCGTCTCGAGCTTCAACTCTTTTGCCAAAGCATAAATACGTGTCGCCACAAAAATCCCTCCGGATTCCCACGATCCCCGCTCGCGGAACCCTTGATGACCTCAAACTCTCAAACCATCGCACGCTCCTCCACGCTTTCACCGCATATCGGACGCCGGCCGAGACGACCGCGCGAGCCTTCGCCGTTCCTTGGATAGCGAGAACCGGCGGCGTAAACGAGGCTCAGCCTCCGGCTGTGAATTTCCCCGAGCGCCCGAGGCTCGCCATGCGGCGTCGATCAATCCTCTTCCCCGACGGCGGTCGCCGAGGTCCGATGTCCCTCTTCGGAAACATCGGCATCCGAAGGGCTATCGGCGCCCTCTTCCGGAGGCGTCGATTCTTCGTGCTCCTCCGCATCGGAAGGGGCTGAATCGACCGGCGGTGCACCCGCCTCCCCCTCGGCGGCCGCGGCTGCGGCCTCACGCTCGCGTTGGCGTTGCTTTCGCCGTTCTTCCGCGGCGATTTGGGACGCCTCCTCCGCCTTCTCCTCGGCCTGCGCGATGATATGGCGGACCTGCTCTTCCGTCAGGCCGCCCATCTCCATCAGGTCCTCCGGTTCGATGACCGAAAGATCCTCATAGGAAAGGAATCCCTCGCTGACCAACCGGTCCGCCAGTTCCTCCGTCACACCCTCCAAGGATGCAAATCCCATCAAAGCCTGTTCGAGCTGCTCATCGAGTTCCTGGCGGGTCATGATCTCGATATCCCAGCCGACCAATTTGCTTGCCAGCCGAACGTTGTGCCCCCATTTCCCGATGGCAAGCGACAATTGATCTTCCGGCACGAGAACGATGGCTCGGCCCATCATTTGGCAAAGAATGACTTCCTCGACCTTGGCCGGCTGCAATGCGTTCGGAATGAGCGTCAACAAGTCGTCGTCCCAGCGTACGATGTCGATTCGCTCCCCCGACAATTCCTCGACGATATTGCGAATCCGATTGCCGCGGACGCCGACGCAGGCGCCGACGCAATCGACTCGGCTATCGGCGCTGGACACGCCGACCTTGGAGCGGTACCCCGGCTCCCGCGCAATGGACTTGATCTCGATCACGCCCTCGGCGATTTCCGGGATTTCCTGTTCGAACAACCGCGCGACGAAGCTGATGCGGGTCCGGCTCAGAACCACCCGTAGCCGGATTCCTTGCTTGGAGACCTCGGCCACAACCGCCCGCACCCTCCCTCCGGGCTGATACGACTCGCCGGGAATCTGTTCGCTGCGGGGAAGAATCGCCTCGACGCCGGGGAGAGCAACGATCACTGCTCGAGGCTCGACCTTTTGGACCGTTCCGGATACCAATTGATTGATCTGATCGTTGTATTCGTCGAATAAGGCGTCGCGCTCGGCCTCGCGGATTTTTTGAATGATGACCTGCTTGGCGGCCTGGGCGCCGATGCGAGCGGCCAATTGGGCGGGATCCAGCACTTCATCGCCGCGGCGGCCCGTGATGGTACCGTCCCGTCGATCGATGCTGATCGTAATGTCTTCGTCCTCGCCGAATCGCTTCCGTGCCACCGAGACCAAAGCCGCCTCGATACTTTGGAAGATCACTTCCTTATCGATGCTTTTATCTCGGTGGATGACATCCACGATCCTGAGCAGTTCGTCAGGGTTCATCGCCGATCCGTCCAATCCTTCCGTTCTCGACAGGGGCACGGAAACTTTTCAGACAAAAAGCATATACCGACCTTCGACGTGCCCGAGCGCGGCAGGTCACCGCATCTCCGAACACGCTTCGGCCGGTCTGCAAGACGATATTGTACCCCATCCGCCAAGCCGCGCCCAACCCATGGATGCGACTTGACGCCGGCGGCAAATGACGGCGACGAAACCTTGCCCAGGCAACCTAATGAGAATACCAGTCCCCCCTTCGGGTGTCAAGTATCGCGCGCGGGGCGGCAGGGGTCGTGGTCGCATTCGGACGTCAGCCGCTCGAACGCATCTTGCGACCGTAGCACGCCTTGCCGCGAGAATCGCAAGGGACGCACGATCCGACCGACCGATCGGCCTTTCGAGTTGCAGCGATTGGCGGAAACACCTCGAACGTCGCGGGTTGCGTCGCCGGGCCGACGGTGTCACCATGGTAACCGTAGGGTGCTCCGCCGGGATATTTTCGAGTAAGGCCGATCCGAAATCCTCGAATAGTAAAGTGGAAATGCGAAAGACAAATAGCAGCGGCCGGGGAATTACCCGATAGCCCGTTCGGCTGGAACTCGCTTCCGGCAAAGACCGCGATGATGAGAAATCCGCGAGACCCAAGTCCGCCACCTTCGCCCCTCCTGCGTCTCCAGGACGTTTCCAAAGTATTTTGCATGGGAGCGGTAACGGTCGACGCCTTGCGGGAAGTGTCGATGGAAATCATGGAGGGTGAACTGATGGTTGTGCTCGGCCCGAGCGGATCGGGAAAATCCACCCTCCTGAATCTGATTGGGGGGCTGGACACGCCGACCGGCGGCCGCGTGTTGTACCGCCAACTCGACTTGAGTCGCGGCAACCAAAGGCAATTGACGGCCTATCGCCGCTCCGAGGTGGGCTTCGTGTTCCAATTCTTCAACTTGATCGCGGATCTTACCGCGCGGGAGAATGTCCTGGCGGCCGCGGAACTGGTCGAGCACCCGCTTGATCCGGATGAGGTACTGGACTGGGTGGGTTTGGCCGAACGAGCGGGGCATTTCCCATCGCAATTGTCGGGCGGTGAGCAGCAACGAGTGGCCATCGCCCGAGCGATAGTCAAGGATCCGCCTCTCATTCTGTGCGACGAACCGACGGGCGCCCTGGATGATGTTACCGGCAAGGAGGTGTTGAGGATTCTCTGCGACCTGAAACAGCGGCGAGGCAAGACCGTCGTCCTCATCACGCACAATACCGCCATCAGTGCCATCGCGGATCGGATCGTCCGATTGAAGAGCGGACGCATCGCCGAGTCGGTCCGCCAAGCCGCGCCGTCATGATCGCCCCCTTCGACGCGGTAGTCTTGCATCGACATGTGACGAGCGAGCAGTTCTTGGCCGCGGGGACCCCCTTGCTGGAATTGGGCCGCTGGGACCAATTGCAAGTGGAAGCCGATGTTTTGACCCAAGCCGCGGTTCGAATCAAACCGGGCCATCGCGTGGACGTGTTTCTCGACACGGGCGATCGTCAACCCGTCGCGCAGGGGACCGTGGAACGGATCCAACCCGCGGCTTTCACAAAATTCAGTTCGCTCGGCGTGGAGGAACAGCGAGTCAAGGTCATCGTCGCCCTGTCGCCGGAGACCGTCCGCGAGTTGCGACGGCGTTTTTACATCGGTGTCGGATACCGTGTCCGGGTGCACATCATCACGGACCGGCGCGAGAACACGCTCATCGTGCCTCGAATCTCGCTGTTGCGCGAAAACCTGGACGGATGGTTCGTCTGGTCGGTACGGGGAGGGCGACTGGAAAAACAGCCCGTTCGCGTCGGGTTGATGAACGATACCGATGCGGAAATCCTCGACGGCCTGCGGGAAGGCGAAACCATCGTCCACATGCCCGATTTCTGAGCCTTCACCGTTGTTCCTCCGCCGTCCCCCGCCACGGTCTCACCGGAGGGCAAGACTGACCCTCGCGATCGAGATTGGGGGTAATGCGCATTTCCGCCGGGGGGATTTACAATACACAACTAATGACCGAGAGGCGGTGCGGGCAATCCGCCCGGCGGCCGTCGGCGATGGCGATTCGGCGGATGGTCGGCGATCCTGTCAATCAACGAATCACCGCAACCGGTCGGATTACCTCCGCCTGGAGCCGGCGAGTCCCTGAACGACTTGCCGGGCCGGGTTTTTGGGCTCTTGTTCGGGTTCTGTGACCGATGATGACTCGCTTTGAGAACGCCTACGTTCTGGATGTGATGTCCGATGATCACCCCGGTATCGTGGCTGTGGTAAGTACCGCAGTGGAGGAGATGGGAGCAAACATCGACGCGTGCAGCCAAACCGTGTTGGGCGGTTATTTCACGCTCATCATGATCGTGAGTCTGCCCCGCCCCATCGAGCCGGAGACCCTGGCTCAGCAGGTGCGCCAAGCCGGCGGCGGCTGGGATTTGCAAGTCATGGCTCGCCGTGCCGCGGAGCCCGCCGTCGTATCGAGCGAAGATTGCGACCGCTTCGTCATTACGGCGTTCGGCAAGGATCAACCGGGCATCGTACGCCGATTCAGCCAGTATTTGGCGGGCAAGGATATCAACATCATGGACCTGTTCGGCGACCGCTCGGGCGACGAATTCGTCCTGATCGGGCAATTGGAGGTCCCCAAGCACTGGGAAATCCGCATGTTGCAAGCCGATCTGGAGCAGATGGGCAGCGAACTGGGCTTCGCCGTGCGGCTCCAGCACGAAAACGTCTTCGTGGCGACCAATCAGTTGCGATGCGTGATGCCCGCCGCGGTCAAATCCGAAGCACGGTGACCAGCACCCGAGGCGTGAAGGGCGGCTTTCGCAAATCCATCGGAACTTTCCCGGACCTCGCCCGGACACCCTCTCGCCTCCATGACAAGGAATCTTTCGATCATGCTCCGTACCGATGAGATCCTATCCACGATTCGGATGTTGCATGCCGAGCACTTGGACGTGCGGGCCGTCACGTTGGCCCTGAACGTCGAGGACTGCGCCGCCCCCGGCGTCGATCATCTCTGCCGCAAGCTCAAGGAGAAAATCACTTCCCGTGCCAGCCGTCTGGTGGAGGTCTGCGACCGAGTCGGCGCCAAATACGGCATTCCGGTAGTGAATAAACGGCTGGCAGTCTCGCCGGTTTCCTCGCTTTTGGCGGGCCACGGTCGCGGCGCCGCGTTGCAGGTGGCGGCGGCGCTGGACAAGGCGGCCCAAACCTGCGGCGTGGACTTCGTGGGCGGCTTTACGGCGTTGGTGCACAAGGGTATCTCCGCCGGCGACCGCGTGGTGATCGAAAGCCTGCCCGAAGTCCTGGCGAAAACCGGCAAGGTCTGCGCCTCGGTCAACGTGGCTTCACGCAAGGCGGGCATCAACATGGACGCTGTGCACGCCATGGGGCATGTGCTGAAGGACATCGCCCAAGCCACCGCCGCCCAGAAGGGGTTCGGCTGCGCCAAGCTGGTCATCTTTGCCAACATCCCGGAGGACAACCCCTTCATGGCGGGCGCCTACATGGGGGCGGGGGAGCCGGAGGCGACGGTCAATATCGGCGTATCCGGGCCCGGCGTCGTGTGCAGCGCCCTCAAGCGGCGGTTGGAACAGGGCGGCCGCGTCACCCTGGGAGATTTGGCCGAGGAAATCAAAATCACCAGCTTTCGCGTCACCCGGGTCGGGGAACTGATCGGCCGCGAAGTGGCCGCGGAGTTGGGCGTCAGCTTCGGCATCGTGGACCTCTCCTTGGCCCCCACTCCGATGGTCGGCGACAGCGTCGGCGAGATTCTGCGCACGCTGGGCATCGACCACATTGGGGCGCCGGGTTCCACCGCCGCGTTGGCCATGCTCAATGACGCCGTTAAGAAAGGGGGGCTGTTCGCCTCCAGTTCCGTCGGCGGGCTGAGCGGCGCCTTCATCCCCGTCAGCGAGGACGCCGCCTTAGCGGACGCCGTCCGTAACGGGCATCTCGTCTTGGAGAAACTGGAGGCCATGACGTCGGTCTGCTCCGTCGGCCTGGACATGGTGGCCGTTCCCGGCGACACCCCCGCGGAGACGCTGGCGGCCGTCATCGCCGACGAGATGGCCATCGGCGTCATCAACGACAAGACGACCGCCTGCCGCATCATCCCCGTGCCGGGAGCCAAGCCCGGCGACTGGGTGGACTTCGGCGGATTGTTCGGGGCCGCCCCGGTCATTGACGTACGCAATGCCGGTGCTTCCGACGCCTTCATCCATTTCGGCGGTCGCATCCCCGCTCCGCTGCAATCCCTGGGAAATTGACACCGCCTCCCCGATCCGCCGGCGCAGCCCGGTAGCGGTCGTGGTGTGCGCTGCGCAGCGGCGAATCGCCTCCGGTTTGCGCTGGAGGCTGCAACCGAGAAGCAAACGGAAAGCATTAGGAAACGCCGAAGCAAACGGCCGTTCCACCGCCGCTATAACCCCAAGATCCACCGCGCGGTGTTGAAGTAGATCACCAATCCGGTGATGTCCACGATGGTAGTCAGAGCCGGGCTGGCTATCACGGCCGGGTCGAACTTGAAGACCGTCGCCACCAAGGGCAAACCCGCCCCTACCAAGGCCGACGAAATGACTTGGAGACTCAGCGCAATCGCGATGCAAACGGCGATGTCCGACAACGAATAGCCGGCCGGTATTTCCGCACCTTGAGACAGGAACATGACTTTGGCCCACGATAACGCGCCGAGCACCAAAGCCAATAGAATTGCGATGCGAAACTCCATCCACAAGACCCGCAGCGTGTCGCGGAGGTTGATTTCTCGCAGTGCCAAGGCTCGGACCACCACGGTCGCCGACTGACTTCCCGTGTTTCCGCCGGTGTCCGCCACCATCGGCATGTACAACGCCAGGATCAGCATGTGGGTCAAGGTATGTTCGAAACTGTGGATGATCATGCCCGACAAGAGGCCCAAGGCGGCTAGGGCCACGATCCACACCGCGCGATTCTTGAAATGGGACCAAACACTGGTGCGAAGATAGGCTCCGGCGAGGTGAGCGCCGCCGATGGCCATCAACTTCTCGATGTCTTCCGTCTGCTCCTGCGTAATGATGTCCATCGCGTCGTCGTGCGTGATGATGCCTACCAGTTGCCCCTGCTCGTTCACCACGGGCAAGGCCAAGAGGTCGTATTTTTGAATGATGCGAGCGGCCTCTTCCTGGTCGTCGTTCACGCGGCAAAAAATCGCGTCGCGGTGCATGATGTCCGACACGGTCTGATGCGATAGGGCCAGGATCAAGTCCTTCAGCGAGACGAATCCCAGCAGCCGGCGATTGGCGTCCACGACGTAGGCATAGTAGATGGTTTCCTTGTCCGGGGCCTCCAGCCGGAGTTTTTGGATCGCCTCCGCCACGGTGATATCGGGCGGCAAGGCGGCGTAATCCGACGTCATAACGGCGCCGGCCGTTCCCTCGTCGTAGGAGGACAACCGCCGGATATCCTCTCTCTCCGCCCGGGCCAACAAACGCATCAACATTTCGCGGCGGTCCTCCGGCATCCGCTTGATCAAGTCCACGCGGTCGTCGGGAGGAAGGTCCGTGATGAGGCTCGCCAGCTCTTGTTGCGGAATCACTTCCGTGATCGCCATTTGCACCTCGGGGTCGAGGTGCGCGAAGATTTCCGGGCGAATCTCCGGATCAGCCAGGGAGAGAATCTTCCAGATTTCCTCCGGAGCCAAGGGGCTGATAAACTCGGCGATGGAGGCAGGATGGCAGAATCGGCAGAACTCGCGGATGCCCTCCACGTCGTTGGTGCGGAGGTAATCGCGGAGTTCCGGAACGAGGAGAGGATTCAACATGATCGCTCCTCCTTGCCGCGCGGACCGGCGGCAGGGAGGGCGAAGGGAACATCAGCCCCCGAACCGCTCTTGCCGCGTAGCGACGCGCACGGCGAAACAGGCGTGGTGGATTGTCGCTCTTGGTGCGATACGGTAGTGACCGAGGCACCTACCGCCGCTTTCCGATTCGGACCCGTTCATTGCTCGAACACGAAGAACCATGAACCGAACGTGCGTCAAAGAAGATGACGCACACTACACACAGGGCGCGCGGAGACGCCCATCCCAGGTATTCTAAAAATCGCACCTCGCCCCGTCAATCGCAAAGCCCAGCCTCAAAAGCCCTCAGCGTCGCTCCCCACGCCGTCTCCATATTGGGATTCAGGAAGAGCTCGGAATCATTTTGCCGGTAGGCTAGCCGGGCGTGCCGCGACCTTCCCTTTGCTCGACGTCTTTTCGTCATGCTTCTTTTCGTCATGCTTCGACCGGTCCGCGAACCATCGGAGGATTGCGCGGGCGGCGAGTCGAACACGCCGGGAATAGGTTCTTCGGGCGGCGGCCCATACTCCGTGTTGACCGGGATGCGCCCGTGCGATGGGGGCACTTGAGAAGCGCGCCGGGGATTTGGGAAGGATCGCGAGGCAGGAAAAAAGGAGGGGCCAGGATCGTCGTTGCAAGCCGGTGAGTGGCTTCTTCCCGCGGACGGCCATGTTTCCATCGCAATACGAAGCGCTTTCCGTAATGCGTGGCGGTTGTATGGAGTTTTCCGAATATCGGGGAGGAATCGACTGTACTTTCCGTATGCATTTTGCCGATGACATCAGCGAATCGCTCCAGTATAAGAGCGGCGCGCGGGGACAAAGTACGGTGATACTCCGCCCCTAGGACGCGGGAATTCGCCGGAACTGATTTAGAACATCCGAGAGTGAGCAAGGAAGGTCGTCATGGCATTGTGGAAGCGCCTTCTGTCGGGTCGAACTCAGCAGCGGCTTTCTCGGCACTCGCGCAAATCCACGCGGTTGCTTTTGGAAAGCCTCGAGGACCGTCAGCTCCTCAGTGGGTTGGGGCTGAACGATCCCGTGGTGGCTCCCCTTTCTCTGCCCGGCTCCGGCGTCTCGGGCGACTACCTTCCCGCCGAAATCGGGTTGATGACGACGCCCACCGTCTTGCAAAGCACGGCCACGCCCTACGCCCCACCGACGACCGTGGAGGCGTGGGTGGATGGCCATACCGTGCGATTCCGCGCCGACGTCGGCGGCGTTTGGATGGACGGCTCGCAGGATTATCTCGACACCCAAATCATCACCGATTTGATCGTCAACGACGGATACGTCGCCTGGACGGTGGGAACCCAGGACTCCTTGGGTCGGGTGGTCGCTCGCCGCGTCGGTTTTGCCGTTTACGACTACGACTCGTCGCAATGGATCATCGGCCAATCCGCGAATTTGGGTCGGCTCAGCGTGTTCCAATTCGAGAACCGCCAAGGGATCGTCTCGTGGACGGTGGGCTATCCGGAAGGGTCCGCCTTCGTCCCGCGGGAGATCGGTGCCGCCGCCTACGATGCCACGCTGAAAGAGTGGAAGTATTTTCAGACTGCCGGCTCGCTGGGCAGACGGATCATCGTGGAGACGGTCAACGAAGAGGGCGTGGTCGCGTGGACGATCGGGCTGCCGGAAGGTGCCGGCCACCGCCCGGCTTGGATCGGCATGGCGTATTACGATCGCGAAATCCACGAATGGAAGCGTTTTCAGACCTCGGTGCCGGCCGATCTCGAAGTACGCAATCTCTCCGTGGGATGGCAGTCCGTCGCCTGGCAGGCCAAGCGACCGGATGGAGGCGCCATCCAGGAGTTGGGAACGGCCTTCTTCGACGCGGCCCGCCATGTCTGGAAATCGACGCAATCGAACTACGGCCTGGGATGGCAAGTGACCGAAGTGGCCTCCAGTTCCGGAATCCAGGCCTGGGTATCGGTGAAGAAAGACGCTTCGGGAAGTGTGGTCAATAATCGACTCACCCTGACGGCCTATGACTCGCGAATCGGAGGCTTCCAAACCAAGACCTTGACGTTGGCTGCCAATAAGACGATTACTCAGCTCGTATCCAACGATTCCATGGCGGCCTGGGTCATGGAATCGACCGACGCCGGCGGGGGTGTGACCCGAAGCCTGGGCACCGCGTTCTACGATGCCGCCCAGAGGAAGTGGAAAGTGAACTCCACGCCGGAGGGTACGAATGTCCGCTTTGATAACATTTCCGTCAGCAGCGGCCTGGTGGCATGGACGGTATCGCGGCCCGACGGCTCCGGCGGCTGGGTGCAGCGAACCGTGGGGATCGCGGCCTACGATCCCGGGCGGGGACAGTGGAAATCGTTCTCCTCCCCCGAGGCGGCGAACCGTTCCATCGTGGACGTGCAGAATCACAAAGGTATCGTGGCTTGGACGATCGGCTACTTGGAAGGCGATACCTACGTCGCGCGGAACGTCGGGGCGGCCACCTACGACTATGGATTGGGGCAGTGGCAACTCCGGATTTCGACGCACGGCTTGGCGACGAACGTTTCCATGCTCAACGTGCGGGACGGGACCTTCGCCTACTCCACCCTGAATGACGTCGTTCTGGGCACTTACGATCGGACTTCGCAAAGCTGGCAAATCTACCAGTCCTCCAATACCACGACGGTCCGTATTCACCAGATTACGCTGCGAAAGGGCCTGGCCGCTTGGTCGGTGGCCTACGCCTCAGGATTCGACGCCACGTTCCAGCCGCGGGATGTGGGGTACGCCGTTTACGACAATCTGGCGGGCGGCTGGCAGACCGCCGTCGAATCCTTCGCGGGCGATCCCGCCAACCGGATCGAAGACCTTCATATCGAGGAAGCGGCGATTCATTTCTCCGTGGGCGGCACGCCGTATCGACGCACGTACGATGTGAACACGCAGGCTTGGGGGACCGGAGATCCGACGACGGTTTCTCGGTTCGTGGTCACGCCCACGGCCGTCCCGTTGAACCGAGCAGTCGTCTTCATGAACGCCTCCATCGGCTATGAAGACGTACTTTACGACTACGGCGACGGGTATTTCGATGATGCGGGTTTCCACACCTATTCCTCGGTCGGCGTTTACACGGTCACGCAAGGCGCTCTCGGTCCGGAGGAGGTGGACACCTCCATCCAAACCGTGGCCGTACTGCCTACAGGGACCGCCGCGGCGCTGGGGACGGTGAGCACCCTCAACCTGACCAATCAATCACCGGCGAACGGCACGCTGTGGTATAGTTTCCAAGTTGCTGCGAACGGCGCTTTCACGGCGGATGTCTCGGGAGCAGGCGTCGGGGCCGGCATCCAAACGGCTCTGGTGACGGTCGACGCCAACGGCTTGTACCAACTTCTGGCGGCCGACACCGCGCACCTCGGTTATGCCGGCGTAACTGCCGGTACCACCTACTACCTGATGATCACCGGCCTATCCGGCAACGTCGATGTCGCGCTCGCCAATCCGGCGACGCTCTCGCTCAGCGACCCGGAAGTCACGATCTTGGGTACTTCCGGCGACGATACCGTCCTGATCGGATACGACGGCGGGTTTTTCGCCCTCCTCAACGGAGTTCCCTACGAGTTGAATCCCTTGGTCAGTCGAGTGATTTTCCAGGGCCGCGACGGTAATGATCAAGTCATCGTGCTCGGCTCGGACGGCGATGACGTGGTAACGATGGGCGTGTACGGCGGCGATAGCGGCGCCGATGTGACGGCGACCGGATTCAGCGTCTCGTTGCGGGGAACGGAGCAGGTCCAATTCTTCGGTGGAGCAGGCCGCGACGTTGCTGAAATTATCGACACGCCTTTCAATGACGTCTTCACGGGCCGGCTGGGAAGCAGCGTGCTGGAAGGCGGCGGCTTCCGTTTCGAGGCGGTGGACACGGAAATCGTCCATGCTTACCGCCGCAACGGTGGGACCGACGTCGCCGACATCTACGACACCGACGGCAAGGACTTCTTCGTCGGCACCCCGCAGTGGTCCCGCCTAACCAGCGCCGATTACGATTATTTCGTCCGCGTCAAAGGGTTCGCGGAAGTACGCGCCCATGCCGTTGATTCCGGTCTCGATTCGGCCGAGCTTCGCGATTCGGCGGGGAACGACACGTTCATCGCCACTCCCCAATGGGCGAGCATGACCGGCCCCCGGTACCAGATCCAAGCCGAGGGGTTCGAGCAAGTGATGGGGCTTTCCGTGTCGGGCGGAAATGATGCCGCCCATCTGAAAGGTTCGGCCGGGGCGGAAAACCTCAGCGGCGCACCGGGAGCAATCGCCGTGGCCGGCAGCGGCTTCGTCCAAGCGGCCTACGGATTCCGCGAAACCACCGTCTATTCGATGGGCGGATCGGACTCGGCCTCCCTCACCGATACCGCCGCCGATGACGAGTTCGTCATGGCGCCGCGCCTCCTAACGCTCCAAGGCGGAGGATACAACCTGAGGATTCAGGGCTATGCCCTCATAGAAGTCACGGCGTCCCAGGGGGGAACGGACGTGGTCCATATCTACGATTCGGCAGGCGACGATCTCTTCGAAGGCGGGCGGGGCGCAGTCACAATGACGGGGCCGGGCTACGCCCTCAAAGCCAATCTGTTCGATTACGTGCACGCCTACTCCTTGGCCGGCGGCAACGATCGGGCGGTCCTCCGCGATTCGGCTGGAGACGACACTTTCGTCGGTCGGCCCACCGTGGCGCGGCTGTCCGGCTCCGATTACAGCATCCGCCTTCGCGATTTCGAAGAGGTCGAGGTGACTTCGTCCAACGGCGGCAACGATTATGCCCTACTCTACGATTCGAGTGCCGCCGATCATTTGGCCGCGACGGCGCTGGGATTAGAGCTTTCCGGCGGCCCCGCCTCGCAGCCGTTCCGCTATCGCGTGCTCGGATTCTCTCAGGTCCGCGCCGTGGCCTCCGACAATCAAAACACCAAGTCGATCGATCCGGCGGCCTTGGCCTACCTCAGCCTGACCGGCCAGTGGTAAACGCGCAGGCCAAGGGCTAGACTATTCCCGATCGCTCCATTCGCGTCCGTACCGCAAGTGCGGCGCGAACGGCGATGGCAAGGTCGGCCCGCTTGCCGCGCGAGGTGCCGTATCGGCCTCGAGCGGCGATTTCAGGGCGGGACGACGGAGCCCGGCGGTGGTGTGCCCTCGTGCTGCTTGACTTGGGAGACATGCTCATGGCCCGACCTCTCAGTAAACTGGCGCCCGACTGGTGGGATTACACGACGCTGTATCCGGAGATCCTGAAGGATGCCGCCAAGCTCACGGTCCGCCAGGTCGAGCGACTGTCGCGCCCGGGTTTTCGCGTGGTCCTGTACGACACGCTGGAGGAGTTTTATCTGGCTGAGGCCCTGGAATACATCCAGGCTTGGCGGCAATCGACGGCCGACAACCCTTGCGGCATCTGTGGACCGATCGGCCCGACCGAACAGTTGCCGTTGGTCGCGCGGCTGGTCAATGAATTGAACCTGGATGTCCGCGACGCGCACTTTTGGGGCATGGACGAATGGGTGGAGGACGGCTTGCCCGTCCCCACCGATCATCCCTTGAGCTTTGCCCGTGCGGACTGGGATTTATGCTTCGGCCGGATTCACCCCAAACTGCGTATGCCCAAGGACCACCTGCATTTTCCGACGGGCGACCTCGCCGCCTACTCCGCTTCGTACGATGCGATTCGCTGCGTGGTCATGCAGGGCGGGCAAGGGGATATCAAGCACTGGGCGTTCAACGATCCGCCCCGCCGTCGCGGTCGATGGAAGGACGATCCGCCTCCGCCGCAGGAATATCGAAAACTTCGCACCCGCGTCACCGACCTGCATCCGGTCACGATCATGCAAAACGCGCGGACCAGCGGCGGGGGCCAGGTGAATCTCGTCCCCACGCAGGCCGCCACCGTCGGGCCCGTCGAGACCTGGAAAGCCGAAAAGGTTTCCATCTGGCAGGCGGGAATGCACGACAACCCCTTCGGCATGAGGCTGACCACGCTCATGATCTCCAAGGGTATTGCCGATAGTGCCGTTCCCATGTCGCTGCTGGCCGATCACCCCAACGTGCAGTTCAACTTCTATCGCCCGGCGCTGGCCGAGGTGAAGACCGAAATGCACTGATCCCGCGGAACCGTGCCGGTCCAGGCCCTGCCGACGCCGCGCCGGGGCATTTGCGGCGGCGGGTGCCGTGCCATGCCCGACGGGATGCCGCCTTCACCTGGGAAGGTGTCGCTATAGCGTTAGCGATGGCGTCGCGGTCATTCCTTCAGCACCAAATCGATGCAGAGAACCGCGGCCAGAATAAGCTGTCTCAAGGGACTGGTCGGGGGAACGGCCTCGGAAATGATCAGGGCGTAGGTATCCGCCGAGGTGAACAACTCTTTCGCCAGGCCGCCCCATTTCTTGGTCACCCGCGCCAGCTCGTTGCCGTCGCGCTCGAAATAGAATTCCCAGCTCGTCCATTTCCCTCGCAAATCGCACAGATATTGGCCGTTGACGTCCAGCACGTCGAAGCGTCCGCCGATGGAAAAGATGCGCTGCCGGAACTGTCCGATCCATTCGTCGTTTTCATTGAAGACCTTGACTTGCGACCGAAAAATGGCGATCCCGCGGGCGACCCGCAGTACCTGATTCCCTTGCATGTCGCGGACGATGGAGTTGAAGGGCGTCATCCGCTTGTAATCGGTGAAGCGCAGCAGTTTGGTGAAGAACCCCAATCGTTCCTCTCGGCATTCCATCAAGGGTTCGCCGGTTTGAGCATCGAAAATGTCATAGTTGCTCGCGGCCTTGAACAGCCCGACGTGTTCGCGCACGAGGAATTGATTCCGCGACAGAATAGGGTGCATGGCCGCTCTCCTTCGCAATGCGAGACGGGAAAAGAAAAGGCTACAATCTCGGCTTGATCGCCGGGACGGTGCTTTGCAGTTTAATCAAGTGTTGCTCCGTGCGGACGTACAACGCGCCGTCGACCGCCGCCGGAGTGGCGTGCGAAGGCTCACCGAAGTCGTAACCGCCCAGCAAACGAAATTGGCGATCGGTCGCCACGACGAACATTTCGCCCGCGCGCGACAGCAAAAAGAGCTTGTCGCCCAGGCAGATGGGCGAACTGAAGAATTCGCCGGAGAGACGCTTCCGCCAAACCACGTCGCCGCTCTCCGCCTCCAGGCACGTCATGGCGCCCTTGTCATAGAGCAGGAAGACGAGACCGTTGCTCGCAACGGGCGTGGTGACGTAGGGGAGCGAGCCGCGGATCTCGTAGGCGACGGCCGGTTCCCTTTGCTTCTGCGGCAGACCGAGCCGCACGGCGACCATCTCCCTTCCGATCCCGCCTTCTCCGGAGGACGCGAAGACAAGATCGCCCACGATCAGCGGTGAGCCTACCGTGCGATTGTGAAACACCGGCAGCTCCCAGAGCGGATTACCGGTACGCGGATCGAGTGCGTACACGCCATGCGCCCAACTGGTCAAGATCAATTGCGGATCGCCTTGCGCGGGCCGGAAGAGCGTAGGGGTGGAATAGGCGGCTTTTTCGCTTCGCCGGGGCGTCATCCACCGCGTGTGCCCGTCCCGCACGTCCAAAGCTGCGATGAAGCTCTCGCCGTCCTGCTCGTTCGGCACGATCAGCAGGTCCTCGAAGACGATCGGCGACGCTCCAAACCCGTGCTGGGAGATGAACGGTCCCAAATCGCGCTGCCAAATCATCTCTCCGGATGAGCCGCGCAACGCGATCACGCGGAGGTGTTCCGGCGTGGCCCAAGCGTAAAAGAGCGTGCCCCCCGCCCAGGTTGGAGTGGAGGAGGCGAAACTGTTGAAGGCATGTTTGGGAAAGACTTGCCCCGGTGCCTGGTATCGCCAAATCTCGCGGCCGTCGCGTAGGTCAAGGCCTTGGACAAGTTGCTCACCCGTCGCCGGGTCGGCGGACGCGACGAACACACACCCATCCGCGACGATCGGTGAAGAATGGCCCTGGCCCGCCAATGCGACGCGCCAGGCGACGTTATTTTCACTCAAGGCGGCCGGGAAATTCCAAGTCGCGACGGAGCCTTGGCCGTTCGGTCCCCGGAATCGCGTCCACTCGTCCGCGGCCCAAACCGAGAGCGTCGTCGGTAACAATGCGGCCAGCAGCGTAACAACCGCCGTCGGGCGAGCGAAAAGGCGCCGGACGCCTTCCCGCCATGAGCCTGAATGAAACGCAAGACCGGACCGCGGCCTGCGAACATCGTAATCCATGAAGCCACCTCGTCAGTTCCGCAAGATGCCACGCAACGATGATCCCTTTCGGATCCTTCTTGTTCGCCCGGCGCGACCGGACGGCGAGTAGTATACCATTCCACCTGGGGAGCGGTAACAAGGAGTATCCGGAAAGGCGAGATCGCGAGCCAAGGGGCGGCCGCATCGGGACCGTCCCAGGAAGAACCACGGCACCGCGGGCCTGCCTGCACCGTTTGCGGAAAACACTGTCGGGCAACGCCTTTGCCGGCGGCTAACCGACGACCGCGGAGACGGCGGGATAGGATCCCAGCAATTCCAAACGGAGCGACTTTCGTTGAAGGGCCGCGATCGCCCGGCGAACGCGCAACTCGCTCTCGTGGCCTTCGAGCTCCACGAAGAAATAGTAGGCACCCCGAGAACCCGGCACGGGAAAAGACTCGATCCAAGTGAGATTGAGCTTGTTTTTCTTGAAGATGTTCATGGCCTCCGCCAACGTGCCCGGCCGGTGTTCCAATTGGAACATGATCGCCGTCTTGTCGTTGCCGGTTCGTGGTGAGGCGGTGCCCCCGATGATCGCGAATCGGGTCGTGTTTCCGACGTTGTCCTCGATGTTTTCCGCAATCACGTCGAGGCCGTAGTGGATCCCCGCTTGCACCGCCGCGATGGCCGCCGCCCCGGGTTTTTCCATGGCCAATTGGGCGGCCGTAGAGGTGCTGGTGACTTCGACCAAACGGGCGGCCGGCAGATGCTTGGAGAGCCAATTGCGGCACTGGGATAGGGCTTGGGGCCGGCTATAGACCTCCCGGATTTCGGTGCGCGGGCAGCGCGCCAAAAGCGCGTGATGGATCTCCAGCTCCACTTGCCCGCAGATTCGTGTCGGATGCCGCGAAAACATGTCCAGCGTATCGGCGATTCTGCCGTCCGTGGAGTTTTCCAGCGGCACCAACCCGAATTGCGAATGACCGCGCAAGACCTCCTCGAAGACCGCTGCAATCGTCCCCACGGGGACGTATTCGACCTGCGATCCGAAGCGGTGCAGCGCCGCCAGGTGACTGTACGTGTACTGCGGTCCCAAGTAGGCCACGCGGAGCGACCTGACGAGCGACCGACAGCCGCTGATGATCTCGCGAAAAATGGTGTGGATCGAGTCGGATCCCAGCGGTCCCTTGGAGGATGCCGCAACGTCGCTCAGTTGGCGGTCCTCGTCGGCCAACTGTACGTCCGGTTTGCCCTCAGCGAGACGCAATTCTCCGAGGCTCTTTACGTAAGCCGCGCGTTGATTCAAAAGCAGAAGTATCTTTTGGTCGAGCGCGCGAATAGCAGCCTGAAGTCGCGGAACCGACACAGGGAGGCGTTTCTTCTCACCCGGAGTCGTTTTGCGAGGGACTTTCGCCATGGCAACACCCTGTCGTTCCGTTGACGGTCCGCCAAAAAACCTTGATTTTACTTGTAGTTACGGACGGCGTCCGTGTCAATTGCGGAGCGGGCGATTCCACGAGAATCGAATAAATGACGCCCTTGAAAACGGTTACGTAGAACGGCTGGCGTTGTATTTGTGATTCACTCTGTAGAGTTATATGAAGTCATCCTATCAGGTTTCATAACGCACGTTCGTGGTTTACTTGGGCGATGCTGCACCTGAGGTCAATCTTTCGTTTTTGCAAGGTCGTCCAGGAATTTTTGGACGGATTCGCATACCGCCGGCGAATTGCGAGCCACCAGGCACTTGGCGGCGGAGAACGGGATTAGCGTGCCTGTTCCGCCATTGTCAACCCAGGAATCGGGGCTGCAATCAGCAATGACCTGCTCCCGAATCTTGCCGATATTGGCGCCCGACTCTAGCAGGAAACCAATCGGGTACACGCGAACGGCCGGTCTGTTTGCCGATTCCAGTGTAGTCAAAACTACCACACCGTCGGCCTCCAGGGTGCCAAGAGGCACCTCCCCCCCCAAATCTCCTAATACCTGAGCGATTGGGGCATCGTCGGCCGTTAACGTCACCGGCGTTTGAGGCGTGATTCCTGCCCGAACCAAATTGGACCAGTCGACCACGATATCGGTCTCGCACGCCTGATCGAGGGCCAAAATCACCTCGGCCAACGGGGTCGCCTGAAGAAAGGTGGCCGATACCGGAGAATCGCCGGCGTTTGGAGAGGGCCAATCACGGGGCCGGCCGTTTGCGGCCGATTCGCCAAGGCATAGTTGCTGGCGCAACAAGGTCTCGATTTCGCGATGCGTGCAGGGAAGGCACCTGATTTGTAAGCCTTCGGGTACCGTCACGACTTCGAAGTCGCCGGCGGCGTCCATTTCACGGTTCGGCCCGAACACCCCGCGGACAAGCTGGGCGAAGTTCTCGTCGAAGGGAAAGCATCCGCCGTAGTCAACAGCGCGATAGACCCGGGTATCGGGCGAATTCGCATGGATCGAAGTCAGCGTCACCACCCCCGACGGCTCGATGTGCACCTCCAATCCGGCTTGTTCGGCGACCTGTTGCATCATTTCCCGCAGGGTCATGTTCTCCACGGAAAGCGACACGGGCGAACGTAAAGAGAAGTCCTCGACGCACAACGCTTCCGGCTGGACGGACACCGGAATCGACGACCACTGCGTGATCGCGTGCAAGACCAAGCCCAGCGGCACCTCCTGCATGGTCAGGCGGGCCAATCGGGTGGCGAGGGCTTGTTCGGTGGGGAACAACGGCGTCTCCGCCGGAGTGGGCCTTTCCGCTTGGCTGCCTTCCGGCGACAGAGGCGGCGCGAAATCATTGAGGCCGGGCGGGGTCGTCCATCCGCCGACATCCGCCGTCGAAGTCGTCGTCGCCGACAAGAGGTCGGCCACGGTAGCCGAGCCGTTGCCGCGGACGACGGCTAGTCGTTCCAAAACCTCGGGCGCCACATCGCGGTGGATGAAGCGTACGGACCCGTCGGCCATCATCCCCAACATGCCTTGCGGCAGACCGCTGCCGAAACCGTCCGGTCCGTTCACATAAGGCTGCCGGGTGAGAGGCCGGGCAGTGGCGAATCCACCCTCGGCCCAAGCCCCCAGCCGTGCAGAGGCCCCCAGTACCGCCAAGGTATTGGTCGCTCCACGTTCGAGATCTTGCAGACTGCGGCGGCCGTTGTAGTTGAACAATCCGGCTCGGGGATCGTTCGGATCCAGCTCCGCGGCACCCTCCCCCACCCCCGCGACGCCCACCCAGTGCGAGTCGAAGAAGCCCTCACGCGTCTGGGTCGGACCAAGCAGGGGATTGACGACCTCCCGCAGTTCCCGCGACGTGATGGGCCGATTTTGCGGTGCCCGCCAGCCGTAGCCCGAATGGAGCCGTGCGTACCAATCGTCGTAACCCAAGTACGGCAACGTGGAGGCCAGCCAGCTCAATCGGGTCTCGGGCGGAAGCAGACTTCCCCCTTCCGCCGGAGCCGGGAAGGATCCCTCCGCTTGCGCAATCCCTTGCAATCCGGTGCCGAGCGTCTCGCCGCGGAGCCGCCACAAGGCCAAGCCGAGTTGCAACCAGTCCGACTCCAGCGGCGAGCGGGCTTCGCTTACCGCGGCGATCCAGTCGTTCGACTCTTCAGGGAAGAGGATCGTGAGCGAGACGTCCCCGTTCGATTTTTCCGGAGTAGCACGATCCAGGAGCGCGTGCAACGCGGAAAGCAAGGCTTCGACCGGCCGGGCCTGTTCCGCTGTGAGAGACCCCGACTGGATGGCCGAGGCAACGGCTTCCCTCCTTTGACTGATCCATTGCCGGGCGGCCGCCGTCAAGGCTGTCAATGATTCCAGTCCCGCGTCCGCGTCGCCGCCGTCGCGATAACTCCATCGGCATGCCAGGCAAGGCCCTTGCTCCGTGTTCAGCATCTCGATCGAGCAAGCGTCAGCCGAGTCCCATAGCCGTCGCCAATGCGGCATCACTTCCGGCACCCTATCGAGGACCCAGTTGGGAAACCGCGAATCCCGGGACCGCCAATGCTCCAAGTCGATTACCAAAAACCAGTGCCGTTCCCGTCCCGGATCGGAGAATAGGCCGCGGTGCCCGCTAGCCGGCCCATCCGCAGCGGCGATTCCTGATCGTAGGTACTCCGCGTCTCCCACCACCACGGTCTTGGCGTCAACCACGACGATGAGCTGATTCTTGCCGTTCACTTGGAAAGTCATGGTCTTGCGTTTGCGAATTGCGACGTCCGCGGGCCGGCCCAGCGATTCCAACGATGCCGTCGATTGGCCCTCGCGCAACTCGAATAAGACGACAGTCGGAGATGTGCCCGCCGGCCCCACTCCCATCGCGAAATAAGCGACCGCTTGGGGTAGGATGCCGAGGGACTTCATGGCGTCGTCGACGATGGCTTCGGCGTTGTATGGCAGGAGGGGAGCGAATAGCCAGGAGGTTTGGGCCAGCGACTGCCGGAACTGCTCCCCGCCGCCGAGCACGAAGACCGCGTCGTGCGGCAACCATGACGCGAAAACGTCACCGCGTCCCGTGGGCGCGGACGATGGGCCCGTAGAGGATGGAGCGTCAGCCATCGGCGGCCGGCCGGCCTCAGCCTGTTCCGGCGTTTGGGGATCGGCTCCCGCGCTAGGCGATTCGACGCCCTCATTCTTCGCAGTTGTGCCCCGCAAGGTCCATAAGCCCGCCAAAATTCCAATTACCGCCACGCCGCCCACGACGGCAAGGAGGATTCTGCGAACCCTCGACTCGGCCGGCGACAACCAGGTGGCGGTGGTATCGACGGGTTCGGAATCCCAGTCTTCTTCGGTGGCGCCAGAGGGGGCTGTGCCTCTTGCGATCGGCGGGGCCTCCACCGACCGCGGCGACGCCGCTTCGTTCGGCGCAGGCGGCACGGCGTGAACATCACCCGACGGACTCGGGTTCTTGGGTGCCGCCTCCTCCCCAGGCGGGGCTCGATCCGCGGAGCCCGGGCAAACGACGACGCCGTCTTGTGTCCGACCGTCGTTCGCGAGTCGGTCGTCCGTGTCGCTCTGCCGCAACGCCGTACCGGCTTCGTTCGGCGTCGAGGAGGCGGGCGACGGTTCCGCATGGTCTTCCAGAACGAAGCCGGGTGGCGGAACCACCTCGACCATGCACTGACACTTCGGGCAGGCCAGAATGGCGCCGACGGCGCGGCGGTCGGTCACTTTCAGCCGTGCCCCACAGGTGGTACAGTGAACATGGAAAAGGAGATTCGACACGTCCTTGTTAACGCTTTCGTGTTAGGAAATCGCGACTACGCCGGCCGTCGCCCAAGGCGGCTCCGATCCTCAGCCCTTTGCCGGAGGGGATGACGGCGGCGTTTTCGGTCCTCGGCGCGTCGCGGAACCGCAGAGTTGTATTTGTAGTTTGATGGAGTCCACTGAAATTGTAGGCCCCCGAAGAGCCTCATGCATTAGGACAAGAAAGCGCCGCGCGGCCGGGTCGCCGAGTTTCGAACGATCCAGCCCGATTTGCCCGAACGGCAGGCCGGACGCTGTGTCTTTCTTAAAGAGCCCACATCTTCGATTTTCCAATTTGACCGGTCCCACTTATGAGTAGCCCCCTCAAAATCCGCAAACTTGACACATCCGATAGCGGGAGTGCGGCTGCCCTGCGAAGGCTTCGGCAAGAGCTGAGCCCACGCGGGGAGGTGGTCTCGGAGGAATCCCGCCGCAGAACCATCGCGGTTTTCGGAGAACCTTTGAGTCCGGCTCAGGTGGTCGAGCGTATCTGCCGGGACGTACAATCGCAAGGCCTGACCGCACTCCTCGACTTTACCCAACGAATCGACGGAAAAACGTTGCGTGCCGACGAGCTGCGCGTGCCCGAGCAGGAATTGCGGGATGCCCATCGTCGGGCCGAGCCTTCGTTTTTGGAAGCAGTTCGGCGGATTCGCGAAAACATTCAGGCGTTCCAAAGTGCTATCCTCCAACGGGACGTTCGCGTGACGCGTCCCGGCGGCTATCTGGTAGAGCGTTATCGCCCTCTCCGGCGAGTGGGGGTTTGCGTCCCCGGGGGCGCGGCGGCATATCCTTCGACGCTCTTGATGACGGTCGTGCCGGCTCAAGTGGCAGGTGTGCAGGAAATCGCCGTCATGGCGCCGCCGACCGACTTCGGAGCCTATAACGCGGATATCCTGGCGACTTGTTACGAATTGGGGGTCCGCGAGGTCTACCGCATGGGCGGCGCCCAGGGGGTTGCCGCTTTGGCCTACGGCACCGAGATTTGCCCGCGTGTGGACAAGATCGTCGGGCCGGGAAACCTCTTCGTGGCATTGGCTAAGAAGTTGGTTTTCGGAGAGGTCGATATCGACTCGATCGCGGGGCCGAGCGAGGTCGTCGTGATCGCGGACCGCTCCGCGAATCCGCGCTTCGCGGCGTTCGACATGCTTGCCCAGGCCGAGCACTCGCCCGGGGCCTCGATCCTGATTGCCTGGGAGGACGCCGTCCTACAAACCGTCCTTGCCGCCTTAGAGGAGAGTCTCCGCGAGATATCCCGCGCGGACCTGGCCCGGCGCAGCCTGGAGGATTACGGGGCGGCCGTTTTAGTGCGTGACGAGGAAGAAGCCTGTCGCGTCACGGACGCCATCGCGCCGGAGCACCTCCACATCATCACCGAAAATGCCGAATTGCTGGCGGAGAAGATTCGCAACGCCGGAGCGATCTTCCTGGGTGAATACTGTCCGGTGGCACTCGGCGATTATGCGGCGGGGCCTTCCCACGTCCTGCCCACCAGCGGAACCGCCCGTTTCGCCGGCGCGCTTTCGGCCAATGATTTCCTGAAACCTACTTCGATCTTGCATTTCGATCGCGCGGGGATGGCCGAACTGGCGGGACTGGTCCGGACCTTGGCCGACAAAGAGGGCCTCACCGCCCACCGCGAGAGCGTGGAAGTGCGTCTGCGCCACCCTTCCTAGCGAGTTGCCGGTGCTTGTCACGGCGGCGAGCGGATGGGCATCCGTGGGAAGACCATCGACTCGGCGACCGTGTTTTTGGGCGTCCTTTGAGCCTCTCGTACTCACTTACATTCGCGTGCGAAATCCATGAAAACCTTTGAATCCCCGGGCGAATCCATCGGCGACGTGGATGCGATGTTTCGCCCCAACATACGAGCCATGGAGGGCTACACACCGGGAGAGCAGCCCCAGGAAGCCGGTTTCATCAAACTGAACACCAACGAGAATCCGTATCCTCCTTCACCCCGAGCGGCGGAGGCCGTTCAAGAGGTGCTTCGCCGCGGGCTGCAAAAGTATCCCGACCCCTTAGCGACCGCGTTTCGCGTCGCGGCCGGCAGAGTGTTCGGCTTCGATCCGGATTGGATCCTGGCCGGCAACGGCAGCGACGATATCCTGACGATATGCACGCGGGCATTCGTGGGGGCGGGCCACCGAGTCCGATATCCGTATCCCAGCTATCTCCTTTACGGCGTGTTGGGAAGGTTGCAGGAAGCGACCGTCGAAGAGGTGATGTTCCGCCCCGACTGGAGCCTGCCTGAGGCATTCGTTTTGCCGCGGGATGAACTGCGATTGTGCTATCTGCCCAATCCCAACAGCCCGTCCGGAACGATGATTGCCCCCCAAGCCGTGGAAGCGGCGGCGGAACGGCTGCCCTGCCCGCTGCTGGTGGATGAGGCCTATGCCGATTTTGCCGAGTCTAACTGCCTGGAGCTTGTCCGACGATGCAAGCGGGTTCTCGTCTCGCGCACGTTGAGCAAATCGTATGCTTTGGCGGGATTGCGTTTCGGCTTCTTGATCGCCCATCCCGATATCATTCGACAGCTCCGCAAAGTCAAGGATTCCTACAATTGCGACGCGCTCTCCATCGCGGCGGCGACGGCGGCCGTCGAGGATCAAGCATGGTTGCGGGAGAATCGCGCCAAGATCTTGGCCACGCGGAAACAGCTTGCCGAGGGGCTCGCCGGGTTGGGATTCAACGTCTTGGATTCGCAGGCGAATTTCGTGTGGTGCACCCATCGTGAGCGCAAGGCCGGGGACCTGTTCTGGGAACTGAAGCGGCGAAAGATATTGGTTCGGTACATGGCTTACCCGCAATGGGGTGACGGCCTGAGGATCACGGTGGGCACCGATGCCGAGATCGACGCCCTGCTTCGAGAGCTGAAGCCGCTTGTGTAAGCGCCGGCTGTGTACGAGTCGGCGGGGGGCCGGCGGACGGCCGAGCCGCGGCCTCCGCGCGCAGCAGCACAACCAGGCGGCCGGAGAAATTGGTATGGAACGCAAGGCCCGTATCGAGCGCAATACGCAGGAAACCCGCGTCAGGTTGGAACTCAATCTGGACGGGAAGGGTGAATCCTCGATCCGGACGGGGGTCGGCTTCTTCGATCATATGCTGACCTTATTCGCCAAGCACGCCTGCCTGGATCTCGTCGTCGAGGCCGAGGGCGATCTCGACGTCGACGCGCACCACACGGTGGAGGACGTCGGCATCGTCTTGGGGCGGGCCTTTGCCGCGGCATTGGGGGACAAGATGGGCATTCGCCGCTACGGGCACTGGACCCTACCCATGGAAGAGAGCCTCGCCACGGCGGCGGTCGATTTCGGCGGTCGGGCGATGCTGGTATTCCAAGCCGATTTTCCCCATGCCAAGATCGGCGACTTCGATGCCGAATTGGTTGCCGAGTTTTGGCAAGCCTTCGCCAACAACGCGGCCGCCAACATTCATCTCAGACTCCACTATGGAAAGAACGGTCACCATATCGCGGAGTCCATTTTCAAGGCCGCTGCGAGAGCGATTCGGCAGGCAGTGGAATCCGATCCCCGCGCGCCGGGCATCCCCAGCACCAAGGGCGTGCTGTGACGGTGTGGATCGAGCCGGCCCCGGTGCCGGCCGGGGCATCCGCCCCCTGACGCTACCCCCAATCCAAGCCAATGTCGACGGCAGGCACGCCTTGCGTCAGTGCTCCCACACTGATGCGATCGACGCCCGTTTCCGCGATCGCGCGGATAGTCGCCAATCGCACTCCGCCGGACGCCTCCAGTTCCACTTCGGGAGCGATGCCGTCTCGCAATCGGACGGCTTGGGCGAGTTGTTCCGTCGTCATGTTGTCCAAGAGAACGATATCCGGTCGCTCGGGCAGCACCGCCTGCAATTGTTCGAGGGTATCGACTTCCACTTCGATGAGAGGCGAGACCGGTGCCGGGAGGCGAACCTCGTCGGAGGGCGGCGGGGCATATCGGGCTTTGACGCGAGCGGCGGCCTCTTTCGCGGCGGCCGAGGGTGAAAGTCCCAAATGCTCCGCCAACCAAGCGATGTGATTGTCCTTGATCAGCACCGCCTCTGACAGGCTCATCCTGTGATTCCAGCCGCCGCCGCACCGTACGGCATATTTTTCGACCAGCCGCCAGCCGGGCGTCGTCTTGCGCGTATCGTAGATTCGAGCGCGGGTTCCCGCCGCGGCGGCCACGAAGCGCGCCGTCATCGTCGCTATACCGAACAGATGGGAAAGGAAATTCAAGAGCGTGCGTTCGGCCTGCAATATGCTCACGACCCGGCCGGATAATGCTCCCAGCGTCGAACCGGCAGAGAGTCTTTCGCCGTCACGAGCGGCCGCTTGCCACCGCAATTCCCCAGGGTAGGCGGCGAGCCAAATCGGTACGGCCTCCAATCCGGCCGCCACCGCCTCCTCTCGCAGCACCATGCGAGCAGTTCCCTCGGCCTGGGGGTCGATCAACGCATCGGACGTGATGTCCCCCTCGGAACGCAGATCCTCCGCCTTCGCCGAGGTCGCCAGACCGCGGACGATTTCCTCCAATTCGCTTCCCCACGTGATCTGCCGGAAATCGCGGCCCATGTCGGATGACCTCCACGATGTCTCCAGGGTTGCGTGCCAAGGCCGGTCGTCGGCGCCGGCAAGGTCGGCGCGGCTAACTCATTCCACCTGGGTCTGCCTCGTCTTATTATGATTGGGAGTTGGGAGCGAGGTTAAGCGGCGGCCGGTGCATGTGTGACCATGTTCGCCACTTCGGCAAGGGCAGTGCAACGCGTAAGGAGAGGCGATCTTGGGCGGAACGGACCGCAAGGATCGGCAACGAAGCCCCACCTCGCGGGAATCGTGGTGGAGTGCCCGGGAACAAGTGCCGTTGGCGATCGTTTTGGCGTTGGCGTGGCTCGGCGTCGTCCTGTGGTGGTTGATGCACGGCGGATGCTCCGGCCGAACCATCGACTTCGACCGAGCTCCCCCGCTGCGCGCGGAATTTCGCGTGGACATTAATGGGGCCGACTGGCCCGAGTTTGCGCAGCTTCCCGGTGTGGGTGAGACCCTGGCTCGGCGAATCGTCGAATATCGCGATTCCCATGGTCCGTTCCGGTCGCCGGACGAATTGCTCCATGTGCCGGGGATTGGAAGGGCTACGTTGGATCGAATCACGCCTTTCTTGGTGATCAATCTCCCGTCAGGAGTGTCCACGTCGAAACACGAAGCCCAACGGAAATGAGGGAGTGGAGGGGGCCGTTACGGCGGGACAAAAAAGTCATTGGGACGTCTGCAAGCCGCCCCTTTCGCCTTGTGAAAGATTAGAGATGCGGCGAGATAGATCCGTTCGATGCAGTCGCGGTACAATGAAATGTTTTGTGGCACGAACCTTGTGGTCCCGAGCGATGTCCCTTTGAAACGGCTTGAAGCGGCCTACCTCCAAGGGGGTGCGTGAACGGTTGCCCGCGATGATAACGCCCGATCCGCGCCGAGGCCGTACCCCCAAAGGGGCTGGGGTTTTTCGAGGTTCCGCCGCGTGTAATCCGAATTTCCCAACGATCCCCCATATTGCCGGGTATAAGCGGACGAGAGGGCAACGGGTCGGTATCGGCCGTCCCGGCCTTGGGTTCGTTCCGGATCTGGCACATTAGGACCGACCAACGCACGATGGAAAAGCAAGCAGCCCGCCCGCGATTGATGTACGCTCCGGAATTCGAGCATGATGCCTGCGGCGTCGGCGCGGTGGTAAATATTTCGGGTGCCCGCGAACACCGCATTCTGGAGTTGGCGAAGCAAATCCTCATCAATCTTATGCATCGCGGAGCAGCCGTCGCGGACGAGGCGACGGGGGACGGGGCCGGCATCCTCTTCCAGATTCCTCATGACTTCTTTCTCGATGTCGCCGATGAGAATCGTTTTTCCTTGCCCGATTGCGGCCGTTACGGCGTAGCCATGACTTTCCTGCCGCGCAACGACGGGGCGCGCACGCGAAGCGAGGCCATTTTCGAGGCGGAGGTCGTTCGGGAAGGCTTGAAG
Source organism: Thermogutta hypogea (assembly GCF_055386265.1). Lineage (NCBI taxonomy): Bacteria > Pseudomonadati > Planctomycetota > Planctomycetia > Pirellulales > Thermoguttaceae > Thermogutta > Thermogutta hypogea. The sequence goes on from NZ_AP042425.1 coordinate 437,331, forward strand.
ATTCTCGGCCGGCGCGAGGTGCCGACGTGCAGCGGCTGCCTGGGTCCCATCGCCCGGGCCTCGGAGCCGCTGATTTATCAATTCTTTTTGGACGGCGGGGGATGGCAGGGCGATGATTTGGAGCGACGCTTGTTCGTGATCCGTAAGCGGACCGAGCACCGCGTTCGAAGAGAATTGGGCATCGAGGCCGCGGACTTTTACATTCCTTCCCTGTCAGCCCTCACGATCGTTTACAAGGGCATGTTCTTGGCGCCGCAATTGGCCGCCTACTACCCGGACCTCAGTGATGAACGTGTCCGCTCCGCACTGGCGATCGTGCACCAGCGTTACAGTACGAATACGTTTCCCAGTTGGAAGCTCGCGCAACCTTTCCGCATGGTTGCCCACAACGGCGAGATCAACACGCTTCGAGGTAACATCAGCCATCTGGCGGCGCACGAGAAGAAGCTGGCGTCTCCGTTATTGCCCCGGGATTTGAGCGATCTTTTGCCCATCATCGAGCCCGGAGGAAGCGATTCCGCCGCGTTCGACAACTGCATGGAACTTTTGGTCCGCGCGGGACGCTCCGCCCCTCACGCCCTGATGATGATGGTGCCGGAGGCCTTCGGTCCGCGGTACCACATCAGCATCGACAAGCGGGCGTTTTACGAGTATCACGCCGCGATCATGGAGCCGTGGGACGGTCCCGCGGCCCTGATTTTCACCGATGGTCGCCTGGTGGGCGGCACGCTCGACCGGAACGGTTTGCGGCCTTGCCGCTACCTTGTTACGGATGACGGCCTGGCGGTGTTGGCAAGTGAGACCGGCGTGGTGGAATTTCCCATCGAGCGGGTCCGGGAAAAAGGGCGCCTTCAGCCCGGCCGGATGTTCCTGGTGGATACGGTCGAGCAACGCATCATTCCGGATAACGAGATTAAGGGCAACATCTCGCGTCGGCGTCCCTACCGCCGCTGGCTTCAACAGAACCGCATCGAGTTGCGGGGCCTGTTTTCGCCCGCCCACGAAGAAGAATACCATCCCGAGACCTTGAACCGCCGATTGCGGCTGTTCGGCTACACCGGAGAGGATCTGAGCCTGATCATCGGCCCCATGGCTCGTGATGCCCAGGAGCCTGTCGGCTCGATGGGCAACGACGCGGCCCTGCCGATCCTTTCCCAGCGGCCCAAACTCCTCTTCGCGTACTTCAAGCAGCTCTTCGCCCAGGTCACCAACCCGCCCATCGATCCCTTCCGCGAGGGGCTGGTCATGTCGCTGATGGCCTTCGCCGGGAAACAGCGGAACCTCTTGGACGAGACGCCGGAGCACTGCCGGCAGCTCAAGTTGCCGCATCCCATCCTGACCAACGAGGACGTGGCGAGGCTGCGGGAGGCGAATCACCCGGACCTTAAGACCGCCACCATCCCGGCCCTGTTTCCGGTGGATCATGCCCATCCCGGCGCCGCCCTGCGCGAAGCCTTGGATCGCATGTTGGAGCAGGCCGAAAAAGCCATTGAGGAAGGGGCGTCGCTGCTGATCATCAGCGATCGCGCCGCCGACGAGCGCAATGCGCCGATTCCGTCGCTCCTGGCGACCGCCGCCCTGCATCACGGGCTACTGCGGCGGCGGCTGCGCGACGAGGTGGGATTCGTCGTGGAGAGCGGCGAACCGCGCGAGGTCATGCACTTCTGCCTCCTCTGCGGCTACGGCGCCAACGCCGTCAATCCGTACTTGGCGTTCGAAGCCATTCAAAAGCTCCACCGCGAGGGCGACTTGCCCACGATCGCCACCGTCGATGAGGCGATCGACCAATATGTGACCGCGGTCAACAAGGGCATCCTCAAAACGATGTCCAAGATGGGCATCTCGACCCTACGCAGCTACCACGCGGCCCAGCAGTTCGAGGCGGTCGGGCTGCAATCCCTCTTCGTGGATCGCTATTTCACGGGCACGCCCTCGCGGATCGAGGGACTGGGGGTGGATGAGATCGCCAAGGAATCGCTGAAGCGGCATGCCGACGCCTTTGGGACGCGGATGCCGGGCGAACTTCCGCTCGATTTCGGCGGGGAATATCAGGAGCGCGTGGACGGCGAATTCCACCTTTGGAATGCCGAGACGGTCACGAAGCTCCAACATGCGGTCATGGAGAATTCGTGGGAAAAGTATTTGGAATTCGCCGAGCGGGTCAATCGCCAAAATCGTGATTTGTGCACGTTGAGGGGATTGTTCGAATTCGAGCCGGGCGAGCCGGTGCCCCTCGACGAAGTGGAACCGGCCTGCGATATCGTCAAGCGGTTTTACACGGGCGCAATGTCGCACGGCTCCATCAGCGCTGAGGCTCACGAGACGTTGGCTCTGGCGATGAATCGTCTGGGAGCGATGTCGAATACCGGAGAGGGCGGGGAAGACCCGCGCCGATATCTGCCCGGGCCGAACGGCGACACCACGAACTGCGCGATCAAGCAAGTCGCCAGCGCACGCTTCGGCGTTACCATCGAGTACCTCTCGCAGGCCAAGATCTTGCAGATCAAGATGGCGCAGGGAGCCAAGCCGGGTGAGGGAGGACAATTGCCGGGACACAAGGTCACGGACGAAATCGCGCGCTTGCGGCATGCCACCCCCGGTGTATCTCTGATCTCGCCCCCGCCTCACCACGACATCTACTCCATCGAGGACCTGGCCCAACTGATTTACGATTTGAAGTGCGCCAATCCGAACGCCAAGGTCTCGGTCAAGCTGGTGGCGGAAGTAGGCGTCGGCACCGTAGCGGCGGGGGTGGCTAAAGGTAACGCCGACGAGGTCTTGATCAGCGGTCACGACGGCGGAACCGGAGCCAGCCCGTTGTCGTCCATCAAACATGCCGGCATTCCCTGGGAATTGGGGTTGGCCGAGACGCAACAAACGCTTTTGCTCAACGGATTGCGGGATCGCATCGTGGTCCAAGTGGATGGACAAATGCGAACGGGCCGCGACGTCGTGATCGGCGCCCTCCTGGGGGCTGAACGTTTCGGCTTCGGCACCGCCGCCCTGGTCTCCCTCGGTTGCATTCTGATGCGGAAGTGCCATCTGGGGACGTGCCCCGTGGGCATCGCCACGCAACGGCGTGACCTCCGCGACCGATTCGCCGGCAAAGCCGAATACCTGGTCCGCTACTTGATCTTCGTGGCCGAGGAAATCCGCAGGATCATGGCGCAACTCGGCTTTCGGACGTTCGATGAGATGGTGGGGCGCGTGGACCGGTTGAAGGTCCGGTCCGCCGTCGATCATTGGAAAGCCAAGGGGGTGGATTTCTCGGCCGTTTTGACGCAACCCGACGTTCCGGCGGACGCCCCGCGACGCCGCGTGCGGCCCCAAAGCGATAAGCACCAGGATCGCTTGGATGAAAACTTGTTGCCGAAGTTGCAGGATGCGATCGAAGGAAAGCGTGCCATTCGCATGGAATTGCCGATTCGCAACACGGATCGGACCGTGGGGACGACGTTGAGCTACCACGTGGTGCGACGGCACGGAGCTCAGGGGTTGCCTGAAGACTCCATCCATCTGGTTTTTCGAGGCTCCGCGGGCCAGAGCTTCGGCGCGTTTCTCGCGCCGGGAATCACCTTGGAATTGATCGGCGACGCCAACGACTACTTAGGCAAGGGGTTGTCCGGGGGCAAGATCATCGTGCGCACCCCGGAGGGCGCGACGTTCGACTCGGCCGAAAACGTCATTGTGGGCAACACCCTGTTGTACGGCGCTACCGCGGGCGAAGTCTTTATCAACGGCGTGGCGGGCGAACGGTTCGCCGTCCGTAATAGCGGCGCCGTGGCGGTGGTGGAGGGACTGGGCGACCACGGTTGCGAGTATATGACCGGCGGCACGGTCGTGGTCCTGGGGAAGACGGGGCGCAATTTCGCCGCGGGCATGAGCGGCGGCATCGCCTACGTCCTGGATGAACATCAATTGTTCGACACGCTTTGCAATCTGGACATGGTGGACATCGAAACCGTCTACGCGGCCGATGACCAGCGCGAATTGCGGCGGTTGATCGAACGGCACGAGCACCTTACCGGCAGCCGCCGGGCCAGGCAAATCCTCGATCTTTGGCCCGCCATGATCGGTCGATTCGTGAAGGTCATCCCGATCGAGTTCCGGAAGGCCATGGAGAGGATTCGACAACAGGAACAGGCTCGGGCCGAACAGCCGCCGACAACGGAGGAGGTCTTCAGTGGGTAATCCGACCGGCTTCATCGAATATCCGCGCGTGGAGTTGCCGCACCGGCCCGTCGCCGTGCGGATTCGTGATTGGCACGAATTCGACTTGCCCTTGGCGGAAAGGGTATTGAACGAGCAAGCCGCTCGCTGCATGGATTGCGGGATACCGTTCTGCCACACAGCCGGCTGTCCCGTTCTGAATCGCATTCCCGAGTTCAACGATCTCGTGTATCGCGGCAAGTGGGCGAGCGCGGCGGAGAATTTGCACTCGACCAACAATTTTCCGGAATTCACGGGCCGCGTCTGTCCCGCCCCCTGCGAGGCCGCGTGCACCCTGTCCATCAACGCCCAGCCGGTACACATCAAGCATATCGAGTATCAAATCGCGGAATGGGCCTTTCGCGAGCGATGGATTCGGCCCTTGAAGCCCGCCGCTCGCAGTGGAAGACGCGTGGCGGTCATCGGTTCGGGGCCGGCGGGCTTGGCCGCCGCGCAGCAGTTGAACCGATTCGGCCACGAGGTCGTCGTGTTCGAGAAGTCGGACCGGATCGGCGGTTTGTTGCGGTATGGCATTCCCGACTTCAAGCTCGAAAAGTACATCATCGACCGTCGTCTCGAGCAAATGGTGGCGGAAGGCGTCCGCTTCGAACCCAACGTCTGCGCGGGTCGCGATCTTTCCGCCGACTACCTGAAACGCTCCTTCGACGTGATTCTGTTGGCCATGGGGGCGGGCAAGCCGCGAACCCTGAACGTCCCGGGCGCTGAGGCGCAAGGCGTCCACTTCGCGATGGAATTCCTGACGCAGCAGAACCGCCGCGTCGCGGGCGATCCCATTCCCGCCGATGGGCCGGGAGTCATTTACGCGAGGGATAAGCACGTCGTCGTGATCGGCGGCGGCGACACCGGCAGTGACTGCGTGGGAACCTCCATTCGTCAAGGAGCCAAATCGGTCCTACAGATCGAGATCCTCCCCAAACCTCCGGAAGGGAAGAACCCGGAAACTCCCTGGCCGCTCTGGCCGCGCATCATGCGGACCTCGTCCTCTCACGAAGAAGGTTGCGAACGCCGCTGGAGCGTGTTGACGAAGGCTCTTGCCGTCCGCGATGGTCGGGTTACCCATCTGCACGGTTGCGAGGTGGAATGGTATCGCAGTACGGAGGGCTGGCAAATGCGCGAAAAACCGGGTACGGATTTCACCGTCCCGGCAGACCTCGTGCTTCTGGCGATGGGCTTCGTGCATGTGGAAGCCGAAGGCTTGATCGAGCAACTCGGCGTGGAGCGTGATCGTCGGGGCAACGTGATGGTGAAGAACTGGATGACGTCCGTCCCGAGGGTTTTCGCCGCGGGCGACACCGTCCGGGGCGCCTCCCTGGTCGTCCATGCCATCTATCAGGGCCGGCAGGCGGCGCAGGCCGTCCATCAATTCGTGCTGCATTCCTAGCCGCTCGCGGCCGCGGTCCTCCCGGCTCAGGTGCGGGATTCGCTTTCCCGAGACTCGGCCGCGTCGCCCGGTTTCTCGCCGCGGTCTTCCGCGCCCGGTTTCTTGAGAGCGCGTTCCAATCGCTCCAAGCGCTTTTGCAATTCCTCCAGCCGACGCTCCGCGTTGCGAAGGCGTTCCGCATCGCCGTCGGGCAAGGTACCCAGGGGAGTCTTCAAGACGCCTTCGGGCACGGGACGAACGACCTTCGGCAGTTCCAGGCCGCGCTCGATCCAGCCGCGGCCGCTGAGCAGACGCTCCACATGCGGCCGAACGTCGGCGGGAAGTTTGTCCAGCTCATTCTCCGTCACTTCCCATTTCTTGGCCCCATGTTCCACCACGATCTTCGTCGGTTCGTCGCCCGACTTGGTGATGGTGATGACCATGCCTTTCGGCAACTCAGTCGCACGTCCCGGCGGCAGCACCGCACCGGGATGCAAAAACCGAAACGTCAGCGGCGGTTGTCCCGGCTGCAAACGGAACCTTTCGAGCCACTTTTCCCAGGCCTTGGGATCGACCTCCGGGCTGACAAGCGGAGGCGTAAAGTCTTGTTGCGGTCGTGGCTCCGGTGTGACAGAAAGCTCGATGTTCTTGCCGCCGCGTAGAACCCGCAGCGTCAACGGTTTGTCCGCGGCGCGATTCACCTCAGCCACCAAGTCGGCGGAGGATTGCAGGCTCTTCTCGCCGGCTTGCAGCAAGATGTCATGGACTTGCAGGCCGGCCTTTTCGGCCGGGCCTTCCTGGACCAAGTCTTCGACCAGCAAACCCGTGTCGTCCGGCAAGTCCAGATGAGCACGCAGGACTTCCGGTACCGGCCCGCAAAGGACGCCGAGCCAATAGCTTTTTTCCTTGCCGGGGCCGTGATCTTCGGCACGTACCGCCCCCACGCCGAACCCTGCTACCGCCAGGAACGCGAACGCGGCGGCCCATCGCAATGTTTTCTCGTACGACATTCCAGCACCTCCTTCCGCTACGATCCGGTCGAAAAATCGGGGCTTTCGAAATTGATAGCGGAGTACGATCGATCGGATCCCTCAGGTGATCCGTTCCCCCCATCACGCATTCGGCGACGCCGACGCGGCGTCTTCTTAGGCCGAATGAACCGATTCGCGGGGGACTTCCCTTCGATCCGAATCAGAGATACGAACGATCACTGGTAGTCTCGGTTGCCGACGTACTTGATTTGGAGTCTATCGACGGGGAAGACCGTCCGGCTGCCGTCCGGCAAATCAACCGGCACGTATTCCCGCTGATGCTCGACCTCGTGCCCGTTTTGCCGCAGCGAATCGACGAACTGAGGACGCGGCAAGTAAGGGCCCGGCGAAGCGGTCGCGGCCGCGCCCGAAGACTCCGAGTCGAGGACGGGCACATCGACCATCGTCATGGCACCGTCGGGACCGATGCCCAGGGGAACCGAGACAAGCCGCCAAGGCGACACCACCGGCTGTTGCGGGGCGTTGGCCGCGGGCAAAGCAGGGGCTGCCGGACCGGCGGGACCGGACGCGGGATCGCCTGCCAAATCCGCCCGAGTATCCCCGCTCGGCGATCCCGTTTGTCCGATCCCCATACCCAGCCACATCCCCAGGGTCCAAGCTATCACAAAAACGGCCGCCAAGGCCGTAGCATCAGCAAACCATGGTCTGGGTATCCAAGGCATGTATACCGGCGCTTTTAGCCTCGCCGCGAGCGCGAGCGGCCGCGGCGAAGCGACCTCCTCTTGTTGTTCCTCTTGCTCTCGCCGAAAGGATTCCCTCGCATCTTGTCTGGGAGCGAGCAGCTCGCCCAGCGACTGACGCCAAGCCTGGGCTTCCAAGAAGGTAAGAGCGAGTCGACGCCACCCGTCGGTCATGGAATCCAGGCGGCTAAGAAACTCCCGGCGAGCGTCTTCCGGCAGTTCGCCGTCTACCAAACGGTCAGCCCATTCTTGCGACCACCGAGCCGATATCTTTTCCGGCCGATCCATGGTTGTCAGCCTTCCACTCAAGCAAACTTACGAAACCCCAGATTCACCTTGCCGAAGTCCCAATCCCTCAGACGTGCTAGGCCTTCTCGGACGTGACGGACCAGGTCAACTCCATTTTTGGGAAGTCCGTACCGATCAAGCGGAGTCCCCCGCTCCGAGATTCCCAATATCCGTTTCATCGCCCGTGGATCTCGCTCTCCATGAGGTCCTCCATCTTGCTTCACGTGCCTTTCACGTGCCCGATCTCGTTCCGCATCAACGCCCCCCGGTCGCGCGGCCCTTCTTTACGGCGATTCCGCCGCGGAGCCGGCCGCAGCAGAGTTGCCAAATCGGGCGTCCATCTCGCTCCGCAGGCGGTTACGAGCGCGGTGCAGCCTTGCTTGAGCCGCGGAGAAACTGATCCCCAACCGTTCCGCGATTTCGTCGTACGAGAGGTCTTCCGCGTATTTCATGAGCAGGACCTCCGCATCACGGGCCGGCAATCGCGCCAAGGCTTCGCGTACCAACCTCATCCGTTCGCCATGTAGGAGCCATTCCAACGGGTCTCCGGGCGTGCCGACGGAGACCTCCCTGCTTTTCCGATAGCGTTCCAGGAGCTTTCGCCGCCGGCCTTGACGCCGCCGATAAAGCAGCGATTGCAACACCGCGAGGCGATACAACCATTGCGGTACCTTTGCCGGGTCGTGGATGGGAGCCTTTTGTCGTACCGCCTCGAGTGCTATCTCCTGCATGACCTCTTCGACGGCCTGCGGTTCCCCCACTCGCGCAAACACCACCGCCCTCAGCCAGCGAGCATGCTTGCGGAGTTCCGCATCCCAATCGATTTCAACGGCGTCGGGCGTCCGGAGCACTTGGTCATCATTCCCAGTGTCGAGCATTCGACCGTCCTGTTAAATCGTTACCGCGTATCGCCGGCCTGTTGTGACCGCCCGCCGGTTTTTCCCAATTCGCGAGCAAAATCCAAGCACCACCGGTCGGTATCGATCGACCGGCATGGGGAAACGGCTCAGAATAAGAGTAAAGCCGCAGCTCATCGCGCTCAATTGCCGCCCACGCATGCCTCCCACGCATGGGTTGGACATCGATTGTACCCCCTACGAGGGGGTTTCACGGCGTGTTAATCGGGCTTAGCCCGGACCTCGCAGAATGCGCCGTTGCCGCAGCATCCCAAGCCGCGGGGTTTCTGTTTGACAGGGTAAATTGCGCGAATTTATACTAGGGCCATACGCCGGTCAGTGTCGTTCAAATCGAAGCTCGGCTTGAGCAACGTCCACGGCCGGTAGTTTAAAGGAATTCGGTCGAGCAATCACGCCCGCCGCACGGGCGCGACGTCGAGGGGAACGGTCGTCTTTTCCCAAGAGAAGGTCGTCTTATGAACCTGGTCGGGAAGATCTTCGTGGTGCTCATTTTCGTGATGAGCCTGGTGTTCATGTCCTTCGCCATCATGGTGTATTCGGCCCACATCAATTGGCGAGAGATCGTGGAAAACAGCACCGCGACGCCGGACAAACCGTTGGGATTGAAATTGCAGGTCCAGAACGCTCGGCAAGAGAACGAGCGGCTCAAGGCCGAGCTGGATGAGCTGACCAAGCGTTTGGACTCCGAGATCGCCGCCAAGCGGGCCCAGTTGGCCAAACTGGAGGCGGAACGCGACGATCTGAAGCGGGAACTGGACCAGCGGATGCAGGAGTTGACGGCGCTCACGCAGCAAGAGCGTGAGGCCATCGCGGCCATGCAAGCCGCGCATCAAACCCTGGCTGCACGGACCGGCGAGGTCAACACGCTTCGCACCGATTTGCAGCAGGTTCAGAAAGACCGCCACGAGACCCTGATTCGGTTGGTGAGTCGGACCGATGAACTCCATCAAACGGCTAATGAATTGCGGACCTTGAAGGACCAAGCCACGGTATTGGCGCAGGATTTGGCCAAGGCACGCGAAGTGCTGGCGAAGTTCAACTTGAAGGGTGACCCCGGCGCCTACCAAGATCAGCCGCCGCAGGTGGAGGGCGTGGTCGTGGCCGCTCCCGGGAACAATTTGATCGAGATTTCACTCGGCTCGGATGACGGCCTGGCCAAAGGGCATCGCCTGGAGGTCTTCCGCTTGGCGGGCGGTGAAGGCAAGTATCTCGGTCGCGTGGAAGTGGTCCGTACTGAACCCAACCGTGCCGTTTGCCAGATCGTTCCCGAATTCAACCGCGGCCCCATTCAGCAAGGAGATCGCGTTGCAAGCAAGCTTGAGTAATCCTCAACAGTACCGGCCGCCGCGGGCCGACATCTATACGGTCTTGTTGGCGATTGCTTTGGTGGCGGTAATCGTGGGCTGCGTCTTCCTCTTTCTGGAAGTGTCGGATTACGGCAGCCCGCCTTATCCGGAGGGCGGTGTCACAGTCCAGGCCGCTCCCGAAGCAGGATCGCCGCCGGTCGGCTTAGTTTTGCAGCGGTCTTACCAGGAAGTCCGCTGCCTCACGTGATCGGCGTAAGGAAAACGCCGGTTGCTGGGGCCATTTTTCCGCCGTGTAACGGCCGGCACTGCAATCACAAGTACGGTGACCTAGCAAACATCCAGGCGAGCGACCGGCTCGCCTTTTTCGTTGCGCGTCGGTGGGAAAGCGGCAAACGGCGTCTTCCCGAAGCGAGCGGGAGCTTTCTCCACGTTCCGCGTCGTTCGCAAGGCTTGGGGCAGCAACGGAACGAGGCCCGCCGTCGCGAGGTTCCAGCCGTCGCCCACTGCCCCGCTTTCACCCACCGGTATGCTCGTAATGAGCGAGCCATGCGAATGCCCACGATCCTTCGGCGGACTCTTTCGCTCGGCCGCATGGGCGACTAGAATACCCAGCGGTTCACGATCCGTTCTTCGGCTGACGTACGGACGATCGGGAGGAGAAAAGCCGGGCGGTGCCGAGTCAGGCGATCGTGGCGATTGGGGATCGGCTCGTGCCCGCCGTTTCAAGGATGTGCAACCTGCTTAAACACCGAGAAATCATGCGGTGAGGGTGCCATGATCAACAAGGTATTCGGCAAGCGTTTCGCCGTCGTCGGCCGCGTTTGGATCGTTCTCGCTGTCGGCTTTTTGCCCCACCTCGTCGCCCGGGAGGTGATGGCGGCGGAAGACGCGACGAGAAATAGCGATCTCAACGTGCAATGCGGAGACGAGTTCTGCTCGATCACGTGGAACGGCAGGACGCTCATGCGTTACCGCAAGGCGGTCGGCGTGCCCAAGGCCTATGTGGCTGAGCTTGCTCCCCCTTCCGGCCGTAATGTGCTGCGGGACTCGCCCGCGGATCACAAACATCACCACGGCCTGATGTTCGCCGTCGGCGTGGACGGCGTGGACTATTGGGCGGAGTTCGACGATTCGGGGCGACAGGTCGAGGCCGGCGATTTCCAGGCATCGGCCGCCGCGGACGCCGACGCCGCCACGGCGACATTGGCGCATACGCTGAACTGGGTGACGCCGGATGGCAGGCAACAGCTCATCGAGCGGCGCCGTGTGCAGGTGCGGTATTCGGAGCAAATTCCGCAAGCCGTTTTGCTGTTGTGGCGTTCCGAGCTGCGCCCTGCCGCCGGCGCGGAATCCGTTCAACTTTGGGGCCGGGAGTATTTCGGTCTGGGAATTCGGTTCTTGGCGGCCTTGGACGGAGGGAATGATTTCCGCAATTCGGCCGGAGGACGCGGCGTGGAGAACACCGACAAGGCGTCGGCCGAGTGGTGCGCCTATACCGCCGAGCTTGACGGCAAGCCCGTCACGATCGCGGTGTATGACTTGCCGGGCAATCCGCGTGCGCCGGCCAAGTGGTTCACCATGACCCAAGGTTTCACGTACATCTCAGCCACTTTGGGTTTGGCGGAAGAGCCTTTGACGGTCACGGCGCAACAGGCTCCCTTGCTGTTGCAATACGGAGTCGTCGCTTTCGACGGCGCGGCAAGCGAGGCGGAAATCCAGGCCGCCCATGAGGCATTGAAAAAGATGGCGAAGGAAACCCCGTGATCATCGGCGTCTTTTTCCGGAGGGCGGCCCGGAGATCGTGCCTACCGCCCACTTGCATCAGCGCGAGCAAACCCGCATATTAGAGGAACCATCCGCGGGGTGACGGCCCAACGGTCCGTTCGGTATCACGCGGGTAAGAATTGGGAGCTTGTACCGACTGCTTCAGGGGCAGGCTTTCTCGTCTGCACAAGTCCATTCGCTTGAATGAGGCAAACGATGTCCCAGAATCCCACGAAAAAGCCGCTTCCGGAATTTCGACACTTGGACGTGTACGAAGTCGATGACGTGACGGTCGTCCACTTCAAGGATCAGAGGATTCTCGAGGACTTGGCCATCCAAGAGTTGGGCCAGGAGCTGTTCTACCTGGTCGACGTTGAGCATCGAAAGAAGTTGCTGCTCAACTTCGCCAACGTGAACTTCCTCTCCAGCGGCGCGTTGGGAAAACTCAACTCCTTGGAAAAGAAAATTCGCAACTTGGGAGGCGAGGTCAAGCTCTGTAGCATCCAGCCGACCATTTATAAGGTCTTTGAAATCACCCGATTCAACACGATCTTCGAGATATTCAAGTCCGAGGCGGACGCCCTGGCTTCCTTCTAAACATCGTCCGAGCCGAAAGTCGGCGACTCGGTTCCACCGTGATCTTCTCAAGCTGCGGGAAGGGAAAACCGTACCGGCAAGAATTTACAGCGCGGATCGGTTCGCTCCGACGGGTTGCGGAGCCGCCTGGGGATCGAACAGCGGGTCTTGTTGAGTCTGCGACAGGCGAATTACCAGCAGCTTTTGTTCGCGTTTTCCGCTTTGTGTGGTGGTGAGGAAGTAATCACCCAAGCTTCCCCGGCGACCCGGCAGGCAACCGACCACCAGCATATCGCCGGGGCTGATCGCCACCTCGCAAGCCAACTCTTCCAAGATTTGCCGATCGCGGCGCGACTCCAGACGCAGCACGCCTTGACCGCCGACAGGTTGCAGGTGAGGATCGCCGTGATGAATCTCAGGCACTACCCGCAAGCGGATCCGTCCGTCCTTCTCGGCCGAGCAGGTCAAAGCGAACATTCCCTGGGCTTTCTCGAGGCTGGAACCCAGCAACTTGCCTCCCTCCCGTCGCAGAAACGGCAGTTGTGCGTAAGTCTCGGAGGCGATGACTTCCACCCGGTTGCCTAACCGTGTCTGGATGTGTCGCCGTACGGGCGCATCGGCTTCGGTCAAGCTTTCGGCGTCATTTCCGCCGGTCTCTTGGAAGAGCAAAGGCGATGCTTCGTCGTTCAAACGCATGAGTTCGGCCAGTTCCGGAGGGACCTGTCCGGAAACCAATCCGACCCGAAAGCCGGCCCAACTCCAACGATCGCGGACCTCGCGAGGGAACCGCTGTTCGTCGGCCTGCCGCCAGACGGCGTCGACGCGCGCCGTATCGTTGGCCGGGATGCGGAGGAAGAAAATATCCAAGACCACGCTTTGCGGCGACATTCTCGGCGGCAAGAGCGGTGATTTGCCCTCCAGCCGCAAGGTAGTGCAGCCGCAGGCCCCGATCCAGACCGCGACCAGGGCGGGAGCGAGCCATCTCGGACTGAGAACGGCGAATCGAGTCACGGTGCAAAGCGGTTTCAACGCTGGGCGAAATCCTGGGAACGGCGGCCGGATGATTCCGAAAATCCGTCGGCTCCAGGGCCGACGGACCGCGGAGGGATGCGGCGGACCATGACTGCGCACCGCCGGTCCGCCCCGGCCCATCTGCCGTGGTTTCCGAAATCGGGCGAGAAATTACCGAAGCTGCGGAACTCTGTCAACGGCTCTCGATTCCCACAGCCCCTTCCATTCAGGGAATCAAGGTTGCCATACTTGGTTTGCACTTTCTACAGATGCCGCGGCCCAAGACGGTAATGACGACGCCTGCCATCCGCCGGTCAAGGTCGGATCCGCATGCCGAAATCAGCCGGAACGTGATTGACAATCTCCGCCGCCCGTCTCACCATAACCGTAGCGTGGCACACAATACGCCGCATCCGTCACATTACCCACGCGACGACGCCCAGACGGTATCGTTTATTCCTCACGATTTTCGCGAGTCGGCCCCGGGTAAGGGAGAATTTGGAATGAAGGTCGCCCGTCCGTTCCGATCGCGTTGCTTCCGCTTCTGCCTAACCGTCGGATTGCTGACCGGCTTCTTCGGGCAAGGATCGGCCGAGGAATCTTCAACCGCATCCGGTGAAGCCGTTTACGTAGAGACGACCATCCGCGCCGATGTTCCGCTCGACCTATCCTTTCCGCCCCGTTCGGCACGGTTCGTTCGCGTGATCATCGAGCGGAGCGCCGGCGGACAGCCCTGCATCGATGAACTGGAAGTTTACACCGAGGGAACGCAGAATGTCGCCGCGGCGGCCTTGGGCGCATTGGCGACGGCCTCGTCTTGCCTGCCCGGCTATGCCATCCATCAAATCTCGCACCTCAACGACGGCCTTTACGGCAATCCGCATAGCTGGATCGCGGCAGGCGATCGAGAAGAGTGGGCGCAAATCGAGCTGCCCGGTACGGCGGCTGTTTCCAAGGTCGTCCTATCGCGGGATCGTGACGGCGTTTACCATGATCGTCTGCCGGTGGATTTCCGCATCGACACCTCCGTGGACGGAAACGCCTGGACCACGGCGGCGAGAGTGCATGCGCGGCCGGTGATCCCGCCGCCTCGCGACTGGCAATACTCGGGCCGCCATCCCCTCCCCAGTGTATGGACCTGGCCCAAATTGCTCGAGTATGCCTTCAACTGCGAACGGGACTCGTGGCAAGGGATGTCGACCGACGATCATCTGTCGCCGCTGCGAACGGATCGGCCGGCGGTCCCGTACGGTCCGAGCTACTGGTCGCGGATCGCGCGACTGGATCCGCTCGATCGCACCCTGACGCAATTTGAAGAGATGATCGCCCGGCTGGAAAACAAGGGCGTGGACGTGGCGGAGGAACGGGCGGAATGCCAACGCCTGCACGACCGCCGCGCCGAGTGGAAAGCGGCGGCCCGCCGGGACGAGGAGTCGTACAACCGGCTTTTCTACGATGCCCGATCAGCCAAACGGCGGCTGATGTTTCGCGACCCGGACTTGGCGGGGGTGCAGAACATCCTCTTCGTCAAGCGCTATCCCTATTGGTCGTCGCACAATTACAGCGACGTTTTGGATTCTCAGTTTCGGCCCGGCGGCGGCATCTTCGTTTTGCGTATCCCTCGCGTGAACGGTCGCTTTGAACCTGAGGCGGCCGAGCTGGAAATGCTTTTCGATGCATCGAACGGAATTGCGCGCGATCCCGTGGCGGATTTCTCGGCCCGGCGGATCTTTTTCGCGTACCGTCCGGACCGCAGCCCTATCGAAGGCTGGTTGCCGTACTGGCACCTGATGTCCGTGAACGCGGACGGGAGCGACCTGCGCCGCCTGACCGACGGGCCGTACCACGATTATTACCCCTGCCCCCTTCCGGATGGCGGCTTGGCGTTTATTTCCACCAGAGTCGAAGCGCGTTTCTTGTGCTGGCGCCCCCAAGCCTTCGTTCTGTACCGCATGGACGCGGACGGAGCGAATCTCAGGCCGCTGTCGCACGCGAATTTGAGCGAATGGACGCCCTCGGTCATGCGAGACGGTCGGATTCTATGGACGCGCTCCGAGTACGTCGACAAAGGTGCCGACTTCGGCCATACGTTATGGGCGATCCGCCCCGACGGGACCCATGCGGAACTGGTGTTCGGTAATAACACGCCGAATTGCTACATCAACGGCCACGAGGTTCCGAACAGCCCCGAGATCGTTTGTACGCTGTTTTCTCACGGCGGGGACCACAACGGTCCGATCGGACTGATCCGGCGATCTTGCTCTCCCTTCGACTCGGCGGCGGTGACCAACATCACGCCGGACGTTACGCCGCATTACAACATGAATTGGCCGCGTTACGAGTGCTTTCGCGATCCGGTCCCGATTTCCCGGGATTACTTTCTCGTCGCCCACGCTCCCGGCGAGCGATTCGGGTTGTATATCATCGATCGCTACGGGAATCGTGAGCTGCTGTATATGGATGCGGAAATCGATGCGATGTCGCCGACACCGTTACGGCCCCGTCCCAGGCCGCCGACCTTGCCGTCGTCCCTGGATGCGGATCTCGCGGCGCGAGGCAAGGCTGTCCTCTCGTTGGCCGACGTGTATCAAGGGCTGGCGCCCTACGTTCGGCGGGGGCAGGTGAAATACCTTCGCGTATGCGAGGAGGTTCGTTCGCAATTGGAACATCTGCCCGATGGACAGTGTCGCTGGGACCACGAGGACTTCCAAGATTGGTACGCTTCGCCCACGCATGTGGTCCGCGGCCCCAACGGTTGGCCGAGCTATGTTGCCAAGGCGACGTGGGGGCTCGTCCCGGTGAGCGAGGACGGCTCCGCGACGTTCGAAGTGCCCGCAGGCAAGGTCTTGTATTTCCAGGTCTTGGACGCGGAATACAACGAATTGCAACGGATGCGAAGCGTTCTGCAGCTCCAGCCGGGAGAATATCGAAGCTGCGTGGGGTGCCACGATAACCGCCGTGCGGCTCCCGTGCCGGAACCGAAGCCGGGGGCAAGACCGCAAATCACGACCGTTCAACCGCCGCCTTGGGGCGCGGGGCCGTTTTCTTACGAAAAGGTCGTCCAACCCGTCTGGGATCGAAATTGCGTGAGCTGCCACAATGCCTCCGACGAGCGCGGACTGAACCTCAGCGGCGACCTCGATCTCGACAAAGTGCCGGCCTCGTATCGGACGCTGATTGCGGGCGGCTGGGTCCACTACTTCGATTACACGTGGAATCTCCGCCATCACAAGGCCGAACCGATGACCTTCGGCACGCTCAAGAGCAGGCTATGGAGCGTTCTCGACTGCGGCCATCACGGAGCGGCGCTGACGGAGGCGGAAAAGCGGGCGGTCAAATGCTGGATCGACCTCAATTGCCCGCTTTGGCCGGACTATCGTTATCGCCGCGACCGCCCCGCGACGGCGCGCGAACTGGTATCGCATTGACTGCGGCCTGAGGGGGGCGCGTGTTCGGCCTTGGAAAGACCGGCCGTCTTGGCCGCATGCCTCAGCGATCAGGCGGATTTGTCGAGCACGCGGCGGAGGACGGGCTCCAAAGCATCCGCCATGCGCATCATACCCAGGTCGGAGGGATGCGAGCCGTCAATCGTGGCCTCGTCGTCATCACCCAGCAAAGCCTCGCCCTCCACATACTCCAAACCGGCGACGCCGGCGTCGCGCAGCCGCCGATAGGCAGCCCGAAAAGCCGCGCGGCTCGTATCGTTCCGCGATCTCCGCTCGGGAAAGATCCACGCATTGCCGTAGGTGCGATCCTCGATCAAGACGATCGGCACGCCGGGCCTTGCGTCGCGGAGCTTCTTCACGAAGACTTCCGCGCGTTCCTCGACTTCCGGTGCCGTGAGGTTGGGCAGACAATCGATGCAGTAGACGGCGGCATCCAGTTCGGCCAGCAAGTCGGCCAACTCCGGCTCCATCTTGCCGTTTCCGGAAAACCCTAGATTGATGTGAGGAAGGCCGAGCCTGCGACCCAAAATTGCCGGAAAGGCCATGCCCGGCCTTCCCGCGCACGCCCCGTGGGCAATGGACGTGCCGTAATACACCAAGAGGCCGGTTTGTCGCGGCGCGACGGGCTTGAAAGCGGCTCCCGCCGCCACCCCGATGTGAAGCGATTCCACGCCGTTGTACAGCGGTAGGTAAAGCGCGTACTCCCTCATCCCGGGTCGCAGGTTGGTCGCCAAGGCGACTTCCATTTCTTGGCGGGTCGGTTGCGCGACGGCGACCCAGCGGATGCGTCCCGTCTCATCCTCGGCGTACAGATCCAGCCCGCTCACTCCCGTGGCGGCCATGTGCGGCATGGCTAAATTGGAGGAGAGGAGCGAATACCTGGCCTGAAGGAACGTCGAGTCCGTAGCGAAGCGGACGCACATGCCGGCCGAGTGCCGACTCAGGTTCCAGACGGCGGGGCGGACCAAGGCCTCGGCTTTGGCGGGCAACCGGTCGAAGTATCGAGCCGTATCATCCCACCCGCGACCTTCGACGCCCCAATCACGGACGTCGCGCCAATCAGCATTACCTTGCTCCGTGGCCGTCCAAGTGCTCGAAACGGCTTCGCGCGGGAATCCGAGCAGGGTGGATAGAACGCCGCCTCCCGCCAGGCTGAGGGCTTCTCGTCGTGTCGTGTGAACGGAAAACATGATGGATTCTCCTGCCTTCGCGTGCGACGACGCAATGGTCGCCGCGGTCGTGTTACAACGAGGCCGTGCTGATGATCCGGGATTACTCCGGCTCATTGCTCGGCCGCAGCGGACGCGGCCTGTTGCGCCTGGTGCGCGGCCCAGCTCGCGTACCACGGCAGCGGCGTGTACTTTCGGGCGAAGATGTGCCGCAATTGGCCGAGTCCCCAAACCTCCCGTTGGAGTCGCTCTTGAGCGTCCCAAAAGCGATCAACGAGCGATAAGCGAGTGGGCGTCCAGTCGTCACCTGCCATGATTTGGGCGTGAAGGCGGAACAGCTCGCACTTACGTTGCCACTGTTCGAGTCGCCAAGCATCGTCCGCGGGTCGCTCCGCCGGGGGTATCGTGCGCGCCGCCGAATCGGCATCTCTTTGGAAAGGCAGGCCCCATGGCTTGAGCCAGTCGGCCCAGGCTGCGGCGACCGCTTCGTCGGCTCCGAAGTAGCGGCGGGCGTATGCCCTCAAGACTTCGTCGGCGGAGGCGTATTCGCCCGAGGCCAGACCTGCCAGCAGGGCCTTATTGACGTCGTCGAAGACGCCTTCCGAATACGCCATCACGCCGGTGCATCCCTCAGTTCTCAAATCGCGGACGGTTTGCTCCAGTCGGTTCGGCGCGATGACCGGACCGAAGTGCCCGTACACGTCGCGGGGTTGGGCTTGATCCGCGTAGCCGATGTGAACGAAAGCGGATTTTTGGCAGCCTTGCGGCAACGGCACGTCGGCGGTGACGGTATTCCCGTAGGGAATGTGGAGATACATCCGGCGGACGCAGCCCGGGATATGTTCGTCGGCCCATGCCGCGAACAGCCGATGCTCTTCCGGTTCCCACCACCAACCGATCATGTGAAGTTCCACGCCCGGATGGTAGCGTTCGGCGAGAGCGTGGATTTCACGGGAGAGTTGGGCGAAGGTCAGAATCCAGGGCTTGCACCGGTCGCAACCGCAGCCGCCGAAATCATATGGAGCGGTCACCACCGCCGAGAGCCGCACCCCGTCGGAGGCGAGGTCGCGGAAAAGATTCTCGTAGTTGGACAAGATGATGCGTCGGGCCTCCGGGTTGGAGGGGCAAATCAACTGACCGAAAATGCGGCCGCCTTGCACCGCCGCCAGATCCTCGCGGCACTGATCCACATAGACGTGATTCGGTGTGATGATGAGGTCGCAGGCGAATCCCAAGGACTGCGCGGCCTGATAGTTGGCCCTCTTGCGTTCCCACATGGCGTGCGCGAGTTGATAGAGTTTCTTTTGGGTGAAGGGGTCGGAGCAGTCCTCCATGTCGAACCAATCGCCGTACCGGTTGAAGCCCCAGACCCGGGCTTCGGCCAGCAGACGCCGCATTTCGTTGATCCCCATGACTTCGTAGCTATTACCGAAATGAGCCGGGGCATAGAGTGCCCGGACGGCAAAGACCTCCGGTCCCGGAGAGCCTTCGCCGCGAATGGCAGGGGACGCGATCCAGCCGCCCAAGCCGACGAGACCGGCCAGGCAATAAGTCATCACACGTTCCGCCGGCATCGTATTCGGCATGGCTTCGCTTTCTCCAAACCGGCGGCAATTCTCCGCACTTTGGCACATTCCACGTCATCCGTGCCGATATGTTATCTCGCCGGTTTCCGCGGGGCAACCGACGCGTCACAGAACGAGTTTTCCGCGCATCCCGCCGTTCGCCATTCCGGCATCCACTTCAGCCGAGAGTGATGGGCCGATACATTGGAGGGGATGGGACCCGCGTAGCATCCCGCCAAAAGGGCCGGGCCACGTCACCGGGGAATCGGCCCAATTGCCGCTGTGGGGCAGGGGGGAGGTTCGGCTCGCCCGAGGGAGTCGCCGGCGCGATGCGTCCTGGGCGGCAGGAGGGAGAATCAACGGTTCTGCAAGCTATGAACGAGGACCTCCTGAAGGCGCAATTGCGACGAAACCTGCAAACCGTGCTCGAGCGGATCGGAGCCGCCGCCGCACGGAGCGGCCGATCTTCGGACTCCGTTTGCTTGGTCGCCGTCACCAAATACGTCCCTGTAGAAGTCGCGCAGCATTTGGTAGAGTTGGGCCGGCGGGATTTGGGGGAAAGCCGCCCGCAGCAGCTTTGGGAGCGGGCCGAGGTCCTCTCCGATTCGTCGATCGTGTGGCACCTCATCGGGCCGTTGCAAAAGAATAAGATTCGTAAGACGCTGAGATACGCAGCGTGGATACACTCGGTAGAGTCGTGGGAGTTGTTGGCCGCCATCGATCGGATCGCCGCCGAGGAAGGGATGCGTCCGAACGTGCTGTTGGAGGTCAACGTTTCGCAAAACCCCGCCAAGCACGGCTTCGCCCCGGAGGGGCTGCTCGCCGCCGCGGAGCGCTTGGCGGAGTATCGGCACGTTGCCATACGCGGACTGATGTGCATGGCGGGTTGGGAAGGCGATCTCGACGGCGCTCGAAGGGATTTTCAATGTCTGCGGCTACTGCGGGACCGACTGCGGGATAAGCTCCCAGACGGATTCACCTTGGAGCATCTGTCCATGGGCATGAGCGGGGACTTCGAAATCGCCGTTGAAGAAGGGGCCACCATTGTCCGCGTGGGATCGCTGCTTTTCGAGGGCATCGAAGCCGGGGCGGAAGAAGCTTGAAGGAACGCGTCGTCCTGCGGTAGCACGGGCAGAGGGGTTCCTTACGCCGAAATGGAGATTGCTGCGCGATGGGCTTTTGGGAATACGGCGAGGAGGGCCTCATCCTCAGGGTGCGCGTCCATCCCGGTGCCCGCCGCAATGAGATTCGCGGCGTCCACGCCGATGAGCTTTCCGTGGCGGTGACGCAGGCCCCCGAGAAAGGCAAAGCCAATAAGGCGGTGTCGGAACTGCTGGCCAAGGTCTTGAACGTCAAGCGGTCGCATGTGGAACTGCTGGCCGGGGCCGCGGCATCGTCCAAGCGGTTTCTCATTCGCGGCCTCGGTGAGCCGGAATGGAAGGAACGACTCAACGCCTTGCTTTCACGCAAGGGGTGACCATGCTGGGAACAGAAACGCCGGACGCCGCGAAAGCCCCCGTCGCGACGATGATGTTGTACCGGTAACGGGGAGTATGAGGAACGCGAACGGCATGATTGGTGAATACGAGAAATCCGATCGAAACGCCTCCGCAGATCACTTTTTGGCCGTGGTCTTCGATATGGACGGCTTGATGTTCAACACGGAGGACATTTATTTCCTGGTCGGCGACGAGCTTCTCAAACGACGCGGCCGCCGCTTCTCGCGCGAATTGAGCGACGCCATGATGGGGCGGCCGCCGCTTGCCAGCTTCGAAATCATGATCGAATGGCACCGTCTTTCAGACTCTCCGGAGAGTCTGGTGGGCGAGTCGGAAGATCTGTTCATCGAGATGATCCAAGGCCGAATTCAACCGATGCCCGGTCTGATGGAGCTTTTGGATGCGCTGGAGCGTCACGCCGTTCCCAAGGCCATCGCCACCAGCAGCAGCCGTCGAACCTTGCGGGCGGTGTTGGGCTGTTTTAATATGGAACCCAGATTCCATTTCACCTTGACCGCCGACGACATCACCCAAGGAAAGCCGCATCCCGAAATTTACCTTTTGGCGGCAGAAAGGTTCGGCATTCCGGCGGAACGCATGGTCGTCCTGGAGGACAGTGAAAATGGTTGCCGAGCGGCTGCGGCCGCGGGGGCGTTTACCGTCGCCGTGCCGGCTCCCCATAGCGCCCGCCACGACTTCAGCTCGGCCCGCATGAGCATCACGGGATTGGGTGATCCGGCGCTATACCGGTTGTTGAACCTTCCTCTCCCCGAAATCACGCCGACATCCCGGGAGGTTTAAGACTGCGGTTTGCGTTGTCATCGCACGCATGGGAGACGCCGACCTATGAATCGCTTCGCTTCCTTCCGGCGGATCGGCTTGGGGATCACCTGCGTTTGTCTCGCGGCGGGGCTGCTATGGGCCCTGAACGCGGCAGCCGAAAAACCGAGCTGGCTGAGCGACGCCGAAAGACGCATCGAGGAGTGCCGCAAAGGAGACTTCGAGGTCGCCGTCTTGGACGCAGAAGGGCATCCCGTCGCCGGGGTCAAGGTCGTATCCGAGCAAGTGCGTCACGATTTTCTCTTCGGCTGCAATATCTTCCAGTGGGGACGCATCCCGGATGCGGAATTGCAAGAGGCCTATCTCCGTCGCTTCGGCGAACTGTTGAATTACGCCACGGCCGCGTTTTACTGGCCCTCCTACGAATCCCAGCAGGGTACACCGAATCACGACTATACCGAGAGGTTGGCCCGGTGGTGCAAGGAACACGGCATCGTGGTGAAGGGCCATCCCTTGGCCTGGAACTTCGCCGATCCCGCGTGGTTGCCGGACGATCCGCGGGAGATCTTTCGCTTGCAGCTCGACCGAATCACCGACTGCGTGTCCCGTTTTCGGGGCCTTATCGACCGCTGGGATGTAGTGAACGAAGCGACGCATTTCGATCGGGAGCAGTTTCTGCAACGGGCGCCCAAAATGTCGCGAATGTGGAGCGAGATCGGCCAGGTGGAGTTCACGCGGCGGTGCTTCATGGCGGCTCGGGCAGCGAACCCCGACGCCGTGCTGTTGATCAACGATTACCGAACGGATCCGGCCTACGCCGCTTTGATCGAAAAGCTGGTCGATGACCAAGGCAAGCGGCTTTACGACGTGATCGGTATCCAAAGCCACATGCACTCCGGTGTCTGGCCGAATGAGCAGATTCGCACGGTGTGCGAGCGATTTTCGCGGTTCAACGTCCCGCTCCATTTCACGGAAACGACGATCGTCTCGGGAGCACCTGGTTGGGAGCGACCGCGACCTTGGCGTACAACTCCGGAGGGGGAAGAGCAGCAGGCAAGAGAGGTCGTGCGGTTTTACACGATGCTATTTGCCGAACCCGCCGTCGAGGCCATCACCTGGTGGGATTTTTCGGATTATCGCGCCTGGCAGGGCGCCCCTGCCGGATTGGTCCGCGAGGACATGTCACCCAAGCCCGCATACGAAGCCCTGCTACGCCTCGTAAAAGGCGAATGGTGGTCGCGCGGCGAATATCAAACGGATGAGAACGGCAAGCTTCGTGGGCGGGTTTTCTACGGCGAACATCGGTTTGCCGTCGAGCTTGCCGACGGCCGGCGCACCGAAGTCGTATTGCACGTGGCCAAAGGCGGCGCGAACGCTTTCCAAATCCGTTTGCCACGGTAATGGGCCGACCGTTTCGCCAAGAATCGGCAGCGATTCAGCCGTCAGGTGTTACTCGGGCCCTTTGGCAGAGGTCAACAAGCTCCTCCAGCCGACTCCGTACTTCTTCGAACGGTAGTTCTTGCCGGATAGCCTGCTCGACGGCTGCCGCGGCTGCCGTCAGACTGCCGTATCCGTAGCTTCCCGCCGCCCCTTTCAGTTGGTGAGCCGATCGCCGCAGTTCGTCCCACTTCCCCTCCTTGAGGAGGTCCTCGAATGTGGAAATGCGCGACGGCATCTCGTCCACGAAAAGCTGGACCAAGTCCCGCAATTCCGGATCGTCGCCAAGCTCGGAGTAGATCCAACGGGTTTCCTTGGTGAGGTTGGATTCCGTCATGAAATCGCCTTTCTCGCTGATGGTGAGAATTTGAGATGCGAATGCCGACGTGAGGGGGCAGCATATCTTACCCTGCTTTAACTTTAGCATATTGGATCGAGTAGGCAGTGCAGGGCGAGTCAGTAGAATAACGAGAGACTGCGGCTGGAAAGCTATATGGAAGCCAGGTCGATTGGGATTCCGACGATCATCGGCACCAATTTCATGCGAATCTAACGATTGAGTAAGGAAGAGTGCCTGGGAGTAATTCCTTCTTGTCCGGCAGCGGCGCTCGGGCGACCCGAGACGTCGGAATACCCAGCGATGCGGCCCCTAATCGTTACGCTCGGCACAATCCGAATGGGCAAGCAGTCACATTCTGGGTTTTGTGGGACAACCAGGCAAAAACTATCGCTTGCGGAGTCGATATAAGCTAACAGGTATTGTGAAGGATGCGTTCCTTCGGCAGGTTTTGTCGGTCCCCGACGTCCATCAGTTCAAGGAGAGGTGTTCCATGAGGCGTACTGCTTTGTTGGGTGTGTTGGCCGTTGCGGCCATGGTTTCGTTGGCGGGTTGGAAGTCCGCCGATGCGGGTCTATTCCACAAGCATTCCGCTTGCGCACCGGCCTGTGCGCCGGCGTGCGAGAAGCCCGCTTGTGAACCGGCTTGCGAACCGGCCTGCCGGCCCGTTTGCCGCCCCAGCCTGTGCGACCGGATTCGCGCTCGCCGCGCCGCGAAGGCGTGCTGCGCTCCGGCTTGTGAGAAGCCCGCTTGTGAACCGGCTTGCGAGAAGCCCGCGTGTGAACCGGCTTGCGAACCGGCCTGCCAACCCGTTTGCCGCCCCAGCCTGTGCGACCGGATTCGCGCTCGCCGCGCCGCGAAGGCCTGCTGCGCTCCGGCTTGTGAACCGGCTTGCGAGAAACCCGCTTGCGAACCGGCTTGCGAACCGGCGTGCCAACCCGTTTGCCGTCCCAGCCTGTGCGACCGGATTCGCGCTCGCCGCGCCGCGAAGGCTTGCTGCGCTCCGGCCTGCGAACCGGCTTGCGCCCCGGCTTGCGGTTGCGCCAACTGAGTCGATCGATTTGCAGCCGTGAATCGCTAACTCGAGAAGTACATCCGACGGATTAGAAAACGGCCTGACCGCGTAGCTCCCCGATGCGGTCAGGCCTTACCGTTTCTTGAGGTAGAACAATGTCCGTGACGCGTCGCCCGACAAACCGACCTCGCCATTTCGAGCTATCTCTCCCACGTGGGCTGAATCATCGTGGGAAGCCCATTTCGGCGGCACCCTTCGGCATCACTCCCAGTCGATAAGATTTCGACTCTCCAGCAAAAAGAAGCTGACGTGGCCCGACGAATCTTCACCTTGAAAGAGCATGTGGAAAGTGTTCGGTGCGGTCAAACCCTCCAGTACCACGGGAGCCCCAAATCGTCGGCTGGATTCGGGGAAGACCTTGACCCGGCACAAGCCCTTCTTTTGCCAATGGATCAAGTCATCACTCACAGCGTAGGCGATTTTCTGATGCCGAAGGCCGGCGGAATATAACATGAACCATCGGTCCTCCCGGCGAAGTACCCAATTGTTCTCGTTCCCGTCCGGTTGTTCATAATCTTGGTCGGCCGAAATGATGGGCAGGTCCGGTGAAAGGTCCGTCCAATTCTTGAGGTCATCGCTCACGGCCAGCCCGATCAGATTATGGCCGGATTGTCGTCCCCATCGCGTCGAGCCCGTGTAAAAAAGATAGTAACGTCCCTCCCACGGAATGATGAGCGGGTCGATCGTCCGCCGGTCGATATTCCAAAGATTCTCCGGCCCGGTATTAAAAATGCGTTCCGGTTCCGACCAGTGAAGCAGGTCCCGGGACCTGGCGATGCAGAGATAGTGCGGGAACTCGGCATACTGCTGATAGCACAAGATCCATTCGTCTCCCACTCGGATCACGTTGCCGGGCGAGGCATATCCGCTTGGCGAGATCAATCGGATCGGTTCGAACTGTAGAAAATCTTCGGTCGCGGATTGGCCGATGTGCCAGGTCACGTTTTTCGGATCGTAATAGGTGAACCAAAGATGGATCTTGCCCTCATGAACAAGGGCGGCAGGATCGCGGAGATGGATGCTCGGCAAGCGCCAAACCGGGTTCCGAATCGCTTCGTATCGAAACTTCGGCAAAGCGGGGGCCTCCGCAGCCCGGGTATCGGCTCGTAGCAAGGAATAGTTTCCCCACAGCATGGTGGTAAGGGCGCCGCTCGCAAGCCGCAGATATTTCCGCCGTGTGTGTCTTACCGGCATGGTGATATCCGTTGAAGAAGATGAAGACGTCGCCCGTACACCCGCGCGAATGAAGAACCGGCAATAGGAGGCGAACGGCCCGGACCCTCGGCCGTGAGCTTTCGCGAGCGCCTTGCAAAGCGGGGAACCCCGTTCCTGATGTGCCGGCAGCCGCGCTCGCCAAGCTGCTCATCGTAAGCTGCGGCTCGATAGCAACTTAACAGCCTGTTGAAAAACAAAAACGCTTGCACAAGCCGTCGTGGGTGGAAGCCGATTGCAACCGCTACCAGTTGTGCTAGCAAACACTTTTTCAACAGGCTGTTAACGGATGGGGAGGGATTCGAGTATCCGTAAAAAACGCGGGAAAAACGGCACTTTCTAATGGAAGCGGCGCATAAAGCGGCGCACGTCGCGCACTAGAAGCACGAGCGGACTAAGGATTAGAAGTTGGATTAGTGCTTAGCGATGTTCGAGTCTCCAAGTGGCGACGCCGAAACCTCAAGCCTAGGAAAGGGAGTCACGATGAGCGGTTCGATTGAACTTGCGGACGGTTGGACATTGACAACGGAGCACGCGGCGTCGTCCTACGGCGTGCCGGTCCTAGTCTCGCCGGACGGCAACGCCTACGGGCCTGCCGACTTCATGATCGACGACGCCGACATCGCTTGGACTGCCGCCCAGGTTGCAGCGAGAGCGGCCGAAAAGGCGGGCTTGATGCAGCATCCGGTAGTGAAGGCGTTCTTGCTTGAGCGGCCGGTCTAGTCGCGCTGCGCCCCTCCATTGGCGCATGAGCCGCCCGCCGTAAAATGCGGCTAAGCTAGCAAGGGGCGGGCTAGGGTTGTGCACCCCGAACCCGCGCTACCGCACGCGGTGCCCGCCCCCTTTCTTTTATTGCGGTTCTTTGTCACGGAGCGGTAACCGTGTCTGGCGGTGATCTAGTCCACCACGACGTCGCCCGCATCGAGAAACCCAAACGGGCGCTTGCCGTGCTGTTGTCCTTGGTCTATGAAGACCTATGGTCTTCCCAGGACGATGACGACTAAAGCCCTGCTAAAACTATCCCGCGACTATTCGGCGCGATAGTCTCTATCCTCACGCCCTCTCTCGCCCCCTCTGCTAAGCGACGCGCCCTCGCCTTGTGTAGTTCCCGGGAGGTTCCCGGGAAGTTCCCGCGCTGAAAAAAACCGGTCGCTATATCTCGTGATCTAACCGACACTTGCGGTTTCTCACACCGTGGGAAGTTCCCGCTTTTACTTCCCAAATCCGGATTTTCTAAGAGAGGGCCGTTAGTGCGGCCGGATTCCAAAGGCCCCTTTTCAGTTAGGGAGTAAGAGCATGGCGAAAGACGTTGAACCGTTGGCCGTGAGGCCCCGAGAGGCGGCAAGGCTGCTGGGGGTCAGTTTGCGGACGTTATGGTCCTGGACGCAGCGCGGGATAGTGCCTTGCGTTAAAGTCGGCACCGGCAAACGGAAAGCCGTTTTGTATCCGGTGCGCGAGCTGCAAACCTGGCTGGCCCGGCAAGCCGCGGAGCGGCAGGCTGCGGCCCCCCAGGGCCTCGCGGAGGGCCCGGACCGATGATCGACGCTAACACGGTCAAAGCGGCCCTCCAAGGCAGGTGGGTCGAGCTGTTCACGCACCACGGAATGCCCGCCGAGGCCTTAGACGGCCGACATCACCCCTGCCCGAAGTGCGGGGGCAAGGATCGGTTTCGGCTCATCGACGCCGAGCGCGGTGCCCTGCTCTGCAATCAATGCCTCAACCGCGGGAACGGGG
Source organism: Thermogutta hypogea (assembly GCF_055386265.1). NCBI lineage: Bacteria > Pseudomonadati > Planctomycetota > Planctomycetia > Pirellulales > Thermoguttaceae > Thermogutta > Thermogutta hypogea. Next base: position 464,770 of record NZ_AP042425.1, read on the forward strand.
ATGGGTTGGCGGCCCTGCAATGGTGGCTGGGCTGCGGCTTCCGGGAAGCGCTTCGCTTGGCGGCCGAGTTTGCGGGCTTGGCCGAGGGCAAGTCGAGCAAGCCGACCGGAGGCAACGGCAAGGCGAATCGAGAAATCGACGATCGGGTGTTTCTCACGGCCAGTGACGCCTTGCAAGAGCTGAAGCGACGGCTCGGCCCGCCGGCGGCGAAATGGGTGTACACCGACGCCCAGGGGCAGCCTGTCGGCGTCGTCGTGCGGTGGAACACCTCCACGGGGAAGACCATCCGTCCGATCGCGCGTTGCAACGGCGGTTGGCGCATCGGGCAAATGCCCGAACCGCGGGTGCTGTATCGGCTGCCGGAGGTGATCAAAGCCGATCCTGGTGCCGCCGTCTGGATTGTCGAGGGCGAGCGATGCACGGATACGCTGGCTGATCTTGGTTTGCTGGCGACGACATCGAGCGGCGGGGCACAAGCGGCCGCGAAAAGCGACTGGTCCCCTTTGCGGGGCCGAAAGGTCATCGTTTTACCGGACGCCGACGCCCCTGGACGGGGGTACGCCCAAGCCGTCGCCAAGCTCGCCCATGCGGCCGGAGCAAGCGAAATCCGCATCTTGGACCTGGGGGAGCGATTCCCCGCCTTGCCCGAAGGGGGTGACATCGCCGACATCGTGCTAGACCCGACGCTCGTGGGCTTGGCCGAAGGCATACTCCCCGAAGAGCTGCGGGCAACGCTTGAGCAATGGGCGGGTGAGACGACGCCCTGGGCGCCGGCGGAATCCCACGATCCCGACGAACCGGATGACGCATCGCTCGATGAGCGCTACGAACCGTTCCCCACGCATGCCCTTCCGGAACCGCTGCGGCGATTCGTGATCGAGGGGGCGGACGCCCTGCAATGCGATCATGCCCATATCGCGTTGCCTTTGCTGGCGATGACGGCGGCGGCTGTCGGCAATTCGCGTCGGCTGCGGCTGAAACGCGATTGGACCGTGCCTCCCACGCTGTGGACCGTGATCGTGGCGGAATCCGGCCAAATGAAGACGCCCGCAATGCGCTTGGTCCTCCGCCCCGTCCGTGATCGGCAACGCAAGGCGCTAGAGCGATACGCTGAGGCTAGTCGCAACTATGAATCCGATCTGCTGATTTACGAGAAGGCATTGGCGGAGTGGAAGCGATCCAAAGACCCGACCGCAATACCGCCGGCCAGGCCGGAACCTCCGCAATGCGAGCGATTCATCGTCGTCGATACGACGCTGGAGGCCTTAGCTCCGCTGCTCTTGGCGAACCCGCGGGGGCTGCTGCTGACGTGCGATGAACTGACCGCGTGGGTCGGGTCGTTTGACCGATATGCCAATACCAAAGGCGGAGACCTTGGCCGCTGGCTTTCGGTCCATGCCGGCGAGGCTTTACTTGTTGATCGCAAAACGGAGCCGCGGACGATCTTTGTTCCCCACCCTGCATTGTCGATCTGCGGGGGAGTGCAACCGTCAATCCTCAAGCGATTGATGGGGGATTCATACAGGGAATCGGGGCTGGCGGCCCGAATCCTGTGGGCATTCCCCCCGAAACGCCGGAAGCGTTGGACGGAAGCTGAGATCGCACCCGAAACCCAAGCGGACATCGTGCGACTGCTGGATCATCTATTCGCCTTGGAACCGGCGACCGACGAAGACGGAAGGCCGTGCCCGGCCGTTCTCGGTCTGACGCCGGACGCCAAAGCCCTATGGACGAGCTTTTACGATGCACACGCGGCGGAGTTGATCGACCTAGAGGGCGACCTGGCGTCGGCATGGGCAAAGCTGGAGGAGGTTGCCACGAGACTGGCTTTAGTGATCCATTGCGTCCGGCGGGCGTTCGGCCATGCGGCGACGGACGCCGTGGACGCCGCCAGTATGCGATCCGGGATCGAATTGGCGACGTGGTTCAAACGCGAAGCAAGACGCATTCACAGCCTGTTCTCGGAGACGGACGAAGACGCGGACCGAAGGCGACTGATCGAGTGGATTGAGGCCCGAGGCGGAGCGGTGACGGTTAGAGACCTAACCCACGGCCTATGGCGGTTTCGTGGTAAACCGCATACGGCGGAGGCGGCGTTGATTAACTTAATCAAGGCCGGTTTTGGGCGTTGGGAATTGCCGCACGAAAACCAAAAGGGGGGTCGCCCGACGCGCGTGTTTCGCCTCATCACCACATCACCACATCACCAAAACCTCAAGAAAACGCCGAAAACCGGGGGTTTTGGTGATGGTGATGTTGGTGATGCCGAGACTTCGACGCCCCCGACGCCGGAACCGCCGAACCTTACGCCCCCCGTAGGTGGTGGTGACACGGAAGCGGCTACTTCCCCTGCACGAGAGGGGGACGACGATGGCTGGGAGGAGATCACCTTATGAACCTTATTACGCTACTTTATCGCGACGGCGTGCAGGTTGATTGGGCGGGCGGCGAGCTGCGATTGCGTATCCGCCCCGGGGCGTTGACCCGCGAAGAAATCGAAGTCTTACGGGAGAACCGGCACCTCGTGGGCGGCTGGCTCCTGCTCCGGCGGTTGTGGCAGGCCGGCTATGAATTGCGGCTGGAGCGGCGGTCGGACGGCCAAGGCCACTTTCTTCTCCCCAAGGGGCAATGCCCCCCCGGCACGGACATGGAAACGCTGTTCACGCTTTACGAAAGCTTCAGCGATATTGCGGCCGAGCTGCTCGTGGACATTTGCCGGCGGCTCCGGATCGCCCCGGAGCAATGGCACGTCAAGGCCCGCGAAATCGTCCGGCTGCCCGTGGGCGAGGCTGAGGCGGCGGAGGCGTGAAACGTATAAACTAGGAAGCAAGCGTTGACAAAGTTGACAGGCGAGGGGTACCATGCGGCTGAAGAAAAGCGACATCATCAAGGCGCTCGAGGCGTCGCACGGACTCGTAGGGCCCGCGGCGAAATTATTGGCCTGTTCCCGACAAGCTCTCTATCAACGGCTGCAAGCCGATCCCGAGCTGGAGAAAGTGCTGCGGGAATCCCGCGAGCAAATCTTGGACCTGGCCGAGAGCAGGTTGTTCAAGCTGGTCGAAAACGGCAACCTCGCGGCGGTGACGTTCGTTCTGCGAACCATCGGAAAATCGAGAGGCTACGGCGAGCGCATCGAGGCGGAGCATGGCGGCGGGGTCCAAGCCCGTATCGGCGGGGTGTCGCCCGCAGAGCTTGCGGAGAGGCTTCAACGCTGGCTGGCGACGCACTGCCGTAAATGAAACCAGGACCACGGTGAGGCGGAAGGGGGAATCTCATGGCGAGCATAGCGAACGACAGGAACGGCACGCGGCGAGTGTTGTTCGTGGACGGCGACGGCACGAGGAAGACGATTCGCCTCGGCCGGGTGGACAAACGGACGGCCGAAGGGATTCGGCGGCACGTCGAAACGCTGCTGGCGGCGAAGATCGCGGCCCAACCTCTGCCGCGGGAAACGGCCGTCTGGCTGGCTGAAATCGGCGATACGCTGCGGACCAAGCTGGCTGCTGTTGGATTGATCGAGGGGCGGCCGACGTGGACGCTGGGAGCGTTTATCAGGGATTACGTCCGGAGTCGCATCGACGCGAAACCCGGAACCGTTGAAGTGTGGCGGCAAGGCGAAATGGGGCTGTTGGAGTACTTCGGCCCCGAGAAAGCCCTAGGCGACGTCACGCCCGGCGACGCCGACGCCTACAAGATGCACCTATTGGCCAAGGGTTTGGCTCCGATGACCGTTCGCAAGCGGTTGCAATTCGCCACGATGGTGTTTCGTGCCGCAGTGCGACGGCGGTTGATCGCCGAGAACCCCTTCACCGGCGTTTCCGTCAAGGCGATCATGCCGGATCGCGGGCGATTCGTCACGCGAGAAGAGACCGCCCGGTTGCTGGATGCCTGCCCGAATTGTCACTGGCGCGCGATCGTGGCCTTGGCCCGCTACGGCGGCTTGCGTACCCCGAGCGAGACGCTTTCGCTTCGATGGCAAGACATCAATTGGGAAACCTCCAGGGTCGTGGTGACGTCGCCCAAGACGGAGCACCACCCCGGCAAGGCGACGCGAGTGATTCCCCTGTTCCCCGAGCTGCGGCCGATCCTGGAGGAGTGTTTCGAGCTGGCCCCGGAGGGGGCCGTCTACGTGGTCGATGAGCGGATGAGGGCAAGCGCCCAAGGCCCGACGGGCTGGCGAGGTTGCAACCTACGGTCGACGTTCGAGCGGATCGTCAAGCGTGCCGGTTTGACGCCCTGGCCCAAGCTGTTCCACGCCTTGAGGTCGAGTCGGGAAACCGAGCTGGCGAAGGAATACCCCCTCCACGTCATAACCGCGTGGCTGGGTCATACCCCCACTATCGCGCTACGGCACTACCTCCAAACGACGGACGCGGATTTCGAGCGAGCGATCAAGGCACCGACGGAAAGCGGCGCAAAAAGCGGCGCACGAAGCGCGCAAAAAGCGGCGCAGCAAGCGCACGCTCCGAATCGCACGGAATTGCACGACCGGACGCAAGTTCAAGACTGGTAAGGGTTTGGTGCAACCGGCGGCACGTGCCTGCAACACGGTGCGCAACCGCCGAACGGATGGGGAGGGATTCGAACCCCCGGTACCCGAACGGGTACAGCAGTTTTCAAGACTGCCGCCTTAGACCACTCGGCCACCCATCCATACCGACACCGGTGGATGCTTCTTGTAATTCTAACCAAGACGGCCGCGGCAACCCACTGAGGAAACTCGTCGTCAGCCGAATTCCTGACGATCATACCCTGGGGGTCGCCCTCCAACGCCGGTTTTGCCTCGTCGTCCCCCGTTGGTGGAGGCCGACAGTGCCGGAAGGTCCCAAGCGACGTGAGGCATGGTCCGGCGTTGATCGTTCGCGGACCGAGCATCTTTTGGGGCAGGATAGCAAACTCGGCGGTCGGCCAACAAGGGGTGCCTGCGCGGACTACTGCCGCTCCAGTTTTGTTCGGAGCCGCTCGAAGGCCGCGTGTTCCAGGGGCGGAAGCGTCTCTTTTCGCAGGTCATGGACGCGCCGGGCGGTTTCCCATTCGCGGGTGGCGGCTACTGCGTCACCCAGGGAATCCAACGCCATCACCAGGTGCAAGTAATTCAGAGGGTCCGGAGATTCGGCGACGGATTGCCGAGCGAACCTCAGGGCGAGGTCGGGGCGCCCCTGCCTCAATTGAATCAGGGCACGGGTGTCCAAGATGTTCGCCCTAGGCCCCAGAACTTCTTCGGCCTGATCGATCAGCGAGTCGGCCTCGCGAAGATTTTGCTCGGTTTCCTGGGGGGAGCGGCCGTCTGCGGCGGCCAAAACGTATGCCAAATTGTTTTGAACGGCTGCCCGCTCCAAATGGCCGAGATCCTGCCGTGCCAGGAGTTCCCGATAGACGGGCGCCGCATCCTGATGCCGCCCGGAAAGGTGGAGGAAGTTACCGCACGTCAAGAGCCACGCGCGTGTCCGGCCCGACGCCTTTTCCGCAGCTTGCAAGATCTCCTCAACGACGGCGATGCGATCGGGCGTGCGATCCTCTCGCCGGTCGCGCAAGATGCCGACGGCGGCGGCCGCCGCGGTTTCCGGTGGTGCGGATTGCAGGGCGGCCCGGCAGAGGGCCAGAGCCTCGTCAGTTCGCCCTCGGCGTCCGAGGAACGCCGCCAATCCTAAGGTCGCATGCGGTTGAGACGAGACCAGCGAGCGCCGGCGGTCTTCAGCCTCTTGGTAGAGACCCAGCTCTTCGAACCACTGTAATACCAGGGCGGTCGGCGGTCTGGGACGAGAGTCATCCTCAGCCTCCAAGAACGTGCCGAGTATTCGACCCGCCTCCCGCGAGTCACCATCGCGAGCCGCCAGCCGAGCCTTCAGTTCGTCCACGGTCCAAGGCGACGGCGCGACCTTTTCCAACTGCTCCAACAAGGGGCGGATCTCATTCGCGGGGGAGTCGTGTTCGATCAGCTTTCGGATATAGAACTCCAGGTGCGTGCCCGACGGCGTCCGCCGCCGCAACAGCTCGACCAGCCGAGCCCGGGCCTCCGGCCAACGCCCTAACGATTCCAAGGCCACGGCCCATTGGAAGCGGTCCTCGAGCGGCAGATTCGAGACGGTTTGAGCCTCTTTCTCGTAGTCCGTCACGGCTTGCAGCCGGAAAGATTTCTCGGGCCGGCTCGCCGTCAGGCGAATTTTCAAGAATCGATCCAGGGCCGCATCGTTTTCGCGGAGGTTTTGGTCCAATAGATCGCAGGCACGGCGAAAGTTTCGGTAGTCACCGTCGGCCGCCAGGAGCTGCGCCAAATTGCGGCGCGCGTTGCGGATGATCCATCCCGACTCCGGGGAGGGGTCCTGTCCGGCCAGTTCCTCGAGAACCCTTCGCCCTTCCTCCCAACGCTGGGTACGAATCAGAAATCCGGCCCATTCCAGTTTCGGCCCCGGATCGAGGGGGGCGATCTCCAAGGCGCGGCGATAGCAACTCTCCGCGGACTGCCAATCGCCGACGGTCTCATATCCCAGACCGACGGCACACCGCCCCGGGGCATCTTGGAGGCGCCCCGCCGCTTCCGCGAGGATTTGCGTCGCGACATCCTTTTGTCCGCGGAGGAGGGCCAGGGACAACAGCGAAAGGTAAGGCGCGGGCCAGTCTGGGGCCAGGGCGACGGCTGCGCGGAGTTTTTCCTCGGCTTCATCCAGGCGGTTTGCGAGGGTCAACAGACGCGCTTGCCACATGTACCCGACGGGGTCCGGTGAATCCGCCGTATCCTGTCCGGCAATTGCAATCGCCTCATCCGCCTTGCCCTCGCGCAAGAGCAGTTCGGCTTGAATGCGACGCAATTCCGGGCGGCGCCGGTCCGGTTGCAGGGACGCAAGCAAGGCGTCCGCTTCATCCTCCCGACCGGTCAAGAACAGGAGTTGAATCAGTTGCGCCGTTTGTTCCTCGGTGGCCAGTCCCCGCGAATGCAGGTCCTGCAAGAGGCGTATCGCGGTATCCCAGCGGCCTTGCAACAAGGCAAGCTCGGCGCGCAGCCGGGCAAACTCGGTCCACCCCGGTCGTGTGCTTTCGGCCGCGGCCAATGTCTCGTCGGCCTTCCGCAGCAAGTCTCGACGCTCCTCCGGCGAGACGCCATCGCGGGTCGCCAGAGCGATTTGATAGGCGGCCTCCGTGAAGACCGACTCGGGGCCGTCCGGGGCCGTCGCGCGTATGGCGGATCGCTGTTTTTCCATCTCGGCATAGTCGCGCCGGGCCCGGGCAAGCTCGAAGAGCAGGCGGCGGCTCTCGGCGTCGTTCGCATCGGATTGGGCAAGGCCTTCCCACAATGCGGCGGCGCCGGCGGGGTCGGCGAGTTTTAAGTGAGCGGCGGCGATCGCTCGAAGAACTAAAGCTCGATTCGGTTCCGCGAGGCTCTCGGCGGCTTGGCGCAACTCGGCGAGCAACGTCAAACTCAGGTCTCGGTCTCCGATACGCGTTGCCGTGCTCGTCAAGAATAGCACCGCTTCCGGAACCGAGGGGAACCGCCGCACGGTCTCGCGGGCCGTCGCCGCGGCCGCCTCAACATCGCCGGATGCGACTTGCACTGCTACCTTGGCGGCCCAAAGGCCCAAAGCCTCCGCGTGCCGTTTCAGGGCATCGTCCAGGACCGCCTGAGCCCCCGCCGTATCTCCGGTCGCAGCCTTCAATCGCGCCTCCGCTGATATGCGTTGCGGTTCGGGCAGCCGATCGCCATACCGACGCAGGGCGTCCTCCGCCGCGGATCGGGCCTCGCTGCCGCCGGATCCCGAGAAGGCGGCCTGGATCAAGACTTCGAGATAGTCCGAGGTCGCGCCGGGCACGGACAGCAATCTCTCCATGCCCAATTCCCGCTCCAAACGCCGAAACTCCGCCAAGGCACGATCGTGCTCACCGACCCGTGCGAGGATTCGGGCGTAGGCCAGCCGCACCCTCTGAGAGTCGGGCGATTCTTGAAGAAAGTTCGCCAACAGGCCGGCGGACCGTTCCCACTGTCGCCGCTCCCAGCAGACCTGCGAAAGCGTCAACACGACCTCGGCCTTCAAGGCATCGCCGCGACGACACCTGCGGAGCAGGTCTTCCAGGCCCTGCGCCGCGGAACGAAGATCGCCTTCGGCGGCCTTCAAACGCAGCCCGAACAACTCGATCCAATCCGGCGAGAAGGATGCTTCCCGCATTCGGTCCAGGGTCTTCGTCGCGGTTGAGAGGTCCGGCGGAGTTTGATCCAGGCAGACTTGAAACCATTCCGTCAATCGGGCCGGCTCCCGCTCGGAGAGCTTTGCCAGGACGGCTTGCAGGACCGGATAATCGCCTCTGGCGGCCGCTATCCGCCGGCGAATCTCCAGGACGTCGAGATCGTCTGCGTCCGGCGATGGGACGGCCGACAAATGAGATTCCGCAGTATCGATGTCGCCCCTATCCAACGCCACCTCGGCCGCCGCGATCCGCACGACAGCGTCGCCGGGGGCAAGCTCCAGACCGCGAGCAACGTCCTCTTCCGCAAGGCGGAGCGCATCCGCGCTCTCTTGCGGGTTGCGCGTATTGCGGCGCAACCAAAGACGAAACCGGGCGCGTTGGGCATACGCCGTTGCATCGCCGTTGCACACGCGGCCCAATTCGGAGAGGACTTCCTCGGCCGCCGCCGTGTTCCCGATCGTGGGTTGGCGGTAACACCTCGCCAACAAGATGTAGGCAGGCACGTTCCGCGGGTTCGTCTTGATCGCCTGCCGGAGGACGCGAACGGCCTCTTGATCCAGCGACTGTGCCGCCAAGCATTGGGCCCAATGGAGTTGTGCATCGGAATCGTCGGGTGACAACTCGGCGACGGCCCGCCATCCGTCGGCGGCCTCCGACCACCGCCGCAAACGCTCGGCGAACTCGGCCAAACGGCGAAGCAGGACGGCGTCCTTGGGAGACTTCGAAACGGCACGATTGAGGACCTGGTAGGCATTCCATTGCAAGTGGGAATTCCCAGGCGCCGCGGCGGCCTGCTCGGCGACCGCCAAGGCCAGACGCTTGAGGGTATTCGTGTCGTTGGGAGCCTGGCGAAGATAGGCGTCGTAATTGCGGACCGCCTCCCGGAGTGACGCCAGATAGGCCTCTCGATCGCCCTGCGCGCGGGCAGCGGCGGCAGCCGCCTCGGCCTGTTCGGCCCGCTCACGAATCTTGAACAGCGTCGAGCGGACCTGACGCGCGTGCAGCCACGGAATGAGCAGTCCCAACCCAACCAGAACCGCGACCAGAATCGCCCAGGCCCGCCAGTTGGGTTTCCATCTCGTCGGCCGATCCGATTCCATCACCATGCTACCCCCTGGCGGACGACCAACCGCTCTTGCCGCTCCAGCCTCAAATCAGCCGGTACTTGAGAGGAATGACGGACGCATGCCGCTGACTTTTCCGGCGCAGCAAGTCACCCCGGAATAGTCGGCACCGTAAGACGAAAGTTTAATCCCTCCGTCCCTGAAAATAAAGAACGCCGGTATAAATGAGAAAGATAGGAGTTGTGGGTAAGCAACTGGGGCCTTGTCAACCCTTGCTGGTATGGGATTTTTGCGAGGGATGCAGAGATGAAGGTTCGACCAGCCGAAACGATCGGAGGGTCGGCCACCCAAATCGACGCCGTTGTTTGGGTCAAGGACGTTCGGATAACCGCGCGGCAGTCGGGGAGGCAGAAGAGGTGATGAAGTCACTGTGACGCATTCTTGCGTCGGCTGCAACACGCGGCGAATCGTTCCAGCACCGTGGTCGTCCAAGTGCGGTAAAGCCGCATCATCACCGGCGTTTTCGAGCGAATCGTTTCGGTGTAACCGCAGGGAAAGCAGCTTAGATCCTGCGCATTTTCCGGGGCGGAGAGCCAGTCCGTAATCATCTCGACGGTCATTTCGGGGTGGAATTGCAGACCCCAGGCGTTGCTGCCGAACCGAAAGGCTTGATTGCGGCATTCCTCGCCGGTGGCCAGTAGCACGGCCCCCTGCGGGATGTCGAAGGTATCGCCGTGCCACTGGAACGTAATCAGTTCGGCGGGTAACCCGATGAATAGGGGGTCAAGTGCGGACGCATCGGTAAGCCGGACCTCGTACCAGCCGATTTCTTTTGTTGGGTTCTGATACACGCGAGCTCCCAGCGCTTTAGCGAGCAATTGCGCACCTAAGCAAATCCCCAAAATGGGAATCTCGCACGCCAAGGCCTGTTTGATCCATTGGATTTCGCGTTTCAAAAAGGGGTAGGTTCGCGTTTCGTCGACGTTCATCGGGCCGCCGAGGACGACCAAGCCGATGATACCGGTCCAGTCCAAGTTTGCGGGAACTTCCTCGTAGAGCGGCACGACTTGAACCGCCAGACCTGACGCGCGGAAAATTTCGTGCAATGCTCCGAGATGTTCTTGCGGAGCGTGCTGAAAGACGACGACGCGACTCACGATTCCGATCTCCTGATGACCTCCGAGTCTCGCCAAGTCAGTGTCCTGAGGCTCGGCAAAAAGCGATGGGAACTTCCTTTGCAAATGCCGTGCCGGACGGCACGCTTGCAAAGTCCGAAGACCGGGTTGGACGCTTTCGGAATCGGCTTTCTCCAGGACGCGCAGTTTGTTCCGGCGATGCAGAGTCGTCGGCTACCGCCGGCATGCCATTTTCGGCCCGTGTTTCGGCCGCGATAGGGCAAGATCGGCCCACAGGGCGAGAATGACGGCCAGCTTGGGGGGTTAGGGTTTGGGCATGTGAGCGTGGGTGCTGCCCACGGATGAGGCTTTGCTCGACGCGGCGGCAACGGAGTGCTGCACGATGATGGGCACCACTGCCTCATCGGTAGGCACCAGGCGCCATTTGGGACGCAGAAGCAGATAGATGCCCAAACCGATGAATACCCAGCCCAAGAAGGGTGGATTCATCCACAGCCACCAGGTGACGCCGACGAAGACGACGACCGGATGCGGAAATCGCATCAGCCACTGCCCCAAGGCCCCTGTAATCCGTCGGGGAATCCACGGGCTCAAGAGCAAGACCAAGGCGACGGGGATGACGAAAACGAGCACTTGGCCGAGGTCGCCCAAGGCCGATGGCGGCGGCGTCAGCAATAATGCTCGCGGGTATTCGGTTGCGACCCCGTACTCCGCCTCTCCCCCGAGGCTTTCGTAGAAACCGCGTTCCAAAAAACCTTGAACGGTCTCGTTGAAGATCGGCGGGGCGATGAGGGTCGGCTCTTGCGGCACTTCGCGAAAGACCTCGCGGCTTTTTTCCAACACGCGCGAAGCCGCCAATTCCAAGTTTGCCAACCGCGTCTCGGCCGACGGTCCCTGTTGGAAGCCCTTTCCGTGAAGCAAAACCCCGGCCCTAGCTGCTTGTCGGGCCGATTGAAAGGCTTCTCTCCAAAACACGAACCGCCGCCACGTTTCCTCGTCGGCTCCGGCGGCATTCTCCAGCAACTCCGACATCCGGTCCAAACATGCCCTCGCCGTGGCCGAATAGTATTCCCAGGCCGAGACGGAGGTCCATCGTCCTGAATCCAAGCCCGGCCGCTGCGAATCGCCGAATACCGCGAACGCGCACGATTCGATCGGTACGTCGAATTGCGGTAGCGGCAACCAAGCGGAACCGTCCGCTGTCTCGGCCCTGTTAGCCCGACCTTCGAACACCATCGTCACTAGACGAGTACGAGGCGCCTTGGGAAGCGGTATGCCGACTTGCCGCGGCGAAGTCGTGGCATGGATCGGCAGGGGGTGACCTTCCTGCCATGCCTGGAGAATTCGGCCGTTGGCGGGCAGGTCCACTCTCAGTTCAGGCCAGTCTCCGACGTCGATTTGTAGATGGATTACTGCCAGGAATCGGTCTTCGCCGGTCGGCCGCAGGACAACATCGGCGAAGGGTATCCGCGCCGGTCGCGTGCGGGCCGGGAGCACCAAAACGCCGCCGAAACCGTTGTCAAAATCGGCGCCCGCCAAGCGATACCCGCGATATTCGGGCAGAGGCATCGCGGAGAAGCCCGCTATCTCTTGGATCGCACCGGGGTCCAACTCGCCCGCTTCTTCCTCCAACGTGCATTCCCTCGGCAAGAGGAGCACCGTGTCCTCAAATACCACATCCTCCAGTTCCGGTACCGGAACCATGAGTCGGCCGCCGGAATCGAGCTGTAGTTCGGCCTCCACTTGAACCGTCGTGCTTCCGGTCCAAGGATTCGTCGCAATCAGCCGGTAAGAGGAGGCTTCCCCGTTTTCCATCGGGAGAACGGTCGCCGCGGGCGCCGTGGGCGTCCCGGCGATGCCGCCCGACGGGAAGAAAAGGCGGAATTCACCGGCGGTGCCGCCGTCGAGCAGCAGCAGGAACATCGCTTGGAGCACCCAGCGGTCTTGCTTGCGTTCCAAAATCAGGATTCGCTTGCCCCGGATCGTCGGATCATTGGGACGTACGGACAACTCCACGTCGACGCCTTGCGGATCGCGCGCGGCGAGTGTGACGACGGGAACATCCTGCGCCGCCGGCAAGACGGGCGGGAGGCTCGGCTCGGCGGTCAAACCGGCGGATCGGCGGACTTCGGTCCAGGTGTCGGGCGAGCGATAGATGTTCCAGCTCGACGTCCGGAGTCGTGCGTCGAGAAGCTGCGGTCTGGGAACGGTGAATTGTCCGTTCGACGGATGGGGTATCTCGCCCTCCAAAACGATGCGCCGGTCGCCCGGATACTCGCGGTCGTTCCACAGCAAGAGCGTGCTCGAATCGGCGATTCTTACCGGCCGCTCGGAGGCCCCGTAAAACTGGGAAACAAGCCGCAGCTTCCATTCGGGAGGAACGCGCAGCCGAAAATAGCTTCGCGGTTCGCGATCCGCAGGGATCAAGAATTGCCAGCGCAAAAGGGCACGCTCGCGTTCGACGCGGACTTGCACGGATTCATCGGCGATGAGTTCGGGGAGGACGGGTTCCGCCACGGCCGCCCAATAAGTCCTGCCGGAAGAAGCCTGATACGCAGCCGCGAACTCCGCCCCGGCTTCAGGCCAGGTTTCGGAAATGGCAGCCGTCGGAATCGAATCCCAACCGCGAATGTCATCCGGCCGAACCCGGATGCTCGGGTCCGCAACGAGCGCCAAACGGCGGCGGCTGAGCGAACCATCGAGCAGCGTCACACTGGGCAGCGTGACGCGGCCCCAACCGCCGCCTTCCTTGAGTTGGAACATCAGACGCAGGTTGGTGCTTTCCGTGATCGGCTGAGGAAAATCGATTTGCAAAACCGGCCGGCTCGGTGATTCGGACAAGAGCTGGGCGATCGGCTGAGCGTTGCCGTCAACACCCAGCCATTGCAGCCCCGGTTCGAACGTCGCCCGCACACGAGTCAACCGGCCGTCGATTACGCGCAACCGCCAGTAGACGTCCAAGGAGGCCCCGGCGGGCGTGATTCGCAGCCGGCTCAATTCGTCCGCCTCGCACAGTCCGCCGCCGAGAAGCGCGGGGCGGTCGTACCAGCGAAGCACGACCACCTCCGCGGCTCCCAAATCCACCGACCAATGGGTGCCCTCGGGGTCTCGCCTCGCTGCGCCGGCCGCGCCCACGGCCTCGATCTGAGCGATGTCGGGCGAGATGGCCAGCTCAATGCGGGAATCCGCGACCGGCGGAACGCGGACGCGAACCCCTGAATACGTTTCGCCCGCTTGCGAGCTGAGCTTGATTTGGGCTTGAATACTGTGGCGACCGGCTTGCGGAATCAGGCACCGGACCACGTTGCCTTCCACGGCGGCCGCGGCAGGCCGACCGTCCACCAGGATCCCGCCCGAAATGATTCCTTCCTGCTCGCCCCCGACGCGAAGCTCGATCTCCACATCCGACTTGAACGTCACGCACTCCCAGACGGCTTGCAGTTCCGGCAGCACATATTTCGCCGTATCCGTGCCGGGAACCAAGCTCCCGCGATATTCGGCCGACACCAGCAACCAGGCGGGAATATTCTGTGAGCGGACATTTTTTCTCCGCTGCAACTCGCGATAAAAGTCCTCCGAAAGGTAGACTTCTTTCCCGATCGGATTCCCCAGTTCATCGGTAGGTATGAAGACGCGATACGGCGGTCGCGACACGCCCGGCGTCGATGGCGAGGGGGTGGTGCCGGCCGAAGGCGTCGCCGCCGGAGCGGTGCCAAAAGGCGCGGCAGAATCGGGCACGCGGGAATCCTCGGCGACGGATATGATCCGCGCCGCGGAGGAGTTACCGCCGGGCGCGAACTCGAGCGGCTGCATTGGAGCGGCGCTTCTTTGCGGGGCGGCCGCGGACGGGACCGCCTGGGCGGATTCCAAGGCAGCCAGGCAAAACGCACCAAGCAGTACCACCTTGGAAAGGCGGCCGACGACCCGACAGGCGTCGCTGGACCCACTTTCCGCGCGATGTCCGTCGAGCGGAAGCAGCAACAAGACCACGAATCCAAGCACGGTTCCCAGGAAGACGCCCGATAACAACGGAGCGAACACGTCCGGCACGAACAATTCGGCTATCACACAAGCCACGGCCAAGAACCACAACAGACGTCGCCGATGACGCATCAGCGTCACGCAGACGGCAAAGGCAAGGAGTAGGGCGATCCACCGCGCGGAATCCACCACGGCCCGCGGAAGCAACCAAAACGTCATGCCCGGGGAAGCCGACAACGAGGGATGCGGCGGCAATTTCGCCCGCCAGCCGCTTGCAACGGGAATCTGGAAGGGAAGAACGCCGCGATCGAGGGCCCCGCGTTCGGATTGCTCACCTTGGCTTTCGCCGGGAAGTTCATTCCAAACGCGAATCCGGCAGATCCCGCCGTTTCCATCTTGGATGGCGGCTTGCTCGAACCGCTCCCACCAATCGCTTTGGGCCACGAGCTTGAAGAGCGGCGGCCGACTCCATGCAAGGTTGTCGCCGTCGCGGAGGAAGGGTAACTGCTCGCGGGCGGTCAACGTCACGGCCCGACGACCGATGAGCAGGATCAACCCCAGCTCTTCCAACACCCTCTCGCCCAATGCCGCATCGTCGGATTCCTGGGTAGCGGCCTCCCGAATCCGGTCCATGTCGGCCTGCGGAATGGGCGCCCAAGGTCGCACTCCCACACGCTCCAACATCGCGGCATCGGCCAAGAACAAGACGGCTCGCGTTGAGGGGGGGTGACTGTGAGCCGCCTCGATCAGGGAATCCGAGAATAGCCGGCCCCAAGTTAACGGCTGTAATTGCGGCGCGATTCCATCGGATACCGCCTCCCGGCCGGAAACGGCGGTAGTCGCGGCGGACGCGCCAGAATCCATCGGCTGCGGAGCGGCGGGGCGCGGGCCGAACAACCGCCGACTCTGCCGCCCCAGCTCCAACAACAAATTATCCGCCTTGCGAACCGCGGCGTCCGGAGAGGCACCCGCCGCGGAAAAAAGCACCCGGTTGATCTCCTCCAAAACCAGGAGCGGGCGATCCTCCGGACGTCTCAGCGGTCCTAGCAAACGTTGCGGCAGCGCGGTCCAACGATGATTCGGGCGCGTCAGATCGTACCACGAGACGGCCTCCCAGTCCGGCGGCACAAACAAAACCCAACGCGTGGAAGCCACCGGAAAGAGTGGCGTGGGAATGGCCGGTTGCGACCGCCGGATGAGACCGCCGCCTTGGCCCGGCTGTTCGCATTCCAAGTCCACGACCAGCACGGGTTGATCGGGAACGGAGTCCGGATCCAGCTCAAGCTCGCCCTTTTCACCCCGAATGCTCCATCGCACGGGACGGTCGTTGACCTTGGCGGACACGACTTGGAGGCTCGGCTCGTCGCCGGGCAGCCTCCAGCGAAGTTTGCCGGCGTAAAGGCGATCCACCCGGGTTCGGATGATGTGGCGGAACCGTCCCGATCCGTCAACGGCGCTGAGGACGACGCATTGATCGGCCCATGCGCTACCCTGTGAACTCTCGCCGGGCGTGACGACGATAGCGGGGACGCCGCGTCCGGCATGCAAAAGGTTCTCTTTCGAGGCCGTATAAGAGAACGTCCCCGCCCAGAGAAAATCCTCCGGCGGATCGTCGAGCAGGACCGGCAATGCTTCCAAGCCGCGGACCGTCAACCCCGCCTGAAAGCCGTCCCGTTGAAAAACCTCCACGGTGATCGGGGCATCGGGTTCGTCGGCGAAGAAGGGAAGGGCGAGACTTCCGGGCGAGAACCGTCCTTGTCGTACGCCGAGAATCGTGAAATCCCCGGCACTCTCTTCCGGTAGATGGACCTCCCAGATGGAAACCGCCGCCACCCCGGTGTCACCCACGGCTTGGGTTTCGGCGTCGCCGTTTCGGGCAGGCTGTGCGTCCGGATCGGAAACGATTCGTCGCGTGGTGCACGGCACAAATGTGCCGTCCGGTTGTCGCGCGCGCCATTCAATCTCGGACGCCGCGGGAATCCCTCCCACAAAACCTATCCGCAAGGGAGCTTTTCCGGGCCGCGTCCGGCGACCGATGACCCGGAGCTGCTCCGTGATCGTGTCGCCGTCCAAGAGAATGCGGCACGTTCCTCGCAAGTCATGATGCACCGTTCGCGGTAGAAGCCTCAACACGTAGTTCCGCCCGGCGGCGGCGAGATCCTGAATCTTGAGATCGGCGGTCGCGGCGAGGAATTCCTCCAAGGCCGGCACTTCCAAAGGTCGCTCGTGGTCCAGTGTTCCGACGCCGCGCAATTGCCACGGAATGGCCGGATCGGCGGCCAATTGGATGCTCAAGGAGTGCCTTCCGCCCGTCTCCGTCGCGTCGATACTCAGGGGAACCAATTCGCCGGGCGAGACTTCGTGCGGCTGCGGGCCGTTCCAAGGGCGGTGCGCCGTCAATCGCAGCAGGGCGGGGCGTTCCGGGATCAGTGCCCGGTTCCATCGCGTTCGGATGCACCGGCGTCCATCGTTTTGCGTCTCGATCGTCCAATCGGCCAAGGCGTTCGGTTCGACCGATTCCACGCGCTGCGGCACCCAGCCCTCCGCCAGCGGCAAGTTCCAGGCCCAAACGGCGCCGCTATCGATTTCACAGTAGACCAAGACTTCCGCGGACGCCTCGTTCGCCGCCCACTGGGTCTTGGTTGCGCTGCTCCAGGTCACGACGGGGCTGAACGCGCGGAGATCGATCCCGATTTTCGCACGAGGATCATAGCAGTTCAGTTGAATCACCCGCCCGCCGGGATCGGATGGTAACGAGGTGAACTGGGTCACTTGCCCGCCTTGAAGTGCCAAGTCCGTGACCTCCAGCGGAGCACGTACAATCAATTCCACGCGGCTGGACCGCCTGGCGAAACCGGGCGCGCTGAGCACCGGCAATTCGAGGCGACGATCCGTCCACAAGGGCATTACCGCTTGGATGCGGAGGACGCGGTCCCTTCCCTCGATCGGTGAATCAGGCCGAATGACCAGCCGTCCCGGCGAGCCGTCGTCCGTGTGCTCTTCCGACCACGCCGGTTCGCTGCCGGCCAAGATTACGCCCGTCACGCGAATACCCGGCGGCAGATTTACGAGAACCTCCGATAAAGGCTCGCCCGACACGCTGATGGACCATTGCCAAATCAAATCCAACCCGCCGAGCGAACAATCGAAAGCGGCTTCTTCGCCGTACTCGCCCTGGGGTACCGATTGATCCATGAAACGGGGGCGCACTACGTGCAGTTCCACCTTGGAGCCGGCGGCAAAGACGATATGCGTGCCGCTCCGACTACCCGTACCGGCCTGGTCGGGAACGACCGCTCCCCCTTCGACTTTCCCTAGCCGCAACGCCTCGGGCAGGCGCAGCTCCAGCTCACCTTGGAGCGAAGGCGGAAAGTGGATTTCGAACTTCAAGGTTCCATCCGGCTGGCGTCGGCCCGCCACGGACCAGCCGAATCGTAATGTGCCGCTCTCCGGGACCCAGAGCCGTGTTTCACCTTGCGGCGCGACACCCAGGGTCGCCGGGCGCGCCGCGAAGGACTCCCAAACCGGGTCGTGGATGGCGATGTTCGTGGGGGCCAAAGGCAGAACACCCGGCTCGGTATCACGGAGCACGACCTCCAATCGAGCCTCTTCCCCGCGCAAAGAATCGCCGTCCAGTACGGCCGAATAGCGTGCCCGCGCCACGTACGCCTTGGCCGGATCCTCGAGGGCCGAGCGGTTCAAGAGCGTCAGCAAGGCCTCGAACTCGTCCTTGGCCATGGGATAATACGGGACTCGGTCTCGAATCGCGTCGATATCGCCGAGGGGGACGAAAACGCGCCGAAATCGTAACGGGGGCAGGGTCGGAACTGACGAAGACTCCGCCGGGGCAGGGGTGACCGCAGCCGACGGTTCCACGGCGGCGGCGCCCCGCATCTCCGTCACGGCGAGAAAGGCGAGACAAAGCACGGGCAGCAGCCATGCCGACGCCATGGGCGAAACAACGGCGCGGACGGCGCGGCGATCGACGGCATCGCGCTTCATGGCACCGACTCCGCCTTGACCTCCGCGGCGATCATCTCCGCCGAACGAGATTGGGCCTGGCAGACGACCGTATCCGCGGAACTGCGTTCCTCCGACGCGTCCCAACCCGTTCGCGCCGGCCGCGGGCCCGCCAGACTGCGTTGCAGCATCCACGCCAGCACGGCCAGCGCGGCGCCGAAGGCCGCCGCTTGGGCGACGAGAACGCCCCAATCCATGCGAACCGCGAAGAAACTCAAAGCGGCCGTCAGCAGCAACCAGGCGAACCAGGGACGACGAACGGTCGGCGCGTAGAGCCAGAGCAAGCCCAGGGCCAGGATGACTCCGGAGCAGGAAGTCACCAACCAGGTACGGCGAACGATCCACACGCGACTGACATCGACCGGATGCAGCGAGCTGAAAAGATAGCGATTGGCCCGCAACGCCGACTGCCGGCTGTCCGTGGTCGAGCCGATCCAGGCTTCGAGTTCCTCTTCCGTGAGGCTGGGTCGGCGAGCCCAACCATAACCCTGCCATTCCCAGCGATACTCCTGGACCCATCCTTGCCCAATAGCCAAAAAGTGCTCCGTGGGAGGAAGAATAAGTTCCCAGTACCAATTCCTGCCGTAGGCCTCCGGGCCGAGCCTTGGAAACTCCAAGCGATGGCGTCCCCAACCCAGATCGACGCGCGGCAATTCATACCATACCTCGAGCAGATGCGTGACGGGTCGGCCTCCATCCGAAGGGGCTTCCAAAGGGACGATCAAGCCTTTAGGAGTGGGAGCCGAGACCTGCGCGGGCTTGCCGTCCAAAACCACCTGGACGGCCTCCCAACGCGTTCCGCGGGGCAGCGCCAATTCCACATTGCTCAGCTTGGTTCGGAAGCGGAATACGGCTCGCTCTTGGCGCCCGATCGGATCCAGCCAGGTCTGAATCCATGCCCGATCGACTGCGATCGTGCGGGCGGACGGCGAACGTACCCAAGAGATCCGTACCGAATCGACGGGTCCCGTCGCGGAGAAGAAGGATACCCCGTTGGAATCCCGTGTTAGAACCGCGTCGTCATTCTTGCTCCAAGGCGGAAGGACTTGCTGCCACGCAAGGTCCTCATCCACTTGCAAGGAAAGCATTTGCCGCACGTCGGTCGCATCCAAAGGTTGAATCAGCGGCAACACCCACTCACCGTCCTTGGCGGTGGCATTCTGAGGCAAGGCAATGGAATACGAAAGGACGACGTTGGAGTCTCCCAGCACGGCGGCGGGGAGCGGGACTTCGATCACGGTATCTTGTGCCGCCCCGGCCTCGTCACCGGCGGCTTCCGAATTCCCGGAGGGCACTCCGGCGGGTAGCTCCAGCGGGATTCTACGCCGATCCAAAAGGACCGAAAGCCCTGTAGTAGGCACCATCGCCGGCACAACCAGCCGCCATGGTTGCGTTCGCGGTTCGTACGCCACCTGAAAACGAATCTGTTGCTCGATATCCGCGCGGTTCGCTCCCACTGCGATATGCGTGGATATCTGAGCGCGCACTTCCTGCGTGTGCGTCTTCCAATCCGCGACCAGGACCGCCGGATTCTTCTGCACGCGAAAGAGCTGTGCACTCTTGCCGCGGTCGCTGTTGCCGCCCGACACGAGGCTTGCCAGCCCGACGCATTCCGACGTTCTGGGCGTCCATTGCACATTCGTCGCCGGAATGACCACCAATTCGGCCGGGACGACGACGTCGGCCCGCGGCGAGGGAAGGGTCAGTTTCAAGGGCAATTCGTCCGCACGGTGATCGCGATGCAACTTGAGGGTAACGTCGAGTTTTCCCAATACCCGCTGTTGCAACGAAAAGGTCGTCACGCCTTCGTTTTCGAAGATTCCCTCGGGCGGAACCAAGGATGAAGGCAAGATATCGTCCAAGACCCAATCGTGCAGCTCGACGGCAAAGGAGCCGCTCTCCGCGCCGCGCACTTCGTAACTCAGGCTTACTTCGGCATTGGTGCGCGACGCCGTCACCTCGAAGCGGTATCGGGGAGTTACCGTCACATGGCTCCGTCGCGGTACGGGAGTGACGCTCAGGTCGTAAGGGAATCCGAAGAATTCGAAAGCAAACGCGGCTTCCGCACCCCCGGCCAGGAGTTTGGGTTCAATTTGCCGAATCCCCTGGGAATTGCCCCACAAAAGCAGCAGATCATTCGGCACGACAAGCCCGATTCTTCCCGTTTGCCGAACGGCCCCCAGCACTTCGAACCCGGCGAGCGGTATGGGGGAGTTGCCTTCGGGAACAGAGCGCTGAGCCGCCAAGCGGATTTCTACGGGCCCGGAGGCGGGGCGTTCCGCCACGAGTTCCACCACCCTGCCGCCGGCCGCACCGTTCACCGGCCCGCCCGGCTGTGCGCGAAACGTCGTGCTCACCCCGTCCGCGCTCACCAAATCGCATTCCGGAGGCAGCTTCACCGTGAGTCTTTCCAGCGGACCGCCATACGTCTTGACCGACAGCCGGGCATCGAATGACAGTTTCCCGGTTCCGAAACGGACCAGGGTCTCACCGTCGACCTCCATCACGGTGCCGCCCTCGGCCTGCTTCGAGCGATCTTCCTGCCAGGCGATTTTCAGGGACGGGCCGAGCCCTATCAATTCCAAGCGGGATCCGCCCTCCGGCAAGGTCGTCACTTGAAGGATGCCGCTCCCGCTGCGATTCGTCGCGATTAGCGGCGATTCGGGGATTTCCAGTTGCAAATGGGAGACGGCGGCGTCGGGTAAACTCAACGAGATCCCGTGCTCATTTCCCAGGTCCTCCACCGGTACGAGCATTTCGAGCCGAATCAACTGGTCCTGAGCCGGATCACCACGTACGTAGGCCGTATAGTCCCAGCCCGGCCGATTGGGGACCAACCACATTTCGCCTCCGCCTTGGTACTCCGGCGGACTTACCGGAACGGCTTCGCCCATTCGCAAGGGTACGCGGACCGTTTCCACGTCTTTGACGCGCAGCGAAATCTCGGCCTTCAGTCTGGCGACAGCGCCCTCGATCTTCCCTGTCAATTTGATCTCATTCACCACGAACCGCGGCGTGGAATCGGTCTGCACCAAACCGTCCCGGATGCGGACCAATTCCTCGAATTGTTCCATCGTCCAGCCCAGCATCAGTTTCAGATTGCCGTCGGCATCGCGAAGGTAGATCTGCTCCGGCTGAGCCTCTTGCACCACAGGGCCCGTGACGGGGGGAGTTGCCCGCGGTAACGCAGGCGTCGAGGGCGGGGTGGCAGCTTCCGACGGTTCCGATCCGCCGGCGACCGACGGGGGCGTGCCTTGCGCCGCCGCCTCTTCCGCAAAGGCAGCCTGAGATATTCCGACCACGTGCGCGAACGGTCCGTTCAGCCCCGCCACCAGGCCGAACACCGCAACGAGGAGAAATACGCCGGCACAAGCGCGGACCGCTGCCGCCTTTCGGCTGGGAGCGGCAGACCGCTCCTCGGCGAAGTTGCGAATTGGTTCGCGAATCGACTCGCAATCCAAAGCTATCCCCCCTGAAAGCCGGGGTTTCGGGATTTCGGCTAGACCTAAAAGATGAGACCGGCGGATATTTTCCCCGTAACCGGCAAGGTCAATACCCATGCTCCAGTTTACTCAATCCTTTGATTCGCGGCAAAGATTCGCAGGCGAACCATCGGTTTACGGACCGGACGTGCGAGACTGAATTCGAAGCGGCGCTCCCCAAGAGCCGCCCATTTGGGAACAAGCGTCTGTAGCTATTTGCTAAACGCTTTATTTCGACATCCGATACCTAGGTCGGGTGCGAGATGACGGCATACGATCAAAGCGTGCGGATGTGAAAGCCGCCATCCACGAGGAAACAATTGCCGGTGCTGAAGGAGAAGGCTCCCGATACGATCGCCCCGACGGCGGACGCCACGTCCTCGGGGCTGCCCCAGCGGCGAATCGGCCAGTAGCCCTCCGCGATAAGGCGATCGTACTTTTCCTTGACCGGTGCCGTCATGTCGCTTTCGATCACACCGGGGCAGACCTCGTGAACGAAAATATGCTCGTCTGCCAGGCGTTGGGCGAAAAGTTTGGTCATCATCCCAATCGCGCTCTTGGTGATGCAGTAATCTCCGCGGTTCGTGGAAACGGCGAAGGCCGATATGGAGGAGATGTTGATGATATGGCCTTCCCGGACGATTCGCGCCTGAATCAGGCGAATCATCTCTTTGGCCGCGATCTGGGACAAGAAAAACGGCCCTTTGAGATTGGTATCGAACACGGCGTCCCAGGACTCCTCCGTGGCCTCCAGGATATCTCGGCGGCCGACCGAAGTAATCCCGGCGTTGTTCACGAGGACGTCCAGGCGACCAAACTCCCTCAGAGCGGAGTCAAGGAGGTGTTGTCGGTCTTCTTTGTTTCCGACGTTGCCTTGCAGCGCCGCCGCAGCGCCGCCGTCCGCGCGGATTTCTGCGACCACCGATTCTGCTGCATCGACGCTCCGCGCGTAGTTCACCACGACCGCGAATCCGAGCTTGGCCAAGCGGCGACAAATGGCGGCCCCGATTCCTCGAGATCCCCCCGTCACCAGGGCGCAGGGCATTCCCTTTGCCGAGGCATTCATAACCGATTCTCCCACGTGCACGATAGGACCAAAGAGCACTCCCGGCGTTGAGTCACCCGTGGAACGGCGGCTCTCGACACGAGAACCTCGCGACGGCCCGCTTACGACGGCCAGATTACGCATTCTCCGAGGGTGTGCGGCAATGGGACCCGTCCAAACGCCCCGGTTCGATGGAAGGGCACGTTCCGCCGTGTTCACCTCGCTTTCCGGACGGAACACGCTCCTCTCGGCGCAGGCGGCTCCATTCCCCATCGCCCTCCATTATCGCAAAGCGCGTCGGGGCGTGCGACCCGGCATCAGAATCGGCGGGAAAGCGTCGCCGTCTTTGTCCCCAGGGCGTGGGGGGCGTCCAAGAACTTACTCCAGACGCTTGCGATACAGTCGCAGACTGTTGAGGACGACGGAAACGTCGCTGAGGGCCATGGCCGCCGCGGCGGCCGGAGCGGGGACGAGGAAGCCGGTCCACGGGACGGCCACGCCCGCGGCTAGGGGAATCAAAACGGCATTGTAGATCAAGGCCCAAAAGAAGTTTTCCCAAATCGTCGCCATGGTGTTGCGGCTGAGGGCCAAGCACTCGGGAATCGCGCGGAGATCGCGCCCAATGAGGACCACGTCGGCTGACTCCTTGGCCACATCGGCGCCCGCGCCCAGGGCAATGCCGACGTCGGCCGCCGCCAGAGCCGGTGCGTCGTTCACGCCGTCCCCGACCATCGCCACGCAATGCCCCTCGCGTTGCAGCTTCCGTACTACCTCGAATTTGTCGTCGGGCCGGACTTCCGCGACGATCTCCTCGATACCCAGTCGGCGACCGATTCGTTCCGCCACCTCGCGGCGATCGCCGGTCAACATCACAATCCGTAGTCCCCGGCGACGGAGCGCGGCGACGGCCTCGTGGCTGCTTTCGGCGGGGACATCCGCAAACTGGAGCAATCCCAGCAGCTTCCCTTCGCCCACCACCCAAACGCGGATTTCCCCTGCCGTGTCGGTTTGCCCGTTCCCATCGTTTGGTTGGGAAGATTGCAGGAAGGCGACGGCCTCTGCCGGCGACATACCGTCGGGAAGCACCGCGTCGCCGCCGACAAGCAATTCCCGGCCGTTCAGCAAGGCTCGAATTCCGATGCCGGGAAGAAGATCCGTCGTTTCCGCAGGCTCCCAAGAGATTCCTCGGCGCCTCGCCTCGGTGACAATAGTCGCCGCTAGAGGATGAAGGCTGGTTTGCTCGGCGGCGGCGGCCCACCGTAACAGGTCCTCCGGCTCGGTTCCTGGAGCGGCCGTCGTTTTCACCAGTTGCGGTCGGCCCAACGTCAACGTCCCGGTCTTGTCTAAGACGATGACATCCACGTTGCCCATCGTCTCCAAGACTTCCGCGTTCTTGCTGAGGATGCCGCGGCGAGCGCCGATGCCGGCGGCGACCATCAGCGCGGCGGGCGTGGCGACGCCCAAAGCGCATGGGCAGGCGATCACCAAAACCGCCACCAAGGCATTGAGAGCCGTGCCCCATCGACCCAAGACGAGGCCCCATATCACCAGCGAGGTCAGCGCAATAGCCACAACAACGGGTACGAACCAGGCCACGAGGCGGTCGGCCAATCGCCCGATCCGCGGTTTTCCCGATTGCACCTGGCGAACGAGCCGAACCACCTGGGCCAAAGCGGTTTCACTCGCGGGCTTGAGTACCTCCACTTGCAACGGACCGGTTAGGTTGATGCTTCCCGCCAAGACCCCTTCGCCGGGCCTCTTGGGCACGGGCAGGGCTTCGCCCGTCAACCAAGACTCATCGACGTCCGACGTCCCTTGCACGATGACGCCGTCCAAGGGAACCTTTTCTCCCACGCGAACCAGCACGAGGGCACCTTGGGGGATGCCGTCCACCGGGGTCTCGCGAAAATCGTCTTCCACCCGCATCAGTGCCGTCGGGGGAGACAAATCCATGAGCTGCCGAATCGCGTGCGAGGCGCGAACCTTGACCTTGGACTCCAGATATCGTCCGAATGAAATAAAGGTCAGGATCATCACCGAGTCACTGAAATACATCGAAACACCGGACCCGCCGTGTCCGATTCCCATCGTCTCGTGAAGCGAGAGGCCGGGAAACAGCGTTTCGGCGAAGGCCGCCGCGAAGGCCGTCCAGGTTCCCAGGGCGACCAACGCATCCATGCCGATAGCACCGTGACGAAGCTGCCGCAGTGCCGCCCAAGCGATCGGACCGCCGACAACGAGCTGCACCGAGCCGGCCCCAACCACGGCCAGGACGAGCGCCCATCCCGACGCAGGCAGCGCGAACATGGCCGCCAAAACGATTACCAGACCGATCAGCCCGAAAAGCGAATCTCGCAAGCGGCTCTTGGCATAACGTTCCTGCCGGTCCCACGGAGACTGCTGATGGTCCGATTCCGGTAGGACGTCGGTCCCCGAGGGACGAGTATGTCCCTCGGCAGTTCGGGGCGTCCGTCCTCGCAGTTGAGCCTGATAGCCGGCCGAGCGAACCGCCTCGATTAGTCGCGTGGGAGTTTCTTCCCCTGCCGGGGCGATGACCCGAGCCTGCTGCGTCATCAGATCGACAGCGGCATCGGCCACGCCGGGCACCGAGCGGAGAGCGTTTTCCACGCGAGCGACGCATCCCGCGCAGTGCATCCCGTCGATATCCAACACGATTTCGCACCCGGCCGCGCTGTCGCGGGGGAATTCCCGAGCTTGTTTCATGACGATCGTTCGAACTATTTCAAAGGTCTGTCCAACTACACGCGGATGCTCAACCGAGGATTCTCATCTCAGCGCTATTCGAATCGAGGCTCGCCCTCTCCGGACCGCGGAGCCGAATGCGCATGGTTGAAAATGCTCAATGTCTCTAGGGAATTGTATCGCTCTTTTGCCGCAAGCGTTCAAAAGGTCGGGTAGCGTGGCGGCATGCTCTTTTCGCCACCCGGCCGGCCGAGCAGTACTGCCACGCAGAATAAAACGCGACCCCCGGCACAGGGCCGAGGGTCGCAACATGGCAAAGGCAACTGGAGCCAGGACAAACCGACCGTTGCCCGCCGAGAATTCCGGCGGACACCTTGGCTCAAAGAGCTATCGGCGCGATCAGTACGGTTTGTAAACGCCGGGCTGCGGGATCGGATATTCGCCGTTTTCATTCTTCGTGACAGGCGGATCCTGCTCCCACGACGTGATCTCGGGGGCCAAAGCCGGCATCCCTTGAACGGCGTCGTCCCACTTCACGACCTGCCCGCTGTAGGTCGCCAAGCGGCCGAGGATGGCCGTAAACGTGCTGTTGGCGCCGAAGTAACCCTCGTTGTAGTGTTCGTTTTTGACGATCGCGTTCAGGAGGTCGATGTGCTCCTGCACGTACGGGTTCGTGCCGCCGGGGCCGCTGGTGCAACCGGAAACGCCCTTGGTGCCGTGGGCGGCTTCCGAAACGCTGTTCCAACAATTGTTGATTTGCCGGCACTGGCTGAACATCTTCACTCCGTTCGCATAGGTAAATTCCACGAAGTGATGATCGAAGATCTGGCCCACGCCGCGGTTGTCGCCGCGATACCGCATCTCGCAGCCGCCCATGCCGTTGGCCTCAACGGGGTGATCGTCCATCACCCAGTTGCAGACATCGAGGTTATGGACGTGCTGTTCAACGATGTTGTCACCGCTCAGCCAGGTGAAATGGTACCAGTTGTGGACCTGATATTGCAGCTCATTCATGCCGGGATCGGGACGGCGAATCCAAATGGCCCCGCCGTTCCAGTAGCAGCGGAGGAAGGTGATGTCGCCGATCTTGCCTTCCTTGATGGCGGCGATCTCGCGAATGTAGTTGGCCTGGTGATGGCGTTGCAGCCCCACGCCCACTTTCAGGCCCTTCTCATCGGCCAGCTTATTGGCCTCCATCACCATCCGATAACCGGGGGCGTCCACGCAGACCGGCTTTTCCATGAAGACATGCTTGCCGGCCTCGATGGCGTACTTGTATTGATACGGCCGGAATCCCGGGGGCGAAGCATTGATCATCATATCGACGCCGCAGTCGATGGCTTTTTTGTAGGCGTCCAGCCCCACGAACACGCGGTCGTCGGGTAGATCGACGACATCCGGGCCGAATTCCTTGCGGAGGTTTTCGGCGGTACCCTTCGCCCGGTTCTCGAAGGCGTCGGAGACGGCCACAACCTGGACCTTCAGGCCGGCCTCGGCAGCCGCCTTCAGGTTGTCGCGGACGGCACCGTTACCCCGACCGCCGCACCCGACCAAGCACACTTTGATCACGTCGCTGCCCGCGGCGTGCACCGCACGGGAAAGATGGAGGCCGGTCACGGCCGCTCCGCCCACGATCGCGGAGCTTTTCAAGAAACTTCGCCGAGAGGCCGATGTCAAGTTCTCGTTCATTGCCGCATCTCCTAATTCATCGGTTGCAAAGGACACAAAATTATGTTCACCGCCCGGCGGCCGTGAACATGACCGCATTCCAGCGCACAAACCCCGCCGGCAAGCCTTGTCCGGTGCCGAATCAATACTTCCCTCCCTGCGCCTTGCGGTAATTCCGCAGAATTTCGGGATCAGGCTCGTACATTTTCGCCTCTTCCTCGGTTGGAAGTCGCAAGGGACGGATCACGCGGAAACCTACGAACGGAGCATCGGTAAGGTACCAGATGCTCTGCGGAATCTGCGGGTCCTGCATCTTCCAGTCGGGATGCGAGCCGCGGCGAGCCGCACTGCGGAGCATCTCCGGATCGTCCGCCCAAGAGCCGCCGCGGACCGTGATCGGGAACTCCTTTTGCACCGGAATCAACGGATTCTTGACGGTCTGACCGGCGAAGCGTTGATAGGCGTCGGGTACGTACTGATCCAGGACCCATTCCGCCACGTTCCCGTGCATGTCGTAAAGGCCCCAGGCGTTCGGCTTCTTCTCGCCCACCTTGTGAAACTTGTCGTCGCTATTGTCGAAGTACCAGCCGTAGTCGTCCAGATCCTCGGGATCGTCGCCGAAGGAATAGGCCGTAGTCGTGCCGGCACGGCACGCATATTCCCACTCCGCTTCGGTGGGGAGCCGGTAATAGCGGCCGGTCTTGGCGGAAAGCCATTTGCAGAAGTGCTGGGCCGCGTACTGCGTCATGCAGGCGGCGGGCCGATCCTTTTTGCCCATGCCGAAAGACATATCCGTATAGGGCGGGGTGGGACGGGCGATCGCGTCCGCGAACTTGTCCCAGTCGGTCGCCTGTTCCCGCAACTGCTCCCGACGACGCTTGTCCAATTCGAAGGACCAGGTTTCGTAGGCGTCCCAAACGGTTTCGTATTTCGCCATCCAGAACGGTTCGACGATGACTTCGTGCTGCGGGCCTTCATCATCCTTGCGGCCCTCTTCCGATTCCGGGCTGCCCATCACGAACTTCCCGCCCGGTATCGGCACCATGTCGAATTTGATGTCGGTCCCGACGATCACTTCCGTGTAGGGTTTCATGTCCGCTTCCGCAGCGGCATCGGCATCCGGGACGGGATACGGCTTCGGCAGCCACTTGATGACATAATCTTCCGCGGGGTTCACGTCGCCCGCGGACTCTTCCGCCTGGGCAAGCCTCCAGCCGCACACCATGGCGCCTACGGCCAAACCAACCAGCAACATCGACCGAAATTGCATGTACCGACGACCTCTCCTCAAGGGGCCTATGAAACGATCCCACGCCGCTTTCGGCCGGCCCTCGCCGAACCTTATCGGCGAATGCCCGCATACCACGCGGCGAACCCTATGTCCTCCCCGCAAACATTCATCATGACCTACCCCGGCGGCGGTCCGCAATCATCCGGCCGAAATACCCGGCGTTGCGAACTGGCCGACCGATCTCGTGCTCACCTTTTGTGCGGTGGCGCGATCCCGAAAAAACCGGATCGCCATCGGCGGCGGGAACCCGACAATCCTACGACTATGCGGGTTTCGGTATGGATAGGTCCGGCGCATCGTGTCGTGATGACGAACACGAAACGGCCGTCATTATAAGTGGAGCTGTTGTGGAACGCAAACCACCCGAAGGCCGTTAATCGAATATTGCCAACTGCGTCCGGCGACAAAGCCGTAACGGACCTCGCGATCGGCACGCCTGCAAGCCGAGTCTTGGCGAACAGCGCGTGCGGCCCCGCAGCCCCATCGCGGCCGCAAGCGCGCCCCGTTGCCGACTGAAGGATCGCAAGCCGCCTGTCTCGACCCCACCCACCCCTGAATGCGCGGCCGGAGAACGACGCGGTTTGTAATTTACGGGCGGCAGCGCAGTCCGGTTCACGCTTGCGACGGGGAAATCAGCCCGGGTGAATCGTGCGGTAATTTCGTGCGGTGCTTGTACGGGCGGCGGCCGTTCATTCGACAGTAAACAAGGAAGGACGCGCACTTGACGCTTGCCCGGGAACTCGGCCGATGCCGCACGGGCCGAGAAATCGCATTTGCGAGTGAAAGCGAGAGTCCGGACGGGCAACTGCCGGCGAACGCCCAACGCGCGGTTGTTTCGCGGCGGGACGGCGATATAATTCCGCGATTCGTACACGCCTTCCGTGCTGCGCCACCCGCGAGGCCCGGTCATGCACAATTCCGAGCCGAAGCTCGTGAGTCCGTTCGGCCGTTTTCTCGGCCCCTTTCAAGAATTTTTCCGGCAGGAGGCAGCCGGCGGCGTGGTCCTTCTGGCTTGTGCCGTGCTTGCCATGGTTTGGGCCAATTCTCCCTGGTCGGCATCCTATCACGAGCTCCTCGCGAGTGTGATTACGGTCAAATGGAGCGGCGTCGGGATCGAAAAGCCGCTGCTGCTATGGATCAACGACGGTCTCATGGCGGTGTTTTTCTTTCTCGTCGGCCTGGAAATCAAGCGAGAGATCACCGGCGGTGAATTGGCCGGCTTTCGCAAGGCGGCACTCCCCGCGGCTGCCGCAGTCGGCGGAATGGTCGTTCCGGCGCTCTGTTACGTCGCGTTCAATTGGGGTGGAGAGGGTATGAGCGGCTGGGCGGTGCCCATGGCGACCGATATCGCCTTCGCCATCGGTGTTCTCGCTTTAGCCGGACCGCGCGTGCCGGTTACCGGCAAGGTGTTTCTGGTCGCCTTGGCAATCGTGGACGACATCGGCGCGGTATCGGTCATTGCGATTTTCTACACGAGCCTCATTCATACCGAGGCCCTGCTCTGGGCAACGGTCCCCCTGCTGACGCTTCTGGTATTGAACCGCGCCGGATGCCGATCCGCAGCTCCGTATGTCGTGGTCAGCGTGGTCTTGTGGTATTTGATTCTCAAATCCGGCGTACACGCCACCGTGGCGGGAGTTCTGGCGGCACTAACGATACCGGGCGGGGGACGCGCCGGTCACGGCCTCCACGCCGAAACCAACGGCGTGACCAAGGATGCAGCAACCTCGCCGAGCGATCCCGGCGACCGCCATTCGCTTCTGGAGCAAATGGAGCACGCCCTCCATCCCTGGGTGGCGTTTTTCATCATGCCTGTGTTCGCCCTCGCCAACGCCGGTGTGACATTGGAATCCGGTTTCCTCTCCGGTTTCGCTCACCCCGTCAGTTTGGGCATCATGACCGGCTTGTTTTTCGGCAAACAGATCGGCATTTTCGGGGCATCGTGGCTGGCTGTGCGATGCAATCTGGCGGAACTGCCCGCCGGCGTGTCGTGGCGCCAAATTCACGGGCTGAGTATCATTGCCGGAATCGGCTTCACCATGTCCCTCTTCATTGCGGCCTTAGGGTTTGGACAAGGACCGCTGCTGGATACGGCAAAAACGGCCATCCTGACGGCTTCCTTGCTGGCCGGCGTCGTCGGCTGGTCCCTCCTGCGGTTTTCGCCCGGTACGCGAGATCCGGCCTGAAACCTCGCCGAAGACCAGCGGCTTACACCGATGAATAGAGGCCCGGACGGGCGAAAAAGCCGCGCAGGACCACTTGCTTCGAGGCACGAAGTTGACGCGGGTCGCGCTTCGCTTCCGCGCGGGACCGGCTTTGTACTCAGGCCACCGGGCCGAGCGGAGCCAAGAACCGCCGGTAAGCCGCCACATCCCCCTGAACGACCAAAACGTACGTTAATGGGGCGTCGTTCCAGGCGGCAACCGCAGTACGGCTCGTTCGCAATAAGGGCCGACTCGGCGCCGCTTGGGGCAACCCGGTCACGGCTTCGGCCAAGGCAAAGAGGGTCGCCGCGTCCCCGGCCGGAGAGCGCATATCGAACGCGACGGCCGGCCGTTGCAAGAGCACCACCGAACGCCACCGGATGTCCGTACCCAACACATCACGACTCAAGCGGTAAGGTTCGGCGGGACGACGTTCCGCCAGCGGGATGCCGGTACCGAAGACATCCTCTTGCGTTTCGAACAGCGTGCCGGCCGATTGCATGAGCGTTCCTGCATCGAGCGGCCGAAGCACGGGGCGCCGTCCCGTGAATTGCAGGATGACCGCAGCGGCGGTGCCGCCCGCCAAGGCCGCGGCGGTCCAGCGGAGCCAACGGCGACGCGGCCAATCGTTCCCCACATCGACGGCTGCGGCAGTTTGCGCCACACCGACCGCGCTGTTGCCGCTCGGAAACTCCCTGTCAGCAGAAATCTCAGCAAGCGGAGATGGGGCTTCCGCCTCGCGCATGACGGCCGCCAAGAGCCGCTCGCGGAAACCCTCGGGCGTCGGGACCGCACGGAGTTGTCGCCGCAGCGCGCGACCGAAGCAGCTCTCACGTTCCGTCTCTTCCGCGGCACCGGCCAAGAACTCGTTGACCGCGAACACGTCGCGCGCCGCCGACTCGGTTTGGGAGTCCCAAGCGGGACCTCCCAGCGAATCCGGTCGGCGGGGCTTGTCGTTTTGCGGTTTATCGCTCATTCAAGACCTCAAAACCCGTCCGTGTCCACCACCGGCCTGCTTCTTTCCAAATTTGGGAGCAACGATGCCGCTCGTCCGTCCCGTTCGCGTCGGTCACCTTCCTGACCGTTATCCCATAACCTCATCAGCGCCGCTCAATCCTGGGTTGACGGCGAGACCGCCACCGGTCCCGCCAATTTGACTCGTAACTGAGCCTTTGCACGAGACAATCGACTCATCACCGTGCCGACGGGGAGTTGCAATTGCTCGGCAATCTCCCGATAGGAAAGCTCTTCGAAATAAAACATCAAAATCACGACGCGATAGTCGTAAGGCAGCTCCGCGAGGGCCTCCTGCAACCGGTCTTCGTCGAATGCCGTGTCGTCGTTCCCGGCGTCGTCGCCGGCGATTTCCGCAGGTTCCGGCAATTCCACCATCGGCAGGACCTGGGACGCCCGCCGCGAAGCCAGGTAGGCATTGCGGGCGACGGCCATCAGCCAAGCCCGGACCTTTTCCGGCTCGCGAATCTGGGTTCCTTTCCGTAAAGCGGTCAAGAACACCTCTTGCGTCAAATCCTCGGCAGCGGAAGCCGAACCCGCAAGACGATACAAATACGCATACACGGCATCCGCGTGATCGCGTACCCAGTCTTCGAGAGTTTTCCGCCAATCCAAGTCGGTCATGAAGACGGTGACACTTGTAACGATGCGCCGGGCGGGCAAATTATTCCCTCTCTAGGACGATTCGCCTCCCGGACGGAAAGATTTTCGATACGGTACGGAAATCTTGGGAATAACCCGGCCTTCCCGCGCATCATACTCTCAGGAGCGACCTATGGTTAAGAGGTCGCGGTACGGTATTTGGTTGTTTGGGTACCCGAATAGGGGGTTACAACAGATGAAGAAGTTTGCTGCGTTGCTGGTCGTCCTGAGCCTGGGTTTGTTCACGGTTGGTTGCCCGAAGCCCGCCGAAAAGCCCGCCGATTCCGGTGCGCCCGCGGCACAGGGTCAGACCGAGGCGGCTCCCGCCGAGACCGGTGGTGCTGGTGAAGCGGCTCCCGCCGAACAAGCCCCTGCCGAGCAGGCTCCCGCCGAGGCCGCCCCGGCTGAAGATGCTTCCGCCAATCAATGATGGTACGGAACGAGTCGGCACGGTTTCGAGCAGCTCGAAATCGTGTCGCGGCGTGCCGGTCGCTTCGTAGGGCGAGTCGCCGACGATGCGACAGAGAGGTGGGTGTTTGAAAGTTGTCGGAAAAAAACGGCGGCGACTCGCATGGGTCGTCGCCGTTTCCTGTTTCTTGCGATGCCGAGTTGATTCATGATCGCCCTCGGCGGTGACCTTTTCGCCGACTGCCGAAGAGCGGTTTAGCCTCATTTTGCCGCGCCGATCGGCGTTTTCCTCCCGAGGTTTTCAGGGGTTGGCCGATCTTGCCGCGGAGTTCCGTGATGCGGTCCCGCAATTCGGCGGCGCGTTCGAACTCTAGGGCCTCTGCGGCGGCGAGCATTTCCGCTTCCAATTCATTCAAGTATTCCTGCGTCACGAATTGATCCGCGTCCTGACGGACCAATTCGTAGGTCTTGGCATGAGCCGCCGCCTCCGCCTCGATTCCACGATGAAGATTCTTGCGAATGGTTTCCGGCGTGATGTTGTGCCGCCGGTTGTACTCCTCCTGCAATTCACGCCGGCGCCGGGTTTCCTCCACCGCCCGCTGCATGGATTCCGTCACCTTATCGGCATACAGCAAGACCTTGGCATTGACGTTTCGAGCGCAGCGACCGATGGTCTGAATCAGGGAGGTCTCGCTTCGGAGGAACCCTTCTTTGTCGGCATCCATGATGGCTACCAGCGACACCTCCGGCAAATCCAGGCCCTCCCGCAAGAGGTTGACACCCACCAAGACGTCGAATTGCCCCGATCGCAGGTCGCGGAGCAGTTCGACGCGTTCGAAGGCGTCCAGTTCGCTGTGCAACCATTTACACCGTACGCCTTGCTTGGTGAAGTAATCGGCCAGATCCTCGGCCATGCGTTTGGTGAGCGTCGTAACCAAGGTGCGTTCGCCCTTTCGGGCCGTCGTCTGGATAACCTCCAGCAAGTGCGGCACTTGATTCCGCGCCGGTAGGATTTCGATCTCGGGATCGAGCAAACCCGTGGGCCGAATCAATTGCTCCACGACTCGGCCGCCGCTTTGCTCCAATTCGTACGGTCCCGGCGTGGCGGAAACGAAGATCACATTGCGGATTTTCCGCTCCCATTCCTCGAAACGCAGGGGTCGATTATCCAGGGCCGAGGGCAAGCGGAACCCGTGCTCCACGAGCGTCTTTTTGCGGCTGAAATCTCCTCCGTACATGCCGCGGATTTGAGGCACCGTCACGTGCGATTCGTCCACGAAGAGCAGGAAATCGTCGGGGAAAAAACTGAACAGGGTGTCGGGGGGGCTGCCCGGGGCACGCCCCGCCAAGTGACGGCTGTAATTCTCGATGCCCGGGCAATAACCCACCTCTTGCAGTAACTCCATATCGTAACGGGTCCGCGCGCTGAGACGCTGTGCCTCCAGCAGCTTGCCCGCCGATTTCAGCTCGGCCACTCGCTCCACCAACTCGGCGCGGATCGATGCCAGGGCGTTCTCGATGCGTTCCTCGGGCAGGACGAAATGCTTGGCCGGATAGATGAACACCTGATCCAGTCGTTCCAGCACCTCGCCGGTCAAGGGATGAACGGCCGACACCTGCTCGATCTCATCGCCCCAGAACTCGATCCGATAGGCGAACTCCTCGTACGAGGGAAAAACCTCCACGCAGTCACCGCGTACCCTGAATTTGCCGGGCTGAAAATCGACATCCGTCCGCTCGTACTGAATATCCACCAACCGCGCCAGCATGGCATCGCGATCGAGGCATCCGCCACGCTGTACCGCGACCATCATCGAACGGTAATCCTCGGGCGAACCTAGGCCGTAAATGCAAGAGACGCTGGCCACGATGATGACGTCCCGGCGCGTCATCAGGGCGCTTGTGGCCGCCAAACGAAGCCGGTCGATCTCCTCATTGATCGACGCATCTTTTTCGATGTAGATGTCGCGTTGGGGGATGTACGCCTCGGGCTGATAGTAGTCGTAATAACTGACGAAGTAGTGGACGGCGTTGTGCGGAAAGAACTCGCGAAACTCCGCGTATAACTGGGCGGCCAACGTCTTGTTGTGCGACATGACCAGCGTCGGACGCTGCGCCCACTGAATGACGTTCGCCATCGTGAACGTCTTGCCCGAACCGGTCACGCCGAGCAGCACCTGGGCACGTCGATTTTCTTCAAGCCCGCGGCAGAGCGCCTCGATGGCCTGGGGTTGGTCGCCGGCCGGATGGAACGGACTGACCAGCTCGAATTCCCGCGATACTCCTACGACGCGTTGCACCGGCAATTCTCCCAGCTTTCAATTCCGGGGACGACCCTCTCCGATCCAAACGAAGCGAAGCCACCCATTCGGCATATCTCCGGCATATCCTGCTTCTATTGTATCCCTCGCGGGCGCCGTTCATGGATGCCGAACGGCTCGGGCGGCGAGGGTTCCCGGGATAGTGGCCCTGCCTAAGGGAAAGGTATAATATGTCTCGGCGCCGCCGGCCGGAAGGAATGGCTTGGGCCGGGCGCGCTGTTGCGCCCTGTCGTTTCTCGGCAGCAAGCGGCAATCCCAGACCGCGCCACGTCGCTCGAGACGGACAAGACAAAGGACCTTGAATATGTCACATCCCCTGCTGCAATCGGAACTCCCCGGCCTGCCGGTCCGCCGTGGCAAAGTCCGTGACATCTACGACCTGGGCGACTCCTTGTTACTGGTAAGTACCGACCGCATCTCCGCCTTCGACTGGGTATTGCCGACGGGCATACCCTACAAAGGACAGATCCTTAACCGCATCTCCGCCTTTTGGTTCAGCTTGATCTACGAACCCAATCACATCATTACCACCAATGTGGACGAGATGGGCTTGCCCCCCGACGTCGATCTTGCCCCACTCCGGGGTCGGACGGCTAAGGTCAAAAAGACTCGGGTCGTGCCCATCGAGTGCGTGGTCCGCGGTTATCTTTCCGGGTCGGGTTGGAAGGAATACCGTCAAAACGGCCGGGTGTGCGGAATTCCGTTGCCGGAGGGGCTGCTGGAAAGCCAGGAGCTTCCCGAGCCGATCTTCACGCCCGCTACCAAGGCCGAGACGGGCCACGACGAGAACATATCGTTCGAACGAATGACGGAAATCGTCGGCAGGGAAACGGCCGAGGAATTGAAACGCCGCAGCATCGCCATTTTTCAGCGGGGGACCGAATATGCCCGCGATCGCGGCATCATCATCGCCGACACCAAGTTCGAATGGGGCTGGTACGACGGCGAGCTGATCCTGATCGACGAAGTCTTGACTCCCGACAGTTCCCGCTTCTGGCCGGTGGAGCAGTACGAGCCGGGACGGCCGCAGATTTCATTCGACAAACAATTCGTTCGCGACTGGCTGGAGCACATCGGCTGGGACAAGAATAGCCCGCCGCCGGAACTGCCGGCCGACATCGTAAGCAAAACCCAGGCCAAGTATATCGAGGCGTTCGAGCGGCTGACGGGAACTCGGTTTCGCCCTGAGTAGTGTCGCCTTGCCGCTGACAGGACGCCCTTGCACTCGACGGCACTTGCCCCGGGCGATTGCCGATGTTTTCCCGCAAACGCCGATCCGCGTCCGGACCGTGTGAGGGAACAAATTCAGGCCGGGGGAGTAGCGCTCCCTAATCTTGCCCATAAACGATCGGGGGTTGGCACTCGTTCGGTGTCTTGCCTGTTGGATTACCCTGTTGGATTACCGGCAAAACCAGCACGGTGCTCTGAATCGGTCTGTGCCGTTTTCGGGGGATTGAATAAAATAGGCAAGTGTACGTTGCCGGTGGGTCCTACTCTTCGGAGTGCCGGACTCGTTCAACACCATCGGCAAGTCATGGCCCATGATAGGGCGGGACGATCCGGGACGTGCTCTCGCCGCCCATCATGGCGGACGAAGCGGTGGCGCGGCACGAGCGGCGTGCCGTGATCGTACCCGATCAGCGGCCCCGCGCGTTCTTGTTTATAAGCGTACTAACGAATTCGGATCCAGGCATGCTTCGATATTGGACGGCTGGCGAATCTCACGGAAAAGGCATCCTGGCGGTGGTGGACGGTTTTCCCTGCGGGATCGCCCTCGATACCGGCGTCATCGACCGGGAGCTGGAGCGGCGGCAGGGCGGCTACGGTCGCGGCGGACGCCAGCGATTGGAGCAAGACCGTGTCGAGGTACTCTCCGGGACCTGGCGTGGGGTGACCCTGGGCAGTCCGATCGCCCTGTGGGTCAAAAACAACGATTACAAGATCGAGAAGATGGAGGACCTCGATCGCCCCCGGCCGGGGCACGGGGATCTGAGCGGATCCATCAAATACCTCACGTCGGTCCGCGCCATCTTGGAGCGGGCGAGCGCCCGCGAAACGGTGGGGCGGGTGGCGGCCGGGGCCTTGGCCAGACAACTGCTCACCGCCGTGGGGATCGACGTCCTCGGCTACGTCGTAGCTCTGGGACCGGTCGATCTGCCCCCTAGGCAGGGCAGCCTCGAGGAACTGCGTGCGATTCGCGATCAGTCGCCCCTTTACAGCCTCGCGCCCGAAAAGGACGACGAAGCCGTCCGGCTCATCGACGCGTGCCGCAAACAAGGCGACACCCTGGGCGGCATCGTCGAGGTCCGCGTCGAAAACGTGCCCTTCGGCCTGGGAACGCACGCCCAGTGGGACCGCAAGCTCGATGGCCGCTTGGCGCAGGCCGTGATGGCCGTCCAGGCCGTCAAAGGCGTGGAAATCGGTCTCGGGTTCGAGGCCGCGCGGAGGTTCGGTTCCGAAACCCACGATCCCATCGCGTACGATCCGAATCGGGCCGCCGAGCGGTGCTTGGGGTTTGTTCGGCCCACGAACCGGGCGGGCGGCATCGAGGCCGGCATGACCAACGCTCAACCCATCGTGATCCGCGCGGCGATGAAACCGATCAGCACTTTGGCCAAGCCCTTGGAGTCGGTCCATCTGCCCACCAAGCAACCCCAAGCAGCGGCCTACGAACGCAGCGACGTCTGCGCCGTGTCCGCCGCCGGCGTGATTGTGGAAAACGTCGTGGCCTTCGAAATCGCCGCGGCGCTGGTGGATAAGTTCGGGCAGGATAACATCGAAGAGATCCGCCGTCGGATCGCACTGTTTGAAGAGATGGCTCGAAGCCGATAAGTCGCATCCGCCCGCACCCAAGGTCGTCGGATTGCGGCCGAGAAAAACCCTCATGACCGCACGGAGGCGGCTCATGCACGAAGGAACCCGACGTCTTCTCTATCTGGGCGGATTGCTTGCCGCCTGGTTGGTGCCCGGCCTGGCGATCCTCGCAATCCTCTTGGGCCGTCACCGACCGGCGTATCGCGACGGGTGGCGCATGCAACTGACTTCGGCGACGGGGATGCACGCCGAGTTCCCAACGTTCGAACACCCGCTGCCGAGCATCGTTCGATTCCCGCGGGTATCTTTCCGCGATCCTCTGTACGACCAACTTCAAGCCGACTTCGAATCCTTGGTCGTGACGGCAGGTACGACTCACAAGTGGAATGCCCGGACGGAGAGCGTCCTTTTGGATGTTCGCACGCTTCGGGCGTGGTGCGATCGCCTCGCGGCCGAATTGACGCAACCGAGCACGCATACGCCGCCGTCTTGGCAAATCTCCGCCGATCGCGTCATCATCCGCCGGCAGGACGAAGTCCTTTGGCGCGGCGCGTCGTTCCGGGGTTGGACGGCGATCGAGGATGGCCGGCCCGTATATCGGGCGACCTGCCGTGCCGCCGGGGACGATCCCCAGCTCCCGCCGGTCTCGTTTCAACTCGTGGTCCGGCGTGGGAACTCCCAGAATACGGAACGTATGACGATGATGGATACCGGCGGTCGCTTTTTGCCGCTGGAGTTGTGCCGCGCAGCGCTCGGCCGAAATCCGCAAGTCGCTCTCGAAGCCCAAGCCGAGTTCAAGGGGGCGATGATCGTCCGTGGGACGGAAGGTTTACCGGCGGACACGCCGTTCGCGCCCGATCCGATCTTGGAGGAAACCGTGATCTCGGGGGAGCTGCGCTGCGTTTGGCACCAACGGGCCAATCCGGCCGACGGCGAGCCGAGAAGCGAGAAGTCGGGCATGATGCGCATTCAGCTAGACCGCTTGCGGCTCCGGAACGGTCGCGCCGTGGATGGGGCGGCAAGCGTCGTGGAGGCGAAGGGCATCTCGTCCGAGGCCGTCAGCGGACTGTTCCACCGATTGCTCGGCGATGATGCCATCAGCGGCCCGTCGGACAACCCCGCCCCGCTCGGTCGTCTCCCCAGTGGGCGATGACGGACTCGAACCGCCGACATCCACGTTGTAAGCGTGGCGCTCTAACCAACTGAGCTAATCGCCCAAACGCGATTGGAGCCGATTCCGTACCGTTAAACGTGGCAAGCTCTACCGAGATTCTCCGCCGTCGTTTTTGGGACGCGGGGCCAACATGTCTTTCAGCCCGTCCATGATCGGCAGATTCAGGCCGCCGCTCAACTCCTGGAGCAGTTCCGCATGGCGAGCGCGGGCCTTGCGTACCGCATCCCGCATCGCGCCGACGAGCATCTCCTCCAGCAGCTCTTGCGACTCGCGGCTTAAGAGTTGCGGCTCGATGGATACGCCCCTCGGCTCCATCGTGCCATCCAATACCACTTGCACCAGCCCGCCCCCGGCCGCACCGGTAAACCGCTCTTGCGAAAGACGCTCGCCCAGCGATTTGACACGATCGCTGATCTCCTGGGCGTTGCGCAGCAAGGCGGCGAGGGATGAAAGCTCTTTCAGCACGGGCGGAGTCTCCCAAATACGTGCTCCACGGCCGAAACGGATCCCGCGGCCGTCCAGCCCGGTCGGTCACGGGATGCCAAGGGCGTCCGGGCGCCGGCAGGGGGCCAAAGGCGAACGGGCGGAGCTGGGGTGCTAATGGCGTCACGCGCTAGATTTTACACCATTCTGTCCCGCGGTCGTAGCCCCGCCCCAGCACGGAGCGCCCCAGCGTAAGAGCCACCAGCGTTAGCTGGTGGTGAGTTCTAGAGCCACCGGCGTAAGCCGGTGGTGAATTCTAGAGCCACCAGCGTAAGCCGGTGGTGAATTCTAGAGCCACCAGCGTAAGCTGGTGGTGTATCCTGGGTTGTGTTCGAGACACCTCCAGCTCACGCTGGAGGCTCCAGCAGATTACCCGAGCCACCGGCGTAAGCTGGTGGTGAGTTCCAGCGCTGGCGTCAGCCGGTGGTGCGACGCTGACGTCGCGACCGAAGCGAAACGAGCCGCCGACGGCAGTCGGCGGCTCGCGAACGTTTGCTAGTGCTCCACCTCGGGCTTACGCCCGAGGCTCAAAGCGCCAGCCGAGCCTCAGGAGGCTCACGGTAGCGCCCGGGAATCGGATCCCAGAACGCCAACCTCACGCCTTACGGCGGCGGACGAAGCCCAGCCCGGCCCCGGCCAGCGCCAACGACGCCAAACCGATCATTGAAGCCGGCTCGGGGACGTAATTGACGCCGTAATTGCCAGAATCATTGGTCAATATAAATCCGTTACTGTTGAAGATAGTTGTGTTGAGGACCTGCGTACCCTTCTTGACAAGCGCACCCTCATGCCCGGGTATTCCGAAGAGTTCTTTAAAGTCCGATAGATTGATCCCGGGGGCAGCGTATGTCACGGACAACTTTGCATTCACATTCAGCTTAATTCGTCCGCCATTTGTCAACTCACCACTGTTGGACGTTTCAAACAAATCGGATTCGTTGCTATTCAAACCGAACGCAAACAAAACGTTGGCATTGTTGGATACTTCTGTGATCGCAGACTGCAATTGAGTAACCGAGGCGAATACGTCTTCGTCCCCCCACGGAAGGTTGGTAATAGCGGAACTTGCAGTCCCGGCAAACTCGACAACAGCCGCCATGGCATTGGTTCCGGTAAACGCCGTTGTGCCAAGTAAGCTATTTAATTTAGCCTCCGCAGGGTTATACGACCATTTAAATGGATCGTTGGGATCGAGTTGCGTACCAAAGGTGACCGCATAAACCATATAAACCTTTCCTAACGTCGAAACAGCGCTTAAGCCACCAGGCTTAACGGTACTAATCTCTATCAAACCCCAAGCGATATCCCCCACCTGGGGGGTGTTGTTAGAGTGCGAAACTCTTTCGATGACCCCCAAACTATTATCGTTCAAAACGTCATTCGCCGTGTTGCCGGATGCCAGAAGGCTCATTAAACCACCCTGGCTAACAGATGCGAATCCAGCGAGAAAAGCAAAACTTAATAACATAGAAACGCGCTTCATAGTTTACTCTCCGACAAAAGTCCATGAATCTACCCACAAAAAAATCAACCCATCATTCGATCTAAACTCGTTGCCGCACCTACGCCGGTCTAAGGATCTCGAAGATGGGCCCGGTGGGGAGGATCAGAAGTGGCCGGTCGATGATGCGGCCGGTCAACGGTGGCGAGAAGCTGTGGAAAGTCCAATAGGCAATAGCGACCGGAGCACCCCCGCCGGAGCCGGCGCTGGTCAAAACCGATGGGCTGCTCATACCGGGGGCGGAGGAAAGCCCGACGTGCTGCGCGGCCCAGAATTGCCAGAAAGGATTGGTTGCAGGATCGGCATCCGGACCGGGTAGTTCGGTATCGCGGGCCGCCGCTGCCGTGGACCGGACGACTCCGGAATCTTGGGCGAGCAGGGCCTGCGTCAACGCCTCGTCGTCGCCGGTGAGGAGGACCTGCAGGGGGGCGTCGCACACACTGATGAACCCCGCCTGGACCGGCAGTGCGACCCACGCCGCCCAAAGGAGCGCGGCCGCCATCAGGGCCGATCGTCGCCAGGTCAAAACCGAGTTCATCGTCGTGGTTGCCGAATCTAAGTTTGCCGGATTGCCCCAGGGAACTCACCGCCTGTTTACCGCAGGGAACTTCCCATTCATCGGTCCATTATAGGCGGGTCGAGCCGGAACGCAAGCAAAATTTTTTCAAATCGAAAAAATTTTCGCCAAACGGGGGGGCTACGCTGGATTCGCGAGCCGGCGGCGTGAGCCGGCGGTGAATTCTGGGTTGTGTTGGAGACACCTCCAGCTTACGCTGGAGGCTCCGGCGCTGGAGGTTTCGGGGATTTTGGAGCCACCAGCGTGAGCTGGTGGTGAGTCGTAGGTGGATGTTCGGCGACCGCGCAATGGGGCGAAAGCGATGCAATATTGGCTCCTCACTTGGACGGTCTACGGCACGTGGCTGCCGGGCGATCCGCGAGGTTCGGTGGCCTCCGTGCGTCGCGGCCCGGGGCCCCGCCGGGAACGTGACCGCCGCGGGGAGCCGTTCGAGCCTCCCATGCCGGGTCTGCAAGTGACGTCGGCTCGGAATCAAACCTTCTCAACCGCGGCATTGCAGGCCGATCTTGCTCGGGCGTTGCTCGACCAGTTCCTGCGGACGGCGTGTGTTCGGGCGTGGCGATTGGAGGCTGCGGCGATCATGGGCGATCATGTCCATGTGGTCATCGGCATTCCGGACGATTGCCGCCCGGAGGATGTGTTGCGCGATTTGAAGGCCTACGGCTCTCGGCGGCTGAACGGCCTGACGGGAACGGCGCGCCGCTGGTGGACGCGACGCGGTTCGCGGCGTTTGCTTCGCGACGTGAAGGCGGTGGAACATGCCGTGAATTACGTGTTACGGCAGAAGTCGCCGCTGTCGGTGTGGGTGAGGGGACAGGACACGGCCCCGCCACCGGCGTAAGGCGGTGGTGAATTGTGGGTTGTGTAACAGGCACCTCCAGCTTACGCTGGAGGCTCCGACGTTGAAACTTGTGACAAGGCACCTCCAGCTTACGCTGGAGGCTCCAACGCTGGAGGCTCAGACGCTGGAGGCGCCGACGTGGGAGGCGTCCACTGGCGGAGGCGGTGTGCGGCGGCGCGGGGGCCGGCGCGTTGCAACAACTCCAGGGCCTCGCAGACGGCAGCGGCCTGCTCTTCGGTGAAGGGGATCGCCTCGCCCGGCACAGGCGGCGAAGGCACCAATCGCCGGACCACGGCATCTAAGATCGTCGGCACATCTTCCGGCCGGTGGGCCGACACTTCCAGTCCCGGCGGGCGCTCGCCCGGCGCGGCGGCAAGATCGGCCTTGTTGTGCAGGAGCAGGGCCTGGGGGTAACAGCCCAGTAGGGCTTCGTGCTCCTCTTCCCACGGACGCGAGCGGTCGAAGACCAGGATCACGAGGTCGGCCGCCTCCGCCGTCGCTTGGGCCTTTTGAACCCCTAATTGCTCAACGGGGTGATCGGCTCGCCGCAATCCGGCGGTGTCGATCACCTCAATCGGCCAGCCGTCGGCCACCATGACGGCCGAGACGAGGTCGCGGGTGGTACCCGGGGTGGGATGGACGATGGCACGGTCGTAACCGGCCAAGGCGTTGAGCAGGCTGCTCTTTCCGACATTCGGCGGTCCCAGGATGACGACTTGCCACGGCCGGATCAAGTGCCGACCCGGCGGTATGCGCGAGGCCAGGCGACGCAGGCGTTCCGGGGCATCGGGGCTGCCTTGTTCGAGGGCTTGCGCGATCGTTTCTACCGCGGAGCGGAGGGACCCGTGGTATTGGTCGAGGAGGATACCGGCTGTGCGGAGGGTTCGGGCGTGAGCCAGGGCCGTTCGGGCGGCCGCCGCAATGGGGTCGCATTCACGACGGGAAACCCATTGTCGCCAAGTCAGGCGGGTGAATCCGTCGGCCGCGGCCGCCGCGACGAGGTTTTCCACCACGCGGGGGCCGCCGTGGCAGTGGATTTCCAGGACCAGCTCGTCGGGGCGGTAGAGCACGGCCTCCTCAGGCTCCGGGCCGCCGAAGTCCCAACGGACCAGGCGGGGGCGACTGCCCGGTGGGATTTCCACCGGTTTGCCGGCGCGGCTCCGCGCACGCCGTCGAACGGCCGTCTCGACCAGGGGGCCTTCCAGCCGGACGACGGCGATGGCGCCCGCCGCTTGGGCGGTCAGGACCGTTGCCAAGTTTTCGCGAACCATCGCGGCAGTTTGGGAGGCGTTCCGTTTCGAGAGGGCGTCGGGTTGCATCTGCGTTGCGTGCGACCAACAATGAGGGCGGCCGGGCCGCCGCAGGGGGGCCGAAAACGGGTTGAAGCCGGGAGAAGACCGTCACGTGCCGATTCGGGTTTGCTGTCCAGCCGGTCACCGCATCACGGTGCCGCGGGATTTCGCGGGCCGGGAGATGGTATGTCCGGTGTGCGGGCTGCCGTTTATTATACCGACGGAGAGGGCCGCGCCGGGGGATGGAGGCGGCCCGGAAAATCCGCCGTCGGCCGACGTCGGGGCCGGGGGGGCACCGCCGGGTGATTTCAGCGATTCCAGAGAGTCACCGCCGGCTCACGCCGGCGGCTCGGGTGATCCGCCGCCTCAGAGCAGCGACACCAGAGAGACACCGCCGGTTTACGCCGGCGGCTCGCAGAGTCCGCTGGATGAGAGCAGCGATACCAGAGAGTCACCGCCGGCTTACGCCGGCGGCTCTAGCGAGGTGCCGCGGAATGACGCCGGCGGCTCAAAGGATCCGACATCGGATGAGGGTGGGGCCTATCGGACGAATCACGGGGATTTGGCTGCCGCGAGATGGGCGGCCCTGTGGTTGTGGGCGGTGAGCGTTTTTACCCTATTGCCCGCCGCACTCGCGATGAAAGGCGGCGATACTCCGGCTTGGGCGGGTTGGCTGTCGGCCGCAGCCGTAATTCAGGCCTGCGCAACCGGCGCGACCCTGGTCTTTCCCGACTGGTCTGCGAGGCGGGCGGTGGGGTGGGGATTGGCCGGCACCGCGGCCGTGTTCGCCTACCTGACGGCGGTCGTGGGTCTCAGTCCGGCGACGCGGTCCCTCCCCTTGGATTTGGATGCCTGGCGGCGCGAGGCGACGCACTGGCTGCTCTCCCTGACGGCGGTCCACGGCACGGCAGCCTATCTGTGCTTTCGCTCGGCCGCAAAGTGGAAACGGCGGGTGGAGCTTCTCGCTCGAACTCGACGCAAGCGGCCCTCTCACCTTACGGCTGCATTTCGATCCGAAGCGTGAGCATCGCTCGCGGCGGCAGCTCGATCGGGCCGGTGACGGGCTGCAAGGATGCTTCGGCAATATTGCCGTACCATGCCCGACCTGTCTTGCCGGCAGCGA
Organism: Thermogutta hypogea; assembly: GCF_055386265.1. Taxonomy (NCBI): domain Bacteria; kingdom Pseudomonadati; phylum Planctomycetota; class Planctomycetia; order Pirellulales; family Thermoguttaceae; genus Thermogutta; species Thermogutta hypogea. The sequence goes on from NZ_AP042425.1 coordinate 509,732, forward strand.
ACTCGACGGTCGCCTTGCCGGGATTCGTCGCCGGGTTGAACAGACGTACGATCCAGCCGTCGCCCCGGCGGGCGGGCTTCAGCGTCTCGATGACGGCGCCCTCGGCTTGCACGCAGAACGGAAGGGCGAAGCCGGTCGGGGCGTCGGGGCGGACCGCGACGGGCAGGAGGGGGCGACTCGCCTCGATCGCAAGTTTGGCGGCGGCCGTGCCGTCGTAACCGCCCGCGTGCGGTCGCACCACGTAGGCGAACGGCGTCGGGCCTTCCTGGTCGGCCTTGTAATTCGTCTCCCAGTAATTGTTCATCACGTATGAATACAGTGTACCGCTCGGCTCGATGGTCTCCAGCCAGCCGGTCGGATCGAAGGGTTTGGGAACGTCGGTGCGGATGGCTCCGATTTCGACCAGCGGGGCGTGGACGGTGACCCAGGTCACGCCGAACTGATCGTTGGAGAGGTCGGCCCAGCGCTGGACGGTGAAGTAGTTCTTGCACGCGCCGGGCAACTGATCGGTCTCGGGGCGGACGACGGCCCAAGCGGTATCCAGGCGGAGCGCGGCCTCGGGAACTTGGAACGGGAAGGCGATGTGAACGCCCTCGGGCGTGCGGATTTTTTCCTTATCTGGGATGACCGTGACGTGCAAGGCGTCACTGTCGGCGAAAAGGCGATAGACGCGAGTTAGACTGCGGCACCCGGGAGCGGGTGACCGGACCTCGAGCGAGGCGACGAGGGGGCCTTTCTCGAGGACGCGGACCTGGACGTCGCCTTCGGCCCGTTTCGCGGCGGCGGGGTCGCGGCCCGCCACGTAGAAGAAATCGGCGAGGGCCAACCCGCCGGCTCGGTCCACGACGTCTCGGCCGGAGGGACGGTGGAGGAGCTTGGCAACGCCGCCGGTGGCCGGGTCCAGTTCCATCGTCAACACGGAGTTTTGCAGGGTAAGCCCCTCCGCTCGGGCGGCTCGGTCGGCGGAAAGGTCGGTGTGCGTCGCACTGCCGGACTTCAACACGAAACGCCGGCTGCCGAAGGCGGGGACGTCGTCGGCCCAAAACAGTAAACGGCCGTCGGCCATCCGCTCGCTGAGGACCGGTTTGCCCGACGCGTCGAAGACGGCGGAGTCGGCGGGAAGGGACGGAGTTTCCAGGACCACCGGGCCGCTTCGGCTCCAACCGCAGGTATTGAAGACTTCGATAGCGGAGGACGGGGAGTCGGCGGCCGGGCCCTGCACGGCGGCGGCAAGCAGCTCGCGGGATTGCCGATCGGCGTCCACGGCGAATTGGCGTTTGATCGCCCATTGCGACTGGGCGAAGTCGCTGTCCGGCTCGGTGATGCTGTTGTGAGCGCCCCAGGTGTGCTCGTCGTAGAGGACGACGTTGCGCCAGGCTTGATAGAAGGCCTCATCGGGATAGGCTTGCGGATTGAGCACGGCCCAGAGGGCTTCGGCCTGGGAGAGGCGTTCGGCGGCGTCGCGATTCATCGCCGTTTCGAGGGCGGACGAAGCCGCTCCATCCTCCCAGTAGGGCGTGAAGTCGCCGGAGACCGTGGGGACGGAATCGCCGTATCGCGTCTCGAAGTCGCGCATCATTTGCGAGCAGGTGGAAATGACGAGGCGCGGATAGGCGAAGCGGGCATTCCAGTCCTTGACGAAATCGGAAACGGCCACGTCCGGCGGGGCGTTGTCGCCCATGCAATGGCGTAGCTGCACCAGGTCGTAGGGATAGTCGGAGTCTTGGAGATCGCTCAAGTAATCGAGAAGTTGATCGCCGCCCAGGAAGCCCCGCCAATACCCGCGACGGGGAATCCAACAAAGGACGCTGTGCGTGCCGTCGGGAGAAAGCCAGCGGAAGGCTCGATCGCCCCAAACGCGGAGCGTGTGACCGATGCGGTGACCGCCGTTGGGCCCGATGGAAAAGTACTTAACGCCCGCCTGGCCGAACACGGACATCAAACCCCAGGTATAACCGGGAACGTCGCTGATCATGGCGGAATCGACGGTTAGGCCGTAATCGCGGGAAAGGCGCTCGGCGAAGTCCACCAATCGCACCAATTCCTCGGGTCGGCAAAGGGCCGTTAGTTCGTTGCCGTAAAGGGCGTCCAGCCCGATCACACCTTCGCGAACGGCCTTCAAAAAGGCTTCCTTCTTCGCGTCATCGGCCTGCCGCAGGTAGCTATCGACGGCCCACAAGACTTCGACGTTCCACTTGAAGCGGGCTTCAGGCGGGTAGTCGGCGGACCGCGCGGCGGCTTCGATCGCCAGGTCGATGAAATGCCATTGGTCGCGCTCGACCTTGGTTTGCACCTCGGTGTAACCGATGTCCACGTGGGAGTGCGGCAACAGGTAGACCACCCACGGGCGAACCGGCACGAGCGTGATCTTTTGTTCGAGCAGCGTACGGTCGCCCAATTTGAAAGTGAACGTCGCTTCAGTGGGTTGCTCGACCCGATCGGCAGGTACCACGACTTCAGCGGAGCCTCGCTCCAGGGTACCCTGCCAAACTTGCCTGCCGTTCAGCCACGCGGTGACCTCGGCCGGGTCGGTGGCAAAGGCGGCGACTTGCACGCCCTGAACCAAGGCCTCGCCCGCCTGGACGAGGACCGGGAGCGGGCGGATGGAGCGGACGAAAACGGCGTTCCGAACCTGGTCGACCGCGGCCCCGGCCGGCCCCATCATCTCGATGCCGTCGTACAGGAACCAGCTACCCTGGTCGCCTTCCAGCGTGAGGACGTTGGAGCCTTGCTTTAGCAGATCTCCGGAAATCGGCACTTCGATGACGCACTCCTTGCCCTTGGAAGCGTCACCCCGGATGGTGTCGTCGGGGCCGCCCGCGGGCAACCGCTGCTGGAATATCTCCGAACCGTTCAGGTGGACGCGGAGGACGGGGGGAGCGCGGTCGTGCGTGTCGGTAAAGTCGAGGATCAAACGATACTCGCCGGCCGGGCGACGGCTCAGACCAAAAAAGATCGTCGCAACGTGCGGTCGGGAATTCGCCCAAACGTCCGCCGGGCCGGGATGCACGTAGGGCCAATCGGCCTTGGGATCCGAAAGACCGACGATGAAGACGGGATCGTTCTTGTATCGATCGAATTGATCGGGGGCTTGCGAGAACTCAGCCGAGTTGTTGTCGCGGACACCGATCCGCCAGAGCACTTCACCAGGCTCTTGCGCGGCGACGGTCGAAACATTCAAGGCCGCCAAGGCGAGCAAGCCGGCAGCGAACGCCATGAAGCCGAGCCGCGAGGCGCCAGCGGTTAGGTAGCGTTGGGGGGCGACATGCATGGTATCTCTCCCGGTCGAAAACGATTCAAATCCGCGGCAAAGGGCGCATCGCGATCCGACGGTTTGCGCTCAAGACGTTGAACTCAAGCGGTCCGCGAAACTCCGCCAATGTCGCCTAATGTATCGTGGCCGGATGGGATCAGCAAGCAAAGCCGTTTCCGTTCCGAAAGCGATCGGGGAGCGAAGGACGCAGCGGAGTTCTTGGGGAGTGCCGAAGCCCCTGAGTCGCGAGATGAGAAAAAAAGCGGGAAGGCGGGCAAAAACGTCGTCAGGCTCGGCTCAAATGTAGTACATGGCGGTATCGTAGCGGCGGGCGTCTTCGAGTAGTTGGGCGAAGGTGATGGATTCGAGTAGTTCCCTCTCCTTGCGATACACGCCGCGCCAGGCATCGATCAGTGCCTTGACGGCAGGGGATTCGGGCGACGCTCCGGTGACCATCGCTTCCTGGTCATCCCGGTTGCCCTCGACGATATCCATCACACGACCGAGGCTCAAGTTACTCGGGGGCACGACGAGGCGGTATCCCCCGGCCGCGCCCCGCGTGCTCTCCACGATGCCCGCCCCCTTCAATTGCAGGAGAATCTGCACCAAGAAACGGGCAGGAACGCTGTGCCGCTCGGCGATCTTGCGAATGCGGACGGGCTCGCCGGATTCGTAGCGTGCCGAAAGTTCCAGCAGGGCGACGCAAGCATATTCCGTCTTGGCGGAAATCTTCATCACGGCCTCATCCGAGATTCATGGAAGGCATTCTGATCGCGAAAGGCTCCGACCTCGCTCGATCGCTTATAGGCTGCCGAATTGCGTCGGCGGAGGGGGCGGCGGATCATCGGAAAGGTGAAGCCCGCACTCCGTCTTGCCGGTTCCGCTCCACCTCCCGGCCCGTTCGTCCTCTCCCAGGAGGACGGGCCGCGTGCAAGGCCGACAACCAATGCTGGGGTACCCCTGATCGTGCAAGGGATTATAGGGAATCTTTTCGTCCAAAATGCGTTGCCACACCTGCCCTTTCTTCCAATTGGCCAGGGGATTGATTTTGACCAGGCCGAACTTTTTGTCCCAACCGACGATCGGGGCGTTGGCACGATGGGGACTTTGATCGCGCCTAATTCCGCTGATCCACGCCCGATAGCCGACGACCTCGCGCCGCAGCACCTGGATTTTTCGGTCGAAGCAGCAACGGTCCGGATTGGTCTTGTAAAGCGGCCCGCCGTGCAATCGCTCATATTCTTCGACCGAGGTTTCGGGCTTCGCCAGTTCGACCGCGATACCCAAGTCCCGTGCAATTCGATCTCGCAACTCCAGAGTTTCCTGAAATTGATACCCTGTATCAAGATTGAAAACCCGAACCCGGGACTCGATTTTGGCCAGGATCGAAAGGATGACGCAACCCTCGGGACCGAAGGCCGTGGCCATGGTCAGTTGCGGGAAAAAAATCTTCACCGCCCATGCTAAGATCTCTTCTGCGGAGGCACCTTCCAGCAGTCGGCTCACTTCCGCAAGGCGGTTCAAGTCGTCTTCGCTCGGACAGCCGACCTCTCCGGGTGCCCGTACCGGTTCGATGCTGGGAAAACGCCAATCGAGGACCGAGGAATCCGGAGACGATTGGTTTTCCAAAGCAGCCTCAGGTAAATTGTCAGCTTCTTTAGCGATTTTATCAAGCATGGCCGAACAAATCATATCAAGTCATATCAGGATCGCCACTGTGATCGTCACGGCGATACACGAGGAAAATGACTTCGCACGCTTGCGCACTGTGGGTTCGCAAGCCTTGCGCGACCTACTCCACAACTACCTCATCGTCAAAACCACGACACAATATTGTACTAAGTTTGTCAACTAAGTCAAATATAGCCCTGTGAGGGAATTCCCGAATCGCCCGAGCGAAATTACCTTCAGGGGCGGCTGTCGGCGGGAGGCTGTCTTCGGCAGATAGCAAGGCGGCCCTGGTGTACGGAAACAACTCATTGACGGTACGACATTTCCGAACGGGCGAAGCCCTGACTTATCCCCACTTTTCGGCCTCGGCTAGAAGCGCGCGGAGCAACGCGGAAAGTGCTTGCCTGGCCGTGAGTTCCGGTCGCCGGATCATCTTCCGCCCGATGAAGAAGACCCCGCAGGCTTGCGGATGATTGCTGCTGCACCACATGCCCGCGGGATACTGCCTCAGCGCGGTCAAGCCGACGCCCACGAGCAGCCAGTAGGCGAGCGTCAGAATGAGCAGTAACCGGTCGAACCGGTCGGGCCGCGTGATCTGCGTGTTGCGCAACGCCCAGCCGTGGCGGCGATTCTTCTCGTCGCGGAACAGTTCCTCGATCGTCATCCGCCGACCATACAGCTTCGTCAGCTTTGGGACCGAGTAAGGCAGGTCGGTCATCAGGAACCAGCACTCGTCGCGGTGCTTCGGCAGTCCCCGTTTCCAGCACACCGCCACGTGCTGCGTCACCGGATCCCGCTTGCGGAATTGCACGTCGCGCAGCAGCCGTTGGGTGCCGCGTTGCACCGGCAAGACCTCCAGTTTTCCCCGGAATTGATGGCACGTGACATACACGTTCGGCTTGATGCGGATCACGTAGTGAAAACCCAAGTCCTGGCAGGTTCGGGCCAACTCCGTGCGTCCAAAGCCCCGATCGGCGACCACGATCCCCGTGATCCACTCCGGCAGCAGGGACTTCAGCAGTCGCAGCAAGCCTTCTTCCAGGTTGTTCTGGCTCTTGTACAATTCCCACTTTTCGTAACTGGCCCAGAGCAACGGCACGCCGCGGCCGCGAATGACCGCGGCCGCCATCAGCGTGCAGAACCCACGGACCTCGGTCCAATCCAGCGTCACCACCAGCGGACGCTTCTTCCAGTACTTGCGACAGTGGAGCAGCCAGCGGAGCGGCCCTTGCATGGCGTCGCTGATCTGCACGCGATGGTTGGCCGTAAAACGCCAGGCCCGCTTGATGCCGTGCTTGGCGGCCCCCTCGCCCTGTTCGGCCAGCAGCCGGCCCAGTTCCGACAGGCTCACCCGGCCGATCTGTAGGGCCACGGACACCAAATCGCCCAGAGTTTTGCTCTGGCTCTTTCGCAGCCCGACACATACACTGGTGATCCACAGCACGGCTTCCATTGCTTTCATGGCGGTTCCCTCCGCTGCTCGTGGTTGAGTTGAGGTGTTTTTTCTCTGCAACTCTATACCACATCAGGGCTTTCGAGGGACCGCCAATTTTTCTGCGCGGCACGCCGAAAAGTGGGGATAAGTCAGGGCGAAGCCCGGTTGAATTCTGCGACACCCAGCCCCATAAAATACGGAAGGAGGAGGGGACCCGTTATGGATTCGCTTCAAGGTCGATTCCTGATTGCCGCGCCGCAGCTAGTGGATCCGAACTTCATCCGCACCGTCGTGCTGATGTTGGCCCATACTCCCCAAGGGGCGCTCGGTTTGGTGTTGAATCGGTTGCATCCCAAAACCGTTAAAGAGTTGTGGGAACAAGTTTCACAGCGCCCGTGCAAGGTGGATCGTCCTTTGAACTCGGGCGGCCCGGTCAGCGGCCCGGTTCTGGCGCTCCATCGGCGGAGCGATTGTGCGGACGCGGAAGTTCTGCCCGGACTATATTACTCGGCCCAGCGAGAAAAGCTCGAGCAATTACTGGCCGAGGAGAGTCAGGACGTTCGCTTGTTTCTCGGGCATTCCGGGTGGGCAGGCGGTCAATTGGAAAACGAGTTGGCTCAAGGGGCCTGGTTCGTTCTGCCGGGGAATGTCGAGTTGGTCTTCGGCCCGGTGGAAGGCCCGGCCCTGTGGCAACTATTGCTGCACACGGCGGGACGGATGGTTCTTCGGCAGGTCATCCAGCCTCGCCACGTCGCCCCGGATCCGTCGCTGAATTGAATGTCTCCGGAGATGGTGTTGCATCGGATCGGCGAACCTTGCCTCACGGGTTCCGGTGCCCACTTGCCGGAGTCCACGGGCGGAACCCCGACGGCTCTTGAAAAATTCTTACGAAAGGCGAGCCAAGGCGGAACGCAGGCTGTCCGCTAGGACTTGGTATTCAGCGTCCATCTCCAATCGGCCGCGGCGAGGTGAGTCGCCCCCGGATTCACGCGTATCCGCCGCCGCTTCGGAGTCCTCCCCGGAGATGGGTACGGCTTCCCGACCGTTGTGCAGGTAGCTGCAATTCCGGCCGCCGTGTTTGGCAGCGTAGAGGGCCTCATCAGCCCGCCGAATCAGGGCCTCAGGCGGCTCGTCGTCGGTAATACTTGCGAAACCGCAACTGACGCTCACGCGCACCCATTCGGTATCTTTCCCGACCCTGATCTCCGACACGGCCCGGCGGATCCGCTCGACGGTTCGGGTGACGTCCTCCGAGTCGGCACCGGGACAAAGAACGGCGAATTCCTCGCCTCCGATTCGCGCCGGCAAATCGGTCTCGCGCACCGTGCGTTGCAGTATTCGTGCCACGCGAATCAGCGCCTCATCTCCCACAAGGTGACCGAAGCGATCATTGATTTGCTTGAAATGGTCCAAATCCATCAGCACCACGCTGAACGGTTGGCGCGTGCGACGCCAAGCGGCGAATTGCCGCGATAGCTCGCCGTCGAAAGCTCTGCGATTGGCCAGACCCGTCAGCGGGTCGGAATGGGCCTGGCTCCATTGTTCCTCGATCCGCTTGGCCTGCTCGGCGAGTTGCGATTCCGCACCGGCAAGGCGTTCCTGGAGCATCTGATTGGCAGCCACGAGGCGTCGCACCGCGTCCAAGACGGCCTCATCCAAAGCGTCGGCTTGCGGCAATAGGAGAAAGTCTTGGCTGGCGGTCTCCAAAAACCGGCGGTAGTCGGCCACGTCATTCTCGATGCGCCGCGTAATCCCCCGAATCTGCCGCAGCACGGCACGGCGCCCCTCGGAGCTTGAAGCCCGGCCATGGGAATCCGCCCGAAAATACCGCTCCAACAGTCGACCCAATACGATGCCCACGGCAAGCTGTACAGCGCCGAGCAAGATCCCAAGCAAAACGTAGTTGATAGCAGCCGGCATGAGAGAACCTTCCGACGGACCCACGCACGCCGCGCAGCGGAACCGGCAAGACGGAGCAATACCGGGAAAGCCTGCGACAGGCCGCGCGAACCGACTTGAATGCCGATTCAACTCTCTTCCCGTAGCTTAGCTTTTTTGCAAACGGACTTCATCTTCCCAAGAGCCGGGAATAACCGCGGAACCGAACGGATTCCTAAATCCTGAAAGAAGCAACCTTGACCTACCCCCGCGAAACCCCGACCGTGATTTGGCCATGTTGCAAGGTCTGGGGGGCGAACCGTCGCGGTGCGTGTCGGGCTGTCCGTGGGTATCATGTCGAGATCGATACCTCGACGCCTCCAAATGGGACCTTCCATCGGCGGTTTCGTCCGCTAATATGGGTTCATACGTGACCCGCCTTAACCAGGGGAGATCATTCCAATGCAGCCCACCTCGTTGAATCCTTTGCGGCGCCGAAAAACGCATCCGACGGCACGCTCTTTAGCGACGGCCGTGATCGTGGGCGTCACTATCTTGGCCGGCCCCGGTATCGGGAAAAAGACGGCGGCCCAATCGTTGCCGGACGGAGTCGTCAACGGGCAGTTTCGCGAAGGAGACTCGCAACCTCAGGGTTGGACGCTCAGCGGTGAGGGCGGCGCCTGGGTGGATGGCGACGTTCTGGAACTCAAGGGGAACGGGCAGTCGGCGGCATCCTGGACGACGCGGCAGCACATCATAAAACCGGGAGGGTTATACCGGCTGCAATTCTCGGCCCGGCGGCTGCAAGGCGGGGGTGGGTGCATCGTGTCGGGACCGGCGAACGTCAATCGCGACTATTACGACCTCGGCCCTCAGTGGCACACGTATGGCCACGTCTTTCGAGCCGGCGATTCCTCTTTCCCTGACGTTCCCTTGCGGTTGGGTTATTGGCAGGCGGCCGGGACCATCCAGTTCGATTGGGTCACGGTGACGCCGGTCGTGCCGATCTATCGAAGCACGGCCGTGGGACCGCTTGGAAACGACGAGGCCGTGCGCAACGGCAAGTACGTCTTCCAAACCCAATTCGGAGGACGGGGAACGAACCATCACCGCGTTTTGCTTCGCGCCACGGCGGGATTCAACACGCATCGCTGGACCTTCGGCAACGGCGAGGTGATCTATCGCTTTCAGTTGCCCGGACGAAAGTTTACCGGCGCGAAAATGCAATTCGAGGTCGGCTATCACCAGCGCGGGGCGATCGCGGCGGAATGCTCCACGGACGGTGATCGGTGGACGCGCGTGGCGTCTCTTTCCGGATTGGGTACTTCCGAAGGCGACGTTCCCGCCGCATTACTTCCCGCCGATGTCATCTACGTGCGACTCAGCTCGGAGGGGGAATCGGCCTCCGCGCAGGTGTACCAGGTCCGCTTCGAAGCCGATTTGGATCGGCCCACGGAGGACGCCGAGGGTGAAACTTGGTATGCCGTGTGGCGCGGCGAGGAGGACCGGCCCGCAGTCTTGGAATCGCTCGAGTGCCGAGCAACTCCGGCCGGATCGCGATCCTTGCAGGGGGTTTTGCGCGGCTCCGGCACTGTTCAAGGGAAAGTGAACGTTGCAGTTACCGTTACCGATCCCCAGGGGCGGACGACAGGCCCGACTCAGTCCCAAGCGGTTTTCGACACGGCCGGTCGCGCGGAATTCCACGCGCCTCTGATCTTGGGGTCGCCCGGCACGCACTTTGTCGAAGTCCGATTCTCGGACGGTGATCAAGTTTTGGGAGGGTTGGAGCTGGAAGTACCGGTCGCCGAGTTCGAGCGGACGGATTACGGCAGCATGGTTGCCGAGACGTCGTCGGCAAGTGTGTGGTGGTGCGAGGCGGGCTGGAAAGTGCCCCGCGAACGCCCCCTTCCGAATGCTTCCTCCGAGAAGTTCGTCGTAGTCCGAATGGAGGCAGCCAAAGGCGACCACGAGGCCGTTCAAGTCGTCTTGCGTCCGAAGCATGATTTGCAAAACGTCCGCGCGGAGATTTCCGATTTCCACGGACCGGACGGCGCCGTCATTCCGGCAAGTTGCGTGGATGTCTTGCGAGTGTATTACCACTTCGTGCATTCTCCGACGGACGCTACCGGTGTTCGCGGTTGGTGGCCCGATGCCTTGCCGCCTCTGCAATCGCCCATCGCGTTGACGGCCGGGCTGAACCAACCGCTGTGGATTCTGGTGCACGTTCCTCGTGACGCCGCCGCCGGCGAATATGGTGCTATGCTGCGGCTGACGGCCGAGGACTGGAAGCTTGACGTGCCGATCCGATTGCAGGTCTGGGATTTCGCCTTGCCCGAACGGAATCACATCGAAACGGCCTTCGGTTTCAGCCCGGGCACGGCTTTTCAATATCACAATGCCAAGACCGAGGAAGATCGGCGGCAAGTCTTGGACATGTACCTCCGCAGCTTTTCGGCGCACCGCATCTCCCCGTATGATCCCGTCCCGCTGGACGGTTACAGCGTGAGGTTCGAACCGGAGGCCGATCCACCGCGCGCGATCTTGGATTTCTCTCGATTCGATCCGGCCATGACCCGGGCCGTCGAAGAGTTCCGCTTCACGGGAATCCGATTGTCGATCCAGGGTATGGGCGGAGGGACGTTCCACGACCGCTACGAGCCGTCCATCGCGGGAATGGGCGAGGACTCTCCCAAGTACCAAGCCATGTTCGCCGATCAAGTGCGACAACTGGAGCAACATTTGCGGGAAAAAGGTTGGCTGGACATGGCCTACGTCTATTGGTTCGACGAGCCGGACCCCAAGGACTACGAGTTTGTGCGAAAAGGGATGGAGCGATTGAAGCAATACGCCCCAGGCCTCCGCCGCATGTTGACGGAGGAGCCGGTGAAGGAACTCTTCGGCGCCGTGGATATCTGGTGTCCCGTCACTCCGAATTACGATCACGACCGCGCGGAAAGTCGGCGGGCGGAGGGGGAGCATTTTTGGTGGTACGTATGCACCGGTCCCAAAGCTCCGTATTGCACGCTTTTCATCGACCATCCGGCCACCGAATTGCGGGTCTGGTTGTGGCAGACCTGGCAAAGGAAGATCGAGGGCGTGTTGGTCTGGTCGGCGAATTATTGGACCTCCTCGACGGCCTTTCCCGACGGGTATCAGGACCCCTATGAAGACCCCATGGGCTACGTCAGCGGTTATTCGACTCCCAAGGGCGTGAAACGTCATTGGGGAAACGGGGACGGGCGATTTATCTATCCGCCGCTTTCGGCACGAGTCCCCGGCCGCAACAACGGTCAACCGATCCTAGACCCGCCCGTCTCCAGCATTCGTTGGGAAATGCTCCGCGAGGGGATCGAGGATTATGAGATGCTGTACCTCTTGCGGGAACTGTTGCAGGCTCACGGGGACCGATTGCCTCCCGCGCGCCGCGGCGAGGTGCAATCTCTGCTGGAGGTGCCGCCGGATATTACTCGCGACATGACTACCTTCACGACCGATCCTCGCCCCATCCACGCGCGGCGCGCGGCGATTGCCAAGGCGATCGAGAGCCTCTCGGCGGCGGGCGCCGGTGCTCGTGCAACCGCTCCGTGAAACCGAGGCTTGCGGCGAGCGGCCGGCTTCTCACGTGCGGAGGTCGGCGGCATCGCGCAACTTTTTGCGGAGGCGGCACAGTTTGGCGCGAAGGGGGCCGGCCGGAAGGCCGAGTACGCGCGCGATTTCGGCGATCGTCATGCCTTCCAATTGGAGCTGGAACAGGCGCCGCTCTTCCGGCGTCAGTCTTTCCAGCAATCGGGCCAAGTAATCCTCGTTCTCGATTTCCCGAACGGCCGAATCGTGCTGGAGTCCGGCGACCTCGGCGAGTGCCGCTTCGGGAATGGAAGGCACGTTTTTTCGCCGTTGCCGTCGCCAATAAAGGGCGACCTTGCGCCGGATGACCGTGGCGGCGAGTGCTACCAATTGCTCGGGCGACTCAAACTGGAACCGACCCGCCCGCAACCCTGGTATCAGCATCCGCTTCATCGACTGCACCAGATCCAACGTATCGACCTGGGAACGGAGAAGCGGGCCGAGGGAAACCCGGGCGACGATCTCGAATTTCGGTTCGCAACGCTGGAGCAAGCAGGTGAGAGCGGCATCGCTCCCGGCCGCCGCGCGACGAACCAACTCTTGAAAGTCCATCTCCGCAAAGGACGGCGATTCGTCTTGCGGATGCGTTTCCCGATTCATGGCATGCTACGGTCGGCGCATCAGGCCGTATGGGAGGGCTGGTAACGGCGACAACCCGGCACGTGGTTCGGCCGGCGCGTCATCGCGGCGGGGACGGAACCATCGCCTACTTATTATAATGCGGGAATGCCTCGGCGGTGTCGGTCGCCGCCGGTACCGACCTTGCCCCGAGGGCGCCCCGCCGTCGTTCGGACGCCCGGATGCGAGCGTTCGCGGGTCAATCCCGTCTCGAAGTCGTGCTAACCGGGAATCGGTCCGCACATCGATCGGAGAGGAGAGGAACTTTCGCACATGTCGGACGATTCCCTGGTCCTTCGCGTTGAACATCTCTCGCTTTCCCTGGGGGGCCGAGCAATACTCCGCGACGTTTGTTTTGCCCTCCGCGAAGGCGAGTACGTATGCCTGGTCGGCGCGAACGGCTCGGGCAAGACGACATTGCTACGGTGTTTGATCGGCTACTATGCTTCGTATTCCGGCACCGTCCTGTGGTGGGGCCGTTCGGGACGGGCGTTTTCGCAAAAAGGCTTGGCGCGTCGGGTGGCCTACGTACCTCAGGGCGAGGGGCGATCGGCGCCCTTTACGGTCGCGGATTTCGTGATGATGTCCCGCTATCCCCATTGGAGTCCTTTCAGCGCCCCGGGTCCGGCGGATCGGCAAGCCGTCGCCCGAGCCTTGGAGATGACCGATGCGTCGCACCTGACGGCCCGCGTGGTCGGCAGTCTGAGCGGGGGAGAGCGGCAGCGGGTTTGCCTGGCCGCCGCCTTGGCCCAGGAGGCCGACGTTCTGCTGCTCGATGAACCGACGACGTTTCTCGACTATCGCCACCAAGAGGACCTCCGCCGCTTGCTCACGCGGTTCAATCGCGAATGCGGGGTGACGATCTTAGCCGTGACGCACGATTTGAACGCGGCCGTCCTATCGGGCAAACGGGTCATGGCCTTGCGCGACGGAACGTTGGCTTTTCAGGGCACGCCCCGCGAACTGATGCGCGGCGACGTGCTGGAAAGCATTTACGCCGCCAAGTTGGTGCTGACGCCGCATCCGTTTGCCGATCTGTCCATGGTGGTACCGTCCGCGCCCGAGGAGCAACCGTGAAGCGTGCCGACTTGCTCCTCGTTTGCGTCCTGCTCTTGGGAACCGCGGTCCTAATCACGGCACCGCTCCTCGGTCCCAAGTGGCTCTCCCCCACCTTGCTGTGGTCGGGATCCGAAAACCTCGACGCGCGCATCCTCCGCGAGATTCGCATTCCCCGCGTGTTGACGGCCTTTACGGCGGGGGCCGTTTTGGCGCTGGGAGGGATGGCATTCCAGGCCCTGTTTCGCAATCCCTTGGCCACGCCGTACACGTTGGGCATCGCAGGCGGGGCCTCGTTTGCGGCCGCCCTCGCCATCCAGCTCGGATGGAGTGCGTCCTGCCTAGGCGTCTCCAGTATCTCCTTCGCGGCCTTCGTCGGGGCCTGCGGCGTGATCCTATTGGTGTTCGGCCTGACCCGACTTCGCACCGATTTTTCCACCGAAACCCTGCTGCTGACCGGCGTCACACTAAGCTTCTTTTTTTCCAGCATGATCCTCACGCTCCAATACCTCAGCGATCCCACGCGAACGTTCCGCATGTTGCGTTGGATGATGGGCGGATTGGAGGGTACGGCCGGTTACCGCGACTGGCTGGCGATTCTGATACCCGCCTTGCCGGCCGTCGCGACCCTGGCCGCCATGCGCCACGAAATGAACCTGCTGACGCTGGGTGAGGAGTGGGCGATCGGGCGCGGAGTCGCGTTGGTTCGCACCAAGGCCCTCCTCCTGGGTCTCGTCGGCTGGATGGTTGCCTCGGTCGTCGCCGTATGCGGTCCGATCGGTTTCGTCGGTCTAATCGTGCCGCACATCTGCCGCTTGCTCGTCGGTCCCGACCATCGGCGGCTATTTCCCGTGACTCTGGCCTTCGGCGGAGCGTTCCTGGTGATCTGCGACGCGGCGGCGCGGACCGTCTTGGCTCCCACCGAGATTCCCGTGGGCATCGTAACGTCGCTGCTGGGCGGCCCGTTCTTTTTGTGGTTGCTGGTTCGAAGATCGCCGATTGCAAACGTGTCCTAAACCGGGCGACTGTCAGAAGGTGGTTGCCGGCCTGTCCTGACCACACAAGGTCACGGCGCAGTCGCCTTGCCGTATAGCTCCTTGAGCATCTGGACGGCCTGGGCCGTCAACAATTCGCCCGAACCCTCCGCGCAGCGGGCACTGATCGCTTCGTATTGGCCCTCGGCATAGGCGGAACGATGCGGCAAATAGCCCAGCGAACCGTTCGCCAATTCCACGACGAAGGTGTGCCGGAAGGGCGAAGCGGCCTTGATATTCAGCCCCAGCGTGACGAAGACCTCCCCCGGCAAGGCCACCCAGGCTAAGTCGTCGCCCAGACTAATGACTTGAACCTCGGCAGCCAAAGGTTCGCCGTTGCGGGCTGCCACGTCCAAGACTTTGTACGCGAAGACTTTGTCCAAGAACGCAGCCTTGTCGCCTTGGGCCGTGATTTCGCGGGCACGGTTCAAATCGTCCTCGCTGAATGGGGCCAAGGGGAGGGGAACGATTCGGCTTGTCGCTTGCAGCGGACCGCCGGAGATCGGACGCATCCGCATCAGGGCCTTGAGAACGTCGCCCGCCAGCACGGTACCGATGCGTCGCGCCTCGCCCGGTCCCTTTTGCGCCACCGGTGAGCGGACGTCGATGTGGTTGATGTCGCCGCACGCGCCATTGCCGAAGAGCGTCACGAAGTCGGCTCCTTTGATTTCGGCCAGCAGTCGGGAGAGCGCGCCCGAGTAGTCCGCGGAGATGAGCGTCCCGCCCGTGGTGTCCGCGTGCAGGGCGAAATTGACATACGCGGCGAGGGGACGTCGATCCGCGGTCTCGACGTACAAGACCAAGAGTTCCGGGTCGATCGGCCCTACGGGTCGGATGATCTTCGGATTCAGCTTGCCGGGGTTCCAGCCGACGGTCCCGTCGGTCATCCAGAAGCGACGATTGAAGGACACGTCGTATTCCTCGTAGCATGCCGCGAAGACTGCGGATGGCGTTCGCCCGCGGTATGCCGCGGCCACCGCCTGGGCGATTTTGCCGGGAAGCTCGGCTGCATAAGCGGCGGCAATGTCGGACGCCCCGCCGTCCACGGTATCGCGTTTGGAACCCCGCGGCAGGGACGGTCCGGTATGCGTGTGCGTCGCGGAAACCAGGACGGCTTCCGGCGGGATGGGCAGCTCGGCCGCGATCAGGCGGCGCGCTTCGTCCGTGATGGCTTGCGGAATACTAATCAGGTCGCAGGCTACGAACGCGACGGCCTTTTCCCCGTCGTCCAGCACGAGTGCCTTGGCAAAGAGGTCGTCCAGGACGCCCTCACTGCCCCGGGGAGAGTAATAGCCCGCCATGGGGATGCCGTTGGGCGGCGTAATGACCACTGCCGCCGCCCCGATTTGAATGGTCTTGGATGGTTCGGCGTTCGCTGCATGACATGCCAAGCCGAACACCGCGATCATGGCGACCACTAGGCGCTTTGCCGCAATGCGTACCGATTCCAGGTTCGTTCGCTTCTCCCGTCGCATGCTTTTCGCTCCCACCGACAGCGTCGGTCCTCGTCTGGAAAAACCCCCACGGTTTGCCGAGCCGAACCGGGCACGGGTCGGCCCTCCTTATCTCGCCGTAAGGGTCGCACAAAGGACCGGCCGGGTCAAGCGATTTCTAAATTGCGAGCAATAGAAATAGAAATGCCCGCACCGGCCGGTGGCGGTCGCGAGTGCGCGCGTGAGCTAGGTAGATACGCGGCACGTGAGCCGCCGTCGTAAGCAAGCGATGAGATCCCCGCAAACAGGTACAACAGGCGGCTTCGCTACGTTTCGCCGCAAGGCCCGTTGTCGGCGCTACCGCGACCTTAAAGCGGTGCGGCCGTGAAGCGGTTCCCGGTTTGTGCCCGAAGTCGAACGCCCACGACGGGAGACCGGACGAGCGGCGATGTTGCGGACGTCGTCCGCCTGCTGGAAGGAACGAAAGAGTCTTTGGCGAACCCGCGCCGGCTACGCGGAAGGACGACGGTAGTGCTGATACGCCAACAAGACCTCGTAGAGATCCGTGGAGATGGTGATTTCCTCGTCCTGGAAATCGGAGAGCCAAGTCCGCTCCGATCGCACGGCATCCACCAAAAGAGGGAGGACCTCCCTCAGCGGTACGCTGACCACAGTGGTTACATTGACCGGCTGGGCGGTCTCTTGGTCTTCGGCGGGACCGTAATAGACGCGGAGATGCGACGGCATCATGCTGGCGTTTGCTCCTTCCTTGGAACCACCGACTTCCGCCCTTGCTCAAGGCTCCGGCAGCCGCACCGGCCGGCGCAGGCGGAAATCGCTTGACGCACCCTTCGCGCGTCATGTATCGACGGTAGGGTCTCTTGAACTTGAACGTTTTTTTCCCAGGGCACCGGTCGCAACGCTTCGTTAGACAATGCGGGAAATTTGGGACAGAAGGGTAAACTTCCTGCCGCCTGCCGCGGGTCGCGGAGAGTACCAGCGCCTGAACGTCTCCGAATCCCTTGGGAACCCCGACCGGCATGGATCGGCGCTGCCGGGGCCGGCCAAGAGGCGAAAGGGCACCGCCCTTGACGCTGGTCGGCATGTGATACCGTCGGGAAAGACGAACCGATATCTCGCTTTCGCCCTTTTCCGGAAAGCCCCGGCTTGCGTATGATGGGTGATACGCCGCGCGGCGCGGTCGGATTTGCAAGTTCGCGGACGTTTTGTTCCGCGAACTTTTTAGATTGCGTTTCGAAGCGAACCCGCCCGCTTCCGTCGGCCTCTGGTTATTGAGCTGGGCCGCTCCACACCCATTGCCCATCCTCGGTCCGGTTTTTGCGCCTCGGTTCCCGTATGATCTCCCCAGCGTCCAAGCCAGCCCAGACATCCGCTACCGCGTCCTCTTTTCCCGGCGAGCGGACGGCGCATAACGCGGAGACGACGTTTCCCAAAGACGGAGACGACGTTGTAACGCCCTCCTTTTCGGAAGCGTCGCGGGCGGCGACGGGCGGCGGAGCCGCGACGGATCGTGTTTACGATTTCTCGTTCTGGTGCGCGTACGCCTCGAATACGTTGGTCTCGATCGCCGCCACGCTGCTCTGCCGTTATGCCGACTTTGTGAGCTTTTTGGGCGGGGATGAATTTCACCTCGGCTGGATCGTCGGCGTGGGAATGGTCGGCAGCCTGGTAGCCAGGTTCGCGGTGGGCCGCGGCATCGACCGCTACGGGGCCAAGACGGTTTGGGTGATTGCCACCTACGGCACCATCGCGGCCTGTCTCGTCCACCTGTGGATTACCGACTATCGGTCGCCCTGGATCTATGCAGCCCGGGTGACCTACGTGTTGATGCTGGCGACCGTCTATAGCTCATCCTTGACTCTCATGTCGGCCAGGGCGCCTCGCGGGCGTTTGGCGGAGGTGATCGGGATCTTCGGTTCCGCCGGATTCGCCGGCGTGATCCTGGGCGCTCCGCTGGCGGATTGGCTGTTTTCCGGCGCCGTGCCGACGCGACAACTGATGGACGAAATGTTCCTCATCGCCGCGGGGCTTTGCGCCCTGTCGCTCCCGCTCACCTGGGTCGTTCCAGCCGGAAATGAATCGCAGACGGCGACTTCCTCTGCCGAGGCTGCGCACCGCGGACGCCGCCGAAAGGCGAGGGCGGAGCCGATCCTTGCGACGCTGCGGCGATACTCACCGGGACCGCTAATCGCGATCGGCATCGTGGCCGGGGCGGCTCTCAACATCCCGCAGACGTTTTTGCCGCGATACGTGGCGGGCTTCGAGCAGAACGTCATCAGCTCGTTTTTCGTGGTCTATGCTCTCACGGCCATTGTCGTCCGGGCGGTGTTGCTCCGAAGCCTCCAGCGTATCGGACTGGAGCGGATCATCATCGGCGGAATGGGATTATTGACCCTCGCCTTTCTCTTGTTCCTGCCGGTCGGCGGGCCGGTCGGGCTGCTTTTGCCCGGGTTCGTGTTCGGTCTGGGGCATGCGATTCTCTTTCCGGCTATCGTGGGCTTGGGAAGCGGCGCTTTTCCCAAACGCCATCGGGGGTTGGCCACCACCTTGATGTTGGCCGTCTTGGATACGGGCCTATTCCTGGGAGCACCGATCGTGGGCGCCCTATTGCGAGCAGCGGAGCATTGGGCGCTGCCGCGCTATCCCACGATGTTTTTCAGCATCGCGGTCGTGCTGTTCGCCGCCGGCGGGCTGTATGCGCGATTCTACCGGCGGAGAAAACGTCGCCGGCAAAGCTGCCTAGCCATGACTGCGGCGGTACCGGTACCCGTCCGACCTTTACCGCTTACCCAACCATCTGCGTCGGTCGCAGCCGGATCGTTTGGTCTAGAACCGGCGAAGATCGACTGCGTTTCGACCGACGCTCCGCCGGCGGAGCCCGTCGGGCTGCCGGGTTAGAAAGTGCTTGGGAATCGCGGTGGGGGGCTACGGCCGCGATTTCACCGCGATTGCACCTGGACGGCCCTCCACGTTCGGGGCGGGCGGCGCGATGGTCGGCTACTGCACCACGAAATTGACCATCCGTTTCGGTACCACCACGGCTTTCACCACGCGCTTGCCTTCCAGCAGGGCGGCGACTTTGGGATCGGCTTTCGCCGCTTCTTCCATCGCCTTGGCATCGGCTTCGGCCGGAACCACGATGCGGCTTCGCAGCTTCCCGTTGATTTGGACGGGGATTTCAATCTCGGCTTCCTTGAGCAATTCGGGATCGAATTGCGGCCAGGGATGGTAGGCTAAACTCTCTTTGCGGCCTAGGATTTGCCACAATTCCTCCGCCACATGCGGGGCAAAGGGGGAAAGCAGCAAAACGAAGGTTTCCATCGCGCTGCGCGGGCGAGTCTCTTGTTTCAAAAAGAAGTTCACGCATTCCATGAGCCGCGCGATGGCCGTATTGAAGGCCATGCACGCTACGTCCCGAGTGACTTCGCGAATCGTGCGATGGAGGATCCGGGCTTGCTCCGCGGTCGGTTTCGAATCCCGGACGGCGGGATTGGGTTGCAAGGCCTCGGCACGCTCGTCCACGATCATGCGCCAAACACGCTCCAGGAATCCTCGCACCCCGTGAACGCCGTCCATGCTCCACGGCTTGGTGGACTCCAGCGGTCCCATAAACATTTCGTAAAGCCGCAGCGAGTCGGCCCCGTATTCGCGTACGATGTCGTCCGGGTTGACCACGTTGCCGCGACTCTTGGACATCTTGTAGGCGCGGGCATCGACCCGGACCGTCGGGCATTCCTTGAGCACGAAGACATCGCCCCGCTTCTCGACTTGATCCGGCTGGAGCTTGACGGCCTTCAGCGGCACCCCGGAGACCTTGTGCGCAAAGCGGGATTCGCCCATCTCCGCGACGTCGCCCTCGTCGATCCAGCGGCCGTCGGGGTCCTGGAACGCCGCATACTCCATTTCACCCAGGATCATGCCCTGGTTGACCAGCTTTTGGAACGGCTCGGGGGTACTGACATAACCGCGATCGTAGAGGACCTTATGCCAAAAGCGGGCATAGAGGAGGTGCAAGACGGCGTGTTCCGCCCCGCCGACGTACAAGTCCACCGGCATCCAGGCCTTTTCCAGCTCGGGATCGACCAGGGCTTGATCGTTGCGGGGGTCGATGAAACGGAGATAGTACCAGCACGAGCCCGCCCATTGCGGCATGGTGTTGGTTTCGCGTTTATAACGTCGGCCGTCGAGCGAAACGTAGAGCCATTCCGGCGGGGCTTTCTCCAGCGGCGGCTCCGGCGAATCGTGCTTGGCGTCGAAGGCCATGTCGGCGGGCAAATCCACGGGAAGGTCTTGCGGCCGTAGGGCTCGGACTACTCCGGTGGGATTTCCGCTCGCGTCCAGCTCGTGCAGCAGCGGGAATGGTTCACCCCAGAAGTGCTGCCGGCTGAAGACCCAATCGCGGAGCTTGTAGTTGACGGCCTCACGGCCGATTCCCTCGGCGGCCAGGTCTTGCGTAATCCGCTTTTTGAACTCGGCGGTGGGAGTGCCGTCGTAGTCGCCGGAGTTGACGGCCGTGCCCTCGGCGATGAAGGCTGTTTTCCCCGCCAAAACATCGTCGCGGGAGACGTCCCCCCGCTCGCCGGGATCGACCACCGGTATGATCGGCAGGCCGAATTGTCGGGCGAACTCGAAGTCGCGGGTGTCGTGAGCCGGCACCGCCATGATCGCCCCGGTTCCGTAGCTGATCAGCACATAATCCGCGATCCAAATCGGAATCGCTTTCCCGTTCACCGGATTGATCGCATAAGACCCCGTGAAGACGCCGGTCTTCTCCTTGGAAAGCTCCGTCCGATCGAGGTCGCTCTTCCGCGCGGCTTGTTCGCGGTACTCCCGAACGGCATCGGCATATTCGGGCAGGGTGAGCCGATCGACGAAGGGGTGTTCGGGCGCAAGTACCATGTAGGTGGCGCCGAAGAGGGTGTCCGGCCGGGTGGTATAGATGCGGAGGCACGATTCATCTGGCTTGCGGGGAAAGCCGGCCAACTGCCGATCCCGCCGCCAGCCCGCGTATTCTTTCTCGGAAGGCATCCCCGGTTTTGCCCAAAAGGTACCCACGAAGAAATCGACCTCCGCGCCCACGCTGCGGCCGATCCAATTGCGCTGCAAGAGTTTGATGCTTTCCGGCCAATCGAGCAGATCGAGGTCCCTCTCCAGGCGGTCGGCATAGGCGGTAATGCGGAGCATCCATTGGCGGAGCGGCAGTCGAACGACGGGATGCCCGCCGCGCTCGCTGACTCCTCCGACGACTTCTTCGTTGGCCAAGACCGTACCCAAGGCGGGACACCAGTTGACGGGGACCTCGGACTGATATGCGAGGCGATGCTCATCCCGGTAGCGTGCCACGGCAAGCGGTCCTTCTGCGGCGACTTCCGGCGGAATGGGGAGCTCCGCGATCGGGCGGCCTTTCCCGGCGACCGGGTCGTACCAGGTATCGTAAATCACGAGGAAGATGAATTGCGTCCAGCGGAAGTATTCGACATCGGTGGTCGCGAATTCACGGTCCCAGTCGTAGCTGAAACCGATCATCTTGAGCTGGCGGCGGAAGTTGGCGATGTTCCTTTCCGTCGTCACCCGCGGGTGCGTGCCCGTGCGCTTGGCATGCTGCTCCGCCGGCAATCCGAAGGCGTCCCAGCCCATCGGATGGAGCACGCTGCGGCCGTTCATACGGTAAAAACGGCACATGATGTCGGTCGCCGTGTAACCTTCCGGATGACCTACGTGCAAGCCGTCGCCGCTGGGATAGGGAAACATGTCCAAGACGTACATTTTGGGCCCGGCCGGTAAACGCGGCGTCGCGAACGTCTTGTGCTTCTCCCAATAATGCTGCCATTTCGGTTCGATTTCGGCCGGATTGTAGCGCGGCATGTCGGTCTTTCCTCGCAAGAATTCTTCCGTTGACGGTCTTCCAAGGGTCGCGGAGTTGTCTTCCCGCACGCGTGCCACGACGTGCCCCGCGATGCCGACAGGTGAAGCATTTCCAAGCAGTCTCGAACGGGCGACTGCCGTCGGCACAAAAAAATGATTCTACCCCGCAATGGGGAAACCGGCCAAGGGCGCGGAGCCGCGGCACGACATGCCAGGGCCGGTCGGTCGATTCTCCTCCCACAGACCGGCAAAAAGAACCGCCGGCACATGGCCGGCGGCTGGAGGAAGTGGGATTGCCTGAATAGGGAAGCACGGCACCCAGTTTAACGCCGTGCATCCGAAAAAACTCTTGGCAGCGCAGCGCGTCAACGGAGCAGACGGCTTCTCCGGTTGCTCACGCCTCACCGCCGAGCTGCCGCTTGGCCAGCTCTCGGTCCATGATCAACAGTCCGGAGGGGCTTCCCGCCATGGCCTTCAATTGATGCACCAAGCTGTCGACGGAGGCTTCTTCCTCGACTTGCTCGGTGACGAACCAATGCAGTAGGACCTCGGTCGCGGGGTCATTTTCGTCCCGTGCCAATTTCACCAGGTCGTGGATACGCTTGGTGATGTACTGCTCGTGCTTGAGTGCATCCTCGAAGACAGTCAAGGCGTCCGGCCAGTCGCCCTTGGGCTTTTCAATATTCTTCAGCTCCACGGTCCCGCGCCGCTGCAGGATATAATCGAAGATTTTCAGCGCGTGCGCATTCTCCTCTTGCACCTGAATGCGGAACCAGTGCGCGAATCCCGGCAGATTCATGTCTGAACAGCGGGCCGCCATCGCCAAATAGAGGTAGGCGGACGAGTGCTCGGCCTGCAACTGATCGTTCAACGCCTGCAACATTTTCGAACTTAGCATTTTCCAACTCCCCGCGGCGGTCGACCGCCGCACATGTTTTCCGTTCGGATCGAACCCGTTGCGTTTATGGCAAGTCCGACTTCTTTCGGACGCAATTTCCACATTGAAGGTGGGGCCGATACGGCACCCGTTCGTCGAAAGGGACGTCTCTTCATTTTTGCGTGGCCCTCCGAAGAGACAAGACCCACTCCGCCCCGGCTGAGGCACGGTTAGCGTCCGTCGTGGGAGCATGTCGGATTGCCGGTTTTGCAACTTGCACACCGAAAAAGTGTTCGAAGTATGCGAACCCGGTCGGCGGGCGGGGAACTCGTCGGCCCGGTTCGCATCAAGGGCATGTCTTTAAAAAAGCCCCCCGCCGTGCAGGGGGCCAAAGCAACGGCCCCCGAAAATTCCTCGGGGGCCGAGAGGGACACATTGAGCGGCCGGCAATCCCGGGCCGTCCAAGCACTCCGGGTGGGAGTGCCCGATCGCGCGTCATCACGTCTTCACCGCGATGCGCTTCGCTTGGGCGGACTCGTCCTTCGGCACGGTGATCCGCAGCACGCCGTCCTTGTATTCGGCCTGAATTTGGTCGGCCTTCACCGCCGTGGGCAGACTCACCGCCCGTTGGAACCGCCCGTATTGACGTTCCACGCGGTGATAAGTCTTCCCTTTCTCCTCGTGCTCGTGCCTGCGTTCACCGGAGATCCAGAGTTGGCCATCCTTGAGTTCGACGGCGAATTCTTCCGGCTTCATGCCGGGGAGATCCACGCTAATCTCGTACGCCTGGTCGGTCTCGGCCAGATTGATGCGAGGCGCGAACCAGGGGGTCAATTCGTTGCCGTCCTGAGTTCCGAAGAACTCGTCCATCAAGTCGTTCATCTCTTTGCGGAGAGACTCGAACATGCGCACCGGATTGCCGGTCCAAGGAACCAAGGTACGTGCCATCTTCACACCTCCTTTCCACCACCACCTTCTATGACCCGCTTATCTTCAGCCCCACCCGCCGAACCCGAGCGGCTCCTTCAGCGGTAGGCTAGCCAACCGCGATGGACGCGATTCAACCGCCCGCTGCCGAAGCCCACTCGCGGCACAGCTTGGATGGGGATCCCGATTGCCGCTGGGCCGCTCATCGCAGCCACCTCGTAGATTTGCAAACAGCGTTCCATTGGCCGTGGGTCGGCCCAGCCGTCTCGATCGTTCGCAGGTGCTTTGAACGCAAATAATTGATTTACAAGTATTTGCGAAATCAAAACAGAATTGCGCATGGGGCCCCTGAGGGGTGCTTGCGAGGGGCGCGAGGCGGCCGAGAAGCACCATTTTCCTGCCAAAATGGCACTATGAGAAGTATGTGGAGTCATAGTGACTGCGCACTTTAGACTCAGCTTAGCCCCGGACGCAGTCCGCCGGTCAAACGGAAGCCGATCAAACTGAGATTGCCGCCCCTCATCATCCCTTCGTTGGCAACGGTTACAATCCATCCATCGCGGCATCGAAAGGCGCCGGCCCGAGCAAACTTGCGAAATCCGCCGGTCGGCGCCTAGAATGATCGATTCGCCTATCTTTTGGAGACGGTAGCTTAGCATGGCGTCGGAAAGAGCGAAGGGCGTGGCGGTGCTCGGTTCGACGGGCAGCATCGGCCGCAGCGCCTTGGAGGTCATTGCCGCCTCTCAAGGAAGCCTGCGTGCCGCGGTTCTCGTTGCGCGCCGTCAGACTTCTCTACTGTGGCGGCAGGCTCGGCAATTTCGGCCCGATTACGCCGTCGTAACCGATTCCGAGGCGGCGAACGCTCAAGATTGGTCGGGGCTGCCCGAGAATACCCGGCTTTTGGTGGGTGCGGAAAGCATCCGCCAGGCCATCGCCTCGGATCGCGTGGATATCGTCCTTTCGGCATTCGTGGGTGCCGTGGGGCTGCAAGGGACCATGATCGCCATTCAAGAGGGCAAACCCGTCGCCCTAGCGAATAAGGAAAGCATGGTCGTGGCTGGTCCCATCATCACTCGCTTGGCGCGCGAACGCGGGGTGCCCATCCTGCCGGTGGACAGCGAACACTCGGCGATTTTCCAGTGCCTTCAAGCCGGGCGGCGGGAAGAAGTGCGCCGCATCGTGCTGACCGCCAGCGGCGGGCCTTTCCGCAAACGGAACGCGGCGGACTTAGCGAATGTAACGGTGGAAGAGGCTTTAGCGCATCCCACTTGGAACATGGGACGCAAAATCACCATCGACTCCGCCACTTTGATGAACAAGGCTTTGGAGATCATCGAGGCGCGATGGTTGTTCGATGTCGAGGCGGGTCGTATCGGCGTGCTGATTCATCCGCAATCCATCGTGCATTCGATGGTAGAATTTAACGACGGGTCGGTGATCGCGCAACTCAGCCCGCCCGACATGCGGCTCCCCATTCAATACGCCTTGTATTGGCCGGAGCGTCGCGGCGGCGTCGCACGCAAGTTTGACTGGGCGCAAGGGCTGACCTTGCAATTCGAGCCTCCCGATTTTGAGAGGTTCGGGGCACTGAAGCTCGGCTTGGAGGCGGCCGAAGCGGGGGGAACGGCCGGTACGGTTCTCAATGCCGCCAATGAGTCCGCCGTGGACGCGTTTTTGAATGGTCGGCTGCGGTTCGATCAAATCGTTCCTGTTTGCCGCCGCGTCGTCGATCGTCACCCCTTTCATCCCGAACCCTCCTTGGAACGAATACTCGAACTGGACGCCTGGGCTCGTGAGGAGATAAACCGTTGGATTTCGGCCTGATTGTCACCGCGGTAAGTTTGGCCTCCGTGCAATATGTTCTCATGGTGGTGGTCGGTCTGGGGCTGATCATCTTCGTGCACGAGTTAGGGCATTTCCTAGTTGCCAAATTGTGCGGCGTTCGCTGCGATAAGTTCTACTTGGGCTTCGATTTTTTCGGTCTGAGACTGCTGCGATTCCGTTGGGGAGAAACCGAATACGGCATCGGGATCGTTCCCTTGGGCGGCTACGTCAAGATGCTGGGGCAGGAAGACAACCCCGCTCGATTGCGTGAGGAGCTGGAACGGGCCAAGTCCGGACGTAATCGGCCGGAGCAGCCCAAAGAAAACCCGGAGGGTGATGCAACTCAAGCCGATCCGACCCGTATCGCCAACGAAAGCTCTCCGAATATCGCCAAGGACGGTTCCCCGAATATCGAGGCGATCCGCGAGGCACTTTACGATCCCCGCAGTTACTTGGCCAAGAGCGTGCCGCAACGGATGGCGATCATCTCGGCCGGCGTGATCATGAATTTGATCTTCGCCTTCCTGGCGGCGGTCACCGCCTACTTGATCGGCGTTCAAGAGACGCCGTGCGGCGTGGGCGATTTGGCCCCCGGCGAGGGCGCGTGGCGTGCGGGGCTTTTGCCGGGCGATCGAATCCTGGCCATCAACGGGAACCCCGCGGTCCGCTTTCAAGACCTGCAATATGCCGTATCCTTGACCCGCCGCGAGCAACCGGTGGAAATGCGGATTGAGCGGCCCGGCGTCGGCGAGCTGAATGTGGTGATCATGCCGGACCGGATTCGCATCGTGCCCACGATCGGCGTGACCAATCCGCTCTTGCCCGTCCTCAACGACGGTCTGCCGTACTTCCCCGCATCTTCGGCCGCCGAATCCGAGCCCCCGTTGACGGCGGGGGATCGCATCATCGCCGTGGCGGGCAAGCCCGTGGAGGACTACGCCGACATCCATCGCGAGTTGACGTTACGCTGGGATCAGCCGGTCCTTCTGACCGTGCGGCGATCGTCGGGCAAGCCCGGCGGACAGGACGTCGTGCTGGACGCGAACGTGCCCGCCCAGCCGGTGCGAGACATCGGAATCCGGCCGCTTTGGGGAAAGATCTTGGCGGTACGCGCCGGCTCTCCCGCGGAGGAGGCGGGCATCCAGCCCGGCGACTCCCTGCTCGATATCGTGCTGCCCGATGGAGAAACCTGGGACCGTGACATCCTGAGGCTTCCGGATCGGCTCCAGCGAATCGCCCCGGCGGACGGCTCCGTCGAGATTGCGTTGGTCCTCGGGCGCAATGCGGGCGGCAATGAAGATGGCAACGCACCTCCTAGCCGGGCGACCGGTGCGGACGAAAGTCGCAGGACCGTAACCCTGCAACTCCGCAAAGCGACCCATTACGCGGACCTCTACACGCCGGACAGCGGGCTGGAGATACCGCAACTCGGGATGGTGCTTGCACTTCTGCCCAAGGTTGGGGAATTGGAGCCGGATTCTCCGGCGCAAAAGGCCGGAATCCGTCCCGGCGATGAGCTCCTCGCCGTCCGCATGATCCCGCCGAAGCAACTCCCCAACCTCCCCGGGATGGACCAACTGCAAATCCGCGAGACGACTCTGCGGTTCGACGCCGAGTCCGGCGAAACGAAAGCGAGCTATGCCTTTTTTTGGCGAGAGCTTCAGCGTGTCTTGCCGGGCACGCTGGTGGACGTGACGGTAAAACGCGAAGGATCGGCAGTGCCGACGGTGATTCGCGGGCTGGAACCCCAAACCGCATCGGTTTCGTCGTGGACGTTTCCTGACCGCGGACTGCTATTTCAAGCCCAGACGACGGACCTCCGCGCGGATGGGTTCATCCAGGCCTTGGGCTGGGGCGCGGCCGAGACCGGAGCGGCGGTCACGATCATTTACCGGATGCTCAATCGCATGGGCCGCGGCGACGTCTCGCCCAAAGCCTTGGTAGGACCGATCGGCCTGGTAGGCGCGGCGTATCGGATCGCCTCGCAGGGTTGGGGAAGATTCCTCCTGTTTTTGGCTTTATTGAGCGCCAATTTGGCCGTCATCAACTTCCTGCCCATTCCCGTGTTGGACGGCGGTCACATGGTCTTTCTGCTCTACGAAGGGATTCGCGGTAAGCCGCCCCACGAGGGCGTATTCGTGGCCCTGTCGTACCTGGGTTTGGCGATTCTGCTGTTCCTCATGCTGTGGGTCTTCGGCTTGGACTTGGGGCTGATCGCCCGCTGAGGCTCGCCTGCCGCATGGGACATGGCGACGTCCTCGACCACGGGCCAACCGCCGGTTCACTTGCCCAAGTGATGGCGCACCAATCGGAAAAGATCGGTCGGTAAAGCGGCGACTTGGCGGAAGAGTTTGCCCCGCGCGGACGTTTCACGGTAGCCGTACAAATGCCGTCGTCGGCGACGAGGATCGGCTTCGCGTACGGCTCGTTCCAAAAGGGATCGCAAGCCCGACCGGACGTTCCATTCGCGATCGGCCGCCGCGGAGACGCCGCAAACACGATCGCGGGGAACGGCGAGGTCGTCTGCCAAGGTTTGCAGGAAGACCGCCATCGCCGACGCTTTCGGACCGACGGGATTTTCGAGGTCGTAAGGCGGGTTCCATTCCGCTAGCGGGCGCAATTGGTCCAAGCAGGTCCCGACGACCAGGACGACCGGCTGAATTTCCTGGGGATTTTGGGAGAACTGTCGGCGCATGAGTGCGAGGAATTCTCGATCGGCCTGGCGACCCGCGTTGCGGGTCGAGCAAACGACCATGATGACGTCGCTCGCGCGGATCTCCGGGAGCAGCCGCTCAAAATCGGCATCCGGCGCGTCGTCGCCGTATCCCGGCGTGTCGAGTACGTAGACGTCCGCCGCGATTTCCCCCGCGGTAGGCCCGGCCGTTCCGGTTCGGGACGCGACTCCGTCGGCAGGCGGCTCACCGTGTTTCGGCAGTCGATAGGCGAAAGTTCCCTCCGTGCAAGGCACGGCATCGACCGGGGCTTGATGCGAGCCGATCAGGGCGTTGATCAAGCTGGACTTGCCGGCCTTCTTTTGGCCGACGACCAGCACGCGGAACGGTTCGGCGCAGGCGGCCTCGTGGGCCTTGCGAAGCGATTCCGCCTGGTCGGAGGTCCGGCGTCCGATGGGCGACACGAATCGGCCCAACTCTCGGTCGTCCGGCGCGATGCGTCCGGCGTACAACTCGATCGCATAATGACCCGCCCGTCGGACCGCGTAACCTTTCAGCCGCCGAGTCGCCTCCTCCAGCGAGGCCTGAGTGGCCCGACCCAGCAGGAAAAAACGAAGCTCCCGCAGAAGAGAGGCGCCGGGCGCCAAAGGAATCGAGGCCAGACGGTACAAGAACCACGCCCACTGGGAAACCTGCCACCAGTCACGAATTCGCAACCAATCACCGATCGTCAAGACATGCGAACCCGGTATCTTTTCGCTGACGAGCATTCGCAGATCGGCCGTTACCTGTTCCAAGAGTCGGAGGACGTCGGGCAGCGGCACCTGTAACATCGCCTGCCGACTGTCGGCATGGTAAACCCGCGCCACGTCCTCCAGCAGTTGCAGGAGCAATGCCTTGGCGGCCTCGGGGGAGTCGAGGGGTATTTCCCCCTGTTCGACTCGCCCTGCGAGCCGCTCCACCGTTTCCCAGGCACGCTCATCCAGGGGCGAGCGGCCGTACGGGGCGGGATATCGCCAAGTCTCCGCCGCGGAGGGTTGCGATTTCCGCAGATAGTGGATCGTCGCCCAGGCCGCCGCCGTGAGCGCAGCCAGCCCTCCCAAGAATTGCCACAGGAATCCGTGCTCCCAAAGCCAGAGGCTCCCCAGAAGGATGAGGAGGAGATAGGGAACCGCGTAAACGCCGGCCACGATCATCCAAATCCAGCGGGAGGATTTCATGCGCTCACCGGCCTTTCACGCGCGGTCTCGAAGGATGCCTTCCCTCACGCGAAGGCGGAGCCATTCCCGTGACTGCTTCAGTTCCGCTTGGTAAAGGCGTCGCAAAACCTTCGGATCGGGGGCGGCCCCGCGACGCAGATCGCCGTAATACCGGCACATGGCCGCCCCCAAGGCATAGGTAGCCCCGGCCGCGAATCCCGCCGAGGCGACGGAGCCGACGAAAGGAATCCAGCGCGTCAGTTGTCTGGCCAAGTACCGCGTGGCAAAGCGGAAACCGAGAGCCCCCATGATTTCCAAGACACGCTCCGAGTTCCACGGTTGTTCGTAGATCGCGGCCAACCGCTTGGTCATGAGCAAGGGGACGGCGATGACGGCGGGCAGGTCCGCCAGCGGTACCGGGACGGCGGCGGCGGTACCGGCCGCCAAGGCGTACCACACCACGATGGGATGGGCCTTGCGAAACCGGACGTCTGCGAAATCGCGGTATAGCTCGGGGTTGCCGACAATCGCCTCTCGGAGCCCCCAAGGCAAGGCCTCCTCGATCGCGTCCCAGAGTGCCTCCAAGCCGTAGAGCACCGGCTCGAATCCGTCCTCGGGAAGCGTGAAATCGACGGCCGCGAACCGCACGTGTGATCCCGGAAACCACGATCGCTGTAATTGCAACGCTCGGGCCAAATCGGAAGGCACGGTTGCGGGGAAGCTTTCATCCCGAAACGGATAAGGCAGGATGTGCCGCGGCTCGCGCCAAGGGTAACCCTCGTGGAGGCAGGTCTGCACGACGACCAACGGGCGGCTCGGCTCGCAGGCCCATGCCTCGGCTACGGCGCGCCGCACGGCCTCTTGTCCCGGGTCCATGGCCTTCATCACCGCAACCAAGCAGTCGCAGCGGTCCTCAAGCTGTCTGTCCCCGGACGGCTCGACCCAGGAGTCGGTATGCTCCACATCGCCCAAGCCCGGGGTGTCCACGAATTGGACGAAATATTGTTCGTCCGAGGGAAACCGGTATACCCGCGTGTTCTTCGTGCACGGCCGAAAACCGTCGCCGATCTCTTCCCGCGACCTGCCGGTAAGGGCGTGAATGATCGAGGTCTTGCCCGACTGCGTTTTCCCCACGAGCCGAAACGTCAAGACCGGCAAGCGATCGCGCAACTTGGCGACGGCTTGCTCGGCTTCGTCAAGTTCCGTCGGCGACAAGGGCGGTTTCTTCCATATACCGTCGAGGATGCTCATGGGATCGCGGGTTTTTCCCGCCCCGAAGATTCAAGACCGCCGCCGTTTCGTCGCCACCATCGCCGGGCCGGCCGGCGCCGGGCTACCGATCACCGGCGTATCAGAACGATCGGCGGCGGGACGCGGCCCGGAAGGGGGCATCTTCGCCGGCGTGCTGCAAATGGATTTTTCCTGCGCACATCGCTTGGTTTTCGCGGTTTGGGGGACTATGCTGGATGATCGGTCAGGATAGCCGACGGCGGTCGGCGCGGTTGGTGCTATGTCGGTGCTTCGCCCCGCATTGGTTCGACCTTTCGGCTGATCATGCTCCAATCGTTTGCAAAAGGTTCCGCCGAACGTGCTTTCGGCGGGCGAGCTTTCCGTGATCGGTGTCCCCTGCCTCATTCCCACCACAAAGGAGATTTCGTCATGAAGCGTAGAGATTTCTTGGCATCCGCCGGAGCGGCGGCGATGTTGTCCGCATTTCCCTTGCGCTGGACCAAAGGGGCGTTCGGCCAAGGCCGCAAGATTCTTTATTTTACCCGCTCCGCCGGATTTCAGCACTCCGTTGTGGCTCGTAAAGACGGCGAGCTGGCACACTCCGAAAAGATCCTCGTAGAGTGGGGCAAGGAGTACGGCATCGAAGTCGTTTGCACGAAGGACGGTCGCGTATTCGACGAAGACCTGGACCAATTCGCGGCCATCGCTTTGTACGCCACCGGCGATTTGACGAAGCCCATTCAGGATCGCGATGAGCCGCCCATGACGGAAAGCGGATTGAAGCGGTTCTTGGACGCCGTTGCCGCCGGCAAGGGCGTGGTCGGATTCCATGCCGCCAACGATGCGTTCCATAGTCGCGGTGACGAGGTGTCTCCTTTTATTCGGATGCTAGGCGGCGAATTCTTGACACACGGCAGGCAGCAAGAGGCCGTCATGAAGGTGGTTTCGCCCAAGTTCCCCGGCGTCGAAAAGCTGGGCGATTCCTTCCGCATGATGGAAGAGTGGTACGCCATGAAGAATCTGGCCTCCGATTTGCACGTGATCCTGGTGCAAGAGACGGAGGGCATGGTGGATGAGTGCTATCAGCGGCCGCCGTATCCCGCTACTTGGGCACGTCTGCATGAGAAAGGCCGAGTCTTCTACACCTCCCTAGGACATCGCGAGGACGTTTGGACCAGCGACATCATGAAGCAGATTACGGTCGGCGGCTTCGCTTGGGTGCTCGGCGAAGTGGATTTCGACCCGGTGCCGAACATCGCCCAGGTCACCCCCGGCGCCAACCAGTTGAAGCGATGAGCCGGGGCTAAGCCGTTCCGGCTTGGACGAGCCCGCAGTCGGCTCGTCACCGTTCTATCGTATGAGAAACGCAAGGACGGGGGACGCGTCCGTCGGCAATGGGACCGTCCCCCGTCGGATATGAATTCTGTGTCATCTGACCGATCGGGATCGGCTCGGGTTGCATTCGATCCATCGAGCGTTTTTTCCAAGCCATCGGCGCGACGGACTACTTTGGAGAAGATCAGGCCATGTTAGAGCGGTCACGGCGCGATGTCTTGCGTGTCGGCTGCGCGGCGGTCGCCGGTTCCTGGGTCGGCGGTCGAGCTGTTTCCGCGGCCGAAAACGCTTTGCCGGCGGCGGAAAACAGGACGCAAAGCCCCTTCCGGTTTTGCTTGAACACCAGCACGATCCGCGGGTACAAACTCTCTCTTGTTGAGGAGATCGACATTGCCGCGGATGCGGGCTACGACGGCATCGAGCCGTGGACGCGCGAGATCGAGCAGTATCTCGAGGTCGGTGGAAAGCCGGCCGAGCTGCGAAAAAGGCTCGACGACCGCGGCCTGCGATTGGAAAGTGCGATCGGCTTTCCATCGTGGATGGTGGATGACGAGGAAAAACGCCGGGCCGGCTTCGAACGCATGAAGCTGGAGATGGACTGGATCGCCCAATTGGGTGGAAACCGCATCGCGGCGCCCCCTGCCGGTGCCTACGGACCGCCCCTGCTGGACTTGGACGCCGTGGCGGAGCGATACCGACTTCTGTTGGAGTTGGGACGCCGGATGGGCGTCGTGCCTCAACTCGAAATTTGGGGGGGATCGGCGAACTTGTCCAAGCTCAGCCAGGCGGCCTATGTGCTCGTCGAATCCGGTGATCCGGACGCCTGCGGCCTATTCGATGTATTTCACATCTACCGCGGCGGCTCGGATGTTCACGGCCTCATGCATTTCAGCGGCGCGTCGATGCACGTTTTTCACGTCAACGATTACCCGGCCGATCCACCGCGCGCTAGCATCCAGGATTCGCATCGGGTCTTTCCCGGCGATGGCATCGCGCCGCTCGGAGAAATCTTCGGCATCCTGCGCCGCATCGGCTTTCGTGGGGCACTCTCCCTGGAGCTTTTCAACCCCGCTTACTGGAACGATGATGCCGCCGCGACGGCCCGAACGGGTTTGGAAAAGATGCGGCGGGCCGCGGAACAGCCCCCGGCGACGTGACGCCCCGGCCCATCGCCATGCCGTCACGGAGGGTCGCGCGACGCAACAAAAAACGCAAGGCCGTCGCTCGCCCGTCGACGAACGACGACCCTGCGTCAAGGTGCCCTGGAGAGGACTCGAACCTCCAAGGGGTTGCCCCCACATGGTCCTGAGCCATGCGCGTCTGCCAGTTCCGCCACCAGGGCTGAATCCGTGAAAATACGGGGATCCCGCACTTCCTCCGGCCGAAATCCGGGACGACGCCCCTCGGGCCGCACGGATACGGAACCCTCTTACACCCCTATTTTTAGGGCAAGCCGGTGCGATTTGCAAGGGCGTCCGCAAAAACTTTGTCAGCCGCGAGTAGAGAGGCGTCCCTGATTCTCACGAACAGAGATTTCCCCTGCTAGGGGTTCAAGGAACGGCGGAATCGGGCGGCGGAACGGAGGGCGAGCGGAGCGATTCCGGAACGGAGCCGTGCGCAGCCGCAAATTGGACTAAGGAAGCAACTGCAAGAGCATGGCGAGCACGCCGGTCGCGGCCAGATAATAGGCCGTCGGCAGCAAGGTCTTGCGAATCACGAGACCCTCTCGGCCCAAGATCCCCACGGTGGCCGCCGCTGCCACGACGTTGTGCACGCATATCATGTTGCCTGCCGCGCCGCCCACCGCCTGTAGCGCGACGATCGCCACGGGATCGAGACCGCTCTGCAAGGCCACACTGAACTGAAAAAGAGCGAACGTCATGTTGCTGATGGTATTGCTTCCGGCGACGAAGGCCCCGAACGCACCCACGGGTGCGGCTACCAGCGGCCAGGCTCCGCCCACCAGTTGCGAGACGGCGGACGCCAGTTCGTGCGGCATGCTGCCCAGTCCGGCCAAATTGACGTCCGATTGCAAAAAGACACGCACGGCAGGGACGGCGAAAACCAGCACGATCCCCGCTCCAAGTGTACCTCCCAACGTTTCGCGAAGGGCTTGTCGCGTCGCCGATGCCCGCATTCGCAGCAAGATCACGGCCGCGCCGGCCGCGATCAGAAAGGCCGTGCCGGGCGAAAGAGCGGGATTCCAGCGCACTTCGATATTGGACCCTTGCGCAGCGGGTTGATCAAGAACGTGGCGGAATTCGGCATGCTCGAGAAACCGGCGAACCATCGGTAATTGCGTAGACACCAATAGACCGGCCACGACGAGATACGGCACGACGGCCAAAGCCGGATGCCGCGGAAAGGCGGAGGCGTCTTCGTTTTGTGCGGCTGCCGGGGCCGCGCTGCACCATTCGCCGGGCCATGATTCCGGCGGCGAAAAGTCCCAAGATTGCTTGGGCATGAACCACCCGCGGCGAGCGGCCGTGAGCGTCAATACGGTCGCGCACAAGCCGCCCAGCAGCGACGGGAACTTGGGTCCCAGGGTCAAACCGAAGATTACATAAGGCAGACAAAACGCAAGGGCGGCGAAGAGACAGAATCGCCACGCCCCAAGACCCTCTCGCCAGGAGCGTCGGGCGCCGAAAAAGCGGGTCATCATGCAAACCATGAATAGCGGGATCAGCAAACCGATGAGGGCATGCAGCACGGCCACGTATCCGCCGATCATAAAAAGCAGCCTCTCGTAGGCGGCCTCGCCGTGCAGACCGCCGAATCGGTCGGCGTGCGCCGCCAAATACTCCAAGACCGAGGATTGGTTTTGCAGCCCTTTGTTGACGCCGATCAAGATGGGCGTTCCCACAGCACCGAAAGAGACGGGCGTGCTCTGAATGGTAACCGCCGCGATGACGGCGGCGAGCGGGGGAAAGCCCAGGATGACGAGCAACGGCCCCGCCACGGCGGCGGGCGTGCCGAATCCGGATGCCCCCTCGATGAACGTTCCAAAGGCCCAGGCGGTGATCACCACCTGGATTCGGCGGTCCGGCGTAATGTTCTGAAAGGCGCCACGAATCGCGGCTACGGCGCCCGCATGCTTCAAGACGTAGAAGAGCAGGAGGGCTCCGAAGATGATGTACAACAATGTCCCCGCAATTGCCACGCCCTCCACGGTCGCGGCGTACATCCGCCCGAGCGGTACCCGCCAGAAAAGACCGGCGACGAGCACAGTGGCAAGATAGGCCATCGGCATGCTATGGCGAGCCGGCCACTTTCCGATCACCAAGAGGCCGAACACCAGAAGGAATGGAAAAAGCGCTACCAGGGCATGCCACACGTTTTCCATCTCCCAAATCGAATCACACGCAACGATCACCGCCCTTCCTTGAGCCGACATTCTACGGGGCGTCGATGTGGTTTGCCACCGGCGGCTGAGACGCGAAAGCGTGAGCTGCCGGCGTCAGCCCCCAGTGAACGCCCCCTCGCCGCATGATTCCTTGGTTGATATCACCACCGGTTTGCGCCGGCAGCCTGGGACTTGGATGGTCAGCCGGTGAACGCGACGAAAAGCGTTGTTCCAGGGGCGGCGCGACGAGGAGGGATGCGCGCATAGTCTCCCTCAAGGGAGGTCCGGGCTAAATCGCTTCAACAATCGAGGAAAGCGAAACGCGGCCCCCGCAAACAGAATTCCCGTCCGGATTCGCGAAGGTCATGGAAAGGATGCCGTGCGGTCGAGCTGCCGGCCGGGACGCCAGTGGAATCGCGGATCGCCGTCCTCCAGCACTCCTGCGGGCCGGGCGCCCTTGGCCGGCATGTTGCGCAAGGCGTCGCCGAGGTCCTCTCGCATCGAGTCCGCCAGGGCTTCGATCTCCTGAACCACTTGCGGATATTGCTCGGCAACATTCGTGGTTTCGCCGGGGTCCGATTCCAAATCAAAAAGTGAAAGGCCGATGGATGCCTGCTCGTAGGCGGCCGGCTTGCCGCCGGTGCCGCCCGGCCGACCCGCCAAGGTCGGGTATTGATGGGGAAAATGAAGCTTCCACTTTCCCATGCGAACGGCATGCAGTTCCCGGCCCCAGTAAAAGTACAGCGCTTGGTGCGGGCTTTTCGCTTCGGCGTCGCCACGTATCAGAGGCAGTATGCTCAGGCCGTCGATCTTGTGCGGCGGCAGCGATGCGCCGATGATCTCCGCGATGGTCGGCAGCAGGTCGATGGTCATGACAGGCTCGCGGCAGACCGTTCCCGCGGGGACCGTCCCCGGCCACCACATCACGGTGGGCACGCGACAACCGCCGTCGAACATGGTGGCTTTTCCCTCTCGCAGGGGTTTGGCCGATCCGGCATGGTCGCCGTACGACAACCAGGGACCGTTGTCCGTCGTGAAGACCACCAGCGTGCGCCGGTCGAGCTGATTCTCGCGGAGTGTGTCGAGAATGCGGCCCACCGACCAATCGATCTCCATGACCACGTCCCCGAACAGCCCGCGGCGGCTCTTGCCGGCGAATTTGTCGCTGACGTAGAGCGGTACATGGACCATGGAATGCGGCACATAGAGCAGGAACGGGCGGTCCTTATTCTTCGTGATGAAGTCCACGGCATGTTCCGTGTACCATGTCGTCAGATTTCTCTGGTCGTCGCCCGTCACGTCGTCGTCGATGACCTCGGTTTGTTGCAAGAGCGGCAGGTTGGGGTAGTGCTGTCCGGCCGTGGGGTGGAACGGCCACATGTCGTTGGAATAGGGCAAGCCGAAGTATTCGTCGAAGCCGTGGTTCGTGGGCAAAAACTTGGGGTGATGCCCGAGGTGCCATTTGCCGAAGCAGGCCGTGGCGTAGCCTTTCTGCTTGGCGATCTCGGCGATGGTGACTTCGTCGGCATGGATTCCGTGGTCGGCGGTGTGGTTGAGCGCGCCGAGGATGCCCACCCGGACGTTATAGCACCCGGTCATGAGGCCGGCGCGGGACGCGGAGCAGACGGCTTGCGTGACGTAGAAGTCGGTGAAGATTCGGCCCTCCGCGGCCATGCGATCCAGATGCGGAGTGGAATAGCCCTCGGCTCCGAACGGCCCGATATCGGCGTAGCCCATGTCGTCGATAAAGATGATCACGAAATTCGGCGGCGTATCAGCCGTCGGTGCGGCGGCGGAGGTTAGGTCGACGGGGCCGAGCCACGCCGCCGTGAATCCTACCAAGAGCCGAGAAACAAAGCCGCGGATGCCGAGCCTCGAGGCGTGATGGGGCTTCATGATCGTGGATTCTCCCAGCAAACCGTGACGAAGAACGCATGCGCTCCGGCAGAGCGGTGTCGCCGGTCGGCCGGCGTGCTCCAAGCTCTCGCCACTATATCGCATCCGACCGGGAAAACCAATGCTCAGCCTGCGCTGCTGTGCTCCGGGGGCGTTTTTCGCACGGCCGGTTTGTGTTTCCGGAAACGGGCCCGGTCCGGGATTTCGTCCGGGATTTCGTAATTATTGACACTTATATCAGGGGTCTCTAGAATCAGTCAGACTTTAAGCCGACGGCGGTCCGAGCTGTCTTTTCACTCCGTAACCTTCACTCTTTCCGGAAAGGGAGGTGCCATCGATGGCAGCGCAGGGACAATCAGGTATTGTGAACGTCATGAAAGAGGCCCGCTTGTTTCCCCCGTCTCAGGAGTTCTCTTCCAAGGCCCGCATCAAAACCATGGCGGAATACGAGGCCCTGTGGCAGCGTGCCAAGGATGATCCGGAAGGCTTTTGGGGAGAGTCGGCCAAGGAGCTCCACTGGTTCAAACCCTTCGAAAAGGTCTTAAACTGGAACGAACCGTTCGCGGAATGGTTTGCAGGCGGTCAGACGAATATCTCTTACAACTGCCTCGACGTGCATTTGACCACCTGGCGCCGGAACAAGGTGGCGTACATTTGGGAAGGCGAACCGGGCGATGTTCGCGTTTTGACCTATGAAATGCTGCATCGCGAGGTCTGCAAGTTCGCCAACGTGCTCAAGGGTTTGGGCATCCAAAAGGGTGACCGCGTTTCCCTGTATATGCCCATGGTGCCCGAATTGGCGATCGCCATGTTGGCTTGTGCGCGAATCGGGGCCGTGCATTCAGTGGTCTTCGGCGGCTTTGCTGCGGAAGCCTTGGCGGATCGCAACAACAACGCCCAGGCCAAGCTGATGATTACGGCCGACGGCGGTTGGCGGCGCGGCAAGATCGTTCCCCTGAAGGATAATGTGGATGCGGCACTGGCAAAGTCGCCGAGCGTGCAGAAGTGCATCGTCTTCAAGCGGACCGGCCAAGATATTCCCATGGAGGAAGGTCGCGATCTGTGGTGGCATGAATTGATGGAGAACGCTTCGGCGGATTGCCCGGCCGAGCCTATGGACAGCGAGGCGCCGCTGTTCCTGCTGTACACCAGCGGTTCCACCGGCAAGCCGAAGGGGGTGAAACACACCACCGCGGGCTACAATCTGTATGCGAAGAAGACGACCGAGTGGGTGTTCGACGTCCGCGACGACGACATCTACTGGTGCACCGCCGACATCGGCTGGATTACCGGCCATACCTACATTGTGTACGGTCCTCTGTCGGCGGGAGTGACCTCGTTCATGTACGAAGGTGCCCCGAATTTCCCGGCCGAGGATCGTTGGTGGGACATGATCGAGCGCTACAAGATCAACATCTTGTACACGGCGCCCTCGGCCATTCGCACGTTCATCAAATGGGGCGATGAGCACGTGGAAAAGCACGATCTTTCCAGCCTCCGCCTCCTGGGCAGCGTGGGCGAAGGCATCAATCCCGAAGCTTGGATGTGGTACTACGAAAAGATCGGCGGCGGTCGCTGTCCCATCGTCGATACCTGGTGGCAAACGGAAACCGGCGGGATCATGATCTCTCCGCTGCCCGGTTGCACTCCGCTCAAGCCGGGAAGCGCCACCAAGCCGTTGCCGGGCATCGTTCCGGAGGTCGTCGGCGAAGACGGCAAGCCCGTTCCCCAGGGAACCGGGGGCTGGTTGGTCATCACCCAACCCTGGCCCGGCATGCTGCGCGGGATTTGGGGCGACGACGAACGCTATAAACAGCAATATTGGTCGGATGTGCCCCATAAGTATCTCGCAGGCGATAATGCACGCTGCGACGAGGATGGTTACTACTGGATCATGGGCCGGATCGACGACGTGCTCAACGTCTCGGGCCACCGGCTCAGCACGATCGAAGTGGAGAGTGCGCTGGTCAGCCATCCCGCCGTGGCCGAGGCGGCCGCCGTGGGACGACCGCACGATGTCAAAGGCGAGGCCATTTGTGCTTTCGTGACCTTGGCCGAGGGCTTCGAGCCGTCCGACCAATTGCGGGCGGATTTGAAACAGCACGTCCGCAAGGAGATCGGCGCGCTGGCCGTCCCCGATGACATCCATTTCACGGCTTCCTTGCCCAAGACCCGGAGCGGCAAGATCATGCGACGCTTGCTGCGGGATATCGCTTCCGGTCGAGAAACCGTGGGCGACACCAGCACTTTGGAGGACTACAGCGTGCTGGCTCGACTCCGCGCCGGAGACGAAGGTTGATCGGCGGCGGGGCGCAAACGCGTGCGGCTCCCTCGTGGGATCCGTAGCGCGCAGTGAAAGATCGTTTTACTCAGCAATGCAGGATGAGACGGGATGATACCGCCCGCGGCGGCCCATCACGGCTGCCGTGGGCGGTTCCTTTTTCGGGGGGATTTTGCTTGACGCACGCTTGTTCAGCCCTCTATATTAGAAGGCGAACGCAGGTCCGGCATCTGTGAGCGACTGGAGACGGAGAGCCGAAAGGAGGTGGGCCGGATGTTGGAAAATCTCGGTATCGTCGATGCTTGTTTCGCGCTCCCGAAGGAGCGGGCGAGGGCTTCTCGAAAACTCAACGGGAAGTCGGTCTTGGAGTGGGTCGCCCGGCGCGCCACCGACAGCCAGCAATTGGACGGGGTGATCGTTGTTACCACGGCGGCCCCGGACAACGAGTTCGTCAAGCATGTGACGCCGCTGGACGTACCCGTCTTCGTCGCGCAATCGGCGGATCCCTTGGGTGCCTTAGCAGCCGCCTTGGAGGCCTATCCCGCCTCTCACTTTGTGCGGATCGAGACGGCCTGTCCGCTCTTTGACCCCGTGCTTTTGGACCGTTTGGTAAAGGAAAGTCGCCGTCAGACCGAACCGGTCGATTATCTTGGTTACCGCAGCCACGACGGCACGCCTGCGATGTCCACGCCGGTCGGGGTGTTCGGCGAATGGGTGAACGCGAAGACGTTGCTGGAAGTCTCCCGGCGCGTGCAATCCGCCAAACACCGCGCCCACCCCACGCGCTACATCTACCAGCACCCGGAAAGGTTTCGCGTGCAGTGGATTCCGCTGCCGGAAGAGATCGATCGGGAGGATATTCGCCTCACCCTGAATAGCGAGGATGATTGGGAATACCACCAGATCATTCTCGAGACGCTCGGGCCGGATTGCGACTTGCGGACCATCACCAATCTGCTGGACCGTTGCCCGTCGCTCCGTTATCAAATGGCCGAATTGAACCGTGCTTCGCGTATCGCCTGACAAGCCGCTGGGGTCTTAGGGAAGATTGATCGAACCGCTTCCGCCGTTCTCCAGTTTCGGCAGGCGAGGTGCAGGCATCGTCTCCATGTATTTCCGCTCCAAAGAATCGACCATTTCGGCGGGCCAGCCGGGAGGCGAGATCTGCACCACTTCGATGGCGACGTCGTCCGGGGAGTTGATGAGCTCGCTCGCCCAGTTCCGCACGGCATCGACCCGTCGCTGAGTCTCCTCGGCCTTATAAGTCTGGCGCACGTAGATGGTTCGATGCGTGCTGGGCGCCTCGGTCAAGATCCACTCAATTTTCAGCTTGCCCGCCTGGTTCAGCTTTCCGGTTTCCTGATCGAAATGCTGTTCTGAAATCAGGTTCTGGGCCATCCAGCCCTTCCTAACCATCAACTCGAGTGGTGCTTTAGCGGCGAACCGGTCGTTCGGGACGAAACAATCGGGCCAAGAGTTGTTGCGGCAGGTATCTTCGCCGACGCGGTGGAAGAAGGCCTTCAGTCCCTGTCCCGATGCCTGCGGGCTAAATGCCGCGACCATCATGCCGGCCAACGCGGCAACAATCATCCATGACCTTTGCATGGCAACCATCCTCGTGTGGTGGCGATGAGTCCGTGGTTGTTCGGTCCGCGCGATGCGCCGAACCAACGGAAACCGCAGCCGGTGGGAAAGTCTCGACGACAATCGGGCTTTCGACGTTCCGGCGCTCTTAACGAGGTATCGGCAAGGAATGGTGAGATTTTGCGGCGGATTCATGGAGGCTACGCATATTCTCTATCTTTCGAGTTGCGGTCGGCATGAACTGGGGATAGTGGGAAATCAATGCTGCCGAAAAAATCATCGCATTTATCCTAAGTCGCGCAGTTCTCTGAATTCTTCCGGAAGATCTGCCGATGACAAGAAAACGGGTATTGCGGAATCGGCGAACCGTTCGATTTACGAGAGGTCGCTCCGGTCAGGAAGTTGCCGTCGTACCGAGGGGCGGTGGGAACTTGCGACGGTCTCACTGCGGTTCGGCGAAGGACTTGGCCGAACTTCAACATTATGCCACGGAGGGTGGTGCCGTGCTCAGATTTCGCGCTTTGCTATCCGCGCTCATCGTCGGCCTTGCCGTTCCGGTGACGATCGGGGGATGTACCGCCCCGCGAAGCGCTGCGCAGCCGCAGAATACGATCCAGTCTGCTTACGGGAACGCTTCCGGTGGGACATCGCCGTTTTCTTTCTTGCCCGCTCCTGCCGGAGCAGCCGTTACGGCAAGCTACTCGGAGCCGGTGCAAACCGCCGATCCGACGTCGCTTTCCACGGAGGCCAAGCCCAGCCCGCGTCTCTACGTTGCCATGGCGAAGCTCCATGAGAAGTCCGAGCAGCTCAACAAGGCGGAAGAGCAGTACCGCCGTGCACTTCAAATGGACGGCCGATATCTGGACGCCTTACTGGGATTGGGACGACTCAAGGATCGCGAAGGGCAATCCAAGGAAGCCTTGGATACGTTTCAACGGGCGGTCAAATATCATCCCGGGAGCGCGGCGGCTTGGAACCACCTCGGTCTTTGTCTGGCGCGGCAAGGGAGGCTTTCCGAGGCGGCCGACGCGCTGCAAAAAGCGGTCAACCTCGAACCGCGGCAAGAGCTCTACCGCACGAACCTGGCGGTAATCTTCGTTGAGTCCGGGCGGACGGAAGATGCCTTGCGGCAACTTCAGGCCGTGCATGACGAGGCTCAGGCCTATTACAATTTGGGATACCTGCTGCAAAAGAAGGGCGATACGGCCGCCGCGGCACGGTACTTCAACCTTGCTCTGCAACGCAAACCCGACTTCGAGGAGGCGCGGCAATGGTTGGAGTCTTTACGCACCCGGAATGACAACTCGTTGATTGCGAAGGAACCCAGCCTTGGGCGGGCGCAGCAGCAGGTCTCTCTGACCGAGCAATTGGCCGAGCCGGGCTTCGCCGCGTCCGGCACTTCCACTGAGCCTCATTCCGCCCCGGCGGAAAAGCAAAACGGGAGCCGTCGCTCGTTCAACCTTCCGTTTTTCGGCAAGCCGTCCAACGCATTGTCCGTTTCTTCTTCTGCGGGGGACGAGGAGACGCCAGGCATGGTGGGGCCGCATGCAGGAAGTCCGGCGACAGGCTCATGGCCCGCGATGTCGAAACAGTCCCCGTCCGGCCCGGAGCCTCAGCGAAGTGTCACCACTTCCCGGAGCACGCCTCCCGCCCTCGGCCTTCCCGCCTCTCCACGGCCGCTGCCAAATACGGGCAACCCCGTCGCGATCGAGTCACCGAAGGTCGGCTCCGTCGTGGCACCGTTGCCGCCGGTACTGGCCGAACCGGTGACCGAAGTGCAGCCCTTACCGCCGATCACAAGCCGGTGAGCCGGTAGCCGGGCGGTAATTGTGAATCGACAGGCCAGGGCTGAGAAGATCGACACTTCATGACCGGGCAAGGCCCATAAGCGGGTTCCCCGGGGTATTCGGGACCGCAAGATGCAATCCGGGCCTTGAGGGGGAGCAGGGGTGAAACGGGCAGCTCTTACTTCGCCGCTTCGCCAGCCGTCTTCTTGGCCGAGGTTCGACCGTTGCTGGAACCGTTGCTCGACCCGTTAGTCGAACCGTTGCCCGAGGAGGACTTGCCATTGTCTTTGGAAGCAGCCTGGCGGTACGAGTCGCTGCGATAATCGGTGCAATAGAAGCCCGAGCCTTTGAAAATGATGGCTGCCCCCGTCCCGATCAAGCGGCGGAGCTTTTTCTTGCCGCATTCCGGACACTTTACCAGCGGGTCCGCGGTAATGCTTTGAAATGTCTCGAATTGGTGTTGGCAAGCATCGCAGACGTACTCATAAGTAGGCATCGATCTATCTCCGAATCACGAAGCGTACCAATGGATGCGACGTGTCTCCGAGTTACGAAAACGGATTCGCGTCCCGTAAGGTCCTGATTGTCGCCATTTGCAGTCGCCGGCGGCCGTGTCCCGGCAGGCCGTTCGGATTTTCCCCGCGCGGAACCGAGTTGTCTTCGGGAGCAAAGATGACGCTTCTCCCATCGGCTCCACAGGCGATTCCGTCGGCCGGCTACGTGTTTTCGGGCCGCTCGCCTTCGCCATCCAAGGGCATGGAGACCACGACCTGGCTCGGTCGCACAACCCGATCGTGCAGGACGTAGCCTTCTTGCGTCACGTAAATCACGGTGTTGGGCGGAGCGTCGCCCGTCGCTTGACGCGAAATCGCGTGATGCAGGTTCGGATCGAAGGGCTGATTCAAGGCCTCGATCCGCCGGCATTCGTGCTTGGCCAAGACATCCTGCCATTGCTTGACGATCATATTCAAGCCCGCCAAGAGCGCGGACAGATCGTGATTCTTTTCCGCGGATTCGATGGCCCTTTGAAGGTTGTCCAGGACCGGCAGCAAGTCGCGAATCAGATCGGCGGCGGCGTACCGGCGATCGTCGGCCATTTGCCGTTGGACTCGCTTTTGGTAATTCTCGAATTCGGCCTGCCATCGCATCGCGCGATTCCGGTGTTCGTCTGCCTCCCGCCGCAATGCCTCCGCTTCCGACTGAAGCCGAGCGACTTCCGCCTGCTTTTCGCCTTCGCCCGTGCCCGGGACGTCGGAGGCGGATTCCTCGTGAGGCAGAGGTTCTTCCGAAGATTGGACCGTGTGCATGTTGCTTTCCGATTGCGATACTTGAGGCTCTCGTGAAGTTTCGTTTGGTCTCGCGTTCGCTTCGCGCGACGCTGTTTCTTGCGGATTTCGGTTGTGAGATCGCTTCGCCATGGCCGTGCCCTCGTTTCATTACCAATCCGTCACGATACACCGTCGGGCGAACCGTCGTCTCATCCCAACGCCGAAGCCGTTCTTCCGGCCGGGCCGCGCCGATTCTGCGCGGCAGCCTATCCACGCTTGGAGAACAATTCCTTGATCATGCCGAAGAAGTCCTTCCGTTTGGGCATCACGTCGGAATTCTCGATCTCGGCAAGCTCTCGCAGTAACTTCTCGTGCTTCGGATTGAGGGTCTTGGGTACCTCGATGAAGACCTGTACCAGCAGGTCGCCTCGCCTGCGAGACCGCATATTCGGCATTCCCTTGCCTCGCAGAACGAAGACTTCTTCGCTTTGCGTGCCGGGGGGAATCTTGAGATTCTCCGGCCCGTTGAGGGTGG
Organism: Thermogutta hypogea; assembly: GCF_055386265.1. Taxonomy (NCBI): domain Bacteria; kingdom Pseudomonadati; phylum Planctomycetota; class Planctomycetia; order Pirellulales; family Thermoguttaceae; genus Thermogutta; species Thermogutta hypogea. The sequence goes on from NZ_AP042425.1 coordinate 554,378, forward strand.
GGACCTCGATGTCGGCGCCCAAGGCGGCCTGCGTATAGGTGATCGGTACCCGACAAATCAGGTTCTGGCCGTCCCGCTTGAAAAGCGGGTGCTCGCGGATGTGGAGGAGAACGTAGCAATCTCCTCGGGGGCCGCCGTTGGGGCTGATTTCGCCCTCGCCTTGCAGACGAAGGCGCGTGCTGGAGTCCACGCCGGGCGGGATGTTCACCTCCCGGGACACCGTCTCGATCACCACTCCTTGGCCTTTGCATTGCAGGCAAGGGTGGCGGATGGTCACACCGCGTCCTCCGCAGGCCGGGCAGGTCGTCTGCATCGAGAAAAAACCGGCCGATTGCATGACGCGACCGCGACCGCCGCAATACTGGCAGCTCTCCGGCTTGGTTCCGGGCTTCGCTCCCGAACCTTGGCATGTTTCGCAGATTTTGTGCCTCCGAAAGCGGACGGTTTTTGCGGTTCCCTCAGCCGCTTCGCGGAGATCGAGCGAGATTTCGCAGACGATATCCTCGCCGCGCCGCGGACGATTGCGACCGCCCAGCCCGCCGAAAATATCACCGAACAATCCCTCGCCGAAGATGTCGCCGAAGGCGGAGAAGATCTCGTTGATGTCGCGGAACTGATGGGCCTGGTAATTTCCCGAAAGGCCGGCATGGCCGTACCGGTCATACGCCGCCCGCTTTTCCGGGTTGCTGAGAACCTCGAACGCTTCGGCAGCCTCCTTGAATCTGGCCACAGCCTCCTCGTCACCGGGATTCCGATCAGGATGGTATTTCAAGGCGAGCTTGCGATAGGCATCCGCGATCTCTTTATCCGAGGCGCTTCGCGAAACGCCCAGAACCTGGTAATAGTCTTTTTTTTGGGACATGGTTGCCATGTCTGGCTCAACGAGATTGGAGGGACGCGGATCGCAACGGAGAGGGCGGCATCAACCGACGGAACACGGGGGACGAATCGGAAAGGATCGCTCCTGCTCCCCGAATGCGTTCCCCCTGAAGACGGCTCTTGAAGGCCTTCATCCTCTCAAGTGTAGCTCCATTCCAGGTTTCGCGAAACGCCGCAACTCGCCTCGACGGTTATCTACGAGTGTGGATTCCGTTGCACACGCGCGGTCGCGGCCCTCATGCCGGGGAGACAAGCTTCGGGCCGCCTCCCGTGAGACGGCCCTGGCCTGCATTCCCGCACACGATTTGACGCTCGACATCAGCATTCGCCCTCGCGCTGATGTCATCGCGAGGTGCCGATGCTTATCGGATCACGCCTTCCGCGACCGTTTCCTCTTCATCCTCCTTGGGCACGTCGGTCACCAGCACCTCAGTGGTCAACATCAGCGAGGCCACGCTGGCCGCGTTCTGCAAGGCGCATCGGACGACCTTGGCCGGGTCGATGATGCCCGCCTTGAACATGTCGACGTACTTATGCGTGAGGGCGTCGAAACCGACGTTGACGTCCTTTTCCAAAAGCTCTTGCACCACGACCGCGCCGTCCACACCGGCGTTGGCCGCGATCTTCTCCAAGGGCTTGGTCAAAGCCCGCCAGACGATATCCACGCCGATCTTCTCGTCGCCGCGAGCAGCGCCGCGGGCCTTTTCGACGGCGTCACGGCAGCGCAGCAGAGCTACTCCGCCGCCGGGCACAATCCCTTCCTCGGCCGCGGCTCGCTTCGCGTGCAAGGCGTCCTCCACGCGGGCCTTGGTCTGCTTCATCTCGGCCTCGGTCAAACCGCCGACCTGCACCACCGCCACACCGCCGGAGAGCTTGGCCAGACGCTCCTGATACTTTTCCCGGTCGTAGTCGCTGTCGGTGGTTTCGATCAACTGCCGAAGCTGGTCGGCGCGGGCCTTGATGTCGGCGGGTTTTCCGCCGCCTTCGACGATCGTCGTCTTGTCGCGATCGACCGTGATCTTCTTGGCCCGACCCAGGTGGGACAACTCGACGTTCTCGAGCTTCATCCCCAGGTCCTCGCTGATCAATGTACCGCCGGTCAAGATGGCGATATCGCCGAGCATGGCCTTGCGGCGGTCGCCGAAACCGGGGGCCTTCACCGCGCACACGTTCAAGACGCCGCGCAGCTTGTTGACCACCAGGGCCGTCAACGCCTCGCCTTCCACGTCTTCCGCGATGATCAGCAAGGGCTTGCCGGTCTGCGCCGTCTTCTCCAAGACGGGGATCAGCTCGCGAAGGTTGCTGATCTTCTTCTCGTGGATGAGAATGAAGGCATCCTCCAGGTAGCAATCCATCTCCGGCATGCGGTTGATGAAATAGGGCGAAAGGTATCCCTTATCGAATTGCATGCCCTCCACGATTTTGTAGGTCGTCTCGGCGGATTTGCCTTCCTCGACGGTAATGACGCCGTCTTTCCCGACCTTTTCCATCGCCTCGGCCAACAGATTGCCGATCTGCGTGTCGTTGTTGGCACTGATGGCGCCCACGCTGGCGAGTTCGGACTTGTTTTCGATCCGCTTGGCGATGGTTTGGAGGTGATTGACGGCGGCCTCGACGGCCCGCTCGATGCCGCGACGGATGGCGGTCGGATTGCTCCCCGCCACGACGTTCCGCAGCCCTTCGCGGTAAATGGCATGGGCCAGCACGGTGGCGGTCGTGGTGCCGTCACCCGCCGTGTCGGATGTCTTGGAGGCCACCTCGCGGAGGAGCTTGGCCCCCATGTTCTCGAATTTGTCCTCCAAGTCCACTTCCTTGGCCACGGTGACGCCGTCCTTGGTGACCTGCGGTCCGCCGAACGACTTGGAGAGAATCACGTTGTGGCCCGCCGGTCCGAGCGTAGCGGCGACGACGTCGGTCATTTTTTCCACGCCGCGCAGCAGTTTGGCGCGGGCCTGATCCTGATACAGCAATTGTTTCGCCACGATTGCGGCTCCTTATGAACTGAATCCGAGCGATGCGTTTCCATGCGCCTGCAACCGGCGCCCACCGTCATTTCACGACCTTGGCCAACACATCGCTTTCGCGAAGGATCTTGACCTCTCGACCGTCGATCTCGATATCCGTGCCGCTGTACTTGCCGAAAATGACCTCATCGCCAACGGCTACCGAGACTTCCGTCCGCTTGCCGCTGTCCAGCAGGCGACCCGGGCCGACCGCCAAGACGATACCGCGTTGCGGCTTTTCCTTGGCGGTGTCGGGAAGGACGATGCCGCCGGGGGTCGTCTCTTCAGCCTCCACGGGTTCCACGACGATCCGATCATCCAACGGGCGCAATTTGATATCCTTCATGTTCTCCACCCTTTTCATTGAAGTCCGGTCCGGATTGAACCAACCTGTATCCCTCGGGGAATTGGGCCAACCTCGGCCGCTCTTCCCCGGATCGTTTTCCGTTTGCACTTCGCCCGCGTCGGAGCAGGCGAGGCGTCGTTAACATCAATAGTCGTAGTCGTCCATATCGTGGTTGTGGCCGCCCGGCTTTTTATCCGTCTCCTTCTTCGGGATCTCGGTAACCAGGCAGGAGGTCGTCAACAGCAGACCGGCAACGCTGGCCGCGTTCTGAAGCGCGATGCGGACCACCTTGGCCGGATCGATGACGCCGGCTTCCATCAGATCGACGAACTGATCGCGATCGGCGTCATAGCCTTCGTTCTTTTTCATCTTGCGAACACGGTTGACCACGACGGCGCCTTGTTGGCCGGCGTTCTCGGCGATCGTTCGCAAGGGAATTTCCAAGACGCCGGCGATGATCTTGGCTCCCAAAGCCTCGTCGCCGGTCAGCTCCAACTTTTCCACAGCCTTGGCGGCACGAAGGAGCGCGACGCCGCCGCCGGGAACGACGCCCTCTTCGAGGGCCGCTTGTGTGGCGTTCTTGGCGTCTTCGATGAGGAATTTACGTTCCTTCAACTCGGTCTCGGTCGCGGCCCCCACATAAATCTGAGCCACGCCGCCCGACAGCTTGGCGAGCCGCTCTTGCAACTTTTCGCGATCATAATCGCTGGTGGTGGTTTGAAGCTCGCGGCGAATCATCTCGCAGCGGCCTTCAATCTCCTCCTTGTTGCCTGCCCCGCCCACGATGGTGGTGTCGTCGGCCGAAACGATGACCTTCTTGGCCTGACCCAAGTCGCTGAGTTTGACGGATTCCAGATTGATGCCCAAGTCTTTGAAGATGGCTTTACCGCCGGTCAGGATGGCGATGTCGCCCAACATGGCCTTGCGGCGTTCACCGTAAGCGGGGGCCTTCACCGCGCAGACGTTGAGGATACCGCGGAGTTTATTGACCACCAGCGTAGCCAAGGCCTCGCCTTCAATATCCTCGGCGATGATCAGGAGCGGGCGGTTGGCCTTGCTGACCGCTTCCAGCAAGGGCACCAGCGCCCGGGCGTTGGAAATCTTCTCTTCGTGCACCAAAACGAGGCAGCGCTCCAATTCGCAGGTTTGCGAATCGGGATTGGTGACGAAATGCGGCGAGAGAAAGCCGCGGTCGAATTGCATGCCCTCGATGAATTCGACGGTCGTCTCGGCCTGCTTGCCTTCCTCGACCGTGATCGCGCCATTCTTGCCCACCTTGACAAAGGCGTCGGCCAGCACGGCGCCGATGGAAGGATCGTTATTGCCGGCGATGGTGGCGACCTGGGCGATTTCCTTGCGGCTCTTTTCGTCAACGCTCACCGCCATCTTGCGGACGGCTTCCACCGCCGCGTCGACCGCCTTTTGGATGCCGCGATTGAGCGCCATCGGATCGGCGCCGGCCGCGATCATTTTCAGACCTTCCTGAAAGATCGCTTCGGCCAGGACGGTAGCGGTGGTGGTTCCATCACCGGCCACATCGTTCGTTTTCGAGGCCGCTTCGCGAACGAGCTTGGCGGCGAGGTTCTCGTAAGGGTTTTCCAGATCAATGTCTTCGGCAACGGTCACCCCGTCCTTGGTGACCTTGGGGGAACCCCAGCTCTTGTCGAGCATCACATTACGACCGCGAGGGCCTAACGTGGCCTTGACCGCGGCCGCCAGTTTATTCACGCCGGCCGCCAGCGATTGCCTCGCGACATCCTCAAATAAAAGTTGTTTTGCCACAGTGATTCCTCCTCAAATCTGTGATAGGTTAACCCCACTCAGGAAGGTCCACCGAAAGGATCCGCTCGAAGAAAGACGCTGTCGGTAGGCGGCGCACGCTGTCGAAATCGCTCCTACCTACGAGGGGTCTTCAGCAGCCGCTCGAAGGCTATTGAACACCGCATGTCATTACCGTCGCCGACACGTTTTCAAAACAATCTTTTAAGGCTGCCCATAGCACGGCTCGAAACAGCAGTTTCCGGAGTGGCAGCCGCTCGATTTGAATGCTCCCGTTTGAGCAACATCCGTTCCCAATGAGCGATCAATTTCATAAAATGCTACAAGATATGGATTTGTGGCTGAGGTCTCGCTGCGGGGAGCGATAGGCTGCGGCGAACGATTCCTATCGGAGTGCCATTTTGGCAGATGCCGGGATCAAGCGTTCCGCCGACCCTGGCCGGCACATGGTGGGCATTTATCTCGCCTTGATCGAGCCCAAAACTGAAACCGGCTCCGATCGTTTCGGATTCGGACGTGTGCGCCGATTCTTGCTCGATCTTCGAGCGCGGCAAACGGCCGAATTCGGGCTTCATCGAAGTCTTGGAGGCGGGGACAAATCACGAAAAGAGCGGTCGCGAAGGATAGGTCGCGACCGCTCAGTCGGCGTTGCTACGGATCAGGTGAAACGTGGGCAGGACAGTCGGCTGTGCACTCCCGTGATTGCGGTGCTTGAACGGACGTTACTCCCGCGTTTTCGCCTCGTCTGCCGTGGGGAAATCTTTGGGGATGGGCAGCGTGACCTTGCCGCTTGCCGCCCATTCGGCGCCCCGTTGATACGTTACGATAAACGCCAGGCTTTTCAGTTCCTTGGCGGTGTGCCCCAGTGCGTTGAAGAATACCCGCCCTTGGCCGTACCGGACGGTGAAGAGCAGCGGTTCGTGCTCGTCCGAGCCGCCTTTGTCGGCGGGAGCGAAGGCCGTGGCGAGCACCGTGAGATTCTTGGCCGGCCCGCGAAGCCAACCGTAGAGCTCGTCGGGGACGTGCATGAATTTCTCGGGCAAACCTTGGGTAATGGGATGCTCTTTGTGACGGATGACGATTTGGAAGGGTTGCATGGGACCATGCCCGCCGCCTCGGCCCGGCGAGTAGTCGAAAACGGCTCGGCCGTCGCGCCAACGCACGTACGGCCCCCAGTTCTCGTTTCGACCGCCCCAGCCGCCGAGTCCGATGATTTCGTTGTATTCGGGCCAGTCGGGGAAGGCGGCGCAGGCGAAGTGGTACACGAGTACGCCGCCTCCATTCTTGACGTACCGGACGAATGCGGCTTTGGGTTCGTCCGGCCAGGCATCCCCCTGATAGTTGAGGACGACCAGGTCGTAATCCTGGAAGGACGGCTTGAATCCCGACATATCCTGGCCTTTGGCCGGAGATTGGGCCACGTCCACTGTGAACAGACCCGTCTCTTCCAACAATTGTTTCAGGACCGGCGTCGTTTCTTGCCAGTTGTGACCGTTCTGGCCGGTCACCAGCAATGCCTTATACTGGGCGGCAAAACCGTTCACGGCGAACAGGAGGCATAACGTTCCTGCCCAGAGAAAACAGCGTCGATGCATGGCGATTCCCTTTCTCGCGAGAAGCTGCGGAATTGAAAACACAAACCACATCCAAGGGCGTCCTCTTGGCATCGCGGCGAACCTGCCCAATGTTTTGACTAGCATAGCCGCCCGGTTAGCATAAAAAAAGAGCTTTGCCAGGGACTTGGCTGTCGATCGCCTCACGCCGCCTCCGGACGCAAGAATCCCTGACCGTCATCGCGGCGGTCAGGCGTGACGTGAACGGCGTCACCCGTTGCAACCGCGAACATAAAACCGGCGACTCAGGTACCGCTGAAGCGGCTATGAGGGACTGCCGAGAAACGTGGCAATTCGGCGTCAACACCGCGTGCATGCCGCCGGCTTTTGCGGAAAAAAGGAACCGACGTACGGCATGTTCGAGATCATCGACCACACCGCCGATATCGGATTGCGGATTCAAGCCGCTTCGCTCGAGGGACTGTTCCAAGATGCGGCGGAGGGCATGTTCTCGTTGCTATTGGAAGACTTGACCACGGTGCGACGGGTGACGACGGTGTCGTTCGAGATTGTTGCCGGCCAAGGGTTCGCCTTACCGCAGCATGGCGGCCGGGACGAGGTGTGCGGCACGCCCATGCGTCTCTCAGAGGCGTGGGAGGACCTCTTGCACGACTGGCTGGCCGAGCTGTTGGCTAGCTTTGACGCGAGACGCATGGTTTTTGGTCGATTCGAAGTGCGATTTGCGGCGACCGGATTGCACGGACGGGCATGGGGCGAAAAGTTGGATCTCTCAAGGCATCGGGCGAAGATGGAAATCAAAGCGGTGACCTATCACCAGCTCCATATTTGCAAGACCGAGCAAGGATACGAGTCTCAGGTGATCTTCGATTTGTGACCCATTGCCGGGTGGTCGCCCGGCGGCATCGGTCCCTCGCCGTGAGCGTCGGGAATGCGGAATGTTGCAAGCCGGGGCGGGGTGAGCGATGAAGAGCGTTGCGTTGCGGTCCGCGGGTACTCCATAATTCCGTTCACGGCTTCGAAGCCGGCCGTTCGCATTCACTTCGTACTTCGCTGCCGAGACTGGGAGGTGCTTCATGTCTCGATTCGTGTGCGACGAATTCCGTTGCGTCCTTTGGATTCTCGCAGCGTGCGTCGGCGCCTTTGCCGGTTCGTTAGCAAATGGCAGTCCGGCCGAGGGTGCTGAGCCAGATGAGGGTGTTGTGCCGGCGACGCATGTCGGTCAAAACGACGACGGAACGTGGTTCTTGGAGAACGCGGCACTCAAAGTCCAGTTAGACGCTCGCACGGGCGCCTGGTCCGTGCTCGACAAACGTTGCCGTCGGCAGTGGGTATCGGCCACGGAGTACAAATCGGATTCACCGCGGTTTCGTCACGTCGAGGCGGTGCCGGAGTCGGGCGACGCAATCCGATTCGAGGCCGCTTTCAGTTGGACGGACGGTCAGCCCGCTTTCATGCAGGTCGCGGTGACGCTGCCCGCCGACGCGGCCGACGTGCGGATCACGGCGGACATGGCGGACCGTACGCGAAAGATCGGGACGAGCCGGTTTTGGGATCCGCTGGGCGCCGACGCGGATGGTCTGGGAATCGCCGTGGCGGACTATTGCAACGGCCATCTGTATCCCGCTGACGCCGAATCCTTGCCGCGGCGGTGGTTCTCGGCATCGCGGCTGGACATGCCTTGGATCGGCATTTGTGAAGGAGAGAAAGGGCCGGCCTTTCTGGTACTGTTCGAGACCAGTGACGACGGAGCCGCGGAGCTGCGGAAGTTCAACTTGGGGGGCCGCTCGCTATTTCTGCCGCAGATTCTATGGCACGATTCCAAAGGTGCCTTCTCCTATCCGCGGCGGCTTACCTATTCTTTTGCGGCGGAGGGCGGATACGTCGCCTTGGCCAAGCGTTACCGGGAGTTCGCCAAGCGATCGGGTTTGATCGTTCCCTTTGCGGAGAAAGTGAAAGCGAATCCCGAGGTCCGACGGTTGTTCGGGGCGCCCGATGTTTGGGGTTACGCCGCTCTGGAATTCGCGCAAGCGGCGAAAGATGCCGGCGTGCGGCGCTTGCTGGTGCAGGGACGCATGCCGCCGGACCAGATGCGACGGGTTAACGAGTTGGGCTACCTGACCAGCGAATACGATAACTATACCGACATCACGCCCGTCGAGAGCGAAGACCGCATCGACCGCTCGCACGACTTCGTCCCGCAGAGCGTGGTCTTGAAGGCGGACGGAGAGCGGATGACGGCATGGCTCACCTTCGACAAAAAGACGCAATTCATGAAGCGGTGCCCCTCGCTGTGGTTGCGAACCGCGCGGATGGATATCCCCAAGATTCTGGGCGAGTATCCCTTCCTGGGAAGATTCATCGACGTGACCACCGCCGAGGATTTGTATGAGTGCTACGATCCGGCCCATCCCTTGACGCGTGCGGACAAACGCCGCTGCGGCGAGGAATTGTTGGCCTACGTCCGCTCGCAAAAATTGGTGGTCGGGGGCGAACACGGGATATGGTGGGCGGTCCCGCACGTGGATTATTTCGAGGGAATGATGAGCGGCGGCAGTTACTCGTGGCCGGCAGGACACCTCATCCCGCCCAAGACCAAGGAAGAGCGATTCCAAAGCCCGTGGGGACAGGAGTTGCCGCCGTGGCAGGAGTACGAGAAGTGGGGCATCGGGCACCGGTATCGCATCCCGCTGTGGGAATTGGTGTTTCACGATTGCGTTATTACCACGTGGTATTGGGGAGACTCCAGCGATTTTCTGTTGCAGGCTGCTCCGGAAATCACGCCCAAGAAGGATGCGTACAATATTCTTTACGGTACGATTCCGTTGCTCTGGGCCGACGCGCGGCGCGGTTCGTGGCGGGATCATCGAGATGTCTTTTTGCGAACCTATCGCAACACCTGCATTTTGCACGAGGTCATCGCCGGAACCGAAATGCTGGACCACGCATTCCTGACCGAGGATCGTCGCGTTCAGAAGACGACATTTTCCGGCGGCACCTGGGCGGTGGTCAATTTTGGGCCGGAACCGTTTGAACTCACCGTAAACGACCGGCAATGGCTGTTGCCCGAAAACGGTTTCGTGGTTCACGGTCCGAATATCGAGCAATCGCGCGTCGTAAGTAATGGAGCCGTCGTGACCACGATTCGCGGGCCCGACTACGAGTTCACCGAAACCGAATGACGCGAGGCGACTTCGGATTTCGCGGACGCTTCCTGTTGATGGAGATACCGATTTTGTCTGCAAGCTCTCGAACGACGTTGCTTTGTCGGCCTGCGCGCTTCTTGAACGGTCGTGAAGTCGGGCCTCCAACGGGGTCCCGACGCCGGTTTTCGCTTGCCGCGGCGGCCGTGGGCATGGTGATCGTGGTCGCCGCCGGTTTCAGCGGCACCGGATCGTTTTCGGCGGCGTGCGACGCTGTTGCGATCGATCATGCCGCCGTCTTGTCGATCACGGGCGAGGAACTGCACGACGCCGTTGCCTTTCTCGCCGACGATGCGCGGGAGGGGCGGGAAGCCGGCAAGCCGGGCGGCCAAGCCGCAGCGGAGTTTCTTCGCGGCGAACTGGACAAGTTGGGGCTTAAGCCCGCAGGCAGCGACGGATTCTTCCAGCCGTTCGGCGACGGTTACCGCAATCTGCTCGCGGAATGGCCGGAAGATGCCGCAGCCGACGCTGAGATCATTGTCGTCGGGGCGCATTACGACCACGTGGGTTACGGGAGCAAACGCAACACTCGCGACGGACCGGGATTGATCCACAACGGGGCCGACGACAACGCCAGCGGCACGGCCGCGGTGCTGGAGATCGCCGAGGCCTTCACCGTCCTCGCTCGGCCGACGCGGCGCAAAGTCCTCTTCGCGTTCTGGGACGCCGAGGAAAAGGGACTCCTCGGCTCCAGGCATTGGGTCGAGAACCCGACCAGGCCGCTCGATAACGTCCGCTTCTTAATCAATATGGATATGATCGGGCGACTACGAGACGGTCGGGTCGAGGTGTACGGCGTCCGCAGCAGCTTCGGCCTTCGGGAAATGTTGGCCGGCTTGAACCGCGAGACCGATTTGCTGTTGGATTATTCCTGGTGGAATCGCGGAGACAGCGACCATGCCCCCTTTTTCCGCAAGGACGTACCGTATCTGCTGTTCCACACGGGAATGCACGAGGACTATCACGCCGCCACGGATGATACGGAGAAGATCAACGTGGAAGGCATGGTAGCCGTTACACGCTTGGTTTTCGAACTGGTCCTCACTTTGGCCGACCGTGAGGAGCCGATTGCTTTCCGATCCGCCGCCAAGAATGAATCCGCAACAGATTGGGATGCGCTGTTTGCGGAGCCGAAACCGTGGCGAGATCGCACGGGCTTGGCAATGGAGGATTTTTCGCCGCCGGAATCGGGAGGTCTTGCCGTGCGAATAGCGCAAGTCCGTCCGGAATCGCCTGCGGCGCGTGCCGGGCTGGAGACGGGCTGGTTCGTCGAGGCCGTGGACGGCGTGCCCGTCACTTCCGCGGAACGCTTGTCGGCCGACCTCTTGCTGACGCGGCGGCCCGTCGTACGTTTGACGCTAGCTCTTGCCGACGGCGCTCGGGTGGAGCGGGACTTGGTCCTTGACGGAAAGCCTTTGCGGTTGGGAATGCAGTGGCAGCCGGACGGCGCGGAACCCCGAGGAGTCCTGGTCACGCACGTGCTGTCCGGGTCGCCCGCGGAGCAAGCCGGCATCCGGGCGGGCGATTATATTTTTGCGGTCAACGGTGAACCGCTGAACGAGCCTCATCGCTTCGAGGAACTCATTGAACGGACGGCCGCACCGTTCACACTGCTGGTGGATCGGCAAGGCCGGTTCAAGACCGTATCGGTCGAAGATTCGACGGACGCGACGGGAGAGGCTCCTCCCGCTCCGTGAGTCGGCCTGCGAATCGACCTCGGGGCTTGGCTGAGATCGGGGACGGGCAAACCGACGGATTGCCGCCCGGGCGGCGCGTTGCCCCCATTCGTCTCTTCCGCGGCATCCGTCATAATGATCGAGATGATCCCAGTTCGAGACAGACGGTATGGGCAGGCGGCCCGTACCGTTGTTGTGGAATTCGTGGATTCCGCACGTGATCGGTAGGATGGCCGGGAGCCCGTGTACTGGGCGGTGCGGCGCAAAGGTTCGGAAAAGCAGCAGCTCGATGACCGTACGACCCTCATTCGGCGAATTCTTGCAAAAGGGTGTGGTGGTGTTCGACGGCCCCATGGGGACGGAGATCTACCGGCACCACGTGTTTACCAACCGCTGTTTCGATGAGCTTTCGTTGTCGGAGCCGAAGCTGATCCGGCAAATCCACCAGGATTATTGCGATGCCGGGGCGGAAGTCCTGACTACGAACACGTTCGGCGCCAATCGAACGCGATTGGAGAAGTACGGCCTGGGAGAGCGACTCGAGGCCGTCATTCGTGCGGGTGTTCGATTGGCTCGGGAGACGGCGGATAGGGCCGATCGACCCGTTTACGTGGCCGGTTCGATCGGTCCGTTGGGGGCCGCCGTGCGCGACGAGAGCGCCAATCGACGATTGATCTTGGAACAAGTGGATGTCATGGCGGAAGCGGGGGTCGATTTCATCCTCTTCGAGACGCAGCCCAATCGCGAGGCCCTGGAACTATGCGCGCGGGCCATGCAGGAGCGGCCCAAGGTGCCATTCGTTCTTTCGGCGGCCGTGTACGAAGACGGTGAATCGGCTTCCGGGGAAACGGTGGAGCGATTGCTGGCCCCCTTGCCCGACGAATTGCCGCAGCCCATTGCTTGGGGGTTGAATTGCGGTTCCGGGCCGCACGGTCTGCTTGCCGCCGTCGATCGAGCCGTAAAATTCGTGCGCCGGCCGCTGATCGTGCAGCCCAACGCGGGAACGCCCAAGGAGGTCGAGAACCGCCTGATCTACTATTGCTCGCCGGAGTATTTCGCGGAGTACGGCAAGCGTTATGTGCAGTTGGGAGCGGCGGCCGTCGGCGGGTGTTGCGGAACCACGCCGGAACACATTCGTGCCCTGTGCGAAACGATCAAGCCTTTGGCGCGGGCGAGAACCAAGCCGATCGCCGTTTCGGCGGTCGAGCCGGCCGAGTTGAAGACGCCCGTTCCCCAAGCCGATCGTTCCCGGTTTGCTGCGCGCTTGGCGCAGGGTCGCTGGGTGACGTCGGTGGAGCTGGTTCCGCCCCGCGGCTACGACCTGGAAGAGATTCTGGCCAAAAGCCGCCTCTTGCATCGTCGCGGTGTGGATGCGGTGAACATTCCCGACGGCCCGCGGGCAAGTTCGCGGATTTCGCCTTTAATTACCGCCGATCGCATCCAGCGCGAAGCCATGATCGAGGTGATCTTGCACTTCTGCTGCCGGGATCGCAACTTGATCGGCATGCAGGCCGACTTGCTGGCGTGCGCCGCTTGCGGAATTCGCAACATCCTCTTCGTGACCGGAGACCCGCCGAAGCTGGGCAACTACCCGCACGCCACGGGAGTCTTCGACACCGACTCCATCGGCATGGTGCAGGTGCAGAAACGACTCAATCAAGGCGTGGACCTGGGCGGCCAGTCGATCGACCCGCCGACGGCCGCTTTCATCGGCGTGGGGCTGGATCCCACGGCCTTGGATCAAGAACGCGAACTCGATCGATTTCGCCAAAAGGTGGAAGCGGGAGCGGAATTCGCCATTACACAGCCGGTCTTCGATCCCGATGCCCTGTTGCGCTTTCTTGACCGCGTGCAGCAGTACGAGATTCCGATCATGGCCGGGATCTGGCCCCTGGCCAGCCTGAGGAATGCGACCTTCATGAAAAACGAAGTGCCGGGCGTAGTCATTCCGGACTGGGTCATGGAGAAGATGGCCTCGGTTTCCGGCCGAGACGATCAATTGAAGATGGGCGTGGAAATCGCGCGGCAGGCCGTGGAACGGGTACGGGACCGCGTCGCGGGTATTCAGGTCAGCGCCCCTTTTGGAAAAGCCGAAATCGCCCTCGCCGTCATCGACGGTACCGCGCCTTGAGCCGGTCGGTGTCGCGTTTCGGCTTCGGAATGGAGACGAAGTATGTTGCGTCCCGCCGTTCGCGCGGATCGGGGCGGCGTACTCCCTCATGAGGTTTCTCGCCGTGGAGGATGGCTCGTCCGATCGGTTTTGTCGCGACCTGGGACGGCGTCCGTCGGTCCTGCATGTCCGAACTGTGACGGGAACGGGCGGCGGTCCCGAAAAAACGATCTTGCGGTCGCCGGCTTATTTGATTGCGGCGGGCTGGGACGCGCGGTGCCTTTATCTCCATCCACCGCAAGATCCAGGCTTTGAGGTTTTGCGCCGCCGGGCCGAAGCCTGGGGAGCGCCCCTCATCGACTTGCCGGATCGCGGTCCCTGGGATTGGCGGTCGGTCCGCGAACTCGGCCGGATGTGCCGCCGTTTGCAACCCGACATCTGGCACGGCCACGATTACAAGAGCGATCCGCTGGGGCTGCTTTTACGTCGCAGGCGGAAAGAGATGTTCTTGGTCAGCACGGTCCACGGTTGGGGCGTGCCGGGACGCCGCGTCCGCCTTTATCGCTGGATTCATCAACTCAGCCTGCGAGGCTTTGATCGGGTGATCTGCGTCTCGGAGGATTTGAAGCGGCAATGCGTTCGGGCGGGCATTTCGACGCGAATCTGTCGTGTGATCGAAAACGGCGTCGATACCGATCTGTATGCCCGGCGTGAATCGCCTGCCGAGGCCAAGGTCCGCCTCGGTCTTCCGGGCGACGTGTTCTTGGTGGGTGCGGTGGGACGCCTTTCCGCGGAGAAGGATTATCCCACGCTGCTGCGAGCGGCGCGGCGCCTTGCGGAGGCCGGCTTGCCGGTCCGCGTGATGATCGTCGGCGAGGGGCCGGAATACGAGTACTTGGCCGGTTTGATTCGGCGGGATCACTTGCAACAGATGGTAACGCTGGAGGGGTTTCAGCCCGATCCGCTACCCTACTATCAAGCCTTCGATGTCTTCGTCATCACCAGTCTCGACGAGGGGTTGCCGAACGCGCTTTTGGAGGCCATGGCCTGCGAAGTGCCGGTCGTTGCGACGCCGGTCGGCGGAATCGGGCGATTGATCGAAGACGGCGTGACCGGTCTGACGATTCGGCCCGGGGACGACGCCGGTTTGGCCGACGCTCTGCGAAGACTCCGCGATGCTGATCGGCGGCTCAAGTTGGGCCGGGCGGGCCGGGAGCTCGTCCGCAAGGACTACGCGTTTGAACGACGAATGCAGCGGGTGCTGGCCGTCTACCGCGAATTGATCGAGACGCGAATCCGCTGACTGCGTCGCATGTGCCGGATCGGTCACGCGGATTGGGATCCGGCAGTCTTCTCGCGGCGCCGCGCCTTCCGCCGGCGGCTCTCCTCTCGCAGACGCTGCTGATCTTCGGGCGGGCAGACGTGAAAGCGAACACGGAACGCGCGGTATCCCTCGGCCTCCGCGGACGGATAGAGCTGCGCTATCTCGGCCCGCAAATCATCGGCAGAGGCGAAACCGTCGGGTTGGGCGTCGTCGTCGGTCAAGTCCTCGAGGCGGACCTCCGCGATCTCGTCGATGACGATGTAACCCGCCCCGGGGATGTAGCTGTATTGCCCCTCCCGCATCCGTCTCCATCTCCAGAGCCGAATCGTTTGGGTCTTCGTTCCGCGGCGAATGGCGTCCATGAACTTCTTTTTAAAAAGAAGCATCGTCGAGCCTTCTCTACGGGCGGACGTCGGAAACGAATTCGGGGTTTAGTTTACGATCTTGGCGGATCATAGGGACGCGGTTGCGGCGGTACCGGCCGTTGCACTGGTTTGTTGCTCGCGGTCGTTATCCAACGGCTTCCTGCCCACGAAGATGTAGTAGGGAGCCTTCGCGAACGGGAGGTAGGGCACTTTGGCGCGGTGTTCTTCCAAGAGGATGGTATCGAAATGGCGCTGAAGGAAAGGGATGTGGTCCGGCGAGGGGAAAACGTTGTCGTAATTGAACCAGAACGTCCAGAACAACCGCGAACACGCTCCGTGGCGCCGAAGTCCCTCTGCCGGAAACTTCCTTGAGACATAGAAGTCCACGACACCGATCTTGCCGCCCGGCTTCAGCATCGCGCGTGCATTTTCCACGGCCGCAAACCAGTCGGGAATCATCGTGAGCGAGTAAGAGAACGTCACGACGTCGGCGGGTTCCTCGGGCCGGAATCGCGTGGCGTCCGCAACGTGAGTGACGACGTTCTTCCAACCTCGGTCCGCGATGCGCCGCTTGGCGACCTCCAACAGCGAGGGCGACAGATCGACCAAGTGCACCTTTCGCAAGCGTTCGATTTGGGGGCCGAAATGCTCGGCGTTGGCCCCGGTCCCGGCGCCCAGATCTACCCAAACACCGTCGGCGGGGATTCCCAACGCTCGCCACAGCTCCTCGCGCCCTTTGAGCAGGCGTTTTCGGAACGCGTCGTAATTGTCGGCTTGCGCGGCGTAAAAAGACTCCAGTCGTTGGGCATGGTCGGCGCCGCGACCGGGATGGAATACCATGCGGTACAGAATTCGAAGGTCCGCAAGCACGCCCATGATGGGTATCGCTACTCCTTTGAAGGCGGCAACCTATGTGCGTTGGGAAACCGGCAGAGTGGCAAAAGGCCTGCCGCCGCGTGCTTCACACGTTGAGATCGGCGATGTAGAAGCTGCCGTACGTGTGAACCCGGCACTTTGCGTGGAGTTCTTGTGCCTGTTCACGGTGGTACGTGAGTTGTTCCCCCAGCCTGATCGGCCGGCCCTTGAGCTCGATCTTGACGCGATCCACGAAATCGGTGCGCAGCCCGCCGCTCCGCCAGATGGCCCGCGCCCCCGGCGCCGCGCGATCGACAATGGCCTGCCATTCCCGTTCCAGGATCGGGAAGTATCTGCCCGACAACCAATCCATGTGATCGAGCAGGACGAAGCGCGAGATGGGAGCGTCGTGCGAGGCCAGGAAGCCTTCAACCGTATCCGTATGGATTTCGATGCGATCGACCCATCCCGACTTCAGTCGCTTGAAATTTTCCTCCTTCAAGTACTCCGGACAGCACGAACGGGTGTAGCTGCCCATAATATAGACCCGCCAGAAATAGTTGTCGGCGAGCGGCAACTTGGCGAACACTGCTTCCACGGCGTCCTGAACATACTGTGCGATTCCGCCGGCGTATTGCGATTCGATCTGCTGCCGCTGCGCGCGGGGAACGCCGACCAGGGAAAGCATCGTGTCGCGGCTGACCAAGAACCGCAAGACCGGCGTCCACACCTGCTGCCGCAGATGCTTGTCGTAGATTTCCCGCTGTTCGTCCAGGGTTTGGGCGTCCAAGATTCTTTCCACCCACGGCCGGACTTTCGCGACCCGAGTGAGATAGGTGTTCATCACCCGGGCGAAAGCCCCCGCCGTTCCACGGAAATAGAAGGATCGCTTTTTCCCGAAAAAGCGGTGGACGTATTTGTCCCAAAAGCGGCGAGCGAAAGGCGTCAATTCCTCGCGGAGGACGTCGTGATACAGCTCGTCCATGTGCCGGAATCGCCCTTCGCCGAAGATCAGGAAGAAAGTCTCGAAATCGAGCTTTCGGATTCCGGCAATCTTCAGTTCCAGGAGGGCGTTTTGCCGGGGATTCATATCCACGGCGTAGACCCGCCGCGGATTGCAAAGGGCGTAGTCCAAGGCGTTGCAGCCTGCGGACGTGATGACCAAAATCGTGTCGTCGGGGCCGATATTTAGGGCTTGCCGGTCGAGACGCGGATCCTCCCAGCAGGTGTTGTACACCAAGTTGTGTCGATGGACGAGGTTGAAAACTCGACCGCTCACCCATTCCCCTACGGACATAGCGGAAACCCTTTTTCAGTGCCATTGGAACGCCCCCGCCGGAGCCTCCCTCATCCGGAGGAATCGGCGCAGGTCGAGATAATACCTCAATATACGGGAATCAGCGCGCTTAACAAGAACGGCGGCAAATTTCTCCAAACCCGGGGTTGACGCGCCTAAACCCCGAGCGGGCGGGTCGCCCCGGTTCGCCCGCTGCCGTACAGCCCGCCTTAATTTGAGCTTCCCTTCAGTGCTGTCAAGGTTGCCAAACGCCGTCGCCAACCTGCTATAATGCTCGACAAACGGCGGAAGCGATGTCGTCCGTTCCTGCCTTGCTCATGTTCGCCTGCCTTTCACGATGAGGTTCCTGCCCATGCGAGTCGTTGCGGATTGGATGGCGGTATGCCGCTTCTGGAAGCGTTCGGCGGGCTTGGCGGTGCTGGCGGCGATGTGCCTGGCGGTTTTCCCTCTGCTCACGGCGTCGGGACAAGATGGCGGGGCGATTCCTCCGTCATGGAAGGCGGCGTGGGAGAATCCGCCCTTGGATTGCCGCCCCATGCAGATCGTTCACGGTGTGGCCCCGCGGTTTGCCCGCGCGGACGGGATGGAGCAAATCTTGGGCGAAAAGCGGGACTCCACCGTTTCCGATGAGGGGATGGAGTACTTTCTCCGGCGCGGTCGCGGCGGCATCGTCTGCAACGTGGCCTTCGACCGGTACCTCGAGTCCGAGGAGCATTGGCAAACGTTGATCCGTGCGGTGGACGTTTGTTCGAATCTCGGCATGCAAGTCTGGATCTACGACGAGAAGGGCTATCCCAGCGCGGCGGCGGGGGGATTGGTACTCCGCGGCCACCCCGAATTCGAAGCCCTGGTGCTGGCCTTTGCCGGGACCGATCTTTCTGATCCCGCCGCTTTTTTCCTGAGGCCGGCCTACGAGCACACTCATGCGGCCAACAATTACCACGCCAAACGGCGTTATCCGAACCTGCTCGACGACCGGGCGACGCGGCGGTTCATCGAGGTCACGCACCAGGCGTACTATCAGCGGCTGGAAAGGCACTTTGGAGGCGCGATTCGGGCGTTTTTTACGGACGAACCTTCGTTGATGGCGGTGGATTTGGGACCGATTCCCGAACCCGCCGGCAGCAAAGTCCCCGTTGATGATCCCCTTGATCCCAACGTTCCCAGCCTCCCCACCGTGCCGTGGGTGTATGATTTGGCCGACCGCTATGAGGAGCGCTATCACCAGAATCTGGAGGCGTGCCGCAAGTCTTTGTTTGCGGGGGATACCGAAGAGGACCGCGAGGTTCGGCGGCGGTATTGGAGCTTGGTCGGGGATCTGACGGCGGAACGGTATTTCGGGGAGATTCAACGCTGGACGCAAGCGCACCGGACGGCTTCCTCGGGGCACAATCTGCACGAAGAGTCGATCATCCACCACGTACCGCTGTACGGAAATGGACTGAAGGCGATCTCGAAGATGGATATCCCGGGTCTCGATATGTTGACGTCCGATCCACAGGCGGTGATGCACTCAGGCTGGCAGACGGCCGCCATGCCCCTATCCGGCGCGCTGTTGCGCGGAAATCGCCGTGTCATGACGGAGGTCAGCGACTTTGCGCAAAAGATGTCGGGGGCCGGTCCCGCTCCTTTGGACGCCATGCTGGCAACCGCGGCTTGGCAGGCCGCCTGGGGCGTCACGGAATTCACGCTGTACTATAGCCCTGAGGATCGCTCGCCCGAGGAGAACTTGCAGTACGGACTTTTCGTGGGACGGCTGAATGCCGTGCTTCGCGACGCCATGCCCGTTCGGCAGGTCGGATTGTATTATCCCATCCATGATCTGTGGTGCGAATATCGGCCTGTAGCGAGACCGTTGAGCTTGGCCTCGCAAAGCGAGCGGGCGCAGCGGCTGGTAGGCTCTTACTATCGCTTGGGGCAAAGCCTCCAAAGGCGCCAGATTCCGTTCGTACTCACGGACCATGAGTTCTTGGCCGCCGGGAAAGTTACGGCCGAAGGCAAACTACGGCTGGGCGGTGTGGAATTGTCGGCCCTGCTCTTGCCGCTGGATGCGGAATTGCCTCCCGACGCGGCAAAGGTCGTGGCCGAATGGCAGGCTGCGGGCGGCAAGGTCCTTCGCGATACGCCCGAGCAACCGATCGGATTGAGCAACGTGCGAGCCGAGATCATGCCTGACATCGTGGTCGAGCCGGCCGACGATGCCTTGACGCTGGGACGCTTCTCTCGCGACGGACGCGAGATTCTGCTGCTGGTCAACGTCGGCCGCGACGCATGGACGGGGCACGTTCGCACGCAGCAACAGGGAGCGTGGCTGGTTCTGAATCCGCATTCGGCGTCGTTAGAAAGCCGCCAAGGCGATGTGGAAGGCCTGCCTCTCACGCTGTCGCCGCGAGAGACGCGAATCTTGGTGCAGTGAGCTTACCTCTACGCGACGGGCCGGCCCCCGCGACGTCGCGCCGGAACGACGATGCTGATGTTTGGTGGACAGCACATCGGAGATCAAAGATGCTAGCAAGAATGCGTTCCGCGTCGGGCACTCAAGTCAGGCTGTTCGGATTCATATTGAGTCTGACGCTGGGCGTGCCATGCCTCCTCGGCGGCGACCGATTCGCGATTGCGGGTGAAAACACGAGCCATGTGATTCACGTATCTACCGGCGGGGACGATTCGAATAACGGTACGGCCGAATCGCCGGTGGCCTCGTTGCCGCGGGCCGTCGAATTGGTGCGGCAAATGCGGCGACAGTTGGGAGGCGGGCCGGATATCCGCGTGGCCGTCCAAGCCGGTGTTTATCGTCTGCGGCAGCCCATCTCGCTGGGAGCGGCGGAATGCCCGGGACCGGGTGCCTTGGTTTTCGCCGCAGTAGGGCCGGGCCCGGTCGTTGTCAGCGGAGGTCGCCCCATCACCGATTGGCGCGAGTCCAACGGCCGCTGGACCGCTCAGACCGCCTCCGCTACGGGGGAGCGCCGGAGTTTTCGCGAATTGTTCGTGAACGGACGCCGCGCGATTCGGGCCAGGACGCCGAACGACGGGTTCCGCCGCGTCGATCGGTCGGGCGAGGATCGCCGTACCAGTCTATTCATTTATGCGGACGACGCCGCGCTGTTCTCCGGGGATCTTTCGCAGGCGGAGTTCGTGTACTTCCATGATTGGTCCACCTCGCGGGTGAAGATTGCCGGATTCGATCCTGGGACATTGGAGGTGCGCTTTTCGCAGGTCGTCGGCTGCTCCGCCCCGCACTATGCCATCTGCAATTGGCCGCATCCGCGTTACTATTTGGAGAACGGCCGGGACATGCTCGACGCCCCCGGTGAATGGCTGCTGGATGAGTCGAGCGGGCTGGTGAGTTACATCCCATTGCCTGGTGAGAAGCTGAGCGAGATCGAGGCGACGGTTCCCGAGGCGACGGCGCTGCTGGTTGTAAGCGGTGACCCGGCGACGGGAAAGCCCGTCCGTAACCTCGTTGTGGAGGGGATTACCTTTGCTCACTGCCGTTGGGATTTGCCCGAGGCCGGCTATGCTTCCGGACAAGCCTCGGTGTACGAGCCTCGTCTGCCGGAGCGGCCCGGACGCGAGTTGCTGCCCGCCGCAGTAACTTTGGACTATGCCGAGAATTGTGTCTTCCGCCATTGCCGGTTTACGCAACTAGGGGGGTCGGGGTTGTGGTTGCGCCGGCAAGTCCGCGATTGCGGCGTGGAGCGATGCGAATTCACGGACATCTCGGGCAACGGCGTCAATATCGGCGAAACCGTGACCCGTCCGATGGAGGAAGCGGGGTCGGCATGGTCTTCGCCTTACGGAAACGCGTGCAGTTTCGGGAATCGGGTTGCCGATTGCCGCGTGGTCGGGTGCGGCAAGCAATTCTACGAGGCGGTCGGAATCTGGGTCGGCCTCTCCGCCGGCAACGTCGTCGAACACAACGAAGTGGCCGATTTGCCCTACACCGGCATTTCGGTGGGATGGAGTTGGAATGATTCTTTGACGGGTTGTCGCGACAACCGCGTTGTTGCGAACCATATCCACCATTGCATGCTGGTGTTGCACGACGGCGGTGGGATCTACACCCTGGGACGGCAGCCCGGTACGGTCTTGGACGCCAACCTCATCCATGACATCCCGCCGAATGAGGACGGCGCGGAGAGCAACGGCATCTTTATGGATGAAGGGAGCAGCGACATTCTCGTGACGCGGCAGATCATTTACGGGACGGGTCGCAGCCCTATCCGTTTTCACCGTGCCCTGGAAGTGACGTTGCGAGGCAACCGCTTGATCTGTCTGCCCGGCGTGCCGCCGTTTCGTTACAACCGAACGGATCCGGCTACCTTGGTGTTCGAAGAAAATGAGGTCATCGAGGCCGCATCCTGGGAACCCCCGGACGACGTGCGGGCTTCGGCCGGACCGCGGGCGAGACGGTAAGTTGACCGCTCACCGCCTTGTGACCAGGTCGCGCAGACGAACCTGGCGTCGGGCTGGAGCGAACGAACGGAAAAACGATCGATTGATTGCGGCAATGCCGGGCGCGGTCTAAGATGGATGAAAATGAGTGAGCGTTGCGAGCGTTTGTTGCCGGCGTCGGCCGGTTCCCGCGTAATAATGCCGTTCGCAGCGTCCCGCCCGCGTCGTCCAGCCTTGCGTGATTGATTCGGCGAAAGCTCGCACCTCCCGTTTTTTTGTGTTTGCGTGGTGGGTGCGGTCGGCTGCCGAACCGTGTCGGGCTTCGCATGGCGATGGGATTTCGCCCATCGCACATGAATGAAGCAGTCGAGATCGCCTCGCCCCGGCCCGGGCATGGTTTTGTGCGGCGACATTCCGTGGCGTAACCGGATTTTGCCCCGTGCCGGAAATGAGGGGGGCGACGGCATGTTGGCGCGTTGCTTCGGCATGGTTCAAGTTGGTGGTTCCCTACAACAGGAAGGAGAGTCCTACCGTGAAGAAAGTAAGCATCTTTGCAGCAGCTTTGTTGGCGACCGGATTGATGACGGCGACGGCCGGGGCGGAAGATGGATGGATTTCCATTCCCGTCAAGCCCGGGTTGGACGGTTGGAAATTCAAGGGAGATGCCGAAAAGAGCAAGTGGAAGGCCGGCACGGCCGCCGTCGATCCCGCCAATCCCGCGGCATTGGTTTGCAAGGAGGGTGGGGCCGAATTGGTGAACGTGGAAGGGCACGGCGTGGACATCTACACCGATCAGACTTTCGGTGATGCCGTGATCGAACTGGAAGTCATGGTGCCCAAAGGCTCCAACTCCGGCGTCTACGTGATGGGCGAATACGAGATTCAGGTCTTGGACAGCTACGGAAAGACCCAATTGGGAATGGGCGACATGGGCGCCGTCTACAGCATGGCCGTGCCCAAGGTCAATGCCTCCAAGCAGCCCGGCGAATGGCAGAAATACCATATCGAGTACCGCGCCCCGAAATTCGATGCGGAGGGAAAGAAGATCGCCAACGGTATGTTGGTCAAGGTCGTCTTGAACGGCCAGGTGCTGCATGAGAACCTGGAGCTGACGAGCCAAACGCCGGGCGGAGTGACGGGCAAGGAAGTGCCGCGCGGACCGCTCATGTTTCAAGGGGATCACGGCCCCGTGGCGTATCGAAACATCCGCATCAAGCCGCTGAACTAAACCGGCGGCCTGGGAAGGGCCTGCGACCGCGATCGGGCGGTCCTTGCGGCTCGCCGAACATCGGGCAACGAAGGCTCTAATCCAGCACAAAGGGCGAATCCGCCATGTCTTCATGGCGGATTTCGTCCACCTTTTCTTTCTTGCCCCAACCGGCGTAGAGCCGGTTCGGAGCGTTGAAGACCAGACCCGGGACGTTGCCGATGTTCTTATAGGCATGCACAACCCCGGGCGGAATTACGGCCAGGGTGGGGTGCGACGCGCCGACCACGGCGACTTGACGGCAGCCATAAGTCGGGCTTGCCGGTCGGGCGTCCCAAACATACAGCTTGAAGTCCCCCGGCCCGAAAAACGCGAAAACGTCGGTCTGATCCGCGTGTTCGTGCGGGCCTCTGGCGACGCCGGGAAGCGTTTCGCTCACGTATGCCATGACGGGGTGAATTTGCGGGGCCAGCTCATCGTGGCGAAACAATTCGATCAGCCAGCCCCTGGCATCGCTGAATCGACGGAGAGGACGCAACACGACGTCGTGGATGGCCGCATCTCGATAAATCATGGCAATCGTCGAAGGATGCTCGGAATTCGCTCAGGCAACCGCACGCGCACGGAACCTACGAACCGTGGGCGGGGCTGACGGGGGAGATCGGAACGGAAATCGCCGGCATAGCCTATCCCGCGGCGTGTGCCGAGTCCTCGGCTTCATCCGCTTTCATCGGTTCGGCATGCGTGGCCGCCGGGCGCTTTTCGTAGCCGAGATTGCGGAGTACCTCGAGGATTTCACTGCAAGTGGGAAACATCCGCCCGCTGGCACGCTTGTAGGCTTCCAATGCCCGCATGAACTCGACTTCGTCGGCCGAATAATCCCGTTCGCAAGTCGTGGGGTCGATTTGGCGTCTGCGGGGTACTTTGGCGCGTCGCTCCAGCTTCCGTCGTTCGACGGCCACGGGAACTTGCTTTTGCCTACGATCCTGGTTCGTTCGTCGGTCGCCGCCGGCACGGCGATCCAAGGTGACGATCGCGTCGCCATGAGGCGCGGAATGCTCCTCGGTGCCCGCTGCAACCGATGACTTGACGCCCGCCGATTTGGATCGGGGCTTTTCCTGCCGAGCGCGCATGAAGACGGGCGTAGCCGGTCGCGATTGCCGGTTTTTGCGCGGCGTAGAGTCTTCGGCGGCTTGCTGTTTTTGATGCGACTTCGAGGCGGTTTTCTTTTCGCGAGCCACGTCGTTGATCTCCTTCCCTTGCGAAGTTGCGGCAGACCTTGATCCCAATGGCACCCATCGCACACCCGCTGCATCGCCGGAGGCGCCGCGGCAACTTCGGTCCTTCGCCGCGGAAGTATTCGGCACAGGTATCGCCGTGGCGCCGGAGGCGCGAGGCACACTCGGAGAGCCACGATTTCGGACTATCTTCCCCGCGGTCGGTTGGAGCGCGCGGTCCGGTGGCACAACCGAAAACGCTCCGGCCTGCGACGATGGTCGCCTAGGTGGGAAACGGGTGCGTTAAGCGATATCGAATGGCCAATCTAGGTAAACTAAATGGCCAAGAAAGTATAACACACGTTTTGAGCTGGGAGACGGAAGAATCCGGAAAACTTTCCCCAGAGCGAACAGCTTGCCAAAGAAACTTCCCGTAGAGATATCTCTCCAAAGGGGGGGTGAGTGGTCTGGCGACCAGGTGCGAATGCCAGGATCGCGGATTGCGGAGTTGATAGGAAGGTTCGACGCCGGCGAGCGCAGGGATCTCGCACGGCGGCCTGGAAAAGAATGAGCGAATCCGCCGCGGATTTACTCGCCTTCTCGACGAATCCCTAAAGACTCCGTCACTTCGTGGAAGATTTCCCGCAGTTCCTTCGGCGACACGTCTTGCAGTTGCCTTCCCCGTTTGTCCAGGGATTCGTTCACCTTGATCGCCGTCTCTTGCATGATGGCGTGCGTATCTTGGCTGCCGCCCCAAAGGACGAAGTTCTTTCCCCGCGTGATTCGCGTCTGTCCGTCGTCTCCATCCAATCCGACGCCGAGGATGCCGGTTATTTTCGGCTTGCGTTTTCGTGGCTGGTGGTTCGATGGTTCCTCGCGGTTTTTCGCCAAGGTACACCTCGCCAATGACGGGTTAAGTCCTTCGGAAAAGGTTTTTCAAGACGTTGGCGGCTGCCGAATCCGAACTGGCGGGCTGCGGCTTCTTGAATTTCCCCGATTCGTCCTTCTTTTTCTGGTCGGACGAAGTAGCGGTCGCCTGATCATCGTCGCTGAAAATGCTGGCGAGTGCCTTGCGAGTTTCGGGGTCGACGGGCTTTTCGGGCGTATCGTGCGGCGGTTTGGTGTCCGTCAGGGAAGCTTGGCGAGCACTTTGGGGCGGCAATTCGATGGTCTTGGTTTCGGCGTGGGCTTCCGCCCCTTGGGATTCATTCTCCAGCCAAGAGTCGACGTCGAAGTCGGTGGAGGCGGCCTGAGCCGCGGTTCGCGTCACGGCCTCCATGACGGATTCGACTTTCGGCTTGGAGGGTTTGGCCGGAGCCGCCGCCGTTCGCACCGTGAATTCGAGCACACCGACCGTGAGCGTGTCCCCGTCTTTGAGCGTAATTTCACCCCGGACGCGCTGACCATTCACATACGTGCCATTCTTGGACCCAAAGTCGCGAACGGCCACGTAATCACCCTCCACGATGATCACACAGTGGTGCCTACTGACCAATTCGCTGGCGGGGCGAAGCTGACAATCCTCGGCCCGTCCGATGAAAAACTTCGGTCCTGTTACCGGAATGGCTTTACCGGCAAATTTCCCGTTCGCGACGACAAGTTTAACATCCATCGCCTAACACCTTCGCTTATGTCAAGGGCAATGCGGAAATCTCCGCATGGAACCGACAGCCGACCTGGAAGTCGTTCAAAAGAGAACGAACCCCCAAGGCCGTCCCAACGTCCGATGATGCCGGTTACCTGCCCCAAACGATCGGGAAAATAATGCCTTCCGCCGTTCCGATTTGCCCATCCTGCCGAGCAATTCCACCATGGGTGCGACTCGAGGTCGGCATCCGAGGTGGTCGGGCGACCGTCCGGATCGTGTCGCGCCCGATAATCAGCGTTGATATCACCTGTCCAGATGCATCGTACCAAAGAGGGAGTCGGCAGTCAAAGCCTGATCCCTTGTCGCCCCTCGATATTTTCCTCTTTTCCCAGACTACGAGTCTATCTCCCTTGATTGGTGGGGTGCCATGCATCTTGGGTATGATTCCTGTGGCATCCCGCCTCACGAAGTCTCGATCGCTTACGCTACCTCGAAGAGGCAATGCCTCCGAAAAGAGGTCGGGGAAAAAAGCCGCCCCGCCTGCGTTTTCTTCAGCCGCGCGGCCTGCCGCTCAAGTTACCTGCTCCCTCAGTCCTACGATAGCGGACGTTGGAGCGTTCAAGATCACTCCGACGGGTTTTCCAGGTACGTGTAGCCTTCCAAACCCGATTCGTAGAACCGCAGCAACCTGCCCGCTTGCCGGTCGTCGATACGTCCCTTGCGAATCGCGTCTTCGAGGCTGCTTCTCAGGCGGACGACCAGGCTGTTGGGATCGAACTCGACGTAGGAAAGGACCTCTCGGACCGAGTCGCCGTTGATGACGGTTTCCACGACGACGTCGCCGTCCTCATCCAAATCCACGTGAACGGCGTTGGTATCGCCGAAGAGGTTGTGCAGGTCGCCGAGGATCTCTTGGTAGGCGCCCACCAGAAAAACCCCCAGAAAATACGGTTCCCCGCGAAATTCGTGCAGCGTCAAGGTACGTTTCACGTCATGGCGATCGATGAACCGGTCGATCTTGCCGTCGGAATCGCAGGTGATGTCGGCCAGGATCGCTTGGTGAGTGGGCTGTTCGGTCAACCGGTGGATAGGCATGATCGGGAAGAGTTGCTTGATGGCCCAACTGTCGGGCAGCGACTGGAACAGCGAGAAATTGCAGAAGTAGGTTTCGCTTAAGAGCGAGTCGAGGACCTCCAACTCTTCGGGAACATACTCCAGTTGATGCATCATGCGGTGAATCTTGCGACAGATCGCCCAATAGAGATTTTCGGCGAAGGCCCGCTGTTCCAACGACATGTAGCCGTTATTGAACAGCGTGATGCTGTTTTCCATAGCCTCCTGGGCATCATGGAAACTTTCCAAGAGGTTGCGGACGTTCAAGGAATCGTACGTCTGCCGGAGATCGTGGAGGGGTTGTTCGGCGTCTTCGGCAATAGCCTCGGGAAGGCCGTTCTCGCCGCGGTCCGCTACTCCCAAGACGTTGAAGATGAGAACGCTGTTGTAGGAAACGACCGCGCGGCCGCTTTCGGAAAAGATCGTGGGGTGCGGAACGTCGGTATCGTCGCAGACCGTCTGAATGTGATAGACGACGTCGTTGGCGTACTCTTGGAGGGTGTAGTTGACGCTGGACTCGAACGTCGTCTGGGAGCCGTCGTAATCGACGCCCAGCCCGCCGCCGACGTCGAGATATTCCAGCCCGGCCCCTTGCCGATACAGATCGGCATAGACGCGCGCGCCTTCGGTGAGGGCCCCTTTGATATGGCGAATGTTGGTGATTTGACTCCCCAGGTGGAAATGGAGGAGTTTGAAGCAGTCCGCCATATCATGCTCCTTGAGGAGCTGAAGTGCGCGGAGGATCTCGCTTACGGTCAGACCGAACTTGGATCGATAGCCGCCCGAGGACTGCCATCTTCCGGATCCGGTAGCCGCCAACTTGACCCGCACGCCGATATTCGGCCGGACGCCGACCTCCTTGGCGAAGTGCAAGATGAGTTCCAGGTCCGTGAATTTCTCGACCACCAGGAAGATGTTGCGGCCCATCTTTTGGGCCAGCATGGCGGTCTCGATGAAGCGGGCATCTTTGAAGCCGTTACAGACGATGGGGGTCTCGTTATCGGCCAGGGCGATGACCGCCAAAAGCTCGGGCTTGCTCCCGGCTTCCAAACCGAATTGGTAGCTGGAGCCGTATCGGAGGATCTCCTCCACGACCTGCCGCTGCTGATTGACCTTGATGGGGTAGACCAGATGGTAGCGGCCGCGGTAGTCGTGTTCGGCGATGGCCTGCGTGAAGGCCTCTTTCAGGTCGCGGAGCCGATGTTTCAATATCCCGCCGAATCGCAGGAGGACCGGCGTCTGAATGCCGCGGACGATCAACCGATCCAGAAGGTGCTTCAAATCGATAGCGCGCTGCGGATCTTTTTCCGGGTGAACGCAAACGTGTCCCGCTTGGTTTACGGAGAAGTATCCTTTCCCCCAACTGGCGACTTCGTATAACTCCTCGGCGTCGGCAACGGACCAGCGACGCGCCTGCAACTCGATTTGGAGCATGGACTTTCACCCCCTTTTCTTGTTCGATGGTGGAAGTGCGCCGGGGAGAAATCCCCCGCATGGTCGTGCCCTTTGCCGGACCGCGGCTTAAATCGTCCCTGCGGAATGGAGTACCGCGCGAATTCGCTTTGCCGTTTCCGGGAATCGAGCAGCGGCGGATTCGTCAAGCGGGGAACGAAGGAATCATTATCGTATGGTATTCCTTTTCCGCCGGCTGAAAAGGGGGCAAAAGCCGATAAACCACGAGAGCCGTCGGCGGGCGATCGGGTTCCCGGATATTTTCCTCCTCCGCAGCGCGAGTAATTGCCGGGCCGAGTCACACACGAACGTCCTTCCAGCCGCCGTGCCGTACCCGCCAAACCATCAAGACGGCCCGCACGTACAAGTCCGTCACCATGGCGTACCAAGCGCCGACCACCCCCAAGCCCAAGCCTGTGATCCTGGCACCCAACAGCGGCACATGGAGCGCTTCCAGGGCCAACCAGTGGGCGGCGGGTACTCGAATTCCCAGTAGGCCGATCAGGCTGAAGGCGAGCGGCCATCGTGTATCTCCCGCCCCGCGGAGCGCACCGCTGAGTACGATCACCAGCGTCAGGGGCGGCATGGCCAGGGCGATCGTCCGTAACAGCGGTGCCGCCGCGAACGCGATCTCTTTTTGGTGCGGTCCAAGCAAGAGGGATGCCAAAGCCACCGGGCGAAAGTAGAACAACAACCCGGCCAGGCTCATGAAGACCCCGCCGATCAGGCACGCCGCCCACACGGAGCGTTCGGCCTTGGTTTTCAGGCCGGCGCCCAGGTATTGGCCGGCCATCGTCGCGGCTGCCACCTGAAATGCCGCGGCCGGAATGAAAGCCAGCGACTCCACGCGAATCGCAATGCCGTGCGCGGCAGCCGCCCGATCCCCGAGCATGTTGATCACGCTTAGAAACCACAATTGGCTGCCTACAACGGACATGGTGTCCAAGCCGCCCGGGATGCCGATGCGGAGTATCCGCCGCATCAACCGCAAGTTGGGCCGAAAGCCGTGGACGTTCAATCGCAAACCATGGACTCCTCGCCATAACATCCAACCCACGGCCAGCCCGCCGACCGTATAGCCGCAAGCGGTTCCGAACGCGATGCCGTCCCAGCCCCATCGCGGCAGCGGTCCTAGGCCGAGGCAGAACGCCCAACTAACGCTGATGTTCACTAGGTTGACCAACAGCATGACGACCAGGCCTTGGACCATGGCGCCGGCGCCCCGCAGGCAGGAAATCCCGACTGCGTTGATCATCACCATGGGCATGACGGGCATGATGTAGTACAAGTATCGAACGGAGCTTTCCGCGGACGGTCCCTTGAGCTGCAAGATACCCACCAGGGGTTCCGCGAAAACCAAACCGAAAGCGGCTCCGGCGACCGCCAGGAGCATCCCGATGAGAAACGACTGCTGGATGGCACGCTGCGCCACGGCGGGTTTTCTGGCGCCCACGTAGCGGGCGACGAGCGCCGCTGCTCCGGTCGCGACCACGCTGAATATCGCGTAGAACAACCAGAGCAGATAAGCCATCAGGTTGATGGCCGCCAAATGACGCTCCTCCAGGAAATAGCCCGTCAGCGCCGTATCGGAAAGCCCGACCAGCATTGCGAGCAATTGCTCGGCAAGCACGGGCCAAGCCAGACGGAGCAGCGGCCGAACTACCCCCGGTTCATCAATCCAGTCATTCCTCAAGTCGGCCATGCATATCTCGAATGTCGCGGACTACGGTCCATCAGCGGTTGTGAGGGTCGGTTTGGTGGTGGTCGGCACGGCAGGCTCCCAACGTGGCGACAACGAGCTTTTTCCGACACCGTGCGCGAGGATCATCGCGCCGCGAGATCGGGAAGCCTTCCGGGGTGCTTCATGCGGAGAAGTCTCCGGCCGGTATTTCGTCCAAGCTTGCGTCCCCGTCCTGCCTGTGCCTCTGCTGCGAGCGATCCAAAAAGCATAAGTATAACGCAGAATTCGCCCCGTGAGTTCGCCGCGAGCGCGCGAGCGGCGAGGCACTTTGGTGGATGACCGCGAGGCGGCGGGCGACTCTGAGCGGATGTAGGGCTACCCTTCGGGGGTTGAAGAAAGAGTTCGGCTATAGTTTGCCAAGGCCGCCTCGAACGCCCGGTACGCCGTCTCGCCGAAAAGGACGAATCGCACCAACTCCGGTGCCCCGTGGTTCCGCAGAAACTCTCCCACCGTCTCGACGGCGACCGCCGCGGCTTGCGGCAGGGGGTACCCGTAAGCACCTGCGCTCAAGGCGGGAAAGGCCACGCTTCGGCATTCGTGTTCCCGGGCCAATTCCAGGGAGCGACGGTAAGCCGACGCCAACAATTCGGCTTCCCTCGATCGGCCGTCCCGGTAGATCGGGCCCACGGCGTGGATGACGTAGCGGGCGGGGAGATTTCCCGCTGACGAAATGACGGCGGAGCCGGTCGGGCACCCATCCGGGTAAAGCTTGCGCGTCTCTTCCATAATTTGAGGCCCGCCGCGGCGATGGATGGCGCCGTCCACGCCGCCCCCGCCGGCTAAGCGGCTGTTCGCCGCGTTGACCACGGCATCCGTCGTCTGGTCGGTGATATCTCCTTGCGCAAGCTCGATGATGCACTTGCCGATCTTTACCTTCATACGAGCCGATCCTCCTCTCAGTACCCGCATGGATCGAGTTCGCAAGCACGGACACCTCACGGGGGAATCGCGAGTGTCGAACGGGCGGCCGCGTGTGGTACCCTCTCCGTCATTTGGCGGCATGCGTGTGCGGTTTGTCTTCGGGGACCCCGGCGAGGACCCATTCGCCGCGATGGACGCCTTTCAGGCCCTTCAGACGTGCCACCAGCTCTCGGATTCGCGAAGCCGGTCCGCGGAGCACGACGACCTCGAGGCACAGGTCATGGGTCAGATGGACGTGCATGGTCGAGACGACGACGTCGTGATGCTCGTGCTGCAACTCCGCCAACTGATCGCGGAGCTGCTCGCGATGGTGGTCGTACAGGAGGGTGAGCGTTCCGGCGACGTCGCGGCTGTCATCCAACCAGGCACGGCGAGTCAGCATCTCTCGCATGAGCTGGCGCACCGCCTCGCTTCGCGTGGCGAAGTGCTCTTTCCGGCAGAAGCGATCGAACCGCTCGAATAGATCGCTTTCCACCGAAACCGAGAAACGAACGATTTCCGACACGGCCGGACCTCCCATGTGACGGCTTGGATAGCGGTGCTATCGGCGTCCCAACGGCGGCACGATCGGTCACATTCCGCACGGATCGACCTTCCCGCCCCACTACGACGCGGACAGCTCGGCCATGACTTCGTCGGGGATGTTGAAATTCGAGGAAACGTTTTGCACGTCGTCGTGCTCGTCCAACTCTTCCATCAGTTTGAGGACCTTCCTGGCGGTGTCGGCGTCGAGATCGACGTAATCCTTGGCGATGCGAGTAATCTCGGCGGATTCGCAGGGAATTTCCGCGGCCGTCAGGGCATCGTTCAGGGCGGCGAACGCGGCGGGGTCGCAGGTGACGACGAAGCGTTCACCTTCTTGCTTGACGTCTTCGGCGCCCGCCTCCAGGGCCGTCTCCATCAGCTTTTCCTCGGAGACCTTGTCCGCTGCGATGAGAAACAGCCCCTTCGTATCGAACATCCAGGCCACGCAACCGGCTGAGCCGAGCTTGCCGCCGTGCAAATCGAAGCATTTGCGAATTTCGGCCGTGGTGCGATTGCGGTTGTCCGTGAGAACGTCGCAAAGGATGGCCACGCCGTTGGGGCCGTAACCCTCGTAGACCACCTCTTCCAAAGCGGCGCCTTCGATTTCTCCGGTACCGCGTTTCACGGCCCGAGCAATGTTATCTTTGGGCATACCGGCGGCCTTGGCCGCGTCGATGGCGACTCGCAGCCGGGCGTTGAAGTTGGGGTCGCCGCCACCCGTCCGCGCCGCCACGATGATAGCCTTGGAGAGCTTGCTCCAAATCTTCCCGCGTTTGGCGTCCACCGCCGCCTTTTTGTGTTTAATGCCGGCCCAGTGTGAATGACCCGCCATTTCGACTCATCCTTAAATTCTTTGACACAGCTTGGAATGAATTTCGTCCGAAACCGAATATCGCGGCCAGGGGCGTGCGTCCTTCAAATACCGATCGGGTGCACGTATGAGGCGTCTGCCGACCGTCGACTTCGCGTCGGGCACGAATCCAACCGTTAATATAGCAGAAATCGGTTCCGCCGGTGATGACCGGCGGCGTTGCCGGCCGACGGCCGAGCCGTTGCGGCGGCGAAGACGTGCACCCAAATCGGAACCGGTTCGCCGTCAGGTTCGGTAATCGGCGTTCAATCGTACGTATTCGGGAGTCAGATCCGTGGTCCAAAACCGCCCGGTCGCATTTCCTTCCTCAAAGACGAGCTTGATGTGCGTGTCCTTTTCCGCACGGATGGATGCCGAGACCTCGGCGTCGTTGAAATCCACGGGAGACCCGGCGCGATACAGGAGGTGGCCGTTGATAAAAAGATCCACCTTCATAGGATCGAAATTCACGCCGGCGTAACCCGCGGCCGAGATGATTCGTCCCCAGTTCGGGTCCGCTCCGTGAACCGCCGCTTTGACGAGAGGACTGTTGGCGATGGACCGTGCGATCCGCAACGCATCTTCTCGGGTGCGACAGCCTTCCACCTCGATGATGACGAGGTGGGTCGCTCCCTCGCCGTCGGCGGGGATCATCCGCGCCAATTCTCCGCACAATTCGTGTAGTTCGCGGGTGAACTCCTCCAGAAGGTCCCCGGTCAGGGGAGGTCCGCCGGAAGCTGCGTTCGCCAGCAACAGTACCGTGTCGTTGGTGCTCATGTGGCCGTCCACGTTGATGCAATTGAACGTGTCGTCCACGACCTCGCGCAGGATGCGTTGGGCGGTCTGGGGATCGAGGGCGGCGTCGGTAAAGATGACTCCCAGCATGGTGGCCAGGTTGGGGCCCATCATGGCCGCTCCCTTGACCATCCCGGTGATTTGCACCTCGCGCCGCGCCAGGGAGATAGTTCGCCCGGCCAATTTGTAGACGGTGTCCGTGGTCATCATGCCGCGGGCCGCCAGGATCAACGCCTCTTCATCATTTCCCAGCCGCGCGGAGGCCAATTCGATGCCGTGGGCGATTTTGTCCATCGGCAGATAGACGCCGATCACCCCCGTGGACATCACGAGCACTTGATCCTCTTCCACGCCGACGGCGCGGGCGGCGAGACGGGCCATTTGCCGGGCATCCTCCATTCCCCGATCGCCGGTGCATGCGTTGGCGTTGCCGGAGTTGATCACCACCACCCGGATCCGGTCGCTCGGCGTCCGTTCGCGATCCAATCGGACGGGAGCGGCGCAGACCAGATTCTGCGTGTACACGCCCGCCGCCGAGGCGTTGGATTCCGAGACGATGAGCGTCAAATCCGGCTTGCGGAGATCCCGCTTCAGACCGCAATGCACGCCGGAAACGAGATATCCCTTGGGTACGCGAACCGACATGGCCATTCTCTCCTCGACATGCCGCGGCGGGCGCGGTGGGAAATTGGATTCGAAACGGGAAACACGGCTCATAAGGCCGTCGTTTCCGGATATCCGAACATCAGGTTGAAGTTTTGGACGGCGGCCCCCGCCG
This sequence comes from Thermogutta hypogea, assembly GCF_055386265.1. Taxonomy (NCBI): domain Bacteria; kingdom Pseudomonadati; phylum Planctomycetota; class Planctomycetia; order Pirellulales; family Thermoguttaceae; genus Thermogutta; species Thermogutta hypogea. The sequence continues at coordinate 588,368 of NZ_AP042425.1, forward strand.
CGCCCTTGATTAGATTGTCGATGCAACTGATGGTGACGACTCGCCCTCGCACGACGCGAGCCGTGAGGTGGCAATAATTGGTGCCCATGGTATCCTTCGTGCCCGGCAAATGATCCACGACCTGCACGAACGGCTCGTCCTTGTAGAATTCGCGGAGACAGTCCAAAATCGCCTCTTCCGTTGCGTTCCCTTGCGGTCGCGAGTAGGTCGTACTGAGGATGCCGCGATCCATGGGGATCAGATGGGGCGTGAAAATGATCGAGGTGGACCGCCCGCCGAATTCGGTGAGAATCCGGTCGATCTCCGGCACGTGGCGATGCCGGCCGACGCCGTAGGCGGAAACACTTTCGTTGCACTCCGGGAAATGCGTCGTCAATTTTGGAGATCGTCCCGCGCCCGAAACCCCGCTCTTGGAGTCCACCACGATGTCCTGGGCGGAGATCAACCCCGCCCTCAGCAGCGGGCTGAGGGCCAAAATGACCGAAGTCGGGTAGCAGCCGGGATTGGCCACCAAGTCCGCCCCGGTGATCCGCTCGCGGAAAAGTTCCGGCAATCCGTAGGGCACCACACCCAAGCGAGCGGGATCCGGGTGCTTGTGCCCGTACCACTCCTCATACACATCCGCCGAAGCCAGGCGATAGTCGGCTGAAAAATCGACTACGCGGGCCCCTCCCTTCAATACCTCGGGAATGACTTCGGCCGACGCTCCGTGCGGCAGGCAACCGAAAACGCATTCCGCCCGGGCGGCAAGCTCGGCCGGGCTGAAATTCTGAAGCGGCAAATCCAGCTTTCCGATCAGTGACGGGTGAATGGACGAAATGGGCGACGTCTCCTGACGGCTCGTGACCGCCACGATCTCGACGTGCGGATGCCGCAATAGGATTTTGATCAATTCGAGGGCCGTGTAGCCGGTGGCCCCCATGACTGCGACGCGTGTTGGCATCTTTCGCTTCTCGGTTTTCTCGGAATCCGGAAGTCCGACACTCCTTGGAATCTTGACCGGGGGTTACGGCGGCCCTGAGCTGTCAATTACCGGACGGACGCTTTCCCGGCAGCAATAACCGGCGGGAACGTTCTGCCCAGGACCTTGCCCTCCATGCAGATTACCGATTACGGACTCCGCCGGTTGAGGGGTTTGTATCGACCCCAGGCGATGGTTGATGGAAACGCAGATTCGTTGCGCCCCCTTGGTTTGGGACCTTACATGGATCAACCTTGAAATATACGACGGCTTTCCCGTTTACCACAAGGGGCGATCGATAAGGGGCGATCGATCCGGGCGGATCGTGGTTAACGCCAGTGTCGCCCGTCAAGCCCTCCGAAGTCAAACAGCCGATCAGCCGAACCAGGACGGTTATTACCGACGAACCCAAACATGTTGGACGAACAAGAGAAAGAGCTTTTGCGGACGTGGGACCGCACCGTTTACTGGCACGCTTTCACCCAGATGGCGGAGTACGAACCGCTGATTATTGAGCGAGCCGAGGGTTGCCGCCTCTGGGACATCGATGGGCGCGAATACATCGACGGAGTGGCCAGCCTCTGGTGCAATGTTCACGGGCATCGCCACCCGGTCTTGGACGCGGCGCTGCGCGAACAGGCCGAAAAGGTGGCTCATGTTACCTCGCTAGGGTGCTCGAACCCAGCCGCCATCCGGCTGGCGAAGCGGTTAATCGATTTGGCGCCGGCCGGTTTGAATCACGTGTTCTTTTCCGACAGCGGAGCGACTGCCGTTGAAGTAGCGATCAAGATCGCGCTGCAATTCTGGCGGCAATGCTCCGATCCTCGACCTCGCAAGACGCTGTATGCGGCGCTCGGCGACGCCTACCATGGAGATACGTTGGGGGCGGTCAGTGTGGGGGGGGTGGATCGTTTCAACGCCGTCTTCCAGCCCTTGCTCTTCGAGGTCCGCCGCCTGCCCTGCCCGGACACCTATCGCACGCCGCCCCAGTGCGCGTCGCGCGATCTCACCGATTTCTATTTGTCGCAAGCGGAAGAGCTTTTCCGTCGCGAAGGGGACCGGATTGCGGCAATGATCGTAGAGCCGTTGATGCAATGCGCGGCGGGGATGGTTGCCCATCCCCCGGGCTACCTACGAGGAATTCGGGAGCTGACCCGGCGGTACGAGATCCTTTTGATCGCCGACGAAGTCGCGGTGGGTTTCGGGCGGACCGGCACCATGTTCGCCTGCGAGCAAGAGGGTGTGTCTCCGGACTTGCTGTGTCTCGGCAAAGGCATCACGGGCGGATATCTGCCGGTGGCCGCAACCCTCACGACCGACACTGTTTACGAAGCTTTTCTAGGGGACTACGCGTCGCTTCGCACGTTTTTCCACGGGCACACGTACGGAGGCAATCCGTTGGGGTGTGCCGTGGCTTTGGCGAACCTCCGGGTCTTCGAGGAGGAAAAGACGCTGGAAGGCCTGCCCGCGAAGATCGCACGCTTGGAAGAGCGATTGGCACGAATCGCAGAGCGGCCTCACGTGGGAAGTGTCCGGCAAAGGGGCCTGATCGCCGGCGTGGAATTGGTTCGCGATCGGGGAACCCGGGAGCCGTATCCGTGGACGGAACGCCGCGGCTGGAGCGTGTGCCAAGTCGCGCGAAAGTGCGGCGTATTCTTGCGTCCCTTGGGAGACGTGGTAGTCATCTTTCCGCCGCTGGCGATCTCGCTGGAGGAATTGGATCGCATTTGCGACGCCGTGGAAACAGGCATTCGCCGCGTTACGGAAGAGACGGAATAAGGCTGCGCCGCGCGCGGCAGGTCAACTTAGAAGCAACGGCCGCGCGAAGCGCAGGCCAAGGCTGAGCATGGACCGTCAGCGCCTCACGCCGCACGGTTTTCCAGGCAGTCGGCGGCGGGTTGATCCGCGGAATCCCGACCGACTTTGGGTTGGGTCTTCCAGCGGCGATGAATCCACCAATACTGCTCGGGCGCCGAACGAATAATCGCCTCTAACTCGGAGGTGTACCAGCGGGTGATGTACTCTACCGCCGCGCGGGGGCTGCGATCGGAGAGCGTCCGCGGATCGAGGAGTGCTTGCACACCCATTTCGAATGTCATCGGTCGGTCCAGTCGCTTGACGTACACGACGGCTAGCGGAGCATCGTATTCCAGCGACAGCAAGGCCAGGGCTTTGAACGTCGATGCGGGACGGCCGAAGAAAGGCACGAAGCATCCCTTTCTGCCCGCATCCTGATCCGCCAAGAGGGCCATCGTTCCGCCGCGTTCCAGTGTTTCCTCGATTTGGCGGTGTCCGCCGTTTTTCGGGATGATGAATTGACCGGTAGCTCCCCGAAAACGGTTGAGGAAGCGATCCAGAAATCGGTTGTCCAAAGTGCGAGCGACGGTGTGGGTCGGAAATCCCAACATTCCCAACAAATAGCCACCGATTTCGAAATTACCGAAATGTCCGGTAACGAGGATCACCGGCCGATCCTCTAGGAGTAGCTTGACCAGGGGACGGACCCGATGGAGCCGGATGAATCGCCGCCAATTGGTTTCGTGGATTACACGCGAAGAATGTGCGATTTCGAACACCATCAAGAACAGATGCTCCCACATGCGGCGAATGGTGTGGGCGATCACTTCGGGCGACATGTCGGGAAATGCCGTCCTTAGGTTTTCCTCGGCAACCCGCCTTCGGATGTGCAAGACATCGGCAAACAGCAGGGCCAATCCCTTGGCCACCGACGCAAGCGCCGACAGGGGAATCGCCTGGACGATGAGAATCAACGCCCGAACGATCAGGTACACCAAATAGTCGAAAACCGTCCGCGAGAAGCGCACGGCTGAACCTCCGTGAATCCGAGGCTGGAAGCGATTCCGTCCGATGGAGCGCAATAACACCCCCCCGCCTCCACAGCATAACCTTTGCTCGATGCCGCGGACAAGGGCGGTTTAGCGGTCGCGAGCGGACCGTGCGGCGATCACACGTCGCAAATGCGAATCGCCTTTTCCAGCGATTCCAGCGGGTTGGGATTCTTGGGAACGAACTCCTGCCCGACGAAACCCTTGTACCCCGTCTCGACGATCGCCCGCATCACGGCCGGGTAATAGATTTCCTGGGTTTCGTCGATCTCGTTGCGGCCCGGATTTCCGCCAGTATGGAAGTGGGCGATGTACTGGATGTTCTCGCGGATCGTCCGGATGAGATCGCCTTCCATGATTTGCATGTGATAGATGTCGTACAAGAGTTTCAGGTTTTCGGACCCGACCGCCTTGCACAACCGGGCGCCCCAAGCCGTGTGGTCGCACATGTAATTGGGGTGATTGACCTTGCTATTGAGCAACTCCATGACGAGAACCACTTTGTGCTTTTCCGCCAGGGGAAGCACACGTTTCAGCCCCACGATGCAATTTTGCAGGCCTTGTTCGTCATCCAGACCGGGTTCCCGATTGCCGGAGAAGCAAATCAAGTTGGTCAACCCGGCCTCCGCGACCAGGGGGATCATTTTTTCGTACAGGGCTACCAACTCGTCATGGTTTTCGACCGTGTTGAAACCCTTCTCGATCCGTGCGCCGGAAGAGCACATGGCGCAAGTCAGGCCGTGTTGGAGAACGGTTGCCCAGTCGTTCGGGCCGAGCAGCTCGATCGACTGGATGCCGATTTTCTTGCTGAATTGGCACAATTCCTCGAGTGGAATCTTGCCGTAGCACCAGCGGCTCACGGAATGGCGGATGTTACCCTTCAGTTCCGGCTTGGTTTCTTCGGCAGCCGCGCGGAGACCTCGCAGTCCCGCCGTCGCCGCCACACCGGCCGCCATGGCCCCGATCGCCGTCCGCCGTGAAAGAGACTCTCGCATCTTTTTGACTCCTCTCTCGTCCATTCTCCGCGATCAATAAATCTCAGTGGGGAACTTCCCGCGCCGACCGCCTCGGATTTGTCGCGTCAAAAGGATAGGCACCGTCGTGAAGCCTTGCGAATGCGGTTGCCGCGAGTGCCCCATTTTAACACAGGCGGCGCCCCGAAGCGACAACCGGGTGCGATTTCAAATCGTCCCAAGATCTTGCCGGCGCCACGGAGGATGCGGCTACCGAGTTGCAACCCCGCCTTCGAGTATCCTGAACCTGCCCGAAACTTGCAAAAGAGGGGTTTGGGGAAAGTTTTCCGATTGAATCGACGATAACAAAAGGGCGTGGTCGCAGTATGCCCGGGCTTGGTGTTTGCACGAAGGACCTTCGGAATCGTTATGAGGTCACTTCTTCCCGAAGATTTCCTAGGCATCATCCAAAGCATCCGTGAGGGTGCCGCGGAGATCGCCGGTGCGTTTCTCCGCGGAATCGATGTTGAGGTGCGCATCAAAGAGGCCGACCTAAAAGTTTTGGAGAACGGCAAATTGCCCGCGATGACCGGGGCGGGCCTGGAGGTTTTCCTCGGCACCGGCGACGGAGATCAGGGGGTGGTCTTGTTGGCGCCGCTTCCCAAGGAGGTGCAAGCAAGTTGGCTGGAATCCCCCGACGCCACCGGAGAATCACGCCTCGCTACTTTGGCGCAGGAGCTAAGCGTCTTGCTGTTGCCCGCTGATTGCGCGGGCGAAAAAGCGGAAACGCGATTCCGTGCCGATCTCGCGGCAGCGTCTTCCCGGCTTTCCGTCGGGGAAGCAACGCGGGTCGTGGAGATTCCTTGCGAGGTTATCTCGGGCGAAAAAAGCAGCGCTGTTGACTGGTACTTGATCGGTCCGGTCCCATTCGCAGCCATCGAAGCCGCAGGTCGGCCGGCAGGAAATGCAGCCTCGGATGCCGTCGCCGGTAAACCGCAGGCTGAAACGCCGATTCCCGCGCCAACGGCCGGTCCGGCTCCTCACGTGCCGGAGCCGATCGAACGTCGCTCACCGAGACAGCCTCACGGCCCGAACCCTCGGAGAACAGAGCCGCGCAGCGTCCGTGATTTGCCGCTGATTACACGAAGTCTGCTGCGAATTCGGGTGCCGGTCCAAGTGACTCTTGCCGAGACGCGGCGTCCCTTGAGCGAGGTCCTTCAATTCGCGCCCGGCGTGATCATCCAATTCAACAAATCGTGCGAGGAACCCCTGGAATTGCAAATCAACGGCCGGACGGTCGCCGTGGGGGAGGCGGTCAAGGTCGGCGACAAATTCGGACTTCGTATCACCAAAATGACTCCACCACCGGAGCGATATGTCCGGTTGGCCCCTGCGGCGAAAGTTAAGCCGGTACAGACGCAGTCCTCGTGATCTGTCTTGCGTTGGGCGTTGGGGAGAACGGCGGAGATTGATCCGACTGCGCATCCAAATGTCCCAGGCTTCGCTTGTTGCCTATTTTTTTGGGCGGCTCCAAGGGGCGGCCTTTCTTTTGCAAGCCGGGTGAGCATTTGCCGGGCGCTTTCCATTTCAGCTCCCACTGCGCGGGTCGATCTGCCGCAAGGCTACGGAACTACCCTTAACCGCCGGGAGGCGGTAGGATAGTGGAAATCTGGGGCAAATCTTATACGCCCGGTCGCCGTTCGCGTTGTCTTGAAGGTCGATTCGGGCCGTGATTCGGCCCCTCGCGGTCTTGATGCCGACGATGCTCGGCGACCGCTCCCGCCTGGAACCCGTTTGGATTGAAGGTTATGGCTGACAAAAATCAATGCGGTGCCTTCGGCGCTCGCGCGGAAATCGATACAAGTTTGGGAAAACTGGGCATCTATCGTTTGCGGCGTTTGGAGGAGCTGGGGCTGACTCGGCTGGACCGATTGCCGTTTTCCATTCGCGTGCTCTTGGAATCGGTGTTGCGGCACTGCGACGGCTTCGCGGTGACGGAGGACGACGTCCGAAACCTTGCCCTTTGGGCGACCGATCGGGGACAAGCCGGAAAAGACATCCCCTTCAAGCCGGCCAGGGTCTTGCTCCAAGACTTTACGGGGGTCCCGGCAATCGTCGATTTGGCCGCCATGCGTTCCGCCGTGGCCCGTTTGGGCGGCGATCCCAAGCGGATCAATCCCCTGATTCCTGCGGACCTGGTGATCGACCATTCGGTGCAGGTGGATTTCTTCGGCGACGCCGACGCCCTCCGGCGTAACGTGGAACTGGAATTTCACCGCAATCGCGAACGCTACGAATTCCTCCGCTGGGGGCAAGAGAGCTTCGATAACCTCCGTGTCGTGCCGCCTTCGGTCGGTATCATCCACCAGGTGAATTTGGAATATCTCGCCCAATGCGTTTTCGTGGGGAAGGACGCGTTTGGAGACGTCGCCTATCCCGATACGCTGGTCGGCACCGACAGCCACACGACGATGATCAACGCCTTGGGCGTGCTGGGCTGGGGGGTCGGCGGCATTGAGGCGGAGGCTGCCATGCTGGGGCAGCCGCTTTCCATGCCCGCCCCGGAGGTCATCGCCCTGGAGTTGACCGGTGCCCTGCGGCCCGGCGTGACGGCCACGGACCTCGTGCTCAGCGTCACCGAACTCTTGCGGCGCGAGGGAGTGGTCGGCAAGTTCGTGGAGTATTGCGGCGAAGGGGTCGACCGGATGCCGGTTACGGACCGGGCCGTGCTAGCGAACATGGCCCCGGAATACGGCGCCACGATGGGATTCTTCCCCATAGATGCCCGCACGCTGGAATACCTGGTGCAAACCGGGCGAAGCGAGTCGCATGCGGCCATGGTGGAACGGTATTGCAAGGAGCAGGGGCTGTTCCGCGAGGCCGGCGCTCCGATCCCCGACTACACCAAAGTGTTGCGTCTCGACCTCGCAACGGTGGAGCCTTGCTTGGCCGGTCCCAAGCGGCCGCAGGATCGGGTGCCGCTGAGCGAGGTGGGGGCGCGGTTTCGAGGCTCGTTGACACAGCCGACGCAAAATCGCGGTTTCGGTCTGGCGGAACCGGATGTGGCCGGAACCGTCGCCGTTGCCTCGAACGGGGCCCAATACGAACTGCGGCACGGAGCCGTGGTCCTAGCGGCGATCACCAGTTGCACCAATACCAGCAACCCCACGCTGATGGTGATGGCGGGGCTCTTGGCAAAGAAGGCGTTGGCGCGCGGCTTGAAGGTACCGCCCTTCGTCAAGACCAGTTTGGCCCCCGGTTCGCGCGTGGTGAATCGTTATTTGGCCGCGGCGGGGCTTGAGGAAGCCCTCTCCGCTCTGGGGTTTGCCACGGTCGGCTATGGCTGTACGACGTGCATCGGCAACAGCGGGCCGCTTCCCGAACCGGTGGCTCAAGCCGTTCGCGAAGGCGACTTGGTGGCGGCCGCCGTACTGAGCGGCAACCGCAATTTCGAAGGCCGTATCAATCCCTTGGTCAAAGCGAATTACTTGGCCTCGCCGCCTTTGGTCGTGGCATTCGCTTTGGCCGGGACGGTGGATATCGACCTCACGCGAGAACCGCTGGGAAGGGATGCCCAGGGGCGCGACGTATTTTTGCGGGACGTTTGGCCCGGCGAAGAAGAGACGGCCGCCGTGCTCCGCGATGCGATGTCGCCCGAGGTCTTCCGCCGGTGTTACGCGGAGGTGTTTTCCGGAAATCCGATGTGGAACGCCCTGCCTTTGAAAAAGAGCGAGCTTTTCGATTGGTCGGAGGAAAGCACCTACATCCACGAGCCGCCGTTTTTCAAGGACCTCGCGCCGGAGCCGCGGCCGCCCCAGCCGATCCGCGCCGCCCGCGCCTTGCTGGCCCTGGGCGATTCCGTGACGACGGACCACATTTCTCCGGCGGGCAACATCGCCAAGGACAGCCCGGCCGGCCGCTATCTCATGAGCCGCGGGGTTCCGCCCGAGGAATTCAATAGTTACGGTGCTCGGCGGGGAAACGACCAGGTCATGGTGCGGGGAACGTTCGCCAACATCCGCCTGCGCAACCTGTTGCTGCCCGGGACGGAAGGCGGGGTCACGAAGTATTTTCCGACGGGCGAAGTCCTCTCCGTGTATGACGCGGCGGTCCGATACCAAGAGCAGGGGATTCCAACGATCGTTCTGGCAGGGGCCGAGTACGGCACGGGCAGCAGCCGGGACTGGGCCGCGAAGGGTACCGCGATGCTGGGAATCCGGGCGGTTCTGGCGCAGAGCTTCGAACGCATTCACCGCAGCAATCTCGTCGGCATGGGAATTCTGCCGCTGCAATTCGTCGGCGGCGCCACGTGGCAATCTTTGGGACTGCAAGGCGACGAAACCTTTCATATCCCGCTATCCGCGGACGAAGTCCGCCCGCGCTGCGAAATCACGGTGGAGGCCGTGTCCGAGGAGCGGGGAGTGAAGCGGTTTCCCGTCCAGGTCCGCATCGATACGCCGGTGGAAGTTGAATATTACCGCCACGGCGGCATCCTGCCGATGGTCATCCGCAAGCTGCTCGAGTAACGGCCGGCGGAAGCAATTGACGCCTAAGAGGCGTCGTCCGCCGTGCTGCGTGAAGGGGCGGTCGGGCGGGGTGGAACCGTATTTCGCGAAAAGTGGGGGGCACGCCTCGCCGGTTCGCCGCGGTCCACTCGCAAGCCGGGCGTCAGTTGTCGCAAACCGGATTCGGTTACTGTAACCACGAAATCGCAAGCATCCCTCAGCCGCTTCAGCATTGCCGCGGCGGCGGAGGACTGCAAGGCTCCCGGGTGCAGCTCATAGACCAGCGCGCCTATCAGCGATTCCCCCAAAGTTTCCGTGATGCACAGCAGGCCGACGCGGTCGGGACGCCATTCCGGCGGCCAATCAGGGCTTTTCAACCACGTGCAGACGAAATCGCGGCAGATCGCCGGGCGCGTGGGGTAAACCGAGCAGCCACACGCTCCCAGCAAGGGACACGGTCGGCCTTCCGTTTTGGGACCGGCCGCGACGACGCCGGCCGGTATCGACAGGCGAACGCAGCAAGCAGTGCAGCGGCCGCACGCGCGGGGCGAATCGTGGCGATCCTCGCCGCCGGCCGAGAATTCCGCCACCCGATCCCTCTCAATGGAGCGTGCCTCGTTTCGGGGATGGTCATTCGACGAAGGTGCGGAGTGAGCGGCCGTCATAACCGTTGCAGGTTCCTCAACCGGTGCGTTCGATTTTGAGACCCCGACTGGTTGGGGCGGGCCGGCGCGTCGGCATCGCCGGGCGTACGCAGAGCCGTATGCGATGATCCATCATCCTCATCGTATGGTGGAGGGCCGAAACTTGGGCACAAGCCGCAATCCCGGCGATTTCCTTCGCCCCGGCGCGGAAGTAAGACCGAAAGATTCCGATTGGAAAAAATTTGCCAACGCCGAAACATAAGCTAGCTTTCATATTGAGCAAACAGCTTTTCGCGCCTGTCTCGTCCTGGTCGGTTCGCCTGTCTCGTCTGCTTGAGGGAGCCTGATATGTCAAGTCGCACCCACATGCTTGGGTCGCCCCGGCTGGGCGGCAATCGGGAGAAGGGGCGTCGCGGCGCGATCCTTGTTCTGACTGCCCTGTTTATGGTCTTCCTGATCGGGCTGCTGGCCTTCAGCGTGGACTTGGGCTACATGATGACGGTCCGCGCCGAGTTGAAACGGGCCACCGATGCGGCGGCCTTGGCGGGAGCCGGCGCTCTTATCGACGGCCCCCAAGCGGCGGAACTCCGCGCCTTCGAGTTCCTGGCTCGCAACCCCGTCGCAAGTCGTACTCTCTTGGACGGCAGTGACTGGAAGGATCGGCTGGCCGAATTGCGGGCGCAGAATCAGGACAACTTCGAGGTCCAGTTCGGCGAATGGAACACGGAGACTCGGACCTTCTCGGCCTCGGCCTTTGCTCCCTCGGCGATTCGCGTCGTGGCGAAGCACAACAATGCGCCGTTCTTTTTCGGCCGCGTTTTCGGCCACGACACGTTCAATCTGGAAGCCGAGTCGATCGCCAAGTACCAGCCGCGCGATATCGTCCTGGTGCTGGACTTTTCCGCCTCCATGAACGACGACAGCGAATTGCGCCGGATCACCGAATTCGGCGAAGGCACGCGCAGCATGGTGGAAGCCAATTTGCAGCAAATCTATCAGGAGTTGGGATCGCCGCAATACGGGTCGCTTCAGTTCGTTCCGGAGTATTACGTACAGACGGGTAAAGCGCCGACGACCGGTTGCGAACCGCAGATCGTCGTGACCTTCCGCGGAAGCGACGTGTACGTGACTTCGACGAAGGATCTCTCCAACGTAGTCTTGCAATTCTCGGACGGTACGAAACAGAAATTCGACGGATTGAAAGGCAAGACCGGCACGTTCAAAGGTACCGGCGGCAATGCCAACAAGCGCATCGATCGCTGCTGGGTCAAATCCGGCTGCAACCAAAGCGGCGAAGGTTCCGGTTACGGCGAACGATTTGAGGACACGCCCGCCAACATCAAAGCCTATTTCGGCCTGACGAACGTACCCTACCCGTATCCATCCGGTAGCTGGGACGACTATATCTCCTACGTAAAAAGCAGCAGTTACGTAAACAAAGCGGGTTATCGGAAGAAGTACGGTTTCCTCACCTTGATCAACTATTGGCTGGAGCAGAAACCGCGAAATCAAGATACTCCCGACCTCTGGATGGTCAGTGAGCAACCGGTGCAGCAGCTCAAGGAGGCCACGCGGATGTTCTTCGAGTACATTCAAGAGGTGCCCACGAACGACCGCATCTCGCTGGTCATATACAATTCTCCGAATCAAACTGCCTTGGTCGAACACCACCTGTCCGACAATTTCTCCGGCGTGCTCGAAACCGTGCGTCAACGCCAAGCCGGGCATTACGATCACTACACAAACATCGGGGCGGGAGTGCAGCATGGAATCGACGAGCTGCTTGCCAATGGTCGCCAAGGGGCGTTCAAGATGATCGTGCTAATGACGGACGGCGTGGCAAACCGCCCGAACAATACCTCGGAAGCTAGGGCCTTTGCCCTTCAGCAAGCCCAGCGTGCCGCGGAAAACCGGCTGCCGATCTTCACCATCGGCTTGGGGATGGAAGCGGATACCAATTTGCTTGTCCAAATGGCCGAAATGACGAAAGGGAAATACTTCATCGTCAACGGCGGCGAGTACATCGTGGATTACCAAGCGGACTTGGTGCAAAAGTTTCGGGAGATCGCGGACCACCGGCCCCTCGTACTCGTGAAGTAGCTCGGCGGCTTCGGCGAGATTTTGCGAGATGAGGCCATCCTTCGCTCATACTTCCGGGGTGCGGTGAAACGATCTCGGAAGGGCTCGGGGTTGCCTTGGCGACAGGCGCGGACCTCCGTTGAATCCGGCTGCGGCGGCCGGCGTTCGGCGGAGGTTTTCCGCTTTCTTGAACGCACATATCCTGTCGCCGATCACCCGGGAGACTCTCCCCACTCTTCGCCGCCATGCTGGGCGGGGGCTCGCGATCCGCATTGGAGTACGACTCGCTGTTCCCCTCCGCTGCTTCGAAAACCCTTCGGCCATTGATCGTCGAGGTGGCATGCGGAATGGATGTCCCTTTATAATCGGAAACATTGCGCGGCCCGGGAAGGTCGCGACGAGAGCGCTTCATGTTGCCATGAGCTGGGAAAAGACGGCTATGAAAACGGCGAGTCGATCGTTGTGGATTGGTTCACTCCAATCACCGGTACTGTTGATTACGTCGGCGCTGATCGCTTCGGTGGCGGTCATGCCCAAGTTCGGGTTCTCGGAGGATTCCGTTTCGGAGTCGGGCACGATCCGCGCCGCAGCCCGGATCCCGTTCTCCGTCACCCTTGCGGATTCCGAAACCGCAGGCTTAAGGGAAGTGCTCGCCGCCGAAGACGGACGTCCCTGGGGGCTTGCGGAAGTGCTTCCCGGTCCGGACGCCGAAGGGCGACCCCTGCCTCTCGGCCGCCTCATTTTGCTTCCCCAACAGATTGCCGGTGAGGAGCCGACCTTGCCCGCCGATTCTGCGGAATCAGCCGCCGGCGAAGAAACGATGGCGCTGCGTCTCGGCAAACCGATTAGCCGACCGGCGCACGCGACGTTTGAGTGGCATGAGACGTCGGATACCACCCTGCAACTGGCCGAGCAGAATCGTCCGGTCTTGGCGTACAATTTCGGGGTGATTACCCGTGATGACGTGCCGGAAAGCGATCCGCGGCGAAGCCGTTCCTGCTACGTCCACCCCTTGCACGGCCTGGACGGCGAGGTCTTGACGGACGATTTCCCGAAAGACCATTACCATCACCACGGTGTCTTTTGGACCTGGCCTCACGTGGTCATTGACGGGCAAGAGTACAGTCTTTGGGAGGACAAAGGCTCCCTCCGCCAGCGCTTCGTCCGTTGGCTATGCCGCGAAGAAGGTGCGACCGCGGCGGTGCTGGGGGTCGAGAATGGTTGGTTCCTGGGCGACACCCAGGTGCTTACGGAACGCGTGTGGTGGACCGTCTATCGCTCGGGCGATTCTCGCCACATCGACGTGGACCTGTTTTTCACTCCTCTCGATCGGGACGTGACCCTGTGGGGAGCCGAAGGCAAGAGCTACGGCGGTTTAACGGTACGTTTTTGTCCCCGGCCCGGGGAGCGGCCCAGGATCACGGTTGCCGACGGCCTGACCGCCGATGACTTGTACGAGACGCCGCTGACTTGGGCGGATCTGAGTTCCCGCTTCGGGGAAGGGGAGGCTTGGAGTGGGGCGGCAATCTTCATCTCGCCGAGCCATCCCGATTATCCGCCGACTTGGTTGACCCGGCACTACGGTCCGTTGTGCGTGGGTTGGCCGGGGATCCGTTCTCAGACGCTTGCCGCCGGGAAATCGGTCCACCTGCCGTACAGGCTGTGGATTCACCGGGATTGCCCGGCGGCGGACAATATCGAGACCGTGTATCGCGCCTATTGCAAGGTTTCCACAACGGGAGCGACGGCGGAGTGAAAACGGGCGCAAAAGTGCCGCTGCATGTCTTTAAGGAGGAAGGGTCACGTGAAAAGCCTGGAGCATGTCCGCGCATCAGTCTTGGACCGACAAACGGTCCTGATAATCGGCGGTCTTTTGGTCGCGGTTGCGGCTGTTCCCTTCGTGCGCGGGGAAACGGGTCTGAGGCCGCTTCCGTATAATCACCCCGGTTTGACCGTGGATCTGGGAGTGGGCCTTTGGGCGTGGCCGATTCCGTACGACGTCAACCAAGACGGCAATCCGGATTTGATTGTATCGTGTCCCGATAAGCCTTCGAACGGGTTGTGGTATTTCGAAAACTCCGGCGCCACGGCAGAGAACGGGTTGCCGATATTCCGTAAGGCGGAATATCGCGGTCCGACGCAGCATTACGTCATGCCCAGTTACGTGAACGGCGGACTTCGTGTGCTCACGCCCGGCAAGGTTTATCCCGACTTCCTCAACAGCGGCCTGGCCTCGCCGGTCTCGTTGCCGATTCCCGCCGGTTTCTATCGTCCGGTGGGGAATCAACCCAAGGGGCCGAAGGTGCGGCACAACCAATGGCGACTGGTCGACTTCGACGGCGACGGGGATCAGGACGTCGCGGTCGCGATTGAGGATTGGAGCGATTACGGGTGGGATGACGCCTGGGATTCTCAAGGACGTTGGAAGAACGGACCGCTTCACGGGTTCGTTTTTATCTTTCGCAATTTGGGGAGCGACACGCAGCCGAGTTTCGGTGATCCGGAACAGCTTCTCGCCGGAGATCGGCCGCTCGACGTGTTCGGTTGCCCATCTCCCAACTTCGCGGATTTCGACGGCGACGGGGACCTGGACCTACTTTGCGGGGAGTTTCTAGACGGGTTGACCTACTTCGAGAACCAAGGGACGCGAGGCGAGCCGAAATATGCGGCGGGCCGGCGATTGACGTACCCCGACGGCGAGCCGCTTCGACTGGACCTGCAAATGATCGTCCCCATTGCGTGCGATTGGGACGGCGACGGCGATCAAGACCTCATCGTCGGCGAAGAAGACGGCCGAGTTTGTCTGCTGAAAAACCTGGGCGGAACGGACGGCAAACGAGCGCCGCAATTCGCCGTGCCGCGCTATTTTTCACAGGAAGCCGACTGTTTGAAATGTGGTGCCCTGGCGACGCCGGCGGTCTTCGACTGGGACGGCGACGGCGATCAGGATATCCTCTCCGGGAACACGGCCGGCTATGTCGAGTTCTTCGAGAATCTTAGCGGTCCGGGCATCGAAACGCCGAAGTGGGCCAAGCCGGTACGCCTGGAGGCGGGCGGGCAAGTCTTTCGCGTCATGGCCGACCCGAACGGATCGGTGCAGGGACCGGCGGAGGCTAAGTGGGGCTACACCGTACTTTCAGTCGCCGATTGGGACGGAGACGGCTTGCCGGATTTGGTGGTCAATTCCATCTGGGGCAAAGTGGTGTGGTTGAAAAACGTGGGCACGCGGACTCGGCCCGAATTGGCGCCGCCGCAACCCGTGAAAGTTGCTTGGGAAGGCCCGCCACCGAAGCCCGCCTGGGTATGGTGGACGCCGCAACCCGGCGAATTGGTCACGCAATGGCGGACCACGCCGGTCGCCGTCGATTGGACGGGCGACGGCCTAATCGATCTGGTGATGTTGGACGCGGAAGGGTACCTCGTCCTTTTTCAGCGGAAGGAGCGCGACGGAGAGCGGGTGCTTCTGCCGCCGCGACGGGTCTTTTTCGGGATCGATATCCAGGCGACGGACTCGCAGCATCGCGTTCTGCAAGCCGGGCCGGGACCCCTGCGATTGAATGCGGGGATCGCGGGAGGCTCTGGAAGACGCAAGATTTGGGTGACGGACTGGGACGGAGATGGCAAGCTCGACCTGCTCGTCAATTCCGCCAGTGCCAATTGGCTGCGTCAAGTTCGCAACGATGCGGAGGGGTGGTTCTTCGAAGACATGGGACCCCTGGTTAGCGACGATATCAAAGGCCACACCACCAGTCCCTGCGTGGCCGATTTCAACGCCGACGGCATTCCCGACCTCCTGGTGGGAGCTGAGGACGGACGGTTCTATTACCATCGCAATCCCCGATCCTCCGGCGAGTCGCAATGAAAGGCAGGCATTCCTAGGAGGGCGGCGGTGCGTTCCGGCGGTTCGCGAGCCGTTCAGATCGGCGTGCCTGAAACCGCGGTGAAATGCCGCATTGCGGCAGTCCGGCCCAAGTGCAACGGGCAAGAGTGAAGCGAGGCGACATGGACGCCCATTTCTACCTTTTGGACTGGGGTGTGCTCGTGGTCTATTTCGCGGCCATGGCGGCACTGGGTTTTGTGCTGCGAGGGAAGGCGCGTTCCAGTGAGGGTTTCACGGCGGGGGATCGCTCGATGTCCGGCTTGCTGTGCGGACTCTCGATCTTCGCCACGTACTTGAGCAGCATCAGCTACCTGGCTTTGCCCGGCAAGTCGTTCGCGGCCGATTGGAATCCCTTCGTGTTTTCATTGGCCGTGCCCATCACCACCTGGATCGCGGTGCGGTGGTTTCTGCCCTATTACCGCCGGTACGGAGAGGTCTCCGCATATGCCCTTTTGGAAAAGCGTTTCGGAACGTGGGCTCGCGTCTATGCCGGGACTTTCTATCTGTTGTTCCAATTGGCCAGGATCGGAATCGTCCTTTATCTCATGGCCTTGCCGATGGCCGTGATCTTCGGCTGGGATATTCGGGCTGTGATCGTCGTGACGGGAGCGTGCGTGGTGGCGTACAGTCTGCTCGGCGGGATTCGGGCCGTGATCTGGGCCGACGCCATTCAGGCCGTGGTTCTGCTGGCGGGCGCGATTTTCGCTTTGATTGTGATCTGGTCGCGACTGCCGCAAGGCCCGGCCGAGATGCTATCCCAGGCCGCCCACGACGGGAAGCTTGCGTTGGGAAGCATGAATCCGCTGGTCGTTTCGCAAGCCACGTTTTGGGTGGTATTGGCCTACGGAATTGTGGAAAATCTGAAGAACTTCGGCATCGACCAGAGCTATATCCAGCGCTATATTGCCGCCCGCAATGAGAGCGAGGCCAAAGCCGGCTTATGGTTGGGAGGGCTGCTTTATCTCCCCGTCAGCGCCCTGTTCTTCATGATCGGGACTTCCCTGTTCTATCTCTATCAAGCTAGCCCCGGCGAGATCCCGGAGGTCAAGCGGATCGTCGCCCGGCAGCGATTGCTCCAGCAAGGCATCCGCCCGCCCGAAAACGACGCGGATTCGTCTCCTCAAGCTCGCATCTACTACGAGCGTCTGCAAGCCGACGCGGAGGGGCTTGAGCCGCGGGACATCGGAGATCGTGTCTTTCCGCACTTCATCGCCAAGCACCTGCCGCCGGGGCTGACGGGGCTATTGATCGCGGCAGTCTTCGCCGCCGCCATGAGTACCGTGTCCACGTCGCTTAATTCCTCCGCCACGCTGGTCATGACGGATTTCTATCGCCGCTTTTTCCATCCGGGCGCGCCGGACCGGCGCTTGCTATTCGTGCTGAGAGCCGCCACGACGGTATGGGGAATACTCGGTGTCGCGACCGCCTTAGCGCTCGTCCGGTTGACCGAAAGCGTGCTGGACATCTGGTGGACGCTGTCCAGTATTTTGAGCGGAGGAATCGTGGGGCTGTTTTTGCTCGGCCGAATCAGCCGCCGGGCCGACAGTCGAAGCGGAGCGATTGCGGTCGCGGTAGGTTTGGCGGCTATTGCTTGGATGGTCCTATCCGCGAGCGATGCGTGGCCCCTGGCGTGGAGCCGTTTCCGCAGCCCCTTTCACGCCTTTCTCGTCACCGTGCTGGGAACGGCCGCGATTTTGGGCGTGGGCATGCCGGCCACGCTTCTGCTATCCGCGAGAACTCGCCCCGGCGGCGCTTCGGACGCCGACTGATCGCTTGCGGCGCGGCAGGGACGCCCGAATAGTTCGAGCCGCGACCGAGGATTGGGAGGATTCGCCGACCGTAGGGATTCGCGGCTTAGGGAAGCTTCTTCCGCAATGCAAAGCTGACGAGATGCCAGCCGGTGCCGTCGTCGATCAACAAGATGCCTTGCGGCGCGAAATATTTCGCCAGGACGTCGAAGGGCGGTAGCTCGTGTTTTTCCAGGGCCTCTAAGAAGGCCTTGGCCGGCGGGTTGAACTCCGCGGATCTCCGCAGAGCTTGCCGTCCCTCTTCGCTGCGGGCGCTTTCGTAGAGGGCACGCAATCCTTCTTCCGGTCGACCGTAGGCCATCATGGCGACCTCGTTCGATCCGGCGAGCTGCCGCACCTTTCCCAGCGTCAATTTGAACTCCAGCGTCTCCCGCAAGGATTGGTTCGGGTTGTCCAGCGTCGTGAACATTTCGCCCAGCAAGGTCGCGCTGTCGGCTACCACAACGCAATCCTCCAGGACTGCCAAGCACGGGTTCGCAAATCGGGCTTGCGGCGGAAGGGCTTCGGGGCGGCGGCGGATGATTTCGTAATACTCGCGCGTGCCCAAGCTCTTAAGCTGCATACGGTCGCCGAGCTTTTCCTGAACCCTTTCCAAGAGAACGGACGCGGCCGCCGCGTCGGAAACGTGGAAGATCAAGCCTGACGCCACACTGTTGATGCGAACCGGTTGCTCGAGCCAAGTGACGAGGCTGACACGACCGGCGGTCAACGGTAACACCTCTTCCGTCAGACTCAAACCCAAATTGCGCTCGATTCGTTGGACCACGCCGCGCTGGAAGGCTCCCTGGCCGCGAAGCCCGTCGAAGAGCTTTTCCACGCGAGAAAGGGTGGTCGGCAGGTCCATGTAAAGGGTCGCATAGCGGATTACGGAACCGGGCACGAAGACTTCGGGAATCGCATCTCCCTTTTTCAGGGCCGGGACGTCCAGCACTCCCGTCCGAGGATTGTCGAGGAACGCGTGGAATTCGGAAATCGAATCCCAGGCCGCCACGTCGGCGCTCATTGCCAATCCAAGGGAGTTCAGGCCGTCCAGTCCCAGGACGGGTAGAACGGCCAGAGCGAATCCCGCCGAAGGCTGTTCGACGGCGATGCCCTCCATTAATTGAATGGGATCGGCGAACACCACGAAATGCAGCGTTCCTTGAGAGGCCAGGCGGCATTCGCGCATCAACCGCTGGAATTCTGGATTATCGGCCAGGACTTCGTCCGAGGATTCGCCGCCGATCCGCTCGGCCAAAGCCTTCACCACCGCGGGATTGTTTCCCGCGAAGAGCGTGGATTCGGAAACGAAAAAGCAAATGCGCTCGTTGCTGTCCTCGGGGGCATCGGCATCCTTAATTTGGATAATGTCCAATCCCGCCGCAGACTCGCGCGTGACGCCGGCCCCGTCGCTGGTGGCGGCCTGCTGCGCGCGATCCAACAGCTTGCGCAGGTCCTCCACGTTCCCGCCGGACTCCAACATCAAAAGGAACGAAGGGGACTGCGTGGAGCTTGCCACAATGGCGAACGATAGTTCCCCTTGCGGGATCGCCAGCATCGTGGGAATGGATAGGCCCACCTGTTCCTCGAGTTCGGCTGCCGATTGCAGGAGTCCGCTCCAAAAGTCGCTCAGGAAGGGAGTCAGTTGGGGATCTTGCAACATGCGTCCGGCCGAGGAATCGAGGAAAGCCTTCTTGAGGGCCGGTACGCTGGGGATCGAGACGAAAATCACGCTGTCCTTGGGAAAGACCTTGGCGGCGCGTGGGAGCTGGGCGCTCGGGGTTTCCGCCGCCGAGCCTCCGCTCGCCGGGATGGACGCGAAGGTCACGATGACGAGGAACGCGGCGAGGATTCGACGGCAATTCATGGTGGTTTTCCTTTCTATACGATCCCGGAAAAATCGGCCGCCTAGGGGAGCGAGCACCTGCTGAATAGTATTCGATCCGGCCGGTCGTCTCTTTTCGGCGCAAGGCCGCATTTCCCGCCCTTGCCGTGTCGGCGTGGGTTTCGGAAGCCGATCCCCGCTTCGCGCGGACGATCGGCGCACGCCGCCCATCTGGTGATAGCATACACCTTTGGACCGGCCGCGGTTACTGTTCCTTGATTTTTCGAGCACAAGCGAAATGATTGGCATGCCCCGCCCGTCGCCATCTTGTGCTCAGGGCGGCGGTCCGGCCGTGTCTTTCGCCAAACCCTATGGCGATAGGCATGTTTCCAAACTGCAACATTTTCGCAGGTCGGTTTTTCGCCACCCGGCGTGAACGGCATGATCGTCTGGAACACCGGCGGATCGGCGTCCCCAACAGGCCCCAGCGATGGTCTTGTGCGGAGGAATCAGGCCGACCGTTCCGCTGCGGACCGGTTGGAAATGCCTTTGTGAACCGAGTTTTTCTGAAAAGATAATAAGGATGGAGCATCCTTCCGGCGCAGCGGGCGTGGGGACCCATGCACTTTTGGGAATGATATTTGCACGGAAACTTCCTGTGCCCGAAGTGCGTCTAAACTCAAGCACCATCGCGCTGCCGTCAACCTCGAGGAAGCACATTGCCGATGTCTCGCATTTCTCAGACGATCCGAAGCGTTCCAGGTTCCCGGCGAACCGTGCTCAAGGGATCGCGCCGGCGGCGATTTCGGCGGGCGGTCATGGAGGTGCTGGAACCGCGGTTGCTGCTGAGCGGCAATCAGCCTCCGACGCTGGCGGAGATCCCCAACGTCGTCGTGTACGGCGGCGCGCCGCTGCACCTGGCGCTCGACGGCTTCGATCCCGACGGAGATGCCTTGACGTTCGAGGTCAGCGTGTCGGATGCCGACCTGGTAACGCCCGTCGTTTCTCAAGCCAATCCCAGCCTCCGCTTAAGCGTCGCCGATTACGGCGACATGGTGTTCCAGCTCTTCGAAGATTTGGTTCCCAATACCGCTTCGCGAATCATCGAGCTGGCTCAGCAGGGATTCTACGACGGGCTGTTGTTTCATCGTGTGATCAACAATTTCGTTATCCAGACGGGCGACCCCACGGCGACGGGTAGCGGCGGCAGCGGAACGACATTCGACGACGAATTTCATCCCCTGTTGCAGCACACCGGCGGCGGCATTTTGGCCATGGCCAAGAGCATCGACGACTCCAACGATTCGCAGTTCTACATTACGGCGGGACCGACGCGGCACCTGGATTTCAATCACACCATTTTCGGGTTTTTGACCGAGGGCGAGGCGGTCCGCCATGCGATAGAACAGGTGCCGGTCGACACTTCGAACAAGCCCACGACGGCTGTCCAGATCACCCAGGCCGCCGTCTTTCAGGACCTGGAAAACGCCGTCTTAAGGCTCATCGCGCCGTCCGGCGCGACCGGGCAAACTCAGGTGACGGTGACGGTCCGCGACGGCAACGGCGGCGAGTTCTCGCGAACGTTCACCGTGACCGTTCTGCCGGATACGGTGGACAACTACCCGTTCCTCTCACCGATCAATCCGATCGTGGTATCGTCCGGAGGATCGGCCACGTTCCAGATCCCCGCCCAGGACGTGGACGGCGGCGCGATCTATTATGCCGCCTCCGCCGCGGGCAATTCCTCGCCGCTTACGGTGAACGTGGACTCCGCGACGGGAGTGGTTACCGTCACCGCCGCAGCCGGGTCCTACGGCGTTGCGGCAATTTACGTCGATGTGCGAGCCGTGAACCCCAGCGGGTACTTTTCCGGACGAGACGTCTGGGACTCGCAGATGGTACCCGTCTATATTGCGCCGCCCGCTCCACAATCGGTGTTCCTGTCGGCGGGCACGGATAGCGGCCTCAGCAACAGCGACGGCATCACGAATCGCGACAACGGCCCCGATGCCGGTTTGCGTTTCCACGTCTTGGGCGTCGTCCCCGGCGCGGACGTCACGCTGCTGATCGACGGGCAAGAGGCCGCCCAGGCTACCGCCGCCTTCTCGGATATCACGCTCGAAGTCCCGCAGTCTTTCGGTACGCTTAGCGAGGGAACGCATACGGTCACGGTGCGGCAAACCCTTACGGATATCCCCGTCCAAGTCGGAAACTTTCACTCCACGACGACGCTGAACGGTCCGGCCGGGGCCGCCTACACCTTCACGATCGACAAGACACCGCCCTTGGTGACTTCCTCGCCTCCCAGCGCGGTGGCCGTGGGGCAGAACCTGAGCTACGACGTGCAGACCGCCGAGGAGGCGGCCGACGGCGTTCGGTACGCGGTCGTCGGTGGACCGGCGGGACTGACCGTCCATGCGCAGACGGGCATGGTGAACTGGTCGCCCGCGGCGGGGCAGGTCGGCACGCAGACGATCACCATCCGCGCCACGGATTTGGCGGGCAACTTCGTCGATCACACGTTCGCAGTCCAAGTGCGGACGCCGCCCCAAATCACAGGCATACCCGCCTTGACCATCCCTATCAACGAGGGAGAGACCCTGGCGCTGGCACTCGGCACGAACGGCGATCCGGCCTATGGTCCCTACCGTTTTGCCTTGGTGTCCGGGCCGTCGGGTATGACCGTCGATGAGACCACGGGGCAACTCACCTGGACCACGGGCGAATCCACGGGGCCGGCGACTTATACCGTGACGGTGGAGGTTCGCGACTCTCAGGGAGCCGCCGGGCGAAGCAGCTTTGAGATTCTTGTGGCCGAGGTCAACACGCCGCCCGTGTTGAATCCTGTGGCCGACCGAACCATTCAGGAAGGCGAGTCGTTGGAATTGGTGCTGAGCGCGAGCGATGCCGACTTGCCCGCCAATCCCCTCCGCTATCGCCTCATGGGAGAGATTCCCGCGGGCATGACGCTCGATCCTGTGACGGGCAGGCTTCATTGGACACCCGATGAGACCTACGGCGGCCGGACGGTGACGGTGGAAATCGAGGTTCGTGATCGAGATTCCTTGACCGACCCCGCCGTATTGACGGATCGCCTTACTTTCCAAATTCACGTGGAGGAAGTCGATCTGCCGCCGGTTTGGCAATCCCTGCCGACGCTGACCGTGTTTCCCGGCGAGACGTTGCGGTTCCGGTTGTCCGCCCAGGATCCCGACATTCCCGGCTTTTCGGTGCGATACTCCGCCGAGTCGCCTCTGCCGGACGGTGCCGTGCTGGATGCGGAGACGGGGTTGTTTGAATGGCCGATTCCCGACGTCTTTTCCGAGGACTTCCCCTCCGTTCTTCGATTTCGCGCGACGGAGGATAGCCCGGGCGGCCTATACGCCACGTTGGATGTCCGTCTGATCTTCATCGATCCGCGGGCGGCGGTGACGCCTGGTAGCGCCGCTCGGGAAGCCGATTTCAGCAGATTGCCCGATCCCAGGGGAAAGGCATTCGGCAACGCGGCCGAGTTGGGATCCGTCGTACCGGCGCGCGAGTTCCGACCGGTCGTTGGAGCCGGAGGAGCGAGCGGATTGACGCCGACGCGGTATCTCTTGTTCACGGGCCCCGGCAGCGGAGGGACGGTGTCACCACAACCCGAAGCGGTCCCTGCCGGTTCCGGTGAGCAGAAAACGGGCTCCTCCGACCGGCCGGCTGAAACTCCGAGAGCGACCGTCCCTGCCGCTCAGCCCGCTCCCCGGCGGGATGGACGCGTCCAGCCGACCACTTTTGATAACGCCGATCCCACCGACCGTGACGAAGTCCTGACCGCCCTCGCCGTGGACGAATTGCTGGCCCGGTCGTCGGCCGAGGAGGAAGATTGGAACCTTTGGGTCGCTGCTTCGTTGCCGGCGGAACATACGGATGGCACGGCGGAGACGGCGGCTTCGCCGGAAGGAGTGGAACTAGGCGATGCCGCGGGACGATAGCCCGCGGACGAAGCGGACTACGGCTTGACGCAAAGCGATCAAAAGTGTGAGGGCGACCCACAGACTGTTGAAAACGGGCCCCCAGTCGGTGTACAGGGATCGGAGAGGCGAGCCGCCGACTTCGGCGACAAGCGGTCCGGCGGCGCGACGCGGACCTTGTTGCACGATTCGCCCGGCGGGATCGATGACCGCCGAAAACCCCGTGTTGGCTGCGATCAGAAAAGGCTTGCGGTTCTCCAGGCCGCGGAAGACGCCGCAGACCAAATGCATGTCCAGCTCACTGGATCCCCAAAACCAGCCGTCATTGGTGAGATTAACCAAGACGTCCGGCTCTTGACCGCGGGCCTTCAATTGCCGCACCTGGTTTCCGACGGCCTGAGGCACGGCGCTCTCGAAACAGATGTTCGGGCTGAAGCGAATGCCCTTGATTTCGAAGACGGCGGCGGCTTGCCCCGGCGTGGTGCTGCGGCTCAAGGGAGTAATCCCTTGGAGCCACGGTATGCGATCGGCGAAGGGAACGTATTCCCCGAACATGACCAAGTGCATCTTGTCGAATCGCCCGGCGTAGCGGTAACGGAATCCGGCCGCCGCCGCACCGAGTGATGGGGAGATAGCGGTTTCGTCGCCGTTTTCGTGCACCGCCTTGGTTGCCGGCTCTTTCACAATGAAAACGGCGGAATTGTAGAACCTCCGGCCCGTCTTGCCGAAGAACTGGGTTTCTGCGCCCAAGATCAGGGCGGTCCGTAGGTCGGCCGCCAATTGTTCCATGGCGCGTCGACTTTCTCGGACGGCCGCCGGCAATGCGGCGCGAAATTCGGCCTCGCTCATACCGCCCAACTCCTCGGGAGAGGGCAACGCCGGTTCAGGCTCGCTCTCGTAGAGAAGGCCGCCGTACACCGTTTCCGGCCAAATCATGACGTCGACGTCGCGGTGGGACCGCACGACCTCGTGTGAAAGGCCGAGATAGTGGCGGTGGATGCGCTCCATCTTTTCTCGCCCGTCCTCGAGGCGGATGTCTTCCGAGCCTTGGATGAGGGCGACTTTGACGGTGGCTCCCGTCGGCCACGTGCCGAGCATGCTCAGGCGGTACTGCCCGTACACTAGGGTCGCCGTCAGCAACACGATCCCGCTTGCCGGCCGGACTACGGCGCGCCATCCTCTTTCGCGCAAATTTCGGGGTGATGCCGGATCCCCGACCGGGCTGGGGATGAGCCGGTTTCGGCGGAGAAACAGGTCGAGGCGGCTCCACGGCAAGGTCCCGTAAAGGCAAGCCGAAAGGATTACGATCAGGCCGCCCACGCCGTAGTCGCCGAAGAGGTCTGCGCATTGGATGAACGGTATCCAGCGGTACTGAGTGTGGGCGAGGTTGGCCATGCCGAAGCCGGTCAGCAAGTTGCCGCGGCAGACCTCCAAACCCATCCAAACCAGGGCCGCCGCTATCGGCAAAGGCAGCTTCCAACGGCGTATGGCGATTCGGGTGATCGCAATGAAAAGCGGCACATAGACGGCCAAGTACGCGGACAGCGCGATCCAACCGAAAGCGGTCGCCCAGTGCGGGAGCCGGAGCCAGTGCAGGGCGGCCAGCCAAAACAGCAGCCCCGCTGCATACACGGCGGCATAGTCGCGTCGGCCGAACGAACGCGGCGCTTCGATCAGGCCGAACCAGGGCCAAAGGGCGATCCAGCCGAGGAGGGACCATTGCAAGGGTGGATGAGCCGCCCACAGCAAGGCGGCACCCAGTCCGGCCAAGGCGACCGTCACTCGGGCGGTATGCCGAACGTCGGGGTCGAGTGCCGGCGAACCGGGTCCCACACTGGAGCGGCCGGCGTTCGCCCTCGCGGGACGCGGAACCGTGAAGGATTTCGCCGATGATTTTGCCGGTCGCATCGAAATCAGCTAAGCGTGGGCATGCTCGTTGGGATTGGTGAGCGTCTCCAGGCCTCCCTGTCGGCGTCGGCGTGCGGCGCGGGGTCAGCCGACCTCGAGGAATTGCCGCAAAATCTCGGTGCCGCAGTCCGTGAGGAAGCTCTCCGGGTGGAACTGTAGCCCAAAGATCGGCCATCTGCGATGCCGAATGGCCATGATTTCGCGATCGCCGTTCGGGAGATTCGACCAGGCGGAAACGATGAACTCGTCGCTGAGCGTTTCCGGGGCGATGATCAGGCTGTGATACCGAGTCGCCGTGAAGGGGTTCTCCAATCCCACGAACGGGACTTGTCCGTCGTGATGGATTTGATCCGTCTTCCCATGCATCAGTCGCGGGGCGCGGACGATCTTGGCTCCGAAAGCTTGCCCGATGGATTGATGTCCCAGACACACGCCCAGGATCGGAATGCGGCCGCTGAATCGTCGAATGCACTCCACGGAGATCCCGGCTTCGCTGGGAGTGCACGGCCCGGGCGAAACGATCAAACGCTCCGGACGCACGGCCTCGACTTCGTCCACGCTCACGGCGTCGTTCCGGTACACGGTCATGGGCAGAGAGGCGTCGATCTCGCCCAACCGTTGGACCAGGTTATACGTGAAGGAGTCGTAATTGTCGATGATTACAATCATTGCGCGAGGCTTTGGCTTGCAGGGGGCTTCGGCATTTCGGCTTGCCGGTTTTTCCGTTCCGCGAAGGCGATTCTCAAGCTTTGATGATACGCGAGGACGCCGAGCCCTACGAGAGGCCCGCGAATGCCGCGGCCAAGCCCGCGGATTCCCACACCTCCGGCAACGGGGCCGTTACCTGAATCGGTTCGAACGTCATTGGCTGCAAATACGAGAGGGAGCGGGCGTGCAGCGCGATCGGCCGGAGTCGCGGGTCCGCAATGTCGTCATCGAGGCCCCTCGTGCTGCCGTAGGTAAAGTCGCCCAGGACGGGGTGACCGCGCGAGCCGAGCTGCAAGCGAATCTGGTGCATGCGGCCCGTCTCCAGTTCGATCTCCAAGGCATCCCAACATGCCGTCCGGTCGATGACGCGGTAGTGCAGGATTGCCGGTCGCGCATCGGGATGATCGGGCGAAACGATTTCGGCACGCGGTTCGTCGGGCACCTTCCGCACAAAGTCTCGCAGCACGCCGTGGCTGGGTTGGATGCGGCCCTTCACGCATGCCCAGTATATTTTGCGAACCATTCGCCCTTGGAATTGTTCGGTGATGCGTCGGGTGGCGCGAGCATGGCGCGTGAACAGGATGGCTCCCGTCACAGGGCGGTCCAAGCGGTGAGGAACGCCCAGGTAAACCGTCCCGCCGCCACCCTTTTTCGCGGAAAGGTAGGCTCGAACCTCCTTGTCCAGTGCCGGAATGTGGGGCGGACCTTGGGTGAGGATTCCGGCGGGCTTGTTGACCGCCAGGCAAGCGTCACACTCGTGCAAAATCTCGATCGTCAACGACGGCATCACATGGCTTGCCGAAAGCTTGGCGCTCGTCCAGGGACGATTCACTCGGTCAGGGAATCCCGGGCCGGAGCCAGACGAGGATCGTCCAGGTCCAGCCGATAGAGCATCTGGTTGTAATCATACCGCGGCGTGGCGGGCGCGTGATCGGCGAACTGCCGCGTGTAGGTCGCCTCGAAGAATAACGACGGCGCACCTTCCGGCGTCCATTCCGGATGGATTGCCGGATTGTAAAACGTGTAATTGTCGTGAGTTACAATCTTGACGGCCCTGCTCCACGGTCCTGTCGGGCGGTTCGCTTCGGCGTACCACAATTCGCCGAAGACGGAAGGATTGCCGAACCGCTCCATGAAGATCGCGACCCAACGGTTGCGCCAAGGGTGCCACGCGACGGCGCCGCTGTGGGGCACGACTTTGTTTTGGTGATCCGCGTCCCAGAGAAACGCAGGCGGCTCCAGCGTTTCCCATTGACTCGGGTCCTGCCACGCTTCGAATGCGGCCGGGCAGCGTAGGGTGGGAAATGGATCACCGAACAATACCCAGTCGTGACCGGCGTCGTCCGTCCAAAAAACGGCGTGGCCTTTCGGCAGGGGCGGGGGCGGCCGCGAATCGTCCGCGGACTGCTCCCAAAGAATCCGTACCGGCTCGAATTGCCCCCGGTCGTCGTCCCATACGGCAAGTCCCCAGAGGTAGGCGTCCAGCGGGGGGCGTATCTTGGCGTAGGTGCATCCCATGCGCTCCCGGCCGTCGCGGTCGCGGAGGCTTACGAGGGCGGTAATCCAGGTCGGCCCTTCGCCCGGCATGGGAGCCACACCCCGCGGTCGCCCGGCGGCGTCGCGAAAAACCTCGTACTGTACGGAAATCGGCGGTTTGTCCACGTTCCGGGGCCTCAATTCCGTGGTTGCTCCGGTGGTGTGGAAGATGCCCAAGGGGTAATGAGGTAGGGTGGTATCGCCCCAGAACCAATAGAGCTTGCCTCGGTAAACCGCGTTCTGTACGCTGTCGCAGCCGAGGATGCCGGTTTCCGGATCGTCGGCAGCCGGCCCCAAACGCCGACTTTCCGCCAGGCGTCCGGCGCCGGTCAATCTACCAAGACGTCGGGCGGCCAGGGTGCGATGTACGACGACGCGCAGCGTTTCGTTGGGGCGGGGCGTCAGCCTCACGCCGCGATAGCCGAAACCGTCGGCCGGTACCTCGTAGCCGTGACCGATCACGTCGAACCAGACCTCGCGGTTCATCAGTTCGGGCAGGTCGAAGGCAATGATTCCCGCGTTATCCGTCACCAAGCGGACCTGATGCACGGTTCGCAATTCCACCAGAGGGACCGGCCAACCCTCTTCGTCCGTGACTTCGATTCGGCACAGTTCCTCGCCCGGGGCGGCGCCGCACGCGGCGAGGAGAAAGAAACCGGAAAAGAGGCGGGCCAATGCCGGAGGTATTGGGGGCGATCGCATGGTTGAGGTAACACCTTTTGGGTCCAGGCGGTCCAACGATTTATCTTGGGCGGGGCGACGACTGCCGGCGGTCGGCTTCACGCGTTGCAAGCTGCTGCGGGGAAGCCTCCTAAACCCGTCGCTGATTTGGCTACGAACCCCGAGCCGTTGCCCGGCTTCGACGGGGTCGCTATTTCGACGGACTGTGCCGCAATCGCGCCCAGCCGGGTGCTTCGTCAATGGCGGTTTCGATGCGGCTGAGCATTTGGGTAAACTCGCGGCCCATTAATCCGCCGTAGCGGGCCTGCAAATTCGCGGCCGTAATTCCCTCGGGAAACAGAGCGAGACGCGGCACGAAATCCGTGACCGCGAAATCGCGTTCCACGTCCTCGAGGGTAACGAGGCTCCGTTTCAAGGCGTCAGCCAGTCGGACGCCCGCGTAATCGGCGGCCAAATCGGCGAAGCTGAAGCCGGATTGCCCTTGGCTATCTCGCCATTCCTTCATCAATCCCAGGCTTTTCGCCGGCCCGGTCCCCGTCAATTCGACCAAGGCCATGGACACGGCGAAATGCTGCGCCCAATCTTCGCGGCCTTGAATCGTAAGGCGTCCCAACAAGGCAATACGTCGGGCACGGTCCGTCGGAGATTCCACGCTGCGCCAAACGACCCCCACCACGGGCTGATCGAGCAGCAGATCGGTGGAATCCGTCAGCACGCCGACGGAGATCAGGAATCCGGCGACGGCGTTCGGTCGGGAGTGTTCCGGAAGTCGCCGGGCGCCGACAGCCGCGCGACGTACCAACCACTCGAAGCGAGCATCGGAATCGTTTCCGCCGGGAATTACGGACGATGGCGGGCCTGGGCCGCCTCGCTCGTTCGAAGCGGCTGCCAAGTCGGCCATGACGCCGCGAACGATGGCGCGGGCGGCTTCCACTGCCGGAGGGGATGCCTGCGGGGCATGCCCTTCGGCGAAGCCGTCAGGCCGAGCGGCATCCGGCGGGGGAAGGTTCCCTTGCGGCAAAGGCGAAGCTGTCAGATCGTCCTCATGCGAGATCAGGGCTAAGGCCTGCCGCGCGGTGGCGTCCGTTTGAGGAAGAGATGCCGCGAAACGATAGGCCGATTGCAAGGCGGTTATGGTTTCGCGGGAAAACTCCGCGACAACGCGCCTGCCTTGCAGCAGCTCTTCCGCCGTGCAGTTCAAAATCAAGGCGTTGATGGGATCGAAACCCACCCGGAAGCGTTTTCCCCGCACCAGTTCGGGACGCGTCTTGGGGAACATGACGGATTGGTCGGAGGGGACGTGCACGGCCCCGAGGTAGTGGCCTAGCTCGTGGATGAGAACGTCCAAATGATCCGCTTCACCCGCCTGGATGCCCGTGTCGCTGATCAAGAGATGCTCGGCCAGGATTCCATGCGAGACCCCGAGGTGACCGGTGGTCGGCTCGGCCCCGAATTGGCTCGAGTACCCGATCGCCAAAAGCGCTTCACGCGGCTTCACTTTTGCCGCGAAGTCATCCAAACCCTGGCCGAGGTCCTTAAGAGAGTTGTCACTTTGCCAAGTTCCCGTCTCTCGAATCTGGAATTCGATTCCGCAGGTCTCGCGAAAGACTTCGTTGGCCGCCTCCAGACGCCGTTGCAGTCGGGTTACCCAGAGCTGTCGCGAGGCCGTCTGCTCCTCATCGACGTAAATAGCCACAGGAATGGTATGGAGGACCGAGCCGCGCGATGACCAATCGAGGACGCCCCATGCCCAGAAGCCCGGGAAAGCGGTGGATCCCGCGCCGTCAAGAAGGGGCATGAACGCGTCGTCGGCGGGGATCGGATCGCGGCTTCGCCAGCGGGAAAGACTCGCGAACGGGTCCGCGGGAGCGACAGGATCGGAAATCCAAATCAAATCATATGCGATAAGCTCGCGGCCATTTTTTTCCGTATTCCCGGGCAAGGCCAAGCGGACTGTGGGCAGGGGGGGGTTGTCGGTGGGCTTCTGGAACCGCAAAACCAT
The DNA here is from genome assembly GCF_055386265.1 of Thermogutta hypogea. NCBI lineage: Bacteria > Pseudomonadati > Planctomycetota > Planctomycetia > Pirellulales > Thermoguttaceae > Thermogutta > Thermogutta hypogea. The sequence goes on from NZ_AP042425.1 coordinate 618,633, forward strand.
CATGCGATTGGGTGCCAACTTCACCGGCAACCCGTCGCTGTCTCCTTGAGGCCCGTCGGAGGTGAAAACAAACGTCTGGAGGTGCGGCGTTAAGTTGGCGATGACGACGCGAGAGTGAGTGGATTCCGTCTTCGCCCCTGATTCGGCGAAAACCATTCTCGGAAGCCCCGTCCAAACAACGGCGGCAAAGCAGATCGCGGCGAGTTGCAAGCCTGCGCTTACCTTGCCGCAATCCAACTTGGAGCGGGAACGCGGGACCGTCATACGCGCAACCCGAGGAGTCGATTCGCAGTAGAAACCAACGACCGGAACATCTCTCGGCGGATGCTACCGCCGCTATCACCGTACGGCGGGGCATCGCCGGTGGATGACGAATACCAGTTTAGCGAACGATCCTGTTGGCGTCTTTAGAGGATGCCGAGGGCAACGGAAAAACGGTGGGAGATGGAAACCGGCGGGAATTGCCGTCTGGAAGCCCGGAGCGGAAGAAGAGCGCGCCAAAACTCTCTGCCCGCTTTTTGGGGGAAAGCGGAACACAAAAAGCCGCTTTGTTTTCGACGCTTCGTTAAACCGGGCGGTCCGGTCGGTTCCGGACGCAGGGCGGTCAACGGGCCATCAGCAGGCGTGCGCGTCGTGCGCGCCGCTCGGCACGTAGGCGGGCGCGACGACGAATTTCACTCGGCTTTTCGTAATACTCACGACGCCGCATTTCTCGCTTGATTCCCGCCCGTTCGACTAGCTTTCGAAACCGCCGTACCGCTTCCTGAATCGACTCACTCTCGCGCAAGATCAGTTTGACCACCCGGCATTCTCCTTTATGAGAAACGAATCACAGAGACAAACATCCTTCGACCGCGGAACTTCCTTGCCTGTTGGTTGGTAGCCTGACAGGCCCCGTGAAGCACGCGGGCGACACCCAAGATCGATCAATTCCGCTTTATCGTACCCCCTCACCGGGCAACTGTCTAGCGGTTCGGCGAGAGGGAAAACGTCTTGTTGCCTGTTGCGATTCGCCCCAAGGAGCGGAAAGTGCGTTCCGATACCGCTTGCATCAGAGCATCGGTCGCGCCGGCAATCGGAACGAAATCGAGGTCAAGCCGAAAGGCAGGCTCGCCGTGGCTGTTGTTTCGAGTGCAGGTCGCGAAATGCCGCACAATTGAGGGGGTAAATGGCCTATGAAATGAGGTAAACGGTCGGCTGGCTTGAGTCCTCCCGTGAGGTGGCTGCTGAGGATAACTAGGAAGGATGCGTGATCTGGGATGGATGTATCCGCGATTCCAACGTCAACCATCGCTCTGATCTGTTGCGAACGACTCAAAAGCGTCATCCGCGTCATGGACGAAATCATCCTATCGTTCGGAAAAACCCGCAAGTTCGGAGCACTTTGTCACGATAAGAAAAGTAGCTTGATTTTCCAGCGCACGCAGCAGGCGAGGACTGACCGTCCCGAGGCGAGCTTGCAGACGCGTCGTGCCGGAGTGAGCGCGAGATGCCGACAAAGACGGGGAGCCATTCGGGGTGACCATCGAGGAGCGATATATGGCACGCAAGACCGGTCTACGTGTAGGTTTCGGCTTGGTTTCCGGGCTGCTGTTGCTCGGAGCGGCCGGCTGTGGGACGGCCGTCAGTCCGATGGATTGGGGCGTCCTGAATTATCCCATTCCGGTTTCGCCCTATTTTTCCGATCAGTTGGAAGACCGGGCTTGGGAAGAGGAACGGTATAAGAAGATGCCGATTCTTCCTCCGCTGGTGGAGGGCGTGCCGCACACGGCGTTGGATGAGCCGTCCGACGATGAGATCATGCGGGCATTGGAGAAGGCGCGGCCGTCCGAAGGCGGGCTGCCCTTTCTGCACGAGGTTCAGCGTAACAACGTTCGCATCGTGAAGGAGCTGATCACGGACTCGGTCGATCCGCCGCGGGTATATCCGTTGGTCGGACCCGCCCAATTGCACCACGTCCACTGGAAGTGCACCGTCTATTTCACCGAACAGATTTGGGTGAGCTGGCCGATTCCGCACATGATTCGCAACGAGGACGCCGTGGAAGTCGTGTACATCGACCACGATCACTTGCACATGGTGGGTAACGTGGACGGCGGGGCGGGCGATTCCTCGAATTACTGATCACCGCCGAGCATCGTCGCCCGATCGCAAATTAAAACGCCGGCTAGCGGGTCTCGATCTCGGATCGGGACCCGTTTTTGCGTCCAGCGGCGGGGCCGACCGGGGTTGCCGCATGGGAACCGGGAGCGGCGTGCGTAGAGATGGCGGGCAGCGGTCTTGGGAGGGGCGATCGGGCTGCAAAACGGCGGCACCCGGTGGAAGGAACCGATTGCATTCGAGGAGGCCGTTTTGCGGCGGGCAAAAGGCAGGTCGCGATTGAGAAGGGTTGGGCAAAGAAAATCAATGGCGTAACCTTTGTCGGCGTCGCATTTCTTTGTCTTGGCGAGCCTTAGAGATTTGATACGATAAGGGGAGAATGCCATTCGTCGCGCTCTTGCCGAGATCCGGCGAGCGACGGCGGACCGTGGAAATCTTGCTTCAGCAGGGATCGGGTGACAACGTGTTGGATCGCCTCAGCCAGTTGGTAACACGGCGCTGGTACCTGGTCTTCGTCGCGTGGGCAATTCTTTTCGCGATTTTGCGTTTGTCGGCCCCGAACTGGGACGACGTCGCGCGAGACGGCGATTTCGCCTATCTTCCCGATTCGGCGGCCAGCGTGCAGGGCGAGAAGCTGCGAACGGCGGCGTTCGGCGAGGTGAATTCCAAGAGCGAAGTCGTGTTCGTGTTGGCGCGCCGCGACGGTCCGTTGACGAAAGAGGATTTGGCGTTCGCCGATCGAGTGGTCGCAACGTATCAGCCGGCGGAGGATAGCGACTCCCCCATCGTAAACGTCGTCAGCCATCGCACGGAAGTGATCGGCAAGAAGCTGCTCAGCCCGGCGAACGAGCACGGCCAAGCCCTTTTGATCATCGCCCAGATGAAGGGCGAGATCATGGCCGTGGAAAACATGAAGCCGCTGGCGGAGATTTACGAGAAATTCCAAGCCTTGCGCAATGCGCCGGACCGACCGGCGGGGCTGGAATTGGGGGTGACCGGCTCCGGGGCCGTCGGCACGGAAATGCTGTTTGCGGCGGAAGAGAGCATCCGCAACACGGAATATGCCACGATCGCCTTGATTATCGCGATCTTGCTGCTGGTTTATCGCGCTCCGTTGCTGGCCGCGGTGCCGTTGATCGCCATCGCCGTGGCCGTTTTCACGGCTTTTGACGCCTTGGCGATTTTGGCCGGCATCAGCTACTCGACCAACGCCTTCGAGTTCGCGGTCTTCAAGACAACCAAGATCTTTGTGGTGGTCGTGCTGTTTGGTAGCGGTACCGATTACTGCTTGTTTCTGATCGCGCGATACAAAGAGGAACTCAGTAAAGGGCTGTCCACGACCGCGGCCGCCGGGAGGGCCCTCTATCAAGTCAGCAGCGCCCTTTTGGCGTCAGCCCTGACGACGATTCTCGGGTTGGGGATGATGATTTTCTCCGACTTCGGGAAATTCCGCAACGGAGGTCCGGCGATCGCCGTGGCCTTGGTGGTGGCTCTCATGGCCTGCCTGACCTTGGCTCCGGCCATCTTGGCGCTGTTAGGGCGGAAGGTGTTTTGGCCGTTCAAGATTGACTTGGGAGGCGACGAACAGAGCGACGACATCCGCTTGGGTCGCGGCAGGACCGGCGGGCGCTTTCAGGGGTTTTGGAACGGAATCGGCCTCGCGGTGACCACTCGGCCGGGCCTGATTTTCGTCGCCTCCGTGCTGGTGATGGCTCCTTTCGTTTGGTACGCCCAAAACGTCCCGTTGACCTACGACTTGTTGAGCGAATTGGGGTCGGATCGCCTCTGCGTTCAGGGAACCAATCTGTTACGCGAATATTTTCCCGCCGGCGAAACGGGGCCCGTGACCATCTTGGTCTACCACCGAAACGCCGATTTCAACGAGGGGCCGGACCGTTACGATCGCCTGCCGCGGTTGGTCAAAGCCCTGTACGACATGGAGTATACCGACGAGAAGGGAGCGACGATCCGACCGATCCAAAGCGTCCGCAGCTTGGTGGATCCCTTAGGAGAAAAAAGCGGGAGAGCGGGTATTTTCGGCGGCTTACGGCGGGGCGTCATCAGCAGTCGCGCCAAGGCCATCTACGTGTCGCAGGAAGGAGAGTATCGGGGCAAGGTCGCGCGATTGGACGTCGTCTTTCCGTATGATCCCTTTTCCGTCGAGAGCATTCACCTGCTGGATCACATGGAAGAATACCTCGCCGCGATGGCGAAAGACCCGGACTCGCCGTGGTATCAGGCGGAGTTCTACTTTACGGGCACACCGCCGGGGATTCGCGATCTTCGCGCCGTCACCTTGAGCGATCAGAAGTTGATCCAACAACTCGTGCCGATTGCAGTGCTTTTCGTCTTGATTGCCATCTTGCGACGCCCCTTAATCAGCGTCTTCCTGGTGGTCTCCGTCGTTTGGGGTTATTTCGTCACGCTGGGTATCACGCACCTCTTGTTTGCGTGGCTTTACCAAGGTTCGTACCACGGATTGGACTGGAAGCTGCCCACCTTCCTGTTCGTGATCCTAGTGGCAGTGGGGGAAGACTACAACATTTACCTCGTGACGCGGGTGTTGGAAGAGCAGAGAAAGCTGGGATTCATGGAGGGGTTGAAGTCCGCCCTGCGAAAGACCGGCGGGATTATCACAAGTTGCGGGCTGATTATGGCCGGGACCTTCATCGCCATGATCACGGGCTCCCTGCGGACCATGCACCAACTGGGATTCGCTTTGGCGCTGGGCGTCATCCTGGATACTTTCGTCATCCGCACCGTCTTGGTTCCTTCCTTCCTCGTCCTTTGGGGCCGGATGTGGGGAATCACGGATCGCGGGCCTCAGGCCGTTCCTCCGCCCGTCGGGCCCAATCGCAGCCGGCGAACCCAATCGCCGTTGACGGCGGGCAGGTGTTCCTAGCCGGGTTGCCTTCCGAATTGCGGAAGTCGAGCCTCGTCTGCGGCAACCGGGTGCAGCCGCCGCCCTTGCGCCGACCGAAGGCTAGCGGCCTCGCGCGGCGGGGTATGACGGCGAATCCAGGATTTGGTTTTCCCCCAACGGCCCGCGGCATGCCTGGGCAGGGGCGGGGATGAAGCATATCCTGAAGCTATGACCCCACCGCCGCAATTTCTTTTCGCAACGTGTCAAATCGGAGCCGAAAGCGCGTTGAAAGCCGAGATCGCCCGAGCTCATCCGGAGCTTCGGTCGGCCTTTGCCAGGCCCGGTTTCGTTACCTTCAAGTTTGTCGGCGACGCCGCGGCCGGGCCGGGGTTTCGGCTGCGGTCCACGTTTGCCAGAGCTTGGGGATTTACCGCCGGCAAGGTGGACGCCGCCGCATTCGGACGCCGGACGGCGTGCCGCCGCGTGTGGGAGTTGATCGAAACGGTACCGGTAACCAAGTTGCATGTTTGGCCGCGGGCGGGGGCCTTGCCGGGCACCGACGACTGTGATCTCCCGTGGCCGGAAGAAGTGACGGATTTGCGCAACGCTTTGATGGATGCGATGTCTCATGCGGGGAAGAATGCAAAGGCGAATGCGCTGCATGGCGAAACGGACACGGCTTCCCCTGGTGAATGGGTCGCGGATTGTGTACTGGCGGAGCCGGAGTTATGGTGGGTGGGCTACCATCGGGTGGAAACGTTCCACGAGGCCTTTCCGGGAGGAAGGCCGTTTTTGCGTTTACCTGCTCATGCCGTTTCGCGGGCCTGGCTGAAAATGGAAGAGGCCCTGCAATGGTCGCGTCTGCCTTGTCCGCCGGGAGCGGTTTGGGCCGAACTAGGTAGCGCGCCGGGGGGAGCGGCACAGGCTTTGCTGGAACGTGGTTTTCGCGTTCTGGGAGTGGATCCTGCCGAAATGCACCCCGACGTACTGGCCCATCCCAATTTCACGCATCTTCGGCAGCGGACGAATCAAGCCTCGCGAAAAGAATTCCGAAAGGTGCGCTGGCTCGCCGCCGACCTGAACGTGGCTCCCAATTACACGTTGCGTGCCGTCGAATCGCTCGTGAAGCACGCCCAGGTCAAGATCAAGGGAATGCTGTTGACGCTCAAGTTGGTCGATTGGACGCTGGCGGATCGACTTCCCGAGTACTTGGCGCGGGTTCGATCGTGGGGATACAATCCCGTGCAGGCGCGACAGTTGTGGCACAACCGGCAAGAATTGTGTATTGCGGCTGTTCGAGCCCGCGGAGTGCGAGGCGGCGCAGCATCGTCACCGGTTGCTTCGGTATAATCCGTCGAACCGGATGAATCGGAAGCACCGCCACAACAGTAGATTTGCGCCTCGTCGCTTTCCGAAGTAAACCAGGACTACCTTCCGGGTCCATTCTCGCACAGCTCGCCGCTTGGTCGCCCCTCATGGTGCGCGCCGTGCGTTGCCGTTTGGAAACCCGGCGAACCACCCGGTGTTACGGTCTACTTGCGGATACGGATGTCCCCCGCCGCTTGCACTTGAGGAGCGATTCCCCATGGGTACGTTACGTCGTGCGTCGATTGCGGCACTGCTCGGGTCAACGATCGCTTTGACGGGTTGGGCGCCCGGGACGATCACCAAATCCTTGATGGGTGGGGATTTCGGTGCGGCTCGGTGGACGGGCGATAGGGCGATCCGGCTCTATCCCAGCACCCGTACGGAATTCATTCCGGATGCCCTTCACAGCGATTACATTCCGCCACGACCGGTGCTTGACGATCGCTTGCACGGCGGGCTTGGGAGACTGGGGAGCGGCACCGATTCCTCGCATTCGCCAGTTGCGCGACATCTGACCGCGGTACGGAGTACCGCCGCAAACACGCTTGAGGCCGGCGTGCCATCCGAGGGATCAGCAGAAGACTCCGTGGGATCGGCAGGGAAAAAAGTGGATGCTCCAAACGAATCGGAGCCGGAGTTGCCGCTTCCCAGCCCCGGCGAAATGGAATCGCACTCGGAGGTGGAGAAGGCGGCGCAACCTCCCGCCGCCGTGGTTGACAAGGAAGCCGAAAAAAGCCGGCCGACCGACTCGGCACAAACGGAAAAATCCGACGATCCGGCGGAATCCGATTCGTTCGGAAATCCCTTGGCGGCCGGAATCGTGCGACTGCTTCGCCCCGAGGTGGAGCAACAGCTTGCCGGCCGCGGCGTGAACCGGCAATTCGATCAATGGAGGGCCTATGCGGCCTCTCGGCTGAACGCCACGGCCGGGCCGTACGGCGGGTCCGAAATCAACGGTCTGGCCAGGCTTTCGTGGTTCGATCAGTTGCTCCGCGATCCGTTGCGAGGGCCCGTCGAAGCCGAGGAGTTTACGCGAAAGCTGCATGCCGGGTTCCGGCTTGCCACGGCCGACGGCATCCGCCAGGGGCTGCGGGTTGCTCGACCTCGCATGGATGTTTCGGCGAACCCGTTGGACGAGGGCTGGGGCTCGCCGTCCAACGGGCAAGAAGCCCTTGAGATGGTCAAAAGGATTCTCCGTCGGGCAAGTGCGGATATGGCCCGAGCCGTCAAACCGTTGGAACAGGCCGAGTTGAGCGAGCTTTCGCGCAATTCGTATTCCATTCTTACCACCGGCACGTCCGTCGGACATACCATCAACAGTCGCGGAAGCGGCGTGCGGCTCTGCCGATTGATGGGCAAGATGGACCGCGCGGCGCTGTTCGATTTGGCCGAGACCTTGGCTCAGGCCGCGGATCCCTCTTTGCTTTCCGCTTTGTCCGATTACTCGGCGGACGGGGCTTCGCCCGGATCGTATCCGGGGGTGGAAGGATCGGTCGCGGCCGTCCTAGAAACCGAGGTCGGGGCGATCGTCGTGGGCGGAAAAGGTAACAACGTGTACCGCCTCGATGAGATGAACAAGGTCGCTGCGGTCATTGATCTGGGTGGAAACGACGTTTACGTGGAAGGCTCGGTCAACGTCTCGCGGCCGATTTTGATCGTCATCGACTTGGGAGGGAACGATCGCTACCAAGGGACGCAGCCCGGCATCCAAGGGGGAGCCGTGGTGGGCGGCAGCATCTTGGTCGATGTCGCCGGCGACGATGTTTATTCGGCTCGGGATATCGCGCAAGGCAGCGCCCTGGTCGGCGTGGGAATGTTGGTTGACCTGGCGGGAAACGATCGATACGTCGGATTCCGCCGTGTGCAGGGCCAGGCTTTGGGCGGAGTGGGCCTGTTGATCGACCGGGAGGGCAAGGACGATTATCGTGCCGCCTTATGGGGGCAGGGATTTGCAGGGCCGTGGGGATTTGCCGCCCTCGAAGACGTGGCGGGAGACGATCATTATTACATCGGCGGAAACTTTTACGACTCTTACCCGGAAACGCCCGGCTATGATGCTTGGGGGCAAGGCGTCGGTGCCGGGATCCGCGGGGTTGCCAATGGCGGAATCGGCGTCTTACTGGAAGGCGCCGGCGACGATGAATACGAATTCGACTACTTCGCCCAAGGAGGCGGCTATTGGTTGGGAATGGGCTTTGCTCGCGACTTCGCCGGAAACGATCAACGCTTGGGGGCCACCCGAAACGCCTACAATGGTTCCGCACGGACCCAGCAGAGGTTTCAGCGATTCGGCAACGGCTGGGCCTGTCACTACGCCGTGGGATTTCTGATCGACGATTGGGGCGACGACAGCTACGACGGTACCATCATGGGGACCGGGTTCGGATGGGATTTGTCGGCCGGTTTCCTCTTGGAGCTCGACGGAAACGACCAGTACTTGGCCACGGTGGGCGGCGTTCAAGGTCAAGGCGCTCAGGCGTCGCTGGGCGTTCTTTACGACTTCGCCGGCGATGACGTTTATAAGGGGACCAGCCAAGGCTACGCCTCGGGCAGCATTGCCTATCATCCCTACCCCACGTGCGGCGGCAATTTCAGCTTCGTCGTGGATTACGGAGGGACGGACCAATACGGTTCCCGCGCGCAGAACAACGCCGTCAGTCGCCGCGGCTCGTCCGGCGGCTTCATTGTCGACCGCCCGAAGAAGGAAGAGCTTGAAGCGATGCAAGCGTCGACGGAGAAGGCGTCCCGCGGCGACCATTCGGCTTCGCAGTGACCGGTCCCGACGCCCGCGAACGCGTCAACCGCTGAAGTATTCCGGCTCGTGCCCGGGCTTCCACTTGATGTTGCAGCCCAAGCTGGGCTTTTGATCCGTGGGAATGGGCTTCCCGGCAAGCACCGCATCCACCGCGGCCGTCAAGTCCTTGCCGGTGACCGGCAAACCGTTGCTCGGCCGGCTGTCGTCTAATTGCCCGCGATAGACCAGCTTGCGATCGGCATCGAAGAGAAAGAAATCCGGCGTACAGGCCGCCCGATAAGCCTTGGCCGCTTCCTGCGTCTCGTCGTAGAGATAAGGGAAGGAATACCCCCGCGCGGCGACCTCTTCCCGCATTTTCTCCGGCGAATCTTCGGGGTAAGCCGTCACGTCGTTGGAATTGATTCCCACGACGGCCACGCCCCGATCCATGTATTCCTTCGTAATACGAGCCAATTGTTCCGCGATGTGTTTGACGTAAGGACAGTGATTGCACAGGAAAATCACAAGCAGGGCCTTTGCGCCGTCGAAGTCGGCCAAGCGGACGATCTTGCCGTTGGTGTCCGGCAGGGCGAAATCCGGTGCCTTCGTGCCCAACGGAAGCATGGTGCTGGCGGTACGAACCATCGCGATCACTCCTTTCCGAAAGTTGCGCGCGGTGAATTCTACTTCAAGTCAGACCGAGGCGGTGCGGGCCTGATGGGCCCCGCCACCCGGGTGCCACGTAGCCGCGGCGTCTGCCACTCCGAGTTTGGATCAATTCTAGAAATCACGTTCGTGCGAGAGAAGTGCGCGACTCGCCAAGCAGCCGACGTGCAAAAGTTTCTCGATCGGCGATTGCGTCGAATGGCCGAGAACGAGGCGAAATTGCGGATCCTTGGGAGACGTCCGCATCGATGTTGGTGCGGCGTACCGGACGTTCGCTTGCTAGGCGGGGACGGAAACGCAGGGCTTGAAGTTCCAGGGCGGTTTTGCTGGAACAAGATGTGTCAAGAATGGACACTCCGTGAGTCGATACTATAGGCGACGAGGATTTCGCTTGATCCCGTTGACGGGACGGGTTTCAAGCAAGGTAGCAACGTTTGCCACTTTACCATCATTACGCCCAACGTGCCCAGGGGGGAAGCAGCCCGGCTCGCAAAATAGCGTGTCGGGCTGCTCTTTTAGCGGGCGGTTAAGTCCGTCGTTCTAGACGGCCACCACGTTGTCGCAGACCGCCACTCCCGGCATGGCGTCGATGAAATCGGGACCGAAGGCCCGCGCCGGTGTCGTGAATCCGAACGGCAAAGACTCCGTCAAGACGCGCTCCACGGAAGCTAAAGCCGTTAACACCGTAAGCGCGTAACCGTCGGGAGTCACGATCGCGGCGGAGGCGACGTCTCCCGCTTCGTTTCTCACCTCTCCCCAGAACTCGCTCCGGGAACCGTTGATCAGCTCGTTTTCGGCGCCTGCTTTCGGTTCGGGAGGCGAGCCCGCGTGCGGCCGACTCAAGAGATTGCGGAGGGCGGTTTCGACCATGGGGTTGGAGGGCATGACTTTGCCGAGCGACAGCAAGGGCGCCGCCCAACGCATCACCCGCAACGTCTTGGGCGGCAGGGCCAAATAGACTTCGATGTTGGGGATCCCGGTCGTGTACCAAGCGGTGGCGACGTCGCCCCAAGGGATGGTGACCGCGGTGCGCGGTCCCTCGGGAAAGGGAATCTCGCGGATGCGGTACGTGAGCGGCACGCGTTTCAGTTTGCCGTGGCGGCGAATCATGCCGCCCTTGGGCAGGATTTCCCACACGGTCCGGGCCGTTCCGGTGCTCACCATTCCGATGCCTGTGAAGGCCAAAACCAGATGCGTGGGTTGCGCGATCCGGCACGCGAGCTTGGCCGCCAGGCAATCGCTCGGGACGACGTCGAAACCGACGCCCGGCACCAACGTCACACTTCGCTCTCTCGCCCTGGCGTCCAGGGAAGCGGCATGCTCGAAGACGTCGATCTCTCCGGTGATGTCCAAGTAGTGGGTGTGCGTTTCGAGACAGGCCTCCATCATGGGGCGCGCCGTTCGCGAGAAGGGGCCGGCGCAATGCAGAACCAACCGCAGGCCGGCCACCGCGGCGGCCAGGTCGTCCGGCGCGTCCAGCGAGAAAATGCGGTAGGGGCAGTTCAGCGACTCGGCTAAGTCGACCACGGCGTCGCGATTACGCCCTGCCAAGATGGGACGATGTCCCCGGGCTACGGCTTCCTCGGCAATACGGCGTCCGGTGAAGCCGTTAGCCCCATAGATCATCCAGCGCGGATCCTCACTCATGTGGTGTTTTCTCTCCCTGGTTGTGATTCAAAAGCTGCCGTTGCAAACCTAAGCGATGATGTCGCGCCTTCTTTGAAGATAATCCCACACCACGTAGCGGTCGAGGTCCTTGCCGGCCGTGAAAAAGACGCGGCCCTGGGCGGACTCCGCCAGACGGTAGGCAAACCGTACGTCTTCTCGGGTCTGACTCCAGCCTGCTAAGAGGAAAATATTAATGGTAATTCCGGCCCGGCGGCAGAGTAAACCTTCGCGCAGCGTCGCTTCCTCCGTGCGCTCATGCGGGGGGTAGAGCAGATACAAGTAACGCCCTTCGAAATGGGCGGTAGGCAGCCCGTCCGTGATCAGAATCACCTGGCGATTCGGCGTGTCCTGAACTTCCAGCAACTGCCGGGCCAGTTGCAATCCGCGCTGAATATTCGTGAAGTGCCAGGGCACGTCTATTTCCGTAATACGCGGGTCGCCCATATCCGCTCGCAGGCGAATGACGGGATCGTATACCGTCACTGACTTGGGCATCAGTTGCGAGATCTCGGCTGGAGGAACGCGGCGGGCGAAGCTGTAAATCTCGACGAAGTCGAGGTAGTCCCCCGGGTATTCCTTGCGGATCAAACCCTCCAGCGCCAAGGCCATCCTTTTGACATCGACGTACAGCCCCCCGTAACGCATGGAGCCGCTCATGTCCATCAAAACGGCGGTAGCGCACTTGGGGTTATTGCGCGTGCGATGGATCAGGATATCATCCTGCCGCAATGCGACGGGAACTCGCGGGCCGCCGCGGATCAAGGCGTTCACAAAGGTACCGGCGATGTCCATGTGGGAGGGAGAATCGCCGAACTCGAAGGGTCGGGTTTGCGGCAGTTCGACGTTGCCCTCGCCTTGGATCGGCCCTTGATGCCGCCCCGATCGCGCAGCCTGCAAACAACTGAAGATCCGCGCGAGCAAGCGATCTTGGAACAGCCGGTGGGCCTTGGGAGTGAGCTGATACCCGCCCTTTCCGCGTTCCAGTCCCTGACGTTCCGCCAATTCGCGAATCAGGTCCTGAATCTGCCGCATGAAGCCACGCAACTCGCCGACGTCCTCGTCATCCACGAAACGCCGGAGGGCCTCCAAGTCGATGACCCCGAGGCGGGCATTCTTACGAGCCTCCTCCAATTGCTCGAGCAGGCGGTCGATGGTTTCCAGGATCTCCTTGATTTCCAATGCCTGCGGCACGGACATCCGCTGCCGCCCCGTGAAAACGTACTTCGCGGCCAATTCGTCGACCAGGTACTTGTCGCCCAATCGCTGGGCCAGGCGCAGCACCTGCCGGGCGAACTCGCTCTTCTCATCGTCGCACAAATACCACAGGCGCTCGAGGTCGAAGATTTGTTCCTCGCGGAACGCCCGTTCAAACCGCTTTTGCAACGTCTCCGGGGGATGGACGCTTTGGCCCAGCTTGCGGTAGGCCTGTTCCGCCTCCGCCCGAACGCCCTCGGTTTCGTAAGTCGCTAAGATCTTGGCTTTTTTCTGCTTCAGCATTTCGATGATCGCATCGAGGGACGGCCCCAGTCCCGTGATCATCGAAGGGTCGAGCTTGACGGCCCGGGCCAGCTCCTCCTCGCTCAGTTCGCGGAGGCTGCCGAAGGCCAGCATGTGCTCCATGACCGGGGTCACCAAATCGGGCATCGGCTGAGTCGGGCTGGGGAAGCGGACGGGATTGTACTTTTGATAAACATGAACGACCCCGCCGGGCCGACGCTCAGGAGATTTCATAGGTCACTTTTCCCCGGTACTCGGCGCGGGAGATCCGGTCCGTCACGTACAGCCCCGCCAAAACGAACTCCACACAAGAGGCGCGGACCGCCGGATCGGCGGACACGTTGACCTCGAAGGCCTTTTCCCAAGCCGGCGGAACGCGCTTCAAACGCTCGGCATAAGCCGAAGAGGGCAGCAGATCGCCGACCTCGATCTTCGTGCCTCGGCCGAAGACCTCGGCGATCTCCGCCAGCCCGTGCTCATCCACGTACTCTTGAAATACGTCGCGAATCGCTTCGGCAACGATCGCATCCAGGACCTGCTTTTCGGTCATCTGGTGGCCGGCCATCAAATCCAGCTCCAATTTGCCGAGAGCGGAGGAGGAGAGATGAGCCAAATCGCTGATCCGCGGCACGGCCGGCTTTTCTCCCAGCACGATACCGCGCCGCCTGGCCGAGGCTACCATGGTGCGATAGTTGGCGATGCTCAGCCGGGCGCTCACGCCCGACTGGTGATCCACGTATTTCGAGCGCCGCGCCGCCATGCTGATTTGCTCGATGATTTCTTTCATGAAGTAGGGGACGACCACGGGGTACTCGCCGTCCAAAGGTATGCCGGCCTCTTGCTCCGTGATCGTGACGGCGGAATGCCGATCCAGCGGATAGTGCGTGTGGATCACCGAGCCGATGCGGTCCTTGAGCTGCGGGATGACTTTGCCGCTGCGGTTGTACGTGGCGGGATTGGCCGAAAAGAGGATCAGCACGTCCAAGTCGAACCGTACGGGATAGCCGCGGATTTGTACGTCGCGCTCCTCGAGGATGTTGAAAAGGCCGACCTGGACCAGTTCATCCAATTCCGGGAGTTCATTCATGGCGAAAATGCCGCGGTGCATGCGGGGAATCAGGCCGAAGTACAACGCGTCTTCCGCCGACAGGCTCACGCCGCCCGCCAACCGCGCGGGATCGATTTCGCCGATGATGTCCGCGAATTTGGTGCCGGGGGCCAATCGCTCGGCGTAGCGACGATCTCGCGGCCACCACCCGATGGGCACCTCGTCTTCCGGCGTCTCGGCGAGAAACCGCTTTCCCTTGGCTGTAATCGGTCGATACGGATCCTCGTGGACGGGGACGTCCGGGATGTCGAGATAAGGAATCTCTTCGTCCAAAAACCGCGACAAGAGACGCATCAACCGGCTCTTGGCTTGGCCCTTCTCGCCCAAAAACAGCATGTCGTGACCCGCCAAGACCGCGAGGCTGATTTCCGGGATCACCGTGTCGTCGTAGCCGACAATGCCGGGGAACAGGTCTTCGCCTTGGGCCAACGCCCGGGTGAAGTTGTCCCGCAGCTCCTGCTTGACGCTTTTGGACTTCCAGCCGCTTTCTCGCAATTCCTTGAGAGTTCGCGGTTTGACCGCCGCAAAGGGCATAAGGCCGCTCCGTGTGGTGCTTATGACTCGCCGCCGATGGGGTAGGTGCGCCCCGCGTGGCGGCGTGGACTTCGGCGCCGAATCGTTCGTTTTCATTCTAGCGCGGCGAAAGACCGGGCCAAGGGTGAACCGGCCGGAAGTGCGCTGCCGACGATCGAAAAGGCAGGGCGAGTCTGAGATCGCAAGGGCGTCTCGTTCAATCCGGCACTACCGCCACCGCCCTGATCGGGGAACCGTCCAACCCGATGAAATTGAGCGGAAACCCTACGAAGATGAACTGGGACGGCAAGTCGTGCAAATTGGTCAACGCCTCGACGATGACGATCTCAGCCCCCGGGCCGAGCAGAGAACGGTGGCATTCCCTGCCCGCGATTTTGCTGGGCGTGGGCATGTCCATACCGAGGAGGGCGATGCGTTTGGCGGCAATCCATTCGGCGGCGTCCGCCGTCAGCGAAGGGAGGTCGGTGAAGTATTCCGGGCAACCGAATCGGGAATACCAGCCGGTCCGCAGAATGACGCGCCCACCGGGCACGAAGGCCGCTTCGTGCGGGGCCAACATTGGCGGCGAGATGGGCGTCTTGGCGGGCAGTTCACCGCCCGGCGCGAGGTCCACCAAGACGGCCGGGCCGTAAAAGGCATCCAGGGGGATTCGATCCAACGTTCGGCCGCCCTCGATGAAATGCCACGGGGCGTCCAAATGCGTGCCCTGATGGGTCCCGATTGAGACTACCGAGACATTGCATCCCCCGGCGGCAAGCGTGCGATAGGGCTGGATGCGGAGCGGGGGATCATTCGGATAGCTGGGTCCGCCATCCCTCAACGGTAGCGAAAGATCCACGATTCGCGGCATGTTCGGTTCCTTTCGATTCGATCACTGGGGGAAAAGATTGCAGGGATGTTTGGATCACAGAGGACATTCGTGTGCCGCGGTTTGGAAGATGCACGGGGCGAAGTTCCGCCCTCGGCCTTCCACGTCACGCCTGGTGTCGTTCCCGGCTGCTGATTATTGCGCGACGATTCGGAGCCGCGAGAGATCGAACTCGACCTGATAGCGTCGCGGGTCGGTGCCCAGACCGGAATACTCCGGCTTGGCGGGCGGCTCTTCCGGCGGCTTGTCGAATCGCGTGACCCCGACGATGATTTCCGCGTCCGGGCCGGGGCGATTGATGGCGACACCCGCCACGACATAACAGCGCGCGCGGGTCTCCCGAAGCTCGCAAACGGCGCGTTCCAATTCTCGAACCGCGGCCGATGCTTGACGTTCCGCGTGCAGAACCGCGAAATACAGCATCCGAAGCGATTCGGCGATGTTTGCGCGGACAAAGTCGCAGGCATCATCGGGCATCGCCGCCAAGGAATCGGCGATCTCGGCGAAAGCCGCCGTGGAGCGATCGCCTTCGACGGCCGCCGTCAACGCGCCGCAGCAGGACGACGGGTGCCCGAACCGCAAGAATCGGCCGAACACCGGTCCATCGACGGTGTCCATCATGCCGACGTGCGCGTCGACTTTAACGGCGTAGGTTTGGAGGGATTCCGGACCGCACTCTTCGGACCCCGCCAAGGCAAAATGATGCACCATGACGCCGCATGCGCCGGCCTCGTAACGGGCGCCCAAATTGACGGAGCGGAATGCGGCCTTGCGTCCGACTTTCAAGGAAGGGAGGAGTGGTTCCACAAAGTCTCGTTGAAAAGCCGCCGCCGTCTCCCATTCGGCCTCGTCCGAACAAGTGACGTGGAGCGCTCCGACGACTGCGGGACGATCACGTTCCACAGTCCGCCGCAAGGCCGTGGTCACGGTGCGTAGGTCGCTTTCTTGACCGATGAGAGCGAGTAACTCTTCCAACGATAGGTTCTCCCTCGATTGTTCGGGATCTCGTGCGGTTTCGGCGGCGAATTTCCATCGGCCGAACGAGGTCCGCCGTCGAGATGCCGTCTTGTTCGATTCGATATTCGTTGCCGACGCGGCGCCGGCACGGATCGCCCGCTGTATTTTTGCGCCGACTCGGCCGCTCGGCAAGCAGTTTGGGTGAATCCGCCGCACGAATGGCATCATCAAGCCCTAGCTATGCCGGCGCGGCGCGTTCCGATAGAATGGGGTGGTGAAGACGGCGGCGAAATCGCTCGCCGTGAACGGCCGCCTTGCGGGGAGGACGCCCCTCGCCGGCAACCAACTTTCGGCCGTGCCGCATGCGTGCTCCGTCGGGGTCGGTTTCCGTGAATCTCGGTGGAACCGACTTCTTTCGTTTTCCATTGGGGGTGATCAACGTGCAGCTATCGGACTACAGGTTTACCACGACGCACGAGTGGGTGAAGGTCGCGGAGAACAATCAGGGCGAAACCATCGCAACGGTGGGCATCACCGACCACGCGGTGCAAGCCCTCGCGGATTTGGTCTTCATCGAGTTGCCGCCGATCGGGAAGGAACTCCAGGCGGGCGAGCCCTTCGGGCAAATCGAATCCGTCAAGGCGGTCAGTGATCTCTACACGCCGGTTTCGGGAACCGTTGTCGAGACCAATGCGACGCTCGGCGAACGCTTGGAGACCTTGCCCGACGACCCGTACCAAGCCGGTTGGATGATTCGCTTGCGAGTGAGCCGGCCGGAAGAGTTGGAGAAGTTGCTCGATCGCTCCGCATACGAAAAGCTATGTGCCGAACAGGCCGAGGCGGACCATTGAGCGGAGGCCGACTTGCGGAGGTGGCGCCGCCTTCGATACCGCCCGTGACGGACATGCCCGCTTCGAGTATTGCGTGACGCTCTTGTCCGGCGCGCTGACGCTCGAGGGGTACCGGCGGGAGGGTGATGGGCGACCGGATCAACCCGCTCGGTTTTGCTTCCGGGACATCTTTTCGCGTTTTCGCGCGATCGTTCGCGGGTTTTGTCAAGGCGTTATTTCAGTCGCAAGGTTGACGGTCGGCCGGCGGCCTTGTTCCGCGGCGTGGGTTTCGCAGCAAGCATAGGTAGGGTGATTCGAAATGGCATACTTGCCGCAGAGTAAAGACGATATCCAACGGATGTTGGAGGCCGTCGGGGTCGCCGCCGTCGATGACTTGTTTTCCCATATTCCGCCGGAGGTGCGATTCGGCGGACGGCTGAATCTGCCGGCCTCTCTGAGCGAAGCCGCCCTGCAACAACACATGGAAAGCCTGGCGGCACGCAATACCGGCACGGACCGGTCCGTTTCGTTCCTCGGCGGCGGCTGCTACGATCATTTCATCCCCGCCGTTGTGGATTTCGTGGCCTCGCGGAGCGAGTTCTACACCTCGTACACGCCGTATCAGCCGGAAGTCAGCCAGGGAAATCTCCAGGCGCTGTTCGAGTATCAAACGCTGATTACTCAACTTTTCGGAATGGATGCATCGAATGCCGGGCTGTACGACGGGGCGACGGCAACGGCCGAGGCCGTCTTGATGGCGATCGCCGCCCAGTCCGGCAAACGCAAGGTACTGATTCCGGAGAGCCTGCATCCCGAGTACCGACAGGTGCTGCGAACATATACGGCCAACGTGGACGTTACCATATCCACGTTAGCGACTCCGCGCGGCCGGTTGGAGCCGGAGACCGTCGCCAAGCAGCTCGACGCCAAAACCGCCTGCATCGTCATTCAGCAGCCCAATTTCTTCGGATGCGTGGAACCGGTCGATGCCCTGATTCGCGCCGCCCACGAAGCCGGTGCTCTGGCCGTCGTCGTCGCGGATCCGATCAGCATGGGCGTGCTGAAACGTCCCGGCGACCTAGGCGCCGACTTGGTCGCCGCGGAGGGGCAATCGCTGGGGATTCCGCAGCAGTGGGGAGGGCCGTTTCTCGGCATTTTGGCCTGCCGAGAGCCGTTCCTGCGTCGGATGCCGGGCCGCATCGCGGGTCAGACCACGGACCGCCATGGGAGACGATGTTGGGTTCTGACCCTGCAAACCCGTGAGCAACACATTCGGCGGGAAAAGGCCACGAGCAATATCTGCACCAATCAGCATTTGATGGCCGTGCGAGCGTCCGTCTATCTTGCGTTGATCGGGCCGCACGGCCTGCGCCGGGTCGCCCATCTGTGCCTCAACAAAGCGCGCTATGCGGCAAAGGCTTGGACTGACGGTACCGGCCTGAGGTTGGCCTTCGACGCCCCGTTTTTCAAGGAATTCGTCTTGCGGGCCGAAAGCGAGACGGAAGCGGCTCGGCTTCAAGAACGGGCTTTGGAGGCCGGCTTCTTCGCCGGGACGGCCCTAGGGCAATGGTATCCCGAATTGTCAGACGCCATCCTCTTGGCCGTCACCGAACAGCGGAATCGCGAGCAAATCGACGCCTTGGCCCACTGCTTCGCGTGCGGGCGTCTACGATCGCCTGTGCCGCAGCATGCCGCCCGTTGAGGCCGGCTCCGAAATCGCTTTACGACGGCGGGCTGAAATTGAGAAAGCCGAACGGAAATGAAGAATCGTTACGCGACGCAATTGTTGTTCGAACTGTCTAAGCCGGGAACGGCGGAAGAGATTTTTCCGGATTGCAACGTTCCGGAGGATCCGCCGGAGTCGTTCCTTCCGAAGGAACTTCTGGCTCCGGAACCGCCGCCCCTGCCGGAATTGTCCGAGCCGGAGGTGATTCGGCACTTCATCAATCTTTCCCAGCGGAATATGTCGGTGGATACGCATTTCTATCCGCTGGGGTCGTGCACGATGAAGTACAATCCCAAGCGGAACGATCGCGCCGCCAACTTGCCGGGCTTCGTGAATCTGCATCCTTATCAGCCCGCGGCGACCGTGCAGGGCCTGCTGGAGTGTCTGCACACCCTGGAAGGGATGTTGGCGGAAATCGCGGGCATGGATGCGGTCACGTTACAGCCCGCGGCGGGAGCTCAGGGGGAGTTGACGGCCCTGTTGATGGCGGCGGCCTACTTTCGCGATCGCCGCGAACACCGTACCAACGTCCTGATTCCGGACGCCGCGCATGGAACGAATCCCGCTAGCGCGGCGATGGCCGGCTTCCATGCCGTGGAAGTGCGAAGCGACCCGCGCGGCATGGTCGATCTGGAAGATCTGGCCGCCAAACTGGATGCCCGAACGGCCGTCTTCATGATCACCAATCCGAACACCCTGGGTCTGTTCGACGTGAATATCCGGCGCGTAGCGGATATGGTCCATGCGGCGGGCGGATTGGTGTATTTGGACGGCGCCAATATGAATGCCGTGCTGGGCATTGTGCGGCCCGGCGATTGCGGCGCCGATATGATGCACTTCAATCCGCACAAGACCTTCAGCGGACCGCACGGCGGGGGAGGTCCGGGGGCCGGGCCCGTGGCGGTCAAGCGTCACTTGGCCGATTTCCTGCCCGTACCGCGAATCCTTGCCCGGCAGGGAGGCTTCGCTCTGGATTACGACCGCCCCAAGTCCATCGGCAGGATGCGCAGCTTCTACGGGAATATCGGTGTTTTGTTGCGTGCCTATGCCTACATTCGAACGCAGGGGGCGGAAGGGCTAAGGCGCGTCAGCGAGCGCGCCGTGCTCAACGCCAACTATTTGCTGCAACGAGTGCGGCACATCGTACCGGTACCTCACGGTCCTCGCTGCATGCACGAGTTCGTGGCGTCCGCAATGAAGTTGAAGGCTGCTCGCAACGTTTCGGCCATGGATTTGGCGAAACGGCTCTTGGATTACGGATTCCACGCTCCCACCGTCTATTTTCCCTTGATTGTTCGCGATGCCCTGATGGTGGAGCCGACGGAGACGGAAACCAAGGAGACGCTGGATTCGTTTGCTGAAGCCTTGTTTCGAATCACGGAGGAACCGGAAGAGCTGCTGCACGAGGCACCGCACACGACTCCCATCAGCCGTCCGGACGAGGTCCGCGCGGCCCGCAATCCGATCCTCAAATGGACGCCCAACACCGACTCCGCTTGATTCTCGACCCGCCGCGGGACGGTCCGTGGAACATGGCCGCCGATGAGTGGTTGCTGCACGCGACGGCGGAATCGGGCAGAGGTTGTCTGCGTCTCTACCGCTGGGCGCCGGCGACGCTGTCGTTGGGGTATTTCCAGGTTTGGCAGCCGGAATCATCCCGCCGGTTCGGAGAGGGGCTGCCTGTCGTCCGGCGCTTGAGCGGCGGAGGGGCTATTCTGCACCATCACGAGTGGACCTACGCTTTGACGCTGCCCATCCGGCACCCCCTCGCGCAGGATCGTTTGCGGCTGTACCAAACGGTTCACCGGACCTTGTTGGAGTGGATGGCGACTTTGGGGTTCTCCGCCCGAATCTTCCAAGGCGAAGATGCAGGGAGACAAGAGGCCGCCTGCGGCAATCGCGCCGGAGAGTGCTTGGATACCTCGATATCGCCGGGAATCGAATCTCGGTCCGCCGCAGACGACGGCGGGGACGCACCGGGGCGGGGGAAGTGCCCTTTCTTGTGCTTTTTGCGACGTTCGCCGGGCGACATCTTGGTACGATCGGCGGACGGCTCGATCGAGACGAAAATCGTGGGCAGCGCGCAGCGGCGGGAGCGTGGGGCCGTACTCCAGCACGGAAGCATCTTATTCGCTCAATCGCCCCTGACGCCGGAATTGCCGGGACTGCAAGAATTGACCGCGAACGGCGGGCCCCGGGCCGCGGCGGGGGTGGACGCCCTTGACGAGGCACGGCCGTCACGGAGCTTGTCCGCGGCGGACGTGCTCCGGCATTGGGAACGCGTGTTTCCTGACCAGTGGCTGCCGAGCTTGGAGCAGGAGGTTGGTTGCAGGGCAGAGCGGGAAGATTGGTCGGGGCAGGAAGTTGCCGCCGTCGAGAGATTAAAGCCGAGATACGAAGATCCGAAATGGAACCGGCGTCGTCGGGCGGCCGGGCAATGAGGCAGTGCATGTCCGCAAAGCGGTCGCTTACGGATTTCCTCGGCCTCGGTAATCGTCGGAAACGGAGAGAACGTCCGATGCCGTATCTTGTGATCGCGGCGGGGGTGCTGGGCTGCTTGGTCGCCGTGATGGCCGTGATCGGTTGGGTCGGGCGATATCGCTGGAGGGCCGTCACTCGCGACATTCATTTGAGGATGGCGATGCAGGCGGGCCGCCAACCACCGGAGTTGTCCGCCGACGAAGGCCGGGACCGATTGCCCGCACCGGTACGGCGGTATCTGAGGCACGTGCTCGGCGATGGTGGCTGCCTGATTCGCCAAGTGCGGATGCGGCAGACGGGCACCTTCAATATGAGCGAGTCCGGCGAGAATTGGCGGCCGTTTTCCGCCGAACAATGGGTAATCGTCAACGGGCCTGCTTTCGACTGGGATGCCTGCATTCAGGCGGCGCCGTGGGTTCCCGTCCGGGTCCATGACGCCTACGTTGATGGAGAAGGGCTGATTTCGGCCGCCGTCTTCGGTCTATTTCCGGTCGTCCAAACTACGGATGGCGAAGGGACGGCACGGGGGGAATTGATGCGTTTTTTGGCCGAAACGCCGTGGTACCCTACCTTGCTGCTGCCCGGCAACGGAGTCAATTGGCGGGAGATCGACGACCGCACGGCGGAGGCCTCTCTCACGGACGGCAGGCACACGGTGCGCATGACGTTCGGCTTCAATGCGGATGATTTGCTGTCTGAAGTGCGGGCGGAGGCAAGAGATCGGCTGGTGGCAGGTCGCCGGGAAAGCTCGCCTTGGCATGGGCGATTTTGGGACTACCGGAATTACCAGGGCATTTTAGTTCCCACGGCGGGGGAAGTGGCGTGGGTGCTGCCGGACGGAGAAAAGCCTTATTGGCGGGGCCGATTGCAAACCATCCAGTTCGATTTCACCACGAGACATTGATTTTGGCGTCGGCAGGCGACCGAATTGAAGTCCGGACGGCGCCGGTCTATGTTGCAGTTCTCACAACGCTGCGTTCTCGACGCGCGACGCTCCCGGCTTCCAACGCGGGCGAGCGACGGCAATCGCATCTCCGGGGATTTGCCGATGCGCGGCCTGAAGAGCGGCTGCCCGGACCATGATGAGGGAGTTTTCATGTCGGCGGAAGGCGTGAGACGCGCACTGATTCAAAGGTTGGAGTCTTGGTACGCCGCCGGCGTCCGGGTCTGGCCGAAGCCGACGGTCGCGGAGCCGATGGGTTTCGGAAAAAACGAGCCATCGAATGCGCCCGCGGAAAAGCCGGGCGTTGTGAAGAGTCTCGCGCTTCCCGCGGAGTTCGCGGCAAGCCGGGCGCGCGCAAACCGGGGGGAGCCGGCACCCGGCGGAGACGCGACGGACGCGGCGGAAACGCCTAACATCGTGCCGGGCCGACAGGCGACGGAGGTGCCTCGGACGCGAGAGGATCTGCTGAAGGAATTGGCCGCGCAGGTCGCCGCCTGCCAACGGTGTCCGGTCCTCGTCCAATACCGCACGCAGACGGTCTTTGGTGTGGGTAATCCCTACGCGGAGTTGGTCTTTATCGGTGAGGCCCCGGGGGCGGACGAAGATCGGCAGGGCGAGCCTTTCGTGGGTCGCGCCGGACAACTATTGACGGACATGATCACCCGGGGCATGGGCATGCGACGCCAGGATGTGTACATCTGCAACATCCTCCGCTGCCGCCCCCCCGACAACCGCACGCCCACAGCCGAAGAGGCGAGTCATTGCCGGCCGTGGTTGGACGCCACGCTCTCCGTGATTCAACCGCGGTACATCTGCTGTCTGGGCGCGACCGCGGCCAAGTACCTCTTGCAAACGGAGCAGCCGATCGGTCGCCTCCGCGGGAAGATTTGGGAGTACGGTTCCGCGAAGGTGGTGTGTACTTATCATCCCGCCTATTTGTTGCGGTCTCCCAACATGAAAAAGGAGGCTTGGGAGGACATCAAACTCCTGCTGCGCACGATGGGTCGCCCTATTCCCGGACGGTCGTCGTAACGTCGCAAGATCTTCTCCGCGTAAAAGTGCCCTGCGTGCTTGCGGCCACCGCCTCTCGTCCCGATAATCATCGACGCTGAGCGGTCGACTTGCGATCGGGAAAGAACCCCTTTCCACGGTGGGGCGTTGTTCGGATCGCGATTGCGCGCTCGATTGGTGTGTACCGAGCGGCGTCTTTTCCCGGTTCGGAGACATGCGGGCGGCGCAAGCGGGTCAGCGATCGCGAAGGATATTTCACGGGTCGATGGACGGAAGGATTCAACTCATGCGGACGCCATGGCTGATGTTGTGTTGCTTTGTCGCCGCCTTGGCCGACATCGGGGCGCGAGCGGCCGCGGAGGAATTCGCCCTTCCCGTTGGGACAAAGCCGGCCGCACTGGATTTTCCTCATTTCCCGGATGCCGCCCATGCCGTCATTTGGCGGAATTGGGGATTGGTATCTCCGGACGATCTTGCACGGGTATTGGAAACCTCGGGCGACGCGGTGCGCGCGGCTGCCGGGGCCATGGGTTTGCCGCCGACCGATGCGACTTCGGACCTCTTCCGAGGTCGAGGCTACATCACGTTGATCCGGCGGAATTGGCACCTCTTGCCCTATGACCAGCTTCCTGAACTCCTGGACATGACGCCGGAGAAGCTGGCGTACATCTTGCGGGAGGACGATTTTCTCTACGTGAAACTCGGCAATCTCAAACCCGACTGCGACAGGGTCCGGTTGGTGCCGCCGACGGCCGAAGTTCAAGCGGCGGAAGCCCGCATGCGTGCCATTCTTACCAAGCATTTGGGTCCAAGTGCCGAGTTCCAAGAGGAACCGAGATTCGCTTTTGTGCAGGAGCTATCGCGGCCGGAAAGACCGGTTACGGAGGCTGCCCCCGAAAGGATCCGTCAGGGCTTGCGACTGATTTATTCCTACTTTGCGCCGTACGGCGATCCGCTCATGCATCCCGAGTTGGATCCCTACCCGGACGGCTTGCTACAAAGGTTGGCCGACCTGGGCGTCAACGGCGTCTGGATGCACGTGGTGCTGCGAAATCTGGCCCCGGGCGGCGATGATTTTCCCGAATTCGGCGAGGGTTCCGAAACACGGCTGCGCAACCTGCAAGCGCTGGCCGCGCGGGCGAAGCGCCACGGCATCGGCATTTACCTTTACATCAACGAACCGCGGGCCATGCCGCGTGCGTTTTTCGCGGACCGACCGGAAATGGCGGGCGTGAGCGAGGGAGAGTTCACGGCGATGTGCACGTCCGATCCGCGGGTGCAGGCGTGGCTGCGCAACTCCCTCACGCACGTTTTCCGCGAGGTGCCGGATTTGGCCGGCGTGTTTACGATCACCGCCTCCGAGAACCTCACGAACTGCGCCTCGCATTTCCGCCGCCAAGATTGCCCTCGCTGCGCGGCGCGGACCGATGACGAAATCTTGGCCGAAGTCAACCGCCTGATCGCGGAAGGCGTTCATGCCGGCAACCCCGAGGCGAGGGTCATCGCCTGGGATTGGGGGTGGCACGGCCATCAGGACGCATCCTCGCTGATCGCGCTCTTGCCGAAATCGGTTTGGCTGATGTCCGTCAGCGAATGGGCGCAGCCGTTCGAACGGGGCGGGATTCGCGGTACGGTAGGCGAGTACTGCATTTCGGTGCCCGGCCCGGGGCCGCGCGCGGTCCGGCACTGGGCGGAGGCTCGCCGCCACGGGTTGAAGACGGCGGCCAAGGTCCAATTCAACATAACCTGGGAACTCTCCAGCGTGCCTTTTTTGCCGGTTTTGGATTTGGTGGCCGAGCATTGCGCCAACCTCAATCGACAAGACATCGACGGTCTGATGCTGACGTGGACGTTGGGCGGCTACCCGTCTCCCAATTTGGCCGTGGCATCGCGATTTGCCGCGAACAAGGAGGCGACGGCGGAGGACGTCTTGGACGCCGTGGCCGCGGAGCGCTACGGCCCAAGGGCGGCCCCGCAAGTCCGCCGGGCGTGGGCGGCCTTCAGCAGGGCCTTTCGGGAGTACCCCTACAGCGGCCAGGTCGTCTACAACGGCCCGCAGCACATGGGGCCGGCCAATCTGCTCCGGTTGCAGCCGAGCGGTTATCACGCCACCATGGTGGGCCTGCCTTATGACGATCTGAACGGCTGGCGAGGGCCTTACCCCGAAGAGGTTTTTGCCTCGCAATGGGATAAACTGGTGGATGGCTGGCGGCGGGGGTTGGATGAATTCCGTGCCGCGGAGGCCTTGGCGGACCAGGACAAACGCTTCACCCTCGAGAGCGACCTGCGGGTGGCGGAGGCGGCCTTTCTCCACTTCGCCTCCGTCCGCAATCAGGTGCGGTTCGTCATGCTGAGGGACCTATGGCGGGGGGCGAATCCCGACTCGCCGGCGCGGAGGGAACTGCAAACCAAGCTGCGGGCCGTCGTGGAGGAGGAGCTTGTCCTGGCAAAGCGGATGTTCGTCTTGGCCTCCGTCGATTCCCGGCTGGGATTCGAGGCCTCGAATCACTATTTCTACGTTCCCAACGACCTGCTGGAAAAAATCCTCAATTGCGAGGACGTTTTGGCGCAATTGAATGCCCCATGACAAAGTGGCGCCCCTGGGCGATGTTTCGCCGATGGCAATCCCGGACGGCGACCGCGGAACCTAACAGGAGGATGAGCGATGGCGCCTAAGCAGAGAATTTCGCGTCGCGACGGCCTGAAGGGGTTGGGCGTCTTGGGGACCACGGCCTTTTGCGGCGGGGTTGCGGCCCCTCTGGCTGCCCGGGAATCGGCGACGATCCCCGATCCGGATACCGCGGACACGATTCTCAAGACGGTCCTGGGCACGCCGCTTATCGACACCCACGAACACTTGCCGGACGAACAAGATTGCTTGCAAGGGCCGAACGGCGGCCCGCAGGAGGATTGGACCGTCATCTTGCGTCATTACCTGGATTCGGACCTTCGCACGGCGGGGATGACCGGGCAGGAATATGCGCGCTTTTTTCAAGACCCGCTGGAACCTGCCGTCAAATGGGAAGTGTTGGCGCCGTATTGGCCGGCGGTGAAGAATACCGGTTACGGACAAGCGGTGAGAATCGCCGTCGAAGAACTCTACGGGGTGTCGGATTTGTCGGCGGATACGGTGGAAACCGTCGCGGAGGCTTACCGGAAAACGCGATGCACGGGTTTTTACCGGCGCATTCTTCAGGAAAAGGCCGGCATCGAGTCGTGCCAGGTCAACACCGGAACCTACCGGGAATCGAAGCAACCGCTGCTACTTTTCCAAGACCTGAGCATCGTAGGCATGTTCAGTGGGCCGGACTGGAAGGCGTTCGGTGAACCGACCGGCATCGAGGTTCGCTCCTTGGGCGACTGGCATCGCGTCATCGATTGGTGGTTCGACAAGTACGCGCGGTATGCCGTGGCGGTGAAGAGCCAAGATGCTTATCGCCGCAACATCGACTACCGGCCTACTCCGCCGGAGCAAGCGGAAGAACCGTTCACGAAGCACTTGCGAGGCGATCCGCTGTCGGCGGAGGAACGCAAGAGCGTCGAAGACCATCTATTCTGGTACGCCGTCGGGAA
Source organism: Thermogutta hypogea (assembly GCF_055386265.1). NCBI lineage: Bacteria > Pseudomonadati > Planctomycetota > Planctomycetia > Pirellulales > Thermoguttaceae > Thermogutta > Thermogutta hypogea. Next base: position 645,560 of record NZ_AP042425.1, read on the forward strand.
AGCCGCCGAGCACGATCTGCCGGTCAAACTGCACACCGGGTATTACGCGGGCGACAACTACATGCCTTTGTCCCGCGTGGCTCGAAACGCGGAGGCGGCTTGCGATTTGTGTCGCGCCTCTCCGGCGACCCGATTCGTGTTCATGCACATTTGCTATCCCTATTACGAGGACTTGATAGCGGTCGCCAAGCACTATACCAATGCGTATGTGGATATGTGCTGGTCGTGGATCATCAATCCCGCGGCGGCCAAGGACTTCTTGAAGAAGTTTCTGGTCGCGGCCCCGGCCAACAAGATTTTTACGTTCGGGGGAGATTACTTCGTCGTGGAACCGGTATTGGGCCATGCGGGGATAGCGCGGCGCGGCATCGCCTTGGCGCTGCGTGAGCTTGTGGAGGAAGGCTGGCTTTCCAGGCAGGACGCGTTGGATTTGATTCCGACCGTGATGCACGGGAATGCCCGACGGTTTTTCCGTTTGGACGAAAAAGCGGAGGCGTTGAAGTCCGCCCCCTGGGTCCGGTAAGTCGAGGTTCGAGTTTTGCCGCATTTGTTTGAGGAGCTACCAGGCAATGAATTCACGCCGCCTCTTGCTTTCGATTGCCGTGGCAACGGTCTTTGCGGCTTGGGTTATGACGGGCACGGCCGTCGCTCGGGAGTACCATGTGGCCGTGAACGGCGATGATGCGTTTCCCGGCACGGTGGAGCAACCCCTGCGGACGATTTCGGCCGCCGCCGAGATGGCCCAACCCGGCGACGTGATCACAGTTCACACGGGAACCTACCGCGAGTGGATCCGGCCTCCGCGCGGGGGAACGTCGGACGAGATGCGGATCGTGTATCGGGCCGCACCCCACGAAGAGGTGTGGATTAAAGGTTCGGAGATTGTTAAAGGCTGGATTCCCGAGGGCGACGGCGTTTGGAAGGCGGTTTTGCCCAACGCATTTTTCGGCGACTACAACCCCTATGCGGACAAGATCGAAGGCGACTGGTTTTCCGATCGCGGCCGGGTCCATCACACGGGTGAGGTTTACCTGAACGGCAGGTCGCTCTTCGAAGTGACTTCCCTGGAAGCGTTGCGGCAGCCTCAGCCTCTGTCCGGGGCTGTGGACGCCGACGCATCCACGTACCAGTGGTATGCCGAGGTCGGCGAGCAAGAGACCGTGATCTACGCCCAGTTTCACGCATTCGATCCCAACCGAGAGACCGTCGAGATCAACGTCCGGCCGGCTTGTTTTTATCCGACGCGAACGGGAATCGACTACATCACGATACGAGGATTTCGCATGAGCCGGGCGGCTACGCAATGGGCGGCGCCGACCGCGGAGCAAATCGGCCTGATCGGCACCTTTTGGAGCAAAGGCTGGATCATCGAGGACAACGTCATTAGTCACTCCAAATGCACGGCAATCACCTTGGGGAAGGATCGCGCAAGCGGCCACAATGCATGGTTGGCCGAGCCTCAGAAACCGGGGCACGTGGTATATAACGAGGTCGTCCTGCGGGCCGTCGAGAACGGTTGGAACAAGGATCGCATCGGGTCGCATGTAGTGCGGAACAATGTCATTCACGATTGCGAGCAGGCGGGCATCTGCGGGAGCATGGGCTGCGCCTTCAGCGAGGTCAGCGGCAACCATATCTACAATATTTGGGTCAAACGTCAATTCGGCGGGGCGGAAATCGCGGCCATCAAGTTCCACGGCGCCGTTGATACGGTGATTCGCGGCAATTGCCTGCACCATTCGCAAAAAGGGCTTTGGCTCGACTGGATGACGCAGGGGACCCGGGTGAGCGGGAATCTCTTTTTCGCGAACGTGCAGATGGATCTTTTTGTGGAAGTCAATCACGGACCGTTCGTGGTGGACAACAACCTATTCCTTTCGCCCACGGCCCTGTTGGACATGTCCGAAGGAGGTGCGTACGTGCATAATGTTTGGGCCGGCCGGCTCACCCTCCGGCCAGAGCCGCGGCGAGACACCCCCTACTTCAAACCGCACTCGACGGAAATCGCGGGCTTGGCGTTTACCCAAAACGGCGACAATCGCTTTTTGAACAACATTTTCGTGGGGCCGACGGACGCCGTGGACGAGAAGTCCGCGCCGCAGCACGGGTTGGCGCACTATGCCGAGGCACCGCTGCCGAATTCGGCGGAAGGTAACGTCTATTGGCACGGGGCGAACCCTTTTCCGCAAGAAGAGTCGGCGATTTGGGAGGCCGACTTCGATCCCGGTTTCCGCATCGCCCTGGAGGAAGACGGTATCTACTTGGAATTCCGTTATTCTCCCAAGTTTGCAGGCTCCGAGTCTCGCGTGGTGAACAGCGAACGTTTAGGCGTCTCGGCGATTGCCAAGGCTCCGTACGATGCCGCGGACGGCTCGGCGTTGGCCGTGACGACGGATTATTTCGGGGACGCGCGTGATGCGGAGCGCCCCATGCCGGGACCGTTCGCCTTTCGCGGGACCTGGCCCGCCAAGATGCGATTGTGGCCGAAAACTCGTTAACGGATCGGGGCCGCCAAGCCGCCGTGTGCGATGAAAGTGGTCCCGGGGCTTGCGTCATCTTTGATAAGGAATGAGCGTATGTTCCTCGACGATGATAGCGGACATCCGCCGCGTGAACCAGCTTTTCTAGGGCGATTCCCGACCGTTAGAATGCGGCGGCTCCGCTACCATCCGGGGGTGCGACGCCTGGTGCAAACCGTTCGGCTCGACCCGGCACACTGGATTCAGCCGCTCTTCGTCCACGACAGAGGCGGGGAGAAGAAGCCGATCGACTCCATGCCCGGCCAATTCCAGTTGTCGCCGGAGCATCTAGTGGAAGAAGCCCAAGAGGCCGAGGAATTGGGTCTGGGGGGCGTCCTCCTCTTCGGTATCCCGAGTCGGAAGGATGATTCGGGGTGCGACGCGCTTGACGAAAACGGCGTGATTTGCCGGGCGGTTCGCCGCGTCAAACAGACGGTGCCGGACTTGCTCACGGTCACGGACTTGTGTTTTTGCGAATACACGGATCATGGGCATTGCGGGCGATTGGGGCATGCAGGAGCGCAGCCCACGGTCGATAACGACGCCACCTTGGAGCTTCTCGGGCGGCAGGCGGTGCTCCATGCCCGGGCCGGCGCGGATGTGATTGCACCGAGCGGCATGATGGACGGAATGGTGGCGGCGATCCGCCGAGCGCTGGATGCTGCCGGTTTCGTCCATGTGCCCATCATGAGTTATTCCGCGAAGTATGCGGGGCCGTTTTACGGTCCCTTCCGAGATGCCGCGGAGAGCGCTCCGCGGTTCGGGGATCGGCGGAGTTACCAAATGGATCCCGCGGCGGCCGCGGAGCAAGCCCTTCGCGAGGTTGCGTTGGACTTGGAGGAGGGAGCCGACATTGTGATGGTCAAACCCGCGTTGGCCTATTTGGACGTCATCCGTCAGGTTCGCGATAGGTTTCCCGGCGTGCCGTTGGCGGCCTATAACGTCTCCGGCGAATACAGCATGGTCATGGCCGCCGCCGCGGCGGGATGGATCGACGGCCCGGCGATGATTCGCGAGATTCTGACCTCCATTCATCGAGCCGGAGCCGATATCATCATTACCTATTGGGCCAAAGAGGCCGCCCGTTGGTTTTCTTGATGGAATGATCCCCGGACGCATCCGCGTGCCGCATGCGCATCGGAGAAGTTCCGTTTGGAACTCGCCTTTCCCGCCGGGTTACGCCGACCTCCGGAGCTTGTCCCCCCGGGTATACTTTGGAAAAGAGCGGCGGGACGCAACTTTCGACCTCCGTCGCGGATGGGATGTGCGATGATTTGGCGGGCCGGTCCGAATTGGGACGCCCGCCCGGCAAGGCGTCGCGCGTGGTTTTGGGCCGGGTGAAGACGGCTTGGCATGAACCGATTGCTGTTGTGAAAGTGCTGTTGCTGCAACTACCGATCCCTCCCTTCGGGCCGGAGACCGTGCGAGGCAATGTGCCCTTGGCCGCGGCCTATTTGAAGTTTTACGCGCAGCGCGTCGAGAATATCGCAGCGGACATCGAGATTCTTCCCGCGTCTTTGGCCGACGGTCGAGGGGATGCTGCCCTCCTGCGCGAAATAACGGACCGGCGTCCGGACGTGCTGGGCCTTTCGTGCTACCTCTGGAATGTCGAAAGGTCCCTTTACTTGGCGGAGCAGGTCAAGCGTCGGATGCCGCAGGTTCTCGTGGTCCTGGGCGGGCCTGAAATCACCGCGGACAACGCCTGGGTCTTGGAGCATCCGGCCGTCGATTACGCAGTCATGGGAGAGGGCGAGCAAACGTTCGCCGAATTGCTCCGGTTTCTGACTGAGACGGGCGGCGATCCCAACTCGACCCCGGCGATCGCGGGACTTTGGAACGGAAGAAATCGGGCGATCCCGCCGGCGCGGCGACAACTGGCCCATTTGAACGATGTCGGTCGCGTCTACCTGGAGGGAATCCTCGACCCCGCACCGTACGACAGCCTGTTTTTGGAGACGATCCGCGGCTGCATCTTCAAGTGCGGCTTTTGTTTCTATCCCAAGAGCTTCGATCGCCTGGCGTATATGGATGACGATTTGGCGGCGGCGAATCTCGCCCTTGCCCGACGGTCCGGCGTATCAGAAGTCTTTCTTCTGGATCCCACGCTGAATCAGCGGCGAGACTTCACGGAGTTCTTGAAGCTGTTGGCGGCGGGTAACGCCGATCGCACCTTCACGTATTCGGCGGAACTGCGAGCGGAGGGGATTCGAGCGGAACATGCCCGGCTCATGGCCGAAGCCGGCTTCGCGGAGGTCGAACTGGGCCTGCAATCGATCGATCGAACGGCCCAGGCCTTGATGCATCGCACCGTCAACCTGCCCGCATTCGAACGCGGTGTTCGGGCGCTGCTGGATGCAGGCATTCGGGCACGCGTGGATTTGATCGTCGGACTGCCGGGAGACACCGCGGAAACCGTGCGTCGCGGTTTGGATTACCTGGCGAATTCCGGACTTTTCACCGAAATCCAAGTCTTCCGGCTGGCGGTGCTTCCCGGGACGGATTTTCGGCGTCGTTACCGCGAATTGGGGCTGGAGTTTCAACCCCATCCGCCGTACCACGTTCTCCGCACGCCGACCTTGTCGAGCGACGAAATCGGCGATTTGATGCAGGAGGCCGAATCGCTGTTCGATACGGAATTCGATCCCCTTCCCGAAGTCCCGGGGCGGTCGTGGGGGGCTTCGGCATCTTCCGGCCCCACGCCCCTTGCGGGAACGCAGTGGGTGGTCGATTTGGATGCTTCTCCGCGGAAGCCATCGCCCGAGGAGGTCGGCCTGGCGCACATTCTGCGATTGGTTTCCCGGGATTTCTCTCGGCACGGCGCTGCCATGCGCGGCTGGGTCGAACACGTCCTCGATCACAATCCCCACATCACCTTGTGGATCGTGATCGAACTCGGCGAGGGAGCGGACCTGCCGCGGAAACGGGATCTGGAGTCGCTCTTGGAGGCGTGTTATCGCCGTCCGCTCAGCTATCTCGACTGGTATTTCAGTCTTCAACCGAAGCCCGGCAGAACGGGGGCCAAACGCATCATCGTTTCGGCGCCGCACTCGCTGGGTGAGCGGGTGGAAGGGTTGCGTCGAAGACTTCCCGGAATCGACTTCGTCGTGCCTGAGACAAGCCCCATGCAGTGACGTCCGAGGAACCTCGGCGGCCGCGGATCCCGAATCAGATCCACGGCCGCCCCGTTACGGTTTGACGCGAACATGGCCGCCGCGCGGCATCGGGCATCAATTGGCGGCGGATGGAACGGCGGCCTTGCCCGCTTTGCGAGGCTTTTCGTTCCCCTGTCGGGGCCGCTCGGGTTTACCGGCGGAGGCGGGCGAGCCGGGCTTATTCCGGGCTTTCGGTCCCTCGACCGCGGGTTTCGTCTCCGGCGCCCTTCGTACAGGCTTGGTCGCCGGCTGCGTCAGCGGCTCGCCGTCCAGGGGTGGTTGCAGCTTGCTGAGGTCGATTCCGAATCGGGCCAGGATGGTCGGGGCGATATCCTGTCGCATGCCCTCCCGTTGAACCAAGGGATCGTTGGTGCCTAGGAAGACGTAGGGCGCGTAACTGTGACGGGTTGCGCCTTCGTCGAACCCATGATCGGCCGTCACATAGACCAACGTTTGGTCGTAGAGGCCCAGCTCTTTCAGTTTTGCGATGATCCTTCCGGTCCACTCATCGTTGGAAATGAGTGCGTCGTTGTATTCCTTGGAGTTCTCGCCGAAGCGGTGGCCGTTATGGTCCACGGACGCGAAATGAACGAAGAAGAAGAAAGGACGGTCCTTGTACTTTTCCAGCAATTCCAGGGCCGACATGCCGACCTTTTCGTCTTCCATCAGGCCGTACTGCCAAACGTCGCAAGCGTGATGCATGGTGTAGTACGGTGAGCCTTCGAACACGAGGTACTTCTCACCGTCCTCCTCGACGATCCGGCCGACGACTTGCCGACCGGCTCCCGGTTGGGCGGGTTGCCCCGCGGCCGCGCCGCGACCGTTGCCTGTACGTGCTTGGCCCCCCCGCTGTCCGCGCGGTGCATCCGACGACTGGTTTGCTTGGGCGTTTTGCGTCCCTTGCCGCTGTCGGCGTTCCTGCTGCTGTTGCAATTGCTGCTGAATCCGAGCGGCCTCCTCGTCGGTCAGCTTGCGTTTGAAGGGTTCGCGGATTTCGCCGCAGTGGTCCCTCTTGCCGATCACGGCGGCGCATACGAAGTCGGAGCCGAATTGGGCTTTCAGCCGCTCGAAGACGCTCAGCCCTTGGGGGACGTCGCGGAATCGGCTGTTGCTGTAGACACCGGTGACCTCAGGGTGATAGCCGGTCAGAATCTGCGTCCAACCTGCCTTGGTATCGGTAGCGCCGGTGATGACGTCAATGTCCACGAGCGTGCCTTCCTCGCTGATCGCCTTCAGCGTCGGCAATTCACCCCGCTGTAGGCACTCTTGCACATGGGCACGTTGTGCGCCGTCCCAGCCGATCAGGATGATGTTGCGAGGCGGGGCGTCCCGTCCCTGCTCCATGCCCGCGCAAGGCAGGGCGAAGAAGAGTGTCAACGTCGCAAGCCAACAAGTCAGCCGTCTCATCGTAGCCTCCCGATAGAAAGACTCTTGGGGGACTCACCGTCACTTCGACCGCCGGAGTCCCATTCGCGGTGATTGGACATGAGAACGCTTCTCAGAAACGACAAACGGAAAAGTCATCATGCGATCCCTCAAACGAGAGGGAGCTTTTCTCCGGCCGATCCAACATGGGAGAAAGGATTGCATCGTGCTCGCGGGATACGCGCGGCCGAAAATCACGACCGATTGCGAGCGAAGGATTGCCGCTCTTTATACATGAATGCGCTAATCGGGCACGGCGCACGCAGAGCGTTTAGAAGGCGGACTCGCCGCCGGGCATCATGCGGCAGCGGCGTCGTCATTGTGCCGCGGATTTGGAGCCGCCGGGAGAACCCGTGATCGGATACCCATTGGGGAGAGGACGGCCCGCCACGCTAAAGCCTTGCTGATGGAGGAAATCGCGAAGTCGGCGAAAATCCGCAAAGCCGTCCGGATAGCACCAGATCGTGACGATGGTTTTCTCCGGGTGATAGCCGGCCAGACGTCTCCGAAATTCCGATGTCTCGTCGAGGACCTTATCGGTCGGGTCGCCGATGTCGGCGATCGGTTGCAAGACCCATCGCTTGAGCTGCACCATGGCCCCGTTGACGCCCTCGCCCGTGCGGTCCTCGATCTGGACATTGCGCCGTACCAGAACGTATTGCAAGCGATAACCGCCGAGCGGTCCGACCGTGCCGGATACCTCCGGCACCTCCAGGAGGCGGTAAATCTTTTGCCTGGCGTCGCCGACGAGTTCTTTGAGCAGTCGTTCTAGGGGGATGTAGGCTACGCGGCCGTTGCGGATTTGAAAATGCAACTCTTCCCCGTCGGCGGGAACGCTGAGCGGGGTCGGGTAGTTGACCAGGGTTACTACACGGTCAGTGTCGATGCTCGCACTTGCCTCCAGCTCACGGCGCAATTGGTCGGCCCGATTTCGGGACTCGGCCAGCCTGCCCTGCAGGGCGATCCGCTCCTGTTCTCGGTCGGAGACTTGGGCCGCGCGTTCCTGAATCGCTTTGCCGAGCTGGGCGACCAAGCCGGCCAGATTCCGGCGTTCGAACTCTCGCGCCGCCCGATCGAGTTCCACCTGCCGCATGGTCTCATGAAGCCGCAGCACGTCCGTCCGCAGCGATTCCACAAGGTCTTTCCGGCGACGAAGCTCCTCCCATTCTTGAGCATATTGCTCCGGCACGTTTTCGATTTGAGGCGAGGCCGGCGGGAGCTTGGACGCGCGGACGCCCACGACCATCACCAAGATGATCAAAATGCCGACGATGTTCGTCACGATGTCCAGGAAGGAGTCGTAACCGGCGGTGAGTTCGTGCTCTGGTTGAAGATCGTGCATGCGTGGGTTCCTCGGCCATCGCGATCGACGCGCTCCCAATCGTGCGAGCGGCGGTACCCGCAGCCCGACGTCAAGTATTAACGATTCCCGGCCGGCTCGATCTCCAAACCGCTGTCTTGCAAAAGGATTTGCAACCGACGGAAGACCGGTTCGGCATCGGGAGCCGCTCGAACGGTCAAGACGGGCCGCCAGTACATCCCGTTTCCGGCGATTCCCCAAGACCTCATGTATTCGTTGACATTCTCAATCAGGCGATCGACGGCCGACTCCAACCCCTCTTCGAAGGTAAAGACCTTGGTCTGATCCAGCCCTTTTTCCGGCACCAGCACGATGCGATCGGGGTAGCACTCGACTCGGATGGGACGAGTGACGGGAATGGCCCCGCGTTCGTGCTCGGGAACGGCCCAACCGGCGCCGCGACGGTCCGCCAAGGGGCGGACGTCGGACTCGTCGCTGCCGGGCCGCCCGAGCCGTCCGTCGGACGGTACGGTGTAGTTTTCCGATGGTGGGCGGCCGCTCCGGATTCCGTCGCCGACGCCGAAAGCCGGTTTCCGCTGCTGAGAAAGGAAGGCGTCCTGATTCCCGGTGCCGGGTTTTGGGCCGCCGCCGAGGTTTTCGGGGCTTCCGGCATTGCGGAGGGATTGGTCGGCGGCATCGTCGGGGATTCCGCCGAGATTATCACCGACCGCCGGATGGGGCGTTGCCGTGGTCGGGCCGGGGGCGGTGCCGGCGTCAAGAAGGGCGGCATTGCCGGCGCTACCGTCCTCCATGTCCGTCAAGGAGGCGAAACCGGGTGAACCGCCGGAACTCCGGACGGATGCGGTCTCGTCGTCACTTCCGTCGCTCTCGCGCACGGCGCCGTCGACGTAGGGAGATAGTCGGTATTTGGGAACGCTCCTTCCGTAACGCCCGGGAGCCGCCCGGGCCAGGAATTCTTGACGTTCCCGGGCGGTTTGAACGGCCTCACGAACCGCGGCGGCCAATTGCGGTTGGGGCGGAGGGTATACGAGCGTCCAATCCGCTTCGATCAATTCGTAGCCGAATTCGGTGCCCCAAGAGGTCAACGCGGCGCGGGCGGCGTAAAAGGCTTCGATCCCGTCCGGGCGGACCAGCAGCAAGGGGTAGGTATCACCCTCTCGCACAGGATCGATTTGTCCGGATCGCACGAGGAATTCGCGGGCTGCGCGGAGTGCGGCGTCGAGGGGGTTTCCCGGCCCCAGCGAACCGAGGAAATCGGACAGCACGAACTCGATCCCCTCCGGCTGCATGATGATCGCCTCGCCGCGGCATTCGAGATAAATCGGGCGACGCGCGGTACCGTGTTTTCCCAAATAGGGGACCACCGCATAAGACACCGTTTGGGAAGCCGGCCGGCCGCGTTCCGCTAGTTGTCGCTCCAACGCGGCAACCTCTCGTTCCGCGGCGCGGAGTTGCTCCTGAAGCGTTTCCGCGTTCGCTTCGGGGTCGGAATGTTCCAGGGATTGCAGCCTGTCCTGAAGCGTGGCCAACTCTGCGCGCAAGCGGCGAATCGACTCTTCGCTGTGTCCGAGCAAGGCCCGGGCGACGTTTAATTGCTCTTGGGTGGCCCGGCGCGCCGCTCGTATTTGTTCCTGCTGCCAGGTTAGATCTTCGCGGAGTCGCGCCAAGTCTTCCGGGGAGGGGAGTTCGGACGCCGTTTCCTGCGAGGCTTGCCGATGCTCGACCTGAAGTCTTACTTGGCGGACCAAAACGACCAATAGCAGAATGAGCGTGCCCATCGTGCAAATGAGCACGGCCAAGAACGGGAAGAGCGAAATCGGATTGCCCTCCCGCCCAGGAACGGTATGGACGAAGGGGCGTCGCGTCATGCGGCCTCGCTTGCGGGACGGATGACACCCGATCGAAAGGCCTCTTCGGCGGACTCTCGCTGCAAATGCGCGCTCAACAGGCTGGCAGCCGCGGCCAGGGTGGTCAAGGCCTGTTCAAAATGCTTGGCCGACGCCACCGCCGTCAGGTTCCGGTGCAAAGCATCTTCCAGCTTTCGCAGATCCGCTCCGCTCTCGGACAACGAAATCCAAGCCTCCGTCTGCTCTTTCAAACGAAGGGTCAGATCTTCGAGCTTGTTCAGTTGTGCGGCGATTACGGATTCCCTTCGGCGTTCTTCCTCCCGCCGTTCCGCCGAGCTTGCATTTTGGACTTCGGCCAATTCCCGCGCGAAACCGCGGAGGCCGGCCTCCAAGGCTTCGGTCAGACGGTTGCCGAAAGACTCGGCGGTATGGCGGACTTCGTCGTGCCAGCCCTTCTCCACGCGTTGCAGGCTTTGTTCCCAGGCTTGGACGGAAAGCCGGACCCAATCCGCGGCTGCGTCGCTCCAATGAGAAAGCGCGGCCTGGAGGGCGTCGGCTCCGCGGCCGGCCGCCTTCTTACCCGTGAATCGGTGCAGGATTTCGTTTTCGGTCCGGCGCGTGATGCGATCGAGCAGGCCGTCCTCCCACCGTTGCACCAGGAATTGGGCCAGCATCAAGATCATGGACAAGCTCAATGCCAAGGCCGTCGTGTCGAAAGCCACCGTCAGCCCGGACATGACGACCGGGAGCGTTTTTTCCAGGTCGCTGGGGGACAGGTTCCCGAGGGCCAGCGCGATGCCGACCACCGTCCCCAAAAAGCCGAGAATGGGTACGGCCCAGACAATCAACCGGAGGAGGGCGTAGTCGGCGTACCGCCGCTGCGAGTCCTGCTCGCTCAGCATGACCAGGCGTTCTTCGGGCGCATCATCGCCGCTCAGAACGATTTGAAGCACCTGTTTCCAACGCTGGACCGCGGTGTCGGCATGGAAGACCGGCGGGAGCCGCCCAAGGTATTCCAGTGCAGCCCGAGCCTCTTGCCGGATGTCATCGGATGCGGCACGCTTCGGCAATCGCAATCGCGAAAGTCGTTGCCGCTGGGCGGTGATGTTGAGAAAGCGGATGCCCAACCACGTCAGGCCGAAGAAGAACAAGTAGGTCTCGACATGCTCAATGGGATGACTGGCGGTGTAGCGGCGAAGAAACTCGATTCCCGGCAAATTGGTAGTCAGGAGCCATTGGAAAAAAAGATAGGCTGCCGTACCCCAAATTAAGGGCGAGGCGAGTATCGATTTGCCAAAGTTCTTGGGAGTTGGGTGGGTCAGTGGTTTCGTTGTCATGGAACGTGATATTCAATCGCACGGGGCCAAGGAAATCGCGGCCGATCCGGCAAAGCCGTCACCTCGACCGGGGGATGGGCCGTTCGGGGCGGCACGGAATCCTGGTCCAAATGGGAAGGGGATTCCGCAGCGCACTCTGAGGTGAATCAGGAACGGGTAGATACCAGAAACCGGTCTCGGACGTCAATGGAGTTCGGCAGCGGACAGGCTCTTGCGGTGGATCACCTGTGGCCGCTGCATTCCCGGTAGTCGGCGGTGCAGCGGCACCGCTTTTGGATGACGGAGAGACGCAGTGCTTTCCGATGACGGCCGCGCAGTGTTTGCGGTATCTGCGTTCCTATCTCCTGAGCCCGTTGGTCGTTTTAGTCGATTCGCGTACAATACGAACATATTGCACCCTGAACCACGACTTGGATTTTGAATCATGACTACGACCGACGCGCTCTTGATCGGGCAACGGCTGGATTCTCCGTCCCATTGGCGAGAGATTGCGGATAGAGTCCTTGAGGGGGGCAAAATAACGCGTCAAGAGGGGTTGGCCGTCCTTCAGGCGCCGGACGAAGAGATCTTGGACATCTTGGCAGCCGCGTACCGTGTTAGGCTGCGTCATCACGGTAATTTGGTGCGGCTCAATTTGCTGATCAATGCCAAGAGCGGGATTTGCCCGGAGGATTGCGCCTATTGCTCACAGTCGCGGATATCCTCCGCGGAAATCACTAGGTATCCGCTGGTCAATCGAGAAGAACTCTTGCGGGGTGCTCAGGCGGCTGTGGAACGACAGGCGACGATGTATTGCATCGTCATCGCGGGTCGCACGCCCAAGCCGGGAGAACTGGATGCCATTTGCGAGGTGGTTTCCGAGATCAAGTCGCAATGGAACATCAAGATTTGCGTCTCGCCGGGCCTTCTAAACCGCGAGCAAGCGAACCGCTTCAAGGCGGCAGGCGTGGACCGCATCAACCACAATCTCAATACCAGCCGCAAGTTTTATGATCGAATCTGCTCCACGCACTCCTACGAGGATCGGCTGGCCACCCTGCGCGCGGCGAGAGAAGCGGGGCTGGAGCTGTGCTGCGGTGGCATCATCGGGATGGGAGAATCCCTGGAAGATGTGGTCGATTTTGCCTTGGAATTGGGTGAATTGCGCCCCGAATCGCTTCCAATCAACTTTTTGATTCCCATTCCCGGTACGCCCTTGGAGAACCAAGGCGACCTTTCACCACTCTATTGTTTAAAGGTGTTATCGCTCCTGCGTTTTGCCAGTCCCCCCTCGAACCTGCGGATTGCCGCCGGTCGCGAGCTGCATTTGGGGCCCCTCCAACCTCTGGGGCTGTTTCCCGCTAACTCGATCTTTGTGGGCGACTACCTGACGACGAAAGGCCAGCCGCCCGAGGAAGATTACCGGATGATCGAGGCACTGGGTATGAAAGTAGTCTTGGACCCTCATAGTTGACACAACGGGCAATTCGGCGCTAAGTATCCTTTGTAAAAAATATCGGCTTCCGAACCCGAATCGAGGGCGGATTATCAAGATTCGGCGGCGTTCGTCGAATGAAAGGGGACGGCGAGCTGCCGTGGACTCGGTTCGGGGGGAACCTGGCGGCAAAGGCTCACGTAAATTATCGGGATAGGGTTTCGCGCCAGCCACGTACTGCTTCAAGTCTTATGACCTCCGGATCACCGAGTTCGATACCCGCGGGTGATGAACCCACACTGGACATGGCGCCGCGCGACAGCACGGCTGCCGGCGGGGACTCCGCATCGCAAAGCGGCGCGATGCTAGCGGAGCCGAAATGCCCGGTGGTGCGCTTGGTTTCCGGGTCGGCCGAGGACTGGACGTGCGCGCTTCATGAGGCGCTCCACCGCCGATTGCGGCTGGCCGTCTGGATCATCGCCGCAGGATTCGCGGTATTTCTCCCCTGGCAATTCCTGCTGTTCCAGCCGAATGTCGGCTGGGAACGCTATAACCTGGTGTTCCACGTCCTGTGTACGATCTTTCTGATCGGAGCCGGGGCTTGGCTCACCTGGGGGAAATGTCACGGAGATTACGGCGTCATCCGATCCCTGGAATTGGCGGCGTTTGCGGTTCCCGCCCTGTTCTTGGCCTACGGTTCTTGGTTCGGCATGGCTCACTCCTGTCAGGAGCGAGGCTTTTTTGAGTTCAACAGCGGCGGCTGGATGCTGTTGATCTTCGCCTACGCCTTGTTCATCCCGAACACGGTCCGGCGGGCGGCCCTGGTGATTGGAATCTTGGTGGCCGTACCGATCTTGATTCTGGTTGCCGGGCGATTGTTTCATCCCGACATTGCGCACGCAATGCGAACGGAGCACATGACGGTGATTCCGTTGATGTTCCTGGTTTCGGGGGTGATGGCGGTGTTGGGAGTCGATTCCATTCAATCTCTACGCCGCGAGTCGTTCGAGGCCCATCAGTTCGGACAGTATCGCCTGCGCGAGCGGTTGGGCGGCGGCGGGATGGGCGAGGTCTACTTGGCCGAGCACGTGCTCTTGAAGCGGCCGTGCGTGGTCAAGTTGATTCGTCCCGAGCGGATGGCGGATCCCCGAACTTTGGCTCGTTTCGAGCGGGAAGTCCGCACCACGGCACGGCTTTCCCATTGGAACACGATCGAAATCTTCGACTATGGGCTGACCGGCGACGGCGTGTTTTACTACGTGATGGAATATCTTCCCGGGTTGGACTTGGGAGCCTTGGTTCGCCGGTTCGGTCCGCTTCCGCCTGAGCGGGTCATTTTCCTGTTATGCCAGGCATGCGATTCGATTCGAGAGGCTCACGAGCAGGGATTCATTCACCGGGACCTGAAGCCGTCCAATATCTTCGTCGCGCAGCGAGGCGGCGTGTTCGATGTGGTCAAAGTCTTGGATTTCGGATTGGTCAAACCGATTGCGGATATGCAGGATTTGAGCCTTACCGCGGAAGGGTCCGTTACGGGTTCGCCGTTATTCATGTCGCCCGAGCAGGCCATGGGCAATACCGATCTGGACGCCCGCAGCGACATTTACTCGTTGGGGGCGGTGGCATACTTCACTTTGACGGGCCGGCCGCCCTTCGAATCCGACAAACCGATTCGAGTGATTCTTTCCCACATCCAGGCTGAGGTGGTTTCGCCTCGCGATTTGAGACCGAATCTGCCGGAGGATTTGACGCAGATCGTACTCCGCTGTTTGGAAAAGAATCCCGAAGACCGCTTCCAGACGGCGAGCGAGTTGCGCGAAGCGCTCGCCCGTTGCGAGGCGGCGGGACGGTGGACTCGCGAACGGGCGGCCGCTTGGTGGAAAGACCGGCAGCTCGATCGTCCGCGCGATGTGCCGCCCCCAAGCCCATCGGAAGAGCGTGTTCCGGCCGTCGGCTCGGCGGCGAATTGAACCCTCGGTTTGCCGGCGGTGCGATCCCGCAATTCGCAGTGCCGCGTCCCTGTGGCACTCAAACGGTATCCTGCCCGGTCGGACGGTCGGAAGGTAGAATCAAGGTTTCACCCACTGCCGACCGGAGATCCCGTAAGGGTCGGGGTTGGTCGGAGCCGGAATCGGCGGGGGCCGCGGGCCGCGAGAAACCGTGAATCGCCGGCGGGGTGGTGGCAGCCGCGGGCTGAGGTGTGATGGATCGAACGTGTTATTCAGGGTCATTTCGAATAAGGGTAAGTGTTTCGGATCATGATTTCCGCCTCGCGACCTCGGACGATTCTCGAGAAGATTTGGGATGACCATCTGGTTTACGCCGAGGAGGGCAAGCAGGCCATTCTGTACATCGACCTGCATTTGGTGCACGAAGTCACCAGCCCGCAGGCCTTCGAAGGATTGCGTTTGGCGGGGAGAAAGGTCCGTCGGCCGGAGCGGACCGTGGCCACGGTCGATCACAATGTACCGACCACCGACCGGTCCCTGCCCATCGTCGATCCCATCTCCAAGCAGCAGATCGACACGCTGCGGCGCAATTGCGAGGAGTTCGGCATCCGGCTGTACGACTTGAATCATGAAAACCAAGGGATCGTGCACGTGATCGGGCCCGAACTCGGTTTCACCCAGCCCGGCATGACGATCGTTTGCGGGGATAGCCATACGGCCACGCATGGGGCGTTCGGGGCGCTGGCGTTTGGAATCGGCACCAGCGAGGTCGAGCACGTGCTGGCCACCCAGACGCTGTTGCAGTACCGGCCCAAGACGATGGAGGTTCGGGTCAACGGCCGACTGGGACCCGGTGTGACGGCGAAAGACCTAATTCTCTACGTGATCGGTCGACTCACCACGCGCGGCGGAGTGGGGTACGGTCTGGAATATACGGGCGAAGCGATTCGTTCCCTCTCCATGGAGGAGAGGATGACCGTCTGCAACATGTCGATCGAGGCGGGGGCTAGGGCCGGACTGATCGCGCCGGACGAGACGACCTTCCGCTATCTCCGCGGGCGTCCTTTCGCCCCGCAAGGTGAAGCCTTCGATCGAGCCGTGGAACGTTGGCGGCAGTTGCCCAGCGATCCCGGAGCCGTTTACGATCGTACCGTCGTTTTCGAGGCGGCGGACATTCAGCCGCAGGTGACTTGGGGAACGAATCCGGCCCAGGTCGTCGGCGTGAACGATGTCGTGCCGTCTCCCTCGCAGTTCGAGGATCCGGTCGATCGCAAGGCGGCGGAAGACGCCCTCCGCTACATGGACTTGGAGCCCGGGATGCCGATCCGCGAGATTCGCTTGGATAAGGTCTTCATCGGCTCATGCACCAATGGTCGGATCGAGGACCTGCGGGCGGCGGCGGCCGTCGCCAAAGGTCGGCGGGTTGCCAAACATGTCCAGGCGTTGGTGGTACCCGGCAGCGGCCTCGTGAAACGGATGGCGGAGAAAGAGGGCTTGGATCGCATCTTCCGCGAAGCGGGGTTCGAATGGCGCGAGCCGGGTTGCAGCATGTGCTTGGCCATGAATCCCGATCGGCTTGAGCCGGGAGAGCGCTGCGCCGCGACCAGCAATCGCAATTTCGAGGGGCGGCAGGGCCGCGGCGGTCGCACCCATTTGGTCTCGCCCGCCATGGCCGCGGCGGCCGCCATCGCTGGAAAATTCGTGGACATCCGCGCCTGGGACGGTCGCTGAAAGGCCGCACCGTCACCGCTTAAGGCCGGGGTTCCCGGCAGGCTCCCAGGACTATCCTGCTTACCGCTTTCCAAACTCAAGGGATTTCTTCATGCAGCCGTTCGTCAAGCATACGGGACTCGTGGTGCCGCTGGACCGCTCCGACGTCGATACCGATCAAATCATCCCCAAACAGTTCCTCAAGCGCATTGAACGAACCGGATTCGGGGAATTTCTCTTCTTCGATTGGCGCTATTTGGAGGACGGCAGCCCCAACCCCGAGTTCATCCTCAATCGCCCGAAGTATCGCGGGGCGACGATCCTCTTGGCGCGCCGCAATTTCGGCTGCGGATCGAGCCGCGAGCATGCCCCCTGGGCCTTGGCCGATTATGGATTTCGCGCGATCATCGCCCCCAGCTTCGCCGACATCTTCTACAACAACAGCCTCAAGAACGGGCTGCTGCCGGTCCGCTTGCCCGAGGATGCCGTGGACGAGCTTTTCCGGCGAACCCTGGGCGAAGAGGGATATCGCCTCACGGTGGACCTTGAGCATTGCGTTGTCGCGGACGAACGAGGATTTCGCGCACCTTTCGAGATCGACGCCTTCCGTCGTGAATGCTTGCTGAAAGGGCTCGACGACATCGGTTTGACCCTGGAGCACGAAGAGAAGATCGCCGCCTACGAGAAGGCCCGGGGCATTGCGTAGTTCCGCGCGGATGCGTTGTTTTCCCGGCTCGACTAAGGTACCACGGGCAATTCTTCCCCGCTTTCCTGCGGCACCGTGACGGCCGGCGGACAGGCGGCTCTCGTTCCGTAGCCCGCCCGCTCAATGCCGTTTCCCCATCAGCGCGATTGAGACGTCGGTCTCGTTCCTCGGCATCCTTCGCGGAGAATGCTTGACATCCCGGTTTCGGCGATCAGAATGTGGGAAAATCCGGTAAGCTATCCTTTAAATACGGTGGGGTAAACAACCCTTTCCGCTGCCGGTTGGCCTCATTGTTCGAAGCTCCAACGGAGGTGGTCGTGCGCAAATTCGAGAACACCGATCGGAATGTTTCCCAAGGCGACCGAAATCAGGGCGGGGCGTTGTGGACTCGCCGTCGAGCCGTGCAGGCGATCGGCGTCTCTGCGTTATCGTCTGCGTTCTTGGCACGTAGCGTCCACGCCGCAGAGCCCGCGGAACGCAAGGTGCGCATCGGCATCGTGGGCGGACGTTTCGGAGCCTCGTTCCAGTGGCACGAGCACCCGCAGTGTGTGGTGGCGGGCGTGAGTGATTTGCGTCCGGAGCGAAGGGCGACCTTGCAAAAGGTGTATGGTTGCGAGCAAGCGTATGAGTCCTTGGAGGTCATGCTCCGGGACGGCAAGGATATCGAAGCCGTCGGCATCTTCACCGAGGCCCCCAATCATGTCCCGCACGCGGTAGCCGCCTTACGGGCTGGAAAACATGTCATCTCCGCGGTTCCCGCCGCGATGACATTGGAAGAGTGCGCCTTGCTCGTCGATACGGTCCGCAGAACCGGCTTGACGTACATGATGGCCGAGACCGGCTACTGGCAACAGCATACCATTTCGGCCCGGCGGTTTTTTCAAGAGGGCCGATTCGGCACGGTCTATGCCGCGTATTCGATGTACCGTCACGCCGGACTGGAGGACCTGTTCGTGGAAGACGGAAAGCGGACTTGGCGTTACGGCTTTCCGCCCATGCACTATCCCACCCATTGCACGGTCCATATGGTGGGCGTGACCGGAGAGCGGTTGAAGGCGGTGAGCTGCATCGGCTGGGGAGACGGCTCTTCCTTCCTTAAGGACAACGTCTACGCGAACCCGTTCTGGAACGAAACCGCGGAGTTTCTCACCGAGAAGGATCACTCGTTTCGTGTCGAGGTGTGGTGGTCGGGCGCGCATGTCGGCGGCGAGAGGGCCGAATGGTACGGCGATCAAATGAGCTTCTTGTGCCCGAACGGTTACGGCCAGCCCGCCACCATCGTGCGTGCGAGTGAGTTGAAGGAGCTGGACACCGGCGGCTTCCAGCGCGCCGCGGCGAAGGTGGAAAAATACGATATCCCGCAGTGGTGGAACACGGACATGTTACCGGAACCGTTGCGGCACGATTCCGGCCACGAAGGCTCGCACACGTTCATTACCCACGAGTTCATCGATGCCCTGGTGCATGAGCGAAGGCCGGCCGTGGATGTGTACGAAGCCGTGGCCTATACCGCACCCGGCATCGTGGCCCATCAATCGGCCCTGCGAGGCGGTGAGCGACTTTGGATCCCGGACTTCGGTCGTCCCGAGGATTCCCCTTGCCCGAGCGGGTCGCCGCCCGCACGTCATGTCCCGGCGCCGTCGCGGCGTCGTCTTTTCGGCCGGCGATGAGCGCGGGGCCGCCGGTTGTCTTTATCCCACCGCAAGGAATAATACCCAAAACCGGGCGCCGAACCGGCATCGGGATGTGCTGCCATCCGGCTGGGCGTGAGGTTGCGAGATTCCGTATCTGTTCCGCTCTCGAAAAAGGTTGCACGCAATGGGGTTTGGGACGAGCAAGGTGAGGTCCGTATCCGGTTGCTTGAATTGGATGGGTCTGTTTGGCTCGCTCTTGGCGGTGCTTGCAGTGTTGAGCGCGGACGCCGGGAACGGACGCCCCGCGGTTCTGGCCGCGGAAGACGATTCGGCCGCTCTCAAGCCCGTACCCCGGCTGGGAATGAATCTTGCCGGACCGGCCGATTGGAACACGGAATTGCCGTTCGTCGACGTCTTCCGCCTCTCCAGGCCGTGGATTAGTCAGCGGGAGGGCCAACCCTGGGGTAAAGGCCCGGCGTTGGACCTGGACGAGCATGGTTGGGTCAAACGCCTTCAGCCCGACTGCTACGCCGAAACGCTGATGTGTACGATCGACGACGGCCATTATCCGTCCGGCCAATACGTGATTTTGTACGAGGGCAAAGGCGAGCTGGATTTGGCGGGGGCCGGCAAGATCGCGTCGCAAGTTCCCGGCCGAATCGTGGCCGATGTTGATGCGAGCAAGGGAGCCCTGTTCCTCAGGCTGAGGAGGACCGATCCCGCCGACTATGTGCGGAACATTCGGGTCATCATGCCCGGTTTTGAACAGTCTTTCGAGAAAGATCCTTTTCATCCCGCCTTTCTTCGGCGATGGCAGGGTATGGCTTGTCTGCGTTTCATGGATTGGATGGAAACGAACAACTCCCAGATTCGAAGCTGGAGTGAACGCCCCACACCGGATTCGGCCACTTTCTGTGAAAAAGGGGTTCCGCTGGAATGGATGATCGACCTCTGCAATCGGTTGCAGGCCGATGCTTGGTTCTGCATGCCGCACCTCGCGGACGACGAGTACGTGCGCAATTTCGCCCGGATGGTCAGGGACCGGCTCGACCCCAAGCGGAAAGTGTATATCGAGTATTCCAACGAGATCTGGAATGCCATGTTTCAACAGAGCCGCTGGGCCGGCCAAGAGGGTATGCGTTTGGGCTTCGCCGAGAAACCTTGGGAAGCCGCTTGGCGTTATACCGCCTACCGTTCGGTGCAAATCTTTGCGATTTGGGAGGAAGTTTTCGGCGGCCGAGAACGTTTGGTTCGCGTACTCGCCACGCAGGGCGCCAATCCGTATGTTTCCGAACGCATCTGCGAATTTCAGGACGCCTATCGCCGCGCCGACGCGCTGGCGATCGCGCCGTATATTTCGCTCAACGTTTCGCCTGAGGGTCATGCTGGGATCAACGTCCAAACGGTGGAAGGCTGGTCGCTCGATCGACTGATGGGCCATGTCGAGGATGAATGCCTACCGATGGCGATCTCGTGGATTCGCGGGCAAAAGGAAGTGGCGGATAAGTTCGGCTTGCGTCTAATAGCCTATGAAGGCGGGCAGCACCTGGTGGGAGTAGGCGGCGGCGAGAATTCCGAGATCATGACCGCCCTCTTCCTCCAAGCCAACCGTGATCCCCGCATGGCTCGCATCTATGATCGCTACTACCAAGCTTGGGAAGAGAACGGCGGTGACTTGTTCTGCTATTTCAGCTCCGTCGCGCACTGGTCGAAGTGGGGGAGCTGGGGGCTTCTCGAATTCTTCGATGAAGATCCCAGACAGTCCCCGAAATTCATGTCCACCATGGGTTGGGCCAAGCGACTGGGGCAGCCGGTTCACTTGCCCTAAAGGACATTTCGGGGCGGCTGCCCCCAAAACCCACGCACGTAGGTACCTCCGCCGAAACGAGAAACGCCGGTGGCACGACGCACCCCTCTGCTTCTCGGTGCTCACATGTCGATCGCGGGAGGCTACCACCGCGCCGTGGAGCGGGCCGTGGCGGTGGGTTGCCAATGTCTTCAGCTTTTCACCAAGAATTCCAACCAGTGGCGCGATCCGGACGTTTCGCAGGAACAGGCACAAACCTTCCGTGAAGCGCTGCGGAGTAGCGGCTTGACGGCGGCCATCTCGCACGACTCGTATCTGATCAATCTCGCCAGTCCCGATGAATCTCTCTGGAATCGTTCCGTCGATGCCTTGGCCGCCGAGTTGGAGCGGGCGGACCTGCTGGGATTGGACTACGTGGTGGTCCATCCCGGAGCGTACATCGAAGGCGGCGAAGAGGCCGGTCTGAGGCGAATCGCCCAGGCTCTCGACTCGGTTCACCGACGGCTGCCGCGGACCCGGACGCAACTCCTCCTTGAGACCACGGCGGGCCAAGGCACGAATCTGGGGTGGCGATTCGAGCACCTGGCCGCGGTCTTGGAGGCTGTGCGCGATCCCGGCCGACTCGGCATCTGCTTCGACACTTGCCACCTCTTCGCGGCGGGTTATCCCCTTCACCGACCGCGAGGTCTTGCCGAAGTCCTGCGCGAATTCGATGCCGTGGTCGGCCTCACCAAGATCCGAGCCGTTCATCTCAACGATAGCCGCGCGGACTTCGGCAGTCGCGTGGATCGGCACGCCCATATCGGCCAAGGCAAGCTCGGCACGGATGCCTTCCGCCGTTTGCTTCGCGACGACCGCTTGGCCGGCATCCCGATGTACTTGGAGACGCCGAAGGGTACGAACGCGGAGGGCCGAGATTGGGACGCCGTCAATCTCGAGCTGTTGCGCAAGCTCGCCCGTTCGCGGTGATACGAGAAGGCGTTTCACCGCGGCCGAAAGGCGGCAGGTCGTTATTCCCAGGCTCCGAAGCGTCGGCGAACTTCAGTCGATTCCAGCATCTTGATGAAGACGCCGCCGATCACGGGCCGCGCTCGAAAGCCGCGGACCTTGGCCGAATCGGTCCAATACCAATCGGTCAGGGGGATTCGGTCGGGCGTTTCGTCCACGAAACGGTATACCGGGTTCATCAAGGCTTCGAAATCGGCCCGGTCATCCGCCAGCGTGGCCGTCCAAACTTCCCAATCCGTCTTCGTGAAGAGCGATCGGTTGTCGAGCGGCAGTCCGTAGGGCTGAAGTTGACCCTTGTAGTACGCGATTTCCTTAGCCCGAACCTCCGGCCCGAAGAGGTCGAGACCGAGGAGCTTATCCCATACCAGATTGTACTTTTGGCTCCACGTGCCGGGTTTGTCGAAGGCCAGGCGGAAGTGATCGCCGTCGTCGGCCAACGACGCCCACTGTTCGGCATAGGTTTTGGCCAAGCTCAAGTACTCCGCGGCCTGATCAGCCGATTTCCGCATTTCGCATAGCTTGCCGAAGCATGCCAACGCGACGATCGCCTTGATCGACAGATTGGCGTTATGGGCCAAATGGCCCGTGAAATCGTCCGTACACAACTGGTTTTCGGGATCCAAGCCTTTGGCCTTCAGGTACTCCGCCCAGGTTACGAGAAGGGGCCAGTAAGGCTCCAGGTACTGGGTATTGCCGTCATTCAGGGCGATGACGTAGGCAACGATGATCATGTTGCCCGACTCTTCTACCGGCATCTGGTTCTCCTCGCTTTGCTCACGCCCCCCATAGACTTGACCGTTGGCGAGGGGATACTGGCCCAAGTCATGCGGCGCGAAGGGGAACCGCCATCGCGGCATGGCGGCATACTCGAACACCGGTGTGACCGTGGCCTTGAGCAAGTCGTTATCCAAGAGCATGAAGATGGGCGCAGCGGGATAAAGCACGTCTACGGTTCCGATGCAGCCGTTGCTGAAGCATTCCTTGCTGAAAAGCATGGGCTTTCCGCCGGGGCCGGCCGCGAGCTTGTGCGCCCCGACGGCGTGCCGGTAAGACAGTGCGATGAGGTTGGCGTATCCCCGGCCGCCCACGCTTTCGGCGGCGGCAAGGAGCTGGTCATCGAAGGCGACGGCTCGCCGTAGCAGGTCGCCATACTCGCGATCGGCGGCAGACAGCAGATCCTCCGCCTCCCAGCCGTTTCGCCGCCAATACGGCCGCAGATTCTCGCCGAAATACTGAATGGAGAAAAGGTCGTCGTACGCCAGCATGATCCGGCACGTCTTGGCGGTCTCGGCGACTTCTCCCAAATCGAAGCAGCACACGGCGGCGGGCCAGCGATGATCCGCCCTCCGAGGCTGATCCGTATCGTCCGCCCCGGGAATGACGCCGTCCGTCCAAAAAGCCTCCCGCGCCGTGCCGGCATCGGCCAGGACCGTGCGAAAGGCAACTCCTCCCGGCACCGCCGTGTAGAGATACCCCCAGTCGATGCGCCGGTCGTCGCCCGAGGCGGCTAAGACGGGCTGCTCTTCGGATCCCATGCGCATCCAGACCGTGCCGTCCGAGGAGCCGCGGCTCCAGACCACGCGCTGCCGCGGTTCGTTCACGACAAGCTCGGCCGTGCTGTCAAAATAGACCTGTACGGCGTGGGTCAGTCCGTCGACGGACTGCACCTCCCAAAGGATGTACGTGAGCGGTCGCGAAAGGACGTCCAGGTCCTTCGGCAAGACGGGAGAGAAGAAAGTCAGGCCCACACGTACGCCGCCGCCCTCGAATTGGTAGATCGTTCGAGTGGGCAAGACTCGCAGGCCGATCTGCTTCATGGCCGGGATGTCGGGCGAAGGCCGGCCCAGGATGCGGAAGGTCGTTCCGTCCACACGGACCATGCCGCACAGGGCGTGGACGCGCCCCGTCCAATGCCGCGGCCAATCGTCGGTCAAACGGTCGCCGAACGACCATACGCTGAAATACGGATCGTGCACCACCAGCGGCACGGCCGGAGGGCGGCCCGCCGGGACTTCTTCCGACCGAGAGATGCCCCCGTCGTACGCGGCGATGATTGCCAGGAACAGGCCGGCTCTGAAGATTCTCGTCATGATTCCCTCTGATTAAAAAAGAGTATGCCAAGCGGTAAACGGCGAGCAGGACTGAAATGTCGCCTGGTCGCTCGCACCGGACCGTCGTCGTTTGGGAAGGCTGCCGCAGTCGAGTCTTTACAGCTCGGTCCACTGCCCCGCCACCGGAGCCGGGAAATAACCCTCTTCGTCGGCAGAGACCGGGGCCGGAGAATCGTAATTCAGCTCATCCAGATAGTTGCAGAATTGGAATTGCGAGTTGAAGACCTCATCCCAGGTTACGATGCGGTTGTAGTGAGCCGCCGCCCGCCCCATCAACGTGGTGAAGTCCGAATAGACGGCCCGCTTGCACTCGTTGTGGGGACGATCGGTCCGAATGCTCGTGATGAAATCCCGCCATTCATAAACCCAGGGACTGAATCGATCCGGTTCCGGCGACCATTCGATGTTGTCGTCCGCGATCCGCTGATCCTTGAACATGTGCACGGTGGCGGCGTGGACGTTTCCCGAGAACTGGCCGGCCTTCTTTGCGCAGTGCACGAACGTGGCGAACTCGGAATGTCCGTTCAGGGCGCGGCGGAATCCGCAAAAGGCCTTGCGCCCGTCGGCGAAGGTATACTCCAAGGAATATACGTCCAAGTTCTGGCCGTGATCGTCGCTGCCCGCCTCCCGACCGCCCATACCGTGGCACGACACAGGCCACGAGTCCATCAGCCAGCAGCATTCGTCGATCTGATGGATCAAATAATCGACGAAATGGCCCGATCCGACCCAAAACAGGTGGATCTTGCCGAATTGCAGTTGTTCCAGGAGACTGTTCGCCTTCTGTCCGACGCGGCCTAGCCAGGATCGGCCCTCCAAGCGGTTCGCGCGAATGCAAATCAGGTCGCCCATCGCTCCGCTTTTGATCTTTTCGATCAGGGCGGCGCGGGCCGGCGAATGCCGGCATTGCAAACCGGCGGCGATCTTGACGCCTTTTTTCTCCGCCTCCTCGCCCGCCTTCAAGAGCCGACGCAAGCCGACCGGATCCGGCGCGAACGGCTTCTCCATGAAGACGTTGATCCCCTTCGAGACCGCATACTCCACATGGATCGGCCGGATGTACGCCCGGGTGGTGCACATGGCCACGTCGCCGGGCCGCAAGAGATCGGTCGCCTTCTTGTAGGCGTCGAATCCCACAAAACGGCGGTCCGCCGGCACGTCGATGTCCTCTCCGAACTTCTCCCGCAAGGCATCGTGCGACGCATTTAAGCGGTTTTCGTCGATATCGGCCATCGCATAGAGCTTGATCGGCCCCATTTCGCGGGTGCTCAGGGCGTCCGCTACCGCTCCGGCTCCGCGCGGGCCGCAGCCGAGCAAGGCCAAGCGAATGGTGTTGTCTTCCGCGGCGTGGACGGCGGGAACGCCGCGGGCAAGCGCCGCCGCGCCCAACGCCAAGGCACTGGTGCCGGCCAAGAATTGCCGCCGATTCCCTTGCAAGAACGTGTCGTGCATTTTCGATCCCTTTCCTATTCCGGTTAAAAGAGAATTGCGTGGCGGGAGAACCTTCGCCGTATACTGAGAGGCGAAATATCACCGCCTTCGGAAGGACCGCGATCCGGTGCAAGCTTGCGCCGAACGGCCGAGCGGTGTGTTGGTGTTATAGTAACTTCCCCGACATGCTCCCGCAATAAACCGCGGCCCGGGACCCCGACTTGATGACCCGTCATGATGATGGGCACCGATTTATCCTTGGATCTCCCTTTCGGCCGGAATCGCTTGCCGTAACGCGGTGAGCACGTCCCAGAGATGTCCTTTTCGCGGCAAATAAAAGGCGAGACTCAAATGCGGTAATTCCGCTTGGCCGCGACCAGAAGGGGTACGTTGACCAGGGACCGAAATCCGTTATATTGGATGGAATGAGAGACGGCTTTCGTGAGTCGCCGGTCCGTCGGCGATTTGCGGCCTTCGGAATTATCGCGGGGTGGAGCAGCAGGTAGCTCGCGAGGCTCATAACCTCGAGGTCACAGGTTCGAATCCTGTCCCCGCAACTAAGTGCTTGCCTAGTCGGGCTTTACGAAAATCCATCCGTTGCACGAAGCCGCAATCCAGGGAGTGCGCGGGCGGTTTTTCGTTTCGGTGTCTTTTCTCGTGGGAACCCGTATTCGGGTTTTTGCTACCTCTGGTAGCGCTCCTTGGCCTGCCGGTTGCTGCGGCGTTCTCCATTCGCGTTGAATTGGGATAGTGCCTTTTGCGGACTTCCTCGGTACACGGCCCAGCCGAGCGGTTAAGAAGCGCAGAGCGCACCTTGCCGCGTGTCGGGGTTTCTCGCGAGCCTTGATCGCGTGCCACGACCGGGGCGACGGCTGTTCCCCTATTCGGGCAATCAATTGGAATCGATGTTACCGCACGTTCGCGGCACCGGACCAACCCCGGCCCGCCTCCACGACGCTCGCTTCCTGAGTTGGTGGCGGATGTTAGCTTGTCCGAGTCGGGCCGCTTCGAGTGCCGCCGCCAAGTGCGGGAGCACAGGCGGGAACATCGGGCAAACGGATAACCTTGGCCATGACCGTCCGTTTCAGGCGGAGGAATCCGCAGGATATGCCTTCCCGGATCCGCGCAATCCCGGCTCTTAATCAACTGTTTCGACGTTTGTTGCGACGCTACGCCGTTCGCGGTCACGCGGGGTGTAGTGACTCCCATGCCAACTCACCGGCGTCAGGCATATGCGGCCGGGAAGGGCCGGATTGCGTCCAGCGACCTCTCCTCGAATCCATAACCGGCATACGCTTCCCCCGACGCGATGCACCGAGGCCGCGATCTTCCAGCCACGGGACCGGATGGACGGAACTCCTGGATAATCCGACCTGCATCGGTAGGTTCAGCAGTCCGGACCGTGTTACAATGCTTCGATCGCCGCGGCGAGCCCGTGGGCGGGCCGTTCGTCCAATTCGAGACTCGTGGGAGCATTGCCATGCGTTTGGTTTTCCGCCTGTTGCCCTTCTTCGTGAGCCTGGGCTGCGTGCTTGGTTTCAGCGGATTGCCGGCCCCCGCGATGGAAACGCCTACGCCGCGGGTGTTGTCCGAGGAACGGGTGTTGTCCGAGGAAGAGGTACCTTGGGCCGTCGGAGGGGCGGGGGGAGCTTATTTCTTCGCCACCGAGGGGCCGCTTTGGGTGGAAGTTTACAAACGCGATCTTCACCGTTACAACCGCGTGACGGAGCTGCGCGCCATTCTGTTCGGCCCGGATCGCCGCGTGCTAGCCGAAGCCCGTATTCCCGACGACGGCTTGCCCGGCGGCAAGGGACCGGGCCCTTTTCGGGCGGTACGATTGGAAGCGAAGGTCCATCGTCCCGGCGTTTACGGCCTGAATATCACGGTTTCGCAAGATCGGTATGGGGACGAAATCGCCTGGGGATTCCGGACCAACTGTCCCCGCTACGTCATTGAGACGGCGCGCGGCCATCGGGATGAGGCCCATCGCGAACCGATTGTGTTGCTTCAGCCCGGCAAGCCCGGCGACGTCGTCTTTCTTCCCCGCCTCGGCGAGTTCGGCGTGGAGGCCGAGGGGATTCCGGAAGACGTGAGGGCATTGCAAGTCTTCGACGCCCGCAACAATCATCTTGCCGAGATTCCCGTGACGGAGGGAAAAGCCGCCTACCGCTTTTCGGCGAACATCGCGCGGGAAGCGGTCCCTTGGCGAATCCATTTTTCCAAACAGCAGGGGGTGTTGCACATCGACGGCGTCACCCAATGGGAGTCGGGCGATCGTTACCGTGACGTGACGGTCTGGACGCCGCAGCGGGATGCTTGGTTTGATTGGCCGCCCAACCGTTGGCTCATCACGCCCTACCGGTGCACGGCCTACGGTGACCCGCAAACCGAAGGTGCGGTCGTCTTTCAACTCCGCAACATGGCGCCGACAACGAGGCAGTTCCGGCTTGGGCTAGAGTTTCCGCAGGATTCGTGGCCCGTACGGATTGACGGCCCTGAATCGTTCGATTTGAGACCGGACGAAACCACAAGCGTTACGATCCGCTATCAGGTCGGTTCTTCCGGCGAAACCCGAGAGTGTTTTGTCCGGGTTAAGCCCGATGATGGATCGGGTATCACGACCTACTCCACTCTGACGGTCGTTGCCGGCAAGTCGCCCGCCGAATCCCCCTTGAGCTTGCCGCTGACGCTTCGTCCCTACGAGCACGAAAACGAACTGCTCGGCTATCTGCCCGATTATCCGACGGACAACCAGGTATATTTCGACATGGAGAATCGGCCGTACGTAAGCTCGGGGAATGCCCTTTTCGTGTGGGACGGCCGACAGTGGGATCGCCGCGAGCCGGCCGCCGTCTGTCGTTGGGCCGGGACGGGAAAGGCCGTGGAATCGGCCGTCGCCTTGACGCCGAAGATCGCCTTTGACCGCCGGAACCGGGTTTACTTTGTCGGCCAAGCCGACGGACGCTCGTGTTTGCTGGTTTCGGGCGACGGGGCGAGGACGTGGACAGCGTGCGAGATTCCTTCGCGGCAAGGGGACGGTCGCACGTTCGACATCGAGGTTTTCACAGGGCACAATGTGTCGGACGGGCCGCCGCCGCTGCTGCGCTACACCTTTCTACAGGCCGACCCCAAAGTCTTTTGGCGGCGACTCTATCGCTTGGAGCTGATTTTGCCGGAGTTTCGCGGAGAGGAAATCGCCTTCGCCGAGCCGGTCGTAATCTCCGAGAGCGTGCTCGGCCATTCGGCTCACTCCGGCAGTCCGTCGTGCGTCGTTTCCCGTGAGGGTCGGGTCCACGTAATTTGGTCCGAGGCCACGGACCCCGCGGAGAAAGTACCCGGCGCGCCGACGTGTGTCGCGACCTATGACCGAGCAAGTGCGGAACTCGGGCCGAAGGCATTCGTGGGCTACGGTCCGCCCGCCAACGACGTACACAACACGCCCAGTATTACCATGGATAGCCGGGGCTACCTGCACACGCTGGGCGGCACGCACGGGGCCCCGTTTCCCTACGCCCGGTCCCTCGCACCCAATGACGCAGGGGGAGGCTGGACGGAACCGCAAATCCTGGGTGAGGGGCTAAGGCAGACGTACATCGGCCTGGTGTGCGGGCCGGACGATGCGCTGCATGCCGTTTTTCGCCTTTGGAAGTCGCAAGAACCTCCCCATCCGCTGAGCATCTTCGCGACGCTGTCCCACCAGCAAAAGCCGACGGATGACGCATGGCAATCGCCGCGGGTCCTCGTCATTCCGCCGTTTTCGGAATACAGCGTTTTTTACCATCGGCTGACAATCGATCGTCTCGGACGGCTCTTCCTCTCGTACGACTGTTGGTCGACCTACTGGTTTTACCGCAACGATCAACCGGCGAGGCGTCGGGCATTGCTCATGTCGCCCGACGGGGGGCGAACCTGGAAACTTGCCGATCGAACCGATCTCGTTCGACCGGGCGGCGTGTCACAGTGAATGACGAACGCGGCTGGGCCGTGCCCGATTTCGGCCACCCAAGAGGCGGGTTCTTTTGACGGGGCAAGCGCGGGCCGCAATCGGTCTTGCGCGAGCGGAACGTCGTACGGTGCTCAAGTCGCGCGACGGGACGGAAGACCGGCGGCCGGTCACAAATAGTCGGCGAAGAGTTCGGGGGCCGGGCGGGGTAAGACGACCTCGGAGACGAGCAAGCCGCGAGAGCGGGCCTCGTCCGCCGCCGCCTGCACGCCGGCACGCACGTCCGCCACGCCGCCGGTCATCAAGATCAGCCCCTTGCCGCCCAGGGCCATGGCGACGTGGATGCGGAAAAGCGTGATTCGCGCGGCCTTCGCCGCGGCATCGGCCGCCGCCAAGGCGCTGGTCCCGCTGAACGTTTCCACCACCCCCAGCGCTCCCGCATGGTCCTTGCCCAGGATCACGGATTGCCCCAGCGCGGGGAAGACCGATTCGTGTACGTTGGGAATCAGCAGGTGGTCGATGATGGAATCGCTTGCCTCGTTCAATCCCGCTTGAATGGCGGATTGCACCTGGCTGACGCCGCCGCCGACCACGAGGAGGTACTTGCCGGAGCAAATCGTCCGCGCGATCAATAAGTCCACCGAGGCGGCCTTGAGCATCGCGTCTTCGACCAGGTAACCGATTCCCACGCTGGAAAGCTCGATCGCGCCAATCGCCCGCGGAGTGGACATCGGATGGACCTTCCTTTTCTACTGCTAGGGAGGAAAAGCACGGTGAGACACGCCGTCATTCGGCCGCAATCCAGACCGCCGACTCGTCGACCGCGACGACGCGGCCGTCCAGGGATGCGTGGACGGGAGCCCCCAAAGCGGGCTTCCCATTCACCTCGGGTGGAGCGCCGACCAATTGTCCCCGCCGCACCAAGTCGCCGACCTTGACCGTAGGACGACACGGCGCGCCGACGTGCTGTTTGAGTTTGATCCCGACCCGGCTCACCGCGAGCGGACGATCCACCAAAGGCCCCTTGTTGGTGAATACGGTAAGGCCGAGTTTCCGCATCAACCTCGCGGTGGGCGCCCGGCGGTTCTTCAAATGGCGTTGGGCGCGGTCGGGCAGGAACGGCGGATCTTCCCAGCGACGCTTTTCCGCCGCCAAGCGTCGTTTGTTTTGCGTGCAGACGTTCTTCGGGTCCAGGTCCTCCGGACAGGAGTAGAGGCTGCACAAATTGCACTCGCAGCAAAACGACGTGCCGATGAAGTTCGCCTCGCCCACCAGGTTGAAACCGAGACTGCGCATGGCGCGATGCGGTTCGATGGGGTGGCCCAGCAACCAGCGGGGGCACAACTCGGTGCAGTAACTGCACTGATCGCAAGCCGAGCGGCCGATCCGCGCGATTTGAGACCAATCTTGGCGCCGTCGCCGCACCACGACGTGGTCTTCCGGCAGCACGATCACGCCGCCGGTGGTCTTGTCCACCAGGGCCTGATGGTTGTCCTCCAAATACCCCATCATGACCCCACCGACCAAGTACTGGGGATTGGGCACCGTCGGTCCGCCCGCGGCTGCGACGCAATCCTCGAGGGTGACGCCGATGGGGACCCGAATCGTAACCGGTTCCGCTACCGCCCCGGCAATCGTCAGGTATTTTTCCGTAACGGGATGCACGGCCGCTTCGGCGATGTTCTTGGCCGTCTCGACATTGATCACGACAGCGCCCACGTGCAGCGGAATGCCGCCCGGCGGGATGACGCGGCCGGTGGCCTCGTAAACAAGGATGAACTCGTCGCCGGAGGGATAGGCGTCGGGGAGCGGGACGATTTCCACGCCGCTCGGCAGACGGGGCCGGAGCAGCTCGATGACGTCGTGATATTTGCCTTTGATCCCGATGATGCCGCGGGAAGCGCCGACCAGGCGCATGGCTTGCGCCAGCCCTTCCATGACGGCGTCGGCGTAATCGCGAAGGACTTCCTTGTCCTTGTGAAGCAGCGGCTCGCACTCGGCGGCATTGATCAAGACGGTGTCGGCTTTGGCCGCCAGCTTGACGTGGGTGGGAAACCCGGCACCGCCGGCACCGACGACTCCCGCTTCCCGTACTTGCTCGACAGTGATCTGCGTCATGGACCGGAGAGGCGAAAGTTGCAAGGGGAGAGAATGCGCAATGAAACGCGGGTTTATTCAAACCGGACCGCCGGCGCGTGGCGCCAAATGCTGAGACGCCGCGTCGGGCGAGTATTCAAGCATACTCCGCCGATCTTGCCCCTGCCAACGGATTCAGCCCGACCTTCTCCGCCATGCCAAGCCCGCAGCATCCGGAAACGGCTGTCAGAGCTCCGAAGGACTTTGGGTGTCCCCGTCGTCCAAACCTTCGTAGCGAAGATCAAGGATCTGGTAGCGCTGCGTGCCGCGCGGGACCGTAACCTCGACGATATCGCCCTTCTTCTTGCCGATGAATCCTTTCGAGAACGGACTGGTGATGAGGATACGATTGGCGTCGAGGTCTTCTTCGCCCGCCCCGACCAGGGTGAAAGTCTCCTCTTCGCCGGTGTCGAGGTCGCGGAGGGTGATTGTGGCTCCCAACGCCACGACGTCTCGCGGCACGCGGGCAGGGTCGATGACGTAGGCCCGGGACAATTTGTCCCGGAGAAATTGGATCTTCGCCATAACCATTCCCTGCGTCTCCCGGGCGCCGTGATATTCGGCATTTTCGCTAAGATCGCCCTCTTCGCGAGCTTGGGCGATTCGTTGCGTGACTTCCGACAGGACGACGTTTTCGAGATGCTCCAGCTCGGCGCGAATCTTGTTGTAACCCGTCTGGGTCATGGGAATTCGATCGTCCATGTACGGTCTCCACAAAAAACGAAGGCAAGCCGGTGTGAAAACAACGGCTGCCTTACGGGCATCTTAATCATGTCTTATGCGTGTTGCTGCCAGCTTGTCGTAAGCAAAGCACGCGAAACAATCGGTCCTCGCCGGCGGAAAACGATGCTTCCAGCTCTTCACGAATTCCCGAATCAAGGCGTATTATAGCATCCCGCGCCCATTGGGGAAACCTGCGGGTTCCAACCCACCATAGGGGGGCTTTCCGCTCTATGCCGCCGTTCCGTTGCCGGGAAGCACGGCGAGGCAGGCCGCGGATTCGGCTTGCAGCCGATCACGGTCGGTCGTCCTCGGGGGTGTCGGCGCCGTCCGGTGGCTTGCGGCCGCCTTGCGGCGACGGAAAAGGGCTGGGAGAATCGCCGCGATTCCACCCAGCCCTTGCCGGAACTTATCGGCAGACGGGACTCGTCTTCTTCGTCACTCGGCGACCCGAATGGCCACATACCGCGTGCCCGCCGCCGATTCGACACGCAACAGCAGGCCCTTGCTGAGCGGTTGCTCTTGGATGGCTTTGCGCAGATCCTCCACGCCGGCGATGGGTTTTCGGTTGGCTTCGATGATGACCATCCCCGTGTCCAAGCCCGCCAAGGCAGCGGGGCTGCCCGGTTCGACTTGGGTGATGGCGGCACCTTTCTCGGCTTTGACGCCGAGACTTTCGGCCAGTTCCGGAGTCAAATCCTGGACCGAGATGCCGAGCTTGGCGAAGTCGGCGGAATCGCGGGAGCGCGGAGCGGCTCTACCGCCGCGGGACCGGGCCAGGCCGTAGTCTTCCGGCTGCTCGCGAACCACCACGTCCAATGTCGTCTTCTTGCCGTCCCTGACAATCTCTAGCTTGTGGCGTTGATCCAGCGAGGCCTCCTCCACGAGACCTTGCAATTCGTTGGGAGAGGACACCGGCTTGCCGTCGAAGGACAAGATCACGTCGCCGGACTTCAATCCCGCCTCTTCGGCCGGCGTTTGGGGGAAGACCTCCGTGACGACCACGCCGCTCTTGCTCTCAACCCCTAGCTGCTCGGCGAGATTGGCGTCGATAAGTTGGATGGCTACGCCGAGATAACCCCGCCGGACCACGCCATCGGCGGCAAGCCGCTCGGCTACCCATTTCGCAAGGTTGGAGGGGATGGCGAAGCCGACTCCTTGATACCCGCCGGATCGGGTGGATATCGCGGTGTTGATCCCAATGACCTCGCCTTCCAAGTTCACGAGAGGACCGCCGCTGTTGCCCGGGTTGATGGCGGCGTCGGTCTGAATGAAGTTTTCCCGTGCGGCTATCCCTAAGCCTCGGCCTTTGGCGCTGACGATGCCCGCCGTCACGGTGCCCTCCAAACCGAAGGGTTGCCCTAGGGCGACCACCCAATCGCCGACCTGAACGCGATCGCTATCGCCCAGTACCGCCGCCTTAAGGTCCTTTGCGCCGTCGATGCGAACGAGGGCCAGATCGGTCTTGGGGTCGGTCTTCACCTCGGCGGCTTCGAATTCGCGGCCGTCGTGGAGTCGGACCATGACTTTCCCTTGGCCTTCCACGACGTGTGCGTTAGTCAAAATGTAGCCGTTTTCGGAGATGATGACCCCTGAGCCAAGCCCTTCGACTACACGAGGCTGTGCCGGAATCCCCCGAAACATCTCATCGAAGTCGGGATCCTGAAAGAGGTCTTCGAAAGGCGTGCCGCGAAACGGGTTGGGAATCCGGTTGGGGCCGATCCCCTCTCCAAGATCCCTGCCGCTTGGACCGCCGCGGCGTCCGGCGGGGGCGGAGAACGTACGGATCATCACCACGCTGGGCAGAACTTCGTTGGCACAGTCGCGAAAGGCGGCTGATAGTTGGTTCGCGAACTCATGATTGGGGGACGCCCCATCCTTCTTGGGCGTGGCGAACTTCAATTGAGCGGACGCGGATTCCCACGGAGCGAATGCCGCTCCCAGCAAGAGTGTGGCTGTGAACAGCGCACAGAACGCGAAAAGTGTCTTCTTACGCAACACGATCGCAAAGACCTTGGCCATTTCGATAATCTCCTTATCCCAAAGCCAACCTTAGCAGGACTGCCACCGCGGAACCGACGGCATATGCCCCTTAGAACCGTTCGCTCCCTCGCCGGGAGCCGTATTCCGGCGGCAAGTTGAATGGAGGTCCAATCCGGTAAGCTTCTTCCGACGGCAGTTGCCATCACTCGGCCGGCGGAGCACGGGGCCTCGCCCGGGCCACGGGCAGGCACAAGCAAGGCACCGCCCCCACGACGCTTCCGCCGATCGACGGTCCTATGAGAAACGTTGCCGCGGGAGCGAAGCTGTTGCCGTCCTGTCGCGCACTTTGAAGCAGTCGCAAATCAGGCACGGCCGGTCGGCAAGGCGGCGGAGTCGCGGAGGACGATAGCCGCCAGATCCGATTGATCCGGTACCCAAACGGCCAAGGACAAAAAAGTCCCTCCCAATTCCACCATGAGACCCTCGTGGCAACATTCCCGCAGCCACGATTCGCAGGCTTGGCCGAGCGGGGGCGAAGCGAATTCCCGGGCGAGGAATTCCACGACGGCCCGAAGCGAGCGACCGCTATCACAGAATTGATACGCCGCCGCCTCCCAACCCGTCAACCGCCGTTGAAATCGAGCGGCGCACGGTCGGGTGTCGGTGAGAATCAGCGCGCCGTCGGGCATCCTCCGCATGGACAGCGAGGCGGAGTCATGGTGGCGTCGCCATCGCTCTACGGCGGACATGAGCGGGCCGACGTGGTCCTCCGGCCGCCTTCCGTCGGCGAAGTCGAAGTCGAAATAGTAGGCCAATCCCGAAAGCATCTCCTCGGGAAACGGGTAAACGTAATGAAAGGCCTGCGACGGCCTCTTGCCGGTCATCTGATACGCTTCAGGACGTTCAAAGAACGGAGAAAATCGGTCCATGCGTGCTCGCCCGACGGCCAGGGGCGGCGAAAAGTGAACGATCTTCTCAATCAGATCGGCCATCCAGGAGTAATCCTCCGGCTCTTCACCCGGTAGGCCGTAAAGGATGTTCCACTCGGCCTCCACGCGGGCTTCGCTGAACCATTTGAGCGTTTGCAGATTCTGGATCGCTCCGGCGCCTTTGTGGATTTCTTTCAACACTCGATCGATAAATGTTTCGATCCCAAGCTGAGGGGCTCGAAGCCCGGCCGTTAAGAGCAGGGCTACTCGGCGACGCGTGAGATTGGTTTTCAGCTCGCAGGCGAAACGAATCGGCAAGGCAGCTTCCGCCAACCGTGGAAGAAGATTGTCGAAATAGCGGTGGTCCAGGATGTTATCGGCCGCTGAAGCCCGGACGACGTGGTAGCGATCCCAGAGGTATCGCAACTCCCCGAGAACCCGATCCGGCGACTTGCTGCGGTATCGCAGGGAATCGCCGTTGAGACCGCAAAACGCGCAGTGGTGTTTTTGTCCCCACCAGCACCCGCGAGACATCTCGAAGAACAATTGCGGCTCGACATCGTAACGAAGCGGGCTCGCATCCCGACGGGAGAAGTAATCGTCGAAATCCGGAAAGGGTAGGGAATCCAAATCCTCGACGAGGAGTGCGTGCGTATACCGGCTCTCCGCCAACGGCAAGAGCGGCGAAGAAGCTTCCTTTCCGCCTTCGGGGGCGGGTCGCGGTGGGGCGTTGGACGGGCATGATGATCGCCCGACGTCGGCGGCCGAACTTGTTTCCCGCAACCCGCAGTCCGGCGACTTGAAAGGCGAATGACCCCGAACCAAGACCCCGGGCGGCGGTTGCCGACAACGTCCTTCTGCAAGAACTTGGGCGGCCACCGGAGGGAAAGTCAGATCGGCTTCGCCGGTAAAGACGATATCGATTTCCGGGAACGAGGCCAAAAGTTGCTCGCCCATCTCCCCTTCGCATGCCGCCCCGCCGAAGAGCACGCAAATATCCGGATAACGGGCCTTCAACTCACGTGCCAGGCAAAGCGACGCAAGCGTCTGTTGAAATGTGACGCTGAATCCGACGGCTGCGCAATCCTCCCAAGGCACGGCCGCGAGACATCGGTCGAGAAAGGGGCTGACGAACTCCCCTACGCGGCGATAGGCGGCGTAATCCCGATCGCTGAATTCAGGATCCACGCGCTGGAGGACTTGGCGATAGTAAAGCTCGGCCGGGGGAAGTCGTTCCCCGAAGTAGTATTCCGCGAAAAGCCGTTCCCCGCCGAGCGCGAAGGCGAAGCAATCGGCAATCCACTGGTAATCGTCGGCCCCGATAAGTTCCGCCAAATCGTAGTTCAGGTAAGCGATGCGGCAAGGTATGCCTTGTTGCAGCGCGGACGCTTTGAGGGCGCTGATCCCGAGATTGGGCCAGGCGAGATTGGCAAACGGCATGTTGACGAGAACGATGCTTGGCATCATTCCGCTCGCGATTCATCCCGCCGAACGACTCGGTCGACGATTCGGCCGTCGAGCGCGGCCGGGGAGGTTTTTCCGCACGAAAGCCCCTTCAGCTTGGAGACTTTTCGAGGTTGTGCCACCAGTCGCATCCGTAGTTGCCGACCTTGTATTGCTCGATTTCGCCGGAGGCCGCCGGTTCCTTGGTCCGTTCGAGCAAGGCCACGACCTCGCCTTCCGTCAGCGGTTGGAAGTTCCTCGCCATTTGCACGTCTTGGCGGAGATTCTCTCGGGACTGAATGCCGCAGACGAGGCTGGTGATGGGAAGCGAGAGGGCGAAACGTCGCAACGTGGTGGCCTCGATACCGGTGTCCCGCGGAATACGGCCGTTTTGGGACCCCAAAGCCTTCATTCCAAGCACTCCGATCTCGCGCCGGTTGCATTCCGGCAAGACCTGCTTTTGAAAGCTCAGGTAATGGGCGTCCAGAACATTGATGGGCATCTGCACCGAGGCCCAGTCGTACGGCTTGGCCAGCATGGCGAGGTGGAACCGCGGGTGCTTGTGGCCGGTGAAGCCGATGTACCGAACTTTGCCTTGCTTTTGTGCTTCCAAGGCGAACTTGAGCGCTCCGTTCTCCCCAAAAATCAGGTCGGGATCGTCGTCCCATTGGATCCCGTGGAATTGCCACAAATCGATCCGATCCGTTCGCAGTCGTCGCAGGCTGTCTTCGAGGTTGGATTTGGCGGTCCGGTAGTCTCGCCCGCAGACTTTCGTCATCAGAAACACTTTGTCACGGTAGCCGTTGACGGACAGGGCCTTGCCCATGACCTCCTCGCTGCCGCCGTTGTGGTAATCCCATGAGTTATCGAAGAACGTAAGTCCCTCGTTGATCGCTTCGTGCATGATGGCGACGGCCTCGTTTTGATCTTTGACGGCGCCGATGTCCCAACCGCCCAAACCGATGATGGAAATACGCTCGCCGGTCTTGCCCAGCGGACGTGTCGGCAATCCGTTGGGACTGCTCTCTTGGGCCAAGACCATCCGCGATCCTAAGGCCAGGCCCGCCAAAACACTCTGAACGAATTCGCGGCGTGTCGAAGGGCTCATCACTTGCTCCTCTCGGAAATGAGGCCGTTGGCTCGAAAAAACGGCAGGGGCGACATGGAATGCAGATACGAGTCGGCACGGGAACAAATTGTTTTTCGACTTCCCGCCCGACGACCGGATTAATGATACGATTCTCAATTTGGTCGGTCAAATAGATGCCGTCATCGGCGGGCGGCGATTCCGGTAATCAAACGCGATTCCAGTAATAAAACGATGGTCGGACCTCTTGGGTCTCCACGGATACCAGGTTGCCAAAGCCATACAAGGTTCTCTCCATATCCACCATATCTCTTCAGGTCCGGTGAGTCATGTCTCCGAGAAAGTCGTTTCGGGCACGATGGCTGTATCGAACGTATGGTCCGTCAGCATGAGAAACATACGCACAACGGGGCAAGATGTGATATCTGGCGAAAGATTGCGTGCGAGTTGTCCGATTCGTCAGTAATGGATCAAATCAGAGTTTCGTCTTCTTCTGTGGAGGTGTAGCGAACGCAGTCGAATGAACGTAGAGTCCTTGATCCGCGCTTAGGGCTGCGGCCGAGGAGGCGGATTCGAGAATTTCGGAAAGGGAGGGGGTCATGTCTGAGAATTCTTTGCAGGGGCATCACAACGGGGCGGCGGCACCGCAGCTTTACGAACACGAGTGGACTCGGGCCGCTCAACTGCGATTCGATCGCAGCAGCTATCCCGCTTTACGACAATTGCGATGTCGATTTGATGACGGTCGGCTCGTGATTCACGGGAAAGTTGGCAGTTATTTCCAGAAACAATTGGCGCAAGCGGCGCTCTCCGACCTGGGCGACGTGGAAATCGTGAATCAAGCGGAGGTCGTAACCCCGCTCGAATCGGCTCTGTCAGCGAGCGATTTGATCTGAAGACCTGAAACCGGCGATCGGCCTTCTACGCTCAATACGAACGTCCAGCTTTCCGACGCGGTCAGCCCGGCCCGGCCGACGCTAATCCTCCCAACCGATCCGCGCAGAAGATCTTTCGCGGATAAGAGCCTGTCTGGCCCGACGGCGCAGCGCAAGGGTTGGACTCCGTCGGCTTGAACTTTTCCTCTCGTAACGGCATCCAAGTGCATAGCCCTGCGCGAGTTTGCGCTAATCACCGGTCAATATGCTTCTCAATATGCTCCATGCTTCATTTTTCCCGGACCGGGCTATTTCGGTGGGTTCTTGGTTCGGATGCCGGAAGTTCTGAAAAATACCCCACGGCGGAATGGTTTTCTTGAATCGTTCGGTGATCGCTCGCCTCCGTGAATGGACGCCGGAATACGGAATTGTGAATACCGCCAGAGAGTTGATTTCCAAACATGGGAACGGCGGCGAGATTGTCGCTCAAACACTATCGCTGAGGCCGGCGGAGAGCTACATTTTAGCTGCGGAAGTCGCGGCCGCATTGCGGCCTTAACCGGCACCGTGCTCGTTT
This sequence comes from Thermogutta hypogea, assembly GCF_055386265.1. NCBI lineage: Bacteria > Pseudomonadati > Planctomycetota > Planctomycetia > Pirellulales > Thermoguttaceae > Thermogutta > Thermogutta hypogea. The sequence goes on from NZ_AP042425.1 coordinate 684,624, forward strand.
GGTTGTGAGCCGGGGTGCCTCGTTGCACGCCCTACCGCTGTAGGATTTCCGGGCCGGTCGGCCGTCATCACTCTTTGAGGATGGTTTCCATGAATGCGCCTGTTCTGGGTCAGCGGATCATGTTAACGACCGGAATGTTGGGCAGCCGTGCCTTCCGCTGGTTCCGGCCGGCGTGGGCGTGGTGCTTGGCGATAGCCATGATGGTTGTCGCATCTCCGATACCGGGGGAGGAAGGCCGAACTTCCGACCCGTCCGTTTCGCCGCCCTCAATGGCGACGGTGGCGGAGGAATCGCCCCCGGTCGAGGCGGTGATTCGTGAACAGACGATCTACGTGCCTTACGAAAAGTTTCGAGCGGTGTTCGAGAAAGAGGGGCGCGGGGTCTTTTTGCCCTATGAGAAATTTCGGGAATTGTGGCAAGCAGCGCAATCCGCTTTACAGTCGCAACCCGAGCCGCAGCCTCCCGTCGGTTACCTCGTTCGCGCCGCGTCCACCGAATTGGAATTGGGGAAAGAGGCCGTCTCGGGGACCATGACGTTGGACGTCGTGGCCCTGACCAAGGGGTGGCACCTGATACCGCTACGCATGTCCGATGTGGCCGTTCGGCGGGCGACGATCGAGGGCGCGGCGGCCGACCTGATTTTCGAGCAAGGCTATTTCTTGCTTGTTCATCACGAGGACTCGGAGCCGCGCGATCTGCATCTGACGCTGGAATTCGCTAAGGGGATAACCCGCGATTCCGGAGATCGGACGGTCACGTTCGAGACGCCGCCGGTACCGGTCAGTCGCTGGCATGTTCGTACTCGGGAGCCTGGAGTTCGTATCGAAGTGACGCCCGCCGCCACGCCGCCGGACCAAGAATCCGCCGCGACCGATATCGCTCCCGCTTCACCGGAAGACGCGCCGGGGGATGGGGGCGGGGAGCGAACTCTCGGCAGCGTAGTGACGGCGTACGCCGCGCCCGGACCCTCGGTGACAATCCGCTGGACGCCGACCGCGGAAGGGGCGGCGGGGTTGGAGGCCTTGGCCTCGGTCCAGGCAAAGGCCGAAGTCTTCGTGGCCGTCACGGAGACCCGCATTCAAACGCTGCTGGATTATTCGGTCAGCCGGGCCGAGCTAGCATCGCTGCGCATCCGATTGCCCAAAGAGTGCTCGGTGGGAGGTGTCTTCGATCCAAACGTTCGCCGTTGGACGCGGAGTTTTCCCGAGGACGCGCCCCAGTTCCAGCAGATCGACGTCGAGTTGTTCGAGCCGGCACGGAAAACACAACGCCTTTCCTTGGTCTATTCGTTGCCCACGAAAACCGGCGAAAACATGTTGTTGCCCGTCGTTCAGCCCCTGGGAGTGGGGCGACACGAGGGCTACGTGGCCCTGCGATTGGGTGAGGGCCTGCGCGGAGAGATTACGGATTCGCGGGGACTGATGCAGGCCGATCCGTCGGAGTTGCCTGCTTCGAACCGGCAGCAATCTTGGGATTGGGTCTTTCGATATATCGCGGTTCCCTATCAATTGGCGTTGATTGCCGAGCCGGTTTCGCCGCGCGTGACCGTCGATGAAACCGTGGAATTGTACGTGGCGGACCGGGCGCTTCAGCTTTCCGCGGTGGGAGTTTTCAGCATCGAACGTGCCGGCATTTTCCAAGTGAAGTGGGCGATTCCGCCGGGGTTCGAGGTGGGTCGCGTCCAAGGCCGAGCGATGGAGAACGCCCCGGCCGTCGAGATCGCGGATTGGCGCGTCGAAGGGGATGGCAAGGATCGGTTGACGATCAACTTCCGTAAAAGGGCCTTGGGGCAGGCTGCGGTGGAGATCGCGTTGCGGCGCGATCTTCCGGACGCGGAGCGTTTGGACCGGCCGACGGAAGCACGGGAGTGGAGCTTGCCTCTTCCCCGCGTTGCGGCCGAAACGGTAGAACGCAGTACGGGACGGGTGACGCTGTTCGCTCCTGAATACTTGCAGGTGGACGCCAAGCCGGGTGCCGGGTTGCATCTGATCTCTCTCTCGGAAATCCCTTCGCAACCGCAGTCGCCGGATCGTCCCGCGGGACTGGCGCCGATCGTCGCCTATGCCTTCACGGAGCCGGCTTCCACGTTGGAGTTGAAGGCCCGGCGAAGACGCCCGCAATTGAATCTGGCTCAACTGTTGGTCATGAGGATCGAGGACCGCGTCGTGCGTTATGAGAGCACGTTCTTCGGCGACGTGCAGTTTAGCGGCGTCAAGGAAGTGCGGATCGATGTTCCTGAGGCCGTGGCCGATAGGCTGCGGAATCAAACGCCGCAGATTCGAGAAACGCGATGGACGCCGCAACCGGAGGACGTGGCGACGGGATACGTGGCGTTCGGCTTTTCGGCCGCCACCGAGCTATTGGGAGAGTTTACGATTCGACTGACTTGGGAGGAGCCGATATCGGGCGACTTGGATGAGGGTGCGAGTTTGCGCGTGACGGTGCCGCATTTGCAACCCCGCGGAGCGGACCAAGCCTGGGGGCAGATCGTCGTCGTCAAATCCGAGAATATCGAGGTGCGGGAGGCCGGCGAGATATCTGGTTTGCGGCCCATCGATCCCCAACGCGAACTGATGCGCGGTCAAAGCATGCCCGAAGCGGCCGGCGCGTTTGAGTTCACCGGCACATGGAGCCTGATCCTGGATGCGTTGCGATACCGGATCGAACCGGCGAAGCAGGCCGCGATCGAGCGGGCCTTCGTGCGGATGGTCGTGACGCGCGGCGATCGGATCGCGGTACAGGCCCTCTATCGTATTCGCAGCGTGCAGCAACGACTCGCCGTAACGCTCCCGCCGGGAGCCGAACCCGCCAACGAACAGCGTCTCAACGGTCGGCGCTTCGATCTGGAATTGGCCCCGGAGACGGTTCATTCCAAGGCGGGGGAGCCGGAACGGGGGTTGTACTACGTCCCCCTGGCTCAGACTTCCCCCGACGAAGTCGCCATACTCGAACTGCGCTACCATACCCCATTGCAGAGACCGGGGCTGATGATCCCGGAGTTTCCCATCGACCGGGACGTACAGCCTTCGGCCCCGGCGGTGCAGCGGGTGTATCTGGCCGTGTACGTGCCCGAGGAAATGCGGGTGCTGGCGAAATTCGGGCCCTGGACCGAGGAATTCGACTGGGAAATGCAGCCGGGGCGAGGGCTGCAACCGCGGGTGAAGCAGGCGGCCGATCCCCAGTCCCTGATGGACTGGGTTACGGAGGGGGCGAACGTGACGGTGGGTGACTTCGCGGTCGATGGAACAGGTCTGGTCTACTCTGCCATCGATCCGCCGCCGGGCGCCCGAGGAGCGTTGAAGTTGCGGATGTGCGACGGCCGGCTTTGGAACGGGCTGGTGATGATCGGCGGGTTGATCGTGGGTGCGTCGCTCCTCCGCCTCCGATGGGGCACGCGACTGTGGATTTTGGCTTGGCTGACGCTGCTGTGGTGCATCGCATCGGTCGTCTTCCCGATTGCCGCCGCCCAGATGGTGGACCGGACCTTATTCCTAGTGGGGACCGGCGTATTCGTTGTCTGGCTGTTTTCGGATGCCGTCCGAAAACGTCCGAAACGGCCGCCGCGCGGTTTCATTCCTGCTGAAGTATCGGGCGAACCGCCGCCTGCGGGCGGCCCGCTTCCGGCGGAGATTCCCCCGTTACCTGCCGAAGCAGTGCCCCCGGCTGTTCGCGAGAGTGGCGATGGCGTATCCGCCGCAGTGGTACTGGAAGATGACGACGTCATGATCGAAAAGCGGAAATCGCGGACGGAAACCGCCCCGGATGTGGCCGATCGGCCGCGACCCGAGACGACCGCTTCCGAAGACCTGCGCCCGCAGGAAGGAGATCGTCGCCATGACTCGGAGTGATCCTTCCCGCAAAGCGTTGATTCCGAACGCGATCCGGTGGCGGCGGCTGCTCTTCGCAGGCTGCACGGCGGCCTGCTTCGCATTGCCGGCGACGACGTTGGGGTCGGCCGACGAGGGAAAGCAGCCGGTGGAGGACCGGCCGGCGATTCACGTACGGGAGATATTCGTTCCGGAGGGCGAGTGGACGGCCCTGTTAGAGAATCGTCCCGAGCGGGTTTTTCTGTCTCGCGAGGAATACGACGGACTCCTGGCGAAGGCCCGAAAAACGCCGCCACCGGCCGCCGCTCCGCGCCCCTGGGCGCTGACCGATGCGGAATACGAGCTCCGTTTCGACCGCGATCGGGCGTGGATTGAAGGCACACTGCATCTGCGGTTGCTAGCCGACGGCCTTCACGCGATCCCGCTTCCCATGCGAGGGGCCGTCATTCACTTGGCGCGAATGGACGGTCAACCGGCCGCGCTCTCCTTGGTGCAAGAGAAGGGCGCGCCCACCGCGATCGAGTTATTCGCGGAAGGAGTGGGGGAACATACCTTCACGTTCACGGCTGCCGCTGCGCTCCAGGTCTCGTCGGTCCAGCAAAGTCTGACGTTTCAGCTTCCGCAATCCGCGTCTTGCCGAACCCGGGCCGTCGTTCCGGGAGACGTGGAATTGAAATCCGGCGCCGTGGTGCTGGAGCGGCGGCTGGAAGCGAGTGGAGAAACCCGCTTCGACTTGGTTCTCCCGGCGGACGAGACAACCTTGGTGCTGACCCTGAACAGCCGCTTGCGGCAGAATCGGCGGCTGGTTCACGCGCGCAGCGTCAACGTGGTGGAGGTGGGAGAAGCTTCGCGGCGAATCTGCGGCGAGATCGCGTTCGATGTGCTCGATCAACCGGTATCCTCGCTCGAAGTTTCGATTCCCGATGGATACACCGTGACCGCCGTGGACTGCCCCGCAGCGGCGAAATGGCAGGAGCGCCATGGGGACGAACGTCGCGAGCTGATTCTTGCCTTGCGTGAACCGGCGACCGGGCGGATCACGGCTCGAATTCAAGGTGTGCAAACCGCGGCGGACGACCCCGACGTGCCGATCGCCCTCTTCCAGCCGCTGAACGTAACCACGCATGCGGCGGTGGCGGGATTGCTGCTGGACGCGAATCTGCGAGTGAAGGACCTCAGCGAGGCCGGTGTGGTGCGAATCGACGGTTCCGCGGTTGCGGCGGTGCTCGCCCCGCTGACGGAGACCGCCGAGGGGGCGTCGCGCGGCCGTTTGATCGCCGCCTGGTATGCGCCCTGGGGAAACCCGGAGATTACGGCTCGCGTGGAGCGTCCGCGGCCTCAGCTCGATGCTTTGATGAATCTAGTGCTTACGGTGAAGGAAACCGAACTCAGTCTTTTGGGGGAAGTTTTCCTGACGCCGCTGGAAGAAAGGCTGTATGAAGCGGTGCTGATTCGTCCGGCCGATTGGCATGTCATGCGCGTGACGTTGCCGGACGGCACGGCCTTGCGTTTCGAGAACTTCGGTCGGCTGGATGAGGAAGGTCGGGTCGTGATCCGATTGCCTCAGGGAATCGCCGTGGGGGAGCAGACGAGGGTCGATTTTCAGGCGGTGAGTATGGTGCCCGCTCGCTCGTGGGACGAACCGGGCGAGGTGGTTTTCCCTGCATTTCGGGTGGCATCGGCAACGCGCGAGCGGGGTGCCGCGGCTTTGACCACGGGGACGGATTTGGAAGCTCGGCCGATGCTGCTGGATCGCCTGGCGCCTCTCAATGCGGCCGATCGCAAGGAGTTCGGCCTGACTGCGGTTGAAACCGCTCTGGCGTATCGGGTGGTGGAGCAACCCTTCTCGGCTCGGTTCCAGATACTCAAGGCCAAGCCGCGACTCAGTGCGGAACTGTTCCAATGTTTTCGATTGGAGACGGTGGCGTTGCACGCCCATGTCGAGCTGGCTTATCGAGTGGAGGGCGCAGGGGAGGATACCTTCTCGTTCAGCTTGCCGCTTTTTGCTCCGGAAGGAGTGCGGGTGGTTGCCGGTGAAGGAAAAGCGGTGAAGCAGGTGTCGCATGAGGTTCGCGGCGAAAGGCGGTACTGGACGGTCCGCTTGCAGGAACCGGCGGTCGGGGCGGTGCGTCTTATCGCTGAGTGGCGGCAGGAGCGGCAGTCGGGCGGCGATGAACCTGCGCCCTTGCCGCTGGCGGCATGCGAAAACGTGGTTTACCAGACCGGTATCGTTTCGCTGGAAGCCACGTCCGAATTGGAAGTCGATCTGTTGGGCGAGGCTCGGCGGGTGGATGAGGGCGAACTGGCCGCGGCCGAATACCAGCCGGGACCCGGCCTGTTGGCCGTCATGAGTTACGGGGGGGAGCCGCCGCCCTTGCGGATTCAAGAACGTCGCCACGAGGTGCTGGAAACGCCGCCGCTCCTGATTCAGCGGGCCATCCTGCGAACGCAGGTCGATGCGGGCGGGGCCTTGGTGGGACAAGCCGATTTCTTCTTGCTTACGGGAGGCGCCTCCCTGCGTTTAGAGCTGCCGCGGGACGGCGAACTGTGGAGCGCGCTTTTGGACGACCGGCCGGTACGGGTCCGGCGGGTGGAAAAGGAATCTTGGCTCGATATCCCGGCGGGCGACCTGCATACGATAAGGCATTTGCGGCTGGTTTACGGGCAGCGTTTCAGCGGATTCCGTTTTTGGGCGGCGACGGAGCTGCGAAGCGTATGGTTCTCGGTGGCGGCCGCTCCCGGACGTGCGCCGCAAGAGCCGGCCTGCACGGACTTGGATTGGAAGGTGTTGTTACCGCCGGGTTTTGCGGTGGTGGGCAGCCGCGGCAATGTCTTGCGGCTTCAGGCCGATCCGGCACCGATTCTCCTTTCGGCGTTGAAGATGTTCGATCTCGCGTACCTGGGACCGGGTTGCGGCATTCATGCTGCGAGGGAATCGGCTCATCGTCGGTTTCCCATGGAGGATACCGTTGATGTGAATGGGGCTGTCGATGGCGCAATGAATAAACCGGCCGTTCCCCAGACGGAATCGGCGGTAAAGGAAGAACTGGCGGCGGACGGCCGCGAAGCCGCGGTCTTGTCGGAGGCGGACACGGGGATGGGGCAGGCCCAGGCACACTTGGACGCGGCGCCGGGGATGCAAGACGCGACTCCTCGGCCGGAAGAGCAGCCGCCCACCGCCGCGATGCCCGGAGCACCGCCGAGGGACGTGGGGCCGCAAGGGACGCAAGTCCCGGTTCAGGTTCCCACCAAGCGGCGTATGCAGGTCGGGTTCGGTCATTTGCCCATGGCGTTGCAGATCCCGGACGGATACCAAGTCGTGACGTTGAGTAACTTGGGATCCCGCCCGACGGTACGCCTGACGTTGGTGCGATCGCATGATGTCTTTGCGTTGGCCGCCGTGTTGTTGGGCGGGATGGCGGCGGTTTATTTCAAGATGCGGGCTGCCCGAAAAGGAGGCCACGGTCACGGGCCGCTGCTGACGCTCTTGGCGGCGGCATCCTTGATTCCGCTCATCCCGGGCTTGGAGTTCATGACGGAGACCGGCAATCGCTTCTTTTTGGGGGTCGTGGGTGCTTGGTCGGCCTGGTTCCTGCTGCCGCCGATCGCGGCAGCCTACATCTACTGCCGGAATAACCTGGCCGGGGCTTACGTCTGGATGCGGCGCGCTTTGACGAAGTTGCCGCGGGGATCGTCCTCGGCCAAGGCCGGCATCGTGATGGCCATGGCCCTGCTTGTGCCGGGACAAGGCGGCCATGCCGTCGCCCAACAAGACGACACGAAAGAGACGGCGGTCGTGGCGACGGATCCGTCCGGACGCCTGACGGTTCGAATTCTCGACGCGGAGCCGCCGTTGAACCCGCCCGACGACGCCGTCATCATTCCCTACGACCCGGCCGAGGGTTGGCACTCGCCGGGGCGGCGAGTTTTGATTCCTTTGGCTAAGTACCTGGAATTGTGGAAAGCGGTTGAAAGTAGTGGGCCCGTCGCGGCGCAACCGGCGCGACCCTTCGCGGTGGGAGGCGTCGCCTACCAAGGTTCCCTGGATTCGGCCGACGTTCTGCGGCTCCAGGGCGGGTTCGAAGTGTTCGTTTATGCCGCCGAACCGGTGCGGATACCCCTGCTCTTCGGGAATGCCTCGCCGATCGCGGTACGACTGGACGGCCGGCCCGCGGCTCTGGAACCCGGTACTCCGGGTGCCGCCTCGGAATCCCCCGCCCAAATCGCTGCTCCGCAGGTGAGCGGCGATCCCGTAACGCCGATGGAGGTCTTCCTTCACGTCGCCGGCAAGGGCCGCCATCGCGTGGACATTGAAGTGCTTGTCCCGCTCCAGCGCACCGGCGGCCTGCGGAAGGCTGACGCCGTTCTGCCCTGTCCCGCGCCCGGGGTCTTGAAACTCGCGGTCCCCCAAGCCGGAAGCGAGGTATCGTTTCCCGCGGGCACGGGGCGTTTGAGGACGGTTACCGCGGAGGCGGATGCTTCGATCGAAGGGACGCTCTTGCCGCCGGGGAATCTGTCACTCCAGTGGCGACCTCAGGTATTCGAGGCCGTCGTCGATCCGTCTCTTTCGGCTACGTCCTTCGTCGTGGTCGATGTTCGCGAAGAAGATCTCCTGTGTCACTGGGCGACCACGTTGCGCTTTCGCCAGGGCGAGCGTCAGAGCTTCGAATTCCTGGTTCCCGCGGACTGGGAAATCGAGCAAATCGAGGGCGAAAACGTGAAGAGTTGGGATATGACGGAGGCCGCGGGGAAACGCGGGGTGACCGTCACGCTGCTGGCAGCGGCACGTACCGCAGAAAAGATTGTACTTCATTTGCGGCGACCCTTGCTTCAAGCAGGGGAGACGGAGGCCGAGTTCGAGGCCCCGAATCTGACGGTGCCGGGCGCGGCGTCTCACGGCGGACGCATCATCGTGCGGCGAAGCCCCTACTTGGAGGTCACGGCGACGGAAGCCGAGTCCTTGGCCGTCGCGGCGCTCCCCGATCAGGCCGAGTATGTTCCGGCCGTGGGGAATGCCCGCGTGAGTCCCTTGGGAGTGCAACCGCAGATCGCGTATTCATTCTTTTCGGAGGCGCATCGATTACGACTTCGGGCACGGGTTCGCGAGGGGGGACAATCAGCGGTCGTGCAGGCGGTCTTTCGCGTGGGTTCTTTCCGCAGGTCGCTGGAGGCGCGAATCATTTGGCGCGTTGCGAATCGGCCCTTCTATCAAGGTACCGTGTTGCTGCCCGGCCGAATTCATCGCATCGACCAGGTGGAGCTGCCGGGCGAAGGGACTTGGGACATCCAGGCCGCGGAAGATCGTACGCGTCTGAACATCTTTCTCAAGGACGGCATCCTGGGGGATGTACCGGTGGTGATCCGCGCTACCTTGTCGGTCGATGACTTGCCCGCGGAATTGAGCGTGCCCGCAATCGAAGTTCCGGGAGTGCGGTCCCTCCAAGGCGAAATGGCGGTCAGTGTGGAACCGCGATATTCACTCGAATTGCGGTCGACGCGCGATTGCCTGCCGGTCCTCGTCTCTCGGTTGGCATGGTTGCCGGAAGACCGGCGGACGCTTACGCCTTTGGCCCTGGAATTCGGAAATGCACCTTTGGAGGCCGTGATCGGTCTCCGCTCCCGGACGCCGGTGGTGGCGTGCGAGACGGTCGGGAACGTGCGATTTACCGATCGTGCCGTCGAAGAGACGGTGCTGCTGGAGCTATCGGTGGAACAGGCGGGGATTCGCGGCCTGCGGTTTCGCTTGCCGTCCGGTATGCGGGATTGCCGGATTCAAGCCCCCATGCTGCGTTCGAAATCGATCACTCCTTGCGAGGACGGACCGGATTCGGACGTATGGGTCAACATCGAGTTTCAGGATGAGTTGATGGGACTGTTGCGAATCCTGGTGGAACAGGATTTCCCCGTGACGGATTCACCGCATCGAGCCTCGGTGCCGACCGAGATCGTCGTCCCGGACGGTCCGCCGGTGCGCATGGGGATTCAGGCGGTGACCTTGCAAAATGCGGGGCGCGACGAGGTGGTTGTCGCCGAGTCCGAGGATGTGGAGCCGGCTGGAACTCAGCGGCGCGCTCAATTGGAGGAGCGGCTGCGCGGTCCGGACGGTCCGGCCCTGCGGCTGACCGACGCCTATATCATTCGCGCGGGGGCGAAGAATCCTCGATTGGCTTTTCGCCCTCGCACCCGGGCCACGCAGCGCGGCGGAGGCATTCGGATTCGATTGGCGGACGCCCTCTTGACTCTCGATGGAAACGGCGATTATCGCGGTGAGCAGCAATACTGGATCGAGAATCGGCAGGAACAGTTCCTCCGTATACGATTGCCGGACGGCGCGCGCCTGTGGTCCGCTTCCGTCGATGGACGTCCCGCCAAACCGATCGGCGCGAACGAGGCGGCCGATGCCTCCTCGGTACGCATCCCCGTCCCACGCACCGCCGAAGGCGATCTACCGCTGAAGGTCAGCGTCAAATACGGCGGTTCGGACTGGTCGATCGGTTGGCAACGTCGGAAGGCGCTGCCGTTGCTCGGTACGCCGGATGGCACTCCGGAATGGTCGCAGCTTCGCGTGCATTCCAGCGATGATCGCCTGCTGTTCGATTTCGGGGGGACGGCGCGGCCCGTTCCGGAACGCGAATTGGCGTCGGGCTATGAAGGCTTTCGGCAAAAGCTGGCCGCTGATTTGGTGGAGACGCTGAAGCAAGGCGACGACTATGCTCGAGTGCGGGCCGGATTGAACCTGCGGATTTTGGGGAGCAGCGTCGCAGGTCGGCCGTACGCCGAAGAGTCCGAAGGCTACGGCATCCTGGGTTACGGCGGCTATCCGGGATCGGGATTGCCGTCTTCGGCCGGGGAGCTGGTGGAGGCGTTGGAACAGGCCGAACGAGGAGATGCTTCGAATCGTAGCCTCAATAATCGGACATTGCTAGGCTCCCTTTACGAGAATCAGCAGGCGATCAGCGTCCGCGAGGGGGCAGATGACGCCGTTGCCGCGTTTCCAGGACAAATCTCGACGGACAAGGAGCGGGGGGGCGGTGCCTCGTTTGACCAATCGTGGTTCCAAACCCCTCCCGGCGCGGCCAAGGCCGTGCCGAAAGGGGCTGCCCAGGCGGAATCGGCCGCCGAGAGGAAAAAAGCTCCCGCGCTTTCCACGGCCCCATCGAGGCAGCTTCAAAGCCGGTTTGAATTCGGCGATCGCAAGGAATCTGAGCAGCTCGAGCGGCGGAGCGGGGCCGTCCAAACAAGAGAGGGCAGGGCGACGCCCGGCGTCCCTGCCGACGATTCCTCGGCTTTAGGCCTGCAGGCTGCCGACGAAGCGGCTCGCCGCTATGGGGAACGCTATCAAATGCGGCAGCGAGGACTGTACGAGTCCCAAGAGGCAGGCAGGAGGACCGCGGCCGGAGATGCCCTGGAACAAAAACCGGCAGCTTGGGCAATCGATGGATCGGCCGCCGGGCTTCCGCCGGGGGATAGCGCGAAAACTGACGCACCCGCGTCCGGTGCGGCCGTCGGCTTAGGGCAGCAAGGTCGCCCAACGCCGGATGTAGCCATCCCGACCCGAGGAAAGTTGTATTGCTTTGTCGCCCCGCAAGGCGAAATGCAGGTACACGTCAGGGCCGTTCCCGCCGATACCGTCACCCGGTTGCGGCAAGCGGCACTCGTCTTGATCCTCATGGCGGGGCTGGCGGTCGTGCTCTGGATCTCGAGACGAGCGTGGAAGTACCTGACTCAACATCGGGAGCTGGCCTTCTCGATCAGCGCCGCTTCGCTGGTGTTGGTCTGTTTCACCGGCGTACTCGGATTGCTACTGCTGTGGGTAAGCATCTACGCCTTTGCGGCGGGAGCGGCGGGCATTCGGCAGGAAACCCAAAGTCCAGCTTGAGGGAACGACGGCGGCATCCAAGCTCGCGCGATCGCGCTTGCACCGTAAGTCGGCGGCCGATTGCCGCTGCTGACGGGCGTCGCAGAGGTCTATAATTGCCCCGGCACTTCACCGCCGTTGATGGAACCCAGCGCCCGCCACGCCTCGAGGTCCACGGTCTGGGCCACAAATCGAACGGAGCCGTCGGCAAAGCCCACATTGACGCCTCCGGGGTGGCGGCTCCGCGCCATTTGCCACAACGAGCGGATGGGCGCCCATTTGGAGCAGTCGGGGACATCGGAATTTGGCTCCCACCAGTGGTAGTAAGCGGTATAGAGGACAAAGCCGTCGAACCAACGTGTCGCCCTACTGGGGCGCGCAGCGATCGGCTCACCGTAGCGCATGCACCACTCTTTTGTCAACGTGCCGCCCGAGCCCCCGCTGGACGCACCCACGATCACCAAATCCTTATTCGTCCGGCTGAGCACGATTCCGCCGCTCCACGACATATCCGGGTTGGGGAGCAAGCTCTCCGAAAACGCGGCAGTGTTGCTGGTGCCGTCGATTACTTCCGCGAAGGTGACCGGATACGTCTGCTTGAACAAACCATCTCCGTTATACACTTCCGTGCCGGTGGCAGTGGGCGCTCCACGTCCCCAGCAAGCCATATAGTTGGTCGATCCGTAGGCAGGATCGACGCGCCGGCGCACGTCGCTAGGGCAGTAGAAAAAGCTGATGTCCAGCGACAACGGGGCGATGTTGTCGGGATGGATCCCGCCCCCAGGCCCGTTGAAAACGCCCGTGTGACCGTACAGCGGCACGTCCAAGTTCAAGGATTGGTACGTGTTGTATTGCTCGATGTACGGAGTGAGCATCGCCATCGGTCCCCAGCGGTACTGCCAAGCGGGGATGCTTTCGTAACCGGGGCAGACCTTCTCGGGCGAACCGATGGGAAACCCCTGGTTGACGTCATGAAAGTTGTGGAGTGCCAGGCAAAGTTGTTTGAGGTTGTTCAAGCACTGGGAGCGGCGGGCCGCCTCCCTTGCCATTTGAACCGCGGGCAAGAGTAGGGCGATGAGGATGCCGATGATGGCGATGACCACGAGCAATTCCACGAGAGTGAAGCCGGATCGATTGCGACTTACGAGCATGGGAACGTCCCCAAAATGAGCTCGGGTATGACGAATAGCGAAATAGTATTACCGCGCTTCTCGTGGTTATCAAGGGTGCGAGGATTGCCCGCGGGAGAAAAGCTTACCGGCCGGGTCCATTCCCCGTAGACCACGCCCCCTATCCTCGGCCGGAGTCCCGAAGAAATGCCAGCCTGAGCGGTCAGGCACCTACCGGAATTGAACAAGTGGAATTCAACAAATGATGTTCCGGCAAATGGGATTCGACCGCTAAACTGAATTGCCGACGCGTCGCCCTGGGATGCGGCGCCTGCCCGGTGGGGTGTGTACACTCCAGTCGCCCAGGGCCGCCGAAAAACCTCGCGCCGGCGGCGGTGGGCTTGCAGCCCTGCCCGTCCGCGGGATGCGACGGAGCAAACGGCGGTCGGGGCGCTAGCAAGATTGAGCACGGTCGCGTTGCCGATCGAGGTCTCCAAAGTGATCACCTATCGAAACCACCGGTTATTTGCGAAGTGGATGCACTGGGGAGCGGGGATGGCCGCCGTAGCGGCGGTTTTGTACCTGTGCGTAGGCTGGGCGGTCGCCGCCCAAGGTGAGCTGAGCCTCCCGGCGCGCGCCGGCCGGCACGTCGGTTGGCCTCTCCTGGGTGCTGTCACTGCGGGGCTGATATGGGCGATGACCTCCGCCCGTCCCATCGGCCGGATCGGACGGCGACTCCGCCGCGTCGGGCTCCGCTTTACCATTCTCTGGCGGAAAGCCGGTTGGAGGAGGCGGCTGGTAATCGCAGCCTTGATCGCTCACGTGCTGATCGGCTTGGGTTACTGGTTGGAGGTTCCTTGGACGTTACACAATGTGAAGGACGAATTGCGCCAAGCGTCGGTCGCCCCGGTACGAAGGTTCCGGGGTGATTGGGCGGCCAATTACCCATTCTTTGTCCGCAAGGTGATCGCGGAAACGCCGCCTGAGGCGAGAATCCTATATCGCGGCGGATGGGAAGGCATGGTCCTCTCCTACGATGTATTTCCCCGTCGTGTCTTTGCGCTGCCCGACGACTTGCAAAACTTGGCCGGACGATGGCACAAGCATGCTTGGCTCGAAATGAGGACCGGCGGTCGCTCCAACGCGGATGCCGACACGGATCTTTACTGGACGGCGGCGATTCGCTTCGAGCCCATCCCGTATGAGGAATTCGTCCGGCGTTACGCCATCGACTACGTGGTCGCGTTCGACGAGAGCCGCCCGTCCGAATGCGGTATCTTTCCCGTGGACGTAGCGCGTTCGGAAGAGCGAGTTTTCGAGGTGCCGCCGCCGAGACACGACGGGGCTCGTCCCTTCCAAAGGCGAGCGATCAAGGACGGGGCATTTGCAACAGAGACGGGGTCCTGAAGTAATTCCATGCCGTTACCGCTGTTTGGGATGCCATGATTCTTCCTCCAGGATGAAGTCGGACATGAATGATTCGGTCTGGTGTACCGCCGGCGTCCTGCTGGTCTTGTGGTTCTCAGGCTATCCCCTGGCGCGACTCTTATTGCCCGACGGCGGGCGACGGGCGGCGGATTCCTGGTTCAGAGCGGGAGCATCCTTGCTGCTGGGCTGTCTGTTGTTCGTCGGGCTCTTATATTTCCCTTTGGCCCTTGGAGCGCGGTGGACCACGACTTATTGGACGGCCGTGTGGGCGATTCATGTCGGACTCGCACTCGCGGCCGTATGGCTTTTGATTCGGGATCGTCGGCGATGGAGCGAGACCTGTCAAAACACGACTCAAGGTGCCTTAGTCGCCGTCGTCGCGACGGGGATAATACTGCTGTCGGCAGCGGCGGTCGGGGGAAATCTGGGACTTTTGGGTTACGATGCGCGAGCCATCTACGGGCTGAAGGCCAAGGTCTTGGCCGAGCAACGGGCGGTCGGCGGCGATGATTTCCACGATGTGCATCGTCTCCATTTCATGCCCGGCTATCCCCTCTTGGTGCCGATCCTGGAAGCCCAAGTCTTTCTTTGCAGCGGCAAGTCCAACGACGAAGGCCTGCCCCTCTTGTTTTGGGGTTTCCTGACGGTGATCGCGTTCCTTTGGGCAAGCTGTGCGGCTCGGTACGATCCAGGCGCGGCGGGTTGGCTTACCTTCTTCTGCGTCCTCACGCCGTGGCTGTGGAAATTCTCCGAAGGGGCGGGATTGTCGGGGTCGGCGGATGTCGTTCTGGCGGCCTACCTGGCGGCGGCGGCTATTTGCGCCGCCGACGTGTCGCCCGGTGCCGACGGCCGTTACGCCTTGCTGTGCGGCCTGATGCTCGCCGGGGCCATGGCCGTCAAGCAAGAGGGAACGCTTTGGAGCGGCCTAGTCCTGACGACGCTCGCACTAACGCGGCTCACGACACGCCGGCGAAGCCGAGATGCAAGTCGGCGTTCCGGATCGAACGAAGACTGCGTCGCCGGAAAAGGCACGTCTCTCGGTGCCCGCTTGCGTCGGCAGCCGCTTGTGGATTTCGGAATCGTCCTCCTGCCGATCCTGATCATGTTTGTCTTGCTGCGACTGACTCACGGAGACATCCCGCGCTCGCCCCTGTACCGCTCGTATCTTGCCGCGCTCTCGTGGGATTGGCTCACGCGGTGCGTGGGAAGAGTACCGCAAATCGCCTCCTTCGCCGCCTCTGAATGTGTGAACAATGTTTGGGGATTCGGCTGGGGTGCCCTATTTTTGTCGCTCCTGCTGAAGCGGCGCTGCCCCCTCTCGACCGAAGCGATGTCTCTGCGGCTGCTCACGATGCTGGGGGCGGCGTCCTACCTCGCCGTTTTCGTCGTGACACCCTATCCCCTCACATACCACCTTTTCACGGCTTTTCGCAGATTGATGTTCCATCTTTACCCCGTGGCGATGCTGGTGCTTTTGGAGCAATTAACGGCGACCGGCGTGGTCGCCGACTTGGGCCGGGTCTTTTGTTTTCGTAATCCGCCGCAAGGAAATACGGTCCGGTCGCCGGAAGAGGCAACTTCGTTCCAACGTCGGCGAAACTCGCATGAAGATGCCGCCTAACGATCGTCGTCCCTCGAGATGTGTCGGTCCGCAGCTTGCATGACGGCCTCGGAAGGCCTTCAATAGATCGAGTTGGGCGCCGCGTTCCGGCTGCCGCCCGCGTAAGACGATGGCAGCCCGAAACGGTTGTAAGAGCGACGAGCGTCGCTCCGGCGCACAAAAAGGCTTTTCTCCCAGAGCAAGGGATCCCAAACGATGTCACGGGGGCGACCGTCGGAGTGCTTGCCGCCTTTTGATTTCGCGACTACCCGGAAGATCGTCTTCGGATGGGAGCGTCGTCGCGAGTTGCCGCGCTATCTTCCCTCGCTGGGTCGGCAATGCTTCTTGCTGGTGGGTTCTCGGACTTTGCTTCGGTCCGGCATGGTTGAGGAAATCGCCGAGTCGGTTCGGCTGAGCGGGTGCGTCGTTGCCGACACGGCTGAGATTCATCGAGAGCCTCAGGTCGCGGACGTCGATGAGTTGGCCCAACGGTGGCGGGGATCGGCGGATTTGGGGGATGCGGTCATTCTCGCCCTGGGCGGGGGGGCGGCTATCGACTTGGCCAAGGCTGTTTCGGCACGCCTCACGCACCCGGAAGGCGACTCCATTCGCGACTACCTCGAAGGCGTGGGTCGGGGGCTTCGACTTTGCCGGCCGTGCCTGCCCGTAATAGCGATGCCGACTACCGCGGGGACGGGTACGGAGGCCACGAAGAACGCCGTGATCTCCAGCCTCGAACCGCCCTTTAAGAAGAGCCTCCGTGACGACCGCATACTGCCCGCCTTGGCGATCGTCGACGCCGAATTGACCGCCTCGGCTCCGCGGCACGTGACGGCCTACTCCGGCATGGATGCGATCACGCAACTGATGGAGAGTTACTTGAGTCGCCGGCGCGCACCGCTTCCCGAGGCTTTGGCCGAGTCGGCACTGCGTTCCGCCATTCCAGCCCTGCGAAAACTCGCCCGGGATGAGGGGGATCAGGCGGCACGGGAGACCATGGCCTACGCCGCTTTGGTTTCCGGCATCTGTTTGGCCAATTCCGGACTGGGCATGGCCCACGGAATCGCCGCTGCGCTCGGCGTGCAGGTCGGCCTGCCGCACGGATTGGCTTGCGCCCTGATGTTGTTACCCACCCTCGAGTTCAATCGCGCCACCGAAGCAGCGCGGATGGCCCAGCTCGCTCGCCGTGTACTCGATTTGCCAGCCTCCATGCCGGAAAAGGAACAGGTCGATCGGCTTCTGGAGGCCATTGCGGAACTGCTGAGCGAGTGGAAGATTCCGCGGCGACTGTCGGAAGTGGGCGTGTCGGCCGACCGCTTGCCGGCTATCGCGGCCGGCTCGTCCGGCAGCAGCATGAGCGGCAACCCGCGCGAGGCATCGCAAGAGGACGTTTTGGCCGTCCTGGAGGGCATATTGTGATCATCGCGGCGGGACTGACACCGGCTTGGCAACGGATCATGGTGTTCGATCGCGTGACGCCCGGCGAAGTCAATCGTGCGGAACAGGTTATCGAATGCCTCTCCGGGAAGGTGACGAACACCGCCGTCGCGGCGCGTTCCTTGGGCGGCAGCGTCACGGCAATCATGCCGATCGGGCCGAACGTCCGCGACAACGTGGAACGCGAAATGGCGGGCCTCAACGTGGACTGCGACTGCGTCGCCACGGCCGCTCCGACCAGGACTTGCGTGACGGTAATCGAACGGGCGAGCAGCCGGGTCACCGAGCTTGTGGAAGAGTCGGCGACGCTCTCCCCTTCCGAGTTGGCCGATTTCGCGGATCGCCTCCGCAAGTGGTGGAATAGGGCCGACATTCTGGTTTTCAGCGGATCGCTGCCGCGCGGTATGCCGCCTGAAACGTATCGGGAGTTGCTTGCGTCATGCCCGGCTTCCGTTATCGCGGATTTTCGCGGCCCGGGTCTGATCGCGGTCTTGCCCCTCCGACCGTTCCTGGTCAAGCCGAATCGGGCGGAATTGGAAGCGACCCTGGGATGCCGATTTCGTGATGACCGAGAGCTGGTCTGCGGAATGCAAGACCTGTGTCGCCGCGGCGCGGCGTGGACGCTGGTATCGCAAGGCTCCTCCGCGGTATGGCTGGCTTCGGAGTGCGAAGTCTATCGATACGATCCGCCTGCCGCGGAGGCTGTCGTAAATCCGATCGGCTGCGGGGATGCCCTGGCGGGGGCTTTGGCGTGGGCGGTTCAAGCCGGATTCTCGGTGCCCGACGCCGTCCGCCTCGGCGTGGCCGCGGCCCAAGACAATCTCCGCGCCTTGCTTCCCTGTCGTCTGGATCCGGTCTGGGTGCAAAACCGTGCGGAGGGGATTCTCGCCGTTCGAATCCGGTGACCCCTGCGGCAAACTTGTTTGCGGCGGCAACCTCGTTCTATGATGGAGGCTGACGGGGTGGCAAGGGCGGGACTGGAACCAGGCTCGTCCGTGAAAACCACGGGGAATTCCTATGGCACCTACCCAGCGTCCTGGGTTCACCATCGTCGAATTGCTGGTGGTCATTGCGATCATTGGTTTGCTGATCGCCTTGCTCTTGCCGGCCGTGCAGATGGCACGAGAGTCCGCCCGCCGCGGCCAATGTTTGAACAACCTGAAACAGTTGGCCATCGCCGCGCACAATTTCCACGACGTATACAAAGCCTTTCCGCCCGGATATTTAGGGCCCTTACCGCAAGCCGCGGTACCGCCCTATCCCGGTCAGTGGGCCACGGTCCACGGCTTCCTGTTAAGCTACACCGAGCAAGAGAACCTGCGGAGAGCGAGCGACGCCGATGCCGCCGATTTCGGGGGCGTGTCTCTTTACGACGAAAGCAGGAGTGGGGCGGGCTACTGGCAGCGGCCGTCGGGGTGGGAGGCGGCCAAAATCCAGCCGCCGCTCCTCCTTTGCCCTTCCGATTTCGCCCGCTCCGCCCCCGACGCCATAGCCCTGCTGCATTTTCACCATGTCGCTCCCCATGTTAGCTTGGTGGGAGCAAGCTTTTCCGATGGGAGCGGGGCCGCCTTGGGACGCACCAATTATTTGGGAAGCGGCGGCTACATGGGCGTGACGGGCGTCGCCAGTTCCGACGTCTTCCGCGGCGTCTTCTGGAATCGATCCCACGAATCCTTTGCAACGGTGGCCGACGGCTCCAGCAACTCGCTGCTCTTCGGCGAGGCCATGGGCGGAACCGAGATACCCCAGCGCTCCTACGGATGGTTCGGCTGCGGCGTCATGGCGGCGGCATGGGGACTGGCGGCCGACGCCCAAGGCAAGACGGGTTGGTTCCAATTCACCAGTCGTCACCCAGGCGTGGTGCAGTTCGCCATGGTGGACGGTTCCTGCCGCCCCATCAGCCAGAACATCGACCGCGATACGTTCGTTTATCTCAGCGCGATCTCCGACGGCAAAGTGGTTCAGGGATACTGACCCGTCCGCGGCGTTCGGACCGTGGAAATCGCTACCCGACGGCATCTTCCCCGGGGGCAGTCAGCCCACGGTTGACGCTTCCAAGGAGGCATCCCAAACCCTTGAGCAGCCTGCTCCGAAGCCCGTGGTCAGCCTGCTCCGCGTCTGCCCTCTCCTAATCCCTGAGGCGGCGGGGTTGATGGAATGGTAGTTGCAACCGATCGCCTGACCGAGTTCCGGGATGGCCGATTTGTGCCATTTTGGCAGGTTTCTGGGGTTTCATGGGGATTTGTGTGAAGCTCGAAACTTGCCATAATGAAAAGCTGGATTTGCTAGGGAGTTCGAGAACGCCGGTATGGTGGGAGTATTCAAGAACACTCGCATGGCCCGTGATTACTACCAAGTTCTGGGAGTGTCGCGCGACGCGTCTCAAGCGGATATTCAGAAGGCCTATCGCGAATTGGCCCGGAAATACCACCCCGATCTCAACCCCAAAGATAAAGACGCTAAAAAGAAGTTCCAGGAGGTGCAAGAGGCGTTCGAGGTGTTGAACGATCCCAAGAAGCGAGAGATGTATGATCGCTATGGGAGTTCGTTTCAAGGGGCGGGGCAGGAATGGGCCGGCAATGAGCGGGGAGGAACGGCGAATTTCACCTTCGACGACTGGAATGATTTGGCGAGATTCTTCGGGGGAGGCGAATACGCGGACGATATCGGCGTCGGTGGGCTGGGCGACATTTTCTCCAACCTCGGCCGCGCGCAGCAAAGCCGCACCGGATCACGTCGCACTAGGACCGGTTCAACTCGGGGAATCGATCTGTTTCAGGAGATCACCATTCCCTTCAAAACGGCCATCGAGGGCGGAGAAATTCCGCTTGTCATCGGGAGGCCGGACGGTCGCCGCGATTCGGTTGCAGTAAAGATTCCGGCGGGAATCGAGGACGGCAAACGTATTCGGTTGCGAGGGCAGGGCGCCACGGCCACGCCCGGCGGACCGCCCGGCGATTTATTCTTGACCGTCCACGTGACGCCGCACCCGCATTTCGAGCGAAAGGGAAAAGACCTGTACCTGAAGCTACCGATCACCATCCCCGAGGCCGTCTTGGGCGCCAAGGTCGACGTACCCACGCCGCACGGCACGATCAGCGTCAAGGTTCCGCCCGGAACGTCCACCGGAAAGCGCCTGCGCGTGCCCGGCCACGGGATTAGGACCAAGGATGGGGAGTCGGGAGATTTGTACGCGGAAATCCAGATCGTCTCCCCGGACCAGGTCGATGCCCTTACCGAAACCGAGCGGCTGGCGATTCAGGATTTGGGGAGGGGATACCGCCGCAGTCCCCGCGCTGATTTGCGATGGTGACGCGAGACACCCCGGGGCGTAAAGGCCGCGGTGAGCAGACCGAGGTGCAATCGAACGGCGTGCCCCGTCCGCCGGATCCGGGCGATCGAAGCTTCCCAAAGATCCTGAGACTCCGCAAACGCCGCGAATTCGATCGGGTCTTCGCAAGGAAGTGCTCCGCCTCGGGAAGCTGCCTGATTATTTACGCTTGCGAAAACCAATACGGCTTTCCTCGGCTCGGGCTTTCGGTATCGAGGAAGTGCGGTAAGAGCGTCGTCCGCAACCGTTGGAAGCGTCTTATGCGGGAGGTTTTTCGTTTGAATCGCGCCCGCATCCAGGCCGGGATCGATCTGGTGATGATCCCGCGTCGAGACGCCGAACCGGACTTCGCGACTATGGCGCGCGAATTTCCCGGACTTATCCGAAGGTTAAGCGACAGGCTGCGTCGAACGGCGGCATCAGCAACCCGCAAGGGCGGGGGCGAATGCGCTCAGCCATGATTTCGGCCGCGGCGAAACCTTGGTGCTCCATGAACGACGGGGCGGAATGAGGCGACAGACTGTGATTTCCGGCGTGGGACGCGTGGCTGTTTGGACGATAGCCGTGATGCTCACCGCGATTCTCTTCGCGGTGTGGCTGATGGACCGCGTGGCGGCCATACCCATTCTCGGGGCCATCAAGGCTTATCAAATCGCTTTGAGTCCGCTCGTGGGAAGGGCTTGTCGCTTTCACCCCACATGCTCCGCCTACACATACTCAGCCGTCAGCCGTTACGGAGTCCTGATCGGCTGCGCGCTAGGGGCGATTCGCATTGCCTGTTGCCAGCCGCTGTGCCGTGGCGGATTCGATCCACCCTAGACTCCGACGTCGCAAACACGCTTCTTTTCGCGCCATTCCGGCCCAACAGCGTTTCCCTCATCGGGATGCGGCAACGGCGGTTATCCCCAAGAGACTGTCGGCCACCCGGCGGTTTGCACGGCGGGCGCAGCGCACGGCCGTGAAGCTCCCCTCAGCCCGCCCACGTGCGCTCGACGAACGTGGTATCGGCCCGAGCCTCGGTAAAGACCGGGTGAGAGAGAATCTCCATGTGCAACGGTACCGTGGTCTTGATGCCTTCGATGCGCAGCTCGGATAAGGCGCGCTTCATGCAGGCGATCGCTTCCGAGCGCGTGCGTCGATGCACGATGAGCTTGCCGATCATGGAGTCGTAGTGAGGCGACACGACGTAGCCGGGATAGGCGTGGGAATCGAAACGCACACCCGGTCCCCCGGGCACGAACATGCGGTCGATGCGGCCGGCGGACGGCCGGAACTTGTTGGCCGGGTCCTCGGCGTTGATGCGGCATTCGATGGCGCAACCGCGGTGTTCGACATCCTCTTGCTTGAACGGCAAGGGTTCCCCCGCCGCAACACGGATCTGGGTTTGAATGAGATCGATTCCCGTGACCATTTCCGTGACGGGGTGCTCGACCTGGATGCGGGCGTTGACTTCGATGAAATAGAAGTTGAATTGCCGATCGACAAGAAACTCGACCGTACCCGCATTCGTGTAGTTTGCAGCTTTGAGGATTCGGACGGCCGAGTTGCAAATCGCCCGACGGACTTCATCCGGCAAGTTGGGGGCCGGACTTTCTTCGATCAACTTTTGATGACGGCGTTGGGTGGTGCAATCGCGCTCCCACAAATGGATCACGTTGCCGAAGTGGTCGGCGATCGCTTGAACCTCGACGTGACGCGGATGCTCGACGTACTTTTCCAGGTACACGGCCCCGTTTCCGAACGCGGCTTCGGCCTCTTGCTGGGCCTGTTGCAGCGCGGATTTGAGGGCGTTCTCGCTGACGGCAATTCGCATTCCCTTGCCGCCGCCGCCCGCCGCCGCCTTGATCAGCACCGGATAGCCGATGTCTTTGGCGACTCGCAGCGCCTCCGTCTCGCTTTCGATCGCGCCGTCGCTGCCGGGAACGATGGGGACGCCGGCTTCCCTCGCCAACGCTCGGGCGCGGTTCTTGTCGCCGAGCATGGACATCGCCTCGTGCGGCGGGCCGATGAACTCGATTTGGCAACTACGGCAAACCTCCGCGAAATGAGCGTTTTCGGCCAAGAACCCGTAGCCGGGGTGGATCGCCTGAGCATTCCCGACTTCCGCGGCGCTGATCACGCGGTCGAAACGCAGATAGCTGTCGGCAGCTTTGGCCGGCCCGATACAGTACGCCTCGTCCGCAAGCTCCAAATAGGCCGCGCCCCGGTCCGCCTCGCTGTACACCACGACCGTCTCGATGCCCATCTCACGACAGGCACGAATGATCCGCAGGGCGATTTCTCCGCGATTGGCAATCAGTATGCGCTTGAACATGCCGGCTCACGCTGAACCCGTCGAGGCTGAAAAAACAACGCCGCCCGCTTGATCTCCGTAAAACACTCCGGGAAACGCGATGGGCTAAACGGCCGGATCCACTTTGAACAAGGGCTGCCCGTATTCCACCGGCTCTCCGTTCTCGACCAGCACGGCCACGATCTTTCCCGAGACCTCCGCCGGCAGCTCGTTGAAGACCTTCATCGCCTCGACGATGCCGACCACCGTCTCGGGGCCGACGTGGTCGCCGACCTTGACGTAAGGCGGCGAATCGGGGTCCGGCGCCGAATAGAAGGTTCCCACCATCGGGCTGCGGATCAGAAGGAGATTATCGGCGTGGGCGGCGGGGGAAGGTTCGGGCTTCTTCTCGTCCTCTTCCCGCCGCACGGCGGGCGCAGCCGCCGTCGCTTCGCCGGCCGGAGCGATCGGCGAAGAAACCGGGAAAACGAACGGCATGGGGACACTTTGCGGAACACCGACGGCCGAACTCGGTTGCCGTCCCTTGCGCAAGCGGATTCGCACATCGCCGTCGCGCAAGTCGATTTCCGCCAACTCGTGGCGTTCCATCAATTCGACCAGCTTGCGGACACGGCGTACGTCGAAAACGTCTTGACCGCCGGATTGCGGGCGACCGATAGGTTCTTCAGTTGGCTCGGAGTGCATGATTCGGCAATTGCGGCGAGAGTGTCAAAGAGTATCAAAGCGTTCCGAACGACGGGATCGAATCGTCCTGCCGAGATCCCCATCAAGGGCTTATGTAGATGTCTTCCAATGACTTTGGAGTGGAGGTGAGCACTTCCCTCCCGGAGCGGGTTACGAGGACGTCATCCTCGATTCTTATTCCGCCCCAACCCGGAAGGTAAACGCCCGGTTCGACGGTCACGACCATCCCCGGCTTCAAAACGGTTTTGGACTTTGCCGATAGGCTTGGGGCCTCGTGGATTTCCAAGCCGACACCATGCCCCAAGCCGTGACCGAATGCCCGACCAAAGCCCCCCTCTTCGATCACCTTGCGTGCCGCAGCATCGACCTCGGCCGCCGTCACCCCCGGGCCGATCGCCGCGATCCCGGCTTCCTGAGCGCGCAACACAAGCTCGTACAGCCGCTCAAATTTGGGACCGATTTTACCGGTCACCAAAACCCGGGTCAAGTCGCTCTTGTACCAGCCCTCGTCCGCGCCCCAGTCGATTAAGAGGATGGGATGTTCCTCCACGCGGCTGCGTCCCGGGATGGCATGCGGCAACGCCGCGCGCGGGCCGACGGCGACGATCGTGGGAAACGCCGCGCAGCGTGCGCCGAGGAGCCGCATCTGGTGCTCCAGGAGATCCGCGATCTGTTTTTCGTCGTGATCGGGACGCAGGCCAGCGCGAACCGCCGAAAAAGCGCGCATCGCCTGGCCGGCGGCTTTGCGAATCCTTGCAATTTCCTCGGGGTCCTTTACGATTCGCAGCTCTTCCACCCAATGCGTCGTGGAGACCCACTCCACGTTGCCGGACTCATTCCCCAACGCCTCGCGAGCTTCGACCGTCAAGTGGGCGGCCTCGAAACCCACGCGGGAGAGCTTGGCGCGGCGGACGGCTCGCGCCGCGGCCTTCACGATGCCGACGCCGCCGGGACGGATGATGACCTCCAGCCCCGGACACTCTTCGGCGATCTGCAATGTGAAGCGCGAGTCGCTGATCAAGACCTCGCCGTCGTGCCACAACAGCAGAAACGAGTCCTCACCGCTAAACCCGGTGAGGTAGGTCACGTTCTGAGGCTTGGTTATCAGGAAACCGGCCAAGGAGTTCTTTTTCAGCACGCGCCGAAGACGATCTCGCCGTAGCTGAAAGTATTCGTTGGGATTTTTCATATTGGACCTATTCGCGGACTCGGAACGGCTGCGGGCGACGTGCCCATGCTGTTAGCATACGTCACACGGAAGTTTCGGGGGAGGCATGCCCCTCCGCAGCCTCAGTTCAGGAGCCGACCGCACTGGCTTTCAGAGGGGGGTTGCGGGGTTTCTTTCCACGACTTCGCAATGCCGATATAATCGCCCGGAGATATTGAGAATGATGCAAAGCCTTCCAGATCGGAGCATCGGGAGACCGCTGTACCTTTGGAGGCCATGTTTGGGGCGGTCAGCGTAAAGCCGGCAACCCAGCCGTTCAACAGGCTGTCACTCGGGCGCCGGTTTGGGGACGCGACGGCCGGGACGAGTTCGTGAGCACGTTGCGGAGAGAAACTATCCGGCGTTTTGCGGGAAGGCGCCGCGCCGAACATGTACGGCTGATGACGGGACGATGATTCAATTAGGCGTCAATATCGACCACGTGGCGACGCTCCGGCAGGCAAGACGGACCTACGAGCCTGATCCCGTAGCGGCGGCCGTACTTGCTGAATTGGGGGGAGCGGACGGCATTACACTCCATTTGCGCGAGGATCGGCGGCATATTCAGGATCGTGATTTGCGAATCCTTCGAGAGACTACCGCCGTCAAGCTGAATCTGGAGATGGCGTGTGCTTCGGAAGTTCTTCGGATCGCGCTGGAGGTCAAACCGGACCAGGCCACGCTCGTCCCGGAAAAACGAGAAGAGATCACCACCGAGGGCGGGTTGGACGTGGCGGCACAGAAGGAGCGCGTCCGCGAAGTTGTGAGCAAGCTGCGGGAGGCCGGTATCCAGGTGAGTTTGTTCATCGACGCGCAGCCGCATCAGATCGAAGCCGCCGCCGAGCTGGGCGTCGAGGCCGTCGAGTTGCATACCGGCGGATACGCCAACGCCAAGGGCCGTGCCGCGGAACAAGAGTTGGCCGTCCTGCGGTCGGCTTCGGCTTTGGTTCACGAACGCGGCTTGGTCTTGCATGCGGGGCACGGTTTGACCTATCGCAATGTGCAGCCGGTGGCGGCGATTCCGCATATGCACGAGTTAAATATCGGGCACAGCATTGTCGCTCGGGCCGTCTTGGTGGGTATGACCCAAGCCGTGCGGGAAATGAAGCAATTGATGGTGTCCGCCGCAATCGCTTCTCCGGCGGCCGCGACGTGACGAACTAGGGTGCGGCCGTGTCCACCGCCGGTGCGGGTGTTCGTCGGCCTTGCCCATCCCACTTTGATTCCATCCTCATTCCAGCCCGTCTGACGAGAGACGTATGGCCACACGCGCAGAACAATTCGCCGGTCTTTCAGTCGCCATGGTCACCCCCTTCCGCGATGGAAAGGTGGACTATGCCTTGTTGGAGGAGCACGTGGAGTTCCAGGTCCAAGCCGGCACTACCTGCTTGTGTCCCGTGGGAACGACCGGCGAATCCCCGACCCTTTCGCATCCCGAGCATCGCGAGGTCATTGCCGCGGTAATCAAGGCTGCCGCCGGACGCGTCAAAGTCATGCCGGGTACCGGCTCCAACAGCACCCAAGAGGCCTTGGAGCTGACCCGCTGGGCGGCCCAGGTCGGGGCCGATGCCGCCCTCGTCGTTGCGCCCTACTATAACAAGCCCACCCAGGAGGGTTTCTACCGGCATTTCAAAGTCTTGGCCGAGGCGGTGGATATCCCCATTTGCATCTACAACATCCCCGGACGGACTGGGAAGAATATCGAGCCGGAAACAATCCTTCGCCTGGCTGAAATCCCGAATATTGCCATGGTCAAGGAGGCTACCGGTTCCTTGGACCAGGTGTCGCAAATCACTTGCGGCAGCGATTTGACCGTGCTGAGCGGAGACGATAGTCTGACCTTGCCCATTCTTTCGGTCGGCGGTCGCGGGGTGATTTCCGTGATTGGGAATATCGTTCCGCGAGAAATGATGCAACTCGTCGCGGCCTGGGACCGCGGGGATATCCCGACGGCTCAGGCTCTTCACAAGAAGCTTTTCCCCCTAGCGCGGGACATGTTGGGCTTGGCGACCAACCCGATTCCCATCAAGGCCGCCATGCGGCTCTTGGGACGCGATACGGGTGAATTGCGGCTGCCCATGACGCCGCTCTCGCAGGAAGAGGAGGAATGTTTGCGGCGGACCTTGCGGACGTTCGGGCTGCTGAATTAGCGGCAGGAAGCGTTCCCGTGTGCGAACGGGCGTGCGACCGGGGATTTCGCGTCGGCATAGCGCAAGAACGCCTGAATGAGCCTGAGTCCCACGGGGGTCAGAATCGACTCGGGGTGGAATTGCCAGCCGACGACGTCCCAGCGCCGATGGCAAATGGCCATCACGGTCCCGTCGTCGGTCCAGGCAAGGGGGATGATGTCGTCCGGCAATGAGTCCGGTGCGACGCACAGCGAATGGTATCTTCCCGCCTGGAACGGATTCGGCAATCGGGCGAAACACGGGTGCGGCACGTATCGGATCCACGTCCCGCGGCCGTGACACGGGTCATTCGATTCGACAACCTGGGCGCCGAATGCCTCGGCGATGATCTGATGCCCGAGACAAACGCCCAGCATCGGGACTTTCCCCGCCAGCCGGTGAACCAGGGCGAGGCTGTTCGGTTCATCGGCGGGACGGCGCGGGCCGGGTGAAAGAATGACCGCCCGAAAGCCCTCTTCCAGTACCCAGCCAGACTCCAAGGCATAACTCCGGCGGATGGTCACATCGCAGCCGACAAGCTGGAAGTAGCGGGCCAAATTATGGACGAAACTGTCCTGATGGTCCACCAGCAAGACACGCGGCCTCTTTCGGCCGTCGGTAACCGCGACGCGGCCGGCACTGAGCCCATCAAACGGGACGGGGTGTTCTTCGAAGGCTTGGGGCCTTTTGTCCGGCGTGCGACCCGTACGTGTGGGCCGAAGCGTCATGCCGTCTTTTCCGCCTCCTGCTTTTCGCGCCGCTTGATGAGGGTGACCTCGTTGCCTTGCGGGTTGAAATGCACTTCGTCCATGAACGTGCGCATTAAGGAGAACCCGCGATGTTCCTCCAATTCGGGCGGGGCACCGGTTGTCGCGGCGTACCTCGCCACATCGAAACCGGGACCGTCGTCGCGGACGACAAATCTCGCTTGCCGACGGTCGATTTCCACGTGGACATAGATCTTGCGGTCGCGGAACTCCGGCTGGGCCCGTCTTTGATCGACCAGGCTGACCTCGTCCTCCCCCAGCAGTCGATCTGAAACGGCGGCGATTTCATCCCGCGTAATTTGAAGATTGCCGTGGAACAACGCATTCAGGACGGCTTCCTTCAGCGAAACCCCCATCTGTAACCGGCCGGCAAAGTCGGTGAATTGCATTCCCGCCAATGTCTGCTGCACCAACGAAACCAAAGGCTGGATCAATTCCGGCTCGTTTTCCAGCACGAAATCAAACTCAATGCGTTCCAATCGTTGCAAAAGCCTTTCGCGCTCTTGATTTTGCTCCGCGATACGGAGAATGCTGTCGGCCGTTTCCGGCAACCGGGCCGCCAGTTGAGATTTGGGGACGTAGCTGGCGGCGCCGAGTTCCAAGGCCTCCAGCGCCAAGGTATCGGTCCCATATGCCGTCATCAGAATGACCGGTACCTCGGAGTAGTGCTGCCGCACGGCGCGGACCAGCTCGAGTCCGTCCATTTCGGGCATCGTCAAATCGGTGACTACGAGATCCGGCAATACCAGCTTCATCTTTGCCAGCGCTTCGGTGCCGGTTGCCGCGTACTCGATCTTCCAAGGGAACCGGTGTTCCAGCAATGTTCCCACCAGCTTCCGATCAACCGGCGAGTCATCCACCACCAGGATCGTAGTCATGGCATCTTTCCTCCTATGATCGACCGACAGCTTTTATAGCCCAAGCGGTCCGCGGTTTCCAGTGCCGCAGGGAACTCTTGTTCGATGCCAGGATTTCCGTGGGCCGCCGGATCGGCGGTCTCGGCGCGCTGAGCCTTGGAGCGTCTCGGAGATCGCAGCGTGAGCTGTTCAGCGACTGTCCGTGGTTTGCAGAGAGTAACCGATGGTTAGCGGCTCCTCGATTCCTTCTTTCTCTTTCTCGACCGGTGCCGCTGCCTCCGCTACGTCGCAAGAGTCCTCTTGCGAGTCGTCGGCGACGGCGTATTCATCACTCTCCCGCGGTATCGGCACGAACCAGGAATAGATCAGATACAACGTCGGCACCAAGAACAGCACCAGGATCGTGGAAAACGCCAGACCGAAGGAAAGCGTGACCGCCATGGGAATCAAAAACTGCGCTTGCACGGATTTTTCGAACGTGATGGGAGCCAGTCCGCCGATGGTGGTCAGCGACGTCAACAACACCGGTCGCAACCGGCGTCTGCCGGACTCCAAGAGCGCCATCTTGATGGGCATGCCGCCGCGGACTCGGGAATTGATGAAGTCTATGAGCACGATCGAATCGTTGACCAAGACCCCCGTCAATGCCACCAGTGCAAAGATCGACATCAGCGTCAAAGGCATCCCCATGATGAGGTGCCCGATGATGGCGCCGACCAAGCCGAATGGGATGATCGCCATGATCATGAGAGGCTGGAAATACGACCGGAATTGGAAGGTCAGCAGGGCGAAGATTCCGATCAGGGAAATCAGCAGCCCGCGAATCATGGCCGTTACCGATTCGTTGGTCTGTTCCTGCGCGCCCTCCCAGCGGATCTGGATGTCGGCGAATTTAGGGTCGGACAGGAGTTGAGGCAGGAAATCCGTCTTGAACTCTTGTACGACCTGCTGGGCGTGGGTACGATTCTCGTCAACATCGGCGGTGATGCTGATGGACCGTAATTGATCCAGTCGGTGGATCTGCGAATAACCGCGTTCCACGCGGACGTCGGCCAGCTCGCGAATGGGGCGCTCGACTCCATCGACGCGAACGCGCATTTCGCCGAATTGCGCCAACGATCGGCGCTCTTGCTCCGGATACCGTACCATCAATTTGACTTCGTGTCGTCCGCGTTGCAGCCGCATCGCTTCTTCGCCGTAATAGGCCGCCCGGACCGCGCCCGCCAGATCCGTCAGGGAAACCCCCAGGGCCTTTCCCGTCTCCAAAGTCTTGATTTGGAACTCCCACTTGCCCGGGCGGGAGTCGTCCTGAATATCGAAAACACCGTCGTACTCGGCCAATTTCTGCTTGCAGCGTTCGACGACTTCTTCCAAGGCGGCCATCTTCGCGGGAGGGGCCAGCAGGCGGAACTCGATCGGCGATCCGCCGGGGCCCATCGCCGCTCCGGCGAAGGTCACGCTTTCCGCTCCGGGGAAATGCCGTCCCAATTCATTGGCCTTTTGACGCCACATGTTGACGAGTGCCAGGCTGTCGATCGCCCGCTCCGTCACATCTACCAATTGCACTTGAACCTTGCCGGAGTGGCTTCCCGTCGGAAGTTCATTCCCCACACGTAAGGCGCTCACCGTCACGTCGCCGACCAAGCGATAAGTCGTTTGGATCAAACCCTTGGGGTGCTCGGGGTGGTTCCGGATATACTCATCGTTGATCTGCCGCATCGCTTCCTCGATGACTTGCGTGGCGTGATCGGTCACGATTTCCGGCGTTCCGGCTGGGAAATAAACGGACGCCTCGATGAGGTTGGCATCGGTTTTCGGAAAGGTCACGAAGGGAATGATCCCGGAAACGACCAGACCGAGCGAGGTGACGAGGAAGGCTATCGCGCCGCTGACGGCAACCACGGGGAAACGAAGGACCGCGCCCAGGAAGGGCGTATAGACGTGGTCGATCACCCAGCGCAAGGCGGTGTCCGCCCGATCGTTGACCGCATTGGTGAATCTCTCGATGAGGGGCAGGTAGGTTGCCGCCACGGTCAGAAAGAGCAGTACGGCCGATACGATCCAAATTTGCAAGGAGATTCCGTAGGGCAGAGGGGCGCCGAGAAGCAAGGCCAAGCCGCCCAGCAGCAGCCCGACGGCCGCCACCCTCCAAATCAGCGTACCCAAGCGACGCATACGGGCGGTGCCGTTCCCTGCGGCATCATCCTCGCGATACTCTTGTGCACCGCGGCCGTCACCCCCGTTGCTGCGATGCCGTTCGTTCGCCGAACCGTGTGCCAGGTGGCAGGGCAGGATGAAAAGGGCCTCGACCAACGAAACGAGCAGGGCCGATACGACTCCGAAGGGCAAGAGCCAGATGAACTTTCCCATGATGCCGGGTACGAAGAACAAGGGGCTGAAGGCGATGACGGTCGTCATAACGGCGGCAAAAATGGAGGGGAGGACCTCATACGTTCCGTCGACCGCGGCTTGGATCAATCCTTTACCCATGTTGCGGTGCACGTAGACGTTCTCGCCGATCACAATGGCGTCATCGACCAACATTCCCAGCGCCATCAGGAACGCGAACATCGACATCATGTTCAACGTTTGGTCCGTGCCGACGAAAACGATGCAAGTGCCCAGCAGCGAAATGGGAATACCCAAGGCCACCCAGAAGGCCAGGTGCAGTTCCAAAAAGATAGCCAGCAGGATGAAAACGATGAGAAGCCCCTGTAAGCCGTTCTTGGCGAGGAGGTTCAAACGGTCGCGGACGTAAACGGAGACGTCGTCCCAAGTCGTCAGCTCGTAGCCGGGCGGCAGCTTCTTCGCGGCCAAGTACTCTCGTACGTCTTTGGTGGTGCGCAACAAGTCCTCGGTCGAGGTGCTGGTCACCACGATGGCGATCCCCGGGCGTCCGTTGATGCGGCTGATGGCCGAAGCATCCGAAAAACCGTCCACCACCTGGGCGACTTCGCCGACCGTGAGCACGGTCCCGTCCGGCCGAGTAATCAGCGGCAGCGCCGCGATCTCTTTGCCGGTTAATCCTTTATTTTTCCCCCGCAGCAATACCTCTTGCGAGTCGCCGCGAAGCGTGCCGCCCGGCAACTCGACGTTCTCGCGGCGAATGATCTGGGCAACCTCTTGCAAAGTCAGCCCGTATTTCCGGAGCGTTCCTTCGGAAATCTCCACGGAAATTTCGTACGGACGCACCCCCATCAGATCGGCCTGATTGACGTTCGGCAAGGCGATCAATTCATCGCGGATTTGCTCGGCCAATTCGCGAAGGGCGATTTCCGATTGCAGATCCTGTTCCGCCGGGCCGATCAAGCCGATCGTGATGGCCGCGCGACGGATCGTGATCTGCTTGATTTCCGGGTCCTCGGCCAGGAGGGGGAAGCTGGGGATGCGGTCCACCTCGGCACGCACCTCGTTCAAAACCCGCTGAGGGTCCCGAACGCTGGAATAGAGTTCCAGGATCACGGAGCCCATGCCTTCCCGCGCCACGGCGTTGATCTTCTTGATTCCCGCGACGGATCGCACCGCCTCTTCGATCTTCTGACAAATACCCTCCTCGACTTCGGTGGGACTGGCGCCGGGATAAGGCACCGAAATCAGAATGATGTCGAGGCTGAAATCCGGAAAGACTTCGCGGCGTAAATTCAGCAGCGAATACGTGCCCACGACGAGAATCGCCGCCAGCAGCGTATTCATGGCGGGCGTGTTGCGAATCGACCAGGAAAGGAGCGACTTCATGGGATCAATTGTTCCTGAACAGGGACTCCCTCGCCCGTCCGAGCGATCGGCGTGTTTTCCAAGAAGGGGGTGGGGGAGACGGCCACACGGTCGCCGGCCCTCAAAATCTCGGTGGAAGCCAGGACCATCGCTTCGTCGCCCAAGGTTTGAATAACCTCGACGGGAACCAAACGCAGGCGGCCGTCGCGGACGCGGGCAACTTTGCCCCCCGGTTGGACGCCGCGTGCCGGCAAACGCAAGATGCTTTGCTCGGGAGAGACGTGTATTCGGATCGAGACATACATCCCGCGCAACAAAGCCGGGGGTGCCCGATCCGGAACGGCACTCGCCGCACGGCGCTCGGCGGCCGCGCTAGCCAACATCCTGACCGACGTGGGATTGTCGACCATGACGCGACAGGGGACCATCCGCGTCTGCTCATCCAGACCCAGCCCCTCATAGCCGTCGAGGATACCCGACCAGGCATATTGCAAACCGTTCGATTCATAGACTACCGTCGCGGGCACCTTGGGTACGGCGTAGGCCGTGGTTTGCACATCCGCGGCGGCGTCGCCGTTTCGCCGCAGCACGGCCCACAACCAAGCCAACTGGTCCACTCTCAGGCTGCACTTGACCTGTGCCTTCGACGTATCCTCGAATACCAGAACGGTGCTACCTTTGCGGACGTAACTATCGGCTTCCACGAGGTCCTGTACGACGACGCCGTCGGCGGGGGCGCGAATATCCGTGCGCGCCAGGTCCAACTCCGCCTTTTGCAATAGCACGACGGCCTGATCGCGGGCCGAAGCCAATCGTTGTCGTGTTGCCTGTTTCAGACGGAGCTGGTTCTCCAGGTTCATCAGGGCCGATTGAGCGGTAATGTAATTGCGTTTGGCCGCGTCCAATTCGGCCTGAGTCATTGCGTTGCTGCCGAACAAGGTCTCCGCACGTTGATAATCCCGTGCCGCGATTTGAAGTTCGCTTTGCGACAGCTCGATCAGTCGGCTGGTGTTTTCGATTTCGACGTCCAACTCTTGGACTGAGTTCTCGGCCTGCTTGAACTGCTCCTTCAATCGCTCCACTTCGATCTCGAAATCGCGTTTCTCGATCGATAGCAGGAGCGTGCCCTGCTTAACGTAGGTGCCGGCCTTGCACTCCGGCGCCTTGAAAACGACGCGGCCGTCCACCTCCGCCGCCACCTGGATTTCGCGATACGGGACCACGATTCCGTCGCCGGAAATCTCCAGGCCCGCCTCGTGCGGCTTCACCACCGCTACTTCCACGGCGGGTAGGGTTGCGGGCGGTTCCTCGCGGGCCGGCGGCTGCCGCAAGCTTTTCAGCAACAAGAACCCCGCGACTCCTAATATCAGAATCAGCGGCGGAGCTCCGTATTGGATCAGCGTTTCCCAAAGGGCCGATCTGTAGACGGTAGCACTGGCCATAAGCCAAAGTCTCGCGGTAAGAAAATGTTGAAAGCCGACCAACGAGTAGCTACTTGCAAGTTCGGCGGGACGCCTGCGATCTTGTTCGGATGAACGCCGCCACGGCCGAATCGCCAAAAATCCCCGAGGACGGCGCCGTGATCTCAGTCCGTCTTCGCACTTTGCCCCAGTGCCGGCTCCTTCTCGCATTCAGGGCAATCCGATTCGCCCGTGCGCCAGCGGTCCACAAACGAGGGCGTCAAACCCAAGGCCGAAAACACGAATTCGGTGATGTGTCGAACGATGTGTTCGACGGTGAACTGCGGCCGGAGCGTCTCGGGGATGATCTTTTCCAGCAGCCGCCCCGCCGCGCGATAGTGCGTACACTGACCGACGATACTCAGAGCGATCTGGTACTTGCGGTGTTCCGGGACTTGCTCCGGCAAAAGCCTTTCCAGAATACGGAGAAGCGTACGAAAATTGCTCAATACGTGTTTATGAAAAAACGCTTCACAAGCGGGGGTCGGATCCAGCATTTCGCGCATGATGAGCTTGATCTTCCACGACGGCGTATCTTGCCCGATCATATGCTCCAACATGAGCCGAATGTAGTCCGCCAAGAGCCGCTTGGGATCGCATTCATTCGGAGGAGGCTCTTGCCTATCGAAGACCGCCTCTGCGCGAAACAGCGGCGCGGCGGCCTTCACCGCTTCGACGTACAGAGCCTCTTTTCCGCCAAAGTAGTAATTGATCGCAGCGACGTTCACCCCGGCGCGATCGCAGATTTCGCGCGCGCTTGCCCCATCAAAGCCGCGCTCCGCGAACAGTTCCCCCGCCGCCAGCAAGAGACGACCTCGCGTATCTTCCACAATCGCCTCCTTTGGCCTGAAATGGGGCAAATGAATGATTAAAACGATTGTATAAAACAACTGCTTGCGTGGCAAGTTTTTTTACAATGTCTGCTCGAATTGCTGGAAGAACGGTCCCCAGTGGGGAGAGGTGGCGGGTAACGGCGCGCGATCAAACCCCCTATCCCGCGTTCGCTTGATTCCATACACCCGATTTGTGCCTGAAGTGCCACGCTGTATCCGATTTGGTGCCTGAAAGGCCGCGCTTCGTCGTGGCCGAGGCTTTGAATGGGGCAAGATGCTGCCCAACAGCGCGACGCGACGGAGCGACTCCCTCAATAGACTGGGCGACCGACTTGACGCACGCTCGGCTCGGCTGATTTTCAGAGCCGGCGAGCATTCAGGAAAGAATCGCCGCAATGCACGCGGTCGAGTAGCAAGCCAGCGTCCCCGCGATCATGGATCGCAGCCCGAGTTGAGCCAGTTCCCGGCGTCGATTGGGTACCAGGCTTCCGATTCCGCCGATCATAACTCCGATGGAACCCAGATTCGCGAAGCCGCAGATGGCATAAGTTGCGATTAGAAACGCTCGCGGGGACAGGCTTTCGCGGATCGACGTCAATTGCTGGTAGGCGATGAATTCGTTCAGCACGAGTCGCGTGCCGAGCAAGGACCCCACCGTGCCGGCATCCTGCCAGGGAACCCCCATCATCCATGCCAGCGGGGTAAAGATCCAACTCAGGATCCGCTCCATCGTCAGAGGTTGATTGCCCGGATTTCCTAACAGGCTCAAGAGCCAGTTCACCATGGCGACTAAAGCGATAAAAGCGATCAACATCGCCGCAACGTTGATTGCCAGTTTCATTCCATCCGAGGCACCACGGCAAGCGGCGTCGAGGATATTGGCGTCCAATCGCTCCACCTGGACGGCCACTTTTCCTTTTGTGAGGGAGTTTTCCAACTCGGGCACCATGATCTTGGCAAATACCAAGGCAGCCGGCGCCGAAATCAGGGATGCCGTCATGATGTGTCCGGCATCGACGCCCATCGTGACGTAGGCCGCCATGACCGTTCCGGCAATCGTGGCCATCCCCGCCGTCATCATGGCCATCAATTCCGACCGCGTCATCGTTTCCAGATAAGGGCGAACGACCAACGGGGCTTCCGTCATGCCGACGTACACGTTGGCGGAGGCGGCCAGCGATTCGGCTCCGGACACGTCCATGACCCAAACCATGATGTGGGCCATGATCCGAACCAACCACTGAAGAATCCCCAGGTGAAACAGCACCGCCGTCAGGGATGAGACGAAGATGATGACCGGCAGGACCTTGAACGCCACTTGGTGGTGCTGCCACTCCGGGCCGAAGACGAAGCTCGAACCTTGATCGACGAAGAACTGCAATCGTTCAATGAACGATCGAGCCGCGGTGAAAGCAGCGCGTCCCAGGGTCGTCCGTAATAGCAACGCCGCCATGAGGAATTGCAGCAGCAATCCGCTTGCAATCAGACGCCAGTTCATGCGGCGACGGTTCTCGGAGCCCAGCCAAGCCAGAAAAACCATCGTGAAAAGACCAAGCACGGGAGTCCAGCGTTCCATGTTGCCATCTCCGGGCGGAGTCTAACGGCATCGAAAACCAACCTCGGACAACGACCCGAGGACGCGGGGATGCATCATCGGTCTGAAGCTAATCGGCGACCAGCGGCCGTTGAGACCTTGCGTCGGTGCCTTCCGGCAACTGCTCTGCAAGTGCTGTGCAGGCAGCGGCCGCGCCGCCCGCCCATTGTGGGCGTATTCTTCCAGCGATAAAATGGGGGCTCATCGCGCTTTGGTCGTTTCCTGCGACCGCCGCGGCGAGTCTCCGCGGGCCCGTTTATCCCCGGGCTGCACCCTAGGACTATCCTCGGGCGGTATCCTTGGACGGTCGCAATCCGGGGATGTTGGGGGCGGAAAGCTCGTCGTTCGGCGACGGACCCTGACCGGTGAGAGACTGACAAACGGGGAAGAAGATGGCCAAAAGGAATCTGGTAGTTGCCCAAAGCGGGGGGCCGACGCCCGTCATCAACAACAGTCTGCGCGGAATTGTCGATGCGGCGCGCGATTTCGATGCCATTGGTACCGTTTACGGGGCCAGGCACGGCATCGAGGGCGTGTTGAAGGAGGAACTGCTCAATCTTTCCTCGCAGCCGCCGGAAGAGATCGCCTTGCTGCGTTACACGCCGGTCGCAGGCTCGATCGGAACTTGCCGCTATAAGTTGAAGCCCTCTCAAACGGAGGATTTCGATCGCGTCATCGACGTGTTCCGCGCTCACAATGTGGGATATTTCCTGTACATCGGCGGCAATGATTCGATGGATACGGCCAATAAGATCGCCCACCTCGCTCAGTCGCGAGGCTTGGACCTTGTGGCCGTCGGAGTCCCCAAGACGATCGACAACGACGTGGGCGACTCGGAGTTTCGGTTGGTGGATCACACGCCCGGCTACGGATCCACGGCCAAATATTGGACGCACATGATTCAGTACGCCAACGAGGAGAACGGGGGCTCTTGCCCGGCGGACCCGGTCCTCGTGATGCAGGCGATGGGGCGGAAGATCGGCTTCATCCCGGCCGCGGCCCGTCTGGCCGACCCTTATCGTGAAATGCCCCTACTCATTTACTTGGCGGAACGCCCCTGCTCGCTGGAGCAGATCGCCGACGAGGTCAACGACATGCTGCGGAAGCGAGGCCGCTGCCTGGTCGTGATCAGTGAAGGCTTCCACGTGGGCGACGTCGGCGAGATCAAGGACGCGTTCGGCCACACGTCGTTCAGTTCGAGCAAGTTGACCGTGGCGCAAATACTCGTCAACTACCTGAACGAAAAGGGCCTGGCCGCCAAAGGCGCCGCGCGAGGAAATGTTCCCGGCACCGATCAAAGGCATTCGATGGCCTACGCATCGACGGTGGATTTGGAGGAGGCGTACAATGTGGGCCGCGTGGCGGCCGCCTTGGCGGCCCAGGGCGCTTCGGGCTTCATGGCCACCATTCTTCGCAATCCGGGGCCGGCGTACACCGTTCGCTACGATAAAGTTCCTCTGCCCGAAGTTGCCAACAGCGAGCGAAAGTTCCCCAGCGCGTGGATCGCACCGACGGGCCATGATGTGACGGACGATTTCGTGAAATACGCCCGGCCGCTCATCGGTGAGGATATGCTCACGCTGCCCATGTGCGAAGGACGGCAACGGATGACGCGCTTCCAGCCGATCTTTGCCGAAAAGAAACTTCCCGCCTACACGCCTCAGATGGATCGCAAAGGTTAGGCGGCAGCCGGTCGGGATTCGTGCGGACCGTCCGATCGGCGGGTTCGTTACGATGTCACTACAAACTTAATTGAGGGAAAACCGATTCGAACGGCCGAAGGCCTTTGCCAAGCGAAAACGAGGGTCGCATGTTCGATTTGACGCCGAAGCACGACTTTCTAGTGGGTATCGACTCCGACGGCTGCGCGTTCGACACGATGGAGCTGAAGCACAAGGAGTGCTTCATTCCGAATATCATCTACTACTACGATCTGCAAGGCGTCAGCAAGTATGCACGCGAGGTGGCGGAGTTCGTCAACCTCTATTCCAAAAGTCGCGGCATCAACCGCTTTCCCGCCCTGATCGAGACGTTGCAGCGACTCCGGCGGCGGCCCGAGGTCAAGGCCCGCGGAGTCCCGATTCCGCTTCCGCAATCCCTCATGGATTGGATGAAGCGGGAAAAAAAGCTGGGAAACCCTGCCCTGGAACAAGCAGCGGCCGAATCCGGTGATGCGGAATTGGGAAGGGCCTTAGAATGGTCGAAGGCCGTCAATCGGAGCGTCGAATGGATGGTGCACGGTGTTCCTCCATTCCCATGCGTGCGAGAATCGCTGCAAGCTCTGGCCGACAAGGCGGACATCCTGGTGGTTTCGGCGACTCCGGAGGAGGCCCTTCGTCGGGAGTGGCAGGAACATGGGCTGGACGGTTACGTCCGTGCCATTTTGGGACAAGAGAGCGGAACGAAGAAGGACTTCTTGGCTTTGGCCGCCAAATATCCGGCCGGACATGCCCTGATGGTCGGTGATGCCCCGGGAGACCATCAGGCTGCGGTGGCCAACAAGGCGCTTTTCTTCCCGATCAATCCGGGCGACGAAGAAACCAGTTGGCGGCGGTTCCTGGAGGAGGGTTTGCAACGTTTCCTACAGGGAACATTTCTAGGGAAGTATCAGCAGGCCTTGCTGGAGGAGTTCGATCGCCGGTTGCCCGTCAATCCGCCCTGGGTGGAGGAAGCCGAGTAAGCGCGAATTCGGGCACGGTGCCGGCATTGCTCGGGCCAAGGAAATTACGCAAGTCCTCCGCGGGCACAGGTTAGGACGACTCGTTCGCCCGTCTCCGTTTGACCGCAAACAGTATGAGCAAGGAATCCCCCCCATGCCGGAACCCGTCAGAATCATGCCTTGCTTGGATATGCGCGACGGCCGCGTCGTGAAGGGCGTGCATTTTGTGGACATTCGCGACGCGGGCGACCCCGTGGAATGCGCTCGAGCGTACTGCGAGGCCGGCGCGGACGAACTGGCTCTGCTGGATATCACGGCCACCGTGGAGAATCGCGTGACCTTGCTGGACGTCGTCCGCCGTGTGGCGGAAGTCACGACCGTTCCCTTCACGGTCGGGGGCGGTATTTCCGATTTGGCTTCCGCCGCCGCCGTTTTGGACGCGGGGGCCGACAAGGTCTCCACCAGCAGTGCCGCCTTCCGCAATCCGAACCTCATCGCGGAAATGGTCAAGGAGTTTGGTGCCGAAAAGGTTACCGTCGCCATCGATGTGGACCGAAATCCTCAATTACGGTCCGGTTACGAGGTCTACATCGACGGCGGTCGTACCGCGACCGGCGCGGATGCCGTGGAATGGGCCAAACGCGCGGTGGG
Source organism: Thermogutta hypogea (assembly GCF_055386265.1). Lineage (NCBI taxonomy): Bacteria > Pseudomonadati > Planctomycetota > Planctomycetia > Pirellulales > Thermoguttaceae > Thermogutta > Thermogutta hypogea. The sequence goes on from NZ_AP042425.1 coordinate 724,101, forward strand.
ATACGGCGTCCGCACGTTGCTCCCTACCAGCAAAGCCGGCGACGGCGCCAAGACCGGCTACGATCTCCCCATCATTCGTCTGTTGAAGGCGGAAACCGGCGCGGAGATTGTGGCATCGGGTGGGGCGGGCACGTTAGAGCACTTCTACGACGCCGTCCAAGCCGGGGCTACCATCCTTCTGGCAGCGTCGGTCTTCCATTTTCACATGATCGACATCCCACAACTCAAGGCCTACCTGCGAGGCAGAGGGGTGCCGACGAAGTAATCGGTCGGACCTCGCAGTCCCGGTGTTTCGCCCAAACCGAACCTTGCCCTTCGCAAGCGATTCCGAATATCACCGTTTCCCAGTTTTCGCGGGTTAAGTATATTAACAGAGGTGCCCGGTCTGGGGAAACTCGGACCTTGCCGCGGAAACATGTCATCCGGGCTTGCCCGCCTTGCACGAGATTGGCACGATGTTCAACCGGCGGTTGCGAAGGACGGTTATTGCACCCCGGCGATGTGTTTGTGATGGCGGCGTGCTCGGACAACAACTCCGGCTAAAAAGCGATCATGAGTGAACTCTCCCGTAGCGCCTTTTCTCGTTTCGGCCGGTTTTTCTCGGGATTATCCGCACCCGGACGGGCTGCGGAAAGCGGCCGCGGAAAATCCCCCGGCAAGACCGGCAGGCGGCCGTATGCAGAGGCGGCTTCCCCGGCGAAAGCGACCGGCAATCCCTCCGATCGGCAAATCGGCTGGCTGCGCGAGGTGGTGGAGGCCATTGCCATCGCCTTGGTGCTCGCCTTCCTGTTTCGATCGTTCGAGGCCGAGGCGTTCGTTATTCCCACCGGATCGATGGCTCCAACGTTGATGGGGCGCCACAAGGACGTGATTTGCGATACCTGTGGGTTTCGTTTTCAAGTCGGTGCCAGTGAGGAAGTGGACAAGATCACGAATCAGCCGACGGGGCGCTGGGTAATCGGAGGTACCTGCCCGAATTGTCGCCATACCTTGCCTTTGGGTTCGAATCGGCCGGTGAAGCCGTCCACTCCGTCGTTCAAAGGAGACCGAATTCTGGTTTCCAAGTATGCCTATCACATCGCCGAGCCGAAACGCTGGGATGTTGTGGTCTTTAAGTATCCCGGCGGCGCCACGACCAACTTCATCAAGCGGTTGATCGGGCTTCCCAAGGAAACGGTTCGCATCTTTCACGGCGACATTTTCATCAAGAAGCAGGGTGATAGCGAGTTCTCCATTGCGCGAAAGCCGCCCAAGAAGATTCTGGCCATGCTTCAGCCGGTTTACGACGACGACAGGCCGTCGCGGATCCTCCTGGAAGCCGGGTGGCCCGAACGCTGGTCGGACGAGGGTTCTCCGCTTGCGGAAAGCGGGGCGGCATGGCGGTTGGATTCCGCCCGACGCGAATGGGAGTGCAGTGCCTCCGAGCAGGACGTCGCCTGGCTCCGGTATCGTCACATCGTGCCCGATTGGGATGTATGGCAGGCGATCGAGGACGGGCGGCCCGTTGCGCTCGCGGCCGCGAAACCGCAGCTCATCAGCGACTTTGTGTCGTATAACACCAACGAATCGGACGACGAGCCGTTCGCACCGGTGAGTCCGCCCCGCGGCGATCAGTTGGGGCTGCATTGGGTGGGGGATATCGCCGTCGAATTCGAGGTCGAACTGGAAAACGTGCAAAACGGTGGTGAGCTTTACGTAGAGCTGGTGAAGGGCGGTCGGGTCTTCCGGGCCGTGATTGACGCCGGTACCGGAAAGGTGCGACTCGAGGCGATTGGCGACGGCGTCACGCTCACTTCTCGAGATCACGGGAGCGATTCCGCCACTTTCGCCACTTCGTTGCGGGGGAAGGGACGCCATCTTGTGCGGTTTGCCAACGTGGACGATCAGCTCGCACTTTGGGTGGACGGTAAGACGAGCGTGTTGCCGTATGAGCGGGACGCTTGGCATGGTCCTACGCGAGCCGATCTCGAACGCCCCATTCGAATCGGCGCGCGGGCCGCGGACATTCGGGTTCGTCATCTCAAAGTCTCGCGCGACATCTACTACATCGCCCACGATGCCCGCTCGCGGTCCTTTATGCACGACTTCGACTGGAGCGAATCGCCGTACGCCCGTGTCGTCTGGAGCGGCGATGCCATGGATCGCTTCCGCCACATGGTCGCCGAGGTGATGGCCGATCCCGAGCAATGGGGCTTTCTCGGAACCGGACATCCCTTGGAATTCGAGCTGGAAGAGGATCAATTCTTTGTGTTGGGAGACAACAGCGCTCAGAGCGAGGACGGGCGATTCTGGACCAAGGAGCATTTCGTGCGGCGAGAATTGCTGGTCGGCAAGGCGTTGGCCGTGATTTGGCCGCACGCCCTGAATCACCTGCCGGGTACTTCCGTGCCGTTTCCCTTCTTCCCGAACTTCGGCGACATGCGGATCGTGCGTTGATGGTTTCGCGGCTGCTTTTTTCGGAGCCGGGCCGCGGTCGGATCGGCGGCACGGTGCATCTCAAGAGACGGAACTCATGAGGCTTTTACGATCGCTTTTGGCCACGGAAGAGATCGAATCGCCCCCGCACATTCGGCCCACGCCGGGCGCGGTCTTGGCGGTTTGCGGTCTCGTTAAGAGTTACGGCGCCCGAAAGGTCGTGGACGGCGTTAGTTTCGAGGTCTGGCCGGGCGAGATCGTCGGACTTCTGGGGCCGAACGGAGCCGGTAAGACCACCAGTTTTCGCATGACTTGCGGGCTCATCCGTCCCGACGAAGGTACCGTGTATCTGCTGGGCAAGGACGTAACGCAATGGCCTATGCATCGGCGGGCCCGCGAAGGCGGCATGGGTTATCTGGCCCAAGAGTCGAGCGTCTTCCGCAAGTTGACCGTGGAAGAAAACTTGCTGGGCATCATGGAACTGCTGGGCTTTGACAGGAAAAGCCGGGTGCTCCGGTGCCGGGAACTCTTGGAACAATTCAGCCTGACGCCGCTCCGAAAGTCGCGTGCAGGGTCGCTTTCCGGCGGGGAACGGCGGCGTCTGGAAATCGCCCGCGCCCTGGTCTCCGACCCCAAGATCATCCTCTTGGACGAACCTTTCACGGGCATCGACCCGGTCACCATCGACGCGATCCAAGCGATCATTCGGAATTTGCGAGATCGCGGCATCTCCATTCTCATCACCGATCATCAGGTCCGCGAAACGCTCCAGGTTACGGACCGCAGTTACGTGGTCCGAGCGGGACGCGTGCTTTGCCACGGCTCTCCCCAGGAAGTCCTCGAGAACGCCGAGGCACGGAAATACTACTTCGGCGACGACATGCAGCTTTCTTAGCGGGCCGAAAGAGACGCGAGCGGGGCAGGACGCTCTCGTCGCGGTCGGACGCCCATGCTTCGGCCGGGCCGTCCACTCCGGTTGCCAATAGGTCGGGCCGTGAAACCGCGCGGCCGAGTTGTGGCCGAGTTGGGCGAATTGTTACGGCATGCGCGAAACGTTATAGTGAGGAGTTCGTAGGCGAAACGATAGTGACGCTTTCGGGACCGTGGCTGGCCGGCGCGGGTACGTTCTTGCCCAAACCGGAATACCCGCTTCCCGTCGGCGCGTGCCGGGCAGCGGCGGGCCGGGATCGCGGCCAGGAGGGTATCCGTCGCGAATACGACGGACGGGTTTCAGGGCAATTTCGGATCGGTATCGGGGTTCAAGGGAGATGCGAATCATGACGGCAACGTGTGACATTGCTGTGATCGGCCTGGAGGTCATGGGACGGAATCTGGCCCTGAACATGGAAAGCCGCGGCTTCACCGTGGCCGTCTATAATCGAACAACCGAAAAGACGGACAAGTTCATGGAAGGTCCGGGCAAGGGCAAGCGCTTCACGGCCTGCCATACGCTGGAAGAGGTCGTCGCCGCCCTCAAGACGCCGCGGAAAGTGATGATGATGGTCAAGGCCGGACCGGCCGTCGATACGCTGATCGACGCACTGCTCCCCCACCTCTCGCCGGGCGACGTCATCATCGACGGGGGAAACACGCACTTTGCCGATACCGAGCGACGCACGGCCTATGTGGAGAGTAAGGGCCTGTTGTACATCGGAACGGGCGTTTCCGGAGGTGAAGAGGGCGCGCTCAAAGGTCCCAGCATGATGCCGGGCGGCAGCGAAAAGGCTTGGCCGTTAGTCAAGCCGATCTTCCAGGCGATCGCCGCCAAGGTCGGCCCGAACAACGACATTCCTTGTTGCGATTGGGTCGGGCCGCGCGGCGCCGGACACTACGTCAAAATGGTCCACAACGGCATCGAGTACGGCGACATGCAACTCATTTGCGAGGCCTATTGGCTGCTCAAGCACGTCCTCGGGCTGAATTACGACGAGTTGTACGACGTCTTCGATCGATGGTATCAAGGGGAGCTGAACAGCTACCTCATCGAAATCACCCGCGACATCTTCAGCGTCCGCGATCCCGAAGGGGACGGCTACCTTGTCGAGAAGATTCTGGACAAGGCCGGGGCCAAAGGCACGGGCAAATGGATGAGTCAATTGGCCTTGGACTTGGGGGTCCCCAGCACGCTGGTAACCGAGGCCGTTCATGCCCGGAATCTGTCCGCGATCAAGGAGGAACGCGTCCGGGCGTCCGCCCTGCTGACTGGGCCGACGCCTCAACGCTACCAGGGCGATCGCGAGCAGTTCATCGAGGACGTCCGGCAAGCCCTTTATGCCTCCAAGATCGTGAGCTATGCCCAAGGTTTCGTGCAACTGCGGGAGGCCGCCAAGGAACACCAATGGCCGCTGAATTACGGCGGAATCGCCATGCTGTGGCGAGGCGGCTGCATCATTCGGGCGGTGTTTCTGGAACGCATCAAGGAGGCCTACGGCGAACGTCCCGACTTGGAGAATCTGCTCTTGGCGGGATACTTCCGCCAGGCCGTGGAAAAGGCGCAACAACCTTGGCGGCGCGTGATTTGTACCGCCGTCGAAATGGGAATTCCGACTCCGGCGTTCTCCACCGCGATCGCATATTATGACGGCTACCGTTCCGCCGTTCTGCCGGCGAATCTCCTTCAGGCGCAACGCGACTACTTCGGTGCTCATACCTATGAGCGGGTGGATAAGCCGGGACAAGGGCCTTTCCATAGCGATTGGCTTGCCTTGCGGCGACCTCCGAAGAATTGACGCGAGGTTTGGAATACGATTGGAACGATACCTGTCTGCGAGAGGATATTTCGATGTCGATCAAGGACTATCTTTACGAGCTGTTTAACCTGGAAGGGCAAGTCGCCGTCGTGATCGGCGGAGCGGGCGAGCTGGGCGGGGCGATCTGTGAAGGAATCCTTCGCGCGGGTGCCCACGTCGTCGTCGCCGACCTCGGCGAGGATGCGTGCCGACGTCGCGTCGATCTCCTCCGCAAGTTCGGGGACCGTGTAAGCTATGCCCTTGTGGATGTTACCAACCGACGGTCCCTGGAAGGATTGTTGGAAGAGGCACTGAAGATCAAAGGCCGGGTCGAAATTCTCGTCAACTGTGCGGGAATCAACGCCGGTACATCCTTCCTGGAAGCCGATCCGGTCCTCTGGGACAAGATTATGGCCGTCAACTTGAAGGGCGTGTTCGAGGCGTGCCAGGTGTTCATCAAGCACATGCTGCCGGCGGGCGGAGGTGCCATCCTGAACATCGGTTCCGTGACGTCGCATTTGCCCCTTTCGCGGGTTTTCGCCTACGCCGCATCCAAGGCCGCGGTTGTGAACCTGACCAAGAATATCGCTCAAGAGTTCGGGGATAAGGGGATTCGGGTCAACGCCATTTGCCCGGGTTTCTTCCCGGCCGAGCAGAACCGTCGCCTATTGGACGAGGAGCGCGTGCGAAACATCATGGACGGCACGCCCATGCACCGCTTCGGTGAGCCTCACGAGTTGATCGGCGCCGCACTGCTGTTGCTGTCGCCTAAGGCGGGCAGCTATATCACCGGGGCGGCATTCAATGTGGACGGCGGTTTCACGGCGGCGTGGTTCTGATACCGCCGGGCGGTCCGCTGATCGGGTGAGAATTGCGACACGGCTTCGGTCACGGCACGTCTTCCCGGCCGAAGGCGGCGAGCCGGAATTCAACCGGGCCGACTGAGGCTGAAGATGGGCAACAAAAGGGCCAATCCGATGGTCCCCACCACGCCGCCCATCACGATGATCATCGCCGGTTCGATCAGACTGACGGCCGTTTTCACCGAGGTCTCCAACTCCCGGTCGTAGAACGCCGCCGTCTTGGAGAGGACTTGATCCAGTTTTCCGGTCGCCTCGCCGGCCGCCACCATCTGCACCAAAAGGCGCGGAAAGATTTCGTGCCGTCGCAGTGCTTCGCCGAGGCTTTTGCCCTCGACCAAATCACGGTTGACTTCGTCCCAGGCGGCTTTATGCAGGCTGTTGCCTGCGGTGTCGCCGGTCAGTTCGACGGCATCGAGCAGCGGCACACCGGCCCCGAGCATCGTGCCCAGGATGCGCACGCAGCGGCACAAGATGATCTTCCGGTAAATGGGGCCGATGACCGGTAGAGACAGTTTGGCGCGGTCCAGCCATCTCCGTCCCGCCTCGGTTTGTTTCAGTCCCCACCAGCTACCGGCCAGGGCCAGTGCCGCGCCCAGCAAGTAGGGATAGTTGCGGGTCACGATATCGGACGCCCGCAACACGGCCTTGGTAACCGTGGGCAATTCCATGCGGCGGGATTCGAAAACCGGGACGAATCTCGGCAGCACGAACGTAAGCAAGAAGATCGTGACCGCAACGGCGACGACCAGCATGACGCATGGATAGATCATGGCCGCACGGATCTTGCCGCGCGTCTCGTGTTCGGCTTGAAGGCTTGCGGCGACGCGAACCAGCATTTCGCCCAACGCCCCCGTTTTCTCTCCCGCCCGCACCAACGCCACGTAGACCTGATCGAAGACGTCATCATGTCGGGCCAGGGCGGTGGAGAGGTCTTCTCCCCCTTCCACCCGGGCCTTGACGTCCATGAGGATGCCCTTCAATCGGGGATTGCGTTCCTCTTCGATCGCCGCCGCCAAGGCCGGGGCCAGCGAGATGCCGGCGTCGGTCAAGATGGCCAATTGATTGGTGGCGTAGATCAATTCGCTGCGACGTACGCGGCGAAAAAGAGCGATCCCATCGTCCTGGTCCTCTTCGTCCTCGGCTTCCACTTCCAAGGGTAGCAGGCCTTCCCGCTTCAACTGGGCGGAAACATCGCCTTCGGACTCGCCGCGGATCGAGCCTTCGATGATCTTTCCCAGCGGGGTCTTCGCACGGTAGGTGAACGAAACGGACATGGCCGCATTTTCCTACTGATTTGGGATTCCATCGACGGCGTCGTGCCGGGTGAAATCGAACACACGGGGCGGTTCGGCTTGGGGACCGCGCATCGACTACTCGATGGGGCGCTGGAGCCTCGGGTCCGTCGGTGCCGTCTCTCCGCCGGATACCAAGCTCATTCTCGCTCCAGTTGCGACAGACCGGCCCAATCGCCGATATCCCCGACCGCATGCAATACCTCTTCCACCGTTGTCAGTCCCTCTTGGACCTTGCGGAAACCGTCTTGCCGCAAGTTGATCATCCCTTGCGTCTCGGCGGCCTTTCGGACCTGGTGCGCACTGGCGCCGGCGACGATCATATCTCGGATTTCGTCGTTGAGAATCAACAGTTCGTGGATGCCCACGCGGCCGCGGTAGCCCGTATTGCGGCAGTTGCGGCAGCCCACGCCTTTGAAGAAGGACTCGGCGGCGTAGCCCATCCGCTCCAAAGCCTTGCGTAAAGGGCGGGGCGGATCGTACGGATGCTTGCACTTGGAGCAGATGCGCCGCACCAGGCGTTGTGCCAGCACGGCGTTCAATGCGGCTGCGATCAGGTAGGTCTCGATCCCCATGTTCGCCAATCGCGTGACGGCGGAGGCTGCGTCGTTGGTATGCAGCGTGCTGAACACCAGGTGGCCCGTCAAAGCCGCCTGGATCGCGGTCCGCGCAGTCTCCTCGTCCCGAATCTCGCCGACCATGATGACGTCCGGATCCTGCCGCAAGAGGGTCCGCAAGGCCTTGGAAAAGGTCAGCCCGATGCGTTCCTGCACCTGGAATTGATTGACTAACGGCAAGTGATATTCGACCGGATCCTCGACCGTGCAGATGTTCGCCTCCATGGACGAAATCGCATTGAGACAGCCGTACAAGGTCGTGGATTTGCCGCTGCCCGTGGGGCCGGTCGCCAACACAATGCCGTTGGGCGCGCGAATGAGGGCCTTGAGTCTCGCTAGGGTGTCCTCCGCGAATCCCAGGTCTTCCAAGTTGAGGGACACCACGCGGGTATCCAGCACGCGAATCACCGTCTTCTCGCCGCGTTGCGAGGGAAAGGTGTTGACGCGCAGATCGATCTTGCGGCCGTCCAAAAGCACGTTGACGCGGCCGTCCTGCGGCAGCCTGCGTTCGCTGATATCCAGCGAAGCCATGATCTTGATGCGGCTGGTGACGGCGTTGATGAGATGGGCCGGCACCTCGAGCGCCTTGTACAATCGCCCGTCGACGCGGTAGCGCACCCGCACGCAGCGATCGGCAGGCTCGATGTGGATATCGCTGGCGCCTTCCTTCACCGCGTTGTAAATGATGTAGTTCACAAGGCGAATCACCGGCGATTGACCGGCCACGTCCGCCACGTCGCCGATGTCCTCGATCGCCTCTTCGATCAGGGTCACATCGGCGTTTTCCGAGCCTTCAATGATATCCTCGATCACGAATACGGCGGAGTTGGGAAGCGAACCGATCATCCGCCGGATATCGCGGACGGTCGCAACGACGGTTTGCACCCGCAGCTTCGTCAGGGATTCGATCTCTTGAATCAGGAAGAGATTGGAGGGTTCGGCCACCGCGACGGTCAGCGTCTCGCGGATCTTGAACAGGGGCAGGACCAAATTATTCTCAATGTACTCGCGGGGCAACACGTCGACGATCTTGGCGTCGAAGAGACGCAGTTCGAGCCGGGCGAACGGCAGGCCGTACTCCTCGGCCAAACATTCGGCAATCTGTTCTTCCGAACAATATCCCAGTTCGACCAGGAGTTCGCCGAGCAGTTTGGTGCGTCCCGACTGCCGTTGTGCATCCAAGGCGGCGCGGAGCTGATCCTCGCGCAGATAGCCTTTCTCCAGCAACAAGTCACCAAGCCGGCGACGCGAAGTCGCGCCGACCGCCGCTTCCGTCATGGAGAAGGAAATCGATTTCGGATGCATCGCTCTACGCCTTGGGGACGCGCCGCTGCGTCCGTGGTGTTCGTGCGGCGGGGTCAGGAGCCCCGACTACAGGCCCGCCCGAAAGCTCTTGACGGCCTCCACGAGTCCGGAGAATACCTCCAATTCCCGATCCAGTCGTGTGATTTCCAAAATCTTACGATTGACGGCGTTCGCGGTGGCAACCTTGAGGTCGCCGCCGCGACTCCGCAAAAGCTCTTGCAGGTTCAGCAACATCGTCAAGCCCTGGCTGTCGATGCTCTCCGTATCGTCCAGATCGGCCACAACTCGGCAAGCCCCCGTGCTTTCGATGCATTGCCGCACCGAGTCGGCCGTCTCTTCGCTGAATTCCTCCGGCGTGTGTACCACGAGGACGTCGCCGAAGACCTCGGTTTGGATATTCATAGAGGTTACCTCTCACGGGTTGCTTTCCGTCGCCTCCGCGCCGCGCCGACGTGTGTCCCGTTCGACGGAAAAGCGGAAACCGTCATGCGGGGGTTTCGACCTCAAGTAGGGCCTTGGCTCGGGCCAGGATTTCGCGCGGGCTGAAAGGCTTCACCATGACATCCACGACCCCCAAGATTTCCTGTAGCATCCGTTTGTCCAGTTCCAGACCCTTCGCGGTCAGCATAATGACGGGCAAACCCGCGAATCGCTCGTCCGCGCGTAGTTTCCGCAGCAGCCCGATTCCGTCCAGCCGCGGCATTTGGTAGTCGCTGATAATGAGATCCGGGCACTCGCGGCATGCGGCTTCCCAAGCAGCCTCGCCGTCGCCCGCCGTAATCACGCGAAAGCCGGCGCCGCGCAATTTGAATTCCGCCGCCTTCAAGATCGCCGGTTCGTCATCGCACAGCAAAATCGTCTTTCCCACGGACATGCTCTTTTCCTTGCGTTGATTCGAAATCACCCCGCGGCGGGCACGGTTTGGTGGGAGGCCCGCGGCAGCAAGACGCGGAACGTGCTGCCTTCACCCAATCGGCTGGCTACCGACATCTTGCCGCGATGAACGTCTTCCACGATGTGTTTGGCCAAAGGTAGTCCCAGTCCGGTCCCAGAGGCCATATCTTTATTGCGATCGACGCGATAGAACCGCTCGAAGATGCGCTCGCAGTCCTCGGGGGTAAGCCCCACGCCCGTATCAGCGACTTCGAAAAGCACGCTGTCATCGTCCAGGCGGCTGCGGAGAGTCACCGTACCGCCGTCCGGCGTATACTTCACAGCGTTGGAGAGCAAGTTGATCGCCGCCTGAAGAAGCAGGTCTTTGTCCGCCAGCACGGGCAAGTACAGCGGACTGAGTTCCCGGCGCAACGTGATTTGCTTGAGGCCGGCCTGCGGCTCCACCACCCTGGCCGCCTCTTCCAACAGATCGTTCAGCGACTGGGGCTCTTTGTTGACCTTGATGATGCCGGCCTCGATCCGGGCCAAGTTCAGAAGGTTTTCGATCAGCCGTTGGAGCCGCGTGGTCTGAGCATCAATGATGGCGAGAAATTCGTCTCGGGTCTCTTCATCGCTTCCCTCGCCGTCCGCCAAGAGTTCCACATAGGCCCGGATGGCGGAGAGCGGCGTTTTCATTTCATGACTGACCGACGACACGAATTCGGCGTGTCGGCGCCGGAGATCGCACAAGGCGGCCAGATCACGAAACACGATGACGTTGAACGCTTTCTCTTCGTCGGCGCCCGTCGGATCGCCCTGAAGCTAGGAGCGGTACAGATGGATTTGAAAGCTCCGCTTGGTTCCGTCGGCTGTCTCGCATTCCCACGCGGTCCCTTGCTCGACGGCGTTCTTGCGACGCAGCATGGCCGAGAGCAGTTCCCACAACGACTCGGCCCGCAGGATCGTCCCCAAGGCTCGTCCCTCGGCCGAATCGGCGTCCATCGCGAATAGCCGCCTTGCCGACCGGTTGGCGAAGCTGACGTTCTGCGCGGCATCGCAAATCAAGATCGGATCGGGCACCAAATCGAGAACTTTTTTCAAACCGGCCAATTCCGCGGTCAATCGCCCGTATTTGATTTCCAAGGCGGTATGCAGTTCCGCACGCTGCGAGGTTGCCGCCGCGGCGTCCGACAGTCGCCGGGCGAGCGCGATCAGCACGGAATCGAAAGGCTCTCCGATGCTCGCACGTACGGCGAAATCGCCGTCCTCGTCGCCGTGTTCCGCGGCCGCAACCAGATCCGCCAGGCAATCGGCCAGTCGTCGCTCACGGCGACGCATCACGGCATAAACCAACCACGCCGCCGCGGTCGCCGAGAGGATCACCGCCGTCGATGCCGCAAGCCACAACAATCCGCCGCCCGAGATCGACGAAGGCGTACCGCTCCACATTCCCCACAGAGAACCGACCGACGACATCAAGTGCGGTCCTTGCTCGAACAACGTCATGGACGAGAATCCCTTCACTCCCTCGATTTTCCCCCGTTTGCAGGGGACTTCTTGTGCGCGCGGGACAAAACCGCACCGACGCGAATAGTACGGCTCGCGCGCGAGACGACCTCAAAGGGGCGATGCGCTCGGGGCGGTTTCGCGCAAAGGCGACGGCGCGGTCTCGCTACAGGCCCAGTTGAGAGGCCCTCTCGAAATAGCGTCTCGCCTCTTGCGGTTGATGCAGCTTTTCCGCCGTGCACCCCAAGAAAAGGTAGGTCAGGGGGAGGGTGTTGTCCAATTCCAAAGATCGCAGCAATACCCGTTCGGCATCGGAAAATCGGCCTAAACGGTAGAAAGCTAAACCCAGGACCTGGTAAAGCCGGGCATCCGGAGGTAAATCCCTCAGAATCGGTGCAATCTTATCTACCACGATGTCCGCGCGGTTGACGCGTAACAATTGAACGGCCGCCGCGTGCACCATGATCGGATCGCGGCCATGCCGTGCAAGTAGATCCTCCAGTCGTACCAAAGCGGCAGGGTCGTCTCCCCCAACGATGTCGTCGATCACCTCGCGGAGCCTCTCTTCCCACGGCGCAAGGTTGTCGTCAGGCGTGCCGCGGTCATTCTCGGCCGGAATCTCCGCCGTCGCGGGCACGACCGCCGATCGGCCGGAACTCGAATCGCTTGCCTTGGCGGTGGAAATGGTCGCATTCTCGGCCGACAAGGCAGCCGCATAGCGTTGCCGAAAATCGCGGCGAACCTGCTCCCGACGCTGCAACCTTTGGTTGGTAATGTCGGCGGCTGAGGCCGTCGGTGCCGTGGAAAAGAGCGGGGCTTTCGGGCGGGGCGAGGTGCTTCGGCATCCGGCCAAGACGCCGAGACAGGACGCCAGCGCAAGCCCGGCAATGACGGGCGCGGGAGCACGGCGATGGGAGTTAAGAGACGTGGGCGTCACGGCTGTCGGACCTCGCCGGGGGAGCCGCCGGGCGGCGGAGGCGGTGAAGGCAAGGGCGGCGCCGGCGGTGTCGCCTCCAAGGCATCGAGAATCGCCGGCGGCAATTGATCGCCGTCCAAAGCGGTCGGAGAAAGCAAGAATGCATCGTCGGCGGATTCGGGAGGGCAGACGCCTTCAAGCGAATCACGCAAGGCGATGGCTTCGAGATTGGTCGGGTCGAAATGCACGGCCAACCGTGCGAATCGCAGCGCGATCACCGGGCGTCCCGCCGCCGAAGCCTCGCGCGCCCGCTGCAGGTAGTGGCGAGCCGCCGATCGCTTGCCCAACGGACTCATGCTTTCTGCATAGGTCTGCTGTCGATTCGCATTCTCCAATGCGGCACGCTTGCCCTCGGCCGCCAATTGATAGTCGCCCATGATGTGCGGCGTGATGAGTACGATGATCTCCTGCTTGGTCGTGGTCTCGGTCTTATTGCGAAAGGCCGCGCCCACCAACGGAAGATTCCCCAAGAACGGGAGTTGCGAACTGGTGGTTTGCAGGTCTTCTCGCATCAGGCCGCCGATGATCACCGTGACGCCGTCGGGAACCATGATGTTGGTCGTGACTTGGGTGGTATCCTTATTGGGAACCGTGAAGTTGTTGGTGATTTGCACGGCCCCCGTGGAAAGCTCCGGATGCACCTCCATGCGGATCAAACCGTCGTTGGATATGAACGGTCGGATGATGAGTTGGGCGCCGACTTTCAAGAAATCCACGGTCTGCGACGCGCTGGTCTCCGTGATGGTGGTGCTGACGTAACCCAACTCCTTTCCGATCAGAATCTCCGCGCGGTGTTTGTTGAGAACCAGCAATCTCGGACTGGCAATGACGTTGGTATCCCCGATGGACTCGAGGGCGGTGATGAAGCTGGAGACGCTGGCGTCCAAATAGGCGACCTTCAAGCCGCCGTCGAAGCTGACCTTCTCCAGATCATTGGGCGGAAGGCCCCAACCGAGGCGTATGTGTCCCTTGTTGCGGAGGAGTTCGAAGCTGACGCCGAATTGATCCTTGTCGTCGAGGTTCACGCTGACGATCATGGCCTCGATGGCGACCTGGGCGGGCCGAACATCCACTTCTTGCACGATGTGATCGATCTGCCGCAGCACGGTTTCGTAATCGCGGACGAGTACGATGTCGACGCCCGCGTAGGCGTTTCCGCCGGCCTTGGTGGGGTCGGGCGCAATTCCGATTTCGGCGGCCGTGGACAGAGTGACCTTTCCCGTCTCCGGCGTCAGGATCGGCTCGACTAGGGCCTTGATCTCTTCCGCGGTTACGTAGTTGGGGCGATAGATGCGAGTGGCCACCACGTCCTTGTTTTGGAGCATGCTTTGAATGTCAGCCGGCGTCCCGACATAGACGACGTCGCCCTGCCGATGCATCGCCAAGCCGTGCGCGGCGATGACCGCGGAGAAGGCGTCGTCGGGCGACAATCCGTTGAGGGAGGCCGTTACCGTGCCCTGTACGTTGCTCGACATCAGCACATTGAGGTTCATTTGCCGAGCCAGGGCGTGCAACGCGTCCCGGAGGTCGGTTTCGCGAAATTGCATCACCAAGGGATCGACGAGGGCGACCTCGGCTCCTTGGGACCGACTCGGTGTCGCAACGAACGGTGCCTTGGGCAATGGCACCACCTCTTGCATTGCGACGGTTTCCACCCCGCTGCGACCGGGCGGATCTCCCGAGGCGGCTTCATCGCAGGGGATGACCGTCGCCCCCAGGCTCTGCGCGGACAACCCTTGGTTGGGCGTCGCGTCACGGCCGGGGAGATCGAAAACCGGAGGAGCGTCCGCAGGGGCCCACTCCGGAAAAATCGCGGTGCCGCAGGAGGCGTTGGTGCATACCGAGTTTATTGCCGGTACGGTGGGGCGGCGGTTGGTCGAGCCGCTCTCGCAACTGGTGTCGTCGGAGCGGTTCGGCGGCGTAGGGGCGACGCTGCCTTGAGGAGCGGAACGAGGCGTTGTCGCGGCGAGGGGCGAAGGCGATGGGGCGTTGCCCGCCGGTTCACATGGGGAGGCGCTCAATTCTTGCGGCTTCAATTCTCGAGACGGGTCTCGAGACGGGGCCGCGGCCGTCGAAGACGCTGCCGCTATGGGCCGGTACGGATCGTCCTTGGGAAGAATGAGGCTGGTGATGTGATATGGGCCGTGGTTGGCGGAAGGGGCGTCGGGAAGGGGAACCATCCCAAGCGAGAGCAACACCGCCAAGGCGACGCCCGCCGCGCCGAAAGCGCTCATCACCAGGATTTGCAGTAGAGCTTTCATGGTCATCCTTGACCGGAGTTGTCGTCGGCCCCGCGGCTCCGTCCGTTGCTACCTCTGTCGTCTCACGCGCCTGTTCCGTTCAGGGAGATTCGATCGAGGTCAGGGGAGGAAGGGACAGTTCGTATTCCTTGTCGCCGATCTCGAGCGACACATGTTCGTTGGTGATTTCGGTGATACGAACCGGAATTTTCCGTCCCTTCTTGTTGAAGATGACTTGCGATCCTGCCTGAACCACCTGATCCCCCAGGAACGCCAAGTTGCCTTGCTTTCCGATGATTACTCCCCGCAATTCAAGCCCCAAGTCTTCCGGCCCAATTGTCGCGTCTTCGCTTTTGTCACTCGGTTGGTCGTCGGCTACGTTGGGCTCGGTTTCGCTCGTCACGGTTGCCGGCGGTTGGAAAGGGTCTCGCCAGAAAGCCGCAGCTTCATCGCCCTCGTTCTTCTGCCGCGAAAGCCAGTCTTGGAACTGAACCCAAACCGGTGTCGGCGTCCCAATACCGGAGGGCGCGTTGGAAGCCGACTCTGCCTCGAATCCGGGCGATGTTCGTCCTATACCATACGCCGTCATCCCATCAGCCGAGCCCGCCTGCGTTGTCAACGCACTCATGGGGGTGAAAGATGGCTCCGATTCTCCATCCACAGTCACAGGACGAAAAATTCTTCCGCCCCACAAGTAGGAAGCGACGACGGCAAGGCCGAGCAAAGCGGCCGCTTTCAATGGGCTACGTTTTGCCTCCTTGACCAAAATGGTTGTCCATTTTTTCTTTTTTCGCATGGCCTGTTTGCATGCCGCCTATCGAGACGGCATGCCCTTCCTCTTATCGGAAAACACGGCTCATTTTCACTAATCGAAATAATCGGAGTTAACGGAACAAACTAACAACTCTACGCGACATGAGACCAGGTCGGCTCCCGGGTCGCGACTGAGGCGGAGAGTCTTAACCAGGGCAAGGTTACGGTGGTTGTCCAATGCGCGTAGGAATCGAACGATGTTTTCTGTATTTCCTGAGAATTGAAACTCAATCTCACTTAAGGTCATCCAGCCTATCTGCTGCATGGAACGTGGCGCAACCCGACTGAAATTGACCCCCTCGCTTTCACCAGTCAAAGTCGTATCGCGGAGGAAGGTGGAAATCGCGACCTCGGGAGCAGGTTCCGACCGCTGCGGTTTCAGGAATGCATCCACGCTTTCAAGCTTGGCGACCACCTGATGCATGCGTTCGCGGAGGGCCGAGGTCCCCGCGGATTCCCGCTGTAGCTCGAGAATTCGGTGCCGTACGACGGCGATCTCGCGAAGTGTCGGCACCAGCCAAAAGCCGAGATACGCGGCCAGCAGGATTGCCGGGACGGCGATTTCCCATTTTCGTGAATGGAACAAGAAACTTCCCATGGTTCCGGTATCCGGCGGCGGCAAATCGAGCGCCGCGCTAAGGTAGGGCAGAGCCGGCCGCACTCGAACAAAAATGTTTCACCTACTCAACTCTAGATCACGCGAAATCACGCGGCGGGGCATGTACGGCTTCCCGCCGGCCGCGTCACGGGGTCGCGGCGAGGGGCGAACCCGCAGGGGGCCTCTCGGTCGCCTTGCCCGTCGCTAAAGGGCTCGCGTTCATCGTCAACGATATCCGAAAGAGATTGTCGCGGACGCCTTCCTTTTCTGCGGAATCCTCTACCGAATCCAGCCGCACCGCGTCGAATCGCCCACTTTGAGACAACACCGAGACGTATTGGTGAATGGCGCGCAGTTCCCGTGCCCGGCCCTGCAAAGTGATCGTTACTTGCGCCCGTTCCAAATCCTGCTTGAGCCTTTCCAGTGCCGCCCGATCAGCAGCCTCGCGATCTTCGCCGATGGCGGCATTGGTTGCTCGGCCGGCCAAGGGATCGGCATTGCCGGCGGGGGGGATCCGTTTCCATTCGATGTCCTCCAACACGATTTCATCAGGCAGGACGGCCATCAGGCTGAATAGGACGCGCGAAGGCGGTGTCTGATAGCCGATCCGCGCTAACCAATCGGCTCGTTCCTGCTTTTGGGCAAGTTGCTTCGAAACGGCTTCCAGGCTTTCAGCCGCTTGTGCCCGTTCGGCGGCCTCGGCCAGTAAGCGCGCCTGTTGCGATCGGAGGTTCGTCAGGGAACGGTACTGGTATCCGCTCAGCACGAGCAGGACGATAAGCAGCCCCGCCGTCACGACGAGGGAGAACAGGACGGAACGGCGGCGCCGCCGTTGCGCGAGGTATTCCGTCGGCAGAAAGTCTCTTTCGGCATAGGATGCGACCGTCATCATCGTTTCCAATCGCGGCATATTCCCATTTTGGCGAAAATCATGACCGTATTACCTTTTTCCCACGGGTTCCGGCTCGGCGGGAGTGCTTTTCCGCTCGACGGAGCGTGCTCTTTCGGTAGATCCGAACAGGGCCAGTCCGATTGCCGTCTCCCATTGCCGGGGCCGAGGGATGCGGCACCGAACCTCGAAGGCCCTGAGCGGATCGCTGAATTCCACGGCGGTATGGAGTTGTTGTTGCAGAAGGTCTCGCGCAAGATCGTCCGCTTCGCTTCCGCCCAGAATCACCGCGGCCGGCGGTTCGCCTCGGAACGTCACGCTGAAGTAGCGAACGGCCATGGCGATTTCCCCCGCCAGACGTTCCAGCAGAGGGCGAACAGCCTGCTGCACGCTTCGCATCACTTCCGGGTCGCGGTGGCTTGCACGACGATCTCCGTAGTTGCGTCTCAAACCATGGCCGACTTCCGGCCGGAGTTGCAGACTCTGACACACGGCGGCATCGAGTTCTTTGCCCGCCACGGCTACGTTTTTGATGAAGGCGGGTTGATGATCCCGCACAATCATCATCTGCGTCAGCCGATATCCCAAGTTCACGAACATCTTGGGTTCGTGCCGGTCCTCTTCACGGCGAAACTGTCGTAGGCGGCACCGCAGCAAGGCCAGCGGCTCGGCGTCGATCCCGCACAAATCCAAGCCGACTGCGTCCGCAATTCGAAGCAACCGCTCGGTCAGGTTCCGGCGGGTCGCCAGCACGATGACCTCGCGTCGTACCGTTTCTCCCTGCCGGACCGGTCCGACATCGAGATAGCGGATCTCCGCGGTTTCCGGCGAGAGTCCCAGCCGGCCTGCGCATTCGTCGGCCACCGCCGCCGCGAGAGACTCTTTTCCGCCGTCCGCAACCCGGACGTTTTGGGTCATCAAATCGGCGGCGGAAAGGCAAAAGACGGCCCTTCGCCCGTGGAAACGTCCTTTCGACAGCGCCTGCCTTAAAGCCGCGGCGGTTTCCTTGACCGACTCGCCGTCGTCCGGGCCGGCCGATGATGCTTCAAGGCCGTCCCATCGCACCGCCTCGACGAGCGTCGTTCCGTCCGCCGAAAGCTGAACCAATTTGATCGAGCGGTTACCGATATCCACGCCGATCGGACCGTGACTGCGTTTCCATAGTCGCATGAGACCGCCGTCCGTTTCTGTCGATGACCTGAATTCGTGCTCAAGGGGAAAATACGGGCCGATCCGATCCCGACTAGCGGAACAGCCAGGCCGGCGGCCCGATGGCGTCCAACGGCCCGACCTGAACGGAACCGGTAACGCCGTCGATGATGATCGCCACGTATCGGGGTGACGGCTGAATGCCGTCCGTCAGCCAGATCATGGTTTGCCTCGCGGTCTCCAACGATCCTGTCGGACCGAATTCCACGAACTCGGTCGGTTTTGCCGACGCGTCGAAGTCAGCCGCTCCGACCAAGCGAACACGGCCGATCACGGCGGCGCGTTCGTCGAGATCCAGAATTCGTTTCGTCGGATCGCCGTCGCCGTCCGAGAGGAAGTCGTCCGGCAAAATGTTCAGGGCGGCATTGTTTCCACTGTGCTTCCAGTACAAACGATTCCCCGGCACGTCGAAGACGACGCGATACTTGCTGTTAAACGTGATGGCGTAATCCCGTGCTTGGGTGATCTCGGCCGCCACGATTTGGGCCGCCGCTCGGAGCTGCTCATGGCTGCTGGGGCGGAAGGACGGCCACGCAACGGCCAAGATGACGGCCAAAATCAGGAATGCGAGCATCATCTCGATGAGCGTGAACGCCCGCCGCGATCGCCCGCGTTCGGTTGCCGAAAAATCATCGTTTGTCATCACCGTCGCCGTTTTTTTCCGATCTCGTCCGATCCGCGGGGACCGGCCGTTTGAGGACCTGGAGCTGCTCTTGGAGCAGCTTGTTTTGCTCGACCAGGAGGCGATTCTGCTCCGTCAGCGCCTCGCGGACGGCCCGCAGATGCGCGATCATCTCCATCCGCTGCTCAACCGCGTTGGCGAAGGGCTGATTGGAGACTTCCCCCAACGCCGATGGACGTCCCCTGGAAAAGTCTAGCACGACGACGGCGGCCAAGATCGCGGCCGATACTACCGCTACGAACGATAATTTCGTCATAGAATGTTTCCTTGTCCAATATGAGTCGCATGTGCCGCCGTGGATTATGAGGCTGGCGAATCCCACCGAATCACCGACCAACGCAAGCCGGGCGACGGGTCCAGCACTGTCTTGTCGTTGGGACCGGGAGCGTAGATCGCTTCCCCGGATCTCAACCAGTGATAGGTCGGTTCTTCACTTTCGGGCTCCACCCGAATTCGCGGGGCGGGATCGAGTCCGCGAGCGTTGCGCAGCCAAAGCGGAAAAAAGCGGTTCTCACCCGAGGCGGTAGGGTATTGGGCTTCGAAATCCTGCCGCAGCCGCTTCCAGTCCTGCTGATTCCAGGGGGACCGCGAATCGATGCGGAACTCCGGGGCGAAAACTTTGCCCTGGATGGTCAATTCCGTGGTCGCGGCATTCTCTCGCACGTGAAAGTGACCGAATAGTCCCACCAAACCGTGGATGGTCCGCGACGTTCCGAACGTGTCCACGTGCAGCTTCTTGCCGCTCAGCGTCGGAATACGGAGGCTGGCGTTGGTCGCACCGGGGGCCGGCAATTCCGTCGGCTCTAGGAGAATCTGGCTGCCCGTCACGATGATATCTCCGTTCGCATACAGGCTGCCGTGCACGGTGACGTTGCCGCGCAGTTCCAGGTTCCCACCGGAATAGTACAGTCCCAGTGGATTGGAGGCCGGGTCTGAGCCGAGGACGGTGTTCTCCAGCACGCCGGCGAGACCGGGGATGACGTAACTCGGTCCGCCGGGAAAAAGGCGGTATTCGGTCAGATCCGTTTGCAGCGTCAAATCGGATTGGACGTTCATTCCAGCCGCCGGTTTCGTTTCCACGCCCAGTAATACAGCGAGCGTATTGACGGTTTCCGGGGGTTGCACCGTGAAAGGCAAAGTGACAGTCGCGGAGAACGGCCGAAAGTCAGGATAGCCGCTCAGCATCATCTTTCGCAGATGGTCCATGTAGAGGTACCACGCCGTGGAGTCGTTCGGGTAGGCATCGGCGATCGAAAGACTGCTCTGAAACCGGGCCTTGCCCCCGAAACGGTAAGGCACATTCAATTTGCAGGCGGTGGTTTGCGTTTGGTAGACGGCGTGCGAGGTAATGGAAATCCAATCTTGTGGTTGCGGCGCCAGTGCCCGCGGCACCAGCTCCAGGGTCACACGCTTCTCGCAGACGGCGGGATAGTCGGGCCGCCCTGGAGGCCAGGCCTTACCGATCGCTTTCATCGTGATCCGCAACGGCAAGCGAGAGTAGTCCGCGTCGCCGGGGCTTAGCTGCGAGTCGCCGGGTAGGAAACGCACTTCGAAGGATTGATTGTCGCCGCAGCCCCCCGCCAGCAGCCCGTCGACTCCGGGCCATTGGGACGAGAACACCTTTTGCATACCCACGGACAGGCCCGTATCCGCTGCGCGACGCGCCGATTCCGCAAGCGTATGGTTGTTCTCGATGGCGCTTCGGCGGGCAAGGATATAGGACGCGGCGTACGAGATCGCCAGCGCCGCCATCACCGCGAACAGGATGGTGAGCATCACCACGGCGCTGCGCGTGGGTCGGCCGTGCACGCGCCCCGCCAAAGTCCGGGAGCGAATCCTGGGGGACCGCTGGGGGGGGAAATTTGCCATGGCGACTACCTCCGGTCGGCTCTCACGACGTACATGCGGCCGGCCGAGCCGAACAACGGCACGGCGCCGGTTGCAGAGGCGTCGGCGGTTCGCACCTGGATTTGCAGCTCCGTTGCCAACCAGACGTGCCGGACTCCGGTTTGCAGACTAAATAGGCCTTGGGGCCAAGCCATGGTCTGCCAAGAGACGGCTGGATTGTTCCACTCCGCAAACGTAGGACGTAACCGAATCGCAAAACGCAACGCACCCCGCCGGGTGCCGTCAATTTGGAACGTACGCAAGCGGTCGGACCAGGTCACCGTCTTGCGCAGGCCGTCCGACTTGACCATTTTCAGCAGAATGCGCCAAGCGGACGCATCCGCGTAGGCCGGGGCCGTTTCACTACGATGGGGCACCGTGACTTCCAGGACCTCATTCGGTTGGGACGGGTTGGGATAGAAAAACACCAGCTCCTTGACTTTCGGCAGGCCGTCCGGATCAAGAGGGCTGCCGGCCGGATGCCACAACACAAGGCACTCGGGAAACGTGCCCGAGGGGCCGACGTCGCTGACGACGAGCGCGCCGGGAAACAGCTCGTTGGCGTAGCTCTCCGAGAAGAGCCGCCGGATTCGCTCCAAACACATCCGCCCGGCCTGCACGGCTTCGGCTTGTCCCGTGTTTTCCTCGAAGGCGTCTTCGGATGTCTTCAGAAGTGCTGCTGTGGCCGTCATGATCATGGCCGCAATCCCGACGGCGATCAGGATTTCCAGTAGCGTGATCGCGTTGCGGCGCGACAGCCGGGTCGCGCCGGTTTTCCAGCTCGGTCGCTTTCCGGCGTTCAATTTCGACATGGCAGTCCCAACGTTTACGCGCGGCGCGTCGCCTTCACCAGGTTTCGGTAGGGGTGTGGGCCACAACCTGAGATGCCCGGGCCAACAGGACCAACCCACCGTCTTGTTTGCGGCGATAGACTCGCACCTCAACCAGCCGAAAGTCCGTCACCTGGCCGTGAGGAAGCGGCGTGGAGTAATTCGGGGGCGATACGTAGGCGACGCGAACCTCTCGGCGAAATCGTTGGAGTGATGCACTTCGCGCCGCCGGCGGACGATACCCGCCCGAACCGTCCTCTCGCCCCAGGGGTATCCCCCAGGGGTCCTTGGGCGGCTCCTCAACCCAACCATTGAAGTCATCGATGTCGTCAAAGGCGGAACGATTGCCCGTTGCCGCCTCGGCGAAGCCGGGACGAAGGTAGGTATCGTAGGGGATCGCGTTTCCTTCGCTGTAACAGTTTCCCAAGATCTCGTCCAACATTTGCCCGGCCAGACCTTGGGCGATCAAGCGGTCGCGAGTGTCCTCTGCAAGGGCGAGGCTCGAAGTGATCGACAAGGCGATGGCCGCCGCGGTGATTCCGAAGATCGCCAAGGCTACCATGACCTCGACCAAAGTGAATCCGGCGTTTCGGAGCGGTCGTCGTCGCGGCGATGCCTGAAACCGCAAATCGGGAGTCGCAAAAGTGCGATGGACCATGGCAGGGTGGTTGCGGGGGCGAAGCGGTAGGGGTGACCAGTGAGGGCCGAAGGCGAAACTACGGATCAAAGAAACTATAGCTTGCACACCGGCCTCGACCGGTTTGGCGACCGGTCGGGCAAAGCGTGCGCCGCCCCGGCAACAACCGCCTACGCGAAGCACGGCGCGCGGTGATGCGATGCGAAGAGTCGGGCCGACCGTCGCACATCATTCCCCGCGAGTCAAGACGACGGTCGGATCGTATGGAAAGAATGGGTTACGCAATCCCAACCGGAATGGTGCACGGTCGGTTCGCAGCGGTGGTACGTCGCTCCTCGGCCGGCATTCAAAGCAAAAGGTTCGGCCTGTGGGACCGAACCTCAAACGCGGTATCGACCATTCTGAGTCCGGCCGGCACGAAGTGATCCGCGGAGCGAATCCCACTCGGCCCGGCAACGGGCGGTGATTTGCTACTTGTGCGGTTGGTTATTTCGGGCCGCCGCCTGGATATCCTCAAGGCTGCGTCCCAATTTCCGACGAGGAAGCCGCCCTGAAGATGCCGTCAATTGCTTCCATTGCTCAGCCTCGGGCATCATCCGGAGCGCTTCTCCGATTCGTTCGCGGTAATCCCCGCCATCGGGGGTTGTGCCCAGGTTGTCCACGGCATCCGCAACACCTAACAGCACGGCCTGCCGCACGCCCTCTCGTATCCAGGAGAAGAAATTCATTGTCTCGCGACCTCCTTGTTTCTTGCCACGGGCAAAAACGACGTCATGTTGGAACGGGTCGCTTGACAAAACCGCATTCATCCTCGCGGCCGTCCCAGCGAACACGCCCGGTCAATTACCCATTCCGGCGGAAAGATACTCAGTGCGGACGCTTGCGTCCAGATCATTTCACAGGGTTAATGCCGTGGTGTGATTGTCCTGGGATAAGCAAGGCGGCAGGGATGGCTAGAAAAGATTCGCGGCGTGGCAGAATTGGATGGATTCCTGGAGAATCTGCTCGTAGTCCATGGACTCCAAATCCTCGCCGATCAGTTCGATTTCGAAGAACCCGTCATATCCGTGGGTCCGCAGGTGAGATAAGATTTCTCGCAACGGGACGACGCCGGTGCCCAATAAGCAGCGATTCTGTTCCATGGTCGGCGCGGCCCTGCCATCGCCGAGTTGAACCAGGCCGATTTGAGGGACCAACTCCGGAATCCGCTCGAGCAGGTCTTCCTCGAAACCCAAATGGTAGGTATCCAACAGAAGCTTGATTCGTGGCGAACCCACGGCCGAGAAGACTTCCAAATACTCATTCCAGTTGGTGACGAAGGTGAATTCTTCCGCACAGGCGGGATGCATTGGTTCGACGGCCAGATTGATTCCGTATTGCTCGGCCATCGGGGCCAGCGTCTTGAGGGCATCGCGAAAGAGACGCCGGGCATGATTGTAGGTGTGGCCGCCCCTCGCCCCGCTGTATACCAACAGGCATTCCGCCTTCAGCTCTCCCGCCAAACGGACGGCATCCATGGCGTCTTCGATGGCGGCCTTGTAGGAACGGCCGTCGCTTCCCGTGAAACCGCCCGCCCAATGCAGACTGGATACCTTGAGCCCGTACTCCGCCAGCAAGTCCGCGCCTTTTTCCTCGCCGAAGTCGGACAGCTTTTGCCTCCACACCCCAATCGCCGGAATGCCCAACCGACGATAGCGGTCGACGTCTTCTTCAAAGGACCAGCGGAAGGTGGTGGTTTCGCAAACCGAAATTAACGCCATCCGTGTCAAACTCCGTCAAGATCTTTCCGTCGGAGGAATCCATGAAACCAAAGCGGGGGATTCCCGGGGCGACCGTTCCCCGAGCAGCAAGTATGCAGCATTTGTCGCTCCGCGTAAAGAGGCGGCTTCGTTCCGTCGAGGTCCGGTGTCAGCGTTCCGCGCCCGGTCCGATCACGCAGGTTGCATCCTGCGGCGGGGTGTTTTAGGGTGTTGTTTCGGCGGGATCGCGGAGATCCCACGCGTTCAACCACCGCGTCTTGGTGACCTCAAGGCCGATTTCCGTCAATCGCTGGTGAAAATGCGGCATGTGGCCCGCGCCGTAGAAAATGGCGATCTTTCGATGTCCCTTTGCGACCTCGCGACGGAGCACCTCCAAGACCCGCTCGTTGCGGCCGGCAATCAGGGTGGATCCCTCCGGCCCTTCCATCGCTTGGATCTGCCCCTCGGGGTCCTCGGCCAATTGCCGGGCGAAGATGCGTTTCAGCTCCAAGTTGCGGTTCTTGCTGAAAAACGCGGCCAATAGGTCGGCATCGCTGACCTTGGCCTTGCCGGACGCGTTCTTGGCCATCTGGTAGCCCATCGAGCGAAGCGCCATGGCCCAAAGACTCTCGCCTCGCTCTTCCATGCTCTTGGCGAATTCATCCGGCGATAAATCGGCATGGACGAAATTGTCCCGGTGGTAGTCGATGGCGCTGAGTTGATAGGTTAAGCCGAGAATCGCGGTCATGCCTCGCTGAAGGAACGAGATGGGATGATCGGACCTGCCCCCGCCCGCCGGGACCCGCGTCCCTTCCGGCGCTACCAACTCGTACAAAACGACGTCATACTTCGTGAGGATCTCGTTCAACGTTTGATAATAGACCGTCTCACCCAAGTGGATGACGCCCACCAAGTCGACTTGAAGGTCGGCCGGGAGATCGTCGGCCCTCGGTTTCGTCCGATAGGTCACAATGGAAGTCTGCAAGGCAACAGGCTGATCCTTTTTCTCTAGCAAGCGGATGAACTGCGGTTTCGATTTGTCCCCCGAACGGCTATCTCGGTCTGATGCAGTATCCGTGTTCGGTGTGCCTTTTTCCGCGGGCAGGGCCGGAGCGCTCCGCGGGCGCGGAGGGCGAACGCGCCGCAAAATGCGCGGCTGTCCGATCGCCGTCACCGTCGCTTCCGAGGCTGGGCCTTGGGCCGCAGCCGCCAAGACGGGCGAGCGTTGTTCGGCTGCAATCGCGAGGTCTGGGCCTACTCGGTCCAAGATAACCCCGCAGCAGAGAATAATTGCGACCAGGCCGCCGTAATTGCTGCAACCACGGACGTGATAACTGATACGTTGTGAAACCATGGGATCGCCCTTTTGGGGGGATTTGAGCCGGATCAGCCCCTGCGGAGGAATTGGTAACCGATGGCGTACCCGCAGCTTAGGCCGGCCCCTTCTCAGTTTAGCTCCTTAATTCTAGCCGTCCTGTCCAAAAACCGCCATGATTTGCCGATGCCGGTCCTCCCTGATGGCAGGCGCGCAAAGA
This sequence comes from Thermogutta hypogea, assembly GCF_055386265.1. Taxonomy (NCBI): domain Bacteria; kingdom Pseudomonadati; phylum Planctomycetota; class Planctomycetia; order Pirellulales; family Thermoguttaceae; genus Thermogutta; species Thermogutta hypogea. The sequence continues at coordinate 749,736 of NZ_AP042425.1, forward strand.
ATGCCGAAATGGAAAGGGCCTCGGGAGATCGAGGAGGAAACGGGGGTGCGGCAGAATCGGGGACCTGGATCGGACCGAGGAGGGAAAACTTGCCGATCTGCCGGAACTGGTAAGAAACGGTAGTCCGCTCAGCTTGTACGTCTCGGCTGATCGGAGAAAAGTCGAGCGTGTTTACCGCTCCCGATAGGTAATGCGTCCCTTGCTCAGATCGTAAGGGGAAATCTCGACCCGAACCTTATCGCCGGGGACGATTCGGATAAAGTTCTTTCGCATTTTGCCGGCCACGTATGCCGTCACGATATGGCCGTTCTCGAGCTGCACCCGAAAATTGGTGTTGGCTAACGCCTCGAGCACCGTGCCGGAGACTTCGAACCCCGATTCTTTTTCCTTCGCCATAAACCTCTCCCGGGAAGACCTCGAACCGAACCGTGTCCCTTGCGCACCGGGAACGGAATTCTTCATGGTAACAACGAGTCCGCTCTGTTCCAAGGGCCGAAGGCTCGCAGTTCGACGCCGTCTCCGATTTCGTCGCCGTCGGGCATTGTTGCGGACGGGCGACAAGAGCGCAATCGCGGCGGCAGTTCGCGGCGTCTTCCGAACGATGGTTTCCTACCAATCCGCTGATCTCAGTCAGTGACGCCGGCTTTGAGCTTGGCTGCTCGGAGCGTGTTTCGCATCAACATGGCAATCGTCATCGGACCCACCCCGCCGGGAACCGGCGTGATCTTGCCCGCCACCTCACTCGCTGACGCGAATTCGACATCGCCGACCAGCTTGGCCTTTCCGGATTCCGTGGTGCCGACCCGATTGACGCCGACGTCGATCACCGTCGCTCCGGGGCGAATCATGCTCCCCGTCACGGCATTGGGTCTGCCCGCGGCCACGATCAGAATCTCCGCACGCCGCGTGTGCTCTTGGAGGTTTCGAGTCCGGGTGTGGCATATCGTGACGGTGGCGTCGGCACCGGCCTGTTTTTGCACGAGCATCACCGCGATGGGCTTTCCCACGATGTTGCTGCGGCCCACCACCACGACCTCGGATCCCGGAATCACCGTTCCCGAACGAATCAGTAATTCTTGGATGCCGGCCGGGGTGCAGGGGGGAAACACCGCCTCGCCGATCATCAATCGGCCGACATTGACGGGATGAAACCCGTCCACGTCCTTATCGGGATCGATGCTGAAAAGCACTTGCTTTTCGTCGATATGCCGCGGCAAGGGCAGTTGCACGAGGATGCCGTGGACGCTGCGGTCCTGATTCAGCCGTTCGATGAGAGCGAGCAGAGTTTCTTGCGAGGTATCGGCGGGAAGCGGATGATGAAACGACTCCATGCCCAATTCTTTGCAAGTGCGGTTCTTCGCCGTCACATAGGAAATGGAGGCCGGATCCTCGCCCACAAGCACCGTCGCCAAACCGGGAGCGACGCCGTAGCGTGCCGTGAAATCCGCCGCTTCCCGGCGAATCTCATCGCGGACCTGCTGAGCGATCGCCTTGCCGTCGATGATTTGAGCCGCCATGATCGCAATCTTTTTCCGCCGGAAAGGATCTAAGGTTGGAACACCTTGCGGATCTCCGGATGCAGGCCGGGAAACTGATCGATGAATTCGGCTCGGTGCTTTTCCAACGCCTTCTGTCGTTCCTCGAAGACGTCGTGCGGGAAAAGCTTTTCCGGGTGGAACAGAATGGAGTCCACCAAACGCACCGCCGCCGGAACGTGCAATCCGGTTCTGGGAGAGAACACCCATTCATCCAAACCGCTGCGGAGGACGGAGTCCAAGATACCCATGGTATCCGCCAGCCGAATATCCCGCATCGATTCGCCTTCGCCGACGAATCCGGTGTTGAGCAGATAGCACTGGATGTGGGAGTTGGCCTTGAGTATGTCGTAGAAGAGGTTCGCGTGTTCCGCGCGATCGCCGGCCAGGAACGGGTCGTAGAAGAAGCAATTCTTGATTTTCCCGGCCTGAGTGGGGTCGCCCGCCGAGGACTCCATCGACTGCCCCAGAACCATGAAGGCCGCGGCCTGCTCATGGGTCAGCTTGGCGATCGCCGGGATGATGTTACCTCGGGTGATCAGGAACAGGTTGTCGACGCGGTCCGAGTTGATCGATTGAGCGGCATGCATGAAGTCGCGTCGCTCGATGACGGCTCGGCCGTTGGACGTGCGTTCCATATTGAAAAAGTCGATGGCCCCGTCCGGCTCGATCCAGACGTTCTCCAAGAAGGTTTCGCGTTTGAGCGAGGCATAGTAGGCTTCCAATTGATCGCCCGGGTTCAGGCCGTCCGTCTTGACGAAGATGCCGCCCGGCTCGAAGCCGTGAAACGTTCCGTCCCGATGGAGCGAGCCGCCGTCATCCTGGATGAGCCAAGATCGTTCGCGCCCCTTGCGGGCGAGCACCTTGCACGTGGTGCTGGTCTTGCCGTTGGCGCTCAAGGCCGCGAACAACGAGCAGGTCGTATGATATTCGCCGTGCGGAGTCTCCAACGTATCGCGCCGGCATCCCACATGCAGGAATACCGCGTTGCCGCTCTGCTTGACGCGAAAATCCTCGCCCGCGAAAACCCCCTTCTTCCACTCGCCGAAATAGTTGCTGTTACGGACGATCTTGACCATGCGGCCGGTGCGCCGGTCGTGGGCTAACCGGATCGTGATGTCCTTGTTCGGCAGCTTCTTCTGCTTATTGCTCTCGAAGGCCTCATCCGTAAACATGATGACCTGGTAGGTCGGCTCTTCGGTCGTGGCGGGCTTGAACAGCTTCAGCCCGGCGAAGGCAACATGCGCGAACCGCCGCGGCACGATCAGCCTCGCCGTTATGCCTTCCGTGCCGTCGCCGACTTGCACGTCGATGCTTACGATCTCGACCTTTTCGAGTGCCGCTTTGACCGCCTCCAAGAGGTCGTATTCGGGCTTTCCGAACTTCGAATCGATGTTGTTCTTCGTGAACATCGCGGCCCGGGAAGTGGGTTCCGAATCCACCGCCAAGGATCCGTACCTGCTCTCGCGGACCTCGGGTTCCTCCAAGGCGAGCAACCGTAGGCGGGAAGTATCGGGGTTGCGAATCAGCCGACCGTCGTGCTGGGCCTTTTCAAAAATCGACTTGGCCGCTTGAGAGAATTCCTCAAACATACGGTTGACTCCTAGAGCAAGTTGGCAAAAAGCCGTCCTCGAAACGAATGCCCACCGGGCCTCGCGAGCCGAGCTTCGAAACGAGGGTGTGCGACCGTCCCGGACCGCACGCATACCTCCCCGTGGAAACATGAGGCGGGGAAATCAACACGTGCACCGGCCGCACTTTCCCAACGAGTGCGGGCGACTCCGGCACCTATCGCGAAAGCGAACCCGGCTTCGGTTTATTCCCAAGGAACGGGCGATTCCATCGCGGCATCAAGACCTCAAGTCTAACCATCTCGATCGGCATTCACCAGGTCCGGCATCTCGGACCGCCAAACCCCAGGGGAAGCAACCCCGGCTGTGAGCCGTCGAAACGGCCCCTGCTCGGCTCTCCGATAGGAAACCGAGACGGGGACGAAGCCGTCGAGCTGTCAGGTTATGAATTCCGGCACAACCGGGCTGGGGAGGGCACCGCATTCGAAGCCGCGCCGCAAGAACTCGGCGATGGCCGTGCGGCCGCGCGGACCGAAATCGAGCGTCCAATGGTTGACGTACATTCCCACAAAGCGGTCGGCCAAGGCGGCGTCCAAATCACGGCCGTATTGCCGGGCGTAAGCCAAAGCCTCTTCTCGGTGCTCAAGCCCGTAGCGGATGCTCGCCAGGAGAAGCCGTTCCACGTCCGCGGCGACTTCCGCGCCGAGATCTTTACGGACGGCATTGGCGCCCAAGGGCAAGGGCAAGCCGGTCTCCTGCGTCCACCATTGCCCCAAGTCGATGATTCGCTTCAGTCCGCTTTGGGAATAGGTGAGCTGCCCTTCGTGAATGAGCAGACCCGCATCCACGGGCCGATCACCGTAGCGTCCCTCAGCCACCGCGCGGGGGATCCGGTCGAAGGGGACGATGACGTGATCGAACTCACGGTTCAGGTAGAGGCGAAGGGCGAGAAAGGCGCTGGTAAGACGGCCGGGCACGGCGATCGTGGACCGAGTTAAGTCTTGCGGCGGATCGCCTTCTCGGGTAACGAGCATCGGGCCGTAGTTATCGCCCATGCTGGCCCCGCAATTGCACAGAATGTAGCGATCCGGCAGATAGGCGTAGGCGTGGATGCTGAGGGCCGTCAGCTCCAATTCGCCGGTGAAAGCCCGTTGATTCAGGGTCTCGATGTCGACCAATTCGTGCACGAAGCGGTAGCGCCCCGTCGGAATCTTGTCCTTGGCCAGGGCGTAAAACATGAACGCATCGTCGGGGTCCGGGCTGTGCCCCACTCGGATCAGAAACGAGGAATTCGCCATCCGCAAACCTCCGCGCGAGCGTGCCGCCCGGCGCGGAGACGCACTCACGCCTCCCAGGAATGACCGGCGGCATCTTCCACCGAATAGTCGTTCGGTGCGGCGGCTGTCAAGTAGCGAGGCGGGGCCGGCGCGGCAGGCTGGGAGGCGGAGGTCTCGGCCGACGGGGCGGCCGTCGATAGGGACGCCTCATCATTCCCGCCGCCCGTACCCACTTTGCGGCAGACTTCCAACCACGTTTCGCGTTCAATGTGCAAAACCCGGAGGGCGTCGTGCAGCAGCTTTTCGTCCTGCTTCAGGCCGGCTTCCACCAAGGTTCGATACACGAACGTGTAAATGGCGGCAACCTGCTTGACGAAGTCCGGCGCGGTATCCATCTTCATCGCCGCCAGCATTTCGGCGACGATTTGTTGAGCCTTCGTAAGCGCCTCGAACGCCGTTTCGCGGTCTTGCCGCTGCCAGGCGGCGCGGGTCCGCTCAATGTACCGCACGGCGGCTTCGATCAAAAGCAGATGCAATCGCTGCGGGGAAGCCGTCAGCACCTCCGATTCCAAATAACGATCACCGTACGAGGCTTGCATGCGCGCGGTCCGAGCTTGCGGGGAATGTAGTAATGTCACATGGCGGGGCAACGCTTACCTTGGCGGAAGCGGGTTGCTTATCGAATAACCGGTCCGTCATGCTCCGGAACGGCTTCGGCCTGGGACGCGCTTCGGGACGCCGTCCCCGTCGTAAGGATCACTGATTGCCAGACCGGAACAAGGCACTCATGTCCAACGGCCTGATCGCCGACAGGGCGTTCATCTGTCCCTGGAGCTTCGCAATGGCCGTCTCCATGCGGTAAAAATAGAGCATGAGCTGTTCCCGCCGCTTCTCCAGCTTGGCATCCCACCACTCCAGCTTTTGCGTATTTTCTTCGTATTTTCGCGTGAGCGAAATGAATCGCTGCGCCATCAGCGATACATCTTTCCCCGTCAACGCTTCCAGCAGCTTGTCGAACTTGGCGGCAAATCCTTGGGTCGAATCCGTGAAGAAGCGTTTGACGGCATCCGGATTCTCGGCGAAGCGTGCCTTGAGCTTGGCGGAGTCGAATTCCAAGGTACCGTCGTCCTTGAAGCTGATGCCGATTTCCGCCAGCGATCGGATTTCGCCCACCCCCGAAAAACGCCCACTCAGCAGGCGAGTCAAGTCGTTCTCCAATCGCAATACCGTGGTGTCGCCGGTCAATACTTGCTTGATGTTGGTATCCGGATCGTACTTGGTGAGCTCCTTGAGTCGTTTGTAATACTTGTTGTAGTTATCCACGAAGGCCTGGACGCTGGCCGTCAGGTCCGCATCGGTGTTTTGTACGCTGATCAATACAGGCCCCGCCGAAGGCTGTTTGACCTCCAGCTTCAGCCCGGGGACCACGCCGGAAAAAGTGTTCGTGTGCGATGCCACGATGAGGGTGCCGGCGGTTTGCAGTGTGCCGACGGCCAATTGGGCGTCGCGGGCCTCGGCGATTCGGTTGAGACTCAATCCCAATTCGGATGTGTCGATGACGAGGCTTCCCAAGGCCCCAAGCCCCTCCCCGGTCAGACTCAGCCGATAGGGCCGCGAGGATCCGTCGAAGAGCACGGTCGCCTGAAGCCCGGCGTTGAGGTCATTGATTTTTTTCGTCAGGTCGTCGAGGGAGTCGTCGGCCGAGATTTCGATCCGCCGCGTCGTCGATCCGTCGATCACCCAGTAGGTATTCGAGTCGATCGTCTTTTCGACCGGCGCGGCCGTCAATCCGAGGTCCGCCGCGGTCGTGGACGTGCCTTCGCTTACGGACGGCTTTCCGTTGCCGCCCGCCGTGTCTCGAATCCAAATCCCGTCGCCTTTGTCGTTGATCTCGGCATAGACCTGGGCCGCTCCGCCGTTGATCTTGCGAATGACGTCTCCAATCGTCCGGACATCGTCCCCGGTAAGATCGACCGTCGTGCGAGCGCCTTTGCTGTCGGTGATCGTGAATTTTCCGCGAGCGACGCCGCGCCCGCCGTTGAAATCGCTCAATTGGGTGCTGAACGAGACGGATTGCAGGTGCAAGTCGCCGCTATTGACTTGGGCCACGGCGTCGTCGACGGCGATCCCCAGGTTCTCGGCCGTCTGGGTCGCGTCGGCGCTGACTATTTTCAAATGGCCGCTGCCGGCGGAGGTGTCCTGAATCAAGATGCCGTTCTTGGCGGCGTTCAAAGTTGCGGTGACGCCGATTCCCGCCGCATTGATGGCGGTGAGTACGTCTTCCACGGTCTCCGCGGACGAGAGATCGACGACGGCTTCGGCCCCCGCTCGATCCGTGATCGTGATCGATCCTAGGGTTCCCCAGCCCCGGCCGCCGTTCAAGCTGGAGAGCAGGACCGACTGCAATCCCCCCACCAAACTGCGTCCGGTCACGACGCCGTTCGACGCCGCGGTATCAATTCCCAAATCGTGCAACGTCGAAGAGCCGTAGAGGGACGTGAGCTGGAATTGGCCGGCGCCGGAAGTCAGGTCCGTCACGATCAGGCGTTTGCCGTCGGCGGATACTTCGGCCTGAAGTTTACCGGGAGCCGCCTGGTTGATCGTCGCGAGAACGTCCGCCAGGGTTCGTTCTTCGCGATGGCTGTTTCCGCCCGGGATCAGGGCATTGAAGTCGATGACACCCTCCGTGCCGTCTCTCAACTCGAAGGAGATTTCCGGCAGGGAGTATTGAAAAGCGACGCCCATGCCGTCGTTGAGTTGCGAGAGTTGGGTACTCGAATTAACGAAAAGAATCGATTCCCCGTCGGCCGCGGACGCGGCAACGTCGATCCCCGCCAATCCGAGCGAGGCCGCGGCGGAACCTCCGCCGATCTCTTGTACCCGAAGATTGCTGAGGCTCATGCCCGTCCGGTCGGTCAGGCGGATGTGATCTCCCACCGCTTCCGCCCGAACATTGATACGGGTATTGGTGTTGATGGCCGTCAGCACGTCGTCCAACGTTTGCACGGTCGTCAAGTCGATGTCCGCCGATGAACCGCTGCGATCGGTGATGCGAATGACCCCGCGCTCGAATCCGGCTCCGCCTCGCAATTGGTCCAAGGGCGTGCTGCGAGCCAGATTGGAGCCGAAGCGAAAGGTAATCGCCCCGCCGCCGAGCGCCGCCGTGGTCGATTCCACCCCGGAGGCCAGCCACTGTTCGCTTTGAGCGGTTCGGACGGGGGTGAAAAGGTAAGATCCTTTCGGCGGCGTACCGGTTATCGTGGCGGTCAGGGCCGATTCGTTGCTGCTAGTGGCAAGGCGTTTGTCATAGACTTCAGGTTTGGCGAGGTTCTTGACGACGTATTGCGTGGCGATGACTAGGGCTGACAGCTCCGTGATCGCGGCCCGCTCCTTGTCAATCTTTTTCGTTGCGGCGTCCAAATTGTCGCGCGGCCGGGCCTCCAGCTTCATGAGCTTGTCCACGGTTTCCCCGATGGGTACGCCGCTAATCAGCCCGATGCTGCTTTGAATTCTGCCCATGCCGTCGTCCTCATTCGGAAAAGCGTTCGCAAGCGATAGAGTCTACCAAGTCCTTTATCGACGGATTCGGCTTGGCGCCTCAACTGAACCTGCACCTCCTCCGCTTAACCCTAGCACGCGCTGCTTCCGCCCATCCGTCCGATCCCCCTAAATAGGTGGCAATAAACCGTGGGAAGCCTCGCTGTTTCCGTCGAGCCTGAATGAATTTTTCGAAAAAGATGAGTGTAGGTTTTGCGTAAAGTTTGCCGATAGTTATTGCCGTCCGACCACCCTCACGGCGGAACCGCCCCCTGTGATTCCGTCGTGATCCAAGGTTGGTACATAAAGCCTAAGTGAAGACTGGCAAGAGATGGACTGCGGACTTTTGGGGAATAGCTCAGGAAAAATAGGAGGCGTCGTTCGGCGCGAGGGCGACCGGGGCCGGGGCGGACGAGTGCCGTCCGTGGCTCTTGCCGCAATTCTGGCTGCGTGCTGGATGGCGTTCGCCGGCTGCTCGCTGGTTCCGCATCGCACGGAGATTCCCACCGTCCACAATCCCTTTCCCCAAATCCACAAGGTGGCCGTCGTACCCTTTTTCAATCTCAGCACGGAACCGACGCTGGACGGTCGGAAGGTGGCCGCGGCCTACTACAACGAGCTGCAAGAGGTGCCCGGATTTGAGGTCATTCCGGTCGGCGTGGCGGAACGAGCCATGGTTGAGGCTCGCTTGACGCTCAATCGGCCCGAAGACGTCCGACAATTGGCCCGGATGTTGGGTGCCGACGCCGTCGTGGTCGGGGCGGTCACGGAGTATTCGCCGTACTATCCGCCCAGGATCGGATTGCAGGTCGAATGGTACGCCGCCAACCCGGGATTTCACCCGGTCCCACCGGGATACGGGCTACCGTGGGGAACGGCGGAAGAACAAAACATCCCCGAGCGGCTCATTTTGGAATCGCGTCTCGCCTACGCGCGGGAACAAATGCGCACGCAGGCCCCTCCGATGGACGGGGGTGTTTCCGCCATGTCTCGGCAATCTGATGGGACTCAACTGATCCTCGGCGAAGGTGTCGCCGCATCGGAAAACGTAAAACTGCCCGAAAACCGTCCGGACCCACGCGGCTTGATCCCTCCGCCGCCACAAGAGACACCCCCTCAATTGATCCCCTCGAACGAGCCGGTTCTGGTTCATACCCGGGTATTTAAAGGAGATGACGGTGACTTCACAGCCGCACTAGCGAGCTATGCGAGTCAACGCAATGACGCTCGTTTTGGTGGTTGGCAGACCTATCTCGAGAGGAGTGATGATTTCATCCGTTTCTGCTGCCGAATGCACATTTGGGAAATGCTGAGCGCACGCGGGGGTGCCGGCAAAAGTCAAGTGGTTTGGAGGCAGGAGAAAATCCGATAAAAGAGAAAAGCGGGCGGGTTGGGGAGGTTGCTGAATCGAGCCACAGGCGGTTCACCACCGTCACGAGCTTCTATGATAGGAGACGCCGTACCGTGGGTCGCGAGATCAACGTCGTTGCCTTGATTAAGGGCGCGGAGCGATACATTTTTCTCTTCGACGACGATAGCAGGGCCGAAATGCTGCGGACTTTGGGCCGTTTTGCGTCGAACCCGGAGCTGAGCTTCTCCTGGTATGATGCCGCGGTGCTGAGTCAGAGGGTCAGACAAGAGGCCCGCCGCCGTGCCCTGGCCGCGCGATTCAAGATGTCGCAGGTCACGGATCCGGACGACGCCCCCTGAACGCGTCGATAGCTGACGCCGCCGCCTGAAGGTCGGTTTGCCATTCCCGAATGTCGCAAAGCCCGGACTTCGTTTCCGCCGTCGCTCGCTTCTTGCGGTATCTCGCCGCGGAGCGCGATGCGTCGCCGCTGACCATTAAAAGCTACCGCGAAGACCTGACGGCCCTGTTGGAATACTTGAACGACGCGGGCGGTCCGGTGGCGCTCGACCGGATCACGGTAGGCGATCTTCGCGGATACGTTGCCGCAATGCACGAGGCCGACTACGCGGCGGGCACGATCGCCCGCCGCTTGGCGTCCCTGCGTAGCTTCTTCCGCTTCGGCATGCGCGAGGGTTGGGTCAACGACAATCCCGCCAAACCTCTCCGCAATCCCCGAAAACCGCGCAATTTGCCCCACGTTCTGTCCACGGAGGAGATCGGGCGACTCTTGCAGGCCCCACCGACCGACGATCCGATGGGCCTCCGCGACCGGGCCATTCTAGAGACGATGTACTCGGCCGGACTTCGGATTAGTGAAACCGTGGGCCTGAACGACGCCGATTTGGACCTCAACGAGGGGATCGTGCGGGTTCGTGGCAAAGGGAAGCGCGAGCGTCTTGCGCCGCTGGGGTCGTACGCGGCGCGTGCCGTCCGGCGGTGGCTACAGGTACGCCGCTTACAGCCGGGTCTTGCGGCAGCCCCGGACCGGCCGGTATTTGTCAATCGATTCGGCCGCCGTCTCACGACTCGGAGCGTGGCCCGGATGCTCGAAAAATACCTCCGGAAAACCGGGCTGGACCGCCGTACCACACCCCATACGTTGAGGCACAGTTTTGCTACGCACCTTTTGGATCGTGGAGCCGATATTCGCAGCGTGCAGGAACTGCTGGGGCACAAAAGTCTGGTGACAACGCAGATCTACACCCACGTCAGCACGGCAGGGTTACGGGCGGTTTATGAAAAGGCCCACCCCCGGGCCCGTTAGTCGGCGGCCTATCTCACCCGTCGGTGTTGATTCAGCGCAACTTAAAACATCGTTGCTGGGAAATCGGGCAACGGCGCACAAAAAGAGGCCGGGCGACAACACGCCCAGCCCTGGGAATTGCAATGACTCGAGATGCTCCAACCGAGCTACGGTTAAACCGAACGCCGGAGCATACCCCCGCCGATCACTTCTTGCCTTCATCGAAGATGCCGGCTCGCAACTCCGGATCGGGTGTCGGACCACCCGTCCGGCCGGCTAGGTAGCCGTCCGGAGTCATGAGGTGCTTATACACCAGCCAGTCGATATCGTCACGCAGGTAATCACCGTGACCATCGCAATAGAAAGCGACTACCATTCCCGGATGCCTGCTGGACGGGCGCGCGGTGTTTACGAGGGGATTGAACAGATCGCGCGGCGCCGTGATGCACTGATTGATCTTTACCGGACGCAAATCCGAGGGATCGCACAAGCCCGGTGTTACGTCCCAGACGATCCCCAAATCCCGCTCGTTCGGCCAGCGAGGTCCGCCCGAAGAATCGATCGGCCTCCACAGCGTCGCCTGAATGTTCTCGGAAATCAGGAGCGTGTTCGTGGAGCCGTCATGGCGGCTGAGGTAATCCAACGACATGGCCTTCTTGCCGCCGGTTGGGGCCGCATGGTCGAAGAAGACGCCGTGCTCGATTCCTTCGCCGGGATAGCCGGTGATGCCCGCCGCCGAGTCCGGATCCGGCACGCCGCAGTTGCCCGCATAGGCGCACATCGCGGGATTGTCGCGACGGGGGTCGCTCGGGCAGGACAGGAACTTCAACTCAACCACGGGCTTGTTCGCCCAAGTGACGCTGTCGTCCTTCCAGATTCTCTCCAAGTCGGCTCGTTCCAAGTATGGGAACAAGCTTACCATCCACGTTCCGACGATGGGATCATCCAGCGTTCCGTCGTTGTTCTCATCCGGGTCCACGATAAAACGATACCCCGGAAACTCCCGGCGGGACGACTCGTAGTTGAGGAGCGCCGTGGCTAGCTGTTTTTGGTTGTTCAAGCATTGGGCGCGCCGACCGGCTTCTCGTGCGGCTTGAACGGCGGGCAACAGCAAGGCCACCAACATCCCTATAATCGTGATGACCACCAGCAATTCGACGAGCGTGAACCCTCTCCGCCGCGAACGTCTGCGAACCATGGGACTCCTCCGAGATTAGAATGCCTGCGCCTTGCCCAATATCATTTTCCCACATCGACCCACGATTTTCCAGGCCTTTTTCGAAAATTTACCGGAAATCGCGATAGCGCGCGACCTTTGCCGCAGATCAATCCAGGGGGAAGTTTTCTTCCGTCGTTTGTTTACGATATAGGGGCAGATGGCGGTAGTAGACCTCCAAGATCATGCAGGCCAAAGCGGTGCAGTAGAGCCGCCCGCCGCGATCGGTCTTATGGCCGTCCGCGAAGAACCAGCTTCCCGTCTCGTGCCCGGCCTTGGCCTGGGAGTTGACCAAGAAATCCCGCATTTCCGCATTCCACTTTTTCCACTCCTCGCCTTCCCAGTGCCTTAAAACCTGAGAGGCATAGTAATTGTAGTACATGTCGGTCTTAGAGGGACCGCGCTCACTGAGCCATTTGACGCCTCGCTGGAGTGCGGGGTTATCTTTGTCCCATCCCATGTACATGCGGCAAAGCAAGCCTACCGCCGTGGTAGCGGGGCCGGCCCCGGGGTCCGTGTAACCGTAGTTGGCTCCCTCATTGCTCTGTACCGAGTCTAAAAAGCGGACGGCCTTCTGAATTGTGACGGGCGGGACCTGAAGATAGCCCATGTAACCGCTTTTCAATGCCATCAATTGCCACCCCACCACGGAGGTGTCGCCTTTCTGCCTCGGCTGATAACGCCAACCCCCGCCGACCGGGTCTTGAGCCGAGACGATGAAATTCAAGGCCTCTTGGGCTGGGGCGCGAAGCACCTTGTCCCGGGTCATGGCGTACGCTTCGGTTAGGCAGATGGCAGCCAAACCATGAGAGTACATGCTGCCGCCGCTCTCGTAAAAACTTCCGCCCTCAGGAGAGACCTTCATCCGGTTGGTAATCAGATAATACAGACCGGCTCGTACGTTCTTCGAATACTCCCCTTCCCGGTGCGTCTGGCCGGCACCGAGAAACGGCAACAGGGCCATGGCCGTGGCACCGCTGCGCGCATCGGCTAGACTGCCGGGGTTTCGGCACTGATTGCCGCAACCGCCGGCCTTGGTGTGATCGAAACTCCAGCCGCCGTCGGGCATTTGGTGGTCGGCCAGCCATTTCAAGGCCAGGGCCACCGCTCGCTCGCTCCCCTCGCTGCCTCCGGCCGTGGCCACCAACCGGGCCTTACCCGAACCTCGCCCCGACATGTCGTTGCCGGACAAGGCCCCGACCGCCGCCATCAAATCGGACTGATTGGCGTGTTCCAGGCCGATGGGGCTGAGTTCCACCACCGCCGTCGCCGCCGTGGCATCGTTGAAAGCCGACACGTCTTGCGACGAGTCTACGTTCGAGGCCACTTCGACCGGGGAGAGATCCGTTTCCAAGTTGATGTCTTGGGGGGCGTCTTGCAGCAAATCCTCGATCTCTTCCACGGCCTCATTTTCTCCCGGCGCCACGACCAATTGCTGGGCCGTACTCTCTTTCGGCGCGGGGATCGTGATCATGGCCATAATGAGCAGGGCCGCCGCGTGCACCACCATGCTCACGAACCAACTGGGCGTCCAATGAAGAATCTCGCCCAAAAGGTAGCGAAGCCGACTTTTCGGAGGAGCCTCCTCAATGACGACTCCCTCACCGGGGGAAGCCGAAGATGGTTGCCGGGCCTTGCCGCCGGCGTTTTCCTTCTTGGCTGGAGAGCCGGCGGTGTCCGCGGTCACCGCCTTTGCTTTGGGTAACGCCGGAGGCTTGGCTGCGGGTTTAGATTCTGCGGCAGCACCTTCCACCGTGCCCGCCGGACGATCTACAGGCGACGTGTTCTGCTGCGGAAGGCTCTCCGGCGGTCCACCGGTCGGCGCACTCCCGACGGAGCCGGTGTCGGTTTGCCGCGGGGCGGAATTCTTGGGCTTCCCTTCGTCCCCGTTACCTGCTTTGGGTGCTGGAGGCACTTGAGGCATCGAACACTCTCCAAAAGCCGAGCTTCTCTTTTCCGATCGACGAGCCTTTTCGAGACGGAGTAGAACGTCACAACAAGATTCGGGAGCTCCTCCGACCGCCGCGATGTCGCCGTCGTCAGGCACGGGCAAAACAGCGTCGACGGCTCACCCTGCGCCACCTTATCCATGCTACGACCCGTGCCATCGAGCGGTCGTCTCCAGATCATTCTAAATCAACGCGGGGCACCCCGTACAGTCTTTTGCGATGACGAAGATGCGACGACGAAGAATTGTTTGCCGTATGTCGGCCTCCACGGGGGGCGGCCCTTCATGGCGGCGCCCTCTGCTATCGCATCATGTTTGGACGGATGTGTCCCGTCGCGCGGTCAAGTTCAGGTCCTTTTAGCACCATCACCGACTTCGGTCCTTGTTCCGGGCGAGACGTTGGCGTGAGGATGACACTGCGTTGCCGACTCCTCCGCGGATTGCACCGCACCAAGCAGTTGCCAGGTTTGCCTCGGCATTGACCGTTGGAATACAATCCTCTCAAGTATCCCGCATCGCAATGGCATCGCCAGCCGGATCGCGGCGTCTTTTACGCAGTCACGAATTTGAAACCTGGCGAGGGAGGAAGTGAAAATGTCGGAATCGAAAACTACCATCGTTGTTCGCCCCAACGGTCCGCTCGTCGTTCAAGGCTCTTTTGAGATCGTGGATGCCGATGGCAAGCCGTACCCGGTCACCCCCGGCAAGCCGGTGGGCTTGTGCCGTTGCGGGGCATCTCAAACGCGACCGTTTTGCGACGGCTCGCATCGCACTTGCGGATTTCAAGCCGACGATCATGCGCCCGCCGTCGCTTGAGTTCCGATCCACAAGCCGGCGACGTGCAACCGCCCGACATACGCTTGGGATGCCGGCGTGCCCGGTCACAGGAGCGAACGGAGGTGGCGAATGCTGCGTTCCGCTTGATCGATCGTGCCGCACTCCACGCTCAGGACGATGTCGCGCGGGGCCTTCCGGCATAGGTCGATGACCTTGGCCCAATCCACGACTCCATCGCCGCAGGCGCATCCCACCGGGGTACCGGTGACTTTGCCCCGCTCTTGCTCGGATTGCGTCACCGAAATGTCCTTGGCGTGAAGGTGCACCAACCGATCGAGTACGCGTTCCAGCCAAGCGATCTCGTCTTGGCCGGCCAGATAGGAGTTTCCCGTATCGAAATTGATCCCGATGACCGGGGAGCGAACCAAGCTCCAAATCCGGTCCAGGCCGTCGGGGTGCTTGCTGTACTGTTGATGCGGCTCCAGACCGATCAGGATGCCGCGTTGCTCCGCCACGAACGCGACTTCCTGTAACGTGTAGTGCATGAGGGCGAAGTCATGCTCCTCCGTGGTCCAGGTCGCTTTCGGCCCCTCATCCGTGTTCACGACCGGCGCACCGCACTCGGCCGCATAACGAACAGCTTGCTTGAGATATTCGACGCTGATTTCCGGTTTGCCCAGCGGGCAATGGGCGGAAAGGCCGGATAACTTGACGCCCGCCTTTTCGCAAGCCCGCCGAATCCGGTACGGGTCGTCCAGCATGGAGACGCTATGGAAATACCCGGCCTCGGACAGCAATTCCCGCCCCCAGTGGACCATGGGTTCGACGTACTCGTAACCCAATTCCGCCGCTTTTTGGACTCCCCATTCGAAAGACTTGTCCGCATGGCGAACGAACTCCATGTTGACGCCGATGGATACTTTTCCCATGATCGAAAACTCCTCGCCCGCACCAGCTCCCAATACCGGACCACCAACGGGGGCCGCCTGCCGAATGATGCGCCGGCGGGACGTGCCGTACTACACAGCAATCTGCCGCCCGGCTTGGCCACGGCTCGCGGGCAGTATACGGTGCCGGATAGCCCGAAACAAGACGCGCTCGAAAGCAGTTACGGCGTCGATTAGCCTGCGGCAGCGGGCTGATGAAGCGGTGGTCGGCAGGTTTTCGCTAAAATGGGTAGACTATACTTGAGAGAAGTCGCCTGCCGCGGAGATCGCTTGATGTTAAAGACCCTCGACGAAAAGCTGGCTCGGATTCGGGCCGATCGTTCTTGCCGGGATTTCATCTTGGCCGACGCCAAGGATGCCGACATGGCGTTCGGGCTTTCGGCGCCGGGAAAAAGCCCGGAACATCACTCCGGCGAAGCCCGGTTCCGCACGCTCGATGAATACCGTCAGATCATTCGCGAAATCGTGGCGCAAGGTCTGGTGGATATCGTGCTGATGAGCGCGAGCACCAACGAGGTGCTCACGATTCGCGAGCGGATATTCGACGGCTCACACGTGACCCCCGCCGTGCGTGCCAACGACACGACCGATATTTGGTTGGCCGGCGGAGGTCTGGGCCAATACGACCGGCAACCGTCTCGCCCGTTTCGTACCGCCACGATCGACCACATCATGTGCGGCAAGGCGGCGTGCGATCCGACGGAGCGCGGCTTAGGTGCGGACCTGGGCTTGTACTCCGTCACTTTCAACAACGAGACCGAGGCCGATCTCAGAACGCTCGAGGCGTACCGCGCATTCCGGTTGGAGGCGGAGGCGAAAGGCTTTCGGCATTTCTTAGAGGTTTTCAGCCCGAACGCGCCGGGAGAGAACGCCCCCGGCGACGTGGCCCGATTCGTCAACGATCATATTGTCCGCACGCTGGCCGGGGTCACCAGTCGTGGTCGGCCGCTGTTTCTCAAAATCCCCTATTTCGGCCCTCGAGCCATGGAATCGCTGGTCCGCTACGATAGCTCGATCGTGGTGGGAATCCTCGGCGGCTCGGCCGGGACGACTTTGGACGCATTCCACATGCTGTGGGAGGCGAAGAAGTACGGTGCCCGGGTCGCGCTGTACGGGCGCAAGATCAATCACGCGGAAGATCAGTTGACCTTTATCCGTTATCTTCGTTGGGTGGCCGACGACCAGATCGAACCGGCGGAGGCCGTCCGGGCTTATCACGGCGACCTCCGCAAACTCGGCCTGACGCCGTACCGCAGTCTGGAAGAAGACTTGCGACGGACGGTCGGCTCAAGCTCGTACTCGGGGCGCACGGATGCATCCGCGGCCGTTGTCCCCACGGGAGTTGAGTCCGTCAAGCCGCCGAGCGGTCCTGCCGAAAAAAACGTGCCGCGCGTCACGATGTCCACGTGGCGTGCGCCGGCGGACGATCCGGACTTCAGTCGCTTGACCCCTGCCGAAAAAGCGAAATTCAATCTCGAGCGCTGGAAGCGGATTCTCGGCTGAACGGCTTTTGGGAGGCGGTTTTGGGGTTCCAGATTCTCGCACGTCGGTCCGACCGCACTGCGGGTGGCGGATGATCCGCTCGTCGCAGCTTTAGGCGGCTACTCGTTGGATTGCCTCCTTGGGCTTCTCGCCGACGATCATCCAGGAGAGGCTGGGGGTCGGCAGTACGCCATCGCAGAGCTGGAATATCGGCCAGAGCCGATCGAACCAACGCATTTGGCCGGGGTAAAGGCGATTGCGGCGCAGGAGTTGACCGGAAACGAGCCAGGCAACGGCCCCGACGCGGTTGAAAGCCCTCTGATGAATGACGCGAAAACCCGCCTGTTCGAGCTTCTTCCGCAGTTCGTCCCCCTCATAGCGGCGAAAATGCCCGAGGGCGCGGTCCAGGGATCCGAACAGCCGACGATTTGCCGGTACGATCAGCACACAACGTCCGCCGGGCTGCAACGCCTCGAAAAAGCCTTTCAACACTTTCTCGTCGTCCGGCAGATGTTCCAGTACGTTGGCACAAAAGATCGAATCCAAGCGCTCGGCCTTCAGGGCCTCGTATAGGGCCGCATCATTCAAGTCGCCTTTTCGGACGCTCACTGTATGGGAGTGGGAAAAGCGGGCTGCCAGGATATCGACGTATTGCGGGTCGTGATCCAGCAACACCAGGGCCTCGCGACGGACCAAAAATCGGCTGAGGTTGCCGATTCCCGCGCCTGCTTCCAGCAATCGGCGTCCCAAGAAGGGCGAGGCCTGCTCCACGATCCAGCGATTGTAGGTTGAGGCTCGGCTCACGGCGTCCAGGGTGGCCAAGCCGTCATCGCGGGATACTCGAGTATCCCACAATCGGCAGTACAGCAACATGGCCAAAGCCTGGACGGCGTCCCATGCACCGATCTTCTTGCCTTCCGCATAGGTTCGACCCGCGTAGGTAATGGGGACCTCGTAGATCCTGGCTCCCAATTGGGCCAAACGGCAGGTCAACTCGGGTTCGATGGTGAACCTGCGAGAAGACAAGTTCAGACGGCGGAGGATGTCGGCACGAATGACCTTGTAGCCGGTCTCCATGTCGGTCAGATTGAGATCGTTGACGGCATTGGCCGCCAGCGTGAGGAGTTTGTTCGCCAAAGTATGCCAAAAATACAGCACACGCCGCGGATGGCCCACAAAACGCGATCCGAAGACGGCGTCGGCCTTGCCGGAAAGGATCGGCTCTAGAAGGTTGGGAAAATCCGCAGGATCGTATTCCAGGTCGGCATCCTGAATCACAGCCACGTCGCCGGTCATATGTTCGATGGCCGTGCGAATCGCCGAACCTTTGCCCTGATTGACGGGATGACGCACTGCCCGCACTCGGAGGTCTTGCGCCGCCCAGCTTTGCAGAATACTCCACGTTGCGTCCTGTGAGCCGTCATCGACCGCAATGATTTCGACCGCCAGGGAGACGGGTGAACGGAGCACGCGGCGAATGGCTGCGGAAACCGTGGCTTCCTCATTGAAGACGGGCATGAGAACCGAAAGTTTGGCGAACCGCTGAGAGTTCCCGCTGGACGCCACGTGGCGGAAAGCGGCGTCGGGCTCTGCATAGTCCAGTACGTCTTGCGCGGTTGAGAAGCCCTCTCCACAAAAGACACGCGCGTCCGTGCGCCCCAACATGGCCGCTTGCTCCGGGTGGATGGCTGATTATTGGGATTCCAACGATCCCTGATTCTAGTGCGGTGACCATGACCCGCCAATAGCGATTAACCCTCGCTCGGCACGCAGATTCGGCTCGGCCGAAGCCGTCATCCAGGCATTGGGTGATAGCGGTGATGTCGGGGCTGTTCCTTCGCCGCTTGTTCTGACGGCAACGTTGTGAGTACGCTCGAACATGTGGGACGTCCACTCCCGCGTAGGCACGGAAACAAATTCGCCAAGGCCAAACCGTGCGTCGTTCCCGGCCCGAGACTCCGGCTGGTCGCGAGGGCTCGGGGGCTTTTTTTCGGATGAGATAAGGCTGTTTAGCAGTAGGCCAATCTAACCCGTTGAGGCGGCTGCTTTGTCAGAAACGGAAGCGGTAGATAAGGGAGCGCGTCCCTTCGGCGGGCGATTTGTGCGGCTTTATTGCCGGACTTCCTTCATTTTAGGGTTGCGAAAATGCGACTGGGAAATGGATTTATGACGTCTCTTGCATTCCATTCTCGTCGCGGAGGCGTGCTCGTGAAGGCCGTTCTTGCGGCGACCGCGATACTCGGCTGTTTGGGATTCCCGGCTCCCGGATGGCGCGATCGGCAAGCCCTTTCCCAGCAGCCCGACTCCAAGGAGGATCCACCATTACCATGGGATCGCATTTGGTTTCGGGAAGTGCCTTGGCCGGCCGACGGCGACTCGGATTTTGCCTCGCAGTTGTTCGAGTCGCTACCGCCGGGGCCCAGTTTCGGCCTCCGTGCCGTCCGCCGCGACGACGTGAACCAATGGGAATTCAAGGGTACGTGCCGCATTGCGGATCCCTTCCATGACGGCCGATCTTTGTGGATCGCCTTGGTAAAGGCGGAACGGCTGGCAATCCTAATCCGGAACGAGCGCGAGGCCGTCGTATTGCGGCTATATCCCTCTTTCTACGATGCCTGGGCCGCGTATGAAATCGATGCGAATGTTGCGACTCCGACGGCCGCCCGCCCGTTGGGCCTCTTAGCCACGGACAATGGGCGATACCGCCGCAGCGGTGGCGGGAGCATTGCGTTGCATTGGTCGGCCGGGCAACTCATCCTTAGCCGCGGCAATCTTCGCTTGTTGACCGCTCCGCTCCCCCGGCAGCCCACGGACCTCATTCTGGAGGGTGATTTTCGTTTGCAGGACTGTCGTCGGCATGCCTTCGGCGGTATACCGGACGACGACTCCGTGCTTGACCGTGAAAGCGGCGACGGCGTTACGGATAAACCCGCGGAGATGTCGCCGAGCAAAACAGAACCGCGAACCCTAGGCATCGCGGCTGCGACGGGAGGGGCGCGGAAACAGCTCGACCCGCCGGGACGGATCGCGTGGGAGCAACTGGGCGAAAAGTCCGCCGTTTCGCTCGATTACTTGTCGGACGGCTCACTGCGAATGGCCGCCCCGCCGGGGCGAGAACCGGCTTATTTCGCGACGACGTTGCCGGCCGGGGCCTTTTACGTCGCTGAGTTGGACGTCGGCCGAGCGACCCCGGGAACGGGGATCTTCCTCGCGGATCGAGAAAAGAAACCGATCTGCGGCCTGCAATTCGATCCGACGCCGCACGCGGGGACTCTGTGGCTGAGCTTCACCGATGCCCGGCGAGGAAGCGAGCAGAAAAGCCGCGATCCCGCGCGTGAAATCGTTCCCGTGACGCAGGGAAGCATTCGGCTTCGCATCCTCTGGGGTGCGGGTACCGTGAAATGGATGATCAGCCCCGACGGCATCCATTGGAGTTTTTGCGGCCCGCTCGCTGAGCGAATCGATCGCAGGCCCCACATGTTCGGAGTTTTCCACACCTCCGCCCAACAAGAGCGCGTTTTGGAGTTGCGAGGGATTCGCTTGACTGTGGACGAAGGTTTGCCGGATTGGCCGAGTCGCGATTGGTCGTCATTCGTGCCGCCGGGAATCAGCGATGCGGAAAACATCGATCGTTGGTGGCAAGAGGTCCGGATGGCTCAACCTCTCGGCGCCGAGTTTACGGAGTGGACTGCGGCCTGCGCTCGGAAGACTTTGGCGGAGAATCCCAGGGCGTGGCTGCTCCCATCTGTTTTGGAAGCTTACTGGTTTGCGCTCTTGGATTCACATCTGCCGTACGGGGAGAAGTTGTGCGGCAGTCGTGTCCTGGCCGGCTACATGAACCCGCGGGATTGGGGTGTTTGGGAGCGATTTTACGAGCGGATGGAAAGGGCGGCGGTCCAGACCGCCCGGCAGGGCGAGGGAAACGTCTTCGAACGACATGCCGCAACCATGATGGCCGTTCCGCTCTGGAGCGAGTGGCAGCGATCCTCGTTCTCGGAAGCGTTGCTACGCCACGAATTGTTCACTTGCATCCATCGAGGCGACGAGCGGGCCGCCGTGGATTTGGCCCTGCAACCTCTTTTTTGGGCGGTCCCCGGCGACGATTTCGTAAGCCGTCACATGCGACGTCTCTCGCTGGGGACTCTGGCCCGCTATCCGCGTTATTGCCCGGCGGGCTTGACGCACGGCAGGAACTTGGGCGAGCCTTCCGGGGCCGTTGCCGACGGGGATAAGGAAGCCTATGCCTTTTGGCACGAGCTGGAAGCGATGCTGCGCGAAAAGGCCTGGGACGAAGCCGCGCAGCGCATTTGGAATGCGTCCGCCTCCCAGATGCCGCCGGGGCTTTTCCCGCATCCGGACCGGCCGGATTTGCTGCTCAGCCTGACGTGCCTGCTCCGAGTTCTGTACGAACGTCATCGGGAGCTGAAGGAAGCCTTGGTGAACCGATATCAAGAGCAATCGGAAATCCGGGTGCGGGAAGCACAGCGCCGCGGGGACGAGCGATTGGCGGTCTCCGTAGCGGTAGGGTTGCCCGGGCCGGCGGCAGCCGCGCAAGCCGCAGAATGGCTGGGAGATCGCCGCGCGGTCTTGGGTCGCTTCGCGGAGGCCCGAGGCTGGTACGAAACCGCCCTGCTCTATGCGGCGACCGAAGCGGATCGGGAGCGGATTGCGACCAAATCGACGGGAGTGTTGGGAGGGGTCTCCGAAAGCCGTGCGACCGGGGGCGCCGGGCAGCCCCGGTACCTCTGCGCGGACCTCGATGGCGGCGTTGCGCCGGCAGGGCCCCCCAGTCGCATCACGCCTCTCTTCGAAATCCCCGCTGACCGCATGGTACGTCCCGACTACCTCCCGGAGCGGGATTTCGATTGGCCCCGGCGGCAGTTGGGAGCGGCGGCGGCCGAGGAGCGGCTGATCCTCAACACTCAACGCGATGTGATCTGCTATCGTTCCCGAGACGGCGCCTTGCTTTGGGAGCAGCGGTTGGGCGGCGATATCGGCAATCGGGCCTCGCCGTGGGCAAGGATGCAGCCCGTCCTCCGCGGAGAGACCGTTTTCTGTCGGCGATCGACGGCCCGCGGCGTGGAGATCGCGGCGCTTAGCCTCATGGACGGCCAAGTACTCTGGAACCTATTGCCGCTGGACGCAGCCGTGAGCGACCCTTGGTTCGTCGGCGACGAGCTGTTCGTCCTGGCGGCCGATCGTCTCGGGGCGGGGCAAGTAGGCGTCGTACTCGTGGCGCTCGATCCGGACGGAGGAGCAGTGTTACATCGGCACAGCCTGCTCCAATTGCGGAGAGTGTGGAGCGACGACCTGAACTTTCTCGTTCGTTTAAACGTCGGGACCTTCTTCGCGCAAGGGGGGGGCGTGGTATTCCGGGCCGACTATGCCGGGCGCGTACACTGGCTGCGAGAACAACCTTGGATTGCCCCGAGCGATCGCAGTTGGTGGCAGGCCGGCCCGTGGTACGTGCCGGTCGCGACTCCCCCTGTCGCAACCGATGGTCGGCTGTATGTCCATCAGCCGGGGAGTTGGACGGTGGAAGCCTTATCCCAAGAGACAGGGGAGCCGATCTGGAGTCGCTCCGACGGGCGATTGATCGGCATCCTGGCCGCCTGGGACGATCGGCTGTGGCTGCAAGCCGAGGACGGTCTATTAATTCTGGCGAACAGCGACGGCCGAGTGGAGCGTTTTTGCCCGCTGACGAATGCCTTGGCATGTGGATTCTCGCCGAAAATGGAACAGGTATGGTGTGTGACGTCACGCGAGGTGCCGGGCAAGGGAGAGGAACGGCAGTGGCGGTTTCTCTGGCTCGATGCGAGGGATGGCCGCATCGTTCATGAAATGGCCGTGCCGGCCGAGGGGAAGGATTGGCAGTTCCTCGGGCCGGTAATTGCCGATTCGGAAGGAATCCTCTTCATGACGGCGTCGCGTGTTCAACCGGCCGCTCGCCGTTGCTATCGCATGGAGTTCCCACCGCAAGCGTCGTCGCCTTGGGCACCGGACCACTGGAAGTCGTTCAACCCAAGGCGTTAGCGACGAGCCGTCTGCGGCGTTGTCCCAAGGACGCGGCCTGCCAAGTCCGCATCCGGTTGTTCGGCATGCCCACTTGGATTTCCCGAAGCCGTACGGTGAGCGGCATTCCTTCGCCGAGTGCGAGCAACGAAGGGCGTCTCCACGACGGTATCTTCGCCAATGTTGACTTTGTTCTACAGGCTGCCAAAAATGGGCCAAAGGTGTGATGGTTGCCGGTCGCCGGGCTCCCGCCGTGCGCGGAATATTCGGCCCAGGCACGGCGGCACGCCTCACTTCTCCAGCCGGAACACTGAGAAGATGGCCCTTCACTTGCAGACACATCTCCCGTCGCGGAAGCACGGAGAGTGGCGCGAGTCGTTCGCGCTTCGCGATCCGATTCCCTCAACTCGGAGCAGGCGACGCCCGGCCCCTCTTGGGCGATTATCGTTGCTTTGCCTTCTCGCGATTCTGGTCGCATTGTTCGGGCGGTTGACTGCCGCGGCCGATGAATGGGAGATTACGCCGGCGAGCGAGGAGGCGCTGAATCGCGGCTTACGGTGGTTGGCGAGGAATCAGGGGCCGCAAGGAAACTGGTCCTCCAACGATCTTGGGTTGGTGAGCACGGGGGTTTTGGCATTTCTCGCCGCCGGGCACTTGCCGGATCGAGGCGAATACGGCGGGCAGGTGCGCCGCGCAATCGATTATGTGATCCGCGGCGCCGACACCTCCGGATTGCTCAACATCGCAGAGCCTCGCCGTGGGGTGTACAACCACGGGCTTTCCACATTCGTGCTGGGACAGGCTTATGGAATGACGCGCGACTCGCGGCTTGGCCCCGCCCTCGATCGCGCGCTCCGTCTGATTGCCGACACCCAGTGCGAGGACGGCGGGTGGGATTATGTTGCGGTCCGGCAGCGAGAAGGGCACGATCTGAGCTTGGCGGTGATGCAGGCCTTGGCCCTGCGCAGCGCCGTCGATAGCGGCTTGGACGTCTCGCCCAACGTGATTCAGGCGGCCATCCGCAGCGTGCGGGAGCATTACACGCCGTCCAATTGCCCGCGCGACGCCCCCGAAGAGGAACAGAAACGCCACCTCGGCCAATTCACGTACACGCGCGGCGGCGGCAATCCGTCCACGGCCATGGCCGCCGCGGGCGTGGTCTGCCTCCAAGAATTCGGTCAGTACGATGACTGGCGGATCAGCAAGAACGTCGAGGTGATCCGCAAGGCGGTGCGCGAGGCCGCATCGCCGGAGCGGGCGCGGCGGGAGAGACGGGCACCCTTTGATCCCTACACCCTGTACTATGTCTCGCAGGCCTTGTACCAGGTCGGAGATGAGCCTTGGCGGGAATGCTACCCCCTGCTGCGGGACGCCGTGGTAGCCTCACAAATCGAGGATCCCCAAAACCCCGCGCGCGACGGCATGTGGAGCGCTCAAGGACATGTCGGCGGCAAGCCGGGCGATTTGTACATGACGGCCGTTTGTTGCTTTGTTCTGGCTATTCCCAATCGTTACTTGCCCATCTTGCAGGAAGGGCGGATCGAGACCTTGGAAAAACGGTTTTCGGCCCCCACGCCTTAGGTCCTTATTTGCGGGCATTCCTTGGGAAGGCGTGCCCGGCTGACAATACCATGCGGCCCCGGCTGCGTAAGTCCGTTGCGAAACCTTCAATCGGAAGCGAAAAATGTTCGCGGCGCCATGGTTTCTGGCCGGAGGGTTGATCACGGTCGTTGCACTGACCGTCGTTCACCTGATGCACCGGCGGCGCTATCGCATCGTGCGCTGGGCGGCTATGGACTTTCTCTTGCAGGCCGCGCGCCGCAGTCGCCGCATCCTGCAACTTCGCGATCTGCTGCTCTTGCTGATGCGCGGAGCGTTTCTGCTATTGTTCGCGCTAGGCATGGCCAGACCCTATCTGCCGGGACAGTACTCCTTCGAACCGGGCGGTAGCGTTCATGCCGTGCTCATCGTGGATAACAGCCTCAGCATGGGCTACGGCGTGTTTGGAGGCTCGCTGTTGGACGATGCCAAGCGGCAGGCTGAGTCGTTCTTGCGGAATTTGCCGGCGGGAAGCCGAGCGACCGTCATCGCTGCCGCGGGTTCGCCCCGGGAATGGCTATTGGGAGCGTATCCGGAGTTGGACGACGCCGTGGCCGCAGTCCGTGGGATTGCCGCAGTCGATCGCACGCCCAACCTCGTTCAAGCTCTGGAGCACGCCGCCGAGGCTTGCGGTCGGGTCCCCAGCCCGGCGACCAAGCGGATCATCATCTTTTCGGATTGCCAGCGGACGAACTGGGACGACGCGAGGCTCCGCTCCGCGGCCCAAGGACTCGGCCGCCCGATCGAAGTGCGAGCGGTCCGGCCGTCTACGCCGAGCAATGCCTGGGTACAAGCCGTTTTCTTGAGGGACCGGTTCTGCACCCGGCAGGAATCCGCCGTTTTTGTGGCCGAGATCGGGTTTTCCGGTGATCGGCCGCGCGAGGGCGTCGAAGTCCGGCTGTGCATCGAAGGCATGCCGGCGGCATCGCAGGTGGTGGATCTGCAACCGAATCAAGTGCGAGAGGTGCTCTTTCCGCCCGTGCCCATACCGGGAACCTCCGCCCCGGAAGGCGTGGAATGGGTCACGGCGAAGGTGGCGCTCACCCCCGACGCCTTGACCGCCGACGACGCGCGCACCGTTCTCGTGCCGGTGTTTTCCGCCTTTCCCGCGATCTTTGTCGATCAGATCGGGCAGAACGAGGTGGTCGCGGAAGACCGGTTGGGCGAGACCTATCTGCTCCGCCGATTGTTGGCGGCGAGCGAGGGCGAGGGTTCCCCCGGCCTCGACCCGTTGTGGACGTCCGTCACGCTCGATCGCTTCCGACGTGAGCTTTTGGCCGAGGCGAGACTGGTGGTTGTGGCAGGGGTGCAAGCACCGGGGAAGGCGGCCGAGCTCCTGACCGAATATGCCATCCTCGGGGGGAACGTGCTAATTGCGGCGGGCGGCGAATTCGACCCCGCGGCATGGAATCGCGATACCTGGGAGTCGGGGCTGCCCTTGTTACCGGCTCCGCTACAACCTCTTCCTTTCGACGCCCGTACGATGAACGGCGGGGGCTTGGAGGGAGTCTTGCAGTGGGACGCGGCGTCCCTTCAGGATGAGTGCTTTCGCATCGAGGGTATGACTGCGGAAGAGCTTTCGGCTCTCTATCACACGCCTTATTTCTTCCAAATCGTCGAGCCGGACCTGGATGCCGCTCGGGTGATTCCGTCGCCAAAACCGATCACGGCGGCCTCGATCGAACCTTGGTTGAGTTGGCGGAATGCACAGCGGACGCCGAAGATTGCGATCTCCGCACCGAGATCGCGCCCCTCGACGGAGGTGAGTGACGCCGGAATTCTTGATGTGCGACACGCCGCCTCGGACCTCGATGAGCAGGGCGGGGAGTGGACCGCGCCGCGCGTGGCGGCCCGATTCACGAACGGCTCGCCGTTCCTTATCGAACGGCGGTTGGGGCGCGGGAAGGTGCTTTTGCTGACCAGCGGTATTGCCCGGGAATGGAATACCCTCGCCGCGACGCCGGCCGTCGTTGTTCTGGATCGACTTTGCCGCCGATTGATTGAAGAAACCCTGGAACGGCGGAACCTTTCGACCCATGATTCGCTCACCGTAACGATTCCGGCTGCGTTCCGCGGCGATCCATGCCGGATGATCAAGCCGGATGGAGCATCGGAGCCGGTGACTACCGGTGCGCTGGGGACCGGGCAATGGGGGGCGGAAATCGGTGCCTTGCCGCGCCAGGGAGAGTACCGACTTCAATGGTTCGATGGGGCGGTGTCGGCGGAGGCGGACGGCCGGGCGCTACCTGCCGCACCGCGCACGGAGTTGCGATTCGCGGTCGCCTGTCCCGCTGAGGAGTCCGATTTGCAATACCTGGATGATGCTTCGCTGTCACAGACTTTGGATGGGGTGTTGGTCGCGGCTGCCGGCGACAACGCCGATCGTACGCGATCGTCGGGGCTGTGGCGATACCTGATATTTGCGGGGATGCTCTTTCTCTTGGCGGAATCCCTCTTCCTTGCCTTTCCTCGGCGGGAGGTGCGGCCATGAACGTCCCCGCCATGCTTGCTCGTTTCCTCGGAGTGTCTTCCGGAAGCATCGAACATATTCGCATCGGCTGGACCGCGCCCTGGTTACAGAGCGGATCCGGCCGACTGGCGATCGCGGTCTTGGCCGTTATCGGCTGGGCCGTGTATTTCTACTACCGTCGCCAAAAATGCGCCCGGCCGCTGACGCGCCTGACGCTGACCGTCCTCCGCGCGACGGCGTTGGTCTTGGTGGTGACGATTTTGGCCGAGCCGGTCGCGGTCATTCGCCTGGCCAAGCCGATTCGCCCCGCCGTGTGGTTGCTGCTGGACGACACCCAAAGCATGGCGATACGCGACGCGTGGTCGCCCGCAGAAGTTGCGGATTTGGCTCCCCTGATTCGGGCTTCGACGGAGGCTTCCAAGATTGCGCCTCGGGGCGGCGATGCAACAACGGGCTTCCCCGCACCTTCGCGCTTAGACTTGCTCCGCGGGCTGTTTGCGGCGAACGATGGGGCATTCTTGCGGGAACTCCGCGGACGCTGCCGCGTGCGTCTGTTTCGGTTCCACCGCGCCGACGGCGTGGATTACCTGGACTTGGGAGACGGCGAGACGAAGGGGGATGCGTCCGCTGAGAATGCCGACCTTGTCGGACAAGGGCTTGCCGCGCGGGGCGGAGTCACGGCGCTGGGAGCGGCGCTGACCGATCTGGCACGCCGCAAGAACGGTCGGGACCCGGCCGCCGTCGTGGTCTTTAGCGACTTCAATCAAAACGCCGGTCCGTCGCCGGAATCCGCACTCCTCGGCCTCGGCGTTCCCGTTTACACGGTGGGGCTGGGCAAAGCCGAAGCCGAAGACATCGTCCTGGAAATGCAACTGCCGCCCCTCATGAAAAAGGGCGAAGCGGCGTCGATCCGCGTGGTCCTTCGCAATCAATTGTCGGCCGGTCGCCAAGTAACGGTTCGGCTTGGGGTTCGCCCGTACGGAACCGCAGGGACGGCGCCGGTTGCCGCCGCCGAATCGGGCGGCGACGTTGCTCGGGAGACGGAGCCGACGCACACCATCGGTGAACACACCGTCACCTTGACCGAAGAGGTGCGGACGCTGGAGTTTCAGTACACACCGTCCGATGTCGGCCGCTTCGTATTCGAGGCCGAGGTGGATTCGCTCCCGGAGGAAAGCGTCACGGAGAACAACCGCGTCGTGCGCGATAATTATGTTCGCGATTACTTCCTGCGGTTGTTATTCATTGAGGATGAACCGAGTTGGGAATGGCGATTCATCAAGGAGGTGTTTCACCGCGATCCCTTGGTCGGTGCGGAGGGATTCCGTACGTTTCTCCGCTCCGCCGACCCTCACGTGCGCGAACGGAACCCGCTGTTTTTGCCCGTCTTGCGAATGCCTCGTCCGGAATTCTTCTCTCATGACGTGGTCATCCTCAGCGACGTACCCGCGAGTATGTTGACGGACGGGTTTTGCGAGCAGTTGGAGCAATTCGTATCGCAATTCGGCGGAGGGTTGGTCGTGTTGGCCGGACCTAGATTCGGCCCCGGGCAGTGGGCGCAATCGCCGTTGGAGCCGATGCTCCCGGTGCAGGTGTCACCGCAAGCGCGGCTGCGCGATCGTCCGTTCCCACTGATTCGTACGCCGGAAGCGGCCTTGACGGATTTTATGCAATTGGGGGATAGCCCGGAAGAGAACGAAAAGGCGTGGGCGAACCTGGGCGGCGTACCGTGGTACTATCCGGTGGAGCGTGTCCGCCCGTTGGCCGGAGTCTTGGCCGCGCATCCCACCGACCTTTGTTTGGACGGCAAGACGCCCCAACCGATCGTGGCGATTCAGCGGTACGGACGCGGTGAAGTCGTCTATATCGGTTTCAATGAGTGGTGGCGTCTGCGGCGAAAATACGGCGACCTTTACTACCGTCGATTCTGGGGTCAACTGATTCACCGGTTGGCGATGCGGCATGTGCTGGGTACGCAAAAGCGTTTCGTCGTGCAGACCGATCACGCGCGCTATCAGACGGGCGACGAGGTGCTGTTGACCGTGGAGGCCTACGACGCCGATTTCCAACCGCTCTCGGAAAGCCGGGTGCCGGGCGGCGTTTTGCAGGGCGTGATCAAGCCGACGACGCCCAACCTGCCGCCGGGAGGCGAACGCGAGATCGCCTTGACGCAAGTTCGGCCCGGCCTGTTCCAAGCCCGATTTCCCGTCTTCGAGGAGGGCGAGTTTGCGGCCGAGGTGCTCGATCCTCTAACGCAGGACTCAGCGGCGGTGGAATTTCAGGTCGCCGCTCAATCCATCGAGATGGCTGCGGCGACGCGGAACCGCGATTTGCAAGAGTCATTGGCACGGGCGTCGGGGGGCCGGAGCTACGAGATCACGGAAGCGATGCGACTGCTTGAGGATTTGCCGCAAAACCATCAGACGGAGACGATCGTTGAGGAAGTCAGCCTCTGGAATAGCTGGGCGGCGTTTTTGGCGGTAACAACCGCGCTGCTGGCGGAATGGTTCGTTCGGAAATGGGCGCAAATGGCATGAACGATTTGAGACCGCTTCACGCCCTGCTGCAACGGATCGGCCGGCGCCGGCGCCGGCTGCGTGGGCTGATCGGGGGAAGCGGCATCATCGCCGCTGTTTCCGCGGCCTGGCTCGGACTGTTCGCGCTCGACTGGGGATTGCAATTGGGCGGAATGGAGCGGGCCGTCGCCATGCTCTTGGCCGCCGTCGCGCTGGGCTGGGCCGTGCGAAAATTCGTGCTTCCCGGGTGGATGTCTCGCGAGTCCGAGTTGCACTTGGCGCTCCTATTGCAAAAGCGAGCCGGGATCGACACCGATCTGGTCGCCGCCCTGCAATTCGAGGCCGCGGAGGCCGGGCGCTGGGGTTCGCCGGAGCTGCAAGCGGCGGTCATGCGCCGTGTTGCGACCGCGACGCCCTCCTTGCCGCTGCGAGAGGACATCCCCGGGCGAATCGTGGGTCGCCGCGTGATTGTCGCTGCTGTGGCGCTGGCGTCCGCGGCGGCCGTCGCGCTCGTCTTTCCCAGGCATACCCGGGTGTTTCTCGATCGTTTGTTGCTGCGATCGGCGTCGTATCCCACGGCGACCCGGATCGACGAAATCCGCATCGCCGGGCAACCGGTCCGCTTGGATCGGTCGCCTCTGGAGGTGCGCTGCCCTCTAGGCGCGGCCGTCGATTTCCGTGTCACGGTTTCGGGACGCGTCCCGCAAGAGGGGCTGGTGCAACTGTCCGCGGTGGCGGCCCGCCAAAGCAGCCGCCTTCCTCTGTTGCCGGAGAGCGGGACCGCGGGCAGGTTCGCCGGTAGTTTGCCGCTTTTGACCGGCGATTGCGAGTGCCGCATCCGAATCGGGGATGCCTCCGCCGGACCCATTGTCCTGAGTCCCGTCCACCCGCCCCAGGTGCGGTTGGTCTTCGAGATCCGCGAACCGGATTACGGCGACGGGACGGATCGAATTCGACGCCGGCAGGAGGACATCCTTCAGATGACGGTCCCGGAAGGATCCTGGGTTCAACCGTGGCTCGTGTCGGATCGGCCGTTAAGTCGTGTCGTGCTGCATTTTGGGGACGAAGTGACGGATCTCCGCCTGGTCGCCGAGCCGACTCCCGCAAATGAGGGAACGGAGACGCCGGCGGCGAATGACGTTCGCGATGGGCGACGGCCAGGGATGACCCCCGAATACTGGTGGACGCCGGAAGCGATTCCCAAGGCGCTTGCCGATGTCACGGAGCCGGTCCGTCTCGAGTTCGTGGTGGAGGAGGAAGCCGGTTCATCGCCTGTCACGATTGAAGCCGTTCTTCGTCCACGTTTGGACCAACCGCCGCGAATTCTTGCGGAATCACGAATCTCGCTGGTGCTGCCCCGGGCCAGGCCGACCATTCTCTGCCGCGCCGCCGACGATCGGGGACTCGTGCGAATCGATGCGCGAGCGGAGCGTGTGCGGCCGGATGGAAGCACGGAGATCCTTCCCACGTGGACGTTATGGGAGGCGGAACGGCAGGTACAACGGGAGTTGGTAGAGCGATTTCCTTTGGACCTTTCCATGACGGGAGCAGCCAAAGGCGATCGGATCCGGGTATATCTTACGGCGGTGGAGCAGGGACGCGGCGGCCTGCCCGGCCGGAGCATCGAATCAACACCGATCACGCTGGAAGTAACGGATGAGCAAGGGATTCTGGCCGCCATGGCCGAGTTGGATCGAAAGTCGGCCGACCAACTCCAGCAGATGATCGACCGACAATTGGAAGTCGGAGGTTCGCCATGACAGCCGGTCGCCGCAATCTCCCGATCGCCGAGCCTTTCATGGTTGCCCGCGACGGCGGACGCCATGGTTCGCAAAGTCGATGTCGGACAGTCTGCTTGGCCCTGAGTTTGGCGTGGATGCTTGGGCTTGTGCCTTGTCTGGTTATCCGCCCGGTTGATGCGCAGGTGTCGTCTTCCGACGCCGCGCGCGAGACGGCGCGCAAGAGGGTCGCGCAGCAGCAGGTCCGCGAACTGGCCAAGCGTTTGGTCGGCGAGCAACTGGATTTGCAGATGCTCCAATTGCAGGAAAACGGTTTGGACGACCTGCCCTTGTACGCCGAGCTGGCGGAGATGCGGGCGAATCTGGACTCCTTGGTCGAGATTCACATGCAGGCAGTCGTCGCCTTGCTCAATCGGTTGCAATCCGGCGACGCCGTTGATGAAAGAGAACTGCTCGCGCTTGCCCGCGAAAAGAGTCGTGAAATCTTGGTGAGGCTCCTGGTGGAACGGCAACGGTTGTTGCGTCGTCTGAAGATGGCCGAGTTGGAATCGCAGGTCGGGCGTCTCATCGAACGACAAACCGCCGTTCGGGACGCAACCGCCGGCCTGCCGGGTTTAGCGGAATCGGCCCGCCCTTCGGCCGCTGTGGATTGCCGCGAGGATCAAAGAGATATTACGGTCTTGTACGCTCAGATGACCGCATTGCTGGAAGACGTGGCCGGCTGGGACGCGGAGATCGGCCGGGAAGCGGCCGCCGCTCTCGCTCTTTTGCGGGAACAAAAAGGCGAGACGGAACTGGCCGCGGCCGTGCAGGGCCTCGCTGACGCGAATTGGTCGGTTGCGGTTGAGCATCAGAACCGGGCCATCGAAACGTTCGAGCAATTGCTGGCCCGCCTGCGAAGCGTTTCGGGGCTGCTGGAACGGAGCGAGCCTTCCGAACGGAACGCCGCCTTGGAAAGGTTGGCCGCCAGGCAAGAGGAGTTACGGCAGCGAACGGAATTGGAGGCCGCCCATCCCGAGACCGCGAACCGTTTGGTGGAGGAGCAGTTGGGTATCCAAAAAGACCTGGAAAAGACCGGTGCGAATCTTCCGGGTGCGGTGCGGGAATCGCTGGAGCGCGCTGCCGACGCCGCCGGCCAAGCCGCCGAGCAACTATTTCAAGGGAATGCCGCAGAGGCAACGCAGTACCAGGATCAAGTTCTCGCGAACATCGCGGAGGCCTTGGCCCGGCCCGTCGAAGGAGCCGCTTCGGAACCGTTGCCGGCCGCGTCGGGGTCGCAGCGCGATGCGCTGTCCGATCTGGAAGAGGCCGCTCAGTCGTTGCGGCGGGCGAGGGAGAAGCAGAGCCTGGCCTCGGAATCCGCACGCGACAATCGTATTTCCGAAGCGGCCGATCTGGAGCGACAAATCGCAAGCGAGGTCGCCTCCATTCCCGATGGCCGCACTTTGCCGGATCACGTCCGATCCGCGATAGAAGAAGCGGCGCAAAAGGTCGGCGAGGCGGCGGAATCCCTCAGCAAGCCGGGCCCCGATGCTGCATCGAGCACCACCGCCGCGAGTGCGTCCGATACTCCCGGGCAGCGAGAACCTTCGGATGTTTCCCCCGGGGCTGCCGCGCACTCACCGCGCGAGGACGAAGGTGTTGCAACGCCCTCAGCCCAATCGCGACCATTAGGCTCGGAGTCCAAGCCGTCGTCGGAGATAACTCGATCGGCGGAACAATCGCTGGAAAAGGCGCTTTCCGTGGTGGAAACCGAGCTGGCGGACCTTGCGCGGCAACGGGCGGCCGGCGAAGTCGTCGCAGCGGCGAGGGAAGCCTTTCGTGCGGCCGCGAACGGGGCGGATTCCTCGCCTTGGTTCGAGCAGGCGAGGCAAGCGGCGCAGACGCTTGCCGATGTTACCTCGCACCAGTTGCAGGAAGCGCGGAACGCGGCGGAGGCGGTGGAGCGTCACTTGAACACCAATCCGCTTGCGTCCGCCCAGGCGTTACAGCGGTTGGAAGAAGCCCGATCCGCGCTCCTCGAGGCCGCCGCCGCGCAACAGAGGGCGGCCGGAAGACCCCAAGCGGCGGAGGCCATCCTCCAGTCCGCAAACAAGCACGAGGCCGTGGCCAAGGCCCGCGACGCAGTGCAAGAGATGGCGTCAGAAGATTCCGGGCCCGACAGCGGCGATGCCGATACTTCCCGGGAGCCGTTTACGGAAGACCTGTCCGACATCGGGACGCGGCGCAATAGCCGCTCGCCGGCCTTGGCAAAAGATGACCGGCGTCGAGCCGACCAGTCGCAGGTTGTCGAGGCGTTGGACCGCGCGAGAGACTCGCTTCCGCGACAGCCTGATTCGCCGCAGCTTGCCGCGGCGTTGGCGGCCGCGGAGTCGGCTTCTTCCGCGGCGCGACAAGCACTCGAGCAATGGCCGGCCGCCCCCGACTCCGGGTTGCCGCCGGTCGCATCCCTACAACGAGATGCCGCTCAAAACATCGCCGCGGCGGCCGAGAACGTGCAAGAGGTCATGCGGCAGATGGAGGAGAATGCGCGACAGGAACTGGCACGCAGTCGTGAAGCCGCGCAGGCTTTGGTCGAGAAGGCGATTCCCGTGACGCCCCAGGCCACCGAGTCGCTGCATCAGGCGGAGTCGGCGGCTGCCGAGGGAGTGCAAGCGGACGCCGTAGCCGCCTCCGCGGCCCAAGCGGCATCCCACGGAAAGTTCATGGACGCCGCGGCCGCCGTGGCCGCTCGGGAGATGCAATTGAAGCAGGCGTTGGAAGCGGCGCACCGTTTGCCCGGCTTGCTTACGCCGGAGGCGATGACCGCGCAAGTCGTGGATCCGAACGCGGCGCAGGATACGTCCCCGTCGCCCGCAGCGGATCCGGTCTCGGCCGCCTTGCGTGCGGTTCAGGAGCTGGCTGCGACGGCCGCGAATCCGTCAGCGGCTCCGGCCTCATCGCTTCCGAGCGCCGCCGTGTCGCGAACGGACGCCGGGGAAAGCTCGTCCCTGCCTTCCGCCCCTACGACGGCGGCCGGGCAAGCCGACGGGCCTCCCGCCGGAACCCCGCCGAGCAACGGTGATGCCGGTCGCCGGCCGGCATCTCAATCGACGGTTTCCCAAGGGCGCGGGGGCGAGTCCGGCGCCGCGAACCCCTCGGAGTCGGTGAGCGGCGATCCGCTTTGGATGCCGCAGCTTCCGCCCGACGTCCGCGCCGCGATTCGTGCCGCGGCCGAGAGTCCTCCGCCTCCCGCTTACAAGGAGCGTTTGCGCAACTATTTCAAAAACGTCCAATAAACGCACAACATCCAACGAGGTCGCCATGAACCAACCGGAATTGAGTGAGGGAGACGTCGCGCGTGTTCATCGATGCCATCAGACCTATCTTCGCCTGCGGGAAGAATTGGCCAAGGTGATCGTAGGGCAGGAACGTGTCATCGAGGAGGTGCTGATCGCCGTATTGGCCCGCGGCCATGCACTCTTGGAAGGGGTACCGGGTCTGGCCAAGACGTTGCTCATCAGCTCGCTGGCCCAGGCGACGCACTTGACCTTCAAGCGCATTCAATTCACGCCCGATCTCATGCCCAGTGACGTGACCGGCGCCGACATCATTCAAGAGGATCCCACGACCGGCGAACGCGGCTACCGTTTTCTGCCGGGACCGATCTTCGCCAACATGATCCTCGCCGACGAGATCAATCGTACGCCGCCGAAGACCCAAGCAGCCATGTTGGAGGCCATGCAAGAGCGGCAGGTGACGGCGGGCGGCAAGGTTTATCCTTTGCCCGATCCCTTCTTCGTATTGGCGACGCAGAACCCGTTGGAACAAGAGGGAACCTATCCGCTGCCCGAGGCGCAGCTCGACCGCTTCCTGCTGTACATCCACGTGGACTATCCTTCCGCCGCCGAAGAGTGGGAGATCGCCCGCCGTGTTACCGCCGGCCGCCAAGCAGGCCTCGAATCGCTGCTCACCGGCGATGACTTGATTCAGTTCCAAGAATTGGTCACCCGCATTCCCGTTGCGGACCAAGTTTTAGGCTACGCCTGCACCTTGGTCCGGGCAACGCGACCGGGATCGCCGGAAAGTCCCGACTTCGTGAGCCGTTGGGTTGCTTGGGGAGCCGGACCGCGCGGTCTGTTGACCTTGATCATGTGCGCCAAAGCCCGCGCCGCGATGCTCGGGAGATACCACGCCACCATCGGTGACATCCAGGCCGTCGTCAAGCCCGCTTTGCGTCATCGTCTCGCCGGCAATTACGCGGCCCAAGCGAACAACCTCACGAGCGATCGGTTGATCGAAATGTTGCTGGAGGCGATACCCGCCGATGTTCCTTACGAGCGGCCGGGCGGCGATCTTTCACTCGCCCATACCGCGGGGCGTTGACTGCCGCTTCCCAGCCTATCCGGGCGAATCCGCAGAGGAGAGGAAAAACCGTGTCGCAAGGTGTTTTGGCAAAATTCATCGACGCACAAGCCCTCGACCGCATCGCTCGGCAGCGTTGGGAACCGCGGGGCTTAGTCCAGGGTAATCTGGCGGGCGGGCATCGTTCGCCCCTGGCAGGCTTCGCCGTCGAATTCGTGGGGCATCGCCAATACGTTTGGGGAGATGATCCGAAGTACATCGACTGGCGCGTCTACTTCAACCGCGATCGTTTGGTCGTCAAACAATACGCCATGGAGACGAATTGCGTCTGCCATTTCGTGCTCGACGCCAGCGCCTCCATGACGTACGGCTCGAACGATGAGCAGAAACTACGCTACGCCGCGCGATTGGCCATGACGCTGGGGTACTTCATTCTGAACCAAGGCGACAAGATTTCGCTGGCCACCTTCGACGACAAGCTCTTGGCCTTCATTCCGCCGGGGAACTCGCCTGCGCAACTCGTGCGGATGGCGGGCCATCTGGAGTCGCTCGAGCCCCGGGAAAAAACCCACATCCGCCGCGCCCTCACCGAAATCAGCGAACACTTCCATCGACGCGAGATTGTGGTGTTGCTGAGCGACTTTTTTTGTGATTTGGCGGACTTGGAAAAAGCAGTGCAGCAATGGCGGCACCAGCGGCACGAGGTGGTGTTCTTCCACGTGTTGCACCACGATGAATGGGCCTTCGAGTTCGAAGGGCCGGTGAAATTCCTGGGATTGGAATTGCCGGATGAGTTGTTGACCAGGCCCGAGGAATTGCGGCCCTTCTACCTGCGAGCCCTCCACGACTTTCAAGAGCGGTTGGCCTCGATTTGCCAACGCAATGCCGTGGAATACCTCCCGGTCGATACCAGCCGCTCGCACGCGGATGTCCTGGCCGACTACCTCATGCAACGCTCGCGATTCCATCGTAAGCGTTGACAGACGGCTTCAACCGTCGCGGATGCGTGCGAACGCGGAAAGCAACCCCCTTTGACACACGGACGCGGCTTTTTTTATAATCATCTTTGAGCGTTGCAAATAGGTAGTTCCGCGAACAAACCTCGGGACGCTTTGATTGGCGTTTCGCGGACGCCGTCGACCGTTCGATGGCGGCGAAGGCGTTGCGAATCGTTTCCGCGGAGAGGCGGTTCTCGGCGGCCTGAAGCGGAGCCGACCGGCGTTTTCGTTCGGGAAGCGGCGGCGGATAAGGTCGTCGTAGCGATCAAGCGGTGCGAAGAATCTTATTGAAATCGGACAGGTAGCTCAGTTGGTAGAGCACTGGACTGAAAATCCAGGTGTCGGCGGTTCGATCCCGCCCCTGTCCACTGTCGGCGCATCGTTTTCGCAATTTCGCGTCCGGAATGAGCGGTCGCCCAGCTTGCCTCGGATTCAATATCCGGCGGTCGTCGTCTTTGTCGCCGGGTAGGCTTGTCTGCCGGTACCGTCCTAGTGATCGCCGCGCATATGTTGCGGGGCGTCGAAGTTCTTTGCGAGCAAGCGCTCGCGATAGGACGCGGCCGCGATGCTCTTCGATGTGCGATTTCTTAGCGCCGGCGCCGCGCACCATGAAGTCCGCGGGATCGAGCCGGTCTAGCGGGGCGCTCGATGCCGACGGCCGCATTTTCGCCGCCGATGGCCGTGGGGCCGAGCTTACGCGCCCAGGTCCCTTCTGAGATCGGACAGATCGGTTCGCAAGGCTTGGACTTCTTCCTTGAGAGCTTCCATCTCCGCCCGGATCGCTTCCAATTGTCGTTCCAGCTCGTGAAAGCGGCTTTCCGGCATGGCGATGGGGCCGGCCGTCGGGATCCTTGATGCAGGCTGGGGCGACGCGGCTTGGGGTGATCGTGCATCGCTCACGATCGCACGAGGCGGCTGAGGGGAAGCGGGGGCTCCGTCCGGCTCGTTCGCCTCGCACCAGGCCGCGGAGACGGCCCGAAATTGCGCGCGAATCCGCTCCAGTTCCTGCGGCAAATGAAAGGAATGGGTTACCGTGTGGCCTCGTCCGGGCGGCGTCAAACGATGAAGCAAGCCCTTCTTTTCCAGACCGTCCAACACGATGCGAAGGGCCGGTAGATCGGGAATCGATTCCATCCGCGAGACATGGGATCGCAGTTCGCCTTCCGTCTGCGGACCGCGGAGAAGCAACTCGCAGAGGACGCTGAGTTCCAACTTATCGACGCCCAGCCATTCATAGGCGTAATGGCGATACTTGTCGACGCGACCGGAACCTTGGATGATGCCGACCGCTCCAAGCCGGCGCAACGTTTCCAGAGCCGCTTCCGCGGCGGGTTCGTCCACCTGCATCACGGGGTCGCGATTGCTTTTTTGATTGCCGGCGGTGATGATGGCATTGAGTGTGAGGGGATAGGCGGCAGGCGTGGTCTTGGCCTTTTCGATCAGGACGCCGAATACACGCCGTTCGACGAGGCTCAACGTGCTTTTGCGGCCGGGATAGTCTTGGCGTTCGCCTGCGGTGTCGCCGTCACTCATGGATATACCCTCCACTTTTTCAAGGACCATCCGGATGCGCACTATCGGGATCGCTTGAGGGGTTTCAGGTCCGTCTTGGAGAGGATGAATTTGATTCGACCGATTCGACCGCCGAAATCCACGACGGCCTTGCGATTTTCGCCGCTTCCGCTGAGCGCCACGATTCGACCGACTCCGTGCCGGGGGTGGGCCACCAGCATATCCTGGGCATAATCGTCGGTACGGTTAGGGCCGGAAAGGCCGGAGCCGACCAATGCGGCGGCGGTGGTTAGTTGCGGGCCTCGGCCGTCGCCCGCGCGGCGGAAGGGCGGCTCCGGCCGTTCGGAGGTCCGTGTGGGACGCGACGCGGTTCCGGCGAGTTCGGCCGCTCGCCCGTGCATTTGCAGGCAATTCGTGGGCAGCTCCATGAGGAAAGGGCTGGGAATGGTCAGGCGGCGCTGGCCGCGGAAATCCCGCATCATGGCATAGCTGATCTGCAATTCCTCCATGGCGCGGGTCATACCGACGAACATCAGCCGCCGCTCTTCCTCCATCTGATCGTTCGACTTGAGGCTCCGTTCGTGCGGCAGAATGCCTTGCTCGACGGCCGTCAGGAAAACCACGGGGAATTCCAGCCCCTTGGAGGCATGGAGACTCATCAGGGTGACGCGATCATCGCTTTCCCACGCATCGACGTCGTTGACCAAGCTGACTTCCTCCAAGAACGCGTCCAATCCGCCCGGCTCGGGGTGCTGCTCGTCGAATTGACGGGCATACGTGAGCAGCTCTTCGACGTTCGCCAATCGCTCCTGATCTTCCTCGGCGGACGATTTGCGAAACATCTCGCGATAACCGGTTTCGGCGAGAATGCAACCCAGCAGTTCCTCGATGGGACCGCCGGCCGCCGCAGCCAGTCCGTCGATCAGCTTGATGAACTGGGCAAGTTTGCTCGCCGCCCGCGATTGCAGGCCCGGGATACCATCCGCCCGGGCCAGGGCGGTCCAAATGTCCCAGCCTTTTTCCCGGGCGAACTCCACCACGTGCGTGATGGTGGTGTTCCCGATGCCGCGGGGCGGGTTGTTGACGATGCGAAGAAACGCGGCTTCGTCCCGCGGGTTTTGGATGAATTTGAGGTAGGCGACCAAATCCTTGATCTCGCGCCGCTGAAAAAACTCCACGCCGTTGACGATTTGGTAAGGGATGTTGCGGCGACGGAGCGCGAGTTCGAACTCGCGCGAGAGGGCGTTAACTCGGTAGAAGATGGCGAAGTCGCGGGCGCGGCGGCGGCCCTCTCGAAGCGCGGATTGGATGCGGCTCGCCACGTCTTCCGCCTCTTCCGTTTGATCGCGGTAGGCGACGAGACGCACGTCCGCCCCCTCGTCGTTCAGGGTGAAGAGGTCTTTCCGTTTACGCTTCACGTTATGCGCGATCAGACCGGCCGCCGCCTGCAAGATCTTCTTCGTGCTGCGGTAATTCTGTTCCAGTCGCACCACGCGAACGTCGGGAAAGTCGCGTTCGAACTCCAGGATGTTGTTCAGATCGGCGCCGCGCCAGCCGTAAATCGACTGGTCGGGGTCCCCCGTCACGGCGAGATTGGGGTAGTCGACGGAGAGTGCGCGGGCGATGGCGTACTGAACGAGATTCGTGTCCTGATACTCGTCCACCATGATGTAGCGGTAGCGGGCGTCCAGATCGCGGCGAAGTTCCGGATTGCGCTGGAGCACGACGGCGGTGCTGAGGAGCAGATCGTCGAAATCGACGGCGTTGGACCGGCTCAGCCACCGTTGATACAGCGGATAGACCTTTTGCACGATAGAACCCATGGGGGAACCGTCGCGGGGACTGTATTCGTGGGACTGGATGAACGCGTTCTTGGCCCAACTGATGGCGGCGGCGACGGCATCCGGCGTATAGTTCATCAGATCGACGCCGGCCTCCGCGATGACGCGTCGCAGCCCCCGCAGCGAATCCTCCTTGTCGTAGATCGTGAAGTTGGCTTGCAGTCCCACGTGGCAACCGTGGCGGCGGAGAAATTGGGCCGCAAAACGATGGAAGGTCCCCAGCCAGACGCGGGCGCCGGGCGCCAATTGTTCGACGCGGCTCGCCATTTCGGCGGCCGCCTTGTTGGTAAAGGTTAGGCCAAGGATTTGGCCGCCGGGAATGCCCCGGCGAAGCAAATAGGCGATGCGATGGGTGACCACCCGGGTCTTTCCGCTGCCCGGCCCCGCTAGGATGAGAAGCGGTCCGTCGACATGCGTGACCGCTTCGCGCTGAGCGGGAGTCAGACCCGACAATAAATCGGCGTCATTCATGGATTGGTTCGGTCCGTTGTCTTCCGGTGCCAACGGCGCTATTCGCTTGGAGGTGGCGGCCGCCTCTGGAACGGACGATCGTCATCCGACTTTGTCGCGATTGGCTTGGTAGAATTGCAGCATGAAATCGCGGAGGGCGACCACACCTTCCCACGGCATGGCGTTGTAGATGGAGGCGCGGCAGCCCCCGACGGAGCGATGTCCCTCCAGGTTGTGCAGTCCGGCCTTCTTCGCTTCGGCCAAGAATTGCTTCTCGATCTCGCCGTTCGGGAGGCGGAAAGCGATGTTCATCGCGGAGCGGCTGCCGGGCGCCGCGTGCACGGTGTAAAAACCGCCGCACGATGCGATCGCATCGTACAAGAGGGCCGCCTTCTTCTCGTTGAACTCTTTCAGCTTTTGAAGATCGCCGAACTCTCGCAAGACCCAATCGGTCACCAGCTTGACCATGTAAACGGCGAAGACGGGAGGCGTATTGAGAAGGGACTTGTTCTCGGCCAATTGGCGATAATTGAGCATTACCGGCAAGTCATTGGGGCAGCGCTCCAAGAAGTCTTTGCGGATGATGACGACCGTGACGCCGGCCGGCCCCAAATTCTTCTGAGCGCACGCGAAGAGGATTCCGTAACGGCGGATATCGACGGGGCGGCTGAGCAGCTCCGACGACGCATCGCAAACCAGCGGGATCCCGTTCGTTTCGGGTTCGCGTGGGAACTGGACGCCCGCGATCGTCTCGTTGGAGCACAAGTAAACGTAAACGGACTCCGGGTGGATGCTCAGTTGGTCGTCCGTCGGAACGCGATCGTAGTTGGTGGCTTTGCCGTCCCACGCGACATGGACCGTACCTTGTCCCGCCGCCTCCGCCGCGGCTTGCTTGCTCCACGTTCCGCTCACGATGTAGGAGGCTTTTCCGCCGGTATTGCGGAGGAAGTTCATCGGCACCATGCCGAACTGCAATTTGGCGCCCCCCTGAAGGAACAGAACGGCAT
The DNA here is from genome assembly GCF_055386265.1 of Thermogutta hypogea. NCBI lineage: Bacteria > Pseudomonadati > Planctomycetota > Planctomycetia > Pirellulales > Thermoguttaceae > Thermogutta > Thermogutta hypogea. Next base: position 791,168 of record NZ_AP042425.1, read on the forward strand.
AGTCCTCCGGGATCTGCAAGAGCGTGCGGAGATTGCGCTCGGCCCCCTGAATGATCTCGGTGAAAGCCGCCGAGCGATGGCTGATTTCCAGAATCGACATTCCCACGCCGGGCAAGGCCATGAGATTCTTTTGGGCCTCTTCCAGGACCGGTTCGGGCAGCACCGCCGGACCGGGCGAAAAGTTATAGACACGCTGGGCCATCGAGGTCTCTCCTGAGGTCTTGGATTAGATTATCAGCCGATTGCGTTGCAGTCTCTCGAAGGGGAAGCGGATCGGCGGGACAAAGCCGTGGTTTCGCGCGAGCCGGTTCGGCCACGGTACGAGGTCACCGTATCCCCTAAAGATAGGGAGCAGCTCACCGAGGTTCGCGGTCCCGGTCGGCATCACGCCGCGCGTCCGCACTTCGCTAGGGTATCCGCCCTCGGCGGGTTCTGCAATTGGGGGGAAAACGGAGCCGTAGGCTGGTCGGCAGGGATTGCTAGAGTTATAGATCCCGACACGTGCGGGCTGTTCCCGGGCAGAAGCGGCGCGGCCGCAAGCGATCGATCTCTGCTCACAGCGGCCCCTTGGACACGAACACGGTCAGATGCCGACGCCCGGGGGTAGGATCGGAGATTTAGGCGAACAAGCGGGTCTCGGGCTTTCCCTTGCCGTCCTCAGTGACGTAAAAAGGACGTCGTTCGACCTCCAGCGCCGTCCGCGGCGATATGCCCATGGCGGTATAAATCGTGGCGTGGAGGTCGGTGACGCTGATCGGGTCTTTGACGGCCATGCAGGGTCTTTCGGGTGCGGATTCGCCAAAGACCTTGCCCCGGGCGATGCCGCCGCCGAACATCAGAACCGAGCTTGCCCCCGTGAAGTGGCGGTGCAGTCCATAATGAATCATCTCGCCCATCACATCGGCCGGCGCGCGTGACTGGTCCTTGGCGTTGCTTCCCGGCACGCCCTCCACGAGCATATCGCGGCTGAATTCACTGGCTAGAACAACCAGCGTGCGATCGAGCAAACCCCGTTCCTCGAGGTCGCGAACCAACCTTGCGACCGGACGGTCGATCAGCTCCTTCATCTTGGCGTAGCGTGTGTGGCCGTTTTCGTGGGTGTCCCAGCCTTCGAACGGGACGTATTCCGTGGTGACTTCAATGAATCGAGCGCCGGCCTCCGTCAAGCGACGGGCCAACAAGCAGCCCAAGCCGAAGCGGCCGGTGTTGTACTCGTCGTAAACATCCTTCGGCTCCAGCGATATATCGAAGGCTTCGCGCTTGGGAGAGGCCAGTAAGCGGTAGGCGCTCTCCATGGCCCGCAGAATCGATTCCCGATGGAAATCACCCGCCTGCACGTACCTGGGATCGGCCTCGGCCAATTTTCGATAGAAATGGTATCGGTTTTCGAAACGTGAGGGCGTCATGCCGTGCGGCGGGCGGACCGCCTCCGCTCCCTGTTCGGGATACGGTATGACGAAGGGGCCGTACTCGCCTCCCAGAAATCCGGCCGTGTGGAACGCCTTCAGTTCCTCCTTCTCGCCGATCCCTTCCAGTCGCTGACCGATCACGATGAAGGGAGGCATGGCGTCGTCGCGAGGGCCCAGCAGGCGCGCCATCCATGCCCCCATGTGCGGCGCAGCCACCGTCTGAGGCGGTACGTAGCCCGTGTGCCAGTGATACTGATGCCGGGAATGCAAGATGTGCCCCAAATCGGGCAACACATGGGAGCGGATCAACGTCCCGCGATCCAAGACTTGGGCGATGTTTTCCAGTCCTTGAGAGATTTGCACGCCCGGCAAGACGGTGTCGATGGCGGGAAACGTGCTCAGAATCTCCGAGGCGGGCAGCCCGACTCGGAAGGGAGCGTAACGTTTGGGGTCGAAGGTGTCCGGAGCAGCCATTCCGCCCGCCATCCACAAGAGGATGCAGCAGTCTGCCTTGGCGGACGGTTGGTTGCCTCCCGCGGCGGCAGACTTGCTCTCAGCCTGCGGGGACGCCCAAACGCGAGGTTCTCCCATCGTCAAGGTCATCGCGGCGGCGGCCGAAGCCCAACGCACAAAGTCGCGGCGCGTCCAGCGGCGTGGGTCTTGTCCAAGCCGGAGTTCCTCATGATTGAAATTCATCGCTCTTACTCCCTGCGCATCGATAGTTTCCGTCGCTCCGACGTCGCGGCGGATCCGTTATCAATGGGAAACGGCAAGCAAAGGGACTGCGGTATGGGATTGCCTTGGTCAATAAACGGTCTGGAATTCCGGAAGCATGAATACGATCCATAGGAAATCGACGATGCCGTTTTGGTCGAGCGTCTGGGCGGTTTCGGAGGGGCCCGGTTGAGCCGTTTCACGCTTCCCCGTCAGAATGCTCTCTGCAATCTCGATTTCCGCATCGGTCGGTTCGCGAGTGAGGGTGTTCAAATAGACGAAGCGGATCAACTCATCCGGGGCCTTCTCCGCGAATCGAACCATGAGACGTTCGGCGCCGCGCTTGAGCGCTTCGTGCAATTCCGGACCGATGGCGAGGTCCAAGGCCTGAAGCGTCGTGACATCCTCCGGCCGCGTGGAAACCACCACGTCGCGCATCGGCCTGCCGAGTGCCAATTGCAAGCGGTCCGCCGCGGTAAGAGAGGTACGGAACCATGTGGCATCCTTTTCCCCGGCCGGAGTGAACGCGGCTTTCTCCGGCCCGCTGCCGGTGAGACGCCATAGGGAGTCCGTGAATTGCTCGGCGGTCAACCTTTTGGGTTGGGGGCCGTGGAACACGTAACCTTCAGGATCGTCGGAATGCGCGGGGCTGGAGACGGCGGCATAGACTTGGGACGAGCAGATATGTTCGATGAGCTGCTTCAGGTCCCAATCGTGTTCCATGAGGTAGGCGGCCAAGTAATCGAGGAGCTGTTCGTCCCAGGCGGGACGGTCCATCTCATCGACCGGGTGGACCAATCCCCGCCCCATCAGACGGTGCCAGATGCGATTGACGATCGTCCGTGCGGTTCGGCCGTTTCTCGGGTCGGTCAAAAGGCCGGCGTACTGACGGAGACGCTCTTCCCGCGGCGCGCTTCCATCGATACTTCCCAGCTCGGGATAGATGAATCGGGCTTGGGCGGTCTCGCCGATCGGTTTGTCGCAGCGGTAGATTTCGAGCGGTTCATTCGCCGTGATGGCAGCCAAACCGTAGGCGTCTTTCAAAGTCCAATGGTCGACAAAGCTGTCGTGGCACGAGGCGCATTTCATGTTAATGCCGAGGAAGACCTGAGCCGTATTCTGCGAGAATTGCAACTCCGTCCTTTGGCTGGCGTTCACATTGCCTCGCCATTGGATGCCCCGCATGAATCCTTCCGATTCGGGCGTCGGGGCCACCAGTTGCCGGACGAATTCGTCGTAGGGCATGTTGTCGAGGAGCGCCTGATACAGCCAGGCGGTGATGGGCTTGCGTCCGCCGTCGATGTACCCTGTCCCGGTGTAATCGTTTCTCAGCAGATCGTTCCAAAAGCTCAGCCAGTGCTCGGCGTATTCACGCCTCGAATCGAGCCGTTTTTTCAGCCATCGGGCGTATCTTTCAGGTGACTCGTCCGCGGTGAAGGCGGCGATCTCTTCTGCCGTCGGAGGCAATCCGATCAGATCGTAGCTCATGCGCCGGAACCATTTCAGCGGTTCGGCCGGGGCGGGGAACGGGAGGCCGCGGCGGTCGAAATACGCCCCCACCAGGCGATCGATAGGGTGCTTGCGCTCGGCGGTTTCCGGGGGAAGCTCCACGGGCCGGAGCGACAAGGGGCGAGCTTCCGCCGGCCGAGGTCCCGAGAAGGCGAAGCCTTCTTCCCACGGCATCCCGATCGCGATCCAGCGGCGCAACAGATCGATTTGTTCCGCCGTCAAGGGCGGACCGTTCGCCGGCATCCTCTCGTCCGGATCGCTGCTCATGACGCGGCGGAGGAGTTCGCTTTCTTCGGGTTTACCGGGGACGACCGTATTGGATTGCAGAATCAATTCCCGTGTATCGAGTGACAACCCGCCCTCGCTCTTCGAGCCCAGATGGCACTGGCCGCACCGCCCCCTTAAGAGAGGAACGATCTCGTGGGAGAAATCGACGCCGGTCGCGGCTTCGGCCGCCGTCGGCGGCTGGGAGCCTTGTTCGCGGCTGGGCGCCGCGGCAATCAAGGGTTGGCCGATAGGGGCCGCAGCCCCCGTAGGGAGGGGGGCATTCGGCGCCGTCTTGTCGGCTGGGACGCTAACGGAGTCGCCCGCACCGAGCGTCGATCTTTCGCCGCCGGATGTCAGGAGCAATGTCGCTGCGGTGACGACTGCGCCCAAGGTTCGCCACGTGTTAGTTGTAGCGATACTAATGCGCAAGGAGGTGGGCATTCCATGTGCTCCGGTGAATCGGCGGGGGGTAGCGCGTGTCCGAGAGTGCGTCACCTAATGCATATTGAGACTCACTCGCATACGGCGTCCAATTCTTGACGCCGTCCGTGTATTTGTCAAGCAGCTCAGACAAAAAACCGCGGCGTTTGGGTTAGTGCGGCGGAGGGAAGGCGACGTGCTACGCTCGGGAGCTCGTCTCGGAACGCCCCGGCATAACGTATATTTTCCCAAGCACTTGCGGCGATGACGCAAAGTTAAGGAATGGGGCTGGAATGGGGGGCCTCGTGACCATGAACCTCGAAGATTTGCTGGATATCCTGGATCGCGAGGAAAGCGAGGGCCATTGGTTACTTGGCCGGCTCGGTGAGTTCGATTCAGTGCTTCCCGTTTCACTCGTCGGTGTTTTGAATGAAGAGTTCCGCTGGGCGTCCGTGTACTCGGCACCGAATGCTTCGCTTGTGCTTCCGAAGCAAGTCAGGGAGTATTTGAAATCGGCGTCGGTTACGGAGGGCGATCTGGTTCATCCGCTTGCCCCGACGAATTTGACCTTGTTTGCCACACCGATTGAGTGTCGGTGTGTTCAGCCGCGTCGTGGCATCCCGGTGCCCATTCGTGGAACCGCCGTGATGGTTCTTGCTTCGGATACCGCGAGGGTCGCAGCTCGAGCCGCGCAATTGCGGCCCACGCTTCAGGCCGCAGGCTGTTCCGCCCTGCTTGCGGGGCTCGTGGAGCAGTACGCCGTTTGGGTCGAGCAACTGCGAAACGAGCGTACGTCTCTTCAGCAGTCCCAGATGAAGGCCGTGGAGCAGGCGCTGGAGGAGCATGAAAAGGTACTCTTGGCCGAAGAAAGCCACCGCGCTCTCCGCGAGCTGATGGAAGCCCGCGACGCCGCCCAACGATCGAAGGACCTCTTTTTCGCCAACCTCTCGCACGAGTTACGAACGCCGCTTCACGGAATCCTCAGCTATGCCGCATTCGGCATTAAGAAGGCGGAGACGGCGGAGCGTTCCACCCTTCTGAAGTACTTCACGCAAATTGAGCGGAGCGGTCAGACCTTGCTCGCATTTCTGAACGATTTGCTGGACCTGGCCAAGCTGGAAGCCGGCAAGATGCAGTACGATTTTGCCTGGCACGATCCCGTTCAGCTCATGGCCCGCGTGTTGGATGAATTCAGCTCCGCGTGCGAGCACCGCCGGATTCACTTCGAATTTGTCCCGCCGTCGGAACCCATTAAGGCATGGATGGACGATCAACGCATCCAGCAGGTCTTTCGCAACCTTGTCAGCAATGCGATCAAGTTCTCTCCTCAAGAGGGGGCAATTCAAGTCACCATAGCAGCCGCGGAGGGCCGCTGCTTGGTCGCCGTGGCTGATCGGGGTTGCGGCGTCCCGCCCAATGAGATCGAAAGCATCTTCGATCCCTTTGTTCAGTCCAGCAAGACGCGGACGGCGTCCGGTGGAACGGGTTTGGGGTTGGCGATCTGTCGAGAAATCGTCCATTCTCACGGGGGCAGAATTTGGGCCGAGAATCGTCCCGACGGAGGGGCTTGCTTTCGGGTTCAGCTTCCCATCCACCCGCCGGAATCGGCGAGCCACGTTCAGCAGACGGGTGTCGGACGGATGCCTTCCGTTCCGGCGACCGAGCCTGCCCCCTTATCCCAGGCTACCGCAAAGACCGAGTGAGGTCAGAGGCGGGAATGATTTCCTTCCCCTTCGGCTGTCGTTAGGCAAAACCCGCCATAGCGGGAAATGAAGACGCATCCGCATGATGCCCTGATTTTTGGCCTTCCAGCTGGAAAAAACGCTCTGGACGCAGACCGAAAAGGAACGCTAAACTACCCCCCGACTCGGCAGGCTGCGTCCGTTGCAGCGGTGGCGTGTTGGTCCGGTGGAGGGGCTTGGTGAGTGCGACGGATCGTCATCGAGGATTCTCTGGGCACGATGATTGTCGCCATAGTCGGGGCAACCGGAATTGCCGGCCGCGACCGCAAGTTGCCGCCTGTCTCAGCCGGTCGGATGCATTCGCGTGCTTTTTCCCAGGCCCGACATCGGGCTGCGATGTTCAGGAGGAACTCGCTATGTGTTCCCTTCCGTCCATGATTCGATCCCTTCTCGTGCCGTTCTTTTGCGGCCTGGCGCTATTCTTCGGCGTAACAGTCCGCGGCCAGGACGGCGCTTTGCCGTCGACGAACGACGTTCGCACGGTGCAGGCAGGGGGAAACGCAGCGCGAAACTCCCAGCCGACGCTTGAACCGGCGGTCGGACCGGCGGAATCCGGACCCACGCTGACGCTCCGCAACGAAACGCCTCAAGCGGGCGCCCCCGAATCGCCCTCTCCGCCCGATGCGTCTCTCGGTGGTACACGCGACGCAAGCCGGGTCGATGCCGCCTCCGGCCGAAGCTCCACATTGGAACCGACCGTCGATCCCGTCACGAATACGGAGGTGACCGTAGACCCCGCCGCGTTCAATGGAATTACGCCCGGCGTTTCGACGATGGAAGACGTCCGCAAGGCGTGGGGGGAGCCCACGGCGCGGACGGAGCAGGACGGGGATCTGCTGCATTTGTACCAGGTCGGACCTTTCAATCGGGTGGAAACGCACTTCCGCGACGGCAAGGTGGTGGGCATTGTGGTTCATCTCGAAAAGGCCTATCCCGCCAAGTTGGTCGGCGAGCATCTGCAATTATCCACTGTGCGACCGGTCTTGGTTTCCGATCCTCGCGGCATGGTGATCGGCCAGGCCTTTCCCGAAAAAGGCGTGTTATTCGGTTTCGCTCCCTCCGATGAGGCGGGCAAGGCTTCCATGTTGGTGACGCAAATCGTGCTCGACCCGATCTCGGCTGAACCCTTTGTACTCCGTGCCGAGACTTTCCTTGAGAACGATCCGGAATCAGCGGTGAAAGACTTGCGGGTGGCGTTGCGTCTGGATCCCGGTTACGCTCGGGCCCATTGGCTCTTGGCCAAGAGCTACATGTTGCTTGGGGCCGCGAATGACGGCTTAGCCGCGGCGCGTCAGGCCGTGACATCGGCTCCCAATGATCCTCAATACCGATTAACGCTGGCTCAACTGCTGGCGTCCACGGGTGAGCGAGAGGCAGCCTTGCGAGAGTTGCAGACGGTGGCGGCCGCGTCGGAGAATCGACCGCACCTCAAGGCCCGGGCCGTGTGCGCCCAGGGCGATCTGCATGCCAACGGAGATCCGCCGGACTACAAGAAAGCGGTGGAATACTACACCGAGGCGATCAAGATTGCGCACCCCATCGCGTCCGATCCTCATCCGGCGTACCGCTTGGCGGCCAAGGAGGTTCTTGTGGACGCCCACATCGGCGCGGCGCGGGCCATCGCCTGGGGGCCGTGGGAGCAAAAGGAGATCGTCGTACCGCGTTGGCTGGAGCGCGCCGGAGCAGCCGCCGACGAACTCGCCAAGGAAGGCGGCTCGCCGCTGTTTCGCATTCGGGTGGCGGCAGCGGCCTTGAGTGCTTCGGTGGGCGTGCCGAGCGGCCTGGATCCCCAGCCGTGGATTGCCCGGTTGGAGGAGGCGGCGCCCGCGGCTTTGGCCGAAGCCGGCGGCGTGCGGCGTCTGCAAATCCAGTGGGATATCGGCGTCGCGCTCTACGACGCGGTCCAGTGTTTCCAAATCCGCGGGGAGCATGACGCGGCCCTGCAATACGGATTGGAAGCCGCCGAGTTGCTGGAAAACGGTCAAACCTCCCGGACGTTGCAACAAAGCGACTATTACTTGATGGGACGCCTCTACTTCCGACTGGGGGCTATCCATGCGATCGCCAAACAGGATCACGCAGCCGCCGTGGAATTGTTCGACAAAGCGGTTCCGATGCTGCAAAAAGCGGCCGCTGGAACCACGGGCTTGTCGGCTGGAAGGCTGGGCGAAACGTTCGTCAGCATGGGCGTTTCGTATTGGGAATCGAATCAGGCGTCCAAAGCCATCGAGTTGACCGAGCAGGGCATCAAGCTCCTCGAAGCCGCCGTGCAGTCCGGCGCGATGGACGCCACGGCTCTGGAAGTTCCGCATTCCAATCTGGCGGCCATGCGGCGCCAAGTCCGAACCGCGTCTTCCGCGGCGACATCCCCCAACGAACCGACACCACCCATTCCGCGTTAGGGCCTGACCCGGCTCGGACGGCTCGCGATGCCGATCTTGCTGCCTGCACGATTTCGGTGAAAAATGGCAAGCGGCGATGACGGGTCGCTTTAGCCGGCGGATCAGTGTCCGCCGGTTTCCGCCTTGTTCGCCAAGGGGGTGGGTCATCGATGCAAACCGCGGAAACGCTCGTCACCATTGCCACCTACAACGAGCGGGAGAATCTCCCGCAACTGGTGGAGGCGATCTTCTCCATCGCTCCGATGGTTCATGTTCTGGTGATCGACGACAATTCCCCCGACGGAACCGGCCGGTGGTGCGATGAATACGCCGCGCATGACGAGCGGTTTAGCTGCATCCACCGCGAGGGCAAACTGGGCTTGGGGACTGCGACGCTGCTGGCCCTGCGGTCCGGGATGGATCGGGGTTACCGGTACATCCTCAACATGGATGCCGACTTCAGTCATCCGCCCGAGAAGATTCCCGAGTTGATCGCTGCGATGGACCCTCCGGAGAAACCGCCGGCCGACGTCGTGATCGGCTCGCGCTATGTTCCCGGCGGGGGGGTGGAGGGTTGGCCCCGGACCCGCCGTTGGATGAGTGCCGCGGTCAACGCCTACGCGCGTCTTCTCCTGCGACTGCCCGTCCGCGATTGCAGCGGGGCGTTTCGCTGTTACCGCGCGTCCACGTTGGAGCGGCTGGACTTCGCGGCCGTGCGATCGCGCGGTTACTCGTTCCAAGAAGAGATCTTGTATCGTTTGCGGCGGGCAGGTGCGGTTTTCCGGGAGGTCCCCTTTACCTTCACCGATCGGCGGAGAGGAAGCTCCAAAATCAACTCCCGCGAGGCGGTCGAGGCACTCTGGATCATCGCCCGACTGGGGCTCCTGGGCTGAATTCGCCGCTCTTTTCTGCTTCGTCCTCACCACGTCTTCCTCCCTCGTGGCAACGTGGTCCGCCATCCCCCGACTGATTCTTCGGCCGGGCCGGAGCATAATGACGGTACGAGCCTGCGGTGAACCTGCAACGGGGGCAGGCAACGTGGGGCCGGCGAGAAGGAGATGGTATGAATCGGATTTGCGCGCGGTGAACTCCGGGAAGGTAAACTTTTCCCGGGGTAGACAGGTCACATCCTGTATCGGCGTATTGAGGCCATGCGACCTCGTGAAGGAGGACGTCTTGATGGAGGAATACGATGTGCCGTCACTCACCGAGGGGGTATTTCACGGCGATTGCATTCAGAGGATGAAGGCCTTGCCGCCGGCGTCGGTGCATCTTGTCTTCGCCGATCCGCCTTTCAACATCGGCTACGAATACGACGTTTATCGTGATCAGCTCAACGACCAGGAGTATATCGACTGGTGCCGGACGTGGACGGCGGAGGTGGCGAGGATCCTGCGACCGGACGGCGCATTCTGGCTGGCCATTGGGGATGAATACGTCGCCGAGCTGAAGGTCATGATTCAGCAGCAGCACAGATTGGTACTGCGAAGCTGGGTGGTGTGGTACTACACGTTCGGCGTTCATTGCAAGCGCAAGTTCACCCGCTCCCACGCGCATCTGCTTTATTGGGTCAAAGATCCCAAGCGATTCACGTTCAATGACGAGGAGATTCGCGTACCCTCGGCGCGGCAGTTGGTCTACGGTGACAAACGGGCCGACCCGCGAGGGCGTTTGCCCGACGACACCTGGATTCTCCGGCCTCAAGACGTGCCCGACGGTTTTCGCCCCGATGAAAACACCTGGTATTTCCCGCGCGTTTGCGGCACATTCCGGGAGAGGGTGGGCTTTCACGGGTGCCAAATGCCCGAGCAATTGCTGGGACGGATCATCTCGGCGTGCAGCCGGCCCGGCGAGTGGGTACTCGACCCGTTTGCCGGAAGCGGCACGACCCTGGCCGTGGCGAAGAAGTTGGGACGCCGATACCTGGGCTTCGAGCTGTCCCCGGAATACACCGCGAACATCCGGCGCCGGCTGGACGCGATCCAACCCGGTGATCCGCTGGAAGGATCGGCGGACCCGCTCAATAGCGTTCCCTCCACGGATCAAGGTCGCCGCTTGGAGGACGTCGAACCGCGAGCCAACCGAAGGCGGTTCGTGCGTCGCCCGGCGGCCCCGGCCGCAGATGCCGGACCGCCGAAGGGCCGTGACGGCAGCCGCACCGCGTAAGGCCCGAACGTGCACCTCGCGTTCGGCAGCCGCGCAACCCGCCGCCTGTTGATGCAAGCTCGGCTATCGTTGCGGCGTGATCGTGAGGCTGACTTCGAGGCTCGACACGGGTTCGGTAAAGCGAATCCCCAATCGCTTCGGCTTCTCGGAATACCGGATCGGTTCCTCGATCTCTTCGTCTGTCAGTTCGAATGCGCGGCCTGCCGCGTTAATGGTGACCACCGCGGCCGCTTTTCCTTCCCCTATTTGGAGTTGATGGTCCGTCAAACGCTTCCAAGGCGAGAAGGTTACGAGCGCCTCTTCAAACTGTTGCGGCGAAGAAAACTCGACGCTGTCCGTTACCGTTAAACTTCCCCCGTCACCCCGGCGAAATAAGAAGGTTCGCTTCAAGAACCGCAATTCCGAAACCTTGTACGCGGAGGTCATATCCATTGAGATGAGGTCGGCTTCGTCGCTGAACTCGGCTTGCAAGATCGTGCCCTTGGCATCGGCACCGGGCCGCTGCAATTGCCCGGCTACCACCGGGACGGGATGACCGTAGGAGTTCAACAGTTTGCTCTGGTAGCGCCGAGAGTCGAAGGTTCGAGCGGTGTAGACCTCGGCGCCCGGATCGACGATCGCCGCCTCGCCGCCGATCACGACCAAGAATGATCCGACGTCGTTGTGGTTGTGGTGTTCGGCGTTGTGGCCGCCCTTCAGGGCTACCGCCAGATCATCGGCACGATCCGGCGACGGCCGGGCGATGAGTACGCCCGCGTTGGGGAACCAGTCGCGGAGCGTCCTTTCGAGCCGATCGGGCTTGGCGGACGGCGGGCCGCCCGCGTCCGGCATGGCGTATACGGCAAGTCCGGATAACGAACTGGACGGTCCGGTCTTCGGCCCAAGATACCGGTCTTCGAGCTCTGTCAAGCCGAAGCCCAGACGTCGGCTGAGGTAGGCCGTCAACCGCCGGTCGGGCTTGGAGCCGAACGAACAGTCGGCGAAGGGGGGATAGAGATCTTTCACGATGTGCATTCTGTAACCGAAGCGGGCGGGTGCCGCCGCCGCGGGATCAAGGATCAAGTCTGCCTTGCCGCCCGACACTCGGTAGAGAATATCGGACAGTATGACGTAATGCCCGAAGCCGTAGTTCCAGTAGCCCATCCCCTCGGAACAATAGCCGTCCGGCGTAAAGCCTCGCAGAAAGTTGCGGATGAAATGCTCAGCGGCAGCCGCGAAAAACGCCCTGCGTTCGAGGTCGTCGATGGCAGCCATGGCCGCGCCTGCGGTATTGGCCAAACACACCGCGTTCCAATTGTTCGTGGTGGTCAGCCACCACAATTCGGGTTGCCGATTGCGAACCGCTCCTTCAAAGGGCTGAAAAACGCGCCGCTCCAGATTCGCCATGACGAGGTTTCGGACTTCCGGCGAGAGCTTGTCACCTAGCCAATTCAGGGTCAGCGCCAATTCAAAGCCCGTCGCGGACGAGGCCAAATCGATCTCAACGATTCTGTCCTGAAAATTGGCCAAGCTACGGTCGTGGGCGGGCAAAACCCAAGTCTTTTCAGCGCAAAAAGCTCGGAGGGTTCGCTCAATCTCGGGCAGGAATCGGCCGCGGTTCTCAAGGCACTCCGCCAGCACGAGCAAGCAGTGCCGTTGGCGCCTGGCAAACAGCACCGACTCGTAGCGACGACGGGTGCCCGTCTTGGAAAAATCGAGATACAACTCATCCGTGGCTTCGGGAAGAGGTCGTGCCGCTTCGCTTGCGGCTCGTGCGGGAATGTCTTGGAAATCCTCCCTTGCGGCCAAGTCGTCCCACACGCGACGGTCCGAAATCGGCGCGCCGATTCCACCCGCCGATGGTCGCAGCATCGCCTTCCAAGCCGCGACGCGATCCGCAGGCGGAGCCATTTCCTCCGCGACGACGCGGCCGGTTGCCCCAACGGCAATCCAGGATACGACGACCGCGGTTAATGCAATAAGTCGTGCTGACGTTCGGACAATCGGCTTGGAAGTCGGCATGTCGATTCCTCGTTGGTAGTGGGGTTCGTTGGTAGTGGCGTTCAGGTGGGGCCTTTGCAAGTGATTCCGGTGGGGCGTTGCAGCCGCGCGAATCCGGCGCGATGGCTACGCGGGGAGCACGTCCGGCGGGCGCATTTTCCGGGGGGCTGGTTTCATTACGCGGAATTGTAAAAGCAACCCGGCGCAAACGCAATCATTTCCGGTTGGAAGAGGCCAGTGTACGGGGATGCGGTTCGGGAGGAAGTGAATCCCTTGAACGCTCATCCCCGGCATCAAGTCGCGCCGATGCTTGCTCCTGCCGTCGGATCGCCGGCTCGCGCGCAATTACACAGTAGGGAAGTATCGCAAACCGCTCGAGGGGAAAAGGCGGCCCTCCGCCCCGTCACGGCTGGTGTGAACGGTTTTCGGTGCGTCGCCAGGCCTAACAATTGCCGTGCAAAACCTGATAATTCCCGTGATCGTAGCCGGCTGTTTGATTGACGCGCACTGCGCCGCGATTTCATAATGCACCGTTTGACGGATTCGCTTAGGGATGAACAGGAGGATTGCGATGCGGGCGGTTCTTTGGTGTGCCTTGTTGGCTGGTTGTTTTTGCCTGGGTTCGGTCATCCGGACAGCCTTTGCCGGCGAAAGCCTTTGGATCGAAGGCGAATCGCCGCATTCCCATACCATGAATCGGCATCCTTGGTGGTATGATCAGGTTCGGAAAGAGCATCTGTCAGGCGGGGATTGGATCAGCAATTTTTCCGAGGAAAAAGAGGGCACGGCGAGCTACCGCGTCGTGGTGCGAGAGGGCGGAGATTACGCACTTTGGTTGCGTGCCAACCCGGTGAAAAGCCATCTCGCGTTTCGCGTCGACGGAGGCGATTGGCAAGAGGTGGCGTTCGATGCAGCCTCGGAAGTCACGAACATCGCTGCCGACGACAAGCCCGACTTGCGATTCATCGGCTGGGTTTTGGCGGGCCGGCTTTCCCTGAATCCCGGCGAACATCACATCACCTTCCGCATGTATGGAGAGTTGCAGAACCACGGGGGACTGGATGCTTTCGTTTTGACCAACGAAGTGTTTGTGCCTCGGGGATTGTCGAAGCCCGGCGATCCCGCCACGCAAGCAAAGCGTGTGGACGAGAGCGAAACCTGGGCCTTTCAGCCCGCTACGGATCCCTTTTCATCGGAAGCGTTGCTGGATCTTCGGTCCTTGAATGAATCGCGGGCGGGCGAGGCCGGATTTATCCGCCTTACCCCGGACGGCATGTCTTTCCTCCGGGGCGACGGGCAGCCGATTCGCTTTTGGTCCGTCGTCAGCGACGGATGGCGCATGGAGCCCGAGGCCATGCGCCGCCACTTGCGGTGGTTGGCCAAATTGGGCGTGAACATGGTCCGCGTTCACGCGCAACTCTGCGTGGAAAAGGAGGGCGCCCGCCTCACCGATGTGGATGAGAAGGTCGTCGACGGCATCCTGCGTTTTGTGGCCGAGGCCAAGAAGCAGGGTATTTACGTCACCATTTCCCCCTATTGGTCGCACACGCAGAAGATTCCGGCAAGCTGGGATCTGGACTCCTACACCGGTCAGTCGGGGCCGGAGGGACTCCTATTCTTTGAGCCGCGTTTGCAAGCCGCCTACAAGGCTTGGGTCAAGGAGCTGTACACGCGTCCCAATCCCTACGCCGAAGACCGCACGCCCTTGCGAGATGAACCCGCGGTGGCCTTGATCCAAGTACAAAACGAGGACAGCCTGCTTTTCTGGACTTCGCAGCGGATTCTGGAGCCTTTCGCTGGCAAACTTCGACGTCTCTTCGCCGAGTTCCTGGTGAAAAAGTACGGTTCGTTGGACGCGGCACAAAAGGCGTGGGGCTCGGCAAGGCACAAGGACGACGATTTCGCGGCGGGCGAGGTCGGCTTGGAAATCATTTGGCGATTCACGTCGCAGGCACCGCGGCCCGATCCCGACTGGGCGAATCGGTTGGCCGACCAATTGGAATTCATGGCCAGGCTGCAATACGGCTTCTATCGCGATGTCGCAGCATACTACCGCGAAGAGCTCGGTTGCAAGCAGCTCGTCAACGCGACAAATTGGCGGACGGCCGACCCCGTGTTACTTGAAGACGTGGAGCGCTGGACCTATACCGCCGCGGATGTGGCGGCAATCAACCGTTATACCGGCGGTATCCACAGCGGTCCCATGAACGGCTGGCGGATCGACCCGAATCACTTCTTCCTCAGTCAATCCAATCTCTTGGAGCCCGAAGAGTTCCCTGGAGCGCTCAAGCAAACGTTGGGACAGCCGATGTTGATCACCGAGGTCTCGTGGACCAGCCCGTCTCTTTACCAGGCGGAAGGCCCCATCATGGCCGCGGCCTATATGTCGCTGACGGGAGTCGATTCTTTCTATTGGTTCGCGTTCGGCGACGAAACGTGGCACGCCGATCCGGTTTGGCCGTACTGGAAGGTTGGAAATTTGAATTCCCTGAAGAAATGGTCCAGCGCCATTCCCACCCACGCGGGGATGTTTCCCGCAGCCGCACTGGCATATCGGATGGGGTTCATTCGGGCCGCCGATCAACCGGCCGTTTATGAAGAGCGTTCGCTTCGGGGGATGTGGGAGCGCCGCGTGCCGATCATCTCCGAAGCGGGAAAATTCGATCCCAACCGGGACCCCGGCGATTTCGCGCCCACCTCTTCTGTTCGCCAAGAGATCGACCGTCTGGCCTTCTTCGTCGGGCCGGTCGTGATCAAATTTGACGGGAATGAGAGCAAGAGCCGGACGGCCCCGCTCGATCGCTACATCGATCGGGATCGCGGCGTCGTCACTAGTGTAGTGTCTCACTCAGATGGGGCCTTATCCAGTGCGGCGCGGGCGCGACGGACTTTGGCGAGGATCGCCTCGGCCTTGGCCGTCCACGTGAAGCCCTTGGGATTGGCATTGTGATCGGCAATGTATTCATAGATCGCCCGTTCCAACTGCCGAACGCTCTTGAAGACGCCGCGGCGAATGCGGCGATCCGTGATGTCGCGAAACCAGCGTTCGACCAGATTCAGCCAGGAACTACTCGTCGGCGTGAAGTGGATGTGAAAGCGTTGGTGCCGTGCCAGCCACCGCTGCACCTTCGGATGCTTGTGCGTGGCGTAGTTGTCCACGATCAAATGCAAGTCGAGTTCGGGCGGCGTCTCCGCATCGATCTTCTTGAGAAACTTCAACCATTCCTGATGGCGATGTCGCGGCATGCACTCGGCGATGACCTTGCCTTCAGCCACCTCGATGGCCGCAAACAGCGTCGTCGTCCCGTGGCGTTTGTAGTCGTGCGTCAGCGTACCCAACCGGCCGGGATACAGCGGCAAACTTTTCTGCGTGCGATCGAGCGCCTGAATCTGGCTCTTCTCGTCGCAGGAGAGCACCAAGGCGTGTTCGGGCGGGTTGAGGTACAGGCCTACGAGGTCCACGACCTTTTCGACAAACCGCGGATCGTTGGAGACCTTGAAGGTCTTCACCAAGTGCGGCTTCAAGCCGTGGTCACGCCAAATGCGATGCACAGTCGCCTTGCTCACCCCCACGGCCTTCGCCATCGAGCGGGTCGACCAGTGCGTGGCGTTGGCGGGCTTCTCCTGCGTCGTCTTGCGGAGGATCTCCGCCTCCTTCGCGGCGCGGACCTTCGGTCTGCGACCGCCGCGCGGCTTGTCCTTGTCGAGGCCCGCCAGGCCCGCCTCCAGGAAGCGGGTCCGCCACGTTCCCACCGTGCGACGCGTGCAGCCGAGTTCGGCGGCAATCTCGTCGTTACGCTTGCCCGCCGCCGCGGCCAGGACGATCTTGGCACGCAACACCACGCGTGCCGGCGTGCTCCGACCCCGCGACCATTTCGTCAGCGTCGTTCGTTCCGCGTCACTCAACTCGATGGCTTTCGCAACTCGCATGGCGTCATCCTCCTCGGTCTGAGAGTGAGACGCCGGCGGCCATGGATAAGTTCCCTCAATTACAAGACACTACACTAGCATGACGGGTGAAATCGCGCTCGATTATCGAAGAGGCATCCTGACGGTGAACACACCCCGGTGTCAAAGTTGGGTGGGCTTCTTGAAGGCTGCCGGCGGAAGGGCGCAGCTCGCGGACACCGTCATCGAGTCGCAGAACGAGTACGCGGCAATCACCGTCGTTCCGCTCGATCAACGACCGCTTGCCGCCTCGGAAAAAATCCTGGTACAAGTGGGCACGACGATCCGCCCCACCGGATGGATCGAGAGAGACGCCGAGATGGAATCCGACGGCGTACCCTTGAGGGGAAAGCAGATCGTCGATACGGGCCGCGCTCCCTGGCGCGTCGCCGCTACGAAAGTCCGTTTGACGGTCAAGAATCCGAACATCAAGAAAGCCGTGTTGCTGGATGTGAACGGTTATCCTTCCCGTTCTATTCCCGTTGAAAGTGTGAACGGCGGCGTGGCCGTGGTATTGCCCGCCGACGCCATGTACCTCGTTTTGTCTCCCTTGAAACCGAGTCGAAGGGGAGAATTGCGTCGCGGTCGATCGTTGCGTGGTAGTATGAGCATCCGTTCCCACATATTCGTTGCATCCCAACTGGAGCCGGTTCCCCATGAAAAAAACATCAGCGACTGGGAATCGCATGTCGAAAGAAGGCATGCCGCGTCGTGGTTTTCTAGCAACCAGCCTGGCGATCGCGACGGCCGGTTGCACCATGTCCAAAAGCCCGGACGCTGCGGAACCGACCGGCTCCGCCGCGGAAGGGGAGTGGATTTCCCTCTTCAACGGCACCAATCTTGACGGCTGGCGGGCCTCAGAGAACACCGCAAGCTGGCAGGTCCGCGACGGCGTCCTCTCCGCCGACGGCCCGAGAAGTCATCTGTTCTACGTCGGCAAGGCGGCGCCGACGCCCTTCCGCAATTTCGATTTCATGGTGGACGTCATAACCGAGAAGAATGCCAACTCGGGAATATTCTTTCACACGGACTTCGTGGAAACCGGCTCGCCTCCTAAGGGATACGAGGTACAAATCAACAATTCGTACCCGATGATCGGCGATAATCCCGAATTCCGTCGAACCGGCGGGTTGTTCGCCATTCGCGATATTTACAAGGCTTGGTTGCCGGATGACGTGTGGTTTCGCGTTCGCGTCTGCGTGATCGGCAAACGCATTCGCGTTTGGGTCAACGACATTCCTACCGTGGATTATGTCGAGCCTGAGGATCCGCCGCGGGCCAGGAATCGCGTGCTTCGCCGCGTGTCCGAGGGCACCATTGCGCTACAGGCCCATGACCCGGGAAGCCGCATGCGATTCCGCAATCCTCGCATCCGGCTGCTGCCCGACGATGCCGATCCCCTGGCCGAACCGCGGGCATCCGAGGAAGGCTACGGTTTGAGACCGGGGTTGATCGATCAGATGGCGGCCCTGGGAGTGCCGATTACCGATTTCCACGTTCACATTCGCGGCGGAATGACGGTGGATAAGGCCGTGGTTCGCCAGGCCGTGACCGGCGTCAACTGCGGCGTCTTGGAGAACGTGGGTCGAGGCTGGCCCATCGACGACAATGACAAATTGAGGTCCTTCCTCGACGGGGCTGCCGGACGGCCGGTTTTCGTGGGCGTGCAGGTCAATGATCGCGATTGGGCCGACGTGTTGGCGCCGGACCTTGTCGCCCGATTGGATTACGTCCTGGCCGACACCATGATCATGCCGATGCCGCACGACGACAGTCCGCCGGTCAAGCTGTGGATTACGGACAACTACACGATCGACGACCCCGACGCCTGGATGGAACGGTACGTCCGGCACAACCTGCGGGTGCTTTCGGAGCCGATCTCGATTTTGGCCAATCCGACTTGGCTGCCGCCCGCGTTGGCGTCCCAATACGATCGTCTTTGGACCGAGGAACGGATGACCAAGATCGTCCGTGCGGCGGTGGATCGCGGAGTGGCCTTGGAGATCAATGCCTCCAGCGGATACCCGCCGCTGAAGTTTCTGCAATTGGCCAAGGAAATGGGGGCCAAGTTTTCTCTCGGCACCAACAACTTCGACGACAAGCCCATCGACATGCACCGATGTTTCGAGATGATCGAGGCTTTGGGTCTTCGCTTTGCGGATATGTTTCTTCCCCGCCCGAAGGCGTGACCGGAGAAACGCCGTCGCCTTGTCCCGAGCTTCGAGACCGGCGGACGGTTCGATTGCTGCGGTTGACTTCCGCCTTTCGGTGGCGAAAAATCCAGGAGCAGAAGGCCTGCGTCGTTCGGTCGGCGCGGAATCGGAAAATGAGCATATTTCTGGTTTTTTACTCGCCGATGCCCTCGGCAAAGCTCGGGTGAAACGAACGATGAACAAGGGCAATGTTCAAGTTTCCCATGCGTGCAGCGTCGATCGTGGGTCGTCCGTTATGGAGCCGGCTCATGAGGATCTTCCCGCCGAATTGATTGAGAAAAGAGAGCGGCTCTTGCAATTGCTGCGGAGCTTTGGAAGCTGCGCCGTGGCGTTTTCCGGCGGTTTGGACAGCGCCGTCTTGGCCAAGGCGGCTTACACGGCCTTGGGGGAGCGGTCGGTAGCGGTGACCGGGGTCAGCGCGAGTCTGGCCGCCGGTGAGCTGGAGGAGTGCCGCCAACTGGCCGCCCGGATCGGCATCCGCCACGTGATTCTGGAAACGGAAGAGCTGAAGGATCCCCGCTATCAGCAGAACCTTGCCGACCGTTGCTACTTTTGCAAGACGGAGTTATTTACGAAGATGGGCGACTGGGCTCGGAAGCTCGGAGTGGCCGTCGTCGTCGATGGTTCGAACCGCGACGATCGAGGGGATCATCGCCCCGGTATGACGGCTGCTCGCGAACGAGGCGTCCGCAGCCCCCTCTCGGAGTGCGACTTGTCCAAGGACGAGATCCGCCTCTTGGCCAAGCATTGGGGCTTGCCGATTTGGGATAAGCCGGCCTCACCGTGCCTGAGCAGTCGCATCGCCTATGGTGAGCAGGTCACTCCGGAACGGCTCGCCATGGTCGAGCGGGCCGAGCGATTCCTGCGTACACGGGGTTTTCACCTCCTGCGGGTGCGGTACCACAAAGGTGACCTCGCCCGAATCGAGGTGCCGGTCGACCAACTTTCCCGATTGTTGGAGCCGACGTTGCGAGACGCTCTTCTCAAGGAGTTGACCGAGGCCGGGTTCAAGTTCGTAACACTCGACCTGATGGGGTTCCGTTCCGGAAGTCTCAATCAATTGGTTCCGGCCGAGAGCCTTCAGATTCTCGAGAAACGCTAACCGCGGGTGCCGATGCGGCTCTGAATGTCCGGGATGCGATCCTCCCAGGCGGATCACAACCGCGCAATCCGGCATGGAGGGTTTGCCGGTCGGGCCGGCTGCGCATAATTAGCGCGACGGAGTCGGCAGCCTGTTTCCGCCGGTCGGATCCCATTGCCACCAGGCAGCGGGTGCCGCGTTGCTTTGTCTCGTTCCCGACGGTTCCACGATTCCGGGCTGAGGGGTTGGGGAAGTCGGAAAGCTCGGCCCGTTGACCGGATTGGCTTGACGAGGCGGCGGGGCGACTTGCCCTCCGCCTGCATCCGCCGCGATCGGCGTCCCATCGCCGTGAGAGTCGGCCGTCGCGTCGGCGGATTGAGCCTGATCCTGCCTGAAGTTGCCTAGGAAATACACCTCCTCGGTCGCGGAGACCTTTCGTTCAGGACGATCGAAGTTGACGAAAGGAATTTCCAGTTTGTCGCCGGCGAGCTGGGTTCCTGAATAAACATCCCCTCGCTGGATAGGGCCTGCTCCGAGAATCCACACGTCTTGCGCCCAACTCTTGGCAAGCACCTGACCGGACTGCCAGAGGGGTCGTCCACTTTCGCGATGATAGGCAAACAGAAGTATTTTGGTAACGGCCGTCTGCTTGGTTCGCTTCACGAACGGAATCTCGGGGATGTTCGAGGGCGCGCCGACCGCTGCAAGACCCGAGGGAAGGTTCGTTTGGGGTACACCGATCAACAGGCTGTGCATGTCGGTTCCCACCGCGCCCGAGCGAACTTCGAGGACATAGTCCGCCTGGTCCTTTTTCTCGGCCAGAATCGCGCCGCCTGCCAGCAATTGTTGACGCAGGGAACTCACCAAGTAGGTCGAGTCCACCACGTCTTTGAGATAAGTCTCATCAAGAAACACCTTCTTGCTTACCAGAGCGCGAAAGTCAATCTGACTTACCGCCTGATCGATCGATGAGGAAATCAGAAGTTGTTCGGTCGCGGTGCGCCGGGTCTCGGTCCACTTGGTGGTGCCGCATCCGGTGCATGCGGCCGTCGCAACCGCTAGGAATACCGCAGCGAGGCATCCCATCGGCCGACGGAATCGAAAGCCTGATCCCATTCTTCCAACCACTCCGAGCCCTTCTTGCCGGGGGTGATCTTTGCTGTGATTTTTCGGGGTCGGAGAGTATAGCGATCGGTGCGCGGCGGCGGAAGCCGTTTTTTCCTGCGGCGCGGACCGGTCGGAGGGAAAATGCAGGCACAGAAAGGCGGCGTGATTTCGAAGCTCAGTCGTCGTCCGGGTCGGCAACGTCGGACGGGAGGGACTCGTCTTCCGAAAACAGCAAAGATTCTTGGGATTGCTTCGTCGGCGGCAAGACCTGCGTCGGTTCCGCCCCAAATACGTCGATCGCCTTTCGGACCAAGGGGTTTTGCATGATGTCGAAAAGCTGCTGTTGCTGAGAGATCGGGCTTGGATTTCGCTCGTCGATGGGCGAGGCTCCCGACATCAGCACGAAGTCCACGGCAGCGCTGCCGCCGAGGATGCGACGCAGGGCCGCTTCGATGCGGGCTTTGTTTTCCGGCCGACTGCAAAAGCCGTAGCTGAATTGAGCCTGCGGACGGAATAGGACTTGCAATCGTCCGGCTTCCGTCCAAACGACACGATCGAATTGCCGGGCCTGCTCCGCCAATAGAACGGGTAGCGATTCCATCGCTCGGTTCCAGATTTCGAGCGCCCGATCAGGGTCCGGCGGAACCGCCGTTTGATGGGGAGCGGCGGCGTGTTCGGACTGGGAGATATGATTAAGGTCCTTCGCATCGCTTGGCGGAGAGGCACGCAATCCCGACGTGGTATCATCCCCACCGATCTGGTGGGATTGTCGCGCGCCCGTGCCCAAGCGAGGGTCCGTGGGCGAGGTTTCGCCGCGGATCGAATCCGGAGCGGGCTTGGACCCTAATGCCGAGCCGGCTCGCGAAAAAGCGCCGCCCGAAGACTCCCCGGAGCGAAGAGAGGCAGCGGTCGGCGACGCTACCCGGGCCACTTGAGGACTGCCAACAGGCTGGGATCGCAGCTCGGTTAAGATTTGGTGCAGATCCTCCATTTCATCCAGCATTACCAGTCGAACAAGCGCCAGTTCCGCCACGATACGATCGTGAGTCACCACGCGCATGCGACTGAGTGCATAATCCAGAATCTGCATGGAGGCCATCAGGCGAGGCAGACCTAGCGAGCGGCCGATCTCGGCAGCTCGTTCGGTCTGACTCGGTCCCACTGTGAGCAGCACGTCACCGGTGCAGCCCAAGCATGCAACCAGGCAATCCCGGTAAAACGCCAGTAATTGCTCCACCAGAAGGGCCGCGTCCGCACCGGCGGCAAGCACGCGATGCAGTTCGGTGAGCGCCGCTCGCGCATCCCGTGCCGCGACCGCCGATACGATGGCTTCGACGGCGTCGGTGCCGGCCAATCCGAGCAAACGGTTGGCATCTTCGAGGGTGAGACGCTCCGAAGCGAACGACAAAAGCTGCTCCAGGAGAGACTGGGCATCACGCATGGAGCCGGACGCTTTGCGCGCCACCAACTCCAAGACGCCGTCATCCACGAGCACATTCTCGGAGTCTGCGATCGCCCGCAGCCGCTCCACGATCTCGGGCGTACGGATCCCGGCAAAATCAAAGCGCTGGCAGCGCGAGAGGATCGTGATGGGAACCTTGTTCGGCTCCGTAGTGCAGAAGATGAACTTGACGTGCTCAGGCGGCTCCTCCAACGTCTTCAATAGGGCGTTGAAGGCCTCCTTCGTCAACATGTGAACTTCATCGATGATGTAGATCTTGTACCGGCTGCGACTGGGCCGAACCGCAATGCTTTGGCGAAGCTGGCGGATTTCCTCGATGCCGCGGTTGCTGGCACCGTCGATTTCCAGGACATCCACGTCTTCCCCATTGGAGATACTGCCGCAAATTTCGCATTGATTGCACGGCTCGGGCGTCGGTCCCTGCACGCAATTGAGGGCCTTGGCGAAGATACGGGCGGTGGACGTCTTGCCCACACCCCGAGCGCCGGTAAAAAGATAGGCGTGCCCGACGCGACCGTGACGAATGGCGTTGGAAAGGGCCGACGCGACGTGCTCTTGGCCCACGAGATCCTGAAAGGATTGCGGCCGGTAGCGCCGCGCCACGACCAGATAATGCGTTGCCCCCGACGGCTGCGCGACGTCCACCTCCGCCCGCGATTCCCTGGTTTCAGGGTCGGATTTGGCTTTGGCTCGACGTGGACTCATGAACTACGTCCACCCGGGAATCCTGGTTCTCTTTCTCGCGGCCGTTCGTTGCGATCGGTCCAAACCAGAGTGCAATCCCGTCCCGAAAGGACGGCCAAAACTCGGCCCACTCTACTGCTCCCTTCGATTCCGGTCGGCGTCCGGCGAGGAGCCCGCCGCACATGGAGATCACCGCTTATGGCTGCTGACTTTCGTCCCTGACCAGGTTCGCGGCTCCCCATTGCAGGGACCCCTCGCCGGGCGTCGGCTCGGCGAAGGGCCGTCGCGTTCTTTCCCTCTTCGCTTTCAATTGTTTTACGCGATCCGAGATGGGCCGTCAAATGGGGTACGAGAGCGATGCCTGGAACCATCGCCCACCGTTCCCAAGGCCGAACGGCGAGGGATGCATCCGGCCCAGGGCGCCCCATGGCGCCAATCGCCGAATAGTTGCGATGGGCGGCTCTTTCCCCTCTGCCGGACGCGTGTTTTGCGACTCCGACCGAAGGCGCATGGGCTATGATTGAGGGAATGCGTCTTTCGTCCATCAAACCGCGGTGCGATTTCATCTGCCAGGAATTCGGAACATGCCTCGCGTATTCGGATGCGTCGTCGGAGCTCGTCCGAACTTCATGAAGATGGCTCCCTTGCTTCGGGCGCTGGAGAAGTATGATGATGTGCGGACCGTGCTCATCCACACGGGGCAGCACTACGATTCTCAGCTCAGCGACGTATTTTTCGAAGATCTCGAGATGCGACGGCCGGACATCCATTTGGGCGTCGGCTCCGGCACGCACGGGCGGCAGACTGCGCTTGTTTTGGAGGCCGTCGAGAAAGTCCTGCTCGAGGCGCATGCCGCGGGAAGTCCTTTTCATCGTCTGATCGTCGTGGGGGATGTGAACTCCACCATGGCGGCGGCCCTGGCCGCGGCCAAATTGCAGGTCCCGGTCGCTCACGTCGAAGCGGGGCTGCGGAGCTTCGATCGCTCCATGCCCGAGGAAATCAATCGTATCGTTACGGACGTTCTTGCCGACTTGCTTTTTGTCTCCGAGCCGTCGGGCGTGGAAAACCTCCGCCGAGAGGGCCGCTCGCCGGAGCAGATCCACCTTGTAGGGAATGTGATGATCGACACGCTTCGTGCGCTGCTGCCGAAAATTCGGCCGCGGGAGACCCTCCAGCGATTGGGCATGGATTTGGGCGAATTCGGCGTCGTCACCCTGCATCGCCCGTCGAACGTCGACCAGCCCGGCACGCTGGCTCCGCTCCTGGAAGTCCTGGCAGAGGTCGGCAAGACGCTGCCCATCTTGTTCCCGATTCACCCTCGCACGCAAACGCGGATTCGGGAGTTCGGGCTGGAGTCGCTGTTGCGACGCGAAGGCGACGGGAAGAGCGGCCTGATCCCGCTTCCCCCGCTGGGGTATCGCGATTTCCTGGCCCTGACCTCGTCCGCCAAAGTGGTCATTACCGATTCGGGAGGCTTGCAGGAAGAGAGCACGGCGCTGGGAATCCCTTGCCTTACGTTACGGCCGAACACGGAGCGGCCTGTTACAGTCGAAGAGGGCACCAGCACGCTGGTTGGGAACGACGCCGCGGCCTTGCGACGGCTTTTGGGCGATGTCCTGAGCGGACGCTATAAACGCGGTCGATGTCCGGAGCTATGGGACGGACGCGCTGCGGAAAGAATCGCCGCCGTTTTGACGGCTTGATGGCCCCTGCCTTATTAGGCGGCTGTGCCGCGCTGGGGATTCCGCTCCGGCTTGAACGGTTCCGGCATGGGCAAATCCAAGATCTGCACCAACAGCATGAGCACGCCGAGCAAGATCGTCAGAATGGGAATCTCTAGATCAAGCTCGAGGTAGCCGGTTTGCCGCAGAACCGAGCAGATCGAAGCCGCGAGGAAAAAAGGCCCTAGCACGACGGAAAGTTTATTAACCCCTCCCACGACGATGGCCAAGATGCCGACGGTCGCCAGACCGAGTGTCCAAATCCAGTCCACGCCCGGGATGATTTCCAAGACGTTCAGAAGCCACGTTACGCCCAAGACGACCACGAGAATCGGTACCACGAATCGCTTTGTCGATGCCACGATCATGAGTCCCCTGCTTCGCAGCCCGGCCGCGTCGCCCGGCAGACTCCCCGATCGGCCGGCCGGACAATGCCGCAACACCTTTCGGAGTCTGGTGGCTTCCGTCAGCGAATAGATGTCTGCCGCCAGCCAAACAAAAAGATATCGCCCTGCGGGGCAAAACGCAACACGCGAGCTTGGATGGGAAGGCCGCGGTTTGATGGAGGCTTCTTCGAGTTGCCGCGGAGCGTCGATTTTCCTATACTTCGATTGTGAAAATAGAGGCCATCGGCAATCCATAAAAGCGGTTTGTTTCCGAGGAGGTCCTGTCCTGTGACGGCGATTCGCGAAATCTTGATGAAAAAAGGGACGCATGTGTACACGGTGGCTCCTGAAGCCACCCTTCAAGATGTTGTGGACGAGCTGGTTCAGCACAACATTGGGGCTGTGCTAGTCTGCCACCGCGATCCCGCAGCCGGCGAAACGCTACTCGGTATCGTGTCGGAGCGCGACGTCTTGCGGCGCTGTGCGCTTTCGGATCGGCCCCTGCGAGAATGGAAGGCCGAAGAGGTCATGAGTCGGAATTTGGTGACCGCTTGCCCGGATGATTGCGTGGGCGACGTACTCAAGGCCATGACGGTCCATCGTATTCGCCACTTGCCCGTTCTTCAGGATGGCAAGCTGGTGGGAATCGTCTCCATCGGCGACTTGGTTAAGTCGCAGTTGGACGAATTGGCGGTGGAGAACCGCTTCATGAAGGACTACATCCAAAGCTGACAGTGAGCGCCATTTTTGTGCGCTGCTCGTACCCCGCGCAGGCATCCGGCGTTAGTGACGGCCCCCTGAATCGCCGCGTTGCCGTCCGCCCTCTGTAGGAGTCACTGTTCCTGCCGGGAGTAGTGCTTGTCGGCAAAGTCCAAATAGCACCGCCAGTCGTATTCCGTAAGATCGTGTTTCCCGGTGCGCACATGGTATCCGATCGTTCCCATAGCGGGGTGATCGGGAGGCGGCATCTCATCGGCAGGCAAACCCTCTTTTCCGAAGAGTTGATAGACCGGAGAGGCGGCTTTGGCAGCCAAGAATTCACCCTTGGGGTCCGCCCATAGGTCCTCGGAAGCGCTGGCCACATACACGGGCCGAGGCGCTATCAGGGCGATCAGCTCATGCTGATCGAAGGGGAGTTCATCCTCGCGGTCCCCGTACTTCTTGAAGTTTTCGCAAAACCAATGAGGAAACACCGTGTTGATGCGTGCCACGGTCTCGCCGAAGCGACGCCGACTGAGGGCCGCGCCGCCGCAACCCGAGTCGTTGGAAATGACGATGGCGAACCTCTCATCCTGCGCACCGGCCCACAAAGCGGTCTTGCCGAGCCGGGAATGCCCCAAAACGGCGACCTTTTGAGCGTCGATATCCGGGTCGGTCTCGAAGTAATCCATAGCTCGGCTCAATCCCCAGGCCCAGGCTCCGATGGAACCCCACTCGTCCGGTGCGGGCCGGGTTTGTCCCGCTTTGTAAAAGAGCGGATGCACTCCGTTTTGAAAACCGTCGTCAAAGTCGGGGTCGATGTCGCCGTAATAGATCGTGGCAAGACCGTAGCCGCGGCTGAGTATCAACTCGACGGGCCAGCGACTGGCGGAGGTGCCGCGCGAAGCCTCCGTGGCCTGGTTGTTCACGACGCCCTTTTCCGGATTATTACGCATCCAACTTTTGGAAAGGGTAATTCCTGGGTCTGTGTGAATCGTATGGTTTCCGAAGAAATTCAATCCCAAAAAGATCGGCACGGGCCGCCGGACCTGTTTGGGCAGGTAGATCAAAACGTCCATTTTCGGGCCGGCTTCCTTCGTCGCGGAGAAATACACGACGACTTCTTTTCGCACGGCCGTCCCGCCCAGCGCGTTTTCATCTGTGGCGCGCACGTGGAACGACAAATCGGCCGGACGCCTGGGGGACCTACCGTACATTTCCCTTTCGAAGAGGGCGAGAAGCTCCGGACGCCGTTTGTTCCTCCAGGTGTCGGCGTCCCGGACGATCGTTCCGTCTTGGCACAGCAAGGGGTCCGGCAGAGTATAGGCGGGAACTCGGCTTTCGTCGTAGTTCACGTCGCTCGGTTCGGCGGATGCCCCCGGCCGTGCCGCGGAGGCGAGGACCGCGATTCCGACCAAAGTCCACAGCAACCCACGTGACTGATCCCGCTTCATGGCAGCATCTCCCTGGACAGGTTTGTGTGCGGATCGCCGCATCAGCGACGGCCGTTGCGCAAGGCGTCGCCGGATTGAACGGCCCTCGTTCTACCCCCCAAGCCGACTTCGGCGCATCGCATCATCCATCGCATCATCAAAACGGCCAAATGCGAGGCGCCAGTGTGACGGTGACCACGGTGTTCAGGATATTCATGGGGATGCCCGCTCGCAAGTAATCCGCGAATCGGTAGTTGCCCGGCCCGTAAACCATCAGATTCGTTTGATACCCCAGCGGCGTGGCGAACGAGGCCGAGGCGGCCATCATGATACTGATAACGAAGGGGATTGGGTTGACGCCGAGGGAGCCGGCCGTGGCCAAGGCAAAGGGGAACATCAGGGCGGCTGCGGCGTTATTGGTGACCATCTCCGTGAGTACCGACGTGATCACGTGGACAAACAGCAGCGAAACCCAAGGATTTCCCCCGGCCAAATCGATGATGGAACCGGCGATCACGGAAGCGGCTCCCGTCTTTTCCAACGCTTGACCGACGCCCAGGGCCGCGCCGATCGTCACCAGAAGTTGCCAATCGATGGCTCGGCGGGCTTCCGTCATGGTGCAGCAACGCAGCAGGATCATCGCCGCGGCGGCCAGCAGGGCGCCCTTGAGCATGGTGATCCGTCCGAGTGCGGCCGTCACGGGTCCGATCTGAATCGTCACGTCGCCCAGGGATTCGCTGAGGGAGACCACCAACACCATGACCGCCAGGACGATCAGCGCGGTAGCGGCCTTCTCGAAGCGAGGCGGGCGAGAATCCTCCAATCGGCTGAGCAGGTAAAAATCCCGGCTGTGCCGGTGCGTTTCCATGAAAGACGGGTGAGCCTCCAAGAGCACGGTATCGCCGCGACGCAGAACGATATCCCCAATTTTTCCGGGCAAACGCTCCCCTTCCCGCGCGACGGCAATCACCACGGCGTTGTACACGGAGCGAAAGCGGCCGTCACGGATAGTCTTGCCAATCAGGGGACAGCGATCGCTGATTACGGCCTCGATCAGGCAGCGTTGCGAGCGAGGGGCATCCAGCTTGAAGACTTGGTTTGTCGCGGGGACCAGCCCGCGAATCTTTTGGAGATCGCGGACCGATTCCACGACGCCGACGAAGACAAGCCTGTCGTTCGCCCG
The DNA here is from genome assembly GCF_055386265.1 of Thermogutta hypogea. Taxonomy (NCBI): domain Bacteria; kingdom Pseudomonadati; phylum Planctomycetota; class Planctomycetia; order Pirellulales; family Thermoguttaceae; genus Thermogutta; species Thermogutta hypogea. Next base: position 819,673 of record NZ_AP042425.1, read on the forward strand.
CAGCTTTTCTTTGGGAGACACGGCCGGCAAGACGTTACCGTCCCTATTGATTTCGGCCAGATAAAGCCCCGGCAGGTGGCGCAAGCCCGCCTCTTCGATCGTCTTTCCCACCAGTTGACTACCGGTCTCGACTTCCATTTCGGTAATGTACCGTCTGGGGTCCTCGCGAACGGGGGCGGCCGACTGCCGGTTCGGCAGCAACCAACGATGACTCAACACCACAAAAAGAATCCCGATAACGACGAGGGGAATGCCGACCCAACTGACATCCCAAAGCCCCAAGCCGCGGGGCAGGGGGGCTCCGCCGGTCGCCTGGGCATGATCCGCTGCCCGGATCAAGAGACCGTTCACCACCAAATTGGTACTCGTTCCGATAATGGTGCAAGTACCGCCCAAAATGGCGGCATAACTGAGCGGCAAGAGCACCTTGGAAGGCGTGATCCGGTTCTGCCGCGCCCAGTCGCTGACGGCCGGGATCAGCATGGCCACGACCGGCGTGTTATTGACGAAGGCGCTCAATGTGGCAGTGGGGGCCATGACCCGCAGGATCGCACCGGCGGTGGTCCTTGCTCGACCGAAAATCCGCTCGGCAAGCGCGGCAATCGCTCCGGTTTCCGTCAATCCCGCACCGACCACGAACAACACTGCGATGGTGATCATTCCCTCGTTCGAGAATCCCGATAGGGCCTCGCTGCTGGTGAGCACGCCCGAAAACAGGAGTATGGCCAAGGCGCCCACCAGGACTGCGTCCGGCGGAATCCTCGTCAATGCGAGGACCAAGAAGACTGCCACTAATACGGAAAGAGCGACGATGGCGGCGAAGGTCATTCGGCAAAGTGTCCCGTCAATATCGGCCAGGTTTTCGCGGGTGGGTACTGATTATCAACGTTGTCCGCAGCCGTAGCCGGGGACGAATCGCGGCCGGCGCCCAACGTATTCACAGTGTATTCGTTAGGTAGTTGGATGCACAGCCGAGCGGTCGCGCGGCGAGCGTGGAAAGCCCTCCGCGCTATCATGCGGAGAGCAGCCTTCCACCGCTGGTGTGTGCCGCAGGGGAGCTGTTGTTGTCAAGCTCGCCCTTCCCTGTTGCGGCGACGCACGGTTTGGAGGTCGTGTGCGCAGATGAAAACTATATCATGATGATAAGATTACTTATATTCTAGGCTGCATGCGGTGTCAAGACATGTCCAGTGAAGACTTTCTCTGTGGCGTGTCGAAAAAGTAGCCGGATACGTGGTGCGATGGAACATGCCCGGCATGCCTCCGAACGGCTAAACGTTACAATGGAACTTGCATTGCAGCAATTCTTGGGCCGTGCGGGATGGGATCACATGCATGGGAGACCCGGTCCCGATCGGCACCTGGTTTTTCAGTTCGAACAACACGGGCCTTTCTAGTCGAGATTTGCGAGGATGAACGACAACGCTAAGCCGGTCCCCCCATCGTCGCTGGAGCACCCAGGCAGACTGACCTTTTCCGAAATCTCCGAAATCACGGAAGAGCCGCTGGAATCGCGTCGGGCGGCGGAGGCGGTCGCAAATCCGCCTGAGCCGTTCGAAACCCCGGTCGATATGAAGGCGATTGAAGAGGCCGTGCGAACGATTCTCCGGGCCGTGGGAGAGGACCCCGACCGCGAGGGTCTCCGAGAGACGCCGGCCCGGGTAGCCCGGATGTACGCGGAATTGTTCAAGGGGCTTCGTTCCGATCCGCGCCGCCATTTGCAAAAGGTGTTCACGGAACGCTACGATGAGGTGGTCTTAGTCAAGGACATCAGCTTCGAGAGCACGTGCGAACACCATTTGATGCCCTTCATGGGCAAGGCGCACATCGCTTATCTGCCGGGCGGCAAGGTCGTGGGGTTGAGCAAGCTTGCGCGCGTCGTCGAGGATATCTCACGTCGACCGCAGGTGCAGGAAAGAATGACGGAATCCATAGCCGACCTTTTGGTAGAAGAGCTTCAGGTTCGCGGGGTTGCGGTCGTGGTGGAGGCCGTCCATACCTGCATGACCGTGCGCGGTGTACGAAAGCCCGGCAGCATTTGCGTGACCTCGGCCATGCGAGGCGCATTTCGCAACAATCCTTCCACCCGGGCCGAAGTGATGACCCTGATCTTCGGCAATCACAAATAGGACCGGTTGTCACAAGGGTCGGCGGCGACCGGAATGAGCACCAGTTATTCGGACCAGCAAAGGGCACGCGTGCACGAGGACCTATCCGGTCTCGTGCGGGGTGAGGTCCTGTCCGATCCGGTACAGCTTCATGTCTACGCCGGGGATGGGAGCATCTTCGAAATGCGCCCCCTCTGCGTCGTCCGTCCGCGGTCCGTCGGCGATGTGACGGCCTGTGTGCGATACTGTTACGAGCATCAATTGCCCGTTCATCCCCGTGGCGCGGGTTCCGGTACGGCGGGTGAATCGCTCGGTCCCGGGGTGATCATCGACTTTTCCGTGCACCTGAGACGCGTCCTCGGCATGGAGCAGGGCGGGGAGTGCGTTCGCGTTCAGCCGGGGGTCGTCCTAGAGAGGTTGAATCTTGTCTTGGCTCGGCATGGGCGGTTCCTCGATTGCGATTCCGCTTCCGCCGTGGTGTCTACTGTGGGCGGTGTTATCAGTCGCGACCCGGCCGCCTCACGCGGGGGCCATCTCGGCCGGTTCGGCCGTCGGTTGCAAGAAATAACCATGGTGCTGGGCGACGGCAGCCGAGTGCGTCTGGGACGAGAGGAGATCGCCAAACATCAGGCCGCCGCCGCAAACTCCCGCAAGAGCCGATTGGTTGCGGACGTCGCGACCATTCTCCGGCGACATCAAGACACGCTAAGTTGTGAAAGGGCAAGGGCGCCGTATTTGGGCGGGTACGCCGTGTGGGACGCGCTTCAGGACGGCCGGCTTGACCTGGCACGGCTTGCGGCGGGCGCCGAGGGCACGCTGGGCGTGATCGTCGAAGCCGTTCTAGAAACCGATCCTCTGCCGAAAAGCGCCGCCGTCGCGCTCCTCCTATTCGATTCCTTGGAACGGGCGGCCATGAGCGGAGGGGAGATTCTCCGCTACCAGCCTGCTGTTTGCGAGCTTCTGGATCGGCGGCATCTCAGTTTGGCACGCCAATCGGATCCACGATTGGAGTCCTTGATTTCGGAGCAGGTGGAGGCCGCGATCGTCGTCGAGATTGCCGGGGAATCGGAACGGTTGGTTCGCAACGAACTCCAGGAGCTGGTCGAAGACGTTCGGGAACGGAAAAAGCTCGCCATCGGTTCGCGGCTGGCGTTCGATGAGGCGGACACGGCGGTCTTGCGGCGGCTTTGCAACCCGCACCAGCCGGCTTTCCGCCGCGGCGGTTCGACGCAGCCGATCCCCGTGCTGGATGATTTTGCCATTCCGCCGGCGAACTTGCCTGCCTTCTTGGCCCTGATTCAGAGCGAATTGCGTCGCCGCGGCGTCACGGCGGCCTTGCGCTGCCGATTAGGTTCGGGAAGCGTGATTCTGCGTCCCTTCCTCGATCTCTCAGACCGCCGGGCCGTCGAGGCTCTGCGGGACCTGGCGGACGTTATCGCGGCTGCCGCCGTTGGGTTGGGGGGCGGGTTCGGAAGTTCGGGCGGACTGGGAATCGTTCGGACGCCGCTCTTGCAGAAACACCTGCCCAAGCTGCATCAGCTTTTCGCGGAAATCAAAGGCGTCTTCGATCCGGCTTCGATTCTTAATCCCGGTAAGGTCGTTCAACGGGAATCGACCTGCGATTGGCCACGCCTTATTCGTTCGCCGATAGCAGAGGAGAGGAGGGGAGGGGAGGTCGAAGCTGCCACGCAAGCCTGTCTGTCACGGCCGCCGGGACAGACAAGATCTCCGGATCGGCCGCCCCTCGGCGATTCCTCCGGCGGCTCCGAAACGCAGGGGGCCGCAACACCGGGCGGAGCGACCGCCGAGACCGAGCGGCGGCCGGCTCTCCGACCCACTTCGCCGGGCGAACCGTCAGCCGCCCAGGACTTGCCGTCGCTCCTGGTGGCCCAATTGGATTGGGAACCGAGGCGGTTGATTGCCGACGTGCAGCAATGCAATTACTGCGGCTTTTGCCGCACGCAATCGTCGCTGGAGCGCATGTGCCCGATCTTTCGGATCATGCCCACCGAGGAAGCCTCTCCCCGGGCTAAAGTGCGTATGCTGCAAGGGGTCTTGTCCCAGGTCTTGCCGCTCGAAACCTTAACGGAGCGGACCGCCAAGGACATTGCCGACTTGTGCGTCCACTGCCACATGTGCCGATTGGAGTGTCCCTCCGAAGTGGACGTGCCGCGACTGATGTCGGAGGCCAAGGCAGCCTACGTCGCCGCGCACGGCATTTCCACGTCCGCATGGTTGATGAATCGGATCGATCGCTGGGCGGCTTGGGCCGCGGCGATTCATCCCGTGGTCAATTGGGCGCTGGGTAATCGCCAGGCCCGATGGTTGCTCGAAAGGTTTTGCGGCGTGGCTCACGGACGGAAGCTTCCCCGCATCTATTCGCCGAGTTTCCTCCGCCGGGCGGCCCGACGTCGGCTCAATCACGCGACGGGTCGCAGCGGTCCCAAGGTGGTTTATTTCGTTGACACGTACGCGAATTGGTTCGACCCGGAATTGGCCGAGATGGCGGTCGCCGTCCTGGAACACAACGGAGTGACGGTCTATGTGCCGTCCGACCAAGGACCGGCGGGTACCTCGGCCGTCGCCGCAGGGGAATTGGATTTGGCGCGGCGGCTGGCCCGGAATAACACCATCATCCTCGCGGAGGCAATTCGACAAGGATACCACGTGGTCACGACGGAGCCTGCCGCCGCGGTAACCCTGACCCGGGAATACCCCCAACTGCTCGAGGACGAGGACAGCCGTTTGGTTGCCCGAAATACGAGCGACCTGGGCGATTATCTCTGGCGTCTCCATCTCTCCGGAAGGCTACAGCTCGATTTCAAACCGATTACGCATGCCCTGGGTTATCATCAGCCGTGCCGCCTGCGGGCGTTGGGAAAGGGTGCGCCGGGCGCGAAGCTGATCCAACTCATTCCGGGCTTGATCGTCGTCCGTACTCACGAGGCGTGCTCCGGAATGGCCGGTACCTACGGACTGATGCGCGAGAACTTCCGAACCAGTCTGCGGGCGGGCTGGGGGCTCATCAACATGCTGAGGGACTCGGCGTTGGAATGCGGTGTTACGGAGTGCAGCACCTGCAAGATTCAGATGGAACAGGGCACCACCAAGCCCACGCTTCACCCCATCAAATTGCTTGCCGCGGCCTACGGCCTATTTCCTGGTGGAACGTCTCGTCTGTTCCGCCCCAGCAGGGAACTGACCTTGACGTAATTGCGGGCGTCCCGCCGTCGGAGACGAAAATACCGCCGTCGCCCCAAATGGCACGACGGTCTCCCGATTTCCCTGCCGGTGGGACACGTTTCGCTGTGCCCGCCGTTCGGGGATGACCGGCCGGAAGCGTCTAGGGTTCGCGGCTCCTTGCCCGACAGCTTGGGGAGAATTTCCCCGTCCGCCGGGTTCCTGCCTCGCCGTGACGTACGGTTCGTGCCGGGCGCGATAATGCCGTCACAACAGACGTTCTCGGACCAATCGTAGCACCATCAAAAGGAGCGTGAAGAGTACGATGCAGACGGCGGCGACGAGCATGAGAATCGGCCCCAAGGCGAAGACGGGCAGGGTCCATGCCCAAATCCGGGACCAAAAGAGGATGGTTGCGCCGGCCGCGAGGCAAAGGAACGGACCGAAAGGTATTTCCGTTCGGCCGTGCAGCAGCCAGATCAACAGTCCGGCTGCCAGCGCGGCGAACGGCGACAAGAAGAAGAGAATAATGCCCGGCTGCCAGCCGAGAAACGCCCCCAGCATGGCCATCAGCGTGACATCTCCAAAGCCCATCGCCTCTCGATCCAGAACCATCGAGCCGACAATGCGAATGAGCCAGACCAAAGCCGCGCTGGCCGCCATTCCCACAAGCGCGGAAAGCAGCGACTGCCAAACGTTGCCGCCCCAAATCCAAGCGAACAAGATGAGTGCGGATCCTACGATTCCAAGCACCAATAGGCCGCCCGTGACCCGAGAGCGGAACAGTCTGACCCAAAAATAAATGAACGCCTTGCGCCACCCTTTGCGGCCGTACCAACGGCGAGGCAGGAGCGCGAATATCCAAAGCCACCAACAGAACAACCCGACCAAGGCTCCCCGGCCGTGCGGCTGGCCTCCGAGCGATTTGGGCCAACCAAACGGGGAGCTTAGCGTGAGGAAATCCCCCGCGGCCCCCTGGTTCCCTTGGGAGTGCGAGGAGTTGAGCGGGGCGACGCTTGCCTCCAAGGGCGGCGGGCCCTCGAGGCGGATCCCGTCGAGCATCAACCAATCCGAAGCGACGGGCGGACCGGCGGGCAGATGGGATGCCGGCAGGATGGCCGCCAGAACCAAACCGATCAGAGTGCCCGGGATCGTCACCGCATCCGGGATGATTTGCTCATCCACGTCGATCAGCGATGCCACGAGCATGAAGGCCATGAGAATCGCATGCTTGAAAAAGACACAGTGCAGCGTCGTTGCATCCGGTACGGAGAGGCTTTCTCCCCAGAGTCCGCGAGACTCCACCTCCCACCAATACAATAGAGGGAGTCCGACCGCGCTGACGATTTCCACGACCATCGGCCGAAGCCAAAAACCACGTCCCAGGGCGGCCTCTTTTCTACGTAGAAACCACCAACCCACGATCGGTAGAAAATCCCTCCGCAGCGACGATCGCCCGGGCGCGGCGATCCAGGGGCTGAGCGGGCGCGGCCTCCAAGCCAAGGCGTAGACGGCCCAATTGACGACGGCTCCCAGAGCGGCCCCCAAGAGGCAAAGCAGCCCCGCCCGAACCGGAAATGGCAGTTCCATGAGCCGATCCACGAGGTTTCAATTCCTTTCATCGCTCGATTCGAGCATGCCGAGCAATTCGTCCGCCAACTGTTCCGGCGACCGGCCTTCCGTGTCGACCACGAAATCCGCGGTCTGCCGGTAGATCGGCTCCCGCTGCGCCAGCAATCGAACGATCTCCTCCAGCCCGCCGGCCGCGGTCAGGGCCGGGCGTCGTGCGGCCGTGGTGGCGTCTCCCTGCATTCGGGCGTGAATCGTTTGCGGGCTTGCCGTCAACCAGACCACCTTGCCGGAGGCTTTCATGGCGCGACGATTCTCCTCTCGCAGGGGAGCACCGCCGCCTGTGGCGATCACGACGGTATCCCGACCGCACCATTCCTGCACCGTTTTCGACTCGAGATCACGGAAGGCGGACTCTCCGTCCTGCTCGAAGATTTGCGCGATGGGCTTCCCCGCCGCAAGCTCGATCTGTTCGTCCAAATCGACCCAGGACCACCCCAGTCTCTCTGCCAACAGACGCGCCAGCGTCGTTTTCCCCGTGGCTCGATATCCGATCAGGATCAGGTTCATGACGGCTCCGCAAGTCATTCGATCAATCGGTCGGGCGGTTTGCGCTCAAAATCATGCGTGCGGATGATTGACGGCGAACCCGGTTCGGCGGCGGCAGGGCGACGGTCCGTTCACGTTCCTCGCGCCGGCATCAGGCGGCGGATCTCTTCGTCGGCTACCATTTCGCCGCGGAGGTGGCCCGTTTCAAGACTTCTCGCATGAGTTCCGCCGGGCCGTCTTTTCCCGTGAACAATTTGAACTGCATGCACGCTTGTCGAACGAACATCTCGACGCCGGTGACGACCTTGCAGTTTCTCGCCCGGGCGTCTTTGATCAGCAACGTGTTCTCCGGATTGTAGACGGCGTCGAAAACGAGCATGGAACCGCGGAGATGCTGAGCCTCGAACGGGGTCTCGTCGACGTTGGGATGCATTCCCACGGGCGTGCAATTGGCGAGAACGTCCGGTTGCACGGAATGGCGTTCCTCCCACGGCACGTGCGCGCAGCTCAGTTTTTCCGCCAAGGAGCGAGCCTTTTCTTCATCCCCGTCGCTGAGAACGACCTCGCCTCCCGCGCGAAGGATGCCGAAGGCCACGGCCTTTCCCGCCCCTCCCGCGCCCAGCACGAGGGCCTTTTTCCCCTTGAGCGGGCTGACACCGCCGACGGGGCCGCCCAAGGCGGCCTCGATCGCTTCCAGGGCGGCCCGGCAATCGGTGTTGTATCCGAGGCGTTCTCGATCTTGAAACACGACGGTGTTGGCCGCCCCGACACCCCTCACCACCGAATCGGCCTTGGTCAACTTGGCGAGAACCGCCTCCTTATGGGGAATGGTAACGCTCAACCCCTTGATGTCCCAGACCGGCGCGTCGTCCAAGAATGCAGAAAGCTCTTCACGCGGGACGCGGATAGGGATGTACACTTTCCTCATGCCGAAATGGCGAAAGGCCGTATTGTGAATCAATGGACTGAGGCTGTGTCCGACCGGGTCGGCGATCACGCCGTAGACCTCGGTGGATCGTTCGATGGCATCGTAGCCGTACACATTCTTCATCTGCTCGAAGCTCAGTTGGCCCGGCGCCAGCGCGCGATCTACGTGGAACGTGGCATAAGTGAACGGCGCGCCGAACTTCCCGGCCAGGATACGCGAGGGTATGCCCATGTCTCCCATGCAGAAGGCCACGGTCGGGACGTTCACCTTCAAAAGCAATCGAAACATGCGGGTATTGTCTTGGGGACGATTGGCCATGGTGCAGATTTTGACCACGTCCGCGTCCAAACTCGCCAACCGCGCATGCAGCGATTCCAAGTCTTCCGGCGTCTGCCGAAAGTCGTGGTAACTGATAATCCGCTTGGTGGTCCCATAGCGCGGAATGGACGCCGCGATATCCTCCTCGAGATCGACGTAATCGGCTCCTTCCGCGATCGCGGTACGGAGCAGCAACTGCCGTTCCGCTTCCGTTCCGGGGAATCGCCCGCCGTCGCGTTCCCGTCGGCACGTCATGACGACGGGACACGGCCGGTCTTGAAGCAGTCGCTTGATGTTGACCGGTCCGCGAATGTAATCCAGCCGAATCTCGACAAGTTGAGCGCCTTGTTCGGACAGGTGTCGATGTTCGGCGATGACATGGCGATGGCGACCGCGGGCGATGCTGACGCAAATCATGGAGATGTCGTCCTCGGGGGTGTCGATGATGCAGGGGAAGTTAACGACCCGCGGCAAGTCGCTGCGCGGGGGCGCGGTTGCGGTCGTTGCTTCCCTCTCTCGCTTCTTCCTATCCTTTACACGCGTTTGAAGTGTTTGTCGAGTTCTTCGCGGCTGAAGATCAGGGCGGTCGGGCGTCCATGGGGGCAGTGATGCGCATCGAGCACGCCGCGGCTTTGCGCGAGCAGCGCCGCGATTTCTTCTTCGCTCAGGCGATCGCCGGCCTTGACCGCCGCCCGGCAAGCCATCGAATGCAATATCTTGTCCATCAATTCGGCGCGTCCCGGTCCGCCGTCCTTCGCCGACATCGGCTCCAGTGCCGTGCGCAGCAACTCTCCGGGCGGAACGCGGCCCAGCATGACGGGCCGGCTCAAAATCAAAACGGTGCTGCCCCCGAAAGGCTCGACACGCAGCCCCAATTCCGCCAGAATCTCCGCCGCGTCCAATGCCGCAGCCGCCTCGGAAGGGCTTAAGTCCACGGGTTCCGGTACCAACAGTTGCTGAGATTCCAGCGGCCCTTCCTCCACGCGGCGTCGCAGTTGCTCGTACAAGATCCGTTCATGCAAAGCATGCTGATCGATGACCACCACGCCCTCGTCGCTCTCCGCGATCAGATATCGGTTATGAACCTGAATGGCCTTCGGTTGCCGAGGCGGCCCCCCATGCCCGTCCTCCAGGAAGTGGGAAGCGGCTTCCATCTCACCGTCCGCCGTTGCGTTCGCCGCGAGGTCGGCGGCCTCGTCGTGCGGGCCTACGCCGCTTTGTTGCGTGCCCCGGTCGCCCGACCCGTTTTCCTCCCCGCCCGATATCGGGCCGTGCATCCAGGCACCTAAATCACCGGTCCCGGCCGTTTGAGCGAGCGGTGTCGCCGCCTGTGCCGACGCCGCCCATCCCGGCGCAAGCCACGGGGCGGCGCCTTTCGCCCAGTCCACGACCCGCCGGCGCATTTCGAGAATCTTGTCGCGGTCGTGGGCCTCATGGGGGTCGGCGACGTCGGGCATGGGAACCCGGGTATTCAGGTCGCTGGTCAAGAACCTCGTCCGAAGCGTGCTCAGCAACTGCCCGTACAGCCTGCCGCCGTCCAGGAATCGCACTTCCTGCTTGGTCGGGTGGACGTTCACATCGACCATGTCGGTCGGCATCTCCAAGTAGAGGAAGGCCACCGGCTGCCGTCCCACCGTGAGCAGGCCGCGATATGCCTCGGACAAAGCGTGCTGAAGACTGCGATCCCGAATCGGTCGCCCGTTGATGAAGAGAAATTGTTGGCGCGTGTTCGACCGGGAAAGCTGGGGATGCCCGACGAAACCGTGAATCTTGACGGGGCCGTCTTCGCTTGCCACCTCGATCAAGTAATCTGCCAACTCGCGACCGTACAGCGACGCGATGCGGTCGATCGCCCGCTCCACCGGCGGCAAGGCCCAGACCGTTTTTTCTCCGTGCCGAAGCGTGAAATGGATGTGCGAGTGGGCGAGCGCGATTTTGGCGACCGTTTCCGCCACATGCGCCGCCTCGGTGGCCGTGGAACGTAGGAATCGTCGCCGCACCGGCGTGTTGAAAAACAGGTCGGCAACCTCGATGGTCGTGCCGACGGGCGCACTGCACGGGACGATCGCGCCGCGGACGCCCCCTTGGACGGTCATTTCGTATCCGACCTCGTCGCCCGGAATACGACTGCGAATCACCAGCCGGCTCACTTCGGCGATCGAGGCCAAGGCCTCGCCGCGAAAACCCAAGGTTTGAACGTGGAATAGGTCGTCGGCGTCGGCGATCTTGCTGGTGGCATGGCTGGTCACGGCGAACTCGAGGTCATCCTCCGCGATACCGCAGCCGTTGTCGGTGACGCGAATCAAGTCGATGCCGCCTCGCTCAACGACCACGTCGATCCGGGACGCCCCCGCGTCGATGGAGTTCTCGATCAACTCCTTGACGGCGCTGGCCGGACGCTCGATCACCTCGCCGGCGGCGATCTTATTCACGACGCTTGGAGGCAGACGATGAATTCGGCCCATGCTCGACGGAAATCCGACTTTCTTGCATTGCCCCGACGGATCGCCTTCCGCTCGTCATTTTACGCGCATCTTGCCGTTCGAAGCAGACGAGAGCGGCGGACGGGGCACCCTCACGACAAAGAAAGGACGAAATACGGCTTCAACAAGCTTTTGCTGAATAGTGCCGAGGTTGCGGCCTCAAAGCTGATACTCCTTGATTTTGCGGTACAACGTACGTTCCCCGATACCCAACAGGCGAGCGGCCTCTTCACGGTTGCCGCCGGTCGCACGGAGCGTTTCGGCAATGAACATCCTCTCCAATTCCTCGAGCGGCTTGCCGACGAGATTGGCCAACGAAACTTGGTTCGTCGCGGCGACGGGGGACGAGCGATCGGCCAATTCCTCCGGCAAATCGTCCACGTCCAAGATGCCGTCGAAATCGACCACCGTCATGCTTTCAATCACGTTGCGAAGCTGTCGCACGTTGCCGGGCCAACGGTACGTTTGCAAGATCCGCCGCGCCGCCGCGGAAACCCCGCGAATTTGTTTCCCGTGCTTCTTGGCGAACATACGGACGAAGTGGTCGGTCAAAACGGGGATGTCCTCGGGCCGCTCCGCCAGGCTGGGCAACCGGATCGTCACGACCTTGAGGCGGTGGTAGAGGTCGGCACGAAATCGCCCCGCCTGAACGCACTCCTCCAAGTTCTGATTGGTCGCGGACAGTACCCGGACGTTCACCTTGATCGGGTCGTTGGATCCGACCCGCGTGATTTCCCCGTTTTCCAGCACGCGAAGCAGTTTGATCTGGGTCGCGATGGGCATGTCGCCCACCTCGTCGAGGAAGAGCGTTCCGCCGTGGGCGTACTCGAACTTGCCCACCCGATCGCTGCATGCATCGGTAAAGGAGCCTTTCACGTGGCCGAACAATTCGCTCTCCAAGATGTTCTCGCTCAGAGCGGCGCAATTCAAGGCCACAAAGGGTTTGTTTTTGCGCGGGCTGTTCTGATGGATGGCCTGCGCAACCAGCTCTTTACCCGTCCCGGTCTCTCCCAATATCAAGACGGTGGCGTTGGTTGGGGCGATCCGTTTGAGTTTTTCGATGACCTCGCGCATTTGCGGGCTGTCGCCGACGACGCCCTCGAATCCGAACTTCTCGTCCAACCGTCGATGCAGTTCCAGATTCGTTCGCCGCAGCGCGACATTTTCGGCGGCCTTTTCCGTGACGGCCCGGAGTTGAGCCAGATCGAGAGGCTTTAACAGGTAATTGAACGCCCCCTCGCGCATGGCGGTCACGGCGGATTGGATCGTTCCGTGGCCGGTGATCAAAATCACTTCGGCCTCGGGCTGCTCTTGCTTCGCGAGATTGAGGATGCCCAAGCCGTCGATGTCGTTCATGACCAAATCGGTAATGATGACGTCGAACTCCTTTTCGCGGACGAGCCGTGCTCCCTCCGGTCCGGAAGCGGCGGTGGTACACGCAAAGCCCGCGCGCTCCAAGACTTCAGCCACGGTTTCGGCATGGGCGCGATCGTTGTCGATGATGAGGACTCGGGATGGCGACGGCCGACCGTTGCCGCGTCCCTTTTCGCTTGCGACCATGGCATACCTCCTCTAAGCGGCCGTCGCCCCGTCTTGCCGCTGCTCCAAATCGGCCGACAGCCGCGGCGGCGTCGGGAGCGTGATGCTGACTTGCGTGCCTTTTCCCGGCTCGCTCTGAATGCGCAAGCTCCCCCCGTGGGCTTCGATGATTTTTCTCGCCGTGGGAAGCCCCAAGCCGGTGCCACCTTGCTTCGTGGTAAAAAAAGCCTCGAACGCCCGTTCGATGGTGTCTTGCGACATGCCGCAGCCCGAGTCGATCAGGTCCACCGTCACCCCGTCCGGGCTGGGAAACGTTCGCACGACCAGTTGCCCGCCGTGGGGCATTGCTTGCTGCGCGTTGATCAAAAGATTTAATAGGGCGGACTGAAACGCGTCGCGGTCCAGCAAGACGCTAGGGATGTCGCCCGTCAAGAACTCGATGACCTCCACGCCCGACTCCTTCGCCTTCGGTGCGAAGAACTGCAAGGCGCGACGAACCTCCTCGTTGAGGCCGGCAGGCTGCAAATGGAGCCGGTCCGCCCGGGCAAAACGCAGGAAGTCGTCGAGGATCATCTGAAGACGATCGCATTCCTGCTGAACCATCTTGACCTTGTTCAGGGTTCGGCGTTCCTTCGGCGTCTGCGGCTCCGCGAAATCCTCGGCCAAAAGCTCCATGTTCAGGCGGATCGTGGAGAGCGGGTTCTTGATCTCGTGCGCCAAGGCGCCGGCCAATCGGGCAATTTCGTGATAGCGGTCAAGCAGCTCCCGTTGGGATTGCCGGTCCGACATGTTGCGACGTCCTTCTCTACCGATTTCAGCCCATCCCCGCTTCGATTACGGCGGTCATCCGCTCGGCGAGGCTACAATCCGTTAGTTTATCGCGTTTTCGCGGCGGCGTCAGAATCCGCTGCCGCAACACGCTATCGATTCCGAGTACGGTCGCCGCACTCCGCGGTCGTATTCCGGCCGAAGATTGCTCCTTCAACAAAAATCGCCGCCAAAAGTGCGGCGATGGGACGACGAGCCGATAGCACGACCGGCGTCGGCCGTGCGGCCGACGCCAGGCGATCGCATGACGCGCTCTAAGCCGTGAATTCCCGCGTGAGCCGTGAACGCTCGCGGGATACGACGATTCGAACCGAAGCCTAACGCCGACGGTGGCTCGGACCTTGGCGGCGATGCTGGTGCGAGGGCGGCGGTGGGGCGGCGGGCTCGTCCTGTTGTTCCCCTCCGCCCTGCTTTTGCGTCAATTCGCGGAGCGCGATCTTGCGGCTCAACTTCACCCGATCTTGATCGTCGATGGCGATCACCTTGACCGGCATGGCGTCGCCCACCTTGCAGATGTCGGAGACGCTCGCCACGTATTCATCGGCCAGTTCGCTGATGTGGCACAAGCCGTCTCGACCGGGAAGGATTTCCACAAAGGCTCCGAAATCCTTGATGCTGGTGACGCGTCCGTCATAAATCTTGCCGATCTCGATCGAGGCCGTCAAAGCCTCGACTTGCCTCATGGCGGCTTGGGCGTCTTCCAGCGACGCCGCGGAGATCGTCACGGTACCGTCGTCTTCCACCTCAATGACCGACCGCGTCTTCTCTTGCAAGGTGCGGATGGTCTTGCCTCCCGGCCCGATCAACGCGCCGATCTTGTCAACGCTGATCTTGGTTCGCAGCAGTCGCGGGGCCCAGGGCGAAATGTCGTTCCGCGGTCGCGGAATCACGGCGAGCATCTTGCGAAGGATTTCGATCCGAGCCTCGCGGGCTTGCTTCAACGTGGCCCGGACGATGGCCTCGTTGATGCTCTTGGCCTTCAAGTCGAGCTGGATGCCGGTGATTCCGTTGGGCGTGCCCGCGACCTTGAAGTCCATGTCGCCGAAGTGATCTTCATCGCCGATAATGTCGGTCAACAGGGACCACTGCTCTTCCGACTCTTTGACCAGACCGATGGAGATGCCGGCCACGGGATTGACGATCGGCACGCCGGCGGCCATCAAGCCCAGGGTCGCCCCGCAGACCGTTGCCATGCTACTGGAACCGTTGGATTCCAGGATGTCCGAAATGATGCGGATGGTATAGGGGAACTCCTCCGGACTAGGCAGGACGGCTTCCACGCTCCGCTCGGCCAAGGCGCCGTGCCCGATTTCGCGCCGTCCGGGGCCGCGGATCGGCCGGCATTCTCCCACGCAGAAAGGCGGGAAATAGTAATCCAGCATGAACTTTTTGCTGTATTCGTCGATGATGCCGTCCACCCGCTGCTCGTCCCGAGGCGTTCCCAGGGTGACCGTAATCATCGCCTGCGTTTCGCCCCGCTGGAAGAGCGCCGAGCCGTGCACCCGCGGCAGAACGTCGACCTTGCAGGTGATGGGGCGAATTTCATTCAAGGCCCGGCCGTCGGGGCGAACGCCGCTCAGCAAAAGGTCTCGCATCACGCGGCGTTCCAGCTCGTGCCAAGCCGAGTCAAACTGTTCGACCGTGAACTCCGGTTCCTGCCCTTCGGCGGGCATCATCTCGGTCAAGGCCTGCTCCTTCAAGGCCTCGACGGCCGCCGCACGCTCCAGTTTTCCCGGCGTCGTCTTCGCAACGCGGAACGCGTCGTAGTAGCGTGAACGCAAGGATTCGTAGAGCGGGGCGGGCTTGACCGGCTCGAACGCGACCTTCTTCGGCTGGACTTGCTCGACCAGTCTCTTTTGCAGGGAGATGACCTGCTTGATGAACTCGAAGGCCGCCATGATCGCGTCGCCGACGACCTCCTCCGGCACTTCGCGGCCGAAGCCCTCAATCATCAGGACGCCGGCTTCCGACCCCGAGACGATCAAGTCGAGATCCGCCCGATCGCACATTTCCTCCGTGGGAAAAGGCACCACCAAACCGTCGATCAAAGCCACGCGGACCGATGCCAGCGGACCCTCAAACGGAATCGGCGAGATCATCAGGGCCGTCGCGGATCCGATCATGGCGAGGACGTCCGGGTCATTCTGCCGATCCGCGGCCATCGTCATGGCCTGGACCTGCACCTCGTCACGATAACCTTCCGGGAAGAGCGGCCGAATCGGCCGATCGATAAGACGCGAGATGAGCACTTCGCGTGTGCTGGGGCGTCCTTCCCGCTTGAGGAACCCGCCGGGAAACTTTCCCGCAGCGGCGTACCTCTCTCGGTAATCGCAGCTCAGAGGAAAGAAATCGATTCCCGGCCTAGGCGGCCCGGCGGTCACGGCACATAAAACGACCGTGTCGCCGTATCCCACCAAACAACATCCTGCCGCTTGTTTCCCCAGCTCTCCCGTTTCGATCCACAGGGTCTGGCCGCCGATCTTTTCTTCTACCCGTGTCTTCAACTTCTCTCACCTTTGCAATCCGCGATGCGACGGCGGAAGCAAGGGCGCTGCGGGGACACCATCCGTTGCCAAAGGTCCCGCTCGACCGACGGTTACTTTCGCGGCGCGATAAGCCGCGGCCTCCGCCGGCTTTGCGGTTGCCGGAGCTACTTGCGCAGTTCCAGTTTCTGCACGATCTCGATGTACCGCTCGGGCGCCGTGCGCTTCAAATAGTCCAGCAAGCGGCGCCGTTGGCCCACCATCATGAGCATGCCTCTTCGCCCGGCGAAATCCTTGCGGTGCATCTTCAGATGCTCGGTCAATGACTTGATTCGCGAGGTCAATACGGCAATCTGAACCTCCGGCGAACCAACGTCGTTCGCAGAACGTCGATACTGCTCAATCAACTCCCGCTTTCGTTCCCTGGTGATCGTCATCTGAAACCCGCAAGTGCTGTCGACCGAAAAATCGTTCCTTTGCAACGGTGTCCCACACGCCGATGCCGGGTCCACCGTACCGCACCAACTCATCCACGAACGTCTAACCAACTCGTACAACCATGTTAATGTACTGCAAGGCCCCCCATCTGAAAAGGGTGGCCCAGACCCGATCGGGGATGGCATCAATCCCGACGCGAGAGGTATACCGTAATCGTTCGGTCAGCCCAGAAGGGACTTGGCCCGCGCCACCTCCCGCGTGTAACGGCCGAATTTGTAAAGAAATGTCTTGCGCTTTGTTGCGCTTTTTGCGACTTTTGCAAGCCGGGCGTATTTCCGCGCTAGGGATTCCTTGACTTCCGCCAATCGTGCCAGTTGCCGTTGTTCTGAGTTCATCGTCTTCTCCATGCCGTTTTTCCGTGCTTAAACCCACCAAATCTCATCGCTGATGGAAATACCTCTTCTCCATCGTTCCAGGATTATTCTTCCGCGTCAAGGATCACAGGCACATCGATACGTTTTCCAGCCCGAATTACCGTGAACACGGCTTTGTCGCCGGGCTGTTTGGCGTCGAGGATGCCGAGCAAGTCGTCCACAGATCGCACGGGCGAGCCATCGACCGCCACGATCAAATCGGCGGCGGATCGGTCGATGCTGGTGGACTCGAAGATCAGCGGTCCTTGCCGCTTGCGCGTGCGAACGACTCGGAACCCTTGAAGGCCGGCGCGTTCGGCGGCCCCGCCCGGACGCAAGACCGCGATCAGCAAACCCTGTTCGGTTTGCAAGACCTTATCGATTCCCGCGTCCGCCCGCACGACGCGCCCGTTGCGGATCAGTTGCTCCACGATGCGCCGCACGTTGTTGACGGGGATGGCGAATCCGACGCCGGCGCTCTCCCCGGTCTTACTGGCGATGGCCGTGTTCATGCCGATCATCATCCCACGGCTGTCGATCAAAGGACCGCCCGAGTTTCCCGGGTTGATGGCGGCGTCGATCTGGATCATTTGTTTCAGGGACCGACCCGTCCGGGGATTGGGCAGCGTTCGATTGAGGCTGGAAATGATTCCGGTGGTCAGCGTGCGTTCCAGGCCGAACGGGTTGCCGATGGCGAATACCCGCTGACCGACCTTGAGGTCGGTGGAATCGCCGAAGGCGACGGGGATCAGCTTATCGGCAGGCGCGTCGATCTGAAGAACGGCGACATCGGACGGCGGATCGACGCCCACCAGGCGTGCCTCGTACGACGTGCCGTCGAAGAGCGTCACCGATATGACCCTGGCGGCTTCAATGACGTGGTGATTCGTGACGATGCGTCCCTGCCGATCGATGACGGCGCCGCTGCCTTCGCCTTCCGTGATTACGTCCAAAAGCGGGAAAGCGCTCTCGCGCACTCCGCGGGTGCGGATGTTCACGACGGCCCGGTTGGTCTTCTCGTAGACCGCGATGTTCACCAGTTCATCCGGCGTGTAGCGGCCCGGCGGAGGCAATACGGCGTCCCACGGCGAGGCTTCCGCGACGAACAGGGAGGCATCTTGCGAGCGGGCGGGCGGCACGGGCGGAGCCACCGGTACCAGCGGCACGCCGGCGCCGGATTCAGCAAACAGCAATACGCAGACTCCCGCTGCCGCGAGCAGAAAGCTCCAAGCGAAAATGATCCAAGTCGTGCCTTGCCGCGACATCGTTTCCGCTCCTAGTCCCCGCGCCGAAAGGCCGAGAAAATGCGTTCGCCGGTCGGGTCTCATCGCGTCCTCGAACTCTCTTGTTGTACGCCTCAAGCCGGTCTTTGAAAAGGCGGCGTTCGGAAACGTATTACGGGCGGAGGCGAGAAGAAGCCGGGTTTTCTCTCGAACCTAACAAGGGAGACGCGAGTGCCGCGCCGGGGCGAATCGGTGCCGTGGGGAGACGCCGTTTTTGAGCACATTGCCCGGCGAGTCATCACGCGGCGTTTACTCTACGCATGTCCATTAGCTGTCACCGATGGCACCACAACCTCTTGGGGCTGCGTCGGCGAAACATCAAGATATTGTCTGTTGTCTTGACCTTTTCCGAGGTTGCCGTACACTGCGACTTATGCTTTGTTCGGACTTCCGAACAAGACGGCCCAGGATCAAGGATCGACGACGATTGCTTCTTGATGGAGCGGGGGATTCTCACGGTCGGCCGCTGCCGCCGCTACATGGACGGTTCCCCAGCTCTTCCCGCACCCAAGGTTTGTCGATCCGATCGATGCTTAGGCGGAAGACCGGCGCTGGGGCGACTTGTCGGTAAGCGTTTTCAAGCGGGATAGCTTGGACAGGTGACCAGGGATGGACGAACCTACCTCTTGCAAGACGGCTCGGCGCCGTTTTCTCGCCCGCCCCTCCTATCTCGGCTGGATCCCGCTCCGGTCTGCTTGGAGCGGCCGGAAAACGGTTTCAACCCATCTTCTTTCTTGTTCGAGCGGCCGTAGGATGCGGCCGAAAGGAGGAAAAGACCATGGCCGTCAAATCGCAGGATCAATGCTGGGATCCGGCTACGCGCAAGATCGACAAGGCCGGCAAGCCGCTGATCGGGCTGAACATGGATTATTGTGCGGCCACTCGACAGCGACCCGCCATCGGCTATCTCACGGCCGGCTACTTCGACTGTTTGATGCGGGCGGGAGCCATTCCCGTCGTCGTTCCGCCTCTCTACCAACGTGCCGACGTCGAGCGGGTCTTGGAGGAATTGGACGGCTTCGTCTTGATCGGAGGCGCTGATCTGGACCCGCGCCGCGATCGTTGCCAGCTCCATTCCACTACCCACCTCATGGATCCCCGACGGGAGGATTTCGACCGCATGCTGGGCCGCGCGATCAGCGAACATCGCAAGCCGGTCCTCGGGATCGGGGCGGGCATGCAGCTTCTCAACGTCGTCATGAACGGCACCCTCTCGCTCCATATCCCGGATGATTTCGAGAACGCCATGCCGCATTTCGACCGCAACGACCCGGAGCACCGCCATACGCTGACGGTAAAACCTTCCTCCTTGATCGATCGCGTCTACGGCGAAGGCGAGATTCGCGTAGCCAGTCGCCACCACATGGCGATCCTGGATCTGGCCGAGCCTTTCACGGCGACCGCCTGGGCGCCGGACGGCATCATCGAGGCCTTCGAAAGCTCGGATCCGGATTGGTTCGCGATCGGTGTTCAGTTCCATCCCGAGTGCGAGGCCGCTTCCGCTCTGGATTTCGGCATCTTCGACGAGTTTGTTGCCGGCGTGCGTAAAGATGCGCGGCAACCGATGCGGCTCGTCGCATGATTCGGTGGCCGATCGATTGTCTCAATAGATCGTCCGGAAGATCCGCGATTTCCGGTATCGCACAGAATAACGCCGTGCCGCTGAAGCCCTGGAAAGAGTAGGGCTTCAGCGGTAGAAACGGGCGGCCGGGAACGTGATTCGACGGTCGGCCTTGGCATACGAAAGCCGCCGAAGCCGAGTGGTTGGACGATCCGGTGTTATTTGCGGATCGGCCGATAAACCACACAGACCGGCGCTCCCACTTGCACGGAGCCTTCGGTGGGTTGAAGTTTTCCGGAATCTTGATCGATCGCAAACACCACCACGTTGTCGGTGTCCTGGTTGGCCGCCAGCAGAAAACGTCCTCCCGGCGCGATGGCGAAGTTGCGCGGCACCCGGCCGCCGCTGGGAAAGCGACCGATCTCGCTGAGCTTGCCCGTGGCGGAATCGATCGCGAAAGCCGCGATGCTGTCGTGACCGCGGTTGGAAGCGTAAACAAAGCGCCCCGACGGGTGTACCTCGATTTCCGCCGTCGTATTGCCCCCGTCGAATTCCGGCGGCAGCGTTGAGATGGTTTGCGTCAATCGGAGCGGGACTTCATCCGTGCATTCGAAGACCGAGACCGTGGACGCCAGCTCATTGACCACGTAGAGGAACTTGCCGGAAGGATGGTACGCGCAGTGGCGCGGCCCGGAGCCGGGAGGCACGGCAACGGAAGGGGGATTCCAGGCGGAAAGCCGGCCCGCCGCTTCATCCAGGCGAAATAGCAGGACTTGATCGATTCCCAAATCGGGTACCAACAGGATTTCGCCGCCGGGCGAGAAGAGCGTTTGATGGGCATGCGGGCCTTTTTGCCGGGCTTCGTTCGGGCCGGAACCTTCGTGTTGCACCACGTGGGAGCGGGGCTGTAAGCGGCCTTCGTCGTCCAGCGGCAAGACGCTGGTACTGCCGCTGCCGTAATTCGCCGTGACCACATATCGGCCGCGGGGTGATACCGCCAGATGGCACGGTCCCGCTCCGCCTACGGCTTCCTGATTCAACTCGCGCAGCTCACCCGTGGCATCGTCGATGGCGAAAGCGGTCACGGCTCCCCGATCCGGGCCGTCCGTTTGCCAAAGCTCGCTGACCGCGTAGAGTCGCGGCAGCACCGGATGAAAGGCTAGGAACGACGGATTCCGCACTTCGGCAACCAATCTGGGAGCGGTCAGCGTTCCCCGGGCCGTATCCATCTCGCACGCATAGATGCCTCGGCTTTCTCCTCGGGTGTAGGTTCCGAGATAGACGCGATAGGGCGCATTCTCTTCGGCGCGGCAATCTTGCGCCGAGAAGCCCGCCGACAACAGCACCGATCCTGCCGAGAGGATCATCAGCAACATCCTCCCACGATCCCGTCGAATCGTCATGCTCATGATACTCATGCTGCGCGCTCCCGTTGTTGGCGGTTGGGAAAGAATTGGAAGCATTTACCGGATGCTACGCCAACGTGAAATCGGGCAAAGAGACGATCCGTCCTCCCTCCATCGCTGATTGGTGGGCACAAATGCCGACGCAAGTCCAGTTCGCGGACTGAACCGCGTTGGGCCACGGATCGCGGTCTTGCACCAACGCCGACACGAATTCGTGCACCAAGTGGGGATGGGATCCGCCATGGCCGGCGCCCTGAATGAACGAGCGGTGCTCGGGGTCGTGAATCGCCTGGGTGAAGGCGCGGATCGGTTCGGGCAAGAGGTGGGCGTAATCCGGCGCCCGAATTTTGCTGGGAATCTCCGGCTCGGGACGCTTGGCGGTGTGTAGGATGTGCGGCTCTCCTTCGACCAAGGTCCATTCGAAGCTTTTCTTGCTGCCGTACACGTCGAAGCTCTCGCGGTACTGTCGGGCCGTATCATACAGGAAGCGCCAAATGTGGGCGGCTACGTCGGAATCCTTGATCTTGATGTGGCAGGACTCGATCGCGAAAGGATTGCCCGACTTCTCGCGGATGTCGTCGCGGACTCTTCCCGAGCCGAAACAGGAGACGTATTCGGCGCGGCTATTCATCAGACCCAAACACGGCCCGACGACATGGGTGGCGTAATGCATGGGAATCATGCGTTCCCAATATTCGGGCCAGCCGTCCATATCCTGGGTATGGGAGGCCTGAAGGTACTGGATTTGCCCCAACTCACCTTTTTCGTACATCTCTTTGATGAACAGGAACTCGCGGGAATAGACAACCGTTTCGGCCATCATGTACTTCAAGCCGGTTTCGCGGACCAGCTCCACGATTTTCCGGCAGTCCTCGATGGTGGTGGCCATCGGCACGGTGCACATGACATGTTTGCCCGCTTTGAGCGCTTCCACGGACATCCACGCGTGATCGGGAATGGGGGAATTAATGTGAACGAAGTCCACGTTCGGATCGGCGAGAACGTCCTCGTAGCGGTGATACCGCACGGGCACGCCGAAGGTATCGCCGATCTTCTGAAGTCGCTCGGTGTTGCGTTGACAGATGGCGTACATCTCGGCTTGAGGATGCCGTTGGTAAATCGGGATGAACTCCGCCCCGAAACCGAGACCGATGATCGCCACGCGCACGCCGCTCTTTGCCATGTGAGGATCTCCCGTTCAAGGAATGCCCGGCCGTCACTCGCCTTCACCGTCGTCCCGCGGGCGATGCCGAAGGATTCCGTCGCGCGGTCCGCGATTGCGTTGCTGGTCGCGCCGCCCGCGCAGCGTGACAACGCCAACGGCAGTCCCCTTCCGAGCAGTCGCCGCTCGACTCGATTTCTACTTCCCTTGGGCTGCCGTGCCTAATAGATTAAAGGTTGCGAAGCCCCGCCGCAACGTTGGGAACGTCGCCGGAGATCCTTTCGGCGTCGTTTCGGCGGAGGGCTGGGTTGTCCATCGTCGGCTGTGGCAGCGAAGCGGCAACAGACGTGGTTGGGGGAAACCAGGGCGTATGACGGGACGAACGCGAGGACGGCACGAGGCCGCCCGCCGAGCCGCGGCGGTGCGGGTTTCCCTGTACTTGATGGGAATGATCTTGGCGCTTGCGACGGCCGATTCATTTGCCGTAGGACAGAACTTTCGGCGTGGTGGACAGGAATTCCCCTATCTTCGGCCGGTCGCGCTGCCGCCCGATGCCTCGGCTCCCATCGTCGTCGTCGAGTTCTATCATCACGGCGCGATTCAGAGCGACGGGAAGAACGTGATCGTCGCCACGGGCAATGAATTGGCGCCGATGCGCGTGCTGCAACTTGGGCCTGGGGATTTCTGCCGCCTGGCCTTTCAGACCCTTTCCACCCGGTCGCCTTACGAGATACTTTACGGCGGGCCGGCCTTTCCGGATGATCGGCGCCCCGCTTGGACGGCTCAGGACGGACTGCTGCTGGAGACCCGAGAATTTCGGGACTGCAATCTGAATCAGCTTGATTCGGTCCGCCAGGCCTTCGACGCCGCCAAAAGCATTGGGGCGGACTACGTGACTGGCGTGCAACACGCCGGAAACCCGTTTACACTCAGCCCGGGGCCGTATTTCAGCAAATACTCGGGTTTCCTGAACATCTCTCGCGCCGGTGTTTACGGTTTTTTCACCTCCAGTCAGGATTGCAGTTTCCTTCTGATTGACGGCAAAGTGGTGGCCGAAGCCCCGGGGCGCCATCCGCCGACGCGCTGGGCCACCCCGGATACGCGGCGAGACGTTCGCCTCGAGGCCGGGAGGCATCTTTTCGAGTACTATCACGCCTCTACGACCGAAGCCGGAGTGGCGGTGGCTGCCTGGGAGGTCGACCCCAAAGCGCCCAAACCGGCGGCTCCCGCGGCGATCCCGCCCGAGGTCTTTCGCGCCGGCGCAATCGTTCGTCCCCAAGTCGGCCCGCCTTCCGCGCCGGACCAACGCTTTCTGCCGGATTTCAATTTCCGGATCGTCAGCGACATTCCCTTGCCGGATAACGACGTCCCTTTGGTGGCCGTGGAGTTCGCCGAGACAGGGCCGAGTGCGTTGGCGGGGTCACCTCGCGTGGTCTGGGACTTCGGGGACGGACAGACCGCGGAGGGCGGCAAGGTTGGCCACGTGTTTTTGCGACCGGGAATCTACCCTGTCAAATTGTCCTTGATCCGCGCGGGCCGGCCGTTCGAGATTACGCACCGCATTCAGGTCGAGCGACCGAGGTTGACGCCGCAGGACAAAGGCTTGACCTTGGATGAGGTGATCCCTGTTTTGGAGAGCTACCGACCCGAGAAACTCGACGCCCCCGGCCTGCTTCAATTGGTTTCGGCCTACCTGGCGAAGGCCGATCAGTATCTTCCTCCTCCTCCGCCCAACACCATTTTCGTGGACGAGGAGCAAGCCGCGGCAGCCAAACCGCAAGACGCAAAAACCCTCGCACAGCAGCGAAACAAGTATCAGAAAGCCGCGCTGGACGCCGTGAAGGCTGCTTTTTCGGGGGCGACGGGGGCAGACCGTGACGAAGCCGTTTGGTTGCGATTGGCATCCCTAGGGGAGACTTTGGCACGGGAAGTCTTTGTGGATGCAGCGACGGCGGTCGCAATTCGGCAGGGGGGAATGGCCCGGGTGAGTTCGCCGAGCGCCAAAGCCGAGTGTCTGGTTGCCTTGGCCGACGTGCTACTCAATGACATGGGCGATGCCACGGGCGCGAAGCCCCATTTGGATGAAGCGGAGCGTCTCTTGGCCGGCAACGGAGGCAACGCGGCGGTCAGCCGCACGTATCATCGCGTTCTGGGCGACTACTACGCGGCGACCGGAAATGCCGAGTCTGCGACGGCCGCATACCGCCGGGCGGAGGAGCTTGCCGGCTCGCGAAGGAATGAAATCGAAAGGACCGCCTGGCGCGGCGCACACAGCCGATCCACCGAAGAGTTCTTGCAAAACGGAGAGTGGGAACGCGCCATCCACGAAATCCGTTTGTGGCAAGAAGAGTTTCCCGCCGATATGATCGAGGGCTATCTGCCGCTGTTGACGGCGAAGTACTGGGCCGGCCGCAAACGCCACGACGTCGTGACGGCTTTGGCGGATCGGCTGCTGGTGGTCAATCCCTATTCGCCTTACATGGAAGAACTACTCCTGCTTTCAGCCCGGAGCGACGTCGCACGGGGACAAACCGACCGGGCCGCCGCGACGCTGGATTCGCTCTTGAAAGACTATCCCGGCAGCCCGTTGGTGGGCGAGGCCCGCCAAATGCTGGAAACGCTGCGTCAAAGGCCCGACCGGCCGCGATAAGGGCACCAAGAATCGTCATTAGAAACCGCGGTGGAGGAAGCGAGATGATGCCATCGATGGAGCAGCGCCGAATCATGAATCGAGGCGTCCCGCTCGCCGCACTTTTTGCGTTGGGGGTCTTCCTGCACTTGCAGGGTTTATCGTGGGAGCAAGGCTTGGCGCGCGGGGCCGATCTTACCGTCCGCGTGAGCGGGGACCTGCCGATCCGCGCTTTGGGGGCCGTGCGACGCTGGGATCAGGACGGTAATCCCACACGAGAAGTGGATGCCAAAGCCAAAATCGATTCCCCGGTCATGGACGCCGTGGCCGAGAGAAAAGGGGAGGACGTTTGGCTGCTGCGGAACCTCAAACCCGGCCGGTACGATCTGATACTCTTCGGCGAGGGACGCGTCCGCATAGACGGCTTCGATTTCGCTCCCGTTTTGGAGTTCGATCCGTTCTTCAGGGGCGACAGTAAGGTTGACGAGGATGCGCGGGCTTGGGTGGAAGAGGACATTCGAGCTTCACGGCATTATGAGAATAAAGTCGAGCCGCTCTATTTCGGCGGCGACGACAAGACGATCCGCGTTTTGGTCATGCTGATTCGAGATTTGCCGACCAGCTACGAGGGAGATTTCCCCGGCGCCGCGACGATCCGGCACGAGATTTGGCAGTATTCTTGGGCCTACGGCGGATGGAAAAAAGAGCGACGTACGCGGGTCCTCGATCGCTGTATCCTGCACCGGGATGAATTGCGACAATGGACATGGCTTTGGGATCCGAGCGTGGGGGGGATCGAAATCGGGAAGGAGGCAGTCGAATTGGACTATCAATTGCCGGACGTGCAAAAGCGGTGTCTGAAGGGGCTCTATCCTTACTAGCAACAGCGGCCGGCTGTTTTGCGGGCCGTTGACGGCGATCCCGGGGACAGGAGTCGGGATCGCCTTCTCGTCGAAAAATTGCCAAAACCTTGCGCGGGGACGGTATAATCTGAAGTAACGACCCTGACGGGGCGGGTTTGGTCGTTCGCCGTGCTCGTCGCCGTTCCGTATGTTGATGACCCGAGATTGCATGGCCATTCACGGGGAAACCAGCTTCGAAATGTGCGCATTGGCCAGTCGGCTGGTCACCCAAGCCCATCTGGATGAGGCGAAGGCTGCGCTCGGGACGGGAGCCGATTTCGTGGCCGGGGCGGCCGTTTACGAGGAACGGTTGGCGCAGAAGTTGGTGGAGTTGGGGCGTCTGAACGCCTGGCAGGCCAAGCAACTCCTGGAAGGCCGCACGAAATTCAACCTCGGACCGTACCGAATCATTGATTCGATCGGGCGAGGGGGCATGGGACAGGTCTTCAAGGGAGAGCACACGGTCCTGCATCGGGTGGTGGCGGTCAAGGTGCTACCCCGCCACAAGTCCAGCCCGGAGGCGGTTCAGAACTTTCTCCGTGAGATTCGCGCCCAAGCCATGTTGGACCATCCCAATTTGGTCCGCGCTCTCGACGCCGGGATGGATGGGAACGTGGTCTATTTGGTGACCGAATACGTGCCGGGCAACGATCTGCGGAAGTTGATCCGTCAGTTCGGTCCCCTGCGGATGCACGCGGCGGCTTCGATCATCTCGCAGGCGGCTGCCGGCCTGCATCATGCCCACCAAAAAGGCCTCGTCCATCGCGACGTCAAACCCGGCAACATTCTGGTCACAGGCCAGGGCTTGGCGAAATTGTCCGATCTCGGCTTGGCCGGCCCCGCGGGCCGCGACGCCGTCCACGATCCGCGCTACGGCAGGATCGTGGGGACCGTCGATTATCTTTCGCCGGACCACATCCGCGACCCGCACAACCCCACGCCGGCATGGGATATCTACTCGCTGGGCTGCACTTTGTATTACGTCGTGACCGGGAAGGTCCCTTTTCCGGGAGGCAGTACGGCGGACAAGGTCCGCGCCCATTGCGAGTTGAAGCCGCTGGACCCCCGGCGGCTCAATCCCGAACTCGATGCCGCCTTCGTGGACGTCATGGCGGATATGATGGCCAAGCATCCGAACGACCGAATCGCTTCCGCGTCGGAGGTCATCGCGAGGCTGACACCCTGGGCGGACATCCCCTATCCTTTGGACGAGTCGGCCTGGCTCCGTTCGGCGGCTGATCGCCCCCGGCGAAGGCGCCTGCGCGTGGCCGTTCCCCTCTCCTGGGATAAACTTCACCTTGCCGAGACCAAGCCGAATCTGCCGGCGATCAGCGGAGTTGTTCCGTTGGAAACGGAGACGAACGCCGAGCCGCACACGACCGGTACGCTCATCGAACCGTCGGCCCTCCCGATCGGGTTGTCGCGCACGCTGCGACCGACGGGGGCGAAGGGGGTCGTCGGTCCGATGATCTTCTTCGTCCTGTTACCGGCTCTGCTGATGGCGTTTGTGTTCGTATTCTGGAAGTTCTTTCTGCATCAGCTCTGACCCCAGGGGCGCGGTCGCCCCAGCGCTCGACGCCCGGCGAGCCCGTGCCTGTGGAACGTTGATCGGCCTGCCGCGTGTGTCACCGGGTGGCGGCTCCTCATGCCGATGCCTCTGCGCGTGCCGTGGACAGAACGCCGGCGACATCTTAAGATGGCATTTCCCCCGGGCTTCCGCGGCGAGCTGCAAAGCGCGTCGAGACTCGCCGCTTCGTATGACCTTCCGAAATGATAGGGTTGTGCCGCGGGGCGTCGTGGGCCGGAGCAGACGCGCGATGCACCGTCACCCCGTTTGACTCGTACTGTGCCGGCATGACTTCGTGAGGATTCACAAGACGGCGAGAAGGGACCGCCGAGCTGATGGGTGAGTTTGCGAAAGACTTCCAGCGTCATCTGATCGGTGTGCTCGGCGTGGTGCTGATCGGAGGTGCGGTCTACTACCTGATCGTTCCGCCCTCCAATGAATTTCATCTCATGTTCGAGGCGGCTTGCCGTCGCATGGGCATCCTGTGCGTAATGCTTTGGCTGGCCTTTCCCGAGCTAAAGAAGCTGCCGGCGTGGTTGGCGCTCTCCGTTCCGTTCCTGACGGCAGTCGTGGTTTTTCGGCCTCGGTATGCGCTGGTGTTGGTACCTCTGGTGCTCTTGATTCTGTTTCTCAGGCCGAGAAGCCGAGGGAAAGCGTCGCACAAGGGGTCGGCGAGGCGGCCGCCCGCCGGCGACCGGTCGTGAGAGGGCCCAGGGAGCTTCTCAGCTAGGTGTGTCCAGATAGGGATCCTGCCCCATCTGTCGTTGCATCTTCTTTCGCTCGCGTTCGAAGTGCATGAGGGCTTGGCGATCACGGAAATGCCGGCGTTCGATTCTTCGTTGAGCTTTTCGGAAAAGGTATGCCAATTCGGGGAACAAACGCCGGGACCGCCGCCCTAACGCCGCATAGCGTGCGGCCCGCTTCGGCCCGAGCCCCTTTTCCAAGAGCTCGTCCTCCAAGGACAAAAATTGGCGGAAGGAGCCGGGGTCGCCTTGACGACCGCAACGTCCGCGCAACTGCCAGTCGATGCGGGCGGCATCGTGCATCTCGGTGCAAATCACGTGCAATCCGCCCAGTTCAGCCACCCCCGGCCCCAGGCGGATATCCGTTCCCCGACCGGCCATATTGGTGGAAACCGTCACGCGGCGCATCTTGCCGGCCTCCGCGACGATGGCGGCTTCCTTTTCCACGTGATGCGCGTTCAAGACGTCGTGCTCGATTCCTCGCTGCTTGAGCAGGCGGGACAGGAATTCCGATTTCTCGATGGACCGCGTTCCGATCAATACGGGGCGTCCCAAGGCGTGCATTTCGCACGTCTCATCGACGACCGCCTTCCATTTTTCCGCTTCGGTGCCGAAGATCAGGTCGGGCAAGCGCTTGCGAATGCTGGGACGATTGGTGGGGATGATGATGACCGGGCACTTGTAGATACGGCGCAACTCTCGGCTGGAGTCTCGGCCGGTGCCCGTCATGCCCGCCAAGTGCCGGTAGCGGAGGAAAAAGTCTTGCACGGTGACTCGGGCGGCCTGCCCCGTCGCAACCGTGACCTCCACGCCTTCTTTGGCCTCCACGGCCTGGTGGATTCCGTCCCGCCACTTTCTCCCCTCGGAAAGCCGTCCCGTAAACTCGTCCACAATGACGATTTCCCCATCGCGAACCACGTACTCGCGATCACGGATGAAGTCTCTCGCCACTTTGATCGCGCGTTCCAAGTATTCGTACACATGGAACATACCTACGGCCGCCATGGCTTCGGGTTTGGGGAGTTGCCGCGCCTTGCGTCGTCCCTCGCGAGTCAGCTCCACCGACTTTTTCTCGTGGTCGTATTCGTAGTCCTCATCCTCGAGGAACTGCTCGGCCACGCTAGCCGCCCATTTGTAACACTCCACCGCGATCTGTTCCTCTTCCGTGGGCAGGGCGCTGATGATGAGAGGCGTTCGGGCCTCGTCGATGAGGATGCTGTCGGCCTCGTCCACGAGGGCGAAGAACGGTTCCCGTTGAACGGGTTGTTCTCCGCTTTCCACCCTCTGATCGGTGAGCATGCTGCCGATAAGATCGGTTTGCCCCTCGCGGATCTTGCGAAGGAGCAGCCTGTCTCGCAAGAAGTCGAAACCGAACTCCTTGGCGGTACCGTAGGTGACGTCGGCCGCATACGCTTTGCGCCGAGCCTCTTGCGACATATCCGTTTGGATGACGCCCACGGTCAGCCCCAAAGCCTGGTAGATCGGTCCCATCCATTCGGCGTCACGTTTGGCGAGGTAGTCGTTCACGGTCGCCAGATGGCAGCCTTGCCCGGCCAAGGCGTACAGATACATGGGCAGCGTTGCGGTGAGCGTTTTGCCTTCCCCGGTCTGCATCTCCACGATGGCGTGGTGGAACAGCGCGATTCCCCCCAAGACTTGGACATCGAAATGCCGCATGTTGAGGCGACGCCGACCTGCCTCGCGGACGAGTGCGTATGCCTCCGGGAGCAGACGCCCGAGCGGCTCTCCACTGCGAGCACGATAGCGTAGGGCCAGGCTCCGCTTGCGCAAGTCGGCGTCCGAGAGCGATTGGCATCGCGGTTCCAGTTCCCCGATCCGCGCCACCAACGGCCTCCAGTGGGATATCCACACGTGGGAGGGAATCGGCAGGACGGCGGCAAGATTCGTTCCGGGTGACGGCATGGCGTAATTTGTTTGTAAGGGAGCTACCTCGGGGGCGGGGATATCGTCCCCGGCAGTGCATTTAGGATTATAGGAGACCGGAC
The DNA here is from genome assembly GCF_055386265.1 of Thermogutta hypogea. Taxonomy (NCBI): domain Bacteria; kingdom Pseudomonadati; phylum Planctomycetota; class Planctomycetia; order Pirellulales; family Thermoguttaceae; genus Thermogutta; species Thermogutta hypogea. Next base: position 849,768 of record NZ_AP042425.1, read on the forward strand.
GGAAACCGGGGATGCGACTTCGGCGACCAACGACGTCGGCCGGAGATTCGCTCGGATAAGTACCGCCGATCGCTATCCATGATGGCATTATTCCCCAGATTCTTGAGCTACATTTCATTAACCAACCATACCTTTTTTCCGGCTTTGCGGGGGCCTGCTCAGCGTGCCGCCCGCATGCCGTTTCCGTTCGCTCCAAGCTGCGTCTTATGGCCATGGAAAACTCGCGACAATTGCGCCAACGGCTCTTCGTCGATCCGGAGGTCCAGGCTGCACTACTCCTCCGGGTAGTCACGTACTGGGTGCTTTGTTTGGCGGCCGTCGCTTTGATGCTGCTGTGCTGGCGCGTCATCGCCGGTCCTCCGCGACCGGTCTTCGCCCATTTGGAGGAGTTGTGGTTCCGGTTCGGGCCTCCGTTCTTTGCGTCTCTCGTGGTATTACCCTTGATCTTGATGGACATCATCCGGTTGAGCAATCGGTTTTCCGGCCCCCTGATTCGGTTGCGCCGCTCGATGCGGGCACTGGCGCGCGGCGAAAGCGTCAACCCATTGCGTTTCCGGCAGGGTGACTTTTGGAAAGACTTCGCGGACGAATTCAACGCCGTTGCCGAGCGGGTCGAGGAATTGGAACGCATCTTGCGGTCAGCCGAAGCCGGCCGTGAAAACTCATCCCGCAATCTCGCCCCGTCGGCCGAGGGAAGTCCGCCTGCATCAAGTTCCGCACGTTCCGGTTCGGCTCGGCCCATCGTGCTGCCGGACTGCGGAGCCGGTTTTGTGCCTCCGAGCTTCGTCGACCAGGGGTAATTTCCTAATTACTCGGCGAAGTGGCCGTCTCCTGCAAATGCAGAACCTGGTGCCGGGCGTCCCAAGGTGTCTTGAGTGATACAGCGAGAGCGTCGCTAGATTGCTACCGTTTCTCAGCGGCGCTATACTCAAGGCAGTCGGATACGTGGCGCGATGGCCCGGCGCTTGCTCGTTTCCGCGGTTCACGGAGGACGATCGGCACGGAGTAGCAGGTCGCTTTCGCCGCCGGCGGCCACGGTCGTGACGGCGGCAAGTTAGGTCTCGGGCTTCGTAGCTCGGCGCTGCAACCGCGATTTGGAAGTTTTTGGTTCATTGGCTTCACTGAAATATGGGAGATGGCATCATGTTGAGTCGTCGAAGCTTCGTCGGTACCTCCGCTGCCATGATGGGGACCCTGGCGGCGCCGCGTTGGCTGGTGGGCATCGGCTCGGCGCAAGAGGCCAAACTGGCTGACGGCGCCCCGCATGCCGAAAAGTTGGGATGGCGACTGGGCTGCCAAGCGTATAGTTTCAATCGCTTCAGCTTCTTCGAAGCCATCAAGAAGAATGCCCAGGTCGGACTGCGCTATATCGAAGCATATCCGGGCCAACGTTTAGCTCCGGAGGGCGACGCCAAATTCGATGAATCGCTCTCTGCGGAAGGACGACGCGAGGTCAAGGCCCGCTTGGCCGACTCGGGGATCAAGTTGGTGAATTACGGCGTCCGCGGACTGGGAACCAATGCCGACGACAACCGCCGCGTCTTCGATTTCGCCAAGGATATGGGCATCGAAACGATCGTGTCGGAGCCGCCCTTCGACGCCTTCGATGCCATCGAGCCGTTGTGCAACGAGTACGAAATCAACGTCGCCCTTCACAATCATCCCAAGCCCTCGATCTATTGGAACCCGGATACCGTGCTTCAAGTGTGCCAAGGCCGCGGCAAACGCATCGGGGCGTGCGCGGATACCGGCCACTGGATGCGATCGGAGATCGTGCCTCTTGAGGCGATTAAGAAGCTCGAGGGACGGATCATCTCCTTCCATTTCAAGGATCTGAATCAATTCGGAAGCGGGGCGCACGACGTCCCGTGGGGGACGGGCAAGGCGGACGTGCCGGCCCTCTTGCGGGAGATTCACCGGCAGGGACTCAAGGCCGTATTCTCCATCGAATACGAGTACAATTGGGAAAACTCGCTGCCCGAAATCGCCGAATGCGTCAAGTTCTTCGATCGCGTCGCGAAGGAGATTTTGGAGAGCTGAACCCGTCTAGATCCGCGGAAAGGCGACCGATTCGGTTGTAGAAGGGCCGGTCTCGGCCGGAATCTCGGAATGATTCCGATCCCGCCGCGCCGCGTTCGTGCGGCGCGGCGGATTATGCATTGGCCAAATTGCGGATTGCCGCCGGCTATGGGTTCAAGATCAATTCCACTTCGGCAATCGAAGCGAAGGGCCGGTTGCGGATTTCCCGGAGCGCGACGACCCGGATGAATCGGGCTTCCCGCGGGGCGGCGAATGTGATTTCCCTCTCCACGGCGCGAGTGTCCCACGATTGCCGGGCGACCGTTTCCCAGGCCTTGCCGTCGTCACTCAACTGGATTTCGCATTCCGCCAATTGTCCGTTGGGATTTCCGTCTTGCCGGGGCACGAGACGCAGGCCTTTGAGCGCGACGGGCCGCTGCAATTCAAGCGTCCAATGATGGGGAAACGGCGAGGGGCTGGGGGTCCAGGCCGTGTGCCACATGGTCTCGGTGTTGCCGTCGATGGCGCAAGCCGGTTCAAAACCCGGTTCGCTACTGTCGGCGGAGGCTTGCGCCCCGAGTTGCTCCAAAACGCCGGGGGTTCGCCACAACCCCTCCCAGGCTACCCGTTCCAACACGACCTCCGGCGAGAATTCCGGCGACGCGGCGTACCGCAGAAGACCGGACAACAGTTGCCGAGCGACAGGCCGTTGTTCCAGGTCCTTCGTCAGGTCGATACTGCACGCCAGCAATCGACCCTCTCCAACGCGAGCTTCCCAAACCAATCCCAATTTGCGGGCATCGCTCCAATCGTCGATCGGCTGCACGATCGGGCGCAGTTCGCGGGGCAGGCCGTCCAGTAACATCGGTTTGCAATGATCCAGCAGTTCTTGCCACTGCCAATCGGCGTGGAAGGCCGTCGGGAAATCCCGCAAAGCCGGGTGCTCGGGTCGGCAGACGATTCCTACCGTGTGAACCGTTTGTGATGGGAATGTGATACGATTCCAGAAGATGGGCTGGAAAGTTCCCAGGGTCTGTCCGGCGATGCGCCCCGGCGGCGCCAGCAAGACGACACGCTTGCCGCTTTCCGCGGCCTGCCAAGCGGTTTCGGGATCGTCACTGAGCACGACGTCGCGCGGAGTCTCGATCGGCGGATTCTTCGGATAGATCCAAATCTTCCAATCGTTCTCGATCGGCGTACCTTCCAGTGTCGCGGTCAACGTCAATTCGTCGGGAGCCGGCAGATCGGCCGTCGGCAGGCGTAGATCGCCGAGCGTCGTCACCCCGCCCGTCGGTACATCCGAAGCGGTCAACGCGCCTTCTACGAGCACGCGATCCCCCTGGTGCAGTCGCCATTTCAGCACGACCTGGTCGAGCGTGCGCGGCCCGTAATGCGCAATATCGAGCCGGCAGTCGAAGGCCTCATCGGTCGTGAATACCCGTTTTTTCATCCTCGCCAGCAGCACCGTGGAATTGCAGAAGCGGCGGTATTCGTCGGGCGTGCAGTACCCTTTGGATTCCCAGAAGGCGTCGAGGACGCCCACGGGAGCGGTTCCCTGACCGGGAAAGTCGTGCAGATCCAATAGTTGGAATCCTGCCATCCCCGGCGTTCTCAGTGCCGTTTCGATTTCCTGCTTGTACAGCGCGACCTGAAATCGGCCGGATGCCGCGAGGAACTCTTCGGCTTGTTCCCACAGTCCTTTCCGCTTGAGGATTTCACGGAAGACCTCCACATTAGAACCGCGGAAGAAACCCGTGTATTTCTCCGGCTCGGAGACGACGTTCGGATAAGCGCACCACTGGCCGATCTCGTGGCTGACGACGGGGATTCCTTGCTTTTGGATGTGTTCCCGGTAGTCGTCCCAGGTCTGCGGCGTCTTGTTCAACTGGAGCGGTCCCCATGCCTGCAAACGCGGCGCATGTTGCACGTGGTACTGATTGGCCGGGATGGAGGGCCAACCGGAACCGGCGGTGTAGGCGTGCCGCGGGTCGCTGCGACGCTGGGTCTCGACCCAACGCGTCAAAAAGGCATCGCGTGCCCGACCGCCCGGCTCATTAGACGCCGCCATCAAGAGCAGCGACGGATGATTTCCGTAATGCTTGCGGATGCGCGCGGCCTCACTGTAGACAAATGCGTCCACAGGGCTTCCATCCCCGAATGCAGCCCAGCACGAGGCTTCGACTTGGTAGTACATTCCCATTTCGTCGGCAGCCTGAAAAGCCGCTTCGGGCGGGCACCACGAATGGAACCGCAGGTGATTGAGGCCGTAGGATTTGGCCGTCGCCAAAATCCGACGCCACGACTCCACGTCCATCGGAGGGTGCCCCTCGCGGGGAAAAATGCAGCATTCCAGCGTTCCGCGGAGAAAGATCGGGCGTCCATTGACGGTGAATTGCGTGCCTTGGACGGCGAGGTCTCGAAAGCCGAACGTGGTGGTTGCCGTGTCCGTGATTTCCGGCCCCGAGTCGCCGTTCGCGGCGAGTGCGGCGGATAGCTCGTACACCGCCGGATCGAATTCATCCCAAGGTCGGGCCGTTTCGCCCAGACGATAGTTGAGCGTGATTTGACCGCCGTCTTCATCCCACAGAACGGGGTACTCTTGTGCGTGGTGCATAGCGCCGCCCACGTCGCCTTTCAGGTCCGCCTGAAGCGTGATCGTTCCGCGGCCGCGGGAACCCGTGCGGTTTCCCAGCGTGATCTTTACCTCCGCCGACTTCGTGCTCCAACTTGGAAAGACCTGGAGTTCTTCGATCCAGACGGGGGCGCGACTGCGGAGTTCCAACTTTCCCACAATGCCGTTCCAATTGCCTTGCGTTTCGTCCGAAATGCTATGGGCGCTGGTTCCCACGGGTATCAGATAACTGTTATCCACGCGAATGGTGAGTCGGTGCCGACCGGGAGTGAGGTGGTCCGAGAGGTCGTGGATATGCGGCGCGGCCAAGGAGTCGGCAGAACCGATCGATCGATCGTCAACCCAAACGTCGGTGCGCCAGTGAGCGCGCTCGAGAAATAGCGTGATGCGGCGGCCGGCCCAACTGTCCGGAATATCAACGTCGCGCTGGTACCAAGCCGGACCCACGTAGTGTCGCGGCGGCGTGAGGAAAAACGGACAAAGAAAATTGTCATCCGAAAAGAACTCCGCGAAGCGCGGATCGTTTTGCAGCTTGAGACCGATACCCGCCAGCCACTTGCTGCCTCGGCCGGGCCGAGAACCATAGCCTTGTCCTTGCAGCATACCGGGCAGTTCGATGCGATCAGGGAGCGATTGGGAATACCAGGCCCCTTGGATGCCCTCGTCCAGCGGGTCGAGGCGAAATCGCCACGTGCCTTGCAAAGGCAGCACTTCCTCGGCAACGACGAGAGCTTCGCTGAGGAGGGTGAGCGCGGCGCATGTGATCAACGTCCAACCTAAACGCCATCCGCGATGTAACATGGCAAGATCCCCCAGAATGTCCGTCGAAAATCCGCCCTTCAACTTGGGATGCCGCCGAATAGTACTACGCGCGCGGCCGTGACGTAGCCTTGCCCTTCAAGAGTTGACGCTCGATCTCCTCCAAGGTACTTCCTTTGGTTTCGGGGAGGAATCGCAGGATCCCGATGAAGCCCGCGACGCAGATCGCCCCGTAGAGCCAAAAAACTCCGTCCGGCCCCAAGGCTCCCAAGAGTAGGGGGAAGGTCAGCGTCAATGCCGTGCACCCCAGCCACAGCGAGAAAACCGCGATGGAGACGCCCACGCCGCGAACGCGATTCGGAAAAATTTCGGAGATGATTACCCAGGTTACCGGTGCCAAGGACATGGCGTAGCAGGCAATGGCGGAGACGACCAGCACCAGCATGTGTATGCCGGTGCTGTGGAAGTGATACCCCAGGCCGAGGACGAAATAGATTCCCGCTAGACCGCCCGCTCCCATCAGCATCAAGGTCCGGCGTCCCCAGCGATCCACCGTGTAGATGGCGACGAACGTGAAAATGAGATTGGTGACGCCGGTAATGACGATGTTCAGCATAACGGCGCTGACGCCGTAGCCCGCCGCTTGGAATACCTCTTGGGCATAGTTGAAAATCACATTGATGCCGCACCACTGTTGAAAGACCGCGAGAAACACTCCGAGTGCGACGATGCGGAGAATCCCCGGCTGGAGCAGCTCGCTTACACGAACACGATTTCCGTCTTGCGACGCCAACGAGTCGCGAATGTCGCGCAGGGCATGGTCGGCGTACGGCTTTCCTCCCACGCGGGCCAGAATCAGCTCGGCGGCCTTTTCCCGCCCCGCCTTGACCAGCCAACGCGGGCTTTCCGGGACGAAGAACATGAGGATGAAAAATGTGGCCGCGGGGATGGTCTCCGCTCCGAACATCCACCGCCAGCCGAACTGTCCGTTCCAAGTGCCGCGGATGAAATCGGCTAATTGAGCTTCCGCAATGTCGGAAGGGACGGGCTGAGCGATCGCCCAATTCGTAATCTGCGCGGCCAGGATGCCGATCACAATGGTGAGTTGATTGATGGAAACGAAAACGCCGCGAACCTCGGCGGGCGATACCTCGGCGATGTACATGGGCGAAAGGTTGGAGGCCAAGCCGATGCCGATCCCGCCCAAGATTCTCGCCGCGTTGAACGAAACATAGCTCTCGGCCAGGGCCGTCCACACGGCGGAGGCGGTGAAGAGTAGTCCCGCCGCGACGAGAAGACGGCGGCGTCCCCAGCGGTCGGCCAGCATTCCGGAGAGCACGGCCCCGACGAGACACCCCGCCAGGGCGCTGCTTTGAGCGAACCCCTGCCAAAAACTCTTCGGTGCGATATGAAAGTAAGGCTCGTAGAAGGGTTTGGCGCCGCCGATTACAACCCAATCGTAGCCGAATAACAGGCCCCCCATGGCCGCCACAAGGCAGACCGACCAGAGGAAGCCCATATCGTAAGCGGTTGGTTTGGGGGCGGAAGTCTGTTGATGATTCATGGCCCTGAGGGCGGATTTCCGCCGGTTCCGGATCGGATGGAATCGGTCGTGGGGCCGGAGCTGAGGTCAATCGGGGGAGTCGACCGGACCGACGGCGTCAGCGGCCTGGCGTAAACGCTGCACGATCTCCTGATGGACCGCCCCGGCATCCACGGAGACGGCGACTTCGAGGTTATTGTGGCGCCATGCCGGAGCGGCGCGGCGATCGAAGACCGTGGCGCCCATGGTCAGTTCGCCCGCCGTCTCCACGTCGCCCGACATCTCCGTAAAACGAAACAGTTCCGGGCAGGCCACCGCCATCAAAGCCAGAGTGTCGTGCAAGTGGATGGTCTCGCGGCCCAGTTCCAGTCGATAGTTGCGAAATTTCGCCGAGAGCAGTTTCCGAAACAAGGCCCCCACTTTGTTGGTTTCCTCGGGAAGTTCGTTCAGAAACCCCAGCCCCAGTGTTAGTTTGTTGCTGGCATCCAAGGGAATCAGGGTCTTGGCGGCGGCGGAAGAGAACACCACGCGAGCGGCGACGGGATCGCAATAGATGTTGAACTCCGCGGCGGGCGTGATGTTTCCGCCCACCTGTACGGCTCCGCCCGCGATCACGATGCGTCCCACCAAGGAGGAAAACTCCGGGTCCCGTTGAATGGCCCGCGCGATGTTCGTCAAGGGACCGAGCGCGATGATCGTAACGGCATGGGGCGCGCTGCGAACCTCGTCCACGATAACCTTCTCGGAAGGATGCGGTGTCCGCAGCTCGGCGACAGGCAGCGCGGCGACCCTTAGATCGTCGGCGGAGTCGGCGAAGCGCCCCTTCACGGGCAGCCCTTGGTCCGGCTCCGAGGCCGCGCCGATGCGGGGAGATCGTTCCGGATCGAAATAGGCAAGCAAGGCTTGGGTGTTGCGGGTGGCGACGGCCGGCGGTACGTTGCCCCCCACTGCCGTTACCGCAAGGACCTCCCAATTCGGTGCAAAAAGGCTGAGACACAAGGCGAGTGCGTCGTCGATACCCGGATCGATGTCTAAAATAATCTTTCTCGCCATGCGGCACCTGGATTGCTTGGGAGTCCTTCCATTCCCATGAACGCTGTTGACGATTGTAAGAATGCCGGTCGCTTGCCGCAATACCTCGAGATTCCTCCTGAGAGCTTCGCCGGTACAATGCGGGCGGGTAGCGGCGGATCGCTTTTTGTCGGACCGCGCCGCGAGCAGCGGACTCCTCGCCGCAACGGAAGGGGCAAAGCGGGAGATGGAAACGTGATTTTTCGCGAAAGGCCCACGTATGCTTCATGACGCATTGAGGCGACTCGAGCAAGGAATCGACCTCACGTTCGAGCAAGCCGCCGCCGTGATCGAGGTCATGATTTCCGGAGCGTGCGAGGAGGAGCTCGCAAGACGCATCCTGGCGGCGATGCACGTGAAGGGCGAAGCGGTGGAGGAGGTGGCGGGTGCGGCTCAAGCCATGCGGAAGCACATGGTCCCAATTCGACCTGAGGCACCGCTGGTCGTCGATATTGTCGGCACGGGAGGGGATGGAGCCGGCACATTCAACATCAGTACGGCCGCCGCCGTCGTCACCGCCGCCGCGGGGATTCCCGTGGCCAAGCACGGCAACCGGCGCATTACCAGCCGCAGCGGGGCCGCCGATGTGCTGGCGCTGCTGGGGGTGGCTGTCAATGCCCCTCCCGCATTCGCCGAAGAGTGCTTGAACGAACTGGGGATCTGCTTTTGTTTCGCGCCGAATTTCCATCCCGCCATGCGGAATGTCGCCGATATCCGCGCGAAGCTGGGCCACCCGACGATCTTCAATCTTCTGGGACCGTTGACCAATCCGGCCGGGGCGGGTATTCAGCTCTTGGGCGTGGGGCGAGAGCACCTGCATCGGATGATGTCCGAGGCACTGTGTCTCTTGGGCACACGACGCTCCGCCGTGGTCTTCGGCAGCAGCGGCTTGGATGAGATCGATCTCAGCGGGTTGACCCGCGTCATCTTGGTGGAAGACGGCCGCACGCGGAATTTCGGCTGGACTTGGGAAGATTTCGGACTCAGCCCCGTGAGCCTGGAGCAACTGCAAGTTGCCGGCCCCGAGGAAAGCGCCGCGCTGATTCTCGATATCCTGTCGGGGCGACCTTCGCCGGCGGCCGATGTCGTGGCCGCCAACGCCGGCGCGGCTTTGTGGTTGGCGGGGAAGAGCGACAAACTGGACGACTGCGTTGAATTGGCGCAGGGGGCCGTGCGTGGAGGCGCCGCGGCCGATTTGCTCAACCGCTGGATCGCGAAGAGTCGGCTTGTGTCGTGATCGGCCGCCGGTCGAACGGAGACCGTCGAAACATTGCGGCCTCGTCGCGTCATGGCGTTCGCCCCTCCGCTCGGTTTACCCGCGATTACGTACTGCTTCACCGGATATTAGGATCAGCTCCGTGGATCGAAAGACGTTTCGGCTGGTGCTCTTGGTTTCGTGCTGCCACGCCTTGGTTCACGTTTATGAACAATCCTTTTCGAGCGTGGAGCAATTGATTGCCGATGCCTTCGGCGTCAGTCAGGCGACGACCGGTCTCTTGGGGACTTCCTTCCGGCTGCCGTTCGGACTGTGTGCCTTGGCCGCCGGTTGGTTGGCCGATCGCTGGGGGCAAAAGGCCATGTTGGTGGTCTATTTGGTGGGTTGCGGGTTGACCAGTCTGTTCTTGTTCTCGGTGGGGAAGACCGCCGCCTTGACGGGCAACATCGCAATCCTCTTCGTCGCTTTGCCGATCTTGGGACTCTTCGCTTCGATCTATCATCCCGCCGGGCTGGCCCTGATCGCCCAACGTACCACTCCCGAGAATCGTCCGTTATCGCTCGGATATCATGGCATCTTGGGGTCTCTGGGGATCGCGGCGGGGCCGCTTTTCGCATCCTGGGTTTTGTATTCGGGCGGCAGTTGGCAGTCGTTCTACCTCGCGCTTTCCGTGCCGGGAATCGTGCTGGCCCTGGTTGTGTTTTTCGGCCTTCGCGATGACGTGCACGCCGTGGAAGCCCGCACGCCGGCTTCCGAGGGGGCGGGCTCGGCCTTGCCGTTAACGAATTCCCACGCCGGTTTCGAGTTGCAAGTTGATGATCGGCACCGGGCGGCGAGGGGGCCCGCGGACGGCGATTCGCTCGGAGCACAGGAGACCGCCCCTCCCTCGCACGCTTCGCTGTCCGAGGAGAAACCCGCCTGGAGCCATTACTTTCTGCTCATCACGGCGACGACGTTGGCGGGATTTGTCTATTCTGCGGTCATGACGTTCCTGCCCCGTTACTTGGACGATTCGGGGTTGTTTCCCCATTTGACCAGGGAAACGGTACGCAACATCCTCAGCGGGGCCGTACTCTTGCTCGGTATGATCGGGCAATATACGGCGGGGCGTTGGGCCACCCCGCGAACCCTGGAACGGATGCTCGCCGGCGTGTTTTGGGCCAGCCTGCCGCTCTTGATCGTGATGGGTGCCGTATCCGGGATTTGGCGGGTATGGGCGGCGGCGGTGTTCATGCCCGTCTTCTTTATGCACCAGCCTCTCTACAACAGCCTGGTGGCCAAATATGTTCCGCAGCGGCGCCGCAGCATGGCCTACGGCTTGAGTTTCACGCTCAGCTTCGGCGGCGGCAGCATCGGCCCCGCCGTCATCGGTTTCCTTCAGGCCGGGTCGGGGCCTTACGGAAACTTGGTCAGTTACGGCGTGTTGGCCATGACGATCGGAGCGGCGGCGGCCATGGTGCGACTATTGGCGAGAAAAGCCGCCGTGACGCAAGGCCGCGGGCATTGACCGGTCGTCCTGCGAAGACGCCCGGCGCGGCGGATCGGCAACATGAACCGGCCGGTCGGGGCTCGAACGGTCATCGGGCGCGGCGGATGCGTTCACGCGATTACGGAGTCGTAGGGCCTGCCGAGCAAGTCGGCCACTTTGCGAAAGAGTTCCGCGTTTCGACCCACGCTCAACGCCCCGTGGTGCGTCGGAGCCAAGGCGAACCAGGCGTCCATCATCCTCGCAGGCGGGAGCGGGAACCGGACGTGCGACATCGTGTTGCCGATGCGCAGAATCGGGGCCTCGATCGCTTCGCCCTCATTGGCGATCATACGCAGTTGCCCGCGGTCATCTTGCGTCACATTGAGCATGGTGACCGGTCCCTTGCGGACGGTGGCCTCCACGCTGACGCCCGCGCCCCATTTGCCGTGATAAAGCCCCATGCCGCGCAGGATCGGTCGCCCGTCGGCGATTCCGATGTGGAACGGGCCGTCGTGACCCAGGATGATGGTCCCGCGATCGTAATCGGCGGCCACGATTTCGCTGTAGCTGCCGCCCACGCCCAAAATGTCGCTGATCTTCATCGCGACGGCCGTCTTCATGTCTCCCTCGCCGCTGCACGGCACGCCTTGGGCGGTCAATAGGGAGTAGCCGAGGATCGCCGCCTCTTGAAGGCGCTCGTATTCGTTGCCCGGCGCCCCGCGGTAGTAATACGTCAGCGCGTCCAATTCGAATTCCGCGACCAGTTTCTCTTCGGCGACCGCAAGGCGGCAAGCGGCATCCAATTGCTCGGGACGCGGCTTCTTGGCCAGCGGGTCGGAGGGCGAGTCCTCGCTGATTTCGAACATGCCCTCGATTTCGGCCAGTTTGCGGCGTTTCTCGGCCTCGGTCACCGTCTCGGCGAGGCGTGCCAAGTCGCACATCTCCAGCACTTCCACGTGCATGCCGGTCTGCGCCGTGATCATGGTGAAATCGCTGTACATATCCAACATGCCGGGATAGGTGTGGCCCAAGAATCCCATTCTGCCGTCCCGCAGCGTGCGGACGACGCCCGCCGAACGAATCCATTCGGCGATCTCGCGCCAGGCGGCGACGGCCTCCGGCCGGGCGGCCGTATTTTCGTCCGCCACGGAAATCTCCGGCGTCCCATCGAGTCCCAAAAGCCCGCTCACCACGCGGAAAGGAATGCCGCAGCGGCGGAAGGCGTTTGCGATTTCCGGCACGCAGCAACTCACGCATTGGGCCAACCATTCGCCGGTGCCGGTCTTGTCGTAGTTCATGGCGGAGGCGGGTTGCAAGTTGAGCACCACCACCGGCCGGCCGCAATCTTGCGCGATGGTGATGTGGGACGCGCTCATGCCGTAGGTCGCCGCATGACAAAAGACGATGTCCACGTCACGCCGTCGGAATTCCTCGGCCACACGCCGCGCCTTGGCCTCGTGGTCCACCATCCCCGCATAGTACACATCGCCCCAAGACTTCATACGCGTCTCGATGAATCGGCCGTAGCCGAGCAACCGCTCCAAAAGTCCCGGGAACTGCTCCCAATAGCGTTCATGCCCGATCGAGTACAAACCTACCCGGGCGCGCTTGCCCTCGCGCAGCCGTGGTAGCGGACCGTCGGCTTGCAAACTTGTTAGGGCACCCCAACCGGCCGCACCGATGCCGGCCCCCGCCGTTCCCAAAAATCCCCGCCGCGTCATTTCACTCATGGTTCATCTCCGCGTTTTGTGGCAAGCCGTATCTTGGCAACGACCGGGACCTGCGCGTCGACCGCGTTTGCTTCCATTGTGTTTACGAGCCGGCACCCCCGCAAGTGAACCGCGTCATGACGGCAAGACGGGAACAAGAACGGAAACGAGGAGCCGGAAAGTCATCCGACTCCTCGTTCCGGTTTGGCATGCAGGTGGACGCGCGGCAGTGACGCGAGATCCTGCCGCCGCGAGTAACCGCCGAAAACTAAATCGTCAGAAGGGGTTCTCGATCAAGGGGTCGCAGTCGCCGATGTTCCATTGGTTTTGCGACAAATCCCCATCCTGGAGACGCCCCTGATTCATGCCGGCGGCATCCGTGTAGGACGAGTCGGAAGCGCCGTCGACCACGCAATCCGGGACCTGAACGTCCCAAGGATGCGCGATGTAGTAGGATTGGTCCAAGGAAATCACGGCCTCGACCACATCGCCCAATTCCGTGATGACGGCATCGCGGACGGCACTCAGTCCGCCCACAATTCCAATCACCAACACGGTGATCAGGAGAATCCATTCGAACGTCAATACACCCTCGTCCGACTTCCACATATTCTTCAGTACAACCCTCACGATCGGTTCCTCCAATATGAGACACGAGACGTACCGGCACACGCGACAGAGATTTGCTCGCACATTTCATGCCGAAGGCCGATAGGAGCGACGGCGAGCCCCCTGCCGCAATCACAAATCCCAACTGGGCAATGAGTTGAGTCGCAATGCAGTTCCCCTTCGCGGTGAAGTCTCGTCGCTGCAAATGTTCCGAGGTTTTAACAAAACACTCTTGCGGATGCCCGGACTGTTGTCCGGCAATAACATCTAAGGGGTTCTAACAAAACCGCTCTTGCCTAGTCTTTGCAATGCTGCTTAACTCTCGGGCCAGCCTGGTTAGCCAACGGAAGTGTCAAGGAGGACATGATGGCGAAGCCGTTGTTGCCCGACGCGCTGTGGGAACGAATCCAGCCACACCTACCGCCCGAACGCCCCAAGCCGAAAGGAGGCCGGCCGCGTGTTCCCGATCGCGCCGCGCTGACGGGGATTCTTTTCGTGCTGAAGACCGGTTGCCCCTGGGAGTATCTTCCGAAGGAATTGGGTTGCGGAAGCGGCATGACGTGCTGGCGGCGACTCCGCGACTGGCATGCAGCCGGTGTGTGGAAGAAGATCTGGAGGCTGCTGCTGGACGAACTGGGGGCGGCCGGTCGCATCGACTGGTCAACATCGGCCATCGACAGTTGCTCCGTGCGGGCGCTTTTTGGGGGGCAAAGACCGGCCCGAATCCCACGGATCGCGGCAAGAATGGCTCGAAGCGCCATCTGATGGTCGACGGCAGCGGCACGCCTCTGGCGATTGCCCACACCGGCGCGAACTGTCACGACTCGGAGATGGCCGTTGCTCTGGTTGATGCCGTTCCTCCGATCAAACAACCTCGCGGCGCGCCGCGCAAGCGGCCCGACGAGGTGCTCGCGGATCGCGCGTATGACGCCGAGGCCAAGATTCGCAAGCCCTTGCGGAAGCGCGGCATTCGGCCGTTGATTGCCCGTCGCAACACCGAACATGGCAGTGGCCTGGGCAAGTTCCGCTACGTCGTCGAAGCCTGCTTCGATTGGCTGTTCAACTGGCGCCGTCTGCGGGTGCGTTACGAGAAACGACCGGATCTTCACGATGCGTTCCTGTTCATCGGTTGTGCCATGATCTGCTGGAACCGGGTCATGGAGTTTTGTTAGAGCCCCTAAATTCGCCCGCTGATTCGTGTCGCCCCATCTCGGGAATCGGCCGGCGCTCTTCCGCGTCCGTTGTCTCCGCTTGGGTCTGCAAGGAACGAGGCCTCGCTTCGCAAGGTGATCGTGGACGGCATGCACTTTGCGTTCGCGGATCGGGCCGTAATTACCCTTCGCGAAATCAAAGCCCCTCGCGCGTCTGATCTTGAGCTAAGTTTGCATACCGGCGGGCGACGATCGCACTTGTACGGCCACAACCTCGGAGCTTTGTCGGTCGCACTGATGCCCGAGCCGGCGCTGCGCGAGGAGCCGGCGTCGCGCCGGGGAATCGCCCAGACGGGCGAGGCGTCATCCTCGCTCGGACGCAATACCGCGAACCATTCCGAGAGCCAAAGTCATGAGCCACCTCTCGCAACTGCTGCTGGAAAAAGAAATCCTTCTGGAAAGCGGGACCAACGAACTGGAGGTCCTCGTTTTCAACGTCGCGGACTACACGTTCGGCATCAACGTGGCCAAGGTCCGGGAGGTCCTTCCGGCGCCGGAGATCACGCAGCTACCCAAAGCGCACCCGTCCATTCGGGGCGTATTCAAGCTGAGGAATCAAGTCATCCCCTGCGTTTCCCTCATGGATCACCTGGGCATTTACTCCGGCGGTGAGCACTGTGAATCGACGGCAATCCTGACCGATCTCAACCAGCAACAAACGGCTTTTCTGGTGGACCGAGTGGAGCGCATCTACCGCCTGAGCTGGGAAAACGTCCTTGCGGTGCCCGGTTTGACGGCTCTGTCTCGCATGCCGGTTACGGCATTGACCCGGTGCGGCGAGCGGCTGATCCTCATGCTCGATTTCGAGATGATTCTCGATGAAGTGACGAACCAGTATTTCCGCACGCATTGCGTGGAAAACGTCGATCAGGTACCGCGCGATCAAGCCCGCATCGTCTTCGTGGAAGACTCTCCGACGGTTCGCGAGGCGGTCGTAAGCACGCTCCGCGAGAGCGGCTACCGGCAGGTGATTTCGTTCGAGAACGGAAAGGAAGCCTGGTCGTGGCTGGAGTCCGAGGTCCGCGCAGGCGATGCGCGTGAGCCGATTTGCGACTTGGTGATTGCGGATGTGGAGATGCCTCAAGTCGACGGCCACCATCTTACCAAGCGGATCAAGTCGGACCCGCGGCTGCGGCACATCCCCGTCTTGCTATATTCCTCGATTATCACCCCGGAAAACCGCAAGAAAGGCGAGGCGGTGGGAGCCGATGAACAAATCGCCAAACCGGATCTTTGCCGCGTCGTTCAATTGGCGGATGAGTTGATCGGCAAGGCCAAACCCGGAGGCGCCGGTACCCCGGAAAGGGAGTACTCCGCGTCAGTTCGCCAGGCACTTGAAGAAGGGCCTCGCGAGGCGAACCCCGCGTCGATCACGGGCCGATCGGTGCCGGCCGGTTCGGTGGAAGAGCCCACGGAATCGAACCCGGGAGTCGGCGCGGTGGTTTCCGAAGCCTTGGAACCGCCCGCGATGCCCACGACGGACGCCCCCGCCTGCCTAGAATCCGCGGGGAGCCTTGATCCGAGCTGCGACAACACGGCAACCGCTGAGGCTGAGAGCGAGGAATGCCCCGTGCCCCCCGGAAAGAATCGGCGGCTATGGCAGACCTTCATCAAGGAGCTGGATGAGCGATGTCGCGCTTTGAACGACCTCATCCGTCCCTTGGACGTCCGGGCCCCGAGTTTTGATGCCTTGGTCGAAATGGCGAGGATACTGCACACCGTCAAATCGGCCTCGATGGTGGTTCCCGTCGAGGAAGTGACTCGGTGCACGCACCTTATCGAGGAGCAGGTGGTCCGGCTGCAACAAGTCGGCGGAAGTGTGCCGAAACAAGGTCTGGAACGCTACGTCGCATGGCTCGAAATGTTGGTCAGTCCACCCGACGGCGACATCGTGGGAGCCCTGCGATCCGGGAAACCCCTGGCCGAGGACCTTGCTCGGATGCTTGCGGGCGACGGGGTTCCGGAAGCGATGGCGACGGCCTAGCTGGCCCGCTTAGTTCAAGTCGAGCACCGTCTTCAGTCAAGCCGAGTGCGCAAGCCGCATTTCGAGTTCGCCCACCTGATAGACGTTTTTTTCTCCGCCGGGTAGACTGGATTCTTCGCCCTCGGCCCGCCGGTGTGCACTACGGTGCGTCGAGACCCGCGGGGTTCCTGCCGACCTGATCGGATCTCGCGACTCATCCGCCGCCGTAACCGCCGAACAAGGGTATGCCTTCCAACGGAGTTTTCTTGCCATGAACATGGACGCCATCGTGTCGCTTTGCCGCCGACGCGGATTTCTATTTCAGTCGAGCGAGATTTACGGCGGTCTCAACGGGTTTTGGGACTACGGGCCCTTGGGGGTCGAGCTGAAGCGGAATATCCGCGAGGCTTGGTGGCGCGACATGGTGACCTCTCACAATGAGCTGGTCGCTCCGCCGGGCGCGCCCTCGCCCTTTGCGATGGTCGGATTGGATTGCACGATCATCATGCACCCGCAGGTCTGGAAGTGTTCCGGCCACTACGACCTGTTTCACGACTACATGGTCGATTGCCGCGAGTCCAAACGGCGCTACCGACACGACCAAGTGCAAGGCCGATGGGTTTCCAAGGATGACCGGCGTATCTTCGTGGCGACGGAATTGGTGGGAGCCGAGGCCGAAGAGGATGTCTTACACAAGGCCCTGAAGTTTTTCGGCCTGCGTGCGAAGGATGCCGAGTCCCTATGTTGGGAAAGCCCGCTGGTTTGTTTGACCACCGTCGATGATTTCAGCCGGGTCTTGGCGCCGGATGCCAAGACGCTGGGAACCCTCACCCCGCCCCGCGAGTTCAACCTGATGTTCAAAACTTACGTCGGGGCCTTGAGCGGCGAAGAGAACACGGCCTTCCTGCGACCGGAGACGGCCCAGGGAATCTTCGTCAATTTCAAGAACGTGCTGGATAGCACTCGGGTCAAGATTCCTTTCGGCATCGCCCAACTTGGTAAGAGCTTCCGCAACGAGATTACCCCGCGCAATTTTACGTTCCGTTCGCGGGAATTCGAGCAAATGGAAATCGAGTTCTTCTGCCGCCCGGAAAGGTCTCGCCTGTGGTACGAATACTGGCGGAATCGCCGTTACCAATGGTACGTGGACCTGGGATTGAGCCGGGAGCGGTTGCGTCTCCGTGACCACGACGCAAGTGAACTGAGCCATTATTCTTGCGGTACGGCTGATGTGGAATACGCATTTCCATTCTTGGCTCCCGGCGACTTCGGAGAATTGGAGGGAATCGCCCATCGCGGCGATTTCGATCTCCGCAGCCACATGGAAGGCAAGCTGGTTCGACAAGGCGATCAGTTAGTGGTGGAGTTGGGGCCGAACGGGCAACCCAAGCACCGCGGCAGCGGTCGCGATCTGAGCTATTTCGATGACGAGACGCGAGAGAAATTCATCCCGCATGTGATCGAGCCGTCGGCGGGGGCGGATCGCGCAGCCTTGGCCTTCTTGTGTGAAGGCTACCAAGAGGATGAAGCTCCCGACGAACACGGGAAGCCCACCAAACGCGTGGTCCTGCGTCTGCATCCGCGTTTGGCGCCGATCAAGGCGGCCGTGTTTCCTTTGGTCAAGAAAGACGGTATGCCCGAGATCGCCCGAGATATCTACGCCGCCCTCAAACCTCTTTGCAATGTCTTTTACGACGAAAAAGGGGCCGTCGGACGCCGCTACCGCCGCCAGGACGAGATCGGCACGCCGTTTTGTATTACCGTGGACAGCCAAACGCTGTCCGATGGCACGGTGACGCTCCGCGACCGCGACACGCTCAAACAGTGGCGGATTCGAACCGACGATTGCCCCGCCGCAATCCTCGGCCTCATCTCGGGTACGACGCAAATTCCCGAGTGAACGCTGCGGGCTGGGCCGGAACGCTCTGCGTACGTTTCGGATCGAAGTAACGTCGTTCCCGCCCTCGGAACGCCGGTGTCCTCCATTCCGCATGGAATGCAACTCTTGGCCTTGCGAATCGGCCGCTCTTTGGAATTACTTACCCACGCTTTTCCCGGCTCGGTTTTGGCAGCGAAAGTCTGCCGGTAACGTTGACTCGGCCGGATGCGACGATGGTGGCGAATCCGTCTCGCTCGCCTCAAAACCCCGGATGCCTAAACCCGTGGCAAATGCTTGACACCCTTCGGTGCCGGCGCTAGACTGACGGGCGACCTGAACAGAAGTCCCGCCCATGCCGTCCGCCCGAGGCGTCGTTCAAGCGTGTTGCGAGCATCCGTTGAAGAGGTATTCCCCATGCTCCGTCGCGTCTTTGCCAAGCAGCGACTTCGGAGGTACGAATCCAAAGCCGATCGAAAAGCCAAGCCTCTGACAGCGGTTGCTCGCCTTGCCGTGCTCCTGCTGGGAATGTGTGCGGGTTGGCTCCCGTGGGACGACTTTGTAGTCTCTTCGGCAAGTGCTCAGGAGCGGCCGGGCCTGCGCGTCGCCACGTTTTACTGTGATGTGACGCCCGCCGTCGGCGGTCAACCTTTGATCTGGCTCGATACTCCCGAAACCATCGAGGATCCGCTCTGGGCGAAGGGGATTGTGCTCGAATCCGACGGAAAGAGGTATGCCGTTTGTGCGTTGGATTGGTGCGGTCTGTGCAACTCGAGTTACGACCTGTTCCGAAATACGTTGGCCGCGGCGTTGGAGACTTCTCCCGAAAACGTCTTCGTGCATACGGTGCACCAGCACACGGCGCCGTATGTGGATGGGAACGCACAGCGGCACATGGCGGCGTACCCTGAATTACCCCTGTATGTGGATTTCGCCTTCCTGCGTCGCTGCGCGGAGAGTGTCGCGGCTGCGGCCAAGCAGAGCCTGTCCCGATGGGAGCCTTGCGACCGGGTGGGAGTCGGCAAGGCACTTGTGGAACAGGCGGCCTCGAGTCGGCGCATCCGCGACGAAAACGGCAACTTGGTGGTCCGTTTCAGCAGCGCCGGCAAAGACCCCAAAATGCGGGAATTGCCTGAGGGAAGAATTGATCCGTACCTTCGCACCATCACTTTGGCGCAAGGAGATCGCCCCATCGTTCGCTTGCACTTCTATGCAACGCATCCGCAGAGCTTCTACGGAGATCGCCGCGTGTCGGGGGATGTGCCCGCAATGGCGCGGGAGCGACTACAAAAAGAGGAAGGCGTGTTCCAGATCTATTTCACGGGCTGCGCGGGGGATGTGACGTTCGGCAAGTACAACGATGGTTCTCGCGAAGCCCGCGACGCCCTCGCCTCTCGTTTGTACGAGGGAATGAAGAAGGCCGTGGAGACCACGCAATTCTCACCCGCCGACCGCTTCGGTTGGTGCTCGCGTCCCGTCGTCTTTTCGCCGCGGAGCGATGCCGGGCAGACGGCGGAGGATCATCAGCGGGTGCTCGCGGATACGCAGCAAAGCCCGTTGAATCGGACCTTGGCGGCCGTCCGCCTGAGTTTCTTCGATCGCCGGGATCAACCGTTTACCGTACAGGGACTGCGGATCGGCCCGGCGGTGGTCTTGATGCTCCCCGGCGAGTCGTTGCTGGAGTTTCAGGAATATGCGATTGCCCTGGCCGGCGACGCGACTTTTGCGGCTGTGGCGGCCTACGGTGATTTGGGAACCGGTTACATTTGTTACGACGCCGCGTTTCAGGAGGGCGGATACGAGCCGACGGCGAGTCGCGTCGCACCCGGTTCGGAGGGCGTTTTGAAGGAAGCCATTCGCGCCGTTATGGAGGCGCTCCAATAGAGCTCTGATAACGCGATGAGAACGGGACCCGCGAAACCGAGAGCATGAGACGCCGACAATCCGAGGGTAGAGCGGCGCTTCGGCAAGAACCTCGCCGCCCCGGATCGTCGGTGGGACATCGGCTCGGACCGAAGTGGTCTTGTGCATCTTTGAGTAACCGGATTGGAACTCGAATACCGAGATCGGGGAGATGGCTTATGAATCGTCGCGCATTTTTGGCGGCAAGCGGTAGTTTGGCGTTAGCGAGCAGCGTAGCCAGGCGTTCCCGCGCGGCCGCGGTCGACAAGCCGGCCCTGCTGGGGGGCAAACCCGTGCGAACCGAGCCGTTTCCCGGCTGGCCGCCGACTTCCGCACCGATGGAACAAGCCGTCGCCCAGGTCGTCCGTTCCGGAAATTGGTATCGCAGTGGAAACGTTGAGGCTTTCGAAGAGCGTTATGCCGAGATGAACTCGGCCAAGTACTGCGTGGCGACTTCCAGCGGGACGACGGCGCTCTTCACTTCGCTGGGCGCGTTGGGCGTGGGACCGGGGGATGAGGTCATCGTGCCGCCTTTCACCTTCATGGCCACGGTGACGGCCGTGTTGCTTCACCACGCGCTGCCGGTGTTCGTCGATTCCGATCCGGAAACCTTCCTCATGGATTCGACCAAGTTGGAGGCCGCGGTGACGGACCGCACCAAGGCCGTCGTGCCCGTGCATATCGGCGGTAATGTGGCGGACCTCGACCGCATCGGCGCCGTCGCTCAAAACCGCAAAATTCCCATCGTGGGCGACGCCTGTCAGGCCCATTTGGCCGAGTGGAAGGGAAAGTCGGCGGGGAGCTGGGGAACGACCGGGTGCTACAGCTTTCAGCTCAGCAAAAACTTATGTTCCGGCGAGGGTGGAGCCGTCATCACCAACGACGAGGCCGCGGCGGACGCCTGCTTTGCCTTTCACAACTGTCTGCGGCGGCGGAGCGGCGCCCGGGGTGAACTGCAATATCGCGGCGGCCGCAACGGGAACTTCCGCATGACGGAGTTTCAGGCCGCGGTCTTGCTGAGCCAACTGCCCGACATCCTGGCCCGGGGTGCGACGCGATCGGACAACGGCGCGTATCTCACGTCGCTGCTGCAAGAGATTCCCGGCATCCGACCGGCCCGAATGTACGAGGGTTGTACCCGCAATGCCTATCATCTCTACATGTTCCGTTATTCGCCCGAGGCCTTCGCCGGTCTGTCTCGCAACGGTTTCGTGAAAGCAATGCGCGCGGAGGGTATTCCGTGCAGTCCGGGTTACGACCCTTTGAACAAAGCGGAGTTCATTCGCGACGCCCTGTCGTCGCCGGCGTACCGCCGCGTGTACGGCGACGCGGAGTTGGCACGTTGGGCGGAACGCTGCGAATGCCCCGAAAACGACCGACTGTGCGCCGAAAGCGTGTGGCTGTATCAAACGACGTTGCTCGCGGAACGCTCGGCCATGGATCAAATAGCGGAAGCCGTACGGAAGATTCACGCCCACGCCGCGGCCCTCGCGTCGGCGTGATACCCGAAAGGAGTCGTTGTTGTCGGCGGGCAAGACCTCGGGCCAAGCCGGCTCGAATGCGGCGCCGGATTACCAAAAGGTTGTCGAAGAGAGCGAGGGAGTGTCATGTCCAAGTCCCATGTTGTTTCCAGGCGCGGATTCTTGACTTCGACATCGGGTGCCGCCGCGGGCTTGATTCTGGCTCAGGGTACCGGTCGTCGCGTTGCCGCATTCGAGGGTGCGGGGGAGAAATTGGCGCTGGAGGGCGGGCCGAAGGCGGTAACGCTCGTTCCCGAAAGCCGGCCGCGCTGGGGGGAACCGGAGTTGCGGCAATTGGAGGAGATGCTCCGCCAAAGTTCCCTCTTTTATTGGGGAGGACCGCAGACGCAACTGTTGACCGAGCGGTTCCAAGAGATTTGTCCGGTCAAGTACGTTCAGACGTGTTCCTCCGGAACGGCGGCCTTGCACATCGCGGTTTCCGCCGCGGGCATCGGGCCGGGTGATGAGGTGATCACGACGCCCATTACGGACATCGGCACCGTCATCGGGGTGATCTATCAACAGGCCGTGCCGGTGTTCGCGGACTTAGGCGCTGATACGTACAATCTCGATCCCGCGGATGTGGAACGCAGGATCACGCCGAAGACCAAGGCGATCATCGCCGTCCATTTGGCGGGCAATCCCTGCGATCTCGATGCCCTCAAAGCCGTCGCCGACCGGCATAACCTGATCTTGATTGAAGATTGTTGCCAAGCTTGGGGAGCAAAGTACCGCGGCCGACCGATCGGAACGGTGGGCCATTTTGCGTGTTTTTCGTTGCAAAACTCCAAGCATGTGACCTGCGGCGACGGGGGCGTGGTGGGGACCAACGACGAACGCTTCGGCCCGCTACTCCAAAAATTCGGCGACAAGGGGGGCGATCGGCGGAAATGGGGCGGGTTTGACGCCTTCGCGACCAACTATCGCATGAGCGAACCTCAGGCGGCTGTGGCGGCGGCCCAGCTCGCACGCTTGGAATCGATCGTTTCCGCTCGATCGCGGTTGGGCAACCTGCTCACGGAACTCATCTCCGGAGCCCCCGGCATCGTGCCGCACGGGGTGCGCCCCGACGACCGCGCGGTTTATTGGTTCTACATGTTCCGTCTCAAAGAGGGCGCGCTCCGTTGTAATCGCTCCCAATTCATCAAGGCGGCCGCCGCGGAAGGGGCCAACTTGATCGGCGGCTACATCGCACAGCCCCTGTATCGAGAGCCGGTGTTCCTGAACCACGGCTTTTTCGCCGGCCGCTGGCCGATCAAGGAGCTGGGACTCACCGACATGGACTTCAGCAAGCACTCCTGCCCAGAGGCGGAAGCGATCCTCACATCGTGCGTGCGCGTGCTGATTAGCGAGAATATGACCGAGGAGTACATTCGGCAACTGGCGGCGGCCATCCGGAAAGTCGCCCGTTATTACGCGGCCTGAGAACCCCTTGCCCGGCGACGAATGCCGGTCGAAGTTGCGGAGAAGCGGCCGGCTTGTCGGCGCAGTGGGAAGGTGGTGTTCGGTCCTGCGGATTTCAACGAAGCGAGGTGGGATCATGGAAAACCAATCTTCCAATCGGAGGCAGTTCTTGGAGACGATCGGAGCGGCGGGAGCGGCCTCGATGCTCGGGGCGGCGGCCTGGGAACACCGGCCGGCCGCTGCGGCCGAAGCGGAGAAGCTCGCCATTGACGGCGGAACGCCGGTCCGCTCCGACACTCTGTCCGCCTCCCCTTACGGGCCGCAATTCTATGACGAAGCGGAAGAGAGCGAGCTGATCGACGTGTTGCGGTCGCGGTCGCCTTTTCGTTGGTGGCACGGCAATTCCAAGGTCCTGGAATTCGAAGAGGCCTATGCCAAGCACATCGGCGCCAAATTCGCTCTCGGCGTAACGTCCGGAACGACGGCCCTGTTCACGGCCATGGCGGCGATGGAGGTGGGGCCGGGCGACGAAGTCATTCTGCCGGCCTGGACTTGGTACGCGGATTACGACGCGGTCGTCTTGGCCGGAGCCTTGCCGATCTTCGCCGAGATCGACGAATCCTTCAACATCGACCCCGAGGACATCGAGGCCAAGATCACGCCGCGGACCAAGGCGATTATCGCATGCCATCTCCAGGGCACGCCGGCCGATCTCGATCCCATCATGGAGATAGCGAAACGTCACAACATTTATGTTTTGGAGGACTGTGCCCAGTGTTGCGGCGGTAAGTACAAGGGAAAGTACGTCGGCTCGATCGGCCACATCGCGATCAACAGCTTCCAGCTCAGTAAAACGATCACGGCGGGCGAAGGCGGAGCGGTCCTGACCAGCGATCCGGTGCTCTTCGAACGCGCCGTCCGTTTCCACGACGTCGGCTCCATCCGCTCTCCCTATAGCGAGGCCCTCAACGGCGGTTTGCTGGCTGCCTTCGCCTCGTGCAACTTTCGCATGAACGAGTTTACGGGAGCGGTGCTCAAGGCCCAATTGACCAAACTGGAAACCATTTGCGATCGCGTCCGCAAGAACAATCGCGTGGTGCGAGAGGGAATCGCGGATCTGCCCGGCATCAAGCTGCGCAAATGGCCGGACGTGGAAGGTGACATCGGCGTCGGTGTATTCCTGGATCTTGGCAATCGGGAAAGGCGGGATCGGTTTCTGCGTGCGTTGCGGGCCGAGGGCATCGCGGCCGGCGGCCCGGCCGGGTCGGTGATCCTGCCGATCGACGGCCGCATCGAGAAGAAGGTTACCGTCCACCCCGCTTGGCCCTCCTTCAATTCGCCGGAGGGCAAGGCCGTGGAATACGGCGCCAAATGCTGCCCGCGGACCATCGACATCATCGGACGTTTTGGAGGCGTGATCATCGACCCGAATTTCGATGAGGACGACTTGCAGGATATCATCAAGGCCGTTCGCAAGGTCTATCCGCGTATCGCCAAATCGTGATTGCGAGGCGGCCTTCGATTCGGCGTCGGCTGATTCGGACAAAGCGTGTTCAGGCACCGTACCGGCGCGGAGGAGCGGCCGCATGTTGGAGCCGGCGGTTCGAAGAATCCGCGGATTTCAAAACAATCTCAAGTCATGAGGAGAATAAAGTATGCGTCGCGAACAACTTCCGGAGACCGCCGCGCTGAATCGGCGCGGCGCTCTGAAACGGATGGCCGGTACCGCCGCAGCCGTGAGTCTGGCTACTTTAAGCTCGTGTAAGAGGTCGGCTGACAAAGGGGCGGAGGTGCCGGTTCCCGATCTCGTGCCCGGCAGCGCTAAGGGGGCGAACGAGAGGATCGGCGTCGGCATTATCGGCTGCGGTCGCCGGAACGGGCAGTTGGCAATCGGCAAAGGCGGCCAGGGAAAGCCGCCCGAGTACGCGAAAATCGTGGCCGTCGCCGATTTCAATGCCAAGCGAGCGGGCCAATGGGCGGAGAAGTACGGTGCCCAGCCTTTTCAGGACTACCGCAAACTGCTGGAACTGAAGGAGGTGGAGGTCGTCGTCTACGCCACGCCCGAGCATTGGCACTATTTGCCTTGCATTCATGCCTGCCAGGCGGGCAAGGATATTTACGGCGAGCAACCGCTCAGCCATACCGTCCGCGAGGGCCAAGTCATGGTCCAGGCGGTGCGCAAGTACGATCGCGTCTTTCAGACGGGCGAGCAGCAGCGATCGCATCCCAAGACGCGCAAGGCCGTGGAAATGATCCTCAACGGCTTCATCGGCAAGGTGCACACGGTGATCGGGTACAACTATCCCAGCCCGTGGGATTACCGATTTGCAGAGGAACCCGTGCCCGCCGAGCTGAATTGGGATGCCTGGTGCGGCCAAAATGAGGTCGTTCCGTTCAACATCAGTGCTTACGTGCCGCGGGTACCGTACAACCGTGAGAACTATCCGGCTGAACCCGCGGAGAAATCGGCCGTCGGTCCCGGCTGGATGTCCCTCCGCCCCTATTCCGGCGGCGAGCTGCTGAACTGGGGCTGCCATGGGCTGAGCATGGTGATGTGGGGGTTGGGCATGGATGACAGCGGCCCTGTTGAAGTTTGGGTGGAGCCCGAGGAAAAGCTGGCCGCGCTCACGTACGAGCAGCCCGAGAACCGCGAACGCGGTGATCAGCTCATGAGTTCGCCGGTCGTCCACTACCGCTTCGCCGACGACGTGATTCTCAAGCTCGAAAGCACCGAGTCCCGATTGGGCGGAGGCGGCACGTTCATCGGCGACAAAGGCAAAATCACCGTCTTCCGCGACGGCTATGAATGCGATCCCCCCGAACTGGATCAGCAACCCTTGCCGTCGGACGCGGTGCGCGTCTATGAGAGCGACAACCACATGCACAACTTCTACGAGTGCGTGAAGTCGCGCAAGGACCCCATTATGAAGGTGGAATACGGTCATCGCGTGGCGACGCTCTGCCACTTGGGGAACATTGCGCGATGGCTGGGACGCCGCTTGAAATGGGATCCCGAAAAGGAAATCTTCCCGGACGACGAGGAAGCCAACGCGTTGTTGGATTGCCCCAAACGGAAGGACTATGAACTGCCCGAGTCCGTTTGAGGGGCGGTTGTCCCAAAACCGCGAGCGACGGGCCGAGGCAACGGTGGCGAAACAGGTTTGAAGTCCGGAAGGAAAGGCTGTCGGGAATGAGAAATCGCGTCATTTCGGGGCTTGTGATCGGTTTGTTGCTACCCCTTCTCGTGGGCTGTCCCCGGGCGGGGAACTCGACCGGTGAAGGCGATCGAGCGTCCGCGGGTTCGGCCGCTTCCGAAGAGGCTTCCAAAGCGGCTCCCGAAGGAACAGACTCGGTTCGGGCGGGGAAAAGAGAGTGGCAGCCGGGGGTGCATCGGCTGGGCGCGGGGCCGCTTCCCGGTACCTCGTCGGTCGTCGTGGTCCATGAGAGGCCGCTGCTTTTCACGCGAGAATTGTCTCAGCAGGTTGAGGGCGGCGGCTCGGCCGAGGGATTGATCGCCAAGCTCGCCGGTATCCTGGAAGCGGGCGGAACGGACCTTTCGCAGCTAGTACGGTTGAACGTGTACGGCGTGTCCCAGGAGGAAGTGGAGACGTTTGTCTCTCAGCTTCCCAAGTTGTTGCCGGACGGGTGCGCGCCGGTTGTAACCGCCGTGGTGACGCCCCACCCCGATCCCATGGAAAAGGTGGCGATCGACGCTATTGCCGCGGTGGTGGGCGAGGCGGACGCGGTCACGGTGAAATCCATCCCACCGCGGCCGGACCACGTGGGGCCGGCGGACTATTCTCTGGCGCCGACCGGCAGGCTGGTGTTCCTCTCCGGCCGGCCGGAAAAGGGCGAGATGGCCGAAGCCGTCCAGGCCTCGATCCAAGGGCAACTCGCGCTGGCCGCCGAGCTGGGTTGCCAACCCGCGGGCATCGTTCAGATCCGGGTTTTTTTGGCCAAGATGGAAGATGTCCCGACTGCGTTCGAAGCAATTCGGGCGGCCTTTTCGGAGGGACCGATCCCTCCCGTCAGCTTTGCCGTTTGGATCGCCTCCGCTCCCGTCGAGATCGAAATGATCGCCTGTCGCCCTAAAGCCGCGGATAACGACGGCGAGGGCACGGAACCGGTCCGCTTCTACAATTCCCCCGATGTCAAGCCGTCGCCCAATTTCAGCCGTGCGGCGGTGGTGAATAGTCCCACGCTGATTTTCACGGCAGGGTTTCTCGCCCGAGAAGATGGGAACGGGACGCGACAGACGCGAGACGTCTTCTCTCAATTGACCGAGGCGTTGGGATCGGCCGGTAGCGATCTCCGTCACGGAGCAAAGGCCCATTACTTCGTATCCGACGACGACGCATCGAAGGCCGTGGACGTACTGCGTAAGGAATACCTTGATCCGGCGCGACCGCCGGCTGCTTCCAAGGCGATGGTCCACGGCCTGGGCAGATCGGGACGCGGCGTTTGCATCGATTGGATCGGGGTCCCCGGCGATACTTGAGGCTTCGGGTTTGCGTGCCGTCACGAAAAGAGTCAAACGCCGCCGGGCTGAGCATG
Source organism: Thermogutta hypogea (assembly GCF_055386265.1). Lineage (NCBI taxonomy): Bacteria > Pseudomonadati > Planctomycetota > Planctomycetia > Pirellulales > Thermoguttaceae > Thermogutta > Thermogutta hypogea. The sequence continues at coordinate 877,224 of NZ_AP042425.1, forward strand.
GCCCCGGCGGCGTGTTGTCGTTTGTGAACATCTCATCCCACACGTTGTCCGGCTGAAACACCTCGTCGCAGTCTTCGCATGTCGGTTTTTTCGAAAAGACCGGTTGAGACAGGTTAGAGAAGCCTGTTTTGCCACGGCGAGGGCTTATTTTTGCCTTTGGAACGGGATGTGCAGCCGTCCTTAGTCCCGTTGCCCCATGCCGGCCGCAGGCTCACTCGATGGCCGCGCCGATCGCGCGGCGGCTGAACTCGGCATGTTCGTCGCGGCCGGCGAGAGCCGCCTGCGGACGAGTACGGGCGGCGCGGGTGTTAGCGAAAAAGGATGGGCTTCGATCGCGGAACGGCCCCAGGCTATTGCGGAGATTGATGACAATGCAGCCGATTCGTTCTCGAAAGTACCGGCGACACAGCCGGCGCGGGATGTTGAGCTTTGAGTGGATCCTCTTGATTTCGATTCTGGTGATCGGCATCATTGGCGGATTGGCGGCGGTGCGTAATGCGTTGCTGAGCGAATTGAACGACTTGGCGCAGGCCGTGGAGGCCATCAATGTTTGCGGCACTTCCGATCCCTCCGCTTGCCCGTCCGACGATCCGTGGTGGACGCCGCCGGGACCGTGAGCGTTCGGTTCGGCTTACTCCGGGAGTCGGGGGCCTACGAGTCGCGTCCGGATGCCCTGTGACGGAGAGGTGACGGTCGATGGCGGGTGACATCCACCGGCACGAATCCCCACGTCCGACCGACGCTCCCCAAAGAGAGCCTCGTACGCCGCCCGAGGAGGGCGGAGTCCTACGGCGTCTCGCGGCCGCCGTCGTGGTGGCGACGGCGCTCGTCCTCTGCGTCATCGCGCATGGTTACTGGCTGCCGCTGGCGGCGGAGCCCCTTCTTGCCCGCCCGATCCCGCCGGGCTTCGCCCCGTCGGCGATTTGGATCCATAGCGGCGACGGCTATTCCCTGCCCGGCCAAGATACGCTGAACCTTCTGGCGGATCTTCAGCAGCGTCATTCGGCGGATATCCTCGTCACCGTGGGGCGCCGCAGCAGGGTCGTAGAGATCGGCGCGTTGCCGCCGATGGATGAACTCATCCGCCGGGCAGCTTCGCGTCGCGGTATTCCGGCGGATCGCGTGGTCGGAGTGCCGTATCAAGGGGCGCAGCTTTGGGACGCCGCCGACTGGATTCAGCGTTATTTGAAACAACATCCGCAGGCCCAAGTGCTGTTTCTGTGTGAGGCTTTCGCCGGCGCTTCGGTGGAGCACGTGTTCGATTCGGCCTTCGATGCCGATTGTCGCGGCCGAGTGGCGGTGTTGGGGGTTCCCGATCGGCGATTCGACGCAGCGCAGTGGTGGCGGACGCGTGCCGGCGTCAAGGCCTTGATGAACGGGTATTTGTTCGGGGTGCACGGCTTGGTGCAGCCGCATCCGCCCGACCCTCCCGAGCTTACGGTGGAACAACTTATGGAGCGCTTCGCTCGACCCGACGGAGGGGTACCGTGATACGGTCGAGAAGGATCGGTTGCGGAATCACCTCGGTGTTGTTGGTGACGTTGCTGTTTCTTGTAATGCAGCCGCCGGTCCTGCGGTCCGCGGCCCGCTTTTTGGATGTGGGCGGCCCGCCGCATCCCGCCGACTATGCCATGGTCTTGGGCGGCGGCATCGAGACCCGGCCTTTCGCGGCCGCCGCGTTGCTGCGTCACGGTTGGGTCCGGGGCATCCTGATTTCCGAGTTGCCGCTCTGGGAAGACCGCGACGATGCGATTGTTCCGCCGGAACACGACGTTACGCGGAAGATTCTGACGATCCTCGGCGTGCCGGACGATGCCGTCATTCTGCTCCGCGGCGACCATGCCTCGACGTTTGACGAGATCGTATCACTGCGGGATTTCCTCCGCGATCACCCCGAGGCTACCGTTCTTGTCGTGACCGACGCCCTTCATACCCGGCGAACGGCGTGGAGCGTGCGCCGAGCCTTGGGGCCCGACGCGAAGCGCGTAGGATTCGTCTCCGCGGTGGGCGACGGATTCGATACCCACGATTGGTGGGTCTATCCGGAGGGGTTTTACTTCGTGTTGAGCGAATACCTCAAACTCGCGTTCTACCTGGTTCGCTACAGGGATCGCTGGACGTTTGCCGCCGCCGGGGCCGTCGTCCTGGGAATCGTCGCCTGGGTTCTAGTCTTAACGGTCCGTCGCCTCCGCCGCTCCTCGGCCTGGAAGACGCACGGCTGAGGATACTCTTGCCCGGACAAACTCAGGCCTTGTGTCCCCCGATCCTTGGCGCCTTGTTACGCCGGCAGGTCTTCTCCGGTCGCCTGCTCGAAAATCAACATGCCAGTGTTTACGGGATCGCCCTCTGTGATAGAATATGGGTGGTGACCGCGTATTAGCATGGAGGGGTTGCTGACTGGTAGGTGATAGCCACCCGAAGCAGGGGTGAAAACAGGCAACGCAGGGAGAAATCGCCATGTCGTCGCAAGTGCATATGTCGCAAGTCGGACGGAGAATTCGGGTCTTGTTGGCGGACGATCATGGTATGGTCCGAGTCGGGCTGAAGGCCATGCTGGTGGGAACGGAGATCGACATCGTGGCCGAGGTCGAGAGCGGCGAGGATGCCGTTCGCTACGCTTTGGAGAACGATATCGACGTCGTGTTGCTGGATGTTCGTATGCCCAACGGTGACGGATTGTACGCCTTGGGACGCATCAAGTTGGAGAGGCAGAGCCTACCCATCCTCATGCTTTCCACGTTCGATAACCCGACCTATGTGGCTCGGTCGGTCGCCTTGGGGGCCAACGGCTACCTTCTGAAGAGCTGTTCGCGCGATGAGCTGGTGAACGCGATTCGCGCCGCGGCGAACGGCGAAAACGTGTGGACCCGAGAGGAGCTGCGCCGCGTCACCGGGGCCTTGGCCACGCCGCGATTGGGCACGGAGGTGGATGTTCCACTGACGCACCGCGAGAGCGAGGTCCTCAAGCAATTGGCCCTGGGGCTGACGAACAAGGAAATCGCCACGCAACTGAACATCAGCTATGAGACCGTCAAGGAACACGTCCAGCACATCTTGCGAAAAATCGGCGTCGCGGATCGCACGCAAGCGGCCGTCTGGGCGGTGCGGAACAAACTGGTTTGACGCCGTCCTCCCGATTCTTCGTAACACCCCGTAAACCCGGAATCTTCCGCATCGACGGCATCTGGTTGGGCTGCCGTCTTCTCGGAGGGACGAGGTCTCCAACCCGGGCCGACTTGTCGGTCCGCTCATCTCCGCGCCCTGTATGCCATACTTGAGTAACCCGCCGGAGGCGAAAGGATATCATCCTTTGCCTTGTTTCCGGAGACGCCGTTCCTGCCCGGAACTCGCGCGGCGTATGGCTCGGCGGCCATGCGGCGGCAACCTCGAATCAAACAGGGCCCACGGTGAGTACCTCTTACGAAGTTTCGAACGACACTACGCTCCAAGCCGCGGTCGGACTGCCGCCGGGGCAAACCACGGCCGAATCCCGGCCGGAAAGCAGCCATCCGAGCCGATCGGAGAAATCGTGGTGCGGAGAGCCTGGTGAGGTGTCCCATCTTCCCGGGCAACGGCAAGACGAGACACGGATCCCTCCCCCCGTTCCCGTCGTCGAAATCTTGGGCCTGCCCATTGCGCGGTTGACGTTTGCAGAAACCGTCGCCATCGTGGAGCAACTGATCGACCTGGGCAGGCCGAGCTACTTTATCACCGCCAATCTGCACTACGCCAGGTTGTGTCGGCGGAATTGGGAGCTGGCCGACGTCAACCGCCGCGCAGCATTCTTGGTTGCGGACGGGATGCCGCTGGTCTGGTGGTCGCGTTGGCGAGGAACGCCTTTGCCGGAACGGGTGACGGGGGCGGACTTGGTGTGGGCGCTATCGGATTTGGCGGCGCGGCGTCGGTACCGCCTCTTCCTTCTCGGCGGGCGACCGGGGGTGGCGGATCGGGCTGCCGAAGTGCTTTGCGGTCGATTTCCCGGGCTGTCCATTTGCGGGACGGCCGCTCCCCAGCTCGATCACCTCAGCCATGACGAAGAACAAAGATTGCTGGAAACCATCGCCCAAAGCGGGGCGCAACTAATCTTTGCGGCACTCGGCCAACCCAAGGGAGAACTGTGGTTGGCCCGTCATCACGGCCGATGGGGCAATGCCGTGGCCGTACAAATCGGCGCGTCGTTGGACTTCATCGCGGGCACCCTTCGCCGCGCACCGCCGGTTTGGCAAAAGTTAGGCCTGGAGTGGGCCTATCGCCTCATCACGGAACCGCGACGGCTGCTGCCTCGTTACGCTGCCGACGCCGGGTTTCTGCTTGGTGCGATATTGGAATCCTTTTTCCGCAGGGGGAGTTGATCGCTTTGGGACGTAACCGCTATGGTTGCGGCCGCGGCCACCAGAACGGCGGTTTACCCGGCAGCGATCGACAGAAACCTTTTCACGGGGCGGTTGTTCCGTGCGTAAGCCGCACGACGTTCAAACCGTCAGCAGCGATTTCCACGGGGACTAGCCAACGAGCCGTACCCATGCGGCATAGGCCGCTGTTGCCCGTCTCGCAATAAAAATACGTGCATCGCACCTCGACGGTCCCGGCGTCCCGCAGGTCCTCCGCGTTCAAGCTCACGCGAAGCGGCAATTCCGCCGACTCCACCCGAAAACTGCGGGTGACGGTCGGACGGTCATCATTTGTCGCGCCTTGCGGACGCACCATCACCCGAATCTCCGGCGCGAAACCCGGATTCAGCTTCATGCCGACCGGCAGTTGGGGAATCAACTCGAGGGTTACTTCACCAATTCTTAGGCGGTGGAGTTCTTCCTGTTGCGTCGCCGCGTCATCCCATGACTCGTCCGCCGGTTCGTCCGACTCCGGGGGAGTCAATCCCTGAATCGGCAGCGTCCTCAAGATCGGCTTTGCCCCCAGTTCGATCACGCGAATGGCGTGATTGTTGGTGTCGGCGACGAAAAGCCGCCCTTTGGCCGCGGCAATTCCGCCCGGTTCGTTGAAACGCGGCGGTTGATCGGAGTTTCCGGCTTCGGCGTCCCCGAGGAGCGTCACCGTTTCACCGCTCACGGCGTGGATGCGCTTGATTTTGTTATTGTACGTGTCGGCGACGTAGAGGTAGCCGTCGAGATAGGCTACTCCGAGCGGATGTTGTAGGAGCACCTGCTCACGCGGCCCGTCGCGATCTCCGAAGGTGAAAAGGCGGGCGTAGGAAAGCCACGCCGTACCCACGATGGTGCGGACGTCCTCGTTCGTCCTCAAGGGAATGCTGCGTATGGAACTCCCTTCGCTGTCCGCGACGAACAAAAAGCTCCCGTCCGATGCCAGTCCGCTCGGCTGTGCGAACGAGGCGAAGCCCATGCGGTATGCGGCCGGCGGCAGACGCCTTCCGTCCACGATATCCTCGACGGCATTGCCCGCGTAAACCCCAATCCGCCCATCTTTCAGATTCATACGCCAGATTTGATGGCAACCCGCCATGGCGACATAAAGAAAATCGTCGGCCAGATAAAGGTCCCAGGGGCTGCTGAGGTCGATGTTCTTGGCGGGCCTTGGATCGATGACGGGAGCCTGACGCAATTGGCGGCCCGTCCCGGCGATGGTCGTCACGCTCCGCTCGGCGAGGTCGATGCGCCGGATGGCATGATTCTCCGTGTCGGCCACGTAGATCACATTTCCACGCACGGCCATCCCTTGCGGCTGGGAAAACCGGGCCTCGTCGAAGCCGCCGTCTCTCAATCCCGGCTTCCCGCTACCGATGACGGCCTGAAGCGCGCCGTCCATGCCCGCCACGATGATCCGGTTGTGGCTGCTGTCGGCGATGAACAGACGCCCTGATTCCTCGTCCACGGCGACTTTGCCGGGAAATCGGAGCGGAGTTCGAGGCGCGCGGCGTGCCGCGGTGTCGAATCGAACGGGCGTGCGATCCAGGAGGTTCTGCTTTTCATAGAAGGGCATCGCACGGGAAATCAATTCGTCCAAGGCTTCGAACGTGGTTTCGCCGCTGGCGGCCCAGACTGCGTAACCCTGCGGATCGATCAACACCAGAGTGGGCCACGCATTCACGCCGAACGTTCGCCATATCCGCATGTCGCGATCATTGACGACCGGGTGTTCGATACCGTAACGCAGGATGGCCTCGGTGATATTATCCGCGTCGCGCTCGGTTTCGAATTTCGCCGAGTGGATGCCGATTACCACCAGCTCTCGCGGGTATTTTTGCTCGAGCTTTTTCAGCTCGGGCAGGACATGCATGCAATTGATGCAGCAGTACGTCCAAAAATCGAGCAGCACGAACTTGCCGCGGAGCTGTTGCCACGAAATCGGACCGCCGCTATTCAGCCAGACCGAATCTTCGGGCAAGGGAGGAACGGGCTTTCTTATCGGAAAGGGAGGACGCATGGGAGCATTCTCAGCCATCGCAGCGGCGCCGAGGCTCCCCAGCAGCAATATCGCCGCCGCGGCCGCCCACGAACGCCGTCGGATTTCAAACAACAGGAACATCGCGAACTCCGGCCCAGTTCTAGGTCGTCGCAAATTCTTTCGCCCCAACACGAGCACGAGCCCGACGCGAGGGTTCATGGGGTAGCCGACTGCGATCGTAGCGATCGGGACGACCGAACGCACAGACCGTCTCGCGTCGCCATTGCTTCTGCGGCTCGATGTTGCACTAGCATGGTACGGGCGGTGACAACGACAAGGCAAGGGATTTCCGAATGCCTCGCTTGAGAAAACCGCGGGGCCCACCGCAAGACATGCGCGCGCAACAATCGGAAGCCCCGGGCCGAGAGTTCCCCGGACGGACTCTTTGGCGGCCGCGGATCGCGACGAAGGAGCACGGCATTTCAGAGGGAGCGGTGAAAAGGAGCATGTGCCGGTTGCAGCTCGCCGCACGGCAGACCACGATCGTTCAACCGGAAGGCTCGGCCGTACCCGATGTGCGAGACGCCGACCGAAAGTTATGCCACGGTTGTTGCCACCGCGGTGGACGAATCATGCGGTACGCCGATCTACGAACGGTTTCGCCCTCGCCCCGAGCTTCCTCCGCGATGGCGACGATTTTCCATGTTTTTCTGGATAACGTGTGCAACCGTCTCGGCCCAAGTAGGCACGGCCTTGTGCACGGACTTGCCCTCGCCCTCGCTCGTCGCGTCGCGTTCTTCGGGGGACTCCTCTTCGGATTCGGCGGCGCTTGGAGCTTCGCGCGAACGCCGCCGTCGCGTCCGCTGGGAGCCTCTCTCGGGGGACTCAATCGGCTCGTCCGCAGGAACTATATCCGCCTCGCGCGCGGCCGACGACGTTTCGGCATCGTCTTCGTCGTCATCTTCGGCCGCGGCTTCCGCGACGATCGACGGCAACTCGGCCTCGAACGGCTCCGAGGCGATGGTAATCGGCGTCTTGCGCCGTCGTCGTCGGCGCTTGCGTTTCGGGCGGTCCTCCTGCGACACGGTGTCCGTGGTAATCGTATCGGCCGCGACGGCGGCGTCCTGGTCCACGAATTCTCCTACCGCCGCTTCCAAAGGGGCCAATTGCGATTCCACCTCTTGCGGAACCCCAGGCGGGAAAACCACGGTATCTTCCGGCTCCAACCCGGCCACCGGAATCGGCTCGACGGCAATCACCTTCTCTTCCACTGCGGAGATGTCCGCGTCGGGGAGCGTAATCGCCACCATTTCCGCCTCGGGGAGTGCAGGCGGTTCCACGGTTCGGCAAACCGGATCGAGCACCGCGGAGATCGCTTTCGGCCGTTGCGGCGGTCCGGCATGCGCTCGCCGAGGCTCGGTTTTGCGGGATGCAGGCTCGTCCTTGCCGATGGCGGCGGCATCGACGGCTGTGGGCGGGGCCGCAGGCTGCGGCGGGGTCAAACCCAATTCGGCAGTGACGGCCTCCCAATCGCCGCCCTTGCGTTCCCGCTTCCAATCAACGCGAAGGGGGATTCCGATACTCCGGATCGAATCACCGGTCGTCGCGGCCGGCTGCGGCATCGTCAGCGGCTCGGAAGCCGGCTTCTCGTCCAGGGACGCCTCGGACCGCGGGCTTGCGCCGGGCGTGCCTTCCGGCGATGGCATGGAAGACGTGGATGAATGTGGTTCCTCCTCCCGGGGAGTGATTCCCAGCAGGGAAGCCAACTCCTGCCAACGGTCGGGTCGCGGTTGATCGTTCGCCATGACATGATCCTCGTAATGGTCGGCTCGCGGTGCGATCTCTTGTGATACGGCATGACGATGCCACGGGGGTTCACATTGATCCGGTTCGGCTTTGCCGCCAAAAGTCGTTGCCTTGCGCGAACCGCGCATCGCGCCGCCATTCCGACCAATATACGGCGGAAAACGATCCAAGCGAAGTGCCCTGGGTGGGAAGGGGTGGGGAACGACGCCGGCCATGGGAGGCTATTGGTGGATCCAATCGAGCCAGGCGGCGGCGAAGGGGACGAAAATGAAGAGCGGCCCCCAGGCGGCTAAGGCGGGGCTGATCGTCTCGTTGGCTCCCAAGTACTCCCAGGCCAAGACCACCGTGGTGAAGACGATCACGATGGCCAATCCCAGCCCCAACGCGAGGAACACATTGCGTTGCTCCCGCCGCAAGAGCAAGGGTAGCCCGAGAAACAGCAGCGTCAAGTCGCGTATCGGCTGGACGAAACGGCTATGGATGCGAACCCGGACATCAGCGCCCAGGTCCAGGCTCGGGTTGTGCAAACCGCGGATCAGCGTCGCCGTCGACGAATACTCCAACCAGACCCGGTCCCCGGCGAGTTGATCGTAATCGAGGTCGGTCACGACGAAACACTGGTCACTCCGCAGCCATGCGGCGTCCTTCGGCGTAATGATGACCGTCTTGCCTTTCAGTTCCAGCGAGGGTTGCGAGGCCAGATCGGTCGGCCGAATCACTTTGTCCAGTAAGAAACCGCCCGGGCGATTCGCCTGCGGAGGCGAATAATAGGCATTCTCGGCTTGTAGTTGTCCGCCGTAGGCATCCAGTTCCGGCGGCAGCAACAGGCTCGGTTCGGAGATGCGACGATCTTTCCGAAAGCCGGCCTTTCCGCGAAAGAGTATCTCCGTTTGGTTATCGTACCGCGGTTGGATCGGCTTGCCGTTTTGGCCGAAGGGGTCCTTGCTGGTCCGGGCCAGGGCATCACAGAGTTGAGGCAGGACGATCTCTCGCAGCAGCACGCCCATAAGGATGGCGATCACGGCGCCCACCAGGATCGGGCCGACCACGCGGAGCCGGGAGATGCCTGCCGCCAACAGGGCCGTCAATTCGTTGTGCCGTTGAAGCCAGGCCACGGTAAACAATGCCGAGCTCAGGACGAGTAGACCCAGAATGCGTTCCAAAAATGCCAGGGAGTGCGGCCCGTAGAAAGCGATCGCCAACCGCAACAATCCCCCGGCCTGCGATGCCCCGCGCGAAAACTCGTCCATGTTCGTGAAGAAATCGAAGACGACGAAAACAAACGTGAGGCTGAGGTAGGCCAAGAAGAAGGATTGGAGAAAGTGGAAAAAGATGTATCGATCGATGATCTTCATGAAGGTGGAACTCGTGAGCCGACTGGGGGGAACGGGCGGCGGCGTGTCTTGATCCCTCGCTTTTCCAGCCTTCTTAGGCGAGACCAGGCCTATCCTGCCGGATTCGTCGCGCGGCCCGTCCGAGCGCCGCGATACCCTGCCTCAACCCTTCAGGTGACGGCATGGCATAACTGATCCGGAGGCAGTTTTTCGGTACGCCGTTGCCTTCGTCGGGAAAACAACATTCCCCGGGCAGAAATAGGACTCCTTCGCGCACGCAGGCTTGAAAGAAGTCTCCCTCGATGCCGGTGTCGTATTCCGGCGGCAACCGAACCCACACGTACAGGCCGCCTGCCGGTTTGACGTACTCGATGGGCAAGGCCGGCCGCAGCGACTCCTCCAAGGCGGCCGCGGTAAGCTCGATCTTCTCGCGATATCGGCTGCGGAGTTTCTCTACGTGGGAATCGAACGTCCCGTTTTCGATGGCGGTGAATACCAGCATCTGATTGAATTGGGGCGAGCCGAAATCGAGATGGCCCTTCAACGCCAGTACCGGTGGGAGCAAATCCGCGGGCAAGAGGCCCCAACCTACGCGTATTCCCGGCGAGAACGACTTGGAAAACGTGCCTATCAGCACAACGCAATCGCCGTCGTCATGGGAACGCAGGGAGGGCGGTCTCGCATCGCCGCATTGCAGGTCGCGATACGCGGCATCTTCCAGAATGCGAATCTTTTGCTTGCGGGACCATCGCTTCACGATGTCCACGAGTTTCGCTCGTCGAGACTCCGCCAGGGTACTGCCGGTCGGATTGTCGCAGTAGGACGCGACGTAGACCGCCTTTACACGATCCAGCTCACCCCGCCGCTCCAACCATGCCAGTCGCTCTTCCAAAGCCTCCGGGACTAAGCCCTCCGAATCGGTCGCCACGCCGATGGCGCGGCCGCGAAGATTTTGAATGATCCCCAAGAAGACGAAATAGGTGGGCGATCCGCACAATACGATGTCGCCGGGGTCGAGCAGGGAGTCCAAAATCAGGTAGAGCAACTGATTGCTTCCCGCCGTGATCACCACCTGCTCCATCGAAGCGGCCAGTTCTGCTGATGATCGCCCCTCCGCGGCGGCCAGTCGATCCACAATGGCCCGGCGTAGCGGGGGATAGCCGATGGTGGATCCGTATTGCAGCGAGGACAAAGCCGCGTCGCGCCGAGAGAGCAGGGAGTCTACCGACTTGGCCACCTCCTCGACGGGCAAGGAATCGTGCTCTACGAATCCCGCGGCCAACGAGATGACATCGGGGTGCGCCAGGGCCTGGGCCATCAATACGTTGGCGATGGGCGGTCCGCCCGCGGCCGCAGCTCGGCGGCTGAAGGTCACACCAGGAACGGCACCCTTGCCGGAGCGGGATTGGGATTGTTTGGGCATACGCATGAGCAGGTCGGCTCGTCCCATGGTCAGCGAAAAAAAGGTCGAAGACGGGACACGGGGTAGGCCGCGCCGAAATCGAGGTGCGACTCCGGGCGGCACCGCGCAATCAACCCGGCCGATCGGTCCGGACAGCGGGCCGGCCGAAACTCCGAATCCGGTGAACATTTTCAAAATGAACGCCGATGCGCCTCAATCGTAAACGGTTTCGCGATTGCTCCGCAATGGAGTTTCGGGCGCGTCGGGGGAAAAGTCGACCAGAGGCGACCGGGATTGGGGCACGACCGTAAATCCGGCCGTGGCGCAACAGCAACGGAGACATCCGTCCGGCGAAGTGTCGGTGATCGGCTCACCCGGCGCAGCCCGCCGAGCCGGCGCCCTCTAAGGAGACGAGTTGCAGCCCGCCGGCCATGTGGGCCAGGCTGGTGTTGGAGAGGTAGTGATGCACCTGATTGTGAACGGAGTGCAGCAAGTCTCCCAACATGCAGTCACCGCCTCGGCAAAGAGGCTCGCCTAAAAGACAGTCCGGAGTGGGCAAGGGGCCTTCCACCGCCTCGTAGATTTCGGCGAGGGAAATCGTCTCGGGTGCCCGCAGTAGTTCGAAACCCCCGTGGGGTCCGCGAACCGAGCGAATGACCCCCGCCTTTACCAGCCGCTGCATAACCTTGGCCAGGTGATGAGCCGACGCCCTCAATCGCCCCGCCAACTCTTCGTTCGACCAACGTCGCCGGGTCTGAGCCATCAGTCCCATGGCGTGCAGGGCGAGCGAAGCCGCCTCCGAGATACGTAACATGCCGGCCATCATCATCTCCCCGACGGCAAATCCCATCCCGTATCGAAAAAAGTATTAACCACTCCAGTTTACCGAATTATAGAATCCCGGGATTGAAAGGGAAGCAGGAACGCCGAATGAATGAGCCGTGGGGCCTCCCGATTCGCGGCTCATCATAGGCTACCGCGGATGTTGGCCGGCCCAGACAATCAATCGCCGTCCCCGGGATGCCTTTCTGCCTGAATCGCGCGGAGTTTGTAGAGCAGCGTCCTTCTGCAGATGCCGAGCTTTCGAGCCGCCAAGGTACGGTTGCCGCCGCATTCTTCAAGGGTCGCCAGGATGGCCGCCCTTTCCACCATGTCCAAGCGACCCGTTTGCGGATCTTCACACCCCTCCACGGTCCGCCGAATTTGCGGCGGCAAGTGCTCGGGCAGGATCACGTCGCCGCGGGCCAAAAGGCAAGCCCGTTGCACCGCGTTGCGCAACTCCCGGACATTTCCGGGCCAAGGATGTGCCAGCAAGGCGCCGGCGGCCTGTGGTGAGAAGCGAACGGGCCTCCCCGCGAACTGTTCCGCGAAGTACCGCGCGAGCGGTAGAATGTCTTCGTGCCTCTCCTGAAGCGCTGGGACGCGCAGCTCAAAGACGTTGAGCCGGTAAAATAAGTCCTCGCGAAATCGTCCTTCCGTTACCGCCTCGGTCAAGTCGCGATGAGTTGCCGCGATCAGGCGGAAATCCACCCGTACCGGCTGATCACTGCCGATGGGCGTGATCTCACCATTTTCCAGCACTCGCAACAACTTTGCTTGAAGATGCAGCGGAAGCTCTCCGATCTCGTCGAGAAAAAGCGTCCCTCCGTGAGCTGCCCGAAAGTAACCCTTGCGGTCGGTTTGTGCCCCCGTGAATGCTCCTTTCACGTGACCGAAGAGTTCACTCTCGATGAGCGTCTCCGGCAGTCCCGCGCAGTTTGCCGCAACGAACGGTCCCTCAGACCTGCGGCTCCAACGACAGATCAAACGGGCGATGACGTCTTTTCCCGAGCCGCTTGGACCGAGAATCAGCACCGGGGCATCGGTGGGTGCGACCAGCGCCGCGGTTTCCAGGACGCGACGAAAGGCGGGATCGGCAAAAATAATGTCGGCGGGCAGGGGCGGCAATTCGGCGACCGCGTCCGCCTTGTCGGGGCTTTCCCCGAGGTGATCCAGGATCGCGGTTTTCAGCTCTTCTAAATCGACGGGTTTGGTGAGGTAGTCGCAGGCCCCGCTTTTCACGGCGGCCACGGCTTCCCGAACGTCCGCGTAGGCTGTGATCAAGAGGACGGGCAGTTCGGGCCTCATTTCACGAATTTGCCCGAGGGCCTGCAAACCGGAGATTCCGGGCAAGCGGACGTCGAGCAGAACCAGATCGGGCGATTGGCGGGAGGCGATTGCCACCGCTTCCTCGCCCGACCCCGCCTCGATCACCGCAAAGCCCAATTGCCGAACCGATTCCGCGAACAGTTGCCGTTGCGAAGGTTCGTCATCCACCACCAAGACGGTTTTGCCGTGTCGTGACGATGCGGCGGAGGTTTCCATCGCCGGTCTCGTTTCTGTTCCAAATCCTCGTCTCATGCCGCGGTTTCGCCGCCTTCGGGATCGCTTGTCGGGCGTGGCTTCATTTTCGAGTCGGGAATGACCAAACGGAAGACGGCTCCCCCGCCTTCACGGGGACGATACTCTACGCGCCAGCCATGTGTGTCGGCAATACGCCGGACAATGGCCAGCCCCAACCCCGTGCCCTCGGATGTCGTGTAATAGGGCGTGAAAAGCCGGGCGCGCGCTTCCTCGGGAACGCCGGGACCTCGATCCCGTACTTCGATCACCTTGAGGTGGGGCGATTCTTGAACCGCCCGCAACTCAATGGTGCCTCCGCTGGGGGAATAACGCAAGGCATTGTGCAGCAGATTGAATAGTGCCTGGCGCAAGAGGTTCGGATCGGCGGCCACCCATGGGGTTTCCGCCCGGGCGTCCAGTCGAAGGCCGCGGGAAGCGGCATCGGCATCCAGCAGGGAGATCAATTCTCCGAACAGCGTCTCCAAATCGACGGCTTGCGGTCGCGCGTGGTAAGGCCGGGCAAAACTGAGAAACTGGTTGAATCGGGCGGTGATGCGATCGCACTCCTCCATGATGATCCGGGCTTGCGAAGCGACGGTGGAAGGGCTCACCCCGTTTTCCGCCAGTCGCTGGGCCCAACCCCGGATCGATCCGAGCGGATTGCGGGTTTCGTGGGCCAAGCCCGCCGCGGCGTGGCTCAGTTCCTCCCAATGTCGGCTCTGCAAATCGGCCAAGCGCTTGCGGTGGCTCAGGGTCAGGACCCTTAAGCCCAGGAACCAACCGCCCCACAGCAGGGCGCAGACCCCGACTCCGGCCGCGATCAGGCCCCAACGCAAACGGACCATGCGGGCCGCTTGCGCGTCGAAGGCCGTTCGATCCAACAGGATGACGCATTGGAACCGCCCGCCGTTGACGAAGACGCTGTCGGCGGGAGCGGTGGGCGGCCCCCATCGCCCGCGGCCGTAACCTCGCCCCGGACCGAAGGGGCCCCCTCCCGTCGCGGATAGGGGCGGAACGTCGATTTCTCTCCGCGAGAGAAATCCTTGCTCCGACCAGGCCTCCTCGCCTTGTACCGTCGCTGGGATCGTCTCCCCCGCGTGAATGACCTCTCGGCCTGATTCGTCGAGGATCGAGACTCCCAAGACGTCCTGCGACGCAACCAATTCTTCCAGAAACGTTGCGATTTGCTGGTCGAAATACGCCCCCAAGCGACGGTGTGAGCGGAGATTTCCGGAGATGGCGCGTTGGACGGACTCGGCCTGCCTGCGGAGCACCGACTCGGCGGCGTGCCGGTCTTTCCGCAACTCCCCGCATTGCCAGACCGCAATCCCGGTCGCCAGGGTCGCGCAGAGCAACGCGGCTACGGTATTCAGCGAAATCATCAGGGGGCGGCTAGCCCGCGGGCCGATCAAGCTCATATTGCGTCTCGCTCCGGACGGATTGGCACACTTCTCGCCTCGACAACGATTGTCTCATACGAAGGGCGAATTGCCAAACTTGACGCACAACTCCGCCTCGGAATACGAATTCGGATTGGAATAGGAAAAGGGCCGTGGCGACTTGCCGTCACGACCCATTCCTTTCCGATTTGGTTATTTAGCGTCGGCCGAACTACCTGCCCGGCTCCGTTAGTGTTCCTTGTGGGGAGCGGAGCTTGGCGACCGAATCACGGCTTTACCAGGGTCGCCGGGCCCCAGGGCCGAACGCCGGGCCGAACCTTTGAGGAGGCCCGAAGCCGCCTGCTGCCGGCCCGTAACCCATGCCGCGTCCCCGGCCTCGTCCGTAACCGGGACCAAAGCCCGGTCCCACCGGTCCGCGGCCCGAGGCAGGCCCCATGCCCAATCCGGGGCCGCCCCACGGACATAGACCCGGCTGCCAAGCCGGTGCCGTTCCCGGAATCGGCCGCAACGACTGCAACTTCGTTTGAAGTTCCGCCAAGCGGGCCGGGTCGGCGTTGGGCTTGGCTCGCTCCGCCAGCCACTCCGACATTACGGCATGCCACTCCGCACGCTGCGCCAACCAATCACTCGCGGCAACTTGCGGCCCCGCTGCCGTGTTTTCCTGCCCAACCGCCGCATGGCAGAGGCCGAACACCATCAGAAAGACCACACCAACACCCAATCCAACGGATCGAAACCTCATCGCAGTTCCTCCTTCTTTCAGAATGGATCGCTGGGGCTACCAGGGCGGCCGTCCCTTCCAATAGCACGTTCGTCGACGCACGAGTCTTGATTTGCAATCGCCGTGCCAAACGGCAAAATACCGCGGTCAAGGGACTGCGAGCGAATATCTCGGAAGGCCACGGTACGAGAGTACGGGGCACTCGCGGCGGCACTAGTGTGATGAAAACGGTGGAAATGGCGGGGTTTAGGCGCGGAAAGGCCCGCCGTAAGCCGCTTTCGCGCTGAGAGGCAGCGGGCGCGCTGAAGGACGCGTTACCCTTCCGGGCAGCGACCGCGCGCAAGAATTGCACACTCCTTCGCCCTGGGCGTGAAAGAATGTCTCGCGCGGCGGTGGTCGCGCTCAGGTGCCCGGCTGCCGTGACGCGAAACGGAGGAGCATTTTCTCGGTGAGCACGGCATCGACCGGGGTATCGTGCGGCGTCCGCGGCAGGTCATCCACCACTTGACACTCGAAGGCCAAGCCGAGCTTGAAGGCATCCGGGCGAAGGCTGAGCAAGAATCGATCGTAGTAACCCTTACCTTGCCCCAGGCGATTGCCGTGGCGATCGAATGCCAAGCCTGGAATCAACGCCAAATCTATTTCCTCGGGGCGACCCTGTCTTTGGACGTCGTTCCGCAAATCCGGCGGCGGTTCTGGAATGCCTAACGTGCCGGGCACCAATTCTTCCAAGCTTTTGAGCCGAAATAGTCGCAAATCCAGGCCCTGGCAATACGGGATGAGAACCACTTTCTCCAAAGAAAGGAGCTGAGGCACGAGATCCCGTGTTGCGACTTCGGAGCCCACGCTCACATACGTCATGACGGTTCGCGCTCGGAGTAACTCCGGCAATTGCAACAGGCGAGTCCGAATGAGCGAGGAAGCCGCGTCGCGCAAGGCAAAGGCCCGGCGCCGATCCCGCATCCGGCGGCGAAGATCTTGTTTTCGTTCGCGAATTGCGTCATTGTTGTCATGCGGCATCGTCATCAGTCTGTCGATCAATCGGCCGGAGCCGGACTCGCCGGGGCGAATAGAAACCAAGGGGAATCTGCCGTATTTAGGATCGGGTACGCGCCCATCGCGTCGATTGTAACGTGGCTCCGTCTGAAGACAACGGCGGACTTGCGAGGCGGCGCCGTTTGCGTTGTACCGGGCTCACGTGAATCCCCCAATGACGCCGGGAGAAATCATCCGTCGGTACGTGCTTGAAAGCGCGGGCCCGAGGATCGCTTTCCAGCCGAGGAAGTGCGATGAAGAAAACGCGGTGCGAAGGCGGGCCGCACCCGATCAACACCCACATCAACGCGAACGGCTTCACGGCTCGCGGCATGATCGTTGCGTTTACAGGTAGTTGAGGAGGCTCAGTTGATAGATCTGGGCCGAGGCCTTGAGGGCGGCCTGCAACGCCGCCTGCCTGCCCGTGAACTCGGAGACCACTTCCACCAAATCCGCCTCGTAATCATTCGAAAGCACCTGGCGGAGTTGCGTGTCTTCGTCCTCAAGACGGGTTTTCAGAATTTCATGCGCCTGTTGCTTGGTACCGAGTTCGGCGCGGACGAAGTTCATCGAAACGTCCGCTTGATCCAACATCTCGATGGCGCGTTGAACTTCGCGGACGTCATTGCGGTCGAGCGCCGCCGCCAGCCGGATCAGCGCTGTGAACAGGCCCTCGGTCTCGAGAGGATTGACATCGCGGCCGGTCAAATACGACGGCGATCCTCCGGTCAATGTCGGCGGTTGACCGGGATCGGTCAAATCCACGACGCCGCTGCCGTCGTTCCCATCCGTGGGGTCGAGGACTACCTCGAAAGTTTGGCCGGCGGTGGGATGTTCTTGAAACAGCTCGATGATGCGATTGGCGGTGGTGACTCCCGGTTGAATCCTGAAGCGAAGAACCCGATTCGCGGCATCAAAGGAAAAACTCTCGGGATCGGCCCCGGCGTCCTCGAAGACGACTTGGAAGCCGTTGCCCTCCGAGGTGGGCCGTCGCGTGCGAAAGATCAGGTCGCTATTAAGGCCGGCAGAAGTCGCTTCCGCTACGGCAATGGAGCCTGGGCTTGAGACGGTTGCCGACTCCGACCCTTCGGGTATCAATCCCAAGTCGATTGCGGCCCGACTCATTGAGGTTCGGGAAACGGTTAGCGTCCCCGGTCCGATGCTGTCGTCAACAAGCTCGATGCCGTTCCCGAATCGAGATAGTCTCGCGATCAACCACGGGTCGCCGCCGGGAGATCGAGGCGGATTGTCGGGATGGTTATTGATTCGATCGAGGATGTCCTGAACGGTCATCGCTCCCTGCACGTCGATCTCTAATGTCACACCGTCCGCGCGTTGGATCAGGAAGTCGATGCCGCCGGAGCTCCCGCCCGAAGTAGTCGTCTCTCCCAGTTTCACCAGGCCGGAACCGTCATTCAGCCATTCGTCTTCGTTCAGAAGTTCCAGCGAGAAGTGATCCCGTGCGCCCGGGGAGGCCGCGAAAAGATCGACCACCGTCTTGGCCGTGGTGTAACCCGGGGCGATCCCGACGGCGATTTCCTTGTTGGTTTCGTCAAAGGTCAAGATTTCGGAACCGGGGGGCAAGCCCGAATCGTAGAAGCGAAGTTGGTAACCGTTCCACTCCGGTCCCGGCTCCCGGGCCGTGAGTTTGAGGGCGTTGTTCAGCCCCGGCGAATTCCAAACGGCGACCGCCTTTTGTCCTTCGCTTTGATAATCGTCGACGCCTCGACCGTAGTTCAAATCGCGGAGAAAAACGCTTCCGGTGAAGGAACGTATTCCCAACTGCCCGGCGGTACTGCCGCCGTTTTCGCCGATCGCGAAGTCACTCCCGCTGATCTGCGAGCGGACGTTGATTCCGGTGCCGTTGGCCGCGATTTCGGCCAGCACGCCGGCGCCGGACGTATTGAGGCGATTGAGCAGATCTTGGACGGTGACGACATCGGCCAAAGAAATGGTGTAGGTTTGCCCGCCGTTGACGACTTGGATTCCCGACTCCAGGTCCAGGTCTTGTCCGCTGCCGCCCTGAGTGATGCCCGCCCACTGGCCGGGATCGGTAGGCATTACCAACCCCTGGCCCGGATAGGCGTCGCGGTCGGTAGGGTCGAGCGAAGCGCGAAAGGGAAGCAGACCCGCGTCATTGGCCCGATTGATGGCATCGACCACATGGCCCGCCTGGGTGTGCCCCTCGTCGATGCGGATCACAATTTCACCGGCGCCGGCGTCGTACGTTGCGACCTCGTCGCCCCAATGGATGGTCGGATCATCTTCGAGCCGAATCCGCACGCCGTTCCACGCCTCGCCGTGATGCACGGCCTGAACTACGAAATCGTTGTCCGTGCCGGGAAAACGAATGACGGCTCGGGCGAAGGTTCCGAGCGTGTCGGCCAGCCGCGTGGTGGGCACGAGCTGCGGATCCAGGTCTTCACCGACGATCGGCCCCGTCCCCACGCCGATGGGCGTGAGGATTCCAAGTTGGCGCGCCGTGACCCCCTGGCCTACTTCCCGTACGGACAAATCTCCCGTGGCGGAGGCGAGACTCAGGATCAATCCCCGCTGCCCGACCTCCACATTGAGCGGGATGCCCGTCGCCTGCCGTTTGATCATCAACGCCACGTCGCCGATGGTGTGAGCGCGGCTGAGATCGACGGTCACCGTCTTCGTACCGTCGGAGATCGCGATACTGCCCAGCGAGACGCCGTCGCCGTTATGAAGCTGCGACAAAGGAGTGTCGAATGTCAGCGCCGGATTGAGGTCCGCGGTGCCCAATATCTCCGCGGAAAGCGCCCCGAACACGCGGCTGCCCGGGATATTGGTGTCGAAAAGCAGATCGACGTCGGAATAGCTTTGCAGTACCGTTTCGTTGCCTTCGTAGCGAATCAGCCCGTTGCCCACGGTGGAGAAGGGGCGCACTTCCGTTTGACTTCCCGAAAAGAGATAGCGTCCCCGAAAGTTTTGGTTGCCTGCATCCACCAATTGCTGAAGCGCGTAACGAACTTGTTGAGCCGCCGCCGCCCGCTGCTCTTGCGTGCTGGTCGTGCCCAAGACGCCGAGCGCGGTGCCGCGCGCTTCGGCGACGATTTGCGAGACGCGGCTGAGGGCTGCGTCCGAGGCATCCAAGAAAGATTGACTGGTGGCCAGATTGGTTTTGACCTGCGCCTTCTGTTCCAACAATCGCTGAAGGGAGATGACGCGCAGCGATGCGATCGGCTTTTCGCTGGGAAACTCGTATTGGTAGCCCGTGCTCATCTGCACTTGCAACCGATAGAGTTCCCGCTGGCTGTACTGCACCTGTTGCATCAGCCGTTGCCGGATGAATTGGTCGGTTACGCGCGTGGTGGGAACGCCGCTGATGGCACCCATACCGGTTCCTGCGAGCCGCTAGTTCATTCTTGCGATTCTTTTCGGCGGATTACGGAGGAAGCAGGTAAATCGCCTTGCTGATTCCATATCCCTGCCGCCGATGATGCCTTCCGTGGAAGCTCCGTTACGTCGATACATAGAAGACCTAAATATTCACTAGAATATCCAGCAAGTCTGTAAGTGTTTTGATGAATCGGGCGGAGGCCTGAAATTGTCGTTGGAACATGATCATGCGGATGGCCTCTTCATCCAGATTGACGCCGCTGATCGCCAGCTTTTGCCCTCGAAGCGTACTTTCGAAGGTCCTGGCCGATTCGGCTTCCGCCGTGGTCACCGCGGCGCCCTGCGTGACCTCGGCGATCATGGAGTCGTACATGGCCGCGATGCTGACGCCGCCGAAGCCCGTCAAAGGTTGGTCCATGAAGGCCGCTAGGCTGACGGCGTTTTGCGTGTCGGCGCCGATTCCGCCGCGGCTTGCCGCAAAGGTTTTCGGATCGGCGGCCACGACCGTATTGACGGCGATGTCGCGTGCGTTCTGGCCGACGAAAAAGGTGTTCAGCCCCAAGGCCGCGAGGATCCCGCTGGTATCATCGGCGAAGGCGAACTCGGTATCCGAGGCGGTCGTGCGAATGCGGAGCTTTCCCGTGGAAAGGATCGTCGCCTGCAAGCCGTCGATGGCGCTGATTTGCGCGGCCAAATCCTCCAACGTGGTATCGTCGTCTTGGACTCCCGTGAGATGGACCCGAATGGAATGAGCTTGGGTGACGCCGCTATTGGTATTGCGGACCAAGAGATCAAAGCTGCCGTTGACGGGAGTGAAAGGCAGTCCCGCCGCGTCCAACGGGACGTCGCGTTCAAAAACGGCGGATCCGCTCGTCAGGTCTTGATATCCCGATAGTCCCTGACCGCTCGCATAGATCTTGTTGAATTCGAAGATGAGCGCGGATGCGACTTCGTTCAAGCGATCCAGGAATCCGCCGAGGACGTCGTCGCGGGACCGGATCAGGCCGTGCAGTTCGCCGCCGGTCGTCTCCAGATTGGAGTCCGTCTCCGCCAAGTGGACCTCGGATACCGCAATCCCGCGGTTGGTGGTGTGCGCAACCTGCACTTCTCGTCGTGTGCCTTCATAGACCAAGAAAAGGCCGCCCGAGTAGACCGCCACGCCGCTACTCGGCTGCTCCTCGACGCGAATGTCGATCAAGCTCGCGAGTTCCTCGAGTGCCTGATGGCGGCGGTCGCGCAGGCCGACGGCGTCGCTCTGCGAAGCACTGCCGCCCTCCATTTCGGAGATTCGAATGTTGAGCTGTTGGATCTCGGAAGTGAGTCGATTGATGCGCTCGGCGACGTTTTCCACCCGTTTGTCGAAGTCCGCGCGAATGGTATTGATGCGCTCATATAAACGCTTGATATTTTGAGTCAGGGTGCGCGCCTGCAAGACGACTTGATTGCGGTTGGCGGCGCTTTCCGGCTGATTGAGGACCTCGGAAATGGCTGAAAAGAACCGCGTAAAGTCGCTGCTCAAGTCCGTATCATTTAGTTCTCGGATCAGGCCCTCCAATTGCTGGTACGCTTGTTCCTGAACCTCGGCGGAGGATCGGTCGCTCACGGATCCTCGGAGTCGCTCCTCCAGAAATTGATCGATCTTTTGGACGATCGCCGAGACTTCGACGCCCAGGCCGAGGGTGAATCCGCCGAACTTGTACGAGGCGGCCGGTTTGAGAATGACCTCCTCGCGAACATAGCCCGGCGTTTCCGCATTGGCGATATTCTGCCCGATCACCTGCAGAGCGATTTGGTCCGCTCGCAGGGTGTTGTTGGCCATGCGGATGGAGCTGAAAATGGACATAACGCAACCTGAAGGTGGGTGTTCGCGGCTTGGCTAGCGCGAGATACTCGTCCTCCTAGACCTCCTGATCGACCAAAGCACCGCAGCTTTCCAAGCATTGGCGTGGCTCGCCCTTATCATATGTCGGCTTGATCCGGCCGCCGGTTGCGATAATCTCTAGCAATTGCGAAAGATGTATCACCGCGCGCTGGGTCAGCATCCAGTTCGTCAGGGCTTGGATTTGAAGGAGTCGGGCCCGACCGGCCGCCTCCATCAGTTGCCTGCGTTGCGCCGTGCCGGGGCGGCCGACGGCCGTCGCCAGCTCGCGAATGCCGCGGCAAGGCAAGCCTTCGCGCTGTGCTTGCTCCAGCAATGCTTCCCGCTTTGCCACGAAGGATTGCAGTCGCTCGACGATGCGGCCCTCCTCCTCCGTGGTTCGGGCGAGGCTTTCCATGTCCGCGGCCGCAAGGGCGCGCCGCTTGCGTTCCAGGACGTCCAACGAATGCCGTTGCAGGTCGGAAAGCTCGTTCAGCAATGACGCCAATTGTGTATCCCAAGTACTCGACATGCACCTTTTCCTTGCGATGCGGCTCGATTCAGGATGAAGCCGGATGCTCGCGGTTGGAATGCAATCGTTCCCAAACGCGAACGCCGCCCTGTATTAGCGTCCCTTGGTGCGAAGCTGGAACAGTTCATACATGGGCTTCGCGAGTTGATCGCCGGTCGCGTCGGCGAGTTTTTCCGATAACACGGTGTCCAACTGTTGTTGGAAAATCTCCTCCGCCGTTCCACCGTGAAAGTACGGAGTTTTATGCACCGATTTTCGCATTTCTTTCAGCATCATGCCGAACAACGTCTGCCCGACGAAGGATTGAAATGCCTTGCGGACCTCCTCGGCATCTTCCGGATCGGCCGGGACGGCGTCCGAGTCCTTGATCCCGTCGTTCCATCGGGAGAACGCTCCGTCTTCCGATCGGGCGGCTGCTTGGGACCCCGGTACGGCCGCGGATCGCGCCGCAAGTATCGCCGCGAAGCCACCGTCGTTCGCCGGAGGGTTTGGTGATGCGGAGCCGATGCGGCCCGGCATGGTGACGCCGGGGTGTTGAACCGCACGAATGGAAGTCATCGAACGCAACCTCCCGACTAAATTCAAGACTTTCGGCCAACCAGGATGATCCGGCTACTGGAGTATGAGTTGCGCACGGAGTTTGCCGTTACGCTCTAAGCCCTTGATGATGGTAATGATGTCTTGCGGCGGCGTATTCAGGGCGTTGAGCGCATCCACAAGCGATTTCAGAGTGGGGTTTTGCGGCTGCTGGGAGTCCACGGCCACGAATTGCGTAAGGGCTCCGCCGCCGGCCTGAATGACCATGTTCTTATGCGTGACTACCACCGGGCCGATTTCCACGTCACCGCCGATCAAGATGGTGCCCGAGCGTTCATTGATGACTACTCTCGGGCCGAGTGGGACGTTCATCAGAGGTAATTCCAGCAATTGCGATACGAATAGCACGGGGTCTTCGGCGTATTGACGCGGAACGAGCACCTCGATATTGACCTGGTTGACGGCCTTGGCCACGGGCACGCCGCCGGTCTGCACGCTCATTTGGCTATTGATGAGCTCCGCGGTCTCTTGGGCAACTTGAAAGTCGGCATAGGCCGGCTCCAGGACCAAAGTCACTCGCCCGTCCTTGACGAAGGGGTTGAAGAAGTCGGCCTCGAACCGGCAGCCCCCGTGAATGCGTCCGGTCGTGCTCATGTCCGCGGAATCCAAGGTGATGGGGCCTTCCGCCAGGGCGTAGACCCGTTGGTCCTGCGGATTGGGGCCGACAAGGGGGGTAAGAAAGAGCGTCCCGCCGGCCAAACTCTTTGCGGAGCCGACGGAGTGCACCGTGCAGTCGACCTTGTCTCCTTGGCGAGCGCCGGCCGCGGGTACGACGGCCGTTACCATCACCAAGGCGACGTTCTTGGCGTCTTTCAACTCTCCCAGCCCGTTCTTACCGAGAGGATTTCCCATCATCTCGAGCGCTACGCCCATGCTGCGGATGGTCGGGAGAAAGCTGCCGCCGTCGCCGGTCCCTTTCAACCCCACAACCAGCCCCAGCCCGTGCAGCGTGTTCTCTTCCTGGCCTTTGACGCGGCAAATCGTTTTCAACGGTACCGCGGCAAGGCTTTCCCGTGCACCGCTCAGGAAGCCCAAAACAACGGCGGTGATTATCCATGCACTGATGAGGGATGGGCGTCGATCGAATCCCATGCACGCGGGGCCGCCATCTCTCGCGGCGATGGGAGGCGTGATTCTATCTTGGAAGCGACTCATCGATCCGTTCTTTCTTGTCGGCTCTTTGTAAACGCGACGGCGTCCCAACGTCCGGTACCGGTCGCTCAAAAGGGTTGATGCTCGTCCAGCCATTTCAACAGCCAACCGCGGCGATACCCGTCCCGAACGTGTCCGCCCTCGCGCTTGACCACGCGGAGATTGGCAACGTTCTCGCTCAAGATGGTGTTATCCGGGAGGATCGCTTGCGGGTCGATCGTGCCGGTGACGTAGATTTCCCAGCTCTCGTTGTTGACAAGGATAGCGCGGCGGCCTTCGATCACCAGCGTGCCGTTCGGTCGAATGTCCACGATCTCGCACGCCACGCGAAGCTTCATCGCTTCGCGGCTGGAAAGCTCGGATTCGGCGCGATACTTGTTCTCCATTTGCGCGGCGATTTTGGGATCTCCGGCCGATTGGGGATCGGGTATCAGGCTCCAACCCTTGAGAAGAATCCAGTCGGAGAGGACGAATTTGCCGTCCGCCTTCTTGCGGCGGTCCATGTTGCCCTCCGCGATGACCTGAGTCTTCTCATCGACCAACACCGTGATCAGGTCGTGCAGGCGGAGCGTTCTGGGCTGCTGGGGCGGCTGGAAGGTCCACGAAAAACGGCTCAAGGTGGGAGGCGGCGCGCCTTCGGCCGACAGCAGGCTGCTTGTTTGGGCGGCGACATCGTCGATGGAAAGTGACAGCGCCGCCGCAATCACCATGCCGACCGCCGACTGCCGCACGAGTCGGGAAAGGCGATCTCGACGCCGCGGCTGACTTACTGGCAACATGGGCATGAGTTGTTTCTCGCTTTCGGTCTTCATGGATTCGGCCGGCATGGAGCGTTACGACGGAGGAATGCGGCGTGCGGCGTGCCGAGCACGAGCCGGCGCTGACTAATCCCGCGTCCGGATGCTTCCGGCGAGGACCTCGACCTCTCGAAATCCGATGACTCTGGCCATGATCGGTTTTCCTCGCACTTCCAAGGCGTCCACGGGGATCCACTGTCCGCGCGCGGCGTCGTCCTTAGCGCGAGCGCTGGTGCGAATAACGATGCCGGGCGCCCGCGTGTACACCGTGACGACGTCGTTGCGCCGCACAAGAATCGGATCGCGGAGGAGGGCTTCATCCAGGATGCGACCGGCGGAAACGCTGACGGTCAGTTGCTTGCCGATGGCGTCCTCGAGGGAACGCAAGGGGCTACCCTCGCTCCCCGTCGCGGCTTCGCAACTCAGGCTCACGTCGGCCGGCGTCAAGATCGAATCGCGGGCCAGCGGCCGGGACGCCACGACCACGGCCTGTTTCGGGCGAACTTGCGCATCGATCGGGAATCGTGCCGTCTCTCCGGCGGCGGTGACGGAGACGAAGAATTTCCTCTGATCCACGCCCACGGCCAAATCAGACTCCACGTCCACGCGAGCGTCGGGCGTACTCAACCAGCGTGCCTGGCGATCATCGAGCCGAACCTGCACTTCCCAAGCGTATTCAGCGGCTTGCGTGCGCGTCAGGTACGCTCGCACGGCCGCGGCGGCGTTTTCCTCGGCGCGGCGCCGCGTCGTGCCGCTGATCATCTCGCCCGGTTTGACCGCCCGATTCGGCGCGGAGGTTAAACCGATCGTCGCGGCGCCCGTCCAAACATGCGGCCGAAGATCGATACCGCGGAGAGCCAAGACGTCTCGGATTTCCTGACGCGAGATGAAACGCTGCTCGCCGATAGGCGGGGCGGGAAAGAGCGGGATGCCCGCCAGTGCCGCGTCGGCGCCCGGGTCCGAACCGCGAATCTCGCACACATCGCCGAGAGTGACGACGGCGCGGTCGCAGATCGCATTGGGACGCAAAGACAATTCCGCGGCGGAACCGATGCCTCCGAGTATCCAAATCCACGCGAACGCCGTGCAAACGACGCACAGTAGGATGCCGTCGCCCGGGGTTCGCGTGATCCTGCCGAGTCGCTGGGCCGTCATCAGTACCTCCTCATGTTGGCAACCAGTTGCATCATTTGGTCACCGACTTGGACGGCTTGGGAGTTCATCTCGAATGCCCGCTGCGTGGTAATCAGGTCGATCAGTTCCCGTACCGGCTCGACATTGGACGCCTCCAGGGCATTCTGGCGCAGCAGGCCGCGTCCCTCTTGTCCCGGTGTGCCTGCCGAAGGCGCACCCGAGGCATCGGTCTGGGCGAAGAGGTTTTCGCCCAGCTTCAGCAATCCTTCCGGATTGATGAAAGTGACCAGTTCGATGTCGCCGACGGGGGTGAGTTGCGGGTTCTGGGGCTGTTGTACGAAGACCCGGCCCTCGGGAGTGATGGAGATTGCGGTTGCGTCTTCGGGAATGACGATGGGAGGCTCCAGCAAACGGCCGGTGTGTGCCGAGCCTAACACGAGGTTTCCGTTAGCATTGATGGAAAAGTTCCCCGCCCGAGTGTAGTAAATCTGTCCGGAGGGATCCAACACCTGGAAGAAGCCGGGGCCTTCGATGGCGACGTCGAGTTGATTGGAAGTCTGCTGAAAGGCGCCCTGCCGAAAGTCGGTTTGGATACTGGACAGCCGAGAGCCTAATCCGATCGAGATACCCGTGGGGGTGAATTGTCCCGAGCTGTCCTCGGCCCCCGGAAAGACCTCGTGGCGATAAAACAGGTCCTCGAAGTTCGTCCGCCCGCGCTTGAAGCCGGTCGTTTCGATGTTCGCCAAGTTGTTGGCGATGACGTCCAGCTTCTTTTCCATGGCCGTCATGCCGGTGGCGGCTGAATAAAGGGTTTGAACGCTCATCGTTCCTCCGTCCTCACTTGCTCCGTGAAATGGCCTTGGCGAACGGCTCGACCTCTGCGTCGGTGACGCCGCGAGGAGGCAGCATCAGGCCGTCTTCAGTACTCGGTTGAACAGCCCGGCCAACATTTGATCCTGGGTTTGCAGCATATTGATGTTCGCTTCCAGTAGGCGCGAGGTTTCGAGCAGAGCGACCATTTCATTGGTCGGTTGTACGGCGGACATCTCCAAATAGCCCTGGGCGATTCGGCGCTCCGGCAGCGGGACAGGCTCGGCTTCCTCGTGGACGCGAAATAGATTCTCGCCGGCGGGAACCAGGTCGCCGGCCGATCGCGGTCGAACCACGGCGAGGTTCTGCACCAGCCCGGCCTGCCGCACGACGCCTTGTGGAGAGACTTCCCACGGCCCCAGGTCGCGCGGGTTGAGCAGGATCTTTTGCTCGGTGTCGCTCAGCACGTAGTAGCGTTCGCCGCCGAATTCCGTCACCAATTCGCCTTGCTCCGTGAGCCCGAAGCTCCCGGACCGCGTCAAGTACGTCTCGTCACCCTTCTGGACGAGAAAGAATCCGTCTCCTCGGATGGCGAAATCCGTTGGGCTGCCCGTTTCCTTGAGCGGGCCGGGGATCAACTCCGTTTTGGTCATGGGCACGATGACTCCACCGGGCAAATCGTCCGGGCCCCCACTTCCCGGCAGTTCGTAACCGCGGGCGACAGACTCGGTGTAACGAGCCTGAAAGACCGCCAACTGCCGCTTGAAGCCGATCGTATCCACGTTCGCCAGGTTGTTAGCGATGACCTCCATACGGCGGTTTTGGGCATGAGCCCCTTCGGCGGAGATGTACAACCCGAACGGCATGATGCGGACTGCTCCGAGAAACCCGTGGCGTTGGTAAAATCTGCCGGTCGTGCAGGATATTCCGGTCGATGGCGCGATCTTCATAAGCAAGCACCATGCCGAACGGTCGAACTCCGTTCAGGCAGACTCCATTCGTGGCCGTAAATTGAAGTGAGGAAATGAGTTACGGTGTGAATGGAAAACCGAAGGATGGGATGCCAGAGGTTAAGAAGTCGCCTCGCCCCGGGTCGTGCTCGGCGAAAATGGCCGCCCGTGAAGGAAAATCGGCAAGATCTGCCGGTAACCATGGGCGCCGTTCGATGCGGGCTGAGGTGGGAAACCCATTAGGGGGGAAGGTCGGGACGACGCCTTGGGCCGAGGAAGGCCCGGTTGTGCGTGAAGTCGGGCCCAATAGGCGAGTAGGGGGAGGCTACTGAGGCGCGGCGTGGTTAAGCGCTCTTGTCGCCCGATGCTTCAGAATGTCGAGCCGCGGCAAGGACCTCGTCCGCGCCTTGGCACAGACATATGGCGGCTGCGCGGCGTCCCAATTCCTCGGGACATTCCGGACGCCCGATGACGGAGGCTTCCAATTGCCGGACGCCGTCCACGGAAAGCACGCGGCCCCGCAAAAACAAGTGGCCGCCGACTCGGCACGCGCAAACGGCGACCGGGGCCAAACAGCCCCCGCCCAATTCCCTCAGGAAGGCCCGTTCTGCGTTGGTTGCCGCACGGGTTTCCGGATCGTCGAGAGGGGCTAATAGCTCTTGCACCTCGAGATCGTCGACTCGGGCCTCGATTGCCAGGGCGCCTTGGCCGGCAGCGGGCAGAAGATATTGAGGGAGAAGGGGGGAATGGGAGACGTCTGTCAAACCGAGCCTGACGAGGCCTGCCTCCGCCAGGATCAATGCGTCCAACTCTCCGCTCTCCAGCTTTCTAAGACGTGTTTGAACATTTCCGCGAATCGGGCGGATGTTGAGGTCCGGGCGGATATGCAGCAATTGCGAGATTCGGCGCCGACTGCCCGTGCCCACTACCGCATGCGGGGCCAATTGCTCCAGGGATCGGCCCTCGCGGGTAATCAATACATCGCCCGCGGGACCCCGAGTCGGAACGGCGGCGAGGATGAGCCCCGGAACGGGGACGGTCGGCAGGTCTTTCATGCTGTGAACGGCGATGTCCACCGCGGTCGCCAATAAAGCGTCTTGGATCGCCTTGGTGAAGACCCCCACCGCTCCCAGAGCGTCTACCGACTGCCGGTTCCATTGATCGCCGTGCGTCAAAATGGGCACGACTTCGACGGTAGCTCCCGCCTCGCGCAAACGATCCGCCACGTGATCCGCTTGCCTGCGCGCCAGTGCACTTCCCCGGGTCCCGATCCGAAACGTCCGCACAAGGCTTCCTTTCGTTTGGTGTTCGAATCGTCCAAGACGCGTTTCTCTCAAACAGCTGGAGGCGAATACTTATGCCGTCTGCGGAACTTCGGGCGGCCGACCGATATTGGGGCTCAGCGACTGCGGAGGGGCGACCACGCCGCAGCTTACGATGAACTGGATCGCCTGATCGATCGAGATATCGAGATCGATCGTGTCCTTCTTGGGGACGTTGACGGTAAATCCGGTCATGGGCGCCGGCGAGGTCGGAATAAAGACGGCCAGGACCGGCTCGTTGGCGGCCGTTCGGATCTCGCTCAGGCTTTCCCCTGTTACCAGGCCCATGGACCAAATGCCTTTGCGAGGATACTCGACCGCCACCACGCGGCTGAATTCCATTTGCCTTTGAGCCAAGAGAAAGTCACTGACCTGCTTCACGGAGCCATAGATACTCTTAACGAGGGGAAATGAAAAGAATGCGGATTCGACCGTCCCCCAGACCATGCGTCCCACCCGGGCTGCAACGAACTTGCCCAGCAGATACAACACGAGAATCAGGACCGCCACCAAAAAGGGTAAGATGATGTGCGGCTTCAGGTAGCGGAGCTGGATGTATTTCTGGTAACATTCCCGTGCTTCCGTGGGAATTTCATCTTCGCCGAGCTCGGAAACCAGATATTCGACGACCGGTTTGGGGATATACTTACCCCCTCGAACTCGTGTATACGTCTTCCCATCGAGGATGAGTTCCGGCTGGCGTCGGAGTTCGGCCGGAATTGCCGACACCGGCTTGATGTCGGCAATGTACAGCAGGATCAGATCGCGGGTCCCGTCCGTGAGCGGCCGAAAAATATAAAGGTTGATCGTCGTCACGATCCAAATGAGGATCACGAACGTGAGCAGCGGCGGCAGGATCGTCGCCAGACCGCGCCAGACGGCGATCCGGAACGGATCGAGCGCGCTGGGGCGTCGCGTTTTTTTGCCCTTTCGCTGAGGCGAGGCGACCGGTTTGCCGTCTTGCGACGAGGGTATTGAAACCGGTTGCTGATCCGGGCGTCCCACAGGCGGCGGGCCCTCAGACATATCACTTTTCCTCCGTCTCCTTCGCTTCCTCATCCTATCCCTGATGAAACGCTTGCGCCGCGCGGCAAGCGCCGATGGTGTGTGGAATGGGATTCATGTAAGTTTAGATCATGGCGAGCGGATGGGGTAGCTTGGCCGCACGCCCATGTCGGACGTTCGTGTACCATCCTGCGATTCGCTTGGCGGCCCATCCAAGTCGCACCCCCTATCGTTCAATATCCCAGCAGCCGAAGGAGGGGGCTAGACAATCCTGCTGTAGTCACCCTGGGCCCTTGCCACCACGGTTACCGCGACTTCCGCGGCGCCTGCCTTGCGGAGGATTTTAGCGGCTTCGTGGCAGGTGGCCCCTGTCGTCAGAACGTCGTCCACGAGAAGGACTTTCCGCTTTTCCCAATAGTTACTCGGCCCGCCCCGAGTTATTTGTCTTTTTGCCGTGAATTGCCGAAGCGAGCCGAGCAGCGTTTCGGCCAAGCGCCGCGTCCAACCCACTCGGACGGCGAAGGCGCCGCGGACATTGCGGAACCGGGCATTGCGTTTTAGGCCGCGCTGGCGTCGTGTCTTGCGAACCCTTTGCAGAAGTCCTGTTCGGCATGGGATTCCAAGAAATCGGGCGATCTCGAGGGCGATCCATTCCGGACCGCAGATCCCGCGGGCGGCCATCTGAGAGCGGTGCAGCGGAATCGGAATTACGAGATCGCAGTTCAGCTCCCTCAGTTGCTCGCCGCGAACCAAGCAGAGCAGGCGGGCCAGCGCCGCGCACAGGTCGTTGCCGTCGGGCATTTTTGATTTCAGTACGGCCTCCGCCATCGCCTCCGAATACGGTGCCAAGGCGATGACGCGGCCGAAAGCGAAGTTTTCCTTCCGGCACCAATTGCAGTCCGTCTCCGTAGGATGCTGATCCGCGAACCCGCCGCACCGGGGACAGGCTCTCAAATCCGGGCTCGTCAGGCCGGCGATGCAGTCGTCGCACAGCATGACCGGCTTGGACGACGTTGTGCTTTGCGGCACGACGGCCTCCGTAACCGCCCAACGACCTGATGCGGGATCCAATCTTCGCAGGTCGTGCCGGCATATCTCACAGACCGGCGGAAAAATGAGGTCGACAAAGGCCGCGATCGAAACACGTTCGGATTGACCCGACGCTCGGAGATTCACGGATCAAAACTCGCCTTCTCTCTTGACCGACAAACGCTCACGTGTTCGCAACCCGCTCACGAACGCGCATCACCCGTCGGGGTGCGGGGATATCGTCGCAGCCGCAGAACGCGGCTCAGGATCCAGTCGAATGCGCCGTCGGGCAAAAGCCTCCGCGCCACGGTAAAGGCCTGGGCACTGCTCGGTATTGCGTAGCGTCGCCGCGGGCGTTTCGATTGGACGGCTCTCAATACGGTTCGGGCCACCACTTCCGGGCCGGGCGCGGTGCGGTAGGCGTCCACGACGGCTTCTCGAAACCCCTTCTTCGCCGGATGATAATCCGCCGGGTCGTTGCACGCATCCAAGAGGTCGAGCGCCACGGCGTCAAAGTCGGTCTTGACGGCTCCCGGTTCCACTACGACGACCCGAATGCCAAGTGGGGCCGTCTCCAACCGCAGGGCGTCGGAGATCGCCTCCACGGCGTGCTTGGTCGCGGAATACCAGCCTGCAAAGGGGAGTGCCAGTTTTCCCACGACCGATGAAATATTGACGATGGTGGGCGACTCACCATGCCGCAGCAGCGGAAGAGCGGCTCGCGTGACGCAGCCCAGGCCGAAAACGTTCACCTCGAATTGTCGCCGGACGTCCCCATCGGAGGCCCCCTCGATGGTACCGTACAGTCCGAATCCGGCATTGTTGACGAGGACGTCGAGTCTTCCCGCGACTTCCGCAATCCGCGCAGCAGCCTCGGCGACCGCTTGGGGGTCGGTCACGTCCAGCGCAAGCGGCACGACGGCGTCCGAGCGAAGCTCTTCCAGCTTTTCGGCACGGCGTGCCGAGGCGAAAACGCGGTACCCGGCATGGGCCAAATACTGTGTGACGGCCCTGCCGATGCCGCTCGACGCACCCGTTACCCATGCAATCCTCGTCATCGTGACGTTTTCCGTGGAAAAGATGGTCGCCGTCGGAACCGCATTGCGACAGGAGTTGCCGTCCGACAGAAGTCAGCGCAATCACGCCGCTGCCCGTCGAGAATTTTATCAACGGTTCTTCGCCCGCCGACCCAATTGCATCGAACCGAGAAGCGTCCGGCGTTTTTAGTAGTGGGAATGTTTGTTCATTCTACGAATGATCTGACTTGAAGAACAGATGCCGCGTTTCAAGATGCCGTCGGCGGCCGGAGGGACTCAGCGAGCGAGAGGGAATTGAGGATCGCGATTCGGATTTTCGCCCTTGAGGATAGCGGAATACCCAATGCGGCGCGTGCGCGACCCGCCGACATCGTTATCTCTCGCATGATGGAGCGGCTCGAGTCGTGGACGGATCCCGCGAGGGCGTCCTAGACTTCTCGCCTGCCGCCTGCGACAATTGCTTCTGCAAAAGGGCGGGGGCGTCTTTCCGCAACTAGGGGCCGGTATTTTGATGCCAGGGATGCGAAACAGAGATCTTTAGGTCACTCGTGGAGCGGATGTTTCACAGGAGGAGGTTTTCCATGTTGCGGTATTTCGCGGTAGTGGTCGGTTTGGCGGCGATCAGTATGCTGAGCCTGGGGTGCGGAAGGCAGGCGGAAAAACAGCCGGCCGGCAGCGGGGCCCCGTCGCAAGTTTCGTCTCCGGAGCAAACGACCGCGCCGAATGTTCCGCCGCCTCCACCGCCGGGGAGAGAGGGTGCAGCGGACTCGCAGCCCATGAATGCCGCGCCCGATTTACCCCCCGCCGCCCCGACGGCGAGTTCAGTTACGGGAGATCCCGCCTCGCCTTCGCAAAGCTCAGGCGAGAGCGACGGCAATGAAGAGGTTCGGCCGGGACGCGTGGCCGGGGCGCTATTCCGTGCCCTGAGATCCTCCGTGCCGATCCCCGGGAACTTGGGCGGCGCCAGCGATGCAGCCTCGCAAAATGGCGAAGAGGCGCCGCGTTTTCGGCCGTAGCAAGACCTCGCTTACCGTTGCTCACCGTTTTCAAACCCGAATTCGGACGCATGGAGCGGACGCGTTTCGGCCCACTACGTTTGGCATTATCGAAGCGTGACGCGCCCGTGCAAAGCTCCTGGGCGGGCCGGCACGGTCCGTTAGTCTTTCGACTAATCGGCGAACTACGTTACCGCTCATCAAGAGCCTGAGTCGCAGCGGATTTCGTCGATCGCGAACTCCACGCCGGATTGGGTCGAGGGGTCCAGCCGGAGCGAGGTAATCAATCCTCGCCAACGCCGGGAGTCTCTCACTCCCAATACGTAATCGTGGAACTGCCCGTCGCCGATGATCTTGAAGCGGACGCTGTTGGCCTCGCTCTGCGGTGAGTTCGCCGTTCCCCAGAACAACTGCCCCAAATCGTCGCGGTCGGATTTCATGCGAATCACGATTTTGCCGATGGCATCCGCTTCGAGTTCAACGGCGGGGCTTGAGAGAATGGGATCGCCGCCGGTTGTTTTACCGATCAAGGCGCCGCCTTCCACCCGGGCTTGAATTTGGGAGTTGGGCATCCAGCCCTCCAACTCACCTACGGTGTCGAAAGTCCACCGCGTCTTCAACGGGGTCGGCGGCAAGTCGTACGGCCCGCGGCCGAGGTCTGCCGGAACAAGGGCGGGTGGCCACGGACCGGGCGGGCAGAATGCGCCACGCAATTCCTCCAAATCGCGAAAACCTCGCTCCGCGCAGGGTTCGATGTAGCTTCCTTCGCCCCATTCGTTCCACGGCCCGATCGCGATGATCCGCTTGCCGGTTTGATCGGCATACCGCCGGGCTTCGCGGCACAACTCGCCGAAAGCCTCGGGCGTGCGATCCGTAATCACCAGCGAGCGCGTACCGTGCCAAGGCCGCGCATCCCAACCGGTATCGAGGATCGGCATGTACAGAAGGCCGGAGGCGCGGGCGTCCGCTTGCTGCCAGAGTTCCGGCGATGTCTTGACGACGTCGGCGAAGGGGAATTGGTTCGATCCGGCGTTTTGAGCCGCGATTTGGAATCCGTGATACGATGTGAATGCCTCGTAGCCCTCCGCCTTCAGTCGGCGGCACGCGGCTTCGCTGTCGTGGGAGCTCATGGCCACGAAATAGATCCCCGGCAGGCCCGCCCCGCGGGCCATTTGCTGCGACATGGCGTAAAGTTTGGCCGCTTCCTCACTGCCGCCCACATCGTTGCGAATGTTGCCCGGCGACCAAATGAACACCGCGGGCCGCCCGTCGATGCGGTAGTACTCAGCCATGCCGAAGTAATGGTCGATCCAATACTGCGTTACCTGGCGCCAATCCTCCACGGAGTGCGTATTGGGGGGATTGTGGTTCGCCCACATGACGGCCCATTGGAGGTACGGACGAAATGGCGACTTCATGTACGCATTGTGAAGCCAATGTTCCAAATGGCGGTTGCCCTGGCACCAGTACCAATCCACCATGAAGAACTTGACCCCGTGCTCCACGGCCCACTTGATCTGCCAGTCGGCGCATTCGGGATCGGCTTCGTCGTACCATCCCAATACCGGCTTTCGCATGGGGTAGCCGAGGATCGGCAGCCACCGCGACATCGAATCCCAACCGGGAAAGTAGAATACGCCGATGTCGTAGGGACAATCGACCGGTTGAGGCGGGGGAATATCGTTCCCCATTGGTACCGGCGGTGACTCCGTGAACGGAATCGTCGCCGACGCGACCATCGGCGCGTGGTTGGCCGCACGCAGCTCGACCTTCGCCTCCACGGTCACTGCGTCCTCGCATTCGATCGTCCAAGAAAAGGTCTTAGGAAGCAGATGACCGAGCCGAGCGACACGCTGTTCGTTCGTTCCCACGATGCGGCAATTGCTCGGTAGCTTCAGGGCGGCGACTACATCGCGGGCCACCTCGCCGCCGAGATTTCGCAGCAAGAGCGAAACTTCGATCGGGCGATGGACGCGATTCACACCGGCCGTTGAACCGAAGAACGCGACCTCGATGTCCGCCGGACTGCGGGGGGCGTCGCCGATCTCGACGGATTCGACGGTCACCGCGGCGTCTGCCGCATCCGTCGGTTGCACTCCCAAAAGAAGGACGCGCCCGGACCAGGTGGGGATCTGGTCGGCCTCGATATGATAGGAGTGCATCTTCCCGTCGGCTCTGATGGGAAACGTGAGCGATTCCATCCCAAAGCGGGCGTCGGAGACGGCAAAAAGGCGTCCTGCGTTCCCTTTGTCGACCGCCATGCGGATGGAAACGTAAGCGTTTTCATCCGCGGGAACGGCCGGCGTCGGAGCCAGAACCACGGGTGACTTTCCTACAGAGCGAAGGTGCAGCCCGTCGGAAGCCGCACCCACGATTTGGACATCCTGCCACGCGATCCAGTTTTCCGCGCGGGCCGGAATTCGCCGGCTCGCCGCCGAAGAAACGCTCGGCAACGGTTGCTCGGCCACGCGAATCCATTCGATCGAGAAACTCCCGGCGGCGGGCGGGTCGAGTCGTAGCCGGATAATCTTTTTCGCCGCGTGCCAAAACGGATAGACCCGGTAGACGTGGAACTCTCCGTCGGAGAAGGCGTCGAAGCGGCACACCTTCTCTTCGCTGAAACCGCCGAATCGGCCTTCCAACGTTTCGGTCCAAAAGAGCTGCCCGGCTCCTCCACCAGCCGTTTTCATGCGGAATTCGACGTATTGAAGAGGCGCGGCCGGGATTTCGAAAACCGGACTGAACAGGATCGGATCATCTCCGACCGTCTCGCCTTCCAAGACACCGCCATGAACTTGGAGGTTCCGCAGATGCCCTCCGCCGGCCCAGCCCTGGAGGTCACCGGGACGGTCGAAACGCCATTCCAACAGAATCTGATCGGCCTGCGCCGTCAATCCACAGAAAAGCGCGAACACCGCCGAAGCCAGTATCCAGTTGCCTAAGCCGCCAACCCCAAGTTCCGAGATGAATCGCCGTGCGGGCATACCGGCCTCCCTCTGTAACGGTTTGACGAAGCTCTCTGCGGATTTCCGACCGGCCGACCTCTTCGCGCTCTGGGCGGCGCTGGTTGCCGTTCGTTACCGGATGGTTTACTCCGGCAAGCTCGGTGATGCAAGCATGTCGGCAGCGACAGGTGTTAAAGCGAAGTTCAGTTCGGGGCCGGCTACCGGATGCGACTGGGCGAGGGCCGCTGCGACCCGGGTCGATTCCGAATGCCAATGATTATTCGGGCGGTATAGACCAAGCCTCTTTGCAAGTCCCAAGATTCTCGCGATGTCGGTACAATGATCTCACCGCAGCGTCGCAGCGGATGCCGTGGGACTTGCCGGGGTCGGCGGCGAATTCGTTGCGTGGGATTCTGGGCGTGGTGCCGGAGGCTGGCGAACCTACAGCCTAAAGCAACGCCGCGCGAAACGAAGGAATGCTGAGACCGGTTCTGCTCGCGTGGTCCGGCCGCCTGTTCGTTAGCCCCTTCCGGAGAAAGTCGCATGAAACCCCTGCCAATCGCGGTGACCGTAACGTTACTAGGCATTCTGTCTTGGTCAAGCATTCTCGAAGGCGAAGCCAATGCCGAGCCGCCGACATCGTCGCCCAACTTCGGCGTCGGCTTGGCGACCCGATATCCGGGCGATCGGGGTATCGACCGAGACCCTCGCGTGCTTTTGGCGGAGGACTTCGAGAACATTACGGTGGAGGATCTTGCACTTCGGTGGGAGAGTGTCTCGAACAAGGCCGGCCGCGTCCTCTCGCTGGCTGAGGACTCCCCGGCGGGAAGCGGCGGGAAAACATCGCTGGAAATGACAGCCTTGTTGGGCGAAAACACGGGCGGTCACCTTTACCGCCGTTTTCGACCGGTGGACAGAATATTCGCCCGGTTCTATGTCAAATTCGCCCTGGACTGCCCGTATATCCATCATTTTGTGCACGTGGGTGGATACAATCCGGCGACACCCTATCCGCAAGGCGGCGCCGGCGAACGCCCTCGTGGTGATGAGCGCGTGACGGTGGGCATCGAGCCGTACGGCGACTATGGTCGGTATCCGCCGCCCGGCTTGTGGAATTTCTATTGTTATTGGCCGGAGATGAAGATTTCGGCCGACGGTCGGTATTGGGGCAACGGTCTGAAGCCCGACCGACCGCAATTGGTTCCGCGAGGGCGCTGGCAGTGCGTCGAGTTGATGGTCTCGCTCAACTCCGCTCCCGAGAAACGAGACGGCGAATTGGCTTTGTGGCTGGACGGTCAGCCGGTCGCCCATTTCCGCGAGGGAGTACCCCGCAGTGCATGGACGGGCATGGGTTTCACACTGAAGGAAGAGGGCGAACCATTCGAGGGCTTTCGATGGCGGACGGACCCGTCGCTGAAGCTCAACTTCTTCTGGCTGCTCTTGTACGTCACGGAAAACGCCGCGAGGCAAAACAAGGTACCGAATCCGAATCCCGTGACCAAGATTTGGTTCGACAATATCGTCGTGGCGGAAGACTATATCGGCCCTGTCGCCCGACTCGAGGAGTGAAGTCGCGGCCTGCCGGCGGCATTACCCGAGGGGTTCGCGGCCGCCGGATTCCCCGGTTTCCTTCGCCCCCCCGGCCAGGTCCGGCATTGCCGCAAGGCGAGAGGCCAACTCGCGGTATGTTTGCTCCGGCGCGATCTCCTTGGAAACCATGATTTGCACCACCGTGCAGCCGGATCGGTGATAGTGTTCGATCAATGGTAGCGTCTCGCGGTGGTACCAATCGAGCTTCCGTGCCACGGCGTCGGGGGTATCGTCGGTGCGATCCGCGCGGTCGCCCCCTCGATCGCTCCGCAGACGCTCCCGAATCGTCTCGGCATCAGCCGTCAATTCGACGATCAGGTGGGCATCGAAATAGCGATGGACCAGCTCGGCCTGCTGGAGGTTGCGTGGCAATCCATTGAGGACGACGCCGCCCGCAACACCGCCGGGAGCCTGCGGTGCTCCCGCTGCAAAGTGCTTCAGAACCCGCTCCGCGATCCAAAGTTCGTCAGCCCGAAGCAAACGGTGCGCTTGCAGAATGCGGCATAAGGCGGAGCGTTCCTGGGGCGTGAAGAGGGGGGGCGAATCCGAACCGCCGGCGGCCCGCCGCAGCTCTTCGCCGAAGTCCAGGTGTCGCCATCGCAGTCCCTGAAGACCGCGGCTCTCCACGAGACGGCCCAGCGGGGTTTTGCCCGCGCCGGTGGGACCGAACAGAATCACGGCCGGCACGCGAAGCACGGATTCACGCGCCAATGTATGGGTAGTTCCCGGCATCTCGGCGGGTATTCCGGCGGGGCTCTCAATTACATTCGGAACGAACCGGAATTGTCGGCTGAATACGGGGAGGAAAACGACGATGCCTGCGATTCGTAGGCGGCGCCGGGTACGGTCGATCCGGTGGAGGACTGCGGGATGGAAGTCCGCGGCACATACGATTTTGTGCTACCCGGTCGATACTCGCCTGCAGGGTAGTCCGGCGCAGTACCGGGGACGAAATTTCCGCCCGTTGCCCCAGGCAGCGTATTGCGGTAACCTCCGGTCTGTGTGTCGGGCGAAGTGTAGGCGGGCACTCCTGCCGGCAGGTAGCCGGTGTTCCCGGGCTGATATTGAGAGCTGCCGGCCGGCGTCTCGCTGAAGCCGGGCTGATAACCCGTCTGCCCCGGGGCATACCCCGTCACTCCCGGTTGATATCCGGTCTGACCGACGCCACCGGCGGTTCCCTGGTTGTTGTAGAGATGGGCGTAGCGGTCGCCTACGAGGGCGGCTGGGTCGGAGGCTGGTAACCCGACGCTGGAACTTGCGGTCGGTTGGGTTCCCGCCGTCGGTACGCCGCTTGCCGTCCCGTCCATGGAAGCGACGCCCGGGCCCGAGTTGATACTGCCGGTTCCACTCAAACTATACCGGGCGGCACCGACATCGTAACGAGCTTGCGGAACCGTGTTCCCAGCCCTGTCTGACCCCATTGCGGACGTATTTGCCACGGGATAAGCACCGCCCGGGTCCAAGGCGGAGGTGCTTGGATAGGGTTGCGTCTGGTATCCGGGGTTTCCCGTGGCCTGCGGTGTCCGGGGAGTAGTTGTCGTGGCGGGATAGCTGTTGGCGTCGTAGCCGGCCTGCACTCCCGGGTAGGACGTTCCGGTACTCGGATACGGGCTGCTCGTGCTGATATCCGTGGACGATGGATTGCTGCTCGTCGCGGCGTAGGCGGTTGCGGGCGATCGCGTGGTAGGCAACTCGCTCGGAGTGGCAAATGCGGAAGGCTTTTGTGGATAAGGCTTGGCCTCGGAATCCGCCTTGTTCCATTTGAACGGGTTGACCTGCGACAGGGAAAAGCCGCCCGGCTTGGTGGAAGAGCAACCTAGCACGGCGACCAAGCAACAGACGGTCAGCAGCCCGCCGAGCCCATGTCCTTTCATGTTTGGCATCCTTGCACGAGTGTGACGGCCGCGGCTCCGCCTGCGGCCTTTGCTATGGCCTATCTCACCGGCTGACGATCGTACATCGGTGAGGATTCGGCCTTTTTCTGTACCGGATCCTCGTACGGACGTCAAGTCCAAACCGGTTCGCACGCGAATACGGAACGAGCATTTAGTAATCGCAAGATCTCAAAAAACACGGAGTGCTTTTGTCACCACAACTGAGGCAACCACGGTTTGCGCCGAATCCTCTCGGGCTCGCTCAGGGGATGCTCGTAGCCCGGCGGGCGGCTGCCTACGATTTCCTGGCCGACATTCGTATCCGGATACGGGTCGTACCGTTCGGCGGCCTGCCGCTGAACTTCCACCGGCCCCGGGTTATTCCATTGCGGCTTTTCCCAGCTCCGACACCCGACGAGCGGGGTTAGAACGAAAAGAGCGATCATGCCCGCCATCCAAACGGTGCGAGAGCGGCGCGTTTTGCGAACGGCGGCCATGCTGGATCTCTTTCTTTCCTAACCAGGTTTCGTGGCAAGGGGGCTCTTGATACGTCACGCATGCCCGGCATCGCGACCGCTCGGAACACCACTTGCCGGAGGGGCATGCCGCGCTGGTCCGCACGCTGTGCCTCCAAAAACCTGCGTAGGGTACCGCGAGCGGCGAGAAGAATCCAGATCGGAAACCGGAATCCCGTCTGCGGACGTTTTGTTCGGCGGAAGCAAGCTCGGAAGGATCAGGGCACGGGCCATCGACGAATTCCGCGCATCCTCTGGCGGTGGGAAGCCGCGCAACATCACGCGTTGATTAATCTTATTCTGCGCTGGCGGGTTTGGGTGATGTGTAGCGAAATAAACCAAACGGTACACCAACGTGTCCTGGCAAGACGCATGTTTGGCAGTCGTTTCAGCGTATCGGCCCAGGCGCGAGCGGAAATATGGGTAAGCCCGGGGTTTTTGGTTTGGGGTGTGAGATGTTAAACGGGATTGGAACCGATATTGCAACGAGGGACGCAGTGGGTGGTGACGGAATCCGGGTGGCGCACAATGGCATGACTTGCGAGAAAATAGCGGACTGATCGGGCAAGCTGCGGGCTTTCGGCAAAGGGTTTCCCATGCCGATCCGAATTTGTGTAATTATTCCCGCCATCCCGGCAACTACAAGGGGGCGAATTCTCGAGGAGGCCGAGTTCGCACAGGGCTTCCGCGGCTCGCGCCGAAAACAGTTTGGCGTCTCGTCGGGATGCCCCAACTCAGGCGAGGAGCAGCAATCATTCCTGGTTTTCTCGAATTTTCCGAAGCGATAGTTGCAAAAAAGGATCGTTCGTGGTATCCTGTTGCAAAACGACAGTTGCCACTGGAAGAAATGGCAAAAACACGAACTCTTTCAGCGCTTCCTACGTCTGAATACCAAGGCGGATAACCGCTTCCTGAGAGGCTTTCTGTTAGGGGAAGGTTGGATCATGGCTAGCGCCGTTCAGTCGGCTAAGTATCGCATACCCGCAATGGCGGAGCTATGCCGCCAGCTAACCGGTTTCGCCCCGCGCGACAAAAAGATCAAGCAAATCGCTCGGGCAGAGGAACTGCTCGCGGAAATCGATCCCGCCCGTTGGTACACGTACCGGCAGGTGTGCTTCAAGATTACCCGGTTCCGTCCGGATTCGAGCGACGACGTGCGTTTTACGGGAACGGACCTCCAGCACGACCTGATTCAATTGATCGAAGACTTGGCCGAAACGGTTCCGCTCGCTCCGGAAGACGTCAATGAGCGCATCTACACCGTTGACGAGCTGGCCAAGGAGTTCAACGTAGCGACGAAGACCGTGGCGAGGTGGCGCCGCACCGGGTTGGTCAGCAGACGCTTCTTGATTGACGGCCGCCACCGTGTCGGCTTCCTGGAAAGTACGGTGCGACGTTTTCGGGAAAAGGAGGCCAAGCGTGTGGAAAAGGCCACGCAATTCAGCCAACTCACGCCCGAGGAGAAAGAGGAAATCATCGATCGCGCGCGGCGCCTCGCGGAGGCAGGGGCCTGCCGACCGGAGGTCACACGGCGTTTGGCCGCGAGAACAGGAAGAA
Source organism: Thermogutta hypogea (assembly GCF_055386265.1). NCBI lineage: Bacteria > Pseudomonadati > Planctomycetota > Planctomycetia > Pirellulales > Thermoguttaceae > Thermogutta > Thermogutta hypogea. Next base: position 918,726 of record NZ_AP042425.1, read on the forward strand.
GTATGGAAACCATCCGATACATTTTGCGGCAATTCGACCAGAAGAATCCGCGGTCGGCCATTTTCCCGGAAGCTCAGAGCCCGCTTTCTGAGGACCTGAAGCGGAGAATCTACCGCGATCATCGCGCGGGCGAGTCCTTAAACGTTATTGCGAAACGGTACTGCATCACGCGATCGCGCGCGGTCGCAGTGATTGATGAGATGGCCGCGCGGCGGATCCGGGAGCTTCCCCTGGATTACATTCCCAGTGAGGAGTTCGAACGCGTGACTCCGGCCCGCGAGCGAGAGATTCTCGGGCCCCCGCCGCCCTCGGAACACGCGCCGCGGGCCGGGCGGCTGCCCGCCGGATTGCCGCCGTACCTTGCGAGCCTGTACGAAGTCCCACTGTTGACTCAGGCCCAGGAGATTCACCTTTTCCGCAAGATGAATTACCTCAAGTACAAGGCTTCCAAACTCCGCGAAAAGCTGGAGCAAGGATTGAAATCGCGGAAGAGGCCCGACCGCGGCCTAATGGCCGAGATCGATCGCCTTTACGAGGAGGCCGTAAAGACCAAGAACGAGATCATCTCTGCCAACTTGCGTCTCGTGGTGTCGATTGCCAAAAAGCATGTCGGCCCGGCCGAGAACTTTTTCGAGCTGGTAAGTGATGGGAACATGTCACTGATTCGGGCTGTGGAGAAGTTCGATTATTCGCGCGGCAACAAATTCAGTACGTATGCCAGTTGGGCCATCATGAAGAATTTCGCCCGCACGATCCCTGACGAGCATCGCTATCGTGATCGATTCCGCACGGCCCAGAGCGAGCTCTTCAACGTTACCGAAGACGAACGCAGCGACCAAGTGGAACTCGAGTCGGCCCAAATGCAGCGCGAGACGCAAGTACGAAACATCTTGCAGCGCCTGGACGAGCGCGAACGCCAGATTATTGTGCGGCGCTTCGGCTTGGATGACTCCGAGGAACCGTTGACTCTGAAAAAGGTCGGTGCGGAACTGGGTGTCACCAAGGAGAGGGTAAGGCAGCTCGAATCGAGGGCCTTGACCAAGCTGCGGAAATTGGCCGCCGAGGAAAAGCTCGATTGGCCGGACGGCGATTGAGACTCCGCCGTTGATATCCGGTCGATTCGCCTCGGGCAGCCCGGCAAAGATTGTGTCCGACTGCGTCCTACGGTCGGGATTGAAATCTTACCCGGTGGATTCCCTCTCTCGAATGTTGACATTCGAGCGATCCACCGTTGTCGGGGGCGGCCTCGAGGGATGGCATGGCCCTTCCTCCTGCGGCTTCGCGAGGGATGCTCCTTAGCGACGCGAATGCGCACGGGTACCCTCGTGGTCGCCCCGGCGGTTCTCTTTCGCGCGCTCTCCTAAATTCGAGGCGTAGCCCGTCAGGTCGTCATGTCGAAGAGGCCCATGGAACCGGTTTGGCTGGCAGCCTGATCGAAATTCACGGAACAACGCAGGGTGTGACTGCAATGGTTGCGACTCGCACGTACCATGGCCCCGCCCTTGCCGTGTCTTCGCATGCTCCGGGAATTCCAGCATGTCCAACCATGGCGAACGGACGCCATGTCAGGCCCCTATGCATTGGATGGTAGGGGCAGTTAAAGCAGAACCCTGGAGCCAAAATGGAGGCCTCACCGTGTGGATTGACCGCGGAAAAACCGATTTGTAGACTTGCCGATAGCCTGCAATTCGGCCTTTCCGGAAAGATTCCTCTTCGCCGACTCCCGGAATCGGTTCGGTAGTTGCGGTCGAGCCCGGCTTGATCGTGGGGCATGGAAGAGCGGGGCTCGTGTTGCTAAATCGTAACGCCGCGTGCGATGCATTGCTGACCTGCGCCCGTAGCTCAAGGGATAGAGCAGCGGATTTCTAATCCGCCGGTTGGGGGTTCGAATCCCTCCGGGCGTACCTTTCCATACCCGCCGCGAACCGCACTCCCCAGGTTTTAGAACCTGTCCGAGCCGCGACAAGTGCCCATTCTTACCCGCGATCTGTTCATATTCCAACCCGTGACGGATCGATACGCCGAGCCGCGACCGCCAGGGAGCGGCGTTTCCTTGTCGCGATGCCGATTTTTCGGGGCCAGTGGGTTGGCTCTGATTCGGCCGGCTCAATGAAGTCAACGGCTCGGCCGGAATGCCCGACAATCCTGCGACGTGGCGTAGGCTGCGGGAGATGTCAGGCGGCCGATGGAAAACGGGCGGGGGAAAGTGTCGTCGAGCCGGAATTCCTCGGGCCGCTGGAATGGGTCGCAACACCGGGGCCTGCGTCATGGCCGTGGTGCGTCTTCCTCGAAGCCCGATGATAATGGACCTGCGAAATGCCTACGGGCTAAGAGGGAAATCACAAAACCGCCGAACTTTAAGGAGAAGCTACGGCCGACAAGGGCCACAATTTCGGCGACCACACCCAATCCGCACCGTTCCCGACGGCGAACGGATCCGCAAACCAGCAGCAGTGCGGCTACGGATGTTCAGAGCCGCAAGCCCGGTCTCCGGAGGAGAGTACCCGATCGAGAGGCCTTGCGGGCGATCACCCCGGCGGGGTGAGGATGCTGTAAGCCATGCCTACTCCAGGCTAAGTAGCGGCGGAGGGATTCGAACCCCCGACACGCGGATTATGATTCCGCTGCTCTAACCAGCTGAGCTACACCGCCACAACTTTCTACATCGCCGCAATTCGCTGGATCGCCCGAGCTTCCCACTTCGGCAGGCTGCACGTGCCGCAAAAGGGGAATCGCACGCGATTCTCGGCGCCCCCACGTTAGCTGGGACGAATTCCCGCAAACCCCTTCGCAAGTATTTTATCACTAAGCGAATGAGAGGGCTATCCGCTATTCGTGCGGGCTGTCCCGGGCTATGTCAAAGCTAGCCGTCCCGCCCACAGGCATCTTTCAGGCCGGTCCGAACGGTTACCGCGCCGCGTTCTGGACAACGCGGTTGAACTCTCCGTGTTAGGATGTAAGACCACCGAAACGAAGCGTTTTGGCCTAAGTCGGCGTCTACTCCCAACTTTAATGTAGCCTACAATCGTTTTTGCCGAGCGACAAGAGGGCTGTGCCGGTCAGAGGGCAAACTGCGTTCGGCCGCGGGTTGCGGCTTTTTTGCCCGAACGTACTCCCTCAGGTCGAAATCGAACCCCGGAAGGTGGTGAATTTCGGCCGGCTTGGCGTTACAATGAGTTGCGAAATCAACCATGCCGCGCAAGAGGCTATTCAGCGCGGTACATTGGGTCGGCGAGGCTTTCGGGGCGGTCTGCGGTTTCGGGAAGGGGCGACCGAGCGACCGGTGACGTCCCGGCAAACCTTGTCCCGGTGGGAGAAAAAATGGGCTTTTCCGGTCGGGAAACTACGGCCGCATCGGCCGTCGGAAATCTTTGAGACTGTTCATGGCGTACACGCGGTGGTATCCCTTTGCCGTGGTCTCGTTCTGGTTGGCCGCCATGACGTGGCTGGTCACCACAAAGGTCATGCCTGTATTCTTGGTGGGCTCCCCCCCAGCTACGAAGCGATCCTCAACGCGCAGCGCGAGGAGACGGTCGTTGGATGGCATGTCCGTTGGCGCGACCGATCCATCGGTTGGGCGGTCTCGGAAACGATTCCGGTCGAGGAGGATTTGACCGAAGTTCGGCATCTTTTGCACTTCGATGAGCTTCCGCTCGGCGAGATGTTTCCGGGGATATGGACCCTTTTCGCCGATCGTGCTCAGACGAAACCGCGGCTGGCGTTGGAGTTCGAGACCGTGATGTTGTTCGATCCGTTGAAACGGCTCTCGTCGTTTCAAACGCGCGTGCGAACGCCGTCCTTGCCCGATGCCTTGGTGATCATTCGCGGGAGCGTGGAAAAAGATACGCTGCACTTGAATCTTCAGGCGGGCAATTTCAATTACGATACGGACCTGGGCTTTCGATCGGACGTACTGGTAAGCGATTCGTTCTCGCCGCAGAGCGTGTTGCCCGGCTTGCGCGACGGCCAGCAATGGACCGTCGAAGTCTATAGTCCGTTCAATCTACCCAATCAGGTCGTGCAGCGCCGCCCCCTCGAGGTGATTTCCGCGAAAGTGGAAGGGCGGCAGCCGATCGTTCACGAGGGCAAAACGGTATTGGCCTGGGTAGTGGTGTACCGAAGCGATCCGGGCGCGAACGGCGGTTCGCAGAACAAGCCGCCTCGGGGCCGAGTTTGGGTTGCTCCCGACGGCATGGTGCTCCGTCAGGAAGCCAGGTTGATGGACAGTACGATCGTACTGTCGCGGCTGCCGCGGAGCCAAGCCCGACGGCTGGCAGATCAGGCGGAGGAAATCCGCAGAGCGCGTACCGGCTTTTTTCAGAACACGGACGGGCCCACGCCATGATTGATTTTTATGATGTGACACGCCGTTACGGAACGAAAACGGCCGTCTCACACTTGGATTTGCACATACCCGCGGCACAGTTATTCGCCTTCTTGGGACCGAACGGGGCCGGCAAGACGACTTCGATTCGAATGCTGGTGGGCCTGTTGCGGCCCAGCGAGGGACAGGTGTGCGTGTGCGGCTACGACACCGTCAAGCAGAGTCGCGAAGCCGCGCGGCAGGTGGGGTATGTCCCCGATCAACCGTTCCTGTACGACAAGCTTTCGGGACGCGAGTTCTTGGAGTTTGTGGGCCGCCTGCGCGGGATGCCGTCGAACCTTCTCCGCGATCGGATCGAGCGCGAGGCCGCCAGGTTCGAGTTGTCCGGTTTTCTCGACGAATGGACGGAGAGCTATTCTCACGGCATGCGGCAGCGCGTGGTCTTTGCATCGGCGGTGCTGCACGATCCGCCCGTTTTGGTCGTCGATGAACCGATGGTCGGCTTGGATCCGAAGAATGCCCGACTGGCGAAAGACTTGCTGCGCGAAAGAGTGGCGCAAGGAGGCGTGGTCTTCATGTCCACGCACACCCTCAGCATTGCCGAGGAAATCGGCGACAGAATCGGCATCATTCACCAGGGAAGGCTGATCTTCTTCGGGTCCGTGGCCGAGTTGAGGGCCTTGAAAGAGGGAGATCATCGCTCGTTGGAGCAGATTTTCTTGGAACTGACCAACGGCGACGGAGAGGCGATTTCGTCCAACGGCACAGTATCGGCTCTTTCGAACGGCGATCTCGGCCGCGATTCGGCGACGCATCGGGCGCCGGTCGGCGGATCCTAACTCCGAAAAGGCGTGCAGCACGGCATGGTACCACGTTTGGAAGGCCTCACGAATCAGCGATGAAGTACGAACGGCTCTCTAGCGAAACGATCAAGGACGGCCCGGCCGCGGACTCCATCGGCTCTTGGGAGCTGCCGTCTCCGGCGGAGGAGGCGAGAATCTTCGGGGCGGTGAAACGGCAAGCGGTGCGGACGGTTGTGCTTCAAACATTGAGCCGTGCGTGGTTTCGCGTTTGGCTCGTCGTCGGTTTGGGTTCCTTGTTGTGGCTGGGACTTTTCGCGCTGTTTCGGGAAGGGTTCCACTTCTTGATTTTCGCCATCCCCTACACCGACTTAGTACAGCAAACAATCCACTACATTTTTGGGACGTTCTTTTTGACGCTGGGGCTGATGCTGATTCTCTCGTCGGCCATCATGCTGCACGGTTCGCTATTCCGCGGGAGGGACACGCAGTTTCTGCTGACGTTGCCCGTTCATCCCGAACGCGTATTCTTGGACAAGTATATGGATGCCGTCTTTCTCAGCAGTTGGGCGTTCGTGCTCTTGGGCAGCCCTCTGCTGTTGGCTTACGCGGTGGAGGTTCGCGCTCCTTGGTACCACTATTGGCTGTTGCTGCCGTACCTTGTGAGTTTTGTCTACATACCGACGGCGATCGGCGGCCTCGTCTCGCTGTTGGTGGCAATGTTCTTCCCGCGATCCAAGACGCTCCTATGGACGGTCGGGATCATTGCAGGCGTCCTAGGCGCTGTCGCGGTGGGGCGATGGGTTCTCAGTCTTCCGCACGCTACGAATGCCTTCAGTCTGGAGTGGCTTCAGCGGACGCTGGATCGATTGAGCATCACGCAATTCCGATTCTTGCCCAGTTGGTGGTTGTCCAGCGGTGTGCTGGCGTCGGCGGACCGAAACTGGCAAGACGGCGTGCTCTTCCTCTCGGTCTTGCTGGCCAATGCGCTGTTTTTGAACTACGTGATAGGACGGTTCGCGGGGGCGTTTTATCGCGAGGCCTATTGGCGCGTGGCCTCCGGACCGGGTAATCGCAAAATCGGAAGAAGGAGCTGGATCGACGCCCTCATCCTGCACCTCTTGCCCGGCCTGTCCGACCCGGTTCGCCAGCTCGTGCTCAAGGACGTGCGTCTCTTTCGTCGTGACCCCGTTCAGTGGACGCAGATTCTGATCTTCATCGGGCTGCTGGTGTTCTATTTCGTGAATATCCGGCGATTGTACGACGAACAATTTTTCGTGGCCTGGGTCAACATTATCAGTTTCTTGAATCTCGCCGTGATCGTGCTGTTGTTGTCGACGTTTACCACCCGGTTCATCTTCCCGCTGATCAGCTTGGAAGGCCCTCGCTTTTGGGTATTGGGCTTGATGCCGATCCCACGCACCACCATCGTCTGGAGTAAGTTGTGGTTTGCGTTATCGCTGTGCTTGGTGCCGACGTGCGCTTTGGTCGCGATCAGCGACCTGATGCTGGGAGTATCGCCGGCCGTCCACTTACATCACCAGTACGCCACAGTTTTGTCCGCCGTGGGGTTGTGCTCCATCGCCGTGGGCTTGGGGGCTCGATTTCCGATGTTCAAGGTCGCTTCTCCCACACAGATCGCGGCCGGTTTCGGAGGCACCGTGAATTTGATCTTGAGCACCGCCTACAACGTCGTGATCATCGGCTTGGCGGGGCTGCCGATCCACGTGCGGGGCATTTTGGAGAACACCATCCTCTTGCCGACGGTCACGGCCAACGTCCCGATCAACCGGTTTACCGAGACCTGGCTTGCAACGGGACCGGCTTGGGCGGCCGTAGTTGCCGTTTTCGCCACCAGCATCTGCTTGGCCCTGGGGCTGCGATTCTTCAGGCAGCTCGAGGAACCGATCGTCTCGCCCGCGACTCGCATCTTCGGCAACCGTGTCGCGGACGGTCGAGATTCGTAGAGAAGCCTCCCGGCGTGCCGCCGGCCGTGCTCAACGGCCGTGCTCAAGCGTCAAGAATGGCTGCCAATTTACGACTTCTCGGCCCGCCGACGCGGGCGCAGTAGGAGATCGGGTAAACGCGAGGCATCCGTAGAAGTCGGAAGCCTGCTACTTCCCTCGCTGTCAGCCGGCCAGCTTGGCAAGACGGTTCATGGGGAGAATGACCGGCTCCGGTTCGGAGATCGTGTAACTCATTAGGTAGGCGTCTTCCGGGGTGTCCTGGTAGAAATTTCTCAGGACCGAGGTGGCGCGAAACCCGAGGGAGCGGAAGAACAGTTGAGCCGGTAGGTTCGTCTCGCGAACCTCCAGCGTGATGCGATTTCGCTTTTGCAACGACAGCTTGTTGATCAGCTTCTGAACCAAGTAGCGGCCGACTCCGCGCCGCCGCCACTCCGGGCTGACGGCCAAGTTGAGCAACCGTATCTTGCTCTTCGCCATCTCGTAGATCATGTAGCCGACGACTTTGTCGTCCACCTCGGCCACCAATCCCACGCAGTTCCGCTGTCGGACGCAAGCCACAAATTCCGCTTCGGTCCAGGGGAACTCGAAACTGGCGTTTTCGATGCCCAACACCTCGGGCATGTGCCGTTGCAGCATCCAGCGAACGAGGCAATTCGGCAGGAGGGAGATTCCGGGGCTCATGGCAAACCTTCCTTGTCGGCCAGAGTCGAACTTGAAAGAACAGCTCTGCAACAACCGTGTTACTCAACCGTTCACGGCCCACCGACGGTGTCGATCGACCGGGATACAGGTTAGCAGAATCGCCGGGGTTCGCCAAGACGGGAAATACCGAGCATGTCGCGGCCTCGCGAAGTGGGCGGCGAAGCAACCTCATCAGGCTGATTGGTCTGCTTTGCGGCCTGCGGTGATCGCGCCGCCGAACGGCGCAGGGCCTACCGGTCCATGCAATCGGAATAGCTTATCGCCGATCCCCCCGTGATGGTTGTCAGTTCGCCAGGAAATCGTGGATGTGGGCCGAATCTCGCGTAAACGGCGGGCCGATACGTCCCTTGGGAGGCCGCCGAGACGGGGCGGTCCGGTCGATGACGGGGAATGCGGTTGGGGTTTGCTCTCGGCCGAGAAAAACTTTCGGGATTCGCACGCGAGGTCGCAGCATGATTTCTGCCGCTGCTTCAAAGGCCGGTCACGGTTCCGCAACCAAGCGAGACCTCGTGCTTGCGGGACCGGAGTACGAGTCGGTGCTCATGGATCTCGAGCGGCGTCAAGATGAAGCTTTGGCGATGCTGGCCGACCTCGAGGCGAGGATCGGCCAAGCCCTGCGTGTTTGGGCTGCGACCGGGCAAGGCTCGGCCGAGAGCTGCGGGCTAGCCCAGTGAACGACGGAAAAGGCCTCGCGGACGCGGCGTTCGCCGATGCCGAATGGCGTTGTCGGATGGAACGTTCACGCGACACGAGCGGCGACGGAAAGTTCGATCCAGGGCATCGCTCTGCTCGCCCTCTCGCGGGCTGATCCACGCGGTATCGACGCCCAACGAAGCGGTATCGCCGCGGTTCGTTCGCCTCGGAAACAACGGCCCTGTCGGCCTGCCGAGGGCCTTTGGGCCGTGTAACGGCGGACCAGGGAGAGTGAGCTAGACGCTGCGGCGGAATGTGAATGCCGTCGAGGCTCGTTGCGCCGAGATCCGCGATCGCAAAGTAAGCCGTGCGCGGAGAGGGAAAGGGTTGAGCCCGATCGGCGCGAGGCTTCCGAGGCTTCCCAAGATTTTTTCGACCGACGTAAAGAGTCCCCCTTTGCCGCGCCGATGGGAACAGGTACATTGGGGTCATGCGTTGTGAGTAACGCATCCACACCGGCGGCTACGTGTCGCGAAGAGGAAGAGTTGGTCGGGCGAAATCAGTCAAGCCGCGGGCCTTGCCAAGCCAACACCCAGCCGTATAATGAAGTTTGCCTCGAACGAAGGCGAAACGGTGGGTTGACGGCGAAAAGCGAATCCGCTAAATTAAAGATTCGCCCGTCGGTTGAGCGGTCAAAACGTGGGGTATCGGGCTCCTCGGAAGTCGAGCTTGGTACCTAGGGTTTTGGGCGCGATCGGGGTGAAAAGCGACCCTTGGTCGGTCGTCGATCTTTGACAACTTGGTTGTGGTCTTGTGTGGCATCTGAATGCCGAGCGCGTAAGGCTACTGGTTCCCGGCCGCTTCGGTCGGGTATCGGTAGGCGAATCGTTGCTAAGCTTGGCGAGTCGAATCGACCCCAAAGGTCGAAGCGTTCGATTCATGCGGCCAAGCTACTAAGGGCATGCGGTGGATGTCTTGGCGTCAGGAGGCGATGAAGGGCGTGGAAGACTGCGAAAAGCCTGGGGAAGCTGTCAAACAAGCGTTGATCCCGGGATTCCCGAATGATCACGAACTGAATCCATAGGTTCGTGAGGCAATACCCGGTGAACTGAAACATCTCAGTAACCGGAGGAAAAGAAAGAAAACTCGATTCCCTCAGTAGCGGCGAGCGAAAGGGGAGTAGCCCAAACCGCGGGGATTTTCCCTGCGGGGTTGTAGGGCCTCAATATGGGAGAACGAGACCGGCTAGTTGAACCGCTCTGGAAAGGCGGGCCACAGAGGGTGACAGCCCCGTAAACGAAAGCGGAGTCTCGTCCCAGAGGTACCTGAGTAGGTCGGGGCACGTGAAACCCCGACTGAATCCACGGGGACCATCCCGTAAGGCTAAATACTACCTGACGACCGATAGTGGACAAGTAGGGCGACTGAAAGATGGAAAGAACCCCCGTTAGGGGAGTGCAAGGAGAACCTGAAACCGTATGCCTACAAGCGGTCGAAGCATCGTTCGGCGTGGCAACACGTCGATGATGTGACGGCGTGCCTTTTGCATAATGATCCGGCGAGTTATCGTCGACGGCTTGGTTAAGGCCTTCCGGGCTGAAGCCGTAGGGAAACCGAGTCTGAATAGGGCGCATTGTCGTCGGCGATAGACGCGAAACTGCGTGAACTACCCATGAGCAGGGTGAAGCGCGGGTTACACCGCGTGGAGGCCCGAACCCACTTGGGTTGAAAACCGAGGGGATGACTTGTGGGGAGGAGTGAAAGTCTCATCAAACGCAGAGATAGCTCGTTCTCTCCGAAATAGCTTGAGGGCTAGCCTCGAGTTCACTACGCATCGGGGGTAGAGAGACTGAATTGGCTTGGGGGCCTTCGCCGGCTACCCTGCCGAACCAAACTCCGAATACCGGTGCGACTATCTCGGGAGTCAGTCCGCGGGGGATAAGCTCCGCGGTCGAGAGGGAAACAACCCGGACCACCAGCTAAGGTCCCGAAGCAAGGCTCAGTCACAAAGGAAGTGGGATTGCCGAGACAGCCAGGATGTTGGCTTAGAAGCAGCCACCATTTAAAAAGTGCGTAATAGCTTACTGGTCGAGCAATCCTGCGCCGAAAATGAACGGGAGTAAGTCTTGCACCGAAGCTGTGGACTGTGCTTCGCACAGTGGTAGGAGAGCGCTGTAGAGCAGATACGGGCCGTTTCGCGAGGAGCGGTGGAGGGCTCTACAGGTGATTATGCCGGAATGAGTAACGATAAAGCAGGTGAGAATCCTGCTCGCCGAAAGCCTAAGGTTTCCCGGGGAAGGTAATTCCGCCCGGGGTTAGCCGGTTCCTTAGTCGAGGCCGAAAGGCGTAGACGATGGACAGCAGGTCAACATTCCTGCGCTACCGCGTGGGAGCGATGGAGGGACGGCGTCTGGAAGGTCGAGGGACGGATAGAAATGTCCCTTGCACGGCGGAGAGGCGGTCGTAGGCAAATCCGCGACCGCAAGCCTCGATGTCAGGCCAACGGCGATAACGTTCCGGATGAGATCGGATAGACGTCCAAGAAAAACTTCTAAGCGATGAACACGCGGTAACCGTACTAAAACTGACACAGGTAGGCGAGACGAGTAGTCTAAGGCGCTCGAGATAACGCTGGTTAAGGAACTCTGCAAAATGACCCCGTAACTTCGGGATAAGGGGTGCCCCTGCGGGTGAATAGCTTGCGGGGGTCACAGTAAATCGGCTCTGGCGACTGTTTATCAAAAACACAGGACTCTGCTCAACTCGAAAGAGGATGTATAGAGTCTGACGCCTGCCCGGTGCCGGTAGGTTAAGGAAGCGGGTTAGCCGCAAGGCGAAGCTCGCGACCGAAGCCCCGGTAAACGGCGGCCGTAACTATGACGGTCCTAAGGTAGCGAAGTTCCTTGGCGGGTAAGTTCCGTCCTGCATGAATGGCGTAACGACCGGAGCACTGTCTCAACCAGCGACTCGGTGAAATTGTAGCTGTGGTGAAGATGCCACATACCCGCGGCTAGACGGAAAGACCCCGTGAACCTTTACTGTAGGCTGATATGGGGCTGTGGTGTATCTTGTGTAGGATAGGTGGGAGGCTGTGAAGCCGGGACGCCAGTTTCGGTGGAGCCGTCCTTGAAATACCACCCTGGGTGCACTTTAGTTCTAACTCCGATTCCCGTCATCCGGGCGGAGGACAGTGTCAGCTGGGCAGTTTGACTGGGGCGGTCTCCTCCAAAATATTAACGGAGGAGTCCAAAGGTACCCTCAGCCTGGTCGGCAATCAGGCGTCGAGCGCAAAGGTAGAGAGGGTGCTTGACTGCGAGACCGATAGGTCGAGCAGATACGAAAGTAGGGCTTAGTGATCCGGTGATTCCGAATGGAAGGGTCATCGCTCATCAGATAAAAGGTACTCTGGGGATAACAGGCTTATCGCGCCCGAGCGTCCATAGCGGCGGCGCGGTTTGGCACCTCGATGTCGGCTCATCGCATCCTGGGGGTGAAGAAGCTCCCAAGGGTTTGGCTGTTCGCCAATGAAAGCGGTACGTGAGCTGGGTTCAGACCGTCGTGAGACAGGTCGGTCCCTATCTACCGTGGGCGCACGAGACTTGAGGAGGGTCCTCCTTAGTACGAGAGGATTTGGAGGGACGCACCTCTGGTGTACCAGTTGTCGCGCTAGCGGCACGGCTGGATAGCTATGTGCGGAAAGGATAAACGCTGAAAGCATATAAGCGTGAAGCCCTCTCCAAGATTAGGTCTCGTAAGGCTTTGCCGAAAGCCCCCTGGAAGACTACCAGGTTGATAGGCCGGATGTGTAAGCGCTGCAAAGCGTTGAGCTAACCGGTTACTAACGGGCGAAAGCTTGGCCGCATGTATCCAACGCTTCGGCCGCTCGGCCGGATTCCACACAGACCATACCAGTTGTTTATGTTCCGGCGAGATTCGGCTCAAACACGGATCTCCGCCTGTATACTGCGATTAGATTCGTCGAATATCGCAAGGATCCTATTTGTGGCAGTTATAAAGCGTTAGGTAGTTTGTAATTTCCGTATAGTGTCGTATAAGCCCGGCGCCGGCCTAGCGGTCGGCGACGGGAATTCCCGGTGACCATATCCGGAAGGAAACACCCGTTCCCATTCCGAACACGGCCGTTAAGCTTCCGGAGCCGATGGTAGTACCAAAAGTGCGAGAGTAGGTGTCGCCGGGTTCAATTCATCGCCCCTCATGCCGTTCTCGGCTGAGGGGTCTTTTTTTGCGCCGACGTAAACCCAGCGAGGTCTCACCGCGCCGACGGCGTCGTTGGAATTCGGTAGCTAGGGGGCAACGGATTGACTTGAGGTCGGTGGGACTTTTGTAAACTCGGTCGCGCGTCGCATGCTGTGGAGAATCTGGCAGCACAGTGCTGTCGGCCCCCGATTGTAAACCGTCGCGGTTCAGGGTAGACTACGGATTCGGTCGTTAGCTTTCGTTTTGGCCTTTCGCAAGGGGGATGAAGATGTTGCGAGGAATTCTGATGGTGTTGACCGTGGCGACCATTTCGATGACTTTGGTGCTGGGCTGCGCCCCGCCGAAGGATGGGGGGCCCGCGCCGGCTCCGGCAAGCACCACCGGAAATTGATGGGCGACCGTCAGACGCCTTCCCGATTCGCCGAACAGCTCGTGCGATCGCTTCAGCAAGTATCGAGTGCGACGCACGTCCGACGAGGGTAGGAACCTCGAGAGATTCATCGGAGCAATCAGGTAGTCGCAAGGCGGTTTCCTTAAGTGTTTCAGGGGAATAAGCGATCCGCGCCCGTTCAACATGGGCGCGGTTTTTTTTGGAAACCGCCGGAAGAATCTTTCGGTGTTCGGCCGGGTGTTGACGGGCGACGCGGAAGCCTTCAGAATACCCAGTGCCCGGAAGCGGATCGGAGCGGCGCGTTGACGAGGGCAAAGCTTGCGATCCGCATCACATGGGCGGTATTCAATCCCTTGGTTTCTTGGGAGGTGCAGCATGGCGAGTAGATTGTTGCGGTGGAGCGTTGTCGGGGCTTTTGCGGCTGTGGGTTTCGGATTGGGCTTGATCTGGAATCGTGTGGCGCTGGACCGCAACGCCGTCGCAGCGCCGTCCGAGATGAAGGTCGTATTCCAGAGTCATGCCGCTTCGGACAAGACGGCGGGAAAAGTCACCCGGATCGGGCAGGTCATCGGCCTGCGTCCGGAAAAGAAGGACTACTACATCGAATTGCACGCCAACACCTGGCCTTCGATCCTCAAACGGATTCGCGAATCCAATATCCGCAACTATTCGATCTACCTGGCGGAGCTGGAAGGCAAGTTGTATCTTTTCAGCTACTTTGAATATGTAGGTGATGATTTCGAAGGGGATATGGCCAAGATCGCAGCCGACCCGGAGACGCAACGTTGGTGGAAGGAGACGGATCCCTGCCAGATTCGGTTGCCCGGCACGCCGGAAGGAAAATGGTGGATGCCGATCCCGGAAGTCTTCCACACCGACTGACCGTCGGAAATAGGTCGCAGCCCACTCCGAACAGCGACGGCACAATCCATGAATGTCCTTTTGACGGGGGCAAGCGGCTTGATCGGCAGTGCGGTTGCAGCGGCGCTGCAAGCGCGAGGCGATGCCGTGCGATATCTGGTTCGCCGCGAACCGGTATCCGGCGATCGTGAGTTTCGCTGGAATCCGGAAAGCAAGTGGGTGGACCGCGATGCCTTCGAAGGCGTGGATGCCGTAATTCATCTTGCGGGACGGAGCGTGGCATCGGGACGCTGGAACAAAGCCGTCAAGAGAAGCATTCGGGACAGTCGGGTTCTGGGCACGCAAGCGATCGTCGCTGCGATGCAGGACGCCCAACACCGTCCGAGAGTTTTCTTGTCCGCGTCGGCGATCGGGTACTATGGGGACCAGGGCGACGAATGGGTCGACGAAACCTCACCGCCCGGAAAAGGTTTTCTTTGCGAGGTCTGCGAGGCCTGGGAATCGGCCGCAGTTTCGGCCGAGTCGGCGGGTATTCGCGTGGTGCGAATGCGGTTCGGTCATGTTCTCTCCACCGCCGGCGGGGCCTTGGGAAAGTTGTTGCCGGTTTTTCGCCTGGGCTTGGGTGGACCCTTGGCCGACGGCCGCGCCTGGTGGAGTTGGATTAGCCGTCCGGATCTCGTTCGGGCAATCTTATTCCTTCTCGATCGCGAAGACTTGTCAGGCGCTTTCAATATGACGGCTCCTGAGCCGGTCACGAATCGGGAAATGACCCGGGCGTTGGGCAAAGTCCTCGGCCGTCCCGCCGTGTTGCCGGTTCCCCGGTTTGCATTGCGATTGGTGTTCGGCGAGATGGCCGACGCAGTCTTATTGAGCGGCTGCCGTGTGAAGCCGATGCGTTTAACGGCGGCCGGTTTCGCTTTCGAGGACACCGAAATAGCCGTTTGCTTACACCGACTAATCTCGCAGAAGCTTTGAGCGGGGCGTCCCTCGCAGTGCGGACTATGGTTTTGCCCGGCCGAAAAGTTCAACCGCCCCGGCGGCGCCGGCTCGGGCAAGCCATGCTCAATGGATGAGAAAAATGGGCGGAAAGGGACAGGACGGGCTTGTAAGCCGGGTTCTGTTCTCGAAGCCATGCTTCGAGCGACGGCCATTTCTCTAGGAGGACGGTTGCCCGTCCCCTCCAGCGGTCTACCCGGGGGTTCGGCCGGGATCTACCGCGGCCCGAAATCGGGCCTCACCCCCTGCTTGACCTTGCTCCCGGTGGGGTTTGCCGAGCCAGGTCGGTCACCCGACCTGCTGGTGAGCTCTTACCTCACCGTTTCACCCTTACCGAGGAGTACCTCGGCGGTCTGTTTTCTGTGGCACTTTCCCTAGCCTTTCGGCCGGTGGGTGTTACCCACCACCGTGATCCCGGGGAGCCCGGACTTTCCTCCCGCCAATCGACATTGGCCGGCGGCCGTCCAGCCCGCTCGGCTCCCTTCCCGCCGCGTTACATTATATCTGAAACACAGGTTGGTTTGACGTCCCAATCGCCGTTGGTTTCACAAGGACCAACTGAGAGGGTGCATGGATCGTCCCAAAAAGTGGTATATCGCGTCTTCAAAGTCCGCCGTTACGTGCGGAATCGTGCGGGATCGTAGGAAACTTCTTTCCTTGCCAGGTGTCGCGCTCCACAAGGCGCCGTTCCAACAGGCGCAAGGTTCCGTTCTTGTCCCGGCACCATTCGGGGGCGACGAGGAATTGGTCGGTAGTTTCGGCCGTCAACCGCTCCACGACGCAATGCGGGGAGAGCAGCTCCAAGCAATCGATCAGCGTTTCGACGTAGGCGTCTTGGCTCAAAGGGCGGTACATCCCCGCCTCGTACAGACGGGCCAGCGCGGTGTCCTTGGAGACGTAGGTGTTGTGAAATTTCACGCCGGAAATCGGCAATTCGGAGAGGGCACGCATCGTCGCGCGATTGTCTTCGGGGCCTTCGCCCGGCAATCCCAGCATCACATGCACACAGACGGACAGGCCGCGGGCGTGGCTGCGCAATACCGCGTCTCGAAATTCCGCGAATCCGTGGCCGCGGTTGATACGCCGCAGCGTACCGTCATTGGAGCTTTGCAAGCCGATTTCCAGCGAAAACCACGTCCGGCGGGCCACGTTTTGCAGCAGTTCCAAGATTGCGTCGGGGAGACAATCGGGACGAGTGCCCACGGCCAGGCCCACGATTTCCGGCATCTGCATCACGTCATGGAAAAGCGTTTCCAGCCATTCGGGATCGGCGTACGTATTCGTGCCGGCCTGAAAATAAGCGATGAAGCGGTCGGCCTTCCGCTGCCGCTTGAGCTTTTCGATTCCCTGACGCAATTGGGCCGTGACGTCGTCGTGCCCATCGCGTCGTCGTGCCGGGCTGAAGCTCGCCACGTTGCAAAACGTGCAACCGAAACGACTGAGCGTGCCATCCGCGTTGGGGCAGCCGAAACCGGCATCAAGCGGAATTTTCCACACAGGCCCGCCGAAGGTTTGTCGATAAAAGAAACTCAAATTGTAGTATCGTTTGCCCTCGGCTCGCCATGCGGGGGCGGGAACCGCGGGAGACTGTAGTGCTTGAACGACGTGCCGATTCATTGACGTTGCAAAGAATCCGATCTAGGATGAAAGCGGGTTGAGAATTTTACGGAGTGGGCAGAAAAGGGCGCTTTTCGGAAACAGGGAAGCTCATCTATGTACGGCCAACTGATACCTCTTGGAGGTGGGGATCCGATCCCGTTGTTAAAAAAACGAATTCTCGTGGGGCGGCGCGAGAGCTGCGACGTCGTCTTGCGTTTTTCCAATGTCTCGGCTCAGCACTGTGAGCTGTTCGTGGTATCCGGATATTGGTATGTCCGGGACTTGAATAGTACCAACGGCGTCAAGGTCAACGGGGCACGCGTGCGGGAGCGGCGGTTGGACCCCGGTTGCATTTTAGCCATTGCTAAGCATCAATACGAGGTTCGGTACTCGCCTGTCGAGCTGGGCGCAGTCGGGCCGCCGCCTCCCGAAGTCTTGGAGACCGACATTTTCTCCCGCTCGCTGTTGGAACGGGCGGGGTTGGTGCGGACCAAGCCTTCCGAAGAGTCGCTCCCCTCGACGGAAGTCGCGAGCAACGGCGACGGCAAGGACCAGGATGTCGAACGCTACGATATCTTGGAGTCGGCCAAGGTACCGCAGCGACGAAAGCCCTTGCCATAGTTACGCAAGAAAGACGCAAGAAAGCGGTACAGGTTCGCCGCCGTAGCGGGTCCGCCGAAGTTGGGGGGGAAATGCCAGCCTGGAAAGGTCGTCTTCGATCGGCGTGCTTTTGTGGTGGGAGGGCATGAGGCAGTCAACAAGGAGCAGCCGCCCGGGCGCATGAGCAAGCACCGAAAAGTTCGAGTTGATTTTCGGCGGAAGAGCAAGGGCGATACCCGAGACAAGGATCTCACCCGGCGGTACGCGGCGGATGATTCGGTCCTGGAAGATGCGACCTCTTCGCAAGAGGCGAAATCGCGAAAGGGCGCCGTCACCCGCAAAGGCACGGTGATCGCCCAAGATTCGACTCAGAGCGTTGATTCCGGCTCGCCATTTTCCGTTTTCCTCGAACCCTCTACTCAGGACGTCGTCCGCGGACGAGTCACGGCCGTTCAGGGCTTGATTTGTTTGGTGGAGGACGAAGCGTCTCGAAGCTACCGCTGCGTGGTTCGGCAAGTGTTGAAGAAACTGCTCACGCGGCAGCGGAGCGCCGTCGTGACGGGCGATTTGGTCCTCTTCCGCGCCGTCGGCGACAAGGACGGCGTCATTGAGTCGGTGCTGCCCCGGCGAGGCGTCTTATCGAGGGAATACCGCGGTCGCGAGCACGTCATCATCAGTAACGTGGATCAGGTGCTGATCGTCGGAAGCGCCGCCCAACCGCGACTAAAACCCCACTTGATCGACCGTTTTCTCGTCTCGGCCGAAAAATCGAACATTCGACCCGTCATATGCATCAACAAGATCGATCTGGTCGATCCGGCGGAATTGCAGCCGTTGGTCGGACTGTATAGCCAATTGGGCTATCGTGTCCTGCTGTTAAGCGCGGAGACCGGTTTCGGGCTGGATCGCCTGAGTCGGCTTCTGCAAGGCCGAGTCAGCGTATTGACGGGACAAAGCGGGGTGGGAAAGTCGTCGCTCCTCAACGCGATCGACCCCGACTTGAATTTGCCCGTCGGCGAAGTGAGCGACGAGAACGAAAAAGGGCGTCACACGACGACGACGGCCCGCATCTTTCGCTTCCGCTTCGGCGGTTATGTGGCGGATACCCCGGGATTGCGGCAATTTCAGTGCTGGGATCTGACTCGCGAGGAGACCTCGAACTACTTCGTTGAGATGCGGCCGTACCTAAGCCGTTGCCGTTTTCCCGATTGCTTGCATCTGGACGAAGCCGACTGTAGCGTGAAGAATGCGGTGGCGGACGGCTGGATCGATGAGCGTCGTTACGAGAGCTATCGTCACCTTGTTTGGGAGGAGGCGCTGGAGACGCCTTTCGATGAAGAATGACGGGCCGTTGCCGAGCCTCGCGCGAAACGGGACGCTGGTGAAGGAAGCCGCATTGGACGGTTTGGTCTGAAGCGATGGGCAAAACGGGAGGAACATCAATCGCGTGTCGAGCCGCGAAACGAAATTGAGCCAAGAAGAGTTACCGGAAGCCGCAGTCCTAGCGGGCGTATTGCTGCCGCAGCGAAATGTCGAAGAATCGCCGCTGGAGGAGTTGGGCGGGTTAGCCGAGGCGGCCGGGCTTCGCGTTGTCGGCAGGCTTATCCAGAAGCGTGAAGCCCCGGACGCTGCAACCTATGTCGGCAGGGGAAAAGCCGAGGAATTGCGGCAATTGGTTCGCAGTCGTGCCGCCGATTTGGTTGTGTTCGATAACGATCTTTCACCCGCCCAGGCCCGCAATCTGGAGAAGGAACTGCACGTCCGTGTCTTGGACCGGACGGAGTTGATCTTGGACATCTTTGCCACAAGGGCGCGGACCCACGAAGCGCAGCTAGCCGTGGAATTGGCCCAGTTGGAGTACGCCATGCCGCGGCTGAAGCGTATGTGGACGCACTTGGAGCGGCAAACGAAAGGGGGCGTGGGTCTTCGCGGTCCCGGCGAGAAACAATTGGAATTGGATCGGCGTTTGACGGCCCGTCGAATTCACGAACTCAAAAAGGAATTGGATCTCATACACCGACGAAAGCAGCGCGAGGTCGTCGCCCGCAGACGGCATAAGACCGTCTCGTTGGTGGGCTACACCAACGCCGGCAAGAGCACGTTGATGAACGCCCTGACCGGGGCGGACGTTTACGTGGAAGACGCCTTATTCGCGACGTTGGACACCCGCACTCGCAGGTGGCAACTCCCCGGTTGGGGGCCCATCCTACTGAGCGATACGGTGGGCTTCATCCGTGATTTGCCGCACCATCTGATCGCGAGCTTCCGGGCGACGTTGGAGGAAGCTCGGCAGGCCGACCTTTTGCTTCACGTGGCGGACGGCAGCAGTCCCGCCGTTTTGCATCAGATATCCGCCGCACACAAGGTCCTCTCGGAGATCGGCCTGCAAACCAAAGATTCTTTGCTGGTGATCAACAAGGTTGACAAGGTTGAGGATCGGGCGAGGCTGCACGCGTTGACCCAGCGTTACCCCCATGCCATCCCCATCAGCGCCCGAACGGGGGAAGGCCTGGATCGATTGAGCCTCACCGTTTCGGAATCACTGGCTCGGCGGTTTTGGGAGCTCGAGATCGAGACGCTCGTCGAGAACGGCCGTTTGTCGGCCTTTCTATCTCGTCACGGCGAAGTTTTCTCGCACCACTACGGTAACGACGGGCGGACCGTCATTCATTGCCGTCTTCCGGAAGAGTTTACGGGCGTTCTTCCCCAACTGGGAGCTATTCGACTGCGTCGCCGAGTGAATGGTGAAACCATGCCGTTGGAAGCGGGCCTGGACGAGTCCGACAGTCACGTTCCCGAAACGGAATGTTGGTAGGGAAGCATGATGCTGATCGGCTCTAGTGTCGTTGGAGCAGGTCGTCGCCACCGGCTCGTCACCTTCCCGGTACTCAACTGCCGTGACGGGTTGGCTGTCTGCGCATTCAGCAGGCATCGCTGCTTGTATTGAAGGCTGCCTGTTTTGCGTGCATCTGTGGCCGGTGGCGGAAAGGCGACTTGTCGTTGTCCCTGTGGATGGGAGCGATTCGTCTCAATCCGCAGACTCGATTTCGACGGCGTTGCTCGACTCGACTAGGCACTTTTCTTGAAACTGCGGGAGTTTGGGAACGAATTTTCCGGAGATTGCCCGGCCCAGCTTCGCTACGCAGAGTTTGTTGACGCTGGTCTGCAAGCGGTGGGCCTCGTCAATCAGATTCTCGTGGAGGCTCTTGGGTACGCGAATTGTCATTACGACCAGAGATTCGGCGACGGCCTTCTTGCCCTCTTGGGTGCGGCGCAATGCCGCCCACATCTCGTGGAGACGCGCATAGGACTCGGACTCGGTGTAGCGTTCCATTTCCTCGGGTGAGCTGAAAGCCCGCGCGACAAGGCCGTTCCTTCCCAGTACAAGGCGGAAAAATTGTGCCCAATCGATCCCTTTCAGTAGCAAATCGGCGGCTTCTCGCTCGAGCTGAGTGCAAAGGCGAGCAAAGCGTTCTTCGTCCAGTCTCGGTGTGTCCAAATTGCTACACTCCATTGCGGTTGCTCCTTTGTTTGCGACCCAGTTCACTACCACTGGAATCAATCCGTTTCGAGCTATCCGATCCCGCCCCATGAGGGTAATCGGGGTGCCTTTACGTCAATAATCGGGACCGGTCAAGGATCGGCCAGGTTAATGAGAAAATGATTTTTGCAATGCGGGTTTGGTGCGATGTGTCGCGCGATCGGGTCAAACTGTGGCGAAAAACGAATAAGCTCGATGAGAACTGTGGCGAGTGGCAGGAGTAGCCGTCGCGCGGTTTGCTTTTCCGAAAACAGATGCCGCAGCTTGGCAGGGCGGTGCTGCAAGTGCTTTCAATGATATTACTTGCGGCATTCGTCCGATTTGCAAAGTGTCCATCGGGCGGCGCGCGATGTTGTGGTCGCGCGCCCCGAGACGGTATCTGCTTGCGGGTGGAATCCGACATCTGAGTCGGTTACCGGCCTTGCCGTGCCGTGGAATACTGTACAGCATTCCACTCTGAAGGGTGGATTTTCAGCCAGGCAGTGCCCAGGCTCAAATTGTTCAATTGAGGTGAGCTCTTTTGGGCTTTCCTACCTTGCGGCAGGCGGCTTGGACTGGCAAGTTCAGCGGAAGTTGTCAAAAGGACTTCTAGGAGAGAGCCGCGATGTTCTATCGAATTGGGGCACGGAGAGCCGCATCCCGTCAGAAATAGGGGGTTTGACTTTCAGAAGTGGCATGGCTCAATCACGGGGCTTGTGGTTTTCCGAGGCTGCTGCGGAATCTGGCGGCAGGCGGAAGAACGGCTTAAGCTGGTTAGGCGAAATTGCTCGAAGGCCAACCACTCTTCGCGGTATCTGGTCGGAGGTATGGTTTCTAACCGGAGGGTTCCGCTTTGACAAATCCCAAGAAGCGATGGCACCCAGCTCAAGAGAGCGATGAATTGGTCTTTGCCGTGTGCGAAAGGTTCCTTGCGCACTTAGGGAAACAGTATGCTTCCGAGGACGAGGAGAAACGCGAGAACCGGCAGCGTGGAGCGGCCGCTGCGGTTGCCGATTGGGTGAAACGGACTTACGCCCGAGATGACCTGACACGGGAGAGGATCTATCCTCTCTTTTGGGAGGCGATGCGCCGTCAATACCTTCTATTGTGTCCCCCGCGTGACCGGTTTCTTAGCCGCAAGATCGTGGAGCGGTTCGCCTTGGAAGGGTGTCGCGCGGAAGAGGATGCCGTGCAAGTGGTCAACGTACGCGGCGCGGATGCCCCGCATCACGTCAGCTCTGCGGCCGCCGACGTGATTTACGAGTTGGTTCACCGCTTGAAGGGCAAGCGTGAAAAGGTCCACATCGCGTTGGGGGCCGGCTTTTCGTCCATGATGGTGGCACGGCGGCTGGCACAGCGCGTGTATTCGGACCTGGATTGCCCGCCTTTGGTGCTGCACGCGCTTTCGGCGGGAGGCTTTCTCGCCGACCAACCTTACAAGGCGCCCGTGACCTATTTCGGCTATTTCACGGAAGTTTTGCCCAAAGTCGAATATGTGGGGCTGTTCTCGGAGACATTGGTCTCATCGCATGAATTCGATCGGGTTCGGTCGAATCCCAGCGTCCGCCGATCCTTCGCGATGGCAGAGGAGGTGGACATCGTGATGACGTCCTTCGCGGCCGCGAAGGACCCGCACGGGATGTTGGGTCAATTCTTGCACGCGCTCTTGGAGGACGGCGCGGTGACGCAGCAGGACATCGATCGGATGAAGCGAATCGGCTGGGTCGGGGACGTACAGTTTCGCCCATATTCCGCCCGGTCGCCGATCTTCGACGAATGTCCGGTGCGTGTGGTGACCCTGTTTGAAATCGCGGACTTGGTTCGGTTGGCCAACACGCCGGACAAGTACGTGGTCTTAATCGCCGGCCCGTGCAGCGAGTGCGGCATGCTAAAGACCGAAGCCCTGGTGCCGCTGATCCGGAACCCCGACCTGCGATTGTGGACGCACTTGGTGACCGATTTGGGAACGGCCCATGCGCTGCTTTCGGACAACGGGCAAGGTTGACGGCATCCCGCGGCGCGATTTGCAAACGGGATGGCATCAAGCGTCCGTGAGCAGCGACAGGAGTTCTTGGATTTGCCGGATTTTTCCGGTACCGTCATCCTCCGTCGAGGACGGACAAGCCAGGAGGTCCTTGAATCGACGCACGGCAGCTCCCAATACGATGTCGGGTATGGCGCCCGGTAATCGCGATCGTAACGTTCCCCATTGCGACTTGAAGCGAGCGAACGATTCGGGCCCCTCCTGCCACGCCAGAATGGCGTGCTCCGTGGCGATCCTCCAAAGACGCAGGGCTACGGGATCGGACGCGGCTGCGCCGGAGTCCTCGGCGGCCGATGCGCGATCGGAGAAATGGGGCGGAATGCCGGCGAGGGAAATATCCCGCGAATTTCTGGTTTGCGAGGCAGGCGGCGAGGGAACGGACGGACCGAACTCGGTCGCGTCATCTTGCGGCGAACGAACCGCGCGATCCGAATCGCCATCACCAAGGAGGGGTGAAGCTGTGGTAACTTCGAGTCGATCGGCGCTGCTTTTACTCTTAGGAGTGCTTGCGGAAAACACGATTTCTTCCAGACAAAGTCGCCCCAAGGCCTGCAAGCTCGGGGGATCATCGCACTTCGGTAAATCATCTCGCCGAAACAGGGCTTTTAGTAAGTACCAGCGAGAGCCGTTGAGCACGTACGCGATGAACTTTGTCCAGGGATGCGGGCCGGCCGGCGGCTCTGCGGGCGAACGGGAGAAGTCCACGACCGTTGCCCCTTTCTCGCGTTTGATGCGCTCCAGTTCGATGGGCGGCCCGTAGAACGGTTGGATCCGGAACGGTCGTTGCGCGGACGGACTGAGGCCGGTGGTGAACGAGATACCGGAGCGAAACGGGACGGGCAGCAGGCTTAAGAGCCCGGCGATGATGCGCTGGTAGCGCTCGGACCCGGTGAGGAGGACGGGGCCGTTGTGCGTGAGCAATTGCTCCAGCACCTCCAAAAGAAAACGCGGTCCCACCAAGGCCGCCGCGTATTCGATGCCTGCAACGTCGACCGGCGAAGCCTTTCCGAGCAGACGGATGGCGGGTAGCACGGGCGGTAGGGAATCGGAGACGTTCAGGCAGCCGCCGGCGATGGCGGCCGTCAGAATGGCGAACGGGTTGGCCGCGAATCGGCGAAAAATGGCTTCGTCGAGGACTACGAACTGCGTGTACCAGCGGACGGCGCCGCGACGGCTGTATTCGGCCCCGTGAGCAAAGGTTCGAGCGACCGCTACTCGATTCGAGGGTAAGCGGAAGCTGCTAACTACGGTGCTCCGGCGCAAAGCGTCCGGGACGGAATCGTGCGACGGCCCCCAGCGGGTCAAGGCACGCCGTTCATCGTCGGTCAAGTCGGCGCTTGCGGCGGCCAGGTGATAGCCCTGCGCGTGACTCGATGCCTGCGAAGTGAAAACGGCTTGATCCACCCAGTCCATCGTCTCGTGCGCTGCGAATTCCCAGCGAATAGGTGCGGTAATCGGCGAAGACGTCAGATACGCATACGTTCTAGCATCCAGAGAAAAGGCTCGACGATACCGTGCGGTTCGATTCTCAAAGGCACATGCTCTCGGACTCCGTCGGCGGTCACGCGCCAAGCACAAGAGCCCGCCACGGCCGAGGCGAAAATGCCGGTCAATGGGAAGCGCTCGTGAATCAATCGCAACAGCCCCGCGGCATGAGTCCGGGCGAACTCTTCCGGGTTTTCCAGGCACTCTTCGCACTGATCGGCTTTGGTAAAGACCAAAGCGAACGGTTTACGGTTCCATCCCAGTTTGGAATGGCCTGCCGATTCGCTCAAACAACTCGCCAATTTCATGGCGAAGAACTCATCTTGCCGGTTGCCGTTGCGGATGCGCACCGAGTCCACCAATAGCATGACGGAGGAGCATCGCTTGAGCAGGGAACGAATGACGTGATAGGTGTTCGGGTGTTCGGCCTCTTGGAGAATGGCCTCGCCGGCCATGTCCGGCAGGATGAGATCGGAGGCCATGCGGCGTCGACGGCGACGCAATTGGCAGTGCACCCAATGCCACCGATCCGGTTCGTTCGGGGTCTTGCCGGGAAAACGTCCCTTGGCCAAGGCGGCCACGGTGGCCTGTTGCACGGCGATGGAGAAAGCCCCGCGTGCCAAGAGCTGGACTCGCCGGGGCTGGCGCGAAAGCATGTCGATCAACATGCCGAGATAGACGGTTTTCCCTACCCCGCTGGGGCCTAAGATCAGCGCGATACGGGGTTCGACTTTGTTCGCCAGCAGTTGATGGGCCAGCGCCATCGGCGCGCTGCACAGGCGGCAATACTCGGCGTCGAAGTGGTTCTGTTCGCCGCAGATGTAGCAGGCGAGCGGCACGGCGTACTCGGCCAGACGGTACGACTCCAGGGGTAAGACGGCGCTCTTAATCATCTCACATCCTCCAAGCAGGCGGCGGCCGGGTTTTCCCGCGGGGTGTGCGAAGCGTCTTCCGGGCAGTAGCGGAGTGTGATGTCCGCGACGCCCAGCGCGCAACGAAAACCGATGTTCCGCTTTCGAGCCAAGGGATTCTCTCCGCCGGCGAATCCGCTGGAAGCCTGGTGATCGAAATAGGTGTCGAAAGCGCCTCCCCGAATACTCTTCATCGGGCCGGGTAGAACGATCCGGGCGTCCTCCTCTTCCCATGGTTGGTAGTCGCTATGCGTCCATTCCCAAACATTGCCGATCAACTGATAGATGCCGTTGACGGCCGCGCCGCCCGGGCAGTCGGTCACCGGCACCGTGCCGCCGCGCTGCGATCCCCACAATACGGCGCGGGAGTAGTCCATGGCATCGCCCCAGGGAAAACGTCGCTGCATGCGGGTACCGTCGGGCAAGGTGACGGGCCAAGCCGCGGCCCTCATCCACTCGGCGTCCGTGGGCAGGCGTTTCCCTACCCAGCGGGCGAAGGCCCTCGCCTCGTACCAGTTGATCCCTGTCACCGGGTGATCCTCCGTGCCGGGCGGGTAGGTGCCGTTTTCCCAGTACTTTGGGCCGGGTCGCCCCGACCGATCCACGAAATCCAGAACGGCCGGCAGGATGGCAGCGTCCCACAACGATGCCTGCTCGTATCCGCCTGCTTTCACGAATGCCGCGAACTGTGCGTTGGTGACCGGATAGCGATCCAAAAAATACCTTCGCACGCGGACGATCTGCTCTCGGGCGGGTGCCTCGTCGTTCGGTGTTTCGGGACTTTCCTTGCCCAACGCCGGAGCCGCGACGGCCTCGATTTCGTCCCAATCGGCCGGTGCTCGCGAGAGGGAGACTTCGCCGTCCGGTACCAAGGCCATGGTTTGTTCCCACTGGGCAAAGGCCGCCTCGAATACTTCGCGGCTGAGCGTTCCGGCGACCTGAGGCCTGAGAATCAAGGCGAAACGCCCCTGGTTGAGCAACTGGCGGGCCAGGGAATCGGGATCATCGAGGGCATCCGATGACGCCTGGGGCGTTTTTCCGGAGTCTAGAGGCCGGAACGGCTTCGGAGCGTTATCTTGCCGACCGCGTCTCCAAAGCCCGTACCCCATTGCAAACACCGCATTGCCCAGCCGAACGGGAAAATCCCATAACAGCCCGCGGGCCCATGCGGAGGGACCGACGAGGAAGTTCCCGAAGTACGAGCGTCGCTTTGACAGGAAACCGTCCACGTTACCCGAAGTCGAGATAGAACTCATATCTCACGCTAATCCGAAAAGAGGGTGCGCCTACGGTGTTCGACGGTGACACCATCAACTACACCATCAACGCGGCTATTCGCTCGGCGGGTCGGCGCCCTGCTTCGGGGAAAACCCAGAACAGCTCAGCGGCTCTCCCGCCGTTAGTTTGAGACGAGCTACCTTCAATCTTCATTCGCGGCCGGAACGGCGTCTTCTGGAAAAGTCACGTTGCAACAGTTCGAATTGCTGGGAGACGGAATCCAAAGCGGCGTCTTCCGTCCCGGTCTTGTTCAAGGGTTCGATATCTTCGTAACCGACCACCCGGGGTTGAACACCGTCCCCTCGAACATCTCCTTGGTAACCCCCCGGCGTCTCCAATTGATGGTCGAGCAAGACTTCCATCAATCTCCGCAGACGCTTCAGCTCGGCCCACCACGTCGCTCGCTCTTCGGCCATTTGGCGGCGTTGCTCGCCGAGCATCTCCAGCAATTCCGCAGCCCGGTGGCGCACGAATTCCAGCTCGGTTTCCAAGCTGGTGCGCTCTTGTTCGGCGGTCGTCAATTGGGTCTGCAAATTTCGGACTTGTTCCTCGAGTGCAGCAGCCCTTTCGTGTTCCGAGGCGGCGGCGGAAGCGCCTACGGCTTGGATACGCTCTTCCAATCGGGCGATTGCGTCATGCAAAAGGCTCTGCGTTTCGGCCGATGTCGAGTCGGAGTCGGGACGCGACTCCAGTTTTTCCCGAATGGCGGCCAGGGTCTCCATCAGTGCTGCCGGCAGCGCGGCGGAGTGCGGAGACTGGGCATCGAGCCACTCCCGTCGCAGCTCTTGGAAACGCGCGAGCAGTTCCGCCGTTAGGGACTCCTTGAAGTCCCCGGAGACGGAATCCAGCCTCTCCAAGACGGCAGTTAATTGTTCTCGGAGTTGAAGCCCCCACTGGGCGTCGGATCCTGGGGCCGACTCGTGTGCCTCTTGAAGGCTTCTCGCTTGCGCTTCCCATTCCTTGCGAGCCGTTGCCAGATCTGCCAATTGGCGGGCAAGGGCCTCCTCTTGGCGACGGATTTCTTCCTGCCGTTCCTCAATCCAGCGGCGTTCTCTTTGTAGGGACTCGATCAGAGATTGTTGGTGCGCGGCCTCTTGCCGCCGCCTCACGTTCTCCGCCTCTTCGGTCTCCAACCATCGTTGCAGGGCGTTTTCCAGCCGTTCGAACGTCTCCAGTACGGCGGCGTTCAGTTCATCCTCGCCGCCGAGGAGTTCATTCAGCCAGTGCTGAATGTCCGCGGCTTCGGAGGTCATGAGGCTGGATGGCCCGCCCATGGGATCGCTCGCTTAGGCTCTGTTACGATCGAGGTGCCCGACAGGCTCTCGAAGTCGCCGTAACGTTGACGAGAATCAGGGGATGATGCGATCACCCGACGGTGAATAGCCGCCGTCTTCGCGCCGTGCAGCCGCGACGCGCTCGCTATTTCCGCTAAGAAACTCTACGTCGCGAATGCCGGGAACGCAAATTCTTCTTTCGCGGCCGAAAAGTACGCGCTCGGACGGCACTTCCACGACGTGTCCCGCATTGGATGCCCGGCTCCAATCCAGGCGTCTTGCGGAGGCATTTTTCCAGCCGGAGCTGCCCGTTCGAAGAGGCGAAGAGTCCTTGGTAAGGGGTTGCCCATGTTTGCTAGCCCCCCCGAAGATGGAAAAGCGATCGTCTTTTCCCCAAGGGATTCGGGGCTACAATTGCTCATTGCGAGCCACCTTAGGGGAGGGCGTCACGCGGAGTCGGGACTAATCCGCGATGATGACGGCCGTCGGGAGAGTATTCTTTTCGCCCCACGGGGCGCAACCGGAGTACAATTCGGTTTTGCAACCGCAAACAACGATCACAAGCTAGGGTACAAAATTCATTCTTCGGAGGTTTTTCGATGGTCTCGAGACGGGTGGTGATTGTGGGTGGGGTTGCCGGCGGTGCGTCCTGTGCCGCGAGACTTCGCCGTTTGGACGAAAACGCGGAGATTTTCGTCTTTGAACGCGGAGGATTCGTTTCGTTTGCGAATTGCGGGCTGCCCTACTTCATCGGTGGGGTGATTACCCCTCAGCAGCGGTTGCTCGTCGCCACGCCCGAGCGATTTCGAGACTACTTCAATATCGAAGTACGCGTGAACCACGAGGTGGAACGGATCGATCGGGAAAACAGGCTGGTTCACGTGCGAAATCGCCAAAGCGGGGCACGTTTTACTCGGCCTTATGACGCCTTGGTGCTTTCGCCGGGGGCCAAACCGATGGTTCCGGAAGTGCCCGGTGTTGATCTCCCCGGAGTGTTTACGTTGCGGCTGCTGGAGGATGCGGGCGACATTTACCGCTGGATGGAAGGGAAAAAAGTCCTTCGCGCGGTCGTGGTAGGCGGCGGTTACATCGGTCTGGAAATGACGGAGAACCTCGTCCGCCGGGGGATTTCGACGGTCTTGCTGGAGGCGGCCGACCAGTTGATGGTGAGCGTGGATCCCGAGATGACGGCACCCATCCACTCCGTCTTGTCCGCCCACGATGTCATGGTTCGCCTGAACTCGCCTCTGCGTGCCATCGAGGAGACCGGGAACGGACTCCAGGTGACGGCGGGGGACGGGGAGAAGTTTCCTTGCCAGCTTGTGATCTTGGCGACCGGGGTGCGTCCGGAGGTGACCTTGGCGGCCGAGGCGGGGCTGGAAATAGGCGAGCTGGGCGGCATTCGCGTGGACGAGCAAATGCGAACCACGCGCGATCCGGCGATTTGGGCCGTGGGAGACGCCGTGGAAGTGCCGGACGTTGTGACGGGCGGATTCACCCGAGTCCCCCTTGCCGGTCCGGCCTCGCGCCAGGCGCGCGTGGCGGCGGAGGCGATTTGCGGCCGGGCCAGCCGGTTTCGCGGCGTACAGGGCACGGCCGCCGTGGCGGTTTTCGAGTTGGCCATCGCCCAGACGGGAGCCAACGAGAAGACGCTCAAGCGTCACGGGGTTCCCTACGCCGTCAGCTACACGCATTCAGCCGACCATGCGACGTACTATCCCGGCGCCGAGCCCATGACCATCAAACTGTTGTTCTCGCCCGACTCGGGCAGGATTTTAGGAGCCCAGGCCGTGGGCGGACGCGGCGTGGACAAACGGATCGACGTCATTGCGTCCTTTATCCAAAAAGGCGGAACGGTGTACGATCTGGAAGAGGCGGAACTTTGCTACGCCCCGCAGTTCGGGAGTGCGCGGGATCCGGTCAATATCGCGGGCTTCGTGGCGGGCAACATCCTCCGCAAGGACGTCGTTCCTGCTTATTGGAGCGAATGGGATGCCGTTTCCTCCGATCAACGTCCGCTGCTCATCGACGTCCGGACTCCGGGGGAACACGCCGCCGGTGCGCCGCCGGGAGCGGTCAATATCCCGCTCGGAGAGATCCGCGGGCGACTCCACGAGTTGCCGAGGGATCGCGAGATTTGGGTGCATTGCGGCGTGGGGCAACGCTCGTATTATGCCTATCGCATTTTGACCCAGCGGGGCTTTCGCGTGCGTAACCTCTCCGGCGGTTATAAGTCTTGGTTAGCCCGCAAGACCGTTAATCGCGGCAATGGCTAGCGTCATCGGGCGCCGGCCATCATGGGGAACAATTCCCGGATCATCGTGATCGCCGCCGGTCCTACGAGGACCACGAACAGCCCGGGGAAGATGAATAGCACGAGCGGGAAGATCAGCTTGACGGCGGTCTTTTGAGCCCGTTCTTCCGCTAGTTGACGGCGGCGCGTACGCATGGAATCGCTCTGGACGCGGAGGGCTTGCGCGATGCTAGAGCCGAATTTCTCGGCTTGAATGATCACTGCCGCCAGGCTGCGAACGTCGGAGACGCCGCAACGAGCACCCATCTCGTGAAGGACTTCCGATCGGGGACGGCCCATCTGAAGCTGGAGGTTGGCCAGAGCGAACTCCTTGGCGATGACGGGGTGGGACGTGCCCAATTCCTCCGTCACTTTACGCATTGCCTGGTCCAACCCCAAGCCGGCCTCCACGCAGACGACCATCAGGTCGAGGGCGTCGGGGAGGCTGAGGAAGATGGCCTCCTTGCGGCGCTTGGCTAAGTACCAGAGGACGATTTCGGGGAGATAGAAGAGCATGCCGCCGAAAAAGGTCGCGGAGACCAAGGAGCTTTGGCGAACGCCCCAGAGGCCGAGGAACACGGCCGCGCCCAAGGCCAAACCGCCCACCAACCCGGCGAATTTCAGGCCGAGGTAGATTTGCACGGCCGAATCGCCGAGGAAGCCGGCTTCGGCCAACTTCTGTTTCAGTTTACTCTTCTCGATTTCGGATTTGGGTTCGAGCGGCTTGGCCAGGGCGGGCGTAGCCTTTTCCAAGGCCCGCGTCAAACCGTCGCGCTTCTTGATGGCTGCGGATTCGCCGGGTACCCGACGCGTTTGCGGCCGAGCCAGCTCTTGAAGACGCTCCACGGTCCGCGGCTTGCGCGCCGCCAAGGTCTCCAGTAGCAAAAAACTCAAAATGGCAAACATGCCGAATGCCGCGAATGGCACCAGCTTCGACCAGTCGAGACTCTGGGAGAGGGCAAGGAATTGTGCGTTCGCGACGAAATCGATCATGGGGAAAGGTTCTCACACTTTGATATTGACGATCTTGCGAATGAAGAATGCCCCGAGAATCTGCATGATGATCGCGCCGACCAGCATCTTTTTGCCCAGCGGGTCCGTGAACAGCATCATGACGTAGTCGGGGTTGAGTTGATACACGGCGAGGAAAATCACGACCGGCAACGCCATCAATACGATTCCGGACAACCGGCCCTCACCCGTGAGTGCTTGGACCTGGCCCCAGATCTGAAATCGTTCCCGGATGAGGCTGCCGATCTTTTCCAAGACCTCGGCCAAATCGCCCCCCGTCTGCCGCTGAAGGACCACGGCCATCGTGAAGAATCGCAAGTCCAGATTGGGAATCCGGTCGGCAAGGTCGCGCAACGACTGTTCGAGCGGCATCCCGAGGTTTTGTTCTTCAAAAACATGGCCGAACTCTTTGCCTAGGGGCGGACCGACTTCCGTCGAAACCATATTGAATCCCGCCGCCAAACTCTGACCGGACCGCAGGGAACGGGCGAGCATTTCGAGGGCGTCGGGCAGTTGTGCTCCGAAGGCCCGCAATCGCCGTTTGCGCCGCCACAGAACCCACATCAAAGGCAGCGATGCGGCCGTGCCTCCCAGCAAGGGAAGCAGCAAGACCGGAGCTTGGAGAAACAGGCCCAGGGCCAAGCCGCCGCCCGCTAAGGCGGCCGAAATTACCACCAATTGAGCGGGCGGTAGTTGCACGTCCGCCTGTTCCATCAAGCGTTGGAGGCTGGGCATTCGCTTCACGATGGCCTCCGCCAAACTGCCTTTGTTTTCCAGCGGTTTGGCCAAGAGACTTTGTTGCTTGCGCAATTCTTCCTTGCTCTTGGCCGTCTGTACGCCGGCGTACACCTGGAGACGGTTCTCCAGCCGGTCATCGGATCGGCGGGTGAAGAGCATGGCCACGGCGGCGACGAGAGCCGCCGTTCCGACGAACGCGGCGAGTGCGATTAGCAGGGGACTCATCGTGTGCCCATTCCTCTCGTTTTTTTATGCTGGGGGCCTTGCCCCGGTCGGCCGCCCTGGATTCACGCCTCCAACATCACGCGCTGACGGAAGATGTTCGCCGGCAATCGGATGCCGCGAGCTTCCAGTCGCGGCATGAAGGTCGGCCGGATACCGGTCGAAATGAATTTCCCGTAGCTGCGACCCGATTCGTCGATCCCTTCCTGCTCATAGCGGAAGATGTCTTGCATCACGACGGTATCCTGCTCCATGCCCACGACTTCGGTGATATGGGTGATGCGCCGCACGCCGCCTTGGAGACGATTGGCTTGAATGATCAGGTTGACGGCGCTGGCGATCTGTGTTCGCATCGCCTTGAGAGGCAGCTCGAAACCGGCCATCATGATCATCGTTTCCATGCGCGCGATCGCGTCGCGAGGGGCGTTGGCATGGAGTGTGGTCATCGAGCCTTCGTGGCCGGTGTTCATGGCCTGAAGCATGTCGAGGGTCTCAGGCCCGCGGCACTCACCGATGATGATGCGTTCGGGACGCATACGCAGGGCGTTGCGCACCAAATCGGTTGCTGTAATCGCTCCTTTTCCTTCGATGTTGGCGGGCCGCGTCTCCAGCCGCACGACGTGCTCCTGTTGGAGCTGCAATTCGGCGGCGTCTTCGATGGTGACGATGCGCTCGTTGTTGGGAATGAAGCTGGACAATGTGTTCAAGAGCGTAGTCTTACCGGAACCGGTACCGCCGGAGATGACGACGTTCAAGCGCGCTTTGATGGCCCCCTCCAGTAACATGACCATTTCGGGAGTGAAGGCCTTGAGATTGAGCAGGTCTTCGAGCTTGAGCGGGTTCCTGCCGAATCGGCGAATGGAGACGGCCGGGCCGTCCAATGCAAGCGGCGGAATGATCGCGTTGAAACGGGAGCCGTCCGGCATGCGAGCGTCGACCATGGGGCAGGTTTCGTCCACGCGACGCCCGACCTTGGAAATAATCCGGTCGATGATTTGAAGCAAGTGCTCGTTGTCGCGAAAAGTGACGGTCGTCTTTTCGAGTTTTCCGCGACGTTCCACGTAAACGTTTTTTGGGCCGTTGATGAGGATGTCGCTGACCGCCGGGTCCTTGAGCAGGGCCTCCAGCGGCCCCAGGCCGAAAGTCTCGTCGAGCACCTCGTCGATCAGCCGTTCGCGCTCGCTGCGGTTGAGCATCGTGTTTTCGCTGTCGCATAGATGCTCAACGACCAAGCGGATCTCGCGACGGAGAACGTCGCCCGCCAGTTGGCCGACCTTCGACAGGTCCAGTTTGTCGACCAGCTTGCCGTGAATCCGCTGCTTCAATTCCTCGAAAGACGGCTCTTTGGAGTCGGCGACGCGGGACAAGCCTCCGAGCGGGCGAGCAGTTGGAAATTGTGCCATCCTGGATATGCTCCCAATACGACAATAACACCAGTCAGGGATGCAATAACTGTTTCGTTCCCCCCAATCGGCGGCCGACGGCGCTTATGAGGGGGTATGCGTACAAAAGGCGGAAACACGGCGACGGTACCTCGGTCCGTCGCGCCGGTGCGCCTACTCTCACTATGAAGCGTAGCTTATGCCGAGAATCGATAACTGACGAATCGGACCAATTTCCCCACAGCGGCCTAATTGGGCTTTGTCCGCGGGGCGTGACAGCGATTGGGAGTCTGGAGGACGACGACTTGGCGCCGCGAAAGCGTGGCAAGTGTGCTCCCCACGCCGGGTGGAGGGGATGTCAAGTGCGGTTGCGCGCGGTCATGTCCCCAAGTGACGTTTTTCGCGGCGCATGTCGCGAAAAGCCGGGAGGAATCTCGTCGGCCGTACGATAGTAATGCGTTTTCGGTCGAACAGGCGACGCGTAATCAGAGATGTGTAATCTTTCTTGAGACACAATCCCGAAATTGGAGTGACGAGTCTTTTGGTGTGGTCGAAATGATTGCGCCCGCGACGCAGCGGCGTGTCTTGGTCAGCGTATTTTCCAAAGCAGCCGTTTGATTGACCGACATCTTTGGCCGAAACTACAATGAGAATAAGACGGTGAATCCGGCATTTGAGGCTCAAGTTCGCGACTTCTTGACAACGAACAACTCTTATCTCCGCTCTCTTCGCAAAAAAACGAATCATCGTCATGATAGTTTCCCTTCGCACGGCCTGACGGATCGGAGGGGGACGCCGACAGCCGAGAGTTTTATGAGCAATACGGGGCCTTAAGCCGTATTGATTCCGAATCATGTCCCAGTCCACGCCGCCATCGCGAGACATAGCCGGCTCCGCCGTCAACGGCGGTTCCGTCCGGCACCGATTGGACGATCAGCCCACGGTGATTACCGGCAGTGATCAGGTTGCCGCGGGCAGCACGGCCGAGCTGGGCGTTGAGATCGTGGCTCCCAAACTGACGCCGGGAGCCATGATCGGCCCGTACGAATTGTTGGATCAGATCGGCGGCGGGGGGATGGGCCGCGTTTTTCGCGCATTCGAGGCCTCCGTGGGACGGACGGTCGCCCTGAAGCTCCTCTCCCCGAATCAGGCCGCGGATCCGCAGACGTTGGCCCGGTTTCAGAACGAGGCTCGGGCCGCGGGGCGGCTCAATCACCCCAACATCGTTCAAGTCTTTTCCGCGGGGGAAGTCCAGGGCATTCCCTTTATCGCGCTGGAGTTCATAGAAGGGAAGAATGTTCGAGCCTTGGTGGAGGAAAGCGGCGGTCTCGCCGTCGGAGAGGCCGTCCGTTACGCCATTCAGGTCGCCGAAGCCCTGGAACACGCTTGGTCGCGCGGGGTCGTACATCGGGATGTGAAACCCTCGAACATCCTGGTGTTGCCGGACGGTCGTGTGAAGCTGATCGACTTCGGCCTGGCGCGGATGCACGAAGGGACCGGACGGTCCCGCGATCTTACCAGCTCCGGCATGACGCTGGGGACGTTCGACTACATCGCGCCGGAACAGGCGCGGGATCCCAGACTGGCGGACATCCGCAGTGATATCTACTCGCTTGGGTGTACGCTCTTCTTCATGCTGACGGGGCGTCCTCCCTTTCCGACGGGTACCGTCTTGCAGAAGCTATTGCAGCACCAGGCCGAGGAGCCGCCGGACATTCGAAAGTTCCGCAAGGACGTGCCGGAGACGCTGGTGCGGGTGCTGCGCAAGATGATGGCCAAGTCGCCGCGGCATCGTTACCAAACCGCCTCGCAGCTCATCCAGGGGCTCAGTGAAGTCTTGGCCGAGATCAGCCAGCATTACGCGGCGGGGCGACTATGGGGACCGCCCGAATCGCAAGCGCAGCGTGCGTGGCGGAAACACCTGCCTTGGTTGGTCCCCGTCATGCTTTTCTTCTTAGGAACCATCGCATTGGATTGGTGGTGGTCGCCGGCAACACTTCAGGGGCTGCCGGGGGGAGAGATCTACGACTTGCCTTTACAGCCGGACCGCGAGCGATTGCCGCGTCCTTCGCCGCTCGAATCTGAGACGCCTTCCGATGCCGCCCAACGGCAATTGCCGGGCACCGTCGCCGCCGGGTCGGTCACGGTCGATCCGTCTCGATCGCGCGGTGACGGCCTGACGTCGCAGCTTGAATCCGCCGCCCGGTTGGATGTGCCGTCGGGCTTGGCGTCGGGAGAAGCGGCGTTGTCCGGGCGAGAGAACGATACATCTTGGGAGATGGCCAACCGGCTCGGCAGCTTGTCGGCGGATTGGCCTGCTTCGACCGTGCCGCGAGACAGGCCGTTCGGACCTTCGGAGGGGCTTGGTTCGCCGCCGATAGCTCCCGATCCGGCGGCGGCCGGGCCGTGGGCGTCCTTGCCGGGGACATGGCGTCGAGATGCGTCGGCAAACGGTGCGAACTCCGCGCTCGCATTGCCCGGCACGTCACCGCCCCCGTCGAACGCCGCAACAGGGTCCGGTCTCGGTACGGCGTCCGGCGAACGTACGGGAGAACCGCTTTCCGCAGCCGGCGGCGTAACAGGGTTCCCCGGTTCCCGCCCGTCGGCTGCCGGGCCTGCTCGAGGCGTTTTGATGGTGGACCCCAAGGGGCAATCGGTAGGGCGGTTTCCCACATTAGGGGCCGCGTTGGCTGCGGCGCAGGCGGGCGACGAGATTCGCCTCGACTTTGACGGGCCATTGGAAGTGGAACCGTGCGACGTCCGGGGGCGAAGCCTGACCATCGCCGCCGCCGAAGGGCGTCGACCCGAGCTGATGCTGCGTCCGGCTCTGGGTACGCTCTCTCAGCGACAAAAGACCTTTTTTGCGGCCGCAGGCGCCACGCTGACCTTTCGGGAGGTCGCCCTTCGCGCGGAAAACGTGTCTTCCGTTTGGCCGGACGGCTGGTCCGTCATGCATTTGGACTTCGGCTCTCAAATCATTTTGGAACGCTGTTTAGTGACGGTAGCCGAAAAGAATTGGAGCAACCAGGATCGGGCGACCGCCGCCCGCATTTTTGAGGTGCGAAGCGATCCGCAGTCTTACGTCCTCTTGACCGGGGGCTTGCCGTCTCCGGATCTTGCCGCGAGGCCGGTGGCGATCGCTTTGAACGATTGCGTGCTGCGAGGGGAAACGGGGGTGGTTTGGGTCGGTGCCGGGCAGCCGTTGTCCGTGTCGCTCAGGAATTGTATGACGAGCACCGTCGGACGGCTGTTGGATGCCGTCGGCAGCGACATGCCGTTGGCGAAGGAATCGGTGATTCGATTGACGGCCGAAAACGTGACGTGTGCGGTTCGGTCCGGGGTGGTGCGAGTGATTCCCGGCGAATATCGGCCGCACGTGCCGCAAGTCGAGATCGATGCCCGGGCTTCCATTTGGGTCGGTCCGCCGCAAGGAATTCTGGTCGAACACTTGGGAATGAGCGCGGAAGAGGCCTTGGGAAGATTTCGCTGGCGGGGGGACCGCAATTTCTACGAGCGGTTTACCGTTTTCTGGAGTATTGCGCCCAGCGCGGGGACGGAAATGCTTCGATTGCCGTTCGAGGCGTGGAAAAACTACTGGCGGTGGGAGAATGAGACTTCCCCGGCCTGGGGAGCCATTCCTTGGAGTCGGCCCTTGCCGGACCGCAGTCCGCCCCATGAGCACACCCCACGCGACTATGCTCTCATGGACCCGTTGATCGACGATGCCGCCATCGGTTTGGCGGGCCAGGTGGGTTGCCTTATCGATCGCCTGCCGACCGTGAACTCGGAAACGGCGCCATAGCGACCGTGAAACGTCAGGCCGAGGATGAACTGGCACTCGCGGCAAACCGGGGCCCGCTTCGATTCATGGATTTCTCTTGTCGCTGGTCGCAAGGCGAAGGCACCGCGGGCTGATCGGTAATCTGCGACGGTCCCTCTTGCGATCGGCGGAGCCGGTCTTTGCGCCGTCTATGGGAATTCGAGAGCGACTGCGGAGTCCGTAGCGGCGGAGTCCGCTTCGTCCAAGGCGGTCGTCCATTCCTGGCGACTGGAAAGATAGTATCCGACTCCGATTGCCGCGATGATCAGCGTAATTACCCGATAAACGAGCATGGTTAGAAGCCCCTGACCCGGCGGAATCGTTGCCCCCGAAGCCAGGGGAATGGTGGCATAAAGACGATCCAGCACAAACTCGGACGGGCCGATGGATACCGGCAGCACCTGGGCGGATGCGCTGACCGGGACCATGACGAAGTGGTAACTCAACGAATGGACACGTGGGAACATGGTGCAAGAGATGAGGAAGATCGAACAGGCATTCAGCAGGTGGACGGGAAACGTCATCAAGATGGATGCCGTGATCAAGGGCAGGTTGTGGCGATAGCGACGAATCGCTTCGGCCAATCTTGCTATTCCTTTGCCGATCAGAGGCGTGCGCTCCAGCAATCGGAGGAAGGCACCGTCGGTTGCGTCAGGCGCCCAGAGCACGATCAGGCCGACCGTCATGGCTGCGGAAACGGCGATGACCGCCGCCGACACGGTCTGAACGATCGCCTGCGGTTGCCGGTGGAATCCGGTCAAGAGAATGGCGATACCTGCCGTCAGAAAGAGGACGTAGAGACCGAGGATCCGGTCCAGGAGGACGGAGGCTACGCTCTCGGGCCGGTGACCGGGGAATCGTCTCGCGACGAGGATCGCCTTGGCCATGTCTCCGCCCACAATTCCCATTGGGGCGAGATTCAATAGAAATCCCACGAAGCTCAGACGCAAGGATTCGCCGAAACGAATGGGCGTTCCCAAAGCGCGGATCAGCAGCCACCAACGGACGAAAGTGATCAACACGGCCCCGAACGACGCCGCCATGGCCGCCGGCAGCAGGTACCAACGATCCCCCGCGTAATGGAGGAGCTGCCGCAATAGCAACGGATTGAAGCCGTGCTCGTCGCGAAAAAGCCCTTCGCCCTTGTGCACGGCGTCCCACACAAGGTAAGTCAGGATTCCGATCGAGATTGCCGCCTTGAGGAAGGCGATCGTCCATTTGCGGATGCGCTTCATAGGGTATTGCAACGCTTGGGATTGCCCGGCGATCGCCTGAGAGTCGGAGCGGGGGAATTCCCTCGTTTTTGAAGTGCGACGGTGCCGGCTCGCGGCCGGTGAAATCACTTCCCTCCGCCGCAATCGTCCGCCATTTCGCGACGTACCGTCTGCAAATCCGAATCCACCATCATTTGTACCAGGCCCGTGAACGAGACTTCCGGTTGCCAACCAAGGACGCGGCGGGCTTTGGATGCGTCCCCCCGCAGCGTACAGACTTCGGCCGGGCGGATCAGTTTGGGGTCGATTTCAACGTATTCCCGCCAATCCAGTCCGACGTACGAGAATGCAGTCTCGACCAATTCTCGGACCGAATGCTTCTCGCCGGTGGCGACCACGTAATCGTCGGGCTTATCTTGCTGAAGCATCAACCACATGGCGCGGACGTAGTCGCCGGCAAAGCCCCAATCTCGCATGGCGTCCAAATTCCCCAGGGACAATTTGTCTTGTAGCCCCAACTTGATTCGGGCCACCGCGTCCGTGACTTTTCGAGTGACGAATTCCTTGCCTCGACGCGGGGATTCGTGATTGAAGAGGATTCCGGAACAGGCGAAGATGCCGAAGCTTTCGCGGTAATTGACCGTGATCCAGTGGCCGTAAACCTTCGCCACACCATACGGGCTGCGGGGCCAGAACCGCGTGTTCTCGTTTTGCGGTTCCTCACGGACGTCGCCGAACATCTCGCTGGAGCTGGCTTGGTAGAAACGTATGCCCGGGTCCACCTGGCGAATCGCCTCCAGCATTCGCGTAACTCCCAGGGCCGTGAACTCGCCGGTCAACAGCGGTTGCTCCCAACTGGTGGGAACGAAACTCATGGCCGCCAAATTGTAGACTTCGTGGGGACGAATCGCGTCCAAAAGCCGTACGATCGAGAGCTGGTCCAGCAGGTCGGCCTGGTGGAGCGTGACCAGCGCGCGGATATGCCGGATTCGATCGAATCCTTCGGTGCTCGAACGGCGAACCATCCCGTGGACTTCGTATCCTTTTTCGACAAGAAACTCGGCAAGGTACGATCCGTCCTGACCGGTAATTCCAGTGATCAACGCTTTCTTGGACATTGCCCGATGCTCCCTAATCGTGGCGCGAGTCCCTGCCCGTACTCGCGGCGGCGATATCCGATATCCGGTGCGTCTTGGGGCGCGCTTTGTCACCGCTGGAAAAGTCTATCTTACCAAAGAACCAGAACTTGTGACGGTGTCAGGCCGAGCATAGAATGCGTTTGGAGCAAGAATCTCATCGTCGGCGGGGATTGCGCCCGCAAAGGCGTTCCATTCGGTACAATCCGCCCTCCGTGAGGGGACCGTGTAAAGTCATATTTCCGGCGGGATTGCGGGGGCTCGCAATTCCGGATTCCGCGGCGGCAGGAACGGCGGCCGAAGCTGGGAGCAAACACGCGATGAGCGAGGGATTGGGCTTAGCGGCTGTTCAGGCGGTCACCCGAAAGGTGATCGCCAACGTGGAGCAGGCCCTGATCGGCAAGCGGCAGCAGATCGTTTTCGCGCTGGCGGCCGCCCTCTCGGAGGGGCACGTATTGTTGGAGGATGTGCCCGGCGTGGCCAAGACGATGTTAGCCCGGGCCTTGGCCCAGAGCTTGGGGGTTACCTTCAACCGCATTCAATGCACTCCCGACCTCTTGCCCAGCGACATCCTGGGAACCTCGATCTTTCATCCGAAAACAGGCGAGTTCGTGTTCCGTCGCGGGCCGATCTTTTGCCAGGTTCTGTTGGCGGACGAAATCAACCGGGCTACGCCGCGAACACAGTCGGCCCTTTTGGAGGCCATGGCGGAGGGGCGCGTGAGCATCGACGGCGCGACGTATCGCTTGGATCCGCCCTTCTTGGTGATCGCCACGCAAAACCCCATCGAGCACGAGGGGACGTTTCCACTCCCGGAAGCGCAGCTCGACCGATTCTTGCTCCGCTTCTCCCTCGGCTATCCTCAGATGGAGGAGGAAATCCAGTTGCTTGGGCGGCTCCAATTGGAACACCCAATCGACAAGATTCGGCCGGTCATCTCCGCGGCCGACCTTTTGAATGCTCAACAGGCGGTACGGCGGGTGCACGTGGAGGATCGCGTGAAGCAGTACATCGTGGAATTGGTGCATGCCACGCGGGAGCATCAAGACGTACGGTTGGGGGGCAGTCCGCGTGCCGGAATTGCGCTATTTCGCACGAGTCAAGCCGTGGCCGCCATGCTGGGACGCGGTTTTGTGTTGCCCGACGATGTCAAACGCATCTTTCACGCCGTTGTCGGCCATCGCATCATTTTGAGGCCGGAAAGCCGCCTGCGCCGCGTATCCGTGGAGGACGTTTTGAACGAAGTGCTGGATGCCGTCCCGGTGCCGATAGTGGAGCCGCCCTCCGCGAAGACGGTCGGATCGTCTTAGCGGGCCGACTCGCGCGGACCGCGCCAAACCAAGGCGGGCAGTCGAACGCCTTCCGAATCGACCGAGAGCTTCGCTCGCGGGAAGAGAAAATGTGAATTCCGCACCTCCGTCGAGAATACGAGCTTCGTGGGAACCTGCCGGGCGACTGGCGACCGACAAGGTCATCGTCCGTTGGGCCGTGGCGGCGGCGATCCTGCTGCTCGTTGCCTTGATACTCGGCTCCGCTCCGTTGGCTGCGGCCACCTATCTCCTCCTGGCGACGGCACTGGCGGTGCGGCTGCTGGTGCGGTACTGGGCGACGCAAGTGTCCGCTTCGCGGGAATGCAACCGCGTCGATGTCCGCATCGGCGACAAGGTGGCCTTCAACGTCGAGTTGCACAATCGCGGACGCCTGTCCGTGCCTTGGCTGATGGTGGAAGATCTGATCCCGGCTGCCGATCTCCACGGTGCGCCGCCGCGGTTGCGGCTTCTCGGACGAAACATGGCGTTCTTGCGTCTGCCCAAAGGCGGCAAAAAGCGACTCTTCTACCAGATCGAATGCATGCGGCGAGGATTCTATCGCATTGGGCCGCTCCTTGCCGAAACCGGTGATCCGTTCGGATTACAGCGCAGGTACCGCACGTTGGCACCGCCGCAATATCTATTGGTGTACCCGAGAGTGGTTTCCCTGGAAGGATACGACATCGCCGCCAAGCGTCCCTTGGGAGAGATGCGTCTGGCCTATCAACTTTTCGAGGACCCTACCAGGATCGCCGGCATTCGCCCTTACCAACCCGGTGATCCCCCGCGGCGCATTCATTGGGCGGCGACCGCGCGCACCGGGCAATTTCAAAGCAAGGTGTATGAACCCTCCGCCTTGGCCGGCGCCACGCTACTTGTCGACTTGTCGCCGAGCGGCTATCCGGCCGGCCAGGCCTACGCGCGGTCGGAGCTGGCTGTTTCGGCGGCGGCTTCCCTGGCTCATGCTTTGTACTTGATGAACGAACCGTTCGGGCTGATCTGCAACGGTCGCGATGCTGTGGAACGCGCCAGAGAGGAAGGCTGGGACCCGGATCCTCACCAGCGTTGGGCGACGATGCGTGTCCGAACGCCGGTCTCACCGGGACGGGCCGCGGCGCCGTTGATTTTGCCCCCACAGCGCGGCCCTCAGCAATTTCAGCACGCGCTGGAGGTCTTGGCCCGGGTGGAATTGTATGAGGGATTGAGTTTTTCCGACTTGATTCAAGAGGCGATGCCCCGCATTCCCTTGGAGACGACCGCCGTGGCGTTCATCGGGATGCTGACCGCGGAGACGGCTTCAGCCTTGGAAGGAGTGCGGCGTCGCGGGGTTCAGGTCGTTGCGATTTTCAACCATCCCTCCGAGGTGGATTTCGCCGTTGCTGCCGCCCGACTCGCTGATTTGGGGATCGAGACGCGTCACCTTCCTTCGGACGAGCATCTGCCGACGTTTTGCAGTCAGTATGTTTATCGCTGAGCTTACGGACGGCGGTGAGTTGCTTGCGGCCCGTGGGGCTTGGAAGAACCATGTCATCGGAACGCCGAACCGCCGTTGATTTTCTTGCCCTCATCGTGAATCCCGTGTTGGTCATGATGATGGTTGGCAGCCTTGCTTTCTTGCTTCAAGAATCGTTCTACCGCGGCGATTTTCCGATGCGTCTCCGTTGGGTCAGCGGCCTCTTTGTTTTCGCCGCCGTGCTGATCGCGTGGATCACCATCGAGATGGGGCGGACTCGGGCGGGTTTGTACCTTAGCCCTCTTCTAATCCTCGGCGTGATCGCTCTCAATCGTTTCGTGGAATCGCATGTCTGGGGCATCCCCGCCTTGACCAGCGTCTTTCATGTGATTGTGGTCGTGTCGGTGTGGCTGGTCTGTCACCACGTCATGCTGGATTGTCTCCTCTTGGACGAGGGTGCCGCCCTCCCGAGCGGGAGAGGCTTGTTGGATGAATGGTCGCAAAAAACCGAGTCAACAGAGTCGGCCGGGAGAGGAAACGGTTCGCGTGGGGAATTCGATGCGACTGCGTCGGGCACGTCTGCGAGCCATACGATCAGTATATTTATGGACCGCATCTATCCGGATCGACCGCAGGGACCGCCCGGTCGCACCGTATTGTACGTCCTGCTCGGAGGATTGCTCGTGATCGCTGCGGCCGGCCTGAACGGCCCCGCTCAGGGGACGGTAATCTACGCGGCTAGTTACGTCGTGGCCGGCTTGGGTTTGTTGATGACCACCCATTTGCTCCAATTGCGGCTCTATTTGCGACGGCGAGGTATCGCAATGCCGGACGATGCCGTCCGCGGTTGGGTCACCGTGGGCAGCGCGATCGTCGTGGGAGCGGTGCTGCTTGCATGGCTCTTGCCGAAACCTGCCGTGCCGACCTGGAGCTGGGGCGTCTACCTCACGTCTCCCTTACGCAAGGCATCGTCATGGGCGGCGCGGACCGTGGAACCTGCCGACACGCCGGATCGAGAGGGAGCTACCGCCGCCCCGCCTCCTTCGTCGCAAAAGGCTGCCGCTGAACCAAGTTCCGGTGAAGGCCGGGACGCCGAACAACCGTCGGACGTCGGCAAGGGGAACGGCGGGAGCAAACGCGAGGGTGATCCGTCGGCAGCATCGGGCGGAACTAAGCAGCATCACGACAACAACCAAACCGGGGCGAAGCACGATGACGAGAGACCGCCGAAAGAGGCAGCGAACGCGGAGGTTGCAAAACGAGACGGAAACTCCCAAACACCGTCCCACGAATCATCGTCCGCGGATTCCGGTAGTTCGCGGAGCGGCGGGCGGCCTCCTTCGGAGCGTTCGGAGGATTCCGCGAAGAACGGCGAAGCCGGGGAAGCTCAGCACCGCGAGGGAAAGTCTCACGAGCCTTCGGGAGATGCACAAGATAATCGCAATGAATCTTTCGGGCAGGGAAGTGAGCGGTCTCTGACGGAGTCCGGATCGGAGACTCATCGGTCTCGGGAGACGAAACCGGCTTGGCGTTTGGACTTGACCCAAGTCTCCTCAAGTCTGGCGTGGTTGTTTCGCCTGCTCGTGTCTCTAGGTTTTCTGCTGGTGGTGGCGTGGCTGGCTTGGCGATATCGGCACGAGATTTGGGAGGTCTTGCGACAGTGGTGGGAGCAGCTCGCACGTCTACTGGAATCGGTTTTCGGACGGAGGCGGACCCCGAACACGGAAGAGCCGCCGCAGGTTCTCACGTCACCGAAAGTGCCGCCCTTCGCGAGCTTCCAGGATCCGTTTGCCTCAGGAGCGGCCGCCCGGCAATCTCCCGTCTGGCTTGTTGTATACTCTTTCGATGCGCTCCAAGCCTGGGGTGAAGAATTGGGGGTGCCGCGCGATCCGGACGAGACTCCGAAAGAGTACGCCCGACGATTGCGAGCCTCCGACCTTGCAGGGCCTGCCGATTTCAACCGCTTGTGCGAACTTTATAACCTGGTGGCATACGCCGGGCGAAGCGGCACGATTACCTTATCGGCCGAAGACCGGCACGCCCTGGCCGCCGCCTGGCGATACATGAGTCGCCGCGTCCAAGAGGCAACAACCGCCGGCCGCCCAGCGACCGCCGATTGAACGCCGTCATCTGGGTGCGTGACATAGCGCCGAACGTTACCGCAAATTGCCGGGCCTCGCTTCGGCTGCGGCGACGGCATCCTGCGCCAAAATCTCGATAGAGATGATTTCCACCACCAGA
This sequence comes from Thermogutta hypogea, assembly GCF_055386265.1. Lineage (NCBI taxonomy): Bacteria > Pseudomonadati > Planctomycetota > Planctomycetia > Pirellulales > Thermoguttaceae > Thermogutta > Thermogutta hypogea. The sequence continues at coordinate 963,149 of NZ_AP042425.1, forward strand.
TCGACTTCATCCTTGTCGGAGATTTCACCCGCGTCATGCGTGATGAAGACATCGATCGACTGGCGGCGCGGTTTTCCCTCCGTCACCGTCTGGAGCATATCCAACCAATACCCGTCGCTGATTTGGCGCGGCTCGACATTAGGAAGCTTACGGCGATAGAAGCCGGCGACGATGCTCGGTCTTCCGAAGCCCTCGGCTCGCAGGTAGTGAATTCGCATGGGATCGAATCGGATGGAGCCCAACTCTTGTCGGAGCTGGGCATTGGGCCAGTCCAGGTGGTATTCCGCGACGAGGCTCCCGTTAGGAAAGACCTCCAGTACCCGCTTTTGAGCAAACTGTTCGGCGGCGGCGGGGTCCTTCGAGGCGGCCTGCTTAGCGGCTTTGAAGAAATAATCCCCCAACGAGCGCGCGACGTGTTCCGAGAAGAGCATCCATCGCACTTTCGGCGGCAATTGCGAGGCGGTCCCAGGGGTCCAAGGCTGGCCGGGTGCGCCCGGATATTCCCCCGGCGGTCCGCTCGTGCCCGGATAACCGGCTTCGCCCGGCGGCTGAGCGCCGGGACGCATCGGGGGCCGACGGCCCGGTGCCGGCCGGATCGGCCGAGCCGGAACGTTTGCTTTGGGCGGTTCTTCCCGCGGCAGGAGCTTGAGCGAGACCAGCAGCCCCGGATCGACAAACAGGTTGGCCCCCATCCCTAATTCCATGAGCGGTTCCGGGCCTTCCTCGGAGTGGGCCTTGAGAAACTGAAAGACCCGGGCGCGGACGGAGTCCATGGGCAAAGTCGCAGCCAATAGGACCTCGCGAGGGTTTTCCCTCAGCGACTTGGCGGACGCGATCCGAGTTTCCACGAATCCCAGGCCCTCGTCCGTCCAAATGCGGGGCGCGAGTTTCAGGGCCAAATCTCGAGGTAGGCCTGCGATGCGCAAATTGCGCTCACGGGGTTGGATGCGAATTCCCGCTGCTTGGCCGGCGCCGGGAGGACCGTAGCCGGGTTGCGTTGGGTAGCCTTCCATTTCGTACCCGCCGGGCGGCGTGCCGGGAGGGGCGTATCCCGGCGGGGGCTGCGACCCGCTTTCGTATCCCGGCGGCGGACCGCTACCCGGATAACCCGGCGGCATGCTCCCTCCGGGAGACCCTGGAGGATATGGCGAACCTCCGGGGACGGTGCTGCCAAGAATCCCCGAAAGCGACACGGGACCTTGTCCCTGGGCACCGGTTGCGGCGCCCACAAGTCCCGCCAATCCCGCCAATCCGGTGGCATCTTCGGCCCCCATGACCGCAGCTAACACGGCGGATGTGAACTCGGTGACGATGTCCACCACCATTGCCACCGCAGGGTCCTTGGTATCACCTTTTTCGGCGAAGACCAAAAGCACCGGCAAGTTCTCCGGCACCGGTTTCATCAGGAACGGTACGAAGAGCTGACGATCGGTTTGTCGGGCCTGAGGACTAAGAACGTGCGACGCAAGTTGGATGCGAATGCGCTCGGGCATCTTGTCCTGGAGCAGATCAAAGGTGAGTTTTTGGATCTCCAAGCCCGTCATTTTCGGTTTTCGGGGGCCTGACGCGCCGGTCGGTGGACCGTAGGGCGATCCGCCGTAGGGCGAGCCGGGCGGCGCACCCTCGGAGCCATATTCCGAGCCATAATCGGTTTGCACGGATTCGGGCGATGACCCGTAATCCGTGGGCGGCTCCGAGCCCGGCGGACCGTAGGGCGTGGATCCATATCCCGGCGGCGGACCTGTCGGGCCGTAACCGGGAGGCGGACTGCCGGAACCGTAGCCGGGTGGGGGACCGGCCGGTCCATAGCCGGGCGGCATCCCGCTGCCATACGGCGACGCCGGTGAGCCTGCGGCAGCCGGGGTTCCCGGCGCCGATCCCTGCGCCCCTTGCATGCGAGGAGGATCACAGAGAAGCTTCACGACGAGCTTTTCATACTCGGCGCTTTGCAAACGATCGACGGCTCCCTTGACGGTGGTCTCGACCGCCAGATGGTCGTCAATCACCTCAATTTTTGCTTCCAGCAGATCGTTGATCGTCGCCAATGCAGGCTGGACGCCGGTTTCACCGATTTGGACCAGGCCTTCCACGCAGGTCTTTAACAGTTTTGACTCGAACTCCGGATTCTTGTTGGCTTGCGCGGCCGGTGCAGTACCCCCGGAAGGTCCCCCGCCGGGAGAGCCATAAGGGCTTCCGGATCCGTAAGGACTCCCCGAACCTGGGCTGCCATAGGGAGGTTCCGATCCCGGGCTACCGTACGGACCTGCCGACCCCGGGCTACCGTAGGGTGAGCCCGATCCATAGGGGCTGCCGGAGCCGGGGCTGCCATAGGGTGATCCGGATCCGTACGGCCCGGGACTGGCTGAAGGTGCTCCCGCCGCCTGGGCGGATTCCGGCTGTTCGATCAAAGCCGCAAGAATGGGAACCGTTTCTTCCGCCGGCCTTTGATTGGCCGTAGTCGCGGTGACGAGGTGACTAACCGCGTCGAAAAGGCGTGCCTCCTGTTTCTCCCGGGCCTTTTTGAAATGCTCTTCGGTCCACTGAGCGAAGTCCTCGGGAAACTCCGGCTCCGCGGGCTTTTCCGGTTTTTGTTCCGCGGCCGTTTGGGGCGGCGCTGCGGGAGGCGGCGTAACGGGCGGCGGTGTCGGTGGTCCGCTGCTCGCTCCCGCGGACGATGTGTCACTGCTCTTGGAGCAGCCCGCTACGCAGATAAGGACCAACGTGCACCACGCCACGAGGCATCCGACGATTCCCGACGCCTTCCATTTACCAAGGGAAGAAACCATATCGCCACCTCCTCTCCCGGCGACGCGAGGCGATACCACTTTGCCGATCCCCAGCTCCGAAACGAGAGAATATCCCGATAAGCGTCCGTCCCGTAATGCGATGCTAACGTCCCGGCCGTCGCCGTGTCCGTGACATCGCACGACGTATCCCTGCCCTTGCACGACGGTATTTTAGCAAATCACGGCGGACAATCCCAGTATTTTTCGATCGGCCTGGAGCCGTTTGTTGGTTCGGTAGCGGCAAGCATATCGAGGCTTGGGGGCAAGTTAGAAAACCCTCTCGCTGTTGGGATTTGAAGTTGTTGGTTGTTGAAGCCGTCGTGTGATCCCTCGCCCGTTTTGCCTATTCGGCTCAAATTATGCTCTGGTCATGTTCTGCCCGTATTTGCTATACTGGGGCCGCGCAGAAACCGCGCCCTAATTCGACGCCGTTTCGCGGTGGCAATGCTGGGCAAAACTCGCTACAGGGAGGTGGTGAGTGACGGTCGAATCTTTGCGATTTCTCCACTCGGCGGACCTGCACTTGGAGCTTCCGATTCAAGAGATCGTGGAAGCTCCCCCGTCGATCGTGCAGCGCATTTCGTCATTGTCTTCTCGCCTCCTTCAGCGACTGATCGAGATTGCGGTATCGGAAGAAGTGCAATTCGTCTTGCTCGCGGGCGACGTCATGGATTGGCGGCGTGCGGGGCCGGCGCTCTGCGAGGAGTGGATCGCCTTCTGCGAAACGTTGGCCGAACAGGGGATTCCCGTCATCCAGGCGGCGAGTGCTGCGGAGCGTGCGAGGCCCATGCCCGCCTCGCTTGTGTCTCAAGGGGTCGTTTTGCTATCGGGTGAACGCCCGCGGACGACGGATTGGGCCCTGGCAAACGGAACGCGAGTGGTTTTCGTCGATTGGCCGGAGGACGCAGCAGGCCCCGAGTCGGATGCCTTCCTGACTTCCGGCAGGGAGGCCGATTACGTGATCGCGGTGCGCCATCGGGCGGGCAGGGAAGGGTTGCCGAGCTTGGTCCCGCTCGATTATTGGGCGCTCGGCGGAGGGCACAAGCGGGCGACCGATACTTCCGGCACGGTGACGCTTCACGATCCCGGCGCGCCGATTGCCCGCCGACCCAACGAAGATGCAACCTCATCCGTCACGGTGGTGACTTTGCACCAGGGCGGCGCGTGCGATTTGCAGTTCAGGAATACCGGCCTCCTACGCTGGGAAAGCGTTCCCTTATTGCTGACCGAAACGTGTTCGGAGGCGGAGTTCCTTTCCCATGCGGTTCAAGAGTGGGAGGCACGGCGGCAGGCCGGTTCGGCCGAGCACCTGCTCCGGTTCCAGGTTTGCGGCGATCCGATTCGCATGATCGCTTGGCGGCGAGCCGGCATCTTGGACCGGGTGTTGGGCGAGCTGAGGGCTAGATGCGAACGGGAGAATGGCGGACCTTGGCCGCTGGGAATCGATCTTGATCCTTGGGAGGAATGGCCCGCGGAGTGGCTGAACGAAGACTCCTTCCGCGGCGAGTTGCTGCGAGAGGCTCTCGGACAAGCACGCGCATTGTGCGAGGAAATTCGGGGTGAGGTCCGCGAATTCCCGGAGGCATGGCGGACTGACCTACAATCGGCCGCGGATTGCGATGACACGCAAAAACTGGGACGTTTAACCGCCGTCACCGTCTTGGAACGGCTCGGCGCGGAGGATCCATCGTGATTATCCGCGAATTACGGATCGAATCGTTCGGCGTCTTGCGAGACGTCGCGTTCCAGGGGCTGGGACCGGGCGTTCAAGTCGTATACGGGCAGAACGAGGCGGGCAAGACGACGCTGCTGGAGTTCATCCGTGGGATTGTGTTCGGATTCGAACCTCGCGCTCGATACGCTTGCGACGGCGAGCAGATCCTCTCCGGTCGCATGGCCTGCGAAGTCCGAGGCAATCCTTTGCTTCTCAGTCGGCGGTTTTCCCCGGCGGAAGGGGAAGCCTGCGAGATCCGTTGGAACGAACAAGGGCTTTCCGAGGACGATTTTCGGGAACTGCTGCGCGGCTTTGACGAGAGCGTTTTTTGTTCGGTCTTCGCCATCACGTTGGATGAATTGGCACGTTTGCGAACCTTGGATGAGGCTCAAACGGCCGATCAATTCTACGATCTGAGTTTGGGGCTGGACCGGGCGGCTTTAGGGCGACTTTTCACCGAAATCCGCAATCGGCGTGCCGAGCTGTTGGATCCCGTCACGCAATCGGGCGAGTTACCGCGTCTCGCGGCCGAACGTCGGCGACTCGGGCAAGAGCTGGAGAACGCAGCGCAAGCTACGGAAGAATATGCGCGGCTGCGTCTGGCGCGGGATGAATTGCTGCGGGCCAAGGCGGCGGAGGAGGCTGCCGCCGAGGAATTGTCTCGCCGATTGGAGACGCTGCGGAAGCTCGACGCGTTGGCGCCGCAGCGCGAGCGTATTCGGGAATTACAGTCTCTCATCGCGGCCGACGCATCGTCGGAGATCGTCCTAAAAGATTGCCTGACGAAGGTCCGGCAAGAGCGGAAAAGGTTGCTGGAACTCCGTAGTCGCATCCGCACCCTGTCGGAACGTTATCGGGAACTGGAGCGTGCGTTCCGTGAAATCTCACCCCGAGCCGCCTTGCTTGCCATCGCGCCGGCGGTGGAGGGCATGCGGCTGAACCTGCCGACCATCCACCAATGGCTGGAGGAGGCCGAGACATGCCGCCGCGCAATGGCTGCGTCGGCCGAAAAACGGCGCGCCATCGAAGCCGAGCTGTTTTCCGAATTCCATTCCGGCGATGCCTCCGGCCGGGGGCGGGCTGCGGGGGCAGATTCGGGCGAATCCCTTTCCACCACGGCTCACGGGGAGCTGAACTCGGCGTTGTTGCGGCGTGCCGACCGTGCTTGGCGAGAAGTTCGCGGCTCGCTCGTTCGGCATCGTGAAGCGAAACGGCGTCTCCAAACGCTACGGGCGGAGCAGGAGAAGATCGCCGCCGGCTTGCGCGACCGGTCGGGCGGCCTCGGCCCGGGAGAAATAACGCTCGAAATTCAACGCCTGGGCGATCGTCTCGCCAAGCTGCGACGGCTGGAGCAGATTCGCGCCCGGGTGCGGGAGACCGAGGAGCACTGCGAGTCGGCTCGGTGCGCGGTGCTCAAACACCTTCCCGAGGAATTGACGCTTCAACAAAACACCGCCCTGGGGATTATTTTTGTGGCCGGGTTGTCGCTGGCCTTGGCAACCGGATTGGGCGTTATCGGCGTGCCGGGTTTCAGCGGCGTGAGCTGGATCTGGGGGCTGCTTGGCGGAGCGGCGGCGGCAACGGTCCCCGCCGTGCGATCGCGGCTGCTGACGCAGGCCGGGAAAGTGCGTTCCGAAGCCATGCGCCGCCTGGAGACGGCGGAAGGCGAACTGCGCAACCTGAAATCGGACCAGGCACGGCTGGAAGCGGAATTGGATTCCCTGCCCGAACTGCCGAACGAGTCCGCCGCGAGCATCGAAAAGCGTCTCCGAGAGCTTCAGGATTTGCGGGTGGGGTTGGACGAGCAGCGTGCCGCGGAGCAGGCCGTCGCGGAATGTGTACGGATGCGACGCGCGGTTTGCCGACGGCTTCGCCGCGCGGTGCGCAAATGGAAGGAATTGTGGAGAAACGCCGGTTTTGCCCAGAGCCCGCCGCCGCTCCGCTGGCCGCTTTGGCGACGCCGGATCAAGGAAGTCCTGGAGTTGGACAAGAGAAATGCGCAGCGCGCGAAGCGATTGCAATCCTTGGTCGAGCGCTTGGCCGCCGTGTCATCGCGGCTTGAGGATCTGGCGCGCGACGCGGCCGTTTCTCTGCCCGACGGTTCACCGGAGAACAAAATCCGTTACCTGCTGGACCAAGTTGAAAAGGAATCCGAGGCACGGAGCGAACGCCGAAAGATTCGCCGTGCCCTGTCTTCGGTCCGGCGAGAATTGAGAAAGTACCGGTCGATTCGGGCAAAGAGCCGGATTCGGCTGAAGCAACTCTACCAGCGCGTCGGCGTAGACGGCTATTCTCAGTTGAAGGCGAAAATCGAAATTGAAGAGCGGCAAGCGTCCTACAGAGAGGAGCTGCATCGACTGGAGGCTTTGTGGCAATCGACGGTGGAGGGCATTCACGCTCAGGAACTGCGAGATCCGGCATCACTTTCGGCGGCGGAGGTGAAACAGGCCGTCCGGAAGCTGGAGGCTGAATTAGAGATGCGACGCGGCCGCTTGTCGGAGCTGCTTCAGCGTCTTGGGCGCGTATCCGCCCAAATCGAGAACTTGGCGGGCGATCGGTCGGCCCAGTTTCGGGCCATGGAGTTGGCGAGCGTGGAATCGCAAACAAGCCGCGCCGCCCGCGATTGGTGGAAATTGTCTCTCGGGCAGAAGGTCCTGGAGCGGGTACGGCTGCGCTATGAAAACGAGCGCCAGCCGATGCTTCTCCGGGAAGCCTCGGAGTATTGGCAACGGATGACGGACGGCCGTTTTCGTCGCGTTTGGACGCCTCTTGCGCAACGCGTGCTTCTGGCGGAGGATCGCGACGGACGCAACTACAGTCTGGATCAGCTCTCGCGAGGCACACGCGAACAATTGTTCTTGTGCTTGCGTTTGGCCTTGGCTTCGCATTTCGGTCGGCGAATCGAACCGATTCCGCTGGTTTTGGATGACGTGCTGGTGAACTTCGATCAGGTCCGCGCCGAATCCGCCTGCCAGACCCTGATGGCCTTTGCGGGCGAAAGTCGACAGGTCTTACTCTTCACGTGCCACGATCACGTGGCCGGGCTTTTCGCGGCGGCGGGAGCGGCCGTATTTCGACTGGAGGATCGCCGCGCGGAGGGCACCTCGGATATCCAGACCCCGGTAGAGCAAAAATATCGGATTGCGGTCCCGGAGCCGAGCGTCGCCGATACACAGTCGCGAAGGAAACGGTCCGGGAAAAATCGGCCGGCGAATCTTACGGTTGATCAAGCGCGGAAAGAAACGGAAGACCTGGCCGACTCGCGGACGGCGGAGGAAGAGAGCGGGCGGTCCGAGTTACCGCGGGAAGACCTCGTCTCGGAGCAGACGGAAGAGTGGTTTGCGGTTCCCGAGCCTTATCCGGTCGTCGAGGCGTCGGGTTCGAAGGAACCTCAACCCAACCGACGATCCTCGCGCGCCCCCGGCCGTAAGAATCGAGCGGCGTGAAAAAAAGGGCTTGAGCCGATTTCACGCCGGAACCGAAAGCGATACCTAAGAGTTGGAGGCAACGGAAACGGCGGAGTCCGTGCTCCAAACGACGCCGCTTTGGTCGGAGGCCTCGGCCCTTCCGATGATCCACGATTCCACGCCCGCGGCGGCGAGTTGGCTGCGGATGCTCGCGGCGAAGAACGGGCTGACGACGAGAATCATACCGATGCCCAAATTGAAAACTTGCTCCATCTCCGTGTCGTCGATTTCGCCCAGCTTTTGGATCCAAGAAAAAATCGGCGGTACCGGCCAGGCGTCGCGGTCAAGGACGATTCGGATTCCCGGCGGTACGATCCGGGCAAGGTTTTCTCGAATGCCCCCGCCTGTGATATGAGCGATCCCGTGGACGACGGTTTTTACCGCGTAATGTCGCAGGACTCCGCGAATGGGTTTGACGTAAATGCGAGTCGGCGTCAATAACGCCTCGCCGACCGTCATTCCCAATTCTTCGACCCGGTCCTCCACCGATAGCCCGGCGATCTCGAATACCACCTTGCGTGCCAGACTATAGCCGTTGGAGTGAAGGCCGGTGGAGGCCAAACCGATGACGGTATCGTCGGCCGCGATGGCCCTTCCGTCGATAATGTCCTTGCTCTCGACGACGCCCACGCAAAAGCCGGCGAGGTCGAAATCGCCCGGCTGGTAGATGTCCGGGAGAATCGCGGTCTCGCCCCCCAGCAGCGCGCACTGGGCATCGCGGCACCCGGCGACGATTCCCTCCAGTAGTTCGGCCAAGAGAGGCGGATCATCCTTGGGCATTGCCACGTAATCGAGAAAGAACAACGGCTCGGCGCCGCAACACAAGGCATCATTTACGGACATGGCTACCAAATCGATGCCGACCGTGCGATGAACCCCCATTGCCGAGGCCACTTTCAATTTCGTGCCGACGCCGTCCGTGCAAGCCACCAACACGGGATCGACGTAATTGCGGGCGAACAACGGTCCCGGGAAATCCAGGCGGCAGAGGCCCGCGAAGCCCTGCGGCAGGTCGATGACGCGAGCGCATTTGGTCTTAGCCAACAACCCGGGAATTCGAGCCATCGCCTGGCGGTAGAGATCGAGATCCACCCCTGCCGATTTGTAGGTTGCTTTTGCCATAGCCGAGACCGATGTCTCCGGAGTTTTCGGTACGGTCCTGCGAGATACTACGCCATGGAACAAACGCCCGACAAGCGACGGAAACGATCCCGGGAAGGAACTCCGTCGGGCGGCCGTGCATTATCCGAGCAGGAGCACGAAGTACCACGGCATTATGCAACACTTTTAGTATAGCACAAAGCACAATGGCGGTATTGTACACTTGTGGTATGGCGCCGCTTGACAACACTGTAATCGGCACTGTAATCGGCCGAGACTTGCTTAAGATCACGGGCGAGTCGAGCCCCGAGAGAGGGTTGAGATAAGGTGCGGAAAGAGACGGACGCTCCGTGTTAGGTGGGGTGATCACGGTTGCTTATTGACACCGGTATCCCGGTCGTTCAAACTGAAATCGATTGAGCGGGCGGCGACGCTGAAGGCAGCGAAGGGCCTCGAGACGAACCTATTGGGGACAAGCAACGTACTACGTTGGTCCGCAAAGTGACGGTCGTGGTCCGCCCGCGGCGGGCGTGAGCCGGCCTTCCAGATGCCTACCTGAGATTTGCCCCCTCTGCGGAGCCTTTCCCGGCAGCTTCGGAGTTTTCCTTAGGTGCCACAGGGCCGGCGTTTGTGTCGCCGGACGTTATTAGGAATGCGGCGTCAGATTCTTCAACAGACGAGGAGGACCGACATGAAGACGACGTTATTGGTGGCGGCATCGGCGGTGGGGATCGTGGCGGTTTGCGTGAGCGGATTCGCCGCCGAGATTCCGCCGGCCCCCAAGGCATCGACTTTCGCGCCCGCCCAAGATTTGGTCGCGGCGCTGGACTCGTACATCGAACGAATCGGCGAGGCCCTGGCCGACGCGGACGAATATACGGATTTGCAGTCGCGCGTCGTCAAGGATGCCGAGACGGTTTCCGTGCTGGCCCTCGTTTTGGGCTTGCACGACGAGGATAACGCCTATAAGGGGGCCGCTAGCGAGCTGATCAAGACCTCGCAAGCCGTGGCACAGGCGGCCGATTATGCGGCCGCCAAAGCCGCCTTCGAGCAGTTGCAGGCCGCTAAATCGGCCAAGGGCGGTGAGGTGACGGGCTGGGTGCGCGTCGCCTCCCTGAAGGCCTTGATGGAGCAAGTGCCGTTAGTCAATTCCCGACTCAAACGCAGTCTCCGCCGCTTCGACCGCCAGGCCGAGAGCATTGCTGTGGATGCAGCGGTTCTCGCCGCCATCGCGCAGGGTAGCATGGCCAACTTGGAGGAAACCATTCAGCCCAGCAACTCCGAGAAGTGGTTCGCCTACTGCGAACAGATGCGGGACGCGGCGGCGGCGGTCAACAAGGCGGCTCGGGCGAAAGATCAAGCCGGTGCCACCGCTGCTGAAGCGGCTCTGGCCAAGAGCTGCGACGATTGTCACGCCGTCTTCCATCCGGAGGGTGTAGGCAAAACGGAATGATGGCCCAGCCGAATGACGGCCGGATACAGTACGAGGGATGGCCGAGTTCCGACGAAAATGCGCGGAGGCGCTGAGCTTCCGCGCATTTCGTTTTTGTTGGGCGGCGGCGAAACATTGCGAGCAAGACCGGTTTTTGTGATCCTCGCGGCGACCGGCTTGCATCTCGAAGATCCGCCCCAAGGTCTCGTTCTCCAACAATGGACGCCCATGCCCTCTTTTGCACGATCATTGGGATGAAGGCCGATGAGCCACCGTCATGAGAAAAGGGCGCTTCCGTGAACTTGGGCCGAAGAATCCTGCTGTACTTTACCGCGTTTGCATGCGGTTGGGTCATGATGGGGCTGGAGATTCTGGGCGGCCGAATTCTCTCTCCGGACTTCGGAAGCGGCGTCTACGTGTGGGGCAGCGTGATCGGCGTGTTTCTGCTTTCTCTCAGTGTGGGGTACCTCGTCGGGGGGCGGTTGTCTTCGCGATTTCCGTCCATGGTTGGATTAGCCGTGACGGTGATCCTTGCCGCGGCGTCCGTCGTGCCGGTGGGCTTGTGGTATCCCCAAATCAGCGGTTGGTTCGCTGATCTGGGGCTGAACGAACGCTGGGGAGCCTTGCTGGCCGCCGGGGCCATGTTTTTTTTGCCGAGCGTCTTCCTGGGTATGGTCTCGCCCTATTGCATTCGCCTCCTGACCCAAAGCGTGGAGCGTGTGGGAGCCGACGCCGGGACACTTTACGCGGTATCTACGGTGGGTAGCTTTCTTGGCTGCATTCATACCGCCTTTTATCTCATCACTTGGCTGGGTATCCACGCGATCCTGTGGCTGGCGTGCGGTGTTCTCGTATTGGTAGCGGTTCTTCTTGCGGCGGGATGGAGCGTATGCTCCGCGGCGAAGCCGACCGCCGCGGCATCGACGAGAAGTTAGGATGGTGTCTGCGGAAGCAAGGCCGCCGCCGAGAAATCCGAAAGGTAATTGCGTGCTGCGAGGGCTTTCGATGTTGAATCGAGTCGTGACGTCGGTAGGACTGCCGTCGCAAGACGATGCTTCGGGCAGCAATAGCCGGGTACTTGGAAGAGGCGGCGGCGTCCGGTTCGTTGTCGGTGCGATTCTGATCTGGTCGCTTGCCTCCCCCTCGTCGAATCCTTTGTTCGGGAGCCAGCCAAGGGAAGTAATCCTGTTGGAAACGGAGTCGCCTTATCACTACGTGAGGGTGGTGGAATCGGGCGGAATTCGCCGCTTACAGTTCCGGCGATCCGGGCAGGACTTCGAGGAATCCGCCATCAATCCACGGAATCCGCTCGATTTTCCGCTGCATTACTACGAACTGATGATGGCAGGCTTTGCGCATCAGCCCAACCCGAAGCGAATCCTTTTTGTCGGGCTGGGAGGAGGTACGCTCCCTCGCGCCATTCGCCACTATTACCCGACGACGCAAATCGACATCATCGAACTCGATCCGGTTGTGGTCGATGCGGCGAAGCGATTCTTCGGCTTTGCCGAAGATGAGAGAACCAAGGTTTACGTGCGCGATGCCCGGGTTCAAATCCGTCAATTGGTTCGTGAAGGACGCAAGTACGACCTGGTCTTTCTCGACGCCTTCCGCGGGGGTTACATTCCCTATCACCTAACTACGAAGGAATTCCTGGAGTTGGTACGAAGTTTGCTTGAGCCTAACGGCGTGGTCGTCAGCAATCTCCAACCGGGCTTCGTTTCGTACCATTACCAGCGGCGGACGATGGCGAGCGTCTTCAGCAATCAATGGGCCTACGGATCCTTTGGGAATGTGATCGTGGTGAATAGCATGGAGCGATCGCCGCCGAGCCGAACGGAACTGATGCAACGCGCGGAGAAGCTCCAGGAGGAGCATCAATTCAATGTTTTTTTGCCCGGCGTCATTCAGCGGATGCAAAGCGAACTCGACTACGACAAGACCGGGCCGATTCTGACGGATGATTTCGCGCCCACGGACGTCCTGCGATCCATTCCCCAGGAATAAGCCCGGCGGGAGTCTTGCCCGGCGTTGCGGCCTCGGCCATGATAATGGGAAAGCATGATCTATTCACATGGTCGTGCTGAGAGGCCGGCTCGGAAAAGTCCGCTCCGCCGAATGCTGTTGAGCGGCCCGGTGGGACGCGACCACGCGGACGTGGTGGAATTGGCAGACACGCAAGACTTAGGATCTTGTCCCGCAAGGGGTGAGGGTTCGAGTCCCTCCGTCCGCATTGCTTCAGCCTACGAATTCTCGCCAAGTTCCGCATTCACGCGGCGAATAGCTTCTCGAATCACGTGGTACCGGCGCGGTGCAGGCTTATGGCCGGCACCTTTCGGTCGGAGATCGTCCCGTCAGCGTATCGGGGAGGCGGATCCCGAAAAAGGGATTGAAACCTCTGGGGCGGCGCCGGTGTAAACCGAAAGGCAGTAGCCCGCCTTGAGCCGGAACCGGAATCGGTCTCTCTCGCCCCTTTGGGTTATGAGGTTGTGGGTGTCAAGACGGCCGGTTGCGGCCTTCCCTCCCGCGGTACAAATCCGGAGGCCATGATCGTGGATGCAGCGATTCGCGCGGAACACTTGACCAAGGTTTTCGGCGGCGTGGTGATCGCGGTCAACGATCTGTGCCTCACCGTGCCCAAGGGGGCCGTCTTCGGCTTTCTCGGCCCGAACGGGGCAGGCAAGACCACGACGCTGCGATTGCTGTTGGGGCTGCACCGTCCTTCTGCCGGCCGCGCGTTCGTGTTCGGGCGTCCATGCGGGATCGGCGCCGCCGACGTTCGTGGAATGATCGGATTCCTTCCCACCAATCCCAAGTTTCCCCCGCATCTGAAGCCGTTCGAATACTTGAATTTGGTGGGCAAGCTCCACCGTATCCCTGCCGAAGTTCGCATGCCGCGGATTTCCTCGCTGATTCGGGCGGTGGGGTTGTTGTCCGTGACGGACCAGCGCATCGGAACGCTTTCGACGGGCGAAACCACCCGACTGGGCATCGCCGCATCTTTGCTGGCCGACCCGCCGTTGTTGTTGTGGGACGAGCCGACGGCCGGCTTGGATCCGGCGGCACGACGCTTTGCCTTGGATTTGATCCAGGAATTGCGACAAGATCGAACGGTCGTGGTGGCGACGCATATCTTGGCGGACATCGACCGGGTCTGCGATCACGTGGGTGTGATGCACGAAGGCCGGATGATCTTTTGCGGCACCATGCAAGAGATGAAACGCCGCCTGCGGCACGACGGCATCACGTTGGAGTTGGCAGGGTCCGCGGAGGCTCTGCGAAAGGCGGCTGAGACGCTGGCGGAACGATGCCCCGTGGATCACCTCTGGCTGAGCGAGAACGTGGTGAGCGTGGCCATCGCGGAGGGATGCAGGCGTGCGGCCGTGTTGGCGGAAATCCTCCAATTGTTGGACCATGCGGGGGTCGATTTGCAAGCGATCCAATCGGGTCACGGCGACACGGAAAGTGCCTATCTTAACCTACTGCAAGAGGATTTGTCGCATGGCTTTGCCCGATTTCAAGACTCTCCCCGCCCGACTCATGCCGATCGCGGCGGTACTTCAGTTTGAATTGCAATCGCTGTTGAAGAGTTGGTTGGTCCGGCTTTGGCTGATCGCCGCTGCGCTGTTGGCCTTGTTGACCATCATGGTTGGATGGTCCGTTCTGCCGGATGCCATCCTGATTTCGGTGCTACTAGCCGCATTCTTGGTGTTTCCTTGGTTTCTCGTCATCATTGTGGTGGGGGTAAACGCTTCGACGGCGGGGCGATTAGACGCCGCCGCCGACGGAATTCTGAGCCGTCCCATCACGCGCTGGGAGTTCCTGACGGGGATCTGGGCGGCCAGACTGTTGATTGTTTGGGCGGTGTCCCTCGCCGTCCTCGTACCGGGCGTCATCGCAATTGTGGCGGGTGATCGGCCCCAGGTCGTTGAGACCCAGCCCGTCACTCTCTTCGGCCTTACCGCGGCAGTCGCCGTCGTGCTCGTCGTCTTGGCATTCCTGGTCACCGTGGGCGTTTTGCTGGGAACGCTCTTCAAAAACGCCTGGCTGGCGATGATCGTGCTCCTGTTCGTGTGGTATCCGATCAACGCGATCCTGATGACTTTTCACTTAGCTGAGTTCTCGCCCATCAGTCTCGATCAGGCCATGCCGAGCATTCTGCGCAAGAATTGGTCGGAAGCCGAGGAATCCAAATCGGAGACGGCCGGGCCGCTTCAGGCGGAGGTACAGCGTCAAGCGGAGGAGTTCATTCGCAGTCTTACGGGGACGGCGCGTCCGGAACGGCAACCTAAAGGCCCCGAATTCTACCGGCACGATGACAAGTACGAAGACCTCTCGGTCGCCAAGGTGATCGTCAGCTATGGCGGACTGACGATGTTGTTGTGGGGCTTGACCATGCTCATCTTTTACTTCCGCGACTTATGATCACGGGAGAGTCCGCACGCCGGTCTCTTTCCGATGAAACCCTTTTCTTTGCTCGCGTGTAAATACTATCGGAGTCGCATCGGCGATATCGGAACGTCGCGAGGTGAGCGGGTTTTCCCGTTCCACCGAAGGACCGTCTCGTCGGAACTCGGATTGGGAGAGCTGCCATGCAAGCCGGACTTGCCGGGAGAAATCTGTTTCGTGTCATGATTTGTGCGGCGATGGCCGTCGGCTGCCTGATCGGCAGAGCGGAACGGCCGTCCGCGGCGGAGTGGGCCGCCGAGCTTTGCCAATGGGTACCGGCCGACGCCGTCGCGGCATTGATTGTCCCGCAGCCCGCCGAGTTGCTGCGAAAACTGAATGAGACGTCGGCGATCCAAGAGGCGGCAGGTAGCGCGCGTCTCGCGGAACTATTGGAGCGTAATCAGCAGTTGCGGCAATTGCGGGCGGTGGTAGCCCTTTTGGAAGGCCAACTGCAATCCGATTGGAAAACGATATTGGGGGACATGACATCCGGCGGTTTGGTGCTGGCGGTGTTGCCCGACAACCGAGTTGTCGTGATCCTCGAGGCGCGAGATGCCGACGCTCTGGGCAAGGTGAACGACTTCGTATTGAACTTGGCGCGTTTGGACCCCGCTAATAACGCCAGGCGGGAGGCCGTTCGTGAAGCCGAGTATCGCGGCGTGCGAGGTTGGTCCCTTTCGCGGGAGGAATCGCATGCCATCATCGATCGTCACCTGGTGATGTGCAACAGCGCCGAGTTGCTACGGCGGATTATCGATCAGGCCCAAGACGGCGGCGAGAGTTTGGCGAGCAGTTCCCAATTCAAGAACGCCATGGCTTCCCTGCCGGCGAGCGACATCGGCATTTTTGTAGACTTTCGGGTGTTTCGCGGTTTGCCCCAGGTACAAGAGGGTTTGCGGCAAGCCCGGTCGCCGCTGCCCGTGTTGTTTTTGGCCGGCTTGACGGAAGCCTTGGGCGGAGCCGACTGGCTGGCGCTGGGATTGTCTTACGCGGATGAAAAAGTGCAGTTCGCTCTTCGTTCGGGCGGCGATACCGCCCTGGCAAGCGACTTTGGTTTCGCGACGCCGACCTCTCCGGGGGAAGGTGCTTTCCCGAACCTGGAGGTTCCGGGAAGAATTATGGCTCTCACCATGTATCGCGATCTTCACGACTTTTATGCGCGAAAGAATGAATTGTTTCCCGAAAGAACCTCGGGACTCATCTTCTTCGAGAATATGATGGGGATCTTCTTCACCGGCCGGAACTTTACGGATGAGGTATTGACCGAACTTCATCCTCACATTCGGATCGTTGTCGCACAACAGCAATTCACGCCGGAGACCGGTGTACCGGAAGTCCAAATCCCCGCCTTTGCCTTGGTGTTTCGAATGAGAAACCCCCAAAGGTTCGGGCCGATCGTCGAGGAAGGCTGGCAAAAGGCCCTGGGATTGATCAATTTTGTGCGCGGGCAGGATGCTCAGCCGGGTCTGATTCTGGATCGCGTGGAGTATCAAGGTGTCAAGTATACCGTTTCTTATTTTTCGACCGTCGACGAAGATCTGTCCCAGCCTTTGCCGATGCGTTTCAATTTTCGGCCCGTGGTCATTACTCAAGGCGACAATCTGATCTTGGCCTCGACCGAAGGGTTGGGGAGATCCATCATGGATGCCATTCGGGCATCCGCGGACTCCGATCGGCCGTTGCCGGGTGTGACCGCTCTCATGGAGGCGGACATGGCGGCGGTCGCTCAGGTGATCGAGGTCAATCGGGAGGCCCTGATTCGGCAAAACATGATCGAGAAGGGAAGGAATCGCGAAGAGGCGGTGAAGGAATGGGAGCAGTTGAAACGCGCAGTCGAACTCTTCGGCAAATCGGTCGTTAAAGTCGGCGTTCATGATGGTCGGCCGGCCCTTGACGCTGAGATGAGCGTCAAATGGTCCACCCTAGATCAGTTTTTGCCTTCCAAATAGGCCTGAATGCCGGCGGTACAGGGCTCGACGTAACATGGGCGGAGCTACGATGCGGAGACCGCACTATGACGTCTCATCTCGGGGAGTTGCATGACCGTGAGATGCCGAACGTCGGCACGTTTCCGGCGTCGTCGGACGATTGGCAGGTTTATCCCCAGCCGCTGGACCGACGCGATGTCGCACACCTATTGCGACGTGTTGCCGCCAATCCTAGTGCCGAAGAGCTTGACGGCTTCGCCGGTCAAACGCCCGATGCCGTCTTCCAAGTTTTAGCGGGGGAGTCGTCACGCTACCACGAATTCGAAGCGGATTTGCGTCCGCTGGAAGAAGCTGCCGTGCGGTCCAGCGCCGCGGATGCGTATCGCACCTGGTTCATGCGGCGGTTGGTTCTTTCACCCTGTCCGCTTCGAGAGTGGATGACCGTTTTCTGGCTGGAGTACTTCGGACTGGGAATTGACCGGGTCGGCGACCTCGCGCTATTCGACGATGTGGTACGTTCCATGCGTCGTTTGGCACTGGGAGATTTCCATGAATTGCTGAGTGCGGTCCTCCTGCATCCGGCGTTTCTGTTGAATGTGCGGGCGCCCGCGAACTACCGTTCGGATCCGAACGAGCGGGTGGGCGCGGCAATTTTACGGACCTGTTTGGGATATTGCGAGCAGGATTTCTCGGTCCAGGCTCGGGAGCTGGCAAGGGCTTTTTCCGGCCGCTTCATCAATCGCGGGCGACTGCGGGTATCGACGTTTGAACGCGACACGGGGGAAAAGGCCATCCTGGGGCGGTGCAAGGCGTACGAGGCCGAAGATATCCCGCGATTGGTCGGCGAGGATGCTCGCACGGTCTCTTGGACGGCGCGGCGGCTTTATCGCTGGTTCAGCGGTGACACGCGGATGCCGGGCGACGATTTTTTGACGCCGCCGGCCGAGCAACTGCGGCAAACCGGCTCCGTAGCTCAAACGGTGCGGATGATCCTGGCTTCGCGTTGGTTCTTTTCCGACACCGTGCGTCGCCAAAAGCTGAGACGCCCCTTGGAGTTCACGGCCGCGATATTGCGGGCGTTGAAGGGGAGGGTCACTCTGCGTACCGTTACCGAACTGACGGCGATGGGGCAAGACATCCTCCAGCCGACGACGTTGGACGGTTGGCCGGATGCCGGCAACTATTTGTCCCCTCCGGCGTTGATTCAGAGGATGAACCTGGTCGCCAAGCTGGTCGGCGCGGATGAGAACTTCGGCGGTGGACTGGCGCGTTGGGCGGTCGAGACCTGGGGCGATCATTTGCCGAACGCTTTGACCGATGTGATGACGGATCGGGTGATACCGGCGGATATCAGCGCGCGGTGGGAGGAGTTGTGTGATCGGTACGCCGCGTCGTCCGGGCGGAGAGAGCAAGTCGCCGCTTCCATGATCTACCTGTTGGCCGTCTCTCCGGTGTTTCAGACGGCTTGAGCTGCATGCGCGGGTGGGAATCCGTCGCCGTGCTGCGACGGCGGCAAGGAGCGGAATATGCAAACACTATCGCGTCGAACTCTTCTGCAAAGCGGACTGGCGACAGCCGCGGTGCTTGGCGGCGATATGCCCGGATTTCTCCGGCGGGCTTTGGCCGACGAAAAGCTGTCCCCATCCATCGACGATACCATCGTCGTTGCCATCCAACTGGCCGGAGGAAATGATGGGTTGAACACGGTCGTGCCCTACGAGAACGATGTCTACCAAAGGAGTCGCCCCACGCTGGCCTTAAAGAAAAAGGATGTGATTCCGCTGCAACAAGGGGTGGGCATTCCGACCCGCATGAGGGGCATCTTTGACGCGATGGAACAAGGCAGCGTGGCCGTGGTTCATGCAGTAGGATATCCCAATCCGAACGGTGATCACAATCGGGCCATGGAGATTTGGCAGACCGCCGAACCGGACAATCCGCATCCGGAAACGGGCTGGTTGGGGCGTGCGGCCGACCATCTTGTGCAATCGCCGACCGCCGGGGCCTCTCCCATTCCGGCGGCGAGCCCCAGCGTCTTCATCAGCGAAATCGCAACGCCGTTGACGGTGATGGGGCGAGCGTCGGTGTGTGTGAAAGCTGCTAACCCGGCAAGCCTAACGCTGGATGCCTCCTTCGGTCGTCCTTCGATCCGGGAGGGCAACCGTGAAGGCGCTGCCGGGTCCTCCGAATCGCTCGTTAGCGACGCCATTGCCGCATCGCTTCGGACGGCGGAGCGAATTGCCGAAGTTGCCCAGGAAGCCAAATCGGGGAAGATATCCTACCCAAGCACGTTGTTCGCTCGCCGGCTTGAATGGACGGCGCGGCTCATACGGGCCGAACTTGGTATCCGTATCTTCTGCACGGAGATGGGTGGAAGCGGACCGGGCAGCTTCGATACGCACTCCCTTCAGGCCAACAACCACGGGGAATTACTGGGGGAGTTTTCGGACGCCTTGGCGGCCTTCGTCGCGGATCTGGCCCGCGATCGAACATTGGAGCGAGTGATCGTTTACACCTACTCCGAGTTCGGCCGAACGATTCGCGAAAACGGACGACGCGGCACGGATCACGGCTCCGCGGGGCCGATCTTTCTGGCGGGCGGAGGCCTGCGGCAAAACGTCTTTGGAGAGCATCCCGATTTGACGGAGATGGAAAACGGCGGGGTCAAGCACGCCGTCGATTTTCGGCGGCTTTATGCCACGATCTTGGAGCGAAGACTTGGCATCCCGTCGCTCCCCGTCTTGGGGGCGTCCTTTGAGCCGCTGCCCATTTTCGCGTAGCTGTTTCCCATCTCTAGCGTGGGTGCGGCCAGATTTGGGATCTTCTCGAAGGGGACGGGCCGGCTCTGCCCCCGAATGAAGTCCGTTCTCAGGACTGCAACAGGCAGCATGGTGCTGCGGAAGCATGAGGAGCTGTGCGGCGAATGGGATAGGTGAAATATTTGCGGAGGTTGTGATTGCTATGTGCCATTGGGCGGTTTGGGTCGATAGGGTGGAATCTTTTCCTGGATGTGCCCAGCCAGGTGATCCGGCACGGCGGACGACGGCGGGACGGTATACTAACATGAAACCGGATCCCGTGTTCGTCGTTTCTTGTCGGCCCAAGCCATGCCCGGAATGTACCCCCCAGAGTTTAAAGAACGCGTTCGCCAGGCCGTTGATATCGTGGACTTGGTGGAGCGTTATCTTCCCTTGAGACGGCAAGGCCGCGGATTTGTGGCCCTCTGTCCGTGGCATGATGACCATCGTCCCAGTCTTCAGGTCAATCCGGAGAGACAGGTTTTTCGCTGCTTTGTCTGTAACGTCGGGGGGGACGTCTTCAGTTTTGTCATGAAGATGGAGGGCGTGGAGTTTCCGGAGGCGGTTGAGATGCTGGCGGAAATGGCCGGCATATCCTTGCCGCAAACGGATCGCGGTGTGCAAGGCGGCTCGGGCGAGCAGAAGCAAGATCTGTTTCGCGTGATGGCGTGGGCCGAGGAGCAATATCACCGCTGTTTTCTTGACATGTCCGAGGCCGAAGCCGCACGCAAATACATCCTTGGGCGGGGACTGTCTCGCGACAGCGTCGTTCGTTTTCGACTCGGCTATTCACCGCCGCAAGCCGATTGGTTGCTTCGCCGCGCGCGCCGTGACGGCATCGACCCGGAATCCCTGGTCAAAGTCGGCATCTTGCTCCAAAGTACGGGCCGGGAGTGGTTCGATCGCTTTCGCGGCCGCGTGCTATTCGCCATTCACGACCCGCAGGGGCGGAGCGTGGGACTTGGTGGAAGGCTCTTACCCGATGGTGCTACAACCTCGCCCGCCAAGTACATCAACTCGCCGGATACGCCGCTTTTCAGCAAGAGCCGACTCCTTTACGGCCTGGACTTGGCCAAAGAGGCGATTCGAAAAACGGGAACCGCGCTGATCATGGAGGGTTACACGGACGTCATTGCGGCCCACCAATTCGGCTTTGCCAATGCCGTGGCCGTTTTGGGGACGGCGCTGGGCGACTCGCACCTGCGGTTGTTGCAACGGTTTGCGGATCGCGTGGTGTTGGTACTGGACGGCGATGCGGCGGGGCGACGGCGCGCGGCGCAGGTGTTGGAGCTGTTCGTCGCCCGACAATTCGACATGCGCGTTCTGACCTTGCCGGATAACCTGGACCCCTGCGATTTTCTCTGCGAGCGAGGGGCGGAGGCCTTTGCGGAGGCCCTCGAACGCCATGCGTTGGACGCTCTGGATCACGCCGTGGCCGAGGCGACGCGCGACGTGGACTTAGAACGCGATGTCGCCGGTGCGACGCGAGCGGCGGAAAGCGTCTTGGCGGTCATCGCCAAGGCACCCCTGCGGGCGGGAGAAACCAGTGCGCAGCAGCAAGCTCGGGAGTGGAAAATCGTCGCGCGGCTGGCTGCCATGACGAGGATCCACGAAGACTTGTTGAGGCGGCGGCTGGCGGAAATGAGAGCGGCCGCCGATCGGAGAACCGCGCGAACTCTCGCCGCGAAATCGCCCGAAAAGGAGGACGCGCTCGATGCTTGGGAACGGACCTGCTTGGAGGTCATGCTGTCATCACCGCAAGCAGCGCAACGAGTGTTTGAGACGTTCACGGCCTCGGATTTTCGCTCGGAGGCGGCGCGGGCCGTTTTCGAGACCGCTCGAGACCTGCAATTTTCCGGAATTCCGCCCACTTGGGAAAAATTGCTCTTGGCAATCGACGACCCAAAGCGCAAAAATCTACTAGTCGTGTTGGATGAGGAAGCCAGGCGGAAACTCATCGCCGGGCAGCCGGTGGAAGACCTGATTCGGGACCTGTTGAAATCGTTTTACGAGCGGGAGGCTTTTCGCCGCCGCGGAGACTTGCACGGCGTGTTACGCCAAGGAGGTTTGCAGCCGGAGAAAGAACTCGAATTGCTGATGCGGATAGTGGAACAAGAACGAAATCGCCAAAAGTTCACCGATCCCACGGAAGGGTGAGGATTTTGGCGTCGGGAAAGAGGGTTCCCGCAACTTAGTTTTCCCGCAACTTCCCCTCGATTCCCGATTCGTTTGGCTCTCGACGCGCTGGGATGCGCGAAAGGAGACGACCCGTGAAGCACGGCGACAAGGAATTGTGCGCTCTGATTGCCCAAGGAAGGGCTCAAGGTTATCTCACCTACGATCAAGTTACCGCTTATCTCCCGGACCAGGAAAACAACGCCGATCGGTTGGATCGCCTGGTCACCGCGTTGGAAGAGGCCGGCATCGAGCTGGTCCGCGGGCGACCGCCCGTGGCGAAGGTTTCGGCTCCGAACGAGTCCGGCTCGCGTCAAGAGGACGCGCTGCTGAAAGACCCCATCTTGCAAGACTTGCTGCCCGGCGAAAAGGCTCGCTGGAGCAGCGATCCGATTCGCCTGTACCTCAGCCAAATGTCCCAGGTGCCGTTGCTCAGCCGTGAGCAGGAGGTGGCGTTGGCGAAGCGGATCGAGGTGGCCCGGAAGCGGTTCCGGCGTTCCGTCATCGGTTGCTACTTGGTGCTGAAGAACGCCGTGCAGATCCTGGAGCAGGTGCAACAAGGGCATCTCTCGTTTGATCGCACGCTGAAGGTCTCGTTGACGGATCAATTGACCAAGGAGCAGATTCTCGCGCGAATGCCGCACAATCTTCCCACCTTGCGTGCGTTGATGGCGGCCAATGAGCGCGACTTCAACCGCCTCATCAACCGGCGTACCCCCGTGGCGCTGAAGGCTCGCATCCGGAAACGCTTTCTGGCGCGTCGCGCCAAGATGCTGATTCTGGTGGAAGAGTTGGGCCTTCGCACCAGGCGCGTCAGGTCGATGATGAAGCAGATGCGTGACATCCACACGCGCATGGGCGAGATCCGCGCTCGGCTTCGCGATTTGAAAACCGCGGCCGGCGGCGTCGGAGAGCGCGAACGTCTGCGGCGGGAACTCCGCGATCTGATGGTGAGCACTCAGGAAAGCCCACGCAGTTTGGGCTTGCGATGCCGCAAAATGGAGGCTCAATTCCGAGACTACGAGGAAGCCAAACGCGAATTGGCGGCCGGCAATCTTCGCTTGGTGGTCTCCGTGGCCAAGAAGTACCGCAATCGCGGTCTGAGCTTTCTCGATCTGATCCAAGAAGGCAACACGGGATTGATGCGGGCGGTCGATAAGTTCGAGTACCGCCGCGGCTTCAAGTTTTCGACCTACGCCACTTGGTGGATACGCCAGGCCATTACGCGGGCGATCGCCGATCAGGCTCGTACCATTCGGATCCCGACGCACATCTTGGACCTGATCGGCACGTTGAAGAACGTTTCGCGGCGCATGGCCTACGAGCTGGGGCGGGAGCCGACCATCGAGGAGTTGGGCCGGGCGGTCCAGTTGCCGCCTGAGGAGACGGAGCGTATCTTGGAGTTAGTCCGACAGCCCGGCAGCCTGGACCGTCCTATCGGCGAGGACGAAGACGGGACGCTGAGCGAGTTGGTCCCCGATCGCAATCCCGACAAGCCGGAGCACGCGGCCCATCGTGAACTTCTACGGCAACGCATCGAAACCCTGCTCAAGACGCTCACGTACCGCGAGCGCGAAATCATTCGCCTCCGTTACGGCTTGGGGGACGGGTACAGTTACACCCTCGAGGAGGTGGGACGCATCTTCAAGGTCACGCGCGAACGCGTACGTCAAATCGAAGCCAAGGCGATGCAGAAATTGCAGCACCCGGTGCGGACGCGACAACTGTCCGCCTTCGTCGATGGTGCCGCCGGCTGATCGCTCTCCGGCGGCGGTGATACGCAGCCGTACCCCGGGCTGCCCGATTGGGCGGCCCTTTTTTTATTCTTGAAAGGATCGAGGAGGCTCTTTCGCTCATGACATCACAAACCGAAAAACATCCCGATACGTTGCGTCGCCTGCATGCACTACATCAGCTCTTGGAGGAACTCCGCGGTAGAATGATGAAGGGGCAGCGTTTGGCACAGGCCTATGCACGGCAAGTTCAAGAGGCCGAGCAAGCCCTAGAATCGGCTCGCAAATCGCATCAAGACTTGCGAATGGCCGGCCATAGCAAGCAAATGGAATATGATCAAAAGCTGGCCGACATCCAGCGGCGAAAGTCGCAGTTATTGCAGGCCAAGGATAACCGCGAATACCAAATCCTCAAGGATCAGATCGCGGCGGACGAAATGGCCTCTTCCGTTTTGGCCGACGAGGCCTTGGAGCTGATGGATCGGGCCGAGGCCGCCGCGCGAAGCGTCACCGAATGGGAGGAAAAGGTAGCGGCCGTCAAGCGGCAGGCCGAGCAATGGACCCAGGAATTCGCGCGGCAGGAACCGTCCATACGAGCCGAAATCGAACGGATTGAAAAGGAGTTGCGGGGCGTGGAATCGCAACTTTCCGGCGACATTCGCGAAATGTACCAGCGGGCGGTCCGCACGAAGGGCAGCAGCGCCTTGGCTCCGGTTCGAGGCGAGTTCTGCGGCGGCTGCAATCAACACGTTCCACTCAATATGCGAAGCCAACTGAAGTTGGGAGAACAGGTCTGGTGCCGGTCTTGCGGCCGGCTGCTTTTCTACGCCGACGATGAGTAGGAACAGTACGTACGCCGCTTCCGGATTCGGAACTTCGTTCAGGCGGTTTTTCCGCCGACGACGGCGCGAACGAATACCTACCAGTAAGATCGATAGGCCGGACGGACATCGCGATCATAGTAGGGCCGCCGGCGAGTGGAACGCCAGGTTCGCCGCCTCCGATAGGATCGGTCGTAGAATCCGCTGAGCCATCTCATGCTTTGCACAAAGAGGATCAGCAATCCGACCAGCCCCAAAAGGGTTTCCATGCCCACACCTGAGGAAGCCGCGGGCGGCTGCTGCGAGGACGTGGGTGGGTTTGCGGCCGGTACTGCGGTTTCGACGGAGCCGGCGGTTTGGCGGGACGTCGGCGGATGATCGGCCGAGGTCTCCGTAGGCGGGATGGCCGTGGGGCGGGAAACAGAAGACGGCTCCGCCCCGCTTCGCTCCGGCGTGGAGTACCCCGTCTGACCGGAACGATAGTCCGATCCAGCGTAGGACGTTGAGCTTGTCGATCCGGAAGTTGCTTTGTTTCCCAATCCTGACGATTCGTAATTGCCGCCCGTGGGACGCGACGAGGCGTAGGGCGACTTGGCTTCGCCGTATCGGGAAGTTCCGCCCTTGTTCTCGGAATAGGGATCATCCCGCTCTTCGTGGTCGCGTTTCTCGGCGGAGCCGAGACCGTAAGCCGATGCCGAGGAGGTATAGGTATACGGCGAATTGCTCCGTGCGGCATCGCGTCCGTAGTCAGCCTCGGATTTGTTACCGTAGCCGCTCCCACCGTATCCGTTCTTCTCGCTCCCGACGCCTGAACCCGGCCGTTCCGCATCGGTCCGTTCATAGGAGCCGCCTCCACTCTTCGGGTAACCGTCAGAGTAGGGATAGTCGCTTCCGGCGGCCGTGGAGTAAGATTTGGGCGAAGACTCCTCGCGCGCGGTGGCGCCTCCGTGCCCCGCGTTTTCTTCCCCGGACCCCGAGGTCGGGAACCCCCGCGAGTCTTGCGACGAGTAGGCGGAAGAGCGGCTGGTCATCGAACCGTGGGCGGAATCCCGGCCGCCATATCCCGCATCGTTTTTGTACGCTTCGCCATACCCGTCGTAGCCGTCGTTCCAGCGTTGGTGGCCGGCGGAGTCATATTCGGAACGGTTGATCGTCGTGTTGGATGACCCGCCGGAATAACCGCTTGTGCCGTAGCTGGGTATGGGCCGACCGTCGGACGCGGATTGGGATCCGGAATCAGGAATCCGCGTTGAGAAACTCTCCGATCGTCGATCGGAATACGAATTCCGTGATTCGTTGCCGCCGATGCTGGCGGTCACTCCGGAGGAGGAAGTTCGTTGGGGTTCATTTCCTTCGCGATCGTAATCCCAAGTGCGATCCGCGAGATCGCTGGAATAGGATTTCTCATCCGCCCCATTCTCCTTTCTTGGACCTTGGGCCGCGTATCCCCCGGCCGAGCCGGAATTGTTGGAGGGCGATGGATGCGAGGACGAGTATCTTCCGGATCCGTCGGCCCTTGCGTTCGCAAAACTACTACCGGAAGAAGACGGCCCATATTGCGAAGAGTCGGCGTTTCCGCTTGCTCCGTAACCCTGGAAACCATACTGCGTGGTCGAGGTCTCTCGGCCGTATCCTCCGGAACCGTATGAATTGGAGGCATAGGCGGAGCCGGACGTCGTGGTTCCGGCTGAGGGCGAGTTGCCCGCATATCCGCCGCCGTTCCGTGCCGAGTCGCCGAAACTACTCATTCCGCCGTCATTGGTGCCACCCCTGGAAGAGGTGTTATCCCACGAAGACGGTGCATTGCCGTATGCGAACGACGATGCTGCGGGCGAGCTATTGCCGGGCTCGCTTGCGGCGGACTGGTAGCCGCGACCGCGTGGGTCGGCGGATCCTGCGGACACGGCCTTCCCATAACCGCTCGTTCCATTGCCGTAGGAATTGGAGCCGCCTTCGTCGTTCCCTAAGCCCGAGCGCCAATCGGCGCTACCCATTCCGGAGGAAGAACTCGCGAGAGAGCTTGCGGCGGATGGGCTACCCGAACCGTCCCTCCCAGGGGCGTTCCCCCAAGCCCCACTCCCATTTGCGCCGGACGATCCCAAGTTGCTCGCGTAAGAACTGCTCGCGTAAGAAGAAGGGGAATTGGAGGCCGAGCCGGCTGTGCCGTAGTTTGCCTTCCCACTGCCCGGCAAGCTGGAAGCTGCGACGGCCGTCAAGGGAATCGATCCGGAGTCGACGGCAGTACCTGCAATTTGGGAGGACGTAGAGTTCGTGCCCAATCGTTCGAGCGGCGGAGTCCCCGCGACGGCGGAATTGGGCGTTGCGACCGTCAATACGGACGCATCAAGCGGCGGCGGACCGGCTGCAAGCAGTTGCGGCGACATGCCTTGGGGGATCGGTAAACGGTAAAAAGGCTCCTTCAAGGGCGCTAAGAACTCGCGGACTCGCCCGCAATACGACCCCATGGTTTCGGATCCCCCGGATCCGAAGAGCACGCCTGCCAGTTCACCTCGGGAATTGAAGATCGGGCCGCCCGAATCGCCCTGCCGAGCGGCGGCGCGAAGCTCCACGAGTTCCCGTGGGAGATTGAGCGTAGGGGCCAGGTACTGGGTGCAAATACCTTTTACGGTTCGGTACGCCCCTTGCCCGTAGCCCGCAATGGCCAACCACTCACCGGGCCGGGGTGCCTCTTGGGCGATGGCAACCGGTGTGGCACGCGGCCGCCAAATCGCTAGCGCCGCCAGGTCCCAATCACGATCGGTCCGCAGGACCGTGGCGGGGGACGCGAAACCGTCGGGAAAAAGAACGAGGATGGCGCCGCGGGCGTCTCGTACGACGTGCCAATTCGTGATCACCAAACCGTGGGTATCACTGACCGCGACCAACGTTCCCGTTCCCAGGGAGGCGCCCTTTAAGTCTAGGGCGATGATTCGTGCAACCGCGGGATGGGGCGGCTCCGGCGGCGCAGTCACGCTCCATGGCCAAGCGACGACGATGCCGAACAGACTCGTCGTCCACGCCAAGAACGCAATCGCCCTTGGTATCATTCGTGTTCTGCGTCGTCGAAAACGCACAGGGCGGACATCCCGATCACGCTGCGTCGAAATGCGTTCGAAACGATCCTATCGGATATGGCATCGAGCCGCCGGTCCCGTCTACGCCGGTATCGGTGACGGCTGCGGCGGTGGGCTAAAAGCGAGAAAACACGCCGGCAAGCGACGGACGCGACTGCCAGTCGGCATGGGAGACCTTGCGAGGCAAACGCGAGTTTGTCGCCTAATGCGTGTCAACCGAGCCTGTATGCCGCCGAAAACAACACGTCAAGGGGTGCAATCCTTGCGGCATCCATGCTCCTCCACGGCCGTGAGCGGAGGACGAGAGATTCCTTTCGTGGCGGGAGAGGCGTATGCTGCCTCTTCATCTAGTTTTCGACCATCGAAGGCGATCAGTCGAAAATTCCCGGGTGCGATGTCACAATGGGAACCGCCGAAAATCCTTCGACGAGCGTCTTGATCCGTGCTTTCGGCATATGCCGACCACGAGGCACGCACGGCGGAGCGAGGCTTGACCTTCAGGAACGGCCGGGACGCCATCCGGTGCCAGGGGATCTGTGGGCGAGAATGAATCGCGCCGGCCTTTGCTTTGGTGCGGGATAAGTCGTCAGCAAGCGTGCCTTGCTTTGCCGAGGCGTGCGGGCCCGAGAAGGGACGGACCAACCGAAAACGAAACGGCCGCAAGCCGGAAATGGACTCGCGACCGTTTCGTGAAGGAGGTGGAAGCTTGAAGATGCTTTGCGACTTTTCGCACTTCGGCGAGAGGCGGTTGGTTGGGCCGGTGGAGGCGGCCGTCGTCAACGCTTCGAGAACTGTGTGCCTCGCCGTGCGCCACGTAGCCCGTATTTCTTACGTTCCTTCTTTCGCGCATCAAAGGTCAAGAGGCCGGCATCCCGGAGGGGTTTTGCCAATTCCGAGTCGAGCTTGGCGAGCGCCCGGGCGATTCCCAAACCGGCGGCGTCCGCCTGTCCGGAAATTCCGCCGCCCCGGACGCGAATAATGACATCGCACTGGTCGCGCCGCCCGGCGATTTCTAGGGGGCGCACGACGGCTCGTTGGCATAATTCGACGGGAAAGTATTCCTCGAGGGGACGATCGTTGACGACGATCCTGCCTTCGCCTGGGCGAATACGGACCCGCGCGACCGCCGTCGCTTTTCGACGGCCGGTTCCCACGAAGTCATTGGCGCCGCTGCCTGGGATCAATTTCGATGCCATAGTCCGCCGCTTATCCCGTTCATGCCTTATCGAGGGACGCACACTTCGCAAAAACAACTATTCTTGTATCAACATCCTTGCCGGTAAAGCCGCAAATCGCGAATGTCTTCACAACTTACCGCGGGGGAGCGATAGCGTTCTCTCGGAGCGTCGATGGATCGCCCTTATGAATTTCGCCCGATGAGCGGGCGTCCCAAACCACCGGTTCCCTTGCGGCCAAGTTCCAAAGGCTCAGGTTGCTGTGCTTGGTGAGGATGTTCCGGCCCGACGTACACCTTGAGCTTGTTCAACATCTTGCGGGCGAGCCGGTTCTTCGGCAGCATCCGACGCACGGCCTCCGTCAAAATCGTCGCAGGATCCTTCTGCCGCCGCTCTTCCGCAGTTTCAGACCGCAAACCCGAGTAACCTGTGTACCAAGTGTAACGCTTCTGCTGCCATTTCTTGCCCGTGAACACCAACTTCTCGACGTTGGTGACGATTACGAAATCGCCGGTATCCACGTGCGGCGTATAGGTCGGACGATGCTTGCCCATCAAGATCATGGCAATATCGGATGCCAAGCGTCCCACTACTTTGTTCTCGGCGTCCACTACAAACCACTTCGGCCGCACGAAAGCAGGTTTGGCCAAATAGGTTTTGATCAGGGCCGGTTTTCTTTTCATTGCAGTAGCTCGACAGACGGGCAAACGGCTTGTCGGTGAAACGGAAAACGTTACACTTGGACTTTCGTTGAGGGAATATCCAATCTCGCCGGATGGGGGCGAACCCTCCCGGATTCGTGTGGAAATTCCAATTTAGAAAATAACGCCCCGTAACACAAGTGGGGCAGGGCCAACCGTGAGCGGTCCGGCTAACCAGGGCAACGCGGCGACGAACAATCAGGGAATCGCGAGCCGAGAGGCGTTCCGAGCTCGGCAATCGCGGCCGATCGCGGCGCCGCCCTGGAATAAGCCCTTGGTTCCCGTTTGTTTCGCCCTAATACTGGGAATTCTTTTCGACACGGTCATCGCGCCAAACATCCGTTTGCCCTCAGCCGCGCAGTTTTGGAACTGCCCGCTAGGTTTCTACGCATTATTGGGGGCCTTTGGTGCATTATTGTGGGGAATTCTTTTTCGGTTGGGGCGGCTTCATGCGGCTGGATTTTCGCTCTGGTTTTCGATCATTTTATTGGGGGCGGCTCTCCATTACCGTCACGCGCACCTTTTCCAGATCGATGAGATCGGATGCTACGCTCTTCGGGATGACCGCCCGCTCGGCGCTAGTGAGGTGGATAGGGCTGCCGGGCATCCCCGCGAGCCCTTGGACATTGTCGAGGATCACGCTGCCGCGCCGATTTGCCTGGAGGCGGTCATCACGGCCCTCCCGGAGCTTATTCCGTCGCGGGAGCTTGGCAAGCCTTCGTCCCCATCTCGGTGGGGGAACCAACCCAATACGATACTTCGGGCGAGAGTGCAGTGCGTTCGGGACGGCACAGTGTGGCGCTCGGCGTCGGGGCGGATTTACGTGTATGTTACCGGGATGACGCCGGGGCTGTTGCCGGGAGATCAGATTCGCTTAACGGGACACATCGCCCTACCGCGGGAGCCTGCCAATCCGGGAGAGTTCGATCTCCGCGGACATCGGCGCGCGGATCGTGTGCTTGCGGAAGTCTACGGCACGTTCGCCGAGGGCGTCCATGTGGTTCGGCGGGGCGCTGCCTGGGATCCGCGGCGGTGCCTGGCCTTGGTTCGCGTGGCGGCGGCGGAGGCTTTGGATCGCCATATTTCGCCGCCGCAAGCGGCATTGGCCAAGGCACTACTCCTGGGTATTCGCCGCGAAGTGGATGACGCGTTCGAGGAGCAATTGCTAAGAACGGGGACGATCCACTTGCTGGCCATTTCGGGGCTCCACGTCGGGATCTTTGCAGGAGTCGTCGTTTTCGCGCTACGTTGGTTGCCCGTTCGGCCCCGCGTGAGGTTTTCCACGGCACTTCTCGCCGTGGCAGCCTACCTTGCCGTCAGCGGCGGTCAGCCCCCGACCGTCAGGGCGGCGATCGTGCTGGGCACCTATTTCCTAGTGTAGTGTCTTGTAATTGAGGGAACTTATCTATGGCCGCAGGCGTCTCACTCTTAGACCGAGGAGGATGACGCCATGCGAGTTGCGAAAGCCATCGAGTTGAGTGACGCGGAACGAACGACGCTGACGAAATGGTCGCGGGGTCGGAGCACGCCGGCACGCGTGGTGTTGCGTGCCAAGATCGTCCTGGCCGCGGCGGCGGGCAAGCGTAACGACGAGATTGCCGCCGAACTCGGCTGCACGCGTCGCACGGTGGGAACGTGGCGGACCCGCTTCCTGGAGGCGGGTCTGGCGGGCCTCGACAAGGACAAGCCGCGCGGCGGTCGCAGACCGAAGGTCCGCGCCGCCAAGGAGGCGGAGATCCTCCGCAAGACAACGCAGGAGAAGCCCGCCAACGCCACGCACTGGTCGACCCGCTCGATGGCGAAGGCCGTGGGGGTGAGCAAGGCGACTGTGCATCGCATTTGGCGTGACCACGGCTTGAAGCCGCACTTGGTGAAGACCTTCAAGGTCTCCAACGATCCGCGGTTTGTCGAAAAGGTCGTGGACCTCGTAGGCCTGTACCTCAACCCGCCCGAACACGCCTTGGTGCTCTCCTGCGACGAGAAGAGCCAGATTCAGGCGCTCGATCGCACGCAGAAAAGTTTGCCGCTGTATCCCGGCCGGTTGGGTACGCTGACGCACGACTACAAACGCCACGGGACGACGACGCTGTTTGCGGCCATCGAGGTGGCTGAAGGCAAGGTCATCGCCGAGTGCATGCCGCGACATCGCCATCAGGAATGGTTGAAGTTTCTCAAGAAGATCGATGCGGAGACGCCGCCCGAACTCGACTTGCATTTGATCGTGGACAACTACGCCACGCACAAGCATCCGAAGGTGCAGCGGTGGCTGGCACGGCACCAACGCTTTCACATCCACTTCACGCCGACGAGTAGTTCCTGGCTGAATCTGGTCGAACGCTGGTTTCGCGACATCACGGATCGCCGCATTCGCCGCGGCGTCTTCAAGAGCGTTCGGCAGTTGGAACGGGCGATCTATGAATACATTGCCGATCACAATGCCAATCCCAAGGGCTTCACGTGGACGGCCAAGGCCGAGGCGATCCTCGCCAAAGTCCGTCGCGCCCGCGCCGCACTGGATAAGGCCCCATCTGAGTGAGACACTACACTAGGAAGAGCGATTCTGCGGCGCTCCTCGGGTTGGAATTCATTGGCTTTGGCCGGGGCCGTCGTGCTTGCTTACAATCCCGATGATTTATTCCGAGTCGGCCCGCAACTGTCCTTTCTTAGCGCGGCGGTCCTAATCGTGTTCGCGCCGAGAATTCTATGGGACGAATCCGCGGATCCCCTTGAACGGTTGATTCTCGAGTCCCGGCCGGCTTGGCAACGGTTTTTGATCGCGGCGGGGAAACGGGCCATGCAGTCCTTCGCGATCGGCGCCATCTTGTCCACGGTCACGTTACCGCTGGTGATGGCCCGTTTTCACGTCGCGGCGCCGATGGGAATGTTCCTCACGCCGTTATTGCTGGTGCCTTTGTCGGTGGTACTTGTTGCCGGGTTTTTGCTCATGCTGATCGGTCCGTGGTACGGCCCGATCGGTTGGCTAT
This sequence comes from Thermogutta hypogea, assembly GCF_055386265.1. Taxonomy (NCBI): domain Bacteria; kingdom Pseudomonadati; phylum Planctomycetota; class Planctomycetia; order Pirellulales; family Thermoguttaceae; genus Thermogutta; species Thermogutta hypogea. The sequence goes on from NZ_AP042425.1 coordinate 995,487, forward strand.
GCGGCGCGGTATGCGATGCGACGCTGCGTTTGATCCGGCTCTTGATCGATCTCGGCGATGCCATCCCGTACGGCTCGCTGAGGCTTCCCGGGCTTCCCGATTGGTGGCTGATCGGGCTTTACGTGATTCTCGGTGCGGGGGCCTTTGTGGCGCATCCCCGCGTGGGCAGGGGGATCGTCGCGGCCTTGGTAGCGTGGGGGCTGCTGCTCTTCTCCTGCGAGTTCGTATCGCTGCGTAAATATCGCGGATATTTGGAGTGCACGGTATTGTCCGTCGGACACGGGGCCGCCATTCCCATGCATCTGCCCGACGGTCGGACGTTGCTTTACGACGCGGGCAAACTCTTGGGCGATCGAAGAGCCGCTCAGACGGTCGCCAATTATTTGTGGCATCGAGGAATTACCCACATCGACGCCATCGTGCTTTCGCACGCCGATATGGATCATTACAACGCCGTTCCCATGCTGATGGAGTACTTTTCGATCGGTACCATCTACGTCGAGCCTCACATGATTCGATCGAGTGAACCGCACGTGCGGGAGTTGCTCGCGCTGGTTCGCCGAAAGGACATTCCGCTAAGGACGTTGGTCGAAGGTTGGGAAGCTCGGCCGGCGAAGGGAGTTCTTATCTCGGTGTTGCATCCGCCCGCGGATTGGCTTGAAACGGAAGACAATGCGCGCAGCTTGGTCCTGCGGCTGCAATTCGGCGGAGAATCGCTGCTATTGACAGGCGACCTGGACGGTCGTGGGGTGGAACGGCTTATCGAACATCCGGAGGCCGCGTGCTTGCTGCTGATCGCACCGCATCACGGGAGCAAGAACGGCAATCCGCCGTCGCTTGCGGAGCGTTTACGCCCCCGAATCGTGGTGATGAGCAACGCGCGGCCGCCCGCGCGAAGCGTTGCCGAAAGCTATCGCGCGATTGGTTCCCGAATTTACGAAACGCGACGGGACGGCGCGGTCCGGATTATTATGCGCGGCGGCGAAACGGAAATCCGGCCGTTCCATCGCAGCGTTGATTCCCATTGAGGCGGGGCGCACCCGTGCTTGCCGTGAGCTTGCCGCGGTCTTGGCTTGGCAATAGCGAACGCCAGGCTCTTTTTCTCGGCAAAGTGCGATCCGTCGGAGTTCTTGTCTTGAAGCGGCGGGATTCTTCAGCGGTGCGCCGGCCGGATTGCGGACGCCTTCACTGGATCAACTGGGCCTCCACCTTGGCTACCTCACGATTTGCGAATTCATCGGTGAGGAACCATTCCTGGTATAGTCTTTCGATCTGGCGCAGATAGGTATCCACCTGAGACTTTTGCAGGGTCGGCTTCACATCCTTGGGACGCAGTTCGTCGGGGATGGGCGGGCGAATGCGGTCGGCCGGCGGTTGATAGCCCGGATTGTAAACCAACAACGGCAGCGTCTCGGCCGGCAGCAGATGGCGCCACAAGAATGCCTGCATGGCGTCCTCGCAGGGAACCGCCCGGCGAACGATTTCTTGCTCCCCGACTTTGGCCGTGCCGATAACCTGTACGTTCACCGGAGCATCCATCGCAGCGAGGGTCGTCTTGACGCCCAATTGCACCACTTCCTTGCCGGCGGGCAGTGTCGCGCCGGGAGATTCCAGCCCTTCGGGAAGCCCCTTGAGGCTGAGGGCGATCGGGCCGTCGAACCCGTCTTTGCGAACGGCGTAAACCGTCAACGCGATCGAGCCGTTGCTACGCACGATCACGCGCGAGGGGACGACGCGGAGTTCAAAATCGGGACGCGGCGGGCTGATCCGCAAACGATAGGCGAATTCCTTGCCGAATTGGCGTCGGGTGTCGCCCAGATGAACGTAGTACTTGCCGTCGGCGGGAAGTTTGACCATGAGATACGAATCGGCATGATCCGTATTCAGGCCGGATGCCGCGTCGAAGTGATCATCGTTCATGGCCAATACCTTGCCGTCGCTCGTCGTCACCTTGAGGAAAGAGTCGAGCGGGGACCCCAAACGTCGCGCCATGACTTCCGCCACGACGGTCTCGCCGGCACGGCCTTCGATTTCGAACACGTCCCAGTCGCCAGGCTTGTCGATGCGTCCGTTGACGATGATCGGCAAGGTGACTTGCCGGGGGCTTGTCACCGCGTCGTTGTTCTCTTGGTCGAGGCATTCCGGCAAGGTATCCAGCGCGAAGGGCACGGGATTGGAAACGTAAGGGCCTTTGGATGCCGTGAGCAGATGGATTCCGGGAGCCGCATCCGGGGGCGGCGGAGAAATCGCGGCATCGTCCAAGTTCCAACCGCTCATTTCCAGCGTGACGGGCTCGCCCGCGCGACCGCCTAACGGGAAGATGTCGGTGAGGTAGGGAAGCTAGCCGATGGTGACGCGATAGACGAAGCTCTCTCGGCCGCGGAAGAGGGCATCGGTGATGCTCAGCACATACTCGCGGTCCTCAGGAACCTCGAAGTAGATTACCGGGTCGGGATGAAACCGGAAGTCGTCGGCGAACGCCAGCTCGCGACCGTCGGCATCGCACAGCCGAACGATGGGCTGGAACCAGCCCGGCACGGCGTAGGCTACGTAGGGGATCAATTCTCTCGCCTTCACCGAGATCACCAGGCGTTGGCCTTTGGCGGCCAAGAAACGGTACCGATTGACTTCCCCCGCCGCCACTTGACCGTTCATCGTGCAGGGCAATGTGATCTGCAACTCTTCTTCCTCGGGAGGCCTTTTTCGCTGGGCTTGCCACTCCTTGCCGAGCACCTGCTTTTGGGATGTCTTCATGGGCTTGCGGGCGACTTCAGGGACCTGATCCACGAAGAATGGCAAAGGATTGGAGATACCGCGCCGGGTGACGACTCGGATTTCTCGCCGGCCCGGCTTGGCGTTGGGGTCGATCGTGACTTCGACGAATACCAACTCCGTATGGGCTTGCACGGCGGGGAAGCGTTCATCTTCGGCAAAGACCCTTTCGATCCGCTCGATGAGCTTCTGCTTCGCCGCCTCTTGTTAAGATAGGGCCCCTCCGCCGTTGGAAGCAGTACTGACCAATTCCGGCAAAGCTGCCGGGCCGATGGGCGCCGGAAATTCCCACCAAGTCATTTTGGCGACCATGCCTTCGTCCAACACGGTTTCCTTCTTCTTCAGCTCGGCTAATTGCTGGCGCAGCAAAGCCATTTCCTGGTTGTTGTACACCGGGTAGTAGTCGACCAACCGAGCGGAGACGCCTTCCCCGCTGATGACAACGTCGGAGGGATACAGCAGCGCCTGGCCGCCGAGCCGTACCGGAAAGGTCGTGCCTTGTTGCCCGCCGGCCGGATACACGTAACCGATGTATTGGTTTTGCGCGACGGCCGAAGAGGCGAACGTCGCAACGAACGCAAGCCATCCCGCAGCAAGTCGCTGGAAAGCCTTCATGGAATCTCTCCCCAAGGCCGATGGTCAACGTCAGCCGCCGTCCGGCGGTTGTGATCCGCCGGATCGACTTGGAAAGGCGTGGCGTAGGTCGTCATTCCGGGACCGGATCCGCCGTTCATCACAGCAATTCATCCAGCAACCCGGCCGATTTCATTCCTTCCTTTTCAGCATCCAGCACGCGAGCCTCGAAACCCATCGGGTGCGGCAGGATCGCGCCGGAATCGATCCCCGCCAGGAGGTAGAACGTTCCCAGCAGGTCCGCCGGGTAGACCGGCCGCTCGGCGACGTTCTCGCCTTTCTCGTCGGACTTGCCGAGCACGCGACCGCCCGCAAAGCCGCCTCCCGCCACCAGGACGGTAAAGACGTTTCCGAAATGATGCCGTCCGCCGTTCCAGGGCGGTTCCCACGATACTTTCGGCGTGCGACCGAATTCACCCGTGCACCACACGAGCGTCGTTTCCAGCAGGCCGCGGTCCTGCAAGTCCTGGAGGAGCGTGGCCAACCCTTGATCCAGTTGAGGGCATTGGCGCCGCATGGTGGTGAAGTGATTGGAGTGCGTGTCCCATCCGCCGGGAAAGCTGATGGTCACGTAGGGCACGCCGGCCTCCACCATCCGCCGCGCGGCCAGGCATTCCTGTCCGAACGTGTTCCGTCCATAACGGTCCCTCAACTCGGCCGGTTCGTTGCTCAGGTCGAACACATCTCTCCCAGGCCCCAGGATCAAGCCGTAGGCCTTTTCTCGCGCGGCCTCTGCGGCGGCGATATCGGCTGCGTCGGCCAGCCCGTGGCCGAGCAGGTTGACTTTGTCGAGGAGTTCACGGCGTGCCTTTTGACGCTGATCGGTCACGCCGCGATTGACGATGCCTTGGACTTCGAACCGTTCGGCATTGGGGTCGCCGCCCGTGGCAAAGGGCTTGTAGGCCGGCCCGAGGAATCCCTCCTCGGAGAATCGCCCGGCCGCTTGCAGCATCACGATGTACGGCGGGAGAAGCCCTTTGTATTGCTCGCGCTTGAAATAGGCGAATACCGCGCCCACGCTCGGATATGCGAGGCGATCCCCCGGCTTGTGGCCGGTCTGCATCAAGTAGGCCGCCGTTTCGTGCCCGTTATTGCCGTGCGTCATGCTGCGGATGAGGGAAAACTTGTCGGCTTGCTTGGCCAAGTAAGGAAACAGCGAGCTAAGCTGAATCCCTGCGACGTTGGTGGGGATCACCTTGTCGAATTGGCCCAAGTAGTCGTAGCCGGTGCCGGGCTTCGGATCCCAGGTGTCGTTGTGGGACATCCCGCCCCAAAGAAAGATCTGGATGACCGACTTGATGCCCTTTTTGGTTTTGGCCTTTTCCTTGGCCGCTTGATCGTGGGCCGCCTTTTCATCGGCGGCTTGTTGCGCGGGATTGGCTTGGGGTTCAGCCGCGAAAACGAGGTGGTTCAACTTCTGGAATTGGGTTGCAGCGAAGACGCCCGCCGCTCCCCACGCACCGCTTTGCAGTGCCTGTCGTCGTGAAAGCACCAAGCGATTCTTCAGTTCGTGACGCTGAGCCATGAGTCGGGTCCTCCCCAAAACGCAACGGCAAACGGGAATAACGGCACCGGGCCGGTGACATGCCGATGACGGAAAAAGGTCAATGTCGCAAGAGGAATTCGGGACTGTTCATCAAAGCCCAGGCCAGATCGATCCACGCGTCCCGGCCTTTGGCGACGCCGAGTTTGATATACTCATCCACGGCCTCGATTTCCTCTTGTGTTGGAAACCGCGACAGAATCGTCAGGTAGAGCCGCTCGGTGATTTCCTTGGTGCTGCCGCCGGCGGCGATCAGCGCCCCCAATTTCGGGCCGTTTTGCAACTTGTTTTGAATTTGGCCGGAATTGAGCATGTACAGCCATTGGGGCGACGCCAATTCGTTGACGCGCTCATTTTCCATGCCGGTTGCTCTGGCGGAGCGGCCGAACAAAGTCAGAAACGAGCTGGAAATGCTGCCGTCGGCGATGGTCACCGCTCGCATGTCCTTGGGGATGTACGTGAACGGCTCCGGGACGGCGCTGGTGTAAAGGTCCGAGCCGCCTGTGATCTGATCCAAGGCGTCGGCCAGGACCTCGGCCTCCACGCGGCGCATGATGTAAGAGCCGAAGTTGGCCATGCCCTCAGGGCCTTGATAGTGCGGAATGGGGGAAAGCTGGTACGTGGTGGAGGTGAAAATCAGACGCTTGATATGTTTCAAATCGTAGCCGTTGGAGGTCAATTCCTGCTCCAGATAGGCCAGAAGTTCGGGATTGACGGGAAGGTTGTCGTCGCGAATGTCATCCGGTTCGTGAATGATCCCGCGGCCCATGGCCCAGGCCCAAGTCCGGTTCACAATCGTCTTGGCGAACCACGGGTTATCGGGGCGAATGAGCCAATCGGCGAAGACTTCTCGCGGGTCGCGGTCCGGGGGAAGCGTGGTCCGGGTGCCGTCGGGGAACACGACCTCTTGCGGGCCGGCCTCTGCGACCGGCTCCGGCAACGTCTGTGCGATGGTATTCGTGGCCGTCACTGCGGCAGCGACCGAATCCAGGCCCGCGGCCGTGTCGCCGGGAATCGCCGTCGAGTTCAAGGGATCCCAAAAGACGATTTCCTCCTTCCATTCGCTGGTCGGCTTGAAGCCTACCTGGGAAAAGAATTTGGCCAGGTTGGCACGGCGTTCCTCCGGCCAAAAATCGATGCGGGTGCCCATGAACGTGAGAGCCGCCGCGGATGCAATCCCTTCCGGCGTTCTCTCCGAAATGGCTCGGTAGAAGTTGACGGGGCCGACGCGGAAGTTGCTGCCGCTGGAGGTCAATAATTCTCGCGCAAAACGGTCGTAGGGTTTGTTGCGAACCAGCGACTCCCATATCCAACGATGGTAGGCCTGCGCGGCATTGGGCCACAGCTTCACCGGAAACTCGGCCTTGACCCGCAGAATGTCGCTCCATCGCATGGCCCAGTAATCGGCGTGGCGGACGTCTTCGAGGAGCCGATCGATCAAGGCCGACCGTTTGTTCTTGTCGCTGCTTTCGATAAAGGCCTTGGCTTCCTCCGCGGTGGGCAACTCACCGATCAAGTCGAGGTAAGCTCGACGGACGAACACGGCGTCGGAACATAAGACCGGCTGGATACCCAAGGATTGGAGCTTCGCGAAAACGAGTTCGTCGATGCGGTTCGCCGGGGTTGGAGGCTCCGGGCTTTCCATCAGCGCGGCAATACGTCGCGACGCGGATAAACGGTAGAGTTGAATTCGGGTCTGATCGACCATCGCGGCCTTTTGATCGGCCGCTTGCTTCGCGGCGACGTATTCCGCGCGACGTTTGTCGGCCTCCTCTTTCAGGGGCGGTACCAATGCCTCGGCCTCTTGTGCCGCCTTTTCATCCGCTTCGAAAGTCTGTTTGGCCTCGGCGATACGGTTCTTGAGGTTTTCCAATTCGTCTTCGGCGGCCTTCTTGCGTGCTTCCGCCTGCGATAAGCGTTGAGCCGCGGCGGCGGCCTTCGCGGCGGCGGCTTCCATCGCCTTGGCGGCCGGGTCCAACGCGGCTTTGGCTTCATTGGCCGCCTTCCGTTTCGCGGCGGCATCTTCCGCGGTCTGCTTCGCGACCGCTTGCAGTTGAATCCATTCCTCGGCTGCGTCACGAATTTCCTGCGGCACGTCGCCTTCGGCGGGCGGTTCCGTCTTTGCCGCCGCCATGATAGCGTCGGCGAGCCTTCTCTTTTCTTCCGCCGTCTTGGCCGCCTCTTGCGCGGCTGCCTCGGCCGCCTGGACCGCCGCGGATGCGGTTTCCAATTGTTTCGCAAGGTTGGCCAGGGTGGATTCAGCCAGAGCCTTCTGCTGAATTGGGCGGGACAGCTTCTGCACGAGGGCATCCACCCGCTTTTGAGCTTCAAGTTGGGCCGCCTGGGCCTCACTCACGGCGGCCTTGGCCTGATCCGCCGCCCGGCGTTCGGCCTCCGCCTCGGCGGCAGCCGTCTTCTTTTCGTCCTCCGATTTCGCGGCGTCTTCCGCGACTTGTTTCGCGACCTGCGCGGCCTCTTGAGCAGCTTTCTCCGCTTGAGCGGCGGCCTCCGTCGCGGATGCGACACGATTCACGGCAGCCGCCAACGCTTCGTCCAGCGGTTTCTTTTCGGCCTCCAACTGCGCGATTTGGGCCGCTGCCGACTCTCGTTGCTTTTCAAAGCTCTGTTGTAGCTGCTGCAAACGAGTCAGGGCCATCTTGGCCGAGTCGGCCGCCCGACGCAGGGCACCGGCTCGATCGGCGGCTTGTTTCGCCGCAGTCTCGTGTTTGTCGGCGGCCTCCGCGGCGACCTTGGCCGCAGCCTCCGCCTCCCTCGCCGCTTTCTCAGCGGCGGTGTAGGCGTCTTGCAGGGGTTGAGCGACCGCCCGCGCCTCGGCGAGGGCTTGATCCAACGGGGGTTTGGCCTCCGCGGCTTCGGCGAGTTCCTTGACGGCGGCCGCCAGGTTCTCTTCGGCGCGTTGCAGCTCCTGAGCTCCCGGCTCGCCGGACAATTCCTTGGCTTCCGTGGCCCGGCGTCGCTTTTCGTTGGCGGTCTTGCTCGCCGCGGCGAATGCAGCGTCGGCTTTTTGCATCGCTTCGCGTAAGGGCACGAGGGCGGCCTCCGCCTCACGAGCCGCTTGGACCGCTGCGTCATAGGCCGCTTTGGCTTGAGCCACTTCGTCCGCAGGAGGGGCGGCCTCTTCCGCCGAGGCCTTCACGACGAAACAGGAACCGGCAATGAAGCACAGCATTACCGGAATAGCTGCGACGGACCAGGAGGCATTGCGGTTCATCGTGGTTCACCTCTCAGGGCTGCGAAACGGACGTGCCGCGAGCCAGACTGCGATCAGACGCCAATCGGCCGCGCCTAAAACCGGGCGCAGCCCGCGAAACTCCCTGCGACGTACGTAACGAATCAACGGCGTCTCGCTTGCCGTGCGGGGAGACGGCGCGAAGGCGGAGCGACCAACAAAAGCTTCGACTTGTCGTCATGCGGATCGACGACCGATTTCAGGTAGGTCGAGCGGCGGGAAATCTTCCTATGGATAGTCCAACCGGACGGTCAGGCTACGCCCAAATAACCAAATCGCCGGCACGGCGGTCTATTGAGAGCCTTGCGGTTTGTTTCGTAGCGACTTCGCCGCGGATGCACCCCGCGACGAGGTGGGGCGACGGACGGCCGCTTGTCTCGACGTCCGTGGGTCGTTGCCGCATGGGCGGCTGGAACGACTTACATTATGGTACGCCTGCAATGGCCTTGCAACAGTTGCAACTAGCAATTTCCGGATTGTCGCCTACCCGGGCATTATTTTACCTTTTCCACTCCGTTGGCCGCGTCGCGGCGGTGCGTGACGATCGACGGGGTTTCGCGGTGTTGATGGGCGGAGGTGCCATCCCTGCCGCAGGAGACCGCAAACGTTGCCTTTTATTCCCACGTCATCGCTTCGGGGCGGTCAAAAGGGGGCGGTCAACGGGCAAGTTGTCATATCCAAGGCCGTCGGCATGGAAGCTGTCCTCTGCCTGCCTCCGACCCGTTCTTGCTGTGTCTGTCACGCATTTTATCCATGTATTGCATTTTCACATTGACGCCTTTTGGTAAAACGGCTACGATCAATCGCCCAGTGATTACGTGGGCAAAATATGTCCGCTGGTCTGCCGGTCGGGGTACGATCTGCGACTCGATAAGCTAATTTCCTACAAGAGCCGATACATTACTCATAGCTTTAATAGGCGGCATCGTTGATGCGATCGTCGTCAACGCGTCACCTGATGCTCATGGAACCGAGCACCCTCCGCGGGTAAGGGAATGCCATGCGATTCTTCAGCGATAAATCGGCTTGGCGTAACGCTTTGTGGATAGTCTCTTGCCTGTTTGTCACCTCCGGTTGCACCTCCACTCACGCGGATCGGGGTGCCCTGCTGGGGGGGCTTCTGGGGGCGGGCACCGGTGCGGTGGTGGGTAACGCCGTGGGAAGCACCGCGGCGGGAGCGGCGTTGGGGGCCGGTGTGGGAGCGATTGCCGGGGCCGCCATCGGTGATAGCTTGGACGAGATCGAGGCGCGAAACCGCGCGGCGATTGCACAGCAACTGGGACGAGAACTTCGACCGGGCCAAGTAACTTACGACGACGTCATTGCCATGACCAGGGCCGGCGTCGCGGAAGAGCTGATCGTGACTCACATCCGAAACAACGGCATGGTCTATCCGCCGGGGGTGGATGAGATTATTCGCTTGCAGCAAGAGGGCGTCAGCACCGCCGTCATCAAGGCCATGCAAGAACCGCCGCGACGTCCCCCGGCCTCCACGCCCTCTACCGTGGTCATTCGAGAACCGGCGCCGGTCGTTGTTCACGAATACCACGATTATTGGTGGGGACCGCCCGTTTATCGCCGGTATCACTATCACCGACCTCCGCCGCCCGGTGTCAGTTTCGGTGTGACGATTCGGGATTGAGGCCCGCATGAGGCGGGAATGCGGTCAAGATTTCGACCGGGTCGGTCGCCGAGATTCCGACCGCTTTACGGCCGATGCGTCTTCCGGGCGACGTCACTTTTGCGGGCCATCGTTTTTTCCGCGCTCGGCCTCTTCCATCTCACGTATCGTGACGTCGCTCTCCATGGAGCGTCGCGGATCTTTCTTGCCTTCGCCCGGAGAGGGCGGAATGATCTGCTTGATGACCACGTCGTCGAATTCCACGGTGCCGGCCCCCAAGTAGGCATACAACATCACGCGACCCCATTGCGGCGTGTATTGCGTGTGGCGTGGGGTAAAATCCTCGGTGTGCACGTTCCAGGTGCCGGTGGGGCCTTTCAGATTTTGCTGGCTGCGGTAGCATTCTCGCATTTGATCCCAGTTGATCGCGGAGGCCGAACCGGGCCGGCGGCCGGTCCCCGGCGCACCTCGAGAGGGAGTCGCACGAGGCGCGGGCGCGGCCGGGTTACGACGCTCGCCGGGAGAGGCCGGCGCACTTCCCGTCCGCGCATATTCACTCGGCATCTCGTCGTAGCATTTGATGAACACCTTGGGACTGGGGCCGGTGGTTCGCCAGCGACACTGAAAGCGATACGTAGCGCCTTCCTGGACCTGGAACGGCAGGCTGTAATACATCACGCCGGTGGAATCCCCCACATCCGCGCCGAAGGTAAAGCGGATGACATGGTTTTTCGGATCCGTGGAATCGACCGCCCAAGCGACCAGTCGCCCGAGCGGTTGACGATCTTGCCCGCCCGTCGGTTCCCAGCCCACGGGGACACCGCCGACCGCCCTTTCAAAGTCGCCTCCCAAAATCAAATTGGGGTTTTTGTTCCAGTTCTCCTCGGCGATAGGGTCGGCCGGCCGCTCTCCCGAAGCCGGACGTTCGTACAATGCGTTCAGCATCTCTTCAACGTAGAGATGGGGAATCTCCGAGACGGAATTGGTGCGGGCCGACTTTTCATAGATTACCCGAGGGTTCCGAGCGTCCGAAAAGTCCGCGCACTTGATGACCAGATCGTAGATTTCTCCCGACGTGCCGGGAACGCGTTCCACGGAGCCCCAAATGGCAATGTCGGCTTGAAAATCCTCACGCACGATTTTTGCCATGTCTTCCAGCGAGGTCGCCGCCGATATCCGAAGTGCGTTCATTTCGCAAAAGTCTCGGACGTCGGCCATGGTCTCGGGAATGATGAAACCGCCTTCCCTTTTGAGCTTTTGCCACAACATGTCGCCCACGATTCGGCCGTAACGCCCCTGATCGAATTTCGACTCGAAATCGAACGGTACGACGACTTTTTGGGCCGACACGAAAGGCGCTGTGCCGAAGAAGGCAATTGCCGTCAAAACGATTGTCAGCATCGAGGTACGGAACATGGCAAGCTCATCGGCTATGAGTGTGAAGGGCTATCGGTACGATGGGCGACGAATCGCTCGGTATGCGGTTTCCTCTTTTCAGCCAGCCGCCTTCGGCAACGCGGATTCGCGGCCTCGCTGACCCGTTAGGCTGACCCGTTAGTTCGACGGTTGTGAAGCCGTTGCGGTGCCGGCTCCGTGCATCAAGCGGCGATAGTAGCCGCGCACCAGGTCCTCCCAGCCCGGCGGCGTGGGATCTTGGACGCTACCCAGAATTTCCTTTTGGACATCGGTGGGAAGGTTGACGCTGGCGTCCTGCTTGACCTCGAATTCGCCGCCGACGTACTGCTTCTGCGATTGGAGCGATTCGAGGACGACCTCGCGCTTCCGCAAGGCGTTCTGATAACGTCCCGCGAGCAGATCGCGTTCCACCTCGGCCATGAGATCAATCAGCCGCTGCATATCGGTGCGGTGATAGTTCATGACTTGCATTTGAGCATCGATCGCCTCGGCCTTGTTGCGCAATTCGGCCTGTTTTCCGGCCAAACGCTGTAGTTCTCGGGGACCGTGTCCGGGAGGAGTGGGGCCTTCCAAGCCTTGCCCTCCTTGGCCGCTCTCCTTGCCTCCTCCCGTGGCTCCGCCGGTCGGATCCTTGCTATGATCCTTGATTTGCCCTTGCATGTACGGGTCGGCGGTCAGTCGACTCGGAGTCTTGCGTCCGCCTTTCCCAACCGCTTCATCACTGACGAACTCGCCGCTGGACTTTCCGCTGCGTCCCTCTCCCGATCGCCCTCCGATTTCGCTCGTGTTGGGGAGGCGATTTCCCGTGACGCCCTTGGCGCTCATGTTCGAGATCGGACCATCCGCCGCGTCCCAGCCGGCTCCTTTGTCCAGAGAGTCCGCCGCGCTGGAGGAAACATCTTCCATCTCGTCGAAAAGGTCCTCTTCCTCTTCCATGAGTTCGCCGATCAGATCCTCCAGTTGGCCGGGCAATTCCGCCATCGGGGCTTCCTTATCGGCATCGCTGAGGGACTCTTCCTGGCTCCAACGTTCCCGATCAGGCGTATCGGGCAACCATTTCTCCAGATTACTCGTGATTTCCTCCGCCATTTCGTAGCCCAACTGTTCCAAGGGCACGGCGATATCGACGGACTTTTTGAGCAGTGCGTCCTCAGCCATTTTCAATTCGGTCTGGATCTCCACCAACTCTTGGCACATGCTTGCCGAGGAAAAATCCTGTTCCGGCAACTTGCTGAGATCGCTGTGGGCTTCGGCCATGAAACGCGACCAGTCGTCCTGCACTTGGGCCAATTCCTTGAGCTTTTGCTCGTCCTCTTCCGTGAAGTCCTCCACCGGCTTTTTCGCCAGCTCCTCCGAGGCTTCAATCACCTTCTTTTGCTGTTCCAAGAATTCTTGCAACTTGCTCTGAATCTCTTCGAGCTTTTTCTGCACGTCGTTCGGCAGATCGCCCCCGGGACGCTTTGGAGCCTCGGCCAGCAGCTCCGCCTGAGCTTGTCGCGCCAAGTCCAACATCTTGCGCAGCGTCTCGATGATTCGGTCTTGCAGCGTAGTCAATTCCCCGTAAAGCTGGGCTTCACCGCCGCCTGTTCGCAGCAAAGCGTCACTTGTTTGGACTGCCGCCAGCATTTCATTGACGGCCAAGTTGTTGAGCACGCGCTTGATGGCGAGTCGCTCCGCCGAGTCGGTGTCTTGAATCGTGGTCGTGATCTCTTGCGTGCCCGACTGGACGGCGACCTGTTTGGCGCGCACCTCTTGGAGCGCGGCGACCACGGCTTGGGGATCCGGTGCCGCGGCCGCTTGCAGCGTACCGATCGTCGCCCGAGCACGTATCTGCGTCTCCAATATTCGAAACACGGCCGAACGCAGACTTTCCAGGTCCTTCAGGGCCGCCGCCGTCTTTTCTTCACCCGCGATGATTTTGATTGCATGCCACGGCCCTACCGACACTTGGGGGCGGAGGTCCAATCCCCACTTGGCCAGGTTGCGTTTATCGGCCGCGACCGCGCGAATTAAGACGGTCTGGCCGGGTTGAAATCTCTCCGGCTGCAAGACGAAGGAATGGTCCGCGACGACGGTGGTAGTGCCCTCGAATGCCGTCCACGCGTGCAGTCGCACCAAATCCCTTTCGTCTTGCGGCGACGAAGCGTTCGCCGACGTCCCGCCCTCCGCCGGGGACGCACCACTGTCGGATTGCTCTTGGACTTTCATTTCCAATCGAATCTCCCCGACGGCGTAGTCGTCCGTGGCGCGGACCTTAACGGCGATGGTTTCACCCGGCGAAGCGGCGACTTGCCGATTCGGCTTGAGGATCTCAACGGTGGGAGGCCGGTCGGGAATAACGGTGACTCGGTTGGTTCGCGGATTCGGGTCGGTCAGCCCTGAACCGTTTTGCAAGGCCACGGTGAAGTTGCCGTCTTTGAGCATGGGGATTTTGACGAGGAAAGCGCGGCCGCCGTCCTCGACGCTTCCCACGAGGACTTGACCGTCCACGATCACCCGGCCGCCGGATACGACGGCACTCGGCAGTACTCGCAAAACGGCTTCGCTGTATTGCGGCGCCCGCAGGTCGAGTGTGCGTTGCCGATACGTGTCGGAGGGACGTCCCATGTAGGCCGGATAGTTGTAGGTGACCTCCACCTCTTGCGGCGCCGGGACCTCGGTAATTCCGACGCGATAGATCGAAGACTGGGTGTCCCCGATTTCCAGGCGGTATTGCAATGGTTTGAGCACCGCCGGAATGGCGCACACGTATTCCTCGCCTTCTTTCTCGGCGGCCATGGGAATCTTCTGTTCCGGCTCTCCCTCCGCCGACACGAAGAGAAAACCGGGGTACGGTCCGCGGCCGGGCACCGCAACCTTGGCCGTAACCTTGACCGTCGAGCCGGCGAAGACCTCGCAATTCCCCGGTTCCACCGACAAGATGCGAATGCGTCCCACCGACGGCACGAATTGCCAGGGCTGAAGCAGTCGGCTGGCCGCGGAACTCCAGTTCGGCAAAAGTAGGCCCAACACGATGCTGATTAGAATCAGCGTGACCAGCACGCCGCTCCATTCCAGGAAGTCGCGCGAAGTCTGCATGCAGTGCCGGAATCGTTCCCACCGCGTGCGGCGAAAAGGCGTTTCCTCCAAACGGATTCCGTTGACCCGCGAAACGGCCTGATTCACGGCTGCCAGACAAAAAGCGGGGTTGTCCTGGCGGGTGTCATGAGCGAGTTGAAGAATATTAATCAGGCTGCTTTGTAACTCGGGAAACTCCAGCTCGACCCGGCGGGCGGTCGCCTCCAATGTGCGATGACCGCGCGAGGCGCGGCGGACCGCCCAAACCAGCGCGCCGAGGCTCACAGCGCCCCAACAGAGAAACGCCCCCAGCAGGATCGACTGCGGAAAACGGAAGACGGCATCCGCCAACATGAAGATCAGAAACAGGCCGAGAGACAGCGAGGCGGCCGCCGCCAGACTGCTCAGCAAGGTGAAAATCCACCACTGCTGGCGAAGAGCATCCAATCTACGAACCACGCTTTCGGCGGCGGGCGACATGGCATTCCCTTTCTGTTCCGGAGAAGGGCAAGATTAGGACGGGGCGCCGTCACCAGGCTCTAGCGTCTATTGTCTCCCAATCCTAGGGGGGCAGTCAATGGATTTTGTCCGGACTTCGTCCCGGCAAGGAGCGCAACCGGGAGGCTAATCCCGGCCTGCTTGTACGATGTAGAGCTGCGGCTGGGCCGAGAAGGCATAAGCTCCGTCCGGCGTTTGCGCGACCTCCAACGGAGTGCCCTGGATGTCGCGGATTTCCGGCTCTCCGAACTTGGGGGGAAGGCGCAAACGCATCGGCTGTGCCAGCTCGGGAGTCAACTCCGCTCGGATGGCCCCTTCATCCCATCGGATGGAAACCGCTACCTTGCCGCGAGCGAGCAGGCCCTCCACGCTGCCCGATCGCCAAGCATCCGGCAAGGCGGGCAACAGGGAGATTTCGCCGCCGTGGGATTGTAAGAGCATTTCGGCAATGCCCATCGTGCCGCCGAAATTGCCGTCGATCTGAAACGGCGGGCAACTGTCGAACATGTTGGGCAGGGTGCTTTCCGTAATCAGATCGCCAAAAAGTCTATGCGCGCGGTTTCCGTCCGCGAATCGCGCCCAAAGACTAATTTTCCAGGCCTTGCTCCAACCGGTTCCGCCATCGCCGCGGAATTCCAGTGATCGGCGAGCGGCGCGGAACAACTCCGGCGAGCCTTGGAGAGTGATTTCCTCGCCCGGAAAAACGCCCCAAAGGTGGGAAACGTGCCGGTGTTTGTTGTTGGGGTCATCTTTGTCTTCGAGCCATTCTTGGAGTTGCCCGTGTCGGCCGATTTGATTCGGAGCAATGCGGGCATGCGATTCCAAGAGACGTTTTCGGAATTCGGGGTCCACGTCGAGGATATCGGCGGCCTTTGCGGTCGACGCGAACAAATAACGAATAATCTGGTGGTCCATGGTCGGGCCCATGACTAGGCCGCCTTGTTCCGGCGAGTTGGACGGGCCGGAAATCAGCCAATGCTCGGGGGAGCGGGGGTCCTCGATCAGATAGTGCAGGAAAAACTCGCAAGCCCCCTTCATCAGCGGATAGGCCCGCCGAGCCAAGAATTCACGATCCTGGGTGAACTCATAGTGCCACCACAGATGCTGGCACAACCAGGCTCCGCCGGTCGGCCAAATGCCGTGATTCGCCGCGTTGATCGGGGCGGTTCCCCGCCAAAGATCGAAGTTGTGATGCAGCACCCAGCCGGGGGCGCTGTAGTGGACCTCGGCGGTCCGGGCCCCGGAGATTGTCAAATCCTCAAGGGCGGCGAATAGCGGTTCCGAGCACTCCGACAGATTGCAAACTTCGGCGGGCCAATAGTTCATTTCCAAGTTGATGTTCGTCGTGTATTTGGAGTCCCACGGCGGCCTGAGGCTCTCGTTCCAAATTCCTTGGAGGTTCGCGGGCTGGCTGCCGGGGCGACTGGCCGAGATGAGCAAATAGCGTCCGAATTGGAAATACAAAGCGGCCAGTTGCGGATCCGCCTGCCTGGTGAAATCCCGTATACGCTGGTCGGTGGGCCGCTCGGCGGCATCGGTCTGGGGCAACGAAAAACGTACTCGATCGAACAAACTCCGGTAATCCTCCAAGTGTCGCGTCAGAAGCTGATCGTACGACCGTGAGGCTGCTTTCTCCAGGATTTCGTTGCAACGGGCGGAGGGGTCGCCGCTGACGTCGCCGAAGGCGCGATAGTTCGTAGCCGCCGTCAACAACAGCGTGACGGCGTCGGCCCCGGTTACCCGAACCGCTGCACCATCGACGACCGCAGTGCCGCCTTCGGACCGGATAAGCACCTGAGCCTCGAAACGGATGACGCTTGGCAGACGTTCGTCCGTGGCTGCGTTGAAGTAATCCGCCGGCTTGCCGCTCAAAACGATGCGATTACCGGCGGCCCGAATCTCGTGCCGGGCGTGAGGCGTGGTGAGCGATGCCGCGAACGCGACGGAACCGGGCTTGTCGCCCGCGATGCGGACCACGATGACTTGGTCCGGGTAACTGGCGAAGACGGTTCGGGTAAAGGAAACGTCACCGACGCGGTAAGCGGTTACCGCCAAAGCGGAACAAAGGTCCAGCTCTCGGCGATACGACGCGACTTCAATGTCATCTCCAAAATCCAGGTAAAGGTCGCAACATGGTTGATGCGGCATCTGACGGAGCGGGATGCTCATGAAATGTTCTGCCGCCAAGGCGGTGGCCTCCGCTTGCTTCCCCTCGAAGAGCAAACGTCGAATCTCGGGGAGGTATTCCACGGCACCCGGGTGCGAGTAATCGTGCGGCGAACCGACCCAAACGGTGTCCTCGTTCACCTGGATCCGTTCCCGGTCAGGCTTGCCGAAGACCATGGCCCCCAAACGGCCGTTCCCGATCGGCAAGGCCTCGGTCCACTTTTCGGCCGGTCGCTCGTACCAAAGGCGAAACGATTCGGCCGCTTGGACCGTTGCGAGATCAAGGTGGGCGATGCCGAGCATTCCGGCAACGGCACATAAGAAAACCGTTGTTGCGGCCGCGAATCGGAGGATGAATCGTTGCATGGGAGGCCTTTTGCCGATGGCTAGCGGTCGAAGATGGGCCTTCCGTAATACCCGTAATGAGGGTCGGCCCTTTAGCTCGGGAACGCAACAGACTCGCGCACGCTCCTTACTCTTGGCTAGAGCATAAACCGCCGGCTTTCCGGGATGGAAGCTTGCTGCAAGTAGCCGGGAGGGAAGCTTGCTGCAGATGGAAGCCCGCTGCGTGCGGCCTCTTGCGGGAAACGCACAATGAAAAACGGCCGGGCGTCGTTCACCACCCGGCCGTTTCTCAAGTACCCCCTAGGGGAGTCGAACCCCTGTTTTCGGACTGAGAATCCGACGTCCTGGGCCACTAGACGAAGGGGGCGTGGCATGTTCTTGAATTGATTGGAAAGCTGCTACGTGACGCCTCCGGTTTGACGCCATGAACCACTCAATCTCGTCAACCTCGTAGATCAGCCCCACTTCAGACCGCGTGGAAGCACACGACCAACTGTGCGCACCCAACGGAACGTGACGCGGCGAATCGAACCGCTAACCGTGCGACCCATTCCACGACGCTGACGGGCACTGAGCGACGCCGTCCGCTAACCGCATCATCGCTAACTCTATACATTATGGGGTTGGATGTTTTCCCGTCAATCCACCCCTCGGCCGACATGCCCCAAGTCTTGCAGGCCCCAGGAAAAAACGCTTAGCCAAACTTCGGGTATTCCTGGGTTCGATCCCTCGAGCACAGCCGAAGTCGCGGCCCGAAGAGCCGGTTGCGTTGCGCACCGAGCCGGGGCTGAACCGCCGGGTGCCCGGCATTGTGTCAACCGGCAACCTCGGCTAAACTGATGAAGTGATCGGGGCGTGGCGCAGCCTGGATTAGCGCGCTTGCTTGGGGTGCAAGAGGTCACCGGTTCAAATCCGGTCGCCCCGATTTTTACGGCTTTATAAGTCGGCTTTATACGTCGTCAATCTTGCGACTTCGCCGTGGGGCCGATCGCAAGTCCGTCCCGCTTGTCGGCACGACGCTCCGTCGGTTGTTGGAACCGCGGCGAAATTCTTCAGCGCCGGGGAGCGGCGCCGCTGATGCCGCGTATCTTCGCGCGGCGCCCGGCATGTATCTTCGCAACGGGGCGGTCCGACCGGGGCGTATCTTTGCCGGGCCGGGTCGGCATGTTTGCACCCCAAGATGCCTCGCTACTGAATCTCGCGATGGTACTCTTGCAAGCTTTTCACGGAGCCGTGTCCTTTTCGGCACGCTTGGATGCCTTTGGCGGCGGCGACGGCGGCGGCCAGCGTGGTGATGTACGGCACCTTGCAGCGGATGGCCGTTTGCCGAATGTAGGCGTCATCCGTTGTACCGGCCTTGCCGCGCGGTGTGTTGATGACTAGTTGGATGCGCCCGTCGATGATGGCATCGACGATGTTCGGACGGCCCTCGTAAATTTTTGCGATCGGTTCACTTTCGATGCCGACCTCCGAGAGGAACCGGTGCGTGCCCGCCGTGGCCTTGATCTTGAACCCCAGCTCGGCAAATCTTCTCGCCACCTCGCGCGCCGCGGGTTTGTCGCGGTCGGCGACGGTAAGCAGGACGGTCCCTTCCAGCGGCAGCGGCGTGCCGGTCCCTTCCTGAGCCTTGTAATAGGCCAGGCCAAAAGAGTCCGCCATGCCGAGCACCTCGCCGGTGCTGCGCATTTCCGGCCCAAGGACGGGATCGACCTCGTGGTACATGTTGAATGGGAAGACGGCCTCCTTGACCCCAAAGTGGGAAAAGGTTTTGCGGGTCAGGCCGAAATCCGAGAGCTTCTTACCCAACATGAGCTGCATGGCAATACGCGCCATGGGAATGTTGCACACCTTGGAGACCAGGGGCACGGTGCGGCTGGCTCGAGGGTTGGCCTCCAGGATATAGACCGTGTCGTTGCAGATTGCGTATTGGATATTCATCAACCCGACTACATTCAGCTCGATCGCGATCTTGCGGTTGTATTGGTAGATCGTGTCGATGTGCTTGGGCGGCAGGCTGATGGGCGGTATGACACAGGCGGAATCACCGGAGTGGATGCCGGCCAATTCGATATGCTCCATGATGGCGGGTACGAACGCGTCTTCGCCGTCGGCGATGGCGTCCGCCTCCACTTCGACGGCGTTTTCCAGGAACTTGTCGATCAAAATGGGCCGTTTGGGGGAGACTTCGACCGCGCGTTGGACGTAGCGGCGGAGCATCTGCTCATCGTAGACCACTTCCATAGCCCGGCCGCCCAGCACGAAGGACGGGCGAACCATGAGGGGATAGCCGATCTGCTTCGCGATCTCCAAGGCCTCTTCCAGGCTGCCGGCCATCCCCGACTCGGGTTGTGGGATGCCCAGCTTCCGCATGACCTGCCGAAAGCGATCGCGATCCTCGGCCAGTTCGATCATTTCCGGCGACGTGCCGAGGATTTTCACGCCCGCTTCGGCGAGTTCCGCGGCGATGTTCAGGGGAGTCTGGCCGCCGAATTGAACTACCACGCCCTCGGGTTTTTCCTTTTGATAGATGGCGAGCACATCCTCGACCGTCAGCGGTTCGAAATACAGCTTGGTCGAGGTGTCGTAATCGGTGGAAACGGTCTCGGGGTTGCAGTTGACCATAATCGATTCGACGCCTTCGTCGCGCAAGGCGAACGCGGCGTGAACGCAGCAATAGTCGAACTCGATCCCTTGTCCGATGCGGTTCGGGCCGCCGCCGAGGATCATCACTTTGCGGTTGGGTGAGGTTTCGGTTGCGTCGGGGGCGTTGTACGTGGAGTAATAATACGCGGCATTTTCCACACCGCTGACCGGCACCGCGTGCCAGCCGTGCACTACGCCCAGCCGGAGCCGTTGCTCGCGGATGTCCTTTTCCTCACAATTCAGGAGTTGGGCGAGGTACTGATCGGCGAAGCCGTCCTTTTTGGCTCGGGCCAGCAGGTCATCCGGAACGGCCGTCCCTCGATATCGAAGAATCTCCTCTTCTAATTCCACCAGTTCCTTCATTTGACGAATGAACCACGGTTTGATGTGCGTCAGCTCATGCAGCTTTTGAACGTCCGCACCCTTGCGCAGCGCCTCGTACATGATGAACTGGCGTTCGGAGGACGGTTCGACCAGCATGGTCAGCAGTTCATCGAGAGAGCGTTGGTGGAAATCTTTTGCGAATCCCAGGCCGTAACGGCCGATCTCCAGCGAGCGAACGGCCTTTTGCAGGGCTTCCTTGTAAGTTTTGCCCAGGCTCATCACTTCACCGACGGCCTTCATTTGAGTACCGAGCTTATCCCGCAACCCCTCGAACTTCTCGAAGGCCCACCGCGCGAACTTCACAACCACGTAGTCTCCGGAAGGGGTATAGCGATCCAAGGTGCCGTCGCGCCAATACGGGATCTCGTCGAGAGTCAACCCTCCCGCCAGCAGCGCCGAGACGAAGGCGATAGGAAAGCCCGTCGCCTTGGAAGCCAGGGCCGAAGAGCGTGAAGTGCGAGGGTTGATTTCGATGACGACGACGCGGCCGGTCTTGGGGTCATGGGCGAACTGGATATTCGTGCCGCCGATCACGCCGATCGCCTCGACGATGTCGTAGGAGTGTTTTTGCAGTCGGCGTTGCAGTTGCTCGTCGATCGTCAGCATGGGGGCGGTGCAGAACGAGTCCCCTGTGTGGACTCCCATGGCGTCAACGTTCTCGATAAAACAGACCGTGACGCGCTGATTCTTCGCGTCTCGCACCACCTCCAGCTCCAACTCCTCCCAGCCCTCCACCGATTCCTCGATGAGGATTTGGCCGACCATGCTGGCTGCCAGTCCGCGTGCGGCCACGGCAAGGAACTCCTCCATGTTGTAGACCAGGCCGCCGCCGGTGCCGCCGAGAGTGTAGGCGGGGCGGATGACGCACGGCAGCCCTATCTCGCCGGCAACTTCTTCCGCCTCTTTCAGGCTGCTCGCGATGCGGCTGCGAGGCATTTCGATGCCCAAGCGATTCATGGTCTCTTTGAACGCTTGGCGATCCTCGCCGCGTTGGATGGCGTCTAGATTAACGCCGATGACCTTGACTCCGTATTTCTCCAATACGCCGGCGCGGGCGAGCTCGGACGACAAATTCAATCCCGTTTGGCCGCCCAAATTCGGTAGCAATGCATCCGGACGTTCCTTTTCGATAATCTCCGTCAACGAAGTCACGTTGAGCGGCTCGACATAGGTCACGTCCGCCATTCCGGGATCGGTCATAATCGTGGCGGGATTGGAATTGACCAAGATGATTCGGTACCCGAGGCTGCGAAGCGCTTTGCAGGCCTGCGTACCGGAGTAGTCGAATTCACAAGCTTGGCCGATTACGATGGGGCCGGAACCGATGATCAAGACCTTGTCGATGTCGTCTCGTCGCGGCACGGTGGTATTTTCCTTGCTTGTAATGGACGGTTCGGTAGGACGCCAGGTAGAGCCGTTTGGATTCCAGCGATTCGCGGGGCGTTTTGGTGCTTTCGCGCGCGGGGGGAACGGCACGCGCGAATCCGGCGCGATTCCCTCTATCGCAACGCAAAAACCACCGCGTGTCAATTGGTCCCACAAGGAGCGGCCTTGTCCGGCTCCGCAGGGGCGGACAATCCGCGCACCGGCGTCGTGAAAAGAGGGACGACGATGTGGCTCGCCGAATGACGGATTCGCGATTCCGACTGCAAGCGGTTTCTTCCTGTTGGATGTGGTGAATTAGCTGGGGATCAGGTTCTTGACACGGCATAAGGTTCTTATGAAACTGAACGCAGTCCATATCGGTGATCTCGGCGAGGCGAGACCGGACTTGCATCGCGATTCGTTCGCAATCGCAGCGCCAAGGGAATCGCCAAATCAAATGGTCCCTGACTTGGGAGGAAGCCGACGTGAGTCATCGCCGTTTCCTTGGGCGTCGTTCCTTTTTGAAGTTTTCCGCTGCGGTCGCAACGGGGGGGCCGGTCTTGATTCCGCGCGCCGTTTTGGGAACGGCGGAAACCCCCGCCGCCAATGAACGGATCGGGATCGGTGGGATCGGAATCGGCCGGCGCGGCCTGCAAGTTTTTGCGGAAGTCCCCAGCCTCGGTCGCATCGTGGCCGTCGCAGACGTCAATCTGCCTCGGGCGGAAGAAACGGCGGGCAAATTCCAGGGTGTGGCCTATAAGGATTACCGCGAGCTTTTGGATCGCAAGGATATCGATGCGGTCATTACCGCTACGCCCGATCATTGGCGGGCGTTGGTCTGCATTCATGCCTGCCAGGCGGGTAAGGACATTTACGCCGAAAAGCCGATGTCGCTGACGATCCACGAAGGCCGCAAGATGGTCGAGGCGGTGCGGAAATACGGCCGGGTCTTCCAGACCGGGAGTCAGCAGCGGTCGATGGCGGCCAATCGGCTGGGCTGCGAATTGGTTCGCAACGGGCGGATCGGCAAAGTCCATACCGTGATCGCCGCCAATTACCCCAGTCCCTGGGAGTGCGCCTTGCCCGCGCAGCCGGTACCGGCCGGATTGGATTGGGACATGTGGTGCGGTCCCGCGGAGGTCGTTCCCTATCACATCGATTTGTATACGCCTCGGGCCAAGCCGGGATGGATTTCGTTTCGCCCTTATTCGGGCGGAGAGATCACGGGTTGGGGATCGCACGGCTTCGATCAGATTCAGTGGGCGTTGGGAATGGACGAGACGGGGCCGGTGGAGATTTGGACGGACGGCGCCCCATTCACGCCCCCGACGTACTCGGAACCGGAAAGCCGCGAGCGGGGCGACAGGCTGTGTGCCTCGCCCAAGGTCTCCTTCCGTTATGCTAACGGCGTCACCGTGCATCTCGACAACGGACCGGGCGGCGGCGCCATTTTCATCGGCGACAAGGGAAAGCTGGTCTTGGACCGTGGGAAGTTCACTACGGAACCCGCGGAGCTTGGAAAACCGCCCTACGACGATTTCACCGTCCGTTTGTATCGCAGCGACGATCACATGCGGAACTGGCTGGATTGCATTCGCTCGCGGGAGAAGCCGGTGGCGGATGTCGAAGTCGGGCATCGATCGGCCACGATCTGCCATCTGTGTAACATTGCCCGCTGGGTCAATCGCAAGCTTCGCTGGGATCCCGATTCCGAGCGATTCGTGGATGACGACGAAGCCAACGGACATTTGGACCGAGTCCGCCGAGCCCCCTATCAACTTCCGGAGACGGTGTAAGCCGGCGACCGGATCCCAATCCGCGAACGTTCACCGCAGCCGTCGGGTCGATTCCACGGAGTGCGACGCGTGAAGCTTGTCTTGGCCGTCATTCAACCCCCGAAATTGGAAAGCGTCCGGGGTGCTCTGGATCGGATTGAGGTCGGCCGGTTGACGATTACGGATGCCCAGGGATTCGCGCGAGGCTCCCCCTTGGGTCGTGATGAGTCGTCGCGTCGCCGCGACGGCAGAGTATTGCGGAAATCACTGCTCGAAATCGTCGTAAATGACGACTTCGCGGAGAGGACCATCAGTACGATCGCGCAGGTGGCGAAGACGGGCCGAACCGGCCATCCGGAGGATGGCAAGATCTTCGTGGTGGCGGTCGAACAGACCATTCGCATCAGCGACGGTGCGGTCGGTCCTGGGGCGGTCTAGACGGTTTGTTTGCGAAGTCCGACGTCCTGCATCCAGGATCGATGGTTGGCCGGACACAGGGAGGCGGATCGCATCTTTGAGCCGACGGAAGCGGCGGAGCTTCCTTGGACCGCTCGTCGGATTCGATCAATCCGAAGAATCGGCCGCTTGAACCGATCGGATCGGCGGCGAAGCGATGTAGCGTTCCTCTTCGGCGGCCTCGATGAAGACTTCGTTCAGGTCCGTGCCATCGACGGATCTTCTCAGAAGTAGATAGATCATGGTCGTTGCCGCCCAGAAAAAAGAGAACAGGAACGAAACGGCGACGGATTGCACGAGGTATTGCCAACTTCGAATGGCTCCCGCGCCGAACCTGCCGAGCAGGCCCAAGTCCTCACTGCCTTGCGTCAGGCTTCGGATTCGTCCATCCGATAAACCGGCCATGGCGGCGGCGTTGGTGAGCGAGATGAGGCTCTCCGCCAAGGCTGAGACGATGACCCACGCCAGCCAACCCAGGAATGCCGCGACGATCACCAAGAATGCCAGCGGCAAGGGACGCCGATAAACGTAGGAGAAGGCGGTGCCCACCGCTCCGAAGCCGTCTTGTCCGTCAACGCTGATGGACGCCGACAATAACGGCCAACCGAACATCAGTCCTACCAGGGTTAACGTTGCACCGAGGCCGATCGCCAAAGCCAGCGGCCAGAGCAGCCCGGCCAGAGCCAGGCCGACCTCGGAACTCAGCAGCAACATGCCTCCCAGCGTCAAAAGCCCCCACAACAACAAGACGGCCAAGACCAAGCTCAGGGGCGCCAAGAAGTTGTGAAGCCAATGGGAGGCGGCAAACCGCCACAAATCCCGCCACGCCGGTCGATCTCCCCCTGCAAGCTCGAGCGCGGCATGTCGCGTCAGCATGGAGCCGAACAAGGCCCAGACCGCAACGATCCACGTTCCGTGAAGGGCGAGTCGAATCCGATCAAGCCAGGAAAGCTCCGCGGCGCAGAAAAGCGCCGCGAAGGGAGCGCTAATGCGTCTCCAAGTGCCGATCATCGGGTCTTCCAAGCGATCGATGCCCGGCATGACTCCCCAGGATGACTTGATGCGCCAGGCTTGCGGCACCAGGTTTTCCAAAAGGGATTTGGAATCCGCAAGCCCCGCGACGGCCCCGGCCGGCGGAGGTTCGTCCACGGAAAGAACTCCCACTGGGAAGGGAGAGCCCGTGCGGTCCAGCCCGCGCTCGGACGCCCGCGTGTTATGGGGCTCCCCATTTGCATGCTCTCTTGGAGTCCGCGAGGTGGGGGAAAAGATACGAGCTGTGGGACGCACGGGCATAACGGCGTCGATGATGCCCCATCCCAGATAGGTCAAGATAACGCCGATGAGGGCAGTGCCCAGATTCCCGGGAGTGATGGCGATCCACAGGCAGTTCCAAAGACGTAGCCAGGGAAATACTTCCAGCCAGCGAACTTCGTTGACCGTCTGTGAATTGCCCATGAGTTCAGTCCCTTGCCCCCATGCGAGTGAAAGCGACGCACCCGTAACCTTTCGGGGTCAAGCTGTGGCGATCGGAGTCTGGGATAACACGTTTGTAGGATACCTAGGCGGTTGGAAAGCGGCAAGTTGGCGCAGATTCCTGTGAAAACCGTTTCTATCCCTGCCCGCAAGGGATTGCAGGCAAGAAGGGACGGAGTCGCGACTCGGTTTTACAGGGCACGCGCGACGTTACCGGCTGCGAGAACTCGCCTTGGCCTCGTCTTGCGGATTCGGTACAACCTCCTCGATTGCGTTCTTGAAGAGCGGGGCGATGCAACTGCCGTGGTGGCACATTCCCAATGCCCGGATGGTTTCGGTGGCCGATCATGAGCAAGTGGCGGACTCTCTGCGCTGTCGTCTGTACGGTCGGACCGATATCGGTCCTCGCCGTTACGGCTCCCGGATGCAGTTTCTGGAAAGGGTTTGAACCGTTCAAGACTTCCGCGAAGAATTCGCAAGCAGGTTTGCCGCCCGGGGTCGTCATTCCTCGGGAACGCCTTAAGGGATGGCAGGATTCCGTGAAAAAAGCCCGCACCCCGGAGGAACGCGCTGCGCTGGCTTCTCAGCTACGAGCTGAGTTTAACGCCGAGCAGGATCCCTTTATGCGGCGAGAGATTCTGCGGCTGGTTTCCAAGCTCGATATCTCCCTCGCGGCGGAGATGGCGAGGTCGGCCGCCGAGGATCCCGCGGAATCCGTACGTTTGGAGGCATGCGGGGTGCTCGGAAAGGCGGGCGGGGCCGAATCGGCGGCAGTCCTAGCGGATGTGTTGAGACGCGAAACCTCGGCGGACGTCAAACAGGCCGCCATCAAAGCCTTGGGAAACGCCAAGGAGGCGAGTGCCGTCCCCGTCCTTGCCGAGTTCTTGAATGAGCGCGATCCCGCGACGCAGTACCTGGCCATGCAATCGCTTCGTGAAGTGACAGGGAAGGATTTCGGCAATGATGTCCGCCGTTGGGAAGCATACGTCCGCGGCGAGATTCCCGCGGATGCACCATCGGCTTCAATAGCGAGCAAGGTGAAGGACGCGATTTTCTGAACCACGGAGCCGGAATCGCGGCAGCTTGATCGTCAGCCGGGATACCCGGAAGCCGGAACAAGCCCCGCTTCACGGCTATGCGAGCTTGGAAACCGCTCCGCGGTCACCGCCGCGCTGACGAGTTCGTGGGGGGGCCGGCCGAGCGCCGTACAACGTGGCGGTTGGCAAAGCGTGTCCGCGGGTCGGCGAGCGGCGCGCATTCGCCCCCTCGGTTTGATTGCCAAAAGTGGGTGGGTCGGCTAGAATCGTACAGCTATCGCCCGAAGAATGCTGCTGCTTGCGTTGCCCGGCCAAGGTCTACCGGCGAACACCCGCATCCCCTTGCAAGTCCCATCGCGATGCCAGAAAACTCCAAGAATCCAATAAATCTTGCGGAGAAAAAAGCCCCCGACGAAAAGAAACCGAACCCCGACGCCCCCGAAAGTTTTCGCTTTACCGAGCAATTCCGCTCCCTCTTGGAGGGAGGCGTGCGATTGCACGATCAATTGGAGGCGGCGGCCATCCTTATCCTCGTGAACGGTCCCGGGGATTGGGCGCGTTTGCGCTCGATCGTCGGCCAACGGCGCGTGATCATCGCATCCGAACGATTGGCATACTTGGCCGGAGCGGCCGAGGTGGGGTTTTCAAGCGTAGCCGTCAATTTGCCGCACTCCTCGCCGTATGAACGCATTACCGAGGCGCTCCTCGAGTCGGTGACGGAGGAACTGTTGACCCGCGGTCAGCGAGTGATCGCTCTCTACGGACTGTTCGAACCCTCCAGCGTGGATTCGCTGAGCGTGATTCGCCTGTCCGACCATCTGGCGAGACTGACGACCCGGGACCTGCGAGAACTGAATACGGCGATCCCGATTGAAACGCTCAAGCTGGTGATCAATCTAGCGGTGGAGATCGGCCAGGAGGGGCGCGAAGGCAAACCCGTCGGGGCGATTTTCGTCGTCGGCGATTCCCGCAAAGTCTTGTCTCACACGCGGCCTCTGGGATTCGATCCCGTTCGCGGCTATAGCAAGCACGAGAAGAATCTCTTTGACGCCCGTGTCCGCGAGGGCGTCAAGGAGATCGCGCAACTTGACGGGGCCTGCATTATTTCGGAAGACGGGACAATTCTCGCGGCGTGCCGCCACATCGACTGCTCCGCTTCGGATATCGTCCTATCGAAAGGTTTGGGTGCCCGCCATTGGGCCGCCGCCGCTATTACCCGCAAGACCAAGGCCGTCGCCGTTTGCGTGAGTGAATCGAGCGGCACCGTAAGGGTGTTCTTGAACGGGGAATGCCGCTTCCGAATCGAGCCGCAGATGCGGCGACCCTTGCTTTGGCGTGAGAGTACTCACGACTGAGGGGTTCGTGCGGCCGCCGTTTCCCGCACGGGCCGCGTTACGGCGGGGTGTCATATCGGCCGTCAATACGGGGGCTTCCTTTCGCCGCCGTAAGACATTCCCTATTCATTGCGGATAAGCCAACGGGACGGCCGCCGGGACTTGTGGAGCAACAGGCTCCGGAAATGCTTCGCGCAACCGGGTCATCAGCTCTTCCGTGGGGCGCTCGATGACGAGGTCCAGCTCGAATCGTGCATGCGGTTCCGCGGCACGCAATACACGCTGCGGACGGATCCATAGGTAGCTCTTCACGCCGCCGCGAGAGCCTTCCTCCGGCACCACATAAAGAAACAATCCCGGATCGTTGGTGGGCCGATGACAAAACCCGAATTGAGCGGCCAAATATTGGATCAGCCGATTGGCATTGCCCGTCGTCCCACGAAAGGTGATTCTTTGAACCTCCTGCCGGGGATTGAAGTAGTAGGTCACCGCTCCTGCCAAGTCATCCTCCCGCGTGCCGGTAAGCAGCGGCACACGGTAACCCTGCAATTGGATACCCGCCGTTGCCGCCGTCACTCGAGGCCAGCGTTGGACCAGATAGTCGGGCCGCATATCGAAGCGAAACACCTCGGCAAAGTCCGTCGTGGGAATCACATATTCGGGCGTAGGCTCCTCTGGACCGGCGGGGGGGGTGTCTTGAGGGGAGCTTTGCAGCGCAGGCAGAAATGCCGTGAGGGATTCTCCGGATAGGACGCCGGCCAACAAGTCTCCGAGCTTGCGAGAACCGGGCAACAAGGCCAACGGCGACATCACAAGTAATATACCGACCAGTGCCAGAACAAAACGGTTGAGGACGGGGCTGGGCGGTGGCGGCGGAGGCGGGGGCTGTTTATCGTCTTTGTCGGCCATGGATGCACCCGTGACGGAGCGAAAGCAATTCGCGGCTTCCACGCGAGTTGGAGGGATTTGTCGGCTGGATCGACCCATCACGCCGATCCTGCCGCGCTTTCCAGGAAAAACCGTGGTGCGTAATAATCTTCGACCGCAGTTGGGCGTGCGATGGAGGAGGATGCCCGGAATCCGCAAAACGGGTACGGTCGTTAGGAGGTCGAATGCAAAACGCAATTCCGGTCGGCTGTGGACGGCCTACATTTCCGCACAATCGGATTCGTCGCGGCAATCGGTATAAGGCGCAAACTGGAAAAGGGCGTCAGGCTGACCCGTTTCGCCGAAAGATTGCCGACGGGTTGCCGCAGTCGTTGCCGCAGTATAGGCGGCGAAGCCGGCCGACTCAGAGGGCCCGCGTCTGGCGGGTGGTGGGCATTGTAACGCTACCATCTCGGCCAGAGCCACCACGGAAGACCCGGCAGCCGTCCTAATCCGAACGGATTCCGCCAGGAATCGAAGGGCAGCGTCCAAGGGCCTTGAGGATTACCCCATGGGCCGTATGGAGTTGCGCCCGGCCGGAATGGAAACTCCCATTCTTCATAAGGCCTGAGGAATTCGCCCAGCCCCCAAGTCCTCACCACATGGAGGTGATCGTAGCTTTCAGCACCCCGAATGGTCGATCGCGTGTGGCGATACCCGCTGACGATGTAGTTGGGTGCGGTCGGTGACGAGATGGAGGCTTCCGGCTGAAATTGCGCTACCCGCTCGCCCTGGGGAGAATGGCTGTAGTACGACGGCTGGAAAACCCAGCTTTGTGCCGCCGCGACCGAGTTCAAAGCCCATGCCCAAAACGTGACCGCCACGCACAGACGGAGCTGCCCTTTGGAGATACCTGTCGCCCGGCAACGCGCTGTGAAGGCGCGGAGAGGTGAGCGGCCTTCAGCCCGTTGGAAGGCGCCCTCCCAAAGTTTGGAGATAGTTCGGTCGAATCCAGTTTGCATTTCAACCCGGTCCGGCGAAAGCCCGGTGCAAGTTAAGAGCAATGGTTCTCACGGATGCCACTACCCGGCGGGCCGCGGCGAGACCTTTCCCGGCCGCAGAGCTCTCGAGCGGATCGTGCCGTTTATCGAGACACAATACCGCTTCCCAATTCCAGACTAATTAGACGGCCGCGCTTTGCAAAGGAAAAACCACGGCCCGGGATTGGGGAAGAGAATGAGCGAAATCGGCGATCGTACGCCGTGCCGGGCGGCGCGAAAAGATAGAGAGATGGTAGGCTCCGCGGTGCGGCGGCGTTCTAGGGCGAAGGTTGTTCGACCATCAGTTCTTCGCGTGCCGGATCGTACACGTAGCGGTGGCCCGGCGGCAGTTGCGGCAGTCGGATTCCATTTGCCTCGATGATCTCCCGCCAAAACTCCTCGTGCGACTGCGGTGCGCGGCCGTTCGCGGCCTTGAAGAGCTGCATGGCCTGCGGCACTTGGATGCGGAAGGCCACCATTTCCTGGCTGCGGAAATACACATAGACGGGCGTCGTGAGAAAGCCGGGTTGGCCCAAGGTCCGGCCTTTCTGCCCCACTCCGACCTCGGCCGGCACTGCCACTACCGTAGGTTCGGTCGGGACAGGTTGCGGTACCATCCCCGGCGACGGCTGCGTCTGCATCACTTCGTCCGGCGATGCGATGCCGGGCGGCATTGCGACGGGTCTGCGGGGTGTTTCCGGAACGGGCGGCGGCGCGGGCGTCGTCGGTCGTTCCGGCTGAGAAGCACCGGCGCCGGCGGCCCCGGCTTCGCTGTTCTTCACGCGAAAGGCTTCATTGTCAGCCGTACCGCAGCCGATCAGCAGGAGCGCGAGCCAACCGGCTATCCAGGCTTGACTCAATCGCCTCATGGTACGTCTCCTTGAAAGCTTGCCTTTCGATCCCGGCCATGAACCATGAACGAATCCGCCGCCTACCCGAATGGGATCCTAAGCACCGTCGCGTTTCGTAGCCCCGGATCGCTGGGAGCGCCGTGCGGAACGCAAGATCAGCGCTTGATTCCCGGCGAGCGACGCCGACTTCAACGGGGCCTTGGGTCGGGGCGTCAAGGCGAACTCGCTCTGGGTGATCTGTTCCAACGCCTTTCTCGCCGTCAAATCATAGTGTAACGGTGTGACGGAGATTTTTCCCTGGGCCAAGGCCAACAGATCCGTTCCGGGGGCATCCCGCCGCGGGGGTGGCTCACCCGTCGCCCAATAATAGGTTCGACCCCACGGGTCCGACCGTTTTTCGTAATTGCCGCCGTACCGCCCCACGTCCATGGCGACCACACGGACCTCAGGCGAATCCTTGATCGCGGCTTGGAGCGGGATATTGACGTTGAAAAGCCGAGCATCGATATCGTGCCAGTGAGTTGCAATGTGTTGGATGATCTGCACGGCGTGCGCGGCGGCACGCTCGAAGGGAGGGTTTTCGTCGAACTCCAGCGATACCGCCACGCTCAGAATACCGAAGAAGGCCCCTTCCACGGCGGCGGCCACGGTGCCGGAATATAGGACATTGATGCCCGCGTTCAAGCCGCCGTTGATCCCGCTGACCACCATGTCAGGCGGGCGCGGGCAGAGTTCGTTGACGCCCAGCTTGACGCAATCGGCGGGGCTGCCTTCGACGGCGTAACCGAAGGGACGGTCCCCTTGATACACCTCTTTTACAATCAACGGTCGCAAATAAGTGATCGCGTGCCCGACGCCGCTCTGCTCCGTGGCGGGGGCGACCACCAAAACGTCTCCCACGGCGTCGAGGGCCTGTTTCAAAGCCGCCAGCCCCGGGGCGTAGATGCCGTCATCATTCGTCAACAAGATAAGCACGTACCGCTTTCCTCCGTGTGTGAAATGGCGAATCCCCGCTTGCGCTCACTATACCATCTCCCATCGGAACCGACAATTTCCAAGGGGATCGCGATGGGGGCTTGCGGCGTGTGATTTCGCCGACGGACGGCACGAACCGCCGAACAAATCTGCGGACCTAACGGTTCAATCCCGCCAGGACGGCTCGCGCCCAATCTTCGATCAGGGGTGAGAGGTAGCGAGTCGGTTGCCTGCGCTCGAAACGGATGCGGACCTCGGCTTCGCGATTGCCCTGGGAGGCCGCCAACTGGCGGTCGAGCGTCTCCAGAATTGCGCGGGTTTGCTTGCGTCCCTGGTCGTAGGCTTGGGCGGCCTCGCTCCCCAGCGATCCAACGGCGTCGTCCAAGCCTTGCAGATCGATCGGTAGCGGACGCTCACGCTCTTCGGCGGTACCGTCGATGAACTCGCGCATCTGTCCCAACCAGAAGAAGGTCCGAGCCAAGTCCAAGTCCGTAGTTGGGTACGCGGCCTCGCTCCGCTGAGGCCAATGATTGACAAAGGCTCGCATCTCGCCCAGGGCGCCTCGGTAGTCTCGCCGGAAAACCTTGATCCATGCGAGCAGCAGATACGGGAGCGGTTCGGCCGGATGGCTGACCTTGAGCGGCTCCAAATAGCGGACGGCTTCCGGCATTTGCCGATTCTTGACGAGGAGCAAGCCGTACAGCAGGAACGGTTCCGGTTCCGATCCGGTTCCCTTGGACGCGTTGCGAAATGCCTCGTCGGCGATTTGCAAGTTTACGTCCTGCATGGTGATCATCGCTCCCAGCACGCGGATCGCGGTCTTCGCCTCCTCGCTCAAGCGCGGCGGGCGATTGTCCGGAAGAAAGAGCTTGACGGTTTGAGAAGTTCCGGCCGGGACGGTTTGCGGCAATACCTTGTTTAAGAAGCCCAAGAGTTCCGTGGGGTCCAGCTTCCCATCGCGATTTTCGTCTCCGTCGCCTTGGTAAGCCGATGCCGTCGCCCGGCCGAAGGACGTGGCGGTGCCATCCGCCGCGATCGAGGCGGATTCCCCGGCCGAGGCACCCGCCACGGCGGTGACCGTACGAAACGCCGCCATGCCGGGCGGCCCTTGGACCGACTCCAGCGCCTCCGCAGCGGAAACGATGTTCGCGACTCCGTTGGGTGCCGCGGGGGAGGCGTCCAGCAGCAAGAGCTTCCGCGCGGCGGGAGAACCCTCCAGGGTATCCGCCAACCATTGAATTCCAATGCCCGTCGCCGAAGGATCGTTGAGATCCGTGTTTTTCGCCGCCAAGAATACCTGACCTTGCGAATCACGAACCGCCGTACCCGCGTAATAGACCACCACATCGCCGTCGGAAGGGATATTCTTCAAGAAGCTCTCGACCGCTTGCTCCAGGCGAATGCGGCTTGGATTGGCGAGGCTCAGAAGTTGGTTTCTAGGAACGGCGTATCGATTCCGCAGAGTTTTCTCGAGTGTTTCGGCCGTCGCGGAGACGGCGGAGGAGGCGGGAAGTCGTTGGTCGTCGTACTCTCCGACACACACAATCACGGCCCAACGCTTGGGATTTTCCGGTCGAATCGCCTCAATTTTGAGGGCACGGATCGACACTCCTCCCGGCGTGTCGTGCGTGATGTCCACACGGTCGCCCGCACGCAGGTCTTCCAGTTGGACGGGCTCTCCGAACAGAGTGATCTCGCAGTCGGAGCCGATCAGAATCTGAAGGGGCTGATTGTCTTCGTCGCGAATGATTTCGAGGCTGCCGGCGGCATAATGCACCTGCCGAATCACGCCCGCCAGACCGAGGGTTCGGTAGGCGTCGACCCGAGATATTTCTACGTCGTGGGCGACGCTTACCCGGTCGCCCGGTCGCAAATCCGCCGGCTTCAAGATCCGGCTTTGCAATTCCGCGCGTCCGTTGAGCGTGACGACGCAATCGCCGATGTAGGGGAGATTGATCAGGCTCGCATCGTTGCTCGAACGGAACACCAGACGGCCGGCCTTGGTATCGACGTCCGCCAACACGCCTTCCGTGGTGACGGTTCGCCGGATCGACAGCCGGACGGCCGAGCGATCCTCGTCTTTCCCGCGGAACAAGACCTCGGCGCGATCTCCGGGTTGAATATCGCTCAGCATCACGGTCCGGCCGTCCAATTCTGCGCGCCCGTTGAATTCAATCGGCGTGGTCTGGCCCACTCGGATGACAAGCGGAGGCGTGTCGGGGTCGACGGTGAGAGTGATCTGCGCGTCGGCGAGAGAGACGGCCGTGATTTGCCCGACGGCGCGTTCCGGGCGCACCACCTGCAATCGCTGCACGAAACGTCCATCGGTTTGCGAGGCTTGGATCGTAATCTCGTCTCCCGGCTGCAAGTCTCGCATCAAGGCTTTGGCGTCGTTGATGAACACCTCATCGACGGGCCGGATGGAGACCTCCTTCGGCGTTCCGTCGGGAGTCTCCACAACGATCAGGCGCTCGTCCAGAAAGACCCGGCGAACGACGCCGCGCAGGGATTCGGGGGCCTGAGCTTGCGGAACGGGTTTCGAGCCCTCGGGCAGCAGCATCAGGAGGCTGATCAGAAGCGAGCATACGACGGCGGCCGCCGCGGTGATCCGCAGATATTTCTTGTTTTTCGCCGCCCGAAGTTCTTCCGGAGACGGGCCCGTCGATTCCTCCGGCGGCAAGGCGGGGGGAGCGGCGGACCGAGTCGTCAACATTCGCAGAGCCTCGCGTGCCGACCCCAAACGCCGGGCCTGCTCTTTGATCACCAGACGATCCACGGTCTCGGCCAAATCCTCCGGGACGCCTTCCAGCACGCGGCGAATCGGCGGCAGGCGCTGGTCGGGAGAACTATGCCACATCATCCAGGCGATTTGGCGGTCCCTGCCGAACGCGCTCAGCCCTGGAAATAGCAGCGAAAAATCCGGTCCGCAGAGCAGTTCGTATGCGGTGAATCCGAGGGAATATAGGTCGCCGGCCGGTCCGACCTGGCCGAACTGAGCACTGATCAGCTCCGGCGCCATGTACTTGGTCGTGCCTTTGAGCAAACTGCCGCCTTCGTCGGTGGCGCGGCGGGCGAGGCCGAAGTCGCCCAACTTCACTCGTCCTTGGTTGTCCAAAAGCAGGTTGCTGGGCTTGATGTCGCCGTGGATGATCCCATTGCCGTGCAGAAAGTCCAAGGCTTGCAAGCTGCCGATCAGGATTTCCCGCAGAAAATCCACATCGATCGGGCCGGTCTCGGCGCTTTGCTGAAGATTGCCGCGCATCAGCTCCAGGACCAGCCAACCGCGACTGCGGACGACATCGTAGATCGTAATGATGTGGGGATGCTGGAGCGAAGCGAGCAATTGCGACTCGCGCCAATACCGCTCCAATTGCTTCGGGGATTGGAGGTACTGGGCATGGATTTCCTTGATCGCCACGTCCCGCCCCAGCTCTTGGTCTCGGGCACGAAAAACTTGCGCGAAGTCCCCGCTGCCGATCCTTTCGATGATTTGATATCGCGACGCCGAAGCCATGCTCATCCTCTTAATGTCACCGGAATCCGTAGCGATGCGAACTTTACGAAAGGTGGCGGCAATTCAGTCGGTCCGCGACCGGGCCCTGCCTGAACGCTTCCGTACCCGGCGCCCGGGACGGCTCTCGCCGCAGCCTTCGCGTTCATTCTCGCAGCAAAATCCGTAATTGCTCCTCCAGTTTGCGATCGCGCGCGGCGCTGCCCGTCAGGCCTTCGTACGGCGCGCGATCGCGATGGGCGTACAGCAGGAGCAGGACCCGCCGATACAGCTCTTTTTCGCGCTTCAGATCGCCGCTGTTACGGGCCCGCTGGGCTTCCCGCAGGAGAATCTGGTAGTCGGCGGGCGGCGTTTCCGGGTTGAGGCTGGGAATGTATTCATCAATCAGCACCCGGCGCGCCGCGTTGCTGGTCGCGGAATCACCGCCATCGCCGGAGTCGGGTTCCATGAATACCAGGACCAGCGACACAATCATACTGCTACACAAAACGACAAAAAGGAGTAGCGGGTTCGCGGATCGTTGACGCGATGACTGATCTTGCGTCTGGGATTCCTGCAAATGCAGGGTGGGCAAACTTCCGTCGGCCGCGAGCGTCCAAGTCGGCTCCGCCGGTTCGGACAGAATCTTCATGACGGCCTTCTTGCGCGGGGGCTCGGGCGTTGCCGCCGCGGCCTGCGGCCTTGTCGCCCCGGAGCCGGTCGGCTTGCCGCGAATGCCGCCGGTTGGGGGGACGTCCGGCGCGGAGCCTGCCGCCTCCGGCTTCCGGTCCTTTTCGCGGGCGGCCTCGGACGTCGTCGCGGATTTGGCTGAAGGCCCCACCGCTTTAGAACGATCGGGCGAAGCGGCAGTCCGAGACTCCTTTTTAACCGCCGCCGGTGGGTCGGCGACTTTTGGCGGCGGGGGCGGGAATGGAAGATCCTGACCGGAATCGTCCACCGGTTTCCAGCGGCTGGAAGTGGCTGGCTTCACACTGCCGCGCGGGGCTGCCGGATGCTCCGTCCCGGACGCCTTGGAGGGCGTTGCCGCCTCTTCCCTCGAGGGGGCGGCCGTTGGAGGGACGGCGAGCGGGGCCCGGCTCGTCACGTCCGGATCGGCCGGTTGATTCTTCGTCGTCTCGGGTTCGGCGTGGAACCGGTGGTGGCACCACGGGCAACCCACTACGCCGCCCACGGCGGCGGGACTGACCGTCATTTCGGTTCGGCAAAGAGGGCATCGAATCTTAATGGGCATTTCCTAAGCCCCGCATTTCCCGCCTCTGACGGGTCGGAATCGGTTGAGGCTCGCGGTGCCGAGCGATCGAAACTCCACCGCGATCCACGGCCCTTTCCGCGGTGAATCGGCCTCGCCTCCGGCGGCGATCTCGCGGTACCGTCGTTTTCGGTTCGTCATTCGCTTCTTCCCGAGGTCGCGCGCCCGCGGCTTGTTCAAAGTGCCAGTCCGAAATCGAGGTAGTTGAGCAGGAAGGGACCGATCAAAATCAGGACCGCCGCCGCCATAACCAATATACCCGGTAAGAGCATATTCACACCCGCTTCCCCCGCAATCATTTCGGCCCGTTGCGAACGCTTGATCCGAAGGACGTCGGCCTGCGTTCGAAAAATCGATGCCAATGGGGTACCCAGCGTTTCGCCTTGAAGGATCGACCCGATAATACTGGTGATTTCGTCGTCGGCCAGGCGGTCCTTCATGGCGGCGAAGGCCTCGAAGCGAGTCTTGCCCAATTGCATATCGGCCAGCACCCTGCCGAATTCTTCGGAAACCGGATGTCCGCGGTATTCATCGACGGCCTGGGCCAGAGCGTTGAGGAACGTGGAGCCGGCCTCCATCAACAGGGTGAGCAGGTCTAGGAGAAAGGGCAATCGACGTTTGATTTCCCGCAATCGTCGAGCCGCCCGGGAGGCCAAACGGAGCCGTAGAAACCAGACGGTCAACAGCGATGTGGCGACGGCGGGCAGTAGCCCGCCCAAGCCCACCGCACGCACAAAGAAATACGTGTACACCGGCAGCAGGAAGAAGCCGATCATCTCTAACTTACCGAGATACTCCTCGGCCAGCCAGAACCTCGACAAACCCGCGGCATGGATGTGACGTTGTATTTCCGGCAAGGCCTCGCGAAAAGCCGCGCGATTGAACCGTCCCAGAAGCTGAAGTACCGGTTGGAACGAACGGTAGAACCAATCGCTGCGCCGCAATTCGTTGATTCGGCTGATGTCGTATCGCCACTCCGCGCCCTGGGGCAGGTCTTCCGTTTGCAAGACCAGCCATACCCACCGCGCAATAAGGGCGGCAGCCGCACCCCACATCAGGCAGGCCGCGGCCAAAAGGTAGCTATTACTTTGTTGAAAGCCTTGCCAATCCGTCATGTTTCCATCCCGCGCTGCGACGACGGCATCCCTGTTGGAGTTCGCCTAAATATCAGGCCGTAACAAGGCTCGCGCCCAAATGTAGGCAATAACGTTAAGGATGGCGGCCGCGGCCAAAAGCAAGTGCCCCAGCGGCTGAACGAATAGGGCCGTCGTGTTCGCCGGGTCCATGAAATAAAAGGCGACGAGGAACAGCAGAGGTGCCAGCGCCATGTACACCGCGGACTTTCTGGCCTGCGCGGTTTCCGACAGGACCTTGCGCTCCAAGCGTTGCAGTTCGAGCACCGAAGCGGCGATCCTCTCCACGGTTTCGCTGAGCCGCCCGCCGTGCTCGTGCCCGGCTAGAACGGCGGCTGCGAACAAGGAAAAGTTCTCGCTTTTCAATCGCTCCTTGGCCTCCGTAAGAGTCCGATCGAGGGGCTTTCCCAAGTTGTATTCGGCGACGATTTGACGGAATTCGGCGTTGATCGGCTTGGGGCACTGGGCCGCCAGAATCTCCAGCGATTGAGCCAGCGACAGACCCGCGCGGACGGCGTTCGAAAGCGTCACCATGGCGTCCGCCAATTGATCCTCCACCTTGCGTCGGTAGCTTTCCGCCAGACGCCGCAACAGATACCAGGGAGCGGCCAGGAGGAACACGGCACTGACCGCACCGAAGATCAAGCTGTTCAGCCCGAGACTGAAACCGAAAAAGACCAGAACGATGCCGAGAAGCCAGATTTGCAGCCAGCGTCTCAAATTCCGGGGCGACGCCCGGAGACGGCGGAGTTTCTCCCCGATATCGTCTTCCATCTTGGAAAAGAAGGCGTCGATCCAATCCCGTGAGGCGTAGACCATCACGGTGACGGCCGCGCCCGTCGCCGTGCATCCCAGGATCAAGTCGGTAGCGTCATTCATGGACCGTTGTACGAGCCTGTTTGCTGTTTTCGCCTTATCCCCCGCGGCATGGCCCCGTAGCGTTTTTTTGTAGCGCGGAGCGGCGCCTTGAGGAGGCCTCGCCTCCTTGCGTCGTTTCACCGCCCGGACTCTTGGAAAGCCAAGTCGGCGGGGCTTTTGCGATTCTCGCCTTCCCTGCGGTGGGCCGCCGCATGCTTTTCCGATTCGCCCATTTGTTCGTACAGAAACTCCAAGTCGAGCAGTTCCTTGGCCACCAGCGATTCCACGAAGGTGGGGAGGTACCCGGTCGGCATCAAGGAACGGCCGTTGCGGAAGTTGAAAATGTCGTGGATGACGACGTCCTTCGTCTCGGGGTCCACGCCCACCACTTCGGATATCTCCGTGACGGCACGACGCCCGCCCGGCAAACGCGAGATATGCACGATCAAATCCACCGCGGACGCGATTTGCCTGTGAATGGAGTAGATCGGTAGGTCGGCGGCCATGAGGACGAGGACTTCCAAGCGTTCGATTACCTCCCGGGCATTGTTGGCATGTACCGTCGTAAGCGACCCGTCATGTCCGGTGTTCATGGCTTGAACCATGTCCAGCGCCTCCGGGCCGCGGCATTCCCCGACGATGATGCGATCGGGCCGCATCCGCAACGCATTGCGGACCAAATCGCGAATGGTGTAGGCGCCGGCGCCCTCCACGTTGGCGGGTTTGGCTTCCAGCGGGACCACATGTTCCTGGTGTAATCGAAGCTCGATCGTATCTTCGATGGTGACGATGCGTTCCCTGAAGGGAATGAAGCCGCTCAGGATGTTTAGCAGCGTCGTCTTGCCCGCGCCCGTTCCGCCGCTCACCAGGATGTTCTTTCGGTCGATGACGGCCGCCCTCAAGAATGTGGCCGCCGCCCGGCTAATGGAGCCGAATTCGACCAGATCGTCCATGGTCATCCGCTGAAGCGGGAATTTTCGGATGGTGAGGCAAGGCCCCTTGACGGCCAAAGGCGGAATGACCGCGTTGACCCGAGAACCGTCCGGCAGCCGGGCGTCGACGAGGGGCTGACTCTTGTCGATGCGGCGGCCGACTTGGGCGACGATCCGCTCGATGATGGCTTCCGTCACCTTGTCGGAAATGAAACGGCGCCCCGATTTTTCGATCACGCCGTTGCGTTCGATGTAAATCTGATCTTTCCCGACCACCATGATTTCGGTGACCGCGTCTGCGCGGAGAAGGTCCTGTAGGGGACCGAATCCGAAAATGGTATCCTTCAAGTCCTTCTTCAAGGTTCGCAGAATGAGGTACTTCCGCAATTCGCGATGAAGATGGGGGCGGACCAAGTGAAAGACCTCATTGAATCGTTCCTCCACGCGTTGAACTTTCTCGGTCGTATCCCGGCATTGCTCCAGGCCGAGGCGATCCTCCATGAACCGCATGATGCCCATCAATTCGGTTTCGCGCTCGGGGACCAAGGTGGCGGGCACATCGAATTCGTTGAGCGTGATCCCCATCATTTCGCTCAAGGTTTGCGAACCGGACTCCATGACCAAACGGTTGATAATGTGATCCCGCAAGACCAAGCCGGTGATCTCTTCCAGGATAGGTTCGTTTTCGTCCTCGAAAACGCGGAGCTCTCGGCAAATGTCGTCGATATTGTTCTCTAGCAAAAGGGTGCTCTCGGGGTCGCCGGCGCGGCCGGTTTCGAACTCGTAGAGGTCCAGGCGTTCCAATAGTTTGCGGTGGATGCGCAGTTCCAAGTCGGCAATCAGGCCGCGAAGGTGAGCCTCCAGCTCTTGCCGCGATAGGACGGCCGCCTTTTCCGCCTCGAAGCTGAGCGTGAAGGGCCAAATGCGGACCTTGGCGCCCGGCGAGAAATGGACCGTCTGCCCGCCCAGCACCTCCTCGTCGGCGACCAAACAGCTATTCAGCCCGACGTTTTCCAATTGCAGGCGACCGTCCTCGAGAAGCCGCACGACGGCGTGCCGCCGCGAGACCAACGGACTGGCCAAGACCACGTCGTTGGCCTCATCTCGACCGAGGGAGACCTCGTTGCCGGGGACTTCGATCATCGTGCGGCGGCTGTCGTTGACCCGGTTATACCAAACTTTCATGTTTCGTCCTCGGACGCGATTCTTGGCGTCGCCCTTTCCGCGGCACCCGCGGGGGCGAAGCGGCACCGGCGGCGACTAATTGGCGGACTTTTGCCGGGCGTGGAGAATGACGCCCACCTGCCGGAAATTCGTGGCCTCCAACATCTTCCAGAGCTGCTCCGCCTTCGGCTCCAAACGGCCGCCGACGAGCCGCACGCCGATGGTGAGTACGTTTTCCTGGGATTGCGGCAACTGATAGGCCCGATGGATATCGAGATTGCTCAGGCGATTGCCGATCGCCAGGATTCTGAATTGGCCCACGATCCGCGGCGATCCCGGCGGCAACGACTGTGCGCCGGTCGGAGGCGGCAGGAGATTTTGCGGCGCATCCGGCGATTCTTCTTCTCCGGATGCGGAGGCCTCGGCCGGAGTCGGGGCCGAAATGATGAACGATACCGTGTCCCCCGGTTCCAAAAGCGAGGTCACGATCGTTCGAGTGTCGATCGGGATGAACATGGCGATCTCTTCCTCACTGCCGGCCGGTTGCCCGCCGAAGACCAATTTCGGCGGAGGCGGACGCAGGTCGTCGACCAGCAGGATGGAGCCGCCGGGAACGGGACGGGTCGTCCTCATCCCTACCACGGTGGCACGATCATCGGGATAGACGAACGCAAAACCTTTGAGTCGTCGAGCCGTAGCGGCAGGCAAGGGGACCGGCACTAGGTCTTCGGCGGCGAGAATTTGACCGGCTTCCACGTTGCGATCCGCGGCAATACCGAAAAAAGCGACGGTCTCGATGCTGCCGGTGGCGCGGGTCACGTATGCCCAATTGAAAAGGGCCGCAGCAATCCCAATCCCTAAGCCTAAGATCAACCCGTTAAAGCCCTTCATGCGATGGTTCCGTGGACGAAGACTCTTGTGACCTGCGGGGCGATCGTACCGTGATCATCCCGGCCCTCGAAGGTGTCCGATAACCGGCCTTGAAAGCAACCCACTTCATTGTAACTTGCCGCGAAAGCGGGGCGAAACCGCGCCGCACGTCCCGCCGCGAACGGCCGAGCCTTGCCGCCGCGTCGCCGTGGCAGGGAGGAATCTTGCGACCCGCCGTCATTCCCCCTCGCGAGGCTCTTCCGCCGGTCGCTCGTGCATCAGGAATCCGCGCGTCCTGCCGGCGTCGTCTTGTAACGCAACGTACAAGAACTCATTCCAGGCGGAACCCTCGGCGCGATCACCTCGTCGATAGTGCCGCACGGCTTCCGCGTTTCGAATCTGCCACTTTGCGTCGGCGGACCACCCGCGGTTTTCCAGCCAGGTATCAAAGTGAGCCATCCAAGCGGATTTGTTGACCTGCTCTCCGTGGAACGCCTGCAACATCGTTCCATCGCCAAAACGGATGGTGAATCCCGGTGCCGCCCCGGACGGTAGAGGAACCTCAGGGACGGCATGCCTTCCGGCGGGCTGGGAGCCGCTTACGGCCAAGGCGATCCGCCAAAGGTCACCGTCCACGGGTACGAGAAAACCCCACGCGACGATGCGGATATCCTTGATACTCTGCGATTGGGCCTCATCCGTGCCGGCGGTCGAAGCGAAGCCTTGAGGCCCGCACGTCTCGGGCGAAGCAATCGTTTCATCCGAACGCGTGCCCAGCCAGATGGGAAGGGATTGATTGAGGCGATAGACGGCCGTCCCCGATTTGTCGGCCAAGACCGGCGTGCGCTGGATCACATGGCGGAGAACGGACAACTCCTTTTCGTTAGGGGAGTCCGCCGGGAACGTAGCCTGCCGTGCAGCCTGTAGCATTCGCCGGGCCAAATCCGCCGCGACCTCTTCCTCCGGCCCGGAGGCGGTGTACAGCGTGGTCGTCCAGTCGGCGTCCACCCATTCCACGGCAATCCGGAATTCGCTGTCGGGAGAGTTGGTCGCGGTGACGGGAAGAGGCTCCGGCTTGTGCCACCAGCGCAAGATCTGCGAGGTGCAGACGAGTGCGGCCGCAATGATGAGGAACGAGACCAGGAGGCGAGAAGTCCACGCCGCAATTCGGGCGGCCACGACGGTCCAACCGAGCATATGCTCGGTGGAAGCTGATTTTCGGGAGTTGCGGACACCTGCCTCGGTTTTCATGGGTCCTCCGAGAGATGCACTCGCGGGGATTCGGGGAGCATCGCCGCGAGAAACGGGGAGCATCATCGGCCGTGGTTCTGAAGGATGGCCAAGAAGGCATCCAGCGTATCGATTTTTCGCTGCAAGTCGGCGATTTCATTTTGGATGGAAGCCGCTTGCCCGGGCGAGGGAGGGGGTACGGCGCTGAGTTGATCTTGCAGTTCTTGGATAACGCGGCGGTATAAATCGCGAAAGGCTCTTGCCATCTGCTCGGCCAGGGAGGGAATGTGGCTTTGGCCCGGGCCGCCGCGGACTCCCGCGATGCGCTCGATCAAGTCGTCGACGCGATCCCGCGCGGTCTGCCGGTCGAGGCTGCAAAAGCCTTGCAGCGAGGGATGAAAGTCGGGAGAACCGCCTCCCCAGCCGAAGCGCACGCCGTAGGCTGGAAACTCATCGTCGCGGTCCAGAACGCGCAGGTCGATGCGCTGCGGCATGGCGAGGATGGCCCGTGCCGCTTGGACGTAGGCTGTTGAATATCCGGCCGGAGCGGTGGGCAACACATAGACGGCCGGTATGCGGTGATCGCCGTTGTGGCTTGCACCGGTACGAGAAAACTCCCAGCGATTGTCCATGAGTTCCGTTTCGGTGTCCATGCGATAGGGGCCTAGCGACGCCAAGAGCGGAAAATCCCTCGTCAATGCCGCGCGGCCGCTGCGGAAGTGCCGTCCGGGATCGAACAGGTCTCGGTTGACCGCAAAATCGCCCACCGTGGGGCCTCGCATGACGGGCATGTCCACCCGAGGGTCTTGCAGCGCAGCCGCATCGGGGTCGCCGCCGACCCCTAATTGCGCGTTGGCGGGCCAATATGCCGGTCGCGGGACGGCCTGGAGACTCCGCGGGTAGCGACTTGCCCAAACAGTCTGCCGGGCGGTCGCCAGCTCTCGGATGCGCCACGACGCAGCCGTTCCGAAATTGATCATCAAAGCCATGAGGAACAGCAGCAGCGGCAACGCGATTACCAACTCCAGCGGCGCCAACCCGGCGCGGTAGCGGCAAAGTGAGTCCCGCCGTCCCTGAGCGCGATGGCTCAGACCGATTGCGGACGATGCAGCCCGGAGATTTCGGCTCGGCACGCCCAGGCGTAAGAGATACCGGCCTGTGGTTCCGCTCATGGCAAGGTCACCGATCAATGGGGGCTGATTCGCTGAATATCCGCCGTGGAAAGGCCGGCCAGATTCGGGAGTTGTACATCCCAGCCGGCAAACTCCGGCAAGGGCGGTCTGGTCTGCAAGATCGCGGGGAGCGAATCGACCGTCGCCGGCGTCAATTGGCAGGTCCAGTGTTGATTCCACAGGTCCCAATGCTCGGGGACGGGCTGCCGAACGACCTCCCAATGACCGCCGCCCGGCGGCGGAGTTGCTTCATCATCGGACGGCAATTCCGGAAAGTCGCCCGGTATGCCGCCGAGCGGATTGTCTGAACCCGGCACGATATACATCCAAACCAATCTCTTTCGCGGAACGAAGACGCGGACCTGAGCAAAGGTCACCGTGTCGGCGGCGAGGGGATGGTGGAAGACTCCCGGCAGCATGGCCCGCATGGGACGCCAATACGCTACCCCGATGAACGTGAAATAGCGGTCGAGATGATCGTTGCCGTTGATGATTTCATCCCGCGTTTCTCGAATCAAAAATGGAAGATTGCGAGTCTCGTTTTCCTGCAACAATTGCTCCAATTGTCCGCAGGTGAAGCTTCGCCATAGACTCGAGAAGCGACTCATTTTCGCCTCGCGATCGAAAAAGTACATGGCGCGGTTGTTCCACATGCCCAGGTAGCGCCGCGCCTGACTGCGTCGCTGGCGCTGGGCCGCGGCGAGGTTTTGAGGCTGATCGGGCGAGGAATCGTGGACGGGATCCACGACCGGCAGCGTTGGTTCCACCCATTCGCCGGCACCGCCGACCGGCAGGACGGAGGTCCGCCAAAGCACGCCGAGCATCTCGCCGCGTCCCAAATCCGGGCGACCGTTTCGCCTTGCCGTCTCCAGGGCGGCCTGTTGGGCGATGTCCGGGAAAGCCGCCGCGACGGCTCGCTGGTATTGCGGGATCAGCTCTTCCGCCAAGATGAATTCCAGCGTCGGCAGGATCCGTTCGGATGCCGCCGCCGCCCAGTCGCTGTAGACTCGCACCAATTCCTGCTCCAAGGGAGTCTTGGCGGGAATGGCCGTTGCTAAAGGGATGAACTTGGCGAAATTGGACTG
This sequence comes from Thermogutta hypogea, assembly GCF_055386265.1. Classification (NCBI taxonomy): domain Bacteria; kingdom Pseudomonadati; phylum Planctomycetota; class Planctomycetia; order Pirellulales; family Thermoguttaceae; genus Thermogutta; species Thermogutta hypogea. The sequence goes on from NZ_AP042425.1 coordinate 1,040,192, forward strand.
CGTAAAGATCGGCGCCTCTTCGTTCCAAGCAGCCAGAATGTCGGGAACGAAGGTCTCGGCGTTGCGGTCCCGGGCCTCGCGCATAAAGGCCGTCAACGCGAACACATCGCATAACAGGTGATTGCTGAAGGCGAGGGCATTCATGCCTCGGGCAATCGCCACGCCGCCGGAATAGGCCACGGCGTCGGCCGCATTCTGCATGCGAATCTTGTGGTCGGCGGCCTTGCCCACATTCATCACCATTCCCAGAAGGATGGTCAAAACGAGCACCGCGAACACCGACACCAGGCTCATGGCGCCGCTTTGGTCGTGCGGCAGGGCAAGAATGTTGCCGAAAGATTCGGCGAGGAACCGGGGCCGCTCGGCGGAGAGGCAGGATTCTCGAGTGATGGTCGATTCTCGAGTCATGGTCGATGCCTCCGGCGGGGGCGCCGCGTCGTAAAACGGGGCGGCTCCCTGCGTGCTAGGTCGCAGAAGGTGCTAGGTGCCGGATAATAGATACGTGTAAGGCACGACGGATTTCTCACCTTCATTCCCTAGGGTGATGCTTGCCGCGAGAGGGTAAACATAGATGCCGTTACGCAGCTTGATGTTTTGGGCCGCGGTGTCGGGGCGGCCGCCGGACGAAACGATGGGCCGCGCCAAGAATCGTCCGGGGCCGGGTAGCAACGCCATGTCGTGCCGGACCGTGACGGTGACCGAGTCCTGAAAACCGAGTTCGTTGGCATAGAACTCGCCCGGGTCATTCGGCAGGAGATACGGCACCAAGGGCGGATCTTGATTGGAGTGGAAGAATCGCACCTCGATATCCGTGAAGTTCAGGGCGTAGGCGAGCTTGTTTACCAGACGCCGGGCGATCCGCGGATTACGATCAAAATCCGGAACATTTTGGCGATAGATCGTTTGCAAGATTGCGGCCGGCGGGCCGGCATTTGCCGGTAGCGGCAACCCGAGGTCGCGGGAGGGACAGATGGGCATCACGGCCAGCGCAGCCGCGGAGGCGATCTTGGCGTATTTCGGCCCGCCCGGCAACACAAGAAAAGTCAACCCGCCCGAGCCTGGGCCGTAGTTGGGATCGCCGGGATCCAAGATCGGTGCCGTTTGATCTTCCGCGTACGGGTCCAAGTAGTAGCTGCTGATTCGGTTTTCCGGTTCGATCGACTCCACCCGAGCGGGAATCCAGACGATCGCCGCTCGCGCGGCCGCAAAGGCCGCATAATGAACGATCACCGTACCGATCATGATCTGACTGACTTGCACGATGAAGAGAATAATCAAGACGAAAAAGGGCAGGGTCAATACGAAACTTAGGCTCTGAACCGCTCCGCCTTGATCGGCATGAAGTCGCGAGAGTTTCCGAAAATCGGGGGCGGCTTGCGAGGCGCGGCAAATTGGTATTAATAGCAGAACGGCGGCCGCTAAGACGGCAAACCATGGCATGCAAGCCTGGAAGATCACGGTAGCCATCATGCCGATGCTCCCAATTCGGCATGCCCCAACTTTTCTCCAGAGCCGCACCCCGACCGGCAAACACCGCTTGCCGTGAGAACGGCGTTCGCCCAAGTCTTACCACGGTCTATGGAGAAAACAGAGGCAGCCATCGCTCGGCAAGCTCGAAACGGACGACGATCACGGCCAAAAAAGCGCTGGGCGCCAAAAACAACGGCGGCTCGAGTTGTTTCCTTTGGTCGGGCGTCAAGGGATTGAATCCACCCAAACGGATGCTCCAAAGCAAGTGACGTGTGACGGAGGCAACCAAGCGAATCGGACCGAGACGCCAAACCAGCAAGATCAATCCCGCGCACGCCCCGAGGACGAACGTCCAAAGCATGGCGACGACGCCATGTTCCGGGCCGAGAAAGGCCCCGATCATGGCGATCAACTTCACGTCCCCGCCCCCCACGCGAAAAAACACGTAGCAGGCGACCATCACCAGCCCGCATACAGCCAAGCCCATCAGGCTAGCCGTCATTCCGATCCAACCGGCTACTGCCGCCGAGTCTCGGGACCACCAGCCGGCCGCCAGGCCTAACGACCCGACGCCGTTCAATACGAACGCCGACACGATTCCAGGGTACGTGATCCAATTGAAGATCTTGCCCCACGCAACGTCCGTGACCACGGACGCGGCCAACAAGATCAAAAGCACGACGGTCGCCAACATGGGCCGGGCCTTTGTCGCTACTCGACCGGCCGAAACGTGGCGGTCTCGGGCTTACTGAATCGCGTTGGATCGCTCCGCCTCGAGGTCTTGCAGGCCTTGCGTGAAATAGCCTTTGACCCGCGGCCAACCCACGCGGATGAGGAAAATGAGGATCGGCAGCGCGATCGCTCCGATGATGAGGATCGTCTCCAAACTGACGGCTCCTCGTTCATCGCGGTGGATCCGCGCCAGCAGCGTCCGGATGCCAACTTTGCTCATGCGTCGGCCCTCGACAAGAGACAGGCTTCTCTGTACCGTTTTCCGAGCGGGGGAATTCGCCGGATGCGGAGACGCCCGACATCACGACCGCCTCCCCCTGTTTAACTATATCCGAATCAGCAACCCGCCACAACAAGAAAACGCCGGATCGGCGGTACGGCTCCTTTTACATGAAAGGCCAAACGAGCAAGACGTACACCATTTCGTAGGCCAGCCGAATGATGCGCGGGCCGGCCCACATCGAAAACGCCGCGGCGGGGAGAATGACCCCCATCACGAGGATGTAGTCCAGCGTGGCGGCGGCGCCTCGCCGATCTGCGGGCGCGTATTCCTTGCGACGGTTGCGTCGTTCTCGTCTTCCGAAACGGCAATTCATCTCGTGTTCTCGAACTTGCCGCCTGATGCCGGCAACGACATTCGTCGAAGCGTGCTCAACGCGTCTCCCACAGCTCGCCGGACGCCCGAACGCGATGCGCGATACCCTCCTGCTTGGGAGCATCCGCAAATGTCGGACGACGCCCGGAAAAGGCCAGTTCCGCTCGCAATCGCCCCTCGGCGTCCCGTCCCAACAATCTGGACGTGAAAAGGTCCTCCACGGTGTATTGTCCGGATTCGCTCAAACCTCGGACTTCAGCGATCCGCGTCACCTTTCGCGACCCGTCCTCTTGAAACCGAGCGATCTGGACCACGAGGTGGATCGCCGCCGCCACCTGCATTCTAGCCACGTGCACGGGGATTTCCACGTCCGACATCAGGGACAGGGTTTCCAGCCGTAGCAAGGCGTCGCGCGGCGAACTGGCGTGGATCGTCGTCAGGCTGCCGGAGTGGCCGCTCAACATCGACTGAATCATATCCAGGGCTTCACCGCCGCGTACTTCGCCCACGATGATACGATCGGGGCGCATCCGCAGCGAGTTGCTGAAAAGCTCGCGGATGGTCAAACCGCCCTGCCCGTCCCGGCCCCCGTGTCTGGCCTCCAGATACACGACGTGGGGCTGGCCGAGCTGAAGCTCCGAAGTATCCTCGATGACCACAATCCGCTCTTCCGCGGGGATCGCCCTTGTAATGGCCCCGAGCAGGACCGTCTTTCCCGTACCCGTTCCCCCGGAAATGAGAATGTTTTTCCTCAACAATACGCAGATTTCCAGGAACTCTTGGGCGGCTTCGGAGAGGCTGTTCAGACGCACCAGATCGTCCAAGGAACGCGCTTCGCGGGAAAACTTCCGAATGGTCAAGCACGTTCCATTTCGGGCACTGGGTGGAATGATGGCATGGACGCGCGAGCCGTCGGGGAGGCGGGCATCCAGAACCGGTCTCGCGTCGTCGATTTCCCGTCCCACCCACTGCGCAATATTGTGAATCGCGGACCGCAAAGCGTCCTCGCTGTTGAATTGAGCGGAGGTCTTTTCCAGCCGGCCGGCCCGCTCCACATAGACTTCGCTCGGTCCGTTCACCATGATCTCCGTTACGGCATCGTCGTCGATGAACGCCAAGATGGGCGCCAAGAAGTAGCGGGTGCTGGATTCGAAAATGGCGTGTCGGGACATCAGATGTTCGTGGTCGGAGAGGACGCCGGATGGAATGCCATTCGCAAGGACGGTTCGCGAGCCTATTGCCTGCCCGACTTCATGGTAACGTCCTTAAGGCCGGTAACGCAATCGAAGACCATGCCCTTTGGGTAATTCGACGCGGCAAAAATGTGAAACGCAGGTAATCGCGCGGAAAACGCGGCGAATGCCTCTCCCGGAAGACCCGCGGGAAGGGCAGCGCTCGGCCCGGACGCAGAGCGTTTTCGGGCTGTCGTGAGCGGACCGCTGAAACCGTGGGGGCCACGCCCAAGCCGTTGTTTTCCGGCTGATCGAAAGTCGGCTCATTCAGCGGTTGTGACGCGGGATGCCTCTCGTAGCGCTGGGATAAGAGACCTATCCCCCTACCCCCCCTTGGTGTAGTGTTGGGGGCTATCATCCTTTCCAAGGGGGCACGTAGTCGCTCATAGACGGAGCAGGCTGTCTTGCCGGGAACCGGATTTTTGCTATCTTAAAAGTTTCAGCTAGTGGGGGCTTCTTGAACCTACGTTCAGGATAGGGGGCTCTCCCTAGCATGTGTCAGAAGTTCGCCAGCGTAGCTCAGCCGGTAGAGCACTGCTTTCGTAAAGCAGAAGTCAAGGGTTCGAGTCCCTTCGCTGGCTCTGTTGCGTGTCTGCGCCGGGGTGTGGACGTCGGCGGTGCGCGGCGGCCTTTCGCGAGAAATTGACCAAGGCCTCCTGCGGTAATGCGGTGCTAATGCGGACGTAAAGTCGTCCGGGCGCTACCGCCTAATTGGGATGGCGGCAGTTCCGTGTCCTCGCTTTTCCCCCGGAGGCTTGGTGGGCAGTTGGGGCCTCCATCGGCGGCTTATTTACAGTCTTGGATGGGGCGCAGCCGAATGGACGTTGCCACTCGGAGATAATTGATGATCGAATCCACGGCATTCGATGTGCGGCAAACCGTTCTTAGCAACGCTTTTTTCGGACCGGAGGAGGTTCACCGTCTGGCGGCGGCCATGGCGGAGGACCCGTCTCAATTCCGGCAGTTGCGGGATGCGGTGGGAGAGTTGGAGCTTCGTGACGAGCAGACGCCGGCCAGCAACGTCCGGCTGGGATGCTGCTTGTACCTGCTCGGCCGTTATCCGCAAGCCATCGCTGCCTTGAAAAAAGGAGACGGCGGAGCGCTGGCGCACTTTTACCTCGGCAAGTGCTACGTTGCGGTGGAGCAATACGATTCGGCTTTGGAGTCGTTTGCCGCGGCCAAGAAAGCGGGCTATCACGCCGACGAGTGCGCCGTGGCCCAGGCGGAGGTGCTGCGGCTCAAGGGCGATCCGGCCGGTGCTTTGGCCGTCCTGGACAAGCTCTCCGGCGCGATCGAGCAAACGGCGGAGTACCTTTATCAACGGGGTGCCATCGTCGCGGCCTTGAAGGCCAATCCTGAGGAGGTGGTCGCTCTTTACGAAAGAGCCGTGCAGGTGGATCCCCACCATCCCGGTGCGTTGTTCGGGTTGGCCGTCGAGAACGATCGACACGGCAACGATGACGAGGCACTGCAACTCTACGAGCGGTGTGCCTCTCGCTTTCCGCCGCATCTAGGCGCCTTACTCAATTTGGGCGTCCTGTATGAAGACCGCGAGGATTACGAGCGGGCGGTGAAGTGCTATCAGAGGATCTTGGAATCGTATCCCGATCACCGCCGTGCGCGGCTCTATTTGAAGGATGCCCAGGCGGCGGGGAACATGGTGGTGGATGAGGATTCCGCCCGCAAGCACGACCGCCTCGCTCAGATTCTCAGCACCCCCGTCAGCAACTTCGAGCTTTCGGTCCGCAGTCGCAATTGTCTTCAGAAGATGGGAATCCATACGCTGGGCGATCTATGCCGGTGTTCCGAGCAGGAATTGCTCGCCAGCAAGAATTTCGGTGAGACCAGCCTCTCTGAAATCAAGGACATGCTGGCGTCGAAGGGATTGCGACTGGGGCAATTGCTGCCCGACCGCCGCGGCGAGCCGGTTCCCGAAGAAGAGGAGCCGCTCCCGGTGGGAGACGAGCCGGTCCTGTCGAAGTCCGTGATGGAGTTGAACCTCTCCGTGCGTGCCCGAAAGTGCTTGGGACGCCTCGGGATCAACACCGTCGGCGAGCTGATCCGGAAGACCGGCGACGAGCTGTTGGAGTGCAAGAACTTCGGGGTGACCAGCCTGAATGAGGTTCGGGAGCGCCTGCGCGATCTCGGCTTGAAACTGCGCGGCGAGTGAACCGGTAATTGCATCCCAAGACGGCGGCTTTGCCCGTGGTCCGATCCGATCCCGCCGGAAACGCGGATTCGTCCAGCCGTCCTCGGCTGCGCCGGATGTCCCAAGCGAATATCGCGCTTCGCCGTCGCCCGGGTGAGCGGTCGCGAGGCGAGATCCGACCGGTTCTCCAAAGTCTGATGCCCGGCCATGTCCAATGATTTCTTCCGGCTTCTCCATGTTGATAAGCAATCGGGCGCACGCCGCGGCCGATTGGCGACATCGCACGGACTTGTGGAGACGCCGGCGTTTATGCCCGTAGGCACTCAGGGTACCGTCAAAGGCGTGATGCCTGCGCAGTTGCAAGCGACGGGGACCCAGATGATCCTGGCCAACACCTATCATCTGATGTTGCGGCCGGGCGAAAGCGTCGTGGCGGAGTTGGGCGGTTTGCATCGGTTTGCCTGTTGGTCCGGCCCGATCTTGACCGACAGCGGCGGTTTTCAAATCTTCAGTTTGGCCAAGCTGACCCGCGTCGACGAATCCGCCGCGGTGTTTCGGTCCCACGTGGACGGGTCCGTCGTCGTGCTATCTCCCGAGCGCGCCGTGGCCGTTCAGGAGGCTTTAGGGGCGGACATCATCATGGCGCTGGATCATGTCATCGCATTGCCGGCACCACGGGACGCGGTCCAAGATGCGATGCAGCGGTCGATTCGCTGGGCCGAGCGATGCCGGGTTGCGCAATGCCGCCGCGATCAACGTTTGTTTGCGATCGTTCAGGGGGGCGTAGACGAGGATCTGCGGGTCTACTGTGCCCGCGAGTTGGCGGCCATGGACTTTCCCGGATATGCCGTGGGCGGGCTAAGCGTGGGGGAGACCGCCGCGGAGATGTACCGAGTTCTTGAGATCACGACGCCGCACTTGCCGGAAGGAAAACCGCGTTATTTGATGGGAGTGGGTCGGCCGACGGACCTGTTGGAGGCCGTTCGCCGGGGCATCGATCTCTTCGATTGCGTGATGCCCACCCGCAATGGAAGAAACGCCATGGCTTTTACGCACCGCGGTCCCATCCGCATTCGCAATCAACGATACGAACGAGACGCGAGCCCGCTTGAAAAAGGCTGCTCGTGTCCCGCCTGCCAATTTCCGCGTGCCTATCTGCGGCATCTATTCTTGGCGAGGGAAATGCTGGGCCCGATTCTACTGACGCTGCACAATATCACGTACTATCAACGCCTCATGCGGGAGGTCCGCGACGCGATCGAAGCGGATAGCTTCGGGGAATATTACCGGGAGCGCACGGCGCATTGGGGGTCGGCAACGGCGGATGCGGCGGAGTGATCGTAGCGTACGTGTTGGACCGCAGGGGTTTCGGCGGCCCGGCCGATGGAAGGGCGTGCCGCCCCCTTCTTTCCGCGAACACCTTGCGACGACCCGATCTTGGGAGGATCCGGCGGCGTTCGGCCATAGCAAGCGTTCATATCCGCCACTTCGGCGGCTATCGCCGCGCGCAGCTCGGGAGGGTCCAGCACTTCCGCGTGCCTGCCAAAACTGAGGATCCAGCGGGCGATCTCTTCGGTACCGTCCAGATCGAATTCGGCGATCACTCCCCCGCCGCGCTGGGGCAACAAGGTCTGCGACGGGTGCCACTGCGACTCGGAGACGTAGCGTGCGACTTCGGGCGAAAACAAAACCCGTACGTGATGATCGCCCTCCCCGTGGAAGATTCCGAACGATTTGGCGAGGTGCTCTTTGAGGCTGAAGTCCTGGGGGACGTCGAAGGTCTCGGACGTGGTTTCGACATTCTCGACCCGGTTCATCTTCCAGTGGCGAATCTCGCCGTGATTCACGGCCAAGCCGATCAGATAGAGCGATCCGCGGTGGAACGTGAATCCGTAGGGGCGGACGGGATACGTCGCCGTCTCCTTCGCCTTCAAAGATCGATACGAGAGATGAACGACCTTACGCTCTTCCACGGCGATGACCAGCTCGTCGATCAGGTCCGCCATTTTGGAATAGTCGGTTCGCCCGAACGTCGTGGAGTGAAACGCCCCCGCCAAATGCTGCACATACCGTAGGGCGTCCGGCTTGAGCATGGTACGAATCTTCTGGAAGGCGCTCTGGGCGGCCTCCCAAAACACGGTTCCCGCCAAGGGTTCCATGAACGAACGGCCGAGGTGAAGGGCGATGGCTTCATCGTACGCCAAGAATACGCCCGGGTGCGCGGCCTCGTCGCGAAGCTTCCAACGCTTTCGACCATACTCCACGACGGTCTCTTCAATGGGGAAACCGGCCAGCGCGAAGGTCTCCAGGTCGCGCCGGATCGTCTTGGTGCTGACGTTCAGTTCGGCGGCGAGTTCTCGTACCGTGACGCCGTAATGCCGCGACGACAAGGTGCGGAGAATCGTCCATTGACGCACCAAGGCGGATTGCCGTGACATGTTCCACTCCAGCAGTCCATCGTACGGCCCGGCGGCAGCGACCACGTCCCGGGCGACCCGGCGAAACAATCTCAGCATCGTCATGCCGCAGCCCCTTGAAAACGGCATTGGACGGCCCGCCTATTATAAGCTCTCGGCGGACCGCCGTTCAAACCGAAGAGTTGTCGTCTGCCGCTCGATGCCGAAGCACCGGCCCGGCGGATGAAAACGCGCGCGGCCGGGGGCCCGTCGCACGAGCTTCGCCTGACGGTTTTCGCTCGGCTCTGCCCTAGCTCGTGGACGGGCCTTTACCGCATCGGCGGCGGTCGGCCGGACTTCCCGGCGAAGACAGCGTCCAGCCGCCTTACCTCGCTCCGGCCCCGGGTCAGCTCAGCCCTCACGTCCTCGCTTTGCCCCGACGGTTTTTTCGTGCCTCATGCACGTCTTACGAAAACATCATAATGCCGGGGGCGGACAGGAGCGGTCCAACCCTACACGACGCCGACTCCGGCGATAAGGTCACCGCCCGCTCGCTCTGAGCGCGGCGATCGCGGGATGATGTTGGGGACGATGTCGATATGGTAAAATCGGCGAGCGCCGTGAAGCCGCGGAGGCAGCCCTAAAGGACCTGCCCCACGGAACGCTTGACCTCGCTCGCGTTGGAGATGATGCCATGAAGTCCTTCGGTGAGCTCGCACGCTTCGTCATCGCATCGTTCGCCCTGGTTGCCCTGACGCTTGTAGCCGATGACGCACGGGCGGAGTCGAACCGCGCGGTGCCGGTACCGCTACCCTCGCATCCGGGGAACGTCTTTCTCGAGGGCGAGGAGATCGTGGTGCCGTTGCTCGACGGCGCGTGGCAGCTCTTGGACGTCGATGACCGTGTCCTCGCAGCGGTCGAAGCGGTGAACGAAAAGGCCGCTCTCGGCAAACTACCGGTGGGCTTTTATCGGTTGAGGCGGGACGTTGCGGCGGACGACTGGGTTTCCTTAGCGGTTCTGAAGGCTTTGCGAGTACCGACGCCCGACACGTCGCCGGTGGCCGTCGATGTGGCGATGAGCTGGTTCTATCCGCCGGAGAAAATGCCCGACGTCGCCAGTTTGTGCGCTTTGGCCGGGGTCAATTGGGTTCGTGATCGGCTGGCGTGGCGGGAAATCGAACCGCAGCGCGGCGTCTTCGCAAATAACACGCGTTACGACGCGGCGGCGAAGGCCCAAAGCGCCGCCGGATTGAAAGTGCTTCAAGTGAACCACAGCTCGCCGGAATGGGCTAATTCCGATCACCGCCGTTTCCCACCGGACCTGCGAGACTGCTATAACTTCCACCGCCATATTGCCGCCCGCTGGGCAGGTCTCGTCCTTGCCTTCGAGCCTTGGAATGAAGCCGATATTCAGGTTTTCGGCGGTCACACGGGAGCGGAAATGGCATCGCTCCAAAAGGCGGCCTACTGGGGGATCAAAGCGGGCAATCCCGACGCCGTGGCATGCTGGAACGTTTTCGCTTCCCACAATCGTGCTCAATTGGAAGAGATCCGGGCGAATGAGACCGGGCCTTATTTCGAGACCTTCAATTTGCACCATTACGCGCCGTTCGATGCCTATCCCTCGCTGTACGCCGATTTCCGCGAGGTTTCGGGCGGGCGGCCCCTTTGGGTCACGGAATGCGCCATGCCGCTTCGCTGGAGCGGGGACGAGGCGAAAAAGGAGTTGTCCGACGAGGATCTCAAGGAACAGGCTCGGCGGCTGGTCAAGGTTTTTGCAGGTTCTCTCCATGAAGGATCGCGAGCCACGTTCTATTTTCTCTTGCCCCATTATGTCGAGGGCCCGACGCAGTTCGGCATCCTCCGTCCCGATCTGACTCCGCGACCGGCGTACGCGGCCTTGGCGGCGGTGGGACGATTGCTGGCGGATGCCCGGCCGATCGGGCGCGTGAATCACGATCGCTATCGAATCTACGGATTCAGCGCGCAGCCCGACGGGCAGGAGGCGATCGTGTTGGTCGCCTGGAGCGATCAAGGCATCGGGCCGTACTCACTGCCCGAGACGCCGAAAGCGAGTTACGATCACCTGGGCAGACCGTTGGTTCCCGCCAAGGATGTGGAGCTGACGGCGTCGCCGCAATACTTCCTTTTCGAAGGGCAGCCTTACGCGGCGACTGATCTTGAATCATCCCCGCCGCCGCCCGAGACGATTTCGGACCGACCGTGCCCCGTTGTTCTCCAGGCCGTGTGGCCGGAGAGCGCGACCGATCTCAAACAGTCGGCTTATCGGATACCGGCGAACGTGGGCGAGATTCCGATTTTCGTCTACCATTTCGGTGTGGGAACGGCCTTAGGAAAAGTCCAGGTAGACGCGCCGAGCGGCTGGACGTTCGATTTGCCGTCGGTTGCGGAGCTGGAGCCGGGCGATCGGTTGGCGTGGCGATTGCGTTTGCAACCGCCTCAGGGCATCGGGGCGGATGTCCATACCGTTCGCATCTCTGGTGATTTCGGCGAACTCGGCAATGCCGTGTTGTCGTTCCGCGTGGTTGTCGAAGACGCAGGGAAATAGCCGCGATCGAGACACGGTGCGCGACGATCGACGCGTCGTCAACTGCTAGGGAGCGACGTCCCACAATCGAACCAAAAGCACCCCGTGCCGCGCAATCCGGCGAGAAATGCCGGTCTCGAAAACGCCGAGATCCGTTTGAGGCCAGAGATCGCGGACGCGCTGCGCTGGCGATACCCCCAACTCTTCCCAAGTCACCGATATTTCTCGTGGAAACTCGCTCAGGTTGAACAACCCCAGCGCCCGAGATCCATCCGCCAAAGGCTTGATCAGAATCAATTCGTCCTCGTTGCGTCGCGCGATGCGGGCCTGTTTTCCCAATGGATCTTGATCAACGGCGATCACTTCTCGATTGCATAGGATGTTGAGCGTGAAGTCGTCCAGCTTGGTCATATCGCCGGAGAAAATCAAAGGCGCGGCCATCAGGCACCACATGGACATGTGCGAGTACTGCTCGTTGGGTGTGAGAGTGGTCGGGCGTCCCTCCCCGCCGGTCCGGGCGTCTCCCACCCAACCGATCAACAGATAGTCGGGATCGTTCCAATGGCCGGGACCGGCATACTCCCAAAGGCTTGCATTCTTCAGTCCCACCTGATAAATCCCGCGACTCAGTTGGCCGCCCTCTAGACCTAGGTCTCCGGTGGTCCGCCAGCAATGGCCGCCGACTTTCTCACCCCATTCCCAGACGCTATCCATTCCGTATTGGCACAGATTGAAAACGATGTCGCGATCCAGAAGGCTCAAAATGCCCCCCATCAAGGCGTAGGGACGCATGAAGTCCTCCCTGGTCTTGGCGGGTGCGACTCTACCGTAGGAACACCAGTCGTATTTCAGAAAGTCGAAACCCCACTCCGCGAATTTGCGGGCGTCGATTTCTTCGTGTTGGTAGCTTCCTACATATCCGCCGCACGTCAGCGGTCCGGGCGAAATGTAGATTCCCGCCTTCAGTCCCCGCGCGTGGATGTAATCGGTCAGGGACTTCATATCGGGAAACTTGCCGTTGGGGCGGACGGCCCCTTGTTCGTCCCGCGGCGGTCCTCCCAAAATCGGGTCGGGCGAGTTCGGATGGACCATCCAGCAATCGTCGATATTGACGTAAGCGTAGCCGAAATCGGCCATGCCCGAGGCGATCATGGCATCCGCCGCCGCCCGCATATCGGCGTCCGAAACGCGGTGATAATGGATGTACCAGCTATTCCAACCCATGGGCGGCGTGAGCGCCAGCGTTTGGCCGACGACGACGGTCAAGCGGCCGTCGTCCCGCCCGAACTCATTCTCGGCGTGGATATCGACGGCGTATTCGCCGGGCTGATCCGGAGCCGCTCCGCGTAGGATCCCCGTTTCGGCATCGAGGGCGATCGAAGGCGGCAAACCGTCGGCGGTAAACTGGATCGGCCGATGACCCGTGCACGGAATACGGTACAAAAAGGGGCGTCCCGGTCGGCAGCCGTAAACCGCTGCATGGTTCAGTACCGGCTTGGCCGGCGGTGGGGGCGTCAGGATGACCGCCTCCTCTTGGGGCGCGGCAACGGGCCGCGGGGGGCGGCCCTGGAACGTGAACCGCGCGTCCGCCCAATCCGCGTGGTCGAAATCGATGCCGTCGTCGGCCGACCCGACGTAAAGAACTAGTTGTTGCACCCCTTGCAGATCGACGTCCAAAGTCTTTACCTCCTCGCCTCCGCGGAGGATGCCGCTGTCGTAGAGGATTCGCCCGTCTCCGTAAACACGGAACACAACGCTCCCTTTTCCGCCCGCCGAGTCATCGACTCCTACCAATGCGGAAAAATTCGTAACCCGCCCGTCCAATTCCAAATGCATGACGGATACGGCATGCGTTCCCAGTCCGGCCTCGAACTGCCGACCCGCGATGGACATGGGCTTTTCCACGCAATTCTTGTCGGACTGCGGCTTACCCCAGCCCTGCGAAACATGGGACAGGTCCAATTGGCCAAGCCCTACGGTCGAGGTCGCGGCGGGCATCTCTCCGCGCGCAGCGGAAACTGAGGCGAAAAAATAAAGGGACAACAACAGGGACAAGAAGCGGTAGAATCGCATTGCGAAACCCTCTTCAGCCAGCGGAAATGGACGCCTTTTGGGCGCTAAAAGGACGTCGTGGCTGTCGCCTCTTCGTCGGGGCCGACGAATCTCGAACCACGATAACGCACGTAAGGCTTTCCAGCTCATCGAATGTACGGTACAGTATCGCAACGGAGTATGGCCGTCAACCGGCGCTTGCTCTTGCCGTTGTGGAACGACCGTGCATCTTGAAGCTTGACCGTTCCCCAAGAGTCCGTCGACCCCTACCTCGCGTTTTCCCCCCACTGCGGAGCAGGCATGGAAGGAATAATCCCTCGCAGCGCAATCGACGTCGTCTATTTCGACCTCGGACGCGTCATCGTACATTTCGACGTAGATCGCATGTGCCGCCGGATGGCCGCGGTCACCGAAGTGGCACCGGAGCATGTCCACACCGTCCTTTTTGAGGAAGGGCTGCAACGGGATTATGAGCTGGGACGGATTCAGGAGGACGAGTTCTATGAGCTTTATTGCCGCCGAATGGGCAGGCATCCCCCTCGCGCCAGGCTCTTTCAGGCCGCCAACGATATCTTTTGGCTCAATCTCGCCAACTTGCCGATCGTGGCTCAGTTACAAGCCGCCGCTGTTCCCTTGGGCATCCTATCCAATACCTGCGAGACGCATTGGCGGCATTGTTACGAAAAGTACGCAATTCTCCAGGGCTTTCGCTTTCACGCCTTGAGTTGCCGTATCGGCGCGATGAAACCGGAACCCGCGGTTTACCACGCCGCCGCGGATATCGCGGCAGCTCGGCCCGAACGCATTTTCTTCGTCGATGATATTGCCGCTCATGTGGAAGGGGCTCGCCGGGCCGGCTTTCACGCCTTCCATTATGCCGTGGACGCGGCTGGAAAAAATCAATGGGAAGCGACGCGAGCGTTGGCCGATCATCTGCGAAACCTTGGAATTCGGTTGAATTATTGAGAGGGTGACCGACCCGCCGTCGGCGATCTTGTGCCGGGAACGGGGTTGATGTCGGGCGCAATGAAAAAGCCCGAGCGAGGGTTTCGTGATCCCCGCTCGGGCGCTTGCCTGCACCGAAATCGCCTTACGGCGGATTTCAGAAGATATAACGGTTGACGATATTCTCGAACAACTCTTGCCGACCGCTCTTATTGGCGGCGGCGTCACCTTTCTCCAACATGTACTTTTCGAGAGACTTGAAGTCGTGCTTGCCGGCCTCGATCTCGGCTCCCACGCCGGAATCCCACGAGGAGTAGCGATCCTTGACCATGCGCTCGATCTCGCCGTCCGCTCGCATGGCTGCCGCGATCTTCAGCCCTTTGGCGAAACAGTCCATACCGCCGATATGGGCATAGAAGAGGTCCACCGGCTCGAAGCTTTCACGCCGCACCTTGGCGTCGAAATTGATTCCTCCCGGGGCGATTCCGCCATATTTCATGAACACGAGCATGATCTTGGCGGTGAGGTACACATCCGTGGGGAATTGATCGGTGTCCCAACCGAGCAGCAAGTCGCCCGTGTTGGCATCGACCGAACCCAGAAAACCTTGCATCCCGGCGTATTCCAACTCGTGTTCCACGTTGTGGGTCGCCAAGGTCGCGTGATTCGTCTCGATGTTGAGTTTGAAGTGCTTTTCCAGCCCGTAGGCGCGGAGGAAATTGATGCAGGCCGCGGCGTCGAAATCGTACTGGTGTTTGGTCGGCTCCTTGGGTTTCGGCTCGATGTAGAATTGGCCGGTGAAACCAATCTCCTTGGCATAATCGACGGCCATGTGAAGAAATCTACCGAGGTGGTCCAGCTCCCGTTTCATATCGGTGTTCCACCACGACTGATAACCCTCGCGGCCGCCCCAAAAAACGTAGCCCGAGCCGCCCAGCTCCTTCGTAACCTCGAGGGCCTTTTTCACTTGGGCCGCCGCGAAAGCGAAGGCGTCGGCGTTGCAACTGGTGGCCGCCCCGTGCATGTAGCGGGGATTGCTGAATAAATTTGCCGTGCCCCAGAGCAACTTGATTCCCGTGCGTTCACTCTCCTCCTTGATGACCTTGACGACGGCGTCCAAATTCTTGTTCGACTCGGCCAGCGTTTTGCCTTCCGGCGCCACGTCGCGATCGTGGAAGCAGAAGAAGGGCGCTCCCAGTTTCTCGCAGAATTCGAAGAAGACGCGAATCCGATTCACGGCGTTTTCTACCGTATCCTGGCCGCTCTCCCAGGGACGCAGCATGGTGCCGGGCCCGAACGGATCCGCTCCCGTACCTCGCATGGTGTGCCAAAACGCCACGCTGAAGCGGAAGTGGTCCTTCATCGGCTTACCTTCGACCAACTCTTCCGCGTTGTAATGCCGAAAGGCCAGAGGGTTGCGCGAATCGGGACCTTCGAACTTGATCTTCGAGATTTCGGGAAACGCAGCCATCGTCGTCCTCCAATGGAAAAAAGACTGCTACTCGGCCCGGCTTCCGCGGCGGAATGGGGGACTTTCCGTCTAACCATCGATCGCCGATCAGACATCGGCCCGAGCACACGAGCGTCGCACACGCGGTACGTGGGCGTTATCGTGGCAGATTCCAGGGGCACAATCAAGAGGGGGCGGAATCTCAATGGCCGCGGGTGCTCCAGCGAATCAAACGATCACCGAGGCTCGGGAAGAGTTGGCACAAGGCGAACAGCAGTCGCGCCTTGCCCGGAATCACGATCTCGGCTCGGCGCAGGCGGCAAGCTTCCAGAATCCGCAAGGCCAGCGTATCCGGGGAAATCGCGCGAACGCGAACTCCCGCACCGGGCTTTCGGGCTGATTCGGGCACGTCGTCCGCGCCTTCCAGCCGATAGAGACGGTCGCCGGCTCGGGCCACGGGACCCGGGCATACCAGCAGGACATGCAGCCCCTGTTCGCCGAATTCCAATCGCAATTGCTGCGAGTAAGCGGCCACGGCGTGTTTCGTGGCGGGATAGGCTCCCACAAAGCGAGCCGCCGCTTTGGAAGCCAAGGACCCGATGTTGACGATGTGCCCGCGACGGCGAATCAATTCCGGCAAAAAGGCTCGCGTTACGCTCACAAGAGCGATGAGATTCAACTCCATGAGTCGGCGGAATTGGTCGGGCGTGGTGTCCAGCAATCCGCCGCGCATGGATCGTCCCGCGTTGTTCACCAGCACGTCCAACTCACCGAAAGCGGCGTGCACCGTCTCGGCGATCCGCGCCACGTCGTGGTCGGCAGTGATGTCGGCCGTGATCCCAATGATCGCTTCCTCCGACACCGCTCGCCTGCGCAGCGTCTGCACGGCGGAATCGACCCCGTCCGGTTCCAAGCCCACGATCGCCACGCGAGATCCGGCCGCGGCAAAAGCCTGCGCGATAGCCGAGCCCAGGCCGCTGGACCCTCCGGTCACAAGGACCGCTTTGCCTCGCCAGAATGTCCCGAACCGCTCCGTGGACATGGTTGCCTCTGTTTGCACTCGAGCCGCGCATCGCCAAACGGACCGCGGTAGACCTATTCATTGGACTGCCGACCACGCGCATGCGTTGTGCCGAGAATCTCGACGGCGGGACGAGCCGCACCATCAACCGCACGCGATCGCGCGTTGCGACGCGCGACTCGAGGTTGCAAACATGATGTGGATCGCGGGCCTCAGAGAACGATCTGATACGGCTCCCGTTGCGGCCGCCGGGTCAATGCATTGGCCTCTTCATCGCCGGGGAATTCATATTTCTCAGGGTCCCACTTGACGGTACGGTTCAGCAACATGGCGATATTGGCCATGTGGCAGGCATTGACCGAATTGGTATGTGTGTAAACGTCCGAAACCGGCAGGCTGCGATCCTTGACACACTCGAAAAAGTTGCGCATATGGCTGCCGGGCTCCTTGCCGCGGTAGAGCTTGCGGACCTCGTCGTCCAGCCATTGCTTGTCGGCATCCGAGAGGTCTTCGATCGGCTTTCCGGTCAGACTGCCGCGATTGACGCGAATCTTACCAAGCTCGCCCTCGATGATCAGCTCGTTGCTTCCACTTACCAACTTCACTTCATTGCCGTTGGGAAGCAGCATATCGCAGTCGAACGATTTGGCGACATTGTACGAGACGGGCAGTTCCTGCCACGGACGTTTGCCCAACAAGGTTTCGAGCATCAATTCCCGGCCGAGGGGAAACTCGGATTTTACCGGCGTGACTTGAACCGGGCCGGTTTCCTCGCCGCTCAAGGCCCAGAGTGCGATGTCGGTGTGATGCACGCCCCAATCCGTGACCTGTCCGCCGGAATACTCGAACCACCAGCGGAAATTCCAGCCGATTCGGTTTTCGCAGAAGGGGACTTTGGGTGCTTGCCCCAACCAGAAGTCCCAATCGAGGAACTCGGGCGGATCGCTGTTGGGGAACGGACCGCCCGCCGTGGCCTGGCCGACGGAGCTAACGGCCCGGAGCTTCTTGCCCAGTCGCCCGCTGCGGGCCAAGACGACGGCCTTGAGGAACATGCTGTTGAATTCGCTGCGCTGCTGCGTTCCGACCTGAAAGACCTTGCCGGACTTTCGTACGGCCTCACAAATCAATTTGCTTTCCTCGATAGTCAGCGTAAGGGGCTTTTCGCAGTACACATCCTTACCGGCCTTCATGGCGTCGATCGCGATTTTGACGTGCCAGTGGTCCGGTGTGCCGATGGTGACGGCATCCACGTCTTGGCGGTCGAGAACTTTCCGGTAGTCCGTGTAGATTTCGCAACGGCCTTCGTACGGTTTCGCGAACTCCTCCGCGTTCTTGCGGTGGACATCCGCGCACGCCACCATGTTTCCCAGCGAAGCTGCTTGACGTCCGATTCCGGTACCGCGACCGCCCACACCGATCGATGCGACGTTGAGGCGTTCGTTCGGCGACTCGCCCCACGCCGAGCGGCCGAGCCATAGGTGCGGCAAAGCGGCTCCGGCGCAGGCGGCGGAACCGGCTCGCAAGAAAGCTCTTCTACTGTGCCGTGATGTGCGCATTTCGCTTCCCTTTGTCGAAAAAACCCGCGTGCGATGGAAAACTATGGTGGGGGCCTCCCCAACCCCTGCAGTCTAATACGGTCGGCACGCGCGTGCAATCGAAGGCGCATGCCGTCATCATGGGAGGATCGTACCGTCGCTCCCCACGGCACGAGCTTTGAGAAACACCGAATCCTAGGAGCCTTCCATGTCCTTTCCCATTCGTCCCAGCCAAACGAAGATCGTGGCGACCCTCGGCCCGGCGTGCGACGCTCCGAAAATGGTTCACGACATGATTCGGGCGGGCGTGGACGTGTTTCGCCTCAATGCCGCGCACGGTACGCCGGACGATCAGGAAAGGCGTTTGCGAACCGTACGTCAAGCCGAGGCTGAGCTTCGGCGTCCGGTGGCGGTACTGCTGGATCTGGCCGGCCCAAAGATTCGACTGGGTGAGATTCCCGGCGGAAGCTTCGAATGCCACCTCAACGACGTGGTCCGATTCGTCAAGGGCGCGACAGGGAACCCGGGTGAACTGTCGACCACCTTTCCTCCGATCTTGGACGACCTGGAGGCGGGAAACCGCGTCCTTCTGGCGGACGGACTGGTTGAACTTCAGGTGATCGGCAAGTCAACGGAGGCGGTCGAATGTCGCGTGGTTCAGCCCGGTGTTGTGCGGAGCCGCCAAGGGATTCACGTACCCGGGGCAAGGCTTCGCGTCCGCGCCATGGACGAAGCGGATTTCGCCGCGGCGGACTGGGCGGCGCTCCATGGGATCGATTTCGTGGGGTTGAGCTTCGTGCGGACGGCGGCGGATATCGCTGAATTGCGAGGCCGCCTCACCAAGCACGGTTCCGATGCCCATATCATCGCCAAAATCGAAAAAGCTGAGGCGCTCGATCGTTTGGACGAGATCGTCTCCGCTGCGGACGGCGTGATGGTAGCGAGGGGAGACTTGGGCGTAGAGACGGACATTGCCCGTTTGGCCGTCGCGCAAAAGGAAATCGTGAGCGTGGCGAGGAGGCATCGAAAACCGGTGATTGTGGCCACGCAGATGCTGGACAGCATGCAAAACTCTCCCTTGCCGACGCGGGCGGAAGTGACCGACGTTGCCAACGCCGTGCTCGACGGTGCTGATGCCTGCATGTTGTCGGGAGAGACCGCCATCGGCCGTTTTCCGTTGGAATCGGTCGCTATGATGCACCGCATCGCCTTGGCCGCCGAAGAGTACGCAGGTTCAGCCGCTTGCGATGCCGGAAAATCAGTCACCAAAAGCTTTGTCGGCGGAAGCGACGACGCAATTTCGGAGAGCACGGCCTTGCATGCGGGATGTGTCGCCGCGGAGCTGGGCGCCAAATTACTGCTGGTCGCGACTTGCTCGGGAAAGACCGCTCTGCGCATATCGAAACACCGCTTCAGCATGCCGACGGTAGGGGTTTCGGCCGACACGGCGACGCTCCGCCGTATGGCGCTCTACTGGGGTATTATTCCGCTTCCCGACGCTCCGACGGCGGAAGGCGATCGTCTCCTGGAGTTCGTCGCTCGGTGGGGATTGCAACAGCAGCTTCTTCGCACCGGCGATCTGATGGTTGCGATTCACGGGACGGGTTTGCCGGATACCGGCCACAACGGCATTCTTGTCCATCGCGTGACCGATTCCGTGCCTGATGAATCGCGTGAGCGCGAACGGTCGTAACGCGGCACGACCGGCACGCCGCCGTTCTTCACTTTCGGTAATATCGTTACTGTTGTTTTTATTGAACCGGTTGGAATGGATCGCCAAAATCCGCGGATGGCGTGTGTTCGATCCGTTCGGTACCTACCGTCATGCCCGCGGCGGCGTTTTTTTCTGACGGTCGGTACGGTGCTTCGCATGGGAAGGGACGTGCCGGGCGTCGCTAATGTAGCCGTGGTAGGGACGCGGGAAAAGAAAACCGAGTATCACCCTGGAGATGCCGATTTCGGCATAAGAGAATGCCTTACCGACGCCGCGTCGGACGTCGCATGCGAAGGAGACTCGCCGCCATGAAAAAGCAGACCATTCGCGTGGTAACTCGCGGAACCGACGGTCAGATTCGCATTCGAGATTACGACAGTCCCGAAGACCTTCTCAAGCGACATGCCCAGATCGGCATCGACGACTGTTGTACCGACCTGACCGTTCGCGGGTTGCCGGTATTTCGGGGACTGATCGGACCGATTCCCGAAGCCCCGGGGGTCGTGCGCTACGAGTCTCCGGAGGTCTTCGAAACGTTGACCAAGGAATGGTCGTCACCCAAGCCGGCGAGGGCGCGGACCCCCACGCAAAGAGGCAAGCGTCAGTCCCAGACCTCATAGCAGAAACGGAAAACGTCGCCCACGGTTTGCCGCACAACGCCATGCCCCTTGCGGATTCTCCATCGGGTGGCTCAGGGTTGCATTGTTCAAGGTTTCTGCGTGCCGCTCGTAGTTTTCAGGGTGTCGGGACCGGCGGTATGTCCCAGGCAAGCAGCTCCTCGTACGTTTGTCGGCGGCGCACCAAGCGTGCTTCGCCGTTGGTCACCAGAACTTCGGCGGCGTAGGGCTTCGAGTTGTAGTTCGACCCCATGACGAAACCGTAGGCCCCGGCGACTTCGATGACCAGATAGTCCCCGACCGCGGCGGCGGGAAGACGTCGCGTGCTCACATACCCGCCCTCGTCCTGCGTGAAAATGTCCCCCGACTCACAAAGCGGGCCGCCCACGACGGCTTGGACCCATTCACGAACAAGCTGCGGCTCGCGCGGAGCGAGAGAAATGGGGTGATACGCGCCGTAAAGGATGGGTCGCGCCAAATTGTTGAAGCCGGCATCCGCCAAATAGAACAGGTGATCGCCTTGCTTCTTGACGGCGCGAATCTCGCAAATGAGGAACCCGGCCTCCGCGACGAGATACCGCCCCGGCTCGATCTCCAGTCGCACGGCATGGCCGAAGGCGTCTTCCAGCCGCCGCCGCGTCCCGTTCCAAAGCTCGAAGTATGCCGCCAGGTCGATCCGCGGGTCTTGAGGGCGATAGGGGACGGGCAATCCCCCACCCGCGCTGATGGAGCGAACGTTGCGGCCTGCCTCCAAGGCCGCTTTTTCCATCGCGGTGCAGACCTGCGCGAGATGCTCCAAATCGGTGCCGGAGCCGATGTGCATATGGATGCCGGTGACGCTCAGGCCGTAATGCTCCGCTTCGACCAAGGCGTCGTGCAATTGGTCGTGCCAGATTCCGTGTTTCGATAGGTCGCCCCCGGTGTTGGTCTTGCGGCTGTGGCCGTGACCGAAGCCGGGATTGACTCGGAGCGTGATTTCCCGACCGGAAACCCGCTCTCCGTACTGCTCGATCATATCGCGGGAGCCGCAGTTCACGTGGATATTGCGAGCAATCACCAAATCTAAGGCATCGTGATCGAAAATGTCGGCCGTATAAACGATCGGCGGCGGGTCGCCCGAGGGTGTGTAACCGGCCGCCAAAGCCCGATGGATCTCCCCGGCGCTGACGGCGTCCACCAGCGCGCCCTCTCTGCGAAGCAAGTCCACGATGGCAAGATTCGAACAGGCCTTCTGGGCGTAGCGCACCACGTCGAAGCGGCGCAGGTCGCCCAGACGCGATCGAATGACGGCGGCGTCGTACACGTACAAGGGCGTGCCGAACTCTTTCACGAGATCGGCGATCGGCACACCTGCCACCTTTTCTCTTATCAATCCTGAATCGTTCTCTTGCGACGGATTCATGTGTTCACGCTCCCATCAACAGGGTCTGTTCATTGCAATCGGAGGAAACCGGCGCCGCTTGGCATCGCCGGATTGTCCCTTCCGGATCCCGGCCTTGCAGCTTGCCACCGCCGGAGGACGATTAAGGCTGCTTGTCGTCTTGGTGCGCGCTCTCTCCGTAATGCGCGGCCGTGAGGGCGATGCCGGAAAGCGTCAGGTCGGGCACGTGCTTTGCATCGCGCAAATACTCAGCGAATATCGCAGCGTGTCCTCCGGTAAGGAAGACGTCGGTTTGATGACCCAATAACTCGGCTTGGCGATGGAGCAGCTCTCGGATCGCACCCAAAATGCCCCAAAAAATTCCCGCCCGCATGGCCCCTTCCGTGTCCTTGCCAATGGCTTCGGAAGGCGAAAGGGTCTCGACTTCGAGGAGCGGGAGCATATCCGTGAATTGGTGGAGGGCGCGAGTCGTGGAGGCCAATCCCAGCAAGATTGCCCCGCCCAAAAATGCGCCGTCCGCGGACACGGCATCCACGGTGATCGCCGTGCCCAAGTCGATGACCACTGCGGGACGGCCGGGACGCCGCATCCGCTCAGCCGCCAGAGCGTTTACCAACCGATCAATGCCCACACGATCGGGATGCGGGAGTCGAACGGGCAACGGCACGTCCGCGGCACTGACCAGCACCAAACGGTGCTCGGGATGCGTCCGCTTCACGCAATCGAGCAACCTGCCGGCGGTAGGCCGGTTGACGCTGGCGATCCACCACGTCAACGGCGTCGCTCCATGTTTGCAGGTTACGGCCGTCTTAGCGTCTACGGTCCGGGAGACAAACGCCACAATCTCGGCCGGGTCTTCCGAAGCGAAGGCACTCTCGGGTTTCGGAATGGAAGCCCCGGCTTGGTCTAGGCAGAAGACTCCGCACTTGAGGCGATTGTTGCCGATATCCACTGCCACGAACATGCATCGATCTTTCCCGAAAAATGATATTGGATTCAAGCCGTGTGGAGGAGATATTTCCCAGTGCGACGGTCCTAAGACGCCGCAAACCGAACGCGAGCAACGTGATGCTGCCCGGTCGAAGCGTCAAGACGGCGGCGTCTCGGCGCGTTGTTGCCGGAGAACGTCCCAAAGTTTCTGCACCAATCGGTTCAAATTCCGGCCCGTCACCGACGAGATCGGGAGCACCTCTTGATTCAAATGGGATTCCAGCCTTGCACAAACCTCGCCGCACGATGGCAAATCGGCTTTGGTGACCGCGACTACTTCCGCCCGTTCGGCCAAATCGGGATCGAATCGCAGCATCTCCTGCCGGATAAGATGGTAGTTTTCCAAAGGGTCGCTGCCGTCGTAAGGCTCCGGTTCGACGAGATGGAGCAGAACCGCGGCGCGCTGCACGTGCCTGAGGAACTCGTGTCCAAGCCCCGCACCGGCGTGAGCGCCCTCGATCAAGCCGGGAATATCGGCCAGAACGAAGCTTCGCTCGTGATCGAGCACGACCTTGCCCAAATGCGGATACTTCGTAGTGAAGGGGTAAGCCGCGATCTCGGGCCGCGCTTTGGACAGGCGGCTAAGCAGGGTGCTCTTGCCGGCATTGGGCTTTCCCACCAGACCCACATCCGCAAGCATGCGGAGTTCCAGCCGCAGACGCCGAACTTCCCCATCTTCGCCGGGCGTGCTGTGGCGCGGCGCGCGGTTGGTGGCGGACTTGAAAGCGGCGTTCCCTTTGCCGCCCTTTCCACCGCGTGCGGCAACGACGCGATCGCCCGGGTCTCGAAGGTCCTTGAGGAGAAGCCGGCGTTCCGCGTCGAAAACCAGAGTTCCCGGCGGAACAGGGATGACGAGATCTTTTCCGGATCGCCCGTGGCAAAGCGCCCCGCTCCCCGGTCGACCGTCTTCGGCTCGCCAGTGATGCCGGTGCCCCAAGGCCGTCAAATGATCCACACCTTCTTCCGCCAGCAGAATGACGCTACCGCCGTCGCCGCCATCTCCCCCGTCGGGTCCCCCTCGCGGGACGTACTTCTCCCTCCGGAAGCTCACGCAGCCGTCACCTCCGCGCCCTCCCAATACGACGATTTCGACTTCATCGAGGAACATGTTGCCGCCGCAGGGGACTTATCCCGTAACGCGATTTCCGTGGATCGTTGTACCCGCGCTAGCGCCCAAAGCCGTACCGGTTTCGGCGCAAGAAAAAACGGGGGCGGCCAAAACCATCCCCGCTACGAAGCCTTGTCCGAAATCCACAGTTTTACTCGGAACGAACCGCAGCGACGTGTCAAGAGTTTTGCGGCAGGACGTGCACCCGACGGCCGCCGCGATCGAACGTTACGAAGCCGTCCACAAGGGCATACAACGTATAATCGCGACCCAAACCCACGCCCTTGCCCGGGTGAAACTTTGTCCCCAATTGGCGAACCAAAATGGAACCCGCCGTCACGTATTGACCGCCGAATCGCTTCACGCCGCGGTACTGCGGATTCGAATCGCGTCCGTTGCGGCTTGAACCTTGACCCTTCTTGTGCGCCATCGCGATATTCCTCTCAATGTCCCCCGTCGAACGGGCGACTGCCACGAAACGGGGAGATGGTTGACCGATACGGCGGAAAGAAATGCTCGCCGACAACCCGGCTGTTTGCCGCCCGCCCTTTCGCCTGCTCATGCGGAATGAATGGCAGCGAAAAAGCAGTAGAACCTTATTTCTAGCGGAAAACCCACTCGTAGTCAACCTGGCCGGGAATCCCAAAGCGGATTTGGCTTTCCTTGATGATGAACTCGTCGCCGGGACGCCAAAAATTGAGTTGCAGGCTTTTTCGTGAAAAGACCCGGCCTTGGCCGATCGGATCACCCGATTTGTAGGCACCCTGAGGATCTTGCCAGCGGTAGGCATTTGACAGACCGAGCACGAAAATCGAGAAGCGATTGAGGGAGGGATCGATGTCTTCCCAAGTTGCAATCCCCCAATAGGTCTCACCGACCGCAATTGGGCGTTCATTCATCTCCGTGCTGTCGAAGAAACGGATCGCCGGATCTTCGCGTCGGCGAATCTGGGCCACGGTGAGGGGATTAGGCCGATCCGGGTATTCTTTCCCCGATTCTAGGATTTTCAGCGTAAATCGCGGCACGAATCGCACCGTTTCCGCCACCTCTTCCACGCGATACGTTCCATCGGCTTCCGGAACGGGTTTCAAGGCCTTTCCCGTGTTGGTGACGGCGTAGACCAAATACAGCACGGGTTTGCGCTGCAATCGACCGCTCACCTGCGGTACGTCCACTTCAATCAATCGCGGCAGCTTGAATTGGAATTGCAGGCAGTACACAGTCCGACGAAAGTCGCAATCCTTCGCCCAGTCAAAGGTTGGGTCCAGCGTCACAAGCTCGACGATGTCTTGTCGATTGTGCGTCTCGTCGACCTGGACATCGGGCGGAATGGTTACGAGGACGCCCGGCGCCAGGTTGCGAGGCAAGCCTTCGATTTGAGATGTCGGCGGCGAAACAGGCTGTGGAGCAGCTTCCGGAGGGACCGGAGATTCCGGCGTCGTTTGTCCCGCTGCGGCCGGGGGAGCGTCTTCGGCCGCGTGCAATACGGCGTTGTATTCCGCGATTGTCGCGCCGAACAGCCCGATCACCAAGAACGCGCGAACCAATAGGTATCTCATTCCGGCTAGCCCTTGAGGCAAATAATCGGCCGAACCATCTTCGACTCGCGGCGTCACCACGAACCGATGGGGCATTCCACGGACACAGTCTCGAATCAAGTCGGGACGTGCTTAGCAGGACGGACGTCCAGCGCAATGCTCGCCCACATAAATCCTAGTTTACTCGGATTTCCCGGTTTCGCCAAATGCCGTCAGCGCGAAGCAACGATTTTTCCGAAATCTCGGTTGTATTCTTCCCAGAGCGGCGGAACGTCGCCGTTGCCGGCCGGCGGGAGAATTCGGCCCCGGTCGTCGGAATCGTTCGAGAAACCGCACCGACAACCATGATGCATCGAAGCGGCGCGGCATTGCTAGACGCGCAAAGCCTCAAGCTCGGCCAGTCGTCGAAGGACGTCTTCTTCTCTCGGCTCCGAGCCTGCGATCACCCGGCTGGCGTACTCGCTAGCCAGATCGTCCACTCGGTCCGCAACGGCCCAACGCCGCGTTGGAGTCAGCCGATCGATGAAAAGCGTACCGTCCAAATGGTCGAATTCGTGCTGAAACGCTCGAGCGAAAAGCCCTTTCAATCGCCATTGAATCTCCTCGCCTTTCAGGTTGTAGGCGAAGATATCGATTTCGGCGGAACGCCGCACCACCGCGTTGATGCCCGGGAGACTCAAGCACCCCTCGGTATCTTCTTCACTACCCTTTCTGGAGAGGATCTCAGGGTTGATGAAGACGAATTCCTCGTCCTTTTGCGTTGGGTCGCCGGAAAGATTTATGATGAAAAAGCGGTAAGGCAAATCGACTTGGTTGGCCGCCAAACCGATGCCGCGCTCTTCGTACATCAATTCGAACATCCGTCGAACAAGGGCGTGGAAATCCGAGTCCACTCTTCGGATGGGTTTGGATTTATACCGTAGCGTGGGGTGCGGATAGCGTACAACCCTCAAATCCATGTCGGCCTCTGCATTTCGAGCAGTTTTTCGATCAATTGCCATGAAGTGTCCCGAATCCCCTTGTCGAGATGCGGAAAGATCGGCCCGGGCGGCGGCAACTCATTTCCACTCAGGGTCCCTCGCCCGTACAAAAGCGCGAGAAACATGCCCCCTCTTAAAAGGGGGGCTGCGACGCGACGAAACCGCGATCCTGCTCTATTATACATCTAGAGGGGTAAGGATCCGGCCCCGACCGCGCGGTTCACCGTTCAGAAATTTTATCCGACGAGCTGACGCGTGACGGCGCCCTCTCCGGAGCAAGGAGGCCCTGGGCACGGGATGGAACGACGGACGCGTACCCAAGAATCCGTCGTTTCCCGGGTGCCGTATAGCGTCGCGTTGATGGTTGCTTCTCGGAATCCTTACTGAACTCCCTATTGAACTCCCTGCAAGTTCGGCGGGACAGGTTGTGAAATCAATCTCGGACAGTCAGCGTGGGCGGTCTCATGGGGTTGGGTCAGGCGCGGGTAGCGCTTCATCCCGGCACGTGACTCGCGGCGTGATTCCCGCGTGGTTGGCCTCCCTCGTTTTGCACGCAGTGGCATTCGTTTTTCTTGCCTGGATGTTGGGCGACCAGCGGCGGGCCGGTTTGAGCGACGAGAGATCCGCCGACGTCGGTATTGCACTGAAGTACCGAGACGGGCCGCGGGATTACTTCGTCGATTCCCAATCCGTGAAAGAGTCGCGTTCGTCCTCGCCGGATTCTGCGGCGGGGCCGCCCGATCTTGCCGAGTTGTCGCAATTACCCCCCGCCTTGGACGCCCGACAATTTTTACCGCAATCGCATCTCAGCGGATTGGGCCTCAGTGCGGCGGAGGAGGCCGACGGCGGGGCATCGGGTGACGCCTCGCGGAGCACCGGCGCGGGCGGTTTCGGACGGTCGCCGGGGAGCGGCGGCAGTGCCACCTTATTCGGGATTCGCAGCCAGGGGAGCAAATTCGTCTATGTCTTCGACCGTTCCGGAAGCATGGGCGGAGTGGGCAACAACGCCCTCCGATTCGCCCAGCAGGAGCTTTTGAACAGTATCCGGGACTTGCAGCCCACGCAACAGTTTCAAATCGTCTTTTACAATCATGTTCCGGTCGTTTTCAGCCCTTCCGGTCAAGCGGGCCGGCTCTCGTTCGCCACGGAGGAAAACAAGGCTCGAGCCGAGCGTTTTATCGCCGCCATTCAAGCGGTCGGAGGAACCGAGCACGAGGCCGCGTTGAACACAGCGATTCGACTCCGTCCGGACGTAATTTTCTTTCTCACGGACGCCGATGAACCGCGGCTCAGCGAAGTCCAAATGGAAGGAATTCGTCGCCGCGCGGCCGGCATCATCATTCACACGGTGGAGTTCGGCATGGGGCCGGCAAGTTCAAGCCGGAATTTCATCGCACGGCTCGCGGATCAAAACGGCGGCCAATACGTCTACATCGACATCACCAAGGTTCTTGCCTCGTCTCCGCGCGGTACGGAAGGGAATTGACCGATGCCGATGGTGCAAGCGCAAAACCGGCATGTATGGCTGCGAAGCACGCACGGCTTGCTTGACGTGTTTCGGGGTCGCTATCCATGGGTTTTCGTCTTTCTGTTGTTGCAGTGCCGGTGTTATCTCACGTCGGGAGCCTTGGCTGAGAAGATCGCGCGGGCGGACGCAGAGCCTGCACAAGACGTTGTCCGGATTCGAGGGAACAACGGCGAGCGGGCGATTCTGACAGGGGATATCGTCGATTACACGGGAGACGGTCTGCTGTTGCGCCCGCGAGCGGGGCCGGAACGAACCATCCCCGTTGAGCAGGTTCTCGCCGTGGAGACGAAACGGCAGGCACCGTTTCTCGAGGCGCAAGCCGCATTTACGGCCGGGCGAGCCGATGATGCTTTGGCCTTATTGCGCGATGCCATGAGCGCGGAATCTCGGGCTTGGGCGCGGCGCGAAATCGCCGCCGAGATCGTGCGTTGTTTGCAAGCGATCGGAAACGACCCGGCCGCTTGCGAAGTGTTTTTGAAGCTGATTTCGGAAGATCCGCGGACGCCGTACCTGGATTGCATCCCGCTGGCGTGGACTCCCGACCAGCAGTCATCGGCCGTCGAGAGCGCCGCCCAGGCTTGGCTTCTCGATACGCGGCCGGCGGCTCAACTCCTCGGAGCGAGCTATCTTCTTTTGGGATCGAGGGGAACCGAGGCGGCTGCGAGACTACGCAACTTGAGCCTCGGGCGAGAGGGCGATTCGCGGATTGCCTTGCTGGCGGTAGCGCAGTTGTGGCGAACGCAGATTCCGACCGCTCCGCCCGAGGAAGTGGAACGTTGGGAAGGGACGGCGGAAAAGCTGCCTTTGCCGTATCGTAGCGGACCTTACTATGTCATCGCTTCGGCCTGGGCGCGCCATGGCCGAGCCGACCAAGCCGCCACGTTTTACTTGAAGGTCGGGCTGCTTTGTGCAAACCCTCGGCCTCTGGTTGCCCGCTGTCTGTGGGAGGCCGCGGAGGCTCTCCCCAAGACCGGCTGGGAGGAGGATGCGGCCGGGGTCGAGAACTTGCGACGGGAATTGAAGCAAAGATTTCCTGAATCGCGTTGGGCCCGGCAACCCTAGCGTTACGATTAAGGATGGAGTTTTCGCCCTTCGGCATGGAACCAGAGGGAATATGAACACCGCCAAAGCGATGCGTCGGCACGTTGCGTCCGTGTTGCCGGTCCTGGTTATGACCTGCGGCTGGGCAAGTCATCTTCTCACTTTAGAGCCGGCGGTCGGCGCCTTGCGTGACGGTTGTCTTGTGGTCGCTCCCGTCGGTTATTTGATTCTGGGAAGTGTGGAATCCGGGCCGCCGTTGCCGCTGCCGCCGCCCGGTCCGGTGGCGGCTGAGAACGTTCCGGCTTCTTCCGCCGATTCGCCGTCGGGCACCGCGACGTCACGAGGGGAGCAAAATCCTCCATCGACGGCCAGCTCGAATCCGGTGGAACCCGGCGTTACGACGGCTCGCGACGGAGTTGCGGTGGATACCTCTTCACGCCGGCCCGAATCGAAGCTGACACTGTGGGGGATCCTGAAGGCGGGCGGGACGGTAGGATTCTTGATCATCTTGCTGTCCCTGGCCACTGCCGCGCTGGCCATTGAGCAAGCCCTGACCTTGCGAAAATCCATTCTCGTCCCCGATTCACTTGCGGCGCAGGTCCGCAACGCCCTAGCCGCACGTGACGGCAAGCAGGCGGTCGAGTTGTGTCGGCAACAGCCTTGCCTGTTGTCTCACGTATTGCTGGCGGGCATGGCCGAGCTGGAAGCCGGCTGGAGCGAGGTGGTGAAGGCCGTCGAGGATGCCTTATCCGAGCAGTCGGCCCGATTGCTGCGCAAAGTGGAATATCTCTCGGTCATCGGGAATCTTGCTCCTATGCTGGGGCTGCTGGGCACGGTGGTAGGGATGATCCTGGCCTTTCGCACGGTGGCGGAGACGCAGGGTGCGGCTCGTGCAGCGGATTTGGCCGAGGCGATTTATCTCGCCCTGGTCACCACGGTCGAAGGATTGATCGTGGCGATTCCCGCCCTGGCCCTTTATGCCTATTTTCGGAATCGCACGGACGAAGTGACGGCCGAGGCGGCGAGCGTGGCGCAACATGTGCTTCTGCCGCTGAAACGGCGGCGCGCGGCCAAACCGCCGGCCGCTCCCGTCCCCGAAGGAGGTCGCTGATGCGAACCCCATCCGTCACCGGCCGGCCTTCCGTCCGAATGAACATGACGCCCATGATCGACGTCACGTTTCAACTAATATTGTTTTTCATCTTGGCCGGCCATCTGGCGCAGCAGGAATCGCCGGTGGATGTTCGGTTGCCTGCTGCCGCGACCGGCGAGAAGGCGAAGGAGTCCGAGACTCGCCGCATCTTGATCAACATCACGCCCGACTCCCGGATACTCGTGGGTAGCCAAACGGTTGATGAGGCGAGCTTGCAAAGAGTGCTCGAGGCGGAATCCCTTCGCCACGGCGATTTGGAAGTGCGGATCAGGACGGATCGGCGGGCTCCCTATGCGGCTGTCGCTCCCGTCCTGGTTTGTTGTGCTAAAGCCGGTATCTGGAATGTGTCGTTCAGCGTTGTGGAGGAGCAGTGAGGCTTATTGTGCGGTATTCCCATCTGCTTTTCGCGTTCGTCGTCCCGTGCCGTCTTGAGTCTCGTTGCGACCGACGATATTGCGGCTAGTCCGGAGGATTTCATGGTCCGTCCTCGCCTCGCGATCCATGCCGGAACCGCACCGCTGGATTTGCCGATGACGCCGATGATTGACGTCGTCTTTCAGCTCATCATTTTTTTCTTGTGTACGACTTCTTTCCAGCCGCTGGAACTGAGGCTTCCCAGCCCCCTGAATTGGCCCGGCAGCCTGGGAGATGCAGCGGCGTTACCGCCGGAACTGGAGCATCTTACGGTCGTGGTGATCCGGCTGTTGCGTGAAGACGGGACGACGATTGTCATGCTCAATCAGCAGCCGTACCGATCGCTCGACGACGTGCGCCGCAAACTGCGTGAGCTGGGAAGCATTCGGCGCGATCTGCCGGTGGTCCTTGATCCTGCGGGAGACGTTGCCGTGGAGGAGGTGATTCGCCTCTACGACGTTTGTCGTGCGGAACGGTTTAGTCGCATTCAATTTGCCGCACCGGTGGAGCCGTGAGAACGGTCTTGTTCCTTGTTTTTGTCGCATCGCTCATCGGCGTCTTCTGCGGTACGGTGGAGAAGGCACGCGGTGAGACCCTCGCAATCGCCGATGAAACTGACGTCGATCGGCAATTCGTGACGGCCTTGCGAGAGCGGTTTCTGTTTCAAGCCGCCGAGCAATACTGCCGCGACCGCTTGGCCCGGAAGGACCTTTCCCAACGCAGGCGGGTATCGTTGCTGGTTCAATACCTCATCTGCCTGAGAGACCACGCCGAGTCGGTGCCGCCTCCGCGGCGAGAGGAGCTTTGGCAATCGGCGGCCCGCGCGGCCGGGGAATATCTTGCCTCCCAACCCGCCGATGATGACATGTCTTTGGTGGCGTTGCAGTTCGCGATGTTGCGGATTTCTCAAGGGCGGTTGCTTCGCGAAGAGCGGGAGCTGTTCTGCCGGCCGGGGCCTTCAGACGCCGATCCAAGTCGAGCGATGGAAGCGGCCCGAACACCATTGCGCGACGCGATTCGCGACTTGCGAGACTTGGAGAAGATCACCGCGGAGAAATTGAAAGCAGCTTCCGGTCGAGGGGGAGCGTCGTTGCCCAAGGAGGTGTGGAGGGAGGACGACTGGCTGGGATTCGAGAAAACGGTTCAATTCCAATTAGCCGCGGCTGAAACGGAGTTGGCGTTGACGTTTCCGGAGGACAGCCCGGACCGTGCCGCCGCATTGACCGAGTCGCAACGGCGATTGAACATCCTGGCGCGGCTTCCCGAGGATCATCCCTTGGCGTTGGATTCGCGACTGGCTTTGGCGCGCGTCTGCCGCCTCTTGCGCCAGTGGGAATCGGCACGCGCCGCCTTGGCAACCATCGACGAGGCGGCCCTGGGGCCGAGGGGCGTGCTGCGGGTGCGCGCCGAATCGCTTCGGCTAGCCTTGGATGCAGGGGACCGGGCGGCCGTGGAACGCATTCTTTCGCTAGGTCGCGAGTTCGAAGGAGAGGCACTTTCCGCCTACGATTTCGCCCTGCTGGAGGCATACTGGACGCTCCGGAATTGGGCGGAAAAGGAAGGTCGGCCGACCGAACCGTGGAACGTCAAGATCATGGAGCTTCTGGACATCCTTCGCAGGGCGGGGGATCGTTATTGGGTGCGCCGGGCCGAGTTGTTCCTCGCCGGGCGAGGAGGACCCGAATCCGGAGATGATGATGCGATGACTGCCGTCGCGGCGGAAAACGCTTTCCGCGCAGGACGCATCGAAGAGGCTCTGGCGGGCTACGATCATGCGCGAGCGGTCGCGGTACGCCGGGGGGCGGCAGCCGATGCCTTTCGCTTCGGCCTTACGGCCGCCGCGATTGCAAGCGAGCGCGGTGATCACGCGGACGCCTATCGCCGATTCGCGGAGTTGGCCGATCGGTTCCGGGATCAACCGCAGGCCGACCAGGCGGATTTGATGGCGATCCATCACTTGGGGCAACTCCTTCAAGCCGATCCCCAACGCCATCTCGAAGATTTCGCCGCGCGCCTTCGTGCCTTCTTGGACCGATACCCCGGTCATCCGCAAGGCCCGGAATTGCGTCTCCGCTTGGCGCGATCGCTGGAACTGTTGGAGAAGCGGAAAGAGGCCGCGGAGGAATACTGGAAGCTCGTGCTTTCTCTGCCGGGACCGACGGAGCCTGGTGACGATGCGGTTCGCGCTCGGCGGCTGTCGGCGCTGGACGGTTTCGGCCGCTGCGTGGACGGCTATTGCAGATCTCTGAAAGCTGCGGGGAAAGATCCCGCCGCCGAAATCACGGAAGCCGCCGACCGACTGGACGCTTGGGTGCGGCAGGTGTGGCAGTCCGACTCGGGCAACTCGGCCATCCGAGATCCCGCCGTGCGCGAGGCCGTCCGACTTTCGGCCCAGATGCGTCTGGAGTCCTCGGGGTCGACGCAGCAGGCCGCGGCCGGGCTTCAGAAGGCCGTCGAAAAGGCGGAGGCGGCTCAAATACAGCAACGCGAGTATGCGGACATTCTTTGTTTGCACGCGGTCGCGCGAATCGTGTCAGGAGAATCAACGCTGCCGCGGTTGAACGTCGGTGATTGGGACGCGGACACGCTGCGACGGGCGGCACAGCGCGGAGATCTCGTGCTCCATGCGATCACGGGCGAAACGGCGAAACGCAGGTTGGCCGAATTCCTTTTGGGGCTGACGGACGGTTTGGAGGCTTCCCGGAAGCAATGGAAACCCGCGGAACAAGAGGAGTTCTTGGAGAACCGGGCGAGGTGGTTCACGATTTCGGGCCGATTGGATGCCGCCCTGCAAGCCTACGGCGAATTAGCCGAGCGGCAACCGGCGCGCGGCGACGTCCAAGAGGCGATCGTGCTCCTCTTGGTGCGAAAAGGGGATACGGCGTCGGTGGAATCGGCCTTGCATCGACTGCGCGAATTGACGCAACGCAGCCCGGAGGGATCGCCTCGCTGGTTTCGAGCAAAGTACTTGACCGCGTGGTGCCTGATGCGGCTCGATCGTTGTCGGCAGGCCGCCGAGTTGATTGCCGTCGTGGAGGCCCTTTATCCCGACTTGGGCGGCAACGAAACGCGCGAACTGTTCGTTCAACTCAAACGGCAATGCGAGTCCGCCGGGAAATGATCGGTCGCGTGCTTTCACTTCTTTGCGGCGAGGATTTGGGCGACCTTCTGCCGCAGCAGCTCGTTCCAAATCTCATAGCCGCGCTGATTGAGGTGCAGACCGTCCTCTCGCAAGAGGTCGCTCCGCGGGAAGCCCTGGTCGTCGAGCATGGGCTTTTCGACGTCCAAATAATGCACGCCGTGCTCGGGGTGGTTTTCCGCCCACTCTCGAATCTTGCGATTGGCCTCGCGAATCTTGTCGATCAGGCGCCACCGCGCCACGCTCGGTTTAATGCCGATGAAGATGATAGGAGTCTGCGATCCCTCGCCGCGGAGTTTTGCCACAAAGGCCTGGAATCGTTCGAGAACCGTCTGCGGCTCCGCGCCGGCGGCGATGTCGTTGTCGCCCGCGTAGAAGACGATGAGCCGCGGTCGGTAGGGTAGGACGATGCGATCCGCGAATTGGGTGACCTCGTGAATTTGAGAGCCTCCGAAGCCGCGATTGATGGTGGGCCAATCCCGGAAGGAGTGGACCGTGTCCCACAACCGAATGCTGGAGCTGCCGACAAACAGCACGGCGTCTTCGGGCGGTAATTGATCGCGGTCTTGATCCTCAAATTTTCGAATATCGGATTCCCATCGCGTGGCATCGGCGGGACGTCCCGCTCGTTCCCCAGTTCCAGCCTCGGCATCGCTGAGTGCCGGTTGCCCGCGCGGACCGATTTCCTCGAACGGTGGCGCGCGGAACGCCGGCAACTTTGCGAAGACGGGGGATTGCGGGTTCCAACGCAATCGGCCGTTTTCGTCGAGCAGGCCGCTCTCATCGGCGGTGGGTACGACGAGGTTCTCCTCCGCTGTCAGATAGGATCGTGCCTTGGCCTCCACGGATTCCCAGGTGCCGCCCAGGCAAATATTGCGTCGAATGACATTTCCCCGCGGCGCCGCCGGTTCCTGTTCCAGGATGGGGGGCAGCTCGGGATAGCGTTCGGCCCAAAGGGTGTTTTGATACGGCATGGCGCGGAGCCGTTCCGTCATGGTCGTAGCGACGTGATAGGAGGCCCAACCCATAGCTCGGGCATCCACGTGAACGGCCGGTTTGCAGTCGATGAATAGGTTGTTCTCAACCAGATTATCTCGACCGCCGCCGATGAACGCCGCGCGCGTCACACGGACGAAGATATTGTCGGCGATGACCGTCCCGCAGAACATGTCGTCGAGATACACCCCCATGCATCCGCGATTCTGAAAACCTTGAATGTCGTGGAAGTAGTTCTTTTCGATCCGCGTACCCCGCATCGTCCAGTCTCGCCCGGAATAAACGGCACCGGCGTCGTTGGACTCCAGGCAGACGTGATGGATCTCGTTGAAGGCGATGAGGTGATCGTTGCCGGAGAATCCTACAGCCTGATGCGGGGCATGGTGAATGTGGTTATGGAGGACGCGTTGTCCCACGCCGCCGACGGAGACGCCCGCTCGATACATTGGGTAGATGCGACCGTATTCGGAGATTTCGCAATCCGCGACCTCATGTTGCGACGGAGTCAGAGTGGGACGATCGCCGCCGTTCAAGCTGACTCCTCCCTCTCCCAAAAGATAGAGGCGCGACCGCCGCACGGCACATTTTTCGCCGCCTTGGATGCGCACACCCCAGCCGCCGCCGTTGCGCAGCAGACAATCCTCCACCGCGACTTGGCGGCAGTCGCGTATGTCGATCATCGTACCTCTGGCATGCTCCAAGATTAGGCCCGAAAGGGTCACGTGTTGGACCTCGGCGATGCGGAAGAGCGTCTCCGATACGGAGACGGCCGGGCGGCCCGATTTCAGGGCGGCATCCACTTCCGCCGCCTTTTCCAGAGGCGGCAGGAAGTAGAGGATTCCCGTCTCGCGGTCGAGATACCACTCGCCGGGCTGATCGAGCTCGCACAGCAAATTGAAGCCGTAAAACCACTGCCCCTTGCGATACCCGTAGCTGTGATACGGGGGTTTGACCTCCAGAATCCGCTTTTGAGAATCGATCGACGCGACGGGATGGCGCTGGTCCGACCAGTCCCAGAACCAGTAGCCGTGGACCCAGGGATCTTTTTCCCCGATCCATCGCAGCGGGCGATCTCCCTCGAAAACGAACTTCCCCACTTTATCTCCGGGGATGCCGTGAATCGTTGTCGGTTGTTCCCCGAGTATGTCGGCGATGTGCGTGAAACCGGCGTCGGGCCAACGCGCGAGGGTCATCGGGCGATCATCGAAGAACAGCTCCGATCCGCCTCCGCCCGGCGATCCGAAATCACGGATCCCCAGATCCTTGAGGAAGGTTTGCCGCACGCGATCACGAACCTCCTCCGGCAGGCGGGCTTTCACGCCGGGGTCGGTGACCGGTTGCCACGACGTGAGTCGCCGGCCGCCGCTGATCCGAACCTTGCCCGGCACGGCCGCCCTGATTACCAGCGGCGGGAGCGACCTATTCGCCCCTGAAATCGTGACCGGGCGTTCCAGCGAGTACTCGCCGGGCTGGATCACAATCTCTACGCAAGATGCGTCCGCCGGAAATTGAGCCGCTAAATCGACGGCCCGGCCGATGGTCGCGACGGGGCCGTCACCGAGGTCCAAGTCGGGACGCTCCAAGCGACCGGCCCAAGCGTCGTTACCGTCCACGGCCACGTGGATGATCGTTGCCGGCGGCTCGCCCGCAGTGATCGACGAAATCCGGGGGTAATAAAGGATCGCGAGGGAGAGTATCGCCAAGCCCAGGGCAATTGGCCGACGAGAAAGTGCGAGCCTATGCGGAGCCGAGCGTCCGCTTCGGTTTGAGTTCCGTTCGGGCGGTTGCATAACGCCGACTCCTTTTCCGGCAAGACAAGCCCGGCACCAATCTCGTGCCAAGCTTACCAGTTGGTCCATCATCCAGTTTCAGGGGTGATCTCGGTCGAACTCATCCACGGGTCGGAGGTATTACACCGTGTCCGGGGTAGGGTGTTGCCAAGGTTCGCGGTAGGGTCTCGCCAAGCGTTGATTCGCCTCATCGTCCGCCGCAACTTGAAGGTTTTCCGCGTCCCAAGTCAGGGTGCGACCGAGTTCCAACGCCGAATTGGCGAGAATGCACGAGGACGACGAGATGAACCCTTGCTCGATGTCCGCTACCGGTCTTTCGCGAGAATCCACGCAGTCCAAGAAGTTGCGGACGTGACGCCGAAGGGCGGGCGCGACATGGCGCTCGAGGTCCTTTTCGGTTTTGTCCTCCGGATACTGGTCCAGCTCGTAAACGACATCCTGATGGATGACGTCTCCGCGCTGCGGGATGAAATCGTAGCGCATGACGCTCGCCTTGAGCGTGCCTTTGTCTCCGTATAGGGTCGCTCCCCAAGGATAATCGGAATCCGGCGCGCTTCCCCAGGTGCGATGTTGCCACACGACGGTCAGATCGCCGAAATCGAATGAGGCGAGCTGCGTATCGGGGACGTTGGCCTTGCTTTGCTTATCGGTGTAAATTCCGCCGCTGGATGCGATCCGCCGCGGCCAGCCCAAATCCAGCAACCACCGCACCATATCCAGCATATGCACGCACATATCCCCCAAGATTCCGTTGCCGTATTCCTTGAAGGACCGCCAGCGACGGGGGTGGAAGAGCGGATTGTACGGCCGCAGCGGAGCGGGGCCGGTCCAAAGATCCCAGTCCAGGTAGTCGGGAGGGTTTTCGTCCGGCGGATTTCCGGAGGTTCGCATGTGATAGTAGCAATAGATCTCGACCAGGCCGACCTTCCCGAGTTTGCCGTCGCGAACGATGCGGTCGCGGGCGTCGATCAGGTGCGGCGTGCTGCGACGTTCTAGGTTGATTTGCACGACGCGACCGTACTTGCGGGCGGCGGCCAGCATTGCGGCACCTTCGATGACATCGGTGCTGATGGGCTTTTCGCAAAAGACGTCCGCGCCGGCCTTCATGGCCGCGATCGCCGCCAAGGCATGCCAGTGATCGGGCGTGGACACCAGGACGACGTCGAATTCGTTGTCGGCCAGCATCTTGCGAAAGTCCCCGTACGTCGCGGGCGTCTTGCCGGAAGGTTGACGTCCCGCCACGATTTCCGC
This sequence comes from Thermogutta hypogea, assembly GCF_055386265.1. NCBI lineage: Bacteria > Pseudomonadati > Planctomycetota > Planctomycetia > Pirellulales > Thermoguttaceae > Thermogutta > Thermogutta hypogea. The sequence goes on from NZ_AP042425.1 coordinate 1,077,957, forward strand.
GGCCTCCGCCAGCATCCGTTGGTCGACATCCGCCAAAGCCACGACTTCGCACGGTTCAACTTGCAAAAACCGCAAAAGAACGCTCTTGCCGTACCAGCCGCTGCCGATCAAGCCCAGCCTTCGCGGTTTGCGGCGAGTCAGCCCCACGGCATAGCAGGGGGAAGTACCCAAAATCAAGCCGGCCGCAGCCGAGGTAAGAAATGTGCGTCGCTTCATGGATCTGATCCCTTGTGGTTCTCGAGGCCCCGAATGCCCTTTCCTTCCTCGCACGCGCTCCGGCGAACGGAGCGCTTTCCTGTTTCTCCAGGTGAGTTGTCCGTGTAATCCCGTTCCACGACAACCCGGCACCGCTTCACTCGATCTTGGCGACGTTCGTCGATGATCGCAACTCAAGAACCTGCAACTCGCCGTTCGGTTGGGCGATCAAGACCGCCTCGGGGTTGCGAAGATTTTCGGGAATCTCTGTTGCGCGGCGGATTTCCACCTGGGCATCGGCGGAGGTGAACAGGCGTTTCTCGACTCCTCCCACATGCCAACGAAAGACTCGCACGCGCCCGTGCAGGCCGTTGTTGGTTGCCGCATCCTTCCCAATCGTTTCCGTGGTTTCAACGATTTCCTCTCCGTGGGGTACCCAGGCGATGATCTTCTCCGTGGTTTCGACATTGCCGTTCTTGCCCTTGTGGGGCCGGAGTTCCACGATGTAATCCCGCGACGGGGTCAGACGGAGTTGGAGGACGGTTCCCGCCGGGGCGCCGCCCGCTCGTTGTGCCGTCCCATAAGTCAACTCGCCGTCCAGGCCGAGGTAAAGCGTATCGTCCAGGAGGGGATTGTCGGTATGCAATTCCACCTTGCTTCCGACGATCGGTCGGCCGTCGAGCAACAGCCGTGCCTTGACGGGATAATAGGGCTCACCGCCCGAGAATGTCCAATACAGCCCCGCCATAACCAGGACCAGCACTAGCGCGAAGACGCGGAAGTCCAGCAGGCCGCGCCAAGCCCCGTCGGCGCGGAGGGCTTCCCACGGCGTCTTCCAGACCAGCGATTCGCTCTCGGCGGTGTGGCGATGGGGAAAGATAAAAGAGAGCAACACGATCGCCACGGATTCCGCGGCAAAGAGAATGAAGGCCATGAACAGACTGTTGATCGTCAGGACCTTGGAAAGTGTCAGGAGGAAGACGACCAATCCGACTAGGGAACCGCCCACAAGCGTGAGGAACGCAGCCCGGGCGGAAGTTCCTCGCCAGAATACGCCCCACACAAACGTGACGGCGGTAGGCGGCGCGACCACGGGAAACACGTCGACCATGGCTTGGAAGATCGTGGTATCCCGTTGCCCCAAGGCCATGGTCCAGGCGATCGCCACGCACATCGCCACGAACGTGGCGCAACGTCCGATCCAAACCAGGTTGCGTTCCGAAACGTTCGGTACCCATCGCTTGTAGATGTCGTAACTGAACAGCGTCGCGATGGAGTTGAGCGCGCCGGATACCGTGCTCATGAGGGCGGCCAACAATGCGGCGATCACGATGCCCCGAAAGCCCGGGTTGAGCATCGTCTTGATCATGTGAGTGTAGGTCTGCTCGGTATTGGGCGAGCCGTCGGGCAATTCCGGCAGCGGGGGTAGCTTGCCGGTGTTCACCAGACCCAGGCAGATGACGCCGGGGAGCACGAACAAGAAGACCGGCAGAATCTTCAGGAACCCGGCGAAAAGCGGGCCGATGCGGGCGTGGTTTTCGTTCTTCGCCCCCAGCACGCGTTGCACGATGGTTTGATCCGTGCACCAATACCAAATGCCTAACACCGGATAACCGAGAAAGACGGCGTACCATGTGATTCCGGTGGGATCGGCGGATGAACGAAGAATGGTGAGATTCACGGGGTGGACGCTTTGCACCAAGGAGTTCCACCCGCCGATCATGTGGAATCCGATCCACGTGATGCAGGCCGCCCCGACAAGCAATACCACGGTTTGGATGGTTTCCGTCACCACCACGGCCAGCAAGCCGCCCACGATGGTATAGATCGCGGTGGCCCCGGCCATCGCCAAGACGGTCCAGAATCGGTATTGCTCGGGCGAATCCACGAACGCCGACAAGACGGTACCTTCCAAAACGATGGCTCCCGTTAGCAGGGAAAATCCGATGTGGACGACCACGGCGGAAAAAATCGAAAGAATGGCCAGGTAGTCTCGGCACGGTCGATTGAATCGCCGTTCCAGAAAATCCGGGAGCGTCGCCACGTTGGCTCGCAAGTAGAAAGGGGCGAAGAAGAGCGAGAGAATGACCAACGTGAAAGCGGCCATCCACTCGAAATTGCCGTACGTCAAACCGGATGTATAACCGTTCTGAGCAAAGCTTACCAAGTGAATCGTGGAAATGTTCGTGGCGAACAGGGCCATTCCGATCATGGGCCAGACCAAGGACTTGCTGGCAAGAAAATAGTCGCTCCCCTGAGACTCGCGGCGTCGCAGGCCTGCCAAACAGCCCAGGATTACGATTCCAAACAGATAACCGCCCACGATCCATAGGTCGAGAGCGGACATGGTGACGTATTGCGGTGCGGTGGGTACACTCCCCGTTTCGGTCGCTGCTTGGGCCGACACGGTCCACCCCAGCAGGACCGTCGCCGCCATCCAAACTCGGACCATCGGGCGAACGCGATTTCCCCCGAAACCTGCCATTGGCACGTAACCTTTTACTGTGTAATGGGTAGTGGAAAAAAACGGATGAACGGGACTTGCAGTTTGCCGCGGATTGACGCCCGGGATGCCACAGCCGCGAAGGTCAGCACGCGCGGCGGCGACGCGCCGCATCCGGTCCGCAGTCCATGGTGAATCGGGCAATGCGGGCCAATTTACTCTCGTTCCGGTCTGATCGCAAGCGACTGCGTTTCGGCCTTGCCATGAGCGGCGGTGTTCCAAGACCTGATCGGTTGAGCCTGCAGATCACTTCGGGCTTGGGGCGGAGCGGGAGGCCGCTTCTTCGCCCAAGAAGAAGCCGGGATGCGGCGGTTGATTATAGCCGACGTTTTGCGCTGCGACGGCCGAACGATAGACTGGGTCATGCATCAGCGTGACCATGCGGCACGTTGTGGGTATGGGGGAGGTGAATAGCAGCAAGCGTTTTCCATCGCGCGAGGGCCAGAGCACCTCCTCCCTCCAATCACCGAGGATGTCGGCAATCAGACTGGGATTCCCTTTGCTGCCGTTAATTGAGACGCAGCCAAAGGCGGCGGCATCCAGCAATAAGTCGGCGGTTTCGCGTTCCGGCAGCCATTTTTCGATTCTGGTACGGTCCAGCAGTTCCCGCAGCAGGTCGCCGTCCCACCAGACGGCCATGTTGCAGGAAAGCGGGCTTCGCCGGGCAATACGCCGTCCCCGGCAGTCGAACACGCCTTGAAGTCCGGCGCCGAACGCCCAGCATTCCAGCCCTCGGTATCGGGGATCGATATCCGCGGTCATTCCGCGGGCGACGTCTTGTGAAGGAAGCCCCCATAACACTTCGCCCGTCGCCGCGTCGCGCAAGTTGCAGGCATGGGGATGTCGGGGACGCTCGTGGATGCCGAATACCTCCAAGCCGGGGCGGTCGGGATCGATATCCGTCACGTGCAAGGCGTCGCCGTGGCCTAGGCCGGTGCTGTAAAGCGGCTCGCCCGAGTCGTCGATCGCGCACGCCCCGTAGATGATCTCGTCTCGTCCGTCTCCATCGACGTCCGCTACGGCCAAGTTGTGGTTGCCTTGACCGCGATACTCAGGATGCGGCGAGTTGCTTGCGTCGGTATCGAATATCCAGCGAAGGTCAAGTTGTCCGCCCTGCCAGTCCCAGGCCGCCAAGACCGTTCGCGTGTAATAGCCGCGGGCCATGATGATGCTGGGATGCCGGGCGTCCAGGTAGGCGACGCACGCCAAGAATCGGTCGGAGCGATTGCCGTAGTCGTCGCCCCAGCCTCGAACGTCGCCGCGGGGTGGGACGTACGGTTCGCTCGCCAAGGCCTCACCCGTCCTCCCGGAGAACAGGGTCAAAAACTCCGGACCGGCCAAGATCAAACCCCGGTTGTCCCGGTAGTTCGCCGAGGGATCTCCAAGGACTTTGCCGCCGCCGTCGATCGTGCCGTCCGACGTGCGGCAAGCCACCTCGGCGCAGCCGTCGCCGTCGAAGTCGTAGACGAGGAACGGCATGTAGTGGGCACCCTCGCGAATGTTCGGTCCTAAGTCGATACGCCACAGGAAGTGACCGGTGAGGGTATAGGCTTCGAGTTTCGTTCGTCCCGTGGCGCCGCGCTGCGAGTTGTCCCTCGGTCGCATCTCCTGTTTGATGACGATCTCATAGATGCCGTCTCCGTCGAGATCGCCCACGGAAGCGTCATTGGGAAAGTGCCCCGCCAGGGTTTGCAGGGGAATCTCCAAATAAGGTGTCGGGGACGGTGCGAGCGGGGGCGAACGCTCGATGACCCTTTCGCCGTTCAGCGTCTCGACGACGTATCGGTTTGCACCGACCCTCGCCGTGAAGTCGATGAAGAAAGTGGCTTGATCGAGGGCGTTCTCCGTCAACCGCAGCATGCTGCCGTCGTCTTCCACGCGATAGACGTGGAAGTGCGTTGCCGGGGCATCCGTGGCAAGCAGACGCCAAGAGACGGCGACCGTTCCGTCCTCGCGAGCGATCGCGACAACGCCGCGGTCCAATCGCTCCATCATGCGTGCGGGTTCGTCACCCACGAGCGGATGAAGACCGAGAATGGCTGCTGCGAGAAAGGCGGGTAGGATGCCTCCCAGGATACTCTTACCTGCCGGGATCTGATTACGAACGACCATCGGACAATCTCAGTTTGGAAAGGACGATCGGTACGGAGGAAATCACGGGCGGAGTAGTATTTGCGGACCCTTGCGGCGGACGTACACTGAAGGGATGCAATGGTCGGTCATCTTTTCCGGTTGCCGGCGGAGCCGTGCCGCGACCGCGAGGTCCTAATCCCATGAGCATAGAATTCCTCTGCCCGAACGGGCACCGCATCCGCTGTTCCGAAGACCGGGCCGGCAAACCGGCCAAGTGCCCTCGTTGCGGGATCAAGTTTCTGATTCCTACCTTAGAGGAGATCGCGGCTGCGGAAAAGGCGGAGGAAACCGCGGCGACCTTTTCGGCGGGAAGAGAAGAAAGAATCGAGTTCTTGTGTCCCAACGGTCATCGGCTTTTCGGACCGGCGGAATTGCAGGGAAAGCCCGGCAAGTGCCCGGAATGCGGCAGCACCTTTCGCATCCCCAGCTATGAAGAGCTGACGGAATCCGAGAAGACCGCAGCCGCTCAGGTGTCCGTGGCTACCGATTCCGCCATCGACACCAAACGCAATGCGCTCGCCGTAGGGCAGGGTTTGGGCGACTCCGCCATTACCTTCGACAGCGGTCTTCATTTGGAGCTGACAGGGGGCAGGCCGACGGCCGACTCCCAGCGGGCCTCGACGGCAACGGGCGGAAATGTCAAAGTCGGCGATAGCGGCGGCGCTTCCATGGCCGATATATTCCAGAGTATTTGGCAGGCGAAACCCCCGGGGGCGGAATTGCGAGTCGAGCTGGACGGCGGAAAGTCTCTTCTGGTGGAGCAGTGCTTCGCGTCTTGGACCGGCGAAAAGTTGCTCGTGGTGAGGGCGGAAGAGTCGCCCTACGGAAGAGGCCTGGTCGTGCTCCCTTGGGCTGCAATCCGTTTCATCCACATCAAGGGAATGACGGAGCCGCCGGCACACCCTACATAAAGCTTCGAGGAAACGGCCGGAAATCCCACGAAACGGGTTTGGAGCGGCTGCGGCCGGTGTCAAGTACCGGATTCTTCTTCCGGGCCGAAGAGGTCCTCTTCCGTCATGAGTTGGAAACCGTGTTCGCGGAGAATCTCGCAGGCGGAGGCGGCATCACTCACGCTGAGCAGCGCGATGGATCCGTGCTTGCCCGCCATGGCCAGCACTTGCCCGGAACGGACATCCACATGTTCTCTCGCCAAGGGCAAGCACACCTGCAACAGGGGTTGCGGGCCTGAAGCGAGCCGCACGGCAGGCAAGCGATTTTCGACGATGGGTAAGCCCGCCCGTTCCAACACCTCCCTACCGACCGAAGCGGGGTACAAGATGAAGCAGGCAATGGCGTACCCCAGTTCCCGTCGAAAGTCAAAGCTCACCAGCCGGCAATTCCGGGCTTCAAAGCGAAGCAGCAGGTCCGCCAAACGGGACGGTCCGTCATCCAAGAACACTGTGAATTGCGTGATACCGCAGTAACCTTCTCCGGAGCTACCCTTTTCGTTTGAATCGCTATTAGTAGGGGCCTGAGACATAACGTCCTCGATTTCTCGTGGCTACCGAAGGTCTTGTTATTATAGATTCCGCGCGGACGCTGCGACGAGGAGGCGGGATCGACCGCAGGTTCCCGGCAAATCTTCGGCCGAACGGGCGCGCGATCGCTGAAACCGATCCCAGGCCGAATCATCAGGCGCCCGGGAGAAGATAGCAGGATGTCGGGATATCGCGAGAGAGATTATTGAGGGAAGGGCACCGAAGGGCCGGGCGGCCAATGCGAAAAGGACGCGTTTCATCCATGAATCATCTCGATCGAGAAAACCGTGGGGCGGTTCGTAGAGGCGTCGTGGCCGTGATCCTACGCGGTCAGCGATTCCTCATCATTCGTCGCGCCGCTGAAGTCGTCGCGCCGGGGATGCTGTGCTTTCCCGGAGGCGGCATGGAACCCGGAGAAACCGAGGAAAAGGCCCTCGTCCGCGAGCTTTTCGAGGAATTGGGGGTGAGTGGCTCGCCTCGTTGCCGAATCTGGCGGCGAGCCACTCCTTGGGGCGTGGATCTGGCATGGTGGCTGGTGGAGCTGGCGGCGAGCCAGCAGGTCGCTCCCAATCCGGCCGAAGTCGCCGAGTGCCTATGGCTCACGGCAGACGAGCTGGAGCATCGCAAAGACTTGCTGGAAAGCAATCGTCAGTTTCTTACGGCCTGGAAAAACGGCGAGATCAAGCTTCCCTAGCGTCGCCTCGCGCAAGGTCTCGGCAAATCATTGGCGGAGCACACTTACCGCAACGCTGCGGCCGAGAAATCGGTGAAGCAGCCGAGGACAACGCGGCGCTCGGCGTACATGCTCGCGGAGAGTAGCGGGCACCCAATTTTCGTAGCCGAATCGCGCTCAGCGTGGACTATCTCGCCTGTGCAGACGGCTCTCGGCCTAAAAGGGAACATTGTCTCAGCAACGGACCGTCCGCGGGTGGCGGCGAGGAACGAGCGTTCGTCGCTTCGACGAGCGAAGAGCCTGTTCCCTTTTGCGGGCCGGATGGTTGACGCCCAGCACAGGTTGCCGATTAAGGGTGAGAGAGTCTTCTCTCAGCGTTTGACGCTGGATCAGCGCCGTGGGAATAGTGCCTCCCCCGGGAGGAGCCGCTCGGAACGGCATAGATTATTCTTAGGGAGGGATCGGGTGATAGGCCGGGCCGAAAGGGCTTAAGCATCTCGGTTGCTCTTGCCCTGCACACCCGTCCCGGTCCACTACCGATAGAAAAATTCGTTCTGCGGGGGGAGTGTGTCCCCAAAAGGCAGAACCTTGGGGGACTGCCGGTCCGCCGCCGCCTCGGTGCCCAATTCCTCTGTCACAACTCGTGACGTTGAGCGATCGCCAGCGATCGTGTCCTCCATCGGCTTGATTGTCCCGGCCATGGGCGTCTCTTGGAAACCCGTCAACGGCTCTGCCTCGACCGGGAGCCGACGCAGAGGAAGCGGAATCGACGACGACGCCTTCCCATCGTAGCCGGCACGAGTGTCACTTTCGGGGAAGCCCGGGAGGATTCGGCCGCTTTCTAGGGTTATGGAAGGTCCGTGCTCGCCGTGCTCGGTATACCACGCTGGAAAGAATCTCTGGTTCTCGTCTGCTGACGGAAGCAGGGCCGATCCCACCTCAGCCTCACAGGCAACGGCGGGCAGAACGGCCGACGGCGCTTCCAGCGCCGAGGCCGGGACCACGGGGCCGGGAGTCTCGGATCCGAACACGGGAGATGTCGCTTGCTGTAACTCGGGAGGAATGCCGCCGGGCATATCCATGCCCATTTCGTTGGGCGAAGGCTGTGAATTCTCGCCGCCATCCTTCCGCGTCACGGCAAATACCCAGTCCACCAACTCCCGATATTGGCGCGCCGAGGTGCCGGAAAAAATCGGCGCAGCGCCGCCGCCGTGCGCGCGGCTAGGTACCGCAAGCAGCGGGCTTGCACCGGGATTATCGAAGTCGATCCAGCCGAGCACGACTTCGAGGTTGTGGGCGGTTTCGGAGCGAGTGGCGGGGCGCCCATACGGAATGCGCAACAAGCGGCGTTCCTCCGGGGAGTTCGCGCCGTGGCAGCCCGCCGTGGCGCACTGATTACTCAGAATCGGCTGAATTACCCGAACAAAATCCGGACCTGTGTTTGCCGGCAGCCCGCGAAGGAGGACGGTCGGATCGCTTCGTCGAGCGGGAGCGACGGGACGGCTCGGAACCTCGATAATCCTGATTGAGAGCGGAGCCGTCTCGCGGTTTTGATCTTGACCGGACTGCATCGGTTGGGGGCCTGCGCCGGCTTGAACCGTGCCGGACAGCCAGGAGGGTAACGGCAGCGGATCGGCGGCGGAAGACGCCGCATGATCGAGTCCCCCGGCGTTCGGTGCCGAAGGTTCTCGTTGTTTGTGAGAGAAAGCAGAGCGAGCGGAATCGGACAATTCGATCCGTCGCTCGGCCAGGCTGAGCGTCGGGTGGTCCGGGCGGAGGGATCGAGCAAGCTGCAATTCTCGCCGGGCCTCTTGCTGGAGGCCGTGGTCGATGCACCAGACGGCGAGTTCCAGGTGTGCATCCGCCTCGCCCGGCGGCAGGCGATCACGCTGCCGGGCATACAATTCCAAAATGCTGCCGGCGATTTCCTTGACTTCTCGCTTGGGGATCAGGATTTCGCCGTGATTCACCGTGACGCGGACCTTTTCGCCGTCATCTTGAATTCGGCCCTCGATAACGGCTCCGCTGCGAAGCAGGACGGCCCGTTCGGTCGACGCCGGCGGCTCAACGATAGTTAAGAATGGTTCGCCGACGGCATGAGCGGAGTCGTGGAAAAAGGAAGCGCAAACGACAAGGGCAGCGCAGAGACCGAAAACCCGCGGCACCCGAGAGACACATTGGGGTCGGGGAAGCCCGAAGTTCGGGTCCCGTCGAAAGTTCCACGGTATCTGGTATTGCTTGAGGATCGTGCTCATGATGGAGGTAACGGTACAAAATCTTGGGCAGGGGGGGCAAGAGCGATCGCGTAACGAGGGAGTTTCCGGGGCTGCGACGCCAAGCGTTGCGGCGAAAGTGAGGGACGGGCGCGACTCCGCTCATTGCAAAACCCCGGAACGAGGCTTGCGGAAAGGGCGAAAGCGAGTCGAGGTGAGCCGGCGGATGGAACGGCGGGAAATCTACTACTCCGGTAGGGTGCAAGGCGTGGGGTTCCGGTATACCACGCTGCAAATCGCGGCGGGTTTCCAGGTCACCGGGTACGTGGAAAACCTCGCTGACGGCCGAGTTCACCTCGTAGTGGAAGGCCCCCCCGAAGAGCTGGAGCGTTTTACCCGTGCGGTCTCGGCGCGATTGCGGCACCATATTCGAACCGCAGAGGAGGCGCGCGGCCCGGCGACGGGAAGTTTCACCGGATTTACGATTCGTGGGTGAAGATCGATCAGATTCTTACCGCTACGGAGGGGTGCGCGGAGTTTCGATGAGAGTTTCCGCACCGTTTGAACCAAAATGGCGAGTGTGTCGTATTGCCCCAGTCGGCGGGTTGCACGGACGGTCGCGCCTTCCGTGAGATTGCCGGATTGCGGACGGATGGACTGCCGGATGAAAGCTGCACTCGGAGCTATGGCTTGGTATGAACACGTTGCAGACTGCTTCCGAATTATTCCAGCCGGTTTTCGCCAGTTGGCTTGGGCGGCTGGATACGCTTGTTGCGATGCTTCCCGTTTGGATGAAGCCGCTCTGGATCGTGGTCCTGGGCTTGCCTGCCGCTTTGGCGCTGATAGCTCTGGGTCTGCAAGCGCTTAGCCTCGTGGCTCCGCGCGTCACTGCGATCGCTCGGACGACGTCGAAGGAAGCCACGTCGCAACCGCTGTTTTACGTACTCTTGGCGTTCGGCATTGTGGCCCTGCTGTTGTTTCCCGTTCTCCCGTTCAATACCTTCGGCGAGGATATCAAGCTCGTCAAGGCCGACGGTTTAACGCTGATCAAGGTTTTGGCCGTGGTTTTGGCCGTCTGGACCGCCAGCGTATCCATTGCCGAGGAGATCGAGGGGAGAACCGCGTTGACTTTGCTCTCCAAGCCGATCGCCCGTTGGCAGATGGTCGTGGGCAAGTTCCTCGGCGTGATGTTGCCTGTAATTCTGCTTTTCCTCCTGCTGGGGTCCGTATTCCTTTGCAGCATCTCTTTCAAGGTGAGTTACGATTCGCGGGAGACGGCGCGGCCGGATCCGACCGTGCAAGAGTGCCGGAACGAGATGCTGCAAACCACGCCCGGCTTGGTGTTGGCATTTTTGGAGACCATGATCTTGGCCTCCGTGGCAACCGCAATCTCAACACGTCTTCCGCTTTTGCCAAACCTGGTGATTTGCGCTACCATTTACGCCTTGGGACACCTCTTGCAGACCGTCGTCCAACAAACCGCGGATCGGCTGGAATTCGTGGCCTTTGCGGCCAAACTATTGGCCGTGGTCCTGCCCGGGCTGGACTACTTCAGCATCGAAACGCCGATCGCCACGGGCCAACCGGTGCCGCTTGAGTACCTCGGTTTGAGCTTGTTGTACAGCGGCATTTATATCGGCATGGCCTTGTTGCTTGCCCTGCTGCTTTTCGAGGAGCGCGATTTGGCGTAGAAGACGGCCCGAAGTCATATCGGGCCGAATCTGTAAGCCGGCCGAAATCCAAGCCGGAAGCGCTGCGTCCGCTATTCCCGAATCGCTTGCACGGCAATCTCTTGGAATGTCTTCCGGATGGAGGACTCGTCGGCATTTGGTAGGCCCGCCCGTTGGATCAACAAGATGAAGATCATCTCTCGCCGGGGATCGATCCAACCTTGCGTCCCGAAGGCTCCGCCGTGACCGAAGGTTCCCGGAGAGAGCATTTGGGTAACGCCTTGAGGCCGGCGGACGATGCACCAGCCGAGGCCCCAGGCATTTCCCGGGGTGAAGCCGACGGTAAATTCACCGGTCTGGACGCGTAACATTTCGGCGACGGCCTCCGAAGATAGGATTCTTGTTCCGCAAAGCTCACCGCCGTTCAAAATCATTTGATAGAATCGGGCGAGATCGCGTGCCGTGGAGAACAGGCCGGCCGAGGGATTCGGTGCCCGGGTTCCGGCGTCATCCACAATCCACGAGGCAAAAGGGTCCAGGGCGTCTCCGTCATCGGCCTTCTTATACAGCCTGGCCGTTCGCGTCCGTTGCTCTTCACTCGGCAGAAATGTCGTGTCTCTCATGTGCAACGGTTCGAAGATGTTCTCTTCCAGGAACCGGTCAAACGGCCGGCCGCTTACGACCTCCACCAGGCGGCCGCAAACCGTCATACCGGGGCTGTAAGCCCAGCGGGTGCCGGGTTCAAAACTCAAGCCGCCGCCGACGATGGCCGAGACCGTTTTCTCCAAGGTTTCTTCCGTTCGCTGGCTGCCGCTGAAACCGGACGTGTGCGACAGCAAGTGCCGCACCGTGACCTGCCCTTCCGGTTGCTTATCGCCAATCTTGAGATTTGCAAACTCCGGGAGATATTTCGCGACGGGATCGTCCAGTCCCACCTTGCCCTGGTCGACCAAGATCATCAGGGCGGTGGCCGAGATCGGCTTCGTCATGGACGCGATCCCGAACAGGGTATCCTCGGTCATGGGGATTTGCCGCTCCAGGTCCGCCCGGCCGACCGCCGCATGATGGATGATTTGCCCTTTTCTTACCACCATCGTCACGGCTCCGCTGATTTCCTTCGCTTCAACAAAAGCCTCCATAGCCGGCCGAATCTTGGCGAGGATGGCCGGGTCCGCGCCCACGTTTTGCGGGTTTCCCTCGCGGAGACACGAATCACCTTCCTTGGCGTACGAGGCGGACGCGAAGGCCGTTGCAAACATCAAGCCGAAATACAGCGCGAGGCGGCCGAGACTTTTGTCTGTGGGTTTCATGAGTTCGTACTCCCGAATGACCTGGCCGGTTGCGAGCCTTGTTCCAACGAAGCAACGACACCATCCTAATCGGCGGCGCGAGCTTAGCAAAGAGCTAGGGCCGGCACCGGCGTAAACGAGACTGGTGTGGTGAAGAGAGGGCGGCGTACAAAAAACAGGGCGTGCCGTGCGGCACGCCCGACAAGTCGATCAACTGTTGTGGGAAGCAATCGGCGCCGAAACAGAGGCGATGCGACCGCTTACCGCGATGGTTTCTCACCCTCACTCGCGGCCGGAACGACCCACACCTTGAGGTCGGCGAATACTTCGCCGCCCAGATGCACTTGGACGGTGTAAAGCCCCAATTCCTTCAGCGGCCCTTGGAGCCGTACCTGGTCCGGAACGATGTTGATGTTTTCCCGTTTCAAAGCCTTGGAAATCTCGACGGGGCCGACCGATCCGTACAGATGCCCCTCTTCGTTGGCGTTGGCCTCGATGGAGATGCTGACCTGCGAGATGTTCTCGGCCAATTGACGGAGATTAGCCAGTTTCGCCCGTTCCAGCTCCAACAACTTGGCCTTGTGTTTTTCGACCATCCTGCGGTGATGATCGGTCGCCACGGTGGCCAAGCCTTGGGGCAACAGATAATTGACGGCATAGCCGCGTTTCACCTCGACCACGTCGCCGGGCTTGCCGAGGTGTTCGACGGTGCCCACCAGCAAAAGCTGCACTCCGCCGTGCGGGCCGCGGGGGAGACCGCGTGAAGGGTGTTTCCGTTTTTTCTGTTGGGAAGCTGCCATGAGTCCGCCTCAGTCCTGATTCTCTTGTTAGCCTCGCCGGCCTTCGTGATAAATCTTCGCTCGTGTTTAAGATTCAGTTCGACGCTTCGATTTCGACGCGAGCGGCACCATTATCTCCGGTCCCGGATCGATTCAGAACGGTACGTCATCGTCCGGCGGGATATCCGCGGGCGGGATGTCGTCCGCGGCGGCGCTGCTCCCAGCGGATGCCGCCGGGCGTCGCTGCCGGGCACTGCCGCCGCCGGCGCCCTCGCTCCCACCCCGCGCCCCCAGCATTTGCATACGTTCGCCCACCACGCGTAACCGGGACCGCTTTTGCCCATCCTGCGACTCCCAGGTGTCGAGCCGCAATCGCCCTTCGATCAAAACGGGCGACCCTTTGGTGAGATACTCGCCGGCGACTTCCGCGGTTCTTCCCCAAAGGGTCACATCGACGTACACAACCTCGTCAATCCACTCCCCGGCGGCATTTTTCCTGCGTTCGTTCACGGCAAGCCCCACGTCACAGACCGCCGTTCCCTGGGGCGTATAACGGACTTCCGGATCGCGGGTCAGGTTTCCCAACAAGATAACGCGATTGTAACTTGCCATGGATCCTCCCCGTGCCCCGGATTCGCGAGTTATCTCTCGATTCAATTGAATGTGATACTCGGAAGGTATCAGGCTCCCGGTGCGGATGCTTGACGCATTCAACCCGTTTTGCCGAGCCGCGGGAGCATGGATCAATTGTCGGCATCGGAATCGATCACCGCCTCCACGTCGACGTCATCGGAGACCTCCTCGGCCACATCCCCGCCTGCCGTGACCGTGCGCGGAGCTACCAGTCCGCCCCGGGCGTGCTCGACCAGCATATCGATGATCCGCGGATCGACGCGCACATGCATGTAACGAAGGATGTAATCCGCGTGCTGGAATCGAGCCCGGACCTCGTCCAAGCGAGTGCCTTCCAGTTTGAAGTACACCAGCCAATAGGTTCCTTTTCGCTGCTTTTTGATGGGATAGGCGAGCCTTCGCTCCTCCCACATGCGGCTGACCAGAACTTCGCCGCCGGCATCGGTGATGGCGCTGGTGATCTGTCGAACCGTACCATCCGGATCCCGAGCAAAACGGCCGGAATCCAAAATGTAAAGCCCTTCGTAGTAATTCAAAATGGCACTCCTTAAACCACCGGATGCCCGGGGCCGATTTCCTTGGCATCCGCCCAAATTGATCGACTTCGGCAGGGAGGACGGTCGACCCTCAATTATAACGGTTCATGCACGCGTCGATTCCCTGCTTGACCCACACTGCCACCGCATCGCATGCCTTGATGACGGCCTCACGAATGACTGCTCGTTCTTCCGCCGAAAATCGCGCCAGCACAAAGTCCGCGGCATCCAGGCCCTGCGGCGGCGAACCTATTCCCACCCGCAATCGGGGAAAGTTTTCCGTACCCAAACTACGAATAATATCTTCCAAGCCTTTATGGCCGCCGGAAGACCCCTTGCCGCGGATCCGAAGCTTCCCCAACGGAAGGCTCAGATCATCGCAGATCACCATCACGTCTTCCGGGGCAAGCTTGAAAAAACCGCGTGCTTCAGCCACGCTCCTGCCGCTGCGGTTCATGTACGTCGTCGGGCTGAGCAGCAGGACCCGCACCCCGTCGATCACCACATCAACCGTCTCGCCGGCGAAGCGGTTGCGGGGTTTCCCCGCTTCGAAGCGCCGCGCCAGTTCGGCCAGGACGTCATAGCCGACATTGTGGCGGGTCCCGTGGTATTTCGCGCCGGGATTGCCGAGACCGACGACCAGCTTCACCGGCGGTTCGCTTTCAGGTTCCCCTACGGTACCGCCGAGCCGTTCGATCAACCGTGACCACAATGCCCGCAGCACCGAGGATTCCTCGACTCATGTCCGCGTAACCGACTTTTCCGATTGCGGAGAGGGGATCGAGCCCCTATTCACTCTCCTCCTCGTCCTCCTTCTTGCGTCGAATGACCTCGGGCTCCACTTCCGCCGGTGCCGCTCCCTCCGTGCTCGGCTCCTCCTGTTCCACCGCCATCCGGCATTCGACGACGACCGTGGAAGGATCAAGCTCGGTAGTGGCACCCTCCGGCAATTTGAGATCGGCCACGGTCAAGAGCCGGTTCAATCCCAAGTCACCGATACTCACGTAAACGACCTCGGGCAGCTTATCGACGTCGCATTCGATCGTCAGCGAGTGGAGGTGCTGTACCACGACGCCGCCTTCTTTGACGCCCGGCGCTTCGCCGCGAAGCTCCAGCGCCACTTCTGCCTCGACGCGCTCGTGAGCCGAAACCCGTGTCAGATCGATGTGGAGGATATGCTTTCCCCAAGTATCGCGCTGCAATTCCTTGATGAACGCATCCTGCTGAACCGCCCCGGTCAAACGAATCAATCGGACTCCATGCCGAACGGCGTTCGCAACCGCGTCCGAGGGCAAGAGGAGGCAGACGGTCTCTTGTTTGTGGCCGTAGAGCACCGCCGGTAACTTGCCGGCCGCTCGCAAGCGGCGATTACTGCGCTTCCCGCCCGGCTGCCTCAGTTCCGCAATAATTTCTTCCATATCCGCAAGGCCCTTCCACAGTAAATCGCAGGCGACGCCCGCCTTCGCGTATGTTTTCGGATCAGATCGGGAATCCTTGATTTTCAACAAAACGGCGAAAATTTCAAGGGTGGGTGAAGCGATGGCCCTTAGTTGTCGCGCGAAGGAGCATGCTCCCGCGCCGACGTTCAAGGGGACGGCGGAGGCGTTCGTCGCCCTACCCCGTAGCCTCCGCTGCCGATCCGCGTCGGTGGAAGCACGAGCGTGCCGGCCATGTTTAGCGGTACATGCCGAACAGGCGACTCACGGACTCATTGCGATGGATGCGTTTGACGGCCTCCCCCAAGAGTTCCGAGACGGTAAGCACGCAAATATTTGGGAGTTGGCGCCCGGAGGACAGGGGGATGGTATCCGTAACGACGATCCGCTCGGCCGGGGCCGTGCTCAATCGTTCCAGACACGGCCCGCAAAAGACCGCGTGCGTCGCCGCCAAGTAGATCGCTTTGGCGCCCGCCTGTTTCACCATCCTGGCGGCACCGGTAATGGATCCCCCCGTGCTGATCATGTCGTCAAACAAGAGCGCGGTCTTCCCCTGAACCGATTCCCCGATCAGATGGGCTTGAGTGGTCGCCGCCCCCTCACGTCGCTTGTCCACAATGGCAAGCTTGCCCCCGAAAACGGGGAGATGGATCAACGTGCGTTTAATACTCCCTTCGTCCGGGCTGACGACGACGATATCGTCCAACGGGATGCCCAGGTTGAGAAAGTAACTGTCCAGGACGGGGGCGGCGTAAAGGTGGTCTACGGGGATATCGAAAAAGCCCTGGATTTGGGGGGCGTGAAGATCCATGGTCAGAATTCTGTCGGCGCCCGCCCGAGTTATTAGGTTCGCCACGAGCTTTGCGGTGATGGGGACACGCCCCTCATCCTTGCGATCCTGCCGGGCATAACCAAAATAGGGGATGACGGCGGTGATTCGTCCGGCGCTGGCCCGCTTGAAGCTGTCGATCATGATCAACAGCTCCATGAGGTTATCGTTGACCGGAGGGCAGGTCGATTGAACGATGAAGATGTCGCGACCGCGGACGTCTTCCTCGATCTTGACGGAGATTTCTCCATCGGCGAAATTGCCGAGAGCAATTCGTCCGAGGGGTAATCCGAGATATTGAGCGACCTTCTCGGCCAGCTCGCGATTGGACCGTCCGCTGAATACCTTGATCTCGTGCATGGCTCACGTCTCACCGCTGCGGCGGAATCAACCCCGGTGCGACAACACGTCTATCTTCGTATCGCTTTTCCCAACCTGCCAGGGGGATTGTCCCGATTCGCGGGTCGAACCGGTGATTCCCCCCCCATTCTTCAGCCGGTGAAAACGAGCCATGCTAAACTGATTGGGAGGGTTTTCGGACGGGTGAAATACCGCTTGAGTCTTCCGTGTGTGGCTGTGATTTGCAAAGGCCGATTCATGGATTTTCTTCGGTTTTTCGCGGTATCGACGGGCGTTGCGTTTACGATCGCGCTTTCGCCGGCATGGTGGACGCTTCTATGCGGCGGAGCGGCCGGAGAATCTCGGGAGATTTCCGAATCCGCCGGCGTCGGCGCGGAATCACCGTCGGCGCGGCAGCACGACTCCGGTCGGTTCACGACACTTGGGGACACGACACCTGCGGAGGAAGAACGCTCGCCGACGTCTCAACAAATCACGACGCAACAACTTCTGGATTTGCTCGTGCCCGAGGAAAGGCCGATTGCCGAATTGCTTCAAAGTAAGGCGGCGGTACTGGGAGTCGATAAGCCGACCAAACCCGCTCGGCTGGAAGTCGTCGATCTGTCGGGTTGCCGCATTGTCGATGCCGACGTTGCCGAAGTGAGTCGCTTGAAGAACGTCAAGTTTCTCCTGCTGGATGACACTCCGGTCACCGATGTCGGTTTGGCGTATGCGGCGGGGATGCCGAGTCTGGAGCGCATCAGCGTCAACGGCACCGCGGTGACGGGCGCCGGCTTGGCCGTCCTCGGCGACTTGCCGCGCTTAAAAGGCATTTCCGCGGCGGGCACGCGCGTGACCGATGCCGCCATGCCCATGATTGCCGCCATGCCGAATTTGGAGGAGCTGACGCTTGCGGGTACGGCCGTCACCGATCGGGGATTGAGCGAATTGTCCGCCGCCAAATCCCTGCTCTACTTGGACGTGAAGTTCACCCGCATCGGTGATGTGGGCCTCGAAAGCCTGAGCGACTTGGCCGCGCTCCGTTATCTCAACCTGCTGGGAACTCGTGTGACGGACAAAGGCGTCGCGGTCTTGGAAAAACTCGCTGCACTGGAGGAACTTTACCTGCCGGAAAAGATTACCGATGCCGGGCTGGTTCACGTCGCTCGGATGCCGTCCCTTCGTTATTTGGGGCTTCCCGGTGCTGCGATCTCCGACGCGGGTTTGGCGTCGCTGCGATCGCTGGAAAAGCTGCAAGGCTTGAACCTGGCGAAAACCCAGGTTACGGATTCCGGCTTACAGTTGCTGGCGGGATTGACGGAGATCCGGTACCTCGATCTGAGCGGGACCTTGATTACCGACGCCGCCGCGGCCACTATTCGACAGTTCGATAGATTGAGCTTCCTCAACTTGAGTGGAACGAAAATAGGGGATACGACCCTTCGGGAAGTGCGAAGTTTGCGGGGCTTGCAGAATCTGGGGCTGGAGGATACTTTAGTTAGCGACGAGGGTTTGGACGCTATTATCGAGATGGCGGGACTTCGCGTGGTGGGTTTGAGTCGCAGTCGCGTGACGGAAGAGGGCGTGAAACGGCTGCGGTCGGAAAAGCCGGATTTGAAAGTGATCTACTGAGCGATCTCCCGCCGATGCAGGAAATCACGAGGAATGGTCCGCGGTTTAACCTTTTTTGGCGCGGTCTCCGGCAAAGCCGTTGAACGATTCAGAGTAACCGTCGGTCGCGGTGATGCAGTTCGACATCGTAAAAGCGACGGACGGCGTCAATCAAGGACCGGATTCCTGGCCAAGGGTGGGTTTTATGTACCACTATTTTGGTGGTGCACTCGTGCTGCCTGGAAGTGCAGGATCGCGGTAACCCGCGAAGGCTGTTTCCGAGTTGCCGAGGCGCAATTTCGTTGACAGACGATTTCTAAGAGGTATTATCAGAGTGAGGATCTCACGAGGGGATGGCGGGCAGCGGTAAGGGAATGCCCGGACGACAGGGGCTTTTCGCTTGTGTGCTGTACCGGCGAGAGACACATCGTGCTCATCTCGCGGGCAAAGTCTGAGTCTTTTCCGGTTGTTTTTCGAAAGGAGTGCGGTTATGAGAACTTTGAGCGTCGTCGCGCGATGGCGCAAACGAGCGTTCACGTTGGTGGAACTGCTCGTTGTGATTGCCATTATTGGTATTTTGATCGCCTTGCTGCTGCCCGCGGTGCAGGCGGCGCGGGAGGCGGCTCGCCGCAGCCAATGCACGAACAACCTCAAGCAGTTCGCGCTGGCGGCGCAGAATTACCACGATGTTTACCGAGTTTTCCCTAGGCAGGGGTATCTTTATTGGATGCCGAATTTCGGCGTCAATCGCGACCCCTGGCGGATTTGGCAGGGCTTCAGCGTTCATACCATGATCCTGCCGTTCATCGAACAGCGGGCAGTGTACGACCAAACGATGGCGGAAGCTCAAGCCCGAGCGGCGAGCGGTGCCGAGGCCAACTGGTACGATACCTCGGAGCCGCTGCGCAAGACAGTCATCAACGCATACCTGTGCCCCTCCGACATGAAGGCCCCGCAGACGGGCTGGTTGAACGGCCCCGGCTGCAACTACGCCGTGAATAGCGGGCCGTGGCTCATTTGGTGGGATCACGACAGCCGCTGCCCAGGGGCGATCAAGCCGCAGAGCGAGACTTCGATGGCGGACATGATCGACGGCACGTCGAACACCATTTTGGCTTCGGAGGTCCTCAAGGGCGATGACAATGGTTCCCAATACCTGCCGGGCGAACCGGTCCGTAACCAAATCCCGAGCTGGTTCAACCATGGCGACCCGAACACGTTCCTCTCGCCCCTAATCACAGGCCAGAACCCGCAGACCATCATCGCCGCCTTGGAGGCCTGGGGCGTGCAATGTGAAGCCGGCAAAGGGGACCACCTCAGCAACAACGGTTGGAACTGGATGGGTGCCAACTACACCCAAACGGTGTTCAATACGGTGGTCCCGCCGAACTGGCGGTATCCCACCTGCATCGCTGAGGGCCCTCCGGGCATGGCGTCGGACCGCGACGGGTTGTACCCCGCCCGCAGCTATCACCCCGGCGGCTGCAATCACGCTATGGTGGACGGCTCGGTTCGCTTCATCTCGGCGACGATGGACATGCAGACCTATTGGGCGCTGGGTAGCCGGAACGGTCGCGAGCCGATTTCGACCCCATGACCCAATGGAGTCGGGTTGAGGTTCGGATTGCAGTAGGCACGTTCAACGGAAATGGAGGCGCGGGCACGAAAAGGTCGTCGTGCCTGCGCCCTTTCACGTTTCGATTACACGACCAAGGAACTGCAAAGGGGAACCGGTCATGATGGCTCACTGGAAAAACCTCTTGGGTTCGATTTTGGCGGTCGCCGTCCTCTTGGCGATCGGCTGCGGCAAGGGCGAATCCGTTAAGCCGGTGGAGCGGAACCCGAAGGAGGAGTTGACCAAGATCCTCCAGGACGTGTCCGCCGGAAAAATGCAGCAATTGGGAAGTGCGTTCGGGCAAGTCATGAACTTGGTCGAGGAGATCAAGAAGACCGATGCGGCTCTAGGAGCCTCTTTGGAAGAAGACGGCAAGAAACTGATGAGCGGCTCCGATCCTGCGGGTGCCAAAGGGATTGCCGAGCGGATGCTCCAGAAATTGGGAGCCTCGCCCGCTCCCGCTGCCGGATCGTGAGCTTCGGCGGCAAAATCGCAGCTTGAAGTCTGATTGCCGCAAAAGCGGTCATCCGTTGGTTCTCAAGCCCATGCCGCATCGAAACGTGCGAACGCGGCGTGGGCTTTTGCGTAGTTCGCGTCAGGGACCGTTGACGGCCGCGTTTGCGCGGATCGGGTTTGCCGACTCCCAAGCCGCGAGGCGTTCTGCGGAGGTTTTGAGTGGGCCATGTCATCTTTTCAGGCGGATTCCCAACAGCCGTCCATGCCGAAACCTGCGAGCGACGGCGGTGACACCTCGCCGATCGGGATCGATGCGTCGAAAACCGCAATGGTAAGCGAAGATTCGAGAGCACCGGCCGGTTTGGCGAAGCCAATCGGTTATCGTAGGGTCGTTGCGCTGTTCGGGGCCGTGGTGCTGTTGGTTGCGGCGGGCTTTGCCGTTTGGTTGAATCGGCCGCGCCCCAAGCCGCTGGAAGAAGTGGCCGCCAAAGCCGAGCCGGAGATAGCCTCGCTCATTTTGGAAACGTCGCGACTTGTCGAGGATACGTTGGCGCTGTTTCCCAACGACGCCTACGCCTGGGACTTGGCCGGTCGCATGTATAGCCGCTTCGGCAAGACCGAACAGGCCCAGCGGTGCTGGGAAAAGTGTCTGGAGTTGGATGGAAACTTCGTCGCTGCGCACCAAGCATTGGGCGTGGCGGCGTTGGAATCCGGCGATTTGAAGGCCGCGGCCGAGCATTACGAAAAGGCGTGGCGGCAATCTCCCGAGTCATCGGTCTATCCCACGCAATTGGCGGAGGTTCTGATCCAGGACGGGCAGCTTGCGAGGGCGCGCGACGTCTTGAAGGAGGCGCTGCGACGGCATCCGCGAGCCGTGGCCATGCGGGCCTTGCTGGGCCAGGCTTTGGTCCAACTTCGAGAGGACGTGGAGGCCGTCGAGCATCTCTCGCTGGTGATTCGCATGAATCCCGAGTACACCAACGGCTACTATCCGTTGGCTACGGCGCTAGATCGCTTGGGACAAAGGGAAGATGCGGCGGAGATGCGGCGTCTCTTCCAAGAGCGCAAACGGCAGGATGAGCTTCGTCATCGCGAGCAGCTCAAAGACGCGGACGTTCAAGCGGAGGCGGTACGGGTTTCGGTCGCCCAAGCCTATGTGTCCGCCGCGAAGATCCATATTTCGGTGGGAGATATCCCCACGGCCGAACGCTATTTGACGAGGGCCGCGGCGTTGGCCCCGCGATTCACCGACGCCTCGCTTTTGACGGCGTGGTTGAAGGACCGCATGGGTGATCGGTCGGGCGCTCGTGAGCAGCTCGAGCGGCTACTGAACGCGGAATCGTCTCATTTGGAGACGATCATGCAGGCGGCCAAGTTGTTCGCGGAATGGGAGGAATTCGACAAGGCCGAGTCGCTCTACCGCAAGGCGATCGAATTAACGCCCCACGAAGCGGGCGGCTATCTCGCCTTGGCGGGATTGTACGTCGCGACTGGAAAGCGTCCCTTCGAGGCCCAGGTACTGGCACTGAAGGCTGCCGCCAGGGAGCCCACCGCGGCTTGTTTCGGCCTGCTGATTTCGGCCGCCCAGCGAAACGGCGATCTGATTACCGCGGCGGCGGCGGCGAGGGAAGCCGTCAGGCTGGAACCGGAAAACCCTGATTATCGAAAAATCGCGAAAGCGCTGGGCGTTCAACCGTAACATGCTTCGACGTTGGATCGTCACGGGCTGCATCCTCGCGGTCTCCGCCGCACTCCTTGCCGGCTGGTCGTTACTTCGCCGCGCGTCGGATAAGAACGGACGTGCGGAGACGCTCCTTTTTCGCGACGTCACCTCTCAAACCGGGATTCGTTTCGTTCATACCGACGGCGGGAGCGGACAACGGTACATCGTGGAGACCGTTTCCGCGGGGTTGGCGGTTTTCGATTACGACGGCGACGGCGATCTCGACATCTACTTCTTGAATGGCGCACCCCTGAAAGGCACCGCGACGGACAGGCCGCCCAAAAACGCACTCTACCGCAACGACGGCAATTGGCGATTCACCGACGTCACGGACCAAGCCGGCGTGGGCGACACCGGTTACGGCTTGGGCGTGACCGTCGGCGACTACGACAATGACGGCCTGCCGGATATCTACGTCAACAACGACGGTCCCAACGTGCTCTACCGTAACAACGGCGACGGAACCTTTACTGATGTCACGGAACGGGCGGGCGTGTCGGGGGGAAGTCGCATGGGCGCCGGCGCCGCCTTCTTGGACTACGATCTCGACGGTGATCTCGATCTGTACGTTGCCAATTACGTCCAATTCAGTTACGACAGTCACCGCGTCCATGTCGTTAAAGGCTATCCCATGTATGCCGGCCCTCGCGACTACGCACCGGAGCCGGACATCCTTTACCGAAACAACGGCGATGGGACCTTCACCGACGTCAGTGTGGAGAGCGGGATCGGTCGAGTCGCCGGTTCGGGCATGGGGATGGTCTGTTGCGACTACGATGACGATGGGGATACGGACGTTTTCGTTTTGAACGACGTCTCCGGCAATTTCCTCTTTCGCAATAACGGAGATGGAACGTTTTCGGAGGTGGGGCTGGAGGCGGGATTCGCCTACAACGGTAGCGGCGATGAAACCGGCAGCATGGGCATCGATTGCGGGGACTACGACAACGACGGCCGGCTCGATCTCTTCATGACCTGTTACCAAGCGGAGTTGCCCGTTCTTTATCACAACCTGGGCGATGGTTCCTTCGAAGATACCACGGTCATCACCGGCGCGGGCAGCGGAAGCCTGCCCTATGTGAATTGGGGAACCGGATTGATCGACTTCGACAACGACGGTTGGCGTGACATTTTCATCGCCCAAGGGCATCTTCAAGACAATATCGATCTCTACGACGACACCACCGCCTACGAGGTGCCGAACTCGCTCTTGCGAAATCGCGGCGACGGCACCTTCGAGGACATCTCCCGTCGCTGTGGTGACGGTTTGGCTCCCAAGTTCAGCAGCCGCGGAGCCGTCTTTGGTGATTTGGACGGCGACGGCGATATGGATATCGTCGTCCTCAACTCGCGCAAACCGCCCACGCTGATTCGTAACGATCAAAGAGTCGGCAATCACTGGGTACAGTTGCGATTGCGCGGAACGACGTCCAACCGCGATGCGGTCGGCGCGAAGGTCACTTTGATCGCCGGCGACCTGCGACTTACCGACGAGGTCCACGCCGGGCGTGGTTACCAGAGTTATTGGGGGCCTTGGCTCCATTTCGGACTCGGTCGGCGTCTCAAGATCGACCGGATCGAAGTTCGCTGGCCGAGACGCGACGGCAAAGTCGAGACCTGGAGCGATTTGCCGACCGATCGGTTTATTTTGCTCACGGAAGGGGACTCGAGCCCCATCATTCGCACGAAGCCATGGTGAACAGGGGTCGCGTGAAAAGCGGCCGAGTATCTGCGAGGATCGAGTGGCACAACGGGTAAGCAGTTTCCGAACCGCCTTGGTAGCGATCGGCATGATGCTCGTGATCGCCGGGGGATGCCGCAGGCCGACCGGGGAACCAAGTGCGACCGGGCCGATTGCGCTGGAAGACGTTTCCGATCGCGTGGGCATCACCTTTCGGCACACCGACGGCAGCAGCGGACGCCGTTATATTTTGGAACCGATGAGCGCGGGCCTGGCCTTGTTCGACTATGACGGCGATGGCCGGATCGACATCTATTTCTTGAACGGGGCGCCGCTGCCCGGCTACGAATCCTCGACGATTCCGCGGAACGCCCTGTGGCGCAACAACGGCGACGGAACTTTCACGGATGTGACGGAGCGGGCGGGCGTGGGCGATACAGGCTTCGGGCTGGGCGTGGCCGTGGCAGACTACGACAATGACGGGCACCCCGACATCTTTCTCAACAACTACGGCCGCAACGTCTTGTACCACAATCAAGGCGACGGCACCTTCGAGGATGTGACCGGAAAAGCGGGAGTGGCAGGCCGAGACGATTGCGTCGGCGCGGGCGCGATTTTTCTGGATATCGAGGGAGACGGCGATCTCGATCTCTACGTCGGCAATTATCTACGCTTCGATCCCAGTATGAACGTGGAACGGATGGTGGACGGCATGCGGCATTATCCCTCGCCGCGGGACTATTTGCCGATTCCGGACAGCTTGTTTCGAAACGACGGAGACGGGAAGTTTACGGATATCAGCATGGAATCGGGAATCGCCGCGGTGGCGGGAACGGCGATGGGTATGATTGCCGCGGATATCGACGGCGACGGCGACACCGATGTGTTCGTGCTGAATGACGTGGCGGAGAACTTCCTCTTTGTGAACGACGGGGGCGGCCGCTTTGAGGAACGCGCGGTGGAGGCGGGTTTGGCGTACAACGCCCAAGGCGAGGAAAACGCCAGCATGGGTGTGGACGCCGCCGACTACGACCACGACGGATGGATCGATTTCTACATGACGGCTTACGAAGACGAGTTGACAATCCTCTACAAAAACTTGGGCGGCGGCTTCTTTGAAGACGTGACCCGCTTGACCGACGCCGGCCAGGGGACTTACTTCCACGTCAACTGGGGAGTCTGTTGGGCGGACTTTGATAACGATGGGAATCCCGATGTCTTCGTCGCCAACGGCCATACGGAGGACAATGCCGAATTGCGGCGTCCCGCCACGGCCTGGCGCGTGGCCAACCTGTTGCTCCGCAATACGGGCGATGGTAAGTTCGTGGATGTCTCGTCTCAGGCAGGCAGCGGTATGCGACCGGTCTTCGCGAGTCGCGGCGCCGCCGTGGCCGACCTGGATAATGACGGCGATCTCGATCTGGTAATCCTCAATTCGCGAGAAGCTCCGACGATTGTTCGAAACGACACCCGAAATGACAATCACTGGGTGCAAATCCTGCTTGAAGGGAAGACCGCGAATCGCGACGGAGTCGGTTCACAGGTCAAGGTGATTACCGGGGATCTTATCCAATTGCAGGAGCGCCACGCCGGGCGAGGATATCAAAGCCATTGGGGAGACCGGCTGCACTTTGGTTTGGGAAAGCATACCAAAATCGACCGCGTCGAAGTCCGCTGGCTGGGCGGAACGACGGAAGTGTATCACGATCTGCCCGTGGATCGGTTTATCCGTCTGCGGCAAGGATCGTCGCAATACGAGGTCCTAGACTTGCCGAAGGGCCGCTTAGGCCGATAGGTCGTTGCGTTCGGAACGGAACAGCACGTGAACAGAGTTCGAGGCGGCTAATAAACGAGTGAGACGATGTAAGCGAAACCAATCCGCATTTTGGCAGGGGCTGCTGCCATGCGAAGCGTCCAATTTCTCATCTTCCACAAATCTCCGACTCGAAGTTTGCTGATCGGGAGTATTCTTCTAATCTCGGTAATTGCCGGCTTGGTCGGGCTTTATCGGGTGGGACGTTTCCCCTTCCTGGATCCTTTCCTAAAGCATGGTGCCGGTCCGACGGCGTCTGCGGACGAGGATTTGCGTGCCGCCGAAATGTCGGCCGAACTACCCGACGAAGCCGCACCCATTCCCAAAAGCGCGGCCGACATCCGAGAGGAAATGCACCGCTTGGCCGCATGGTTGCGACGGTGGTTTCCCGATGCCGCCGACGCCGGGATTATCGCGGGCCGCTTGGAGTATCATCTGGGCGACATGGATGCCGCGGAGGATGCCTTTCAAAGCGTGTTGCGACTTGCTCCCGACAATGTCCACGCCCACCACGGCTTGGCCCTCATCGACGTGGCTCGCAGCCGGTTCGAACAGGCCGTGCCGCATTTTCGGCGCGTGGTCGGTCTTTCCCCGGGAGCCGTCGGTCCGATGCTCGAATTGGCCGACACCTTGATCCGGACCGGGCGGATGGACGAAGCCGTCGATTTGCTGGAAAAGGATTTCCCGAGTGAAGTCGAGTCCGTGTGGCGGGTCCAAATGCTGGGCCAATGCTATCTGCACCGCGGGGACTTGCGGCGCGCTCGGATGATGTACGAGTTGGCTTTGATGCTTCAACCGGAAGACCCCGTTGCGCTGACCGGTTTGGTGACGGTCTTCTCGCGTCTCAACGATCGCGAGCAAGCGGCGGCATTCACCGAGCGATTGCGTCGGGTCCGCGAACGGGAACGCGAGGTCGCGCGGCAAACGCGGCTGGCTCACGATGATGCCGCAGCGCTTGCTCAAAAATTGGCCGAGGCCTATGCCGATGCCGGGCGATTCTGTGCGGTTCAGGGCACGGGGCTGCTCGCGGAGCGATTGCTGTGTCGGGCCGTCGCCTTGCGGCCGGACGACGGCAAGACGCACATGGATCTGGCCGAATTGTATTTAAAACGGGCGGAGCGATTGAAGGATGCGATCGCCCACGCGGAAGCCGCGGCCGCCGCTTCGCCCGGCGCGGCGACGAGTCTCTTGTTGGCCCGCACCTACCAAGCGGCCGGGCGATCCGAGGAGGCATTGGACGCGGCGCGCAAGGCCTTAGCCTTCGGTGAGCGTCGGCCCGAGGCGTTGGCACTGTATCGTCAATTGACGGAGGACCGAGGGCGGAACGGTTCGGGAACTCCATTTTCCACGTCCCCCTCCGGATCGTCCGAGCGGCCATGAATATTCCTCTTCGCAATCGAAAGACCTTTTTGATCGGCTTGGGCCTGGTCCTCTTGGGCCTTGGGTACGTGCTTTGGAACGGCATCGCCGATCGTAATCGAGATGTATCGGACGGCGCCGCGAACATATCCGAGACTTCTTCTTCGGCCTTACCCGCTGCGATCGAGAAACGCGAATTCGTTACGGCAACGGCCCCGCAGCCCGGCCAAGCCCCGGCGGACTCCTCACCGTTTTATTTCGTGGAGGTCACATCCGAGACGGGCATCGACTTCCGCCATACGGACGGCAGCAGCGGACGGCGGTACGTGATCGAGCCGATGTCCGCCGGCCTCTTGATCTTTGATTACGATAGGGACACGCATGAAGACATCTACTTGCTCAACGGCGCGCCCTTGCCGGGATGCGATACGGAGGAAATCCTGCGTAATCGTCTTTATCGCAATCTAGGCGATTGGAAGTTCGTCGACGTGACCGACGCGGCGGGAGTGGGCGACTTGGGCTACGGGCTGGGGGTGGCCGCGGCGGATGTCGATAACGACGGGTTTGAAGATGTGTACGTGAACAATTTCGGCCCGAACGTCTTCTACCGCAACAACGGAGACGGTACGTTTTCCGAGGCGGCCGCGGAATGCGGTGTTCGCGGGGGCGAGCAGATGGGGGCGGGAGTCTGCTTCTTGGACGCCGACCGCGACGGTTGGGTCGATCTGTATGTCGGAAACTACATCGACTTTTCCTTCGACCAGCATATTGCCCGATCCATCAACGGTATTCCCTCGTATCCGGGACCGCTCGATTACCAACCGATTCCCGACACTTTCTACCGCAACCTAGGCAACGGCAAATTCCAAGACGGGAGCGAGACATCCGGAATAGGGACGCTGGCGGGAACATGCATGGGGTTGGTGGCGGGCGACTTCGACAACGACGGCGACGACGATATCTTTGTTTGCAACGACGTGAAAGAGAATTTCCTCTGGATCAATGATGGAACCGGCCGCTTCGAGGAGCGTGCCGTCTCCTGCGGTGTCGCTTATGACGCCTTCGGCGCTCCGCAAGCCAGCATGGGGGCGGATTCCGGCGATTTGGACAATGACGGCCTCGCCGACATCTTCATGACTTCCTACCAAAATGAAACGGTCACCTTCTACCGGAATCTCGGTGCGTTTTTCGAAGACGCGACCCCCACCAGCGGCGCCGGCGTCAGTTCCTATTCCTACGTTACTTGGGGCGTTATCATCGCGGACTTCGACAACGACGGCTTCCGCGACGTTTTTATCGCATGCGGGCATTTGGACGACAACGTGGAGTTGCGGGACCGCACGACTTCGTATTGGGCCAAGAATATCCTTCTCAAGAACCTGGGAAACGGAAAATTCCAGGATGTCAGCGAACGAAGCGGTCCGGGGCTTCAGGTCCGCTTGAGCAGCCGCGGAGCCGCCGCGGGCGACCTGGACAACGACGGGGACCTCGATATCGTCGTGCTCAATTCGCGGATGCCTGTCACCGTCTTGCGCAATGATACGCCCACGCGCAACCATTGGTTGCAGGTATTGCTGGAAGGCCGCGAGTCCAACCGCAGCGCGATCGGGGCAAGGGTGGAAATCACGGCCGGCGACTTACGAATTTGGGACGAAGTTCGAAGCGGGCGCGGCTATCAAAGCGATTGGGGCCGGCGCTTGCACTTCGGCCTCGGACCGCGGACGATGGTCGATCGCCTCGAGGTTCGCTGGCCGAGCGGCAACCGGGATGTGCTGAAAAACGTCCCCGGTGATCGCCTCATGTATGTGGTCGAAGGGCAAGCGCCGGTATCCGACTAGCAGTTGCTCCCCGGAACGTGCTCTGATTTCCCTCCGATTCCAATCGCGAGTTGTACTCGCTCTCAAGGTTGGACCAGGAAATAGATAGGCGCGTCGCTAAGCTCCAGCGTCACGGCTGAACCGGATGCCTTGAGATCGGCACTCGCTTTGCCGAGATAGTCCACCGCACGATACTCCCCGGCGGGGATCTCTACTGAGATACGCGCTATCTGGCCGTCGGACTGCGTCCAAGCGGCGATCGCGGGGCGACCATCTTTTTCGAACAGCAGGACGTGGCACTGGGCCGCTTGCTCGCCGCTAATCTCCAGACGTTTTACGAATCGGTAGCCTGACAGGACTCGATTAAGGGTCTGCGCTGCGACGTAGGCAGGCTTCGGATCGTAAACGGGGTCACGGCCCTCGTGGTAGGGAAACGCCGTCATGCCGAAGTGATGCTCCGGTTCCTTCGGGTCGGGACCGTCGTCATGCCAATCGTACCAGATCGACACAGGAATGTTCTCCGCCAAGTTCGTCAACCATTGGCGCGGAAGATATTTTCCTTGACGCTGCTCGTCGTAATTCTTCCACACCGCCGAGTATCCCCATTCGCCTGAGATAATGGGAATCGTTTTCCCGGCCGGTGCGTATTTCGCGATCAACTCTCGTAGGTTCCGATACTCGGGGATCACAGTTTCCGGAGCGGTTTGGCGATAGGGATGGACCGATACGGCGTCCCAGTATTCCAGCAGTCCGGCCTTGAAGCAGTCTTCGAGGAACTTCATGTCGATCTGCGAGGTGGCCGGGCCGATATAGATCTCGCCCGGGGCCTCGCGGCGGATCGCCTTGCCGACCTCGACGGCCAAGGCCGTGTAGTCGTCCACGTTGGGCTTGGGTTTCCAGAAGCCGATATTCGGTTCGTTGTACATTTCCCAAAGAATGCCGCGACCCCGAAAATGCTTGGCCGCGGCGGCGGCCCAGCGCGCGAAGGCTTGCCGTCCTTCCGCGGTGTGCGGCGACAGCCCGTCATCGTAGTGCCGATTCGAGTAGTCCAGGATGAGCAGGGCGCGAATGCCGTGCTTTTCCAGATCGTTCAGCAAATGATCATAGGCGGAGAAATCATAGACGCCTTTTTCACGCTCCGTGCCGCCCCATGAAAAGTCCATCCGAATCCATCGCATCCCCGAGGCGGCCAGCATCTCCATTTCGCCCGGTCTGGCGTGCGTGAAGTGGATGTTGGCTCCGAAACCGGCGGGCACCACGGGGGCGGGCCATGAGACTTCTGCCGACATAACTGCGCTCGCGAACCACAGTAAGCACACCGCGACCAACGATACGATCTTCATGGCAAGGTCCTTTCTTTGCCGGCGGGAAACCTCGGAGGCGGGCCGACTCAAGGGACTGGCGAGGAAAGCGGAAAACTTCCGCAGGCATCTTGTTACCGATTATGACCGCCCTCTATATTGGCGGCAAGTCGGCCGATGGGCAAAGTCTTGCGACGCGGGACTGCCTTGCCGGATGCGACGGCCGACCGGGCGGTTGCAGTTGGTTGTACCTTCGATGCCATTTTGAACCGAGCTTCACTCTTACCCATGGGAGGTCGATCGTATGCTTCGCGATGGCCATGCTTCACGACGTAGTTTCTTGGGCGGCTTGGGGGCGACCTCCGCGGCCGTACTGATGTCCGATCTCTTCGCCTGGAGGCAGGCCTTCGGGGAAGCCGCGGGCGGAGATGGACTGCACGTGGCTTCCAACGCCTATCCCTGGTACACGTACTACCGCCGCGAGAACCGCGATTTCAACGCCGATTTGGACGCGGGGTTGGCCGACGTAGCCGCCGCCGGGCTTCAAGGATTCGAGGCCCTGCTTGGATCGCCGGACGACGTGGATCGGTACGCTCCGCTGCTCAAGAAGCACGGCTTGGAGATGCGTTCCTTTTACATCGGCTCACCGCTGTACGACAAGGAAACGGCGAAGGCCTCGATGGCAGGAATTCTTGCCACCGCCGACAGGGCTAAGGAACGCCTGAATACGCAGATCGTGGTGATCAATCCCGCCCCGCTGTCCTGGAATCGGGAAACAGGCCCCGCCGACAAGACGGATGAGCAGCTCGAAGTCCAGGCGGACGCTTTGAACCGCCTGGGAGCGGCCTTGCGCGAGCGGGGTATGGTGCTTGCGCTGCACAATCACGACATGGAATTGCGCAATGCCGCCCGCGAATCTCAGCACATGATGCTGGCCACGGAACCGACCAACCTTACGCTGTGCCTGGATGCGCACTGGATGTATCGCGGTTCGGGCAATTCACAGGTATTCCTCTTCGATATCGTGAAGCTGTACGGCAAACGCGTGAGTGAGATTCATTTCCGCCAATCCCAGGACGGCGTGTGGACGGAGGTATTCGGGACGGGGGATATCGATTACGCGCGTCTGGCACGCGAGTTGATCGCGGAAGGCGTTCGCCCGCATCTCGTATTGGAACAGGCCGCCGAGGCGAGAACCCCGCACACCATGGACGGCGTTGCGGCCCATCGCCAAGGGCGAAAGTACGTCGTCGAGCTTTTCGGGCGAGCATAGCGGAAAGCGTCGTGGAACGTCGCGCGGAATAATCGGCGGGTATGCTTGAAGAAATCTCTTGCAAGGCATTTTCCGCTGCTATAATAGGCATCGGTTGCGTCCGCTAGCCGGATGCGCTCACGTCGGGATCGCCGTTATCGAACCGCGCCGCTCGCGGACAAAGGGGTTTGTGCGGGCGGCGGCGACGCTTGAGGTTCGGCAAGAAGCCGGGCCCGTTGCGCCATTTCGCGGCGGCGACAAGACATTTTCTTTTCCCATGCTTCCGGGAGGGCGAGCCGTGTCGAAACCGGTGATGAATCGCTGGTGGGTGGTCTTGGGTGCCATCCTCATTCAGTTGTGTCTGGGTGTCATCTACGCCTGGAGCGTATTCACAAAAGCGCTTACCGAAGAGCCTTTCGGGTTTCTCAAGACGCAAACTCAAGTCATTTTCAGCGTCGGTCTGGCGACATTCGCCGTGGTGACCGTGATCTCGGGCCGGCTCCAGGGCAGGATTCCGCCGAGAATCTTAGCCCTCGCCGGCGGAATCGTTTTGGGGGCGGGTTACGTCACGGCTTATTTTATGGGGACGAATTACGCCGGCTTGGTGCTGGCCATCGGGTTGGTCGGCGGAGCCGGGATCGGATTGGCGTACACCGTGCCCATCGCCGTCGGTGTTCGTTGGTTCCCGGACAAGAAGGGTCTGTTTACGGGCCTTGCCGTTGCGGGATTCGGTTTTGGGGCCTTGCTCTGGATCTATTTGGCCGGCAGTTTCGGCGGCTGGATCGCCAAGTTCGGCGTTCCACAGACTTTTCTGATGTTCGGCGTCCTCTTTGTCGTTCTGGTGGGAATCGGGTCGGTGTGGATGGTCAATCCGCCGGAGGGTTATTTGCCCGCCGGATGGGATCCGGAAAAGGCGAGATTGCGGAAAGGAACGGCTGCGGGACGCGATTTTACCAGCTTTCAAATGCTGCGGACCCCGCAGTTCTATCAACTCTGGCTGATGTTTGCCGCGGGGGCGATGGCCGGTTTGATGGTCATCGGCTGCATCAAGCTTTTCGGCAGCGAACGGCTGCTGGAGCATTTTCGGACGGCCGGTCTGGATGACGCCGGCGCCGCTGCCAAGGCCGCCGCGACGACCGAGTTGGCGATGGCGGTGTTCTTCGCCATCGCGAACGGATTGGGGCGAATTGCCTGGGGAGTCATCTCCGATGTCATTGGGCGGAAGGCATCCCTGGGAATCATGTTGTTTCTCCAATCCGCCGTGATGGCGTCGTTCTATTGGTTGGCCGCTTCGCCGACCGTGTTTTGTATCGCCGCAGCGCTGATCGGATTCAATTTCGGCGGCAACTTTGCGTTGTTTCCCGCTGCGACCGCAGACCTGTTCGGTAATAAGAACGTGGGCGCCAACTACGGCTGGGTTTTCACGTCCTACGGTTTAGGCGGGATTGTCGGTCCGATTCTCGGCGGTTGGTTCGGAGACTTTGCAAAAAACAGCGGCAGTCTTGCTGTCTGGCTGGTGCCGTTTCTCGTGGCGGCGGGCGCGTGCTTGCTTGCCGCCGTTCTGGCCGTCATACTGAAGTCGCCGAGTAGGGCGGACGACGCCCGCGAAGGGGAAGGGCCGGCGCCCGTTCTCCGCCAGGAGCGTGCCGTGCTTTCGGCAAGGTAAAAATTAAAGGTAGTCGCTTTCCGCCCGAGCCGGCTCGCCGCAGGTCGTTTAAGATGCCTGCGACGGGCCGGATCGGTGTGCCGTCCGGCAGGTTTTCTTCCCAAGGAAAAGAGGAGCGTCATACCATGGATAACGCGTCTTCCGTCAGCTCATCTCCCAATCGGCGTTCTTTCTTGCAGGCCGCGGCCGCAACCGGGGCGTTGAGTATGCTGCCGTTGACGCGAGCCGCCCATGCCGCGGGCAGTGACGTGGTGAAAATCGCCCTCAGTGGTTGCGGGGGCAGAGGTACGGGCGCTCTCGCGGACGCGCTTTCGAACAGCGTGGGCGCGAACGTGCAATTGATCGCGCTGCATGATGCGTTCGGGGAGCGAATCGAGAATTGTTTGCGTGCCATCTCGGCGCGCTTTCCCGACAAAGTGGATGTGCCGCCCGAGCGTTGCTTCAGCGGCTTGGACGGGTATCAGCGGCTGGCGGAGACCGGTGCCGACATCATCTTGGATTGCAGCCCGCCCGGCTTTCGGCCCATGCATTTCGAACATTACGTGCAGGCCGGTAAGCACGTCTTCATGGAAAAGCCGCTGGCGGTGGACGCACCCGGCGTCCGTCGCATCTTGGCCGCCAATGAGCAGGCCAAGGCCAAGGGGTTGCGAGTGGCCGTCGGCCATCATTTGCGCCACGAGTTGAAGCACAAGGAAATGATCGGCCGCATCTGGGACGGCGAGATCGGCAAAATCACCCATTTGCGCGTCTATTTCAACTCCAGCGGCGTTTGGGTTCGGCCTCGCAAGCCCGACCAAACGGAAATGGAATATCAAGTGAACAATTGGTACTATTTCACTTGGCTCAGCGGCGACCACATCGTCGAGCAGCACGTTCATGACCTCGATGTGATGAATTGGATGATGGGGAATCGCCACCCCGTGTCGGCGCAGGGTATGGGCGGGCGCCAATTCCGCATCGGCAAGGACTACGGTGATATCTTCGATCATCACGCCGTGGAATTCACGTACGAAGACGGCACCAAGGGCTTCAGCTATTGCCGCCACATTCCCGGCTGTTGGGACAGTTTCTCGGAACATGCCCACGGGACGAAAGGCTTCGTTAGCATCGAGGGCCACGGTCATGCCATTATCCAAGTGGAAGGGCGGGATCCCGTGCGGGTGGAGCGCGGGCCGGACGGTCACGGATTGGAATGGAATGACCTGCTCACGGCCCATCTCGACGGCCAAGCGTACAATGAGGTGGATAACACCATCCTCGGGACCATGACGGCGATCTTGGGTCGGATGGCAACCTATTCCGGTCAGATCGTCACCTGGGACGAGGCCGTCGCCTCGCAACTGGATCTGTCTCCCAGCGGCTACACCTGGGATGCCGAACCGCAGCCGAAGCCGGGGCCGGACGGGATTTATCCCTGCGCCATGCCGGGCCAGACCAAGGCCTATTGATGCCTTGCTTGTCGGGTGATCCGACGTTCGATCAGCGGCGGCTCGGCCGTCGGTGCCCATGATTCCATGAACCGGCGCACCGGAACCGTGGGAGTCACGCTCCTTCTGCTTTGCGATGGGGCGGCCGGTGTTCCCAAGGGGCGATTGCGTCCTGGTCCTCGTCCCCCGGAGGCGGTTCTTGATGCGCCGGCGGGTCCGGGCCGGCAAACGGACGTCGCGCGGTTCGCGGTTCGGTGTCATGCCGACCGCTTTCCGCGCCCGAGCGCGGAGGTATCTCGGGAGCAAATCTGCTTGCCGATGGTCCGGCTATGGTCGCGGGATCGGTTTGGTCGCTCGGCGGTACCAATAGGATCCGATTTTCCGGACGAGGCAGGCTTACGGGGCCGGTGACATTGCCGGACGGAGTATTGGTGGCCGCACGCGAGCCGCCCGGTGTCGGTCGAGGAATCTCTCCATTCCTGGCCTCCCATTCCTCCAGGCTGATGAGGACCTCGCGGGCTTGCGACCCGTTATAGGGGCCGACAATACCGTCTTCCGCCATGTAATCGATGAGCCGGGCCGCACGTCCGTATCCGATGCCGAGCGCGCGTTGAAGCAGCGAGACGCTCCCCCGTCCTTCCCGAATTACGATGTCCACGGCGGCTTCGTACAACTCATCACGGGTTTCCGTCGGCGAGGGCGAGCCGCCGGGGGACGCCGGCTTTAGTTGGACCAATTCTTGAACGAATTGCGGTTCGCGGACGGCCACGGCGTCGATCACACGATTGATTTCGTCATCGCTCACGTAGGTGCCTTGTCCCCGGATGAGGGTGCTGGTGCCGGGGCGGAGGAACAGCATATCGCCGTTGCCCAGCAGTTTTTCCGCTCCCATTTCGTCCAGCACTACGCGGCTGTCCACGCGGGAGGCGACCTCGAAGCAAATCCGGGCGGGCAGGTTGGACTTGATTAAACCCGTAATGACGTCAACCGTCGGTTTTTGCGTCGCCAACACCAGATGGATGCCCACTGCGCGGCTCTTCTGCGCCAGCCGGATGATGTGCGTTTCGACTTCCTTGGCCGAGGTCATCATCAAGTCCGCCATTTCATCCGCTACGATCACGATGTAAGGCATGTGCGTGGGTATCCGGGCGCGATCCTCGTCGCTTTCCGGTCGCATCCGCTCCATCAATTCCTCTTCGCCCAATTGGTTGTATACGCTCAGGTGTCGCACGCCGGCACGGGCTAGGAGGCCGTAGCGTTCTTCCATCTTTTCTACGGCCCATGCGAGAATGGCTTCCGCCTTGCGCATGTCGGTGACCACGGGGTGCATCAAGTGAGGGATTCGCTTGTACGGGCTAAGCTCCACCATTTTGGGATCGATGAGCAGAAGCCGCACGTCTTCCGGCGTTCGCGTCATCAAGATCGACATGATGATGGAGTTGAGGCAAACGCTCTTGCCGGTTCCCGTTCGCCCCGCGATCAAGAGGTGGGGCATGGTCGACAAGTCGACGACCAGCGGAGTTCCGGCGACGTCCTTCCCCAAGAAAATGGGAATGCGCATGGCCGAGAACTTGGCGTGCGATTCCTCGATGACCTCCCGCAACCGCACGAGCTGCCGTTCGCTGTTGGGGACTTCGATGCCGACCGTATTTTTGCCTGGGATGGGCGCCACGATGCGCACGCTCGGAACGCGCAGGGCGATGGCCAGATCATCCGCCAGCACCGTAATCTTGCTCAGCCGCAGCCCGGCTTCCAATTCGACCTCGAACTGGGCAATCACCGGGCCGGTTTGAATTTCCACGACGCGGACGCGGTAGCCGAAATCGGCAAAAGTCTTCTCCAGGATCGCGGCTTTGCGGCGGACGTCTTGCTCCTGCGTTTCGAATCGGAACGGTTCCGATTCCAGCAACAGGTCCAACGCCGGCAGCTTGTAATCGATTCGGGGAGCAGCGTGCGTAACCGATTCGATCTCTTCCAATAGCGATTCGCGGGAAGCCTTCTGAGGCTTGCGGATCTTGACGTCCTCGCGGCGGCTGGGAGCGGCCGGGGCCGATGAACCGGGAACGGGTGGGGGGGGCTCGACGGTCTTGGATTCGGTACCCGGCTTGATGACCCGAACGGTCTCTTCGCTCGGTTCTTCGTCGGCCGATGTCTGTTGACCGTCCACGGCTCGCGAAGTCGGTTTGCCGCTTCGGCGTTCTCCTCTGCCTTTGCCAATGCCGTCTTGGGAATCTTGGTTCGGCACCGGCAGCGGCAGGCCGTACGCTCCGGCGACCAGCACGATGCCCTGCAATAGCCCACGGAACGGCCACGAGAGAATTCGCGTCAGGCTATGAAGCTGGACGTTGGTGGCGATCAGGGCACCTCCTAAGAACGATACCACGGCGATGAGCAACGCGCCCGCCGTGCCCGCGTATTGCCTCAGAATCAAGGCCGTGAGGGCCCCCAGATAACCGCCGGGGCCTACCGCAATCCCAGGACTCCAGGCCGATATCACGATGTCGGCGGCGGCGGTGAGTCCTAACAGTGAGAAGAACCAACCGGAAATCCGCAGACCGGGCTGGGTAAACGGGATACGAAAAAGGAGGGCGGCCGTCAGCGCGCCCAGCGAAACCGCCGTGTAAGCCGCCCCGATTCCCGTCCACTCCAGCAGAAAATGGGCTGTCACGGAACCGGCCCAGCCGCAAACGTTGGACGGTTTCTGGTTGCCGGGATAGACGAGGTGAGAGGGCGGATCCGCGGGATCGAAAGTCGCCAGGGAAGCGATGAGGAACAAAGCCAGCGCGAGCGAGAATAGAGATAATAGGTCGCGTCGCAATTCGGATTGCACGGACATGGCGTCTTCGGCCTCGCCACGAGTAGGTGGAGGTCGGTGGGGATCCCTACTCATCTATCGGCACAGCCCGGTCGGCGCCGCAGTTTCGGGCCGGCTTGCCCGCCAGTCTTCGCGATCCTGTTTGGTGACAAGGTCGCTACGAAGCGGACGGGCCGACCACTTTTGCCATTCGATCCATTCGGATGCGGTAGTTCTGCGGCCCTGGTGGGCCGAGAAACCTTCTAAGCGGTAAACTTGGGAGAATACAACCCGTCGTTCCGGCTATTACGCTGACCGGAGGAGATTGAACGTGACGTGCTTTTCACCCCGTTTCAAGTCGGAGGAGCGAGGATTTGCCGCTATCCGCACGATCGTGACGGTTGCGACGGTCGCACTGGCGCTCAGTGTCGACAATCGGGCCGCGACGAGTTCCGAAAGCGGTCCTATGACGCGGCGCGTCCGGCTTGAACCGGACATGCTGCGGGCGGAAACGGAATACGCAGGCAACGTCGCGGTGTTGGCGGACGAGCAGGATCTCGTCGGCGATCCGCCGACGGGCAAACCCGTGAATGGTTGGGATTTCGACTACCGGCATGGGCAGACGCTACCCCATGCCGTAGTGATCGACCTGGGAAATGAGCGTGCCATCGCGAAGTTTTGGTTCTTCGATACCTTCAATGTCGGGAAATTGCGATTGGAGGCGGGCGAACCGGAGGCTTGGCAGGAGATCGCGGTAGTTTCTACCGAGCGTTTTCAGAGTTGGGTGGCGATTCCGGTAGACCGAACGTGCCGCTATCTGAGATTCTCGCGGTTGGACCCGGCGGCGAACGTTGCCGAGATCGCGATCGATGAGTACACACCGTCGGGGTTGGCCGATTTGGAAGCGCGGCGGAAGGCGGCGCGCGAGCGCGAGGCGGCGCTGAAAGCCGCCGAGGAAGAAGCGCGCCGCCGACCCACCGTCGATCTCGGCCCACCCTTTGGAAAGCTGTCTTTGGTGGATGAAATTGACTGCGCCGGCGAACCGCCGAGTCATGGTTTTAGCGAGAGTCTGCAGGGCGTTTCGGAGGTGCGCGAGATTCTGGGGCGACCGTGCAGGGTTCTTCGGCCGCTGCCGGACCAGGCCGGATACATCGCCTATCGTCTGGGCCGATTCAAGCTGTTGCGTCCCGGCGCGAGTTATCTCTTGGTGATCGATTATCCCGAGGATGCCCCGCGGCATTGGATCGTCGTCAACGGCGGTTGCGAGACGCGCCTGGGATTTCACACGGGTTCCACACTCCCCGATGCTTTGCACGCGAAGTACGTGGATTCCTTGCCGGAATCGGTGCGGCTTCCCATAGCTGGAGAATACCGTTCCTGGAAGATGCTGTTTCGACTCCACGATCGCTTTCCGGAATTGGGTATTCCCCGCGGGGAAGCCGAGCGACCGCTTTTGCCGGAGGACGGTTTCCCGATAATCATCGGCCAGTTTTCGGCCCCGAACATTCCCATGTCGATGGGAGCGGCGGTGTCGCGAATTCGACTATTCGAAGTGCCAAACGATTCCCGCCTGGAATGCCCCATCCGTTTTCCGCCGGAGCCGTTGCCGCGGCGGCACGTCTTTTGGCGAGAGGAAATGGCGGACGGCGTGATTGAGTCGAGGAGTGAGGAGAAGCGAGGACTGCGCGACCCCTTGGATTGGTATCGCTTTAAGCTCTCCACGATGAAGTTTCTCGGCATTCCCACTTACTGCAAGGATTTGCTGGAGTTTGGAGCCTGCCAAGCTTGGGATCCCACTCCCTACGGCGGAAATCGCTGGGTCCATTTCAATGATTTTCACAAAGGACTTTGGGAGCGGATCGTGGAGATCATGGGACAAGCCGGAGTGGAGGTCTTGCCTTATTACGAATATGCGGGCAGCCGGGGCGATCAGGGACTGGGTTATCAGCGGCGGGCACAGCCCTTGACCCGTGATGACGCTTACACCCACATCTCCTGGGTGGAGAACGCCAATGCCGATATTACCGACCTGGATACCTGGGAAGACTTTCGCAAGATGCTGGAACTCACCGTGGTGCGGCCGTCGAGCAAAGCTAGCTTTGTCGGGGTGTGGTTGCGATCTCGCGGTCAACTGCCCATCGGATTCGGCGATGCCACGCGACGGCGCTTCGCGGAAGAAACCAAGCAGGATACGGTGCCCACACGGGAACAGTTGCGAACCGACTCCGCCCTGCTGCAACGATACTATGACTGGTGGTTTGAAAAGCGGCGTGAGTTCTTGATTCGGGTAAGGGATTACATTCGTGCCCACGGAGCGCGACCGGACGCCGTGGTCTTGTACACGTCCTTGCTCGCGGAATCCGGGCCGTCATTTCCGACGTGGGATAAAACGCTCGTCACCGATGACCCAACGATGTGGGAGTCCTTGCTACAATCGCCCCCGCATCTCCAAGACAAAAAGTGGCGCGTGCTATCGCTCTCGGAAGTGGTAGAGCGGGATCTCTATTTGGAAGCCCTGCTGTCGCCGCCCTTGAATTGGGGGGGATGGGAGTGGCACCACGCGCACCCCGCTCCCGATCCGCAGCGTTATACTTCGACGGAAGGTGTGCTGATGACCTACGCTTTCAATCGTTTTTACACCGTCCTGTCGCCGCGGACGTTGGACCGGTTTCGCGGTCCCAGCGGATTGGCCGTCGTCCGTCACTATCCCTTGAACGAGGACATGATGTTCGATGCACACGATAAACCCAAGCTCGACTATTTCGTGGCGGACGTCGAGCACGCCGGGCCTTACTGTATGGCCGCCGAGGCCTTGGCCCTGGCGTACGGCGATCCTTGGTATATCGGTTACTTGACCGGAAACTCCCTGGCTCGCGGCTTTCCTGAGGTCGTCCGCGCATTCAACAGGGCCTTTTTGTCGCTTCCGGCGTTGCCCAGTGAACTTGCCCCGGGACTCGCTGCCGACGATGCCGTCGTCGTTCGCCGTATCGAGACCGGCGGTCACGGCACCTACTTCGCACTGGTGAACACCGATTACAACGCCAAAGTCGGTGTGGTTCTTCGGTTGCCGGAAGGCACCTATGAGGATACCGTTTCCGGAGAAGTCATCCATGTGACTCGGCCTGAGATCACGCATGATTTCACACCATTTGAGCTGTGGACGATCCGCCGGCTTCCGAAAGGCGAGTAGCGGTTGCGGTCCTGTCGGCGAAAGCGTTGGTGCGTAAGAGATATAAGAGATAGTTGTCTGCCCGGTCTCCGGAAGGACTTGCCAGGGTGGTTCGATATGGACATTTCAGACCAGAGCGGCGACGGAGTCGACCCGTCACGGAAATCGTGGTGGAATCCCACGGTAATCGGCGCCAGTATCACCAGTGGATTGGCGGACCTGTCTTACGAAACGGCGAACGTCATTCTGCCGGGGTTTCTTGCGGCCCTGGGTTTGTCGCCGTCGGTGTTGGGGACGATCGAAGGGATTGCGGACGGTATTGCCAGCTTTACCAAAATCGCCGCGGGATACCTGACTGACCGCATCGGCCATCGCAAGCCGCTGGTAGTGCTGGGTTATTCACTCACGGTTTTGGGCCAGGCCGTGATGGCTGTGGCAACCGCGTGGGGCATGATACTCTTGGGTCGGGCAATAGGCTGGATGGGACGGGGTATCCGCGGACCACTCCGGGACGCCATCGTTTCCGGCGCGATTCCCGAGGATCAGCGGGGACGTGCCTTCGGGTTTCATCGGGCCGCCGATACCTTGGGAGCGGTGCTAGGGCCGGCATTGGGAGCGGCTTCGCTTCCGCTTCTGGTGCAGTACGTCGCCGAGCGTCACTGGACGCCGGTGGCGGCATTTCAAATTGCTATGGGGTTGACGGTCATCCCCGGCGTCTTGGCCGTGCTCAGCTTCGCATTCCTGGTGCAGGATTACGGGTCCCGACCCAATCCCAAGCTTCGCTTTCATCGGGCGGTGGCAAGTCTTCCCAGGCCCTTCCGGCAATATCTTTTCGCCGTGGCTCTGTTCGGCATGGGGGATTTCGCACCAACCTTGCTCATTCTTGCCGCCTCGCAAGCCCTCCACCGTCATTTCGATCTTGGGACTGCGGCCGCCTTGGCGGGAGGATTGTATGTGTTGAGAAACGTCGTCCAAGCGACCGCTTCGTTTCCCGTCGGAGCCTGGGCCGACCGAATCGGATATCGAACCTTCTTGGTCTGGGGATACGCGGTGGGGGCGGCTACCATGCTCTTGCTCGTCCTGGCGTTTGTACTGCCGGTCTTAAACGCGGTCCCCGCCTTGACCGTGGCCGTAATGACGGCGGTGTTTGTCTTGGCCGGTTTCTACATGGCCGTGCAAGAGGCTTTGGAACCCGTCATCACGTCCACATTGGTCCCGCCCGACGTTAAGACGACGGGTTTCGGCGTGCTGGGAGCCGTGAACGGCTTGGGCGACCTCGGCTCGAGCATTCTGGTCGGAGCACTCTGGACTCATCTCTCGCCGCAAGCAGCTTTTGGTACGGCCGGTTTGCTCATGCTGGCGGGCGCGGCAGTCTTGGCGACGTTGGAAGCGGGGGCACCTTCGCAGAAATAGCTTGGCCGAACAGAAGTCTCACGACGCGGTTCATCACGGCTTCCCATGACACGTTGGTTCCGGCCAAGTGAGCGAGAACCATCAGGAAAAGGTGTTCTCCGGACCGGGAAAGCGTCCCGTTTGAATGTCGTCCGCGTAACTCCGGACCGCGTCGGTGATGATGGACCGGAGGTCGGCGTATCTGCGGGAGTGCTTGGGAATGCGTTCGTCGGGCGAATAACCCAACAAGTCGTGGTAGACCAGGATCTGTCCGTCGGTTTCATTGCCGGCTCCGATCCCGATCGTGGGGATGGTCAGCCGCCGCGTAATCTCACCGGCAACGACGGCGGGAATGCACTCGAGGACCACGGCAAAGGCCCCTGCCGCCTGGACCGCTTCGGCATCGGCCAAGAGTTGCTCCCGATCACGTTCGACCCGGTACCCGCCGAGGATGCGTACGCTTTGCGGTCGCAGGCCGAGATGAGCCATGACGGGGATGCCGGCATCGGTAAGGGTGGCAATCAAATCCGCCTGCTCTTTTCCGCCTTCGAGCTTGACGGCCTGCGCGGCGGTCTCCTTCAGGATCCGTCCGGCATTCTCGATCGCCCTTGCCGTACCCAACTGAAACGTGAGAAACGGCAGATCCACCACGACCAACGCGCGACGGACGGCCCTGGAGACCATCTCCGCGTGATACACCATCTGCTCGATGGTGACGGGCAAGGTGGTGTTTTTGCCCTGGACTACCATGCCCAGGCTGTCACCCACGAGGATGCCGTCCGCACCCGCTCGGTCCACGATCGCGGCCGACGGGTAATCATAGGCCGTAAGCATCACGATCTTGCGTCCGGAACTCTTAAGCCGGACGAATCGGGGTACCGTCAACTGCTCGGAACCTTCAGGCATGGTAAGATTCCCGAACGATTCGCTTGGTCTAATAGGGCTTCGCACGTCCATCGACGAGACAACGACCCAGCCTCCTCCCTTCACCATAACGGCGACGTGGAGCTTGAAGCAAGATCGTCATGCACGGCGGGGAGTCGGCAAAGCGGAACTCCGCGATGAACCGGCGACTGGCTGATTGCTATGCCGTGTCGCAACGGGAGCGGCAATATCGCTTCGTGCCCGTGCCGTCGTCGTTCAGCCGGATCCTGCCGACGAAGCTAAGACCCGCTCGATGGCCGCGTCAATGTTTTCAGCAGACGGCGGACTGCCGGCCACGCCGAAGGTTTCGACCAGCTTTCCGTCGCGATCGAGGAGTTTGAGATGGGGTAGGGCACCGTCGGATATTCCGAACTTTTCCACCGAGTCCGAACTGATGCCGTATTTGGAGATGAGCGGAATCACGTAACCACTTCTTTCTGCGAGCTTTGTGTCGACCGCATCGACTTCCGCCGGATCGTCGATGGCAACCGCGACCACGGTCAAACCCCGCGGTCCGTATTTTTCGGCCGCCGCCAGTGTGTGCGGCAGCAACTCCAGGCACGGGGCACACCAGGTACCCCAGAAATCGATCAAGACTACCTTTCCTTTCAGTTCGTCGAGAACGGCCTGAAACTGAGTCTCGTCGACAACCCGGACTTGGGAAATCGCGGGAGCAGGCCGGCTTTCGGCCTCGCCGGAGCTTGCCGTCCCCGAATTGTCCGAAGCAAGCGCCTTCGTCTCCTGTGATTGTGGACCGGCAGGGGCGTCACCCGGCCGGGCGCAACCCAAAAACGGGATGACCGCAAGCAACGCAAGAGAAAGGGAGAGAAAACGCATGGGGAC
Organism: Thermogutta hypogea; assembly: GCF_055386265.1. Lineage (NCBI taxonomy): Bacteria > Pseudomonadati > Planctomycetota > Planctomycetia > Pirellulales > Thermoguttaceae > Thermogutta > Thermogutta hypogea. The sequence goes on from NZ_AP042425.1 coordinate 1,121,506, forward strand.
GGTCCTCCTTCGAATTGTTGTGCCTTGGGTCTCGGTTTTGAAGCCTACCGCAACCTTCAAGCCGCACTGCCCGGTTTTCTTCTTGTGCTGTCTCACTACTTGCTCCAATTATTCGTAAATGGCTGACAAAAAGTGAACGGAATCGAGTCGGGCCGAACGATTCGGCGGAAGAATCCGGCGCAAATGTTTTGCTGAAAATTGCGGCAAGGACGCCGACCTTTCACCGCGTACATGTTATCCCTCATAATAACGATTTCTCGGGTTCTGCGAAGCGGCTCACTTGTCCGGCCCCGGTATCCCGCGAAGCCGGTTTGCTCCCGGCAATCCGGCTGGATAGCCGACACGTTACCTTGTTGCGGGTGTCCGGGGTGGATCGACGGATCTGGGGGATCCTCTGCTCTCCGTCAGGCACGACGGGCGGGCACGGCGGAGCGCATTGCTCCAACCATTGGTTGTTCCAGCAGGCGTTAGTTGACGATGCTTTCCTCCAATTCGAGGTTCGGACCGACCGCGGCTCGGGGGCGGAAGTGAAATCGAGGGAAGCAGCATGCCGTCGGTGCTAATAGGTTTAGGGAGCAATCAGGGTGATCGGCACGCGACCCTGTCTCGGGCCTTGGACCACATCTCTCGCCGCGCTTCGATCTCCGTTGGGGCGGTGAGCCGTTTTCAGGAATATCCAGCCGCCGGCGGTGATACCGCACAAGTGCCCTACCTTAATGCTGCCGCCTTGCTGCACACGCAGCTCACCCCGATGGAAGTGTTGCGATTGCTTCAGGAAACGGAGGAGCGACTGGGGCGCAAGCGAGCGGAACGCTGGGGGCCCCGGACGCTCGATCTCGACATCCTCCTGTTCGATGACCTGGTTTGTGTGACGTCGGAACTTACCATACCGCATCCGCGTTTGGCGGGACGAATTTTCGCTCTGGAACCTGCGGTCGAAATAGCTGCCGATCACGTCCATCCCGTCTGCGGAATGACCTTGGCTGCAATGCTGGCCCATCTATTGGAATCCCCGTGTTGGATCGCCCTTGCGCCGGCCGGTTTTTGGGTCGGTACCGCCGCACCTTCCGGTCCCGAAAACAACGCCTTCCCGGAGGATAGTGCGGAAGGTTTTTTTCGTGCATGCGAGCAGGCGACGGCTCGAGTGGCGGCGGATTGCGTGGCCTTGCTTCGCGCCCGTGCATGGGAAAAGAGTGTCTCATCGGGCTTGCCTGCCTTGTTTGATTTTCGCTTCCCGGCTGAAAATGCACATATCGTGCCGACCATGGGCGGTCTCCTCAGGAATAAGGGTTTGACGCCGGAGTCGGCCTCGAGGTTACACGATGCTTCGATTCGTGAGTCGCTGCCGGTCTCGATCACGGCGTTTTGGAAGCCCCTCGAATCCGCGCTTTCGAGGCGGGCGGCGGAGGCACCTCTTCCCACCGAGCGACGGCTGCCCCGAGTGGTTATCCACGGGCCGACCGCGTTGCAGTACCTTCCGCGAATATCGTCTGCTTGGCAACGCACGGAGGAATCGCAGAGGTCGCCCGATATTGGAACTTGCGATAGCCTACCAAGGTACGCAATCGGTTCCGAGCAACTTTTCGCGTGCTTGCGGAGAGAAATCGAGTCTTGCCGGGGCAAGGTGCCCATGGTCTTCGTGGAATCTCAGCCCCGTCCGTCGATCATCGCGGAGGTTGCGGGAATCGTTGAGGGTGTGCTTCAGTCGGCCGTTGCGTGATGGAGTTTTGAGATCGGCCGTCGGCCCGGCTTTTACGACGTCCGTCGGTCAAGCCGATGCCAAGATGTCAATCTATGCGGAATTATTCACGAAAACTACAATAGGCGATTCCGCGGGGGTACGGGATCCGGAGAGATGTCATGTCCACCGAACCTATAGCACCGCACGTCGTGAGTTACGTGCACGAGTTGCGGGCCGCCCTGAAAAAGGTGCGTCAGGCCGGGCGAACGATCGGCTTCGTGCCGACGATGGGGGCCTTGCACGAGGGGCACCTCAGCTTGGTTCGCGTCGCACGGAGCGAGTGTGATGTCGTGGTGGTCTCGATTTATGTCAACCCCACCCAATTCGGCAGGGGAGAAGACTTCGATCGGTATCCGCGAGACCTGCCGGCCGACACGCGGTTTTTGACGGATCTCGGCGTGGATTGGGTCTTCGCTCCGACCGACGGTGAGATGTATCCCGTCGGTTTCGACACCTGGGTGCAACCGGGCGGAATTGCCGAACGATGGGAGGGGGAATTTCGGCCGGGACACTTTCGGGGCGTTGCGACGGTGGTCTTGAAGCTGTTCTGCATGGTCGGTCCCGATCGGGCATACTTCGGGGAAAAGGACTATCAGCAATTGCTGGTCATCCGCCGCATGACCGAGGACTTCCATCTTCCGGTCACCGTTTGCGCGTGCCCCACCGTACGCGAGCCGGACGGATTGGCGATGAGTTCTCGAAATGCCTACCTTTCCCCGGAACACCGCCGGCAAGCGCGCGTCTTGTCGCAAAGCCTCTTTCATGCGGCGGATCGTGTGGCCTGCGGCGAAAGAACGGCGGAGAGAGTGGTTACGGAGATGCGAGAGATCATCGCCACGGCTGCGGATGCGGTCATCGACTACGTGGCGGTCGTCGATCCGAACACCCTGGAGCCGGTGTCCAACATCACGGCGCCCGTGCAGGCCTTGCTAGCCGTCCGAATCGGCGGCGTCAGGCTGATCGACAATCTAAGACTGATACCGTCCGAGATTTCCGCGTCGCCTTCTTGTAAATCGCTCTGAAAGCTGTACCCATGTGGCAAACCCTCATTTACATTCCGGCAGAATTGGGAGGAATTCCGCTCTTCGGGTTCGGTCTGCTAGCCGCGATTTGGGCGATCATCAGCCTTGTCGTGATGGCCTTGCAGATCCGGCGGAGCGGTTGGAACTCGGACGCAGCGGCGACGCTCGTCACCTTGGCCGTGTTGGGTGCGCTGATTTGTTTTGTCCTGCCGAAGGTCATGGTGGAGATTCCCGGCAAACGCTCCGCCGACGGCACGCCGGTTTACGGTTTGCCCATTCGCGGTTACGGCACGATGCTCCTTCTGGCGGTGGCGGCGGCGCTCCTCTTGGCGATGCATCGTGCCCGCCGGCGAGGACTGGACCCCGGAATGGTCATCAACCTGGCATTTTGGATTATCTTGCCCGGGATTCTCGGGGCGCGGCTATTCCACGTCATCGAGTATTGGCCGATCCACTACGGCCCGGTTTTGCGGGAGCAGGGGCCCGCCGCCGCGTTGGCCGCCGTAGCGAACATCTCGGCAGGAGGGCTGGTGGTCTACGGTTCCTTGATCGGCGGACTGCTGGGCGGTACGGCCTTCCTTCTGCGGAACGCTCTTCCGTTTTGGGCCACCTTGGACCTGATAGCGCCCAGTTTGGCCTTGGGATTGGCGATTGGGCGTCTCGGGTGTTTTCTGAACGGTTGTTGTTTCGGCGGGGCGTGCGACCTCCCCTGGGCCGTGCGGTTTCCCCCGAATTCACCGGCTTACGAGCATCAATTGGAGCATGGCGATCTGTACATCGCGGGCGTGAAGTTGGGAGCGGATTCCGCGTCGCCGCAGGGCGCGCCGGTTATTCGAGCCGTTTTGCCCGGCTCCCCCGCCGAAAAAGCCGGCGTCAAGCCCGGCATGCATGTGCTCACCGTCAACGGCTACGCCACGGCGGGCGAGAACGCAGAATCCCAGCCTCGGGTGTTGACGCCCGGCTGCGCCTGCGCCCTTTGTGCGCGGGCCGCTGAGAGCGGCCGTGCCGCAGGCTCGGTGCAAGCGGCCGTCCGTTTGCTGCTGCAAGCGATCGCAATTGCCTCGCGAAACGGCGTACCGGTCGAAATCACGCTACGAACACAGGAGGGCCGGACGCTGCGCTGGTCCGACGCTTCACCCTTGCCGGCGCGAGGTGAGCCATTGCATCCGAGCCAATTGTACAGCTCGCTGAACGCGCTGATTCTACTCTTGGTATTGCTCGCATTCGAGCCTTTTCAGAAAAGAGACGGCGAACTGTTCGCCTTGCTCTTGACCTTGTATCCCATTACGCGATTCACGATCGAGTTCATTCGCGACGACGAGCCCGGCGCGTACTGCGGATTGACGATCTCTCAGGTCGTCAGCATCGCGCTCTTGCTCCTGGCCGTCGGTTTATGGATCTACTTGCGGCGGCTCGGCAGTGCGAGAGTCCGCCCCACGGCTCAGTAGCGTTGCAAGAGATCAAGCAGGCGCCGATCCAGTTTGTGTCCGCGCCATTCCTCGTACTCGATGTCGGTGCGTCCCGAGTCCAACACGCCGAATGAGCCGCGAAAGTTCCATAAGGCGTAGCCGATGTCGTGACTTTTGAGGATGTCGAGCACGTCCTCCATCCAGGCGAAGAATACCTCGTAGGGCGTCTTGTTGAAACAGCCCGTCTCGCCGCAATGCACTCCGATGCCGTTTCGGCGCAGCTCGCCCCAGGGGGAAAAATAGCTTTCCAACTGCTCCCGACCCACGCGAACGGTTCCGTCCGGGTTGCGCAACGGCCACGTCGGGGTGGGAAAGCTGGAATCCCGATCTACCCACGATGCGCGGTAATGACTGATCTGCGCCGGATGATAGGCGTGAACGCTCTGCGCGATGCCCGTCGGTATCAAGCACTCGGCCACGCGCGTTCCCACGCTCAATCCGTCGGCGAAGATCAGGCGATCGGGGCTGACGGCTCGAATGGCGTCGACCGCCTGTTTCATGACTCGGCAGTAATCGTCGGCGGTCATATATCCTTCCCGCGGCCCCGGAGCTTCGTTGACCAGATTGAAGCTCAACACCTCATTGGGGATGCCGCGATAGCGCTTGGCGAACATCTCCCAGTGCGTGACGAAGGCCTTCTGGGCAAGCTCGTCCTTCCACAGGACGAACGGTTCTCGTTCGGGATCGTTGATGCAGTAACCGGGCGCGCGGTGGAAGTTCAACTGGATGTGCAAGCCGTGCTTGCGGCACCGCTCGACCGATTGATCGATCAGGTCCAAGGTACTTTCACGAATTTTGAAAACGTCGTCCGGACTCAGCTTTTTCGTGGTCGGCCAGTCCGATTCGATCCACAGCCAATAGTCCATGGGCAAACGGACGAAATCGAAGCCCAGCTCCGCGATCCAGATGCAATCTTCCTCCGGCACGGCTTCGACCTTGGGACGTCCGTTCTCGGTGGGGCGCCAAAACGCCTGAAAGAAGTCGAGCAGATTGAAGCCCCGCCAGCGCGGAACGCGGAAGGGCGCGGCTATTTCTTCACGTACGCCGGCGGGCGCTGAACGCACTCGGCTTGTCCCTCCAAGCGCCAAGCCGGCCGCCGTTATCGCGGAGGTCGCCAGAAACTGTCGACGATGCGTCTTGTTGGAACCCTGCATGATGGAATCCTCCGGTGGGGTAAGCGAACTCAAGCCTATGGTTCCCGAACGTATTTCGGCGAGACTTCATGATGAACGGGCCAGGAAGCGCGGAACTCGTCCTTATAAAGCCCGATCTCTTCAAACGGAATGGGGCGGAAGACGTATCGGCGGAAAATCGGCGAATCGCTGCGCAACCCGAATTGACGAGTCTTGGGGTCGACGAAGCCCACGTCACCGTTGTAGGCGTGGTTGTCCCAATAGACGTTGACACCTCGGTCCCGCACCGCAAAGTCGCCGCAACTGATGACGAGATTGCGAAGCAGGAAATTGCGATCAGGGTTACTTGCCAAATCACGGAGCTCGGGAAAGCGTTCGGAGAAGGGCGGCCGATTCACGTCAAGCCCACGGGCTTCGGCGGCCTGCAACCACTCCGCGACCCTTTCCTGCCAGCGGTTCGCGCCCCATGGCGAAAAGCTGACGGCCTGCTTGCACGCGATGAAGAGATTATTGTCGGCGATGTTGTCTTTCCCGCCGTGGATTTGCAATCCGCCGAATTGGCCGCCGGCGGCGCGATAGAAGACGTTCCCGTAGATCCATACGCCGCTGATCATGTCGTCAAGGCGAATACCGGCCTGGCCGGCCACGCTGTGGCCGCTTCCGATATGGTGCCAAAAGTTGTACCGCAACACGTTGCCACGGATGACCGGATCGCCGAACATGTCGATTCCCGATTGATCGTCCGATTCGTAGACCACGCTGTGGATCTCATTCAGCTCCACCAAATGATCGAATCCGCCGAGGCGGATCCCGTGGTGCGGCGAATCATGAAAAAGATTGTGGCGAATGACGTTACCCACGCCGTCCATGTTGACCGCCGGCGCGTAATTCCGGTCGACGCGCGTGAACTCCTGCACGTGGCAGTTTTCCACAAAAAAGCCGCCGGGCGTCAGTGTCGCAACGTCGCCGCCGCGGGCAATCACACCGCCGGCGCCGAGCGTGAGCAGATCACACCCCAGCACACCGTGTCCCATGCCGCCAAGCAAGACGGCGCCGTTCGTACCCAGTCGCGCCAAGGTGCAGCCGGCCAACAAGACATTCCTGCCACCTTCGACCACCACTCCTTCCGCACGACCGCATTCGAAGGTTAGGCCGCGCAGGACGACGTGGCTGGTGTTTCGCATGTGAACGAACGACCGGGCCAGTACGGGAAACTTGACTTCGGCTTGCGATAGATCGACGGGCGGATATACGTACAGCGTGCCGGCCTTGCGATCCAAGTACCATTCGCCGGGGGCGTCGATGGCTTCCAAGGCGTTGAAGAAATAATAGGGCATGCCTTCCGCGAAACCGTAGTTCGATGGCATGGCTGTCTTTAGACGTCGCGTCTGCGGGTCGATGCGGTCCACCCGAATCGTGTGACCCGCCCAGAGGTAGCGCCAGTAGCCGAACAGCCAGAGATCGTCCGCCGACCAGGCGGCCGGTTCCGGATCGATTTCGAACTCAGCGGGCGAGGCTCGCCCTTGTTCGCCGAGCGGTGTGGAAAAGGCTCGGGTTTTCACGAATCCATCGTTCGGCCGGCGTGCCAAGGTGGCCGGTACATCGTTGATGTAGAGGTCGACCCATGGATTGGCCGGATAGCCCGCCAGACCGAAACCTCGTTTCTGGATTTCCCCATAGTCCCGAACGCCCGCCGCCGCGAGGTCGAGCCGTACTACCTTGCCCCGGGCGTTTTCCGGCAGGCGAGCCAGTATCTTGGGATCTTGCACGAGCGAAAATCCGCGGAGCACGACACCGCCGGTGAAGATAGGTTTCTCTCCCTCGCCGGCCTGGTAAATGACGGGCCGCCCGTCCTCTCCCGAATCTTGCTCTTCCAATTCCCAGGCCGCGGTCCTGGGATAAATACCGCCGCGAATGATCACGGCGATACCGCCCTCCGGCAAGCCCGATCCCGCCTTGAGACGTCGAACGGCGTCGCGTGCGCCCTCGAGAGTGGCCAGGGGCTGATCCGCAGTGCCGGGCGCGGAGTCGTCGCCGTCCGGCGCCACGTAAAGGCGCGTCGCGGGTTGAGGGAGATCGACCCGTGTTCGGTGCTCGGCGGGATCGCGTCGAGGCAAGCCGCGCGCAGCGCGGTCCATGGCGGAGGCGGCCTCTTGAGCCTCCCAGCGGTGGAGCGGAATTAGGCGGGCATCGGCGGCGATCCTCTCGTAGGCTTGCTTGGCGGCGGTGAAGTCTTCCGACAGCTCGTAGGTGGATGCCCAACCCAGCAGCGCCAGGCTCCGCAACTCCGCAGGTGCCTTGGCATCGTCGGCGATTTCTCGGTAACGGGCACGCGCGGTATCCCAATCACCTTGAGCTCGGCTGCAATGGGCGAGCTGCAAGCCGACCTCCCAAACCGGGAGCCCCTTTTGCGCCTTGAGGGCGGCCAATTGCCGGTAGTAATCTTCGGCCTGTCGCGACTTGCCTTCGATGAAGGCCGCCTCCGCGGCCGAATCCAATAGGATTTGCCGATCTTCTTCGCTCCACCCTTGTTGCGTCAGAAGAGCTTGGTACACGTCCAGCGGTGCGGAAGCCCAATGGATATTCTTCATCTGTACCACGAGCATCCGCGCCGCCCCGTCACGGAGAAGCGCGGGAACTTGCGGGTCTTGCATCAAGGCAACAAACTCCGCGCAGGCATCGGGCAAGCGTCCTTGCAGACGCCTTGCCAGAGCCGCGCCGAATTTCGCGCCGGCAGCCGCCGGGGTATTCGGCGCAGCTTCCGCCGCTGCGGTGAACTCATTCCGCATCGTCTGCCAATCTCGGCGCGCCGCCGCATCGGCCGCCTTGACGAGCCTCTCCGCCGCCGGTCCGGTGGGGACGGTCTCCCACAAGGCGTGCGCGAGAATTTCCGCGGGAGACAGCGGACGAGAGAACCCCGCCAGTTCATCGACCTCCATTTGCAGGGAACCGATGCCGGCATCGGCAAAACCAAGGGTAAAGCCGGCAGTCTTCGGCGGCGTGTATGGTCCGCTATACTCACCTGCGGCGATCAGAATGCCATTCCAGTAGAGCCGCATTTCTCGCGTGTCCCAGACCGCGGCGACGTGATGCCAGGCCGAGTCCGGAAGAGGGACCGCCCCGGTAATGCCGACGGCGTTCTGCGGCTGCGGCCGACCGATCTCAAAATGTATCCGCATGTCCGGATAGTCGCACCAAACGCGGAATCCCTCCCAATAGCCGTTGCCCTGGGCAAAGACGGCGCCGTTGGTGCGTCCGTTGCCTAACTCCTTTCCTTGTCCCAATTTGCGAAAGACCACCTCCACGGTAAAACCTTGGTCGGCGGGAATGGCCGTGGTTCGCATCGGATCGGCGTCCAGCGAAATCGCCTTGGCCGCGGAGTCTCGTCCGGCGATTACGGCGGGCGGAGTACGGCCTTCGAACCGCATCAAGTCACGATTTCCGCCGAGACTTGCGCTTACCCGCTCTTGCGGCGAGAAATCCTCGAACGAATACAGCCAAACCAAACCTGGCGTTTCTCGAAGGCGCTCCTGATGACTCTTCCAGCGGAGGGTTGCCGTCGCCTCCTCGCCCGAAGCCATCGGGAGGAACAAACCGATCAAGCAGAGCATGAGGCAGACCGCAGCTTTCACGTAGGAAACGAATCGGGCGGGATGACGCTCGGCGGCGGTCGCGGGCACCACGCTGGTGATGAACGCCGTAAATGGTGACCTCGGTCGGCTCATGACGTTTTCCTTTCGACTCCTTCTGATGGCGAATTTCGTGCAAGTCATCTCCCGGCCGCTGGATCGCGGTCGTGCGTGAGTGGGGGCAGGGAGTGTTTTGGGGGCCGTCCGCGAGCTTGGGCGGGAAGCCGGAGGGCCGCCGCGGACCGGCCGACTCGAAGTGCGACCGGGCATCATTCCGCCCTAGGTCGTGAAGCGATCTCGGTCAAAATCGACGTCTCGGCTCAGCGGGCGGAATTGCTCGGCATCGTCTTGCCACATCGGCGACTCCGCGCCGGGCCGATACGGCACGGCCTCGAGGAAGGCTTGGATTTCGCCGTAGACCCATCTTTGCTCATCCTGATTGGTGCAACCAATCGGCAGTTTACCATTCTTGTAAACGATTTCCACGACGTGCGGCGCGAGAACCGTGGTTACCGAGTCGGCGCCTTCCTGCCGCGATGCGGGTGCCGCTTGCAGCCTGACTGTTCGCACTTGGTCCCGCGAGATGCTCCAACGCCAAGAGAACAAAAGCGCCTTGAGCCGGGTCATCAAAATGGAAGCGTCGAGGTACACCAGCCGTGAAGCGGTCATCGCCCAAAAACAACCGCCGAGCATCACAAAACCCACCAGCCAGAAAGGAATCGAAAAACAAGCGAAAAGGATGTTTTCAAATCGCATGCGACCGTTGAACAGTCCCAAAGCCCCCGCCGTCCAAAAGGCGACGAAAGCCAGCCAGAACACGGCAAAGCCCATCACGGGTAGGAGGGCCAACTTGAAGCCCATGGGAGGAACATAAATGAACAGCTTGTCCGGTCGCCGTTCAATCACGATGCGGGCGTCAACCGGCCTTTCGACCGGGCCGTCGAAAACGGGCGTCGCCGTGCCGGCCAGGGGCCCCGCGTCTCGTCGATTGGCTATTTCCGCAACTTGAAACAGCTCGTTGCAGTCCCGACAGCGAGCCCAGCCCGTGGAAAGATCGACGTCCTCGACGGGGATGTCCGTCTCGCAGTTGGGGCAGATGACCTTCACGCGATGTTTCCCGATTAGGAACTGGACCGTGGACTGCACTAGCGGCATTATCAGCTTCCTTCAGGGGCTTGTCAAAACCCGCCGACGCGGAATCTGCCGGTTGTTCCTTTCCGTGAGATGCCGAACGGTAGGGAAGAGAGGATACCCTAGCGGCCCGTGGGACCATGTCGGAACCGCCGACGATCGTTGCGGTTCTTCGCTGGGAGGCTGCTGCGATTGATCCACACCCTCCGCAGTAGGGGGGTATTCCGCTCTTTGCCGCAACGGCTTGGTCTGCTATCATGTCGGGCGCTGTACTCTGGTTCGACAGCATTACGCGCGGCGGATACCGATTTCTTTGCCATTTCGTCAAGGAGGACGAACATGGAGACGGTCAAAACGATTGCCGTTCTCGCCGTCCTGCTGGTGGTGGGTTATCTCGGCTATCAAGCGGTGACAAAGCCGCCGAAAGCTCCGGCGCCCGGTCAACAGGCCGCGGATTGGCCGGCGACCGGCAACCTGGATATAGCGGTGCCCGAGGTGCCGATGCAAGTGGCCGGTAGGGATTTCCGCAATGTTGGCGACTCCGTGGAAGGCTCGCCCGCCCTTCCCCCCGCCGCCATTGCCGGTCCCCCAGGGGCACAGGGAAGGACCGATGTCGGCGGCGGTGATACCGGATTCCTCGCCGTTGAACCACGGGGGCAAGTCGGACGCATGGCTCCGGACGGGCCGGCGTCAGTTTCGGCGCAGGATATATTGCGGGGCAATCCGGCGACCACAGCGACGCCGCAGCAGGGCGGAGCTTTGCCCTATTCCATGACCTCATCCGCTTTCCCAAGTTCTTCCTCGGAAAATCAAAGTCCTCCGACAGGGCCGGCCGTCGAGAACGTGCGGAAAGAGTTTGCGGAGTTTCTCGAGACGGCTCGGCGAAAGCTGGACGGGGGGGATTTTGCCACCGTGCACCAAGTCCTTTCGGCTTGGTTTGCGGACGATCGGCTGACGCCGGAAGAGAGCCGGCAATTGACGGACCTGCTGGATGAGGTGGCCGGGACCGTCATCTACTCCCGGCAATCCATCCTGGAGCAACCCCACGTCGTCGCGCCGGGCGAAACGTTGGATCGCATCGCGGAGGGCTACGGCGTGCCTTGGCAGCTCTTGGCCAAGATCAACGGTATTGCACGGCCGGAGCAGGTTGCTCCCGGGCAATCATTGAAAGTGATTCGCGGCCCGTTCGCGGCGAAAATCTATCTTTCTCGCGGCGAGTTGGTGCTCTTTTGTCAGGAGCTCTATGCGGGGCGCTTTCCCGTGATTTTAGGCGCGGACGCTGCGGCGGCTCCCGGCGTATACCGCGTTTGTGAGAAGATCGAGAACCCCAACTATTTCATGCCGACCGGTGTGTCGCCGCCCGGCGATCCCAACAATCCTCTGGGCCGACTTTGGATCGGACTGGGAGGTCGCCTGGGAATCCACGGGCCGGGGCGTGCCGACCTAATGCAACAACCGAATCCGCCGGGCGCGTTCATTTTGTCCGAGAAAGATTGCCAAGACGTTTACGATATTCTTTCGATCGGCTCGCAGGTCGCCATCGTTCCCTAGCCCTCGAAGAAAATCGCCCGTCACAAGGCACCGTCATTCGGCGCGCATCGGGGGATCGCTTTTTCGGAGCGACGGTTTGCGCCACAATGAAACCGGCGCTGCCGGCACGCCGCCGGCTACCGGCGCTGCCGCTTGCCGTTGCATCTTATGGATCATTTTGGGAGGTGCCTCCCCGTGTACGACCGCGAAGGCCTGCGACGATTGATTCTTCAGCGCGCGTTACGATTCGGCCAATTCACTTTGGCTTCCGGGAAAACGTCCACTTACTATCTCGACGGCAAACAAGTCACCCTGGATGCCGAGGGAGCACGTTTGATCGGTGAGGGCCTGCTGGATCTCTTCGGCGAGACCGCGATGCCGGATGCGGTCGGGGGGATGTCCATCGGTGCGGATCCGATAACTTCCGCCGTCATTACCATGTCCGCCGTGCGAGGCACGCCGATTCGCGGATTTCTGGTCCGTAAGCAACCGAAAGGGCATGGTACCAACAGATTCATCGAGGGTCCGGTTCAGCCGGGGGAAAGCGTCGTCATCGTCGAGGATGTGGTGACGACCGGCGGCTCCTCGCTGGAGGCGATCGAGCGGGTTGAAGCATTCGGCCTGAAGGTTATCCGCGTAGCTGCCGTCGTGGATCGGATGGAGGGGGGGGCCAAGGCCTTCGAGGAACGGGGGATCCCCTTTTCCAGCCTCTTTACGATCCGTGATTTCGGGATCGATCCGCCCACGTAGGGCGACGCCGCATTCGGGGCGGCGCCACGATCGCTCGGCGATGCGCTACGGGATGTCTGCGCCGTAGCCGGTCGCCCCGTCACGAAGATCGATGCCCCTCACGCTGGGAAGCGAATTCGGTTTCAGCCGCCGTAACGCGCAGGGAAGTGCCCGCTATGGAGTTCTCCCTCCATCGCCAATTGAAGGAACTTTACGCCGGACCGAAGGCGCGGCTGGAAGATCGGGTTGCCGACTACCGAATCGACGTCGTCTTGCCCGGCTGCCTGGTCGAAATTCAACTTGGTCCCTTGGCGGTTCTGCGGCGAAAAGCCGCAAGTTTGCTGGAGTCGCACAACTTACTGATCGTAAAACCCATCGTGATCGCCAAACAAATCGTCCGTCTTGGGACGGCCGCCGGCGGCGTCGTCGCGCGGCGCCGCAGTCCCAAACGCGGTGCGGGCTGGGAGTTTTTTCACGAATTGATTCACTTCTGCCGAATTTTTCCTCATCCTCGCTTGCGCATCCACGTTCCTTTGGTCGAAATTGAGGAGATACGTTATCCCGGCTCGAACCGACGTCGGGGACGACGGGGCTACCGCGTGGCGGATCAGCGTCTTCTCGCCGTTCGAGAACGCATCCAGCTTCGGCGGGGTCGCGATCTGTTGGATTTGCTGCCGAAGCGGCCGGACGGTCCGTTTTTTTCCCACGACTTGGCGGAGTCTCTCGGCGTACCCCATTGGGTCGCCCAGCGGATCGCCTACTGCCTTTATCAGTGCGGCGTGGCGCGGCGGACGGGGAAGACCAGACGCGGTTACGTATACGTCTGGAGCAGGGATGTCGTCGCTCGGCGGGCGGCTTGAGCGGCCGCGATATTGGTGCCGGCGCGACGTCGGGCAGAACCCCGTCGGAACGGTTTTCGCTCACGGTTTTCGGAATTCGGAGCGATGGATGACCCCGCCTTGCAAACGTACTCGCCGTTCGAAGTGTGTGCGAAAGTCCATATCGTTCTCAGCCGGCCTTTCAGGAACCGGTAACGGTCCGTCTAAGCAAGTGCATGCGGCGATGAGGGCTAGTGATTCGTGGAAGTACTCCGCCACGTCCGTCCAAAAGTGCAATCGACCGCCGGGAGCGAGCACTCGAGCGATGTCGCGAACAAAGCTTTCCCGCATCACACGCCGCTTCCAATGGCGTTTTTTCCACCACGGGTCGGGGAAGTACACATGGACGGCGTGGACGGATTGATCGGGAAGCCATTCCGCGAAGAACCTCACGGCGTCGCCGTGGATGACCGCCGCGTTGGTTAATCCCGCTTTGGCCAGGCCGGCGGCCGCGTATCTAGCATACTTGAGGGCGATCTCGATGCCCAAGAAGTCGACCTCGGGCGTTCCCGCCGCGGCCTTTCGCAGGAACATCCCTTTGCCGGTACCGACCTCGACCTCAAGCGGAGCTTGACGTCCGAAGAAGACCTCGGAACTCCAGGGCTGCGGCAAGGTGGCCGCCTCCAGGAAATGCCGGCTCAGATCCAGGGAGGGATCGATTTTCCGTAAGGCGGGACGGCCCATTTTGATTTCCGACGTTCACTTCACCGTTCGACGGCTGCAAACTTGGTGAGAAACGTGCGGCCGTCGGCGTCAGTCGCACATCGCAGTTCGGCTGCGGCGATCCCACCCGGGGCCGATCGGCTGAGTAAATGAGTCGCCTTCGAAGGCGGCCGAACATTCAGGACTTCTCGCCCTCGCCGTCGTTTTCGGCCATGATTTTCTCGGGCGTCAAGGGAATTCCGAGCATGATCCCTTCGCACACAAGCGCTTGTTTGACGAAGCATTGGAACTCGCACGTCATCATGGTCGCCCTTGCTCGCAACAAGCGCACAACGATCACGAAGCGGTCCCCAGGCCGAACGATTCCCCGAAATCGGACGTCCTGAAACCCGCCGAACCCGACCATCGGAGCGTTCATCAGCCGATGCTTCAGGGTGTAATAGCTGGCCAATTGAGCGGCAGCTTCACACATCAAAACACCCGGCATGAGCGGCATCCCCGGGAAGTGACCGCTCACCCAAAACTCGTTGGGACTCAAATCCTTGTAGCCCGCGCATACCGCCTGCTCCGAGTCTTCGTAGCAGACCGCCGTGAGCTGCTCCATATCGAACCGTTGCGGATTGTACTTGCGAATCTCGTGGATGTCCGCGATGACCGTTTCGGTATCGATTTGAGCAGGATCCAGAATGAACGGTTTCTTGGCCACGTCACACGACTCCTTGCGGAAACGGATCCGGCATCCGTTCGTTACGTGGTGGATTCCCTCCCGGCACACTCGTCTCGGCGAGACTCGGCGCAGCAGACCCCTTCGGCGAAATTATTAGGGCGCAAGTATCGACCGTTTCATGCTCATGTCTTCACGACCCAGCGCTTTTTCCGCCGCGCTTTGGCATTGGCGGGACGTCTACCGTGATTTGCTTTCTTGATTTGTCGGTGCGGTTTTGTCATTTCTCTCACCCGATCGATCTGCCTAAAGAATCGTCATCGCCCCAAAAACCGTGACGCAATCACTACCTTGAATCACTTTTCCATTCAGAATCCTATAGTGTACCGTGAGGGGGCCGAAACCAAAAGTGCTGCTTGAAGTGAAATGCGCTGAAAGTCCGGATGCCCGTCATTCCGGCCGACCGTCCCTGTTTTCGCCTCGTTTTGGATTCAGGTGTGCGGTGCGTCGTCTCCGGCGGAGATACTCACCAAGGCCGTCGGCGGCCCAAAATCGCTCCGGATCGCGCCGTCGGACCGCCTTCTGCCCGGTGACTCGTCAAAGCATCACCTCCTCCCGCTGGAGATCGGTCGAATGCGCGGGCTTTTCCAGGTCCCGCCTGAGGTTCACGTGACAACTGTTTATTCCCACAGGGACCATTCGCGGGGTGCACCGAGACGCTCGCACGGTACCAGCTCCCGAACGGTCGGAATGTTAGATCACATAACTCTTAAATGGTACAAAGATTTGCACTTACGATGGGTTTCAGTCCGCATCTTCGATTCTGCGGGCGAGTGGGAGATCCGTACCGCGCAATCTTCGAATCTGCCTTCTGGAGAAAACTTCCGCGCCAAGAATCGGATCGCGAACAACGCGCACGTGCCAGACGGGATACGTATTTAAGTGGTATATCATACCACACTAAAGGCGTAAATTCTTTAACACAACTTTAACAATTCCTTAACGAAATCCTAACAATCATTCTCTACAATGCTCCGTAGTTGATCTGGATTGCTGCGATCGTCCGCTTTGGGTTGGACGTGCGGCGTGTGTTGCAACGTGGAGATTTAGAAGAGGAGACCTTGAGTGATGGGACTTCGACTGTGTGGCTTCCTTCGGCCGTTGTCGGCCTCGCTGGCGGCGACCTTGGTGATGGGAGGATTGTGTTTCGCGCAAGTCACGGTGGATCCTGCGCTCCCGGACTACAAGCCGCGTCAGGGCGTGTCGGGCAACATCAAGAGTGTCGGATCCGACACCATGAATAACCTAATGACGTTGTGGGCGGAGGGGTTCCGCAAGTTTTATCCCAACGTTCAGATTGAGATCGAAGGCAAGGGGTCCTCGACTGCTCCGCCTGCGTTGATCGCCGGTACGGCCCAGTTTGGGCCGATGAGTCGGGCGATGAAGTCCGCCGAGATCGACCAATTCGAAGCCAAGTTCGGGTACAAGCCGATCGCGCTCCCGACCGCCCTCGACATGCTGGCCGTCTATGTCCACAAGGATAACCCGATTCAGGGGCTGACTTTGCAGCAGGTGGACGCCATCTTCTCCAAGACGCGAAAGGGAGGTTATCCGACCGACATCCGTACTTGGGGGCAAGCCGGATTGACGGGAGCCTGGGCATCGCGGCCGATCAGCCTTTACGGCCGGAATTCGGCTTCGGGCACGTATGGGTACTTCAAGGAACACGCTCTGTTCAACGGCGATTACAAGGATGAGGTCAAGGAACAGCCGGGGAGTTCCTCCGTGGTTCAGGGTGTAGCCAGCGACCGCTATGCGATCGGTTATAGCGGGATTGGATACAAGACCGCTGATGTACGAGCAATTCCCTTGGCTCTGGAGGCGAATTCCCCGATGGTCCCGGCCGACCCGACTCACGCCTATACGGGTGATTATCCGTTGGCCAGGTTCCTGTACCTATACGTCAACTACAAGCCTGGAACTCAGCTCGACCCCTTGCGGGCGGAGTTCGTCAGGTTCGTGTTCAGCAAGCAGGGACAGGCCGAGGTTGTCAAAGACGGATATTTTCCGGTTACCGCCGCGATTGCTAAGAAAGCCCTGGAGTCGGCGGGACTTTCCGCAGAGTGATTTCGGCTTGCGCGCTTGCGGTTGCGGGATGCCGCGCGAGTTTGGATGGGAATTAGGACGGGCCGACAGATTCCCATGCCAAGTCTGTACATCTTAGCTCCCGATGCCCTGCCGCCTTCGAGGTTATGCCCGTCCTCTCGTTGGCGGCAGGTGCTTTGTTGAGATGCTATCCATGGCTCCTCAGGAAAACGAGGTTCCTCGGCCGGGAGAAACTTGCGGCGAGCCGGAATCGGTGCCCAGCACTGCGGTAGGGCGGCGTCGGTCGCAGCTTCGGATCTTCCGAAACCGGTGGCGGGTACGCCTCGTCGACGGCGTAGCCAGGGCGTTGATCACGGTCGGCGGAATCGGGACGATCATCGCCGTATCGGGCGTCTTTCTCTTTCTTCTGTGGACCGTCATTCCACTTTTTCGGCCCGGCCGAATGGAGCCGGTGACAGCGCAATCCGCAGCCGATGAACACCACGCCGGAGACGGCATAACAGCGCCGAGTGTGACCCCAGGCGGCCCGGATCAATCACTGGAAGCGGCACAATCGCCTTCTCCCGGAAGCGCGCTTGCGGAACATTCACCGGCGATCGCGGGCTCGACCCGGCAAGGGATGAGCCTGGCCGGGTCGAAGCCTCGCTTGAACGGTGTGCCATGCCTGCTGGTAGGGGCCAGCGAATACGGTACCTGCCTGTGGAGTCTGGGGGACGACGGCGTAGTGCGACTTTACCCCGTGCAACCGACGGGCGAAGCGAGAGCCGTCCAAACCGTACGACTTTGGGCGGAGGGTGAGTCCCCGAGCTGGGCCTACGATCAGAGGACCGGGCGAGGCATTCTCGGCGGCGCTGACGGAACGGTGCGTCTATTCTCTTTGAACGTTACGGCATCGCTGGTGGCCGAGGCCGAGGTGCCCGCGGCCCTGGTTGGAGCCGCCCCGGGATCGGTCATGGCCTTTCGCGAAGGGGTGATTCAGAAGACCCGGGAAGGGCAGTTTCGCTGGGAGCGGTTGGCCTGCGAGATTTCGTCTCCCAATAAACTTAGCGAATCGGCGATCTTGGCGATTGATCTTACGCTTCGCGGCGAGGATCCGGCGTTCGCCGCCCTCGCGGCTGATGGAACGCTCTTCGTCGAGTCTGTACGCAAGCAACTTAATTTGTTGACGGGTGAGGAGAGCGTTCGGCTGACGGGCGGCTCGATTCGTCTGGACGAGCACCGGCGGGACATGGAGGCGAACGTCCCGAATGTCTTCCTGACCGGCGCGATGGACAATGTTCTGCTCGTTTGGCCGGACGGTCAATTGTTGCGATTTGATGTTCGTGATTTGACCGCGCCCCGGCTGGTCGAAAGGGTGAGCCTCTTTTCCGACGAAGACGCCGCCGTAACGGTTGCTCGATTTCTGATCGGGAAAACGACGCTTCTCATCGGGGACAGTCGCGGTCGCGTTCACGGCTGGTTTACCGTCAACCTTTCGGGCGGCGAACAGGGCGGAGAGAACGAAGCCGCCGGCATCCGCCTGCTTCGTGCGCATACCTATCCGGCCGGACCTGCCGCCGTCGCGGATATTTCCGCCTCGCAGCGTTCCCGGTTGTTTGCAGTTTCCTATGCGGACGGCACCGTTCAGCTTTTGCACGGCACGGCGGAGCAACTGGTCGCCCGAACGCGACTCTCGACGCCGGCTCCCGCCTTGATTCGTCTTACCCCCAAAGAGGACTTGCTGGTTGGCGTGCAACCCGAGGAAGTCAGCCTATGGCGGATCGACGCGCCGCACGCCGGTATTACTTTTCAGACGATTTTCGGCCGGGTGTGGTATGAGGGGATGCGGCAGCCCGAGTATATCTGGCAGTCCTCCAGCGGCACGGACGAGTTCGAACCCAAATACAGCCTGGTTCCGTTGATTTTCGGCACGTTCAAGGCCACCCTATTTGCCATGTTGTTCGCCGTTCCCTTGGCCTTGCCGGCGGCTGTGTACTCCAGTGAATTCGTTCACCCGATTTGGCGATCCCGAGTCAAGTCCACCATTGAACTGATGGCCGGTCTTCCCAGCGTCGTACTTGGCTTTATCGCGGCTTTGGTTTTGGCGCCGTGGGTCGAGATGCGTTTGTCATTCGTCTTGGCGGCATTGTTTTGTGTGCCGTTCATGACTCTGTTGGGCGGGCACCTTTGGGTCTTCCTGAATTTCAAGTGGGTGGCACGCTTGGAGCGTTTTCGCTTGGCCTTTGTGACGCTCCTCGCCCTGCTCGGCGTCGGCCTTGCCTATCGAATCGGTCCGATCGTGGAGGACTTGCTGTTCGATGGCAGCTTTCGGCACTGGCTGGACGGGGGGAAAGGCAGCGGGGCCGCGGGTTGGATAATCGTCTTGCTCCCGGCATCCGCCATCATCGTCGCATGGTTTTTCTCGCGGCGACTGCTGCATCCGCTTCGTTCCGCGTGGAGCGGAAGGTCGGCGACTTTTTGGGCGGCCGTCCAACTCCTCTCCTTCATCATCGGCACCGCCGCGACGCTGGGCCTGGCTTGGAGTTTAGGTTGGTTCATCTCCGAAATCCTGGGCTGGGACCCTCGCGGATCGGTTATGGGTACCTATATTCAGCGGAACGCCTTCGTTGTGGGGCTCGTGATGGGCTTCGCCATCATTCCGATCATCTTCACCATTGCGGAGGATGCGCTATCCGCCGTTCCGGGCCACCTCCGAGCCGCATCGCTCGGCTGCGGCGCAACACCGTGGCAAACAGCGGTCCGGGTTGTCATCCCGGCGGCCATCAGCGGATTCTTTTCCGCCCTCATGGTCGGTCTGGGTCGAGCCGCCGGCGAAACGATGATCGTTTTGATGGCGGCCGGGAACACTCCCATCATGGAATGGAATATCTTCAACGGCTTTCGCACGCTGTCGGCCAACATCGCCGTGGAATTGCCGGAAGCCGTGCAGAATAGTACCCATTACCGCATGCTGTTCTTGGCGGCATTGTGCCTGTTCCTTGTGACTTTCGTCGTGAATACCGCCGCGGAGACGGTTCGGATGCGTTTCCGCAAACGAGCTGCGCAATTGTAAGAATCGAACCGGACGGGTTGTAGTCTCATGAGTACTGCGACGATGGAACCGAGAGTCACCGCGGCGGAGGCGTCGCGCTTGCGGCGCCGAACGTCGCGGTCGGCCGAGTTGGTCTCCGCGCGAGGAGAGCCGCTGGTTTGGCTCAGCGGGGGAGCCTTGGTCGTGTCGTTGGCCATGATCGGCGGTCTCTTGGTGCTGATCGCGTATCATGCAATCCTCACGTTTTGGCCCACCGCCGTAATTCGCGTCGAACTCCGCGACGGTAGCGTCGCGATGGGAGAGGTGACGCGCCGCGAGCGTTTCAAGCCGGAGGAGGCCAAGCTCGCCGATCTGCCCGACGAAACACTCGCCGCCTATCGCGAGGCCATGCGGTCGAGCGAAGGATGGGTCTTTCGCCGTTTGCTGCGGACGGGCAATTTCGAGTTGACCAACGAGCATTTTCGCTGGGTCGCCGCGCCGGAAGTCGTTCCGGGGACGGAAACGCGCCCCGAGTGGGCCTTCGTTCTGGAACGTTTGGCTTGGGGCCGATTCTATGGGTTTCCCGAGGCCTTGTTGATCGGCGACCAAACCGCGGCCGAGACGCCGGAGAAAGTCTGGCAAGAGTTTCAACGCGTTTTTCCCCATGTCGTCGGGCAAAGAAGCGAGGTCAAGCGACTGGAGAAAGTCGCTCTCGGTGACATTAACCACGATATCGAAGAGGCCCGACTGAGGCTTCGCGAAGTGGAGCTGAAATACGGCAAGCATTCCGACCAATATCAAGAGGCCGAGAAGCGCTTCCAAGAAACGGAGGCGCAGTTGACGCAGAAGTACGAAGAGGTCGGCCGGCGCATCGCAGAACTTCGCGATGAGATGGCTCGATATAACTTGAAAATGAAGACGGCCGACGGCGCGGAGACGACGCTTAGCTTGGCGGATGTCGTGCGGGCCTATCCGGCCAACAAACTGACCCTCTCGGGAAAACTCAAGATCTACTTCGAACGCATTTGGGAATTCTTGAGCGACGAACCGCGCGAGGCGAACAGCGAAGGGGGAGTCTTCCCGGCCATTTTCGGGACGGTCATGATGACGCTCTTGATGAGCGTGGCGGTGGTCCCGCTGGGGGTGCTTGCCGCTTTGTACCTCCGCGAGTACGCCAAAAGCGGCGCCGTCGTCAGTGCCGTGCGGATTGCCATCAACAATCTGGCGGGGGTTCCCAGCATCGTGTTCGGTGTCTTCGGATTAGGCTTTTTCTGCTACATCGTGGGCGGCGGAATCGATCGCTGGTTTTTCGAGGCCCGGTTGCCGAATCCGACATTCGGTACGGGAGGCATTCTTTGGGCTTCGTTGACGTTGGCCTTGTTGACCTTGCCCGTGGTAATTGTCGCGACCGAGGAGGCATTGGCGTCCGTACCCAATTCCATGCGCGAGGGTTCCTACGCCTGCGGTGCCGGCAAATGGCAGACGTTGCGCCGGGTCGTCCTGCCGCAAGCGATGCCGGGAATTTTGACGGGTACCATTTTGGCCATGGCGCGGGGCGCGGGTGAAGTGGCTCCCCTCATGCTCGTCGGGGCCGTCAAACTCGCACCGGAATTGCCTTTCGATCATCGATTTCCTTTTTTCCATCTGGAACGGAGCTTCATGCACCTGGGATTCCATATCTACGACTTGGGGTTCCAAAGTCAGAACAGCGAGGCCGCCAAACCGATCGTCTACGCCACGACGTTGCTGCTGATCGTGGTGATTCTTACATTGAATTTGAGTGCGGTCTATCTTCGGAATCGTTTGCGGAAACGCTTTGTTGTGGGGCACTTTTGAGTGATAACCAGCGAGGCCGATTTCGCGATCGACAAGGTGTCCCGGTCGGGCATCGGTGAGCATCGTTTCGGCGGATCGCGGACGCGAGATTGCGACAACGGGAGATGAATGATGCGAGACTCGGTTTTGCCTGCGTCGGCTCGGACCGCTCCGTCCGATGTAGAGACCGGATCCGACGGGAGCCGCGACCGGCAGTTGTTGCGCCGGCCTGACGTTCTGAAGAACCTCGAAGCAGGGGCTTCGCGGCTGGAAGCTGTGGCCCGCGGCGAAAGCATTGCGAGCGAAATCCACGAGGAAATGCTGCGGCTCGATAGCATTCTGCATATCGACGCATTCTCGTTTTGGTACGGTCGGAAGCAAGCCCTTTTCAACATCAGCATGGGCATTCCGCGGGGCAAAGTGACGGCCTTGATCGGTCCCAGCGGCTGCGGCAAGTCCACGTTGTTGCGATGCATGAATCGCATGAACGACCTCATCGATGGGATTCGCGTATCCGGCGACATGCGATTGAACGGCGAGTCGATCGTCGGGCCTTCCGTGGACGTCATCGAATTGCGGAAACGGACGGGCATGGTGTTTCAAAAGCCGAATCCGTTTCCCATGAGCATCTATGAAAACGTCGTCTATCCGTTGCGCATCGACGGGGTTTCGAACCGCGCGGTCTTGCACGAGGTGTGCGAGAAGAGTCTCCGCTCGGCGGCCTTATGGGACGAAGTCAAGGATCGCCTGCACGAGAACGCCTTGCGGCTTTCCGGCGGGCAGCAGCAGCGGCTTTGTATCGCCCGGGCCATCGCCGGATCGCCCGAAGTCCTTCTCCTCGACGAACCGTGCTCAGCGCTCGATCCGATCGCTACCAACAAGATCGAGGAGTTGATTCACTCGTTGCGGAACGAATTTACCGTCGTCATCGTGACCCACAATATGCAGCAAGCGGCCCGTGTCAGCGATTTCACGGCCCTGTTCTATCTCGGGCGTCTGATCGAATACGGCCCTACCACCGCGATCTTCAGCAACCCGCACTTGGCCGAAACCGAGTCGTACATTACCGGGCGTTTTGGGTGAAAACCGCCGACCACGGTGAGCCCGGCAGTCGGGTGAGACGGGTGGGATGAACGGCCGCTCTGCGGAGACACGCGGTCGCCCCCACGATCACTTTCGACAACTGGGAACGGGCGGTTACCTAAAGCCGAACCCGTGTTGCCGAGCACGAACGTAGCCTACTTCCCGATACAGAAGCGAGAAAAGATCCGGTCCAAGATATCTTCGGTGTAGACGGCGCCGACGATTTCTCCTAAGGCCTCGAGTGCCGCCCGAACCGCGAGCGCTACGTATTCCTCTTCCAGGGATTCGCCCAGCCGCTTCAGGGCCTCGTCCAAGGCGGAGATCGCCGAAAGCACGCATTGTTGAGCATGGGGGCCGGAGGGCGGCAGTTCGTCGCGCGTGGTGCCCGGCTCCGTCAATCGCGTCACGATCATTTCGCGGAGATGATCGACGCCTTCGCGCGAGGCGGCACTCGTCCGAACGTCGGCGTGGGAAGTGTCTGAAGCTCCCGCCAAGTCGCACTTGGTGGCAGCCACGAGACAGCGCCGGCGAACGGCGGCGAGGAAACGTCGCTCTTGGTCCGTGAGCTCCCAGCGACAGTCCGTGCAAAAGACGATCAAATCGGCGGCTCTTATCGTTTCCCATGCGGAACGAGCCGCCGCCGCGCTCAAAGCATCGCCTCGGGGGGACGCTTCGACGTGGCGGACGACATCCGGGGGCAAGAGCTTGGGGACCGCTGAATGTTGGGATTCGAGTGCGGCGAATTCCTCTTCGCCCGCCGTGTCGATCAGCGTGAGGGGAATCCCACGGTGCTCCGTTTCCACGGCCAGATAGTCCCGGGTCGTCCCCGGCAGCTCCGATACGATGGCCTTTTCTCCTTCCAGAATCGCGTTGAAGAGGCTGCTCTTGCCCGCGTTCGGTCGACCGCATAGCACCACGCGGTAACTTCGTCGAGCATCCTCCCGCGAACGCAGTCGAACCAGAATTCGGCGAAGTTCGTCCTGGGCTTCGCGCACGCGTCGTTCCGCTTCATTGCGCGGTAAGAAGGAGATATCCTCCTCCGCGAAATCCAGCCCGGCCTCGATGTCCGCGAGCAGATCGATCAGATCTTCGCGAATTGCCTGAAGCGGTCGGCGAATGCCACCCGCCAATTGTCTCAACGACGCGGCCAGTTCTTCGTCATTGCCGGCTGCAATCACGGCGGCCACGGCTTCGGCCTGAACGAGATCGATGCGACCGGCGAGAAAGGCACGTAGCGTGAACTCTCCCGGCCTGGCGAGACGCACCTGCATTCCGGCGAGACAGGCTTCGAGGAGGACGGGGCTGCCCCAGGTATGAATTTCCACGCAGGTTTGGCCCGTGTAACTTCGGCCTTCCGGCCAATAAAAGATCTCACCCGGCCAAGCGTGACGGATTTCCGCCGGGCGAAGGAGCACCGGCATGACGGTTGCTTCGGAAGGAGGCGGTCGGTCTGCGAGGTCCGGCGAAGCCACCACGCGTGCAACCGCGATCCAAGCCTCAGGACCGGAAATCCGGACGATTCCCCTGGCGGCGGGCCCTAAGGGCGACGACACGGCGGCGATGGTCTCATCCCAACTCGCGCCCATAGTGATGCAGACTGATACCACTCAACTGCGTTGCCGGGCCTTGCCGGAATTGGGATTCCGCCGGGGCTTCCTCTCCTTCTCCACGGGTTTGGGAGGTTTGCGTCCGTCCACCGTTTGCCGCAGTGCACGGTCCCATTTCCGCACCCATTCCGCGACCGCGCTTCGCCATCGCGGCTGCGACGGCTTTTTCGGAGCGGCATCCCCGGCAGGCGCCATCTGCAACAAAACCTGGCGCTCCCCCAATCCCCATAGACTGGAAATGATGAAGTACAAGCATAAACCGCTGGGCACCTTATAGAACAGGACGCCCATAAAAATCATCATGAACGTCATCACCTTTTGCTGCATGGCCGCGGTCTCATCGGCGGGCGGCGGCATCATCTTCTTTTGTTGCCAAAGGAAGATCACAATGGTGAGGATGGGTAAAAGATTGAAGTAAGGCCCCAACGCGAACATGCCATGACCGCGATTGAACCAATCCGGCCACAAAAAACTCCAGTTAAACAACATATCCGGTGCCGCTAAATTGGCACACCAACGGATGCTTTCGGAGATCAGGGGAGCCTGTCTCAGTTCCACGTCGATCGCCAAGGCTTTGTATAAGCCGATGAAAATGGGTAACTGAATGAACAACACCAGGCAGCCGGAAAAAGGATTGTAGTTGTGTCGTCGAAATAGTTCTTGAATGCGTTCATTGCGCTCTTGCAAGTCTTTATATTGCTCTTGAATTCGCTTGATTTCCGGCTGCAACTCCTGCATCTTTTGGGCATTGAGCGTCTGCTTTCGGCTGACCGGAAACATGCATAGTCGCACCATGGCGGTCAGCATCAGGATGGCCAGGCCGTAGTTGAAGACCATGTAGTCGTGGAAAAAGTGCAGCAAACGAGTCATCGGCTCGGCGACAAACCAAAACCAGCCGTACTGAATCAATCCGCTCAAGCCGTATGCGCTGAGAAGGTCCTGGCGTTTAGGCCCCAGGAAGATCTGGTATGTGTGGCTGAGCGAGCCTCCGGGCGAGAGCGGCACCGGCAAGCTCGTGAGCCGGCACGAGACGTTCGTTAAGAACTCGTAATCGCGTTCGGGGGTGCCGATGCGATACGGACGCACGTCCTCGAACCAGTGCGTATCCGCGGCTTCCTTCTGCGGGATTAAAATGGCCGAAAAGTACTGCGCGTCGACGCCCACCGCCGTCACGTTGTCCGTTTCGTCCTTCCACGGAACGCCCGCTTTGTCCCGGGCGATGGAATAGCAGGACACCAACCGCAAGCTGCCGTTTCCCAGCTTGACGGCGACGTCGCGGAGGCCGACGGCGGACCAACTGTTGCTCATTTTGCGGGCATACCAGGAGCCTTCCGTGGGCAGGCCGTTGGGGCCGTCCAGTTGATAAGCCACGGCGGCCTCGCGATCGCCGACGTTGAAGCAGTCCAGGGTCAACGTCAAATGATAGTTGGTTTCGTCCAGGTTGGTTAGCTGTTGGAGGTTCCCCTTGGCGAGACGATAGGTCTTGGTGAGGACGAGATTCTTGTCAGGGAGCCAAACGGCGAAGCGGATCGTGGCACGAATGCCGTCTTCGAAACCGGCGGCGTCACGGGGCCAGCTTGCCGGCTTACGCGGGTCCGCGTCTTCAGGCAGGACCCGCCACGTTCGGCCGCGCAGAGAGACGCCGGGCAATTCCAGGTCCAGCTCCTGTCGAATCAGCTCCTCGCGTTCCATCGGGCTCTGGGTTTTTTGAATCTTCTCCTCAAACACGAGGCGCCGGTCCAGAAGGCGATCTTTGTCGAATTGTGCCAAAGTCGCCAAAAAGGATAGGGGAGCCGAATCTTCCGGACGAATGATTTCCAGCGGCTTGCGGCGCAAGGTGGCGGTCAGCTCGAGGGGCTCATCGTTTCGCAGGACGCTGAGCGTGACCTTCTGGCCCGGTCGCGTGCGAGCGAGAATAGCTTCGAGAGAGCGAAGACCTAGCACCTTTTGCCCGTCAATGGATCGCAAAAGATCGCCTGGGCGTAATCCCGCCTCAGCCGCCGGGGTACCGGGGCCGACGACCTCCACCGGGCAACCGTCCCCGATAAGCCCCGAGTCCTCGAAGATGTGGCCCAAATAGCCGCCCCAAGCCTCCGTGTCGCAATAACGGGGATTGTTCAGCTCAACTCGCACTACCGCCGCCCCCTGATTGGTGAGCGTGACCAGCATTCGATAAGGCTGATCGGAATCCAGGGTTCCCAAGGTGTAGTAAGCTGGAGGCGGATCGGGCGGAATCTCAACCGCATCCCGCTCTTCGGACCCCTCCTCCGTCGATGGGGAGGCTTGCTCGCCTGATTCACTGCCTGCCGCCGGCTGCTCAAGGACGGGGGCTTTGCCGGATTGCAAGGAATCGCCGCCGTCCGGCGCCGTCCCGGAAGAGTCGGATCGTACCGCCACTTCCGTCGCTTGGTTCGGATGTGCTTCGACCGGAGAAGCCGGGTTTTGGGCGACGTTGGGCCCCTCTTTTCGCGAAAACCGCGACATGAAATAGAAGTTGGCAACGATGATTGCCATGGATAGGGCGAGGAAGAGGAAATATCGCCCGAGTTCCGGCCGGTTGCCGTCGGAAGGCTCTAACATCCACAAAAACTCCATCCGATGGGGGGCGAATGCTGGCCAAGTATGGGTTTCGGAAGACCTAACAGCTCGGCCGCAATCGATTCGGCTGATCGCAAATCCGTGAAACTACTATTGTCCGGGTAATTCGCCGCCGATTCAAGCCGCAAGCCGGAGAGAAGCGAGGGAATTGAGGGAAATCCATGCCGCGGTTCTGCGTCGCGGATGGAACCCATATCGAGGCCGTCGTCGTCTGCGGGGCGGCCCGGATCCCCCGCACTACCTTTGCCGGGGGGCGGGAAGTGCCGCGTGTGAAGGACACGGGGTGACTTGCCGCTGACGTCGCGAGCGGATGCTATCGGGATGCCATTGCGGTCGAATCATCCCGGCGTTTCTGTTGACGACGTAGTTCAATCGCCTCGCCGATCGCTATGGCGAGATCGATTTCGTTACACGGTTTCGTGAAGAATCGGAAGACGCGTCCTTCATTGATGGCTTTCAGCGCGGTTTCGACGTCGGGCCGGCCGGTTAAGACGATGCGGGCAACGTCGGGGATGTGCTGGGCCGCCCAAATGAGTAAATCGCTCCCGCGCATCCCCGGCAATTGTTCATCGCAGACGATGACGTCCACGGGCCATTGTTTCAGGAGCAGCATGGCCTCTTCCGCGGAGCGTGCCGTCAGGAAACGATAAGGTTGTCGACGCAACGTGCGGGTCAGACCGTGGAGGATGTTGACGTCGTCATCGATCAAAAGGACCGTGGGGGGATGCATGGGCCTTTTCCGTTTCCTGAGATGCCGTGGGCGGTGGACGCGAACTCGTACATACTCGGGACGCTCTGCCCGAATACTGTGCCGCAGTCATCCGGACACAACGACCGCGGCTGGCGTCGCCGTTTCCGTTGCCGATGCCGGAGGAAGGCCGGTGGAGTTTTCGCTGCCGGTCTTTCCGCCTGTGCGTGATCGCGGGATACGAATAAAAAAGATCGTTCCTTCTCCCGGTTTACTCCGGAATTGAAGAGTTCCGCCATGCATTTTTACAATCGTGTGGTGAGCCGTCGTCAAGCCCTGCCCGGTGCCTTTACCGACCTCTTTGGTCGTAAAGAAGGCGTCGAAAACGCGATCTTGAATCTCCTTGGGAATGCCCGGCCCATTGTCTTCCACTTGGATTTCCACCCAGTCGTCGAGGGTCTTGGTGCGCACGACGATGATGCCCGGGCGTGAGGTAAGATCGGGACGTTCGGCGATCGCTTGGGCTGCGTTCACGATTAGATTCACCACGGCCATGTTGAATTCAGCAGCATGTAAAGGGACCTTTTGCAGCTTGGGATCAAATTCCGTTTGGATTGTCGCGACGTTCTTCCATTCGTTGCGAGAGATATCGATCGCGGCCTGTAGCATCCGGTGGAGATCGACGTCTTGCTTTTCTCGGCCGCCGTGGTGAGAGAAAACTTTCATGGCACGGACGATATGGGCGACCTGCTCGACGCCTCTCAGGGACTCCTCCAAGGCTTTAGGGACTTCGTCGCGATGATACTCCCAGTCGAAAGCTTGGAGCAGTTGCGAGTGGTTTTCGGCCGCGCTCGGCCCAAGCTCGGCCGCAGCATGATGCATGGCCTCGACCAATCGAAAAACGTGATGAAAGGCTTCAGCGAGATAAGATAGGTTGTCTCCGATATATTGAATGGGCGTATTGAGTTCGTGGGCAACGCCCGCGGCGAGTCGCCCAACCGATTCCATTCTTCTCGCGTGATTCAAAGCCGACTCCAATCGCTTTTGTTCCGTCACATCGACGGTGATGGTCGCGACGCACCACGAGTCTCCCGTGGGATCTTGGTACGGAATCGCCGTGGTTTGCGCAATTGCGTCATCCGGCCCACGGAGTCGATGCTCGAATG
The DNA here is from genome assembly GCF_055386265.1 of Thermogutta hypogea. NCBI lineage: Bacteria > Pseudomonadati > Planctomycetota > Planctomycetia > Pirellulales > Thermoguttaceae > Thermogutta > Thermogutta hypogea. The sequence goes on from NZ_AP042425.1 coordinate 1,150,168, forward strand.
CCGTTTTCTTTCTGTCACGCAGGGCTTCGAGGACGTTTTGGATCCAGTCGGCGTCCTGAACGTTGCGGGCCAGGAAGTACGCGTCGACCGACGCGCCCTGAAAATCGCCGTGAACTTTTTTTTGCCACGGATCCACATAGCGCACCGTGCCGTTTTCGTCAATGACGCTCAACCGAATCTTTGTGGTTTCGAGGAGTACCTCCAAATGCCGTTTGGTGGCGGCGATTTCCTCCTCGGCGCGACGCCGAGAGAGGATGGAGCCGAGTCTCTCAGCGGCCTCCATCAAGAAAAGTCGCTCTTGATGGCGGTCTTCGTCGGGTATGTCCGCGGGATTGAAGCATAACTCAACAGCCCCGGCGTAGCTGGAATCGACGAAAATGCCTGCTGAGATCTTATTCGGTGTCTCTTCGAAATCGTGCGACTGATAAAGGCGTCCGTGAAGAATCAGCCGAATCGCTGAGTGCGGAAGGTCTTTTACGGCGTCCTCAAGCATCTGCAAGACGGTTTCCGCGAGGGAGTCTTCGTCAATATCCCCGTCCGCCAGATTGCCGATCGAGGCCAAGACCTGAAGCCTCTTCATCGAGCGGCGGAGGCGAGCAACGGACTTCTGAAGCTCAAGCTCGGCGCGTTCCCGTCGTTGTTCCTCGTCCAACCGTCTGCGCCATGCCTCCACGATCGGAGCCAAATAAACGCCGATTTGAGCCAGCAGTCGGGCCTCTTGTTCGTCATAATCTCGGGCGGAATTGGCGAGGAAAATGCAGCCGATCAAAGTCCCTTCCGAAACCATGGGGGCGCCGAGGAAATTGTGGATGGGAACGTGCCCCACGGGAACGGGCCGGGCTGTATTGCTGATCACCGTTCGCCGGTTTTGTAAGACTTCTCCCAGGACGCCGCCCAGTTCGGATATGTCGAAGACGATGCGCTTATCGGGCAGTGCACATCGATTCCAGACATGGCGAGTCAAGGTCGGGCACGTGAGGCGACCCTCCGCATCGAGGTAGCCCAAAATACCGAGCTCACTATGAAACTGCTCTAGCAACAACTGAAGGATCGCGTCGAGGGCACCCTGATCACGGTGTCGCAGGAATTGGTGAGAAATTCGGCTCAAGAGCGCGAAATGGGAAAACGGCTCAGATGCCGCCGAGGCCCCTGGGGTTTCGTTCCGGCATACCTCCGGGCACATGGCTTCGCCTCCCTCGGCATCGCATGTAGCACGCGACGAACGCAGCGAAAAAAGTATCGTCTATGCCGTGTTGCAATGGCATCCGCCCACTCTATAAGGTAGCACGTGATGGAATCACGGTGAGCGTGCAGCGCACGACAAGAGCCCTCGCGGCGCGGCGGAGACGATTCGCACGTCGGCGCTGCGGGGCGTTGATATCGCCCTGACCGAGACGAGCGACCTATGCAGCAGAATCGGAACAACCGTGTCTACGCGGAAGACCGTTTCTTTCGGAACAATGAGCTTTTGAGATACGGGCGTTTAGCCTGAACGGCCATCCGTCGGCGGGAAAAAGACGCTGTCCCCGCTTTCACTGGTTTTCGTGGCACGACCGAAAGATCAACGTCGGCGGACCACATGCCCGACAGCTTTTCCTTTACGGCCTACTCCGGGGGCCAACTCGACGGCTGCAACGACTCGCGCGGTCCCAGCCGTGGTCCCCGCCGTGTCTATTCGGGTGGCGACGACCGCGGCTCGCCGCAGACTCGGGTTGCTCCCTGCCACGGTTTTGGGAACGGCCGACCGGTGGTTTCGCATGATTCTTCACCGTGCGAGGCTCGCCCTTCGGGGGCTGCGCGAAAAGGCGCGGACCGTTCCGTCGTCGAGCTTGAGATCAGCGGCGGCTCTTTTGTAACAGAATGACCCAGTCTTCACCTTCATCCGCGGGAGGCGGCCCCGGCGAGACGGTTTTTCCGCCTGTTACCTCTTTCACCGAGCCGATCTGCAATTCTCCGCCGTTTCGAGGATCGTACCATCTCACCGCGAAATCTCCCGAGGTCTCCGAGAGGTCGATTTCGCACGTCCCGCCGGTCGGGAGATAGATCACATAGATTTCACCCGGCAGCGCCAAACAGTAGCGCGAATTGTCGCCCTTATGATTGCCGACCAATGCGTCGGCGTTGACCATGTTCCAGAACGGAACTTTGTGACGGGAAAAGAATTCCAAGGCGATGCGGCAATAATCCCAGGATTGTTGCCGGCTCCGATAGTCCTCGCACAAGAGATCGTTTTGCGGCAGTTGGTAGCCGAAGTAATACTCAACGCCGGCCCCGCCCGCCATCAAGTTGCCCCAAAGCGTGTGTTTGCGGATGTCGTGAAGAGTGTATCCTTTGTCGCCGGGTTTGGATTTGGCCGTGCCGTCGAAGCCCTCATACCCGGGGTCAGGGGGAACACCCAGCGAGGCAGGCCCTTGCTCGTCGTTGGCCACGACCCAGGGCCGCCCGGCCTCCGCGGAGGCTCGTACCCACTGCAACGTGCGTCGATGCACTTCATTCCAGCCGTTTTGCAGCGAGGCGCCCGTCAAAAGAGATTGATCTCCCAAGAGTTTGGAATAAACCCGATCCTGCCAATCCGGAAACGTGTGGATCACGATCGGATGTCGGTAGGGATCCGTCTCGTGAATGTATCGAATCATTGCTCTTTGCTCATCCGGCGACTGGGTATTCTCTTCGCCGATATTCCAGTTGAGCGCCAAGTTGTGGGCGAATCGCGCGATCAGTTCGCGACAATAGAGTTTGCGTTCCGGTCCCAGAGCGCCGCCATCGAGCGACTCAGGGACGGACGAGCTATTCTCGCGGCGGTTATCATCGTTTTCCTGTTCTTGGAGTTTGAAATGCAGGTACAACCCCAGGGATGTCGCATGATCGAAGACGATCGCCCATTGGTCTAGTTTCGAGCAATCGTAGTGCAGTTTGGCATTCCGCTCTACAAAAGGCCAGACGTTGTCTCCGTCGCCGCCGGCATTGTACGTTAGGAAGGAAAACGCATTGGTTCCCTGAGAGGCGAGGTAATTCAACGCTCCGATCATGCCCTTGCCTTTTCCGTCCTTCCAAGTGGGATCGCCGGGGCGCCAATCGCGGATATGCGGCGTCCACTTGTGCAGCGGGACGTTTTTCTTAGTCGCAACCGTTCCGTCAAAGTCTTCGTAAGCCAAAAAGGTTTCCGGAGCGTCGGCCCCGGCCTTGAGGAAGTACTCGCCGCTTCCCAGAAACTGCAAATGGTGCTTGCCGACATAGGCCAGGCGACCTCGCGCTCGAAAGTCCCGGCCCGACTTGTCGGATTCGGCAATCGTGAATTGGCCGCTCACACCGTGGTACGGCGGCAATTCGGTTCCGCCTCCGCCGATGGCCGCGTGCTTCCCTTTCAAAAACACAACCCGGTAATGCCACACGCCCGCCTTGTCCGGCGCGAGATGGGCACGCCAGCAAGCCCCGGCCTCGGCCGAGGTTTCCGCCGCATTCCCATCAGCCGCAAAATAGCCGGGAACACGATACACCGGTTCGCCGGAATCATGCCGAAACTCCACCTCAAAGGCGTAGTCCGTGAACGGATTGGGATCGTCGTCCCTCTCGTGGGCGAAGGGACCGGCCAGCGTCAGAGTGACCTTGTGCCATTGCTTCAATTCCCCAGAGATCGTAACCCGCCCATCGCCGTCGTGCCGATCATCGGATCGAACATGCGATGCCGAGATCGAAGCGATAGTCCATGCCAGAATGAAACCAGCCGTTGCGAACGTGTGTCGTTGCGTGATCATGGGAGGCCTTTCCAATGGCTTTCAAGCTGGTGTTGATGGTACTAATGGCGTGGGGGTTTGCGGGTATGGTGTCCGGAAGATATGGTTTGCAGCGTTTGGGATCGACATGGTTCGGCAAGAATGGAACCCCATGGTCTTCCGTGAAACCATGGATTGGTTCGCGAAGCAGAGTGCTGCCAGTGTGATATTTCTCGCACCCTGGAAAACGTCACCACGGCGGAATTGCCGGCCGCGATCTTTGTCGAGACCGCCAAGCGGACGCGTGCCGGGGAATTGCTCTTTTCCTCAATAGTGGACTTGTCGGCGATGGTCGCGACGGGAGTCGCAAGTCGGTTAACGAAGCCTACCAAGTCAGGATGAACCCTTTCACCGTGTCCTTGACCGGAAAGTATGATAAGCTCCACGGCGTGGAGACGCAAGCTTCCCGGCAGATGATCCGTCAGATCGCGTTGGCCGCGGTCCATCCGAGGGAAGCCCAACGGGAGAGCATCTCCGGGTACCGCTTCGCCGCCGCTCACAAAACGCTATAAGACGCGGTGGTAAGAGAACTCGGACGTCGCGGAATCACGTCGGGCGTGTTCACGGACGTAGAGGTGGTACTAGAGGGGCAAAAAATCATCGTCACGGGCTGGAGTGATCCTTCGGGAATAGTTCGGATCGGCACCGCTTCCATTCCGCGTGGTACTCGCTGAATTGATTTAGATGGATGACTCTATTCCTCTTTCTGAACTAGAGCGAACTGTAGTGGAGATGCTCCTTGCAGGCGATCAGCCTATTTTGGCAGTTCTCCGCGCGCAGTTCGATCGCGCGAACGTGGCACAACGTGAATTCAGCGGAGTGGGTTTCTTCACCCATTTTGAGATACCCCCTGATGTCCCGAGGCTTCGGGGGCGCAGATCCTTCGAACTCGGTGACGTTCACGCTGACATTCCGGGACTCAGTGTGGGCGTTGATTTCATTCTGTTTATTAGGGAAGGCGCTATCGATTTCCTGGAGGGATTTACGTACGGCGATGACCGTTGGCCCGACAAAATCGAACAATATACCCTATGCTACGAGAAGAACATTGGTGGCACCATCGCGCCAGCCGTCGAACGCGACTGGGAGTCGCTGAGGAAGAAGCTTGAAGAGCTTTAGTCACGAAGGTCAGTCTGTCCCTCACGGCTGCGCGATACCGGCCATGCGCGGCGACCTGGGACAGCGGCGGCAGCTACCAGAACGCCACTTACGACGACCACAATTACGAGTACGAGTGGACCAAGACCTGGCAGGGCCAGGGGGCCGGCGCCGCGAGCAGCTCGGCCAGCAACCACGTGACCGGCATCGAAAACGGCTCGGCGAGCTATTGGTGGAGGCACACGTACCCGGTCGAGGAAGGAACGCAGACCGACGAGGAGTCGTCCTCCGGCCCGTGGAACCGCTCCTACGACACCACCGTCACATACCCCGGCTTTTACGCGGGGGCGTACTACGGCATGGATCAGGGCGGCGGCCGGGAAGAGTACTTCGCCTACCTCGGCGATGCCTTCAGCGACTACCCCGGCAGCGACTGCGGCATGTTCCCGTTTGCCTATAGCGACGAGGAACTGCTGCTTCGGCAGGGACAAGTTGGCGGCTCGCCTGGGTCCTCGGCAGATGGGCAGCGGGCAGGTCTCGAAAGCAACGTCGCGGGGCCCAAAAACCCAGCTCAACCTGCTCAGATAGCGGCCCGCGAGGGCGGCGTCACGACCACTCAGGCAACGGGTGGTGATGATTCAGGAGGGGTTTTGGGTGCCATTGGGTATTATGCCGGTCTTTACGCCTATTATTTCAGTCAGAACCTGGACTACTATCAGACCGGCCTGGACGTAGCGGGCACTCTCCCTGTCCTCGGCGAACCCTGCGACGCAGCTAATGCAGCCATCTCCGCTGCCCGCGGGGATTGGACTGGTGCTGGGCTCTCCGCGGCCTCGATGATCCCCGTCTATGGGGATGCCGTGGGCAAGGGTGGTAAGGCTGCCCGGTACCTGGCAAAATACGGCGATGACGCGGCCGCGGCCGTCAAGGGTCTCGATAAGGCGGCGGACACTGCCAAAGCAATATCACCTAGAAGCCTCCGGGCTCTGAGGCCCGACCCGCCGGCGGGCATGGTGAAGCCGCAATGGCACCACGATTTACCGCAGGCGAGGGAGTTCCGAGATCACTGGGAGCGAGTTGGGCTCAATATCGAGGACCCGGCTTATGGCCGTTGGGTGGAAGGAGGACCTGTCGGCGACCACCAGAAATGGAGCCGCAAGTTCAATGATAAGTGGCGGGAGTTCTTCAAAGCTCATCCGAAGGCTACTCGCGAGCAAATTCTGGATTTCATGTATAAGCTGCGCCGATCGAGGAAGTACAAATGACACGGTTCTACTACTTTAGCGACAATTCCTCTTATAATCGTGGGATGCCTGTGATTTATAAGATCGCGGAGGGTCTCATTGATCATGGGCCCTGCCCGAAATGTGGGGTAGGCAGGAGGGAACCATCGGGTGATCTGAAAGTCGTTTTGCCCAAACAAAGGGGGAAGGCCTGGCCTGACGCGATGGCCTGCGGCGGCTATCCGTTGCTGGTGGTTTCAGAGCGTTTCGTAAAGGCGATGCAGGAGTGTGGGATACGGCTGGAGTTGGGGGGTAAGATCACGTTTATGGGACCTTGCCCGAGGGGTTTGTCGCTAGACGAGGCACCGCAATATTTCTGGGTCGACGGGAGGCGTCATTTTGCGGGACGGATGGATTTCGAGGCCAGTGGCTATGTGGACGTGCGATTCTGCGAGGAATGTGGGAACCGCTCCGATAATGTTGCGGAGACATATAGTCGTCGGCAGGGTCCTCCGCCTTTGCCCTATGTGTTCGAGTACGATGCGAGCAAGGGGCACGATTTGTTTACCACGGACCTATCGCCGACGGCGTTTTTTGCCACGGATCGGGTCTTGGAATGTGCTCGCAGGCATCGTCTTATCAATCTTCGCTTCACGCCGGTCGAAGCGGGGGATGCCAGTTGGAGCAAGGGGATCGACTATTTGGGCAAGCGCTGGCCGCCATACCATCCTCTTCGAGAGAGTGAAGGCAGGACACTGGAGGAGTGGGTGGCATTGTTACGAAAACCTAAAAAGAGGTACGAAGCCAAGTGTGCGATCTTAGATTTAGGGCCGGAGGCTGCTCCGGCCGTGCCCACATTGATTAGCATGCTGGAGGACGAGGACCTCGGGCTGCGGCGAACGGTAGCGAGTCTGTTAAACGGGTTAGGAGAGATGGGAGTTCCTTTAGGTCCGAAAGGGGAGGCGGCTGCGCGAGAGTATGAAGAATGGTTCCAGCAGACGCTTGGCCGACCTGCTACGCGTCCGGATGGGGAACACAATTCGTAGACGGCCTAGAGACCTGGGACACCGGCGGCACCTGGCAGAACGCCACCTACGACGACTACGATTACCGGTACCGGTGGACCAAAACCTGGCAGGGTCAAGGGGAGCCCGACGTGAACGAGTCGGCCACCAACCACGTCACCGGCCTGGAGAATGGCTCGGCGAGCTATTGGTGGAGGCACACGTACCCGGTCGAGGAAGGAACGCAGACCGACGAGGGCTCGTCCTCCGGCCCGTGGAACAATTCCTACGACACGACCCTCACGTATCCCGGCTTTTCCGACGGGGCCTATTACGGCATGGGCTACGGCGGCGGCCGAGAGGCATACTTCAGTTACCTCGGCGACGCCTTCAGCGACTATCCCGGCAGTGACTGCGGCATGTTCCCGTTTGCCTATAGCGACGAGGAACTGCTGCTTCGGCAGGGACAAGTTGGCGGCTCGCCTGGGCCGGCGGCGACCGTCCAGCAGGTAAGTCTCGACAGCAACGTCGATGGGCCCCAAAACCCAGCTCAACCTGCTCAGATAGCGGCCCGAGAGGGCGGCGTTGCGACCACTCAGGCAACGGGTGGTGATGGTTCAGGAGGGGTTTTGGGTGCCATTGGGTATTATGCCGGTCTTTACGCCTATTATTTCAGTCAGAACCTGGACTACTATCAGACCGGACTGGACGTAGCGGGCACTCTCCCTGTCCTCGGCGAACCCTGCGACGCGGCTAATGCAGCCATCTCCGCTGCCCGCGGGGATTGGACTGGTGCTGGGCTGTCCGCGGCCTCGATGATCCCCATCTATGGGGATGCCGTGGGCAAGAGTGGTAAGGCTGCCCGGTACCTGGCAAAATACGGCGATGACGCGGCCGCGGCCGTCAAGGGTCTCGATAAGGCGGCGGACACTGCCAAAGCAATATCACCTAGAAGCCTCCGGGCTCTGAGGCCCGACCCGCCGGCGGGCATGGTGAAGCCGCAATGGCACCACGATTTACCGCAGGCGGAGGAATTCCAAAAACATTGGAGGCGAGTTGGGCTCGATATCGACGACCCCAAGTATGGCCGCTGGGTGGAAGGAGGACCTGTCGGTAACCATCAGAAGTGGAGCTACGATTTCAATAAGGAGTGGCGCGAGTTCTTCCGCGACAATCCCCATGCCAGCCGTGAGGAAATTCTAGATTTCATGTATAAGCTGCGCCAATCGGGGAAGTACAAATGACACGGTTTTACCGCTTCAGCGACAATTCGTTCGATAATCGCGGGATGCCTGTGATTTACGAGATCGCGGAGGGCCTCATTGATGCTGGGCCTTGCCCGAAATGTGGCCGAGGTAGGAGGGAGCCGCGTGGTGATCTTAAAGTCGTTTTGGGGAAACAGCGCGCGAAAACCTGGCCTGACGCCATGGCCTGCGGCGACTATCCGTTGCTGGTGGTTTCAGAGCGTTTCGTAAAGGCGATGCAGGAGTGTGGGATACGGCTGGAGTTGGGGGGCAAGGTGACGTTTATTGGGCCTGGCCCGAGGGGTCTGTCGCTTGACGAGGCGCCGGCATACTTCTGGATTGACGGCCGGCGTCATTTTGCGGGAAGGATGGATTTCGAGGCCAGTGGCTATGTGGACGTGCGATTCTGCGAGGAATGTGGGAACCGCTCCGACAATGTTGCGGAGACATATAGTCGCCGGCGGGGACCTCCGCCCTTGCCCTATGTGTTCCAGTACGATGCGAGTACGGGGCACGATTTGTTTACCACGGACCTATCGCCGGTGGCCTTTTTTGCCACGGATCGGGTTTTGGAGTGTGCTCGCAAGCATCGCCTTATCAATCTTCGCTTCACCCCGGTGGAAGCGGGGGATGCCTGTTGGAGCAAGGGGATCGACTATTTGGGCAAGCGTTGGCCGCCATACCACCCCCTTCGGGAAAGTGAAGGCAAGACATTGGAGGAGTGGGTGGCATTGTTGCGGAAACCTAGCAAGAGGTACAAAGCCAAGTGTGCGATCTTAGATTTAGGGCCGGAGGCTGCTCCGGCCGTGCCCACGCTGATTAGCATGCTGGAGGACGAGGACCTCGGGCTGCGGCGAACTGCCGCGAGTTTGCTAAACGGGTTAGGAAAAATGGGAGTTCCTTTAGGTCCGAAAGGGGAGGCGGCTGCGCGAGAGTATGAAGAATGGTTCCAGCAGACGCTTGGCCGACCTGCTACGCGTCCGGATGGGGAACACAATTCGTAGACGGCCTAGAGACCTGGGACACCGGCGGCACCTGGCAGAACGCCACCTACGACGACTACGATTACCGGTACCGGTGGACCAAAACCTGGCAGGGTCAAGGGGAGCCCGACGTGAACGAGTCGGCCACCAACCACGTGACCGGCATCGAAAACGGCACGGCGAGCTGGTGGAGCTGGTCTTACGCCGGCGGCGCGGGTTCAGGTTCGGGTAGGGGCATCGGTTCAGGCAACGGTACCTCGTCGGGCCCCAGTTGGAGCGAAACCGGGATCCCTCTCGCAACACAACGGTCACCTACCCTGGCTTTTCCGACGGGGCCTATTACGGCATCTGCTTCGGCGGCGGGGCGAGCCGCTGCGGGAGCGATTACAGGGGTAGGCACGGGGGCGATAACCGTGCTGAGCGTTAACATGCTAGCGGTTGCGATCCGTAAGGACGGCGCACGCTTGCGAAAAGGGGAATCGGCGACAAAGAGACTCCATTGCTGCCGGCAGGAAAAGAAGGGGATTTGGAACCCGTGCCGGAATGCCGCTTGAACGGCGACTTCGCGCAACGAACCCTAATGCACGGCCTTAATGCAAATCAAGCCAATGGGCGCACGTGGATTCGAACCACGGACCTCGTCCTTATCAGGGACGCGCTCTAACCAACTGAGCTATGCGCCCGTTTTTGGGTTTTCCGGCGTGACCGGAGCCACGTCCGCGACCAGAGGCGAAATTACCGGTCACGCGCCACAACCCATGGATACCGATCGGACAACCAAAGCTTCGCGCCAAGCAGCGTCACGAGTTCGATATGTCAAATCTAGCCTATGTTCTCTAATTTCGCTACCGTCCGGTCTCTCGCCGGCCCGACATGCGATTTGGAGATTCTGCCGAGTTGGGCGAAACACAGTTAATTCCAACCTGTCGGAACTGCTATTGTAGCTTGTTCTGCCGCCTTGTAAAGTCGGGGACGGTCGTCCTACGTCAGCGGAACCCGCGCAGGCGTGGTCCGGCCGGAATGGTGACGGCCATGCCAGGTTTTTGGTGGGCTTGGCGTCGCACGCGGCTGCCTCAAATTCGGGGTACTATGAGACGACGCTGCGGAGTTTGGGAAGCCGCTGCCCGGCGACGGAGACAGGGTAGTCCTTGCGAAGGCAAGGCGATAGGGAAATCGGCTCGGCACGGAGGAGTGTCATCGATGTTGCTGCGATTCTGGATGCTTTACGCGTTTACGACGGCCGTTTGGATGGCTACAAGCACGATGGCCGCCCCCCCACCCGTGGAGCAGACCTTGCTGTTTAAGCCGGTGCAAAAGGGGGTCGTCATCGACACTCCGACGGGCGACGAGTTGGCCCAATGCAAGGTCGAGGCGGAAAAGATCGGTCAAGCTACCGGCTGGACGGTGAAAGACGGTAAGGGGTTCGTGCTCCGCCGTTTTCTGGACACCAATGGAGACAATAAGGTCGATTCATGGTGCTATTTTCAGGGAGGCCTGGAGGTCTACCGCGACATCGACTCCAACGGAAACGGCAAGGTGGATCAAAGCCGGTGGTTGAATACCGGAGGCAGTCGCTGGGGCGTGGACGCCAATGAGGACGGCGTCATCGATCAATGGCGGCAAATCTCGGCTGAGGAAGTGGCGGAGGAGGCCGTGGCGGCCTTTCTCACGAAGGACGTGCCGCGATTTCGGGCATTGCTGGCGACTCCGGCGGAACTGAATACGTTGGAATTGGGGCCGGCGTATACGCGAGAAATCACCGAATTGCTGAAGACCGCGGAGAATCGTTTCGCCGAGAATGCCGCGAAAGCTCCCGCCGTGGGGGCGCTGAAATGGATTCAATTCGCCGGTCATCGGCCGGGGGTGGTGCCGGCGGGGACCGCGGATCTGACCCGCGACATCGTGGTCTATGACAATGCGGTGGCCTTTGCGGAGTCGCAACAAGGCACGATCCAAGTTTTTCTGGGGGCGATGATCCAAGTGGGAAATGCTTGGCGGCTGGTCGATGCCCCGTTCGTGTTGGACGAGAATGCGGCCGATTCCTTGGCGGGCGGGCTGTTCTTCCGGCCGCCCACTCCGGTCGTTCCCACGTCGCCGGCTGAGGGCGCTCCCAGCGAAGAAATGCAGAAATTGCTGGCCGACTTGGAAAGCTTGGAAAAGGCCCTGGCGGAGGCCAAATCGCTCGAAGAGCAGACCAACTTGAACGGCAAACGGGCGGATCTGCTCCAGGCACTTGCCGCGGCTGCAACGCGGCCCGAAGACCGCCTTACGTGGCTAAAGCAATTGGCGGATACGTTGAGCGCGACCGCCCAGGGCGGGACCTTTCCGGAGGGAGCGGCGAGGCTGAAGAGCCTGTACGAAGAAGTCGCGAAGGATCCTGCCCAAAAATCTCTCGCGGCGTACGTAAGGTTCCGCCAAATGGCTGCGGAATACGGCCTCAGCCTGCAAGCACCTAACGCAGATTATAACAAGGTCCTTACGGGTTGGATTGCCAATCTGGAGCAGTTTCTTAAAGACTTCCCCGATGCGCCGGATGCCCCCGAGGCGATCATGCAAATCGCCGTCGGCAAGGAATACCTGGGCGACGAGGAGGGGGCGCGACAGCAGTATCAGTTGTTGGCCACGCGATTTCCCGAAACGCCGGAAGGCATCCGTGCGCGCGGCGCGCTGAAGCGATTGACGATGGAGGGCCAAGTTCTGGATTTCAAAGGAAGAGACCCGCAAGGCGGCACGGTGGACATTGCCGGCTACCGCGGCAAGGCGGTCGTCATCCAGTACTGGGCCAGTTGGTGCGAGCCTTGTAAGGCCGAGATGGCGATCCTGAAGGACCTCCTCTCTCGCTACGGCAGTCAACTAGCGGTGGTGGGTGTGAATGTCGATACGGATGCGGCGGACATGACCGCGTATCTCCGAGACGCCAAGCTCCCGTGGCCGCAGATTCGTGAGGAAGGTGGTATGGAAAGCAGGCCGGCCTTGGAGTTGGGAATATTGACGGTTCCCACTACCATTCTCTTGGACGGCCAAGGACGCGTAGTGGACCGTAGCGTGGTGGCGACGGAATTAGAAGCGAAACTCAAGCAAATCATTCGCTAAGTCCTGCCGATACACTGAGACCGCGCAGCTGAAGCGTCGGTCCGCAATCGTTCGCGCGTGACGCCGCGTCATTGGAAACGCGGCGTCTTCTTTTTTTTGCGAGACACCGAGCTCCGCTCGAGCGGAACCCGAGGGGACGTCCTCAGGCGATCGCAAACAGGGAAGAGCTCCGGGTTGGAGAGGGGAGATCATTGCGGCCGGTCGCCGGTGTTTCGCCTCGGCCGACACCCGGACGGATGCCGGGACGGATGAATCAAGCGGGAAGGCCTCGCGTACGCTCGCAGGGAACGAGCGATTCCGACCGCGAAATTTGAAAACCGAGTTTTAAAAATTTGAAAAACGAGTTTTACCCAATTAGACTAAGCGCGTAAAAGGTGGGTTATCCGGGGCTTTTTGGGGGCTTCTTTTCGGGCATGGCGGCTTGTCTTTCGCCGAGGGTATGGGGTGGCGAATGACCGTCAATCGAAATCGGTCGCAATTGTGTGCGGCCTTCTTTCCGTCGACTCCATGCGAGACTTTCCAGGGGAGGTGTGATCGGTTGGCCGAGAAACGTCGCCGAAGGTCTCGGCCGTACGTCGTTGAGAAACGGTGGTGCGGTTCCGCCATGCGTTTCTCGGGCTTCAAAACAGGGGGCATGTCATGGGAGCTCGATCCTCAAGGGGAAAAAAGGGGCACTTGGGATTGATTTGGGGTACGGCGCTGCGAGCCGCGGGGCTCGCACTGGTGCTCATGTCGCGGGTGGCCGCGGAGCCGTCGGACCCCGCCGTCGCCGAGGCGTTGAATCCGCCGGATTTCTTGACCGTCGACTCGTTGCCGGAGGAACAGCGCATTCGGCTGCGAGATGCCGTGGCCTACCAGATATCCATGGGGCGTTCACCGGATGTGGCAGTCCGTGAGATCAAGGCTCTTGATTCGTTTCCAAGGGAATGGTCCGAGCCTCAATTGGCTGCTCTCGTTGGGGGGATGTATCAGCGGCTGACGGCTCCGCCGCAGACGCCGTCGCGGCGTCCCCGGGCGCTGGCCTTGATCGGTGACCGCTATCACGATCCGGCCTACATTCGACCGCCGCTGGAGGATGCCATGGAAAGGGCGGGGGTGGCGGTAGCGTTTCTGTACGACGTTCGGCATCTTATGCCGCGGGTCGTGTTTCAATACGATTTGCTGATCATCCTGCGGGATGGAATGCTTTGGCCCGATCCCCAGCCGAATGGATCCTTCGGCAAAGCCGTCTTCTGGTTGACGGAAGAGCAAGAGATGACCGTCGCCTCGTTCGTATGGGGCGGCGGCGGATTCCTTGCGCTGCACAACGCAACGGCCTTGAAGGCCCTGGACGCAAAGGAGTCGCTCTACCTTCGCGTGCTGGGTGCGAGTTATGCGGGCCACGGGCCGGCCCAAGAAAGCTATTACGTTCGCGTCCTGAACGGCTTGCATCCCGTAACGGCGGGAGTCCATGACTATTTCGTGGAGGACGAGCGCCACTGGCCGCGCTTGCATGTTTCCGACGCCCTCGTCTTGCTGGAGTCCGCCTCGGGGGAACAGACTTCCTTGCACGGTTTTGTTCGCACGTTTGGTTTGGGCAGGGTGTGCTACCTCGCCAATGGACACAACCGACGTGTTTTGGAAAGCGATGCCATGCAACGGATGCTCCGCAATGCCGCTCGCTGGTGCCTCGAGCCGCGGTTGGATGCCGTGGCTCAGGATGTGGCGAGCGCGGAGGATTTGCGACAGTAGCCGTCGCAAGGGTGTCGCCTCATGGCTCCGCGAGAGTGTCGCATGGACGTAGGGCGCAGACTTGCCATCGTTACTCGTGCGTCCCGATGACGGCCGAGCACCCGGGGTTTAGCGGAAACGAGAGGTTTGCAACTTCACTCCGGCATGACGGGCGGCAACAGATCGTCGTCGCGTCGCAACATGGGACGGAGCTCCTCGACGAAGTCCACGGCGTCTTCAAAGCGCCGGTAAACACTGGCAAATCGCACATAGGCAACCTGGTCCAGCCGTCGAAGGTACTGCATCGCCAACTCCCCGATGTGGCGGCTCTCCACCTCGGATTCGAAGTCGGTCTCAAGCTCCTGCTCGATCTGATTGACGATTTGTTCCAACTTGGCGTCGCTGACGGGCCGTTTCCAGCAGGCCTTTTCCAGGCCGGACTTGAGCTTGTTTCTGTCGAAGGGTACTCGGGTTCCGTCCCGCTTGACCACTTTGAGCGGGCGGCGCTCCAATCGCTCGTAGGTTGTGAACCGTCGCCCGCAATAATTGCACTCTCGGCGGCGGCGAATCGCCGTACCGTCCTCCACCACGCGACTGTCGATCACATGATCGTCGTCATGTTTGCAGTACGGGCATTTCATCGGCAGGATCCCTCCGTGTCAGCGATTCCGCTCTGCGGCTTTATCCATCAGTATGCCGTTCCGGTTCCGAGTTCGCCTAGCGGCCGCCGTCATCGGTCGCAGTTTATTCCGGGCATGGCTGGATTTCCAATTTCGGCAACGGCAGGGCCAGCCACTCGTGCCGGGTCAGGCAGCGCTTGGCTGCGGGGGTTCGGGATCGAATCATCTCCGTCCCCAGCATTACGCAACGGCCCGCGAGGTCCAGCAGCACCCGGCAATCGATCCCGTGATACGGGGACGGCAAATCCGCGAGATGGACCTCGGCACGCTCCATCAGACTTCGGGCGCCGGACGGATTTCCACGACTGAGGTGGTGCAGGGCCACCGAAACCTGTATCAGGCCCTGCAAAAACTCTCGCTGGGGACCGTTCGAGGCGATCCAAACGGATTCCCAAATCTCATGGGCCTCGAAGTATTCTCCGCGATTGAAGGCGGCGATTCCGCGCTCAAATTCCCTCCGCTGCTCTTCGGTCATTCAGACGCTCTTCCAAACTGGGCGGCGACGATCACGGGAGCCTATCGACGGCGGCCTTGGCATGCACTTCCTTCGCACTTCCCTCAAACCATCCTATTCGTGCCCCCGGGTGCGGCCAAGACCTGCTTGGGATTCAGGCGGTACCGTGCCTTTCCGGAACCTGTTGCCGGGCAGGGACTTGTCTCGCCGGCTTGACAGCGGTATTCGCCAAGGTAACAATCCTGCTTTTGGCACGCGGAGACGTTGTCCGAAAACACTCCTCGATACGAAAGTGCAATGTCGCCGAAATCGCGCACGCCGGAAATCTTGTCGATTCTGAACGCGGAATACCCCGACGCCTCATGTTCGCTGGACTTTCGGTCTCCCTTGGAGCTTCTCATCGCCACGATTCTGTCGGCTCAGTGCACCGATGAGCGCGTCAACCAGGTCACGAAGTCCTTGTTCAAAAAGTATCGGACGGCGCGGGACTATGCCTCGGCCCCCCTGTCCGAATTGGAAAAGGACATCCAGAGCACCGGTTTCTTTCGCAATAAGGCCAAAAGCATCCGGGCATGCTGCGAGCGACTGGATCGGGAGTTCGGCGGAAAAATCCCGCCGGAGATGGACGTCTTGGTTGAGCTTCCGGGCGTCGGCCGGAAGACGGCGAACGTGGTGTTGGGAACGGCGTTCGGCATCCCATCGGGTATTGTGGTGGACACGCACGTCGCCCGGATCAGTCGCCGGCTCGGACTTACCAAGCACAGCGATCCCGTCAAGATCGAGCAGGACTTGATGGCGATCATCCCGCAACCGGAGTGGATCGCCTTCAGCCATCGCATGATCAAGCACGGCCGCCGGTATTGTCAAGCGAAAAAGCCGAAGTGCCGGGAGTGCCCGTTGGAGAACGTGTGCCCCAAGATCGGGGTCGCGGAAGAGGTTGACGCCCAGATCCCGGGGGCAGGCTCGCGGTCGCCCGGCCGGCGGGGACGATCCAAGCCGGCGACTTCCCCGGGGCCGCACGCCCGAGGCGCGGGGAGTCGCGGAAAAGACCAAGGCAAGCGATAATAGGTTGGTTGCCTACGGCCCCGGTGGGCTTCGTCTCCGGTCGGGCGATAGGTTGGGGACGCTCTCCGTTTCACACCGCTTTTCCACAAGCCTTGGTCTGGAAAACGCCATGATCCTTTCCGGCAAAGAGATCCTCGCGAATTTGGGCGGCAAGATCATCATTGATCCGTTTCGAGAAGAACATCTCAATTCCAACAGCTACGATCTGACGCTGCACCACGAGCTTTTGCTGTACGAGGAAGTGGTGCTCGACATGCGAAAACCGAATCGCGTCCGCCGCCTCGTCATTCCGGAGGACGGATTGGTACTCACTCCGAACCAACTTTACCTCGGGCGAACTGTTGAGCGGACCGAAACCTATGATCTGGTTCCCATGATCGAGGGCCGATCGTCGATCGGGCGACTGGGGTTGTTCGTGCATGTCACGGCGGGGTTCGGCGATGTCGGCTTCCGCGGCTTTTGGACGCTGGAAATGTTCGCCGTGCAACCGGTCCGAATCTATCCGGGCGTGCCCATCTGCCAGATTTTCTACCATGAGATTCGGGGTGAATACGAAGAGTACCGCAACGGTAAGTATCAAGATAACAAAGACATCCAGCCCAGTCTGCTTTTCCAAGAGCTGAACCCCGGCCTTCGTCGACGTCCTCGCGCGCGACTGCCGTTCGGAATCGAGGAATCGCACGGTTAGAACGAATAACCGGCTCGTGCCGGTCGCGTTTGGGAGCAGAACATGCAGACTCCGCCCGCGGAAAAAGCCGCTCGGCTTCCCGTTTTTCTGGCATTGGGGATCATTGCCGCGGCGTTCGCCCTGGCGGATATCGCGCCGGACCGGACCGGACCGGGCGTCACTTGCGACGAGCTTTATCACATCGGCTACGGAAAACGGTTGGTGGCGTCCGCGTTGATCTCGGGATTCTGGACGACCAATGCCGACCGGATTCGCGAGACCTACTCATGGACGGCGAGCGGGCCGCCCGTTCACCCACCGCTCGGAAACTGGATTCTCGGTTGGACGCACTGGGTCTTCGATCCCGAGCCGCTTGATCTCACCGTGTTGGCCATTACTCCCGCACGGTTCGCGACGGCCTTGGGCCTCGGCGTCTTGGTTTTTCTGGTCGGTTGGTTTACGGCGGTAAGACAAGGCATCGCGGCGGGGGCTGCGGCCGCACTTGCCGTGGTGCTCATGCCTCGTTTGTTCGGGCACGCCCATTTGGCGACGCTCGACCTGTTTACCGCCCTTGCTTGCGCCGCCGCCGTAACAGCCGTCGGAGAGGCCCAACGACGCGGCGATTCCTTGCTTTGGTATGCCTTGGCGGGAGGGGTATGGGGCCTGGCCATGCTGACTCGATTCCACGGGTTGCTCGTCGGCATCCCCACCGGCATCTGGATCCTTTGGGCCGCCGAGCGCCGGAGATGGACAGCCTTCGTCCTCTGGCTGATCACCGGGCTGATGGTGTTCTTCTTGGGCTGGCCCTGGCTCTGGCTCGATCCGCTTCGTAACCTCCGTTTGTACGTCATCGGATCGACCCTGCGGACCTCCATTCACTCTTTCTATTGGGGACGGACTTGGAACGACGTCGCGGTCCCTTGGCATTACCCTTGGGTCATATTTGCCGTGACGATCCCCCTTGGTCTGTTGCTGTTGGGCGCCCTGGGAGTTCGGGGGGCGTTTCTGCGGCGCGCCGGGCTTCCGGAGCCTGAGAAATCCACCTCGCACGAGAACGGCACAAGCAGCGAGTATGAGGCGAGCGTCTCCCGCAGTTGGTGGCTGGTGTTGGGAACGATCGTGTTCTTTCTCGTCTTATTCTCAGCGCCGCGCGTACCGGTTTACGACGGGGAAAGGTTGCTGCTGCCGGTATTTCCACTTTGGGCGGTATTCGTGGGAATCGGGGCCAAGCGGCTCGTCGACCTTCCTATTGCAAGGTGGCGGAGCGTCCCGACATCCCGACGTTGGGCTATGGTTGCCGTCCTCCTCCTGTTGCAGGGCAGCGGTATTGTATGGTTCCGGCCCGCCTGGCTCAGCTATTACAACGCCTTGGTGGGCGGGTTATGGGGTGCCGAACGTCTAGGCTTCGAGGTCAGCTATTGGGGAGACGGCATTTCCGAGAACCTGTTGCGAACCGTCGCCGAGCGATGCCGGGAAGGCGAAGCTGTTGGTTTTGCCCCGAGTCTTGCTCCGTTTCAAGCGCCGGCCGTCGTGCTTGCTTCTCCTTCGCTGGCCGAAAAACAAGTGCGGTTGATCGGCTGGAACGGCGAAGAGCCTCGCCCCAAATGGTTGGTTCTCTATCATCGGCGCGCCGATCTCGACGGACTGCCGGCAACCCTTCTGGATCGTCCGCCCGACGCCGAAATCCGCAAGCAGGGCGTTTGGTTGGCACGCATCATCGCGCTGGCTGAGCCGGAGTGAACGGTGGGGATTTGCAATCGTGCGGCACGGGCTGTTGACGTGCGTACCGCGGCAGCGCATCATCATAGGCGTTGAAACCGGTACGCCCCCCGGAGGGTCGGCCAAACGACCCTTGATCGCCGGCGTGCGGCCGTTGTTCCCTACCACCCTCCTTGAAGGATCCCACCCATGAATCGTTCCCAAATCACCCGCCGTAACGCTTTGAAGTCGTCGGCCGCCGTTGCCGCTGCGATGGTCTTACCCGCCCGACTTGTTCGCGGATTCGAGGCCAACGAGAAAGTCCATCTTGCCGTTATCGCGGTGGGCGGTCGAGGCGGCGGCAACTTGAACGGCGTTGCGAACGAGAATATCGTGGCGATTTGCGACGTGGATCGGCGCCCTCTCGAGAATGCGAAGAGGCGCTTTCCTCAGGCGCGTGCCTATACCGACTACCGCAAGCTTTTGGATGAGGTCAAGGGGCTGGACGCCGTGGTGGTCAGTACACCGGACCACATGCACGCGCCGATTTGCGTTTCCGCCATGGACTTGGGGTTGCATTGCTACTGCGAGAAGCCGCTTACCCGCACCGTGGAAGAGGCTCGCCGCATGGCCGACTTGGCGGCCGCCAAGAAACTCGTGACCCATATGGGGACGCCGGGGCGAGGGGGAGAGGATACGGTTCGTACCGTGGAAATCATTCGGAGCGGTGCGTTGGGCGAGATCAAAGAGGTGCATTATTGGACGAATCGCCCCATCTGGCCGCAAGGCTTCGACCGTCCGGAAGGTGAGGAGGCCGTTCCCGGCTATCTCGACTGGGAGAATTGGTTGGGTGTCGCGCAACCTCGACCGTACCGCGAAAAATGGCCGGAGGGCCACCCCGTCTATCAACTCCCGCCGGAGCAGCGGCACGGCGGCATCGTCTATCACCCGTTTGTCTGGAGGGGCTGGTGGGACTTCGGGACCGGCGCGCTGGGCGATATCGCGCCCCACATGTGGCACTCGGCCTACTGGGGGTTGGATTTGGACGCTCCCCAGTCGGTGGAAGTCGTGGAGATGTCCGGTCCGGTGACGGAGATGTTTCCCTTGGCCTCGGTGTTGAAGTTCACATTTCCGGCCAAGGGTTCGCGACCGGCCGTGGATTTGTTCTGGTATGACGGAGGCAAGACGCCTTCCCCCGACCTCTTGGGCGTGGCTCAACCGCCCAGCGGCGGCGCCTTGTTGGTTGGTACCAAGGGTGCGCTAGGCGTAGGGCACAAGTCGGTGGGTGACTTCCCCGACGTCCCGAAGTCGCTGCGACGTTACGACGACATGTACACCGAATGGCTTCGTGGCATCCGACAGGGCAACCCGGATCAACCGAGTTGCCCCTTCAGTTACGCCGGCCCGCTTACGGAGGCCTATTTGCTCGGAAACCTGGCGCTGAAAATCGGCGGCAAGATCGAATGGGATGCTGCAACCCGATCCGTCAAGAATCATCCCGAACTGAATCAGTACCTCAAGCCCGAGTACCGTCAGGGTTGGGCGGTGTGAGTGCTTCGTTCGCGCGTCGATCATCATCGTGATCGTACTCGTACGACCATGATTCGTCCCACGGTGTCGGTCCGATCTCCGGATCGGTCTCGCGGCTTGAGATCGTGTGTGCGACGACTTTGCATTGTGCTGTGGTGACTTTTGGAGAAAGAGCAGTTCCCATGCCGGATCATTCTCGGAGAATCGCGGGCGGTATCGTTTGGTGCGCGGCAATCGTCGGTCTTGTCGCCTGGCAGCTCGGGGTGGCCGGGGCGGCTGAGAGAGACTCACCGATCGCACTGCACCCCGACAATCCCCATTACTTCCTTTGGCAAGGCAAACCGACGGTCCTTGTCACGTCCGGTGAGCATTACGGGGCCGTGTTGAACTTGGATTTCGATTTCGCCGCTTACTTGGAGACGTTGGCCGCAGACGGCCTGAATCATACCCGCACATTCTCGGGTACATACCGCGAGATTCCCGCCTCGTTCGGCATCACGGACAATCCGCTCGCACCGCGTCCCAATCGCTACATCGCACCTTGGGCGCGAAGCGATCAACCGGGATATTACGACGGCGGGAATAAGTTCGACCTGACCCGTTGGGACGATGCCTACTTTCGCCGCCTGCGGGAATTCCTCGCCACCGCCAAACGGCACGGGGTCGTCGTCGAGTTCAACCTGTTCTGCCCGTTCTACCACGATGATTTGTGGAAGGCCAATCCGATGAATGCCGCCAACAACGTCAACGGCATCGGCACGTGTCCGCGCGAGGAGGTTTACACGCTCAAGCACGACGATCTGACGCACGTGCAACTGGCATTTGTTCGTAAGGTCGTGCGAGAACTCAAGGATTTCGACAACCTCTACTATGAGGTCTGCAACGAACCGTATTTCGGCGGCGTCACGGAAGAATGGCAATGGAAGGTCGCGGACGTCATCGCCGAGACGGAACAATCCCTAGGTGTTACGCATCTCGTCTCCATGAACATTGCAAACGGTTCCAAGAAGGTGGAACGCCTTCATCCCGCCGTCAAGATTCTCAATTTTCATTATTGCGTTCCGCCGGTCGCGGTAGGGGAGAACTACCATTGGAACGTCGTGATCGGGGAGAATGAAACGGGCTTCCGGGGAAAGGACGATTTGCTGTATCGCAGCGAGGGTTGGGCCTTTATGCTGGCGGGCGGGGCACTGTACAACAACCTCGATTATTCGTTCACGCCCGGCCATCCGCGCGGCGATTTGACGGACTACTCTTCTCCCGGCGGCGGCAGCCCCGCGCTGCGAAAGCAGTTGGGCATTCTGAAACGATTTCTGGAAGATCTCGACTTCATCCACATGCGTCCCGCCCCGACTCTCGTGCGATCCGTAAGCCCTAAGCTATCGACGTACGCTCTGGCCGAAGAAGGGAGAACCTACGCCGTTTACCTGCATGTGCCGCTGCCGCACAAGCCGCAGAACCTGCCCGAACTGCGGCTATCGAACGTCCGAGCCTCGCTGGAACTCCAAGTGCCGTCGGGTTCGTACAGCGTGGTTTGGACCGACACCAAGTCGGGCAAACGGAGTCCGGAGCAACCGGCCGAAGCCGAGGCCGGAACGCTGCGCATCACCTCACCGGAATTCGATGACGATGTTGCCGTCGTCGTCAGGGCGAACCGGGGATTGTAACGACGGTGCGGCTGGAATCGCGCCGCATGATCACCGCGGCACGGGGATGTCGCGGCGCGCCAGCATGACGGTCGCCGCCACGTATCCCAGCAGACCGACGCTCAAGAGCGTGCCGTTATAACGCCACATCAGGCGTGCGGCCTGCTCGGGGACAAGAACCAGCAACTGCGGCTCGAACGCCGAAAGAAACGAGAGGTACGCCAGCCATGCGCCCGGTTCCCAAATCCGCGCCACCATCTTGATGATCGTGGCGACGATGAAGATTCCCGTTGCCAGCCAAATGGTCCTCCAGCGATTGTTGTCGGCGGCGGAGAGCGCGGCTGTGATGCCCGATAGGCAAATCGTCATGCAGACCAGGTTGACGACACCGGGAAAGAATGCTCCGGCGCTGATGTCTTTTCCCGAATCCATCACACGGACGCCCACGATCAACCCCAACCAAAGTGCCCCTACCAAGAGACAAGCTTGGCACGCCCAAACCACGGCGGGAATCCAAATCCAGTGAACTCGGCGAACGGGAACGGTTAGCAACACCTCCAAGGTGCCGTTTGCGATGCCGCCGCTAACCAGCTCGGAATTTCGGCCCACAGCCCAGCCCATCAGTATCAACAGCGGGACGATGTGGACGAAAACGACGCTGATGCGTCCCAAGGGGGACGCCAAGGCGCTCAAGGGAATGCCGATCAGTCGCACCGCGAAAGGCGGCAAGAAGTCCAGAAGTTTTACCCAAAGCTCCATATTGACGAGGCTATTGAGCCATACGAAGAGCCAGGCAAAACCGAAAAGGAGCAGGCAGCTGATCGCGAACTGAGAACGACCGTCCCAGATCGCCTTTTTCCAAATTGCCGGATTCATAGGTGCGTTGACGCCGTCCCTCCCCCACAATGGTTCAAACCATTCGTGCTTACGAATCATCCAATGTACGTAGGTTTCAAAAGGGAAACCAGACCTCGCCTTTGCGCACGCCGTTGCAAGTGCGACCGCCCTTGTTATGCTAATTCTAAACTGCGTTCACTCGGCCGACGAAGCCGAAGAATCGATCCGCCCGCGTAACCATTCTTGACCAGGAGCACCGCACCATGATTCGCGAAAACTTTCCATCGGCCGATTCGAACCGCGGACCTACCCGGCGGGAAATGCTGCGACGCGTTGCGGCAGGCGGTTTGGCGGCGGCCGGCGGCGCATGGTTGGCCGGGCCGGCCGGGGCGGAAGCCGGGCCGGCGACGGCCGGCACGTCCGATGGGCTGAAAAAGCTCGGCTGGATCCTCGGCTGCCAACATTATACGTTTCGCCGTTATCCTTTGTACGAAGCCGCTCCCATGATGGCTAAGCTCGGCTTTTCGGTGGTCGAGGGATGCTTCTTCTTGCCGCTGGACAAGGAGCAGCCGGGGCTGATCGTTAACGAGACGCTTTCTTCGGAAAAGCGAAGCGAATTGAAAGATCGGCTCCGTTCGCTAGGGTTAACGATGTCTAACTTCTACGGTGATGTCGGGGCGGATGAAGCCAAGAACCGCCAGATTTTCGAATTCGCCAAGATGATGGGGGTCGCAACCGTTGTGGCCGAGCCGCCGCCCGCCGCTTTCGGGATGCTTGACGAAATGACGGCGGAGTTCGGTATCGATCTGGCCGTCCACAATCATCCCAAGTCGCCCCAATCGCAATACTGGCACCCGAAGAATGTGCTGGAAGTCTGTCGCGGACGCAGTTCCCGGATCGGTGCGTGCTGCGACACCGGACATTGGGTGCGATCCGGCCTGGATCCGGTCGAGTGCCTCAAAATGATGGAGGGGCGAATCAAGACATTCCATTTGAAAGACGTCGCGGAATGGGGCGTGCCGGAGGCGCGCGACGTGCCGCTCGGGCAGGGCAAAGCCAAATATGCCGACGTCTTGGCCGAGCTGCGCCGACAAGGCTTTCGCGGTGTGTTGAGCGTAGAATACGAACACGATTCGGAAAACCTCGAGGCTGAGGTAGCCGAATGCCTCGCCTTCGTGACTCGTTGGGCTGACGAGAACGCTTGACCCAGAATCCATCGCTTGGCCGATCCCGTGGAAAATGGCGTTTCGTCGAGGACACTCGTTCGGCGGTGGCGCCAGGTTTTTCTTGCGGCAACCAATTTTGCCGAACCGGGTTCGCCTTCGTCGGTGGGGCATGCCTGCCGTGTCTTCGCGCCGCGCGGCGGCGCAACAAAGCGATGTCACGGCGAATCGACGAGAGACGCCGCTCCGTCCCGCGCAGCGAATAGCAAGGCGGTTTGGCGAGCCAATTTCGCGGTGTCCGCGTTGCCCGGGCGATACCGCTGCCTACGGCGAGAGAAGCTTCCAGCCTCTACGGCGTCCGGAATCCGGTCCCCAACTGTCTCTCGCATCCCGTGATGCCGGATCATTCCGGCAATCGGCCGCTTTTCCCATACCGTGCCCACGGAATCCGAGGTTTTCCCCCGGCCGCGTTCATGCGATACTTTGAGTTATGCCGCCGGTTGGGGACTTGATGACAGGAATCGGTTCGCTCGCGGGGGCTTTTGTGTTCCATTGGACCTATCCTGACCGGGCCATCCGATGAATGCAAAGATCGTACTCAGTCGCAAATGGATCCGTGAGGTCGATCGGCGCGCCGTCCATGAATATGGCATTCCCAGTATCGTTCTGATGGAAAACGCGGGTCGTGGAACGGCCGATCTGCTTTGTCGTATCGGTATTGACGGGGCGGTGTTGATACTGTGCGGGCGAGGTAACAACGCCGGCGACGGTTTTGTGATTGCGAGACACCTCGATCTGCGGGGGTTTCATCCCGAAGTAGTGCTTTGTACAACGCCCGATCAGCTCAAGGGCGATGCCCTGGTCAATTTCGAGATCGTTCGCAAGTCAGGGATTCGGATCCATGAGCTCACGTCTCCCATTTTCCAGCAACACCTGCCGGAAAGACTTGGGGCTGCCGACTGGGTTGTCGATGCCGTGTTGGGAACGGGTACGGTCGGGCCGGTTCGGCCGCCCTTCGACGAGGTCATTGCGATCTTGAACCGATCCGGTAAGAAGGTGCTGGCGGTAGACCTGCCGAGCGGCCTCGATTGTGACGGCGGTCCTACCGACGGACCAGTGGTCCGAGCGGACGTCACCGCAACTTTCGTGGCTTGGAAGCCGGGCTTCTTGGTAAAGGAAGCCGAGAATTATACGGGCGAGGTGCATGTGCTGGACATCGGCACACCGCGGATGCTGATCGAAGAAATCCTGCGCGAGTCCGCTGAAGATTCAAGCTTTGGGAAAGAGATACGATCTGAATGATGGAGGCGTCCGATGACAGATAACGGCCGATTTTCCGAAGACGCCTCCGACGCGGTTACGATCCATACCACCAAAGGCGAGCGGCTGGCTCGAGCCATCGAATTGATCTGCACCCAATATCCCGAGGAGCACCGAGCGGAGAATTTCCGTTTCCTTTCATCGCATTTGCGGAAGGCACCTCCCGGCACCAGCGGTGTGCTCCATGTCGAGAAGCACGGGCGCTTGGTGGCAGCCGTAATGTGGACCGTCTACCCGGGGAGAATCGCCATCCTGTCCGCTCCCGGCATCGAAACCAACGCGGACTTGCCCGTCGTCTCCACCATTTATCGCGCCATCGTAGAAAGGTTGCGGGCAACGACCACGGACCTGATTTTCACCAGCCTGCCTGACAAACAGAGCCCCTTTGTCGAGCCGCTCCAAGCGTCGGGATTCGAATACTTGACAGAGTTAGTGTACCTTGCGGCACTGAGCAGTGAGTTTCCGTCAGAGCCGCCTTCCACGCCATATCATTTTGTTTCTCCAAACCAGCTTTCCCAGTTTCGCTTTACAGAGATCGTCGAGGCAACTTACCAAGGGACGCTGGATTGTCCCCGGCTGAACGGCATGCGTCAAACGAGCGACGTGCTCGCCAGTTATCGCGCTACCAGCCCTTATTCGCCGGATCTTTGGTTCGCGGTGATGCGAGGCGATCGTCCCGTGGGATGCCTCATCCTGGCGGACCACACCGAGACGAATCAAATGGAGCTGGTATATATGGGGCTGATAACGAGCGAACGAGGCCGGAGTCGCGGTGCCGATTTGGTGCGGCAGGCTCAGTGGTTGTCCCACTGTCGCGGGCGCGACGCACTCTTGTTGGCGGTGGACATCGGCAATTACCCGGCGATCAAGACCTACCGGCGGTTCGGGTTTCGGCAACTGGAAGAGCGAGTCGTTTATCTTTGCTCGTTGCGCCGCGGCTGACCGCCGACGGAGGCTGCGAACCAAAACCGCAGATTCGCGGCAAATCGGGATCAGTAGTCTCCTTCTGCGTTGCAACCAGCGCCGAACCAACGGGTTGCGATCATGAAACCCCCGCGTCTCGAAGTCGGTGGGGTCATCCTCTCGACAATTCATCCCACGACCACGATTCATCTTGAGAGATAGCGGAGGAATCCGCTCTTTAGCGATGGAGGACTGTTTTCTGCCTATTCGCAGCGTGCCGGTGCGACCACAGAAGATTTCCCCTCACCGTCCCCGCGCGGGGCTTTGATTGCATTGCATGCACCGGTACAATCATGCTCATCGGGTGACACACGGGCGGGCCCCGGCGGTGACGCCGTCGCTCAGGCGCAACTCATCTTGCTGCGCAGGCCTGCCTCAGGAATTCGTGATTTCAGCCGAACGCTTTGCGTTAGCGCTGGATTTGCGCGCATCGGGAGCGGCAGACCGTGGCCAAGGACGATATGGACATCGTGTCGGCACTGCGGCAAGCAGTCGCCGACAGGGTCGGACGCGAGCGATTTCATCTCTGGTTCGGAGAGAGCGCTCAATTTCTGTGGGATGGCGTTCGCGTATTCGTCATCGTACCCAACCAATTCTATTTGGATTGGTTGCGAACCCGTTTTCGCAAGCACGTGGACGAAGGCTGTGCGGCGGTGCTGGGGTACTCTCCGGCCATCGACTTTCGACTTAAACCGCCCGCCAAGACGAACCCACGACCCAGCCTTTTCACCCAA
The DNA here is from genome assembly GCF_055386265.1 of Thermogutta hypogea. Lineage (NCBI taxonomy): Bacteria > Pseudomonadati > Planctomycetota > Planctomycetia > Pirellulales > Thermoguttaceae > Thermogutta > Thermogutta hypogea. The sequence goes on from NZ_AP042425.1 coordinate 1,177,053, forward strand.
CCGGAGGTGCTGCGTGCCAATTTGAGAGTGGAGGGTTCTCCTCCTTCGGCAAGCCCGGAAGGGGGCTGGGAAGCGACCGCGGCAGCCGGGGAGAAAAGCCTGTGCGGCCGGACGCACGTGGATATGCGATCGGAGGGATCGCCCGCAACGTGCCTTTCCGGCGACGTTCCGATCGGTTCATCCCACAGCACGGACCTGACCGCGATCTTGCCCGAACCCCGTGACGTGATCTCCGTCTCGCAGAATGCGCAGGTCGACGAGGCTGATAATTCAGCAAGTCGCATGACGGCACGGACTGCCGAAGTTCGCGCCGCAACGATCCGCCGTGCCAATGGTGACGGCGTGCCGCGGGCCGGCGCCGGCGATGACCGACCGAATCGGCCGCCCTTTCAACCGACGTTGTTTTCCATGGACGAGGACTGTGTCGATGCAAATTCGGCGGCCGGCGCGTCGCGGGCGAAGGGAGCCGAACGGTCGCGAGAAGATCGGAAGGCCGAAAACCCGGCCAAGAATTTTGCGCCTCTCGCACCTGCAATCCTGACGTCTTGGGAAACGTCGCGGGCAGGATGCGAAGAGGAATCCCTATCGGCCTCGCGATCCAAAGCCGTCCGGCGCGGCCGGAGATTCGCCAATCTCCGCGATTTCGTCGTAGGTCCCTGCAATCAACTGGCTTTCGCCGCGGCGGAGACGGTGATCCAGCATCTCGGCGAGTATTCTCCGCTGACGATCTACGGACCGACGGGGACCGGCAAGACTCACTTGCTGGAAGGGGTTTGGTCCGCGGTCCGGCAACGCCATCGACATTTACCGGCCTTGTACCTGTCGGCAGAGCAGTTTACGAGTGCCTTCATCGACGCGGTCAAGGGTGGCGGCGTCGCGGCGCTCCGCATGAAGTACCGCGGGGTACGGCTTCTGATCTTGGACGATCTTCAGTTCTTTCGTGGCAAACGTCAGACGCAAATCGAGTTGCTGTACACCATCGACGCGTTGCTCAAGAACGGCAGTCAAGTGATCTGCGCCGCGGATCGCTCGCCGCAAGAGTTGGGCGAGTTGGGATCCGAGCTGATCAGTCGCTTACAAAGCGGAATGGTTTGCCGGCTGGATCCGCCGGACGCCTCGATGAGGATGGAGATCGTGTCCCGGGCGGCTCGGTCCGTGAACCTGAATCTCGCCGAGCCGGTGTGCCGTTGGCTATCGCAGAGGCTGGCCGGCGACGTGCGCCAATTAGCCGGTGCGGTTTGCCGATTGAAAGCGTTCGCCGGCACCTCCGGCGCGCCGATCGGCCGAAAGGAAGCCGAGGAAGTTTTGGCGGATCTCATGGCGTCCTCTTCCGGAGAGGTGCCGATCGAAGAGATTGAGCAAGCGATTTGCCGTACGCTCGGCCTGCCCGACAAGTCCCTCCACGCCGATACGAAGGATCGCCGAATCAGTGGGCCGCGGATGCTGGCCATGTGGCTGGCGAGGAAGTACACGCGGGCTCCCCTCAACGAGATCGGGCGCTACTTCGGTAAGAAGAGCCACGCCACCGTCATCGCTGCGCAGAAGCGCGTGGATCAGTGGTTGGCGGAGAACGCAGAATTGCGGGCGGATCGTCGCGCGTGGAAAGTGGCCGATGTCATCGAGGAGGTGCACCGGCAACTTCGCGTGGGCTGAACCGACTGCCTGTTTTCCTCACGCTCAGCGAACCGGTGTCGGCGCAAAAAAACCGCGGCAGCCTTTCGGGCCGCCGCGGTCGAGTTTTTGTTAGACCATTCGGGCGAGCGTCAACTCCCGCCGCGACGGTCGCCATGACGACCGATCACACGAACTTGGTGATGCCGGGAATGGCGACGGGGTAGCGTCCTTCGGCATCCGGCACGATCGGCGGCGTCGCGTTCCAATCATAGGACGACGGCGACAGGTTTTCCTCCGATTGGGTAGCCTGTTCCCACGTGATGCGCTGTCCGGTATAAGTCGCCATGCGGCCCATGATCGCCATCATTGTGCTGCGGGCCATGTAGATGCCGTTGTTGATCGGCTCTCCGGCGCGGATGGAGTGGAACAATGCTTGATGTTCCGCGACGTACATGTTCGTGTTTTCGCCCTTGTATTGCCACTTCTCGGGGCCGTCGATACGGAAGTCATTCAGGATGACGCCCAATCCCTTGGTGCCGAAGACGTGGTCGGTGGTGTCGTTCCAGCAGTTGGCGTGCTGACGGCAGAAGGAATAAACTCGGACGCCGTTGGCGTATTCGTAGCAGACGGCGTGGTGATCGTAGATGTTGCCGTACTTCGGCATCTCGGTACGAACTTGCCGGCCTCCCAAGCCCCAGGCGGCGGCGGGCGGTTCGTCGTGCATCACCCACAAGGCCTTGTCCAGGCTGTGGATATGTTGCTCGACGTTATGGTCTCCCGAAAGCCACGTGAAGCAATACCAATTACGGACCTGGAATTGCATTTCCGTAAGAGCGGGATCGCGCGGGCGCCCGCCGATGTGACCCGTATTGTAAGTCTCTTGTATCGTCACGATGTCGCCGATCGCTCCATCTTGGATCCGCTGGACGGTCTCGCGGGTGGCGTTGTGATACCGCCAGCACAGACCGGAAACGAGCGACAGACCCTTCTGCTTTGCGATCTCCGTGCTTTCCAGGACGGAACGATAGCCGGGGGCGTCGACGGCCACGGGTTTCTCGCAGAAGATGTGTTTGCCCGCATCCACGGCCGCCCGCAGATGCATCGGCCGAAAGTGCGGCGGTTCGCAAAGCAGAACGACGTCCACATCGCTTTGAATGGCCTTGACGTAGGCATCCAAACCGACGAACGTCGTGTCCGGCGTCACGTCCACGCGGTCCGCGTACTTCTCCTTCAAGGCGGCCAAGCTACTATTGAGCCGATCCTCGAAGGCGTCGGCCATCGCGGTCAGTCGAGTGCGCGGGTCGGCATCCATGGCATTCGCGGCGGCGCCGGTGCCTCGCCCGCCGCAACCGATCAGGGCGATTTTCAGGACCGGGTCCTCTCCGGCGGCGTGCGCTCCGCGAGCCAAGCTCAGGCCGGTCATCCCGATCGCCGCAGCCGCCCCCGTGGTGCGCAAGAAGTCTCGCCGTGAGGTGCCCTTCGCCGCGCGCGTCGGATTCCCGCCTTTACCTGCCATTTCGGATTGTCGCTTCTTCATCGTTCGTTCCTTCAACTGGGATGCAAAAGAACCTATGCCGCGAGATCCGGCAACGAACCGGATCCCTTCGATGGCGGACGTTGACATCTTAGGAAATGCAAGCCGGCGATGCAACCAAGGGACGGCTTGCAGAACCGATCGCCGGGCCGGGATGTCGGGAAGACCGCGAACTATTTCAGACGCGAGATGAAGCGGACGAAATCCGCATCCAACTTTTCCAAGTCGTCGTGCACCATGTCGCGAAAATCGCGAATCCGTTCTTCCGCATCGGCGTAGGCCAGCGGCGGCTTCGACGCGATGTGCTCCATGTAAGCGGTGAATTCTCGGGGACGTTGGAGCAATAGATAGTAGACCAGGGCCCAGCTCTCGGCGTAGGCATCCGTCGCGGTGTCGGTGTTTTGCAACCGCCGATCATCCTGGAGCAACGTGCGCAGCGAATCGGCGGGGCGACGCGAAAGATAACTGCGGAATTGAGCCAAGCGTGCGGTATTCACCAGACCCACGGACGTCACCGCCCGGCTCCCGCGGACGTCCGGCGTCTCGAAGAACATGGCCAAACCTTCGTTGAGCCATTGCGGCGTGTCGTTCCAGCGGCGAAGCAATCCGCAATTGTTGGCCAACTGGTGGGCGGCTTCGTGCACCACGGTTGCGATATTCTGCTGTACCTCGGGCCTCGCCAGCGATCGCGCCAATTCCAACGCCGAAACCGTTCCGCGTGAACCGGTCAAGTCGTAGGTGGTCACCAAATTCGTCTGCAAGTTGAAGTGTCCCTTGATCTGCGAGACCGCGGGCCCCACCTCTTCGCGGCAATGCTCAACGTATTGAGCCTGCGTCGCGAAGACGATGACGATCAAAGGGAATTGCGGCTCGGACACCTGAAACCCTCGCCGCGTGAAATAGTTGTTGAACGAGACGTACAGCCGTTCCAGCAGGCCGCCGCACCAGCGGACGTATTCGCGCGAGGCGTTGTGCAAAATCACGTAGTGGGACGTGCGGTGGACCTCAAAACCGTCGGGCAATCGGGACAACCATAGGGCCGCGGCCTCTTCCGCGGTCAAGGCGGTGAATGGCGATTCGTCGGTGCCTCGCGTCAAGATTTGGTCCGGCTGAATCGTGTGCAGTACCCCGTCTTGTCCGAGAAGAAGGACGCCCCCGTCCCGGCCTTCGGTCAGGATTTTGCCTCGAAGTTCCCGTTGGACGCCTTGCTCTTGAATGCGCAGCAAGTCCATCCCAACGGTCCGGCCGAACCCGAAAAAGCAGCATATCAGGGCAGGCAGCCACGGGAATCGGGAAGGGTACGGAACAACACCCCTTTGGTGGCGAGGAGTTTCGACTTGCAGCATGGTGCCTCCGTGACGCATGATTCCGTGCCGACGGCCGCCGCGCTTGCCGGGAGCGAACCGCTACAAAACGTCTTGCCCGGTGAGCCTTTGCTCGACGGCGTCCGCTTGCCAAGCAATGGCGGACAGGATTCTCAATACCTCAGCCGGCATCAACCCTTCCATCAAGACGTTGGCCTGGAGCACGATCATATCTTGCTCGCCGACTTTGTGGAAGGCGAAGGCGCCGTACAGAATCCGCGCGTTGTAACGCAACAGCGCCGCCGCGTTCTTCTCACCTGCCGGTCCGCAGACGCTCCAAAAACGCACGAATGCACCATGTTCTTGCGTCGGCTCGACAGGTTCCACGTACACGATCTGCTTGCGAAGCTCGCGCACCGGTAAGGTGATTCTCAACCCGGCCCCATAAGGTTCCACAACGTGCCCCGCCGCATCCGCCGTCGATTTTATCATGGCCAGAACGACCTCTTTATCGGACGGAGCGGGCGCCAATTCGACGGGCGGCTCCGGAATACCCGGAGCAGTCGCAGCAGTGGCAGGCGGCACTACCATCGCGCCGACGGGCGCCGATTGGCTCAGCGGCATCCCACTTGGAGTGGGGGCTCCGGCCGCTTCCCGCATCGCTTGCTGCATCATGCCGGGCATCATCATCCCGAAGCCTGCGCCATAACCCATTCCCATGGCTCCCGACGCCTCACCCCCTTTTTCCGCCATCTTGGTCAGACTCTGAGCCATCTGGTACTTCAAGAAGCTGTTCAAGTCGCCGACCGCCGCCATGCCGCTGCGGGTATCGATCATCCGTTGCACTTCATCCGGCGGGGTAATGGCGTTGATGAAGAAGTCCGTCAGCTCCAAGCCGTACTTGGTAAAATCCAGAGCCACCTTGGCCCGCGTTCCGGATGCGATCTCGTCGTATTTGGCGGGCAAATCCAAGAGGCTCATTTGGAGCGTGCCGAGCAGGTCGGTAAGCCGAGCAACGACCAAATCCTTCAAGAAGGCCGTGACCTCTTCGGTCGTGTACTTGCCCTGCGTCCCCACCAAGGTGTTGACCAGCACCTCGGCATCCCGCACCCGAAAGGAATACTTGCCGAAACTGCGGAGCCTCACCATGCCGAACTGGGGATCGCGAATCACGATCGGCTGTCGCGTTCCCCACTTTTGGTCGAGGAAGACCTGCTTTCCGATGAAGTAGACCGAACATTGAAAAGGAGATCTTTCCCACGGAATTGTCAACAGCCGCGTGATCAACGGCACATTGGCAGTCGTCAGCGTGTATCGTCCGGGGCCGAACCGGTCCAGGGCCTTGCCGTCGCGGAAAAAGATCGCCTCCTGATTCTCGTAGACGATCAATTGCGCGCCGACCTTGATGTCGGCCGTCCCCTCCGGCGGTATCCGCTGCACCAAAGATCGATTCGTCTCATCCAGAAACTGGATTACTTCCATTCGGATACCCATGGCCGTGCCGCCTTTCAGATCGCGGGTTCTGATCGTGCCTACCGCCGGTGAGGCAAGCGTAACTATATCGCCCTAATCGCCCATGGCGAGCCGAGTGGGCGAAGTTCGTGGAAACCCCCCCGGCAATCAGTCGATGCCTTCCAAAATCTTGGTTCGTTCGTCCCAGTCCCGCTGCAAATCGTCCAGCCCTTGTTCCACGTCGCGCAGTGGGTCGGACAGATCGGCCTGACATTGGGGGAGGTTTTCCACAAGGCTTGCCAAGCGATCCACCTTCGCCATCAAGGAGACGTCGTGTTGATAGATGCGGTCCAGTACGTCCGTGTCAATCCGTACCAGATCGAAGAAGCCGCTGTACCCTTCCATGGCGCCGCCGATGCGAGCCGAGAGATGATCGATTTTTGCCCGGACGGTATCGACTTTGGGCAAAACGTCGATGTTGCCGGACTCCACAATCAAGCCGGTCAAGTTGTCGAGAGATCTCTTGCACGTATCCATCCGCTGGAGGAGCCAGCGTCGTTGCAGGTCGTCGCTGTCGCGCCGGTACTCCTTTTCCAAGTACCCGCGGAAGCCGGGGATGTAACGGAGCATGGTTTCCAGCCAGTTCCGGTGTCGGGTGTGTTCGAGGGGTTCCGCCATTGCCGCTCTCCCTAATTCAGTAACACCGGCTTGACTTTGGAAACCAAGATGGTGTCCCGGCGCCGGGCCTGCTCCCGATCGCCCCGATCGGACGAACTCGACTCGGTGTAGCACGACGCCTTCATGATAGCAGATTGGCGCGCCCCGAACCAACGCGATTCGTTACCAATGAGGACAGGAGCCGGGAGACCCGAATCAATGACCCGCCAAGGCAATGAGGTTGACGGCGCTGTAGCAACCCCTTAAACTACAAAAAGTATGCTCAATCCTGCGGGAGTAGCTCAGGGGTAGAGCGCTAGCTTCCCAAGCTGGATGTCGCGGGTTCGAATCCCGTCTCCCGCTCTTGTAGCCCGTCATCATGGGTATTGCCGCTGGTAAGCGGCCGTTTGTTTATTTGGGGGTGTAGCTCAGCTGGGAGAGCGCCTGCTTTGCAAGCAGGAGGTCGCCGGTTCGAGTCCGGTCTCCTCCACTTTGCGCTTTTGCATCCCGTGTATCCGAAGCGCACCACGATGCACAAAGCCGCAATCCATCGGGGTTTACGTCAAGCCTTTCACCGTCGTGCAACAGGGTGCTTCCGCTTGCTGTGCCGTAAAATGTGCCAAGAGTGTGCCGGATTCTGTGCCGCGCCGGGCGGCTTGCCGGAAGGCCTCATCCGTCACGTCCACGTAGTGCCGCATGGCGATGACGGACGTGTTGCCCAGCCACTTCGCCGCCGTCGGTAGGGGGTACTGCCGGACGAGGTCGGTTTCGCATGACGCGCGGAGGCTGTGCCACAGCCTCGACCAGGGCTTCAGTCCGGCCCGCTTGATGATCTTCTCCAGGGTCGTCCGCAGATTGCAGTTACGCAGCCCGCGGGGACCCATCGCCCGTTGTCGCATACCGTCGGGGATGACGAACTCCGCCCCCTCGGGCGCCGTCTCGAAGGCCTCCGCAAGGGCTTGCCGAACGCGGGGAAAGAGGGGGACGGCCCGCGGACCGGTCTTGGGGGAATCGACGACGAAACGGTCCTCATCCCAAAGGATGTCCCGCCAACGTAAGGCGAAGGGTTCGCTCGGGGTCCGCAATCCGGCGTAGCGGGCCAGAACGAGCAGCAGTCGCCAAGTCGCATCGGGGCATTGCCGGATGACCCGCTCCACGTCCTCCACGGGGACGTAGGCCCGCCGCTCTTCCGGGCGACCCCCTTTGTGCGTGACGTGCTCGAAGGGGTTGGCGTCCAGTCGTCCTTGCCGGACGGCATCGCGGAAGAACAGCCGCACGTGCTGTAGCCTCTTCTGGATGGTGGTACCCCGCAATCCGCGCTCCACAAGGTGTTGCCGGAAGGCTTGGGCCTCGTCGCGGCCGATCTTCCGCAAAGGGGCGTCATTGCCGAAGAAGCCGATCAGATCATTGACGGACCGGCTCCAGGCATCCCGGCTCGTCGCCTTGTAGTGGCTCCGGGATTGCAGCCAGTCGGCCAGAAACTCGCCAAGGGTCTCGTTCTGCCGCCGTGGGACCAGTCCGGCCCGTGCCAGCCGGTCATGCAGCACGTCGTCGGTGCCGCCCAGCCATGTCGCCGTCGCCGCGGGCAAGGGAACACCGGCCCGCCGACAAGCCAGCACGGTTTCCACGTGGTGCTTGACCGTCTCAGCCAGCTTGACGGACATTTTGCCAAGGTGGATAGTCCGCCGCCGGCCGTCATCATCCACGAACAGGATGCGTTTTCCGCCGTTCGGGTCGCGTCCGATGGATGCCATGATTCCCCTTTCACTTTCCAGCCGTATTCTCGATTTCCTGCCGATCGTGTGTCAACCCTTTTTTGTGTGCCAACCTTTACCAACTTTCGCGGTCGGATTCACGCCGTCCCCGCCTCGGACGCCTCGCCTTGCGCGGGCACGATTTGGCGTGCCGCGGAGCAATACTCCTCCGGGTCGATCTTCAGCAATCGGCATGTCTCCAAGAGCAGCTCGACCGCGCTATCGTGGAAGTTTTCGTAAAGGTCGAACAGCCCCGCCATGTCCGTGCCGGGGGGGCACTGTCCGCGGGGCAGGATGAAGTAGCCTTGGCCGTCGCTTCGCGGTTCCAGCCGCAATTCATAGCCGGCCTTCCAAAGCCGCCGGAGCAGGAGCCAGCCGCCGACCAATCGCTTGCTCCCTTGAAGGGCTTGGACTTCCTCGGGGCTCAACGCCCCCTTGCGGATGCGCAGCCGCAGCTCGCCGCCCGCCCAATCGACCTGCACGCCGTCGCGGTAAAGTAGCGCGATCGGGCTCATAAAGTGATCACCTCCCAGTCGTCGTCGCCCCCCTCTCGTGCAGGGGTAGCAGCCGCTTCAGTGTCACCACCACCTACGGGGGGCATAGGGTTCGGCGGTTCCGGCGTTACAGGTGGCGATGGTTCACCGGCGACACTGGCGACGGCGACGAAACCCTCGTTTTTCGGCCTTTTCTTGAGGTTGTGTCGCCGTCGCCACTCAGGGTTAAGACGAAACACGCGCGTTGAGCGTCCCCCCTTTTGGTTTTCGGGCGACAATTCCCAGCATCCGATACCGGCTTTCACCAGGGCCGCAAGGGCCTCTTCAGCCTCGCCGGGCTTACTCCGAAACTTGCGTGGTCCACGGGTCAAGTCTCGAGCCGCCGCCGCTCCGCCTCGGCCCTCGATCCATTCGATCAGTCGCCTTCGGTCCGCGTCGGCGTCCGTCTCCGAGAACAAGTTGTGAATACGCCTTGCTTCGCGTTTGAACCACGTCGCCAATTCGATCCCGGCTTGCATACTGATGACGTCCACGGCGTCCGTCGTCGCGTGGCCGAACGCTCTTCGAACGCAATGCATCACCAAAGCCAACCGCGCGGCAGCCTCCTCCAGTTTCGCCCATGCCGACGCCAAGTCGCCCTCCAGATCGATCAACTCCGCCGCGTGTGCATCGTAAAAGTTCGTCCATAGGGCTTTGGCGTCCGGCGTCAGACCGAGAACGACCGGGCACGACCTTCCGTCTTCGTCGATCGCCGATTCCAGTGCGAACAACCGGTCAAGCAGTTGTATGATGTCCGCTTGGGTTTCGGGTGCGATCTCAGCTTCCGTCCAACGCTTACGGCGTTTCGGGGGGAATGCCCACAGGATTCGGGCCGCCAGCCCCGATTCCCTATATGAATCCCCCATCAATCGCTTGAGGATTGACGGTTGCACTCCTCCGCAGATCGACAGCGCGGGGTGAGGCACAAAGATCGTCCGCGGCTCCGTTTTGCGATCAACAAGTAGAGCCTCGCCGGCATGGACCGAAAGCCAGCGGCCAAGGTCTCCGCCTTTGGTATTGGCATATCGGTCGAACGACCCGACCCACGCGGTCAGTTCATCGCACGTCAGCAGCAGCCCCCGCGGGTTCGCCAAGAGCAGCGGAGCTAAGGCCTCCAGCGTCGTATCGTTGACGATGAATCGCTCGCATTGCGGAGGTTCCGGTTTGGCCGGCGGTATTGCGGCGGGGTCTTTGGATCGCTTCCACTCCGCCAATGTCTTCTCGTAAACCAGTAGATCGGATTCAAAGCTACGAACGGCCTCGGCGTACGCCTCCAGGGCCTTGCGTTGCCGCTCGCGAACAGGGCGGAGGACCAAGCGTAGTGCGGGCGTCTTCATTTGGCCGGATTCCGCCACGATCACGGTCCACAGCGTGGGAGGCACGGTCCAATCGCGTTTCAGCCGCAGCCGACGCGAATTGCCGATAGCCGCCGCCGCCATCGACAGCAAAGGCAACGCAATGTGGGCATGATCGCATTGCAGGGCGTCCGCTCCCTCGATCACGAATCGCCGCAGCGGTTCCGGAAGGGCGTCCGCGGGGAACGGTTCGTAGTGCTCGTCGAGCGATGCGTCATCCGAGCCGTCGGGATCGTGGGCTTCCGCCGGCGTCCAAACCGGCGTTTCGTCGGCCCATCGCTCGAGCATCGCCCGCAGAGCCTCCGCCGTCGCGCCTTGAGCCAGGCCTACCGCCGTAGGATCGGCCGCAAGATCGGCAGCATCAAAGCCTTCAGGTAGATCAGGAAACCGTAGGCCGAGGTCCAGGATGCGGATTTCCTTCGCCCCGCCCGCGTGAACAAGCCTCGCCACCTCTTCGGCGTACCGCCGGCCAGGGGCGTCGCAATCCGGCACGATGACCACCTTTCGGCCCTTCAGAGGTTGCCAGTCGGTTTTCGCAGCCGCTTGCGACCCGCCCGCCGATGACGTCGCCAGCAAGCCAAGATCAGCCAGCGTATCCGTGCATCGCTCGCCCTCGACAACCCAGGCGGCGGCACCAGGATCGGCTTTGATCACCTCCGGCAGGTGGTACAACGGTCGCGGTTCGGGCATTTGGCCAATCCGCCAGCCGCCGTTGCATCGGGCGATCGGCCGGATTTCCTTGCCTTGGGGCGTGTCCCACCGCACGACGACGCCGGCAGGCTGCCCCTGGGCGTCGCGGTACGTCCACAGCGCCGACCGTTGCCCCAAGGTACGTTCCAAGGCGTGGACGGCCGCGCGGGCCGTAGGAAACACTTCCGGCTTTTTCTCGCGCTTCGCCTTGCCGTTGCCGCCGTGCCTCGCTCTGGAGGGCCGCGGGTCATCCTTGGGCGGCATCAAGTCGGCAAGGGTTATGCCCAGAGCACCGCAAATAGCTTCTGTCGGACAGCCAGTGAAGCATTTGACGAGGATTCGCCCGTCGTCGCCGCTTCCGGCTGCCAGGGATGGGCGCCGGTCCTCGTGGGCCGGACATCTCGCGACCCAGCCCTTGCCGGACCGCCGAGGGCGGCAGCCCCGGGCCTCCAGCAACGCCACAAAGTCGTCGATGGTCATCGCTCGCCCCCCTCGTGGTCTTGGAGGGCCGACTCCGCCCCGCGCCTCTGCGTTTCAATCCAGCGTCGTAGGTCATCGGGCGAGTAACGCACCAACCGGCCGCATCGGACGTAGGGCAGGGAGGGCGTCTCCGCGAACGTCATCGCCCACAACTTGCGGGGACTAACCGCCAACATCTTGGCGGCTTCGCGGGGGGACACTAACAGAGGGTTTGTCGCATAGTCGCTCATTCCGGCATCCTTTTTCATGGACTAACACGCCTTACACGCCGGATATCCTAAGCGACGTTCCGACCAACCGAATTATTCGGAATAATTATTCGGAACGATTTGTAGGCGAAAGCCCGTTTTTGCCGCGGAAAGCGGGGAGAAGTTTTTCTTTCCGAATAATTCGCGCGACTTTCGGAACAATTATTCGGAATGGCGATTTCGCTTCGCGACGCGATCTAACAAAGCGTCCAATTGCTTTATGGACATGCCGTGATCGCGTGCGAAGTCGCCTTTATAGACGCCGCTATCACGCGCCCGGGCCCATGCGGCCGCAAGCGCGGCCTCCCGCTGGACGGTTTCATAGTCGGCCTTTTTTCGGCCGCGTCGCTTGGGTCGCAACAACTTCACGCTTTCCGCGACCGCCTCGGCGGGCTGTTGGGCACCGCCCGGGGCTTCGCCTGCCGCCGTCAGTAGTTGCACCGCGCGAATGGCCAGATTCGCCGCGTTCGCGGGGTCGATGTCACCATCTAGCATTCGCGAGTCCGCCGGCATCCGCGGATCGGAAAGCATCATACGGACGAGGACGGACGCTTTATCGTTCAGAAAGCCGAGAAACAGCTGTACGTAGCGATCGGCGATCCGGTGGAACGTCTCGGCTTCATCCGTGAAACCCGCTCCGTCGGCTTCAACGGCCCAATGCCGGTATCGCCGCGCCCTTTCCTTATGCTTGCGCGCGACTTCCCATGGCACCCAGTGTGTAAGGGGTAGCAATTCGGCGATGAGCCGTTCTTTCGGCGTGGGCGACTTAGACACGGCACCGCTCCGTGATGTAAAGACACCGCAATAAAAGAAAGGGGGCGGGCACCGCGTGCGGTAGCGCGGGTTCGGGCCTAGGCTCCCTAGCCCGCCCTTGAGCTCTAATCCGATTCTATGGGCGCGCGACTAAGCGCCAAGGGGACCGCCACAAGAAGGGGTGATTACTCGCCTGCGGCTTGTTGCAGATCGCGCAGCCGTCCATCCGCTTCGGCGATTCGCTCTCGGGCCGCCTCGCGGGCCGCCTTGAGGGTTTGATACTCGCCCCGCGTCGGCTCGACCCAAAAGCCTTGGCGTCGCGCGCCGACGGCATACGGCAGCCCCGACAAGTGCCGTTCTTCGCCGTTCCACCAGATTGCGATCTCATCGCCTACGTGCTCCACGATTTCCCAGCTCATTGCTCGCTCCCTTTCCCTAGGTTCGGACCACGAAAACAAACTCTACCGGCGACGGCGACCGTTCCCGCCGGCCACAAAAAACAAGTTTTCGCCGGTAGGACCCGTTGGTTCTATCCGATAGTCGTCTATTGTGCCGCATCGTCGCGAAGTGTGCCGGATTCCGTGCCAATAGTCTTAGTCGCGAATATATAAGTGCCGCTCCTGCAAGGATTTACGGAAACCGCTTCGAGACCGGTCTCCTCCACTAAGTCTTGATCGGCCCGGGAGTTGCGCAATCATTGCGTAACACAAAGTCGGCTAAAGGTGCCTACAGGAAATAGATAAGGCTCTTCGGCACCGTTCGCGATTCCGTGCTTTTCCCCCGGGCTCTCCCGCTACACTTTTCGCTTCCCCTACCACGGTTTTGACGAAGTCGGCGGCCGACTTCCTGTAAAGGTTTCCTACGATCCCCGCCGGATTGCCCGAAAAGCATCTTCAGTGGACCGAAAAAGTGGGCTGTGCATCCGGCAAGTTCCATTTCGCCAAGGCGTCTGCTACGCTAAATTGAAGCTGGGATCGGTCGGGCGGACGCGCAGGCTCGATGGTCTTCTTGGACCGAATCAGCCGGATCGTGGTCCGTTTTTTGGTGGTGAGTCTTCTCGCTAGAAGGCCGGAGGTGTTGGCCGGGGCGGTGCACGAGCATCGCCGGGTGTCCTTGGTTACCAATCGCCGTTGAATGGGGGTTCATCCCATGGGTATCGGTTGGGGAGTTGCCATCGTAGTCGTGCTGCTGGTGCTGGTGTTGTTGGTCATCGGCATTTACAACAAATTGGTGACCTTACGAAATCGGTACCGTAACGCGTTCGCACAGATCGATGTGCAACTGAAACGCCGCTACGACTTGATTCCAAATCTGGTGGAAACCGCAAAGGGTTATCTAAAGCACGAACGTGAGACCTTGGAGGCTGTGATTCAGGCCCGGAACCAGGCGGCCGCCGCAGGGCAAAAAGCGGCTGCTCAGCCCGGCGACCCGAGCGCCATGCGAGACCTGGCCGGTGCCGAAGGACAGCTCACCTCGGCGTTGGGACGACTGTTCGTCGTGGTCGAGGCGTATCCCGATCTCAAGGCCAACCAAAATATGCTGGCCTTGCAAGAGGAATTGACCGCCACGGAAAACAAGATCGCCTTCGCGCGGCAGGCGTTCAACGATGCGGTAACTGCTTACAATATCGCGAGGGAGACCGTCCCCGCGGTGATCTTTGCGGGAATGTTCGGATTCCAGCCGGCCGACTTGTTCGAGATCGAAGAACCCGGCCAGAGAGAAGCCCCCAAGGTTGCTTTCTGAGGGCGGAATAATCTCCGATGGTGCCTACGAAGACGGGCGGAGTTTTCGGCCACCCAAAGACTAGTGTAGTGTCTTGTAATTGAGGGAACTTATCCATGGCCGCCGGCGTCTCACTCTCAGACCGAGGAGGATGACGCCATGCGAGTTGCGAAAGCCATCGAGTTGAGTGACGCGGAACGAACGACGCTGACGAAATGGTCGCGGGGTCGGAGCACGCCGGCACGCGTGGTGTTGCGTGCCAAGATCGTCCTGGCCGCGGCGGCGGGCAAGCGTAACGACGAGATTGCCGCCGAACTCGGCTGCACGCGTCGCACGGTGGGAACGTGGCGGACCCGCTTCCTGGAGGCGGGCCTGGCGGGCCTCGACAAGGACAAGCCGCGCGGCGGTCGCAGACCGAAGGTCCGCGCCGCGAAGGAGGCGGAGATCCTCCGCAAGACGACGCAGGAGAAGCCCGCCAACGCCACGCACTGGTCGACCCGCTCGATGGCGAAGGCCGTGGGGGTGAGCAAGGCGACTGTGCATCGCATTTGGCGTGACCACGGCTTGAAGCCGCACTTGGTGAAGACCTTCAAGGTCTCCAACGATCCGCGGTTTGTCGAAAAGGTCGTGGACCTCGTAGGCCTGTACCTCAACCCGCCCGAACACGCCTTGGTGCTCTCCTGCGACGAGAAGAGCCAGATTCAGGCGCTCGATCGCACGCAGAAAAGTTTGCCGCTGTATCCCGGCCGGTTGGGTACGCTGACGCACGACTACAAACGCCACGGGACGACGACGCTGTTTGCGGCCATCGAGGTGGCTGAAGGCAAGGTCATCGCCGAGTGCATGCCGCGACATCGCCATCAGGAATGGTTGAAGTTTCTCAAGAAGATCGATGCGGAGACGCCGCCCGAACTCGACTTGCATTTGATCGTGGACAACTACGCCACGCACAAGCATCCGAAGGTGCAGCGGTGGCTGGCACGGCACCAACGCTTTCACATCCACTTCACGCCGACGAGTAGTTCCTGGCTGAATCTGGTCGAACGCTGGTTTCGCGACATCACGGATCGCCGCATTCGCCGCGGCGTCTTCAAGAGCGTTCGGCAGTTGGAACGGGCGATCTATGAATACATTGCCGATCACAATGCCAATCCCAAGGGCTTCACGTGGACGGCCAAGGCCGAGGCGATCCTCGCCAAAGTCCGTCGCGCCCGCGCCGCACTGGATAAGGCCCCATCTGAGTGAGACACTACACTAGGATATCCGCCGTACTGCGGAATGGCCGCTGCGCTACTGCCGCGAAGGGAGGCTCAATGCGCGCGTCTCTCCGAGAGTGATTTCATTCCGAAAACGGGATTCGGCCGCCCATGCCAACCGATTTCTTTCAGCAGCAGGATGCCGCGAGGCGGAAGAGCTTCCGGCTGGTGGCGCTCTTCTTTGCGGCAGTGTGCATGATTGTGTTGGCGATTTATCTGGTCGTCGTATTGCTGCTGGTAAACGTTCCGAGCGACATTGCCGGCCGGCATTCCGGTGACGTCGCCGGCCGTCTGTGGAACCCGGAACTCCTCGTCCTGGTTTCGCTCGGTACGCTGGCGGTCATCTCCCTGGGCAGCCTGTACAAAATCGCGGAGCTTTCAGCCGGCGGCGAGAAGGTCGCTTTGATGCTCGGAGGGCGACGCATCGACCCGAACACGCGCGATTTGGCGGAACGGCGATTGCTCAACGTCGTCGAGGAAATGGCCTTGGCGTCGGGAATGCCTGTTCCGCCGGTCTACGTCTTGGACGAAGAGCGGAGCATCAATGCCTTTGCGGCGGGGCATGCTCCCGGTGACGCCGTGGTGGCCGTGTCTCGCGGAGCCTTGGATTATCTTACGCGAGACGAATTGCAGGGGGTCATGGGGCATGAGTTCAGCCATATCCTCAACGGCGACATGCGGCTGAATCTGCGACTGATCGGACTTTTGCACGGCATCTTGCTTTTGGCGATATTGGGCTATTATGTCATTCGCTTCGCCGCCCACGGGGCTTCATCTCGCCGATCCAAGAACGAGGGCGGCTTGCGTGCGGCCATCCTTCTTTCCGGCGCGGCTCTCGTTGTGATCGGATATGTCGGCGTGTTTTTCGGCAAATTGATCAAAGCGAGTCTGTCTCGCCAGCGAGAATACCTGGCCGATGCATCGGCCGTGCAATTCACTCGCTATCCCGACGGTATCGCCGGGGCGTTGAAGAAGATCGGCGCCATCAGCGAGGGTTCTCGAATTCGCGATCCGCACGCCGAGGAGTGCAGCCATCTGTTTTTTTGCGACGCCCTCAGCGGAACGATCATGAACCTGTTTTCCACTCACCCGCCGTTGGTGGATCGAATCAAGCGGCTTGATCCGCATTTTGACGGCACGTTCCCGCCGATCGTGGGGCCGCTGGAAACCGATAGCGACGCTGTTAGTCAAGTGCGAGGTCGTCCAAAGGCATCCAAACGGTTGCCGCCGCCCCTCGACCGAACAGCGACGAACGAGGGTGAAAGATCGGCGAAAAGGGACGTGGGCGATCTCTTGAATGCGACGCTCCTGCCGAACCTCGTTGGCATGGGGGCGGTGGGACTGGAGCCGGCCGCGGTGATTCTCGACGGCGTTCCGCAGCCGATCCGCAACGCCGCGAGCGACCCGTTCTCGGCTCGGGCCGTGATTTTCGCACTTCTGCTGAGTTCGGATCGGACTGTCCGAGCGGTGCAATTGGACGCATTGACATCCGGCACCGAGCCGCTTTGCTATCAGCAGACGGTCGATCTGGCGGTTCTCATCGATCGCCTGCCCATCGAAGTTCGTCTGCCGTTGGCGGATATTTCGCTTCCGGCGTTGAAACAGCTATCTCTCCGGCAATATGACGCGTTTCGCCAGGCGGTTACGGTGCTCGCGCGGGCCGATCAGAAGATCGACCTTTTCGAGTACATGATTCAGGCGGTCGTATTACGGTATCTCGATCTACATTTCGGGCGAACCAAAGCCCCGTCTGCCCGCTACGCCTCGCTCAGTCCGCTGGCGAAGCCGTTGAGCATCGTGTTTTCGCTTCTGGCGCACGTCGGGAACCGCGACCCAACGGCGGCCGAAAGGGCGTTCCAGCAGGCCCGCGAGGCAATAGACCGTCCGCTCGAAAGGCTCGCACCGGCTTCTTGTTCGCTTGCGAATTTGGAAGCGGCTTTGCGGGAATTGGCGCGAGCTACGCCGCCTATCAAGAAGCGAATCCTGATGGCGGCCGCGGCCTGCGTCAGTTCCGATGGGAAAGTGACCGTGCAGGAATGGGAGCTGTTGCGGAGCATTTCGGCCATGATGGATTGCCCCATGCCGCCCGGTTTCGCAGTCGAGGATGCACTCCCTGCGGTAAGCCCGCACGGCTTGCCGAATGCCTAGCCGACGGGGCATGCGGTTACGCGGCGGAACGCCCCCCGTTTCGGTGTCTCTTGAGCTGGGATGCCGAGAAGTGCCGGCCGATTATCCGGCAGCGAAAGCGGTTGTGCGATCGCTCCATGGCCCCCGACACCGGTCCTTGAAGCCGGCCGCAACGGGCCGCTACACTAAGGCTTCGCCAAGTGCGTCCGAACGGCGGATCTCGGGCCCATCAAGGCGAAAGCGGATTCGCGGCCGACCGCCGCGATTGTGGTGCTTTTGAAACAGGCCAGTCTTTCAGAAAGGAAACAATGGAACGTACGCTGGTGTTACTGAAGCCGGATTGTGTTCAGCGGCGTCTGATGGGACGCATTATTTCGAGATTCGAGGACAAAGGCCTCAACATCGTCGGTATGAAGATGTTGCGGGTTACGCCGGAGTTGGCCAAACGGCACTACGCCGAGCACGTCCAAAAGAGCTGGTATCCCGGCCTAGAAGCGTTCATCACGTCCGCGCCCATCGTCGCCATGGCGGTGGAGGGACCGGAGGCTATACGAGTGGTTCGCGAGATGGTGGGGGCCACGAACGGCCTCAAGGCGACGGCCGGCACCATTCGCGGCGATTTCAGTTCCTCGCGGCAAATGAACCTGGTCCACGCATCCGACGGACCGGAGTCGGCGGAGCGCGAACTGGCGATCTTTTTCGGGGAGAACGACATCTGCGAGTATGTTCCCATGATGACGCCGGCCCTCCGGGCTGACGACGAATGAAACGTTTCGGGCGAAACGCCACCTTTCCGAAGGCAGTCTCTCATGACTATTCCCGGCACACGTCGGTTCGGCGCTTGGAGGGGACGGATCCGGCGCGCGGCATTGCAGGCTCTTGGTTGGCTCGCGATCTGCTGGGGAACGGCAGTTTCGGCCGAGAATTGGCCCATGTGGCGAGGACCTGCCGGTACGGGGGTGTGTCGCGAAACCGGCGTTCCCTGGAAGTGGTCGCAGGGGGAAAACATTTTGTGGACGGCCGAGATTCCAGCATGGGGAAATAGTACGCCGGTGGTGTGGCAGGATCGGATTTTTCTCACCACGCAAGACGACCAAAATGATTTGCTGCTGATCTGCCTGAGCAAAACGAACGGCAGAACCCTTTGGACGCGGAAGGTCGGAAACGACGAAGCTCCGCGCGAAGCGCCGCGGGGGCGGCAGAAATTCCATGCACTCAATAATCTCGCCAGCCCCTCGCCCGTTACGGACGGCCGTTTCGTGGCAGCCCATTTCGGCAACGGCGATTTGGCCGTCTTCGACATGGAGGGAAATCCCCAATGGAAGCGAAATCTACAATCGGACTACGGTCCGTACAGTATTTGGTGGGGACGCGCGAACTCGCCCGTGATTGTCGGAGACCTCCTCATCTCAATCTGTATTCAAGACTCGCTGGCCGATATTCAGGAAAGGCCCAACGTGAGCTACGTGGCGGCTCATGATCTCGAGACCGGTCGCCCCGTATGGTTTACGGAACGCATGACCGGTGCGGAAAAGGAACATGGCGACGCCTATACGACGCCGCTGGTGCGGGAAGCCGAGGGGCGCACGGAAGTGATCGTCATGGGCGCCGAACAAATGGACGCCTACGACGCGGCCACAGGCCGGCAAGTGTGGGTCTTGCCGGGTTTGGCCGGCAATCGCGTGATCACCGGGCCGACCCTGCACGATAATGTGGTTTATGCGACCATGGGCATGCGCGGACCGGTCTTCGCCGCCAAAATCGGCGACAGCGGTACGCTTCCCGCGGAGCGGATTCTATGGCAATATCCGAGCAATACGCCGGATTCTCCTTCACCCGTCGTGTGCAACGGACTTCTTTTCATTGCCGCCGACAACGGCGTCGCACAGTGTCTGGATCTTGCGAACGGCGAGATGTGCTGGCGGGAACGGATGGGCCGCGAATTCAAGGCCTCTCCCATCGCGGCGGAAGGCCGGGTTTACTTTCTTGACACTTCCGGGCGCTGCACCGTGGTGGAAGCGGCAAGGGAATACCGCCCCTTGGCCGTCAATGAGATCCCGGATCGGATGTTGGCTTCGCCCGCCGTTTCGGACGGGAAGATCTTTCTGCGAGGCCGGGAACGCCTCTATTGCATCGGCGGCGAAACCGCGCCCTAGAGCTGCAAGGCGTCGAAGAGGCCGAGCCTGCGTTCGAGGCACGCTTTTTTCTCCCGCCCGAAGATCAGAAATCCTTGGCGGGCATTTGGTTCGGTCGTTTCTTCACGCCCGAAAAATCCAAAACGGCCGATAAAAACGGTTGTGGTGATGATGCCGTTTGAATCCTCGAGCGGCTGCTGTTTCCACGCGACGACACTGCGGCTCAGACGTCGCTATGGCATATCTTTTCCGCAGAGGGTCGGCAAGAGGCGGATTAGAGCCGATTTGCCGATGAAGGTGCTCGTGCGAAAGTAAAGGTCCGCCTTCTCGGCCGACCGACACAGAGCGTTGCCGAAGCCCTCCAATCGCACCGCCGTATTCCCACACGGGGGCAGGATCAGCCAGGGTCCGTCAATTTCCGAGAGCGACGCACATGCTCGAACTGATCGATCTGAATCAACGCCTTTCGCGGAAGGATTACGACCTCTGGTACCCGCAATTGGAAACCGAATTGGGGAACTGCCAACGTGCGGCTCGCAAAGCCGGCTTGCCCATGATTTGGGTCTTCGAGGGATGGCATGCGGCGGGCAAGGGGGTCCTAATCAACCGCCTGACGCAAACCTTGGATCCGCGGGGGTTTCGCGTGCACCTGGTGACGCGACCCACCGCGGAAGAGTCCCGTCGCCCTTGGTTGTGGCGATACTGGATGAACCTGCCTTCGTCCGGCGAAATCGTGATCTTCGATCATTCGTGGTATTATCGCGTTCTCGAGGAACGCCTCCGGGGAGATATTACCGAGCTGGAGTCGGCGCGTGCCTATGCCGAGATTCTGGAATTCGAGCGACAATTGACGGCGGGCGGCACCCTGATTCACAAGTTCTGGCTGCATGTGGACGCTAAGGAGCAGCGGAAGAGGTTTCGCCGCCTGCGAAAGGATCCCGCCACGGCGTGGAAGGTTACCAGAGATTATTGGCGGCAGAATCGCGACTATGAGCGGTGGGTACAAGCCGTGGAAGAAACCTTGGCCTGCACCAACACGGCAGATGCTCCTTGGACGATCATCGAGGCAACCCAGGCCAAATTCGCTCGCGTCAAGGTCTTTCGGACGCTGACGCAGCGGGTGCGCGACGCACTCGCTGCAGGCCGCGACACCCCTCCCGCGACGGCGGCGCCCGCGCCGGTCCCGGAAGCGAACGCCCTTGTTCGTCCCACGATCTTGGATCGCGTGGATCTGACACTGTCACTGACGCGTGAGGAGTATGAGAGAAAGCTGCGTCATCTTCGCTCCCGCCTCTATCATTTGGAGCACCAGGCCTACCTGGCCAGAATTCCCGTCGTGATTGCTTATGAAGGTTGGGATGCCGCGGGCAAAGGCGGCAATATCAAACGGCTCACGCGGGGGCTCGATCCACGAGGATATCAAGTCGTTCCCATCGGTCCGCCCACGGACGAGGAACGCCGTCACCACTACTTGTGGCGTTTTTGGCGCCATATTCCCAAAACCGGTCACATCACGATCTTCGATCGCTCCTGGTACGGCCGTGTCCTCGTGGAACGCGTGGAGGGCTTTTGTGCGGAAAGAGAATGGAAGCGGGCGTTTTCAGAAATCAACGAATTCGAGCACCAACTCGCCGATTTCGGCACGGTGATCGTCAAGTTCTGGCTTCACATCGATCAAGAGGAACAGCTTCGGCGGTTCCAAGAGCGCGTCAACACTCCCTCCAAACAGTGGAAAATCACGGAGGAGGACTGGCGCAACCGAGAGAAATGGGCGCAATACGAATTAGCCGTCGTCGAGATGCTGGAGCGAACCAGCACCATTTACGCGCCTTGGACGATTCTCGAGGCGAACTGCAAACTCTACGCTCGAATCAAAGCGCTCCAGACGGTCGCGGACGCCATCGACGCCGCCATCAAAAAACGGAAGCACTAGCAGCCGTGACGGCGTCGCTAATCACTCGCCGACAAACGGCAACAAAGCCATGTAGCGAGCACGCTTGATGGCTTTTGTGACGGCGTGCTGGCTGGCGGCAGCGCACCCGGTCTTGCGACGCCCGACGATCTTGCCCTGACGATTCGTCAATTTCTTCAGCAATTCGATGTCTTTGTAATCAACGTACAGCGGACGAGGATACTGTCCATCCACCATCAGGGGATCGCGCTTGCGTCGTTTCGTTCGCACCCTCTTCTTGGCCATGCCGCGCACCTATTTCAATTTTGCTTTCCGAAAAACAATAACCGCACGGGCGGTGTGTGTCGCGAAATTGTCCATCCGCAAAAGATTTAGTGTAGCGATCACGCTTTTTTTGGCAAGGACCGCCAACCGCTTTTTGCCACGCGTTGAGACAGGCGTAGCCGGGTTTTTTGCCCGGCCCCTACGTGAGTGCCCGAAATCGTGACGCAAAATCGTGACGCAAAACCCTGCCGAGCCCCGCTGGATGGGCCGACTGTACATGTTCCGGGGGTAAGTGACGCTGTCGCTGGGTTTATCCTCAGTGCTTTTTGACGGAAATCGAGACACCGCTGCCATCCATATGGAGGAAGACCGTCTCCAACTCCGGATTCGTCGTAATCGCTTCGACAAACCGTCGATCCGCCATATTGGGGGTCATGTTGTGGGCGATAACGATTCCGCCGGGGCGCACCAGCGGCAACAGCTTCTGGAGGTAATCGAGATAGCCGGACTTGTCCGCATCGAGGAAAAGGACGTCAATGGGATCCTTGAGGTCCTTGACTGTTTCGTGGGCATCCCCGAGCACGATCGTCACAATGTCGGCTACGCCCGCCGCTTCGAAATTGGCCTTAGCCATCGCTGCTCGGCGTTCGTCGATATCGAACGTGGTCAATTTGCCGCCCGTCCCTTTCAGAGCTAGGCAGAACCACAGGCCGGAGTAACCGACCGAGGTGCCGATTTCGACCACATTTTTGGCTCCGACCGCCTCCGTCCACGCACGGAGCAAGCGGCCGTCCTCCTCCGGAACGATCATGTTTCCGGCGCGCTGATCGCGTCCTACCCTCTCGATTACCTCGAGGATGCGTTTTTCAACGTCGTTTTTCGGCAACGTCTTCACTTCGTATACCGCTCGGGGAGACTGAGAGCGTTGGGCCCATGCCGGCGTGGAAGCCGCAATCACCGCCAATCCGACCAACATCGCTAGACCGATTCTCATGTTCAATCTCCTAAAAAGGCTCAGGAATCTTCCTACTCGAAGCGGATGTTGCGGAACTCGCAACCAAGGTGAGAGCCCTGCTTGGCACTGAGCCACCGGTTGCATTCGTTCTGCGGGCCTACACAATAACGTGAGGGTGCCGAGGGGACGCTCTCGTATTTTAACCCACCGCGACGCGAAGAGTACCCCTGAAGTTTCCAAACAAGAAAGTGAGGGTTTTAGGGGACATGGACAACGAAGTCCTCGCAAGTGTCGAGCGGTTCGAGAACGAGAGCCTGAGTTATGACCCCATTCATGGGTATATTGACTTTATTCCAAAGAGGGGGCTTCCGGGGCACGAAGTCGCTGAACAGACGATCATCGATCACTCATGGGTTCAGCGTCTGCGACAGATTCACCAGCTTCAGACGGCCTGGTTGGTCTTTCCCACGGCGGTACACACCCGTTTTCAGCATGTCCTGGGGGCCATGCATTTGGCGGGCAGGTGTGCCCGACACTTGTACGACTCGCTGAAACGTAGTGACCGCGGCACGCCCAGCTCGGCTTATGTGGAAACGTTGATGCGGTTGGCCGGGCTGCTGCACGACACGGGCCACGGCCCCTTCGGCCATTTTTTCGATCAGTTCTATTTGTCGCGCTTCGGCCTCAACCACGAGACGCTGGGAGCGGAAATCATCCGTCGTGAGATCGGGTCGCTGTTGAGACATATCCGCCGCAATCCTAACGGCGCATTGCCGGCGGACGAAACCATCGATCCGGAACACATTACCTTTCTGATTACCCGGCCCCGCGGCGACGACGCCGCACGGATGCCGAATTGGCTGAGGCTCTTGCGAGGGTTGTTCAGCGGCATCTACACCGTCGACAACATGGACTTCGTCTTACGGGACGCGTATATGTCCGGATTCAGTTGGCGGGTCTTCGATCTGGAGCGGTTGCTGCACTACAGCTTCGTCACGCCGCACGGTCTGACGATACACGAACGAGGTCTGCCCTCCCTCGTGCGGTTCATCTCAGCTCGGGCCGAGCTGTTTCGTTCCATCTACTTCCATCGCACGGTCCGCTCCATCGATTTGACGCTGCAAGACCTATTCGCAAGCAGTCATTCGCGGCTGTTTCCCGGCAATCCTTTGGAACACCTGGTCAAATACCGGCAGTTGACGGACTGGTCCTTGCTGGTGGACGTCGGACGTTGGTCGCAGTCGGAAGACGCCGAGACGTCTGAACTGGGGGTGAAATGGCAAGACTTCTTGAGTCGGCGGATTCGGTGGAAAATGGTCTGTGAGCGAACAATCTTTTTCCGAAGAGGGCAATCGGAGGATTCGAGCGTCTTCAGCAACGAAAGGCTTTTCGAGGAAGCGGTGCGCAAGCGACTGCCTGAGAAACTGCGAGAGATTCCCCTGCGATTCGATCCCCCCCGGCACGTACACCGGCCGGGGTCTCGTGCGCCCGCGTCGGGGCAAAACTTCCTCTTCGATCCGGCGACGCGCGAAATCCGCCCTTTGGATACGCGAGAATTGTATCGCGAGATACCCTTGAGCTATCGGATATGCCGCATCTATGCCTTGGATTTGAGCCACGCGGCCGAGATCGCGGCGGCTATGGACGATCTGATCGGTGGTGATCAGACGGACGATCCGACGAACATGTGACGGCCCGGCGAGAAGAAATCGGCGGCGATCTTTTTTTGTTAAATGGCGAATCCCGTACTGAATGTTTTGTCCGAGGAACCGACACCGTGAACCTGCCCGTATCCGATACCGGCTATGACAACCCGCTGCTCACCCGCTACGCTTCGGAGACCATGAGCGAAATTTTCAGCCCACGTCGCCGCATCCGCACGTGGCGTCAGCTTTGGGTATTTCTGGCGGAATGCGAGCGGGAGTTGGGTCTGCCGATCACAGCGGAGCAAATCGATGAGATGAAGCGCGGGCTGGACGACATCGACTGGCAGCGGGCGGCGGAATACGAGCGTCGCCTGCGACATGACGTCATGGCCCATGTGCATGCCTTCGGAGATGTTTGTCCTAGCGCCAAGGGAATCATCCACCTGGGAGCCACAAGCTGCTATGTGACCGACAATGCCGATTTGATGCTGATGCGGGACGCCATGCGTTTGCTGGCCGTGCGTCTTGCCGCCGTGATCGACGGGTTGGCTCGCTTTGCGGTGGAGTATCGCGACCTGCCGTGCCTAGGGTTCACTCACTTTCAACCGGCTCAACCGACCACGGTCGGCAGAAGGGCATGCCTTTGGGCCTACGATTTCGTGTTGGACCTCCACGAACTGGAGCATCGCCTTGCCGAATTACGGGCGCGCGGCGTCCAAGGCACGACCGGGACGCAAGCCAGCTTTCTGGCCCTCTTTCAGGGCGATCACGACAAAGTCCGGCGGTTGAACGCGCTCGTATGCCAAAAGATGGGTTTCCGGGAATCGTATGCGCTGACCGGCCAGACCTATTCGCGCAAGGTTGATGCCCAAATCCTGGCGGTCTTGGCGCAGATGGCCGCAAGCGCCCACAAAATGGCGACCGACATTCGCCTTTTGGCCCACCGCAAGGAGATCGAGGAACCGTTCGAAAAGGAGCAAGTCGGTTCCTCGGCGATGGCATACAAGCGCAACCCCATGCGTTGCGAGCGAATTTGCGCCCTGGCAAGGTTCCTGGCGGCCCTGGAGCCGAACACGCTGACGACGCATGCCGTGCAATGGTTGGAACGGACGTTGGACGACAGTGCCAATCGGCGGTTGGTGTTGCCCCAAGCCTTCTTGGCGGCCGACGCCGTCTTGATCCTCTGTCAAAACGTCATCTCCGGTTTGGTTGTTTATCCGCAAGTCATCGCCCGGCACTTGCGAGAGGAGTTGCCGTTCATGGCGACGGAGAACATTCTGATGGCGGCGGCGGCGGCCGGCGGGGATCGTCAGGAATTGCACGAGCGCATTCGACGCCACAGCCACGCGGCGGCCGCCGTGGTCAAGAACGACGGCAGGCCCAACGACCTGCTTGAGCGATTGCAGGCCGACCCGGCATTTTCCGCAGTGGATTTTTCAGCGGAACTCGATCCGCGCCGCTTCATCGGCCGCGCGCCCGAGCAAGTCGATGAATTTGTCGCGGAGCATGTGGAACCGATTCGGCGGCGATATCTACAGGGGGGCCGTCCGGAGGCTGAGGTCCGAGTTTGAAATGGATCTTCGGCGTCCCTCCGTTGCCGGCCTGGGGGGAGCCTTTTCCGCCACGTAATCGCTGGTCAAGTATTGAGCCGCTTCCGCAAGAATCGGGCACGCTCGATATTGCGGTCCGCGCTATCGAGTTCCGCTCCGACGAGCTTTTGGACATGGGCGGGCTGGGTCAACAAGAACAGCTCGTTGAGCGCCGGGGTATCCAGGCCCGAGATCAGACCCAGATGCACGCCCATGCGTACGCTGGAGAGAAGGTGCATCGTCTCTTCGGACGAAATGGTCTGGGCGGTCTTTAGGATGCCGTGCGCGCGGCTGACTCGATCGTGGAGGTTTTCCTGGCTTTCGTTCATCAAGAATTCCCGCGCCTTGCGCTCGTATTCGATAATCCGCGGGATCACGTCGCCGACCTTGGCAATCAGTTCCTGCTCGCTCCGCCCCAGGGATATCTGATTACTGACCTGGTAGAAATCTCCCATGGCCTGCGATCCTTCGCCGAACAGGCCTCGCACCACCAGCTCCAACTTCTCCAGGCCGCGGAAGATCTGATCCATCTGCCGCGTGATGACCACAGCGGGCAGGTGGAGCATGACGCTTACCCGCATGCCCGTCCCGACATTCGTCGGGCAGGCCGTGAGATAACCGAACTGCTCATCGAAGGCGTAGGTCAGATGACGTTCCAGATAGTCGTCCAACTCGTTGATCAGCTTCCAGGCCGGCTCCAAGTCCAAACCGCTCCGCATCACTTGAATGCGGAGATGGTCTTCCTCGTTGACCATGATGCTGAATCGCTCTTGGCGGTCGATGAAT
The DNA here is from genome assembly GCF_055386265.1 of Thermogutta hypogea. Taxonomy (NCBI): domain Bacteria; kingdom Pseudomonadati; phylum Planctomycetota; class Planctomycetia; order Pirellulales; family Thermoguttaceae; genus Thermogutta; species Thermogutta hypogea. Next base: position 1,203,819 of record NZ_AP042425.1, read on the forward strand.
ACCAGCCGTAATCCCTGCCCCTCGCCGAACTCTCGGCTGATCAATTGCCGTTCCACCAAGAAGTGCCGATCCAGCTCCGACAGCGCGTCGACGCGCACGGGAAGCAGTTCCGGCGAGAAGGGGCTGTCCGCCAAGGCCGCCTGCACCCGTTCCGTGATTTGGCGTCGCTCAGCCTCTCCGGCCAGCCTCACGAACGGAAAATCGGCGAGGTTTCGAGCCAGGCGAATTCGGGAAGACATGACGATATCGGATTCCGGCCCCTCGCCGCGCAACCATTCGCCGCGTCGTGCCAGCAGGTCGTCGAGTTTCACAACGTGTTCACCTTCTTGCAACATGGATCCACCGAACCGATTTCACAACGACGGCTCCGCCTGTTTCCATTCCTGCCGCCGCTTACCCGGCCTCCTCGATCTCCCGGATTTGATCGCGAAGTTGCGAGGCGCGCTCGTACTCCTCGTTTTCCACCGCCTCTTTGATCTCTCGCCGCAAACGAATCAGTTCCGTTCGGCGGGATGCGGCCTCGGCGCCTTTGGACGGGCGCTTGCCCTTGTGCTGCGTCTCGCCGTGAATATTCAGAATCAAGGACTCCAACTGTTCGCGGAACGCCTGGTAATCGTTGGGGCACCCCAGCCTGCCTTGATGGCGGAAGTCGTGAAAGCTGATGCCGCAATACGGGCAAGTCTGCTGGTCGAGCCGCTTCAATTCCTCCGCGGCTTTGCCGACCACCATGTGTTTCACTAAATGCTCCGCCATTTGTTCCGCGATCTGAGTCATCTGGTCCGAGGGCGCCGTTTGCCCGCTCGCGAGGTACTCCCGGGCGTGTTCCTCGCAAAAATGAAGCTCCACCGGCGTTCCGCTCGCCAGCTCCGTGATATGGTACGTCGCCGGGCGATCGCATTTTTGGCACTTCATGGTTTTCCCCACATATCTCTGGGATCCGACATCGCGGCCTTCTTATGATAATTTAGCGGGCGTCTCCTCGGAATGATACGCCTCCCATTGCCCGGCCGACAATCTTCACGCCCCCTGTGCAAGGCGTGCCGCATTTCCTTTTTTCTCTGCGGCATTTTTTCTCTGCGTTGCTGCTTCTTCCGCACGGCCGGGCACGGGCATCGTGGCTCACGGGACTCGGTGGACGCTCAAGCCATGCCTTGATAAGCTGAGGGCAAAGCCGCCGTTCGTGCCCTGTGAGAAGGCGTTTGGCGCGACCAAACAGCCCCATGGATCGCAGCGCCGCGGCAAGATGTCGGCCCGAATCACGAACCACGTGACCTGACTTCCGATGAGCGAATCCGTTTGCCTTCCCGACTTCGACCGCTTCCGCGAGTTGGCGAAACAGGCCGATATGGTGCCGGTTTACCGCCGTCTTGTGAGTGACTCGCTGACGCCCGTTTCGGCCTTTCATAAACTGGATGACGGACGGTGCGCTTTTCTGGGGGAGAGCGTCACCGGCGGCGAAAAGGTCGGGCGCTATAGCTTTCTTGCGACCCATCCGTTTCTGGAGATCGAGGCCTACGAGCGACGAGTTACGGTCAATTCCTACACGGGCATATCCGCATCGGGCAATCCCCTGTTGGAAACCCGCCAATACGACGCCGAAAACCCCGTCGCCGAATTGCGCAAGCTGATCGAGGGGGTTCGCAGCGCGGCCCTCCCGGAGTTGCCGCCGTTTTGTGCGGGCGCCGTGGGTTATGTCGGGTACGATGTCGTGCGCTATTGCGAGCACCTCCCCCATCCACCGCCGGACGACCGACACATCCCCGATATGGCCTTCGCCTTCTACGATCGCATGGTGATTTTCGACAACGTGACCAAAGCGATGGTGGTGGCGGTCATGGCGCACGTGGGCGAGGGCCGATCGCCGGAGGCGGCCTATCGAGATGCCTGCGCTCGGGTGGACGAGATCGTGCGGCGGCTGAGCGGCGGGCCGAGCGACTTGAGACCGTTCGATCTCCCGCCCGACCGCGAACCTCAGATTGCCTATCGTTCCAGCTTCACCAAGGAGGGTTTCGAGGAGGCCGTCCGCCGTTGCATTCGGTACATCGAGGCCGGTGACATCTTTCAGGTCGTCATCAGTCAGCGTCTGGAACTGGACCTCCAGGCCCATCCCTTCGAAGTGTACCGCGCGCTGCGGGTCATCAACCCCAGTCCCTTTATGTTCTACGTGCGCAGCCCCAGCGTCACTCTCGTCGGCAGTTCGCCGGAAATCTTGGTCCGCGTGGTGGATGGGGAGGTGATTACTCGGCCGTTGGCGGGCACACGACCGCGAGGCAGAACCGAGGAAGAGGACCGCCGCCTGGCCGAGGAACTGCTCGCGGATCCCAAGGAACGAGCCGAGCATGTCATGCTGGTGGACTTGGGACGAAATGACTTGGGACGCGTGTGCCGCTTCGGTTCCATCCAGTTGAGCGACGTCATGACCGTGGAACGCTACAGCCACGTGATGCACATCACCTCCAACGTTCGCGGGACGCTGGCTCCGGACAAGACCCCGTTCGACGCCTTGCAATCGTGTTTGCCGGCGGGCACGGTGTCCGGGGCGCCCAAAGTCCGCGCGATGCAGATCATCGACGAGCTGGAGCCTTGCCGCCGCGGGCCGTACGCCGGGGCGGTCGGCTACTTCGACTTCCGCGGCAACATGGATACCTGCATCGCCCTCCGCACGCTCGTGGTGAAAGGTCGAAAGGCCTATATTCAAGCGGGAGCGGGGATCGTGGCGGATAGCGTTCCCGAAAACGAGTGGCGGGAAACCTTGAATAAGGCCCGCGGTCTGCTCCGGGCAATCGAGGTGGCCCAGCAAGCCCGCCCCATTTCTTGACAGCGACGCCCCGTCGTGTCAACATGACGCACGTTCGTGCGCCCATCTCTCATTTAGGGAGAGCCCGTTTGCGGCCATCGAAAAGCCTCTTGTTTCGCGGAGAATTCATCCATGAATAACACGACTCGCGTGTCCCGTCGAACCGTACTCCGCTACGGTTGCGGCGCTTCGGCCTTGCCGGCCCTGCCGACTTTGATACCGGGGCGTGCCCTCGGGCTGCAAGGTGCCGCGCCGAGCGAACGCATCCGTCTGGGGGCCATCGGCGTCGGCAATCGCGGCACGTACGATCTTACATGCTTTCTCCAAGAGCCCGACGTCCATTGTCTTGCCGTCTGCGACATCAAGGAGGCGCGACGTGCGGCCGCCAAGAACATGGTGGATCAAAGAAACGGGAATACGGCCTGCGACGTCTATCGGGACTTCCGCGAACTGCTCGACCGGAACGACATCGATGCCGTGCTGATTGCCACCGGTCCGAATTGGCACGCGACGGCGGCCATCACCGCCGCCAAGGCCGGCAAAGACGTCTATTGCGAAAAGCCGTGTACCAAGAACATCAGCCAGAGCCTGGCCCTGGCGGAAACGTTCCGACGAACAGGTCGGGTGTTTCAAGCGGGAACGCAACGCCGCAATCTGCCGCATTTTGCGTTCGCGGTGGAACTGGCCAGACGCGGAAAGCTCGGAAAGCTCCAAGCGGTGCATGCTCACCCCGCCGGCCTAGCGACGGGCATGAGCGGTTGGCTGCCTGCGGAACCCGAACCGCCGAGAGAGCAGATCGATTGGGATCTTTACCTCGGGCCGGCCGCTTGGCGCCCGTTCAACTCGCGGTTGCTCGACGGTTTCAATTTCGAGAAAGGCGGCGGCATGGTGGGCGGCGGCGTTCTGGAATGGGGGTCGCACTGCGTGGATCTCTGCCAATGGGCGAACGACGCCGACCACACCGCGCCCGTCGAGTACCATCCGCCCGAGGGAGATCGCGTGACCGCTCGATATGCCAACGGAGTCCGCTTGATTATCCGGAATGACGGCTGGTTGCCGTTAGGCTCCTGCCCGGTTCGATTCGAGGGAGACGCCGGTTGGGTGGAGACCGGGGATAGCGGAAAGTTGGCGCTCAGCTCGCCGGCATTGCTCGCCGGTCGGCGCGTGGCCGAGATCGGAGGGTATCCGGCGACATTCCATGTCCGCGATTTTCTCGATTGCGTAAAGACACGCGGCAAACCCAAGGCTAACGCCGACGTGGCTTGCTTCTCGCACATCGCCTGCCATGCCGCGAACATCGCCATATTCCTCGGAAGGACGATCCAATTCGACCCCGTCCGGTGTGAGTTCATCGATGATGAGCAGGCCAATCGTCTCCGCTCGGAAGCCTTGCGAGAACCGTGGCGTTTATGATGGCTCGCTGGTCGGTCCCCTGAAGTCATTTTCGTGCTTTTATATATCAGGAGCCTCCGCTATGAAGCGTTTTTCGAATACCTTGGCGCGTAGCTGCCTCTTCGCGACGCTTGGACTTGCGTTTGCGCTGTCCACCCGGCTCGGACAGTCCTGGGCCGATCCGACGGTATCGGATCAAGAGGCGGAATTGATTGCGGTATTGAGATCGGACGCGCCCAAGGCCGATAAGGCCCTGGCCTGCAAGAAACTGGCGGTGTACGGCGGAGCGTCGGCGGTGCCCGCTCTGGCACCTCTATTGGATGACGCGGAATTGAACTCTTGGGCCAGAATCGCCTTGGAGGCCGTTCCCGATCCCTCTGCCGATCGGGCATTGCGCGAGGCTGCCGAGCGATTGGACGGGCGAATTCTAATCGGAGTATTGAATTCCATCGGCGTTCGTCGCGACACGGAAGCGGTCGACGTCTTGGCCAGGCATCTGAAGGGGGCCGATTCCGAGGCAGCCGCGGCGGCGGCTGCGGCTTTGGGCCGGATCGGCACTGCCCCGGCGGCGAAGCTACTCGAATCGGCCTTGAAGCATTCCGATCCGATTGTTCGCAACTCGGCGGCGGAGGGATTGATCCTGATCGCGGAGCAACGACGGGAGGCCGGCGCGAAGGACGTGGCCAAAGAGCTGTACGCGCGGGTGCGCGGGGCCGACGTCCCAAGCGCCCGAGTGATGGAGGCCGTCCGCGGATTGATTCTCATCGGGGACGACGAAGGGTTTCAGCTATTCCTTTCCTGTCTGAAATCGGAAGATCGCGGACTTTTTGGGATAGCGCTGACGACGGCGAGGGAAGTCAGGAGTCCGCAAGTCGCCGAAGCGATCGCCGCGGAATTGGCGCAACACGCGTCGAACGAGGTCGCGAAAGCCCCGGGATTGACGATTGTCAAGGCGTCCTATGGGGCGGGGGACCGATGGGTGGACGTTACCGACGCATTGGCTGCCATGGTCCGCGGCGGCTCTTTGTTCGTCCAGGCGTCCAATGGATTGGCCGGAGATCCGGCCCCCGGCGTCGTCAAGGAATTGCGGCTGACCTACGATTTGGGGCAAGAGCGAAAGGAGGTCACGCTCCGCGAGGGTGAGGGACTTCAAATCGGGTCGCCGCTGCCGCCGCAAGATATTCGTGCCGTGGCCTTGGTGGAGGCTTTAGGGGACATCGGCGGACCGGTTGCCGTCAATGCGCTCCAGGACGTCGCGACCAAGGGCAGTTGGGATACGCGTTCGGCAGCCGTTCGCATTCTGGGCGAAATCGGTGATGCCGCGGTCGTCCCCGTCTTGTTGGATGCCGCTCGCAGCGGCGGCGCCCTAGCCGAGGCGGCTGTCGAAAGCATTTCCCAAATCCGAGATAAAAATGCCGACATCGTCCTTTGCGAGGCTCTCGAAGCGGCGAAGAACGCGGACCGCGTGCTCGTTCTGGCGGCAATTGGGCGACGAACGGTAACGGCTGCATTGCCCCAAGTGCTGAACGAGCTTAAGCAAGCCGACGCCGAACTGAGAGTCGCTGCAATTCAGGCCTTGGGAATGATTGTTGATTACGAGAACCTGGACGCGCTTCTGGACATTGCAGTAGCTGGTACCTCCGCCGAGGATGTCGATGCTGCAATTCAAGCCTTGGCCACGGCGTGTAGCCGCATGGAAGGAAGGGACCTTACGGCCAAGAAGTTGACCTCGGCAATACGCCGCGCACCGTTGACGCTGCAACCGCGGTTGGCCGAACTGTTGGGCACGGTCCCCGGCCCAATCGCACTCGAAGCCCTACGGGACCTGGGTTTAAAAGGCGACGACGCGGTGCAGGACGCCGTCACCCGAGTGTTAGGGGAATGGATGTCCGCGGATGCGGCTCCCGTCCTGCTTGATCTTGCCAAGAACGGCGGCACTCGATACCGGGTGCGTGCCTTGAGGGGATACCTCCGAATTGCCCGCCAATTGGAAGTCCCGATTCATGATAGAATCGCGATGTGCCGGGAGGCGCTGAGCGCGGCCTCCCGACCGGACGAAAAGAGGCTGGTTCTGGAAGTACTCGTCCGTTATCCGACCGTGGAAGGGCTGGAACTTGCCGCCAGCTTGGTAGCCGATAAGGACGTTAAGAAGGATGCGGGAACCGCCGCCGTGGCGATCGCGGATAAGCTTCCCGCCGATTCTCGGGCGGCGATCGCGGCGGCGTTGAATCGCGTTATCCAGGCGGCACCCGGCGAGGATGTGGTTGAACGCGCAAAGCAGTTAATGGCGAGGTAGGAGGTACCTCGGCGAGGACGTGAAAGACGTGAAAGCATCCGGCCGACTCAGCTTTTCGGAGTCCGCAGAAACCGCCGAGCTCCGAAAGGCAAGAAGGCCGCTAGCCCTATGAGGGCTACCAGGGACGGGGGGGCCGGTACTACGTCCACGGTACCGTCGGCGTCATGCGAAAAGGGGGCAAACTTGTACTTCACGTGATTGGCGCCTTCGACGTGGTTATAAACGTCGAAATGTACTTGAACGCCATGTGCCGAATCGCCGTCGGAAAATTGAATGGCTACATCGTAAACGTTCACCTGAGCGGCGTTTGCTTTCCAAACAGTTGGAAAACCCCCTACGAAGTCGCCGAGGGGCGAGTCTTTTAAGTCGAAGTCTCCAAGCAACCACTCTTGCCAAACGGTGTTTGCTCCAAAAACACCATGGGCCGGCAAGGGGGATCCGTCGCCTAGCAGCGGCACCGTCCCCGCCGCTCCGTATTGGATAAATGTCGGCGCCGTCGGCACGGACGGATCTGAGATGAGGGATGCTGCGGAGGGCGACAACGATACGGCGAGGTCACGTTCGCCGGTGCGGTACTCGGAGGAATAGGCCATCGACAGGCGGACATCGTGGATGATGCCGGCCTGATTGGTATTTCCGATCACCCACAATCGGAACGGCACACCTGCCGAAGAACCCGGCGGGGCGACGTACCAGCTTTCCGTAGCGGTGTCGTATACGCCTCCTTCTAAATACAGTTGCAAAATCGGTTCGGCCCGCGCAGTGCCGGCCGCCGCGAGGAGGGCAAAAAGAAAAACGGCAACGGTCACGGAGCGCGGAGTGGAAATCACCGGTTGTTGCCCTTCCAATCATACGTTCAGTCTTCACTTCCCACTGCCTGGGTTAAATTGTAAACCCGCCGCCGAAGTAATCAATAACCGTTTGGAGGGGGGGAGCGAATCCCCTTTGCCGTTGAAGATGAAGATCCGGTGTCGGCTGCGGGTTGCGCCCGGTAGCGACAACCCAGTCCCCTCAAACTGGTGATAGCATTGGGGTTGAAGCCGGAGTATAGTCGAAACCATGATGCCTTTACAGGGTACGTATGAGGCGTTTACCCCAGGGACGATATTGACGGCAGTCGGAGCCAGGGGGGGTCGGAAATGGGGGCAGATTCCAAGTCCATGGCAGCCGACTCCCATGGGCAATTCGGATGAAGCAATTAATATGCTCTTGCCTTCGTTCGCTTGATTCGACCGGAGTTTCAAGCGTCAAACCTCTCAAGGAAGGCTTGACGGAATCGGATTTGCACGTTTAGGCGAACCCACCTTCACGAGCGGCGGCCGGTTGACGCATGCCAGGTTTTTACCGTCGGATCGGATCGCGCAGTGGTCACGTGAGGGGGGCGGTGAGATCGATCGGCAGGTTGGACACTTGTCGTCCCGGTCCGTTCCTAAAATGGTTCGAATGGGTCGCTGGTGAGCAGGACGGCGTACCCCACGAGGACGGAGTGTTGCTGGGGCAGCCGGGTCGAAGTGACCGGCTCAAACGCTGAAAGCCTGTTATAGGGCCTGCGAAAACGCGAGGGGAAGTACTCGGGGATCTTCAGGCAAAAGGGTTCAGGAGCAACGTGTTGTGAACGACGTGGCAACTGATTCTAACGGCATTCAGCGCTCGAGTACCAAGCAAATCACGATTGCCGCTTCGCTCGTGGTGGTGGCAGGCGTTTTCATTGCGCTATTTTGGGACGCCTGGGGTGTTTTGCTGCAGCGTTGGGCCGGCGACCCCGATTACACGCACGGTTTCCTCGTGCCTTTGGTTTCCGGTTACTTGCTCTGGCAGCGCCGAGGGCTGTTGAAGGGGGCCGACCTCTCGCCGACGTGGTCGGCCGTCGCGGTGGGAGTCGGATGCCTAGCGCTTTCGGGCCTGATTCGTACGGCGGCCCTCATCCTCTTTGCACGAATTCTGGACCCTGCCGCCATAGTGCCTTGCGTCTTCGGGTTAATTCTGCTGTTGGGCGGCTGGGGGGCCTTACGTTGGGCATGGCCAAGCGCGCTGTTTTTAATCTTCATGCTACCGTTGCCGGGATTCGTGTCCACATTGCTTAGCCATCCGCTTCAGCGAGCGGCCACGATCGCTTCGACTTTTCTCCTGCAAACGCTGGGCGTTTCGGCCATGGCGGAAGGGAACGTTATCGTCTTGCGGGACGGGCAATTGGAAGTCGTCCAGGCATGCAGCGGCTTGAAAATGATGAGCCTATTCGTCGCGGTATGCGTGGCCGCGGCCTTCATCATGCGGCGGCCTCTCTTGGATCGGATCCTGGTCGTGGTCAGTGCTCCCGTGAATGCCCTCGCCGCAAACATCATCCGGATCACGGTGACGGGAGTGCTCCACGAATTGAATTTCGTGGGTACGAATATGGAGCACGACTTGGCCGGATGGTTGATGATGCCCGCCGCCGTGATTCTGGTGTGGGTGGAACTCTCATTTTTGGACCGGATTCTGGTGCCGCAGGCGGAGGCAGCACCGGTTGTTGTCTCGGTGGAACGTCCACGGCAACAGGGTGAAAAAAGGAAACCGACGCTTGCCCGCGGATCGGCCTAGGCACGCGTTTGGACGTTCGTTGCGATGGTGAAACGCATGGAACGCCGTTTGCAGTATCGAAGACTTCTGTCGTCCTAGGAAGCGAAAATCTTTAGGAATTTGGTTGACGGACCGAGCTTCGACGGTTGAAAATGGATATTAGCACCATTTCGACGCGGCAACAGGGTCTTTCGAACAGAGAAAAGGCATGAGCGAAAGTAACGTGTCAGTGGGCAGCACGGCGGCCGCACCTGCCGGAACAGGGTCGGTTGCGGTGTTGAATCCGCGGCCCCCGTTCTACATCGATGCCGAGTGGCAATCGCCCGAGCAAGAACGTGCGCCGGGCGGCGGGATCGGTCCTTATCTTCACGCCTTTCGACGGCGGTGGCCGTTGGTGATCTTTCTCGGTCTGCTGACGGCGGCAGTCTGTGCCGTCGGCGCATGGTTTCTGGTGCTGCCCAAATACAGTGCCACCGCTTTGATTCGGGTGTCGGCCGCCAATCAGGCCGTGCTTTTCGCATCTTCCGGGGACGCGCGGAACTTCGACGTGTACAAGAGCACGCAGCTCGAGTACCTTCGCAGCCGTTTTGTTCTCGTTTCGGCGCTGCGCCGCCCGGAAGTCGCCCGACTGGCGAGTATTCAAGATGAACCCGACCCCGTACAGTGGGTGAGCGAGCGTCTCTCGGTTCGTTACCCGGGCAACGCTGAACTGATGCAGGTCAGCTTCACCGGCGAGAAAGGCGACGAGGCGGCCGCACTGGTAAATGCGATTGTGGATGCCTACATGGAGGAAGTCGTCGACGTCGAGCAAAACGAGCGACGCAACCGCCTGGGCGAACTCGATCAGCTGTACGTCGAAAAGGAGAGCGAGGTCCGTAAGCTGCAGAATGATCTTAAGCAGCTCAGTGCACAATTGGAGACGGGCGATTCTCAAGCATTGACCCTCAAGCAGCAGATAACCCTCCAGCAGTTTTCGACATATCGAGGCGAATTGGTCGGTGTGAGCCTGAAAATCATGCGGACCCAGGGCGAAATCGCCCTCAAGAACGCCATCCGCGATAAGGCGGCGCAGATTCAAGTCGCGGAATCGGAGATCGACGCCGCCGGTCGCGTGGATCCGGTAATGGTGCAGTTGCAGATGCGTCAAGCGGAGTTGAAGGCATTGACAACGCAGATGCGGGAGACGGTTCGGCCGGAATTCGCGAATCGATACGAAGGACGATACTCCCGCGAGTTGGCCGAAATCGACGCCAAGATTCAGGCACGGCGGGAAGAGCTCAAGCAAGAGTTGGAAAAAAAGCGTTTGGCGACGCTGGATGAGGATATCGAGAGACTCAAGTTCGAGCTGGCGATCCTCCAACAGCAACAGTCTCAGTTGCAACAGGAGGTGGAGGAGGTTCGAAAGACGGCGGAAACGTTCGGCAAAGGTTCGATCGAGGTGGAGTTTTTGCGTGCCGAAGTCGATTTGGCGAGAAAAACTCTTGCGACCATCGCCGAGGAGCGGAATAAACTACGCATCGAACTGCGATCCAAACCCCGCATCACGCTCGTTCAACGAGCCGAGTCGCCCAGGACTGGCAACCAGGACCGTCGCCTTCAAATGGCGATTTTAGGCGGGCTCGGTGGCTTTTGTTTGCCGAGCTTTGCCATCCTTTGGTGGGATACGCGACGCAAGACCGTCAACACATCCGCCGAGGTCGCCAAGGATGCCGGCGTTGAAATCTTGGGGACGGTCCCACTGTTACCCAGGCGCGCTACCCAGGCTTTGGCTTCCGAAAGCAAAAGGCATCGTCGCTGGCGGGCGGTCTTTTCCGAGGCGGTACGCCACGTTGCCGCCCGGCTGATCCGCAGCCCGGCCGGCGATAAATCTAAGGTTATTCTTGTGACCAGCGCCGTGGGGGGGCGAGGGGAAGACGACCCTGTCTTCGCAACTTGCGGCAACGCTGGCGGAAATGGGGCAGAGCGTGGTGTTGGTCGACTTCGATTTGCGCTCGACACGGTCTTCGGCGTGGACCGAAGCCCGGGCGTCAGCGAGGTCTTGCGTGCGGAAGTCGCCTTGGAGGATTCGATTTGCGCTCGACACGGTCTTCGGCGTGGACCGAAGCCCGGGCGTCAGCGAGGTCTTGCGTGCGGAAGTCGCCTTGGAGGAAACGATCCAAGAGACGCACCTCGAAAACCTTTCCCTCGTCGCGGCGGGAACTTGGACTCGTTACGGCATGGCCGTTCTTGCCAACGGCGCTGTTGGCACTCTGTTCCGCAAGTTGCGAGACAAGTTCGACTTCGTCATCGTGGACGGCAGCCCTCTTCTCCCCGTGGCGGATACGCGGTTCATTAGTACATCCGTGGACGGCGTCATCCTCTCCGTGCTCCGCGACACCAGTCGCCTGCCCAAGGTCGCCGCGGCACGGAGAGTTTTGGACGCCTTCAATATTCGCCTGCTCGGAGCGGTAGTAACGGGCGCGGCGGAAGAGGTCTACTACGATGATCCGCGATACACGGCGGCCGCGGCTGAGGCGGATTCCCAAGGTTGATAAGCGTGCGTAGCTTGCATCCGGAACACTTCGGCATCCGAGGACGCTGCTCCCATGGTTGAGTTCTCCGCGGCTAGCGCTGCGCTCGCCTGCCTGTTGAGTTGCATCTTCACGGCCGGCATGGTCCGTTGGGGCCATCGCTGGGGCTTGGTGGATCGGCCCGACCGTACCCGCAAACTCCACGAGCACGCTACGCCCGTGGGGGGTGGGCTGGCGATTTGGTTGGCCTGCGGCTTAGTGCTTGGCGGAACGTTTCTTATTACCAATCCCTGGGGCTTCCACGTCCGAAAAGATTGGTTCGACCTGCTCGTCGTTTTCGCCGGGAGCACGGGCATCACCGCGTTGGGACTTTATGACGATCGTTTCGCCATGCGCGGTCGATGGAAGCTGGTGGGGCAAATCGCCGTGGCCGGCCTCATGTTTTTCGGCGGTTTTCAAGTGTCTCGCATCAGCGTTTTTGGAGAAACGTGGGACCTCGGTTACGCCGCTTTCCCCATCACCGTGCTTTGGTTCGTCGGCACGATCAACGCCATCAATCTGCTTGACGGCCTGGACGGCATGGCCGCCACGATCGGCATCATTTGTAGTGCCGCGGTCGCCGTTCTGGCTTGTCTCACCGGGCACCTCGGCGTAGCGTTCGTGGCCCTGGTTTTCACCGCGGCCTTGCTCGGCTTTTTACCCTACAATTTCCCGCCCGCCAGGATATTCCTGGGCGACGCCGGAAGCATGCTGATCGGCCTGATGCTGGGGGCCATGGTCTTGCGAGCCTCGCTGAAAGGACCGGCGACGCTCCTGATATCGGCTCCGCTCGCCTTGTGGACGCTACCCCTGTTCGATACAAGCCTGGCCATCCTCCGCCGGAAATTGACCGGGCGCAGTATCTATTCCCCCGATCGCAGCCACCTCCACCACCGCTTGATGCAGCGATTCGGCAACAACGTGTATGTGCTCCTTTGCGTGGCCGGGCTTTCGATCATCACGTGCCTGGCGGCCCTGGGAAGCGTCGCCACCGGCAACGACGTCATCGCCCTGGTTACCATCACCGCCGTGCTGATCGGGCTGATCGCCGGGGGGTGGTTCGGACGGAGCGAGTTGGGGTTGCTCTGGCGGAAGACTAAGCGGCTTGTCAAAAAGGTCTTGCGGCCGGCGCCCGCCGCCGCAGCCGCGGACGAGATCGTGATTTTCCTTCAAGAGGGCGCCCGGCCCTGGGACGCGATCTTTCGGCAAATGTGCGGCATGGCGGAGCCGGCGGCGATCCGTTCCATCGTAGTCGAGTTCCATCACGTCCGCTGCGGCGAGCGATTCCATGCCATGTGGGAATGCCCCTGCGAAAACGTCGAGCTGCCGCTCGTCGAATTGACCGTCCCGCTGATCTCGGAGGAGCGGCCCATCGGCCAAACCCGGTTCCGTATTTGGCGGAACGGCAAACCCATCCAGGATCTCATGCAAATCGCCTGCGAGCAGGTCAGCCACCTAGAACGGCATTTATCCGACTTGAATACACCGGCGAGCAAGGGGGCGGCCGCGGCCGCGTGCGACGGAGTCCGGCAAGAATCGGCAGGCAATACCTCCGTCCGTTTGCACTTGCCGCAACGGAAAGTGCCGACCGCACGGCGAGGAGTGCCGGTACCGAGATGAAGTCGGCCGAAAAACCCGCCCAAGCGTTTCAATCGTAACCTGCCGCTTAGGGGTAACGGTCGCAAGCCTGTTGTCGGTGAATGATGAAGGCCAAAGCGAGACGTGAGGTCCGTTCGTGAGTCGGAAAAACGATAGGGCAAAGAAAATTGCGGTCGCGGAGAAATCGCAGTCCGCGTCCAACGCAACCGGCGAGATCGACCCGCCCGCCGCTCTGCGATTGGGCTCGACACGGGGGTTCGTGTTCCGCGGCGTTCTCGCCATCGTTCTGATGGCTTGCGTCGCCCTCGGTGCTCGTTGGGCGGCCTCGCGATCCGTGCCTTCCACGGTCCGCATTCCCGAAAAGTCCAAACTGGAGGCCTTGCCGCGAGAGATCGGGCCGTGGCGGGGCGTCGATCAAGAGTTGGACCCTGCCGTCTTTCAGACGTTGGGGACGACCATCACGCTCGATCGTCTCTACCTGTCTCCCGGCGGCGGCAACGTCGCGCTCCATGTCGCCGTCTTCACGCAGCCCGAGTTCAAGCTCCCGCACCCTCCGGAGTTGTGCTACGGCGGGACCGGCTGGCGGGTCCGCGGTACCACCGATCGGCCGTTGACACTGAATTCCGGCGAGAAGGGCACCATTCGCGTTCTCTCGCTGGAGCGCGAAGACGGCGCCGCCCGCGCTACCGTGCTATACTGTTATCAATTGGGCGCTTCGTTCGCCGCCGATCGCGATGTTGTTCGCACCTTCTTTTGGAAATATCGCGGAGAGTCTTCCCGGCCTGCGATGCTGAAAGTGATGTTGCACGCTCCTGCCGCCGGGACGATGGTCGAGGATCAGACGCTCGATTTGGCGAAGGAAGTTTTGAGCCGCTTGGCGGTTATGGCCCGAGATTGGTGAAGCGCACGCCCGTAACCATCCGTCGAGCGAACGGTTGCCGATGAAAGACATGCCCCCTACGGAAGGCCGAACGCTGCCGCCCGAAGAGACGCCCGTCTCTCCCCTCGCGGAGGATGTCTCGACCGATTCCCACGCACCGACGGCGGTTACCGTCGAGGACGAGCTCTTCGAAGCCGAACCGGAACCTGCTGCGGACGACGGCCGCGCGGCTCCCGCGCTTCCCCCCTTGCCCGATGACGTGCCCATCACCCGCATCGTGCCGACCGGCGGGTGGCGGTCTCTCGATCTCCGCGAGGTGTGGCGGTACCGCGAGTTGATGTTCACCCTGGCCTGGCGCGAAATCAGCATTCGCTACAAACAGACCATCCTGGGCGCCGCCTGGGCCGTCCTGCAACCGCTCATGACGACCGGCATCTTCAGCGTGCTGTTTACCCTCTTGATGGGCAAGGGCAACGAGCCGACGCCGGAAGGCATCCCTTATCCCGTTTCCACCTTCTGCGCCATGTTGCCCTGGACGTTGTTCGCGCAATCCCTCAACCAGTCGGGCAACATCTTGGTGCAGTATCGCGCCATGATTACCAAGATCTATTTTCCGCGGCTCATCCTCCCCGCTTCCGCGGTATTGTCCACCCTAGTTGATTTCGGCGTCTCGCTGATCGCCTTGTTCGGGCTGATGGCCTACTACGGCATCTACCCCGGCTGGGCGGTCTTCACGCTGCCCGCTTTCATGCTCCTGGCCGTGATGGCCTCGCTGGCGGTAGGGTTGTGGTTGTCAGCGCTCAACGCCCTTTATCGCGATTTCAAATACGTCATCCCGTTCGTTGTTCAGGTGGGAATGTTTATCAGCCCCGTCGTGTATAGCGTGGAATCCATCCAGGCCAAACTGCCGGCCTGGGCGTTTACGTTGTATTCGTTGAATCCCATGGCCGGGGTGATCGAGGGCTTTCGCTGGGCCTTGCTGGGTACCTCGCACGGTCCCGGGCCCATGCTGGCGCTTTCCACGGCCGCCACGGCACTGATCTTACTGGGAGGCATGTTCTACTTCCGGCGGATGGAGCGCCTCGTTGCCGATTTGATTTGATCGCCGCGCTTTCACCACCCACGGCAACGACCCCGCCGGAGCGCGATTCCAACGGTACCATCGGTGCCGGCGGCGCATCCGAAAGCGACTCGCGGCCGATCAACCGAAAAGCGGTGGACCGGCCTTTCCCCGTGCCGATGCCGCAAGCTAGGTTAAGGGAAATGCCATTGCGAAGATCGCCCGCAAGGTCCGAACCCCGGGTTCGGACCCCAGAGGCCCGAAGGGCGCCCCGGCGTAGCGATTGTACCCATTATTCTTCCTAAGACTTTTGTTTCTCCGGTCGCGGCACCGGCACCAAGAACGCCGTCCTCGATAGCAACCCATGTCCGACGTCGCCATCCGCGTAGAAAACCTGAGTAAGAAGTTCTATCTCGGCGAGCGCATTGGGCTGAGGACGTTTCGGGAAGCGCTGCAAGACGCCCTCGCTCGGCCGCTGCGAAGGATCATCCGCGGGGAAAAGAACGCCCAAGCCGCGGAAGAGAAGGTCGATACCGACCGTGAGATCTGGGCCTTGAAAGGTGTTTCGTTCGAGGTCAAGCACGGCGAGGTGCTGGGGGTCATCGGGCCGAATGGGGCGGGCAAAAGCACGCTCCTGAAAATCCTCAGCCGCATCACGGAGCCGACGGGCGGTTATGCGGAAATCCGTGGTCGGGTGGGAAGCCTGCTGGAGGTTGGCACGGGCTTCCACCCCGAGCTGACCGGACGCGAGAACGTGTTCCTCAACGGGGCCATCTTGGGCATGTCGAAGGCCGAGATTCGCCGCAAGTTTGACGACATCGTCGCCTTTGCCGGAGTCGAGAAGTTTATTGACACCCCGGTCAAACGTTATTCTAGCGGGATGCAGGTCAGGCTGGCATTTGCTGTGGCCGCCCACCTGGACCCCGAAATCCTTATCATTGACGAGGTCCTGGCCGTCGGCGACGCCGAGTTTCAGAAGCGTTGCCTGGGCAAGATGAATGAGGTCTCCCGCTCCGGCCGCACCGTCCTCTTCGTCAGCCACAACATGGCGGCCGTGCAAGATTTGTGTACCAGCGCACTATTATTATCCAGCGGAAACCTCGTCCGTAGCGGGCCGACACTCGAGATAGTTGGAGCTTACATCCGCACTGACATGGCGCTTAACATAAACGACCTAAGCCTCCACCCGAGACGAAGTATCTTCGTAAAGCCCGTATTTGTTTCCCTCCAAATCCTTGATAACGCGGGACGAGAGGCTGGTTCCTTAAGCTGTGGATCGGAAATAACATTTGCCATTTCGCTGCAAAGTGACGACACGCTCCACGAACTCAGCATTGGGATTCACATTTATAACTCACTAGGCATTCGCGTTATGACCTGCCACTCTGCCTATCAGTCCCGATCGAAATTCACTCTCGTCGGCCGCAAGGCCATTTGGTGCCGTATCCCAAGCCTACGATTGATGCCTGGCCGATATTATATCACCCTTGGTGCCGCTGCCGGTGGCACGCAGATTGATCGCATAGAATATTGCCGATGTATTGATATCCTGCCAAGCAATCTTTATGGAACTCTGGCACGGATACCCCCAAGAGACGGATTTTGGCTGCCGGAGGTCCACTGGGAGGTTTAGGACAATGACTATTTTTGCGTGCAAGCCTCGCCGTGTCTGGCGCAGCCTTCTGTACCGAATTTCGCAGGCTCACTTACGTCTGGTACGCGAAGAAAGAATACGGGAGTTGGAACGTACTCTGCCGGAACCGTGGCCTCGCGACCTGCCGACGGAGCTTTTGGAAACACTTCTCTATGCTCGGTCGATACTGCCACAGCGTCCAACCGTTCTTATCGATGTTGGTGCCTTCCGGGGCGTCTTTAGCCGTGCGTTTGCAGCTGTATTTCCGACATGTCGTATTGTGTGCTTTGAGCCAAACCCGTCTCTGGTGGGGTGTCTGAGCACACAGCTCGCTTCTCGGGAGGCTCTAGTAATCACCAAAGCTGTTTCCGACGCGGCGGCCGATCGCGCACAGTTTTTTCTGCACAGGGCGCCCTCAATGAGCTCTTTGCTTCCTTCTAACTATGAATGTCTTAGAACTACGTTTTCCGGGGACGCGCCGGAGGGCATGGAGAGAATTAACGTACCTGTTGTAACTCTCGACGACTGCCAGGAGTTGCAGAGGTTTCTTCGAAGCGACGATGTTCTGTTCATAAAAAGCGACACCCAGGGCAATGATTTAGCGGTTCTCCGGGGTGCCGTAGGTACACTGCGCCGTACAGCCGGCATTCTGGTTGAGTACATGTTCTGCACACCGTACATTGGCCAGGCGCGGTTTGAGAAATTAGTAGGGTACCTGGCGGAGCACGGATTCACATGTAGGGGGCCGCAGCACATCTACCGGCGCGTTAACTGCGAGGTTTCCGGTGTGGATTTTTTATTCACTAGGTGAGTGTGGCTGGACGTCGTGTAGGTGGTCTGGGCTGATTGGGATCATGACGTGCTGCAGGTTCTGGTCTTAATGATATCGAGGGAAGCCTCGCATTCTAGTGGCAGCGCGCGGGGTTTGGCACTCACAAAATGTCTGGGGGTACATATGGGCAAGAAGCAGTGGAGAGTTGTGATTGCCCGGAAAGCATACTTCGTGTGGACGACGGCCCGCGCTTGGCGGAAAAGCTCGGCCCGCTGGTGGACTCATCAACCCATGCGGAGCTTGTGACGCGAATCCGCTCCGCCGCCACCCGCCTCCACCGTGAGGTTGAGCAGATGTGGCAAGCTGTGGACGCGGTGGTAGGGTGCAAATAGTCCCCGTGAACCACAAGCGATCAACCGCCGTTTTCGTGCAGTTTACGGCCAAGCCGTCGGGGTCGCCGATTAGCGGCCTGATGGTGGTCGATGCCCTCCGCGAGGCCGGCTACGAGGTACACACGGTGTTTGCCGGCATGGGCGAGCTGGCCGAGGAGTATCGCCGCCGCTGTGCGACGGTCCGGGAGTTGGAGCATGGCCGGTGGCTGGCCGGCGGACCTTGGCATCGGCGTTTCCGGCGTCTTCTTCGCGAATTCCAGGCAGTGAAGCGGTTCGAGCAACTCTTTGAACAGATTAGGCCCGAGTTAGTGTATGTGAATAACCTGACCGGTTTGGCACCGGCTTTGGCGGCCCGCCGCCGGCGCATCGCGTGCGTCTGGCATATCCGGGAGCTTTTTGACGACGTGGGCGGCGAGATGCATCCCCCCTGGCCCGGCGGGCGGCATCGGGTGCGGCGCTACTTGCGTAGTTGTGCTTCGCACGTTGTGGCCATCTCTCGGGCCGTGGAACAGAACGTGCTGGACGGTTGCTGCCGCGACAAAACCATTATCATCCCCAATGCCGTGGACGATTCCTTTTTCGCCGAAAGCCGCACCACTGCCGAGGCCCGGCGATCGCTCGGCCTACCGCTGGAACAACCCTTGGTCGGCGTGCCCGGAACGCTGCGGCCCGTCAAAGGCCACGAGTTTTTCCTGGAAGCAGCGGCCCAGGTCGGGAAAGCCATGCCCGAGGTACTATTCGCCATGACAGGCGATGGCGAGCCGGCATACCGCGAAAGACTGTCGCAACGCGTCGGCCAGTTGGGTTTGGGCGACCGCGTACGGTTTTTGGGCACGGTGGCCGATATGCCGGCATTCTACCGGGCCTGCGATGTGATCTGTATTCCAAGCCGCTCGGAGTCATTTGGGCGCACCGCCGTGGAGGCTATGGCTTTGGGCACCCCCGTGGTGGCGACGGCGGTGGGCGGCCTGGCCGAAACGATCGAAGACGGCGTAACCGGCCTGCTGGTGGCGTATGGCGAAGTAAAGCTGCTTGTCTCCGCATTGGCCCAGGTCTTGGAGGATAAAGGATTTGGAACACCTTTGGCGTCCGCCGCCCGCCGCTATGTCGAGCAGCATTGTCAACAAGATGCGCACCGAGAGAAGATTCGGGATATCGTGAGGCGGATGGCCATGGTGGGAAAGGTGCGCGAGTGACCACGGTTACCATCGTCATTATCGCCTACCACGGCGATCGCTGGATTGAGCCGTGCCTGCGGAGCCTGGCGGAGGTCGCTAGCGGTTATTGGCGGGTGATCCTCGTCGATAACGGCGGTAACAGCGATCTGCCCAGCCAGGTTGGGCAGGTTCCAGCCGGGCGGATCGAGCTGGTAGTCTCCCCCGGCCGCTTGCCCTTTGCCGAGGCTAACAATTTCGCCCTACTACATGGTGGACTAGATAGCGAGGCCGTCTGCTTCCTCAATCAGGACACAGTAAGCCGAACCGGCTGGCTCGATGCCTGCCTCGCGGCGATGGACACGGACCCGGCCGTGGGGGCGGTGACCCCGCTGGTCGAAAACTACGATGGCACCGCCTGGGACGCCGCCTTTTTGACCTGTGCCCGGGCAGCGCGGTCGGCGGCACGGCTGGAGGCCGGGCCCGGGGCCAACCTAGCCGATCTACCGGGGTTCGTCGCTGTTCCGGAAATCACAGCGGCGGCCATGGTGGTCCGAACGGACGCACTCCTTCAGGCGGGGCCATTTGATCCCCTTTACGGTAGTTACTATGAAGACTACGATCTTTGTCGGCGGATCCAGGCAGCGGGTTACCAAGTGGGCATCTGCACGCAAGGGCGAATAGGTCACTTTGGAGGTTCCGTGACAAGTGACCGGCGGGCCTACCTTCGTCGCGCCCGATGGATCACGCGCAACCGAGTCATTTACGCGGCCCGCTGGCAGTGGAAGAATCGCCCGCTGGGACTCCTTCGGTATCTCTTTTTGACGATGCCCCGCAACGGGCTCCGGGCGGCATTGGGCCGCTCGCAAACGCCGCTGCGGGCCTTCGTGGCGGCCCACGGCGATTTATTGGGCCTTTTACCACGATTGGTGTCCATGGAGCGCGACCGCCGGGAGTGGGACAAATATTTGGCCACTATCGGCTGGCGCAGACCGGAGCGGGGGCCTAGCGGCAATAACGTGTCAAGCCAGTCTGTCCGAAGGGCTAATCCTTGCGAGTCCTCCACCTCAACGAACATTTGAACTGGACCGGCGGTGTGGAGACGTACCTGCTCCACCTCCTACCCGTTTTGGAATCGCACGGGGTAGAAAACCACTACGCATTTGCCACCGGCGACGTGGGGCTCGTGCCGCGGGCGCATCGGCTGGCAGAAATCGGCGGAATTGGCCGCCGCCAGGAGGCGGTCGGCTGGACTCGTACGGTAAGTCTTTTAAAGGACCTCCGACCCGATGTGGTGCATATTCACCGAGTGTATAACTTGGGCGTGATAAGAGCGTGTCTGGAATACGGGCCGACTGTCGTCACCTGCCACGATTACCTTTACCTTTGTCCGGCAGGCAGCTTTTTTCACCGGCGGACGGGTACGATTTGCCAAAGGCGGGCCGGCCCGGCTTGCTTTGCCATCACCGCCTGGAAGCACTGCATGACGCCCCGGCCCCGGTATGCGCTGGCGTACTACCGCCGTGTCCGCCGGTTTGTGCGATGGAAAGACCGCTACACCAAAATCCTGTGTCCCAGCGATTCCGTCCGCGAGCGACTGGTAGCTACCGGATTTGCCCGCCATCGCGTCGAGACCTTGCCCTATTTTTGCCCCTTGGAACCGTTGCATGAGCCGCAACCTTTGCCGCGGATTCCGACGATTTTATTCCTCGGCCGAATCCGCCCCATCAAAGGGTACGACGTGTTTATCCGTTCCCTGGGCATGCTTCGCGATGTCAAGGGGATTATGGTCGGTGACTTGACCGAGGAGACAGGTCGTCGCATAGCGGCGCTGGCTCGGCAACACGGGTGCCAAGGCCGACTTGACGTTCGCCCCTGGGCTACGCGCGAAGAACTGAGAGGCCTTTTTGCCGAGACTACCGTCTTTGTCTTCCCCTCGATCTGCCCCGAGACGCTGGGGATTGTAGGCCTGGAGGCCATGGCCTGCGGCGTCCCTGTGGTTGCGAGCGATGTGGGTGGAGTGCGGCAGTGGCTTCGCCATGGCGAAAACGGATTGCTCGTGCCGCCCAAGAATGCCGCCGCGATTGCCCAAGCTGTGGGGCAGTTATTAGCCTCGCCTGAGCGCCTTGTGGCCATGGGACGGGAAGGCATCAAAACCATCCGGTGTGACTTCTTGCCCGAAAAGCACGTGGAGACTCTCTTGGCCGTGTATGACCGGGCGGCGCGGGGAGAATCGTTGCATGCTGAAGCAGGAACCAAGTGGCAGTAAAGTATGCAAGCTCTTGACGCATCCAAAGATTGTCATTGCAATTCAACCGCTGCTGCCAACCGGGTAAGGGTCTTGCACTACTTCGCTTTCCCCGGCGGTGGCATAGGGAGGTACGTGCACGAACTCCTATCCCGAATGGCAAATCGGCCGGGAGTCGAGATCGAGTTGGCCTGCATCCCGAGCTACCATTATCGGCAGTCCGCGAAATATCCGCTCTGGCCGGGCTTGCGAGAGATCAGCCACCACGTGCCATGGCGGCGACGGCTTCGATTTGCAATTAACCTGGTAGTCAACCCGCTTCGGGCGATTCGGCATGCCCGCCGAACGGGGGCTCAAATCATCCATCTTTCGACCATTCCGCACGTGACGTTTGCTTTGTGGTCGCGGGCACTGCGCCGCAGCGGTCTGAAACTGGTGGCTACCGCCCACGACATCCGTCGCTCGCACGGTCTCATTTGGCACTCCTACGAGGTCGAGCAACTCAAGCGGCTATACCGAAGTTGCGAGGCCATTTTTGTTCACAGCGAATACCAGCGGCAAGATCTGGTGGACTTTGCCGGCGTGCCGGCCGATCGCGTGGTGGTGGTCCCTCATGGGCCTTATTACCATGGCCCCCCCACGGCCTCCAAAGAAGAACTCCGCCGCCGCTACGGCATTCCTCTGGACAAGCAAGTCGCCCTATTCTTTGGGGACATCCGTCCGGACAAGAATTTGGACCTGTTGCTGCGGGCCATGGTACCGTATAAGGACAGGCTATTCCTTTTGGTGGCCGGACGTATTAAGGGAGCTAACCCCCATCCTTTAGAGTATTATCATCGTATTGTCGCCGAGAACGGGATTTCGGACGCTGTCCGTTTTGATATTCGGTTCATTCCTGATGACGAGGTAGCGGACCTCTTTACACTGGCCGACTGGGTTGCTCTCCCGTACGGTCGTAGCTTCACTTCTCAAAGCGGCGTGCTGAACGTGGCCGTAGTGTATCGACGCCCCGTTTTAGCTTCGGGGTGTGGAACATTCCGTGAGACTGTTAAAGCCTATGAGATAGGGATTATCGTGCCACCGGACGACGTTGCCGAGCTTACCGCCGGTATTCGCACGATGATAGTTCATTACGAACAACCTTGGGATTTTGATGGCTACTCCAAAGGAATGAGCTGGGGCCAAAATGCGGCCCGGAGCGCACAGACTTACGCCACGGTTCTTTCGCCTTGGGGCGACATTTGCGAACAGGTTTCGCACGCGAAGTAATTAGGAACCGGATAACTTGATGCCGCAGGCAACGCACAAGTCCATTCCTTTACCGTTTTTTTTAGCGGGGGCTTTCTTGATCGTCGCCCCGTTGTCGCTGGCTACCGACCTTGAGGCCGCGCCCACTTTGAAATACGTGCGGGTGGCAATCTGCATGTCGGGTGTTCTTGTGGCCGTGCTCGGTGGCGCAGCCGGTAAATTGGGATCAATGGTTGGTGCGATAATGGCGTTCGCGGTCTTCTTTTCTCTTGCTCCGATGTGGTCCCAGTATCCTCTGCATGGCGTCCTATATAAAACGGTATTTCTTTCAGCATTAATGCTGGGCATGTGCGTAGGAGTCTCGTGGCGCTCACGTGAAGAACTAAAAAATGGTTTGCGGCTGTTGGCCTCGTTGGCCGCGGCGGCGTCCTTAATTGTGCTTTACCAGTATCGTGCATCACCGGAGGCCATGACGCGTATTGGGAGGCTCGCTGCCTTTGGAATGAACGCCAACGCGGTCGGCATGACCGCCGCTGGATATCTAATGATTACGATCTTTCTCGCCATGAACGAAAGGGGGAGCTGGCGCATCTTGGGATCAGTCGGCTCCGGTATCTTGCTTGTCGTGTTGATTGCAACCGCGAGCCGCGCTGCTTTGGCGATGGCGGTTTTGGGGGCAAGCATTCAGTTTATCCCCTGGATGAAACGGCCTGGACGTCTTATCGCGATTGCCGCGAGTCTCGCAGTAATTCTTTTGGTCTTTTCTAGTAATATCGACCCCGCTGCCGTCGATCGTCTCATGTCCGACAAGAACACTCGGTCTGGAATGTGGCAGGCGGGCCTCCAACTCTTTTTCCAAAGTCCTGTAGTGGGGCACGGATGGCTCTCTTCTACCGGACGCAGCACGGCCAATTTACAGAATCTGTACCTACAGATTCTAGCCGAAACAGGAATTATAGGAGGAGTCTTGTTTCTCCTGGGCGTGTTCGCAATGGCTAGACTGATCCGGCGGCTGTCTGGGAGAATCTCCCCTGTCGATCGTCCGGTTTACTATTTCGCTTTGGGCATCGTCGTGGCTTTGGTGGTTCATGGGATCGCCGAATCGGCACTGATTCTGGGTACGACCGTCAATACGATGCTGTTCGGTTTCGCCTTGGGCTTATTCCAGAACATTTTCTCTCAGGCGAAGTTTTTGCATCGGCACCAATCTGAATTCCGGCAGCCTCGTTTCAGTTTAATAGCGGGCCCCAACCGTTGAGATCCTTCGTACACATCCTCCACGTAATCCATAGCATCGATCCGCGCTCTGGTGGACCGAGCAATGCCTTGCGAGGCTTGGTGAGAGAGCAGGTCCTTCGCGGTCACCGGGTGACAGTGGTGGGTACTACTGCCCAGTCGGCTGAGCCTTGGGCGCCGGAGGGAGAGTTTGTAGCACGGATGCGGGCCGACTTGGCCTTTCGAGACGTGGAGTTGCTCCTGGGCCGCGCCTGGGGGCGATACCGTCCGTGGTCCCGATTCTCCTATTGCCCGCAGGTGGTTCACCTATTGAATGGACGGTTAGCCGACCCTGGGACTCGCCCCGATATCATCCACATCCATGGCCAATTCAGCCACCTAACAATCCGCGCAGCTCAGCTTGCCCGTCGGTGGCACGTACCATATGTCATTCGGCCGGCGGGTAGCTTCGATGAAACATGCCTGGCGAAAGGGATGACCCACTGGAAACGCCTATTCCTGCGGCTTTTCCACCGACGCGACCTCAAGCGTGCGGCAGCGGTCCAAGCCACCTCGCAGGCCGAAGCAGCGCAAATTGCTCGACTAGTGCCAGGATGCCGCCTGGCCGTGGTACCGCACGGCGTCCACCTGACAGTCGAGCCCGGCGACCCGGAGCGGCTGGTGGCCCGCTATCCTCAATTGCGGGGTAAGCCAGTTGTGCTTTTCATGTCGCGATTGCACGAGAAAAAACGGCCCCAGTGGGTCGTGGAGGCATGCCGGCGGCTCCATACGCAGTTTCCGGAGCTAGCCCTCGTATTTGCGGGTCCCGATGCAGGCATGGGCGATGGGCTACGCCGACAATGTCAACAGGCCGGGCTGGAAGGTGCAACTGTTTTTTCCGGCTTTTTGCAGGGCTCGGAAAAGGCCGAGGCTTTTGAATTAGCCCATGTCCTCTGTCTGCCTTCTCAAGACGAGAACTTCGGCGTGGTGGTGGTCGAAGCTATGGCTCATGGTGTGCCCGTAGTCGTTACCCCCGGCGTAGCCACCCACGTTTATGTGGACGAATCCGGATGCGGATTCACAGTCGAGGATTCCGTGGAGGGCGTCGCCGAAGGTATCCGCCGCGTGCTGCTGTCGGACCGCCAAGAGCTTGGTTGCCGCGGCCGCGCGTACGTGGAAAAGCATTTGACCTGGCAAGTGGTGGCGGAAAAGGTGGATCAGTTGTATGAGGCTGCGCTATACGGTCCAGCCGAAATCTCTGTGGAATCCAGCAATGACTGACCAGCTCAAAATCCTGGCCTACATCCTAGCAAAGAACGAGGAAGCGAATATTGGTAAGTGCCTGCGGTCGTTGGAACCGCTCAACATTCCGGTAGTGCTCCTAGATTCCGGATCGTTGGATCGCACAAAGGAAATTGCGAAAAGATTTTCCTTCTGTCACATACAAGATTATAAGTACATTGATCACGCCACCGCTTATAATCAGCTCACAACCGACGCACCCCGAGATACCCCGGTTATGATCCTCGACGCAGACATGGAGATATCGGAGCCCCTCTGGATTGAGCTGAAAACGTTAATAAATGGCCCGGAGTGGGAAGTGATCGCAGCACCGGTCCTCATGTTTATTGAGGGGTTACCCTTGCGATTTGGGGCCCTTTACCCACCCAAGGCTTTCATATTCCGCGGGGGTCGGGAGTACTTCACGCCAAAGGGGCATGGCGAAGCCTTACAAGGCAGCGTTAAAGTGACGCGAACGCATAACCGGCTTTGGCATAATGACCTAAAACCTTACGATGCCTACCTGATGAGTCAGGTACGGTACGCACAGAATCTGGGGCGGCGTTTTCGGGCTGGGCAAGTTTCATTCAAGGACTGGCTTCGGGCAACAACGCCTCTGATGGCATTGGTCTTTCCTGCCGTCTCGCTCTTTCTCCGCGGAGGGATTCTGGCCGGCCGTAGGGGGATTCTGTACGCCCTGGACCGCGCAATTGCCGCAATGATCCAGTACCGCGTGGTGTTGGCAGCCCGCCTTGCTGGTCAAAGCCGAGGCCGCGAGGAGTCGCCTACAGATTGTTAGACTGCTTTGAAAATGACTACCATCTGTACTGCCACAACCTTGGATTGTCCCACCACAATCCTGATCCCCTGGGTATCATACCACCTCAATATCGGGATCAATCACATGTTCCTGTTTTTCGACAATCCGGAAAGCCCAGCGCTTGCGGCGGTAGAACAGGACCCTCGCGTCACCGCCGTTCGTTGCGATGCAGATTACTGGCCAGGGGGAGCTGCAAAGCGGGAAAAGTTAACCTTGCACCAGCGTCAGTGGTACAACGCCAACAAAGCCCTGGCTTGGGCACGGGAGAAGGGGTTCGAATGGATCCTCCATATCGACAGCGATGAGTTGATTTATCATCCAGGGCAGCTTCGCACAGCGCTCGCCTCCGTTCCACAAGATATCGAGGTTGTTCGTTTCCGGGTTTATGAAGCGGTCCCTGAACAACTCCATAGCGATCATCCGTTCGCGCACATTCGTTATTTTCGTGTCGGGCCGATGCGACCGACACGCAAGACACGGCCACGCAGCCTTCGCCACTGGACGCATGTTGTCGCTCACCTTTCGTGTTATTATAGCCGACTGGTACTGGCGAAAATTCTCTGTTCAGCGGCTCGCGGTCCCTATCTGAGAGGCCATATCGGCGGCAAGTCGGCCGTAAGAACTACCGCACCGATCGCGGGGATGGGGGTCCACGTACCGGCTGCGCCTCCCGGCCACTTTTATCGTGACTATTTCCTTCCCGACGCGGCAGTGTTGCATTATGACTGTAGCGACTTTGACGCGTGGCTCGCTAAGTGGATGATAAGATCTGAAGAACGTTTCGTGCCACGTAACCGCGACACCAAGCGTCGAAAACAATTGGCGGAGTTTCTAGCAGCGCAGCAGGGGTTGCAGCCCCTCGAAAAGCTATATTGGCGTCAATACGGCGTCAGCCGCTTGGAAATCCGGCTCCTGGTAGCGCTTGACCTAATCAGGCCCGTGCATTTGTCGGGGGAAATGTTTGTTGAACCACAAGCGGAGTAATAGGGCATGCGCGTCAGCATAGCAATGGCTACTTTCAACGGAGCACGCTTTCTTGCGGAGCAGCTTCATAGCTTCACAACCCAGACCCGTCTACCGGATGAACTCGTTGTTTCTGACGATGGTTCTAGCGACGAGACGCTCGCGATTCTTCGGACGTTCTGCGAACGGAGCCCTTTCCCCGTAAACATTCTAAACAACGACACCGGTCTACACGGAGTTTACCACAATTTCGCCAACGCTCTTCTACATGCCACAGGTGATGTCATCTTTTTCTCAGATCAGGATGACGTGTGGGTACCAGAAAAAGTAGCCTGTATCCTATCACACTATGAAGTCGCGGATTGCCCCCTGGCCATTGCATCCAATAGCGAACAAATCGATGCCGAGGGACGCCGGCGTGGTGTCAACACGTGGCGTGATGTAGCGCGATTGACAGAGAATCGCCTTAATTCTTGGCGCGTCGATCCGATCCGTGTGTTTTTGGCGTATCGTGGGATTAACAACGCACATGGTCTGGTTGTGCATCGGGAATTGCGAGATATCTGCCTCCACTCTAACACGACGAATGAGTTTGCGAGCCAATTTCGTACCATTGACGCGTTTCTATTCGTAACAGCCGCCTTGCTTAACAGGGTGGCCTTTGTGTACAAACCCTTGACTTGGCACCGTCGCCATTCTACAAATACTTCCACTATGGAAAGAAAGTCAAACTTCAGCATAGCTATGGGACATACGTGCAGTCGTTGTGAAAACCGGTTGACCCAACTGAAGCTTGCGATAGCCCACCTTCAAGACCACGGTTATTCGATACCGCCAGAGGTCGCCAGAAGGATTTCGTCCCTCGTGAGGCATTACGAGCGCGCGATTGATGCGCAGAAGCGTGGCCTCGCCGGTATTCCCATTTTGGTCGGTATGGCTGCAACAGGGAGTTATTACCGTAATGCAAAGCCCTTGAGAAGCTTCATTGCTGATTGCGTCGCAGCGATTCGGTCGTGGCGAGGGTGACCGAAGGAGCGTCGCTGGGAAGTTGGTGCGGGCATTTTCCCCTCGCGCTTTGGTGGTGAGAGCCTCGCTATCACCCTCGCGTTGCCGGTAAGACGCGATCTGGGGGGGCAGGTTGACTACTTGACATTTGGCTGTGGTGAAATCACATTTCTACGTAGGTTTTCGCGTAACACAGCGTCTTACCCATCCGAAGGGAGACTCTCATGAAACGCTTTGTCCAACAGAAGTGGGTGAATGTGGCATTTGGCGTGCTGATGGCCGCGGGAATCATGGGCTTCGCCTTGCGATCGGCGGCGGAAAATCAACCGGCGGCGGGCGGTTCCCTCCTCGGTCAGGCTGCTCAAGCGGCTCAGCCTGCTCAGTCTGCAGCCGCGCAGCCCGCCCAATCCACAGCGGCACAGTCTGCCCCGTCCGCGGAGGAGGCGCAGCCCGCCTTCCATCCTCGCCTGCCCATGTATTACGCCAAAGTCGTTGACGAAAAACAGCGGCAAAAAATATACGACATCCAGCGAAAGTACCACCCGCAAATCGCCGAACTTCAGCGTCAACTTGAAAAGCTCATCGCCCAGCGGGATGCGGAGATCGAAGGGGTGCTCACTCCGGAGCAAAAGGCCGAGCTCGACAAAATCCGCGCCGAGGCCGCCTCTCGCCGTAAGAGCAACGCCGACGACACGACTGGTTCGGCGACCGGTGGGAATTGATGTTGCGGCGGGATCGTCGGCGTGCCCAATCCCTTCTTATCTGAACTATGAAACAACTCATCCAATCGCTCCGGGACGGCAAACTGGAGCTGATCGACGTCCCGCCGCCGGTGTTGCGCGCGGAGGGAATCCTCGTGCGGACGCACCGTTCCCTGATATCCGCCGGGACGGAGCGCATGCTCGCCCAGTTGGCCCGCAAAAGCCTCGTCGGCAAGGCCCGCGAGCGTCCCGATCTGGTCAAGAAGGTCTGGCAAAAATTCCAACGCGAAGGCTTTTCGGCAACGTGGCGGGCCGTATCGCAGAAGCTCGACCGTCTCATCCCGCTCGGTTATAGCTGCGCCGGCGAAGTGCTCCAAGTCGGAGAAAAGGCCCAGGGGTTTTTGACGGGCATGCTTGTGGCCTGCGCTGGGGCAGGACACGCCAACCATGCCGAGATCAACTACGTGCCCGCGTTACTGGCGGCGGTCGTTCCGCCGGGAGTTTCCGCCGAGGCCGGCGCTTACGCGACCGTGGGGGCCATCGCCCTACAGGGTGTCCGCAACGCGGATTGCCGCGTGGGCGAAACGGCGGCCGTCATCGGCCTTGGGCTTTTGGGGCTGCTCAGCGTCCAACTGCTGAAGGCGGCCGGATGTCGCGTCGTGGGGTGCGACCCCAACCAAGCCCGTGTGGAACTTGCTCGACAGAACGGTGCCGACCTGGCCCTTGCGGGCGGCGATAGCGACGCCGTTATTGCGGCCTGCCGGTCGTTCACGCATGGCCGGGGTGTCGATGCCGTCCTCATCACGGCCGCAACGACCAGCAACGTTCCGGTGGAATTGGCGGCCGAGATCGCTCGCGACCGTGCCCGTGTGGTCATGGTCGGGGTGACGGGCATGCATATCCCGCGAAAACCCTATTACGAGAAGGAGTTGACGTTCATCGTCTCGCGGTCTTACGGTCCGGGCCGCTACGACCCGGATTTCGAGGAGCACGGGCACGACTATCCCATCGGCTATGTTCGCTGGACCGAGACGCGAAACCTCGAGGCCTTCCTCCAGCTCGCCGGCGAGGGACGCATCCAGCCCGAGCGGCTGACCACGCACCGCTTTCCCATCGACCGGGCCGAGCAGGCCATGGAGTTGATCCTCCGCGGCAAGGAGCCGTACTTGGGCGTTCTCTTGGAATATCCGCATCGTCAGCCGGTGCCCCCGTCACGCATCGAACTGCCTGCGGTGATAGCCCGTGGGCCGACCTCGGGCACGGTCGGGGTGTCGTTCATCGGGGCCGGCGAGTTTGCGCGGGCCGTACTTTTACCCCAGCTCAAGCGATTACCCCAAGTGCGTTTTCGGGGGATCGTGACGGCCTCGGGGATTTCCGCGCGGGACGTGGGCACGAAATACGGCTTTGCCTGGTGCGCAACCAACTTGGACGACATCCTCGCCGACTCGCAGACCGACGCCGTCTTCATCGTGACGCGGCACTCTCGGCACGCCGATTTGGTATGTCGCGCTCTGGCGGCGGGCAAGGCCGTGTTTTGCGAGAAACCGCTGGCCGTTTCCGCCGACCAATTGCAGCAGGTTCACGAAGCCCTGCGGCAACCCAACCGGGGTCTCATGGTCGGGTTCAATCGGCGATTCTCCCCATCCGCCCGGAGGCTCAGGGAGTTCTTCGCCGCCCGTCGTCCGCTCTCCATGACGTACCGGGTGAACGCCGGGACGATCCCGCCCGAGCATTGGCTCGCCGATCCGGCCGAGGGGGGCCGCATCATCGGGGAGGCCTGCCACTTCTTGGATCTCTTTCATTTCTTGACGGATGCACCGGCCGCGGCGGTCGAACGGCTTTCGCCCAAGGGGGTTCGCTCCCAGGATGACGGCCAATTCCTGGTGCGGTATGCGGACGGTTCCGTTGCCCACCTAATCTATTGCACGCAGGGGGCGGCCGGCCTCGGCAAGGAACGCCTGGAGGTCCACGGCGGCGGAGCCTCGGCCGTCTTGGACGACTTCCGCGTGCTGGAAACGATCGCACCTACCGGGCGACGCGAACGGCTCCGATCCGCCGGCGACAAGGGGCATGGCGAGGAACTCCGCCGCTTCGTCGAGGCGGTCCGCACCGGCGGCCCGATGCCCATTCCTCCGGCATCGCTGCTCGAAGTCACGCGTGTCGCCTTGTGGGCGGCAGGATGGGAAACTTGCTCTCCGCCGGAAAGCGGCGACGAACAAACGGGGACGTAGCGTATGGCCGAATCACCCCAGGAAAGGCAGGATAGTCCCACCATCGAGCGTTTGCCGCCGGATTGCTGGGTCGTCATCCCAGCGTACAATGAGGCCGGCCGCATCGGGCAGGTCCTGGAGGACCTCCTGCGGGTGGCGCAGAATGTGGTGGTCGTCGATGACGGCTCGAAAGACGACACTTACCAGGTCGCGTCGCAACACCCTGTGTGGGTCCTCCGGCACGTGGTGAATCTGGGTCAGGGGGCCGCTTTGCAAACGGGGATAACCTTCGCTCTGCGGCAGGGCGCGGGCTTTGTGGCCACGTTCGATGCCGACGGCCAGCACGATTCCCGCGATCTGGTCACCATGTTGGAAAGGTTGCATTCCAGCGGGGCCGATTATGCCTTGGGTTCGCGTTTTTTGGGCCGGGCGGAAGGCATCCCCTGGCACCGCCGGTTGATGTTGCGGGCGGCCGTGCTCTTTACGCGGCTGCTGTCCGGCGCCGTTGTCAGCGATACGCACAACGGCATCCGACTGATGACCCGCCGCGGTGCCGAACGCATTCAAATTACGCTCAATCGCATGGAACACGCCAGCCAGGTCATCGACCAGATCGTGGCGTCGGGCTTGCCGTTTATTGAGGTCCCGGTCACGATTCGTTACACCCAAGCGTCCTTGGCGAAGGGGCAGAAGACCTCCGCGGCGGTTCGCATGGGTCTTAAGTTGATTGTCGAAAAGGCCTTCCGATGAACGTTTTTCAACTCATTTTCGCTCCGCTCTGTGCGTTGTTGGCCGCGTGGAACGCCTTTCGCGGTTGGCGGCGCATGACATCCCGCCGGGCGGCCCTCTTTTGGACGATGCTCTGGGGTGGGGCAGCCTTGGCCATCGCGGTTCCGGACCTGCCGGGCCTGGCCGCTCGGGCGCTGGGCATCGGCCGTGGGGCCGACCTGGTGTTCTACCTGGCCATCCTTGCCGGCCTGGTCGCCTGCCGATACTTTTATAATCGCTACCGAAGATTGGAGAATGTGGTGACACATCTGGTGCGCGATTTGGCCCTTAAAGATGCCAAAGCGAGTCCCAAACAATTTCAGCAAAAGCAAGTTTCATCTAGTCCAAAGGGTATTAATTGACTGCGGTATATACACATGTCACACATCCCACGGAATGACCGCCCGTTGTACGAGTTAGCAACGCGCCGTATGGAACGCACTCGCACTGCTCTAGCCCAAAAACTGGCCGCTCAGATCATCGAGACCTGCACACCTTTCGTCGACAAAGCAATTGCCGAATGGGAGGTACTCGACTGCGGATCGGGATATGGTCATACGAGTATTGAGTTAGCACGAGTATGCCGATATGTGGAAGGTATCGAGCCCTGTCGGGGATTGTTTGAAGATGCGTGCAAAGCTGCACAAGCAAGCGATCTTCCTAATCTTGTTTTTCGCAATATAGGCGTAGAGGACTTTGAGGCATCACCCCGGTTTGATGTGGTAGTGCTGGACAACGTGTTGGAGCACATCCAAGACCAACTTTCCGCCCTCCAGCGGCTCCGTGGCGTTTTACGGCCTGGAGGGATATTATTTATCATCGTCCCGAACAAGCTATGGCCAATCGAAGTCCATTATGGATTGCCGTTTTTGTCCTATCTTCCAATCTCAGTGGCTAATGCATATTTGCGGCTGACGGGGCGCGGTCATGATTACTCAGACGCTTGCTACGCCCCAACATACTGGGGTATCCGGCGGCTTTTGCGCGGTAGCGGATTCGCGGATCATCGATTCGTCGTTCCAAGCAACCTGGCTAACACGATGAAGGGAGCGGTCTGGTACTACCGAGTGGGAGCATGGTTGCTTCGGTTGGCGCCGATGTTGTGGGTTGTGTCTAAGGCATTCGTTATTGTCGCTTCTAAGAATGACTGATCATGGGGAATCCATTGGTTTCTGTCAACATCTGCGTGTGGCGGCCGCACGAGGTGTACTTCCCTCTGGCGGTGCGGAGTATCCTCGACCAGACCTTCGACGACTTCGAACTGATCATCGTCGAGGATCCGTCTGAAATCGACGGCCGGGCCATGATTGCAGATTTGCTGGGCGACCCTCGTATCCGGTACGTGCAGAACCCCACGCGTACCGGCCTTGTGTCGCAGAGGAATCAGGCCCTCCAACTCAGTCGTGCCGATCTGGTTGCTGTCCTCGATGCCGACGACATAGCCGAACCGGACCGTTTGGAAGAGCAATGTCAATTTCTCGAGCGCAATCCGTCTATTGCCGTGCTCGGCACGTCACTTCGTATTATCAACGCACAGGGAAATACCATTGGCTTTCGTAGCTACCCAACCTCTCCCGTTGTAGTCCGTAGGTCGTTGCGGCGATATAATCCCATTGCCCAGCCAAGTGTTATGTTTCGAGCCGATGTTGTACAGTCTTGTGGCGCGTATCGAGACGAAACACCTTTTGCCCAGGACTATGATTTGTGGATACGAGTCATGAAGGCCGGGCACGACTTATGTAATCTTCCGTGCCCTCTTTTGCGCTATCGAGTACATAAAAGTGCGTTGAAATGGGTGATGTTGCGCCAGACACTGAAAATCACCATTCAGATTAAACAAGAATATTTCCGCAACGATTTTGACTTCGGTGATAAGCTTCGCTTGGCTTGTGAGCGGGTTCTGCTACACTTACCGCCAAAACTGGTCTATTGGCTGTTTTGTGTTATTACGTACCGTCGCAAGGGCTAAAGATACCCATCATAATCCATAAGTGCTTATAGAAGGTATTATGTCGTGTGACTGGGCGCAAGGTGCTCGGTGTGGGCGTTGCATGGTAAAGCGTGTTGTAGGCACCTCATCCGCCGGCACTCTGTTCCGTTCTAAGGTGATTAGGCGTTTTCATCCAGGTTGGACCGTACGTCGGGTCATCGTTTAATACGCTCTATGTGCGATGGCTGAACCGGCTAGGACGGGTATGGCCGCCTCTGGCGGCTCGGATGCACCAGGCCACAAAGGTCCTTGTGACTCTCCTGAAAAGATTCCCTTCTTGCGATGTGCAGCGCCCGGAGGCGGACACCATCGGCGAGGTGAGCCTTGCCGTCGCCCACCGCACGCCCCCTTGACCAGCCGACGGGGGTGCGCTGGGAGAGCCGCCAAAAACCACCTTTTCCTCGAGCGAAATCGTCTTAAAGAGGACCGTCACGGAAAGCATCAGGGCAACAAAAAGGCCGACCACCCACGCCACCGCCAAGAAAGTGGATGCGATCGGGGCCACTTCGCCCGGCCTCCGCACGGCTTCCCGAACCACGACGGCCGGCATCCCAGCCGTCGCCAACAGCACAATGTAGCCTTGAAGGGCGAGTGCCGTGGCGAAAATGCCGAATCGTTCCGGTCCCAATGCCCGGGTGAGAAGGAGAATCACCCCGACCAGACAGACCTGGCTGATGACTCGGCCGGCCAACATCCAGGCCAAATTGCCCGCCGCCTGCTTGCCCGCCGGCGTGAGGTAGGATTGCAGAAGACGAATCGGGGCAAAACGGTGTCGCATGGCCGCCCGGGGATATAGAGCGAACGAGGGAAGTTCAAAGCCGACAGGGGCAGGAGCTGGCTTCTTCAGAGTATGGCCTATGATCAGCAAAGACGCCAGCCCCATGCAATGACGCTCGACCTGCGGAAGGCAGCTTCCGGCTCCGGACATGATGGGCGCGGCAACGTGGCCGGCGAGTCTTCCTTTGACGCAGGGCCCGGTAGGTCGAAACGTGTAGGGCAGATCTAACAACGTAGAATTGCATCGCTGATGCCCCGTGGGTCTACGGCATTGGACCCGGGTGTTCTGAGGCTTTTGATTAGAGGCCGAAAACTCACATGATTAACAGCC
The DNA here is from genome assembly GCF_055386265.1 of Thermogutta hypogea. NCBI lineage: Bacteria > Pseudomonadati > Planctomycetota > Planctomycetia > Pirellulales > Thermoguttaceae > Thermogutta > Thermogutta hypogea. The sequence goes on from NZ_AP042425.1 coordinate 1,238,459, forward strand.
GCCACCAATGGTCGAGCGATCCCCGCTTAAAGAGCGCTGCGGCGCTCTTGGTCATCCTTGCCGCGGGAGTAGGGCTTCGCATTCTACACTGGAGCCCATCAGCGGACGGCGATGAGGCGCGATACATCAACCATGCCGTGGCACTGGCCCACGGAAATCGCCCCGAATACTTTGACGGGGCGGTCGCTGTGCGCATTCCCTACCTGGCGATGCTCGCTGCCTGGGGGAAGGTCTTTGGATATACGACGGTCGCACTTCAGGCCTCGGGAATTGTTACCTACGTACTTGGTACTTGCGTCTTGTGGATTCTAACGGCGCGGCTATATGATCGATCCACCGCGGCTGTCGCTGCCCTGCTATTTACATTGCTCCCCCTTCAGATCCGGCTCGCAACACACGCCCTGACCGATGACTTAGCCTTGTGTGCCGCACTAGCGGCGCTTGCGCTCATGGGGAGGGCCCGCGAACGCGCTGAATTTGCTCAAGCATACGCGGGCACGATGCTTTTATCGGGGCTACTGACTGGCTTGGCCGTGGGAATCCGGCAGCCGTATGTCTTCGTGCCGATCATCGGCCTGATCTGGCTTTCGCTTGAAAAGGCGCCAATGCAGTTTTTAACCAAGGCGGCTATCCCTTATCTTATCGGCGTGATGGTATATGCCGCCGCCGAAATGTTCGCATTTCGACTATGGACCGGCGACTGGCTGTTTCGATTTAGACAGGATGTGGTTGGAGTTCTGGCATCATCAGCTCAGCTCTCGGCAGGCAAACCCCATCTTCTTGCCAACCTGTTCGCATTCCGCGGCTATTTTCCCGCTCTGCTCCCGTCCGGGCCCTTCTCGCTCCTACCATTATTGGGAGCGATAGCAGCTGTCGATCGCCTCAGCCGACGAGACCGGCGAGCGATTTGGCCGCTCCTTGGCTGCACGATCTTTGTGCTTTATTTCGGGTGGGGGTCCACTTCTTTCACTGCATGGAGGCCGCCTGCGGTCAACTCGCGATACCTGCTTCCAGTGATGGCGTTGCTGTGCGTTCTAGTGGCGGCGTTCTTGGTTGACTTGAATCGCGCATATAGATTCGCGCCATTTACAATCGTAGTTGGGGCGGCCGTTTTTACGGGGATTAGTGTTTGGAGTGTAGCGTACAATTCCCGCCCCAACTGCGTGACAGACATGGTAAAAGCGATTGCTACTGTGCCCGGAACGAAGGGGATGCGACTTGGTTATCCTGAGTCGATCAAGCGGTGCTTCCTTCCGATAGAGTTCTGGCCATTGCTCGACAGCTTCCAATTGATTCGCGACGAGGAGCTAGCGAAAATCGAGACTGTGGACCTATCTGAAATCGACGGGCTCATTGTACCGAATGAGACGTTTTATCGTTATGCACACATCGGAGTGGTGGACGCCTTAGAACGAACGAAAGATTGGTGGACGGTTGAGCCGGTTATCGGGCCTAAATGGCCCCGATACCTCACCATCACCGGGAAGCCGAGTGACCGGGTGGTCGGATACATATATTGGCTTAAGTCCGCGAAGGGAGGGGTCGATGGGGCCGAATCGCCAAGCAGGGAGAAGTGAAACATGCCTTTGAAGTCTGTCTGCGCTTGCGGCGTGCCTCGGGCCCCTTGTGTACTTGGATTCCGGTTGGGCGCGAAATGGGCGTCAGGCTTTTCTGCCGGATGCGAGGAGTTGGCCGATGCACCTTGCCGTCATCACGCCGCAGCCGACGCCGTATCGTGATCCGTTTTGGAATGCGGTAGCGGCGGTTCCGGGGATCGAGCTGGAAGTCTACTACTGCACGGCCGCTACGAGTGACCGGCCGTGGCGGGTCGACTGGCCGTACGCCTTTCCGGCCGAGGTTTTACCGCAGCGGCGGCTGCCCGGCCTGGACGGCTGCTATTGGAACCCTCAGGTGGTGGAGCGACTGCGAGCCAAGCGGTTCGACGCCGTGTTGGTCGGCGGGTATAACCATTGGACGATGCTTCGAGCGATGATGGAATGCCGCCGCCAAAGGGTACCATACCTGGTCATGTGCGAGAGTTTTTTGGGGCTGCGGCGTCCGGGGTGGCGGCGGGTCGTGAAACGGCCGTTGGTGCGATGGGTGGTGCGGGGGGCGGCGGGCCTGTTGCCCACGGGGCAACTCGCGCGAGACTATCTGTTGGCCTATGGGGGGCGGGCGGATCGGGTGTGTCTGGTGCCCAACTCGCCCGACATGGCTGCGCTCCGCCGACAGGCGTTCGAGTTGGAGCCGCGGCGAAACGAGTTGCGGCGGCACTTGGGCTGGGGCGACGAGGCCGTGGTGCTGTTCGTGGGCCGTCTCATCTGGAAAAAGGGGGTGGACGTGCTGATCGAGGCGGTCGCCCGGCTCGATACCCCGGTCCGCCTAGTGATTGCCGGTGACGGTCCGGAACGGTCACGATTGGAGCGGCTTGCGGCCGACAGGCTGGGGCCGCATCGGGCCGAGTTCGTGGGATTTCGGCAACCGGCCGAGCTGCCTGAGTGGTACGCAGCGGCCGATGTGTTCTGCTTGCCATCGCTGACCGAACCTTGGGGGGTGGTGGTGATGGAGGCGTTGGCCTCGGGTTTGCCGGTGGTGGTAACTGAGTTGGTGGGGTGCTATCCCGACGTGATCAACGACCCGCGGGTGGGTCAAGTGGTACCGGCGGGCGATGCCCAGGCGCTGGCTCCTGCCATAAGAGAATATGCGGTGCGGCGGCCCGCCCGGGCGGAAATCCATCAGGTCTGGCAGCCTGTGTTCGACCGCATGCGGCACGACGCCGTGGCGGCTAACTTGGTGGAATTGCTGCGGCGGATCGCGTCCGAGACGGCCGGTCCCCGTCCCACGTGAATGGCGCGCGGGCGTGAACCTTCGTCACAAGGGAGATTGAATTGCGCATTCTAGTAACGGGCGGAGCGGGCTTTATCGGGTCGCACCTTTGCGACGCGCTGGTGGCCAGCGGCCACAGTGTTTTGGCATTGGATGATTTCTCGACCGGACGCCACGAGAACATCGCGCATCTGGAGGGGCATGCGCTGTTTTCCCTCGTATCGGCCGACATCAGCGACGAGGCCGTCGTCCGAGAATGCGTGGCGGCGTCGGATCGGGTGTTTCATCTGGCGTCGGCCGTCGGAGTGCGGCTAATTGTGGAGCAGCCGGTACGGACCATTGAAACGATCGTGCATGGCACGTCCATTGTGATGAATGCGTGCGGGCGCTATCGGCGGCCCGTGCTCATTACGTCTACGTCCGAAGTGTACGGAAAATCGACCAAGGTACCCTTCAGCGAGGACGACGATCTGGTCATTGGGCCGTCCACGAAACGGCGCTGGGGTTATGCCGTGTCGAAGGCGTTGGACGAATTCTTGGCGATGGCATACTGGCATCATTCGCGGATGCCGGTAACGGTGGTGCGGTTGTTCAACACGGTGGGTCCGCGCCAGACCGGCCAGTATGGGATGGTGCTGCCGCGCTTCGTGCAGCAGGCCCTCCGCGGAGAACCGCTGACTGTCTACGGAGATGGTACGCAAACGCGATGCTTTTGTCATGTAAAAGACGTGGTCTTGGCCCTAGTACGACTGATGGATTATCCGCAGGCTCGCGGGCAGGTGTTCAATATCGGTAATTCGGAAGAAGTCTCGATCCGGCGGCTCGCAGAACGGGTGCTTGAACTAACGGGAAGCCAGTCCCCCATCCGCATGGTGCCCTTTGAGGAGGCTTACGGGCCGGACTTTGAGGACATGCAGCGCCGGGTACCGGATTTGAGCAAGATTCGGCAGGCCATTGGCTACATGCCGCGATACTCGCTGGACGATATCATCCGCGATATCGTGGAGTATTACGATCACACATTGAAGCAAACGACGCCGACGCTCTGACACTGCTTTAGCCATCGGTCGGGATGCGGATCCTATTCCTTACTCACTACTTTCCGCCGGAGGTCAATGCTCCGGCCGGCCGCACCTACGAACATGCCGTCCGTTGGGTCAAGGCCGGACACGATGTGACGGTCGTCACGTGCGTGCCGAATTGCCCATCCGGCATCGTCTATCCGGGTTACCGCAACCGCTTCCGCCGACAAGTTGAGATGCTCGACGGAATCCGCGTGGTCCGCGTGTGGACTTATTTGGCACCCAACGCGGGCACCGTGCGCCGCATCCTGAACTACCTGTCGTTCATGGTGTCCGCGGTATGGGCAGGCCTGCGTTTGCCGCTGCCGGATGTCGTGGTAGCTACGTCTCCCCAGTTCTTTTGCGGTTGGGCCGGGGTATTGATCCATTGGTTCCGCCGCATCCCGTTTGTCCTTGAGATCCGGGACATCTGGCCGGAATCCATCGAGACGGTCGGAGCTATTCGCATGCGGCCGGTGCTGCGATTCCTGGAGTGGCTGGAACGCCGCATGTACCAGGCGGCCGATCACATCGTGGCAGTGGGGGACGGATACAAACGCAAGATACTCGAGAAGGTCGATATTCCGGATCGTATCTCGGTTATCACCAACGGCGTCGATCTTGAGAGGTTCCCGCTTTTGCCCGTGGACGAAACTCTCCGTGAACGGTGGAATGGAAAGGGTAAATTCGTTTGCACCTACGTTGGGACCGTCGGGATGGCCCACGGATTGGAGGTAGTATTGGATGCGGCAGAGGTGCTTCGTCGAAGAGGCCGTAACGATATAGTTGTTTGGATAGTCGGTGACGGTGCACAGCGCGAATCGCTTCAGAACGAGGCAGATCGCCGTGACCTAGCGGAGCGAGTTGTTTTCACGGGTCGTCAGACGAAGGAGGATGTGCCGCGCATTCTCGCCTCATCCGATGCGTGCCTCGTGCATCTCCGCAAAACCAAGCTTTTCGAGACGGTCATACCATCGAAGATATTTGAAATGATGGCGATGGCCAAGCCGATTATCATGGGTGTAAACGGCGTGGCGAGGGAAATTACGGCACAGGCAGGCGCGGCGGTGGAGATCGAACCGGGATCGGCGGATTCCTTGGCCGACGCCGTCATTCGTCTGGCGGATGATGCCGCGTTGCGCCGGCAACTGTCGTCGTCGGCGAGAGACTACGTCGCCGCGTATTACGATCGGAACCAGTTGGCGGCGGAATTTCTAAAACTGCTGGGGGCGGTGGCGGAGAGACCGCGGAGCGGCAAGGCTCGTGTCGCGGCAGGCAGCCATTCCATTCCTCAGCCGCCCACGCGAACGGATGCCGATGCCTCCGATCCACGAATATGTCTTTGAGCATTCCGGGGCCGGCCCACGAGCATGATTCCGTTCAATAAGCCCTTTATCGCCGGTAAAGAGCTGTACTATATTGCTCAGGCCGTGACGATGGGCAACATCGCGGCGGATGGTTATTTCACTAAGGCTTGCTGTCGAGTCCTCGAGGAGCGGTTCGGCATCAGGAAGGTCCTGTTGGTACCCTCGGGGACCGCCGCTCTGGAACTGGCCGCCATGCTCTGCGATATCCGACCGGGAGATGAGGTCATCATGCCGTCGTACACGTTCGTTTCGACGGCCAGCGCCTTCGTGCGCGTCGGGGCCAGGCCGGTGTTCGTGGACATCCGGCCGGATACCCTCAACCTGGACGAGGCGAAGATCGAGGCGGCTGTTACCGCACGCACCCGTGTCATCGTCCCGGTTCACTATGCGGGTGTTGGTTGCGATATGGACGCCATCATGGACATTGCGCGACGCCACAATCTGATTGTGGTCGAGGACGCCGCCCAGGGCGTCAATGCGTTCTACAAAGGTCGTGCACTCGGCTCGATCGGGCACCTGGGTTGCTATAGCTTCCATGAGACGAAGAACTACATTTGCGGCGAGGGCGGGGCCCTGTGCATCAACGACGAGCGTTTCATCGAGCGGGCGGAAATCCTTCGTGATAAAGGCACGAATCGCCAAAAGTTCTTCCGCGGCGAGGTGGATAAATACACTTGGGTCGATGTCGGCTCTTCCTATGTGATGGCTGAGATTCTGGCTGCATTCCTCTTCGGACAGCTCGAGCAACTAGACGCCATCTCAGCTCGTCGCCGTGAAATCTACGAGTATTACGCCGAGCACCTGCGGCCGTTGGAAGACGCGGGTTCTCTGCGTCTGCCGCGGATTCCGGCGGACTGCCGATCAAACTATCATTTATTTTACGTCTTGACAAACGACGGAAACATTCGTGACGGCCTGATCAAGCATCTGCGACGCGCAGGTGTTTTGGCGGTCTTTCATTATGTTCCGCTCCACAGCTCTCCCGCAGGCCGAAAGTGGGCTTCTTCGATAGGCGAGCTAACGGTTACTCAAGACGCCGCCGAACGCCTTTTGAGGCTGCCCATTTACCATGATCTAAGCAGGGACGAGCAAGGCCGCGTCGTGTACGAGATTGCCGCCTATCTACAGTCCGTCGTACCATGAATGGCGAAAACACCAAGGTGCCGAAAGACGGCGGAACGGAAAACTGCGTTGTCGCGTTACCCTGGGACTCGTCGCATTTCGGATTTCAAATCGGGCGGACGATCTGGAACGGCGCTGCCGGGCAATTGCGTCCTGTTCTGGAAAAGGCGAAAAGCGATGGATACCGGCTTCTCTATATTGACGCGCCTCGCGGCAGCGATGTCGGCCGGGAATCGGCCGGAATCGCAAGCCGGGTCCTTGAAACCGGGCGCGTGGAGCTAACGAAACGTCTGTGCCTCCCTCTGGAACGAACGCCGCCAAGCGTCACGATTCGGCATCTGGACAAGAGTTTCCGAGATGTATCGGCGATTCGGCGCCTCGGCGTCATCGCCGGCGCTCACTCGCGTTTCTTTCGCGATCACAGGATAGATCGGCGAAAAGCGCATGCGCTCTTTGAGGAATGGGCGGAAAAGAGCCTGCACGGGGTACTGGCCGATGCTACATTCGGAGGCTTTTCCGGCGGCGATAGGCTGGTAGCTTTCGTGACTTTGCGAATGGAGTCGGCAGCGGTTCGCATCACATTGCTGAGCGTGATGCCGGAATATCAAGGCCAAGGGTACGGTACGGCACTGATGCGACAGGCGGAGCGTTGGGCCGTCGAAAGGGGCATCCATTCCCTGGTTGTCGCGACGCCGGCGGAGAACCAAGGCGGCGTAGACTTTTACCAGCGCTTCGGTTATACGCCTTCGGCCGAGTCGACGGTTGCGCACGTGTGGCTGGAGTGACCCATGCAGCATCCGTCACCCGATCTATCGATCGTTATTCCGGTATACGGCGGCAAGCGTTTCATTCGAGAGATCGTAGACCGGATTGTGCAGTTGTACGCCAGGGATAGACGTATTGAAATAGTCCTTGTGGACGATGCCGGACCGGACGATCCATGGCAGGAACTGGTGCGCCTGCAGCGTGACTATCCCGAGCACGTTACCATTATTCAGTTGATGCGTAATTTCGGGCAGCACAATGCGGTGATGTGCGGCCTCCGTCACGCTCGAGGGAACTATATTGTTACCATGGACGATGACGGCCAGCATCCTCCGGAGGAGATCGGTCGACTGATTCGTGGTTTAGAGGAAACGGGAGCGGACATCGTTTACGGGATCCCGCGGCGGCGGGGGCACGCTCGGTGGCGTAACGTCGGATCAGCTATCGTTACCGCCTTCTATAGGCTGGTGTTCCGAACACGCATCACGCCCAGCGCCTTTCGCATCTTGCGAAGAGAGGTGGTCGCGTCCATCTTGCCGTACGATCTAAACTATACGTATGTGGATGGACTGTTGGCTTGGAGCACGAATCGCATCGCAGCGGTGGAGGTGGAACATCGTCCGAGATCAGAGGGACGAAGCGGCTACTCGCTTGCCAAGCTGATTCATTTGGCTCTTAATCTCTTCACCAATTTTTCGTACCTGCCGCTTCAAATGGTGTCAATCTTAGGTTTCGCGGTTGCGGCGTTCGGTGTGGGGATGGGTACCTATTACGTGATTCGTTACTTGACGGGCACCATCACGGTACCGGGCTACGCCTCGATCATCGTGGCTATTCTGGTTTTGGGCGGACTCCAAATGCTGGCCCTGGGGATTATCGGCGAGTACCTCGGCCGCGTGCACCTGAATATCAATCGCAAGCCGCAGTATGTGGTGCGCAATATTATCGTCGCCTATGAGCCGCCGTCCGAGCGGCCTGAAGATGCGTCGCCCTAGGCCGGTTCAGGCCGTCGGCCCGCGGCCGTTGAAAAATCCAGCCCTGCTCGAAGCGTGAACGTCGCCGAAGCCTTACTCCGCCGCTTATACACGCTTCGTTATTATCGGGTCGGCCAGATATTTGCCCGATTGGCGGCGCTTGCGAGAAAACGCTCCGCCAAGGCGAGGTGGGAACGGATCGCCCGCTTGCCCGCACCGGAACCGCGAGGGCAGCGGCTTGATATAGTCTCGCCCCCCATCGCATCAGCCCGGTTGGTCCGTGGTTCAGACGGGGCTTTCCTCGAAATCTTCGGCCGCGGCGTACCGGTTTCACGGCCGTTGGATTGGCGATCGCTGGATGCGTCGGCGCCTACGCGGTTGTGGCGATTCCATTTGCACTACCATGAGTTCGTAGAGAACCGTTTAGGTGAGGATTCGGAGAGCGAGCCTACTACAAGCTGGGAGTTCATCGACGCTTGGATTCGAACGTTCGGCGGGAGCGTCCCTGGGGGGGGCGGGGACGCCTGGCACCCCTATGTGGTTTCTCGTCGGATTGCGGTTTGGGTTAAGCTTCTTCTCCAGCATGGGCCGCCGCCGGAACCCTTGCGGCAACGCGTGGCGGCGTCATTGGCGGCTCAAGCGCGGTGGGTGGCTGAAAACCTGGAATGGGATCTTCGGGGCAATCACCTTTTGCAGAACCTTCGCGGCCTGGCCCTGGCGGGCGCGTTTTTTGGCGGGCTGGAGGCGGACCGCTGGTTGCGGCAAGTCGCTGTGATCCTCCCCGGCCAATTGCGGGAACAAATCCTTCCGCACGGCGAGCACTTCGAGCGTTCACCGGCCTACCATATCGATATGCTTCTGGCGTTGGCGGACATCCGGGCGGCCGGCCGGAGCTCGTGGGCGTCTCAGCTTGACGAACCGATCGCACGGATGGCGCGTTTTCTTTCCGAAATCCTCCATCCGGACGGGCAGATTCCCCTGTTTGGTGACAGTACGTTTGATCAATACCCCGCGCCGAGGGATGTCCTGGACGCCCTGGGCGTGGAAGCAGTGTCGGCGAACGATGAGCGAGAAAGGTCGGGCCGGCTGGGCGAGTATTGGATCTTTCGGCAAAAGGCGGACTGCATCATTTTCGATGCCGGCCCCGTGGGACCTGACTACCTTCCCGCCCATGCGCATGCCGATTTGCTGACCATCGAGGCCTCGTGGAACGGAAGTCGCCTGTTCGTGGACGCCGGTGTGGCCGACTACGAGGATTCGCCGGAGCGAGCGTTTTGCCGAGGCACTGCCGCCCACAATGTCTTGCAAATCGACGGTCGGAATCAGTGCGACGTCTGGTCGCGGTTTCGGATGGGTCGCCGCGGGTGGCCGGAGCCGCTGCGATTCGGGCGATCCGGGCCGTTTCACTGGGCTTGGTGCGCTCACAACGCCTACCGGTTCGTAGGGGTGCCGCGGGTGGGACGCCTGGTCATATGTACCGCCGAGGGGCCGTGGATCGTCTTGGATTGGGCGGAGGGGCGGGGGGGCCATCAGTTCGTAAATCGGTTACGTTTGGGGCCGGATTGGCAGGTGTCCATGCAGGGAGGATCCCATCTGGCCGTCTCGAATGGACGCGAAACGCTGGCCGTGCGTGCCCTCTCGGGAGCCGAGATTCGCTGTCAACCGTCGCCGTATTATCCGCTTTTCGGCCGACCTATTCAGGTGATAGCCTTGGAGCAGGCACGTCAGGCCTCCCCGCCGTTCGTGTCCGGTTGGATTATTTCGCGCCTCTACGATGAGGCTCCGGCCGTAGAGGTTCACGGCAGATCCGTTCGCGTGCATTGGAGAGGCTCTAGTACCAAGATCGACTTGGTCTAGACGGCTTCTTAGTGGCGTTGTTCCAACTTGGCTTCGTCCGGGACGCGGCATGGGCACGTTTGGACGGCCGGTCCCGCTGTGGTTCATAGATGGAAGTCGGCGCGTCGGTTGATCATCCTGGGTTGCCGCGCCGATTGCCTAATACGGGGCACACCTTGACCGAAAACGGACCGAGAGTTACATTTATCAAAACGAGGTTGAGAATCGCATGAAAACGACGAACCTGCTTTTGGGACTGTTGTTATTGCCTCCGTTTTGAGGCCGGTCTGGCGGTTCGTCGATCCTTCGTGCGACAAAATAAGAACCCAGGGCCGGCAAGCCCTGGGTTTTTTCGTGTTGTTCCGCCGTGTTTTTGTGAAGGGGAACGGGACCCGCGATGGTGCGAAAAAGACGTTTGCGTCCTACCCGCGCTTGGTTGGTGTTGTGAAGCCGACCGATCGGTCGGCATTCTGCCCTTGGCCGGGGGGCGGCGAGATCTGCCACAATTGCCGGTCATCCCGTGATTCGTCCGGATGGCGAACCACTCCGTTACTCACATTGGAGGCCGCAAGTTACCCGTTTCCTCTGCCAACCAAGTGGACCGAAGCCCATGAATCCTTCCAAGCGACCGATTTCAGATACGAAGCGAAGAATCGTCATTTTCGATACGACGCTGCGGGATGGCGAGCAGTCACCCGGATGCAGCATGAACCTCCAGGAAAAGCTCGAAGTGGCGCATGCCCTGGCGCAACTCGGTGTGGATGTCATCGAGGCGGGGTTTCCGATTGCCTCGCCGGGTGATTTCGAGTCGGTCAAGACCGTCGCCCAAGAGGTTCGCGGCCCCGTGATCTGCGGCCTCGCGCGCTGTCGGGAAGAGGACATCGACTGTGCCTGGGATGCCTTGCGGTGCGCCGAATCGCCGCGCATCCATGTTTTCTTGGCGACCAGCGCGATCCATCGGGAACGCAAATTGCGGATGACGAAGGAGCAAATCATCCAACGAGCCGTGGCGGGGGTAAAACGGGCGGCGGGTTATTGCTCCAACGTCGAGTTTTCTCCGGAAGATGCGGCGCGGACGGAAATCGATTTTCTGTGCGAAGTGGTCGAGGCGGCCATCGATGCCGGTGCCACGACCGTCAATATTCCGGATACCGTCGGTTATGCCACACCGGAACAAATGGCTCGCGTGATCACCACGCTGCGCGAGCGCGTTTCCAATATCGACAAGGCGGTCATCAGCGTACATTGCCACGATGACCTGGGGATGGCCGTGGCCAATAGTTTGGCCGCCGTTCAAGCCGGTGCCGGGCAGGTCGAATGTACCATCAATGGAATCGGCGAAAGGGCCGGCAACTGTGCCCTGGAAGAGGTCGTGATGGCCCTCCGAGTGCGCCAGGACGTTTTCCATGCGGATACCGGCGTCGTCACGCGACGATTGGTGCCGACCAGCAGGCTGGTGTCGGGCATAACCGGCATGGTCGTGCAGCGTAACAAGGCCATCGTAGGGCAGAACGCTTTCGCTCACGAGGCCGGGATTCACCAAGATGGCATCTTGAAAGAGCGGGCTACCTACGAGATCATGCAGCCGGAGGACGTGGGCTTTTCCCGTAGTGATCTGGTGCTGGGAAAACACAGCGGGCGCGCCGCTTTGGCGGCCCGTGCGCGAGACTTGGGATACGACCTGTCGCCGGAGCAACTCAGCCGGGTGTTTCACGACTTCAAGGCATTGGCGGACAAAAAGAAGGAGATTTACGACGGCGACCTGACCGCGCTGATCGAACAGCAGATTCGCGTGGTCGAGGACCGGTATGCCTTGGAGTCCTACGAAGTTCAGGTAGGAACCGGAAAACGTCCGACCGTGTCGTTGACGCTGCGCCGCTCGGACGGGGAGGTCTGCCGGACGCAATTGCAGGCCGGCGACGGCCCGGTCGATGCGGTGTTCTTGGCGATCGAGCAAATCACCGGTTTGTCCGCCGTGTGCCGAGACTTTCGCGTCCACAGTCTGACCGTGGGAAAAGACGCCCAAGGTGAGGTCCAAGTGCAATTGGAGCACGAAGGAAAGCTGTACCGCGGGCGAGGTGTCTCCACCGACAGCTTGGAGGCGAGTGCCAAGGCCTTTCTCAACGCCATCAATCGAATCCTTGCCGTCAACCATGTGCCGTCGGAAACGAAGCACGATGGATCGAATTGAGGCACCGCGTGAGCCTTGGGGCCTTGCTCCCGGCTTTTCGATGAGGGTGAAGCCGAGCTGAGCCTAACAGGAAAACCGAATCGAATCGAGATGAACCCGGGACAAGGATGGACCTTTCCCGGGTGAGGCCGAGTGGCGGAATAGGCAGACGCACAGGACTTAAAATCCTGTGGGGAGTAATCCCCGTGCGGGTTCGAACCCCGCCTCGGCTATTGGAAAACTCATTCGCCCAGCCATGCCGTTGCCGCCAGGCCGTAAAAGGTGTATTCCGCGTCTCGCTGATCATCCAGCGTTACCCCGCGGAATCCGCCCTCCGGGTGTTCCAGCTCGGAAACATAACGCAATGCGGCCTCTGCCGTGGATTCTTCGAGGGCATCCATAAGATCCAGACTGACGACGGCGGTGAAGGTGCTGAGGAGATCGGAGCAAGGCGCGCGAGCGCTGGCGGCGAAGCCGCCGTCGCGTCGTTGCATGGTGCGCAAAAAGCCGCACGCTTGCCGGCGAGTCTGGTCGCTCAGCGCATCGAGGTCGTATAAGACGGCCAAGGCTGCCGCGGTGGTATTCGTACCGCTTTCCCGCAAGACCGGCAGATCGACGAAGCCGCCGTCTGACGCCTGTCGTTGCCGTATCATATCGGCTACCCGCTGCGGTTCGGGAACCGCAAGGTCCGCCAATTCCAGACATCCCAGGGCCAGGAAGGTGTGGTAGGTACTGCTGAGGCCCGAGTTCGATGATTTGGCCCAGCCGCCGTCCGAACGACGATACGGCAGGAGGAGGGTCGCCACCCACTCCTTACGTTCTTCCGGCGATCGATCGTCGATGGAAACGCCCGCGAAGAACTCCGCTGTGAATGCGACTGTGAGGTAGGACGCCAAGTCCACCGTCGCGAGGGAGCTGCGAGACTGCCGCCGCAAGTACGGTAGCATGTCGGTCAGGAGGCCGGCGTCGAGGCAATCCAGCAGCAAGGCACATCGGACGCCGAAAGCCGTGTAGTAGCGATCGGGCAGGTCGCTTCGGCCCCGGAATCCGCCTCCTTCCGCCCGCTGGGTGAGTAACCACGCCGCGTGTTTTGCTTTGCGTTCCCGGGGAATCCGAGGCGCGGCCGCCATCAATCGTACGGCAAACTCCACGGCGAACGACATGTGTCGAGTACTCCTTTCCCTCAGTCGTCCCTGAGGCCCACCGTACATCCGGCCCGATTCGATCCCCTCGAACTCCGCAGGAAGGAGAAGGCGGGACCAGCCTTCCATTTCCCGGTATAAATCGAAGCCGACTCGGGGTGCGTCCGCGCGTCCTCACCCGCAAAAAGCAGCACGTCGCGGAGCGGGTTCACGACTTATCAGCGGGCTCGATTTCCTCCTGAGGACGAAGATGAGCGAAAAGGGAGTCGGTGAGATAGGTCAACAGATATGTCAATTCAGGGACGGAAACTCTTTCAGCCTCTTCCCGAGCGCGGTCGACGTTTCGGGCCATCAATCGACGCACGTGGGTAAAGATTCCGGCCTCCTCCAATCGTGTTCGCACGCGTTGAACCCAGAGGGTCTCTCGCCCGACGCAATCCTCACCGATCTCCGAGATAAATCCCGACCAAGAGCGATTCATGACGTGGGATGCCATGGCTTGGATTACCGTGGGACGCCCCGCCAGCAAGTCCCCCCCGATTCGTTGCTTGTTTTCTTTCTGCCACGCCCAATCGTCGAGATCGTTCTGAATTTGGAAGGCGATTCCCAAATATCGGGCGAAACGGTGAAGCGGCTCATTCAAGGAGTCATCCCCTCCCGCCAACTTGACCCCGGCCGATACGGCCACCTCGAAAGCCGGTGCCGTCTTCAGGGCATAAACCCGCAAGATATCGGGGACGGCAATGCGTTCGCCGGCATGCCTTTGCAACCACAGCTCGGCACCCTGTCCGGCGGAGAGCCGTAAGTGAGCCGCGGAAAAGCGTTGCGTCAAGTCCGCGGCGAGTCGGTCATCGGTGCATGATCGCAAGTCGGCTAAGAGACGGTAGCCCAACCCCACTAAAAAATCTCCCACGTTGAGCGCTAAAGGCACTCCCCACTGGGAGTGGAGTGTAGGACGTCCGTAACGGTACGGGTCGCCGTCCTCGATGTCGTCGTGGATCAGGGACGCTTTATGGAAGACCTCGACGGCCAGTGCCGCTTGTTTGACCGGGCGCGGTAGCGGTGGCGCGAGATGGTGATCAGCCCGCGCTCGAGGGCCGCCCAAGACGGCGTCGTAGGCCGCGAGCGTAAGGAACGGTCGATAGTATTTCCCCCCGCCGATCAAAAATTCATACGCGATGGCTTCCGTCACTTCCACGGCGTTGCTCAGTACAAAATCGCCGTCGTGTTGGGGCGCGGGCGAACCGCCGGGGAAGAGACGCGGGGCCAGGGCTTCCAGTTCAGTCGCTTCGAAGAGAGACGTTGCCGCCCGCATCAGCGGAAGATAACTCCGCCGTACCGTGGTTCCCGGCACGTAGGGCGTACGGATCATCTCCAGAATGCAATCTTCTTCGCCGGTCGTGTCGTGACACGAATCCATCAACAGCGGTACGGCCAAGGAAGGCACGCCTGCCATGAGAATTTTTTCCAACGATCGCTCCAAGGCGTTTAGACAAGCCACTCCCAAGACGGCCTCGGCGCGACCCGACAGTATCCACTTCATGACCACGGGTGAGCCTTCGGCGATCATGATCTGATACCCGAGTGATTCGGCCTGCGTTCGGAGGTAACCCAAGCGGCAACCGCCGCAATTGACGCAGGTCAGGCCGTCCGGCGTGTATTCCGCCGGGCAGGTTTCCGCAGCCCGCATGCAGTGCGGCAGGAGCAAGAGGCGCCGATCGTACGGAATTCTCATGACTTGCGGACGCCATAAGGCCGAGCCCACGGCCACCATGGTCCAGCCCAAGTACTCGTAACCCAGCCCCAAATCTCGTAGCAATTCCCGCGCCAACCGCTCGATGAGCGGCCTGCCGATATGTTTCTGTTGCTCAACCCCTGCTGCTCGTACTTCCGCCTCTTGCCGGATTCGGTCCCGGATGGATCGTTCCCTGGGAATTTGCTTGAGGCCCGAGTAGGCCGCCAGTCCGAGCGTCTGTCCTTGATCGCTGCGGGAGGGCTTTGGAATGCGTTGGGCCGAGTCGTTCACGGTGGTTTCCACTTAGACGGGACGGGCTTTGAGATGTCACTCAGCGGCAAATCCGCTCATCATCTTAATTCGGGTCAGTCCGACGAATCGCTGCCAGGATAGGGATCGAGGTGCGGCGGCGGTATTCCCAGGCGGCGGAGTGCGCGACCCACCGCCTCCAGGGCGAAGACGATCGGATACATCCGTTCATAATACCACAGGCGAGCGAAATACAAACCGATCGGCGAAGCCGTGCGATGCCTCCCCTCTCGTACGGCCGCCGCCAGGGCCGCCAGCCCGCGGGCGTAGACGCGCGATTCATCCGGCCCGTCGCAAAACTCGGAAAGCGCGGATAACGCCAAAGCCGTTTCTTCGATCCCGTTGCAGGGAGGCACATCTTGCTCCTGCGCGCTGAAAGGGCGATCGTTGAAGGCGTGCCATTCCCCATCCGGACCTTGACGCTGCTTGAGCCAATCCACAGCGCGTAGGACGCACGGATCCGTCCTCAAGCCGGCATCGATGAAGGCCAAAATGGTCCGTGCGGTGCCGTAGATGGGATTCTCCTCATGATTCGCCCATTCATTTCCGAACCACAAAGGCAACCAGGAACCGTCGTCTCGCTGCTTCCTTCGTAAAAAGGCCAGGCCCGCCGCAATCGCCCGATCCATGGCGCGGTGCATTTCATGGATTTCCGATCTGCGATCAGGCTCGACGGAAGCGGCCGCAATATCACCGTGAGAGACGGTGTGTTTCCACGCCGTCAAAGCCCGAATCGCGTGGGCCGTCAGATCGACGCCGCTGCGATCAAAGGGCAATCGACCCCAACCGCGGCAGAAGGTGGGCCAACCGCCGTCGCTGTTTTGCAGTGCGAGAAGCCATTGCAGGCCTTGGCTCGCCGCTCGGAATATCTTCGAGCGCTGGGCGTGTGATGCCTCATGCCGCATGCCGGCCAAGGCTAACAGGGCCCCGGAAGTGTCGTCGGCATCCGGTACGCCGCCCGGCAGGTCGGTCCACGCCCAACCGCCCGGCGCCGCCCCCGTGAAAGGGTGGCGCTCACGATGCTGGGATGCGAGCAACCATTCCAAGGATACGAGCCGGGACAATTGGCTGACGCCGCAAACACGCAAGGCGTTTGCGGCCAAGGTGGTCGTCCAGACGGCGAGATCGGAATCGACGGGCCAGGCCCCGCAATCCCGTTGCAGGCGGAGCAGGAAGGCGACTCCCCGGGTTACAACGTCGTCTTCCGTCCTGCCCATACCGCACAGGGACATGACGACGAAGGCAGTGAGCGGCACAGCCTCCAGAAAGCCGCCGCTTTCCGGGAGCATTTTTCGCACGACTGTAAGCGTGAAATCGCGCACGGCTCGACGTACCATGCGCCAGGGAAACACACCCGTCGGAGCGAAGTGAAAGCGGACCTGCCCCACGGCGACCAGAGCCGGAATCGCGTAACTTACCACCGGCAAGCGCAGAAAACGATACATGCCTTGCGGAAACGCCGCCAATTCAAAGGGCAAGGCCGGTACTTCGCGCCAAGCGATCAAACCCGCCAGAGCCAAGTTCGTTGCAATGGGCGCGACGAACGTTCTGTCGGTACCATAGCGGGCGCGAAGTCCTTCCAGCTCCCCTTGCCGACGGATGTAAGCCTCCAGGGCCGGCAACGCGCGGTCGATCCCCTGCAATTCGTGGACATACGGCTTGGCCAAGAGGAGGGCGGCCTGTGTTAGATAAGCCGTCGCGATGTTCGAGCGCGAGCGATCGGTATCACCCCAACCGCCGTCCCTATTTTGCGTGCTCAAAAGATAGGCCGCCCCGCGGACGATGGCGGCGCGGATCGCCTCCCGTTTGGTCGGGCTGAGAGCATCTTCGGAACTCTTCAGACGCACGCACAACGCGCTGACCGCCGTTGCCGTTGCCAAGGGTGAGGGGGCCAGTTCACCCCGCCAATGGCCGCTGGAGCCTCGCAGTTCGAGCAATTCGTGGGCCAATCCGGCCCAGATCTCGCGAAGTTCTGGCTCATCCGGCATATTTCCACGTCCGTCGCTGATGGAGACCAAGAAACATGAGTATAATCGATGAGGTCGCCTTCGGCACTGAGCCTACGCGGCGTCGGGGTTGTGCCGACCGAAAGAGAGATTGGCGGGGAGCGACGCCGGCGCCGAGCGGAAAGGTTTATGCTGTTATATTACCCGATTCGATTATTGAGGCATGTGTCACCCCGCCTGTTATGGAAAGCGGCGTGGCTTTGGGTACGTCCTTCCCTCGCTACGATGCGGGCGTATCGCAAACGATTGAAAAGCGGGGAACTCTTTCCACCCTTTTGGTTCTTGTCGCTAACGGATGCCTGCAATCTGCGTTGTCGCGGTTGCTGGGTCGATTACCCGGGATCGCCCCGGACACTACCCTTCGACACGGTCATGCGGATTATCGATTCCGCAAAGCAGCAAGGATGCCGATTTTTTACGTTGCTAGGCGGTGAACCGTTTCTTTATCCCGATCTGTGGCGCATTCCGGAGCGGCACCGCGACTGCTATTTCCAGGTGATCACCAACGGATTGTTCTTGGATGACGACGCGGTACGGCGAATCCGCGAACTGGGGAACGTAACGATTCTGGTGAGCCTGGACGGAGGCAAGGCCAACAACGATGCCCGGCGGGGCGACGGCGTCTTCGCACAAGTTGTGGAAGGCATGCGGCGGCTGCGGCGTGCGGGCATTTTATTCGGCGTGGCCACGACCGTCACGGCTCAGAATTGCGAAGAAGTTCTCGGCGACGCGTACGTTCGTTTCATCTGCCGCCTCGGCGCGGCATATTTGTGGTACTACGGTTATCGACCGGTCGGTCCGGATTCCGCCCCGGAATTGGCGTTGAGTGCCGCCATGTTCGGCCGTTTTCGCAAACGACTCCTGGAACTGCGGCGCCGCCATCCCATCGTCATTATCGATACGTATTGGGATGCGGAAGGCAAAGCGATCTGTCCCGCTGCGCTAGGTTTGGGTTTTCACATCGGTCCCTCCGGCGGCGTCGAGCCGTGTCCGCCTCTATCGTACGCAGCCGATTTCATCGAACCGCGCAGCGATGTTTTCGCGACCATCAATGGAAGTCGGTTTCTGCGCGACTTCCAACAATTCGCGCCCCAAAAGACTCGCGGATGCGTGATTTTGGAACGCCCCGGGGAACTGGCCGATTTTCTTGAATCCTCGCAAGGGCGAGACACCAGCGGCAGGAACTTGGTCTGCGAGCTACGGGCGTCACGGCCATGCCCCAGCCACTCCACTCCGGAAAGCGAGATTCCGGAGGAGAGCCGTATCTACCGATTCCTCAAACGGCGGCTCTTTTTCGGGCTGGCCGCCTATGGTTAAGGTACGTCTTGGCTCAAGACCCCGATTTATCCGGATTCAGCCGGCACCCTGGCTCGCCTGCGAGACGGACCTCCGAGTCGCGCCCCTTATCCCATTTCGCGGTGGTGGATGTTGCCGCTTCGCGCTGATATCATAGGCGGCGAAACAGCGGTGCGACCCGCGGGCGGTCAACACGGAGTACCTTGTGCTCCGGCCTGCGTGTCACTTGGCATCATCGTGGGCCGTGCACGGCTTTCGACCGGCGTAATCAATCGGAGTAGAAGAACATGTCCCGCACGTTATCGTCCGCGTTGCGTCTCTGGCCGGCGGTCGCGGCCGCCGCGATTGCGTTTTCGTCGGCCCAACCCGGCCGGGCGTCCGAATCCGTAAATCAGTCGGCGCGACGGATTCCCGTGGCTCAGGAGGTGGACGTCCTGGTGGTGGGAGGGAGCACGGGAGCGGTAGCCGCGGCCGTCCAGGCGGCGCAGTCGGGAGCCAGGGTATTTTTGGCCGCGCCGCAACCGTATCTCGGCGATGACATGACCGCGACTTTGCGACTGTGGCTGGAACCGGGCGAGGAACTCACCACACCGTTGGCCCGACGAGTCTTCGATGACCCGCTGCGCCGCGACTCTCTGATTCACGCGGACCGTTACGACTTTCAATACACGGCCGATCTACCCGCGGACCCCAAACACGCCGATACCGACCCGCCCAGGCGGCTTTGCGACGGGCTGTGCAGCGATGCGCCGAGCCAGAGCGTGCAATACAATGGCGACGTGTCGATCCTCGTGGAACTGGATGCGGCCCAAGAGATTCACGGCATCCGCGTGGTGGCCTTCGGTCGCGTTAGCAGCGATCCTGCTTCCGCTTTTAAAGTCGCCGGGTTCTCGTACAGTCTGGAAAACGAAGACGGCTCATGGACACCGCCGCAGTGGGCGGAGCCGGCTGCGACGGCCGTGATCGGCAATGATCTTCCGTATGTCATCGAAGCCGCGATCGAGGGCCGGAAGGCACGCCGCATTAAATTGCAAATCAAGAAAGCGGAGGATTGCGAACGGATTCTGTTGGGCGAGATCGAGATCATCGGGCCCCCGCGACAGGAAGACGTGGATCGGCTCCGAGCGGCTTTTCCCGCGCCCCGACCGATGCATGTGAAGGAGGTGCTGGACGACGCCTTGCTGGAGGCCGGCGTTTCCTTTCTCTACGGCTCCTATCCGACGGATGTCATTCGAGATGCGGAAGGCAAGATCGCGGGGGTGGTGATTGCCAATCGCGCCGGGCGGCAGGCCGTGACGGCCAAAACGGTCATCGATGCGACGGATCGTGCGATAGTCGCACGGCTGGCAGGCATCCCCTTCTCACCGTATCCTAAGGGCATCCATCGTTTCACAAAAGTCGTTATCGGAGGCAATGTCGTCGAAGCCCCGAATGTCTCATCTCGCGTGATCGACCCTCCCTTCGTCGGTCCGTTTCCCAACCGGGCCAAGACCTCGAGCGGCGTATTTCCGGTGATCGAGTATACGTTCGATTTGCCGATGGAAGACGACCATTGGGCATCTTGGGCCAAAGCCGATCAAACAGCCCGCCGCCTCGTTTATCACCCCGAACAACAGTTCGTTTCCGACGTGTTGTTCGAGGTTCCCCCGGACGCGATGCAAGGAGAGGCGACCGGTAGCGGACCTTGGACCGGGGCGGACGCAATTCCCCTCGCCTGCTTTCGCGCCAAGGGAGAAAGCGGGCTGTGGGTCCTCGGCGGGTGTGCCTCCGTTTCGCGCGAACAGGCGGCGGCTTTGCTGCGGCCGGGCAACCTGATGGCGTTGGGAGAGCGACTCGGCAAGGAGGCGGCGAGGGAAGCCGCACAGCGCGAGGCGATCCAATTCCCGCGGGTGGCTGCTCACGCCGCCGACGATGGTGCTCCGTATGACATCGGCGAGCTTCTCTCCGGCGTTCGTCCCTTTCTAAAGTGGCCGACCGTGACGCAAGAACGCTCCACCTTGCCCATCCTAGGGCGGTACGACGTCGTTGTGGTCGGCGGCGGTACCGGCGGAGCAGCGGCGGGAATCGGTGCGGCACGCCAAGGGGCCAAGACACTCGTCATCGAGTACCTGGCCACCTTGGGCGGAGTCGGAACCGCCGGGGCCATCTCTTCCTATTACTGGGGCAATCGCATCGGCTTTACGGCCGAGGTCAATCAAGGCGCCGCTGCTTGGGTGATCGAACAGAAATCCGAGTGGTGGCGCAGCGAGCTATTGAAAGCCGGCGCCGATATCTGGATGAACTGCCTCGGAAGCGGGGCCGTTGTTGATTCCGGCACAGTTCGCGGCGTCGTGGTCGTCACGCCCTTCGGCCGCGGAGTGGTTCTTGCCGACGTCGTTATCGATTCCACCGGGAATGCCGACATAGCGGCCGCGGCCGGTGCCCAAACGATGTACACCGACGACACCGAGCCGGCCGTTCAAGGGACCGGCCTTCCTCCGCGCAATCTCGGCGCCAGTTACATGAACACCGACTTCACGATTACGGATGACACGGACGTCCTGGACATTTGGCATGTCTTCGTTTACGCGAAGAAGAAATACCGCGACGCCTTCGATCAGGGGCGTTTGATCGACAGCCGGGAGCGGCGGCGAATCGTCGGTGAATTCACCATGACGATTCTGGATCAGATGCTGGAACGTACCTATTCCGACACCATTTGCATCGCGTACAGCAATTT
Source organism: Thermogutta hypogea (assembly GCF_055386265.1). Taxonomy (NCBI): domain Bacteria; kingdom Pseudomonadati; phylum Planctomycetota; class Planctomycetia; order Pirellulales; family Thermoguttaceae; genus Thermogutta; species Thermogutta hypogea. The sequence continues at coordinate 1,259,787 of NZ_AP042425.1, forward strand.
CGACACCCACGGCTTCACCGTGGACCCCTATCTGGAGCTGGAACATCCCGAGAAACGCGGCTTTTACGTGCGAATACCATATCGCTGTCTGATCCCCAAGGGCTTGGAAGGGATCCTTGTGACCGGTTTGGGAATCAGTGCCCATCGCGACGCCATCCCGCTGATCCGCATGCAGGCCGATATCCAGAACCAAGGGTTTGCGGCGGGGACGGCTGCGGCATGGTTGGCACAACGCGACATCGACGTTCGCGGGCTGGATGTGCGCGAACTGCAACGGTTCCTGGTAAAGATCGGCAATCTTCCCGAGACCGTTCTTGCAGAAGACGAAATGCCCCCCTTGCCGGCTTCCAGGATTCGGGAGGCCGTTGAGAACCTCAAGACTGATTATCGCGATGCGGCGGTCATCTTGGCGTACCCTGAAATCGCCCGGCCGATGCTCCGCGAGGCATATCAGGCGGCTGAGCTGCCGGAACATCGGCTGATCTACGCCCACGCTCTTGCCGTGCTGGGTGACAATACCGGCTTGGAGACGTTGATCTCCGCCGTGAGGAGTTACAACGCTTGGGATCAAGGTTGGAATTACGTCGGCATGGGGCAGTTCGGCAGCGCACTCAGTCGCCTGGATCAGTTGATCGTGGCCCTGGGCAGGACTCGCGATCGCCGTGCCCTCCCCGCGATTCTCGAAAAACTCCGTCTCCTCAAACCGGATTCGGAGTTCAGTCACCATCGCGCGACGGCGTTGGCGCTGGAGATGATCGGTGACCCGCAGGCTGCCCAACCCCTGGCTGAGTTGTTGACGACGCCGGGGATGACCGGCTACGTCCATCGCACGGTGCAGGACGCGATCCGCTTTGACCAATCCAGCCCGGGCGGCACCAATCAGGTCAAGGCTCGCCGCGATTCAATCGTGGAATTGTCGCTGGCACGGGCGCTATTCCGTTGCGGCGATTACGGTGGGATCGGGGAGCAAGTCCTGCGGGCGTATACTCAAGATCTCCGCGGGCATTTGGCGCGTCACGCGGCCGCCGTTCTCGCAACGGCTGGAAAGGCCGTCCCGCAAGGGGAACCGTAACCGCGGCCGGGATTTCTGATCAGGAATTTTTGCTCATTGGGGCGATAGGTTTGGTCTTGACTAGAATTGGAATCAAGATTAACATTATGATATTAGTAAGGTATGTATCGGGTTGGCTCGGATGTCGGAGCGGCTCGAGTCGGTAGCTGCCTGTTAGGCCCTTCATTGAGCGGATCGTTGGGAGAATCTGGGATGACGCCTGTTGCGAATGGTCGCATTTTTGACGAGATCACACACTGCATCGGAAACACGCCCCTGGTTCGGCTGCGCCGAATCACCGAGGGAGCGGTCGCCAATGTTTTCGGCAAGCTCGAGAACTTCAATCCTTTGTGGAGCGTTAAGGATCGGATCGCGCGTGCCATGATCGACGCGGCAGAGCGACAGGGCTTGATCAAGGAGGGCACCGTCATCATCGAACCGACGAGCGGTAACACGGGCATCGGCCTCGCCTTCGTGTGCGCCGCGCGCGGCTACAAGCTGATGGTGACCATGCCGGAGAGCATGAGCCTCGAACGGCGGCGGTTGCTCAAGGCTTTTGGCGCGGAATTGGTTCTCACGCCGGCCGCCGAGGGGATGCCGGGTGCGGTGCGACGGGCCGAAGAGCTCGTGAAGGAAAACCCGAACTTTTACATGCCGCAACAGTTTAAGAATCCGGCGAACCCGGAAATCCACCGGCGCACGACTGCGGAGGAAATCTGGCGCGACATAGGCGGCAAGGTCGATATCTTCGTAGCCGGCGTCGGTACCGGCGGAACGATTACCGGAGTCGGCGAGGTTCTCAAGTCGCGCAAACCGGACGTCAAGGTCGTCGCCGTCGAGCCGGCCAATAGTCCGGTAATCTCCCAAAAATTGGCTGGTCAGGAACTCAAACCCGGCAAGCATCTCATTCAGGGAATCGGCGCCGGCTTTATTCCCGACGTTCTCAACCTATCGATTATCGATCAGGTAATCCAAGTCGAAGACGAAGACGCCCTCGAAACCTCCCGCCGACTCGCGCGCTCCGAAGGATTCATGTGCGGGATTAGCTGCGGGGCCGCCGCCTGGGCGGCTTTGCAATTGGCTAAGCAACCGGCGAATGCCGGCAAAAACATCGTCGTGGTCTTGCCGGATTTGGGAGAACGTTATCTCTCCACGCGGTTGTTTCCCGAATGAGCGGCCCTGCGGCGCATTTTTGCGGCGGCCCGGGGTTGCTTCCGCATGCCACGGCATGGGGATGAATCACAACGAGAGACTGATGCTTCGCCGCAGGAAAAGCACCGGTCGATTGACGATCGAGGGCTAACCGGGTAGACTTTTTTTTATCGCCGTCGGCGGGGAGGACAAACATCTCGCCGGTGGATTCGGTGGCACCCGTCGGGGCTGGACCGGCGGGTGATTTCATTAATCGGTCGAGTTTTTGAGGACGACGGGCCGCAGGACATTTCCCCCGATCGGCGGCCGGTGTCGGGATTCCTCAATACATCGGAGACTTCGGGGCTGTAGCTCAGTCGGTAGAGCAACGGACTTTTAATCCGTAGGTCTCGGGTTCGAGTCCCGACAGCCTCATTATCGTAAAGCGACCCTTCGATACGATCGCGTTGATACGATTGCGTTGCGTCTCGAAGGTGGATTTGCGTCGCTGCCGGTTCTTTGCACGCCCGACCGGCCTGCCTTTTGTACTCCACGAATCGGTAAGCGGCGATGGCTGTACTTCGAGGCCTGGTCTTTCGGTCTCTCCACCGTGCGTCGACAACGCCGTCAATGTGATGTCGAATTCGCGGGCCATGCCGCATCGTTGACCGATCCCGAGAGGGCCGATTTCAGGAGTTGCGAGCGAAGGTCACTCCTCGTAAACCGGCGGTCAATCGCGACAAGACTTCCACGGTGTAATCCAGGTCTTCTCGGGTCGTATCCGGACCTAAGCTGAATCGCAAGGAACCGCGGACTTCTTCTCGACTGGCGCCGATTGCCAAGAGCGTGGGGGAAGGCTCGGGCGACCCGCTCGTGCAAGCTGAGCCGATGGAACAAGCGATTCCCGCCAAATCCAGGCCGGTGAAAAGTACCTGATTGTCAGCGCCCGGGATGCCCACACTGACGGTTTGGCAAACTCGTGGCGCCGATTCGCCGCGGATGCGGATGTTCGGAATCGTCTGCTTAAGTCGCTCTTCGAAATACTGCCGCAAGTCGTTGAGGCGTCTCACGGTTTCTTCCAGCCGTGCAACGGCCAGTTGCAACGCCTTCCACATGCCGAGGGCCAGGGCCGGGCATTCCGTGCCCGGTCGTAGCCCCCCCTGTTGCTCACCGCCGAACAAGATGGGGCTGATCGGCGTCTCCCCGCGCAGGACCAAAGCACCGATACCCACAGGGCCGCCGAGTTTGTGGGCGGCCAAGGTCATGGCGGAAACGCCCCAACTACGAAATTCCAGCGGGATCTTTCCGGCGGCCTGCACGGCATCGGTATGGAAAGGGACGCCCGCTCGTTCGCAAATTCGGCTCACCTCCCGAATCGGTTGAATCGTGCCCAACTCGTGATTCACCGTCATGACGCTTACCAAGGCCGTCCGCCGGGAAACGGTGTTCGCCAGCCATTCCGTCCGAATCAGGCCCTCTGCGGTTGCGGGGACGGTGTGCAGTCGCCACCCCAAGTCCAGCAAGTGTTCCGCGGGCCGAAGAACACTGGGGTGCTCTAAAGACGAAACGATGCACTCGCCGGGCAATCCGTTCGTTCTTCCCCAAGCTATCCCCAGCACGGCGAGGTTGTTTGCCTCGGTTCCCCCACTGGTGAAAATCAACCGGTCCCGATCTTTTCCTGAGGTCTCCGCTCCGACCAGCGACAAAATGCCTTCCCGGGCATCCTCCAGCAACGCCCTTGCGGCTCGTCCCGGTTGATGTGCTGAAGCCGGATTGCCGGTCGTCTTCCGCCACGCTTCAGTCATCGCGTCCAACACCTCGGGGTGTATCGGCCGCGTGGCGTTATAGTCCAAGTACACCGATCGCATAGGTTCGTGTTCCGCTCATGTTTTCGGGGCGTAAACCGAATACCATCCTCAATTTACCGATGATCCGTACGGCTCACCAGGTTGATCTCACGTCCGGCTCCCTTCTCCGCGAGGCCGCATACGTAAGCATTACTAACGGGGTCATGATTCGACCTCGTGAGCTAGACTTGTAATGCGGATGCTGCGGTTGGTTGGCGCGGCCAGACACCGAGCCGGGAGAACGCCTGGGCACGGTTCGTGAAGCCTTCGATTTCCCGGCTGCGGGCCGGTCAGTCGGCGGAGCGGGCGTTCGCGTGCAGACGCCGTCCTGCGTCTTGGGATTTTGCGGTGTTCGTGTCGCTTCGATCTACGGGGAGAGACGGAGACGTGTCGGCAATGCGTTTCCTTGGCACATGGACCCGACTCTCACTCTCCAAATCCTGGGCACTTGGCGCGTTCCTGGCGTTATTGTCGGCGAGTGACGGAGGGCTGTCGGCTCAGTCTCCGCCCGCGTGGATGATAGACTTTTCGTACTTGGGAGAACGAATCCAGGGAACGCCTTTGGCTTGGTCGGAGAACACGCTTTGCGTTCTTTGTCGCGACGGCCGCCTGCTCTACCTCGATCGCGATAAGGCTTCCGACTTTCGCAAGATAGCGGATCGTTTTCAAGCCCTCGATTTTCCCAACTTCAAAGCGGCCGTGCTGCGAGAGTTCGGCAGCGACTTCAGCGTGACAAGCTCGACCCACTACCTCATCATCAGCCCGCAGGAGATATCCGATGGCTGGAAGGACCGGCTGGAGGAGCTGTTCCGCTCGGCGACACGGTATTTCGCGACGCGAGGATTTCCGCTTCGAAAGCCCGACCTCTTGCTCCCCGCCGTGATCTGTACCAGTTGGGAGAGTTTCCAACGCACGGCTGCGCGACAAGGAGTGCAACTACGGCCGGGGACGCTGGGATACTACGACCGGCTGTCCAATCGGATATTGCTGTGGGACGTAGGATCGGGCAACCCGCAGGATCGCGGCGGCATCAATGTCCTGGCCCACGAAGGGTTTCACCAATGGGCGTTCAACGTGGGTTTTCACGATCGCGTGAATCCGCCTCCGCTTTGGGTGGCGGAGGGATTGGCCACGCTCTTCGAATCCGCCGGCGTTTTCGGCGGAGATCCGTATCGTTCCGCTCACGGGCGCGTTCACTCCGCCAGAATGGCCGCCTTTAGGTCGGCCCGCGCCGGGCGGAATCAGACCCCATGGCTACGCAACCTGGTCCGCAGCGATGCTGGTTTTCGAGAAAACCCGGCCTTGGCCTATGCGGAGGCTTGGGCGGCCGTATTCTATTTTACGGAACGTGAACCGGCGAAGCTGGTCGCTTACCTGCGAGCCGTCAACGATGGTGCGACGTCGGCCGGAATTCCCCAACGCGATCGCGAGGCGGAATTCACGGGCGTCTTCGGCTCGGACTGGGTAGGTCTAGAGCGGCAAATCGGTCGGTTTCTGAGCGAACTGCGGCCGTAACCGCCGCCGGTTGTCAAGGTCGCACTTGGACGCCTTTCAACCGCTCCTTGATCGCGGGGATATCGGCTCGACTCGTCATGTCCAGCACCGGGCGAGACACGCGCACGATCTGGAATCGGACGCCGAGTCGATCCATGCAGTACTGTACGGCGTCGGTAATTTCATACTCGCCGCGAGGTGAAGGGGAAATTCTGCGACAGGCCTCGAAGATGGCTGGAGAGAACCGCCAGCAATTCATGCTCAGCCAGAGGGGGCGCGGCAGCGACGCCAGCGTCTTCTCATCGGGCTTTTCCAGAATTCGCACCAAGTTGCCATCCTCGTCCGCCAATCCGACGGCGAATGCCTTGATCCTTTCCGGAGCGATGTTGCTCTCGCGGAGCATGGCCTCCTGTTCGAAGAGCGCCACCGCCGATCCCGAAACCTGCCGCAGTTGCCGCAGTGCCTCCAAGGGGTAGTAATTATCGGAGTTCACCACCAGGATGTCATCGCCGTCGGCAAACGCTTCGCCGGCGGCCACGGCGTCCGCGGTTCCGCGCGGCACCTCTTGTACGGCAAAGTCGATCGTCAGCCTTTGAGGCGGCGATTCCTCTCGGTAGTAGCGACGTATCACCTCGTGGTCGGGAGCCACCACCAGGCAAACTTTGCGGTAGCCCGCGTCCGCCAGGGCGCTCAGGACGTAATCCAAGAACGGACGGTCGATGGGGATCATCGCCTTGACGCCCGTCGCCGCCGCGCGGGCTTCCGCTTCGCTGAGAGCTACGGACTGATCGTCTTTTCTCATTCGAGTGCCCAATCCGCGGGCCAGAATCAGTGCTTTATCAGTCATCGTTCGAAACAACCCCAATCGGCGGTGCCTGTCAAACCGTGGCCGGACGGCCGCAGCGTTCCGGAAACGGGCCGGGTTAGCGTCTTCCCGCGATCCGGACCACAAATCGTCCAGCACCAGTTCCAGTGCCAATAACCCGTCCAGGTTGCATTACAACTTGTTTCGTATCAAACTTGTGTCACAACCGCAATGGCAGAGCCTTGAGCGGCAGCGTGGGAGGCCGCCGGGGGAGTCCTCTACCGTTTTCGGATCAGGACCTTGAAGTAGCGGCCCACCGTCATAGGAGGAGGCGAATCATGTCGATTCAGCAGCGTTTGGGTACCGAGATTCACCCTGGTAACCTTGCGATCTTGGTAGCAGCGGTGATTCTGGTCAATTTGCCGGGGAGTCGTTCGACTTGCCTCCCGGCCATTGCCGAAGAGGGAACCGTGCCTTCCCGATTGTGGGGCGTCGACGGCGAGTTGTGGTCTTCCCGAAGCCGCCTGCCCGACTTCTCCTTCGCAGGGTATCGACGGGGCGAAGAACCTTATCGCATTCCAAGGGAAAGCATTTCCGTTAAAGACTTCGGCGCGGCGGGCGACGGCGTTACGGACGATACGGAGAGTTTTCGCCGTGCCTTGGAGGCGGGAAAAGGCAAGCTGATCCTCATTCCCGCGGGGCGATACGCACTCCACGATCTCTTTCGGATCGAAGCCTCCGGGACCGTTTTGCGTGGGGCCGGCCCCGACAAGACCGTGTTGGAATTCCGCAAGCCCGGCGTCGAAATCGAGCCGCGACCTTCGCGGACCGACGGCGGCCAATCGACCAGCAATTGGTCCTGGGCCGGAGGATTGATCTCCATCGGTCGCGGGGCCTTGAGTCCGGGTCGAGGCGTCCGCGTGATTTCCGAAGAGGTACGCGGCAGTTATCGACTTACACCGGCCTCGGTGGCATTCAAGCCGGGTGACGAGATCATTCTGACGCTTCAAGACGACGAGCAAAAATCGTTGGTGAAATACTTGTACCGTGATCAAGCGGGTGACATTTCCGGGCTGAACAACTGGCGCGTGGTTCAGGTGTTTCGAGTGAGAAAGGTGGAGGATAACGCGCTCGTCCTGGACCGTCCCTTGCGTTTCGATGTCCGCGCTCAGTGGCAGCCCACCGTTGCGCCCTTCGTTCCCGCCGTCACGGATGTCGGAATCGAAGACCTCGCTTTCGAATTTCCCGTGACTCGTTATCAGGGCCATTTTCTGGAGGTCGGCTTCAATCCGATTGAGATCGCCCGATCCGCGGCTCATTGCTGGTTGAAAAACTTGACGATTCGGAATGCCGATAGCGGGCCGTACGTATTCGGTTTCTTTTGCACGGTGGAAGGAATTCGATTGCAAGCGGATGCGGAGCGTCTTTCCTCGCAAGGCTACGCGGGACATCATGGCATCTCTTTGCAAGGCAACGATTTGCTGTGCAAGGACTTCGACATCGAGACGCGTTTCATCCACGATCTGACCGTGCAGTCGTCCGTGGGTTGCGTGTTTTCCCAAGGCAGAGCGGTGGATCTCTGTATGGATCATCATCGCTGGGCGTCCTACGAAAACCTGTTCACGGACATCGACGCGGGAAGCGGCCGACGGCTCTTCGCCTCGAGTGGAGGCGGCAATCGCGGCAATCACAGCGGCGCCGGAGCCACGTTTTGGAACATCAGGTCCGAGCGAGCCGCCCCCTGGCCGAACTGGCAAATGGATGCGATCAATATCATCGGCGTCCGCATCGTCGACCCGGCCAAAGTGGTGCCGCAACTTCCGGAACCGAGTGACTTGAAGGCTCGATGGCTGGAAGCGGTGGAGCCGGAACGACTCCGGCCGGCGAATTTGTACGAAGCGATGAAGACCCGACGCCTCACGCAAGGGTCGGCATCGTGAGGAGGTTTGGGCTGGTGCGGCGATCACGTGGAGAGCCTCCCGGTCATCATTGCGGTTTGCGGGACGCCCCATCGGTCGCTGGATGTCCTACGTATTCCCGCTCATGCGCAAGGCTTTACCCATGCGAGTCCCAAAACTAGGTTCGGATGCATCGAGGCCGTTCTCTGTTCGGCGGCTTCGGTGGAACGCTGCCTTGATTCCTGCGGTGACGGCAATCGCGATTACGTTTGCCGCCGTGTCCTTCGCCGAGGAAGCCGCGTTTCCATCGGACTCGCCTGCGGTTTCTGCGCTAAACGCAGGGCCGGCGTCCTCGCCGAATCTCGCGGCGGGGCTTCCTCTCTGGTCGCTGTTGCGGCCGCTTCCAGGGCGATCGGGCCGAATTTCGTCGGCGGCCCCGCAGCGCTCGAGTAATTTCGACAATCGATTCATTGCGCCGGGTGAGACGCTGGTGCTTGCCGAAATCTCCGGCCCGGCCGTCATTCAGCACATTTGGCTTACGTTTCCCGGTCCCGAGCCAAGCTGGCTGGGGAAAGACGGCAATGCCGACCACTCGGAATTGGTCCTCCGAATGTTTTGGGACGGCGCCGCAGAACCGGCGGTGGAAGCACCCGTGGGCGACTTCTTCGCGGCGGGCTTCGGCAAGAGAGCGGCCGTCAACTCTGCGCCGATCATCGTGGAGGGCGGAGACGCGTACAACTGCTGGTGGCCGATGGCCTTTTTCCGATCCGCTCGCATTCAAATCACCAATGAGAGCGACAAGCCATTGAACGCCTTTTATTACCAGATCGATTTCACCCGTTTCGAAAGCCTGCCGGAAGACACGTTGTACTTCTGCGCTCAATACCGCCAAGAGTTTCCCACCGCGTCCGGGAGGGATTACCTCATTCTCGATGCGGAAGGCCGTGGGCAATACGTGGGCACAGTCTTGAGCGTCCGCTCACGCAGCCCGGAGTGGTTCGGGGAGGGAGACGAGAAGTTCTACATCGACGGCGAAAAACACCCCAGCATTCAAGGCACGGGAACGGAAGATTACGCTTTGAATGCGTGGGGAATGGGAACGGGGACCTATCCCTATTTCGGCGTTTCCATTCTGGAAGGGGAATGGGGCATGGTCGGATACCGGACGACCGTCTATCGCTGGCACATCCCGGACGCCGTCCGCTTTTCACGCTCCCTGCGCGTGGAAATCGAGGACGCCGGTTGGATCAGCGAGGATGAATTGGCCCCCGACGTGCATCGGGGATTCGTGGAGCGCAACGACGATTTCGCATCCGTCGCATTTTGGTATCAGCAAGGCCAACCCAAGCGATTTGCGAGGCTTCCGAGTGCTCAGGAGCGCAAGCTGCCGGAATTGGACCAAATCACCGAGGGTAAAGAGCTGGCCGCCTCGGCGAAAATGGAGGGTGGGGCGATCCACGTTCAAAAGGGCTATCTCTGGACGGGGGAGGGGCAGTTATTCTTCGACAATCATCAGGGGCAGGGGGCCTGGTTTTCGTGCGCCTTCCACGTGGCGCAGGAAGAATTGACCCAACTCACGCTGCGTGTAACCTACTCCTACGATTTCGGAATCTATCGCATCCTATTGGATGGCGAGGAAGTCCGCGCGCGACAGGACTTCTTTTCCCCCGAAGTGGAGGTCCGGGAGTTGAATCTAGGCCAAAGGAGACTGGCGACGGGCGAACACACGCTTCGCTTCGAGTGCCTGGGAAAGGTCCAGGACTCTCGGGGGACCAAATTGGGAGTCGATTCCGTGAGACTACGCAAGCGATGGCAGAAGTTACGCACCGCCCCTCAGGATCTGACACCGAGGCAATAACGCCGGAACTCAGACCGCAGGAGTTTGCACTTCGGAAGCGTGCCGTCGTTCACTATAAACCGTCGACGTCTTCGACCGTATCCGCTTTCACGCCCGGGATGGGAATCGGCTCATTGCCGAAGGGTTTGTCTTCGTCCTTCGGCGGGGAAGGCGATGACGATTCGCCATCCGGCAGAGCCGGGCCGATACCGCCGACGTCGCCGCTCACGGCTCCACGATCGTTCGGCATCGCGGTTCTTCCCAATCGCTTAGCCAGCTCGGACGGGATGGGCATCTCCACGATATCTTGCGTCGGAATGATGAACTGGAACTGCTTTCCTTGTACTCCGACGGGATCGCCCAAAAGCGTGCAGTAGAGGGTTTCGGCCTGTTCTTTTGGCGGGGTGAACACCAAAACGTCTCGCAAGGTATCCCCCGGGGCCAACCGCGAGGGCCCCACGCTACCCACGACCTCCACGGTCGCCGGAAAGACGCGCAACTGTGCGACCGGCGGCCCGGTCGGCGACACGGAAAAGTAGGCCGTCTCCGGCCCACCCTTCCAACCCCGATAGTTGACGGCCGATGTTTCGCCGACATTGCTGATTGCCAAGGTGACGACGAGCACGGGCGAGGGCGGCCACGCTCGGGCGCCGCCTTGCCGCAACTCAGGATACCCTTGCTCGACCTTCTCGATCACGATTCGGACATTCCCGATCTGATCGGCATGTTTTCGCAACGATTCGCCGAATGCGGCCGCCGTGGCCGCGAGGTCGGCATGCCGGCCGGACCGCTCCGCGGGGCTCGTGCCGGACCGGGGCAGAAGGCTATCCAGGTCACTCGTGTCCAGCGGTTTCAGTTGCTCCGACGCTCGATCGCCCATCGTACGCCGAGGCCCATCGGCCGGCTGAGGCGAGGCACCGCCTCGGGGCCGCAACACCACCGCCAAAAGCACTGCATTGGCGAGGAGGAAGCCCCCCACCAACGCCCGAATGAGCTTTCGGCGACTTCGCTTCTGCAATAGTTTTTTGCGGCGAATGTCGGCCGAAACGGTGGACTGATGGGGATCGTTTTCCGTCTCGACGCCCAAAGGAACGGGAAGCGGAACGGGAGCCGCATGGGCCGGCGGAGAAGCGACCGAAGGCGAACGCTCGACGCTGGGGGCGGGCGGAACGGCCGGTCCCGCGTTCTGCATACCGGTCGGCGAAGCACTGAGCGGCTGGGGAGCTGCAAACAAACCGCGAACGTGAGAGGCGGGATACCATGGGCCCTCCGCTGACTGGGCCACCATGTCATGGGGGCCGACGTGCCCCTGCTCCACCAGATTCTTTAGGTCCCTGCCCGATATCGGACCAATGGCTCGGCCGGTCGAGACTAAACGGCAATACCATTCCACCGGATCGTCCCTCCGTAGTGAAGCCCTTGCCCCAAGCTGCCGCCCTACATATCCTACGAATCATTGTAAAACGGCTTGCCGAGGTTATCAGCCGAGACTACCGGCGGATGCGGCCGCGTGGCGGTGAGAATGGCGTGCTTGCTTCGGCCGCTCCTTCGGCTGCACCGACGCGCGGTAATCGACAGGCCTGATCCGGGGATGGACGCGCCGAGAAGGACTCCCAGCGGGGCCGACGCTCCGTAGAACTGCCGCTCTCGGGACAAAATGGGCTATAGTGAAGACGTGCCTGAGGGCGGTGTCGAACGGCGCGAAGCGGGCACGGAGAACTGGGCCGCTTTCCGCGGAGCAATTCGTCCGACCTGGACCGGCGAGAACGTCTTCCGTCAAGTCGGCCTGCCATTGCCCTTCGGCTTCCGCATGGCAACCGTCCGAATCCCAACGCCCGCATTGTGGGAGCCAGGCACGGTCGCCCGGGAAGTCGCCCCGAATCACATCGTCCACCGCAAGTGACATTGACCTCTTTGCGAAAAAGCCCCCATTCATGACAATTCAACAACTCATCGTGTTACTTCCCTGTTACAGCTTGGAGGATTTCCAACTCGATCGCGGCGATGAAGACGCGGAGCAATTGCTCTCCGCGTGGACGACGCTGTATCACCCCGTACTCCTCCATGCGGTGCGATTCTTGCCTCGCTGGGAGCGGGCATACGACCCGCCGAGTGATCCGGACAACGCCCTGATCACCCTTCCTGCCGTATCGGAGACCTGCCTTCCGCCGAGCTGGATTGAGAATCTCAACCCCGAGAGAGTGATCTTGCTCCGGAATTTCAAAGATCAAGCCGAGCTAAGGCGACAATTGGAAACGGCGTGGGCTGAGCCGTGGCCGCAGCTCGACGAGTCCATCGTGGCTCAGTTTTTCGCCCTGGGTTTCGCCCACCTCCAAGCCGAGCTGATGACCCGGCAGTTGCGCTATATGAGCAATCTGGACGAGATTCGCTTCCGCGAGTCGGCGTTGAAGGCGGCGGAGGCGGCATGTTCCGGAGACCCCGATAAGGTGAAATCGCATTTGCAGCGAGCTTTCGACCTCTTGAGCGAATCCCGCGAATACTTTTATCCGGTTCAGAATCACCTGATCGACTTGACGTTGACGGCCGACACCACGTTGGGGGCGGGACTGTTGCGCGAACTGCGGGAGGGCGGCCGCATCAATCTGGAAATCACCGGTAGCTTGGTGGCAAAGCTTGCGAAAAACCACCCGGACACGCTATCTGAACTAAAGAAGGCCCTCGCGGAAAATCGCGCGACGATTGTTGGGGGCGAGTATCACGAAGGCCCCTCGACATTGCTGCCGCAATCTCTTTGGGTAAGGAATTTCCAACGAGGTCGCGAAGAGTACGAATCGCACCTGCAAACGACTCCGGTGGTGTTCGGCCGGCGTCGATACGGGTTGTCCCCTCATCTTCCCGGCATTCTGGCATCGGGGGGCTTTACCGGCGCCCTCCATTTTGCTCTCGACGACGGCGGCTTTCCCGTAGGCAACCAGAGCAAATTCCGTTGGGAGGGCGAAGACGGTCAAACGGTCGACGCACTTGGCCGCATCCCACTCGACGCATCTCGCGCCGGCACATTTTTGAAATTGGCGGACACCGTGGGGCGAATTCTGGACCTGGACCATGCCGCCACGGCCGTTTTTGCTCATTGGCCCGATGCGGTGAGTCCGTGGTATCGATTGCTGCGTATCACGGCAGGCTACTCTCCCGTTTTAGGGGCTTTCCGGCTTCTGCCCGAGTATTTTCGCGATACGCAATACGTGGGCGCCCGAACGCAACACCCGGCCGAACGCTATAGTTCGCCGTATTTGAAACAATGGGTCGCGGACGGTCTTCCCGATGCGATCAGTCGGTGGACGCAGCTATTGCGTCTTGTCGTCAAAGCGGATTCCGCCGTCAACGTGCTTATCATGCGGGCCCTGGTCACCGGCCGTTGGGACCAAAAAGCTAGCGAAATTCGTTCCGCGGCGATGCGCCTCTTGGAGGAGGCTACGTACGAAGCCGAAACAACGAGCGACCATCAGGTTATGGCCGCCCGAGTTGCGGAATGCGACCGCATACTGGCCGACGCGATCAGCCTTTTTGCGGAGAATCTCTTCCAATCTGCGGCCGCGACGGATACTCGGGGAACCGGCCACATGTTTTTGAATCCGCATCCCTTTTCGCAGCGAGGGCCGGCCTTTCTCCCTGGGACGGAGTTTCCGCCGAAGACCGAAAGGCCCGTCGTGGCGACCGGAGAAAAAGGGAATGATCCCGTGGTCGTCGAAGTGCCGCCCTTCAGTTATTGGGCGGTACCGCGGAACGATGAGCCGCAACAGGCCGAGGTCGAAAAGAGGCGAGGCCTGTTCTCGCGGCGAGCGAGGGACGAGCCTCCCCTTCGAGTGGAGGGCTTGGCCGTTCAGAATGAGTTCTATCGGTTGAAAGTGGACGAGACGTCGGGCGGCATTGCGGCCTTTGCAGCGGCCCCGGTAGGAAGGAACCTTCTCGGCCAGAAGCTGGCCCTGCGATTGCCGATCCCATCGGATCCCGACGGCGGCGAGCTGGATGATCCGGAACGCTTTTACAGCCGGATGATTGCCGAGTCCGTCGAAGTCGTTTTTCCCGGGCCGCCGACGGCCGAAATCGTCTCGCGGGGACGTTTGGTCGACCGCGCGGGTGATCTGGTTGCGCGCTTCGAGCAGCGTGTCATCGTCGTGCAGCGGATCCCGATCGCCAGAATCAAAATTCATTTGCAACCCGAGCGTTTGCCCGACGGCTCCCCCTGGGCCGACTATTATGCATGTCGTTTTGCCTGGAACGATGAGACGGCGGAAGTCCACGGATCGTCCGGGTGGTGCCGCGTCAAGACCGAAGCTTCCCTCTTGGAAAGCCCCTGGTACGTTCATCTGATGACGCAAAAGCACGCCTTGACGTTTCTTACTCCGGGATTGCCGTTTCACCGCCGCATCGGTTTGCGACGATTGGACACCCTGCTGATCGTCAAGGGAGAAACGGCCCGGGAATTCGAAGTGGGAATCGGCTTGGACCTGCGCTACCCGTTACACGCGGCGTTGCAGCTAATCGAGCCGCCGGCGGCCGTGCCGATCGTTTCGACCTTGCCGAACCCGGCTTGCGCGTGGATGATCCATGTAGATGTTCGTAACGTCCTCGTAACGGGAATGTCGCCGCTCATGGAAGGGGATCGGCTTACCGGGCTTCGTTTGGAACTTTGGGAGACCGAAGGCAGGGCGGGAGATGCCGTGATTCGATTCTGTCGTCATGTGCGTTCCGCCTATCGGCTGGATTTGTGGCAGCGCGAAATCGAGCCGCTGGCGGCCGCCGAGGACGCCGTAACGGTCCATTTCGCTCGCTTCCAGCGATGTTCGATCGAGGTCCGCTTTCGAGATGCTTGAGGGCGACGAAGTTTCGCGTGGTGGAAACCGGGAGATCGCTTGTCCCGTCTTGCGACATTCTTGGTGCTATGCGAGTGACGGCCGAATCGCAGCGGGAACTGGGAAACGATGGTGCCATCGATGCCATGATTATCACGATTGACGGTCCCGCCGCGGCCGGAAAAAGCACCGCGGCACGATTGCTCGCCGCGCGGTTGGGATTCCGCTATCTCGATACGGGCGCGATGTATCGGGCGGCCGCCCTGGCCGCCATACGGGAGGGCATCGACTGGAAGGACCCCGCCCAACTCGAATCCTTAGCCGACCGCATTCGGCTGGAGTGGCAAGGCGAGCGTCTCTTTCTCGACGGTGAAGATGTGACCGACGCCATCCGTTCACCGGACGTGACGGAAGTGACGCGGTTCGTCGCGGACAGTCCGAAACTTCGGGAGAAGATGGCTGAATTGCAGCGGGAAATCGGTAGCACGTGCAATTTGGTCACGGAGGGACGCGACCAAGGCTCGCTCGTGTTTCCTCACGCCGAGTGCAAGTTTTTCCTATCGGCGGACCCTCACGAGCGGGCCAAGCGCCGTGTGGCCGACTACGCGGCACAGGGCAAAGCGATGACATGGAACGAAGTCTTGCAGGCCATCCTGGAGCGAGATCGTGCGGATGCGTCTCGCCCCGTGGGGGCCTTGCGATGCCCGCCCGACGCCGTCGTAATCAGCACGGACGGACTGACGGTGGACGAGGTGGTCGCCAAGTTGGAGGCCGTTGTGCGTGAAAGACAGGCGGGGTTGTCGCAAGCCCGGAGCAATTGACGGCCGGTCGCGGGGAACGCGCGGCAAGCCGATTGAAGCGCCGCCCTTGCGAGGGCTCTCGCTTTCAAGGCCGCACCTCCCGGCGGCCTGAGGCAAAGTCCGGCAAGTTAGGTTTCATAGGGAGCAGAGTGACGCAAATGTCGCGAGCGTCGGCAAGCCGTGATGCGGCCCAGCAAGGCGAGAGGCCAAAGAACCGCACGCCCCCGAAGTACGTGAACCGCTGCTGGTACGAGTTCAGTAGGTTCGTGGTGCGAGCGGCGGCCGCGCTGTTTTTCCGCATCCGGTACTCGGGCAGTGAGGGGATTCCGCGAACAGGTCCCGTGCTCATCGTCTCGAATCACCAAAGCCATTTGGACCCGCCGCTGATCGGGGCCGGCGTGCCGCGAACCATCAGTTACTTGGCCCGGCAAAGCCTGTTTCGCTCCCGCTTTTTTTCGGGCTTGATTCGATCCTACGGCGCGATCCCGTTGGATTTGGACGGTAACCCCTTGCCGGGGCTGAAGGAAAGCCTTCGCCGTCTGAAGTGTGGGGACGCGCTCCTGATCTTTCCAGAAGGAACGCGAACTCCGCATGGCGAATTGCAGCCGTTTGAACGCGGCTTTACCGCACTGGCCCGGCGGTCGCAGGCCGTGATCGTACCAGCCGCGATCGAAGGCGCTTTCCGGGCGTGGCCGCGCCGTCGCCGATTCCCTCGACCCGGACGGGTTCGGGTTCACTTCGGGTCGCCCTTGACGCCGGATGACTACCGCGACTGGTCGGAGGATCGCCTGGTTGCGGAAACCGAGGCCCGGGTGAAAGAATGCCTCAATCTGTTACGGCTTGGGAGTGAGATTCCGCCGAAGTAAGCCCGTGCCGGCGTGGCCGGCCCGGCCGTCGCCTTCCGCACGAAAAATATGCGGGGCGAGGCAAGTCCGAGTTCGCACGCACGGGCGACACGGCCGCTTTTCGCAATCCTCAACGCCGACCGGTGTCCGCGGCGGAATGCAAGCTTCGACCTATGGAGCGGCCTCCCAGGACCACGCCTCAACGGCCGTCGGATGTGCCACGAGGATGATCGGCTTTCCGTCTTTGCGCCCGACGGCCAGCCCGGTCAACAGCGCGCCTGAGTTGAAACGATCAACGAGCGTGCCGGTCTTATCCAGGACATGCACCGAACCGTCCGCGGCGGCGAGAACCCACTGCTGCTGATTCTCGCTCTCGAGCGGTCCCCAGGTGATCTGTTCCACAGGGAACTCGGCCATGCCTCGCGGCAAACGGTATTTCCACAGTTCTCGACCTTCCATATCGAAACCGAAGGCTTCGATTTGACCATAATCGGTGACGTCCAAGCCGCAGAGTTCGGATCGGCCGTCGCCGTCCAGGTCGGCGGCCGCCAACCAAGTAATGGTTCGACCGGGGACGACCACCTCTCGCAGCCGTTCGCCTTCCAGGCTCAATTCCACGGCGCTGCCGTTGCTGGTGTTCGTGACGAGGATCGTCTTGCGGCCGTCTTCCCCAAGCACTTCGCTCATGCGAAAGGCGACGGACACGGTTCGGTTTCCCCAGAGCCGTTCACCCCCGAGCGAAATGCCGTGCACACCGCCGATGCCCAGGTAACTGACGGCCAAGTCGGACTTGCCGTCGCCGTCCAGGTCGAGAAGCCGCACATCGGCAAGGCCTTGGTGCGATGGAGCGTCATCCGGCGGAAAACGCAGCACCGGTTGAAAGTTTTCGTCGAACACGAGTAGTTGTCGCCCGCCCATGCCCCACGACGCGAAAAGCCTTTTGCCCGCCTCATCCTTGGCGGTCCGCAGAAAGTCCGCGACGTCCGGCGGGGTCGGCTTCAAAACATAGCGTGCGACGATTTGGCCGTCCCAGCCGATTTCGGTCGCGGTGTTGGCGTCTTCCACTACCAAGACCCGGGAATCCGCCGTGCTTGAGCCGTCGCCGGTCGAATCGAAAACCAGCAAGTTGCCGGGCGACTTGAGGCTCTCACACCGGAAGACCGGCGTCAGTCGATGCCGTTCCGGTTGCGAGACGGGAGCCGCCTGCACCGATGCCTTGCCGACGATCTCCTCCACCGGAAATGTGTATAACCCGTTGCTTTCCGCTTCCCGGATCAATCGCCCCAACTCATCTTTCATCTTCTGGAAGCTGTTCTTTTCTTCCTGGGCCAGGTCGACGCCGGAGAGAATCTTGTCCAGCGTGGCGCCGAGGCGCTCGGCCAAGTCTTGAACCGAACCCAGGTGATAGGTTTGCACGGTTCCATCGGGCCCCAAAACCGCCATGGCGGGAACCGTTCCGCCTTGCGGACGAAACACCGCCGAGAAACATCGCTCGGCGTCGTTCTTGGGATCGCGGGCAAGCGGGATATCGACCTGCCAGCTCTTCAACAGGTCTTGCAATTCCTGGTTGGAAACCGCGCGACTGTCCAGCCCCTCCGTCACGTGATCCACACTGACCGCCCAGAACTGCACGCGATCGCCGTATTCGGGAACGAGCGTTTGAATCTGCTTCAGCGGATATTGCGAGTACGGGTCGTTCCGGGCCCAAAACTCCAACACGGCGGGTTTGCCCGCCAGACGCTGCAAATCAAGCGGTCCGCCCTGCGCATCAACAAACTCGAAGGGTTCCGGCTGTTTTCCCAGGTATTGGTAACCGTGGGGACGCAATTCATCGACGATCTTGGCTTCGGCGGGCACCTCGAATTTGAAGGCCGCCGGATCAATGGTGACGTTCAGGCCGGCACCCACGAATTCCGCGTAAATCACGAAATCTCGCATCTGCCCGGCACCCATCGCCCGTCGAATCTGCTCGACGGGGTATTCCAAACGCATGAGCAAATGCTCCTGGCGATCGATCCAAAAAACGGCATTCCCATCCGGTCGCGTTACGCGAATGCGGTCGCAGGTGAAGCTGCCCAACGTGCCGGGGGGCAGCAATTCCGGCGGCCCGGCTTGGTACAACAGCGTCTTCAAGGGGTCCTGCGCAAGCAGTAGCACGAGCGGTGGGGGAATCAAAGAGAAACCTTGCGTCGGCCCTTGCATCAGTCCGTTGGCCAGGACGGTATCCCGCATCAGTTCTGTCAGCGTCCACTCCGGCGGAGCGGGCAGCCGCAAAACTTGATTGGGCAAAGTCCGCACCGCCGCCAACACTTGCGCGCCGTCGGAAACAAGGGAGCCTTCGTAACAGATCAAGCGGAGCTTATTGGGGCGTTCCCAGGCCGTCACGTATTCCATCTGGCTTTGGACGGGCTGGTCGTTGAACATACCACGGATGATGATCTTGCCGTTATCGGCGTAGCTTTCCGCCTTGCGGTAGGCATCGATCATCGATTGGAGGATTTCCTCGGGAGACTGCGTGCTGACCGGCGGCGAGCTTTCGGCCGCATCAGCCGTTCCGGATTCCTCGCTTTTTGGTGGCGATTGCGTTGTTGCCCCGGACGCACTTCCGTCCGCCGTGGTATCGGAACTCTGTTTCGTTAAAGAGGCATCCTCCTTGGCGGCCTCCGGTTTTTGCGACTTGGCGCAACCGCAAGGAACGGTTGCCAGGACCACAAGCGCGGCCCCCGCCAAAAGCGATCCCAGTCCTTGCATCCTCTTCAATGAATCCATGAGCCTTGTCCTTGCAGGGAGCAATAACAATACCGCTCGGCCATCCTCCATGGGGAAGTCACAGCGCGACGTCGTTGGACACTTGCGGTTCGCTTTTCGGCGGCACAAGCCACACGGCAAAAGTTCCGCGAATAAGCTGAGATGCCAACGTGGCCCTCCCGAAGTCGCACAAAACGCATTATTTGCAATTTGTGGTGAACGGTAAAGCTCAGCTTGCCAAGCGGAGCACCGAAGAAAGGCGAATTGCGAAGTGTGGCGGGGGGGTAGGATTTCCGCTGACTTGCCCCTCGTTGTTGACAGGAATGGTTGCCTTGGGAAAAGAGGAGCGATTACAATCCCGGGCGGTCGGCGAGGATTGCGGCTCTCGTTGAGGTCAGCGCTGTCCGCGACCTCCCCCACGGCGGGCGTGAAGCAGCAATCGCGAGGATTGGGTCGCGGAGCCATGACGCTCGTCGCACGGAAAGCCGGCGGCAGTTTATCGGATGGCGGTCGACGATTTCGGGTGCGATTTCGCAGGAGCAATTGCCACAATGTCACACGAATCGAAACGGTGGAATCGGATCGGCGGCGTAGGGCGACGTGATTTTCTTGCGGCTTCGCTGGGGGCCGCGGCCATGACGGCGGCCGGACGACTTCGGGCGGAAGCCCCGGCCGTGATCGGACGGGCCGTAAAGAAAATCCGCGTGGGAATCGTCGGCAACGGAGGGCGAGGAAGTTGGATCGCCAAGCTATTCCAGCAGCACGGGGGTTACGAGATCGTGGCCACCGGCGACTACTTCCCGGAAGTGGTTCAACAGTGCGGCGAGAACCTTGGAGTCCCGCCGAATCGCCGCTTCTCCGGCTTGAATGCCTACAAGCGCGTGATCGAAAGCGGTATCGACGCCGTCATACTTAAAGTTCCGCCCTGTTTCTTCCCCCAACATGCCGCGGCCGCGGTGGAGGCGGGGTTGCACGTCTACATGGCCAAGCCGGTCGCGAACGATGTGCCGGGCTGCATCACCATCAGCCGGTTGGGGGCGGAGGCGGCCGCCAAAAACCGTGTGTTCTTCGTCGACTACCAAATGCCCACCGATCCCCAAAACCAGATCGTGGCGGAAGCGGTGCGCGCCGGCAAGCTGGGGTCGCTCGCCCGCATCTCGACCGTCGGAATCAACGGGGGAAGGGCGGACCCGCCCAAAGGGCCGACAATTGCCGACCGGCTTCGCAACTTAGTTTGGGATAACGACATGGAGATCGGCGGCGGCTACATCGTCTCGTACGACATTCACGCGATCGACGCCGCCGTATGGGTCTTGGGACGCCGTCCGTCTTCGGCAGTCGGGTTCTCCCGTACCATGCGTCCGGATCCGCATGGAAGCAGCCCCGACGTGTTTTCGGTCATTTTTCGCTACGACGACGGCTTGATCCACGAACATTTCAGTCAGGCCCTTCCGAATCGAGTGGCAGGGGAACTCTCCGTGAAGTTGTACGGCTACAACGCGCACGCCGTGATCAATTATTGGGGGAACTCCTGGTATGAAGTTCGCGGCGAAAAGCGAGTCGAAGGGGAAGTGAAGAATCTGTACGACAACGGCGCGCAGCGAAACATCGCCCAGTTTCACGAGCTTGTCAGTCAAGGTCGATGCGACAATTCAACCGTGGCCCGAGCCGTGGATGGCTGTCTCACCTGCATCCTGGGGCGAGAGGCGGCTCTGCGAGGCAAGGAAGTCACGATGCAGCAGGTCTTGGACGAAAAACGGAGTCTGGCGCCGGATTTGACCGGATTGACGGCCTAGTGGGCACGCAACGTTTACAAGCAAGGGAGTGCTCCTCCGCCGAAACCGGGAAATGCCGCGGCAAAGGACGGGCCGATCGTTCGGCGCGAATCGGCATGGTATAAACGGCCACGGCGAATCCGGCCCCACGCCGGGCGATCATCCTGCCGCCGTCGTTCGACGTCGGCTCGGCACGCTAAGTCGCGAACGGGTTTACCGAAGAAAGCGATAGACCAACGGGTACCGCCACTCTTGCCCGCGATGCGCTTTAACGGCGGCTATAATCGGGAGGACCACCGCCGTCACGGTCAAAATGCCGGCGATGGCTCCCAATACGAGCCGGACCGACAGCGTTCCCAAGGGAAAGATCCAGCCCGCGGCCGTGACGGCTCCGCCAATCACCAGACACAAGCCGAACGCGATTCCCCAGCAGATCAGAAAATTGATCACGTTCTTGCCGTGGCGATCC
The DNA here is from genome assembly GCF_055386265.1 of Thermogutta hypogea. Classification (NCBI taxonomy): domain Bacteria; kingdom Pseudomonadati; phylum Planctomycetota; class Planctomycetia; order Pirellulales; family Thermoguttaceae; genus Thermogutta; species Thermogutta hypogea. The sequence continues at coordinate 1,281,301 of NZ_AP042425.1, forward strand.
ACTTGAGGGAATTTCTCACGGAGCCAAAGCCAGATCAAGACGGGTGCGGCGAAGCCCAGCGGCATCATCACGAACCCCAACAATAGCGAGAGGTGAACGGCGGTGGTCCAAAACCTCGCTTGCGCCTCGGGCGTCTCCCCCGTCAAGCCGCCAAGTGTCGCGAAAAATCCCCGCGCCGGCCGGGCGTTCGCCTGTTCTCCGGCCAAGACGCGCTGTTTGGCGGCCGCATATTCCTCGTCGGAAAGGGCACCCTCTTGATGCAAACGATGAAGGCGTTCCAACTCTTCCGAAACGGTCATGCTTGCGTCCCTCTCCGAATCAGTTCGCCGGACGAAACTCGGAACACGGCCGTGGTACGACAAACCCGAGCAAGGCGCAAACTTCGAGCACGGCTCGCCGGCTCCGTTAGCATAACGCACCGATTCGCCCGACGCATCATCAACAGCGTTCGGGAGTCTCACCGGGGATTGCCTGCCCGGTTTCCTCGTGCGCCGTCTTCGGATACGCTGAATCGCTGGATGATTCTCCCGGAGTATCGGGGTGATGTTCGCGAGACAATTGGGAGGGCGAGGAGCGATGAGGATCGGCGTGTTTACCAGCGGAGGCGATGCTCCGGGCATGAACGCGTGCATTCGCGCCGTAGTTCGATCGGCCTTGGCGGCCGGACATGAGGTGGTGGGCATTCAACGCGGTTATAGCGGCCTTTTGGCCGAAGATTTTCTGCGGAGCGAAGAGGGCGGCGATTGCATGACGTTGCGCAGCGTGTCCGACATCGCGCGGCGCGGCGGGACCATTCTGCATACAAGCCGTTCTCAAGAGTTCCGCACTGAGGCCGGTTTGCGAACGGCGGCCGACATCCTGCGGAAGCACAAGATCGACGCCTTGATTCCTATCGGCGGCGACGGCACGTTTCGCGGGGCCTCGGCCTTGGCCCGATTCTGGGACGGCCGAATCGTCGGATGTCCCGGCACGATTGACAACGACTTGCTGGGCACCGACTACACGATCGGGTTTGCTACCGCGGTCCAAACCGCGGTGGACGCCGTGGATAAGCTCCGCGACACGGCCGACGCCCATGAGAGGATGTTTCTGGTGGAAGTGATGGGGCGGCACTGCGGGAGCATCGCGTTGTTCTGCGCCATCGCGAGCGGGGCGGAAATTGCTGCCATCCCCGAAACACCTACCCGCACCGAAGACATCGTCCGCTTGCTCCATGAATTCGTGCGGCGTCGCAAGACCTCCGTCATGATGATCGTGGCCGAAGGGGATGAACAAGGCGGCGCTGCGGAGCTTCAACGTCAGCTTCAAGAACTCGGTTGCCCCTACGATACTCGCGTGCTGGCGCTCGGCCATCTTCAGCGCGGCGGTTCCCCCGTCTTTTTCGATCGCATTTTAGCCTCGCGGTTGGGGGATTTCGCGGTGCAAGCCGTTCTCGACGGAAAAACGGGCGTCATGGCGGGAGAGGTCGGCGGGCGACTGATCTTGACGCCGTTCGAAGAAACCTACGCGGCCCACCGACGGATCGATCCCAGGGACGTGCGGCTGCTGGAGATCATGGCAACGTGAGATTTCCCGCCGGGATACACCGCGGCAAGCGGGGAAGACCGGGCGCCGCCGGCTGCCGTCAGGGCATGATCAGCAATCCCACCAGCAAATAGGTCGTGAGGGCCGTGACGTCGGTCAAAGCGAGCACCACCGGCCCCGCGGACGGCCGGGCGTCGCGTTGCGCCAACCAAAACAATAGCGGTACTATGGTGCCGATTACCGTTGCGATCACAAGGCCCAGGGTGATGCCCGCCGCGATCGTCGGGAAAAGCCGCGGTTGCTGATCCCAGAAGGCGGCAAATCCACCCACCATGGCGCCCAGCGTGAGTCCCAACAGGATTCCTGTGAGCAATTCGCGCTGAAGGAAACTCAGGATCCGCCTTCCGGAAAACACACCGAGTTGTTGTCGGTCGAGAGCGAGCGTGAGCGTCTGAATACTTACGCTTTCGGCCAAGGCCAATACCACAGGCAGAAACAAGGCCAGCGCCACGGCCCGGTTCAGCAAATCGCGAAACAACCCGGCCAGCACGGCGCAGAACAAACCTCCGGCCAAATTGCTCATCAAGAGCACGAGTCGTCGTTGAAAAATAGCGAAAGGACTGCCCCGCCGGATCTCGGAGAGCGTGAATCCGATCAGTTGGAACAGTTCTTCGCTCCAATTTTCCTCGGAGGAGTCCGCCAAGCGAAACATCTCATCGCTATAGACGGTGGCCTCCACAACCCCCATCATCCGCTTTTCTTCATCCACCACCGGTATTGCCAGCAGGCGATGCAGAATGAACAATTCGCAGGCATCTTCGAGCGAAGCGCTCTTCGGCACCGCCACGACCCGCCGCTCCATGATTTGCGACACCGGCGTCTGGGGAGGATTCAGCAACATGCGGCGAGTGGGAACGACCCCGACCAAACGCCCCTCTGCGTTCACGACGTAAAAATAAACCGCCCGCGACTTGAATCCCGTTTCACGCAAGCGAGCCAGAGCCGATTCGATGGTCTCCCCTTCCAATAGTCGTGGATATTCCGAATCCATGAACTCCAAAACGCTTCGGCGAAGATGTTCCTCTGAGGGCAGCATTAGGAATATCGGCTCCTTTGGGCTAAGGCATCGGCTCGATCGTCCAAGGTGAAAAGCGAACAGCGCCGAGGTGTCCGCGAAGGCATCGGCTCGCATCCGTACCCGCCCGGTGCCTCAGGAGAAAAAGGCGGACACGACGAACCGCATTCTTCCGGAAGACGGGCACGTCGCACCACAAAATGGGACTCCTCATCGTGATCCCTCGTCGGGAGCCTCGGCCGCATCGTTGGGGGCGAGCTTTTCCGTCCATCCTACGTTGAACGGTGGAAAACGGGAACCCCTTCCCGTTGATTCTCAACAAGAGCCGAGCCCCGCAGAAGAAAGCCCATGCGATCGTTCGATTCTGTCGAAAAAAGACTCTTCCCGACTTGGGTAAGCCCCGAGACGGACGTCGATCGGCGAAGCGAAACCGCCTTCGAAGGCCGCGGACGTCGATTTTGGGCCCGGGACCCCGGAGCGGTAGCACCTCAATCGGCCGGGGTTCGTACCAAGACCTCAAATGGTTCGAACAGTCCGTAGGAAACCGTGTCGTAGGCGGCCCCCGGCGGCGGCCCTTCCTTGGGGCCTTGGGCGAAGGCGTGCGGCCAGGCAGAGCCTCTCATGGTGCCGGCATGATGCGGGCCGAGGAGATTCTTGGGGGTACCGGTGACCACAACTTCGATGACATTCTCGCCGTTTTTCAACGCCGGAGTAATGCGGCATTCCCAAGGTCGCCGATATATGTGGCCGATCGACCGACCATTGACCACGACCTTGGCGACCGCTCCATTCCAGCGATTCAATCGCACGTAATAGTCGCCCGACGCGACCTCCTCCACCAAAACGCGCGTGCGATAGGCGACATCTCCCGCGTAAAACGGGCAGCCTTGCAGGTTCCAGCCGACATCCATCCCCGACCCATCGACGACGTGGGCCGCCCGCCGCCCAAACCCTTCCGCCAACTCGCTGGAGGCGGCGGCGACGGACACTCCGGCGATCTCGCGTTCTTCCGCCGCGGTCGCCTCGAAGAAGCGGACTTCGGACAATCCCACGAAGGCATTGTCGGGGGCTTGCGGCGTAGCCGGGTAAACCACGCCCGCGTGATTGGACCGGACCACCAGCTTCAAAAAGCGGATACCGTCGGCGGCAACGGGCAAGGTTTGAGGAAACGGCGGCTGCTCAGAAGGCCCGGTGTTTCCGCTCACCGCCTGCACCAACGTGAATCGGCCGAGCGAGCGTCCCGCGGCTTCGGGATCTCCGCGGTCCAGGGCGATCAGCTCAAAATCCTTGACGCCGCGTTGAGTCAAGTTCACCTCGTTATAATTCCAGATTCTGACGGACCGTAAATCGACCGGCCGACCGAGATCGAAGAGCAGCCACGGGGCGTAATCGTTCGTGGAATTGGGCCGGAAACCGACACCGGACGAAAGCCACATGGTCCCGTTCGGTTCGCAAACGTGCCCGAAAGGCCGTGCGTCCGTAAACCCCAGCCCCTGCGCAGGTACCACCTCGAAACCCTTGGCGACGGAGACCAGGGAAAAGTCGCCCAGCAGATAGGCGGGAGCAGGTTCGTGCCACATGGTCATGGGCGAGGCGGTGAGCGTTACGATGTTTTCACCCACCTTCGCCGCCCGGCTGATGTCGATCCGATGGAAGGCCCGATCCAACCACCAGTCCTTGCCCGCCGTCAGCGGCTGCCCGTTGCACGCAATCTGATATAGATCGCCGCGTTCCACGACGATCCAAAGCGGATTCGGCACTCGTTCGCGCACCGTGAATCGGTATCCTAACGTGAAACCGCTATCGGCCGGAAACCGCCGCGTGATCAACTCGTCACGAAACTGCACGGCCCGATCCCAGGGATTGCCGGGCAATCCGTGCTGCTTGAAAACCCAATCACAAGCCTCGAAGAAATACACGGAAGGACGGGTTTGCTCGCCGACGGTCACATCCATGTAGTCCAGGGTCAGGACGTTCGGTTGCAGTCGCCGAGCTTCGATTCCTCCATCCGTCGCCACGACGCTTTCCGACCATCGCGGCCTATCGATGCTGGGAAGCTCCCTGGCGCTCAAAAAGAGGACCAAGCTGCCCGCCGGAGCAAGCGTGAATTCGCACTCACTGCCGGAATCGGTCCGAAGGAAGGGATAAGCCGCCGCGTCGCCCGTTTCCAGATCCCAACGCTGAACGCCGAGGTAGCGCGACTCGACGGTGCCGATGGCGGATTGCGTGAGGGAGGTATTGACCAAAAACAGAATCTCACCGTCGGAAAGCTGCCGCCGCTGGTGCAACAAGATACCCTGCCGAGGCTCTCGCCAATGAACGCGCACGCCGGGATCCTGTCGCTTCAGCAGCCGTGCCGACAGTTCCGCGGGCGACAGTGAAATCCAACCCGGCAAGGCCGCTAAGCTCGCAATCTCCGGCGAGGCGGCGCCGTCCGCAAGCTCCGGCACGTCGCCGCAGCAAAGGACCGTTCCGCCGTCTTCCAGAAAGGCTTTGAGAAGCCGCACGGTTTTCGTTTCGAGATTCCGACAGAGGGGCGGGATCACCACCGTATGATACGCTCGATGGCCGACGAGCAAGGCCCCGTTCTGTGCCTCGCCGTGCCGCCCCATGACGTCCTCGCAACCCATGTCGTACTCGACTTGATCGTACTCGAGGGTTTTGACCAAATCGAAGAACTGATCCCCCAGCCGGCGCAGTTCATCGGCGGTCGTGCCGTCGCCTTGATAAAGCCACGCGGTGGAAGTCGGCTCCAGCAAGAGAATCTCGTTGCGTCGCTCTCCCGCCGAGAGGACCAGGGACAAGCGAGTGATGTAACGAGCCATGACGTGATAATCATTCCACCAGGAGGCATGATAGGAGAACGATTGGGGGTGGTCCATTTTCCGAGCGCCGCGGATCGTGATATAAGAGAGATGCTCGTCGAAGGTATTCACACCCAGGACGCCCAGCCAATCCGCGATCCTTTTCATGTCCTCGAACCGCAGATCCCAACCGCCGGCACCGTAGATTTCGCACAGTGTTCGCCGCCTCCCCATTTGGTCGGCGATGCTGGAAAGCTCTCGCACGGCGCGGATATTGCCGAATTGGGCGTGGGTGTTCTCGGCGTATTGATTCATCAAGCAGTCGATCGCCGGACGCTGGTGCCAAGCGTACATCGCCATGTTGTCCGGGACCGCGCCGCAGTTGGGCCATTCGTGTTCCCAGTAATGTCCTGTAAATTCCAGACCGTGATCTTCGCACCACTGGTAATACGGCTGCGCCCAACGCTCGATGAATAATTCCAACAATAATCGGTAATAGTCGTGCCTGACTTTTTGCCAGTCACCCAGGGGATAGCGAAGACTGGGGAGATTGGCGAGCAGGTCGTAGCCCATTCGGCGCTGAAACTCCGCCGCCAAATCTTCCGTCCAGGTCAAGTTTCCGGCGGAGAGCAGCCGCGGTTCATCGGTAAACGAGCCTGGAACACGTTTCCCGAATTGGTCGCCGATCTCGCGTTGGTAGGCATCCAGCGTGATTTCCAGAAACTTTTGAGTTACTCCGGGATAAAGCAGGTCGACGTAAAAACGATTTCCGTACCAGGGTGCGGTGCCCGCCCGCTCCAGCACCGTGGCGAGATAGCGGCCTGCCGGCAGCGGCTTGCCGGCCTTAATATCCGCCGTAACGTCCTCGTAGCGGTCGTCAAACAAACGATGGACGGTCACCGCTTCAGCCGGTACCTTCATCGGGTCGTCGGTCTCGATCCACTTCAAGCCTCGGCCCCGCGATTCAGGCATCTCCTCCGGCACCCAACCGCCGGCGAATCCGGAAGGATAAGAGTTCTCGTCGTAGATCCACACGTTCATGTCGAGTCGTTCCGCCGTATCGAGCGCCAGCCGCCAAAGGCGAAACCATTCCGGCGAAAGGTACGGCGTCATCAGGCCGGGGCGAGGGTGAACGAATACCTGTTTCACGCCTTGAGAAGCCAAATCCTCCAGCGTGGATACGATTTGCTCGTCGCTGAGCATGTCGTTCCAGACCCACAACGGAGCAGTGCTGAATTCTCGCGGCGGTTGTTTAAAAATCGCTAACACCTGTTCGGAAGAGCGTAACTCGCTGCCCGAAAAAGCCGCGGCCACGGAAACCATAACCGAACCGATTAGGCACCCGCACACGCCGGTCAAAAACGGATGCTTCATGGCAATCGTCTCCTTGAAAGAGGATGTCCCCCGGAATCTTGCCAGACCTTTGGTTTCGGTATCACCGTGCCCGGGGCCGGGAATACGAGACCCGGGCTTGCGAATCCGTCGCCTTACGGGCGATTGTCCCCTAGAATAACCGCGGTGTCCGTCGGCGGCAACGGCCTGGAATGTCCTAGTTCCTTGGGCTACCATTTAGCCGGCGCCGACGCGAAAGGGAATGCGATGAAAGACCAAATTCCTGAAGCGATGCGATCCTTGCCTGTGGGGGTACGCTCCGACAAGTCCGCCTGCCTGTTCCGGCAAAGTGGGGCTTTCCACGGACGCACCGCTTCGTCTTCGCAGAAATTGCTTCAGCCAAGGTCGGGCGGCTGCTTCCCGTCACGGTAATCCGCGGCGTTTCGTTCCATGCAGGCAATCGAGGGGTTCATCGCAATCCACCGCAAGTCGATTTCAGGGACATCAACCATGGCTATCAGGACAGGTGTACCGGGCGTCTTGAGGAACGGCATCAGGTTTGCGCTCTTGGTTGCAATGGCGCTTTTCTGGGTGGAACCCGCCGTGGCGGCTCAGGACGCTGCTGCATCACCCTTGCCGCGAGTGACCGTGCAAGCCGGCAAGTTTGTGCTACCCGACGGCAGCCGGTTTTTCCCGGTCGGAGTGAATTACTTTCGGCCGGGCACGGGCTGGGCCCCGCAATTGTGGAAAAAGTTCGATGAACAGGCGGTGGAGCGCGATTTCGCCCTGTTACGGCAATACGGCGTGCGTTGCGTGCGAGTCTTCCTCACCTTGGGCTCGTTCTTCAGCCGACCGGATCGCCTCGACGAATTCGGTCTGGAGCGACTGGATCGGATGTTGGCGATTGCGGAAAAAAACGGCATCTATCTCCATCCGACGGGGCCGGATCACTGGGAAGGCATCCCCGATTGGGCACGGGGGGATCGCTATTCGGACGAGCGGTTGCTGGTCGCACAGGAACGCTTTTGGCAACTGCTGGCCGACCGATACCGGGGGCGGACGGCGATCTTCGCCTACGACTTGTTGAATGAGCCGGCCGTTCCCTGGGAAGGTCGCGCGTTGCGTGAACGCTGGAAGGCTCACTTGCGGCAACGCTACGGGGACCGCGAGGCGGCCGCCGCGGCCTGGGGAATCGCGGCGGACGATGTCAACTGGGAGGACCCCGGCCCGCCCGACCCCGCCAAGAGCCCAGCCGCTCAAATTCTGGCCTACCAACACTTTCGCGAGGAATTGGCGCGGCAATGGGTGACGCGACAGGCGGCATCCATTCGAAAGGCCGACCCCGAGGCTCTCGTAACGGTCGGACTGATCCAATGGAGTGTTCCCGTCATTCTTCCCGAGGTTAGGACCTATTCCGCGTTTCGCCCGGAGCGGATCGCACCCGACCTGGACTTTCTGGAAGTTCATTTCTACCCGCTGGCCCGGGGATTCCTCGATTATCAGCGGTCGGAAGACATCACCGCCAATTTGATCTACTTGCGATCGACGGTGGCGGCGTGTGCGGCGGTCAAGCGTCCCGTGGTCCTGGCTGAATTCGGCTGGTATGGCGGCGGCCGGCTGACGATCAATCAGGGCCGTCATCCGCCGGCAAGCGAACTCGAGCAGGCCGAGTGGTGCCGTGCGGCAATCGAGTCCACCCGCGACCTGGCGGACGGATGGTTGAACTGGGGAGTGTTCGATCACCCGGAGGCAAGAGACGTCAGCCAATTGACGGGTTTATTTACCGTGGACGGCCGTCCCAAGGAATGGGCGAGAGTCTTCCGCAATATCAGCGACCTGCTCGCCGACGATGCGAAAGCCGCGCAATCGATGCAGGCAGGGACGGTACGCCTTCCCATCGCAGAGCCGGATTGGGACCAGGCCATCGTGAATCCACAGGTTGGCCGACACGCATTGGAACAAGCAATTCAGGCTTGGGATCCAGCGTCCCCGGAGTAGTCGGCGTCGGCGGTTAAACCATTGGGAACCAAGTCTGCTTCACAGATTCGTGGTTTCTGCGGTCCCATGGCGGCACGCGAGCTATTTGGCTTGTCGTGTAGGCCGTCTTTTTACCGATCGTGTACACTTTGGGCATTTCAGCATAGAGGATTGCGGAAAATGAAGACTTCGTCGGCAAAGGTGTCGCGACGTGTGGCGTTGATCACGGGCGCGGGGAAAAAGCGGGTGGGGTATCACATCGCCCAGACATTGGCCGACCGGGGATTCGACCTGGCGATTCATTACAATCGGTCCCGGGAGGAAGCGAGGCAAACGGTGGCGTCGTTGATCGAAAAAGGCGTCCGTGCCGTCGCTTTTCAGGCCGATGTAAGTAAACCGGCTTCCATCGATCGTATGTTCGCTCGAATCAAGGAGCGGTTCGGACGGCTGGACTTGCTGGTGACGTCGGCCTCGATCTGGGATCCCAAGCGACTGGAGGAGATGACTCCGGATGACGTGCGGCGGCATTTCGAAGTCAACGCCTTGGGGACGTTCTGGTGCTGTCGAGCCGCGGGACTGATGATGGCCGAGCAACCGGAAGGCGGGGTGATTGTGACCATCGGCGATTGGGCGGTCGAACGCCCTTATCTCAACTATCCCGCTTATTTTGTGTCCAAGGGTTGCATACCCGCCATGACTCGCATGTTGGCCGTGGAGTTGGCGCACCGCAACCCGGCGATTCGCGTGAACTGTGTGCACCCCGGGCCGGTCATGCTGCCGGCCACCTTGTCGAAACACGAAAAATTGGAAGCGATTCAGGCCACGCTTCTTAAGAAGGAAGGATCACCCCAGCATGTCGCCAAGGCCGTGGAGTTCTTTTGGGACAACGATTTCATTACCGGCGCGTGCCTGCCGGTAGATGGCGGCCGAACCATCGCATAATCAGGGGGCATCGGTCGTAGGTCCTCCGTACACGACGGGAACACGATCCCAGCGATGCGAGCCTTAGGCTTGCAGAATCGCCGCCGAAGCCGGGCTTGCCGCTGCGGACCATCGCGGAGTTCACCGAGGAACGACCCTGAGCATCCGGGCAGTCTGATGAACTCAAACGCAGCGCAAGGGCGATCGGCGGAGGTGCACGTCAACTCGCAACTTGGGCAACCTCCTGTACCGGATCGCGCTGATGCTCGTCATCGACTGCGAGCAGCTCGGGCGGTACATTTTTCAACTCCCAAAGCTTCGCGTACTTGAGGAACGTCCCGAAAGCGTCGTCCATGCTGATAATCAGGCCCGGAACGCCGTCGAGAAAGCCTCCATACCACAGATAGACGCGAAGGAAACGGAGGAGCGGCCGGAGGAACAAATCTCGTAACGGCCGTACCGATTTTCCGCATGCCGCCAGTTGTTCCGCCCCCAGCGTGGTATAGAGGTTCTTCTTGTCGATCCAGTGTTGCAACGAGCGATAGGTGTGGTGTTCGACGGCAGATTGCAGCTTGCCGACTTCGCCCGATGAGAGAATAAGTCCCTCATGGACTCGTCTGTCATTGAAGCGGCATTGCGACTTTAGCATCAAACGAATGGCATAATGGCGGTTCCACCCACAGCGGCGAATGGGACGCCCGAAGAAGAATGTTTGGAATCGAACACGGTAACCCACGTACGGAGAATCGTGCGAAAGTGTCGTGTCGATTTCCTGCTTGATTTCCCGGGTCAATCGCTCGTCGGCGTCGAGATGCAACACCCAATCATGCCGTGCCTGGTCCATGGCCCAATTCTTGAAATCGCCGTAACCGACGAATTCGCGTTCGATCAAGCGGCATCGTTCGGGGGACCTGCGACAATAGCGATCCACGATCAACAACGTGTCGTCCGTGGATCCGTTGTCCGCAACGAGAATCTCGTCGGCCCATTCCCAGACGGAATCGAGACACTGAGCGATGTGCCGCTGCTCGTTCTTGCAGGGAATCACGACGGTGATGGGCGGTCGCATGCTACACTCGTCCTCAAGCGGCTCGGGCCGAAGCATCTCGCAGGAGAAACGGCCTCAAGCGTTCAAAAACCCATTCCGGGGTCATGTCTCGCATGCAGCGATGATGTCCCGGCTCGCAATTCCGTTGCAGGCAAGGCGCACATGGAAGAGGCAAACGCAGATTCAGGCCCTCGACACAAGGGTTGTCAATCAGCTCCTCCGGTGTGGGGCCGAGCAACGTCACCACCGGTACGCTCAATGCCGCCGCCACATGCCGCGGACCGCTATCGTTCGAAATGCACAGCCCGCAGCGGCTGATGCAACTTTTTAGCAGGGAAATATGCAGCGGTTGATCGGCCAGGGAAACGACGCGCGGGTCTCGAACGCTGCGCACAATCCTGCGCACGACCGATCTTTCGCTCGGACCGCATAGCAGCAAAACCGCGTGATCGGTATTGCGAACGATCAGGCGAGCCAGCTCTTCGAAGTACTCCGAGGGCCAAACTTTCGCGGAAGCTCCGGCGCTACCCACATGCATGGCTACGGTCCTTCCGTCGGTTGGGAGCCGCAAGTCATCCCAGACGCGGGCAGCCAAACCTTCACCCTGCGGCGTCGTTCGCAATTCCAACCGAGGCGACTCGGGCCGACAGCCTAAGGTCTCGGCCAATCGCAGATAGTACTGTACCATGGGGACCCGCCAGCCATCCTCTCGGGAGTGCTCCCAGGCGAGGGCGTGCGTCAGAAACTTGTTGCGGTGATGTCGGCCGTAGCCGATCCTGACGGGAATCCTCGCCAGCCAGGCGACGAGCGCGGACCGCCAGGAATTGGGAAACAGTACAGCCGCATCCCACTTTTCCGCCGCAAGACGCCGCACCAAGGCGCCGGTTTTCCAGCGGGGATCATCGCCCCTCGGATGGTAGCACCACGCCTCATCGAGCCAATCCGTGCCGTCCAAGACGCCCGACAAATTGGGACGCAGGATGCCGACGAGGCGGGCTTGCGGGCCGGCCCACTTGCGGATCGCGCGAATGGCGGGTGTTGACATCACCACATCGCCCAGCCAATTCGGGAGAAAAAGGCAGATGTTCACGGCTTTGGCCTCCGTGCCGGAGTGGTGCGGAGATGAGGTCAACAGGTACTCTTTAACACCTCCGCCGCGATTGTCTCTTTTCGTCAAAAGTTAGGAAAGGCCAATTGCTCCAGAACTGCGCGAGCAGGCGGATGGGTACTGCTTGCGGATGCAGCGGATAAAGAGATTGGCAACGGGGAAGGTGGCTCAGCGACAGAACGGAATGACGAGAAGATGAGAGGCCGATTGCCCGCACGGAAACAAAAACCCCCCACGAGGGTCGCTTCGCCCAACTGCGGGGAGGCGGAGCAGTCGCGGCAGCGGACTCTCGGAGGGGCTTAATCTATTTTATTGCCGCCCTGCCGGTGTGTCCACGCGGTTTCCGCCGCGATAACGCGATCCCCCGATAGATGAGTCTTCGTCGGCCGGGTTCTCGCTGGGTAAAGGGCTCCCAAAACCGCAGTGAGCGCAATTTTTCCTAGAAAAAGTGTCGCTCTAGTCGAGCTTTACGTTATTTTTCAGAGCCCTGTTCTGTGCCGCGGAGCTGCCATGAGGTAGACTTGAGGGTTGACTGTGGGGCGAGTGACGAAGCAAGTGCCGCATCGTAGGCGGCCTGCCGGATTGATGGCATCCTTCGAGAATTTCTCGCCTCTGGGATAAGGGAGAGCGACATGGAGTCGCCGAGTTCGACCGGTTGTGCCTGCAATCAGGTCACAGAACAGGATCAAATTCGCCAATTGGACGATATCCTGAGCGAATATCGTTCCGTCCCCGGCGGCTTGATCCCCGTGCTCCAGATGACGCAGGCCATCTTCGGCTACTTGCCGGAAACGGCCCTACGGCGTATTGCTCGTGCGTTCAACAAATCGTACAGCGAAGTCGCGGGGGTCGTCTCGTTCTATTCCTTCTTCAATACGGTACCGCGCGGCAAGCATACGGTTCGAGTCTGCTTGGGGACCGCCTGTTACGTCCGCGGAGGAAAGCAAATCTTGGCCTCGCTTAAGTCGCACTTGGGCGTCGACGTCGGCGAAACCACGGCGGATATGAATTTCACGCTCGATGTGGGCAGGTGCTTCGGAGCGTGCGGGCTGGCTCCCGTCATCATGATCGATGATGACGTCCATCAACGGATCAAGGTATCGCAGTTGGCCCGATTATTGGACCAATACCGCAATGGTCCTGCGGCGCACAAGGAGGACGGGGAATGATTTCCGATGGCACGCCGTACCGTCGTATCGAGGACCTGGAAGCTCTTGCCGCGTGGCGTGAGAGCTTGCGGCAAAAGCGGCATGAGGCCGCGGCTGCGGGACAGCGTGAGATTCGCGTTTGTACGGGAGCCGGATGCATCGCGTCCGGTTCCCTTCAAGTGCTGGCTGCGTTGCGGCAATCGACCAAGGATCGGGGAATCGCCGAACGATGGCGGATTATCGGTACCGGCTGCATGGGGCCCTGCTTCGGCGGCCCGGCGGTCATGATCGACGACGTGCTTTACGAGCACACGCGGCCTCAAGATGCTCCTAGCATCGTGCAGGAGCACTTGATCGGCGGCCGGGTCGTCGAGCGGTTGGCGCACCGCCGTCCGGACGGTCGGCCCGTGCCGCGCGTCGGAGACATCGACTTCTTTCGCCGCCAAGTAAAAATCGTGTTGAGAAACTGCGGGCGGATTGATCCGACTCGCATCGAGGATTACATCGAGCAAGACGGCTATCGTGCGCTCGGGGAGGTCCTTCAGCGACGCGATCCGGACGCCGTGATCGAAACGCTCCGGCAGTCGGGACTGCGAGGACGCGGCGGCGCGGGTTTCGCCACCTGGAAGAAATGGTCGGCAGCAAGGCAAAGCCCCGGAGACGTGAAATACGTTGTTTGCAACGCCGACGAGGGCGACCCCGGTGCTTTTATGGATCGCAGCGTGCTGGAGGGCGATCCGCACAGCGTGATCGAGGGGATGGCCATAGCCGGCGCCGTGATCGGCGCATCGTGCGGGTTCGTCTACGTGCGAGCGGAGTATCCCTTGGCGGTCGAACGGCTGAAAACCGCCATCGGCCAAGCGCGCGACGTAGGGCTGCTCGGGAAGAATATCTTGGGTACGGGATTCGATTTCGATCTCGACATTCGCATGGGCTCCGGCGCCTTCGTGTGCGGCGAGGAGACGGCGCTATTGACATCGATTGAGGGGAATCGCGGCGAACCCCGGCCGCGGCCGCCGTTTCCGGTCCAGAGCGGTCTGTGGGGGGCGCCCACGCTGCTCAACAACGTGGAGACCTTCGCCAATATCGCTCCCATCGTGTTGAACGGCGGCGATTGGTATGCCCAATGGGGGACTCCCAAGAGCCGAGGCACCAAGGTTTTTGCCCTGGCCGGTGGAATCCAGAACTCCGGTTTGGTGGAGGTCCCGATCGGCATGCCGCTGGGCGATCTGATCTACGACATCGGCGGCGGGACCGCTTCCGGCAAGAATTTCAAGGCCGCACAAATCGGCGGGCCCTCCGGCGGCTGCATCCCCAAACAGTATTTGAGCGTTCCCCTGGACTATGAATCCCTGGCGGACCTGGGCGCGATCATGGGGTCCGGCGGCCTCATCGTGATGGACGACGATAGCTGCATGGTTGATGTCGCTCGCTATTTCCTGGAATTCGTGCAGGACGAATCGTGCGGCAAGTGCGTTCCTTGTCGCGTCGGAACCAAGCGAATGCTGGAAATCATGGAACGCATTTGCGCCGGCAAAGGCGAGGAAGAGGATATCGAGCGGCTGGTCGAATTGGGCGAGATGATCAAGGATACGTCCTTGTGCGGGCTGGGCCAGACGGCGGGGAATCCGGTCCTCTCTACGATTCGCCATTTCGGCCAGGAATACATCGAGCACATTCGCGATCGTCATTGCCGGGCGGGCGTTTGCCCGGAGCTGGTGGCCGCTCCCTGCGAGAGCGCTTGCCCCGCCAACGTGGATATTCCCGGTTTCGTGGCCCTGGTGGGCGAGAAACGCTATGCCGAAGCCCTACGGCTCCACCGGGAGCGTAATCCGTTTGCGGCGGTCTGCTCGCGAGTCTGTTTCCATACGTGCGAGGACAAGTGCCGGCGTTCCACCTTGGACGCTCCGGTGGCGATCCGGGCGGTGAAGCGGTTCATGGTCGATCAGGAAGTGACGTTGCAGGTGCCGGAAATCCGTGAGAATCCCAGAAACGCCAAGCGCAAAGTCGCCATTGTGGGAGCCGGGCCGGCGGGGCTGACCTGTGCGTACTTCCTGGCCCGTCTGGGTTACCGCCCCGAGGTCTTCGAGGCGGAACCGCGCCCCGGCGGCATGCTGGTGCAGGCCATCCCCGCCTATCGTCTGCCCCGGGAGGTTGTGGCCCGGGAGGTTCGGATGATCGAACAGATGGGTGTGGAGATTCTCACCGGGCGGATGTTGGGCCGGGACTTTACCCTCAGCTCGCTCCGCGCTCAAGGGTACGAGGCCGTATTCCTCGGCCTGGGTGCGCCCCAAGGTGCCGGCCTGGGCGTCTCCAACGAGCGGTGCGAGGGCGTTGTGGATGCGCTGGCCTTCCTGCGGACGTATAACATCCGCGGTTCCGTGCCCGTCGGTCGTCGCGTGGTGGTGGTCGGCGGAGGGAACTCGGCCATCGACGCGGCACGGACTGCCGTGCGTCTCGGCGCCGAGTGCGTTACCGTGGTCTACCGCCGTAATCGGGAGGCCATGCCGGCCTATGAAGAAGAGGTGCTGGAGGCCGAACACGAGGGCGTCCATCTCCAATTGCTCACAGCGCCGGTGGACGTGCTCGTGGAAAACAATCGCGTGGTGGGCTTGAAGTGCGTACCCGTCCAACTGGGAGAGTTCGATCGGTCGGGCCGGCGTCGGCCGAGGGAGATCGGGGATGCTTTTTGCATCCCTGCCGATCAGATCCTGGTCGCCGTGGGGCAGGTTCTGGACCTGGAAGCAGTTTGTCCCGACGTCCCTTTGGAAAAGAACGCACGTGGTTTTTTGCAGGCCGATCCCGTCACCGGCCAAACATCGCAACGCTGGGTATTTGCGGGCGGAGATGCCGTCAGCGGGCCTGCCTCCGTGGTCGAAGCCGTCGCGGCGGGGGAACGCGCAGCCGTCGGAATCGACTACTACCTCACTGGCGAGACCCACGCGTTTTGGCGGCAACTGCGGCCGATCGATACGGCCTTTGATCCGGAAGCCGATCCTTCCGACGTTCCCAGGGAACCGCTGCGACTACTGCCCCTGGACCGAAGGTGCCACAATTTCGACGAGGTGGAGTTGCCATGGCCCGAGCCGGTCGCCGTCCGCCAGGCCAAGCGGTGCCTTCGCTGCGACTACGGGCGCCGGGAAAACGTATCAAACGGATCTCCGCAGGTCATTGTGCTCCAACAAAGCGGAGAGCTTTGACGGCATGATGGTGATACTCCTCGTCGGTCGGGGCGTGGTGGCGAGGGTGAAAGGCGGAATGCCGAGGCAAGTTCGAGGTCAAGCCAGGATACCCGCAAGGAAAGCCGGATAGGATCAACCCATGGTCAGAGCCTGGATCAATCTTCAGGAGGTGGAAGTTCCGGAGGGGACGACGATCCTCTGTGCGGCCAAGCGGCTCGGCATTCGCATCCCGACGCTGTGCTACGTGGAATCGCTCCGTCCGATCGGTGCTTGTCGAGTCTGCGTCGTGGAAGTGGAGAATTGCCGCAATTTGGTCGCGGCTTGCTCCACGTGCATGACCGAGGGGATGAAGGTCCGCACGAACTCCGCGCGCGTGCGCCGTGCAAGAACGACCGTGGTACAGCTCTTGCTCTCGGAGCATTGCGGCGAGTGTCAGACCTGCGACCGCAACGGTCAGTGTGAATTGCAAGATTTGGCCGCCGAGCTGGGCATCAGGGAAATCGAGTTCCGCGGCGAAGCGGCGCGCAAGCGGGTGGACGTTTCGACCCCCGCCCTGATGCGGGATAACGGCAAGTGCATCCGTTGCCGTCGTTGCGTCAGCGTGTGCAACGAGATCCAAGGGGTCGGAGCCTTGTTTCCTCAGTTTCGCGGTTTCAATACGGTGATCGGTCCGGCCTTCGGACAGGACTTGGCCTCGGTCACTTGTGTGCAATGCGGGCAGTGTGCCGCCATCTGTCCCGTGGGGGCCATTACGGAGCGGGACTATGTGGAATCCGTGTGGGCGGCGATCGATGCCCCGGATCGTGTCGTCGTGGTCCAAACGGCTCCGGCAATCCGTGCCGCCTTGGGCGAGTGCTTCGGTTATCCGCCGGGAACGTTGGTTACCGGGAAAATGACGGCCGCGCTCCGGCGACTCGGCTTCGACGCGGTTTTCGACACCAACTTCGCCGCCGATTTGACCATCATGGAGGAAGGTACGGAGCTGTTGATGCGGTTGAAACACCATTTGACGGAGGGAAACGGCGCGGCCCTGCCGATGTTCACCAGTTGCTCGCCGGGCTGGATTCAGTATTTGGAGGCGTTCCATCCGGAACTCCTGCCGCACTTGTCCACCTGCAAATCGCCGCAGCAGATGTTCGGCGCTCTCGCCAAGACTTACTACGCACAAAAGATCGGCCGTCGCAAGGAAGAAATCTTCGTCGTCTCGGTGATGCCGTGTACCGCCAAGAAGTTCGAGGCCCAGCGCCCGGAAATGACCGGCGGAGGCGGTCCGGATGTGGATGCCGTGCTCACCACACGAGAGCTGGCTCGTATGATTCGCGCATCGGGTATCGACTTCGGCGCCCTCCCGGACGAGGAAATGGATGCGCCGCTAGGGATTTCCAGCGGGGCGGGCGTTATCTTCGCCAATACGGGCGGAGTCATGGAAGCCGCCTTGCGTACCGCCTACGAAGTCGTCACCGGGAGGCCGCTGCCAGTTCCGAATCTTCATGTGCCCAACCTGATCGGCCTGGAGGGCATCAAGGAAGCGGAGATCACGATCGAGGACCCGCTCCCCGATTGGCGATTCCTGGACGGAGT
The DNA here is from genome assembly GCF_055386265.1 of Thermogutta hypogea. Lineage (NCBI taxonomy): Bacteria > Pseudomonadati > Planctomycetota > Planctomycetia > Pirellulales > Thermoguttaceae > Thermogutta > Thermogutta hypogea. The sequence goes on from NZ_AP042425.1 coordinate 1,299,001, forward strand.
GACGCTGCGGGTGGCCGTCGCCCATGGCCTAGGCAACGCGGAAAAAGTCATTCAAGCTGTTTTGTCCGGCGAGCGATCCTACCATTTCATCGAAGTGATGACTTGCCCGGGCGGGTGCATCGGGGGCGGCGGCCAACCGCGATTCACCGACAACCGCGTCCGGCAAGCCCGAATCGCCGCTATCTTGAAGGAAGACGAGGGCAAGCCGATTCGCAAGTCGCACGCGAATCCGCAGATTCGGCAGCTCTACGAGGAGTTTCTGGGATCGCCGCTGGGCGAGATATCGCATCATCTGCTCCACACGACCTATCAGCCGCGCGAAAGAGTCTAACGTACTGCTTCCGGGCGGTCGGCCGGACCGGCGGAGGCGAAGCCGTTTGTCGGCGATTCTCGTGTGTGCTACCATAATTATCTGCGGCGGCGGGCCGTGGGGCGCACCGTTCCCGACTTTGATCGCGGGGCGCGGGTTGCGCCTGCCGGATTCTTCGCCTTACTCCGGCTTTTTTCGACCCAGTCAGGAAGAGCATCTCCCATGTCAACGTACCAGGTGGTGTTGATCGACAAACCGCGAGATTGGGCGCCTCGTACCAGTGACGATCTGCCGCTGGAGGTAGGAGTGCCTCGCGGCGAATTGGGAGAGTTCCCCCAGCTCTTCGCGGCTCTTCGCGGCGCCGTGGAATACAACGAGCAAAGCAAGTCCAAGGAGGGGGCACAGTGGGCCGTCGTTGTTGAAAAAGGCGCTATCGGCAAGATCTGGCAGGGGATGCGGATTTGCACACCCTTGGAATACAAGATCGCCGCCATTTGGTGGCCCATGGGATGGGAACCCGATTCTCCTCTGGACGTGCCGCGCTGTGTGTGCAAGGCCCAAGGGGCCATTCAAGAGGAAGTGATGACCTACCGCCGGGCGATTGCCGCGATGGAGGCGTTGAATCGCCAGGCCATGGACGGGGTCGGTAACATGTGGTACGTGATTTTGGCCGTGGAGTACGAACCAATATCACGCACCATCACCTACGACCCGGCCGGGCTGCAAACCTCCGTCGAAATCCGTCGCGTTCACGTCGTGCAGCCGGCAGGTTCTGCCGGATTCGGCGACTGCTCTCACTGCCCTGCCCGTGCCATGGATTGCGCTTGGATGACGGAATCGCTCAACGAAAGCGACTCCATGTGTCGATGACCGACCGTCCTTCGTGTTGCTCACAATTCGGCCCGACGCCAAAACGGCGATTTTCGGGAGTTGCGTGGAGCCTCTATTCTTGCACCGCATCGGATGAAGTATTTCGGTCTGGGAAAGGCCGCAACGGTGCGTTCTCTCCAATCGACGGGAATCATGTCCCGGAAGCTGCATGAGACCCATCGCCGGAGCCGGCTCTTGGCACACCTTGGTGTGGATTCGGCCCTATGGCTGCTACTCTTGTCGCCTTGCGCCCGTAGAATGGATGCGGTGCATGCCTCCGTGGCTAGAGGTTTTGGGCAAACATGCTGGTATTGTCGCGCAAAGTGAGCGAGCAGATCATCATCGGAGAAGACATCATCTTGACGGTGGTGTCGATTCGAGGCTCCGTGGTGCGTATTGGGGTCGAAGCTCCGCCCGCCGTGTCCGTCCACCGCGGACAGACTTGCACCTCGAAGAAGCAGACTCCGTCCGCGAAGCTACCTCTCACCGCCGATCCAACTCATGAGGGCGGCAAGCTAAAGTAGCGCCCTGGGACCTCCCCCGGAGCGCAACCTTCGCGCTTTCTTCCCATGGTCGGTTATTCTTAGGGTTTGCATGTTTTTGCCTTGTCGCAGGTCGGAAAAGCTCGGTACACTGTGGGAGCATCCGGCACTTCTTACCGCTTGCGAACGCCGGCTGCGAATCGGGGCTTGACGCATTGTTCGAAAAAATGAAGGCCGGCGGATGACGGGCGACATCCTGGGAACACGCACTTCATCTCCCGCACCGTCGGGGATCCCACTTTGGCCGGCCGCGGTATTCCTGGCCCTGGGGGCTTTGGCATTCTTCGTCGATCTGCCCGTCGCATTATGGTTCCGGCATCACGAATTGCCGCGCCTCATGCGGGAACTGATCGAAATGAGCGAGGCCTTCGCTCATGGCGCGAGCGTAGCGGTAATTCTGGCGGGTTTTTACACTCTCGACCGTTCGAATCGGAAGCACACTCTCCGCCTGCTTTTGATGGCGTACGGAAGCGGGTTGATCGCAGATCTCGTCAAGCTTACGGTGTCGCGGACCCGGCCGCGGGACTTCTCCTTCGTGGGCGACGTTTGGGACACATTTCAAGGCTGGTTGCCTTTCGCTACGCACACGAGCAGCCAATCGTTTCCGTCTTCTCACGTCGCGGTGGGCGTGGGGTTGGCCCTCGGGTTGGCTATGGTTTACCCCCAGGCTCGCTGGTATTTTGCGATGTTGGCGGTGCTGGCGTGCTTGCAGCGATTGCAAAGCGGAGCCCATTATCCCAGCGATGTCCTTTTCGGAGCCGGCCTTGCTTGGGGATTTTGCTGGTGGTTGAACCAATATGTCCTTGCTTCGCAGCGCGGCTCGGCGATCTCGGCACCCGGCCAAGCCGCCTCCGCCGGCCGGCCCGGACTCAAATCCGACGAAACTCCACATTGATTCTCGGTTCCGCCCCCGCAGCTTGCAGTTCAATCGCTAATCGGGCAAAGTGCCCGGCCTTTGCGGCGCCGCAGTTGACGACCAAAGTGCTTCCCAATCGCTCGATCCCCTGCGCCTCGTGAACGTGCCCGCACAGGAGGAGGTTGGGTTGTTCTTTTTCCACGATTTCCCGCACGGCGCGACTACCGACGTGACCGCCCAGCCAAATTCGGTCGAGCTGGGTCCCGTAAGGCGGAGCATGCGTTACGCCCACGCGAATACGGCAATCCGCCGTTGCCGCCGCACCGGCACTCAAGCGAGTGAGCAAGTCCTTTTCGGGAATGCAGTACATGCGGGCTTGCCAGGGCGGAATCCCGGATACGCCGAAGAAACCGACCTCACCTACCCGAACGCCCCGACCAGAGAGCGACGCTCCCATATCTTCCAAGGCGGCATCCACGGCGGCGCTGTCGCAATTGCCCGCCACGCCGAGAACGGTGGGAGTAACACGCCGGGCCTGCTCCAAGATGCTTTCCGCGTCCGCAGCGCTCCCGAAGTGCGTCAAGTCGCCGGGGAACACGATGACGTCGCCGTCCGCCGAGTCTCGCAACATTTCCTCCAGCACATCCCGCCGATTGTGAAGATCGCTGATGGCAATGATAATCATGTTTTTCGTGGAACCGCGAGATTCGTTTGCCGTCACCGAAAGACCGAACAGCGGCGGCGAGATTCTTGTCGTTTTTCCGACGCACGGACTTGCATAGCAGATGCGTGAGCTTGAAATTATAGTTGCCACGCCGGAGGAGTAGGACCGTTTCGGCGGGAACGAACTGCCGTCTCCGGCCGCGTCATGTCTCGTCTCGATTCTTTAGCGGAACACCCGCTCGTCGGGAGTTCGGGGGGGTACCGTCACATGAACGGATTTGCGGGAAGACGTGGAATGTCGGCGATGGACTGGGACGTACTCTATCGAGAAACCCTGCCACCCTGGGAAGTCGGCTCCGCATCCCCTGAGCTAGGCCGCATTCTGGAAGAATGGCAGTTTCCCAAAGGCACGCTCCTGGATTTGGGCTGCGGTACCGGCGCCGACGCCGTCTTTCTCGCCCAGCACGGATTCGACGTGACGGCCGTCGATTTTTCACCCACGGCCCTGGAACGAGCGCGAACCCGCGCGCAGAACGCGGCGACCAACGTCTGCTTCGTCTTGGAAGACGTCTTTCGATTCGGATTTCACGGGGGAGTGTTCGACCTGGTTTACGACAGCAGCTTTTATCAGTTCGTGCGGCAATGGGAGCTGAGCCGCTTACTGGACTTGCTTTGGCGGATCACCAAACCGGGTTCGTACTACGTTTGCATCACGAAAACGACGCCTCAAAGTACCAACTCGGAGTTGCCTCAGCTCAGCGAGGACGACCTGAAGTCGGAGCTGGGGCGTTTGTTCGAATTGGTGCAGATTCGCCAATTCACCTTTGAATCGCGCGTGGTCCGCAAGACTTTCTCGGGGATATCGGCGGTGATGCGCCGGCCCGTGCCAACCTCCACGATCAGGAAATGAGGCGCGGATCGCACCGGAGTACGGCCGGGCGACGGAGGGCCTCCGGTTCAGGCGGCGACAGTCTTTGGTGTTTTCACGAAATCCCGAAGGTTGGGGTAGAATCAACCTTTCTCAACTTCGAAAAGTCGGCTATGCTGTGCCGATCTGCGGGCACACCGGGATTGAGCATTAACCGACCGCTACGGAGCTATTTGCTTGCTGATACCAGTTGCGCAGAACGAAATAGCGACGCTATTCCTTTGGGGGATTCAGTCTTTGGGAATCCTTTCCGCAATCGCGATTCGACTGGTTCGGCGTCCGCGGTGGGCCTCCTTCACAGAGTGGGCATTTCGAGGCAGCTTCGCCATGTTGACCGGCATCGCTTTGGCCGCGGGACGCTCACCGAGCGTGTGGCTGTCCTGTGGCGTGACACTTTGCGGCATGATCCTGGTGGTGATGGCTGACTTTCGCCCCCAGCGAGAGCGTTATCCGCAGTAGCCGGCTCGCCCTTTTTCCGCCGAGATTCACCGACGCCGCCTACCCCCGCGGATCGGAGGATTTTCAGAAACGCAAATGCCGCAGCGACTTGCCGGTTCTCTTTCCACCTAGCACTTCCGAGACCGCACTGGCTGGTAATTTAGGCAAATTCCAAAGAACATTCGAAGCCCGGACTGGGCTTTGGAAGGGTTCCCGGAAACCTCCGCGCGTGCGTTCGCCTGAAGGTGTGTGAGCGGCCTAATCTTCGAGGAGTTCAAATCTGGGAAAGATGCGTTAAGATTGCTATCCCCAGAGTAATCGGTTTGCCCAGTTTGAACGCCAAAATCGAAAAAAAGCTCCCTGAAGTCCCCCGAATCTACCGAAACCTATATCTAGGTAGCCTTCGAACGCGATTCGGATACCGGCCGAGCCGCCCTGCTTGCGATCCTCCAAGTCGTACGGCATGAGGCTTTTGCGGGAAGCCGAGTCGAGCAGCGAAGGCGGAGATCACCGGAGGATCCGATTTACCACAACAGGTCGCGAACGCAGAAGCAATGGGGGGCGTCAGCCGCCGCAAGTCGAGCGAAGTCGGCGCCAAGCTGCGGGAATGGATTCCAGACAGGAGGAATGGCATGCGAGGTTTCTGCTTGAAGTGGATGGTTGCGGCAGCCATCGTACTCAGTCCTTTGACTGCGTTGGCAGGCAACCAAGAGGTCGCGGAGCAAATCGCCGCTTCGCTTAAGGAGAGCGGGCAATTCCGCGGATGCAAGATCGGCATTCGCTACTACCAGGACGGGACGGCCAGCCTTCGCGGCACGGTTTCCGAATCCGGCCAGATCGCAACCGCAGAGCGAATCGCACGGCAAGTCCCCGGCGTGACCAACGTGGTCAACGAGCTGACGGTGGCCGGCGTCGCCGAACCGCAACGGACCGTGCAGCAACCGACCGGTGCCTTCGCCCCCGAGCGACTAGCGCAGGGCGGTTTTGCCACGGGATCGAATCAAGAAGCGGGGAGCAGGCTGGTCTCGCGCTTGCCTGTCACGCAGACCGCGGATCCCCTGCCGGCCGAGTTTGTACCGGCCCCGGTCCAACGGACTTCAGCCCTCGCGGACGGTCCCGATCTGATGCCGCCGGAAGTAACGCCGACGGGGGCCAACGAGGTGGTGGGGATGCCTATCCCGGCTCAACCGGCAACGCCGACGCCGGCCCCTGCCGCGCCCAAGCCGTTGCGTCCGATCCCGGTGGCAATGGCTCAGGACGTAGCTCCGCAGCAGGCGGCTCCCATGGAAGTTCAAAGTGTTCCCATGAATCGGCCCTTGCCCATGTACGCCGGTGCTGCCGGCGGGGCGGCTCCCGTCCGCTACGATCAACCTGCCATGCCTAACTACGCTTGGCCCAGCTACGCGGCTTATCCCAACTACGCCGCGCTGACCTATCCCAAGCAATACTCGGCCACCGCCTGGCCGTACATCGGCCCCTTCTACCCCTATCCGCAGGTCCCCCTGGGATGGCGGAAGGTGAGCTTGGAGTGGCACGACGGATGGTGGTTCCTCGACTTCGATGACGGCTCGCACAAGGGACCTGTTTCCGGTTTGTTCCGAGCAATTAAGGGTCATTGATTCGGGCGGATTGTCGCGAGTTTCCTTCTGCCATGGAAATCGGGTCGTTGCCTCGTCTCGGGCAACGGCCCTTTTCTGTTTCTTGCCGCCAGAGTTAATTCGAGATCAATCGATACAAATTCGTTTTCCCCCGCACTCTGATCGCAGCCTTGAGCAGTGGCAAGTCACAAGTCGTCGTTCGATAGCCCGGCCTCCGACTGCCCTCGCCATCACGCTCTTCAGGTCCCGAGTGCGTGTCGCGGGCCGGGGTCGTTCGGGAATTCCGCCCGACCACGGGCAATCGCAACCGTTAGGCTCGTCACCATCCGAACAAGAGACGAGCAAAGTCCCTCCGATATTCCGCCGTGTGATGCTGAAGGAAGGCAACACGATCTATATTTCTCTCGGCGGATGGTTGATTTTCGGCAGCACGTCGGGTGCCGCCGATTTCTCAATCCGAAACTGCCGAACTGCGCGACGGGATGGGTCGCTTGCGACCCCTTACGCTGCCGCCCGTTCGATCGGCGTATAATGATGATGCACGGCGAGGTTCGGCGGTCATTTCCCCTGCTGAGAGGAGGGTTATCGATGCGTCGCCAAGCAAGGGTCCTCTGGATCGGTTGTGTCCTGACCGCTTTAGGAGTCGGCCCCGCGGCCGCCCAGGATTGGGCAACCAAGATGTTTGAGATCCGAGAGCACAACTTCGGCGTCGTGCCTCGTGGTGCCAAAGCGGAATTCCGTTTCGAATTCAAGAACATCTACACGGAGGAAATTCACGTCGCCAACGCCAGGTCCTCATGCGGCTGCACGTTGGTCCGTGTGGAAAACCCCAACGTGAAAACATACGAAACCGGAGCGATCGTCGCGACCGTCAATTCTCGAGCTTTCTTGGGGGCGAAAGGCGCGACCATCACGGTCACTTTCGACAAGCCTCAGTACGCTGAGGTCCAATTGAGGGTGCAAAGCTACATCCGCAGCGACGTCGAGTTCGAGCCCGAGTGCGTCCGCTTCGGCACCGTGGAGCAAGGCGCGGAGGCGGAGCAAACCGTGGTCGTCAATCGGATCGGCCGCGGTGATTGGAGGGTCCTTGAAGTGAAGAGCGGGGTTCCCTATCTTTCAGCCGAGGTTCTGCCGCCGGAACGCACTTCGAACGGGATCAATTATCCGATCAAGGTGCGTCTGTCGGGCGACGCGCCCGCCGGATCGCTCCATGAGTACCTGACTCTGATAACGAACGATCCGCAGCTTCGCGAAGTACCCCTCATGGTAGAAGGGAACATCGAGGCCCTTGTGACGGTCACGCCGACGCTCCTATTCTTGGGCGTGGTCAAACCCGGTCAGTCGGTGTCCCGACAACTTGTTGTTCGGGGACGGCAACCTTTCTCCATCGTCGGCACGGAGTGCTCCGATTGCCCGTCGGGGAGCTTGCAATGCCAAATCCCGACCGGCTCCGAACCGCGGACTTTGCACATCGTAGCTGTGAAGTTCACTGCCGGCGATCAGGAAGGGCGCGTCAACATCCGCTTGCACATCCGTAGCGACCGCGAAGACATGCCTATCCCCGAAACCACGGCGGTGGCATTGGTCAAGAATTGACTTTCCACCGTGATAGTGGAACGGTCCCGACGGCGGACTCATGCCATTGATGATGGCCGACCAAGAATGCAACGGCCGCGAGGACGTCGCTCGCCACCAGAGCCGGGCGCTGAGAGTGATGCTTGCCGCGCTGTGGGCAACCATCATGATTCCGCTGGTTGCCCACGGCGGTTTTGTCTGTGATGACTGGATGGTGCTTTCGCACGCCGTCGAGCATCCGATGTGGCGGGAGAACTTTCGCTCGTGGTTCACGCTTTTCGCCGCCCGTCCCTTGGCACCGGCCTTGTTGGCAACCACGTCGACACTTTTTCCCGCCCTTCCCGCCGTTTACGTGATCTTCCATTTGTCTCTTGTTGCGTCGGCGATGGGGGTCGTCGCCGGGATTTGGCGCCGGTTCTTCGGTGCGGGCGCAGCGGCAGGCTTCTTCATCTTGGCCACGCTCCCTAGCGTCGCTTCCACATGGATTTTTTCGCCGGGCATGCAGCAGCTCGCTTCCGCTGCGTATTTGATTTGGGCGGTCTCCATGTACTTGACGGCAGCCGCCGCGGAAGCGAAAACTCTCGTTCGCCGCATCGGCTTGGCAACGGCAGTCGCCGCACTTCTGCTGGCGGGACTGATCCTGTACGAGATATTTCTTCCGCTCCTTCTGATCCAGTGGGCACTGCCGCTGGCCCTGCGTTGGGAAAAAGTTGAAAGAAGAGCGGGGGAGTCGGTGCGGACGCTGGCGGCGGGATGGCGGCAAGACGCGATCTTCTGGGCGGTGGTGCTCGCCGTGCCCGTCGGTGCCGCGGTGATCCTTCAAAAATGGGTATTTCCCTCGTTTGCGCCGGATATGTCCCGACTTCAATTCGCCGGATTGGGAATGGCGGCGCGCGCCGTCGTCTACTGGTTCACGGCCGTACTAGTCCAGCTTCCGCTCCTGTGGACGGAGGGCATCGTGCGATTTTCCGACGCATGGGATTGGTGGACGTTGATCATGGCCGCCGCGTTCTTGCTTGTGCTCGGTCGCTCCGCGCAAGTCTGGGTAAGCGGAGACCGTCCCGTCTCCCACAGCCGAACCGTTTGCGCAGAAGCATCTGCGGCACGTCAAGGCCGCAAGGCCGATCAAGCGGGCCGCCTCCTGCAAATCGCATGCTGGGTCGCCGCGGGCAGTTCGATCTTTTTGTTTGTCCTGTCGAATTCGTACGCCGCCGTGTTCGGATACGACAATCGGAAGCTCTCGAGTTTTTGGGTAGCCTGTGCGCTGGCCGTCAGTGCCTGCCTGGGGCGTAACCCGCCCATGTTCTTACGGGGCGGTATCTCAGCGGGATGGGTGCTCTTCTTGTGCATCTTTGTCCTGAACACGACGTCGTTTCTCATTCAGAGGAACCATTACCTACTGTCCTGGCACATGCAGCAGACGATTCTTGAGGATATGGCAAGCTCATTGCCGCCCGATCAAGGTCGTCCCATCACGGTCTTAGCGGCGGTTCCGGCCGTGGTGCCCCGCAACTACAACGACGAGTGCGTCTTCACGCGGCCGTGGGACATCGGCAATGCGGCGCGAATGCGGACGGAGGGCCGAATCGGGGACGCCGCGCCGATTTATCCCTGGCTCATCCGTCAGGACCGAGTTCGCTTTTTGCCGAACGGCATCACCATCGACGATTTGTGGGCGGCACGCTACGGCGAAGATTTTTGGCTGTTTGGGTGGAAGCTGTCAGCCGCCGAAGTCCGGCCCGTGGGGCGCAATTTCCTCGGGATGCCGCTACTGCCGGCTTCCCGTTACCCCACGCTTGATGCGGTTGCCACATGGATTCCCATCGACTCGCATGAGCGGTTGCAAGCCGCGTTGAACGATTGGTTCGAACATGAAGTGTGCGCGAGCGAAATGTCGCGATCGGCGGTCGTGACACAGACGGCTGCCGAATGGTTTCGCGAACGCTTTCTGGGCAAACCGGCGACGGACCGCGGAAACAGGACGACAAAGCCTGAGGGCTAGAACTTGGAAACAGCGTCGTCCCGTACTGTCACCGCTCAACGGGCACCCTAAACTGAACCGCCCGCCTAATCGGCGGGCGGTTCATTCTCGTTATTGTTCGCTACGGCCGCGGCGAGTTTCCCTCGCGGGCGTCTGTGATCAGGCGTTCGCGGGGGGCGGGGCTTTTTTTTTGGCCGGCGCTTTCTTCTTGGCCGGCGCCTTCTTAGCGGGGGCCTTCTTTACAACCTTCTTGGCCGGGGCCTTTTTCGCCGCCTTCTTCGCCGGGGCCTTCTTCGCGGCTTTCTTTACCGCCTTCTTGGCCGGGGCCTTCTTCGCCACTTTCTTTTGGGCCACCTTGGGGACCTCCTGTGCTGAGCCTCTCGGCGTCGTCCGCGCGTCTCTACTGCCACGTGAGAAGCTGCCGACTCCGCCTTTCCTCGAAAAAACCGGAAACCACGTACCGGCGCCGCATCCGCAGCGGCATTGTCTCGTCCGTCTTACCGTGCATTCCTTGCATGTGACGTTTGCAGGTGACAATCCTTGCAGCAACTCTGCGACACGTCCGACTTCGCACGATAACTTATGCCATAATGTTATCGTCTTCTTCAAAACTTGCAAGTTGGCTTTTGCACGATTGCCGAGTTATGCGACGAGAAAGCCGCATCACGAGCGGTCAATAGCAACGCGCATAGCCGACGATAGCCGCATGCCGCGTGCTCACCGCGTCCGTCATCGAAGGTCAACATCTCACGGCGAAACGCAAACAACGCTGAAAAAAGGCGGTTTTCAACGCACAAAGGGAAATGATCTCCACCGGCTCGTAACGCATCCGGTACCACCGTTGACGCTCGTTCACAACCGTGACAAGATTGAGTTTGCAGTTCGATAAGCGATCCCTTCGAAGGCGAACAGCGATGAATACTCCGCGGAATCTTCTCTGGATTCTTACGGCCGGGCTGGTCTTCTGGCTGATCGGTCTCGGGGCCGTTCTCTCCGTGTCGTCGGTCTTGCACGCGATGGGCGACGCCTCGGGCGCGGTGGTCGTGCGATATATCGCTTTGGGTGTTGCGGTCCTGGCAATCCTCGACCTTCTGATTCTCGTCATCCTGCTGGCCTTGCTGCACTTGGCGCGGCCCGACGGCGATACCTGAATCCCGGCGATTCTTTTCCCCGGGGCATTGTGATCCGTGATCACATTTCGAATGGGGCGACGCGAGGGATCTCGCGAGGAAACTGCGCAGCCCTTCTTCATATTCCTTCTTTTGACGGCAAGCCCGTCGATATAATCAACGGAAGGGGCAACTCGTTTTTCTTCCCGTCGGGCCGTGGCAACTCCCCAGGCTTCGACGCTCTGCCCGGTGACAAACTATCTGGAAACGGAGCGGCTCTTGAGTTCGGATCGTGCGCACGAGAGGACGATGCACCAGCCGAAAGGCCGAGCCGTGCCGCCGCCCTTGCCGCGGGAGCGGCGATCGACCCAGCCGCGCGAACCCGCCGCCACCCCGCAGCGCGTCGAGGAACCGATCGATTCCACGAATCATGCCGATCCGGTTGCGCCGGTGCCGGCCGTTATTCTTGAAGACTCGGCTGCGGTGGCATTAGCCGCTTCGCCCATAAGTCGGTCGCTCGGCACTACGCAAGCTCCTGAATACCTGCTCGTCAGCCGGCGAAGGATTCAAGCTTACGTCCTGCTGTTGATGGGAACGGGTTTGGTTGCATTCTTTTTGGGGCGGGGGACGGCCGGTTCGCGCCGGATCGATTCTGCGGCTTCGTCCGGTTCCGGAGCGAAAGCTCCCGGTGATCCCGTCTTGCTGCCGGGCAACGTGTATTTCGCGGGCAAGGGAAAACCTTTGGCACCCGATGCCGGAGCCGTCATCATTGCCTTGCCCCTGGAGACGCCTCAAGAACGTGTGGCCGTCGAGGGGCTTCGCCCTTGGACTACCAGCCTCGTTTCACGGAAAGAGGCGGCGGATCAAGTCGCGAGCCTGGGAGGGGCCTTCGCACAAGCGGACGCGGACGGTAGTTTCCATGTCGTGCTTCCACGCCCGGGCGAGTACCGCCTCCTCATTATCTCCAACAATCTGGCGCGGCCCGCGACGATCACGGCTCGGCCCAACCGTGGGATCGACGAGTTGGACGTGAGGGGAATTGCCCAATACTGTGATCGCCCCGCCGATCTGATCGGCCCGCAGGCCTACCTCTGGACTCGGGTTGAAGTCCGACCGGGAATGACACCCTTGCGGCATGTCTTTCAGGAGGGGGATAATCTGGGATTGGATCAGATAGGCTTACCCTGAACGGCGGTCCGGCTCGCGGATGCAGCGATCACGCGGCAAAGATTCATTCATCCCACCGCCCGCGGAAATCACGGAAGAGAACCTCGCGCACCACGAGTTCCCGCTGCGGCAAATGTTCCGCCGCAGATGCCTTGGGGCTCCCTGCTTCGGCCTGCGGCCGAACTTCAAAAAGGACCAAGTCGAGTTCGGAACCCGCCTCGACTCGAGCCGGTGCAAGGGCCAACAGTTCCGCGGGATGCTCCACGGCCATGGCCAAGGCATCGCTCAAGGAAATGTCGGCAAAATCCATGATGTTGACGATGCCTTGCCCGATCGGTCGCGACGCCCCGGCAAGCAGCGTCCTCTGACCGGCGATGACCAAGCGTCCGTCATCCAGAACTTCGAGCGGGCAGAGGTCGGTTTGGTACCGCCCGGGGGGCAGTCCCGCCATGCCCGATAGATCGCTGATCAGGATGCAGTTTTTCGTCGATTTTGCTCGGACCGCGACCTTCACGAAGGCGGGAGGCAAGTGGCAGCCATCCACAATCAAGCTGGCCCGCAGCCGATCTTCCGCAAGCTGATCCCACAGGTAGTTGGGGTGCCGTGGCATCACCGGATGAGCACCGTTGCCCAGGTGAGTGCTCAAACCGGCCCCCGCATCGACCGCCCGCGCGATCTGCGCTCCATCGGCGGCCGTATGACCGATGGCGACCACGATTCCCGTCTTCACGGCGCGTCGAATGAATTCCGGGGCATTCTCGTACTCGGGTGAGAGCGTGATCAAACGGATGTTGCCGTCAGCCGCGTCTTGCAGCCGGGCAAACTCTTCCCAGTCGGGAGCGCGAACATGCGGCAACGGATGAGCGCCGCGCGGGCCGTCTTGCGGGCTGATGTACGGGCCTTCGAGGTGCAGGCCGGGAATGCGCGCTCGCAGCAGAGAATCCTGAGAGACGGCATCGCTGAGCACTCGGCAAGCGTGAACCAGAACATCATACGATTGCGTCGTCAATGTGGGCAAGAACCGCGTGGTGCCGAACCGCCAAAGCGACTCGGCAATGCGAAACACATCTTCCGCTTCGAGCCGCGGCGAACTGAACTCTCGACCGCCGAAGCCGTTGATTTGGATGTCGAAGAACCCTCCCGAAACGAACAGGGAACGCTCGCGCGGCAGCCCCGCCGTCCGGGTGTGCCGGGTGCCGGGAGTGGCGTCCAGGCCTTTTGACGCGGTCGCGGCGTCCTCCACGGCGACGATGTGCCCCCGGTCGATGTGGACCAACACTTCTTTGCGGGAGGTCGGCAGCACGGCAGCAAGGGAAAACTTGGAATCAGCCTTCATCGGATGGCACTCGACTCGGCGTCAAAGCTTGTCTAACGCGAAGAATACCCACAGTGATTGCGTCTTCGGGCATCCGGGAACACAAAGGCGGCGGGTATGTGAAGTTTGTTTGCTTCACCAACGGTTGCGGTGAACGCGGTCGGGCTGATAGCGGCGGACCTCGGGTGGTGATTCCGCGGGATAACCAAACAACAACAAGCTGTGTGGAATCACATGCTCCGGGATCGCCAACAGCTCCCGTAGCCCTTCCACCCGTTGCTCGCGGGGGTACACGCCGGTCCATAGTCCGCCCAGACCCAAGGCATGGGCCGCGAGCAGCATGTTTTGTGCCGCGGCGGCGCAGTCGATGACCCAGTACCCCTTCGACAACTCCAGCGTCAAATCGCCGCAGATGAGGATGCCGAGGGGAGCGTACCGGGCGGCGTCGGCATTGGGGAACCGCCCCGCGATTTCCAGCAGGATGGGCCGCTCATCGATGACGATGAAATGCCAGGGTTGGGCATTCCTGGCACTCGGCGCAGCCATGGCGGCTTCCAAGAGTCGTTCGAGTGCGTCCGGCGGCAGACTACGTTCTGCGAATCGGCGAATACTCCTTCGCGTCAAAATGGCCTCGATGGCGTCCATGGTGAAGCGCTCTCCCGGGAATGGATGAGAATGCCGGCGTTGTGAATAACGGTATCGCTGATCCTTTCGTCGATAGCATACGTAGTAATAGGGGTAAAGTGTAGCCGTACTCGGCCGGCTCCCACATTTCCAGCAGCTCGCTCTGATCGTCGAGAGGTCCCCGGGCAACGAGCAAGTGCGCATTCGGCGCAATGCCGGCGGCGAACGCAAGGCACCGGTTGCTCCTGGTTTGCACGGCATCCAGAGTTCGGTGAGCTGCGAAGGTCGAATGCGATCGGGAACGGCTTACGGAAAGCCGGAGAATGATGGCGAGGTACGGCGGCAACGGCCTGCCCAAAGGCCTTTGCGTCGGAGGCCTGTGGCGACGGTTTGCCGAGAGGACTAGAATTGCCGGAGTCGCCCGACGATGGCGGCAATCCGGCGATGCGATCGTTCGCTGGATCCCAAAACGACGAGCGTTTGGGCGATCTGGTAAGTATTCCCAACCGGCAGGAGCAGCTTCCCTTATGATCCACCTAACCAACGGGTTGCCCGACGGCAAGTATCCCAGTTACGACCGGGGTGAGAAGGCGGCGCTGTTTATCCCGTGCTACATCGACCAGTTTTTTCCCCAGATTGCCGAGGCCACCGCCACCATTTTGAAGAAGTTGGGAATTCCCGTTGTTTTTCCGGAGGGCCAGACCTGTTGCGGACAGCCTGCCTTCAACTCGGGTTATTGGGAGGAAGCGGCACGTGTGGTGCGGCATTTTTGCGATGTCTTTCGGCCGTACCAGTACATCGTATGTCCCTCGGGTTCGTGCACGGCGATGTGTCGGGTTTTCTTCGAGCAGGTGGATCCCGACGAACGAATCGTCTCCGTCGGACGCCGCGTGTTCGATCTGTCGGAGTTCTTGGTCAATGTGGTGGGCGTTGCCGATTTGGGCGCTAGGTTTCCGCACAAGGTGACGATGCATAGCGGTTGTCACGGTCGCCGCGAATTGGGCATTTTGGATCAACCCCTCACGCTTTTGCAAAACGTGAAGGATCTTGTGTACTGCGAGCTGCCGAACATCGAGGAGTGCTGCGGGTTCGGCGGCACTTTCAGCGTCAAAATGCCGGGCACGTCGATCGCCATGGGTGAGACGAAGGCGGCCAACATCTTGCGGAGCGGTGCCGACGTGGTGACCTCCGTGGACATTAGTTGCCTGATGCACGTGGGAGGCATTCTGAAGAGGAATCCCCAGATGCGACATATTCGCCCGATGCACATTGCCGAAATCTTGGTTCAAAGCTGACTGCGGCCGGAAACGGCCGAAACCGAATCGAGCCGTTGGGTCGGAAAGAGCCGATCCAATGATCTCTTAGGAGGCACGAGATTTCATGACGTCCCCAGGGCTTCATCTATCGGGCGCTCCGTTTTTGAGAAAAGAAAACAAGGGGCTGGCCGAACCTCGCGGCTCGCGTGCGCTGGGCGAGTCCGCGGAACGTTCAAGCAAGCACAACCGGCAGGTAACCCTGTCCGTGCCCTATTGGGAGCAGTGGCGAGAAGAGGCAAATGCGGTTAAGCGGTTTTCCATCTTCAATTTGGATAAGCTCCTCGTCGAGTTCGAGCGAAATGCGGCGGCTCGCGGCGCAGTCGTGCTGTGGGCTAAGGACGCGGAAGAGGCGAATCGGCACATCCTGGAAATCGTCGAACGGCACCGGGTCAAAACGGTCGTCAAATCGAAGTCCATGGTCACCGAAGAGATGGAGCTGAACCACGTCCTGGCCGCGGCCGGGGTTCGCGCCCTTGAGACCGATCTCGGCGAGTACCTAGTGCAGTTGGCCGGCCAACGCCCTGTGCACATTGTGACGCCGGCCCTCCACTTGTCGGCCGAGGATGTGGGGCGGCTATTCGCCGAAAAACTCCAAGAGCCTTATACGAGCGAACACGAAAAGCTGACGGACATCGCGCGGCGGCATTTGCGAGAGGAGTACCTTCGAGCCGATATGGGTATTTCCGGCGTCAACTTCGCCCTGGCCGATACAGGATCGATCTGTATCGTCGAGAACGAAGGCAACGCCGGCCTCTCGATTGCGGCGCCGCCGGTGCACGTCGCGGTGATGGGCATCGAAAAGGTTATTCCCGGCATTCGCTATCTCCCGCTGTTCCTCAACTTGCTGGCGCGAAGCGGTACCGGCCAAAAACTGACGACTTACACCCACATTGTGCATGGAGCCACGCCCGGCCGGACATTCTATATCATCATCTTGGATAACGGGCGGTCCAACGTTCTGCGCGACCCTGCCGCCCGCAGTTCCCTTTTTTGCATCCGTTGCGGTGCGTGCCTGAACGCCTGCCCGGTATATCGCCGCACGGGCGGCTGGGCCTATGGCTGGGTCTATCCCGGTCCTATCGGTGCGATTATCACGCCGCATTTGGTGGGCATGGAGGATGCCGGCAAGCTGCCGTTCGCGTCGTCGCTATGTGGGGCTTGCGGCGAGGTCTGCCCCGTCAAAATCGATATCCCGCACCAATTGGTTCACTTGCGACACAAGGCGGTTAATAGTCCCTCCCCGGTCCGCTCTCCCTTCGAGCGTTTGATTTGGAAGGCGTGGTCCTGGGCGATGGCCGGGCCGTTACGCTATCGCCTTGCCATGACCACGGTACGCTTGGGCGTGCGCTTGGCGAAATTTCTTCCGTGGCATCCTGCGCAATTGGGCGCCTGGACCCGCGGGCGTGAATTGCCGGAGGTGCCGGCCTACACCTTCCGGGCCTGGTGGCGGCAACGCGGACGAGAGTTTGCCGAAGATGACGATAAATCCGGCGTCGTCCCGCCTGCTATGGGAAAGGAGGTTTCGGCATGACAAGCCGATCGCTCATACTGCAAAGGATCCGAGAAAACCTAGGAGGAGCGACGTCGCCGGAGGTTCCTCCCGTGCCGGTGGTTTGGCCGACGACGAATCCCACCTCCGCGGAGCTGCGGGCACGCTTTGTCGAGGAACTGCGATCCGTGCACGGAGAGCCCATTGCGGCTGCCAATCGAGAGGAAGCCGCCGTTATTCTGCGGGAATTGGCGCAGGCGTCCGGTTGGAACCAGGTCTTGGTCATGGACCGTCCGCTTGTCCGGGATTTGGTCTCCAAGGCCGATCTTCCTTGGGAGACGGTGCTTTTGCCGGAAGATCCGCCGGCGCGCGATTTGGCGGGCATCCCGGTGGCCGTCATTCAGGCCGACTATCTGCTGGCTGATACCGGTTCCAGTGTGGTCGTCTGCGAACGGCCGGGCGAGCGCCTCGCATGCTATCTTCCCCCGGCGTGTATCGTTCTGGCCGAGGGCTCACAACTTCGAGAGCACTTGCCGGCCTTGTGGAGCGAGCTGGCGACGAAGGCTGCGGAACCGGATCGCCGCGGCGAATTCGTCATTATCACTGGTCCGAGCCGTACCGCCGACATTGAAAAAATCCTCATTCTCGGCGTTCACGGCCCCAAACGACTGGTAGTCCTGGTCGTAGGCTGAAAAGTACGGTCCGATCTTCTCCTGCCGACTTTGTGCGGATTACTTGCCATATGCTAGACGTCTTGATCATTGCTCCGCATCCGGACGACGCGGAGTTTGCCATGGGCGGCGCAATCCTGAAGATGAAGGCGGAGGGACTTCGCGTCGGTATTCTGGATTTGACCGATGGAGAGCCGACGCCGTTCGGCAGCAGAGAGATTCGCCGACAAGAGACCGAAGCCGCCACAAGTGTCTTGGGCTTGGATTGGCGTTCAAATCTGGGGCTTCCCAACCGGTCGCTCGAGGCCACGCTCGAAGCGCGAGCCAAACTCGCCGGCGTTTTTCGGACGACTCGTGCTCACGGCCTCTTTTGCCCTTATTGGGAAGACACGCACCCCGATCACACAGCGGCCACGCAGCTCATCGAGGCGGCCAGGTTTTGGGCAAAGCTGACCAAAACCGACTTGCCGGGAGAACCATTCCACCCGCGACGGGTGATCTATTATTTCTGCACCCACATCCGAAAAATCCCGGAGCCGTCGTTCGTCGTGGACGTGAGCGAATATTGGGAGAAAAAGCTTGCCGCCGTGCGATGTTACGCCAGCCAGTTGGCGAATTCACCCGGCGGATCGACGGCCGGTCTGGAAGAGCAGATCGAGTATCGCGGTCGCATGTGGGGTTGGACTGCCGGGACGCGTTACGCGGAACCTTTCGCGGTTCGAGAACTTCTGCATGTGGGCGACTTTCGGGCGATTCTCTGAGATGCTTAACGGGTACCCCAGACGACCCAAAACGCCGTTGCCGCGCCGATCTGCGCGGGTCGTTCCTGTCAATCCGACGGTTGGACACGAATTTCCGCAAACGGTGTCGTGGCTTGCGGTCTCGCCTGCGTGAAATGCTGCCCCCCCTGCATGGGTGGATGATCAGGGGACGGTCGGTCTCCTTCCAAATCTCCCCTCTTGAAGGTGTAACCTTCGCTACACTTGCTTCTCGCCGATTGGTACCTGAGCGAGATATAACGCTTGGCACGATGCGAAGGGCTGCCGTAACGGGCGGCAAATCCGGCGACCGAAGATTACAATAAAGTCCGGGAGTGTCCACATCAAAATCTGTTGGGCGGGGGATACAACTTTTAAGGTCTCCCTCGATCCGTCTTGTCTTGATGAATGCCGTTTCGGAGGAGTCGATGTTAGCGAAGCCGCCGGCTGACGTCTCCGTGGTGACTGCGGTGCGTTATTTGGGCCGAAATGTTCGTCGTTTGCGACGGCATTTGGCAGGCGTGCCTACGGCACGGGATCCGGAGTCGGTCCATCAAGTTCGAGTCGCATGCCGCCGACTCCGCGCGGGAATTCGCGTTTTTCGGAAGCTCTTGGGAAAAGAACGCGCAAACCGTTGGCGGGCGGCGCTCCGCGACCTGGCGTCCGGACTCGGAAAGGCAAGAGATACGGATGTTCAAATCGCCGCCATGCTCGGACGACTGGGCGAGAGCGATGATCCCGAAATTCGTCGTGGGATTGTATTTTGGATCGCCGGATTGGAAAGAACACGTAGCCGGTGCCAAGTGCAAGTCCGCCGTGCGATTCGACGTTTCTTGCGAACGGGGACGCTACGCCAGATAAGAGAGTGGTTGAGCGAAGCCCAACGGACGCTTGCCACCGTCGTCTGCAAATCGGAGGTTCCCCCCGCCGGATACGAACGGCGCTTGCTTCGGCGGATGGGGCAATTTCTCGAACTCGGCGATTCGCTGCAGGATGAAATGGGTGTCGCGCGGCATCATGAGTTTCGGATCGCGGCCAAGAAGTTTCGCTACACGCTGGAGATCTGTGCTCCGACGCTCGGGGCGCAGTTCGAGGTGGCGTTGGAAGCAGTGCGAGAAATGCAGTCCTACCTAGGCGAAATTCATGACTGCGATGTTTGGGTCGCGGAGTTGGAGGCCGCCGTTCGTCGGCTCAAGGTCGGGGATAAGTTGCTTCCGGGTTGGATGAATCAAGAGCGGTGCGTGGCGGGACTCGAATTCTTGCAAGAGGCATGCCGGGTGCGGCGCCGGCAACTGTTCGCTGCAACCTGCGCTTTCTGGCAGGATGAAAAAGTGGCGGCTCTGTGGCCCCGAATCGTCGCGGCCCTGACCAAGTCGGAACGCATGGAGGATTCCGATACGGTGGGGCTCCCCGTGTAGTTTCGTGCCGACGGTGCTCGCCGAACCGCCCGTGGTGCAGACGGTCCGTGCAGGGATCGACGGAAACAATGGCGGCGAACGCGTGCCGAACTCGGTGAACTGAATTCCGGAACTTATGGACACACGCCTCTCTCGCCAAAATGAATGATTTTTCGCAAACGAACGCCCCTTCTCCGTATTCGGGATCGAGCGGCACGGCGGGAAATCCGGTAGCCGTCATCGATATCGGTACGAATGCCATTCGGATGGTCGTGGCCCAAGTCCTCGAGGAGGGACGGTACGAAGTCCTCGAACGATTCCAGCGCGCGGTGTGGTTGGGACAGGACACGTTCCGACGCGGTCGCATCGGCGCACAATGCATGCGGGCCGCGGTCGAGATTCTGCGCGACTACATGCGAGTCTTGCGCGAGTACCGAATCGAGAAGGTTCGCGCCGTGGCCACCAGCGCCCTGCGCGAGGCCGCGAATGCCGACAACGTGCTCGACCGTATCTATCTGGCCTGCGGGTTGAACATCGAGATCATCAGTATTGCCGAGGAGGGGCGGTTGACGGTGGCCGCCGTCCGAGAGGCGGTGGGCGATTTGTCCGAGGTCAACCAAGGGCATTCTCTCGTCGCGGACGTGGGCGGAGGAAGCACGATTCTTACCATCCTCGATGAGGGTGAGATCGTGAATTCCGTGGGCGTACGATTCGGCGCCGTCCGGCTCTTGGAGATGCTATCCGCGCGTTCGGAGCCGACCGATAAGCTGAGCGAGCTGTTTCGACAACACATTCGCATGCAAGTGGCCTCCGTCAATCGCACCTTGCCGCTGTCGCACTGCGACACTTTCGTGGCGGTGGGCGGAGACGTGCGGTTTGCGGCCCGAGAGGCGGGACGCCCGACGCACTCGGAGGACTTGCTGGAGGTGCCCAAGGATCGCTTCGAGCGCTTGATCGAACAATGCGTGCGGTACTCGCCCGAGGAACTGTGTCGCCGCTTCAATCTCACCTTTGCCGAGGCGGAAACCCTCGTTCCGGCCTTGCTGATGTATTGGGAGCTGCTGGCCCACACCCAAGCCACGCGACTGCTGGTCGCCAAGGTTTCCATGCGCGACGGCTTGTTGGCGGAACTGGCCCGGGAGACGAGCGGTTCGGAAGACCGGTCCATCCGCGAGGGCATTCTGCATGCGGCCTACGCCATGGCCGCCCGCTATTGCGTCGACCTCGAGCACGCCCGCGTATCCTCCGAAATCGCCGTACGCCTTTTTGATTACCTGCAAAGCGACCACGGATTGCAACGGCGCCATCGTTTTCTGTTGCAAATCGCGGCCATTCTCCATGAAGTAGGGGGATTCATCAGCCCGAGCGCTCACCATAAACATAGTTACTACATCATCGCCAACTCGGAGATATTCGGCCTGACGCCGCAGGAGACGGAAATCATCGCGCACATCGCGCGATATCACCGCCGCAGCCCGCCTAAGCCGTCCCACGTCGAATACGCGACGCTGCCGCGCGAGAGCCGCGTGGTGGTCAACAAGCTGGCCGCGGTGCTTCGGGTCGCCGACGCCCTCGCCCGCGGAAATATCCAGTCGGCCGAGCAAGTGGAGCTCGGACACGATGAGGACGAGCTTTTCATTACGATCCGAGGTTTGTCGAAGGTCTTCTTGGAAAAACGCTCCGTGGCTTTGAAGAGCGACATGTTCGAGGACGTTTACGGCATGAAGGTCCGCGTCGAGTGATCAAAGGAGGGGCGTGAGGCGAAGGGGAGACGCAGGGCCGTTTTCGGCGAGTCCGCCCGGGCGGCCGCTTGCAGCCGTATGCGGTTCGCCGATCCCGCGAGAAGCGCGAAGGCCGTCGAAAGCCCCGGCGATTCGGCTGCGTCATCATTGAGCGATGGGGAGATTTCCGTCCTGGAGGCGGGTGACACGATGTCCAAGAAAAAAGCGATCGAGCCGTTCTTCAATCGTGAATTGAGTTGGCTGGAATTCAATCATCGCGTGCTGGCGGAAGGTTTAGCGAGCGACGTTCCGCTTCTGGAGCGGTTGAAGTTCCTGGCGATCGTTTCGACGAACCTCGATGAGTTCTTCATGATTCGCGTCGCCGGCATCATCCAGCTCATCAAGAGCAATTCGAAGAAGCACGATCCGGCGGGCATGACCCCGCAGGAACAGTTGAACGCGGTGCGAAAGCGGGTTCACCGCATGGTGGCCGAACAATCGGCGGGGATTCGCCAGGTGATGACCGCCCTTCGGGAGGAAGGACTCTGCGTGCTTCGACCACGGGAATGGTCCGTCCAGGATCGTCGCTATCTGACCGATTATTTCGAAAAAGAGTTGTCCTCCCTATTGACGCCGCTCGCGATCACCACCCTGGAACCGCCGCCCGTGCTGGCCGGACTACAGGTCCATGCCGCTTTCCTTCTGGTTCGAGGAAAAGACAAGGAGGGGGCGGAGGGCAGGATCGCCGTCGTGCCCATTCCCTTGCGGCAGAAGCGTTTCGTGGCCTTGCCCGGCGACAAGCCTCGCCGCTTCGCTCTGATCGAAGATGTCTTGCTGGAGTTCGGCGCGAAGCTGTTCCGCGGCTACCATGTGCAAGCGGCGTGCGTATTTCGGATAACCCGTGATGCCGACGTCTCGATTCAAGACGATGACGCCAGCGACCTTTTATCGACGGTGGAGTCGGCCGTCCTGGCACGTCGCCGCCGCGACCCGTTGCGATTGGAGGTTACGCCGAACCCCGATCCCTTGATCGTCGAATCGTTGCGGAAGACGCTGTCGCTATCTAAAGAGGACGTCTATGACGAGGCGGAGATCGTCGGCGCAGGTTGCCTCTGGGAGTTGGTGGGCTTGCCGGGCTTCGATCATCTCCAAAACGCGGACTGGCCGCCGCAGCCTCCCCGCGATCTGCTCGGCTGGGACGACATCTGGCCGGCGATTCAGCATCACGACGTCTTGCTTTTCCACCCTTACGAATCCTTCGATCCGGTCGTGGAGCTGGTGCGTCGCGCGGCGGACGACCCTGACGTCCTGGTGATCAAACAGACGCTCTATCGGACCAGCGGCGATTCCCCCATTGTGGAGGCCTTGGAGAATGCCGCCCGCAACGACAAAGAAGTGACCGTCCTGGTAGAGGTCAAGGCACGATTCGACGAGGCTCGCAACGTGCAATGGGCACGCCGATTGGAAGACGCCGGCGCGCACGTGGTTTACGGCGTCGCCGGGTACAAGACGCACGCCAAAGCCCTGCTCATAGTGCGGCGCGAGGGCGGGCGGATTCGCCGTTACGTGCATCTGTCCACCGGCAACTACAACGACCGCACGGCGAAAATCTACTCCGACCTGGGGCTGTTGACGTGCGACGCCGAAATCGCGGCGGACGCGTCTTCGCTGTTCAACATCCTGACCGGCTACTCCGAAGCCGTAGGATGGAACAAGCTTACCACGGAACCTGGTCTGCTCAAGCAGCGGTTCTTGGAGCTAATCGAACGTGAAACGCGGGTGGCCACCCCGGAGCAGCCGGGCTTGATCATGGCAAAGATTAACTCGCTCCAAGACCGCGAAATCATCTCGGCCCTCTATCGAGCCTCGCAATCGAACGTGCGGATCAAGCTCAACGTTCGCGGAATCTGCTGCTTGGTTCCGGGAGTGCCGGGAGTCTCCGACAACATCGAGGTGCGTTCCATCGTGGATCGGTTTTTGGAACACGCTCGCGTCTTCTACTTTGCGAACGGGGGACATGAAGAAGTGTACCTGTCCAGCGCGGACTGGATGCAGCGTAACCTCGACCGCCGTTTCGAGACCATCTTTCCGGTGCAGTCGGCTGAGCTAAGAGCCAGGTTGCTCCATATTTTGGACGTTTTCTTCGCCGACAACGTCAAGGCTTGGACCCTGCAATCCGATGGGGAATACCAACGGGTTCGTACCGATGGTCCGCCCATTCGCGCACAAGAGGTCTTTTACCGCGAAGCCGTGGCTGCGGTGCGCGATGTGCCCGCGCGAGGCCCCAAATACCAGGTCCTCAAGGCCCCGCAGGATTGATATGTTCGGGAGCTATGGGGATTCGGTCGGTTGGAGGACTTGACGCAAGGCCTCCCACGCCCAAGCGCGAGACCCGTCCGGCCGAATCAGCCAGAAGCCCCGCACATCCTCGGGAGCGCGTACCGGCGATCGGCGGGCTTCGTTGCAATAGATCTGCCAATAGATGACCCAAGGGCATCCCCACTCGACGCTCACCGAAACCACGTTACGAATGAGACGGATAACCTCTTCTTGGGAATACTCGTTCTCGGGTAAGCCGAACTCGCCGACGTAAACGTTCTTGTCCCCGAACGGGGGAGAGTCCGGCGTACGCTCCGCGATGAAGTCCAGGGACCGGCGGAACAGCTCGGGATCGGTCTGAGTATCCCAAGCCGAGTAGGATACCAAGTCGAGATGAACGTTGGGGACGACGTGCGTCAAAACGCAAGGCATTCCCGATTCCAAGGTGGGACGCAACAAATTGACCTCGACCGCATGATAAACGCGGACATCGGAGTCCGGGTTTTCACGGCGAGCTTGCTCCACACCGCGTTGCCGCGCCGCAAGCCAGCGGGTCATTGCTTGCAGCGCTTCCGGCGACGGAGGTTTGTTCCGGTCGAAGTGCCCGCGAACCGCCCAGTCGCCCTCCCAGTTTTGAAATACGAACGTCTTGCCGCTGCCGCGATACGCGCGCATCAAGTGGGCTGCAAGCCGATAGAGGGCTTCATGCTCTTCCCGTTCTTGCTCGGCGCTGATGCCGTTCAACCAGTAACCCGCCGAAACACCGGGCCGATAAACGGTAAGCACGAACACGCGAAAAGGACGTCGAAAAACCTCGCGAAAAGGCGGCGCATCCGCCAGTTCCTCGAGTGTTCGGCAAGGCGGCCAGTCCGTATGATAGGGATACTTCTGAAGCGAGGTTCCGTCGGGGTTCAAGGTCAGGTACAGCTTGATAACCTGTACCCCAAGTGCGGCGACGGCGTCGGCGCCCTCCAACAAGAACGGTTCACGAGTCAGGCAATACTTGCCATCCACGTGCGTTACGCCCAAAGCTTGAGAAGCCCGAGGAATTACCGTCGTGCTGCCGTGAGCACTCGCCGCAGCGGTCTCGGCCGTCATAGCGGGCCGTCCAAGGCCGAAAAGCACCACGAACGTGAGGGAGACCGCCGAGGCAAGACGGGTTGGCATGGTTGGGTTCCGCGGGCAGGTAATGAAGAACACTCGCAACGGTCGCCCGATGCCGTTCTCCGCCGGCGTGCATCGTGCCTTATCCAAGCATCAAGACGTCACCGGCAGGTTCCACGCCCATTGCTCAGGGATTACGAGACTCTCGACTCTTCGTTTTCTCCGTTTTCCTCCTTTTGACTGGAGGATTTCAAGACGCGAAGCTCTGCGTCGGGATATCGCTTGAGCGGGTTGGCGCCGCACAGTCGTGCGGCCAATGCGATTCCGCCGACGATCACGGCATAATCACCGAGTTGCGAGAGGCATACTTCGTCCGGATCCTTCGCGAGCCGCATTTGATCCGCGTCCAGCACCGATCGGATGCGCGGCATCAGAAAGTCGCCGCATGCCTCCATGACGCCGCCGCCGAGGACGATGCGCTGCGGATCCAACAAGTGTCGGACGGAGACGCAAGCCGCACCGAGTACGCTGCCCGCTCGTTCCAGCACACGAGTCACCAGCGGGTCGCCGGCGTTCAGGGCCGCCCTCAAGGCCCGGCTTCGCACAACGGTTAGATCACCGCCGAGCAATTCCGTCAGCACCGTGGATTCGCCTCGGGACACCGCCTCGCGGATATCCCGCTCGATCGCCGTGCGTCCCGCGAGGGCCTCCAAACAACCCGCGTTGCCGCAACCGCAAACCGGTCCGCCGGTTTGCATGACCATGTGGCCGATCTCGCCGGCCGAATAACGAGCACCTCGCCACAGTTTGCGTTTGCGAACGAAGCCGCTGCCGATTCCGGTACCCACGAAGACGCCGAATACGCTGCGGCAATGCCGCCCGGCACCCAACCACGCTTCTCCCAGCGCGCCCAGGTTACAATCATTTTCAAGCACGATCGGAAAACCGAATTGCTCGAAAAGAAATTCACGGAGCGGGGCCTCGGTCAGCGGCATATTCGGCGTCTTCACGATTCGTCCGCGCTTGTAATCCACGACGCCGGGAATACCAACCGCCATGCCCGCAATGTGTCGCGGGCGGAGGCCGGCTTTCTTAATTGCGGACAGCACGGCCGATTCCACGGCAAGAAAGATCTCGAGGGCGCCGCAATCTCGCGGGGTGGAGCATCGATATCGGCCGTATACCGTGCCGCAAGGGTCGCCCACCGCAGCCATTATCTTCGTTCCGCCGATATCTACCGCAACGATCCTTTTCTGGGTCGCCTGTGCTTTACGAACCATGCAACTCACCTCCTCTTGTGTGCGATGCAATTGGGATATCTGTCGGCGTCGCGATCATTTTGCTGGAAGCACGACGGCGATTCCACCGATCACCCCGGCCGTCCGCCACGTCACCGCTCGAATCGCGACTTCGCATGTCTCTCAAATCGCCGTCGGATTGTCGCGGTTAAGGAAAGGCTGCTCATCACAAAGGACGGACCTCGGACAACAGGGGCAGATCGCGGTGGACGGTCACGACCCTGTGACACGACGGCCGGCGGAATTCCACGTCGAATTGGAGGGGGGCCGGCAAATCTTTCTTCACGTATCGGCACAAAATCGCAAGCGCCTTGGCCGGCACATTTTCATCCGTGTTTCCGATGAGAAGCCCCTCCGGTCCGCGAAAATTCCGCGGCACCAAAAGCCGCGATTTCTTCTCCCTTGGCGACGATTCGAACAGCCGCCGCAAACGGTTGTTTTCCACGGCATTTCTGCCCAATACAAGTTTAGTTTCTCCGTCGATACGAAAGTGCCGACCCACGGTCAAAAGTTGAAGATCCCAGACTCCGGCCGACGGGTCGTGATCCACAAGGTCCCAGACGCGCGGTGCGACCAGCTTTTCCGTCAAGGCACAGCCGCCGGCCGCTTCGGGAACGAATCGCATGCCGAACATCCGGGCCAATGCCCGCAAAGGACGCCGCGATCGACCCGCCAAGTCATACAGTCGGGAACGATCGACCAGCCCTTGGCGTTCCATCACCGTAGGCGGAAGGCGCTTTGCCGACAAGGGCCGGAGCACGCGGTCTTGAAGGCCGGCCATGTGAGCTATGATCATCAGATCACGGCGGCGTTGCGAGAACGGGCGCTGGCCGAGGACTTCCCCCGTCACCAAAAAATGGGCGTCAATCTCCTCCATGAAAGCCTTCGCCAAACGGAACATATAGGCTCGGCAATCGAGGCACGGGTTCGCCGCGCGGCCGAAGCCGTGTTTCGGCGCCCGAATCACGTCGATATAGTCGTCGCCGATCGTGCGAGCCGCCATCGAAATTCCCAGCACGGCTGCGCCGCGAAACGCCCGCGCCGTATGGGGGTAGACGGGAAGACGCACGTGAAACCCCACGACTTCGAAACCCTGCGATTGGATGATTCGAGCCGCCAGCAAGCTATCCAACCCGCCCGAGATTAAAGCCACCGCGGTCGTCTTCACAACCGTTCCTCTCGTTGAGCGTCGACGTGCGCGAGCGGTTCCTTTTCCCCTTTCGGCTCCTGCTCGTTGCAAGGCGGAGATTCCGTGTCATCCAATGAGAGTTGATTCAACTCGATGAGTGCATTGCGAGCCGCTTTTTGCTCGGCTTCCTTCTTGCTATGCCCCCAGGCGGGGCGATGCCTTGCGCCGCACAACTCCGCCGCCACGAGGAATGTCTTGCCGTGATCCGGGCCGCGCTCCTCCAGCAGGTGATAGGTGGGCGTGGTACCCAAATTCTTTTGTGCGAACTGCTGAAGAAGCGATTTGTAGTTGTCCTCGATGGCGTTGAAAACAATCGAGCTGATGACGGGACGCATCAGCGGTTCCACGAGCGTTTTGGCGGCCTCCAACCCTCCGTCGATGTAGACTGCACCGATCACCGCCTCCAGCGCCGCCGCAATCACGGACTGCGGCAACCGACTTTGCGTCATCATTCCCTTTCCCAACACTAAGAATTCGTGCAGTCGCAAACTGCGTGCCGCCGTTGCGCAGGTGTGCCGGCTGACGGCAATGGATTTGAGTCGTGTCAGTTCGCCTTCCAGATAATCGGGATAGCTCGAGTACAAGAGGTCACAAACGACCAACCCCAGGACGGCGTCCCCCAGGAATTCCAGGCGTTCGTTAGAGCTTTGTCGACGATCGACGCCGGACGCGTGCGACAGCGCCGTCATCAGCAGTCGAGGGTCGCGAAAATGGTAGCCGATGGCCCGCTGGCACTCTTCCAGTCTCAATTCCAGCGGCTTGAACGGTTCAAATTCCTTTTCGGGTTCCACGGCGGACATGGCCTTTCCATCTCGAAACGGCATGACGCGATGCGGATCGTCCCCTCGGTTTACCGTCCGCCCGCTTGGAAGGCCGGGCCAAGGGCAACAAACCGTCACGGAGACCGATACCGGTGATCGGGTGGCCGGTCGCCATTGGAACACGTCCCGAAAAGAGTCGCCATCGCAACGATCGCTCTTCTCGGGACGAATTCCCGGGATCCCTGGACGGTTCAGACCTTATTATAAAGAATCGGCACTGATTTTATCATTGCTGCGGAAGCCGCGGCCCCGAGGCGTTTGCGACAACCGCGGCCCCGTACTAGAGGGGGCCTTTGCGGCGTGTCCGCCATGCCTCGGTCTTTCGTTGAGCCTGTCGGGGGCTAAGCTCCACCTCGTGCGACGGACAACGGATGGTGGGTCCTTCGTACCGGCGAACGTTCTCGAGAGGCAGGCACAAGGCAAACGGCTGCCCGACGTAGAACTGGATCCCATTCTGGAGGTGGCAGCCTGGAAGCTTGTGGCCCGACAATCAGAGACGTAGAAGAGGGACATTGTGGGAGACCTGGGTTGATTTTTCCTCAATCTCAATTGATTTGGAAAGGCAATGCGACGTAAACTTCAATGGCGGGCGATGGCCGGCACGCTTTAAACTGGCGGATCTCAGGTCCTGCGGAAGTGAGCGAATCCGATATGCCTCCACGGTTTGGGAGCAGTCGGAAATCGTTATCATTCCTATTGTAAGGGTTACCCTGTTCACTTCCGTCGGCGGAACGCCGTGTGATGAAGCGACGGCGTTAACCCCCTTTTGTGCTGCAAAATAGACGCCCACAAAGATCGATTTCTCAACCTCTCCCAGATTGTGGAGGAAGGGTTCCTATGTTGCGAAACCGGACGGTATCGATTGGCAGCTTGTTCGTTCTTGCGTTCTTTCTGGGTAGTATACACCCATCTATAGTTGTAGGCGAGGCGGATCAGGATGCGATTCAGCAGGCGAAAAGCCTTTCTCGGGCTTTTCGAACGGCATCGCAAAAAGTACTGCCCACGGTGGTCAAGGTGCAGACCGCTTCGTCGCCCCAAAAAGCAGAATCCAAACGGGGGGAAAATCGTAACCCGCTCGACGATTTTTTTGGCGGGCCTAACCCCGGGTTTCGCTTTCAGATTCCGCGGCCTGAGATGGGTCTGGGTTCGGGTGTGATCATTGATGCCCAAGGCATCATTTTGACAAATCGCCATGTGATCGAGGAAGCGGACATCATCACGATTCAGTTGTCGGACGGTCGCGAGTATCCGGTCGTGGACAAAAAGACCGATGATAAGACCGATATCGCCGTGCTCAAGATCGAGCCGACCTCGCCCCTTCCGACGGCGATCCTGGGCGATTCGGATCAGTTGGAAATCGGAGATTGGGTCTTGGCGGTAGGAAATCCGTTTGAGCTTGAAGGGACCGTCAGTGCCGGAATCATTAGCGCAAAAGGCCGAACGCTCAACACCATCGGTAGAACACGGCTGATTCAAACCGACGCGGCGATTAACCCTGGCAATTCCGGCGGCGCCCTGGCCAACCTGGACGGCGAAGTGGTCGGGATCAACACGGCCATCTTTTCCCGCAGCGGCCGCAACGAGGGTATCGGTTTTGCCATTCCGATCAACTTGGCCAAATGGATTGCGGACGAATTGCTGAATCACGGCCGAGTGCGACGCGCGTACCTCGGCGTGGCTTTAGAGCAAGTTCTCACACCGTCGGCTGCATACGAGCAGAACGGTAGGCCCAAGGGTGTGGTGGTCCGCCAAATATTCAAGGACACGCCGGCACACCGAGCGGGCCTAAAGCGAAACGACCTCATTACGGCGTTTGACGGCGTTCCGGTCTCCGAAATGTCGGCATTGCAGGAATTGGTGGAGCGTGCCACGATCGATCAGGCTCATCGCATTGCCATTATTCGAGACGGCAAGGCTTTGGATATCGAAGTGAAATTAGAAGAGATGCCGGATGAAGCGACGCTCCAAACGCACCAACCGGTCGAAGAAGAGGACGTTACCGCTCCTCAGCGGCGAAAGGTTTATGACAAATCGCTGGGCCTAATGCTGATGGATTTTGACGCGGAATTGGCGTCCGGGCTGGGAGTTCGCGTCAGCGAAGGTGTGGTGATCGTTCATGCGGACCGCAATAAGCCGGGAGCGGAAGGCGGCCTCCAATCGGGGATGGTGATCGTACGAGCGGGCGGGCAGTCCGTGAGAGATCTCGACGACTTTCAACGAATCTTGGACCAAAACCGGGATGCCGCGGAGTTGTCTCTTGAGGTGGTCAGTCGAGTCGGCCGACAAATTCTGGTTTTAAAGAACCCGAAATAAGCTTGTCGTCGAGCTTTCCTCTATAACGGCAGGGACCGTTCCGCCGTTGACTATCGAAGGCGAGCTGCGAACAATGCCCTTGAGCGGAGTTCGGCTCACAAAGATAGCCGGCTGCGGGAACGGACTTGTCGATCAGCGATCGGATGGCCTTAGGAGCGTTCGGCTGCATGACTTCAGTAGCTCGTCTGGCGATCGGTACGGCGACTGCGGAGGTGGATATCCGCCCGCTTCTCCGTGCTCTCCTCCGCGAACTGACGGCCAGGGACATGCACGTCCAATGTTTCCTGGCGCATGCGGCCTTCACGGGATTTCAAGAGCTTCGATCGTGGTCGGGGGCGGTTCCCAGGCACCTGGATAGTTGGCTCATGTCGCCCCAGCATTGCCGAGATTCCTTCGCCAAGGGAATCCGTGGGGTAGACGTGGCGATGGTTGTGGGTCGCTATCTCTGCTTGTCTCCGCCTTGGAGCAACGCTCGCCGCGGTGACGTTTCCGAAATGGAACAGCGATATACCGATCCTGCTTCCGCAATCGCCGATCCTCCGTTCTGCGGACCGGGCGAGACTCGGCATCGCGGCTGCATCTGCGCGACCCTCGGCGGCGGAACGTTGGAGCCGCTCAGTGAATGGCTGGATCTGACACGGCTGGCGGTCATGGATGCGTCCCAGCTTCAGTCAGGAACGTTCGTTCGTCTCCCGAGGAATGTGGGTGGAGTGTTCCTCGTCAACTTGCCGTATAAACCCAGCGGGCGGGCCGCCGTAGAGGTGGAAGCCCTGTGGGGTGTCCCATTGCTGGGCGCCATGGGCTCACCGGTCGGCCGCTCAACATCGTCTCGCCGCGGAGGGCCTTCCGGGGCGGCCATGACTTTTTGGGATGAACGCCGGTTTTTCGCGATGTTGGATCAAAGCAAGTCCCGCCCGCTCCCCGTGAGCGAGGGAACGATCGAAGACTTTAGAGGCCGCATCACGGTGGCCGTCGCCCGCGATGAGGCTTTCCGTTGCTACTTCGCCGAGACGCTGGATGCATTGGAGCGACGCGGAGCGCGATTGGTCGAGTTTTCTCCGCTGCACGACGAGTCCCTTCCGCGCGGCGTCGATTGCGTCTATCTGGGATGCGGGAATTGCACACCCTACGCGGCGGCTTTGGCGCAAAACCACTGCATCAAGGAGTCGCTGCGGACTCATGTTCGCCGCGGCGGTCGTGTGTATGCCGAGGGAACCGGTGCCGCGTATCTTTGCCGCTGGATGGAAATCAAGCCCGGTTGCATGATCCCGGGCGTGGGGCTGTTACCGGCATCCGGAAGGCGAATGCCGCGGTTCGGCGATCCCTCCGCCCTCGCCTTGCACTTGCGGAGAGCAACGTGGCTGGGGCCGCCCGGCACCGAGGTCCGCGGCTATCGCAATTGGGAGTGGTGGTTCGAACCGGAATCGCTTTCCGCGGGTCTGGTTTCGGAACCCGGTTTTGAATACGACGTGATCGGAGATTCTGCGGTGCTAGGCAGCCTCCTTCACCTGGACTTTGCGGCTCAAGAACATCTCCTTGCCGCTTTCTTCCATTCGCCTCGAAGTTGCACGCATTCTTTCATTGGCCGCTGATCCGGCAAGTCTCGCCGATAGCCTTTCTGTTCAAAAGCGTGCTCGGGGATCGCGGCTCCCAAGAACCGGCGGCCGATATCGGCCTTCTCTGCCCGAGTTTTAGGCCAAGCTCTTGTTTCTCCCCCAAAGAGATCGGAAACTGGATCGCGTCGCCTGTGCGTTTCCGCTCCGGGACCTCGACGAACGGGCGTACATGGGCGCGGGCCGGGCGTCATAGGGCAAGCTTCGGGAATGCCGCATTCTTCCGGCGGAGGACTCCAACCGTGGACGACAACCGGCAAACTCGTCGTGATTTTCTGCGTACCGGCGCCGCAAGCCTAGGAGCCGCGTACGTCGGCGGGGCGATCTCGATTGCGTCGGCCCAAGATGCCGGCGAGAGGCCGCAGCGCGAACCCCGCCTGCGTGTGCTCAACCCCAGAAACCGGCCCGTCGTCTCCTTCATCATCGACGACTCGACGTGCCTGGTGAATCTTGCTCATTTCGCCATGCCGCAATTCGCCGAGGTTTGGCCGAACCGCGCGGACTACCAAAAACCTTGGCGCGAGATGCCCCGGGAAATCCCCGACGCCTTTGTCGCACGATTCATCGACTGGTGCGAGCAGCATGATGTGAAAGGCAAGTACAGCTTGGTGCCGTACCCGGCTTGTGTGGGATGGCTGGACCGCGATCTTCCGGGCTGGGATCGGAAGGAGTTGACGGCGAGTCTCGAGCTGGTGCGAGAGCGTATTACTCCCCGATTCGACATCCATCCCGAGATGGTAACTCATACCTGGGTCATCGATACCAAGACGGGGCGTCCCTACCCCGAGCGGTCCGTGCGTTTCATGGAGAACTGGAACTGGACCGACGGCAAGTCGGCGGACGAGCTGGCCGATTACATGGCGTACGCCTTGCGAATCCTGAAAAACGTCGATTTGGCGTGCGAAGGCATCACTACGCCCGGAGGTTTCGGTAATCGTGTGCTGCCGCAGTTGGCACAGGCCGCGATGGAGGCTTGTCGCGATGTCTTCTCCGCCCAAATCCCACATTATTTTCGTCACGTTTTTACCGATGATCGCAGTGTAGCTCCACGAGTGGAGTATGCCTCGGGAATCGACGGCGATGATCCGCGATGCGTCGTGTCGATCATCGGCTGCACGGATGATCGTTTTGGAGGGTGGGACGGAATGACCCCCGGTGACGCCGACTATTTTATCGCCCCCTCGCTCGACCGCGGCCGGATGATCGAGGTCTTGGAGCGCGGGGAGCCGGCAGTCATGGTTTGCCACTGGCCGGGGATTTACTTCAACGGCCAAGAGTTGGGCTTTCAGGTGCTGCAAGAGGTCGTACGGCGTCTGGAGAGACGTTTCGACACGCTGTTCTGGATGAAACTGAGCGAGTTGGCACGCTATTGGGCTGCAAAGGAACTCACGCGGATCACCTGGGATCAAAAAACCTTGGTATTTCGCGCCCCATTTGCGGCTCCGGACTTCACGATAAGCCTGCCGGACGAAGGCTGCGGGGAGTTGCCGGGCGGATTCCGGAGTATCGCGTTGCAGAGCGACGCCGGGTCCGCTGCGTTTGCGGAAGTATTCCATGCCAACGAACTCCGCGCCGGCACTTTTCTTCGGGAGCGACGAGAGACCTTAGTCTGTTTCGATCTGCCGAAGGGGAATTCACGCCTGGTTTTTGCTGAATCATCGGCCGGTGAATAATGCCACGTGCGTCGTGTTTACCGACGGCGGCAACGAGCAATCACTTTGCATCCATGGGGCTCGTTGCGTCAGTGGGGTTCAGTGGAGATCCCTGACGTGTTTCGCTACTTCCTCTTGACATGCGCAGCGGTGATGTGGATGCCGTGTCTCCCTGCGGCCGATCGCATCAATATCGTCTTCATCCTGATCGACGACATGGGTTTCGGGGATCTCTCCTGCTTTCGTGACCTCGGCGTTGCGAGGCAAGATACGGGCCCCATCGATCACTATCCCGTCACGCCGAATATCGACCGCTTGGCGGTCCAAGGGATCCGGCTCACCCAGTTCTATACGGCCTCTCCAATCTGCTCTCCTTCTCGCGTGGCTGTGACGACGGGAAGCTATCCCGCCAAGAGTCTCATCAATTCCTATCTCGATGACCGTGCGAGCAATCGACGTCACGGCATGCGGGATTGGTTGGATCCCACGGGAAACTGCATTGCCCGCATCTTTCAAGAGTCCGGCTACGCCACCGCCCATTTCGGAAAATGGCATCAAGGAGGCGGACGCGACGTGGGCGACGCTCCGTTACCGACCGCGTATGGATTCGACGAATCCCTGGTTTCCTTCGAGGGGTTGGGAGATCGAATTCTACCGCCCGGCAAACTGTCCGACCTCAGCGAGCGACTCGGCCGAGGGCGTATCATGCGGGTGAACAAGTACGAACAGACGCGCATCTACGTCGACCGTTGCATCGACTTCATGGAACGAAACCGCGATCGAAACTTCTATGTTCACCTGTGGCTGAACGATGTGCACGATCCCCATGAGCCCGAACCCGGCGCGGCTGAAAGATTCGAGGCGATCAGCGATAATCCCTTTGAACGCAAATTCCTTGCCGTGCTGACGGAGATGGATCGCCAAATCGGTCGCCTCGTGGAGCGGATCGATTCCCTGGGGCTGGCCGAGAAAACCTTGATTGTTTTGACCAGCGATAACGGTCCGACGGCTTGGCCTTGGTACTATAAAGCGGGCTGGAATCCGCCGGGAAGTACGGCGGGCTTTCGAGGCCGGAAGTGGAGCCTGTACGAGGGCGGCATCCGCATGCCGCTGATCGCTCGTCAGCCCGGTACCGTGCCCCAAGGATGCGTCAACCGAGAGAGCGTCGTCAGCACCGTGGATTTGTTGCCCACGTTTGCGTCGGCCGCGGGTATTGACCTGAATGGCAAAGTCCAAGAATT
Organism: Thermogutta hypogea; assembly: GCF_055386265.1. Lineage (NCBI taxonomy): Bacteria > Pseudomonadati > Planctomycetota > Planctomycetia > Pirellulales > Thermoguttaceae > Thermogutta > Thermogutta hypogea. The sequence goes on from NZ_AP042425.1 coordinate 1,333,879, forward strand.
GGACGGCGAGAACATGTTGCCGGCGCTGCTGGGCGAAAATACGAGGCGGTCGAAACCGCTGTATTGGGAGTACGGTCGTAGCGAGTTCTATTTGAAGCCGGCGCTGGAACGCGACGCAAGCCCCAACTTGGCCGTGCGTGCCGGGGAATGGAAGTTCCTAGTCAATGCGGACGGCAGTCGTCCCGAACTCTACCGCATCGGTTCGTGTGGCGAGATCGATGAATACGAAAACGTCGCGTCGGAGTTTCCGCAAGTCGCAGAAAGACTGAAGGCGCAATTGCTGGCGTGGCGAAGATCATTGCCGGAGCTTTCCTCCGCTCCCGCCGCGAACACCCCTTCTGGAATGGCAACACCTTGAGCGATGGAGTGGAAGGCCCGGCTTGCTTTCACTCAGTCGGAGCGGCTGCCGCAAGCCACCAAGCGAACCGATCTCACGGCAACCCTGCGGCTGCGGTATAATACACGCGGAATTGGTCCTTAAGGGGGGAAATGTCATGCCGCGGCTATCAGCGAGCTTGGTAACGTTTGCCGTAGTATTCCTTTATACCCTCATTTCCGCCGCGAACTGCCGCACGGCCGTGGGTGACGCCTTCAGTCTGCAAACCAAGGTTCGGCCGACGGCTGAGACGCAGGCTCCGGAGTCTTCGGCGGCAAGATCGCTGTTCACCGGCGATTTGTTGCTCGTGGGCCAACCCGCAACAGGGCAGCCGCGAGAGCGTTTGCGGGACCGCATTCGCGAGCGACTTGAGGAGCGTCGCAAGGCGGCGTCGGAATCAAGCTCCGACTTTGCCCCGGGTTTGCAGGCGTTGCCGAACCCCGGTGGGGGTGCGGTCTATCCGGGGCTCCAACCGCCGGGTGAGCCTCGCCCTCTCCTGGAGAGATTCCGCAGGATGTTGGGAGACATGGGATTGTCACTCGGTTCCGAGGGTCCTCGCGGGCCATCACCCGATTGGGCCTACGGGACGCCGCATGAATTGCACCCGGCTCAACCGGGGCCGATGGTACATCCGAACTTCCCCGCTATGCCGGCGCCGCAACCGGTACAGCCTGCCCCTCCCGGACCCTGGTTGAGATCACCGGACAACGGCAGAGCGGTTTCGACACCGCAAGGCGTCCCTGCCGCTGAAGAGTCTCCACCGGTCCCGCAAGAGTCGCCGACGGCCCCGACGGCGCCGGCTTTACCGCTGCTTGTACCGCCGGACATGCCGGTGCCTTCCGCGCCGTCGACGGAGGCCGGCCCAACGCCCTCTCAGGTACCGATTGACATGCCTGCCGAGGAAAAGCACACCGATGCCTCCGGAGACGATCGAGAATCGGCTCGCTCGAAGGGAGACGCCGCCGAAAATTCGGCCGCGACTTCCGCGGGCACGGGCACCTTCGGTCAATTGCTTGGAGGGGTTTCGCGATTCTTTGGAGGAAATGCCCCCAGCCGCGGTACCGGCCAAGCCGCCCCAGGGGCCGAGTCGGGCCGCTTGGATGCTACCGGGAACCGCTCGTCGCCGAACTCGCCTTCATCAAGCGCTGAGAATGTGCCTTCCGACGCAGCGTCGACTTCCTCCGGCGGTGCTTCCAAGCCAAACTTGGAAGACATTAGAAAGAAGGTTTTGCGGCGTTCCGCCAAGTCCGACTGAAAACGGCCGGTGCTTCCTCTTCTCATCATGGCCGCGCGATGGGAGGAGGAGGGACAAGTTGCGGAGGAGAACCATAACGGCTCAACCGGTGCGCTAGTTTTCTAATCGGAGGCCGCTTCCGTGTTCTGTTGATCCGGTTGCTTAGCGATGGAATACATGAGGCATCATGATCATCGAATGCGTGGACATCTTTTTGATCGATCTCCCCTTGCGTAAGCCTCGCACACTGGAGACGGTCCCGTTTTCCGAAGGTTGGCCCCAATGGACCGGGGTTCGCACGGTGGTGGTCCGATTGCGAACGAACCGCGGGATCGGCTGGGGAGAGGCTGCACCAGGAAATGGACCGCTGATGTCGCCCGAGTGGAGCGACGCGACTTTTTTCTGCCTTCGCGACTGGATGGCTCCCAGGGTCGTGGGGCGCGATATCGCCGATGCTCAGCAATTGCAGGGGCTTTTGGCGCCGATCAAGGGGCATCGTTACGCCCGGGCCGCTCTGGACATCGCCTGGTGGGATTTGCAAGCTCGGCTCAAAGGCCAACCGTTGCATCAACTGCTCCAAGCAAAACAGACCCGTATTCCTTTGGGTATCTGGTTGGATCGTACGGAGTCGCACGAGGGGTTTTTGGAAGAGATTGCCGCGGCCTTCGAAGCGGGGTATTCTCGTGTTGGGTTGAAGTTGCGTCCCGGCTGGGATTTGGCCATGTTGAACGCCGTTCGCCAGGAATTTCCGACGGAAAACATCATGGGCGATTTGGAAGGAGCCTTGGGACTGCACCACATGGACACCCTCTGCCGCCTCGACGATTTCGGGTTGAGGATGGTGGAGCAGCCTTTGCCGCCCGAGGACTTAGTCGGCCACGCGATGCTGCAAGAGACGTTGCGAACACCCATTTGCTTGGATGAATCGATCACCACGCCGGAACTGGCCGACATGGCCTTGGAGCTTCGTAGCGGAAAATACGTCAATATCAACGTGGCACGGGTAGGCGGTTTGACCCCTGCGACGGCCATCTACGATGCCTGCCACGCCGAATGCGTCCCTAATTACCTCGGTATGAATCCTCAAAGCAGCCTAGGGATTCGGGCATCGCTGGCCCTGGCGGGGCGTGCCAATTTTTCGTATCCGGCGGATTATTGGAACCCGTCCGACTTGTTGAGCCAAGATTTGGCGGATCCGGTGCCCCTCGAAAAGGATGAGGCCGGCGGTTCGCTTGTCGCGCACTTGCCGGAAACGGTCGGCCTGGGCGTCGATCCCGATCCTCGGGATTGGGACGGCTTGATTCGAGATTCGGCTCAAGTCGTGCGGCAGTGAGCAGAAGCCTTCTCCGTTCCGCAAGAGAACTGGTCTTAGGCCGATCCTCGACGAAGTGAAAATGGAATCGTGTCAGCGTTTTCAGCGAAAGGGTGGAATCCATGATTCATGTCGTCGCCGAAATTACGACGAAAGCCGGCTGTCGCGATAAGGTCTTGGATCTGTTTCGAGCGGCGGCCGAAAAGGTTCGTCAGGAGCCGGGGTGCATCGAATACGTCGCGGTCGTGGACGTCGAGTCCGGACTGCCGGTTCAACCTCCCATTCGCCCCAACGTCATCACCGTGATTGAAAAATGGGATTCGCTGGAGGCCTTGAACACGCATGCATCGGCCGACGCCTTGCACGAGTTTTTGGAACAGGCCGGGACGCTGATGGAGAGTTTGACCGCACGGGTCATGGAGCCGGCATGAGATCGATTTGCCGCCGCGGGATCGGATCGCAAGAGGGCAGCCGCCTGCCGGATGCGTTTCCAGCCCGGCTCCTTTGTGAAATCACCGGCCGACGGAAATCGAGATGCCGACTAAACATTGCGTCGCTGGGAAAACCTTTGCGACCGCAGAATTCCCTCGACGAGATGATCGATGTCCTCCGACGTATTGTAGAAGTAGAAGCTCGCCCGGGCGCTGGCCGAGACGCCGAAGCGGCGATGCAACGGCATGGCGCAGTGATGACCGGCACGAACCGCGACGCCGAAACGATCCAACAGATGGGCCAAGTCTTGCGCGTGCAAGTCCTTCAGCACGAAGCTGACGATACCGGCCTTGTGGGCAGGCTCGGGCCCCAGGATGCGAACGCCGTCCACGTCCGCCAACGCGGCATGGAGCTTTTCCGTAAGTCGCCGTTCGTGTGAGGCGACGCGACTCAAACCGACCGTCTGCAAGTAATCGACGGCGGCTCGCAAACCGATGGCTCCCACGATCGGCGGCGTACCGGCTTCAAAGCGGGCCGGAATATCCCCGGGAACGAATCCATCCAGCGTTACTTCGTGAATCATGCTTCCGCCGCCGAGAAAGGGAGGCATGGACTCGAGGATGTCTCGCTTGGCATACAGCACGCCCACACCGGTCGGTCCCAACATCTTGTGCCCGCTGAAAACCAGGAAGTCCGCATCCAGACGTTGAACATCCGTCGGATGATGCGGGACGCTTTGGGCTCCGTCCACCAGCACCCTCGCGCCTACGGCATGCGCGGCCGGAATCAACTCATCCAGCGGATTGACGGTTCCCAAGACGTTGGAAACCGCGGTCACCGCCAAGAGCTTGGTCTTCTCGGTGAGCAGATGCGGAAGCGACCGCAAATCCAGCATTCCGTCGTCCGTGAGGGGTATGTGGTGGATGACGGCCCCCGTCCGTTGAGCCAATTGGTACCAGGGGACCATATTCGAATGGTGCTCCATCTCCGTGAGGAGAATCTCGTCGCCTTCCCGGACGTTGGCGTCCCCCCAAGCGCGTGCGACCAGATTGACACCCGCCGTGGCACCGGAGGTGAACACAATTTCCTCGCGTTCGGCGGCGTTCAAGAAATCCTTCAAGCAGTCCCGGGCACCCTCGTACAGCTCCGTCGTTTCATCGGCCAAGGTGTGGATGCCCCGATGGACGTTCGAGTAGTGGTGCTCATAGGTATCCACGATTGCGGCAATCACCTGTCGCGGACGTTGCGTGGTCGCCGCGTTATCCAAATACACGAGCGGAATGCCGTCGCGGAGAACCTTGCGCAGGATCGGGAAGTCGGGCCGAAACAGAGAGGGATCCAATTCTTCGGGGCAAGTGGTGGTTTTCATGACGAAATCGGGCGTAGCGTCCTTTCTCCATGCAGTCGATGAAATTGCGATCTTTGAAGTCACCAGCGCCTTCCGCCGCCGAATGCCGTTTCGGCATCTGCCCCCGCGTCGTCTCAGACATTCGCCTTGCGGATCCGTCAGCCGAGCCGCCTCGGCATTCAAGGCTCTCCCATGGGTCAGGATGCCTTTCGCACTGTCGGGGTTCGCTGCGGTGGGCGGCCCGGCCTGGGACCTCGTCGCCGCCGATAACCTATTGTATCGCCGTTATCGAAAGGCGTCGGCCGGATTTGCCGCGGCGGGGTTTCAAGATTCCCTCGCATCACCGCCGGAAAACGCCGGTTCGGCCGAAACGGCTCTCGCATCAGCACTTGAGGAGAGACGGCTTGACCAGGCGAACGAGGAGGCCGCGCCCCGGTTCGACACTTCTCTCGAACACGATCGTGGTCACTCCACCTTTCGGGCAGTCGAGGTTGCCCCCGCCGATGAGCCAAGCGGCGATTTGAGCCGTGTCGGGTGCGTGGCCGACCAACGCCACCTCTTCAAGTCGCCCGTTCCATTTGCGGATCCACGCCAACACTGCTTCGAAATCGGAATCCGGGCGCAGCGCCTTCAGGATATCGAGCCGCTTTTCGCCCCCGCACGCGTCGCTCAGGATTTCCGCCGTCTGCACGCAACGGACAAGGGGGCTGGTCGCGATACGTTCGCAACGGATCGAGCGGGCGGCCAATTTTGCGGCGAACTTGCGAAATCGTGATTTGCCCTCGGCCGTGAGGGGGCGTAAACCGTCGTCCGGCCAACGATTCGCATCGACCTCTTCCGCCCAAGCATGACGAAAAATGTGAACGGTCAGCATGGTCGAAACCTTTGACTTCAATCCAGGGCTCGCGGCGAACCACCGTCACCGTATTGTTGTAGTTTGCGTCGCAGCGTGACGCGGTGCATGCCTAAAACCTTCGCAGCCGCCAAATACCGACCTCCGCAACGTTGAAGAACAGTTTGCAAGAGCGGGGGCTCCACGGCTTGCAAGAATCGGTCGTACAAGTCACCCTCCGCGGCCTTCTCCTTGAGCATCACCTCTGCCCAACGCCGGATCAACTCTTGCAGCGACCCTGCCGGCGATGCGACATCGGTGGGCTGGGCCAAAAGCGGCGGCGGCAGCATTTCTCGGCGCAAAGCTCCGCCCCTGGCTAGGATCATGGCGTATTCCAAGGCATTGCGAAGCTCTCGTACATTGCCGCGCCACGGGCGCGATTGGAGCTCCTCTAAGAACCCCGGATCCCATGTAGGAGGATCGAGGCCCATCCGTTGCGACAACTGGCGGACGAAATACCGGACCAGCGGCTCAAGATCTTCGCGTCGCTCGCGAAGCGGCGGGATACGAATCTCAAACGTTACCAATCGAAAGTAGAAATCATGGCGGAATTTGCTCTCCGCCGCCAATCGGGCGAGGTCCCGATGAGAGGCCGAAATCAGACGGAAGTCGGATCGCACCGGCCGCGTCCCGCCCACGGGCAGAAACTCCCGGTATTCTAGCGCACGCAGTAATTTGACTTGGAGGAGCAGAGGGATATCAGCCGCCTCGTCGATGAACAGCGTTCCGCCGTGGGCACGCTCCAGCAGTCCGGCGCGGCTTTCTTCGGCTCCGGTGAACGCTCCGCGGACATGCCCGAATAGTTCGCTCTCAGCCAAGGACGGGCTGAGGGATGCCAGGTGCGCGATGATGAACGGACCTTCGCGGCGTCGGCTGAAGCGATGGATGGCCCGGGCCACCAGCTCTTTTCCGGTGCCGCTCTCTCCTTGGAGAAGCACGGCGGCGTCGGTCGGCGCGACCAGCGCGATCTGCCGGAATACCTCTTGCATAGGCGACGAACTGCCGATGATCGGGAACTCGCCTTCCGCTTCCGGCGAATCCGTCGCGACGCGGTCGGCGTTTTCGGCCGGTGGCTGCAATGCCCTTTCGATGACGCGACGCACCACCGCCAAGTCGAAGGGTTTGACGAGGTACTCGAAGGCCCCTTGCCGCATCGCCTGCACGGCGATTTCCAAGTCGCCGTACGCGGTCATGATGGCGATGGGGACTTTGGCGTGGAGCGATCGGATTTCGCGCATGATTTCCAGGCCGTCTCGCCCCGGCAGACGCACATCCAGCAAGATCAAATCAGGAGGCCGTGCGGCGACCGATTTCAAGGCCGCCTCCCCATCCGCGGCGACTTCGGCGGAGTGGCCGAGACGCTCCGTCAGCCGCTGTAGACCCCAGCAGATGTCCGGCTCGTCATCCACGATCAGCAGGTGCGCCATCGCCGCCGGTCCCTTCCATTTCCATCGTCCACTTCAACGGAAATTCGAACGCGAATACCGTTTGATTGTGCCGCCGCTCCCAAAGCAATCTGCCGGCCAATCTTTCAGCGATACGGGCGGCGACCAACAAACCGAGCCCGCATCCGTCGACCTTCGTGGTCACTGCCGTGTGGAAAAGCTTGTCCCTTACGCTTTCCGGAGGACCGGGACCGGAATCGACGACTTCGAGTCGCCCGGACGCCGTGGCATCATCGAGAAGCAGGGTGACGAAAACAACCTTTTCGCCGGGGGCTTCTCGCGAGGCCTCCAGGGCATTCATGAGCAAGTTGGACACGAGCTGGCCCAGCGCGCTGTCGCTTGCCTTCAGTAGCAGTTGCCGCTTCGGGAGATTCAATCGCAAGCTCACCCCGGCGTGGCGAAATGCCGGCCCGCTCAATTCCACCGCTTCCTCGACCGTCCGCACCAGATCCGCGCCGCCGGGGGTATCCGCCGGAAAAGCTTCGAGGGACAGGAATTGTCTTAGCAGGTTCTCCATCAAACGAATCTGACGGAGGACGACCGCCAATTCTTCGGGAATCGAATCGGCCTGGCATTCCGCGATATGCAGTTCCAGAGCCATCCGTGCCGCGGTGGCGTAGTTTCGCAGTTGATGCGCCAGTCCGGAAGCCAATTGCTGAAGGGATCGCCGACGCTCCTCTTCGCGAAGTCGAAGCTCGTAGTTGCGGCGTTCGCGTAGCAATCCGTCCAGGGCCAGGGCCAAGTCGCGCAATTCATCGTGCGTGCGAGGCAAATCGACGCCCAGGGCCGGATCACGAGCCGCCGCGGCGGTTTGGATAGCCAGTCTCTGTAGCGGAAGACTAATCCGACGTGAGAGCCAGATCGCCGCCGAAGCCGATACCAAGGTAGCCGCTACCGCAGCCAGGGAAGCCGGCGGCAGGGCCTGTTGAAACTCCCGCCGCCACGGTACCTCGCGGATCAACACCATCAGCTTGACGGCTCTGTCGGCACTCACGTTAGCCGGCGTCTTGAGGGGCACAACGTTGAACCGGTATCGTCCGTCGGAGAGGACGATTTCAGAGTTCCAAGGCGACGACTGCGGTGTGTTGGTCAAATCCGAAAGGACCTCGCTTTCGGACGGAGAAAACACTCGGGTGGCATCTAGGAGGGCGCCTGCACGGTTTACGGTCACGAACTCGGCATCTGTCAGCGACCGCATTTGCATCAGTACCGGACGGGACAAGGGGAAGGAAGTCGTTTGAATGATCTCCGAAATTCGCTCCAGGGTCGCCGCGCGTTGCAGCCGGACACGATTAGTCCATGCCAGCGTCATCCAAAGTGACGCCGTAAATGAGGCGAGAAACCCAATCGCGGTGAACGCCGCCAGAAAGCGACGGTGAAGAGGACGACGGCGAGACGCATCGGGGGACGAGAGCATTCTGCCGGCCCTAGGACAAATATGGAGCACCGTACAGACGGCAAGGTCGTGCCAGGACTTGATTCTCCATCTCAATTCAACCCTCCAGCCGCCGAAGGAAAAGGGGCGACCGGTGCATACCATTGGGAACTGTGATGTTAATCGAATCGCCGCAATTGTCAATCAGCGCGACATGAGCAACCACTTTTGGGTGGCTCGCAGTCATGATTCGTTCCGGGCTCGACCGATTTCGATGTCGCAAGAGTGACACGTGCCGGTCTTGAGCCAATTCCGGCATGAGGCTAAACTCCCGCTGTGAACTGGGAAAAACGGGAGAAAATGTCGGGTGTACTCCGCCGTTCTGCCGTCTTCCACCTATTGCCACAGGTCAAACGGTTCGGTTTCGTGGGATATTTTGGGGGCTTAGGGGCATCCCCGAAACCTGGCCGCAAATTCACCCGCTGATTCGAGCCTTCTACACAAAATGGAGGGCTTCGGGAAGGTTTTTGGTTGAAGTCGTGCGAGGGCTGTTTACAATGAAAAAGGAGGCTTTCGCCGTCTTGTCCGGAGTCACAAGGAGGTGACGCATGAGGTTGCCGTTGATTTCCGCGGTCGTGTGTGTGGCGGCGTTGGCAGTTGGTGCGGTTTTGGGGGCGGGCACTTATCAGCCGCCTCCCGTGATGGGCCCGACGCGTGGCCCCGTCATGCCCGAGCGTCCAAATCAGGGAATGATCGCTCTGGCATGCCAAGCGGATAAGTACCAACAAATTGTGGTGCTGGACTCGGCAGCGGGAGTGCTTGCCGTTTACCACGTCGATCTGATCTCCGGACGCATCGGGTTGAAGAGCGTACGGAACATTCAGTTCGACATGGGCATGTTGGAATACAACGTCGATCGGCCGTCACCAGGAGAACTGGAATCACTCTTAAAGTCGCCGTGATCGTTCCGGTCTTGGGTCTTCCCGAAGCCGGGGCCTGAAGCGGCGACACGGTTCGGGAGAAGTCGGGAATGGTCCAGAAGTATTACACTACCAAAGAAGCCGCGGACGTCTTGGGCGTTACTCCTGCCGAAGTCAATTCGATGCGAGAGAGGAACGAGCTGCGCGGCTATCGTGACGGCACGGACTGGAAATTCAAGGCCGAAGACATCGAGGAAATGGTGCGGCAGCGGCGTTCCGGAGTGGGCACGCCGCCTTCTTTTTCCGACGATGAGATCGTGCTGGGCATCGACGATCTTTCCCCGGCGGTCGGGAGCAGCGCCTCGGGCACGGTGATCGGCGGCGAAAAAAAGCCCGAATCTCCCGCTGACGAAATTCAACTCGGTGGTAGCGATTTGGATTTGCTAAGTTCCCAAACCTCAACGGAGGGAGGGCCGAGCGGCGGGTCGAGCGTTGTTTCCGCGGGAGCCGGTTTGGACGAGGAACTGTTGCCCTTGGAAGAGGAAGGCACGCCGTCCGCGACGGCGCCGGCAGCCGGTTCCTCGGGCGACTCAGCCGTCAATCTGGCCGGCGGTTTGGACGATGATGAGATCGTCATCGGCGGCAGCGGGAGCGGGAGTGACATCACGCTGGGCGGCGATAGCGGCATTTCTCTCGTGGATGCGAACGACAGCGGCATCTCGCTGGAGGAACCTCTCGAGCTGGCGACTGGTGACGAGTCGCTGGAGTTGAGCGAAGACGATATGTTGATGCTGGACGAGGCGGCGGACACGGAGGCTCCCACCCAGCTCAAGACCGATGAAGATTTCATGCTCACCCCTTTCGAGGAGGTCGAGGAAGGGGAAGAAACGGAGAGCGGTTCCCAGGTCATCGCGCTGGATACCGAGCCGGGGACTGGGTCCTCGCCGGGTATGGCGGGGCTTCTGGGTGAGGCACCGCTGGCGCCTTCCATGACCCCAGCGACGGCGATTCCCGGCGGTCCGTTCGGCGCCCCCACGCCGGGTATCGGTGCCGGACCCGTGGCTCCGGGGCCCGTCTATGCCCCTGCCGCTGCGATGATGGGCGTCGAGGCACCGTGGGGCACGCTGTGGAACGTCCTCATCATCCTGACTGCCGTGCTCCTGCTCCTGTGCGGGATGATGACATTCGACCTGGTCCGAAACATGTGGAGCTGGAACGGCCCATATTCCCTGAACAGTTCCATCATGGATACCATTCTGAGTTTCTTGCCTAAATAGCTCCGAGCATCCCCCGATCGTCACGGCGGGCAGCCGCGTCTCAGCCGTCATGGAAGCCGGCGAGTGCAGGAATGGGTGCGCCCTGCCGCGCTTGCTCCGATGCCAGAAGCCGCAACTTGCTCGCGCGGCCGTGTCCCAACACGGTACAACGGCGTCGTCGGCGTTTTGGTGTCTGGCGTCTTGGTATCCGCGGTCTGCCGGGCACGAGCTAGCCGGTAGGGCTGGCGGTTGTCGCCGGGCGGCTGTTTTCCTCTGGGGCGTGCCGTATAATTCCCAAAATGAAGGCCGTCGCCTGACCGGTGGCTTCTGAAACCGTATCATGCGCCAGACCGGGTGTGAGCGGTCGGATGCTACCCCGGGTGACGTTTCGGAAACTGTCGAACGATCGATTCCGGCGGCTTGCCCACTCGCGGCGCCTGCCGCGACGTACGGACCTTCGAATGCACCATTCCCGCCTTGTATCTCCAAAGTCGGTTCCCTATCGTGTGCTCTCCACCGTCATTCGGTTTCTAGCGTCGTTGCGGTTGGCGGTGGTCACCTTGGTCGCCTTGGTGGTGATTCTGGCCTGGGCGACGTTCATCGAGCAGGCCTACGGTTCCGCGGCGTCGCGTTTCGGGGTGTACCGCACCGGTTGGTTCGCGGGCTTGGCCGTTCTTCTCGGCTTGAACGTCTTTTTCGCGGCCGCCGTCCGCTTTCCCTGGAAACGGTATCAGACGGGATTCGTGATCACCCACGCGGGAATCCTGGTCCTGCTGACGGGTTCCATGCTATCGGCGCTTTACGGCATCGACGCTCAAATGCGGATCTATGAAACCGATCGGCCGCGTGCGGACCTCCTTGGCGGATTGGCCTTCGAGGATTCATTGCACTTCGAGCTTACGCTCCCCGTCCCTGCCTCCGCGAATACGCAAGAGACCGCGGATCGGGTAGCGCGGCTCGTCCGCGTCCCATTCCATAGCGGGCCTTTCAATTGGCGAGATTATCACGCTTTCAGTCTGCGACACCTCTTTTCCGCCGATCCGGGGCGCCTTCCCTGGTTTCCCTGGGGACTTCGGTCCATGGCCAAGGGAATCCTCTATGATCGAGATGGCGTCCGCCTGGAAGTCCTGGACTACTACAGCGATTCCCGGGAGGTGTCCGGGGGTTACTTGTGTATTTACGCGGAGACCAATCGCAGTCCGGAAGGGGGGGCGGCACGGGCGTGGGAACCGGTCGAGCTTGAGATCACGCCGGGCAGACAGCCTGGGGGACAGGCCGTCGTTCCGGTGGGTTCCCGGGCGACGCTGGCGGACGGCACAAGTCTCACGTTTACGGTGGCCGCGACCAACTCCTCCGATGAAGCTCGGGCGTTTCTGGAGTCTCGCCCGCGGGCCGAAGAGTCGTTTCAGGATCAGGTGGTCCTCTTTTGCCGCGGGGTGCGTTATGTCATTCCAACCGCAGATTGGAAAGACGGTTCCAAAATATCCCTAGGAAGCACGGGTTTGACCGTGACCCTGGCACAGCGCGAGGATCGTCTGTTGGCTCTGGAGTTGACGGTCGAAGACGGCGAGGGCAACGCGGAAGAAATGCTGCTGTTCGCCGACCGTCCGGAGTTCAATCGGCAAGCCGGAAGGCTCGGTGTGTTCGGATCCTATTGGGTGGACACGGCCGCCGTCAACCAAGACATCCGTCGTTTGACCGACATCCATCCGCAGGCATTAGCCGGCGGGACGCAAGGCAGGGTAGACCTGTTGCAGTCCGCCGATGGAAAGCTGTACTTCCGCTATTGGAAGGCACCACGCTTCATTACCGCCGGATCGGTTCCTCTGCTCGGTTCGCCGATCAAGTTGGGGGAGGGACGGGACGGATTGAGGCTTGCCGTGCGGACGCTGCTGCCTTACGACCTCGACCGGCCCGAACGCAAGACCGTGGTCCCGCGACCGTTCCGAAAGCGGCGGACCGGCATGGAACAGCCCCGCGCGCTCGTGCGGTTGACCGTCGGATCGCAGACCAAGGATTCGTGGTTGGCGGTGCTACCGCAGGGGGCGACGGAGGCCTTTTCGGCGGATGAGCTGATACGCCTCGCGGAGGGCGACCGATCGGCGAGCTTGATTCTTCGTTACGATGCCGTGGACGTCGGCTTTCGTCTGCGGTTGGCCGAGTTCCAGCGAAAGATGGATCCCGGCACGACGCAGCCGTCCCATTACGCCAGCTTGGTGGATCTCTACGTTCCCACCGACTCGGCCGAACGCTTCGGTAGATACCCGGCGGAGGATCCCAACTCCGAGGAGTTGCGCGATGCAGGGCTGACGTTGGTTCAACGGGGCATCCTGATCACTTTAAACCACCCCGTAAACCTGTCGGACCCCCGCAGCGGTCGCACGTATCGGTTATATCAAGAGGCTTTCAACGGCCCATTCCAGCCGGGTGACCCCATTTATGAGAGGGTGCTGGGCCCGGGATCGGCAAAATCCGAGCTGTATGCCTCGATCCTCACCGTCAACTACGATCCGGGAAGAGGGCTGAAGTACTTCGGTTCGCTTCTGATCGTGGGGGGAATCGTGACCATGTATCGCATGCGGGCGTATTTCTTCAGGCGGCGATCCCGGGAAGAAATGACGTCGGATTCAAAGCCTGAACCTACCGTCGAGAGAGGTGCTCCGCGTGGAGACACGATCCATGTAACGACGGAGACCGGGGGCAAACAGGAGGAGGAGAGATCCGTTGCCGCTCCCCGAGGGTGATTCGACCGTAAGTCGCGTGCGTGTCAGCCTGCATTCGTCCGACGTGCGAAGGTTCCCATGGCGGTCGATACGAATCTCAGGTGGTGGATACCTCCTGGTACGTTTATGAGGATTCGTGTTGCGGATTAGTGATAGCAGGGCTTGGGCAAGAAGGAATATTTCGGATGACTCAGAGGGTAACGCTGTTCGGCAAGGTTCGGATCGCCGCCGTGCTCTTTGCATGCGGGGCATTTTGGGCGTCAGGATTGTCTGTAGTCCGTGCGTCGGAAAGCGCCAAGCTCGATCTTTCCGCGTGGAAGACGATCCCGCTTTGGGAAGATGGACGCATCAAGCCGTTGGACACGTTCGCTCGGCAAATCGTGACCGAGTTGTGCGGACGAGAGTCCCCCACGTTGCCTTCTCCACGAGACGCCGCCGGGCACCCTCGCAAGGATCACCCCTTGTTTCCCGGTGGAGAGCCGCGGCGCTGGACGCCCGAGGAGCTGTTGTTCAGTTGGCTGGTGGAACCGGAGCTTTGGGAGGATGTGGCCTTCCTGGAAGCCTCGCACGAAAAGCTCCGCTCCGATATCCTTGGCGTCGCGATCGTGGACGCGGAAGGACGCCGTTTGAAATTCGTCTCGCCGCGTGAATTGGAGCGGGCGGAACGTTTCCAGCAATACCTCCGCGACTTGAGCAGGCGGCGGCGCGAGTTGCAATCGCGCGGCGAACAATTCCGGCCGCTGGGATTGGATCGCAAAGTCTCGTCGCTCTGGAATGCGTATTCCCGCTTTCGACTCTTGGCTTACCAGCCGCGGCCGGACGCCGTGCCGGAATTCCCGCCGACCGTGCCTTTGCAACATCCGGTAACGGTGCGATTGAATCAATTGATCGAGGATTGGTCGGCCGTCGAGCCGCAGTTGCGTCAATTGGCGGAGGCCGGTGCTTTGGAAGCTGCGGCTCAGGCCGTCCATTCGCATCCCACGCCGAATTTAGTAGCGGCGGTTCGTGAACGGTTTGAGGCATTGGAGTCCGAGTTACGGAATCGGGCGACGTTTTCGACGCTGGATCGGCGACTCGGTGCTTTGAAGAAGCCGCTCCGCGAGTTGGCCTTGACCATGGAGAGTCTCCGCAATCGGGCGTTGAGCACCGAGGCGCCGCCGGGCATGGACTCGTCCCAGTTTGACGGTCTTCGGGGTAATATCCGTTTGTTGTCCGCCCGTCTGCAAACCCTGGCACAAAACGTGGAAGCTTCGCAAGTGATGCTCTACGATGTGGGCGGTGGTCCGCATGTGCTTCCCGCCCCTTTTGTTGCCGCCATTGTTTCTCAGAGTGATTCGGGTGAACCGATCTCTCCTTGGATCAGCTTGCAGGCGGTGCTGTTCGGGGATTGGCGTGAGGCCGACAGCGTTTTGGCGCCGTTCGCGCACTGCTCGAGCGAGTACGGTGCGCTATTGCAAAAAACGCGAGACGCTTTCGAGGACGCCGCTGCGGTGTATCGAGATCGTGACGCACCGCAACGTGAGACGCAGTTGGCTCAGGCCTTGGAGAAGTTGCGTGAAGGATTGCGAGAGCTGGGAACCGCGATCGAGCCGATCCGCCGTACTTTGCCGTTGGATTCCAGTCACCGGGACATCTTGGCGGCGACGGCCTACCCTTCGCGCAATGCGGTTGCCACGGAACTCTTCTATAATCGCTTCAACCCCTTTTTCTGGTCGTGGGTGGTGAATCTCGCGGCCTTTTCGGCGATTTTACTCAGCCTGGGACGGATCCGGGGACCTTTATTTTGGACCGGCGTAGCACTTCTGGTCGTAGCACAGGCGATCACGATTTCCGGTTTCGGCCTGCGAGTCGCGATCACAGGGTGGGCACCCGTCACGAACATGTTCGAGTCGGTGGTTTTCGTCTCCTTAGTGACGGGCGTCCTGGCGATTTGGTTCGTGACGCAACCCATTGTCGGCGACGGATTGCACGAGGCTTGGAGGTGGACTGCATTTCCGGTTCGATTGCCAATGGGCGGGAACGGTTCCGAGAGTCGAGGCACACGGGCTGCTCCGAATTCGGGCCGGCGCATCGTTTCCTGGGTCGTCATTACCCCGCTTCGGGCCGTTTTGTCCGTCGTCCTATTTCTGTTGCTGGCCGTCGTTCCGTATGACGTCGCCAAGAGCCGCGCCGTCTTCGACCTCGTGCCGGAATTCGCGCGGGGTGTGACGTCGCCCTCCCCGGGAGACGTCATCATGATTCTCTTGGGATGGCTGGTCGGCATCTGCATTTTGGCGGCGATCGTCTGGGGCGTGCCGCGGCTGCTTTTGAGCGCCGTGCTCAGTCTCTTCACGATCCCCGCCGGTCTGAACCGAGAGAAGCTCCGATCCGCCATTCGGCACGCCTATGCCCGAAAACCATACGCTCTGGCCGGCGCGGCCTTGGCCTTTTCCGTCGCCATGATCGGTTATTTTACCCCGGTGTGGGATCGCGGCATCAACGCTTTGCAACCGGTCTTGCGCGATCGCATGTGGTTGTTTGCCCACGTATTAACGGTGACGGCGGGGTATGGAGCGGGATTGCTCGCCTGGGGATTGGGTAACTTGGCCCTGGGCTATTACTTGTTCGGCCGATACCGGCAGGTGTCCGACGCTCCCGTGACCGGCAGCGACGGCGTGCATCGTCCAGCCGCCGGGACCGCGGCCGGCATCGCGTCTGTGCAGTCGCCGGAGCCGTGCGTCCATCTGGCCAGCTATATGTACCGAGCGATCCAGGTCGCCGTGGTGTTGTTAACGGCGGGAACGATTCTGGGCGGAGTCTGGGCGGACCGTGCCTGGGGACGATTTTGGGGGTGGGATCCCAAAGAAGTTTGGGCCTTGGTTTCCATCTTGGTTTACTTGGCTTTGCTCCACGGTCGGTATGCCGGCTGGATCGGCAACTTCGGTATGGCGGCCGGATCGGTGATCGGTATGATTTCCGTGGTCTGGGCCTGGTACGGCACGAATTATCTCATGCCCATCGGGTTGCATTCGTACGCAGGCGAGGGCGGCGGCGGCGGACTCTACGTAGCGGCCTTCTTTACGGCCAATCTGCTGGTCGTAGGGGCGGCGCGACTGCGATACATGAAAGAGATCCGCGCCGCCCGGGCGTTGAGCCGGGACATCGAGCCCCAATCCCTTCGCTCGACCAAGCCCCGGCGAGATCGGGAGCCCGTGGCCACGAACGCTTGATGCGCTATTCAGCCCGCGGAAAAAACGCTGCCTTGGGAGCGAAAACGGCCATATAGTGCTGCGTTCCCGGAAGGAACCACACTTCCACGGCGATCCATCCGCCCTGTTCGGCCTCGGTGATGAGCTTGCTGAGTTGCGTCCCGTGATCCTGCCCTCTTACGGCGATCTCGGGATAGGTCTCAATTACGCACACCCGGCCGGTCCGTTTGCACTGTTCGGCCAAAGCCCGCCAATACGCAACACGGCCGTCGGCGGGCAGATGATGGTAGGTCTGCGAGATGAATGCCAGGTCGAGGGAACCTTCCGGTCGGCCCGGGTGATCCGTGGGGCACTGATAAGGCTCGATTTCCGGGCGTCCCTGGAATCTTTGTTTCATTCCATTTACGAGCCCAAGCTGGACCTCAGCGGCAAAAACACGGCCGCTTGGCGCCACCCGTTGCGCTAGCTTGTCGGACCACCAGCCGTCTCCCGCCCCGATATCCACCACGGTGTCTCCCGGCCGCAGGTCCAAACGATCGAGAATCCATTCCGCTTGATTGCGATAACTGTAACCGCCGCCGTCTCGAGAGGCAAAAGCGGCGGCGTCGAGGATTCGAGAGCTAGGGCACTCGGCGGCGATCGCGGCTTCCATCAAAACGCACACGAACACGAACACCGCTGCCGTCTGAATCCGGAATTTCATAGGAGATCCTCCTTCGCCAAAGTGGAATTCGTCCAAGGATGAAGCCGCGAGTCGCATCGCGTGACATCCTTCGATGGAAGTGACAAGCCCAAGGATAACGCCTTCGGGAGCAGGCAAGCAATTCTTTTCAGTCTGTTTCTACCCGAGCTTTCCTGCCGGAATCTGTCGCGACGGGGCATGCCATGACCTATAGTTCTGTGAGGCGGTCCATTCACCGCGCAATCGTGCGCTACAACTTCGTTCCGCTTTTTCAAAGGTAGCAGGGCCATGAAATGCGTTTGGGGGTTCAGGTACGTTCGATCGGTTTCGCAATTTCTCGGCCCCTATCAGGCGGGACGAGCGTTGCGGGGGATCTCGCTTCGGCCGAACACGCTCCCGTCCCTGGTAGCCTTAGCGGCGGTAATGGGGATGGCGGCGATCACGACGGCTGAGCCGGCTAGGGATACACGCGAGGGTCGTCGCTACACAGTAGAAGCCCGCGTGGAGTACGCCAAAAACTCCGGCACGAATATCCAAGCACAACTTTCGCCCGGCGACTTCACCATACCCGAGGGCTTTTACGCATCGGATTTCCGGTACTCCTTCGGAGACGTCAAAACCGGAAAAGAATCAAACCGGATCGGTCCGAGAACAATCTATTCCGTGACGGAAAAGCGGTTTGTTTCGGAAGCCCGCAGCACGCCTGATTTCACACTTAAACCGGGAAAGTATCGCTTTTCGGTGGGCGGGATGCCGGGTGCCGTCGGCACGCTTAGCTATACCTTGCGACGCGGCTTCCCCTCCGGACACGAGGACGATCAACTTGCAGAAAAGGCCGACCGGATCATCGAGGTCACGACCTGGTCTACAACTAAGCCGGAAGAAAAGTACACGGAAGTATACTACATCAAAGGAAAGAAGGTGGTTGGACGTATCAACCAGGAACTCAAGGGCACCCCGGACAATCCTCATTATCACTCAGAGCCGATACAGCTCCGCGGCGAGTTCGTCGGCGTGATTGAAGAAAATGTGATTCGCGGACATTGGAAAGTGACCGGTGGACCGTACCGAGTAACGATTACACATGTAGACGGCCGTTCCTACGGTCGCACGGATTCCTTTCAAAGCAACTACGATGCAGAACTAACGCTCCAGCCCGGCGGCAGCATAAAACTTGTGGTCAACGGCAACGGTGAAACTGTGTGGGAATATGACGATGTAGCTTTGCAAGTCAAAGAATTTAACGTGACGGAAAAGACCTTCCGTCATAGTTGGAGCATTCCTCCGGAAGGTGTGGAATGGGGCATGGAAGGCACATGGAAAGAAACAAGCTCGGCAGGAAAGCAGCCGTGACCCAGCGACCGCGCCGTCCGTCCGACCTGATGCAGCTACCGTCATATTCCGAGGTTTCCGAGGAAACTCGGATGTGTTGAAGGCTCGCCTTCCGATTCGGATGCTTTCGAGCGAGGAGCCTCTTTCTCCAGGAATTCCGCGGCGCTGTCGCGGCAGATGGCCCTTACGGAATCATGGCTCAATTGCGACTCCGTCAATTTGAGCAGCGCCGACTCGAAGTAGAACATCGGGGCGAACGACCCGAAACAAATACGCCGCTCTGGGAGGATCGCGGCCAGTCGTTCCAGCGCGGCCATTCCCTCCAACATTCCCAGGTCTGCATAGACTCGTCCGGCCGAAAATAGCTTTGCCAAATCCGGTGCGGTGGCCGCCCGGTGGCAGTTCAACAACATGATCCGCAGCCCCGAAAAGGCATTCAGCCAACGTGACAAGGGGGCCGCATCGACGGGCTTCACGGTGAGAAGGGGATGCTGCGCGCGAATATCCTCCATCTCCAGCACGATTTGAACTCCGATGTCCGATCGTTCGGCCAGATGTAACAATTGCCCGAATTCCGGCGCATCGAGTCCGTAGCCGTGATAGGCCGGAAAAAGACGGATGATCCGCATACGGAAGTCTTTGAGGCACTTGCGAAAGTCTTCTTGCCAATCCGGCATCGTCGGGTCGACGGTGCCGCACGGTGTGAAGAAATCCCGTCCGTGTCTCTCGCACTCCTCCCATAGTCGGCCGTTGGCCGATGCCATATCCCGGCGGAAAACCGCTTCGAAGCTTCCGGCCCAGGCGGCGGTCACGCCGCGGTTTTTCAAATGGGACGCTAATGCGGCCGGCTCGTCATTCGGTAAGCGGCGAAAGGGCCATTGGAACAGATAAACGTGGGTGTCGATGAGAGGGCAAGGCGATTGCACCGGGAATGCGGAAAAAGCGGCGCCTGCGACGTCGGCTCGCTCCAGCATACCGGTCGCGGCGACACAAGCCAGGAAGTCACGGCGGCGGATATCATGGTCGTTCTTCATCCGTCCAGTCCTTTGGCCTTCAAGATCGGCGCCAGTAAGGCTTGAAGATTCCGCCCCAGGATCAGTCGCCGAGCATCTTCGTCGATCGCCGCGCCGAGCACCTTGCCAACTTGAGTCGCGAAGCTTCGCCCGGGCGCATCGCTGCCGAAAATCACGTGGTCCGCGCCGAGAAGTCGCACCGCTGCCTCCGTGAAGCCCGCCGTGGGATCGCTCCCGCTCAATTCCGCGTAGATGTTCGGCACCGCGCGAAAGGCCCGCAGTCCCAGCTCCCAATTGCCGCCGCCGCTGTGGGCGGCGATGAATGCCGCCTCGGGATGACGCCGCGCCAGGCAGGCCAAGTCTTGGGGCGTCGATTCGCCGGGAAGGTTTCCGGTCGACTTGATATACGTGTGCTGAAGAATCACCGCACGCTGCGCCCGGGCGAACTCCACGATCGGATCGAGAGCCGCATCGCAACAGCGGCGGGCCACCCACAGCTTGACTCCGACCATCGGCCCGTCTTGAAGATGCCGCCGCATTTCATCGAGAGCGACTTGCAGATGATTGGGATTCACATACACGAACCCAAAGACTTGTTTGGGATAACGTTCCACGGCTTGTCGCACTTCGCGATTCGCCTCTCTCAGTTCTTCCGGAGTAGGATCGTATTGCCAGCGAGTTCCCATGAAGATGCAAACATGCGTAATGTTAAGGCGGGCAGCGCACTCCAGCAGCCGCTCGACCCGTTCCTCGGGAGTATTTCCTGGCAATCCGGCCAGATGCGTATGTGCGTCCCAGATGTCCGTGCCGACGGAGCAGACGCTTTGGTTGATACCAAGACCGGCAGGGAAATCGCTCATGCAGCACCGCGTGAACTTTCTACTGAACGAACCGCAAGGGCAAAAAAAGGGGTCATCGCGCCGATGCCCGTCAACGGCTTCGCCTGTAAGAAATTCGGTGATCGGGGCGCAACAGTGGCATTTTGTCGCCAGTATACATTCGCGAATCGACCCAGACATCGGTCATCCCGCTCAACGGACGGCAATTCGCAGACTATGGAATAACCGGCGATCCGGGCGGGACCGCACCCGCGGAAGTGCCTCATGCCTTGTTAGAATCAGTACCACATTCGGCGACTGTCGTCAGTCCGGACAGCGACCGGAACAGCCCATGCCAGCGGCCGTTTTGCGCGACGTCCGTGAAATTGCACTTGCGGGAATTGGGCGGCTTGGATAAATAGTCGTCGGCAAAGGGCTTTTCAGGAGCGGCAACCAATCCGTGCACAGCTCGAACCCGTCCTTGGCCGTGACGGACGACAGAGGGGTGACTCTCATGCGATTTTGCGCTGCGCTCTTTATACCGGCCGCCCTGTTTGCGGCAGGGCTGTCCGGATGCGCGCAAAACCAGTTCGCAGCCTCGCAAAACGCGGCCATGCAACAGCAGCAAGCAGCGTTAAGCCGCCAATTAGAGGAAGCTCAGGCGCGAGCCGTGGCCTTGGATCGCGATAATCAGCAACTGCAAACGATGCTGGCTCAGGCTAACCAGCGGGCCAAGATTTTGGAAAATCAAGTGGCGGTCGTCCAGCGGCAGTTGAGCGACACAACCGCTCAGGTCGCACAATTGCAGAAGGAGAAAGAGGAGGCGGAGCGGCAAGTCAAGACGTTGAATGCTTCGTTGCAGCGATCGGGGAGCGTGAGCATTCAGCCCAACAACAGCTTGAGCCAAGCCCTTCCCGCGGTCAACATTCCGGGAGTTCAGGTTCGTCGAGACGGCGACGTCGTTCGGGTTGAATTGCCGGCGGACCAGCTTTTCGAGCCGGGTGTATTGCAATTCCGGCCGGATGCCATCCCGTTGCTAACCGCGGTAGGAGCGGAGATTGCGCGGACCTATCCCAATCAACTGATCGGGGTGGAAGGCTTCACGGATTCCGGTCCCCTCCGTTCCACCACTTGGAAGAATCATCTTCAAATGTCCGTTTCGTGGGCCGCAGCCGTCCAGGACGCCTTGGTCATGCAGGGCATTTTCCCGGCGGACCAGCTCTTCGTGGTCGGCCACGGTGCGTCCCACCCGGTCATGTCCAACGCGACCGAGGCCGGACGTCAGAAAAATCGGCGTGTGGAATTGGTCATCTACCCCGAGAAGCGGTCGTCTTAAGGCCGATCCGGCAACGGCACTCGCCTTGTGGGAGGTGATTGCTTATCGTGCGCCGCATTGGTTGGAAGGAACGCGGAACCGGAATCGCAAGACGCTCATTGCGTGACCGGCCGCGGACCGTCCGGCCCGGCGCCGTGCATACGGCTTCAGCGGCCCGCTGCGATGGCTAATCCGGAGTGACCGTGCGATTGATCGGTTCTGTTTGGTTCTCGTTCGCAACCAGTCGCAAAACCACCGGACCGTCCGCGTTTGCCACAGCCTGAAAGAACTCTTTGGGGTTACCTACCGGCACGCCTCCCACGTGACTCACCAGGTCTCCTGCCCGCAGACCCGCCTTCCAGGCAGGACTGCCTTCGTCCACTTCCTTGACGGCGACGGCGTTCAATGTAGGCGGGAAAAACCACATGCCGCCATCGCGCTCAGGCCCCATGGCTGAGACATATTCCACGGCCATGCCCCGCCACTTGCGCAGGGGCGCCGTAACCACCTTCTTTCCGCGAACGGGATATTTCGTCAGGGTCACTTCCATCTGTAGGCTTCGCTCGCCGCGAATTACGTCGAGTCGAACTCGCCCATCCGCAGGTTGGCTGCCTACCGCCAGGACCAAGCCGTCTTCGTCGTAGATCGGATTGCCGTCGACCGCCGTGATGACGTCCAGCGGCCGAAGTCCGGCCCGATCGGCCGGCGTTCCCGGGACTACGCGATCAACGCGAGTCCCTTGGGCCCCATTCAATCGCTCCGCCAAGGGCAGCGCATCCGGCTGAAGTCCGAGGAACCCGTATTCCACTTCCTCGCCGCGCTTCAGCCTTTCCAACGCACGGCGGAACGTGGCATCGACGGGATAGGCGTAACCGGCGGCCTTCTCAAAACCGGGAGCAACGGGCAGATCGGTCAATAGGCCAACCATTTCGCCTGAGAGATTGACGAGAGCCCCGCCGCTGGTGTTGAAGCTGAGTTTGGCATCCGTCTGAATCAGCGTGCCGAAGTGGTGGATCGTGGGCTTGCCGGTCGGCTCGGATTCACTGGGAGTGAGCGGCGCCTTGCGATGCAAGTTGGAAACGATTCCCCAACTTGCGCTGACCTGTCCGTCCTTGGCCACGGCATAGGGATTCCCCAGCGCGATAACAAATTGACCTTTGCGGAGGCGTTCGGCGGCACCGAGCCGAATCGGCACCAGATCCGACGCCTCGACTGCCAGCACGGCCAAATCGCTGCGAGGATCGGCCGCCTTGACCACGGCCTTGAAAATGCGGTGGTCGTTGGTGGTTATGTAATATTCACAGTCCTGACCAAGAAAATGGTAAACCGTCACCACCAACCCGGAAGCGTCGATCACCACCCCCGCAGCGTAATCGCCTATCACCGCGGTATCATCGGAGGCTCTGCCGCCCGGACCCGCGCCGAACAATCCAAAGGGATCGGGTCGCGGCTCCAGATTCATGATCTCCCCCGGTTTTGGTCGCTGGACCCGAGCCACGGCAACGACCGAGCGCTCCGCCTCCGCCACAACCTGCACCAGGCTGTTTTCCATCGCCGCAAGGAACTGAAGCGATCCGGGCTCTTTCGAAGGCTCAACAGTTCCCTCTGCGTGAACAGTTCGACCCCCGGCCGCAAGCCCGACGAGGATGCCAAGCAGGACGCAAGAGGCCAATGCCCGCGATCGAGTCAGCCGACCGGGAAATCCTCCTTGTCGGCCGTTCGAAAAGGCTTTCGACATGGACATTTCGCACCTTCTCCGGATCGGCTAGCGAAGCGGTCTTGCTTTCAAATCCGTTATTTCACAACTGCCGCAAACATTCGAAAAAGGACGGGCTTTTACCGGGAATTGGAAATCGGAGGGCCCATGGGGGGCTGCGGCGGGGACGTTCCCCATCCCCCCATGCCTGGCCGACACCCATCAGAATCCATCTTCATCGATCTCGAGAGAGCACTCAAGAACTTTAGTCACGTGCCTTGGTCGGGCGTCGTCGGCAGGACCAAACGGGGGCGGCACCGATGAGGACGTTTCACCGGCGAAGCTGACCACTAACCGATTCACCGGCGTTAAAAGCCCTTCCACTCGCCAACTCATGCGTTGATTCTCAACATTGGATACCACCGGCGATTCGCCGCGGTTCCCGACATCTACTTCGAGCGGGGTACCGTTCAGCATTACGGCCTTGGGCAATTCCGAAAGTCGCAAGCAAAGCCGCACTTGGGTTTGCGGCCCCAAGCCGGTCGGGGCGTGAAATACGCGTTCCCAGGAATTCAATACCCCCTCAGCGGGTTTCCAGGCCGCAGTCAGACGAATACGATGGACTCCCACTCGTCAGCGTCCTTGTGGCAATGGCAAGCCGGCGGCCCGCGGTGATATCGCATGCACTTCCGTATAGACAAGGAATTTTATCGCAAAACATCAGTGGCACGAAGTGCGAAAGCCATCGGAATCAGGACCAAGGCCGAGCGGCCTTCCCCGGGAGGGAGCGGCGACGTCGGCGGAATGGCATGGGATTCACGGATGTTGGGTCCCGACGCCTGACGCCATTTCGCACACCCGTGCCCTGGCGAATCGTGTTGCAACCGGACTGGGCCTTCCCTAATCTTGCCGCGTCCCTCGGTCCGCGGTGTCAGACGCCGCTCCCGGTTTCAAAAACAAGGTGGGCAAGAGAGACGCTCCCAGAATTCCGGCCACGACAGCCAAGGATACCCACGGATCAATCAAATGGCCGTGATGATTCAGGAACGTGACGGCGACGTACTCGGCCACCATCTTCAAACCAATGAAAGCCAGAACCACGGCTAGGCCGTAGTGGAGATAGCGGAATCGCTCCAACACCCCCGCCAGGAGAAAATATAAGGCCCGCAGTCCCAGGATGGCGCCGACGTTGGACGAGTACACGATGAATGGATCGCGTGAGATGCCGAGCACGGCCGGAATGCTATCGACCGCGAAAAGCACATCGGTACTTTCGACCACCAACAGCACCAAAAGCGCCGGAGTGGCGTAGAGAATGCGATCCCGCCGAACGAAAAAACGGTCGTAGCGAACCTCCGGAGTGATCCGCATGATACGGCGGGCGAATCGGAGGATGATGTTTTTCTCCGGGTGAACCTCTTCTCCGGACGCAAAGGCTAACTTGGCACCCGTGTAGCATAAGAACAAGCCGAAGACCGCAATCAGCCACTCGAACGCTCGAATCAATTCGACGCCGGCCAAGATAAACAGACCGCGGGTGACGATGGCGCCCAGGATTCCCCAAAAAAGGATCCGGTGCTGATATCGGAGGTGGATGCCAAAATACCGAAAAATGACGGCGAAAACGAAGAGGTTATCCACGGAGAGGGATTTTTCCACGACGTAGGCGGTCAGGAATTTCACCCCAGCCTCGGATGTTCCGTGCAGGCGGTGGCCCCACCACCAAACGTAGGCGTTGAAAAGCAAGGCCAGACCGATCCAGAAGATCGACCAATACAATGACTCCCGAATCGAGGGAGCATGCTCCTTGCGGTGGAAGACCACTAGGTCCAAGAACAGCCCGACAAGCACCGCCGCGATGAAAAGGCACCAATGCCACCAATGGATATCGAGCAGGTTTTCTACCACGTGAGTCGTTGCTCCGGGCACCGGGGCAATCTGCGGCGCAAGGGCATTTGCAAATCAAATCTCAGGATAGCGTCTGATTGATCGTTTCGACAAGGGGCCTTACCCGGGGCACGCCGGCATGGGAAAGCCGGCATGGGAAATTGGTCAGTGCCGATGCGCTGCCAAGACCTGCAAGACCTCTTGAACGACCCTTTGAACGACGGCTCGCTCCGATTCGGAACCCGGCGCTCCGGCCGAGGAATTTGCTTGCTTAAGCGGCGCGGAGGATTCGAAGCCGTCCTCGGCCAACATGGTCTCCATGGTACGTGCGAGATTGTGGAGCGCACCTAATTGCCGCTCGGACAACGGCTGACGGCTGCGGCCCATGCGGAATCCCCGCGCTGCGGCCCCGATACGGAAGCCTTCGGGAAAGTCGGCCGCATAGAATAAGGCATCGACGTATTGCAGGAGCCGATACTGCCAGCGACGGGCCTCGTCCAAGCGTCCCCCGCGGGTGGCGTCGAACAAGGCTCGCGTTATCTCGGGCACAACTCCCGCTCCGGCATTCGTCCCCCCGTTGCAGCCCAACAAGAGCATGGGAACCAAGACGGTATCCCACCCGGTCAGAAAAGCGAATTCGGGACGCCTCGGCCGGATGGCGGAGATGAGCCGCATCATCTGGGGAAGGTCGCCCGAAGAATCCTTGATCGCCACGATCCGCGGGAACTCTTCCGCCAATCGAACGATGGTCGGGACGTCGATCGGCGATGTCAACATCGGCATGTTGTAGATGGTGACGTCGACCGGCGTGTGAGCAGCAATTTCCGCAAAGTAGGCGTAGATGTTGTCGGGCGACAAACGATAATAGATGGGCGAAACAATGGCAACTGCTCGCACCCCCAGGTTGTGGTAATACTCGCAAGCTCCGAGCGTCTCCCTGACATTGGCCTCGGCGGCACCGGCCAACACAGGAACTCGGCCGGCCGCTTGATCCACGGTGATCTCGATGATGCGACGCCGCTCCTCCGGAGTGAACCGCACGAATTCGCTGGTCGATCCATTGGGGTACAATCCGTGTACCCCTTTGGCAATGAGCCACTCGAGATATCGGCGGAGCTCCGGCTCGTTGATCCGGCCGCGCTCGTCCAACGGTACCATATTGGGAACGAAGATGCCTTCGATGGGGGCTGCGAAATTCATGGGATTCCCCAAATAACCTGATCGAAAAACCAGCTAGATCACTCGACCTGTCACTGGTCGATCAGATCGGATCAACGTGCGGAAAGAAAGGCGGCAGGTACTTCTCTTTGTTAAGATAGGATGATTTAGGGCCCGGGACAAGCTAATCCGTCTCTTGGTCTTTGTAAGATTCATCCAGCGACTTGGTCCAGACCTTCGAGATTGATCCGTGAATCGCTCGAGAAATTGCTGGCTGCCGTGGCTTGCGACGGCTGCGATGGCAGCGTACTTGATCACTTTTTACGCGTTCCCATTGGGTAGCGTGTCGCAGATCCTGGGGCAACCATTTGCTCGTTTCCAGGTATTTGTGTACGCCCTCATCCCGGATGAAATATTCCGCTCCTGGTTGGGCAATGAGGGTAAATGGGGGCTTGGGGATCGCCTTGTACCGCTCGGAGTAGCGGCTGTCATCATTTTGACTTCCTGGGGTTGTGGGGTCGGGATTCTCCGGTTTCTCGGTGTCGCCGCAAGCTGCCGCCGGGTAGAACGATCCGTGATGGCTCTTGCGGTGGGATTGAATCTCTTTTCCACCGGGGTACTGATTCTCGGTGTGCTCAGGCTCGGCTCCAGCACCCCGCCCGTCGCGGGGCTCCTTCTGGCGATGTGGATGCTTTTCCTGGCCAGTGAAGTGCGCATTCGCAAACGAAGCCATCCAGGTCAGGGGGACGCTGAAAGCGGCCGAGAAGTCTACCTTCCTGGCCTGTTGCGACGCCTTTTGGATTCGACCCGGCTTCGCAATTCGGATTCAGGTTCGCAACGCGCGGCTCGCGAGGAAAAAACGAGTGCGGCAAATGACCCTGCCCGCCATCAGGCAGCTCATGTAGGCGCGCTATCAAAGTGCTCTACAACTCCTGCTCTCTGTTTTAGCTCTGCCTGGCTGATCTGGCCTGGTGTCGTCGGCTGCCTCATTCTTTTGCAAGGCGTGTTGCCTCCCACCGATTTCGACGTGCGTGAGTATCACCTTCAGGCCCCGAAGGAATTCTATTTGACGGGTGCCGTCCGGTTCTTGCCCCACAACGTCTATGCCAACATGCCGTTGGGAGTAGAAATGCATGCCCTCGGGGCTATGGCCCTAGTCGGTGACGTTCGCGCCGGTGCTTTGGCGGGAAAAACGGTGACGGCCTTCTTCGGGTTGATTTTGATGGCCGCAGTTTATGCGGTGACGCGGAACGGGGGCGCGCGATCCCATGCTGTGGCCGCTTGCGTCACGGTGGGTTCCACGCCTTGGCTCATCAACGTTTCGGCTGCGGGACTGAATGACATTGCCCTTGCCGTTTACGTGTTCTTGGCCTTCCATGCCTTCACGCGGGCTTGGCCCTCGGACACCCAACGGGAAGATCCGCAGGGCACGCAAGAACCCCAGAAGGAGGCGTTGAGGACCTCGTGCCGACCCGACGTTGGCTGGATCTCTATTGCCGGCTATTTGGCTGGTGCTGCGGCGGCGTGCAAATACACCGGGTTGGTTTATTCCGTAATACCCCTTGCGGTGTTTTTGGCGTGGAGATGTCGGCGGAAGCTTGACAAGCGAGCTGCGACGTTGATGCTCGCCTTTGCACTGGCAGTCGGCGTTGGCGGGGGAGCGTGGTACGCCAAGAACGCGGTATTGTGTGGGAATCCCACTTACCCATTGCTCTATCGCTGGTTTGACGGACAGACGTGGAATGAACAAAAGAGCGATCGCTGGAACCGGGTTCATGCGCCGCCCGACTATTCCCTAACGAGTCTGGCCCAAGACGCGATCTGTCTCACCGTCACCAATGACTGGCTCGGACCGTTGGTGTGGCCGTTCGCGCTGCTGGGGGGCTTCATGGGCGGCCGTCTCGCCGGGCGACGGAAAAGTCTCTGGCTGATGACTGCCTGGCTTGCGGCCGTTTGGTGGCTGATGACGCATCGCATCGACCGTTTTTGGCTGCCCCTGCTCCCGTTTTTGGCGGTCGCCGCCGCCGACGGCCTGCATGCGTTTCCAGGCTCGCGAATCTGGAGGTGGTTCACGTACGCCACTTCTGCCTCGGCTCTTGCGATGACCCTTCTTTTGGGTAGTGCAGGCATCTGTAGCTATAACCGGATGTTGGCGCCGCTCTCAGAGCTTTGGGACGATCCGAACCGCATCGGCGAAGTACACCTGATGCTGAACCGCATGTGGCAGGAGGTGTTTTCGGGAAAACTCCTGACGGTGGGCGACGCCGCCGTCTTCGATTTCACAATGCCTGTGGTTTACGCGACCTGCTTTGATGACCAACCCTGGGAAGAGCTCACGATGGGAAGGTCCCCGCGTGAGATTCACGAAGCCTTACTCCGTGAAGGAATCGGCTGTGTCTTCGTCAATTGGGCTGAAATCGCGCGTTATCGCTCACCCGGCAATTATGGATTCACCGCGCACGTTGAACCCCAGCAGTTTCATGACCTGGTCCGCGCAGGCGTACTCCAGCCCGTTTTGATGCCCGTCCGTAGCCCGGGCCAAGCCTATCTGGTGAAGCCGCCGATCGAGACGGGACCAAGCTCTGAGAGCCCCTAATACGGTCTGGGTTGCACCGGTCCCGCGCCGATTTGCGACGATGAAATACGCTTTGCGCGGCGAACATATCCCCGCCAGGGCTGAAAACCGCTGAAAAATCCACCATAACGAGTGGTGTTTTCTTACTCTTGCGACTTGATATCCGGGTTCGTGTGCGGAAATCTTTTTCTCTTCTCTCCTTTTGCCCCAACTTTCAGGCAAGTTGTTGGCAAAGTTTGCCGATTATTCCGACAGCAACGGCGGCGACGGGTTTGCCGCCTGCGTTCGGTTTGCGTGCCGAACCTGATGCCTCACTCGGTTGAGGGGTACCCTACGCCATGATCCCCGGTCGCAATCTCGACCTGCTTGGTTCCCTACTCCCGTCCCGCGCCCGCTTCGCAGCGATCTTCTCCCTGATCGCGGCCGTGACGCTTGTTGCCTCGGGCTGTCGGACCATGGACTTCTACGACCCGGGACTGGAACAGACGCCGCCCACCGCCGAATTGGAGCCGCCGCGGGAATTGGCCAAGGTCTCCTTGCCCGCCTACCGCCTGGAGCCGCCCGACGTGGTCCAGATCGAGGTCCCCAAGATGGTCCCCCTCCCGCCGTATCGGTTGGAGGTTTACGACGTGCTGCAAGTGGACGTGATCGGGACGCTGTTGGACCAGCCCATCGCGGGCTACTACATGGTGGAGGCCGAGGGGACGATCAATCTGGGGCCGACCTACGGTTCGGTCCGGGTGGCGGGCATGACCGTGGAAGAGGCCCGCTGGGCCATCGACCAACATCTCCGGCAAATTCTCCGGGCCCCCGAAGTCGCCGTCCAATTGGCCCGCGCCAGCGGCTTGCAACCGATCAACGGCGTCTACCTGGTGAGTCCCGACGGGACGATCAACCTCAAGCAATACGGGGCGGTGTACGTGGCGGGGATGACGCTCCCCGAGGCCCGCGAGGCCGTGCGGCGGCACCTCCGGCAATTCCTCGACTCGCCGGAGGTCTCGCTGGAAGTGCTGGCCTACAACAGCAAGGTGTACTACGTGATCACGGAGGGGCCGGGCGAGGACGACAACGTCATCCGGCTGCCCTGCACCGGCAACGAGACGGTCTTGGACGCGGTCGCCCAGGTGGGCGGCGTCTCGCAGGTCTCCAGCAAGAAAATCTGGATCGCGCGGCCGTCGCCGGCGGGGACCGGCTGCGAGCAGGTCCTGCCCGTGGATTGGAACGCCATCACCCGCGGCGGCAACACCGCCACGAACTACCAGGTCTTGCCGGGCGACCGCATCTTCATCGCCCACGACGAGATGATCGCCATGCACGCCTGGATCGACAAGATGGTGGCCCCGGTGGAACGCCTGTTCGGCTTCACCAGCCTGGGCACCTCGACGGTCCGCAGCTTGCAAACCATGGGCCGCGGATACAACCAAAACCGCAGCGGGTTCTAGCAGGGACAGGCCGAGAAGGAGAGACGGGAACAACATAGGCTTTATGCGTGCCGGCCTCCCCCAAAAAAAGATTGCAACTTCTCAGCGGAATCCAGGTTTGATACGCATGATTCGTATAATTCCGTGGGAAGAGACGGTGATTCCGACAGCGTCGGCTTCAACAGCTTGGGGCCAGGCGTCGCGAAAAGCTCTCGCATGAAAGCCGCTGACTTCGGCATATCCTGGAAAGTTACGGACACCCGTCCGAGTTAGGAGTGCGGAACATGAATCGGATCGCGGATAGAACGTCCCTCTCGGTCATTGTAGTGCTTGCGGCCTTTTGTTTCGGCGATGTCTGTGTCGGGCAGGTCCCCGCAACGGCGCCGGGTATCAACAGCGGAATTGGGTCGCAACCCGCATCGACGCGACAATCTTCCGCCATCCCTCTGCCCCCGACGGCGGCGACGGGGGTGGCTGCCGACCAAAGCGATGTTGGGACCGGTTCCGCCCAGCCGGGCGGTGCAAACATGCCGCTTCCACCGACCGGTTACGCACGGAGCGGCTCAGCGACGGGAACATCGGGAGGTTGGGTTAGCGGCCCGGCGGCACTGCAAGGCGGCCCCTTTCCGGCCTACATGACCGGTTACGGAACATCGGGCGGCGGCTACTTCGGCGGAGGAACCGGGGTCGGCTCCGCGGGCCGTCCTTTCTCCAACTACTCATCACCGCAGGCCGTCAGCCCCTACATGAATCTTTTCCGTAGCAATACGAGCTTGGGAACGGCGGGAAACTACTACACTCTTGTTCGCCCGCAGATCGAGCAGCAACGCGTCAATCAGCAGCTCTCTCGGCAAATCGACGAAGTCCGCATGGGATACGGTGGAGCACCGGCCGGTCGCGGGAGGGGCGTCGGCGGTTATTTCATGAACTATTACGGCTTTTTCTCCACGGGACCGCGCTAATCCCGTGCCTTTTTGTCTTGTTCGCCCCGTTGAGTCCTTCGGGCGATTTGCTCGAATGAGTTGACCTACCGACGGCACCGAGGCCGACGTAACTTGGGAAAGGAGTCTTCCATGGATTCGCAGTCACAGCCGAGCCGTCCTGTCTTTGCAGAGGGTTTCAGCGGCGCGAGCTTCGACTTGGAGTTTTCGACGGGCGGCTGGTCCATCGGCATGGAAACCGGCGAGGATGTATCCAAGCAGGGGATTTCCACGCTCTCCCAGCTCGTGCAGCGAATGCAGGCGGCATTGAAACTGTGGATGGAATGGAATCGTGCTTATCAGGAACTTTGCAGCTTGATGTATGCTCACCGCTACGACGTCGGCCGTTTGGAAAGCTTGGCGGACGAGCTGGACCGGCTACGGCAACGAGCTGCGAACATGACGGCGCAACTCCTTTCCCGCGGGAGAGATGGGGGTAACGCGGCGATGTCCTCAACCGCACGCGACATCCGCGAGTACACTTGAAGATCGTGGGCCGCGTAATGGCGGTCGGCCGACCATAAAAGATTGCCGTTCAAGCGATGCGAAGACCTCGCGGCAGGCTGTCACCGAAGGCATCCCTCCGTTCTTCCTCTCGGAGAACACCGCCGGTGGTGACCAATTCGATGAGGTGAGGAGCAGCCTGCATCGTTTCCAATTTCCGCGCCGCCTTCTCACGGAGAGACGCGGGAAGATCACGAAATCGATCGCCGGTAAAGCGCGCCAATTGCATGATGCAAAAAGCCGTCGTATCTCCATCAAGTTCCAGTTCCAGCAACCGTTGCAGCCACTTTCCGGCCGTCTCTTGCGGTAAAACGCAATTCAGCGGCCCATACAAAGATACTCTGGCTCCCAGCCTGCCCAACGTCCAGATCATGGCTTCCCGCATACTCTCCGTCTTTCGGCGGGGCAGCAAATCGAGGATGATCCCTCCCAGCTCGACTTTGTGAGCGACAGGCAACAGCTCCAAAGAGCCGAGTAAACGCCAGATTTCGGAACCCTCGTGCGAGGCCGCGGGAAAATCGGATCCGGTCTTACCGGTGGCGGCCTGCCGCTGGAGCGACCGCGCGGAGGCCAGCAAGGGATCGGCCAGGCTTTGTTGACGTCCGGCCGGCAATCCCCCCGCGATGCGTCTCCACAAAATCCACCATTCGGCACGGCACATCGGAGAGGGATGCAATAATCGTCCTTGAAGTAGACGCCAGGTTTCACCGACGCGCCAGTCGTCAGCGGCGACGCCGTAGCCCGGTCGAAGGCAAAAACCGAGCAAGTTCAACCACCTGGCCTCGTGCGCCGGGCTTTGCCTGCGCCCTTGCTCGCACTCCATCAATCCCGCCCAAAGCCGCCGCAAAAACGGAGCCGGCCATTCGTTTCGGGACACCCCGGTGACCCGGACGAGCTGTTTCACGATTCCTTCGGGCTGCCGGCCCGTCCCGGGGGAGAAGAAGTCTTTTACTGCGGCCAAAGCTGCCTGAGTCGCATCTTCATCCCAAATCCCTTCGTTTTCCGCTCCGCCGCCGTGAGGATCGATTTCCGTTCGCACTGCCGATCGAACATCGAACTCCAGCCGCCAACTGCCGACGCCGTCCAGCCGCCTGCACCACAACTCCAGCGTTCCGATCTCGGTCAACTTGGCGTGCATCTCCACGTTCGCTTCCTTCTCGGAGACGGAGCCCCGCCTACTTGCTTTTAAGACCGTGCGAATCGGAGGCAGTGCGGTCACCTGCTCGGGATGGGCCAAAATGATTCGGCCCACCGGGTCGGTCAGCCGGGTAGCGGAGTAATAGACCGGAAATTCGACCGGTTCGGCGATCCGCAAACGAAAGGGTCGATCGGTCAGCGAAACCTCCTGATTCGACTCGGTTCCTGCGGCAAGCACGCAAATCGCCGCCTCGCACATTGTGGCGTCCATGCCGGGCTGCGACGGTGTATCATCCGTAGCACCGAGGGAAGACATGGAGGATTCCAGAAGTCTCCTCTCTTCGGTCGGCAGATCGATCCCCAGATAGTACGATCGGGCAAGTGCCGCCGTAATTCGGACTCCCTCACCCCGACGGACCATGCCGTAATAGGCCGCGCCTTGGGCGACCGCCAAATCCAAGCGATCGTTTTGCAACAGATTGGGCAGCCACTTTCCCTGCGGCTTGGCATACCATTGCGCCAGTATATTCACCAGTCGTGCGCGAATGGCCTCGGAGAAGAAGACTCCGCCGTTAAAAAGGATATGATCCGGCGCCGTGGGATCGAGGTCATTGCGGGCGGGTGGTTCCGCTGCTAGAACCTCTCGATGAGACTGCAAAAAGAACGCGATCTGGCGACTGACCGCGGGATCGCGCGCATACGGCAGGCCGAACTCCTGAAAACCCGTGCGCTGCCTTTCGGGACGGGCGTCCTTTTCTACATACGGAAAGAATCCGTCGAGAATGACGCGCTCCGCCTCTTGCCGGGAAAGCTCGACCTGCAATGATCCGCCGACGACGCGAGAGCCGCCGCTCGGAATCGAGATCGTCAGCGATTCCGGCGGATGGGAACCCAACAATTCCTCTTTGGCCTTTTGGCAGCGCCGGACGAGGACGGACCATTGCCGAGGTTCCAACGTGACCCGCGGTGCCAACTTGGCCTCCACATGATGTGCCAGAGCTAGGTCGAAATTGTCGCCTCCAAGGATCAAGTGATCTCCCACAGCAATGCGGTGGAATTGGACCGTACCGTCCGCTCCCGCGCGAACGCGGATCAGCGTCAAGTCCGTGGTTCCCCCGCCAATGTCGCAGACGAGGACCTTTTCGCCGGGCTTCACAAACGTCTGCCAATCTTCGGTGTGGCGGTACAACCACGAATAGAAGGCGGCTTGAGGCTCTTCGATCAGCACCACCCGATCCAAACCGGCGGCCGCGGCAGCCTTGATCGTGAGTTGCCGCGCGACTTCGTCGAACGAGGCCGGAATCGTCAAAACGAAATCCTGTTCCGCCAACGGGTAGCCCGGGAAAGCGGCATCCCACGCCTGCCGCACGTGCAACAGATAACGCGAGGAAACCTCGACGGGGGAAAGCCGGGTCGCGTCCGGTGCTCCGTGCCACGGCAAAAGCGGCGCCGTCCGATCGACCCCCGTATGGCACAACCATGACTTGGCCGAGGCGATTAGGCGGCCCGGGACCAGGGCTCCGTGATCCCTTGCGAACAATCCGACGGCATATGGCCGCGGCTCGCTGACGAACGGCAAGCGAAAGGCATCCCTGGGAAACTCACTTTCTGCTGCCTCGTAATGGAACGACGGCAATACCTCCAAGGATTCAACGTGGCCCGGGGAGACGATCTGAGGGATGCGAAACACATGAATACGCCGCGGACTCTCCTCCGTGTCCACGTAACAAACGGCGGAGTTGGTGGTGCCGAGGTCCATGCCCACCACAAAACGCGACGCAACACGCTCGTCATCCATGGGGCGATTCATCCCGAACTTTGCCTTCAAAACTCAGGTATTTCCCCGCGAGATGGTCGGAAAGCCGGCGGCCCGAAAGCACGCCGAAACTTTTCCCTGCCAACGCTGCTTTGCTTTGTTGCGAGGCCCGACAGCGAAGGGCGTGCAGTGGCGACCGGCGTCTCACCAGGCATATCGAGACGATGCCGTCGTAGTCTGTTGGCGAAGGGAGCTTGGTCCCTGCATGAAAGTATGGGCCGATTTCTAGCCCTCGTCAGCTTCACGAACACTGAATTCAAGCTTCCATTTTTTGTCGTTATGGACGCTATTGCACCATAACTCCAACATTCCCAATTCCGTGACCTTGGCGTGAAACCGTACGGGCACGTATTCCCCCTCGCTCCCTTCGTCCGTCGGCAGACATGCCTCCAGGGAGTCCGTTTCTTCCAACTCCTCGGGGGACCAACGATCGAGCACGTCGCCCGGTCGATCGTGCTTCCGGATCGATGACCCGAAGAAGCGGAATTGCACGGGTTCACCGACGATCAATCCCACCTCTTCGGAGGGAACGTCTACCGCGGTACCTTCTTCCATCCCAATGGGGACGACGCACAGCGCGCGCAAGGGTCGGGGAATGCCCGGGACCGTGGGGCCGGAGGTCTCGACACCGACGTAGTAGGCCCGGGCGGTGCCGCCGCGGATCCGCACGCCGCCGTGTTCCTTAGCCCATGCGTAATAGGCCGCACCTTTTGCCACGGCGTGATCCAGATCCTGTTTGCCTGCCAACATCCGAGGTTGAGGAGCGTCCGGAAACCAGGACTGGAGCACTTCGAGGATGCGTTGGCGCAGTCGCGGAGCGCGGAAGACGCCGCCATTCAGCAGGAGCTGTGTCGGCCGGGCGGGGCGACCCTCGTCCGGACCGTGTGATTGCAAGAATGCCGCCAAATGCCGCGTCACGGCGGTATCGGTTTCGTAGGGCAGGCCGATCTCCCTGAAACCGGAAGCCCGCCTCTTCGCGGGCCGGTCGTTGACTTCGCACAACGGGAAGAAACCCTCCAGAAGAGCCGCAGCGACTTCCTCCCGATCGACTTTCACGCTGATCGTGCCGCCGATCAGCTTACTGCCACGACCCAGAATGGTGATCGGAAACTCGGCGGGGCCGTCGTCGGCCAAGAGTGCTTCCTTGGCTTGGCGACATGCATGCCAAAGCGAAACCGACTGCCAAGCGTCGAGGGAGCTCCCTTTTTCGGCGAACATCCGGGCTGCCATGTGCGCGAGCGCCAAGTCCATGTTATCCCCACCGACGAGCAAGTGATTGCCCACCGCCAAGCGGCGGAGCGTCAACTCGCCCGACTCCTCGGCGACTCCCACCAACGTGAAGTCGGTAGTACCACCACCGACATCGCACACGAGAACCTGATCCTCCACTCTAAGAACCTTGCGCCATTTGGCTCCGGTATCCGCCAGCCAAGCGTAGAGCGCCGCCTGCGGTTCTTCCAAGAGAAGGAAATCCGCGGGAAAACCGCTTTCCAGTGCCGCCTCCCGCGTCAACTCGCGCGCGGCCGCATCGAACGATGCCGGCACGGTGAGCACCACGCGCTGCCGGGCGAACGGTGCGTCCGGGTATGCGTGCTGCCAGGCCGCTATCAGGTGTTCCAGGATGCGTCGCGAAGCCTGGACCGGTGAAATCTTTGCGACATCCGCAGGCGCATTCCAGGGGAGAATGGGCTGCCGGCGGTCGACGCGGCTATGACACAGCCAAGACTTGGCCCCGTTTACCGTCCGCTGCGGTACGTCCGCGGCTTGACGCCGGGCATATTCGCCGACAACGCACTTCGGCGACTTATCCCACGGCAGCGCCAGGGCACCGTCGGCCGCCTCATTATCCGAACTCAAATAGACGTAGGACGCCAGGCTCGCCTTTGCTTCCACCGTTCCCGGCGCAACCAATTGCGGAATGGGCAGCACTTCCGGTTGCGGTTCCTCCGTGTCGATGGGCACATAGGCCAACACGCTGTTGGTCGTCCCCAAATCGACTCCGATCACATATTTCGTTCTCATAGGCACTCGAATTGTTTCACGACGTCGGTCGTCTTCGCGGGTTCAATTATCCGCTGCAAGGCGTCCGCCGAACGGCTTCTATCATCAGGCGGCGGTGCGCCCGAGTCCGGCCTGCCGTCGACGTGCGAGAAGCTCAATCTTTGACCTCGACCTCGGCCGGAGCAATGACCTGAGCGGCTTGCGGAGACCCGGTCCACACGGGGAGATTACATTCCGTCGCTCTCCAGCCGTGATGGCGGACGATGCCGCGATACGGTCCCGATCCGCCGACCTCGCCCACCAAACGGTAGATCCCGGAATCGTATCCGGCCGGGAGTTCGATCGTCTGCCCTTCACCTTGATCGACGGCCGGACGAATCGCGAAGATGCGTTCCAATGCCGCGGCGCAGTCGCGGTGTATATCGCGAACGGCAGCGCCGATTTGGGCATCTCCGTATTCCGAGATCGACTCCTTGAGAAAGTCGATCAGTCGGCCTTCCCTTTGAAGCACCTCGAGAAGGATCAGAGCGTCGCTCTTGGCGGCTTTTTCGGGCGGACGCTTGTCCTTGCGGATTTCGGGTTTGTCCGTTTCAACGCCGGCCCCGGGCAGCACATCGGCCGAAGGACGGATCTGCACGACACCGTCGACGGCCTCGCGCACCCGCTCCGACGCCGCTCGATCAAAAAGCACGGCGAAAAAAGCTCGAAAAGCCAATCCAAGCCGCATGGCTTACTCCCTGTTGAGGCTATTTTGGGGCTCCGTTCGCGCGACGGCGGCGATGGAAAAAGCGAAGGCCGATCGCGAACATCGATTCTCGAAGCAGTATCCGGAGGGCAATCGGTCACGGCGAAGGCCGCCGGTGAGCCTTGATCGGCATGTGACGCCGCATTGGTCGGCCCTTCGGTCGGAGCCGGTCATCCCTTATTGTAACGCCTTCGCCCGGCCGAAGAACCGAGTGCCTTCACGCGTGACGCATAGCCCGGAGAAAACGGCTAGCGGCCGGCCGGGAATCGGTCCCGCAATCTCTCCAGGGATTCCAGTAGCTGCGCAATCCGGCTTTCGTCATGCACGGCGGTCAGGCTGAGTCGTAAACAGGCCTCGCCCTGCGGTACGGTAGGCGGGCGGATCGCCGGTACGAAAATACCGGCATCCCAGAGGGCCGCGGACAAATCCACCGCCCTCCGAGCCTCACCGACGATGATGGGAATGATTTGGCTTTGTGAGCGCCCGACGTTCCAACCCTGCTCGCGAAGTGCATTGCGCAGCAACTCGGCCCTTTGCAGCAAGAGTCGCCTTCCGGCCGGTTCGGCTCGGACGATCTCCAGGGCCGTCAAAGCGGCCGCAGATAGCGCAGCGGGAAAGGCGGTGGAAAAGACATACGACCTGGCACGTTGAAACAACCACGAAGTCAGCAACCGGCCGCCGGCCGTAAATCCGCCCACCCCGCCGAGTGCTTTACTCAATGTACCCACGCGAATCGGAACGCGATTTTCCACGCCGCAGACCTCGCAAAGCCCACGTCCCAATTCGCCGAAGACTCCGGTCGCGTGGGCTTCGTCCACCATCAGCATGGCCCCGAAGCGATCCGCGACGTCGGCTAGCTGCGCGAGCGGCGCGAGGTCCCCGTCCATACTGAACACGGTATCGGTCACGATCAAACGGCGGCGGTGGCGATGGGGTTTGGCCAAGAGGGCGGCCAAATGATCCGCGTCGGCGTGATGATAGACCCGCACATCCGCGCGGCTTAAACGGCAACCGTCCCAGATGCTGGCGTGGTTCTTTTCGTCCGTATAGACGGCGTCGCCCGGGCCGACCAGGGCCGCAATCGTTCCGCTGTTGGCCGCATAGCCCGAGGAGAAGACGATCGCGGATTCCGTGCCTTCAAATCGGGCCAGGGCGGACTCCAGGGCATCGTGCAGGGCGGCTCGACCGCAGATCAGCGGGCTGGCTCCCGCACCGAAACCATCCGCGGCCAGGGCGCGGCATACGGCCTCGCTCAAACGCGAATCACCGGCCAACCCCAGATAGTCGTTAGACCCGAAGTTCACGCACGGACGGCCGTCTAGATTGATGACGGGGCCTTGCCGATCTCGCCGGATTCGCGGGTAGCGGAGAAGATCCGAACGGTGCAATTCGGCCAACGATTCCGCAAGCCACGCGAGCGGGTTGCCAGAGGCGTCAGGGGAATTCGTCATCTGCCGGCAGGAAGGGAGAGGAGAATCTCAGCCGGGCGGCCAACCGAAGGGGCGCCCGGCGAGAAGGTGAAAGTGCAAATGTCGGACCTCCTGACCGGCGTCTCGACCGTTGTTCAAGACCAGACGAAAGCCCTTGCTCAAACCCAGGTTTGAAGCGATCCGCCGCACGGCCATGAGCAGCCTGCCCATCACCGCCTCGTCTTCCTCGCTGAGAGACTCGAAATCCGCAATCGGTTTCTTGGGAATGAGCAGGATGTGGACCGGCGCTTGTGGATTGATATCCTTAAAGGCCAAACAATCGGCATCTTCATAGACGATTTCGGCCGGAATCTCGCGGTCGATAATCCGTTCAAAGACCGTCTTGGAAGTCATGCCTTTACCTCGTCCTACGCACCCGGCATTCCGCGGAAGTCTCCGACCTCGCGACGCTGAGGAGGCGACCGGACGGCGACCTCAAGCAGATCGCTCCGTCAAACCGAAATTGGCCAGCACCACCTCGGGGTCAGGCGCCATGCGACGAATTTTCTCGGCGATGGCTGCCCGCTCCGATGCCGTCGCCTTTTCCAATTTGCGTTTCAGAATGGCGTATTTTTCGTGCCGCTTTCGGCGACGCCGCAGCTCCGTCTTTCTTTCACTGATGGGCATGTTCTCTTCCTTTGACCTCAACGAACTTCGGCCTACCTATGACCCGGCACAACCTGTTTCCTTGCCGGCTACCTGCCGGGACCACTCAACGCACGCGACTTCTTTGAAGCCCGCGGCAAGATACATCGTCAGGGAATCTTATCTCAATCATTACCGCTCCCCCGGCGGAGCGTCAATATCTGCTCCCCGGACGAGTAGGTCTGCCGACCGCCGATTGCGAGGGCACGGTCCACGCACCGAGCGTGCAAAAGGACTACGAAGAAGTCCGCCATCGAGCCGTCAGTCAAGCGACGGCGGAGGCACCGTGTTCGGCTTTCCCGGCGGGAGCTTTCCCGTCACTCGGACTTGCCCAGGCCCTTGAGATACTCGCGGTACTGTTCGCTCCATTGC
This sequence comes from Thermogutta hypogea, assembly GCF_055386265.1. NCBI lineage: Bacteria > Pseudomonadati > Planctomycetota > Planctomycetia > Pirellulales > Thermoguttaceae > Thermogutta > Thermogutta hypogea. The sequence goes on from NZ_AP042425.1 coordinate 1,373,946, forward strand.
GGCGGCGGTGCCGTCTGCCGCATCGTCCCCAAGCCACGCTGTGAATCTTTGACTCCGCGCCCGCTGCGCAAATCGGTACTTTGAGGACGAAGGCCCAAGCTCTTAAGTACCTCGCGAAATTGTCGGGCGGACGCGGGATCGGTCGCGGAGTTTTCCGCCCTATCGCGAAGCTCGCGCCAGCGTTGCGCGAAACGTTCCATCTCTTCCCGTGTCCAACCCAGCCGCTGAAGAAGCTCCGGATCAGGCGTGTTCTTCGCCAGCTCGTCCTCCAAATAGCGGAGGGCCAGATCCGTTTGCCGACGGGTGAATTCCACGATCGGCTCATCCGCTGCGTCAGGACGCGGTTCGTTTTGAGGCGGGGCGGCATTCCCTTCCCCGGGCAGTCCGCCGCCGCGAGGATTCCCGCTTCCCGGCGAGGTTGGCCCGGCGCCGCGTTCTGAACCGGGGCGACCGGTTCCCGGGACCGCACCGGTGGGGCCGGCATCGCCTTGCCGAGCACCGTTGTTGTCGGCAGCGGGACCGTTCGCCCCGTTTGGACCGCCGGATTCCGGGCCGGTCGGGTCACGCACAGCTTCGCCGCCGTCGGTTGCCGGTGATTGGCTTCCAGGGGCACCATAACCGGTTTGCGGTGAAGATTGCCCCTGGCCTTCCCGCCCACCGCCGGGCAGCGTACCGCTGTTTTCACTCTGCGTTTGGGAGCTGTCCCGCGACGAGGGAGCGGTGGAGGCTTGCGGCTCCGTTGAACGTTCGGAACCGCCTGGTGTTTCCGGGGATCGCGACGCTTGCGGCGGCGTTTCGGCAGGCTGCCCGTTTGGCGGCGCATCGCCTTGCATCTCTCCGCCCGGGGGCGGCGCGGAACCCAAGGCAGCGTCTCGCGGCGTAGCACCTGGCTGTGGATCTCCAGCCGGGCCGGTTGGGCCGGTCGGGTCTTCCTTTGACCCTCGAGGCGTTTGGGAGCTGGAGCCCGAGTTTTGGTTTTCCGTCGGCCCGTTTGAATCGCCCGCCTCGGGGGGTGAACCGCCGTCGCGGCCCGTTCCCGATGGCTTAATCGAATTTGATTCGGGCTTGCGGCCTGAATCGGCTCCGCCGCTTGATGCGGACGACGGCTCGCCGGTCTCGAAACGGTCGGCGTCGCCCGCCGCGTTGTTCGGAGAGGTATCCGGCGAATCCCGCCGGGAAGCACCGTCGGGCGGAAGACCGTCGCCCTGCGTCCCTCCGCGACTTTTTTCGCGCAGATAATTCAGAATCCGCTCAAAAGCCTCACCCGGGTTATTCACTCCGTCGGCCGGCGTAGTCGCTTCCTTGGTACCCTGACCGGAATCAGCCGGCTGATTTCCGGATGGGCTTGCGTTACCCTCGGATTCGCCGGGACGGCTACCACGGCTTGCCTCTGAGACGTCGGCCGCCGCGTTCTCTTGTTTCTCCGCTTCCGCCACAGGCCCCTCTGAGCCACCGGGGCCTTGCGCGGTCCCCGCTCCGCTTCCTTCAGCGCCTTCCTGCATCCCAGCGGAGCTTCCTTGCCCGGTGCTTCCGGTGCTTCCGGTCTCCGTTGGAGAAGGTGTCTGCCCCTGGCCGTTCGCACTTTGAGATGAGGCATTGCCTGCGGCATTGTCCCCGGTCCCGTTGCGGCCACCGGACGACGGCCGGCCGGCCCCGACGGCTTCGCCATCGCTTCCCCCATCACTTGCCATGCCGCCTTGATCTTGCGATTCTGAGCCGTCACCGGCTGACGCATCAGCAGAGCCATCACGAGATTGCGAGTCGTTTTGCCGGGTCTCCGCGTCTTTCCGTCCCTCGGGGGAACCCGGACTCGTCTCGCTCGGCCTGGGTTCGTTAGGAGTGCCGTTATCACTGCTGGTATCACTCGGACTCGATTGCCCCTCTCCTGCGGCGGAGGCGGTCTTACCTGTGTCTTGATTTGGGGTTCGGTCTTGTGAGGCATCGGATGCGGCCGATTCTTCCGCTTGGTTGGGCGTGGGGGATTGCCCTTTCGGCTCTGATCGGTTGTTCTCGCTCATTTGGGAGGTAGCGTCGCTTTGCGGCGAAGCGGCCTGATCCGACGGGCCCTTCGGGGAATTCCCTGCGGCCGAGTCGGGTTCCTTTGATTCCGTGGTTTCGGACGATGCCGCCTCTCCAATGACAAGTTGCAAGCGCCGGCTTTCGCCGCGATTGGCGGTCGGCTCACGGTTGTCTAGAGCCTCCAACCAACAGGAGATTACGTCCCCCGGTTCGAGCTTCAGATCGGCCGGCCGAAGGTCGAAAGATTTGCTTACCGTTTCGGTGCTTCCCGGCTTGGACGGCGGTAGATCAAACAGTACCGACGAATGAATCGACCGGCCGTCTTTTTCCACATAGAACGTCAACCGACGCAAGCCGAAGTCCGGGTCCTGTGCCTTGGCCCGAATGGTGGCGGCCGCGTTTACCGGGATGACCGAACCGTCCGGTGGAGGGTCCTGGTAATCTGCCCATGGAGGTCGATCAGGGATGGTGGCGATACTGAAGCGAACGGGGTCTCGGTTGGTTCGGCCGTCTTGATCCGTACCTCGCAGTGTGTAGGCGGTGAATTCCCCGACATTCGGCTCCTTGCTACTCATTTTAAGCGTGAATCGACCTTGCCAGACGTCGGCCGACTGTTGCATCGGTACGCGCATCCTCCCGTTGTCCAGGTCGATCTCCGCTTGCGTCAGGGGCACGGAACTTTGAGCGAGGACCGTGACCCGCGTGCCCTCGACCGCGCTAACATCCCCCATAGCGAGCTGCGTCTTTTTCTCGAGTCGCGTGTACGGCGGATACTCCAGTTCGACGCTGCGAAGCTCGAGGCGGATAGCCGGAAGTACCCGAATGCGAAACTCACGGGTTTCGGCGTCTCCCGCCTCGATGCGATATGTCGTCTCGTGCTGCATCGCCGGGGACAATTCAGCGGAAAACCGCGATGCGTCGCCGTCATCCGGTTGCAGCGGGACGACCTGATCCAGAAACTGTCCGTCGGCCGTGGAAAAGCGGAGTCGCGGCTCCTCACCGCTCCGCAGCCCGAACACCGTGACCGTGACCACAACCCGTTCCCCAGCCGTAACTTCTGCGTTGCCGGGAGAGACGGCTTCGATCCGCACGCGGGTGGCAGGCGGAATGTCGGCCCAAGGGATCAGCACACGGGCGGTGGAAACCAGAGCGTTCTTAGGAGACAAAACCACGTAAACGCAGAAAGCGGCAATCACTCCGGCGAGAACGGCGGCCCAACGCACTACCTGACCGCGGTCCACGACCTGATCCAAGGGCACGGTTTCGACGGTAACCGCCGCCTTTTGTTCCAGCCCACGAAAAACGTGCTCGGCGAGGGGATCGTGCTTGAAGTCTTGTCGCCGCTCCCGCAATAGCAAGAACGCCATTGCGGCATGTTTAAGGCCGGGAACCGCCTTTTCCAACACGTAGGCGGCAAACAAGGGGTGTATTCGGCGCAACAAATAAGGGCCGACCGCGAGGCTGAGCCATACGGCGGACAGTCCGGCGAAAACAAGCCAAGCGGTCCAACGCACGCTGTCGGGCATTCCCCGGGAAAACAACCACTGATCGCAGGCCGTTAATGCGAGTACAAAGGCCGTCCCCCCGGCAAGCCAAATGAGCAACCGCCAGGACAGCTCGACCCATCCAATCCGGCGACCCACGAAGCGGATGCGTTCCTCAATCCGCCGTTCCAATTCATGCTCGGAGTGAACGGACGAGGTTGCGGATGGAATTGCCGGAGCGATTTCGGAGCCGGCCATGGGCAGCCTCTAACGAGTTTTGCGGCGGTTAAAACGATGGACGGGAATGCAGGAAGCTCCGCGCGACAACACTCCAAAGCGGAAGATAACGCCCGACCGTCCCGGGATTGCGTCGGCACGTCGCCTATTTGCATTATACCCGATCTCCCGAGGCATCCCCGCGAAAGTCGTGCTGTACGATGGAGAGAAGTCCCTCCCTGTAAGTTGGATAACGGCAAGAGAAACCCAGTTCCCGGCAAATTTTGTCGTTCGATACACGCTTGTGCCCCGTGCCACGAGTCACTACATCCCCCGGCCTATTTTCAGAACCGTTTGACCCACCCCTTTGGGTAGGGCATTCGAAATGAGGTCCTCGAAGGCTCAAGAGTCTTGCCAATTCCGAGTAAAAAGCCGCTCGAGCTACGGGATGGCCGTCCGAGACGTTGAACAAGTTGGGGCGGGCGGCCTTTTCGTCCGCGAGCAGTACGGCTGTTACGGCATCGTCCACGTGAATCAAATTGATGACTGAATCGGCACCGCCGGGCAAAGGCAGCTCCCGGCGAAGGTTCTCCAGAAGCGGAATGCGACCGGGACCGTAAATGCCGGCTAGTCGCAAGACGATGCTCCTGGGGCCGGCCGACGACGATCGCAGGAGGTTCTCCGCCTCGAGTAGGGCCTTGGCCGAGGGACGCGAAGGACGCGTCGGGCTGGATTCGGAGGTCCATACTCCGGCCTGATCCCCGTATACGCCCGTGCTGCTTATGAGAACGATGCAGACCGACTCTCCGGCGGCTGTTTGTAACACGTTCCGCAGGCCCGCGACGTACACGTTGAACGGCGAATCATGACTTTTGCGGTCGTAGGCGACACAATAAACCAGCGTATCGACGGAGGGAAGACGGCTCAGGGTTTCGGGCTGAGTGACATCCGCGACGAGCGAGCTGAATCCTTCCGACGCCAAAACAGCAGCGTGCTCCGGTGACCGCGTAACCGCGAATACCGTGTCGCCCCGCGAAAGCCAGGCCCTAGCGAGGCGTTTACCCAAATATCCGGTGCCGATAATCAACCGTGAGGGCACGATTACCTCTCAAGCCGAATCATAATCTGGTTTATTAATCATCACGCAAGGCCGAGCACGGCGTAAAGCCGAAAAGTGGAGTCCCCTTCAGACTAGGCAACCCCTTTACTCAACGAGCCGGCAGACTGCGGAGCGATGTTTGAAAAACGGTTTCCCCAGCCGAGCAGCTCCGGTGGGTCAGTCCATGGTGCCGCTGCGATTGCCGTCATCCAGCCCGGAGGGTTCCCAGCTAACAGCCAGGGCTGGATTTCGCCGAGCAAAGGTCTCGAGATACGCCTGAAGGATGATTTGGGCGGCCACCTTGTCGAGCCTTTTCTTCCGTTGTTTCTTGGTCATCGCAGCCTCGTTCAACCACGTTGCGGCGGTTCGGGAGCTGAATCGTTCATCCATGAACACGACGGGAACCCCCGTGGCGGATTCGAGCCATTGTCCGAACGATCGCGCCGCTTGAGAAGATTCCGACTCCCAGCCGTCGCAGTGGACCGGAAGGCCGACCACGAACAAGACAACCCCCTCCTCATCCCTGAGACGGCGGAAAAAGGCCGCATCCTGGAATTCATCTTTGGGACAGTACACGTCCCACGGCGTGGCGATGGACCGTCCGGCATCGCAGATGGCCAAACCGATACGTCGTTTGCCATAGTCGATCCCGACGAACCGTCCCGTCGGCGGAATGGGGCGCTCTCTCATACGCTTCCACGCATTCTCATTTTTCTCTTGCGAAAGCCCCGCTTGTTTACGGCGCGAACCGGGCGGATTCCCGGACGCTCGCTCCACGCGTCGTCCTATCAGCACGGCACATTTCTACTTAATTCTAGCGGACAATGCGAACCACTGCCGACGGCGGCCGGCGTGCTCGCCGGACGTACGAGTATCGCTTACGGTCGCCGACCCACTCGCTCTGCCGCAGTATCCCGATTTCGTGTCGGCTTAATCCTGGCGGCGGATGGGTTCGATGGGAATACTCCGTCCGCCGTTCGTCGAGGCCGTTCTCGTGAGGACCCACCCACGGCGGCCGAGGCCGTGTTGCTCGTCCCGCCGAAAGTCAGACTTTTGAGCCGCTGACCGGCGCGGTATCATACAACACGTGTGAAACCATGCCGCTTCGCTTCCCGATGGTTTTGAACCCGGCCGATGTGGATGCCCGATTGCGACCGGGTGTTGGAGAGCGACGGCTTTCAGCAAGGTAGGTCGAATTCGCCGCCCCACGCTGAGCCGATTACCTTCCGCGATAGCTTCCCCCTTTGATTTTGCCTTTGAGACGACGCCGTGAACGGCAACCTGCCATCCATTTCTGATAGCAACGAGGTGCCGAAAACCCGGCGACGATGGCCGGCTTGGGGGCGGCACGCTTTGAGCCTGCTCGTCGTCTTGGTGCTGATCTATTTCCTCCGCAACACCCTGCTGGGGGCCTGGGAGCAGTTTCACAGAGTTGAAAGTGATGCCGGCGTTCGGCTCGATTTTCGTTGGGGTTGGTGCCTGGGAGCGGCCGCGATGTATGTCCTGGGCGTTCTTCCCGCCGGTTGGTTCTGGCATCGAGTGTTGCGAGACCTTGGACAGCAAACGACGTTGGGCCGAGCCCTGCGCGCCTATATCATCGGCCACTTGGGTAAGTATGTCCCAGGGAAACTTTGGGTGGTGTTCTTGCGGGTAGGGTTGGTCGCCGGTCCCGAGGTGCAGCCTTCGATGGCCGCCGCGGCGGTGTTCATCGAAACCTTGACGATGATGGCGGTGGGTTCATTTTTGGCCGCCGTCTATCTCGTTTTCGCTTGGCAGGGGCACGGAGAGCTGCTAACAGCGGCCGTGTGTATCGCAGCCGTGGCGGTGTTTTTTACCTTGCCGCCGGTTTTCAAGCCGATCCTGCGAATCGTCGCCCGAAAAACCGCCCGACAAGACGTGCTGCTTGCCGTCGAACGTTTGGGATTCCGAACCTTGTGGCAAGGCTGGATCGGTATGTTTCTCCTTTGGACTTGTTTCGGAATCAGCCTCTGGATGACGCTTCGGGCCCTGGGGCTGGACGGCGTGCCATTCTGGGGGCCTTTGCCTCGCATGGTTGCCACGGCGGCCATGGCGACCGTCTCCGGGTTTGTGATCATTCTCCTGCCGGGAGGCTTGGGCGTTCGAGAGTTCGTTTTGGTGGCATTGCTGGCGCCGTACCTGGCGGATTCCCTCGCCGCGACCGATTTGGCTGGTCGCGGTGAGTTGACGGCCGTCCTCGCGGCCGGCTTGCTGCGCGTGATTTGGCTGCTGGCGGAAGTGGCGGCGGCAGTGGTTTCTTGGTTTTTGGTCCGGTCGGCAAGTCGCTCCCCGAACAGCTCGCGGTCCGGCCATCGATCGCCTTCTGCGGCGGCGTTCGACGAGGACGCCGTGCACCAAGCCGTGCAGGCCGACCTGCCTTGAACGCGCCGTCCGCAGGACCATCGGCCGTCAGGCGGAAACGGCCGGGAAGGGAATACCCATGACCCAGACCCTATCGATCGTGGTGCCGGTATTCAACGAAGCTCTTAGTCTGCGGCAGCTTCATGCCGAGGTGGCGGAGGTCCTCGCTCAGGGCGATTACACGGCTGAAATCATTTTCGTGGACGATGGATCCCGCGACGAAAGCTGGACGGTGATCCGTGAGTTGGCGGCGCAAGATCGGCGCGTCCGCGCGGTGCGATTCCGCCGCAATTTCGGTAAGGCCGCGGCCCTCAGCGCCGGCTTCTCGCTGGCGAGGCACGCGCGCGTTCTGACCATGGATGCGGATCTGCAGGACGATCCGCGGGAAATACCGAACTTTCTGGCCAAAGTGGAGGAAGGCTTCGACGTGGTGAGCGGCTGGAAGAAGATCCGGCACGATCCGTGGCATAAAGTTCTTCCCTCGCGGGTGTTCAACTGGATGGTCAGCGGGGTGACGGGGGTGCGTTTGCACGACCACAATTGCGGCATGAAGTGCTACCGCCGCGAGGTTTTGGAAGAGGTGGTCTTGTACGGCGAACTGCACCGCTTCGTACCCGTCTTGGCGGCCGCTCGCGGATTCAGCGTCGGCGAGCTGGTGATCCACCATCGGCCCCGCCGATTCGGCAAATCCAAGTACGGATTCTCGCGTTTCGTGAAGGGCTTTCTCGATCTGCTGACGGTGCGGTTTTTGACCGGCTTCGGCCAGCGGCCGCAACATGTCTTGGGTACCGTCGGCCTGGCATCCTTCGGCTTGGGAGCCGTGATCCTGATTTTCTTGGCGGCGCTTTGGGTGTGCTCGCGTACCCTCCCCGGCTGGACTCCCGTCACGCTACACGACCGCCCCTTGGTGGTTTACGCCACCGGCCTCCTGTTGCTGGGCGGACAATTGATGAGCATGGGATTTCTCGCGGAGTTATTCTTGGCTTATCATGTCCGGCCCGATCGCACGTACTCCGTCGCCGAGCGGATCGACTCGCAGCCGCCGGTGTAACGAATTGGAATAGGCAACGCTTCTGCCCTCTCGAAATCTTTCGAGCATAGAGGGAGCGACTATCCGACGGCCCAAGCATCGGGAGACCACGACGCATGACCGCCCCAGCACAACCCGGGACATCGCAGGCATTGGATCCCTCGCTCGTCCGTCGCACTTGCTACGCGATTTTGATCACAGCCGCTGCGGGTGTCATGCTCGGCCGCATTCTGGCAGTGACGTCGGTCGACGTCGAGTTGCTGGAACGCCAGAGGTTGCAGGATATTTCCAAGGAGTTGGAAACGCGCCGCTCCGAGTTGGTCGCCCGCGGTCTGGCCGGCGAACGCCTGGCGGCCGAAATGGCGCGAATCGAGAAGGCTTTGCGGGATCGGGCCGTTCTCAGCCGTCCCTTTCTCAGCGCCAATGATCGAAGTCGCTGGTGTACCGTCCGGGCGCTGGTGGAACCGGACATGCGCGTGCCGGGCGCGCCGTATGCCATCGATCGCGTCATCCAGGAGCCGCGCTGGGACACGATTGACATGGTCAAGCATGACGGCCGGTTGTACTCCAGCAAGCCGCCGCTCTTTCCCACGCTTCTGGCCGGGCTTTATTGGGTGATCTTACATACCACCGGCTGGACGTTGCGGGATCAGCCCTACGAGATCGCGCGGGTCGTGCTGATCCTGGTGCACTGGCTCCCCTTGTTAGCTTGCCTGGCCGGGCTTGCTTCGCTCGTGGAACGGTTCGCGCGGAATGATTGGACTCGCATTTTCGTCGTGGCGGCGGGGTGCTTTGGAACCTTTCTGACCACAATGGTGGTGTCGCTCAATAACCACTTGCCGGGGGCGGTCTGTGCCTTCGGCGCCTTGGTCGTCGCCGTACCGATTTTTTGGGACGGCCGCCGTGAAGCCTGGCGGTTTGTCGCCGCGGGATTCCTGTCGGCGTTCGCCGTGACTTTCGAATTGCCGTCGCTCATCCTCTTCGTTGCTTTGCTTGGTTTCTTGGCTTTGACTTCCCTTCGGAAAACCGTTTTGTGCTTCCTGCCCGCCGCGCTTTTGGTCGGTGCCGCCTACTTTTATACCAATTGGTTGGCCCACGGAACGTTGACCATTCCCTACTCTCACCGCGGCGAGGGAGGCGACAATTGGTATGACTACACGTATGAGCGAAGAGGCCGCGTGATCGAGAGCTATTGGCGCAACCCCGTGGGGATCGACAAAGGCGAACCGTCGCTCGCGGCGTATGTCTTCCATTCGCTCGTCGGACATCACGGAGTCTTTTCCCTGACGCCGATCTGGCTGTTGACACTCGGGGGAATCTGGTTCGCCTGCCGTAGCGAAGATCGGCGCTGGCGCACCCTCGCCGCCGGCGTTGCCGCCGCCTCCCTCGTCTGCTTGATCTTCTATTGGACGCGCGATCTCCGCGCCCGCAACTACGGTGGCCTTTCCTGCGGCTTTCGCTGGATGTTTTGGTGGGCCCCGTTTTGGCTGCTATTCATGGCGCCGGCGCTGGATCGTCTGGCCCCGTCGCGATGGGGCCGGGGGATGGCGCTGCTCTGCCTAGCGGTTTCGGCCATGTCGGCGGCCTATCCCACGTGGTCGCCGTGGGTACATCCCTGGTTATTCCGCTGGTTGGAGTACCAAGGCTGGATTTCGTATTGACCGCCGGCCGGATGCCGCGGACAAAAGGCACTCCGGGGCTTCGATGCTCCGTCGGTCGGGGTAGGCTCAAAAACAGGCCTTTTTTTCGGCCGCGGCGGCTCAATTGAGGTCGAAATCTCAAGAAAACGCCGTATTTCGGCCGATTCCTAGGCCGATAAACTGCTTAACCCCCTTGAAATTCGCAAGAATCACGGTCTAATCATTGCATTCAGGCAGCCGTTCTCGCGGGAAATGGCAACCCCGACTCGGACGGACGTTCGTTAGCAACCCTTTCTCGACGTGGCATGGAGGAATCAGGTTTATGGCCAAAGAAGCAGCTCCCAAAAAGCCGTTGACGAAGACGCAGCTTCGCGACGCGATCGCGGCAGCCACCGGTCTTAAGAAGGCTGACGTGGCGGCCGTAATGGACGCCCTGGCGGCGGAAGTCCAGAAATCGCTCGGTCCTCGCGGTCCCGGCGCCTTCGTCCTGCCCGGTCTCTTGAAGATCGTGAAGAAACGAGTGAAGGCCCGGCCGGCTCAAAAGCGTCCTCGGCCCGGCAAGCCCGACGAGATCATCACCATCCCCGCGAAGCCCGCCCACAATACGGTGCGGGTCCGCGTGCTCAAGCCCTTGAAGGCCATGGTGTGATCGCGATCCGGGTGGCGTCATCGTCACCCGCATGTCTCAAATCGACGTTCATGGCCGAGCTTTCGTCGAAAACTCGTGACTCGTACTCCGCTCCTTGCGGGCATGTATGTCGGGGTGCGAGGATGGCTGCCGCGTGAGAATGACGAGTCGTTCACGAAACTCGGCCATGATTTAGGGTTGCAAACCTCGGTGGAATAGGTCGGCGTTCGGTTGCCGCGCGCACCTTTTTTTGCGGTCGCATCGGGGCGCCCAAGTTTGAATCTCTGGGCATCGAGCAGCAACGCACGGCGGCGGCTTTTCCTTCACGCGTCGGAGCGGTTCAGGATTTCGGCAGCCCGAAATTCGCCGTATCGCCCTTGATTCTGTGATGCCTTTTTGGGACACTCCGCTCCGCCGGAGGCGATTCCGGGGCGAACTCCCTTCAGAAATGCCGTCGCAGGCATTCTCTCGTAAGCCTCGGTCCGCATCCGACCGCGCTCAACGATCGGGTTCTCCAATCACCATCGTTCAGAGTGGGATGACAGGATGGCAAGCATTCACGAAGACGGTCGTCCGCGGACGGATGAAACTTCCCTTTATTCCGTCGAGGGACGTCGAGGGGGATCCGCGAATAGAACCGAAAGGTTCCTCGGGTGCGTTTGCGGAAAGCGCATCGTATCCTTGGCACGGCCGTTTGGGGCGATCGGTTTGGTGCTCGCCCTTTGCACCGGTTGCAGTTCGCTGGACCTGCGGGGGCAGCCCGATCCGCCGTCGGAGCTTTCCGAGCTTGCCCAGCGAGTCAGACCGAAGGATCCCAATCTGGAACCGTTCACGTTTAGCAATCGGGCCAGATCGATCGAATCGGACCTAGGAGTTCGATGAGGGGCTGCGGGACGCCGGTTTTGCTGTTTCCCCACCGTGGACCGGGACTTCCGTCTTCCTTCGGCGTGATGCGATGGACGCGTTGCCGCCATCGTCGAAGGCCGGTAGGCTGCCGGTGAAAATCGCCTGTTGAAACGCCCGCCTCTTGTCATCAAATCACCGCAGCATTTGCCGCTATAATAAAGAATCGGCCGGGGACGAGTAGTTCTCTGTCGGCATTCCAAAGTTCTCGCCGCTCCCTAGCCCTTCGGCGCGTTGGAGCCAATCCGGTCCCCGCGGCGAATGCTCAGGCAATTTTCCTCGAGAAAAAAACATGATGATCGACTGCGGCTATCGTTATCTTACACCTTTTCATCCCAAGCGGATCCCGCACTATTTTACCGACGTCTTGGTGATCGGCGCCGGGGTGGCGGGAATGCGAGCCGCATTGGCGGCGGATCCGCGACTGGCGGTGCTCATCGTCTGCAAAGGTGAATTGCAGGCGTCGAACAGTTGGTATGCGCAAGGCGGGGTCGCCGCCGTCTATGATCCCCAAGACAGGGTCGAGGACCATATTCGCGACACGCTGGAGGCGGGCGGGGGATTGTGCGACGAATCCGTCGTCCGGATGGTCGTGGAAGAGGGACCACAACGGATTCGCGAGCTGATCGACTGGGGCGCGCAATTCGACCGCGTGGAGGGACGCATCTCTCTCGGGCGAGAGGGCGGTCACGGAAGAAATCGCATTCTGCATGCCAACGGCGACGCCACCGGCCGCGAGTTGGTACGGACCTTGCACGAACGTATCCGCTGCCGCAGCAATATCGATATTTGGGAAGACACGTTCACAATCGATCTGCTGACCCACGACGGCGAATGTCGGGGGGCCATACTGTGGAACCATCGTCACGGTCGAACCCTGGTCTGGGCGAAGCAGACGATTCTGGCGTCCGGCGGGTGCGGGCAGATCTATCGCGAGACCACCAATCCCGAAGTCGCCACCGGTGACGGCATGGCCATCGCCTGCCGAGCGGGAGCCGAACTGCGCGATATGGAATTCATGCAATTCCACCCCACGGTGCTCTACATTGCCGGCGGTGCTCGACACTTGATTACCGAGGCCATGCGCGGCGAGGGCGCGCGGCTGATCGATCGACACGGCTACCGATTCATGACGGACTACGATCCGCGCGGGGAATTGGCTCCGCGGGATGTGGTGGCGGCCGCCATTGTGGAACAAATGGCGAAGACTCGGCATCCCTGCGTGTACCTTGACTTGAGCCATCTCGACGCACGGCACATTCGAAAGCGATTTCCCGGCATCGCCGCCATCTGCGAAGAGTTCCGCCTGGATATCACCCGGGACCGCATTCCGGTCCGCCCCGGAGCACACTATATGATGGGCGGATTGACCGTGGACTCCGACGGCCGGACCGGAGTTCCGGGTTTGTGGGCCGCGGGCGAAGTGACGGCGTCCGGGCTTCACGGAGCCAACCGACTGGCTTCCAACAGCCTGCTGGAGGCATTGGTTTTCGGTGCCCGCGCCGGGGCCGGGGCTTCCGCGGAGGCCATGGCCCGCGAAGATCGGTTCGACGTTCCTCCCGTGGAAAGCCCGCCGGTCCCCCCCGCTCACGAGCCGTTGGACCTTGTGGACATCCGCAATTCGCTGAAAAGCTTGATGTGGCGTTCGATGGGCGTGCGGCGTGATCCGGAGCAGATGCGCGAGGCTTTGGAGGACATTTCTCGTTGGTGCGGGTATGTCTTGCCGCGCCAGTTCAACCATCCCCAGGGCTGGGAACTGCAAAATATGCTGATTGTCTCGCGGATCATGCTTGTGGCAGCGTTGGCCCGCGAAGAATCACGCGGATGCCATTTCCGCAAGGATTACCCCGAACCGCGAGAAGATTGGCGAAAACATCTCACGTTCCGCTGCCGGACCGGCCTGGAAACGCCCCCCGCGGAGTCTGCGACCGCGGATGCTTGACCGATGGTAGGGGCTGGCAGGGGCCGCAAACCGTTGGAGTGCGATCGCGTGGGCCGGCAGGCTCTCAGCCCCAAGGCCGAGCGCGGACCGGCGCTGGGGCCAAACGGCCGGGGCTAATGGCCGGATGGAATCAACGGCAGGCGGCGCTATTTGCCTCGGACGATTCCCAAGGCCGAAGCCGGTTCGATAATACCCGGCGGCGTCATCGTGCTCCTTTCACGAACTCTTCGATGGCGTCCATGGCCGCGGCCAGATTCTCCATGGAGGTTGCGAACGAGAATCTCACATAGCCGGGGGCGCCGAATGCCGATCCCATGACGGCGGCCACGCCTTTTTGCCCCAAAAGTTCCAAGCACCACCGCGTGTCGTCGTCCACGCGAATGCCGCCGTACGTTTTGCCCAGGTTTTGCGAAATATCGACGAACGCATAAAACGCACCTTCCATTTGGGTGCAGGACAGACCGGGTATTGCCGCAAGACGCGACGCGACGTAGCGCCTTCGCCGGTCGAACTCCTGCCGCATCTTTTCCACGCAATCCTGCGGGCCTTGGATGGCGGCCAGGGCGGCGTACTGGCTGATGCTGCACGGATTCGACGTCTCTTGGCTCTGCAAGTCTCCCATGGCCTTCGCAAAGGCCTTATTGGGAGCGATCGCCCAGCCGATCCGCCATCCGGTCATGGCATACGTCTTGCTAACTCCGTTGACGACCACCGTACGCTCCTGCAAGCCCGGCCGGACCGTGGGAAAGCCGGCATAGGGCTCACCCGTGTACACCAGGCGATCGTAAATTTCGTCTGCGACCACGACCAGGTCCGTGTCCAGAACGACGTCGGCCAGGGCCTGAAGCTCTTCCCGCGAATAGAGCGTCCCTGTCGGATTGGACGGGCTGCAAAGGAGCAAGGCCTTGGACTTGGGCGTGATGGCGGCACGCAAGGCGTCGGCCGTCAGCTTGAACCCGTTGGATTGGGGCGTATTGACGATGACGGGCACTGCCCCGGTAAGCTTGACCAATTCGGCGTAACTCACCCAATAGGGCGCCGGAATGATCATCTCGTCGCCCGGATCCAGCAGGCAGGCAAAGACGTTGTGAATGGAGTGTTTGGCACCGTTGGAGATCACGACGTTTTCCGGAGGGTACTCCAGGCCGTACCGCTCGTGATACTGCTTGACTACAGCCCTTTTCAGCTCCGGAATGCCGCTTGCCACCGTGTAATGCGTGTACCCTTTTCGCATGGCATCGACGGCCGCCTCGCAGATGTGCTCCGGCGTCGCGAAATCAGGCTCTCCCAGACTGAGGTCGTAGATCGTCCGGCCGGCGGCCTTCAATTCCCTGGCCTTCGCCGCCATCGCCAGGGTTGCCGAGGGTTCGAGCGCCTGGATAAGTTGCGAAACGGTGACTGTCATGCGGAAATCCTTGTAGCTCCGGTACGGGCACATCCATGGGGAATGCCTGGAGTGCAATGGTGCGGTATGCGATCGGTCCTCCCCGTCGTTGAACCGCCGCTCCGCGCGACGGATAATTGTTAGATTAAACTGCCGCTTCGTTTGATGGTAGCACCCGCCGCGCTATCATCTGATTTCATCGATGTCTTAGGTTTGATGAGGACGGGATGACACTTTCCAAGAGTCCGGATCGACCGTCGGCGCCGGTCGGATTGTGGTTGGTCGGCGCGCGAGGCGGTGTTGCTGCCTGTTCCATTTTCGGAATGCACCTGTTGCGGCGCAACGTCGTTCCGCCCACCGGTTTGGTGACCGCGCAAACCGAATTCGAAAGGGCGGGACTGATCCCCTTCGATCGCGTGCTCATCGCCGGCCACGAAATCCGCACCGCCCGGCTGGTGGATGAGATTCGCGCCTTTCATCGCACCAATCGCGTCTTCCTACCGGAATGGATCGACTTATTGGAAAACGAACTGGACGAATGCGATGCACGAATTCGTTGGGGAACGCTGAGTGGGGCTTCCACGACAATCGCTGATTTGGCGGCCCCCGACGTACCGCGCGACGCCTCGCCTTGGCAGGCCGTGCAGCGATTGCGACTAGACTTGGCCGCTTTCCGGCAAGAACACGGACTGCGGCACGTCATCGTGATAAACGTGGCTTCCACGGAACCGCCCGTCGATTCAACAGCCTATCCGGCAAGCTGGGAGGAACTGGAAAAGGCCTTGGCCGGCGGTGAACTCTCGCCTCCGCCCAGCACGTTGTATGCCGTCGCGGCATTGGCGGAGGGTTGTTCGTACATCAATTTCACACCGTCGCTCGGGGCTTCGTTGCCCGCCCTTACCGAGCTTGCTGTAATCCGAGGTACGCGACACATGGGCTGCGACGGCAAGACGGGCGAGACACTCATGAAAAGCGTGCTGGCCCCGATGTATCGCGCCCGCAATCTTCAGGTCTTGAGTTGGGTCGGCCACAACATTTTCGGCAACCTCGACGGGCGAGTCTTGGACGATCCCCACCACAAGGCGACCAAGGTGCGTAGCAAAGACCACCTCGTCGGGGACATCCTCGGCTATGCCCCGAAGACGCTGGTTTCCATTGAGTATGTGGAAGACATGGGCGATTGGAAAACGGCCTGGGACCACATCCATTTTTCCGGCTTTCTCGGAACGCCCATGGTGCTGCAATTCATCTGGCAGGGGTGTGACTCTTTGCTCGCCGCGCCTTTGGTGCTGGACCTTTTTCGCCTGACGGAGCGGGCGGGTCGTGCCGGAATATGCGGGACCATGCCTTTTTTGGCCCCCTTCTTCAAAAGCCCCTACGGAGTCTCCGATAACGATTTCTTTCGGCAGCACGGCGCCTTGTTGGATTGGGTCGCATCGCTGCCCGAAGACGCCTGAGTTGCGGGCGGTGCGACGCTTGGCGTCGGGACCGACCGCAGGGACGAGGCAACAAAAAAACGACCGCGTCGGACGCGGTCGTTCCCCCCTCATAGTCTTGCTGAACTGATCGGTTTCGGCTCCAACCCTTACCGACGGCGCACCGATTGTCGCACGGCGAAGACGGCCGGCAGGCCGCTTGACCGTGCCCCATCCCGCGACCCGTGTGGATGAATGCGACGGACCGCGAAGGGGGCGAGGGAATGATTTCGGAACCCGGCCCGTCAAATGATTCCGCCGTGGGTGCGATAGGGCGTCATGTGATCCGGGGCATCGAGCATCCAGGTCCGTTCCCATTCATCGAGAAACAGACGCAATCCCTCCGACGTGAAAATCATTTGCTGGACTCGCCGATTCGGATCGGCGGAGTAGATGGGAATGACGCATCCCACGGCACTGCTCACCAAGAGCGCGAGAACGACGCCGAGCAGCAGCTTTCGCATGACATCCTCCATGACCCTGACTTGGGACCGCCGCTTCTCCGCGACGCCCCGGAACGGCCTTGCTGTCTTCTTTCATGGCGCGTCTTTCGAGGACGCGACCGGTACCCGGCGACCCGGGTGAGCACACTCCCTCCGGGCGCGGCACTTGGGAACTGTATGTGACGATCCACCGATGCGAAAAGAAAAACGATTGCGTCGGCACCGTTTTCATCGCGGGGGAAAGAAGCCTGGAGAGCTTCGCACGTTCGACCGTAGCTTGCTGCGCCGCCTTTGCCGTGCCGGGGCGTTCGGATGGACGTTGCGCCGCTCGCGCGCCCCAAATGAATGGACGCGGAACAGGGCTGTTCTAGCGCCGGCACGACGCGTCATTTGCAGACGCCTCGGGTTCACTCCGCGGCTTTGCGTCGGGGAGGCGACCCGGATTCACTCCGTTGGCTTGCGGCCGCGCGGTAAGCCTGTCGCAATCGCCGAGCCATTTCTTTTCCCGGCTTGAATCGCACCGCGACTTTTTCGGGCACCTGAACCGGAACCCCGGTCACGGGATTCCGGGCTTTTCGGGGTTTTCGGAAATGTACCCGAAACACGCCGAAATTCCGTAATTGAACTTCACGGTCCTCGACCAAGATGTCGATGATCGCGTCCAGCGTCATCTGCACCACCCTCTTTGTGGTGGTCTGCTTCAAATCCAATTTCTTGGAAATTTCCCGCACGATGTCTTTCTTGGTCACGAGTCCGTACTCCGCCGGCAAGAGAAGGTTTGCTGTTGACTTGATCCTGAGCGAACGTTGCAAGTTTATGCGCCACAACACTTAGTGTCAAGGACGCCTTGGTTTCAACATTCGCCGCCGGACAGCCGGCACTTGCCGAGGCGGACCGTCACATACAGCTCCCAGTTGCCAAAGAGCGTGCCTTGTCAAAGTCGATCCGCCCGAATTTACGCTGGCATCCGGACGAATCGCGTTAACAGGCATTTCGCTTAGAACCTGTATCGGCCGAATAACCGGAAAAATTCAACCCGTTTCCGCCCATTCGCCCCCGATTATCAATCAGGTGCAACGTGCCGCAGACTCCCCCCCGATATGGGAAAGGCCGGCCAGGGAAACCGGAGCTGTTCAGATGTCGATTCGGCCGCGCAGCTCTTCGATGGTTTCGTAAGAGAAGACCGGTCCCTTGCCGCAGCCTGGGCAAGTCCGGCAGACATCGTCCCAGTCCTTCGGTCGGCGAAGATTGGAGTTCCAAAAGGGAAACGACTTGCACTGTCGAGGGCGAATCGGGTAGATGCGGCATGACCGGAGCACGGGGTCCAGGAAGATGCAATCGCCGTTGGGGCGTTCAACGAGACTCCTCTCACGGTGCGTTTCCCGGGTGAACCGAGATAGGAACTCCGATGCGTCCATACCGAGGTATTGCGAGATTTGAGCGATTTCATCGTCGTTTACGTAGACGTACCCCGGCTGCCCCGAACAGCAGTAGCCGCATCCGGTGCAGGAGAATCGCAAGCCTTCGGAATACCATTTTTTCCGCGCAGCCATGGTTCACGGCCTCAGACAATTGCAGTCCATGCTGGTGGCTGTGGAAACCGAACATCCGCGTTCCGGAGACCGGTCCGCCCGCACGTCCTCCGTGATCCTGAGACGGCTTCACAAGATGAAGCGACTCACGTCCTCGTCCTTGATGATTTCCCCGAGCCTTGCTTGCACGAAGGCACGGTCGATGGTCACCTTGCCCGTCAGTTTATCGGGAACGTCGTAGCTGATTTCCTCGAGCAGGCGTTCCATGACCGTGTACAGCCGCCTGGCCCCGATGTTTTGCGTGGTCTGGTTGACGTAGAACGCCGACTCCGCCACGGCCTCGATCGCGCCCTCCGCGAAAGTCAGCTCAACTCCCTCCGTCGCAAGCAAGGCCTGGTACTGCTTGATGAGGGAGTTTTTCGGCTCCGTCAAGATGCGGAGGAAGTCCTCCTTGGTCAAGTCGTCCAATTCCACGCGAATCGGGAACCGTCCTTGCAACTCCGGCATCAAGTCGCTGGGTTTGGAGCGATGAAACGCGCCCGCCGCGATGAAGAGGATGTGATCGGTGCGGACTTGGCCGTAGCGGGTTTGGACGGTGGTACCCTCCACGACGGGCAGCAGGTCGCGCTGCACGCCCTCGCGCGAAACATCCGGGCCTTCCGCGCCGTGCGCCGCCGTAATCTTATCGATCTCATCGAGGAACACGATCCCGGCATTCTCGGCCAATTCCACGGCCAAGGAATGCACTTTGTCCTGATCGATCAGCGCCTCGGCCTCTTGGGAGGCGAGGATTTCCTTGGCCTGCGCCACGGTAACTTCGCGCCGTTGGGTGCTGCGCGATGAAAGCAGTTTTCCGAACATGGACTGCAAGTCCAAATCGAATTGCTCTCCCCCCGGTCCGCCGAAGAAGAACGGTGAATGCTTCTTTTCCACTTCGATTTCGACCACGCGGTCATCGAGAACTCCGTCGCGAAGCAGCTTCAGCATTCCGGCGCGAGCCTTCTCCCGACGTTGGCGGGGCGACGCGACATCGCCGTTTTCCGCGTCAGACTCGTCCGAATCGTCCGTTTGTTGCAACAGAATTTGCACCAGCCGCTTTTCCGCCCTGCGTTCGGCCTCCTCGCGGACCTTCTCCAGCTCCTGCGAACGGACCAAGAAAACGGCGTTTTCCACCAACTCGCGAATCATGGATTCCACGTCGCGCCCGACGTAGCCCACCTCGGTGAACTTCGTCGCCTCGACCTTGACGAAGGGGGCTCCGGTCAGTCGGGCCAGGCGACGAGCGATTTCGGTCTTGCCCACGCCGGTTGGCCCGACCATCAGAATGTTTTTGGGTGCCACTTCGCTCCTCATGTCGGGAGGAAGTTGCTGTCGCCGGTAACGATTGCGGATGGCAACCGCCACCGCCCGCTTGGCCGCGGACTGGCCCACGATGTATTTATCCAGCTCCGCAACGATTTGATGCGGCGTCAAGGGCGGCACGGAAGCTCCTCCACCTGAATCTGAGTATTGGTGTAGACGTCGATTTCGGCGGCGATCGTCAACGATTGCCGCACGATCTCCTTGGCGGACAGGGACGTATGGCGAAGCAGCGCCTTGGCTGCCGCCAACGCGTACGGTCCGCCGGAACCGATCCCCAGCACTCCGTCCGAGGGCTGCAACACGTCGCCCGTTCCCGAAATCAAGAGCGTGTGTTCGGCATCCACGGCGATCAACATCGCCTCCAATCGGCGCAACACGCGATCAGTTCGCCATTCCTTGGCCAATTGCACGGCTGCGCGCGGCAAGTTATTGGGATGTTCTTTCAGCTTCGCCTCGAAACGCTCCAAAAGTGAAAAGGCGTCGGCGGTCGCCCCGGCAAAGCCGGTGATGACCTTGCCATCGGCCAAACGACGAACTTTTGCGGCATCGGGCTTCACAATCGTATTGCCGAAGGTGACCTGTCCATCGGCGCCCAGCGCCACGGCGTCCTCAAGGCGAACGGTAAGAACCGTGGTTCTTCTCCATTCCATGGGATGATGCTCCTCGCGTAACCGATGCGTAAGGGCCAATGCACCGGCCTCGCCGGCGTTCGTTTTCGAAAGGGCCTGACCGCTTGTGCGCGCGTTTTTCGGCGGAAAACCCGGCAACGGCGTCACTGTTGCAAGTCGCGCTTGGCATCGGCCTGAATGCGGTCCCAGACTTCTTCCCATAAAGACTGTAGCCGGTCCGCCCGATCGGGGAGCTTTTCGATCAGGTTGTGCGATTCACCGCGATCCTCGCGAAGGTCGTACAGTTCCCACGGTTCATCCCGCGCTGCGACCAGCTTCCAGTCTCCCACGCGGATCGCACGGTTGCCCTCGTGCAACCACCAGAGGTATTCGTGGCTGACCGTACCGTCCCTTTCAAACAAGGGGACCAGGCTCTTGCCGGGCATGGGCGGACGGGCCGCCCCTTCCCATTCGTTCGGCGGTTCGATGCCGGCCAATTCCAGAACCGTGGGGACGACGTCGATGAAGTGGACGGGAGCACGCCGCAATTCACCCGCGGCCGAGATTCCGCGCGGCCAATGCGCGATCAAGGGCGTCGCAATACCACCCTCGTGAACCCAGGTCTTGTGTCGTCGGAAAGGCGTGTTCGATGCGCTCGACCATCCCGGCCCTAAACAAAGAAAGGTCTTGCCGCTACCCGGCGGTGCGTTGGGATCATGGCCGTCGCCACGTACCATGATCTCAGCGCTGGCCCCGTTGTCGGACGCAAAGAGGATCAGCGTATCCTCCCAAGCCCCCATGTCCTGCAATTGTGCCAAGACTCGGCCGATGTTCTGATCCATGCGGTCGACCATGGCCGCGTGAACGGCCATTTTGGCCGCCTGGAATGCCTGCTGCTCCAACGTCAACTCATCCCAGGGAAGGGGCTTGGCGATCTCTCCCGGTCCCAACTTCTCGAAAGCGTCGGGGAAGAAATACGGCGGTCCCACTTGCAATTCCATGGCGGGCGGAGGGTTCGCGACCAGCCCCAATGCCAACAACCGCTGTCCCCGCGCGTCTTGAATGCGATTCCAACCCTGTTTATAGGCATCACGGTACCGGGCGATGACGTCCTCCGGCGCCTGGAGCGGGAAATGGGGTGAGGTGAAACACAAATAGAGGAAAAACGGCCGTTCGGCGTAGTCCCGACGGTGCTCTTGCAGCATTTCCACCGCATGCCGCGCAATCGCATCGGTCACGTAAAAGCCGTCGGTCTCACCCGGCTGCGGCAGCGGTTTCCCGTCCAGGTCGTGCCGCTTGGGCGCAAAAAAACGATCGTGATCGTCCAGTTTGTAGCTATGATCGAAACCGCAAAGCAGAGGCTGCCTGTCGATATGCCATTTGCCGGAATGATAGTTGCGGTAATCCTTGCTTCGCAGCAGCTCCGGCAACAACGCCGCCCACGCCGGGCGAACGCCTTGGCCGCCCGATTTGGGCACCCCGGGAACCGTATCCCGCCGAACCTGCTGAGCATAATATCCCGTCATGATGGCCGCTCGGGACGGCCAACATCGTCCCGAGTTGTAGCACTGCGTGAATCTCAGGCCGTGCTCGGCCAAGCGGTCCAAGTTGGGCGTTTGGATTTCCCCGCCATAGCAGCCCAGATCCGAGTAGCCCATGTCATCGGCGAGAATGACGACCACGTTGGGCGGTCGACTGCTCGCCGCGGCAAACGCCGGCCCGATCGCCAAGACAACCATCATCGCTAGCCCCAACCCGACGACGATGCCGGGCGTCAGGCAAACGCGACGTTGAGGCTTTGGAAGCCGTTGCTCGGTCTTCATGAAGAAAACCTCCTTTTTTGAGACCGGCCGGGAACGCGCCGATTTGTTCAACAAAAAACCGACGGCACTCGCGGCGAAGCTCTCGAACACGGATCATTCCCAGCCGTTTTCATGCGCCGGCGGTCGAAATCGCCTCCAGCGGTCCGGCGGCCACGGACGCGTGACATGACAGCGGGTAGCGTTGAATCAGACGATTCACGTCTTCCAGCGTTACCGCCTCCAGTAATCTAAGCTTTTCCTGCACGCTTTGGTAGGACTGAAAGAGCAGCCACCTCAACCCCAAGCTGAACAAACGATTCCGCGGGCGCTCGCCGGCCAACACCGTTCGCGTGAAGATCTTCCGTTTGGCGCGTTGCAGTTCTTCCTCGGTAATGCCGTCACTCTCCAACCGGCAGATCAAATTCCGCAAGCGCGTCAGATTGTCGGAAAACAATTCCTCGGCGCAGCTCAGTACCAGCGTGAACACGCCGGCATCCTCGTGCTCGGAAAAAACCAGCGAAGCCGATTCGGCCAGCCCGGAATCCACGAACTCCCAAAACAACCGGCTCCCCGAGTCATCTCCGACGACCGCCGCCAGTAGGTGAGCCGCGAACCGGTCCTCACTGTATCCGGACGGTCCTTCCGACAATTGGATCAAGTACTCATGCGTCGCCGACGGCTTGGGAGCAAGATGAAAACCGTAGGCCGGTTCCAGCGGATGCAGCATGCGATCCACATCCCAAGGCTCCCATGCGCCGCAAAAGGCCTCCGCTTGCCGCACCAGGGCGTCGAAGTCGACGCGCCCGGCGGCCGCCAGCACCATGTTGTTGGGCGCGTAGCGCCCCTGGTGGTACGCCCGCATTCGCTCAACACCGATCGCCCCTACGCTCGCTGGGGAACCGAGCACGCTGCGGCCCAGCGGATGGCCGGCGAAGAATTTCGCGCGGCACAAGTCGTCGGCACCGAAAGGCGGCTCATCGAGATACATGTGGATTTCTTCCAAAATGACCTGCTTTTCGCGGTCGAATTCACCCGGCGGAAACACGGGGCGCATCAATTCCGCGAGCAGACGGCAGGCAGCCTCCTGAAACTCCGGCAAGACCGCGGCGAAATACACCGTGGCGTCTTCGCCGGTGAAGGCGTTGTAAGCCGCCCCGATGCGATCAAACGCCAGGTTGACCTCTTCCGCCGTCATCGTCGGGGTGCCCTTAAACGCCATGTGCTCCAAAAAATGGCTGACGCCCGCAAGCTCGGGCGGTTCGTCGCGCGAACCCGCGCGGACGAAAAAGCCGATGCCGAGCGTGTAGGCGTCCGGATAGCACTCGGCGATCAGTTGCAAACCGTTAGGCAGCGTGTGCTTCAAGCACGTCACGCGGCACCTCCAAAGGCTGCGGTCCGACCGTTACGATCGTAAAGGACCGGGGGGGATTCTCTTGCAGGAACCGATTGAGGGCGTCCGTCGTCAAACCGCGAATGCGCCGGTCGATCTCCGTCAAGGAGCGCGTTCGACCCAGCAAATGCCAATCCGTTACCACGGCGGCACTCCGCGCTGCGGTCGATTCCTGATGCATTACCAAGCCGGTTCGATACTGCGACTTGAGGCGATCCAACTCCTCCTCCAGCACGCCGTCCTTCAGGCGAATCAACTCACGGATCAGGACGTTCAGCGTTTCCTGAGCCCGTTCCGCCGTCGTTCCGGAGTAACACAGAACGGCTCCCATTCGGGGACGTACGCGGTGTGACGCATGGATGCTGTAGCAAAGGCCTCTTTTGTCGCGGATTTCCGTGAACAATCGCGCGCTCATTCCACCGCTCAAGATTCCGACCGCGCCGACGGCCTCGAAATACTGCGGGTGATCATAAGCGACGCTGGGGTAAGCCAACGCGATGTGTGTTTGCTGAGAGGGATAATGGATGTGCGCGACCATGGCCGTTTGCGGCTTCTCGGCCACGGGGGGAGCCTCTCGGCTCGGCCAATCGGTGAGTAAATCGCCCACCTGACCGCGAAGCCGGTCCCAATCGAATTTCCCCGCGACTCCCAGGATCGTACCGTTGGGCCGAAAGTGCCGCTCGTAATGGTCGCGCACTTCCGCCCAAGTTATGGCGCGAACATGGTCCGCCTCACCCTCGTTCGGGCGGTTGAAGGGAATGGGGAAAAAACGCCTGCGCAGCTCCCGCCGCGCCAAATCCGCCGGGTCGTCCTCGACGGAAAGAATGTCCTGCAACAGGCCCTGGCGGGCATTCTCCAACTCGTCTTGGGGTAGTCGCGCGCGGCAAAGAACGTCGGCAAAGATTGCCAATGCCTGCGGAAGAACGTCGGCCGCGCAAGCACCGCTGAAGCGGATATGGAACGCGCTGATGGATTCACTCCACTCTACTCCCAGCGATTCCAGTTCGCTGATGAAGCGGCGATTGTCCCGGTCCCCGGCTCCCCGCAGGCACATTTCGCATGTGACCGAGGCCAAGCCGGAACGGTCGTCGGGATCCCAACCGCTGCCGGCGGGCACGGCGATCGTAAACGCCGCCGACTCCACCCAGGGCATCGGCTCACCCAGCAGGATCAATCCGTTCGGATAGCGTTGAACCAAAGTGTTGTGATTAGCGGAAGAAATCACCGAACTCCTTCTCCGGAATGATTCCGAAATGACGGCTTAAGTTGATGCACGGTGACGGATCGCCGCTTTGACGTACCATGGGGCCCGAGGGACCGAACTTTCAGAATACGCCCCGCTTGCGGGTCTGTAAACGGGCGGCAAACCTCGCAACGGGGGCGACGCGCCGATGCTTTCGCGAGACTCGCGATGTGGTCGTCTCGAGACCTTGTTCGTTGTTGCAGGGAGGCTCGCGAAGTCTTAGAATCCTCTTGTTCGATAGCGATCTCAGCGATCTCCTTCACGGACCGCGACCCGGCCGATGCGGGCTTGCGGCTCGCGATTCCACGAATACGATGCGGCCGATGAGTGCCTCTTGCCTTGTTCCCTAATTTGTGAGTGCAAAGAGCAAGCCCCGTTCGGGGTGCGGAGCTGAAGCGATGAGAGCCTCGTTCTTAGCGGTATGCGGACTTCTTCTATCCCTCCCAGTCTTCGCTGCTCTTTTTGGCGGGGCGATCGTGGCGGACCACCCCACCCCCACATCTCCGACGAGAACGGGGGCTTATCCAAGGGTCGACAGACCGGCGGAATCCGTGGACCCGACTCGCGCGGCAATCTTCGCACCCTCGGAGCCCGCGGAGGAAGAAGATCTGCGTCAGGCGGTAGAGGAAGACTGGACCCGTCAAGAGAAATGGCGTGGACGATCCGCCGACAGTCGCGAGGCCTTAGAGGCGGCCATCAAACGGGGGCAAGATTTGATCAACGTGATGCATCATCAGGCTCTTTTGCGGGGGTCCGATTACCGCGCCGTGTTGGAGCAATGGCAGTCCATCTTGGAGACGGTCGATAGGGACGCAAGTCCGGAAAAGCGGCTGGACGAGTATTTCAAGATCCGCTGGTTCCTCCGCCGGGTCGCGTTGGCCAATCCGCTGATTCAGGGCCGCCCTGTGGTGTTCATCAAGACGCGGCGATTCCTCTGCCAAATGCTCCACGAGTACGTCGGCTATTTCTATAATGCCGCGGATCTGACGGGAGAAGGGGTCTTTCTATTGCCCCGTCCCGGCCGATCGCTGGAAACAGTCTTTCTAACGAAAGACAAACTCCCTCGCGGCACCTACCAGACGCTGGCCTTGTCCTACGACGGGAATACAGCCTATTTTGCCTTTGCCCCCATCGCCGAAGGCGACCGAAAACGCCGCCTCGCTCCCGATTGGAGCGTACTGACGGCGGGGCCGATGCCCCCGGAATTCGACTTTTTCGGTCCTGGGCGGACCGTCTTCAAACTCTACGCTTTGGATTTGACTACCGGTTCTTTACGGCAACTTACGGAAGGCGGAGAAGATGATACCAATCCTTGTCCTCTCCCCAACGGCGACCTGATTTTCGTTTCCTCCCGGCGCGGAGGTTTCTGCCGCTGCAACAACCCCTGGGAGCCGATACCCACCTATACTTTGCATCGTTTGTCCGGGAACTCCGGCGAGGTGAGGACCGTCTCTTTCCACGAAACCAACGAATGGCATCCTTCCGTTCTCTGGGATGGGCGGGTCATCTATTCCCGGTGGGACTACGTGGATCGCTCGGCCGCCCATTTTCACGGCCTGTGGACAACCAATCCCGACGGGACCAATCCACGGTCTTTGTTCGGGAATTACACCATGAATATCAGTGCCTGCTATCAACCCCGAGCCGTGCCCGGATCGCACAAGATCGCCTTCATCGCCGGGGCGCACCACGCGGTGGTGGGCGGATCCTTGGTACTTCTCGATCCGAACAAAGTCGAACTCGATCCCGCGACGGGCGAAGACCGTTTCGGCTGCTTGGAGGTACTGACGCCCGAAATCGCCTTTCCCGAGGCCCCGGATCAATGGTCGCCGGGGCATGTCGTCGGTCCCTGGCCGTTGTCGGAGGATTATTACTTGATCGGCTTCGGCTACGAACCGGTCCCCGGCATGGGATCCGGCGTCCGGCGCGAATCGGGCCCCGGCATTTATTACTTCGACCGGTTCGGAAACCTGGAGCTTTTGTATCGCGAGCCGGGTGTGGCTTGCCTCGATCCAATCCCGGTTGCTCCCCGCGCCGTACCCGCCCCACTGGAGGACTCCAAGCAGGAGGAGCTGGGAGATGAGTCCGAATTGATTGTTTACGACGTACGACGCAGTCTCTATCCGCTGCCGCCGGATCGACCGATCAGGGAGCTGAGAGTCTTTCAGCTATTGCCGAAGGCCACCCATCCGGTCAATGATCCACGGATCGGCCACGCCAGCGCGGAGAACGTGCGAGCATATCTCGGGTCC
Source organism: Thermogutta hypogea (assembly GCF_055386265.1). NCBI lineage: Bacteria > Pseudomonadati > Planctomycetota > Planctomycetia > Pirellulales > Thermoguttaceae > Thermogutta > Thermogutta hypogea. The sequence goes on from NZ_AP042425.1 coordinate 1,400,777, forward strand.
GTGCCGGTCGAGGCGGACGGTTCCGCTTATTTTCGGGTGCCTGCCGAACGCCCCCTCTATTTTCAAATTGTGGACGAACGCGGACACGCCGTGCAGGGGATGCGATCGGCAACGTATCTCCATAAAGGCGAACGGCGCGCGTGCATTGGATGCCATGAGCCTCCCGGCAGTTCCGTGCCGCTTCGGGAATCGCTTGCCGTAAGAAGACCGCCCTCCCGATTGGAACCCGGTCCGGACGGCACCAACCCCTTCAGTTTTGTGCGATTAGTTCAGCCCATCTTGGAACGGCACTGCGCGTCGTGCCACGGCGAGCAGGCGGATCGCAGTTCCATGCCGCCGCTGTTGACGTCCCAAGTTGCCGCCCCGTTTACCGTTGCCTACCAGAACCTTCGTCCCTATCTCCGTTGGTACGAATGGGGCGGATCCAGTATCAGCCAGATCGTCACTCAGCCGGGTCGGATGGGCGCCGACGAGAGCCTCTTGTGGAGCGTCTTCGCCGACGAAAACCACCGCCAAGCAGTTCGCCTCTCGGATTCCGACCGACGCCGCCTCGCCCTCTGGATGGACGCCAATGTACCCTTTTACGGGACCTACGATCGTGAGGGTCAGCAGCGCCAACTGGCGGGTGAGAGCGTACCTCCGCCGTCGCTGCACTAGGCTTGGCTATCAGGCAGGCCAAGCGACCGGACCGGCGAACTCTTAAGCCCAGGCTCCGAGCCCCGCTCAAGCTCCATGTGGAGCGGAGGGCTTTCGAATTCTGAGGCACCGGTACGCGGCCGAAGACCGGCCTTCGCGAGAATGCTAAGAACGAGACCTGCCGCACCCTTGAAAAGCTACTCGAGCCAAGATCTTGTTCGTCGCCGCGATACTCCGAGCCTGATCCGGAAGTGAGTTGACGTTCGCGGATGGGCCGGATTCATCCCGTGGACGACGTTTGCCCAAAGGCCCAAAGGCGGCAAATCCCTCTCTTGAACGCTCATTGCAGAGCAGGTAAGATGAGGTTTTATGCCCGGCATGTGGATTTCGGCCTGGACCGGCGGCCGTCCCACGCGGCGGCATCGCTGTGGTAAACGCCGGAGAGGCTTCCGTCGGCTTAGGGATTTGCGAACGGCAAGGGAATCGCCGCCGTCCATTTGCCCATTGGCCGTCATTGTTGATTTTCCCCGGTAGCTCAGTAGGTAGAGCGAGCGGCTGTTAACCGCTAGGTCCCAGGTTCGAGCCCTGGCCGGGGAGCCTCTTGATTTTCCGCGAAACTGCCCGACCCGCAAGTTGACGCCCGCGCCCCGGATGGAGGGTTCGCGGGCGTTTCGCTTTAATCGCCATTTCTGCAAGGATTTGCGTCGCTTCGCACGCCGGCCGTGGACTCTCGGTTTCGAGAGAGACTATTCGGGGGTCGATGTCAACCCTACAGGGTTGCCATCGCAGCCCGAACCTTCGGCCTCGAACTCTCGGACTCTCTGGTCAACAGGCTGGTCGGGTTAACAGCCCAGCTCGCCCAATGGGGCCGGCCGTTAGTCGTCAGCATCAGGCGATAACCACTTGCGGGCCGTCATTTGCTCCTCGGCGAGGCACCAGTCCCGCAAATCATCCCACAGGGGTCTTCCCCGCTCCTCCCAGAGCCGATAGGCCAATCTCTGCGTGCGATGGAACAGCTCTTACTTGGGAAGCGCCGTAAGCACAACGTACCGGAATGTCCACTCCCCAACCTGAAGCTCTTTCGTCGTCGGTGTGAGCCCTTTTGGGTCAGGTACGTCTGGACGGTTGTACGCCCAAGCCATCACGTCGCGGATCGATGTAAAGCACCCCTGCTGGAGGTACTCCCTCAGCGAAGGCCAATCCACCGCGCAGATCGGGTCTGGCGCACATGTGGGGTCGGGAAAGTCGACGGGTATCGGCAGCGGCCATCGTAGGAGAATCAGGCCAAAGACGGCCGGCCTTCTCTGGAACCGCCATTGAAACCTCCGAGCCAACACGCTCGGATTACTTCGAAAGCTGCTGACGTATTCAAGGACTCGTTTCTTCCATTTCTCCATCTCCTCCATGTCGTGGCTAACATCGGCGGGACCAAACGGAGGCGTCGCGTGCTTGACATCGACGACGAGGACAGTCTGGTCGGCTTCGGAGAACAGGACCAAATCGGGGGTAATCTTCCGACCGTCCGGCAGACGAAAAGAGGACTTAGTCGCCATCTGGAGGGTGTTGGAAACCGCGGCACGGATTTCCCTGGCGATTGATTTCACTTCGGCAGCCTCGACCTCGTTGATCAACTTAGCATAGGCTGCCCTGCCTTGCATGTCCTTGTTGAGCGCTCCAATGTAAATGCGCGGCAGGTCGAGAAGGAGAAGCATTCTGGGCAGATAGAAGAGCTGTCCATCCGGCGAGCTCACGAACGGCTGCTGGGCCAACGTGACATGAGGATGCGTGGGATCGAACGTGAGCACTGCAAGGATCGCTTCAACACTGTCCTCGCGAACTCCCGACAGAATTGCTAGCCAGTGGATCATCTCATTTCGCTGTCGAGCCACAACATGCGGGTCCAACACGAAGCCGCACACGGGCTCATCGTCGCTGGCATCCTCGAGCTTGGTCACAAAAACCGAGTGGACATACAGGGTGGCCAGCACGCGGCGCAGCTCTTCTACCGTGCATCCCTTGAGACTGGTTGCAGCATTGACTTCCGGTAGGCACGTGTTTTCCATCCAAGATACGGCTAGGTCAATCGCCCCGCTCGCACGGATGGTTGCGTCGTCGAAGCGTAAGGGTTGACCGGAGAACCTCGCAGACTCACACCACGTTTCCGCAAGCTTAGCGAGCTGCGCGTCTGGACGAGCGGCGGCGCACCGTTCGTCGTCTGCCTTCTTGGCCTCAATCTGTGTGACAAAGAACCGAGGATTCACATCCCGCTGGGGTAGGAACGTGATCACCTTCTTCCGTTCGTCAACCTCGGCTTTTACTTGACCACGCGAGTAGGCGGAGTAATGGTTCCAAATCGAGTCGTACCGCACCCCCCACCCCAGGAGTTCGTGGGCGTCGCGGGCAAGCACATTCGGGGCAGCCCTAGGAACGACAATACGCGAAGGGCCGCATTCCCTGATCCAGCGCAGACAGTGCGCCAACCCCCGGAGTCCTTCGTTTGCCGTTTGTAGCTTCACATCGTCACTCGGTGCTCGAATCCTGCCCGTCCGAAGATCGCGAAGAATCTGGCCATAGCAACGGAAGAGGGCCTCGATGGCATCATTCTTATTTCGGTAAAGGAGCGCGCATTGCCGATGCTGCTGATCGAGAAGCTCTCGCTCAATTCGGCGAACGATCTCGTCGTCTCTGTCTGCACCCATGCGGATGCTCCTACTTCCCGCCAACGATAATGTTTCACCGACCCAAACACGCGCTCACTCAACGGCAACGAAGTCCATGAGGCGCCGGTACGAAAGTAGTCCTCCTCAGCACATTCTACCGACACCTCAAGCCGCCGTCCGGTAGGTTAACAGCATAGGGCCGCGCGACCGGCCTTTCCGCGAATATTGCCACTCTGGGGCCGTCACCCCCTGGTAACGGCCCCTTCCGGCGTCATCTTCTTCGGGACTGCCACCATGTTCGACTGCGCCCACCGTGCGCGCCTCTCGCCCGAGCGACGACTGAGCGAGATCGCGACCATCCTCGCCGCCGGGCTGCTGCGGCTCGACCAGCGGGCTGCCCGGCCCGCCGGCACACCGCTGCAAGGCCTGAATGTCGCCCTTACGAACGTCGTCGCATGGGACATTCCTGCCGCCGAAAATCCACCGAGAGAGCCGTCCGAGGGACTTGAGCTTTCCGACGAAACCGTGCTCAGTGTGCGTGTCGGTGAGGCAATCCGAGACTCGTACAAGGAGCCGAGAACATGCATCTGAACGTCGAGAAGGAGTTGGCCGCGTTGCGGCGCATGTCGGTGGGCGAGCTGCGCTTGCGCTACGCCGAGGTGTTCGGCGAGGCCACGCGTTGCCGCAACCGCCGGTACCTGGTGCGCAAGATTGCCTGGAAGCTCCAGGCCCTGGCCGAAGGCGACCTGAGCGAGCGCGCTCGCCGCCGGGCGGAGGAATTGGCTCAGGGCACGGAACTTCGGGTCATGCCGCCCAAGGCCCGTCCATCGCCCCAGGTGGGCGAGGTTGCGCCGGCCGGCCCGCCATCCGTCGATCACCGGCTGCCGCCGCCCGGCACCGCCATCCTGCGTCGATACAAAGGCCGGGTGCTTCAGGTCGTGGTCCTGGCGGACGGCTTCGAGTTCGAGGGTCGGCGTTACCCGTCGCTCTCGGCCGTGGCCAAGGCGGTCACCGGCAGCCACATCAACGGCTATCGGTTCTTTCGTTTGGAGGGCAAGGGGTGAGCCGCAGAAAACCCGCAGCCCAGCCGGCAAAGCCGAAAATTCGCTGCGCCGTCTATACCCGCAAGTCCACCGAGGAGGGCCTAGACCAGGAGTTCAACTCGCTGGATGCCCAGCGGGAGGCGGCCGAGGCGTTCGTCCGCAGCCAGGCTGGGGAAGGTTGGACCTTGGTGCCCGACCGCTACGACGACGGCGGCTACTCGGGCGGCAGCATCGACCGGCCGGCCCTGCGGCGTCTCTTGGCCGACATCGAGGCGGGGAGGGTCGATTGCGTGGTCGTGTACAAAGTGGACCGGCTGAGCCGGAGCCTGTTGGACTTCGCCCGCCTGATGGAAACCTTCGAGCGGAAGGGGGTGTCGTTCGTCTCCGTCACGCAGCAGTTCAACACCGGGACGTCGATGGGCCGGCTGATCCTGAACGTGCTTCTGTCGTTCGCCCAGTTCGAGCGGGAGATCATCGGCGAGCGCATCCGCGACAAGATCGCCGCCACGCGGCGGAAGGGGAGATGGACCGGCGGGCGGCCCATCCTCGGCTACGATGTGGACCGCTCCCAGGGTCGTGTCCGCCTGGTGGTCAACGCCCAGGAGGCGGCCCGAGTCCGGGAAATCTTCCGGCTCTACTTGTCGCTCGGCTCCCTCTTGCCGGTGGTGGAAGAACTGGACCGCCGCGGCTGGCGGAACAAGGCGTGGAAGATCCGCCGGGGCGAGGTGAAAGGCGGCCGGCCGTTCGACAAGGGCTCGCTGTACGCGCTGCTCACCAATCCGCTGTACGTCGGCAAGATCAAGTACAAGGCGGAATTGCACCGGGGTGAACATGAGCCGATCGTCGATGTCGAGCTTTTCCGGCAGGTCCAGACCACGCTGCGGCACAACGGCCACTCAGGCGGCGTGGCGGTGCGGAACCGACACGGGGCCTTGCTCCGGGGCTTGCTCTACTGCAAGGCCTGTGGCCGGGCGATGACCCATACATTCACCTGCAAAGGGCAGCGGCGATATCGCTACTACGCCTGCACGCGGGCCATCCAGAACGGCCGCAAGGCGTGCCCTTCCCCGTCATTGCCCGCCGGGGAAATCGAGCGGATCGTGATCGACGAGATTCGGGCCATCGCCAGCGATCGCACTATGCGCGCCGAGGTGCTCCGGCAGGCCCAAGAGCAGTGCGAGGCCGAGCGGGCGGAACTCGTCACCGAAGAGCGCGGGCTACGGCGCGAACTGGGCCGGCACCATGCGGAGCTCCGACGGCTGGCCGGGGATGGAGCGGCGCCGGCTACCAACCGGATGGCGGAACTTCACGACCGCATTGCCCAATGTGAAACACGGCACCGGGAGGTCCAGCGTCAGCTCCAAGAGCACGAGCAAAACCGGCCGACTGCCGCCGACATCGACCCCGCGCTGGCCGACTTCGACGGCGTTTGGAACGCCCTGAGCCCGCGCGAGCAGGGGCAACTGGTGGCCTTGCTGGTAGCCCGAGTCGAGTTCGACGCCGCCCAAAGCACGGTAGCAGTCTCGTTTCATCCGACGGCGATCAAGGCCTTGGCCCGCACGGCCCGCCAATGGGACATGCTGCCGCACGACCTGCAATCCAAGAGCACCGTCTACGGCTAGTTCGCCCAGTGGCGGAAGGACGGCACGTGGCAGCGGATGATGGAGGTGCTTGCGGCGCAGGTGCACGTGAGCGAGGGTCCGGAGTCGCGGCCGAGCGCCGGCTCGATCGACAGCCAGACCGTCCAAACGATGAAGCGGAGCGGCCCGCGCGGCTACGACGGCAGGAAGAAGTTCAACGGGCGGAAACGTCACGTTTTCGTGAATGTGCAGGGGCCGTTGCTAGCGGTGCTCGTCAGCAGCGCCACAGCTTCTTCGCCTTCCTGACCACTGCTGTCGAAGCACATCTCGCCCCCCAACCCGCCCCCTCATTACTCCCCAAGGTGTGAACGGTTGCGGCCCTGGTATGGGAGGGCATGCAAAGGACGCTGCGCCGTTTGCCGCAAGCTACCTTCATCCTGGAGCTCCACCTCCAGCGCGACCCGCCGCAGTCTGTCAACCTGCTTCACCAGATCGAACGCACCGGCTATTTTCTCCGCGCCATCAACTACGAGGGAGAGGTTGTGCCGGCCGAAGCGGCGACGATCTTTGGCCAGCCGCAAGAGCACTGGACTCTGTGGCTGCAGCGGTAGAAACTCACGACGAGTTACCGTCGAGCGACGAAGACCTGCACCTCACCAAACGATGACCGCGCAGTGCGTAGCCGCTATCACGAAGTCGCTTCTCCCACCCCAGTCGAGTTCCGATGCTGGCTCCATCAGCGAGTAATCCATGTTGCTCTTCTTGCTGCGACAGGCGGGCGAACTTCGCGTAGAGCGGATGTTCCGGGTGAAGGAAGGTTTCTTTCCGATGAAGGATTGGTGGATTGGTGCCTTGGGCGTAGTCGTAGCACTCGATCTGCCTTGTTCTAAGATTCAGCTTCACGCAACGCAACAACGCCGGGTGCGGGTCATCCTCAAAGTCGGGATACACGAGGTACGAGAGCTTGCCCGTCCGGCGGTGAATCTTGATGATGTTTGCCCCCTCGACCTCACCGAGGTACGCACGGCCGCACCCCTCGTAGATGCGGAGGAGCGGTTGCAGACGGTTCAGCGTATCGCGATGCACGTAGAGATCGTCCGGCAGCAGCTTGCCCACCGCGGACTGCTTGCAGGCCCCGTCGATGGCCGTTGGGTCCCCGGCCTGAAACAGCAGCGCGTCGGCCTCGGCGCAGGCTTTGGCATAGGTGCCGAAGAACGCCTTCATGTCGCGCTGAAGGGTCAGTGGCAGCATGGAAAGGGCTAGCCGCTTGTGGAACCGACTCAGGGCAAGATAGACCAGAAGATCCTCGCGCCGCCGTTTAGCGATGGCCTCCCACGTCTTTGCACCCGTGATACGCTGGATCGCGGCAAAGGCTCGTTTCAGGGAGCCGAAGCGTTCGGTAATGGTGGGAGTGTGAGGAAACTCGATCGGGTCTGGCAGGCGGCCTAGCGCGGCGATGACCTCCATCAACGGTTCGAGAGCCTGTCGAGTTTCCTCCAGGCCCGACTCGGCGATACGCCGGCGAGGCAAAATCTCTCGACGTCGGAAGCGGCTGGCGAGAAACTGCTGCTTTCGGGCCTCGTCCTTGAACAAGTAAAAGGTGCCGATCCCGGCGGGGATGGCCTCGACTTGTAGCTGCGCTTCCAGATAGGATTTCAGCTCGGTCTGGTCGTAGAATTTCTGGAACGTTCCACGGCCGGTCAGCACGCCGTCCCCGAACGCGATCGGCTCCTTGCCTCGACCCGTAATCAACACCTGCGCCGACACGGCCAGCAGCTGACGACACAGCTCCCACGCACGCCGCAGGGTCGCCGCTCGCTCCTCAGGATTCTCGATGACGTTGATAACGTAGCCGAGGTTGACGATGTCCGCTTCCTGCCGCCGGGCGTCCGGTTGGTAAGCCGGGTCCCAACCGCCGCACGTAATTCCTTCCGCTGTCAAAAGTTCGATGTCCTCCCCGCGCCCACAGCCGTAGTCGAAGAAGGTCACGCCCTTGTCGATCAAGCCGTCGCGCAGGAGGCACTTGACCGGGCGGGAGAAATCCCCCCGCCGGATCGCCGTTTTGTGGCGGTGAATGGCGGTGCTTTCCATACCCTCGTCTCCCCGCCGCCTGGCCGCCAGATCCTTCTTTTAGAATAAGATACAGCAGGACAGTGCTGGTTGCCACACGCGCTTCGACAGATCGACGTGACGCGACCGGAAGGTGCTTTAAAAGTCAAGAGTAATCGGGTAGACTTGAGCGCCGACAGTGTTGTCCCGACTGACTATGCCGCCACTAACAGACAGGAGTGTGGATGGGCGCGACCGCCGTGCAGTATTCCTTCTCCGGGCACGAGACGTTCCCGTTTCGGTACCCGTGGCTGAAGAAGGGCTTTGATGCAGTCCGAGATGATCCCGGCGTCTTTCTGCGCGACGACGCAATCACCACCCTCGGCGTCGGCAAGAACATGGTCCGGTCCATTCGCCATTGGTGCTTGACGGCAGGGGTGCTTGCGGAAAGCCGGGATGGCAGTAGCGCCCTGCGGCAAACGGACCTCGGTAAGCTTCTGCTGGCCGACGACGGGCTGGACCCCTACCTCGAAGACCCGGCAACTCTCTGGTTGCTGCACTGGCAGATCGCGTCGAACCGGGCGCGGGCGACAACCTGGTTTTGGACCTTCAGCCACTTCCACGAGCCCGAGTTCACCCGCGAGACGCTCAGCTCGGCGCTTTACAGGTGGACGCAGACGCTCCCCGGAAAGCAGGTCGCGGAGAGCTCCGTGAAGCGGGACGTGGAAGTATTCCTCCGCACCTACGTCCCGTCTCGCCAGAGCCGCCGCAACATGCTCGAGGATTCGCTCGACTGCCCACTTGTCGAACTCGGACTCATCATCCAGCCCGGTGGCGGGCAGGCGTACCAGTTCCGCCGCGGCGCCCAGCGTGAGCTGCCGGACGGCATCCTCCTCTACGCCGTGCTCTGCTTTTGGGAGGCATTCGCCCCGACCACGGAGACGCTTGCCCTGCATGACCTCGCGCGCCAGCCGGGTAGTCCCGGTCGCCTGTTCAAAATTGACGAGTCGTCGCTTGTCGAGCGGATGGAGGGCGTCGAGAAGCCGACCGAGGGATGGCTATCCTACGCTGAGACGGCAGGACTCCGGCAACTGTACCGCCGGAAGAAGCTCGACCCGAAAGAGGTCCTGGTCGGGGCCTACGCCGTAGGAGGGCGACGGCGATGAGCGACTCCCCCACCCTCGACAAGCTGGTTGTCGTCCGCCCCCGCTTCGCCCGGTCGGTTTCCCTCGTCCGCGACGCCCACCGCCACGACGCCATCGACGGCTACATCCTTACCCCGACGGGCCGCGACGTGCTTCGCCGCCTGGCCGATGCACTCTGCGGGGATTCCTCCACGCGAGCATGGTCGCTGACCGGCCCCTACGGGTCAGGTAAATCGGCCTTTGCCTTGTTCGCCGCGCAGCTCCTGACCGGTGAGGAGCCGATCCGGCAGAGGGCGCGGAAGTTCCTGGCATCCGCGGACGTGGAGCTATCGGAACGCCTTTTCGGGCCGGGCGGACCGCTGCCTAGGAACGCGGGGCGCCTCTGCCCGGTGCTCGTGACCGGCTCACGCCAGCCGCTCGAAAAGGCTCTGGCGGCGAGCTTGGCCGCCTCCCTGCGTGCCGTGGCCAAGCGCGGCAGGCCTCATCAGATTGTCGAGCGCCTGGAGTGGCTGGCCAGGCTGGATGCTCCTTCCGGCACCGCCGTGGTCGGCCTCTTCGAGGAGGCGAACAATTACCTTGAGCGGTTCGGCAACGACGCCTCGGGCATCCTGTTGATCGTGGATGAGTTGGGGAAGTTCCTTGAGTACGGGGCCAGCAACCCGCAGCAGGGCGATGTGTTCGTCCTACAGGAGCTGGCCGAGTTTGCCACGCGCTGTAAGCGGCCGTTTCTGTTCCTGACCATCCTGCATCAGGCCCTTGACCGCTACGCCGATCATATGAGCCCGGGGCGGCGAGCGGAGTGGGCGAAAGTGCAAGGACGCTTCGAGGACGTGGCCTTCGAGGAGCGCACCGAGCAGATGTTGCGGCTGCTGGCCCACGCCATCCGGCAGGAGGGCGAGGATACCGACCTGAAGCCGCTCCGGCGGCAGGCGAAGGCCCTCGCCCAGGAAGTTGTTGCCCTCGGGGTGCGGTCCGGCTCGATACCGCCCACTGAACTGCAGGATTGCCTGACCGCCTGCTACCCGCTTCATCCGCAGACCGCGATCATCCTCGGGCCGCTGTTCCGGCACCTCGCCCAGAACGAGCGGTCCCTGTTCGCGTTCCTGGCATCGTCGGAGCCGTTCGGGTTTCAGGAGTTTCTCCGCGAAACCACGCTGAAAGGTGGCGCGTACCGGCTCGATCACCTGTACGACTACGTCATGGCCTCGCTCGGTCCTAGCCTCTTCGCACAGCACCGGGGGAAGCTGTGGGCCGAGGTGCTGTCGGCGCTCGACCGTCTGCACGATGCGTCCGAGTTGGAGGTTCGACTCGCCAAGACCATCGGCCTACTGCAGGCGCTCGGTGCCGCTTCCGGCATCCCCGCCTCCGGCGGCGCACTAAAGGCAGCTTTGAGGGGCACTGCGACCGACGCAGAGATCGACGAGGCCATTCAATCCCTGTCCCGCCGATCCGTCGTCGTGTTCCGCCGCCACACCGCGAGCTACGCCCTGTGGGAAGGCAGCGACGTAGACATCGACGACCGGCTGCAAGCCGCCCGGGGGGCCGTCGAGCGCGATCAGAACCTCGCCGCATTCTTGACTCGGCAGGCCCCGCCCCAGCCGCTGATCGCCCGCCGCCATTACTTCCAAACGGGGACGCTCCGGTACTTCGAGACGTGCTACGCCGACCGCGGCGGTTTGCAGGCCGACTTGTTCCACGGCGCCCTCTCCGCCGACCTAGGCGATGCCGATGGCCGGGTTGTGTACTGCCTGCCGCGCGACGCCGCCGACCGGGAGACCATGCGGGGCATCATCGAGTCCCCCGGCGAGCTGCCCGTCATCGTCGCCCTGCCCCAGGACGTCTTCGACCTGCGGGAACTGTGCCACGAGCTGTTGTGCCTGCGCTGGGTGATGGACCATACGCCGGAATTGGAGTCCGACCGGACGGCCCGCCGTGAGTTGCACGCCCGGCTGGCCATTGCGGAACAGAATCTGCGCTCCCATCTGGAGTGGGTGTTCTCACCAGCGAACAGGTGCTGTTCGTGGTACTATCGCGGCCAAGTCGTCACCCTGTCGTCGCAGCGGCAGCTCAACGACCTGCTTTCGCGCGTCTGCGACGAGGTGTACAGTGCCACGCCCCATTGGCGGAACGAGCTTATCAACCGCCGTTCCCTCTCGTCGTCGGCAGCAGCGGCCCGGCGCAACTTGATCGATGCCATGTTCGAGCGCGCCGATCAGGACGGACTCGGCTTCGAGGGCAACCCGCCCGAGCGAAGCATGTACGAGACGTTGCTAGAAGCGTCCCGACTCCACCGCAAACAGGGCGGCGTGTTCGGCTTTTATCCGCCCGACTCCAAAGCCGAGCCTGCCGTGCGGGAGCTTTGGAAAGCGATTGACGGATTCCTGCACGAGACCGAGGGCGGTCGGAGATCTGTCGAGGGAATGTTTGAGTTGCTGCGGCGACCGCCGTTCGGATTGAAGGACGGCGTATTGCCCGTGCTGCTCGGGGTGGTGCTCGTCCACGGCCATTCACAGGTGGCCCTTTACGAGGAGGGCTCGTTCGTTCCTCGGCCGAACGCGGCGGTGTTCGAGCGCCTGTTCCGCTCACCCGAAAAGTTCGAGCTGCAGCGTTTCCGCATCGCAGGCCCCCGAGCCAAGGTGTTCCAGCAGTACGCGGCCATGCTCACCCGCACGGATGGGGGAGATCCTGATCTCCTCGGCATCGTCCGCCCTCTTGTGCGAGTTGTTAAAGAAATGCCCGATTACGTCGGCAAGACTCGGCAGATCAGCGAGGCAGCGCAACGTGTTCTCCGGGCCGTCAGAGAAGCCCGTCAACCTGACCGGCTACTCTTTAATGACTTGCCGACGGCATGTGGCTTCCCGCCGTTCGAGGCGTCTGGCGAGATTGATTCCGGGCTGGTGAGCGCCTACTTCGGGCAGCTACGATCCGCATTTGCCGAGTTGCAGAGGGCTTATCCCCACCTGCTCGCGGAAATCGGGCGCCTCATCTTGGAGGTATTCGGGCAGGAAGGTCAGTTCCCGAAGGCACGGCGGCAGATCGAGCATGATGCCCGGCTGGTGCTCAACGTGGCGGTGGACGCCAAGCTGAAAGCGTTCTTGGTGCGGGTTGCGGACAGCTCGACCGAGGACACGACCTGGCTGGAGTCAATCGCCACGCTGCTTGCGGGCAAGCCGCCGACCCACTGGGACGATCAGGACCGAGCGCGGTTCGAGGTACAGCTGGCGGGGATGGCGCGGACCTTCAACCATTACCGTGTGCTCGCCTTCGAGATGGGCAGGGCCGGGGCGGCATTACTTGACGGTGATCCCCGCATGCTGCGTGTCAGCGTCACCGTCCCGGACGCTGGGGAGTTGGAGCGCGTGGTGCAAGTTCCCGCCCCACTTCAGGAGCGGGCGGACAGGGCTAAGGAGCAGCTGCTACAGGTGCTGAGGCAAGAAGAACTACTGGACAAGAAAGACGTGGGCGTGGCGATTCTGGCCGAACTCGTGCGGCAGCTGCTCGCCGAGGAGCGGCTGAGCGCCTGAAATCCACTAGCTAAGCTAGCAAACGCCGCAGCGGCGTGGGAGAATCTACATTATGTCCAAGAAGACACGCCATATCCTGATGCTCTCGGGCGGGAAGGACAGTACCGCGCTTGCCATCTACATGCGTGACCGGGTGCCGGAAATGGAGTACGTCTTCTGCGACACGGACAAGGAACTGCCGGAAACTTACGAATACCTGTCGAAGATCGAGTACTTCCTAGGAAAGAAGATTGTCCGGCTGCGTGACGACCGAGGGTTCGATCACTGGCTGCAGGTGTACGGAGGCTATCTGCCCTCGTCGAACATGCGCTGGTGTACGCGGATGCTCAAGATCAAGCCGTTCGAGAAGTACGTGGGCGAAGACCAGGTTATGATGTACGTCGGCATCCGGGCCGACGAGGACCGCACAGCCTACGTCTCGACCAAGCCGAACATCAAGACTGTAATGCCGTTCAAGGAAGACGGCATAACTCTGGACGATGTCCATCGTATTCTGGAGGAGAGCGGCATAGGCCTGCCGACCTACTATGATTGGCGGACCCGTTCGGGCTGCTATTTTTGTTTCTTCCAGCGGCGGGTCGAATGGGTCGGTCTTCTCGAGCGGCACCCCGACCTGTTCGAGTTGGCTAAGCAGTACGAGAAGATCGATCCGGAGAGCGGCGAAAGGTACACTTGGAACCAAAAAGAGTCCCTTGCTGAGCTCTCCGATCCCGCCCGTGTGCAGGAGATCAAGGAACGACACCAAAAGGCTCTGGAAGCCAAGAAGAAGCGGCGCGTCAATCTGCCGTTGGTCGAGGTGTTTGACGAGGTGCTTGAAGAGGAGGACGACGACCAGCCTTGCTTCTTCTGTCACACCTGATCCAATTCGAAAGACCTGACACGAGCTAACACCGTTACATGCGGGGTGATTCAGGCAATGACCAAGGCCTGTGGGGGGTCTCGTGAGCAAGTTACAAGAAACGCTGGTTCGTCTCGGCGCCGAGCACCTCGCGCGAATGCTCGGTTCATCGACTGTCCAGCTACTTGAACTGCTCAACGAACGGAATCTTACAGCGTCACGGCTTGCCGAACTCATCATCCGGCAGATTGGACCTGAAGGTCTTCTCCTTGATGCCAGTAGACGGAACGACATCCTCCTTGCCCTCGCACGCCCCGATGCCGAGCGGTTGAGTCGCCTAATTCAGGTCGATGGCTCAGGCGACCCCTACGCTGCGATCACAGGGCTTCAGTTTCGTCGCGGGACCGCCCTCACGAACATCCTCTTCGGGTTCTTCGGATGTCAGCCCCCGAAGCCTGAGGCTGACGAAAAACTCCACCCGCCAGAAAAAGTGGTGGCGGGGCACTACCCCTTGTTTGACCACCAAAGGCGAGCGCGCCGGGAGGTCTACGAACTTCTTTGCGGGCAGCCCCCTCGCGTGCTTCTACACATGCCGACTGGTGCGGGCAAGACTCGGACCGCGATGAACGTCATCGCTTCCTTTTTCCGCGAGCGGCTCGAAGATGACGACGTAATCGTCTGGCTCGCCCATACGGAGGAACTCTGCGAGCAAGCGGGCGAGGAGTTCGAGCGCGCCTGGAAAGCCATTGGCGATAGGAGTGTCTCCCTGTTCCGCCACTTCGGTCCATACCGAGTCGATTTGGAGAGAGCGCGTGGCGGGCTGCTAATCGGCGGTCTTAGGCTCCTCTACCGCGACAGCCTCGCCCGCCAAACTCACTTCTTCGGTCTTTCACGACGCACCAGGCTCGTGGTCATGGATGAGGCTCACCAGGCGGTCGCGCCGACTTATCAGCACCTACTGAACATGCTGGCCCCGACGGATCGGAGCGCCATCCTTGGGCTGTCCGCCACGCCGGGACGCACTTGGCTTGACCCCGAGGAGGATCGAAAGCTCGCTGACTTCTTCGCGCGGCGGAAAGTGACGCTGCGAGTGGACGGGTACAGCAACCCGGTCGAATACCTTCAACAGGAAGGCTACCTCGCAAAGGTTGAGTACGTGCATTTACCATACGTCCCGGGCGACGACTTTCGCCTCTCGGCAGCCGAGTTGCGCGAACTCCAGGACGGCCTCGACCTCCCGGACTCGGTTCTGCACCGCCTCGCCGCAGATCACCAACGGAACTTCCTCATCCTCACTCGCGTCATGCAAGAGGCAGATCGTGGCTCGAAGATTCTCCTCTTCGCCTGCTCTGTCGAGCACGCCCACACGCTCGCTAATCTCCTGCTTACTAAGGGATATCGGGCGGCGGCTGTGACCGGGGCAACTCCACCGGACCGCCGACGTCAGTTGATCGCTCAGTACCGCGATGGCGAGGAAATTCAAATCCTGACGAACTACGGTGTGCTCACGATGGGGTTCGACGCCCCCCGGACGAACGTGGCAGTTATAGCCCGCCCGACTCGCTCCGTAGTTCTCTACAGCCAGATGGTCGGCCGTGCTGCGCGAGGGCCGAGAGCTGGCGGTAATCCTGTGTGCCGAGTCATCACTGTCATTGATCAGATTCCGGGGTTTCGGAGTATTGCGGAGGCGTTCAATTTCTGGGAAGACATCTGGAACGCATGAACAGCTATCGGAGGACACATGGCTCACGACATCATTCCTCAGCACCTGGCAATTAAGTCGATGCGTGCGTCGGGCTACCGCGACACAGCCCACGCGATTGCCGAGCTGATCGATAACAGCATCCAAGCGGGAGAGGGGCTGGAAATCCCGACCGTCGTGGAGGTTCTCTGCGTGGACCGGGTCGAACTCGTCCGGCAGCGGCAGCGGCGGCGCATTGACCGGATCGCGGTCTACGACAACGCGTCGGGTATGGACGCCGAGACGCTGCGCATGGCCCTGCAGTTCGGCAATGGCACGCACCTCGACCCCGCCATGCAAAACGGAATCGGCAAGTTCGGCATGGGGCTTCCCAACGCCTCGATCTCGCAGTGCCGCAAGGTCGAGGTCTGGACGTGGCAGGGCAAATCGTGCCTTTATAGCTTCCTCGATGTCGATCAGATCGAGAAGGGGAAGCTACGCGAGGTGCCGGAGCCGCGAGAAGAACCGATTCCGGAGTTCTGGATCGACCTCATCCAAGACAAGATCGGTCCGCACGGTACGCTCGTCGTCTGGTCCGAGCTCGACCGGGTGTCTTGGAAGAGCAGCAAGGCGCTCTTGGACAATGCCGAGTTCCTCGTCGGGCGGATGTACCGCTACTTCATCCACGACGGCAAAGCCACCATTCGACTCGCCGCGTTCGAGGAGAACGGCGGCGACCTGCAGATCTACGTCAATCGGCACGTACGCGCCAACGATCCCCTCTACCTCATGAAAGGCACAAGCGCTCCCGAGCCTTTCGACCAAGAACCCGCGTTCGACCTCGTGGGAGAAGACGCCATCGCCGTCAACTACCAAGGCAAAGACCACAAGGTGACCCTGCGCTTCTCGGTGGCGAAGCCGGTCGTGCGCCAGCCGCCGCACGGCGGCAGTTCCGCCATCGGCCGCCACGCTGTCAAGAATCAAGGCGTCTCCGTGGTCCGCGCCCTGCGTGAACTGGAGCTCAATACATCCTTCGACAACCGCTACGACCCCCGAGAACGCTGGTGGGGCGTGGAAGTCCTATTCGACCCGGAACTCGACGACGTGTTCGGCGTCACAAACAACAAGCAGGCGGCGACCGCGTTCATGCAGATGGACCTTGACGAGGACGCCAAGCACGAAAGTCTCACTCCAGGAGATTATCGGGAGCGGCTCGAGGAGGCGAACGACCCGCGGCTGGTGATGTACGAGATCTCGACAAAGATCCGCAGTATGCTTAACCGGGTCCTGCGCCCCCAAATCCAGCTCATGCGGGAAGGTGCCCGCAGGGGCGGCGAACGAACGCCGCCGCCTGGCTCTGCAGAGGAGATCGCGACGCGTGCGACCCTGCGGCGGCGCCAGGTCTACGGCGACAAGGGCCAGAGCGACCAGGCCGAGAAATTGCCCCAAGACCAGCGCGAGCAGGAACTCGAGAATGAACTCATCGCCGAAGGCGTGCCCGAGCAGCAGGCGAAAGAGATTGCTGTCGCCTACGTGCGGTCCAACATCAAGTTCCTGTTCCAGGAGGCAGAAATCCCGGGTCCGGCGATCTTCGACGTGAAGTCGAAAGCGGGGACGATCATCATCAATATCAACACGCGGCACCCGGCCAGCGAGCACCTGTTCGAGCTTCTGAAGCAGGAGAACGCCGAAGCCGAAACGCCGGCGCTGAAGGCCCTGAAGCTGCTTCTGAGCGCGTGGGCACGCCTCGAGGACGAAGCCGGCGACCAGCGGCGTCAGCAACTTGAGGACACCCGGCAGGACTGGGGCAGGCTGGCCCGCGATTTCCTGCAGGAAACGAATGAGTAACACGAGCGTCGAGCTGATAACCAACGACATCGGCTCCTCGCTGAGCCGACTGGTAGCGCAGGCAAGGGGCCACGTCACGCTCATCGCACCCTTCATTACTCAAGGTGCCTTGGAGCGTCTGGTCGCGGAGGCCGATCCGTCCATTCCGCTTTCCGTCTTCACCCGCTGGCGTCTTGACGAGATTGTGGCGGGCGTATCCGACCTCCGCGTCCTGGATACGGTGCGGGCGCGAGCTGGCTCCCGCCTTCTTTTGCACCCGCGTTTGCACGCGAAGGTTATCTTGATCGATGACTCCGTGGCAGTCTTGGGCTCGTCCAACATCACGGACAGTGCCTTGGCTTTCTGTGATCCTCGCAACGTCGAGATCATGGCAGCACTGCGACCGGTCCCGAACCAACTTTTCCTGTTCGCCCGCCGTCTCGAACGAACATCTGTTCCTGCCACGGATGAGTTACGCTGTCAGCTTGAAGACGCCGTCCGGACGGCCCCACTAATGTCGGCCTCCCCTGAGGTCGAGGTCGCCATCCCGAAACCAGTTGACGTTTCTCCGCTTTTCCCTTCTTTCCGTAGTCCCGACCGTCTTTATGAAGGATACCTGTCGGTGCGGACCTTCCACGACTTGGAGACGCGCGCAGCGATCCTCGATGACTTGGATGTTCTTTCCCTACCAGAAGGGCTCACCGAGAAGGAATTTGGAGAGAAAGTTGCAGCGGCCCTCTTGGCTCTGCCAGTCATCGCGGCGTTCGACAAGTTTGTTGCACGGCCCCGGTTCTTTGGCGAAATGGCCGAATGGCTTCGAAACAGGGAGGAGTTTGCCGGACAGGACGGTGAGCAGCGCCAGCGCTATCTGCAAGCGCTGATTCGCTGGTTAAGGCACTTCGTACCCACCAGATACCGATTGGAAGAGCCGGGGTATTCCGAGCTTTTCGGACGTGTCGATGGTTGGGAATGGTAGACTCTTTGTTTCGGGGTTGTTAGCTCGGCCAGTAACCGTTCACACCCTGGGGAGCAATGGGGGGGCCGGTTGGTGGGCGAGATGCTATTCGACAGCAGTGGTCAGGAAGGCGAAGGCGTTGCAGTGCTGCAGGCGGTAAGTGTCGATAACCGTCAGCATGGTCTCGACGAAGCGGCTGCCGCTGGCCCTTTGCGTCCCGAAGGAGAGCTTCCGCCAGATCACCGCATGACGCAACGACCGTTCGGCGGCCGTCACCTCGTCTTGGATCTTCACCGTCAGGGAGGCGGAGCACGGCTGCCTAAAGAGCGTGCCGAGGAACTCGGCCGTGCGGCGCTTGCTCTGGCGACAGTAGGCCATTCAGCAAGGCCACAAAGGCCATCCACCGCGGCCCCGATTGCCCTTGCGGCACGCCCGGAGGCAGTTCCGCACACGTCGTTTCGACACAGGCACGGCACGTCAGCCGATGCCGCCGATACTCGGTCACGATCGGCTCGGGCACCGCCGCGCAGCGGTGGTCGCGGGCAATTCCCACACCTGATGCCGCAGCAGCTTTGGATCGCTGCCCGAGAGCGGTGCGCCACAACGCCGACATTCGCTAGGCTTCAGTGGCTCCACGTGCTGCCAGTATTCCGTGGGAATCAGCGGCCTCTAGTGTTTTTCGTGGCTGGGCTACCCGCCACGTTTCTTCTTCCACTTGCGCCTGGGCGGATTAGGCTTGGCGTGGGGATGCCGCGTGCTGGGCAGCAGCGAGGAGTTTTGCCGCGTCTTGCCCTGCGCTTGCCCTTCCAACTCCTCGATCCGCGCGTCCAACTCGGCGATCCTCGCCAGCAACAGGCGAATGATGGCCTAGGCTTCTGGCGGCTGGCGGGCAATCACTTCTTCCGTGATAACCGGTTCTATGCTCAATGTTGTGGCAGAAAACCGGCCCTCAAGTCCAGATCACTTCTCTCGAAAAACGCCGCCGGGCCGTGAACAGTTACGAATGTTTCATGCGATTCTTGCGCTTGCCGCACCCACCGGCCCCCCCAGCAGGTAAGCAATTGTCAGCGGATGGAGAAGGGAGAACCGTTTGGGATTTCGGACGGGAGGATGGAGCTTGTCAATCTCCCCCACCTCTGGAGTTCACCGGAGTGTGGATCTTGACATTGGTGGGGAAAATAAAGCCTTCTATCCCTTGCACTATACTCTCTGAAAAAAGCAGTAACTTATTCCGCCATAAGAGGTCACGGCTACACTAGTCTAACGGGCAGAATAAACCCTAACCGGTTACGCACAATAAGTTACGCAACGACAACCACGCGGTTTTAAGAAAGTGCAGCCTTGAAGGTAAGAGGAATTCAGAAAGGGAGGCCCCACAATAGCTAGCGTTGGATTGCGGAAGGAAGTGCGTCGAATGGTATCTGCGTTCGCAGACCGGGTGGAACGATCGTTTTCCGCAAGTCACTCTTGACAATTCATTCGGAAGATGCTCACCGGGCTGGTCATCGGCGGTGCTAGGCATCTTACGAAGATGACTCGCTCTGCCGGGTCTGGCAGAATGAACTCGTGGCCAAATCATATGGGTCGAGTCTGAGAAGCCAAGATTACTCAGGCTGCCGGTTCGAGCAGACCGAACGTCCATGCGGGGGAGAATCGGCTCCGTAGCTATAGGGTAGCTATGCGAGCACCGACGGAGCGGTTAAAGGATGGCACCTATAAAGCACTCTCCGCGGCAGCGACCAGGCAATCAGCGAATACCCCCGTCCGCTACGGACCGGCTGGGGGACCTTGCCCGTGGCGTCCCACGCCCGCCAAGTCCGCGAAGAGACGCCACACAGCCGAGCAGCGTCGGCAGCGCGATGACTTGGCATTTCTCGCCACCAGGTGCGCAAAGCCGTGGAAGACGCCCGGCCGTATCTTGAACAGACCGGTTTGGAATTGGCCTAAAAAAGTCCAACAGATCGGCCGCACACGGCATACATAAGGAATGGAGCCAGCGGCTGAGCTCACGTGCGTGTTCGCCGGATCGATGGAAGTCGGCCTCCGCGAAGACGCCTTCTGGCTCGGCCGTGGTTTCCGCCTGCATCCGGGCAAGCGGAACTGCCTCATCCTGGATTTCGGCGGCAACGCCTTGCGGCACGGGCCGGTCGATCAGCTCAGGATACCCGACGCGCCCGGGCGCGGCTCCGGCCAAGCCCCGGCCAAGGAGTGTCCCGAGTGCCACGCAGTCATCGCCGCCGGCTACGCCACGTGCCCCGAGTGCGGCTACAAGTTTCCGCAGCCGGAACGCCACAAGCACGACGCCCGGGCCAGCAACGCCGGGGTGCTCTCAGGGCAGTTCACCGACACCGAATACGAGGTATTGGACATTCGCTACAGCGTCCACACCAAGCGAGACGCCCCGCCGGAGGCCCCCAAGACCATGCGGGTGGATTACCAGATCGGCATGTTCACCTGGCAAAGCGAGTTCATCTGCTTCGAGCACACCGGCTATGCCCGTCAGAAGGCCGAACAGTGGTGGCGCAAGCGTTCGCCAGACCCGATTCCGGACACGGCCGAGCGGGCCGTGGAGATCGCCGAGGCGGGCGGCGTGGCGTGGACACAGAAGATCGTGGTGCGCTCCATCGCCGGCGAGAAGTACAACCGCATCGTGGGCTACACCCTAGGCCCGATGCCGGAGCCCATAGCGGCAGGCATCCCCACCATCGAGTGTGACGATGTTCCCTTCTAACGTTTCGGAGTTGCCGAATGACCACCAAGGCACGATTGACCGGCTTGATCAGTGATTACTGCCTGAACTGTTCCGCTTTTGACCGGTGGGAGGTCGTGAACTGCAAGATCGCCGCCTGTCCGCTCCATCCCCTGCGACTCCACACTTCTGTGGCCCGCATCCAAAAAGCCAGCGTCCTGAAACGCATCAAGGCCAAGTGCCTCGACTGCGGCGGCGCGAGCCCCACCGAGGTCCAACTCTGCCCCGTCACGGACTGTGAGCTGTACCCCTTCCGGTTTGGCCGCGACCCGGCGCCGAACGAAAACCGCGCTGCGCAATGTCGCCGAGCAGCGCAGGCCCGACGCACACGCCAGGACCAGCAGAGCGAAACTGCCCCTGTGGCGCATGCTTCAGCCCCCGTGACCGCTCTCTGGCGCACGAAATCACGACCGATCGCGGCCGGGCCGGTATCTGATACCCCCCAGGCCGCAATCTCGCCCCAATGACGTTTTTTGCCTTGCCGTGCCTGTCTCTCTGGAAGGGTGAAGTCTGCCAGTACGGGAGGAAACGCCATGACTGTCGCCCTGGAATGCTTACCCTTGGAACGGGTGGATGACCACCCCGACAACCCGCGGCTGGCGTTTCGCCAGGACGTGATTGACGCCATCGCCGCGAATCTCAATGGCCAGTATCCACAGAAGCACGCCATCCACGTCCGGCCTGCGGGGGAGCGGTTTCAGATTGTTTCCGGCCACCATCGTATCCGTGCCGCAAGGCAAGCTGGGCTGAAAGAAGTCTGGGCCTGGGTGGAACCGCTGGATGACGAGCAAGCCCTGATGGAGCTGGTATTGTCCAACAACCAAGGGGAACTGTCGCCCCTGGAAATTGGGTTGCATGTGTTGAAGGCGGTGCCTCCGGGAATGGGGGGGCGAGGAGTTACTGGTGGGCTAAGCCAGTACGCCAGGAGAATCGGGAAGACGCATGGCTACATCGTACAACTCCGCGCTGCGGCAGAAGTGCTTCTTTCTATCGAAAAACCTGTTAGTCAACTAACAGGTTTTATGGACAAGGCCCAGCATCTAGCCGCCATCCACAGGCTGCCCCAAGACAGGTGGGCGGAATTCGTCGATTGGGTCGCCCAGGCCAACCCTACGGTGGCCGAGGTGGAAGAGCGTGTGGCCAAGGCTCTCCGTCCTGCCACAAGCCCACAACCCTTCCAAGACCTTGAACCAGAGGAACCATCCATAGTGCCGCACCGGGACACCCTCTGGGAGCCCAGTCTTCCGGAGCCCGAGGAGCCACGCCCTCTGCCCCACGTCGCCTACAACAGCGGCGACAGCGAGTGGTACACGCCGCGGGAGTTCATCGAGCGGGCGGTGGCCGTCATGGGCGGCATCGACCTGGACCCGGCTTCCACCCCTGTAGCCAACCAGGTCGTCCAGGCAGCAAAGTATTTCACTGCCGAAGAGGACGGGCTTGCGCACCCTTGGCAGGGCCGCGTGTTCCTCAACCCGCCCTACGCGCATCCGCTGGTGCAGCAGTTCGCCGACAAACTCGTCCAACACGTCCAACGGGGCGACGTGACACAGGCGGTGGTGCTGGTCAATAACGCCACGGAGACTCGCTGGTTCCAGGCGCTCTTGGCCGCCGCCCAAGCGGTCTGCTTCCCCGCCGGCCGGGTGCAGTTCTGGCGGCCTGATAGGGATTCGGCCAGCCCGCTACAAGGCCAAGCGGTGATCTACTGCGGCCCCCAGGTGGACCGGTTCCAGCAAGCCTTCGCGGACTTGGGGATGGTGTGCCATGTCGCCCAATGATCTGCCCCATGTACTGCACTGGGATTGCCAGAAGCAGGGATGCTTCAACCAGAAGAAGCGAGTCAAGTTTCGGCTCCTTTCCGATTGCCTCCCCGGCCGGATCGCCTTCACGGACATCGATGCCATTACGGAAATCAAAGGCAACCTGCTCCTGCTGGAATGGAAAGATCACACGGAACTCCCCAAGGGGCAGAGGATTCTATTCGAGCGTCTGACGCTGGGGTGTCCGGCCACTGTGCTGGTGATCGAAGGGGATGCCGAGCAAATGTCCGTCGTCAGCATTCGCACGGTGTGGCGAGGCGTGATTTGGCCACCAGAACCCGCGGACCTGAATCGCCTACGGCAAGAAATCCGAGCCTGGGTCCAGTGGGCCCTGGCCAATCCGGTGTTTCCGAGGATGCGCAGTCCAGCGCGAGGCAAGTAACACAGCCAGATGCGTAGATCTGTCTGCGGTTTTATCCACCGTGGACATGTTCCCTGATTTCATCGTGGCCAGGAGCCCGCATGAGCACTAAGCAGCATGAAGAACCCTACGTCAGCGTCGGCAGCCTGCCAGTAACCCGTTTCGCCACCGGGGCGGTGCGCGGCACCGACGCCGATGGCGAGCGGTGGGACTTGATCACGCCGATCGGCCTGCGGCGTCTGGCCCAGACCTGCGCCGAAGGTGCGGCCAAGTACGGCGAGCACAACTGGACCCGCGGCATCCCGGCCAGCGTGATGCTCAACCACGCCATCCGGCACATCTACCTGTACCTGGCCGGCGATGCGAGTGAAGACCACCTAGCCCACGCCGCCTGGAACATCCTGGGGGTGTGCCACTTCGAGGAGGCGCTGCCCGAGATGATCGACATTCCGGCGAGGAAACAGGGGGAGTAGTGCGATGTTCAGCACCTCTTGGAACGCACCGTCCCGCAACCTCACTTGTGGCCATTGGCAGACGGAAGCCGAGGCGGAGGAATACTTGGCGCAATTCCTAGAGCTATCCAAGCTCTTTGTTGTCTATCGCCAAGTCGTCGGTGAACCGTTGTGGAAACACCACTTCCAACCGTTCCACGGAGTCCGCGCCGACCTGCTGCTGCTACCTGATAGCAAGTTACTGGGGTGCGGTTGGCAGTATGGTGCCATCGTGCTCGAGGTCAAACGCTCTGGTGAAAAAATCGGCCCGGGGCTAAATCAGGCGATCGACTACACGAACACGGCTTTCTATATCGACGGCGGCGTGGCCGTCGTGCCGACCTTCGCTTTTCTCTTCCCTGTGCCCAAACAGGCGGAAGCCCTCGCCAGCATCATGGCGCACCAGCACCTCGGCAGTGCCTTCTTCGCCCATGGCGGCCTGCACCTGTACTGCGGCGAAAGTCGCATCCTGAGCCTCTTGGATGATGGCGAGATCCGTTTGGGCCGCGTGCACATGGGACGGCGATTGGGAGCCCGCTAGATGCTGCAGTTGCTGGAAAACCTGTTCAGCGAGGCGCTCGCACCCGAGCGGCGGATCGCCGTATTCACCACGCCGGGGCGGCAGACGCGGCTCTTCGCCGACTACCAGCAGTTGGCCGAATACGCTAGCCAGCAAAGCCGCACGCAGAACGTGTATTTCGGCCTTGGGCTGGTTGCCGGCTGCCCACAGGGGCGTGGGAAGCTAGCCGACATCGCCGGTATCGGTGGCTTGTGGTGCGACATCGACGTAGCAAGCGACGCTCACCCGAAGGCCAATCTGCCGACAAGCATCGACGAAGCCCGCGGCCTCCTGACCGAGATGCCACTGTCGCCCTCGGCCATCGTCCACAGCGGCCACGGCCTGCATGCCTATTGGCTGTTGCACGAGCCCTGGCTATTCGCCGATGACGCGCAGCGCCAGCAGGCCGCCACGCTGGCCAAGGGTTGGCACGGGCTGGTCTGCCGCAAGGCCGCCGCGCGAGGCTGGGCGTTGGAGAACCTCGGCGACTTGACCCGCGTGCTGCGGCTGCCGGGGACGCTCAACCACAACGGCACACACACGCCGGTCGAAGTGCGTATCCTGGAGTTCGAACCCAGCCGCCGTTACGCCCCCGACGATTTTGAAACCTACCTCCTCAGCGAGCCGGAACCTGCCACAGCGAGCGTGGGCGAACTGGTGATCAACCCGGGGGCCGAGCCGCCACAGGACAAGTTCGCGGAAGCCGCCCGCTTGAGCCCCCTGTTCAGGCAGACATGGAACCGGCAGCGGACGGATTTAGCCGACTCGTCCGCTAGCGGCTACGACCTGAGCCTGGCCACGCTGGCTGTGCTTCAGGGCTGGAGCGAGCAGGAGGTGGCCAATCTGTTGATCGCCTTCCGGCGCGAGCACGGCGAGAAGCCCGAAAAGGCGCTTCGGCCCGACTACCTGCGGCGCACCATCGCCAAGGCCAGACATGCCGGACCGAACGGCGAACCGGTAGACCTGTCAGGCATCATTGGCTCAAGCAACGCACTGCCCCCAGCCGAGCCCACGGCGCCCGACCCTGGCCCCATGCCGGAAGACCTCTTAGACGTGCCCGGCTTCATTCGGCAGGTGGTGGACTACACGCTGGCCGTCTCGCCCTATCCCCAGCCGGCCCTGGCGTTCGCCGCAGCGCTCGTGCTCCAGGCCTTCCTGGCCGGCCGCAAGGTACGCGACGCGGCCGACAACCGCACCAACCTCTATGTCCTAGCCCTGGCCAATAGCGGCGCAGGCAAGAACGAGCCCCGCAAAGTCAACCAGAGGATCTGCGTCGAGGCCGGGCTGCAGGACTGCCTGGGCGACGCCTTCGCCTCCGGGGAAGGCATCGAGGACCGCCTGTTCCTCACGCCCTCGGTCCTGTTCCAGACCGACGAGATCGACGGCCTGATGAATGCCATCAATCGGGCCATTGACGCCAGGTACGAGGGCATCATGAACGTGCTGCTGAAGATGTACACCTCCAGCAGCACCATCTATCCTTTGCGAGTCAAGGCCGGGGGACGCTCGCCAGGGGTAATCGACCAGCCGTCGCTGTGCATGCTCGGCACAGCCGTGCCCAAGTACTACTACGAGGCCCTAAGTGTTCGCATGCTCAACAACGGCTTCTTCGCCCGGCTGATCGTGCTGGAGGCGGGCAAGCGCGGCCGGGGCCAGACGCCGGTATCGCGCCCGATTCCCGAGACCATCCTCCGGACGGCGCGGTGGTGGTCCGACTTCCGTCCTGGTCAAGGCAATCTTGACGACTGGCACCCAATTCCGGTGTGCGTGGAGGCCACACCAGAAGCCGAGGCGGCGCTCGAAGAATTCCGCGCGCTGGCCGACGACCGCTACGCCGAGGCCGAGGACCGGGACGACCCGGCGGGCATGGCCATCTGGGCGAGGGCCTACGAGAAGGCCCGCAAGCTGGCGCTGGTCTACGCCGCCAGCGAGAACCACCTACACATGCGAATTAGTGAGCCTGGAGTGCGTTGGGCCTGCCGGTTCGTGGACTACCAGACACAGCGGATGCTCTTCATGGCCGGCCAGCACGTGGCCGAAGGCGAGTTCGACGCCCGCTGCAAGCGGATGCTGGAGGTGCTCACGATGTGGAAGCAGCGACGCGGAGACGCATGGATGCCACACTGGGAGATGTCTCGCAGGTTGAAGTGGAGCGATCGGGACATCGAGGAGGTCCGCAACGCGCTAGTGTAGTGTCTCACTCAGATGGGGCCTTATCCAGTGCGGCGCGGGCGCGACGGACTTTGGCGAGGATCGCCTCGGCCTTGGCCGTCCACGTGAAGCCCTTGGGATTGGCATTGTGATCGGCAATGTATTCATAGATCGCCCGTTCCAACTGCCGAACGCTCTTGAAGACGCCGCGGCGAATGCGGCGATCCGTGATGTCGCGAAACCAGCGTTCGACCAGATTCAGCCAGGAACTACTCGTCGGCGTGAAGTGGATGTGAAAGCGTTGGTGCCGTGCCAGCCACCGCTGCACCTTCGGATGCTTGTGCGTGGCGTAGTTGTCCACGATCAAATGCAAGTCGAGTTCGGGCGGCGTCTCCGCATCGATCTTCTTGAGAAACTTCAACCATTCCTGATGGCGATGTCGCGGCATGCACTCGGCGATGACCTTGCCTTCAGCCACCTCGATGGCCGCAAACAGCGTCGTCGTCCCGTGGCGTTTGTAGTCGTGCGTCAGCGTACCCAACCGGCCGGGATACAGCGGCAAACTTTTCTGCGTGCGATCGAGCGCCTGAATCTGGCTCTTCTCGTCGCAGGAGAGCACCAAGGCGTGTTCGGGCGGGTTGAGGTACAGGCCTACGAGGTCCACGACCTTTTCGACAAACCGCGGATCGTTGGAGACCTTGAAGGTCTTCACCAAGTGCGGCTTCAAGCCGTGGTCACGCCAAATGCGATGCACAGTCGCCTTGCTTACCCCCACGGCCTTCGCCATCGAGCGGGTCGACCAGTGCGTGGCGTTGGCGGGCTTCTCCTGCGTCGTCTTGCGGAGGATCTCCGCCTCCTTGGCGGCGCGGACCTTCGGTCTGCGACCGCCGCGCGGCTTGTCCTTGTCGAGGCCCGCCAGACCCGCCTCCAGGAAGCGGGTCCGCCACGTTCCCACCGTGCGACGCGTGCAGCCGAGTTCGGCGGCAATCTCGTCGTTACGCTTGCCCGCCGCCGCGGCCAGGACGATCTTGGCACGCAACACCACGCGTGCCGGCGTGCTCCGACCCCGCGACCATTTCGTCAGCGTCGTTCGTTCCGCGTCACTCAACTCGATGGCTTTCGCAACTCGCATGGCGTCATCCTCCTCGGTCTGAGAGTGAGACGCCGGCGGCCATGGATAAGTTCCCTCAATTACAAGACACTACACTAGCACCAATCAAGTGCAGCCTGATGATCTTGCGAAGACGCAGGTCGCAGCGGCTGACAACCATGCCGGGCCCGAGCCCGAAGTTCCAGACGCCAAGCCCCGAGCGGCTGACGACCAGGCCGCCGAGGCCGCCCGTGTGCTGGCCATCCGCCAGGTCTGTGCCGGCCGGCACCCGGAGATCGAGGCCCAGGCGATCCAGGAGAAGTGGGACATCAGTCGCACAGCGCTGGCGGTCCTGCGGGAAGAGCGGCCCAAGGCCCCGGCCGTGCAGGTCCGCAGCCCGGAGGTGGTCACCGGCCGGCTGCTGGAGGCCGCCTGCATGCTCACGGCCAAGGCCGTGGGCGTGGAAGAGCTCTTCGACGAGCCCACCCTGGAAGCAGCCGGCCGCCGGTTCCGCGGCGGCATCGGCCTCCAGGAGCTGCTGTTGGAAGCCGCCTGGGCCAACGGCTACACGGGCCGCAGCTTCCGCGACAGTCGCGCCGTGCTGCGCTTCGCCTTTCGGCCGGAGCTGGAGGCCGGGTTCTCGACCATCGACATCGGCGGCATCCTCTCCAACGTGGCCAACAAGTTCCTCTTGGAC
Organism: Thermogutta hypogea; assembly: GCF_055386265.1. Taxonomy (NCBI): domain Bacteria; kingdom Pseudomonadati; phylum Planctomycetota; class Planctomycetia; order Pirellulales; family Thermoguttaceae; genus Thermogutta; species Thermogutta hypogea. The sequence goes on from NZ_AP042425.1 coordinate 1,428,630, forward strand.
GGCTTCTTCTCCGTCGAGCGGACCTGGCGGAACATCTGCGCGGTGCGGAACGTCTCGGACTTCAAGACGGTGACCAGCTACCGGCTCATCGGCACGGAGCAGTACGAGCAGGTCGCCCCGGGCGGGGCGTGGAGAGCACTGAGGAACTTCTCATGGCTCAGCAGGCTGCTCGCCCGGATTTGCTTCAGGCGCGCATTCAACTGAACGAAGTCCAGATTCTTGCGCAAAACGCCAGATATGAGTACGAGGCGGCGTGGAAGCAGTTGGCGAATGTCCTTGGACAGCCCCATCTCCCACCGACGACCCTCGCTGGCAAGCTCGACGAGGAGGTATCCTTCCACGATCCTGAGGCGATGCTCGCAGACCTATTGGCAGCTAGTCCCGAGATCCAGGCTGCCCGTGCGAGAGTGGCCCGCGCTCGCGCTCAAATCCGCCGGCAGGAAGTGCAGCCTATTCCGAATGTCCTGGCACAGGTTGGAGTGGCCCACGACAACGCGAGTGGCGACGAAATTGCCAGTGTCCAATTGGGCGTCCCGCTTCCCGTTTTTAACCGGAACCAGGGCAACATCCAGCTTGCGGCTGCCGAGTACCGTCGCGCTATGAACGATGTGCAACGGCTCGAACTGGCGCTACGGTCGCGTTTGGCTGCCGCGCTCCGCGATTTCCAGAAGGCGAGGAACCAAGTCGTGCGCTACCGTGACGAGATTTTGCCCACAGCCGAGGAGAACCTCAGCCTGACCGAGGAAGGATATCGACAAGGGGAATTCGATTTGCTCCGCGTCTTGACCGCCCGCCGGAGTTACTTCGAGACGAACCTCGCCTATGTGAACTCACTGGTTTCGCTTCGGCAGGCCGATGTTGCGATTACTGGACTGTTGCTCACAGGCGGTTTGGATGATGTCCCGGATGCCGGGGGCGGAAACCTGCAAGGGGTGGGGCTTCGCGACGAGGCTCTCTCTGGACAGTAGCGCGACGCGCGGAATTCGTCTGGACGATTTGCTCCCGGCCTGCCGATAGCCAGGCTTCAGGCGAAAATTTCGGGTTCTTCGGCAGATACGACTCAAGACGCCTCGCTCAACCTGCCGATGCGGAAATGGAATAGGCCGGTGCGTTCGCCGCAGACGGATCGGCTGTCGGCGAGACCGACAGGCTGGCTGAGAACGACTGCTGCCCTTGCCCCGACACGCTGATTTCGCTATTATCAAAATGGTCGAGAGTATCCGGTGAGGAGATCGTCTCCCGAGCAAGGATTTCATGTTTCGCAACGCCATCTGCTCCTTCATCGCCCTTCGCGTGCTGCTTTGCCCGCTCTTCTGCATGGGCGATGCAGACGTTGCGCATGCACTTCCCCAGATGACGGGATGTTCGTGTGGGGCATCGGAGCCGGCGTGTCCCCCATGCGGGCAGCGGCCATCTGAGGATCGTGAGCGGCGGGAACCGGCCGACGAACCATGCGCAAATGGTTGCGTCTGTCAGATCCTCGTCGAAAAGCCGGGCAAGGCATTCTCGATTGATTCGCACCTCTGGCAGGCTCTGCCGCTGCCGTCAATCGAGGTCGGGGCGTCCCTCGCCCCAATCGCTGTGGCGCAACTGACGAAGTATCACCTTCGTCCGGATCTTCTGTCCGGCATGGCGATCCGTCTCGCGTTCGCCTCTTTGCTGCTTTAAGCCTTCCTGCTGCGCCATTGGTCAGGCGAGCTCCTGCGGCCATTTGTGCCGTGGTAGAGCCGACGCTTCGGCGACCTCATGACCAGTTGGCTCCACTTCGTCTGCGTCCCTCGTGGCCTGACGTTTTGCTACGCCTCACCTGGCGTAGCGGCAGATTCAAGGTTTCCCGCTTAAAGGAAGGAATTGTCATGAGTCAAACCGTTATTGGCAGAGCGCCGCACGGCCCTGCGGTGACCGCCCGTGATCGCGAACAACGAGCGCCAGCCGACAAGCGATTTCTCCGTCCATTGGCTTGGTTGCTCTCAAGTCTTCCGGCGCTGTTGGTTTTCGCAGCGTTCGGAGGGCTGTTCTATTACGGCCATCACTTCGACTGGAAACTGCCGAAGTTCTCAGCGCTGACGGGCGCCGCACCCTCGGAACGGGCGGACTGGTGTGAAGAGCACGGCGTTCCCGAATCGCAGTGCGTCGAGTGCAACCCCGACCTCCTGCCGAAGGGGCCGGATTACGGCTGGTGCCCGGAGCACGGCGTACACAACTGCGTGCTGCATCACCCCGACGTGGCGCAGCTCAAGGAAACACCGGTCGTTTCGGAGGCGGACCTGGAGCGGGCGGCACGCGCCTTGGCCCTGCGGAGCCGGCCGGAGAACAACGCCGTCTGCAAAGTCTACCAACGCCGAATCCAGTTTGCGTCGATCGAGTCCGTCAAACAAGCCGGAGTCGATGTCGAACTGGTCGAGCGGCAGCCCCTTAGTGAATGGGTCGCGGGCAACGGCGAGATCACCTACGACGCAACGCGGCTTGCCAGCCTGTCTTCCCGTGTGCCGGGCACGACTTTCCGCGTGCTGAAGAGCATCGGCGACTCCGTTCGTGAAGGAGACGTTCTGGCCATTGTGGACGCGATGGAAGTGGGTCGCGCAAAGAGCGACCTGGTGAAAGCATTGGTGGCGGAAGACCTCGCACGTCAGACGCTTGATCGGCTCAAGGGGTTGACCAGCGGAGTCGTTCCCGGACGGCAGATTCTCGAAGCGGAGACCGCATTTGCACAGGCGGAAGCCGAGGTGCTCAGCGCCCAGCAGTCCCTTGCTAACTTGGGTCTGCCCATCAATGTCTCAGAGTTGAGGGGTCGTGCCAATGACGCGATCGTGGATCGCTTGCGGTTTCTCGGCCTGCCGGAGGATCTGGTCTCTCAATTCGCCCCCCAAACGACGACCGCCAACCTGATCCCGATTCGGAGTCCGCTCGACGGTGTGATTGTGGACCGACAGGTGGTCGCGGGGGAGGTTGTTGATCCGACGCGAACCCTCTTCCAGGTCGCTGACCCCAGCCAGATGTGGCTGACGCTCAACATTCCCCTTGAAGAAGCACGCTTCCTCTCGGTCGGGCAGCCCGTTCGGTTCCGGCCTGACGGCAGTCCGAATGAAGTGACCGGCAAGTTGACTTGGATCAGCACGGCGGCGGACAAGCAGACGCGGATGGTGAAGGTTCGCGCCGAACTGCCAAACCCGGACGGACAACTCCGCGACGAAACCTTCGGGACCGGCCGGGTCGTCTTGCGGGAGGAACAGGAGGCGATTGTCGTCCCCAAGGAGGCTATCCACTGGGAAGGCTGTTGCCATGTGGTGTTCGTCCGCGACAAGGGTTACTTCGACAGCCCGGAGAGTCCCAAGGTGTTCCACGTGCGCTCCGTTCGTATGGGGGCGAAGAACGGTAAGTCCACCGAAATCATCGCCGGTGTTTTGCCCGGAGAGGTGGTGGTGACGAAAGGGAGCGATGTGCTGCGAGCGCAGCTTCTCAAGAACAATCTCGGCGAAGGCTGCGCCTGCGTGGCGGAATAGGAGGCACGGATGCTTAACTGGCTGATCGATTTTTCCCTGCGCCACCGGGCGCTGGTCATCCTGGGAGCGCTGCTGCTGGGCGGCGTCGGTGTTGTCTCCCTGCGACAACTGGACATCGACGCCTTCCCGGACACCACGCCGGTCCAAATTCAGATCAACACCGTCGCCCCGGCCCTTTCGCCCGAGGAGGTCGAGCGGCAGATCACCTTTCCGGTTGAGCAGGCGATCAGCGGCCTGCCCGGCCTGGAAGACTTGCGCTCGATCTCCAAGTTCGGTCTCTCCCAGGTGGTGGTGATCTTCGAGGACGGGGTGGACATCTATTTCGCCCGGCAGCTTATCAACGAGCGACTCAGCACGGTCGAACTGCCCGAAGGCATCCAGCGCCCGCAGATGGGACCGGTCTCGACGGGCCTGGGCGAGGTCTTTCATTATGTTTTGGTGTACGAAGGCGTCGATTTCACCAGGGTCTCAGACGAAGAGCGTGTCCGGCGGCTCACCGAACTGCGAACTCTTCACGATTGGGTCGTCAAGCCGCAGCTTCGCTCCGTCCGTGGCGTGGCCGAGGTCAACAGTTGGGGGGGCTACGAAAAGCAATATCAAGTCCGCCTTGACCCCGACCGGCTGATTAAGCACGGCCTGACGTTCGATCAGGTCGCCGAGGCCATCAAACAAAACAATCAGAACGTCGGCGGCGGCACGATTACCGACGGCAGCCAGATGCTGCTCGTCCACGGCGTGGGCCGCACGGTCAACATGGAGCAGATCGAGAACATCGTGATTAGCTCCCAGGACGGTGTGCCGATCCGGGTTCACGATGTGGCGGACGTGCAAATCGGACACGAAATCCGCCGTGGCGCGGTGACGGCCAACGGTCAGGGTGAGGCAGTGCTTGGTCTCGGCTTCATGCTCATGGGCGAGAACAGCCACGAAGTCACCTGGGCGCTCAAGAATAAACTGGAGGAGATCAAGGAAACTCTGCCGCCTGGCGTCGCGATCCAGACCGTCTACGACCGGACCGAACTGGTGGACCACGTCATCCACACAGTTCAGAAGAACCTGTTCGAGGGGGGACTGCTGGTCATCGCGGTCCTGTTCATCTTCCTTGGGAACTTACGGGCCGGGCTGATCGTCGCCTTGGCGATTCCGCTATCAATGCTATTCGCCTTTTCCGGGATGTGGCGGTTCGGCATCGCCGCAAGCCTGCTAAGCCTGGGAGCCATCGACTTCGGCCTCGTCGTCGATAGTTCCGTCGTGATGATCGAGAACTGCGTGCGGCACCTGGCCCACGGACAGAATGGACGCAGCCGGCTCCAGATCATCCGGGATGCGGCCGTCGAGGTTCGCAAGCCGACGATGTTCGGCGAATTGATCATCATGATCGTGTACTTGCCGATCCTCACGCTCGAAGGGGTTGAAGGAAAGCTGTTCCGGCCGATGGCGCTGACTGTGATCATGGCCCTGGCGGGATCGATGGTCCTCTCGCTGACCCTGATGCCCGTTCTCGCGAGTCTGGTTCTTCCAAAACGGCTGGAAGAGAAAGAGCCGCTGCTCATCCGAATTCTGAAGCGGCTCTACGCCCCGGTCTTGCGGTTCACCATGCATCACAAGCTCGCGGTGATCGGCTTCGCTCTGTGTCTGCTGATCGTGTCCTTGGGGATGATCGCCCCGAACTTGGGAACCGAGTTCGTGCCGCGGCTCTCGGAAGGGGCAATTGTCGTCAATGTCGTGCGGCTGGCGGGAACCGACTTGGAAGAGTCGATGCGCTACAACACGCAGATGGAAAAGGTGCTGCTGGAAAAGTTCCCTGATGAGATCGCGCAGGTCTGGAGCCGGATCGGCACGGCGGAGGTGGCAACCGACCCGATGGGGACCGAATTGACCGATCTGTTCATCACGCTCCGGCCCCGCGAGGAATGGAAACAGGCCGAGACGCAGGAAGAACTCACGGTCCTGATTCAGGAGGAACTCCGCGACCTGCCCGGCCCCCGGCTGGCCATGACGCAGCCGATCGAGATGCGGATGAACGAGATGATTTCCGGCGTCCGTTCGGACGTGGCCGCGATTCTCTACGGCGATGATCTCGACCTGATGGTCGCCAAGGCGGCCGAGATCGAACGGGTACTGAAGTCGATCGACGGGGCCGCCGACGTGAAGGTCGAGCAGGTCACAGGACAGCCGGTGCTGCAAATCCACATTAAGCAGGACGAGATCGCCCGCTACGGCATCCCTGCCAAGACCGTGCTCGACCTGGTGCAGTCGCTCGGCAGTAAACATGTCGGTGAGGTCTATGAGGGCCAGTTGCGGTTCCCGCTCATCATCCGCCTTCCCGAACAGGCGCGGGCCGACCCGGAGGCGATCAAGTCGATCCTGGTTGCCACGCCGTCGGGAGAACGTATCCCGCTCTCGCGGTTGGCGACCGTGGAGACGGTGGAAGGACCTAATACTATCAAGCGGGAATGGTATCAGCGGCGGATCACGATTGAAGCAAACGTCCGCGGGCGGGATATGGGCAGCTTCGTCGCCGAGGCCCAGCGGAAGGTTGATGAGCAGGTGCAACTGCCTCCGGGCCGCTACCGCGTCGAGTGGGGCGGACAGTTTGAGAACCTTCAGCGGGCGCAGACCCGGCTAATGATTGTCGTGCCGGTCGCCCTGCTGATGATCTTCGTGTTGCTGTACATGACCTATCGGAACATGATCGACTCGCTACGCGTCTTCACGGGCGTGCCGTTCGCCTGGATCGGCGGGATCGTGGCACTCTGGATGCGGGACATGCCGTTCTCGATTTCAGCGGCGGTCGGCTTCATTGCGCTTTCCGGAGTGGCCGTGCTGGACGACATGCTCCTGGTTTCCACAATCCGGCAACTCCGGCGACGAGGGCGGTCGCTCGACGAAGCGGTCGAGGAGGCGGCGATGACGCGGCTTCGCCCCATCCTGATGACGACGCTCGTGGCCAGTCTGGGGTTTGTGCCAATGGCCTTCAGCACAGGCATGGGGGCGGAGGTGCAGCGGCCCCTGGCGACAGTGGTCATCGGCGGCGTGTGCAGCGCGATGATCATGAGCCTGCTCGTGCTCCGCGTGCTGTATGTGATTTTCAATCTTCCCACCAAAGGAAGGGATGACCATGACCACGAGGAGGATACCGAGCCTGTTGAACCTGCCGAACCCGGCGCGCGGCGCGTGCCTGAGCCGGTTTCGGTGTGACCTTGAGAAGGGCATCACGCCCGAAGGAGAAGAAGAATGAGAATGGGATCATGGATGCGGCGCCTGCCGCTCCCGGCTCTCGCGATCGCGGCCCTGGTGGTCAGCGGCTGCGGACAGAGCGGAACGGAGCCTGCCCAAACGGAGAGTCAGGCAACCGAGGCCGCAGATGTGCAGACCGTCGCCGCAGTGGATCACGGCGGCTGGTGGTGTACCGAACATGGCGTGCCGGAGGGAGTGTGTGCGCGTTGCAACAGCAAAGTTGCCGCGGAGTTCCAGCAAAAGGGGGACTGGTGCGAGGAGCACGGCCGGCCGGAATCGCACTGCTTCATCTGCCATCCCGAACTGGAGGAGAAGTTCGCGGCACAATTTCAGGCCAAGTTCGGCCAGAAGCCGCCGAAGCCGGAGGAATGAGTTGCGCATGACCGATGAATCCGATTCGGTCACATCCCGCTGGTGGGGACGGAGGCTGCCAAGACTCGGCGTGGGCGTGCTGCTGCTGCTGATGCAGTCCGGCTGCATGTGCGGTTGTCCGGCGCGGCACTCGCCCACGGTATTGGAAGCGAGTGCGTTCAACTCCCTGGACGAGTTTCCCAGTGCTCGGCGCGTCCGAGGGCCGAGCACGCAGAGGCCGAGTGAAATCGGCGCAAGGAGGTGACCGGCACGCGGAATACCGAACGACACGAGAAATATGTTTCCAGTTCACTACTTCAATGCTATCAGAAAGGAGTCTGATGATGACGAGCAAGAAGTTCGCTTGGCTGCTCGCGATCCCGTGGTCGCCTTGATGCTGGTGGGCGTCGCACAGGCGGCCGAACCGACCCTGACGACACTCACTGTCCCCAAGATCGACTGCCCGAGCTGCGCCAAAAAGGTGGCCGACGCTCTGGAGAAGGTCTCAGGAGTTGCCTCGGTCAAGACCGACAACAAGGCCGGAACTGCCGTCGTGACGCCCAAGCGAGGCGCCGACCTGTCGCCCCGCGCATTGTGGGAGGCGGTGGAGGAAGTCGGCAAGCAGCCCACGAAACTCGTCGGGCCAAAAGGGACGTTTACCTCGAAACCATCGGCCTGACGGAGACTGGTGTTGAGGGAAACGCCGGGAGAGCAGGCTGTCGCTCGCTCCCCCGGCAATTTTGATAATGCCGGTTCCGTCGGATGCCCCGCAGGTGCTGATGATGGATAGGCCGATTTGTTAGAGACTACCTGGGATACCCCAAGCCACGGGTTACGGTCGAAGCCTTCCGTGGCTTGGTCCGGAACGAGAGGAGGCCAGGGATGGCTAACGGCAGAGCAAAGCGCGGACGGCCCCCGACTTTCGAGTCGGAAACCAGAAAGACGCTGGCGGATGTGATCCGCCAACATGGCGCAAGAGGGGCGCGAGAATTCGCTTTAGTCCCCGTTTCGATCGCAACGCTCCTGAAGATTGCCCGCGAACATGGGATCATACTCAAGAGCGGACGCCGACCGAAACGAGCGGCGTGAGCGCCGTCTGATGGGAATAGGAACTATTGGGAGGATAGTCATGTGAGGCAACTTGACCTGCGTATCGCCAATCTGGATTGCGAGCACGATGCGTCGCGGCTCCGTCGCTCACTTCAGGATGTGCCCGGCGTGGAAGTGCTGCAAGTCTCTCCTGCGGCATGCCGGGTGCGGCTCGCGCTGGATGAGGCCCGAACCTCGGCTGCGGACTTGGAATCGCGGCTGAGCGCCCTCGGCTTTCCCGTGGCGCGGGAAGCGGAGCGGATCGGACCGGCTCCCTTGTGGAAAAACCCCAAGGTGCTGGCGTCGGCCGCCTCCGGCCTCCTGCTGCTGATTGGATGGTCGCTCTCGTGGCTGGAGATTCCTGCAGCGGTGCCGTTTGCGATCTATCTGCTCTCGGTCTTCATCGGCGGTTACTACTTCGGGCGAGAGGCGGTTGAGGAACTTCTCTTTGAGCGCCGGGTCGGCATCGAGCTGTTGATGAGCGTGGCCGCCATCGCAGCGTTCGCGCTGGGTGAGACGGCGGAGGCCGCCATGCTCGTGTTCTTGTACTCGATCAGCGAAGCGCTGGAGGGCTACACGGAGGCGAAAACCCGCTCAGCCATTCGGGCGCTGATGGACCTGACGCCAAAGATGGCCCTTGTACGCCGCGAGGGACGCGAGGTAGAGATTCCCGTTGAGGAGCTGCGGGTCGGCGACGTGTTCCTCGTCAGGCCGGGGCAGTCCCTGCCGACTGACGGCGAGGTGATTGCCGGACGGTCCAGCGTCAATCAGGCCCCGGTCACCGGCGAGAGCGTGCCGGTCGAAAAGGACATCGGAGACTCGGCCTACGCTGGCAGCATTAATGGTGAGGGATCACTGGAAGTGCGGGCGACCAAGGCGTTCGCCGAGAACACAATTTCCCGCATCATCCAAATGGTCGAGGAGGCCCAGGAACGTAAAGGGCAAAGTCAGCGGTTCATTGAACGCTTCGGTTCCTGGTACAGCCCCGCCGTGCTGCTGACAGGTATCCTGCTGGCGGTGGTGCCCGCATTGGCCTTTGCCGCCTCCTGGACGGAATGGTTGATCCGCGCCACGGTGTTCATCGTCGCGGCGGCTCCCTGCGCCCTGGTCATCTCGATCCCGGTGACGCTCGTCGCCTCACTGGGCACGGGGGCACGCAAAGGAGTGCTCATCAAGGGAGGCGTATACGTCGAACAGTTATCGCGGATCAGAGTCGTGGCCCTGGATAAAACCGGCACGATCACCCGCGGCGAGCCGGAGGTGACGGAGGTCGTCCTCTCCGAGCAGGATGGTCAAGTGCCGTCCCGGCAGCACATTCTGGCAGCCGCGGCGGGGATCGAGCGACTGAGCCAGCATCCCCTGGCGCGCGCCATCCAAAACTATGTTGAGGCAGAGAAGATTGCCCCCGCCGAGATCGGCGAGTTCCGGTCTCTGACTGGCGCGGGGGCTTCGGCGACCGTCAACGGAACGCTGCTGTACATCGGCAAGCCGGGCCTGTTCGAGGATCAACTCGGAATCGACCTTGAACCGCTTCGGGAGCCAATCACCCGTCTCCAGGCCGACGGCCAGACCGTCGTGCTCATCGGAGACGATCGCGCCGTGTGGGGGCTGTTCGCCATCCGCGACAACATCCGCCCGAACGCCCGCCAAGCGATTGAGAATCTGCACCGGGCCGGCGTCGAGAAGGTGGTAATGCTTACCGGTGATAACGAGCGCACGGCCCAGGCGATCGCCCGCGAGGCCGGCATAGACGACTACTATGCCAACCTGAAGCCGGAGGACAAGGTCGCGAAGGTGCGGGAACTTGCCCAGAGCCTCGGCCATGTCGCAATGGTCGGAGACGGCGTCAATGATGCTCCGGCACTGGCCGAAGCCACCGTCGGCGTGGCGATGGGGGCCGCCGGGACAGATGTCGCCCTGGAAACGGCGGACGTAGCCCTGATGGCCGACGATTTGGAGAAGCTGGTCTATGCGCTCGGGCTGGCCCGCCGCAACCAACGCATCGTTCGGCAGAACCTCGCGCTGTCCGCACTGGTGATCGGCGTGCTGGTCGTCGGGGCCGTGGCCGGGTGGTTTTCGCTGCCGATCGCCGTGCTCGGACATGAGATCAGCGAGTTTCTGGTGATCGGGAATGGCCTGCGGATGCTGAGGGCCTGAGAAAGGGAACACAACATGTCTCGCAGAGCGCAAAGCCCAAAGTGCAAGCGACGCATCCGGTTCAACTGGAAAACGGCTCTGGTCTATGGACCGATCAATGCTCTCCTGCTCGCATTCCTGGTCGGCTTCCTGGCGGTTCTGGCGATTCGGCAACCGAGCGCGTGGCATTGGATCGTCGCTCTCGTCATCACCGGTATGGCAATTGAAATCGCCCGCGCAAAACTCTGGGCCAGGTGACGTATGGACCGGGTGAAACTGAAAATGTTCGGCTGGCTTTCCTTTCTGATCGCCATCGCGTCGCTCCTGACGGGCTGCAATGGTGATCCCGAGCCGGACGCGCCGCGCGTCGGTGGCAAGCAGAACCGGCGAGTTCTCATGCTGACCGATGAAAACTTCGGTCGCGAAGTGCTCGACAGCCCTCAGCCGGTGCTGGTCGATTTCTGGGCGGCCTGGTGCCAGCCGTGCCTGGAGATGAAGCCGGTCATCCGCGAACTGGCGGAGCAGTACGCCGGACGGCTCACGATCGGCCAGTTGAACATCGAGGACAACCCGTTCACGACCGCGAAATACGAAGTCGAAGTAGTCCCGGCTCTGCTGCTCTTTCGAGACGGGGAACTCGTCGAGCGAATTAACGGGCACCGAACAAAAGGTGAATTGGTGCGTCTGCTGGAGCGGGCACTTTCACAAGAGGAGCAGTCCGCAAAGGGGAGATAGCGGCCCGCCCCAGCGGCTCACGATCACAAACCTTGCAATCTGATGAATCAATCGAAGTTCCACAGCAGGAGGCGGTCAGCCGTCTTAAGCAAGTTCTCAAGCAACAGGGCTTTGACCAAACGGGAGTATTTACTATGGCATGGCTCTGGTTCGGCGTTCTGCTCTTGGCGGTTTGGGCGGCGCATTGGGGGGCCGAACACCTCGGCGATCCGCTCAAGAAACTCCGCCGACAGTGGGGCATTTCGGTGACGGCCGGCGGGGCGCTGATCGGACTCGCCACGGCCAGTCCCGAGGTCGGCATCAATATCACCAGCGCGATCCGGGGCGTTTCGGACATCGGCCTGGGAGCGATGATCGGCGCGAACATCATCGCGCTCCCGCTGCTTGTGGCCGTCGCCTATGTGGCGACACGCAAACAACAGCTTGGCGGTGAACACGCCGACCACGACCGGCATCTCCGGGAGCATCTGCTCCAGGTCGAGCCGCAGGCGGCGACCGTGCAAGCCTTTCCTTATCTGGGCATTCTGGCCGTCTTCGCCCTGCTGACCCTTCCCGCTGCATGGCGTGGACTGCAACCGATCGACGGCTGGATCATGCTGGCCGTTTACCTTGTGTATCTCGGCCAGGCATTGCTGCGGGGACGGCAATCCGGGGAGTCGGTGGACTGGTCGAAGCGCGAGATCGGACTGGCCTTGGCCGGTCTCGCTGCACTGGCGATCGGTGCCTACTTCACTGTCTTTTCGACGGAGAAGATCGTCTCGGCAATGGGAATCTCCAAGATCGTGGGCGGGCTGTTCATCACTGCTCCCGTTGCTGCACTTCCGGAAATCTTCGCCGCTTGGAGTATTAGCCGGAGCGGTCAGGTAACCTCCGCCGTGACGGGCGTCATCGGTGACTACGCCGTGACCATGACCATCGCCGTCCTGCCGTTGGCCTTGACGACGCTAAAGATCGAGAATTTCCGGCTGTACTGGATCAATCTGATCTTCCTGGCCCTTCTGCCGGCGCTCTACGGAGCGTTCATTTACCGTGGGAAAACGGAGCCGGGTCTCAAACGCTGGCAGGTGATCTGCCTCCTGGTCGTGTATGTGCTCTACATCCCTGTCGCAGTGTTGTTTGGAGTGATGTGAGTTGCCCCGATGAAGGCCATCGCGAAGAATTGCATTCACCGGACGTGAAGCTTTGCCGTGACAGAGATTCCGACCTGTACGATGGTTTGCCGCGTGCGATAGCGATTATTCGGCTGTACTTCGCTTCGACGCTCTGAAGGTTCCACCAGTCGGCGCTTGTTGCTGAATGTTGCTCTCCAGCAAGAAACAGAAGTGGCGTAGTGAGCCGACGAACTGCTCGCCGTCGCTCAGGATTTTCTTGGCTGCTGCCAGGAGTTCACTGTAATCCGCTTCCCGGCCGCCGCTTTCAGCGGCTCTCGGCAGCTCCAAGCCGGGAACTTGAACCCCGGCTGAACTCGATAGGCCCTGCATCGCTCGTCGTACCGCCAAGGAACTCCCGCCATGGAAAGTGTCTGAAGGTCGCGATGGATTGTGCGACGAGAGCACTCCAGTTCGCGAGCCAAGGCGTCTGAATCCCAGCGCCCGGGCCCCATAATCAGCCGGAGCACCCGGAGCAGACGGCTAAGGCGTTCAGCTTGGCGAGCTCTTCGCTCGGCGTCGGTTCTCTTCCTCTTCGCCATTCCATCGCACGTAGATGAAGCCCTGTCGGTGTTGATTCACCGGAACTGTAACAGAGCGCAACGACACCAGTGGGTCATTCGAGTGCCCAACTGCTGGCACCTGCATCCGAGACAGCCATCCGCGAGTCATGAAGCGAAGTGATGATGGTTGTCGGACTTTGGCGCGCCCGGTTACAGCGTGCGGAGAGCGCAAGAACGTCCGACAGAGAATTTCGGTCACGTACTGAGCAGCAACCGACCCACTGTTGGCACGCGCCGTCTGTATGGTGGCCCAAGTAGGACGTCACCACTCCAACACTGCTGTCCAGGGGCCGATCCGTGCTGAGTCGACGCCTATCCAGTGAAACGGTCGCTGCGCTGAATGCGAGCCGGCTATGGCAGAACATCATTGCGGATCGGGAACTGCTGCCCGAAATCCGCGATGAGCACCTGACGGTCTACTACCGTGGAGGCGCGTTACTGAAGGGATTGCGGGCGAACGGTGGATATCTGGAAGCCCAGATCCATCGGAAGTTCATTCCGGTCTCCCGGTGCGGCCGCTCCGACTATTTGATGGTGCGCGGGGATAGTGCAGTAGGCCTTCGATTCACTGGCGGAGTGGAACCGCTGCCTCTCGGCTCGGGAGAACCGGATGTGCTCGATCGTTACAAATCCACAATGGACCAAGTGCTGTCGGACTTCCCGGAAGGACGGCTCGTACACCGGATCGCCACGCGATCGGAGAACCTCACCCTGGATCAGGAAATTACGTTCGCCGAGTCAGGGGAGAGCCGTGACAAAGTCGATCTCTGCTACTTTGACACAGACTTGCAGAAACTTGTCTTCGTGGAAGTAAAGCGGGTCGAGGACGGCCGCCTCTTTCAAACTGCCGATCGCCCAGAAGTTCTCAACCAGCTCGCGGCGTATTGCCGTCGCCTCGTGCAAAATCGCGATGAGATTCTGGATGCCTACCGCACGGTTGTCGCGCTGAAGCATGCGCTCGGATTGGGAGCGAGACTCGCAGGAGTACCTCTTGACGGGCCAGCCGACCTGTTGGAATGGCCACTGCTAGTCATCGGGGGATGCTCGCGCGAGGAGCGAAGTCGCATCCGAACCGCAGAGGGCGCATGGGGGCCGTTGATGGGAGAGATCGGCAATGTCGCTGCCGGGTTGATCGCGTGCGGTGATGACGGCTGCAAACTCCTGGTCGCCGACACGCCGCACTCGCTCCGGTTTTGATAACCTTTCGTCGCATCAATACCACCGCTCGTCGCATCAATACCACCGCCGCCGGCAAGAGGTCAGAGTACGATTGTCTCTCCGTCGCAAAGCAGACGCACGTGTCGAGCCACCATGCGAAACCGGTCCGGTTGAAATGTGTGGACCGGGATGACGAGCTTCGCGTTCAGGGCGGTGACCAGTTCCCGAATATCCTCGAAGTAGATATGGCCGCTGGTATGAACCTCGACCAGGTCGCCCGCGGCTTCGGCCAGCGCGGCCCAGACCAGTTGCCAATCCGGACGCTCCAGGTATCCGGTCCAGCGGGAGTAGAGGCAGCGGGGCCGACTATCAGAGCTGGAGCATCGACGGCTCGATCGTGGAATTCGGGCGGATCGGGGGCGGCCATGCGGTGATCACCGACTACGAACCCGCAGACCGCATGTGGCAGGTAACCGATGTAACTCCGGTGCTATACAATACGGAATGGATTTACTACAGCGACACGTCTAGCGGCCAGTACACGCAGGGGCCCATGTCGGGCCAGATTACCCAGCGCGACGGCCTCTACTGGTACCGGTGGGACGCTTTTGTCTGGGAGGATCCCAACCAGCCGGGCATCCTGGCAGGCACGGCCATCGAGCGGGCTCTTCTGAGGCTGGATAACGCCAGCAGCGCTTCCGGCCAGATCGAGGATTTCTATGCCGGATTCGGAGATAGTGGCTGCGGTTATGGTCAAGTGACCTTCCAGCGGGAAGACAGCGATCAAAGCAGCTTCCGCCAAGAGACCGGAATATCGTTCACCTTGGTACAGGAGACCACGGGCTGCGGATGTGGCTGCGGGTGCGGCTCCGGTGCCGCCCATTTCTGGCGACACGAATCGGGATGGCTGGACGAGTCCGCCTCAAGGGAGATGACCACGCGCCGCTGGACCGACACTCCCCAACAGGCGTCCTCGGGCTGCGAGCCGGGCGTCACCGAGCGGACCATTGAATTCGACGAGACCGACGGGTGGTCCACTTCGCGCAGGGAGCGATGGGCCGTCGTACCAGAGGAGTCGACCCTGGACCATGAGGATTATTACCTGGATCGGGTGGAGGTCTGGCAACTCGCCGACGGCAGCGGCATCGAGCGGTTCTGGAATGACTACTCTGCCCGCGAAACGACCTCCGGAACCGAAAACATCACTTACGACGGTCAGCAGATGGAAGGATCCTCCAATCGGACGCTGGATCGCTCCTTCGCGCGAACACTCACGATCGAGGAAGAATTCGATCGGGTCAACAGCCGCTGGGACTACACCTACAGCGGGACGGGCTGTGAATCGATCGATGACAGCTCCACGGGATGTGGCACCTACACCCCTGAAGCGTCCTGCGGCTGTGGTTGTGGCTGCGGTTGTGGAGGAGGCTCTCCGGCGTACGATGGAACGATCAACTATTCTCGTGCCGAGGAATTTGAAACGAGTCGCAATCTCGTTTACTCCAAACCTGCAAGCCACGAGAGTGTTGCCCCGAGAACGATCTACGACGGTCCCACCAGTTTGTCGAGCGGCTGCGGGTGCGACGGCGGCATTCCCTCTCCGGGCATTTGGGACAGCGCCGGGTGGGCCGTCTCGGGCAGCGGTGCAGGGACGATCCAGGAAACATGGCACGTGGACCACCAGCGCCAGCGCGATTGGACCGGCGCGCCTATAGGAGGCACCACGCTTTCCGGAACAGAGACCGAAAGCAGTGATGACACGTGGCTCTACAGCTTGACCTTCAGCGAAGCCAAACCGCAGGGTACGTCTTCGACCGCCTGGCAATTCACTAGCGTCTCCGGGGAAGGTGGTGGTCTGTTCTATGCCGATCACACCATCGAAGGATCGGGTAACTACCAGTTCGATGTCAGGCAAGGGTTGGCCACGCTTCAGGGCGTGAAGAACTACAGCGAGTCTCTTGTTGAAACAAATAACCATTCGATCGGCTTCATCATCACCGCAAACGGCCAAATCGCCTTCGACATGGCCGGCCACGGAAACCAGACTCTCACCAAGGACTTCGACTACGACGGTCAGACGGGCGCCACTTCGTATGCCGGCGGCTACGGCACGATCACCCTCGATGAGTCGGGCGACGTTCATCTGGAGCAAACGCGCAGCGTTGATTGGCATTACGATGGGGTCGATTACGATGCCGATGCCGAGACAACGAAAACTACCAGCGGCTCTCATGTACATAACTACCAGGACGATTACAGCTACAGCGGGTGCGGCTACTCGTATAGCGAGCATGCCTCCTGGTCGGAGAACAGTTCTTGGGAAAACCAGTTGACGAAACGTCACGCATTCTCCGACTCGGCCTGGTCCACCCTCTGGACGGACCGCTTTACCTCCTACGAACAGTCGGGGTGCGGGGGTGGCGGCGGTTCGAAGGCCACCAGTTACTCAAGCTCCGGTTGCGGCTGCGGGTGTGGAGAAGGCAGTTCGGAAAGCGACAACTATTCCTGGACCGGAAGCTGGTCGGAGTCCTACGATTCGGCTACCGATGATTATTCCCTCAGCGGTGGAATCGACAACCATGTAACCGGCGCTGCCAGTGGTTGCGGTTGCGGAAGTTCTTATGACGAGTGGGTTGACTACATCGGCTTCCGCTGGCCGACCTATACCTCACCCTATGCCTTCGATTATGTCTATCCCACGCAGACAGGCAAGCTCAACGGCGGCCTGGGAGAAGGTTGCGGGTGCGGCTGCGGCGGCGGCCTGTATGGTTTCGAGACCGACGTTCCCATCGGTCGTACCAGTGATACTTCGGCCAACAGCACCATCGGTCGGCTACCCAGCGGGGGACTCATCTCACCTTCACCGCTGGCTGCCGCCCACGATCTCGGCCCGCAGTTGGCCCCGTTCGCCACGCTTCCGGAGGCTCCCATCGCGGCGCAGGCGGTGGGGCTGACCAGCTACCGGGAGCCCAACGCCATCCACGGCAACGGGTCCCCCGAGTTGCCCCAGAACGTGGTATTCGCCGAGTGGGGAGCCTGGCGCGACCGCGATCGGCTAAACCAGGCTCTGGAGGACGCCATCGAGGAACTGGCCAACTTGACGACGCCGCCACCCGGCGGCCCGCGGCCCGACAAGACGGAGATGCCCGGGGTGGTGGTCCTGGATCTGTACGACATGGATCAAAGCGGCGATCAGTCGGTGACGGTGAGTGTGCCGAGCGGGGCCGGCTCGGGCCATACGCTGCGAGCACCGGCGGGGCCGGATGCCCTGGTGGAGGCCTCGCTGGAGGGCGGCAGCCTGACGATCTCCGTCCCGCAGGGCTCCACCTCCGCCGGCCTGACCGCCGTCACGGTCGTGGGCAAGGATGCCGATGGCCTGCCGGTCGCCTGGACCGTGTTGGTCCATGTAGTGGCCGTGGAGGGTTACACGGTCGAGGAGCAGGCCTGGGGCGAAACGGCCTGGGACGCCCCGGAGGATTCCGGCGAGGATTGGGCCTTGCTCTGGCAGTGCAACGACTACCGCTGGCTGCCGCAAACGACGTTCGACGGTCTCGTGACCGCGGCCGACTGGGGCTTCGCCTCGATGACGGTCGATTCCAGCCGCGAGCGTTGGGCCTACGGCACGCCCGGCAGCACCGGCGTTGTGGCGATCAATCCCGTTGTCACTTTCGGCGGCCAGAACATCTACTTCGAAACGCTCAACACGGCCGTTGTAGGTCTGCATGAAACTGGACCGTCCACCACCCAGCCACGGATCGCGGTGACCTATCTGAGCCTGGTAGAGTGGGAGCCGGTGGCCTGGTCGCGGGAAGTGGAGATCGAGGACTACGGCACGTCGGTCGGCCTGGCGAAACTCACGTCCGGCGAGGACGGCCATCTGGTCTATCCCGACTACCGGCAGCACCCGGTCATTCAGCAGCCGATCGACCACAACGTGGTTCGCGTCAAAGTGCAGCTCGGTGCGCCGGTGCCCGAGGGGATGCTGGGGACGGTGCATCTGGCTTGGTATGATCCGGACAACACGGTGGCCAACGTCCCGGCGGAACCGCCGGCCAATCCCGGGGATGGTCTGCGGGACAACGCCGCTTCGCTGGCGGCGACCGGCGGCGGCCTGCCAGCGTTCACGCTTGCGTTCACGACCGCGGGCCCCTCGCCTACCAGCGACTCGATCCAGAAGGCCTATCTGGCCATCGAGGACGCCCGCTATGGGGACAACTTCATCGTGGCCGTGCATCCCCACTCGGGTATCGCCGAGACCTTCGAATTCCGGGAGAACGAGTCGCAGGAGCCGGTACTCATGCGCCCGGCCAACACCGGCCTGTGGACGCCGCTGCCCGACGATGATGATCCCGGCGACGACCCGGCCGACGCCGTCCACGATCACCGCACCTCGGTGCTGACCATCATGCCCTCGGTCGACATCGACACCGACAGCGACAACACCGGCGTCATCGACCGCAGCGACGGGGAGGACTACATAGAGGCCTCGCCGGCTTACACAGGCAACGTCATCTTGATCAACGCGGATGACGATAATAACAACGGCGCTCCGGACTGGGCCGATGAACCGATGAACAGCCCGGACGACGACCTCCATCCCATCGTGCTGGAGGTCTGTTTGCCCGATGCGAGCAGTATGGCTGGCTTTGAACTGCATCTCGAATGCACAAGCAATCTCAGCCTGTGGCAGGACCAATCGAAGAACC
This sequence comes from Thermogutta hypogea, assembly GCF_055386265.1. Lineage (NCBI taxonomy): Bacteria > Pseudomonadati > Planctomycetota > Planctomycetia > Pirellulales > Thermoguttaceae > Thermogutta > Thermogutta hypogea. The sequence goes on from NZ_AP042425.1 coordinate 1,447,259, forward strand.
AGCTTCCGCTCAGCGCGAGCGAAGTGCGTCTGCGGCACTACAAATGGACGTTCGAGTCCGGCATGCCCAACTACCCATTGACCGTGTATGTGGAAGGGCTTAACATGGGGCGCGGCCAGGTTTCCTGGGCGCTCAGGGACGTAAGCGGCAACACGGTCTACAGCGACAGCGTCGTGCTCACGATCACCGGCGCGGATTTGGATGCGGATTCCGACAACAACAATTCTCTCGAGCGTAGCCTGCACGAGGATCAAGTGGAAGACGCGCCGGGCGAGCCGGGGAAGATCATTCGAGCTGCCCTCCGTGACGATGCAGACCACGATCGCATTCCGGACTTCGCCGACGGATATGATCGCGACGGCGTGTTGGGCAGCAACGACGACGTCAACTGCGGGGCGCTCGCCAGCCTCGTGCTCGATCTGTTTCCCCAGATCGACCTAGGGTTGGCTAGGTTCAAGTTTGCCTATGGAGCCTCTGATCCGGCTAGTGTTACCCAAAGCGGCGACCTCTACATAGCAGCACCGGGCAATCTTCGTATCTGGAAGAAAGACGCAAGTGTGCAACGCAACAAGCTCGACGCGGCCACCGGAGGAGACTATGTTGCGCCCAATGTCGAGTACACGGCCAGCGACCTGGGGCTCAGCAGTGGCAACCGCGTGGTTCAGTTCTATCTGGAAGGGATCAACCCAGGCGTCACCACGGTGACCCTCCTGACGGATATGGACGGGCCTAGCGGTCCGATGGGCTTTATCCCCATGGATACGGTCAAGGTTATGGTCGTGTACGTCGATCTGGATGTGAACAACAACGGCGCCCTGTTCGATGCGGTGGACGGCGTAGATTACTACTTGCCGGGTTACGAGGGCACGACGGACAAGCTCACGTTCAACAAGACCTTCAACACGACCAGCTATGGGGGGCAGCACATGAAGCTCATCGCCGCTGGAGTCGGCAGCGGTCAAGGGATCGATGCCGTCTCTTTCCGGATAACGAACACCACGAGTCTCCCAGGCTACGCCGAGAACAAGACCGCGTACATGGTCACGGGTCCGGTCCGGAATGACGATTACTCCTTTGCCCTCACCGCAAACAGCCGCGCGGCCCTCGGCACCATGGCCGCTACCAACACGTTCGCCGATTTCTACTGCAAGGATTACGGCGGCTCGGCAACGGTGGTGGCGAGCCTGATCAAGAATGGCGTAGCGGTCTTCACCTGGACGCTTGATGTGCCTACGGACACGGACCAGGACGGCCTCGCCGACCGCTGGGAGCGCCAGCAGATCGCCGAATGGAACACTCAATATGGTTACAGCCACGACGTATATGATCTGACCTTTGTCCGTCGCGATTACGACTGGGAAATGCCCGATCCAGATGCCAGCAACACGGACGGGGGCACGGATCTTCCGGCCCACAAGACCACGGGGGACAGCTTGACCGAGTTCCAGGAGTATCGGGGCTTCATACTCGATGGCGGCAACAGCCATGCCGGGGGGCACAGGCGGTTGAGCACTTCCCGGAAGGAACTTCTGGTGGAGGTGGACATAATGGAAGGGGTGGAGCACATGCCGACGGAGGCAGGTATTCGAAGCACCATGAACACCGTCTCAGCGGGCTTTGGCGACCTGACGGAAGGCGCCGGGATAGACCTCTACTATGTTATCGACGAGCCCACGGCAAGCCACCGGGACTTCAGCTCCTACGCACAGGCTGAATCCTGGGCCAACGCACACCGCCATCGCACGAATGGCCAGCCGAATATGCTGACAGAGTTTGTCTATCTCGCGTTCGCTGATTCGATGGCGGGAAGTACGGGAGGCTTTGCCGGCAGTTACGGTGCCTTTGTTGTGGTGGACTCGGCGCACGATTTTGCCACGAATCAAGGGTTCAACGTCACGAGCCACCGTGCCTATGTGGCTGCCCACGAACTCACGCACATGATCATCGACACACACAATGCCAACGGATTCAACGGGGGCGAACACCTGCCTGATCCAAACGAGAACGGAGTGCAGGACGACGCAGACGATGGGAGATACCTGATGTATCACCATCAAACGGCCCAGAACACGTCGGGTATCCACTTCAGCAACCCGACGCGGAGGCAAATAGACCTAACCAGTAAGGAATCGGTCGAACGATAGTGTCTAATCCGGACGCCTATAGCATGAACCGCTCGATTACTCGACATACACTGGCCTTATCGGGAATCATCACAGTCGCACTTTGCGCGGCGTCTCCCCTTATTGCTGCCGAAACGAGCGAAGCCTCCACGGCGATGGCTTGGGACCGTGTTGATTTGGACATGGTCCCCGTTATTCCAGTAGTGAAAGCGGATCGTATGGTCATCGAGGCTGTGCTGAGAAACATGTCGGACAGTCCGTTTCGGTATTTTGACGGCAACCAGGCGGGCCACCCTGTAGGAAATCTGCACATTGTTCTGACCAAGGACGGGAAGGAGGTTCCCTTCACGGTCGAACTCACTCCTCCCGCTGCGACCCGAGCGAGCGTACGCACATTGGCGCCCGGGCAAGAGCTGAGCTATCATATCGAGCTTCAATACTACGGCATTGCTGGCAAGGAAGGGGACCTTCCCCCAGGCCGGTATGAGCTTTGGGCACGTTATTCGGTGGGAAAGCACGCATGGTTTGTCGAAGAAATGGAGGTTACGCCCGCGCAAATTGACCAATTGGTGGCCATCATTGACTTGGTTGATGGGCCGAATAGCGCGTCCCTGGGCCTGATCGGTGGCGCGGTGGGGCTGACCATCGGCTTCCTCGTGGCGGCGTTCATCTTCCTGGGCCACCGCCTTTCGGCCCACGGGTTCCTCGGAACTGTACGGCACGCATTACATTTACGGCGCCGGGATCGAGGGGCGACTTGACTTCACGATAGCAGGAGCCGGTACTCATGCGCCCGGCCAACACCGGCCTGTGGACGCCGCTACCGGATAACGATGATCCCAACGACGACCCGGCCGACGGTGTCCCGGATCACCGCACCTCGGTGCTGACCATCATCCCCTCGGTGGACATTGACACCGACAGCGACAACACCGGCACGATCGACCGCAGCGACCGGGAAGAACAGATCGAGAATGTACCGGACTATCCGGGGGAGCTGCTCGTTGTGAACAGTGATGATGACAACGAAAACGGCATTCAAGACTATCTAGAGAACGACGATTACAGCTACCCGGAGGGTGGCGAGTGGGCCCCCTTTGCGGACGACGATCTATTCCAGGTGGTCCTTGATCGCGGCTTCGAGGATCTGTCTGGGATGGATGGTTTTGCGTTCGAGCTCAAAGTTACTGCAGGTATTGGTCTGAGCTATTGGCTCGACCAGACAAAGACACCAATCGTCGACGATCCTGTGTTTGGCCCAGACGAGGTGGTCACGATCGTAGAAGCGGGCCAGGAAAAAGTCGTTTACCGCTGGTTCGTGTCCAGCGGCTTGCTGATGTGCCCGGCGAGTATCTATGTTGAGGGGGTTACTGGAAGTGCCTTGACCGACACATTGATGTGGAGTGTGGCGAAGCCGAATCCTCCGGAAATCCCCGGCGGCAACCCAATATACACTGTAATCGACGTCGACAGTGTGCGGTGTTCCACCTTCGGTGTGGTGCTGACACCGTACACACCCCAAACACACCACATTGCGCCCATGCCTATCCCAATGAACAAGTGGAAACAAAACGGTGTAGGCATCAGACGAAACGGGGACCATGACAACGGTGGACCTTCCCGGGATTGGTTTATTACCGAGGCGGTTTCTGAGGAAAACGACCTGGTTCGGATTGATGTAGATGTTTATCCTGCTTCGGGGGTCACCTACTTTCTCAAGTGCAATTCACCCGATGTCAGGTTTTGGAGTACGCGCACCAAAGGTGGTTCTCCCTTGGACGCTACGGGGGACGGCTTGGTGCTTACGACTGATGAGACCCTCTGGGTGGAATGGACCAGCTACAGTGACAGCACTGCTACCGTGATTGCCGAGGTTTGGCTCGACGATGCCACCGGCGAGGAGTATCGCGCTTGGACGCAGTATATGACACTCAGGCCGTTCGAGAGCCTGGCCGCCGCCTTCGTTGGGGAGCATCAGACGGCCGGCGACCCAGCAGCGTCGCCCGGCCTGAACAACCTGGTAATCGAGCTCCTTCTGGACGGTTACGACGTGCAGGTATGGGACGATGGCCACGATTGGTGGGGGGCAGATGAGGCAGACGAATGGGGACGTGGCCCAGCACACGACGAGATTGTGCGCGCTGTCAACCACCGCGGGGTAACTCAGGTCACTTTGTTGGGGTACAGTCACGGTGGAGGAACTGTCTACCACGTTGCATGGCGCCTAGCCAACAACTACGAGGCAAGCGATGGAAGTACGCTTCGTGGGGATTATGAACTCCTGTTTGCGTCCTACCTGGATGCTGTCACGAACAACCGTTACAGCGACGTACATCCGGAAACTCGCCGCCCGCCAGGAGCGACGTTTTTCCTGAATCAGTATCAGACCAATTCTTGGCTGCGGGGCGCACCAATACAGGACCCACAGCCGTCGGATCTAGAGTATGATCGCAGTCCATTGGGAGTCGATCACGGCACGATCGACGAGCACCCGCTGGTGATTCAGACGATTCTTGACCAATTCAAGGCGCGAGTGAGCCGGTAGATCCGTGGCGTAACATGCCTGGAGGGCGGCCGATACGTACACACGTATAGTTTCCCGTCCGGTCAGACCGTACAGAGCCGCTGATCTAGGCATCGAGAAACAAATGTTTCCGTAAAGGATAGATTCATGAAACGCGAGAGCAAACGGGTAGTCCCTACTTGGCTTGTGGCATGGGGCGCGTGTTTGTCGCCTTTCGTACTTATCGCAACGACGAATTGGATGGGGCTGGAGGCATTTGGCGGCGTAGAGTGGTATCCTTACGACCCATCAGGTGTTAGGTTCTTCCTGGCATTTTGCGTAACCATGTTCGTCGGCTTTGGAGGTGCGACGGCTGCTGGCATCACAGCAATTCGCACCCGGTTTCCCTATTATTTGTTGTATTGTCTCATTGCACTCGCGAATCTAATTCCAGCCATCGTCATCCTCTACTCTGTTGTTGAAGTAATAATAAGTCGCATGTGGTAACGACGACTTCGATCTTGAGACGTACGAAGGCCTCGACGGCTGCGCGCTGCGGTTGACGGCCAGCGACGGTCTGCGCATTTGGGGCGACCAATTGCGGAACCTTCCGGACGGCGCGACCGTCCAAGGTACAGGATACAACCAGTACGAGTGGATGATTCCGGCTGGGACCACCAGCGACCCGTTCCCCGGCAGTGTGTACGTGGAGGGAATCGCCACTGGCCGCCAGTGGTCGATTCACTACACTCCCAATCTCAAAGTGTATAGGGAAGAGAACGGACAGCTAGTGCACGAACCAACCACAACTCTGCACCCTGCCCAGACTGGCACGCAGGTGGTGAGCTATTGGGTTGAGGCGATTGGAAGCGGGCCGACGGGCTTTCCCTCCGGATTGGATAAGATACATGTCGTGCTCTGGGACTCCAATGACCAGGAAGTTGGGCGTGATACGGTCGTGCTTAAGGTCCAGGATAACTCCACGCACTTCACCGACTGGGTAATCCCCAACGAATGGACGATTGACGCGGCACAGTTCAAGACCCCAGTGCCAGTGGAAGGCGCGGTGGGGCCGCAGCGCGAGTGGACGGGCAAAGACTACAATGCGTACAACAAGGGGGACGCCTATACGCGAGTGGAGATTGAAGGCGCGTTCACTTTGACCTTCGATGTGAAGCTCGATGGCCGCTTCGTGCAGCCGGACACCAACGCAGATGAGTTCACGCCGAACGGAGATCAGCGCAAGCTCAGTTTCGTCGCCAATAGCGGCGTCAAGATTGGGCCGCTCGTCACGGACCCTGCCTCGGACCCGCGCAAGGAAGTCGCGATCATCGACATCAAACGCCTAGTTGACCGAGTGGGCGGCCTTGGGACATTTAACAACCCATCAGTTTGGCAGGGCCCCAATCACGACAAAGTGAAACTGGATTACGGGGGCGTTTCGTACGTCGCCGAGGAGTTGACCCGGCTGCTTCCGGGCGTGGAATACAATCTTCCTTTCCTACGTTATAACGAAATGTTTGATCTGTCTGTCGCGGACAGCAGTACCAAAGTGCGGGTTCCAGGGACCTGGCAGGATTGCTACAATATCCTGCAGGATTCGTACAGCTTCTTTGGTGCGTTGGGAGACAGTTACCAAATGAAGGTTCAGTGGACCGGCTCGGTCCTCACGGTGAGTGTCCGAAGGCACGGCAGCGTGGACTACACGAAGGTATACGAAGGCACGCCGCCGGGGATCGGCGCGGCTAACCGCCTTCATGTGCAGTCCCACTGGGGGAGCGGCGTCGAGTTCAGCAGCATATATATTGACATACCTTGATTCGCTGATCGCGCTGCTTCCCACTGACAAGGGACGATAGTGGTCTCGCGCGCAGTCGGGATGGCCTCTCATCCGGCGTCAACGGTCACCGGTGCGAAGGAGATGACCATGCGACCTATGAGCAGAGCGGTAGTGCGGCACAATCACTTTGTCTGGCGGTGCGTTCAAGCGATTGTTGAGGCTCTGACGCCGATGGCATTGCTGCTTCCCGCATTCGAGGAATACGCATTTGCGCAAGGACAGATCGTGCCCGAAACGCGACTCGGCCCTTACGTTCCGAGGAATCTCGAACTGAAGGCAGGGGCCGATTACTCTGGGATGGACTTCCGTGGAAGTAGGTTTGACCTGAATACGCATTTAGCAGGCGCGAACTTCACGCGTTGCGACTTGCGGCGAGTGATTTTCGATGGAACGGACCTGGAAGGTGCGAACTTCACTGACGCCAATCTGGAAGAGGCCGTCTTTTATGACAACGTCAGGTTATCGGGCGTCTCGTTCAGGAACGCCAATTTGAAGTGGGCATTCTTCGCAAGTTCCAGTATTCCCGAGAATGCGGACCTCACTAACGCCGTGATTACGGGCGTTTCGGCTGTGCGTTGTCAGTGGTATCGGCCGCCTGATTACGGCAGCGGACTAATTCCCTCGCGCGGCAACGAGTACAGCCGGGGTGGCGCGTCCTGCCTCACTTTCCCCCAGCTTCGCTCCACATGGAACTTCCGGCACAAGGATTTGAGTGATTGCGAGGTTTATCTCTTCGATAGCGCAGCGCGTCCGTGGAACGAGTCTGTCGATTTTCGTGGATTTGACCTGCGCAATGCCATCATTGTCGGCGATTGTACTCGCTGTGATTTCACGGATGCCGATATCACCGGAGCAGTGTTGCGCGCGAAGATCACCAAGCAGCAGATCCTTTCGACCAAGAACGCGGAATGGTGGTCGGGTAATCACGGGTTTTCCTGGGAGTACTGCCACCTCTCGCTGGGCGAGATCGCGCACGGCTGGGATTTCTCGAAGGAAACCCTCCGGGGTATGTCGTTTAGCGCCGTGAACGTGAAGCTTACCGATGCCGTCATCGACCACACGACGATAACGAACGTCACCAAGGAGCAGCTTTATTCGACCCGAAGCTACAAAGAAGGAAATCTTGCCGGCCTTCACGTTCCTTGGGTAAGAGGCGCGCCAACTCCGTTCGTGGAATTCGATTTCTCTCGGCAGAACTTGACAGGATGCGTTCTCTGGGGCCCTTTTACGGGCGCGGTCTTCACGGATGCGGTGATTACTGGTGCAGATCTCACTAACAATTGGCACGGCCTGACGGCCGAACAGATCAAATCAACGTGGAACTACAAGAATGGCCGGATGGCCGGCGTGCGGATTCCCGACGAACTTAGGATTGAGTTGGGCCTCCCTCCGTGGCAGCGCTAGCAATGGCGACCGAAAAACGTGTCAGGAACCTTTTATGTCTTTAATGGCGAATCGCAGCTTCGACGGAGGCACGGTGATGTGCGTCAAACACATCATTGCGATTGTATGGCTTTGCGTGGGCGTATTCGCGGGCATCGGCCAGGCTGACCATCCGAGTTACCCCTAACGCTCAAACTTGGCGTGGGCAACGAAGACCTTGAAGCCCAGATCAACAGTCTCCCCTGGATCATGAACACCTCCCGGGGCGAGTACGAGAGGGATGCGTCCAAGATCAACTTCGGCGGCCGGGACCTCCGCTGTGCGACTATCCATTTCGAACTGAAGGGTTTGTACGGCGCCAATTTCGAAGGGTGTACGCTGGATGGCAGCTCGCTGCTCGAAACCGACTTTCGCGCCTGCTCGTTTCGCAGTACGAGCCTGCGCCTCTGTCAGATGGATTGGTCGAGCTGGGCGGCGATGAATGATTTCACTAACGCTGACATTGAGGGCAGTTACATCATTGGCGCCTCAGGGGAAATGCTACAACAGACCAGAAACTATCGCGAGGGGCGCCTCTTTGGAATACGGATACTCCGGGGAGATATGCGAGGCCTGAGCTTTCGGGGCATGACCCTTGAGGCCTGCAATTTGGGTGACGTGCGAGGTTGCGACTTTACAGACGCCACACTCCGCCGCATGGTGATCTATTCCTGTTATGTTTCAGAACATCAGCTTCGGACCACCAAGAATGGTCAGCGTCGTGATTATTCCGAACTCCTGTTCGCTGGTTCGTCGAATCCAGCAAAGGGACAGCTGAAAGACGATTTTAGGGGCTGGGATTTCTCACGATGTAACCTGGCGTATTTCTCCGGCTGCAATCTCACGGAGGCTCGCTTTCACGATGCTTACTTCTTGTATCCTGCGGATACTGTGGGGGGCGTGTTTCGTTTCGACCCGGGTTGCTCCGACCGGTCGCCGCTTCTCTATTATGAGACGGTGACGTCGGGGTTCATTGGCTTCGACGGGTGCCTTCTCGCGGAAGCACAACTTCACCAGACCGCAAATTGGAAACGCAAAGACCTTCGTGGGATGCACCTGAGGAACATGAAGCTCGAGGGCTGGGACTTCTCCGGGATGAACATGGAGGATGCCGACTTAAGCGGTTCGTTGCTCAAGGGGGCGAAATTCACCGACGCGAACATTGTGGGCCTGAAGCTTGTCGGTGCCACCGGGCTTACGATCGCACAACTTCAAGAGAGCAAGACCTTTCGCGGTAGGGCTACGGCTGCCATTTTTGGCGCGCATCCTCATGCGAAGTTCGTGGACCTTGCCGACGAGCAGCGTGTCTTGGAACAATTGCGCCGAAAGGAGTAGAAGAAAGACGCCACCTTGTATTCCATGGTAGCAGAATACATGTAAACAGCGTCTCCAGCCGTGTCCTCTATGTACTACGCGACTGGTGGCACGCAGGATTGACCACCGAAGCCGACCAAACGGTCACTTTCCGCACGAGGCCCAGCCCCAACATGATCGAGATGCCGGTACTGTTTTGGAATTCCGGGCGAGTCGATCCGCAGAATCCCGGCGAGTTGGCGTTCGCTAATAACGTGGTAAACTCGCTGGTGGACGTGATTGGTTGTTTTTCGCACACGTCCATGGCCCGACCGTTAGCCAAGACTGGTTCCATGACTACGTTCACGCGCCTGCTGGTGTGGCTGGGTTTACGAACGTTCGATCATGCGAGGAACGCACCTATCACAACGGCGAGGGCTCGATTCACTGCGGCACGAACGTGCTACGCGAGATTCCCGGCGTGTCCGTGGTGGCGATCGTTGTGACCATGAGTTCACGAGGTGTTGCCATGATACGATTTGGCAGCGGCCCGGTTACGATGATGCTTGGCCTTATCCTGGCCACAGGGTCCGCGGTCCCGATTATCGCGCGTTGCGGCGGGACGGGTGTTTTGGCTAAGGGCAGCGGCGGGACACATAGTGTGGGAGAGACGAAGGTCTCTCCGGCCGTAGCGAAAGCACGTGATCTCGAGTCGGAGTTGGAGCGGTTGCGGACGGAACGAATTCTCTGGGATGCGGAGCGTGCACTTGCGTTGACCGAAAAAGCCTACGATGCCGGCTGTCAACGGGAGTTTCTGGAAACGCTGCTTGAGAGGCGGGTCGCGCTACAACGCTGTGATGGGCTTATGGATATGGTGATTTTCGCTCTGAGTTGCGTGACTGTCTACAACAGTGCTCCGGAGAGCGAGTGGAAATCGTTCGCTCCGATATTTCGATTGCAACCTGTTGTCGGAGTCAACGGAAGGGAGGCTGGCGCATTATTCGTGAAAACGGCGTGCCGTTCGGGCTGGAGGCCGAGTCCCCACCAAGTCATGGAGATTGCATTCCTAGCCATTCACACCTACCAGGATCAGCGGGCACGGGATTTGCTGCGCAAATTGGCATCGACGCAATACGAAGGCGATCTCAGGGACTGGTTCCCGATGCTGGCGTGGCAACTGCTGCTCCACTATGAGGGCCGGGCGGGCCTTAGATCGGCCTTTCGAAAGGCGATTAGCGGCGCCGCCGTGCCGTCTTCATATCCGCTAAGAATCACAGAGTGGGATATGATGCGACGCCTCTGGTCCGCGGACCATCAGATATCGCCAAGCCGACTGATTAACAACGAAGGTTACATTGCGACGAACGAGGCTGGCAGATGGCTGGCCGTTGATCTGATCCAGCAACTCTGGGCCAAGGAACTTGAGTTTATTGAGTCGCTGGAGGACCGCAGGCGCGAGCGCTATCTGCAAATCCGACTGATGAGGTTGACAGCCGTTACCCAAGCGTATTACGGGCCGAGACCGCGACCGGATCCTGCGATGCTCGCTGAGAGCTCAATTGCCATGTGGCTGGCTACTCGTTGGGAGGATGGGGATGAGCGGTTCTTGCCGCAGTTGATCGAGTCCGCCAGGGAATTACGAATTGCGATCGCCGAAGCTCCCATCTCGGAAGCCGGGTTGGCCTGGTTGAAAGAGCAGGCCGAATCGGGGCCATGGTCCGATGGCGTGAAAGCGGCGATCCGCTCGGGACTGGAGCAACGAGAAAAACGGCAGAAGTCATTGGAAAGGCAAAACGAGTAGCCGGCTCAACAGCATCAGACCGCCGGTGGACCGTCGAGCCGCGCCTGGGCGACTGCTTGCTTGCGTTGTGGTGGCCCGTTCGGGGCGGATGTCGAAGACGCTGACCTGCGATCGGTTCCAGGAAAGAGGCAAGGCGGTAGCGCAAACGGCAAGGCGGGACGCGAAGTCGCGGCGAGGCCTTCTTTTCCTGGGGTGCTGCAAAGGCCGACCTGCCGCGCGGGGGCCCCTTAGCGGCGAAATTCTGCCCGCGAGGGGTTCCGGAGCGCACCTTGCGGTCCCATGCGAGGGTTGACCGGGAATCCGGATTGTGCACTGTGCTCCAATGGTCTCCCACCCCCTTCGCTCGCGCGAGTTGAAAACCGCCCGGACAACTTTGCGCCGGTTCGAATAGTGCGCTCCCGCGTTAACAACCATGCCCCCTCTTTGGCGGTAAAAGCTACGACCAAAAGTTCAAGACAGTTTGGAACGACTGGACCCGCACCGAACACGTCTCGAACTCGGCAAGTCCTTCCCGTATAAGCAGTTGCGAAATCGGCCAAGAAGAGAGTATTTACGAGGAGAGTTGCCTTCGCGGAGCTTCTTCATTTTCTAGCAAACCGCCGACCGGCCAGTTGACGCCCGTGCCCCGGATTGAGGGGTTGCGGTCGTTTCGCTTTAATCGCCATTTCTGCAAGGATTTGCGTCGCTTCGCACGCCGGCCGTGGACTCTCGGTTTCGAGAGAGACTATTCGGGGGTCGATGTCAACCCTACAGGGTTGCCATCGCAGCCCGAACCTTCGGCCTCGAACTCTCGGACTCTCTGCTAAACAACCCCAGCGGGTTAACAGCCCGCGCAGGTCGCGCGCGACGATGACCACCGTCTGTGGCAGAAGATTGCCGGTAGGTCTTGCAGCCGCTTGGCAGGCTGTGTCGGTTCGGAGGTCGCGTGGGGAATCGCCCCCGAGCGGTTCCTATGGATAAAAACGCATACACTTATTAGAATCTGTTTGCGTTTTTATCCGCTCTTGAGGGAGGCAATCACGATGGCTTCTGGAATTGCCAAAGCCCGCCAGCTTTTTCGTCAACGCGGCGGCGTACTCAGGACCAAAGAGGCGCTGGCCGCCGGCGTCCATCCGCGCACTCTGTATGCGATGCATCGCACCGGCGAGTTGGAGAGACTCGCCCGGGGGTTGTATCGGCTGGTGGAGCTTCCGCCCCCAACCGACCCCGACTTGGCCACCGTAGCCAAGCGAGTCCCGCAGGGCGTCATCTGTTTGATCTCGGCTTTGGCTCACCATGGCCTGACGACGCAGATTCCTCACATCGTTGACTTGGCCCTTCCCCGCACGGCCCGGCGCCCCGCTCTCAATTATCCGCCACTGCGTGTTTTCCGGTTCTCTGGGCAGGCATTCGAAGCGGGAATCGAGACGCAGGTGATGGATGGTGTTGCGGTGCGCATTTACAGTCCCGAGAAAACCCTGGCCGACTGCTTCAAGTTTCGCAACAAGATCGGGGTAGATGTCGCGCTGGAGGCGCTTCGCGCGTACCGGGCACGGCGTGATGCACGACTTGATAAGGTCTTGGAGTACGCGCGAATCTGTCGCGTGGAGAAGCTAATGCACCCCGTGTTGGAGGCGCTTGCATGACCAGGAAGGTTGCCGCCTCCGTGCATCAGCGTTTGCTGAACGCCGCCAAGCAAGGCCATCGTCGCTTCAACGATTTGCTTCAGCTTTACGCCTTGGAGCGTTGGCTGTTCCGGCTTTCCCGCTCCGCCTACGCGGACCGCTTCGTCTTGAAGGGCGCCTTGTTGCTCATGGCTTGGGATACTCCGACAACCCGGCCAACCCGTGACATCGACCTGCTCGGTCGGATCGCCAACGACCTTGACCACGTTCGCTCGGTCATCGCAGAGATTTGTCAAACGCGCGTGGATGACGATGGACTCCTGTTCGACCCCCGCAGCGTGACCACCGAGCGGATCACCGAGGATGCAGACTACGAGGGCGTGCGTGCCAAGTTCCTGGGCGGTTTGGGAAACGCTCGGGTCACTATGCAGGTCGACATCGGATTCAGCGACGTGGTCACCCCCTCGCCATGCCGGGTAACCTATCCGACGATTCTCGATCAGCCGCCAGCCGATCTTCTTGCCTACAACCGGGAAACGACGATCGCTGAAAAGTTCGAGGCCATCGTCAAACTGGGCCAACTGAACAGCCGGATGAAAGACTTCTTCGACATCTGGCTGCTGGCGTCCGTTTTTCCGTTTGACGGCGATGATTTGGGCAATGCCATTCGGGCCACCTTCGCACGGCGGCAAACGCCCATCGAAGCGGCGCCTGTCGGGTTCTCAAGTGAGTTCGCCCGCAATCCCTCGAAAGCGGTGCAGTGGAAGGCCTTCGTTCGTCGCTCTCTCCTGCAAGAAGCTCCAGAGGAGTTCTACGACGTGGTGGAGTGCGTCCGCCAATTTCTTCATCCGGTTGCGGCTGCCATCGCGTCGAACCGGGCATTCGCAGCGAATTGGACGCCCGGTGGACCGTGGATGCCCAAGACGCCTTCGTCGAGATGACGAGACGGTAGGCCTCGGGGGCGGGTGCGATGGTCGCCATCGAGATTCGATGACCAATTGCGACACCTCAAGCCGCCGTCCGGTAGGTTAACAGCATAGGGCCGCGCGACCAGCCTTTCCGTGAGCGTCGCCCGCCGGGAGCGGCCACCGCGGGCATCGTCTTCTTCTGGAGTGCTCCCATGTTCGACTGCGCTCAGGCTGCGCGCTGCTGGCCGGAGGATCGGTTGGACAAGATCGCGGCCGTGCTCGCCACCGGGCTGCTCCGGCTGGAAAGCCGGGCCGTCTTGCCCACCAACGCATGCCCCGAACGCGATCGAAAAACGTTGGCCGAGGGCCTTGAGGTTCCCGCGAAAACGAGGCTCAGTGTGCGTGTCGGTTGACGGTTTCCCAGACCCGTACCAGGAGCCGAGAACATGCATCTGAACGTCGAGAAGGAGTTGGCCGCGTTGCGGCGCATGTCGGTGGGCGAGCTGCGCTTGCGCTACGCCGAGGTGTTCGGCGAGCCCACCCGCAGCCGGCACAAACAGTGGCTCATCAAGCGCATCCTTTGGCGGATGCAGGCCTTGGCCGAGGGCGACCTTTCGGAGCGTGCCCGGCGCCGGGCCGAGGAACTGGCCAACGACGCCGACCTCCGCCTGCGGCCGCCTCGGGCGCCTGCCGCGGTGCCCCAGACGCAGGCGGCTCAGGCCCTGGCGAACCGCAGCTCGCGGCTCCCGCCGCCCGGCAGCATCCTCACCCGGCCCTACAAGGGCGAGACGCTCCAGGTCAAGGTGCTGCCCCAGGGATTCGAGTATGAAGGGGAGGTCTACAAGTCGCTCTCGGCCGTAGCCAAGGCGATCACCGGGAGTCACATCAACGGTTATCTGTTCTTCCGACTGGGCGGAAAGAGGGGCGACCGATGAGACGCAACGGCAACAACGGCTCCTCCCGCACCCCGCCGGTCATCCGCTGCGCCATCTACACGCGCAAGAGTACCGACGAGGGCCTGGACCAGGAGTTCAACTCGCTGGATGCCCAGCGCGAGGCGGCCGAGGCCTTCATCCGCAGCCAGGCCGGCGAAGGCTGGACCGTGCTTCCGGAGCGCTACGACGACGGCGGATTCACCGGCGGCAACATGGACCGTCCGGCCTTGCAGCGCCTGCTTTACGACATCGAGGCGGGCCGCGTCGATTGCGTCGTGGTCTACAAGGTGGACCGCCTGAGCCGCAGCCTCCTGGACTTCGCCCGGATGATGGAGACGTTCGAGCGCAAGGGCGTGTCGTTCGTCTCGGTCACGCAGCAGTTCAACACGGCCACGTCGATGGGCCGGCTGGTCCTCAACGTGCTCCTGTCCTTCGCCCAGTTCGAGCGGGAGATCATCTCCGAGCGCACTCGGGACAAGATCGCCGCCACGCGCCGCAAGGGCCGCTGGTGCGGCGGCCGGCCGATCCTCGGCTACGACTTGGCCCCCCAGGGATCGCGGCTCTTGGTCAACCCGGAAGAGGCGGCCCAGGTGCGGGCCATCTTCCAGTTGTACCTCGACTACGGAGGGCTGATCCCGGTCGTCGAGGAGCTGCGTCGCCGCGGCTGGCGGAACAAGCGATGGACCACGCGCAAGGGCTTCGAGTGTGGCGGCAGGGCATTCGACAAGAACAGCCTGTGGCACCTGCTCACCAACGTCACGTACCTCGGCAAGGTCCGGTACAAGGACGAAATCCACGACGGCCAGCACGACGCCATCGTGGACGCCGATCTGTGGCAGCGCATCCAGGCCCTCTTGGCGAGAAACGGCCGGACGGGCGGGACGTGGGTCCGGAACAAGTTCGGGGCCCTGCTCAAGGGACTGCTGCACTGCGCGGCCTGCGGCTGCACGATGGTCCACACGCATACCTCGCGCAACGGCAGCAAGCGGTATCGGTACTACGTCTGCAGCGCGGCCCAGAAGCGCGGGCGGCATACCTGCCCGACCGGGTCGATCCCCGCGGGCCAGATTGAGCAGTTCGTCATCGAACAGATCAAGTGCATCGGCCGCGATCCCGCCCTGGTGGCGGCGACGGTTCGGCAGCTCCAAGCCCAAGCCTCGCGAGGGACGGAGGAGTTGGCCGCCGAAGAAGCACGGCTCCGGCGCGAGCTTGGAGAGTATGACCTCCAGTTGCACCGGATCGTCACCGAGCCCAGCACTGAGTCGGACATCGAAAGGACCACAGCGCGACTGGCCGACCTTCAGGAGCGGATCGCGGCGGCCCAGCGGCGGCTGGTCGAGGTCCACGACCAGGCCGAGCGGCTGCGGCGTGGCACGATCGATCCGGCCGAGGTCGCCCGGGCGTTGGCCGAGTTCGATTCGGTCTGGGAGTCGCTCAGTCCGCATGAGCAGGCTCGGCTCCTCCGTCTGTTGATCGAGCGGATCGACTACGACGGTCGCGAAGGACTGATCTCCATCACGCTTCACCCCACCGGCATCAAGACGCTGGCAGAGCGCCAATCAGAAGGAGACGCTGCATGAGCGAGGGCATCACGCTGCGTGCCAGAGTCCACCTCCGCCGCGGTTCCAGAGGCCGCAGGCAAATCCGCTTGGGCGAGAACCCAGCCGCGGCGGCACCCTGCGGCCGCGTGCCGCGCGTCGCGCGGCTGATGGCCTTGGCGATCCGCTTCGACGGGCTCGTGCGCCGTGGCCAGGTGGCAGACCAGGCCGAGCTGGCCCGGCTGGGGCACGTCACCCGGGCGAGGGTCACCCAGATCATGAACCTGCTCAACCTGGCCCCGGATATCCAGGAGGAGTTGCTGTTTCTGTCCCCTGTGGAGCGCGGCCGCGACCCGTTGGTGCTGCGCGAGTTGCTGGTGATCGCCGCCGAGCCGGATTGGCAGCGCCAGCGGCTGCGGTGGCGGGCACAACAGAAGGGTTAACGATTCTCTCGCGTCCACCACGTTGACCCGCACGGATTTACCAGGGAGAATCACTTGCTCGCCCAAGCAGCCCAAGGCCGGCTATGGGAGTTGGGTGGCTTTTCCCGCGATTTCGGGGTGCAGAAAAATGTCGATAGCGAGCCGTGTGGCCGAGAGCCTTCGGCACCTCAATGAGAAGGATTACGAATCCGCAATGATCGCCGTTTGCATCGCCTTGGACGCAACGGCGCGACGGGAGTTTCCGCCCCTGGCGACAAATAGGGACACTGGAAAACGATGCGAGGCTTTCGTGAGAAAGAACCTCGATATTATCACGCGTATTGGCTTCGGGGGGGCGATCCTGGCAGCTCCAGGATCGACTCTGCGAATCAGGTCCCCTGCGTCGCCGCAATCTTCAACGCAGGTAATGGAACTCGAACGAATAATCTATCAGACGCTTCGCTGTACGCTTCTGCATGAAGGATCGCTGCCGGAAAACGTGGTATTCACCGAAGACGTGTTCTATGGTGAAAATGGGCCTCATTTCTGCATCCCGGTTGCGATGGTCTATGCGCTGCTTCTCGCTATCATCGGGGCTTCGTGCAACAGGTGTTGCCACATTGCGGGGGACTGGCGGATTCGTATTTGGGAAAAAGACCTTTGCGTGAATGAGCTCTGGGGTAAAGCGGATAGTATTCGCAACCATCTGGGTATTGCCCCCGCGCACGGGGGCGGGGGGATAGAGTAGCTTGCGCCATCAAGGGCCTTACGGTTCGCAATCGCCAGGCCATGTTCGCCCCGTCCCCGCGGGGCGTCCGCGCGGTCCGGCTTGCCGAGGTCGGGCCCTCGCGCCCCGAACCCGCCGGGGCCCAATACTCTTTGAAGCGCGAGCAGATCGCGCTGGTCGAGGCACTGGCGGCCATCGGCACAGGCGTGATCGAGGTTATCAAGGTCCACGACGGCTTGCCGGTGGTCTTGGAAATCCACGAGCAGGTGTAACGGTTTCCTCTTCGTAACCACGTTCGATTCCGGACAACCGACCGACCGCACGAGCGGAGGCGTTGTGGGAGTCGCCAAACAAGTGGCGATCCACGCACGTTTCCGCTCGTGCCGCTTTCTTGCCCGAAGCTCGGCGACGGCCTGCACGCCCTTCTCGGCGGTCCGAGAAGGAGTTGCCAATGGCTACCAAGCACAATCTCGATTGCTTCGACCAATTCACCATCCGTTTCATTCGCAGCAAGGCCCGCCAGCTCATCGGCCGGGCCGGGTTGACCGAGGCGGACCGCGAGCGAGGACCTGATTCAGGAGTTCGTCCTCGACCTGCTCGAGCGTCGCAAGCACTTCGACCCCCGCTCCGGAACCTGGGAGGCCTTCGTAGTCGTGGTGTGCGAGAACTGCCTGGCTACGATCCTGGAGCGCCGGCAGGCCGAGATGCGCTCGCCCGAGCGCGAAGAGGGATCGCTCGACCGTCCGATCCAGGACGGGGAGGGCAGCCGCACGGAGTTTGGCGAAACCCTCCCCGACACCCAGCCGGGTAAACGGACCGGCCACTGGCCGCGGTCCGGCCAAGAGACCTCCGAGCTGGTCCAGGATGTCGCCACCGTGCTCCAGCCGCTGCCCGACCACCTGCGGGACATCTGCCAGCGCTTGATGGCCGGCCGGTCGAAGGCGTCGATCGCCCGTGAGCTGGGTATGTCGCGGGCGGCCCTGTACGGACTGCTTCGGGACATCCGCAAGCGTCTCGAGCGGTCGGGCCTGCGAGATTATTGGGCGTGATTTGCGACAGTTCGGCCGGCCAGCCGGTAGGTCTACTAGTAGGGGCCGCACCGTTAGAGACCTTCGGCCGGCCGGTTCGTCTCCGTGCCGGACCTCACGGGCGGCCCCAACGGCCAGCGAGCCAGGCCGCGCGGTTCCGCTCCACGACATTCCCTCGGACGAAAACAAAGGCCATTGCATGAGCGCCATCGTCGATCCGATCCTCCGCGAGTCGTACGCAGTTTATCGAGAGAAGGCGCGAGAGTACCTCACCAGCCACCAGTTGGCCGACTTCCGCCGCTGCCCGCTCTTGTACCGCAAGAAGAGGCTGGGACTCGTCGAGGACGAGGACCGGCCGGCGTTTCTGGTGGGCCGGGCGCTGCACACGCTGGTGCTCGAGGGGCGTGAGCGCTTCGAGGCCGAATACGCCGTCGGCGGTCCCCTCAACCCCAAAACAGGCGAGCTCTACGGCTCCAGCACCAAGGCGTTTTCCGAATGGGCCGCTGCGCAAGGGAAGCCCGTGCTCACGGTGCAGCAGCACGAGCTGGTGGAGCGCATGGCCGAAGGGGTCCGCGGGCACGTTCTCGCCAGGGACCTCTTGAGCCAAGGCACACCCGAGGGCGTAGTGCGGGCCGAGTACTGCCGGATGCCCTGCCAGATCCGCATGGACTGGTTCGACCCACACCGGGGGATCGTGGACCTGAAGACCTGCGACGACCCGCAACGTGCGGGTGCAGGTGCGTGCTGCCGCACCGACGTAGGAACACCATCGCGGCGGCGCCCCATCGCCCACGGCGCAACGCCCACGATCCGCTGTGCCCCGCCCTTCATGCGCAAAAGGCCCTAACAAATAAGCTAACCGGCGCGCCGCTTTTGGCACGTCCGGTAGAGCGCCTTGTTCGGCGTCTTATTTCTTGCGCAACTTGCCATAGGCCATTGCATGAGCACTTAACGAAGTCGCAAACGTTGTAAAGCTAAATTCCGGGTTTGGCTCTTTGAACTTACCTTTCAGGCCGCCAGTTTTGTCGGATAGGATGAGACACGTTCCATCGTACAAACGCTCTCGCATTAGACGTTCACAGAAAAGCTCGTATCGCTTCGCATATGAAGTTTTCTTGAATTCCTCGAAAACCTCGAAATGTGGCTCATCTACGCGAACCGGAACAGTAGATTTCGGGGTTTCTTCTAACAGCATCAACCAACCGAGCCACGGCCGTTGCGACGGTTTGAATTTTCCTTCGCGATATGCGGTAAGAAGGTCAGTGGAATTTCCCAAAGCCTCCTCGACACGATTATTGAAGTTGTTGCCAAATGACGGGCCGATATGCGCCTTGAACTCAATTGACGCTAGAAGGACGCCATCGACGACCACAACCAAATCCCAATTCTTGGTTGGCCGAAAATAGCCGGGTAGGGTTGTTGCGGCAGTATGAATCGTGGTGTCCGGTAGCCCGGCCTCGGAAAGCAACTCCGTCAATAGCTTGATGAAACCATCAAGGTGCTTTCCACCCGTAACTGCGCTTCGATTTCCTGCGTCTTTTTTTCCGGTGGTAGCTCCCTGTTTTTCGTGCTGTTGAGTTCTTACCTTCCAAAAATATCGAACTGCCTTCGCAACGCGATCGCTATAATCCATTGCCTTTCCTTTTTATGTCGGTTTTTATTTCGGCATGGGAGAACAATGACGCGGTTGCTTGCCGGATTCTTTTGACTGCCATCTCGTAATAGTAAGGGTCAATTTCCACCCCAATTGAGTTACGACCCCATTTTGCGGCTGCTACAGTCGTAGTTCCTGTTCCCATGAACGGGTCAAGCACAGTATCCCCGACAAAAGAGAACATACGAATTAGCCGCTCAGCGAGTTCTTCAGGGTATGGTGCCGGATGATTACGGGTGGGTGCGCCAGGTACTCCAGACCAAATTGATTGAAACCACTGTTTGTGGTTTTCGTCAGAAATTACCGAGAGCACCCGAGTTGCGACAGTTGGTTTGCGATAACCACCCGGTTTGCGCTCCATAAGTATGAATTCGATGTCGTTTTTTATTACTGCGTTTGGTTCATAGGGCTTGCCCAAGAATCCGGCCCCGTTTCCGGATGCCTCATGTTCTGCATTGGCTATCTTGTACCAAATGATTGGCGCAAGATTGTCGTAGCCGATTTTACGGCAATGTTCTTGGATCGACGCGTGAAGGGGGACAACGGTATGTCTTCCGTCGTTCTTTCGACGAGAGAGACAAACATCGCCGACCACGCAGATTAACCGACCTCCAGGGACTAAGGCGCGATAGCAGTGCTCCCAAACCTTATCAAGCTCCCGAAGAAATTGTTCGTAATCTTCAACGGCTCCTAATTGATCTTCGTGATCCCTATATTTCTTTAGCGTCCAATAGGGTGGCGATGTAACCACAAGATGAACGGATTCATCTTCTATAAACGACAACTTGCGAGCATCGCCCTGAATTAGGCCATGCTCGGTCGGAATTTGCTGAACCGCTGCCTCGATTTCTGCTAGAAGCTTCTTGTCCTTGGCGATGCGAGGTATATCGGTTTGTGGGTTTTCCAGCCGGGCAACCGATGAAGGGAGAAAAGTCTGATGGTGATGTGCAACTGTCATTGGCATAAAGGTTAATTGTGTAAATACTCCGATACTATACGCGGACTCTCCCAAGACGCCTAACGTGTTTACAGGAAGTTTCTGCCTATTACCTGTAGGCCGCCGGATTGCGGCCTAGCGCGCAGGCAGCCGATTGTTCTAAGTCGCATTGTATCAATCGGTTGCCGCATTGTCACGCGGTTTCCGGCGTGATAGGCCGCCCCTGCCTGGCGCTCCTCGGGGCTGCGCGCAATGCGTCCGCCCGGCCGCGAACGCCGCGCCCGCCTCGGTTCAGGACGTGAGTGTATGTCGTCGTCGTGCGGACATCCTTGTGGCCGAGCAGTTCCTGCACCGTGCGGATGTCGTACCCGGCAGCCGGCAGGTGCGTGGCAAACGCATGCCGAAACGTGTGGCTCGTTACGCGTTTGGTCAAGCCGGCGTCTTGGACGGCCTGCTTGATCGCTTTCCGTACCAGCGACTCGTGAACGTGGTGTCGCCCTTGCTCGCCGGTTCGCTGGTTCACCCAGCGATGCTCTTGCGGGAACACGTACTGCCGGCACCACCGGCGGTTGGCGTTCGGGTACTTTCGGGCCGGCGCGTGCGGAAGCTCCACGCGGCCGTAGCCGTCGGCCAAGTCTCGTTGGTGGATCGCCTGGACACGCTCCCGATGTTCCTGCAAAGGAGGGATGACCGCCTGCGGCAACATCGTCACGTGGTCTTTGTCTCCCTTTCCCTCACGGACGGTGATCTCGCCTCGCTCGAAGTCCAAATCCTTGCCCCGGAGCCGCAGCCCTTCCAAGAGCCGGAGTCCCCCACCGTACAGCAGCATCGCAATCAGCCACTTGTCGCCGTGAAGGTGCGCCAGGACCCGAGCCGCTTCCTCAACCGTCAGTACGGCGGGGAGCCGCTTGGGGCGACGCGCGCGAATGACGCCTTCGATGCGGTCTAAGGGTTGTTTCAGGACGTGCTCGTAGAGAAAAAGAATCGCGGAAAGCGCCTGGTTCTGCGTAGATGCCGCCACGTGTTCCTTCACAGCCAGATGGGTCAGGAAGCGGTTGACGTCGCCTTCCGCCAGTTGCAGCGGGTGCCGGCGGTCGTGAAACAGGATGAACCGCCCAGTCCAGTGCAGGTACGCCTCCTCGGTGCGCCGGCTGTAGTGCCGGCCCCGCAGCACCTCGATGATTCGGTCATAGAGGCGCGGGGTTGCCTGGCCGGGAAACCGGCCCAAAGGCGAACGGACTTGATGTGCGACGGCGCCCACAACAGCTCGCCCCCTCAAACAACCACGATTTCCGGTTTGGAGGTTCGATCGGCAAGGTTCATGGCGGCGGTGCTGATATCATGCAGTCTAGCCGAACCCGCGTTGGCGCCAAGCCTCCGTAGGTTCGCATCCCCCTCTGTGGTCGGACCTCACTGCGCCATGGGCCTGTAGATTGCCTCAAGATTCCCGACGCGCCCGGCGCGGCAGCGGCGAGGCGCCGGCCAAGGAATGCCCCGAGTGCCACGCGGTCATCGCCGCCGGCCACGCCACGTGCCCCGATTGCGGCTACGAGTTCCCGCCGCCGGAAAGGCAGAAGCACGACGCCCGGGCTGGCACCGCCGGCGTGCTGTCTGGCCAGGTGACAGATATCGAGCACGAGGTGCTCGACGTGCGGTATACCGTCCACACCAAGCGGGACGCCCCGCCGGACGCTCCCAAGACCATGCGTGTGGAATACCGCATCGGCCAGTTCACCCGGGTGTCCGAATGGGTCTGTTTCGAGCACACCGGCTACGCCCGCTGGAAGGCCGAAAAGTGGTGGCGCCAGCGCTCGCCGGACCCGGTGCCCGACAGAGCCGAGCGGGCGGTGGAGATCGCCGAGGCGGGCGGCGTGGCGCGGCCGGAGAAGATCGTGGTGCGTTCGGTGGACGGCGAGAAGTACGACCGCATCGTGGGCTACACGCTCGGCCCGATGCCGGAGCCCGTGCCTATCGAGGAAACGGCGGGCGACTTGGCGGACGTGCCGTTTTGAGGAGACCCGTGCATGGACGAAGAGGAATCGCTTGGCGAACCGGCCATGTTGCCCGGAGACGTACCCTACCACAGCGCGTACGGCCTCGGCACTTTGCCGCGATCAGATGTCAACCGTTTCTCCACCGGCGCGGTGCGGGGCAGCGACGCCGACGGCGAGCGGTGGGATTTGATCACCCCCATTGGCCTAAGGCGGCTTGCCGAGACCTGCGCCGAAGGGGCGGCCAAGTACGGCGAGCACAACTGGACCCGCGGCATCCCTGCCAGCGTGATGCTCAACCACGCCATCCGGCACATCTACCTGTACCTGGCCGGCGATGCGAGCGAAGACCACCTGGCCCACGCCGCCTGGAACATCCTGGGCGTGTGCCACTTCGAGGAAGCGCTGCCGGAGATAATCGACATTCCGGCAAGGAAGCGTGATAAGGATTGACCCTGGCTGGGCACAGCGACATGGATAGCAGTCTCTTGGACGTTGCCTTGCGCTACGCCGGACTGGGCTACGCGGTCTTTCCCTGCCGCGTAGGCTCCAAGCAGTCGCTTGTGCCCCATGGGTTCCGGGACGCCACGACCGACGTAGCCCAGATCGAGGCGTGGTGGGCCCAGTGGCCGGATGCCAACGTGGCGATCACCGCCCGGGGGCTGCTCGTAGTAGACGTTGATCCACAAGCAGGGAGCTGGCCCAACGAGCAGGAGCAGGCCACGGAACTGCTGATGGCCGGCGCCGTATCCCAAACCCCCCGCGGCGGCCGCCACTACGTGTTCCGCAGGCCGCCGGGCAAGGAGTGGAAGTGCTCGGCAGGGCAGTTGGCCCCAGGCGTCGATATCCGCACCGACGGCGGCTACGTCGTCGTTCCGCCATCGCGCACGACCGACGGCGCCTATCGCTGGGTGCCGGGGCTGGAACTCGACGCTCCCGCTGACCGGCTGCCCGATCCGCCCGATGAGCCGGTCACGCGGCCCGGCGACCTGTGGATTCTTGGCGACCATCGGCTGCTGTGCGGCGACGCGGGGAAGGCCGAGGACGTGGACCGGCTGCTGGATGGCAACCCGGTGCACCTGGTGAACACCGACCCGCCCTACAACGTGCGGGTGGAACCGCGGAGCAACAACGCCATCGCCGCGGGCTTGAGCTCGTACCCTTCGGCCGAAGAGCTCCAGGGCGGGCGGCGTCGGCGTGGGCACCACCAGTCGATGGACGTGGCCCGGCACCCGGAGAAGTCGAAGCCGACGCACCGCAAGCTGCGGGCCAAGGACCGGCCGCTGGAAAACGACTTCGTCTCCGACAAGCAGTTCGACGGGCTCCTTCACGCTTGGTTTGGGAACATCGCTCGCGTGCTGGAGCCCGGGCGCGGCTTCTACATCTGGGGCGGATACGCCAACTGCGCCAACTACCCGCCGGTGCTCAAGGCCGTCGGCTTGTACTTCTCCCAGGCGATCATCTGGGACAAAGAGCACCCGGTTTTGACACGCAAAGACAGGATGGGTAGGCGTGTGGAGCGGGTAGCCTTCGCGTGGGAGCGGGGGAAGGTGGTGGAGGGGTAACGGCCTTGAGCTGGAGCCGCCTGGCCGGCCCAAGCCTAGTATAGAACGCGATTCTAGCATCCGGGCCGGCCAGGTCGGCTCCAGCGAGTTGTGAGGCAGGACAGAGGCCAATTCTCTGTCCCTCACGCGTCTGGAGGTTGGGAGTATGCGCACAGTGGCTGCATGAAGCAGTCGCCGCAGCGCGGTGCGCTCGCTGTGCACACACTCTTGCCAAGCCTGTACAAAGGGCGGTCGAGGAGCCATGGGTTTTCCGGATGTAGGCGGCGAGCTGAATCCACTGCCTCCTGGGCTCGGTCGGCTGGGAACTCCTTGCCGTGGAGTAGCCGTCCCAGAACGCGCCGGACGTGAGTGTCCGCCTTTACGTCCCCCTTGCCGTCAAGTAGACCTACGTCGATGAGCGCGCCGACAATCATTCTAGAGATCTGCTCACCGACGCCCAGGCTGTACAAGCGGTAGAGCGTAGCGTCAATGGACTGGCCCTGCCATATGTTCCGGGCGTCGCCGGCATACCGGGCGACGATTTTCTGCCCAATGGTGAAGACGCGTTCGTGCCCCTTAGAAAACCGGTGGAGGGAGTACTCCTTTCGGCGCGCGTTCCATTGCTCGAGCGATGCGGAGGCAATAGCGCCCCAGAGATCATCGGGATCGCCAAGTATCTGCTCAGCCAGCCTGCTGGCATTGCGCCAAGCGGTCTCAGCTCGAACTTGGTAATCCAGGATGCAGGCGAGTAAGAACTTGTTCGCAGCCTTGCGGGAGGGAGGCTGGGCTGGAACGAGCCACTCCCAGAATTGCTGATCGGTATCTCGGTGGGCCAGAAGGGCTTGGGCGATCCTAGCTTCGCGGGTCGTCACTGGATCTTATCCCCTGGGGAAGGCACTTTGCTTGCGCCGCCGAACTTGGTTTTAGAATGATCAACGTATCACGCTGTAGCCTGCAAGCTTGTCAGCCTAACGCGCTGGTAGTCAGCCATCGCAGGTTTACGTTTAGCTGTTGGTTGCTCGATTGTCAACTCTTTGCGTGCGTCATAGCCCGCCCGTGCTTAGCGCTGATCGGGATCGCCAACCAGTCCGTCGGCCGGGCTGCGGACGCCGCGGCCGGTATCCATCCGCTGATGGCTCCCGACGCCCTTGTGTCGATTATTCTAGTGTAGTGTCTCACTCAGATGGGGCCTTATCCAGTGCGGCGCGGGCGCGACGGACTTTGGCGAGGATCGCCTCGGCCTTGGCCGTCCACGTGAAGCCCTTGGGATTGGCATTGTGATCGGCAATGTATTCATAGATCGCCCGTTCCAACTGCCGAACGCTCTTGAAGACGCCGCGGCGAATGCGGCGATCCGTGATGTCGCGAAACCAGCGTTCGACCAGATTCAGCCAGGAACTACTCGTCGGCGTGAAGTGGATGTGAAAGCGTTGGTGCCGTGCCAGCCACCGCTGCACCTTCGGATGCTTGTGCGTGGCGTAGTTGTCCACGATCAAATGCAAGTCGAGTTCGGGCGGCGTCTCCGCATCGATCTTCTTGAGAAACTTCAACCATTCCTGATGGCGATGTCGCGGCATGCACTCGGCGATGACCTTGCCTTCAGCCACCTCGATGGCCGCAAACAGCGTCGTCGTCCCGTGGCGTTTGTAGTCGTGCGTCAGCGTACCCAACCGGCCGGGATACAGCGGCAAACTTTTCTGCGTGCGATCGAGCGCCTGAATCTGGCTCTTCTCGTCGCAGGAGAGCACCAAGGCGTGTTCGGGCGGGTTGAGGTACAGGCCTACGAGGTCCACGACCTTTTCGACAAACCGCGGATCGTTGGAGACCTTGAAGGTCTTCACCAAGTGCGGCTTCAAGCCGTGGTCACGCCAAATGCGATGCACAGTCGCCTTGCTCACCCCCACGGCCTTCGCCATCGAGCGGGTCGACCAGTGCGTGGCGTTGGCGGGCTTCTCCTGCGTTGTCTTGCGGAGGATCTCCGCCTCCTTGGCGGCGCGGACCTTCGGTCTGCGACCGCCGCGCGGCTTGTCCTTGTCGAGGCCCGCCAGACCCGCCTCCAGGAAGCGGGTCCGCCACGTTCCCACCGTGCGACGCGTGCAGCCGAGTTCGGCGGCAATCTCGTCGTTACGCTTGCCCGCCGCCGCGGCCAGGACAATCTTGGCACGCAACACCACGCGTGCCGGCGTGCTCCGACCCCGCGACCATTTCGTCAGCGTCGTTCGTTCCGCGTCACTCAACTCGATGGCTTTCGCAACTCGCATGGCGTCATCCTCCTCGGTCTGAGAGTGAGACGCCGGCGGCCATGGATAAGTTCCCTCAATTACAAGACACTACACTAGCAAAGGCCCGCTTTTCCGCCTAGGAGGCCGCTCAATGAGCGTGCGTGCGGGAGAACTCCGCGATCTCGGCCTTGCTTGCCTGTCCCGTGGCCACGGCCATTGTCAGGTCGTAAAGGCTGCCTCTTGGGGCGTCGATCTCGATGCCGTTGAGATCTAGAAAGACCAGCGCCGCCGCGCACCCGGTTCGCTTGTTGCCGTAAAGGAAGGGATGGTTCTGCACCAGGTGGTACAAATAGGCGGCCGCCATCTCGAACAGGTCCTTGTGCAGGCATTCGCCGCCGAACGTCGCGCGCGGCTGTGCGACGGCCGACTCGAGCAGCCCCATGTCACGCACTCCGTGTTCGCCGCCGTAAAGATCGACCTGATCGGCGTGCAGCGTCAGAACGTCTTCGATGCTGAGAAAATCGGGCACCAGGGCCTACTCCGCCAGCCGTCGGAGATCATCGCCGTACTTGCGGTTGATCTTCTCGAGCGACGCGCGGAGCTTCCGCTGACGCGGCTTATCGCGGACCGGCGAGATGAGAATCGAATCGCCGTCGGTCGAGAGCTCCAGCGGCGTGTCGGCGGAAATCTGGAGCATTTCCAGAATCGGCTTGTCGATCACCAGGGCCAGGCTGTTGCCGTGCCGGATCAGGGTTTTGGGCATGTCGGTCCCTCCTCGTTGGATATACATAGTATACACCGCCCCGCCGTCCCGGCCAAGGCGGGAATAGGCGTCCCGAAACCCCATCCCATGGAGCCTGCGTCGTGATCCATCTCTGTACGCCGTACACGTCCGACGATTCAGCCGTTCGCCAAAATCGCTTCCAGGCCGCCTGCCGTGCGGCGGCCGAACTCATCCGGCGGGGTCATGTGGTGTTCTCGCCCATCGCCCACAGCCACGCGATTGCCCAGCATGGGTTGCCCCTGGACTGGGACTTTTGGGAGCGGCAGGACCGGCGGCTCTTGGCGGCCTGCGACGAGCTGTGGGTGCTCCAGCTCGACGGCTGGGGGCAGAGCCGCGGGGTGCAGGCCGAGATCGCCATCGCCCGCGCCGCGGGCAAACCGGTCCGCTTCGTGAGCGAGGCGGAACTGGCCGAAGAGAAGGCCGCGGCAGCCGGTTAAGAGGGGGGCACGATGCGTCTAGGCGAGAATCGCGAGGTCCTGATGCTTGACCAACCCGTCTTCGAGTCGCAGCACGCTCGCAAGCTGGTCGGTGACCGAGAACACCTGGCCCGGCAGCCCTGCGGGCAGGCTGGCGAAGTACAGGCCGCCATGCGTCTGGCCGCAGCACAGCGGGTTGCCCCGGCGGACGAGCAGGAGCCGCACGGGCCTGGTCCACAGGCCGAGGAGGGCCAGGGGGCCTTCGGTTCGGGCCACGGCCCAGGCGGCCCGCTCAAGAAGCGTCCCGGCCCGGCGCATCATGAGCAGGCCCAGCACTTCGCTATCGCAGTCGGTCTTGGGTCGCAGCCCGTAGCGGCGGATGAGTTGGCGGTAGTTGCGGACGACGCCGTTGTGGACCAGCCACCCGCGGCCTGCCCGGTGGGGATGGTTGTTGCGATTGTCCTGGGGATCGCCGTGGGTGGCCCAGCGGCAATGGCCCACCAGCGTGACGGCGTTTCGACAGGCGTCCAGGTCGCCCAGGTTGGCCGTGGCCGCGCCCGGGCGTTTGAAGGTGTGGAGGACGCCGTCGGCATCGATCCACGCCAGGCCGAAGGCGTGGCGGCCGCGGGTCTCCGTCTCGGCGGCGATTCGCCGCAGGCGGGCCAGCTCGGGCCTGCTCCCGTTCTTCGTGATGAATCCAAATACTCCGCACATCGTTCTGCGATCCTTTCGGGGTTAGGCTTGGGCGTCGTACTTCTTGGCCAGCCGGCGGAACTCGGCCTTGATCTCGTCTTGGGGGATGGCGTCCGAAATCCATCCGTACTGCTTGCCCCCGTGGATGCGGGCGTAGCCTTTTCCCCAGGCCAGGTAGCCCAGCAGGCGTTCCGTCTCGCTCTGGCCGGGGCCCGACTTCTTCCAGCCGCCCGTGGGGGCCTTGGGGTTCCAGGTGGGCATCCGCTTGGCCGCCAGGGCCCGTTCGACCAGCCCCAGGCAGACCTGAATCCACCCGGCGACCTTAGTGGGGTTGAGCGAGCCGGAGAACACGCGGAACTCGACCGTGTCCTTCGAGCCGCGGGCGAGGTTCGTCAGGTTCAGCGCGTGGTAGCGATCGCGGTCCAAGGCGGGCTTGGCGTCCTTGTCATTGCCGTACTTCCGCACCCCGCCGCAGTACCGGCCTCGCTCGCGGCTCTTGGTGCCGGTGATCGCGTAGAGGCCTTTTTCGAGGTAGGCCACGATGGTGACCAGGCGGGCCAGGGCCTCGCTGGGCCAGTCGCGCTTCCAGCCGACGTGGACGTGGACGCCGCAGGAGGCGTTCACGCGGTGGCCCTTGGCCTGGAGCGTCTCGAGGACCTCGAGGACCTGGCGGATGCCTTCTTCGCCTTGGAGCACGGGGCTGACGATCTCGCATTTGTGCCCGCCGTGCCCGTTGTCGATCGAGCCGTCGCATTCGGCCTTCCAACCGGCGGGCAGGTAGGGGACCTGCATTCCGTGGCGGTAGGGGCCGATCCGCAGGCCATCGTTCCGTACCGCGCTATCGGGGGCGATCGTTTCGATCTCGATTCCGAAGCTGAGTTCGTTGGCGCTCATGGCAATCCTCTTGGTGGTGTAATGTTCATGCGTACATTACACAGGAGCCATGAACGCCCGAAAACATCAAGCGGAATCCCCGCCTGTTGGCCCAGATTTTTCGGAATACCTTCGGGCCCAGGCGTAGTACCGAGCCGCGATTGTAAACGGCTTGCGAGGAACGCGCGCGGCCGGTCGGCCAGGGGATGGGGGCTTAAGGCGGGCGTCGTTGTTGCCGGGCCAGGGTGCGGGGGTCGCGCTGTGTTGGCCACGTGGGGCCCACGGTGGCCGCGTGTGGCGTTGCGGGCGGGAAGTGGCGGTGGTTGGCCAAGGCCAGAAGAAAACCCCGGGAAACGTCCCGGGGTTGGGTGGCCGACGCGTTGGGGTTCAGGCCCCAGCGAACTTGCCCCGCTCCACCTTGCGGAAGCGGGACTGGGCCCCTTTGGCCGCGATCTCGCGGATGATGGCGGCGTAGAGTGTCCGCGCAGGCGTCTTGCCGCCGGGCGACTTCCAGTAGCCTTTGGCTTCCACCTCGGCGACGATTTCCTTGGCTGTCATCGGCCGGCCCGCTTCTTCCAGCACGCGGGCGGCGGCTTCCAGACCGCTGGTACGCTTCGGCTTGGACTGGCCCTTCGTGGGGCGCCTGCGCGGCTTGGCCTTGATGGCGCCGTCGCCTGGGGTGGCGCTGTCGGGGAGCGCCCCTTCAGCAGCCACTTGCGCCTCGGCCTGCGCGGCCTTCCGGCCGGCGCGCTTCGGCCTGTCCGCCTCGGCCCGCAGCCGCTGGGCGCTCTTGATGCGGACCTTCTTGCCCGTGGCCAGGTTCGTGGCGTCCCAGCCGCCATGACGGTTCTCAGCGTCGATCCGCACCGGCACGAGCTTGTCGGTCACCTTGGCGGTGTAGACCTTGCCGATTTGTACTTCGTCGCGTTTCATCGCATCGCTCCTTGGAACAGGGGAAAACAGGGGTTTCGTTGCCCAGTCGTTGACCGGGATGGTCATGATCCGCCCGGTCGGCTCGTGGTAGGAAAGGTACGCGAACTCGATTCCCGCCATCTCGAGCTGCTCGGCCTCGGCCTGGGTGAGGGTCAGGTACTTGACGATTCTGCCCCCGTGGGCACCGATCATGATCGCCCGGTCGTCGCCCGAGGCGTCCAAGTACTGGAGGGCCTCGGCGGCGCTCCGGTGTTCGGTTGCCTGGATGGTGATGTTTCGCATCTTCATGGTCGCGTCTCCGCTTCTGGTTTGGGTTTTGGTATCTCCGCCGCGTCAGGACACATGAGCCATGTTTCGGCCAGCGCATCAAGCGGATTTCCCGCCACGTCGGACGGAATTCTCGGAATACTTTTTGGTGGAGCCGTAGCACGCGATGACGGACAGTACTGCTCAAGGACGGCATTCCCTTAATCCTCAGGCGTTATCCCTGGAGGATGTGGCCCGGATTCTCTCGGCGGCCGGGCCGAAGCCGGTGACCGTTGCCATGCTCCGCGATGACATCGACGGCGGCGCCCCGACCAACGCCGATGGCACCATGAACCTGGTCCATTACGTGGCCTGGCTGCTCAAGGAGATGGGCCGTGGCGATTGACCCCAGGCGACTCCGACCGAGCGAGCTGTGCCGGCTGGTCAACTCCACGCCGTTGGGCACGGTCTTGGACGAGCGGCAGTTGCACCGGCACCGCACGCGGGCGGGTTTTCGCATCGGCGACGGGCGGCATGTGGACCTGTTCCGTTATGCGGCGTGGCTGGTGGAACTGCGGCACACACCGACACCCCAGGCCGATGGCGACCCCTACGAGAAGCTCAAGCAGCGTGCGGCAGCCCGGAACAAGGCCCTGTCGCTTGCCGGCCGCGACATCGGCGAGCTGCCGGAGGTGGCCAACTCCGAGCGGAAAGGGCGGGCCGCAGAAGACTTCCGCTTCTTCTGCGAAGCCTACTTCCCGATGACGTTCCATTTGCCGTGGTCGCCCGACCACCTGAAGGTCATGGCCATGATCGAGCAGGCCGTGTTGCGGGGCGGGCTATTCGCCTTGGCCATGCCCCGGTCGAGCGGAAAAACCACGCTCTGCGAGTGTGCTTGCATCTGGGCGATGCTCTACGGCCACCGGGAGTTCGTGGCCCTGATCGGCTCCGACGAGGGGCACGCCATGGGGATGCTCGAGTCGATCAAGATGGAGCTGGAGGGCAACGAGTGTTTGCTGGAGGATTTTCCGGAGGTGGTCTACCCGATCCACTGCCTGGAAGGGATCGCCGACCGGTGTGCCGGTCAGTTGTACCAGGGCCGGCGGACGCACATCGGCTGGACCGCCCGGCAGGTCGGGCTGCCGACGATTCCTGAAAGCAAGGCCTCGGGAGCGATCGTCACGGTGGCCGGACTTACCGGCCGCATCCGGGGCATGAAGTTCAAGCGGACCGACCGGAGGACGATGAGGCCGCCCTTAGGGGTGATCGACAGGACGGGTAACGGTGTAGAGTGGTTTCTCGATCTGTGGGAGCGGAGGCGGG
Organism: Thermogutta hypogea; assembly: GCF_055386265.1. Classification (NCBI taxonomy): domain Bacteria; kingdom Pseudomonadati; phylum Planctomycetota; class Planctomycetia; order Pirellulales; family Thermoguttaceae; genus Thermogutta; species Thermogutta hypogea. The sequence continues at coordinate 1,479,019 of NZ_AP042425.1, forward strand.
TCGTTGGTCGGTAACGGCTTGGTCGTCAGTGACAATGCACAGCAAGGGAAGCGGTCTGCTCGACGCGATTGTTCGGCCCACCTACCAATGCAAGGCATGACGTCATTGCTCAATGACCAGTTTTGTCTCCAATACCTCAATGCGTCTTTCAACTTGCGCGATTCTTTCGAGAGCGTGCTGAAGGGTCGGAAGTACCAATCGTCCTTCTTGGTCGCTTGAAAAGAGAAGCGTCATTTCCCGATTAAACTTCGGATCAGCGTACAACCGTCGTGCTTGCGAGTGGATGTGACCACGACTCCGTAAAGCGGGATCGAGCACATCAAACGCTACCAGTTCAGCAGCCTCGAGAACATGTCGTTCACCAAATTGAGGATGCTCCCACCATCGGACTTCAGTCACATAATCTGGATTGATCCCTACAGCAGACATGCCAGTAGCAATGCTACTGTCGCGATTCACAAGGTGCTGGATCATTCTACGTTTCAACTTGTCTGCTATCCCAACATATGCCACATACAATCGCCGCTTGTGCCCGCCATATAGCGCATAAACAGCGGGTACATTAGGCAATTCGGCGATAAAAGACAATTCCCGCATGTTATCTCCAAAATGGTCACACATGTTCCCCTAACTTGTTATTACAATGAGCCGCAGATTTCCAGTACACCGCAGGCTTGCAACCTAGCACGCAGGTGGGTGGTAGTCGCAACTAGCAATGCATCCATCAGATACGTGCCTGAAAAGCCGTCGGCAGCGTGATAGCCTATTTCATCCTAGGGCTCATCGGGCGCCAGCCTAGCGCGTCCGCGAGGCTTCGCACACCACGTCTACCACGGTTGTTCAAGATTCGTCCGTGGGCTAGTACTATTTTCGGCGCGCCCAAGCGTGTGTCAACCGTCCGGCACACGGCTGAATACGGCCTTGGCCGTGTCCTGCGGGATGCCGTCCGAAATCCATCCGTAATGCCTGCCATCGTGGATGCGTGCGTACCCGCGGCCCTAGGCTGCGTGGCCCAACGGGCGTTCCGTCTTGCCTCGCCCGGACTCAGGATGGCGAGGCCTTTGCCATCCTGACCAGCAACCCACGCTTGCCGACGCAGGTCAAGCTCGATCTGCGCCTGGTCGAGGCCGATCAGGGGACCGCGCCGGATTTGGGCTGGCGGCTGGAGACTGACGACCGTGTGAGGGGTGCCGCTCACTCCTACCGTCTTCAGCCTTCAGCCTGCAGCTTCACTGATGGGATCATGTTCGATTCAAGGGCAATCCAGTCGAGTAGCACATGCTCCGCGATCACCCGGTTGACGCGGTGCTGTCTCTCGGGCTTCAGTACGACCGCGTCTTCGCCGAGGCCGTAGTGCACTGGTTCGGAGCCGAGCGTCCCGGCGAGGTCCGCGGCATTAAGGACATCATGCCCGCGCTGCCGCTTTTCGCCCAGCTTCGGCGGTTCACGCTGGCCGTGAGGGCCGCGGCCGATCTGCCGGCCGCGCTCGCGGAACTCCGGGATTTTTGAGAGCACGGGCGAACGGGCTATCTCTTGAGCAACGCCGCGATTTGGGAACGTGTGGAGCGAAGGACCGGCCGCGTCCTCCGCGCGAGAAGGCCAGGCCGCCCGGCCAAATGACTCAGACGTACGTCATCGGTACGCTTACCAGGCCCCCCAGCGTGTCCCCGGGATCGCCAACTATCAGCCGTGTCCCCGCAGGGTATTCCCCGAATGATGATCCGGCGGTGCGGTTCCTATGCCCGCCGAACGCTACGGCCGCAGCCAGAAGCACGCCCTGGCCACTCTCTTTTCTTCCGTAGCGTCCGGCATGGGCTTGCGCGGATTCATTCGCCCCAGACCCAGCGCCACGCAGAGGCGGCGCGGTTTGCTACCGCCTTCGTAGCCCCGGTCGTCGCATCCCATGCGGCACTCGCCCCTTCGCTGATCGTCGACCCGGCCGCATGAACACGGCTCACCGTCCACTCGGCTGCCGCCTTCGCGGCGGCTTCGCCACCGAAGTATCCGGCAATGCCTCCAGCGATACCGCCGACGGCTCCGCCCACGGCCGTACCCGGACCGGGTGCGATCATCGATCCGACCATTCCGCCACCGGTAGCCCCGATCTCCGCTCCGGCCACCGAGGCCGCCCAGCCGCCGACCAAGCCCGCGGCATTCTTCGCATGTTCCACTTCGCGCTGCTGAACGGTAACTTCGCCCTTGGCGAACTTCCGCTCCGTTTCCATCGCGTCATGAACCCGAATGCCGACATCCAAAGCCACTGCGGCCGGAATGACAGCCCTCGACAGTATTCGTAGCTTCGACCCTCCTTTCGCCGCGGCTTGCGCGATGTCGTCCGCCGCACGCGTCGCGTCATCCGCGACGTTGGTGGACCGCGCCACGTCGTCCACGGCCATCGCCCCCTCGCGTAGAAGGTCGTCGATCGCCGTACGGGCCATTTGCATCGCCTTGTCAGTCGTCTTGGCGACTCCCTCCAAGACCGTGACGGTCGGCTCGCCGAGAACGTGCTTCGTTCGAATGATATGCACTTCGAGCCGGCCCTCAGCCGCTGCCTTTAAAATCTCTTTGGCGGCCGCGCGTTCCGCCGGACCGGCTTTGGAGCTTTTCAAGACGCGTTTCGCCGACTCGACGGCCCACTCGGGGGAGCCTTGCGGATGGCCGTAGGCATGCCCCAGTTGGCCCGTTCCTCCCTTCGCCTCGTACACGATCACGCGCCCGTCCGCCGCCCGGTAGACTTGATCCGGGCCCTGCGGCAACAATCGGTCGACCCCGTCGAACAACGTCTCGTAACCCTTGGCCTTGGCCATTTGGCGAGCGCCCTCCTCGCCCAGTTCCTCTGCCATTCGCACCCTTTCTTGCGGCGAGGCCTTCAGCCACTCCTGCTGGCGCACCGTCGGTCCGGCGATCTTCCCCTCAGCTACCGGTTCAGAGACCGTCCCCGGCATCTGCCCAACGGCCACATTCAGCAACGCGGAAACCGCCATCAGCCACAGCACACAGGACAAAAAAACGGATCTCATGACTCTTGCTCCTCAATCCGCGGCATAGTGGACCACAGCACCGTGCCGTAGTCATCGAGCCGCCAAGATGAATTACGGCGCTACCGCTCTCGGAGTAACATCCGTTTCTTTGATGAGCGATGGCGTTTGGTCGAGGCGTCGCGATGAGACCGCCGCGTACCCGCCTACCGGCTAGCCGGCCGGCCGCTGGTGATCGAGGACGTGTTTATGGAATTCAATCACGCGCGAAAGTACAGTGCCAAACCCGGCATGAGATATCCCGGCGCGACTCCCCAGGCTACCGAGATATGGCCACTGTATCGAAATACCCAGCCCGAGGGCCCGCCCAAGAAAGTGTTCGTCAACAACAGCGTCGGATTCTCCAGCGAGAACAAGACCGCTACACTGGCCCTGGAGAACGTCCGGGTCTGGGCCCGCATGATCAACACCGAACATGTACCGACGAATTACTCCTTCCGCCGCTCGGACGTCTGGGTTTTCGGGTTCAAGTCGGATGCTGCCGCTACGCTGCTCAAGGCGAGGGACGGCTCGCGGGTGGAGGTGGTGGGCGGCACTTTCTTCCTATCGAGCGAGGGGCAGGGTCCCGTCATCGACAGCCGCGACTCGGCAATCGCCGCCGTCCTTTTGCAATGGTATTGGAAGCCAACTCCTTCGATACTCTTTCGGAATCAGCAGGCAGGCGTGACGACCGCCTTGACCAAGCCCCGATTTGACAGCCTTGACAAGGTTGATGCCGCTTTCCGCCGTGTAGGTTCATCCCACAGCAGGAAATCGGACTAAGCTTGCGAACCCGTGTCACGGGGATGAAATCAAGCCGGGCAGGCCTGTAAGGCACTGGCGGAGGCTGAGAGGTCGCATGAATGCCGGCTAGAATCCATTCACTGCTCGGAACACCATCGGCTCCTGAATGGAAAGGTGCATCCACATAAGATAACGAGCCGGGGGCCATCCGTCTCACTTGCCGCGAGGCAATCAACATCGGACTCGGAACCCTTCTCGGCGTGGCGGTGGCGGCGACCGGCACGTCTGCGGAGCATGGCAAAGCGGCGGCAGCCCGTCCAACCGGGCAATGTCTGTACGCAAACGGCTACCGGGCAATCACGCTCAACAGGGCCTACCCCCCGGTGCGTTCGCTCTTCCTTCGACACCTTGATCCCCGTAATCCTGATTAGCCTGGCTCCGTCCATGCCGTGTAGAAAATACCAAAATCGCCCTCCACGTGAGGACCAGTTTCACGGGGTTAGTGAGAAGTTACAACGATGCAATGTAGAAATGTAGTTACGAGTTACCGGCGGAGTACTAGCTAAGTGGTGTACTAACTGAATGAAGCTATTTGGTGACTTGTGCCCCGCCCGCAGTGCCTACAATCCCTCCAGCGCGGGCCATCGGCTCTCGTATAGCAAGAAAAGCTTCCACATCGCGGCGTAGGTGGCGAAAAGCAACAACATCAGATGGAACAGGTCGGCTAACCAGATGTTTGCCGAATATCCCTTCACCTGCGGATGCTGAAGTACCAGCAGTGCCGGGCGACTATAGCAGAACATCGACAGCACATCGGTCAAAGTGCCCGCCCAGCCCAGCTCCCAAAACTCGCTGTGCTGCTTTTCCCCGCCTTGCGCGCGGGACTCGCCCAGGCCGGGCCGCAGTGTGACGACAATCGGCCGGCATATTCGTGGGTCCGAAAAGGGTTGGTTCACATCGCCGGCGGCTACCGCGCTCAACAGGATTTGGGGGAGTATCACTATAGGCAGGGCGGCCACGGCGGTCTCTTCCGTCCGCGACAGTGTGGATACCAACATGCCCACCCCCACACCGCACAGGTACACCAAACCCAGGATTAGCAACCAGCTGACGCCGCTCGCCTCGAGCAGCCGCTTGGCCAGGCCTTCGTCAAGCACTTGCGCGCAGCTCCATCGCACCAACACAAGAAAGACCAATAGCTGGGCCACCCCGATGGCCAGGTAAATGCTCACCTTGGCCGCCAGGTACGCCTCGGCCTGCAGTCCCGCCATGCGATCGCGGAGGTATTGCCGCCGTTGGCGGACCAGGTCGCGCACTGTGTTGTTCATCCCAAGCCAAATGGCCACCACCACGGTAAAGAACAGGATCGGGTCCAGCTTGGAGGCTCGGCATTGCGAAAGGATCACCAATAGCGCCAGCAGAACGGGCTGGACGACCATCATTGCCACCAGGGCCCGATCCCTGGCGATGATCTTGGCACACTGGACGGCAACATCGCGCCACTGGTGCCACCATGGCCCGGTCGCTTGCCGGCTCGCAATTCGCCGCAGCCGAAGGTCCAAGGGCGGAGGGGTTGAGTCGGACGTACTCTCCGTCGAACTGCCCGCCGCCACGCCGGCCGGGGCGTCCCAAGGCCTCGGGGTTTCGACCTCTTGTACCTCTGCAGCCGTCCAGCCCCGCTCCAGGGCATCGTACCAGTCGGCCGGATGCCTGCCTGCAAACCGTTCGTGCAGCGCCTCGGGAGGTCCGAAAAACGCCAAGCGGCCCACCCTCTCGTACCGCGCAAGCACCAGCACCCGATCAAACACGCGCAACGCTGCTAGGGAATGGGTCGATAGCACCACCAGCGTACCGCGACTCGCTACCTGCCGCAGGTTTTCGACTAGCCTCGCCTCGTTACCCGGGTCTAGCCCCGTGGTCGGCTCATCCAGCAACAGCACCGGCGGTTTGCGCAACAGCTCGATGGCCACGCTCAGCCGTTTGCGCTGCCCTCCGCTGAGCACCACCGCACGTTTCTCAGCGTGCGTGCCCAGTTGAAGCAGCTCCAGCACCTCTTCGATCCGCCGGCTCCGGGCCGGTTCCGAAAGCTCGGGCAGGCGCAGCCGGGCGGCGTATTCGAGGTTCTCACGGACCGAGAGCGTCTCGTAGAGCACGTCCGTCTGCGGAATGAACCCCACTGCCGCCAGGTAATCTTCCCGTTGGTCCCACACGTCCCGGCCCCTCCAGAGTATCTCTCCTTCCTCCGGCCGGTAATACCCCGCCAATGCCCGCAACAGCAGCGTCTTGCCCAAACCGCTCGGCCCGAGCAGCCCCACTAATTGGCCCGGCTCGAACACCGCGGAAACCCCATCCAGCAGGCGGCGGCCTTGCCGGGCAATGGCCACATCCCGTATCTCCAACAACCCGGCCGATAGCTCTTCCCGCTGTAGCCCGTTCTCTCGCACCACATAGGTCAGCCGGGTCCCAAATCGCACCCGGTCCTCCGGCCGCAGTGCCCGCTCCCGCACCCGGTTCCCGTTGACGTAGGTGCCGAACCGGCTCTCCTGGTCCGCCACCACCACTTCGGCCCCCCGGCGGTAAATCCGCGCATGGTGCCGCGAGACCGTGGCATCGCGCAGGCACAAATCACACTCCGGTGCCCGGCCCACCAGCAAAGGCAACCCGGAAAAGGGCACCTTGACCGACTCCTCGGTCCACTGAGGCATGGTTCAGTTCTCCGAACCCACGGGCTCGTCCAATCGCCGGCAGGTGTATTGGATCTCCAAGTTGGGGGCCGTTTGGAACCGGGTCTCGAACAACAAATGATCGGTCGATACCTCCTCCAGCGACGCCTTGGCCGTTAGCTCGGCCCGGTCTATATACCCATCCGTGATGTTGTAATACAACCTGCCCCGCGGGGTGACGTTGCCCAACCGCCTCCGGCTGCTATCCGACGCATTGACCTCGAAGGTCCCACTGCGGATTTCCAGCGTGGCATAGTCCTTATCCCCCTTTTGGAAATCTTGGCCCCGTTCGATCGTCACCGCGCCCGAAGGCCGACCTCGCCACGTAGGCGGTAAAAATTCGGTCAGCTCCCGCGCTTCGACATCCCAGTATTGGCCCGGCCGGCTCTCAAGGTTCGGCAGCAAGTAGCAATCGCCCAGCACTGACATCCCCTCCAGATAGTTCCGCTCTTCCTGCGTCAAGCTACAGCCCACCGGCTCCAGGCTCACCAGGCCCTGGCCGTCAGTGTAAGTGACGCGGAAACGCTTTCCGGCCAGGGAATCCAGCATCGCCTTGGCCTTGGCCTGGTGCTCTTGCAATGCTGCGAGACTGGCTTTGGTCAAAATAACTTCCGCTAGCTGAGCCGCGGCAACAGCCGCCCCAGTAAACCGCCCACCTGTAACCCAGTAGTCCAGTACTCCTAGGAGAAGCGTTCCGGGTTGGCCAAGGTCAAAGCTTACCTCGACATCGGTCAGCAATTTCGCTGCTCGGCTCTCCACAACGTGGCACAGCAGGACCACCGTCTGTCCGTCGTTTCGCTCCACCGTACGCCGTATGCGATTCTCGGCTGCGTAAACGAGATTGATGGTCTCTCTGATACCCCAGTCGGCATCGATGACCACGGCCTGGAAGCCAACCTTGAGCGTGCTCTCGTATGTCTTACCCTCTTGAAGTACGTCTCGGACCCGTTGGGGATCGCCCACCGGTTTGGGAGGCGGAGGCGGCGGGGGGACAGCCGAACCATCTTCTTGCGCGGGTGAGCCTGCCTCCGGCTTAGCCTCCGGGGGCGGCGGGGACGACTGAGGGGGCGTCCCGTCCGCTCCTGGCGCGGGCGAGGCTGCCTCCGACTTCGCCACTGAGCCACCCTCGTCACTGCGGGGCGACTCCCGCCCAAGCAACAACACCACAATCACCCCCAACAGGGCCACAATGGTCAAGAGTAATAGCCCGGTCATTACCTGGCTGGCGCCACGCCGACGAAATCGCCCTCTGGCTCGCATACGACCCTCCTATCTGTGCAGGCAAATTGGTAAAGACAAACGATTTCAGTCGGTCGGCCATTATAGCCGCGGGGATCGCTTAGATGAACCCGCAGCCGGCGGCGGGAAATCTCGTCATTCTGCGATCTTCAGCACCTTAAGCCTTTGGCCGGTAGCGGCACCCCACACGACGGCCGTCGCGTCGGCGGAGGCAGTGACGATCCGTCGGCCGTCCGGACTAAAGGCCGCAGAAACAACCGGGGCGGTGTGCCCTTGGAGTACCAGAAGCTGTTCGCCGCTAGCGGCATCCCATACGATAGCCGTGTTGTCCCATGATGCGGTCACGATCCGCCGGCCGTCCGGACTAAAGGCCGCAGAAGCAACCCCGCCGGTATGCCCTTGGAGCACCATAAGCTTTTCGCCGCTAGCTGCATCCCAGACGACGGCCGTGCCGCCCGATGCGGTCACGATCCGCCGGCCGTCCGGACTAAAGGCCGCAGACATAACCCAGGCGGTGTGCCCTTGGAGCACCAGGAGCTTTTCGCCCGTGCCGGCATCCCATACAATGGCCGTCTTGTCGTCGGAGGCAGTGATGATCCGCCGGCCGTCCGGACTATAGGCGGCAGACCAAAGCCAGCCGGTGTGCCCTTGGAGCACCATAAGCTTTTCGCCCGTGGTGGCACCCCAGACGATGGCCGTCTTGTAGACGGCGACCGTCACGATCTGCCGGCCACCCGGACTAAAACCGCTGAAATCCGCGTGTGGCGGCTGCGTTGCAACAAACGCCCCGGGGTCCACACCGGGCGGCGGCTCAGCCTTCAAGGCGGCAGGCGGTGCCAACACTACCGAGCCCCTGCCAGGCTTCGGCTGCCCCAACCCAGATAAGACGAACCCCAGCAATGTCTCCATAACTTGGGCAATACCCGTCCCAAAAGCAAGGAGCATACGCGGCGGTACCGCTTTTCCCCCCGCGCCGCTGGTGTGAGGCAATGGCGGCGGTTGGGGAGCAAACGCCAGCTCCAGCGCCTCTTGCAACTGCCGCACATTGGCAAAACGCTCCTCCACGGCGGGGGCCAGCATCCGCTCCAAGATCCCGTCGAAGGCCTTGGGGACCGTGGGGTTCAACTCCGACGCCGGCCGCCAAGCCCCCGCCGGTATGCGCCCCGTAAGAAGCTCGTAGACCGTCACCCCCAAGGCATAAATGTCGGCCCGGCCGTCCACCGCCTCCGGCCGCTCCCACTGCTCCGGCGCCATGTACTGCGGCGAGCCGATCGCCAGCCCCGTCGCCGTCAGCCCCCGGGTCTCGCCTCCCAAACGCCTGGCTAGGCCCAAGTCGGCGATCTTGAGTTCGCCCTGGGGCGTGAGCAAGAGGTTCGAGGGCTTGATGTCCCGATGCACCAGCCCGGCCTCGTGGATCGCCCGCAACCCCTCGCAGGCCTGACGCAGCCAAACCAAGGCCTGGGCAAACGGGAATGCCTTTCCGGGCTGCTTGCGGATGACGTCTTGCAGACTCCCTCCGGCGAGCCACTCGGTGACCAAGGCCGGATAGCCCCGCCACTTGCCTTGACCGACAATCTTCACCAACCGCGGGTGCTGGAGGTTGCGGAGTTCGCTCACCTCGCGCTCAAAACGCCGCACCGCACCGGCGTCTTCCACCAAATGGGGATGAAGCAGCTTGACCGCCACCGGCTCGTTCGTCTTGATGACCCGCCCCTCGAAGACGACCGACATCCCCCCCTCGCCCACCAACCGCAGCAGGCGGACCGGACCGGCCTGGCCTGCTACACATGCCGGTTCCCCGGAGAGGCGTGGGCGAAAGACGAGAATCGGGCGACCGCAGCCCCGACAAGACTGCACCCCCGGCCCCGGCGCGGGCAGCTTGGTGCTCTGACAGTACGGACACCGGCCCACCCAGCGAGGCCCCGCCTCGGCCGCCCGGCCCCCGACGCGGCACTCGAACTCGGCCGGACCTACCCGAAACCGCTGCCCCGCCCGGAGCCGCAGCTCGGTGACTTGGCCGCCCTGGTACTCCAGCACCGCCCCGGGGTCCACGCACCGCAGGATGACGCCCCCCGAGCCGTCCCATTCCACCTGGCAGTGGTGGCGCGACACCGCCGGGTCGTCGATCAGAAAGGTGTTGTCCGGGGCGCGACCGATGGAGAGCCCCCGGGCCACATAGACCTCATCCCCAAACTCCAGGTCGCAGCGGCACAGCAAGAGCCGATTGTCGCCGTCAGACGCCCCGCGGCTACTCATTATTTGCATCCCCACCGCCGCCGCAGCAAGCGGTTCATTGACACCCTGGGCAGCCGACCACGAACAGAGACTAGACGGAACAACGCCATGTTAATCGGGCCTTCTGGAACGGTCAACCGCGCGGCGCCCAAAATATCCCCAGTCGTCACGCATCGTACAAAAAACCGGCGGTCCTTCGAAAGCCCTGATGTGGTAGAGATTTGCAGAGAAAAAAACACCTCAACTCAACCACGAGCAGCGGAGGGAACCGCCAGGAAAGCGATGGAAGCCGTGCTGTGGATCACCCGTGTATGTGTCGGGCTGCGAAAAAGCCGGAGCAAAACTCTGGGCGATTTGGTCTCCGTGGCCCTACGGATCGGCCGGGTGAGCCTGTCGGAACTGGGCCGGCTGCCGGCCGAACAACGCGAGGGGGCCGCCAAGCACGGCATCAAGCGGGCCTGGCGTTTTACGGCCGACGGGCGCGCGCAGATCAGCGACGCCAAGCAAGGGCCGCTCCGCCGGCTGCTGCACCGTCGCCATATCAAAAATGGTTGGGTCCTAAGTGCAACATTGATACAGTCACGGCGGAGCCTATTCGGGAAATGGAAGCCGGCGCGGCCTGCATCCAATGGCCGCACGGAAAAATTCCGAGCGGGCTGCATCGAGGAGTTACTACCAAGATTTTTTAATACCGGTAAAACCGCTTTCAGCCCTATACGTACGGTAAGTCACGCTCCGGTAACCGCTGCATGAAATCGTAACGGTCTCATTCGGCACGAAAGACCAACCTTCCAGAACACCAATCTCTTCCGTCTTGTACGGTCCAATCGCAACATCAAGCACCGCCTTCTGGTTTAAATCCTCGTTGGACATGACCAATTGGACGGTGAGAGATTCCCCAGTTACGTTCCTGAGTTGGAGCACGCTGGTTGAAGAATCGAGCAGCGAAGGACGCATCGACACGTCGATCGCAGTTGTGATCGAAGGTTCGATCGATGGCATGGTGCGTTCGCAACCCGAAAGCGTCATGATGAGGACTATTACACTGGAAATAGTTGCAAAGTGCCCAGATCGCATAATAGGCCCTCACATTGTGGCAGCTGTAATGGTTTACGGCGTTCCTATTCTTTCACGCTCGCTAGAATTCCTCGATAGTGATACGATAGTCCTGATTGTAAACCTCGGACCGGGCTAGTCAATTGCGGAACGATAATTCGCCGGATTCTCGGAGCTCTCCACGCGTGGGATTGGTCTCGATGGCGCAGGCAGGAGTGCCTATTTTTTTATCTTGGGGACTCCACGCGGGCCAAAGGGCAAGTTCGTGCATGTCCATCCGGCCTGGCCCAAGGCCAGGCTGGAATATAAGAACTTGGCCGTCCTGGGACGTAGCGCGGAGGTAGGAAAGAAAGGCCTACGGCTGCAAGGTTCCGTCAAGCGATGGGGCACGCAGAATGGCCACCTGATGGTCGCTTCCTGCGGCAGGTCCTCCGCGTGGGGTGCCAAAGCCTGCCATAACACTTCCGCCTCGCAGGTCTCCGCCCCCTCCGGAATCGGCAGCGGCAGTTCCGAAGCCTATTGGGGCGACCCTAGCTTCGGGGGCTCTGGCAACACCTCGTGGTACTCTGTGCGGTCCATCCACCAGCAGAGCCACTCGACCGAAAGCCTGAACCGCACGATCGCGTTTAGCGCCTCGGGCCAGGCCGCAAGCAGCGGCAGCAATCTGCGCACCGCCTCGGCTAGTGGCGCGGCCGATTCGTCCTACCATTCCCAGTGGGAGGACCACTGACGGAACGGCCGGAGACCTGGGACGTCCGTGGCAGCTACTAGAACGCCACCTACGACAACTACAGCTACCAGCACCAGTGGACCAAGACCTGGCAGGGCGAAGGCCAGCCCGACGTGAACGAGTCGGCCACTAACCACGTGACCGGCCTGGAAAACGGCACGGCGGGCTATTGGTGGAGGCACACCTACCCGGTCGGGGAAGGAACGCAGACCGACGAGGACTCGTTGTCCGGCCCGTGGAACAACTTGTACGACACGACCGTCACGTACCCCGGCTTTTCCGACGGGGCCTACTATGGCATTGACCAGGGCGGCGGCCGAGAGTAATACTTCAGCTATCTCGGCGATGCCTTCACGGACGGCACCCTCGGCTCCAGCAGCGGAGTGTTCGGGTTCACTTTGAATGGGGAGGTTATCGTGTTCGAAGAGGGCCAAACCCGCGGCGAGGGTCTCACTTTTGCTCCACGGCTTCCAAGCCTGAGGAGGACGGCACGGTAATCACGTCGAAGACAAACACTGCCGGGGCATCCCGCGGGGTTTGATCCCACGTAGCCAGCCCGATTCGGGCCGTGCCTCGCAACGCCTCGGCGGCTTCCTTCGCTTCGACCTCAAGATGGCTGACCGTAGCGACCGAGTACGCGCCGTTCTTGCCGTCGGTGAGGAGCGGCCGGCCTTGGTCGTCGACGGCCAGAACGAGGACCGGGCGTTGTTCCGCCGCGCCGGCTAAGAGCAATCGGGGCCCGTCGAAGAGCACGACGCCGCGATGCCGACCGATTGCGCGACCGTCGATGGAAAGCCTGCGGAGACGCCGGTCTTCGATTCGCGGCACATAGGGAAACGTTACGAGGACTTCGCCGTCGGACTTCGCCGTCCGCGCCGGGACGGACCGGAATCCGAAGATAGCCGCCTTCCGCCACGACGGGAAAATGACGCCCTGCGCGGTCGGCCGCCTGCACGCCCTCGGCCCAATCGGGACGGCGCAGATAGACTGCGGGAGCCTCCCCGGTCTCTTCCTCGGGATCCAAACGCAACGCGCACGTGACGGCACCGGGGCGGTCCTCTCGCGCGACGGTTATCTTCCACCGCCGCCGGTTCACCGGCACGGTGGCCTCGACGTCGGCAGGGAAATTTACGAACACTCCACGGTCGGCACCGACGACGAGATAGCTTTTGAGTGTCTCGAGCCCGAGGATGCCATGGAACGTGCAACACCAGACAGCCTCGGTGAAGTCCGGCAGGATCTGGAGCGGGCCGACGTCGTCGCATACGAAGTTGTGATGGCCGTAACCGCCGTTGTCCGTACGGTTCATTGCGTAGTGGTTCCAGAGCAGCCGTTCGGCCATTTCGAGAAAGCGGACCTCACCGGTGAACCGCCAGAGCGCCAAGTTCAGCCGCAGCCAATCCGCTTCGCTGCACCCTTCATCGGTGCTGCTGTTGACGTGGAACCGTTCGCCCACGCCGCCCATGGGCCAAACGTATCTGCCCTCGGTAGCTTCGTGCCATCGCCGCATGGGGCGGTCGAGATACTCGCGCTTGCCGGTGATTTCGTAGAGCAAAAGAAGTCCGTAGTGCGTGATCAGGTTGCCGTGGCTATGGTCCAACGGCAGCGTGTCGAATCGTTGGAAGAAATCCGCCATCCGTTCGGCCTGACGGAGGTAGCGCGGGTCTTGCGTGGCCAGGTAGAGTTTTGCCAAACCCTCGATGCCCGGGAAATAATCCGTCTGATGTCCGGCGGCGTAGGTGCCCGTGGACCGATACTCCGGCTCTCGGGCCGGGTCGAGAAAGCGATCGGCCGTCGCCAGGTAGAAATCACCGATGCGCCGGGCGATCTGGAGCAAATCCGACCGGTCGAAGGCCTGATGAGCCTCCAACAGACCGACCAAGAGGCGCGAATGACCCCAAAAAATGGGCAGCTTGACCGCCTCGTTGGCGTTCGGGGGTTCCAAAGGACCGCTCCAATCGACGTCGGCGCCGAAATGCCCGTCGGCCTTCTGATACTTACCGATGTCTTGGAGCAACTGCGCGAGTGTTTCCGGCTCCATGCGTCCGGGCGGCGAGGTGAGGCTAGCGATCTGGATGAACCGACCGGAAATGTCGCCGCTATAGTTCGTGTAAACTCGCGTCACCTCGAACGAAAGGTCCGCCCGAAGATATGCCGCCGACCGATACGGGTCCTGCCGAAGTCGCTCGACCCCTTTGCGATAGGCATCGCCCAGCGGCCCATCCATACGGACCGACCGCGCGTCCGGCAGCACCCATCGCGGCACGTCGGCCTTCGTCTCCGGGGCATCCGACGCCGCTACCGCCCGACGGTCGGATTCAGCGGCAACCCCCGCGCGGTCAACGAAAGACAAGGCCGTAATGCTCAGGATAATAAGTACAATTGACACCACGAGGTGATTCACCCTCCCTCTACTAGGTTGGCGATTTCGGGCTTCGGTCCCGTGGCACACGCTCGCAGGTCGCCTCATAAGCCATCCTTTTCGCCGCCTGTCCCGGCCTCACGTGGACGGGATTGTAGTTACGAACTTCCGCGGGTATCGAGCGCCCGAAAACAGCGCCGGTCGCGAGATTGGTGTCCACCAAAGGGCAGATACAAAGCCCCATGAGGTCATTTGGATCTCTGCAAAGTCCCTCCGAATCTTGCGGGGCTTAACCATAACTATCCGCAAGCCGGTTGTCAACAATTTCGATTGTATGTCACGTGTTCCTGTAGAAAGTCTCGTTTCTTTCGCGAATCGACGGGTTAAATTGATGATGCTCTTGGGGTAGGCGGGAGGTGAAGTGCGTGAAGGGTAAGGTGTCGGGATTGACGTTGCGTCTCGATTCACGCACGCCCATGCGACGGTGGGGGATGGATTACGGGAGGCGGCGGCGATCTCGGCGCAGGTGCCCGATCCGCGGAGACGAAGGGCGGTGCAAAATCCCCATGGGGCGATCTTGAGTCTGGGGTTTCTGAAGTTATTGGGTCGGATTACGGAGATGCCGGCCTTGGCCCGTTAAGAGGCTGCACACTGGCAGGAATAGAAAGAGCGCTGAGGCTTTATTCGTGACAAGCCGCCGTGTGAAACATGGACGGCTGATCCTTGTTTGTGGCTATTGACGGGGGGCGTTGTATGCCCAGCGGGCGTTGTTGGAGGCGTTCCACGCGTTGGGGTGCGACTATTTGTTTGAGCTTAGGAGAATCAGTCGGAATTATTAGCGACCTTGGTGATTTGTTTTAGGGAGGCAGTGCGACGTAGGCCGGACGCCCAAGAGTGAGAAGATGGGGCGCGGTAGAAATGAGATGATTGTGGGTCAGCGTAGTGGAGGGGACGTATGTGTGGGAGAGGCTGGGTGTCGACTGGTCTTTTAGGTAGATCGGGAGCGGATCGTGCGGAGCGATAGGCAGTCGTATGAGACGCGGTATTACAGCACGCGCCCGGCCCCGACGATGGGCAGTCCGCAGCAGCTTTTGCGGCAGCTAGGAGGTCACCGGGAGGTCGAGAGCTTTTTGCATTTCGCCAAAGATCGATGATGGGACGAGGATCGACACAGTTGGCGGCGACCGAGTTTGCCGGCGATTTGGGCGACGTTGACGAATGCGACAATCAACGTGCTGCGGTTCGTGGGACAAGTGCTGTGCGGAGACTCACCGAGGTCCGGTGGGATAACTCTGCGGGCCATTGCCGAGCGGGCCAATTGGCATCTCCGCGACACCCGCACAATCCTTGGCATAATCGTCAATTACTGTCGTTGCAGCGGTCCTGAGAGGGAGAAGTTGACGGCGGCACGGCGGCACGGCGGATTTGGTAGCGTGAACGCTGACGGGCCACTTGAACACGGTGCGGGACATCGCCAGCCTCAGCCGGGCAAAGGCGAAAATCAGCGCAACTAACACGAGCATACCGGGAATGGGCATACCGGGAATATCCGGGCATAACGGTAAGAGAAGGGTAGGGCGCTGGAAGGGGGGCGAGATGACCACCGCCGTGGTTAACCACTGGTTTATGACGCATTCGGCCTTATCATGCGAATGGCGAGCCGCCGGTGTGAGCCGGCGGTGGAGAGTCTTTTCCTCTTCACCGCCCGGCCGTTCGACGCCGACACGGGTTTCCAAAACAACCTCAACCGCTGGTACAACCCGGCCGTCGGCCGCCGGCTGAGCGAGGACCCAATCGGATTTGGTGGAGGAGATGGAAATCTTTAACGGTATGTCTGCAACTCGCCGACAATGGTATCTGACCTCGGCGGCTGGCTACACGGTCACCTTCCGCACGAGGCCTAGCCCCAACATGATCGAGATGCCGGTAGTTTTGTGGGATTGCGGGCGAGTCGATTCGGACAATCCCGGCGCGTTGGCGTTCACTAATAAGGTGGTAAACCCGCTCGTGGACGGTGATTGGTTGTTTCTCGCACACGTCCATGGCCCGACCGTTAGCCAAGACTGGTTCCATGACTACGTTCACGCGGCTGCTGGTTTAGTTGGGCTTACGAACGTGCTGTCATGCGAGGAACGCAGCTATCACAACGTCGCGGGCTCGATTCGCTGCGGCACGAACGTGCTGCCGGACATTTCAGCGGGAAGGTGGTGGGACCTGAGACGGCGGGCGAGGTGCCAAGGAAAGCAAAATACGTAGGACACGCTACGATATTTAGTCACCTTGTGGACGTACTCGTGAATCCGGGGGATGTAGCGGATGGATGAGGGCGCATCTCGCTCTGTCTTTCTTAGTATCATAGATTAGACGGGTGTCGTAAGCAGACTGAGATAGAGAAGGTACGACTTACGGCATTGTTTCGTGTCGCCGGGTGAGCTGTGATCACTGTTAACAACACCGATGACGGCGGGTCGGGAGGGAGATTGCGAGGACCTTTTAGTCGGGCGGAATGCTACCCGCCCTTCATTGCGTGCGATTCCCTTAACGTGATCGGCTCAGCACTTCATAGAGCACATTCAAAGTCTCCTCGACCATGCGATCCGAGAGGAAGTTTCTCTCGGCGAAGCTTCGTGCCAGGGCCCTTCGCTTGTCTCGTTCTTGGTCCGGGAGGTCAATGGCAGCTGTCATGGCGGTCGCAAGGGCTCGGGGGTCACCCGGAGGAACCAGCCACCCCAAGGCAGCATCAGACCGTGCTCCCTCGGGTCTAAGCAGCTCCGGAATGCCGCCGACGTCAGACGCGACAACCGGCAGGCCGAGTAGCATGGCGTCGATAACGGAGCTGCCCAGCCCCTCCGCGAGCGAAGGAAACACGAAGATGTCGGAGGCGGCCAGCAGGTCCGGCACATCTTCTCGGAAGCCGGCCAAAGCAACGCGATCGGCCAGTCCGGCTTCGGCGATTTGCTCGGCGAGAGATTCCCGCAGCTCACCACCGCCCACGATGATGAGAAACGTGTTCACTTTCTCTCCCGCCACGCGGCGGAAAGCCTCAATCAAGACTGTGTGACCTTTCGCCGGCGCGAGTTTGCCCACGCTGATGAGATAGACGGGGCGGGGGGTATGGGCGGCCCGCGGTAGCAAACGCCGTAGCGATTCGAGACCTCGCGCGGGATTAGCTTGCCGGATCCGTTCGTACGACACACCGTCGTAGACCAGTCGCATCCGTTCGAAAGGCAGACCGGCGCTTTGACACACTCGCATAGCGGCGGACGAGGGACAGATGACAAGATCGCAAAATCGCCGATAGAGGAGCACGGATCGCAGTGGGAAAACCGTCCGCTTGGCTGCGATTCGGACGGCCTTCAGACCCAGGCAGGCCACCGTGCCCAAAAACGCGGCTTTGGCATCATTCCAATAAAGCACATGTGGCTGAAATCGTCGAATGGCTGAACGGACCTGCCACGCGGCGGCGGGCTTCCACGAACTGAACACCGCCCGTCTGATTTCCGCCGGCAGTGCCGTTTGTGCGAATCGCGAATCGCGAGGCGCCAGGAGCAGGACATCATGCCCGCGTTGAGCCAGGCCGCACGCCAACAGCTTCGCCTGTTGTTCGCCGCCGCCCCAGTCCCGCTGGGCGGATAAAACGGTAACCCGAAGCGGCATTCGCCGTTCGTGCGGAGATTCGCGATCGGAGTTGGTTGAACCGAATTCATCCATGCTTCGTTCTAGATTAGACGGCACTATTACTCGGGAGAATCAAGCTTGTTGCCGTCGCAGCGGCGTCAGCGCCACCAACGAGTGAGGAGATTGATCACAAGAGTCAACAACAAGCTCAACACTAAACAGGTGACCACGGGAAAATAGAACGTCCAACCGCGTCCATGTAGCACAATGTCGCCGGGCAAGCGACCGGCTCCGAAACCCAATACCCTGGCGATCAGGAGAAGCACGCTTAAGAGTATCAAAACAATCAGTATTCCGGCAAGCAAACGACCCACGAAGAGATTTTCGTTCATCGCCGGCTTCCCTTATTTCGCTCATAACAAATTGGCGAGAAAGCTTGTTTTGAAAACTACGTACACGTGATGTTCATCCGCGAGGCGAGCGACTCGGTCGCAAGTTCAGATTGAGCGGTCCTCGCCCATGTCCCAGGCCGGGTGCGCTGCGAATCGCATCCGTCACGAAGTCCTTAGCGGTTTCCACCGCATCGAGCATGGACATGCCGACGGCCAATCCTGCGGTGATGGCGGCCGAAAAGGCGCATCCGGAGCCGTGCGTGTGCGGCGTCCGAATCCGTTCGGTTCGCAAGAAGGTGCGATTTCCCTCCGTCCACAGCAGATCCGGGGCATCGGCGGCAATATCCGGGCCTTTGAGGAGGACGTAACGCGATCCAAACCGAGCTACGGCCTCGGCTGCGCGAATCATGCTTGGTTCGTCCAGGACGGCGATGCCGGTCAAAGCCTCCGCTTCGTAGGCGTTGGGCGTTGCCAGCAATGCCCTCGGTAGCAACCGTTTACGGACGGCCTCCAATCCGCGTTCGTCGATGAGACGATCGCGGCTCTTGCTCACGACAACCGGATCCACGATCAGCGGGAACGAAAAATGGGCGGCCCTTTCCGCGACCAAGTTCACGATCTCCCAGCTTCCCAAGGCCCCGGTCTTGGCTGCCGCCGGGGGGATGTCCTCCAGCACGGCCTCCAACTGCGCGGCGACGAAATCGGCCGAGCACGTCTGCACGTTGCGCACGCCGGCCGTATTCTGGACCGTCAGCAGCGTCACCACCGTCGTGCCGAACACGTCAAATTGTTGAAAGACTTTCAAATCGGCCTGAATGCCCGCGCCTCCGGAAGGATCCGATCCGGCGATCGACATGGCAACGGGAATCATGCGTTGTCTCCCTTCGGGTTGTGATTCGGCTGCTTCCATTCTCATTTTATCGCCACAACGGCTTGCTTGCCGCGTGCGGAAGTCGGCGCTAGGATGAAGTGTTGTGGTCAGTGAGGATCGGCATTGGGCGGGATTCGGCGAAACACGGGAGCAGCGAGACGTGATCCAGGCCCGCCGGTACTAAACCTTTCGCAAATGGTTGCACTGCACGCGAAAAAGGTTGGGCCATGCAGAACCGGAATTCGCCGTCTCAGGACGATCGTTTGCCGCCTGCCGTATTGCTTTACGAGAGAAAAGGTCTGTGGCATCTCGCCCTGCGCGCGCGGTGGAACGAGTCGTTCGCAAGTCGGGGCGATGCCCCGACGCCGGTCTGGATTCGTTTCGGCCGCATAGCCGAGGCGAGGTTGCTGGCTTCGGCTAGGCCGGGATCTTTCTTCGTAATCGAGGTAAGACGCGGCTGGGAATCGCATGTTGCGCGAGAATTGACATTTCTCCGCCGATGGCATCCGCGAACCAAGGCGGCCGTGGTATCACAACGGGCGAGAGAGCTGGAAGCCTTTTTTCGAGAAATCGGCGTTGCGGCGGTGGCGGATCGTGTCGATCATGCCGAACCGCTGGCGGCACTGATTTACAGCCATTTTCGATCTTTGGCCGGTGAGATGTTGAACCCTTGGGCCATGGCTTGGGATTCGATTCCATGGCGCGAGTTTTCGTACTCCAAGGGGAGCGAGTATCTCCGTCGGCGAGAATAACCTCAATCAAAGGAGAAATAGCGGAATGGCCACAGTCACGCGTGACGACGTGCTTCAAGCCTTAAAGGATTTCCGTGATCCCGAGACCGGGCGCGACGTGGTTCGCCTTAACCAGGTTTCCGACGTGACCGTGCAGGACGCCAAGGTTGACGTAACGCTAGGTTTGACGACGTTGTGTGCGCCGCTCTGGCCGGAATTGAAGCAGGAGGCCGAGAGGCTGCTGGCCGCCCGATTGCCGGCAGGGACCGACGTAAACGTGCGGATTGTTGAGCATCACCGTCCGGCCGAAAAGCTGGGGACGATCGGCCTGACCGCGAAGGCCGTCATAGCGGTAGGATCGGGAAAAGGCGGAGTTGGAAAGAGCACCGTGGCGACGGCCCTTGCGATAGGGCTATCGCGTTCCGGCGCTCACGTGGGCTTGATGGATGCCGACGTGTACGGTCCGAGCGTGCCGCATCTGCTGGGCACAACCGAGCGCCCGACGCTGCACGAGGGCAAGATTCAACCGATCTATGTGGACGGACTCCGTGTCATGTCGATGGGGTTCATCGTCCCCAAGGACGAGGCTGTAATTTGGCGCGGCCCCATGCTGCACGGAGCCGTGCAGCAGTTCCTCAAAGACACCGCCTGGGGCGAGTTGGATTACTTGATCGTCGATATGCCGCCGGGAACCGGAGACATCGCGCTCAGCCTTTCGCAACTGCTGCCGGTCAGCGGCGCGATCGTCGTATGCACGCCGCAGGAGTTGGCTCTGCTCGATGCCGTCAAGGCCGTGGCGATGTTTCGCAAGGTGAATATCGAAGTCCTGGGCATGGTGGAGAACATGAGCTGGTTCGTTTGTCCCGATTGCGGCTCCAAGCATGAGATTTTTGGGACGGGAGGTGCCAAGAAAAAAGCCGAGGATTTGGGGGTTCCGTTCCTGGGTGAGATCCCGCTCAATATGTCCTTGCGGATTCAGGGAGACATCGGCCGACTTTCCGAGTGCTTTTCGGATCCCGTCAGCGCTCCGGCCATGGAAGAGGTGTGCCGCAACTTGGTTCGCAACCTGGCGGCCAAGCGGCGATCCGAGCCGCCGTTGCCGTCGCTTTCGGTACTCGGCTGACCCGGCGCGGCATCCAATCTCGACTTCGGGCAGTCCGTAGTCGAAAGGGTGGAAACGCCGATGCCGTCGCGAATAAACGGCGATCCCGGCCGAAGAGGGGCTTGCCGGATCGGCACCGCATCTGGAGCGATCATTCCGATGCAATTCGCCCGGCGGGAGTCTCGGCTCTCAATTCATCGATCATGTCGCGGGCAGCCGCTTCGACGGCTTCCTGCCACCTTCCGGGACCGAAACGTTCATACTCGCGTCGACGGTAGGCGAAGATGATCGCCCGCGAGTTGTTGATGACGGCGCCCCGACCGCGCGGATCGAAGGCCGGTGCCACGTCGGCCGCCCCGGCGCCTTGGCTACCGTAGCCGGGCACCAAGAACCAAGTGTGCGGCATGGCCTCGCGCAATTCGGCAAGCTGCTCGCGATACGTGGCTCCGACCACGCCGCCGATGTCGCCGTACCCGCACTTACCCAAGCGTTGGGACGCCAGTCGCTCCACCAGCGCGGCCACGTGCCGATAAATCGGCTTTCCTTCCGCGATGAGGTCTTGAAAGAGCCGCCCACCGGGATTGGAGGTCTTGACAAGCACGAAGATCCCCGCACGACGCTCCCGGGCCGTTTCAACAAAAGGCTGGAGGGCATCATCGCCGAGGTACGGGTTGACGGTCAAGGCATCGCCGCCCCAAGCGCTGGACAGACCGGCACCTAACATCCCTTGGGCGTAGGCCAGGGCCGTGGAGCCGATGTCGCCTCGCTTGCCATCCAGGATGACCATCAGGCCGCTGCGATGAGCCTGTTGCACAAGATCCGCAAGGACGGACAAGCCGGCGGGCCCAACCTGCTCGAAAAATGCCATTTGGAATTTGACGGCCGGGACTAGGCCCGTTACCGCATCGAGGACGCCGCGACAGAAGACTTGCAGCGCACGAGCAGTTTTCCGGCAGTCCCAACCCTCCGAGCCTGGGGTGAATCCAGCGGATGGAGTAGGTAAAACGTTTTCCGGCAGCATGGGTAGGTGCGGGTCGATCCCCACTACGACCGGAGTGCCACGTCGCGCAACGGCCTGCTCCAAACGATCGATGAATGGATCCACGGCAACTTCCTGGATTGCGAGCAATCCCTTGAATCAATCAGCGGCGACGATGCCCACCGTCACGCCGCATTCTTTCACCGCAAGACGATCTGATGCGACTCCAAATAACGCAGGAATTCACTACGAAAGGCGTCGATTTCCTCCGCGGAAAGTGTATGATCCGACGCAGCCAAATGATACCGGAAGGTATAACTAGCCTTGCCGGGCGGCAGCCCCTTGCCTTTGAATCGGTACAAAAACTCGCGACGGGCGATCAAGAGGTGCTGAAAACGGTCGAGCACGGACTCCAGCTCGGCGAATCCCCGGGCTGCGTCCCAAAGGAGCGAGAAGTCTTGCCACGAGCCGGGATAGATGGGGATGGCGGTGAATTTTGCGGCGGGATGCACAACCATAGGCAAGGCTTCCAAATTCAGTTCGAACCAGGCGACCTGCCCCTCGGGAACCACCGTCTTCAAGATGTTGCCCGTCAGCATTCCGACGGCGCCGACCGGCCCGTCCGGGCCGTGGATGACAAGCCACCGGCCGCTTTGCTGCCACGGTGCAGCGACCGCTTGCGAAGGTTCGAATCGGAATGCCGTACCGGACACCGCTAGCGCCAAGTCTTCCAGAGCGCCTCGGACGCCGCGGACAAGCTCTTCCGAGTCGGCCCGGGAGGGCTGATAGGCGACGCCGGCCAAGAACGTGCGTTCCTGCCGCCCTTGCTCCTCGGCTCGAAAGACGCGGCCGATCTCGAACAGCCGAAAACTGTCGCGATGGGCACGATTGGGACGCACCAGTGCCAGTAGGTTCGGCACCAACGTCGTACGTAAACTTCCATGATGCTGGGCCGGGGGATTGCGTAAGCGCAGGCAATCCTGCGGCTGATATCCCAATTCGTCGAGCCAGCGCATGTCGAACCAAATATAGTTTTGCACTTCGATGAATTGATGAGCTCCCGCCAAGACTCGGCGGACCCTGTGCTCGCGTTGCAATCCCTCATTGACGGGCAGGTGGCCTAACGGGGCGATCGGAAGTCGCGGCTCGATTCGCCCATAGCCGTAGATACGGAGAATCTCCTCCACGATATCCGCGGGAATGGAAACGTCGCGTCGGCTGCGGTGGGGCGGTATGCCGATCTCCAACAAGTCCCGGCGGGGAGCCACTTGGAATCCCAGGCCGGTCAGGATTCTCTTTGCCTCATCGCGCGGTACCGTGATGCCGGCCATACGATCGACTTGAGCCCAATCCATGAGCAGCGGGCGATGTCCGGCGTCCGGATCGCCGGCTACGGTAAAGCGGCTGAGAGCCTGGAACGATTCGCCGGCTAGGGCGAGGCAGTGCAATATGCGGGCTGCCGCGGTGACGACGTTGGCCGGCGGCTGGCTCTTCTCGAACCGCTGAGCCGCCTCCGTGCGCAGGTCCAATCTTACGGAGGTTCGCCGCACGCGGTCGGCGCGAAAATTGGCGCTCTCCAGCAATACGTGTTGCGTCTCGCGGCTGACTTCGCTTTGGAGCCCTCCCATAATGCCTGCCAAAGCGACGGGCTCCTTCTCATTCCAAATCAGTAGATCGTCGGGCAAGATCCGCCGCTCTTGTCCGTCGAGGGTTCCGAAGACGCCGTCCTTTCCGAGCGACGCCACCCGAATCTTCCGTAATTTAGCGCCGTCAAAAGCGTGCGTCGGCTGAGCCAACTCCCACATGACGTAGTTGGTGACATCCACCGCCAGATTGAAAGTTCGTTGCCCCAAGGCGTGCAAGCGACGCTGCATCCACAGCGGCGAAGGAACCCCGGCGCGAAAGCGGAGGTCGATACAACCGTAGCACGGACAATCGTCGAACGACGCTACTTCCAAAGGATAGGCGGGCAACGATTCGAACTGGGAGAGATCATGGATCGGTAGCGGTTTGAGCGGGCGATCGAGGACGACGGCAATTTCTCGGGCAAAACCGTAGTGTCCCCATAAATCGGGCCGGTGTGTCAAACTCTTGTTGTCGATTTCGATCAGAACGTCTTCCGGCGGTATCAAGGTATCCAAAGGAGTACCGACAGGCATGCTTGCCGGTATCTCAAGAATCCCTTCGTGCCAGTGGCTCATCCCCAATTCGGCGGCCGAGCACAAGACTCCCTCACTGCGTCGGCCGGCTACGGTTTGCTCCGTGATGACCCCACCGGCCAAGGTTACCCCGGCGGGCGCAAAAGCCGACACCATGCCCACTGCCACGTTCGGCGCTCCGCACACGCTTTCGTAACACCGGGCCCCGCAATCGACCTGCACTCGCTTCAATCCGCCGGCGGGTTGACCCGCCATCGCCTCGCAGGCAGTCACTCGCCCCACCAACACGCCTTGCGTATGCCTTCGCAGGAAGTGGATATCCTCCACCTCGGCCGTGGCCAGAGTCAGTCGCTCGGCCAACTCCTGCGGCGAAACGCCCTCGAGGTCCACGAAATCGGAAATCCAATCCAGAGAAATCTTCACGGGAAACCTCTCCCAAACGGCGTAGTTCCAAAGCTTTCAATCTCGGTGCAATCCGGATCATCGGATCGACGCATCGCGAGGGCGACTTCGAGCGAACGCGTCGCGGCGACCGCTCACAACGACGAGAGGAGATTACATCGAGACGGGAAATTGTTCGTAAAACCGGATGTCTCCCGAATTGAATAGGCGGATGTCAGGGATGCCAAATTTCATCATCGCCATGCGGGTCAGCCCCATTCCGAATGCGAACCCGCTGAAAATGGACGTATCGACTCGCCCGAATTCCAAGACTCGGGGGTGAACCAATCCGCACGGGATCAATTCGATCCAGCCGCTTCGTTTGCATGTGGCGCAGCCCGCTCCGCCGCAAATCAAGCATTGGACGTCCAGTTCGAAGCCGGGCTCCACGAAGGGGAAAAAGCCGGGACGCAACCGAACCGTCACTTCCTTGTGGAAGACCGCGGACAGCAGCGTCTTCATGACGCCGATGAGGTGGGCTACGCTGATGTCTCGATCCACGAGAAGCCCTTCCAATTGGTAGAACGTGTTCTCGTGACTGGCGTCCATCGCCTCGTTGCGGAAGCATCGCCCGGGGAAGATCGCGCGGATCGGAGCTCCGAATTGTTCCAAGGCCCGCACTTGATTCGCCGATGTGTGAGTTCGCAGTAGGCGCCCATCTTCCAACCAAAAGGTGTCCTGCATGTCTCGTGCGGGGTGATCGGGGGGGATATTCAGAGCGTCGAAATTGTAATACTCCGTCTCGACTTCGTAGCCGGTAAGAACTCGGAACCCCATTCCCTGAAAGATGTCTTCGAGCTCCCGCTGAACCAACGAGATGGGATGCATCGCTCCAAGGCGCCTATCGGTACCGGGCAGCGAGAGGTCCGGCGCACCGGTCGCACCGCCCTGCGAGGCTTCGCCGCGCGACGCCTGCTCCATCGCCGCCCGAACGGCCTCCTCGGCCCGGCTCTTCAACGCATTGAGTCGTTGACCGAACGACTTCTTCTCATCCGGCGATAACTTGCTGAAGTCCGTATTCTTCGCCAGGAGCGTGATGAGGCCCTTCCGACCCAGGAACTTGATGCGGACCTGTTCGACCTCGGAAGGATTTTTCGCCTGACGAAGCTCCGCCTCTAGCTGTTGCCAAATGTCTTCCACGCCGTACCCCCCAACGTAATGGATCACGCGGGCATCGAGGAAACCCACCCATCCGCCGAAACGGATAGCATTGGGCTCCGGTCGCACGAAATCTGCGCTTTTTGCAAACGATCAATGTAACGCAGCGGCTCCAGCTTGAGTATCCCGCACTCGAGCAGCCGCCGGAAGCTGCAAGCAGATTACGGGACGGACACTACTCAGGGCGGATTTGATACCACCCATGATAGCGTACTACCAAATGCTTACGGCCGGTACTTCACCTTCGTCGTGCATCTTCCGCCTATTTGCCCCTTTCGCCTCAGCCCACAAATCCGGGGAACTCCGCAAAACCTGCTTGCGTCTAACCGCTGAATAAGGAGAAATTGCGCGCACGGGCGTTCTCCGCTGGCCGCCTGTCGGGAATGCCCGGCTTCGCTGGAGTCAAGCAGACCATCTTGATCAAGCATCTTGGCCGCGTGACGGATAAACCGATCGGGATATTCAATCGGGGAAAATGGATAATCTGCGAAGTCTGGCGTTGATTTTTCTCCAATTCCCAATTTCAATGGGTACTAACGGATTTTTCGACCGCGGGGTTAGTCGCTTCCTCCATCTCTCTGCAATTCTGCCGTTCGTTTACGCCTGAGGGGGATCCATTCGATGAGGCTTTGGGATTCGATCCGCTTTCTTTCTTCCTTCGGCAGGTCCGCTCGTCTTGGGAAAGACTCGAAGAAGAATTCACTCCGAAGCCACAAACCTAAGGCCCGTCGCCACAGGGGATTGCGGCTTGAAAAGTTTGAAGACCGCGTCCTCCTCAGTGTTTCGCCTACCAATCCCGATCGGGTATGGGAGGATACGCTGCAACGCGCCATCGAGGCGGCTTCGGACCTGAACCGATACTCGGTGCAGCAACTGCAAGCCAGTCATCAGTGGGTAGTGGGGCTGACCGACGGTCTCAACCCCCAGCTTGTTGCCTCCTTGGTCGGCGGGGAGCAGGTTGCCGTTGCCAGCGGCATTAAAGGGGCTTACGTCTTCCAATTCCCTTCGCAGATCTCTTGGGAAACGATTGTCCAACGCTTGGATCAGGTGGAAGGCGTGCAGTTTCGTTTTCCGCTCGCCCCGCAACAGTTGGATCGCATGCTAATTCCTAATGATCCCCTCTTTGTGGAGCAGTGGCATCTGCTCAACACGGGTCAATCCGGCGGGACGCTGGGCCAAGACGTCCGAATCACCGGGGTTTGGGATAACTACCAGGGTGACGGTGTCGTAATCGGTATCGTGGACGACGGCATCGAGACGACGCACCCCGATTTGGTCGCCAACTATCGGGCGGATCTCAGCTACGACTATTTAATGGGGGATACCGATCCTCAGGCAGAGACGGGCGATTTCCACGGCACCGCTGTGGCGGGCGTAGCGGCAGCTTCCGGAAACAACGGAATCGGAGTGACGGGCGCGGCATTCGACGCCCAATTGGCGGCTTTGCGTCTGATCGGCGGCCCCATAACCGACTTGCAAATCGCGCAGGCCATCGGGCACCGGAGCGACGCCATTCAAATCTACAACAATAGCTGGGGTCCGCCGGATGCGGGCGGCCGTTTGCCGTTCTCCATCTTGGCCGGTCCCGGCCCCCTGAGCTTGGCCGCCTTGCAGCAGGGAGTCACCACGGGTCGCGGTGGTTTAGGCTCGATTTACGTTTGGGCCGCCGGTAACGGTCTGCAAGGAAACGACAACTCCAACTACAACGGCTGGGCCAACTCGCGCTACACCATCGCAGTGGCGGCCGTCGATCATGACGGTCGCCAGGCCCCGTATTCGGAACCGGGAGCCAACATCCTCGTCAGCGCCTATTCCAGCGGCCAGGTCTCCGGGATTTACACCACGGACCGCATGGGTGAGACGGGGTATAACGTTACGGGTACGGCCTACGACTACCCCTTGCCCGATCCCTTGCCCGATATCGACTACACTTCCCAGTTCAGCGGCACGTCCTCCGCGGCTCCCCTGGTTTCCGGCATCATCGCCCTGATGCTTCAGGCGAACCCCAATCTGACCTATCGCGACGTCCAGTACATTTTGGCCCAGACGGCCAGAATGAACGATCCGGCCGATCCGGGCTGGACGACGAACGCCGCCGGTTATCGCGTGAACCACAAATACGGCTTCGGCGTCGTCGATGCGGCCGCCGCCGTCACCGCGGCTCGAACCTGGAAGACCGTGGGCCCGGAACTGGTTCTCGATTCGGGCACGATGAGCGTCAGCCGCGTGATTCCCGATAATAATCCGGCGGGCATCTCTTCCGTCGTCAGCATGGCGCCCACGATCAATCACGTGGAGTGGGCCGAGGTCACGGTTGACATCACGCATCAAAGCCCGGGCGACCTCGAAATCATCTTGGTTTCCCCCTCCGGTACACAGTCCGTCTTGGCCGAACCGCACGTTCACGATCCGTTCGACACCGGCATTCGTTGGACCTTTACCACCGCCAGAAACTGGGGAGAATCGGCCGGCGGGGATTGGACGCTGATCGTACGCGATCGCGTCACCGGCACGGTCGGACAATTGAACTCGTGGCGATTGGCCGTTTATGGGCAGCAAATTCCCAGCGTACCGCCGGATCTGGTCGCCGTCATCCCCAATGAAGGAAGCCTGATCGAAGAGGGGACCGAGCTGAACGTCGCTCCGCGCGAACTGATCTTGCGTTTCAACGAGGGCCAAGAGCTCGATCCGAACACGTTGGGCGCGATTCAATTCGTTCGAGCGGGCGGCGATGACTCATTCTCGGAGGGCAATGAAGTCGCCGTGCCGATCGGGTATATCGGTATCGGCGACAAGCCGAACGAAGTAATCGTGCGTTTCGCGGAGAACCTACCCGACGACAAGTACCACTTGGTCATCAAGGGTACGGGGGCAAATCCGCTGACGAACATGGACTCGCCCCCCGTTCCCTTCCGTTTTGATCCCGACCTGGGCGTGGGCCAGGACTTGACGCTCGAGTTCGACGTCAACCTCGGACCGCAGATTCTCGCCGTCGTTCCGCAGCCGGTGTATCGCGGAGCCATTCACGTAACGGTACCTGCGGGCAGCCAGATTACGGACGGCCAGACGTTCGTCGTCAGCGACGGCACGATTCAAGTTACCTTTGAGTTCGAAAATCAGGCTCTCAATAACGGCGTCCAGGCCGGTCGAATCGCGGTACCCTTCCGCACTACCGATACGGCCTCGGCCGTCACCTCGGCGGTCGCAGCGGCCATCATCGGCCAAGGGCTGAACCTGACGGTCACCCCGGATCCCGTTACGGCGCAGATTACTTTGAGCGGCGCGACGGCGGCATTCGATCCTCGCACGAGCAAATTCCAGGTCCGCAGCCTGGAACAGCAACGGAATATCATTGAAGTCTATTTCAGCAACGATCGCCTCGATACGAGCGCGGCTACCAATCGCGAGTTCTATCAGCTCATCTTTACGCAAGGTACCGCGAGGCCGGACGACGATACGGTGGTCTTGCCGAGCACCGTCAGTTACGACGCGGACAAGAACATGGTGGTCCTGGATTTCGGCCAAGACTTGGCCAATCTGGGAACCGGCGCCGCCCGCTTGCGGATCGGAAGTCGTTATCAAGCGGTCCAGACCTGGAACATGAGCGAAGGCGCGGATGCCGGCTCTTCGTTCTACAATTCCTTGCTGGTCTCGGGATTCGGAAATGCGGGTGCGCCGCAGAGCGTCATCATTTCCGGGGCCGTCGTGCCGCAACGCTACACGTTGGAGTGGCCCGGCGCAATCGACGAACCGGGACATCGGGATCTGCCCAACTACGACAGCCTGTTGGTCGAAGATCACTACCTGACGGGCGATTCCAGTCCGGACGCCTCCACAAGCATCCCGCGGATTCCCTTCTACTTCCCCACCGGCAGCTTCAATTTGATCACGGAAGCCCAGAAGCAGCGGACGCGGGAAATCTTCGCGATTTACGGGGAATATCTTGGGATTCAGTTTTACGAAAGCGAGACCGGCGGGCTGGCCATCATCACCGGTGATTTGGCCCTGATGGGGCTGCAATCGGCGCCGGGCGGCGTGGGGGGCGTCGCCGGTGGCGGTGTGGCCGTCATGGATTACGCCGAAAACTGGGGCGCCAGCGAATTCGGCGGCGCCTGGTTCCAGGTGGCCATGCACGAAATCGGCCACTTGCTGGGCTATGGGCACAGCTACGACCTCTCGCCGTTCGTGATCATGGGAAGTTCGGAGGACGCCACCACGGCGACCGGCAGCTTCGAGCCCGTCTTCCCCGGCATGGCCGACATCGTTCATGGGCGTCACATGTTCCGTCCCGACAGCATGGACGTGGACATGTACCGCTTCGAGCTCCAGGAACGCGGCATGGTCAGCGCCGAGATTCTGGCCGAGCGGATGGCCAATTCCAGCATGCTCGACGCCGCGATCACGCTCTATCGGCAGGTCGATACGCTGCGCAAATACGTCGTGATCGAAAACGGGGTGCCGGTCGAAAAAGAATACCTCGAGACCACCTATGAGGTCGTCGCGCGGAACGACGATTACTATAGTGAAGATTCCGCCCTGGAAATCTACCTCCCGGCGGGGACGTACTTCATCGGGGTTAGTGCATCCGGCAATACGCAGTACGACCCCAGTATCGACGATTCCGGCATCGGCGGCGTTACGCAGGGCGAATATAAACTGCGATTAAACTTCACCCCCGGCGGGGTCGATCCCAACAATCCGACGACCTTCCGCGAACCGAACACCGCCAATCCGTCGATGCTCATCGACTCGACGGGATTGTTTTTGGACGGCGACCTGGACGGCGTACCGGGCGGTGAATACAACTTCTGGTTCAACGTCCAGTCGGAAGCCAACACCCTCTTCGTCGACAAGTTGTCATTCAATTCCGCGCCCGACGGCTCCCTCGATAAGCCCTTTACGACCATTTCGGCGGCCTTCGCGGCGGCACAACCCAACCAGATCGTCCGGATCGTGGGCAACAACTTCGCGAATGATGATCCGAACGCGCCGGCAACGTTGCAAGACAACATCCCCTATGAGATCGGGCGGCGTCTCATCGACAATGCCCCCATGGCCGACGGGGTTCGCATGGAGGTGCCGCAGGGCGTGACCGTCATGGTCGACGCCGGGGCCATGATCAAGCTCTTCCGCTCCAATATTACCGTGGGCAGCCTCGCCGAGGGCATCGACCGCAGCGGCGGAGCGTTGCAGGTGCTGGGCATTCCGGGCTTGCCCGTCTACTTCACTTCGTATTACGACGAATCGCTCGGACGCGATCCCGAGCCGACCAACAACACCACGCCCGCGTCCGGGGATTGGGGCGGGATCGTCTTCCGCAACGATCTCGATTATCAATACATCCGGAATTACAACCCGGCGACCGGCCTGCCGCCGCGGCAGGTGCTGGAAGACCAGGGCATCTTCCTCAACTACGTGAGCCATGCCGACATCCGTTTCGGCGGCGGTGAGGTCATCGTGAACGGCGTGCGATCGGTGTACAACCCGATCCACATGGTCGAGGCCCGGCCTACCATCGTGTTCAACCGCGTGACGCGGAGCGCCGACGCCGCCATGTCCGCCGATCCCAACAGCTTCGCGGACACGAAGTTCGAGAGCTGGGATCCGGCGCAACCCTACACGGTCGAATACGATCGCGTCGGTCCCACCATCCGCGGCAATTACGTCGTGGATAACTCGATCAACGGCCTGTACGTTCGTATCAAGACTCCCGCGGGCGGGGCCACGAAAAAGCTTACCACGTTCGGTCGTTGGGACGATTGGGATATCGTTCACTACGTGCCCGAAAACCTCGCCATCGCGGGGACGCCGGGCGGCGCCATCCAACGTGCGTCCACGGCTCCCGCCGTCTCTCTCGCCGACGGGTTCCGCCTCCAGGTCTCCGCGGCGAGCGTAGGCTTGGACGGCCAGTATTTCGCCATCTTCGACGGCCGGACGCGCGTCGTATTCGAGTTCGATAATGGCGACGGCGTGGTTCCCGGCCGCATCGCGGTACCGTTCAGCTTGACGGATTCGGCGACGCAGATTGCCGCCTCTTTGGCCGCGGTCATCAATGCGGCATCCGCCTCGCGCGGGTTGGAAGTGACGGCCGCCGCCGCGGGCAGCAGTGTCAACCTCACGCAACGCGGCGCTCAACTGAAAGTCGAAGGCTTGGGGAATCTGGAGGCCCGGCTCGACTCCCGCTTGCAAGTCGATCCGGGAGTAATTGTCAAGCTGCAGGGAAGCCGAATCGAGACCGAGGTGGGTGCCCAACTCATCGCCGAGGGCCGACCCGGCTTCGCAGAAACCGTGCCCGGCTACAAGGTCGTTTTCACCTCCGTGCTCGACAATCGCTATGGGGCGGGGGGGACGTTCAACACGGCCCAAAACACCAGCGGTCAACAGCCGGGCAAGGGTGATTGGGGCGGGATCGGCTTCGCTCCGCTGTCCGAGGGAAGTATCGACCAGGCGATCATCGCGTATGCGGGAGGGCAGACCGCGATCGAGGGCGGTTTCGCGGGCTTCGATCCCATCGAAATCCGTCAGGCACACGTCCGCATCGCCAACACGCGGTTCGAACATAACGGCGCTAATTCGGCAGACGACCGTAACGGCCGCGGGTTCATTACGCCGGCTACGATCTACGTCCGCGGCGCCCAGCCCGTCATCGTCAACAACCGCTTCGTCGATAATTCCGGCCACATCGTGTCCGTGGACATCAACGCGCTCAATGCCTGGGAAGTGCCCGATTGGGGACGGAGTACCGGCGAGATCGATGCGTTCTCGCAGTTCGACGGCAACCGCGGGCCGTTGGTCGCGCTCAACCGCATGACCGACAATCAATTGAACGGGATGGAGGTCCGGGCCGGTGAACTGACCACGCAGGGCGTTTGGGACGACACCGACATCGTCCATGCGGTTTACGGCGAAATCGTGGTCGGGAATTATCACCACGAGGGCGGCTTGCGACTGCAAAGCGCCCCCACCCAAAGCCTGGTGGTCAAGTTGTGGGGCCAGAACGCGGGCTTCACCGCCTCCGGTCGGCCTTTGGAGTATGACGATCGTATCGGCGGCATCATTCAAATCGTCGGCCAACCGGGCTATCCCGTGGTGCTGACTTCTCTGGCCGATGATTCGGTCGGCGCGGGACTCGATATCTTCGGCAATCCCCAATACGACACCAACGGCGACGGTACGAGCACGGCCGCGCCGGGCCAGTGGCGAAGCGTCCGCTTCGATCGCTACAGCCATGATCGCAATCTGGCGACGATCACCGAACGCGAGACGGCCACCGGCAGCGTCACCGATGTCAATGCCTATCCGCAGCGGGCTCAGTACATGGGGCAATTGGCGCCCGACGAAAAGGCGGGCGACGACAACTTGCGTCTAGGATTCGATATCCACGGCTCGGTGCGCTATGACGAGCGAACCGACTCGGACGTCTACAGCTTTGACGCGGCGGCCGGCACCGAAATCTGGATCGACATCGACCGCACGACCTTCGCGCTCGACACGATCGTTGAATTGATTGACGCCGACGGCAACATCCTCGCCCGGAGCGACAATTCGTTGACCGAGACCCCGCAAGGATCCACGACCACGCTCGCATATCCGATGAATCGTGATCCTTGGATCCGCTCGACCTCCAGCGACCCCGCCGAGGAGGGAGATTTCTACAGCATGAACCCGCGAGATGCGGGGATGCGGTTGGTTCTGCCGGGACCGGCGGGCGAAGTGCGCACCTACTACGTTCGCGTCCGCAGCGTGCTCGCCGTGGCCGATATCCCTGCGGGGGCCGCGATCACGGACGGCGCTCAATTCATCGTCTCCGACGACTTCCAGAGCATCGTCTTCGAGTTCGACAAGGACGGGACGCTCTCTGATCCGGCGGCGGTGCGTGTGGCCGTCAACAACGGTATGAATGCGAACCAGGTGGCCGCGGCCGTTGTGGCAGCGATCAACGGGCAGAAGTCGGCCAAGAGCTTCGAGATCACCGCACGCTACGAAAACGGCAAGATTTTCCTCGACGGCGTGCGTGCCCGATTCAACCCGCTGACGTCGCCGATGCGGCTTCTGGCCAACACCGCCGGCAATTACCAGTTGCAAATCCGCCTCCGCGAAATGCAAGAGGTGGCGGGCTCCACCGTCAAGTGCGCCGATGTCCGCTACGCTACCAACGGTATCGAAGTGCTGGGCTTCCCCCAACACCACCCGCTGCTCGGCGAGGCGGCTGAAACGACGGCCAACAACGACACCATCGGCAACGCTCAACCGCTGGGCAATCTGCTGCGCATGGATCGCAATGTCATTTCGGTAGCCGGCTACTTGAGCGGCCGGACCGACGTCGACTGGTACAGCTTCCAGATCGACCTCCAAGGCATCCAGTCCATCGGCGGCTTGAACGACCTGGGTAGCATCTTCTCCACCATTTTCGACATCGACTACGCGGACGGCATGGCCCGGCCCGATCTGGCCATTTGGGTCTTCGACAGCCAAGGCCGATTGATCCTCCGCAGCAACGATTCCAATATCGCCGACGATATGGCTTTGGTGGTGGGAAACGCCATCGAAGACCTCAATCGGGGGTCTGTGTGGAGTCGGGATCCGTATATCGGGCCCGTTTACCTGCCCGAGGGTGCCAATACCACGTATTACGTGGCCGTTACCTCAGCGCTGGCCACACCTCAAGTCTTGTCCTCCGTCCTGGGAGGAACCTGGAGCGCCGACTCCACGGCCAATCCGCTTGTTCGCATGGAGCCGATCAATTCCGTTGCTCGAATCGTGGAGGAGCATATCGATCGGGGACCGGCCTCAGGAATCACGGCTACTCAGCAACGGCTGAGCTTGGTGCCCGACGAATTCAAATTGAGCGACGTGGTCTTTTACACGCTTACCGGGACGGACCTCTATACGGTCGATCCGTTCACGGGTCAGGTCGAGACGGACGTTACCGACTGGTCGGATCCGTATCTCCCGGGCAGTCCCAACATCGTGTATCACGACATTGCGATGCGGAACGACGGGCGGCTGATGACGGTGAGCCAAGGCCCCGGAACGGACTTCAACCCGCGTTACCGAGAATTCGACACGGGCAACGCCAATAACCTCTTGGTGGACGTGGACACCGGAATCAATATCATCCGCCGCGATCCCGGAAACCTGAACAATCTGCAAAACGATCCCAACAACAGCCTCTACGTCGAGGCGATGGTTCATTATCTTCAGAACACCGGCAATTTGGGCCGGCAGGTCATGATCGTCGGCAACGTGCCGAATCCCGACCTGGGCGGCGGCGCCGGAATTACGTCGGGGCGAAACTTGGTGTGGATGCTGTCTCCTTCGGGAACGGCGATCAATCACCCGGCGATCAATAACGGCCAGGCGGCCGCCGGGGATCGTCTCTTCAGCAACATCGTGCCGATCGGCCAACTATTTACCGCGCCGACCCTGATCGCCAACCCCGCCTCGCAAACGGATCCCATTTACACGTTCGGCGGCGGCGTCCAACCTCGCGACTTTGCCGACGGCCATTGGTTTGCCGTGACCGATGCCGGCGGCACGACGGCGGAGTTCGAATTCGACTTGGGACTCGACGTCCGCATGGATCCGCAAGGGGCGGCTGCCTTCCGTGACGGACAAACTTTCAGTCTCGTCAACGTCAACAACGGTCAGACCTACACGTTCGAATTCGATAGCGGCCCGGTGGTCGTTCTTCCGCTTTCTGCGGGCGCTTCGCTCGACGGAGTCACGGTCACCATCTTCGGGACCGCGCCGGGCGGCGGCAACGCCTCCGTAACCTTCGAATTCGACAACAACAACGCGCTGACGAACAACGGTCACGTTCGGATCGGCTTCAATAACGGCGATACGGGCACCGTCCTCGCCAACACCTTGGTCAACGCCATCAATGCCCAGGGTGCCTTCACGGTGGTCGCCGGCTCCGTGAACAATCGTGTCACCCTCGTCAATGATTCGCAACTCACGGCGCCCGCCTCGAGCGATCCGGCCCAAGTCGCGATCCAAGGCGCCCACGGTGTAGGCTTTGGGCGGATTCCGATTTCCTTCGAGGAGACCTGGACTTCGCAACAATTCGGCCAGCAGATCGAATCGATCGTGGATGCCAGCCAGAATTTGGTCTTCCCGGCGGCAGACCGCATCGATGCCGGTTACGCCTTCCGGTCCACGACGACGGCGAACCCCAACAGCCCCGGCGACCGCCTTACCTTCCTCAATGCCGCCTCGTTCACATCCACGGCTCCTTTGACGCTGATCGCGGGCGCCCATGGTGTTACGGCAGGACGTATTCGCGTTCCGATCGGGGCGGGGTACACGGGACAGCAAGTCGCCCAGGCGATGGCCGCTGCCATCAACAGCGCTCCCTTTGCGGCCAACGCGAGCGCGAGCGGAGCGACCGTGGAGCTCACGAACGTCGATAGCACGAATCCCGCGGCTATTACCAATGCTCCTCAGCTCGATTTCGCGGGAGAGGGCGTGGGCGGTACCATCACCGGCTTCGCTTACATCGGAAATACGCTGTATGCCGTGTCCGATACCGGCGGCCTCTATTACATTACGAACGTCAGCGCCTATGCCAACGGCGGCTCGTGGGGCTTTCGGCCGGTCGATCCGCAGAGCGGGCCGCGTTTCTTCACTCGCGTCCCCGGGGCGGGACCGCAACTCCACTACATCGGGCAAGTCGTCAATCCGGCTACCGGCCAACCCATCGCCTTCTCGGGATTGGCGACCGGTCCGCAGAACGCCGAGGGTGGGAAGTACGCCGAGACTCTCTTTGCGTCCGATACCGCGGGAAATGTGTATGCACTGACGACGACCGGCGCCTTGGTGGGCGCATTCCTGGATGGAGCCGCCAGCGTCAATCCGCCCACGGTCGGAAATATCTACGGGATCGACTTCTCACCCGTCGACTACAACTTGTGGCACTGGACGGAACGCCGGCGGAACGATCAAGGGCACGGCATCTACCAAACCTACGACGCCAGCCGTGTTCCGCAGGAAGGCTACGACCCGCTGTTGGAAGGCAATCGCAGCTACTATTTCGGGCTGGATAACCCCGCCGATGGTGACCCGAATCAAGCGCAGCCCGGCGCGATCAATTTCACAACGGGCCAAGGCAGCGACGGTAGCCGGCTACTTACCTACAATTTGCCGGGCGGTGCACACGGAAGTCTCACCAGCGGCACATTCAGCCTGGCCGGGTACAGCGCGGCCGACAAGCCTACCCTGTATTTCAATTACTTCGCTCACACCGAGAACAGCAGCGATTTCGACAGTGTGCGCGTCTTCATCTCCGACGACGGCGCCAATTGGACGTTGATGGCCACCAACACGGACCTCAACGATGCGAGTCTTATCGCTCCGAGTCGCGACCAAGGTCCGTACGGCGGGTACATTCGAGAAGTCATCGATTTGGGCGGCGATTGGCGGCAGGCTCGGTTGGATCTCAGCCAGTTCGCCGGTCTGGACAATCTGCGAGTCCGATTCGACTTCAGCACCGCCAGCGACATGGACGTGGGCAATGTCACGACGACCGGCGAATATCTCACGGCGCCCGCTGCGGCGGAACTGCACGACGGGGCCACTTTTGCCGTGGACGGCGTCACGTTTGAATTCGACCTCGGATATGCGTTGTTGATTCCCAACGCGGCCGGCGTTCGGATCGCGGACGGCGAAACCATCACGATCAGCGACGGCGCGGCGACTCGGACCTTGGAGTTCGACAAGGACGGGAGCGTGTTGCCGGGCAACGTCGCCGTCGCCATCGACGACACGATGACGGCGCGGCAGCTATCCGATACGTTGGCCGCAGTCGTCAACGGTCTGGGAATCAACCTTAGCGCCTTCGTGCCCGACGACGTCTTCTTCGCCGGGAGTAACGGCAATCGGGTCTTCTTGGTCGGTGCCCAATCGGTAACCGTGGGAGCCGCCCAGGTCTTGCTGGAAGGCAGCGCCCCCGGTCAATTCACCACGGGTAACGTCCCGGTCTATCTCCGGCCCGACATGACCCAACTTGAGGTCTCGAAGCTCATCACGGACGCGGTGAACCGGCAGTTCCGAGCCACGCCGAACTCCATCTTCGTCCCGAACAGTGCCACCGCCGCGGGGTTGAACAATTCGGCCGCGACCATCACGGCTTTGGACGCCCGCAATGTCCCGGCCTACGCGTTGTTAGGTTTCACCACATCGCTCAGCTCGCCGATGATCGTCGATCCCGCCAGTCTCGGCCTCCCGCCGGGAGTACGCGCCGATTACGCCGTCATCGTCGGGCTGCAAGGCGCGACCACGCCGGCGGCCATTGCGAGCCGAATCACGGCGGCCGTCAATTTGCTGAACACAAGCGCCGGGCTTCAAATCTCGGCCGTGGTATTGAATCAAACCGTGCAGCTCGTCGGACCGCAGGCCGCCTTCGACGGCACCAACCTCGCCGACCCCGCGAGCAGCCCGCTGAAAGCCGCGGACCTCAATCAGACGACGATCAAGCTGGACGAATTGACCGACGCCCAAGGCCAGACCGAACCGCTGATGCGAGTGTTCGGGCACCCGGTGACGGATTCCGGCCCGTTGTTCTGGAGCGACGAACTGGAGGGAGACACGACCTCCAAAAATTACGGCGCAACCGCTCGCGGGAATAATCGTTTCTACGATTTCCGCCGCGGCCAGAATAATAGCTTCGAGGGTTGGTACATCGACGATATCATCATCGGTTTCGCCGAACGGGGCGAGATGATTACCAACGCGCCGTCCGATAACACCGGCTTCGATTTCATGCGGGCACCGCTCGTGAACGAGCCGATCGTGGTAACCGGCAGCTACCAACTGG
Organism: Thermogutta hypogea; assembly: GCF_055386265.1. Lineage (NCBI taxonomy): Bacteria > Pseudomonadati > Planctomycetota > Planctomycetia > Pirellulales > Thermoguttaceae > Thermogutta > Thermogutta hypogea. The sequence continues at coordinate 1,517,393 of NZ_AP042425.1, forward strand.
AGATTCGCCGCGGCGACGAATTCGGTACATTGGTGCTCGATCCTTACCGCGTCGTGCCTCTTGCCGCCCAAGCCGATACCAATGACCGCTGGGCGACGGGCTACACGCTCCAGTTCCCGGCGGCGAGCGACATCGGGCACGGCGATCGCTTCTGGATCAACGACGGCGTGAGTCAACAGACGTTCGTCTTCCTCGACAGCACAGTCGGTACTAGCGTTCCCTTGAATCCGCCGTTGACCGGCAGCGAATGGCCTGTGTACTTCCAAGCCTCTTGGAGCGCCGGACAAATCGCCAACGCCGTCGCCGCGGCGGTCAACGCAGCCCGTGACGCCGGCCGGCTGATGGTCAGTGCCGCATCCATTTCTACCAGCGAGAGAGTCGATCTCTGGGGTGCCACCTATGTCGGCGGCAACATCGGCGGCATTGCTCCGCAAGGCCTGCAACACATCTCTTTTGGGATCGTGGAGAGCACCGGCTTGCCCAACGAGACCCCGAAATTCTCGAACGGCGCGGGCAATCCGGTGATCGGTGATCGGAACGCCTTCCGCGAGAAGGGGCAGATCATCGTCGAGAACACTTCGGTCTTTCACGCTTCCGAATACGGCATTCGCGTGGAGCCGGCGGCACGCGAACCGGTCTCCAACGCCCCGCATCCGGCTTCGGGACGCACGATGAACGCCCCCAATCAATTGGTGGCGGGAGTCACGCTTCAGAATAACTTGGTCGCCTTCAACACGCAGGGCGGTATCCGCATCAGCGGCGAGGTCGGGCAGCCTACCGGTGCCGTACCCTTCGTTCGCGTCGTGAACAATACGGTTTACGGCGGCCTCGCACCCAACGGCGTGGGGATCGCGGTCGTCAACAACGCCGGTCCGACCTTGCTCAACAACGTCGTGGCCAATCTCAACACGGGCATCCTGGTGGACGCCTCGTCCAATCCCAATACCGTGTTGGGCGGTAATGCCTTCCAGGGCAACGGCGTCAACGTGCAAGGCCGCGGACTGGGCACCTTCGATCGAGTCTTGGCCTCCGGAGCCCCGCTGTTCGTCGACCCGGCCAATTACAATTTCATCCCGGATCGAGGCTCGGAGATCATTGACAGCTCCATCGATGCGTTGCAGGAACGGTTCGCATATTACAATTCCGTTTTGCAACCCCTGGGCATCGCGGCGTCGCCGATCATCGCCCCCGCCTTCGACCTCTACGGACAATTGCGGAAGGATGATCCGGCGGTCAACCCACCTCCCGGCGGCGGTCTTAGCGTCTATAAGGATCGCGGAGCCGTGGACCGGGTGGACTTCCGCGGCCCGACCAGCGGCCTGATCGAGCCGTTGGACAACGATGGGGCGGGCGTGGATCGCGATCGCCGGTTGAATGACGTATTCGTCGCCGGCCAACGCGTCTTCCGCTTCGCCGTGAAGCTGCTGGATGAGGACGGCGTCGGTGTCAACGATCGCACAGTGACGGCGGATGCCGTTTCCGTTTACCGCGGTGACGTCCTGCTGGAGGAAGGCAAGGACTACTTCTTCCAGTACCAACCGGTCGACGACATCATTTACTTGGTGCCGGCCTCCGGGGTGTGGTCGATCGGCCACATCTATAAGATCGTGCTCGACAACCAAGCCATTCGCGATCTGGCGAACAATCCGCTTCAGGCCAATCGCGGGGACGGCGCGACCTACTTCACGGTCAATGTGGCGGGCATCGACTTTGGTGACGCGCCCGACGGCCCGTATCCCACGACGCTGAAAAACAACGGCGCCAGCCACATCATCGTTCCGGACCTCTACTTGGGTAGCGGCGTGAGCAGCGAGGCCGACGCGCGGCACAACGCCACGGCCACGGGCGACACCTTCGACGACGGCGTGTTGTTCGACGCCGGCCTGCTCATCGGAGGCGCCACGCAGATTCGGGTCATCGCCTCCGCGGAAGGCTACCTGGACGCCTGGATCGATCTGAATATCGACGGCGACTGGGTCGATGCGGGCGAAAAGGTCTTCAACTCCGTGCTCCTCCAGCCCGGCATAAACTTGCTCAGCGTCAATCTGCCTTCCGGCTTGGCGCCCGGCCAGACGTTCGCTCGCTTCCGCTTCAGCAGCACCGGAGGGCTGAACCCGACCGGCGTCGCCCAGGACGGTGAAGTTGAGGACTACTTGGTCGAGTTGGTGCCTTATCACGAAGACTACGGCGACGCTCCGGACTCCTACGGTACGACCCGCGGTGTGGACGGTGCCAGGCACCGGCTCGGTTCGGGCCTGTATCTGGGCGCTGCGGTCGATCCGGAACTCGACGGCAAGCCGACGGTCCTGGCCGACGGTGACGACAAGGCCGGGATCGACGACGAGGACGGAGTATTGTTCCTGGATGCCCTCGTACCCGGCAGCCCGGTCGAGGTTCAGGTCGTGGTCTCGCAGCCGAACGCGTACCTGCAAGGTTGGGTGGACTTCAACCGAGACGGCGATTTCAACGACCCCGGCGAGCAAGTCTTCGTCAACCAATTGCTGGCGACGGCGGGCACGCACAACCTGTTCTTCACGGTTCCGCAAGACGCGGTGTTGGGGACCACCTATGCCCGGTTCCGCGTCAGCAGCCAGGTCAACCTTGGTCCCACAGGCTTTGCCAACGACGGCGAGGTCGAGGATTACCGCATGGCGATTGTGGATGCGCCGCTGGACTTCGGCGACGCCCCGGCGCCGTATCCGACTTTGGCCGCCGACGGAGGAGCGCGCCACCGCGTCGTCCGCGGATTCCATTTGGGACAGTCCGTGGATTACGAGTTGGACGGTCAACCCAACGCGACGGCCACCGGAGACGATAACACCGATCTCGCTGATGAAGACGGCGTCATCTTCAACACGCCGTTGCTGACGGGCGAGTTGGCGACCATCACGGTCTACGCCTCGCAATCCGGCGGTTATCTCAATGCCTGGATCGATTTCAATGCCGACGGCGACTGGAACGATCCGGGCGAGCAGATCTTCGCCGACCGACCGCTCGCGGCGGGCGACAATGTGCTCCAGTTCCGCGTGCCTCGGGAACTCGCGTCCGCAGATACCTTCGCGCGTTTCCGCTTCAGCCACACGCCGGGTCTCTTGCCGTACACTCCTGCCGGCGAGACCGTCATTCCCGACGGCGAAGTGGAGGATTATCTCGTCCGCGTGATTGCAGGGACCTCCTCGATCAGCGGCTACAAGTTCAACGATCTTAACGCCAACGGCGTGTGGGATCGGCAGCCGAGCGATCAAGTGCCTGCCGTGACCATCTTGCCGCCGGGCGCGGGTAACATCGTGCTCCCCGCCGGCGACGACATGACGAGCAGCGCCATTCCGCTGGGATTCGATTTCGAATTCTTCGGCAAGGCGTACACCCAGATTTACGTCTCGACGAACGGAATCGTTACCTTCGCTAATCCGCTCAGCGCCTTCTCGGCCTCGGGGTTCCCACAAGGCGAGCCGATGCTGGCGCCGTTCTGGGCCGATGCGGACACGCGGGGCGTGGGCCAGATCCGAATGCAGCAAAGCACCAGCGCCCGCGGCAATCCGGTCGTGCAAATCGACTGGATCAACGTCGGCTACTATAACCAGCACAACGACAAGCGGAACACTTTCTCGCTCTACATCGAGGATGATCCCGGCGGGGATGTCGTCGCCTTCTACTACCACAATATGGAGTGGACGACGGGCGACGGCTTCGGTGTCAACGGTTTTGGCGCGCCGGGCGCCCAGATCGGATACGACGCCGGCGACGGCTTGAACTACCTCAGCGTTGCTCGGCCTTCGACCCCAGCCGACCTCACGGCGCTTCTGGCTCAACGCCAATACACCTTCCGGTTCGATCCTAACACGGGACGGCCGTTCGGAGTGGAACCGGGGCTACCGGGGGTTCAGGTCTACTTGGATCTCAATAGCAATGGTGTGCTTGATCCATTCGAGCCCGTCGCGGTCACGCAATTGGATGACCCCTCCACGCCCAATGTGGATGAAACCGGCTTCTATCAATTCACCGGACTGTTCGCGGGCACCTACACCGTCCGCGAAGTGGTGCCGAGCGGCTGGATTCAAACCTACCCGACGGCGGGGCTGGTGCTTCCGGACGGGCAGACCCGGCACCTCCGAGCACCGGCCGGCTCGTCCATCACGGACGGCCAGCGGTTCACGATTTCCAACGGCACCACGATGGTGACATTCGAGTTCGACTCGAACAGCACCGTGACCGCGGGCAATCGCCGGATACCGTTCAATGCGACCGATACCGCTACCGTGGTGGCCGCGTCCGTGATGAATGCCATCAATGCCGTGGCCGGTTTCGGCATTACGGCGACGGCCGAGGCTGATTTCGTACATCTGGCCGGCCCGACCGTGGTCTTCGACCCGCTTACCAGCCCGGTGGTCGACGTCACCACCCGGAGCGGTAACGACGGATCTTACAGCGTTACCCTGGCGACCGGCGAGAATCTCACGAACGTCAACTTCGGCAATTACAAGCTGGCCCACATCGTGGTCGACGATGTGGCCGTGGCCGAGGGCAATAGCGGTCGCACCCGGGTCACCGTCACGGTGGAGGTCGCCGATTCCTTCGGGGCCCCCATCTCGTTCCAGTATCAAACCGCGGACGGCACGGCGACCGTGGCGAACAACGACTACATCCCGGCCTCCGGCACCTTCGTCTTTACGCCGCAAGGCATCCCCACGCCGACTTGGAAGACGGAACTGCTCACGCTCAATTCCGTCAACGACTACGACTTCAGCGTGTGGCAAGACCGGGTCGTGTGGGAGACGTTCGACGGGCAGGACTGGGAAATCTACCTGTTCGACGGCACGAACACTCGGCGCTTGACCGACAATACCACGGACGACCGTTTCGCGGCGATCCACGGCCGATACGTGGTTTGGTCCGGCTTTGACGGCCAGGACTACGAGATTTACCTGTACGATATCGTGACCGACAGCACCCGGAAGCTGACCGATAACGATTTCGACGACAAGGATCCGCAGGTATCGGACGACCTGATCGTCTGGTGGGGCAAGTCCGGTGCCACCCAGCAGATCTTCGCATACGATATTGCTTCGGGCGGCGACCCCATCAACATCTCGAACAATGGATTCAACAACTACTTGCCCGTCGTATCAGGACGCAACGTCGCTTGGTACGCTTTCGACGGTTTCGATAACGAAATCTACGTCTACGCGTACGGTACGACGCGCCGGGTGACTAACAACACGCTCGACGATCGCTTCCCGAGGATCGACGGCAATAACGTGGTCTGGCAACAACATGACGGGAACGATTGGGAAATCGCCCTTTACGACATTGCCACGAGCACCACGACGCTCTTGACCTCCAACAACCGGGATGACACGCATCCCGAAGTTTCCGGCAACAACGTCGTCTGGGAAGGCAACGACGGCACGGACCTCGAGATTTACTACATCAACTTGAATCTCGGGCCGGCCTCGCTGCGAAAAATCACCGACAACAATGTTCCCGACGAACTGCCGCGCGTTCACGGCGACGAACTGGTGTGGCACGCCTTTGTCAACGGCAACTGGGAAGTGTACTACACCGATTTGAGCACGACCGGTATTCCGCGGAACATTTCCAACAATCCGGGCTACGATTGGTACCCGGTGGTCAGCGAGGACCTGGCGGTTTGGCGGCGGTTCGAGGGCGGAAACTACGAGATCGTGATTGCTCGGCAGCAACCCGCCACCGCCAAGGCCACGATCGAATTGGAAATCGTGGGCGATACGCGGATCGAGGCTGACGAGTACTTCTTCCTCAACATCAGTAGTCCGCAACTGGCCGTGATCGATGATCCGCAGGCGCGAATCTGGATCCTCAACGACGACGGCAGCTTGGACTATGGGGATGCCCCGGCTCCCTATCCCACGCTGTTGGCCGACAACGGCGCCCGGCACCTCGTCGGTTCGCTGAGGTTGGGTACTCGCATCGATGCGGAGGGAGACGGCCGGCCCAGCGTCGCCGCCGACGGTGACGACACGTTTATCTCCGACGACGAGGACGGCGTCGTATTCGCCTCGCAATTGTTGCTGGGCGGCACGGCCGTCATCGACGTCACGGCTTCCGCCGCGGGCAAGCTGGATGCCTGGATCGACTTCAACCAGGACGGCGATTGGGATGATCCCGGCGAGCGCATCTTCACCGGCCGAGCGCTCTCGGCAGGCGTGAACACCTTGAGCTTCGACATCCCGTCCGACGCTCGAGCGGGCAACACTTACGCGCGGTTCCGGCTCAGCAGCCAAGGTGTCAACGCCCCCACCGGGTACGCTCCCGACGGCGAGGTGGAGGACTACCGCATAACCTTGGCCGCGTCCACTGCGCAGGTCGTCCGGCAAGGTCGCGTGGTCTTCATCACCGGCGGCAGTGGTCAGGATCAGGTGAGCATCAGCACCGCAGGCACCCTGCACACGGTGATCGTGAACGGAACCACGTACAATTACTCCACGGCCGACGTGGACGAGATTCGCTTCGACGGAGCGGGCGGTCGCGACACCGTGACCTTCAGCGGTACTCCGGCGGATGAGGTGTTCGTATTGCAGCCCACGGCGGGCACGATGACCCGACCGGGCTTCAAGGCATCGGCCGAGAACGTCGAACGTTTCATCGTCTTCGGAAACGGCGGCACCGACGCTGCTCAGTTGTATGACAGCCTCGGCGATGACACCCTCGAAATCCGGCCGGGCCGGGCCACGATGGTCGGACCGGGATACTCCTACGAAGTCAACAGCGTGGACTTCGTGCATGGGTACGCATCCGGCGGCTACGATCGCGCCGACCTGTACGATACGACCGGTGACGATACCTTCACGGCCGACGCGAACCAAGCCCGCCTCGTCGGGCCGGGATACCTGGCTCGGGCGAAAGGGTTCGACGCGGTTCGAGCCTTCTCCTCCGGCAACGGTCTCGATACCGCCGCCGTTACCGGCTCTGCCGGCGATGACATGATCCGAACCACCCCGAATTCTGCCGAGGTGGAAAACGCCCAATTCAGCGTTTCGGCCTACTCGTTCGATCAGGTCACGATCAATGGTAACGGTGGAAACGACGTAGCACAGCTCTACGACTCCGCCGGCGACGACTGGTTCATCGCCCGGCCCGGCCAAAGCACGTTGACCGGCCCCGGTTATGCCGTGACCGTGAACAACGTGGGCACGGTTCACGCCTACGCTTCGACCGGGCTGGATGTCGCTCAGTTGTACGACACGGCCGGCAACGACATTTTCATCATGACGCCCGACTACTCGCGCGTCACCGGCACCGGGTACATGGCCCGAGCCAAGGCCTTCGACTACGTCCACGCTTATTCGATCGGCGGTTTTGACACCGCCAAGATGTTCGGCTCCGCCGGCAAGGACGACCTTACCGCAACGCCCGAGTATTCTCGGCTAAAGGGACCCGGCTACTACCTCCGTGCGAAATTCTTCGAACGCGTGGAAGTAGACGGCGGGGCCGGAAACGACACCGCGACCGTTTACGATTCGCCGGGCGTCGATCATCTTGAGGCCAGGCCGGATTATATGCTATTACAGAACCCGAGCCTGCCGTATTACGTGTGGTTGACGCAGTTCGAAAAAGTAACGGCCCGAGGGAACAGTCCCTACAACACCAAGCACGTCGAAGGAGTCGTGGATTACCTCATTGCGAAGGGCTTCTGGACGGACGTCTGACCCGATTGCTCCTGTGAGGCATCAAGGAAGAAAACGCGCTAGGGATGGGCACGAGGTCGGAAGGAACCACCGAACGATTGAAGCGACGGCATCCCCACGCCGTGGACGCCGGAGGCGGGCTACAGCCGCGTCGAGATCGCTCGCCGCTTGGGCCTAACACAAGGGGCCGTAAGCCGATGGCGGAAAACGGCCCCAGACGGAGGGCAACAGGCCCTCTTGATCAAGCGACGACGGACGCGAAGGGAAGTGGTGCCGGCCGCTAAACCCGGCGTCTTCTGATTTTCACGAATAGAAATGGCCCCTGCTAGGGGCTTAAGGAACCGCCGAATCGGGCAGGGCGATGTCGCAAGCCAGGCTAGCCCTTGCCCGATTTGTTTTTGCTCCCATCGACCAGCGAGTAAGTCCATCCTCATTTCGACGTGGGCGGGAGAGGTTTACCCTTGACGGATGTTACCTCCGGCCCTTTCCCACCCTTGGGGCCAATCTGCTGATATTGGCCCGAAGCCGGCGCGGGCTTCACGTTGCGCCGGGCCGCGGCCAAGAAGGGCTCGATCCGATCTCGCCTGCCGCCCGTTGTGCGTAGGGCGGGGGCCCGACATGACCCGCTCCAAAAACACCAAGAAAAATTCCTTGCCTTTTTGCTTGCCCCGACAATAACAGACCGTCGTCGGCCGACATGATCCCTGATCCCGGCCGGACCCTGCCAGAAACAAATTACCGTTTTTGCCCTTTTTCGCGTTTTCGCCCCTTCGCGTTTTCGCGATCTTGGGGACAAAAACGCGAAACGCCAAAACGCCAAGGAAACGCACGGTTTATTGGCTTATTGGCGGCGAGGGGTAATTGCTGATTGGTGATTCCTTTTTTCGTCTCGCGGAACCGAGGAGAAAGGAGGTGATCGTCAACCGCCGCGGAAACCGCCCGCGAAGCGGTGGCAGTATCGGGTGCTCAGATTTGACCTTTGATATCGCGCATCGGAGATCTGATCTCTGAGCACGTTGCACTCGATACTTGGCACCGCGTACCGTGTACGCTTTACGGATTGTCCGGCGGCCGAGCCGGGCCTTGGCCGCCACCCTGGTTTGCACTGGGGGCTCAGGTTTGAGATCCCAGGTGCGGCCTCCCTTGGGGGAAAGCGAGTCTGTTTTCAGCAACCAACCTTTTCATTCTTTGGAGGGGGCACAATGAGAAAGCACAAGTTCTGGATGTTGTGGAAGACGCCCATGTCGCTGCTCGTCGGCCTGGCGGGGGTTGGGTTCGCGACGACCGTCGCACTCGGCCTACCGACCTGCGAAGCCCCGTGCGAGGAGCCGGCGACAACAAGCGGCACCCAGCCGTTCACCGTCACGTTTCTCGGGCTCAAGTGGGATGGCAACCACGTTACCTTCACGTACGAGGTGTGCAAGCCAGAGACACCAGAGACAACCCAAAAGGATTTGAGCCACTTCGTAGTCTCGCTGGATCAGCTTGGCGAGTGCGTTCCCGAGGATGCCGAAATCTGTAACCTTCTTGTGAGCGCGAAGTTCGACGATGAGTCGGTGGATGCCTTGTGCGGCACGGATCCGACTACCGGAGTCTTCGGGGTCAAAATTAATACCCCAGAAGGTTATGGCAGCGGTTGCCACGTTTACGAGTTCACGCTGGACGCGTCACAGTTAAAGGAAGGGTTCACCATTTGCGCGGACGGGTGCGTGCTCGTGGCGACCAAGGCGGGAAACCAGGATGTCCGTACAGACAAAAACGGCCAGCTCCCCCAGGACGGCCTGCCGGGGTACGCTTGCGTCCCGGGCCCGGTATGCTGCCAGGTAACGGCTTGCACGCTGTCGCAAGGCTATTGGAAAAACCACCCAGAGAATTGGCCGAGCGACGTACTGGAAAACGGACTGACCCTCGGCACGGTGAACTACACGCAAGCGCAGCTACTTAGGATCCTTGACCAGCCCGTCGAAGGAAACGGGCTCATTTCTCTGGCGCATCAGTTGATCGCGGCAAAGCTAAATGTTAATAACGGCGCAAGCTGCCAGGTTGCGGATAACGCGATCGCACTCGCGGACGCGCTCATCGGCAACTTGGTCGTTCCACCGGTTGGCAAAGACAGTTTGGCGCCCCGCGAGACGTCGGATCTCACTGCGAAGTTAGAGTTGTTCAATACAGGTAATCTGACGGGTTGCCCGGGCCACTGCGAAGACGAACAGCCACTACCACCACAACCGTGAAGCTCGGAAAACGGCCGGAAAGGAAAGATTTGGGGTCAGGTCTTGACTTGTAACTCTTAACTCTTGGCGCGCGGGCGGCGAGGTCGGCGGCTTGGCCGGCCGCGCCGCCCAATGCGCGCGGTGCGTGCGACGCCGCAGCCGCCTGAAGGCGGGACTCCAACGCGTCGGAGCGTTTTGCGCGTAGAAGGCGGAAAAGGTGTCAGGAACCGTTTTTCGCCGCGATGGCGGGCGGGGCGGAGCGCTCAGTACGCAGTACTCAGTATTCGGTACTGCATCCCGCGACGCAGGGTGGGCAACGCCCGGCAATGGCGCGCCGGCCGCCGCGGAGTCGGCCTTCGCTCGTTTTCGCGCCATGTTCTCCTTGCGGATTCCCACCGAGAGCGTGTTTCGGATCTTGTTCGAGCTGCGCTCGCGTTGCAGTCTGACGCACTGGGTCGGCATGTTGTTGGCGGCGTACAAGGAAAGCGACGCGACCGCGCTGTATTCGGAAGACCTGTCTGCCGACGAGACCTGCGACGGCATAAGCATCGTCGACCCGTCTGCCTGAGAAAGAAGAATGCAGCGTGCTAATCGCTGGGTAGTAAGTCCTAACCAAGCATTAAGAGTTGCGACGAGGCGATCCATGAAGAGCATTTTACACTTTGCACTTTGCCTTGCGTGGCTGGGGCAAGGGGCGGTTGGGGCGGGCGAGACGCCCGCGCTCCAGGTGGAGAAGAGCGAGATCGACGCTGGCGAGGTGCTGCGGGGCGAGACGGCGCGGTTCTGTTTTGTTTTGAAGAACGCGGGCCGAGCGCCGCTGGAAATCACGGCCAAGCCCAACTGCGGCTGCACCGTAGCCAAGTACGACAAGATCATCGCGCCCGGCGAGCAAGGCAAGGTGGAGGCCGAGGTGCGCACGGCGGGCATGAAGGGCAAGGTCCACAAGACGATCACGCTTTCGACCAACGACCCGGCGCAGCCTGAACTGCGCCTGACGCTCACTCTGCAGGTGACGTCGCTGTTCGACGTGGATCGGCCGGAGGGCAAGGTGTTGCGGCTGAAACAAGGCGAAACCACGCGGGAGGAGTTCCTAGTGAAGGTCCGCCCGGACCGGAGCGGCGATGCGCAGACGCTGCAGGTGACCGGGGCCGCTGTAAGCGCCCGCTACGCCAAGGCCGCGGTGGAGCCGGTGGAGGGGCAAAAGGGCGTCTGGCGGGTCACGCTGAGCGTGGATGAGCTTGCGCCGTCGGGCCGTTCGTGGCTGACGGTCTCGATTGCCACCAACTCGAAAAGCGAGCCGAGCGTCCAACTGCGCATCCCGTGCGAGAAGGGGATTATCGCCTCGCCCACAAGCGTCTACCTGGGGCGCATCGACCCGGAGAGCCCGCTGCCGGTGACCCGCTCGGTGATCCTGCGACGGCCGGAAGGGCCGTTCAAGATCACCAAGCTGGAAAGCAGCGACCCGACGCTCCAGGTGCTCGATCAGGCATTGGCCGGCGGCCTGTTGCACCGGGTGAGCGTGTCGTACGCGGGCGGGGCGTCGGCGGGGCTGCACCGGGGCAAGCTGCGCATCGAGACCGACGACCCGTCGGAGCCGGCGGTCGAGGTGGAAACGCTGTACATGGTGGCGGCGGGGAATGCGGGCGAAGGGCCGTGAGACGGTTGCGGCGTCCACGATTTAGTCATTCCGCGTCACTCCTCCTCAAGGGTTTTGGGATCATCCAAACCGAGTGGGAGTAGACGTGCTTCGCTGGGTCACCAAACTCCTATCCGAGGTCGCCTCTTCGGGCCTCATGGTGACGCTGCGGCCACAGGTCTGACCAATCTCTTCCTTCACGAGGTCGCCTGCCTCAATACGTCGATATAGCCTGTGACCTGTCTACTCCGGGAGAAGTTTACCTCCCCGGAGTTCACCGCCCGCAAATCCGATTCATACCATCTCCTTAGGGGTTCTAACAAAACCGCTCTTGCCTAGTCTTTGCAATGCTGCTTAACTCTCGGGCCAGCCTGGTTAGCCAACGGAAGTGTCAAGGAGGACATGATGGCGAAGCCGTTGTTGCCCGACGCGCTGTGGGAACGAATCCAGCCACACCTACCGCCCGAACGCCCCAAGCCGAAAGGAGGCCGGCCGCGTGTTCCCGATCGCGCCGCGCTGACGGGGATTCTTTTCGTGCTGAAGACCGGTTGCCCCTGGGAGTATCTTCCGAAGGAATTGGGTTGCGGAAGCGGCATGACGTGCTGGCGGCGACTCCGCGACTGGCATGCAGCCGGTGTGTGGAAGAAGATCTGGAGGCTGCTGCTGGACGAACTGGGGGCGGCCGGTCGCATCGACTGGTCAACATCGGCCATCGACAGTTGCTCCGTGCGGGCGCTTTTTGGGGGGCAAAGACCGGCCCGAATCCCACGGATCGCGGCAAGAATGGCTCGAAGCGCCATCTGATGGTCGACGGCAGCGGCACGCCTCTGGCGATTGCCCACACCGGCGCGAACTGTCACGACTCGGAGATGGCCGTTGCTCTGGTTGATGCCGTTCCTCCGATCAAACAACCTCGCGGCGCGCCGCGCAAGCGGCCCGACGAGGTGCTCGCGGATCGCGCGTATGACGCCGAGGCCAAGATTCGCAAGCCCTTGCGGAAGCGCGGCATTCGGCCGTTGATTGCCCGTCGCAACACCGAACATGGCAGTGGCCTGGGCAAGTTCCGCTACGTCGTCGAAGCCTGCTTCGATTGGCTGTTCAACTGGCGCCGTCTGCGGGTGCGTTACGAGAAACGACCGGATCTTCACGATGCGTTCCTGTTCATCGGTTGTGCCATGATCTGCTGGAACCGGGTCATGGAGTTTTGTTAGAGCCCCTAAAAGGACGAACTGTGGGAACTGTTTCCGATTGGCAGGTTGAAAAACGGCTGAGACTGTTCGGAAGAGGGGCGATTACGCCGCTGGGACGGGGCATCTTTTCGAGTGCGTCCACGTCCCCGGTTTCACCGACGTGCGCAAAGGGATGAACGGACTGGCCATCGCGGACTTGAACCACGATGGCTTGCCGGACATCGTGGCCACGCTCACGCCGCCCATTGCCGTCGCCGGAGTTGAGCTTGCTACCGGCAACGTCGAACGCATCCCGCTGCGTCAAGCGGTGGATCAACTTCTCGTGCTCATCAATGAAGGCGGCTTCCGGTTCCGCCCGCACACGCTGGAGATTCGTGGCTCCGCGCTTACGACGGAGCGGTTCGGCCAGCGGACCCAAATTCCGAACCTCGCCGACTTCAACGGCGACGGGCACCTCGACATCTTCATCACCCGCAGCGCCGCGATGGCCGCAGGGAAGATGCGCGCCAGTGTTGTGGGCGGTGGAAACACGTTGTTGGTAAGCGATGGCGCATGGGACAAGTTCCGCGATCTCTCGGACAAACTCGGCATTGCCAATGCGACCGCTTACAACCAGCTTCGGCGACGTGAACCGCGATGGTTGGCTCGACATCGCCATCGGCTGCGACAACATCGGCAACGCACAAGGCGGCCTGCCGTGGTCGCGTTTGTTCGTCTTCAAGCCCAACGGCGCGAAGTTCGATGAGGGCAAGTTTGAAGACATCGGCGGCACCGACCTTGTCCCAGACTTCGGCGGCTTCTACCACGACTCCGCGCGGGACAAATCCGGCCCCGGCATCACGCTGCGCGACATGGACGGCGATGGCGACCTCGACCTGTTCCAGTCCTTCCATGTGGACGTGCGTGAGCCGCTGCTGCCGTTCTCGCCGGGCGAATATCGGCAGGGCTTGTTCTGTTGGAAGAATCTGCTCGTCGAAACCGGCGCGTTGAAGTTCCAAAAGGTGACCGGCAACGGCTTCGCCGCGGAGGCGCGCCTGCGCTACAACCGCGAAAAACAGCTTTACGAACCCGCCTCCGATGCGAAGGCCCCCGGCCTGCCCTACATCGCCGTGGCCGACGTGGACAACGATGGCCTGCCGGACATCTTTGCCACCGGCCCCAGCGACGTAAGTTGGTCGCCGCGCGTCGAGTATGTAGGCGGCCGCTTTTGGAAGGATCTTGGCGGGTTCCAGTTTGAGGAGCGGACGGAAGCGGCGGGCCTGGCGGCCATCAACAACACCTACCGGCAATGGTATGCGTTCTTCGACTGCCCGCTGTCCAGCTTTCACCTGAACTGGAAACCGCGCGTCCCGAAGCTCGCCAGCCAGCCCGGCCTTGCGCCCTCCAATCCCATTGATAACCGCCCTTACTACGCCGACGCGATCTTCGCCGACTTCAACAACGACGGCTGGCAGGACCTCGTCGTGCTCGACCGCCGCGAAACTCCTGGCCTTGTCGTCCGCAGCTTCTTCTTCCTGAACAGACGCAACGGCACCTTCGAGCCGAAGCCGACCACGTTCAGTGGCCTCGACGCCGGCGGCATCGCCGGTGAAGCCGCCGACTTGAACAACGATGGCCTGCTTGATTTGCTCATCGCCGCTGACCCGGACAACACCGGCGGCACGACCGACATCCGGCGTTACGAGAGCAAAGTCTATTGGAACACCGGCGCTCACGGCGCGCGAGAAAATCACTGGCTGCGCCTGCGTTTCAGCGGCGTGAACGACGCCGAACTGATCGGGTCGCGCGTCGAACTCACTGCCGGGGGCGAGAAGCAATACCGCTGGATTCACAGCAACCACAGCTACAAGAGTGGCGGCGCGCTGGAAGCCCACTTTGGCCTCGGCAAAGCAACTGCTGCTGATGTTAAAGTCACGTTACTCAACGGCAAAACCGTGACGTTTACCGGCGTGAAGGCCGATCAGTTCCTCGATCTGAACCTCAGTTTTGCACAAGTAACCCCTGTCCGGAAGGAGACCAGATCATGAAGAACAACCTCATCATCCTCACGATCGTCTTCACAACGTTTTGCCCGCTGGCGTCGTTACTCGGCGCCGAGCGGAGGCCTAATGTGGTTATCTTTCTCGCCGACGACCTAGTGTAGTGTCTCACTCAGATGGGACCTTATCCAGTGCGGCGCGGGCGCGACGGACTTTGGCGAGGATCGCCTCGGCCTTGGCCGTCCATGTGAAGCCCTTGGGGTTGGCATTGTGATCGGCAATGTATTCATAGATCGCCCGTTCCAACTGCCGAACGCTCTTGAAGACGCCGCGGCGAATGCGGCGATCCGTGATGTCGCGAAACCAGCGTTCGACCAGATTCAGCCAGGAACTACTCGTCGGCGTGAAGTGGATGTGAAAGCGTTGGTGCCGTGCCAGCCACCGCTGCACCTTCGGATGCTTGTGCGTGGCGTAGTTGTCCACGATCAAATGCAAGTCGAGTTCGGGCGGCGTCTCCGCATCGATCTTCTTGAGAAACTTCAACCATTCCTGATGGCGATGTCGCGGCATGCACTCGGCGATGACCTTGCCTTCAGCCACCTCGATGGCCGCAAACAGCGTCGTCGTCCCGTGGCGTTTGTAGTCGTGCGTCAGCGTACCCAACCGGCCGGGATACAGCGGCAAACTTTTCTGCGTGCGATCGAGCGCCTGAATCTGGCTCTTCTCGTCGCAGGAGAGCACCAAGGCGTGTTCGGGCGGGTTGAGGTACAGGCCTACGAGGTCCACGACCTTTTCGACAAACCGCGGATCGTTGGAGACCTTGAAGGTCTTCACCAAGTGCGGCTTCAAGCCGTGGTCACGCCAAATGCGATGCACAGTCGCCTTGCTCACCCCCACGGCCTTCGCCATCGAGCGGGTCGACCAGTGCGTGGCGTTGGCGGGCTTCTCCTGCGTCGTCTTGCGGAGGATCTCCGCCTCCTTGGCGGCGCGGACCTTCGGTCTGCGACCGCCGCGCGGCTTGTCCTTGTCGAGGCCCGCCAGGCCCGCCTCCAGGAAGCGGGTCCGCCACGTTCCCACCGTGCGACGCGTGCAGCCGAGTTCGGCGGCAATCTCGTCGTTACGCTTGCCCGCCGCCGCGGCCAGGACGATCTTGGCACGCAACACCACGCGTGCCGGCGTGCTCCGACCCCGCGACCATTTCGTCAGCGTCGTTCGTTCCGCGTCACTCAACTCGATGGCTTTCGCAACTCGCATGGCGTCATCCTCCTCGGTCTGAGAGTGAGACGCCGGCGGCCATGGATAAGTTCCCTCAATTACAAGACACTACACTAGGCTATGCCGGTCTAGGTGTGTACGGATGCAAGGATATCCCTACGCCAAATATCGATTCGCTTGCCACGAACGGAGTGTTGTTCACGGACGGTTACGCGACGCACCCAGTTTGTGCCCCGTCCCGCGCGGGACTGATGAGTGGGCGCTACCAGCATCGCTTTGGCTTCGAGCACAACTCCGGGCCGGAGCGTTTCGCGGCCGAGAATTTCGGCCTGCCGCGCTCCGAGCCGACGCTGGCCGAACGGTTGAAAGCAGCCGGTTATGCCACCGGCATGGTCGGCAAATGGCACATCGGCTTCAAGGAGGGGTTGCGCCCTCACGAGCGCGGGTTCGATTATCACTACGGCTTCCTCAGCGGCGCGCGAAGCTACTATCCGGACAATCCGCGAGAGAGCGACCCGATCATCTGCAATGGCCAATTGGTCACCGACGAAAAGGAATATCTTACCGACGCATTCGCCCGCGAAGCCGTAGCGTTTATCGACCGCAGCAAGGACAAGCCGTTCTTCCTCTACGTCGCGTTCAACGCGGTGCATTCTCCCATGGAGGCACCGGAGAAATACACTTCCAGATTTTCCGCTCTCAGTGGCACGAGAAAAATCCACGCAGCGATGGTCGCGGCCATGGACGACGCTGTGGGCCGAGTGCTCGCAAAGGTCCGCGCCCTGGGCCAGGAGGAGAACACGTTGATCTTCTTCTATAGCGATAATGGCGGCCCTACGCCACAGACCACAGCCAGCAACGATCCGCTGCGCGGCTACAAAGGCCAGGTTTACGAAGGGGGCATCCGCGTGCCGTTCCTCATGCAGTGGAAGGGTAAACTCCCGATGGGCATGGTCTATCACGAAATGGTCATGGCTTTCGACATTCACGCCACGGCACTGGCGGCTGCCGGTATTCCTTTGCCGACCGACAAGCCACTGGACGGCGTGAACCTTCTCCCTTTCCTTACTGGAGAGCAGTTGGGCCGCCCGCACGACAAGCTCTTCTGGCGTGCCGGCCAGAAACACGCCGCGCCCGTTGGCGACTGGAAACTTGTGGTCGAGCGCGGCAGCGCACCGCAGCTATTCAATCTCAAGGACGACATCGGCGAGACGACCGACCTTGCCGCCAAAGAACCCGCAAAGCTGAAGGAAATCGAAGCGGCTTACGCCGCATGGGATAGACAGATGATGCCGGCGCAATGGGTACGGCAGGACGGGCGTACCCAAACCGGTGCGGCGGGCAAAGCCCCTGCCGCTCAACGTGGCGGCATCGAGTCACGTTTCAAACAGTACGACAAGAACGGCGACGCCAAGCTCACGCCCGGCGAGTTCCCCAACGCCCAGTTGTTCAAGCAAATGGACGCCAACGGCGATAACGTTGTTACGTTGGAAGAGGCCAAGGGGGCGTTTTCGCGCAGCCGCCGAGGCGATTCTCCGTCACAAAGACAATCGGAGAAGGAGTAAATATCATGCGATCGACGATACGACTGTGCCTCATGTTGGCACTGTTGACAGCCCCGACCGCCGCCACCGGTCAGGAGCAGCCCAAGGCGGCGAAGCCCCGGCAAGGGGGGCTGGCCGAACGCTTTAATCGACTCGACCGCAACGGGGATGGAAAGATCAGTGCCGAGGAGTTTCCCGGTCCGTTGTTCAAACAAATGGATCGGGGTGGCGACGGGTTCGTCACGCTGGAGGAAGCCCAGGCACATTTTGCGGGCCGTCGTCAAGGCTCGCCGGGGGCGAAGCAGCCCGAACCGGCCGACGAGAAGCCTGCGCAATCGCCTAAAGACGGCGAACTTCAGGTGGTGGACGCTGTGTTCGAGCTTTGCGTGCGCGACGTCGAGGCGTGCGCGAAGTTCTATCGGGACGGAATCGGGATGCGCGAGGTGGAGGCGCCGAGTGCCAGCGGCGCGTTGCTGGAGTGGGCGGGCTGCTATCTGCGGCTGCGCAAGGTTCCGGGCGAAAAACCTCCGCCACAAACCGGCAATCCAATGAAACAGATCCTCGCACAGAACGGCTTCCGGTGGTTCTCGCTCTGGTTCAACGACCCGGCGGCAGTCGGGGAGCGGCTGGTCAAAGCCGGTTATCCGGCACCGGTAAAGGGCCGCAACGTCAGCATGACGCGCGATCCCGAGAACAACGTGGTCGAGATCATGGGCGTGCCGCGCAGCGCGTCGGCGGAGACGTTCACGTGGGGCATGAACGTCAGCGACGAGGCGGCCGCGCGGAAGTTCTACGGCGAGACGCTCGGCTTGCAGGAATTCGATCCATGGAATCTGCCGCCGCCGTTCAGCATGAGGATGTTTCTGTTCGCGACCGGCGCAGGCCGCGTGAAGTTTTCCGCGCCACCGGGCGAGCGTCCACGCGAGGCCGCCGCCGGGCCGGATGCGCCGGGGTTGCGGAGCGTGACCTTGCGTGTCGCCGATCTGGTCGCTGCGCGCGCAGGGTTGACGAAACGTGGAGCGAAAGTGGAAGGCGAGAATCGTTTGTTGGTGACTGATCCCGATGGCAATCGCATCTACATCGAGCAAGCGCCGGCAGACGCGATCACAACTGCGGCAGCGCGCCCAGCCAGTCCCGGCCTAGCGGCGTCCCGGCAGAGCGGCGCCATATCCACCGATCCAAGTCCGCGCCGGCAATCCCCTCTCGAACGCATCCGGCAGCAATACGGCGACATCAAACCACAGCCGCACAAGGAGGAGATCGCTGAGCAGCGTCCCGGCGAGCCGCCGTTGAAAAAGATGCCCGACGGCGATGCGTCGCGCGACGCAGCGGGTCGCGGCCAGTTGTTCGAAAGCATCGTTGTGCCCGGGTTCACCAGCATTCAGGAAGGCATGAACGGTGTCGCCATCGTGGACCTGAACAAAGACGGCTGGCTCGACATTGTGGCAACGTATTCCCCGCCGCGCGGCGCCGGCGGAAGTTGGGGAGCCGGTGAAAAACTGCGTGTGTTTATCAACGACGGCGACTTCCAGTTTCACCAGCACACCGTCAAGCTGCTCGATTCGAAGGTGTCGCCGGAAAGTTTCGGACGCGGTCAGGTGCCGAACCTGGCGGACTTCAACGGCGATGGGTTTCTCGACTTGTTCGTTACGCGCCACGCGCAGATGTCCGGTGGCCAATCGAATCCGCGCGACCAAAGGCTGGGGAACGGTCTTTATCTTAGCGAGGGGGCATGGGACGTGTTTCGCGACGTGTCAGCGAAGATGGGCATCCAGAACGAAAAGGCCTACAATCGCCAGCCGAGCTTCGGCGATGTGAACCGCGATGGCTGGCTCGACATCGCCATCGGCTGCGACAACATCGGCAATGCCATGGGCGGCCTACCACACAGCCGGCTCTACATCTTCAAGCCGAATGGCGCGAAATTCGAGGATGGCCATTTTGAAGACATCGACGGCACCGATCTTGTGCCAGACTTTGGCGGCTTCTACCACGACAGCGCCAAGGACAAGGCCGGTCCTGACATCAACCTTCGCGACCTCGACAACGACGGCGATTTCGATCTCATCCAGTCGTTCCACTGCGACGTGCTCGACTTGGCCGCGCCGTATTCGCCCATCGAATACCGGCAAGGCGTGTTTTGCTGGAAGAACCTGCTGGTCGAAACCGGCCGGCTCCAGTTCGAGAAGATCACCGGCAACGGCCTCGCCTGCGAGGCGCACCTGAAACTCAGCGCCGACAAACAAAGCACCGAGCCGGTCGGCAAAGCGCCTGGCCTGCCGTATATCTCGCTGGCCGATGTTGACAACGATGGCTTGCTCGACGTGCTCGCCGTCGGCCCGGCCAGCCCCGACTGGGTGCCACGCACTGAGTACGTCGGCGGCCGGTTCTGGCGGAACAAGGGCGGCTTCCAGTTTCAGGAAATGACCGAGGCCGCCGGGTTGTCGGCGTTGAACTGGGTTTATCGCGACTGGTGCAAGTTCTTCGAGATGCGCGAACCGGTGGGCCGGCCCGGCGCGCTCCTGCAACCCGGCGACCGGCGTCCGTATTTTGCTGACGCGATCTTTGGCGACTTCAACAGTGACGGCTGGGTGGACCTCGTCGTCCAAGACCGGCACGCGTCACCGAATCTGGAAGCCCGCGCCGTTCTGTTCATGAATCGCGGCAACGGCACCTTCGAGCCGAAACCGACGACGTTCAGCGGCCTCGACAGCAACGGCATCTGCGGCGAGGCGGCCGACCTGAACAACGATGGTCTGCTCGACCTCGTCTTCGCCGCCGATCCGGACAACTCCGGTGTGGTGTTGAGCACGGATGGCTACGAGAGCAAGGTCTATTGGAACACCGGCCTGCACGGAGGTAAAGAAAACCACTGGCTGCGCCTGCGTTTCAGCGGCGTGACGGATGCCGAAGTGATCGGCGCCCGGGTGGAAGTGCGGGAGCCAGAAACCGCCCGACTATTGGGGATGCGCGTGATCGCCGCTAACCAGAGCTACAAGAGCGGCAGTCCTTTGGAGGCCCACTTCGGGCTTGGAAAGCACAACTGCGTGGACCTTTCCGTGACGCTGCTGAACGGTGCGAGCTGCCGATTTACCCATGTCTTGGCCAATAGATACCTCGATGCAAATCTGAACAGAAACAGCATCTCGCCCGTCGTGTCCGTGCCATAGGTCGAAATTGGAGCCGAAGGCTCAAGCGGCAAGGGGTCGATGACGCCTCTAGCTTGCGTTCCGACGTGCCTTCTTGCCGACGTTGCCTTCAACATTAGCGCCCGCTCACGGCCGGCAGGAGACGACGACCATATCGTTCCTCCGCTAGGTGGGGAGCTTTTCCACGGCGGAGTCGCGGTCCATCGCCCGGGCTTGGCCAAAGGCGAGGTACGCAGCAAGTGCCCTCGTCGTCGGCGGCGACATACCAGCGGGCTGCGCCGAAGGCATGGCGACTTGGGCGCCATTGGGCGTCCTGCGGGCCCATTTGGCCCGCCGCAGTGCTTCCCGTGGTGCTCTCGTTTGGGTCCGAGGGGCGCGCCGGGGTGCTATACTGCTTGCCGGCTGTTGCATCGGGTTGCACTGATTTGCGCGGAAATCCGGGCCAAATGGTGGCGGAGCATCGGTCTGCGCGACCGTCAGAAGCCGCGAGGTGGGCTAGAGTTGCGGCCGGAAGGCGAGACACCGCAAGCGCTAAGCACTTGCGCCGTCCGAGGCGGGGTGGGGCGAAGCGGAGCGTCCCCGACAGGACTCGAACCTGTAACCTTCGGCTCCGGAGGCCGACGCTCTATCCGATTGAGCCACGGGGACCAAGCACAAACCTGCACCGACTAAACGTCGGAGTTGGGATAACCCGACAAAAACGCGAACCCGCCGTCAAACAGGTCGACGGCCGCCTAACACCCGTCGAGCCGATACCCACCACCGCTTGCGCCTCGACAAATCGGCGGCAACCAGCCGACGCATTCCGTTCAAGAACACCTCCGACCGCGACCGGCGGGCCGTCGGATTGCTTCTTCAAATGGCATCCCAACCGCGTTTGAGACCATTATATTGCGCTCGCGCCGCGGCGCAAAGCGTCCCTTGCCGCCGTCGGGAGTTATCCCGGCGTTTCAGCATTGCTTCCTGGGCGAGCTTTCCAGGCGAATTTGTACCGCGATTGCGGCGTTTCGGTATGCAGAACAATTCGATCCTGGTAATTTGGAAAAGGGCAGGGAAGGGGCCGACCTCCGTTCAGATCGCCAAGTGGCTGTAACCCGTCACACCCCGCGAAAGTGTCATCCCGAACGATGCATCGACTCTTTAAGAGACGGCTTGGAATTCGGTTGACCAGACCAGACTACCCCACGGCACCTATTCCCACCAAGGGCTTGCCCCCCGGTATCCCGTACATCATCGGCAACGAGGCGGCCGAACGATTCAGTTTTTACGGGATGCGGGCGATTCTGGTCATCTTCATGACACAATACCTTTTGGCGGCCGGCGGACACTCTCAGCCGATGCCGGAATCCGAGGCAAAGTTCTACTATCACTTATTCAACGCCGGCGTGTATTTCTTTCCAATCCTCGGGGCCTTGTTCGCCGACATCCTGTGGGGCAAATACAACACCATCATCGGCTTGTCTTTGGTTTACTGCCTAGGCCACGTCGCTCTCGCTTGGGATGAGACAAGATTGGGCCTTTTTCTAGGATTGGGCCTCATCTCGATCGGATCCGGAGGCATCAAGTCCTGCGTCTCGGCACACGTAGGTGATCAATTCGGACACCAAAACCAACACCGTTTGAGTGAGGTGTTTTCCTGGTTCTACCTGGCGATCAATCTCGGAGCGGCCGGTTCGACGTTGGTTACCCCCACGCTGTTACGACTCTACGGACCGGGGCTGGCATTCGCCGTTCCGGGCTTACTGATGGCCTTGGCGACGCTCTTCTTTTTCCTTGGGCGGGCGAAGTTTGCGCATATCCCGCCGGGAGGCCGGAACTTCGTCAAAGAACTGGTTCGCGGTGACGGCCTGGCGGCGGTTCTCCGTTTGATTCCACTGTATCTCTTCGTGGCGATGTTCTGGGCCCTCTTCGACCAATCCGGTTCTGCGTGGGTTTTGCAGGCCGAACGCATGGACCGCCGTTGGCTCGGCTGGGAATGGGATTCCGCGCAGATTCAAGCGATCAACCCTCTCTTGATTCTCGTCTTGGTGCCCACTTTCACGTACGGCATCTATCCGCTTTGCCAACGCTATTTCGATTTCACGCCGCTTCGCCGCATCGGAACGGGCCTATTCTTGGCAGCCCTTTCTTTCACCCTGCCGGCCGTTGCGGAGCAAATCATTCAGGGAGGAGGGCGCCCGGGAATCGAATGGCAGCTTATCGCATACGTGTTGCTCACTTCGGCGGAGGTTCTAGTCTCCATCACGTGTCTCGAATTTTCATACACGCAAGCCCCGCCGACGATGAAATCTCTGGTGATGGGCCTGTACCTCCTTTCCGTATCCCTAGGCAACGTTTTTACCGCGGGAGTAAACCAAGCCCTTCGACTGACGGGGGCGGACCAACCCGGGGGACTCTTGTCCGGCGCCGGCTACTACTGGTTCTTCGTGATCTGCATGCTGGTTATGGCCGTATTGTTTGTACCGACTGCGTTTTTCTACCGTGGTCGCACATACCTGCAAGACTCAGCCGATTCGGATTTGAGAGGTGAGACGGAATCGCACGTCTCATAAGCCTTAACCTTACTGAAATCAAACCATTCAAACGGATTGGCCCGGAAACCCCACCGGCGCCAGAAGGCCGGCTTCCTTCGCAATCTCGCGGTAATCTCGCTTTGCCAACATCTCTTGAAGTGTCCCTTGGGGTCGGGGTGCCGGCCGTGATAGCAACATCATGCGTGCGCCACATAAACGGGGCCGATCGCCGTCGCAAGCCGCGCGGCGCATTCACTCGCTAGAGGGGTTTGCAAAGCCATCACCGTGCCGCTTTAATGAGGGATTGCCCTTTTGGAGAAGACGACGGACTGGGCTGAGGAGCCGTCCGGAAAACAGCAGCAAACCGCGACGAGTCCGGCAACAACTGGGCCGTGGGGGCGGGGGGCAGATAAGCGGCCCCATGGTTTCAGCCCGGACGCGATTGCAGATTCGGCTTGACTTGCTATTTCCTTGGCCCCTCCCATTGACGTGAAAATCGCGAGCACCTAGAATCAGAATTTCCCGCTTGGGAATGCAGCGGCTTTCTTTGAAAACGTGGGATTGGGCTACCAAGGAGAGTGCTCGTGTCTGCGGCATTCAACGAGATCATTCGCATTCGAATGGAAGCGTACGACCACATGGTCCTCGACCAAAGCGCGAAGGATATCGTGGATACCGTGCTGCGATCGAATTCCAAGGTACATGGCCCGATTCCCTTGCCCACCCGGGTTGAGCGCTACACGGTGCTTTCCAGCCCACACGTGGATAAGAAGGCACGTCAGCAGTTCGAGATCCGCACGCACCGGCGTTTGATCGATATTCTCGAAGCGACGCCTAAGACGATCGATGCGCTCAACAAACTGAATCTCCCGGCGGGTGTTGATATCAAAATCAAGGCAACAGCCCGGTAAGGCTATTGAAGGCCTTTCCATCCGGCGTAAGTTAGCGGAATTCCATATGAAGCGGATGTTTCTCGGGTAACGTCGACACGCTGTTTTAGTCGAAGGTCCCGGGAAGCGATGTGGCAATAAGGCGAATAGCGATGGCGCTCGGAATTCTCGGCCGCAAGGTCGGCATGACTCAGATTTTCGACGAACAGGGGCGAGCCGTTCCTGTAACGGTTGTTCAAGCCGGCCCTTGTCATGTTCTACAAATTCGCACCCTGGATCGTGACGGCTACGAAGCCGTACAAGTGGGGTATCTGGATATTCCGCGCCATCGGGCCTCGCGTGCCGAACGCGGCCACGTCGCGCAGTTGGATAGTAAAGCCCAGCGAAGGCGCTCCGCAGCGGGGCTCCAGGCTCTTCCCAAAGCCGATTGCGAACCGAAGCGGTTCATTCGTGAGTTTCGGGGTCGCGGCGATGGGCTTTCCGTCGGCCAAGTGTTGTCGGTCGAGCTATTCAACGGCGTTTCGGCCGTCGATGTCACGGGTACCACCAAGGGTCGCGGTTTCTCCGGCGTGATGAAAAGGCACGGCTTTAAGGGCCAGCGCGCCACGCACGGCGTGAAAAAGGTACACCGCCATCCCGGTGGTACGGGCTGCAATACAAGCCCCGGCCGGGTCCTGCCGGGCCGAAAGATGGCCGGGCACTACGGCAACGCACGCCGGACGGTTCGAAATCTCAAGCTCGTGAAGATCGATCCGGAGGCCCATGTGATGGTTATCCGCGGCGCGATCCCCGGCCCGAATGGCGGCTTCGTGGTCGTTCGCCCAAGCAACAAAGTCGGTTAACAAGCGGGCTTTCCCGCGGCTTGCCTCAAGTGCCATCCGGGGAATTCCGTGATTCGTATAGAAGGTTCGACGCTACGATCCATATCAGGGACATACAGAAAGGATTCCGGGTTCGCTGCTTCCCCATTTCGATCGTCGCTTGGGCGCCGGGTCGAAACGATTGAACGGGCATCGGATCCGAAAATGATCTGCGGCGCTAGGCCGAAGGCGGATAGAAGGCGGTTGAAAGATGGTTAGTTTGCCGGTGTACAATCGCGAGGGAAGGCAGGTCGACGTCTACGAAATCGACCCGGCCGAGCTTGCGCCGACCATTAACAAGCAATTGCTTCACGACGCGGTGGTCATGTACCTCGCCAACCGTAGGCAGGGTACGGCCAAGTGCAAGAACCGCTCGGAAACGGCCGGCTCGACCCGAAAGCTTTATCGTCA
The DNA here is from genome assembly GCF_055386265.1 of Thermogutta hypogea. Taxonomy (NCBI): domain Bacteria; kingdom Pseudomonadati; phylum Planctomycetota; class Planctomycetia; order Pirellulales; family Thermoguttaceae; genus Thermogutta; species Thermogutta hypogea. Next base: position 1,542,660 of record NZ_AP042425.1, read on the forward strand.
AAAAGGAACGGGGCGAGCGAGAGCGGGAAACCGTCGCACGCCGATCCGGCGGGGCGGCGGCCGTGCTCACCCGAAGCGTCCCCAGGACTGGTCCTATCGGCTTCCGGTCAAGGCCTTGCGTAAGGCGACTCGCATGGCTCTCGCCGGGAGGATCGCTGACGGCGAAGTCATGTTATTGGATGAGTTGTCCTTCGAGGCTCCGAAGACCCGCGAAGCCTTTACGATATTGTCGCGTTTGAATTTGGCCGGGAAGCGTCTTTTGGTCGCAATCGAGGGACTGAATCCGACGGTTTATAAGAGTATTCGAAATATCGATCGCGTTCAGGTGCTGCCTGTCGGTGATTTGAATGCGTTCGAGATTCTGCGACCCAAGCAGGTGTTGATGACGCGTGCGGCCCTGGATCTATTTCGGGCCAAGGCGGCGGCCCAAGGCGGCGGGACGACCGAAAAGGTAGGAGCTTAGCCATGCTTCGAAATCCTCCTCAACCCGAGTTGACCGGACTTGCGCCGCATCAAGTGATTTTGCGGCCGCTGATCTCCGAGAAAAGCGTTCATAAGGCGGAGCGATTGAATCAGTACGCCTTCGAGGTCAGCGTACTGGCGGGGAAGGCCGACGTCCGCAAGGCTGTGGAAGAGCTTTTCGACGTCAAGGTCGTGCGAGTCAATATCCAGAATCGACGGGGCAAGGTCCGCCGCGTAAGGATGCGAAGCGGTGTTACGAGACAATGGAAGAAGGCTGTCGTCACCTTGGACTCCGAGTATCGGATCAATCTGTTCTGACGTGACGGGATACGCCGGCGGCGGATGGCGAGTATCGGCCTGAAGCAGTAGCAGTGGACGTTCATAGACTGGGCTGTAAGTCATGGGTCTGAAGTATTACAAGCCGACCACCCCCGGACGCCGCGGAGCATCGGTTTCCGATTTCTCCGAGCTTACGCCGGGTATAGAGCCTGAAAAGAGCCTGCTGGTTCCCCTTCGGAAAAAGGGCGGCAGGAATAATCAAGGTGTGATCACCTGCCGGCATCGCGGGGGAGGTCACAAACGGATGTACCGTTTGATCGACTTTCGCCGCAACAAGGACGGCATCCCGGCCCGGGTCGCGTCCATTGAGTACGATCCGAACCGTAGCGCCCGGATCGCGCTTTTGGTCTACAAAGACGGGGAGAAACGTTACATCATCGCCCCGCAGGGGTTGAAGGTAGACGACGTCGTGCAGAGCGGCCCCGGCTCGGCGGCCAAGATCGGGAACTGTCTTACTCTGGCGGAGATTCCGTTGGGTTTGCAAGTTCACAATGTCGAGTTGCAACCCGGCCGGGGTGGAGCTTTGTGTCGTTCCGCGGGCTGTTCCGCGACGCTTTCGGCGCGTGATTCTGACTGGGCTCAATTGATCATGCCCAGCGGAGAGATTCGCCGCGTCCCTGCTAAGTGCCGCGCTACAATCGGAGCGGTGAGCAATCCCGACCATGAGGGCGTCAGGCTCGGCAAAGCCGGCCGCCGCCGCTGGATGGGACGTAAGCCGCACGTTCGCGGCACGGCCATGAATCCCATCGACCACCCGCTGGGAGGCGGTGAAGGGCGAACGAAGGGCGGGCGGCATCCGTGCAGTCCGACGGGGAAGCCTGCCAAGGGCGGGTATACTCGGAAGCGAGGCAAACCTTCCAACAAGGCGATCGTCCGTAGGCGTCGGTCCGTGCGTTACGGGCAGTTGCCGATTCGGTAAGAGAGTGTTTTTGCTCGCGTGCAGGCCCGGCTTGCATGCTTCAAGTGGCGGTTTCGTGTTTGATAACGCGGATTGCGACTCGGGAATAAGGCGGCGTATTTGTCATGGGTCGATCACTGAAAAAAGGTCCCTATGTTGACGCCAAGCTTTTCCTCAAAGTAGAAAAGCTGAACGTAACGGGACGCAAAGAACCGATCAAGACGTGGGCCCGGGCCAGCATGATTGTCCCGGAGTTCGTCGGCCACACGTTCATGGTGCACAACGGAAAAATGCACGTGAAAGTGTTCGTCACCGAGGAAATGGTAGGTCATCGCCTCGGTGAGTTCGCTCCCACGCGCGTATTTCGCGGCCACGGCGGAAAGGGTAAACGCTAGGCTGGTCCGTCGTTGCAAGGCGGTCGCCCTTTGAGTGTTGTCGAGCTAAGTTGTCGACTGGATGGTGGTGATAGACATGGTTGAACTCGAACGGTCATATCGAGCCGTGTATCGCTACGCTCGGGTTAGTCCGCAGAAGGCTCGGCGGATCATGGATACCGTTCGCGGCCGACAAGTGGACGAGGCCCTCGCCGTTCTCAAGAGGCTGCCTCACCGGTCGGCAAGGATGATCGAGAAGGTGATCTTCAGCGCTCTTGCCAACGCACAAGATCGACAGGACTTGGACCCGTCGGAACTGTGCGTAGCGACGGCGACCGTGGACGAAGGACCTCGGATGAAGCGATTGCGGCCAATCTGCCGAGGCATGGCAACAATTATCCAGAAGCGCATGTCGCATCTGACCGTGGTTTTGCAGCCTCAATGATCTGTATTGTCGATTTCGTGATTTCTCGCCACACCCGCTCAAGTTCGTTGTGTCACGCTAGAACATAAGTCGCAGAATAGGTTTGAGCAGCGGTAAGGATTGAGTATAAGGTCGGGCCGCGGCGGCGGACGTTGAAAGAGGATTCTTGCGATGGGTCAAAAGGTTAACCCGATTGGTTTTCGTACCGGTGTTACCCTCGACTGGAAGAGTCGCTGGTATGCGCCCAAGCGAGAGTTCTCGGACTTGTTGCTGGAAGATTATAAGATTCGCCAATTCATCTTGAACCGGCGTGAAGCCTCGTCCGAGAGGGATCGAGGCAAGGGCCGGCGCATGTATCCGATGATTTCGAAGATCGAAATCGAGCGGACGCGAGATGAAGTTAAGGTAATCATCTTCACGGCCAGGCCGGGAGTGTTGATCGGCTCTCGCGGTGGAAAGATCGAAGATCTGCAAAACGAGCTTCAGGCTTTGACGGGGCGGCGGATCAACCCCAAGATCGAGGAAATCACGCGTCCCGAATTGGTCGCGCAGTTGGTGGCCGAAAGCATCGCCGAAGAATTGATGCGGCGGTCGAGTTTTCGGCGAACGATCAAGAAGGCCATGGAAGCGACGATGGCCCAAGGGGCCAAGGGGATGAAGGTACAATTGTCGGGTCGGCTGGGCGGCGCGGAAATGTCCCGTCGCGAAAAGCAGATGGTCGGCTCGGTTCCGTTGTCAACGCTTCGGGCGAACGTGGATTATGGTTTTGCCGAGGCCACCATCGCCCAAGGGCAGATCGGCGTACAAGTGTGGATTAATCTAGGGATGTTCAGCGAGGACGACGATCATGGCGCTGATGCCAAAACGGGTCAAGCATCGAAAAAGCCAAAGAGGGCGTATAAGGGGTGAGGCCACCCGCGGCAACCGCGTCGTGTTCGGCGAATACGGGCTACAGGCCGTGCAAGGCGGCTGGATCCCCGCGGCGACCATCGAGGCGGGCCGTATTGCGGCGCAACAGTACCTGCGAGCGGAGGGGCGGTTGTATATCCGCATCTTCCCGCACAAACCTATTACTTCCATTCCCCTCGAAACCCGTATGGGTAAAGGGAAAGGTGAGCCGGAGTATTGGGCCGCTGTTGTAAAGCCGGGCACGGTGCTGTTCGAGATCGGCGGAATTTCGGAGGAAGCCGCGCGGCTATGTTTTGCCCGCTTGGCCCATAAAATGCCGGTCAAGGTCCGCTTTGTGCGTCGCCGCGAGGTGTGAGAGGGGATATCGGGTCCGCCGCGAGCTTGGACGAATAGGCAGCCGGCTCCGGTGCGAGCAATACGGTGAGACCATGAAGGCCAAAGAACTTCGTGAAATGAGTACCGAGCAATTGCAGGCCACCTTGCGGGAGGCCGTCGATTCGCTGTTTCGGCTGCGGATCCAGCAGCAAACCGAACGGCTGGCGAATCCCCGAGAGTTGGCGAACAAGCGACGGACGATCGCCAGAATCCATACTATTTTGCGGGAGCGAGAGTTGAGCGCAGTCTGAAGTCGCGGCGCGCGTTTCCGTTGCGGCGTGGCGTTGCGTGTTCGAGTATGGCTACAAGGTTTTTGCATAGTTCTCCGCAGCGCCGCTTGTAAGACCAGGGACAATTGAGATGGCCAAACGTGTGGAAGTGGGAATCGTTACGAAAGCCGGTAAGCCTCGCTTTCGTCGCGTGGAAGTTACACGGATGATGCCGCACGGTCAATACGGCAAGTACGTTCGGCATCGCACGATTTGTTACGTGCATGACGAAAGTGACGAATCCGGGGTCGGCGATCGGGTCGAGATCGTGGAATCGCGGCCGTTGTCCCGTCTCAAGCGGTGGCGGTTGGTGCGCGTTATCGAGAAGGCGGGCACTCTCGACAGGCAAATCGGGAAGGGCCGCGAGGTGGAGGAGGAGTTGCGAGCGGCTGCGGGAGGCGATCAGGGCGGCGAAGCCGGGCCGGAAGGCGTCGAGAAATCATAGCTATCGGCGTGCGCGGCGGTGAGGAACAACGGCAGACGGAATCGAGACGGCGCAAGGTTAGGTGACAGCCATGATCCAAATGCAGACCCGGCTAGACGTAGCGGATAACACCGGGGTGCGGGAATTGATGTGCATCAAGGTGCTGGGAGGAAGCCGGAAACGCTACGCCGGATTGGGCGACATCGTCGTTTGCAGCGTCAAGGGGACTATCCCCGGTAGCACGTTTCAAAAAGGCGCTGTGGTTCGAGCCGTCGTCGTCCGAACGAGGAAAGCCAAGCGTCGCCAGGACGGAAGCTACGTCCGTTTTGACAGTAACGCCGCCGTGATTGTGGATAACGACGGCAATCCGCGCGGCACGCGCATTTTCGGTGCCGTCGCACGGGAGTTGCGGGATCGTAATTTCATGAAAATCGTTAGCCTCGCCAGCGAGGTGGTCTGATGCAAGTACGTATCAACGACATGGTGGAAGTTCTGACCGGCGAGGACCGCGGAGTCCGCGGGCGGGTGCTGTCCGTCGACCGGAAGGAAGGTAAGGTCGTCGTCGAGTCGGTGAATGTCGTCGTGAAGCACATGCGGCCGACGCGGCAGGCCAAGCAGGGCGGGCGGCTTTCCCGAGAAATGCCGATTGACGTTTCGAATGTAGCGCTGGTCTGCCCGGCGTGCGGTGCCCGAACAAGGACCGGGGCCCGTTATTTGGATGACGGAACCAAAGTGCGATTTTGCAAGAAATGCAACGCGAACATCGGCCCGATCGCGCCGGCTCGCGCGCGTTACGCCAAGAAGTCCTAAGGTCGGTTGGAAGCATGGAACCTCGATTGCTCGAACGATATCGGAAGGAAGTCGTTCCCTATCTTCAGAAGAAGTTGGGCCGTACGAATATCCTTTCGCTGCCGCGTCTGAAAAAGATCGTCGTCAATATGGGCGTGGGCGAGGCGATCACCGAGAAGAAGTATCTCGACGAAGCATTGGACGCTTTGACCCTGATCGCCGGCCAAAAGGCCGTCGTCACGCGCGCGAAGAAATCGATCGCCGGCTTCAAATTGAGGGAAGGCATGGCGATCGGCTGCAAAGTGACGCTGCGCGGCAAGCGGATGTACGAGTTTCTCGATCGTTTGATTTCGATTGCTTTGCCGCGTGTGAGGGACTTTCGGGGATTGAACCCGAACGCCTTTGACGGCCGCGGCAACTACAGTTTGGGGTTGACGGAACAAATGGTGTTTCCGGAACTGAACCCGGATAAGTATTCCCGCAACCAAGGCATGAATATCTGCTTGGTGTTTGATTCTCGCAGTGACGACGAGTCGCGAGAATGCCTCCGCATGCTGGGCATGCCTTTCCGCGCGGAATGAGACGCCGTTACCTCTTGTCCACGGGGAGAACCTTGAGGAACCGAGTGCATGGCTAGTAAGTCCAAGATCGCCAAGTCTTTGCGACCTCCCAAGTTTTCGACGCGCCACCGCAATCGTTGTCGCATTTGCGGGCGGCCGCGGGCCGTTTACCGCAAATTCGGCCTCTGCCGCATCTGTTTGCGGAAGTTGGCCGATCAAGGTTTGATTCCCGGACTTGTCAAGGCGAGCTGGTAGAGGGTTGAACAACCACCATGATGACCGATCCCATCGCCGACATGTTGACTAGAATTCGTAACGCCATCCGCGTGGAGCGGCCGCAGGTCGTGGTGCCGAGTTCTCGTCTGAAGCGAGCTTTAGCGGACGTCCTGAAGCGTGAGGGCTTCATCTGGGACTGGGAAGAGATTCCCGGGTCGCCTCGCGGCATGCTTCAGATTCATCTGAAGTACGGCCCGAACGGTGAGCAGGTGATTCGCCATATTCGCCGCATCAGCAAACCCGGACGACGGGTCTACCGCAAAGCCGGAGAATTAAAGCCCGTGCTGAACGGCTTGGGCATCTCCGTGGTAAGCACCAGTCGCGGCGTGGTCAGCGACCGCGAGGCCCGACAAAGGAACGTCGGCGGCGAGATCTTGTGCGAAATCTGGTGACGGCGGCGAGAATCGTCCTTGAGTGCCGGGCGGCGAGGTTCGCGGATTTACAACAATAGAAGAAACTGACGGGTAACGGTTTACAAGAGAGCACGGCGATGTCGCGAATTGGAAAGAAACCGATCCCCATACCGGATGGCATTAAAGTATCCGTGCAGGATCGGACCGTCGTCATCGAAGGTCCCAAGGGGAGATTGACGCAAGAGCTTCGGCCCGAGGTGGACGTCGATATTACGGACGGCGGAAAACTGTTAGCCGTACGGCGGCGCGACGGTAGTCGGACGGCGCGATCTCTGCACGGTCTGACACGGGCGCTGTTGCAAAACATGGTGCTCGGGGTGTCGCAGGGCTTCGAGCGACGACTCGAGATCGTGGGTGTCGGTTATCTCGCGGCCGTTCAGGGTTCGGTGCTCCAACTCCGCGTGGGTTTCGCCAACGAATTGCAGGTGCCGATTCCCGCCGGGCTGAGCGTTGCCTGCCCCGATCAGCAGCATGTTGTGGTGCAAGGGGCGGATAAGCAAATGGTCACCAATTTTGCGGCCTCCGTCCGGGCATTACGAAAGCCGGAGCCCTATAAGGGCAAAGGCATCCGATATCAGGGTGAGCAGATTCGACGCAAGGAAGGCAAGGTTTCCGCAAAATAGCGGATCCATGGGTGTTATGTCGGTGCTGTTTGCAGCGCCATCGCCGTGTCCCCTGGATTGCCCGAGGTGGTTACCCGCGGATCAGGCCTCAATTTCGGTTGATGGATTCACCGCGTTAGAGGATTCATTCGTTTAGAGACGATTCCCGTGAGCCAGGTAAAACGACTGCAAGTTCAACGCCGCCGCCGCACGTTTCGAGTCCGAAACAAGATTCGCCGCGTGAGCGTGCGGCCGCGGTTGAGCGTGTTTCGTAGTAACAAGCACATCAGTGCTCAGATTATCGACGACGTGCACGGGCGGACGCTCGTGGCCGCTTCGACCTCGGAGAAGGACCTGCGCGAGGCGGTTTCCGGGTACGGCGGCAATATTCAGGCTGCCGTGTTGGTCGGCAAGCGGATCGCGGAGCGTGCCCTGGACGCAGGAATTCGACAGGTCGTGTTCGATCGCGGGTCCTACAAGTATCACGGTCGCGTGGCGGCCCTAGCCGATGCTGCGAGGGATGCCGGGCTGGACCTCGGCCCGAAAAAGGAAGCGGCGGAAAAGCCCGCGCGGGCGGCCGAGGGCAAGCAAGCCAAGAAAAGTGACAAGGGCGACAAGGCGGGCAAAAGCGGACAAAGCGCCGGGAAAAAGGCCAAGTGATTTCTCGGTTCCACGGGCGCTAAAGATTTGGGGATTTTCTCTCGGAACATTCGTGCATGAGCAGGTGCGATGGCGACTGACAATATGGAATCGGTTCGCGGCGAATTGATTGATAAGGTCATCAAAATTCGCCGTTGCGCTGCGGTGGTCAAAGGCGGTCGGCGATTCAGTTTCACCGCGATGGTCGTGGTCGGTGACGGAAACGGCCGCGTCGGCTGGGGATACGGTAAGGCGAACGAAGTGCCCCCCGCCGTTGCCAAGGCGGTCAAGGACGGTACCCGGCGGATGGCGCCGGTCAATCTGGTCGATGGAACGATCCCGCATATTGTGAAAGGCCGCTACGGGGCGGCTAAGGTGGTGCTCGTCCCCGCCGGTCCGGGTACCGGTGTCATCGCCGGGGCTGCGGTGCGCGCCGTTTGCGAGGCCGCCGGGATCAAGAATATTTTGACAAAATCATTCGGAAATACGAACCCTATCAACCTCGTCAAGGCAACCATGGATGCTTTGCAGCAGGTTCGACCGCGAGGCGAGGTCGAGCGATTACGGGGAGTTGCGTTATCATGAATTTGAACGACGTTAATCGCGGAATCGTTCCGCATAAGAAACGCAAGCGTGTAGGCCGGGGACCCGGCTCGGGTCACGGCAAGACCGCCGGTCGCGGTCACAAAGGCGCTCGTTCCCGGAGCGGATGGCGAGCCAAGTTGGGCTTCGAAGGCGGTCAGGTACCGCTGATACGTCGCGTGCCCAAGCGCGGCTTCAACAACAAACGGTTCGCAACGCAGATCGCTGTCATCAATGTCGCTCTTCTCGAAAAGGAGTTCGCTTCCGGTGACGAGGTCTCGCCCGAAGTCATGCGCGCCCGCGGCTTGTTGAAGGGCGTCTTCGAAGAGCTTAAGATCCTGGGCGATGGAGAGCTGTCGAAGAGCCTTCGAGTTTCCGCCCATCGCTTCAGCCGCCAGGCGAAGGAAAAGATCGAAAAGGCCGGCGGGCAGGCCGTCGTATTGCCCGGAGCAGCACCCGTTGAGAAAAACGTGAAGAGCAAGAGCAAGACGCACTGAGGGCTTGGGCCGGTTACGCCGCGCGGGGCAAATTGCGACGGCCCGGCAGAGGATCCAAGATCATGCTTGAAAAACTCCGGGTCATCTTCAGCATCAAAGAGCTACGGACCAAGATACTCCTGACGCTCGTTTTGCTGGCGATCTATCGGGTCGGCGAACAAATTCCCGTTCCGGGGATCAACACCGAGAAGATGAGCGCCGTTTTCGGCCAGCAGGCGGCCGGAGGGTTGCGCGATCTTTTGGATCAAGTGACCGTATTCGCCGCCAGCCGCCTGGATCAGGCAACGATCTTCGGCTTGGGCATCATGCCCTATATTTCGGCGTCGATTATTTTTCAATTGCTCGCGACGGTTTACCCTCCCCTGGAGAAACTGCAAAAAGAGGGACCCGCCGGATACAAGAAGATCAATGAGTACACGCGATACGCCACGGTCGCGATTTGCCTGGTACAAAGTTATGTCTATGTCGCCATGCTCGTCGGTCGAGGCTTGGTAAGACCGGAGTACACCTACGCCGACGGAGGCAGCGTTTATACGTCTTGGATCGTCATGGCCGTCCTGACCATGACGGCGGGGACGACCTTCCTAATGTGGCTTGGGGAGCAAATCGATGAGTACGGCATTGGCAACGGTATCAGTTTGCTGATCATGGCGAGTATCCTGGCTCGCATGTTTCCCTCTTTGTATCAAGAATTGCGCCCCGTGTTCGACGAGGGGCTGGAGTTGAGCGGTGCCGGCGGAAAAATCGGCGCGGACACTTTGTTGATACTTATGTCCCTATTCGTGGCCGTCGTTGCCGGAGTCATCTTCATCACCCGAGGCCAACGCCGCATCATCACGCAAAGCGCCAAACACGTTCGAGGGCGAAGGGTTTACGGTGGAGCGCGTGATTATTTGCCGTTGCTCGTGAACCAAGCCGGCGTCATGCCTATCATCTTCGCGAGCAGCTTGCTTCTGTTTCCCTTGGCTCTATTTCAATCGTTGGCCAACATGTATCCGCAATCGGCGGTTTTGACCGGCCTGGCCGACGTCTTTCACCGCGGCGACGGCTTCTGGTATAACGCCATGTACATCGGCCTGATCTATTTCTTCTGTTATTTTTGGACGGCCATTACGTTCAATCCCAAGGATATCGCCGACCGTCTCAAGGATAACGGCAGCATCATCATGGGGCATCGGCCCGGGCGGCGAACCGCGGAATACCTGGAAAAGGTCATGGTGCGGATCACTTTCGTGGGTGCCGGTTTCCTCGCGGCAGTCGCGATCATACCGACGATCGTAGCCGACTGGATGGGCGTCAATTACCAGATCGCGCAGTTTTACGGGGGCACCAGTCTCCTCATCGCCGTGAGCGTGGCCTTTGATCTCGTCCAAAAGATCGACAGCCATATTGTTATGAGAAACTACAAAGGGTTATTGGAGGCCTGACAAAGATAGAGGAAACGCCGCGATTTCCGCGGGCGAGAGGCGGGCGTGACGCGTTGGAAAGTGCTCTCGGGGGTAAGAAGGCCTGCGGACGTCAAGGCCTGACCTCGTCCGAGATCCGGCGTTTCGTTTCCGGGATACCATGGTCGCGTTTCGCTGGCAATTTCGGCGGGGCGACAATCGATCGGGGGGGACCAGTGATGCGATTGGTGTTTATCGGACCGCCGGGCGCGGGGAAAGGTACTCAGGCGGCCAAAATCGTCGATCGGTACCACATCGCGCACCTTTCGACCGGCGACATGCTCCGGGCCGCAAGGGACGCGAGGACCCCCGTCGGTTTGAAGGCGGAAGAGTTCATGTCCAAGGGAGAATTGGTCCCGGACGACGTGATTATCGAAATCATTCGTGAGCGATTGCAGTCGCCGGATTGCGGTGACGGCTATTTGTTGGACGGCTTCCCGAGAACGCTCGGACAGGCCGAGGCGCTGGATGCGATGTTGGCGGCATCCGGAACGCCGCTGGATGTCGTCTTGGAGCTGCGGGTCCCCGAGGAAGAATTATTCCAGCGGCTGTCGCGGCGCGGCCGGGCAGATGACAAGCCCGAGGTGATTCGACAGCGACTCGTAGCCTATCGCAATCAAACCGAGCCGCTGCTCAACTACTATCGGAATAGGCAGTTGCTGAGGTCGGTGGAAGGCGTCGGTACGGTGGAAGAAATCTTCGAACGGCTGGTCACGGTTCTCGATGCCGTATCCCAATCGTAGGCGAAGCCTTCGTTGATCGAGGGGAGTTGGACGGGTGGTGACGCTGAAGACCCGCGCAGAAATCCTCAAAATGCGGCATGCCGGGTTCCTGGTGTGGAAAGCGCACCAACGGGTTCAGTCCCTGATTCGGCCGGGTATTACAACGCGTGATCTGGACGCGGCAGTCGAGGAGTTCTTCGAATCACAGGGAGCCGAGGGGTTGTTCAAGGGAGTGCCCGGCCGGGTACCGTACCCAGCCGTGACGTGTATTTCCGTGAACGAGGAGGTGGTACACGGAATTCCCGGGCCACGCGTCATCCGGGAGGGAGACATCGTCAGCGTTGATACCGGTTGTCGTTTGGACGGTTGGTGCGGGGACGCGGCCGTCACGTATCCCGTGGGAACGGTCGATCCGGAAAAAATGCGGTTGCTCCAGGTGACCAAAGCAGCCTTGGATCTGGCCATCGAGTTGCTGCCCAAACGGAAGTACTGGAGCGAAGTTGCGGCGGCGATGGAGCAATACGTCAAGAAAGAGGGATTCACGGTCGTTGAAGCGTTTGTCGGCCACGGCATCGGGAGAAAGATGCACGAGGAGCCGCAGGTACCCAATTTCGTGAACGCCCAATTCGTCCAAAACGGCGACTTTCGGCTCCAGCCGGGTTTGGTCCTGGCGATCGAGCCGATGGTCAACATGGGTACGCGAAACGTTCGCTTGAAGAAGGATTTTTGGACGCAGGTTACGGCGGACGGCCGAGCCAGCGCCCACTTTGAGCACACGGTGGCCCTGACCGAGAAGGGGGCCTACGTCCTTACCGGGCCTGCATGCCCGATGGATGCGGAAATGGGCTTCTCAGCCTGGTGACGGTGCGTCGCCCGACTCCCGTTGTCCCACCGCGTCCGGGGAATCTTGTGCGAAGGCGGAATTATTCTTGCCTGCCCCTTGAGAGGCACGGTCGCTTCCCCATATACTGAAGGATTCCCGGAGACACAACCCGGAGCCAAGAACCGGTTGAGGGTAACGATTATGAAAGTCCGATCGAGCGTCAAGCGATTGTGCGGCAACTGCAAGGTTGTCCGCCGCGCCGGCCGTATCTACGTCATTTGCTCCAATCCACGTCACAAGCAACGTCAAGGATGAGCCGGGCCGTTTAACTTCCGAGCGAGGGGGCCGCGACGTCCCCGCGAGTAGTGTATTTGGGAGATTGGTATGCCGCGTCTGCTGGGTGTTGATATTCCGAATAACAAACCTACCGTGATTTCCCTGCGGTACCTATATGGTATCGGACCGGCCTTGGCGAAAGAATTGTGTTTCAAGGCGGGAATCGATCCTCATGCTCGTGCCGGCGACCTTCGCGAGGATGAACTTGCCAGGCTGGCCACCCTCCTGGACAAGGACTATGTCGTCGAGGGTCAATTGCGACGGCAAATTGCACAAAACGTGACGCGACTGAAGGACATCAACTGTTATCGCGGCATACGGCACCGTAGGGGATTGCCGGTACGAGGCCAGAGAACGCGCACCAACGCTCGAACGCGCAAGGGGCCGCGGAAGACCGTAGCCGGCAAGAAGGGCGTCAAGGACCTGCGTTAACGGCAGACGAAACTGCTGCTGTTCGGAAGGAGTGACCGAGTCGCGGCGAATGGGAGATTCGGTAACGGACTTCAGAGATAAAAGCGAGATATCTTGATTTGCGTGTAGGAGAACAAAAGGCGTGGCCAAGGCAAGCGGTAAACGGAAGAAGGCGCGGCGTCATGTGACCATGGGGATCGTCCACATCAAGACGACCTTCAACAATACCATGGTGACCGTGACGGATGTGAAGGGCGAGACGTTGTGCTGGGCCAGTGCGGGGACCTCCGGGTTCAAAGGCAGTCGGAAGAGCACGCCGTTTGCCGGCCAGATGGCCGCGCAGCAGGCTGCCGAAAAGGCCATCAAAATGGGGGTCAAGGAAGTAGACGTCAAAGTGAAGGGCCCCGGCAGCGGCCGCGAGAGCGCCATTACGGCCTTGCAAACCGCCGGCCTGAGCATCAAGTCCATCGAGGATGTCACGCCGTTGCCGCACAACGGTTGTCGTCCGAGAAAGCGGCGTCGGGTGTGAACGCGGCGAACGTATCGCGGTAGTCGTTATGAATTGGAGTTGGGCATCGCCTCGCGGGCGGGATCGTTTGCAGTCCGGTTCGGAATCATTAACTAGTGAATTGTTTTGGGGATAACGCAGGATGGGTCGTTTCACAGGACCGGTGTGCCGTTTGTGTCGACGAGAAGGAATCAAGTTGTTCCTCAAAGGGACGCGGTGCGATACCGAAAAATGCGCGTTCGAGCGTCATCGTGCCTCACCGGGTATGCAAGGATCCATGCGAGGGAAGCCGACGGATTACGCGATGCACCTCCGCGAGAAGCAAAAAGTCAAACGCTACTACGGGGTGCTGGAACGCCAATTCCGGAGGTATTTCGACATCGCCTCGCGGTCCTCGATCAACACGGGCGAAGTACTCATGTCCCTGTTGGAGCGGCGACTGGATAACGTCGTCTACCGCCTCGGGTTCGGGCTTTCGCGCTCGCAAGCACGCCAGATCATCCGCCACGGCCACATCCTCGTCAACGGAAAACGAGTCGATATCCCGAGCTATCTGGTGCATCCGGGAGACGTCGTGTCTGTGAAAAACCGCCCCAAGAGTCTTCAGGTCGTTCAGGCCAGCCTCGCGGAGCGTCAACAGGACGTGCCGGATTTCTTGAATCTGGTCACCGGCCAAGTCCCCGAGGGGCACGTTTTGAGAGAGCCTACCTTGGATGACGTGGGTATTCCGGTGCAACCTCAATTGATCATCGAGTTCTGCTCGAGGTAGCGGGGGCGATGCCCTATTGTGACCGGTAGTAGAACCCGCGGAGGTGCTGAAAGATGCGAGTAAAATGGCGCGGACTGGAGCTGCCCAGTCAGGTCACCTGCGATAAGAGTACCTTAACGGATCGTTATGGTAAATTCGTGGTCGAGCCGTTCGAGCGCGGTTTCGGTACTACCATCGGAAACAGTCTGCGGCGCATCCTCCTCTCTAGCTTGGAAGGGAGCGCCGTAACGCGGGTCAAGCTTCAGGGAGCATTGCACGAGATCACGTCGCTCCCCGGCGTGGTCGAAGATGTGACCGATATCATCCTCAACGTGAAATCGCTTGTGGTTCGCAACCACAGTATGCAGCCCCGCATTCTGCGTATCAATCGCAATACGCGAGGGGTGGTAACGGCGGCCGATATCGAGCCGGACGCCCAGGTTGATGTGATCAATCGCGATCTGGTTATCGCAACGCTGACCGAAGACGTCCCGTTCGTGATGGAAATGGTCGTCGAGAACGGCCGCGGTTATGTGCCCGCTTCGGAGCATACTCCTCAGATATCCGAAATCGGCATCATTCCCGTCGACGCCGTGTTCAGCCCGGTCGTCAAGGTCCGTTACGAAGTCGAGGAGACTCGTGTAGGGCAAAAGACCGACTACGACAAACTGACCCTCGAGATTTGGACCGACGGTTCGATCGATCCCGAGATGGCCTTGGTGGAAGCTGCTAAGATTTTGAGGAAGCATCTGAACCCGTTCGTTCAATATCAAGAGCTCGGCCCGAAGGTTTTTGCCAACGGCAAGAGCGGTGCGACGGACTCTGCGCTGGAAGCCAAGCTCAACATGCCGATATCCGAGCTCAACTTGTCGTCGCGTGCGGAGAACTGCTTACAACACGGCAACATTCTGACGGTTCGGGATCTCGTTTCGAAGACAGAACAGGAGCTTCTGGAGCTGAGGAGCTTCGGCGAAACGACCTTGGCGGAGGTTCGGGAGAAGCTCGCTTCCTTGGGGCTGAGTATCGGCATGAAAATTTCCCTCGGCTCCGCCGGCGTATGAGCAGGATTCCGATTCACTTCGCACGTCAGGCGTCGGCGCGACGGGCGGTACATCGACAAGAGAACTATTTCGCGGCGGGATGAATTGAGCCATGCGACACCGGAAACTGGGAAGAATATTGGGACGCAGCCCCAGCCATCGAAAAGCCCTGCTGAGGAACTTGGCGAGCGCCCTGTTTCTCACGGAAAAAGAGTACCTTTTCGAACACGAAAAGCCGCTTCAGCCGGGCCAAATCGTGACGACGCTCCCGAAGGCCAAGGAAGTCCGTCCTTTGGTGGAACGTTGTATTACGATTGCCAAGAGGGCCTTGCCTGCATTACGCGAGGCGCAAGCCTTGGAACCGACGGCACCGCGGAACTCCGAGGCATGGCGGGCATGGCGGCAAAGCGAAAAATGGCAAGAGTGGAATCGGAAAATGGCCCCCGTCGTGGCCGCGAGACGCCGCGTCGTCCGGATGCTCGGCAGCAAAGAGGCGGCTCAGGTCTTATTCGAACGCATTGCGCCGCGCTTCACGGATCGCCCGGGCGGTTATACGCGGATTCTGCGTCTTGCCAAGCCTCGTGTCGGTGATGCCGGTATCCGTGCCATCTTGGCCCTGGTCGGAAACAACGATCGGCCGAAGAAAAAGCGTCGCGCACCTTCCGTTAAGCCGGAATTCACATCTCAAGATGCGAAACCGTCGTCCAGCGAAGGCAGCGAGACGGAATCCCCTCAAACTACGGCCTGATTCCCAGGCCAGGCCGTGCTTCGTGCGGCCTTCCTTGGAATGTCCGCTACCGCCGCTTAGGTGTGTCTCTCATCGCAAGTGTTACGTCGGGAAACATCGGCCGCCTACGATCGCGTGGGCGGCTTTTTTTCCAGTCGACTCCCGGCGGGGAACCAGCTCGGACGAAAACTGGGGGCAATACGGCGCGCCGTGCGGCGATTCGCGTCTTATCGCCCTTGTCCCGCAGCGGAACCGAGCAACAATGACGGTAGCGGCAACGATGAATTCGGTTTCTCGTGCTCCAGCTTGACTGCGAGTGGTGCGCCATGAACGAGAGTATGAACCCCGGTGAGCATTTCCGCGGCTACCGCTGGGAAGATTTGGCTCAAAGCCCGTTGATGCTTTATTTTGAGGTAACTCAAGCCTGCGATCTGGTGTGCAAGCATTGCCGGGCTTCCGCTCAACCGGAGAGCCACCCTTCGGAACTCGACACGGAAAAGGCGATCGCTTTGCTACGGCAAGCGACGGAGTTCCCTCGCAAACCGAACATCGTTTTCACCGGCGGCGATCCTCTGAAACGCAGAGATATTTGGCGATTACTGGAAACCGCAGTCCAACTGGGACTGAACACGGCCCTCACCCCGTCCGCAACGCCGCTCGCCACGTCCGAGGCCTTGCGTCGCGCGAAGGACATCGGCGTCACAGCGCTTGGTGTCAGCCTTGACGGCGCCGACGCTGTTACGCACGACGGTTTTCGCGGCTGGGAAGGAAGTTTTGCCAGGACGCTCGAAATCCTCGAAACCGCCCGAGACTTGGGCTTCTACATTCAGGTCAACACCACGATCACCCGCCGCAATCATGCTCAGGTCGATGCTTTGGCCGAATTGCTGGCCCGGTACCGGATCGCCATGTGGTCCGTATTCTTCCTGGTCCCCGTGGGTAGAGGGCAAACGGAGGAGCGTATTTCGGCGGAGGAGTACGAAGAGGTTTTCGCCCGGCTTTGGCAACAATCGCTTTCGCGACCTTATGCCGTCAAGACGACGGAAGCGCCGCATTATCGGAGATTTATGCTCCGGCAAGTGGAACAGAACCGAATCCCCCTCGATCGTCGAAAAATCCGTTCGCTGGTCGGAGTAGGGGACGGCCGGGGAATCATGTTCGTCAGCCACCTCGGGGAAATTTACCCCGCCGGATTCTTGCCCGTCTTTTGCGGCCTCTTCCCGAAAGCATCCATTGTGGACGTCTATCAACGGCATCCGGTCTTCCAGGCCCTTCGACAGCCGGACCGATTCCGCGGAAAGTGCGGAAAGTGCGCCTATCGCTACGTCTGCGGGGGAAGCCGGTCCAGGGCCTACGCGGTGACGGGCGATTACCTCGAGTCGGAGCCGGATTGCGTTTACATTTCTGAACCCGACGCAGCCCCCATCCTGCCCGAAACGCTTCGCGTTTGAATCTCTCCGCGATCGCTCACGCCCTTCCTTATTGTCTTGCGACGGCCGTGGAAATAGCGAACGCACCGAGATTGCGCGTGTGCCGTGTAGTGTGAAATATCCCTTGTGGCGCATGAGGCCGTCGGGTACCATCAAGTGCTTAAAAGAGAGAAGGTTTGCGGCCATCCGAGTCGATCGCCGTGGGGGGTACTTCTCCGTTCTTTTCGGCGGCACCTCGCTGCCATACTCTTTGGATGTGACGTCGAGATAGCGATTCGGGCGTTACCCGAGCCTCAATGGACGCGAACGATCAAGTCGTCATCACCGGACTGGGGGTAGTCAGTCCAATCGGGGTAGGCAATCAAGCCTTCCGGCAAAGTCTGCTGGACGGCAGATCGGGAGTGCGGAGGATTCCACTCCCGGGTGGAAATGCCATCCCACATTCGATAGGGGGATACATTCCCGATTTTGACGTCAAGGATCGGGTGCGACCGCGCAAGGCCCTAAAGGTCATGAGCCGCGACATCCAAATGGCGTTCGCGGCCGCCGATCTTGCCGTTCAGGAGGCATGCATTCTCCGCTCGGGCATTGAGCCGAAGCGTCTAGGAATCGTCTTCGGGACGGATCTGATCCCATGCGAATTGGACGAGATCGCTCCGGCGGTGCGTGGTTGCCTTGTCGACGGAGAGTTCGATTTTCGGCGGTGGGGGCGTCGGGCGATGGCCGACCTCTACCCCCTCTGGTTACTCAAGTACTTGCCTAATATGCCCGCCTGCCACATCGGGATAGCCTTGGATGCGCAAGGGCCGAACAACACATTGACCTTAGGCGAGATCTCGGGTCTCTGTGCCGTCGCCGAGGCGGTCCGTGTTATCCAACGAGGGCAAGCGGATGTGATGATTTGCGGCGGAACCGGCAGTCGTGTTCACCCCGCGTTTTGGGCACGATACAAAGCTTATCCTTTATCCCAACGAACTGATGAGCCGGCCGCCGCATGTCGCCCCTTCGATGCCGACCGCGACGGCACGGTCCACGGTGAGGGAGCGGGGGCGATCGTTCTGGAACGCAAACGACACGCCGAAGCCCGGGGGGCCGACATTTACGCAGAAGTCAAGGGGATCGCGAACACATCTCGCCCGGCCGGGCCGGGCACCCGTCTTCTCGCTGAGGCCATTGCCCGCGCTATCCGCTTAGCCCTGGAGGCCTCCGGATTATCGAGCCGCGATATCGGCCACGTGAACGCCCATGGTTTGGGAACCGTAGCCGACGATGAAATGGAGGCCGAGGCAATTCATCGCACCTTGGGGGATGTCCCGGTCACGGCTCCGAAGAGCTACTTCGGAAATCTGGCCGCCGGGGCCGGCGTGGTCGAGCTGGCAGTCAGTCTCTTGGCGATTCGTCACGGATTCGTCCCGCCGACGCTGAACTACAACCGACCGGATCCGAGGTGCCCCGTCCGCGTCGTTCGCGACCGGCCTCTCACCGGCGCGGCGCCTTCGGCCATGGTCCTCAACCACTCGCCGACCGGGCAAGTCGCCTCGCTCGTCGTCGCGTCCCCGTGACGATCTTTTGGAAGAGCAACCGGAGCTTCACTGAATTATTGCGAAGGCGCGGTTTCCTTTCCCGCATCGTCGCCGACTGTGTTGTCAAGTTCCGTGCGCGCGGCAGTTACCAAGTCATCGTCGTACCAATCCGGACCGTCGCCGCTTCCTGAGGTCCAAGCGACGAGGCGGTACAGGAATTCGGCGTAGGCGGGTCCCATTTCGACGAAACCGCCGTCGGGGAGATGCTGGACGATTCGCCCCTGTCCCCAATCCACCATGCCGCCGACCCAATGCGGAGCGACATCGCACGCCAGCGCGGCAGTGCGTCCCTGACCATACTTGCCGACCACCAGGATCGGAGCGACTTCGACCTCGGAGAACTCCAGCTCGTGGACCTTGTCCATGATCCGAAGCCGGGCGCCGACGAGCAACGTCCGCGCTTCCGGTTTAGCGGCCAAACGATTGAACCCGGCAACCACCGGCGGAGAGTCCCAGGGAAGACCATCCACAACAGGATGGCGCCGAATCTGCCGCAGGACGCAGCCTTGGGGGCAATTTACGCGATCGTCATATTGAGCCAAATAGACGGGAAGGACCTTTTCCAAAGGGGTTCCGCGGTACTCACCGGTCCGCCCGAAGTAGCTTTCCCAACCGCCGATCATCAGCAGTCCCGCCCCTTGAGCCACTGCATCGGCAAGCCGAGCCAACTGGACCAACGAGAATCCCGCGGCCGGGTAATCGCTGAGGATGTAGGCCCGAAACCCTCTCGTCACCAAGTCGTCGGGCACTTTGCAGCGACTTGGAACATGTTCGTATTCCAGGCGGGCATGGGCGAGAACCGCGGCCAAATAGCCGGCCGCCCCGCTCAAATCGTCGTCTCCAAGGTAGCAGATCATGCGCCGTATCGTCCGTTGGTTGCTAAATCGGGGTTTCCGTCGTCAAAGCCCCCGGCCGTCGTCGTCACTCCGGCAAGGGTTGATCCTTGGTCTCCGGGGCGAAAGGCAAGACCAAGAGGCCGATGACATAGAAAGCACACATCGTCACGCCGGCCCATCGAATCGGCTCATCGAACCCGGCAAAAACGATTCCGCTGAGAACGCCGAGCATGGCCGGGCCGGCCGCCGAAACGTATCGCCCGATGTTGTAGCACATACTCGTTCCCGTGCTTCGCAGGCGGGTCGGGAACAGTTCGGGGAAGTAGATCGCGTAGCCGCCGAATACGGAAAGTTGGCAGAAGCCCATCAACGGGGCCAGCCACAGTACGTGATACCATTCCCGAACGAACATGAAGAAGATGACGGTGGCCGCCAAAGCCGCGACGAAAAAGATGGCGAAGGCCGCCCGCCGGCCGATGTTTCCCGCCGCCATGCTGAAGGCGTAGATGCCGAAAAAGGCGCCGATGTTGAACAGCAGGAGCTGAATGCTGCCCCAGCGTGCCACATATCCATCGATTTGCTTGTTTCGCTCGCGAATCCGGTCGATGTGTTGCTGAATGCCGATTTCCGATTCGTCGCCTTCTTGCTTCAGCAACTTCGCTCGCCTTTCCCGATCTTCCGCGGATTGCGATTTACGCTTGCCGTCCAATCGCGCCAGCGGCGTACCATCGGCGGCTTGAGCCACGTCGAGCAGCTCCAAGGCCGCTTCCGGCGTGACAGGCCGCCCCTGGGCATGAAGCGTCAGGGCCGCTGCGACTAGAAGGGGAACATCGCGGTCCTTAGCGTCGGGAGTAAGTAACGTACGCGGCTGAATTCCGGAGTTAGCGAAGGCACCCACGGCGTCCGGATTGCGGAACAATTGGAGCGTCAAGAGCCGATCCTGCTCGGGCTCGCCTTTCTGGCGATACTCTTGCGTGATTCGGGTACGGAAGATGTTTTGTACCAAATCGACGCCGAACACGCCGATACCCCACAAACCGATTACTCCCGCCGACGCCAAGATGATACCCACGATAGCGCGGTGCCGCCAACGCGGATCTCCGAACAACTCCACGATGGAGCCGGCTTTGTGCTTGCGGGTCTTGCCTTCGGCCACGGCCTGCTTCCACTTCTCCGGTTCTTTGAGCCAAAACATGATCACCACGACGAGAACCGCGGGAAGGATGCCCACGCCGAACATCCAGCGCCAGGGTTGGCTTTGCAGCGTTCCTTGAAGGACCAACCAGGCGAAGAGCATCCCGATCAGACCGGCCGAGATATTCCCGACCGCCGAGAAGGCCTGAAGGAACCCTAGTGCTTTTGCGCGGGCCCGATCCGGCAACGTCTCCGCCACCATGGCGGTACCGAGCCCGAACTGCCCCCCGATTCCTAATCCCGCCAGGAATCGATAGAGTAGGAAGTCCCAAAGGCTGAAGGAAAAAGCGGACAGTCCCGTGAACACCGAGTAGAAAAGGATGGTCAAGATCATCGTCTTGGCACGTCCCAGTCGGTCGCCCATCATGCCGAAGATGATCCCACCGGTAGCCCAGCCGATCAGCATCACGGCCGTCGCCCAACCTGCCGCCTGATTGATCGCTTCCGGTGTGGGCGACGCCAAAAGGTCCTTGACCGCGGACTGCCTCGCGACGTTGAAGAGCTGCTGATCGAACGTATCAAACGCCCAGCCGAGGGTACAGACGATCAACACGAACCATTGATAGCCTGTCAGTATTCGGTACCAGGCTCGACCGTTTTCATCATGCATCGTCGTCTGACCTGAGCTAGTTTGGATCATTCAACTTCTCCCGCAGCCTGGAATCGGCGGATTCAAATCCCCAGTTTGCTGAACATGCGGCACGAATACCGCATGCCCCGCTTCGCTCCAGCGAGCCTAGAGTACTCACAGCCGTCCTCGTTCACGTTACCGAACGGCTATCCGCCCCTCGCTTCGCTCAGAAAATCGGTTGGTCCTTGACCGAACGTCTGCATCCGTTTACGTACAGACAGAGATTATGCCCGGCCCGTCCCGGTATGTCTAGTGTTCCACGTGAGATTAGTCTGAAAACTGCCTTCGAAAGCGGAAGGGCTGTTGCGAAGTGGGGCTTGACTGTATGACACGTCTCCGCGTATCTGTCGTCTCTGCCCAATGGGGGGCCATCCACGTTTCAGGCCGTGACGAAGCAAGAGGCATCTCCCCCTGGCTGTTCGGTCAAGCGGAAAAAGGTAGAATCATACATAGGAAGTTCCGGGGGTAACGTGGGCGGCATGCGCCTATGCCGACGGCGGATTGTCTAGCGAGAACCTTGATTTTTTCGCCGCCTCGGCGGTTACCAGCTCTGTTCGCCTGCCGAAAGGACTTCCTTGCGTTGCATGCGTCACCGGTCTCGTGACGCCTGTGTGCGCCGGCGAAAGGCTTTAGATCGAGCGGTTTATTGCAGCCCGATGAAGGGTTCAGTTAACCGCCCCTTTGTTCGAGGAGAAAAGAAGAATGATCGTCACCACTTCAGAGCTGTTTCGGCATGCCTACGGGAACTACGCGATCGGTGCGTACAACATCAATAACCTCGAGCAAACGGTGGGGCTGTTTCGCGGGAATTTGGGGAAAATCAAGAAGAATGAGGATCCCGTCGATTGGCAAACGGCCGCTCCTTTCATCTTGCAGATATCCCGCGGCGCGCGATCCTACACCGACAAACGCTTTTTGGAAGCCATGATTCGTGCCGCCGACGAAATTTTCCCGGAATCGGTATTCGCGGTGCATCTGGATCACGGTACCGAGGAGACCTGCTACGACGCCATTGATAGTGGGTTCTACAGCTCGGTGATGATCGACGCCTCCCACGAGCCGTTCGAAAAGAACGTCGAAATCACCAAGCGGGTGGTCGATCGGGCCCACGCGAAGGGGGTGGTTGTTGAGGCCGAATTGGGCCAATTGGGCGGCGTGGAAGAGGATGTCGTGGGCAGCGTATGTCTTACCGATCCGGACCAGGCTGCGAAGTTCGTCGAGCTTACCGGGTGCGATTCGTTGGCCGTGGCCATTGGAACGTCCCACGGGGCGTACAAGTTCTCCGGGCAACAAGCCCTGCGATTGGACGTACTGGAGAAGATTCAAGCCGCTTTGCCCAAGGGATTTCCCTTGGTGATGCACGGCTCCAGCAGTGTTCCGAAGGAGTGGGTGGAACGGATCAACGCGGCGGGCGGAAAACTCGGCACCACCAGCGGTGTTAATGAAAAAGAGTATATCGGGGCCGCCAAGCTAGGCGTCTGCAAAATCAACATCGATACCGACGGTCGCTTGGTCTGGTGCGCGATTTATCGCGAGACGTTCCTCAACCACCCCGAGGATTTCGATCCGCGAACGCCGGGCAAGGCCTTTATGCCTGCGTACGCCGAGTACATTATCCACAAGAACAAGATGCTCGGTTCGGCCGGGCAACTCCAAAACGTGAAAAAGATTCTCAAGTAAGCACCGGCGATCCCCTTCGCTAAGCTGTTTGGGAACGAGCGGCACGCGACTCGGTAGATTTGGTCTGAGCTTCTCCTTTCGGCGTGCGATCATTATCTAAGCTTGGAGCTTTGCCCGACTGAACGGTCGGGCTTTTTTCTTGGACGTCACGCGCGGCGAAGTTGCACGGGCACTGCCGATCGAGCGGCACCCTGCCGTTCGGGTGCGCGAACAAGCGGAGCTTCGCTCGAAACGATGTTTCTCGGCTGAAACATGTTGCTCGGCGCAAACGAGCGTTGCTCTCGAGCGTGAACACGTTCACTTCGTGAAACGTGATGACAATTCCGCTCGCGGCAAAAAGAATCGTCACCCGGGACGGATTTTATTAACTTAAAACCCGCCGTATTAATGACTTACGACTTCACCCTCCTTTAGCTCCGCTACTTCCGCGGCATTTGGCACGGCACGTGCAGATGATGCTTGCCCGTTGGGTTCTCCCAGGGTGGGAAACCTGCAACCACGTGGTTGTGCCGCCGGCCCGCGGTGGGCTGGGGCTTATTCGTTCCTCTTGTCTCCAGTTCAAAGGAGCGACAGAGTGAAGAGTTTCATGTCTCGCGTGTGGCGGGAGGACGAAGGCGTTTTGACCTTCGAATGGATCCTCCTCATTACGGTCCTGGTGATCGGCGTCGTCGGCGGCCTCAGCGCCGTTCGCGATGCGGTGATCACGGAGTTGGGCGACGTGGTTGAAGCGATGATTTCGCTCGACCAGTCCTACTACATCGCGCATCCTTGGGATGTCCAAACTCCTGACTGCGTGGTGGACGGCGCCTCCGACTCCTCGTACACCGACTCGGCCGGCATCGACCAAGGCCGCCTGGCGACCGGCGACATCCCGCAGGACCAGGGCGCGATCGCCGATTGCGGCGACGATGTCGAAGATCCCAGCCTGTGATTGCGTCTGCTGACGGTCGGTTCGACGACGTTCGACCGCACCGTCTCCCGATTGCGGCTCCGCGGTGGGATTCCAACCGGCCGCGGAGCCGACTCATCGGGGCTGCCGCCGGAATCAGTCGGAGCAGCGCCGGGTTTCCCGAACAACACGTGCTTTTCACGATCTTGTCTCAATCCCGTCACAACGGCATCTCGTCATTCTTTGGTAGGTTTTTCCGTAATCGCATTCGCCGTGAAATCGGGGTGTCGTGATCGAAAGGCCCCGTATTCATACACGCCGTGCAGATAGTGGACATAGGAACAGAGGTTTGGCTCATGAGACATCGTTACTCCGCGATTATCCGCTGCTTGAAAGACGACCAGGGCGTGCTCACCTTCGAGTGGATCCTTTTGTTGACGCTTCTGGTCATCGGCATCGTCGGCGGCCTGTCGGCCGTGCGTGACGCCGTGATCTCGGAATTGGGAGACGTCACGGCAGCGGCGGTCCACGTCGACCAATCGTACAGTGTCAGCACCGACGCCACGGGCTGGGGCAACGCGTTCAGTTTTCAGGACACCCTTCCGACCTGCGCGGGCGAGCAGAATCGGCCGACGTCGGGGCGACCGGACCAGGGGCCCGTCGGCGATTGCGGGACCCCGTAACGCAGTCGGCTGACACCCCGGTCCCTCTCGCGGAATTTCGGTTCGACTTGATATTAACGGGAAACGAGTACATCCCATGAAGCGGCATATTTTTCGGCTGTTGACGCGGTTGCGGCAAGAAGACGAGGGGCTGCTGACCTTGGAATGGATTCTGCTTGCAACCTTGATCGTAATCGGGCTGGTAGGAGCATACTCGGCCATCCGCGATGGATTTGTGGATGAATTGGGAGACGTGGCGGAAGCAGTGATTCGAGTCGATCAAAGCTTCCATACCGAGCCGCCCGCGGGCTTGCCCTGTGCCGGCAGTTGGGGAAGCTGGCAAGACGACGATCCCGCCCCGCAAGTAACGCGAGGACGCAATCTCCCTTAGCAGCCTGTTGAAAAACAAAAACGCTTGCACAAGCCGTCGTGGGTGGAAGCCGATTGCAACCGCTACCAGTTGTGCTAGCAAACACTTTTTCAACAGGCTGTTAGATTCGGACATGCGGAAACGGCGGGCATTCGGGCGACAGCCGTCGTTTTAAGCGGTTTCAAAGCGACGTGAATTCAACGAGGATTCGGATGATCGGGTTTTTGCTGGTAACAGTCGCGGTGTTCGCGGTCACGGGAGCGGCTGCTTTTACCGATTGGAAGATGCGACGGATTCCCAATGGGATCACCGTTCCGGCGGCCGTTCTCGGCGTGCTTTACCACGCTTTCTTCCCGAGCGGGTTGGGGATGGCGTTCGGTTTGAGCGGATTCGCCGTCGGCTTTCTGCTGCTGCTTTTGCCCTACATTTTGGGCGGCGGCGGCATGGGCGATGTCAAGCTCCTCGCAGCGCTAGGCAGTTGGCTTGGACCGTATTGGATCCTGGTCGCCTTGGCGGCCGGCACGGTATTTGCGGCCTTACTGGCTCTGGCAATGCTGGTGCTAGGAAAAAGCGTCGCGTGGCAACCCAAGCCGTTGGTAACTTTGGGAACACGTCAAAGCCGTAACCGGCGGCCCAAACGGGCAGTGCCATTCGCGATCCCCTTGGCCCTCGGCACATGGCTGATGATGGGGTTATTCCTGGTTCGCGGCGGGTTTTGAAGTCGGCTTCGCAATCGGCGAGGCATGGGGGACGCGTTCCCGGCTTCGGTACGGTACGAGGTTTGCAATAGAAAACATTTGAGAAATGTCGAGTGCATCGCCCCCGGCAATCAGCTAAGCGATTCCCGGCGTTGTCGAGAGCCTGCTCCTCGCGTTCGTGTCTCGTCGAGTCCGTTGATTTTGGTCAACACAGTGAAGAGGTCCATTGATGAAACGAATCACCCCTGCAAGTGTCACCTTCGTGGTGTTCACCGTCTTGATCGGATTGGCGGCCGCCTATGCGGCGCGTCAATTGAATCGTGCTCCGGAACAGCCCCAAGCCGCCGGTCCGCGTGCGAAAAAGGCCACCATCGTCGTCGCCAAAATCAACCTCCCGCCGTACTCGCGGGTGATCGAGGATTACATCGACACCGTGGAGGTGCCGGCTGACAAGGTTCCCGAAGGCGCTTTGAAAATCAAATCGCGTGCCCTCTACCGCCTGGTTCGGAGTACCGTGATGGCGGGACAGCCGATCCGCGAGGACGACTTGTATGCCGTGGGCGAACTGCCCCTCTTGTCCGAGCGACTGCCTCCGGGTCACAAGGCCGTGACGCTGGCGGTGGACGCGAAGGCGGCCTTGAACGGCATGATTCAACCGGAGAGCCTGGTGGACATCACGCTCACCGTCAAAAACGATCACCCGGAAATCGGCGGACTGGCCACGCTCACGCTACTGCGCCACGTTCGTGTGCTGGCGACCAGTCGCAATCGATTTCCGGCCAGCGAGGATCGGCCGGGCGACCTGCGAAACATCACCGTGGCCGTCTCGTCGGAAGATGCCAACAAGCTGATCCTGGCCCAGCAATATGGAACCCTGAGCGTCGTTCTGTGCAGTAAAGAGGACGGCATCAACCCGGATGGCGCGCCGGTAATCCCGGCGTCTGCATCCGCCGGAACGGAGGATCTGGTTCCCCAGCCCGATCCATTGACCTCCAATCTCTCCGGCCAAGATCAAGATATGGTCAACATCAATACGCTCCTCGGATTGCGGCCTGTGGAAATCAAACCGCAAGAGAAGCCTGTCCCGAAGACGGCACAGATTTGGCGAGGTAACAGCGTGGAGGAAGTGACGTTTGCCGGATGGCAGGTCCAGGAGGCCGAAAACGCCACGCTTGTGGCGGAAGGCAAGAAGGCGGCCCCGATGCTAATCACTCCGAGCGGCACCGGCCGGTCGGAGGTGAATGCCGCCGGCGGCAACGCGGAAGCCGACTGCCCGGCTTGCGAAAAGAAGCGGCTGAAGGAAGCCGCCCGGGAGACGCAGGCCGCCGCCGATGCCGGTGTTCCCAATTCGCATCAGGGAGGCAACGCGATGTTGCCTACGGCGATCGGCCGAGCTGGTTAAATCCGCGGGATCCACAGCCGGAAACTCTCTATCCGGGGGGCGTTCGGCGGAAGAACGCATTGAAAAAGGCATGTTAGCAAATCCTAACATCATCGGCACAATACTTGCACCATTTGACCGTGAGGATAGGCGTCTGGGTCTGCGAGGAAACCGGCGACCGGCGAACGAACCTCTTTGGCAGCGCACCAACGGGCAAGAGCAGCTATGAATTTTCTGCGAAGAAATCGCGAAGATAAGTGCAACGGAAGTCCGCATCCTGCGGCGGTCACGTTGGTTTCTCCCGATGCCCGGGAGACGGACTTCCAGCGGCTCAAGACTCGCATTCATCGCGAGGTCTTGGAATCACTGGATCTTTCGCGTTTGGCCAAACTGGATGAGGCGGAACTCCGCCGACACGTCCGCAACCTAACCGAAAGCTACCTCCGTTCGCGTCCCGACGTCGTAGATTCCGTCGACGAAGATCGCCTGCTCGAGGAATTGATCGCTGAATCGTTCGGGCTGGGACCTTTGGAGCCGTACATGCACGACCCGGATGTCACCGATATCCTGGTCAACGGCCCGTACGAGGTCTATGTGGAACGCTTGGGACGTTTGCAGGCCACCAACACCGTGTTCGCGGATGAAGAGCACTTGCTACAAATCATCCAGCGAGTCGTTTCGCGGGTGGGCAGACGCATCGACGAGCAAAACCCGATGGTGGATGCTAGGTTGCCGGACGGTTCCCGCGTCAACGCCGTCATTCCCCCGTTGGCGTTGAACGGGCCGATCCTGTCCATCCGACGCTTCGGGCACGAGCGCTTGCAAGCACAGGACCTGCTTCGCACGCAATCCATATCCCGGCCGATGCTCGATTTTCTGCGGGCGGCGATAGAGGGACGCGTCAACATCGTGATCAGCGGTGGAGCCGGTTCCGGAAAAACCACGCTCTTAAACATACTCTCCGCCTATATTCCGGCCCACGAGCGGCTGGTCACGATCGAGGATTCCGCGGAGTTGCGACTGCAACGCAAGCACGTCGTGAGTTTGGAGACGAGGATCGCCAATGCCGAGGGTCGGGGCGAAATCACGCCTCGCGACCTGGTCCGCAATGCGTTGCGAATGCGGCCCGACCGCATCATTCTGGGCGAGGTGCGCGGAGCCGAAGCCTTGGACATGTTGCAGGCCATGAATACCGGCCACGAAGGCTCGTTGACGACGGTCCACGCCAACGACACGCGGGACGCGCTTTCTCGGCTGGAGGTGATGGTCAGCATGGCCGGCTTCGAGCTTCCCGTTTCCGTGGTGCGCCGCTACATCGGCTCGGCCATCACCCTCGTCGTGCATCTGGCGCGGTTGAAGGGCGGTGTACGCCGCGTCATGCGGATATCCGAAATCATCGGCTTCTCCGACGGCGACTACCGGCTCCAGGAGCTTTTCGGCTTCCGGCAGGAAGGCGTCGACGAGGAAGGTGCCGCCAAAGGCCGATTCTATTGCACCGGAAACATGCCGAAACTTGCCGCACGGCTGGAAGAGCAGGGGATTACCTTGCCGGCCGCCCTGTTTGAAAAGGGCAGCGCCCGCTGTGACGAAATAGACGCCGAAACGAAAGTGGAGATCTCTCGATGACGTTCGATCTCTTCAGCACGATCCTCGCTTTTTCGGCCGTTACGACTCTGCTCCTGGTGATCATCCTTACCGTGCGCGACCTGCTATACGGAAGGCGCGGAGGGGGCGACAACACCGACCGGGCGGAAATTTTGTACGTGCCGCCCGAAAAAGCCGGACGCACCGCGCTGGATCGCTGGTTCTATACCTTGCTGGAAACATCGGGCAGCTCGCTGGATCGGACCACGGCCGCCCTGATTCCCGCCGCCGGCGCCCTCCTCGGAGCCGGGATCCCCGTCGTCCTTTTCGACAGCATCCCGCTGGGTTTGGGCGGAACGCTGCTGGGGGCCGTCTTGCCGGTCGCTTGGTGGCAGTTTTGCGCTTGGCGCCGGCAAGCCGCCATGCGGAAACATCTGCCCGAAGCGCTCGATTTCATGGCGGATGCGGTGCGTGCCGGCTTGTCCCTGGAAAAAGGGATGGAGTTGGTAGGGCGAGAGGCTCGGCCGCCCATCCGAGACGAGTTTCGCATGTGTGCCTCCCAATTGTCGATGGGATATCCGCCTTTTACGGTCCTGCAACGGGCGTCGCGGCGGGTTCCCATCCCCGAATTCCGGATCTTCGCCACGGCGGTGTTAGTTCACCGCAAGAGCGGCGGCGATCTCGCCCTGCTGGCCCAACGTTTGGCGCAGGCGGCTCGTGAGCGTGCCGAATTCCGCGGACACATGAAGGCGGTCACTGCGGGAAGCCGGCTTTCCGTGATCGGACTTACGGTCGGTACCTTGATCGCTTGCGGCATCCTGGCCTCCACACGGCCGGAATACCTGCAACAGTTCCTGGCCGATCCTTCGGGGCCGTCGTTGCTGGCGGCGGCGGCAGGTCTGCAAGTCCTGGGGCTGCTGTGGGTCTGGCGCATTCTCCAGGTCAAATACTGAACCAACCGAAAACTTCTCGGCGGGTCGCGTCGGGTTCAGCCCGCGCAAGGTCGAAACGCCTTCAAATAATCGCGGATTTTCGCGACGAAATCAGCGTCATCCTAAGCGGAGTTGAGCGACGATATGCCTAGTGAGTTTATTTCCATCTTCAGTGCGACGGAATTGCAGGCGGTGGCGATGCTGTGGACGCAATGGGGTATTCCCGCAGCCGCGTTCATCACGGTGGTGTGTTCCGTCCTGTTGCTACGGCGGGCATGGCAAGCGCGAAACCAGGCGGCACGCGAAGGCGAGACCGAGCTGATGCCCGCGCTTGAGGACCCCGACACGGCCGACGACGGCGCCTTCGGGCCGCTGACACCTGCTTTGGCCGCCCAACTTCCGGAATCGGAAAAAGAATCGCGAGACTTTCGACTGTTGCTGCGGCAGGCGGGCATCTACCATCCCGCGGCACGCAATACCATTTACGCGTTGCGATTTCTTTTCCTGGTGACCCCGCTCATCATCGCCGGCATCTGCGTCAACTTGGCGGACGCGGAGTGGACTTGGCCCATTCTCGGAGTGGGTGTGCTGACGGCGGCAGTCCTTTCCGTCATACCGCGTTTGTATGTCTTCTTTCGACGGAAGAGCCGCACCCAGCAAATCCGGGCCGGGTTGGCGGACACGGTGGACATGCTCAGCATGTGCATCAGCGGCGGGCTGAACCTTAGCGAAAGCCTGGAACACGTCGCCGACCAGAATCGGGCCTATCCCGCCCTGGCCGAGGAGCTTCGCATCCTCAAGCGTCAAATGGAGGTCGGTAGTTTGACGCTGGCCCTCGCGGATCTCAATCGTCGCATTGATATCCCCGAGATTCGCCAGCTCAGCGCCCTGCTCAGCCGCGGGACGAAATTGGGAACGCGTTTGGCGGGCACTCTTAACGAGCAGGCGGATCAACTCCGCAAGTCACTGCGATTGGCGGCTACGGCCCGAGCCAATAAGACGCCGGTCAAGCTCGTATTCCCCATCATGTTCTGCCTGGCCCCCGCCGCGCTGATCGTCTTGACGGCTCCCGCCCTCCTCGAACTGCGAAACTTCTTCGTGCCGGCGACCCAACAGCCGGTAAACATTCGCGGCATCACCTTCGGCACGAACAACGTCATCGACGCCCTGAATGACCTCGATCAACGCGTCGACGTGGGATTGCCGACCGGCAGAGCGACTCCGGAACTGCCGTACTGATCGCTCACCGTTTCGGGCCAACCCGGGGCGACGGAATTCGGACACACCGTCCCCTTTGGCGGCCGGAGCGACGCAAGGGATTTGCGGCCTCGTGGCGACGCTACGAGGTCGCAAACAATTCCTTGAGATAGCGGCAATTGTCCTTGTAGCAATCGACGACGCTGCGATCCTTTTCCGTGGCGCCTTCGATGATCAGCCAATCGTAATAGCCGATTTCGCCGAGCACGTCACGAACCTTGACGAAATCGATAGGCCCCTTCCCCAAGAGATGGCCCGACTCTTTGAGGTGGATTTGGCAGATGCGATCCCGACCCAATTGCCTCAGTTCGGCGAAAATGTCATATCCCGAATAATGCATGTTGGCGACATCGTAATACACTTGCACGGCGGGTGAACCGACCCCCTCCAAGATTCGCAAGTGGTCGTCGGCATTCAAATAGCTCTCCACGCCCAGGATGACACCCGCCTGCTCGGCTTTCGGCGCGAGCGTCTTCAGCCGCCGGATGACTTCATCTTGCAGGTCGCGCCGCCCGCGGATATCTCCTTTGCCGAAAAATGCGACCAGGACGATCTTTTGCCCCATGGCGGTCATCACGTCGATGCATTGCGAGAGCCATTCGACCGCTACGTCCTCGACCGCGAAGGGAACGCTGTTGAAAATGCCCATCGCCAAGGAAGCTATTTCCACACCGGTTTCTTCGACGGCCTTGTGATAATCTCGCCGAACCTGTTCGTCTCGCAAGTCGAAATCACCGCCGGGCCGCCCGAAACTTGCCTGGATACCGTCCAGTCCGATTTCTTGCGCCACCTTGAAGGCTTCGATGTGCTGTTGTTTACCGATGGACCAGTCGCAAGCGCCGATCTTGTACTTGCGGTAACCGTCCTCCGCGAACAATTGCAATGTCGGCAACGCCAGAAACCCGACCCCGGCCGATAGAAAACCGCGTCTTTCGAGATTCATCGCTCAGTCTCCTGAATCTTGACCAACGTGCCACCCGGTCTCCCTCTTCCGCTCGCCCTGGAATGTGAACAGTCTATCATGCGAAGAGACGGAAGGAAATGCTTCGAAGCGGGGCGAGACCGGCCACGACCGCCGTGCCGTCGGGGGCTTTCACACCGGCATGGGCGAAGTATAATGTCGGAGCCGCGTTCCGGGGGGACGTCGGCGGTAATTCTTGGGGTGAGGGATTTCATGCACTGGGAGGGGTCGCTATGAGAGACAATGTGAATCGACGGTTGTTCTTGGGTACGGCCGCGGGAGCGGGACTTGGAACGGTCTTGGGTACGAATGCCGTACTCGCCGCGGCGGAAGCCGCCGAAAAGGTTAAGATTGTGGCTGTATCATGCAGCCCACGCAAAGGCAAGACGACCACGCAGGGGCTGCAAATCGTCCTGGACGCAGCAAAGCAGGTAGCTCCCGATCGAATTGATACAGTGTTGATCGAATTAGCGGGTCTCAGCCTCCCGCTGGAGCCGGCTTTCGGACAGCCTGTACCCGAAGGGGTTCGCGACGATTTCACCATGGTGGCCGAACAGTTGGCCGATCCCGCGCTGGGGGCGCTGATCGTGGGATCGCCTGTCCACTATGCCAACATGAGCACGTTGTGCAAAATCTTCATCGACCGTCTCGGCATGTTCCGTAAGGATTTCCGGTTGTCCGGCAAAGTTGCAGGAGCCTTGGCGGTGGGTGCGGCTCGCAGCGGCGGACAGGAACTGGTGTTGCGATGCATTCACAGTGCCCTGATTTGCCACGAAATGCTGTTGGTCGGGGACGGCAAGCCGACAGGACATTTTGGGGCTACCTTGTGGAATATCAGTAACGACGACATCTCCACCGACGAATTCGGAGTGAAGACCGCTGCCAATCTCGGGCGTCACGCAGCCGAGACGGCGTTGCGTCTGGCACGTTAGCCGTCCTGCCGCGGCGAGCGTCTTTCTCACTCGGACCAGGAGGCGGAGCGTCAAGCTTGCCGGTTGGAAGCTGTGTGCTTGCGCGTTTCGCGTGGTGTGATTGAATGTCGTAAGATTATTATCGCCAAAGTCGCCCGGCGACGCGGGTGGTGATAGCCGGGCGGCGAGCAGGGCTGTCTTGCCTTCGCCCGACGTTGAATCGTACGAAGGTGGGGAGCGTGCCCGTTGATAAGGCCGGCCGTCAATCGGTAACATCAGGGAAACATCGCCGGAAGCGTTGGCTGATCGACGGGACCGGGGATTCGAGACGCCGGTTTGCATTCGAACGTCGCCATGCCGGTCGGGCGGGTACGGAATGATTGATCTTCTGAGCGAATATCGGATGGATCCCACGACGTGGCTCTACGTGGCCTCGTTGATGACCATCGGTATCTATTTCCGATTCCATCGCCTTTTCAGCATCCGGAATCTCGACCTGATCGGCTTAATCGCCTTTGCGCCGGGACTGCTGTTGATCTTCCACGGGATTGAGGCGCAGGGATACCTCTGGCTCATCGCAGTCTCTCTCTTGTTCTTACCACGGCTCCTGATCGATCCGGTCTTCGCGCGGCGTCCCCTAACGGAGCCGAATCTGGCCTCGGGCGGAATGGCCTTCATGGCCGTGGCGCTGATGTTCTTCCTAACCGCCAACATCCTGACCGACCGCGCCGTGTCGGTCGGCGGGGTAACGATCGCCGGCCGTTCCGATGAGGTGGGCGCGATTTGGCGAGTCCCGACGATGCGGGGCCCGGGCTTCATGCCTTTTTACCGTGCCATTTCTCTGACGCGAGAAAGCCCCGTCCACACTCCACCGGTCAATGGGAGCGGCAGGGCAGGGGATGAGCGGCCGGCGCCGTCTTTGATTCTGCGGGCCGGGGTTAAAGCCGTGGCCATCGTGTGCCAATTCGCCGTCGTTCTCGGAATGCTGTTTTTCGGCCTGCGCCATTT
The DNA here is from genome assembly GCF_055386265.1 of Thermogutta hypogea. NCBI lineage: Bacteria > Pseudomonadati > Planctomycetota > Planctomycetia > Pirellulales > Thermoguttaceae > Thermogutta > Thermogutta hypogea. Next base: position 1,576,259 of record NZ_AP042425.1, read on the forward strand.
CGACAATATCCAAACAGGCTTGGCCGCCGCGTCGCTGTACCTACTGTTGCCGTATACCAGTTTGATGACGGCCCGCCTCGATCACTTGGTCCCCGCAGCGTTCGTAGTTTGGGCCTTGGCTTCGTATCGCCGGCCGGTCATCGCGGGGATATTCCTCGGCGCGGCTGCCGGGATCGCCTTTTATCCGCTGTTCCTCGTTCCGCTCTGGATCGGCTTTTATTGGCGTCGGGGCGCGGTTCGATTTGCGGCCGGCGTCTTGACCGCCTTGATCGTCCTCGTGATCATTCTCGTCTGCCTGCATTCGGATATGCGACAATTGCAGCTCGACCTCGCCGCGATGTTCGGCAAGGGCCTGTTCCGGTCCGAGGGTGCCGACGGTTTTTGGGAGATCTATCCCCCGGTGCTCCGCATTCCCTTGATCGCGGCATTGGGGGTGCTGTCCGGCAGTTTGGCATTGTGGCCGGCGGAAAAGAACCTCGGTAATCTGCTCAGCGGTACCGCCGCCTTATTGCTGGTTGCGCAACTTTGCTTGATTCACCAAAGCGGCCTATATATGGCGTGGTACGCACCCGTTCTGATTCTGGTGGTGTTTCGCCCTTCGCTGGAGGATCGCACGGCCGTTCGTGCCGTACCGCCGCGTCCCTTCGCGGCATTGCCGCGGCTGCGCGAACCGTGAAGGCGGGCTATCGACGGGACCGACGCGGGTGGCGCGCCGTGCCGTGGTCCGCGATCCGGAGAGTTCCCGCAGCAATTGCCGTCAGCAAGTTTAGGAGGTTTGCCATGAGCCAACTCCCGTTCGATTTGCTTCCCGAGGTAGATCAGTTTCTCGCTGGTTCTCCGTTGAAATCGGTCATCGGCGGCGAGGAGCGCGCCTCGGCGAATGGTCAACGCTTCGTGACGCGAGACCCCGGCACGGGCGCGGTCTTGGCGGAAGTCTATCTCATGCAGCCGGAAGACGTTGACGCAGCGGTTCGGGCAGCGCAGACCGCCTTCGACCGACCGGGTTGGGCCGATCTGACGCCCCAAGCCCGCGGCGTCCTTCTGCACCGTTTGATCGACGCAGTCGAAAAGAAAAAGCAAGTTTTCGCGCAAATCGAGGCCTTGGATTGCGGCAAAGTCTTGCGGCAAGCCGAGGCCGACGTGCAGAACTTTATCGACACCATGCGGTACTACACCGAAATGGCCCAGCACGTGGAGCGCCGGGCGCCCTTGGCCGTACCGCACTATGATACTTACACTTACCGGGCCCCGTGGGGACCTTGCGCATTCATCTTCCCTTGGAATTTTCCCCTCTTGCTTGTGGGCTGGGGGATCGCGCCGGCCCTGGCGGCCGGTAACACCGTCCTCATCAAACCGGCCGAAGACACCCCGCTTTCGACGATCTACCTTGGCCGCCTAGCCGCGGAGATCGGCATTCCGCCGGGGGTGATCAATGTCTTGCCGGGTGACGGCGAAATCACCGGGGCCGCACTGGCCAAACACCCGGGCATTCGAAGGATGTCGTTTACCGGATCGCCCGAGGTCGGCCGCCTGGTCGCCGAAGCCTGCGGCCGAAACCTCGTGCCCGTCAAACTGGAATTGGGGGGGAAGGGCGGGGCCGTAGTGTTCGACGACGTGGACGTCGACGCGACGGCGCAGCAGCTCGTGCAGGCGGTCACTTTCCACAGCGGTCAAGTTTGCTGCACCGCCACGCGATGGATCGTGCATAAGGGTATCTACGACCGTTTCGTCGATGCCGCGGTAAAGCACCTTCAATCTCTCCGGATCGGACACGAATTGAAGCGCGGGGTCCAAATGGGGCCTGTCATCAGCGAAAAGCAGCGGCGGAGGGTACTGTCCTACATCGATCGCGGCCGTGAACAGGGCGCCGAGTTGGTTTACCAGGGAGTCCTGCCCGAGGCCGAAGGATCGCAGGGGGGGACCTACGTGGCCCCGGCGTTACTGGCGGGCGATTTAGAAAACGTGGCCGCCCGGGAAGAGATTTTCGGCCCGGTGGCGTATCTGACGCCGTTCGATGATGAAGAGGATGCCGTCCGCAAGGTCAACGCCACCGACTACGGCCTTGCGAACAGCGTGTGGAGCCGCGATCTCGACCGGGCGCATCGAGTCGCCGAGGCCATGGAGGCCGCCAATAGTTGGATCAATGCGCACAATCTTTTCCCCCACGGCGTTCCGTACGGCGGAATCAAGAAGAGCGGCATGGGTGGCGGCGTGCTTTCGGAACAGACGTTGTTCGATTACCTCCGCGCGACTTCCGTGGTTCGCCCACGGCAGTAAGCCCCAAAGCGGTTTTGCCATCGTTCCCTGCCGTTGTCGTCGCCGTGCTCCGGACGGGAGTCGCTTTCACGTAGCCCTTTGGTGCGCAGTTTCATTCTCCGGCAATTCCGGATCAGGCAACTGCCGATTCGGCAGGGTTGTGGGTGGCCAATGTCGGCCACCATAACGACAATGTTTTCCCAAGTTATTTCGCATCTTGGGTTTACGTCGTTTTCACCACGCCAGGCGTGTTGTTTTGGAACGCTAGTTGCTAGCATACGACAGGGTGGTTTCCGATTGAGAATTTCTGGTAATCCCTAGACTAGGCCTCCGTCGGTAGGGGTTTCCATGACGATTCACGACCGAAACACGATTCGCATCACCCGACGCCTACGAGAAGCCGCGGGCTACATCGAATTCGGCATGTTGGATCATGCCCTGAGAGCCTTGCCGACCGACGATTTAGGCGCTTGGGAGGGCCCCACGTTCTTTCTCCGCGGGCAAATCTTAACCGCTCTCGGCAACCTGTCGGAGGCCGCCAAATCGTTCCGGCACGCTGCGGAGGTGTCAAGCTATCCGCACGATCGCATCGCGTGGTTAGCCTTGAGCCACTGCTTGCGTCAAGCCGGCGACGTGGATGGCGCGGTGCACTATCTCGGCCGTGCGCGGGGGGCGTTTTCGCAGCATCTCTTCTTGACGCAAGAGCAAACTCCCACCGTACCCCATCAGACCGAAGGGCGACGCGAGATAGAAGGCAAGGCGTGATGACCTGAGCTTGGGCGGAGGTGCTTCGTGCGACCGTCTCTCAGCCGGCCGCACTTTGATGGCAATCATTTGGCCGGGCGATAAACCGCCACGCAGCGAGGCGTTTCGTAGAGAGCGGCCTCGACGATCGGAAGCCCTTGACCCGCCACGAATTCGAAAATTACCCGCGCGATGTTTTCCGCGGTGGGATTCGCATCCATCAGGAAAATTGGTTCGCCCATCCTTTGTAGCAGCGGGACCACAGGATCTTCCCGGCATAAGATCATTCGGTGGTCCAGGTGGTCGTCGATCCATTGCGAAACGACGCGCTTGATGTCGCCGAAATCGATCACCATGCCGCGATGATCCAAGTCTGCCACTTCGAACGTGACAATCAGCAGGCCGTTATGACCGTGCAAATTCTTGCACTTCCCCTCATAATTCAGTAGGCGGTGGCCGTAACAGAATTCAATCTCACGCGCGACTCGATACATGCATCACCTTTCCGGGGAATGTTTTTTCCATGAATTGGGTCGATGAAGCGAATCGATCTGCCGTTCCGTTCCCGGATATTGATCCGCGTAATAAACCGTGCGGTCGGGCAATCCTGCGTCACGAAAAGCTCTCCGGCGTTCCTCGCATTTGTTGCAGAATCCGCAATGCAATCCTCTCCGCGGCGCGATGCACGAAAACGTCTTGTCGAGGGGCAAGTCTCTCGCTTCTTGCATCCATGCCCGTTTGCTGAGTCCGGCGAGCGGACGTAAAATCCGAACTTTTCTCGTGCCGTACGCTGCCAGGCAACCCTCCAAGCAGTCAAAAAACTCTTTGGCTGCATCGCCGAAAGGGTTGGTATCCAAGACGCCGACGGCCATGCGTTCAAAGCCGTGCATTTGGCACCAAACGCCTGCCTTGGCCAGCATGAACAGGTTGCGACCGGGAAGGTAAACCGCTTCATCCGGCGAGGTGTTATCCGGGACATCTTTGCCCGTGACGCTCCAATGATCAGGACACAAGTCGCGTACGGTAAACTCCAAGACCACTGGAGGGGCGGCAATCGGCGCAAAACACGCGGACACTTCTTGTACTGCGGCGAACTCCTCAACCTCCCAATTCAAACCGCACCGAACGTAAATCGGTTGCAGCCAACCGGCGAGGCATTTTTCTCTCGCTCGGCGAGCCAATAGCCCGAGAACGATGGTGCTGTCCAATCCGCCGCTCATCAAAACGGCGATGGGAGAGTCGATGTCCCAACCCGCGGATTCTTCGATCATAAGCCCCAATCGTCCAGGGAAGGGATAAAGCCGGGATTCGTCGGCTTTTTGCTTTCTGCCGGGTGGCCGAAACCACCGCACGAAGACTGGTCAAACTTTCTGTATTCTTGAAGATCGCAACCAATTGGCAAGTCCCGCCTGCCGTCGAAACGTGATGGACCGAGCGTACCGTTGTCGGGTGTGGGAATCGATTCGGCGGCTTGGTCGGAAAAGGCTGCGGGAAAGCTTTCGCGGCGGCAGGCCGAAGCCGCCTCCATGCGTTCCCATTCCGTCCGGACAAGGTACAATTCGTACGGGGGAACGTGGTTCCTCCCAAGGGAAAGTCGCGCGATAAGGGTCGACCAACTCCGCCGCCGATTTCGGTGATCAGGCCCAACAATGTAAAGAAAGAGCGGAGCCGGCGGTTGCCGGAGTTGCGGGGAAGGAGCCTGCGAAGTGGCGGAATTAACGGAATCAGTAAGCCAATTGATCGAGGAGTTGACAAAATTGCCCGGTATCGGCCGGAAGTCGGCCGAACGCATCACATATCACTTGTTGCGGGTCAGTCGCGAAGAGGCGCTGGCCCTGTCGGAGGCCATACGCACGGTCAAAGAGAACGTCCGGCACTGCACGATTTGCTACAATCTAGCAGAGGATGAGGTTTGCTCGATTTGCCGCGACGCGACCCGCGATCGGTCGTTGCTTTGCGTTGTGGAGCAACCGCGGGACTTGATCGCGATCGAGCAAACGGGTCTCTATCGGGGTCTTTACCATGTATTACTGGGTCGGCTCTCCCCTTTAGAAGGAGTCACGCCCGATCAGCTCACGATCTCGGATCTGGTGCGGCGGGTGAAAGAGGGCGGGGTACGCGAGGTCATCATGGCGACAAACCCAACTGTGGAGGGGGATGGAACCTGTCTATATATTTCGAATCAGTTGGCGGATCTGGCGGTTACGATAACACGTTTGGCGAGAGGGATTACGCCCGGCAGCGTGATCGAGTTTGCGAACCCTGAGGTCCTGGCGGACGCTTTCGCGGGACGGCGACGATTGTGACACAAATGGGGACTAGCGAGGTCGATGACGGAACGCGGCGAGGAATCGCCGCATCGCAATTCGGGCGACGGAGCGGCGGTTTCCGGTTTCAACGACGGATTCCGTGTGGTAAATGAAAGAGGCCTTGCCGCTGTTTTGCCGGCGGGCAACGCGTGGCGGGCTCAATTGATTGCACGTTACAGGGAGATAAGTGCGTCATGCGGTTTTCCCTCGGTCAAGAGTTGAGGCAAGTTCAAAAACAGATACTTGCTCCCCGCATGATCCAGTCCATGGAGATACTACAGCTTCCTCTCCAGCGGCTGGAAGAACGCATTCAGCAAGAGATGGTGGAGAATCCTTTCCTTGAGTTGCGGACCGAAGCGCCTGATGCCGACGAAGAGTCGGATACGAATCTGCAAGAGGAACCTCGTGTCGAGGCTCGGTCCGATCTGGAAAAGGAATTGGTGATCGACGAGAGCAGTTCCGAAGAATTTGAACGTCTGGAGACGTTGACGGAGGAAAATCCGGAAGTCTTCGACGACGAAATGTCGCGGCCTTCCAGCAACCGGATGGAGGAACTCTCGGATCGCTACAACGACATGATGGCCAACGTGCCGTCGCACGAACCGACGCTGCAAGATCATCTGATCGAGCAATTGGCGGGCCTGGATATCTCCCCTGAAGTTCGGGCCATGGCCGAAATGCTGATCTACAGCTTGGACAGTGACGGTTACCTGAAGACCGATCTTCGCGACCTGCTGGGGCCGGACGCCGCGCAGGAGGACCTGAAAATCGCCGAGCAGGCCTTGGCCGTGGTGCAACAGATGGATCCGGCGGGCGTCGGGGCGCGGACGTTGAAAGAGTGTTTGTTGCTTCAGCTCGACGCCGATCGCCCCCATCACAAGGAATTGGCGACGTTGATTCGCGAGCACTTGGAGGATGTGGGCGAGAATCGTATCCCGCAAATCGCCAAAAAACGCGGTTGGTCGGTGGATTTTGTGGAGCAATTGATCGCCGAACTGCGGACGCTGAATCCTAAGCCCGGCGCCCAATTCGGCGGCTCCTCCGTGCCGAATGTGGTCCCCGATGTCTATGTGGAAGAGACCGAGGATGGGCGATTCGTCGTGCAATTGAAGGACGACCACCTCTCTCGCTTGGGAATCAACGAGGATTACCGCCGCCTCGTCGAGTCGCGTCGCTCGGCCAAACAGGACCGAGAGTTCTTCCGTCGAAAGTTGACGCACGCACAATGGTTGATCGAAGCCGTTCAGCAGCGTCGCAACACCCTGCGCAAGGTGGCTCAGGCGATTGTCGACCATCAGCAGCGGTTCTTGCGGGACGGGCCGGAATACATCGAACCCTTGAAGATGCAGCAGATCGCGGATGAGGTCGGCGTCCATGTCACCACCGTCAGCCGCGCCGTGGACGATAAATGGATCGAGACGCCGCGAGGCATTTTCCCCCTCAAGCGATTCTTCCGCAGCGGCACCGTCGCGCAAGACGGCCAGGAGATCGCTTGGGACAAAGTCCGCGCCATGTTGCAAGAAATCGTCGCGGCCGAAGACAAGCAGAATCCCTTGACCGACGAGGATCTGGTCGCCGAGCTTGCACGCCGCGGGGTCACCGTCAATCGCCGAACGATTACCAAATACCGCCAGGAGTTGGGCATTCCCAGCTCCCGCCAGAGGAAGGATTGGAGGCAGGCCGCCAAGTCGTGAATTTCCTCCCAGCCGAGGGCTTGGGCTTGGCGGTACCGAAAGCCGGCGGCCGGCCGATCGGAGGAATTCTCTTCCGATCGGTCCAACGCTTTGCTTTCGCATCGCCTTGCGAAGACGTAAAATAGGCGATCGGCAAACGGTCGGCCATCACTTGGGAGACGCCCTCCTTCCTGATCGCGGGGGGAACGGCCCGCCTCGGTGATCGCCGCCGGAAGGTTGAGGAAATCGGTGCGACTCAGCCGCAATGCGAGGCCGTGGGAGGATCTTTTGTGCCTTCGCTGTTCGTCATTCGAGGCAACGATCAAGGAAGTCGGTTCGAGCTGACCGCCCCGGCGGTGAGTATCGGCCGGGACTCCGGCAATCGCATCCAGTTGCACGATACCGAGGTCTCGCGTCGGCACGCCGAGATTCGTCGCGTCGATGATCGCTATCTCTTGGTGGACCTGAACAGTTCCAATGGGACGCTGGTCAACGGCAAGCCCGTTCGGGAGCACTTTCTGAACAGCGGCGACCAGGTCCAGCTGGGACGGACCCTGATGCTGTTCACTCGGCCGGCCGACGAAGCGCATGCCGTCGCCCCGTGGAACGTGGCTTTCACTTCCCAGGAGGAAGGCGACCGCTCGGAGATCATCAGCGCCGTCAAGCCGGAAGAGGGCAACCGGTTTTTCGCCGCATCCGAGCCGGGTTACGATTCTTGGCTGGCCCGGGCCAAACGCAATCTTGAAATCATGTACCACACGGCGCTGGCCATCAGCCACACCGTGGATATCGATCAACTCCTCCATCGCATCATGGATTTGATCTTCGAGTGGGTGGAGGCCGACCGTGGTTGCATTTTGTTGGTCGATCCGGACACCAACCAGCTCACTCCCAAGGTACGACGGAGCCGGCAAGGAGCGGCGGAACGCCTGGTGATCAGCAAGACGATCCTCGATTACGTGCGCGAACGAAACGAGGGGGTGTTGACCAGCGACGCGCGGCACGATCAGCGATGGGATTCCGGCGCGAGCATCGTGCAGGCGGGCATCCGCGAAGCCATTTGCGTCCCCATGAAGGGGCGTTACGACGTCGTCGGAGTGATCTACATCGATACATCCCTCTCGCCCCAAGACATCCTGGCCCGCGGCACGACCAACAAGTTCACGCAAGATCACCTGATGTTGATGGTCGCCATCGCCCATCAGGCGGCCCTGGCCGTGGAGGATACGCATTACTATTCGGCGATGGTGCAGGCGGAGCGTTTGGCCGCGATCGGACAGACCATCGCCATGCTTTCCCACCACGTGAAGAACATCCTTCAGGGTATTCGCGGGGGCAGCTATTTGATCGAAATGGGTTTGAACCGGCACGACGAGGAACTGATCCGTAAAGGCTGGACGATCGTCGAAAAGAATCAGAACAAGATCTCGGGTCTGGTGATGGATATGCTGACCTTCAGCAAGGAGCGGGAACCGGACTTGCAAGTGGGCGACATCGCTCAGGTCGTCCAGGATGTCGTGGAACTGATGCAGCAGCGCGCCGCGGAATTCGAGGTGCAGCTTTCTCTTGAATCCGACGCCCAGATACCCAAGCTGGTGTTCGACCCCGAGGGGATACATCGCGCCGTGCTGAATCTGGTTACGAACGCCATTGACGCCGTGGCCGAGAGGGCGGAAGATCGACGCGTTCGCGTGACGCTGACGTACGATCCCGAAGCCGCGCTGGTACGAATTCAAGTTGCGGACAACGGTAGCGGTATTCCGCCGGAACTGCGGGACAAGATATTCAACCCCTTCGTTTCTCAGAAAAAAGGGACCAAAGGGACGGGGTTGGGGTTGCCGGTCAGCCACAAGATCGTGCAGGAACACGGCGGCCGGATCACCGTCCAAAGTGAACCCGAGACCGGCACGACGTTCGTGATCGAGCTGCCGGCGGTTTTGCCTCAGGAGACGGAGGTCGGCTCGCCCGAGCAGGCCTCCGGCGATACCTCCGCCGCGCACCTACCCCAGTAGTCTTTTCCGACGGGGCAGGTACAATATCGCTTCTTGATGCGTTCGAACATGTCAATTCTTCCCAGACTCCGGGTAGGCGATCGTATTGATTTTAGAAGGAGACTGAACGATGGCGGATACCGTTTTCAAAAAGATCCAGGTTGTCGGTACGTCCCCCGTTTCTTTTGCCGACGCTGCCGCGAAGGCCGTAGCCAAGGTCGCGGAAACCGAAAAGAAGGCGTCTTGGTTCGAGGTCGTGGAACTTCGCGGCGCCATCGCCGACGGCAAGGTTTCTCAATACCAAGTCACGGTGAACATCGGCTGCAAGCTGGACTGAGGCGAGTCCCGCAGCGGAAGCCGGAAATTAAAATCGGTTTGCGCTGCCGGCCGGTGTGGTAACCGCGGAGTGCGTTGCCTGCCATGCCGCGAGTATCGGGCCCGTTGTTTGGGCCCTGAGGGATTGCGGCCGGGAACGGCCGTTTGCACCTGGGCGGGAGCGAAGAGGCGGCGTGCCTTGTTGCCGAAGTTCCTCAAGTCTCTTGACGCACGAAGGGGTTGTTGGCCTTCTCTCTCCCCACCGTCGTGACCGGTCCATGTCCCGGCAAGAGCAGCGTCTCGTCCGGGAGAGAATACAGTTTGGTGCGGATCCCCCGAGCGAGGACCTCAAAACTTCCGTCAGGGAAGTCGGTTCTACCCACGCTCCCGGAAAAGATTACGTCACCGACGAAAACTCTCCTGGGCTCTCCTGTTTCCACAACAAAGACGACATGTCCTGAAGAGTGCCCCGGGATTTCTAGGACTCGCAACGTCAGGCCCGCCACCTCGAGGGTTTCGCCGTCGGTGACCAGGACGTCGGCCGCCGGACTGACGATGGGAAACCCGAAATCGTAGGACAGGTTCAGCTTGGGATCCGTGAGCTTTTCTGCCTCGTTTATGCCGGTGATGATGGGACAATCGGGCCAATGAGACTTCACGGTGGCAATGCCGGCGATATGGTCCGCGTGGCCGTGTGTCGCAAGCACGGCCGCCGGCGTCAGGTGATTGGATTGCAAGCGTTCGACCAGAGTGGCGGCGTCGAATCCGGGATCCACTACCAGGCAATCATCGCGGCCCGCCAAGGAAGCCACGTAGGCGTTTTGTCCAAATAGCTCCGAAACAACCGTCCAAATCCGCACTTGCTGGCCGTCCACTCTCGGGCTCCCTTTGATGAAATCAAGAACATGGGGTATTTAGCCGGTTTTCGTGATCTACAAAATACTTAACCCTTAGCGAATAACCACCGCTTGAATCGGACATTTTAACGGCTTGGGCAATTCCTTGCGATAAGGATGGAAGGGCGAAACGCGGGTCGGCGCAACCGAGATTTTAAGAGACGTCGTTTGGATGGCGCCGGTCTGCCGCTTCGGTAGCACGGGAAGACGAATGCCCTGCCATTCTTACCGCAGGCGTCGTGCGCAGAATAACCGACGGGAATCGTTCCCGGGATCCCTCGTCGTTCGTGGGTCGTCTTGTCCGATAGAGTGGGAAGAGAAGCCTAGATGACTTTGATGGGAGTGGAGTCCATGACCCGGCTTTGTTTGGGCCGTTCGGCCCTGATTTCGGCGGTCCTCGCCTGGGGGGCTTTTGCGATCGTGGCTACGGCACAAGAGGCCGGCAGCCGGACTGCGACCGGAAACCCCGGCGATCTGCGGATTGCCGATCGTGTTCCCGCCGACAATTCAATCGTCGAGCACCCTCTCATGCCGGCGATTCGGTGGGCGTATACCGGCATTCAAGATATCGAAAAGATTCAAGACTATTCGGCCGTGATGGTAAAGCGGGAAAGGATCGGTGATCGCCTGAACGATCCGGAATACATGTTCATCAAAGTCCGTCACAAGCCGATGAGCGTGTACATGTATTTCCTGGAACCGGCCGCTTTGAAAGGGCAGGAAGTGATTTGGGTGGAAGGCCAAAACGACGGCAAGATGTGGGCACACCCCGGCGGAATCCGGAACAAACTGATCGGAACGGTTTCGCTTGACCCTACCGGCCCCATCGCCATGCAGGGAAACCGTTACCCGGTCACGGAAATCGGCGTCCTGAATCTAGTCCGGCGCTTAATCGAGGTCGGCGAGCAAGATTCGAAGTACGGCGAGTGCGAGGTGAAGTTTTTCGAGGGAGCCAAAATCAACGACCGTGTATGCACTTGCATCCAGGTGGTGCATCCCGTGCCGCGACGCAACTTTCGCTTCCATTTGGCACGTATCTACGTGGATAAGGAACTGAACATCCCCATCCGATACGAGTCGTACGATTGGCCGCGGGAACCAGGCGGAAAGCCGGAGTTGATCGAGGAATACACCTATCTCAACGTGAAGATCAACAACGGCTTTACGGATGAGGACTTCGATATCCGTAATCCCAAGTACAGTTTCCGCTCGAGAGAAGCCTCCGAAAAATAGCGAGCTTGAGCGGCAAACTCCCGGCGATGATCTTCCGGCGGCCCGGTGCGTGAGCATCGGGCCGTCTTCGCTATTCGACATCGGCTTCCTTCCATCGGCGGAAGAGTTCTTGTAAATATCGCTTGGCGGCGCCGTAAATGCCGGGCCGGCTGCTCTCGCGCGGTCCGGCCACGTTCAGGATCCGGATGCCGTGCTCTTGCCCCCATCGCACGAGCGTGGACAGGTCGGGCGGATTGGCGATATCCACAACGATGAACGGCTTGCCATGGCGCAGGGCCAACTTGACGGCCAGTTCCGTACCGCCCTGAAGCGGCCCATCCGATATAACAAGGGTGCCGTCCGAGTCCAGAACGTTCTTCTCGGTGCGAATTGCGTAGTCAGCACTATCCGTCTCTTGCAGTGGCAGGTCGGGGGGAATTACCCCGTCTTCCGCCAGACGACCTTTGGGACACCAGCCGCCGATGGGAAGGCCGGCCTCCCTGGCAGCGTGCAGGGCTGCGCGGTCGACCCCAGTCTGCCCTCCGGACACGATCCTCACTTTCGCACTCGACGCAAGTCTCCAACGCGGCGTCTCGGAAGGCGACCGGTCGCTCGTTGCCATCACAGTCTCGGGCCGGCGATTGTGGTGATTCTCTTACCGAAAAACACGCGGCGAGGGGGCGGTCGCGGCGGATTCGGCTTGCGGCAGGATCAACGTGATACCGGGCTGGAATCCCTCCATCTGCTTTCCAAGGCGCGCACGATTCAGCTCGTAGATTTCCACCCAGCGCGAAGCCTTGCCCAACTGTCCCCGCGCGATGTCGAATAGGCTCTCCCCCTCTTGCACAGTGTAAGTCTTGCCGCTCACCGCGGTATTACCCGAGGCGTTGCCCGCGGCTAGCGGCGGGACCTGAGGAGCCGGGGTGCCGCCCCAGCTAGGGCTACCAATGGGTTGAGCCGGCTCGGCAACCGCCAAGCGAGAGGCCGCATTCGAAGGCGATTCGCCGCCGTCGGCAAGGGAAAGGGCCGTGGGAGCGCCGCCTTGGCCGTAGGGTTGAAACGGCGTAGCGATGTCCGCGTCTTCAAGCGGGGTCAGCCTCTCACCGGTCGATCGATCGGCAAGCAAGGAATTGGCGATCGCACGGGAGGTGTCGTCAATCGGCGTATTTGCGGCCATGGGCCCCTCCTGCGGCAAACCGGCGTCATTGCGAGTAATCGGCATCCCCCCAGCGAAGAAGTCGGGGGCCGCAGGGGCGGAGTGGACAGGAGCTGCCGGAGGGGCGTCGGATACTGCCGAGGGCAACCCCGCCTCGGTCTCCCCGGAGGGTGCGGCAGCCGCGTTCCATGGACCGAAAGGAATCTCACTCGGCGGCGAGTTGGACGCCTGGACGGAGGGTTCTCGGCCCATTGCATCTCCCATCCCGCGGGCGTCGGAAAAACCGCCCAGATTCGCGTCGGAAACGCCCTCGGCGACCGGATCGAACTCCGGCGATCGCATGCCGAGAGTCGAACGCTCACCGCTGCCGATATTGCTTGGCGACTCCGGCAGCATGCTCTGCCCGATCCCCACCTCCGCCCACGGTGAATTCGCATTCGCGGCAGTCGGCGGGGACGGCGTCGCGGTGGGCCACGCAGGGGCAGTCACCGCAAGCGAAGCCCCGGCCGCCTGATTGGAGTAGTCCACATTCCACGGGGAGCTTTGGGGCGGCGAGGCCGTCGAGGCCGTTAGGGATGGTTCCGCGGACGCTGTGATAGACAACGAGGGACTGGCAGGATCGCTGGATTGCTCGGCCGGTTCACCCGCGTTCTCAGCCAAGCTTGTCGGCTTCTCTCCCGGCGAAAGGCTCCCGTCGCTCGCCTTCATCTGCCAGATCCGATAGATCAAGACTCCGACCAGAACGATCAAGAGGAACCCCAGAGTCCCCAGGCCGATCTTGATTTCGGTGGACATTCGACGGGGCGATCCTGCGGCCTCCATATCCTGTGCGAGTTCAGGCGAATCGGAGGCATTCCCCTCGCTCATCGCGTTTTTGGCGGAAGCGATATCGCCCGAGGACTGAGAATGGTGCTTGGACATGGTTCCGCATCCTTGCGGATCAGGTTGATCGGATTGGGCAAGGGCTAGACAGTCAAAGCGCGCCGCAAATCGGCTCGCCGTACCTTGGCGTCGGTCCGAAGTATCTCCGACGGTTCTTTTACCTAAATCGCCCGTTTGAATCAAGAGATGCCGATGCGCGATCGGAGATGCGGCTTTGCCTAGGTCGGGCCTAAAAGAATAGCCGCAGCCGCCTCATAAACGAGTTTGGCGGCCATGAAGTCCGGAGCATGCAATCCTGGGATCGGAGCCAACTCGACCACGTCCAACACCGGCACGGCGGCGGCATGTCGGGTGATGGTGTCGAGAATTGCCATGAAATCCTGCCAGAGCAGGCCGCCCGGCTCCGGTGTCCCGACCGACGGCATAATCGAAGGGTCGAACCCGTCGAGGTCGATCGTCCAATAAACGTATTTATTCCGCACGAAGTCTGCCAACTGGGTCAGGTATTCGCCACGCCAAACGTCTTCCGCGAAAACCGTGGTGATCCGCGGTCGGCTGGACAAAAACTCCGCCTCTTCCCGGGACAAATTGCGGATCCCGATTTGGAAGAGAGGAGCATGCTCGACGATCCTTCTGCCCGCGCACGCGTGATTGAACCGCGATTCTTCATACTCGTCGCGAAGATCGGCGTGAGCATCGATTTGCACAGCGACCCAGGGTTTGTCCTTCCAAAGCTTTGACAAAGCACGGGCGATCCCCGCCGATAGGGAGTGCTCACCTCCCAACACGATCAACAAATCGGGTTGGGGGGAGTCCGTAAAAACCTCCTCGATCGTTTCCGTTACCCGGTTCATCATTTCATCCGGGGACTGGGAGCAAATAGCGAGCTGGGGAAGTGTGGCGATTCCCAGTTCACCCGCCGGCTCGAGTTTACGTCGACGATCGTAAAGCTCAACTTGCAAGGAGGCCGAAAGGATGGCGTCGGGACCGAATCGCGTACCGGCACCATACGTCGTCGTCGCCTCGTAAGGTATGGGCAGCACCCAAACCCGGGAGCTTTCTGGCTCACAGGCCTCTTTGGGCAAACCAAGGAAATTGCGCGGAATACCGGAGAACTTGCTTGGGATCATGAACTGCTCTTGGTCTGGTATCACAAATCAGTCGAAGGGTTCGGCCTAACGAGCGATGACGTGAATTCTATTCCGGCAGGAGTCCCCGGACAAAAAGAGGACCCTCCATCATAAATGTCCTATGAGGTTTCTTGAACGGGGTGGGGACAATCACTGAAATGACCAGAACGGGACGCACGCTCGGCCGTCGCAATTCGGTGAGGAGATTCCGCCCACCCACGCCGTTAATCACGGATCGCCCGCCGCCGACGAAGGTGCTCCACGAATTTCAGCCCGACCCCCGCTGATGGGTTTGAACGTTCGTCGGCCCTATCGGGTTCCGCCTGGTTCGCACTTGCCCACGTTCCAATCGCACTGTCGCTTTGATTGACACACAGAATCACTTGATCGACAACGTATGGACTAAGTCGTGTGGGATCGGACGGCAGTGAAAATGAATTCGAAGCCGCTAGATCGGCTCAACAATCGGCCGGCAAGCCCTGGCACGGCCATAGGCAGGGCGAAAGTCTGTTCCACGGCATCGTGTTTGCAGACCGCACTGCTGTGGATGGAAACCGGAACCTCGCGCGATAATTCTGGATGCGGTGGAGATCACATTCATGCCTCAAAATGACCTACGTGCGTCGAACGGTCGTCCGGCAATCAGGCCGGCCTTCACCCTGATTGAGCTTCTCGTCGTCATCGCGATCATCGGCATTCTGATCGCGTTGCTCCTGCCGGCCGTGCAGGCCGCACGGGAGGCGGCGCGCCGTGTCGAGTGTCTAAATCATCTCAAACAGCTTGGTTTGGCCACACAGAATTATGCTGATACCTGGCGATGCTTTCCAAGCAGTTCCATGATCGACCTCGCCGTGCAAACGACCGGCAACAACGTATCCTGGGGCGTACACGGCCGACTATTGCCGTATTTAGAACAGCAGTCGGTGGCCGATCGCGTGGACCTGTCCGCGGCATGGGATATCCAGCCCGTCATCGACGCCATTCGCATTCCCGTCTTCGCTTGCCCCAGCGACCCCAAGAGCGACGAGGTTCGCGAGACCGGAGCCGGGAAGCCCCGCCTCTATCCCACCAATTACGGCTTCAATTTGGGGACGTATTTCGTTTATGATCCCCGCACGGGCCAAGGCGGGAGCGGGATCTCGTACCCCAATTCCGCGCTGACATGGAGTTCCGTCACGGATGGGACCGCCAACACGCTGCTGGCTGCGGAGGTCAAGGCTTGGCAACCCTATCGTCGCAACGGCGGCCCCCCCACTACAAGCATGCCCGAGTCTGCGGAGGAAGCCGCCGCCGTCACCGCCTCGGCCGCGGAGTTCAAGAATACCGGTCACACGGAATGGCCGGACGGGCGAGTACACCACACCGGCTTCACGACCTGTTTGGTTCCCAATAGCCGCGTACCGTGTTCTTGGGCCGGAGTAGAGTACGATTGCGACTACAATTCATGGCAAGAGGGCCGGAACGGCGCGGGCGGCTACCCGACTTACGCGATCGTAACGGCTCGCAGTTTCCATCCCGGCGGTATCAATGTCGCGCTTGTGGACGGCTCATGCCGCTTCATCCGTGAGACGATCACTGTGTCGGCCTGGCGGGCTTTGGGTACCCGGGACGGCGGAGAAACCGGGCAGCCTTGAGGTTGCCCATACCGGTGCTGCAATCCGCCGCGCGTAATGCCGAGAAAACTCATTTCCTGTTCAGTATCGGCGATCAATCCGCGCCGACAATGAGCTGCAAACGGCATTCTCTTGCTCAATCGCAAGAACAGGCCGCGATGCAACTGGCGGCGCCCCCCCGCATGGCGTTTGGGATTAGGCAAAGGAATTTCAGCGTCGATCGGTCGCCCGCGCGAAACTGGTGCATCGCGTTGGCCGGCACGTACACGACCATGCCGGGTCGCAGGGGCCTCCACTCTCCGTCTCGCATGACGAATCCTTCGCCTTCGAGAATGTAGACTTCGTGTTCATACGGGTGGGCATGGCGCGGCGTGTGGCCGCCCGCTTCGACCTCGAATTGCCGCATGGTGAAATTCGGGGCTCCGTCGTCAGGCCCGATCAGGACCCGCATCATGCACCCCGCCGCTCCCTCCATCACGACCTTTTGCGGTTCAATGGCTTCCGCCGCGACGATCTTCATAATTCCATCCTTCTTCACACCCGAGGAGCGGAGACGCCCCGCACCGAAATCATCAATCTCCCCGCGTAAGACCGATCGGCCGATTTGTTCTATTCTATCCCGGTCGGTAGGTGAAAGTTACGCGCCGCCTACGAAAAAGGGCGATTGCGGCGGCGGGCGGATCCCGCTCAACCGGAACTGAGGCCGGGCTAGAAGACGAGCAATCGGCGGCAGATGCACCGCCCGGCGCCCGCGCGTGCCGCTCCGCGAAAACGGTGCCGCAACTACGCCTGCGCTTCTTGCGGGACCTCGGACAGAGGCACGAACACGCGAATGGGACGGCTGATGCCGACATTGATCGCGTAATTTCGCAGGCGCAGGCGAATCGGCGCGGTCACCGGCTGGCCCTTGCTGCAAAGCAACGTTCCATTCACGGAGTAGATATTGTCCGCGATAATCCATTCATCGACGAGATCGGAGATTCGCACTTCTCGGACCACGTACGCCTCTTGAAGATCGAGAATGCGACGCAACGCGGCAACGACTTTGGGATCGTACCAACCGCGCCGATCGGCGATTTCCGCCAGGGCGAAGTCGGGGCTGAGGCCGGCCTGGATAAGGTCGTCCCAGTCAAAGGCCAGCTTCAGAATGCGGCTTCCCAGGGGAATGTCCTCCCCGGACGTCCAATCCGGCGGATAGCCTTGCCCATTGAACAATTTTCCCTGGTAGGCCACGATCTCCGCCACCGGCTCCAATCGCGGAATCTTGGACACGAGTTCTCGGGCGACGCGCGGATGGGACTCCAACACGTCTTTCTCGCTTTCCTTGAGCGGCCGACCTTGAATCGCTTTCTGGATGATTTCTTGCGGGACGGCGAGCAGTCCGATGGGGGCCAACATGGCCGCCACCTCGATCGGCCAACCGGGCGTCACGGCCAGAGCCTCGCACAGTTTTCGGACCAATTCCCGGGCCCTGGTCGCTCGTCCGAATGCTTCGGGAGCCGCCAAGGCCAAGATCTCCGCCAGAACCTTAATCGATCCCGCCAAGGTCTTGGAAAGCAGCTCGCGTTCCGCGGTCACAAGCCGATATTGTTCCAGCCCCGCTTCGATCATCCGCGCGAAGACCTCGGGAGGGCAGGGTTTGGTGATGAAGCGAAAGATGTGCCCCTCGTTCACGGCATCGATCGCGGTCTGCTGGTCCGCATTTCCCGTCAACATCATGCGAACCGTATCGGGAGCCGTCTCGCGAACCCGACGAAGCAGCTCCACTCCGTCCATTCCCGGCATCCGCATATCCGAAACGACTACCGCATAAGGCCCTCGTGCAGCCAGGATGCGAAGCGCCTCCTCGCCGCTCGCCGCGGTTTCGAGTTCGAACTTATTCCGAAGCGTCCGTGAATACGCGCGGAGAATATTCGGATCGTCGTCCACACACAGTACCCGGCGACTCATGACTGTAGCTCCCCGCTGTAAACCCCTCCGACCGGAATCGCCGCTGAGACCGGCGCGAGAACCTCCCCGGCGTAACTTAGGAGATGGGGGGCGATTTCCAATCCATCCACCACGCAGCGCGCGATCTCGCGCCAGCGATCGAGCTGAGGGATCGCCCCGACGTCTTCCAGGTAGGGCAAGTCCAAGGCGTAATTCGGTTGCAGCAATTCCGACGCCGCTTCTTCGACGAAGAAACAGGCCGCGTGCACCGCCGTCAGAGCGGAGAAAGCACGCTCCTTGGTCCGATGTGGCCAGGGTGAGTTACGAACGATGTCCACCAATTGCGAGGGCACGCCCCATAGGCCGAGCAGATAGGCTCCCACGTCGGCTCGGTGAACGCCGAAGAATCGCATCTCCAAATCCATCTTGGACGTTCGCCGGCTGACGCCCAACCTCCAGATCTGGAAATACTTGGCGGGATCGATCACGGCCAGCACGGCGACTCCGATTCTGGCTAGCCGTCCGCCGATTTCCGCCAGGCGTCGAATCGATTCGTCGGCGTTTTGCTCTGCGGCAATACGTCGCGCGGTTTCCGCCGTGGCCTGCGATATTTTTTGGAAGAGACTTGCCGCCGCTTCCAAGGGCGGGCCGGCGGGCAACGTGGGAAAGATCCGCTTGTCCAAAACGAGGCTTCGGAGTGCGTCGGCTCCCATCACAGAAACGACTTCGGCAGGCCGAATCACCTCCTGTTGGCTGCCAAGAAACCCGGAGCTGATCAACTGAAGGCATTTACTGAACAGGCCCAGGTCCTGGTTGACGATCTCGATCAAGTCCGTCTCCGAGGGAGTTGGCTCAGCAAGAACCTCGGCAAGGGCTCCCAGGTGGTTTGCGGAGATCGGCAAGGCCTCCAGTTGTGTTACGGCCGTGCGAATCTGGGGAGACGCAAGCTGTTCCTGCACCTCGAATATCCGGGCGACGGTATTTCGTAGCGATTCGGCGCTGCAAGGCTTGGAGAGGAACTGAGGAGCCAGTCCGGCCGCGTCCAGCACGGCGGCCCGATCGCATTGCCCGGAAAGAATCAATCTCACGGTGCCCGGATGACGCTTCCGAACTTCTCCTAGAAACTCGGCCCCATTCATTCCCGGCATGCGCATATCGGAGACGACGATGTCGGGTTGGAGGGCGTCCATGGCTTCGAGGGCGGCAGGTCCCGAATTGAAGAACGCCATGTCCCATTCGTCGCGCATGGCGCGCAGCATGCGCCGCAGTCCGTCCACGACCCTTTGTTCATCATCCACAAAAAAGATTCGCTTCACGACGCCCGTCTCCTCGCCGGCGGCCTTCGGGCAACCCCGGCTTCGCCGCACTACGACGCGTTGGCCATGCTTTCCTCGGACGAGTCTCGGCACGGGATGCGTACGATGAATTCGCTTCCCCGGCCGACTTCGCTTTCGACATGGATCGTTCCGCCATGCTTTTGCACGACGACCGCGTGAACGATCGCCAGCCCCTGGCCGGTGCCTTTTCCCACGGGCTTGGTCGTAAAGAACGGATCGAAGATCCGGGAACGGATGGCTTCGGGAATTCCCGTACCCGTGTCGGCGACGCGCAGCTCGAACCACTCCCCGCATCGGCGAGTGGAAATGGCGATCGTCCCTCGGCTTTCCGAGTTGGGACCCACTTTCTCGGCAATGGCGTGGGCGGCGTTCACGATCAAATTGAGGATGACCTGATTCATGTCATCCGGAAAGCACGTCACCTTGGGCGCCGACGCGTCCAAATCCAAAACCACGTCGGCTACGTATTTCCACTCGTTACGCGCCACGGTCACGGCGTTTTGCACCGCGCGGTTCAAATCGACGGCCTGCTTGGCGGCTCCTCCCGGGTGGGCGAATTCCTTCATCGCGAGAACGATGTGCGCCACGCGCTTCACGCCGTCCAAGGTCTCTTGCAGAGCCTTGGGAATCTCCTGGAATAGGTATTCCAGATCCGCCGCTCGAATCCTTTGAATCAAGGCGGCGATCAGATCCTCCCGGCATTTTCCGCTTTCTGCCGCGGATTGCAGCTCCAAACATGCTTGGACGATGCCTTCCATGTCACGAACGGCATCCAGGACGAAACTCGTGTTATCGCCGATGTACTGAACCGGCGTATTGATTTCATGCGCGATCCCGGCGGCAAGCTGCCCGATCGATTCCATTTTCTGAGCCTGGCGGACTTTCGCCTCCAACATCTTGCGTTCGGAGACGTCGCGAAAGCTGCCGAAATAGAGCGACTCCTCGTCCACAAGGACGCGGCTCACGGCCATTTCCGCCGGCAACATCCGCCCGTCGGCGTTGCGTATGACGACTTCGACCGGGGAATGATTCGAAACCATGCGTTCCAAGAGTTTGAGGATGTCGGAGTGCGAGGCGCCGACTTCGTACTCGATGACCTCATCCAGAGATTTGCCCGCCAACTCCTGTTCCGAGCGTCCGAACATGCGTTCCGCCGCATCGTTGGCCGAGCGTATCACCGCGTCATTGTCGAGAGTCACGATCGCGTCGGCCGCTTGACGCAACAGGGCGTGAATCTGTCGAAAGTGTTCGTCGCGTTCCGCCAAGCGGGCCTCGCGCTCCGCGATCGCAGTCGCCACGGCCTCAGCATGGGAGGCCTTCAACGCGGCGAGTTCATTCAACAATTGCAGAACGCGAACTTCGGCCAAATAACCCGCCTCTTCGGTCGTCGCTTGAGGGCCGCCGCCGAGCGTCGCGCCTTCGGGCGGAGCGACACAGGCATCCAACACCTCGGCCCATTCCGCTTCGTCAATCATGATCGTTTCTCCCGACGATCGGAGCAGCCGCCGTCAGCCGGCCCGGCGATTCGAAGGCGACGTCATTCATGCGGTTCGCGTGGCTATGTCCCGTCGAGCCGCCGTTTGCGCTGAGCGACGATATTACAACTCGAACAGCGCGCGGTTGTCCTCGATCTCGCCGTCGAGATCCTGAGCGAGCACGACCACGTCACTCTTCGTCAATTCCAAACCTTGGATGGCCCAAAGCGGGATCTGCACCAAGTTGCGTCCCACCGAACTGATCCCGCGGAGGGAACAGATCAAATTGGCGACGGCCACACAGCGGATAATATGTACCTCCTCGCCGCGATACATCGCCCCATGGTGATGCTGGGCAATTGCCGCGCGGACGTTTTCGGGAAAGTTCCACAACCGCGCGAGCTCCGCCCCCAACTGGCAATGGTCGAATCCCAAAACGTTTCGTTCCAATTCGGTGAGCGCCCGGCCTTGGTCCAGCCGTCCGATGATCTCGCGAAACCGCTGGTGGCTGTATTGATCGATGAGGATGATCCCGATGTCGTGCAGCAATCCGGCCAAGAAGGCATCTTCGAAGTTGGACAGCCGCCGTCGTTTGGCGATGAGGCGAGAGCAAACTCCGACCGCCACCAAGTGCTTCCAGAGGCCGGTCCGGCGGTAAGGTTCGATACCGAGGTCCGTGCGAAACATTTCCGATACGCTGGCGGTCAAAGCGAGATTGCGAATCTGCTTCAAGCCGAGATATGCGATGGCTTGCTGCAGATTCGTGATCTTGGTCCGCACCGCGTAGGCCGACGAGTTGACGCAACGCAATACCCTCGCGCTCAGCGCGGCGTCCGTCTCCATGACCTCCTTAAGATCGGCTGCACCGGAATTCGGATCATTCGCCACCTGGAGAACCTTGAGCGCGATCGCGGGAATCGTGGAAATATCTCGCACGCGACGCACAAGGACATCCAGTGGGCTTTCGGACGCAGTTGCCGGTGCCATGAGACTCTGCCTCCTTCCGTTTGTATAGGGTGGGTCGGGGAGAATTCTTCTGCCCTACGAATTCTTCCCAGACTTATCCGACACCCCAAGACAACTATACTTTGCAGGGACGGCGAACGGACGGAGCGATTGCCCGGCCGCACGGGACGGGGGCTCACTGAGGAATGCCTTTTCCCGGGAAATTGCCGACCTCAACGGTCGTGACGAAAAAGCGTCGTGCACAGATCTTCGCAAGATTGCGGCTCAAGCGGTCTTTCCGAGGGATTCGAGCATCAAGCGTTTGCGTAGGGCCGGGCATCCGGTAAGCTGGAGTCAGCATATACGCGAGAGACGCCCCCTCATAACGGCAACCGCTTGCACCGGGGAACAAGATATGTCGGCTCACCAAGAGCGAAATACGGCAAGATCGACGCGGTCCCGAGGGATATTCTTCTCGCCCATTTTGGTCATGTCGTTGGTCTTCGTTGCGGGCGCGTTCAGTGGGACGAACCACCAGGAAGCCGATCCATCATCCTCAGACATCAGCCGGGACCGGTCGGACACAACGCCCTCGATCGCCGCCATGCGAGATTATCTGGCGGCGTTCGGAATCGGCGAAAGCAGTTTGGCCCAAGCCCAAGACGGCCGACCGGTAGGGCTGGAGGACGAAGAGCTGCTCGTGCGATTGCTGGACCGCGTTTCGGCGCTCCAACCCACGGAAATCGCGGATTGGGCGGAGACGCCTCCGGATTGGCGAGCTTTTTGGGGGCAACCCGCCACCTTGCGAGGAAGGCTTTTCGCGATCGAAGGCCGAGTCCGGGACGTACAGCCTGTCGATTCGACGCCCGAACTCGGCGCGAGGTCCGGAATCAAGCGTTACTACGTTTGTACGGTGACGGATGAGCAGGGCATGGCGTACGCAGTTTATGCGCGCCGCATTCCCGCTGCGTGGGTGCCGGGCATCCCAGCGGGAGATCAAGTCCGGATAAGCGGCATCTTTATGAAATGGTCGGGCGACTCGCCTGATTCACCCCGACCCGTTCTCGTCACGGACCGCCCGGCGTGGTTTCCCGACAATCTTCTCGGGCGACTGGGCATGGATTGCGCGCTGCTGGACGACGTACCGATCGGCGGAAAGGCACAGACCGGAGCCGACGCCGAAGAGCCGACCGGCCTGGAGCGTTTCTTTCTTACAGGCAGAGACCGCGAGGCGTTCTACCAGATGCTGGCGGCGGCGGGACGTGCTAGACCGGGGGAGCTTTACCAGCATGCCCGCCGAGAATCGGAAGCGTCCGGAACTCCGGTATCCCCCGTTGTCAAGCTGTTCAACGAACCGGCATCTCAGTTGGGACGTCTGGTCTTGCTTTATGGAACGGCGCGGCGAATCGAGAAGATCGAGGTGCATGACGCCGACATCCGACGCCGTTTCGGCATCACGCACTACTATTCCATCTATCTGTTCACGCAGGATTCGCAAAATAACCCCTTGGTTTGCTGCGTTCGAGAGCTGCCGCCGGGCATACCGTTGGGGGAAGGACCGCGGTATGCTGCCGACGTGGCCGTGGCGGCTTTCTTCTACAAGACGTGGGGATATCGCCCGGAGCGCCCCGCCGGGGACACGGGATCGCAAACCGCGTGGCAGTTGGCGCCGCTGTTGGTCGGCCGAGAAGCCTTGCCGCTGGCGGAATCCGGCAGCCAAAACACGGGGTCGTTGACGGGCATGGTAATCACGGGCCTCTTGTTCATGATTGTGCTGGTGTGGTTGTGGGTTTGGATCGTAGGCCGCCGGGATCGGGCAGCCCTTTCCGCACTGCGCCGCCGCATCGGCGAGACGCCCGTAACCGGGTTACCCTCCGACCAAGAGGCATCCCACCTAATGAGCCGTGACACGGACACCGACGGCGAGTTGCCGGAGCGTCCGCCGGATGATAGCATTACTTGAAAGCCGGAGCGGGGGCGTGTGCTGCTGCTCGCCTTAACGATCGGACGGTAACATCAAAAGAGCGACGCCGTGGAATCCACGACGGTTTTTCGTAACAAGCGATTCGCCATTCCCAAATCTTTCCACACCTGCCGAAGCGGGGCGGAATCGCGAGGTTGATCTATGATTCCGGTGATGGATAGTATTCCCAGCCGAAATACACCCATCGCGATGTATGGCATTATTCTGGTCAATGCTCTGGTATTCTTTTTGGAGATTCAACTGCCCTCCGGCAGCCGTGATCAATTGTTCTATGTTTTGGGGCTCGTGCCCGCCCGGTATACCCACCCGGCCTGGGCCCAATTCGTGGGCTTTGCCGCCGACGATTACTGGCCCTTTTTGACCAGCATGTTCCTACACGGCGGCTGGCTGCACATTATTGGGAATATGTGGATGCTGTATATCTTCGGCGACAACGTCGAGGATCGCATGGGGCCGGTCGGTTTTCTTGTGTTCTATTTACTGTGCGGGATCGCGGCCGGCGTCGTACACACTTGGACCAACCCGACCTCCACGATACCGACCGTGGGAGCCTCCGGTGCGGTGGCCGGCGTGATGGGGGCGTATTTCGTTCTATTTCCCCGATCGCAAGTCGTCACCTTGATCCCGGTCTTCTTTTACCCACTTTTTGTTACCTTTCCCGCCTTTCTGTTCATTGGAATGTGGGCCTTCATCCAGTTCTTTAACGGCACCCTCAGTATCTGGACCTTGGATCCCAATGTTGGCGGAATAGCGTGGTGGGCGCACGTCGGCGGATTCGCGGCGGGGGTGATCCTGTGCGCGTTCTTCGTGCAGCCCGCAAAGACCTGCCGCCGATGCGCCAAAGATGAGGTCTTCTGGGAGCTGCCGTGGGTTCAAGACCGGTGAGGAGTCAGAACGCCGACGCGTCGGAAGCACGAAACCGTCGTGGGAGTCATAAATGATGAATGTGATGGATTTCTTCTGGATTTTCCTGATGATTTCGGCTTTGCAACCCATTTTGAGCCGCAAGCTGCTGGAGGCCGCTCGACAGCGGATGATCGCCAAGATAGAAAGGAAACGCAATTCGCGCGTGATCGTCTTGATTCATCGCCAAGAAACGATGAGTCTGCTCGGCTTTCCCTTGGTCCGATTCATCGACATCAACGATTCGGAGGAGGTCATTCGAGCGATTCATTTGACGGACCCCGCGGTGCCGGTCGATCTGGTTCTCCATACCCCGGGAGGATTGGTTCTGGCCTCGCTTCAGATCGCTCGGGCGATTCATCAGCGTCCAGGAAAGGTGACGGTGTTTGTACCGCATTACGCGATGTCGGGCGGAACGTTGATCGCCTTGGCCGCCGACGAAATCGTGATGTGCCCGCACGCCGTGTTGGGACCGGTGGATCCTCAACTCGGGAGTCGTCCGGCCGCTTCCGTTCTCCGCGTGCTAAGCCGCAAGCAACCCGCCGATATGGACGACGAAACGTTAATTCTGGCGGACATTGCGGAAAAGGCGGTCGGGCAGGTGCGTCAGGCCGTTCAAGAACTTCTCTCCGACAAAATGCCGCCGGACAAAGCCGCACAAGTTGCGCGCTTGCTATCGGAGGGGACCTGGACGCACGACTACCCGCTCACGGCGGATAAGGCGATCGAGATCGGCCTGCCGGTTTGCACGGACATGCCGGACGAGGTCGTTCAACTGCTTCAGCTCTATCCGCAAAATCGCCCCGGTGGAAGCGTGGAATACATTCCGACGCCATATCGGCAGCATCCGGCGCAGAAAGGGTCGATTGGGATGTGACCTACTCAGGCCTTCGGAAGTTCAGTTGGAGGAGGCTCCGTCACGCCGGATTGATGATCCCATCCTGTCTCTTCCACCCAAGGACTGTGGGGCGCCAGCCGCACGAATTCTCGCCGGTGGCGGTCGGCCTCCTCCAGCCGTCCCATTTCCCTTAGCAATTTGGCCAGCAAGTAATGAGCGTCGGGATAATCGGGGACCAGCGTCAACGCTCCGCGCAAAGCGGCCTCGGCCAAATCGAGATCGCCGGATTCCGCCAAGACCGCGCCCAGGTTCACGCGGGCCTCGACGAAATCGTCATCCAACTCGACCGCCGTCCAAAATCTTTCGCGGGCGGCTGCCAGATCACCCAATCGATAAAGCACGTCTCCCAGTTGAAAGCAAAGGTCCGGGGATAGCCCGCCGGCGGCAATAGCGGCGCGGTAGTGCGCCGCGGCATCCGCCAGACGCCCCTCTTCATCACATGCCTCGGCAAGTGTCGCAAGCGTCATCGCGTCGGACGGCATAGCCTCCCCGCCGGCATCCCCGCGCCGCGAGGGAAGTTCCATGACGGTCGGATCGGCGCCCGGCTCTTGGAGGGGGCCTTCGGGATCGGCTTCGAAGTCGAAGTGCAATTGCCCCACCGGATCGACCAAGCCGTGCTCGCGTCGCAGCAAGATGCGTCGGCCGTCGGCCACCAGCGTCATGCGGCTGAGACGACGTTCCACCGCGGGAAGGTACGGCAGCAATTTCCGCACGCGCTGGGTGATCGCGTCGAGGGAAAACCCTGCTTCGCGAAGTAACACCAGACTTCGCGCCGCGGCGGCTTCTGAGAAATCGAAATAGGGTAAGCGATGAACAACCTCCGCGGCCTTGAGCAAGCCTTGCCGATACCATCTCCTGACAAAAGAGGTCGGCACGCCGATCAGATCGGCCAACATCGCGGGCGTGAACCGGCGGCGGATATCGCCGTCTGCCTCGAGCATGCCCAACGCCTGCCATAGCTCCGTCTCGGTCAGAATCTTCGGTCCCGTTTGGAGGACGGAAGCGGGCACGCTCGAGAAATGTCGCTGGAGATCCGGCGAATCCGTCCAGGAAAAGTCCCATTCGCCCAACACCAAGACTTGCACGGAAGGATCGTTCGGTTCGACGACCGAGACGTCGTGTCGGCGAAGAAGCTCCGCGGCGGCCGCATGGGACATGGCTGCCAAACGACCGATGATCGCGATCCGAGAATTCGCAAGGTGAGGGGAAGCCCCGCTCACCTTCCGAGCGGCTTCGGCGCCGCAAGTGTGCCTCCGTCCGCTTCCGGCCATATCGCGTCCTACCGTTCAGTCGCCCGGCCCATTTTCCTCGCCGCCGCCTACACCAGTCCCCACCGCTTGCGAAGATACCACTCCGAGGCGGCCAACAAGGTGAAGATGACGAGAACGGGCCAGGTATCCCAAAGAGTGCGGCGCGTCACGATGGGGACCTCCAGTTCTTTCGTCTGGGCCGTCAGTCGGTCGAGCAGTTCCGGAAGTTGCTCCGGAGGAAGCAGCTCTCCGCCCGTGGTGGCCGCCAAGGAAGCCAACATCGAGGGATCGGCGGCGGGTTGATCCATTTCCAAGTCTCGCGTGACGACTAGGAACCGGGTTTCCCGCGTGCCCAAATCCCGGCCCGCGATGGTAGCCCGTACCGTGAGCAGGTAATCACCGGCTTGATCCGTCCTGCGGAATCGCGCCGTCGCTCGCCCCTCGCCGTTGGTGAAGGCCACATTTTCCGTCCGACCGTCGGGGAGGTGAATCGTGCCCTCCAGGACGGCGTCCGGGATAGGTTCACCGGCCTCGTCGTTCGCGCCCGCCTCGAACTCGAAAGTCTCTCCCAAAAGAATCCGCCGCTGCGCGGGACGAATCCAAACGTTGGGGCGACGCGATTCATCTTTGCCGGCCAGCCAAAGCACGAGCTGCCGCCAAAATCGCTTGTGAACGTTTTCTTCGCCGCGCATCCACCAACGCCAGGTGGAGTCGGCGGCAAAGGCCGCTACTCGCCCGTTGCCGTAGAACTGCACTACGAGGATCGGATTCTTCTGGGAATCCTCGGCCAAAACCAGGGCACCGGGTTTTACCCCGGACAATCGGTTGGCACCGTCGAGCGGCGGTAGTGACGCCCATAGCCGCCGGGATTCCTCCGGCGCGGCGGAAAGAGCCAAGGCGAAATGTTGCAGTCCGATGTCCGTGGGGATCAATTGCAACGGGCCCGGAATATGCAGATCGGCTCGGAGGGGCGTCCCCGGCTCTTGTCGCTCCAGCCGATTCAAGCGGACGGGCAAAACCTCGGCCAAGGGCGTTTCGGCGTAGCCGCCCGCCCCAAAACTCTGAAAACCGCCCAGCATCAACAGCCCCGTCCCTTGCGAGACCGTTTCGGCCAAGTCTGCGAGCCATTCCGGCCGAAAACAGGTGGAGTCGACGTCACCGATCATGTAAACGTCGTACTTGCCCGGACGAAATCGATCCGCCAGGTCGCTCGGATCGCCGCTCGCGGGCGCGGCGGAGAGTCTCAAGAAGTCCGCTTGAATATCCGGTGAGGAATCCAGGGAACGACGCAAGAATCGTTGCTCCACACGGAGAGAGCCTTCCAGGTAGAGGACGCGAATGCCGCCCTCCATGACGTTTACCACGGTACTTTGCTCGTTATTGAGAACACTGGTTTCACCCGGCTGCGGCGCGACGGTAACCGCGATCTTGTGTTCTCCGGCCGTCTCCGGCACGTAGCGGAACCGCACGGGGATTCTCTCCTCGGGCGCGGTGATTCGGACTTCCTGGGATGCCACGACCTCCATTTTGCCCGGCTCGGTTTCGTACAGAAGTTGCGCGACGACCACTTGGCCCGCATAACCCACGGCGCGCATGCGAACGGTTACCGGCAGCTCGTTTTTGACGAAAACACGGTCCGGACAAGCCAGATCGTCGAGTGCCAAGTCACGGGCTTCCGCGGCGCCGCGAGCCTTGCCGAAGCGAAAAGCGAAGATGCGTTGATCGAGGCTCTTCATTCGCATGCCGGCCGGCTGCGGCAGCGCATCCCGGGGATAGAGGGCTCGCTGCGCACCGTCGCTGAAAAGCAACACAGCCATCACGCGCTTGCCCGCCTCCATTCGCAACACGTCCTCCAGGGCGGCGCCGATCGCGGTCTGCGATCCCTCGGGTCGAGCGGGCAACTCGGGCATTCCGTCGCGGAGGGGCAAAGGAGCGGTTTCGGCATCGAACGCGTAAGCCCGAATCTCGACTTCGTCGGCCAATTTCTTCCATCGCGGCCCGGCTTGGGACACGGCGCGAGCCATCGCCTCGTACCGAGTATCGCCGTTCAGTTCATCCGGTACCGACATGCTTCGCGAACGATCGAACAGCGCAACCACGGTCGCCGTTTGTTTCGTCGTGGTTACGTAAACAAGGGTCGGCCGCAGGAGGATCAACAGCAAGACAAGCAACATGCCGCAGCGAATCGCCGTGAGGACGCCGCGTTGTCTGCTCGCAATCGGGGCGGCCACAGGAAGGCGATACCATAGCAAGAGCAGCACGGCCGCGGCGCCGATCGCGACGAGGAAACTGTCGGCAATGGGATTGAGGGTCAATTGCGGCGTCACGCAGGAAGCCTCTTCACCTTCGGCAATTGCGATCCGCGTCCCATCGCGATCCGTGGCATCGGCCGTTTCCAGAACAGGTCTTTGCCGCTCATTTCCGTTCCGCGTAAAAACGATTCGCCAGCACTTGCTCGGCCGCAAAAATCATCACGAAAAGGAAGGCAAGATAGGGCACCAGATCGAATCCGCTTCGCCCGGCGGAAACCTCTCGCGTCAATTGCTGCCGTGTGCGAGCCAACCGGGTGCCGGCCGCCCCAAACCATTCGCGGAAGCGTTCCTCCGGCAGCCGGGTGAGGTCCGCCTCTCGGGCCGCAAAATTCACGCTAAACCCCCAATCATAGGCCGATTCACCGATCCCCGCACGGAGCCGATAGTTACCGACGCGATCCGTACTCGGCACCAGGACGCGGCCTGTGGCGGGGTCGGATTGAAGCCTCACGGGCCGTTCCGGCGAAACACCGGCGGCGAAGATGTCGGCCGGACGCTCCAGAAGGAACGTCGCGGCGCTATCGCGGCCGCTCGCCGGGGCCTCCACGATCTCGTAGGGCAGATAGTTGAGGCGAATGTCCGCGGCTCCCGACAGATACATTCCTAATTGATTCGCGAGAATGACGAACGGCCAGGCTTGGCCTACCGGCAAGAGATTCCAAGGGGCTTCGTCCGGCAGGTCGGAGACCGGAGTCGTCGCGAGGAGCACCCTCCCTCGCCCCAAGGTCTTTTCCAGAATCGCCGGCCGTCCGTCACTGTATTCGGCCACGACATAGGCGGCTTGCGAGTCGATCTCCATAAGCCAATAGCGATACACCGGGAAAAGATCCCACGGTATTGATCCGGCCAGCGGACGAAACGGGCTGAGGACGTAATGGGAATAATCCCGCGGCGCTAAGTTTACGTCCCCGGCGGGTGCGCGAGCCTGAATGACGGGACGCCCCGGTAGGATACGACGGAGCGAGGCGGTGTTCCAAGCCTCAGCGGGCGACGCCCGTCTGCCCAGAAACAACGCCAGACCTTTGCCCGATCTTACGGCATCCTCAATTCTGTTCCAGATGGGCTCGGGTAACGGGGGCGGGTCTAATAAGACCATCGCCGCGTAGTTGGTGAAGTCCGTCGCGGCGAGCTCTTCGTAAGTGACAATAGTGCAATCGAACGTGGCCGTCCCGGCTCGGCGAAAAGCCTCGGGTGCCAGGGCCTGCGACAAATACAACGCGTGGCGATCCGGGGGCGGCGGCGCGGCAATGAGGATCGGCACGGCTCCCCGGACCTCCACCGTGAAATAGGCCCGATCGTTCGCCGGCAAAGGAGTCTCTTCCTCCATCGCGACAAAGCCTTGGTGAATGCCCGGTGAAAGATTGCCCAGTGAAAAGGGAAGCCTCGCGACGCCGTCGGTTTCCAGCTCGATTGTTCGCTGGCTCCGCTTGACGTACGAATCCGTCGCATCCGTCCTCGATTCGGCTGAACGCAGGAAGACCGCCACGGTTAGGGAGGTAGGTTTCCCGAAACGGCGGCATTCCACCTCTAATTCCACGGGGTTGCCTCCGGCGGTGACTTCCCGACTCAGCCGCAGGTCGCTGATCGCGGCGTCCTCCTGTTGAGGAACGCCTACGTCCACGAAGTAGACGCCCGTCCTGCTCTCGTCCTCCAGAACCCGCTTGGCCTGAGCTATTTGTTCCTCGGGCCAAGCCGTCGCGGCAAGGTCCGTGAAGACGTAAATTTCGCGACGCTCCAGGGGACTCGTTTTCAGCAATTCGTGAGCTTTCACGATGGTTTCCGGCAGCGAGGCGGGGCGAAGCGAGATCGGAAGCCGCCCGATTTGCTTCCGTGCGGCTGCGCGATCCACCGCGAATGCGGCGCTCGAGGTCCCGGAATCCACGACCCCGATTTCGCTGTCCGGAGGCAATTGCGTCAACAGCCACTCGGCGATTTCTTGTGCCGCCTCCAATCGCGTTTGATTGCGGTGCCGATATGTCATCCTGGGCGCCGTGTCGAACACCAGGGCCGCCGCGACCGGGGATTCCTCGCCGGCACTCGCCCCCTCCGGTCGCAAGCTGGGTCGAGCGAGCAACAAACAAAGAAAAAACAAAAGCGCCATCCGCAAGATCAGAAGAATCCAATGGCGGAGACGCAGTCGGCGACGCACCACCTGGAAGCGGCTGCGCACGAACCGCAGGGCCGGAAATGTCACGCGACGGCTTTGCCGGCGCATCACCAGGTGCAGGACCAAGGGGATGCCTACCAGAGCCGCGCCGAGCCAGAGAAACAACGGGGTGACAAACGCCATAGCATTCCGTGCGACCGGGTCAAAATCGAGCGCGACGCCGCAACAAGTATTCGGTCAAGGCTTTGTCGAAAGGCATGGAGGTATCGAGCGGTACGTAATCGATTCCCGCCCGAAGACATTCCCTGCGATACCTTTCGCGAAACTGCTCCAATTCACGCAGATACTCCGCCTGAACGCCCGTCGCATCGACCTCCAGCCGATCGAGCGTCTCGGGATCTTCCAATTCCACCATGCCGGTGAAGGGAAAGCGGACCTCGGCCTCATCCATAATATGGAACAGGATGACGTCGTGGCCGCGGTGCTTGAGGCGATAGAGTGCCTTGATGATCGGCTCTTCGTCCGCCAGGAGATCGGAAAAAATCATGATCAAAGACGCACGATGGAGCACGCCCGACATCCGATTTAGGCCGCCGACGATGTCCGTTTTGCCCGTCGGAGTGAGTTTCGCCAAGACGGACAGCACATTGCCAAGTTGCGATCTCCGGGATTGGGGAGCCAAGGTTCGCCGCACCACCTCGTCGAACACCCATAGTCCCACGGGGTCCTGCTGGCGAATCATAAGGTAACACAGGGCGGCCGCGAGGCAGACGGCATAATCGAACTTGGTCATATCACCGCGGTGGGTGTAGCCCATGGAGCGGCTGGCATCCATCGCCAAGAAGCCCGTGATATTGGTCTCCGCCTCGAATTTCTTGACGTAGTATTTGTCCGTCTTGGCGTACACCAACCAGTCGATATCAAGGGGATCGTCGCCCGGCACGTATTTTCGGTGCTCGCTGAATTCGACGGAGAAGCCTTGAAACGGACTGGCGTGCAGTCCTTGCAAGAAGCCCTTGACGATAAACTCGGCGCGGAGATCGAGCCGCTTGATTTGCCTGGCCACCTCCGGTTTCAGATACTTGACGACACTGGACATGGGGACTCCGCATCGGGCTTGACAATTCGGCCCGATCAACCCGGTCGGCCGGCTGAGCAAGTACGCCGGCAACCGCGACCGGCAGTCGTGACTTGGGAACCGAGGATAATCACGCCGTCCTCCGGGACGCGGCGTTGCAAGTCCTTCCTGCGGCCCGGAGCGGCAGACCCCGTCGTGTCCCAACAACTCCATCCAGGCATGGTGCGGCTCCGCTCGGCTCCTCAGAAAGGTCAGGATTCGAACTTGGGAACGCTGGGCGGGGGAATTTCCTTCACCAAACGCAGCACCAAATCGTCCGCCGTCATTCCCTCCGCTTGCGCCTGGAAATTCGTGCTGATGCGATGCCGCAAGACGGGTACGGCCAGCTTTTGAACATCCTCGATGGCGACGGTGAAGCGTCCGTCCATGGCCGCCAAAGCCTTACCGCCCTGGATGAGGAACTGCCCGGCACGCGGCCCGGCCCCCCAATCCACCATCTCACGCACGAACTGCGGAGCGGCCGGATCGTTCGGACGCGTCGCCCGCACCAAACGGGCGACATATTGAATGATGTACGGGCTGACCGCCACGGAATTGACCAGCTTTTGCAGGCTCACGATTGCCTTGCCGTTCAAAATCTTGCGCACTTCCGTCTTTTCGCTCCGCGTGGTCGTGGCCAGAATCTTCTCTTCCTCCTCCAACGACGGATAGTCCACCTTGATATTGAACATGAAGCGGTCGAGTTGGGCTTCCGGCAGCGGATAAGTGCCCTCCTGTTCGATGGGGTTCTGCGTGGCGATCGTGAAGAACGGCTCGGGAAGCGGATACGTTTGTTGCCCGACCGTCACTTCACGCTCCTGCATGGCCTGGAGCAGCGCGGCCTGGGTCTTGGGCGGCGTCCGGTTGATCTCATCAGCGAGAAGAATGTTGGTGAAAATGGGGCCTTCCATGAACCGGAAATACCGCTTGCCTTTGTCATCCTCCTCCAAGACGTTCGTACCCGTAATGTCCGAGGGCATGAGGTCGGGCGTAAACTGGATTCGTTTGAACTGGACTTCCAGAATCCGAGCCAAGGTACTGACCATCAAGGTCTTGGCCAACCCCGGCACTCCCACCAATAAACAGTGCCCGCGCGTGAAGATCGCCGCCAGGATTTGCTCCAAGACTTCGGTTTGCCCGACGATGACCTTTTGCAACTCCTCCTGCATCAGCTTTCGGTGATAGCTGAACTCCTGGAGGACGTCTCCCAGACTTCGTGGTTTTGTGGACAATCCGGCACCTCATTCTCAGGCAATCAGTCCTCTTTCGGCGACAGGAATGTCGCATATCCATGGCCGTCGAGCCATTGGTCTGCCGCATACCCGGTAACGCGCGAACCGATCGCGATTCGCAGCGTCGCAACCGGGACTTCGCGGCACAAAGCCTGAACGGGACTTTTCGCGGCAAGCATCCTGCCCTATCGTAATTTGAGAGGCAACGGCTGTTGGACGCAAGACCGACGTGTTGCCTTTGATGATGCGACCTCGATATCCGCCGCCGCAACGATCGATCGGGTTTCGGCGGGGCCGCACCCGAATCGGAGATGCCAATCCTCGCCTAAATCTCGCCGCAAATTGGAACGCGTGGGTGAAATGTAGCGACGGCGAGCAAGATTACGGAAGGGTGTACCTTGCGAATGATTTCCGTCGTACTTCAGCGGGATCGGAGGTCGATCAGGTTTGGGGCACCCTGGATCGGAACGTCCAACACGTCTCGACGCTTGGCGGCGGCCGCGGCGTTTCTCTGCTTTCTGCTCGTGGCGATGCTGGGAGGAGAAGCCGACGGGCAATCCTCCGAAAAGCTCGCCCCGGCGCTGCAACAGGCGATCGACCGCGGTGTCGAATACCTCAAGCGGCAGCAGAAGGCGGACGGCGCTTGGGCTGATTCGCCGCCGCATACGGGCGGGGTTAGCGGGCTTTGCGCGCTCGCCTTGCTTACGGCCGGCGTTTCTCCCGAGGACCCCGTTATCCAAAAGGCGCTGCGGCGGTTTCGCCAGTTCGAACCGAACAAGATCAATTCCACGTACGCCGTCTCCCTGCAAACCATGGTCTTTTGCCGCGCGGAGCCGAATCGCGACGCCGCTCTGATTCGACGCAACGTGCAGTGGCTGGAAAGCGTGCAGGTCAAAGACGGGATGGATCGCGGCGGTTGGTCTTACCCGGGTTTCGGCCTACGGGCGGACAACTCCAACAGTCAGTTCGCCTTGTTGGCCCTGTACGAAGCGGAGCGGGTCGGAATCCGCGCCTCCGATGAAGTCTGGGAAAACGCCCGCGATTATTGGGAAGGCGCCCAAAATCCCGACGGGTCATGGGGATATCGCAAAGGCCTGGAGGGTACCGGGAGCATGACCTGTGCCGGCGTCAGCGCCTTGGTGATTACGTACGCCATGGTTCAAAGTCCCAACGCCGCCGTTGTCGGCGACCGCGTGGAATGTTGTCAACCGACGCGTGACGAAAACGACCGTATCCGCCGCGGATTGGATTGGTTGGCACGGAACTTCTCCGTGCGGCAGAACCCTCGCTCGGGTGACACGTGGCTGTTGTATTACCTCTACGGGTTGGAACGGGTAGGGCGGCTAACCTCGCAGCGGTTCATCGGATCCCACGATTGGTATCGAGAGGGTTCCGCATTCCTATTGGAGCTGAAGACGCGACGGGCGGGCGGCGATGAGGCGAGCCGTTTGGCTGCCGACTACTGGATCGGTCCCGGGCAATCCGGAACCGGGGAGGATGATCCCGCGGTTGCGACCGCCTTTGCGCTCCTTTTCCTCGCCAAAGGCCGGCGACCCATCCTGGCAGCCAAGCTCCAATGGGGAGATGAAGCCGCATGGAATTCCCATCGTAACGACATCGGTAACCTGACGGAGCACGTCGAGAAGGCCTGGAAAATGGATTTGGGTTGGCAAGTCGTCAACTTGTCGGAAGCCTCGGTCGACGACCTTCGCCAGTCTCCCGTGCTGTATCTCGGCGGTAGCCGAAGTCCTTTGCCACCGGATCCCGCCGCCCGGCAGACGCTGGCCGCGAAGCTTCGGGATTACCTGGACCGCGGCGGCTTCATCGTGGCCGAGGCCGTTTGCGCACAAGGGGATTTCGATCAGGGATTCCGCCGACTGATGGAATTGGCCTTCCCCGAGCCGGAGTACCGACTTCGTCTTTTGCCGCCGGAGCATCCCATTTGGAGGGCCGAGACGGCCATTCCCCCGGAGCAAGTGCGTCCGCTTTTGGGCCTCGATTTCGGTTGCCGGACGAGCGTCGTTTACTCCCCTCCGCCCGAAAACGGGCAAGCATCGCTCTCATGCCTCTGGGAACTCTCACGGGCAGGTCGCGATCTTCGTTTCGCTGCGGCCGTGCAATCCCGGATCGACGCGGCCCTGGCACTGGGCACGAATATCATGGCCTACGCCACCAATCGTCAATTGAGCTTCAAATATGACTTTTTCGATCAAACCGCGGAGACTCGGCCGCAGGAGGCCGGACGTCGCAATCGATTGGCCGTGGCCGTATTGCAACACCCGGGCGGCTGCACCGTGGCGCCGCGGGCCGTGATTCATCTGCTAGAGGCCGCGCAAAAGGAGTTGGGGCTACGCGTGGACTTGGTCAAGTATGACATTCCGATAACGGACGACTCGCTCTTCGATTTTCACTTGGCCTTCATGCACGGCCGGAACGCCTTCAGACTGACGGACGAAGAGCGCCGGCGTTTGAGGCTGTACGTGGAACGAGGAGGAACGATCCTGGCGGATGCCGTGTGCGCCTCACGTGCCTTCGCCGACTCGTTCCGGCTGGAGATGCAAGCGATCCTGCCTGAGCGTCCCTTGGAACCGATTCCCGTCGATGATGACTTATTGCGTCCGGTCTACGGCGGGTTCGACCTTCAAACGGTGACTCGCCGCGATCCGCAGCCGACCGGCCCCCGGGAGGCGAACGCTGATACCTTGCGAAAAGTACCGCCGGAACTGGAAGGTGTTCGTGTCGATGGACGTTGGGCGATCGTCTTTTCGCCGTACGACTTGAGCTGCGCGTTGGAGAAACAGCAGACCATCGGCTGCCAGGGCTACATCCCTGAAGACGCAGCACGGATCGGCCTCAACGTGCTCCTGTATTCCTTGCAAGAATGACTCGGAAGCAGGAACGCCGCCGTAGCATCAAAGCAGCTCCCGCGGTCGTCCGTCGCGCCGATCCCGACACGTCCGCCCGCCAATTCTTC
The DNA here is from genome assembly GCF_055386265.1 of Thermogutta hypogea. NCBI lineage: Bacteria > Pseudomonadati > Planctomycetota > Planctomycetia > Pirellulales > Thermoguttaceae > Thermogutta > Thermogutta hypogea. The sequence goes on from NZ_AP042425.1 coordinate 1,612,899, forward strand.
GCATGGCGAAGGGACGGAACCCATCCTCGGGCCGTGCCTCTCTGCCGGGCAAACGCCGCGACCGCTACATGGAGGCGGTGCCGGGTTCCGCCGGATCGGGCGCAGAGGCATATCCTGGGGACTCGCCGGACGGGCCGGCGGAAGCCCCCTTCCAACGCAGCGACGCGCGGTGCTGCTCAATAAAATCGCGGATCTTCGGCGCAAACTCCAAGAGCCGATGCCATTGATCAGCGTAAAGCGTTACCGGCATGCGTTGCAATCCGTAAACGCTGACCGCCCCTTTGGGACTGATCTTGCAGCTCAAGACGGCCTGTGACTCCGGCAAAGCCTTGAGTAGTTCATCCGCTTCCTCGGGAGTCAATTCTCCGGCGGCCACCTTGGCGAGAATCTCCTTTCGATCCATTCCAACGACTCCTTGCGTCTAGGGCCGAAAGCAAACGGAAAAACGATGCCACCGTACTCGATCAGCAACACGGTCCATGCGTGGTTGCAATCGATCTCGGTCAAAACCCCAAACCCTTGGTCTTGGTGCGAACTCGCAGGAGATACATGTCGGCGGTGATGTATAAAACGGATCCGTCGTCGCCGAACGCGCAATTGGCCGTGGGAACGGAAACGCGAATCCGCCCCAAAAAACGCCCGTCGGAACGAAAGACATTGACGCCGCCGGGGCCCGTCGCGAAAAGGTTGCCCATGGCGTCGACCTTCAATCCATCCGGCAAACCGGGCAGTTTGCCATCCTTCCAGACGGCGGCATCGAAGAAGATGTTTCCTTCTCCCAGCGTACCGTCGTCAAGGACGGGAAAAGTCATCCAAATCGGATTGGCGGGATCCGATTGAGCCACGTAGAGGGTCTTCTCATCCGGAGAAAAACCGATGCCGTTCGGCCGGGTCATTCGGTCCGTCAGCAGCGTCAGCCGGCCGTCCTTCGAAATGCGATAAACGCCGCAGAACCCCAAGGCGTCTTCGGCCTGCGCGGCTTCCGGCGTCATGCCGTAGGGCGGGTCGGTGAAGTAGATGTCGCCGTTCGAGCGAATCACCAAATCGTTGGGACTATTCAACGGTTTTCCTTGATACCGATCCGCCAACGTGCGAAAACAGCCTTCCGACCACACGGCGACCCGTCGGTCGCCGTGTTGGCACAGCACCAATCTCCCCTGCGCGTCCACGGCCAACCCGTTGGACCCCGACTCGCCCCCTCGCATTTTCGCACCGGTGTAACCCGAGGGCTTGAGAAACACGTCGATTCCCGAGCCCTCCCGCCACAGGAACACCGTATTCCGCGGCACGTCGGAAAACAGAAGGCAGTTGCCCGGTCGCCACCAAACCGGTCCTTCGGACCATTCAAACCCGTCAGCCAAGACTTCCACCTTGGCATCAGGGGGGATCAGTTCGTGGAACTGCGGATCGGCGGCTTCCAAGACAGCCGGCGGCTTTGCGTCGCCGGGGGCCTCCGCGGCGGATCGATCGGCCGAAATCGGCAGCCATGCCGTCAAGAGAGCGATCACGCCGGCAACGAGGATACGGTTTCGACGTGTTGGTAAGCAGCCCGCGTCAAGCATCCGTCGTCCGACGACCGGCCGGTTCCACATGCAGCGCGATTGCCGCGCGATGGACGGAAGGCTCCGATGCGGAGGAAGGCCGGAGTCGATCATAGCTTCCGCCTTTCTATCAAGATAAGGTTTCGACTAGAGAACTTCGAGGTAGAAGCCCGCCGCCGTGGCACGCCTTGCCGCCCGATGTGGAGCGACGAACGCCGACGTCCGGTCTGTTGCGCGGCACCACGTGTCACTTGCCTTGTTTGGCCGTTATCATAAGTCTCTTCGATGCCGCGGGCAATACGCACCCCGGTGAGTCGCCGGAGGCTCTTGCGGTGATGTTCTCGGGCGATGAAATGCTTTTCGAGGCGGACTCCGCAAAGAGCGATGGATCATCGCCCGGGTTCCGCCCTCTTCGCATAGGGGATGCGGTAGAGATGGACGGCCAAGGCATCAAAGTGGTCCGAGAACTTGCTTTCCCGAATCGGCACGCTGCGATCCTCATCAAGGACGAGGGCGTCATCCTCAGCGGCTAGTGTAGTGTCTTGTAATTGAGGGAACTTATCTATGGCCGCAGGCGTCTCACTCTTAGACCGAGGAGGATGACGCCATGCGAGTTGCGAAAGCCGTCGAGTTGAGTGACGCGGAACGAACGACGCTGACGAAATGGTCGCGGGGTCGGAGCACGCCGGCACGCGTGGTGTTGCGTGCCAAGATCGTCCTGGCCGCGGCGGCGGGCAAGCGTAACGACGAGATTGCCGCCGAACTCGGCTGCACGCGTCGCACGGTGGGAACGTGGCGGACCCGCTTCCTGGAGGCGGGCCTGGCGGGCCTCGACAAGGACAAGCCGCGCGGCGGTCGCAGACCGAAGGTCCGCGCCGCGAAGGAGGCGGAGATCCTCCGCAAGACGACGCAGGAGAAGCCCGCCAACGCCACGCACTGGTCGACCCGCTCGATGGCGAAGGCCGTGGGGGTGAGCAAGGCGACTGTGCATCGCATTTGGCGTGACCACGGCTTGAAGCCGCACTTGGTGAAGACCTTCAAGGTCTCCAACGATCCGCGGTTTGTCGAAAAGGTCGTGGACCTCGTAGGCCTGTACCTCAACCCGCCCGAACACGCCTTGGTGCTCTCCTGCGACGAGAAGAGCCAGATTCAGGCGCTCGATCGCACGCAGAAAAGTTTGCCGCTGTATCCCGGCCGGTTGGGTACGCTGACGCACGACTACAAACGCCACGGGACGACGACGCTGTTTGCGGCCATCGAGGTGGCTGAAGGCAAGGTCATCGCCGAGTGCATGCCGCGACATCGCCATCAGGAATGGTTGAAGTTTCTCAAGAAGATCGATGCGGAGACGCCGCCCGAACTCGACTTGCATTTGATCGTGGACAACTACGCCACGCACAAGCATCCGAAGGTGCAGCGGTGGCTGGCACGGCACCAACGCTTTCACATCCACTTCACGCCGACGAGTAGTTCCTGGCTGAATCTGGTCGAACGCTGGTTTCGCGACATCACGGATCGCCGCATTCGCCGCGGCGTCTTCAAGAGCGTTCGGCAGTTGGAACGGGCGATCTATGAATACATTGCCGATCACAATGCCAATCCCAAGGGCTTCACGTGGACGGCCAAGGCCGAGGCGATCCTCGCCAAAGTCCGTCGCGCCCGCGCCGCACTGGATAAGGCCCCATCTGAGTGAGACACTACACTAGCGCAGCCGCCGGCGGCAACTCGCCGACATCGAGGGTGAATTCGACTTCGGCAGGTTGATTCCCCGGATCGTAGTTGACGGCGAACACGTAGATCGCGTCCTCCGCGGCGGTCAAAAACGCCGCCACCTTGCCACCCGTCGTCGTCCAGGACAACGCACCCTTGCACCGCGGAGCCAGAATCGCAGGAGCCAATCGAGTCAAGCGTTCGTTGATGCGCCGCAACGCCTCGCGGTTTTCCGCCGGGACTCCGAACTGCTTGTAAGACGGCTTCCAGATGTGCGTGAAATACCCGATGCCGGTGGCGCCGCCGCATAAGGCCATCCACACTTCGGCCTCAATATGTTTGGGTGTGACATCCTTTTGATTCTCCAAATCGCCGGTATACTGTCCGCCTTTGCTGGTTTCGATCCAAGCATAGACCGGCCGACGTTCCGCCAAAGCCGTGAGCTGCGTCGCGGCTTCGTACACCAAATGGACCCATTCCGGCTTATTCCAACCGTAGATGGGATAGATATCGAAGCCGACGACGTCGGCCGACGCGACGTAAGCGGGATAAAGGCGGTCGCGAACTTCCTCCGGCCATTTTCCGAAGTGGGGATGGAAGTAGCCGGTGAAGGTCATGAAGACCGGTCGACTCGCGTCCCCCTGCCGAATTCGCCGGTAGGCTTCCGCCGTCCGCTCCGGCGTTTGGCGAGGTACCCAGCGGGGAGGCGCCAGGAATACATTCCTGCCCTCCGCATCGTACGCGGCGATCTCCGCGATCGATCCCCATTCGTTTTGACCGGGATCGATCTTGATGACTCGGAAGGTGAATCGTGCCGCGGTGACCGGCTCCGGCAAGTCGATTGCTTGCTCGCCGCGGCGGTTCTCCAGAGCGAACACGCCCGCCTTTTGCCCATCGGCCCGGATTTCAATTTCCCGAGCGACGCTCAAACCGGGCGACGTCGTCAACCAGAAGGAGAATCGGCGGACTGTGACGGGGGAGGGTAGAGGCATGGTAATCTCCGCCTCCGCAAGTGGATCGAGTACGGACCACGAACTCGTATCGCCGTCGCGCATCCGCCATAGCGGGGCCCTGGAATTGATCCGCAAACCCGGCGAGGCTACGACTTCGCCATCGCTCACCTGCCGCGGGAGGTCCGGTTCATCTTCGTGAATATAACCCAGCAGCGCAGGATGACCTCGCAAGGCGTCGTCGTACGGCATCACGCCGTACAGGCCGGCGTCTTGAACCCGCCCCAAATACTCGCCGACGCTTTGAGTCCCCCCGGAGCCTCGCCAATAACCGGCCGTAGTGTTCATGCCGCAATCTCGAACGGCCGGGAAGTTAGCGGGATCTTGCAACCATGCCATGATAGGAAGAAACGGCCTCCCGTTGACGCGCAGTTCCCGCTCAGCCCCGATCGTGACGACGCTAATAGGCTCCGGCGGTTGCGCGGAAGATGATACGGCAGATGAAACAAGGCCACCCCACAGTGCCATCCGGAATAAAACCCGCCGGTAACCGTGCTGGAATCGTTGCATGAGATGCCTCTCCGGTGTCTGAGGAAGAATCGTACCAACTGGGAAAACGCACATCCAAAAACGCCCGACAGCCTCGGCTTCGACCTTCTTCCCCAACCGCTTCCCGTCGACCCGCCCGTTCTTTCACGAGCCGGATCGTTTTAACGCACAGCCTTGTCCCCCGCGCCCGGTCCCCAGTCCATTCAACGCACTCAACTTAGCGATTCCCTAGCCTGGAATAAAGTCCCCAAAGCGTCCATGAAAGCGCAGGGCCGAATCTGGAGGCCGAGCGTTGATTCCGCGGCTATTTGGAAAATAATGGGCGTAGAGTGACAACCGGCCATTCCAACGCAGAGGCCCCGGTTATGAACTCCGGCTCGACGCTCACCCCGGAGCCCTGCGTGCGTTCTTGCACCCATGGCACTTCGCACTTCTTTTCGGTCATTAAAGCCACGGAATTCTCCCAAATGCATGCCCCAAAGCTGCGTCCTCGGCCCCCGGCCCGATGTTTCGTGATGTTGCTGCTCGCCGCGATCATCGCAGGCGGGTTTACGGGCCTTCCCCAAGCGGTCGTCGCCGCTGAAGATCGGCCCGCGAATAACATTGAAAGCCTGGACGACGCACGTCGGCTGGAGTCGCGCATCAGCGAACTGGTCCCAAAACTCATTCCTTCCGTGGTGTGCGTTCGGGTGGGAAGCAGCCAGGGTTCGGGCGTAATCGTGACGGATGACGGTTATGTATTGACGGCCGGCCACGTCATTATTCAGCCTAATCAACGTGCCGAGTTCATCTTTTGGGACGGTAAGCGGGCTTTCGGAACCACATTGGGACGCAATGAAGAGCTGGATGCAGGACTTCTGAAATTGGAGGGTGACGGCCCCTGGCCGGCCGTGACAATGGGGCAGTCGGCGTCACTTTCGCAGGGCGATTGGGTTCTCGCGTTGGGACATCCGCTGGGTTTCACGGCGGGGCGTCCCCCGGTACTTCGCGTGGGCCGCGTCTTGCGCGCCGATCCTAGCGTGATTCGCACGGACTGTCCCCTGGTGGCCGGTGATTCCGGAGGCCCGCTGTTCGATTTGGAAGGTCGCGTGGTAGGAATCCACAGTCGGATTTCCACCGCCACCACCACGAATTTCCACGTCCCCGTCCAGGTTTTTTGCGATGGATGGGACCGCCTGGTCCGAGGGGAGGTATGGCGAAGCTCGCTGCCGCTGCGAGACCTGGACACGATCAAGCAGGCATTTGCGCAGGTTGTGGCGGGGGTTCGCGGCTGCGTGGTCCTCGTGCGATCCGGACAGAACGACGTTGCCTGGGGAACGATCGTCGGTCCGGACGGGTGGATCGTAACCAAAGCCGATGAGTTGGAGCCGCCGATCACCTGTCGCCTGCCGGACGGGCGCGAGCTGCCGGCCGAAATCATCGGCATCTCTCCCCAACACGACGTCGCCATGCTGAAGATCGATGCGAGGGACTTGCCGGAGATTGTTTGGCATCGCGGAGAAGACCCGCAGGTCGGACGGTGGCTCATCTCACCCGCGTTCGGCGGAGAGATTCCCGCAGTGATCGGCGTACTGGCCGCACCGCGACGCAGCATCCCTATTCAGCCGGGCATCTTAGGCGTCACGCTGCGGGATACGGATTCGGGACCGAGCGTAACCGAAGTGCTGGAGGGCACGGCCGCGTTTGCCGCCGGGATCAAGGCAGGAGACATCGTCCTGTCCGTGGAAGGCATCGCGACGGGGAAATCGGCGGATGTCGTCCGTGCCGTCCGAAACCATCGGCCGGGCGAAACGATCATCCTGAAGATTCGCCGCGGCGAGGAGGAGCAAGAGATTCAGGCCGTTTTGAAGCCGTCGGATACTCCCGACGCGAGGAAACGGCGAATGCAAAATGCCTCGGGCATCGGAGTCAGTCGCCGCGCGGATGACTATCCGGCCGTCTTGCAGCACGACGGAGTTCTGCCTCCCAAGCAATGCGGCGGTCCCGTCGTCGACTCGGACGGGAACGTCATCGGCATCAACATCGCCCGGGCAGGCAGAACCGAGACCTTCGTATTGCCCGCGGACGTACTGCTGGATTTGATGTACGATCTTATGTCCGGGCGTCTCCGGCCGGATGGGTCCGCGCTGCGGGAGGATGTATCCAACACGGGGCCGGTCAACGGCGAGTCCGGAGAAAACCCACCCTTGCCGCCGTACGAAAAATCTCCGCCCGACGACGATTCAACACCGGAAGCGTCTCCCGATCCCGCGGACAAGCCCGCACCGGTCGAGCCGAACGAAGAATCCGAACCCGAGAAACAGTAGCCCGGCGGACTTGGCCACCTCGGCAACAGATTCACCTTGACGGCGTGGCGGCATCTGACACCTATCTCGCCACCGACATAGGCCCCGGGTCTATTCCACGCGCCACTCCAAGATGCCGCCCGAGAAGTTTTCCCGAAGCCGCACTTCCAGTCGCAGTCCCGTCGTTTCGATGGGCGTGAAACGGACGCGGTTGAATGCGTCCTTTTGCAGACCGAACTCGTCGCCGGTGGTTAGGAGCCGCCACTCGCTCCCGTCGAGGTAGAGCAATCGCCATCCTGCGGGAATACGGCACTGGCCGCCGACCGGCTCGTCATCGAACCAGTAAACTTCGGCGGCCGAAAGTGTAACCGGTGCGGCCCAACGGTATTCGACCCACTCCTCGGTGCCGCGATGGTCCCACCAAGTAAACCGAGGGATTCCGTGATCGCTGGAGTTTTGGGGCACCAACGTGTCGTTGAGGGCCTCGACTTGGTCGTTGGGGTTACAATGCGAGGCGGCAGGCTCGGCGGCTTCCAGCACCGTCAACGGCTGATCTTCGCCCAACGTGGCCGGATCGAGAGGTCGATAGAGCAGTCCCTGCCAAGAAGGATCGTCCGTTTCAGGAAGGCGAGACTTGCCCGATTGCCGAACCCACACCGCCATGGGCCCCGGCTCGCGGTGATCCCAAGCGTAATATGGGACGGCCGTGACCCGGCGCTGATCCGCGGCATCGGCCCGCACTACTACCATCCCGCCGAGCAGATCGGGACGGTATTCCGTTTCCGGTCGCAGGTCCTTAGCCAGCACGATCTTGCGGACGTCGAAGCCGTTATCCGCGCTTTCGAAACAGTAAACCAGCGGACCTCTTTGAAGGGCGACGCGACCGCGATCGGCCGCCACGGCCGGATGGGCCTCGATTCGCTCGACCGGCATCGCCAAGCTCAGATCCACGCTATCTCCCTCTTTCCAAACTCGGCGGAGCGTAAGGTATCCTTTCTCGATCACCGGGCTGCCAATCGCTTCCCCGTTCACCGCGGCCTTGAACTCGCGGCACCAGCCGGGAATGCGGAGTTTGAGCGCGAATTCCCGCGGCTTTTTCGGAAACAGGCGGATTGCGATTTCTCCGTCCCAGGGATACCGTCCCTCTTGGCGAATGCCCAATTTCCCGCCGGGCGTCTCCAAGACAGCGCTGCCAGCCACGTAAAGGTTGACGAAGACTTCCTCGGGGTCGGCCCGTTGCATATAGACGTAACCCGGTACGGAGGGGATCAATCGCACCACGTTCGTGGGGCAGCAAGCACAGCCGAAAAACGGTTGCCGATGGTGATTGCCCGCCGACGCCAAGGGGTTGACGTAGAAGAAATGCTCACCGTCCAAGGCGACGCCCGCCAAAACGTTGTTGTAGAGCGCCCGCTCCAAGACGTCCGCATACTGGGCGTCTCCATGCATGAGCGCGAAACGGTACGACCAAAGGACCAGACCGATCGCGGCGCACGTCTCGCAATACGCGGATTCGTTGGGCAATTCGTAGGGATCGCCGAATGCCTCGCCCGCATGACGGGCGCCGACGCCCCCCGTGATGTAGAGTTTTCGCAGGGTGACGTCCTTCCAAATGCGGTCCATGGCGGCCATCAGTTCCGGGTCGCCGGTATAGGCCGCCACATCCGCCACGCCTGAATAGAGGTACATGGCGCGCACCGCGTGCCCGACGATTTCCGACTGCTCGCGAACCGGGAGATGGTCTTGGCAATACGGGCCGTACGACGGCCGGTGCGTGCTATCTCCGCGTTGATCGATGAAGAACTTGGCCAGGTCGAAGTAGCGCCGCTCGCCGGTTACCTCGTACAGCTTGACCAGGGCCAACTCGATTTCCTCGTGGCCGGGCACGCCGTACTTTTTCCCGGGGCCGAACACGCTGTCGATATGGTCGGCCAGGCGGATCGCCACGTCCAGGAGCGTGCGTTTGCCCGTGGCGCGATAGTGCGCGACCGCGGCCTCGAAAAGGTGGCCCGCGCAATACAATTCATGCATCACCGGCAGATTCGTCCATCGCTTATCCAGCCCGGTCAGCGTGTAATACGTATTCAGGTAGCCGTCTTCGCGTTGGGCGGCGGCGATCCATGCGATGACGCGATCCATCCGCTGTTCCAATTCGGGGTCCGGCGCGGCCGCCAGCGCGTACGAAGCCCCCTCCAAGACCTTGTAGACGTCCGAGTCGTTGAAGTAGATGCCTTCGAATTCGCCCTGCATCAGGCCGGCCGCCTTGGCGAAGTTGGAAAAGCGACCGGTTTCCTCGCACCAACGAAAATTGTGCGGAATGGACCGGTCGTGATTCGTCTTCAACCGAACCGACCAAAAACCGTCATCCAATTGAACGGCGGTGAAGGGGACGGGCGTCAGACGATGGGCCGCGGTGGGCGGTTCCTCGCCATTGGTGGGCAAAGCCGCCGGCAACACGCTCGCGGCCGTTATGCACGCGAAGAGAAATCGAATCCAAGTGGATTTTCCGAATTGTCTCATCACTCCCTCCGGGTACTTCACATCAGGGCCGCCTTTGGCGACTAGGCGGACTACCATTCGAAAGGCCGTCATTCGTCGCTGGCCGACTTGCACCAAACGGTATCGCCCGGTGGATGAGGATGATCCCCCCGGGCGCCGCACGCGGTCGGCGCGCGACCATGAAGATCCTTCCCTTTTTAACGTCCCAGCGCGCTCGTTGCAAACGCGCACAAGAAAGGCGTCGACGGGTCGGCTATGAGCAGCTTCCGGAAGCGTCCCCTCTTCCGGGCGCGACGGTCGTGCGAGATGCTTCCCGCCGCCTCGTGCTCGCTCACGCGTCCGTGACCTCCGATCGGTCGCGTTCCAATTGTTCGAGTCTGGCGGGAATCGCTAGGACGGAGGCTAAGAGGGCCAGCACCAGTTGCCCGAAAACGAAAACCAAATACGTCACTACCGGGACCAATCCGCCAAGAATGAGGAAGATTCGTCCCGAGACCTCGAAGGCCAATCCCAGCAACCGGCGATTGAAGGCTTTATCGAACTGTTCGAAATCGTCCGGCGCGACATTTCTTACTTCCCCAAGTCCCAAGATCAGGGCCGTCAGCAGTTGGAAGAATCCCAGCAGAATCAGCGTGCCGAACAGGACCGGCGTAATGCGCAAGATCATTTTTAGAAAGAACTGCAACAGTCCCAACGCCTCCTCAGCGGGCGAAGTTTCAGGAACGATCGCAATGTTCATCCCTTCCAGGTTCAGCATGGAGAGACTGAGGTAGGCGAAGACGATGAACACCCCCAGCGCGACGAAGAGGAGATTCGGCGTCCCGCTGCGAAAGGCAATGACCGTGAACAAGACCAGGCCCGCCGTGCCGGCGAAAAGCGATATTAGCGACAGCCCGTCGGTCGGGGCGGAGGACCCAAGCTGTGCGTGAACTAGGCGATCCCAGCGTTCTAGGACGAACAGCAGCCGGGAGGCCGCGTACTGAAAAATCACCAACACCGCCGCGAATGCAATCCCGCTGAAGATGACGGTGGGGTCCGATTGCCGCAAACCGGCGGCCGCTCCGGCAAGGATCGCGACCGCGGCGCCCGCCCAGAGACCGAATTGCCCGCATAGCGCGAACAGCCGTAACGTGCCGTTGATGAACTCGCTGCCGAAAACTTGTCGCAAGAGCCCCAGAATGGCATCGAAGACGTGTCCGCCTTGGCTTTCGCGTGATCGGGCGAAAGTGGTCGGTGAGTTTTCGAAAGCCGCCTTCAACCGGCCGGTACGTTCCCCCTCGGAGCGCGGAAACGACCCCGAAAGCGGCGGCGGCCGCCGAGAAGGAAATGCGTCCTCTTCCCCCGATGCCGTCGCCGCAGCGTTGCTACCCACAGGCACAGGCGATTGTGCGAGCGGGTATTCATTCTGATCGTCCGACTGTGGCTCTTCCGGACCGGATTCCGCAGCCGCAACGGAAGGAGCGGATGGGGAAGCGTCCGCCGCCTCGCTCTGCGGAAAAAGCCCCCGAATGCGTTTGGCGGCCGTCCAATCCCGCAATCCCTCCCGCCAAACGAGATCATCCGGCAGCAATTCCGAATTCTGCGCCAGGCGTTTCAGCTCGGCCGCGGTGATCGGCCCGATCTTGCGGTCGCCCTTTGCATAATACCACTGTTGAACCATGCGATTTCCCTGACCGGCCGGTGAGGCGGAACCCCGAGCGGATGCTTTTCGATCCTTCACGTGCTATCCTGATTCAATCCGTGGGGAATTGCAAGCCGCTTCCAAAGACGCTCTGAAACACGCCATGGACGCTTTCGCGGACTTTGTCAACCGGTTCCTTTACTGCCTGATTCCCCTCTTCGTCGCCGTCGATCCCATCGGCATCCTACCGCTGTATTTGGGATTTACCGCCGAGCTTTCGGAAGTGGGCAAACGGCGCGTCATTCGGCAATCGCTGCTCACCGCGGCGATCGTAGTCATCGGCTTCGCTCTCGCCGGTCGTTGGGTACTTCTTTACCTGCAAATCACAATCGCAGATTTCATGATGGCCGGGGGAATACTCTTGTTCGTTTTGGCGATGGGAGATCTCTTTGCCACGGAAAAGAGCGGGGTTCGGCCGGACCCCGAATCGCTGGGCGCCGTTCCCTTGGGCATTCCGCTGATTGCCGGCCCGGCCGTCTTGACGACGGTCTTGCTATTGACGAATTCCTTCGGCGCCGTGCCGGCTCTCTTGGCCGCAATCGTGAACATCGGCCTGGCCGGGGTATTCTTTCGCGCCGCATCAGCCATTGAGAGAATCGTGGGACCGACCGGGTTGCGGACGGCCTCCAAGATGGCGGCTCTGATCCTGGCTGCGATCGGGGTGATGATGGTACGGCGGGGTCTGGAAGCTACGTTCCCCGGACTCACCGAACATTGACGGAAGTCACTGCCGGTTCGGAGAATTTCGCCGCGAGGCGGAGCCCCCGAAGAGACTCATACAGGGTCCAACTGCGACTCTGAATCCTCGGGCGCCGCCCGATGCATCTTGCTCAAGAGCGTCTCCACCTGGTTGCGTTTTTCGCGCAGCGTGTTGCGGACGTCTGTGAATCGAGCGTGCCGAATCTCGCAATGCAGGTCGGCCCTCTCTCGCTCCAACAGTTCCACCAACAGCGCGCACTCGCTCTCAGAAATGTCGAGCAGCGGGACCATGGTCGTCCCTCCTCAAGCTAAGAATCTGCCCCCAAAAGAATGGTAGGCAGTGTTTCGAGCAGAGGCAACCCGGCCGTGAGACCGAACCAACCCCACCCCTATACCCACTGGAAGTGGATATAATACCCATCGAAGTGCAGGTCAGTTCGTCGAAAAGCGGCGAATCACGGCCGCGGAGGCCTGTCCTTGGGCATTGAAGCTGAGGTTGACGAATACTTCGCCGGCAGGGACGTCGCCGTCGCGAATCACCCGAACAGGACAGTCGGGATCGGGCGTATCGTAGTTCAGGGTCGGGAATAAAGTCTTTTCCAGTAAAGCAAGGACGCCGATAATCAGTTCCACCATGCCGCTTCCAGCCCCCAGATTGCCATAGTAGCTTTTGGGGGCCATCACAGGGACCGTGTTGGGGCCGAAAACGTCGGCTATACCCAATGCCTCTTCACGGTCGGCAGTGCGAGTGCTTAGCCCGTTGGCAACTACGAAGCCGACATCGGTCGCGTCTAAGCCGGCCTGTTTTAAGGCACCGACCAGGGCTAATCGCACCGCTTGCCGCAAATCACTGACTCCGTTTTTGCCGATGGCCGCAACGGAGAAAGCCGCGAGCACCTCAGCGTACAAGTTCGCGCCACGGTTCCGAGCGTGAGAAAGCTCCTCCAACAGAACGGCGCCGGCGCCTTCCCCAAGCACCATGCCCCGGCGGTTCCTGTCGAACGGGCGGCTGACGGTGGCCGGGTCTTGGTCGTCGGTCACAGCCAGTTCCTCTTGTTGCACGCAGTGCATCAATTTCATGGTGCTCAAGCGAGTACCGGTCGAACCGGCCAGCATCGCATCGGCTCGACCATGGCGGATGGTGTTCAAGGCATCCATCACGCAAATGTTGGGCGTCGCCTCGCGGAGGGTCAGCGAGTTGCTCGGGCCTCGCAGATCGTTGTAGATGCCCAAGTGGCTGGCAGGCATGTTGGGTAGATACTTCAGTAGCCACAGTGGAAATAACTGCGGCATTCCCTTGACAGGCCAAAGCGAGAAGCGGAATGTGCCTTGCTCATCCCTGGCGTGGCGGAAACCCTCGATGAATTCCTCCGGCGAACTGACCATATAGTCGCTGCCGAAGCAGACGCCGATCCTGGCCGGATCGACCTTGCCGGGCGCAATCCCGGCATCGTTCAAGGCGAGCTGGCCGGCCGCGACGCCCATCTGACATTCGCGGCACATCACTTTCAGGGCCTTCCGCAGGTTCTTCTGCACCTCCTTGGAGATGTTGCCGAAATCGCCGATCGAACCGGTGAAATCCTTCACTTCGCCGCTGTATCGGACCGGGACGGCACCCGGCGGCAAGACCGACAAGCGGCCTACGCCGCTTCGCCCGTTCCGTAGCGATTCCGCAACCGCGCTTTGGGAGCTTCCAATCGGGCTGATGACGCCCAGCCCGGTGATGACGACTCTGCGCGACTCCACGTCCATCCCAAATCCTCGCCCAAGAGATGCTTTTTCGACAATCGGCGCAAAACTTTAGTTTACCGCTGCGGCGAGCAAGCGTCGAGGTCGGCGCGGCGACGATCCCACTGGCAGAAAATCCTTCGGAAACCGTGCAATTCCATTCCGTGGTGTGCCCCAAAGCCGTTCGCCGTCGCGAATCATGACGCGGGGTGCTGGAAACACAGTCAACGGCGTGTCACAATGTACCGCGCTTCGCGTACAGGAATGCCTGAGGCCGCGCCGGTCGACCACTTCTTCCGCGTTCGTCTTTGCACTTAGAGTGGTTCGATATGCGAGAGTTTGGGCGGCGTTGCCTTGTACCACGTCAGACTTCAGTGTGGAAGCTTGCGCCGTGAGATCGGCGGAAAGCTGGGATCAATCGATCGATGAGGGAGGATGCCATGGCATCGGGAGTTGAACAGGCCTTTGAAACGGCGTCCGCACGTTACGCGGAAATTGGGGTGGATGTCGCCTCGGCTTTGGCGAAATTGGACTCCATTTCCATCTCCATGCACTGCTGGCAAGGCGACGATGTGGGCGGCTTCGAGAGCGACGCCGGGCTGAGCGGCGGAGGGATCATGGCCACCGGTTCGTATCCCGGCAAAGCCCGTAATGCGGACGAATTGCGTCAAGACGCGGATCAAGCCTTTCGCCTGATTCCGGGACGCCATCGTTTCAATTTGCACGCCATCTATCTCGAAACCGGCGGAACGAAGGTCGAGAGAGACTCGATCGCACCTGAGCACTTTTCGCGATGGATGGACTGGGCGGCGGAACGCGGCATCGGCCTCGATTTCAATCCCACCTTCTTTTCCCACCCCATGGCGAACGACGGATTCACGCTCACCCACCCCGACAGCGGCATCCGCGGGTTTTGGATTCGTCACGGGATCGCTTGCCGCAAGATCGGTGAGGCCTTCGGCCGAAGGCTTGGCTCCGCCTGCGTAACCAACGTTTGGATACCGGATGGGCAGAAGGATCTGACGGCCGATCGCCAAACGCCGCGACGCCGCCTGGCGGATGCCTTGGACGAGATATTCCGCGAACCAATCGATACCGCTTATCTGCGGGACTCGGTGGAAAGCAAGCTCTTCGGCATCGGCTCCGAAACATACGTCCCCGGATCGCATGAATTCTACCTGGGATACGCCATCACCCGGAAAAAACTACTGACCCTGGATACCGGCCACTTTCATCCCACGGAAAACATCGCCGACAAGCTATCTTCCGTGCTGTTGTACCTCGACGGCGTGTTGCTGCACGTCAGCCGCGGCATCCGCTGGGATAGCGATCACGTCGTCATATACAACGACGAAACGCGAGCCGTGGCTGAAGAGATCGTTCGTGGGGACCACTTCGGGCGTGTCCTGATCGGTCTGGATTTCTTCGACGCAAGCATCCATCGCGTGGCGGCTTGGGTGACCGGCATGCGCGCCATGCTGAAAGCGATGCTCTGGGCACTGCTGGAACCGACGGCACAACTCCGGGAATTGGAGACGGCGCGAGATTACACGGCGCGGCTCGTTCTGTTTGAGACCGTCAAGACTCTCCCGTTCGGGGCGGTTTGGGATTATCATTGTCGGCGCCACGATGTGCCGCTCGACGCCGAGATCATCGGTGAGGTCCGCCGATACGAGCGCGAAGTCACGAATCGTCGCGGCTGAAACGTTAAGCAAAGACGATGCCGAGAAATCGGAGCAAGTTCTCGCGGAGTTGCTTGTCCTTAAACTCTGAGACGGGAGACGAGAAATGGCGTTGAATGATAACCCACCAAAAGGGCAGGGAGTATTTCAGCGACTCGACAAGCTCAACGAGTTTGAGCGACAAGCGGTCACGCCCGACAAACTGCACGGCGGGCGTTATTTCGCCGGCCTTTTCGCGGGCGAACATGTGGCGGCCACGGAATTCGTGATCGGTGCCCTCTTCGTGATTTGGGGGGCGAAGGTGTACGACGTGGTCGTCGGCCTATTGATCGGAAACCTGTTGGCGGTTCTCTCCTGGACGGCGATCTGCGCCCCGATCGCCGTCCAGACACGATTGACTCTGTATTGGTATCTGCGGCAAATCGCCGGTCCCGTGGTAACGGTCTTATACAATCTGCTAAACGCCGTCCTTTATTGCATCTTGGCGGGTTGCATGATCACGGTCGCAGCGTCCGCCGTCCGGATACCCTTCGGTATTGCGCCGCAAACCGGTTGGTTTCCGCAAGATACCGGATTCATCTTCGTCGTCATCGGCGTCGGGGCGGTCGTGGTGACGCTGGCAATTTTAGGATTCAAACGTTTGGCGCAATTCGCCGTTGTGTGTTCCCCCTGGATGCTGCTGATGTTCGTCTGCGGGGCCGTCATGGCCATGCCGCAAGTGGGGCATGTCTCGACTTTGAAGAATTTTTGGACGGTGGCCGAATCACGTATTTGGACCGGTCCCGGTCCGGCGGTGAGTGCCATCGAAACCCGTCCCACGGAGGATAGAAAAGGGAAAGAGGTGGTGCTTCATCTGGCCAATCTGGGTGATCGCCTGTTGGTGCTTTCTGAGGGCGATTCCCCGCATCAGGCCTACGAGCAAGATCCCACCGGTCCTGAGCTGCCCGGCTTTTTCCTCTCAGCCGATGCGGACCCGAAAACAGCCGTGTTCGTAGCGGCTAAGGCCCGCGTGGAGAACATTTACGGCGAGGCCGACTTGAGCATGACCATGGACCCGGCCTTTGCCGGGCAAGCCCAGGCCATCATCGCTCAAGCCGAGGAATCGCGTCGCCGTAACGCACGGCGATCGGGCAACGAGGAAGAGGATGCATCCGCTCCCGCAGTCTCCGATGCGACGTCCGCGGACCCGAGCGATGCGGGCGGGCAGGTTTCACCGACGGCAGAAAACACGGAGGACGCCGCGAAGGAGGCTGCGGAAGCCGCGGAACCGCAGCCGGTTCCGCAGTCCCCGCCGCTGCCGCCCTTCGTGCCTCAACCCATCAATGTTCCGCTTCCGCCTCCCATCATCGAACGCATCCTTGTGCTCCATGCGGAGGGGGTGACCGATCCTCAGTTGGTCCGCTATGTGCGACCGAAGACACGGCCGGGCACCATTTGCAACGACAACTTCGTTCCCCTCCAGGATTTCACGGCCGACGTTCGGGGAACGATTCTTTCCGCGGTAACTCATATCGGTTTTTGGCACATCGCGGCCTTCGCCTGGATCTGCAATTTGGCCATGCACATCGGGCTGTCCGATATGGCGATTTTTCGATTCGCGAAAAGCTCGTGGTACGGGTTGTACTCCAGCCTGGGCATGTTCTTGGGGCACTATCTGGCCTGGATCTGTGCCGGCATCATGGGTGCCGCAGCGGCCCGACTCACCGCTACGCCGCTGATGATGCTGGACTCCGGGCAAGTCGCCTTTTTGTCTCTCGGTTGGGCGGGCGCGATCGCCGTCATCATCGCCGGCTGGACGACGTCCAATCCCACGCTCTATCGCGCCGGCCTGGCCTTGCAAGTCATCACGCCCAATTGGCCGCGATGGCTCGTCACGCTCCTCGCCGGAATCGTCACAACGACCATTGCATGCTTCCCGTTCGTGTTCCTGTATCTGCTCGATTTCGTCGGCGTCTACGGGATCTTGTTGATGCCCGTCGGCGCGATCGTGGTTGTGGAACATTGGATATTCCCGCTCCTGGGTTGGCAGCGATATTGGTCTTCCAAGCGCGGACAACTGGTGAACGTCCCGGCCGTGATCGCCTGGGCGGCCGGTTTGGCCTTGGCGATCATTGGGTGGCGGACAGGATGGATTCACCTCTTTTTCCTGGCCGTGCCCGTTTGGTTCCTAACCGCCCTGGTCTACCTGATCTTGGCGTTTCTCGCCGGTGCCTCCAAGCATGTCGGGGAAGCGGACGATGCATCCTCGGGATCCGCTCCATCCGGCGATCAACCGCAAACGGTGACCGGGCCGCCCGCCGCAAGACGCTCCGCCGGTTTGGCTACTTTCGCCTTTGGGGCGGGAGCCGCCTTGTGCCTCGTGGCCAGCTTGGGGTTTGCGATCATTTCCTTCCTCGGCTACATGGAGCCGGCGACGATCAAGCCGTCGCTCCTGTACTTGGCGATCGTCTATTTCGTTTTTGGCACGCTGTACGTCGTGAATCGTGAGCGTGCTCGGGCAAGCACGGGTTGAGCGGATCTGCGAACAATTACTCGTAAGCGGACGCGTGAAGGTCCGTGGTTCCCGGCAATCACGGAGTGAGGCCGAAGATTGCCGCGGCAACGCGGAAGACTTCCGGATCATGGAGATACAGAAATGCCGACAAGCACAAAGACTCGGGTTGCGACCGTCCTTGGGGTTTGCGTGGGGGCGCTGCTAGGCGGTGCCCGGGTTCTCGCGGAGGAGGCCCCAGGGGCCACGAGTCCCGCTCGGCTCGAGCAGTTGCGCTGCGAGTACCGCGTGGATCCGCTGGGCATCGACGTGGCACGGCCGCGGTTAAGCTGGATCATGCGAGATATCCGCCGCGGTGCGTGCCAAACCGCTTACCAGGTGTTGGTGGCCTCCAGCCGCGAGAAACTGGATCGGAATGAGGGCGATCTCTGGGATTCCGGCCGGGTGGAATCTTCGCTGACGAATCAGATCGAATACGGCGGTCTTCCGCTCGCGTCGCGAACGGAATGCCACTGGAAAGTCCGGATTTGGGATGCGGACGGCGCAGTCACCGAATACAGCCGACCTGCCTTGTGGACCATGGGTTTGCTCGAAAATGCGGATCGGCAAGCACAATGGATTCAGGCCCCGGAGACCTTGTACCACCCGGCTTTGGACAATCCTTCGCAAGAGGATCCCGCCGCGAGAATCTTGGCGACGGGACTGTTTCGCAAGGAATTCGCCGTCGATCAGCCGGTCCGCAAGGCGACGCTTTATGCGAGTGCCTTAGGGTTGTTCGACGTGGAATTGAACGGGAAGGACGCCGTCCCGGACCTCTTTCCGCCGGGATGGACCGACTACAACAAGCGCGTTTATTACAACACTTACGACGTGACCGCTTTGGTAGCTCAAGGCAAGAACGCAATCGGCGCGACATTAGCACCGGGCTGGTATTCAGGCCACATCGGCTGGTTCAAGCAGGCCTTTCTGTACGGGAAGGATCCCAAGATTTGGTTGCAGCTCGAGCTGGAATTGGCGGACGGTTCTCGTACGGTCGTGGTGACGGACGAGTCCTGGAAGTTCTCCTTCGGTCCGGAGATCGAGGCGGAATTCCTTGCCGGCGAGACCTACGATGTGCGCTTGCGAATGCCGGGTTGGAGCGAGCCGAACTTCAATGACGCGGACTGGAAGCCCGCCGTCGCCGCCTCGGACGTCCCGGCGAGGCTGGAGGCACAGCCGGGGGTGCCCGTTCTCATCACCGGCGAGGTCCCCACCCAATCGATCGCCGAGCCGCAACCCGGCGTATTCGTCTTCGATTTGGGCCAGAATTTCGCCGGTTTCGCACGATTGAAGGTGCAAGGTCCCGCCGGCACCCGCGTTCGTATGCGTTTCGCGGAGGTCTTGAACCCGGATGGAACGATTTACACCACGAACCTGCGTTCCGCGCGGGCGACGGATACCTACATCCTTTCCGGAGAGGGGGTCGAGACTTGGCAGCCGCGATTTACCTTCCACGGTTTTCGTTACGTCGAGGTGACGGGCTATCCGGGACGGCCGGGAAAAGACGCCGTCACGGGCTTGGCCGTCAACTCGGATATCCCCCTGGTCGGCTCGTTCACCTGTTCCAACCCCATGGTCAATCAACTCTTCAGGAACATCGTTTGGACGCAGCGAGCCAACTTCATCTCCGTGCCCACCGATTGCCCGCAGCGGGATGAGCGCTTGGGGTGGACGGGTGATGCCGAGGTATTCATCCGAGCGGCGAGCTACAACGCGGATGTGGCGGCATTCTTCACGAAATGGCTTCGCGATTTGGAAGACGCGCAAGGCCCCGAGGGTGATTTTCCCGACGTGGCCCCGCGGATCGTCGCCATGGGAGGCGGTACGGCGGCGTGGGCCGACGCGGGAACGGTGTGCCCTTGGACCATCCATCAGGTGTACGCCGACCGACGGGTTCTGGAAGAGCATTTTGACGCCATGGAGCGATGGATCGCCTATTGCCGCACGCACAGCCAAGGCCTTTTGCGCCCCGCCGAAGGTTACGGGGATTGGCTTTCGATCAACGCCGACACGCCCAAGGACGTACTGGCTACGGCCTTTTTCGCCTATAGCACGCGGCTCACCGCGGAAGCGGCCGCTGCCCTCGGGATGAAAGACAAGGCTGCGGAGTATATGCGTCTCTATGAAGAGATTCGCCAAGCATTTCAAAAGGCCTATGTCTCCGAAGACGGTCGCGTCCAAGGAAACACTCAAACCTGCTATGTGCTGGCGCTACGTTTCGGTCTTCTTCCCGAAAGCCTGCGGGAAAACGCGGTGCGGTATTTGGTCGACGACATCGCGCAACGCGACCATCACCTTTCGACCGGGTTTGTCGGCACGGCCTACTTGATGCCGACGCTCTCCGATTTCGGCCGAACCGGCGTCGCTTACCGTCTGCTCTTGAACGACACGTTCCCATCTTGGGGTTTCTCGATCAAGCACGGTGCGACCTCCATCTGGGAGAGATGGGATGGTTGGACGCCCGAGAAAGGTTTTCAAGACCCGGGGATGAACAGCTTCGCCCATTACGCTTTCGGCGCGGTCGGACAGTGGCTGTTCCAGTATGTGGGGGGCATCGACACGGACGGGCCCGGCTTCCGGAAAATCGTGCTGCGGCCGCATCTCGGTCCGGGGCTGGATTTTGTCGATGCGCGTTACGGGTCGATCTGCGGCGAGATCGTCAGCGAATGGCGGCGGGAAGATGACGGCCTGAGTTGGCACGTCGTCGTACCGGCGAACGTCTCGGCGACGGTCTGTGTTCCCGCCACGGGATCGGATGCGGTTACCCTGGACGGGCAGCCGCTGGAACATGCCTCAGGTGTGGAAGTGATCCGGCAAGAGGCCCACTATCGTGTTTTGTCCGCGAGGGCGGGCGAGTATCGATTCCACGTGCGACGCGGACAATGATGCGCCGATTCGCCGACTGTTTCCACGGGATGGCTGAGAATCGCTCTGGGTGTGCGACCTTATGCCGTCGGGGCAGGCAAGGGCAGCACAATGCGGTGGTGGTTGCCGCACGACCCCGCCCGGGAGACGGAGCAGGTTGTGCCGTCCGTGCAAGTGGTGCGTCTCCGGCGAGAGCCGAAGCGTTCACCGGCTCGCTTGGATCGTCTTTGTAGGGAATCCGAGGCACGAGAAAATGAGCACGAAACGGATTGGGTTCATCGGCGCAGGCCGCATGGCGCAGGCCCTTGCCGAAGGTTTCCTCAAGAAAGGCGTCGTCACGCCCGATTCGCTGATGGCGTCGGATGTCTCCGCGGCGGCGAGGGAGCGCTTCCGTGCGGCGACGGGAGCTGCGGTAACCGCGAATAACTTGGAGGTGGTACAGCGGCAAGAGGTGATCTTCCTAGCCGTTAAGCCGCAGTCCATGACCGACCTGCTCAAGGAATTGGCGGGGCGGGTCTCCTCAAATCAGCTCATCGTGTCGATTGCGGCCGGTGTCTCTTTGGCAAAAATGGAATCTTCCCTGGGGAATTCCTGCCGTGTGGTTCGCGTCATGCCGAACACGCCGTGCTTGGTCGGTCAAGGGGCGGCTGCCTATGCCCTCGGCTCGTATGCCACGGAAGACGACGGGAGACTCGTCGGGGACCTTTTGTCGGCGGTCGGCGCGGCCGTCCGTGTGGAAGAGCGCTTGATGGACGCCGTCACGGCTCTATCCGGATCGGGGCCGGCTTTCGCGTATGTGATGATCGAAGCGATGGCGGACGCCGGGGTCCGGCACGGTCTGCCGCGCGACACCGCATGCCTGCTCGCTGCACAGACGCTCAAGGGGGCCGCGGAAATGGTCCTGGTGACGGGATCTCCGCCATCCCTCCTCAAGGAGCAAGTGACCAGTCCCGGCGGAACAACCATCGCGGGACTTGTCGCCATGGAATCGGCCGGATTTCGCGGCGCGGTTTTCGCCGCCGTCCAGGCCGCCGCCGAACGTTCGGCACAACTGGGCGGTTGAAAGGAGAGGCCTCGAAACGGAACGTTTGCCCCTTCGGGAGGGTCATTACCCTTCCAGCCCGAAGCGATACAATAGCTTTTGTCCGTTGAGAACGTGGAATCCTAACGATCACGGCGTCCGACAGCGCCGCGGCAAGCTTTGGCTTGCGCTTGGGTTGCGGCCAGGTTCGTTCCGCGCATCTCGGCTCGATGGGGTTCAGGCAATTCCGGTTCGGGGAACCCGGCACCATGTCGATGTTTCAGCATCCCGATTATCAATGGCGAGAAACCTGTTTCGTCTATTTTCATCGGGACCATCGCCCGCAACTCAAACACGTGGTCCAGGCCCTGGAAGCCTTGGACGCCGGTTTGGAGCTTTCCAACCCGCAGGCCGATGAACGCGGATACTTCGAATCCTTGACCGTGGTCGCTCCCGGCAATCACGCCGCCATGGATGTGGCCTACATCTGCGGCAGCGAAATCCGCGAAGAGGCCGCGAAGTTGGTAAGCGAGCTTTCGCGAGCCGATTTGCAGCCGGATGAACGAAACGAACTGCAACGAATCTTGGACTGCGACGGACGCTTCGATGTCCTCCATTTCGAACAGATCGTGGATGAGGACGACGCCGGGGAAGGGCCGGGGGAGGAACTTTTCGATCCGAGCGCTCTGATCCTCGTGTTGGGCGAATTGTCGCGCCTGACCAAGGGGGTCGCGGTCGATCCTCAATCCGGCGTGGTAATATAAGCTTGTGCGTCACTTCGTGAAGGAAAACCGCCCGCCGACGCGGGGAGAATAGTCCCCGAGGCCCGGCCTCCCAACCCTGCGATTCAACGGACCGTTCACCGTGCCACGGACCGCGGCGGTCTTTCTGCAACATGGGCCGCCGACGAGGAAGGAACCACTGAGGGAAACAACATGTTGGCTAAAGACATCAAACGCGGAACCATCGTTCGGTATCAAGGTGCGCCGTGTCTGATCGAATCGATGCAAGTGCAGACTCCGTCGGCACGCGGGGCGGCGACCTTGTACAAGTTTCGCGCCCGAAACCTGATCACCAAGCAGAAAGTCGATATCAACCTCAAGGGCACGGAAGGTTTGGACGAGGCGGACTTCGAGAAACGCCCTGTCACGTACATGTATGCCGACGCCTCGCACGTTCACTTTCTCGACTCGCGCGACTACAACCAATATTCGCTGGCCAGAGACGACTTGGCGGATGAGATCAACTATTTGAAGGAGGGCTTGGAGGGCATCTTCGCTCTGATCTATGAGGGCGAATGCGTGGGCGTGGAATTGCCGGTGGCCGTGGAGTTGCAAATCGTGGAGTGCGATCCCTACATCCGCGGAGCGTCGGCCACGGGGCGGACCAAGCCCGCCAAATTGGAGACCGGCTACGTCGTGCAAGTGCCGGAGTACATGGCCCAAGGCGAAGTAGTGAAGATCGATACCCGAAGCGGCGAATTCCTCTCTCGGGCGTGAAATCGACGACCCTCGGGCCGATGCTCGTCCGAGCGAACCTACGGCCTTTATTCCCTGGCTTGTTCTCGAGAATCGGCGGCCGCTTCGACCCGGCTCAATGCCCACCCCTGAGCGAAGATCGTCCGCAGCCGCATTCCCGGCGCAATCTCCGCGGAACTGCGCAAGGGACGACCGGTTTCCACGTCCTGTGTTACGGTGTAACCCCGCCCGAGAATGGCAAGCGGGCTGAGCGATTCCAAGCGTTCCGCGGCGGCCCGCCAACGCTGCACGGCCTGTTCCTGAAATCGGCGGACGGCCAGCGCCAGCCGCACATCCCATTGATCGACGCGTTGCGCCGCGGCCCGGATTCGATCGAACGGACGGACAAACGCCGGATGCCTCGCCAGCGAGTCTAATCGCCATCTCTCGGTCCGCAACCGCCCGCGCATCGCCCCGAACAGTCGATGCCCCGCGACCATCAGCCGCTCCAAGACTTCGCTTTTCGCGGGCAAGACGCGCTGTGCGGCGTCCGTCGGGGTCAATGCCCGCACATCAGCCGCCAAATCGGCCAGGGTGACGTCGATCTCGTGTCCCACGGCGGAAACCACGGGGATGCCTGATGCGGCAATGGCCCGAACGACGGCCTCGGAGTTGAAAGCGGCCAAGTCTTCCAAGCTTCCGCCGCCTCGGGTGAGGACGATGCAATCGGGCGACGCCCTCCAACTGTTCACCCAATGCAAGGCGTGAGCGATCTCTTCCGATGCTTCTTCGCCCTGTACGCGAACCGGCACGATGACGATGTCCGCTGTGGTCAGACGATCTCGCAGCGCGGTCAGGAAATCGTGGACGGCCGCGCCGCTCGGGCTGGTCACGACCGCAATCGTGCGGGGAAAAGGCGGCAAAGCGCGTTTGCGTTCCGCCGCGAAGAGTCCCTCTTTCGCCAGCTTTTCCTTGAGCCGACGCAGCGCCAGCTCCAGGGATCCGATTCCGGCAGGCGACACCCTTTGCACGACCAACTGGTATCTTCCGTGCGGCGGATACACGCTCAGCCGACCGCGACACAAGACGCGGAGACCGTCCTCGAGCGGGAATCTGACCGTGCCGGCCGTGCTCGCCCACAAGACGCAGGGCAGTTGGGCCCCTTCATCCTTGAGCGTGAAATAAATGTGGCCCGATCGGGCGCGTGCCATATCGGCGATCTCACCCTCGATCCAGAGTGATACGAAGGCGGACTCCAAGACCCCCCGAATCATGGCGGTGATTTCGGACACGGTGAGAACAGCCGGAGAATCTCTCAAATCCGCTGCGTCGGCCACGAGAATTCTGCTCCCGTTCTACGTACGGAATCTCCATGCGTTGGTAGGATCGACGCCGGTCCAACACCGATGCCGAGTACTGATCTCGGCTAAGCCGTCATTTTGCGGGCCTTCTGAAGAACATCGCCCCCCATGTCTCCGCCGTCGATTCCCACCGGCGGCGTGCATACGCGCAGCTCTTGATGTACCGTTGTGCTTGGACAATTCCGAACCGGCGGATGGTGCGCTCCTTGCCGTCGCAGAGGTCTTTCGCCGGGAATGTGAATACCTTCGTTCGCCCATTGCTCCGCTCTCTCGGTTAGCCGATTCAGTTCGCTTTCGATCCGGCGGCGATGTTCCTCGATGCCCTCTCGGTCCAGATCCGGCGGAATTTGCCAAGCGCGACTCGTGACCGCTCGCGCACGGGAAAAGGGGCGTGGAACGGCAAAGCGGTCCCAGCTCTTCAGTCGCCACGGCCGATCATACCCGAAGCCCAGCGCCACGATCGGCATATTCAGTCGCGAGGCCAGGAAGATCGCGCCCGGCGCCATGCACCGCCGGGGACCGCGCGGTCCGTCGGGCGTGATCGCCAAATGATGCGTCTTGCCGGCCGCCATCATATTGCGTACGGCCTCCATCCCGCCTCGCTTCGTGGATCCGCGAACGAACTCGAATCCCATCTTCTTGGCTGCCTGAGATAGCAAGTCCGCGTCGCGATGCCGGGACAGCAGCATGGTCAAGTGGCAATGCCCCCGCAGGTAGAAGGGAAACAAGATATATTCGTGCCAAAACACGTAAATATTCGGGCCGTCGCACTCGGGAAACACAGGATCTATGCCGGGGTCTTCGTATAGCACTCGATATTGCACCGTGCCCATCCACGCTTTGAAAACCATGAGGATGGCCGTTACCCCGGCACGACTACCCAACGTTCGAATCGACATCTCGGCCTCCGAACCGTTTGCTTTCTCCCGTCCGCGAAGACTCCGTTGATAACCGCGCGCCGACAACTGGCTATGGGCGAGGATTCCTCCGCGCGCTTCGTCAATCGGGCCAATCGCCGCGAAAGACCTCCACCGCCGGACCGGTAAGAAAGACGTGCCCTTGCTCGCTCCATTCGATTTCCAAGAGGCCGCCGGGTAGATGGACGGCAAGGCGGCGCTCCGTGCGGCCCGTCAAGACCCCCGCGACACACACCGCGCATGCACCCGTGCCGCACGCAAGCGTCTCCCCCGAACCGCGTTCCCAAACCCGTGCTCGAACCGCCCCTGCGGATTCGACCTGGACGAATTCGACATTCACACGGTGTGGAAAGGCCGGGTGGCGCTCGATCACAGGCCCCAGCCCGAGAACCAACGAATCGGTCAATTCCTCGACGAAAATCACGCAATGCGGATTCCCCATCGAAACGCAAGTCACGGATAGCGTCGTGCCCTCCACTTGCAGGGGATATTCCACGACACGATCCAAGCCCGCGGCTAGCGTCGTTGGGATTTCACGGGGGTTCAAGATCGGCTCACCCATGTTGACCCGAACCTTCTGCACGCGGCCATTTTCAAGCAGGAGGTCCAGGACCAGCACGCCGCGCCCCGTCTCGATGCGGAGGGGATTGTTACGGCTGATTCCGCTCTCGTACACGTACTTGGCGACGCATCGCACGCCGTTGCCGCACATCTCGGCCTCGGACCCGTCGGCATTGAACATCCGCATGCGAGCATCAGCCGCATCCGAGGGAGTGATCAAGATCAAGCCGTCCCCCCCCACGCCGAAATGCCGATCCGCGATTTTTGGGGCCAGTTCCGCGGGCGATTGGGGCGGCGTTTCTCGAAAACAATCGACGTAAACATAATCGTTGCCCGCCCCGTGCATCTTCACGAATCGCATGATGTACCTCTCGATGCCAAGCCTGATGTTTCGCTGAGACGCCGCCGAATCGTCGCCCGGGATTCAGGGCCTTACCGCCGGATTCGTGGGATACTCGGGCATCGCGAAGGTTGCGGAAACCGCACGCGCCATCGGCCGCGGCGACGATCAACCGCTGACGTCCAACAGGTTTCCACTCTGTCCGGCGGGATCGGGCGGCAACACCGCCTGAGGCGTTTCGTCGTCTCCGTGGGCGATCTCTTCCGAGACCGGTGACGCTTCCCAAGGGCGCCGCCCGTCGGCGTCCCGTTCGGCGGTTTCGTGATCCTCCCCATCCGTCCGGCCCACACCGGCACTCTGTTCGGCTTTCAAGTCGACCGCCCGGGTGCGATCCCGATCCGCCGTTTCCTTGGCTCGCTCGGAATCGCCGGCTCGGACCTGCGACAAGGGCGAACCCGCTGCGCCGGCTCCTACGGGTCCCAACGGTCCCATGCTCATGGCAACCTCCTCGAATTCGCGAAATCGAACAAGGCTTAACACCGTCGTATCACGGCGGCGCGGCCCCATTTCCGCAGAAAAAGGGCCGGTTCCTGTTACGACGATGATCGATCCTTCGACCGAAACCGCGCTGAGGTTCTGAGCCGGCAAACCGATAGGTGTCGGCCGAGACTTTTATGGTATCAAAGGTACGACTTCTCGCAATCGCGGTAGGTTCTGCTCACCGCCTTGAAACCACTGTAGCGCTTGTCCCACGCCGGGCAAGGGATCACGCCGCACTTGCGGATCCCTGAGCGTTCCACCCACGTGCACCAGGATGATCTGCTCGCTGGCCCCCCGAAAGACCTCCTTCACAACGGGGATTTTCAGTTCATTCGGCCCCAACAGTGAACGAAACGTCAATCGTAAATTGGAGTCGAAGTCCATCTCGCCTTGGCCGACAAGGCTGACGGCGTCGCCCCGAAACATCAGGCGATCCCAATACAAATGGTTGCCGGCGATCTGAAACCCGCCTTCACATTCGTGAAAGGCGGTCCGATCCGGGCGGCGGATGCTGAGAATCTTCAATAACGCCACCACCAACGGCAGTTCGTAAATGTCGGCGTCCTTCAATTGGAAGTTGCCGTAACCGGTCAGGCCCTGAATGCCGGCCCCTTTCCCCTGAAGGGAAACGGCGGCGTAAACCGCGCCCCGAAGGTTGGGAGCATCCACTTGATAATCGCGCGCCACGACGCGCAGATCGGCCCGGCTCAAAGATGCGGAGAACTGATATTCGAGCTGGGGATGAAAACGAATCCAGCCGCCGGCGCGAAGAACCCCGTCCCAAAGCCGGGCTTCCAGGGGTTTCGACGGCTGTCCGGACTCTGCCGTCGGGCCGAGGACATGCCCCAGCAAGAGCCTATCGTTTTGCAGACGGAAAGGGCCCTGAACTGCGGTGCATTGGACTCCGCGGAAAGACAGCGAATCCAAATCCAACTCACCCTCCGCGGCAAAATCCCCGGCGGAGTAGGCACCTCGCAAGGCGATATTTCCGTGGATGTTTTGCAGCGGGACTTCCGTACCTGCCGAATTCCCGGCCAGAGTCGCCGCCGCATTCCAGGTCACGCGAAGCTGGGATGGAACGGTCGCCGCCTCGGGCGGGGCCTCCCTCTCAACCGTCGGTAGATGGCCTATTTCCAGCGTTCCCCTCAGGTTGATCGGTCCGCCCACGTTGAGGCGAGCCAATCCGTTGCTCACCGATTCCGGCAGGGCCGCCATCAAGTTGCGATCCACCGTCAGGCGATCGATCCAAAGGTCGTCCAGACGCAATCGCCACTCTCCGCCCGGCTTGGTCTCGCAAAACGCTCGCCCCTGAAAGGAACAGCTTCCGTGCCGGCCGCGGAGGTTCTCCACGAAGACCACCCCGTTTTCGAATCGAAGCGTCCCTTGGAGGTTTTCCATGCGGTAGGGGAAAGCCACCGGTTCCAGGGCGGTGCGATTATCATTCGGCGTGGCCGAGAAGGATATCTCGCTACCGCCGTAGTTGCGGTAAACATAGAGCCCGTCAGCGACATCCACGCAGCCCTCGGGTCGCAAGCTGTCCCAGACCTGACGCCATTCTTGCTTAGGCAAGGCATCACGAAGATCGCTGTCCAAGCGAATTTGCCGCCCGCTAAATCGCAGCGAGAAAACCGAGCCTCTTTCATCCGGCAGCAGGTTCCCATGAGCCTGAATTTGCGAGACGCCGTGCGTCCCTCTCAGGTCCTGAAATTCCCATACATCGCCCCGTTTTACGATGCGGCCGGAAATATCGGAGATGGCGAGCGGGAACCCGGTGAACTTGACGGAACACTGCCGCAAATCGATCTGGATTTGAGTACGCGGCGGTCCCCCCGGCGCCTCTTGGCCGACTCCAAGCCAGACATCGATCTTGCCCGCAGCATGCAAGTCTCGCAGCAAATCCTGTGTAGCAGGATTCAGCACGGCCGAAAACAGGCGGTCCGTCAGGGGAATGCCTCGCCCCGTAACCGACAGGCGTGTTTGCGAGGTTCCCAGGGGATTCAGGACGTGTCCGCGAATTTCCACCGGCTGATTGTCGGCCCGGGCCGTGAGGTTCACGTCCAGCCGGTCTTCCGACAAATCCAAACGCAAGACCCCTTGTACCTTTTGTAGGCGATAGGGGAACTCTGCATACGCGAAGGATGCGTCCAGCAAATCCATTCGGATATATCCTCGGGGCCGCACGCCGTCCCATTCCAGCCGCGTGCTGAGATTGACCAAACCTGCGGGAAAAAGCTGCGACCATTGCCGCTGCACGGCGGCGGGCAACAGGGGTTTCAAGCCGGGCTCCACTTTCAAGTTCGTGACGGTCGCATCCAGAAGGAGCGGCTGAATGGTCTCGCCGTACCGTGCCGCCGCCTCGCGAATCTGAACCTGAGTCCCGCCGGAAACCGCCAGCACCTCATCCAATCGCACACCCTCGTCGGTAATCCGAAAGCGGCCCGCGATATCCGTGAAGGGATAAGCCGCGAGCGGCGCATCCCAGCGCCCTTGCAGAAACCGACCGGCGAGGTCAAACCGCAACGGATCGGCCGCCGCCGCGTCGTAGAAGACGCGGAAGCCGAACACCGCCTGAGCGCGAAGGTTGGCCAGCAGGGGGAGCCGTTGCGATATGTGCTGGGGCAGTGCGGCCCAGAACTCGGGCGACACTTCCAACGAATCCACCGTGCCTTGCAGGCTGAGCTGCAAAGTGTGCGGATTGATCGTTCCTTCGATATTGACGCGCCGCAAGAAGTCGCCGGTAAACGTACCGCTCAAGTGTCGGACGTGCCGGTCGGGCAAGCTTTCTGATTGGTTGCCGCCGGGTACCCCCCAGATCCGCATCTCGATATCTCGCAAAGCGAGACTGCCCCATCCCGTTCGCGGACCGTGGATTTCCACGGCACCGCTCTCGATTTCTATGGGCGGCGGATTCCGGCTGAACTGGGGCAAAGGCAACAGCGACGAGAAATTCCACCTCGTCGCCGTGATAGCCACGGCTCGGACACGTGGACGCCGCACCCGAACGACATCGACCGCGACGCGGCCTTGCCACAATCTTTCCAACGTGGCCGAGAATCCGATGAAGACCTCCTCGATCTCGCAGATATCGCCCGCTTCCGAATCCAGGCGTGGATCGCGGATGCGAATTCCCTTGAGTTGAATTCCTTCTCCCGATATCCAAACCGCCGAACGCAGCCGGAGTTCTAAGTCGGGGTAACGGGCCGAAAACTGCCGTTCAATCTCGGCGCGCAGCAGGGAATCCACTTGATGGAACAAATAGAAATACGCGCCTCCGACCAGCATCGGCAGGAGGATTACCGCCCATTGGAGCACGGTCAGTAGCGGCCTTCTCTGCTTGCGAATTCTTTTCACGGGGTCAGTGCGCTAGCTTTCATTCCTCGGCGGGTCTGAGGGACCTCTCGCCTTATCGGGCCTTCGCCCTCCTGGTCGAAGGTAGTCGATCGTCTGCACGAGCACGGGAGCCGCCGCGGCGATCAGGGCGAACGTGACCGGTTGGCGATAACGCACGGAGCTGACGAAAACGATGTGCAAGAAGGTGAAGTAAACCGCCGGCAACCAACAGGTGACGAAAGCGATCCGGCTCGATCGGCCCAGCAATAGCCCCGCCGCGGCCGGCAGCAGTACGACCAAAAATCCCGCCGCCATCACCAGATTGACGGGGACCGTATTGAAGGCCCGTTCATTAGGAATGGGACTCCAAAAGCGGCGAAACTTCACCGCGGCCAAACGCAGGAATTGATCGGGGTTTTCCGACGCCCAATGCAAGGCCTCTCGCCGGAGACGTCGGTCCATCTCCAATTCCACGGCGAGGGCGTCGTGCCCTCTTTCTCCCAGATGTTGCTTGGTTTCAGCCACGGCGGCCGTCATGAAATCCATATTGCTGCCGCCGTCGGCGTTTGGATGGCAACCGTCGTAAAGGCTCGGCCCGACCTGCGTGGTCGTCAAGATCCAGCGGCCCGTCACGGCGTAGTTCCGGATCCACCAAGGCAGTAGAACCACGATGGCCGTCCCCCCCACCAGCGCGAGCAGCCGCAGAGGCACGGCATTGCGATCGACGACAATCAGGAAAGTAAACGCGAAAGGCAACCACAGCAACGCACTGGGGCGAATCAAGACGGCGATTCCGGCCGTTGCCCCGGCACAAGCCGCCCAGATCCACGCGGTGGGTAGCTTCGCAAATCGCATCAGCGCGGCGAAGCACGCAAGGTGAAAAATCCACACCGGGCAGAAGGCAGCCTCACTGAGGAGGGGCACGGAAGAGAGCACGCACTCCGGATGGATGGCGGCCAAAAAAGCCGCACACCAACCGACGCGATCGTCCCACAGCAACTTGCCAAGCCAACCCGCGGCGATGACTCCGAGCGTGCCAAGAATTGCCCCCACCGCCCGCCCCAGAAAAAGCGGGGGCGACTCTCCGGAGATCAAGAACAGGGGCGCCAACAGCAGGGGATAGCCCGGCGTTCGGAAGACGCGGCCGTACTCTCCGTACCGAAACGGTTCACCTCGGGCCAACGCCCCCGCCAGATGCCAGTAGCTTAGGCTGTCGCCGAAAACCAATCGGCCCTGAAATCGCCAATCCCAAGCGACCGCAGCCCCCAGTCGCACCGAGAGCGCGAGCGCAATCAAGACGATCCAGAGCCATCGCCTATCCGTTCGCATGAATACGTCGCTTGATTCCATGTCCCAACTTAGGGACCTAATCCACGGAGCCACCCGCGCGAAATGCGGTACAGCCCGGTGGAGAATCCCAGGTGCGCACCGCTTCCAGGGGAGAATTCCGTCTTCGTGACCTCAGCATGGTAGTGTTCCGACCGTGAATCGGTCAACACGGCTTGGGACTTGGCTGTTTAGGCAACATGCGCCGGACGGAACAACCTGAGGCTATGGAAAATCCTCATCATGGTTCTGGACTTCGGCCGGGCGTTGGGTATACTCAATCCCTATTGCAATGAGTACTTTCACCGCCTGCGTTGCGGCGGCCGACCCGCGCGAGAAAAGTCCTGTTTGCGTCTTACCGTAACACTTCCCCACGAATGAGGAGGATTGCAATGGCTGGAATGCTGCCGGACTATGTGGCGTCGGCCAAGCCCGTGCCAAAGGAGAGTCGAACGCCGTGGTATGCGAGTACCGCCCCGACGTACGCGGGAATCTTTCTTTGGTTCGTGTTTTGGCATCAGGTGCCCGTCATCAAAGAGTTGGTGAGAGACAGCGGCATCCCCTTGAATGCCGGCGGGGCGCTGTCGCAAGGTGTCGGAATCGCCCTTCTGGCCCTCGTGGTCTCCGCCTTGTTGTGCCACTACCTTTTTTATCTCGTGCCTGGAAAACTGGGGGTGAAAACGGGCTTGCCGCTTTACATCGTGGGGACTTCGACTTACGGTGTCCAAGGCGGCTTCATCATGCCCGGCTTCCTGATGGGATGCTTGCAGTTTGGATGGTTGGCGGTCAACGCCTTCTTCACCACCGGTTTGTTATGTAAGCCTTTCGGAGTGGGTTTCGGCAGCCCGACCTATGCCGTGGTCGCCGTAGCGTTTATCGTCTTGGCGACATTCATGGGACTAAAAGGAATTCAGTACGTCGGGCGAGTGGCAACGTACTTGCCGCTCTTCCCCTTGACCATCCTGATTGTTTTGACCCTCGTCTCAGTGGGCGGGCTTGTTAAGTTCGATCACAAGAAGCTGGTCGAGGCCGGCAAGGAACCGGCGATTGCCGCCGCGCAAAGCGAAGCAGGGAAGGAAGCTCCGGCAGCGCAGGCACCTAAGGCTGCCGACGCTTTGACCGTGTGGGGAGTATTCGTGGCGATCGCGACCTATGTCGTGGGGTTCTTCGCTACGGCGGGAGCGGCCGGCGTGGATTTCGGAATGGGCAATCGCGACGAAAACGACGTCAAATGGGGCGGCCTGGTGGGCATTGCCGGAGCCATCATCCTGACGGGAGGCCTGTCTCTGCTGATTGCAGCGGGGGCCGCCGGCGCCGGTCTGCTCGACAAGCCCCCGGTCCTGCAAACATCAACTATCATGAGCAAGCTTGCTCCCAGTCTTGGTGAGGCGGCGCCGGGCGTCTTTTGGTATCTGCTGGCCATCGCGGCATTTCCGCCGGCCTGCTTCTCCAGTTTCATCGCCGCAAACAGTTTCAAGACCACCTTGCCGAAGGTCAATCCGTTCGTCTCGTGCGGTATCGGCGCCCTGGTGGCGATCCTGCTGGTGTTGAGCGGCTACGCCGGGAATGCGGCGGGCGTGTTCACGATCATCGGTGCTTCATTCGGCCCGGTGTGCGGCGCCATGGCCGCCGACTATCTGCTGGCCGGGAAACGTTGGGCGGGTCCCCGCGCGGGATTCAATCCGGCGGGTTGGATTTCGTGGATCGTGGGCTTTGTGGTGGGGGGCATCGATTTGGTGATCGGAACCAGCTACGTGCCGTGCCCGCCGGTCGCCGCGTTCATCGTCGGGTTCGTGCTCTATGGAGTTCTGTCGCTGGCCGGACTCGAGACGCAAACCCTGGAATTGCCCGCCGACGAGGCGTGAATCGCAACAAGATCGTTGACGGCGGTCCGCTGTGCGCCGTTCACGGATCGCGTTCCGGACTTTCCGGCGGAACGTTAACCCGTGCGCACCTTGGCGGCATGAAAAGTGGAATCGGTAGTTGCAACGAATCGTGTGACGGCGGAGCCTTCCCTCCGTGGAAGGCTCCGTTGCCTTTTGCTTCGTTGAGGGCCGGCAATGCGAACGACAGGGTTTCTGGCGGTTTTCGCGACCTTGGGGTTGTGCAGCGGCGCTCTTGCTCAAGCGCCGCAGGCTCGTCCGAATGT
Source organism: Thermogutta hypogea (assembly GCF_055386265.1). NCBI lineage: Bacteria > Pseudomonadati > Planctomycetota > Planctomycetia > Pirellulales > Thermoguttaceae > Thermogutta > Thermogutta hypogea. The sequence continues at coordinate 1,646,620 of NZ_AP042425.1, forward strand.
GCTCATCATCATGGCCGATGACTGCACCTACAACGACTTGCCGATCTATGGGGGTCGCAATGCCCGGACGCCGCATCTCGATCGGCTGGCCCGAGAGGGCTTAGTGTACGATCGCGCGTATCTGAGCATGGCGATGTGCCAACCCTGCCGAGCCGAACTTTATACCGGCCTGTACCCGATGCGCAACGGCTGTTGCTGGAATCATTCGGCGTCCCGTCGAACGATCGCCGGCATGCCGCAACATCTGGGGCGGTATGGGTATCGCGTGGGGCTGGCGGGGAAGGTCCATGTGGAACCGCGAGAGGTTTTCCCGTTCGAGCAAGTCCCCGGTTTCTGCCCCAATTGCACGGCCGATCCGACCCCGCCGCATGACTTGGCCGGGATCCGCGAGTTCATGACCCGGCGGCCGGATCAGCCGTTCGCGTTGGTTGTGGCTTTGGTGGAGCCGCACGTACCCTGGGTGATGGGCGACGCATCGCAATACCCCACGGTCCGGCTCCAGCTCCCGCCGCATATCGCCGACACGCCGAAAACGCGCGCGGATTTCGCGGCATACCTGGCGGAGATTACTTACATGGACGGGCAGGTGGGAGCAATTCTCGAATTGTTGGATGAAATCGGTTTACGAGAGAGCACGCTGGTTCTGTTCACGTCCGAGCAAGGCGCGCAGTTCCCCGGATGCAAATGGACCAACTGGGACCTTGGCGTGCACACGGCTTTGGTGGCACGATGGCCGGGCAAGGTGCCCCAGGGGAAACGAACCGCGGCCCTCGTCCAATACGCGGATTGGTTGCCGACCCTGCTGCGGCTTGCAGGGGCATCGGATTCGGAACTGGAGGCGTTCGACGGCCGCAGCTTTCTTGGGACGTTGCTTGGCCGGGAGCCAAAACACCGCGATTATGTGTATTTTGCACACAACAACTTTCCCGAGGGACCGCCGTATCCCATCCGCTCCGTCTCCGACGGCGAATGGCACTACATTCGTAATCTGACTCCTCAAGAGATCTACATCGAAAAGCACGTCATGGGCCTTCAGGGAGGCGGGGCGTTGAACAATCCCTACTGGCCGACCTGGGTCGGCTCTTCCTGGAACAGTCCGCGGACGTACCGGCTTGTAAAGCGATACGTTTCTCGACCGGCCGAGGAATTGTACCGCACGGCCGACGATTCGTTTGAGATGAACAATCTGGCCGAAGACCCGCGGTACGCTGCGGTCATGTCGCGCCTTTCCGACGAATTGGACCGCTGGCTTGAGGAACAGGGAGATCCCGGCATCCCTCTCGATACGCCCGAGGCACATCGCGCCATGAAGGAGGGGCAACCGTCGTATTGAGCACTACACGCCTGCCCACAATCCTTTTCCCGGTTTGGGAGAGTGCCGACGGAGTTCCTTGCCCGCAATCCCGACACCGCGTGATTGGGAGTCATAAGCATGAAACGGCACATTTTTTCGCCGCCGCGATCATTGGTTGTAAGCCTTTGTTTGATACTGGCATTCTTGCCTGCCGTGGAGACGCAGGCTTCGTCCCCGTCCCCTGCGAAACCGAATATCGTAATCATCTTGGCCGACGATCTCGGCTACGGCAGTTTAGCATGTCAAGGCGCGCCCGCCGATTTGGTACAGACGCCCAACATCGACCGCCTTGCCCGCGAGGGGATGCGGTTTACCGACGCCAACACACCATCCTCGGTCTGCACGCCGACGCGCTATGGCTTGCTCACCGGGCGATACTGTTGGCGGTCCGCCTTGAAACAGGGAGTCGCGAACGTCTTCGATCCGCTGCTCATCGAAACGGATCGCCCGACGCTTGCCTCGCTGCTGAAACGGCATGGTTATCATACGGCCATGATCGGCAAGTGGCACTTGGGCTATGGCAGCGTCAAGCCGGTGGATTTCACCGGGATGCTCAAGCCGGGTCCGTTGGAATTGGGTTTCGATTATCAGTTCGCCGTTCCCCAGAACAACGGCGACTTGACCGGCGTCTATATCGAGAATCACAGAGTATTCGGCCTTCGATCCGCCAAGCGAGATCCGAATCCCGGCACCACGTTTTACGGTTCGACGTACTTGGGATTGGACGCACCCAAGCGAGATGACTCTCGCAATATGCCCGTGCTTACCGACAAGGCCTTGGCTTGGTTGGGACTGGTTCCCAGGGATGAACCGTTTTTTCTGTACCTCGCCGCAACCGCCGTGCACGAGCCGATTACACCCTCTCCGGACGTGGCGGGAAGCACCGCCGGCGGACCATACACCGACTTTATCCGCGATTTGGACCTCACCGTGGGCAGAATCTTCAAGGCCGTGGAAGATCGCGGCTCGGCAGATAACACCCTCTTTTTGTTCACGAGCGATAACGGCGGCGTCCTTCCTCCCGCCAATCCCCAAGCCGCCGATCGCAATCCCGCTATTCGGCGGGCCGTCGAGGCAGGACTGAAGGTGAACGGCGACCGGCGCGGGGGAAAGCACTCCATTTGGGAGGGCGGATTTCGTGTGCCGTTTGTGGTGCGCTGGCCGCAGTGCGTACCCGCCGGCACGCGTTGCGATCACATGATCGGCTTGATCGACGTCTACGCAACCGTGGCCGAGCTACTCGGCGAACCGCTCGGTGCGATTGACCCTGCCGAGTCGGAACGCATGCCGGCCCCGGACAGTGTCAGTTTCTTGTCCTTGCTTCGTGATCCGGAATCCGCCTCGCCTCGCGATTCGCTGATTCTTCACAGCGCGAAAGGAGTGTTCGCCGTCCGTCGGGGTCCTTGGAAGTACATCGAGGGCAAGCCGTTCTCGCCGGTACCCGCAGCGCAGCTCGCAAATCATCCCGAGTACCACGCCCAGCTTTACAATCTCGAACGTGATCCCGGCGAGACAACGGACCTGCTCGGTCAGTTTCCGCGGGAAGCAGAGTCCTTGGCCGAGCTGCTCGAGAAGCATCGGGAACAGGGTTTCAGTCGGTGAAGACCGAGACAGGAAGGGCGGAGATATCTTTTAGGCCCTCCGATGCCGGGATCGCGTTTTGATCGGTTCCCGCACCACGCGCCACGGCGAGCAGGTACGCAGGCCCCCCCGGCTGTATCGCGGTCTCGTGTTAGGAACCGGAGATCATCCGCCGAACGCTCGAGAGGGGATCGGCTCGAGTTTCACGTGGCTATCGTAAAAACTCACGCTGCCGCCGACGGGATCGAACATGCAGGTATTCTGGACCAAGGGGTCGGTCCACATGGCGGCGTTAGCGTGAATTCCGAGCGAGCGCCGCTTTTCCCCCCGAATTACGACGCCGTCGATTTCCACGTCGGAGGCTCCCGTCGCCCAATGCCCGAATCCTAACGCGAAGCTGACGACGCCCGGCCGGATGGTCTGCGTAACCACGACTTTGCCGATCATCGGTTTTCTGCCCGCCGCTCCCAGGTCGTATTCGCCTTGGACATTGGTAGCGCTGGTGACCTTGACATGCTGTCCATGAACCAAACCGAGGCGTTCCGCATCCCTCGGATTGACGAGGATGCCGTTCTCAGGCATCAAGGCGGACAACCAGGGATCTGCGATGGTCCGGCTCTTCGTCTGACTGATGACCCGATGCGTAATCATCGCCAACTCGTAGTCCTTCCGATACTGATCCGGTTCGTTCCCTTCGAACGTGCGAACCGGGAGGTAGCACGCAAAGCCCGGATTGGGCCGGCCGGTGCCCGCGTGAACTGTGGAAGCCGTTTTCTCTTGATAGAGGTTGAGCAAGGCCCCGTAGGCATTGGCCGCTCGATCACCCCGATATCCCTTTTCGTAGTCGTCGAAGCGACCGCCCCGCGAGAGGACGTACACGACTTTAGGCCACATCTTTTCGCCGACGATTTCTCGCCATCGGGCCGGATCGAACACGGTGGGCGGCAAGTGTCGGCGGGCCGCCAGGAATACTTCCATCTCGCGCTGATCGGCGTCGGGAACGTTCTGCGAACCGTCCGACTTCTCGCCGAATGCCAGATTCGCCACCGCACGTAGGTACAAATCGTCCGGATGCTTCAGCGGCAGTCCCTCGCCGAAGCCGCCTTCTCCGAATCCCGGCAGATTCAACCGCTCGGCGATACCCAACAACAAGGCTTCGAAGCTGATAGGAATCTTCTGACCGAAAACCGTGCATTCTTCCGGAATAGGTGCGATGACCGGCTGGCGGACGGGCTGTACTTTTTGCGGAATGTTGGGGTGGCTGCCCTGAAACTCCCAACGTTCCAGAAAGCTCAAGTCCGGGAAAATATAGTCGGCATACATGGATGTGCTGCCGATCACGACGTCCACGGCGATATACAGCGGCAACCTCTCGAGATCGCTCAGCACGGCCGTATTGGTGTGCCCTGCCGGGAGTGCATAATTCGGCGCTCCCATGTAGGTAAACAAGACCTTGATGGGATAGGGATAGGCGTCGCCGATGGACGGAATGATTTCCTCATAAACGTCGCTGGAAAGCGGATACCAGTTCCTTTTGGCGGGGTAACCCGAAAAAATCGTGGTCTTTTCGTAATCGATGCCGTGCCGGATGGAACTGATTCCGAAAGCCGTGATTTTCCCCGGGTGCGCCTTGAGGTCGAAGAGCTTGCCTTTTCCGCTGATATCCCAGGTGGCGGCCTTGATCATGCCTCCCTTAGCGTCAAAGTTGCCCAGCAACATGTTGAGCGTCATCCAGCTAAGCACGTTGTAGAATCCGTTCGTGTGCTGCGCCGGGCCGCGGTGCACATCCACGCAGGCGGCTTTTCCGTAAGACGACAACTCGCGGGCGATCGCGATGACATCCTCTTCCTTGACGTCGGCCAGGGCGGCCCATTCCGCCGTGGTGCGCTCGCAGGCGGATTCGTAGAGGATTTGCAGGGCGCTCTTGACGACGGTGCCGTCCGGGAGGGTCGTGTTCACGAAAAGATCGCCGAATACGGGGGTTACCGCGTCGTTAGGATCGACGGCCGTCGGTTTACCGTCGACCATGACCAGCATGAACTTTTCGGTATACTCCCCTTTTCCGTCTGCGGTCGGCCGGGTCTGCGCCTGTACCAAGGGCTGACCGTCGATCTTCACGTCCGCCGCCCGCACGAATTTTCCCGGTACGCCGTCGTGGATCGTCACCAACCAGGTCCCGTTGCACCAACTGTTCTCGCCGGAGGCCGATGCCGCCGCCTTATTGGCGCAGGACAGGAACTTGGCATCGTAACGTTTTTGTTCGATGATCCAGCGAATCATGGCCATGGCGACCGCAGCGTCCGTGCCGGGTTTCAACGGCAGCCACTTCCAGGCTTTGCTTGCCAGCTTACTGAACCGCGGATCGGCCACGGCGATCTTGGTTCGACCGGTCGCCAGGTTGCCCGTCAATCGAACGGTGCGATTGGGCGGGCCGTAATTGGCCTCAAAAAGATTGGCGCCCACGAAAAGGATGAACTTGGCGTTCTCCGTATCGGCCTGCCAATAGAATTTCTGACCGTCGGTGAACCTACCGTCGATATACTGTTCGCTGATCGCCTTGCAAGTAAAATACAACGAGCCTTGGCACACGGTTGTATGACCATGTGCGTTAACCGTACCCAGGGCGGCCGCAAACCGTTTGTATAAGTCGCCCCGACCATCCTTCAGCCGCCCCCACATCACGACGATCTGATTGTTTTTGGGACCTAAATCCGGATGATCCGGGTCGATCAGCACATCCAAATGGGCCGCGTGTTTCTCCTTAAAGGCCGCGACCAATTCCTTTTTCTTGTCCTTGTCCTTTTCGTTCCAGATGGCTTTGATGTCGGCATCCATGACCTTAGAGACGTCCGGATCCTTCAGCGCAAGGCAGGCAGCCACCCCCTCGACTTGACGATTTTCTTCGCCCGGGACATGGCGGAAAAGCGTCCCGCCTTCGCAAATCTCTTGTATGGCTTGTTCGAAGGGGATGGTGATCCATTTGTTCTCCCCCCGCTTGCCGGCCCGCTTGAGCACCTTACGGATGCGATACGGGTCGTAGGCGGTTTGCAGGCCTGCCTGGCCTTTGGGGCAGATCGCGCCGTCCACCGCCGCGGCATCCACGGGATGGGTGGCGTAGGGAAGATGCGGGAGGAGCGTCCACGGGTTGTAAGGATTTCCGTCGATTTTCGTGACGTAACCGTCTTGAATCTTGCACTTGATGCCGCAGCCTGTATTGCATTGCAAGCAAACGCTATAGATGATGTTCTCCGGTTTCGCCGGGTCGTAGGGGACGTCGGGACGAGGACTGTTCAAAATAGCAGCTCCCGTACCGCCGTCGGCGCCCAAAGCGGCTCCGGCATCAGCAACGGCCGAGAGTAAGCCGCTGCCCAGCAGCGCGCCGCCCGCCAAGAATCCGCGACGCGTCTGATGTTGGGAACGCTTGTTCGTATTCATGGAACGCCTCGAAGTGCCTCAGTCATGCAATCCGAAATGTCGCGCAGCCACGTCGTTGATCTTGGAGCCGAGAAAGAACACCGCCACTCCCACCGCAAGCAAGAACAGCCCCACAAAGTACTCCATGGGCGTCGCGTGGTAGATGTATTTCAGCCGCTCGTGGTGAAAGGCATCCTGCAACCCCTCCAACTCCCCAACCGCTTGTCCGGGAATCAAGACGTTCAAGCGTGCGCTGATGAAACACACGCCCACGAGGATGGCTGCGATCAACCAAGCGTTGGTTCGCCGGGTGAGGAAAAGGGCGAACGGCAGAATTCCCCCCAGAATCAGATGTACGATCCAGAACACCCACCAGTACGGGCCGCGAAGGATCAACTCGATGGCCGGAGCGTGGACGTCGGGATTCCACAGCGCGATCGAGAACTCCGCGAATTCGAACGCGAAATAGACGGCCAATCCGATCAAAGTCACGGCACGCAGACGCCGGACGGCCGCCTCGTGATCCGCGGCCGATTCGGCGCCGGGGCCGAGGAGGATGCGCACCGCCAACAAGGTGGCGCCGCCCGCCGTAATCGCGGACGCCAGGAACAGCATGGGCAGCAAGGCACTATGCCAGAAACCCTTGGCCTCGACCACGCCGAAGAACGCACCGCTTTGGCTGGGAAACATGATGGAAAACAGTATGGCCGGCGCCAACAACGGCTTGAGCCAGGCCGACCGTCGTTGAAACGTCATCAGCCAACACACCGCGGCCAGAATGATGAACGCGTTGTACATCCACGCGTTCAACGTCATCATGCTGTTGAAATTGGGGGAGAAAAAGATGAAGGCCGCTCTTTCCATGTGGCCCAAATCCAACCAGACTCCCAGGAAGGCCGGAATGACGGCTGCGACGGAGAGGACGATCACCGTTCGCAGCGTGGCCGGATTGCGAAATCCCGGTAGCCCTACGAGGAATCCTCCCGCCCCCAACAGGAAGGCTCCACCCGCGATCCCGACGCCGTGAAAATAGATCGCCACCCACAAACCCCACGGCACAAACGAACCGTAGCCGGCAGGCAGGTGCCCCAACAGCCAGCGCTGATAGACGCCCACCAGCCCCAACCCCAGTGCGATCAGCCACAGAGCCCAAAGCAAAAGTCTGATCAGAGGGGAAGATGCCACACGTTCCGCCACGCTCGTTGAATGAAGCGACGCCATTTTCGAACCTCCCATGGAATTTGCCGCGTTTCGCTGTGCCATGGGCCGTGCCGGCAAGTTATGCGATATAGAAGACGCGCGGACTGGTTCCTTTGTGCGGAAGAAGGGTGTAAACGTTGTTTTTCGCGATCAACTCCGTCACCAACGCGTCGGGGTCCGAAGCGTCACCGAAGTAGGTGGCCCTGCCGATGCACGTCGTAACGCACATGGGTAGCTGCCCCACTTCCAATCGATGCAAGCAGAAATGACACTTTCGGGCGTTGCCGACCGGACTGCGATGTCCGTCGCGGCCCCACGCCTTGCCGTATTCGTAATTCGGCAGATCTTCCAACTTCTGGTCCGGTCCCATCACCGCGGCTCCATCCGCTCCGACTGCGGCCCCATCCATGTAATGTAAGCCGAAGTCGCTGGTGCGAGCACCGTACGGGCAAGCGGTGAGACAATACCGGCAGCCGATGCACTTGTCGTAATCGACGATCGTGATGCCGTCGGGCCGTCGCCAGGTAGCTTTGACCGGGCATACCGGAACGCACGGCGGCCTTTCGCATTGCATGCAAGGACGCGGCGTGAATTTCAGGTGAACGTTCGGAAACTCACCGCGCTCTTCCGTGATGACAGGTCGGTACACCACGCCGGGCGGGAGTTTATTCTCTGCTACGCATCCGATCGTACAGGCATGGCAGCCCACGCATTTGCGTTGATCAATGACCATGACCCAGCGGCGCTGCTCAACCGGCTTGGCCATGGCCTTCACCAGATCGCGCTGCATTCGCAGCAGGACGTCCTCGTCAAACCGGGGTTCGATGTTGTTGAGGACGGTCAACTGCCGGACCGTGCCCTCGCCTTGAGGATCGCCTGTCTCGCGATCGAGCCTTGCCCGAGCCACCAATGCCCCCGTCGCCAGAACCCCGGCTGCCGTCAGGGCTCCCGCCTTGACAAGTTCGCGTCTATCCATGGTCATAGCGTCACTCCGCACAACGGGCGAATAGTAGGGGCGATCTATCGCGTGATGCTCCAAGCATAACACTCAGCAAGAAACAGCTCAGCCAGATTTGCTAAGCAAAATTGGTGGAACTGACAGACTTATTACGTCCTTGGCATTGCTTCGGATCGATGATCACCGAAAAAAATGACGCTGCTGTGATTAGGAATCGTTACCTTCAGCCGCTCAACGGAGACGAATTCGTGCACGTTCTCCGCAACAGGCGCCTGAGGCTCCAAGCCGCTGTGGCCCTGGCATGCGCTCATGGGCAAGGCTGGCGAGAGCCATCACACCGGGCTTCCTTGAGATCGCCACCGGAGAAGCGCTTGTCCCTCAGGGGATTTAGCTTGCGACTCGAGGACCGACTCGCCTTGGAGCGGGGACCGTCGCGTAGACGCCGCGGACGAAACGAAAAGTGGGGAGTAGAGGGAAACTGAGAGGCGCCGGCCGGATTCGAACCGGCGAATGGTGGATTTGCAATCCACTGCCTTAGCCGCTTGGCTACGGCGCCTTTTTATCGAGCCGCAAACGCTTTCACCTTCCGCGGGTGTGGAAGCCGTGTGCCCTATCCATGCAACGCGTCCGGCCGCCCCTACGACCGTTTTAAGAAGCAACGGCCACGTCGGGAATTCCCGCAAAAGGCACGTATGCGCGGGGCCGACCAATCTTGCGGCAACTAGTGCAACAAAGCTAATCGGCACTCCAGGCTCACGACTCAAGAGATTTTATCACGCCGGCTGCTTGACGCAACCCCCACAGCCGCTCCGTAAAACAGGAGGTTGACTTCGAACGAGTTAGCGTCCCGATCTCCGAAAGCTTGAATTTCCGCCGGTGGTTCCGCCGCGAGTGAACCCGCCCCGCATGAATCCGCTGTTGCCACCCATTTGAAAGCCGCCGGGGAAACCGCCTGAGAATCCTTGGAATCCGCCGGGCTGGCCCCCGAAACCGCCGCGAAATTGAGTGCTGGAACCCGTGGACGTCCCGGTCCGGACGCCCGAAGAACCCGTGCTCCCGCGAATCTGCACATCTCCGCCCAGCAGAGCCGTTAAAGCGGACCGAATCGACTCCGGATTGGCCCGTTCCAGAGTCACCACCTGCGTGGTTTCCTCTGATTCGGTCTCGGCCCTCTGATCCAGTTGCTCGACCAACTGCTGGACCTCTTTGAGCAGTCGTTCCGGGGCGGAAACGATCAGGGAGTTGGTGCGGGAATCGACGCCGATCGACATCTTGGGCGTTTCCTCTTGGGGCTGTGAGCGGCCTCCTCCGCCTCCGCGCCCCCCGCGTAACAACTGAATCAGTTCTTGCGGCGAGGGCGCCCGCTGTTGTCCGGATCCGGTGACCAGTCGATCCTGATAAACGCTACGGAGGATTTGCGCGATTTCCTCGGCTTGGGTGTTTCGGACCGGAATGATGACGGTCTTGGGCTGCACCGCCACATCTTCCGGACTGTCGGAACGATCGAGCACGCGGAGAATCTCTTCCACGAGTTGAAGGTCCTCGGAATAGGCCTGCACGATCAACGCGTTGAGGCGGCTATCCGGGGTAATTTGAATGCGTTTGGAAATGCTGTCGGCGCTGGAGGAACTGCTCCCGGCAGAGCTTTCCTCCGCGCCAAGCAGGCTTCCGACCAGGCCGCCGCCCACGTTGCCAAAAGCAGCCCGAGCGATTTCGCCGACCAAGGAACCGCCGGTCGAGCCGCTGCTGGTCAGTGTGCCGCCCCCCAAAATCTGGTCGAGAATCGCTCCGGCGGTTTCCGCCTTGGCATGTTTCAGATAGTAGACCACCAGTTCCGGGCCGCTACTGGACTGGTACTGCCCGGTTGTCATCATCCTGCGAAGCAAGTCTTCGAGTTGGTTGAGAGCGTCCGGGTCTTGAGAGGCAATCACCAGCCCGTCGGGAGTGACGGCCACCACGACCGGCGGCGCTCCCGTCGCCAAAGCGCGCGGCAAGTCGGCAGGCGGAGCCACCGGTGCCGCACCACCGGACTCGCTTGGGGCGGGGGCCGGAACGTTGCCGCTCGTTTCCCCCTCCGTGCCGCTTGTCTCCGCCGATCGGCTTACGAGCCGAAAGGGCGTTTCAAAGTTCTCACGGTCGCCGCCTTCGACGGTCAGACGATCGTTAGTTTGCGGGATCGCCGTCGAGCGATCGGAGTCGGATCGCTGTTCGTGCGAATGTTCGTGGTCGTCCGACCCTTGCGGGATTGGAGGCTGAAAACCGCCGGGAGGACCCCATGGGCCCGGCGGGCCGAATCCGCCCGGAGGTCCCCAACCGCCGGGAGAGGGCCAGGTGGGACTAGGTTGAGGTTGGGGCGGCTGGCTGCCGGACGACGTTGGAGCGGTCTGCCCCGAGGACCGATTCGGCACGCCGCCCACCACCAATCTACGCGTGGTCATTCCGGCGGCTCCCAGCGGAATGCGAAAAGATTCCAATTGACCGCGTTCCGCCGGCTGACCGTCGGCCCCGGTGGGTGGCCCAGGCTCGGGCGGCGAAGCGTCATCGGAGACCGAACGCGGCACAATCACCTGCAAGCGATTCTCTCGCACGTTGGGCCAGACGGCTTGGAGTTCCCGTAGCATGGCCTCGGCCACTTCCGGCGACATAGGGATCGTCCGGATGAGATTCACATTTCCGCCACCCGCTCCGGGCTCCGGCTCGCCCATCTTTCGCAGCATTTCGCGAATTTGCTCGATGTGGGATCGGCTGCCGCGAATCAGGAGCTGCCGCGTCATGATGTCGGCATCCACGGTCGGGGCGTTGATGTTGCCGCCGTCCGCCGTCCCAAACAACTTGTTGATGGCCAGCACCGCCAACTGCGGATCGACGACACGAAGCGGAATGACCTCGACCTGTCCCGCTTCCCCTTGCAGTTGTTGCAACGTCGCCCGTATTGTCGCGTGCTGAGCCGGACGGGCGAAGGCAATCAGGTTGCCCGTCTTGGGATCAATGGCCAACCGAACGTCGGGCATCCCGACCAACAGCGTCTGCAACACTTCGAGGACGGCTTGCGGGTCGGCGGCGGTCACGGGATAGACTTCCAGTTGCGGCGTGGAATCGATGCTCGAGCCGGATGCACCGGAGGCAGTGGGGTCCGCGGCCTCCACCACCTTGGAGAACCTATCCAACATGTCGGGCGTTCCGGTGACGAGCAGCCTAGCTCCGCCCGGGTCCAATGCGAATCGCAAATTCCCGTCCGCTGTGGAGTTCTGATCGGCCGGAATCTGAAACATCTGCCGGACGATGTTCAGTACCTGATCGACCGTGGACGGATTGACTCGAATCACACGCACGTTATTCGCGGCCGCCTCCGGGTTCTCGATCGCGTCAATCACCCGCCGAATCGTTCGCAGTTTTCCCGCCGTCTCGGTCACGAACAATTGTTTGGACTTGGGCAACACCAGGACGCTCCCCTGCGGCCCAAGAAGCTTCTTCACCTCCGTCTCAGCCTCTTCGGGCGACATGCGTTGAAGCTGGAAGAGCGTGCTCACGAGTTCATGATCGCCCCGTTTATCCAGGTCCTCGGGCAAGACGGTATCCACAAGATTCGGCGGAATGCCGTCGTCGAGGTTCAGCAAGATCAGCATCCGTTCCTTCCGAACCAGCATGTACCCCTTCATCAAGAGCACGCTGTTGAGCAGGTCGATGGCCTCCGACGGCGTAAACTCTCGGTCGTCGACATAATTGAACGTCCCCGACGGTGCGTTCTCCATCACGAGCGACAAACCCGCTTGCTCGGCGAACCACTTCAATACTTCCTGCCAAGGCTGATAGCGAAAATTGAAACGCAGTCGAACCTCCGACGAGGGCAGGGGCCCTGCAACAGCTGCCATCGCTGCCGCCTGCTCACGGGTTGCCGGCGGTCCAGCTTGGGCCTCCCCGGCAGGCGGAGTACCGGAAGTGATCGTAGGAGGACCGACCGGCTGCGCGGCCGGCATCGGCGGAGCGGGTTCCGTCGGCGGCGGGACGTTGGCAGACTCTTTACTCGCGTCGCCATTGCCGTCGGGCATCGGCCCCTCGACCGTCGGTTGAGGACGAGCGGCGTCGGTTGACGAAGGCGCGGGACTTTCCGTCTGCGGCGAAGGAGAAACCGGCAGCACTTCTTGAGGAGGCTGAATTACGGCGCCGGACGCCGGGGGTGAAGGCGAAGCTCCAGAGGTCGCCGCGTCGGATGACGCCTCGCTTTCCGCCGCGGCGGGTGCGGACGAAGCTGCTTCTTCGACCGGGGTTGCCGCCTCGGGGGATTCCATACCAGCCGATCCCGGCATGTTTTCCGTCGCAGCGGCGTCGGATTGACTTTCACCCGGGGGTACGGGCGAAGTAGGAGGGGCCTGGACAGGCGAAACTTCTGGTTCCGAACCTTGAGCCATCGAGGCAGCGGGCATGGTATCAGGGTTGATGGGTCGAGGGGATGACGGATCCGTAGGCTCCGTTGTCGATTCCGCGGCAGGTTGTCCGTCGGCGCTTTCCGCAGAGACCGCCGGGATGCTTGCCGTCTGAGCGGGACTTTCCCCCATGAGGACGGCTCGCAGCGCGGCTCGCTGCGGTTCACCCAGCAATGCGGCGATGGGCTCGTCCAGCTTCTTGACCTCATCCTCCGGCGGATTAGGCCCCAATTCCCGAAGCTTCTCCTCTCGTGCCCGCACCGCATCACGAACAGCCGCTTGCTGTTCCGGCGGGATTCGCAGCCGTTCCGCAAGGACGGGGTCTGCCAAAACGGACAGACCGTAACGCTTGAAGCGCAACTGTTCGAGCTTGGCCCGTTGTTGCGGGCTTAGAACGGCAAGGCCTTTCTCTTCACTCTCTTTACGGAAAGGGGCGAGCTTGGCAAATCGCTCATCCGGCGTCAGCCCCCGAAAGTCCGATGCGAAATCCAATACTTCGGCTTCCCGATCCACGACGATTTGGTTGATGTGCGACAATTGTGTCGGCGTCAGCCCTATCTGCTGAGCAACATCCGGTTCCAGTGCCAGGGCCAAGACACCGACCACCTCGCGTTCGGCGGCTTGACCGACCGCCGCGAAAACGGCTGCCGTCAACGCGACCCATGCCGCGGCCCACAAGCGCAGACCACAAAAGCCCCCACAAATTGGGGCAGGCAAACTGGTGAAAGAACGCATCGAGTTCTCCCCAAAAATGGACCGCAAAAGTTCGCGCATCATTCCGAAGGTTCGCCGATCGGGGTGGGGCGGCGACACCCCCGCTCAACGCAGGGAGCGACAAGGCCCGAACGAATGACGCCCCTTCGGAGCTCGAGGAATAGGAATCCCTATCCTCATTATGTTAAGAATTCGCCGAGGCTCCAAAAACAACTTTTCTGGGCCCCATCGCCATGGCAATTCTCGGAACCCCAATGAACCGGCGAGGCAGTGCCGTTTGCTGTGGCAGCATTTCCCAGCCAAAACTTCACAGCCCTCCCATCACTATTAAACCCTCTGGGCGAGGACGGTTTCGAAAAGCATTGGATTCGCGGCTATTTGCTTGACAACCAGACGGGAACCACTCGGCACACTCCTCTTTAGGGGGATTTCTTTCGATTGATGGAGAGGTAATCAACGAAGTTAAATCGATGACCCAGGCCGGGGACGGTAGAAGGCTGAAGGTTGACTGTGACGGCTAGTGGTCACGCAAACTCAGCATGCCCCCCGACGCGAGAGCCATGTCTCCGCGATGCCATAACTCGAACAGGTGGGAAACTACCAAGCTATCGGCGGATGAGAAGCAGATACCAAGTCGTGGCGAACTCACCGAGCGGAATACGCCAAGCGGAGGACGACCTCTCCGCCGCGAAGGCCCCGGCCAAAGGACGTCCTTCCGCATCGAGGGGAACGATCTCGATTCCCGTGGCTGCAATCTCTTTCAAGAAGAGATTCCCGCGAATGATCTCGATTTCCGTAGGGGCGTGTCCCCAGTCTTCCAAGGACGTTCGGTCGGCGTTCCATTTTTGCCCGGCATTAGCCGCCGTCCCGCAGACTGTCAATAAGAGTTGATCCGCGCCGCGAATAGGTGCCGGTTCCACTGCGGAAAGCGTGATCGCCGCAAAATCATTTTCAATTTCAGGCCGCATGTGGGCGGTCTCCGTCGGCAGATCGCGGCAATGGCCGATCACCGCTTGGAAACCGGCGGAATTGATGACCACCAAACCGCGATCTTTTCCCTGCGTCAACCAAGCCAACTCGCCCGTATCGGAACGGATCGGGTTGTCCACGGGAACTTCGGCGGGAATGCGGGTTTCACTCGTGAGCGACTCTACCCGAACCCCGTGCTGTAGCGGTAAAGCGGCCGGAAATCCGGGCGAGTAGAAGGGGCTCAGCTCCCAACGATTCCTTAGGCGTATGCTCTCGCGGACGTCCTCCGGACTGTAAGACCGCAGCATCATCCGCTCAGCCGCCCGGACGTCTCCGCGGAGAAAGGCCGCCGTACAAGCCGCTAATTGCGTCATCTTGACGGGATCGAACGCCAAATCAAAGTGCCCCGCAATTCGCGGCTCAACTCCCACAACTTCAGCGTGAGTCATGGTGTACCAAAAGATACCATCCCAGTCCTGGAAAGCCCCGTAGGCGGCGAGAATCGGGATGCCCTCGCAGGCGAATCGATGGGGGAACGGGTGATTCACCTCCGACACGGTGTAGGGTTTGTCGGCTAGGGGAGTGCGGGCTAGTTGCGCGACCGTGGAGTGCAGCGGATCGACGACCATGGGAGTATTGGGAATCTTGAACCCCAGAGTCCTGCCGGTATCGGGATCGCGAATGTAGGAGGGGTGCTGCCAATAGACGTGGCCGTCCACCACATCGAGGAGAGAGGTCCCGGCTACGATCGGATATCCTGACTGCCCGTGACCGTGGTCGCTATTACCCACGATGAGTGATCGGACCCCTAAGTCTTCACGCAGAAAACTCTGCATGGAGCGGAAGTACTGACGTTCCAAGTCCATGTAGAACATGGCTTCCGTGTGAAATCGTTCGGCGGAGGCAGAAGAAAACTGATCCGGACTCAATCGCGGAATCCACTCGCCCTCTTGGACGGAGGCCTCGCTTCGGATGCGACCGAGGGTTTCGGGCGAGACGTTCCGAGTTAACCAATCGTTGTAGAGCCGCGTCAAATCGGCGGCATAACTAGCCGGTATGTCGGTCCAGGTTCCGGGGTTCTTTCGGGTATTCGTTCCCCGCAAACGGCCGTCCATCCAGGCTTCGATCAGCGAGTTCTCGTTTACCAACTCGACGACGGCAACGCTCGGTTCGTGACGGTATTCGTTGCCGGTATACGGGTTCTTATGCGTCAATAAGGCTCGGGCATATTCTCTCTGAAGCTCCAGAAGCCGCGGATCGAAGTACGTGAGCCCCTTCGCGAATCCCAGCAGTTCATGATCCCGGACGCCGTCGTCGGCCTTGTAGGATCGCGCTACATTCAGATTGATGTCGCTGTAGATTCCCCACGCCTTAAGCCGGGCCGTCAGGTAGTCCAACCGATCCAAATACTCCGGATCAAGGCGGCGTGTATCGCTTCGGGATGCGTCGATGATTCCATTCGGTGCCGGGCGGTCGAAAAAGTGAAAACGCACGCAGTTGACACCCCAGCGTGCCAATCGTTCCGCCATGGCCTCGGCGTGTTCCTTCGGAGGGAGACAGCCCTTGCCCGAGAGATTCACGCCCCAAAAGCGGATCCTCTTGCCGTCTGCCGTGGCAAGGCGACCGTCACGGACAGTGATGAACCCCGATTTTCCGGCCGGTTTTTCCAGCAGATAAGAGAAATCGATCTTGCTCCCCTCGAGGTTCCCCCAAGTCACGGGAAACGGTTTCATGGCGGAGATCGGCGTTTCCTCCGCCGCTTGGATGGAAAAGCATCCAAAGCAAATTCCAACCGCGAGGCATGTGCTCCATCGCATCATCATGGACTCTCCTCGTGAACCGGCGATGTGTGGGAAAGAGGGACGCCTTCAACGGGGCGAGACGCTGCGGCAATTTTTGGACGGGACGAACGGCTTCGAAACGCCTCCGTGATCTTATCGCCCGATGTGTTCCCTGCCAAGCGTGTGGTTCTTCAAGGACTTGCTTCGCACGCCTCCGACGCCGTCAAACAGCCGCCGACGCCGACTTGGATTTCGAGTAAAGCTGCGTCAAAAAATGAATGCGACTGAAAGGGTGACCCACATCCGGATCCGAGGCGTCGCAGCAATCCTCGCGAATCGGCTTACTGGGTTGTGCGGCCGTTTGACTTGTCGGGCGCGCCGCCCCCTTCGCCTCCCAACTCCGCGGTCTTCACGAGCAAGGCCGGCGAGGAATCGTAGAGGGGCATGTGGCGGTAATAGACTTCCAAGGTACATATCGCCAGAGCCGTGGTGTAAATCCGACCGCCTTGACGCCCGTATTGATCAAGCGGATCCCAACTCCCTGCCAATGAACCCGTCTTGCGCTGAGTCGTCAAGAGGGTTTCCTTCATGGCGTCATTCCATTTTCGCCAGAAATCTCCGCCCATGTGATGCATGACCTGCGTGGCGTAGTAAATGTAGTAAAACCATGGCATGGAAGTGTCGAGCCTTTGCGAGCTGGGCCGGTTCTCGTTGAGAAGATAGTAGGCCCCCGCCTTCAGCCCTTGATGATCCCGCGGCCAGCCTAGATATTGACGACAAAGCAGGGCCTCGGCGGTCATGGTGGGGGTGGCTCCGCCGCCCGGGAGATAGGCGTAGCGTCCGCCATAGCGGTCGGCTTGAGCGCTGTCGAGGTACCGTGAGGCTCCGGCAAAGACTCGATCCGGAACGCGAAGGTACGCCATTTTGCCGCTGCGCAGGGCCATCAATTGCCATCCCAGAACGCTCGTATCCCCAGCCTGGCCCGGGTCGTAGCGCCAACCACCGGCCGAGTGCTGTGCGCGCACAATAAAGTCCAATGCCTTTTGTGCCGGTTCGCGGAGTTGAGGATCGCGGGTCATGGCGTAGGCCTCGCACAAGACGATGGCGGCTTGGCCGTGCGCGTACATATCCCCGATTCCGCTTCCCCGCAAGTCGCCGTCCTTTCCCTGACGACCGACGAGCCAATTCAACCCTTTCAAGACCAGAGATCGGTACTCGCCGTCCCGATGCGTTTGGCCTGCCCCGAGGAAAGGCAGAAGCGCCAAGGCAGTGCCCGCCACGTCCGACTCCTGCCCAAAGCCGTCCTCGTCTCCGACGGCCCCCGGCGCGCGATGGAAGGCGTGCAGGCTCCAACTGCCGTCCCGGTTTTGGTACCGCGACAGCCAGCGAAGGCCCCGCGCTACGGCGGCCTCGGTCTCGTTCGTCCCGCCTCCCTGTTCCAGCAAGCGGCTGCGCACGCTCGGATCTCGGCCGGCAAACATCACACCCACCGGCGGCGGAGCCAAGGGAGTCGCGACGCTGCTGTCGGCCAAATAGCTGGAGATATTCAACGGAACCGGATCGGCGACGGAAGGAACCTCCACCTCGTCCACGCCGGGGGGCGCGTCCGCAACGATGTCGACCGGGACGGCGAGTCCGGCTTCCTCAAATTCCGCCGGGAGTTCCTCGCGCTCCTTCAGGAGCCCTTCCTCACCCTCCAGATCGCGATAATTGATGGAGGTCGATAGGGTGATGGCCGGACGTTGGCGCGAATCGGGGGCGGCGAGCAAAGCCAACAGCAGCAAGGCCACCATGTGGAAGATCAAACTGATCAGCCAGGCCGGCAAGTCACTCCAAAAGGTTCGTGCCAATGTTTGCGGGCGGGCGGCCACGGCCGCGTCGCGGTACCAGTCGCGCCGCGGTACTGCGCTTCGGCGGCGTGCCTCCCAGGGAGCCGGCGTCAACACAGGCGAGGCCCCAGGGGCAACTTCGGCGGCCCAACGGCCGGACTTGGATGGCGCGGTTGCCGACGCTTCGTGCTCTGCGTTTTTGGGCCGGCTCTTGGGGGCTGAACGGGAAACCGTCGGGTGAATCGCGGATGCTGCATCCGCCGTTCTTTTTTCCCTCTCAAATTCCCACTGTTGCAGCAGGCGCATCGCCTGTTGCTCTTGCTCCTCGGTCAGTTCAATACTCAGGCCGCAGCGCCAGCAATCCGCCATCCGCAGCCAAAGACGAATCGACATCGGAGCCCCGCACTGAAGGCAAGCGCAGGCCAGCACGCCGCCGTCCAACCAGATTTCGGTAGGCGATTCGGGCGAGTCCCGCCGCGAAGTCTCGCCGGGCTGCGGGGCAACGCGTTCGGCCGGTTCCCCCGATGCGGCGGGAGACCTCGCAAACGTTTCCGCCGAAGAATCCGTCATGCAGCCGATGCCCTAAAGATAAGGCCGATGGAAAAGGCACATCCGACCACCCGCGAAGGGGGCGCGGCAACCACAATACCGGTAACCGGAGCCTGAATCATGGCGGCGACCCTCGCTCGCGGCCGCCTTTCCGACCGGGGCGATCTTACTGACCCCACCCCCGGCCGCCTCGGTTCAAGTCGGCACACTTTCCCACGCCCTGTATTTCGCGGTTGCCACCCCGACCTTGTGCACAAATTTATTCTACGAAAGGATTCCGGTGCTTGCCATGATGATTTGAGGGAAAACGCTGTCGAATCGCCACGTTTCTACGGGCATCCACTGTGGGGATTTGTGGAGCCGGATCGACTACGGGGTTGGACAAAATCCGAACCGGCTTCCCCTTGGGAGGGACGCCGATTCATTGCGACGAGCGAAAATCAAACGTAGTATAAAGGAAGCTTCTTTCCGACGCGATCGCCGACTGCTGTCTCTTGGGGCATGGGGGGAGTCGGTTTTTTTCAAGGCACCGGAGCAGAGGGTATGACTACCGACTGGACGGCTGAAAAAACCGCCGAGCGGGCGCTGGAATTGGGATTGATCAACGATTGGGATCTCCGGCGGATTTGGTCGGAGTTGGGGCGTCGCAATGTGCCCTTGGATGAATTCCTTCAATTCCTGGTTCGCCGCGAGTACCTCACCAATTATCAGATCGAAAAACTCCTCAAGGGGGATCGCGACGGGTTTTTTTACGGTGATTACAAAGTGATGTATTTGGTCGGAGCGGGCAGCTTCGCCCGGGTCTTCCGCGCCGTCAACCAAACCAACAATCAAGTGGTGGCCCTCAAGGTTTTGCGCAAGAGGTACAGCGAGAGTCCGGAGTGCTATCGCCAGTTCCTCCGGGAAGGGCAACTCGGAATGGTCTTGCGCCACCCCAACATCGTACCCGTCTACGAGGTCTCCTCTTATAACGGCACGCATTACCTCGTGATGGAGTTCGTCGAGGGCCAAAACTTGCGGGAATTCCTAAAGATTCGCACGAAGCTGGAACCGCTGGAGGCCACTCGGATCATGATCGACATCCTGAGCGGCCTGGATTATGCGTATCGTCAAGGACTGACGCACCGCGATCTCAAGCTCAGCAATGTCCTGATCAGCAGTGAGGGTACCGCGAAGCTGGTGGATTTCGGCTTGGCCACCGTGGACGAGTATTTGGAGTCCATGCTTCCGGAAGTCCCGCCCAACGCCCGCGCGATCGATTACGCCGCCTTGGAGAAGCTGACGGGCGTCAGTCGCAACGATCCGCGGAGCGACATTTTCTTCTCCGGTTGCATGTTCTACCACCTGCTCACCGGTACGGCCCCCTTGTCCGAGACCAAGGATCGCTTGAAACGGATGAACAAAAACCGGTTTTACGAAATCCCCCCCATTCAAGAGCGGGACAAAACGGTTCCTCGACTGCTTACGGGAATCATCAACAAGGCCATGTCCTTGGATGTGAATTATCGTTACCAAAACCCGGCCCAAATGCTGCTGGACTTGAAGACCGCGGCCAGAAAACTCGCTCAAGGGGAGGCGGATTCGGACCTAGAAACCCTGCACAACGGCGGGGCTGCCAACGATGCCCAACCGACCGTGCTTGTTCTCGAGTCGAACTACGAACTTCAAGAGTTGTTCCGAAACGGTTTGAAGAAAGTGGGCTTGCGCGTACTGGTGGTCTCGGATCCGCAAAGGGCCTTGGAACGGTGCAGGGACGAAGAATCGGCACCGGATTGCGTTATCTTCAGCGCTGCGGAGCTCGGTGACGCCGCGCTGACCTGTTTCAACCAATTGGGCGACGATCCTCGCACGCATTTGCTGCCCGCGATTTTGTTACTCGACGAGCCGCAAAAGCATCTCGCCGCCATTGCCGTACGGAGCGACCACCGCCGGATCTTGCAGATGCCGCTGACCATGAAAGTCTTGCGCACCGAGGTACTGAATCTGGTGAACCTGCAAAAGGACTTTGCACGCTGATCGCGCCGGCCATCAGGTTCCAACTATCGCCCTTCGGCCCCAATCCCGGGTCTCACCTGGGGCCGGCACGCCCCGAAAGCATCACCGCGTCCCAACGAGCAGGAAATCCCCGGTCGCTCGTGGCGGCTTCCTCTAACAAATGCCTGACGCCGCACCCGCCCGGCACCCCACCGGGCACCGCGTCACTGTGTCAGCGCCGCTGGGAAAAAAGGCACGTCCGCCATTCCACAATCGCGGACGCGCGGTGAGGCGGGCCGATTCATTGCGGGGCGTTCCCGGCTCTGGTAGGATGGAAGGTTCAAGAGTTTTGCCACGCGGCTTCTAACGAACCGGCATCCCGCCCGACTTCTTCATATTGC
The DNA here is from genome assembly GCF_055386265.1 of Thermogutta hypogea. Classification (NCBI taxonomy): domain Bacteria; kingdom Pseudomonadati; phylum Planctomycetota; class Planctomycetia; order Pirellulales; family Thermoguttaceae; genus Thermogutta; species Thermogutta hypogea. The sequence continues at coordinate 1,667,768 of NZ_AP042425.1, forward strand.
CCATGATTCGCCTGCTCCCGCCGCCGAAATCCGACGAAGACCTCTTTCGCGAATCTACGATGACCTTCGGGGAACACCTCGAGGAGCTGCGAAAATGCCTGTTTCGCGCCATCGTCGGTTTGGCAATCGGTTTTGTGATCGGGCTGTTCCTCGGGAACCATGTGGTCAAATTGATCCAAACTCCTTTGGAAAAGGCCCTCACCAAGCATTACGTAAATCTGTCGCAAAAAGAGGTTGCCAACCGCCTCAAAGGCATGACTTCAGAAGGCCTCCAGACGGCCTACTCGGCCGACGGCGCCGCCGAGTTCATCGCGTCGCAACAAATGCTCGTTGATGAGTATTTGATCTCGCCCCGCGATGTCTTGATGCAGGTTCCCGGCAGCCTTCGACGAATTCGCGAACGCCGAGAGGATAGCCTCCGGCAGTTGGCGTCGCTAAAAGCAAGACTTGAGCGGGCGGCGGAAGGCAAAAACGGCGAAAAGATTGCGGAGGAAGATCGGGCTTTCCTGCTGCAATTGGGGTCGCAAACCGCGGCTGAAGAAAATGCCGAAAACAAAGGCGACTGGACGCAAGGTCTGGCCGTTGACGAGGATTCCCAGCGGTTTCGGAACTCTCCCGAGTTGCGGGCGGCGCTAGAGCAATTAGCCCGTAATGATTGGCAGACCGTCGTCGATGGACCGACCTGCGGCGTCCTGGCCGAAGCCGTCGGCTCATTGGAGACTTCGCTGCGGCAGTCTTTGGACCATCTCAACGTGCTTATCCAATCTTATGATCTGACGGCGGAGGCAGCGGGCAAATCACTCACCGGGCAGGTCGACAATCGCGAGTTGATCCACATCTTCGCATGGCGTCCCGCCAAAGAGGACTCCCGAGTGCGAGCCAAGAGCCTCAGTGCCCACGAGGCCTTTTCCATCTACATCAAAGCGTCCTTATTGGTCGGAGCCATTCTCTCCGCTCCCTGGGTATTCCTGCAAATCTGGTCCTTCGTGGCCGCCGGCCTCTATCGACATGAACGCAAGTTCGTGTACACGTTCCTGCCGTTCAGTCTGGCGTTGTTCTTCGCCGGTGCCGCCATGGCCTTCTTCTACGTCTTCGAACCGGTCTTGACATTCCTGTTCCAGTTCAACGAGTGGATGGGCATCCAACTCGAACCGCGAATTAGCGATTGGCTTTCCTTCGTGCTGATCCTGCCGCTTGGGTTCGGGATCGGCTTCCAATTGCCCCTCGTCATGCTTTTCTTGGAAAGAATCGGGATATTTACGGTCAAGGACTACCTGTCGCAGTGGAAAATGGCGATCCTCGTAATCTTCGTGGCTTCGGCCATCTTGACTCCTCCGGATCCTTCGAGCCAATTGCTTATGGCCGTGCCCTTGAGCCTTCTCTATTTCGGCGGTCTCCTGCTGTGCAAGTTTTTCCCACGGTCCCGTAGTGGGTTTAGCGACGCAACGGATAGCGCAGGTTCGGCAATGTAGCTTCCCAAACAGACTGGCAGTTGTTGTTTAGGATCACACTCCAGGTCGCCGTATCCTACCCATAACTCATATTCGTCCCACTTCGTTGTTGCCGCTCAAATTAGCCCATCGTCAGAAAACTCCCGTAATCTCGCGCAACCGGTAAGTTCGCTGAAGACGTCAACGTTGAATGGTCGATAACTTGTAAACGATGTGGTGCGACCATTGCCAACGAGATGTTCCGATTGTGCGCCAGCCCGACGGCGGCATGTTGTGCCCCCAGTGCGGGACATACCGCTTTTCGGCTGTTTCCCCGGATTCTGGAATACCAGGCGAAGCCCGCGACGCGGCGGTATCCAATCGCGGCTTCATTTTGGGACCGGACGGCGGTGAAACTCCGGTCCCGAATGCCCTGACGCCTCAGGACGCGGATTCTTCGTCAATTCCTAACCGAGACGCTTGGTGGGAATTGGAGTCTCGGTTACGCGAGCTGCGATTTGCCCTGGACACACTCCTGCCACCGGGGGAGGCCGCGGGCCGAGAGGCGAAGCGAAAGACGCGGCACGACCGCAGACATGCGGACATCGCCGCCATGCATTGGGCACGACCCGCCCCCCGCGGCACCTTCCATCAGCGAGACGGTCATCGAAATCGCAGAGAATCGGCCGTCGTCTTTTGGGTTTCGCTTGCCCTGGGGCTCACAAGCTTCGTTTGCGGTAGCATTCTGGTGGGGTGGTCGCTGGTACTGAAAACGGCCATTCTAGGGTTCTACGGCGTGCCCATCAGCGCGGTCGGCCTAGGTTTTCTCCTTGTTGCCGGACTCTTCCACGCAGGGGCGGAATCGCCAACGTCGCAAGAGCACGGACAACCTCTTCCGCACCGCACTATTTCCCGAAGGCAACGCGCTAGGCGGACCCCGGTTCTCGCATGAACACCCCGCCGTGGCGGTGGTCATGATTCTCCCCGGCGGTCGGAACCCGTCATGGGAACTTAGGGACCGCTTTCCAAGAATATGCGGACGTGCCGATCGACCCCCGCTAGTAAGGGTACGGCTTGAGCAAAGAAGGCTCGAGCTTCGTCGGCTCGGTCATCGAAGTGGAGCATCACTCCCAACAGGAACAACAAATCTCCGTTTTGCGGCGCCTGTTGGACGGCCTCTGCGAGTCGGGCTATGTGCTCGCGCTTGGCGGCTTCATCGTTGCCGTACAAGGTGATTAGCCGGAACGGCCCTTTCGGCCATTCCGGATGTAGCTCCAGACCGGTCTTGGCGGCTCGCGCAGCCGGTTCATAAGCTCCAACGGCGACGAGCGCGAACACTTGGCGGAAGTAAGCCTCCGCAAGGCGGGGCACCGCCTTCGCGGCGTTGCGATATTGGCCGTACGCATCGCGATACTTTCCCTCGGCAAAGAGCCGGTCTCCATTTTCCAGGAACCGCCATCCGGTTTGCAGCATCCTGTCATCGCCGGCGTTGCGATCGTTGGGGGCAAAGGCGTTCTCTCCCGCCCTTCGCGCAGGAACCGCGCCGCCTGCCCCTTGCGGATCCGGATTAGCAGGCGGCCGAAGATTCCGTTGGGGCACCGGCCCGGTAGGTAGGCCGGGCAAAGGGTAGGTCGTCACGAGCGGTACGGCCCGCCACTGATAATAGGTATACGGCAGGGTACTTAGCCCACCGTAACCGTCTGATCCGCAGCCGGCGTTCCATTGCCACGGCCAAACGGTCTGTTGGCGATAGTAGAATGCGTACGGCACAGGCCCCGGCACAACGGTCGAGTACGAAAAGGTCCGCGAAATGGGAAAAGGAGGCACCACATAGATGGGTGCAACGCGGGAACCGTGATGCGAGCAGGAGCCGTCGCCGCCGGAATGATACCGTCGCTCGGAGCTGTCTTCGGCCTGAACCAAGAACTGCGAGCTTACCCGCGGACCAGGGCCTCCGAACAGCGCCACCGCGGAGCATACCAGCCCAACGCCCACGACAACAGCCCGCCTTTGCAAGCCACTCCGCCCGAACTCTCTTCGTAAGCACGGCGGCGACAAGCTGACCGATCGGTACGGGTGCATACCAGCCCCTCCTGTTCGCAGCGCAACCTAGCCGAGACGCACGGCCGCATCGCAACCGGTATTTCGCTCAGGGAGGCGGATTCTTTGTCGCGTCGGTTTGCCACACGTCCATTCCCATTTTACGCGACCGAGGCGAGGCGAACGAGACGCATTCGCTTCGGCAAGCAACGATTTCGCGGCAAGCCGCTATTTTCGAAGGGCCGCCCAGGCTTTCAGGGCCTGCGCTCGCGCTGCGCTGTGCTCCACGATCGGCGGCGGATAACGGTCACCCGGCGTCAACCCGGCTTTGACACCTTCTTTCGCACTCATTTCCCACGGGTTGTGAACGTAAGGCGTCGGAACGTCTTTCAACTCCGGCAGCCAGCGGCGGACGTAAACCCCATCGGGATCGAACTTCTTGCCTTGCAGGACGGGATTGAAGACGCGGAAATAGGGGGCGGCATCGGCACCGCAACCCGCCGTCCACTGCCAGCCGAGGGTGTTGTTGGCCAAGTCGGCGTCCACCAATGTGTCCCAAAACCAGCGCGCACCTTCGGTCCAGGGGATGAGCAAATGCTTCACCAAAAACGATGCGACGATCATTCGCACGCGGTTGTGCATCCATCCCGTGTGCCACAATTCCCGCATTCCGGCGTCCACGATCGGGTAGCCGGTTCGCCCGCGTTGCCACGCCCGCAGGAGTTCGCGGTTAGGTTCCCAGGGAAAATCCCGAAACTCCTGCCGTAGGGGCGTATCAGGTGTATTCGGAAAATGATAAAGCAGGTGATGGGCGAATTCGCGCCAACCCAACTCGCTGAAAAAGACGCGAATACTCTCGTGGTACCGCCCTGAGTTACGAGCCTGAGGATGCCCTTGGACTGCGTGCCATACTTGGCGAATACTGATTTCGCCGAAGTGCAAATGCGGAGACAGTCGCGACGTACTCGGTAGATCCGGTCGGTTCCGCGAATCGGCGTACGCGGCCAGACCCTCGTTGAGAAAAGTATCCAGGGCCGCCTTCGCCCCTTCTTCACCGGGAGTCCACGCCGCTCGGAAGCCCGCCGCCCAATCGATGGTCGGCTCCAACGCCAAGTCTTTCAATGCGAGGGAGTGAAGTCGCGCAGGCGGAGACGGCAACCGCACGGGCGCCGGTTGCGGTGGACCGGGCGGCAGCCGCGCGGTGCACGCCTTCCAAAACGGAGTAAACACTTGATACGGCCGGCCTTGGCCCGTGACGACTTCCCACGGTTCCAACAACAGCGAGCCGTTGAAACTCTCCGCATCCGTTCCGTTTTCGCGAAGGTAGCGCTTCACCATTGCGTCGCGGCGGAGGGTTTCCGGCTCGTAAACACGATTCCAGCAAACGGCATCGCACTGAGTGGCGGCGACTACCTCTTCGATGGCCTCGCGCGTCGGCCCACGCCGCAGTATCAAGCGCGAGCCAAGCCGCCGTAACGAAGCATCCAGCCGATCCAGGGATTGGTGGAGCCACCAGCGTGATGCGGCGCCGGGCGCCCAATCCCCTTCCTCTTCCGGTGCCCAGACGAAAAGACAGATTACCGGGCCTCCCCGCCGAACCGCCGCTAGCAGAGCGGGGTTATCCACCACTCGCAAGTCGCGACGAAACCATACCACGCAACCGCTCATCATCGTCCTCCGTCAACCCCATATTCCACACCGAAGGCTCAAGATTGCGACCCGGCTAACGGCACACCGCCCCACTTGGACCCGTGGAATCAACAGGGTATGTAACCGACCGGCCTACGACGCCCAATCCCCAGCGGTGGCATCCTGTCTTGCGTACTGCCGGAGCCCTTGGCGGCGGCCTGCGTCGTTCCGTCATACTTGTCACGGAATTGACTTTCCCATCGCATGGAAACTACATTGACGTTTGCGACGTCGGGAACCAACATCCGTATTGTACGACCACGAGCGATTCGGCAACGACGTCATCCCCATCCCGAGGAGAAGCGATGCATATGACGTCGGCCTCCCGATTTTCCCGCCGCTCCCTGCTCAAAACGGCATCGGTCGCGGCGATCGGCCGTTGGACGTTTTCGGCCGCATCGGCGTTCGAGCCGGCGAATAGCTCCGATACGCCCAAACTACGACTTTCCGCGTCCACCATCAATTTTTCACGTTTGCCGATCGAGGTGGCCTGCCGCAAGATCGCGGAGTTGGGTTTTGAAGCCGTCGATATTTGGTCGGCGCACGCGGGTTGTCCGCATTTGGACGACGTGCAGGATCGACTCGGCGCATCCGGTCTGCGAGAGCTGTTGGACTCGGTCAATCTCAGGCTCTATGCCTTCTCGGTGTACTCGGGCGGATATCCCAAGTACGCCGAACTGTTGGGGCGATGCGGGGGCGGCGTGGCCGTTCGCGGTAGTGCCGGGCCGTGCGATCCCGCCGACTTGGTCCCCAAGATGAAGGCCTTCTTGGAATCGCTCCGACCCGAGTTGGAGTTGGCCGAGAAATATGACTCGTACTTGGCCGTCGAAAATCACGGAAACGCGATCCTCGATTCGTGCGACAGCTTGAAGGCCTTCACCGATCTCAACCGGCACCCGCGCTTGGGAATCGCCTTGGCACCGTACCATATCCAGGCTCGAGGCGAGGACGTGGCCGAGGCGGTGCGCATTTGCGGCCGCCAACTACTTTACTTTTACGCATGGCAGAAGGCGGAGGGCATGGCGCAATTGCCGGGGTACGGCCCGAGCGATTTCACCCCCTGGTTGGCGGCGTTGCGGTCGATCGACTACGGCTGGTATGTGAACCCCTTTATGCACGACGAACCGGAGCCGGAGGTCATGGCGGCCGCCCTGGCTAAGACCCAAGACTATCTACGAGAACGATGGCACGCCGCTCAAGCCGCCGCCGGCTGATTCCTGACACGTCTTGGAGGGTTGCACGCCATGAATCCACAATCGCGACGTCGGCTTTGGACACGCAGAGGCTGGCTGCATGGGGCGGCGTCAAGCCTGGCCGGGCTGAGCTTGCCGATGATCTTGCCTCGCGTGTCGGCGCTGGGCTATGAGGCGAACGAGCGGCTGGCCGTTGCTTTGGTGGGAGTCTCCGGCCGCGGTGAGTGGTTTGTCCACGCCATTCCCGCCATCGGCGAACGGGTCGTCGCCCTCTGTGACGCCAATCAACGACGAGCAGCGGCTGCTTTCGAGAAATTTCCCGACGCTCCCAAGTTTTCCGACTATCGCCGGATGTTGGGCGCGGAAGGCCCGCGGATCGATGCCGTCGTGATTGCGGTGCCCGACCACAATCACGCGGTGATTGCCAACGCGGCGATCGAGTTGGGCAAGCACGTCTATTGCGAGAAACCTTTGACGCATGACGTGCGAGAGGCGCGCATTTTGCGGCTCAATGCGGCGCGCCACGGCGTCGCCACGCAAATGGGGAACCAGGGCACGGCCACCGACGCCTTCCGCGAAGGGGTGGAATGGATCCAATCCGGCCGGCTGGGCGAGGTGAAGGAGGTTTACGTATGGAAGGACGGCGGCGGTCCGGGACCGCGCCCTCTGCCTCAAGGTCGCGGTACTCCGCCCGACTATTTGAATTGGGACGTTTGGTTGGGACCGGCTGCGGAGCGTCCCTTCGATGAACAGTGGCTGCAATGGCACACCTGGCGCGATTTCGCCACCGGCAATCTGGGAAACTGGGGATCGCATTCTGCAAACATGGCCTTCATGGGGCTTCATGTGGACGCCCTGTGGCGAGACGGCGGCGCGACTTCGCCGATCGTAGTCCGCGCCGAGGTCGGTTCTCCGCCCGGTCCGACCCATCCCCGCTGGGAGATCGTGGAGTGGCGCGTTCCTGCTCGCGATCAAATGCCTCCCGTCCTCTTCCGGTGGTTCAACGGCGCAGGCTCGCCCGGGCAACGGGACCATGTCGAGGCCTTGATGGGAAAGAAGCTCGACTGGGGGGATGCCGGCGCGAAGAAATGGGACGATCACGCAGGGTGCTTGATCGTCGGCGAGCGAGCCATGATTCACGCCACCGGGCACAATTCCACGTACGTCCTACTTCCTGAGGACGCAGCAAAGACCCTCGAAAGACCTCCCCGGATCCTGCCGCGGCATGGCAGCCACGAGCGGGAGTGGGTGCAAGCCTGCAAGGGCGAGCGACTTCCCATGTCGCACTTCGGTTACTCGGGACCGTTGACCGAGTTTCTGATGCTGGGTAACGTGGCCACGCTTTTCCCGGAGCGAGAACTGGAATACGACCCGATTGCCGGCCATATACGCAACGACGCCGAAGCGGACGCCGCCCTTTTCCGCGAGTATCGCAAGGGCTGGGAACTCGATGCATCGTAGGCGATACGGCTTCATCGGAGTCCATCCCGTCGGAGCTTCGATTCCCCCGGAAGGGCGTGGGGAGAGGGGAGGCCGTGGGAATGGTTCGTGCGGAAATCTACTCGGCGCTTTCGATCAGCCGCTCGAATTCCTGCTCTGTGAGCTGAGGTACACCCAGCGATTGCGCCTTCTGAAGCTTGCTGCCCGGATTCTCTCCCACCAAGAGATAGTCCGTCTTGCGCGAGACCTGGGACGCAGCCTTGCCGCCAAGACGCTCAATCAGGCGTTCCACTTCTTCGCGCGTTCCAATCTTGAAGCTACCGGTGACGACGAGCGTCTTACCGGCGAGAGGGGAGGGCCCGTGCGTCTCCGCCGCCTCTTCCGTCAGCTTCACGCCGCATTGGAGCAGGTCCTCGAAGATGCGGCGTCCACGGGAGCTGTTGACGAATTCGTGGACGCTTTCGGCGATGACCGGTCCGATCTCCGGAATGCGCGAGAGATCCTCGATGTCAGCAGCAAGGAGGTTGTTCAGGGTTCCGAAATGCCGGGCCAAGAGGGAGGCGGTCTTCGTGCCCACATGACGGATTGCCAATCCGGCCAACACCGCCGCAAGGCCGCGCTGTTTGCTTTTTTGGATGTTGCTGAGCAGGACGCCGGGAAGTTTTTCGCCCATCCCCTCCAATTGCGAAAACTTTTCCTGATCCAGGCGAAAAATGTCTCCGTAGGTCCGCACCAGCCCTTTCTCGACCAATTGATCGATCAGCCTCTCACCCAAGCCGTCGATGTCCATCGCGTCCTTCCCCACAAAGAAGCGCAATCGCTCCTTGAGCTGGGCGGGGCATTCCGGGTTACGGCATAGGACGTACACGCCGCCTTCCTCGCCGGAAAGCTCGCATCCGCAATCGGGACAAAGGCGAGGAAAAGGGAAGGGCGGCAGCCAATAGCGGCGACGGTGTCGTTCCACCCGAACGATGTGCGGAATGATCTTGCCCGCCTTCTCCACCACCACCACGTCGCCCACGCGAACATCCTTGCGTCTGATTTCGTCGGCATTGTGGAGGCTCGCCCGCGTGACCACCGTGCCGGCCAGTTTGACGGGAGCCAAGATGGCCACCGGGGTCACGACGCCCGTCTTGCCGACCTGGGCGTCGACCGCTACCAGTCGCGTCACGGCTTCGTACTTCTCGAATTTATAGGCGATCACCCAACGCGGGCTTTTGGCGGTCGCCCCCAACCGCTCGCGCTGATCGAAGCGATTGACTTTGACCACGAGCCCGTCGATTTCGAAGTCCAGTTCGTGCAGCCGCTCGATGATGGATTCGCAATACTCCAAAGTTTGGGAGACGCCGCCGAAACAGGCAGCCAAGGGCGCAATCGGGATGCCGTATTCCCGCATCTTTTGCAGGAACGCGAAGTGCGTGGCGATCGAAAAACCTTCCGCGTATCCCAGGCCGTGGCAGAAGAACCGCAATCGCCGGCGGCCGCAAATCTTGGGATCCAGCAAGCGGATCGTGCCCGCCGTCACATTCCGAGAATTGGCGAAGGGCGGTTCGCCGCGACGTTTCTGTTCCTCGTTCAGCAAGCTGAGATCCGAGTTCGTCATGTAGACCTCGCCCCGAATCTCCAGCACCGGCGGTACGTCCCGACCCATCAACCGTAATGGAATATCCCGAATGGTCCTGGCATTGTGCGTGACGTCGTCGCCGACCATTCCGTCACCGCGGGTCACGGCGCGGCGCAGCAGGCCGTTCTCGTACCATAGCGAGATGGCCACGCCGTCGATCTTCAGCTCCACCACCCATTCGACCTCTTCGTCGGGAAGCAGTTTCTGCACGCGATGCATAAACTCGCGGAGCTGGTGGAGATCGTAGGTGTTCTCGATCGACAGCATCGGCACGCGGTGACGGACCTTTTCCAGCCCGTCCACCGGCCGGTCGCCGATGCGCCGGGTAGGGCTGTCCTCCGCGGCGTATTCCGGGTGTGCCGACTCCAGCTCGCGGAGCCGCTGCATCAAGCGGTCGTACTCCAGGTCGGATATCTCGGGCGCCGCCTCGACGTAGTACTTGCGATCGTGGTGTTGGATGAGTTCTCGCAGGTGCCGTATTTCCTGCTCGATGTCCTGTGACATAAGCGACCTTTCAACCCTCGAAACGCGGCCATCGGCCCCGAGACGCCGACAGTCGGTGACGGCCCGCGGGATCGAACATCACACCTGGGTCGTCCGCCCGAAACATCGGCGTGGAACTCAAGCGCGGCGGCCCCGACCGTGGAGCGTCGCCGTCATCATTCTTTCCTCCCGGGAAAGGCCGGTTCCGTCCGCTCACAAATCTCCTAAAGGTTTGCCATCGGCGATGGTCGCCATGCGGCGAAACACCTCGCGGTCGATGGTTTCCGAAATAAACCGCACGGAACCATCGCAAAAAAGCACATTGAAACCGCCGGGATGAGCGTTTCCCAAACCGTCGAGCGGGTTCTCGGGGTCGAAAGGGAGGTCCTCGGGCTTAGTCCAAATCACGGCCCGATCGGAATTCACCTCCACCAGCATAATGCTATTGCTGGAGCCGTCGAGAATGTCCCGAAACGAGCGTGCCTCCCTGCCTTCAAAAAGCGTGCCCGGTCCGACAAGGGCGACGTAATGTGCCAAGCCCGGTTCCGCCAGAGCGCTGGGGTTCCTGTAAACCTCCGGCATTTGCGGAATCAAGGCCTTGTTATGCTCGCTGTCCCACGGTTCGTCGAGATGGAACTGCTCGTAGAGGTCTTGTTCTTCGATGAACGGCAGTATTTGCACGCGCCAGCTCAAGAGAGGCCGGCCTTCGGAATCGAAAATCGCCCGCGTGGGAAATCGCCTGTAAACGTCGTGATAGTTGTGCATCGCCAACCCTAGTTGTTTCAGATTATTAACCGATTGGCTTCGACGAGCGGCTTCCCGCGCGGAAGAAACGGACGGCAGAAGCAAAGCTACCAAGATTCCGATGGCCGCCATTTGCGACTCCTGCCCGCCGTCCAACCGCTTGTAAAGGGTGTCTCCTTTGCGATCGGGCTGGATCGCCCCGAAATAACGGTCCGTGATCCTTTGCAGATACTGCGCCATGGCCCGTTCGACCGGGTCTTCGCTTTCAGCGTGGCGATCGATTTCCTTCGCGAGTCTCCCTTTGACCTCTTGCAACATCGCCGAAACGATGTTTTGGAGCTTCAGTGCGTCGGCATCATTGTTGGCCCTCACCGCCAGATACAGGAACGATTTTCCGGTCAGATCGGCTCTCGCCTCCACTTCCGCCACCAGCGCCGGGATATCTTGCAACGCAGCCAAGGTCGGCGGAGGCGGATTCTGAAGCATCAGGCCGGACACCAACGGGCGGAGAGGCTCGAAATCCATGGCCAACGCCGCGTCCGGCAAGCGCTCCATGCCCCGGATGATTCGGCTGACTTTCCCGGGCTGGGGATCCTGATGATTTTTCAGCATCTTTTGCAGCAATCCCTCGTGCGCCACGATCACGGAATGATCGTCGGGCAAGAAAATGCTCGGCGTCAACGAAGGAATGCGAGAACGATAGTACGGACGGCCGTCGAGCGTTTGCTTCTCGGCATCTCGCTTGAGCGGCATCAACAACTGAGAATCATCCAAGGGCGAGGAAGAGCGGAGGATCAATCCGACTTGCGGCGGACCGAATCCCGTCACCTCGGCCACTCCGACCGCCCATTCGATTTCCAAAGGATCGAGGCCGAACTGCTGTTTGCCGGCCGCGGAAATCACTTCCAACGGGAGCAGCTCGAACTCGGGAGCGGTGAGGACGCGGCGGGGATGCAAAACCACCGCCGCCGTAGCACTCGGCGGAACGTAACCGATATCGGCCGTGACGCCGTCGGACGACCCAGCCGAGGCACTTTGGGCTAGCAATTGGAGAGCCTTCCCGGCCGGCCGCGGTTTCGCTTGCTTGACCGCGGGGACGCCCGCCTTTGGGAGAACGGCTCCTTCGTTCGCCGCCGCCGGCGCGGCCAACCACTGGCCGTGCAGCAAGGCTGTTACAAGCAACCATACCGTCACAAGTCTGCATCGACGTTTCATGACGCACCCCCTCGGTGGACAAGACCTTTCGCGACGGACCTTCCCCCGGCCCCGGCGGCCAAAGCATTCAAGGCCTTATCGCTTGGCACAACCTCGGTCCATGCACGATCACGCAATCTCCGGGTATTGCCACGGCGGGCGATAGTCGCGGCGAAGCAAACGATTCGCTTCCTCGTCGCCGACGATGACCTCCTTCTCCCCGTCCCAGGCGATGCTGCGTCCCAACTTCAAGGACAGCATCCCCAGCAAACTCATGTTCGTGGAGCGATGGCCGATCTCGATGTCGCAAACGGGAAGACGCCGATTTTCAATCGCGTCGAGGAAGTCGGCCCAAAGCTCCGGGATGTTGTGGTTGTCCTGACCGTGGAGTTGGGCGTCCTCGTGGATGACGGACTTGCTCTTGTTCGTAGGGTAGAAAGTCCAGCCGTCCAGCCAGCCCAGATGAAGCATTCCCTCGGTGCCGTAGAAGTAGCAGCCGATGTTGTGCTTTTCCGCGTCGTTCCCGCCGTAGCGGCGGTGTTCCCAAACGGCCGTGAATGACTCGAACGTGAACTGCACGACCTGGGTATCGGGCGCGTCGTCATTGGCTTGCCGAATGAATCGCCCCCCCGTTGAGGCCACGTGCCGCGGGTATTTCTCCTCGGTCCACCACAGAATTTGATCCATCCAGTGGATGCCCCAGTCTCCCAACGTACCGTTGGCATAGTCGAGAAACTGGCGAAAACCGCGGGGATGAATGGCCGGGTTGAAGGGACGCAAGGGGGCCGGGCCGCACCAAAAATCCCAATCCAAGCCGGCCGGCGGTTCGGCATCCGGCGTGGGCGAACCCGCTCCGCCCGGATAATGCACGAAAGCCCGAACCATGCCGATCTTGCCCAACCCACCCTCCTTAAGAAATCGCTGAGCCGACATGCAGTGCGGCGAGACCCGCCGATGCGTCCCCACTTGGACGATGCGATCGGCTCGGCGCGCCGCGCGGACCATGGCCCGCCCTTCGTAAATCGTGTGACTGATCGGCTTCTCGACGTAGACATGAGCTCCGCTTTCCACCGCGGCAATGGTAATCAGCGGGTGCCAGTGATCGGGCGTGGCCACGATCGCGATCTCCGGTTTTTCCCGCTCCAAAAGCTCCCGATAGTCGCGATATCGGCCCGGCGTCTTGCCGGTCCATTCCTCGACCTTGGCCGCCGCGGGACGGAGCTGATTCTCGTCCACGTCGCACAGGGCGACGACTTCGCATCGCCGCGATTCCACCGCAGCTTGGAGGATATTCATACCCCACCAACCCGAGCCGATCAAAGCCGTGCGAAAACGACGTTCTTTTTCCGCTCCGATCACGGCCGGTGCGGTCCACGACATGGCTCCCACTCCGATGACTTGCATGGCTCTGCGTCGGGAAAGATCCACGATTTCACCTCCGGTGCTCGAGGGCCGATAGCGGTAACGCCAAGTTCCGTCGGCGTTCCACCCTTGAAATCCGTGCTACGATCCATTTGCCGCGGGCTGCGGAACAAATCCTGAGATTAGTGTGACGCGTCCCTCGGCCGTTTGCAACTCGAAGCGGCAGGTATCCGGATGCAGGACGGCTACGTGTGGTCGGCGCCCCCTTTATCCGTTGGAACGAATCGCGGCCGCGGCGGAGCATGGAGCCCTCCGCACTGTGCGTTGAATTCGGCTTTTCGAAAGGATAAACTTTGGGGGCAGTGGAAAGCACGTGTTGAGACGCGGCCCCTCACCGTCGGTTGCACAAAGAAAGGCGGCGGGAATCGCCCAACCTCCCGACGGGTCGGCTGCGACGGTGAGCGGCATCGCCGACAGGAGTAGGAGCAACTACGCATGCGGGTCGGATCGGAACTGGTTCAAGGGCGTCCAGTGTCGCTCTTCGCCACGGTGATAGCGGCAGTTTGGGGAATTTCCCTCCCGTTTATGACGGCCGGGGCGTCCGGCATGGAAGATGACTCCGCGGCCGTGATCTGGGTCGAAGCGGAGCATTTCCAACAATCGGGCGGTTGGGTCAATGATGCTCAATTCGTCGATCAGATGGGATCGCCCTTTCTTCTCGCGATCGGCCTGGAAGGCCCGGTGGCGGATGCCGTGACGACGGTCTCGATACCCCGGGCCGGCAAATACCGCTTGTGGGTTCGCTGCCGAGATTGGGTGCCTGAATTCAGTCCCGGACGGTTCCACGTCGTCGTGGGCGACAAAATGTCGCAGAAGGTATTCGGAGCCTCCAAATCCGGGGAATGGGTTTGGGAAGACGGGGGCGAATTCGATCTGCCGGCGGGGAACTTGGAGATACGTCTCCGTGATTTGACCGGACACTACGGACGATGCGACGCCGTCGTCCTGGCGTCCGATCCCGAATTACGTTTGCCGGACGACCCGGCCAAAATCGCCGTCCTGCGCGAACGGTACGGCGGCGTCAGTCGGGAAGTCCGCGACATGGGGCCTTACGACACGGTCGTTGTGGGCGGCGGTTTGGCCGGCACGTTTGCCGCCGTAGCCTCGGCCCGGATGGGTTGTCGCACGGCGCTCGTACAGAATCGCCCCGTTCTGGGTGGAAACGCCAGCACGGAAATCCTCGTCAATCCGGAGGGCGATACCACACGCGAACCGCTGGATCCCGGCGAGGGAGGAATCATCGAAGAGGTCCGCGGCGACGTGTTCGGATATTCGGAACGATTGCTGAACCTGGTGCGGAATCAGCCCAACTTGGACCTTTTCTTGAATACGCACGCGAAAGGCGTGGAGTTGGCCGAACCGAACAGAATCAAAGCGGTGCTGGCCCTGGACGTGAACAGCGGACAGCGTTATCGATTCCTCGGGTCCACGTTCATCGACTGCACAGGTGACGGGGCGATCGGGGTCTGGGCGGGAGCCGAATATCGTCACGGACGGGAACCACGGTCGATGTACGGCGAAACGCGAGCGCCTGAGGTCGGCGATCTCAACAAAGGGACCATGGGCGGAACCCTCCGTTACGCCACCGAGCAGATGGCATCTCCCGTCGCATTCGTCGGCCCGGAATGGGCGCGGCACTTTCCGACCTGCGACGACTTCAACCCCGGCAGGCATCCGCAATTGCGATTCGGCGGCTGGCAGTGGGTGATCGAATACGGCGGTGAATTGGATACCTACAAGGACGCCGAGGTGATTCGCGACGAACTGCTTCGCATCATTTGGGGTATGTGGGATCATGCGAAGAATCACTGCACGCAATTGGGGCACGAAGCCGACAATTTCAAGCTCACCTGGGTCAGTCACGTCGTCGGAAAACGGGAGTCGCGGCGATTGATCGGCGACTACGTGATGACGGAACACGACATCGCGAATCGCACACTTTTTCCGGACCGCGTGTCCTACGGCGGCTGGGGAATCGACATTCACCCGCCCAAAGGTTTTTACGATCCCGGCCCGGCCGCGATCTTCTCCCACAAAGTCAAGTTCTCGGTCCCGTTTCGAAGCCTCTATTCCAAGGACGTGGATAATCTGATGATGGCCGGGCGCTGCATCTCGGTGACGCACGCGGCGTTGGGCGCCACCCGGGTCATGATCACCTGCGGACTGCAAGGCCAAGCGGTGGGAACGGCGGCCGGCTTTTGCAAGCTGCATCGGACCACGCCGCGCGGGGTCTACGAACGGTATATCCAGGATTTGCAGCAACAGCTCCTCAAGGACGGTTGTTACATCATCGACCTGCCGAATCAGGACCCCCGCGACCTCGCCAGGGGTGCTTCCGTTACGGCTTCAAGTATGGCCCCGAACGATGTCTATCAGCCCAGTGCCGCCTTGACGCGCCACAATCTGGATCACGATCGTGCCGTCATGTTCCGGTGGCCAGGCGGTCGCCTGGAATCCGTCGCGGCGCACCTCGAGTCCACCGCAGCCGGCCCCGTCGTGTTGGAGGCTCATTTGTGTCGCGCCGAGACCCTGGGGGATTTTCAGGACGCAGAGCAAGTCGCGGCGGTTCCAATCGCCGTCCCGCCCGGCGGTCGCGATTGGATCAACATCCCGTTCGGCGTGCAACTCGAGCCGGGCTACTACTACTTGTGGCTTCCCAAGACCGCCGGCGTAAGTTGGGGATTGTTCAGCGAAGAGCCGCCGGAGACGGCCCGGGCCTATCGCAGCGGGACCGCATGGACTCGCATGTCCGGGTGCTATGCCTTCAAGACCGAGCCTTCCGGCGGACAGGCCTTGCCCTTGGCGGAGGAACGGGCGGATCGCCCCTGGTTCGCGCCCGAGAACGTGATCGACGGATTCGCCCGAGCCGTTCGAGGAGTCCCGCACTCGTGGCGTCCCGACCCCTCGCTGGATCTCCCGCAATGGGTCGAGCTGCGGTTCGCTTCTCCGGTAGAATTCGACACGATCCACGTCAGTTTCCAAAGTCGTCAACTCGCGGCAAGTGACTTTTCCTTGTCCGCATTCGTGGACGGTCGATGGCAACCTCTGACGCGCGTGTCGGACAACATCCAACGGCGATGCGTTCTGACGTTCCCTGCGACGCGTGCGGATCGTGTGCGTTTGACCGTCGAGAAGGCCCCATCCGAGATGGGTGTTTGCGAAATTCGCGTGTACCGAGAGGAGGGGCCGGGCGGGCCGTGATGGTTTCGGCCTGACGTGTTTTCCCTTCGTCGCGGTCTTGGCCGCGGCGAAGGCATGAGGGAAATGCTTTCGGCGGCCCGCGTCATACATCGTCGGGGCTGTCGCGAGGGAGAGCGGTTTCTAAGAGTAAGCACATCCTATCCAGGAGGAAAACAACGATGTCTCAAGTGAATCGGCGAACCTTTGTGGCGACCGGGGCCGGTGTTTTGGCCGGAGCCGTGGCCGGACGCGGCCTTTCGGTCGCGGCGGGAATTATGACGGAGGAGCCGGCCTACCGGACGAAACTATTCAAGTCCATGATCGGCAACCCCGATGAGGCCACGCTGAAATCCTTGAAGGACGCGGGCTTCGACGGCATTGAATCCAATCAGCGCCACGCGCCGCTCGATGAAGCCGCCGCAGCCCGCAAAATGGCCGAGTCTCTCGGACTCCGCGTTCATTCCGTCTTATACGGATGGGCCAATTTCAACACCGACAGCGTCGCCGCGGACATCGAGAGCGTGGCCAAGTCCCTGGAGACGGCCGCCGCGTACGGAGCGGACGCCCTGCTGCTCGTTCCGTGCCGCATCGGCGGCATGGCCATGCCCAAACCGTGGGAATTCGATATCGAATTCGACGAAAAGACGGGCCACATTGTCAAGGTGGTAGAGGGCGACAACGACCCGTATCGAGAGTACATCGAGGCCCATAACCACGCCGTCGATGCGTCCACCGAAGCCGTCAAGAAGCTCATTCCCGCGGCGGAAAAGACCAAGGTCATCATCGCGCTGGAAAACGTTTGGAACAATTTGTGGGTCCGACCCGCCGTTTTCGCCCACTTCGTGAAGTCGTTCGACCACCCCATGGTGAAAGCCTACTACGACATCGGAAACCACGTGAAATATGCCCCGCCGCAAGAATGGTTGCGAGCCTTGGGCAAGGAAATCGTGAAGTTGCACGTGAAAGACTTCCTTTTAAACCCGGACGGTCACGACGGGAAGTTCGTCCATCCTCGCGACGGGAGCGTAAACTGGCCTGAGGTTCGCAACGAAATCGAGAAAATCGGTTACAGCGGTTTCATGACGATTGAAGACGGCGGGTTAAGCCTGGAGGAATTCAGCCGGCGTCTCGATCTCATCATCGCAGGTAAGTGAAACGCACCCCGGCGGAGGATCTACCGATGAGAAATACCCTGAAGTTGTCAACGGCTCTGGCGCTATGCGCCGCGACCGTGGTGCCTGCGTCGATGGTTTTGGGGGAGGAAACAACCTTAAAGCCGCAACCGCTGCGTGCCGGGTTGATCGGTCTGGACACGTCGCACGTCCTCGCGTTCACGGATTTGATCAATGACCCGGCGGCCGAAGGCCCCCTAGCCGAAGTCGAGGTTACCGCGGGGTTTCCCGGCGGCTCACCGGATCTGCCGGCCAGTTGGGACCGCGTCGAGGAATACACGGCGAAGTTGCGAGAAAAGGGGTTGACCATTTACGACGACATCGAAGCGATGCTGCCCCACGTGGACGTCGTGCTCGTGGAAAGCGTCGACGGGCGTCCCCATCTAGAACAAGCCCGGAAGGTGATCGCCGCGAAGAAGCCGCTTTATATCGACAAGCCGATGGCGGCCTCGCTGGCCGACGTCCTGAAGATTTTCCGTTTGGCGGACGAGGCCGGCGTGCCGGTGTTCTCCAGTTCGTCCTTGCGGTTCAGTTCCGGTTTCCAGGCGGCGCGGCGGGGAGAATTACCGATCGGAACCCTTCGCAAGTGCACGGCTTGGAGCCCCATGCACATCGAGCCGCATCACCCGGATCTGTTCTGGTACGGCATCCACGGCGTGGAGACGCTGTACACGATCATGGGGCCGGGCTGCAAGAGCGTGGTACGCGAGAGCCCGGAGCGCGTCGTCGGCACCTGGAGCGACGGCCGAATCGGCGTGTTCGAAGCCCGTAACGGCTACGGTGCGGAGGTCGAGGGCACCGACGGCACCGCTTCCGCGGGTACCTACGAGGGTTACAAACCCTTGGTCATCGAAATTTGCCGCTTCTTCCGGACGGGCGTCGCACCGGTACCCCGCGAAGAAACCAT
This sequence comes from Thermogutta hypogea, assembly GCF_055386265.1. NCBI lineage: Bacteria > Pseudomonadati > Planctomycetota > Planctomycetia > Pirellulales > Thermoguttaceae > Thermogutta > Thermogutta hypogea. The sequence goes on from NZ_AP042425.1 coordinate 1,686,286, forward strand.
CGAGCTGTTCGCTTTCATGGAGGCCGCCGATGAAAGCAAGCGGCTGGGCGGCAAACCGGTGGAGATCGCGGACATCTTGAAGCGTGCGGAAGCCGCCGCCGCGAAGGCCGAGTGATGGCACGGATTGCCGGGTGATTGCGCATGGACCGACGGACGCGCGTATGGTTCGACCGGCGGCTCGAGGAGGTGTTGGCCTCGCTGCCCGATCGAGTCCAGGAGATGATCTCAGCCGTCCCGCTGTATGTGGAGGACTACCCGTCGCGAAAGTTGGCCCGCGAGCTGGGACTGCGACGGCGGTCCGAACTCTGCGGGCTTTTCTCAGGAGTACCGCTCCACGAAAAGCGACTGGACGAGCCGACGGTCATGTTGCCGGATCGCGTCACGCTTTTTCGCGAAGGAATTCTGGCCGCCGCCGCAGGCCGTGGTCGCCTTACGGAAGATGCCGTGCGCGAGGAAATTCGGATTACGCTGCTTCATGAGTATGGGCATTATTACGGCATGTCCGAAGAGGAGCTGGAGAACTACGGATACGGATGACTCTTTTCGGGTGGCTCGCGAGAATTGCTTGGTACTTCGGCGGCACGTGAGCGTCGCGATTGAAGGACGAAGAAGCGCTTCGCATCCGTCGGTGAGGATTCTCTTCGCTGAAGGCGGTACCTGCATCGTTGCTTTCTGATGTGCGAATGGACGTGGGAAGGAATCTACCATGAAAGCCCGTTTGATACGCCTGCACCCGGATGACAACGTGGTCGTGGCGAGTGGGACGATCCCCAAAGGCACGACCGTAAAATTGGATCGCGTGCGGCTGACTACGGCCTCCAACCTCCGCATGGGGCACAAAGTCGCCGTGCGCCCCATCGCCGAGGGAGAAAGCGTGCTCAAATACGGATACTCCATCGGGGTTGCAACCGCAAACATCGAACCCGGCCAGTGGGTTCACGTCCACAACATGCGAAGCGCCTATATCTCGACACAAGACCGACGAGGCGCCGATCCCACACTTGCCGCGGCGACGGAGAATGCCGGCCAAGGCCAGTCACCCATGGCGGGAAGAAATGAAGCCGACGGGTCTTCCGGACCGGATTCGACGAAGATTTCCGCCGACGGGTAGAACCGAGGAAGAGGAAACGCCCCACGGGCCGGCGGATTTGTTGCGCAAACCGTGTCGATTTCGAGAGAGAGGGATATCCCGATCATGGATCAATCGCCGATCACCGAGGCCCCTCGCGAGCGAGAGTGGCTGGGATTTCAGCGCGAGGACGGCCGCAAGGGCATTCGCAATCTAGTCTTGGTAGTCTATCTGGTTGAATGTGCCCATCATGTCGCCCGGGAAATTTGGCTGCCTTATCGCAAGATGGGGGTGCACTTGGCAGGTTTTCCGGGTTGTTACCCCAACGCTTACGCGAGGCGCGTGCTGGGCAGGATTGGCACCCATCCGAACGTCGGCGCGGTTTTGTTGGTTTCGCTAGGCTGCGAAAGCTTCGATGCCGAAGGTCTCGCCCGGGAGATTGCCGATTCCGGACGACCGGTGGAGACTTTGGTTATCCAGCAAACAGGAGGCACGGAAAAAACGGTTCGGCTGGGACGCTCTTGGGTCAAACGCCGATTGACCGACCTGCAAAAGGTGCCGCGCTGCTCCATGACCGCGGCCGATCTGACGATCGGCACGATCTGCGGCGGGTCGGATGCGACCAGCGGCTTGACCGCCAACCCCGCCTGCGGATATGCTTTTGATCTTTTGGTGGACTCCGGCGGCACCGCGATCTTCGAGGAAACGGGCGAATTGTTCGGTTGCGAAGGCGATTTGTCCCGTCGGGCGATTACGCCGGAGCTGGGCCGATCTCTCGCCGATTCCGTGAGCAAGGCCTTCGATTATTACGCCACGCTGGGGCACGCCAGCTTCGCCCCCGGCAACGCCGAAGGCGGTCTCACCACCATCGAAGAGAAGTCGCTCGGCGCGTACCTAAAGAGCGGCACGCGCCCGATTTCCGGTTTGTTAAAACCCGGGGACGTGCCACCGGGTCCGGGATTATATCTCCTGGATGTGGTTCCGGACGGCGATGTCCGCTTCGGTTTTCCCAACATTGCCGACAATGCCGAGATCGTAGAGATGATCGCTTGCGGCGCCCACGCGGTATTATTCACGACCGGCCGAGGCTCCGTCGTCGGTTCGGCCGTCTCGCCGGTCATCAAGGTGTGCGCCAATCCGGAAACGTTTCGGCGGCTGAAATCCGATATGGACATCAACGCGGGGGAAATCCTGCTGGGCAAGTCGGACTTGCCTGCGATGGGACGCCGCATTTTCGACTATCTGCTCGAAGTGGCCGCCGGTAAGAGCACCCTTTCCGAGCGCCTCGGTCACCAAGAGTTCATTCTGACGTACAAGACGTTCGAACCGCTGGGACCGGCCTGCCTGCCGCTGCGGTAAGGGCGGCAGGAAACGGACCAAGCCGGCGCCTTGTGAGGCCCATCGCGGATGGGACTGCCGGCGAACCTTCATGCGATCCCACCGGCACGCACGTCTTCCCACTTAATCAAGCCGCCGGGCGGCTCGCCCCGCTCGAATTGCGTGATGTTCTCCAGCGTCTGGCGCGAGATGTGTTCCATTGCTCGATGGGTGAAGAACGCTTGATGACCCGTGATGATCACGTTGGGAAAGGTCAACATCCGCATAAAGACATCGTCTTGAATGACCTGATTGGAGAGGTCTTCGAAGAATAGATCCGCTTCTTCTTCGTAGACGTCCAAGGCCAACGCCCCGATCTTCCCTGATTTCAAGGCCCGGGTCACGGCCCGAGCATCGACCAGTGCCCCGCGGCTGGTGTTCACCAGCATGACACCGCGTTTCATGACGGCCAGGGATTCTTCGTTGATGAGGTGTCGCGTCGCCGGAACCAAGGGGCAGTGAAGCGTGATGATGTCGCTCCGGCGAAAGATTTCGTCGGTGGTGAGATACTCTACGCCCGCCGCTACCAATTCTTCATCCGTCGCCAGGTCGAAGGCCAGAACGCGGCACTCGAACGCGAGCAATCGCTTGGCAACCAGCCGGCCGATTTTCCCGGTGCCGATCACTCCCGCGACCTTGCCCGCGATGTCGACGCCAAGGAGGCCGTCGAGCGAGAAATTGCCCTCTCGGACCCGATTGTACGCCTTGTGGATGCGTCTGGCCGCCGCCAGGATGAGGGCCAGGGTGTGCTCCGCCACGGCCTGAGGGGAATAGGCCGGCACACGCGCGACGGTCAAGTCCAATTGGGAGGCGGTTAGCAAATCGACGTTGTTGTAACCGGCGCAGCGAAGGGCGATGAGCCGCGTACCGCCCCGCTGAAGCATCAACAGAACCCTCGCGTCCAGATCGTCGTTCACAAAGACACAAACGGCCGGATAACCCTTGGCCAAAGCCGCGGTTTGCGCATTCAGTCGGGCCTCGAAAAAGACCAGTTCATGCCCGAACGCGGCATTGGCCGCCCGAAAGAAATCCCGGTCGTACGCTTTGGTGCTGAATACGGCGACACGCATCACGTCTCCTCTTTGGGTGGAATCGTTCGTCCCCCAATCCGATGCCCTGGACCGCCCGTTCTCGGACGCAACGTCATCCTCGGCCGATACGACGAGTCACCAAGCGGCAGTTTTGCAAGATGTCCAAGGAATCGAGGGTGACACCCATTTTACGGCGGCCCGAGAAAAGCGGCATGCCTTCCTGTTCACTTCTCCGCGGCCCCTCATCGGATAATAATAGCCGTATGAGCAACGTTCTGACGGCAATTCCGGTGTTCAACGAAGTCCGCCACGTCGGCCGGGTTCTAAGCGAGGTGGTGAAATACGCTTCCGACATCCTCGCCGTGGACGACGGCTCCCGGGACGGTACGGACGTGGTTTTGCGCCAATTCCCGCAAGTTGCGGTGGTGCGCCACCCTTGTAATCGGGGCTATGGCGCCTCGTTGCGAACGGCCTTTCGTTACGCGATCGACCACGCATACGAAATCCTTGTGACTCTCGATTGCGACGGTCAACACGAGCCGCGGCGCATCCCGGACTTCGTGCGGGCTTGCTCCGGCGACATCGACATCGTTTCGGGGAGTCGCTACTTGACGCGGTTTCCCGGCGACGGCAAACCGCCGCCGGACCGCCGAAGGATCAATCAGATCATTACCGAAGAACTGAACCGAAAGCTGGGTCTGCGATTGACGGATGCGTTCTGCGGCTTCAAGGCATACCGCGTTTCCGCCCTGACCAAGTTGGAGTTGACGGACGACGGTTATGCCATGCCGCTCGAGCTGTGGGTACAAGCCGTTCACCATCGACTGCGGATCATCGAGCTGCCGGTACCGCTCATCTACCTCGAGGAAGAGCGTTCCTTCGGCGGGGCGCTGGATAACGCCGACATCCGATTGGCGGTCTATCGTGAGGTCTTGGCTAACAGCCTGCGCAGAGTGGAGATGAGCCGGGCGGCCGAGGCTTGTTCTTCAAGCGCCTTCGATTAGCGCAAAACACGGCTGTCTTGACGAACCGTAATGAAGTCGCAGTCCGACGTCGCCCAATACCTGGCCTACCGCCCGTTGCGTGCTCCGGAAGGGGATCGCACGGTCTTTCTCCACCCTCCGCCGGCTTTGATTCCAAGCGTCGTTCATCGGAATATCGCCGATAAGTCGGCATCGTTACCCGCTCCCGCGCTGCCGTTCGACGGTGAATGGCTCGTCAAGACCCGCGGCGAGTTTGTTCGCTCCGCCTTGGCCTGGACCGGCACCTACTCGGACACCTCCTGGGCCGATCGCCTGAGCGAACAGGCGGCGTTCGGTCGCGTCCCCTTGTTGCTGGCAGGCCACCAGACCGAGATGTTTCATCCCGGCGTGTGGTTCAAGAATGCCGTTCTCTCGGCCGCGGCGAGGTCGGTCGGCGGCTTGGGCATCAATATCTTGATCGACGGGGATTCGCCCAAAACTACGACCGTGCGCGTGCCGACGAGCGCCAACGGTCGAATTCTCGCGGTCGCCGTGCCCCAGGATCGAATTCCAGGCGGCCTGCCCTACGAGGAGCAATTCGTACGCGACTGGGAGTGTTTTCGCAGCTTCGGTGATCGCGTCCACGAGCTACTGGCCCCTCTCGTGCCGACGTCGATGATTCGCGATTATTGGACCCTGGTGCAGCGCCGCGCCGCCGAGAATCGTCACTTGCCCTGGTCCCTGGCGCAGGCCAGGCACATCTTGGAACGCGATTGGGGCTGGAGGACATTGGAAGTCCCCCAAAGCATCGTGTGCGATCTGCCCGGCTTCGCCGCGTTCGCGGCCTTCCTTTGGAGCCGGGTGGAACCCTTTGCCCGCATCCACAACCGCGTGCTGGCCCAGTATCGCCGCATCCATCGCATTCGTACGGATGCCCGACCTATGCCGGATTTGAAACGGCACGACGATTGGTGGGAAGCCCCGTTCTGGATCTGGTCCGCCGACGAGCCGAAGCGGCGTCGCATCCATATTCGACGTGCCGGCCGATGTATTCAGATCTCCGATGGCGTCGCCACGCTGGGGTGCCTCCCGGAAGATGACTTTGCCGCCGCGGCAGATTGGTGGCGTGATCTCCGTCGCAAAGGAATCAAGATTCGCGGCCGCGCCATCATCACCACAATGTGGGCTAGAATGCTCTTGGGAGACATGTTCTTTCACGGCATCGGAGGGGCCAAGTATGACCAAGTCACCGACGCCGTGATGGCTGAGTTTTTCGGTCTTCAGCCGCCGGAATTCGGAATAGCCACGGCTACGATTCGCCTACCGATCATCACCAACCGAGTCGCCCCGGGACCGGCCGTCGAGCCTCGCGCGTTGCGTCGAAAGATGCGTGAAATGCTCTACCATCCCGAGCGATTCCTCCGACCGGACGACTTGTCGGACGCCGATCGGCAACGGGCAAGCGCGCTGGTGTCGGAAAAGCGGCGGTGGGTGGAAACGCCGAAGACGCCGAACAATGCGGCCGAACGCCATCGCGCCATCACAGAAGCGAATCGTAAGCTGGCAGAGTTTTTATCGCGGGAACGCGAGCATCTGTCGCGAGAGCTGGCGGCGGCCGAGGAACGCGCTCGGGACGCAGCGATCCTGTCCTCTCGGGAATTCGCCTTTTGCTTATACCCCGAACCCTATCTTCGAGAGTTTTTTGACAGCCGCCTCGCATCGCTGCGAGCGTGACTCCGGCTCCGGCGGGCGTGTCGGTTTCGCTGTCAGCCATCCTTGGGCCGGAACGGCGATCCCCTCTCCGAGCCGTCCGCGATTCAACCGCCGTGAAACCGAAGCAGACTGGTGGGGCGATAATCTGCCAGTCTCTCCGCGCCCTTCAAATCAACCAGTTCAATTAGGAAGGCGCAACCGACGACCTTCCCGCCGGCCTTTTCCACCAACCGGCAGCATGCCTCCACGGTTCCCCCCGTGGCAAGCAGGTCGTCCACGATCACGACCCGCGCGCCTTGGGGCAAATCATCCTGGTGCATTTGCAGCGTATCGGTCCCGTATTCCAGGCTGTAACTGTGAGAAATCGTGGCCGAGGGCAGCTTTCCCGGCTTGCGAATGGGAATCAACCCGACATCCAGCTCCAAAGCCAACGGTGCGGCGAAGAGAAAGCCCCTCGCTTCCGCGGCCGCAAGGAACTGAGGATTCCGCTCCTTGACCGAGTCCGCCATCCTTTGGACGGCGAATCGCAGGGCCGACGGTTCCGCCAAAAGGGGCGTTATGTCGCGGAACAGAATGCCCGGCTTGGGAAAATCGGGAATCGTGCGAATGTATCGGCGGAGGTCGTCGATGGTTTGGATCATGATGCGGAAAGTCCTTTCACGAGGCATCGCCGCGACGGTCCGAACAGGACTTCGCGTCAGCGGAGGGAAATGGCCTTGGCCAACGGCTGAACGATGTTGGGAATCACGAATTGTTCGGCCGCCGTTTGCGCCGTCTTGGCCAGCAACTCGAAGGTCTGCTCGAAGCCGTCTTTGCCCGGCAAGCAGCCGTAGTGCCGGGTGGTAAGAAATACGCTTAGATTCTCCTCAGGGTAGTCTTTGGCACGAATATGTTCGTCCGTAGTGCGCGTCTCAATATGGACGCGGCATTGCAAGCGGCAGTCCGCATCCAATGCTAGCGCGATGCTAGGTTCGAATCGGGTAAGTTGCGCACCGGGCATGTCGCGCAGCGATTCGAACGCCGGCGACACCCCCAAAGCCTCCGCGACGAGTTGGTTTTGATTACCTCGATATTGAAAATCGAATCCGAACAAGAGATCGACGGCTTCGCAATCCAGCCGGCTCAAAGAAAGGTGAAACGGCGCCGTTTGAAGGATCAACCGATGAAACGCAAACGCGTCCGCCAGAGACTCGGGATTGAGAAAGCCCGCCGAGACGCGCCGGGCTTCCAGACTGCACCACCGATACGAATGACTGCTTCGATCCTCTTCCAGCGCCAATTCGACCTTTTCCCTCGCGAAAAAATTACTCATGCGGGGATAGGCCTTTTGCAGCCGTTCAAAAAAGGTGAGCAGCGTCTCTCGATTGGAAGGCAAAGAAAGCGAAGTGTTGAGGACCAAATTGACGTAGTAGTCATCGGAATAGGCGCTGTAACTGTTCATGGTCGCTAGTGTCTTCCAAAGCTACCGTGCAAAACCGGAGCGGAGCGCGGCCGACCGGGTAACGAGCACCGGTCATCCCGAGGATTCCCCCCAAACGAGCCGATTTCCCTCCACGACTGGTCAAGCTCCGGGGGGGCCCCGACAATGATAGAGTATAAGGCGAACGCAAGAAATGTGTCAAAATCCCCCCTGGAAGGTCAAATCATTCCGGCCATTGCTACGACATATCGCACTTTCGAGCGATCAAGGTGACCCATGAGCGCAGACTGGCTCGGCGTGGGGGTGTTGCCAACCCCGCTAGGAACCATGGCCTTTCGGGTGACGGCACGAGGGATAGCCTCCGTTCGGTTAGGATATCCAAATTTGAAGGCAGCGGTTGAAGCGATTTTGCCCGAACCGCGGGGAAACCGAACTCGGTCCGAAGGGGCACTCCTCGGGAGCGGCACTATTCGGCAAAGACTCGGCCCCCTGCTTTGGATCGCACCCGGGGCGAATCTAAAACCGCCGGAGTTCGCGTCTGCGTTGGCCGATGACTTCACCCGCTATTTTGGAGGCGAGGTCGTCGATTTCGCGAGGTATCCCCTCGATTTGGGATCGGCTACGTCCTTTCAACTTCAGGTCTGGCAGACGTGCCGCTCCATTCCCTTCGGGGAGACGATGAGCTATGCTCAGCTCGCCGCGTGCATGGGGCGACCTTCCGCGGTGCGGGCCGTCGGCCGCGCACTGGGAGCCAATCCTGTTCCTCTGATTGTCCCATGCCATCGTGTGATTGCCGCCGATGGGAGCTTGCGCGGATTTTCCGGTTACGGAGGATCCGGCACAAAGCGTGCGCTGCTGGAGCTGGAACGGACGGCGATGAGAAAAGCAGCCCTCCCGCCGCGCTAGCCCGCGGTCGGGCCGGGAGAGACAAATCGGATTCCTAGCAATGGCCGTCGGTACAACCGGGGGTGCCTCGCTGAGCGAATGCCACGCCCTCGATCTCGACCAACAAATCGGGTCGGCACACATCCGCCACCGCGTAGATCGTAGGCACGTCGCCCATTCGCTTCTTGCAGATGGCCGCCACTTTGGGGTAATCCGATTTGCGTTTGATGTAGACCCGAGCCAAGGCTAATTGTTCCAAGGAACTCGACATCTCGGGCAAGTAATGGCGACGCAAGTTGGGACCGTCGATGAGGGCCTCGATGTTGTCCAGGGTCTCATGCGTTTGGCCTTCGACGTCGCCCTCGTGCTGCGTTTCGGAATCGGTGATGCTGGCGGTACCGGAAATGAAGAGCGTGGCGTAGCTGCCGCAGGAGAGCGCCATGGCTCGGGAAAACTTGGGGCTCTTGGGGCTGTAATGGCAGCCGTAGCCGAATGCCGGCGTTTGGCGAGGGTTCTCCAGCGGCATTGCAATGATATCGGAGCGATCCGTCACTAAGGCGATGCAACTCATCACCACATCGCGATGATCCGCGCCGATTCCCGTGCTCGCGGGATAGGCGGTACCATGCTGGACGGGCATGCGATCGCGCAAGAACGGGATCCCTTCATAGAAGTCCGCCCTCGCCCGATTCAATTCCTTATACCGCTGGGATTCGCCTTCCGCATCGACGATCCCGCCCAAATAGAGCCAAGTGCGAATGACCTGATCGAATCGCACATCCACCCGCTGCAATAAGGCCCGCATTCTTTGGAAGGCGTCGATCGCCCGGTCGTACGTTGAGGTAGCGGTGGTCTGCGGCACGACGTTGGCGCAATGCACCCAGGAAATGTTGTTGTGGCGAGCAAGAACGAGCTGGTCACTGAATCGGAGGATGTCCACATCGCCCTTTTTGCGACCGACGCCCAAAGCCTCGATTGAGATCAGCCCGCCTTCACACGGAAGTTGTGGGACATAGGTGGTTGCGGGCATTTCCGGCCCGTAGAAGTCACGTATGATTTTGCGGACTTCGTCGAGCTGAGAGTAGTCGCCCAGGAAGACTACCTGATGGACGATCGACCCAAGCGTACCCTCCTCGCGAATCACCGCTTCGATTGTTTTCAAGGCGTCGTCGGCTTGCGTCTCCAAGCTTCCCCCGCACCGCGGAACCGCCGCCGCGAACACGTGGCGGACATCGGTTAAGTCCACAACCGAATACCCGACGCCGTCGCTACACGTCTTTCGAATCATGAGTCCCTCGCAGGCTCGCGTTTCCCTTAGCCCCGCCTTCAGTTTAATTTCCCCCCGCAGGTACGACAACAAAACGGTGCTTGCTTGCCGCGCAGTGGTCAAAGGGGTAGCTCTGCGGTCGTGGCGGGGGTCGCATAAAAATCGCCGGAACGTTGCCGGATAAATGGGATTACACCGGACTATGGTGAGGGGTTTGCGGCGGGCCGCCTAATATTCCATGCCGTTTTTGGGGTAAGGCGCACGACCGGCACGAGCGCCCGGGCAATCCCGACATGAATCCCCAAGCTGTTTGGAGATTCCGAACAACCAGATTTCCGGCGCAAATCTTTACTGTTTTCCCAGATTCCGGGTCGGCTTAAAGTGAGGGTTCGTTCCAAGCGTCCAAAGGTATCGGCGAGGGAAGGTCGGCGGTATTGCCCTGGGAGGTGAAGGCGACGGTGATGCGAACGGGTTCCCCGCCTTTTTTCAGACGAATTACAAGTTTACGGACGTCGGGCTGTTGTTTCTGAGGCGGTGGGGCGTCTGCATTTTCGACTGAGAATTGCACACCCTCGGGCGACAAAATTACGGCCTGAATCGCGCGGTCGTTCTGCCGCAAAAGGGCGGTCCGACCTCGCAATTCCACTTCCGCCGGAGTATGCACCTGCCATTGGATCGAGCGTCCCTCGAATCCTTGAAGCTCATCCTGGATGAGGACGACGCTCTTCTTCAAAACGGCCACTCCGCGCCGTACCCGATCCGTCGACCGGCCGGACCCGTCACCCGATTCCTGGGCATAGGCCTCGGAAAGGTCCGCTACGGCGAACAAGCGATCCGGTCGATCGGAAAACGCGGTGATTGGGGCTTTGGCACGCGGAGCCTGGTTTTGACCGTCCAAAAGCAATGTGTTTTGGCCTGCCGTACCAAGGCGATAATAGGTCCACCGCAGATTTCCGAAATAACCCGGCAGATTGTAGTCGTCGGCCCCTAGGTCCAAGACCCAACGCTGCCCGGCCGCATCCAGTACGAAGCTGCCCAGTTCCAGGTGGCTGTGGTTGACGGCATTGTCTCCGCCTTTGAAACCGACAAAGACCGCATCCTGCGTCCAGTCGCTGCGCAGCGTGACGATGTCGGCTCCCCGGAACCACTTGGCCGTAGGCTCCCCCGTCATGCCCTCGCCTCGTGGATCATACCACCACAGATCGAGAGAGGAACGGCCTTCGAGGTAATCTCGTTGGTGCCAGGCATACACGGGCCGGTCGAATCGCCTGGCCAGGTACAACATGCAGGGCGCGCTCCCGACTCGCGAGCCGCCGTCCGCAAAGTTGAAACTGAGCTTGGTGGGACCGATCACGTGCATCCAAAAATCACCGGTGACGGAAAAGCCCGGCGAATCCCCGAGGCCGAAATCAGTCCCGAGGGCCGTTTCCAACCCTGCCAGCATGTAGACGGTGTACCGCGTGGCGTAGTTCCAATACCCCGGCCCTTCCGCCCAGGCCCCATCCGGGGCGTAGCTCGCCATGGCTCGGGGCAGGGAAGCGATGGCGGAAGACACGATGAACGACGCCAGTTCCCGTTCGTCTTCGGCGACGGCCAAAGCCCCCAAGGTCAATCCGCCGTTACAGACTTGATTCCAATTCCATACCGTTCGCGGCCAGCCGCCCCCGCGACGATAAATCTTTTCACCTTCGCGCAACCCTTTTTCTACGATTGCCGTGCGGATCGCCTGACGGTCCTCCGGCGTCAGAATCTCGTACAGCCAGTCGTAACCGATAGCCAGCGCGTGCGTCATTTCGGCCGTATCGAGAAAGTGCGACGGATTCCAGTCGGGAAAAGCGGCGGCGGTCCGCATCTCGAGCGTCGCCCGATCGGCGTATTTCTTGTCGCCCGTCAGACGGTACAGGGTTGCCAACGTGTACACCCGATCCACGCACAAGCGACTTTGATCGAGCAATCGAGGACCGATGAGTCGATGGCGAATGGGCGGTTCCGTGAGAATGCGATCGCCCCTCTCCTTGACCGCTTCGAAGATGCTTCGCGCCTTCTCGTCGGCTTGCAGCACCTGCCGCAGAGACTCCTCCGCGCCCCGCGGCGCGATCAAACGGGGATGCTCGCGAACCAGGGAGCTTAGGATCTGCTCGGGAGAAGTCGGTGCGGCAGGTTCCGATGCCGTGGCGATGCCCTCCGCATCGAAGGGTGTTGCTGCGCTCATCACGGAGCACGCAGCCGTGATTCCAACGGTGAACCCATGCAGGAGTGCCGAACGAAGTGCGTGCAACACGAGATAGACCTCCCTCACGTGATCGACGTTCCATCCGATGATGGAATCAAAGGTGGGAAAAAGCGGCGGAAAACATGCGGTGCCAAACCGAGCATTGCAGTGGAAGTGTAGGAGAGTGTAACCCCTGCGCCGACCGCGGTCAACCATTTGGCGAACCGGCCAGGCTGTTTGCATCGTTCTCAGATCTCAGAAACCTTGGGAATCGGGGAGAGGCCGTAAAAAGACCCTTTCGGCAAAGCGTGCGACTGAAGCGGCGTCGTGCCGGAGTCGGAGGATACTTCCCAGATTTCTTGACTCACCCGCGAGTCAAGCTGATATCGCGCGATCCGGCCGAGAATCGCATTCGACGGCAAGATATCGACGCTCTCGCTCCGTCGCGGCCGCAGGGATGAAAAAACGGCTCACCGTGGTCGCACGGCGGAGCACGTCCCTCGGTTCCATCGCCTTACTGTGCGCCATTCGTTCGGAGCAAGGAATGGTGCTCCACCCCGCCGGTCCGTCACAATCTCCGCGGAATTTCCTCGGAATGAGCCGACCGCTGTAGATCGTCAGCCGGCCGGAGGCATACGATGCGATACGACCAAAGCGTAGTCCGACGCGACCGCTCCGCCCGGAGAAGCGACGCCAAAAAGAAGAATCAAATCATCTGTCGGGTGCGTCCGGGCGTTTCTCTTGGACCCAGAGGTAGTAATCGGCCAATCTCAGCTTGGATGCCGCTTGCCGGTCGAGAAAGACGACGGCATCGCGGTGCAGTTGCAGGGCCGAGGCCGTCACCATGCTTGTAATCGGGCCTTCCACCGCGGCCGCGACGGCATCCGCCTTCGCTTCTCCGTGGGCAATCACGATGATGCGTTTGGCGTCGAGGATGGTTCCCACTCCCATCGTAATGGCGAACGAGGGTAACTCTTCATCGGGATCGAACTGCTGAGCGAACTCCGCCAAGCGATTCTTGGAAAGCGTTTTGATTCGGGTGCGAGACCCCATCGAACTGCCCGCCTCGTTGGCACCGATTTGTCCTTCCGTCCCGATGCCCAGGATCTGCAAATCTATACCGCCGCAATTCTGGATTCGCTGTTCGTACCAGCGGCAGTAGGCCTCGTAATTGTCGGTGGTGCCGAGTGGGAAGTACGTGTTTTGCGGGGGAATATTGACGAACTTGAACAGATGCTCGTGCATGAAATAGCGGTTGCTTTGGGGATGATCGCGGCCCAAGCCCACGTATTCGTCGAGGTTGAACGTCGTGACTTGTGAAAAATCGAGAAGTCCCTCTTTGTACATCTTGACCAATTCTAGATATAGGCCGCGATGCGTATTTCCCGTGCTGAGCCCCAGCACGGCGTTGGGCTTGTTGTTCAAAACTCTGGCGGCCGCTTTCGCCGCCGCCGCACACATTTCTTCGTAACTGTCCTTGATGATGACTTCCATGATGAGCATTCCCCGGCTGTAACCGCAAACCAAACTTTGCTGGAGATCCGACCTTCCGTCCGAAGGCCTCTTCGCTCGCCCTTCCAACAGTCTCGGCCCGAAAGGGGCGACCGTGTGCCGTGCCGACAACGGCCCCGCATCATGATAGCAGTGTGAAAGGTTTGTCGTGGCACGTCAAGAAGGCTTTGCCGCGCGTATGCGGCCCCGTTTCCACGACGATCGCGAGCACCGTGCCGCCCGTCACGTCAGCGGCCGAACGAAAATCCGCGTTCCGCGGACCTCGGTTACGACGACATCGCTGCCGGAGTCGATCGGTTCGCCGTCCTCCGCGAGGACGTCCAGCAGCCGTCCGGCCAGGCGGGCCTTGCCGCCGGGCAAGAGCGGGGTCACCGTCGTCCCTCGCTCACCGACCAGGGATTCGTCCACCGGAAGCAGGCTGCGGCGGCGCTCCATGGCCTCGGCCTCTTCCTCGGTCGGCGGTAACAGTACGATCCGCCCGATGCCAGGTGTGTGCGGCAACCATCGCCCCACTAAGGAAGCGACGATTCCCGTTCCCACGGCTGCGGCGGCGACGACCAAGAGCGATTGTTGGAACTGCGCCCATTGGTAGTTGTTGCGCGGCCAAATAAAGGTCTGACCAGCCAAGACCAGCGACGCGAGGATCAATGCACCGCCGCCCAATCCGAAGATGCCGAAGCCCGGCAAGACGAACAATTCGACGGCCAGGCAGGTCAGCCCGACTAAGAAGAGGATGATTTCCAGCCACTCCGCGGTTTGCCCGAGGAAGCGACTCCAGAAAAAGAGCACGAAGCAGACGGTTGCGACGAAGGCCCCCACCCCGATGCCGGGAGTCTGCAATTCGATGAGAAGGCTGACGAACCCGATGATGACTAAAGCCACGGCCACCCCGGGCGAGGCCAGCCCTTCGATCAGCATATCCGACCATGTCGGTTCGAGCAGGGCGGGATCATTTTCCAGGCCGTACAACTCTTTCATGGCGGCGAAGGAATCGACCGTCTCTTTCGCCAAGCCGAATTCCAGCGCTTGCTTGCCCGTCAACTGAAGGGGAGCCCCCGGGGTCGTTACCGCTTCGCCCTTCACCCAATCCTCCGGATTCGGCAGGCTTTGCCATTCCTCCGGTGAATAAAAATCGCTCATTGCCGGTGCCGACTTGCGGGTATAGCGAAACACCTCCAGATTGGGATCGAGCATGGCGACGGGCAGGGACCAGGATCGTTTCATCTGGGGGGCGACCACTTCGCGCCACGTCCGCCGCACCTCGGCCAATTCGTCGTCGGAGAGGAGACCGTCTCCTTCGCCTCCCAGGCGGGCATCCGGATGCAGGATCAAATGATCGCAAGCCAGGGCAATGAGCGCCGCGTCGGAAAGGGCCTGCCTGGGAACGTAGGCCACGGTGCGAATGCGGTCGCCGGGCAAATCCACGGCCAAGAAGGTGGCGAGCCGCAACGAATCGACCGGCGAGCCGCCCGCGCTGTCGATGTTCAGGCACACGAGGTTGACATCTCTCCGCAACGCATCCTCGATCAGTTTTTGAGCCCGTTGCACCGTCGTCGCACGAATCGGCCCGTGAATCCGCACTTGGACCGCTTGCCACGTGCCGCCGGCTAGTACTTCCTCATCGACTTCGGATTGCGGTATGGCCAGGGCGACCAAGAGTTCGCGGAGGTCCGCCGCCGTGTAGTCGATCAAATCCAAGGCCCTGGCCTCGCGCCCGGTGAGTCGCCCGAGCTGTCCGGCCGGAAACAGGACGGCGGGCCGGCCCACCACGGGGCGTCCCAATTGTTCGAGCCCCTCCGGGGTGACGAACACTCGCTCCACGTCGGTTTCCACCTGCAAAACCGTTCGTTCCGCATCCAGCATCCCGAGGGCGATCTCCACCGGCATGACGCGACGCCGTTGGGCAATTTCGCGGTAAGCGCTGAGCATGGGCGGAGAAATCCGCTTTTCCGCGATTCCGGCGGAGCCCAACTCGGCGTCCGGTGCGAGGATGACCTGGCCGCACGCCAAAATGACCAGGACGGCATGGCCCTCGGCACGATAGGGGACGTAGGCGATCGTGCGTACGCGACTCAACTCGTCGCCTGTCAGAAACTCGGCCATGTCATAACATGCCCCAAATTCGCTACGCGACGCAAATTGCTCCTCACCGCGGTTGGTTGCAAAGACGAAGATCATGTTCTTCGGCGGACCGCCGCGGTCATTCAAGACGTCGCGCACCCATTGCTTGAGCCGGGACGCGGTCGGTCCCGTAATGGGCAGCGTGATGCGGACGACTTGTGTTTTCTTATCGCCTTCCGCGGGCTCGGTCTTGGCCTCCGCCCCGTTCGCAGGGCTGGAATCGTCGCCTTCCGCCGCGAAGGTCTGCGGCGGCTTCACCCGAAAACAGTCGTCCATCGCGGGTAAGAGGATCATCCCGGCGACTAACACGGCACGAATCATCGCCGAAGGAGTCGGCAATTTCCGACTTGCCGTCCGCACGGAAGACGCTCGGCGCATGTGTGTGCTCACTTCCCACGCCCTTCTTAATTCCCACTCGCGCCTGCCAGCGCAAGGATTCGGAATTGTACGGCGAAACCCCTTCCTGCCCGAAACCTTTCAGCCGGTATCCGCTGCACCGCAAGTCCCTCGGCAAGCGACCGCTGCGCGACGCGGCTTCCCCCCATAATTGCCATGATCCCGCAGGAATGAAGTCATTATAAGGCCGTTCGAGATCGCGTGATACGTGTTCCTCGACGACACCCACGGATAGGGCGCGAGTGTCGATTCGTGCGACCTCATACGGCTATTCGTGGAATCGATCACAATCTTAACGTGCCGGACGGTTGCGCGGGGCGGCAGCGGCGAAGCGAGCAATCGCTCACCGTCCGGCCGGAACATCCGCCACCTTGTAAACCGTGCGAACGATGGCGAAACCGAGACGTTCGTAGAGTTGAATGGCGCCTTCGTTCTCGGCCGTGACCTCCAGAAAAGCCCGAATCGCGCCCGCCTCGTGAAACCCGTTCAAGGCGAGCAATAAGAGCGCTGAGCCGATGCCGCGATTACGATGCCCCGGTGTAACCCCCACGTTTTGAATTGCTCCCACGCGCGTATCCAGATCAAGTATGCCCTGAATGGTCCCGCAGTATTCGAGACGGCCGGGCGGGGAATCATCTTGGAAAGCCGCCAGCCAGGTCGCTTCCGGCAAAAAACCCGGCTTTCGTCGGATGGCCTCCATTAAGCGGCGACAACCATCTTCGTGGGTAAAACAGGCAAAGACGTTGGCATCGATCTCATGCCGAAAACTCTGGAATTTGACACGGGCATGGTGCATCAGCAATTCGTCACGCCACGGCAGGAAACGATAGTTGGGCGGCAAAACGGGTTCCGGCGGCTTTTCGACCAGGTCGATTTCCATGCGGTAGCGTTTGAAGTAGGTCCAAGCCATGGGCGATGCCCCGCGTGCGCCGGCAACCTCATTTGGGTACGTTGCCATGGGAGTCCGACAAGCATCTACTCGTAATCTATTCCCTACCTGTGGCGCGGTCAACGTCAACGGTTTGCTGCTTGAACCGGGCCGAAGCCGCCCCACTCCCAAACCGCGGCCCTTGCTACTTTGCGAGGGCTAGCGCGGGCGAGGTGTCTATTCGCTGAAGGGCTCATGCGGCGTCTGCGGCGGGGCCTTCGCACACTTGAGAACGATGGCAAAGCGGCATCGACCCTTGGCCGGAATCGCGGCGGGGCCATATCATAGGTAAGTCTACGGGTTTGGATTTCATCCGCCGACCGATCTCCATTGCCGCCCAACATCACCGACGTTCTCGCATGGATTTGAGGAGAAAGGAACTATGACGGATCTTCGCCGTACCTTTGCCGGGAGTGCGCCGCGCGTGTTGATTCCGGCAGTCGTCACGGTCGTCCTGTCCCTGGTGTGCTCGCACTTGGCGGAAGCACAGTTTTCGTTGAACCCCGGCAGCGGGGGCCTATTCGGGTCCCCGAAGGTCCGGGTAAAGGCGGTTTTCACCGAGCCGACGCCGTCGCGGCCGGCATTGCTGTTCGTTCAAGCGGAGATCGAACCGGGCTGGCACATCTACTCCGTGACGCAAACCGGGGACGGCCCTCGCCCGACGCGTATCCGCGTGAACCCGGACCAAGGAGTACGGGTTATCAGCCCTTTCGCTCCAAATCGCAGTCCGGTCAAGAAGACGGAAGAAGCATTTCCCGGTATCGAGGTGGAAACGCACGACGGCGTGGTTTGGTGGACGGCGGCCATCGAGATCGATTCCACCGTGGATGCGAGCCGATTGGCAATTCAAGGCGTCTTGAACGCCCAACCGTGTGATGCCTCGAGTTGCTTGCCCCCGCAAGACTTCCCATTTTCCGCGACGCGGGTCGCCTCGGCCCCGATTGCGGAAGATGTGCTCGCCGCGCTGTGGCCTACGCTCCTTGCCGAGAAATCGCCCACGAGCGAAGAAGAGCCGGTGCCGACCAGGTCCGATTCCGGTGATGCCCCGAGGCCGCTCGCGGCCGCGACTCCCCAAGGCGGCTTGATTTCCCCTATCCCCGACGATTGGTCGGGAAGCGATCTCCCCTGGCAACCGTTCACGATGCGGACGTTCCTGGCTTTGGTCGGGGACGAATTCGATCCGGAAGCGATGCAAGCCAATGCGGGATTCACGAAGTGGAGTTGGCAGGAATTCCTCTTGAAAATCGCGGCGGGATTTCTGGGCGGCATCATTTTGAACGTGATGCCGTGCGTCCTCCCGGTGATCGGTTTGAAACTGCTATCCTTCATTCAAACGGCGGGAGAGGACCGGCGCCGAGCCTTTTTCTTGAACGCCTGGTATTCGGCGGGCTTGCTATCCATCTTCTTGCTGTTGGCGATTCTGGCCGTCTTCTTGAAGCTGGGCTGGGGCTACCTATTCAAGTTTGCCGAATTCAATGTCGTTATGGCAGCCATCGTATTCGCGATGGCGTTGGCGTTCCTGGGCGTGTGGAGCATTCCGATACCCGGTTTCGTCGGGTCCGGCAAGGCCGTGCAATTGGCGCAGAAGGAAGGGGTTGCCGGGGCCTTCATCAAGGGGGTTCTGACCACGATTCTAGCCACGCCGTGCACCGGCCCCTTCATGGGCGCGGCCTTGGCGTGGGCCTTCTCTCAGCCCCCGAGCGTGGTCTTTGCCGTCTTTATGAGCGTCGGTTTGGGGATGGCGAGCCCTTACCTCGTGATCGGAGCCTTTCCGGAGTTGATGCGATTCATGCCTAAGCCCGGAGCGTGGATGGAATCCTTCGAACGGCTGATGGGCTTCGTACTGCTGGGCACCGTGGTTTACATCTTTACCTACCTCGATTGGCCGTATCTCGCCCCGACCCTGGGCTTGCTCTTTGCGATTTGGGCGGCGCTGTGGTGGGTGGAACGGACGGGGCTCACGGCTAGTCCCGCCAAGAAGTTCCGCGCATGGCTGGAAGCGGCCGCCTTCGTGGCCGTCATGTGGCTGCTCCTATTTCCCGGCATTCGTGTTGACGGTCGCCGCTGGGGCGGCCTTCTGTCCGTCATGGAGCACCGTTTCGTCAGGCGGGCGACGAGCATCGTTGACCTGAAACTCTTGCGAGAGGGCAAGCAAATCGTCGCGGGCGATCCGGCGGACAAGCCCTTGGTTCGGCCCGGTCGATACACCATCTTGGTGGATTGCACGGCGGATTGGTGCGTCAATTGCAAGACCCTGGAAGCGACCATTCTGAATACCGACGCGGTTCGCCGTACTTTGCAAGAAAACAAGGTGGTGTTGCTCCAAGCGGACTGGACCCATGAGTCGCCCGAGGTTACGCGATTCCTCGATTGGCTAGGATTCCAACAGGTCCCGGTGGTCGTTGTTTTCCCCGCCGGACGCCCCAACGAACCCATCGTTTTTACAGGCATGTTCACCCAGAAGGACATCATTTCAGCCGTCGAGAAAGCGGGACCGTCCGTCGTCGCCGATTCCTTCGGCGGATCGAACCGGGAAGTCGCCGAGTTCTTACCCCGGCATTGATGCAGAAGAAAACCAAGAGAGACGGTGAGAACCTCGATCCCGGCCTCCCAGGGAAGCGATGAGGAATCATCTCGGTCCCCTGCCTAAAAATCCTTGGATTCCGGTGGAGAAGGGCGGTGGGTATTTCCTTCGTAGGCCTCTTTGGGAGAGACGTCCGGGCCGTCGGTAGCAGGCAGGCCGCTATCCCGGCCCTCGAACGGCGTCAACGGCCGGCCAGATCGCAGCAATTCCAGATACTTCCGACGATACTCCCAGGCAATCCAACCGATGTAAAGCACCGCCGCAAAGGAAGCCGTCATCCCCGATAACGCGAGTGTCTGGATTAGCGACTCGGAATTGTTAATCCGCGGCTCAACCGAAGCCTCGCCGGTCTTTGTCGGGGGTTGCTGATCCTGAGCTTCCGGCTGCGTTTCGGCCGGATCGGCTTGCTGATCGGCATCACTTTCCGTCGGCCCCCGCACCTGGTCGGATGAATGTTGGGATTCCCGCGGGGGAACGGGCAGCGAGCGATCCATCGCCTGCGAAACGGCCGGTTCGGTGAATACCAACGGGATCGTGGCTGAGGCAGCGGTGCCGGATGGGAGCGGCCGCTGACGATCGCCGGCGCCACGGTTCTCGGGCATCTCAGACGTCTCCGATGGGCCGCCGCCGCGAGAGGGAACGCTACGTTCGACCGCCCCGCGTCCCACTTCGATACGATAGCTCCGAATCGGTGGCAAGTTGGCAGGCACATCGCTCGCCGCGATGATATCGCCCAATTCCAGATCCGCCAACTCCTCCGGAGATACGCGAATTACGTATTCGGTTCCGCCGTCCGGCAAGGGCCGCCAACCGACCTCGACCCCGAGGCAGGCGACGCCGACGACAACTGCCAATACGGACCACATGCTCCCGGCTCCTGCCGTTCACCCGAATATGCTGACAACGAATGCCATCCTGCAACGGAAGTTGGCTTCGGTCAGCGACAAGTCCGACTCCTACGGTAATCTTCTCACTTATCCATCACTTTGATTCGGCGGCGGATCGCCCAAGGGCGTCCGTCTTCAAAGGCCGCTTCGATACTCACCCGGCCGTAGAAACGGTCGCCGACGGCCTCCAAGAAAAGCCGTTCCAGCCTGTCCTGGGCCGTCGCCGACTTGCGGCGGTGGTGATCGTCGAGCCCGGCCGCGCTTCGTGTCCGCGCCGCCGGTTCGGACCGAAGTGTCTCCCGCCTCGGGACGGCCGACTCCTGTCCCGGATTTCCCATCGGAGACCTCCGTGCTCCCACGGTCCGATCGCCGTCGCCTTCTTCCTTGCCGATTTTGGTCATTCACGCGCTCCGCGGCTAAACCGTGTACACACCTCCCGTTTCCTCGTCGATCTCGGGCAGCGGCTTGATGATCCGGTACGGCTCCTCCCAGATGATCTTGGCACCCACCTTGTCCGCAACGATCCGCCCGGCTTCGAGCGCCCAATTATCTATGAACAGGGGCTGGGGTTCCGCGATCTCTTCTCTCAGCACGCCAAGGGACGTCACGCTGTCGAGATATCTCTTAACCCGAGGGTCGTCGCATTGCCAGAAGCGACGGCGAGCGTACGGTGGCGTACCGTGTCCCTCGAGGACGGCACGAACGCCTTGATACTCGATCACAATGCGGGCGAGCGTGACCCAGTCGGCCATCCCTGAACGCCTTTCAATAGCAGTACGAACAAAGATGGGGCTTCGCTGGCCAATCTCTCCGGTTCCAAGTACAGCTCATGCAGCCCAATAGAGGTTACCTCGTGTCGCTTCCGTAACGACTTCTCTGTCGGTTCGTAAACGCGCGTCAGGTCCCTGTCGCGGCCTGACAATCATGCCTTATTCTTACCACCCCCGTTCCCGACTGCAACGAAGAACGGACCGACTTACACGGTTGATGGATAGCATCCGGGCGGATGTCCTCAGCCAAAACCCACCCTGGCCGGCCGCGTGCAAGGCCAAGCTTAGCTGAGTCACCGTCGCCGATCGGCCTCGCTCACCTTGTAGCCCTTGCATGTCGTCGGTGCACGGTGTCGCAGAGGCAAGTCAACGCTCACCTCCCCATCCGGTGATCCACTAAGGCCGCCCCCCAACGCGAAGGGTGGACTATTGTTAATCTAGCTAGAGTGATTAGTATGGATAATTGACGTCAAGTTTCGAGTCGATTTCGAACGGCGGATTCACTGCCGACTTTCGTCGAGGCTTGATATGTCATAAGCCTGGCTAAACAGTGTTATCCGCCGGAGCCGATTATTTTCGGCCGGCTCGTTTCGAGACTGATGTGCCACGCTGCCCGTCGGGGCTTTTCGGATTCACCTTTGTCGACTTAACCTCAGGTTGAAAGCAATCGCTGAAGAGATCATACTTTTTCCAATCCGCGTCACCGTAGGAAACGGGCGACCAAGCTTAGCTTGACTGCACCGCCGAGCCATGTCACGACGAGAGCAAATCTCGAGGCGGCCGGCTCACGAGGTTCGGTTTGGGAACGCATCCGTGGGGAATTCCACCAATGCCTAAGGCCCTGTGCGTTTTTGGTATGGTAGCGGCGGGACTCATGGTTCTCCTCTTCGGTCTTGACCTCGCGATCGGTCTGCCCTTCGGCAAGGCGAACGTCATCATGGATGTCGGCTTTCTTGTGGCAGCGGCACTGCTAGGTTATGCCAGCTTTACCACGTACCGCGAAATCCCGTAAGCCAAAACTCTTTGCGGATTCCGCCGCGACTCGACCGGATATTTTTTCATTCTTCAAAGCGTAGGGTTGCGACCAACATGGCTGCCGCCGAGTGCGGCAAGTCAAGTCTGGTACGGCCTCATCTCATCGGCCGTTTTCCCGTCGGGTTACAAGGCAGGGGAACTCGCCCCGCGTTCCGGAGCCGTCCTTTCATATTCGCAAATAGCGTCCACGATACCCGGGATGGTGTAGACCGTTGCCTCCACAGTCGGCTCGAAGCCCAGACCGCGAAGGGTTTCGCTGGTAATGGGGCTGATCGAAGCCAGTCTGACGCGCCGCAGATCTTCGCCGAAAAGGCGAACGAGCGAGGCCGCGATGGAGGAGCTGGTGACAGTCACCCAATGGACGGAACCGGCACGCATGCGTGCGAGGACATCCGGATGGGGCGTTTCGATATCGCGGTTGATATAGACTACAACCTGCCGGACTTCCCGGCCGGCCCGAACGAGGGCTTCCCCCAGCGTCGGGCGCCCCCGGCTCGCACGGACCAGCAGGTACCGCCGCCCGTGCTCGTTCGCCAGCAGGGCTTCGGCCAAGGATTCGGCTCGGAATTCGGGCGGGACCAGATCGGCGCGAATATGGTATCGCAGCAATTCTTCCGCCGTCCCCGGCCCGATAGCAGCTATGCGTGCCGCGCCGAAGGCCCGGGCGTCCCGGCCCAGTTGCCCCATCCGATCCAAGAAGAAGCGTACACCGTTGGCGCTGGAAAACACGACCCAGTCGAAAGCCCCGAGGTCGGCTATGGCTGCATCAACATCAGTCCACTCGTCCGGGGCTACGATCTCGACGGCCGCCTGCGTGAGGACTTCGGCGCCCAATTCCACCAGCATATCCCGAATCTTGCCGACTTGGTGTTCGGGACGGGTGACCACGCAGCACCGTCCGAACAAGGGGCGATCCACGAACCAGGATCGGGCCGGGGCATGCCGAGCAGCCTCTCCGACTACGATGACCGCCGGGGGTTTGATACCGTCCCGTTCGATGACGTCGGCGATCTCTCCCAGTGACGTGTGGACGGTCTCTTGGGTGGGCCGCCCGCATCGGCGAACCAAGACCACCGGGGTGTCGGCGGGTTTGCCGTGCCGCATCAGCTCCGAAGCCCAAACGGACGCCGAACGAACACCCATGTAGAACACCAAAGTGCCCGGAAACGCCGCCAAGGATTGGTAGTTCAAGGGTACGCCGTGGGACTGATGCGACTGCTGCCCCGTCACCAAAGCGACCGCCGAGGCAAACTTGGCATGCGTTAGAGGGATCTCGCTGAGAGAACCCACCGCGAGTCCGGCGGTAATACCGGGTATGATGACGATCCGAGCACCCGCTTCTCGCAGGAATTCCGCCTCGTCCGCCTGCCGCCCGAAAACGACGGGATCCCCGCTTTTCAAACGCACCACCGTTTTACCCTGGGCCGCGGCCTCCAATATCCGCCGATTGATCTCTTCCTGCGTCCAATGAAAACCGAGACTGTGGTGCCCCAGGGAGACTTTTTCCGCCTGGGGGGGCACCAGGTCGAGTACGCGAGGATCGACGAGATAGTCGTAAAGCACGAGGTCCGCCTTCCGGAGGATGTCGGCTGCCCAAAGAGTCAGCAACCTGGGATCTCCGGGACCGGCTCCTACAAGATAAACGCAACCCGTGAGAGACGTTTTCTCCCGAATCATGCTTGGAGACGGACCGCCGGCGGGAACAGATGCGGGCGCGGTCGCTTGGCTCCGGGCAGGATTCCGATCCGGGCGGGCGAAGTCTGCGTCAGGCTGAAGAGAATCAGTCATTCGAAGTAAATGCAGGCTCGGGAAGGTTTTTTGATAACTGGTCCGCCTCGCGTCGCCGCCGTCGTGATCGTGCGGAACCGCCCGTTTGGCCGTTGAGTTGACATTTGCGGCAGGTACAATGATGATAGAGTCCGGGAAAGGCCCTCGCGGGAAAAACGGATGTTTTTCGGGCTACGCTCGAGGTTGCTCTACTTATCGAGGCCGCCATGGCATCAGAAACCCCCACACAAGCCGTTGACACGCGTCTCCCGGAACCAAGCCCGGCGAAGCGCAAAAAGCTCAAGGAATGCTTTGAGTACGGCAACCGCATCGCCGCGCAGGAAAACTTCGACTACGCCGCGGACATCTACACGGAATGCGTGGTCGGAGACCCCGGCAATGCGATCTACCTCCAGGCGTTCCTCGCCAACCTCAAGAAGAAATACAACAACAACAAGAAAGGCAAGAGCTTTTCCTTCTTCAAGTTAGCGCCTTTGCGGAGCGCAATCAAGAAAGCCCTGCAAAAGAAGGATTGGGTCAACGTCTTCAAGTATGGGGCGGAGGCCCTCAAGGTCAATCCTTGGGACACGACCGTCCTGACGGCCCTTTCCGAGGCTTGCGAGCAGTGCGATTTTCAGGAGACGCAACTCATTTACCTGAAAATGGCGCTCGACGCTAATCCCAAAGACGTCGAAATGTGCCGCCGCTGTGCCAAGACGCTGGCCGACTTGGGAATGTACGACCAGGCCATCGCCATGTGGCACAAAGTAGAGCAACTTCGCCCCAATGATCCCGACGCCTCCCGGAACATCGCCAACCTCGCCGTTGAAAAGACGATCGCGGGCGGCGGCTACGACGAGGGAACGGGCGAGTCGCGACGGAAGGTGGAGGCGGCAGGCGGCGAAATCGTTCGCGGCGGCGAGCCGCTCAGCAAGAAAGAACGGCTGGAAGTCGAGATCAAGCGACAGCCGAAAAACCTTCCGTTGTACTACGAGCTGGCCGAAATCTACGTTCGCGAGGAGGACTACGCCAAGGCGGAGGATTTGCTCCGGCGCGCCTTCGAAGCCACCCAAGACGTTGCCGCCAAAGAAAAATTGGAAGACGTTCAATTGCGGCGGCTGCGCGTCGAGTTGGGTAAGGTCGAGGTGGAATATCGCGCCAAGCCCGACGAGCGCAATCAGCAAAGGCTCAATGCCGCGAGGAAAGCGCTGTGGGCGAAGGAGTTGGAAGTCTACAAAGACCGAGTCGAACGGTTCCCCAATAACCAGGCTTTTCGTTTCGAATTGGGGGTGCGCTACCAGCTCAATGGCTTGTACGAGGACGCCATCAAGCAATACCAGGCCGCCCAGAGCGACCCGCGACGAAAAGGGCTTTGCTTGCTCAATTTGGGCCAGTGCTTCGAAAAAATCGGTCAACACCGCCTGGCCATGAAGCACTACGAGCAAGCGGTTCAGGAAATCGCGGATCGTGACAGCGACAACAAGAAGCGGGCCTTGTATTCCGCCGCCGTCTTGGCGTATCGCCTTCGGGCGTTCCAGCAGGCCGAGCAATTCGCCAGCGCCTTGGCCGCCATGGACTATTCATACAAGAACATCGGCCAATTGTTGGACAAGATCGGCGAGAAGCTGGAGCAGCAACGGGCAGGGGCCTCAACTCAAGCCGGGGAGGAAGAACCCATCGAGGTCGAGTTGCCCCCTGGACAGGACGAAGACTAGCCCTCATAATACCGGTTTCCGGCGATGGATGGCCGAGGCACTAAAAGCCGAGAAAGGCCGTGCAGGTCGACGGCCGTGGTATTGGATCTTCGTTAGCGGAACCGGTTGGTTCAGGTCGATATGCCAAACACCAGAAGTGCGAAAAAGCGTTTGCGTCAAGATCAGCAACGGCGGATGCACAACCGTTCCATCAAACGGTCCCTGCGGACGCAATGCCGTAAGGTTCGCGAGGCCGCCGCAGCGGGTAATATAGGCCTGGCTGAATCCGAAATCCGAAAAGCGGCCAAACTTCTGGATCGCGCCGCAGCTAAACGCGTCATTCACCCCAATTCCGCCGCCCGAACCAAGTCGCGGCTGTCGGCTGCCGTGGTGAAGGCAAAGCGAGCAGTCACCGCGCCGTCCGAAACCGGCGCGGCCTCCTGATTGACCTTTCCCCGGACGTCTTTCCACCAACTCGCGGTTTCCGGGTGCGGGTTCAACGCAAGGGTGATGTTGCGGACGCTCGGATTGCTGCCACTTTCTCACTCGCTAATCGAAGATCACACGCGAGCCGTCGAAGACGGGACCCTCGACGCATGCGCGGTGGTAGTCCCATTCTTCATCGGATTGGGCCGTCACGTCTCGGAGACGGACAACGCAGCTAAAGCAGATGCCCAAACCGCAGGCCATGGGCGTCTCCATGGACACGAAGCACGGCACGCTGCGGCCGGTACATATCTCCACGACGGATCGCATCATCGGCTCCGGTCCGCAGGTGTATACGCAGGCGGAATCGAGCGGATACCGATCCAAGACTTGCGGCAGCATCTCCGTAACCACCCCCTTTATCCCCACGGTTCCATCCTCGGAGGAGACTAGAACTTCGGCGCCGGCACCGGAAAAAGGGGTCAGATCCGGCAAATAGTCCGCCGTTCTCACACCGTGGCACAAGACGACGTCTTGGACTTGGGAGTTTCGGGGCGTCGTCCCGTACTGTTGAACCCTCAGAGCCTCCTTGGTCACCGCCAAGAACGGTGTGTAACCGACACCGCCGGAGACGAGGATCAAATGGCGGGCTTGGCAAGGAGCGAACCCATTGCCCAACGGACCCCAAATCTCGATAGGATCGCCCGGCCGAAGCGTCGCCAACGTTCGCGTCATGCGGCCGAGCGTTATGTAGACGATATCCAACTCACTTGGCGATCCCTCCTCCGCCGAGAATGCGACGTCGTACATGGCGAGCGGCCGTCCCAAGAGCGGGTCTTGCCGACCGGACAGCCGCATCATCACGAATTGCCCGGGAACAATTCGTCCGGCGATTTCCGGGCACTTCAGCCGGATGCGAAAAGTATCTTTCGCGATCTTCTCCTGCTGGAATATTTCAACCGAGCCGCTCCAAATCTTGCCGTCCGTAAGCGCCCGGCCGCAGGCATGAGAAGGTGTCGGGTTCGGGAATGTCATGTTGATGACCCTAGTCGCTATTCCAGATTGCCCAACCGCGCAAGTCACGCCTATCGGCGGAGCCCGCGCTCCCGAGTGCAGCGATCATTTCCGCGGGCGGGTAGTCGCACCTCATACGGGCCGTCGCCCGGATTCCCGGCGAAGTGCCGCGATCTCCTCGCGCGTCAGCGGTCGCGCATCGCCGGGCAACATCTTGCCGAGGCGAATCGGGCCGACGGCGATACGCTTCAGTCGTTGCACCTTGTGCCCCACCTTGGCCATGATGCGGCGGATTTCTCGATTACGGCCTTCATTCAACACCATCTCCAAGATGGTGCTTTGCTTGTGTTTGCGGCGCACCTTGATGCTTGACACGCGAGCGATTCCTTCGGCCAGATGAATCCCCCGCAGCAGCTTGGCGAAGACCTCGCGATCCGGTTCCCCGGCGACTTGAACAAGGTAGGTCTTGGGGACGCCGAACTTGGGATGCGTCAGGCGATTCGCCAGCTCCCCGTCGTTCGTGACCAAAATCAAACCCTCGCTGTGGATATCCAGTCGCCCCACCGCGAACAGTCGGGCCTCCTTTTCCGGTACTAAATCGATCACACGGAGCCGCCCGGAAGGGTCTCGATTCGTGCATACCACGCCGTCGGGCTTATACACCGCGTAATACAAGGGCTTTTCTTGTCGGATCGGCACGCCGTCCACCGCAATCTTTTGCCGCAGTGGATCCGCTCGAAACCCAAGCTCGGTAATGACTTTGCGATCCACTTCGACGCGTCCCATGCGAATCAATTCCTCGCACTGGCGACGACTACCGATTCCGGCGGCGGCGAGGATCTTTTGCAAACGCTCGCCGCTTCCCCCCCCGGAGCCGACGGGAACACGGCGAGCCCCTTGCTTTTTCTTGGGCTGCCTGGGTTGCCGGGAACTTCTCGCTTCGGATTGGGGTCGCGGCCTTTCTCGTCGGGTCATGTTTGCCACCTTTGTGCCGGCTCTTAAATGGGCCGTGCCGCCATCGCCATCCGCGGCCGATCCCCGCTGATACGGACGCCGATGCTCGAAACTCGATCGGAATACGGCATCACCGTGCCTTGCGTTTTCCCGAAACGGCCCAACTCTGATGATAAGGTGTTGCGTTCCTGTCGCACAGGTGAGCGGCCGCCGAGGCTTTTTCGTCGCCGGCTACGTAGAGCCGCCGAAACCGCCAAGCAAGAAAAATACTAGAGTGGCGATTACTGCAACCGCGATGGTTGCCAGAACGGCAAGAATCCAGGGTGAGAGACGTTTGGATGGTCGGGGAGTCCGCTGTGCGAGGATGCGTTCGGCAGCCGGAGATATAGACGCGGCCTGCGGGAGTTCCGTGCCGCCGAAAGAGGAGAAGATATGCCGAGCCTCCTGCCAGTCTCTCCAACCCTCCCGCCAGACGAGCGTGTCGGGCGTAATCCGTCCTTCTTGTAACCATTGCTGCATGATGTCGCCGGTGGCCGGACCGAACTGGCCGCCGGACGGCGGACGGACGTACCAAACCAACTGGGGATCCGCCAAAACGGCGTCGCCCTCTCCGCCCGCCCCTTCGGAAAGCGATTCCTCGGTCGCTGAGGATGCGGCAAAAACCGCGGTGCCCCTTACATCCGGCGGAACGGCAACACGGTCCCCGGTCACCAAGGAAGCCCCGACCTCCTCCTCCGTCAGGGGCGACGGAAATGATCGATACTCTGGTACCGCCTCCGAGCCGGAGCTGGGCGTCGATGATTCGCCGTTCACGCTCGCGCCGAAATCAAGCGGAGGGGTTGTTAAGGCCGACGGACCCGAGCTACCGTGCGAAGCACGATCATCCGCAACCGCCGACTGCGATCCCTGCTTTGCGGCAAGATCGGCCGCGAGTTGCCGCCTTCGTGCACGTTGAAGTTTCGTGCTCACCCGCGTGCTTTGAAGCGGTATCTGCACCTTTGCCCCGCAATAGGGACAGATCCCTCGCATGCCGGCCTGAAAGGCCTTCACGTGCAACTTGTGGCCGTTCGGGCAGTAAAAGCGAATTCCCATGTTCGGCCTGGCTTGTTAGCCGCCGCAAACGCCCAAACACCCGCGCCCTGCATCTTGGGCCGGTGAGGAGGCGTCTTCCAGCGAGTAGCGTTAGTTTTACCGTTTCGCGCGGGACCTCGGGCGAAAAGCTCCGGCACTCCAACCGAACGGCAAAATATGCGGAACGGCCATGTGGCTGTTCCGCCGACTTTCCCTTATTTCATTATACCGTGAAAGAGGGGATAGCCTCAAACCGTGTGGGCTGCTCAATCATTTCCTTTTCGGCCTCGGCCAAATGGGATTGCTGCAAGGTGTCAGGGGAGGGGAAGGCTCGGAGTCTCAGTCGCCCAACCGATCTCGGCCGATAAAAAACGGCCCGCAGGCGTTGCGGCGATCGTACCGCAGCGCACGCCCGGCGTGCAAGCCTTCAAGGCCGTTGGGGCCGATCCCGAAAGCGGCCGTCGGGCCGGGCTGAAGATCGGCGACACTCGGCGGAATCGCCCCCCTGATGTTACCGGTCGTTGACACCCTCAAGCTTGCGTCGGAAAATGAAAGTTTCTTTCCGAAGAGGTGTTCAGGTGCAAGGGGCACGGGAAGGCGGCAGGCAGCGTCCGCCCCTTTGATGTTATCGGGACCACGAGCACCCTTCGGCTTTGCCGGGGATCGAAGATCGGCCAATATCCTCGGTCGGAGCGGCCGGCATCGCGCCGCCGTTGCCGGCCGAGGTTAAGTATTTCACAAGGAAGAATCACCGGCGCCGGATTACCGCCGGTAGCAAAGCTTGAGATTTGCCCGGCACGTTGTTGGACATTCGTGTCGGTTTCGTCATTGCAGTTCCAGCAAACGGGAGACATCCGGATTGCAGCAAGCCGTTGAAAAAGCCGACGTTTTGATTGAAGCCTTGCGGTGGATTCGCCAATTTCGCGGCAAGGTGACGGTTATCAAGCTGGGCGGCAGCGTCTTGGAAGACCCGCGTGCCATGACGCATTTGCTGCTCGACATCCTTTTCATGGAAACGGTGGGAATGCAGCCGGTGGTAGTCCACGGCGGCGGGGCTGCGATCTCGCGCGCCATGGAAAAGGCGGGACTGCAACCCAAGTTCGTCCAAGGTCGTCGATTTACCGACGAGGCGACCTTGCGAATCGTGGAACAGGTACTGGCGGGGGAATTGGCACCGCGGCTTGCTCGCGAGATACAAGACCTGGGGGGTGCGGCCGCTTCATTGAGCGTCCGGACGAAGAACGTGCTTTTCGGAAGGAAGGCAGGGCTGACAGGTCCGGAGGGCCGACCGATCGACTTGGGTTTCGTCGGAGAAGTGACGCGCGTCGATGCCGAAACCCTCACGGAACTTTGTCGCCGCGGGGTCGTGCCGGTTATCCCCTCGCTTTGCCTTTCCGAAGACGGCGACACAATCCTCAACGTGAATGCCGACCTGGCCGCCATGGCCGTGGCCACGGCGCTGCAAGCCGAGAAGCTCGTCTTCCTCAGTGATGTCAACGGCGTTCGGGCCGACAAGGACGATCCCGAATCCCTCATCGACTCGCTCTCGGCATCGCAGGCCCGCGAGCTGATCCGTTCGGGCGCCATCCAAACCGGAATGTTGCCCAAGGTCGAAGCGTGCCTCGATACCTTGGAGAAGGGAGTCAACAAGATTCACATCATTGACGGTCGCATCCGCCATTCGCTCCTATTGGAGGTGTATACCACCAAAGGCATCGGGACGGCTATTAGCCGCAACGGCGCGGGCGAATTGGTCTAAGCCGCCTCGATCTTCCTGCCGCACCGGCTGGACGCCCCGATTCGTTGAACCCAAGATTCGTCCTGATCGACCTTTCGGAGCTCGATCACACTCGCAAGAGACAAGATTCAGGAACAGGAGACGGCGGTCGCGCAACCATGGCCACTACGACTCACCTTTCCACGGAAGATGTCTTCGGCATATTCCGGCAGTACGTCATCCCAAACTACCGGCGATATCCGGTAGTACTTGTGCGAGGAGAAGGCGCTCAGGTTTGGGATCTAGAGGGCAAGCGATACTTGGACCTCTTCCCCGGCTGGGGGTGCAATCTGCTGGGCCATTGCCCGGCGCCCGTGGTCGCGGCGGTTCAAGAGCAGTTGACGCGGTTGATCCATGTCCCGAATACGTGGTTCACGGAGGTTCAAGGTCTTTGGGCCAAGGCGCTGAGCGAGCGCAGCTTCGACGGCATGGCCTTTTTCTGCAACTCTGGAACCGAGGCCAACGAAGCGGCCATCAAACTCGCTCGGCTCCATCAAGGGCCGGGACGCTACAAGATTATCGTCTTCGAGGGCGGATTCCACGGTCGAACCATGGGAGCGCTTTCCGCCACAGCACAACCCAAGTACCACGAAGGGCTGCATCCCCTTTTGCCGGGCTTCACGTACTGTCCCTACGGCGATCTCGAAGCCGTGCGGGAGCGCATCGACGGCGAAACCGCGGCCATCATGATCGAACCGATTCAGGGCGAGGGAGGTGTGGTCTTGCCGCCCGAAGGATTCCTCCAGGGCTTGCGCGAACTGGCGGACGAACATCAATTGCTGCTCATTTTCGACGAGGTGCAGACCGGGTGCGGGCGAACCGGCGAGTGGTTCGGCTACCAATATTTCGGCGTGGTTCCCGACATCATGACCCTTGCCAAATCGCTCTGCGGCGGATTGCCGGGAGGCGCCATGCTCGCCCGAAAGGACATCGCTCCCTCCCTGCGGGCGGGAATGCATGCTTCCACGTTCGGCGGAAATCCCATCGCCGCCGCCGCCGGCCTGGCCGCTATCGAAATGATCGAGACGCAGTCGTTGCTCGACCGGGCCAAGGCAATGGGCAACCTCTTCCTGGAACGGTTTCGCGACTTGGCGCGGCGGTGCTCGATTATTCGCGAGGTCCGAGGAGCCGGCCTGATGATCGGATTGGAATTGGTCGTGGATGGGACGCCCGTGGTCAATGAGTGCCTGCGACGCGGCCTGCTCATCAATTGCACGCACGGAACCGTGCTCCGGCTGCTCCCCGCCATGACCATGACGGATGAGCAAGTGCACGAGGGTTGCGACATTCTGTGCCGGGTGATTGAGGAATACGCGGCAGGCGGCCTCGAATCCCAGGCGGAGGCGTGACCGGCGAACCGCCCTCCACGACCTCGCGATGCGAATCCTTGGGAATGCGACCGAAAAGGACCCGAAACGCGATGACGCCCTTCAAGCCCCGCCATCTGCTTACGCTCCAAGATCTTTCCCGGGCGGAAATCGAACGCCTCTTTTCGATCTGCGAAGACCTCAAAACGAAATTCGCGGCGGGTGTGCGCGAGCCGCTCTTGCCTCACCGCGTCCTGGCACTGGTCTTCGAGAAACCCTCCCTGCGGACGCGAGTCAGCTTCGAAGCCGCCATGGCCCATTTGGGAGGCAGCTCCATATTCCTGGGCGACGACGCAGGCTTCGGAAAACGGGAGACGGTCGCCGATTTCGTACGAGTGCTCAGTTCGTACGTGGATGCCATCGTCTTTCGCGGCAAGCGCCACGCAGTACTGGAAGAGATGGCCCAATACGCTACTTGTCCGATCATCAACGGATTGACGGACCAATCACACCCATGCCAAGCGTTGGCGGATTTGTTCACCATGCGAGAATTGGCGGGCAAGTTGAACGGCCACACGCTGGCCTGGGTGGGCGACGCCAATAACGTAGCCCGGAGCTTGGCCGAAGGTTGTGCCAAGTTGGGGCTGCGATTCGTCATGGCCACGCCGGAAGCGTATCGATTCGATGCTGACTTCCTACCGGGGTTGAAGGCGGCGAACCCGGGATTCGATTTCGAGGTCACCGATGATCCCGTTCAGGCCGTGCGAGATGCCTTGGCGGTTTATACCGACGTATGGACGAGCATGGGCCAAGAGCAAGAAGCGGAACAGCGGCGGCGGGATTTTGCGGCCTATCAGGTAAACGCGGCTCTCATGTCGCACACGCAACGAGGCGCCGTCTTCATGCATTGCCTGCCCGCCAAACGCGGCGAGGAGGTAACAGACGACGTCATCGACGGGCCGCAGAGCGTCGTGGTCCAACAGGCCGCGAATCGCATGCATATTCAAAAGGCCGTCCTCGCCTGGCTGCTGGGCTCGCACGGCGGCTGATCCGACCTTTTTGATGCCGGCGGAAGCGGCGAAGTCGATAGGGAGTTCCCGTCATGGCGGTCGTTCGGTCGGATGGGCGTGAACCCCACGAGTTGCGGCCCTGCCGTATGCAAAAAGACTTTGCCGGTGCGGTGCCGGGCAGCGTCCTGGTTTCCGCCGGCCGAACCAAAATCCTGTGCACGGTCTCCATCGAGGAGCAGGTCCCGGCTTGGTTGGCAGGCGCGGGAAAGGGCTGGCTGACGGCCGAATACAACATGCTGCCGGGGAGTACCCAACCGCGCAAACCGAGAGATCGGTTTCGCGCGGACGGACGAACGGCGGAAATCCAGCGCCTCATCGGCAGAAGCCTCCGCGCCGTCGTCGATCTCGCGGCCTTGGGTGAGCGCACGTTGACCGTGGATTGCGACGTATTGGAAGCGGACGGCGGAACCCGCGTTTGGAGCATTAATGGCGCGTGTGCGGCTTTGATCGCCGCCCTCCGCCGTTTGCCGACGAACGCACGGTTTCCAATCCGAGAGAGCGTGGCGTCCGTGAGCGTCGTCCTTCGAGGCGATGCCTTGCTACTCGATCCCTGCCGCGAGGAAGATGCTGCCGCCGACGTCGATTTCAATATCGTCATGACCGGCAGCGGTCGAATCATCGAAGTCCAGGCAACCGGCGAGAGGACGACTTTTGACGAAGATATCTTAAGAAAAACCTTGCGTCTGGCAAAAGATGCCTTGCGGTGCATAACCGACGCCCAGCGCGATTGCCTCGGAGCGGACTGGCCTTGGGATTGATAGCGGATCATGGGCCGCCGGGGGAAGAGCAGGGCGTCATTCGCGGCCCGTCATTGTACGCGGTCGGCAGACCGTACACCCGTCAAGCGGTGGTCCGGAACGTGGAGTTCCGGACGAGTTCCGGACGGGCTTGCCGCACAAGCTTAGGCGGTCGGGTGCCTTCTGAACTCGGCTCGGCGGCGGTAGAATTAACGCTTTTGGTGGTAATGCCCTGCGGACATGCCTTCGGGGCGACCCTTGCTTTCGGATAGGGATTGGTTTTTCACAAGCAGCCGTACGCGAAGAGGCCGTCATGCTTAACGCACTCGCAACACCGGAAAAACCGAATACGAGCATCAAACGAGTAGCCGTGCTTTTCTCGGGAGGCCCGGCCCCGGCCGCCAACGCCGTCATCGGAAGCGCGGCCATCGCTTTCTCCCAGAACGGGATCGAGGTCTTGGGCATTCGACACGGCTATTCCCACCTCATGAAATACACACCGCAAGAGCCTCTCCGAGAAGGCCAGGCCTACCGGATTCTCCGCCGAAACGATATGGAGCAGGTTCGCAGCAGCGCCGGGATTATTATCGGGACGGCGAGGGCGAACCCCGGCAAATCGCTGAAGACCGAGAAGGATCTCGACGATGCCGAAAAAACCGCCCCGTTGAAGACGGTTTACAATGCGCTCCGTTCCCTCCAAGTCGACGCCTTGATCTCCATCGGCGGTGATGACACCTTGACCACCGCGGCCAAATTCAAGCTGTTCCAGGATCGCCTACCCCCGGATCAGCCGCGCATCGCCGTCGTCCATCTGCCCAAAACCATCGACAACGACTATCAAGGCATCGATTTCACCTTCGGCTATTTCACGGCCGTGGAAATGCTGGCAACCCAGGTACGCAATCTTCTGGCAGACGCCAAGGCGGCGGGTGCCTACTATCTCGTGCAAGTGATGGGGCGAAAAGCGGGTTGGCTGGCTTACGGCGCCGCGATCGCCGGGGAGGCGGCTCTCGTCGTCGGCCTCGAGGACATTCCCGCCGAATGGTGGAAAAAGGAAGTGACGGTCAACCCTAAGACCGGCAAGGAAGTCATCGACGAAAATACCGGAAAGCCTCAGATGCGCGACGTCATCGACGTTCGCGCCCTGGCGCAGAGAATTGCCGATACGATCATCGCGCGAAAGAAAGAAGGCAAAGCCTACGGTGTGGTCGTGCTGGCCGAGGGGATGGGCGAGTATTTCCCCCTGGAGGAATTGCACCGATGCGTTTCGGAGGATGAGTTTGCCGTTCTCGAACCGGATTCCTTCGGGCATTTTCCCGTGTCGCAGATCAAGTTCACGGGCCGGATCGCACGATTGGTCAATCAATCGCTGGCCGACCGGGGAGAGAAACCCCTCAAGATCAACGCCTTGCAATTCGGCTACGAGGTCCGCTGCCATCATCCCACGGCTTTCGACATCATTCTGGGCAGCCAATTGGGTGTGGGTGCCTACCGCGCATTGGCCGAAAAGGGTTTGAACGGAGTGATGGTGTCGGTCGGAGGGGATCTCAGCCTTCTCTATCCTAAGTTCGAAGAACTGATCGATATGTCCAAGCTCCGCGCGAAGGAGCGGCTTGTGTCTCCGGAATGCGACTTCCATCAACTGGCTCGGTATCTGGAATACCCGGTCGTGTAGGTATTACCGGCGTATTCATCCGGTATTCCTTGCCGGCTCGAGATTTCGAATCTCGGGCCGGCTTCTTTTCAGCAGTCCGCATTCTCGGCCTCGGACGCTTTCCTTTTCGGCTACGTCACGTGAGCCCGTCGCGACGTCAGGCTGTCAGCCGGAATAGAAAGTCGCTGCATGAGCTACGCCGCACCGGCTACCTATTCGGAGAGAGACTTCGACGCCCACCATCGATGGGGTTGCGCGGCGGATGACGAAAGGAAGGATCGTACGTCTCGCAACGCCCGTGAGCATCGCGCGGGAAAGAGTCGCGCGGCCCCGACTCCGGGGACCGACGAACCGATATGAGGAAACGGAGTCTCTCATTGAAAAGGACCGAGCCGTGCTGCAGACGGACGTTATCCGTCCCAACCGACTGCCGCCGCGCCCCGAACAAACCGGGTTCCGGGGCTATTTGGAATTCGGGGATTGGCTTGCGCGCGAGCCTATCGCGGTCGGCAATTGGAGTACGGTCTACCGCGCCGCTCCCCGCACATCTCCTACCACCGGAACCTACGCCCTCAAAGCCCTGCATCCCCACCTGGAAAACGACCCTGTCGCGGTCGCCTTGTTTCGCACGGAAGCTCAAGTCGGGCGGGCCGTATCCCATCGTCATGTGGTCCCCATCTTGTCCGAGCATGTGAGCGACCGCCCCTTTTACTTGGTGATGCCGTTCTTGTCCGGACAAACTTTGAATACGAAAATGGCGAGCGGCGTCGCGCAACCCGTGATCGAATCCTTGTGGATGATCCGCCAGGCGACCGAAGCGTTGGAGGCGCTCTGGTCGGCGGGGTGGATGCACGGCGACGTCAAACCCTCCAACCTGATGATCTCCCATGCCGGTCATGTCACACTGCTTGATCTCGGCTTCGCTCGCCGACCGGGAGAAGACCACGACGGCAGGGGTCGTCCGTGGGTGGCGGGGACCGTGAACTACTTGGCCCCCGAATGGATCCTAGGTGCGCATCGGCCCGACATCCGCAGCGACATCTACAGCCTGGGGGTAATACTCTATCAATTGCTGACGGGAAGGCGTCCGTATCGCGTTCAGTCACCCGCCGATCTCCTTTCCGTGCATCGCGACATCCGCATCCCCGGCGTCAGGACCTGGGCGCCGTGGATCGGAAAAGAGCTTGCTCGCCTCGTCGCCTCTATGCTGGCAGGAGATCCCCTCCGACGCCCCCAGAATCCTCGCGAATTGCGAGAGCGCCTCGTCCGCTTGGAAATCGAGCACCTCGCGGAACGGTTGAACTAGCGGAAGAAACGTGTGTTCCGTACCCCTCGGAATGCCGCCGGCCGCACGGCCGTATCGCTAAGGCCGCACGGCGATCTTTGGTACGCCGGTGATCGGATTGCACGTGCAATGCCACGCGACTAGAATTCCAACGTGTCGCAAGTCCAACATCCGCACGGCTGAGGGGAGCCTTTCTTTCGAGCAGAGGGAATGAGCCGATGTCGTCACGCCGCGGGTCCCTTGTGTCGTTTCTGTTTGTTGGTCTGGGTTTTTTCGTTGCCGTCGCAAACGCCGCTGAGCTTCGCGTCGGCGCTGCGTGGATCGACATTACTCCGGACCGCCCTGTGGCGCTGGACGGGCAGCGGCACCTGAGGATTTCCCGACAAGCGGCGACGCCGATAACGGCCGCCGCCGTGGTTATCGACGCACTCGAGGCTGGGCAAGCCCCCGAACAAGCCGTACTCATCTCTTGCGACTTGGTCCACATTCATCCCGACGTGCTCAAAGCGGTTCGAGAAAAAGTCGCGTTGCGTATGGCCGAAATCGCCCCCGATCGAATCGTCATGTCGGCCACGCACACCCATACGGCGCCCGTCACAGGCGAGGGCAAATACGATATTCCGGCGGAAGGCGTCATGCAGCCGCGCGAATACGTGGAGTTCCTCTCCGACCGGATCACGGAGATGGTGGCCGAAGCATGGCGAACTCGCCGTCCTGCCAAAGTCGGCTGGGGGCAGGGCCATGCCGCGGTCGGACAGAATCGTCGGGCGGTGTACGTCGACGGCTCCGCTCAAATGTACGGTAGTACGCAGATCCCGCAGTTTCGCGGCCTGGAAGCTCGCGAAGAACACACCGTGGATGTCCTCTTTTTCTGGGACGCGGATGACCGCCTGATCGCCGCCGCGATCGACATTTGGTGCCCTGCCCAGGAGATGGAATCCCTGTCGGTAATCCACGCCGATTATTGGCATCCCGTTCGTGCGATGATCCGCAAGGAGTTCGGCGATCAGGTCGTCGTCCTCGGTTGGATTGGAGCCGCCGGCGATGTCAGCCCCCATGCCATGTACGAAAAGGCCGCCGATGAACGACTCTATAAGTTACGCGGCACGACTCGCTTGGAGGAATTGGGGCGGCGCATCGCCCAAGCCTTTCGTGAAGCGTACGAAGTGGCCTCGCGCGATGTGCGAACCGAAGTGCCGTTTCGCCATGCGGTCGAGGAAGCGGTTCTGCCATATCGAATCATCACGTCGGATGAAGCCGAGGCCGCTCGTGCGGAGATGGAAAAATTCGCCGACCGCCCCGAGGAACAATGGAACTTCCTGTGGCACCAACGGGTCGTCTTTCGCTACGAACGACAGCAGGCAGGCATCCAGGACACCTTTACGATGGAGTTGCACGTTCTGCGGGTGGGAGACGTCGCCGTGGCCTTCAATCCGTTCGAACTCTTTTCGGAGTACGGAATGAGGATGAAGGCCCGCAGTCCGGCCGTTCAAACCTTCGTCGTTCAACTAGCCGGGGCAGGGGCCTACTCCGGCGGCTATCTCCCCACGGAGGAGGCGATCCGCGGCGGCGGATACAGCGCCGTTCCTCAAAGCACGTTGGTCGGTCCGGAGGGGGGACAAATACTGGTAGACCGAACTGTGGACCTCATCGGTCGCTTGTGGACAAGCCCATAAACATTCGAGGTGGTCGGCCGATCGATGCGCCGCAACGCGTAGCGTTTTCCCGTACCGTCCCGAGCCTCTCCCACCGACAAGGATTTTGATGATGACACCTGAACCAGCCCGCTACTTCAGAGTCGGCGGCGTTTTTGTTTGCCCGGCCATCCTGGCCTTTACCCTCTTATTGAATGCGCTGCGTCCATCCTACACTTACGCTGAGGCCTCCCGGCCGAACATACTCATCGTGCTCGCGGACGATGTCGGTTTTTCCGATATCGGGTGCTACGGCGGCGAAATCAGCACGCCGAACCTAGACCGCTTGGCCGCGAATGGCCTGCGTTTTACCCAGTTTTACAACACAGGCCGATGCTGCCCGACGCGGGCCTGCCTTCTGACCGGTGTCTACCCCCATCAGGCGGGCGTGGGTCACATGATGGAGGATCGCGGCTATGACGGCTATCGTGGGGATCTCAATCGACAGACGGTGACTATCGCAGAGGTTCTCCGTACAGCGGGATATCGCAATTACGCCGTCGGTAAGTGGCACGTCACCAAGGCCACCAAACCGGAAGGGCCCAAAGACAATTGGCCGCTACAACGTGGGTTCGAACGCTTTTACGGGACCATCACGGGCGCCGGGAGTTATTTCGATCCCGGAACCTTGACCCGCGATAACACGATGATCTCCCCCTTTGCCGATTCGGAATACACACCTTCCCTTTACTACTACACGGATGCGATCAGCGACCACGCCGCGCGGTTCATCCGGGAACATGTGACTGCGGCGGGCAAGAGTCCGTTCTTCATGTACGTGGCCTACACCGCGGCACATTGGCCCTTACACGCCCTGGAAGAGGATATCGAGAAATACCGCGGACGCTACGATGGGGGTTATGAATCGGTTCGCCGGGCAAGGTTGGAACGTTTGAAGCAAATGGGGCTGATCTCGCCCAACTGGGAACTTACTCCGCAGGTCGGTGATTGGGATAAGGTCGAGCACAAGGAGTGGGAGATCCGCTGCATGGAGGTCTACGCAGCCCAGATTGACCGCATGGATCAAGGAATTGGACGAATCCTCGAGGCTTTGCAAGATACCGGTCAATGGGAAAACACGATCGTGTTCTTCCTTCAAGACAACGGTGCCTGCCAGGAGGCGATCGGCCGAACCGGGACATGGCGGCGCCCCGTGGAACCCTCGCTGCCGACGATCCCGTTGGATGCGGTTCGCAACGATGTCAGACCTTCCCAGAACCGGCGCGGCGTTCCCACATTGACGGGCCCCTTCATCATGCCTGGGCCGGAAGACACCTATATTTCGTACGGCATCAATTGGGCGAACGTTTCGAACACGCCCTTCCGCGAATACAAACACTTCGTACATGAGGGTGGGATCTCCACTCCGTTGATTGTTCACTGGCCGGCGGGGCTAACTCGCCGTGGCGATTTGGAGCATCAGCCGGGTCATTTGATCGACCTCATGGCCACCTGCGTGGATTTGGCCGGGGTACAATACCCCGGCGAATTTCAAGGCCGCAAGATCATCCCCATGGAAGGCGTGAGCCTCGTTCCCCTCTTCAAGGGCCGACCCATCAACCGGATGAAGCCGATTTTCTTTGAGCACGAAGGCAATCGCGCGATCCGGGATGGCAAATGGAAACTCGTGGCCAAGGAAAACCGACCTTGGGAGCTGTACGATATGGAGGTCGATCGTACCGAAATGCACGACTTGGCTGCCGAGGAACGGCAAATCGTGGCCCAATTAGCCGCCGCATGGGATGCCTGGGCCGAACGCGCAAGCGTCTTGCCGCTAGGTGCATGGCGTGCCAATTCCGAACGTCCTTCGCAGCAGAGGGTGTTCTCTTTGCGGCATGGGGACTCGCTCCCCCGGTCCGCGGCCCCCAACGTCGTCGGAACCGGAATTCACATCAACGCTCGAATTTCGCGAATGGGACAAGGTGTCGTCGTGGCTCAAGGCGGCAGCTCTCATGGTTACGCGGTGTTGCTGAAGGACGACGGCCCGCGCTTTGCCGTTCGCAAGGGCGGCAAACTGATGGTGGTGGCACCGATACCAGGTACACCCGACATGGCACAGGCCGACGTGAACGAGATTTCCGTCGACTGGACTCGCGACGGTCACGTCACCTTGCGATGGAACGGAACGGTCGTGGCGGAGGAGAAGGGTATCGATCCGTTAGGTGCGATGCCGGCGGACGGTTTGACGGTGGGACTCGATGACGGCGGCCTGGTGGGCGATTACAACGCCGATAATGCGTTTTCCGGGCGGATCGAATCGGTCACGGTGGAACTGCGCCCCTGATCCCGGCGATGCTCGGGTGTTTGACGGCGACTCGCCAAGGCAAAATCTATAGGGGGACGTATTTCATGCTTTTGCTGTCGGACACACGCGCACTATTACTCGCTCTCGCAACGATAATTGCGGCTTGTCCAACAATCGTTCCGACTTCCAAGTTCTGCTTCGCCGCGGAGCCGGACGCAAAACCGAACGTGATCTTGATCTTGGCGGACGACCTGGGTTACACGGATCTGGGCTGCTACGGCAGTCGCTACTATCGAACGCCTCACATCGACCGGATGGCCGCCGAGGGCATGCGTTTTACCAACGGCTATACCTGTGGTCCGAACTGCCAGCCTACCCGGGCGGCCATGATGTCCGGACAATACGGGCCGCGCACCGGTGTCTATACCGTCGGCAGCATCGAGCGATTTCCCTGGCGGTCGCGATCCTTGCGGCCCGTGGACAACGTGGAGAAACTCCCGACGAATAAGGTGACCTTGGGCCAAGCCATGCAATCTTGCGGCTATGTTACCGGGCTGTTCGGCAAGTGGCACTTGGGCGACGACGCCGACCATCACCCGCTCGCGAGAGGCTTCGACGAATCCGTCGTCAGCCAGGGAAAGCATTTCAATTTCAACACCATTCCGAAATCGGAATATCCGGAAGGCGCGTATCTGGCTGACTTCCTCACTGACAAAGCCGTGGACTTCATTCATCGCCACCGAAATGAACCGTTTTTCCTGTGCCTCCATCACTTCGCCGTGCATTCACCATGGGAGGCCAAGACCGAGTTGATTCAAGAATTCCGGGAACTTCCCGCGGCAGGCGGGCACCACGACCCGGTTTACGCGGCCATGATCGCCAGCCTGGATGAGAGCGTGGGGCGAGTCCTGAAGACCCTTCATGAACTCAAACTCGCCGAAAATACATTGGTCGTGTTCACCAGCGACAACGGCGGGGTCGGCGGCTATGCTCGCGAGGGACTAGGCGGCAAAGACATCACGGACAACGCACCGCTCAGAGGCGGAAAGGGGATGTTGTACGAAGGCGGAATCCGCGTGCCGTACATTTTTTGGCAACCTGGGACCGTTCCCAATGGCAAAGAGTGCGACGTACCGATTTGCAGCGTCGATCTGTTTCCCACACTACTCGATCTGGCCGGCGGCACCCCGCCTGATGCCTATCCTTTGGACGGTATCAGCTACGCGGGTATTCTCCAGGGCCAAAGTGGGGATGCCCTCAAGGAGCGTGCGATCTTCTGGCATTTTCCGGGCTACCTCGGCGCCGGCAAAGGGACTTGGCGGACCACTCCGGTGAGTGTCGTGCGGAAGGGCGACTGGAAGCTCCTTCAGTTTCTTGAAGACGGGCGCGTCGAGCTGTACGATCTGCGAAACGACATCGGGGAAAAAGACAACCTGGCGGAGCAACACCCCCAAAAAACCGCAGAGCTTCTCGCGCTGTTGAAGGCCTGGCGGGCCGAGATTCAAGCGCCCATGCCTTCCCCGCATACCCCGGAGACCGTCGACGATGATTCGCCACGGCCGCGGCCGGTCGATTCCCGACGTTCGACGAACCGAACTCGCTGAGAGAGACCTGTCGGGTCTTAAGTTCGCCGCGCGCATGAGGATGCCGGCGTGCGATTACGCCCTCCTCATCAAGGTTGAATGCTCACGGAACTCGCCGGCCACGTGTTTTCGCGGTTAGTCACGGCCCACGCCCGGATGCAGCCGGTGGACGTTTCCATCGCCGCAAGGATGCCCGCCGGCTACGGCCGCCCATCGGTCCCGTGATATAATCCAAGATCCGAGACGTTAAAATTCGCGGCGAAGCAAGGTTTCCCCTCGCCCCCGTGTCTTGGGGAGAC
The DNA here is from genome assembly GCF_055386265.1 of Thermogutta hypogea. Lineage (NCBI taxonomy): Bacteria > Pseudomonadati > Planctomycetota > Planctomycetia > Pirellulales > Thermoguttaceae > Thermogutta > Thermogutta hypogea. The sequence continues at coordinate 1,729,032 of NZ_AP042425.1, forward strand.
GGCCGCCGCTTTCTACTCTTAAATCAGACGAAAGACCGCGTTATGGATGCTGAGTTGGGCGAATTCTTGGAGGCCGCCAAGGAAGCCGCGTGGCGAGGTGGAGAAATCCTCCTCGAAAAATTGGGAACCGCCGTCGTCCGTGAAAAGGGTTTCGCCGATTTTGTGACCGAAGCCGACTTGGCCTGCCAAGAGGCCGTCGTCGGTCGGTTGTCAGATCAATTTCCAAATCACCGTTTTCTTTGCGAGGAGGGGGCACTGGCGGCGCGACCTCCGTCGGCATCCCATGTGTGGATACTTGATCCGCTCGACGGTACCACCAATTACGTCCATCAAATCCCTTTTTTCTCGGTATCGTTGGCTCTTGAAATCGACGGCGCATTGGCGGTGGGAGTGATCTTGGATCCTTCGCTGGGAGAGTTGTTCTGGGCGACGGCCGGGGGAGGGGCATTCCTCAACGGCCGCCCCATCCGGGCCAGCCAATGTCAAGCATTGCCCGATGCCCTGGTTTCCATCGGGCTGCCGGCGCGCGTATCCCGAGAATCGGTTGACATCGCCATCATGACCGCCTCTGCCGAGCACTGCCAATCGGTACGCAGAACGGGTTCGGCGGCACTGAATTTGGCGTACTTGGCCGCAGGACGACACGACTTGGCCTGGGCGTTCACCACCAAGCCCTGGGATGTGGCCGCCGGCGCCCTGCTCGTTCGGGAGGCGGGCGGCGTTATCGAGGCTCCGGACGGCAAGCCGCTGAACCTCCGAAATGAGCGGGTGCCCTACGTCGCAGCGGCGTCGCCCAAGCTCCAAGACGCCTTCTTGAAGCTCATTCTTCCCATGCTTTCGCGGGATGGCATTTCGGGAACCGGAAAACAAAACCACTAGGCAGCGTCCGCGGACGGCCCCCTCTCCGGAAGCAGTGCGGCAATCAATCAAGGTGGCTGCGTTTGGGAATCCGGGGCCGGCGAGCTAAAATTGAGGAAATCGATTCAGATTCAGGACCGGGCGCGGAACTCCGGTCTAAGACCCAGCACTCCAACGAGAATCGAAACGCACTTGAACTGCGAGAGCTGGAGTTTGGACAAAGAAAACAGGTCCGGCAGGTCCGTCACATCGTGCTGATGAGTCCTGTTGTTGAGCTCCGACTATCGGGCACACAGCGGGAACCGCAAATATCACGTTATACCTTGGGGCAATCCTTTCCGGCGGAACGGAGTCGGTGTCTTACTCACCTCAGCCGACACTTCACGAATCTTTGGCAGGTTTGCGGGCGGCTTTCGCCGACCGCGGGGCGCAAAATCAAATCGGAAATTCAATGGGGTAATGCATGAGAACCGTCAACCGGCGATTCGTCGTTATCTTCACGGTTTCGCTCCTCCTCTTGGGCATCGCCGTCTATTTCGTACAGAGGTTTCAAGTCCGGCGCAATGCCCGCTTCTTTTACGATCGCGCGCTGCAGGCCCAGGCTGAGGGCAAGGTACCGGACGCCATCCGCAACTTGCAGTGGTACGTGGAGTTCGTGCCGACGGACACAGAGGCGGCGGCCCGTCTGGGAGCGTTACTCGTCGATGCGAAGGCCTATGGCGCGGCCTTTTTCCGGCTGGAAAGCGTCCTCCGCCGTGATCCGTCGCGGAGCGACTCCCGGCGACTGCTGGTCGATGTCTTGCTGCGAATGGGCAGGTTTCGTGACGCGCAAGAGCACCTCGAACAATACCTCTTAAAGGAGTTTCCCGAGGATGCCGACCTGTTGGCTAAGTTGGGGCGTTGTCTGCGGGGATTGCGGCAGCCGGAGCGAGCACTATCCCTACTTCAACAGGCGATCGAAAAAGACGCTACCTTGGAAGACGCCTATCTCCAGGCAGCGGCCATAACGCGCTATGACCTCAAGCGTCCCGAGGAAGGCGACGCCTGGATCGACCGTCTGCTGAAGGCCGTGCCCGACTCGGCAACCGCAAAATACGCCGCCGCCGCGTATTTCTACGAATTGAAGGACTACGCCAAATCCTATGAATTGGCCGCTCAATCGGCCGAACAATCGCCGCAAGACGTCCAAGTGTTGCTCCTGGCGGCGGACACCGCCCTTCGAATGGACAAACCCGACGAATGCAAAGAGTGGGCGGGGCGTGTGCTGCGCGCCGATGCCGAGAATGCCGACGCCTACGCCCTTCTTTCCAACGCGAATTTGCGATCGGAAGGCGTGGACGCGGCCATCAAGACGCTGGAGGAGGGTATTTCCAAAGTCAAGCCGCGCGACCGCGACCGGTTGCTGTGGACGCTTGCAAGCCTGGAGCTGGATCTCGGTCGAGCAGACTCCGCAGCGGTCCGCGTGGAGGCTTTGACCAAGAACGCTTACGATCCGCCTCGCGTGCGATACTTACGCGGCAAATTGCTGGCACAACAGGGGCAGTGGTACGAAGCCGTTCAAACGTTGGAGCAGGCTCGGACCGGCCTGATCGACCAGCCGGACCTCCTCAAGCACGTCGATTTTTGGCTGGGCGTGTGTTACGGCCAAATGGGCAATTTGGACCAAAGCTTTGCGGCTTACGCCAAAGCCGTCAACCAGGATCCGCTTTGGCCGCAAGCCCGCTTGGGCCGAGCGGCCGCGTTTACGGAGCTGGGACGAGTCGACGAGGCAGTGGCTGAATACCGCACCTTGGTGCAAATGAATCAATTGAACAGCGCCGGTCTGCTTGATTTTGCCAGGCTTTTGGTCTTGCAAAACTTGGCACGCCCTCGGACGGAGCGCGATTGGACGGAAGTGCGGCAGATTCTGGATGCCGTGGACAAACAAACCGCCAACTCGGCCGATACCGCCGTGCTGAAAGCCGAAATCGCGGCTGCGGACGGAGATAATGCCGCGGCGGAAACGACGTTGCAAGCGGCCCTCGATCAACAGCCTGATTCCCCGGACTTGGTGCTCACGCTCACCGCACTGGCCTACCGTTCCGGCGACACCGCGAAAGCCGAGCGTTTGCTTCAGGATGCGGAGCAAAAATTCGGACTGACGGCCACGGTGCTTTCGGCCAAGGCTCGCTTTCTCCTCGGTTCCGGTGCCGCTGCCGAAAAACTGGAGACGGGCCTTTCGGAGATCGCCACTCAAGGCAAATCACTCCCCGCGGCGGATCGACAACGTCTGCTCAACTCGCTCACGGTTTATGCGATTCAAGCCGATCAGATCGAATTGGCCAAGCAATTCTGCCGGGAACTCTCGTCTCTCGCTCCCAATTCCTTGCGGGTGCGCTTAATGCTGTTTGATCTGGCGATTCGGGCGCAAGACTATCAAACCGTGGAACCCGTCTTGGAAGAGATCGCACGGATTGAAGGCCGCGGACCGCTCTGGAATTACGGCAGGGCGGTCTACCTGTTCCTCAAGTCCCGAGGGGAAGATCGAGCGGCATTGCGTTCGGCGCTCGGCCACCTCGACCAAGCAGCGGCGCAACGACCCAACTGGGCCCGTTTGCAATCCCTGCGGGGCATCATTCACGAACAATTGGGGGACGAAGCCGCTGCGCTGAACGCCTATCTCAGCGCCGTCGATCTCGGTGACCGCGACCTGGCGACCATTCGTCGCGTGATCCCCTTGCTCTACAAACAGCAACGCTTCTTGGAGGCGGACCGCATCGTGCGCGCCATGGAAGAACGCCAAGTGCCGCTTTCCGCCGACGTAGACCGGCTGGCATCCACCATTAATCTTCAACTGGAAAACTACGATCGCGCGCTCGATATGGCGCGACGAGCCGCCGAAAACAGTACGGACTATCGGGATCACGCCTGGTACGGCACCGTCTTGAGCGTGCTGGCCAATCGCGCGCAAAGCGCCGGCCAATCGCCTGACGTCGAGCGGAATTTGAGCGTTGCCGAAGCCGAATTCCGCAAGGCGGTGGAACTCTCTCCCAAGACTCCTGAGGCCTGGGTGGCCTTGATGCAGTTCTATGCCCGATCAGGCCAAAAAGAGAAGGCCGAAGCCGTCATCCAAGAAACCCGCGCTGCGTTGGAAGGCGGCTTGGCACCGCTGGCGCTGGGTCAGTGCTACGAAACCCTGCAAAACCTCGACGAAGCCGAACGCTACTATCAGGAGGCGCTTACCACTTCTCCTTCGGACCCGCAAGTCATTCGGCAGGTGGCGGAGTTCTATTTGCGGACCGGACGGACGGAATCGGCGGTCACGCAAATCAGTCGTCTGACCGGGGGCGAAGTGCAGGCCAAGCAGGAGGATGTAGCTTGGGGACGCCGCGCCATGGCCCTGCTCCTGGCCAATCGCGGTGGGTACGAAAACCTGCAAAAGGGCCTCTCTCTGATGCAACAGAATCGGGCCGGGGGTGCCGGGACGATTCAGGACGCCCGCGCGGAAGCACTCCTGCTCAGCTCCCACCCCTTGCGGCGAGAGAGGAACAAGGCCCGGGAGATCTTGGAGCGATTGGTCGCCGAATCCCCCCAAGTAACGCCGGACGATCGTTTCGTCTTGGCCCAGCTCTACATGGCCGACGGAGACGTGGTCCATGCCGCACGGCACATGCGCTCGCTGCTGGCTTCCCACGGCAATGAGCCTCGATACGTTCAAAGATTCGTCTCATTCCTGATTCAGCAGGAAGACTTTTCCGAGGCGGAGGTCTGGCAAAAGCGATTGGAAGCCCTCGCGCCGGACGCGTTTTCCACTGTTTCCTTACGAGCCCGACTCCTCGTCGAGCAGGGGCAGGATAACGCGGCCTTGAGCCTTTTGAAAGGATATGCCGAACAGGCTCCGGCGTCCGCCGAGACGGCCGGCGTCCCCGCGTCCGACCCCGGTTCGCAAACCGGCGAGGGCGTCCCCGCATCGCAAACCGACGACGCCTCCAAGGCGGCGGAAACGCCGGGCAACGACGATTCCGAAAGGTTACTACAACTGCGGCGGGCTGTTGTCGGCGACGCTTTGGAAGGTTTGGCGCAGGTGCTTCGCCGCAAGGGACGGCAAGAATCGGCGGACCGCTTCCTTGCCGAAGTGGAATCGGTCTATCGCGACTTCGTCCAGAAATATCCACAGGCGACGCTGCTTTTGGCGGCTTTCCTGGCAAGACGGGATAGAACCGACGAAGCGATGGAGCTGTTTCGCCGCCATTGGCCCGAAAGCGACTCCAACATCATGACGGCCGCCGCGACCGTCTTGCTATCACGAGTCTACAATGACCAATCTCGTGCCGCCGCTTTGGAGGCCACGCTTCTGGAGGCCGTCGAAAAGCTTGAAAGGCCGCAGGGCCTTCTGCTCACACTCGCCGACTTTTACGGTCTCCAAGGCCGCGTGGATGAAGCCGCCGCCGTCTACGAAGAAGTTTTGCGCCGCGATCCGCGCAACGTCTTGGCCCTCAACAATTTGGCCGTGGTGCTGGCCCTTGGGGGCAAGAATCTCGACCGGGCGCTCCAGTGCATCGACCAGGCTTTGGCCGTTTCGGGACCGGTCGCCAATATCCTCGACTCCAAGGCCATCATTTTGATCGCCAGGAACAACCCGCAAGAGGCCTTGCGTATCGTGAACGACGCAATCGCCGACCAACCCACGGGCATGCTCTATTTTCGGCAGGCGCAAGCCCTCTTGGCGCTCAAACAAAACGCCGCCGCCAAAAAAGCCCTGGAACAGGCCTATGCCATGGGGTTCTCGCGGGATGGCCTGCATCCGTTGGAGCGCGAGTCCTTCGACCGACTTGAAACTTTGCTCGGAAAGCCGGAACCCAAGTCGTAAGATCGTTCTCGCAAACTCGCCGGAATAAAACCTCGCCTGGACCATCAATCGAAGTTGAAGCTTTCAGCGGCCGGCCGTCAGCCGGTACACCTCCGTTGTCTTCCTAAAACTCCGCTTGCAACGCCTTGACGATCGAAGTGCGCTATAATAAGGCAAGCGTTTAAACGCCGTTTCGGGCGGGCGCCGACGTACTCCGGAGGAAGCCGGGAAATGATTGTAATCGTCGATTACGGCATGGGCAATTTGCGCAGTGTGCAAAAAGCCGTGGAACGCTGCGGTGCGGAGGCGATGATCACGGACGATCCGGAAGTCGTCGCCCGGGCAACCAAGGTCATCCTTCCCGGGGTCGGTGCCTTCGGCGATGCTATGACGGAGCTGGAACGGCGCAGTCTGGTCAAGCCCATTCTAAAGACCATCGAGAGCGGCAAGCCCTTCCTGGGCATCTGCCTCGGCTTGCAGGTCCTTTTTGAAACAGGTTACGAGAATGGACAACGCAAGGGCCTTGGGCTCTTTCGGGGAGAGGTCGTCCGTTTCGAACTCCCAAAGGAGCTGACCGTTCCGCATATCGGCTGGAACCAAGTTCGCTTGGAGTGTCCGAATCCCCTTTTTCGTGGCATCGCGGATGAGGCTTATTTTTTCTTCGTCCACTCGTACTACGTCGTTCCTCGGGATACCGAGATCATTTCAGGTACCACGGAGTACGGCATCCGCTTTTGCTCGATGGTCCGTCAGGACAACGTGTTCGCCGTTCAATTTCACCCGGAGAAGAGCCAGGCCTTGGGATTGAAGGTCATGGAGAATTTCGTCGCCCTTGGTGATTGAACGAGTCGCGACATGCCCGGCAAGGACATGGCCGGCAAGCGCGTGCACTCCTCGTCCCTTCGGAGCCGCCCTCCCATGCCACCGCGACGCCCCCAAGGTCCTTGCCGATGGTTGGAGTAGCGCCCTTCGTCCGGTCGGCGCACGCCTCTCAACTAGAGCGGCATCTTGAACGAAAGTGCTTGCTGTGTCATATTACAGGGTTTACTGACCCGTGTTGACACCGGCGAGGGTTGAGGGCGTGGAAGTCTGGCCTGCGATCGACCTACGAGGGGGGAAATGCGTACGCCTTCGGCAGGGCGATTACGACCGGGAGACGGTTTTCGGAGAAGATCCTCGTGAAATGGCCCTGCGTTGGGTCGCCCAAGGTGCCAGAAGGCTGCATTTGGTCGACCTCGACGCGGCCAGAGACGGGCGGTCGGGAAATCTCGATGCTGTGCGTCAAATTCGCGGCGCAGTAACGGTCACGATTCAGCTCGGCGGCGGCGTACGAAACGAAGCGACCATTCGTAGTTTATTGGACCTGGGAATCGATCGCCTTGTCGTCGGCACCGCCGGGATAAAGGATCCCGACTGGCTTCAATCCATGGTACGACTGTTTCCCGGCAGACTGGTCCTCGGTCTCGATGCCCGGGACGGTCGATTGGCTACGGACGGCTGGCTGCGAACCTCCCAACAGCAAGCGGCGGATTTTGCGGCCCGATTTCAAAACGACCCTGTTGCCGGCATCGTCTACACGGACATCGGCCGAGACGGCATGTTGAGCGGACCGAACGTGGACGCAACCGCCGCCCTTCAGCGGGCGGTCAAAGTGCCGGTGATCGCATCGGGCGGGATATCCCGTCTCGATGACATCCGCCGCTTGGCGGAGGCCGGCGTTGCCGGGTGTATCATCGGTCGTGCTCTTTACGAAGGTCGCGTTCCCTTAAGCGAGGCCGTGAAGTTCGAAACGGAGGTCGCCGCTTGAGGGAATTACGTCCGGAGATCGACGCCGTCGGCGGTTGACCGGCGATGTCAACGGCTGCCGCCGATGAGGCGCAATCCAAAACGCTGTTATCTGTTAACCCATTAAGGACGGTTCGATGACGATGTTTCCTGTAGACAAGATTCGCAATGTGGCGCTTTGCGGGCATGGTTCCGTCGGCAAAACGACGTTGGTGGACCGAATCTTGGGATTCACGGGAATGGTCACTCGACCTGCCGACGTGGATGACGGCACCAGCATCTGCGATTTCGACGAAGAGGAAAAGGCCCACCGTTACACCGTGGAAGCCAAAGTCACCTTCTGCGATTACGAAGGCTACCGGTTTCACCTTTTGGATACGCCCGGCTATCCCGACTTCATCGGTCAGACGATCGGCGCGCTTCGGGGAGTGGATACCGCCGCAATCGTGATCAACGCTCAATCCGGGATCGAGGTCAACACGCGCCGCGTGTTCAATGAGGCGGAAAAGGCCGGAATCGGGCGCGTCATCATTCTGAATAAGCTGGACGCGGAAAACGTCAATTTCGAAGGCGTGCTGGGACACATCAAAGAGGCCTTCGGCGACCGTTGCATGCTCATCAACGTGCCCATCGGTTTGGGCGCCTCGTTCTCGGGCGTGGTGTCCGTGCTCCACGCCGATCAAAACGTCGCCGGCGCCGTCGTGGACCCCAGCACTCTCAGCCAATCCCTCCTGGAGTCCGTCGTGGTGGCCGACGAAGAGGTCTTGAACCGATACTTCGAGGGCCAAATGCCGACCGAGGAGGAGATCGCACGGCTCATGAGCCGATCGGTCGCCGACGGTACGGTCATTCCCATCTTTTGCGTTTCCGCGAAAAGCGGGATCGGGTTGAAGGAACTTTTGGACGGCCTGCGGCTTTGCGGCCTGTCTCCCGATACGATCGTGAGAAAAGCCAAGCGGCTGGACAACGGCGAGGAAGTCGAGCTTGCGGCCGATCCCAACGGCCCGCTGGTCGCTCAGGTGTTCAAGACCCGGGTAGACCCTTTCGTGCAGAAGTTGAGTTTCCTGCGGATCTTTTCCGGGACGTTGAAGAGCAACAGTACGGTCCCAATGGCGGGCGAGCGGAAAGGCGTCAAAATAACGCAATTGTTCCGCGTTCAAGCGTCGGAGACTACGCCCGTCGAGGAAGCCGGAGCCGGGGAAATCGTGGCCGTGGCAAAAGTCGAGGAGCTGCGCACCGGCTCGACTCTCGGCGAATATGCGATGCCGCCGATCGAATTCCCCACGCCGATGACGGGTCTTGCCATCACGCCCAAGAGTCGCGGCGATGAGCAAAAGCTGTCCGGATCGCTGGCGAAGATTTGCCAAGAGGATCCGACCTGCCGCCTGGATCGTGATTCCCAGACCAAGGAGCTGGTGATTTCGGGAATGAGCGAACTTCACCTGCAATTGATCCGCGAGCGTCTTAAGCGCCGCGACAAGGTCGAGGTGGACGTCAAGGAACCCAAGATCCCCTACCGCGAAACGATCCAAGCCAAGGCCGAGGGAATGTACCGGCACAAGAAGCAGACGGGCGGCCGCGGACAGTTCGGCGAAGTGCATATTCGCATGCAGCCCTTCCCCCGCGGCACAAAGGTGGAGGAGTTCGCGACCAAGGAACGTTTCCCCGAAATGAAAGAAGTGCATTACCACGAGGAATCCAATTTTCTGTGGATCGACTCGATCGTGGGTGGAACGATTCCCAGCAACTTCATGCCGGCCGTGGAGAAAGGGTTTTTAGAACGGATTACCAAGGGCGTGATCGCCGGCTATCCCGTTCAGGACGTGTGCGTCGAGGTCTTTTTCGGCAAGCACCATCCCGTGGACAGCTCGGAGCAGGCCTTCAAAACCGCCGGCTCCATGGCGTTTCGCAATGTGTTCCAACAGGCCAAGCCCGCGTTGCTCGAACCGATCGTCAAGATCGAGGTCACGGTTCCCAGCGACAAGGTCGGCGATATCAATAGCGACATGTCGGGGCGTCGCGGTCGAGTATTGGGGATGACCTCGGCGGGCGGTAATTTCCAGACCATCTCCGCCGAAGTTCCACTGGCCGAGGTAATCACGTACGGACGCGCGCTCTCCAGCATCACGGGAGGGCAGGGGAGTTATACCCTGGAGTTCAGCCACTACGACGTGGTGCCGGGCAACGTCCAGAAAGAAATCATCGAGAAATCGAAGGTGCAAGAGGAAGAAGAGGAGTGATCGGCGGCTCAGCCGATCTCCTCAGTCCGGCCGCGCTGCTCGGCGATACTGTCGTCATGGCAGCGGGGCGGCACGGCCGGAACGAAGAATGACAATTGCGCCCGTGTTTCGGCGCCCCCCCGGAATCAGGACGATCTCGGCCGGCACGCTCAAACGCGGGAGCCGAGCTGTTCCCGAATGAACCGCTTCGCTCCCGCAAGCGCGTCTTGCAATTTTTCGGGGGATTTCCCGCCGGCTTGGGCCAAATCCGGGCGTCCTCCCCCGCCGCCTTTCACCTCTTTGGCCGCCGCCTTGACCCACGCGGTCGCGTCAGCCCCCCGTTGAACCAGGTCTGGCGAAAGACCGGCGATCAACGTAACTTTGCCCGCCTCCTTGTCGGCCGTCCCCAGCATCACGGCCACGCCCTGCTGATGGCGTCGCAACCCGTCGATGGCCTGGCGCATACCCTCGGCACCGATGTCGGGGACTTCGGCCACGATCAGCGTCACGCCGTCGAACACCTCAGCCGCCTGGCGTAGCTGGTCCACACTGATCCCCGCCGCTTGTCCGCCGTGGGCCGCCTGCTTTCGCAATTGACGCAACTCTCGCAGCGTTGCCGAAAGTCGCGCGGCGACCTCCTGAGGGGGGACGTTCAACATGGAGCTGATTTCACTCAGATTGCGTACGGCGTCGCGCGCAAACTCGTAAGCGCGGATGCCGGTGTAGGCCGTGATGCGTCGCGTGCCGGCCGCCACGCTTTCCTCGGCCACGATCTTGAATAGTCCGATCCTCCCGATCTGTTCCAAATGCGTTCCGCCGCACAGCTCTCGGCTGTAGTCTCCCACGGAAACGACTCGGACGACATCGGGGTACTTTTCACCGAAGAGCATCATGGCGCCGGTTTTTCGGGCTTCCGGCAGCGGCATATAAGCGATGTTGACGGGCGATCCTTCCAGGATGCGGCGATTGACCTCGCCCTCGATCCGATCCAGCTCTTCCTTGGTCACGGCGGCATGGTGCGAAAAGTCGAATCGCAGCCAATCGTCATCCACCTTGGATCCTTGCTGCTGCGCATGCTTGCCCAGCACGGCCTGCAAGGCATAGTGCAAGATGTGGGTCGCGGTGTGGGCTCGCCGAATGCCTTCCCGCCGCGGAACGTCGATCTCAGCCTTGAGAACTTGGCCGAAGCGCAGACTGCCTCGCCTCAAGACTCCATAGTGGACCGTATATCCGCTTTCGACCTTGGCGTCGCGAACCTCGAAAAGCACGTCTTCGGAACTGAACTGACCGTGATCGCCGACTTGCCCGCCCATTTCGCCGTAAAAAGGCGTTCGGTCCAAGACCACCGCCACGGGGGTGTCGCTACCGGACTCTTCGACATGGTCGCACAGTCGTCCCTGCGAAATGATGCCGATGACTTTGGCGTCGGGTACGCAGACGGTATCGTAGCCGACGAATTTGCTTTCCAATCCCGCCTTTTTCAACGAATCGAGCGGGCCGGAGTAGAACAGCTCCTTCTTTTGACCTGCGCCGGATTCCACCCCGTGACGTTCCATTTCTCGGCGATATCCCTCCCAATCGAAGGCCAGGTTGCGTTCCGCCGCCAATGCCTCCAGTAACTCGGGAGGGAATCCGTACGTCTGATACAATTCCGCAGCCTCGGCCCCGGAAACAACACCCCGCCGGAACTTTTCCATTTCCCGGAACATGCGTTCGATGCGTTCCAGTCCGGTTTCCAAGACCGCCAAGAAGTTTTCCTCCTCGGCCTTGATCACGGCCGATACCCGCCCCAGGGTCTCGCTCAATTCAGGATAAGGCACCTTCATGACGTCCGCGACGACCGGAACCAGGCGGTGCAGGAACGGTTCCCTCATCCCCATGCGGTTACCGTCCAAGACCGCGCGTCGCAACAGGCGACGGATCACGTAACCCTGCTTGTTCGGCCCCGGCGTCACATTTTCGTGAATCGCGAATGTGCACGCCCGAATGTGGTCCGCAATCCGCCGGAGCCGCCGCCCATAATCCGAGGCGGCCTCGTACTTCCGGCCGCATACCTCGCCCGCCGCTTCCACCAGGGGTCGCAAAATGTCGATGTGGAAGTTCGACTCCACGTTTTGCAGAACGGCGGCAGTCCGCTCAAGTCCCATCCCGGTATCAATGTTTTTGCTGGGAAGCGGGCGAAGATTGTTCGGCGGAGGTCCCACGCGGTTGAACTGCGTGAAAACGAGATTCCAGATTTCCACCTTGCCCCAGGGCGTTTCGTAGTAGATCTCAGAGCAGGGCCCGCAAACCCCGTCCGGCCCCTGGCTGGGGGCGTTGGCGGGCCAAAAGTTCTCGTCCTCTCCCATACGGGTCACCTTGGCGGGAGGAAGGCCGATTTCTTCGACCCAAATGGCTGCGGCTTCATCGTCGTCGACATAAACGGTCGCGGATAGTTTCTCTGGGGCCAAACCGAGCCATTTTGGGGAGGTGAGAAACTCCCAGGCCCAGTGGATGGCCTCCCTTTTGAAGTAGTCCCCGAAACTGAAATTCCCCAACATCTCGAAAAACGTGTGGTGATAAGCGGTTCGCCCGACGTTCTCGATATCCCCCGTGCGCAGGCACTTCTGGCAAGTCGTCGCCCGCGTGAACTCCAACTTGCAGCGCCCCAAAAAGTGATCCTTGAACTGGTTCATTCCTGCCGGCGTGAACAGCACGGAAGGATCCCAACGCGGGACCAACACGTCGCTGGGACGTCGGACGCAGCCCTTGGATTCAAAAAAAGTCAAATACTTTTCGCGAAGTTCGTCGGTTTTCATCGCACGATCCGGGCACACGAAAGGAAGTGGAAGGTCGTCTCCAAGAGGGCCGTAACAGCCGGAACGACCAAAGGTTCATCATATCGGACGCTCGCGAAGCGGAGAAGTCCACCGCAGATGGAGCTTCGGGGAGTCGTCGTCGGAACGAAAGCTCGAAGCCGGTCGAGAATCTACGGCGAACCGACGTTGCCTGCCCCGCGACGCCTTGCTGATCGTCGTCAAGCCGGGAGGCGCTGGGGGCGCGACCGGTCTTGCCGGATGCGCTTTCCCTCCGACGTGGAGCAACCGGCAAACGGTTTAATCCACCCAGAAACGGTGAACCGTCAATTGGTGGTACCGCTCTCCGGGGCGCAGGACCGTCGAAGGATATTCGGGACGGTTCGGAGAGTCCGGAAAATGTTGGGTTTCCAAACAGACCGCACCGTATTTGGGATACGACTTCCCTGCCGCCCCCAAACTGCCGTTCAAACCGTTTGCCGTGTAAACCTGCACCCCGGGCTGCGTCGTCAAAACCTCCATCACCCGGCCGCTCTCGGGATCTTTCAAGACGGCACAAAGCTCGAGGGCATGCTCCTTCGTGCGATTCAAGACGAAGCAATGGTCATAGCCGCCGTCGGTCCGAGCAATGTCTCTGCCAATCGTCTTTTCCTGGCGAAAGTCGAAGGGCGTATTTTCAACCGCCGCCGGCGGACCGAGCGGGATCAATGTTGCGTCCACCGGCAGATACCGGTCGGCGTTGATTCGCAACCTATGGCCCAATACATCGCCATTGCCCGCCCCCGCCAAATTCCAATAGGCGTGATTCGTAAGATTGACGACGGTGGGCTTGTCCGTCGTGGCTTCGTATTCCATTTCCAATCGATTGTCGGCGGTAAGCCGGTAAGTCACCGCGGCTTTCAACGTGCCGGGATAGCCTTCATCGCCGTCCGGGCTTTCCAGCGACAATCGCACACCCACGTAGCCCTCTCCCTCGACGGCTTGCGCGGTCCAATTCTTCTTATGAAAACCTTCGATTCCTCCGTGGAGATGGTTGGGCCCGTTGTTTTGAGCCAGCCGGTACTCGACGCCGTCCAGCACGAAGCGGCCCAGGGCTATCCGGTTGGCATAGCGGCCGCAAACCGACCCGAAACACGGGTGACCTTTGACGTACTCTTCCGCGGTCTCCAAGTAAAGGGTGACGTTATCCCGCTCTCCGTTGCGATCGGGAACCTCCACGGCCGTCAACGTGGCACCCAAGGTCATCACTCGGGCGACCACGCCATTGCCGTTTTCCAAAGAAAAAATCTCGATCGCCGATCCGTCTCGCGCAACCCCAAAGACCGCCCGCGTCACACGCATTTTGTGATCCTCCTCCGTAGCGGCTCCAAAAGCTCCTGTAACCGATACCAGGGCCGCCGCCGACAACAGAAAGCAAGGCAGCGCGGCCGGCATCCGCCGCAGCCAACTGTGAGAGTAACTCATGATTCGCCCTCGCGGTGTCTTGGGCAGTCCGACCGTTCCATCAAGCAATTAGCCGCTGAGCCAAAGCTTAGCTCGCCTTGGGCGTCAATTGCAAGTTCCGAATCGCCAGCCGCTTTCCCTCCCGCGCGAGGAGCAGGTCCTCCCGGCTCTTCACGACGAGAATTCGTCCCGCTGAGCCCTCACGCGAGACATCGCAATCCGGCACGGCCCGCTGGTTGGCCGACTCGTCCAAATTCAACCCGAGGCACTCCAACCCGCGACAAATATCTCGTCGAAGCCGGCATGCGTTCTCGCCAATTCCGCCGGTGAATACCAGGGCCTCGACGCCTCCCATGGTCACGGCCAAGGAGCCTAGCATCGCTCGCACGCGGTAAGCGTACATTTCCAGCGCTAGGCGGGCGCGAGAATTCCCCGCCGCGGCCGCCTCCTCTACCTTGCGAAAATCACCCGATACGCCGGACACCCCCAGTAAACCCGAATTGCGATGGAGAATCTCCTCAATCTCATCGGCCGATAACCCCGCGATCTTCTGGACGTAGGTGATCAATCCGGGGTCGATCGTGCCCGACCGCGTTCCCATCATGAAACCTTCCAGGGGAGTGAAACCCATGGTATTAGTCACCGCTTTTCCCTTTTGGATGGCGGTCGCCGACGATCCTTGACCCAAGTGGCAGGTAATCAGGCGGAGTTCGGAGACCGGGCGTCCGAGCATCTCCGCCGCGCGTTCCATCGCGTAGGCGTGACTCGTTCCGTGATAACCGAACCGCCGAATCCCCCAACGTTCATACCACTCGTACGGCACGGGATAAAGGTACGCGGCAGGTGGAATATCCGCAAAGAAGGCCGTATCGAACACGCCGGTCTGCAGGGCTTGCGGAAAGGCTTCTTCCGCCGCCGCGATCGCTTCCAAGCCGGCCGGAATGTGAAGCGGAGCCAGAGGCGAGAACTGCGCAATGACCGCCTTTACGCGGTCATCGATTACGACCGGTTCTCGGAGCGACTCCCCGCCGTGAATGAGACGGTGGGCGACCACACGGACTTCGCCGCCGGACTGCGGGCAACCGCGGCTTTCCAGGTATCGGAACGCCGCGACGACGCCCTCACGATAGCCGCGGACCGGGAGTTGATCCTCGCGACGCTCGTGCTCCGGCCAGGTAATACGAATTCGGGCGGAACCGCCCGCACCGTCCAACTCGACGATGCCGCCTGCCTCCAGCGACAATCGGTCCCAATCGAAGACGGCAAACTTGACGCTGCTGGATCCGGCATTGAGAACGAGAATCTTCGTCATCGCCCGATCGGTCCCCAAGACCCGAAAAAATGGGTGACCACGCTGACGATCGCGGCGTCCCTCTCGATTGCGGAGAGAGAATCGCGGTCAATGTCTCGCCAACACTTGCACGGCCCGACTCAACTGCTTGCGGACGGCCGGGCCGTATTCGATATCCATCCAAGCCACCTTTCCCTCGCCGTCCAAAAGGTACAGGCACGGCGGCTTTTTTGCCGTCAATTGCGGTAACACCACGTTATTCGCGTCCACCAAGATGGGAAACGTTATTTCCGCCTGCTTCAGGGCATCACTCAATTGCGGCGTAGTTTCCCCGACATGAATCGCAAGGACGGCGATTTCCTCTGCCGGGTATTTCGAGGCCACGTCGCTCTGAATATCGAAAAGCAGGTTTTCGGCGCGAAGCCGACTTACGGCATCATCGCCGAGCTGAAAAAAGACCACAACCGTTCCCTTGCCGCCGAGTGAGCCTTGCGCCGAATGAGCTTGCCCGCTGAGGTCGTTCAATTCGAACGCGGGAAATCGATCACCGACGAAGACCTTGCAAGCACTTCGATCGGACGCCGCCATCACCACCTCCGGAAGAGCGGACCGATCGGCGGCCTCAAAAGGAAGTCTTTGCGACACGGGCGGAGAGGGCGTCGCCTCCCGAGGCGGGGCAGCGGCGGCTGTGCCGTCATCGGCCGCCGCTGTGTGCTCTGCCTGCGGTTGAGCGGCCGGTTGAGCGCCGACATCGGTCGGCGACGCCTTCGGTCCATCCGTCGCAGGACGGTTACAGCCGGCCAACGCCAAGCATGCCAAGAGACACCCGACGCACAATCCTCGCGATACCGATCCCAACATACGCGCATCCTCCTTCCGGGGAGTTCTTGGTAATCCGCCGCCTGCGGTTGGAGTTTTTGCAACTCCGAGCCCGAGGGTCACTCCCTCGATTATAAGTGAATGACCAAGGCGTGGAACTGCGCCGGATGCCCCGCATCCCAAAGAGGCGATCCCACCGTCGAGACGGCGGCCGCTTTTCTAGGTGGCAACTACTTGTCAATCCGAATGCCCAGTTCTTTGAGTTGCTTGGGGTCCACTTCCCCCGGGGCACCCGTCATCAAATCGACGGCCCGTTGCGTTTTGGGAAAAGCGATGCAATCGCGAATCGAGTCGGCTCCCGAGAAGATGGCCACCAGGCGATCGACTCCCAGGGCGATGCCTCCATGCGGCGGCGCCCCATATTGCAGCGCCTCCAACAGGAAGCCGAATCGGTCCTTCGCCTGAGCGGGATCCAGGCCGATCAATCGGAACACCTCTTGCTGGAGTTCCTGATCGTGGATACGAACGGTCCCTCCGCCGACCTCGGAGCCGTTTAGAACCAGGTCATAGGCCTGCGCTCGACACTTCGCCGGATCATCTCGCAACAAATGGCGATCCTGCGGACGGGGTGAGGTGAACGGGTGATGCATCGCCGTCCACCCGCCCGTCTCCTCGTCGATCGCGAACATGGGAAACTCCACGATCCAGGATAAATGCATGCTCGCGGGATCGTAGAGCTTCAACTCCGCGCCGAATCTCTTCCGCAAGGCGTAGAGAGCGCGGCACGTAATCTCAAACGCATCCGCCACGAAGAGAAGCAAGTCGCCGGGGCGAGCGTCCAGGCGTTCCGATATGCGATGCAAATGCGATTCGCTGAAATTCTTGACCGTCGGCGAGCTGAGCTTGCCGTCCGCATCCACTTTGAACCACACCAGTCCCTTGACGCCGAAATCCTGCTTCAGCCATTCGGTGAGGTCGTCGAGATTCTTGCGCGAATAGCCCGCGGCTGCGCCTTTGGCATTGATGCCGCGTATCCGATGCCCGCGTTCAGCGGCTTCACGAAAGACGCGGAAATCGCACTCCCTACCGATGTCCGTGACGTCGATCAACTCCATTCCGAAGCGGAGGTCCGGCGCATCGTGCCCGAAGCGTTCCATAGCCTCGTCATAGGTCATGCGAGGCAACGGCAGCTTCAAAGGAATACCCAGCACCTCCTCGAACAGACGTTTCATCAGCCCCTCAACGACGGTCATGACGTCGTCCGCTTGCACGAAGGACATCTCCAAGTCCAATTGCGTGAACTCCGGCTGGCGGTCGGCGCGGAGGTCCTCATCGCGAAAGCACCGGGCGATTTGAACGTAGCGATCGTACCCCGCCACCATCAAAATCTGCTTGTAAAGTTGAGGAGATTGCGGCAAGGCGTAGAAGCTGCCCTTCTGAACGCGGCTGGGTACCAAGTAGTCCCGAGCGCCTTCGGGGGTACTCCGTCCCAGCATCGGCGTCTCGACCTCGATGAATCCCAGACCGTCAAAATAGTCTCGCATCAACTTGATCATCCGGTGGCGGAGAAGCAGCGTCCGTTGCATCTCCGGCCGGCGAAGGTCGATGTAACGATAACGCAAACGCACATCCTCGCCGGGCAAGTCTGGGGCGCTCGGCATGAAGGGCGGCGTCAAACTGCGATTGAGAACGACGCATTCCCGGGCACGAACCTCGATCTCGCCCGTCGCCAGTTTGGCGTTCTCGGTTCCCTCGGGTCGCTGTTCGACAATCCCCCTGACTTGAATCACGTACTCCGATCGCAAGGAACGAGCCGTTTCCATCAGCCCGTCGTCTTGATCAGTCGAGTCGACATCAGGTGAAAAAACAATCTGCGTCTTCCCGTAACGGTCGCGAAGATCGACGAAAAGGACGCCCTTGTGGTCGCGATAAGTATCGACCCAACCGCAAACGATCACCTCTTGGCCGGCGTGTTCCAGCCGCAATTCACCACAGTTGTGCGTGCGTAACAAGGAAGGCGCTCCTTTTCCGCAATCCAGAATCCAAAATGCTAAGCCGTTCGCGATTCCGCGAACTTGGCGGTCGGGCAACAATAGGAAGTAGGAAGAACGATTTCCGTTCCGCTACCGAAGCTACGCGGCCCCCCCCCCACGCAGCTTCCACCCCTAGCCGTGCGAATCCTTTGATTCTAGGCATCCCGACCACGCCGTGCCTAGCGGATGCGCCGCATCCATCCCATCCTTGCAAGCGATAGGGTCGGCATTCGCTGCGGTCCGCCGGAACGATGCCCGGTGATTCCCGAGCCGGACGTCTCTACCACCGTTTCCCATCCGCGTCGGACCGCGGGCTTTATTCTCCCATAACGGTCAGAATCACCGTGCGTTGACGAGGGCGGACGTCGCACTCCAAGTGAAACACCTGTTGCCATCGGCCCAAAAGCAATTCCCTCCCCTCGAAAGGGATGCTGATTGATGGCCCCAGAAGTGTGGCTTGTAGGTGGGAGTGACCATTACCGTCGTGCCACATTTCCTCGTGCGAATAATGCCCGCCGGGAGGGATCAGGCGATCCAAGTTTTCCGGCAAGTCCTTGGCCAACCCCGGCTCCCATTCGATGGTTCCCACTGCCGCGGTGCTACCTATCGCGAAGACGTGCACGACGCCCGCGTCGCTGCCGGATGTCCGCACGGCCTCCCGAATCTCCGGTGTGAGGTCGCGCATGGCCCCGTGACCTGAGGTCGAAAAGGTGATCCGTGCCCGCCGCATCATACGGTGCCCCCAGGCTCAACAACGGCTGGGTAGATCGGATTACTTGCGGTTGCGATCGCGGCTACTCCTCCCACGCCTTTGATCGTTACTTTCGCCCCAGCGACCACGTTACGGCATACAGGGAAACCACGGCCCCGGTAGACATCAAGCTCCAGGGCACCCAGGGTTGTGGCTCCAAGACTCGCCTCGGCCCCGGTGCAGCTTCGCCGCCGGCGGTCATGGGCGGGGTACTTTCCCGGGCCTTAAGGGTAAAACGCTGAACCCCAAGCGTCTGCACTCCCAAGAACACGACGAACAAACCGACGGCAAGGAAACAGGCTCGCATCACGTCCCAGTCCTCCTTCATCAACGGGTAAAATGTCTATGGTCAGGACGTTGGTTTTTCGTTGTTTACGATTTGGGCGGAAGGAACGGGTCAGGCTCGCATTGCCGGTCTTGCAAGTTATGACGACCTGGTTTACCGCGAAACGATCGCCCGCTGGATAACGGAATGGGACAATCGCGACAACTCCGCGTCGAAAACACGGTGCGGAGCCGGCAACGGCTCGATTACCCTGTCTTGTCATCGGCGCCACGTGCCGCACCGGTCGCGGAATCCGCCCGTTGTGACGTTCGAAACAATATTAACGTCTCGGGGGAGGGAACTTGATCGAGCTTGAGGCGTCCAACGGCCCCCCATCCATAACGGGTGAAAGTCTTGAGACGAGTTGGAGCCGGCCGGGGTACCGGGAGCGGGAGTTCTGGTGGAGAGAAATCCATGCAGGGATGCAGAAATCGGAGGAGCCTCCAGCCCGAGACGCGGGGGCTGTGCTTAGGTCGGCCATGCTTGGCGTTGGGGATGAACGGGAGACGGAGGGAGTCGAGCGGCGAGCATTTCGCCTACGCTGGTCCGATCGCTCTGTGTCATTACACAGATTAAGTAGGGGAGTGAAGCAAAATCTATTCCCGTACGGTACCATGAGGTAAGACCACGAGGTAAGATTTCTCATAATGGTTTCAAAATGAGGACACTTCCATCGGGCGTCAACGAAACCGACGCCGCCGATTGTGGCGGGCCCCAGTATGTGATAAAATGACGGCTTGCTTTGTTCATAGGGCGGGTTGTCGGTTCTCTAAGTCGTTTTCAAGCCGGGGCGTGTATTTCGGCTTCGACAGCGATTCCGGATGTGAGAACCGAGAAATCTTTCGTCACGCCGCTCCCACCCATGTAGTTCCAATCTGAAAAGCCAAGCGAAACCCCTTAATTGCCCACACTTTCGAGGGGAGGGATGAATGAAATTCAGCGAATTCATCGTCCGTGACGCAATCTTGGTCGACCTCGACGTCGACGACGGCAAAGAAGCCATCATCCAGCGGATGTGTGAAGCCCTGGTGGAAGCCAAGGCGTTGGGCGAAGATCAACTGGACGACGTCGTCCGAGCCATCGTGCGACGGGAAGCGGAAGGGACCACAGGGATCGGTCACGGGGTCGCAGTCCCTCATACCAAACACGCGAGTCTCGATCGTCTTGTTGCTACCGTCGCCATCAGCCCTCAAGGCGTAGATTTCGAGGCGTTGGACGGGGAAAAGGTGCACGCCCTGTTTCTCGTAATATCACCGCTCGACCAGCCGGGGCTACACCTGAGAGCCTTGGAGTACATTACGCGACAGCTGCACCACGATCGGTTTTCGCGGTTTTTGAAAACGGCGAAATCGGCCGACGAGGTGTGGCAACTTCTGGAAGAGGCCGACCAGGGAAAGTTCGCGGCCTAGCGGCGTTCGCGGACGCAGCCGGTTTCCTCTTAGATCTCCTACAGGTCTCGCGGGCCGTTTGCGTTCGCCACAATTGTTGCTTAAGATGATAATCCGTGACGCATCGTGCGATCCCAACTTAGGGACGGCGTTGGCCTTTCAGAAAAGGGCGTTTGTAGCGAACATCGGGACGGGTTTTTCGTGTCTGAATCAAGTGCGGCGAATGCGCCGCTACCCAGAGGCTCGAATTCAGACGGGAATCCCAACATGTTAGCACGTGAGTATTATCGGCCAGGCGTTTGGGTTATGGAGACGGATCCGCCGAAAGAGCGACCGATGGAGTCCAAGGCTCGTCGCAAGATCCGAATCATCAATCGAGCCGGTTTGCACGCACGGGCGGCGACGCTGGTGCGTAGACTGGTTCTAGATTACCAAAGCCGGTTGGTGCTCCGCAAGATTTCCGAGGATGGATCCTCTTCGGGAGGCGGTTTCGAGACCGCCGATGGTTCGAGCGTGCTGGATATGCTCAGTCTCTGCGCCTTACAAGGGGATGAACTCCTTGCCGAGGCCGAGGGTCCGGATGCCGAGGAACTGTTGCAGGCCCTCGAATCCCTGGCGAGCCGCAAGTTTCTGGAAGAGGAATTTGCCTCGGATTCCGAACAGGGTTCCCCGGCGGCTTAGCCGAACGAGCGACGGTCTTGAGCTCGGCCTTCCTGGAAGCCGTTGCGGCTCCGATACCGCCGTTCGGGATAGGAACAGCGAATGTTGCGTCTGCAAGGGATCGCCGTCTCCTCCGGAATCGCCATCGGCGAGGCGATGGTGTTGGGCCGGGAAAAATTCGACGTACCGGACCGTCTGATCGACGGCACGGCGGTGGAACGGGAGATCGAGCGTTTCCGCAGCGCTTTGGCCAAGGCCGTCGACGAGCTTTCCCGCCAAAGAGACGCCGTCATCCGAGAGTTGGGACAGCGTTCCGGCTCCATCTTCAACGCTCATCTGGAAATCCTGCAAGACGCCAAACTACGCGAGGATATCGAGAGACTCATCAGCGAACGGAATTACGCGCCGGAGCGGGCAGTGAGCCGCATTCTCCACCGGTATGCCGACGTCTTCCGTCGCCTTCCGAACCCCAACTTCGCGGAACGCGTCAACGACGTTTACGACATTGAAAAGCTGCTTCTCCGATCGCTGCTGGGTCAACCGCACAGCGAGGTCTTCCAGCTCAACTCGCCCGTGGTCGTCCTCGCGGTCACGCTCACGCCCAGTGAAACGGCCCGGCTTGATCGGAGATTCGTACGCGGCTTCGTGACGGAAACCGGCGGCCCGGGCGGGCACACGGCCATCGTGGCGCAGGGGTTGGGAATTCCCGCCGTTGTGGGTACGGGCCCGTTCTTGGGCGAAGTATCCGGCGGCGATACCGTCATCGTCGACGGCGACCGTGGTTTGGTCATTGTCAATCCCGACGGCGCCACTCTTCAGGAGTATCGGGAGCAATATCGGGCGATCGAAGCCCTTCAGGCTGAACTGCGAGATATTCGCGGTCTTCCGGCGGAGACGCTGGACGGCACACGAATCCACCTCTTCGGCAACATCGAATTCCCCCAGGAAGCGGAAACCTGCTTGGAACAAGGCGCCGAGGGGATCGGCCTCTATCGGACCGAGTTTCTCTACCTCGGCCGGACGACGTTGCCGAGCGAGGAGGAACACTATCAAGCCTACCTCCGGGTCATCCAAACCATGGGGGATCGTCCGGTGACGATCCGGACGTTCGACATGGGCGCCGACAAGATACCGCAAGACTGGCTGCCCCGGCAAATGGGCTGGGACAACGAAAGCAATCCGTGTCTGGGGCTGCGAAGTATTCGTTTGGCCTTGCGGCACCTACCCATGTTCCGGTCGCAACTGCGCGCCATCTTGCGGGCATCGGCAATCGGCAGGGTCGAGATTATGTTCCCCTTGATCGCGACTCTGCCGGAACTTCGTCAAGCCAAGTTCGTCGTCGCCGACGTTATGGAGGAGCTGGCGGAAGCCGGTATTCCGTTCCGGAGGGAGACACCGATCGGCATGATGGTCGAGGTTCCGTCCACGGCCATCATGCTGGACCGATACCTGCCGGAAGTGGATTTCATCAGTATTGGGACGAACGATCTCCTGCAATACACGCTGGCGGTCGATCGCACGAACCGAAACGTGGTGTCTCTGTACAGCTCCGCCGAACCCGCCTTGATTCGGCTGTTAGCTCAAACGATTCGCACGGCCCAAGAGGGCGGGGTACCGGTCGGCCTGTGCGGCCAGATGAGCAGCAGTCCGATCTATACGATGCTCCTGATCGGGCTGGGGCTGCGGAACTTCAGCGTGACCGCAGGGGCCATCCCCGAGGTCAAGAAGGTCTGCCGCAGCGTCACCGTCGCCCAATGCCGCGACGTCGTGAATCATGTGATGGAGATGGAAAACGCTCGTGACATCCGGGCATATCTCCGCGAGGAGCTTGTGAAGATTTTGCCTGAATTCAGCCGCCTCCCGTAGCATCGCCCTCCCTGTTATCTATCTCTCTCGTCACCGATTCTCCGGAGAAGACGGGTCCGCAACGAATCGCGAAAGAAAGGCAGAAACCGTGAAGCGGCGAAGCAATGCCGGATCACGAACTCAGTCGGAGGGGCCGGGAGAG
The DNA here is from genome assembly GCF_055386265.1 of Thermogutta hypogea. Taxonomy (NCBI): domain Bacteria; kingdom Pseudomonadati; phylum Planctomycetota; class Planctomycetia; order Pirellulales; family Thermoguttaceae; genus Thermogutta; species Thermogutta hypogea. The sequence continues at coordinate 1,752,235 of NZ_AP042425.1, forward strand.
GCCGGAGCTCGGAAGGAGATTGAGGCCCGCATCAGGGTGAACCGTTTTGCAGCTCACCCACGATCAAGGAAACATTGTGTCCGCCGAAGCCGAAGCTATTCGACATGGCAATCCGAACTCGCCGCTCTCGGGCCGTATTCGGCGTATAATCGAGGTCGCAGGCCGGATCGGGGTTTTCCAAATTGATGGTGGGCGGAATTAGGCCGTGACGGATCGCGAGGATGGAGATGACCAATTCCACACCGCCGCTGGCGCCCAAAAGATGGCCGAGCTGGCTCTTGGTGCTGGAAATCGGCACCGAATGGGCATAATCGCCGAAAACCGACTTGATGGCGATGGTTTCGGCCGCATCTCCTAGGGGCGTGCTGGTACCATGGGCATTAATGTAATCGATTTGTTCCTTTGCCAAGCCGGCCGAAGCTAAGGCATCGGACATGGCCCTGGCCGCCCCCAGCCCGTTCTCGTCCGGTTGTGTAATGTGCCCTGCGTCCGAGGAGACGCCATAGCCGAGCATTTCCGCCAGTATCGGGGCGCCCCGCTTGCGTGCGTGCTCGTATTCCTCCAGGACCAGAATTCCCGCTCCCTCGCTCAACACAAACCCATCGCGATCGCGATCGAAGGGGCGGCTGGCACGTTGCGGATCGTCATTCCGTTCCGAGAGGGCCTTCATGGCCGCGAAACCCGCGATTCCGAGGGGCGTTACGGCGGCTTCACTCCCGCCGGTGATCGCGATGTCGATATCCCCGGATTCGATTTCCTTGACGGCCTCCACGATGGCGTTGGACGCACTGGCGCAGGCCGTCACGACACCGTAGGCCGGCCCTTTCAAGCCGAATTGAATGGAAACGCATCCGGCCGCCGCGTTAAGCATCATTTTGGGGATGGTAAAGGCCGAAACGCGCTCCGGGCCTTTTTCCATCAAGCGACGAAATTGGGCCTCGATCTCGCCTAGTCCGCCTACACCCGAACCAATGACACTCGCACACCGGTGCGGGGCCTCTTTCGAGAAATCCAAGCCCGATTCACGAATCGCGTCCGTGGCGGCGACCAAAGCATACTGCGCAAAGCGATCGATCCGCCGCTGTTCCTTGCTGTCGATATACTCGACCGGATTCCAGTTGCGGATTTCCCCTCCGAACCTCACCTTGAAGATCGAGACATCGAAGCCCTCAATCGGACGAATGCCGCTCTCGCCGCGACAAAGGCGGGCCCACATCTCATCGACTTTGCAGCCGAGAGGCGTGACCGCACCCATTCCCGTAACCACCACGCGTCTTCTCATGCTCGACAACTATTTATGCTGGCGAAGAGTTCGAAGATAGGCCATTCGCGTTTCGGACGCCGCCGACCCGAAGGGAAGCTCAACCGTTCTGCTCGCCTTCGGCCTCCGCAACAGCCTCTTGGATATGGTCGATGGCTTGGCCCACGGTTTGGATCTGCGACGCCACCTCCTCGGGAATTGAAATGTCGAATTCGTCTTCCAAGGCCATCACCAATTCGGCCTGATCCAGCGAGTCCGCTCCCAAATCGTTCACAAAGTGAGACTCGCGGTTGATCTGTTCCTGTCCGACCCCAAGGCTCTCCGAGACAATCTTCATGACGCGTTCTTCGATGGTCGCCACGTTCGTACTCCTCTTGGATCTCACGTCATCTCAAAAGCTATGGTGCGCCCGTCTTCCACATCGGCAACGGGACCGAAATCTCAAACGCGAACAATCGCAAACATCACCGCCCGATCAGCGGCGGACCGCCTCTCTAAGCTCACGGCGTTTGCCGACAATCCTACTACGTTACCGGAAACGCTAAATTGTGTCCATATCGCCCAAGGTGAACCGCCGTGCTCCTATTTGCCCATATCGTCGCAGCGCCGGAGGGCGAGCGGTTCCCGTCTCTCACTCCGCGAGGCCCCCATCGACCCGCAGCACTGTTCCGGTGATGAATCCGGCAGCGGGGCTAGCCAAGAACAGCACTGCGTCGGCCACATCCTGCGGCTCTCCCAGACGGCCGAGGGGTGTTCGCTCTCGGATCTGTTTCAGCGTGTCCTCACCCAAGGCGTGAGCCATCTCCGTCGCGATAAACCCCGGGGCTACCGCGTTCACGGTGACCTGACGCGAGGCCAACTCACGGGCGACCGTCCGGGTAAAACCGATCACCCCCGCTTTGGAAGCCGAGTAATTGGCTTGGCCGGGGTTGCCCATCAGCCCGGAAATGCTCGCGATGTTGATGATTCTGGCTCCGCCGGCCTTGATCAAATAACGGGCAGCGGCTCGCGTGAACAAAAACGTGCCGCGCAAGTTCACATTGAGGACCAAGTCCCATTGCTCGTCCTTCATCCGCAGCAAGAGACCGTCTCGCGTGATGCCGGCGTTGTTGACCAAGATATCCAGCTTCTTGTACTGCCCGATGACGGCGTCCACGACGGAGTTCACTTGCTCGCTGTCGGTGACGTCGCAGGCGAAGGCCGCGGCCTGTCCTCCGTCGGCCTTGATGAGGGAGGCCGTCTCCTCGGCGGCCGCGACATTCACGTCCACGCAGGCGATCGCCGCTCCACAGCTCGCTAACGTTCGAGCGATGCACCGTCCGATGCCCCTTCCGGCACCGGTAACGATGGCGACTTTGCCGGCCAAATTGGTCGCGATCCGCGGTGCTGATGTATCCGACATCTCGATTTCTCCCTCAGTGCGGCAGGGCCTTTCGCGGGCGCGTCGGCCCCAGAAAAACCGCCGTGCAGATCAGTTCGCCTTTGCGCCGTGAAACCCGATCGGCTGATCCGTCTCACACTTCGACGTTCTGGCACGACACGCCGCGATCGATCCGCCGCATCAATCCACGCAAGACCTTTCCGGGGCCGACTTCATAAAAACCGTCGAATCCCTCAGCGATCAGATAGCGCATGGAATCCTCCCAAAGCACCGGTTCGACCACTTGGCGAATCAAGAGCTGCCGGATTTCCTCCGGGTCATCATGCGTGCGGGCATCCACGTTCGAGACGACCGGGATGCGAGGCGGACGCAAGGATATTTTCGTCAACGCCTCGGCGAGGCGAGCGTCGGCAGGCTTCATGATGGCGGTGTGAAATGCCCCCGCTACCGCTAACGGAATAGCCTTCATGGCCCCAAAGCCTGGAGCCAGTTCCGCCGCCCGTTCGCAAGCGGAAGTCGTACCGGAGACGACGATGTTTCCGGGGCACAAGAGGTTCGCGATCTGGAGTACCTCGTTCCCCCTTGCTTCGCGGCACAAGCGATCCACTTCGGAACGTTCGAGGCCCAAAATGCTGACCATGCCGCCGGGCGTCGCGTCCGCGGCGTCTTGCATCGCCTCTCCGCGCTTCTGCACCAGCCAAAGGCCGTCCTCGAATGACAGCACGTCGGCGAAGACCAGCGCGGTGTATTCGCCCAAACTCAATCCGGCCGCGGCTTCGCACGACAAGACGACATCGGGGGCATCCGCCCGGAGCGATTCCAAAGCGGCCAAACTCGTTACGAAAATCGCCGGTTGGCTTACCACCGTGGAGTCCAATTCCTCGGCCGGTCCTTCGAAACACAATTTGGCCAAATCGTAGCCCAATACGTCGCCTGCCCGGTCGTACAGCGCCCGAGCGGCCGGAACGGCCTCATAGAGGCGCCGTCCCATCCCGACGGTCTGCGCACCTTGGCCCGGAAAGAGAAAGGCGATCCTACCCAAAGCTGCCTCGTATCGCGATTACGGTTACTGCGATTTCTTCTTCCGCTTTTCCTTCGCCTCGACGTCCACGACCGTCCTTCCCATGTAATATCCGCACTTGGGGCAAACGGCGTGGGTAGGAACCGGCTCACGACATTCCGGGCAATAGCTCAGCGGCCGGACCGTCAAATGATCGTGGGCACGGCGCGATCCCGTTTTCGCATTGCTTTGTCTTCTTTTGGGAACAGCCATAACTTCTCCCGCTCTGTTCAGACACTTCCGATCGCGCCGCAAACCGCGTCAACGCACCGCCGCACCGCACACGCTCCCAATACCGGCAACGGGCGCCGAACACCACGACCAAGGAGGTTTTCGTTATTGGGCACCCCACCCCGCACCGCGGCGGCATCGGCATCAAGATTCGATGCTCCTGCACGATCGCTTACTGAAATTCCCAGGACTGTTCGGCGGATCTATTCCGATCGGTTCTCTCGCACCCGCTTCATCACACCAAACCCGGACCTTCGAGTCCTTGACCTTCCGACGACAAAAACTACCCTTCCGAGGGAGAACCAGCCATCCGCAGTACGGATGCAGCAGCAAGCCGGAGTTGCAAACCGGACGGCACTTCGGAACGAATACGAAACGATCATCGTAGGGGGCCGCCACAGAAATGTCAATGTACACCCCATTTCCAAGCGAAGGCGGAATCCTGGGGGGAGATGCAGCCCATGGGAAGGTTGCGACAGTTGGAAAAAAACCGCATACGGATATCCTTCCCGGCCCCCGCTAACGAAACGCAACCGAAACATTAAAGGATGTCAGGTCAGGCCGTCCACGCTCCAGCTCCATCGAATTGCTTCGCACAGCGGGAAGAAAACGGCTGCTTCGCCATGGCGGAATTGCAACCCCTCTGTATAATTCATCCTCACACCATCGTTGCCCTGGGATCCAGAAGGGTGAATCGCCGCTCATGAATTCAACTCATGCCGCTTACGACGAGACTCTCTCGGCAAGCGATTCCCTTCAAATTGAGCCGGAAGACAACAGCGCCATAGCCGGGTGTTTGCGGGCCGCGCGGGCGGCTCAGCGGGCGTGGTGGGCCGTCACCATCCCCGATCGTCTAACCATTCTGCGCCGTTTTCGTGGCAGGCTGGCCGCCGACGCGGAGTCGCTATGCCGAAGCGTGAGCTTGCCCAACCGAACGCCGAAAGACACCATCGCTGCCGAAATATTGCCGCTGGCGGACGCGTGTCGCTTCTTGGAGCGCAACGCGGCTCGCATTCTCGGATCGAGGCGGGAGACCATTCGTAATCGACCCTGGTGGATGGGGGCAGTCAGTGTTACAACGTATCGGGAGCCGCGCGGAGTTATCCTCATCGTCGCACCCCGAAACTATCCGCTCTTCCTACCGGGGGTGCAAACACTGCAAGCCCTGACGGCCGGCAATGCCGTGCTTTGGAAGCCGGCGCCCGGAGGCTCGCAAATCGCCTTGCAATTCGCCCAAGGGATGCAAGAGGCGGGGTTGCCCTCTGATCTTCTACATATCCTGCCGGAAGCCCCCGAAGCCGCCCGGGCCTCCATTCGCGGCGGCGTGGATCTGGTGGTGCTGACCGGTTCCTCGGAAACCGGCCGTCTCGTATTGCATCAAGCCGCGGATACGCTGACGCCTGCCGTCATGGAACTATCCGGATGCGATGCCGTCTTTGTCCGCGACGACGCCGATATCAGCCTGGTCGTGCAGGCTCTGACGTTCGGCCTGCGGTTCAACGGCAGCGCCACGTGCCTTGCCCCTCGCCGGGTCTTCGTGGCCCGAAAATGCTATTCCGCACTATGCCGCGGTCTGGCCGATTCAGCATCCGCCTTGCCGTTGCTCGTCGTCGAATCGCGGCTGCGTTCGAGGGTGATCGGCTTGGCCCGCGCGGCGATCGCCGGAGGCGCGCGATTGCTCTGCGGCGACCTGGAAGCGGAAAACGGCCCAAACATGAGTCCCATCATATTGGCGGACGCACGGCCCGAGATGGAGCTTCTTCAATCCGACATCTTCGCCCCCGTGCTTTGCCTGGTCCCGGTTGACGATGACGACCAAGCCGTTGCGGCGGCGGAAAAGTGTCCGTATGCATTGGGCGCCGCCGTCTTCGGAAAACGCGATGGAGCGGAGAACTTGGCTCAGCGTCTGAACGTGGGCTGCGTCGTTGTCAACGATGTGATCGTGCCTACGGCGGATCCGCGCGTGCCGTTTGCACCGCGCCGCCGCAGCGGCTTCGGCGTCACCCGCGGGGCGGAAGGACTCCTCGAGATGACCGTGGCAAAAAGTGTTGTCACCCGGGAGAGGGGGCCGAGACGACACCTGGAACCTGCCGGCCCTCAAGACTTGCGGATCGTCCGTTCGCTCCTCGAGATTTCGCACGGCCCGACGCTGGGCGGCCGCATCCGCGCAGCCGTTCGACTTGCCGCAAGCGTCGTGCGACGACTTCAGGGAAAATGACGTCGGTACGGGCAGGCGTTCTCAGGCGGTTCGAGAGCGGAAACGGCGTCACATCAACCCCACCAAGAGGTCATAGACGGCGTGACTCCCGGCGGCAATGCCGAAACCGCGATAGAGGAAGAGCGTTCCGAAGAAGATCCCCGCCAGCACTCGGAACACTAGGTTGAACACCGTAAAAGGCTCTCCCATCGGCCCCACGTGGTGCGCTGCCGCGAAGATAAGGCTGCTGAGGCCCACCCCCAGCAAGTTCGCCAAACGGGACGGTACGGCCAAGGTTTTGAAGCCGAAGGCTATGGCCGTGAGAAGAATCAAGCGAAATACCAATTCTTCGTAAACTCCCGCACCGACGTAGGCCACGGCCCGCGCGGCAAGTTCGGTGGCGTGCGAGGGGACCGTCGACTGTGCCCAGACAAATCCCGGCGGTGCCGTCGGCGCAACCGATCCCGCCAGGCAGGAGAAGAAATTCGCTTGAAGCCCGAGAAGCAGGCGTAGCACGGCCGCCAGCAGCACGGACTCCACGGCCATGCCCCACAGCGTGACGGAGCGGATGTACCACGGCCCCCGACTAAAGTAGTGGGCCAGTAGCAAGATTGCCGCAGTGAGAAACGGCAAGACGAAATACTGTCCGATACCAATCGCCAGAAGCAATTGCCGCATCCAGACTTCAGCCCCGTTGCGAACGGCCTCGGGTCCGAGGATCAGCACTCCCAGCTCGTAAATGATTAGGAGGGGCGAAATGAACATCAGCCCGGCCAAGGGAAGCTGGGACTCTCGCCAATACTCCTCGGAGAGAGAATTCGCTCCGGTAGGGACGGCTCGCGATTCTTCGGCGGGGCCTCTTGGCTTCCGAGCTGGACGGTCGGTTTCAATCATGCAAATCCGAAAAGAAGCTTCGCAAGAGAGAAAATAGTCAATTCAAACGAGAATTAAGAATGTCCGCGGCGCTGACCCTGTGTTCGGGATTCCAAACGGACCATTCAGGCGATTCACCGCATCAAAGTGGGGCGGCTCCACTCTAGAATGATTTGCTGCGGTCGCTCCACCGCCTGTGGATATCCCAGTCGGTTAACATGTGGCTCCGTCTCGACCGCTGAAGTGACAGCCATACCGGGCGTCGCCTGCCATTCCCGGTCCTCTCCGGCCCGGGAACTCAAAACCTCCGTTCGATCTGCGGGCCGCCATCCTCCGAAATCGATGTCCGCCGACGGAGCAGCAGGTCCTCGCGTCCGCTCGCCGGCGGGTGGTGATCCGTCAGGCGGCGCCGCGGCGGGCGGGTACCCCTGCGCGGAGGCGGCCAGATAGATGGAAGTGTCTCTTTCGCCGGCATCCCGCGTTCGTGCCGCCGTGTCGCCGACGACCCCGCTTTCCATACTGGCCGACGGCACTTGCGTTCCTTGTGGAGCGACGGCTAAGCCGACCGGCGAGGTCGTCGGTCGCCGTTCCGGATAGCCCCGCCCGACCCAGGCGACCCACTGAGTCTGAAGCTCGCCGAGCTCTTCGTACCCGTAAAACTTCTTCACAGCCGCGTGCCAGTTCCCGTCGGCCAATCCGGCTTCGAGGAACTGCACGAACCGCCGATGACCTCCTTCTTGGATGAGATAATCGGCCAGGGCAAAACCCTGGGCATACAGGGGCATGATGTCTCTCGGATACTCCTCCATGGCGAACATGCGATTGAAGGGAATACCGCGCCGCCCCTGCAAAAATCGGATCAACATACGGCGATGCTTCTCACGCTCCGAGACGTGCTCCACGCTCGTGGCGGCGCCTTCATCCGCCCACCTCGGAAGAGGGCGGCGGAAGTGGCTGGCCAAGATCATGTGGGTGATCTCATGCGGCAACACGGAGTCCAAGAGCCTCTCTCGGGAACCTTGAATGGCCATCTCCCAGCCGTAAACTTCCCCGCGATCGAAGATGAAGGTAGTTTGGCCGCCGGCCCCTAAACCCGGACCGTCCTGAACCGTCACCGGGCACGGTCGCGACCAATTGGGTAATTCTCGGCCTAACCATAGCACGGCCAATTGCTTTCGGTACGATTCCGCGGCCTCGCCCATCTGCCGGGCAAACTGAGGGTCTGGATTGCGGATGGTGAAATTGGGCGTTCGATATTCGGCCCCGCAGCAGCAGAAGGCTACCGCCACCAGGAACGCGGCGCGAAGGGCACGAGCTTCCATGCTCTTTCCATCCTCCGTGATAAAGTCGCGCCATCGTCGGCGCTGACTGCGACCATCCCCACCCACCTTGGCGGGGGAACGCCGCCGAACCATGCCTCCTCTCGTCGCGACAATCTAGCACCTCCGTTCCAAACTGCAAACCCCGATTTCCTTGGCCGTCCCATCAAAAAAGCAAGAGCCAATGTTGACACCGGCACGTCGAAATCGACAATGACGGCATCCAGGCCGGCGATCGCTGTCATGCCCGGCCATCGTTTCGGCGCAGCGTGTGCCGGCGGAAATCGAAATCGGGTCTGGGAAAACTTGGGAGCAAGGGGGAAAACCATGCGATTACCGGTCGAATCGGCGTGTCATTGTTGCGTCAATCGTCGTCGCTTCTTGGGCGGTTGCGCTGCCTGTGGGGCCGCAACTCTGCTCCCGGGGACGATGCCGTCCCCTTCGCTCGCTGAGCAGCCCGGCGGCGAGCCTCGACCTCGCGTACGATTGGTCTTCGCCTGCTGGGCCTTGGTGCAGGACCGTCCGACTTGGCCGCATCTCGGGCACGACATGCGGCCCGAAATCGAAAAGGTCACAAACGCACTTCAAAGCGAGTGTCCCGAAGTCGAATTCTTGCCCGTCGCCGCACACGGCCCGGAGGATGCCGACCGCCTTTTGGCCTCGGACGAACAGGATCGCATCGACGGCTACCTTGTGTATCAAATGAACAACTGGATTCAGGTGTTCCCCAAGATCGTGGCGTCGGGAAAGCCGACCATCGTGGCCGACTTTTTGTTTGCAGGAAGCGGCGGGTTTCTGCGATACACGGCCGGCTTGCGTCGGCAGCACCGGAACTTCTCGGTCGTGAGTTCTTCACGAATCGAAGATTTGGTGGAGGCCGCCCGATGCTTCACGCTCGTGAAGACCTCGGACCCGGACGCATTCGTGGCGGCCTGCGATCGGCTGCGACAAGACCGTACCGCCCCGGCTGTGCCGGCCGATTGCGCGGACGACCCAGTGAACGCCGTATCACCTGGACAATGTCTCGAAGCGCTCAAGCAGGCCAAGATCCTCTCCGTGGGCGGCGGCTCCAAATCGGTCGCCGATGCCCTTTACGAAGTATTCGGGATCACCGTGGAATTTACCGCCTTCGAAGAGCTGGCAGCGATGTGCGATGCCGTCGCGGAAGCGGATGCGGAACGCGTCGCGGAAACTTGGCGGAACGGCGCCCGTCGGATCGCCGTGGAAGAACCGGAGCAGACGCTGCTCAAATCGGCACGCAATTACTTGGGGCAAAAGAAACTCTTGGAATCCAAGGGCGCCGAAGCGATCACCATCAATTGCTTGGGCGGGTTTTATAGCGGAAAACTGCAAGCCTATCCCTGCCTGGGATTCGTGGAGCTGCTCAACGCGGGACAAATCGGGGCGTGCGAAGCCGATCTGCTTTCCACGGGCACAATGGTGGCGATCCGCCATCTGGCCGGCAGACCGGGATACATTTCGGATCCGGTTCTTGATACCTCCAAGCGACAAATCATCTACGCCCATTGCGTGGCCATGACGAAGCCGCTCGGGCCGGACGGGCCTGCCAACGACTATGAGATACTCACCCATTCGGAGGATCGTCGCGGCGCATCAGTCCGATCCTTTCTACCGCTGGGCTATCGGATCAGCACCATGGAAATCCACCCGGTCCGCAAAGAGATTCTGTTCCATCAGGGCCGGGCGGCAGAGAACGTGATTCAGGATCGGGCTTGCCGCACGAAACTGGCTTGCCACGTGGAGGGGGGTTTTGAGAAGCTGTTCCACTACTGGGATACCTACGGCTGGCACCGCGTGAGCTTCTACGGAGACCTCCGCGAGCCGACTCGGGAACTGGCCGCTGCGATCGGCTTCCAATTCGTGGAGGAGGCATGACCGGGATCGCCGGGTAGGGCTCGACAGGTAAATTCCCCCCGGTGATTGCGCCCAGGTTTTCGTAGTATCTCGGTAATGGTAATGCAGGGTCGGAGGAGCCCTGATTTGTCCTCCGGCGGCTGACAGAGTATCCTCTTGATTAGGGATGCGGTAACGGTGAATCTCCCTCGGCGCGACGTTATGGAATGTCGTCGCGCCGAGACGGTTGCCACGTTCGATCCCCTTTTCGAAAACAGCGGAACGCCGGAACTGGAACGCGGAGGAGAGGATAATGTCCCAGCCGACTGCTGCGCCCGCCGCGCAGATGTCTCCCGAGGAGGCCGTGCGTCGTATCGGCCAGGCCAAGGAATTGTTGCACAAGGAAGTGCATAAGGTCATCATCGGCCAAGATGAGATGATCGAGCAGATGATGATCTGCATTTTCGCGCGCGGTCATTGTCTGACCATCGGCGTGCCGGGATTGGCGAAGACCTTGACGGTCTCCACCTTGGCCAAGGCCCTCCACCTTAAGTTCAGCCGAATCCAATTCACTCCCGACTTGATGCCGAGCGACATCACGGGCACGGAAATCATCGACGTGGACCCGGCGACTGGCAAACGGACGTTCCGATTTGTTCAAGGCCCGGTCTTTGCCAACATCGTTTTGGCGGATGAGATCAACCGGACTCCGCCGAAGACTCAGGCCGCTCTGCTTCAGGCCATGCAAGAGTACGAAGTGACCTCCGCCGGAAAGACGTACCCCTTGGAGCTGCCGTTTTTCGTCATGGCGACGCAAAACCCGATCGAGCAGGAAGGGACCTACCCCCTGCCCGAAGCCCAACTGGACCGCTTCATGCTCTCGATCAACATCGGTTATCCCACCCGAAGCGAAGAGCGTGAGATTGTGATGGCCACCACGCAGACGGTGCGTCACGAAATCCAGCCGGTCTTGACCGGTCGGGACATTCTCTGGATTCAGCAATTGGTGCGTCAGGTGCCGGCCTCGCAACACATGATCGACTATGCCGTGGATCTGGTGCGGGCCACCCGTCCCAAGGAGCCGCCCAGCCCGGACTTCGTGAAGAACTGGCTGGCTTGGGGGGCCGGTCCCCGTGCCGCGCAAAACCTGATTTTGACCGCGAAGGCCCGGGCGCTGCTCCATGGGCGTTATGCGGTAACGGCCGATGACATTCGGGCCATGGCCTTTCCCGTCTTGCGTCATCGCATCTTCACCAATTTCAATGCGGACGCCGAGGGGGTGGATGTCGACCAAGTTATCGAGCGGCTTTTAGAAACCATTCCTGAGCCGACATACGGCGAGCCTGTTTCCCCGAAACCACGGCCTGCAAAGAAACCACACGCCTCTCGGACCGCCGGCGTGCCTCCAACCGCGGAATCCTCAGGGGAACCGGTGCCTCGGACGGCACCCGTGACTCCCGCCGAGATCGACGCCGCGAATGCAGCCCCGCCGATGCCGCCGCCCGCGGCCCGGCCTATCGTCCAGCCGACACCGCCTCCAGGGGCCAAACCCCAGCCACGGTCCGGGTGACGGCTTGGGCACCGCACCCCGCGATCACGCCGGCCCACCGCTGTTTCCAGCCGCAAAACGAGGCGGCAAATCCGATCATTGGATCGCGCGAGAGCTTGCCGCCTGCGGTGCCGGCGGTTTTCAGGGGCGTGTGTCATTCCCTATTACGACGGCCTTGATGGCCGGAGTAATGTCGAGTTCGTCTTGCGCCCAAATCACGTCGCGGTTGACGTAGGCCAAGACCTCCTGTGCATTGGCGACATTGGCCGGTCGCCCCGTGTTCCGAAGCACGAGGGCAATTCCGTGCGTCTTGCAATACTCGCCCACGGCGGCGTTCAGGCGAGTGTAGGCGTCCATCAGCGCCCGCCCCTCACGGGCCAACAATTCGCGTTGCTGCAATTGTATTTCGGCCTGGAATTGTTCCAGTTCACGGCCCAACTTCTCCATTTCTTCGCGAACGGCGGGTTCGTCGGAGGACTTCTCTTGCAACTCCTGCCGCCGCTTCATCAGGTCCTGCTGCCGTTTTTGAAATTGAGCCTGGGCCCGTTGGAAATCGGCTTGAATCATGGCCCGCGTTTCACGGAGTTCGGGCATCTCGTTCATGACGGCCGTGACGTCCAAAACGGCCACGGTGTGGGACGCGGCCGCGGCGGATTCCGCCGTGGTCGGCACAACCTGGGTTAAGGCCGGCCCGTCGCTCGTTCGGCGAGTCTCCGCTATGCCGGTGGTCGTCCCGAGTCCGCGGATCGCCCATCCCGCCGTGAGCAAACACATCGCCAAGGCCCCCAGCCCGACTCTCACTCTGCCGAAGCTCTTCATCCCCAAGATCCTTATTCCTTATTTGCAACAGACCTCACCCGAATTCCAAGCACGATTTCCCCGAAAAGGCCGTTTCGGTTCCCACTCGCTGTGACGTTCTCATTGTGCGGGTGCAATCGATACCGAGCAAGCCGCCCAGGGCAACTCTATCAGGCGACGACGGACGTAATCGGTTCCATCTCAAAGCCGAAAGATCGTCTAAAACCGAGCCGGTAGGCCCACGACTTGCCCGCGTCACGAGCCAAAGTGTCCCTGACGCCAAGCCGCACAAGCTGAGGCGAATACCCCAAAAAATAACTCCACAGTGGGGTGTTTCCGGCAGATTCATGACGTATCCAGTGGAATCGCCCTGCATGATGATTGACAAACGCGGTTTTCCATGCTTATATAATCAGCACAGCCTGCGCAGTGGGTATAAACGGAACAGCCCGCAAATCTGCACGACGCCCGCAGGCCGCCGGTTCGAGTGCTTCGGTCCGGCAATAAGAAGTCGTTCGTGGCTACGAGGGCAAGCTAGTCCAATCTTTCGGGCGTCACCATCGCTTCGAGCGTCGGTCGAGGTTGTGCAACCCGGCGGTCGTCCAGCGTACGGTACCCAAAAGGAGATTTCCCCATGAGGCTTAGCAACATCTTTGGTCACCGTCGGTTCTTGGGTGAGCGTTCTTGGAAAGTGGGCAGGACGTCGGAGGCGGGACGCTCTCGTCGGCGGGTAAGGTCGTTGCTGATGGAGCCGTTGGAACAGCGCCATTTGCTCAGCGTGGTGACGATCTCCGCGGACGATCTTGCCGGAAAGGCTTCGAACGACGGATTGGCCGACGAATTCCGCTTGGTCCGGAACGGAGGCAACCTCGAAGTCTACATCGACGACACACTTTCCCAGAGCCTGGACTTGGCGACCGTGACCGGGGTGGTCGTGCAAGGCTCGGCGGACGCGGATACGTTGATCGTGGATCTGTCAGGTGGGATTTTCAGTTTGCCCGCCGGAATCCAATTCGACGGCGAAGCTTTGGGGGCCAACCTGTCGCCCAGCGATACGTTGATTCTCACGGGCGATCCGGGGACGGCCATCGGCCGAATCTCGTACGGCTCCGGCCCCCGTTTGGATCTGGGTCCCAATGACGGCGGGATTCTGATCGATCCGGATGACAGCACGGGTCCGGGCGGCGGCTTTCCCACGTTGGCCGGCGCCAACGGCGACGAAATGCTGATCCAGTTTTTCAACCTTTCGCCCGTGATCGACACCGTGCCGGCCGCTCAGCTCGATATTTTTGCGACGAACGCGAGCGAGACGATCTCGATCACCGATGGGCCGATCTACGGCGGAGACCAAACCGCGACGGTTAGCGCCGTCACGTTCGAGAGCTATTCCTTCGCGAATAAAACGCGCGTGACCGTTAACGCGTTGGACGGCGCCGATACCTTTATCTTGAACTATTCGCTGCAAGTACCGGAGCTGGAACTTCTGGATCTTTATGGCAACGAATTGACGGGCGGCTTGTTGGAATCCGACGATGCGGCCGGCGAGACGTTCCAGATTTTGGCCACCGGCCCGGGGACCACTGCGAACCGAATGTACGGCCAGAATGGGGCCGAACTGTTCACGAACAACCTGACCAGGTACCTGGATCCCATCCAAAGCAATGTGCAGATGCACGGTCAGGCGGGCAATTCGATCATCGATTTGTCCGACATCAACGACCCGACGGGTGATTTCATCACCATCCAGGGCAACAAGATCGTCGGCGCTGCCCCCGGTGCGATTGAACTATATTTCGCCACGATCGAGGACGTGCGCTTCGAGGCGACGTCGGGTGATGACATCATCACGATCCTCTCCACCTTCGCCCCGTTCAAATATCGCATCTCGGGCGGTCCGGGATCGGACGTTTTCCGGGTCGGGTCGTACGACCAAGACCCGTCACCGGCTGTGTCTCTGGCTTGGGCACCCTATGCATCGGGCGCGAATACGATCGGGCAGATCAAAGGCGAGCTGACCATCGTTCCTGGGCCGGCGAGCGATACCGGCGTCGACCTTTTGTATGTCGATGACTCCGGCGGGCTGGCGGGCTACGCCAACGCGCAGATCAACGATGCCGCCGGCGGCTCCGTCCTGAGCCGAACCACGACGCTCCTCAATTTCGACGCCGCAGCGCCGATCAAATACGAGTACACACCGGGCGATTCCGAGCTGGAAGGCCTGTTCGTACATGCCTCCCAAGCGGCGGATACGATCTGGGTCAACGCCACGACGGCGCAGGCCACGCAGATCGACGCGGGGCCGGGCAACGACGACTCCACGGTTTATATTGCCGGCGACAATCTGAGCGGCGCAAATGTCTTTCTCGGTAACACCGGCGGGGATCGTTTCGTTCTCAACGTGGTCACCGATTTGGGAGCGGCAAGTGTGCTCCCGCTGAACCAGCTCCGCATTGAGGGCAACGCTCCGAGCGGCACGTTGGTCGGCGGTGATCGGGTTTCCATTAACGATCTATTCGGAGGCATACGCACCCTCGATTTCGCTTTTTCCGGCAGCGGCGACGTCGTCGTGACGGGGTTCGCTGTCCCGGTCGATATTCGTACGGTGGAAATCGTCGAGTATGCCGGCGATGCGGCGAATGATGACGTGATCAGCGTGACAGGTACCGCGGCCGACGATCTGATCACCGTCGCGCCCATCAGCGGTGATGCAGCCCGAGTCTTCCTTGGGGGTGATCCGTGGGACGGTCCCGCGGCGGATGGCGACTTCTTCGATCAGTTTCCCGGTGTGGCGGGCGGCGGCGCAGGACCCGACCTGCACATTTCCGGAGCGTCTAGTCTGTATGTCGATGCGGCGGGCGGCGGCGCGAATCGACTCTTCATTTATGCCCCTAGCGAGGACGATCTCACGGCTGGGGCAGCGGTCGTCGTCCCGGGATTGGGCGCGGGCAACGCATTCGATCAGATCGCGGTGACGGACTCGGCAGTAAGCATCACAAACAATTCCGTTGGCGGACTGTTACCGATCGGTTTCAATTCCGCCGCCTTGATTCAGACGGTACCGACGGATCGCGGCTTGGTCGTGAACGCCGGATTCGAGGCCGTGCCGAATGGGATAGGTTTGGCGGATACCATTGACGTCACGCCTTCCAGCCTTTTCGCCATGGTGGTCAACGGGGGTGATCCCATTCCCGCCTTCGCGCCCGACGGGGACCAACTGCAAGTTCTGGCTTGGGGCGACGTGGATCTTTGGGCGGATAAGAGCGGCACGGTGAGTTTGGCCATCAACGGCGTGGGGACCTTCCCGATCGATTTTAGTTCCATCGAGAATCTTACTTTGTGGGTGGGAGGAACGGTTAACATCTACGGCGATAACAATGATCCGGCCGTGGATCAAAACGACCTGTTCGAGATCGAAGGCACGGGTTACCAGTCATTCCGGCTTTCGATCAACGGAAGTGCCCCGATCACGTTCTACGGCGTGACCGATTTGAATATCTACGGCGACGACGCAGCGGGGACGCCGAGCACCGGCCCGAATGACGTGGATACGCTCGTCGTTACGCCCTTCGCCGACAATTCCCCGCAGGGCTGGGGCATCAACATCTTCTTTGACGAGGGAAACCCCGCGGACGGCACGGGCGCGGTACCCGACCCCATCATCTATAACGGCGTGGCGGGCGTGTCGGAGAGGATCGAATTGGTTCCCACCGGTCCCGGCAACGGGCAACTCCGCGTCACCAATGCCGCCGACGGTTCGTTGATCACCGTCATCAATTACGTCGCCAACACGGGCTTCATCATCAATGGCAATGACGGCTCCATGGGGGATACCGATGCGCTCATCATCTCCGGCACCGATGCTGCGGACGCCTTCGTAGTACAGGACGCCGATACGGTCGATGTGACGGGCATCTTCACGGTGGATTTCACGAACTTCTCCTTGGTTACCCTGCTCGGCCGGGCCGGCATGGACAGCTTCACGGTGAACCTCGGCGGCCCGCAAGTCGTTATTGACGGCGGCGTGCCGGAGGGTACCCTGCAATCCAATGGCGACGTCTTGAGCGTCGTCACCGGCGGGGCCCCGTTCAGCCTGGTGCTCGGTCCCGAGGGAGACCAGGGTACGTTTACGGTAGCCGGGCAAAACCCGATTTCCTTCGATCACTTGGAGGCTTTGGAAGTCGACGGCGTCCTTTATACGCTGCCCGATTTGCAGGAACCCAACGACAGTTTGGCCGGCGCCTCGGTTTTGGGGTCGATCCCGCATATTACGATCCGCGACTTGACCATTCACACCACGCAGGTCGGCACGACCAACGACGACTACTTCCAGGTCACGGCGCGCGAGTCGGGGGCCTTGCTCGTGAACGTCTTGTTCCAGCGCGACGGCACACCCGGCAATTTGACGTTGGGCGATCTGGGGCTCGAAGTGCTCGATGGGGCGGGAAACGTGGTTGCCACCGGTACGGCGACGGCGCTCGGACTTCGGGCGGCGATTCCCGCCGTTTCGCAGGAGCGTTATTACCTGCGCGTTTTCAGTACCGATAACGACCCCAACACTTACACCTTGGAAATCGAGAATTTCGCGGCTCCGACGCCCACCACCGTCGGTTTGCACCCCGCCTACGATACGGGTCGCGACGGAACCGATCGCATCACCAATGCCGATGATCCGGTGTTGCTGATTCAGGCCTGGCTGTCCGACTTCGCGGCGAAAGGCATCCCGGTTTTGACGGCTGCCCAGGCGGCGGCGGGAACCCCGGGCGTGGCGGTAGAAGTCTTCATCAACGGTGTCAGCGCCGGTTTCGCCGACCCGTTCGGGCCGTCCAACAATGTCTTTGCGTTTGCCATGCCTGCCGGGTTGCTTTCGTCCGGTTTGCCCGGTGGCTACACCGGCTATTCGACCGCCCATGGCTGGATGAATTTTGTGAGCGCCGCGGTGCGGGTGCTGGATCCGCAGGTCGTCCAGGTTACGGACGCCAGGGAATTGGGCGTGCCGGCGGTAATTACCTACGATCCGAACTTGCCGGATGCGACCGCGATCACACTCGCGCTCAATCCGGCGAGCGACAGCGCGACCCCGGGGGATGGGATCACCAACGTCACGCATCCGACCTTCAGCGGCGCGGCCGAGGCCAACGCTATCGTCCGCTTGTACGCGAACAATCAGTTGGTCGGGCAGACCGTGGCCGGGTCCGATCTCAGCGACGGCGTGGCAGGCAACGGTCTTGGGGCATGGTCCATCGTCAGCCAGCAATTGATCGACGGTTCGTACACGTTCGCGGTGACCGTGGAAGATGTGGCGGGCAACGTGACCGACATTCAGCTCAGCCCCACGGTCGTGCTGACGATCGACGCGACTCCGCCGCAGATTCCCACGATCGACCTACAAGATACGGACGATACGGGCCGGTCCGACTCGGACAACGTCACGATCGGCGACCCGACTCAAGCCCCCGGCGTGGTGGACGTTCGCGTCTCCGGCGAAGTGGGAACGACCGCGGTCATCAAAGACGGCGAGATCGTGATTGATACCTTCGTCTTTGCCGCGCCGTTCGAAGTGCGAACGCTCGCTCTCGCGGAAGGCGCCCATCCGTTGACTGTCGAAGTCACCGACGCCGCCGGGAATTTCCGGCAGTCGGAGCAGCTTTTGGTAACGGTCGATTTCACGGCTCCCGCGGCGGCCACTATTGCCTTGGCTCCCTACAGCGATTCGGGGACGCCGGGCGACGGGGTTACCAATGTCTCGGCGCCGGCGTTCTATGGGCTTGCGGAGGCAAACGCGCTCGTCCGATTGTATGTCGATGACGGCAGCGGCCCGGTTCTCGCCGGTTGGACGTTCGTTCATTCCGACGAGAGCGACGGCGATCCGACCGACGGCCTGGGCGTTTGGGAAATCACCGTCGAACCGCTGGCAGACGGGGATTATACAGTTTGGGTCGAAGTCGAAGACCTGGCAGGTAACATCAGCGAGGGTAGCGACGCATTGTCGCTCACGATCGATACGTCGCTACCACAGGTTCCGACGATCGATTTGCAAGATGCGGACGATACGGGGCGCTCTGACTTGGACAACGTCACGATCGGCGATCCGACTCAAGCCCCCGGCGTAGTGGACGTTCGCATCTCCGCCGAACCGGGAAGTACGGTTTACATCAAGGACGGTAACACGATTGTCGACACCTTCGTTTTCGATGCCGCTTTCGACCTGACGGACGGGTTGGCGGACGGTTTCGGCTTGCGGACGATCGACTTCAACGCCAATCAGCTCGCTTACAACATCCCGGCCGAGGGACCGCACCCGTTGACCGTCGAGTCCATCGATGCCGCGGGGAACGCCCGGCAATCGGAGCAACTCCTCGTCACTGTGGATTTCACGCCCCCTGCCGCGTCTGCGCCGTCCTTGGCGTCCTACGCCGATAGCGGCGTCGTCGGCGACGGCATCACGGGAGTGGCCCCGCCTGCCTTCGTCGGTACGGCCGAGGCCAATGCCTGGGTGCGATTGTATTTGGATCGAGGTTTCGGGGCGGAATTGGCCGGCGAGACTCGCGTCCATTCCGACGAGAGTGACGGCGATCCGACCGACGGTCTGGGTGTTTGGGAAATCACCGTCGAACCGCTGGCGGACGGCGTGTATACGGTGTGGGTCGAAGTCGAGGATTTGGCCGGAAATGTCAGCGATGCCGAGGGCAACCTGGAATTGGCCATCCAGATCACGGTCGATACGACGCCCCCGCAGATTCCCACGATCGATCTCCAGGACGGCGACGATACCGGTTGGTACGACAAGGACAACGTGACGATCGGCGATCCGACGAACCTGCCTGGCGTGGCCGACTTCCGCATTTCCGCCGAACTTGGTACCACCGTCTGGGTCAAGGACGGCGAGGTCGTGATCGCGACGTTCGTCTTTGACAACGCCTTCGATTTGACGGACGGACTTGCGGACGGCTTCGGCATTCTGACCATCGACTTCAACGCCAACCAGGTCGCCTACAACATCCCGGCCGAGGGACCGCACCCGTTGACTGTCGAGGCCTTTGACGCCGCCGGGAATTTCCGGCAATCGGAGCAGTTGCTCGTGACGGTGGATTACACCGCACCGTTGAGCCCGAGCGCTCCCGACATGTTGCCAAGCTCGGATACCGGCGCCTTCGACAACGATAATGTTACCCGAATCAACGCTCCGGCCTTCCAAGGGGTGGGTGAAGCCAACACCTTGGTCCGAATTTGGGCTGAAGATTTGTCAGGGCAAATCCACCTCGTCGGCCAGGCAACGGTAGGCTCCGACGAAAGCGATTCGGATCCGACCGACGGGCTCGGTTTATGGGAAGTTACCGTCGAACCGCTCAACGACGGCGTGTATCGCATTTATGCGGAATTGGAAGACCAGGCAGGCAATCGAAGTGCTTGGTCCGAGGCGTTGATCATCGAGATCGACACGTATGAGCCGAATACTCCTTATCTCGATCTCATTACGGCGGATGATACCGGTCGAAGCAACGTGGACAACATCACTCGGGATAACACGCCGATCTTCACGGCGGCCACCAGTGATCCAAATGCGTTGATCCACTTGTTCGGCACGAATCTGCGCTACCGCATCTACGACCGTACCGAAGGCAGCGGCGACGTGCTGATTTATGACAGCGGCGCCCTGCTGAACGCGAATTCGATCAACACGGGGCCGCTTGGGCCGCTGGCCGACGGCGTTCACAACCTGAAGTTGGAGGTCGAGGATCGGGCGGGCAACATCAGCCATGACTTCTTGCTGACCGTGGTCATCGATACCGCCGTTCCGCCGGCCTCGTTCGGCGAATCCGCGGTCGTCAATGACGGCCTCCACCCGGACAGCGACAGCGGGCTGGTCAGCCTGCCGGCAACGGGTGCGGACCGCATCACCAATGACACGACGCCCACACTTTGGGGACGGGCGGAAGCCGACGCCATCGTCCGCCTTTACGCCGACCTCAACGGCAACGGTGTGATCGATGGGGCGGATGTTTTCCTCGGTCAAACCACCGCGACGCCGCTCGACGGCAACCACGCCGAGCCGGACGGATATTGGGAAATCACCTCGGCGGTGGATTTGAACAACCCGGCCTACTTCACCCGCGACGGTCTTCGTCGATTGCTGGCCCAGGCGACCGACCCGGCGGGCAACCCCTCCGTCACCCAGCAACTCAACATCTGGCTCGACACGGCCGGGCCGCGAGTGGATAACGTCTTCATTACGTCGGAGCCGGGCTTCAATTTGTTCAACCCGAAACCCACGGACGGTCCGACGCCGCTGGTCAATCAGCTCTCGATCCGCGTATCGGACCTGCCGAATCGAGCGACCGGTTGGCTCTATGAGGCCTTGGCCGCCAACATCACTCCCGCCCTCTTCAACTTGGTGGGGGACGCCAACGGCGTCATTCCCATTCAGTCGGCGGTATTTGTTTCCGATCCGGTCGTCAATGGGCTTCCGGCGTCGGGCACGATCATCCTATCCTTCGCGGAGCCTTTGCCCGACGATCGGTTCACATTGACCGTTTCCGATGAACTGCGCGATCCGGCGGGTAATCGCTTGGACGGCGAGTCGAACGCCGTGGAGCCGCAGGATCCGCCGTTGTTCCCGACCGGCAATGGGTTGCCGGGCGGAAGCTTCGTTGCCCGGTTCACCGTGGATAGCCGACCGGAGGTCGGTGTCTGGGCGGCCGGCTCCGTTTGGGTCGATACCAACGGCAATTCCGTCTTCGATCCGGATAACTTCGATTACACGAATCGGGATATCATCTATACCCTCGGCTTTACGAGCGACGATGTATTCGCCGGCAATTTCGCCTTGTCGGCCGGCGACACCGCCGACGGCTTCGACAAGCTGGCCGCCTACGGGCGAGTGAACGGCTCATTCCGCTGGCTGATCGATACCGATAACGACGGGGTGCCGAACGTCAATTTGATCGAGCCTGCCGCGGTGAACGGCCTGCCCATCGCCGGCCGCTTCGATGACAACGATGCAAACGGAGATGAAGTCGGCGTCGTCACCGCCTTTCCACCGGCAGGACAGCCGTCGTACTGGTATTTCGACACCAATCACGACTTCCAAGTCGATTACGTTTTGACCAGCCAGCTCCGCGGCTATCCCGTGGTTGGTGACTTTGACGGAGACGGCTTCGACGACTTGGCCACATGGATGGACGACACGTTTTACGTGGACTTGGCCAACGGCGCGCGTCGCGGCTGGGACGGTGTCGCGGACTACGTCTTCCGTTTCGGCTTTATCGGCACCCAAGAGCGTCCCGTCGCGGCCGACATGGATCAGGACGGGTTCGACGACCTCGGCTTGTGGGTGCCTAACCGAAGCGGCCAGACGCCCGGCGAGGCCGGCGAATGGTACTTCCTCGTTTCCGGCGGGGAAACCCTGCTGAATCGCATCGTGGTCGATCCCATCAAGGGATGGAACATGATCGAGTTCACGCCGAAACCGTTCGGCAACGATATCTACCAGCAGTTCGGCGATGAGTTCGCCTTGCCCGTGGTGGGCAATTTCGATCCGCCGGTCGTGCCGCGGACGTCGGGAGGCGGCGCGACTTTGAATGGGACCGGCAATGACGATCTGCTGGAAATCATCGCGGGCGACACCGCCGCCAATTGGACGATTCGGCTCAACGGCGAGACGCAAGTCCTGGACGGTTCTTTGACCGTCCTAACGGTGAACCTCGGCGGCGGCTACGACCAAGTGGTCTTCACCGGCACGTCCGGAGATGATGTCCTGGAGTTGGAGCCGGGGACGTTCATCTTCTCAGGAACCGGGTACTCCATCACGGTGCTGGGCGCCGAGGTGCTGACGGCCGACGCGGGAAGCGGCAACGACTCCGCGGTGTTCCACGACGGAGTCGGCGACGACGCGTTCACGGCGTGGCCGGGCTTGGCGACGCTTCAGGGGCCCGGTTACCGACTGGTGGTGCAGGGGGCCGAGAATGTGCGAGCAATCGCCGATCGCGGCGGCTCCGACGTGGCCATACTGTACGATTCCTCCGGCAACGATGTCGCGGAGATCGCCCCCGGTTCCGTTGTGTTGAGCGGACAGGGATTCCGCTCGGCGGCCGATGGTTTTGCCTTCGCCCACGCCGTCGCCAAGAACGGCGGCAACGACGTCGCCCGATTCACCGGCAGCACCGGAACGGATGAATTCGTGGCACGTCCGGATTACAGCACGATGCTTTCCGGCGGTCTCTTCGCCCGAGCGAAAGGCTTCGCGGCGGTCGAGATTGCCGCTCCGTTCGGTAACCAAAGCTGGATCAAGATGGTGGACGGAGATGGGGACGACACTTTCACCGGTTCGCCGGACGGTTCCCGGCTCCAAGGTCCCGGTTATGAAATCTCGGTCCTGGGTGTGGCCTATGTTCACGCCTATGCCCGAGCCGGCGGCAACGATACCGCAGTGCTGAACGGCTCCGCCGGCGATGATCGCTTGGTAATCGACGATCGTTTTGCCAAGCTGTTCGGCGACGGCTACTTCCTCCGCGTGAAGTACTTCGAGTCGGTGATCGTCGATACGCTGGAAGGAAACGATACGGCGAAGGTGCTGGATACGCCGGGCGACGATGTGCTTACCGCCGGTCCGAACCGCTTTACCCTGCAAACGCGCAAGCAGGTCTTCGAAGGCCGAGGATTGGAAACCATCCAAGCCCTAGCCACGTACGGCGGCCAGGATACGGCGTACATGTACGATTCGGCCGGCGATGACGTGTTTGTCGGTACGCCCACCCGCGCCTCCCTGACCGGCTCCGGATTCAACTTGCAAGTCTCGGCCTTCGACTACGTGTACGCGTACTCGACCTCAGGTCGGGACGTCGCTCGGCTCACGGGATCGTCCGGTAACGACTCGTACGTCGGCGACTCCGTCTACGGAAAACTATCCGGTTCCGGGTTCTTCCTGCGTACGAAGAACTTTGCCGAGGTGTATGTCGCCTCCGGCGGCGGGGCGGATACCGGGCGGGTCACCGGCTCGGCCGGCGACGACGCCGCGTTTGCCGACGGCGTGGACTTCGTGCTCCAGAACCTCGATTTCGTGCAAAGCCTGAGCGGGTTCCGCAACGTGCAAGTGAAGGGTTCCGGCGGTACCGATACGGCTGAGGTCTGGAACGGCCTGATCCGGCACGAAATCCTGCCGCTTGACGGCGGTAGCGCGCCCGTCGATCCGAATGCCGTGACGGCCGTCTTCCAGCAGTTCAGCCAGATCCGCGTCCGCCGCGATCCGCCGGGCGGCGATCAGGACCTCGACAACGTGGACAACATCACCTTCCAGTGGTAGTCCGCCGTCCGATCGAATTGGATCGGACATCCGGATTGCCTCCTGAGCAACTTCGCGACGAGGTCGTTGCGAGCCGAAATCTGCGGCAGCCCCCCGTGCCGACGGCAGGGGGGCTTTTTTCGTCCGGTCTCGATGCCCTCGGCTGCCCCATTTCGGCCCGACATTCACAAGCCTGTTCGCGGGTTGGGACTACCCATCGGTGTCGGAATGCAGTACATTCGGCAGTTTGAGCGAAAATGCGTCCGGGGAGACGCGACTTGGTTTCCCGGTCCCTTTTTCCAAATTCGACATCATAAAAGAGGATCGGTCATGACCTCAGAGGAAAAGCCGAGCCGTTGGAATGTGCCGATCGACGGGCCGCCGCTCGAGGGTGATTCGCCGGAGGAAGAGGGCGAAGATGAATTTCCGTTCGAGCTGCCGACGGCGTTTCCCACGCCGCCCGAAAGCGAGGATGGCGAGGGATTCGACGAATTCGACGACGACGACTTCGACGACGACTTCGATGACGATTTCGAGTTTGAGCCGGAGTACGAACAGGAGATCGAACGGGAGTTCGGAGACGGAGATGCGGCGACCGAAGAGGAGCCGGCAGAGATGCCTTTGCCGCTGCCCGAGGATGAACCGGAACTGCCCGACGACGAAGAGATCGAGGGCGGCGATGGAGATGAGGAAGAATTCGATGACGATTTCTAGCCCTCATCGACGGGAGCGGTCATTCCTTTCGTGCGACTCATCGAAGCCGATTCCATGCCTTTGAAATCATGGTTCGGCCGAGCGGATGATCCGAGCCTGGGAATCAATTTTTGAGCGGGGATTCAGGAACGGGCAAACGACGCAAGAGGAAACGGAAATGAGTCAGCTTGCTCAGGAGATTCAAGCCGCTGCGGCGGCGATTCGAACGCACTGGACGGAAACGGCGCACGCGGGGATTATCCTGGGAACCGGTCTTGGAAGCCTGGCAGGCGAGGTTCAATCGGCGGTCGCCATCCCGTACGAATCGATTCCGCATTTTCCCCGCTCCACGACGGTTAGCCATGCCGGGCAACTGGTTTGCGGTACCCTGGCCGGGGTGCCGGTCGTTGCCATGGAAGGTCGTTTCCATGCCTACGAAGGCTATAGTTATCGGCAGATCACGTTTCCGGTGCGGGTCATGCGGGCCTTGGGGGCTCGGTTGTTGATCGTCTCCAATGCGTGCGGCGGAATGAATCCGCATTATCAGCGCGGGGATATTGTGGTCATCGACGATCATATCAACCTGATGAACGGCAATCCCCTCATCGGTCCCAACGATGATTCCTTGGGACCTCGCTTTCCGGATATGTCGCGGCCGTATGATCCGGACTTGGTCGGGCGAGCCTTGGCGATTGCTCGCCGTGAGGACTTCACGGCGCATCGCGGAGTGTATGTGGCCGTTACCGGACCGAATCTGGAGACGCGGGCGGAGTACCGATTCCTACGCGGAATCGGGGCCGACGTTGTGGGTATGTCCACCGTACCGGAAGTCATCGTCGCCGTGCATTCGGGGATGAGGGTACTGGGACTGTCCGTTGTGACGGACATGTGTTTACCGGACGCGCTGGAGCCTGCCGTCGTCGAGGAGATTATCGCCGTGGCCGCCTCGGCGGAGCCGAAACTGCGGAAGATCGTACTAGGTGTTTTGGCCCACGAGGCAAGTCTGCTTCGGGAGCTGAATGAAGCCGATCGCTGAGCGCGGCCGGCGGCGGGGAGCCTCGTTTCGCCCGACAAGCGGCGCGTCCAAGGCTTTCCTCGAATTCCTGTTTCCTGCTCGGTCAAAGGAGTCGGGGGGCGTTCGTCGGCCCCCCCGATTCACGATGTGCCGACCTATCGTCGACTTCATCTTGGTTATTTCTTTCTTGGGATAGATGGCTAGGGCTATGTTCGAACCGGTGGATCGGAACTTGACGTTTCCAAAGCTCGAGGAACGGATTTGCAAGTTTTGGAAAGAGCAGGACATCTACCGCCGCTGCCTCGATCTGCGGCGGGGCGGGCCGCGTTTCGTGTTTTACGAGGGGCCGCCCACCGCAAACGGTCTGCCTCACCCGGGACACTGCTTGACCCGCGCCATCAAGGATCTGTTTCCCCGTTACAAGACCATGCGGGGATACTACTGCGAGCGGCGCGCGGGTTGGGATACGCACGGACTCCCGGTCGAAGTGGAGGTGTGCAAAGAGCTGGGCATCCACTCCAAGCAGGAAATCGAGCGGTTCGGGGTGGAGCCGTTCATTCGCCGTTGTTTGGAAAGCGTGTTTCGCTACACCAAGGAATGGGAACAGCTCACGGAGCGGATCGGTTTTTGGATTCGACTCGACGATGCCTACGTGACCTATCACCAGAGCTATGTCGAAAGCGTGTGGTGGGCGCTGAAGGAGTTGTTCCGCCGCGGCCTGCTGTACCAGGGCTATAAGATCGTTTGGTGGTGGGCCCAGGGCGGCACCGCTCTCTCGTCGGGCGAGGTGGGCCAGGGATATCGCGAGGTCGCGGATCCCAGCGTCTACGTGCGATTTCCACTGCTGGATGATCCGGACGTCGATTTGATCGTGTGGACGACCACGCCGTGGACGCTGCCGAGCAATCAATTCGCTGCCGTATCCCCCGACTTGAGATATTGCCGCATCCGATTCGAAGGCGACGAGCGAGATTGCATCGTGGCGGCCGCGCTGGTCGATACGATCGCACAAAAGTTGGGGAAGCAGTACCGTGTTTTGGGTGAATTCGCGGGCGAAGCGCTGCTGGGCAAACGATACCGACCGCCGTTCGACTACTATTGGAAAACCTTGGGCGATCGGCAAGGCCGATTGAAGACCGGCGGGCGCGAGTACCTCGCTTGGCGCGTGGTTCCCGCCGACTTTGTGACGATCGACACCGGCACCGGTATCGTTCACCAAGCTCCCGCCTTCGGTGAAGTGGATTACGAGGTGCTTCTTCGCGAGCAAGCGAGATTCTTGCCCGGCGAGGGGCCGGAATTGATTTGCGCCGTCGCCCCCGATGGGACGTTTACGGCCGATGTCCCGGATTACCAGGGGCGCTGGGTCAAGGATTGCGATCGCGACATCATTCGCCAAATGCGAGCCGGCGGCCTCTTGCTGCATTTCGAACAGTATGTGCACGATTATCCGTTTTGCTGGCGGGCGGAAGAGGACCCCTTGATCCAGTATCCGCGGAAAAGCTGGTTTATTCGCACCACGGCATTTCGAGACGCGATGTTGGCCAACAATCGTCGCATCGGTTGGTTGCCGGAAAACATCCGCGACGGCCGGTTCGGCAATTTCTTGGAAAGCAACGTGGATTGGGCGCTTTCGCGAGAAAGGTTTTGGGGTACGCCGCTGCCGATCTGGGTTTGCGAACGCACCGGCAACATGGAAGCCGTGGGGTCTTACGCGGAATTGCTCGCCAAACCCGGGGTTCAAGGCACCGAAGTTTGGGAGCACACCAAAAAGGCCGATCCCGATTTGTCGGAACACCTGAAGGTACACAAGCCCTATATCGACGCCGTGACGTACGATTCGCCGTTTGCCGCGGGCGCACGGATGCGGCGGGTGCCGGAAGTCATCGACTGTTGGTTCGACTCGGGCGCCATGCCTTTCGCGCAATGGGGTTTTCCCCATCGGCCGGAATCCGCAACGCAGGTGGCAGAGAACTTTCCCGCCGATTTCATCAGCGAAGCCATCGATCAAACGCGAGGCTGGTTTTACAGCCTGCTGGCCATCAGTACCTTGTTGTTCGGCCCGCGAGAAGGGGAACAAGCGGGCAGCGCCGAGGAGTTTCGCGAGGAAATCACGCCGAAGATCGAGTATCCCCATCCGTTTCGCAATTGCGTGGTTCTGGGGCTGATGCTCGGCGAAGACGGGCAGAAGATGTCCAAGAGCAAACGCAATTATCGCGAACCGCAAGAGATATTCGATCGTTACGGGGCGGACGCCCTGCGATGGTACTTCTTCGCCAATCAAGCCCCGTGGACGTCGATTCGCTACAATGAGCAGGCGATCCGAGAGAGCGTGCCCGAATTCCTGTTGCGACTGTGGAACGTGTACAGCTTTTTCGTGATCTACGCCAACATCGACGGTTGGGATCCCGCCAAAGGCTGGACGGATGCGGTGGGCGACCTGAAGCCGACCGTTTTGGCTCGGGGCGAAGGCTACCGCCCTCCGCGTGAACGCGCAGAGCTGGATCGCTGGATTCTCAGCGAGCTACATCACACGGCGGCTCGAGTCCGCCAAGCGATGGATGCCTACGACAACCTCTCGGCCGCTCAGGCCATTCAATCGTTCGTAGACGCCTTGGCCAATTGGTACGTCCGCCGCAGTCGCGCGCGGTTTTGGTCGGGCACTTGGGACGCGGCGAAGACGGATGCCTATTGGACGCTCTATGAGTGCATGGTCACGACGGTCAAGATGACCGCCCCGTTCGTGCCGTTCATCTCGGAGGAGATCTGGCGGAATCTGGTCGTGACTCCGTTCGGCGATCGAGCGAAAATCAGCGTTCACTTGTGCGACTATCCCCAGCCTGAACCCGACTACTTGGACGCCGTTCTATGCGAACGGATGGGCGCCGTGCGGGACTTCGTCTCGCTTGGTCGTTCAGCCCGGGCGGCTGCCAAGCTCAAGGTGCGTCAGCCGTTGTCGCGCGTGGAAATCATCCCGGTCGATCGTACCCACGAGATCTGGCTCAAGGAACACGCCGACTTGATCTGCGAAGAACTAAACGTGAAGACGGTGGACTGGCCGGCCGACGCCGACGCATATGTCGTTTTTTCCGTGCTTCCGGATTTCAAGCGGTTGGGCCCGCGATTGGGACGGCGGCTGCCGGCGCTGAAGGCTTGGCTGGCTTCGGCGAACGGTGCGGCCGTTCAACACGCCCTGCAAGAGACCGGTGAGTTGACGGTGAAGCTGCCCGACGGAGACATCGTATTGACCCGGGACGATGTCCAGGTCCGCCTGGCTGCGCGGCCCGGTTGGACCGCCGCCCATGGGCCGCGCGGTGTGGTGGTGCTGGCGACGGAGTTGACGCCCGATTTGATCGCGGAAGGCATGGTCCGTGATCTCGTGCACGTCGTTCAAAATCGACGCAAGGAGTTGGATTTGGATTTCACCGATCGAATCCGGCTCGGCATCCGCACCGACTCCGAGGAATTGAAGACCGCCCTGCGCGATTTTGAAGAGTATATCAAGGGAGAAACGCTCGCCGTCCAAGTCACGGCGGGGCCGATTTCAGACGCGGAAGGGGTCCGATTGAAGCTCGGCGAGGCCGAGGTCGAAATCTTCGTGGTTCGTGCCGACGACTGCGCCTGAGATGAAACGCTACTGCTGCGGTTGCGCAGCGGGCAACGGCTCGAAGTCGTTCGGATTGACCCAATCCGCCCGTAAAGCCTCGCCTCGCATGAACCGCTCGTAGAAACCGCGGTGGCTCTCGTTCGCATAGGGATAACGGTCAAAGATGTCGCCTTGACCGTTTATGCGTGGGTCGCCTTGAGCTTGGAGCTCCTCCCTCATTTTCGCGGCTAACCGAAGCTTGATCTCGCGATGCTCCGGTGCGTCGGCCAGGTTATTGAGGCAGTCGCGATCGGATCGCAGGTCGTAAAGCTCCTCCTCAGGCCGCGGCCCGAAACACAATTGCCAGAAACGCGTATCGTCTCCGCGCCGCCGCAATTCAAGGATTTCGGTCTTGGTGGGGCCGCCGTCGCAATTCAGATAGCCGGTCTCGGGATTGCCCGCCGGCCAACGACCGGGCTCGAAGTTTCGCAAGTACAGCCACCCCTCCGCGATGATGCCCCGAATGGGATAGCCCCAATCATGAGGGCGGCCGACGTCATGCCGTTCCTTGCCGAGAAGCATGTGATCCCTCTCACGATCGACGATTCCGCCTTGATTCGCATGAAAGATCGGCACGAGGCTCTTTCCCGCCGGCGGATGCATGCCCGAATCATTCCACGGTATTCCGGCCACCTCCAGAAACGTCGGAGCGAAATCGGCGAAGCTGACGTAATCTTCGATAACGCGGCCGGGCGAGGCGATGCCTTGTTTCCACATGATGGCTAAGGGGAGGTGAGCAGACGCCTCGTAGCATTGCCCTTTTTCGCGGGGAAAGGGCGCGCCATTGTCCGCCGTCACAACGACCAGGGTATTGTCTAGAAGACCCTTCTCGTCGAGCAAGGTGAGCATCCTGACCAGGTGGCGGTCAAAATGCTCGATTTCGAATGCGTAGTCCAGAATATCGGTCCGCACCACTTCGTCGTCGGGCCAATAGCCGGGAACCCGGGTAACCTGCTCCACGGACTTGCCCCCCTTGGCGATGCCGGAGGCGTACTCGTAGCCGCGATGCGGCTCGACCGATCCGTACCAAAAACACCAAGGCCGGCCTTCGGGTACGGCCGCCAAAAAATCAGCAAAATTGCCGGCGTAATCATTGTTGGAAATACCGCTTGTCGGCGGCGGCGCTTTGCGTGCGTCGAACCCGTTGCCCGTTAGCGCCCGCGGCGATCCGTCCGCATGACGCGCGATCCCCGGCGCCCAGCCCTTTCCCGTCTTGCCGACGAAGTACCCTCGCTCAGCCAGAACCTCCGTGTAGACTTTGAACTTCGCGGGAAAAAACGCGGCGTGATTGCAAGCCTCTTCAAGCTGCCACGAATTACGTCCCGTGAGAATGGTGGCACGGCTGGGTGCGCATTTGGGGTTGGGTGTGTAAGCGTTGACAAAGAGCAATCCTTCCCGCGCGACGCGATCGAATCCCGGTGTTTGTACCCATGAACACCCATATGCCCCCATGTGGGGAAACGAAGCATCATCCGCGAGACACAAAAGAATGTTTGGGCGGTTCGGCTTTTGGGCATCTTCGGCGAAAAGCCGATCCGTCGAGCAGGCTGCCAAAAGGGACAGAACGACGTAAGCGGCATGGACGCTTCGGTAACCCGGTACCCGGCGCCGAATCGCACGGTACGGCAAGTTGGAGACGCAGCAGCTTGTGCTGGGGTGCTCCTTACGGTTCGAATCGCGATTTGTCCGCGGCATGACTCCGCCTCCCAGTATTGAGGAAGATTCTTTCGTTGCTGCTCACCCTCGGCTATACCGGATGAGACTTGGGCCCTCGCGACGTTGGAGCGGCTATCCCAAAATCTGCACAAAGAGGTTGCGGAGGGCTTCCGAGTCAACCGGTACCGGTGTCAGTTTACACGCTTCCGGAGTGGCTCGCATAGCGTGTTGCACCAAGCGGTCGAGATAATCCGGCGGCGATTGGGCGGGCGGCGTAAATTTGTCTGGCAGGCCGGCCTCGCGGAATAGCGTGGACACGCGATCCAATAGGGCCTGGATGGCTTGGTCGTCGATGGGTTGTCCGCCGCGGCAAAAATACACCAATTCTCGCAGTGAATCTTGCGCGGCCCCGGCCATGAAGCGAATAGCGACCGGACCGGCGATGGCGACGGCCCGGCCGTGCGGGATACCGAAGATTGCGCCCAGGGCGTGGGCCAAAGCGTGCCCTACGGTCAGCCCCGTCACATCGTAGGCCGCCCCGGACATGGTTGCCGCCAAGGCCAGCGCCGATCGGGCATC
This sequence comes from Thermogutta hypogea, assembly GCF_055386265.1. NCBI lineage: Bacteria > Pseudomonadati > Planctomycetota > Planctomycetia > Pirellulales > Thermoguttaceae > Thermogutta > Thermogutta hypogea. The sequence goes on from NZ_AP042425.1 coordinate 1,783,622, forward strand.
CATATCGGCGGCGTTGCCGAGTGCTCGCGGCAAATGATCCAGAATCAATCTCGCGGCATGGCCGCCCAACACGGCGGAGATGGGATTGCACATGCGGCTGAGACACGCCTCGACGGCCTGAATCAGGGCGTCGGCGGCGCAGGCCGCGAGAATCTCGGGCGGGCTCTCCGCGAGTAGGTCGGGATCGATGACGGCGACTTTCGGGTGCAAGCCTTCGCCGACCATGGCCGCTTTGGCGGGAAATTCCCACCCGGTGACCTCCGGTGCATAGTTGAATACCGCGATCGACGTCACCTCGCTGCCCGTCCCCGCCGTGGTGGGAACCGCGATGACGGGAGCGGATTCGGTGATCCTTCGGTGCGATTCATTGGCATTCGTGAAATCCCAGGGCCGGCCGGAGAGCTTGACGAGCGCCCCGATTCCCTTGGCCACGTCGATCACGCTGCCACCTCCGACGGCCACAATCAATTCGGCTCGCGATTTCTTATAGACTTCGGCGCCGGCCGTCACCAAGGATTGATCGGGTTCCGGACCGACTTCGAGGAAGGCTTCGGCGTGTACCCTCGCCGTTCGAAGGGCTTGCTGGACTTTGCGATAAACGGCCTCCATGCCGGAAATGTCTTGATAGCCCACCAGCAAGGCTCTCCAACCAAAGTCTTGAGCCAGCTCACCCAGCTTCCTGACGCTGCCTCGCCCGAAACGTACGACGGTCGGAAGTCGAAAAGTCCAGTTACGCAACATCGATCCTTCATCTCCTGCGAAGCGAAAGTATTTCGGCTCCGCCAAGCCCTTACCCGCAAACTGCTCGGGACGACCGGTGCGTCACCGCAATGACAAAGCTATGACAACGATGCTTGAAAAGCCGTTGCCCCGCCCATTCGGTGCGGTTTCGTTCCCAATCAGAAAGGCTCCGTCTGAACCGCGGCAGACGGATCGGGCCGGTGCGATCGTGCGTAATCGGCCAGCGCCATGAGATTGGGCGGCGGCGTTCCTCGCGGCACTTCGCATCCCGCCCCCACGATATAACGGTTGCCGGCCTCCAGGTGGCAGCGGCGGACTGCCTCCGTCACGTCCGCAGGGCTGCCGTTGCGAAGACACTTGACGGGATCGATGTTGCCCAACAAAACTTGCGAGGGGCCCATCTTTTCTCGGCCCGCAACAATCGGCACCATGAAGTCGAGGTCCACGATTTCGCATCCCAGACTTCCCATGCCGGACAAGATGCGGTTCGTATTGCCGCAGATATGCAAGCGTACCCGCCCGCCCATTGCGTGGATGGCATCCACCATCCGTTTTTCATACGGCAACACGAACTCTTCGTAGATTCGAGGTCCGACGAGGGATGCGGCCGCATCACCGATACCCACGATATCCACGCCGGCCTCGATTTGGGCCTTGGCGAACGACAGCTCCATCTCCAAGACGAACTCGAACAAATCGCGGACGAATTGCGGATCGTCGAAGAAGTCCGTCATTAAGGAATTGATACCACGCAGGTCGGCCGCTTCCGCGCACGGTCCTTCGATCCAGCCCTCGATGAGCAATTCTCCGCCCACACGCTTGCGAAACAGCTCGGCGGCTTTTACGCGATCCTCCATTCGGCCGCCGCCGAGGGGATCCGGCACGCGCAGGCGAGTCAGCGTCTTCTTGTCGGAGAGCAGGGCCTTATCTTCAACGATAGCGGGCGGTTGATCGTCGAAGTATTGGATGATCGCCCCGCAGTCGGCTGCCTCGCGGGCGGGGTCGGAGATACACGAGACGTAATCGAAGCCGAAAGTTTCAGCCGTCTTCAACTGGGCATCGACCAACACCCGGTGATCCGTCGCGTAATCGCCGTAGGGCACGCCGAGAACATCCGCGGCAAACATCATGGTGATGGGCATGAGCGGCAAACGATCGCTTTCCCCCGTCTCGATCATCGCAAGGACGCGTTCGTAACCGTTCATGATGCGTTTCCCCGGATTCCAGCCTGTGCCGTCTCAATCCAAGCAACATTTCCTCCCCGACCGGCAACCGCATCGGAACCGCCCCGCAGCCGTGCGTTCACGACGCACGTCATGATAGCGTTTCGCGGCAGGGGGAATCAAGCTGCCGTCCGGTATCAGGGCCGCGGCAAGCGAGACCCATGAGAAGAGCTGCGGATTCTGCCGCCTTCGCATGCCGCCGTTGTCAACGCCGACGTCATGGCAGAGTGCGGCCCGACGACGTCGGGACGTCTTCGGAGGAATTTCCTATGTCACCGTTGCGTCGCTACGGCACGGTATCGCCCGGACGATATCGGAATCGAACGAGGCCGCGATCTGCGAGCCCGGCGGAACGACAAGGAAGTCCTCGGGATTCCAATGGCCGTCCACCAGGTTTTGGAGGAGCCGCAAGTCACCCGCCAACGACTCGAAACGCCATCCTCGGCTTTCGGCGCGTTCTCGCGTCAGCTTCTCGAAATGATCGTCTTGCCCGGTACCCGTGCGGATGTACGCCAGCTTGCCGTAGTTCCGTGCGAGGTCTCCAAGTTGCTCCCGGAGGTAGCGGGCGTTTTCTTCGCCGTACTTGCGGACCCAAGCCTCGTAACTCTCCAACAGTCCCATCTTGCGAACGATCGAGTCGGGACCGTGTTGCGAAAGGTCTTCGCCTCGCTCGATCCAGCCCGGTGTTTGGAAATAGACCCCGGGATTGGCGTAAAAGTAGTCCAGATAGCGTTGCTTATCGCCGAGAAAGAGCGTGATGCAGTCGTGGGCCCGCGGCAGAACGAGCGGAATACCCCGCGCAGCCAGCCCGACCAAGCCATTGTTGCAGAGAGCGTAGGCCAACGCGATGGCTTCGTATCGCGACTCATCGACCGCCGCGATCGCTTGCCGAATTCGGGCCGACATGACCTGCGGCCCGACGTCGTGCAATCCTTTGGGCAGAAACGTGACATCGACGGTATTGATCGAGCGGGCAACGACGGCGCAGACCTCTCGATGAAATATCTCGCACGCGATGACCTGCAATCGCACGACGCCGTCTCCTTGCCGCTATAAGAATGCTGAAAGTGATCGAGGTGCGACGATGCTTCGTCTCCCGCGAAGCTGGATTCAGGGACGGATCGGATACCGCCCAACGCGCAGGGCGGTGTCGAACATGGCCGTAATATTCTCGGGCGGGCAATTGGCTTGGATATTGTGGACCGAGGCGAAGACGTATCCGCCGCCCGGGGCTAGGGCGGCGATATGGGCCTCGACTTCCGCGGCCACTTGCTCCGGCGTGCCGAAGGGGAGCGTCCGCTGGCAGTCACAAGAACCGCCCCAGAATGTCAACCGATCTCCGAATCGCTCTTTGAGCCGACGCGGATCCATGCCTCGCGCCGTGGTCTGAATGGGGTTCAGGATGTCGACGCCCATCTCGATCAGGGTCGGTATGAAGTCGAAAATGGCGCCGTCGTTGTGCATGAAGACCTTGAAATGCGTGTGTTCGTGAATCCAATCCAGCCCGCGCTTGTAAAACGGAAAAATCAATCGGCGAAACATCCGCGGGGAAAGGAAAGGCGCGTCTTGCGTCCCCAGGTCATCGTTGAATTGAACGATCTGTACGAATTCGCCCACGGCCGACGTGAACCGCCGGAGATTCTCGATCCACGCCTCGGTCAGGCGTTCGTATAAGGCTTGAACGTAGTCCGGTTCCTGAGCCAGCGTTATCATCCAGGCGGAAAAATCGCCTGTTCCCAGGCCGAAGAACAGCTCGTACGGCGGACCCATGGGAGCGACGACGGCGAAGTCGGTGTTCCGGTAGAGCGCTTCCGCGGCGGCCCGAAGCTCATCCAGTTCTTGTTGCGATAACAGGGGCAATTCCAGGGTATCGGGATCCGCATGTGCGGCACCGGGGTACTTGTCCAAGCGGTCGAAGTAGAGGCCGTCCTTGGGCATCCTGGCTATCGGTCGACCGTCGGGATGATAGAGCGTGAGGCTGCCGTCCTCTTCTTCGGCGGGTCGGAATCCGCCGGGAACCTCGACGGGCGTGCCGTCGAAGAGCCTCCACGGCTTCCAATCTTCGTTGCGGATACCGAAGGCCACCGCCTTACGGTTCAAACCGATAACATCCGCCCCGAATCGCTCCAGAATCGGCCGCTCCACCTCCGCCAGCATCTGATAAAGGTCGTAGACGCGGGTCGGCGTATCGATTCCAAGGTGCTGTTTGAGACGATGATAAGCCGATGCGGCGATGCCCGACTGCCGTGTGCCGCCCAAATCGATGGGAATCCGATCGAGCTCTTGATGGTTCAAGGCACAGAGGACGCGTTCACGAGACAACATCGATGGGTATCCCCGCCGTGACGGTATTGGCTATCGATTCAAACGACGCCGGATGGCCGCGATGAATGCCGGCGAGGTACCGCAACAGCCGCCGATAAAGGCAACGCCTAGCTCCACCAATTGCGGAACGTATTCGGCGAACTCTTCCGGCGTCATAACATAGGCGGCTTTGCCGTCGACGATTTGCGGCATTCCGGCATTGGCCTTGATCCAGATGGGACGGTCGGTGGCCGCTTTGAGCCTGCCGGCGATGGCGACGTAACCCTCGATTCCTTGGCCGCAATTCGCGCCGATCACATCGGCGCCCGCCTGGGCGAGGGTCTCCGCCGCTTGCTCCGGGGTAGTGCCCATCATGGTCCGGTCGCGTTGCTTGCCGGAATCGAACGACATGCAGGCGACGGTGAGCAATCCCGCGGCTTTGGCGGCGCGGACCGCCAAGACCGCCTCGTTTGGATCGGACATCGTCTCGACGACGACGGCATCCGCACCTGCTTGGGCCAATGCTTGCGTCTGTTCGAAGAAGGCTTCTTCCAACTCGGCCGCCGTTTTCTCGCCCATCATCAACAAGACGCCGGTCGGTCCGACGGAAGCGAAGACCGCGGCCCGGCCGTTCGCTGCGAGCCGCGATATCTCAACGCCCGCCCGGTTGATCTCCGCCACCCGATCCGCCAGTCCATGCTTTTCCAAGGTGATGCGATTCGCACCGAAGGTGTTCGTGAGAATGACGCGGCTGCCGGCCTCGACATAGTCGCGGGCCACGGACTCGACGGCTTGCGGATGAGAAAGGTTCCACTCATCAGGGCACGCTCCGACGGGAAGCCCGCGTTCTTGAAGCTGCGTACCCCAAGCACCGTCCGTTATGATGGGCCGGTCTTCCAACAACCTTTTCAATAGATCGGACATGAATGCTGCGCCTTTTTGAACAAGGGATAACGATTCAGCCCGCGTAGAAATTTCGCACATGCATCAGAGCTTCGAAACCGTCGGCCTGAAGGACGGCGCGCAGGCATTGCATGGCGGGGTGATCCTCGGGCAGCAATTCGTACTTCCGCTTGACCGAACCGATGATCATGTCGAGCCCCCGCGGCATGGCGATCGTCAGAAAAGCGCTTTCCAGTGCGCTCTTGACGGGTGTACCGTCTTTTCGCTTCGACGGCAGCATGACCGTGAAATTGCTCAACCCGACCGACATGTGTATCCCCGCAAGGTCGGGATCGGCATGGATTCGATCCATGGCGGTCACAAGCCGTTTCAAGTTACCCTCGGTATCTCCGGCAATCGGTGCGATCCCGGGATCAATGATGAGATCGTCGTTCGTGATGCCCGGACAATGCGTCCGTGCCGCTGCAACCAGGGCTTTCGCGGCTTGATACGTTTGCTCGGCCGTTCGGGCCGGAATGTGCCTGCCGTCGGCGGCCAGCTCGGTTGCCAGGAGAATCGGCCGAAAAGGCTGGACGGCGTAAAGCTCCCACATTTGTTCTCGGGCCACCGTGATCGAATTGAGAATCGGCTTTTCGCCCCCGGCAAGGTCTGCCTGGTATGCCGCAAGACCGGCCTTCGCAATGACCGGGTCGGGCGTGTCGATGGACAAGGGTTTTCGGGTCACCTGCTGGATTTGAACGACAAGGTCCGCCATGAACTCGGGCGACCTCGATCCCACGTTGACGTCGATGTAGGCCGCTCCCCCTGCGTCTTGGCTGCGGGCCAACTCCAGAATGCCGGGAATGTCTCCCGCCTCGAACAAGGCTTTCGTAGAGGGCACGGAATCGTTGATAGATTCCCCGATGATCGTCAAACCTTCTATTGCCATATCGCGTGCTCCCGGCAATCCCCTTGAACCAATCCGCAACTGCGAGACGCGGCTCGATCGAACGCGAACGAAGCGTCTAGGAATATGTTTTAGGGGTTCTAACAAAACCGCTCTTGCCTAGTCTTTGCAATGCTGCTTAACTCTCGGGCCAGCCTGGTTAGCCAACGGAAGTGTCAAGGAGGACATGATGGCGAAGCCGTTGTTGCCCGACGCGCTGTGGGAACGAATCCAGCCACACCTACCGCCCGAACGCCCCAAGCCGAAAGGAGGCCGGCCGCGTGTTCCCGATCGCGCCGCGCTGACGGGGATTCTTTTCGTGCTGAAGACCGGTTGCCCCTGGGAGTATCTTCCGAAGGAATTGGGTTGCGGAAGCGGCATGACGTGCTGGCGGCGACTCCGCGACTGGCATGCAGCCGGTGTGTGGAAGAAGATCTGGAGGCTGCTGCTGGACGAACTGGGGGCGGCCGGTCGCATCGACTGGTCAACATCGGCCATCGACAGTTGCTCCGTGCGGGCGCTTTTTGGGGGGCAAAGACCGGCCCGAATCCCACGGATCGCGGCAAGAATGGCTCGAAGCGCCATCTGATGGTCGACGGCAGCGGCACGCCTCTGGCGATTGCCCACACCGGCGCGAACTGTCACGACTCGGAGATGGCCGTTGCTCTGGTTGATGCCGTTCCTCCGATCAAACAACCTCGCGGCGCGCCGCGCAAGCGGCCCGACGAGGTGCTCGCGGATCGCGCGTATGACGCCGAGGCCAAGATTCGCAAGCCCTTGCGGAAGCGCGGCATTCGGCCGTTGATTGCCCGTCGCAACACCGAACATGGCAGTGGCCTGGGCAAGTTCCGCTACGTCGTCGAAGCCTGCTTCGATTGGCTGTTCAACTGGCGCCGTCTGCGGGTGCGTTACGAGAAACGACCGGATCTTCACGATGCGTTCCTGTTCATCGGTTGTGCCATGATCTGCTGGAACCGGGTCATGGAGTTTTGTTAGAGCCCCTTAATGGTTACGTCGCTGAATTGCGACGGGACGCTCCTTTCACGACCCGAGGAACTACCGGCTCGGCGGGAAAAGTCAGCGGTGTTCGAAAAAATGCGGGCACCCGGTGGAGGCGGTGAGAGGACTCGGGCTGAAAGCACGTTCCCCGCCGGTTCAATCTTTGCCGTCCTTGTCGGTCGGCGGAGCGTGGTGGTCGCGGTCCAGGAAGGTATTGGCCCAAGATGAAGTGTGCTGCAACGCCGCGTCGTAGATCACAGGCGAGCCTTCCAGAAAGCGATCGGTTTCTCCATAGGCCTTCAAACGTTGATACACCTTGGCCCATAGGCACTCTTTGTCTTTCAGTTCGCATTGGCCGTCCGCGGCCCCACCGCACGGACCGTTTCGACTGCACTTGGAGCACCACCGCTTGGGGCAAATGTAGGCACAGTCCGGCAGACTGCAATCGCCGCAATCCTGGCATCCGTACATCGCGAACTTGGCGAAACGCTCGGCGGTATATGCGGCCTTGGCGGGCAAAGAGGATGGGCGTTTGTCCCAACGGGCGTACAATTTTCGCAACAATCCCCACAGCCCGCGGTCTCGCGTGAATGCCAATCGATGAACGAGCCGGGAGATTCGGTAGCTCAGAGTCACGGACTTGTTTCGGCGGGGTCGCTCCAACGATTGCAAGTACTCGCGGTTGATGCGATCCGGGCTGCTCAAGCCCGTCTCCGGATCGTGTTCAAAAAAGAAAAACTCCCCCGGCAAAGAAAACCGGATCTCCGGGAGGAATTGCCGCCAGTCGTCAGGCCCGAAGGACTCGGCCGACTCGATGACCCGGAAAAAGGCCTCTGGAGAGTTCAATCCTCCAAGATAGCCGGCCGCGAAGCCCAACCCCTTGAATACGGCCAATTGCTTAGCCGCGAGTTCGTAAAAGAATCGAGCGCCGCGATCGGGACCGCCGCCGTATTTCTCGCAAAGGGCCAGCAATTCGTCGCTGACCACGCAACCCGGCAATCGACCGTCGTGGAATAGCTTGGCGATACCTTTCGTCAGGACGTAAACGTTGCCGATGACCGGCACACCGCGAATGCCTCGGGCTTGGAGGAATAGCTTAACCTCGTGAAATTTTCGCACGTCGTAGCCCAACTGGGTGATGACCCATTGAGCACCTGCGGCGATCTTTCGAATCAACTTGTAATACTGGGGTACCAATTCATGCTCGTAGCGTTTGAACGGAGAAACGGCACAGCCGATATAAAAGGCTGTCGGCCGGAGTCTTTCCCGCCCGCCTTTGCAGTTGGGGATTTCCAATCCCCGATTCATAGCCGCGAGGAGGCTGATCAGCCCGACGGAATCCAGATCGAATACCCCCGTGGGTCGCCCGCCGAAGCCGGTCGCGGGGTAGTCGCCGGTAAGTGCCAAGACGTTCCAAAGTTCTTGGGCCGCCAACCGCCAGGCGTACGATTCGAGCCCGCTGCGATTCATGTCTTTACAGGTAAGGTGGATGACGACCTTACCCTTACCTTGGGCCTCGGGGAGCAAAGCAGCCAATCCGTCCGGCGGTAGCATGGGAGAGCCGCCGGGATTGTCGGTGATCGACACCCAAGCAATGCGGGGATCACTCGCCAGTTCCCGGGCCAGAATGACGGGCGGAAGCCTCTCCGGCTCCGACGGCAGCCCCCGTGTGGAGACGATTTCGGCTCCGTAGACGAATGTACCGCTCTCGAGGGCACGCCGAAATGCCGAAGTCGGCGAGTCCGCGGCCGCCGACTCGCGGCGCGAGACATCGGGGTTGTCGGCGGGCAGCGTCGGTTCATCAGCCATAGCGCAACACTCCGGCGCATCACTCCGGGTTAATCGCCTCAGCGGCGGCGAAGTCTCGTCGGAAAACGCGCGCCCGGGAAACGAACTCCGAAGGTCGCTCAACGATCAGCGCGGCGCTTCCTCAGCCGATTCGAGCGACGTGACGCGCGGCATCCTCTCGCGCTTCGGCGGCGCCGCGGCCATCGACAGCCGAAGATCAGGCCGATGTTGCCAACTCCGCGGCCAACTTGCGAGCCAGAGCGACGGCTTCCGTCGCGTTCTCACTGTAGCCGTCCGCTCCGATCTGCGAGGCGAATTGTGGTGTGAGCGGCGCACCGCCGACCATGACGCGGACTTTGTCCCGCAGTCCGGCCGATTGAAGCCCTTCGATGACCGATTTCATGTTCGTCATCGTGGTCGTCAGCAGCGCCGACATCGCCACGATCGTGCCCTCTTTTTCTCGGGCCGATTCGACGAATTTTTCGGCAGGCACGTCCACGCCCAAGTCGATGACCTCGAAGCCGGCTCCCTCCAACATCGATGCCACCAGGTTCTTGCCGATGTCGTGGAGATCGCCCTTGACGGTACCGATCACAACGCGTCCGGCGCGTTGTGCTCCGCCGGCGGCCAGCAACGGCGTCAGTAGTTCCAGGGAAGCCTTCATCGCGCGGGCGGCAATGAGCAATTCCGGCACGAAGTACTCGTTGCAGGCGAAGCGGTTTCCCACCTCGTTCATCGCCGGAATCATGTATTTGGCGATCAACTCCGAAGGATCAACTTTGGCTTCCAGGGCTGCCTTGGTGACCTCCGCAGCAAGGCGGTGGTCTCCGTTGATAATGGCATCATAGAGTTGCGAATAGTCGGCCATAATCCCTCCGATTCGTGAAAGCGGAAATCGACGTGGCGTCGACTGCCGATCGCAGGAGGCCCAAGAGAATCCCCTCCCCTCGGTGCGTCTCCGATTCACCCGGTTATGTTAGCTCGACTCCACCGATGCTACAAGAGCCGATCCATCCGTGCGCCCGCTTTTCAAACGAGGATCGGAGAATCAGGGGAGCGTTCGTGGCTCCAATTCTTGAAGGGGAACGATCCGTACCGCGTTCACCGGGCGTAGATCGAAAAGTTGGGGACCGATGAGGCCCTCCAAAGACCCGTGCTCCTGGTAATAGATAACAAGGCGCCGAATTTTCACCTCGGTGCTAGCCTCATCACCGCGCGGAACATCCGGCGGCGATCCCCAGATTACCCGCGAGCCGCCTCTCGTTTGCAATTCCAACAACAAATCCGAACGGCTCGCCGGTTCGGTTTGCGTTGGAATGATGCGGGCGAGCTGCAATTGCGTCCAATAGGGAGATAAGATTTCGGCGAGCTTGGCGGCCGCCTCGACACGTGGATCGCCCCAGGGCCGGCCGGCCGCATCGCTCGGCGGGGTTTGGATTCCTTCGATGCGTGGGTAACGCGCTGCCTCTTGCGGCGTAAAGTCACCGGTCGGAAGCAGAACACCGTTGACATCCACGGGGAGCAATCCCTCGGGTACCCGGACCATAGCCACGGGCTTGCGGTATTCGCAGGCAATGTGGACGCGGGCGGGGAAGGTTTTTCGGACCTGGTTGACGGCGGCGATCCAGGGATGGGCCGCAGCCGCATGATAAATCCGCTCGGTCAGATTGTCGTCGAGAATGGAAAGATGGCTGAAGTGGCCGAGGTACGCAAGAATCTCGGGCCGCAAATCGTGGTGGATCCACTCCGGAGGATCGGGAAGAACGAGAGTCTCCGCTGTTACGTCGTATCGGGGATCGATCGCGAGCTGCGCTCCGGCCTGCTTCCAAAGCAAATTCCAAAAAGCCAAAAGCGTTAACATGGCAAGAGCTAGCGCAGCGAAGGCACGCCCGAGCCAAGATATCCTCGATGCCGACGCCTTCGGCCTCTCCGCGGACATCTTGCCGACCTTCGCTGACTCAGCGGACATCGTCAACTCCGCCTCTTCCACGAAATAATCATGGCATCGCCAAATCTCGAAACGTCGATTCCCGGGTGAGCCGGATGGACGGACGGTATCCCCGCTCCGAGCGACTCGTTTCCGATCGGGTTCTCGTCGAGGAAATCCCCGGGTGCGCTTTCCAATAGGAGGCGGTCTGTCAATGGTGGAGCGGGCTGCCTCTCTTGCGGCTCTCCGTCGGGGAAAAATCCCACGATCGCACAAATCGCGATATCATGGCGCAGGATCGGATGCCGCCCCTATTCGTTCATCGTCGCGACTGTGACGAATTCGGCACGGCGGCCAAGATCGCCAACACGATCGTTCCGAACGTCGCAGCAACGATGACCGCCGCAATCCGTCCGGTAAAGTCTTCGCAACCGGTAAGAGCGATCGGCGGGACGCTCGAAAGGAATCGAAATCACCAGATTTCCAGGTCCAATTCGAGCTGCACGCCGAGTCGGTTTTGAACTTGCGTGCGGACGGTATCGATGATTCGCATGATATCGTTGGCCGAGCAGTTGGCCTCCGCTACCACGAAATTGACGTTTCGCTCACACAGGGTAGCGCCGCCGATCTGGGTCCCTTTCAGGCCGGCCGCCTCGATCAGCTCGGCCGCCGAGGCACCGCGTGGATCCTTGAACAACCGTGCGGAATTCTGATGTCCCAAAGGCTGACCGGCCTTCCTCAGAATCCACAGTTTGTGGAGGCGTCGCGTCAAATCCGCCGGGTCTTCCGGCGTCAATTCCAATTCCACCTCCACAATCACGGAGTCGTCCAGCGTGCTCTTGCGGCGGCTGAAGAGGATTTCGCGGTGCGTTCTGGTTTCGATCACACCGGAGAGGGTAACGACCTCCACCCGCCGGACCCATTCGCCGATATCCCCGCTGTGGGTGCCGACGTTTCCCTGGACGGCGCCGCCGACCGTTCCCGGGATGGCAACCAAGGTTTCCAGTCCGCCGAATCCCTCATGGGCGGCAAAAGTCACCACCCGCGTCAACGAAGCCCCGCCGCCGACGATAATGCGGTTTTCCTGCGACCGCATATCCATGAAGGCCGGACAGCCCAGATGCACCACCAAGCCGGGAACGCCTTCGTCACGGACCAGAATATTGGACCCGGCACCTAGGACGCGAACCGGCAGGCCCTCTTGCTTGGCACGCGCGACCAGAGCCGCCAATTCCTCCGCCGTCCGCGGCTCGGCATAATACTGGGCCGGTCCGCCCAATCCCAACCAGGTATGCATTGCCAGTACTTCCGACGGCCGGACCACCTTTTCGAAGCCGGACCAAGTGCCCATGACCAAGCCTTTCTATACTACCCAGCCGATTTCCTGCGATATGCCCCTGATTGGAACGGCGCGGCGCTTTTATGATTGTGCCCCGCGACCCGCATCCGGTCTAGGCGTTCTCAGCGGGTCTCGATCCGCGCTTGCGACTTTTGGCTGCGTTGTTCGGCAACGGCGTCGTCTGCTACAATTGCGTTATTCTACGGTCAAGGAGAAGTGGACGACAGTTGCAAACACGTTCGGATTCGCAAGAAGCAGCAATCGCGACGATCGCACGCCTCCCGCGGAATTGATGTCACGATGCATATCCGGAAGGCTGTCTTGCGGGACCCTTTCTTGCCACGGTCGAGGGACGCATGTCGAGTGCTTCGAGGGAGTCGAAAAGGCTGGCCGACAACCGGTGGTGGCGGAATTTGCCGAATCTACTCACCTTGTCACGAATCATTTTGGCCGTCGTTCTGTTCGTCGTTCTCTCGTTTCCGGCGTCGGCAACCTACCTCATCGGTTTGGCAATCTTCGTTTTGGCAGCGATTACCGATTTTCTGGACGGTTATTTGGCTCGCCGCTTTCATTTGGTCACTCCCTTGGGGCGAATACTAGATCCGTTTGCCGACAAGTTGGTTATCTGTGGAACGTTCGTATTCTTAGCGGCTTCACCGCGCATGTTGGAGACGCCTTGGGGACTGCATCCGTGGATTGTCGTCGTCATCATCGCCCGGGAGCTTCTGATCACGGGGCTTCGCAGCTTTCTTGAAGAGCGGCACGTGGACTTTTCGGCTCGTTGGTCGGGAAAAATCAAGATGGCGATCCAGTGCCTCTTGACCGTTGCGGCTTTCGTGTATCTTGCTTTCGACCAAGCCCCTCCCGGCTCGCCCGCCTGGTGTTGGATCAGCTTAGTAGTGTTGACGTACGCTGCCTTGCTGGTCACGGTGTACTCGGGATATCGATATGTGTGCATTGCCGCGCCCCATTTGAAAGAAGTGTTATGACGACGCCGACCGATGTCGGCGGTCGAGGCGGTGTCGGTGCGGCAGGCTTGCTGTGTCCAAACCACGGGAGACCCCTGCGGTGAGCCAGGGCTCGGGCGAACTACTCCTTGGGTCCGCCGTCGCCCGAGTGAGGAACGCCGCCGGACTTGACCGCAGGCGGTTTGTCTGAGGCCGGGTGCTCAACGCAATAACAACCAAGAACCACCAGTAACCCAGGTATCAAAAAAGCAGCGATGGTGTTCTTGCCGGTGATTGTCATCGTTTGTGCCGTGGCCGGGAGTTTCGCCTGGTGGTTGATATTGCTAAATCGTCGGGAATTGCGGCGTGAACTTTGGCCGGCCTTTCGATTTCGGCCCGCTCGCTGGGGAGCGTTGGACGTCCTGGGAGCTTTTTTCGTAGTCTTGCTATTGGCCGGGCTGCCGTGGGACCGGTGGTTGCTCGGCCGCGACGCGGGCCTCCGCAACGCTCTCCGTGCCCCAGGCGAGGCGTCGCATTCCGCGTCATCCGGGATGGACGCCGAGCCGTCCTCGAATGGCCAGCCCCCGGGAGCGGCTTCCTCGGCTCAGGAGCAGCACTCCGGCTCGACCGATAGCAAAGCGTCCGGGTTCCCACGATCGGAATCCGAGCGAAAACGAAGCCACGGCCTGTGGCTTCTCTTGCAAGATCGTCCTACCGCCGGCACGTTCTTCCTGTGCTTCCTGGTTGCAGTGGTGGCCGCCCCTTTGATGGAGGAGACCCTCTTCCGTCTGATCTTTCAGGGATGGCTTGCGACTTGCGAATTGCGGCTCCGCGAGCTGCAACGTGGAGGCCTCATCGTCAGGCGAGATGCCCCTATCTTAAGGATTCCCCGCCCGCGATGGTTTGGAGCCTTCTCGGTATTGGTGGTCGCCGCGTGCTTTTCCTTGATCCACATTCGATCAACGGTGGACGTCCCCACGGCGGACGACATTTTGGCGGTCTTGCTGCGTCAGTCGTGTGGATACGGCGCCGCTTTGCCCTTGTTGGCGGTCTGGCTGGCATGGGGCAGGGGAGTCCGCCTGCGCACTTGGGGCCTTGCCCGCGAAACCTTTTGGCCGGACCTACGGCTCGGTTTGCGCTGGTTCGCGACGTTGGCCGTACCGATTTACGGCCTGCAAGTCGGCCTTACCGCCATTACGCCGGACAGTGTCGTAGTGGACCCTTTGACACTTTTCCCCTTCGGGTTGGTGTCCGGTGTCTTGTGCCTGCGCACCGGCCGGCTCTTGCCCGCGATCATTTTTCACATGGCTCTCAACGGGACGAGCTTGGCTTTGGCGGCAATCTTGCTGCTGTCCGGGGCGTTTTCTTGAGGCAGCTCGGTTCCCGGCAAGGACGGCAAGCCGCCACAATGCATGGGCGTCCGCACTTCTGCCGTATGCCGCCCCGGCTTATAATGACCATAAAATGCCCTTGCACGGTTGTGCTCAGCCCCCCGTCGACGGCTTGAACAAAGGGTGGAAGCCGCGGGACAGACTGTGGATCGGCACTATTCCGGAGGACGTGTCATGGAACTCGGGTTCGGCATCATTGGGTGCGGCTTGATCGCAAAATTCCACGCCCGGGCGATTGCGGACGTGCCGGGGGCTCGTCTGGCCGCCTGCTATGACGTCGTGCCGGCGGCCGCAGAAAAGGTCGGAGAGGAATTCGGCTGCAAGGCATACAACGATCTCGACGCCATGCTGTCGGATCCGAACGTCCACGTCGTCACCGTTGCTACGCCGAGCGGGGCCCACATGGAACCTGCCATAGCCGCTGCCAAGGCCGGCAAGCACGTTATCGTGGAAAAACCTCTGGAAATCACCTTGGATCGTTGCGACGCGATCATCCGAGCCTGCGAAGAGGCGGGAGTGGTTCTCTCGACGATTTTCCCCTCGCGGTTCCATGCCTCCAGCCGCTTGCTCAAGGCCGCCGTCGAGGAAAAGCGGTTCGGCAAATTGACCATCGGCGATGCCTACGTCAAGTGGTGGCGAACTCAGCAATACTATGACGGCGGCGCGTGGCGAGGCACATGGAAACTCGACGGAGGCGGGGCCTTGATGAACCAGGCCATTCACAGCGTGGATCTGCTGGTCTGGTTGATGGGACCCGTGGCGGAAGTCTCCGCTCGAACGGCCCTCTTGGCACACGAACGGATCGAGGTCGAGGACGTCGCGATGGCCGTGTTGCGCTTCCAGTGCGGCGCGCTGGGCGTCATCGAGGCGACCACGGCGGCGTATCCCGGCTATCTCAAGCGGATCGAGCTGCACGGCGACCAGGGTTCCGCCGTGATGGAGGAGGAAGATATCGTCAAGTGGGATTTCGCCCAGATTCGTCCCCAAGATGAAGAGATACGTCGCAAAATGGCGGAAAAAGTCAGCGGAGGCGGCGGCGCCTCCGATCCGGCCGCCATCGGTCACCACGGTCACGCCATGCAGTTTGCCGACGTCGTCCAGGCGATCCGAGAGGGCCGCAAACCGCTCATCGACGGTGCGGAAGGGAGACGGTCCGTAGAGGTGATCATGGCCGTCTATCAGTCCGCAGAGACGGGGCAAATCGTCAAATTGCCGTTGCCTGCGGACCCGGTGCTGAAGGCGAGGGAGGTCGGCGTGGCGGGCTTGCGATGATGGCAATCGGGCGTCCAAGCAACAACGGACGCGACGGCGACCGCCATGACCGGTCGCACGGCGGCCGCCAAACATAGGTTCGGATCCATTCGGTAACATCCATTTAGCTTTCAAGGCACGAGACATGGTTGTCGAGTTCAAGCTTCCCAATTTGGGCGAGAACGTCACGTCCGGAGATGTTGTTAACGTCTTGGTCCAAGAGGGAGATGTCATTACGGGCAACCAAGCGGTTTTGGAATTGGAGACGGACAAGGCCGTCGTGGAGATTCCTTGCCCTCATGCCGGACGCATAAACAAGCTGTTGGTGAAGAAAGGCGACGCGGTCAAGGTTGGTCAGACGATTCTCTTGGTTGAGAGTGAAGCCGCGGCGGATAGTGCTGCGAAGGCTGAAACATCGGGCGCACGCCAAGCGGAGGCCGTTTCGGAAACGGCGGTTGCAACCCAAGCGGCGGACGGCAGCGGCAAGTCGGGTTCGGCGGCAAGTCCATCGGCTTCTGAATCTTCGGCGGCTACAAAGCCCGATGCCGCGGCCGGAGACGGTCGCAAAGTTTCTACAGACTCGGATTCCGCCGCGCGGAGGGATTCCCGGCTTCCGCTTCCCGCAGGACCTGCGGCCCGCCGTTTGGCTCGAGAACTTGGGGTGGACTTGCAGTCCGTTCGCGGCACGGGATCGCATGGACGCATCACCGTCGAGGACGTGCAGTCGGCCGCGGCAAGGACGACTCGAGAAATCGGTGTTCCCAGCCCGGTCGTCCCGCCCGGTGAACCCGGCCGGGATAACTGGGGAGCGGTGCGGCGGGAAAAGATGAGCAAGATCCGCAAGACCATCGCCGCGCAAATGACGCGGTCTTGGACCACGTGTCCGCGCGTCACCAATTTCGATGATGCCGACGTGACCGATCTGGAAAACTTGCGGAAAAGCATTCCGCCTGACTTCCTCGGCTCCGGCTTAAAGCTCACCATGATGCCGTTTATCCTTCGCGCTACGGCCTTGGCTCTTCGGCATCATCCTTTGCTCAACGCATCCTTGGACGAAGAAAACGAACAAATCGTTTACAAGGAATACGTGAACTTGGGGATTGCCGTGGATACGCCCCGCGGGCTCGTGGTGCCGGTACTGCGGAACGCCGACCGTCTGAGCATACCGCGTTTGGCCGAAGAGCTGGCCCGTTTGGCCGGAAAAGCCAGAAACGTCGATTTCACCGTCGAGGATCTCCGGGGTGGCACGTTCAGCATCAGTAATTTGGGAGCTGTGGGAGGCACCTACAGTACCCCGATCATCAATCATCCGGAAGCGGCCATCCTTTTGGTCGGCCGTTCTCGGTGGTTGCCCGTGGTCCGGGACGGCGCCGTCGTGCCGCGGTTCATGATGCCTTTATCCCTCTCCTACGATCATCGACTGGTGGATGGCGCCGCGGCGGCTCGCTTCCTCAACGAGGTCATCGATTGGTTGCAATCGCCGGGTAAATTGCTGCTGAGCGGTTGAACGCCATTCTTCCATAACGTGCGCCGCCCAGGTTTCCAAGTGCCCGCTTCCGGCGAGACGTTTCAAGGGAGGACGTTTCTCCGGGAGGTGAATTTCAATCGTATCGTCGGAGTGATCCAAGATGGAAACACAGTTGGTCGTCATCGGCGGCGGACCGGGAGGGTACGCAGCTGCGTTCTTGGCCGCCGATTTGGGAATGAAAGTGGTCCTTGTCGATCAAGAGCCGAGATTGGGCGGGGTATGCCTGCTTCGAGGTTGCATCCCTTCCAAGGCCCTACTCCACGTGGCCAAGGCGATGGCCGAAGTTCAACATCTGGGCGAATGGGGAGTCCGATACGACACCCCCAAGATTGACGTATCTTCTCTGCGGAACCGAAAAGACAAGGTCATTTCCACGCTGACCGGCGGCTTGGCCCAGTTGGCCAAAAACCGCGGAGTGCACGTAATTCAGGCCCGCGCGCGATTCGAGAATTCACGTCAAATCCGCCTCGGCGGCGTCGGTGGGAAGGCACCGCCCGCAGAGACCTTGACCTTCCAGCACTGCATCATCGCGGTGGGATCGCGCCCAACCGTCTTGCCCCTATTCGCAGGCGGAGGCAGCCGCATCATGGATTCCACGGCGGCGCTTGATTTGGAGGACATCCCCGAACGGTTGCTGGTGGTGGGCGGCGGATACATCGGCTTGGAACTCGGCCAAGTTTATAGCGCGCTGGGTAGCAAAGTTTCCGTGGTGGAAGTCACCAACGGCTTGTTGCCGGGCGCAGACCGCGACTTGGTTCGGCCGTTGCACAAGCGATTGGAACGGACGTTTGAGGCGATTTACCTGGAAAACAAGGTCGTTGCGCTGGAAGAAACGAAAGACCGAGTGCGGGTGAGTCTGGAAGGTACCGGCGGGAAGAGGAACGAGACCTACTCCCGCATTTTGGTATCGGTAGGGAGAACGCCCAACAGCGACGGCTTGGGGCTGGAAAACACCAAAGTCGAGGTCTCGGATCGGGGATACATCGTGGTTGACGCTCAAAGGCGAACCGCGGATGAGAGCATCTGGGCGATCGGCGACGTCGTCGGGCAGCCGATGTTGGCGCACAAGGCCGCCCATGAGGGCAAGGTCGCGGTCGAGGTGATCTTGGGGCACGCCGCGGTCTTCGAACCTCGGGCCATTCCCGCCGTCGTATTCACGGATCCGGAGATCGCTTGGGCCGGACTGACGGAGACGCAGGCTCAGGCCGCAGGCATTCCGTACGAGACGGCGGTCTTTCCGTGGGCGGCCAGCGGACGGGCCCAGGCGGTAGGTCGCACGGAAGGGTTTACCAAGTGGTTGGTGGATCCGCAAACCGAAAGGGTCCTGGGCTGCGGCATCGTCGGCCCGAACGCGGGTGATCTCATCAGCGAGTCCGTCCTGGCGATCGAAATGGGGGCCGTCTTGCGCGACATCACCGACACGATCCATCCCCATCCCACGCTCTCGGAAACCCTGGCCTTCGCGGCGGAGGTCTATTTCGGCACCGCGACGGATTTGTACCGTCCGAAACGGACGGCCCAAACGGAATAAAATCGAAGCCGGCGGCGGGGACGAAGAGGCCCGGCAACTTCTCCGTGCCGCCGCCTTCGGGCGTCAAGCGTATTCCGGGATGGGCCGGCTTGGTCGTTACCGGCGAATCTTTTTCCGCCGAAATACCCTCGGCAAATGCGTGGGACGAAGCGCGACGATGGATTTTCCTCGGGTAGTGATTGTCGGACGCCCCAACGTCGGCAAGTCCAGCATCCTCAATTGGCTGGCGGGAAGACGGGTATCCGTAGTCGACGTATTGGCGGGGGTTACGCGGGATCGGGTCTCGGAACGCATCACCGTGGGCGACCGGCACGTGGAATTGGTAGACACGGGCGGAATCGGCATCGTCGATGAGAGGGATTTGGCCGAGCAAGTGGAACGCCAGATCGCCGTGGCCATGGCGAGCGCGGATGTGATTCTCTTTGTCACCGACACTCGCGCGGGGATCACGCCCTTGGATGAGGAGGTGGCGAGACGGTTGCGATCGGTCCCCGGTCCCGTTCTTTGCGTGGCGAACAAGACCGATGCCCCTTCTTGGGACGCCGCGGCTGCCGAATTCACGCGATTCGGCTGGCCCGTCATTGCGGTCAGCGCGGAGCAACGCCGTGGTCGTGAGGACCTGCTCGAAGCCCTCGGCGAACTCCTGCCTCCGTCCCCGGCTGTGCCGCCGGAACCGGAAGTCATGAAATTGGCGATCGTCGGACGCCGTAACGTGGGCAAGAGTACGTTCATCAATACGCTGGCCCGGGAAGAGCGAATGATCGTGAGCGAAATCCCGGGCACCACCCGCGATAGCGTGGACGTGCGTTTTGAAATCGACGGTCGGGCGTTCGTCGCCATCGACACGCCGGGCGTGATGAGACGGAAGAGCGTTCGCGAAAGCGTGGAGTTTTACGGTCTGGTCCGCGTGGGAGAAAGCATCCGCCGGGCGGACGTGGTTTTGCTGTTCTTCGATGCCGCCCGTGAAATCGGCCGGGTGGACAAGCAACTCGCCCAAGCCGCCTTCGATGCTTTCAAACCCACGGTATTCGTAGTCAACAAATGGGATCTATTGGCGAAGCAGTTTCCCACCGCGGTCTGGGTGGAACGATTGCGCGACGTATTTTCCTCACAGCAGTACGTGCCCATAGCCTTCATCACCGGCAAAAGCGGCAAGAACGTGCGGCGTCTGATCGACGTGGCACAGTCCTTGTACAAGCAGTCGCAAGAGCGATTGACGACGGGTGTTTTGAATCGAATGATCCGCACGTTGTTGGTCCGAAATCCCCCGCCGCTCCACTCGGGCCGCCGGGCCAAGATCTATTTCGGAGTTCAGGTTCGCGCGGCGCCGCCGACCATCGTCGTCTTTTGCAATAACCCGCAGGCGTTTTCGCCGTCGTATCGGCGGTATATCCTCAACGCGATCCGCGATCAATCGCCGTTTGCGGAAGTTCCGATTCGATTGCTATTCCGTCAACGCACCGGCGCAAAGGGCGGTGAACTGCGGCGCCCGGCCCTGGACGAATTGCCGGAAGAAAGGCTCTCGGACTCACACCTTGCCGATCAGGAAGAGGCTTGGTTGGATGCCGCCGAAGAGCAACCGCCCGAGGGTGCCGACGACGATGTCGGCGAATTCTGATCGTTTTTCCGAGTTACGGCGGCGAGCTACGGCCCCGTGAGTTCGTAGACCTGGATATGGTTCGGCTGCGATCCGCCGGTCTCCTCGTTGTGAAGGATCATGCGTTTGCCATGAATCCAGGCCCCGTTCTGCGTTCCGTCGGATCGCACGAACGGCGGCAGGGCTCCGTCTTCCCCCGTATTTTTCGACCGCACGACTTGGCTCCAGCCGTCTCCTTCAGGCGAAAGCAAGGCAACCAGGCATCCCGAGGGGCCGGAGAAAACCAGGTCCGGAAAGTCATCGTCGTTCAAGAGGGTAAATCGCAGCCCCGCATCGCGCCCTTGCTCATCGACGAATGCGGCCGGGGCGGGCAGCGTTAAGTCCGTCAGTCGCCAACGCCCGTCTTTCCAGGCAAAAACGCCGCGGTGTGTGGGATTGGCCGCCACGACTTCAGAACAGCCGTCGCCGTTCACGTCCAGCAAACGAATGCCCTGGTCGATTCCGCGGCAGGCTGTAAAAACCGGGGTTCCGTCCTCGGGAAATTCCAGTCCGGCAAGCCCGTCCGGAACGGCGATCCAAGCCGTTCCGTCGAAGGTCCAAAGTCCCGCCCATGATTCATTTCGGACCAGGACGCAGGGGAGGGCGGGGGAGCCGAACATCCCGAATTGCGCGCCCGTCCCGGCCAAGGCACCGTCTTCCGTCGTGTACGTCAAGGGCACGGGAAAACCCGTCTCCCTCCATTCTCCCCGCTGCGCATCCCAGCGGCGCGTGACGCGAAGGCGCTCGTTGGCGATCACAACATCCAGAAACCCGTCTCCATCGACATCCAGCAGGCGCACGCCCTGGTCGCCGCCGTTCTCTCGCCGGAGGCCGACGGTCTTGGTGAGCTGCGAATCGAGGCGTTCCACGACGTCGCTTAGCGTAAGGAATCGTACCGCGGAGCCGTAGTTTTCGGATGCGTGGCGAATCAGTTCCATTACCTGATCGTTGCGAATCCACCAACCGGGATGGAACGTAAGAACGTAGACCCCTTGCTTGCGAACCGCGGCGTCGAGCGCGCTCTTCATGTCCTTTAGCGACTCTTCGGCGAACGGCTGCTTGTGAAAATGAAACGCGACCCAGTCGTCGGGCAACGTCATCGGAATCTCCCAGCAGCCCCAGCCCACAACCCAAGGATAGGGGTAATTCTCAACGAAGTTGACGAAGCCGCGATCGGCAGGTAGGTACCGAGCCAAACGCGGCAAACCTTGAACGGAGGCGGTCCATTCCGCCGGAATTTCCGGGTCGGCTGAAGTCGCGACTTGGAAAATGGAGGAGTCCGCCGACAAGAAACGGCCGTTGGGCGTGGCGGCATGGAATATCTCGGCGAAGAAGCGAGGACTCATGGCGTTGATGGAATCGCAACACGGCATGCGATACGCCCGGGGAGCGTGCGGCCCGAGGGCGTCGCTGATTTGATCCACCGCCCGGTCGTACGTGGCCTTGGCGGCCGCAAAATCGCCCTTTTGCAGGAGAGGACAGGGATGATCCGCGGTATGGGCCCCGATTGCGGCCCCTTCCTCCAACCAACGCCGGACGACGGGATCGTCCGCCGCGACGCTGTTGGCCATCAGGGTGACCGCGGCTTTTCCCTGGACGGCCTTCAGCTTGTCGAAAACCGGCCGGAGAAACTCTTCGAAGACGGCAGGATCGGGTTTGCGATCGGCTCGCAAGTCGTCGATCGTGAGCAGTATTACCGCCCGCACACCTTCCTCGCCGACCCACTGCGGAGTGACCAAGCGGGGAAACGTTGTGTGGGGGTAATACGGGTTATATGGCTCGGAGAGATACCAAAACCGATTGCCGGCAAGGTCGGTCATGGGGCGTATCGGTGTCGTTGACGATGCGGGCGACTCCTCCGCCATGAGCGACGATCCTGCCACGAAGGCCACGATCGGAATGACGGCAATCGCTGCGAGGCAGGCGACGGCGAGCCGAACTCGGGCCGGCATCGGGCACGAACCGAGAGGTACCGTGGGAGAATTCTTCGCGATCCATGTGGGTCGGCAACCGTAAGCGGACATGCTGTTCACCTTCGTGAAAGTCTTGTCGGATAAGTGCGGCGTTGAGCACGGCTCGCGACGGAACGGCGGGCCGCGCACATCGTTTCGGACTACGTGGTCGGGGCTGTTTGGACGGCGTATTTTCGAACCAACGAGGCATTCGCGGCCACTTGGTCCGAGTAGACGGGAAACATGCCGACGATCGCGCCGTCGCAAGGCTTGATGTTCCGGAATGCGAACGCGAATGCCTCTTCGATGTCCCTGCTACCGGTACACTTGCGCCCTGCCGCGAGAATCTTGAACGCCAGGCACGGCTGGGGGACCTCGCGGACAACGGCCGTCATCTCCACTGGATCCGTCTCCAGGTAAGGTTCTCCCACGATGGCCCGGCCGAGCAAGTCCACTTGTTCGTCTCGCGGCCGATTGACCTTGTACATGCAGGTCATGAACAGGTCGTTTTCCCAGCCTTCATCGGCGATTCGGCGGATATTCTCGGGATTGTGCGACGATACGCCCGCCAACACGCCGTGATCGTGGGCCTTCTTGACATAGTCTCTGACGAGTCGGGCCTTGCCCTGCCGAAATAGGCTATCGGTCACCCCGCCGTGATGAACCAGGGCGATACAGTGCGTGTCGTCGATGATTTGTTTCATGGGCGCATCGGTCGGACGTTCCGCGTGCAAGCAAATGAAATTCATTCCGGCGTCCGACTCTTGGAGCTTTTGGATGGCCCAGACCGATCGGGGTTCATAATCGAATTGCCAAGTTCGGATTCCATGCCGGATACATTGGCGCAAGAAATCGTGGATCCGCTCCGGCGTAAAATACTCTCGCATGTATCGGTCCAGGATGGGTGAGGCGTGAGAATACCCGCCGATGGGATTCCATCCCGCCACAAGCCGTGTGATGCGATGGGGGCCCAAAGCAATGGTGGGCAATACTCCGTCCTGCCCGGAGTCGCCCTGCTCCGGGCCGTCGGTCCGTTCCTGAGCGACGAGGTGCGGTACCGCCGGTCGAATGAAACCGGTACCGGCCGCCGCGATGGCGGTTTTCAAAAAGAAACGGCGTTCTCGCCCGTGGTGTTGGGGAGCGTGCTCACGCATCGGTCGGCTCCTCGATACGAAGATTGCTCTTGGTCGGAAGCCGCGCCGCTCGAATGTTATCGGGCGACGTGCCGGCCTCGCGAACGAAATGACTGCCGGTGAATGCGCATCACGAGGGCCGCATTGCCGCAGCGCCGCATCGAGCAGTCGGTCGTGATTTTAGCGCGGCGCCAAGGCCGGAGCAAGAGTAGGAATGCAATGTCCTCGAAAAGCCTGATCGGCTTGTCGGCCTGAACTCGGCACCGGAGGCCGCCGTTCCGCCCCGCCTTCCGCTCGGGAAGGCAGACGGTGGGCTTTGCGGTGTGACTTGCCGCGCGGCGCGATCATAAACCCGAGAAGGGGCCGGGAGAATCGCTAACGGATTTCTTCGACGGCCAAGGCGTGGCGAGCCATGAAGGCGACCGCCTCTTCCTTCGTGAAAACGCTGTCGGTGGTGCCGATCGCCCGGACGCAGCTTGCCCCCAACGCGCTCCCCCATCGAACGCATCCGATCGGATCCTCCCCCCAAAGTAGTCCGGCGATGAAGCCCGCGTCGAAGGCATCACCCGCCCCAGCGCCGCTGACGAACTCCACAGGGTAAACGCCGGCCCGAAACCGCTCGCGTTCTCCCCAAAAAAGCGATCCGCGCGATCCGGAGGTGATGACGACGTTGGCTGCCCCGGCATCGTGGAACCGCTTGGCCTGTTCCTGCGGATCGGAGACGCCCAGAATGATCTCGGCTTCGTCCTCGTTGGGCAGGAAGTAATCCACTTCGGGTAGAAATCGGCGGATGATGGGCCAGTAGTCGCGCTTTCCCATCAAAACGACGTCGAGAACCGTCTTGACGCCTTGGGATCGCAGGCGCCGGAGGGTCGCCAAGAAGGCATCGGTTTCGAGAGCGGGCATCATGAGGTAGCCGCCCACGTAGAAGACGCGCACGTCCTCCAGCCAGGATCGCGGAAGATCTTCATCGGAAAAGACGTGATTGGCCCCGGGAGTGCTAATGAATCGCCGATCTTCACCTTTTACGTTAACGATCATGGTGGCGGCCGTTCCGCGATCCGGCACGAATCGCACGCCCTCGGTGTCGATGCCCGCCTTGCTGAGTGTGTCGGCGATGAAGCGTCCGAAGGGATCGTCGCCCACGCAGCCCGCCACGCCGACGTCGATTCCCAGCCGACACAAATCCATGGCGACGTTGGCTGCGCATCCGCCCAAACCGAGTTGAATGCGGGGCGTCGGTACCAGTTCCCCCGCGACCGGAAGATGATCGACGGGTTCGCACGCGACATCGGCGAAAAGGATTCCTGCGCTGACGACTTCGTGTTTTTTCATCATGGATCACCCTCTTCGGCGGCTAAAGGAGTGCGCCTGCGGCGGCTGCAAGCCTCCGTTCCTCAATGCATGAGCCTCCGTTCCACCCAGCCGCAAATTTCACGCGCCGCGTCCGACTTCGAGCCGACGAAATTTCCCAGCACCGTGCCGTCGGGGGTGAACGCTGTGATTGCCGTTCTGTCGGAATGGATGGCCTCGGGATGGTTCAGGATAATCAGGTCGCATTGCTTGCGTTGCAGTTTCTGCATGGCCCGAGCGGGACCGTCGCGCGTCTCCAGGGCAAAGCCCACGATCCACCGTCCCTGCTTTTCGGCGGCCAAAGCGGCCAAGATATCAGGAGTCTCCACCAGCCGCAAGAACAGGTCCTCGCCGGTTTTCACGATCTTGTCTGCTGCCCGAGACTCGGGACGGAAGTCGCAGGGCGCCGCCGCCCCGATGACGCCGTCGCAGGCCGCGAACAGCTCGGTCGCCGCAAGCAACATTTCCTCGGTAGTGGTAACGTAACGCACCCGGCAATCCGGCGGATAAGCGATCTCGACCGGGCCCGAGACGATCCAGACGTCATGACCGGCGGCGAGGAAAGCCGCGGCCAAAGCGCTTCCCATGCGCCCGCTGGAGGCGTTCGACAAATATCGCACGGGATCGAGGTACTCGCGGGTGGGTCCCGAGGTAATCAGCACTCTGGCCACGGTGCAACCTCCGCACGCCGCTGAAGGACGATCGTGCGATGCCGGGGGGCCTGGACGGGCCGGTCCGCCGCCGAAACGGTCTCACCTGCCTCCCGATCGATCAGACGATGCGGCGATCAAGGATTTCCTCGATCTTGGCGAAGATGATGTCCGGCTCGGCCATGCGTCCCGCTCCGACCTCGCCGCAACTAAGGTGTCCTTCGCCGGGATCCATGATGATATACCCATCCTCGCGAAGCTGTTGCAGATTGCGTTGCACCGCCGGCTTAGCCCACATTTGGCTGTTCATGGCCGGGGCGATCAAGACCGGGCCGGTAAACGCCAGGAGGCAGGTCGTCAACAGGTCGTCGGCCAGTCCCCAAGCCGCCTTGGCGAGGAAATTCGCTGTGGCGGGCGCAACGCACAGCAACTCCGCCCGGCGCGCCAACTCGATATGGGGATGCGGCGTCGGCAACCACATGTCGGTGCCGACGGGGCGGCCCGTCAATGCCTCAAAGGTCTTCGGCCCTACCAGGTGTGCGGCCGCTTTCGTCATGACGACCGTCACGGAAACTCCGCTCTGTACCAGGCGGCTGACTAGCGCGGCCGTTTTGTAGGCCGCGATTCCCCCCGTCACGCCGACCAGAACCTCATGCCCGGGCATGACCGTTCGGACCTTTCCCTTGTTATGCCTGACGAACCGTCGCCGTCCGCATCATGAGGCGATGCGAATGTTATGCCGGCGGATCAAGCCGGCGGCAGGCCCCCGCCGGTCAAACCAAGATCTTCCGGTTCCGGGAGATCCGCCACGGTCCTCACACGGTCATGAAGATCCAGATAAATCTTATCCTCCATGATCTCTCGCAGGACGATTTTCATGCGATCTTTCGTCTCCAGGTCCACAAGGGGCGGCGCGCCCTTCATCAAGGCCACCAAGCGCTTTTGAATCAGCGTCGAGAGCTTGAAACGCCCGCCGACTTTGTCCACCAGCGCATCATCCTTCAATTCGTCGTACATGGGCTACAACCTCCGTCGGAGACGATTCCCTTTGGATCGTAAGTTCCGGTCAGTCCGGCCTCGAGGGCCAGGATTCCACAAATCCGGGCGGCGGCATCCTCCACCCGGTCATTGATCACGCGATAGCGGTATTGATCGGCCAGGCGCAGCTCCTCTTCGGCCCGTTGCAGTCGAAGTCGAACCGCTTCTTCGTCTTCCGTCCCTCTGCCACGAAGTCGCTCCAGCAGGACGGCGGGGTTTTCGGGCAAAAGGAAAATGCTCACGGCGTGCGGTAATGCATCGCGCACGGCGATCGCGCCTCGAACATCAATGACCGATAATACCCACTTCCCGTCCGCGAGCAAACGCATGACCGGATCGCGCAGCGTCCCGTACCAAACCCCATCGCCGAATACTTCCGCGGCTTCGAGGAACTCCCCGGCCTCGCGGCGGCGAAAAAACTCCTCGGGCGTCAAAAAGAAGTAATCGACGCCATGGACTTCCCCCGGCCGCGGCGGGCGAGTCGTGGCGGAGATGCTCTTCACCAAGGGCACGGGCGACTGCCTCAGCACCAGCCCCGCGACCGTCGTCTTGCCCACGCCGGAAGGCCCCGAAAGCACCACCAGTTTGGCCTGCCGTGACGGTTCCTGCGGTTTGTCGTCGAGGGAACGGCTCATGGGGCGCTTCGCAGCATTTCATCATTCCACGTTTTGTACCATTTCCCGGATTCGCTCGACCACCGTCTTGGCTTGCACGACGTAGCCGCTGATCCGCACATCGTTCGCTTTGGCCCCCAGCGTATTGATCTCGCGCACCATTTCCTGGGTCATGAAGTCGAGTCGCCTGCCGATACCCTCCGCGGACTCGGAATCCAACGTATGCAGAAACTGCTCGACATGACTTTGGAAACGAACCAATTCTTCCGAGATATCCGATCGCTCGGCGAAAAGCCCGACTTCCCGCAGGATGTCCTCCTGTGCCGCCTGCACATCGACTTCGCCGAGCAGGCGGTTGAGTCGCTCGCGCAAACGCTCCCGATAATTCTCGATGACGGCGGGAGCCCGGGCGCGGACCTGCTCGGCCAGCTCCAGCAGGTCACGGCAATTGCGACGCAGGTCGTCCGCCATGTTGCGGCCTTCGATTTGCCGCATCCGCTGAAATTGCTCAATCGCCTGCTTTAAGGCCGCCATCAGGCTCGGTTTCAGCTCTTCCACTCGGCCGGCCGGGTCGGAGCGATCCGAAATGACGCCGGGCAACTGGAGGAAGGCTTCCAGAGAATTGGGCGGCGTCGCATGAGCGTCGATGGCGATGCTCGTGAGCTGGCTCCAGTAGCCCAACAGGACTTCACGATTGACGCGGAAATCGACCGAAGCGGGCGGACGATCGACGAACAAATTGACTTGCACCGTCCCTCGACGGACGGCCTGCTTGAGCAAGGTCTCGATTTCCGCCTCGACCGCAGCCGTCAAGCTCTCGTTGGAGCGGATGCTGAGCTTAAAGTAGCGATTGTTGACGGCACGGAGCTCGGCACGCACGGCGAAGCCCGGCCCCTCGGTTCTCGCCTCTCCGAATCCGGTCATGCTGAGGAGCAAGACGACGACCTCCGGTGCGAATCAGCACTTGGGTGGAACAGGATCCACGATGAATCTCGAAGGATGCCGAATTGGGAATCTACCGCGAGCGGGGGAAGTTTCGGCGTGTCCGATGCAATCAAGGGGTTGCACCGGCCCCGCTTTCGCCGGATGGAGTGGGAACGTTAGCAGATGCCTCAGCCCCGTTCGCGGCCCCCGACGTAGGACCGGCCGGGGAACCGCCGTCACTTGACGAGGGGAGAAGCGTGGCTCCCGCCGACGGCTCCGAACCGCCGATATCGAGCCGGGATCGTTCCCCCCAGCGGAAATAACCCAATGCGAGGACGCACAAGACGATCCAAAATCCGGCCACGCCGATCGTGATCCGGGTAAACGTATCACCCGCTTTGGCGCCGAAGGCGCTTTGACCGCCCATCCCGCCGAAAGCGCCGGCAAGCCCTCCGCCCCTCCCTCGCTGGATGAGCACCAGCAGGATCATGAACACGGCAGTGACGGAAAGCAGGATCAAAAAAATGATTTTCATGGTCGTGTGATCGCCGTTCTGAGCCTTATTCCGAACGCTGAGGGCGAGACGCCGACGGCCCTCACAAGGCCTTGCAATTCTGTGCCGCCGCAACGATGGCGAGAAAGCTATCCGCCTTCAAGCTTGCACCACCGATCAAGCCGCCGTCGACGTCCGGCATCTTCATCAAGCTCTCGGCATTGGCCGGCGTCACGCTTCCCCCGTACTGAATTCGGAGTGCGTCCGCGGCGTCTTTGCCGTAGCGGACGGCAATCAACTGCCGAATTTCGGCCTGGACCTCCTCGGCTTGCTCGGGAGTGGCGTTTTCACCCGTCCCGATCGCCCAAACCGGTTCGTAAGCGATGACGCAACGCGACAATTGTTCGGCCGACAACCCGGCCAGCGAGCCGTCCACCTGGCGACGAATGACCGCGGCGGTCTTGTTTTCCTTTCGTTGACGCAACGTCTCCCCGACGCACACGATCGGCTTAAGCCCAGCCTCGAGCGCCGCCAAAACCTTCTCGTTGACGAAGTCGCTGGATTCCCCCATCGCACGGCGTTCGCTGTGACCCAAGATCACAAACGTGCAGCCGACATCCCTCAGCATGAGGGGACTGATTTCGCCGGTAAAGGCACCCTTCGGCTCAGGATACAAGTTTTGCGCGCCGAGTGCTACGCGTGAACCGGCCACCGCCTCCGCCACCGCGGATAAGTAAACGAACGGCGGGCACAGAGCTACGTCAACTCCCGGAAATGACTCGACGCCTTGCACTACCGCCTTGGCCAAGGCAATGGCGGAAGCTCGATCCAGATTCATTTTCCAGTTACCGGCCACGATCGGTCGCCGCATTCCGCAAACCTCCTTGAAAGGGATAGGGTGCGCAGAAAGTCCCCCTTGTCGCGTGAATTATCATTATCATCTACCAATTCCGCACTTATGACAAGGGGAGTGTCGCCTGGTTCTCGCCGCCGCATAGGTCGTTCTTCGAGCTTGGGCAACTTCTTCGGGAACGTACGAAACCCTGCCTGTTACGAGCCGATTCGCGGCCAAGCAGACCGATCTATTCCACAAACCGTCCTACCGTTTACACCGGACTCCGCAGAGAGAAACTTCATTCCTTCCGGGCGAGAATCACCCTGATATCGCAGACGTTGGTGTGAGTCGGGCCGGTCTTGATCAGCCCCGCCGTTCTTTCGAAAAAAGTGTAGGCGTCATTGCGTTCGAGGAATACGGCGGGGTCAAGGTTCAGCTCCTTGGCCCTCGCAAGAACGTCGGCATCCACGATGGCACCGGCCGCGTCGGTGGGTCCGTCTTCGCCGTCCGTCCCTCCGGAGAGAAGTGCGATGCCGCGAGCGCCGTCCCGCCATAGGGCCTGTGCCGCCGCGAGAACCAGTTGTTGATTCCTGCCCCCTCTTCCGCGTATTCCGGCCGGCGCCAATCGCACGGTCGGCTCTCCGCCGTTGATCAAGCAGTCGACGGTGCGTCCGGCACGCATGTCCAAGGCTTGCTCGGCGAGCTGCGTGCCGATTGCTTCCGCAGGGCCTTCCAAGCACGGACTGCTGACGCAAGCGTGCTGATAGCCCAACCTCTCGGCTTCCAAGGCGGCGGCATCGACCGCGACGGCGTTGTTGCCGATGACGAAGTGATGGACACGTTGCGGTCCTGCTTCGTCGCCGACGGCAACCGTCCTTTCTCCGCTCTGAAGCCAAGCGATCAGATGAGAAGGCAAGGCGGCCTTGACCTCCGGATACTTTTCCAAAACGGCGAGCGCCTCGTCGGGACGGACGGCATCGGGGACGGTTGGACCGGATGCGATGAGGCTCAGCGGGTCGCCGAGCACATCGGAAATGATTAGGGAGATGAGCGTTCCGGCACCGCAGGCTCGCAGCAACCCTCCCCCTTTGACGAGACTCAGCGCCTTGCGCACCGCATTCAACTCTGCGATATTCGCGCCGGCACTGCTGAGAAGCCGCGTCACGTTCAGCTTGTCGTCCAGGGTAACTCCCGACGCGGGCAATGGCAGCAGCGCGGAACCGCCGCCGGAAATCAAACAGATACAAAGGTCGCGAGCAGTCAAATTGCGTACGATCGCCAGAATCTGCTCGGTGCCCCATACCCCTTGGGCGGTCGGCTCGTTTACGCCGCCGGGACGCGCCGGATGGAGGTGAATCCGCCGAGTCGAGCGGACACAATCGTCGGGGACGTTGACCCAACCGCCGAGTTGAAATCGGTCCGCCCAGGTCGGGCAGAAAACCGACTCGATCCCGGCGACCATGCCGGCTCCGGCCTTGCCCGCCCCGACGACCGCAATTCTGCCGATGGATGCTAACGGGATTCGAAGCGGATCGAACTCTCCAAAAACCAGGTACCCGTCCTCGATTCGGACGTTACGTCGAACAAGCCGATCGGCATGGACGGCCTCAACGCCGGCCCGCCAAATGCGGAGCGCATCTTCGCGTAGGCGCTTGCGGTGATCCAGGGTCATCCTCAGAAAGTAAAACGAACCGAATCGGCGACGGCACTGCGGCCGGGGAACGAATCCACGGGGATGGGAACCGCCCTGTTTGCCGCTCTCAGCAAGGATTTTGCCGTGAGGACGGCGATTGCAAAAAAGGGCAGACGCCGAGTGTCACGGTAGCAGGCGGAGAATCACGGCGCGAACGTCGGCCACCTGTTCCCCCGCAATGTGCTTCGCTTTCAGAGTTAAGGTTCCCCGCCCCGACGGCAGTCGCATGGTACCCAGGGTCAGGGGTTTGAATTCTTTGACGTACGATTCTCCCGCACGCGGCACGCGGTCGAATTCCGCGCCTCGAAGGGGCGGATCGAACGGCTCGCTGATAGTCGCCGTCACTTGCGCCGATCCCAGAGAAAGCTCCACCACCGATCCGGTATCCGAGGCCGCACACGTGTAGAGCAGAACGGCCTCATACTCGCCGGGAGTGTGTACCTCCACGCTCCAGGTCACGGTATCGGAAAGGTTCTTCCAATGGGTGAAAAACGAACAGTTCGGCGCCTGGGCGCTCCGCCGGATTTCGCCGGCAGGCACGCCGTCGCGAGCCGGCAAGACCGTGGTCGGATATTCTCGGTAGCCCACGGGGAAAGGTCGATCGTCCGCTGTATCCGGAAGTACTTCCTTTCTCCATTCGTCCACCGCTCGGCTCAACTCGGCGGCAATCTCCGGAAATCGGTCTTGGACGGCGACTTTTTGCCCCGGGTCATTGTCCAGGTCGTAGAGTCGTCCCTGATGATCCAAAACGAATCGCTGCGTACGAACGCTGACGCGGCCGTTCCAGTGCGAAAAGATCCTGCGATCGACCGTATCCTCGCGCCGTCCTAGGAGCCAGGGAGCCAAGCTCATGCCGTCCCAGGGCTTCGGAGGATCGCACGAAATCTCCGTCAAATCGACGAGGGTTGGGAACAGATCGATGGCCGCCGCCGCTTGCGCGATTCTTTGACCGGCGGGAATCACACCGGGATAGCGGATAAAGCAAGCGGATCGGACGCCGCCCTCATCCGTAGACCCTTTGCGGCCTCGAAGGCCGCCGTTCCAGCGAGCGGAATTGGGGCCGTTGTCCGAGAAATAAATGACAATCGTGTCTCGGCTGACGCCGCGGCGCTCCATCGCTGCGAGCAAGCGGCCGACGTTCCAATCGATGTTTTCGCACATCGCCAACGCGGCTCGCGTGACGTCGATGTTTTCCGGCTCCGGCCCCGGATACCTCAACTCGATTGGGTTGTCGCGAAATTTGTCATAAAAACGATCCGGAACCTGGAACGGCGAATGCGGCGTATTGTAGGCCAGGTAACAGAAAAACGGGCGGTCGCCGGTTTCCTCGACGAAACGAATGGCACGATCCGTGAGATCGTCGGTAATATATCCCGTTCCGCGAACCCATTCGCCGTTGTGTTCCAACGGAGGTTCGAAGTAAATCCCCCAGTGGCCCGATGTGAAGCCGAAGAACTCCTGGAAGCCGCGGGCCAGCGGATGGTAAGGATATTGGCTTCCGTTGTGCCATTTCCCGAAAATCGCGGTTGCGTAGCCGGCGGATTGGAAGGCCTGGGCGATGCAGTACTCATCCAGATTCAGGCGTTCTCCGCCTCGGGTAACGTCGCGGACGCCGCCTCGGGGATGGTATCTTCCCGTCAAGAATTCGGCTCGCGTGGGGGAGCAAACCGGGCACACATAAAAACGCTCGAGGCTCGCCCCCTGTTGCGCCAAGGAATCCAGATTCGGAGTCTCCAGATTCGTGTTCCCCCGGCTGCGAAGATCTCCCCAGCCTTGGTCATCCGCCAATATAACGACCACATTGGGGCGAGTTTTCGCGGTCGCTACATTTTCGGGCAGCGCCGCCGAACTCAGAAGAATCCCCGTCGCGCAGATCGCCGCGAGCCTCAATCGCATCGCACCGTCTCTCCAAAAAAGGAAAAAGGATTCACGATCGGCATCGGTGATCGCGGCACGGTTCCCAAGTGTGAACCCTCCCGAGGACTCACCAGCGCCGAATCAGGAAATACGGGAGCGGCCGGCTCTTCGGCAAGCATGGGCGAACACCAGCCGTCGCCGCTCTCGGCACGACTCGCCCCCCGCCGATCCGGATGGATAGGATAACACGAAGGTCTCACGCCCAAAACACCCGGTCCGCGGGCTAATGCAAGGTCCGATCATAATTGAATCGGAAGCGGTCGAATCGGCGGCGGCGATCGAGCCATTCGGAGACGGGATCGGGTGAGGCGGTGAGATCCACGACCAAGTGCCGGGCACGGATCTTGCCGTTGGCAAAGTCGCGCCAGTCGAACGGATCCCGGGGACGAAACGTCCAGATGCCCGCTTCGCGGCGAGGGATCATTCGGAGACCGCGACGGTCGGCGAATTCCCGTTCCAGATAGTCCTCCGGCAATTCCACGCGGCTGAATGCGAGCGGCGGTCTTCCGAAGATGTACAGCGACATGGGAACCCGACACGAGGCGGATAGGGCTTCCAGTTGACGGCGGTCCGCTTCGTACGAGACGGTGACGCAGCTTGCCCCGAGGCGACGAAGGACGCCGGCGGCGAGGCTGTTGAGGACGGCCAAGCCGGGCCCCGCTTCAAAGGCCGTTCCGGCTTCGCGGGCCAGATGCCAGGCCCCCCAGCTATTCACTTCCAAACCGCACCGGGCCTTGCGGCACCGCTCGATGAGCCGAGCCATTTCTTCGACGTGCGACTCGAAGCACACGGGCGGAGTAGCGAGGATCAAGCGACGCTTACGGCAAACCGCCGCGAGCTCGGAAATCTGGTCCGGCGCGGCGTTTTCCACGATCACGTCCACTCCCGCAATTTCGGCGACGAAAGAGGCGACTTGATCGGCTGCAAGACGTACCCGGTTCGGCGGGGAACCGAGGGCGCGAATGTTCGGGTTGCTTTCACCGGGCATTCCCAACCATTCCGTGATTTCCGCCGGCGGTTGCCAATCCGTTTGCCGATGTTCGTTGCGTTTGGCCCGAGCGATTTCCGCCGCCAACCGCTCCACGGCCGCGTTGGCCGTCCGCGGCACCAAGAGGTAGTCCGGAAGGTCGGTCAGCAGCCTCTCCGCCGATACGCCGTGGAATGCGCGGGAGGCTACGGCTTCCAGGAGTTGCGAAACCGGAATCGCCTTGTTCGCTCGCACGACGCGGCTCTTCGGATACTCCCACTCGGCCGCCCATTTGTCCCATTGTAACCGGCAGCGGATTTCAGGACCTCCGCACAAGACTTGAAAGAGGAAACCTTGCTCGCGTCCCGGCTTGGTCTGCTCGGGCGTCGCTTCATCGGTCGAGCTGTCGGCTTCGGCGCTCGACGTTTCGAGGTTCAACGCCGCATCGCAGCCGTCTCGGGAACTCGCCCGTCCCGCGTCCGTGCCGGTCAGATCGGTATAAACTCCTTCCAAGAAACCCGCCGTCAATCGGCGACCCGTATAATCAGCCAGTCGCAGCGCCTGTTGAGACAAACGATCGGCGTCCTCGCCGTCGAGCGCGCGGCGATAGAGCGATACGGCGGTCTCGACCCATCGGGCATTTTTTAGGCGGCCTTCGATCTTCAGCGCGGTGACCCCGGCCCGGCGGATGGCCCCCAGTTGCTCGAGGGTGCAAAGGTCGTGCATGGAGAGCGGATTGCCAGCCGGGTTGCCGGCAACCGTCCAGGGTACGCGGCAAGGGCTGGCGCACGTGCCCCGATTGCCGCTGCGTCCGCCGACCCAACTTGACATGAGGCAACGACCCGAAACGGAAAAACAAAGGGCGCCTTGTGCAAAGACCTCGGTTTCAATGCCCGGCGTCGCCGCAGCCGCTCGAATATCCTCCAGCGACATTTCCCGGCCGAGAACCACGCGGCGGAACCCCAGCTCGGCAGCCGCCGCCACATCCGCCGAATTGACTGTTGCGGCCTGCGTGCTGAGATGCAGCGGCAGGTCGGGGATCAGCTTTTGGATCGCGAGAACGGCCGGATCGCGAACCAACACGGCGTCAACCCCGGCCTCCGCAGCACAGCGAAAGGCATCGAGGACGCGAGGCAGCTCTCGCTCCGCGAATACGGTGTTAAGAGTCAGATACACCTTCGCGCCGCGGCTATGCGCGAAGGACACGGCTTGCCCCAGTTCTTCCGGGGAGAAATTGCGGGCACGCCTTCGCGCGTTGAAATCCCGCAAGCCCAAATACACCGAATCGGCCCCCGCCTTGATTGCCGCCTCCAAGCACGACCGATCGCCTGCCGGTGCCAACAGCTCCACGCCGCAGTCCTCTTCCAGATCTCGAGCCGTCTTTCCTCTTGTTACCAACGCGTCGCCGCACGATCGGGGGCGGGCACTCCGGGCGATCTACGCGGAAGCCGAGCCGCTTTCCGATTTCTGAGATTGCGACTCTTCCTCCAAGAGTCCGTCGATCACCGTCATCAAACGTTGGACGTCCACGTGGTCGCTCACGAAATGCTTGACCCCCAACCTTCTCGCCTTAACTTGATTGTGATCGGGGTCGTACACGCCGAACGTGATAATCATAACGCAATGCGACGGCGTTCGGCGGAGGATTTCCTCGACCTTCTGAATGAAGTCGGCGCCGCCCATGTCGGGCAGGATATTGGCCACCAAAATGCCGGCGTAATCCCCCTCAGGACCGGTGGCCCGAACCATCCGTAGGCCGTCCGTGCCGCGAGCCGCGGTTTCGACCAGGCCGCCCGCCGCCGAGAGAATGCGATCCACGTCGGTTCGGACGGCGGGGTTCTCATGGACGACCAAGAAGCGCTTTCCCGCCAGCCGCCGTTCCTCTTGTGCTTCCGGCGGCGTGGGGGTGGCTTCGGTGGGAGGAAGCGTCTCGCCGACTTTCCACACGACCTCCTTGATCCCCCGAGCCATTCGGATGATTTCTCGTACTTCGCTCCGCAGCGTCTCGCGCAACTCCTCGGCCAACGCGTGCATCTCCGGTGATTCCAATCGCTCCCACAAACGAGCCGCCGTGTTGGTAATCGTTTCGACCGGCCGCGCGATCTTACCGTGAACCGCTTCCAACATGCTGCTGCGCGCCTGCTGTTCCTCGACCGCAATCAAGTCGAGAGCATTGAGCGCGACCACCAGATCGCGAGAAAACAGCTCCAAGAACAGGCGATCCTTCTCGTTGAAATCGCGGGGTTTGTCGCTCTCGACGTTGACGGTGCCGATGACGGTCTTTTTCTGGAAACCGGTCTCGTACTTGATAAGCGGGACCGTCAGCGAACTGCGGGACGTGCTGGTCCCCGGCAGGTACAGGCTATCGGTCAAGGTATCGTCGCAGATGTAAGACAGTCCCGACGCGGCGACATAGCCCGTGATGCCGCTGCCGGAGTATTCGACGTATAACGTTCGGTTGCTGGCCGCATCGCTCATGCCGTCCGCGATCAATTGCACCAGCTTCATTCGGCCGCTCGAGGGTTCCGGCGTGACGAGTCGAATCTCGAACACCTTGAAATGCAAGACGTCGCGCAGAAAACTCAGGCAGCGTTCCTTCAGCAGTTCTATCCGCTGCGCCGAGGTCCGATGAATCAAGTCCTGCGGCGCGATCTCGGCCAATTGCAAACCGGCCTCGTAGATAACGTTCAGCCGTTGCCACGGCTCGCGTTCCTCCGTGACATCGCGCAACACGGCCAAGGCGCACGTGGGCAAGGCTTCGGCGGCGATGCGCGGGATGACTTCCAATTGCAGGATCCTTCCATCCCACGTGGCGAAACTGGTCGAGGTGGAGCGGCGTTGACGAAAGGCGAAACTCAAGGGGGCAAAATCCGCGTGCAGGAGCCGCACGTTGGGAAACAAATCCTTGTAGAAATGTTTTCCGATCAAGGGCGCTGCGGCTCGCGCAAGCATCTCCGCTCGCCGATTCGCCCAAAGCACTCGGTGACTGCGATCGACGATCACCAATCCTTCCGGGACATCCTCTAGGACGGGGCATGGACAGCAATCGGAGGCCCCGATCGTCTTCGTCTCGTCAGTCAGGCCCTTCAAGAGGCGGGCGGGACACACGGACTGGTCAGCACAGGGGTTTGGTGATGGTGACGGGGGCAGGGGAGAAGCAAGCATGAGACGGGACCTTGCGCTGGGAAATGGCCGAACGTGCCCGAAAGACGATGTTACCACTCCTGCCGATGCCATCGGGATCGGCGGCAACACCCTGATTCGATTCGGCCGCGGACGGTTTCCAACCGCAAAATCATTGTACCGGTAGCGATTTATCTTGCCAACGAAGCCGGGCGATCGCGGCGACCGCCAGAGATGTCTCCATTTGGAATGAAGGTTGCCACCGCCGATCCCGACTCACGCATAGGGAATCCGATTTTCCCGTGTGATCAACCGGGCTCCCTCGCGTGCTCGGTGATAGCCTGTCCGGCGAATTCCTGGAAGAATTGAGAGTGCTCTCACCTTTCTCTTTATCGCCTATCAGATTGCGGGGCCGCGGATCCGGGAGTATCATCACACCTGTCGCCGGCAAGGTTCACCGAGGCAGGGGTTCAGGGAGGCATTTGCAGCCCGCACGATTCCGCCCTCGGGTTTCTCGAAAGGGTTGCGCACGGCTTCCTCACCCACAAAAGGATCGGCCATGAGGCGAACCATTTTCATATGGATGGCGGGGCTGTTGCCGTGGGCTCTAGGCGGGTTCACGCCGCTTCCAGCCGCGACTGGGACGGACACCGGCGGCAAACTGCCGAATTTCCTGATCATCATCGCCGATGATATGGCCTGCGAAGACTGCGGCGCCTACGGCCACCCGCATATTCGTACGCCCAATATCGATCGTCTGGCGGCGGAAGGCATCCGCTTCGATCAAGCGTTTCTCACATGCAGCTCGTGCAGCCCCAGTCGAGCGAGCATTTTGACCGGCCGGTATCCGCACGCTACGGGGGCGGCGGAATTGCATCAACCTTTGCCCGGCTCTCAAATCCTACTCACAACGCCTCTCCGTCAGGCCGGATACTTCACCATGGCCGCCGGTAAGTGGCATTTGGGAAACGCAGTCAAACCTCAATTCGACACGGTCCGCGAGGGCGGCGGAGACGGCGCCTACGGCTTTTGGCTGCCCGTCTTACGGGAACGCGACAAGAGCCGCCCGTTTTTCGCCTGGCTGGCCACGACGGACCCGCATCGTGATTATGCGCCGGGAACGATCGATCCTCCGCATCGCGAGAGCGATGTCGTGGTACCTCCCTATCTGCCCGACGTCCCCGAGACGAGACGGGACCTGGCCATGTATTACGACGAAATCGGGCGACTCGATCAATGGGTGGGCAGGGTTCGAGAGGAGTTGGAAGAGCAGGGCGTTTGGGATGACACCTTGGTAATCTTCATGTCGGACAACGGGCGTCCCTTCCCGCGGTGCAAGACCACCGTTTTCGACAGTGGAGTGCGAACGCCGCTCATCGTCCGTCTTCCCGGAAATCGTCACGCCGGCACCGTGTGCAAGGCCTTGGTCAGTTCGATCGACCTTGCTCCCACCTTGACGACCTTGGCGGGCCTCGACGTTCCGACCTCGTTCCAAGGCGTCAGCATGGTATCGCTTCTCGAAAACCCGGATGCGAAGATTCGCGACTACGTCTTCTCGGAACACAATTGGCACGATTACCGGGCCTTCGAGCGGGCGGTAAGAAGCGAACGGTATCTCTTGATTCGTAACTGGGTGAAGGACATGCCGCGGACGCCTCCCGCCGACGCCGTGCGAAGCCCCACGTTTCAGGCCATGCGGAGACTTCGCGATGCCGGAAAGCTGCCGCCTGAGCAAATGCAATGCTTCGTCCTTCCGACATCCGAGATCGAGTTGTATGATACTCAGGCGGATTTCCACAACTTGCATGACCTGGCGGGGCGTCCGGAGATCCGCGAGATTCGCCGCGAACTGGAAACTGCGTTGGAAGACTGGATGCAGCGCACCGGCGACGCCGTCCCTTCGACACTGACGCCCGATCGTTTCGATCGGAACACGGGAACGCCGTTGCCCAAATAGCTCCCTGGGAACCAGCGTGCCGCACGAACGTGCGGTTACGTACTGCAAAGGTCAGACCTCGAGCATCCTGTAACGGGGACGGATCCACTGGGAGGAGAATCATGAAATCGGCCTTGCCCTCGAACAGCTTCCGCGCCACCGGCAACCGTACCGCCCCAAAAGGGATCCATTGGAGCTTTGGGCCGGCAATCCTCGTCGTGGCGGGAATAGGCTTCCTCGCCTCGGCCGGCGGAGTCGCGGCCTCCGACCTGGCGGCCGGCGCCGCCGTCGGTGAGTGGGAAGAGGCGAGGATCAGCGAAACGATGCTGATTCGCGACTGGGTGCGGCAGGCGGAATTGCGAAGCGGCGTCGATACGCGCGTCCTGCCCGTTACTCCTGAAGAGGATGCCCGCGGTGCGTGCGACGGCATCAAAGACGGCAAGTGGGGATTTCACACGCAAATGGAGGCTCAGCCTTGGTGGCAAGTGGACCTTGGCGAGGCCCATGCGATCGATCACTTGCTGATTTTCAACCGGTGCGACGGCGGGACCGCCGCCCGCGCCGCCAAACTGTGCGTTCTGATATCCGATGACGGCGTGACCTGGCGGGAAGTTTATCGGCACGATGGGTCGTTGTTCCAGGGCGTGCCGGACGGCAAGCCTCTCCGCGTCGCGATGAACGGCGCCGCAGGAAGATTCATACGCCTCCAGCTTGCCGATACGCAGTACTTTCATTTGGACGAAGTCGAGGTGTACGTCTCGGGCGACGCTTCGGCCGGCAACATCGCCCTGGGAAAGCCGGCGCTTCAAAGCAGTGTCAGTCCGTGGTCGGTCAAACACCCCCTTCCCGGAACCGCCGAATCCGAACTTCGTTACCCGGTGGAATTATGGGTCGAGCGTGGCAAAAAACTCGCCGCGGCACTGTTGGAAATGCATCTGTCGGCCGAGGCGGAAACGGCGGTGCGCCGCGAACTTCAGGTGCTGCAAGAGGCCGAGAGAAGCATTGCCAGGGACCCGGAGTTGCCGTCGGAAGCTAGGCAAGTCGTCTATTTCACGGTGTGCGGAGCCATACGACGGATGAGCCGGGCCAACCCCTTGCTGGATTTCGACCGCTTGGTTTTCGTCAAGCGGGCGCCGCCTGCATTCCACCATATGTCCGATCAGTTTTACGGCTGGTGGTGCCGTCCCAACGGCGGCTTGTACGTCATGGATCAATGGAAAACCGACCGGCCGCGGC
Organism: Thermogutta hypogea; assembly: GCF_055386265.1. Classification (NCBI taxonomy): domain Bacteria; kingdom Pseudomonadati; phylum Planctomycetota; class Planctomycetia; order Pirellulales; family Thermoguttaceae; genus Thermogutta; species Thermogutta hypogea. Next base: position 1,823,919 of record NZ_AP042425.1, read on the forward strand.
TGCGGTGTCTGACGGCGTCCTTGCCTTCCGGTTCGGTGATTCGGCCTGACGTTTCTTACGACGGTACGAAGATCCTGTTTTCCTACGCTCGCTATTACCCCGGCTTGCACGAGGAACCGAACAAGTTGGACAAGGGTAATGTCCCCGAGGATGCTTTCTTCCACGTATATGAAGTCAACGCCGACGGCAGCGGCCTGCGGCAACTGACCGCCGGAAAGTATGACGACATGGATGCCCGCTACCTCCCGGACGGCCGCATCGTTTTCCTGTCCACGCGCCGGGGCATCCACACTCAAGTCTTGCCGACGGCCGTGTCCGCGGCCGGCGAAGGCGGACCGGACTGCTATGTGCGCTGCGGCGGCGGCCCCGAGAGACCGGTCGCGATCTACACGCTGCACGTCATGGACGGCGACGGGAGAAACATCCGGCCGATCTCGGCATTCGAGAGTTTCGAGTGGCATCCCTGCGTCGATTGGAGCGGTCGCATCCTTTACGCTCGCTGGGACTACGTGGATCGCCATAATCAGCCATATATGGGGCTTTGGGCGACATTTCCCGACGGTACCGGCGTACAAGCCGTCTACGGCAATTTCACGCGGAATCCGCTCTCCATCTTCGAAGCACGACCGATTCCCGGTTCGCACAAACTGGTCTTCACGGCCTCGGCGCACCACTCGATTACCGGCGGTAGCCTATGCCTCTTGGATACCCGCCGAGGTTTGGACGATGAACCGCCGCTCACGCGTCTGACCCCGGAGGTATGCTTCCCCGAGAGCGAGGGATGGCCGAAACACTATTTTGCGAACCCCTATCCCTTGTCCGAAGAGCACTTGCTCGTGTCATGGTCGCACAGTCCCTTGGCGGACCACGGTCAAAAGATGGAGGACGCCGGCGCCGGCATCTATTTGTTCGACGCTTTCGGCAACCTCAATCTGATTTATCGCGACGAGGCGATCGGCTGCGAATGTCCCATCCCTCTGCGGCCCCGTCGCCGTGAAATCTCAAGCACCGGTATCGTGGACTCCCAACCGGCTGAAGCCGAAGGATCGCTGTTGGTGGCGGATGTCTATGAAGGGATGCCGGGCATTCCGCGAGGGACGATTCGCGAGCTTCGCGTGGTGGGCATTCCCGTCAAGACGCATCCCACCATGAACTATCCCAACTTGGGATTGACGCGCGAAGATCCGGGAAAATTCGTGATTGGCAGCGCCCCGGTGGAAAGCGACGGATCGGCCTATTTCCGCGTACTCGCCGGCGTCTCGTTGTTCCTCCAGGCCGTAGACGAAAAAGGGATGGCGGTCCGGACCATGCGCACGGCGATCTACGTGCAACCCGGACAAACCGCCTCCTGTGTGGGCTGCCATGAGCCGAGGACGCAGGCTCCGCCGGCCCGACCGATTGCCGCCATGTATCGACAGCCTTCGCGCTTAAGGATCGGGCCGCCGGGTTCATGGCCCTTGGACTACGAGGTGTTGGTCCAGCCGATCCTCGATCGCCGTTGCGGGGAATGCCACCAGGCCGGCAAGCCGGGGGAGAAATGGGACCTTTCTCCCGGCCGTTCGCTCGAGGTGCTCACCAATTACGGCAACCCGAGTCTGGCCCAGTCGGTGGCCGTCGCCTACCATCGAGGCCGTTCTCTGCCCGGTGAGGGCCATGCACGCATGAATCCGCTCTGGCCGATGTTGGATAAGGGACATTACGATGTTCGATTGACCCAGGCGGAGCGTGAAAGTCTGGCTTTGTGGATGGATCTTTACGGACAGCATCGGGGCAGTTTCGACGTCCGCCAGGAAGACGAATTGCGGGAGTTGTTGCGAGCCTGGAGCAACCTCCTTGTTCAGGAGCACCCATGACCGACCACTGGGAAGGCCCAACCTGCGAAGTCATCTCAATCGGCGACGAAATCGTCAACGGTCGCCTTTTGGATACGAATAGCCAGTGGATCAGCCAACGCCTGGAGGACCTCGGCGCGCGCGTGCTATACCACACGGCCGTGGGTGATGATCTTCCGGCCATGGCGGCCGTCTTCCGCCAAGCAATGGAGCGATCGGACTTTGTCGTCACGACCGGCGGTCTCGGCCCCACGGCGGACGACCTCACGCGACCGGCCTTGGCCGAAGCTGCGGGTTTGTCGCTGGTCGAATACCCTGAGGCGGTGCAAGCGGTGGAGGAGTTTTTTCGCCGACGCAATCGACAGATGCCGGAGCGGAATCGCATCCAGGCATTGTTTCCCGTCGGCAGCAAGATGATCGTCAATCCCCGCGGCACCGCGCCCGGCATCGATCTGGAAATTCCTCGTCCCGGCCGGAATGCTTGCCGTATCCTTTGCTTTCCGGGCGTACCCGTGGAACTGTACGAAATGTGGCCCGAGGCGGAATTGCGGCTGTGCCAAAGCGGCCTGGGCAGGGATTATATTCTGCACCATGACGTCAAATGCTTCGGAGCCGGTGAAAGCCAAGTCGAAGCAATGCTTCCGGACCTCATCCGTCGAGGACGCGATCCCTTAGTGGGAATCAACGCGTCCCAGAACACCATCATTCTGCGGATATCGACCCGCGGCCCCGATCGAGAGGCCTGCCAAGCGAAGGTCGAGCCGGTCCTGCGAACGATCCGCGAGAGTCTCGGAAATCTGGTCTTCAGCGAAGACGGCCGTGATTTGCACGACGTCGTTGCCGATGTGCTGGCACAGCGCGGCCTCAAGCTGGCGATCTTCGAATCGGACAGCGGCGGGCTCGTGACGGACTGGATGACGCAGACGCAGCAGGGAAGTTCGGTCTTGGCCGCATCCTTGATCGCGCCGGCGAACCGACTTTGGCAAGAGGAATGGGCAACCTTGGGCGACACCGGCGAAGCAGCCCAAGCGGCCAGGGAGCTCATCCAGCGCGTGGGCATGATCGTCCCGGCGGACATCGTCCTAGCCTCTCCGCCGGTCGAATCCGACGACGGGGAAATTCACAAGTTGACCGTATTCGTGTTCATGCTTCACCCGTCCAAGATGAGCGTTCGCAGCATCCATTTCAGTTCCCATCCGGCCTACCGCCGCATCACCATCGGCAAGCACATGCTGAACACGCTCCGACTTTGGCTACTCGAGACGCCGGCGTAGTCCGAGTTACCGGCCCGGTCGGCCGAGGCACGTGCGAAGGCGTCCTCTGATCAAGGGATCGGGAGAGCAGCAGAACAACGTCAGCGATTCGGCTGGGGCGTCAGGCTGCCGGAGAGCTCTTCCTGATAGCGCCGCCAGGCGACCATGGACGCAGAGAGGTGTTCCGCGGCGTCGCCGGGAATGCCATAACATTGCAAACCGATCGGACCCGAGTAGCCGATTTCACGCAACTCCTTGAGGAATCGCGGCACGTCGAAGGAACCCTTGCCCAAAGGCTGAATGTACTCGCTCCAGTCTCCTTTACAGGAATACTCTTCCGCCCCGTTGATGGAAACCGCTCGTAACCAGGGCCGGCACAGTCGCAACGCGCGCTGGAAATCTCGGTCCGGGCTGACGCGGAGCCAATGGCAGAGATTGAACATCACACCCAGGTTGGGCCGATCGACTTTCTCCGCCACGCGAACGGCGTCTTCCACCGCTTGGACCCAATCACCAGTGTGGGGATAGAGGACCAGCTCAACCCCGCTCGCGGCGGCGGCATCGGCCAATTCTCGCAGAACGGGAACCGCCCTTGGATCCCCGGAGGGATCGCCCGCCGGCAACCCGCGGAGCGTCAGCGCCACCTGAGTTCCGCGCCCTTGGAGAAGCGAGAAACACTCGAGCAGCCGCGGATCGTACGCTTGCCGCTCCGGCCCGACGTCGATAACGACGTAAATCTGAAAGAGCCGCAAACCCACCTGATCGAGCGTGCTCAGTCGCTCCTGAACTCGATCCAAGCCGATGTGGCCGGCACCGTCGTAGCCCAAGTCCTTCAACATCCGCGCCTGTTGTTCCAGATCCCGCTTCTCGGCATCATGGGTATCCATGCAGAGGGCGAAAAAGGGTTGCGAGGCAGCGCCCCCCGACTCCCCGGCGTCCACACCGCCCAAATTGCTCAAACCGCCGATCAAGGTCAAGGACCATAGGCACGCCCAAAATTGTAATCGAATCATCGTCTCATCTCCCTTCCCATGGAAACCCAAAACCGGGCAATTCGGAACCGGTCGAACATCGGGAATGACGTATTGCTTTTCCGCCGGATTCAAAGCCCGACTCGCTACTCAATCTCTCGGACGGCGTAAATGCGCGGCTGCGTCCGAATCGCGATCGGCCTACCACACTCGGCAGATGAAGCATTTGAGGTAGTTCGTCTCCTTGCAGGTCACCAAAGTCGGATGGTCGGGGGCGGCGCCGCGCATTTCTAGGATTTGAATCTCCCGTCGCGTCTGTTGGGCTACTCCGAACAACATGTTGAAGAAATCCTCTCGCGTGACGTAGCCGGAGCAACTGCACGTGACCAGCACGCCGCCCGACTCCAGCAGTTCGATGCCCAGCCGATTGAGGGAGTGGTAGGCGCGAAGGGCGTCGGGAACCGAAGATTTCCCAGCCGCGAACTTGGGCGGGTCGAGGATGACCATGCCGAACCTTTCGCCTTCCTTTCGCAGGTTTCCCAAGGTCTGGAAGGCATCGCCCACCGCAAACCGTACGTTGGCGACCCCGTTCAACTGTGCATTGGCTTGCGCGAGCGTGACCGCCCGCTCGCTGCCGTCAAAACCCAGAGCCTCCTCGGCCTTGCCGATCTTGACGCAGTCCAGTGCGAAGCCGCCCGTATAGCAGAACATATCCAGCACGCGTCTTCCCGCGGCATACCGGGCCGCAGCCAAGCGATTCTCGCGTTGATCCAGGTAGAAGCCGGTCTTTTGCCCTTCCATCAAGTCGACGCCGAACTTCAGCCCATGTTCTTCGACGACGATCGGACCTGGAGGCGGATTTCCGCTCAACACGCCGTCTGCGTACGCATCGCCCTGGGATCTCCGCAATTCCGCATCGACACGCACCAGCATCGCCGCCGGTCGCAGGAGATCGCCGATCGCCGCCGACAGGATCGGCAGGCGCTGCGCCATGCCGACCGATCCCACCTGTAGTACCACGTAGTCGCGGTATCGGTCGACGATCAGACCGCTCAAACCGTCGGCCTCGCTGAAAATCAATCGGCAAGCCTCGGAGGGCCGCATCAAGCCCAGCATCTCGCGGAGCATCACCGCCCGGCGAATGCGATCCCGCCAAAAGGTGGCATCCAATCTTTGCCGCGTATCCCACGAATACAGCCGGACCCGGATTCCGCCGCGACCTTCGTAAATTCCCCGGGCTATGACGCGGTCGCCTTTACCCACCAGATCCACGACCTGGCCGTCGCTGGGATTGCCTTCGATCCGCTCGATCGACGTAGCGCGTACCCAGGGATGCCGCTCCAAGAATGGTCGCGATCGGTCGCCGCGAACAAATACTCGCCCCGCCGCTGATTCCAGATCCATGCTTTTCTCTCAATTTTGTATCATCCGTCTCGCGTTCCGTCCGTCGAAGCGGCATTCGCACCGCAAGCGACAAAAACCGTTCGGCCGCCGAGGACGAGGCTGTGCAAAGTCCGTGGATTGGAGGCGCGGTATGATACTCCCATCCTCATCCACCCGACGGCGTTTCACATCTCGGTCGGTCAAGAGTCGGCCCGATCCACGGCCGCGTGTACCAAATCGCTGAAATCGCGTAGATCCCGCAGTTCCGCGCAAATACGCGGAGCGGCGAAGATTCTCACACGCTTCACATAGTCGTCGAATTGCTGCTGCGCCAAGGCTCGCACGACCGGCGACACCTGAACAAGCGGTCGATAACACTGTTCTTTGGGGAAAAATACATCCACCTGAAACTCGATCTCTTTATGGACGGGAGGAGCGTCGATCAGCACTTCGAACGGCGCCACCACCTTTTTGATCCGCGCGGACAATAGGGCCGCCAACTCCTCGCCGCAGGCGGCGAGCCACGGATACGGCCGCCGCGCCAAACGCCGATACAGCTCCTCGTTTTCGATGGCGCTGTACTGTGCCACCCGCTTGAACAGGCACCGCTGCGTACCAAACACGCCGTCGAGCAAGACTCCCGCGGCTCCGTTCCCCGCGATGCCGCGAAGCGTCTGCACAAAATCCCACTCGCTTTGGCGGAACAAAAGATCGAGGTCCAGCCGCGGGTAGATTTGGTAGAAGGCCCGCTGCAACATGGCCGTAGCGGACCGGACCGCGTGATGCCAATACACTTCGCTGAACATGACGTAACGCGCGAATAACATCAGCTCGGCCGCCGTCTTGCCCTTTTCCGTAATGGCCAAGCCGTCGCCCGCCTCGTTGACGCACAGGCTTTTCACCAATCGCTGCTGATCGAAGTTGCGCCCGTACGGAACTCCCGCATGCACGCTGTCCCGGTAAAGATAATCCATCTTGTCGATGTCGATCGGCCCCGAGAGGATGCCGGCCAGCAATCGCTCGCCCGGCTCTTGCGAATTCCCTCCGTGCAGCAAATGGACCACGTCCCGCGGATTGATGTTCCATTCGTGCCGAAGCACGTCTCCGATTTCGCTTTCGAGCAAGAAGCTGCTTACGAACATCTCGTGGCGAGGCACCCCGGGCAATCGCAGGTCCTCGATGGCGTGGCAGAACGGCCAGTGCCCCAAATCGTGCAGCAAAGCCGCCGCGATCAAGAGTTCGGCCTCTTCCGGCCGGACGATGCGTTGAAACCGCTCGTCGCTCTCAAGTCGTTTGAGGAATAGCAAGGCGAGGCGATACACGCCCAACGAATGCTCGAATCGCGTGTGATTGGCGGCGGGATACACCAGCGACACCAAGCCCAACTGCGTGATCCGGGCCAGCCTGCGGAACTCCACCGTGTCGATGAGGCGTTTCACCCGATCCGTCAAGGGCACGTCCAGTTCCGGGGGAATGCGTACCAGTTGCCGCTGCTCGTCGCAAGCTCGCAGTTCGGGGATGTCCTGGATGGCGTACATGAAGGGATCGTGAATCGTTCCTGAGAAAACTTCGCGCAACGCGGGACTATGCCGACCCGGCTTTTACACGAGGGGAATTTCCGTGGTAGGAATGTCCCAAATCCAGCCGAGATTGGCCGCCCAACGGAGCAGCACGGTGACCAACACGAAGAACGCGAAATGCAGCAGTCCGTTGCCGTAATCTAAATCCATCGTCAAGTAGGCGACGAAACCTCCCAACACGAAAAGCGGCGAGGCGAACACCACCCAGGTCCATGTCTCGGGCGTGATCAAGAATCCTCGCATCCCTTCGAAGCCCGCCCAGATCACCAGATAGCAGGCCGCGCACAAAATCGCCCGAACGTACAATCGGCGTCCCTGAAGGGGGAAGAGGTCATCCTCGCTGTGGAGAAAGGCATACCCGCCCGCCGCCAGCGCGGGCGTCACAAGGACAAGCCCCAAGATGCGGACGATCGGGTTCTCGAAGGCGGATGCCCTGCCCAACATGAACGTACCCACCGCGACGAGGAGGATCACCCCGATCACGGCCGCCGCGGCCACGGCATTGACCTCCAAACGCGGCCGGGCGATGGGTTTGGTGGCCAACTTGCCGGTCTGCGTGCGCCCTCCGGAAGCGAATTGCTCCGGTTCATGAATGACAAGTTGCTCGGTGAGCTTCGGGATTTGGATGACGGTCTTGCATTTGGGGCACGGACCGCTCTTGCCTGCGAATTTGTCGCTGACGTTGAATCGCGTCCTGCACCCGGGACACACGACGAAGATGGCCATGGCGATCCCCCGACTCTCTCGGCCCGGCGGAATCCGACTACGCTTCTTGACGCAGTCTCAGTCTCTAAAGCTTACCGGATCGAAGGGGGCTAAGCGAAGTCCTACCCACCGCGTTTTGGTGGCGCGAGCGATCTGGCGAGACACGCCGCAAGCGAAATGCCCGTCGCCCGGCGGGTTGCGGGCGGGATAAGCCGAGGAAGGAACGGACCTTCCGCAGGGCCATGAGAGACCGGTGACGAGGCACGAGCGTCCCGCCGTTTGCCGTAAGCCGTCTTTGCAGAAGAGAACCGGGCAACAATGCACGCCGTAGGGTTGGAACGCCATTATAAGCATAGCACGCATCTGAGCGTCAGCATGGGTCGGAGCATGATGCGCCGCCCTCATGGCATTCACTGAGCTAAATTATCTTGGGAGCCCACCTAAACACAACGGTGCCGATGGGTTGTGTCCGGTGCCGCACCTGACGCGGCTGCCGCTTGCGAGTGACCCCGAAATCGAAATTCTTCCATCCATGAAGCCGCATTTGCTCACCACTCCGTCCGCGTTCCCGGCTGCGACGATCGGGTTGATCGTTGCCTGTGGAACCGCCCTCGTCTGGTGGCTCGTCGTCGATACCGACCGAGAGCTGCGATCCCAAGTATTGCTCCAAGCCCGTACGGCGGCCGGTGCGATCAACGCCGAAGCCCTCCAAGCCTTGAACGGAACCGCGAACGACGCGGCCTCTGATCAGTACCGCTCACTGAAAGAGCAACTAGCCTCCATCCGCGAGGCCGACCCCAAGTGCCGTTTTGTATATCTGATGGGACAAAAAAGCGATGGTCGCGTGTTCTTCTTCGCGGACAGCGAGCCGGCCGGCTCCCCGGATGAATCTCCGCCGGGCCAGATTTATCAAGAAATATCGCCGGAAGATCTCGAGGTTTTCCGAACCAAAACCGCTCGAGTGACCGGGCCGACACACGATCGGTGGGGAACGTGGGTCACGGCGTTGGTGCCGCTATACGAACCCTTATCGGGACGACCGACGGGCGTCTTGGGAATGGATATCGACGCCCGGGATTGGACTTGGAACGTCGCCTTGCGGGCCGCCTTTCCCAACGGTGTGTTGCTGCTTCTTAGTCTTGGTCTTCTCGTGGCAATCACGTTCGCACTGAACGTAGCACGGCGGAAAGTCGGACGTTCCCGCACAAGCTCGATCGAGACGGCCCCGGGGACACGAACGGCACCCGGCCTGGCCGAAAAACTGACCATGTCGCGATTGCTTCTCGGAATGGGCCTCTTGGGCGTCGCGTTCTTGACGGTCGTCCTCTATCAGACGACACATTGGTCATGGGAACACATCAACCGCACCGCACAACACGAGGCCGTCTTGGCCGTGGCTTTCAACTCGGCTCTCCGCGACTACGTAGCGGAACATATTCGGCCGGAGATGGAAAAGCGGGTCCAATCCGGTGAATTCATTCCCGAAGCAATGTCCACATCCGTCATCTCAAGACACATCTTCGAGAAGGTTCAAGCCGCCTTTCCTGAAGCCGTCGTGCGATTCCCATCGAGAAATCCTCGTAACCCGCTCAATCGGGCCACACCGGCGGAGGAAGACATCATCCGCTTTTTCGAGCAAAATCCAAATGCCGCTTCCTGGACCGGCACGATTCGGTTTTCCCAGGACGGTGAAGAATACGTGGATCGAGCCATCCCGCGCCGATTCAAAACCGAATGCTTGAAATGCCACGGCGATCCGCAAGATGCGCCGGCCTCCCTTGTGGAGCGCTACGGGCCGATTGCCGGGTTCGGCCATTCCGTGGGGGACGTATCCCTGGATTTGGCGGCCATCCCCATCAGCGCCGCGCACGCTGAGGCGGCGTCCGATCTCCGCCGACACATGATTTGGGCCGCGATTCTCTGCTTGCTTTTCATCGCGGGAACGGCAGGCCTGGTGTGGCTCGACCTTGCCCAACGACGCCGAGCGGCAGAGAGACTCCGAGCTAGTGTAGTGTCTTGTAATTGAGGGAACTTATCCATGGCCGCCGGCGTCTCACTCTCAGACCGAGGAGGATGACGCCATGCGAGTTGCGAAAGCCATCGAGTTGAGTGACGCGGAACGAACGACGCTGACGAAATGGTCGCGGGGTCGGAGCACGCCGGCACGCGTGGTGTTGCGTGCCAAGATCGTCCTGGCCGCGGCGGCGGGCAAGCGTAACGACGAGATTGCCGCCGAACTCGGCTGCACGCGTCGCACGGTGGGAACGTGGCGGACCCGCTTCCTGGAGGCGGGTCTGGCGGGCCTCGACAAGGACAAGCCGCGCGGCGGTCGCAGACCGAAGGTCCGCGCCGCGAAGGAGGCGGAGATCCTCCGCAAGACGACGCAGGAGAAGCCCGCCAACGCCACGCACTGGTCGACCCGCTCGATGGCGAAGGCCGTGGGGGTGAGCAAGGCGACTGTGCATCGCATTTGGCGTGACCACGGCTTGAAGCCGCACTTGGTGAAGACCTTCAAGGTCTCCAACGATCCGCGGTTTGTCGAAAAGGTCGTGGACCTCGTAGGCCTGTACCTCAACCCGCCCGAACACGCCTTGGTGCTCTCCTGCGACGAGAAGAGCCAGATTCAGGCGCTCGATCGCACGCAGAAAAGTTTGCCGCTGTATCCCGGCCGGTTGGGTACGCTGACGCACGACTACAAACGCCACGGGACGACGACGCTGTTTGCGGCCATCGAGGTGGCTGAAGGCAAGGTCATCGCCGAGTGCATGCCGCGACATCGCCATCAGGAATGGTTGAAGTTTCTCAAGAAGATCGATGCGGAGACGCCGCCCGAACTCGACTTGCATTTGATCGTGGACAACTACGCCACGCACAAGCATCCGAAGGTGCAGCGGTGGCTGGCACGGCACCAACGCTTTCACATCCACTTCACGCCGACGAGTAGTTCCTGGCTGAATCTGGTCGAACGCTGGTTTCGCGACATCACGGATCGCCGCATTCGCCGCGGCGTCTTCAAGAGCGTTCGGCAGTTGGAACGGGCGATCTATGAATACATTGCCGATCACAATGCCAATCCCAAGGGCTTCACGTGGACGGCCAAGGCCGAGGCGATCCTCGCCAAAGTCCGTCGCGCCCGCGCCGCACTGGATAAGGCCCCATCTGAGTGAGACACTACACTAGCGAGGAGAAACACCGCCTCTTGTTCCAACATGCCATATCCGGCATCGGCGTACAGAGGATGGTGTGGGATGCCTCTGGTCGTCCCGTCGATTATATCTTCCTGGACGCCAATCCCGCCTTCGAAACTCATACCGGCCTTCGCGTCGGGGATATCCTGGGAAAGCGCGTCACCGAAGTGATCCCCGGTATCGAAAAAACAGGGTTGATCGAGCTTTACGGACGCGTGGTCTTGACCGGTGAACCCCTGAACTTCGAGCAATTCGTCGAACCGCTCGGCCGTCACTACGCCATCAGCGTTTACAGGATTGTCGAGGACCGATTCGCGACCGTATTTTCGGACGTCACCGAACATAAGCGGATCGAGTTAACTTTGCGAGACAACGAGGCGATGCTGCGAAGCATCACCGATGCCGCGCAAGAAGCCATTATCATGATCGATTCCCAGGGGGTTGTGACCTTCTGGAATCCGGCGGCCGAGAAAATCCTCGGATACTCGACCGATGAGGTCATGGGACGAAACCTGCATGAGCTTATAGCGCCCTCGCGGTTTCTTGATGCTCACCGCGCAGCATTCCAGGAGTTCACCAGGAGCGGCGGAGACCCGGCTGTGGGCAAAACACTGGAGCTTGCGGCCAAACACAAGGATGGGCGAGAGATTCCTGTGGAACTCTCCATCTCCGCGGTGTCGCTCAACGGTCGCCGGCATGCAGTCGCAATCCTTCGCGACATCACGGAACGCAAAGAAGCCGAGACGCGACTGAAAGAGCAAAATAATCTCTTGCAGACCATTCTCGACGGCATTCCCGATGTGATCGCCTTGAAAACGTCAGATCAGACGGTGCTCTCCTTCAATAAGGCCGGATACGAGTTGCTCGGTCTGTCGCAGGAACAGGTGCAGGGAAGAAAATGCTACGAGTTATTGGGCTGTGCTCAACCTTGCGAAAACTGCCCCACGCTGGAGTCACTGGCTACGCGGAAGGTCACGACGAATGAGATTCTCTTTTCGCAATTCGATCGATGGATTCGCGTAACTAGCATTCCCATTCTGGATGATTCCGGGGAAGTAACGCTGGTGGTGGAACAACTCCAAGATATCACCAAGCAGAAACGCGCCGAGCACGATCTGAACGGCATGGTGGAAGCCCTAGCGTCCGCCAATCAGACCCTAGAGGAATTTTACCACGTTGCCGAGTCCGCCACCCGGGCCAAGAGCGAGTTTCTGGCCAACATGAGTCACGAGATTCGCACGCCCTTGACGGCGATTTTGGGCTTTACTGAAATCTTGATCGGGGATCCCCGTCTTGAACAGGGACCGCCGGATTGGATCGATGCGCTCCGCACCATTCACCGGAACGGCGAACACCTCTTGCAGTTGATCAACGGCATCCTCGATCTTTCCAAAATCGAGGCCGGCAGGCTGGAGGTGGAACGCATCGCATGCTCCCCCCCGCAGATCCTCGCCGATGTAATCTCCCTGATGCGGGTCCGCGCCGCCGCCAAGAATCTGCCTTTGAACTTGCAATTCGCGGGCAGGATTCCCGAAACCATTTACAGCGATCCGCTGCGCCTACGGCAAATCCTGATCAACCTGATCGGAAACGCCGTCAAGTTTACCGAGAAAGGCGAGGTGCGCGTCGTCGCCCGGCTGGTACGAGACGCGAACCGGCCCTCCTTGCTTCAAATCGATGTGATCGACACGGGAATCGGCCTCACCGACGAGCAGATTTCACGGTTGTTCCAGCCGTTCAGCCAAGGCGATTCATCGACCACCCGGAAATACGGTGGAACCGGGTTGGGATTGACGATCAGCAAGCGTCTGGCCGAGATGCTCGGCGGCGACATTACGTGCCGTAGCAGCCCCGGTTGCGGCAGCACCTTTACGCTGACCGTCGCTACCGGGGACATCAGCGGGGTCGCACTGTTAGAATCGCCGGAAGAGAGCGTCGCGGCATCCCCAAAGCAACGCGAAGGCGTGGCCGTCCCGCTCGTCCGCTTGCAAGGGCGAATCCTGCTCGCCGAAGACGGTCCGGACAATCAGCGGCTCATCAGCTTCATCCTCAAAAGAGCCGGCGCCGAGGTGACCTTGGTCGAAAACGGTCAGGCTGCCTTCGATACGGCCCTGGCCGCCCGGGACCGCGGCGAGCCTTTCGACCTGATTTTGATGGATATGCAAATGCCCGTCATGGACGGCTACACGGCCACGGCACGACTTCGCGATGCGGGCTACACCGGCCGTATTATCGCCCTGACCGCCCACGCCATGGAGGGCGACGACGTCCAATGCCGTGAGGCCGGCTGCGACGATTATTTGACCAAACCGATCGACCGAGCGAGATTCCTGGCGACGATCGCTCGATTCTTGGAAGCCCGGCGGACGTCCACGGCCCCCATCGGCCCCAACGAACCCCAACCCGCGCACGAGGAATCGTCGGGGCCGCTAACGTAAGGCGTTGATGGATCGGCCGGGGCAATTCTACGCTGTGAGCCGGGCCGAGTCGCGAAGTGCATCACGCCGTTCGCCCGGCCGCAGGACCTCCGGGACGGCACCGACAGGGAGCCACCGCTTGAAGTTCCGGCGCGCCCGGGTAGAATCAGTAGCAAGTGCACGTCGTTACCCTGCGATCACGAGCGGCTTATGAGCCGAGCGATCCGCCGGAAAACGGGGTGACGTCTTCGCCATACTGTCGGGCGGCTAGCTCAGTTGGTTAGAGCGCGATCCTCACACGGTCGAGGTCACTGGTTCGAGTCCAGTGCCGCCCATTAGGGGCTGTGCTCTAGTCTGAATAGAAGCGCAAAACGCGGGAAAAGCGGGTTTCCGCGATTCGGCATCCGTTCTTTGCCGTTCTAGTCCGACGTGTGCATGGCCGCCGGTATGGCCAAGCCCGCAGCCCGTTGGAAATGCTCATCGAGGTGTTCAACGTCATGCTTCGCCGCAATCGCCACTGTGTTGCCAATCGACCTGTATACCGTGGCGATCGGAAACCGGCTTGCCAGGTCGGTTTCGCATGACGCCCGCAAGTTATGGACAATGCGGGGCCGCGGTTCCAAGCCTGCTCGCCGCACATCGACACAAGGCGATGATTGTTCGCCAAACCCAATTGGCTGCCGTCTCCATCAGTCGCCGCGTCTCTTCACGCGTGACATAACGCCGCCGCTCCAGAGGATTGCCCGCCGCGTGTTTGACTTTGGCAAAGGGATTTGCGGCCGTCAATCCGTTATCGACGGCCCACGCGAAAAACTGGCGCGCGGTTCGGAGTCTCCGGCTGATCGTCGCCGACGGTAATGCTCACTCTCAAATGATCAGCCACTTGCTTCAGCCCACCTTCCGATAACTTGTCGCAAGCCCGCTGGATGGCGTGATTGACCCACACGCGACACTTGTCGCCTTCCGCTCCCAGGCGGCGACTTTTGCCGTGAATGCCGTGGGCGGATTGCATTTCCTCAATTAGCCGGTCGCTTCGGCCTGTAAATGCTCAAGCCGGCCAATATCGTTGAAACGCTCGGCCTCTTCAATTACTTGTTCCGCCGATGCCATGCCGTGCCGCACTCTGCCGCAACTTGATGAGTTTCACTTTTTGTAGAGCAATCCGGCGTGCTTGCCGAAATAGCCACATTCTGGGTTGGACATCAGCGGTCCAAGCTCGCCGGGCGTCATCTCGACCGCCGGAGTCACCAAGAGTAGGATAGCTCCTTGGAGTAAGGCGGGAAGGTGGCTTAGGATTGATACAGCAGAAACGCCGGCTTTTTCGGTGTCGCGCATAGGACGCTGCGAATGTGGGCGACGCAGGACAAGATTCCCATGTGCCTCGTTTTCCCCAAAGGCCGCCGTCTATTTGGCAAGGGGAATTTCGAACAGTTCCCGTGTGAGTTGTCGCAGTCGTTGCGACAGCCGAACAGGCCTCGACGGGACGGCGGTCACTCCCCGTGCAGTGACCCCTCCCGACAGGATGTGGCCGGTACGGACTTGAACAGTGGATCGGACTTCCTTCCATGAATCCAGGATCAATCGTTCGCTGTCGAAACCGCGAGTGGGTACTCCTGCCGAGTGACCGACCCGAAGTTTATCTTCTGCGGCCGCTGACGGGCACGACCGACGACTGCACGGCCGTCCACAAGCGGCTGGCCGACTTGATTAGTTACGAATTGGCTGAGGAAAGGCTGACTTCGGCGACCTTTCCGCTGCCAACTGCCACGGACGTGGCGGACGCCGCCGGCGCGCATCTTCTTTGGCACGCTGCGCGGCTCATGCTGCGTGAGGGAGCCACGCCGTTCCGGTCGTTGGGTCGGATTTCGATTCGTCCTCGCGTTTACCAATTTGTCCCGCTGCTCATGTCGCTGCGGTTGGAACCGGTGCGACTGTTCATTGCCGACGATGTTGGTGTGGGCAAGACCATCGAGGCACTGCTGATCGCACGGGAACTCTACGACCGCGGCGAGATCGGGCGGATGTGCGTGCTTTGCCCGCCCAATCTCTGCCGGCAGTGGGCAAGCGAGATCGAACAGAAGTTTAATCTTGAGCCGGTCATCATCTCTTCGGGATCCGTCGGTCAACTGGAACGGCGGCTTCCGCCCGGCAAAAGCATTTACGAGCATTTTCCCGTTCAGGTGGCCAGTATCGACTTTGTCAAGACCGATCGCAATCGCCATCAGTTCCTTCAGTTCTGTCCCGAACTCGTGATCGTGGATGAGGTGCACGGTGCTGCGGCGACTCAGTCGCAGAGCCGGCAGGAGCGTCACGGCCTGCTTCGGGAAATCGCCAAAGATAACCAACGCCACCTAATCCTACTGACGGCTACCCCGCACTCGGGCATCGAAGAGGCCTTCCGGTCACTGTTGGGCCTTCTCCGGCCCGAGTTCGAAGGCTGGGACCTTGCCAACCTCAAAGAACCCCAGCGCATCGATCTTGCCAAGCATTTCGTGCAGCGGACTCGAGCGGATATCAAGCAGGATTGGGAACGCGGTGGGCAGTCGATCACCCCTTTTCCCGAACGCGACTCCTGCGACGAGACCTACGAGCTTTCCCAGGAGTATCGCGAGCTTTTCGATGGCACGTACGCGTTCTGCTCTGAGATCGTGCGCACGGGCAGCCAATTGGCAAAGCCCAAACAACGGGTTCGCTATTGGGGGGCTTTGGCTCTCTTACGTTGTGTTATGTCGAGTCCGGCCGCGGCCCTGGCGGCGTTGGCGAACCGCGATGGTGGGATCGTACCGGTGGAAGACGAGCCGGAGTTCGCTTCGTTTGTGTTCGAATCATCGGAAGAGGCCGCGGACGACGAAACGCCCACGCCGCCGGTGGAGGCTGCCGAGAGGATCCTGGCTCCGTCGGAACGCCGCAAGCTGCGGCAGTTGGCCAAGCTGGCCGAAGGTCTCCGCGGCCTGAAAAGCGACCCGAAGCTCCGCCGGGCGTGTGAGGTTATCAGAGAACTATTGAAGCAAGGTTTTAACCCTATCGTTTGGTGCCGCTATGTCGCCACCGCCGAGTATGTGGCCCAATGCTTGCCCGAGGTCCTTCCTTCCGACGTGCAAGTAACGTGTGTCACAGGCCGGCAAGGCGACGAGGAGCGGCAGGCGAAGATCCAGGAAATCGACGCCGCAAGGTCGCGGGTGCTCGTGGCGACGGACTGCCTTTCGGAGGGGATTAACCTCCAAGAGAAGTTCAACGCCGTCCTCCATTACGATCTGCCCTGGAATCCGAACCGCTTGGAGCAGCGCGAAGGCCGCGTGGATCGCTTTGGGCAGCCGGCCGGCCAGGTCAAGGCGGTCCGGTTCTTCGGCCGTGACAACGCCATCGACGGCGTGGTCATTGAGGTCCTGCTCGACAAGGCCCGCAAAATCCACCGCGCTCTGGGCACCCACGTTCCCGTGCCGGAAGAGAGCGAGTCGGTCACCGAGGCACTGCTCAACGCCCTTTTCCTCCGCGGCGGGCGCGCCAAGCCCGCGGGCGACAAGCAAATGACGCTCGACTTCGGAGATGACATCGCCGACAGCGTTACCGCGTTCCACCGGCGATGGGACAGGGACGCCGAGCGCGAGAGAACCAAGCGCCCCCGTTTTGCCCAGCGGGCCCTCAAACCGGAGGAGGTCCGGCGCGAGCTCGAAGCGACCGATAGCGTCCTGGGCGATCCGGACGCGGTCCGGGAGTTCGTCCTGACAGCAGCCCAGCGACTCCATTTGACCATCACGCCGGACAAGCGTCCCGATGTGTTTCGGGTGGCGGTTGGCCGGGACGTCCTAACCACGCTGCCGGAGGCCGTACGCTTCGCGCTTCCCGACTCCAAGACCGGTCAGTGGCTCATCAGCTTTGTCTCACCTACGCCCGAGGGGGCCGAATACGTCGGCCGCAATCACCGCTTCGTCTCCGCCTTGGCACGGTATATGTTGGAGCTGGCACTCAGCGCTCGAGCTGCGCCGGACGGAGACAGGACAACCCCTCAAGTCGTCTGCCGTTGCGGGGCCGTCCGCACCGGCGACGTCTCGCGTTTGACCACGATCTTGCTCCTGCGGGTTCGTTACCTTGTCCATCAGCCTGAGCGGGCGCCGCTCCTCGCGGAAGAGATCCTGGTAACCGGGTTCACCCACGGTTCCCCTGCCGGCCTTGCGAGAGGCGTCGCGAGTGAGGGCAGTATCCCCTCTCCCAAAGCGAGGCAGGGCGGAGATCAGGTAGGCGAAGCCCGGCAGTGGCTCTCCGACGCCGAGGCCTTGCGGCTGCTCGCCGCCCAGCCCGATGCCAATCTTCCCATGGCCGAGAAGCGAGAGCTGATCGAAGCCGCCCTGGCGGCCTGGCCCACCCTCGAAACCACCGTGCGTGAGCGGATTGCCGCCAGGGCAAGCGAGTTGGAGAAGAGCCATAAGCGAGTCCGCCAGGCCGTTGCACTGAAAGTCCGGCAATTAACCGTCAGCCCGCAATTCCCTCCAGACCTTCTTGGATTACTCGTATTGCAGCCTGTGGTGAAGTCATGACGATTTCCTCCATACGTATCGAAGGCGGCTTGCTTGGGCCGGAGATCCTCGAACAACTACTGACCGACGAGCTTCCCGGCCAGAAGCCTGGGGACTTCGGCTTGCCCGGAAAGCGAAACCTAACCGACGAAATCGCGGCGATCTTTGCCGATGCGCGAGCCCTCTGGGGCGTGTTCCAAAATCGCCTCCAGCGGCTTTCCGAAACGGACACGGCTACCAGTGCTACACGCGATGCCTGGGTCATTCCCTTTCTTGGGCTTCTCGGCTACGAGCTTCGCTTCAACCAGAAGGCCTACGACGTGGACGGATTGACCTTCGCCATTTCGCACCGCGCCTATTACCCCGCTTCATCCGGCAAAGGCGCCAAGGATGCGCACAATCGCCCCTCTCCGTCGGGGAAAGGGGGCGGGGGCGAAGGCGATGACGACGCTCCGCCGGTCCACATCGTCGGGGCCCGGCAAGAGCTCGGCCGTGTTCCCCCCTCGGGCCGACCCCGCCTGGCGCCGCATTCCCTAGTGCAAGAATACCTCAACCGCACCGAGCACCTTTGGGGGATCGTGACCAACGGGCTGGTCCTCCGCTTGCTCCGGGATTCCACCTACGTCCGCCGCCAGGCGTATGTCGAGTTCGATCTTCGACAAATCTTCGAGGACCAGCGGTTCAACGACTTTGTCGTGCTCTACCGCCTGCTGCACCGCACCCGCTTGCCGCGCGGCGTTGCCGACGCCGGGGACTGCCTGCTGGAGAAGTATTACCAAGAGGGGCTGGAGCAGGGCGGGCGAGTCCGCGAGCAACTCCGCGACGGCGTGAAAGAGTGCCTCAGTCGTTTGGCCCAAGGCTTCCTCAGCCATCCCGCCAATGACGACCTGCGGCGTCGCGCCTCGCCCGATTATACCGCGAATGATCGCATCACCCCCGAAGAGTTCTATCGCCAACTGCTCGTCCTGGTCTATCGTTTCCTCTTTCTCTTGGTTTCGGAGGACCGCGGGCTACTAAGCTCCGATCCCCTCTACCGCGAGCACTACGGCGTCGGTCGGCTCCGCCGCCTGCTGGACCGACAGAGTGCCTCGACGGAACACGACGACCTTTGGTGCTCCCTCCGCGTGCTTTGGCTCGTTTTGGTCAAGGACCGGCCGCAACCGGCCCTGAACAACAAACCGCCGGCCGCCGCCTTGGGATTACCCATCCTTAACGGGCAACTGTTTGATCGCCTAGACCTGGACGCCTGCCGGATTACGAACCGCGATCTCCTCGATGCCTTCTGGTATCTGGCCTACTACCGCCCGGAACCCAACGCCCCGCGGCGGCGGGTCAACTATGCCGCGCTCGATGTGGAAGAGCTCGGCTCGGTCTATGAAAGCCTGCTCGACTATCATCCGGGCATCACCTCCGACGGCCGCGGCCGGCTCAGATTCGACTTCCTTGCCGGCTCCGAACGGAAGAAAACCGGTTCGTATTACACACCCACGGAACTCGTGACCGAGCTGATCCGCTCCGCTCTGGATCCGGTGATCGCGGAACGTCTGAAGGCCGCGAAAACACCCGAGGAAAAAGAGAGGGCCTTGCTTTCCATCCGAGTTTGCGATCCCGCCTGCGGTTCGGGGCATTTTCTGCTGGCCGCAGCCCGCCGCCTGGGAAAGGAGCTCGCCCGTATCCGCACCGGCGAAGATGAGCCCGCCCCGGAACGCGTCCGCGAAGCCGTTCGCGATGTTGTTTCGCATTGCATCTATGGTGTGGACAAAAATCCGCTGGCCGTGGACCTCTGCCGCGTGGCCCTCTGGCTGGAGAGTCACACCGGCGACAAGCCGCTGACGTTCCTCGACCACCGCATCCGCTGCGGCGACTCGCTGGTCGGAGTTTTCGACCTGTCGGTGCTCCGGCGGGGCATTCCCGACGAGGCCTTTGCTGCCGTGACGGGCGACGATAAGGGCTTCGCTCGCTCCGTCGCCAAACGCAATCGGGAGGATATTCAAGGGTACCGCGACCTGATCGATTGGAGTGCCGAGACGGCCGTAACGGAATTCGCCCACCGCAGTCAAGATATTGACGCCATCGCCGACGACTCACCGGAGGCCGTCCGCCGCAAAAAACGGCTTTACGACCAGATGCGCCATTCACCATCCGCCCGGCGTCAGCGCCAGGCCTGCGACCTCTGGACGGCCGCCTTCTTTCAGTCACTGCGGCGCGGCGCCGACGTCGTGATTACCACCGCCGCGCTGAACGATCGTTTGGCCGATCGCCCCGTCGATGCCCGCGTCTTGGCCCAGGCCGAGGCCCTTGCGGTCCGCCACCGCTTCTTCCACTGGCCGCTGGAGTTTCCCGAGGTCTTCGCCGCCGGCGGCTTCGATGTGGTCCTGGGCAACCCGCCTTGGGAGCGCATCAAGTTGCAAGAAGAAGAGTTCTTCGCGGCGCGCGACCCCCGCATCGCCGACGCCCCGAACAAGGACGCACGCTCGAAGTTGATCGATCGGCTTGGAACCTGCAATCCGGCCCTTTATGGCGAATACCAGGAGGCCCTCCACAGCGCCGAAGCAACCAGCCTTTTCTTGCGACACAGCGGGCGATTCCCCAAAACCGGGCGCGGCGACATCAACACGTACGCCGTCTTTGCCGAGATCATGCGGGCGCTCCCGGCACCGACCGGTCGCGCCGGCGCAGTTCTCCCTACGGGCATCGCCACCGATGCCACCACACAGCACTTCTTCCAAGACCTGGTGGACACCAGCGCACTGGTAAGCCTCTACGACTTCGAGAACCGAGACAACCTTTTCCCCGCCGTGGACAGCCGCATGAAGTTCTGTCTGCTAACCATGACCGGCACCGCCCGACCGGCCCACGCCATCGAGTTCGCCTTCTTCTGCCGGCGCGCGTCCGACCTCAATGACACCGAGCGGCGCTTTACCCTCGCTCCCGAAGACTTTCGCCTATTGAATCCCAACACCCGCACGGCACCCATCTTCCGCTCCCGCCGCGATGCCGAGCTGACCAAGCACATCTACCGCCGCGTCCCTGTCCTAGTAAACGAGGGAAAAGGCGAGGAGGGCAACCCTTGGCGGGTACAGTTTTTCCGCATGCTGGACATGGCCAACGATTCCGGATTGTTCCGCACGCACGACGAGTTGGCCGGGCAGGGGTTCCGCTTAGAGGGGAACGTCTTCGTCCGCGGAAACGAGCGCTATTTGCCGCTGTACGAGGCCAAGATGATCCACCAGTTCGACCATCGCTTTGGGGATTACCGCGACCTGCCGCCCAATTCCAAGAGCACGCAGTTGCCCGAAGTACCGCTGGACCGCCTCCAGGACCCCAATTACCGGGTGCTCCCTCGCTACTGGGTCCCAGAGGCCGAGGTCGAAAGCCGCCTGCGGGCCAAGGGCTGGGATCGCGGCTGGCTGCTGGGCTGGCGCGATATTACGAACGTGACGAACGAACGTACTGTCATTGCCGCCGTCATCCCGCGCGTCGGCGTAGGAGACAAGTTTCTTCTCATGCTTCCGGACAAGCCGACTCAAGGGAAATGGCTGGTGGCAAGTTGTGATTCTTATGTCCTGGACTATTGTGCCCGTCAAAAAGTAGCGGGTACTTCCCTTAAATATTTTACCATGAAGCAGCTGCCTTTCCTGCCTCCCGCGACGTTCGGCTTTCCGTGCCCGTGGTCGCCGGGAGAGACGTTGGCGGACTTTTTGCGTTCGCGGGTGCTGGAACTGACCTACACGGCGGGGGATCTGGAGCCTTTCGCCCGCGACCTGGGCTACACTGGCCCGCCCTTCCGCTATGACCCTGAGCGTCGGGCGGTGCTGCGGGCCGAACTGGATGCCGCTTTCTTCCACCTGTATCTTGGCAGCCCCGAGGAGTGGCAGCGGGAGGCCCCGGCGAGCCTCCGCGAGCTATTTCCCACGCCGCGGGAGGCGGTGGATTACATCCTCGAGCAGTTCCCCATCGTCCGGCGGCACGACGAAGAGCGCTACGGCGAATATCGCACCAAGCGGATGATCCTGGAAATCTACGACGCCATGCAGGAATCGATACGGACGGGCATTCCGTGGCAATCCAAATTGACAGCAGCAGGTGAACGATGAGCAGGGGAAAAAGCATCTTCGACCTTCATTCGCAAGTCCTTGCCGACTATCGCGATTTCGTTCGTTCCTTCATCGAGATTGCCGACGCTCGGGCGCGGGAGTTTGTGGAACAGGCCTTGGCGGAGCAGGGCGACCTCTGGCCCGAACCGCTGGTGCAACTGAGTCCCGCCTACGCCGCGGGCAAGACGGTGGACGACTTGGCCGCCGAAGGGCTGATTGCCCCCGAGACCGCGGACATCTTTCGGCAAGACAACGGAAAACCCTTCCGGTTGTACCGGCATCAAGAGGAGGCCATCCGCAGAGCCCTGGCGAAAAAGAACTTTGTGGTCACCAGCGGCACAGGTTCGGGGAAGAGCCTTTGCTATTTTCTTCCCATGGTGGACAGCCTGGTCCGCGCACCGGATACCGGCGACCGCGTGGCGGCTTTGGTGGTCTATCCCATGAATGCCTTGGTGAACTCGCAGCTTCAGGCGCTGAACCGTCTGAAGGAGCGGTACGAGGCCCGCATGGGACGGCCGTTCCCGGTGACGTTCTCGAAGTACACCGGCGATACCGGAGAGGACGTCCGCGGCCAAATGCGGCGGCAGCCGCCCCAGATCATGCTGACCAACTACGTGATGGCCGAATTGCTGTTGGTGCGGCCCGAGGATCAGCGCTTTTTGGAGCGGGCGATGTCCTCGCACGCGGGCCCTGACGCGGCGGGGGAGGGGAGAGTGCCCGGCGGGCTGCGATTTTTGGTATTCGATGAATTGCACACCTATCGCGGCCGCCAGGGGGCCGATGTGGCGATGCTGATCCGCAGGCTGAAAGAGAGGTGCGCGGCCCCGGGGCTGGTCCATATCGGGACCAGTGCGACGATGGTGGCCGGCCGCCAGGCCGCGCCCGCCGAGCGCCGTGCCGCGGTGGCGGACTTCGCGGGGCGGTTGTTCGGCCATCCCTTCCAGGCCGAGGACGTCATCGAGGAAACGCTGGTGCCGTTCACCGAGGGCGGCCCGCCGTCCCCGGAGGAGCTGCGGCAGGCCATGGCCGGCGGGCGACCGGCCGACGAGGATTGGCAAAGGGATGCCGAGCGTTTCCGCGGACATCCGCTCGTGCGCTGGGTGGAGTACGCCTTGGGGATCGAAGAGGACGCCGAAGGCCGTCTTCGGCGGCGTGTTCCACGGACGCTGACGGAGGCGGCGAATGAGCTTGCGGAAGTGACGGGCATCGCGCCGCAGCGCAGCCGGGAATACCTGCGGAAGGTCCTGGAGTCGGGCGGGGCCGGGCCGGGAGACGGCGGCAATCGCGCCCCGGCCTTTAAGTTGCACCAATTCATCAGCCAAAGCCGGGCACTGTTTGCCACGTTGGAACCGGCACCACAACGTGAATTCTCGTTGGAGGGGCAGACTCCGGCCGGCGGCGGCCGAATCTTCGTCCCCCTGAAGTTCTGCCGCCAGTGCGGCCAGGACTACTATCACGTGCTGAGCACCGGTCTCCCCTCTTCCTCCGAGAGCGGGGCCGGCGGTGAGGGCTGCTTCCTGCCGCACCCCATCGGCGTGGAGTTCGGCCACGACGAGGAGGCGCAGCAATCGGGCTATTTGATGCCGGCACCTGCCGAGGACGATTGGAGCGAGGACCGCATTCCTGAGGAGTGGTATGACAGCCGCGGGCGGCTTAGGTCGACCTGGCGCGAACGGGTGCCCACTGCGGTCTGGGTCGCCCCGGACGGCACGTACCGGACGACCCCTCAGGCCGGGGCCATCAAGATGTGGTGGCAAAGGGAGCCGTTCTCGCTGTGTCTGCGCTGCGGCGAATTCTACACGGACCGGGAGCGCGAGTTCGCCAAGTTGGCGTCGCTCTCCAGCGAAGGACGCTCGAGCGCGACCACCGTGCTGGCGGTGTCTCTCTTGCGTCACGCCAGAGGTGGCGACGGGCCGCGCGACAAGCTGCTCAGCTTCACCGACAATCGCCAGGACGCTTCCCTTCAGGCCGGGCATTTCAACGACTTCGTCCACGTCTCACTGCTGCGTTGCGCGTTGTACGCGGCGCTGAAGCAAGACTCCGAGCTGACATTTTCGGAGGTGGCCAAACGCGTGGTCGAGTGCAGCGGTCTGACGATCCGGGACATTGCGCGGAATCCCGAACTGGCCCCGGAATCGGCGGCGGCCCGGGATGTGTGGAAAGTCTTTACGGACCTGACGGAATACCGTCTCTACGAGGATCTCCGCCGGGGGTGGCGTGTGGTCCAACCGAATCTGGAGCATGTCGGGCTTTTGCGGATTGAGTATCGCGGGCTGGAGGCCTTGTGCGCCGGCGAGAAGTACTGGCAGTTTCACCCCAACGTGGCGCGGCTGTCACCGGCGGAGCGGGAAACCATGGTCCGGGCCGTGCTGGACCAGTTTCGCCGCAAGCTCGCGATCTCGCGCCGTTGTCTTGAGGAAACCGAGCAGCAACAGATCCGCAAACGGGTTGAACAACAACTCAACGAGTTCTGGGGGCTCGACTCGAACGCCAACGAGCTTCGCCCCGCCGCGCGATACGTGCTACCGGGACGGTCGAATCAGCCGGCAAAGGGATACAGCTTGGGCGAAGGAGGTGCGATCGGCAGGTTCCTGCGGCAACGGCTCGGTCTTGCGACGGGCGAGTATCCGACGTGTCTGGATGCCTTGCTGAAACTGCTGGTGGAACAAGGCTTTTTGGTTCAGGTTGAGGCGAAAAACGACCACCGGTTCTATCAGCTCGACGCGGCCTGTTTGGTGTGGCGACTGGGAGATGGAACGCCCCCGTTCGACCCGATGTATTCACGCCGCACATCGCCGCGGGTCAACGCCTTTTTCCAGCGCTTCTATCAGGAGTGGCCGGGCTTTTTGGCGGGACTTGAGGCCCGCGAACATACGGCCCAGGTGGGTGAGCAGGGCGTGCGCGAGCACCGCGAGCGCCGCTTCCGTTGGGAAGAGAGCGATACGCAGAAGGAAAGAGAGGTGGGACGCCGCCTGCCCTATTTGGTGTGCTCGCCGACGATGGAGCTGGGCGTCGATATTGCGGACCTGGACTTCGTCCACTTGCGCAACGTCCCACCGACCCCTGCCAATTATGCGCAGCGAAGCGGGCGGGCGGGACGTCAGGGCCGGCCGGGGCTGATATTCACCTATTGCGGCGCCCTGAACAATCACGACCAGTACTTCTTCCACCGCCGGGAGGAGATGGTTGCCGGCAGCGTCCGACCGCCGCGCCTGGACTTGACCAATGAAGCCCTGCTGCGGGCCCACGTGCACGCCATGTGGCTCGCCCAAGTTCGCCTGCCGTTGGGTCGGTCCATCGAGGAGGTGATCGACACGAGCCAGGACGATTTGCCCCTCAAAACGGAAGCGGAAGGGGCCGTTCAACTCGGTGAGGCGGCGCGCTATGAACTGCGCCGTCGCGTGCAGAACGTCTTGACGCCGGATATGGGAATTCTGGAGCAGACGGGCTGGTTCAGCGACGATTGGCTCGACCGTGTCTTGGACAAAGCACCGGAGCAGTTCGATAAGGCGTTCGATCGGTGGCGGGAACTTTACCGGGCGGCGGTAAAGCAGCGAGACGCGGCCTATAACGAGCTTAAGCGGGCACGCACAACGGAAGATCAGGATAAAGCCGATCGCAAGATGAAGGAAGCCCAGCGGCAACTCAACCTGTTGTGTCAAATTGCCGTCACGCGAGAGGAAGGCGACTTTTATCCGTACCGGTATTTGGCGAGCGAAGGGTTCTTGCCCGGCTATAACTTCCCGGCCTTGCCGGTGCGGGCATGGGTGCCTAGGAAGGAAGGCGAATTCATCGGCCGTCCGCGTTTTCTCGCCATCCGCGAGATGGCACCGGATAACATTCTCTATCACGAGGGGGCCAAATGGGAGGTCGTCAGCTTCCAGTCGCCGCCGGGAGGACTCGATGAGCGTTTGGTCCGACGCCGGCTATGCCACGCCTGTGGTGCCTTCTGCGACAGTACGTTCGACCTTTGCCCCGTGTGCCGGACTCGCTTCAACGGCGAGAACAGCCTGCTGGCGCCCTTGCTGGACATGCCCAATGTAAGGTTGATGCGGCGCGAACGCATCACCTGCGACGAAGAGGAGCGGCGTCGGCTCGGCTACAACATCCAAACTGCGTTCCAGTTTGCGGGCAGCCCAGAGAAACCGCGGGTGCAAAGAGCGGACGTCGTTCTCGGTACCACCCCGGTCCTCCACCTGATTTATGCACCGGCGGCCACGTTGCTCCGCGTGAACCACGGCTTTCGGACGGCGAAACAGCCGGGTTTCTGGGTGGACTTCGAGAGCGGCGAGGCACGCGCGAGCGCTCCGGAGAAAAATGATGCCGCTCCACGAGGTACCCGGTTCCAGAATATCCGGCTCGCGGTTCAGGGAACTCAAAACATGCTCTTCTTGCAACTCGCGCGACCGGAATTGCGCGACGATCCGATCTTGGAAACATCCCTGCAATATGCCCTCCAACGGGCTTGCGAGCAGCTCTTCCAGCTAGAAGAATCGGAACTGGCTGCCGAACGGATCGGAACGGAAAAGTACCGGGGGATTCTGTTTTATGAGGCGGCGGAAGGAGGCGCGGGCGTCCTTCGCCGGTTGGTTGAGGAGGCGGATGCCGTTGCGCGTCTGGCTCGGGAGGCGCTCGCGATCTGCCACTTCGACGAGGATGGCAACGACCTCCTACGCAAATGTCAGGGAGCTTGTTACCAGTGCCTAATGAGCTACGGCAATCAGCACGAGGCGATGCAGTTGGATCGTCATCGCATTCTTCAAACCCTCCAAGACCTATTGGGCGGCCGGACGCTGCCGTGGACCGGCGAACGCGACTGGGGCTCGCACTTGGATTGGCTGCGAAGTCTGACCGATTCGCGTTCAGAATTGGAACGTCAGTTTCTGGACGCCCTGGCCGCGGACCACCGCCGGCTTCCCGACGAGGCGCAACGACGCATTTCCGAGGTACCGTGCATTGCCGACTTCTTCTACTCGCCGAATATTTGCGTCTTCTGCGATGGGTCCGTCCACGACGAACCTGCGCAAGTCGCACGGGATGAAGCTATACGTCGCGAACTGATTAACCGCGGCTACCGCGTGATCGTCATTCGATACGACCGCGACCTGCAATCGCAGATTGCAAAATACCCGGAGGTGTTTGGATAGACATACAATCTGGTACCGTGCCTGACCCCGGCTCCTGGGAAGGGATCGAAACGGGATGACTCGATTTTTAAGCAATATCTGCACCCAATGCTCCGAATGTACGTACTGCGATTGCTCCCCGTGGTCGCCTGGCGGAAATGCGGCCACGATTGCCCTTAGAGCATGTTTGAAAAGACTAGGAAGAAGCGGGTATTTGTGCGCAGCGATGGAAACAGGGGGGACGTTTTCGCAAGGGAGAGCGCAGCATGGAAGCCTACTACGCAACGGACCCGACCGATGACCAGTGGCAAGCGATATCGGGTCGGATTCCCTCCGCCAAGCCTGGTGGCCGCCCGCGCAGCGTGAACATGCGACAGGTGCTCAATGCGCTGTTCTACCTCGCGCGGACGGGCTGTGCGTGGCGAATGCTGCCCAGGGAGTATCCCCCGAAGAACACGGTGTTCTACTACTTCAAGACCTTCCGTCAGGAACGAATTCATGACTTGGTGCGGAAGCGCGTGCGGGTAAAACACGGGAAACGGCGGCAGCCCAGTGCGATGATCATCGACAGCCAGTCGGTCAAAACGACCGAAAAAAAGGGAGCTGTTGCGGCTACGACACAGGCAAGAGGGTGAAAGGACGCAAGCGGCGTCTCCCCGTCGACACCCTGGGACTGGTATGGGGGTTGGTGGTCCATGCGGGGGACGTGCAGGATCGTGACGGAGCCAAGTTGTTGCTGAAGGCATGCTGGGGACATTTTTCACGGCTGAACCGGATGTTACGCCATCTCAAGCCAGCCGAACTGGCCGCCCGATGGGAAACGTGACTTCTCAAACACGCTCTAAGACAAATCCATTCTTTCGGCAGCCATTTCGAGTCCCCCAGCGTCCACCTTGGGGACTGCGCCTCGCAACGGCGCGGTCATGGAACGTACCAAATCGGCAGGCGGGGAATTTGACCCAGCCGCTCCAGCGCCCGCAACTGCTGCCGATACCCGCGCGAAGCCTGCGCGGCATGTCCTTCTCCTCGATCCAGCGCGATGACGGCGTCGATGACGTCATCGCGGGTGAGGTTGCGGCCGCGACTCGCCCATCGCAGCATCCCCATCCCCACGGCGAAGGATACGCTGAGCGCCCGAACGCGGTCGGTCAGAGGCCGGCCGTTGGGGCGACCCGGCGGAGATGCGACCCGGTTTTCCGATCTTGCTCAATCCGAAAGGGGCCGGAGGGGCGCTGCGTCCTCTCCGACCCAAGACTTCCGGGCAGGATCGCTTACTTGAGGTCGGACAGGCTCGCTCCGAAATTGATGTGGAAGACCTGGCCATCCAGGACCAGCGCTGGAACCGATTGGACGCCCAGCTTTTCGGCCTCGGGGAGGCGGGCCTTGTCGGTACCTAGGTGCACCACCTCGATGTCGAAGCGCTGCCGGTCCAGTGCCCCAAGCACCGATTGCTCGGCACTGACACACACGGGGCAACCGGCGTGATAGAAGACGGCCTTTTTCTTCATGGCGCAGCTCCTTTCGTACAGGGTTGTTGTGCTTAGACTGGCCTCACGCGGGCCACATTGAATAATTATGTGGTTGGTGCGATGTGGCCAAGACGGCACTTTCCGGTAAGGTAGTTACGCAATGGTTCGTAATCGCCCCTCGTGTTTTACGGCGTCGCCGGCGGAGGCCGGAAGCGGCCCTTCCGTGGCAGCAATGGTCGAAAGCATCATCGGCTGCAAGTGGTCGGTCCGCCTCCTGGACCTGCTGGCCGGCGGATACTGCCGGCCCAGCACGCTGCTGCGAGCGTGCCCCGGTCTTTCGGCCAAGGTGATGAACGAGCGGCTGCGCAAGATGATGGGCTTCGGCATCGTGCGGCGAGTCGTGTTCGGCGAGAAGCCGCCCATCGAGGTGCAATATTCATTGACGCCCTTTGGCAATCGGTTTATCCGAATCCTGGAGGAAGTACGGCAACTCCAGGAGGCCCTGGACAAAGGGGACTTTTCGGCGGCTGAGTCCCCCTAAGAGGAGCCGGATACAACGGATCGGCTCTCAAGCCGCTGAAGCGGACGCCCGCCTCGGGCACACCCGGCGCTAATATCCTGTTCAATTCGGCCAATCATAATCGCGAGCGGGAGCTCCGCCGGATTGGCAATCCGGTGCCGCGCCTGTTCACGGCAAGCCTTCCGCCGGTGAGAGGGCCTTGGCTTGCGCCACATGTTTCTTGAAGCCCTATACGAGGAGACCGCGCCATGCATAGCTCAGCCTCTGCCGCACCGACCACGGGACGAATCGCCGCTATCGATGCCCTTCGGGGCTTCGATATGTTTTGGATCGCCGGGGGACAAGGGGCCTTTTTGGCCATCTTAGGGATCTTCGTCTCACCTCTGCCCGATTGGTTCAAGGCACAGTTCGAACACGTCCGCTGGGAGGGCTTCACCGCATGGGACCTCATCATGCCGCTTTTTTTGTTTGTGGTGGGCCTGGTCATGCCGTGGGCGGTTGCTCGGCGGATCGAGCAGGGCCGGACCAAGACATCACTCTACCTCCGAGTGCTTCGCCGAGTCGTCGTGCTATGGATTCTGGGCATGATGGTGCAAGGGCATCTGCTGGAGTTTGACCGCCAGACCATCCATTTCTATTCGAACACTCTTCAAGCCATTGCCGCCGGCTACCTGGTGGCATCCGTGTTCCTTTTACACTTGCCGGTCTGGGGCCAGGTGGCCGGCACTGCGGTGCTGTTGATCGGCTATTGGCTTCTGATGCTGCTGGTCCCCTTTGGAGGCCATCCGGCCGGCACGCTGGAAGAAAACGTTAACTTGGCCCTGTATGTCGACGAACGGGTGCTCGGCTCCTTCCGCGACGGCACAACCTATACATGGATACTAAGCAGCATGGCCTTTGCCGGCACGGTCCTGATGGGAGTGTTTGCAGGGCACCTCCTCCGCTCACGCCGGTCTGGAGGAATGAAAGTCGTGTGGCTTGTCATGTGGGGTGCCGGAAGTCTTGCCGCG
This sequence comes from Thermogutta hypogea, assembly GCF_055386265.1. Classification (NCBI taxonomy): domain Bacteria; kingdom Pseudomonadati; phylum Planctomycetota; class Planctomycetia; order Pirellulales; family Thermoguttaceae; genus Thermogutta; species Thermogutta hypogea. The sequence continues at coordinate 1,853,984 of NZ_AP042425.1, forward strand.
GCTTGGCTGTGGTCGGGTGGTCTCGATCACTGGTTCCAAATGACCCTCGTGGGTAACTGGCGATTCCCCATAATCAAACACCTTTTCACCAGTTCGATGGTACTATGGGCCGCCGGCTGGAGCTACTTGCTGCTGGCTATTTTCTATTTGGCGATCGACGTGCTGGGCCAACGCTGGGTGGGGTGGTTCTTCGAGATCCTTGGGGCGAATGCCATCACAGCGTATGTAGCGTGGAATCTGATTAGTTTTCCAACTATCGCCGAGCGATTCGTGGGGGGCCTGGCTCGCTACCTGGTAACGCTCGGCGGGCCGTGGGCCGCCGTAGGCGAAGGCCTCAATCCGGCGGGGGCATTTGTGATCCTGTGGCTCCTCCTGTTCTATATGTACCGTAAGGGAACCTTCGTGAGGGTCTAAGTAATCCCGCTTTGCAAGCATCGCGCTAGCTGTTGCGATTGTCGGTGGCGGGAAGGCCCTATGTCTTCCGAAACAACGCCGCCCGAGCCACATCGCGCCAACATTTTGCTTCCCCGAGTTCATCAGCGTGCAACACGCCAATTACGACTTGGAGCGTCCTAGGCGGAAGAGACGCAGAGCATCGGATGATTGGATGCAAAGCATCCCGGACCACTCTGCTGCGCGCGGCTGCGACCGGCGTGCTGCATAAAGCTGATCGACGCTGTTGCCCGAACCGAAGTCTTGAATCACCTAGGGCAACACTTCGGCGGCAAACCAAAGGTTACCGCGTGGCAGCCTTCGCTCCGCCGGAGGGGTTTTCAACCGGAGGGGTTTTCAAAGGGTGTATCCGAGGTTGGCTCGCTCGCCTTGTAGTTGGCCCAGATCATCGCGGCCTTACGAAATCGTTGCGGCGTGATCCCCAGTTCACGACGAAAATAGTAAGTGAGTGCGCTCTGATCACAGAACCCGGTGTCCAAAGCGATCTGAACGAGCGATGCTTCGCTCTGCATCAAAAGTTCAACCGCCGTGTGTACGCGCGTCTTAATGATGAACTCTTTCGGACTTATACCGAACACGGAACGAAAAAGCCTTTCCAACTGACGTGCAGAAAGGTGCGTCGCGCGAGCAATATCCCGAACCCTTAGTGGGGACGATATGTTTCTTTTGATGCAGGCGATCGCCTTACCAAGGGGTTCACTCACCGGCAGCTGCTTGATATGCTCGTACTCTTTCAGAAAGCCAATGATCCCCACGACCCGGCCTGCACGGTTTCTGAGGGGAAGCTTATGGCATACAAACCACTGGGGCAATCCTTCTCGCGTAAACCATACCTCCAAACCGGTAATTGATCGACCGGATCGTAACACCTCCTCATCACGACGTCGATACAGATCCGCCAGCGGTCCCGGGGTCAGTTCATGATCGCATACACCAATCAGCGAGACCTCATCGTCTGCACGTAGCGTGTGAACCATTGCGCGACTCACGAACATGATTTCCCCCGGCCGACGCTTGAGAAAGACCCGATACTCGGGCATGTGATCGAAAAGGGTATCGAACGCGTCCAGGAGATCAACTTGCCGAAGCCATTGCCGTCGATCGCGCAAGCGTCGCTGCTTTTCCGATTGCGACACCTTCCTTAACACACCAATTGCCGCCCGGATCGGTTCCGGTGTCGCATTTTGCATAACATTCGACTCGTTTTGCATAGACGTGCAATTCTCGGGTCGAGTACGCTTCAATCTAGCAAGATGCACGTGGAGAGCCACGTGGAGAACTAACCGATCGGCGGTGTTCAACGGCTAATTATAAGCGTTTCAGTGACGGTGTCACGTTTGTCGCGTTCATCCAAAGAGTTTCCTCGTCTTGGGTCTCAAGAAAGGACGGTGTCTCATGTTGCGGGTCAGACGAAGTTATTGGTTCACGTTGGTGGAGCTTCTCGTGGTGATTGCCATTATTGGCATATTGATCGGCCTGCTCCTGCCCGCGGTGCAGGCTGCCCGGGAAGCGGCCAGACGAACGCAATGTGTTAACAATCTGAAGCAGGTTGCTATGGCGTTGCACTCTTACCATGATACTTACCAGAGCTTTCCCGCACTGGGTTCCCGTATCGTTGACGCGTCCCGCAGACCATGGCACTTTTATTCTTGGGCGATGATGATTTTGCCGTACATTGAGCAACGTGCGCTTTATGATGAGGTAATGGCGGCCGCGAGAGCTGGCACAATACCGTCACCGTGGTCGAGCTGGGCGACGTGGAATCGCGATTTGGCCTCGTTCATGTGTCCCTCGGACATACCTCCTCCGAACCGCAGCAAGGCCCCTGCACTCCTTAACTATAAAGCGTGCGTCGGCGACGACTATCTTCAGAACCATCTCCCACCTCAAAATCCCCAAGTGACCGGCGCCCCGGTGGGGATCCAAAATCGGGGCATTTTCCAGCCCGAGCGATGGCTGGGAATTTCATTCGTTTTGGATGGCACGTCCAATTCGGTTATGCTTGGCGAGATGGTGGTCGGAGGTCGGCCGCCCGAGTTGCTCGGCAGTGTCGCATTAAATATGAGTACCACGACCCCGGCGGCTTGTGTCGCGCGGATTGATCCCACCGATCCGAAGAGGCTCACTGGGCCTGTCCAGGATAACTCACGGCCCGTGGGTGGTCGTGCGTGGTACGGGCTACCGAATTTTTCAGGCTTCGCCACAGTGGTTCCCCCTAACGGCCCAAGCTGTCTTTACGGAGTGGATGGAAACGAATTCATGGGCACGGCGTCCAGTCGACATCCCGGCGGGGTGAACGTCGCGCTGGCGGACGGCTCGGTTCGATTTATAAGCCAAACGATCGATACCGGGATTCAGGCCGAACCCGACATACAGAATCCCGGATCGCGGCGGTCCCCATGGGGCGTCTGGGGGGCCCTGGGCAGCTGCACTGGAGGCGAAGCTGTGTCCGCCCCTTGATAACTCACCATTACCTTGTCGCATTTATCGTTCGGTCGGTGTATTGCCCTTCGTCATACCGGCTATCGAAAGGGAGCAGTAATGCTGCGCAACACAACGTTGAACGGGATCAGCATCCTTTTATTTACGGGAATCCTCGTGGTATCCACAGGATGTGGGAAGCGTGGCCCGAAGCTGGTGGACGTAAGTGGCACGGTCACTTTGGACGGACAGCCGCTGGGCAATGTGATCGTTACCTTTGTGCCCATCGAAGGCGGCGTTTCCTCATCCAGTGTCACCGATGAAGCTGGGCGCTTTAGACTCTCGTGCTCGCTGGGCCGAGGCGCCTTGGTGGGCCGGCACCGGGTGTATGTCCAATCACAGGCGGCCGGCCCGGAAGACATCATTATTCCCGATGAGGACGCCCCCGATTACAGGCCGGATCCTTACGCGAGCCTCCGCGCACCGCATTTCGTTGAAAAGATACCCGGCCGTTATAACACTAATACCGAACTTGTTCAGGAGGTACGGCCGGGTGTTATCGTGAATCTTGACTTGACATCCCGCCCGTGACTCCTTACCTGCGGATTTCTTGTTAAAGTGAAAGGCATTAATGCCGGAGAAAGGGGCAGATTTTATACACATCGATGCTCCCAGCAGTATGAGATTGCGGACACCGAGGAGTAGTTCATGATGCGCGTTCTTCAACGACGAGCGGCGGCGAAGTTATCTCTTGTCTTTTTCATACCGGGGATTTGTGCGTGGCAAATCGAATGCATAGGGCAGTGTTCGGCAGAGGTGCGTTGGAATCTGAAAAGTACGGCGCATGGTGATTTGCCGGTTCCCAATTTGGGAAGCGAACAAACATGTTGCATCGTGCTTGATGTTGACCAAGACGGTATCGACGATTTCGTGGTTGGTGAACGGACACAGGCACCGTCATTGGTTTGGTATAAGTGGCATGGTAGGGGATGGTATCGCTACATCATCGATCCCGATGCCTTACCCCTTGAAGCAGGAGGAGCCGCGGTTGACATCGATGGGGATGGAGACCTTGATTTGGTGTTCGGCGAAGACTACCGAGGAAACCGAATCTGGTGGTGGGAGAACCCTGCCCCGGATTTTCGCGGCCCGTGGCGACGACGAATCATCAAGAATTACGGGGACCGTCAGCATCACGACCAGGCTTTCGGCGACTTCTTGAAGTTGGGGCGTCCCCAACTGGTGAGCTGGAACCAGAAAGCAAAATCGCTGCTACTTTTTGAAATTCCTAAAGACCCCAGACAGGCGGAACACTGGGAGGGCCGGGTGGTTTTTCAGTGGGTGAGTGGGCCGCAGCGAGAGGGCTTATCTGCTCAATCCGTTGATGTTGATCTGGATGGACAGATTGACATTGTTGGGGGTGGGTCCTGGTTCAAACACAAAAGTGGTTACGAATTCCAGGAACACGTCATTGATCCGGCTATGGTGACGACTCGATGTGCCGTGGGGCAGCTCGTCCCCGGAGGACGTCCGGAAGTCGTTCTGTCCCCCGCCGAAGAGTCCGGCATCGCTCGTTGGTATCAATGGGACGGAAGCCGCTGGATCGCGCACGATTTGGGCTTCGTCCGTAACGGCCACACCTGCGAGATCGCAGATTTTGATCAAGATGGTCATTTGGATATCCTGATCGGTGAAATGGGAAAACCGGGGGCCGGTGACGATGCAAAGATTTTCATTTGGTATGGTGACGGTGCGGGAAACTTCCGGCAGACGATCGCCTGGCATGGTTTGGCCATTCATGAGGGAAGAGTGGGTGACTTTAACGGCGATGGGCGACCGGACATCCTAGTAAAACCCTATAGCCATCGCGCCCCTCGCGTCGACGTCCTCCTGAATATGGGGACCCAGGATTTACCTCTCGATCGGTGGACGCGAGTGGAGATCGGCCAATTGCCACATCGCGCCATCTTTGTGAACGCCGCCGACATCAACGGTGATGGCCTGTTAGATATCGTGGCTGGGGGATGGTGGTGGAAAAATCCTGGCACGGTCGGTGCTGCATGGCCACAACATTCCATCGGTCCGTCTCTTCGAAACATGGCCGCGGTTTACGATTTTAACGGTGACACGCTTCCGGACGTTCTGGGAACAAAAGGCGAGGGGAGCGATTCTAATCGAGATTTTGTGTGGGCCCGCAATACGGGCCCAGGAGAGTTCGAGATACTGGACAACATCCACTACTCCGGCGGCGGAGATTTCCTGCAAGGCTGCATCGTCGGCTCGCTTCCGAATGGTCTGAGCGTGTTCCTCTCCTGGCATCGAGACGGCGGCGGCATCCACGTCCTTTCCGTGCCCGAAGCTCCCGCCGATTCCCCTTGGACCTCTCATTTGATTAGTGAGACGGTTAGCACACCTCCTCAGGGTGAAGATTTGGCCTTGGGCGACATTAACCGCGACGGCGACCTCGATCTTTTGCTGGGTGACAAGTGGCTGAGAAATGACAACGGACAGTGGACCACGGTCGTGATCGGGAATATTGAGCAGGGCGAGCCGGATCGCTGCCGCCTGGCGGATGTCAATCGTGACGGCCGCCTAGATGCCGTTGTCAGCTTGGAGAAAGGAACCGACGTGTTATGGTTTGAACAACCAGTCGACCCCATGAGTCTATGGCACAAGCATAGGGTCGGCGTGGTAGACGGCCAAGGATTTAGTATGGACGTAGCCGACTTTGACGCAGACGGTTACCCCGACGTGGTAGTCGGAGAACATCGCGGTTCCCAGATGAACCGAGTGATCGTGTTTCGCAACCCCGGGCGCGAAAACCCGACGAACTGGAGTGACTGGCCCGCCGTCGTGATTGACCAGGGCAGTTCCGGAACCATCGACCATCACGATGGCACTTTGGCATACGACATTGATCGCGACGGCGACCTGGACATCATATCCATAGGTTGGCGCAATCCCAAGGTGTGGCTATTTCTCAATCAAGCGATACGCAAGACAACGAACGCCGAGTGATTCCTACAACGGCACGCTCTCGCCGGTCATAAACGCACGTCATAAAATGTAACCATCAAGCACCCTGTGGAGGAAGAACGTGATCGCACGTAATTGCGTTATAATCGTTGCTCTTGTCCCATACCTGATGTGGGGTTATGCGGCTCGGACGCAGTCCGCCGAGCTAGGTCCTCGCTCCGGAGATGTCTATAGGGAGTATATCCTTCACAACTCGGGGGATCGTGCTTGGCGGGTGACCAGTCCTGAGGCACGCGATCCTGGAGCCCAGAAATTCTTACCGAATCCAACCTGGGAGCTGGAGATTGACAACCTCGAGGGCGCAGTCCGTGCCGAGGTAATCCTTGACCGTTGGGGTGGACATCTGGATACAATGAACCCTGCAATCCGCTTCAACAAACAGGAATGGCTTGCCCTAACTCCTCCTACGATGACAAATGGTGATTCGCTCCCGGAGAATTATTATTTCCAAGACAATCCTGTGATTGCGGTGCCGTTACAACATCTCAAGGAGGGCACAAATATCATAGAGGGAATCTGCGGACACAAGAAGCCTGGGGGATGGGGACAATGGGGCCTGTATTCCCTCATGTTGCGGGTGTATTTCGATCCGACAAAGAAACCACATGTGAAAGGCCGCATTATTTCTCCTCTATCCGAGCAAACCATCGGGGAAAATCCGGTAATCACAATAGCCGTCGAGAGAGAGGATCAATTAGACCGAGTTGAAGTGTTTTCCTGGTATGAGGGTTACGACGAAAACGGGGACGGCCGCTTTCTTGATTGGCACGGGGGCTGGTTTCAGCCGGATCGTAACGAACCTGCACGATGGCTTGACCACGTCGGAACGGTGCTCGAGCCGCCGTTGCAAATTACCTGGGATACCCGGTGGGTTCCCGACCAGCCTCCGGGAAAGATTCGTTTGATCGCGCGCATCTGCGACAAGTCGGGGACTTGGCTTGTAACGGAGGAGGTGACGGGGCTGACATTGCATCGTCCCAATGAAACGGTCGCCTTGCATTGCGTGCGCGAGTTGCCTCCGGAGTTTGGTGTTCGTGTCGGCCAGCGCCGTTCATGTGTTATTAGCCTACCCGAAACTTATTACCCCGAAGCCGTCGTGGAGGCCGGGCTACATTACCGCACGTGGCACGGTTGGGATAGGCATCATGCACCTTACAAGCTCAACGACTATGAGCGACTGCACGAGGGGAATAACCACCACTATCACTATCATATCCACGCTATTCCCCCTCAGGTCTTGCGGCCTGGTGACAACATTTTCGAGATTTTCTCCGAAACCGACCATCACATGCTTGAAATCCTTTTGCCCGGCCCCGCTCTTATCATCCGCGCAAAAAAATGATCTGCAAACCAAGTCTTGTGCCCCTTCGGGTGCCGGCGGACGCGATGTGAACCTGCCAGGCAAAAATGATCGAGCACCACCCAATGGGCGCGCCACATTATGGTTAAGGAAGGGCGTCTCAAAGCCGATTCGCCGCGGGGCATCGGCCATCTCGATTGATTCGCGCTTTCTCGAGCCGGCCTGCGACGCGGGCAACTTTCTGACGGAGATTCTCAGACGCAAGCTGCGCGTGGTGGAGGACCGCTATCAGAAAAGCCGGCTAGAATACGAGCGTTGTGCCGTGCCGGCGGTTTCGTGCGGTTATGGTATACACCTTCTGGAAGACAACGTGCAGGAGTGCCGGGGGAATCTTTTCGACATTGCGAAGCAAGCCTACGCTCGCCTCAACAAAGACACGGCCAAAGACGCCTTTCTGGATCCGGGTGTCCCGGGGGCAGCGCCGGGCTCATCTACACCAAGGAGGCGAGGCCGGACGCCTTCGTGACTGTTTTCGTCTCGAGTGGAGCCGCCTGTGCGGCTAAGGATTCCCGGTTATCGTCGTGATGAACTGACAAATCGACAATTTCGGAAACTCGTTCGAGTCCACCGCGCCCATTCCGGCTTTTCTCCCTCGCTTCGCCTTCCGGACTTGCTTTTGACAGCAGGTTCTTCGCTTCCCGACCGAGGCAAGGGAATACGGGTTCTGCGCACCTTCAGCCACGGAAGCAGGGCAGGGCGAGGCGAGGCGACTTCTTGAAAAGGCGGAGTCGCTGCTTACTGTTCGCGATGACAGACGAACTCTGCCAACTGTCGCAGCGCCGCGGTGACGGCATTGTTCGGCAGCGGCTCTAAGACCTCCACGGCCTTCTGCACAAAGGACTGGGCCTTGCGATCGGCACGCGCCATCGCATCCGTCTGAACGAGCCGACTCCGAATTAAGGCTCGGAATCCCTCGCGGTGATCCCGCAGCGCGGCCACGACCTCCGCCCTCTCCTCTTTTCCAAGGCTTTCCAATAGATAGATCAACGGCAGCGTCGGTTTTTGCTTGCACAAGTCCGTGCCTAGCGACTTGCCCATTTTTCCTTCATCGCCCCAAATGTCGAGGATATCGTCCACGATTTGAAAGGCGATCCCCAAGTTGATGCCGAAACGGGCAAAGCGCTCGCAGACGTCCTCGTCGGCGCCCGCGTACAGCGCACCCAACCGTCCGCACGCCGCGTAGAGGGAAGCCGTCTTTTCGGAAATGATGTTGAGATACTCGTCTTCTTCCAGCTCGTAGTGCCCCCGAGTCGCAATTTGTCGCAGTTCGCCATGGCACATGAAATGGCTGGCCTTGGCAATTTCGCGGCAAGCATCCATGGTGTCCAGCGATCCGGCCAAGCAAATCGCACGTGCAAGAAGATAATCGCCGAGGAGAACGCTGGCCTCGTTGTCCCACCGAGCGTTGACGGTGTCCAAATGCCGTCGAATCACCGCCTCGTCCAAGACGTCGTCATGGACCAAACTAGCCGTATGCACCAGTTCAATAGCCGTGGCGATAGTGATGTGGTCGGGTGTGATTCGACCGCCGACCTTGCCGGCCAACACCACCAGGGCCGGACGCAGACGCTTGCCCCCCAATTGAGAGCCGTGCTTCAACATCCGGTCGATGAACTGACAGTCGCTCTTCAGCTCGCGGCGGAGAGCGTCCTCGATTTCCATCATCTCGCTCTGGATGACGGCATAGACCTGCCTCAGTTCGTCGGATGCCGCGGCCCAATTGGGGACTCCGGGATTCATGCTGAAGACGATCCTTCCGAAGCTAATACGGGGCTACCGGAAACAGCCCTCACCGCGCCGTCATCGTGCGGTCGAGCCTCCTCGCGAAATGCCGTAAACCGGCCGGTACAGCGCTGCGGTATGTCGGCGCCAAGCCGCTGCCCGTGCCGAAACCTCAAGTTTAGTCGCTCCGACACTGCTGCGACAGTCAGAATTACCCGTGCTCCCACGCGGATCGACCGCCCAAACATCGCGTGCGGACCGCATGTGCGGTGACATCCGGACGCAAGGATTAATCTCAATCATTCGTTAACTAATTCTTATTACGCATGCGCCGCCGGCAACGTTCGAGTCACCGCCGGGTCGGGATGAAAGGCTTGAGCCGCAATGTCGCCACGTTTTGCGTATCCGCCCGGGGAGCCTGCGCTACATCCAACGGATCGGATCGACTTCGGTGGAGGCCGGCCAAACCTCGACTTGGGGAAACTGTTCTTGCAGGACAGTCGCCAAGTGTTCCACCGCGAAGCGCTCGCTCGCGTAATGCCCCACCATCAGCAGCCCGATCCCGCGAAATTCCGCCTCGATGCAGCTATGGAATCGCGCCTCTCCCACGACAAAGGCCTGGCATCCCGCGCCGACGGCCGCATCCAACAGGTCCTCGGAGGCGCCGCAGCCGACGGCAACCCTTTGGACTCGCATTTGCGGCGATCCTACCGCGCGAGTGTACTTGATCCCAAGGACGTTTTTGACAAGCTGGGCGCATTCCAGCAACGACAGCTCCCCCGGCAGCGTTCCCAGGCGGCCCAATCCCAGTTCCGGAACCTCGGCGTTCGGAACGAGCGGTCGGATATCTTGCAGACCGATCTTTTCTGCCAAAAGCTGATTGATCCCCCGCGAAGCGGAATCGAAGGCGGTGTGCGGGCTGTAGACGCAGATACGCGCCGCGGCCAGTTCCCACAAGACTTTGCCGGTGAGCGTTTCGTCCGTCCAGCGTCGCTGCGGCCGGAAGGGCAGGGGGTGGTGCGTAACGACCAGCCCGGCCTCGCGCTCCACCGCCTCTCGGGCGGTTTTTTCCGATAGGGTCAGGCAGGTCATGATCTTGCGCACCCGCCGCTGCGCTGTACCGACCAGCAGTCCCACATTATCCCACTCTTCCGCCAATCCCAAGGGGGCGAAAGATTGCAGAAAGTCCATGACCTGACCGACCGAGAGCATGTCTGCCCAGCCTCCTTGAGTTTCGCGGTCTCCGCTTGATGTTGACGGTTCTTTTCACACAACTTCCCGTCGGCATGCCTACTCATTATGATGGCCGTGATCCAAGCACGAAACCGGCACCGATGTTTTCGCACCTTTTCGGACTTCCGCCGCGGCGGGGAGACCATCCGTCTCAACCGAGCCGTGGCGAGTCGAGAGGCAGGCCGGGCACCGTCCCCGCTCGCGCCGAACCGCAAAAAGAGCGCATCGATGGACCTGATCGATCGTCGACTGGACCGTTTGTCGCAAAACCGATTTCGCGCCTCTTTCGCCCTCTCCGATGCCGATCGAGCTTACGTCCATCGAAAGGGCTGGAAAACCATCGCCCGCCACGCAGAAGAGATCATCCTCACCCGTCTCGCGGAAGCGTTGCCCCCGAATGACGGCAGGCAAACTCCGTGGCAAGGGCATCCCGTCTTCGTGGCTCAACACGCCACGGCGACTTGCTGCCGCAAGTGCGTCGAGCGGTGGCACGCGATTCCGCGCGGCCGCCGACTCTCGCAAGACGAGGTCGCACTCCTAGCCGCCGTAATCCTGCGCTGGCTCCGGCGACGGATCGGCCCGGAATCGGACGGTGTCGCACACGACTCCGGTCATCCGCAACTGTTACTGCCCCTCGAATAGGTCTCGTGCGATTACCCGCGCACCGTCGCTGACCTTGGGCACGGTTCGCCGATCGCTCGCCGACCAAGTTACTCCTTCAAGGCCGCGATGAGGTCCAAAACCGCCTTCTTTCCGTCGGCGAAGAACATGAGCGTGTTCTCCGCAGCAAAAAGCGGATTCGGTATATTGGCGAATCCCGCACTGAGACTTCGTTTGATCACGACGACCGTCCTGGCCTTACCGACCTCGAGGATGGGCATCCCCGCGATGGGGCTTTGCGGATCGGTCTTGGCCAGCGGATTCACGACGTCGTTCGCTCCCAGCACCACCGCCACGTCCGTCTCGGCGAAGACGGGATTGATCTCATCCATTTCCTTGAGTTTCTCGTACGGTATCTCAGCTTCCGCCAAGAGCACGTTCATGTGGCCCGGCATACGACCGGCGACGGGGTGAATGGCAAACAGGACTTCGATCCCGCGGGATTCCAAGAGTTGATATAGATCGCGGACGGCGTGTTGCGCCTGTGCCACCGCCATACCGTAACCCGGAACAATCACGACACGCGAAGCGGAGTCGAACAAAAGGGCCAACTCCTCCGCCGAGGCCGATTTGACCGTCTTGTACAGATCATCCTGCTTGGGCGAGTCGTCGCCGGCCTGCAATACGCCGAACAAGACGTTCGTCATGGAGCGATTCATCGCCTTGCACATGATGTTCGTGAGAATAATCCCCGAGGCCCCCACGAGAGATCCCGAGATGATCAACACGGAATTGCCCAGCACGAAGCCGGTGGCCGCCGCCGCGAGACCGCTGTACGAGTTCAGGAGGGCGATTACTACCGGCATGTCGGCCCCGCCGATGGGATTGACCAACGTCACGCCGAGAATCGACGCGACCACGACAACCAACCAATACGCCGCCGCTGAATTCGGGTCGATCACCCCCCAAACCGTCAACAAGAGGGCGAGCAACCCGAGCACCGCGTTGATCGGCTGCAACAGGGGGTAGCGGACGGGCTGCCGAAAGGCCTTGTATTCCTCCAACTTGGCAAAGGCCAATAGGCTGCCCCAGAAGGTCACGGAGCCGATCACAGCCGAGGCATAGGTGGCGACGGCTACATCACTCAAGGCGAGAGGCGGCGAACGGACCAACTCGGCACCGGCAACCAAGACCGATGCCGCCCCGCCGAAACCGTTCAACAGAGCCACCATTTGCGGCATCGCGGTCATGCGAATTCGTACAGCCAGTACCGCGCCGATCAGGCCGCCCAGAACCAAGCCGACGATGATCCACGTGTACTCGATGACGTCCTGATGCATCAAGGTAGCGACCACGGCGATCAGCATGCCGAGCGCGCCGATGCCGTTTCCGCGGACGGCGGTACGGGGATGCGTCAACCCCCGAATGCCCATGATGAAGCAAATCGACGACACTAGATACAAGAGATTGATGATGGAAGCTTTATCCACGGCAAACTCGCTCTCGCCCAAATGCCGGCCTCAATCGCACTTCGGAAATGCCCCGGTCTTCGATTCAAGACCTCCATCCACGGCTGCCTGTCTCTCCGCCGCCCCGCCGTAACGCGAGGACTTTCCGCATCACTTCGATTTCCGTCGGAACATGTACAACATTCGATTGGTAACCAGGAATCCGCCCACCACGTTGATGGTCGCCAACGTTACCGCCAGCGTGCCCAAGATGGTGGCGATGATCGAGTGCCCCGCGCCGGCGGCAATGATCGCCCCCACGACCGTGATACCGGAAATTGCGTTGGAGCCGGACATCAAGGGCGTGTGGAGGGTCGGCGGGACTTTGGTAATGATTTCGAAACCCACGAATACCGCGAGCACGAAAATCGTGATTGCCAAGCTGAGCGGCAAGCTCGACGTTTGGTCCGAGGTTGAGGCGGCCTGCTCCGCGAAAAGAACCAAGTCAAACCACGCTGCCATAATTACCTCCTAGGAACTTCCACTTGCGTCCCGCCCCCAATCACGGGAAATCGCTTTCGCGCCGTTGATTCACCAAGCTTTGCGGAATACTAGCTCGCGTCTCCGAAAGCAAGTCGCGGTCCCACACTTATCCCACCTCCGGCAGCGGCGATCAGCATCACGTGCCGACCAATCCGGCATGAACGATCCGCCCATCACGACATAACATGGTCTCGCGAATGATTTGATCGTCCGCATCCAATTGTGCGGCCCCGTTTTTCACCAAATGCTGTAGGAAGTTCGTGACATTTTTGGAATACATCTGGCTGCCGTGGTAAGGCACTTCCGCAGGAAGATTGACCGGCCCAAGAATGGTGACGCCATTTTCCACGACGGTTTCACCGGCCTTGGTCAGCTCGCAATTCCCTCCGCGCTCCGCCGCCAAATCCACGATCACGCTGCCCGGCTGCATCCCGCGAACCATATCCGCCGTAATCAGCAGCGGAGCTCGCTTGCCGGGTATGGACGCCGTCGAAATAACTACATCGGACTGGGTTAAAACCCGGGCCATCATCTCGCGCTGCTTGCGATAGAATTCCTCCCCCAATTCCTTTGCGTAGCCCCCTTTGTCCTCCGCCGCAGCGGTTTCCAATTCCAACTCCAGAAATTTGGCTCCGAGGCTTTGCACCTGTTCTTTCACGGCAGGTCGCACGTCATAGGCGGAGACGGCCGCCCCCATGCGCCGTGACGTAGCGATCGCTTGCAACCCCGCCACACCCGCGCCGATCACAAACACTTTGGCAGGCGTCAAGGTTCCTGCCGCCGTCATCAGCATGGGGAAGATGCGGGGCAGGGACGCGGCCGCCAAAATCACCGCTCGATAGCCCGCCAACGTGGCCATCGACGAAAGAACGTCCATGCTCTGCGCCCGCGTGATACGGGGGAGCAACTCCAAGGCAAACAGAACAGCGCCCTTTTCCGCCCACCGTTGAATCAAATCCCGATGATTCCAAGGGTCCCACATCCCGATCCATATTTGCCCCTGCCGGCTGAGGGCCATGGCCTCGGAAGCGGCCTCTTGTGGTAGGTCCCAATGGACGCCGAGGACGACATCCGCCGCCAGAGCATCCGCCCGCGAGACAATTTGAGCCCCCTTTTCGGCGTACTCGTGGTCCGCGAACCCGGCCGATGTGCCGGCACCGGCTTCGACTCGAATACCGAATCCCGCTTTCACAAGCGGACCGACCTGAGCAGGGATGAGCGATACTCGTCGCTCACGGGGGAAAACTTCACGGGGAATGCCGACGATCATGGAAAACACCGGTCTCTTGACGCAATGCGGTATTCGCGGGTCCGTCGCCGCGATGGGTACCCAAGTTTTACAAACAAGCAAAAAGATCTGTTCGCGGTGAAGATTTTAGGATACCCCCGAGGCGCACGGCTTTCCAGGGGCACATTACCTCCCTCCTTTCCGGGGCGCGGCATCAACAGAAACGTTGGACGATCACGGCCCAATCCCCGGAGCAAGCCTACTGCGTGGGCACGTCAATCTCCGCCACGAAGCCCCCAATAGTTGCGCGGAGGACTTTCCCGCTCGGCCACCGGCCGCCCGACCGTCAGTGCGCGCTGAAGAACCGGGAATTGACTCCATCCGGTCCCACTCGCACGCAAATCGGGCGCGTGCATCGCGGACAGTGCCCCTGATAGGCGGTGCCCTCACGGTTGAGGTAAATGCGGGCATAGACTCCGCAACACTGGAAGAGAATTCCGAGAAAGGGCCGGACGGAGCGTCCCGTATCACCGAACCGAGGCGGCTCGGACGTCAAGTCGATGTGATCGGATTCCCTCTCTGCGGCCATGGCAAGCATCCTACACCGCAAACCGAACTTTCCCGCCATTTTCCTGCCCTAAATGGCGCGGTCCTCCAAGGTCTTTCGGTCGCTCCAGGCTTGAGGCTCAGCCAAAACTTGGCCGGGCGCCCCCGAATTGCGGGAAATGCGATCTCAACGCGTCTTCTCTTCCGTCAAGACGGCAGCCTTTTCCGAAGTCCTCAATCTTACGCATTCCGCAACCGTTAAATCCCCCACGACGTTGACCACGGTGCGACACATATCCAAGAAGCGATCGAGGCCGAGAATAATCCCGATGCCTTGGGCCGGAACGCCCACGCTTTGCATGATAATGACGATTACCGGTAGCGACCCGCCCGGAACACCCGCCGTACCGATACCGGCCAGCACGGCCATGAGGATTACCAGCAATTGTTGCAGGAGGGACAGATCCACGCCGAAGACCTGGGCAAGAAATAAAACCACCACGCCCTCGTAGAGCGCGGTTCCATTTTGGTTGGCCGTGGCGCCCACGGTGAGTACGAACCTCGCAACATTCCTCGGGATACCCAAATCCGTTTCGGCTACGCGCAGGGCGGTCGGCAGAGTGGCGTTAGAGGACGAGGTCCCAAAGGCAACGACGATAACTTCGCCGATTCGCGAGAAAAACTTGACCGGATTCCGCCTTCCCGCGACGAGCAGCATGAGAGGATAGACCACGAACATTTGTAGGGCCAATCCGAGCACGACGACGAGGACAAACGCGGCCAACGGTACGAAAAGGCCCCAACCCAGCCGAGCCGCGGCCCCGAACATCAAACACCCCACCCCGATCGGGGCTAAGGCCATGGCCCACTGCACCACCCGCATGGAGACGGCGAACAACGCCTCAAACACTTGCTTAAGCGGCAGCGATTGTTGACCCACAGCGGCCATGCCCATCCCAAAGATTAGGGCGAATATCATGACCGCCAACATACCGTTGCCTTTGGACGAGCCGTCCAGGGCGCCAACCATCTCTTGGAGGGGGTTTTCCGGGATCAAGTCGAGCAGGATAACACGCAGCGGCTTGGATTGCATGGCCGCAGCGACCGCATCCTGTGCTTGCCCCCCATATTGATGATTCAATGCCTCTCGCTGTTGCGTAGTGAGGGACCGCCCCGGCTGAATCGAATTAACCAATCCAATTCCGATTAGGACTGAAGACAGCGACAAAAAACCTGTGAGAAAAAGTGATATCCCGCCGATCTTTTGCAGCTTTCGGAGATCACCTAGCTCAACCGCCCCCAGGACCAAGGCTGAAAAGACCAGGGGCAAAACGATTGAGAAAATCAGTCGCAAGAATATCTTCCCAACCGGCTCGGTGACGTTCCGGATGAACCCATCAACCCGATCATGGCTGATTCCCAACCACGACGGCCCGCCGCCGGAAGATGAAAGCAGCAAGTTGACGGTCACCCCCAGGCCGACGCCCAAAATCATGCCGATTAGGATCCGCCGCGGTAGTTGCCAAGAATGGGATCGTTCACGGTCAGCCGTCATCGGCAACTCCAAAATCCATGGAATGAGGCCCGCGTGAAAGCTTACTGTTCCTCAACTTGACCTGCTATTGCAATCTAGCAAAAAGCGCGCGAGCCTTGGGGGACAAACCTGACGTCGCGATTGTGACGGACAGGTGTCAACAAAACCTAGTTAGTTTTGTTTCGTTTGCAATTTCCTGGTTCCGAACTTCGCCCGCAACCCCTTCTTTTCGACGGTTATATACTATCAATGTGTGGTAGAAGTCGAGATTTCGTCTGCTCCTAATCCGCAAAAAACGCTAAACTTTTGCTGTCTGACAAGAACCGCAATAGCGCCCTCAAGCCGCGACCTGCAACACGGCCGGCATCGCCTGGATCTCGGCCGCGCGGCTGAAGGGCGTTTTCAGGGCTAAAACCGAGACATTGACGCGGAGGTTGTGGAGATGTGCGGTATCGTGGGCTGCACCGGAATGGGGAATGTCGCTCCTTTTCTATTGACCGGACTCCGGCGATTGGAATATCGCGGATACGATAGCGCCGGCGTGGTATTGAACAACCCCGAAGGCACACCTCAGTTGCACGTCGTCAAAACCGCCGGTCGGATATCCAATTTGGAGAAGGAACTGGGACACAGCGCCGTTCAGGGCATGTGCGGACTGGGGCACACCCGCTGGGCGACCCACGGGCCGGCGACCACCGCCAATGCCCATCCGCACTTCGGCGGGGACGGCATCCTGGCCGTGGTCCATAACGGTGTGATCGAGAATTTCGACGCCCTGCGTCGTCGCCTCTCAGGCCTCGGCTACGACTTTCGCTCGGATACCGATACCGAGTGCCTTGCGCATCTCATTGCGGAATGCCTCAGAGAAATAGGGTTGAGCACGGACGAAATCGTGCGCCGCGGTTACCAACCGTTGGTTCGAGTGGTGCAAACGGCCTTGGCTGAAGCTCGCGGCACCTGGGGCTTGGCCGTCGTCTTCCGCGACTTCCCGGATGTGATCATCGCCTCGCGGTTGGGAAGCCCTCTCATTTGCGGCGTGGGGGAAGGCGGACATTACCTGGCCAGCGACGCATCCGCCTTAGCAGGATTCGCGACCAATGTGATTTTTCTGCGGGATCACGAGACGGCGCTGCTCACTCCCGATTCCGTGCGAATTTATCACCGTGACGACGGAGCCGTTCGCGTCACCCCCCAAGAGTTCCAGATGTCCGCCGGGGAGGCGGAATCGGGCGGATATCAGCACTTCATGCTCAAGGAGATTTACGAACAGCCGCAGACCCTGGAAAGCGCCATGCGCGGCCGAATCGATACCGATTTCGCCACCGCCAAATTCGGCGGAATCCAATTGTCCCCGCAGCAGCTCTTGCAGATCGAGCGCATCGTCTTAACCGGTTGCGGCACCAGTTGGCATGCGGGCTTGGTCGGCGAGTACCAAATCGAGACCTTAGCTCGTATCCCGGTCGAGGTCGAGTACGCCAGCGAACTCCGCTATCGCAATCCCCCCATGGATCACCGCACGCTGCTTTTCGCCATCACCCAGAGCGGCGAGACGGCCGACACCCTGGCAGCGCTACGGGAGATGAAACGCAAAGGGCATCTCAGCCTTGCGATCTGCAACGTGGTCGGCAGCACGATCGCGCAAGAGGCGGACGGCGGGATCTATCTCCACGCCGGACCGGAGGTCGGCGTCGCCTCGACCAAGGCATTCACGTCGCAGTGCCTTGTTCTCGCCATGCTGGCCCTATATTTCGGCCGGCTTCGCCACCTCAGCTTCGAGGCGGGGTTACGAATTATTGAAAACCTGCGGTCTTTGCCGGACAAAGTCCGCCAAGCATTGAACTGCGATGCCGCCGCCCGCCGCATCGCCGATCGCTTTTACCGCTGCAACAATTTCCTATACCTCGGCCGCCAATTCAACTTCCCCACGGCATTGGAAGGGGCGCTGAAACTGAAAGAAATCAGCTACATCCACGCGGAGGGCTATCCGGCGGCCGAAATGAAGCACGGCCCGATCGCCTTGGTGGACGAGAATACCCCCAGCGTCTTCCTGCTGCCGCGTGGGCCGGTGTACCATAAGGTCCTGGCGAACATCCAGGAAATCAAGGCCCGGGGAGGTCCCGTCATCGCCGTCGTCGAGGAGGGCGATACGGAAGCCGCCAAGTTGGCAGACGAATTGATCGAAGTCCCTGAGGTCGCGGATTTTCTCCAGCCGATCGTTTACATTATTCCGCTGCAGCTCTTGGCCTATCACATCGCCGTAGCCCGCGGTTGCGATGTGGACAAACCTCGGAATCTGGCCAAGAGCGTGACCGTTGAATAACAGTTGCGATCGACTGTCAAACCCAGGGTCTCATCGAAGAGATGGAGCTTCGGCCCCGAATGCGGCGGTCGATCGATTCGGACCGCGGCCGACGCCACTGGGAATCGTCGGCCTGTCGCACGGCGGTTGCGTGCGAGGATCACATGGGAGCCTGAGGCAACCTGCGAGGGTAGGGCGGCCGCTCACGAGAAGGCAACGGCTGCCGGTACATGGTGGCCCAGGCCTCTCGCTCATCTTCCGTTGCGTAGTAACGCAACCAGACTTCCGGATCCCCGTTCGCAAAGGCACAATCCCAATGCAGGTAGTTGTTGCGCAAATCGAGCTTCTTTTCCCGGGCCGGCAGTATGTCGCGATAAATGAGGCGGTAAAGTTCACGGTCGGAGAGGTGATCCGTGAACTCCAAGACGATTCGCTTCTCGAACAGGCGGTCTATCGTGTCCCACAGGATTCGTCGTAGCTCCTCATCGCTGAGGACTTCCGGGCGAGGCAGTCGCAACTCGGGCTCGAACCAGCGGTAGATGGGAAGAACCGGGGCCATCTCCCAGGCCAACATGCAGGCCAAATACTCGTTCTCAACGGCCAGCGGCAAACGATGGATGTTCACGCGAGAAATCGAGTCGTCGTAATACGGCTCCAACTCGTTTCGCAATTCGGCATTGCGAACGAGCAGATCGATTTCGTCCGGTTCACGACCCAAATGATCTCCCATCGCCTACCGCCCTGTTGCCAGAATCGAAGGAGCATTGCATCCGCAGACCGGGCTTCGACCACGAGGACTCCGCTTGCCACCTCATTCCCCGCAATCCAAGCCCCTCCATATCGACTTTACTCGAGAATTGTCCGGCCGCAAGTCGTCCGAAGCGGAAGATTTCTTGAGCTTTGCAAACGCCTCCAGCATATTCCGAACAGACGGTAAATCTTCGGATTCAAAATGGCAGGAGATAAAGTCTGGGGTACGAGGAGAAAATGGAGGGCATTGACCTCCGGCATACCGCGGCGGACAAAACACAGGTGCCGTCCCTATTCGCAGCAGCGTCGGACGTGATCGCGGTTGTCCACCGAATGCAATCAACAAGAACGAACACCGTCCCCGCAGCAGGCCGGCGCTTGCTTGTTCGAGACTATCACAGGCTGGCGCAAAGGCACATCGCTCCGCTGTCGGTTTTACCGCCGCTTACGAGCGAGCCGTCTCGGATCCGTCTTGCCCCTTTTTTTGTGAACAAATCTCTTGAGCAATCTCTTCTTCGATGGCCGAGATCTTTTCCAGGCGACGAGCGTGCCGTCCGCCCTCGAACGGCGTTTTGAGCCAGATCTCTATGACACGAAACAACAGTCGTTCCCCCAGCAAATCGGCGGAAAGGCAAAGAATGTTCGCATCGTTGTGCCTGCGGCTCATCTCGGCGGTCAGATCATCGTGACACGGCACCGCCCGCACGCCGCGAACCTTGTTGGCCGCGATCGACATTCCCAGCCCCGTGCCGCATAGCAGGATTCCCCGATCCACCTCGCCTTGCCCGACCTTCATCGCCACCGCTTCGGCGATGTCGGGATAATCCACGGGATCCTGCGAGTGCGAACCGACGTCGATGACTTCGTAGCCTCGTTCTTGAAGCCACTCGATGATTCGGGGCCGAATCTGATAACCGCGGTGGTCACTACCGATTGCAATTCGCATTTTGCTTGCGACTCCGAGACTCCGCAACCTTCAACGGCCGCGGGTATTCAACGATGTGTGGTGTACGATATTCCGCCAATTTCAGATCGATGCCAAGATTTGACCCAAGCGGCCCGCAATCGCCTTCTCGATCATGCAGGCACAGCGGCGATAATCCTGAATCGTTCCGCCGTAAGGATCTTCGATGTCCGTGCCGTCGGGACTGAGCAATTCCGTCCGATCACTCGCGAACGGGAAGGATGCGATCAACGACTCTTTCAGGGCCTGCGTCATGACGTAGATTCGATCTACGTACCGCAAAATGGAAGGGTTAACGGGCTGTGCCGCGTGGTTGTGCAAACTTATCCCCCATTCCTCAAGGACCGCCTCCGCCTCGGGGGTGGCTTGTCCGCCGGGCTGAGCGTGCAGTCCGGCCGAGAGTACAAGGAACCCCTTTTCCGGCAAGTCTTGCGGAGTACACTCCAGCTTCTCCGCCAAGAGCTTACGGCACAAAGCCTCGGCCATGGGACTGCGGCACGTGTTTCCCGCACAGACGAACAGAACCGCGACGGCCGCCAAGCTCCGCAGAGACTTTTCCGAGATCGCTCCCGCCCGCACCAGCTCCCAATCTCCGCCGCTATTCACGCGAACCACGGAGGACGCGGTACCATATCGGGTAGGCCCATCGTCCAGAATGACGTCGATCTCCGGAAAGGCTTCCGCAATTTCCCGTCCCGCGACGGCCGGCGGCTCTCCGCTGCGATTGACGCTCGTCAGAGCCAAGGGGCCGCTGGTCATGCGCAAAATCGACAGCGCCACCCAATGGTCCGGAACACGAAACCCCAGGGTCCCATTGGGGCACACCAAGCGGCGTGCGGCGTCCGGCAACGTCTTCGACAATCCGCCTTCGTCCGGCTCGGGCAACACCAGCGTCAGCGGCCCCGGCCAGGCCCTTCTGGCCAAACGCCATGCCATGGCCGGCAAGTTGGGGCAATAATCCCACAATTCGTCGGCATCCTTAATGGCCAGGGCGAACGGGCTTGCGGGATCCCGGTTCTTGAGTTGAACGATTCTTTCCAGTGCATCGGGACGAAGCGCCGACGCGGCCAGACCGTAGACCGTCTCGGTGGGAATTGCCAGCAATCGCCCTTCGGCAAGAGCCTGCACGCAACGATGGACAATATCTCGCGGCTCTTCCGCCTTGTGAAGATCAATGATCACTGGAGAACTCGTATTCGCCCCTGACCGACCGGCCCGAAAAAGACGCAAAATCTTTGTACGTCGTACGCCAGCGAGAATTGAAGCAACCCAACAAGTCCCTTGCCTTTTTATAAGTCTTCCGTGAGCAACCGGTCAAGGGTCCGGAGGTCGGAAGCTTTCCGGAGGATTCCGTCAGGCCGCTCAAGATAGTACGATAGGTGAGCTTGCGGAAAAGTTGCGAAGCGGCAAACCGAAACTGAGGTTACGACGATGCCCTTGATTCAAGACGTAAACCGACACCGGCAAGCCCTGGAATTCGGCGAAGCGCAGGTCGAGCGGCTGATCACCCGGCACCCGGACTTTTTCCCCATCTACACCGTTCAAGGCAAGTGGTATCACGAGGGCGAACTGTGGACGGATTGGACGGGGGGATTCTTGGCCGGAATGATGTGGCAGTTCGCGCTGCGCACCGGCTCGCAAGAATGGCGGCAGCGGGCCGTCCACTACTCCAAACTATTGGAGCACCGAAAACTCGACCGCAACGTTCACGACCTCGGTTTCATTTTTCTGAATACCTACCTCCCCTGGTATCAACAGACCGGCGATCGCGATTTGTTGGAAGTTTTGATCACGGCGGGACGCACGCTCTCTCTCCGGTTTCAACCCAAAGGGCGCTATCTCTGCTCGTTTATCGGGCCGCACAGCCTCTTCATCGACATCATGATGAACGTCCCGCTAATTTTCTACGCGGCTCAGCAGACCGGCGACACCGATCTGTATCGCATTGCCGCCGAGCACTGCCGAACCACACGAGACCGATTGGTCCGCGAAGACGGTTCGACCGCCCATGAGGGTCTCTTCGATGTTGAGACCGGGGAATTCCTGGGACAAAGCACCCATCAAGGCTTGCGGCCGGATAGCCGCTGGGCGCGGGGGCTTGCCTGGTCTCTGTACGGCTTCAGCAAGGTATACGGCCTCACCGGCGAAAAGGAGTTTCTGGAGGTCGCGGAACGGAACGCCGAGTTCTGGATCACCCATCTTCCCGACGACAAGATCCCGTATTGGGATTTCGACGCCGACCTCACGGCTCCCTTGCCCTGGGGACCCCAAAAGGATAGTTCGGCAGCCGCGATCGCGGCCGGCGGGCTGTTGGATCTCGCGTCCCAGACGCCGATTCCCGAGCGAGCCGCGATCTATCGCAACACGGCATTGGTGATGATCGAAGCCCTCCTCGATCCGGAATATCTCGCCACGGAGACTCCCGGCTGGGAGGGCATCCTCAAGCACGGAGTGTACCACACCAAAAAGGGCCTCGGCGTCGACGAATCCGTGATGTGGGGCGAGTATTTCTTCGTGGAATCTCTCACCAAGATACTCACGCGACAGCCGTGAAGCTCGGCCCGTCAGGGGTGACGGACGGAACCGCGTCGCACCGAGTTTCATCCGGTAGGAATTTCATCAGGTAGGATGCGGGCGACCGTTGCCGCCTTTCCGGCCGACTCCCCGCGGTCTCTCCCCGCGGTAGTAAGCGTCCATCAATTCCATGGGATGGAGTACGGCCACGGGTGCTCTCGCGCGCCGGATCTCGCGCTCGATCTGGAGGAGGCACCCGGCGTTGGACGCCAGCACTGCGTCTGCTCCCGTCCGCAAGATGTTTTCCAGCTTGCGCCTGCCCAGGCGCGATGCCAAGTCGTGGTGAAACAGATTGTAACTCCCCGCGGAACCGCAACACATGTTGCTCTCGGGAAGCGGAATAAGCCGCAAACCGGGTACCTGCCGCAGCAGGCGTCGCGGCTCCTCGACAACCCGCTGCGCATGTGCCAAATGGCAAGCGTCGTGATACGTTGCCGTCATGTCAATCGCATGGACCGGCGGAATGAAACCCAGCCGGTCCAGGAACTCATTGATATCCCGGACTTTTTCCGCGAACCTTCTTCGCCGGGGCGCGAGGTCGTCATGCCAATAATCGCCGTACTCCTTCAGCATCGCGCCGCAGCCCGCATGATTGACGATCACCGCGTCAACGTCGTCAACGGGAAAGGCACGGACATTTTGATCGGCCAAGCGTCTCGCCCCGTCTTCTTCCCCTGCGTGATAGTGTATGGCTCCGCAACAGACCTGTCCGTCGGGGATCAGCACGTCGCAGCCGTTTTCCTGAAGCACGCGGACCGTCGCCCAGTGGATATGCCGGAACATGGCATCGGCCACGCATCCAAGGAAAAAGGCGACCCTCGCCCGGCGCCGCCCCTTCGCGGGCAGAAAACCGGGCAGGGCGGGGCCCGGCGGCACCGGCGCGTTGACCAGCGTCAGCATGGCCCGCAATCGCGGCGGAAACAAATCCCATAGCCCCATGCGTTCCAAGCGATCGTATAAACGCGCCTTCTGAAGCAATCGGATCGGCGTCAAAGCCCCGCGTATTCGATCCGGGTAGGGGAAAATCCGCAACAGCACCAGTTGCCGAAACCAATCCAGCCGGCGCTTCCAAGCAGGCCGCACTTGCGCCGTCGCCAGCCGGAACGGCTCGAGAATCCGACTATACTCCACTCCCGACGGGCAGGCAGTCTCGCACGCGCGGCAATCCAAACATCGATCCAAATGAGTCTGCACGCTTTCCGTCACAGGGAGGCGTCCCTGCACGACCGCCCGCATGAGGTAGATTCGCCCTCGCGGACCGTCGTTTTCGTCGCCCAAGAGCGTGTAGGTGGGACACGTCGCGGTACATAAACCGCAATGCACGCAACTCAGGATTCGATCCTCGGGAATGGACACGGGCAAAGGCGGCGCCTTGCCGGGTGTGTCACCGCCGAACACGGCCGGAAGTAGGGAAGCTGGGGTCTTCATGCGACGCTGCAACTCGATTCGGGAGCCTGAACAACCAAGGACGGGTAATTCGCGCGAAGGATTTTCATCCGCCGAGATGATTCCCAGTGGGCCGTTCCCGAAGACTACGGCGGAAAGACATACCGACCGGGATTGAGGATGTGGTGCGGATCGAATTGGTCTTTCAATCCTTGCATGTGGCGCGACGCCGGACCGTTCGGTCCCCAAATGACCGATCGATTCCACGATTGATCCCATGGGTACCGCAAAACGGTCAAGCGGCCGCCCAAAGTCGCCGTCGCGCCACGCAAACGAACGACGACCTCAGGCGTTACGTCGGCGTCCTCATCCGCGAAAACGAAAATCTTGCCCAGCCCCGCGTGGCTGATGAACGAGGCACGTGGACGCATGCTTCGCAACTGCTCCAGGGCCGCCGGCACGCGGCTCGGCCGGACTGCCAGCTCGCACACAAAATGAGGTGGGGGAACATCCGCGAGAAACTGTGAGAGCAAGGCATAGCAGTCCGCGGGCAGCTCAACTCCGAGCTTCAAACCCGCGTTCGACAATTCTCGCCGCAATTCATCGCAGAAAGCGTCCACTTCTCCGGCCGAACCTTCATGAACGGTCACCACGCGAAAGCCGCAGGAATCATCGCCGACTCGCAGGAATCGATCGCGCCCCCATCGCGGGCCGCCCAAGACCTCGATGGCCGACGGCTCGCTGCGACTGGCAACCAAGCAATCCAACAGCCGTTCGAGGTCATCCCTCTTCGCGACCGTCCAACTCAGCACGCGCAGGCGTTCCGGGAGCGGTCGCACCATCAGGGTCAGTTCCACAATCAGCGCCAAGGTTCCCCAGGATCCGGTCAGCAATCGCGTCAAGTTATAGCCGGCCGCGTTCTTCACGACCTTGCCTCCGGCGAAGAAGGTGCGGCCCGTCCCGTCCACCGCCCGCACTCCCAGCACATAGTCGCGCAACATCCCCCAGCGATACGACCGCGGCCCCGGCGGTGACCAGGCCACGGCTCCCCCAATGGTGCTTTCGCCGCCGAAAACGCAATCGATGGGCAGGAACTGCGACTGTTGGGCCAAAATCTCGGCCAGACGCTCCAAGCGGACGCCGCAACCCACCGTCATGGTCAAGTCGCGATAGGAATAATCGACTACCTCTTGCATGGCGCCGGTGACCAGCAAGAAGCCGTCGCGACCGGGCGGACAACCGTACTCGTAATGCGTACCGGCCCCGCGAGCATACACCGAACGCCTCCCTCTTGCGGCTTCGGCGACAACCTCCGCCGTCTCCGCGATCGAAACAGGCGAAACTTGCTCGAGCATCACGTCGTTATCCATGGATGGCCGTCCCTGTGGAGCGGGTTGTTCTCTCATCGACCTGTTTTCGCGACGCCGGAGCCTATCTCGGATGCCGCTGCGATGCCTCCCCGAATGCGCTCCTACTCAACTGTGAATTCAAGCTTGGGATGTCGACGGCTCGAGGGGAGGCAGGACCTTGCCCGGCGTCAAAACCAGGTCGGGATCGAAGACTCGCTTGATCCGCCACATGGTCTCCAGATCTTCGCGGGCGAACAACTCGGTCATCAGCGGAAGCTTCTCGATCCCTACGCCGTGTTCTGCCGTGATGCTTCCGCCCAACTCGATACAGGTCTCCAGAATCGCGCGCCCGGCTTCCATGGCCCGCCGCACCTCATCGGAATCGCGTTCATCAAACAGCAAGATGGGGTGGATGTTGCCGTCGCCGGCATGGGCGACGTTCACGATCCGAACTCCGCGTTCGCGTCCGATGCTCGCCACTCGCCGCACCAACTCCGGCAGACGGGACCGCGGAACGACTCCGTCTTGAATGAAATAGCCCGTGCTGAGGCGTCCCACGGCACCCACGGCGGACTTGCGACACCGCCATAACAGCGCGCGTTCTTCTTCGGATGACGCGGAGAGAATTTCCTTGGCGTGACAATCCCGACACAACTGTAGGACCATGCCTTCCTGCTCGTCCAGCGCAATCGGCATACCGTCCAGCTCGATCACGAGGATGGCTTCCGCATCGGCGGGAAAACCGAAGTGAAAGGCTTCCTCCAACGCCTGGAGAATACCGCGGTCCAATAATTCCATGGCCGCCGGAATGACTCCCGCCGCAATAATGCGGCTGACGGCGTTGCCTGCGTCATCCAGGCGATCGAACGTGGCACGAAACGTTCGATGGGCGACGGGCAACGGCGTCAGCCGAAGCCACGCCTCCGTGGCAATCCCCAACGTACCCTCGGAGCCGGTCAGCAATCCGATCCAGTCGAACTCCGCGGAGCTCGTCTCGGGACCGATTTCCAGCACCTCGCCTTCACCCGTTACCCACGTCAGACCTAGGACGTGGTTGACCGTCACGCCGTACTTCAGGGTGTGCGGTCCGCCGGCATTGGTGGCGATATTGCCGCCGATGGTGCAGGCGACTTGGCTGGAAGGATCCGGCGCAAAATGCCAATACGTTCCCGCCAATACCGAACCAAGCTCCAGGTTCAGAACGCCGGCTTGCACCCGCACCATGCGATCCCGAAGACAGACTTCCAAGATCTTCTTCATTCCGGCGAGAGAGACGACCACGCCCCCATGAAGCGGCGTCGCTCCACCTGCAAGACCGGTGCCGGCGCCCCGCGGCAGCACGGGGACGCCATGCTCTCGACACGCTCGAATCACCTCGGCCACCGCCTTGGTCGATTTGGGAAACACAACGGCGGGCGGCGTCTCCTTTTCCAGCGTGTATCCGTCACACTCGTAGACGATCAGCTCGGACGGCCTCGTTATCAGATGCTCCGCTCCCACGATCCGCCGCAGCGCGCGCAGTAGAGCCGGCGGAAGCTCCGTGCCCCGTCGCGTGTCCTTGCAAACCGCCGCCCTGCGCGCCGCCGGATTGCCGCGTGAGAACCATCGAATCATTGGATATCCAGGCTATCGCCTCTCCGTGGGATACCATCGCGTTTCAAACCGAAACCATTCATGGGCGGAAACCTGACCGCCAAGAATCGCGAAATCGCCCCGTCGCGGGCCGACCGACGGGCAAGGACGCGGCGAAGGTCGATTGGATTCACTTCTTGACGGGGCGACCCAGCTTCGCTTCCACCGCCGCCACCTTGGCCCGCAGCCTCCCCGTATGCCCGCGACGGTAGTCCATTTTGATGACGCATTCGATCCGATTGCACTCCTGCGCCATGCGTTCGAAGCAGCGCCGTACCACCTCCATCACTTCTTCATACTCGCCTTCGAGAATGGTTCCCATCGCGTGGCATTCGTAATCCAAGCCGCTTTTGTCAATGATGTCCAGACTCCCCGCCACGTAGGAACTCAGACTTTCGCCTTGCCCCAAAGGATACATACTGAACTCTAACAATACCACGGCTCAATTCTCCCACACAGATTGCATTGGACGATCTACATGGAACGATTCTTTTCCCCGCTGCACTGCAAGTCGATCGCGAGCCTATCTCGCCTAATGTTATGCCGTTCGACTCCAAAGGGCTATCCGGCGGTTGCCCAACAGCCGCCGCGACTTCGTGCACATGGCCCCAATTCGCAATCACGGGTAAAATCAAAGGTCCGACCCGAACCTCGAAGCGGAAGTCCGGGGAGCCTTTCCCTAACCGGCTTGCGGCATCGGCCCGTCGCAGATTACGGAGGCGAATCGACGGGGCAGCATCGGCCTCCCGACCGGCTTTTCGTCGCGATCGCCGCCTGCCCCTGCCCGGGGAACGCCGAAGGAAACGCGTCGCATCCAACAAGCTCCGGGCCAACCGTGAAAGGCGTTTTCCGGCTTCATCGCGGGCACAGACATGACCCGTCTCGCGGTTCACAAGAAGCTTACGATTATGGTAACCGGATTCGCCTTGCCAACGGGGCATCTCCGGTATCATTTGATCCCATCGTGACGAAACGAAAACCTGTGAGTAAAGCACCACAATGTCCTCGGTTTACGACTTCGACGTACTGGTAATTGGGGCCGGGCACGCCGGGATCGAAGCCGCCCTCGCTGCCGCGCGGATGGGCGCGCAGACGGCATTGCTCACCACCAACCTCGACACGGTTGGGAAGATGAGCTGCAACCCCTCCATCGGTGGAGTCGGCAAGGGCAACATCGTGCGAGAGATCGACGCGCTCGGGGGCGTCATGGCTCGCGCGATTGATGAGACCGGCATCCAGTTTCGCATGCTCAACCGGCGTAAAGGCCCGGCCATGCACGGTCCGCGCGCCCAGGCCGACAAATGGGCGTACCATCAAACCGTGCTGTGGTATTGCCTGAATGAGCCGCGACTCATCCTGCGACAAGAGACCGTCGAATCTCTGCTGGTGGAAAAGACCGCAACGGGCCTTCGCATCGCCGGGGTCGGCGTCCGCGGCGACGCCGTTTACCGTGCCCCTTGCGTCGTGCTGTGCGCAGGCACGTTCATGCAGGGACAGCTCCATTTCGGCGAGAAGACGCAGCGCGGCGGGCGGGACGGCGAGGACGCCGTGTACGGCATCAGCCGCTCCCTCACGGAAATCGGTTTTTCCCTGTCGCGATTCAAGACCGGAACGCCCCCGCGACTTCACGGCGGAACCATCGACTACGATCGGCTGGAATTGCAACCGGGAGACGAAAACCCCGTCCCCTTCTCCTTCTTGACCCCGGCCATCCATCAACCGCAGTTGCCTTGTTGGATCACGTACACCAACCCCAGGGTGCATGAGATCATTCGGGCAAATCTGCATCGAGCGCCGATGTTTACGGGCCAAATCCGATTCACCGGCCCCCGTTATTGCCCGTCCGTGGAGACCAAAATCGTCCGCTTCGCCGATCGAGAACGCCACCAAGTCTTTTTGGAGCCCGAGGGAAGGCGGAACCGCGAGATTTACGTCAACGGCCTGGCCACGAGCCTGCCGCGCGACGTTCAAGAGGCGGTGGTTCGGTCCATTGTGGGCTTGGAGCGCGCCGAGATTCT
Organism: Thermogutta hypogea; assembly: GCF_055386265.1. Lineage (NCBI taxonomy): Bacteria > Pseudomonadati > Planctomycetota > Planctomycetia > Pirellulales > Thermoguttaceae > Thermogutta > Thermogutta hypogea. The sequence continues at coordinate 1,883,080 of NZ_AP042425.1, forward strand.
CCGATATGGATACGCCGTGGAGTACGACTATTTGCCTCCCGATCAGTTGCAGCCTTCACTGGAAAGCAAGCTAGTCACGGGGCTTTTCTTAGCGGGACAAGTCAACGGCACCACCGGCTACGAGGAAGCGGCCGGCCAGGGATTGCTCGCCGGCGCCAATGCGGCCTTGAAACTACAGGGACAACCGCCCCTCATCCTCGGTCGGGAGCAAGCCTACCTCGGCGTCATGATTGATGACCTGGTCACGCGCGGAGTTGATGAGCCCTATCGCATGTTTACCAGCCGGGCGGAATACCGCCTCCGGTTGCGTCACGATAATGCCGACCGACGCTTGACGCCGCTGGGCCGAAAACTAGGGTTGGTGGATGACCGCCGATGGACCGTCTTCCAGGAGAAAACGGCCGCCGTGGAAGCCCTGCGCACGGCGCTGGCGACCTGTCGGCGGCAGGGGGTTCCGCTCGAGCACGTCTTGGCACGTCCGGACGTGGAATGGCACGAACTGCGCGCGGATTTCCCGCAGTTCGGGGAGTTTTCCGAGGATGTCGTGCAAACCGTAGTCTACGATATCAAGTACGCCGGTTATTTGTCCCGCGAAGATGCGGCCGTGGAACGTCAGCGGCGTTTGGAGCAGAAGCGGATTCCCGCCGACGTGGATTATTCGTCCGTACCCCATCTCCGCGCCGAAGCCCGCGAAAAGCTCAGCCGCGTGCGTCCTTGGAACTTCGCCCAGGCCGGAAGAATCAGCGGCATCACTCCCGCTGATTTGGCCGTCTTGGCGGTCTTTTTGGAAAAAGGATTTCGAAATCATCGAGAGTGCGATCCGAGCGTCGAAAGGCCGACGCAAGGGCCTTGAGGCACGGCACGTTTGGCGGCGGAAACGATTAACGTACTCCCGTCGCCGCACCCCGCCGCCCCAAGTTTGCGCCTTATCCGTACACCATGGGATGCATGCGATTCCTCTTGCCGATCAATCAGATGGAGCCAAGCCGGCTCAGCCTTGCCTATCTTGCCGGCTGGGACTGCATCCCTTGGCCGGGCAAAGTCTCGTGGAACCATGACGTCCTCGAGGTCATGCGCTCCGTCGACCAATCCGCGGCTCTGACCCTCCCCTGGCCGATCGCGGACAAGGGCACGCTGGCGGTCAGCACGGGAACCCTGATCGAGCGGGAACACCCCTACGCTTTGCCCCTGGAACTTGCCCGAGGAAAGGTGGGACGCCTGCTCAATCAAATGAGCGATTGGAAGGCGTTGGGGTTCCTATCGCCGACGGCGGCCGAGGAAGCGGCGAGCGAAGCGACCGCCTGCTTCGCCCAAGCCGTCGTCCTTCGTTCCGATAGCGAGCGATCGCGGAAACTCGCGCAGACGGCACTCGATCTGGCCGTAAGGGCGGGAGAAACAGCCCTCGCTGCGTTCATCGATCAGACTCTCGCCGCCCTGCGAAGCCGCCGGCCTAAAAGCCACATCTGGTGCGGCGCCGAGTACGGTCGCGTCGTCTTGTCCGCCGAGGAGCACCAACTGCTTGACGAGTTCTCGACCGCCGCAATGCTGCGAGTGACTTGGCGCGACTGTGAACCGGAAGAGGGGCAGTACACGTTCGACCTCTTAGACCGTTTGCTCTTTCTTTGTCGCGAACGGCGTCTACCTCGTTCCGTCGGGCCGCTGATTTCTCTCCTGCCCGGTGAACTGCCCGGCTGGATTGCGCCGGATACTCCCGCGGAGGATATCCAGCGACGCGCCTTGAAGTTCTTGACCACGCTCTTGCGAACCTATCGTGGCAGAGTTGATCTGTGGGAGGCGGTCGGCCCGCTCAATGTCCCCAACCCTTTCGGCTGGAACGACGAATTCTTGGCCAATTTCGCGGCTCGCATTGTGCAGCACATCCGCAACCTCGGCCCCGGGATTCCGATCGCCGTCTCCGTGCGTCAACCCTGGCTCGAAGACCTGCGTCGGCGGGAGTGCGAGTTCCCCGCGCCGATCGTGCTGGACGCCTTAATTCGAGCCGGCGTCGGTCTGTCGCAAATCATCTTGGATACGCACCTGGGCTACGATCGCGGTACCCTCCTTCGCGACGGTCTCGACGTCTCTCGTCAACTGGAATTCTGGGGCCAGTTGGGGCTACCCCTGATCGTGCGATTCTGCGCCCCCAGCCGCGGCGACGCCGACCCCTTCGCCCTCGGAGACGCCAAGGTTCAAGCCGCCCCGTGGAGCGAAGCGGCGCAAGCAGAATGGACGAAACTCTGGCTCCGGCTTATCCTCACGAAGAGCTTCGTGCGGGGCTTTTTCTGGTGCCAATTGAGAGACGCCGAGCCGCACGAGTTTCCCCACGGCGGGCTTTGGGATGTCACGCGGCGCGCAAAACCAGCCGTCGAAGCTCTCATCGAGTTTCGACGGCGCTATTTGGGCTAACGATCGCTTTTCACCGCAGCCTTCGCCGCCGTCGAATCTGCGTCCGTCGAATCTCGAAAAACTTCACCCAAGCGATTGCTTTCGACCTTTCGGCAAGCGCCCCCGTACCTGCCCGTCCGGCGCGGTCAATCCCGCGCGCTCTCACGAGGCTTCTTCTCCGCGGCGTCTCGGCCCTCCCGGATGCGAGACTCCAGACGCGGCAATCGCGGATTGTTCGGATCCTTCTCGCGTGACTGACGCAAGGCATTCTCCGCGTCATCCCAACGACCGCACGACAGGTAGGCCTCGCTCAGCAATTCGTAATTGACCGCCGAAGGGTCCGCGGCAACGACCTTTTCCGCCAGTGCCGCGGCCTCATCCGGGTTTTCGCCGGTATCGATGTAAAACTTGGCCAGCATGGCTTGCGGAATCGGATCGTCGGGAAACCTGGCCACGGCGGTCATCAACACGTCCTTGGTACGCAGAAAATCTCGCCGCCCGCCGTAGAAAGCCGCCAGAAACAGGTAAGGCAGCTTGTCGTCCGGATCGATGCGGCGCCATTCCTCCAGCACGGTCGCCGCCGCAACATCGTTGCCGAGCCGCTCGTAAACGACCGCCAGCATCCGCCGCGCTTCACGGTTGGCGGCATGAATCGCAAGCGCTCGGCGCAAATACTCTTCCGCACGACGCGCATCGCCGTGCGCATAATAGACCCCGGCCGCCCGGGTTTCCAACGTCGATAGCAGCTTCGCCGCCTCGCTGAAATCGCCTGAGAAACGCAATAGCGTCGGCTTGCCATCCAAATCCGACTTTCGTTTCTCGAACTGAGCGGCATATTCCTTCGCGGCCTCCTGGTCGCCGCGCAAAGCGTAGAGGCGGCTGAGCGACTCGTAGACATAAGCATTGCCGGAATCGGCGCGGAGGCATCGTTGGAAGACGTCTTCCGCCTCGATCAAATCCCCACGCTCCAGGAGTATTTCACCCAACACAAAAAGGCAACGCGCTGCTGCCGGGTGTTCTCTCAAATGCCCCCGCAGAAGCGACTCGGCTTCCGTCTCTCTGCCCCGCATCACGCGGTATTCCGCGGCTATCGCGACGGCATCAGAGCTATTCGGAAAACGCCGACTTAAGCGTGCATCCACGACCTCGGCCTCGTCCAGGACCTCCTCCATGCTCCGCGGCAGCTCCTCCGGGAAATCAGGTTCGAAGAGTTCGGGCACCCGAGACTCTGGGCCGTCTCCCGAGCCTATGTCTTTTGAAATACCTGTCGAGTCGCCATTTCCCAGGGAAGCTGCTTCCGGCAATGCCACGCGCTCCATCCGAGGAGATTCCGCTCGCCACGCCACCAGCCAAGGCGGCAAATAGGCGGCAGCAACGACGAGGGCCAAATAGGCCCACCCCGGTACAGGCATCCCGGCTTTCGGCATGATCTTCGATCCCTCCTCGCCCGCCCCAACTCTCGGACGAATCCCGCCTGTTTCGCGAGCCGACGGGTTTCCCGTTTGCCGACGATTTCGGTCTCAATCTTTCCACCCATTTTAGCCGCCCCATCGTGATGGGGGATACGGAACGAGCCGAAGAACCCGCTGGATAGTCCGATCCGAAGCCGCCTCGCGCCGCACGTCGGGATCTTCCCAAACGCGATCTACCCTGATTGAAAAAACGACGACAGGCGACTACGCTTGAATTGCCGAATTTCGGCAGCAGGGCGAACATTGCGGATCCGCAATCCCCCGCAGCGGTAACTGTCCGTCTCGTGTGGCTCGCACGGACGGAGTGTCGCCGTCGCGGTTCCGGTACGATGCTTCAATCAGCCGCCTTTTTGGGTCTGGTTCTGTGCCGGATTGGATCCGTAACGTGCGCTGGATCGTACCTGTCGCGGGCAATGCGGTATTGTTTTTTGACATGAAGGGGCACCCCAAGCTTTCAGGAGCGGTCGGAATGAGTACCTCTAGCAAAGGCCTGCCGATGGCGGCCAAATGGGATCCCGAAAAGCTCGCCAGAGATGAGCAGGTACTACGTGAATTGGAGAAAGAACCGCTTCTGAAACGCATTCGAGGCTATGCCAAGCTCACCGGACCGGCCTGGTTGCAAAGCGCCATGACGTTGGGGGCGGGAAGCGCGGCCGCCTCGGTGATGGCGGGGGCCTCGTTCGGCTACAAACTCCTCTGGGTCCAACCCCTCGCCATGGTCTTGGGTGTGGTGATGTTTGCCGCACTCGCCAAGATCGTTTTGAACACCGGAGAGCGTCCCTACCAACTATTCGCCCGCGAGTTGAGTTGGATTTTGGCGTTCCTATGGGCGTTGGGGACCATCGTCGCTTCGATCATATGGCACTTTCCGCAATACGGTTTGGCGGGAGGAGCCGCGTGGGACCTGGCTCAGGTCTTCGGCGCCCCCGCGGATCACCCCTGGCTGTCGTATGTCGTCCGGTTCGGAGTGGCCGTTTGCATCCTCGGGATCAACATTTTTACCGTTTGGAACTACGGCAGTCATTCCGCCGGAATCAAACTCTACGAAACCTTCCTGCGCTGGGTGATCCGAATCGTGATCGTCGCCTTTTTTGCCGTGGTCATTCTGTCCAAGACGGATTGGCTCGGTGTCTTCTGGGGATTCTTCGGCTTTTATCTCCCAAGCGACTCCACCGGTTGGACTGTCGTCTTGGGCGCCTTGGGAGCCACCGTCGGCATTAACATGACCTTCCTTTATCCTTACTCTCTCTTGGCAAAAGGTTGGGGAAAGTATCACCAGGGGCTTGCCAAATGGGATTTGATCAGTTCCATGCTGATCCCGTACACGATCGTGACCTCGCTTGTGATCATTGCCATGGCCAACACGGTGTATGACGGCAGGGATGTCGTGAACACGGACCTTAAGCCCGTCCAAGCGGCGGCCGTATTTTCCCAGCTTATGGGTTCCAATCTTGGCCGGATCATTCTCGACCTCGGGTTCTTGGCCATGACCTGCGGCGCCATCAGCACGCACATGGTGGTGTGCGGGTTCACGGTGTGCGAGATGTTCGGCCTGGAGTACACCGCCAAGCGGTTCCGAATCTTCGCCTTGACTCCCAGCATCGGTATTCTCGGTGCCGCGCTGCCCAGCCCGCTTTGGATGCCCGTACTGGCCTCGGCCATTTGTTTGACCATGCTTCCCATCGCTTACCTCGCCTTCTTCTTGATGGTGAACAAGAGATCGGTACTGGGAGAGGCATTGGGTAGCGGCCCCAAGCGGTGGGCGTTCAACATCGCGCTCATCGTCGCCATCGTCGTGACGACGGTGGGGGCCGGAATCAAGATCAAGACGGGTGCGATCGACCCCATCCGCAAGTGGCTCAACCCGCCCGCCGCCGATGCCGCCGAGAAACCCGCCCAAGGGGCGCCGCAGACGTCCGACCCGGTAGGTCCGGATCGGGAGACCCCTCCCTCGAAGTAGCCCCGATTCCCGCACTACAAGCGGTCGTTCCGTCTTCCCGTCGCCGACCGGAATCGGTCAGGAGAAACGAGTGGCGCGTCGCAACTTGGTTGGAAGCCGCGGAGTCATCACCGGTGCCTCAAGCGGGATCGGTAAGGCGCTCGCGGAAGAGCTGATTCGGCGTCAGTGCCGGATGGTGGTGGCAGCGAGACGAGCGGATAGATTGAACGACCTGGTGAGAATGGGCGAGACGCACAAGGCGGAAGTGTTTCCGTTTGTGGGCGACCTGGCGGACCCTGAAACCAGAATCCGACTTGCGACTTCGGTACGAGAGCAGCTCGGCGCACTCGACTTTCTCGTCAACAACGCCGGCATGGGGGCCCTTGGGCGTTTCGAGGACATGCCGCCCGAACGACTTCGTGAGGTCATGGAGCTCAATTTCTTCGGGCTGGTGGAGTTGACGTATGCCGTCCTTCCGCTGCTAAAGAGCGCACATCACCCCATCATTGTCAACGTTGGCTCCATCTTAGGACACCGCGGCATCCCTTGGCGAAGCTACTATTGCGCTTCAAAATTCGCCGTCCAAGGTTTCAGCGAGGCCGTTCGAGCGGAGCTCTCACGGCACGGCATTGACGTACTTGTCGTCAGCCCGGGACGAACCAAGACTGAGTTATTCGAGGGCCCGCTTGAACGGGGAACCGAGCCGGCGTGGCCGGAACCAAAACCGGTCACTGCCGAATACGTCGCCAAAAAAATCGTCAAAGCCATGACCCAGGGAAAAGCGGAAATCATTCCCCACGTATGGGGAAAAGGCATGGTCCTGCTGAGCAGACTCTTCCCCCGGCTGATGGACTGGATTCTCAAGCGCTACGCCTGAAACAGTGGATTAGGGGAATCCGGCGATTCTGCTCTGCTATGGCATAACCAGCATTCGGGGAATTTCGGCAAGGCTCGATGCAGTAAAAAATATTGCCACAAGCCCCCATTCTGCTTATGCTGTAATTAGCACTCATCTTTCCGACTTGGCGCAATCGGCAATTCCGCTGCTCGATTTTCTAACTTATCGAGAATTAGGTATGAAGACTCGGCAGTCGACCGTCGCTCTTTTCCTCATCAGCCACCTCATCCTATTTACCACAGGCTGTTTTTTGCTCGGCGCAGCGGACGAACTGGTCGCGGACGCTGCCGGGAACTCGTCAGGCTCGAGCGACGACGATTCTACTAAGGTTCAGAACGAGACCGTTCGCCGACTTCTGGAAAAACTCGACGATACCGACGCCGATCCGGAATCGATTCGCACGGTCCGCCGAATGCTGATTCAGGCGGACAAGGAATTGTCCCAGGGCTTGGCTGGAAACGGCCGTTCCCCACGGCAAAATGGATCATTCGCCCCTCCGAAAGCTGCGAGCGGCGGTACCGAATCGGACTTGTCAGCCAATCAAGCGGCTCCGAATCCGGCGGCCGGCAACGCTAAAGAGACCGTTGCTCCGAACTCGTCCAAGCCCGGCCAGGCCAGGACTCCAATCGTGGAAGCCCTTCTCACCGTGCTCGACGAGATTGCCGAGGCCGACAAGGACGCAAAGGATGCTATTCGCGACGCCTTGACGCAAGCAGATTCGCAACTCTCGCAATTTCTGGGAGGCAAGAGCAAGGAACGAATCCTTCAGGCCAACCGCAAAGCCCCCGTTCGCGTGCCCGTTGAGCCGCACCGTAGCTCTCCCGGCAAGGCGGGCAAGGCGAATCAAGACGGCAGCACCGAGAACGAGAACCCTTCGCAGCGCGACTGAGACCCGTCTACAGGCTGGGCTTCGGCGGAACTTTCGGTGTCCGCGGACCTTTTCTTCAACAACACCGATCACAATTCTCGATACTCGTAAGGGAATGCGCAATAACCGCTGCGCACGTTATCGCCGGCATTCCCCTCTTTTTCGGCTTCCGTGCGCGAATGCACCGACAAGGAAGTTTCTATGCAGGGCAAGGACTGCTCCCTACGGATAGCTGCGTTGGTTCTTGTACTCATTCTTCCGATCGCGGCGTCGGCCCAAGAGCAGGTTCTGATCCTCCGGGATCAAGGAACGGTGCAACCGGCGGGGAATGCCGGGAAAGGCGACGCGGAAAGCCCGCCGGAGACCTGGCTGTTTCTCGAGGACGCGCCGGTTCCCCGCGACGAAACGTCTTACGGCGAAGTCGAAGTCACTGTTCCGACGTTCCCGGAATCGGAGTTGGAAAGCCGGCCCAAACCTACCGTAAGACGCCATTACCCGGTTGCATTGACCTCAATCGAGGAAGTAGCGCCGCTACTGGAACCCACCCCGGCAAAAGCGAACCAACCGACTCCAGCCGTCCCCGACCAACTTCCACCCTCCGGCGAGGGAACGCGAGACGTGGCCGCGCCGTTTGAAATCATCGAGGAGTCGGGAGAGTTGACGGTGATCGTGCGGCGGAGCAAGCTGCTGCGGACGAAGGTGGACGTGTACCGCACGGCGGTGGTCGATCCGGCGGTGTGCGACGTCAGTCAGTTCACGCCCCGCGAGATCGCCATCCTGGGCAAGGGGCAGGGGGCCACGCACGTCACGTTCTGGTTCGCCGACGATCGTTATCGGCCGGTGACCTACCTGGTCCGCGTCAAACCCGACCCGGAGATCGAAAAACAGCAGACCGAGCGGTATGCGTTGCTGCAATCGCACCTGGCCCGGCTGTTCCCCGAGAGCAAGGTCGAGCTGCTGGCGGTGGGAGACAAGCTGATCGTGCGGGGTCAGGCGCGGGACGCCGCCGAAGCCGCCCAGATCATGGCCGTGATCCGCGGTGAATTGATCCGCGCCCGGGGCGTGGCCGAGGGGCAGGCCGACGACCCGGTGGGTCGCATGGCCGCCGGCCAGGATCTGCCGGCCCTGCAAGTGATCAATCTGCTCCGCATCCCCGGCCCGGCGCAGGTCGCCCTGAAGGTCAAGATCGCGGAGTTGAATCGCTCGGCCGCCCGCAACTTCGGCGTGGACATGAAGCTCAATCTCGATCAGGGCAAGTTCCTGATCCAATCGTTGCTGAACCTCAGTTCCGGCGGGACGGCCTCGATCCTGGGGACCTTCGACGGCGGGGACCTGAAGTTCGGCATCCACTACCTGGAGGAGCACGGCGTGCTGCGGATGCTGAGCGAGCCGACGCTGGTCACGCTCAGCGGTCGGCCGGCCACCTTCATCGCGGGCGGCGAGTTCGCCGTGCCGACCACGGTGGGCGTCAACGGCGTGGGGGCGGTGACCACGGACTTTCGGGCCTACGGGGCGATCATCACCTTCCTCCCCACGGTCATTGACAAAGACCTCATCCGCCTGGAGGTCTCGCCGGAGTTCAGCCAGATCGACAACAAGAACAAGGTCAACGGGACGCCGGGACTGCGGACCCGGGCGGTGACCACCACGGTGGAGATGCGGGAGGGTCAGACCCTGGCCCTGGCCGGTCTGTTGGACGACTCGATGTCGGGTAACAACCAGGGGGACCTGCCGATCGTGGCCCAGATCTTCGGCCGCCGCAGCATGTCCCGCAACGAGACGGAGTTGATCATCTTGGTGACGCCGGAGCTGGTCCACCCGATGGAGCCGGAGGAGACGCCGCCGCTGCCGGGCTTCGACGTGACCGAGCCGACGAACCACGAGTTTTTCATCAAGGGACACCTGGAGGGCCGGCCCACGCTGGAGTACGACGGCACGACCTGGCCCAACCTCCGCCGGCGGTACAACGCGGGCGGACCGGCGACGATCTCCGGTCCCTTCGGTCACGGGGACTGACACGACCGGCGGGCGGAGAGGCAAGGGCGGCGGTGCGCGGCGGCGTGCGAACCGCCCCAGCGATCAGACACGAAACGAAGCAAGACCCGGAGCGGAAGCCATGGAACGGCATCGGCAATATCAGGCAGGCGTGCGTCCGCGATCGCGGCGGACGGCGGCGGAGACGATCGGCGGGCTGGCCCTGCTGGCACTCTTGAGCGGCTGCCACGGGGCGGTGGGGGAGGCCAAGCGGGGACCGGCCTACGACCGGCCCTTCCCCTTGGGCCAGGTCACCGACGCCCATTGGGAGACGATGCAGACCAACGCCGAGGCGGCCGACTTCATCTTCTACGACCACGAATTCGTGGGCCGGACCCCGGAGTTGACGCCGCTGGGGCGAAAACACCTGCTGTCGGTCGCCGTGCGGCTGAAGCACGTCCCCTTCCCGGTGGTGGTCGAGGAACTGCCGGACGAGAAGGACCCGGCCTTGGATCAGGCCCGGCGGGCGACGATCGTGAACCTCCTGACGGAGTTGGGCTATCCGCGGGAGGAGATCGACGCGCGCGTGATCACGGCCCCCGGCTTCACGGCCGGCCTCAGCGCCGTGGAGGGCGAGGCCGCCTACTACCGCACGCTCAACGATACCTACGGCACCGGCGCCGGCTACGGCGGCTACGGCCGCTCCTTCGGCGGCCTCCGGCGGTAACGACGCCTCCGACCCGCGTTACTCCCGGCCTCCCGAGGGGCGGGCAACGGCCGGCTGATTTCACGGATCGGAGACGGCCGCGGGCAGCAAGCGAATTTCGAGGGATCAGCGAGAGATAGCTGAAAAAGCCATGCACATCAACACGCCCACGCTCCTTGCCGCACTCGTTTGCCTTTGTCTGCAATCGGGCTGTAGCACTCTCACGGAAGCTTTTAAAGGCAAGAATGATCCCACTCTTGCCGCAAAACCCGGAGAATCCGCACTCGGTCTTGCGACTGCTTCCCCATCCACCTCAAAGCAGACCGCCGCAAAGCGTCTCTCCGATGCGGAATACAACGCGCAAATCCTTCAGGGCAAAAACTTCGAACGGGTCAAAAAGTGGGAAGAGGCTCGGTCAACCTATCAGCAGTTGATCGCCGCTCGCCCCGACCGCTACGAGGCGTTCCATCGTCTGGCCGTCGTCGCCGACCGCCAGCAGCGATATTCCGAGGCCGAGGCGCTCTACTCCCAAGCCATCCGCTTGAGTCCCGGGAATCCGGAGCTGTTCAACGATCTGGGCTACTCCTACCTCCTGCAAAACGAATTCGCAAAAGCCGAAGTCGCTATTCTGAAGGCCGTGGCGATCGCACCGTCGAACGAGCGGTATCGCAACAATTTGGGATTGGCATACGGTTTCCAAGGCCGATACGAAGAGGCGATGGAACAATTTCGCAAAGCGGGAAGCGAGGCGGATGCCTGTTGCAATATGGCTTTTGTCCTTGCCCAGCAAGGCCGAACGGCGTCGGCCGAGGAATACTTGCAGAGGGCGATCAGCCGTGATCCTCATCACAAGGCTGCTCGTAAGGCATTGGAATCGCTCTATTCGACACCGGAAACGGGCGACGACGCTCTTCTGACCCAAGGCGTACGGCGTTGGGAACCGTTCGAGAACTACGGCCGCTCCGAGGACTCGGCGCTCGAAGCCAAACAGCCGATCGTTCAGACATCCCATGCCACGCCGTCCACCGCGGCGCGAGTTGCCTCTTTCGGTCGGCCGACATCCCAATCGCATCTGCAATCCGCCCGTTCCGCTTGGAGTGCGGGCATTCAGGAGCAAATCGGGGAATAACAACGCTCCGCTCGGTCAAAGTTCCGTCGCTTTCGCGGCCGTTGAGACACCGAGCTAATCGTTTTCGCGAGCCAACCGTTCCAAGTCCGCCAAGACCGATTCGAGGTCACGAACCTTTGCGCCGACTTTTCGCCCTTGGCGGTCCAATCGGGCCAGCTCGATGAGTTGCTCGAAGTCCGGATGGGATTCCAGCCTGGCCCGCAGCCGCCTTCCGACGCTGCCATTCAACCACTGCTTGGCCAAGGGAAGGTTCTCCACGAACCAGCGAGTCCTGGGCGAAGTGCAATCTTCGATCGCCCGCAACCCCGCTTTGACGTGGTCTCGGGGATCGATCGCCTTTCCGACATCGTGGAGCAAGGCGGCCAGAAGAAACTCCTCGTCGTAGGGGTAGGACTGCCACGCCAATTCAAATACTTGGAGGCTATGATAAAGAGCATCCCCTTCCGGATGCGTCCGGCCGTCCTGCCGTACGAACTCCAAGGCGGCCAGGAGCTTGCGATACCTCTGGATCGGACTCACCACGTCCTCACCAACCGCAATCGTCGGGGCCGCGCCGTCTTCGGGTCGCTCCGCTCGCAGCAGGGCATCCAAGGCATCTACTCCGATACCGGCCGCCATCCGTGGCTCCGGAGTTTCGCCCCCGGAAGGCGCCGTGATGAGCACGTTGAGCAGGACCGGAAAGCGTCCCCGCAACACGAGCGTCCCCGCATCGTCGTCGTAATCCGCGCTCCCATTCGAGTGGGATTTGCTCTCTACGAAGTCAATCCCGCCATTCCGGAGGGCCGCGCGTACGCTGTCCAAAGAGTCTGACAAGATCTCGATCCGTATCTCGCGACCCCGGTATATGAATCCAAAGGCAGGATCTCCGACCAGTCGGGGAGAAAATGCCGCTAAAGAGCGCATGACGTCCAGGGCGGCCGTTTGCAGTTCTCGAAGCTCCGAACGGCGGAGTTGCGGCTCCGAGGCCCGGGAAAGATTTCGCAATTGACTCTCAATCTCTGCAAATCCTGGTAAATCATTCGCAAAGTTGGCCTCTTTGGCGAAGCGCATCGCAGCCCTGGCACGGGCTTTCGCCAAATCCGTCTCCTCTTGCCGCAGGAGAAGCCGCGCCGCCTCTAGGGCGATTCGTCGACGAATGTTGATGTTTTTCATCGATTTAGGGTTTATTGGAAAGGTCGTTACCTCGTTCGAGAACGGTCTTCAATCCACAGCAGCTCGGGCCGCGTTTCGAATCATGGATTTGGAATCAAGCGACGCACAAACGCTTTCATCATTTGGATATCACTTTGATATCATCGAACAACCGACTTACGCATCCGTATACGGAGCAGCCCGATTCAGTATCCCGGTAACAAAATACTTGAAAGATAGTAGGAAAGTTGTATACTTACCATGATATTGCGGCGGTATCACAACGATCGAACTTCGCGATGGCGATTCATCGCAGCCCTGTGAGTCATCATTCCGATTTGCCGGCTCCTCTGATTGTTATCTCCGATTGCGGGTGCGAAGCAACGAGATTCCGCGGGGTTTTTCAATGAGAACCAAACGCATTATCAGCAGCGCCTTCTTCTTATTATGCTCAGTCGGCGCAAGTGTCAGCCCTTGGGCCGACACCCATGCTAACGCCCCCCACGGTTGGGATCGCCTGCCCCATGCCGTCGTCCTCGTCCAAGTCCCCTTTCCACATCCATGTGAGGAGGACGAGGCGGCACAGCCCGAGTTGGCGGCACAGGACTACCTCGACGGCGCTCGGCTGGTGCTTTTGCGGCCCGGAAGTGATCCGGAAGTCTTGGTCCCCCAGTTCGACAGCGCGGGGGATCCCGAAGTCTCTTACGACGGACAACACTTACTATTCTCGGGAAAAAGAGAGAAGGCCGGCCCGTGGAATATCTTCGAGTTGGATATGGCCACGCGTGAAGTTCGGCAAATCACCCGAGATCTGGGAAACTGTCGGCAACCCCGTTATCTGCCCCGCCAGTTCATGTTGGTTGCAATGGCGTCTCCCCCGACGCACTCGCAGCCATCGTCGGCACCAAGCGGAGAAGCGGAAGTCGAAGGGAAATTCACGTTTCAATCCGCCGACGAGGCATGGACCTTGATAGGTTTCGTGCGGGAATCGTCCGACATGCGAAGCGAGGGATCTCCCTTGCCGGTAACGCGTCTGTACTCCTGTCGTCCCGACGGCACCCAAGTGCGGCGACTCACGGCAAATCTCGCACGCGACTTCGATCCGAGCGTTTTGCCGGACGGCCGCATCGTCTATTCCGCATGGCGGCGGAGCAGTCTGGCCCGAGGTCCGCTGGGATGGATCAGTCTGCTGGCGCTGAACACCGACGGCACGGATATCATGCCGATTTGCGGGGACGTCGGCGCGCGGAGCAAACGGATGGCGGCCGCGGTCCCTCAAGGTCTCTTGGGCAAATTGGTTTTCGTGGAATCCGACGTCGCGTCCTGGGACGGGGCAGGGGACTTGGCTACTGTGGACCTGCGTCGTCCTTTGGCTACTTACGCCGTTCTGAAAAAGGATCAGGATTTCGCCTACCACTCACCGTCATTCTTTGCGGAGGGCGAAGTCTTGGTGTCGCGCCGCCCGCGCGACGGCTCGGCCTCGCACGCGTTAGGGATCTTGCAGCTAGCCGACGGAGAATGGACGCCTTTCTTCGACGATCCCCGATATCATGATTTTCACGCCAAGATCGTCGCTCCCAGGCCCGAACCGGACGGCCGTTCTTCCGTGGTGGACGACCACGACCCATTTGGAACGCTCTATTGCCTGAATGTAAATATCAACGATCTCCCGGCAGATCGGCAAATGTCCGCCGGAATGGCCCGCGCCGTAAGGATCCTCGAAGGGGTGCCCATGAGCGGCAACCGCGCCGAAAGCGGCCGGGTCGGCGAAACCGTCGTCCCGGACGGTGCCGTACGACGTCTATTGGGCGAAATTCCCCTTTATCCGGACGGCTCGTTCCAAGTCAAAGTCCCGGGCGGGGTACCCTTGGAAATCCAGCTCCTCGACGAAGACGGCATGAATCTGCGGAGCTGCGGTTGGATTTGGGCACAGAACCGTTTCTACCAGGGCTGCATCGGTTGTCACGAGGATCGCGAGTTGGTTCCGGACAATCGCATGGCGGATGCCCTCTGGAAGCCGGCCCCCACGCTGGCGCCGCCGGAGACCCAGCGACGGACGCGCGACTTTTTGCACGATATCTGGCCGCTCGTGGTCAAGGATTGCGGCGATTGCCACGGCCCGACCGGCGCCCATTCACCTCGGCTGTGGCAGACGGCTTCCACCGGCACTCCGTCCGAGCTTGCCGCCGCGCGGGAGGCCTTCGTTGCACTCATGGTCCCGGAATATCCCGATTGGCGCGACGGCAAGGGGCGGTACGTCGTACCCGGACACGCCCGCCTTAGCCCGGTCATTTGGCACCTAGCCGGGAAAAACACGGCGCGTCCCTGGGATGGTCCGGTCGCCTCCCAACCGGTCGTTTCCATGAATCGCCCGGAAAGTAGTTACCCCGTCGATTCACTCAAGACTTGGGTCGAATGGATCGACTTCGGCGCCACGTGGGACGCCGCCCTAGATCAAACATCTTCCAAAGGGCGTGAAGCGTCCGAAAAGGATCGGAGCGACGATCCCGCCGATGGAAACTGAACTCTTGGGACCTACGGCATGAATCCTGCTCCAATCCATCGTCAAGATTGTCATAGCCGAATTGCCGTGCTCTCACGCATTGCGATCGCCGCCATCGCGAGCTTTCTCCCGTACACCGTAAGCGGCGAGGAGGCGCTGCCTCTTTTCACCGACATCACGAAACAAGCCGGCATTACTTTCCGCCATTCCATCGGCGATCTGGAGTTGAGCAATATCGTCGAAGGCTCCGGCTCGGGTGCATGCGTCTTCGACTACAACAATGACGGCTGGATCGATATCTATTTTCTGAACGGTGCATGGACGCCCGGCGTGAGCGACAATCGGGGCCGGCACCTCCGTGGAAAGCTGCGCAACACGCTATACCGGAACAACGGAGACGGGACTTTCACCGATGTTACCGAAGAGGCGGGCGTCGGCGACTTGTCGTTCAGCTTCGGGGCGTCCGCCGCCGACATCGATAACGACGGCGACCTGGATCTCTACGTGCTCAATTACGGGCCCAACGTCCTTTATCGCAACAACGGCGACGGCACCTTCACCGATATTTCGCGGTCATCCGGCCTGGACGATCCCCACTGGTCGCTTTCCGCGCCGTGGCTCGACTACAACGGCGACGGCTATCTCGACGTCTACGTCTGCAATTACCTAGAGTACGATTTGGGGGCTTTTTCCGCCTATTATCGTGCGGACAACTTCCCCGGACCGCTGAGCTACAAGGGACAGCCGGACTTCCTCTACCGCAATAACGGTGACGGTACTTTCACGGACGTGACGCGCGAAACCGGCCTCTGGAATCCCGAGGGGCGGGGAATGAGCGCCACCGCGGTCGATTTGGATAACGACGGCCTCTTGGATATTTTCGTGACCAACGATGCCATGGCCAACGATTACTTCCGCAATCAAGGCGACGGCACCTTCGTCAACGAAGCCTTGCCGCTCGGTTTGGCGTTCGGAGAAGGCGGCCAAGGCGTTTCCTCGATGGGACCGGATTTCGCGGACGTCAATCGCGACAAGCTCTTGGACGTTTTCATTCCGGACATGGATTACGGATGCCTGATGTTTAATCGGCGGGACTACTTTGAGGACGTAACCGCCCGGGCCGGCGTCGCACAAGTCTGCGGGCAATACACCGGTTGGGGCAGCGTACTGTTCGATTACGACAACGACGGCCACGTGGACATTTTCGTCGCCAACGGCAATGCCCATCATGAGTTTCCCGAGGAGGACGTCCTTTTGCGCAATAACGGCGACGGCACCTTCAGCGATGTGGCCCGTGCGTCGGGCGACTATTTCGGCGAAAAATGGGTCGGCCGCGGGGTGGCTTGCGCCGACCTGGACAACGACGGCGATCTCGATCTGATCGTCGTTAATCTCAACAGCGAGGCCCGGATTCTGCGGAACGACGGTGGAAACCGCAACCACTGGCTCATGGTGCGACCGAAGCTCGCCAAAGAAAAGCGCGATGCCGTGGGTTCACGCGTGACGATCGTCGCCGGCGGACAAACGCAGTTCCGTGACGCCGTGCCGGTGCGAGGTTACCTGTCGCAAATGGATCCCCGCGTCCATTTCGGTCTGGGCGGAGTCTCCACGGTGGATCGCGTCGAGATCCGCTGGCCGGACGGTTCAAAGACCGTTCTCACCGGCGTTCCCGCCGACCAGGTTTTGGAAGTGGTCAAACCGGAATGAGCGCGTGTGAGGGCGACGAGTGATTCATTTTTCAGAATAAAAAGTATTTCATCAAAGACGATGGTTGCTCGCCGTACGGGGCGGCCCCTTTGGGCAGGGAATCGGCCGGGCGAAAGCAGAGACGCCTGGAGGGTGGCGATGTTCTTTCGGGGACGGCATGTCGGCGCCGAGTGGCTACCATTCCTCGGTCTGCTCCTGATCGGTATCGGCCGGACGGCCGGGGCCTTCGAGGGGGCTCTGCGCCACCCGGTCTACGTGGGCGTCAAGGTCTGCGCCCAATGTCACGACGGCGACGCGATGGGAAATCAATGTTCGATCTGGGCCAGGTCCAAACACGCCGACGCCTACGCCGCCCTATCCAAACCCGAGGCCCGGCAAATCGCCAAGTTGAGCGGGGTCCCCGTCCCCCCACAGCAATCGCCTTTGTGTTTGGGTTGCCACGCCACGGCCGCCGAGGCCGAACCCTGGGAACGCGACCCCACGTTCGCGATTCAGGACGGTGTGCAGTGCGAACACTGTCACGGGCCCGGCAGCGAGTATGCGGATGCAGCAATCATGATGAATCGCGAACAGGCCATGAAAAGAGGCCTGCGAATGCCGAGCAAAGAGGAATGCCACTCGTGCCACGCGCCCAAAGGTTCTCATGACGCCGTCTTGAAAGGCCAACGATTGGACATGGACGCGGCCTGGGAGCAGATCAAGCACCCCACCCCCGAAAACGCCGAATTCCGCAAGCCGTCTTTTCCCGAGTTTGTCGCCTCCCCTAAAGAACCCGCCTTCGTGGGGGCCGCATCCTGCGCCGAATGTCACGAAGGTCCGGATCAACAAGACCACTTCAGTGCATGGAAGCGCAGCCGTCACGCCGACGCCTTCGCCGTCTTGGCCACGGCTGAAGCGCGCGCCATCGCGGCCGCCATGGGTGTTGCCGGCGACCCGCGTACGAAGTTGGAGTGCCTGAAGTGTCACACCTCGGTCTACCATCGACCGGCTTCGCACGTGCTGGGAACCGCCTCGGTATACGAGGGGGTGTCCTGCGAAGCGTGTCACGGGCCCGGCAGCCAACACGCCCAGACCTATTCGCGACCTCAAGCCGCCGAAAAGAACGGCTTGCTCAAGGTCAACGCGGCCGTCTGCCTGAGCTGCCACGAGAACGCTCACGGCAAGCCTTTTCAAATCCCCGACAACTTGGCCGAGGCCTCCCATCCGACCCGAGCGCGCGAGCGCGAAGAAGTGGAACCGCAGTACAAGACTCCCGTCAACCTCGCGGTCAGCCCCGACGGTAAAGAGCTGTATGCGGCCTGCGAGGCATCAAAAAGCGTCGTTGTGGTCGATCTCGGATCATTACGGAAGGTAGCGGAAATCTCTGTCGGTGCGCAACCGCACGACATCGCGTTCTCCCCGGACGGCAAGACCGCCTTCGTCAGCAACCGACTGGATGATACCGTTTCCGTAATCAACACCGGTTCGCGCAGGGTCACGGCGACGATCCCTGTGGGAGACGAGCCGCACGGTATGGTTGTGGACCGCCGAGGGGCCTTTCTTTACGTTCTCAACACGCTTTCCGAAGATATCTCCGTCATCGACTTGAGCACGCAGACGGAAGTCAAGCGTCTGGCGGCGGGGCGCGGGCCCTGGTCGGCCGCCATCTCCGCCGACGGCAATTGGATTGCATGCACCAATGTCCTCTCGCATTTCGTCCCGTTTCGTACGCCTTCGCGTTCCGAGGTGACGCTGATCGATGCCCGGGAGGGAAAAGTGACGCTGCGTGCGATGGTGCCGGGCGCCAACGGCCTCCGCGGCATCGCTTGGCATCCCAGCGGAGACTTCGCCCTTTTCACGCTCAATCGGCACAAGAATTTGGTCCCGATGACGCGCGTGGTCCAAGGATGGACAATCACGAACGGATTGGGGATTTTGTGGCGGGACGGCCGCGTGGATCAGGTGCTCCTGGACGAACCCGGCATCGCCTTTCCCGATCCCACGGATGTGATTGTCACCGAGGACGGCAAACACGCCTTGGTGACCAGTGCCGCCTCGAACCGGGTGGCCGTCGTCGCGGTGGACAGGCTGCTGAAAATTCTCGAATCCGCCGATGAGACCGAACGCGCGCAGGTCATCCCCAACCACCTGGGAAAGGCGTCGGAATACGTCCTCAAGTGGATCGAGACGCCCATCTGCCCGCGCGGCATTGCGATTCAGCCGGGTGCCGGCCGGGCCTTCGTGGCGGCCTCGTTGGACGATCGGATTGCCGTGATCGACCTAAATACCTTCGAGGCGGCGGGCGTCGTGCAACTCGGTGGGCCGCAAGTCATCACGAAGGAACGCCTCGGCGAGCGGGTCTTCCATTCCGCCGCGAATACCTTTCAGCGGCAATTCGCTTGTTCCAGTTGCCACCCGGACGGTCACGTCGAAGGCTTGACCTACGACATCGAACCGGACGGGATCGGCGTCAACCCCGTGGATAATCGCACTTTGCGAGGGATCCTGGACACGGCGCCGTTCAAATGGGAAGGTTTGAATCCGTCACTTTCGCGGCAGTGCGGGCCGCGGCTTGCCGTGTTCTTCACGCGCATTCACCCTTTCACGCCCGAGGAATTGTCCGCCCTGGATTATTACATCTGCACCATCCCCTCGCCGCCTAACCGGCATCGTCCCATGGGCGCGGAACTGACGCCGGCACAGCGCCGCGGCAAAGAGATTTTCTATCGCACCATGACCAACGACGGGCGGCTGATTCCCATGGAAAAGCGTTGCAGCACTTGCCATTATCCGCCGCTCTATACCGACCGCCGCATTCACGACGTGGGCACGAAAATGCCCCTCGATGAGCACGGCCTGTTCGACACTCCCCAGTTGTTCAACGTGTACAATTCCGCCCCTTACCTCCACAACGGCATTGCCGAAACGCTGGAGGAAATTTGGACGCGGTTCAACCCCTACGATCAACACGGTGTGACCAACGATATGACGAAGGATCAACTGAACGATCTCATCGAATACTTGCGGACGTTGTAGTGATCGGTGTATTCGCGTTATCAATACAAGGCGATCGGAGGTCCGGTCATGAGAAGCGTGAGTCGTATGCGGAGACTGTTGCTGCGGTCGGCGGCCGTTCTGCTTTTGGGTAGCTGGGCCGGCGTCGGTTCGACCGGGGAGAGCACCGAGGCACAACCGGAGCCTGCGCTGCCCGCGCTGGCTTTCGGACAAAGCGTGGAAGGCGTATCCGACGAGGATTTGCCGTACGTTTATACTCAGTGGAAGAACTATACCGTCGCGGACGGGCTTCCCAACGATCATATCTTCAGCGTCAAGGCCGTCGCCGAGGCGGTGTGGATCGGCACGGAGGATGGGCTGGCCCGATTGGACAAGAAAACCGGCCGAATACAAAGTTGGAAGGAGGCCGACGGTTTGCCATGGCGGGCCGTCACGTCCATTGACGTCGATCCGAACACGGGCGATGTTTGGCTGGCACTTTTCGGCGGCGGACTGGCCCGGTTTTCCGGCGGTCGCTTCGATCATTTCCATCAACTCAACAGCGGCCTGGTGAACGATGTCGTCTACGGTGTGGCCGTCGAGAACAACCATATTTGGTGTGCCACCACGGCCGGCGCCAGTCGCTACGATATTGTGACCGGTAAATGGGATGTCTTCACGGAAAAGAACGCCCCGATGGAGGAGATTTGGAATTACAACGTGACCTACGCACCGTCGGTCAACAAGGTATTTCTTGCGGTCTGGGGCAGCGGTTGCTTGGAGTTCGACGTTCCCACCGAAAAATGGAAAGTCTATTTGGATCCCGACAAAGAAATGGAAATCGACCTCTACCGCGATGATGGGATCATCCACGTCATCACGACCTCAGCGAGCTTCGCGGACGGCGCCTTGTGGGTGTCGGGGTATTTCGGTAATTGCCGTTACGACGGTCGGCATTGGCGAGGCTTTTATGCCCACGAAACCGGCCTGCCCAGCGACTTCACCAATTTCCTCAAGGCCCGTTCGGCCAATGAGGCTTGGCTTTGCACCGATAAAGGTTTGGGCGTAATAGCGGATTACGCCACGGACACGTACGTCGCCTACTATCGCAATGCGGACAACCCCGGCGGGGTTGCTAAGGTGTCTCGTCAAGGACGTTTGCTTCGTGAAATTCCGCTTGAGGTTTCAATCGCGCACAATTTCATAATCGGCGTTGACTTCGACGGCGACGACGTTTGGGTCGCCACCGCTCACGGCCTTTCTCACGGAACCGGAAAGGGCTATTATTCCGGTGTTAAGAAAGACGCCGACCGGCCAAAAGCGATCGCGGCGACGATTCAGGAGAAGGCGACCGCACCGTAATCGACATCCGTTCCAGAACCGCAAGTGCCGAATCGGGCAAAATCTTCGTAACTCGGAGGTGATCCATGCGAAACCGGACATCTTTGATTGCCGTGCTAATCCTCGTGGGATATCTATGTAGCCGCCAAGCGCCGGCTCTGGGCGAGGACCCGCCCGCCGCCGGCGCAACGACGAAAGCGGACTTCGGCGTTCCCGTCGAACCCAGCATGAAACCCGTCCTTGAGGCCGTTCACGCGATTAGCGATCCCTATCGTGCTCCAAAACTGCCGCTCAAAATCGATCAGAATTACGGGCACACTCCGCGCGATTTGGAACCGTTCGGCTACGTGGCGCCTTTCAAACGACACTTTTTGGTCCAGATGGAATACACCGGACCCGGTCGCGGGATTCCCGAACCGGAGCACGTCGACTCGGTCAAGATCGGTTTCCTCGGTCCGATCGAGCCGACCGTCTCCGTCGCCACGGGTGGAAGAAGCCACGAAGAAAACCTCGGCCAAATGATGCTGCGGGGAACCCAACTGGCCGTGGAAGAAGCCAACGAAGAGGGCGGGTATCGCCGTCGCGGAATCCCCTTCGAACTGGTCGTCCGTAACGACAACGGACTTTGGGGCTCCTCGGGAAACGAGATCATCAATCTTGCCTACAAGGATCAGGTTTGGGCGATCCTGGGTACGATCGACGGGGCGAACAGCCACATCGCCATTCGCGTCGCGCTGAAGGCCGAGATTCCCATGATGAATACCGGCGACACCGATCCGACGTTCATCGAAACCAACATTCCCTGGGTGTTTCGCGTGATTTCCGACGACCGCAGGCAATGCTACCTGCTCGTTGATTACATCTACCGCAAGATCGGTATCCACAAATTGGGAATCATCCGAGCCAGCAATCGCTACGGCCGATTCGGCGTTCGCGAGTTGCGTGACGGCAGCCGTCGCCTCGGCAAGCCGGTGCCTCTGGAAATGGCTTATTTCGTGGGTCAAGCCGACTTCGCTTTGGAACTGCAACGCTTGAAAGACGCCGGCGTCGAGGCCGTGGTGCATTGGGGCGACGCCGAGGACGGCGCCCGAGTTCTGAATCAGATGCGCGAGATGGGAATGAAGCAGCCGTTCTTCGCGTGCGATCGCTGTCTCGGACCCGAGTTCGCCGAGATCGCCGGAAACAACGCAGAGGGCGTGGTCTGCGCATCGCCCTGGAATCCCGAGCGAGACGATCCGCTGCTCAAAGCATTCCGCGAGCGATTCACGCAGCGATTCGGCGTCGAACCCGATACCTATGCTGCGCACGCCTACGACGGCACCCGGATGCTCATCTGGGCGATCCAGCTCGCCGGGCTGAACCGCGCCAAAATACGAGATGTCTTGGCTTATCGTACCGAGCCTTGGCACGGCGTCGTCGGCAAGATTCAATTCACCGCCGCTTTGGACGGACGCGAAGAAGTATTCCTGGCGATCCGAGAAGGCCGCCGATGGCGATACTATTCCCGCGAAGAGTTGAATATTCCTTCCGGTGAAATCGAGAAATACACCGACCATCTCCGGACGGTTCCGAGCGATTTGACTCAGTTGCAACAGCCTTGAATCGCGGTGAACCCGCATGTGGAACTTGCACCATCGGCGACGGCATAGGCCCGTGCTTTGCCGCTCGCCGGTCTTTTTCTTGGCCGCCTGCGTATGGGCGCTGGGGTCGCTTCCAAGCGACGCACGGGAGGAAACGGCGCCGCGTGCCGATGCTCCGCCTCACCGGGACTTCCGTCACGCGGAAACCCTCACGGCTCCTGATTTGCGATCGTC
Organism: Thermogutta hypogea; assembly: GCF_055386265.1. Lineage (NCBI taxonomy): Bacteria > Pseudomonadati > Planctomycetota > Planctomycetia > Pirellulales > Thermoguttaceae > Thermogutta > Thermogutta hypogea. The sequence goes on from NZ_AP042425.1 coordinate 1,905,920, forward strand.
GTTCGCCGCCGCCCAGGACGGAATTGTTGTCGGGTATTTCGGGCCGTTCGAGACCGAAAAGGACGCCGACACTTCGCTGTGGCTTGCTGCTGAATTGGCACGAGAGGACATCGCGGGGGAATGCCTCGACGGCCGTACCCTGAAATTACTGCCGGCTTGGTCCCAGTCACCGTGGACCGGCGGGACCGAGGTCTTGACCGATCTGATTTTTCGACGGCAGGCGTTGGCTGTCATCGGCAGTATCGACGGCGAAAGCACGCACCTGGCCGAGACGCTCATCGCAAAGGCCCATGTCCCGCTTCTTTCCTCCGTATCCACCGCGAAGAGCGTCAATCTTGCCAACGTGCCGTGGACCTTCAACGTCCTGCCGGGAGACCACCTCATCGCTCCGAAACTGGCGCGATACTTGGCCGCCTCGGCACGCTCTCTCGCGGTGATCAGCGGTCCGGACCACGATTCGCGGGGTTTCTGGGGAGAATTGCGGCCGCACCTTCCGGCGGAGCGTATCGCTCTGACGGGCTTGTGGACGGTTCAAGGAGCCGGCAGGGAGGAATCGCAATCGCTCGCCTTAATCGCCGGCAAAGTCGTGACGGCGAATCCCGAATGCGTCCTGATCACCGCGAATCCGGTCACGGCGGCTCGTGCGGTGCTTGCGCTCCGCGAAGCCGGCTATTCCGGTGCCTTGGTAACGGACGCCCGGGGAGGGCGGCGTGCCTTCCTGGAAACCGCCGCCGGCGCCGCCGATGGGATTGTGTGTCCCCTTGTTGTCGAACCGTCCGACAGGCTGGAAGATTGGTTCACCCGTTTCCAGAGCCGATTCGACCGAACAGGCGACTATGCCGCCGCCGCGACCTACGACGCGGCCTGCCTCCTGTTTCGTGCCGCCATCCGCGCCTCCTCGCCGCAACAAGCGATCGTCGATCGCGCGAGTATCGCCCAAGCCCTTCGCCGTCTCTCTCCGTACGCCGGCATCACCGGCCGCATCGAGTGGGACGACCTCGGCGCCAATCGTCGGCCGGCCGAATTGGGTGTTATCCGGGGTGGAGCGGTGCGACCGATCGCGTCGGACGCCTCCCAGTGATCGGGGCCATGGAGATACGCGATCGGACACCGCGGCACCCTCGCGGCGGGGAGCACCGCAGCGGTCTTCTTGCCCGGCTCATCGATCAACGGTCACGGCCGGCGAACCGATTCGCCTGGTGTTAAAGATCTCCTGCGCGCGGCGCGTGGCCGGCGTCTCCGGGTAGGTCTCCTCCGGGGGATACGGATAACGAGACATGCCGTGGAAGGGCAGGGGGGCCACCGTTTCGCCGGCGGCCGTGTACAGGTCCATGTCTTTACAATAGCTGTCCGTCTTGAGAAGCCAGGAGCGAACGTAACCGGGAGGCGGATCGGGGATCGCATCGGCCTGGAATTCCACCGCCACCTCTTCGCCCGGTCCCAGGATCACGAAGGCATCATCCGGATTTTCGATCAGCTCGCGAACGTCGCCGAATCGTGTAAACGCCCCAGGCAGCGATTTCCACGACAGCGTGTAGTCGATGTTGGCGTAATCCAGCAGGTTCGGGCCTTTTCCGTCGGGTGAATACTCGCGGGGGAAGCCCAGATATCGCAATTCCGCGCGCGACGCCGCTAACTCGTGAACGCGATTCGGCGATATGACTTCCACCGCGGCCAAAAAGACCCGATCCCAGTACAGTTCCATATTGGAGCGAATTCGAAATCGACGATCACCGGGGCGCAAAAGTTGCGTCAAATCGACGGTCATCCAGTGATTGATACCGGCAGGGTAGGCTGCTTCGCGAAGGATCTCCACCCACCGGCCATCGCGAAAAACGTCGATGCTGGGGGCCTCCAGCCGCACCCCCGCCTGGGCCGCGGCATAATTCGTCTGCGAATAGCCGTACTCGACCCAGCCGTTCGCGACCAGAACGACTCGCCGTTGCCCGGCGATCCAATTTCCCAATTCCGTCCCGAAATCCAGCTCGATGCCGTGGGGCAAAGCGACGCCGCAAAAGCGCGGGTCCAATTCAGTCGCTCCCGCATACACGCGATCGACTTTCATCAGGGCCTTCAACACGTCTTCATCGAGATGATTTCGGGCTGCGACGGGATCCAGCCGATCTTGCTCGCGAATCACGAAAACTTCGAACGGCGGCGGTGACAGGTTCACTGCCATCATTTCGTGCGGCAGAACCATCGCCTCGGCAGGGTGATCGACCGCCACCAGCTTGATTTCGTCCAGATAGACGACCTCCTCCAAAGGCTCCACGATTCTGATTTGATACCGACCATCCTTCTCACGAAGCCCCGGAATTGGGACGATTTCCGTCGGGTCGGGTGCGGCATAGACGCCGGGGGAAACAAGATATCCCAAGCCGCCCATGCCCCCGAAATCGCTGATGAAGGCGAACTTCTCGCCGTCCCAAGCAAAAAGATGGGGACAGGATGAGGTCTTGCGCGGGATTTCGGCCACCTTGTGGACTTGATCGGCCGGCAAACCGACTTCCGCTTGCAGCACACCGTCGGGCCAGGTGATGCGAAGCCATTGGACCTCGGTGTTATCTCCCAAGCCGAAATGCAAGCGTAGCGGCCCCGCGGTCGACGGACCGTTGACGGTTCCGACCACCTGCTGAGCCGTGATCGTGCCCGATTTGATTTCGACACGAGCACCGATGGCGGATTCGTTGGAGCGCGATTTCTGGTCGCGGTAGCGAGTCCCCGCGAGGTCGAATTGCACCCAATGCCCGCCCGGCGTAACGTTCTTCAACCATTTGGGTGCGCCGTCCAGCGGCAAGAGAAGCACGTCCAGCCTGCCGTCGACGTCGGGATCGGCAGCCAAACACGGAGCGTTTCCGGAAGAATTCAACGCCGCGAACAAAAAACCGCCATCCAATTTCTCACAATTGAGCCAACGTCGGCGAGGCAAATCGTTGATGAGGGCCACCGGTCCACGACTCCCGTCGGTGCGCAGCGCGTCGCCGATTACCAGGTCCAAATCGCCGTCGTTATCAAGGTCCGCGAATTGGGCCGTCGTTCCGCCTCGCGCCCCCGGCACCGCGGTGAATTCGGGGACTTCCTCGAACCGCAAGTCTCCCACATTGCGAAACAACCGGTTCTCGGTCCCGGTCATCACCAACAGGTCGATGCGGCCGTCATTGTCGAAGTCTCCCGAGGTGGCAGCCACACAACCGGAAACCCGCAGGCCCGTCCGTTCGGCGTCGAAGAGACGGTACTTCCCGACGCGATCATTCACCCAAAGGACGGGCGCACCCTGGGCGGGCAACAGCACGGCATCGGGATCGCGGTCGCCGTCGATGTCGGACCAAACGAAATTGACCGACGCTTTTCCCGCGGCGTTAAACCCCAGCTCGTCGGCGGCCTCCCGATAGGTACCGTCTCGGTTATTGCGCCATAGCCGCACGACGCCGCGATCGGCGGCCGTCGGCAGACAACACGCAAGGAGGTCCAGGTCGCCGTCGCAATCCACGTCGATCATCCGTACCGCGGCGGTAAATGTTCCCTCCGGCAGGCTCGACGACAGGGATTCCATCCGCGTGAATTGTCCGGTACCATCATTTTCCCAAAGCTCGTCTTTCCCTGCGCGGCCCAGCCATAGATCTAGATCGCCGTCATTGTCCACGTCTCCCGCCGCGACCGACACTACATGATCCGAAAGAGTCGCTGCGGCTTGGAAACCGCCGGAGCCGTCGTTCCTAAGGATCTGCGCTGCGGCGTTTTCGCCCACACCGTAGACGATCAAGTCGATATCACCGTCGCCGTCCCAATCTCCCAACACGGCCCCGCCCGTGCGAACGCGAACGTTTTCCCACTCCCAGGACCGAATTTCCACCGGTAAAGCGACAACCTCCGGAGAGAAGGTGAAGGGCCGAACGGCCTGCTGCTCGGCGTGAGGGAGGGGTAAATCGTCCGGCCCCAAGGCCAGATAGTACTTTCCGGCAGAGCCGTAGATCTTGCGGACCGTGAAGCTGCCGCCGGCCAACTCCGCGTTATTCAAGGCTCGAAATCGCTCGAACAAGGGGGCGGCCTTGTCTCGCTGCCCGCCGCGTTGATAAAGCATGGCCAGCCGATACACGGCGGACACGAATCCCGGATCCCGGGTCGTAGCTTGCTCCAACAGCGAAACGGCCTCGTCGTTGCGGCCCAAGACGATCAAGGATTCGGCGGTTTTGAAAGCCGCGTGGGCGTCGTCGGGGTCTTCGCGATGAACCCGCGAAAAACATTCCAGCGACTTTTCGTGCTCACCGACGTGTTCGTAGTACAACCCCAGCCCATACCATGCATGCAGGGAGTCCGGCCTCTCCGCCACGAGCTGTTGCAGCAAGTCGCGAGCTCGATTCAAGGCATCCGTTCCGCCGGATTCCTCCTGCATATTCAGGTACGCCAAGGCCAGGTTGAATTTCGCGGCGAACCAATTCGGCTGCGATTGAAGGACTTGGCGAAAGGTCTCAGCCGCCGCGGAATACTCGTACTTTTCCAACAGCGCGCAACCGCGATTAAAGGCGGCAAGCGCCTGGTAGGCGGACGATCGGTCGGCCGGGGTCTCAGCCCGGGATACCATCCCCGCCGAAACCGCGGCGAGTGTGATCACGGCGATTAGTGCCGAAGTCATGACTTGTGCGGCAGTCAAGGGACGGGCCACCACGTGCTCCTTCCTCGTCCAAGGGTAGGCCAATTTGGCAACCAACGCCGTCACCCAAGGGAAAAGTTTCCGCGAAAAAGCCTTTTCCACGGTCACTTGCGGCTCAAGTCTCGTAGATTCAGCGACGGCACGGCGGAGCCCCGGACGTGCCCGCAAAAGCCCAAACGCGAGGAACCTCGATTCTTCGGTATTCGGAACCTACCGCCGGACCTGGATCGAGGCCGCATCGACCGCTCACCGTAACTTCGTGCCTGCCAGAAGATCCCTTTACATTGTAGGCAGGCGACGATCGGATGGAGCAGCAATCCGAACAGCGGCGGCCGAACCCGATCATTCTCATTCTTTGGCCTGGGTGCTCAAATACACCGCGGCGCCCATTTGCTGAATCTGGTCGAGCTGTTCCTCCAACCAATCCACGTGGGCGTCTTCGTCCTTCAGGATGGACTCCAAGAGCTGCCGGGTCACCGCATCTCCCACCTTGTCCGCCAAATGGATGGCCTCGTTATACAGCTTGACGGCGTCCAATTCCGCGTTCAGGTCGAATTGGAATTGCTGCGGGATGTCCGGCCCGATATGGACCGCGTTGAGTTTGGACACGGTGGGCGTTCCGCCGAGAAAGATGATGCGCCCGATCAGGCTCTCGGCATGCTTCATCTCCTGAATGGCTCGACGCTCGACCGACTTATGGAGCCGTTCGTAGCCCCAGTCGTCGCACATTTCGGAGTGGACCATGTACTGCATGATGGCCGTCAACTCCTCGGCCAACAACTCGTCCAACTGTTTCAACAATTCGGGATTGCCTTGCATGAATCCGATCTCCTTTTGTAGAAGTCCCCCCCAAAACGATGATGCACAACACTCGATTATCGGGGCACCGTGCGGGCGACACAAGATCGCGTTCGCGACGTCCCAAACAGCGACGGACGATGAGGAAATGAAAATACTCGATCTGCCTACGGTCGTGCTACAATGATGGTTCGCCCTTTTGAAAGCGTCCGTTTCCGCGGCTGGATTTCGAGCTTTCGTCGCTTGCGTCGTGTGGTGGCCATGAGCGATCCCAAAACTTTAGCAGCCGGCGCGCACGGTCTTTTCGCCGCGAGCACCCCGGTTCGCTCCCCAACCGCCTTCGCGCCGGCGCGTGCCGGGACTTCGGCCGTCTTGACTCTTGTTCGTCGGATGGACGCCCGGCTCACTTCGCCCGTCCTGGAATGGTTTCTCATTTTCTGCGTATTTTTTTCCAAGGTGCCTGGCCCGTACCCGACGTTAACGAACCCTACTACGTGGGCAAGGCGATCCACTTCTGGAATCCCGATTTCGGTCCGCGCGACGACTTTTTCGCCAGTCGCGACGCCCACTGGGTCTTCTACTTTTCCGCGGGCTGGTTGGCCCTGATTCTTCCTCCAACCGCCATGGCATGGACGATCCGGCTGGGAACTTGGGCACTCCTCGCCGAGGGATGGCGCCGATTGCACCACGGCATTCTGTCCCGCGGGGGTCTTTTCGCTGTGTGGACAGCCGCTCTGTTTGCAGCGGCCAACGATCATTTGCACATGGCGGGAGAGTGGGTGATCGGTGGAGCGGAAGCCAAGGGCATCGCCTATGCCGCTTTGTTTTTCGCTCTTGCCGCACTCGCGAACGGATGCTACCGGCGGGCTTGGATCCTACTCGGCATCGCCACCGCATTCCACGTTTTGGTGGGCGGTTGGGCTATGATTGCCGCGGCCATCGCGTGGCCGACCTCGAACTCCAATCGATCAAGTCTGCGGAGTATGATCCCCTATATGGCGGCCGCCGTGGTGATCGCTCTGCCCGGTATCCTCCCCTCTCTCATGTTGGCGTCGGGGGCGTCGCCGCATGTGGAGTCGCAAGCTCACCGCATTTATGTGTTTCACCGGCTCTGCCATCACCTTGTGCCCGGCTGCTTCGGCATCTGGAACATCACTCGGTTCGCCCTGCTAAGTGGGGTTTTTCTCTACCTATGCCGTCAAGTATCCGCGGACGACCGATGGCTGAGAGTCCGCAACTTCGTGCTGGCCGCCTTACTGATCGCAGGGATCGGCATGGTGCTGGGGGCGACGGTCCAAATCCGACCGGTATGGAGCGCCGCCCTTCTGCGATATTACTGGTTCCGGCTGGCCGACGCCGCGATCCCCCTCGGCACCGCCCTTGGAGTCGGCCTACTCGCACAATCCATTTTTTCCGAAGCCGCTGTCCAAGCAACCCGGGTGCGTCGCGGCTTGGTGTATTTGGCGATAGCAGCGGCCGGGACGCATCTGGTCGGGTATGTTGTCGTTCGCTCCGTTCCCATCGTTCCCCGCGCGGAATGGAGGGCGACCACCTGGCGAGAATCAGTCACCGATCCTCAATTGCTCCGCAACTATCGCGGCTGGCGCCGAGCCTGCCATTGGATCGCCGAAAACACGCCGCCCGACGCACGCTTCCTCACGCCCCGACGTAACGGCAGCTTCAAGTGGTACACGGGTCGCAGCGAGGTCGTCACCTGGAAAGAAATCCCGCAGGACGCCCAATCGATCGTGCAATGGTGGAATAAGCTCCTTGACATCCATGTTCTAGATGATCCCGTGCTGGGCAAACGGTGGTCTCGAACGCTCGCCGAGCTGCGAGAAAAACGCCTCCTGGAATTGGCCGAGAAATATGAGGCGGATTACATCGTGACAACCTGGAAACCCGCCTTGGACCTGGAACAGGTCTTTGCCGAGCCTGGAAATCCGTGGGTGGTGTACCAAGCCAAGCGGACTCGCCCGCCTGAACGCTCCGTTCGCGGGGCCGTTCCCATGCCCGCGAACATGATTCAGCCGTAGAGAACCCGACCGACAAACCAAGCTTTCAAAAGCAGATCACCAACGTGATGTCGCAAGAGTCCTCGCCCAACGCGATCGACGGCCTGGGCTTCATTCAGTGGTTGCGTACGCGACTGAAGTCGCCTCTGCCGGGTTTTACCCCCGAAGGCCGCTTCAGCCCGCGTCCCGTTCAGGGTAGAAACTATGCGGAACCGTTGAGCGACCCTAAACTCGCCGCCGTTCTGCTTTTGCTCTATCCGAAGAGAGGAACTTGGCACATTCCTTGCGTCGTTCGCCCCATGACGATGCCCACTCACGCCGGGCAAATCGGATTACCCGGCGGAACACTTCTTCCGAATGAGCCGCCGGCGGTCGGGGCGATTCGCGAATATCAAGAGGAACTGGGAGCCGGCCCCGACCAAGTGGAGCTACTCGGTCCGCTGACCCCCATCCACGTGCATTCCAGCGGTTACCGCATCCATCCTTGGCTGGGTGTTGCCTTTCAAACCCCGGACTTCTCGATCAACACTCACGAGGTAGAAGGCCTCTTGGAGATTCCGTTGGCGCATCTCATGGATCGGCGGAATTTCAGTTCGCAGCCGCGAACCCATCGCGGTGAGACCTATGAATCACCCTGCTTTTCGTTTCAGAGTCATCAGATATGGGGTGCTACGTGCGTCATCTTGGGTGAGTTAATTTTGCTGGCTGAAGAGTACTTGGCAACCGCTCGCCGCCCCCATATCGGCCCTTGAATGCCACCAGGGCAAGCTCTGCCGGCGTCGATGATGTCCCATCCCGCTGTGCGCCCCCCATTGTGGGTGATACGAGTGAACCGAATCCAGTACTTGTCCCATGCTATGGATGGGCCTACAATCTTTTCGCACAGGATGCACAGACCTAAATATCACAAATCCAACCATCCGATAAGCCGATTGGTCGCGGCCGCGACGTTCCCACCGAATACTGAATTCTCCGCCGCTTCACGCGGGAATCCGCCTCCGAGAATCGGCGATCGATGAGCTTTGGCGACGACTAACCTAACCCCGTAACTTTCGAGTCAGGTAGCCATCATGGGGAATCGTCGGACCAAAAGCCCTTTGAACCACGAACTTAAGTCCCCAACTTTCGCGAGCCTCCGATCACCTGCCGCAACCGCATGGGCAACGGCGTGCGTCTTCGCCGTCTCCATAGCCGCCGCAACGACGGCGGACGAACAATTGCCGTCGGCGGCTTTGATCCAAGCCGATTCGGTGCGAAGGGAGGCCAAGGATGCGCCATCACCTGCCGCTTTTGTCGAAGTCGTCCAACCGTTTTTCGAGCGACATTGCTACGACTGCCACTCCGGGGAAGGCGCCGAGGCGGGCTACGACCTGGCGGCTGCGGTCTCGCAAGATGATATCGTTCGTGACCCTCGTCGCTGGCGACGCGTGCAAACCATGATCGCGACCGGCGGAATGCCTCCGCCGGAGATGCCGCGACCCGCTCCGGAAGAACGCGATCAGGTTGCCCGGTGGTTGGCGGAGACGATCGAGGCCGCCCTCTGCTCCGGTCCGCAGCAGCCGGCGCGTGTCACGGCGAGGAGGCTCAATCGTCTGCAATACGTCAACTCGGTACGGGACTTGATTGGGGTGGAGTTGGACGTCGACCTTTTGCCGCCGGATGACGTCGGCTACGGGTTCGACAGCGTGGGCGACGTCCTATCCATGCCGCCGCTGCTCTTCGAGAAGTTCCTGGGCGCGGCGGAAAAGGCAGCCGCCGATTGCCCCCTGCCCGAGGCCGTGAAAAACGGCACCTTGAACGGTGATGCCTTAACCGACCTCTTGGCTGATCTGATGAGCCGCGCCTACCGCCGGCCCGTGCGTCCGGACGAAAAGGCAAGGTTGAACCGGCTGGTAGTACAGGCCGAGAAAGAATTGGGAACATCCGATGGTACCTACAGAACCGGCATCGTCGCCATTCTCAGCTCGCCGCATTTCCTCTTTCGCCTAGAGCCGGATCCGGCGGGCATGCCCGCTGGTACGGTACGCCCCTTGAACGACTTTGAGCTGGCAGCGAGGCTTTCCTACTTTCTTTGGAACAGCATACCGGATCGGGAATTGATGGAATTGGCGGGGCAAAACAGGCTGCGGGCGAACTTGCGTCAACAAATCGATCGCATGCTCGCGGACCCTAAGGCCCGCTCATTCTCTTATGATTTCGCGGAACAATGGCTGCAACTTCGCAATCTGGATCATTTCCAGCCCGATCCTACGCGCTTCCCAGGGGTGGACGACTCGCTCAAGTCGGCGATGCGGAGGGAGGCCGGCCTCCTGTTCGAGACGATCCTCCGCGAGCGTCTGCCCGCCATCCGTTTGCTGGATGCTGATTTCACATTCGTCAACCGCCGGCTTGCCGAACACTACGGCCTGCCGGGGGATTTCGACGAGACATTCCGACGCGTCTCGTTGAAGGATTCCCATCGTGGAGGCGTCATCACGCTTGCCGGCGTGCTGGCCGTCACCTCCGTACCCACCAGAACGTCCCCGGTCAAACGCGGCAAGTGGATCATGGAGACGATCCTCGGCACACCTCCGGCCGATCCTCCTCCGGGCGTCCCGCTGCTTCCAGACGACACGGAACCCAACGTAACGGGTACGCTGCGAGAGCGGACGGAAAAGCATCGGCAAGACCCCAACTGCGCGGTTTGCCACCAGGTCATGGATCCGCTCGGCTTCGCCTTGGAGCACTTCGACGCCGTGGGGAGGCGACGGGATCAAGAGGGCGGTTTACCCATCGATGCCTCCGGAGAGCTTCCCGACGGCAGGAGCTTTCGAGATGCCGACGATCTCAAACGAGTGCTCGCGAGCACGTCGGGCGCGGAGTTCCTCTCGTGCTTGACGGAGAAACTGATGATTTACGCTTTGGGCAGGGGACCGACGGACTCGGACCATTGCTGGATTCGGCAGTTTGTCGCGTCATTGGATCCCGAGAAGACCGGCATTCAAGACGTGATCGTAGCGATCGTGGAGAGCGATGCCTTCCAAAAGACTGTTACCGGCGGACCGTCGGCCGAGTCAACCGACTGAGCGGCCTCGTCGGGCCGGTGAGGTTCAATACTCGGGAGCCTGGTAATCGATCTTCGGCCGGTGAGGCGTACCCGACCGATCCGGCCATGGTGAGACTGAGCGTGACAACTCCGAAGAACCTTGACCATTCTCAGGGGAGGTAAAGATGACGGGTCACCGCATTTCGCGTCGTACGGTGTTACGAGGGCTGGGAACCGCGGCGGCGTTGCCGTGGTTAAACGCCATGGCTCGGCCTGCCATGGCGGCTCCCCAATCCGATCCCCTGCGAATGCTGTTCCTATACGTGCCGAACGGTGTTCGTATGCAGGCGTGGCGGCCCAAACAGGAGGGGACGCTTACGGAGTTGCCCTCCATCCTCAAGCCGCTGGAACCGTATCGTGAATACGTGACGGTGTTGAGCGAGCTGACGCTGAACGGGGCACGGCCGCTGGGCGACGGACCGGGTGATCACGCTCGAGCCGCGGCGGCGTTCTTGACAGGCGCGCATCCCAAGAAAACGGGCGGCGCCGATATCCATAACGGCGTTTCGGTGGATCAAGTGGCCGCCGAAAGCTTGGGCAAGGAAACGCGGTTCCCGTCCCTCGAGTTGGGCGTCGATCCGAGCGCCCAAGCCGGCGCCTGCGACTCCGGTTACAGTTGCGTTTATTCTTCCACTCTGTCCTGGCGGTCTCCCACCTCACCGCTGGCCAAGGAGACCAACCCTCGGGCTATCTTCAATCGACTTTTCGGGGATGCCCGGAGCCGAGAGGCGGGAGAACAGCGCCTGCTCGCGCAACGGAAGAGCATTCTGGACTTTCTGGCCGACGACGCTGCATCCCTCCGCCGAGAGCTTGGCCCCGGAGATCGGAGGAAGCTGGACGAATACTTTTACGCCGTCCGTCAAGTCGAGCAACGCTTGGAGCGTGTGGAGAAAGAGAATCGGCTTTTCGCCGCAGGTTTGGAGCCCCCGCCCGAAGTCAGCCGCCGCGCTTTCAGCGAGCGCCTGAAACTGTTGATGGACATGATGGTTCTCGCCCTGCAAACGGACTCCACTCGCGTGATCACCTGCATGTTCGCCAACGAGGGCAGTAATCGCAGTTACCCCGAGGTCGGTGCCGCGGAAGGACATCACAGCCTCTCGCACCATGAGAGAAACCCGGCCAAGCTTGATCTGCTCGAAAAGATCGACACGTTCCACGTTGAACACGTTCGGTATTTCCTCGACAAACTCCACGCGACCGAAGAAGGCGGCGGCCGCCTGCTCGACCACTGCCTGATCGTGTACGGCAGCGGCATCAGCGACGGCAATCGACACAATCACGACGATTTGCCGATTCTGTTAATGGGCAAAGGCGGGGGCCATCGCGGAGCCAGACACCAGGTCTACCCCAAAGAGACTCCGTTGGCGAACCTCTATTTGGCGCTCCTCAACTTGGCCGGAATAGCGGAGAACAAATTCGCCGACAGCACCGGGCCCCTCGAAGGGCTTTTGGGCTGAACGTAACTTCTTAGCCCTTCCCAAATCCGACTTGGAGCAGGGCAGGGGACGACGAGGGCATCCATCCTCCCGGGTCGCACCCTTGCTCAACAACGTACTACGCGAATCGCCTTGCGTGGGGCGGTGGGACAAATCGCCTCGCAGGCTCCGCAACCGGGACAGCGTTCGAGGTCCACGACGGGCAGCACCGAATAGGTTTCCTCGTTGAATTCCAGGCGAATCGCCTGGTACGGACAGTGACTCCGGCAGACGCCGCACTCGCGATCTTCGCTGAGGAGGCATAGGTCACTCTCCAGTACGGCCTTTCCGATTACGGTCGCCTGCTTTTGTTCCAATGAAAACGGGGTCAATGCGCCCGTGGGACAGACATCGCCGCAGCGGTTGCACGTGGGCAGGCAGAAATCGTTCGAAAACGTCAGATGTGGGACAAGCCAAGTCGTAAGCGGTCCGGAAAACAATTGCGGTCGCACGATGCCGGTGGGACACACCCGTACGCAATTGCCGCATCGCACGCAAAGCGAGAGGAACTTGCGATCGTCGGGAAAAGCGCCGGGCGGCCGCAACGGCTGAGGTTCGGCGGTTCCGATGCGGGGCGACAGCCAGGCCCAAACAAATCCACCCGCCAATGCCAAGGCAGCTCGCCGACCGACGATCGTAGCTTCGGTGGGCGATGCCGCCCGGTTCGCCGGACCGGGTACCGACGAATCAGCCGGGACGGGCTTTGCGCACCGCCGGGCCACGCAGACATTCAGCCCGCGGCGGCCGGCGAAGAGTATTTCCTGCAGTCCTCCCAGCGGGCAGATTCGGTTGCACCACAGCCCCGGCAAAACGAAGCTGATCGCCACGGCGACCGCGATGCCCGAAATCCCGACTGCCCACTGAGCGGGCCCCACCGGGGAACGATGCCCCAGCCCGCTGAACAAGGCAAGTGGATCCAGCCAAAGCAAGATCGGACTGCCCAAGAGGGCACCGCCGAGGGCCAGGAACACGAAAAATCGGCCGAATCGAGGAAAGGCGGGGGCTTGCAGCCCGACGCGTCTGCCCACCCGGCTTGAGATCTCGTTGCAGGTGCCAAGCGGGCAAACCCAGCGGCAGAACCATCGCAACCGAAAAGCGGACACTGCCACCGCCGACAAGGCCGCGAATCCGAATACCGTCAGCGTGCCGCCGGCCACCATGGCAAGAACGGCCAAGTATGGACTAAAGCCTGCCGGGATCGCGGCCAGCAGGGTATCGCGCGTGAGGTCACTCAAGAGAATCCAGACCACCACGGCCAGCAAGACTAACCGCACGGTCCAACGGATAACCTCGCGCTCACGTCCGGACGCACGGCCCGCTTCCGCCGAAAAGCCGTCTCTTGCGCCCGCGGCTGCCTCTGCCCGCAAGTCGCAATGCTCTTGAGACTGCGGATCAACCAAGATACGCGCCCTGCTCTCGCAATATCTTTTGGACCGTGGGGACCGGCACGGCCCGAACCGGACAGCGTTCCCGGACCGCGACCGCCGCCGCTACTCCCGCCGCATGGCCGGTGGCAAAACAGTTCGGAATCAGGCGGACCAAATCCGCCATCTGCATTTCGGCGCTGATGCAACGGCCGGCCGCCAGTACGTTCTCAACGCCTTTCGGCACCAGCGCCCCGTACGGCACTTGCCATTCACCGTGCCGGCCGTTGCTCGATCCGCCGACCGCCACGACATCGTCGAACCGCCGACCGGATCGCAAATCCTCGTACCGCACGGTCGCCATTCCGTTCAGCACGCGAGTGATGCGAACGCCCAACTGAGGGGCCGTTTCCATCAAATAGATCGACTCGTAGCCGGGTGTCCGCCTCGCCCGCTGAATGTTTTGCCAAATGAACTTTCGATGCGACAACTCCATACGGGTCAGCGTCCGAACATCCAGCCCGTCCACTTCGGGGCCGATCAGATTGATCCAATTCACCCCGGCGACCGGAGTGGGACTCCCCAACCGCTTCGGCCTTTCGGATTCTTTCGTTCGAGAAAGATCGACGCGATCCAAGTTTCCCACCCGCGATACCAAGCCGACATTGTGCGAGCGGTGCTCGAACTCCGCTCCCGCGGCGGCGAAGATGTCTCCATCGCCGGTGGCGTCAATCACGACGTCGGCCAGGATCGCTTGCCGGCCGGACTTGCTCTCGAAAACCGCGCCGCGAACAGTCTTTTCCTCCAAGATGGCGTCCACGCCCCAAGCGTGCAAGAAGACCTCCACTCCCGCCTCTTCGATCATTTCCACCATCACGTACTTGAGGGCCTCGGCGTCGACGGTCGGGTTGCGGCCCGGTTGACGATCGATGATCCCGCCGGGAAGCTTTTCCAACCGCTGCATCATCTCTTCCCCGATCCCCATGCAGACTTGCCTGCCGCCGGAGACGATATGCCCCAACACCAATAACACCAAGCCGCCCGTCCAAAGGCCGCCGAAATGTCCGTAGCGCTCCACGAGGGTCACGTCGGCACCGGCTCGCCGAGCGGCGATTGCGGCAGAGACCCCCGCCGGTCCACCGCCGACCACCAAGACTTGGCATCGCGAGAGCAACTCCAGCTCCCGTTGAGGTTGGATTACGCGACCGCCGACGAACCGGGCTGTGAATCGCGTATCTTGCACCTTTCGAGGATCGATCACGCTGCTGGTAAAGCCCGATGACTCGCCGACGGGTGCCGCCGACGGACTTTCGGAACGGGCAGCGGGAAACACGCCCATTCCCCCCATCGCTCCCAGTGCTCCGATCGCTCGCAGCCAATCGCGCCGATTCAGCCCGTTCATGAATGGTCCCTTCCGTCACTCCGCTTCAGCGATACCCCGTCCCTCCGACGCTTTGCCGCCATGATAAAAGCCGATACCCCCCGCCGCAAGCCAAGCGTGCAACGAGGGGCATCAGGAGATCGTGGCGCCGGCGGACTTCAGCGAGAGAGAAAGTCCGCCCATGACGGGATCACCGGCGACGGACGCGAGCTGCTGAGGGGCTATTTCTGCATGGTCGGAGCCGTCGGCACTCGGTCGGGCAAAGCCGCGGCGGGGGTATACTGAATGTCTTGGTCTTGCGGTTGCGACGGCGCGTCACGGGCAACGTCATCCCGCGATGCCGCCTCCCCCTGGGGCACCGTCGTTCCTTGCTCCGCAGCGGTTTCACCGCTTTGCCGACGTTCCAGTTCCTCCCCCAACAATTCGACCTTGCGCAAAGTCTCTTTCATGTTTTCAAAGTCCAGCAAGAGGGGAGGCTCGCCGGGAAAAATCACCGCGGCCATGCCGGCAATGCGCCAACCGCCGTCCTCTTTGCGCAGCATCCACATGATGTCGTCGGAGCGCGGTTTGCCGTCCGCCCCGATATCCGTCCAGGTGCTCATCACGCGGGCCCCGTCCTCCGCCAAGAACTCCACCTTGTCCGAGACTCGGTAGCTTGCCGTATCGCTGCCCACCGGCGCGAATTGGCGATTCAATTCGCCCGCCTGCTGCCGGGCCAATTGGGTAAACATGGACACCACTTTCTCGTCATCCCCGGTCCTCACGGCTTCCAAGAAGACTTTCGTGGCAGCCACCGGGTCGGCGGTGTTGTCGGTGATGGCATCTGTGGTTTTCTCCGCAGACGGAACGGCGTTAGCTTTCCGCGCCGACTCTGCGGATGGTTTTCCCGCGTTTTGAGTACCACCGCAGCCCGCAAAGAAAACCCAGCAGCCAAGCAGAAACAAGCCGCAGACCGTCCGACCCGCCGCTACTCGTCTCATCTCATCCTCCCTGACTTTCTCTGCCGCCCATCAAAGCGGTATCCCACGCGCCGATTCTCGTCGCGGCAACCGCAGGAGCGGCCCCGCAACCGAACGCAGTCAGTGTCGCGATCCGGCCCCATTTCGTCAATACGAACATTCCACCCCGCCGACTGCCGGCGCGGGGGCGCGGGATTTGATCTCCGCCGCCCGTGCTTTCAAACGAGGTATTGTGCCGCCTGAGCATTGCCACCGCGGCGTCACTATGGCCCCCGCGACAGGCGCCACTCGCGTTTCGCCGGACCGGCGTTCGCTGTACACGCCTCTCTCCATGCGCCGAAGGAGGCCCCAGGCGCGCTATGTTCGCGTCGCAGCTCGGAGTTTCGCGCTACGACTGCGGGGATTGACGGTCATTTCATCTTCACTCGGGGTGACGGGTTTCTTGGTAAGAGCGGAATAGCGTGGATCGTCGCGAAACGTCTCTTTGACGATGCGATCTTCGAGCGAGTGGAAACTAATCACCACGATTCGCCCGCCGGGACGCAAGACTTCGGGAATCCGTCTCAAGGCCGACTCCAGCGCGTCCAACTCCTGGTTCACGGCGATCCGCAATGCCTGAAACGTTCGCGTAGCGGAATCGATGCCCCCAAACCGCGAGCGAGGTACCACGCGATGGATGATTTGCGTCAACTCTCTTGCCGTCTTGATTTGGCGAAAGCGGCGTTCCTCCGCGATCGCGCGGGCAATGCGGCGCGCAAAGCGTTCTTCTCCGAACTTGTGAATCAACTCGGCCAGCGCCCGCTCGCTCAGACGGTTCACAATACGCCAAGCCGGCTCCCCCTCGCCCGGATCGAAACGCATATCCAAAGGACCGTCCGAGGAAAAGCTAAATCCCCTTGCACGATCTGCAAGTTGATCGCTGGAGAGCCCCAAATCCAAAACGACGCCGTCGACGCACTCCCACCCCAGCTCGTCGAGCACTTCCGGCAGGTCGCGAAAGTTCGCCTGCACAAGATGAACCGGGAAGCCGGCAAAGCGGCCCTTCGCCCGCGCGACCGCGCTCGGATCCCGATCCAGCGCCAGAACTTTTCCACCCGGCAGGACGGCGCGCAAGATCGACTCCGTGTGTCCGCCGCCGCCCAGCGTCCCATCCACAATGGTCTGACCCGGCTGCGGGGCCAACCAAGTCAGGACTTCCCGTAACATCACCGGGACGTGGCAAGTCCTTTCGTCGGGGCCCGGGCCGGAACCATCGTTTTCCATGGATCCCTTCTGAGTTTTGCGAACGACCCTGGTAAGATACTGACTTGCGACCCGGCAGCACCGGCCGACCTTATGGCAATGGCAATCGCGCGGAACATAAAAAAAGACCCACCCTCGAACACATCCTGTTGTTCATACGAGGGCGGGTCTCTGAACCCCGCGCACCCATGCGCCGTTGGGGTTCGCGTGCCGCCTGAGACCACTTCCTGTGATCCGTCGGTGAGGATTGCACCGGTACGTGGCAACCGGCAAGGAACGTCGATCGGTGGCCGCTAATCGACGTTCGCATCCACACGCAAGGCGACATGCACGGACGGACGTCGCACCATGTACATGAGTTATCACCCTTTGGAGATGCCGGAATCTTTATCCCGGTTTCGCCCAAAGCGGCAGGTTTTGAAAGACGGTCTTCTCCGTGAGCAACTACTCCCTTCCCATCGTCGGGCCAATAACCATCTTTGCAACTTGGGACGGCGCAGTCAAACGATTCCAGCCATGGATCCCATCTCAAGAATACTATCAATCCCCCATCAAGAGTTAGCGATTCATTACCTTCTCGCAGATCCCGTGCATCGCTAAACCGAATCGTCGGACCGCAGCGCGGCTTCGGCCACGCGTTCGTACTCTGCCCGATTCCGCTGCCAATACTGCTCCCAGCGTTCTTTTCCCCAAATCTCAAGGTGGTCCATGGCGCCGATCACAACGACTTCGGATTCCACTCCAACCTCGTCCAACAAGGCCGCAGGCAGCCGAATTCGGCCTTGGCGATCAATCTCGCATTCCTCGCTGAGCAAGAAGAAGAGCCGGGTAAACGCCCGCACATCGGCCTGGGTCGGCGACGCATGCCTTACTCTCGCCGCGAATCCGTGAAACGCATCCGCACCGTAGACGGCCAAGCAACCATCCAAACCTAAAGTTACGAAGACCGTGTTCCCGGGCTGACAACCTAGGGCATCCCGGTGCGGCTTGGGCAGGGCAAGCCGAAACTTGGCGTCCAAAGACCGCAGGAATCGACCAGTCAGTACCGCCACGGTTCACCCACTTTTCTCCACAAATCCCCACCGGCATTCCAAGATATCCCCTTTCGACATTCCGTCAAGACAGCATTCCGGGGCGAATCGACTTCCGTTTTTTCCGCGAGACGGAAGTCTCCCTCCGGTGGTTAGAACCGTCATCAAGAAAAGCCGTAAATCGAGATTCTTGGGGGTGTAACGGAGTCGGCGGCAGCGTCATGCAGCCCCTCCGACCGCTCAAGCAAGCAATCTGTATAAGATAGGCGATCCGGCGGCGGAGTTATTCGAAACAGAATACCCCTACGGAATGAGTCTCTACCCCCCCACCAAAGATCTATCCTGTGATCCGTAAGAGCTCTTCCCAAAGGGATTCGTAGAGGTTTGTCACGCGATCCCAACTGAAATGCGTCACGACGTGCCGACGATTGCGGTCACCCAACTCGGCTGCATGCCTGGGATTTGAGAGCATACGCACGATGGCACGACTCAGGGCCGCGGCGTCTCCCGGCGGCACCAATTGCTCGCGAGATTGCTCGCCCAGTATTTCCGCCACACCTTCCACGTCACTTGCCACGACAGGGCAACCTGCCGCCATCGCCTCCAAAAGGGCGTTCGGCATCCCCTCCCAACGCGACGGTAACACGAAAAGTTCTGTCATCTGCAAGATGGCCGTCACATCCGGGCGATATCCCTGCCATACAACGCGACGATGGATTCCCAGACGAGTCGCCAGGTCCGCGAGCTGCGGTTTCTGCGGTCCATCGCCCACGATTTGAAGCATCGTGTCGGGAAACAACGGCAGCCACGTCGCAGCGCTCTCTAACAGCACGTCGATCCCTTTTTGCGGCACCAATCGGCCCACAAACGTCACCCGCCGCGCTGTTTCGGGCACGTTTCCCGATTTTCCATCAAGCGCGTTGTCCGGAGACCGGGCGATCCGCCCTCGTCCGCAATCCAAGTCCACGTCGATCCCATTGGGAATCACGATGATCTTGTTCGGCGAGAGCAGCCCTCGATTTACTGAAAACTGGGCCACGGAGTTACTTACGCACACATAGCGGTCCACCCAGCCCGACGTCAACGCGTCGAGCCAGAGGTGCCATTCGGCGAATCGCTCCGCCACTCGGATGGCGGACGCCACGGCCGGCACCCCCGCCAATCGACCGGCAATGCGACCCAAGAGATTCGCATGGAACAAGAACGTCTGAAGGACGTCCGGCTGCTGATACCGAATCCATTTCGAAAAATGGATCAAGGCCTTGGGCAAGTCGCGGGGTGTTCGGCAATCGAGGAAAAGGATGGGAATACCGCGGTCCGCGATCCTCCGGACCAATCGATCGTCCCTTCGCGGTCGCGGCGCCAGCGAGACCACCGATAGCTGAAAACGCGCGGGATCGACGCGGCACGCCACTTCCGACAGGCACTTCTCGGCGCCGCCGACGTCGAGATCCGTAATTCCCAGCATGACACGAATCGGAGCACGTCCCATTCCACGCTTCCAAGGACTTCGTAATGCGATGCCGGCTCCCACCGGTGGTCTCAAGCAGCCGATGCATCCATCTATTATGCCGTATTTCGTGCCGTCACCGCGCGACCCATGTTACCAAGCCTCGTTCTTTGCAGACGCCGCACAGTCTCGGGGGGAGGACTCGTCGCAGCCGAGATTCGCCCCCCCGGCCCCTGTGGAGCCTCACCCGGTTGTCATCCGCGGCTCCCTGCGCCATCTTCATCACGGGCATATCCGAGCACACTCATGGACGTCGGCGCGGGCCGGTCGTAGAATCGGGTTTTGAAGTAATGCGCGGAACGGATGCGCGACGAATCAAGGGCACGCTCCCAAAGTTCGCATTCAGACGTCGGGGGGGCACATTAGACCGGGGAACTTCTCGGCGGCGCCGATCCGCTTCGCGACGCTTCGCTTGGCACAAAGTCCCATGGACGGACCTGCATGACCAATCTCTCGGACTACGATTACCCGCTGCCTAAACATCTTATCGCGCAGAATCCACTTCCCAATCGCGCCGACGCCCGATTGATGTTGGTTCGTCGGCAGACGGGAGAAGTGGAACACCATCACGTCCGTGATCTGCCGGAGTTGCTGGACAAAAGCGACGTCGTAGTGCTGAATGATACCCGGGTCATCCCCGCACGGCTGGTAGGTTACCGCACGGAAACCCGAGGGCGTTGGGAGGGCCTGTTTCTCGAATCCGACGGCACGGGGATATGGCGCGTGCTGGCTCATACCCGGGGAAAACCACAGCCCGGCGAAACCATCCGCCTGATCAACGCCCAGGGGGAAGAGGATATCCTGTTGCGGCTTGTGGCCAGACTGGAAGCGGGTTCCGGCGAATGGTTGGTGATTCCAGACTCGGACGAGGATGCCTTGTCGGTGCTAGATCGCGTCGGTCGCGTGCCGCTCCCGCCGTACATTCGGGACGGAGAAATGATCGAAACGGATCGGCAGCACTATCAGACCGTCTTCGCGCGGGTGCCCGGCGCCGTCGCCGCTCCCACCGCCGGTCTGCACTTCACCAAGAAGCTGCTGGACGAGATTCACCGCAAAGGCATCGCGATCGAATACGTGACCCTGCACGTCGGGTTGGGAACGTTTCAGCCCATCAAACGCGAACGGATCGAGCAGCACCGGATGCACGGCGAGTGGGGGAGGGTGACGGCCGCTACGGCGGCTCGCCTCCGCGAAGCTCAGTCCCAGGGACGTCGGATCATCGCGGTCGGCACCACCGTCGTGCGTCTCTTGGAGACGGCCGCGGAGGAAGGCGAATTGCGGCCTTTTTCCGGAGAGACCGATCTCTTCATCAAACCGCCCTATCGCTTCCGCGCCATCTCCGCCATGATGACCAATTTCCACCTACCCAAAACGACCTTGCTGGTGCTGGTACGGACCTTCGGGGGGGATGATCTGATCCGCCGGGCGTACGAGGAGGCCGTACGCGAAGAATATCGTTTTTACAGTTACGGTGATGCCATGCTCATCATCTAGCCCTTCGGGACGGAGTATCGGTTGGAATCCTTGCCGCCGAAGAAAGCGGCGGTTCGGTGCCGTCACGCGATGGGACAAAAGGCATGCCACCCAAGGAGTTTGAACGTGGGCCCGATTTCGGAAGAATGCGTCTTGGTCATTCCCACGGCAGTGTTCCGCGACGCGGGACATTTCCAAGGTTTCTCGCGCGACGTAGAACGCTATGTCCCGCTGTTGTTCCAGCCCCGTCATCTTGCTTTCCGCCCGCGAGGCGAAGTAGAGCACGATCCGAGCTTCAAGCAACTGATTCCCTACGTCGTTTTGACGCACGGCGACGGCATCTCGGTTCGGGTATTCCACTACACGCGCGGCCAAGGGCAGGGCGAATCGCGACTGCATCTCAAGCGGAGCATCGGCATCGGCGGCCACATCGCGCAGATCGACGCGAGCGCAACGATGGACGCCGCCTTCGAGGAAGGATTGCGACGAGAGCTTTTCGAAGAGGTAACCCTGGATACTCCGTTCACGTTGACTCCGGTCGGTCTGATCAACGACGACGAGACCGACGTGGGTCGGGTACACCTGGGGGTCGTCTGCTTGGCTCGGCTCGAAGAACCCAGGGTCCTGGCTCGCGAAGCTGACATTTTGAACTGCGGATTTGCCTCGCCGCACGAATTGCGAAACAATTGGGATGACTTCGAAAGCTGGTCGCAACTAGCGCTCGGGCATCTGTTTTGAATGGGCGCCTGCGGTGCGGCGGGCGTCCCCGCCAAGCCGCCGTGAACGATCCGCCCCTCGCGCTTGCCCCAATGAACGTTTCGCCCCCCATTTACCTGGACAATCATGCCACCACTCGCTGCGATCCGCGCGTGGTCGCAGCCATGTTGCCCTATTTCGACGAAATATACGGAAACCCGGCTTCCACGACGCACCTCCCCGGTCGACAGGCTCGCCAAGCGGTCGATGATGCTCGCGAGCGCCTCGCCCGTTGTTTGGGGGCATCCCCCCAGACGATCTACTTTACCAGCGGGGCCACGGAGAGCAACAATCTCGCCATCCTGGGGTCTTTGCGGCGTTTGAATCGGCCGGGCCACATCATCACCACGGCGATTGAACACACGTCCGTGCTGGAGCCTATCGAGGCCGCGCGATCCCTGGGATTCGACGTCACCATCCTGCCGCCGGCTCCGGTTGATTCGGAGGAGGGCGGCAGAATCACGCCCGAGGCCTTTCTCCAAGCCGTCCGTCCGGATACGGTCTTCGCCTCGGTGGGATTGGCCAATAACGAAATCGGCGTGATTCAACCGCTTCAACAAATCGCCGAAATCTGCCGCGACAAGGGAATCATTCTGCACACCGACGCGACGCAGGCGGTGGGCAAAATCCCGTTGGACGTGGCCGAGCTCGGCATCGATCTCATGAGCTTTTCGGCCCACAAACTCTACGGCCCGAAGGGTATTGGAGCAATTTTCGTCGCCAAGCGGAGGCCTCCGCTCCGCGTAGCGCCGTTGATCCTCGGCGGCGGACATGAACGCGGTCTGCGGAGCGGGACGCTGAACGTCCCCGGCATCGTGGGATTCGCCGCGGCCCTCGAACTGTGTTGCTGCGAACGCGAGGCCGAATCCCATAGGCTCCGCTCGCTGCGTGATCTGCTATTTCGACTTTTGAAGGGCGGGCTGGGTGACGAAATCGCCCTCAACGGACCGGCCCTGGAGCGATCGGATTTGCGCCTGCCGGGAAATCTGAACGTCCGGTTTCGACGCCTGGAGGGAGAGACCCTGCTCCTCCATCTTCCTCATCTGGCCATGAGCAGCGGTTCCGCTTGCAGTTCGGCGACGGCGAAGCCAAGCCACGTCCTGCTGGCGCTGGGCCTGTCGGAACAGGAAGCAAGGGCCTCGATCCGCATCGGACTCGGCCGATTCAACACGGAGGAAGACGTACGGACCGCCGCGGCGGCCATCGTCGAGGCGACGAAAACCCTTTTGGGAGACGATGGGAACCGGTGACCGAACAGCGAACGGAGGCGCTTTCATCCTCATCTTCCCGCCGTCGCGGCCGGTCTCACCGTCAACCGAAGCGACTGAAACGAATCCGCCGCCGGCCCGCAGTTCCTCTTGGGGCGGGGACCGTGACTTCTTGCCCTCGACAATCGTTGCAGCCCCCAGTCGCCACTCGTAGAATCTAGCTGTGTGACGAAGGACGGACGCAACAAGGTCGCGGTCGCGCGGGCGGAAGTCCGCAAGGGGATCGGGCATGGAAAAAGCCGCGAGACGACAAGTCGGTAGCCCGACCTTGGGTCGGGTAGGGCTGAATCGTCGCCAATGGTTGCTCTTTCTCTCTTTGGCGGCCACGCGCGTTCCCTTGGACGGTACCCCTCTTGCGACGGCCGCTGAGCCGGAAGCGTTGCGGTTCGGCTTCGACGGATCGCTCCTATCCAAGCGTGGCGGGCGCATCGTTTGGCCGGATCCCTGGAACACCTGGTCCGGCCTAAGAGGTCAAGCATCCCTTCGCATCGAAGACGGTCCGGCGGGCATGGGCCGGGTCGCCCACTTCCACACCGTCGCCGGTTCCCTAGTTTTGTATCGGGATTTGCGCAGTCGCCCGGCCGATATTCATTCCCTACCCTGGTTGTCGTGGCACTGGAGCGCCGAAAAACTGCCCGCCGGGGGCAGCATATTTCGCGCGGAGCGCAACGATCAAGTGTTACAAGTGTATTTGGCTTTCCGCCGGGAAAACGGCTACAACATTCTGGGTTACGTTTGGGACACCGCCGACGACGAGCGGGCCGAGAATGTCTCCCGCCAGTCTTTTCGGTCTCTTGTGTTCGGGCGTATCGACGCGGCCGTGCACGTTGTACGGAAAGGACCTGCGGACGGATGGCTCTGGGAAACGCACAATTTTGGGGAAGACTACGCGAAGTATTTTTCCCGCTCCCGTCTGACTTTGGCGGCGCTGGGAATCTGGTCGGACAGCGATCACACGGGTTCGGTGTCCGATGGGAAGATCGGTCCGCTTGTTTTCTCGGCCTCCAAGCCGCAAGATAGGTTAACGACGGCGAAAGAGACGAGCTGAGCCGCGCCAGCGAGTCATAACGGGTTCCTCGCCGGTCCGCCGCTCGCGCCGGGGTTTCTAAGGCCGCCGACCGCGGTCAGCCGGCGGGAGTATGGGTTGCCGTCTTGTCCGCACCGCAAACAGAGTCTTTGTCATGCCGAAGTCGCAAACCGGATCCCCTCCGGAAACGCCCCTATTCTCAAACGAAGACCGTCCCGATATCGCCAAAAGCGACGGCAATTCCCTTGCCGAGCGGAGGGTCTTCGTCATCGACGCCCACTCGCTCATCCATCAGCTCTTTCACGCCATTGCACCCTTGACGGCCCCCGACGGACGCCCGGTCAATGCAGTGTTCGGATTCGTTCGCGATATGCTGAATCTCCTGCGGCAGTATCGGCCCGACTATCTGATCTGCGCGTTCGAATCCGCGAAGCCGACGTTCCGCAAGGAGATGTACGCGGAATACAAGGCGCAAAGACCCCGCCTCGATGACGACCTCCGCTCGCAGTTTGATCTGATTCGCCGGTTCATGGACGCACTCGGGATTCTCAGCGTTTCCGTTCCCGGTTACGAGGCCGACGACATCTTGGCAACGATAGCCCGAACCGTGGAGCAGGGGGGTGGCGAGTGCGTTTTGGTCACGAACGATAAGGACTGCCGCCAGTTGCTGTCGGACAAGGTTCGCCTGCTGAATCTTCGCACACGAACCTTTTTGGATTCGGGTAAGTTGGAAGCGGAATGGGGCATTCGCCCCGAGCAAGCCGCCGATTTCCAGCTTCTCGTCGGCGATAGCACGGATAACATTCCCGGCGTTCCCGGCGTGGGACCTAAAACGGCGGCCAAATGGCTTCGACAATACGGAAGCTTGGACGCCATCCTCGCTCATGCCGAGCAGATTCAGCCCGAAAAGCTGCGGCAAAAGCTGATCGCCGATCGGGATCGTATCCTAGCGACGCGACCGCTGGTGGAATTGCGCACGGATGTACCGCTGACGTTTTCCTGGAATGCCGCGCGGCCCGGGCCGATTCGCCAAGAAGCCGCCCGGCAACTGTGCGAGGAACTCGGATTTCGCAGTCTGCTATCGGAGATCGAACGCTTGCCGACCACCGCGGGCGACACGCCGCCGAAGTCCTCGATCGCCGTCAACGCCCACATCATCGACGACCTACAGGCTTTGCGGGAACTGGTCGATCGGCTGCGGACGGCTTCGTGCATCAGCATCGACACGGAAACGACCGACGTCCGGCCCCGCTGGGCCTCCCTCGTCGGCATCGCCCTATCAACGGCCCCGGAGGCGGCCTATTACATCCCCCTGCGCGGACCTGAAGGAGCAAGAACCCTGCCCGAGGGCGAGGTCATCGCCGCGCTGCGGCCCGTGTTGGAGGATGCCCAAATCCCCAAACTGGGACAAAATCTGAAATACGACCGTATCGTCTTTCGCAATAGCGGCGTCTCGCTGCGGGGCATCGAATTCGACACCCTGATTGCCGCCTATTTGCTGGATGCCGGCTCCCGCTCTCACAGCTTGGATGAACTCGCGAAACGCTACCTCCAGTACGAGACGACGAAGATTGACGAGCTGATCGGCAAAGGCAAGCAACAACGGCAGCTCGATTCCGTCGAGATTCCCCGAGTAGCCGCCTACGCAGGCCAGGATGTCACACTTCCGTGGTACCTTCGCAACCGTTTAGAACCTCAATTGCGAAGCGAGGGGCTTCAGGACATCTTCCAAAACCTCGAAGTCCCTTTGATCTCCGTCTTGGCGGACATGGAGTTCCGCGGAATCCGCATCGATAACGAATATCTGGGCCGCCTCAGTCGCCGATTCGCCGAGCGCATGGAGGAACTGGAAGAGGAGATTTATCAGTCGGCCGGCATGCCCTTCAACATCGCTTCGCCGAAACAGCTCCAGGAAGTGCTCTTTCATCGCCTGGGCCTTCCCGCCGTCAAACGGACGAAGACCGGCATGAGCACGGACTCGGAGGTCCTGGAGGATTTGGCGCCGCTCCATCCGCTGCCGCAAAAAATCCTCGAATACCGCCAGTACGCCAAACTTAAGGGCACGTACGTAGACGCTCTTCCGCAAATGGTCTGTCCGCGCACCGGCAGGATTCACGCCTCATTCCATCAAGCCGTCACCGCCACCGGCAGGCTAAGCTCCAGCGACCCCAATCTCCAGAACATTCCCATCCGGACGGAAGAAGGGCGTGCGATTCGTACCGCCTTCATCGCGGAAGAGGACTGGGTCTTGATTTCGGCGGACTACTCGCAAATCGAGTTGCGGATTTTGGCGCACCTTTCGAACGATGAACATCTGTGCCGCGCCTTCGCCGAGGATCACGACATTCATCAAGCGGTCGCGGCCGAAGTGTTCGGCGTTCCCCCGGAAGCCGTCACCCCCGAACTGCGGCGTCGGGCCAAGGCCGTAAATTTCGGCGTGATCTACGGTCAGACGCCCTTCGGGCTGGCCAAACAGTTGCGCATATCGCAGGAAGAGGCCGCTCAATTCATTGATTCCTACTTTTCCCGCTATCCCGGCATCGATCGATTCTTCGAAAGCGTGCTTGCCGATTGTCGGGAGCGCGGCTTCGTGCAAACGATCCTCGGGCGGAAACGGAAAATCGCGGGAATTCGTGAGAGCCCCAACCGGCAGCGGAATCTACCGGAACGGACGGCGATCAACACGGTCATCCAAGGCTCCGCCGCGGACCTGATCAAGAAGGCCATGATTTGCGTCCATAGGCGGCTGAAACAAGAGCGGCTTCAGGCGGGATTGCTGGTGCAAATCCACGACGAATTGTTGCTGGAATGCCCCGGCATGGAACTTCCCGTGGTGGCGGAACTGCTCCGCGAGGAAATGCAACATGCCTTTTCCTTGCACGTACCGCTGAAGGTGGATGTCCGCAGCGGCCTGAATTGGGGAGAAATGCAGGCTCTGGAACCGACTTGAGCCGGCGTTCCCGGCCCGCAAAGCCCCGCCGCGCATCGAGCCGGCGGCCCGTCTTGCCTCGGGCATCATCGAGTCGTCGAATAGGGACCGCATCCCAACGAATTGCGAGAGACGAAGCATGTGGATCATCGGAATCGTAGGAGGAATCTGTGCGGGCAAGACGGTGGTGGCGCACGAACTGACGGTGTTGGGTGCCCGCCATTTCGACGCCGACAAGGTGGCCCATCGTCTCCTCATGAAACCGTCGGTAGCGGAGGATCTTACCGGCATCTTCGGCCGGGAGATTTTGTCCGCAGAGGGAGGAATTGACCGGAAGAAATTGGCGGAAATCGTCTTCCATGACGGGCCTCAAGCGGATCAAGCCCTGCGAAGACTGGAGTCGGTGCTGCACCCCTTGGTTCTGGTCGAGTTTTACGCCGAGGCTCGCCAGTCGGCGAGGGAGGGCATCCCCGCCTTGGTCCTCGATGCGCCATTGCTCTTGGAGGCAAAATGGGCTAAACTATGCCATAGAATCATTTATGTTGACGCATCTCCGACCGTGCGCGCGGAGCGTGCTCGTTTTCGCGGGTTCGACGCGGAAAGTCTTTCTCGGCGCGAGCGCCGGCAGAAATCCCTGGAGTTCAAGCGGCTCCGGGCCGACTTCATGATTGACAACACCGCGTCCCGCGAACACGTCCAGGCTCAAATAGAACGGTTTTGGCGTTTACTTATCGGCTAGATTCCCGCCCCCAGGTTTAACGCTTATTTGAGCATTTGGTCGGCCTCTTGCAGGAAATCTGCGACCGCGGCTCGGCCTACACCGGTTCAAGCCATGACGCGGATGCCGCTCCCGGCCTCTAGGTGTTACTCGCGGTTGATCCATTCCAGCTCCACCTCGCCGAGAGTGCTGCAAGGCCGTCCGGGAATCGCCGAAATGCGACGCAAAGATGACACGCGAAGGCTGAACGAGTGTACTTGCCCGGCGGGCTGCTCCTCCGACGACGGCCCGATGTTCGAATTGCTCTAAAACCACCGTATTCGTATTCCCTCCACGGCACCGATCGCGTGCCGGACGTCGGCTTATCAGGAGCCTCACTCCATGTCGCAATCGCACAACTCCAATTATCACGACTCCGCCTCGACGCCGCCTCGACGCTTCAGTCGGGAGGGCGGAGACGGTTCGCCTCGCGGCGGGCATCGCCCGCGGCGTCGCCCCGATAAGGAGAAGGAACCGCTGTCCATCGCGGAACAATTGGTCGAGGGCCGCCTCGATACCGACGAAGAGGATCGCGAACTGGAAAAAATCAAGCAATCCGGCGATACGAATATCGCCGTCTTGCAGCGGATGTCGATGGCGGAATTGATCGAGGAAGCGCGCAAGGACAATCTCACCGACATCGCCGGCATTAATCGCCAAGAGCTGATCTTTCGAATCCTGAAGGAGCGAATCAAACTCAGCGGTTTGATGTACGGTGAAGGTACGCTGGAAATCCTTCCGGACGGTTTCGGTTTCCTCCGCAGCCCGGACTATCATTACCTCGCTTGCCCGGACGATATCTACGTTTCCCCCAGTCAGATTCGGCGATTTGGTCTGCGCACCGGCATGACCGTATCGGGACAGATTCGTCCGCCGAAGGAGAACGAGCGCTATTTTGCCCTCTTGCGGGTAGAGGCCGTCAACTACGAAGACCCGAATCTGGCAGCGAAAAGAATCTCCTTCGACGATCTGACGCCGTGCCATCCCGACCAGCGGATCATGCTCGAGACGACGAGCGACGAGATCGAATGCCGCGTCGTGGACCTGATTGCGCCGGTCGGCTTCGGCCAACGCGGCCTGATCGTCAGCCCCCCCAGAGCGGGCAAAACGATTCTGCTCCAGAAAATGGCCAAGGCCGTCTTGCACAACTATCCGGACGGTTACGTCTTCATGCTGTTGATCGACGAGCGGCCGGAAGAAGTGACCGATATGGAACGGCAGGTCAAAGGCTCGAACTGCGAAGTCATCAGTTCCACCTTCGATGAGGCACCCGCGCGGCACATCCAAGTCTCGGAGATGGTGCTGGAAAAGGCTAAGCGAATGGTGGAGTACGGGCGCGACGTGGTGATATTCTTGGATTCCATCACCCGTCTGGCGCGTGCTTGGAACGCCGAATGTCCGCACTCCGGGAAAATCCTCAGCGGCGGCGTCGACGCCAATGCCCTCCAACGGCCTAAGCGGTTTTTCGGCTCAGCGCGAAAAATCGACGAGGGCGGCTCGTTGACGATCATCGCCACCGCCTTGATCGACACCGGCAGCAAAATGGACGAGGTAATCTTCGAGGAATTCAAGGGCACCGGCAACATGGAAATCGTCCTGGATCGCAAACTGGTGGACAAACGGATCTGGCCCGCCATTGACATCAATCGCTCAGGCACGCGGCGGGAAGAGATGCTGCTGGACCGGGAGGAATATCGCAGGATTTGCGTGTTGCGTCGAGTGCTCAATGAGATGAATGCCCCGGATGCGATGGAATTCCTTGTGGGCCGCTTGGCCAAGACGAAAACCAACGCCGAATTCCTGATGAGCATGAACGTGCGCTAGACGCCCCGTAATTGGCGCGAAGGCCCCTCGCGGTGACGACGGCAAACATCCCACTTCGATAGGGCGTCCTGCCGTGCGGCATCGAGATTCAGCCAGCCATCCGCCGTGGATCATTCCGTCGGTAAAGACGCGGGCAGAGCAGGGGACCCGTGACAAATCGGGAATATCAACGACTCTTGTCAGGTGAGAGCCACCAACCATGAAATTCGATACGTTACCGCCTGACGCATGCCGGTCGGAACCGATTCCGTCCCTGACGGACTACGGCAAAATGGCGGTCATCGTCGCCCGCTTCAACGAGACGATAACCCGGGGGCTCCTCGAGGGCGCGGTCGGCGTCTTGCGGCAAGCCGGGATGCAACCCGACGACATTCACGTCTTCTGGGTACCGGGGGCCTTCGAGATTCCCACGGCGGCTGCCATCGCCGCCCGATCCGGCGCGTATTCGGCCGTCCTGTGCCTGGGCGCGGTCATTAAGGGCGAGACCTCGCACGATACCCACATCAATCGGGCGGTCAGTCTTTCGCTGGCGAATTTGGGCATGGAAACCGGCATTCCGGTTCTGTTCGGTGTGTTGACGTGCGAAACCCTCGAGCAGGCGATCGCCCGTTCCGCCCCGGCGCCGGCTGCCCACGGAAAAGACGGAGCCGGTCCCAAGACCGGCAATAAAGGGGCCGAATGTGCGGAAGCGGCCTTGCAGATGGTGGCCGTCCTCCGTCGAATGAGAGAGGTGGTCTCATCCTCCCGATAAGGCGCCCGCGGTTCGGTCCATGTTCAGGAAACAAGTCCCGGGGTCCCATGGAGTTCGATCCGTGACGACTCGTCCCGCCCCAGATCGCCACCAAGCCAGAGTCTTGGTTTTACAACTCCTATACCAAGACGACCTCAACCCTCGAAACAACCCGGCCAAAGGCGAGGAGATGATTCAAACCAGCCTTCGCCAGCCGGAATTGGTACGTTTCGCGAAAGACCTTTTGGCCGGTGTCCGACGACACCGCCGCGAATTGGATGAACGCCTGCAACGGGGCGCGGAGAATTGGACGCTGAATCGCATGGCCGCCGTAGATCGCAACGTATTGCGTCTGGGAGCTTATGAATTGCTCTACACGGACACGCCCGCCAACGTGGTCATCGACGAAGCTGTTGAATTAGCGAAATCGTTCGGCACCGAGCACTCCGGGGCTTTCGTCAACGGCATTCTCGATCTCGTGTTGCGTGAGCGAGAGGCCGCGTCAGCCGGTCGCCGTGGTGAACGCGAAGCCTCCCCTTGACCGGCTCGCCGTGGGGGCCGGCATGAGGGAGTCGCCGACTGCGGCCTACCTTACAAACGAAGGAATATCGGGATCAAAAAAGACGGCGCCGAAAAACGACCCGGGGCGTCGCTCCACTGCAAGCTGTTTTCGGAAAGAGACATCAAATCATGGGATTCTTTGACCGGATCAAGCAAGGTCTTAAGAAAACCGCACAAATCCTGCAAACGGACATCCGCGATCTCTTCAAGGCGAAGGGGCGGCTGGTCGATCAGGCTTTCCTCGATGAGATCTTCGAAGTGCTCGTCCGCACCGACATGGGTGTCCAAGCCGCGCGGCAAATCGCGGATCGCATCGCGGATAAGTACCGGAATCGCGTCATCGAATGGGAGGACGCCGTCGCGGAGATCAAATCGCACTTGAAGGAGCTTCTCCGCCAACCCGACGCCCCGTTGAATTCGGCTCCCGACGGGCTGACCGTCTTGATGGTCTGCGGGGTCAACGGGTGCGGAAAGACCACGACCATCGCCAAGTTAGCGCACATGCTGAAAGGCCAAGGCAAGAGGGTCGTGCTGGGAGCGGCGGATACGTTCCGAGCCGCCGCCGTGCAACAGCTTCGCACGTGGGCCGAGCGATTGGGAGTGGAAATCGTGACGGGAGCGGAAGGCAGCGATCCCGCCGCCGTGGGACACCGCGCCGTCTCCGCCGCCTTGGAACAAGGGGCCGACATCTGCATCGTGGACACCGCGGGCAGGCTTCAGACGCATCAAAACTTGATGCGAGAGTTGTCGAAAATCCACCGGGTGCTGGGAAAACAAGTGGATGGAGCCCCGCATGAGGTGCTACTCGTCCTCGACGCGACGACCGGGCAGAACGGCATCAGCCAGGCCAAGCATTTTACGGATGCCGTAAAGTGTACCGGGTTGGTACTGGCGAAGCTCGACGGAACGGCCAAAGGCGGCGTCGTGGTGGCCATTCGTCAACAAGTCGGCCTGCCTGTCAAATTCGTCGGCGTGGGGGAGCGGCCGGAGGACCTGCTTCCCTTCGATGCCGAAGTCTTCGTGAACGGACTCTTCGACGACTGAATCCGTCCCTATCCGCGGGTTTCTCCTTCTCCCGCGCTTGCAGTGGAATCGCGTTTGTTCCACAATAGCAGCGGTATCGAAATCGGACTGCCTTGTGCCTTCCGTACCGCGATTCACGCTACCCCATCTTGAAAGGAGAGGTTCCATGTCGTCGTCGCAATTATCGCGTCGTTCCATGCTCAAGGCAGGCGCCGCGTTGACCGTGCCGCTTTTGGTGTCGGGCAAGGCATTGGGTTTGGAAGGTGCCGCGCCGGCCTCCGAACGCGTGAAGGTCGGCATCATCGGTCTGGGCGGACGTGCCCGCGGGATCGTCGCGGAATCCCAGGAATTGAAGAATCTGGAAATCGTGGACGTCAGCGACTGCTTTCGTCCGGCCGTGGATCGTTTCATCAGCGAAAAAGCCGGCGGCCGTAACTGGATCGGATACGACGATTTCCGCAAGATGATCGAGGAGAAGAAGCCGGACGGTGTAATGGTCGAAACAACGACCCATGCTCGTGCTTGGATCGCGGTGACCGCCATGCAGATGGGCATGGATGCCTACATCGAAAAGCCCATGTGCCTGACCATCCAGGAAGGGCGCTACATGGTGAACGCGGCTCGCCGTTATCAGCGAGTCACGCAAGTCGGCACGCAGCAGCGCTCCATGCCCTACAACAATTGGGCCAGCGATTTGGTCAAGAATGGGGCCATCGGAAAGATCAAGACGGTGTTGGCCCCGAACTTCGTCGGCCCCGAGAAGTGGCCGGGCAAACCGGAAATGCCGCTCCCGTCGGGCGGAAAAGAGGGCTGGTGGGATGTCTGGACGAATCAAGCCGAGCTTCGCCCCTATCACCCCGAACTGCACCACGGCTGGGAGCGTTGGTGGGACTATGACGGCGGCGGTTTGTGCTTCGGCGTCACCGGCTGGGGTACCCACTCCTACGACCAGATCCAGCGAGCACTGGGAACGGATGAAACCTGCCCGGTCGAGATGGTCCTGGAGGAAGCGGTCTACACCGGGCCTTGCGGGCAATTCGAGCGGGTGCCCGACGACGATCCCACCTACCTCGAATACCTGAATCAGTTGGCGCGACCGGTCACCGGTCCGCGCGCCAAGGTGCGCATGTGGTATGCCAACGGCACGGAATTGCGTCTGCACTTGGACGGCGATTGGGGGCCGGGACTGGGAGCGATCTTCATCGGCGAAAATGGCAAGATCGAAATCAACCGCAACAAGATCGCCACCAATCCCAAAGAACTTTTGCAACGTCCGGACAACCCCGGCCCGATTACGCGGCCTGAGACCGAATATCACATCGCCAATTGGCTGGACTGCATCAAGACTCGGGGCAAGTGCAATGCGGACATCGAGTACGGCCTACGATCCACGACGCTTTGCTACCTTGTGAATATCGTGCGCGAGGTCGGTGAGGTAGGCTTCAAATTGAAATGGGATCCGGCGGCCGAAAAGTTTACCAATCACGAAGGCGCCAACCAGTCTTCCTACATCACTCGGCCGCGGCGGAAGGGCTACGAACTGCCCGCCTTGACCTGATCGGTTTGCCGCCTGGAGTCCTACGGTAGCGAAGTCCGAAGCGGTTGTGACGATTGTAGGGGCCAGGCCGCGACGGCTGGATGGCCGGACGAACGGCTGCCGTCGAAGTCATCGTCGGTTGCGGCCGGTCAACGCCGCCGGCCGAATCAGTAATCTTTTGCAATGAAGGTGAGGCTCTCGGCTCCCAGCGAGTGGAGTCGGGGGCCTCTTTCATTTCCCTTCGTCAAGATACGGAAAATCACCCGCCAGAACATCCCTGCAAATCCGTCACAACCGTTACCACCGGAGCGTTGGGAGCCTCGATTACCATCGAACCCGCCGTTGAAGGCGTTGCAGGCTGCATCCCCGCTATACCCCTCACCGATACAAAAACTGATCCATCCGATTTTCCGCGCGCCGCCCGCACGAGACATACATCTTTGCAGCCGATGGATAGCAGCGGACGGGACGGGCCCGGCGAGAAGGCCTCAGTTCAACCATCCAAACTTCCTTTACGGGACGCCTAGCATGCGACGCTTCGGACTTCCACTGCCCCACAAGTTGTTGTCACTGACAATCGGGTTCGCCTTGGGGATCGCGCTGATAGGACTTCACGATCGCCGGCAAGCCGCCCGCCCTGCCGCGGCAATTCCCACCCGCACGGCTTCCGGTCTCCCTCAGGCAGTGCCGCATTCGGTAGGCCGCGTCTCTTTCGTGGACGATTTCTCCGCCGGCGCGAAGCCTTCCGCCAATGTTGCCGAGGAAATGCGCACTAGCCATACCCAAAGCTGCCTTGTCACGCCTGCGGTGCCTACCGACATGCGACTAAAAGAGGCAAGCGGCGCCGATGGTATTGTTGCCGCTTTTCGCGAGGTTTCCCTCAGCGGAACCCTTCGCCAGCCGCCGTCTCTTGATCTTTCCTCTCGTGACGAACCGTTCGGTTACGAATCGTACGCGAAGTCGAAGGATGCAAACCGGCACATCCCGCCCACTCGGACAGACGCGGGAATCGTAGTCTCGCGGTCGGCGTCGACGGACGATCTGCAACTTGCCGCGTCCCGTCTGAACACGGCACTCACGCGCAACATTTCGACGGAACTAGTCCAGCAACCGAGTGCCGTTGAACGGGTGGCTTTCTGGGATGATCGCCCCATCCTCTGGGCACCCCAAGGAGAAGACTTCACATCGCCGGCGGATCGCGGCGACCAGGCCGTTTCCCAATTGCCGCTCCGAACGGTCTCCTTGCCGGATCGCCCCAGCCGTGTCCAAGCCGCTTCGTCCAGCCGAACGGCCCATGCATCTCCCCTGGATCTTGCGCCGATCCCCGAGGCCGCATTGATGGGTCAAGCGCCGCCTGAAGACGAGACTCAGGAACCGGAGGCACATGCCGTCGCGCCCGAAAACTGCGTCGCTTGCAAGCGAGGTTGGTTCTCGGACTGGCTGCCGTGCGATCCGTGCCGTTCGGACACGCCCTACGAATTGCCCACTCCCTCCTTCCTCGCCGCTCGCGGCATCGACTTCGGCGGATGGATCGAGGGCGGGGCCGCCGTCGTCGCCAATCGCCCCGTCGACCGCTACAACGGCGTCGTCACCTTCGCCGATCGCAACGCCGAACCCCAACTCAACCAGCTCTGGTTCTTCCTCGATAAACCCGCCGACAACCAAGGCTACGGCTGGGCTTGGGGCGGGCACGTCGACTTCCTCTTCGGCTCCGACGCCCGATTCACCCAAGCCGTCGACGGCCTGGAATCCGACTGGAACCAAACCCATCCCTTCTACCAGGCCGCCCTCCCGCAGTTCTACCTCGACATCGCCTATAACGATTGGCTCCTCCGCATGGGCCACTTCTACACCATCCTCGGTTACGAAGTCGTCCAAGCCCCCAAAAACTTCTTCTACACCCACTCCTACGCCCACCAGTACGGTGAACCCTTCACCCATACCGGACTGCTCCTCTCCCGCAAACTCAACGACCAATGGGCCTTCTCCCTCGGTCTCCACCGCGGCAACGACCAGTTCGACGATACCGACGGCCAGGATGCCATCGGCTTCCTCGGCGGCGTCAACTGGACCAGCCTCAACGAACGCCTCGCCTTGGCCTTCGCCCTCTCCGCCGATGAATTCGGACCCCAAACCCAACGCGTCATCTTCTCCACCGTCGCCACCTGGAACATCAGCTCCCGCAGCCAATACGTCTTCCAGTGGGACTGGGGCAACGCCGAGGACGCCCGAGGCGTCGATAGCCAGTGGTACGGCATCAACCAATACTTCTTCTACACCATCAACCCCTGCTGGAAGTTCGGCACCCGACTGGAATGGTTCCGCGACACCGACGGCACCCGCGTCACCGGCATCGGCGTCGGCAACCAAGTCGCCGGAGCCTCCTTCCCAGGAGACTTCTACGAAATCTCCGTCGGCCTCAACTGGTCGCCCCGCGCCAACATCCTCGTCCGCCCCGAGCTCCGATGGGACTGGTACGAACCCGAAGGCGCCGTCGCCACCTTCCCCTACGATTCCGGAGACCGCGACGATCAGTTCCTCTTCGGTTGCGATTTCATCCTCACCTTCTGAAAGGTTGACGGCGGTGGAATAAACCCCAAAAACGGGGCGTAAGCGGCGAGTAGAAGAAGTATCGGCCAACCTTGGCGAGACAGGAACACACAACGCATTTCTCCCAATTTGACATCTACGCCGGAGAAAATCCTTTTTCCTGATAAACCACGAGGTTTCGGATAACCGATAAGACACTAGGAAAGGCTTTCGCCGTTGCGACTTGTCCGGCCTCGTGAGAGATCGCCGTCTCCCGTATCACCGCGGTCTCTTTCACTGCCCCAGAACGGTACTTCAGGAAAGGGAGTCCCAGGATGTCCATGAAACTCAAGGCATGGAAGCTCGCCATGGCGGGCGTTTTCTTGGTCGGAGCCGCCGCCCAAAGCTTGGCACAATCCGGCGGCGTATATCCCACATCGCTCACCGGAAACTATTTCGGAGGTCAGACCTCAGCGAACTGCGGCTGTGGAACGTCGGACGCTTACGGCGACTGCACATCCTGCCGGGGCGGCTTCTTCTCGGACTGGCTGCCGTGCGATCCGTGCCGTTCGGACATGCCCTACGAATTGCCCACTCCCTCCTTCCTCGCCGCTCGCGGCATCGACTTCGGCGGATGGATCGAGGGCGGGGCCGCCGTCGTCGCCAATCGCCCCGTCGACCGCTACAACGGCGTCGTCACCTTCGCCGATCGCAACGCCGAACCCCAACTCAACCAGCTCTGGTTCTTCCTCGATAAACCCGCCGACAACCAAGGCTACGGCTGGGCCTGGGGCGGGCACGTCGACTTCCTCTTCGGCTCCGACGCCCGATTCACCCAAGCCGTCGACGGCCTGGAATCCGACTGGAACCAAACCCATCCCTTCTACCAGGCCGCCCTCCCGCAGTTCTACCTCGACATCGCCTACAACGATTGGCTCCTCCGCATGGGACACTTCTACACCATCCTCGGTTACGAAGTCGTCCAAGCCCCCAAAAACTTCTTCTACACCCACTCCTACGCCCACCAGTACGGTGAACCCTTCACCCATACCGGACTGCTCCTCTCCCGCAAACTCAACGACCAATGGGCCTTCTCCCTCGGTCTCCACCGCGGCAACGACCAGTTCGACGATACCGACGGCCAGGATGCCATCGGCTTCCTCGGCGGCGTCAACTGGACCAGCCTCAACGAACGCCTCGCCTTGGCCTTCGCCCTCTCCGCCGATGAATTCGGACCCCAAACCCAACGCGTCATCTTCTCCACCGTCGCCACCTGGAACATCAGCTCCCGCAGCCAATACGTCTTCCAGTGGGACTGGGGCAACGCCGAGGACGCCCGAGGCGTCGATAGCCAGTGGTACGGCATCAACCAATACTTCTTCTACACCATCAACCCCTGCTGGAAGTTCGGCACCCGACTGGAATGGTTCCGCGACACCGACGGCACCCGCGTCACCGGCATCGGCGTCGGCAACCAAGTCGCCGGAGCCTCCTTCCCAGGAGACTTCTACGAAATCTCCGTCGGCCTCAACTGGTCGCCCCGCGCCAACATCGTCGTCCGCCCCGAACTCCGATGGGATTGGTACGAACCCGAAGGCGCCGTCGCCACCTTCCCCTACGACTCCGGAGACCGCGACGATCAGTTCCTCTTCGGTTGCGATTTCATCCTCACCTTCTGAGAGGTTGACGGCGGTGGAATAAACCCCGCCGTGGCGCCAATCGGAAGCAGAGACACGATCGAAAGCGAGGGTCGCCCCCCGCGGCGACCCTCGCTCGCTTTCTTGAGCGGCCATTCGGCGCAACGCTTCCGGCCCACTTGCGATCCCCGCCGCCGTGCGCTAATATCAACCCAAGAAAGGCACATGGGAATCGCCGATGAAACTAATCATCGCCATAATTCAGCCGCACCGTCTGGAGGCCGTCAAACAATCGCTGGCGGAGGTGGAAGTCTTCCGACTGACGGTGATGGACGTGCAAGGCTTTGGGCGGGAACGTGTTCAGTCCGAAACGTATCGCTCCCAAGAATTCGCGGTGAACCTTGCGCGAAAGGTTCAAGTCATGATCGGCGTGAACGACGAGTTCGTGGACCGGACCGTCGAAGCGATCATCCGGGGCGCACGCTCCGGCGCCGAAGGCCAAATCGGCGACGGCAAGATCTTCATCTTGCCTCTCGAGGATTGCGTCCGAATCCGCACCGGCGAACGCGGCGGCGAAGCCATCTGACCGAAGCCGTCTGACCACGGCTTGCGGCATCCTTCGCTACGGCCTCAGCCGTCAGCTTCTATTGCGTCAAGGACGGTTCCCGGGTGGATTGCCAGGCGGGATTGATCGTCCGTCCGACCGCGTCGGCGATTTTGCCGCATAACGCCATCAATTCCCTGAATTGCTCGAACGTCAAGGATTGAAAGCCGTCGCTCAAGGCCCGTTCCGGGGTAGGATGGACTTCCACGATCAAACCATCGGCTCCGGCGGCAACGGCGGCCGCTGCCATGCGTCCCACCAAAACGCTATGGCCGGTGCCGTGGCTCGGATCGACGACCACGGGCAAATGTGTGCGTTCGTGCAGCCATACGACGGTGGATAGGGAGAGCGTGAACCTCGTGTGAGTTTCGAAGGTACGGATGCCGCGCTCGCACAGGATGACGTTGTGATTTCCGGTATTTAAGACGTACTCGGCGGCCAAGAGCAATTCCTCCGCAGAAGCGGCGGGCCCTCTTTTGAGCAGCACAGGCTTGCCTGCCTGCCCCACCTCTTCGAGCAGACGGTAGTTCTGCATGTTCCGGGCGCCGATTTGCAGGATGTCGGCATA
This sequence comes from Thermogutta hypogea, assembly GCF_055386265.1. Taxonomy (NCBI): domain Bacteria; kingdom Pseudomonadati; phylum Planctomycetota; class Planctomycetia; order Pirellulales; family Thermoguttaceae; genus Thermogutta; species Thermogutta hypogea. The sequence goes on from NZ_AP042425.1 coordinate 1,944,654, forward strand.
GGCCGCCACGACCTCCACGTCCGCCGGCGTAATCACCTCCGTGACGACGGGCAAACCCGTCTCGGCCCGCGCTGCGGCAAGGATTTTCAAGCCGTCCTCTTTCAAGCCCTGAAAAGCATAGGGACTGGTACGAGGTTTGAAAGCTCCACCCCGCAAAGCCGCGGCGCCCGACGCTTTCACCGCCCGCGCGGTCGCCAGGGTCTGCTCCTCATTCTCCACAGAACACGGACCGGCGATGACGCCGATATGGGAGTTGCCCAAAACCAGGGGCCCCACGCGGACCACCGTCCGTTCGGGGCGAACTTCCAGACTGGCGACTTTGTAGGGGGCTAAGATGGGGATGATCTCCGCCACACCCGGGCACGACTCCAGCGATTGCCGGTGTTCGTCCCGCTTGTTCCCGATCGCCGCGATGACCGTCCGCTCCGTTCCCATGATGACGTGGGGTTTCAGACCGAGTTCACGCACCCGGTCCACCACCCCGCGAATCTGTTCATCCGTGGCGCCGTTTTTCATCACCACAATCATGACCGAGTCCTCCGCCTTGCAGCGTACTTGGGGAATACTAAAGGTTCACGGTAACCAACGCCCAACACGATGTGATGACAGAACGAAAAAGCCCTGACAATCGGTCGCGATTGCCAGGGCTTTCAAGGTTTCGATCTGTCTAACTATTCTACAGACCGCCTCCGGCCCCGCAATCGCGGGGGCAATAAAACCCGAAATAGGCGGCCCACAAACCCAACATGAACAACCGTCTCGATCAAGAATACCTACACAGCGGTTCGTCCACCGAACCGCATACTTTTACTATCGGAAATATAAACCGATCCCAACAGAAAATCAATCCCTGCGAGAAGAATGGACTTTTCCTTTTCGGCAATCTACGTACGGTCACAAGTTTTCCCGAACCAAACCCAAAGCCCGGAGTTTGCTCAAACACTCCTCTCGTTCGCGACACCTCTCCAGCTCCACCCAGCTCAGGTCTTGCGCTGCGTCAAACGCGGCCAAGTCCGCCGGCAGCCGGCCTTGGGCTGCCAATCTTTGGATCACCTCGATATCCAGCCGTGTGAGCAGCAAGGACCTCAACCGGTAGTCCTGGAACGCCTCCCATGTCATCGGAAACAAGGGGGCCACAATCTCCTCGCCAAGGACTCGCGCGTACTGGCGAATCTCCAACTGAGCACTGGAATCCAATCGCAACTCCAGAAAATGCAACAAGTTGTGCAAGTCGATTTTCCAATAGGCCTCCGTGTACGTCGATAGCGGCAGGTCTTTACGAGCCTGTTCCCGGGCAACGCCCAGCGACAGTCGGCGCTGATAGACCTCCCTCAGTCGGTCCTGGACTTCCTTTTCCTCCTCGGAAAGCTCCGCCCCCAGGTCCGGTGGTAAGAACCCCTCGCTCCCTTGACGATTGCCCTGGGATTGCATTCGCCACTCAGCGGCCGCCGTTCGATGGGCCGCGTCGATCGCCACGGAATAGCGCGTGCTGTATTCGTTCACCGAGGCCGTGCGATGTCGGATCCACTGTCGCCAGATGTCCATCGGCACGCGGACCAAAAATTTCAACTCCGCCATCTCGAAAGGCGTCGTGTGGCGATGCCGCATCAAGTAACGAATCAACGTGCGGTCATCGGACACGCGTTTGGTGCCTTCGCCGTAGCTTACCCGAGCCGCCTGCACCACGGCCGCATCGCTTCCCATCACGTCCACCAGACAGACGAAACCGTCGTCCAGGACCGGGAACTTCTTCCAACGCAGCGATTCCAATGTTTCCGAGAAAGTAGTCATTACGATGCTTTGCATAAGCTCGGGCGATATTCCGCGACCCCTCGCCGAATTCGCTGCAACCGCTCATCCGGGCAACGCTCAAACGGGACGGAGCGGACCGGTCACGACCGCCCGCCACCGCTTTGCAGCTCCTGTAGCAAATTCGCCAGATAGCCGGGATTATCGCTTTCCACGAGATGCTGAATCCGATCGGGCGGAATCGATAAGTTCTTGAGGGCGGTCGCCACGCGTTCCCACAGGCGCGCCCTTGCCTTTCCTTCGGCTAGGTACAAGTCGCCGACCAAATCCCCCAACTTCTGGAGCATCAAGGTGTCGCGGTGCTCATAATACCGCCGGATGACGCCTTGTTGATACCGAGTCCGTGATTGTCCGGATGCCGGAGCCTTCTTCGCCACGCTATGTTCTCCCCAATCATGCCCCGCTTCGACGATCATAGAGCGGGCCGTCGTGTCTGTCGAGGACCGGTGGGATGCCTCGGCAACCGATATGCGCAGCGTCGTAATTGTACCGTCCGGCCCATCAAGGCCCTCGAATCGCCCTCGGCGAGCCTCTTCGAAAAGCGGCATCCGTATGCCGAGATCCGCCGCCCGAATCAATTGGTGGGGGGAGTGGGGATGAGCTTTTTCAGCTCCGCACGAACGTCGGCATACCGGGGATCGTCACCCAAATTGTGCATCTCCGCCGGATCCTTTTCGTGGTCGTACAGCTCGACGCCGCGTGCACCTGCGTCCCATTCCGTGTACCGCCACCGTGCGGTGCGAACGCTATAACCGTGAAATAGGTTCTTTCCCGCACGTCGCGTCACTTGCGTCACCGCGAACGGCTTCCCGGGAAGTTCCGGATTCTCCAGCAGAGGTACCATGCTTTGACCGTCGAGGTGCGACGGCATGTCTAGTTCGCACAACTCCACCAGCGTGGGATAGATATCCACCATTTCCACGATCCCGGCCGTCGCTTTGCCGGCGTCCTTCATCCCCGGCACCGCAACGATCAACGGAACCCTGGCCGATTCCTCAAAAAGCGAGCGCTTTTGCCAGAGGCCGTGCTCGTGCATGTGATAGCCGTGGTCGCTGGTCATTACGATCACCGTATTGTCGGCCAGGCCGAGTCGATCCAATGCGTCGAGAACCTTCCCGACCTGAGCATCCATGAAGGTGATGCTCGCCAGGTAGGCTTGGACGGCCTGCCTTTTGAGGCTTTCGTCCATCTCCCGCTCTTCGGGATAGAGTGTGATCGCCGCCTCCGGCACGGTATCGAAATACCCGGGCGGAATCTCGGGCAGCGGCACGCGATCCGGCGGGTACATTTCGAAGTACCGGTGGGGGGCCACGTACGGCGTATGAGGGCGATAAAAGCCTACCGCCAAGAAGAAGCGTTTGCTTCGGCATTCTTCCAGCAAGCGTACGGCTTCCGCCGCGCCAATGCCGTCCGTCTGCTCCTCGTCCGTGCCGTCGGCGGAAAGCCAACTCAACGTACCGCCGAACTTCCCCTTGACCAGACTGAATATCTTGTCCTCCTCGTCCTTGTCACGACCTCGCGGGTTGACGACCAAGTCCCAAGATTGCGGGTCATCCAGCCCGCTCGTGCCGATCTGTGCCGGAACGCCGTAATGATAAAGCTTGCCCACCCTGGCCGCGAAATAGCCGTGTTTGCGGAAACACTGCGGCAGGGTCAGCACGTCCGGAACATTCTCGCGGAAGTGAACGGCATTATCGTAGACGCCCGTGTGATCCGGGCGCAAACCGGTCAAGAACGAGGCCCGGCTAGGATTGCACAACGGGAACTGGGTGTACGCCCGATCGAATCGCCTGCCGCGCGCAGCCAAACGATCGATGTTCGGCGTTCGGACCAAGGGATGTTGATAGCAGGAAATCGCATTATTTAAGTCGTCGGCGATGAGAAAGAGGACGTTATATCGCCCCTTAGAGGATGACGTCTCGGCGGCGTCACCGCGAGGGAGCGTGCTCCCGCCCCCAAGGACGCTCAGGACCAAGACCATCCCCGCGGGCAGAAACCGGTTCGTTGTGGTGCGCAGATTGTTCATACTGATTTCCTTGCAATGGTTCCCATGGTCTCCAGCGTTTCTCTTGGTGACGCTCGCCCGAATTTCGTCTTACTCCGCTGCCCGGTCGTCGCCGGCGGATCCCGGTGACAGGCAATCCGGCGGAGCCTCATCCCGTTGCATGACGTAAGGCAGCCGAAACACGGTGTCGCCTGACTCGTTGGTGAAGTACAGATGGGATTCCGAAAACCGATCCGGATTCCCATCCGCCCATAGAGCGAAGAATTCGGGGTGGGCATTCACGGGCCGACGCACGTAGTTGTGGTTGAACCAACTGCTCATGGTAACGGTGCGATTCCGTTGCCAATTCCGCCCCTCGTCCGTGCTCACCCAAATGGCGATCTCCCCGCCCGCGCCGATCGGCTGGGGACCGGTCTCCGTAGGCCCGATCACGCGCCACATTCCCGGTCGAACGTCCAGCATGCCCGTCGAGTAATTGTGATTGGCGGGCGTGATTTCGTAGAACGCCCACTCCTCTCCCAGCCAATGGGCGACGGTCCACCAACGCGGGTCTCCCTCCGGCCCGGGCTTGTAGCTACCGGAGGTGATGAAAAGGATAACGGGCCGCCCCTGATCATCCCAATCAACATCGTGGATATAGACCAGCCGTTTTTCGGCTTCGTAATCCCGAACCAAGGCCGGATTGTGCGGGTCCGACAAGGGCAATTCCAGGGCTTCCCCGCGGACGTTCCGCCAGGTCTTCCCCAGGTCGTCCGTCTGAATGTAATACAGGTTCGTACGGCGATCGACGTTTCCGCCGGGATGGTAGTTGAAGGCCGTGAACACGACCTTGCCCTTTTGCCAGCTCGTCTGGTAGTGCCCGCCCATGCCGGCGAACTTCTGATCGGGCGACCAATCGCGACCGTCCGGACTGGTGCTAAAATAAAGCTCCCGCCCCTTGGTGTACTTGGTGAAGAGGTGCAAGAATCCTTCTCCCTCCATCCAGTGCGGCTGGGGATAAGTGATTTCTCGCTCGCTCACCAACTCGAAATCCTCAATCGAATACGGCTCGCGACTGCGGTAGATGAAGCCGGGCCGGATTCTCATCCGTCCGCTGACAAACACCCACAGATAACCGTCGCCGTCCACCCAAAGCGCAGGGTTGTCGTGCGGATCATCGACGCCTTGCTTGTCATGAACGATCGTAGGTCGCGGCACGGTCTTCCGCACGTGATCGTAATACGAAACCATATTCAAGAGGTGCCGTTTCCCCTCTTTCGCCCCCCCGTAAACGAAAAAGGTCTTCTGGACGGCCGGACAATAATAGGCGATCGGCACGTGATTGGCCGTGTAGGTCCCCAAGCCGCCCGAGTATTTGTCCCCGTACTCCGAAAACTGACCGAGCGTGAACCAAATGCCGCGGTAACCGTCATCCTTGTCGGATGCCGCGGCGAGGGTGGCGATCATTCCCCATGAGCTCGCCAGGATCGATCCCACCACCAGAAAGGTTATGAGAAATTGCCGCGATCGCATTCGACGATCCTCCCTTCGAAATCCGCCCGTTTTTTCCGCAGCCGTAGGTTTCCGCATGACTTGTTGCTGTTTACAAGCACCTAACATAATATGAGAGCTGATTTCGGCTTACAAGAATCCGATCACGTTCGGATCGACTTGCATGAGAGGCGATGACGCCATGACGTTCGCATCAGAGCGGAAGTTTCGGCTCGGACCGGCTGCCATTGCAGTGCTGCTCATTTGTGGTCTTTCCACCGTGCAGGGAGCAGAGTCGCCGCTCCGCGCCAAAGTGCTGACCTTCAACATCCGATACGGCACCGCGCCGGACGGGCCGAATCACTGGTCGCACCGAAAGGATTCGGTCATCGACCTTATCAAGCGAGGGGATTACGACTTCGTCGGTCTGCAAGAGGCACTCCGCTTCCAAATCGATGAGATCCGGCAGGCCCTGCCGCATCTTCAGGAGATCGGCGTGGGTCGCGAGGACGGCAAGCAAGCCGGAGAATACTCGGCCATTCTTTACGATGGTCGCCGCTGGCGCGTCGTCGAGCAGGATACGTTCTGGCTCTCCGACACGCCGACGGTACCGGGTTCCAAGAGTTGGGGCAACAATATCCCTCGCATCGTCACCTGGGGAAGGTTCGCGGAATCGGCAAGCGGTAGCGAGCTCTACGTCTTCAACACGCATTTCGACCACCAATCCCAACCCTCGCGGGAAAAAAGCGCCGCCCTGCTTGCCGGTCGTCTTGCCGAACGCGAACCTCGTCGGCCGGTCGTCGTAACGGGAGACTTCAACGCAGCGGAAGATAATCCCGCGATTCGGCTGCTCAAGGGCGAATCGGCAGGTTCTCCGATTCGGCTCCTCGACACCTATCGCATTCTCCATCCCGACGCGAAAGAGGTCGGCACGTTCCACGGATTTCTCGGCGGAACGGCGGGCGGCAAAATCGATTACGTCTTCGTCGAATCGGGAACGAACGTGATACGCGCCGAAATCCTCCACGACTCGCGTGACGGGCGATATCCGTCCGATCACTATCCGGTCATGGCCGAGATCGAATGGCCCGGACCGACGAACTGACCCCGCCCGATCCGCGGGCTGCGGACCAACCCGTAGTACCATCGACGGGACAAGCCGGCTTCACGGGTCTTCCTGAACCCCTTTGGTCACCCGCCGCTCTCCAGCAGAATCACTTCAAGCCGTGATGGGGGAGGGTAGGGGGGATCGCGCGGCCGGTCGCGATTCGGCGGCAGCGTCTCCCAGCGCAGAATGTAGCGTCCGCGCGCAGCTCGGCCGGCGTCGGACGCCGTACGAACCTGCATGCCGGGGAACGAGGATTCCACTGCCCGCAATGCGACCGGCAAAACAGGGGCGATTCGTCGGACTTCCCGAATCGATAAGGTCGTTTCGTCCAAGATCCAAGTTCCGCTCCCATAGCGGCTGTGGTGATATTCCTGTTGCAGCAATCCGGCACCGTCCGGCCGTATGGGATCGGCGCTGATCTCGCCGACGATCGTTCCGCCGCCTCCGAACTCCCAGCGGTACTCCCAATCGCTGATGGGCCGGATACTCCAAGCCTCTTGCTCCCAGCGGGCTGCAAAGATTTGACTGCGGCCGGCGTCGTCATATCGATGGTAAGTAAGAATCGGCCGCCGCTCGTGATCAAATCCGACGCGATGCCCGATATTGATCATCCCTCCGCCTACCGGAGTTGCGTCGACGATTACTTCCGCGTTATCGGGGGTTATCGGCAAGGATAGGGGGCGACCGGAGATCGTTTCCCAGTGTTCCAAATCGCGGGATCGCGCGTAGCACAGAGTGTGGTTCGTGGCACAATCAGGGGTGTCCCGCCACATCCAACAGACGTGCCACCAACCGTCCGGGCCGAGGATCGGTCCCGAAGGATAGGCACTCATTTCTTCACCGCCGTCCCACATCGGTGCGTCGAACAGACGCTGCCAAGTTTCCGATTCGACATGGTAAAGGTTGAAGAATTGCCGCCCCCGCCCGCTGGCCCCATCGCGGTAAAAGAAGATCAAGGCACCGTCGGGGCGAGAGATGAATTGCGGATAGGTGCAGCGTTCCTCGTCTCGGCCCACCATGCGGTGAATCGCTTGGAATGTCGTGATATCGTCCGGTTGGGCGGTGCGAAAATAGACCAACGGATGCACGTGCATGTTACCCGCCAAATGCAATCGCCCGGCGGCATCCCGCGCCATGACGATCCCGTTATGGCTGTCCCAAGCCACTTTCGAATCCAACCTCTGCTTGGTCCAAACGTCTTGCGAAAGCTCGCGCGAGGCCACCGTCATCACCCGATCGGCATCATAATAGGCCACATATTGATGATCTCCGGCAGTGAGCAGAAAAAAGCCGACGGGATGGCCCGCCCAAACGCGGTCCACTTCCCACCGTCCTGCGATACCGTCGTCGCCGGAAGGATTCTGAGCGAGGCTCGGCCGACACACGCCGCTCAGGATCAGCATGGCAGCCGCGAAGAATAGGCGGGGGTGGGTCATGACTTGGTCGTCCTTGGGGTGCTGGGCGGTAAAATCCGCGGATCGTTCGGAACGACAACGGAGGGGGGAACTACGACGTCGGCCTTACAGTCTATTGCAAGCCTGCGCCGGACGCATAGCGTCCTTGTCGATAAATGCGTGCGCGAACATCGTCCACAACCCAGTGGCAGACGCAGGAGTGAATGCTTTCCACCATCTCCATGTCGTCCAGGGCTACATGCAGGCCCTTTTGCTGCAACCGTTTCAAGGCCCCGCCGTCAAAACCGGTCATTCCGTAAGTGATCAGGCCGTGGGCGTTGGCCCATTCCACGGCACGAACGATGTTGGGGCTGTTCCCCGAACCGCTGATCGCGATCACGAGGTCGCCGGCTTCCGCATAATTCGCCAATTGTTGGACAAAGATGTTTTCGTAGCCGAGATCGTTGGCCAGGGCCGTCAACCACGCCATGTTCGCCGTCAGGCTGATCGAGCGGATTCTTCGTACGGAACCGCTGAGGAGATCGCTCTCGCGGATCACCCCTTTCGCCAAGTCTTGCGCCAGATGCGACCCCGTCGCCGCGGACCCGCCGTTGCCGCAAACGAAGACCTTGGTTCCCTTTTCCCAAGCCGAGAAAATCTCCCCGGCCAAGTCGTCCAAGGCTTGTTCATCGAGCCTTTGCAACTCGCTCGCCAACCGGTCCATGTACTCCCGCAGGCTGCAATGGCCGCCCAACATGCCGTTCCGCCTTTCTCATCAATCCAAGATCACCGGAACCCGCGGCACGTGCCAAGTCGATTCCGCGAGGCTCCCCCTCATATCAGTAACATGCCCAGTAACATGCCGACCCCAGTCGACGCGGTTTCTCCGTTCTGCCGGATCGGCACTCAAACGCCTTGCGCCGAATCGGGAGGTGCTGCATCCGCCTCGCCCGTGGTGCGGCCCCGCGGACCCGCAAGGTCGATGACCGCCGTCTCGGCAGCCACGACGAAGACCTTTCCGTCCCCCATCCGTCCGCTGCGGGCTTGTTGCACTACCAACCGCATCACCTCTTCCGCTCGGAGATCATCGACCCACAGTGTAATCTCCACCTTAGGTAGAAAGGCAAATGCGTAGTCTCCTCCCCGGTACTCCTCGAGGTAATGCTTTTGTCGCCCAAACCCCTTCACTTCGCAAACCGTAAAGGCTTCGACCGGAGCGTTTCTGAGCGACTCCAGAACCCGTTCGGCAACGAAGGGGCGAACGATCGCAATAATCTGCCGCATCGGCGTCGATTCTTCCCAAAACTGTACGGCCGGTCGCTTCGGCCACCAGCGCGGGGCAGGAGTCGCGGAATTCGCAGCCCACCGCAGTCCGCCGCGCAATACGCCCGGTAAGGCCGCACAAAACACTGCTTCAACATAATCGGTTACCGGCATGGTAATCAACCGTGCCATTCTCGGCCATGGTTGGGGCTTCGGAAAGGGCAGAGAAGCCGTTCACATTGCTTGTATCGCACATTGCCGAAGCGCATACTGTGGAGGTTCAAGGCCGGGTTCCAGATTTTACCCGCTAGGCGGATCGAATCGCCCGGCGGCGACGCCGGCCCTCCAGTCTTTCCCCGATCGCAAAAAGGAAAACTCAGCTATGTCCATTCTTGCACGCGCGTTATTAGCGATGTCGTTGGCTGCGGCGTTCGTTTGGCCTTGCACCGAGCGGGCTTGGGGAATAGAAGCACCTTCGGGCAGCTCCGCCCCTCGTCGACTCCCAAATCTGGTGATCATCTTCGCCGATGACATGGGCTACGGGGACATCGCCGGCTGGGGGCACCCGACGATCCACACGCCCCATTTGGATCAAATGGCCGCGGAGGGACAAAAATGGACCAGCTTCTATGTGGCGGCCTCGGTATGCACCCCGAGCCGGGCGGGTCTGATGACGGGGAGGCTGCCGATCCGCAGCGGCATGTGCTCCGATACCCGCCGTGTCCTGTTCCCCGATTCAGCGGGCGGACTCCCCGCCGATGAAATCACCATCGCGGAAATCCTTTCCGATCGGGGATACGCCGCCGCCTGCGTCGGCAAATGGCATCTCGGCCACCTCCCCCAATATCTCCCAACTCGCCAGGGGTTCGACCAGTATTTCGGTATCCCCTATTCGAACGACATGGATCGAGTCGCCTCGGCGCCGTCCGGCCGGCAAGCCTTCCTCGATCCCCAAATCTCCTTTTGGAACGTGCCGCTCCTGAAGAACACCGAGATCATCGAACGGCCCGCCGACCAGACGACCTTAACGCGGCGCTACACCGAGGAAGCCATGCGGTTTATCCAAGCCAACCGCGACAAGCCCTTCTTTCTCTATCTCGCGCACACGATGCCGCACGTGCCCCTGTTTCGGTCGCCCGAATTTGCCGGTCGCAGTCTCCGCGGCCTCTACGGCGATGTGATCGAGGAGATCGATTGGTCCGTGGGACAAATCTTGAAGACGCTCCGTGAGGCGGGATTGGCGGAAGAGACTTGGGTGGTTTTCACCTCGGACAACGGCCCTTGGCTCAGCTTCGACGAGCAAGGCGGGTCGGCGGGATTGTTGCGAAGCGGCAAGGGCAGCACGTGGGAAGGGGGAATGCGAGTACCCTGCGTGATGTGGTGGCCGGGGCGCATTCCGGCCGGCTCCGTGGTCCGCGAGATCGGCAGCACGCTCGACATTCTGCCGACGGCAGCCCGGCTCACCGGGGCGGAACTCCCGCAAGATCGCGTCCTGGACGGGTTCGATATCAGCCCCGCTATGTTCGGCACGGGTCCCAGCCCGCGGAACCACATGTTCTTCTACCGCGGCACGCGACTTTACGCCGTGCGATTGGGGCCGTACAAGGCACATTTCATTACCGAGGAGCCGTATGGCGCCGACACCAATCGGCAGGTCCACGAGCCGCCGCTCTTATTCCAACTGGAGATCGACCCCGGGGAGCGCTGGAACATCGCCTCCGCGCACCCGGAAGTCATCGCGGAGATTCGCGAGTTGGTCGCGCGGCATCAAGCGGAACTCAAACCGGGCGAGCCGCAGCTCGATAGGCGAATCTCAGAGCGTTGACAACCGGAATCGTCTTGAATAGGCGACGCGTGCCGGAACGGACGGCTCACCGCCTATTCCGCAATCGGCTGTGCACCGAAAACGGGTGCGGCACGGTCCGTGCGCGTCTCGCCGGCGGCGGGGTGGACGTAGCGCCAAGCGGGCGGCTCCGCGTGCGATTCCGCTCCAAGAAAGGCCGGAATCACGATCCGATCCGCCGGGAACCTGGGACGCTTCGGCGGTACGACCCGGCGATCAAGCCGAAAGTCGCCCGCCGCCGGGTCGGTAAACAGCGGCCAAGCCCACGCGAAGAGATTGTCGTCCTCGCCCGCTTGGAAACCGGGTCGAAAAGCGAAGCTGCCGGCGAGCCAGTTGTCGGCGACCACACCAACGACCGGTTTGGCATCGCCCCGCATTCCGATCAAGCTTTGGCCTGTCTGTCGCGATCCACCGTCGCTGATCAGGTTTCCAATCATCCGGACCTGGGCACCGGGCGTGGACAGCTCGACTACAGGCGAGATGAACGGCGTCACGATGGTGTTGAAATACAAAAAGGCCGTGCCGTCTCGCCCCTTGCCGCCGTCTTGGCCGAAATGGATCACGCCCCGATTGCCGGCACAGCGCGGATTCTTCGCGATCACGTTGCCCCAAAGCAGGGCATGGCTCTCCGGGAGGGACGTCTCCGCCGCGTCCACCAGGTCCAGCTCGCGATTGGCGGAATCGTGAATGTAACAGCACTCCACCCACGTGTGATGGGCACGACTTTTCACGTTGTGGCCGGTCAGGCTCCCATAGATTTCACAGAATCGCAAACGGACGCTCGTCCCCCCGAGGTACAAATTGTGGTTGTAGCCGGGATCCGCCGGATCGCCGTTTTCGTAGATGCGGCAGTACTCGATCCTCTGATCGACGCCCGCCTCCAACGAGCCGTTACCGTTGGACATGATTCCCATGTCATTTCCGTGAATGCGGCACCCGCGAATGACCACCCCGTCGGCCTGATTGATGCGGACGCCGGCTCCGTTGTGAGATTCGTTGTGGGCGCCGAATATCTCGAAACCTTCCAGGACGCAACCGTCCGCCTCGGGATCGAATTGGAAGACGGCCCGGGGCGTATTCCCGCGACCGCTGTAGTCGAAGCCCGTGCCTGAGATGCGAACCAGTTCGGCCGACCCTCCGCCTGCGGCTCTCGCAACATCGCCCGCCGCTCCTCGAAACGTCAGTCGCGGCTTCCGCACGAGGACCGCCGTTTGCTCATACGGCTCTCCACCGTCTCGGGGATAGACCAGAATGACATCGCCCGGCGAGGCTGCCGCATAGGCATCCTCGATTCTCTTGAATTCCTTTCCCCGCCCGACGGTCCGGTCAGCAGCCGCCGCCCTCCCCCCCGCGGCCAGCGCCAACCCCAGCAGCACGACGCCCGCCCCGATTCGTAGGAATCGCGGCACAGCCGACGATGCAACCTCAGAATCTCGCAATTTCCGCCCCGCCAACGAAATGACATTGCTCGGCATCTTCCGTTTCCTCGTGGCAAGTATTCCCGGGCACGTTGTCGGGCGGCGACTCACGGAATCGAATCGACGGTGTTTCCGGGCCGCCCAGTCTCGCGAGCGAATTGCTTCCCCTAGCGCGCGATAGACGGCAAGCCGTATTCTCACACACTGGCCGGAGCGGTGAACCGACTCGATTCCAGGCCACGTCTTCATAAAGCGGCTAGCGCGACAAGTCCAGTTCTCGGCGGTCGCATCCGCCTTTTTGCGAGTGCACGCTCACCGCGGCCGAACCGCGGCCTTGAACGTACCAGCGAACGTAGACGGCCGACATCCCCGGCACGAACTCGACTCGCAGTTCGGCGGGATTCTCTTTCTGCTCGCGCGGATTCTCAAAAAAAGGCGAGTCGCTGATCAGTCCGAGGAGGACCTTGTCGGCCCCCTCCAACGTCACGCGATCCGGCGGCGTGATCCGCCGCTGCCGATCAACGGCCGAACGGGTCGGCGACAACCTCCGATTCTCGACGGTCGCAGAAATCCGCAACACACCGTTCGCTTCCCGCCGAACTTCCACATCTCCCAACCGCACGAGCGGCATCTGATCGGCATGATACAGGACGAAGGACATATTGCGATGGCACTCCTCCTCCAGCATGAACGACGGCGGTTGGCGTCCCCAAGACTTCACCGCACCGCCGACTTCGATCTTGCCGTATTGCGGGTGATTCACCTCTTTCCAGGGCACGTAACCTTGCCCCAATAGGAGATAGCGATCGAACTCTCGCATTTGCTCCTCCCGCAGGCTGATCGTTCGATCCACCGCTTGACCGAAGTAATTGCGAGGGGTGAACAGTTCCGTCGTAAAGCAGAAAATGCCCCGCATCTGATAGAGCCAATCCAATTCCCCGCCGAAGACGGTGTAGAGGTCCTTGTGGATAACCATGTAGCGGTAGCCCGGCAGCATCTTCTCGCCTTTGCTTGCCAAGGCATCGAATACGGCGAGGTCGTCTGCCGCATAAGAATCGTCTGCCGATCCCGGCCCCCGCAAGATCATCCCTCCGAAATTGTGAAAGGACTGCGCGCCCGCGATGTTCGGATGTCGCAAAATGAAATCCGCCGCCGCGCGATTCTCCGGCAAGGCCAAGGGATACAAGATGGCGCCGCCTTGCACGTTCCGCGGCTGCCACTGCCAGGGCCAATTTCGATTGGGATCGTAGTTGCCCGGCGGATCTTCGTTGATCTTTCCGTCCCCGTCGTTGTCGTAGCCTTCCGGGCCGAGAATGCGATACCGCCCCGGCTCATCCGGTTCCGCCGGAACCATCCACTCCGGGAAACGCGGGTGCGGTACGTAGCGACCGTTCGGATCGGCGACCCGCATCAGCGTGATGTTCCCGTCTCCGTCCAGATCATCCCAGCCGTCCTCATCCGCCTCGCCGTCGCGGTCGTCATCGAACGGGACCTGACCGCCCCGAGGGGTGTGCGTGGATTGCGGGGTGTGCATGTGGGCGTCGCGACTATCCGGACTCAGCATCGGCATGATGTAGAATACGCGATCCCGCAACAGCTCCGTGATCTTCTCATTGCGGCCGAAAGACTCCAACAAGAACCAGGCGGTATAAAGCGCGACCTCCGTTCCTTGAATCTCGTTGGCGTGAATGCCCGCATCCAGCCAGAAGCCGGGTTTCCGGTCGTCGGGCACATCGCTTTGTTCGGTTACGGTCAGGAGCCATAAGTCGCGTCCCTGGTAGGATCGCCCCAAGGACTCCAGGCGGCACAGCTTCGGATAGGCGGCCGCCAATTGCCGGAGCAAATCCGTCGCGCCGTCGTAGTCGTGATAGCGATTCCATGCAACGGGGATCCGAGGTGATGTCGGGGCACCCATCACGGGATAGGACAACTCCTCAGCAGAGCAGGGGAGGGGGATCGCCAACACCGCGAGCAGAACCAGTTCCCCCAAGCGGCGCATTCCTCGAACGGAAATCCCCAGCAGCGGCCTTCGCATTCCAATCGCTCCGTATGGCACGAGAAAAAGGATCGAATTTGCATCCCTCGGCGGAACGACGCCGTCATTCAGCAGGCAGTTCGAGCGTCTTCGTCGCCTTCCCAACCTGGGGCGCCGCGGCCGTCACTTGTACGCGAAGCCGACCAACCTCCTCCCGGCGCCGCAGAATCCAACGCAGCTCCTCCCGACCACCGTTGCCGGGCAGAGGCTTCAAGAGGGTTTTGCGAAACCCCTGTACTAATTCCCAACCTTCGCCCCCCAATTCCACTCGCACGGGATACGGTTGCCGATTGATTTCTCCCATTTTCGGCATGGTAGGCCATTGCCCTACGTTTTGGACTTCCACGGTGAGGCGAAAGAGACCGCCGCCCAATGCTTCCAAATCCGATCTGGCGATGCGAAGCCGTGGTAGAGCCTCCAGGATTCGGGCGACCCAGCGCTCGTGCTTTTCCGCCAGATCTTCCACCAGCGCCGGCGGCGGATTCCACTGGGAGGCGGGAATGAAGCCGCCGATCTCGACGCGGCGGCCCGGGAAGTCGGGGTGATCGAAACGGTGCCAGTTCACAAACGCGCGGACCCCTCGCGCTTCCCAAAAGGCAAGCGCGGTCCGCTGGAATCGGCCCCGCTTGTCCTTGCCTTCCTCCCCGTTTCTCTTGTCGGCCGATTCCATCCGCTGAGTCTCAGCGGAATCGCCTTCGCTGCGCTGCGGCGAATCGGCTGTCTGCGATTCCCCGGACTGAGGTGTTTGCAACGGCTGAATTTCCTCGCAATCGTCTGCCTTGCGATCGGTATCGTCATCGGATTGCCCATCTTCCGGCCTCGGCGACGGCGAGGGAACCCACGTTCTTGCGGCAAAGGACCAGCATCCCCCGTGAAAATATGCCCAGGCAGGGAAGGAGCCGCCTTCCGGCCGCGATTCTACGTCATCCGAAAACCCGGTAACCTCTCTGTAGAACTTGGCAATGGGATCAAAGTGCGTTGCGTCCGTTGCTAGAATTCGCTTCTTGACGGCGGCGCTCTCGGCGGATGGATCCGGCGTCCAGGGCTTGAGCATGTTGTCACACGTCCCGAGCACCACCACGGCGGCAATGTTCCCTTGATGCATCAAGAGATCGGCCGCCGCCTGCGTTTCCGGTTCGCTGACCTGCCACGGTCCCGCATCTGCGGCGAAAAATGGGTACTCGAACGGAAAGTTGCGGTTGAAGGCCGTCCCGCCGGCCGGATCCTCGTTGACCAACCCGTCATGATCGTTGTCAATGCCTTCTGAAACAACCCGATATCGGGTCCGTCCTACGTCGGCCGCTTCGAAAGGTACAAGCACACGCGCATCCTGCGGATGCTCAACCCATTCGCCTTCGGGATCGACGATCCGCATCGACAAGATTCTGCCGTCGCCGTCGAGGTCTTCCGGTCCGTCCTCATCGACTAGCCCGTCCCCGTCCTCGTCCCAAGGTCGTGAGTTGCGATTACGCTCCCACATGGGATCCTCCCAAATGGCCGCGTAGGCATCCGGCGAGGCGACCGGTACCACGTAGACGGTATAGCGGCTCAACAGACTCTTCCATCGACCTCCGGACTTGGCATCGGCGATCAGTCGATCCACCAGGCTCAGAGCGACGGCCGAGGACGAGAACTGTTCGGCGTCCCCACCGGCAACGATCAGAACCGCCGGCTTGTTTTCGATTCGACCGCTTCCCAGCTTGATCAGCCAAATAGGGCGATCACCTAACGTTTTTCCCAAGCTCGTCACCCGGCAATAGGACGATGCTTGCCCCAAGGCCTCGACGCGCCGGCAGACCTCGTCCCAACCGGGAAATCCTGCTCGAGGGTCCCAATCTTCCGCAGCGCGTACGCCGCGTCCGGTGATGAGAGCAGCGCAAAGCGCGGCAAGGAAAAAAAAGATTCCTCGGCCATCAAGAATCCGAATGCGTGTCACACAAATTCGTTGCCAAATCAACGGCCTACCTCCGGCTAGTCCTAAGCAAAGACACGTCCTTTCAGCGCCCGCGTGCAGTCTTCTCCCGGGGCCTGATCGATTGGGTTACCACCGTAATCTCTTCCCAAGATTAACACACTCTGCAATCTGTGTAACCCAACCCGGTCAAGTTTTCCGAAGATTCCTATAACGGCCCGCTGAGGTAGTTCTTACACGGATTACTGCCTTCGTCGCCGGCATAATCAGAGCGAACGTTCCACCTTCTCACGATTGCGCCACCGACGACGGGGATTCCCGCAGCTCCGATCGGATACCTGCCGCGACAACGCTTAAGTACAATGAAGCGCTTCCGCGGCCGCGGCAGGCGTGCGAAACGGCGAACCTTTTTCCGCGTCCCGTCCTTTCAACCGGGGGGACAACCTCGACGAATGCTTGTGGCGGATCTGGGAGAGATATTTATTCTGGCCTGGTTCTTTGTGACGGGAAGCGTTCTCGGAAGCTTCCTGAACGTAGTCATTTACCGCGTTCCGCGAGGGCTGAGCCTAGTGCATCCGCCCTCACGCTGTCCGGTCTGCCTACACCCTATCCGGTGGTATGATAATGTCCCGGTTTTCGGCTGGTTCCTTCTCCGGGGACGGTGTCGCGACTGCGGCACGCGGATTGCGCTCCGCTACCCCCTTGTCGAGGCCCTTTCCGCTCTGGATGTGTTGCTGATCGCGTGGAAGACCGGGGAATGGCGTTGGGTACCCGTTCTAGAGGCCCTGCTACGGGGAGGGGCCATCCAACCTGCCGTGATGGAGACCGCGGCCTTGGTGGGCGTAAGTCTGAGCTTGCTGGCTGCCGCGCTTATCCTCTTTGATGGCGCGCGTGTGCCCCTAACGTTTTGGGCAACCTCCGTTTTGCTGGTACTATTAACTCATCTGGCGAGCCTTCCGGTCTTCAAGGGTGAGGCAACTCCCTCGTCCAGCCCGATTTCCAACCTCACGACGGCCGTCCGACCGCAGGTCACGGGAGAATCACCGGTTGAGTCCCGCCCACAACGCGTCGTTGTTAGAACCGAAACGCACATGCTTTCGTTAGTTCTAGCCCTTGCGGGGGGAATGCTGGCGGACGTTTGGCTCACCCAGCCTTGGCATCCCAGAACGACATCGAAAAAAGCCCCGCCGAACGGGCTGGGTTTCATCAAGGCGATATTCGCAAGGCAATTTCGCAAAAAAAGGTCCGCCCCGGGCAAACCCAAGCGATCGGAAGTTCGGGAAAGATCCCCCTATTCCGGCTGGGAGTTTTCATTTGGTTGTGCCATTTGCGGCTGGATATTCGGTCGGCCGACGCCGGCAGCCGTTCTGATCGCCTTCCTCGCAGCAATCGCCATGATTGTGGTTGGCATACAAAAACGACTTCGCAGTTCGTCTCGACCTCCGGAACAGCGATTGGAATCCGCGGCATCCCGGCCGACATCCATGCCGGACGGCGATCCGCTTCGAATTCGGTCTATTCCAATGTTCGCACTTTGGCTATTCTTCCTAAGCTGGATTATTTTTCGGTAACCCTGGTTTTCCCGACGCGGGGCAGGGGAGCTAATCCGATTCTCCTAAGCAGTTTTTTTTCGCTGCTCGTGGATGAGCTAGACTTTGTCGGTGCGTTGCCTCCCCAATAGCTTGCCCCATCAACTCAACTCGCGAAGAAGATGGAAGAACTCGAACGAGCAGCCAACCTGAAGCGGATTCTGGAATCACCCAGCTACCGGGTGGCATATCAGGATTTGGACTTCCTCACGGACCCCAAACTCCGGCCGACCCGCATGGAGTTGGAGCTGCTGAAACCGGAGTTGGCATTTGAGCGACTCAACATCACGGCCACCATCGTCGTTTTCGGCGGGACCCGAATCGTCGAACGCGCATCCGCTGAAAGGCAGCTTCGGATGGCGGAAGACAGCCTGAAGCGGGATCCGCAAAACCGCAGTCTCCAACGGCAGGTAGCGGTTGCCAAAAGACTGTTAGCCAAAAGCCACTATTACGACATCGCGAGAGAGTTCGCCCACATCGTCTCCAAGGCTTGCACCACGGAAGGACGTTGCAATTACGTCGTTTGCACGGGTGGCGGTCCCGGCATCATGGAAGCGGCCAATCGGGGCGCCTACGACGCCGGCGCCAAGTCGATCGGATTGAATATCCGGTTGCCGATGGAGCAGCAGCCCAACCCGTATATCACACCGGAGTTGTGCTTTCAATTTCGCTATTTCGCACTCCGCAAGTTCCACTTCCTCCTGCGAGCGAAAGCACTGGTGGTATTCCCGGGCGGATTCGGCACGCTCGATGAATTGACCGACGCCCTGACGCTCCGCCAGACTCGGCGGATGCAACCGATCCCCATCATCATCTTCGGCAGAGAGTACTGGGAACGCGTTATCGACTTCCAGTACCTGGCCGATGAGGGCGTGATCGACGACGCGGACCTGGAGCTTTTCGAATACGCCGAAACGGCTCAAGAGGCGTGGGACAGGATCTGCCGTTTTCACGAGTCGGCGGTTCCGCCGACCGTCCGCCCCGCCCATGGTCTGGACAACGGTGAGGACAACCGTTGGAGTGCGCACTGATTTCGGGTGGGAAGCCGCGTCACGTCCCCTCACATTACCGCGGTCCCTCTCGGAAATCGGTCGGGGCGTTGCTCCCGAGGGATCGCTCCCGTATGCTTCATCGTGGGCACATCGATTCGCCGGATCACGTTCGGCCCGCCGCGGCAATCCTGTTTGCCGCCGGGCACGGCGAATACCGCTCGCTACGTAGCAGGGCGGCGGCCGTGAGACACGCTGAGTTCATGGCCGCCGACCTCATCGTTATTCCCAGCACCGACACGAAAAAGGAGAGGTGTCCCGTGAAAAAGTTCGTTCTTGCAAGCATCGCAGTCGCTCTCGGCTTGGCGGCGGGGATTTCCGGCCATTATCGTCCGGCTTCGGCAGCCGAACCAGCCGATTCCCCAGAACCGGAGGCCAAGCAACCGGCAGCCCAGGAGCCGATTCAGGTACCCGACGGAGACTTTGCCCAAATCACAGCCTTTCTCGAAAAACTGGCACAGCAACCGGCCCCCGCGAATCCGGAAGCGGCCGCCGAGTTTCGAAAAACTCAGGCCGCGGCGATACGTTCCGGCGCCGAGAAACTGCTTTCTCAGAAATTGTCCGTGGCCCAAGCCGACGAGGCTTTTCAGTGGAAGTTCCGTGGGATTCTCTTCGGCCTGCAATCCGGAGACACGAGCGTGCGGCAGGAGTTGCCCCAACTTGCCGATACCTTGATCGCTCGCGCCTTGGATAACCTCGGTTCCGCCACGGACGATGAGCTGCCCGCGCTCGTGCAATGGGCCGTAATGGCGGTACGGATCGCGGGACCGGCCGCGGTCGAAAAGGCACAAGACTTTTCCGCCAAGCTCCGAGAAAAGCAAAAGGCCGGCCTGTCACTTCAGTTAGAAGCCGTCCTTTTGCCGCTCCTCGCCCGGTCCGATACGCGAGAGGAATTGGCCGGCCGATTGGACAAGTTCTTTGCCGATGCCAAAACGGCTCTCAACAAGGAATCGCCGGAGTTGGAAACCGTTCAGGCCGTGACTTCCCTCCTTGGACAATTGGAAGCCCTGGGATTCGACGAGGCGGCAGGCCGACGTTACAAGGAAATCGGCGAGCTCCTGGTCAAGTCATCCGATGAGCAAATCGCGCGCCTCGGCCGGCGACTCGAAGGAGTGGGACGCCGCTTGAGCCTGGTCGGCAACCAATTGGAATTGGTCGGCAAGACCGTGGATGGCAAGGATTTCGATTGGTCGCAGTACCGAGGCAAGGTGGTCCTTGTGGATTTCTTCGCCACATGGTGCGGACCGTGCCGCGCGGAGATGCCCAACCTCAAGAAGAATTACGAGCTATATCACGACAAAGGATTCGACGTGGTGGCCGTCAGCCTGGATCAAGATCGGCAGGCGCTGGAATCGTATCTCGAGGAGAACAAGCTGCCGTGGGCGGTCTTGCACAATCAAGACCCCGAGGCGAGCGGTCCGGCAAACCCCGCCGACTACTACGGCATCATGGCCATCCCCACCGTGATGCTGGTGGACAAGGACGGCAAGGTCTTGACGTTCGAGGCCCGCGGTTCCATGCTCGGCGAACGCCTATCCGAATTGCTCGGCCCCGCTGAAAAGCCCGACGATTCCGCGACCTCGAAGTCGCCCGCTTCTGCGGCCGTGGAACGCGAAGGAAAGTGATCGCGATCCTTCCTTGTCGACTCACCGACGCCGCCTCACCTCGCAGCCCGAGGTGGGACGCCGGGGGGAAGTAGGGCGGGAGCATTCGCTCTCGAACGCATCAACGGAAGGGATTGTCGATATCTTCACCAGGCGGTGTCGCTTGGGGCGGAGCCGGTGCTTCCGGCGCTACCGGCTTTGTTTGCGGCTGTTCAGGTTTCTCGATTTCCGTCACGACCGGGACGTGGTAAAGCGGTTGCTCTAAATCGATTTCGCGGAAACACTGAATCAAGCCCGACTTATCGGCGAGATAGATTCTGTCCGTTTCGCCGTTGGTGATTTGGAAATCGAACGCCGCGATGTCCAACTGCCCGAGCGGCGATCCGGTTTCCTTGTCGAGATACCACAATCGGCCCAAGGCGTCCCGTGCGTAAACTCGCTTGGCGCTTGCGGCGATGAATTTCGTCGGTCCGCTTAGGCGCCAAAGGGTTTCCCCACTGTCGGCGTTGACTCGGTACATGCCGCCGAAGCGCGTCGTCACGTAAAGCGAATCCTCGATGAGCACGGGCGACTCGGAGATCGGCTCGCCCAGCGATTTGCGCCAAAGCAATTTTCCGTCGCGCTCATTGAGGCAGAAAACGAAGCCGCTCGCGGCGGCAACCCAGAGTTTGCCCGGTATGCCTTTGGACGCATCGCCGAACCTTACGCAAGGAGGCGCGACGATTTCCGCCGCAGCGCGCAGTTGATACACGAGCGAAAATTGATTTGCCGAAAACAGATTGATCTCTCCCACAAACAAGAAGCCTCGATCCGTCGGCCAGGCAACCCTTTCGGAGCCTTGATCGGAGTAGGTGAGTTTCGGCTCGACGTTGATACGGCCGAACGACTGGAGAAACAAACCGCGTTCCTTGGTTTGGGCCAGGCGGAGACTCGCCCCCGTCAGCCCGGCGGCCGCGGCGGAAGCAACGGATTCGGCGGCCACTTGCGCATCATCCGCTTCCGTTGAGCCGCCATCCGCTTGGGGAGTTGCGGTCGGCGGCGCACCACCGGTCGCGGCTGCGGGTTGTGTGGACGATTCGGAGGCGCCTGCCGCCGCTGCCACGGTCCTCCAAGCATAGGCCCGCATTTGCGGTGTTTCCCATTGGAACGCATAGGACTCCATTTTTCCGCCCACCAATGGAGCGTAGACTCGGCCGGGGCTGATGGCCGGTCCCGCACCCGGCGCACCCTCCAGCGTGTGTTTCCATAGAATCTCGCCCGTGTGCCGATTGAGGACGTAAATTGTGCTGCCGTTAATAACGGCGACGAGATGAATACCGGCCGTCGGTTTCAGACTCAGCAGTCGCGGATCCCCTACGCGAACACGCCATAAAGTCTTTCCCGTCTCGGCATCGATTGCGGTCAATACGGAAAGGCTGGAGAGAGCGAACACAACGCCCCGATCAAGCACAAGATACTCCAACCGACCGGCCCCCGCATCGACGCTTGCGACGTTGAACCAGGGCGTCGTCAGGCCGTGCGGCTGGAGCCGCGGCTGCGGAATCAAATCCGCGGCGACTGCCGTCCGAGGAACCTGCTCGCCCAATGCAATGACAGCCGCAATCAGCATGAACCAGCGGAGCCGAAGAGTTGTCATCGAATCCTCGCACCTTATGCACAACGGTTGATGATCCGGACGCAAACATCGCCGCCCGGCATGATTTCCGGCCGGATCAAACACGTGACGATCACCGTCATCCTACCATCATGATAATTGAGAATCGCGGCGACTAGAAACTTTTTTCTCGTTTCTCGCCCGCCGATTGATTTTTGGTACACTAACGGACATCCCACGTTTTCGCGGACGAAATTTGATCGTGTCCACCGAGCCACGGCAGCGCCAAGTGCCCTGACCGCGAAGGAAAACCGAACTCAACACCGCATCGTGCCTCAAAGGATCGCCAGAGTCGAAGCTTATGACCCCAGACCGGGCCTCACCCCCTAGAATAGAGAACCATGAACTCCCTCGTGCAGAGGAAGTTGTGCTGGGCTACCTGAACTTTTCGGATGGAACGCGAGACCCGCGATTTTTCGCCGCCATGAACCGACTATTTGCCGACATATTCGGCGAAAGCGGCCCCCCCGCCGCCGGGCCGGGTGAACCGGACGCCGGCGTCGCACCTTGGTCCCCCATCGTCGAACGCTTGCAAGACGCCACTATGGTTCTCCAGTCCCGCGGAGGCGCCTTTTCCAATTTGGAGCGTGCTCAGACCGTGCTGACCATGGTCTTCGAGGGGCTCATCCCGGCTTACCTCGACTTTCACAGGGACCTCTTGGGGTTGGGACACGCGACCTCCCTGTGCAGTCCTTTCCTCCTGGCCCGATTCTGTGAAGCGGTTCTCCAAGCTCGCGCCGAAAACGAAGAGGCCTCGCAACCCGTCACGATCCGTGCGGCGCTGTCGAAGGTTAACGACTACGTAGGATACCGCCCCACGGCGGTCCTCGAGGGTAATCGA
The DNA here is from genome assembly GCF_055386265.1 of Thermogutta hypogea. Lineage (NCBI taxonomy): Bacteria > Pseudomonadati > Planctomycetota > Planctomycetia > Pirellulales > Thermoguttaceae > Thermogutta > Thermogutta hypogea. Next base: position 1,967,648 of record NZ_AP042425.1, read on the forward strand.
GCAACGCAACCCTACGCCCACGAATTCGTCTGCCCCATCCCGCTGTATGTGCAAGGGGCGGGCACGGCTTGCGGTCGCTATCGTGCCCTCATGGAACGTGCGGTACGAATCCTTACCACGATCGACGAGTCGCTTCGAGAACAATTCCACTTTCAGATCGAGAATCTCGAGGAAATCGCGCTCGATCCGCGGGGATTGGACCAAGAACACCCCGCGGCTTACCGTCCCAACTACCAGTTCGGTCTGTGGGATCCGCACAGTCTGAACGGGCGAGGCTGTTACCGACGGCTCATTCTGCACGATCTACCCTTGGAAATCGCACTAAGATGGGCCACGCGTGCCGACCCGCCCGAAGGTACCGATCCCTGGTTCGAAGCCGCCGCCGTGGTCGCCGGCACGATGTTGATGGGCGCAGCCGTTTGGGGACCGTACCCGGGAGCGTTGATGTCAACGACCAATATTTCCGACCTGCTCGGACGGATCGCCAAGGCACGTGATAACTTCTACCTTTGGCTCGCTTCATCCCACAGGGAAACGCACGAATCGAATTCAGCAAACGCACACGTGACGCGAGGGCGCCCCTTCGAAGCCGTCCGGCAGTTCCTGAATACCACCTTGGCGGAATACCGGTCGTCACAAGTCCACGCCTCGAGCGTGGCTCGCATCATGGCCCAATTGGGGGCCGTTGAAGCAGCCAAGACCGCCGCCGCCCGGCTGCGGTCCTCCACAGCGGGTCTTCGCGTCGGCATCATCATACGGTTGGGATCCGCGGAATCGCTGTTGCGGCAAAAGCAGCTGCGTGATTGCTTGACCGAATTGAACGAATCCGTGCGCATGATCCGTTCCGCCGTGGAATGCGGGGCGTTGGGCGATCCGTGGAACGTCTTGGGCATGGGCGGCCATTTCCCCATATTCGAGTGGAGCTTGGAAGGCCCCATCGACCCGCGTCTGACTCTACTGATCTATCTGATGGATAAGCTCTTTCAGCTCTTCGCTTCCTTACGGCGTCACGCCGCCGCGGCGGACGACGGCGAAATTGAAGAGGCGGCAAAGCGGCGGATGGGAGAGCTGGCCGAATGGTGGGACCAATTCGCCACGGCCGAAGTCTCCGACCTCAACGGTTTTCGCGGGCAAGACGTCTGCGACGCCGCCCAACAGGTCGCCGACGTGATCCATACGTGGCGCGGAGAACGCAAGGCCGCCGGTGACACGGCCTTTTGGAGACGCCATGTTTCCCGTATCCGATCCGCCGACAGCCTGGCCCTATTGGTCGACACCCTGCTCGATCAAGACGACCGCGAGGCGGCCATGGCGTTGTTGGTGTATTGGATCACCCGCGCCAATGACCTGGGATTGCAAGGGACCCTAAACTCCTTCCCCACGCTGGCGTACCGTTGGTTCCGGCCGCTATGGCGGGCGGACGAACCCGCCGTGGGAGATCGGCGAAAACGCTGGATGGAAGTCCGCAAGTTTCTCGATTACCTCGAAGCCAATGCCGACACGTTGTGGGAAGTCCCTTCGCTGGGAGAGTTGCTGGGGACGACCGCCCCCGGCCGGCCGGACAACTCCGCCGCGGCCGAACCGCAGCACGAAGATTCGCCGTGGCAAGCGGCTTACGAGGGAGTCGTCTTCCGCGACAGCGCCGATGACGGGGTGGAAGGTATTTTGGAGGATACGAGCGAGCCGCTGGAAAACTTTGAGCTGAGTCGCGTGTCCGACGAACTTCGCAATCGCATCGGGTTTCTCCTTACCGTCCTGATCTTGCGGCAATTGGCGGCGGCGGCTTTCCGCGGCCTGCAATACGAAGACTCCGAGGTCAGCGAAGTCCTCATTGCGTGGCACCGCCACGTCTTCCGCATCGAGGAGTCGCTGCTCCGCCTGGCGGAAGAGTTGCGACGTTATCCCTTGGGAGAACCGGGAACTTCCCCCCAACGCCTCGCGGAATACGACAATCGACGCAAGCTCCGCGACGCGCTCGCGGAGCGAGTGGCATTGGCCGCGCTCCAGGCCGGCGATACGCGTCGATTTCTGGCCGCTACCTTGCCGGAATCTTTGTGCCCAAGCGACGCCTGTCGCCGGGAAATCGACTGGGTATGGGAAGAGGACTTCGTCGCGCTGCTGCGGACCCTCCTTCACAATCAACTGGAATCCCTGGAGGCGGCTTGGACCGACTTCGTGATCGGAGTCCGGCAAAGCGAACCGCTATACACCCCGGTTTGGCGCGGCGGCCGCCCCCGGCAGTATGCCGGCCGAAAATCGCTCTACCGGTGCCTGGCGACGGCCACCGCGATGGTCCTACGTCGCGGCTTGGTGGCTCCCGCTCTGAACGCTTTGAGCTTGCTCCGCGAGGCCGAGAAGCAAAGCGCCGGCCAGGGCGGCCAGGTGTCCGAGATGGAGCTGGTCATCCGCACGCTCTGCGAGAGCGTCGCCCAAGCTCTTCTCACCGCCGGGCGCGACGGGACCGTGGACGAAAACGTGGGCGGCACGCGAAGAGCCGGTCTCTTCCAATCGCTCTGGTGGGCCGCCTCGCGCTTGCAACGAGCCTGGCCCGAACTCACGGCCGAAATCTACATCTCGATCGTGGAAACCGTCGGTTCTTCGCGAGAGTGGGAACATATCACCCGGTTCATTCGAACGTACGGCGGAGAAATCTTTACTCAAGAATTTTTGGATTACGACCATTTGCGAGGAATCGCCTTGACGGGAGCCGATCGCTTCCTGCGAGAATTGGATCGAACCGGAGATCGGCCCGAGTGGCGATTGCTACGCGATATCCGCAAGGGTTCCATCTCGCTCGCACAGGCGGCCAAGAATCTGCAATTCATCGCCGAAATCATCCTGGAGAACTACGCCGAATACGTGGACTACAATAGTCTCACCACGCAGTCGGACTACGGCGAGAACCTTCATTGCCTCCTGGACTTCCTTGCCTTGAAGGAACGATTCACACGCATGGAGTGGAACCTGACGCCGTACATGGTCTTTTACGATCAACTCCTGCAAAAGGGTTTATGGTCGCTCGCCGACCGTTGGGAAAAAGACCTGGTGGAAGAGACGGCGCCGGCAATCTCCGAACTGCAAGAGGCCTATTCCCAACTCTCGCGGCACCACGGCATCCACCTTCCCGTCTTGGAAGAAACGCTCCGGGACGGCTTTCGCGGCATTCTCTTGCGGCGTCGCATGGCGGCCTTGGCTCGGAAGGCCGTTCATCTCCAGGAAGCCGCCCGGCGAGACGAAGTGCTCAAAGAGCTGTGGGAGGCCGTCGAGGAATACGGCGTCCGTCATGTCGTGATGGGAGCATCGGCGCCGTCGTGGCTGTTAGAGCTTGAGGAACACCTGAATCGCGCGTCTCATTTCGGCGACGAGATCGAAGGCGGGTGGCTGCAATTGCTGGAAGAAAACGGGGCCGGCGCACGTCACGTCCTCTCCGCCGAGGAGATTCTGGCAGGACTGGACGCTTGGGAGATCGGCAAGCGCCGTCCGAGTCGCCGGTGAAGGGCGTTTGCGGATTCATTCCAAGTCCCGGCTTCGCTTGGGAGACTGATTGCGTGGCAGCGCACGATCGGATCACGAGTCTTCGCAATCCGACGATCAAGGCCGCGCGAGCATTGCGCGACGGAAGAAAGCGGATAAAATCCGGCCGGATGATCGTCCACGGTCTGCGGGAAATCTCCCGCGCGGTCGCCGCCGGCATCCGATTCGAGCACGTATTTTTTTGCCCGCCGCTGATGAGCGAGGCGGGCCGACGCCTGCTTGAAGAATTGGAGGCCAGGGGTGACCCGCTGATCGAAGTGTCGCAACCGGTCATCGAAGGCTTGGCGTTCGGAGATCGCATGGAGGCCGTCGTGGCGGTGGCCGAAACGCCGCGTCGTGAACTAAAAGATTTCCGACTCGCCCGGCCGGACGAACCTCCGCTGATCGCCGTCGTCGAAGGCGCCGAAAAGCCGGGCAACCTGGGGGCGGTCATCCGTTCCGCGGACGGGGCAGGGGTGGGAGGGGTGATCGTCGCCGACCCGCGGACCGATCTTTTCAACCCCAACGTCATTCGAGCCAGCCTCGGAACCGTCTTCGCAATGCCGACCGCCGTGGCTTCTTCCGAGGAGGTTTTCCAGTGGCTCCGCGATCGCGGCATGGTCGCCTATGCCGCCCGGGTGGACGCCGAAAAGGAGTATTGGCAAGCCGACTTCACCGCACCCTGCGCCATCGTCTTGGGCAACGAAGCGCAGGGTTTGACGCGCCGTTGGTCCGGACCGGGGGTTCAATCCGTGCGGCTACCCATGCTGGGCTTGGCCGACAGTCTGAACGTCTCCGCCACCGCCGCCATCTTGCTCTACGAGGCCCGCCGCCAAAGGAGTCGGGCCTAGGGCAGTTCGCCGCCTCGCTCGCGGAGATTCCCCGGAAGCGGATCAGCCGCGATCCGTACAAAAGAGGGCGGCCAAAGTCAGAGCGAATCCCATCAAAACCGGTGCGTTTACGTTTTCCTGGAATAGGATCCAACCCGCCAGCGCCGCCAAAGCCACTTGGGAGGCCGTCAGAATGTTGGCTCTCGCCACCGGCGTCCATTGCAGCCCTTTGGTCAGCGCCAAAAACCCCAGCAAATTCAGGAATCCGGAAACCCCCATCCAAAAGAGATGCTCAGCGGGAGTGGCGGCCAGCCGCGCGATGCCGAACCGTGCCCAGCTCAAAACACCGAGCAAAACCATGCCGCACCCCGTCACGACCAGCACCACGACCCACACCGAGGTATCGCGTCTTGCGACGTGTCGGATGGCGATGGTCAGCAGACCGTAGGTGACTCCCGCCAAGCACGCCACCAGGATGGCGACGATCACCATCCCGGCGGGAGTGTGGATTCCCTCCAGACCGCCTCCGGCGCCGGCTCGCAAACACACGATCCCGGCGATCAGCAATCCGATGCCCAACATGACCCGCCAAGTAAGCGATTCCTTGAGAAAGAACGTTCCCAGCAGCGCCGCGCTGATCAAGCTGACCGCCAAGGCCACCGGCAACGCAATGGCCAGCCCCACGATTCCCATCGCCCAAAGCAGGCCGACATTACCGATCAATTGGACCGCGGCTCCGGCCGCCAGCAGGATCCCGAGACTTCGGCGTGAAGGGAGACTCGCCCGACCCCGCAGATACTGGAAAAGCAGCAACGGCCCCACGACCAGAACAGTCACCGTCTCCTTGACGCAGATCGTCCACATCGGATCGGTGGCGCGACTCGGATCCGCCAGCATCCGCAGGGCAACGTTCGCCCCCGCGTAAAAAAACGCCGCGGAAAGGCAGAGCACCGTGCCGAAGATTGCGGCGGAAGGCACATCGTCCGCCGAAGTTTCCCGCCGGTTGAGCCGTTCCGGCGAATGACCCGGCTCCGTCACCGGCTCCGTCAACAGGGGCGTCTCAGAGAAAGGTTCCATACCGGCGTCGGATAGTCGGCAAGCGGACCGCGAGAATCGTGCGGAGCAAAACAGGGTTGCGACGCGCGCCCCGCACGTCGGTTCCGTTTCACGATACCCGATGCGTCACGGCTTGGGTAGGATGGGTCGCGACGCCGACTCCGCGCACAACTTCCTTTAGCAAAACGGCCGCCGGCGATCGCCTACGGCTCACTCGGTCGCTCATCCGCCGCGCCGGTGAATTCCGCTATCGATAGATCGGTAATCCGAACCTCCCGTAGCGCCTCATGTCCCAGAAGGCGGTTCACCCGCGTAGCGACCTTCTTTCCGAGGTAATCCACATTCCGTCGTTCCGCGGCCGCGCTCAATCGCACCGTCACCAAAAGCTCATCCTGAATAGTGTGCCCGAATCGGCTCATAAAGGAGTCGAACTGCTGTTCGTCCGGAAAGACGGTAACCGCCTCCATCTTGAATTGAACCGCGGTGCTGACCCGAGTTACCGGATCGTAATCCATCAATTTGATGGTGCCGAAATCAGCGATCCCGTTTCCCTTCCAAACCGCCGGCGAGCCTGTCCCGGAGGATCTTCCCAAGGAGATCCTCCCATTCAGCCGCTCCAACCAGCGATTCCAGTGCCGTTCTCCGCTGAAAGAGGCCAACGCACCGATCAAGAAGCACGGCAAGAGCGCGACTGCCACCAACAGCCCCTGGAACAAGTTCGCTGCGACTCCGCTATTTGCTAACCCACGTCGCCGGGAGCGACCCGAGCGATCCGCGTTGTGCGAAGTCCGGTCATTGGAAATTGGAAAAAGCTTCGGCATCGAGCGAATGAAATGCTGTGAGGATAAGTCTGCAAAAGGATCGGCGCAGTCCGCCTCCCTAAAGCAAGTGTACTACACATCTCGCCCGCTGATACCTAATTTCCGCTCTCAGCACTCGTAGCCCGCAGGACGCTCGTACAGCTTTTTCCTTGTACTCCAGAGCCCGGCCGACGGCGTGGGAATGAAGTAAACCTCCTCACCAGTCGGAGTCGTGTTCCACCCCTCTTTCATACGATCCGGCGGGTATCTACGGAGGGTTTCCGCTAGGTCGGCATAACCGAAGTTGACACCCTCGATTTCTTCCCGGGTGAGGTGCCCGGGGGCGTACGTAATCCGGAAACGTCCTTCCGACGACCCGTGAATCAGATGGGCGGCGGCGTGCGCCAGGTCCTGCAAGTCGGAGTTCCTGCGGTAAAGTTCCATCACGCGAGCGGTGCCGACGTAGCCATACTTGCGGATCAGGCGATCGACCTCTTCCTGCTCGCCGAATCGCTTCAGACCGGGCGCGATGATCACCAATTCGCCCCCGTCCGCCATGACCATCCTGGTACGATAGACGGCCTTGTTCGCCACCCAGGTGCTGACAAACTCGTCCTCCTGCATCACGCACACCACCTTGGGAATCGGTTCCTCGAAAACCTTGATGTTCTGCTCGCGGGATTGCCGTGCCGCCGACGTGTACGTTTCCAAGTCGTCGCCGACGTAAATCCCCGTATGAACCAGCCGGTCCTCGGCATTGCGAGCCATGACGATTTGGATGTAGAAATCGGGCAGGCCGCCCAAGCAGTCTTGCTCCGCTTTGTTATAACAAGCACGAATCGGCGTCGTGAGCGTGCCCAAGTTGTTCTCAATGCCGCAGCAAGCCGCCGCGATGTGCGACGCGCAGATCGTCGATTTGCCGGCCAAGCCGATGAAATAGTTCTTGTTGTGGTTGGCAAAACCCAGCACCTCGTGCGGTACCACGTGCCCCACGTTGATAATCAGATCCCACGGCTCCTGCATGAGCATCGTGTTCAATTCGATGGGTATGGCCCAATCCGCCGCCCCGTGGGTGGCCTCCCGTACAAAATCGGCCGGAATCTCACCAACCGGGACCACGGTATCGATCCAATGATGGGCGTGGATCCGCTCGTTCGGAATGGAACCGAACATGAGGCGATTCTGCTCGGGCGTGTGCGGTTCGTGCTGGCCGAGCGTGGGGATCACGTGAACATCGCAATCCTTGTGTAGAATCTCGTAAAGAATCTCCGTCATTCGGCCGGCACCGGAGTGCATCCGCGTGATGTCCGGCGGCAACAACAACACCCTTTTGGGATGGGGACAGATTCGCGATTTAGCCTCGCTGACCGCCTGTTCCATCAACTCGCGAATTCGATTCGGCGCAATCTCTTCACTGCGTTCAAAAAACCACGGCATGTTTTCGGCCTTCTCGTCTCGTCATCCACGGCTCACCGGTGCGCATCCCAAACCGCCGCCGCTCCCTGCTTCTTACCGCTGGGAATTTCGGCGGTTCTTATCACTTCATTATTGCCGTGCTTCGTCGGTACGGGGAGACGCCGCCTCCCGGAAAAAAGACGCAGGCTTGCGAAAAAGAGCCGGCTGAATCCTCCCCGTCGCAGCGAACACGATCAACAGCCCTGCGGCGGTGAGGCAACCGTAAATCCAGTTCCCGGCGTAGCCCACGACCACTTCGCGTGTTCCGGGAGCAATCCGCACTACCAATCGCCCATATCCATCAGCGGACGGCTGAGCCGGGCGTCCGTCGAGCCATACCCTGGAGCGCGGCCGACGCAAATAATTGACGGTCACCTCACCGCCTTGAGTTAAGGCCGCGGTATCAACCACGACTCTGGTCTCCTCGACTCGCATGGGAAGAGCGACGGCCGTCCCCGTCCGCCCTCCCGGCAAACGTGCCTCAATACCGCCGCCCGATTGCGACGCGGCCCCTTCGGCAGTCCCAAAAGCGCGCGGCGCGGCATCCGCAAGGGCGAAGACCGCGACGGAATCATTATGAAAAATCGGTTCGATGCTGCGACACAATTCTTGAATGCGAGCATCTCGATACAGGGTTTCGCTCTCCGCCTGCCCGGCGTCCCGCGCGCCGCTAAGACAAGGCTCTACCGCACAGCGATGAAGGACGAGATGGGTCACGCCGTACGCACGCAAGGCTGCCCGCGGATCGCGGCGGACTTCCGCTTCCACTGCTCGATTCTCCGGGGTTTGTCGCACGAACTCGCCGTAGCCGTCGATCGATTCCAGGCGATAAACGAGCGGGAAGTTCAGCCCCAGCCCCCACACGAAACGAGGAGCCGGCGAACGGAAAGGGGTGACGGGCATAATCCGGGCGGGCACCTCGCCCGGCCGTAGAATCTCCGCCATCGACGGTGGTAGGTCAACATACGTTCTATCCCCGAATGCGTAGAACGTGCTGTCCGCTTGGATGATATGCCAAGTTATCAACAATGAGGATGCTGCAAAAAGCCCGATGGCGCGGCGATTCGTAGCCGAAGGGCGGGAAAGGGCCCCCGACGTCTGAAGATCATGTGCCTGCCGGTCGGCGCCGTCGTTACCGCGGGCGAACGAAGCCGCGCCGACTGCTGGGCGATAAGGTCCGGCCGCCTGCCGGAAGAATAGGTGGTGCAAGACCCGTGCCCCGACGAATATCGTCGCCAAATGGACAAAGGGCAAATACTTGAAGGGGTGATACACTGCACCGAGGACCGGCATACGAGACTGAAGCCACCAAAGCCCGCCTTCGTTCCCCATGGCCAACCACAGGGCCATCAGCGCCACCGGAGTCCACGGGTCTGCGAACCATCTTCGACGGACTCTTGGCAAGCCCATCGCCGCCGCGCTTGACAGCAACCAAGCGACTGCGAACAGTGTGCCTGCATAGTAGAAATGCCCGGCATGTCTGTTAGCCGGATCGGCCCAGTCGCTCGGACTCCGGCACTCGGCTAGAGGGTAGGGGAGGAAGATCGCACCCACTGCGTCCTGAATGCCGTGATCAGGCCCGGACGGTCGCTGAACCGAGCGGACGGCGAAGAATTGGGGAATCAATAGGGGAGCGGCCATCGCCAGGCCCAAAACGGTACCCCGGACCAGTCGGAAAACCGCAGCGCGGCCTAATCGGCGACGATAACCGGCCCAAAGTACCCACAAAGCGAATAATTGGGCCGCATACAGCCACATCTGGGCGTTTCCGGCGTGGAAGAAGAACCCCCAAACGACGCCCCATCGCCAAATCCATGTCCGGTCGACCGACTTTGTCCGCCGGAAATCTTGCCCCTCCTCAACCAGCGCATGCAACATCCCGGCAATCATTGGGAGATAGGCGAAGACGGGCGTCATGTAGTACCACGAGCGACCGGCAATCAGAGCGAAGCCGCAAAGCGCCCACGACATCCCCGCCGCGGCAGCCACGGAAGGATGAAGCCCGTTTCGCCTCAAGACACGGAAGCACGCCCCGTAGCCGCACACCAGATGTCCCCAGCAAAACACATCGACGGTCCATGAGGGATCACCGATGAGGAGATCGGCAAGGGCGTAGGAAATCCAGGTCGGTGGATAAGTCGCCGCAAACACGCCCAGTTCGGCAACGGGCATACCAAGGAAGACGCGCGGCGTCCACTCGGGGAATCGGCCTGCCGCCAACGCTCGCCCGACCGCGTCGATGGCGGGGAAGAATATGGAAAAATTGTCGTCGCGCAAGAAGTATCGCGGTTCCCGCCGTTCAAGGTAGATTGCCGCCGCAATCACCAAGCCCAATCCCGCCAGGAAAAAGATTCCGCCGCGACTATTCGCGCAATCGATCCGCGTTCCAAAACGAAGGCTCGGGCGAAAGCTCTCGCCGAGACCGATCAGGAGCCGTCGTCCCCACTGCGTGTTTCGGCGGTGCAACCAGGCGAAAAAAGCGGCCGCTCCGAACCAAATCGCGGTGACCCAAGTAAATGGATGGGTCAGCCATTCTTGCAGCCACCAACCCATAAAGTGCAGGTCGCCGGGGTAATTCAGCAGACCGTCGAACCACGGCAACAACGAGCGGGGCGGCTCAAAAAGCGTGCCCACTCGAACGATTTCGGCAGCAGGGAGGGACGACGAGCGGGCGTGGTCTTGCCCCGGCCCGGATAATTCCCGCAGTCGTCCCATCGGCATCGGACGCGTCGTACCGCCGATTTGCACCCACCCATCCTGGAAAAAGGGGAGCGACGCCTCCGTGATCTCGATCCGGAAATCCCGTGCCCAACGCTCAGATATGCTCCACCGAAACTCGCGCCGCACAGGCGGGGATTTCCACCACTCCGCCTGGGCGTCGCCGCGGCTTACGATCTGTGTCCCGCGTTCGGGCAATATCTCCGCGGAAAACCCGCTGCGGTACACTTGTATCAGGCGAACCGTCGGGAGCGGTACCTCGCGGTCGAAAGCCAAAGCGATTTCGACGTCTTGCGCGGCACCACCCTTCGCCCCTTGGAAGGCCGTGACACCGCCGATCCAAAGGAACAAGACGATCGCAACACCCAGGGCGGGCACCGGCAAGAGCGGTCGCAGACTTGACGTGGCCGTGTCTCGTTGGTGAGTCATACTGACCGAATCCACACCACGGAGTACCCGGTTTTCTCCAAGAATCTATCCGCGTAGACGTGCCGGGGTACGGCTTTCCGACGAGATCGACCAGCCTCTCACGCTAACTTCCACGATTCTCGGGGAACCGCCGGATGCCGGGAGATATGGGCCTGTGGAGATACACCTGCCGTCCCGATTGATTTACAATAGCGAATGCGGAGCATCGATCCAACAATCAGACAACCGGCTGTCCAACCCTACGGGGCCGGTAACTCCAAGAGATCTATCATGGGACCTTGGTCCCACGCGAGGCCGACCATGGAAAGCATCATTCTCGCCGACGTGGCGTCTCTCCTGATTTACGCCCAGGAGTCGGCGGGCAGTTCCGGTTCCGCTTGGGCGCCCGGGTACCTGGTGGCGATCCTGACGGTGCTCCTGGCTCTTATGGTGGCCTTGGCCCCCAGCCGGCGCCGTAGTGCCCCGCGGAATCTGGAGTTCGAAGGCACGACCTGGGGGAAGGTCCTCACCGAAGAAGGACAGAAGAAGGAAACGGCGCAGACCCCGCCCGGCGTCTTCAACCCCGCTCAGGCAGCCAAACAGGCACGCAAGTAAGGCACATTCATCCCTGCGATGAGCGTGCGAATCCCCCTTCGCTGGGGCATCGAACGTCGGCCGGATGCAAGACGCGCTCAGTCCGGCAATGGAGCCGAGACGCGATTGGCCGACCGGCTCAAAAAGACAGGCGCCGCAACTTGATTCCGCGAGGGGGCCGAGTGGTAGAATTCCGCGATCCTCGCCACGACCACATATTGCTCATCCACCGTCAATCCCGGGAACAGCGGCAAGGCAAGCACTTCCCTGGCCGCGGCGAACGTCTCGGGGAGATCGGTAGGCGCATACCCCAGGTGGCGGAAGCACTCCTGCTCGTGAAGGCCGAGCGGATAATAGATTTCGGAGCCGATTTTCCGCTCCGAGAGGTGCCGACGTAACGCGTCGCGGCGGCCGTCGCGAACCCGAATGACGAATTGATTCCAGACGTGCCTTCCCTGCGGCGAGGCGACCGGCAACCCGATCACGCCATCCAGCCCGAACTCCCGAAAGAGCTCGTGGTAGATATCTGCCTGCCGGGATCGCTCGGCCGTCCAACTCTCCAGCAGCTCAAACTTGATGTTCAGTACCGCTGCCTGAAAGGCATCCATACGGCCGTTGATGCCGATATGGGAATGATAATATCGCGGATGCATGCCATGAACACGCAGGAGCCGCAGCCTCTCCGCGGTCTCCGTCGCAGAGGCGGTGAGCATACCCGCGTCTCCCATGGCGCCGAGGTTCTTCGTGGGATAGAAGCTGAAACAGCCGATACAACCCATGCTGCCCACGCGGCGACCTTGATACTCCGCGCCGATCGCTTGAGCGGCGTCCTCCACCACGGCGATTTTGAAACGTTCCGCCAACGCCAGGATCGGCCCCATGTCCGCCGCTTGTCCGAAGAGGTGCACCGGCAAAATGACCTTGGTCGTTTGATGGATCAACCTCGCGACATCCAGCGGAGCAATATTGTACGTCTTGGGGTCGATATCCGCGAAGACCGGCGTTGCACCCAGTCGTGTGACGGCGCTGGCGGTGGCGAAAAAGGTGAAACTGGGAACGATCACCTCATCCCCGGGACCGACTCCCAAGGCCATCAACGCCAGCAGCAGGGCTTCGCTTCCGGAAGAGCATGCGATGGCGTGCGGAACTTGGCAATGCTCGGCCAGCGTCTTTTCCAGTCGCTCGACTTCCGGTCCTAAGACGAATGCCCCGGAATCACAGACGTCCGCCAATGCGGCCACGATGCGATCTCGCATCGGCGTATGACTGCGCTTGAGATCGAGGAAAGGCACCGGACGCTCGAGATTCACGGAGCCGGTTCGAGGCAGGGAAGAATGCTGCGGGCAAGATGAGTGATTCATAGCGGAAGCGTCCATGCTGAAATCGCCGAGGGCCGTCCAAAACCGTGCATCCCATCGCGGCGGACCGGATCACCGGCACCACGAGGAAACGCTTGAAAACTAAGGTCCGGCGAGAAAACCGTCAAGACCAACTCACGTCCCGCTGACGGCTACGGGAAACGGAAGGGGATGAGCAGAAGGGCGACCGCCGAAAAAAAAGGGGGTTCCGACGAGCCACCTCCGCAGTGGCTTGGTCACGTGGCAAGGGCAAGGAAACCACGCGCCCAACGCTCCGCCGGAAACCCCACGGGCCAGCCTTCTTCAGACTGAGAAATTTAAGAGCAAATACTGTTCCGCAGAGAATTCTCCCTCGAGCCTAAACCGCAAAATATTATTGGAATGAATGTTATGGCATTCTTTCCGAATTATGCCAAGTCCGGCGGCCGCCGGACCGGAAAAACCGCTGTATCGAGCCGAGACAAGATGAACAAATCGGCTGCAACGGGATTGGCCTAGGGAGACTTTCCAAACGGCCGAAGTGTATTACTATGCTACACCCTTGCGGGTTGCAGCCAAATGCACCAGTGGGTGCAAAGAGGCCGAATCTAATTTCCGTTGAGAAGCGAGACCACCTCAGTCGCCGCTCGTTGTCGCTCTCGATCCAGATAATCGCGCCCTTGGCGGATCCCGATATGATCCCACGGCAAGGATGAGGCGGCATCTCTCTCCTGATGCAAAATCCCCTCGATATCCATTGCCGTTTCCTGAAGGACTCGCCACCACGTTTCGGAATCGAGTTGATCACTCCAGCCGTCGAAGCGACATCCCTGCCGCCAGGCCTGCTCCAAGGCATCGGCCAGGCGATGATCCCCGCGAGCCATGACGCCCTCCAGCAAGCTGGACTCCACGGGGTGGCACTTCACCTGAACGCTTCGCATGCGACTTCGCGTCTTCAAGAAGCGATGCGCGGCCTGGAAGTACTCCCGGGTCTGCATAGGATGCCATTGATAGGGTGTGTGCGGCTTGGGTACGAAGTTCGAAACGGAGGCCGTTACCTCGGCGGGTCTCCCGCGGACCTCCCGACCGATACGCGAGATCTCCTCAGCCAACTCGATGATCCCCGCCAAATCCGCCTCCCTCTCTCCCGGCAACCCGCACATAAAGTACAACTTGACGCGGGAAAACCCCTGCTGGAACGCCCGCCGGCAGCCTTCGAGGAGATCTTCGTTGCGAATCCGTTTGTTGATTTGGCGCCGCATATCGTCCCGGGCGGCCTCCGGAGCCACGGTCAACCCCGAGTGCCGTTCACTCGTCAACAGTTCCGTCAACGTGCGGAGTTGCTCATTGACCCGCAGACTGGGAACCGAAATGGCGACGCCGTACGGCACGAAGGTTTCACGCAGGTTTCGAATCAAGAGATCGAACTGCGGGTAATCGCTGGAAGAGAGCGAGAGCAACGAGATTTCATTCATTCCCGTGTTACGATAGGCCTCCCATGCGGCCTCCACGATGGTCTCGGCTCGGCGGTAACGCAACGGCCGTTTGATGGTCGTGCTCTGGCAAAATCGGCAGCGCCACGGACACCCCCGCATGATCTCGATGGCGATTCGATCTTGCACCACCTCCACGTTCGGCACGATCGGTCGGGTCACAATGGGAAAGCCTTCCAAGTCCGCGAGGACGGCGGGCGAGATTACCTTGGGAACCGCATCATCCCCGGGCACACGGACGGGGAAGCCCTCCAGCGACCACTCGACGCGATAGCACCGCGGTACATAAACAAAGGGAAACTCGCGTGCCAAGGCGTTCAGCCACTCCGCGCGACGTCCTCCTCGTGATCGCAGTTCCAACCACCGCCGACAGACCGCCGGCAAGGCCTCTTCGCCGTCACCGATCACGAACACGTCGATGAATTCGCTCAAAGGCTCGGGATTCTGCGCACACGGCCCACCCGCCATGACCAGCGGGTCGCTCTCCCGGCGATCCCGTGATCGCAGGGGAATGCCGCCCAGATCCAGGATCGTAAGCACATTGGTGTAACACAGCTCGTACTGCAACGAAAAGCCGACCACGTCGAAGGCGTTCAGGGGCGTGAAGCTCTCCAAGGAGTAGAGCGGCAACCCCTCTCGCCGCAAGGCCTCCTCCATGTCTCGCCAGGGAGCAAACACCCGCTCGCAGACCCAATCCGTCAAACGATTCACGGCTTGATACAACACCTGCATGCCGTGGTTGCTCATTCCGATGGCATACGCATCCGGGGAAGCGAAGCAAAGCTTGCCCCGAACATGTCGATGGTCCTTGGTCACCGCATGCAACTCCCCCCCCACGTATTGGCCCGGCGTCTGAACCCTCGGCAGAATACGTCGTACGACGGCCTCCTTGAGCTGCATATTCATCATGAGTGTTACACTTTCCCATTAGGCCAAGCCGGATTTCCCTCTCCGCCGCGGGGCGGTGATGTAGTTCATTATTTACCCGACTCCCCCGCAAGAGAACTCTCTCAATGGCATTACCGCCGGGCAGCGGCCTCGAATCGGAGCCGCGAATCTTGGCCGACGGGCTGCCGTAGCCGCCCCAAGGCGCGCCATCAATCCGCCGTCGCTTCCGACCTCATTCGCGAAAAAAACCGTCGTGTGTAGTAAAATCCAAAGTGTCGGCCGAAAGACGCGAGCTCATGGCCGAGTCGCCTCGCCCCGCGTTCGAAACGGTGATTTCGGGGTTTGAGGATGCGAAGGCATACCGAACTCGTTAACCTTGGATTCCTCCGGGTGTCCGCGCAAGGAGCCGCCGCCATGCCGTCGTCCAAGCCTACGCAACCGTGCGATGGGAAAACCGTGCGGGCCGTCCTACTGCTGGCAACGTTTGCCCTATCCCTCACACCGCCTTTTGCACGAGCGCAAGACGTGTTTACCGCCTTGCGAGAAGAAATGGTGCGCAGGGATCTCATTGATTGCGGGATTCGCAACCCGCGAGTCCTCGAAGCCATGCGTACCGTGCCGCGGCACGAGTTCGTCCCACCGGCCCAGCGCACCTTGGCCTACTATGACATGGCGTTGCCGATCGGCTTCGGACAAACGATTTCGGCCACCTTGATCGTCGCCTACATGACCGAACAGCTCGACCCGCAACCCGACGACAAGGTACTTGAAATCGGAACGGGAAGCGGTTACCAAGCCGCCGTACTAAGCGGATTGGTCCGCGGGGTCTACACCATCGAAATCGTTGAACCGTTGGCGGCCCAAGCAGCCGAAACGATCCGCCGGTTGGGCTACAGGAACGTCTTCGTCAAGGCGGGAGACGGGTTCTTAGGCTGGCCCGAACACGCGCCGTTCGACAAGATCATCGTCACCTGCTCCCCTGAAGACATCCCTCAACCGCTCGTGGAGCAGCTCAAAGAAGGCGGCCGCATGGTGATTCCCTTGGGTGAGCGATACCGCCAGACCCTTTACCTGCTGCGAAAGAGGAACGGTCGCATGGAGCAAGAGGCGCTCCGGCCGACGCTCTTCGTCCCGATGACCGGAGAAGCGGAAACGCGCCGTAAGATTCAGCCTGATCCGCGCGACCCGAAGCTCGTCAACGGAGACTTCGAAGAGGCCGCCAACGAACGTCGCGAGCCGGACGGCTGGTATTATTTCCGGCAGTTCGAATTACGATCCGATAACTCCGCGCCGAGCGGCAAGAATTACGCCCGCTTCAACAACGAAGTGCCGGGAAGGCCGGCGCGTGCCTTGCAAGGATTTCCCCTCGACGGCCGATTCGTTCGGCGGATCCATCTGAGTTTTTGGGTCAAAGGCGAAGGGATCAGGCCGGGCGCCACCCCCCAAGAATCGGCTACCGTCACGATTACGTTCTACGACGCTAATCGGGCTACCGTAGGGGAATGGTCGGTGGGACCGTTGCTAGGTACGTTTCCGTGGCAAAAAAGGACGGCCGTCATCGAAGTCCCCCCCGCCGGTCGAGAAGCCATCCTCGGCATCGGTATGCTCGGCGCCGTCGGCATCGTATCCTTCGATGCGATCGAGATTACGCCGGTCACGCGATCGGGAAGGTAGGATTGTGACGGAACCGAATCGACCGGCCAATATCTCCCGCGCGATCCTCCGATGATTTACACAGATGCCTAGCGGCGCGGTGAAGCCCCGGGACGGAGAGTATCGGGGCTCCCAAGATGCCGGGCCGCAGCAACCAACGGCACCCTCGAAGAACGCTCCATCTTGCACGGCCGAGCCGACTTGCCCGAGCGACCAAACCCCGCAATACGCCCAACCTACTTGATCGGAAAACCTTGGCGAGACTATTGTAGAGGGAAGGATGCGGTTTCGCCCGGCATCGTCCCTCGGTATTGCACCGGGAGAGGGCAAGTCGCCAAACGATAAGGAGAATCCCCATGCCGCGGAAGACGTTGTTGTACTCAGTACTTGCGGGCGCCTTCGTGTCACTGGTATCCGTACACGACGCCCAGGCCTTTTGGCACTGGCGCGTTTGGGACCCCTGTTGTCCGACGTACGTACCTTCTTGGACCGCCTGCGATCCTTGCTGGACTCCCTGCGATCCGTGCTGCGGACCGGCCGTGGGCGGTTGGTATGTGGGAATCCGCCCCGGTCCGATTCGGCGATTGATTCTCGGTCCCTACCGTTGGTATCGGACGCCCTGGATTGGTTGTTGCGATGTTTGCGGTTGGGACGCCTGCGACTGCGAGCCGTCGGGGGTAAGCGTGCCGAGCACGCCGCTGGTCCCGACACCCGCTCCGGCTGACAATCAACCCCTCCAGCCGGCGCCGCGAGCCGAGCCGAATAATCCGATGATGATTCCCGACGCTCCCATGTCGTCGCCGATCAATCCCACCAGCTACGAAGTACCGACGCGGAATGACAGCGGTTTGCTGACGATCTACGTCCCCGCGGACGCCTCGGTTACGATCAACGGCCTCCCGACCAAGAGCGTCGGCACGCGCCGTGAGTACGTTTCGTACGGACTGCAAAGCGGCTTACAGTACCGCTACACGGTCACCGCCGTGATCGAACGCGACGGCAAGGCGTATGAAGAAACCCGCGAAGTGATTCTGACGGCGGGCGACAAGAAAGGCGTCGCTTTCTCCTTCCAATTGCCCACGGAAAACGTGGCCGGGATTTGACGGTGATCAACATGCTGCCGGGTTAGGAATCGCATCATCCAAGCGACGGCGAGATTCCCTCGGCGGAACGGCGGAAAGAATCGAAGCCGTGGGGGCGGCCTGACAACGGGTCGCCCCCCGTGCTTTTTTGCATTGTCCCGTTGGGAAAACTACGTTACGGCAGGATTCTGTCCCCATGTGTCTGGCGGGTTTCGCGCGCGGCTCACAAAGCGGCTGCTGAAACACTGCGTCTCAGGCGTTCTTGCTCTCAGCCGCGAACCCTCCGCCGGGCGCCGTTGTCCAAGCACGGAATGACCGGTACACTGACGGGATTCCGAACCGGCATTACCCTCCCAAAACACGAATCTTTGCCAACTTCCCGCCGGACGGATATTGGGAGGGCTGCGGATCGGAAAACCGGCCTTGGAAAACTTCCGTTCTCGGCTCACCCGTAACCAAACCGCGGGAAAGCTCGATCGTACCCATAGCGCATTTAGGAGTGATGGTAATGTTCAAGTCGCTAGCCGTCGTCGGGGCCACCGGAGCCGTCGGCCGCATCATGTGCCGACTCTTGGAATCAAGTTCGGTAACCTTTGAAGAGTACCGTTTTCTGGCCTCAGCGCGTTCCATTGGACGAACGATCGAATTTCGCGGTCGCAACTATCCGGTCTTGGAGCTAAAACCGGAATCCCTCGAGGGAGTCGACCTGGTCGTCAGCAGTACGCCGGACGACGTGGCCAAGGACTTCATCCCCAAGGCCGTGGAGATGGGCTGCGTGGTCGTGGACGAAAGCGCGGCATGGCGGATGGACCCCAAGGTCCCGTTGGTCATTCCCGAAGTCAACCCGCACGCCGCGTTCCGGCATCAGGGCATCATCGCCAGCCCCAACTGCTCCACCACGCAAATGGTCGTGGCCTTGAAACCGCTGCACGACTTCGGCCGCGTCCGTCGGGTCGTGGTCAGCACCTACCAGGCCGCCAGCGGGGCGGGCGTGGGAGGCACCCACGACTTGATCGAGGGCACCAAGGCTGCACTGGAGGGTCGCTCCTACACCAACACCACCTTTGCTCATCCCTTGGCCTTCAACCTGATCCCGCAGATCGGCTCTCCCAAACAGCAGGGCTACACTTCCGAAGAACTCAAGATGGTCTTCGAGACGCACAAGATATTGGAAGACGATTCGATCCGGATCTGTCCCACTTGCGTACGCGTACCGGTGGCCAATTGTCATAGCGAGTCGATTCTGGTTGAAACCGAAAAGAAGATCACCGTGGAGAAAGCTCGAGAGTTGTTCGCCGCCTTCCCCGGCATGGTCGTGGTGGATGACCTGAATGCCAAACTGTACCCCATGCCCAAGGACTGCTCCGATCGCGACGAGGTCTTTGTCGGCCGCATTCGCGAGGACCTTTCCTCCCCCAACGGCATCGCCTTCTGGTGTGTGAGCGACAATCTCCGAAAAGGAGCGGCGACGAACGCGGTTCAGATCGTCGAGCTTCTGCGGCACGGTGAACCTTCCGGAAAACGATAGCCGAGAAAGGGAAGCGGCAGGGAAGCGAAAGAGCCGAGTAGGGGAGGGCGGCCGATCACGACCGTGCATCGACTTCCCGCTTTCGATCGGCCTTCCGACGCGTCCCAAACCTCGGCTTCCGCGTGAACGGCGTTATGCGCTGCATTCGTTTGCGACTGGCTTACGATGGAACCGATTACGACGGCTGGCAAAGCCAAAAGTCGGGGCGAACCATCCAAGACGCCGTGGAGGCCGCCGTGGCCCGGTTGATCGGTCGCAAAGTCCGCGTATTGGCCAGCGGCAGGACCGACGCCGGCGTCCACGCCGTGGGACAAGTGGCGGCTTTTCGAACCAATAGCGCGTTACCGCCCCAGGTCATCCGCAAGGCACTGAACGCCCGGCTCCCGGACGACATCGTCGTCCTTTCGGCCGACGAGGCGCCCGCCGAATTCCACCCCATCCGCGACGCCAAGCAGAAGCACTACCGTTATCTCCTCTCGGACGCCGAAATGCCGAATGTGTTTCTGCGACGGTACGTCTGGCGTTATCCCCGCCCGCTGGATGCCGCGGCCATGGCTAGAGCCGCGGAAGCCCTCCGCGGCACCCATGATTTCTCCGCCTTCCAAAGCTCGGGATCCCCGCGTGCCACCAGCGTGCGTACCATCCACGACTTGTGTGTCGGTCGCAGCCGGTTCATTCCACATCTCATCACGATCGACGTGACGGCGGACGGATTTCTGTACAACATGATGCGAAACATCGTGGGCAGCTTGGTCGACGTGGGACGCGGAGCCCGACCGGCGTCGTGGGTCCGGGACGTGCTGGCCGGGCGAGACCGACGATGCGCCGGCGCCACCGCTCCCCCCCACGCGTTGTTTCTCATTTCGGTGACTTATCCCGGCAGCGAATCCGTCGCGTTCGGCTGCAACGAACGCTCACCCTGGAGCGGAGTCCTGCATCCGGAGTTTCCGCTCGTATAGACTGAATAAATTGAACGGTCCGGAACCGCGTAGCAACTCGCTTCCGCACCCATCCCCCAGAATACCACCGCACCGCCGGGCAAATTGCCATTGCGCTATCGCATGCGGAACGGCGGCAAGCGTCCCGACAACCGGGCAAGACTGAACCCGATCCATGCGCGTCATCCACATCATCACCCGACTGATTCTCGGCGGTGCCCAAGAAAACACCGTCTTGTGCTGCGAAGACTTACGGCAGCGATTCGGGGATGACGTCCTCTTGGTGACCGGTCCGCCCTTGGGACCGGAGGGAAGCCTCTTGGAGCGGGCACGCAATGCCGGAATTCCGACCGAAATCGTCCCGGCCTTGCGGCGCGAGATTCACCCCTGGCGCGACGCCTTGGCCTACTTCGCTCTCCGTCGCATCATTCGCCGGTTTCAACCCGACGTCGTCCATACTCACAGCGCCAAAGCCGGCATCCTCGGCCGCATCGCCGCCTGGCGGCTCGACGTCCCGGCGGTGATTCACACGATCCACGGCGCACCGTTCCACCCTTATCAAATCGCTCCGGCCCGATGGTTCTCCATCCTTTGCGAACGCTACGCGGCACGGCGATGCCACGCCCTGATCGGAGTTGCGGATGCCATGATTGATTCGGCCGTCGATGCCGGCGTTGCCGATCGGCACAAGTGCGTCACGATCTATAGCGGCATGGAAGTCGAACCGTTTCTGCGAGCCGACGAGCGACGCGCCGCAGTCCGCCGCGAATTGGGCTACAACGACGAACATTGCGTCATCGGGAAAATCGCCCGGCTCTTCCACTTGAAAGGGCACCGCGACGTCATCGCCATGGCGCGCCGCTTGATACCTCGAAACCCTCAAATTCGGTTTCTATGGGTGGGCGACGGCATCTTGCGATCAGACCTGGAACGCGAGATCGCAGAGGCCGGGCTGACGGCGTACTTTCGGCTTACCGGCCTGGTCGATCCCTCAGACCTACCGGATTTGGTAGGGGCGATGGACATCTTGGTCCATGCCAGCCTCCGAGAAGGCCTTGCCCGGGTTCTCCCTCAGGCGTTATTGGCTGGAAAACCCGTGGTTAGTTACGACGTCGACGGGGCGCGTGAAGTTTGCCTCGACCACCAAACCGGCTTCCTCGTCCCGGCAAGGGATGTGGAGGCCCTAACACTGGCCGTCCAGCGATTGATCGATTCTCCGGACCTTCGCCGACAGTTCGGCAGGGCAGGGCAGGGGAGGTGCGTTCCCATGTTCTCCCATCACGCCATGACGGAGCAAATCCGGGCGCTTTACTGTCGGGTCCTGGAGGAAAAGCGAAGGCGATCGCCGCTCGACAGCCCGTAGTCGCCCCGCCTCCATCCTTTCCGCCGTTGTTCGCCCCTCGCTTCGCTTGAAACTTCCAGTGCGGAAGTTGGAGGCAATTTCCGTCCGAGATCTGCCTTTCCACCCCGAAACCGGGAAACTCGCGGCGCTCGAGTTTCCTGCTTGTACCGGAAGCACGGGAAAAGGCCTGATTCGTCGTTGTGACGAATGGGGTTTTTCGGTAAGATAGACGGTCCAAGCTGATGCCGCATAGCTTTGACCACTGCAATTTACCCCCTAGATGAGGGTAGTACTCACGCCTTTTTCTGCGCAGGTTTGTCGTGAGCACGGGAATCGTTTTCATCGGTCGCTATCGTCTCATCAACCCCGTCTATATGGGTGCTACTACCCAACTGTGGCAGGGTATTTACGACGTGACCGGAGAGCTATTCGCCGTCAAGTTCCTTCAGGAGCAATTTCGCAAGGATCGCACGCAGATCGGTTACCTCAAATGGGAGTATACGGTCGGATCGCAATTGAACGATGAGCACGTCATCCGGATCGTGGAATTCGGCACCCATCGCGGCATCCCGTTTCTCGCCATGGAATGGTTCTCCGGCAACAATATGAAGGCTCTCATCCGCCAAGGAATCGACGCCTACGCCCATCTCGCCAAGCGAATCATTTTCCAAGCGGTGGAAGCGGTGGCGTACCTGCACCGACAGGGCTATGTGCACCGCGACATCAAACCGGAAAACTTTTTGGTCGGGCCGAGCGGCGAGGTAAAACTGATCGATTTCGCCCTGTGTCGCCGGATCTCCAATCCCTTGGCGTGGCTGCTTTCCCCCAAGACCAAGATCCAGGGCACCTGTAGCTACATTTCGCCGGAACAGATCCAGAATCGCCGTCTCGACGGTCGGGCCGACCTTTACAGTCTGGCTTGTACCATCTACGAGCTCCTGTGCGGACGGCCGCCCTTTACGGGCATCAATCAAACCGAATTGCTCAATCGGCATCTCAAGGCCGCCCCGCCGCCGATCGAGTCGCTCAACCCCAACATCACCCCGCAGTTTTCGCAACTGTTGCAAAAGGCGCTTGCCAAACGGCCCGCCGATCGTTTTCGCAGCGTGGCGGAGTTCTACGGTTTGCTGCACGATGTGGAGATATTCAAAGAGAAACCGGCGGGTGAGGTTTCTCCCTTGCTCGTCCCGGGAGCATAGCCTTGGAACCGCGGAAATCCAGCAGGGGCAGCAACTAGGGCGTCGATTCACGGCGACCAAACGCCGCGCAAGATTCATCCGTAGCAACCATCACGAGAGATTGTGAACCATGCCGGCAACGGAATATCGCTTGGCTTTTGAACGGCCCATTTACGAGCTGGAAGCCCGCGTCGAGAAGCTGGAAAGAATCTCCCACGAAGACCCTCAAGCCCGTGAGGAGCTCCAGCAAAGGCGAATCGAATTGGCCGAACTGAAGAAACGCATTTACGAGAACCTCAAGCCTTGGGAGGTCGTGGAGGTCGCTCGGCATCCGGAGCGTCCCAAGACTTCGGACTATCTGCAAATGGTGTTCGAGGAATTCGTGGAGCTGCACGGCGATAAATGCTACGGCGACGATCGGGCGGTCCGAACAGGTTGGGTCAAACTGGATGACTTCAAGGCCATGTTCGTCGGCCACGACAAGGGCAAAAACACCAAGGAGCGTCTGGCCTGCAATTACGGTTGCGCTCATCCGGAAGGCTACCGCAAGGCCATGGCCAAGATGCGTTTGGCCGCCAAGTTCTCGAAGCCGATCATCTGTTTTATCGACACGCCGGGCGCGTACCCCGGCATTGCCGCCGAGGAACGGGGCCAGGCTCAGGTCATCGCCGAGTCGATGTTCCTCATGTCGCAATTGCCGACCCCCATCATTTGCGTCGTGATCGGGGAGGGCGGCTCCGGAGGCGCCCTCGGCATCGGCGTCGGCGACCGCGTTGCGATGTTGGAACACGCCTACTACTCGGTCATCAGCCCCGAGGGCTGCGCCGGGATACTTTGGAAGGATCGCCAGTACAAAGAAAACGCGGCCGAAGCCCTGAAAATGACCTCCAAGGACCTCATGCGGCTGGGCATCATCGACGCCGTCATTTCCGAGCCCTTGGGCGGAGCACACCGCGATCCCTTCCAAACGGCTTCGCGTCTAAAGACCTATCTTCGTAATACGCTTAAAGAACTCAGCACCATTCCCATCCCTGAACTGGTGCAAAGCCGCTACGAGAAGTTTCGCCGGATGGGAGTCTTTTTGGAGGGCGGAGAAGAGATTCGCAACGGCACACCCGTGCGAGCCGAGCCCCCTACCGAAGCTTGAGCGATCTCCGCGCGGAGCCGTGAAGTCCGCCCCCGGTTTCAGGCCGGTCTCGTCGGCGGAAACCGCCGTCGTTCCAACCCGCGCCACTCATTGCGGACCGAGCCGAACCTGTTGACCGACTTGGAACGGCAGGCATGTCACGCGTCCCAAACTCAAAGGCGGCGGAGGCAGAGAACGAGGCGACGAAGCCCGCAGGTTATTGGGCCGGTGCAGACCGGAGGCGACGGACTTGGACGGCATCGCCAACGTCCGATAATGTTTCTTATGTTCGGTCAGAAACCAGGATTTTCCCACAATTTGCCCACAACTTGCGTCTTCGATCCCGGAAGTGCATCCCGCGGCAAAACTTCGGCAGCCCGTGGGCCGATCGCCCGCTCTCGCAGCGACGGCGACCTCATGCGGTACGCCGCCGCGAGATCGCGCGTCCAAGCGGGAAGCCGCGCGGGAGAATCCGTTGCGGCCGGCCAGGAGAAGTCGAGACTTTCAGAGCCGGGCAATCCCTGCTGCGGGGACCTCTGCCGTTCGAACTCGTCGAGGTACTCCCCCATCTGCCTGCGGACCTCGGGCGGCAAGACCGTGGCTGCCCGTTCGATCAACTTGGTAAGCACCGGCCCCGAACGAGAAGATAGGACCACCACTCGAAACCCCTCTGAAAGGGTGACTCCGAAAAACGCGACTATGCCTGCTATAAGCAGCCCCTTGATCGCCCCGAACACAGCGCCGAGTTGGCGATCAAAATCTTTCAGTTTCATGCGATCGATTGCCGCGGAAATCCAGCGAAAGAGCATCCAGATCAGGAGGCCTGACGCGGCGAAAACGATGAACATACCCAAGTAATGATTCCACGGCGTCTCAGCGCTCAGTCGCTCTCCCAACTGAGGTCCGAAGCGGACGGCGGCGACAGTCCCCACAATCAGTGATGCGAGAGACGCCACTTGCCATGCAAAGCCGCGCCACGCTCCTCGAATCAGCGAAACTCCGACGAGGATCAGCACGATCAAATCGAATGTTGCAATGGGCAGGGTATTCACCCCGTGCTCCTTGTCCCTTCGGCGCGTGTTTCTGTGCGGCTCCCCCGCCGAAACAGGGCCGCACGGAATACCGACAATGCTATTTCGCTCTCCGTTGGTTCTGATTTAACACGAACACCGCGTTTCGTTGCGCTCCGGATCCTCGGCGGAAGGCACCGGTCGAGCAGGGCATGGTGCCAAGAAAGTCTAGCTTTTGTCCGCATCCCCGCCGAGCGGACTGCGCCGAGGACGCCGCAGTTCTTTGGAATCAAGCAGGATTGTCACCGGTCCGTCATTGAGAAGTTCCACCTCCATATGCTCCCGAAACCGTCCTTCGGCGGTGGCCAGTCCCAATTTGCGAAGGGCCTCGACATAGACCCTGTAAAGCCGCTCGGCTTGTTCGGGTGGAGCCGCGGCGGTGAAACTTGGACGACGCCCTTTGCGGCAATCCGCCAAAAGCGTGAATTGGCTGACGACCAGGACCGCGCCGCCGATTTCTCCCACGGCCAGATTCATCTTGCCTTCCTCATCCTCAAAGATGCGTAGGCCGGCCGTCTTTTGCGCAAGCAACTCGGCTTCGTCGTCCCCGTCGTCCCCCGCAATGCCCAGCAACACCAAAATGCCTTTGCCGACCTCGCCCACGACCCGGCCCGTCACGCGCACGCGAGCCCAAGCGACCCGTTGGATACACGCTTTCATTCGGATGCTCCGACTTCCCGCTTCGAATCCACTGCCTCTTGCGGCGGGGTTCTCCCATGCCGGGCGAAACCCCGTGCTTGTAAGATGATAGAATGCCGGGACTCGGGCGAAAACGCCAAATCGGAGCGCGGGGCTGATTTCCCCGGACTGCCGGGACGATCGGGCGAGCCGCGCGATGCCGCAAAGTCGTTTGCAACCGTTGCCGTCCGATTCCTACAATGAGTCACAAAGAGAGCGCGGCGACCGACACGTTCCGCCATCATAAGGAGACCTTGCCATGACTCTCGTCAGCGGCAAACCGCTCGTTGCCATTACCCAGGGGGATCCCGCCGGCATCGGCCCCGAAATCATCGTCGCCGCCTGGTCCTCACCGGAATTGCATCAGTGGTGCCGCCCGGTGGTGGTGGGATACGCGGACTACCTCCGGCGAGCGGCGTCCATTCGCAAGCTACAACTGGACGTGCGGGGAGTGGCATCCGTGGACGACGCCCAACCTTCGCCGTGCCTCATTCCTTGCTTGACGCTGGGCGACGGCCACGCGCCGGACATTCCTCCCGGCCGTATCGATGCCCGGGCCGGAGAGGCGGCTCATTGGGCCATTCTCTTGGCGACGGAGTTGGCGTTGTCGGGCAAAGTGCAAGCCGTTGTGACCGCTCCCATCAATAAGGAAGCCCTGCAAAAGGCGGGACATCATTATCCAGGCCATACGGAGCTGCTCGCGGAATTGTGCCGAACACGGGAGTTCGCCATGCTTCTTTACTTGGCGCCGGGAGCCCCGCTGAAGAATCCCGTGGGCCTGTCCGTCATTCACGTAACGCTGCACACGGCGCTGCGCAAGGTCTTCCAATCGCTTACGGTGGATGAAATCCACAGCAAAATTAAATTGGTCGATCATTTCGTCAGTCTGTTGAAGGAAGGCAAACCGCGTATCGGCGTGTGCGCGTTGAACCCGCATGCCGGTGAGGGCGGTTTGTTCGGCTCAGAGGAAGCAACCGTTATTGCCCCCGCCGTCCGCCGGGCGCAAAGCGAGGGCATCAACGCCGACGGCCCCTTGCCGGCGGATTCCGTGATGGTCCACGCGCGGGACGGGCGATTCGATGCCGTGGTCGCCATGTACCACGACCAGGGACATATCGCTTTGAAATTGCTGGGGATGAAACGGGCGGTCAATGTCACGGTCGGCCTGCCGATTGTCCGTACCAGCGTTGCCCACGGAACCGCATTTGACATTGCCTGGAAGGGGATCGCCGATCCGGGCAGTCTCTTAGAGGCCGTGCGCGTGGCCTCTTTGCTGGCGACCAAACGCGCGGTTCCGACGCCGTCAGCTTAGGCTTCGGCGGTGTCCCGCCCACCTTTTCTCCACAGATGACCTGATCCCGATTCTTTGCCTTGGGATCTCGCTGGGCATTCTCGATTCCCTCCCGTTTCGGCTGCTTTGCGACGGTCATGGCGGCCGGATTTCCGGTGTTTTCCGGTTGCGAAAGCACGTGGTAAGCCGCGGATTTTGACGGCACTTCCGCCGCAATTATGACGATAAGACCCAATGCTCGGTCTTTTCTGAGAGAACGCGAGCCTCCGTTTGGGTCCAAGATGCGCAGGTTGATGATTTTGCCGGATTTACCAAAGAATCACCGCGAAATCGGCCGACGATAACCCTGAAAGAGGCTAACGGCTCTCCCGCACCGGCTCCTTGGAGGTTCGGTCGCAGATGGTCTGGTGAGGTGTTCCCGGGTCGGTTCGGATGGAACGATGCGGCGCCCGGCGTGACATACGACGCGGGCGATGACCGCCCACCGAGCGGATTCCATTTAGGGGGGATGTCTGATGAGATACGGAAGTCTGATGTGTGTCGCCTTGCTGGCCCTGGTGGGCTGCAAAGGTCCCTTTCAACAGAACCTGCCGCCGGCCCAACGACTCATGGAGCCGGGGCCCGGCGTCGGCGGTCCCGGCCCGGGAGTTCAAACGGCCTACATGCCCATGCTGGCGCCCGCCCAAGTGCCGGTGTCCCAGATCCTCTTCGCGGGTCCCGAGGGCATGCAAGTTTTATGGGATGTTACCGCCCCCGGAGCTTTCGACTCCGAACCGCTGATTTGCCCCGGCCGGTACAACTTCCCGCAAGGTGCGATGTATCGATTGAAGCTCACGAACATTCCGGGGCGTCCCGGCGTCGAGTTGTACCCGACGTTGGAAGTCGGCCCCGCGATGCCGCGCACGGAGGCCTTCATTGCCCACAACGCCATTCCCGTGCAGATTACCGAGGAAGACCTCGACCAAGTGTTGAGCGGCAATTTTGTGACCAAGGTCATCTATCTCCCGGATCCCAACTACCAAGAGTTGGCTTTGGCCGGCGTGGAGACCTTGGTTAGCACGCGGCTCGACCCGGGCGTAGATCCTATCGTGGAGGCCGATCGTCGCGGCTCCATCCTCGCCATCGTGCGGATCGGTAATCGCGACCTGGAAGTACCGGGAGAAGCGATCGGGCCGCAGGATGTGGTTCCGGCCGGCTATCCCAACGGCCTGCAAGCTACGCCGTTCGCCCCGCAAGCCATGGGCGTGCCGGGCGGTACGGTTCCCCAAAACTACATTTCGGGCGTGAACGCCCCGCAATACGGGATGCCGATGAGCGGAACGCCGATCGGGCTGCCCGGTCCGCCGCACGTTCCCCTGGGCGGTCAGGCCGGATTGCAGCGTCACGTGATGGTCAATCACACGCGAGTTCACATGCCGGCGCCCACGGAACGATTCCGCGTGGATGTCAAGCAAAGCCCCGGCATCAGCTATCCCAAGCCGGCCGACCACGTGTTCATCAACGAGCAGACGCTGCCGGGACCGACCGTGTATCGGCAACCCATGTCCTACGGGAATGAAGTCGTCGGCCAGGCCATGCCGGCCGAGGCGTGCCCCACGGACGCCATGCCGCAATAGCCAAGACGGCGACTTGCCGAACGCCATGGGGGCGCAAGGAACCCAGGAACCTTTCGCCGACGTACCCGAGACGGCCGTCCCTCGTCGAAGAGTCATGACTTCCACGACGGGATGGCCGTTTTTCATCGTCCTTTCGAAATAAGCTACGCGGGCACCGTCAAACCGCTCCAAGATGCGAAGACCAGCGATGTTCGAATGCCATTTTCCCCAAGTTCGCCGGGAGCAAGGAACGGGCGCGAAGCCCCAGGCTCCGACCAAGTCCGCGGGCGGTCGCCGCGGCGCCGTCAGGATGCTGCTGATCCTCGTCGCCGTCTTGTGGTCGCCGCAGGTACGTGCGCAACCGTCTTCGCCGCACCTGTACTTCAATGCACGAACCCCGCCGGGCTTGGTCGGGACCACGCGCATTCACCGCGGCGGTCCGGTGGATAACTACTTCCAGCCGGTCGAGATTCGCGGTCCGGCGGGACTCCATGTATCGTTGGCGGAAAACGGCGCCTTCTCGGACCCACGCCCTGCGCCGCTCACGGCCGGCCTGCTGATCGGCAGGGTTTATCGGCTGCGGTTGACGGAAATCCCGCTCGTGAATCAAGAGGGCATGGAGCTGTTTCCCACCTTGGAGATCGTGGACCGCACCTATCCGCCCCCGGGCCGGGAAGCCCAATTTCCAATCATCGCGGAGATTACGCTCGACGACTTGCGATTGGCGTTGGAAGGCAAATTCGTCACGCGCGTGATTTACTTGGAGGACCCGACGCAAGCCGTACCCGCCCCGGCGAACGGGCCCGAACAACCTTGGTTCGACGTACCGCCGAACCAGGATCCCCTGGCGACGGCGGACGTTTTGGGGCGTCCGGTAGCGATCATTCGTTTGGGCGGGAGGCTTCCCATGCCGGAGGAGCAGGCGGACCCGGCGTTTCTCTTCGGCTGTCCGCCGTTCGTGCCGTATCCGGCGAAAGTCAAGCTCCTCCCGCGTCCGCCGCGTACGGAATCGGGTCGCCTTTCTCATGCGCTGCCGGATGTTGCGGGAGGCGTGCGATGAACACTCCGAACCGGAATCGGCGAAATCGCATCGGCTTGTTTTCGCGAGCCCTCCGCCGAATACCCGCGGCGGGCTGCCTGCTGGTTCTTTGTTCGTGCCGCCCGTTGGGAACGTTGAACCATTCACCGCTAGCCGGCACACCCCTACCCTCCCCTGCCCTCTCCCAAATGGACGCTTTGCCTGCCGGCATGCCTTCCGGCCCGCAACCGGCCCGGCCGGCAGGACCGATCGTGCCGGTGCAGAATATCGAAACGTCCCCGGAAACCGTCCCCGAAATAGCCGCGATGCCGCCCTATGCGCCGCTTCCTTTGGGAATGCCTCCCGGCATGCCGCCGACGCATTGGTCGCCGCCCGGCGTTGCCGCTCCGTGGCCGCAGGATGAATTTCTCGCCGACGGCGGCGATCTACCGCCCTTCGCCGCGCCCTCGCAAGGCGGCGTGATCGGGCTCAATCCGGAAGACGCGGTCGCACAATACACCGCCTCGGACGGAAAGACCGTGGTGCAGCCGTTCAACCGGGCCTTCATCTACAGTCCCCGATTCGCGGCGGTACGCCAGGTGGTCGGCGTTCAGCAAAACGATCAGGCGGAAAGCACGGCCGGCGTCCACCTGCCTACCCACTTGGCTCAAGGCAACGAAAGGCTGGAACCCGGCGTCGGGACCCAGCGCTATCAGCCCTTGGGCACAACCGGCAGACGCGGGGCCGGTCTTTTCCTGTCTCGCCAAGGCGACGGCGCGGTTTCTCAGGCGCTCGGTCCGAAAGGCTTCAGCGACGCCTTCAAACCCTACGAAAACCTCCGTGCCATCGTCAACGGAGTCATGGATTCCCAGGAAATTCCCACGCTCGCCGCTAGCGTCCAAGCCGCGATGGCATGGTCTTCCGACCAGGCCGTCCAGATCATTCTCGACGGCACGGCCGCCGCCGAAGCCGCCGCCACGACCAAACTGCACACGGTTTACGTGGTCAAAAGCGAGCACGGCGAGGCCAAGCTGCGGCTGATCAAGACGGCCTCGACCGACGCGGCGCAACCCGGCGACATCGTGGACTTCACACTGAGGTTCGACAACGTGGGGACCGCGGTCATCCAACGAGCGGTCATCATCGACAATCTCGGTCCGAGGTTGGAATACGAACCGAATTCCGCGCAGGCAAGCGTGGAGGCGGTCTTTTCCGCGCAGGCCAACGAGGCCGGCTCCTCGCTCTTGCAATGGGAGCTGGATCGGCCGCTCAAGCCGGGTGAGGGGGGAATCATCCGGTTCCGAGTCAAAATCCGCTGACGGCTAGGCGGCTCGCTTCGCGATCGCAATCCTTTTTGCAGACGACGAGACCCCGAAAAGCGTCTCTTCCTCTGCGACGTTTCCTTTGCGACATGACGTCACGGTCCGGGTTGCAAATCCAGCAACGCCACGTCCTCGGCATCCAGCGCGATTTCCAGACGTCCCTCGCGGATGGGGAATTGTCGCCCGGTGACGAGGTCGCGCGCCGCATCGCGGGATTTCCACGCAGCCGCCAATTGGACGACCGCATTCCGATTTGCATCGCCGGCATTGAATACCGTGAGATAACGCTCGCCGAATCGTTCCAGGTGTATTTCCCGGCTCTCGGTCCGCGCCCAAGTCACGGGTTCCCAACCGGCTTCGGAAAGCAAACGGCACAGCGGAACATACCTGCGAAAAAGAGGTCGATCCCGCTCATACAACTCGGCTCGCCGAAAATAGTGCCCCGTCGAGGCGTCGGCGCTAAAAAAACCGGGAAACATCCCGAATGCCAATGATCGCTTCATGTACTTTTCGACCAAGTCCGCTCCAAATTGCTCGAACTCGGTGTTTTGAAGGAAGCAATACGGTTTCGGACCGCATAAGGCTCGGCGATATAACAACTCCGAAATCGTCATGGGCCGCCATTGCCCGCCCGGATTCCAGTCGGTTTCCGACCCGGCCACTTCCAAGAGAGGAACGAGCCAACACAAGTGGTACGGCGTGCCGTTGGCCATCATGTATTTACCCATGGCATGCACGTCGCGAGCAAGGGCGCGGACATATTCATACGCGATCAACCCACGAAAGACCGCCGGACGCAAATACTGAGAATCGAACGTCAGCGGTCGATCGCCCACAAAATGATCCCGCCGGAAGTTCAACTCATCCGTCACGTAACCCTCGCTGGAGTCGACGTACTCGCCGTCCAGGTCGGCCGCGCGGTTCGGACCGTATAAGCGATTGCGCAACGAATCGTTCCACTTCAGCCTGAAGTCCGTATGGGCTGCGGGGATTTGCGGCAAGGAGCACATGCTCCACACGGCTCCATTGCACCACGGCGTATCGAGCAAGCGAACGGGGATCCTACCATCGGAATCGCGAAAGCTGCTGCTCCGCCAGGCCAGTGCCCGCACATCGCCCCGCTCAGCCAAGTTCTCGGCAAACGCCGTCGCCGCGTCATAGGTTCTGGGAACATCCGGCGGCATGGCCATCCACCAAGTCATCGGCTCGGTATAGCGGAAGGTCACGATGCCGTGCTCGTCGTCCCAAGCGGTCTCGTTGTCTCCTTCTTTGAAGGCGAAACCGAAATCCTGCCAATCGCGCACCTCGCTGATCTTGGCGAAAGGCATCCACAGCCCGTGCCGAGCAAGACGGTTCACGAACGATTCCGGGAAGAGACGCTGATATTGCTCCCACGCCGCGCGAAAGGACCACTCCGGATCGAAGGCGAACGATACCAGACGCAACGTAGCCTCCGGTTTTTCCTTGGTAAGGCCCAAATCGAAGGCCGCGAAAAGCTCGCCCGTGCCCGCGCTATATCCGCAGCGGAACACAGCCGGGTAGGCCATGTCGATGCCCACTGCCCATCCCCGACTGCCGCCGGTAATAGCCGCCAAGGGCCAACGCGATAGTCCCCGGCCGGTCCCCGCCCGCGTCGCTGCAACGATCATGTATTCCCGATCCGGCGCCGTCCGTTCGGCAACGTCCGGTGCTCCGCACCACATCAACGGTTCTCCATCGTTTGCGCGAACCCACGCGTCCGGAAGGGAAAAAACCAAGGTCACCGCGCGATCCCGCCCGGTGGTATCCCTGAGCTTGACGTCGTAGAAGGCGGCGGGCTGGGGCGATTCTATCGCTGCGTCCTTCGATTGGGAAACGCGAACGTCCAACTCCAACCCCAGGGCCGCCCGCTCGATCGCCACGAAGTCGGAATCGGCCGCAACGTCTCGAACGCTGAAACCGTCGCGAGGGCGATCGGGCCGCAAACAAGGAACACCGTCGAATCGTACCACCGGCCCGTCGGTCTTCAGTTCGTGCAGTCGGGCATGGCGAAACGACGCCCGCCCGGAATGTCCGCGAAACAGCAGGTAGAACGAAACTCGCTTGACCGGCTTATCCGGGAAGATGAGGACTTTGGCGGGTTCCCAATCATGAGTACCCGGGGAGAACGCCGCGGTTTGTCCCCACAACGGCGTGCCGTCCTGATAGACCAAGTCCAAGTAAAGCGAGTAATTGGAATCCTTGCCGCCACCCACCTGTTCGGCTGCGCTCTCGGCGAAGGCCACGATCGGCGACGGTTCGGACTGGTTCAGCTCCAGACTTTGCACGATGCCCCGCTGGGCGGTCGCGGCACCGTTGTCGCAAATCAAGACACCGTCGTCACCTTGCACATACCCTTCGCCGTAAGGGCGCCAGGCATCCGGCTTGAGGAGGTTTTCCCCCTGCTCGCGGTCGCGGAATAAGCGGCGAACCACGGTCGGCCCCTCCGTAGCCTCGCCCGCCAATGCCTTCGCATCCGGGAAGGCCGCTCCGCCGATTGCCGCGACGGTAAGACACGCGACGATCGGTCCCAGCTTCGTCCCGCGTCTTCGCAAAACCTTCTCACCTTCGCCTTCGGCCATGCGCCGGCATCTTTGCAACCGCGACATCTTGCATACCTCCGCACTCCGCCCCGGAAGTCACGAACCGATCCTACCGCCCCACGTCCTCGAGCCGCACCTTCACGAAGAGCTGCTGATCTGCTTCCAGTCGCAGCGGCCGCTGGAACGTCAAGAGCAACCGGCCGTCGGTGCCGGAAGTCGTCACGGATATCTCCTGATCGTCCAGGGCGGCTTGGACCGCGGCGGCGCGAGTACCGGGAGGCAATCCCGCGATAAAACGATTGACGTCCAGAGACCCGTATCGCAGCTCGATCCGGCAAACCAGCTCTCCCTCTTTCAAGGACTGCCGATAGAGGCCCCAGCCTTGGGGCGCGGTGAAAAAGGACGCATGATCCTCGGGCCGCCAAACCGGCAAGAATCCGATCGTCTTTGCAGGACCGTCCATGATCGCGCCCTGGCAGGCCGTCAGTAGAGACCAGGAACTCATGGCCCGGGTATAGAACTTGCCGCATTCGTCATCCCCGAAGGGATTGCCCGAATAACCCCAACTCGTGTAATTCCCCGGCGACAGGCCCTGCCGCAATCGACCGTCGTATCGCAGGGCGATCGCCCGGGCCACGGTGAATCCTTCCCTCAGCAGGCCGCTCTGAATCATGGCGGCGGCGGCCGCATATTCAAAACCCGTCATTACCTCGCCGGCATATTGGATCGGTTTGGCCGGAATCGCGGTTCCCTCCGGCCAAACGAACATCTGCGTTCCGGCGTCCTCGTCGGCCACGAATTTTCGCGGACGCTGTGCCAAACCTTCCATGCGCCCCCGAAAATTGAAGAGGAACAGATGGCTCAATGCCGTCCGCACGTGGTCCTCCGGATAGACCGCTCCCAGGTCCAACTGCGATGCCCACCACTGTCCCAGAACTTGGTCGATGCCGCAACCGTCGCCGTAATCCTGATACGGCGTCGCTTCCGGAATCTGTACGTAATACCGGCCGTTGAACAAGGTGCGATCCTGCTCGGCCGCCCCCGCGAGGAATATCCGACGATAATGGTCGGCGGAATCGCCGTCGCTCACCAAACGGGCCATCTCCTCCGCGGCGCGCAAGGCCGCCAGATACAGGCTGCCCAGCCACGAGGAGCTGCCGCCCAATTCGCCGTCCAAGGTGTTCCACTGCGGACCGGAAGGCACGCCGTTTTCGTCCGAATCCCAGCGGCGAATCAAGTAGTCCATGGCCGCCTTGATACGGGGCCAATACGCCCGCAACCAAGCATCATCCGGCGACATGAGGTGCTCGCGGTAGGAATTCAGCACGACCCCGCATTGGCCGTCGAAAGCGGGGAAGGAATCGGGTTGCCGATGCGGAACGGCACCGTCCGCCTTTTGATATCGGAATTCCTGCTGCCGCATCAGCCGGGCGACGGCCGGGAAAAGACGCGCGTGCGCTTGGGCATAGTGCCACACGTGATTACAGTTGCCCATGCAGCAGCCGGCATCCGAATTACAACCTTCCCAGCCTCCGAAGTAGTCGTCCTTGGTCCAGAACACGGTTCCGCTGCGGAGAATGGCGGTCTGATTCGCGATCCGATCGATCAGCCAAACGGGCAGATTCGAGGCGTACAGAGTGTCGACATACAAACGGGTGCGGGCATAGAGCTCCCCCTCTCTCGCCAGCACGGCGTCGGTCACCTCCTCGGCGTTTGCCCACACCGATTCGTACTTGCGACCTTTGCCCCCCCAATTCCCCTGTCCCGCAGGGAGATCGGGGAAATACCAGGCCAGAACTACGGTAAGGGTCTTGCTCTCGCCGGGCGCCAAGTTGACGGGAGCTGCGATCGCCCCGCACAACGAACGCCCGCTGGGAGACGGCCCCGCGCCGCCTTCAACCGCCGTGCCGCGGAGCGTGCCTTCGCCGAATTGAGCAACCAGTTCGTTCAAGTCGTTCCAAGCCGGAACTGCGACGGCCTGGGGATCGCCCACGGCCAGAATCACGTCCCCCTGCCCTTTTCCCCCGCGTTCCATAACCAACCATGTCGCCCCTGCACGCCGGAGAATGCGATTGACGTTTCCCCCAAAGGCTGAATGACGATCACCTTCGATCGCCCCGTCGCCCCGGTATCCCGCCACGTTCTGCTGCGTCGCCAAAAACTCGAGAGCCGCGGGCGTCGTTCCGGGATTGTGAAAATGGAAGCGATGAATCACGCACGGAATAGCGGAATCCTCGGCTTCCAAGGGGATGAAGGGATTGTACACTTCCATGCTCACGCGGCATGGAATCGCGTCGTCCTCGAAGGCATATTCCGCGATAGGATATCGAGCACGCAACTTTACCGATTTCATGCCCGGAAACGGCCCCTCGGCAACGGTTTGCAAGGCCCGCACGGCGTACCCTTCCCCGACTTCGGCCCGAACCGCAAAGAAGCTGTTCGGGACGGCGCGGTAAGCGACGTTTCCAAAGATCTGCCAAGCATGTCTCCGGCCGGTGCCGTCGAAATGCACCGCTCCCACGCCGATTCCGCCTACCGGCAGATCGATGGCCGTCAAGCGTTCACCCTCGTAAACGGTCGGCTCGCCGGGGGCGAAAAGGGCCGGGTCTTGCATCAACTCCCGGCGTCGTTCTTCCCGGGCTTGTTCCAAGGCCGCTTCTTTGGCTGCGGCGTCGGCCAGCATGCGCCGCCGCAATTCCTCCGCCGCGAGACGCACCTCTCGAAATCCCATGGCGTCGGTATGACGGGCGATCTCTCCCTGATCCAAGACGCCCGCGTAGAGGGCAACGTGCGCCAATCCGCCCGCAAATCGCTCTGCCCCGGAAGGCTGCGATGAGGCGAGGTTCAACGGGCAGCCCCGCTGTTCAGTGTTCAGGGTCCAAGCGGTCTCGTCCGTCAAACAGGCCACACCGTTGACATAGACCGCCGTGCCGCCCGCCCCCGACGTCACGACCAGATGGTACCACTTGCCTTTTTCCAAAACGCCCGTCGCCGGGCGATACTGCGCCACCGATCGCCCGTTCCAAAGATCGATTGCGGAACGGTCGCCGTGGAGATGAACGCTCCATCGCGTGAGCTGATGATTGCCATCTTCGCGCATGGCGATCAGGCATGGATTGTACGGCATGGAATCGAATGCCGGCGAGAACCACAACTCAACGGTTATTTCCGAAAGATCCAAGTCAGGCCGCGGCCCCCAGGTCATGTGGCGTATCCCGTCGAACAACGCGGCTCTCTGCTCGTCCGGTCCTTGCCCCCAAACCGGTTCACCTCCGCGGACGGCATCCGCGGGAAGCTCCTCGGCCGTTTGCAACGGTGCATACCACTTGATGGTCGGAGTCCGGCGAACCAGGTCCTCGTAGTCCGACGCATCGGCGACACCGCTCCAGAATCCTAAAATGAGGCCGACAAAGACGGTTCCAAGGATTGCGTTCACGAGGCCACCTCTCAAGAGAGCACCACGGTGAAAGTTGAAGTCACGGCTCGAGAATACTCGCCGCCTACGTCCGGACCGATCACTCGAGTCCCAGTAATGCGATTCCTAAGAGCCACGGCAGGGGTAAACTGGGGGACTGCGTATCCGTCTATTCTTACACGTGAATCGGGAATGTACTCTAACAGTCGGAAGATCGCGCCGTCAACCGAAAGGGTCACCCCGCGTCACATTCCCCTGAAACAGGAAGGAATCCATGTCTCGCCTCAAATTGATCATTGTGCTAGCGCTTACGGCCTTGTTGGCCGTATTCGTGGTCCAAAACGCAGCGGCCTACGAGGTACGGTTCCTGATCTGGAATCTATCGATTTCGGGAGCGGCTCTCGTTTTCGTATCCGCGGCGGCGGGATTTCTTGCGGGGGTTCTGGTCGGCGGACGTATGTCGCATTCCGGCACCAAGCACGACACCGCGGCGAACCCTCACGACACGTGACGGTTCGCGGCTTCCGACTCTAATCGGCGGGCCGTCGCCGCCCGGGTCGAAGCGCTTTTCAGGTTGCCTCGCGCTGCCGCAAGCGATCGATCACGACGGCTAGAATGATGATCAGCCCGATGACGGCCTCTTGGACCCACTTGGGCCAGCCCATTTGCTGCCCGCCCATGTACAAGATGGTGATAATCAATGCGCCGATCACACTGCCCAAGATCGATCCCTG
Organism: Thermogutta hypogea; assembly: GCF_055386265.1. Taxonomy (NCBI): domain Bacteria; kingdom Pseudomonadati; phylum Planctomycetota; class Planctomycetia; order Pirellulales; family Thermoguttaceae; genus Thermogutta; species Thermogutta hypogea. Next base: position 2,005,271 of record NZ_AP042425.1, read on the forward strand.
CCCGCCCATCAAGCTGCCGCCGCCGATGACGACGGCCGCGATGATGAATAGTTCGTAGGACACGGCCGAGGTGGGCTGCCCGATACCGCCGATAAACGAAAACTGCATCAAGCCCGCCAATCCGGCGAATAGCCCGGCCAAGGTATACGTCAAGATTTTGATCCGGGCCACGGGCACCCCGCACAGTCGAGCCGTCTCTTCATTCGACCCGATGGCGTACATGTACCTCCCGGGGCGCGTGTAACGCAGAAACAGCGCGGCGGCAACGGCCGCAAGGATCAGCACCCACACGCCGGGCGGAAGGATCCACATCCGCCAATTGGGATCTTGCGACGTCAGGGTGGGATCCATGAGTTGCGTGAGCCACGTGTCTTTGTGGGGATAAATGTCTTTTTCATCGGCCAGGCCTTTGGCCAAACCGCGAAAAATTCCCATCGTTCCCAGCGTCACAATGAACGGCACGACGCGGAGGCCCACGACGGCGATCCCGTTGCACAGCCCCGCCGATACGCTTACCAGGATGCCTGCCGCCAGGGCGAGCCAAGGGATCAGCAGCGGATATTGCTCGGCAAGGTATACCGTCTCCGTCGTCCCGGCCCCCGTCGTCGCCGTAACGTGCAGGTCCAGTACCCAAGCCACCGTCACCACGGTCAACGCGATCATCGATCCGACGGACAGGTCGATTCCGGCCGAGATGACGATCATGGTCATCCCGAGTGATGCGGTTGCGTACACGGCGCTTTGCCGCAGGATGTTCTCCAGATTCCGCGGTGAATAGAACTTGCCGCCCTCCACCGCAAGCGCGAAGAAGCCGAAGACGACGACCAGTGCCAAGAATCGCCCCAGCGAGTGAACCCAGGGACTTTGTCGCAGCAGCTTGACGCGGTCGGTCCATGATTCCGGCCTCGTCGGAAGAGTCGGGGGATTCTGGGATGAAGTCGTCATAGCGATTCCTCTTGTCCCGTGGCCTCCAGCATCAGGCGATGCTCCGTCCACTCCGAAGCGGCACGAGGCGGTCCGAGGACTCCCCGGCACATGACCGCGATCGAATGGCACACGCCGAGCAATTCCGGCAGGTAACTGGAGACCAGCAGAATCCCCTTCGCCCGTTTCCCCGGCGTCCCATCCGCTTGCGCCGCGTCGACGATCATGCGATAGATTTGGGCCTTCGATCCGACGTCGATTCCCCGCGTCGGTTCATCCAGTAGTAAGATATCGACGTCGGCATGGAGTAATCGCGCCAGCGCGACCTTTTGCTGGGTCCCGCCGGAAAGCGTACCGACGCTCTGCCAGGGCGAACGGCACTTGATGGCGAGGGCGTCGATCCAACGACGACACGCGGCGGCCTGCCGCGAGGGCAAGACCACGCCCGGCGGTCCCAAGTTCTCGAGCTTGGGTAGAGTAAGATTGTCGGCAATGGACAACCCCAATGCCAACCCCTCCTTCTTGCGATCCTCGCTCAAGAGGCCCATCCCTTGCCGCCAGCGCTGTTGCGGCGAAGCCGGGCCGAGGTAAGCCCCCACCCGGATACGTCCCGACGTCACCTCGTCCAAGCCGAAGATCGTCCGCAGCAACTCCGTTCTCCCTGCGCCCACCAATCCGGCGATACCCAAGATTTCGCCCCGTCGCAAAGTGAGCGTGGCCGATTGCGGTTTCTTTCGCCCCGCCAGCCCCTGGACCTCGAGGAGCGTCTCCCCGAGGCGCGGCTCGGCGCTGGGGTAGAGTTCGTCAACCTCTCTCCCCACCATCATGGCCGCTATTTCCCGCGGCCGCGTTCGAGCGGTCTCGCCGCCGCCCACCGTCTCGCCGTCCCGCAACACGGTAAAGCGATCGCTGATCTCCTGGACCTCTTCCAAGAAGTGGGAAATGTACACAACGGATATGCCCTGGGACTTCAGCCGCCGAATCAGAGCGAAGAGCTTCTCGGAGTCCTTGCCCGAAAGACTGCTCGTCGGCTCATCCAGCACCACGACCCTTGCTTGGACGGCCAGCGCGCGGGCGATCTCGACCATTTGGCGTTTGCCGGGAGATAATCTCCGCACCTCGACATCGGGAGCGATCTCGACCCCAAGCTGCTGCAAGGCCGCCGAGGCCTCCGCCCGCATCCTCCGCCGCGATACCCACGGGCCGCGGTACGGCTCCACACCCAGCAGGATGTTCTCCGCGACGGTAAGGTGCGGTGCCAACGACAATTCCTGATAGATCATGGCCACCCCGCGCCGCCGGGCGTCGAGCGGATTGGCGGGGCGATACGGTACCCCGTCCAATTCCATCCGGCCGGCATCCGGGATGCAAGCGCCCGAGAGGACCTTCATCAAGGTGCTCTTGCCCGCCCCGTTTTCTCCCACCAGGGCATGAACTTCGCCCGGGCGTACCTCCAGACGGACGCCGCGCAGGGCCGCCGTCGCGCCAAAACGCTTCTTGATGCCATCCATCAAGAGTCGCGGAGGAATGTCGGCTGCCGACGCCATCACCGGATCCTCGCAAGCGTTGTCAACGCAACCAAAGACCATCAATCGCCAATCAGGCCGGGCCGGCCGTGTCATTCCTTCAGACCGACCAAGCGGCGAACCTCCGCATCGGAGGCCAGCTTTTCCTTCGTCACCACGACCACGCCCGTGTCGATGATCGGCTCCACTTTCTCCCCTCGCAGATGCGAGACCAGCGTTTCGACGGCCAAGCGTCCCATCTTCCTCGGATTCTGAGCCACCAGAGCATCGACCGCCCCGCTTTGCAGGGCCTCGATCAAGCGCGGTGTGAAATCGAATCCGATGAAGCGAGTCTCGACCTTGACCCCGCTTTTCCGCAGGTCTTCCAGTGCGGCCAGCATTCCCAAGGTGGAGCGATCATTGCAAGCGAAGATGCCGTCGAGTTTCAACTCGTTATTCTCGACGAATTGCTCCAAGGTATTCGCCGCGGTCTTCTTGCAACCGGCTACGGTGGCATCCTCCGGGTAGGGATCGCCTGCAATCTCCAAACCATGCTCTTTAGCCGTGGCGATGAATCCCTCACCACGTGCCTCGGTGCTGCCGGTCCCTTGCACGAATCGTAGGACGAGGACGCGACCTTTCTTGTCCCCAAGCAATTCCGCCATATGCCGGGCCGCCAGAACCCCGCCCTGGCGGTTGTTGGTCGCAACGAAGCTGACGTGTGCGTTTCCGTCGATCTCCGAGTCGAAAATGACGACCGGAATGCCGGCTTTGACGGCGTTTTCCACAGTCCGCCGCTGGGCCGTGCGGTTGAGCGGCGCCAAGGCGATACCGTCCACTTGCAAACTGATCATGTTTTCGATGATCTTGTTCTGCTCCGCCAATTCGGTTTCGGTCAGCGGCCCCTCCCACTTCATTTCCACGTTCAAGGCCTGGGCTGCCTCCGCCGCGCCCTCTTTGACCGTTTCCCAGAATTCCGCTCCCGTACTCTTGGGAATGACGGCGATCACAAGTTTGCCGCTTTGCCGCCGACAGCCGCCGGCCGACAGGCCGAGGACCGCCAACGTCACCACGACCGCCGCAATTTTTCCCGCTCGCCTCATTTTCAATCCTCCTGTGAAATCCATCCGGCCGTTTGCCTGAGCATGATGGACGCGAGCACACCGTCGCGTAATCGTCCAGTTTAACCCCGCGCGAGCACGTTTGCATGCCGCCGCCTGATCCGGCGAAAAACTAGAACTAGAACGGTTCGCCGGCGTCGCGGGCGGGCCGATTCGTTGATCACGACCGCGACGGGGACGACGCTTGGGCTGACGCGAATTCGCAAGCGATTGACTTTCAGTCTGACCCGATAATAATGCTACAAGTTCGGTTTCCCCCTTTTTGCCCCGTGGTCCGTTTCACGTGAGGTTCCACCATGCGACGCTACTGGTTATCGATGACGATGTGCTTGCTGCTCTTGCTGCCGCAAGCCGCAAGCGCTCAGGTCCGCAATGAGATCGCCTTCCCGGATATTCCGGGCTACGTCACGCTGAAGTGCGACTTCCACATGCACACCGTGTTCTCGGACGGCTTGGTTTGGCCCACAGTCCGGGTCGATGAGGCGTTTCGCACAGGCTTGGACGCCATCGCTCTGTCGGACCACATCGAGTATCAACCGCACAGGGACGACGTACCGACGAAGCACAATCGACCCTACGAGCTGGCGGCGGGTCGGGCGAGAGAACTGGGCATCCTGTTGATTCGCGGCGCCGAAATCACGCGCGATACCCCGCCCGGCCATTTCAACGCGATCTTTCTCCAAGACGTGAATCCCTTGGAGCAGACCGAGTTCGTGGATGCCGTCAAGGCGGCCAATGAGCAAGGGGCCTTCGTGTTTTGGAATCATCAAGCCTGGAAGGGAGAAGAGCTGGGCCGCTGGCTCGACGTCCACACCACCCTCTACGAAAACAAGTGGCTGCACGGTATGGAGGTCTGCAACGGGAATTCTTACTATCCCACCGCTCACCGCTGGGCTTTGGAAAAGAACCTCGTCATGATCGGCAACTCCGACATCCACGCTCCGGACCTCTTGCAGAAGAACACCTCCGCCGAACATCGCACAATCACCCTGGTGTTTGCCGCGGAACGTAGCGTTGAAGCGATTCACGAAGCGCTGCGGGCGGGACGTACCGCCGTATGGTGGAAAGACAAGCTGATCGCTCGCCCCGAGCTGCTGCAGGCCGTCGCCGAAGCGGCAATCCAGATCGATGCTCCGTATTTGCGATCGAAAAACGCCGTTTGGTTCCGTGCTCGCAACCTGTCCGAAATGGATATCACGTTGGATCGCAGGGGCAACGTGGGGCCGACTCAGGTCGTTCTCCCGGCGCGCACCACCGTGGGTGTGCGCGTAAACGTTCCGGACGCCTCGCAGCCGATCACGTTGGATTACACGATCAGCAACTTCCTGGTCGCGCCGGAAACCGGCTTGCAGGTGACGTACACGATTCCGGCGCCGTAACGGCGGACGGCCTCCCACGCGTCGGTTCCGGCTTGGGATCGAACCGTGCCCCGGAATCATTGCGCCGTCGGGAAGCCGTGCATCGCATAAGCCGGCAATAGTCCGACGAGAAGCCGCTTTTGCCCGCGTTGCACGATCACGCCGTGCGACGCGGGCTTTCTATTTCAGCCGCTAAGGCTTGGGAGAAGGACGGTGACGACGGCGCATCCGGGCTTCCGTTTGCGGCGTGCTGCGGCGCGTGCTACCGTTGGGCAACGGTCGACCGTATATTGGCGGGATTGCACGCCGCCATCCGGCGCGTGCGTGGTGCGCCGTCCGCCTCGCATCTCGGCATGGCGCGAGGCGATCAACGAAACTTCAGTCGCATTCCAGGGCGTATTGTGAACGGTCCATCCAACCACAACATCCCGAGTCGAGAAGAAATCGCGGAGCGGTACTTCGCGCAACTCCCCTACCCTCCCTATCCGATGCAAGAGGACGCCCTGCTGGCGTGGTTCTCCAGCCGGCAAGGCGTGCTGGTGTGCGCCCCCACCGGAACCGGCAAGACGCTCATCGCCGAGGCCGCGCTCTTCGAAGCCCTGCACACCGACACCGTCGCCTACTATACGACGCCGCTCATCGCGCTGACCGAGCAGAAGTTCCGGGAAATGCAACAGGCGGCCGAACGATGGGGCTTTCGGAGGCAGGACGTGGGCCTTGTCACGGGCAATCGACGCGAGAATCCCGACGCGCAGATCCTGGTGGTCGTAGCCGAAATCCTCTTCAATCGCCTTCTTCACCCCGACGTTTGGGACTTCAGTTGCGTCAGTTCCGTGGTGATGGACGAGTTTCATAGTTTCAACGATCCGGAACGCGGCATCGTGTGGGAATTCACCCTGGGGTTGCTTCCGCCGCACGTCCGCACCCTCCTCCTCTCCGCAACCGTCGGCAACGCCCCCGAATTCTTGTATTGGCTCCGCACGTCTCACGGGCGAGACCTGGAATTGGTTGCTAGCACCGATCGCAAGGTGCCTTTGACTTTCCAATGGGTGGGCGACTGTCTGCTGAACGAGCAGATCGAGGGCATGGCGGCGGGCCGTGAGGAGGAGCGCCTTTGCCCTGCCCTGATCTTCTGCTTCAACCGCGAGGAATGCTGGACCATCGCCGAGCAACTCAAAGGGCGAGGACTGGTTACCAAGGAGCAACAAGCGGCCTTGGCGGAATACCTGGACCGCGAGGATTTATCGCGCGGCGCCGGCCCCAAGCTGCGCCAGTTGCTCCTGCGCGGCGTGGGCGTCCACCATGCCGGAGTCTTGCCGAAATACCGCCGCCTGGTGGAAGACCTGTTCCAACGCAAGCTCTTATCCGTCGTGGTATGCACGGAGACTCTGGCCGCGGGCATCAATCTCCCCGCTCGCTCCGTGGTGTTGCCCTCGCTGGTGAAAGGGCCGCGCGACCGACGCCGGCTCATCGACGCCAGCTCGGCCCATCAAATGTTCGGTCGGGCGGGCCGGCCCCAATTCGATAGCCAAGGCTACGTCTTCGTCTTAGCCCACGAGGACGACGTCAAAATCGCCCGCTGGAAGGAAAAATTCGACCGGATCCCGGAAGACACCAAGGACCCCCAACTGTTGCGGATGAAAAAAGAGCTGAAACGCAAGATGCCGCAACGGCGTCCCGAGGAAACCTATTGGAACGAAGCTCAGTTTTGGAAGCTGAAAGAGTCGCCGCCCGCGCGCTTGGTGAGCCGCGGCCATCTGCCCTGGCGACTTCTGGCATACATGCTGCAAGCGTCGCCCGAGGTGGAGCCGATTCGCAGGCTGATCGGAAAACGCCTTCTCGACAGTTCGCATCGCGACGCCGAATTGCGTTATCTGGATCGGATGCTTCTCACCCTCTGGCGAGCGGGACACGTGCGATTGGAGCCGCCTCCCCCGGTCGAAGCCGCGGAACCGCCGCGACCGAAAAAGATCGACGTGGATCGGACTTCGTGGGAGTTTCCGACGGACAAGCATGCCGCCGACCCAGAGACCGACGCAGAGGACCCGGCATCGACGGGATACTCTCCCGCCGCTGCATTCCCCACAGAAACCCTTGCGCAACTCACGCTGTTTCGTAGCGTGCATCCTCTTTACGGCATCTTTCTCATCCACCAGTTGGGCGTTGCCGACGACCAGGAATTGCTCCAGGCCGTGGAAAGCGTGCTGGAATTGCCGCGTTCGCTGCGCAACTACGTTCGCGTGCCGTCCTACGACGATTTGCCCCCCGGTCCGCTTGCCACGCAGCGGTTGGATCCCCTGCTTCTCCATTTGGGCCTGGCCTTGCCCGATCAATTGACCGGCCGGAAGGACGACGAAGACGAAGAAGAAAAAGAAGACCGTCGCCGACGACAGCGTCGCGGCTTCGCTGAAGAGGCGCCGCGCGTGTTCACCTTGGCCGAAAAGTTGGAACTTCTATTCCGCCACGACTACCCCGACGTCCAAGACATGAGAATCTGCCCCGTGTGGGTGGCGGGAGAATTGCTCGAATTCGGCGGCGAATTCCACAAGTACATCTCGGCAAAGAGTCTGCAAAAGCAAGAAGGCATCATCTTTCGGCACCTTTTGCGGTTGATCCTGCTGCTCGGCGAGTTCAAGCAGCTCTGCCCGGCGGAGCTGACCGGCGAAGAGTGGACGGCTCGCCTGGACGGTTTGATCAGCGTATTTACCACAACTTGCCGCGAGGTCGATCCCACGAGCACGGAAAAGGTGATTGAGCAAATCGAAGGCGAAGAAGTCCCAAGCGACGTTTAGGTTCCGTCCGTTCGCGGCGGGACCGGCCGCGGCGAGCGGCGGACCGGCATCCGGACAGCCTCAACCCGGATCGCGATTCGCGCCCTGGATCCTGCGCCCGCGTAAAATGAGTTTGGTCCTGCAAGCTTCGAGCGGAACTCCGTTGCTACTCGTAGCAACTCGCAGCAACGGTCACGACTTCGGTGTGCCGGATTTGGCGCAGGGGCAGCCTTGTCGAGGAAGTGATTCCGGCGAATCATCCATGATCAGGGGACGGCAAACTCAATGAAAAAACTCTCGGTCGGTGATAAGGCTCCGGATTTCGAGACCCGGGATCACAACGGCCAACCCGTACGGCTTTCCGATTATCGCGGCCGCTGGGTGGTGCTATTCTTTTATCCCAAGGACAACACGCCCATTTGCACCCGCGAGGCTTGCAGTTTTCGGGACGCGTACGAAGAATTCTTGGACTTCGGTGCGGTTGTGCTGGGTGTCAGTGCCGATCCGCCCGAGAGCCACGCCCGCTTCGCGGCGCAGCACCGGCTGGGTTTTCCCCTCTTGACCGATGACGGCTCGTTAAGTCGCCTCTTCGGCGTCCGCAAGCTGCTGGGAATCTTACCGCGTCGGGCCACCTTCGTGATCGATCCGGAGGGCACCGTCGCCATGGTGTTTTACGCGGATCTATTCGCCGCGGCGCATGTCCGGCGGGCGATGCAGGCGATTCGCAGGGCTTCGGGCTGAACCGACGGCGTCGAAAGCCGAGCTCGCGTCTCAGCTCGCCCTTTTCGAGGATTGCGGCGCGATCGGTCCGCCGCCTTCTTGCAACAGGACGGCTTCCCATGCGCGGAGAGACTCCCGCCATGCATCCAGGCTCTTCGTGGGATAGTCGGCGGGCCAACCTCCTTTGCGAAACTCTTCACTCACTCCGGAGTCACCGATTTCCCGCCGCCAGTCCGCCAGCGCCTTTCGCATCCGCTCCAGAACGTCGGCGTAGCGCGGATCGCCGGCCAAGTTCCGAATTTCGTACGGGTCCTCGCGCAAGTCGTACAGCTCCTCCTCCGGCTTCGACGGCTGCATGAAGGCATCCTGCTCGGGAGAAAGCCTCCCTTCCAAGTGCATAACATTCAGTAACGCCAGAATGGGATATTGCCTTTCCTTATACTCGTTGTATTGGCAGTAGGCTCGCTCGGGCATGAGGTTGAGGATGTACTTGAATCTCCCGTCTTGGCAGGCCCGCATGGCGTCGTGCGTATCGTCCATTTTGTCGCGTGCGGTGAAGAGGTATTCTCGTGCAACGTGATGCGGATCCAAGAGATCGCGTCCTTGCATCCAGGGCGGAACCCCCACGCCGGCGGCGGCGATGATCGTCGCCGTAACGTCGATTGCGCTAACCAATTCCTCGCTCACCTTCCCAGCCGGAATTTTGTCCGGCCAACGCATGATCAACGGAACGTGGGTGCCCTGCTGATAAAGAAACTGCTTACCACGGACTTCACACCGCCCGTTGTCTCCCATGAAGATGACGAGCGTCTTGTCGAGCAAGCCTTCGCGCCGCAAACGATCCAGGATTTCTCCCACCAGATCGTCCATCCGCTGGATTTCCTCCAGCCCATTGGCGATGTCGCGTCGGGTCAGCGGCGTGTCGGGGTAGTAAGGCGGCACCACTACCTTGCCGGGATCAACAGGCCGATTCGGATAATGATGCCAGGTGCGATGCGTATTGGCCAAGGTTATTTGGACAAAGAAAGGTCGGCCCCCAGCTTCGGACCAGTCCTTGCCCGGAAACAATGTCGCCGGGTCGTGTTCGAAGTTGAGATCAAGCTTGTTGCTTTTCATCAAGGCGGTGAAGTAACCCGATTGCTGCAGCAGAATGGGAAAGGTAGTGACGGGCGGAGGCAAGGGCTTCTTGTCCGCCGTGCGATGTTGGTGCGCGGCAATCGCATTCTGATACATCCCCGTCATCATGGCGCTGCGCGAAGTGGAACACACGGGAGCCGTCGTGTGCGCGTTTCGGTAGAGCTTTCCTTCGGCGGCTAATCGATTCAGGTTCGGCGTTTGGACGTAATCCACGCCGTAGCAACCGAGATCGGGGCCGATATCCTCGGCGAGAATCCAGACGATATTGGGTCGCGCGTCACTCTCTCCCGCCGCCGGGCTCCCCGCTCCCAACGCCGCCCAAAGCACGACCATGACCGCCGGCAAGCAGGGCCCCGGCCGCCGGAAACCGCGCGACGCGGGCGGAAAGGGCCTCCCAGTGATCCGGAACATGACCTCGCCTCCTCGTAACTCTCGGATTTTCGTGAGCATCATGCACAGGATCTGTCCCGTGCACACGGTCGGCCGGCGGGCAAAGGGCAACACGCTTGCAGGGAAGGTCGCGCGGTCCGCAACCGGACTCTCCGTGACGGCGACGCCTCGACCGCAACCGGCGCATGCGTTATCTTAGACGTTTTTAATGCAGTTGGCACGTCGGGCCTGCGCATCTCCCCGGATGACGACGGCGGTTGCAGTGCGCGACTTTCCTCGCTCGACCTCGCCTACACGCTCGCACGCTTTGGAGTGAAGACCATGGCAGATGGTGATTCGGCACTTCGGTATGACGCATCCGGCGTGATCCTCGACTCCACCGCCGGGACGTGGGACCGAGAAACCGGCCTGCTACCCGACGACGTCCAGTGGATTTGGCCGCGTCTCCTCGCCTGCCGAGACGAAGTCCTGGCCGACGTGGAGACGAAGATTCAAGGACGGCCCGTACCGCCGGAAAAAGAGCCGCTGGATTCCCGCTTCGTCGATCTTCCCGAACGTTTGCTCGGTCCCGAGAGCGGCCTCGTTGATCAATGGATCGCTACCGCGGATCGCTTCGCTGCGCAATTGGATCGGGTCGTCGTCCTGGGGATCGGCGGTTCCTACATGGGCGCTCGGGCCATGTTCGAGGCCTGTTGCCACCCCTATCACAACGAGTTGCCGCGGACAAAACGCAACGCCCGACCGCGACTCTACTTCGAGGGCAACAACGTCGATAGCGACGCCATGCGCGGCCTTTTGGAACTGCTGGAATCCGGCGGTTCGGACTGGGGCCTTGTGGTCATCAGCAAGAGCGGTTCCACGTTGGAAACCGCCGTGGCCTTTCGGGTGTTCGTGGACGCGCTTCGATCCGCGGCCGGCGATCGGTTCGCGGAACGGATTTTGGCCGTAAGTCAACGGCAAAGCCGCCTGTGGCGATTGTGCGAGGCTCTCGGCGTACCCCAACATCAACTCTTCGAGTTTCCCGACGACGTAGGCGGCAGGTTTTCCGTGCTGACGGCCGTCGGACTGCTTCCGGCCGCAATCCTGGGTTTGGACGTTCGTGCCCTGCTCCAAGGCGCCGCCGCCGCAAACACCGCGTTTCGGCGCGACACCTTCGAAGAAAACCCGGTCTTGGCCTACACCGCGGTCTGCCACCTGATGGAGCTGCGACGGCATGCCGGGATTCGCGTCTTGTCCACATGGGGAAAACGATTAGAGGCCGTCGGCTTGTGGTACGATCAGCTACTTTCTGAAAGTTTGGGAAAGAACGGTCAAGGCGCTACCCCGTTGACCGTGGTGAATACTCGGGATCTCCATTCCCGGGGGCAACAGCACCAGGAAGGGCGTCGCGACAAGCTATTCACCAATCTTTTCGTCCAAAGCCCGTCGCTCTCACCCGTGTCATTGCCGCGATGGGACAACGATCAAGATGCGCTGAATTCGCTCGCAGGCAAGCAGGTTTCGGAGGTTCTTGACGCAGCGAGGCGCGGGACGAAAGACGCCTACGCCCAAGATCGCCGCCGGACCGCCGAGATCGTCATACCGCGTCTGAACGAACGGGCATTGGGCGAACTGTTCCAAATGCTCATGCTCGCCACGGCCGTGGAAGGTCGCCTGATCGGCATCAATCCGTACGGCCAACCCGGCGTCGAGGCCTACAAACGCTGTATGCGGTCATACTTGCAGGCGGAGAGCACTTGACGCCGAGCGTCAGGTTCGGCTTCGCCGCCGGGGCGGGCGACGCTCCACTCGGGCGGTTGACTTGCCCGATAGGATTCATCGACCGTTTTCTTGGTTCATGGGATAGGAAATCGCAGCCGAAAGGAACTCTTCGGGACAGGTTTTTCAACCGCTTCGGCTTGGTGGAGGAGGGCAACCATGGCTTCGGAATTGCGCTGGCTGGGACACGGCACTTGGTCGATTCGGACGGGCACCACGCATATCATCCTGGATCCGTTTCTGGATGATTCGCCGGTGGCGCCCGTCAAAGCAAGCGACGTACCCGCCGACTATATTCTCGTCTCGCACGGCCATTTCGATCACGTGGCCGACGTGGAAAAGATCGCCAAGCGAACGCGAGCTACCGTCGTCGCCAACTTCGAGATTTGCCAATGGCTCAATGCCAAGGGGGTCGAAAGGACCCACGCCATGAACATCGGCGGCGGCTACGACTTCCCGTTCGGTCGCGTATATCAGACGATCGCCCATCACACGTCGATGTTGCCGGATGGAGCCTACGGCGGGCAACCCTGCGGCTATCTCTTGACGCTACCGGAGGGCAACGTCTATTTCGCCTGCGACACCGGCCTGTTCTTGGACATGCAGCTCATCGGCAATCGCGGAATCGCCTTGGCCTCGCTTCCCATCGGCGACAATTTCACCATGGGCCCGGACGACGCCCTGGAAGCGGTGCGACTGCTGCGTCCCAAGCGGGTCGTTCCGGTCCATACGAACACATGGCCGCTGATTGCTCAAGACCCGCACGCTTGGGCGGAAAGAGTCCGCCAAGGGGGCCTCGCAGAGCCCGTCGTGTTGGAGCCGGGCGGAAGCATCGTATTGGAGTAAACCGTGCCGCAGTTCGCCGCGGTCACGAACCCGCGGTCGCGAACCTCCCTCCGCGGGCCGGCGGTTACCGTGTGTGGCCGCAATCGCCGCATCCTTCGGTGTCGCCGGAGCGCGAATTGCTGTCCGGCGGGATCGCAACCTGGATCGCGCCGTCCACGATGCGAACTTCGTACAGCGGCGCGCGCAGATTGGGTACGTCTTCGCATACCCCGTCTTTAAGACGAAACGCCCACATGTGGCGGGGACAGATGATGGTCCCCTCCCACAGTTGACCGGCGCTCAGCGAGTCGCCCATATGGGGACAGAGGTCGCTCATGGCGTAGACCTCGCCTTGGACGCGGAATAACGCGATATCGTGCCCATCCTTTTGCACCAGAAGGCTCCCGCCGTCCGGCAATTCGTCCAAGTGTGCAACCGTGATATAGCGTTTGGCCGGCTTGCCGGAGGATTCCATTTCGTGCACCATGGGTTGTGCCTTCAAAGCCGTTGTGTGATCGCAAGCTCCGCCGTTTTTTGATTCTCGTCGCCCGGTTATGTCGGGAGTCGACGGCGGCGCTTTTGCGAAGAGGTTTTCCCGGCATCCCTACGAGAGATGCCGCCGAGGCATTTCCGTGTTTGAATTCTACTCGTGTGAACGATCACGGTAAAACGGAGAGGACGCCGTGCGAACGAATCCGCTCAAGAACAAGCTCCTGCAAGGCAAGCCCGCCTTCGGAACTTGGCTGACGCTGGCCGACGAATACATCACGCGAATCCTCGCGAAGCGCGGTTTTGACTGGCTTACGATCGATTTGGAGCACGCCGCGGTCGACTGGAGAACCGCCGCGTCGTTGGTGGGCTGGATCGCGGAATCCGGCGCGGTTCCTTTCGTGCGAGTCCCCTGGAACGATCCGGCTCATATCAAACGCGCGTTGGATTTGGGGGCCTTCGGCCTGGTGATCCCCATGGTCAATACGGCGGAGGAGGCCGCCGCCGCGGTGCGAGCCGCGAAGTATCCGCCCATGGGCGACCGCAGCGCCGGTCGAGGGATGCAGACCTTGACGTTCCATACCTCTTTTCAAGAGTACCTACGCCACGCCAACGACGCGATTTTCATTGCGGCCCAAATCGAAAGCGGTCGGGCCGTGCAGCACGCCCGCGCCATCGCCGCCGTTCCCGGCATCGACGCCCTTTTCATCGGCCCCAATGACTTGCGACTACGTCTGAGGGAACACGAGTCGACGGTCCGGCCGGATGCCTTCGAGACGGCGGTGCGTGAAGTCATTCACGCGGCCCAAGAGGCCGGCTGCGCGGCGGGCGTTCATGCGGCCGACCCTCACGAGGCCCGCCGCTATGCGGACCAGGGCATGACGTTCATCGCGGTGGGAAGCGATCTCGCGATGTTCGAAGCGGAGGCCGACCGTTGGCTCCGTCTCTTGGCTCCGCCCGAAGGAACCTGTGAGGGCGAATCCTGATCGAAGGGCGGAATCTCCGGGGCGACGGAAGACGGCGTCTCGGGCCGCGCGAAGTTGCCGCACATCAGGCGGTGATTCCCCGCGTCAACACCATGAATGCCGTCTCCAAGTTGATCTCCTCTTCGCGGAAGAGCGTCAGCCGGAATCCCGACTGCACCAAGATCTCCGCCAATTCGCTGTAATCGACGTCGTTGGATTTCAGCGCCACGCGCAGCCGGCCGTCCCTCACGTCCAAGGACTCGAGGGCGGGATGCCCTTCCAGGCGGCGCGCGGCCCCATCGACATCGTCGCGGACGCCGATCCATAAGACGATCTTCTCGCGGACGCGGCGGAGCACCTCTTGCACATCCGCGCAAACGACCAGTTTGCCCAACTCGATCATGCCGACCTTGTTGCAAATGTCCGCCAACTCCGGCAAGATGTGGCTGGACACCATGATCGTCTTATCCATCTCGCGCAACCGTTTGAGCAGGGCGCGAATCTCGATCCGCGCTCGAGGGTCTAAGCCGCTCGCCGGTTCGTCGAGGATCAGAACCTCCGGATCGTGCAGCAATACCCGTGCCAGGCCCAGTCGCTGGGTCATACCGCGAGAGAGACTCGTGACGAAGGCGTCGCGCTTATACGTCAAATCCACCAATTCGAGCATCTCTTCGCAAACTTTTCGCCGGCGGGGGCCGTGAATACGGTAGGCGGAAGCGAAGAACTCGAGATACTCGATCACCTTCATGTCGTCGTACACGCCGAAGAAATCCGGCATGTAGCCGATCAACCTGCGGATTTCCTTCGGCTGCGTGTAGATCGAGCAATCGCATACGTAGGCCTCGCCCCAGGTCGGCTGGAGCAGCGTCGCCAACATCCGCATGGTGGTCGTCTTGCCCGATCCATTGGGTCCGATGAAACCGAAGAGGTCTCCCCGGCACAATTCCAAGGTCAATCGATCGACCGCCCGCTTTTCGCCGTAAATCTTAGTCAAGTCAACCGTCTTGACCACCACCGGCTTGACCTTTTCCTGGACGGTAGGGCCGATGGGAGCGACGGACGTTTGGGCATGTGAAGGCGTCATCTACCGTTGAACCTGCTTTACGGAAAGGATTCGTTCCAATCGAATGATGCAACGCCGTTTGGCACGTCGTGCTCGCCGCGGCGACTACTCCACACCTTGAGTAAGGGTGCCGACTTCCGCTCCTCGAACCGGCAAGACTGCGCGAACGTAGGCCAGCGAATCATACTGCGGCGGTCGCCGGCCGGCAGCGCCCCGCGGGTGAATCGCGACCGCGCCCTTCGCGGGATCAAGGTCGGCCCTTGCCAGCAGCACCGCGTTTCCGTTTTCCAGCCAATCCGTCGCGTCGAGGTAGGCGTATTGGGCATTCCACAGTCTCACATATCCGTCACCCCCTGCCGCGCGATAGAACAGCATCATCCGCAAGATATACCAGACATCACGACTCGACCGATCGTATGGCGCCACGACCTGTCTTGCTTGCTGCTGAACGCCTTCCCCCACCGTCTCCACGCGGCGATCGTTGAGCCAAGATCGCAGCTCACGGCGGTCCTCACCGACGCGGGGTCGCCATGAGGCCCCCGGCTCCAATCGCCCCACGAAATAAACCCAACCGCGATAAAGAATCACGGCATCATCCAGGGCGAAGGGAAACGTATTCGTCACGGTTCCGTTCAACAACTGTTGGCGATCGGAAAGCTCGGTTTCAAGCACAGGCTTCTCCGGTTCGCCCTCAATCACGGCCGAAACCGCACGGGTCGCCTTGGCCGCCGCCGGCAATCCCTCCAACTCGGCGAAAGGTCCTGCCTTGCGAACCGTGTAATTCCCCACAGATTCGCTGACATCCAGGGACGCCCCTTCCATTCCACCGAGTCCCCGGCCCGGCGAGGCAAACCATCCCACGGATGCGGATGTCGGACGCAAACCGAGGCCGCTCCAGCACTCCGCGCTCGGCTTCACGTCGAACAACCCCTCCTTGGGCGTGAAGAAATCAGCCCAAGCGATGGTCCGAGCCCGCCCGCCTTCGACATCGACGTCCAGCAGGCTCACCTCGTTTACCAGGACGCCGCCCCCTTTCCACTCCTCCCCGAGTTTCCAGGCAAAGAGGCAGACGGCTGTCAGCATCACGGGAAAGGTCAACCAGGTCCAGCGTCGATCAGGAAGGTACCGCCCCAAAATCAAGTAGTCCAAAGGGCCGACCAGCACCAGATACACGCCTAGTAGAATCGCCACGGTCGAAAAAGGCACGAACGTGACGCCGGGGAAACGCTCGAGTGCCGCGTGCAATTGTCCCGACAAATCATTGAACCCGTGATGCATCAAGGTCCGCTGCTCGCCGACCTGGCCGCCGTGGTTTTCCGCGCGGTCCAGCAGCCGTTCCAGCAGGCGATCCTTCTGCGACCACTCGCGGATGGCCCGATGCGACAGGTCCACCGTGCAAAGAACCACCGTGCCGAAACCGTACTGCCTCCGCAGCACCAAAGGAATGTTCCCCTCTTTGGCTGAAACGATCCCTTGAAACCCCGGAACCTGCACGGCCTTGAGGAAGGCTTCACCGCGGCGAACCACCAATGGTCGAGGGCTTTCGGCGTAGGTCTCCAAAGCCGCGGTCTTCCGCAACTGGATACTGCCCGCAATACCGCCCGGGATGGCCCAGTCCAAGACTTCCCCCGGGGCAAAGAGATGGGCGGCAGACTCATCGACGCTCAAAACCAGACGCCCACCCGAGGCCACCCATTCCCGTAAACCCTGCCACACGTCCCCGCACCGAGATGATCGTTCGCGAAATCGAGTGTCCGCTCCCATGGTGAGCAGGACGGCGGAGACCATTTGATAAGCCGCGGGGTTTTGCGGCAGAGCTTCCGGGGTCGTGATCGTCACCCAGTGAATCCCCCCCGAAATCCGCCCTTGGCGGTTCTCCGCGATCGGCGTGGGCCCAATCTGAAGGATGACCGGCTGTTCAAACGTCGGTCCTGTCGCGGCAGGGCCGACCAGCGAGCGATTCGACTGAACGCTGTGCCGTAGCGTGCGGCCGTCTTCTAGATGCCATTCGACGGTGACGGCGGCCCCAGGCCTGCCTAAGCGCACCAGCGATTCCACGGTCCGCGTTTCGCTGCCGTTGAGCTGGACTCGGCCGAAGGGATACCTGCAAACCGCTCCCTCGCTATCCGGGCAAGAGACGACCAGTTCCCCTGCCCCGCCCGTCGCTCCGCCCGAAAGCGTGACCCAAATCGGCATCCAGAAACCCGGTTTCCATACGCCGCCCCAGCCAAGCTCCACTTTCGCGAGGTGAACGTCGGCATAAATTTCCGCTTTCGCCCGTGCCTCTGGAGCAGCATTCCCCTCTGTTACCGACACGCCAGCAACAAGCAATCTCGCCCCCCCAGCAATGAGGGCAATTTCGGCAAGGAGAGCGGCAAGAAGAGGCAGGAGTTGACGAAAATTCACCGGTTTCACTTACGACCTAGTTTCATTCGGAAATTGGATTCCAGGACACCCCTCTATGGGGCGGCATGGGACAAGCAATACACGCCCCTGATTTGCGATCCATCGGCACGGAGTAATTGTCGCGGACCGGTCACCCCAACTTTACGCAAGATTATCCCCGCGGTTCAGACAAAGTCGCGTTCTTCCGGTACCACCTTGAGCGGCTACGGCTTGCCCCCGTCGGGACACACGCAGACAAACTTGCCACAGCCCGGGCAGCCGCTGCCATATTTTTTCCTCAGCGCCTTTGTCAAATCGATCTGAGCCACATTGGCGATGGTAGTCAACCAAGCAATCACGTCCGCGAACTCGGCTTCGCGTTCTTCTTGAGTACCGCTACGGAGTGCCGCTGCCAGCTCCCCGACCTCCTCCATCAGCCACATGAACGTGCCGTCGATACCGCGGGCCACATCCTTGGAATAATACATCCGCCGTATCAGCGTCTGGAAATCCGAGAAGCTGATGTTCGGGGCGGCCGATCCCTCCGGGTTGTCGGCGTTTTCACTTCGCGAAACGGCGTTCTCCGTCATCATCCCCTCCCCGTCTCTTCCATTCTTCGCCAAATCGCCCACAGCGACCATCCCGGAACCAAGGCTCACCATGGGCGATAACGATGGCCGGAAGACCGCGAAAGCTATTCCGCCTTTCCGCTCCGGGAGTTCATCCGCTCCCTGCGTGGGTGGGGGGCGGCCGGAAAAGGTCGTTCACCCAACAACCAGGCCACCACCTCCGCCAACCCCTCCTGGTCGTGAGTCGGGGCCACGTAGTCCGCGGCTTCCTTAACGACCGGCAAGGCATTGCCCATCGCAATCCCCAGCCCCGCCTCCCGGATCATCGGCAGATCGTTCACGTCATCTCCCACCGCGCAGACCGCGTCCAAAGGCACACCGCGCAGGGCTGCCACGGTTCGAACCGCCGTCCACTTGTCCACCCCCGCAGGGGCGATTTCGCAAAAGAAACCCTCATAACGCGGACTTCGCAAAACATGCGTCACATATTGAGCGGGAAACGTCTCGTGGATCGCGTGCTCCACCCCCAACATTGCATCGCGGTCGCCGATCGTAAA
The DNA here is from genome assembly GCF_055386265.1 of Thermogutta hypogea. Classification (NCBI taxonomy): domain Bacteria; kingdom Pseudomonadati; phylum Planctomycetota; class Planctomycetia; order Pirellulales; family Thermoguttaceae; genus Thermogutta; species Thermogutta hypogea. Next base: position 2,023,808 of record NZ_AP042425.1, read on the forward strand.
GGCTGCGAAGACCTCCGGCGGGGGTTCCTCTTCGATCCGCGGCCAATAACGCTCGCAATCCGGATTGGCTCGAAGGTAGTCCTGCAAATAGCCGTTGGGAGGATCCCCCGGGTCCAAATAGTAATCGAAGCCCTGATCGAAGGTATCGCCCAGGAGAACCGGCTGAAACCCAAGCCTGCGAAGGAGGCATATCAAGTCCCGCAGGCCGGCTGGGGAAAACTCAGCCCGAAAGAGCGTCTGATGGCTCACGGGGTTTTTGACGATCGCCCCGCTGGAAGCAATGACGGGCACTTCCAAGCCGAGCGATTCCACAAGGGGCAAGGCTCTGCTGTATCTTCGGCCGGTCGCCAAAACTACCTGTAGCCCCGCCGTCCCGGCACGACGAATCGCCCGGCACGTGGTTTCCGTGAGACGGTCTTGACTATTGACCAACGTACCGTCGATATCCACAGCCAGCAGACGATAATCCAACATAGCGAGCACAAAGGAGTGAAGCAAAAGGGTGAAGACGATGAGGGACGCCGACTGTGTTGGGGTATGATCGCAATATCACGACGCCGTTCGTTCCGGCAATCCAGATCGAACGCCACGTCCGGATGTTTTATGCCCCGGCCAAGTCCATGGGGAATAACCATCCGTCAATTTACGCTATGAAGCCACCCAGGAAAACGCCCCTTCCGCAAGTAGAGCGGACGTCGCTTGTGTTTCGCCCGTGCCCCGCCGGTTCGCCGGTCTCGATTTCGCGTCCGCGGTGCGCGACTCCGTCCGGAGCTTGTTCCAAAATGACAAATCGCGTACCCTGTGGAAGTCGGGAGTTGCACACACGACGCCGGACGAGTCGCATCACGATCGCTCGAGCGGATCTCCCAACAGCACGGATCGCCGCCAGCCGCGATCGTCGGCAAACATTGCGTCGCCCCTGGAGCGTCTCTCTTAGCGAAAACAGATCGACACCCAGCACCGAAATCGAAACACATGGATCACGTGTTGCCTCCGCAATCCCTGCCTTCGGACGCGGACCTCGTCATGGTTTTGCACAACCCCAGAGCGGGCAGGCGTTCTTCTCAGCGGCAATTGGACGGTCTTCTGCGAGCGATTCAGGCCTACGGTTACCGCGTCGAGGTCTCCACCGATTTGGCACAAGCGACCGAGACCGCCAATCGGCGTCACGAGCGCGGGGATTTGCGTTGCTTCGTGGGCTTGGGAGGCGACGGCACCGCGTTGGAATTGATCAATCGGTGCGCACCGGGAGTACCTTTGCTGCTCTTTCCCGCCGGAACATCCAATCTTGCGGCATTCCACCTCGGCATCAGCAAGAACCCGAACACGGCCGCCCGCCTCGTTCATGACGGCCGCATCCTGCATTTGGATGCCGGTTCCGCCAACGGTCGATTATTCTTGGTAATGGCAAGTTGCGGGTTTGACGCGGCAGCCGTGGAAATGGTCCATCGTCGACGTCTGGCGGGTTACCGGGGCGGCCACGGCAGTTTCCTCAGTTTCATCGGCCCGATTTTCCAGCTCATGCGAACCTATTCCTTTCCCGAGCTTTCGGTCACCTACACGCTCCACGACGAAAGCGAGGTCAAAGCGATCGGTCCCGTGGCTTGGGCGTTCGTCTTCAACCTGCCCAAGTACGGCTGGGGGCTGCCGCTGACTCCAAAAGCCGACGGCACCGACGGTGAATTGGATATCTGCACGTTCGAACGCCGCGGAGTCGCCCGCGGGCTTTGGTATACCGCCGTCAGCCAACTCATGCTCCACCCCAGGCTTCCAGATTGTCGTCTGGCCCGCGCGCGGCGGATTCGCATTACGGCGGCGGAGCAGGTCAGTTACCAGCTCGATGGCGACCCGGGAGGGATGCTACCCCTCGAAATCGAGGTCTTAGCGCGGCGAGTCCAAGTCGTCGTGCCGGCTCACACGGCCGCCAAGTGGAAATCGCGAACGTGGGATGCCGAATTCGTCCCTGGGCAAGCCGGTAAAATCCGTAGTGAAAAACCCGCATGACGGAACCCTCCGGGCATACGGAACCCTCCGGGCATAAAGGACTTGTGTTCACACATGCCCTTTGCGGCCGGACAAGCATGTGCCGGGTCCGGTCGCATGCCTGGCTTTTTTGTGGGAGGTGTTGAGGTGCTACGGCTTCCCGCCGAAATCGGTCCCTATCGTTGCGGCCCCGGTCAACCCTTGCTGATTATCGCCGGGCCTTGCGTCATCGAGTCGGAAGAACTGACGCTCCAGACCGCCGAGTTCCTCCGCCGGATGGGCGAAGAGCAAGGTTTGCAGGTCATCTTCAAAGCCTCTTTCGACAAGGCGAATCGCACCAGCCTTCGATCGTATCGCGGGCCCGGTTTGGAGCAAGGACTGCGCATTCTAGCGGAAGTCCGCAATGCCCACCGTTTGCCGATTACCACGGACATCCACTTGCCGGAGCAAGCCGTTCCCGCGGCGAAGGTATGCGATTTGCTCCAGATTCCCGCCTTTCTTTGTCGTCAAACCGACCTCTTGGTCGCCGCCGGAGCTACAGGCAGGCCGGTGCATGTGAAAAAAGGGCAGTTTCTAGCCCCGGCCGATATGCGGCATGTCATCACGAAACTTGCCGAAGCCGGCTGCCGTGACGTGCTTTTGGGAGAACGCGGCACTTTTTTCGGTTACGGCAGGCTCGTGAATGACATGCGGAGCATCCCGCTCATGCAGTCTTTGGGCGTACCCGTGATCTTTGATGCCACCCACAGCGTACAGGAACCCGGCGGACAGGGTGAACGATCCGGCGGAGATCGCCGTATGGTTCCCACCTTGGCACGCGCGGCGGTAGCGGCGGGTGCCGACGGCGTCTTTCTCGAAACCCATCCGGATCCCGACAACGCACTCAGTGACGGCCCCAATATGGTACCTCTGAAAGAGCTACCCAGGCTGTTACGACAACTGGCATCCATCCGCACCCTATATCTGCGCGATTTCGCGGAGGACTCGGCATGAGGCGCGTAAGCCTTCGAATATCACCTTCAACCACGAACGGTCCGCGAACAGCGCCTGCCGGTCGCCGGGGATTCCGACTGTTATACCCACGAGAGGGGCGTGTGTCCAGCACTGGTAGCTGCAACCCCGCAATTCGGGGGAACACGCTTCGTCTTCCTAAGACATGCCGGCGGACGTCGTCCGAATTCCGACTTTTATTGTGCCACCTCACCATCCTCTGGCTCACCTTGGTTCTCTCGACGACGATCGGTTGTCGCAAGCCGGCGCAAAAGGAGGAGCCGCCTCCGACCACGAATGCCGGCCAAACGGCCACGCTTCACCGCGACGAGCTGTTCGAAATTGCTATCGACACCCTCAATCGCCTCTACCAATTCGACGGAACGGATATGGCGATTCAGGTCGCCGATCGCTTGGACCAGTGGATCCGCACGCAAAAACCGCTGGAGGATTGGCAGCCCGATCCGCTTTTGGAGACCCTCCCACCCGACATGCGGGAACTGCCGGAAGTCAGGAACCTGGCCGAACTGCATTTCACGCGTGATGACGCCTTTTCGCTGCAAACCGCCGTCTGGCTGCGCGACATCGCGACCTGGGCGCGGGGCGACGGCGTGGACGAGTTATCCCGAGCAAAAGCGCTCTTCGACTGGGTTGTCTTTCACATCCAACTCGATCCGCTCGATAACTCGCCGCAGCTTTCCAACGGGGAGCTTCTCGTCCGAACGCCGTGGCAAACTCTGCTGCTGGGTCACGGTTCCGCCACCGCCAGGGCCTGGGTCTATCTGTTGCTGTGCCGCCAGGAAGGCCTCGATGCGGCCATGCTTGCGGTCAACGTCGCCGCCGAGGGCCAAGAGCCGCGCTGGGAACCCTGGGCCGTGGGCGTCGCGATCGAGGGTAACATCTACGTCTTCGAACCAAGTTTAGGATTCCCCATCCCCGCCGAAGACGGCCTCAAGATGGTCCCCGGCAGGGGCCTGGAGATCGAGCCGGCGACCCTCCAAGAACTGGCGGATAACGAATCCCTCCTCCGCCGCCTGGATGCCGATCCGCGAAATCCGTATCGCGTCAAATCTTCCATGCTACGCTCCGTACAAGTGTTGCTGGAAGGCTCCGCCGCATATCTATCGCAGAGAATGGAAATGGTCGCCCGAATGCTGGCCGGCGGGGAATCCCTCTCGCTCACGGCTCACCCCAGCGACGAAGCGGCGCGGTTCCGGGAACTGTTTGGGGTCGAGGATGTGTCGCTTTGGACGCTCCCCTATCGTGCCTCGCTCCAGCGCCAGGCATTCGCCGCCGAAGTGAATCGCTACCAGGCGATGGATATGCTGCCCTTCATGGTTCAAACGGAAAGCATGATGCCGCTATGGCGCGGGCGTGTGCTCCACCTGAAGGGCGACCTTCTCGGCGAAGAGAGCGCTACGGCGTGCTACCAAGCGGCACGCCCCTCGCAAAGGCTGCTCGACTCCTCCGGCATGAACTCCGCGCAAGAGATGATGTACATCCAAGCCAAACTCAACGCATCGTATTGGCTCGGCCTGATTTCCGTGTGGTTGGGAAATCGCAAGTCAGCCGAGGACCTCCTGATCAACCGGACCGCCTTGTCGATTCCCGGCCAGCCCTGGGAGCCGGGCGTGGCCTACGCCCTGGGACGACTCAACGAAAAACTGGGAGACTACCCCCGCGCTATCACCGCCTATCGTGCCGATGTTCACCTGCCGAGTCGATTCGGCAATCTCGTTCGGGCAAGGTGGATCGAGGAATTGACCGGCGCCAAACCGCTCGACATCGGCGGCACGAACGAGAGCGGCAACAATTCCACGGACGATTCCGCGAAAGACGAAACCGGGACAGAACAGCCGAACGGCTCAACTTCGACGGATTCCGGGAATCCGTAACGGTGACAGGAAAAGATTTTCAGGCTCGGCTGATCCCGGTCGGCTCTTCGCTTCTATCCGTTTTGAAAGCCTCGGCCGGAGTTTCATCCTGCGTCCCATCCCAGGAAACCCAATCGGGGCGATTGAGAAAATCCCATCGCGCCGCTATACTTCAGGTTTGCGGCCTTCCGAGGGACGGCCCGCTCCGGCATTGACCGGTTGAATGCCGCACCGGAGCCAAATTTGGGGGATAAAATACCCCTACACAGGTGGTTCATTCACAAGATTGTATCGATTACCATCACGCCCGATATTTCCGGAGCCTTTGCCATGAAAGAGGGCATTCACCCGAACTATGTGGAAACCAAGGTCACTTGCGGCTGCGGGAACACGTTCGTCACCCGCAGCACCAAGTCCGAGTTAAAGATTGACATCTGCAACGCCTGCCACCCCTTCTTTACCGGCAAGCTCAAATATGTCGACACCACCGGCCGGATCGAAAAGTTCCGCAACCGATTCGCGGGAGGTTATTCGAGCGTGACGAAAGGCCGCAAGAAGGGCCAACAACAGGAGTCGCAAGACGCCGGTTGATCGCCGCGCGGCCGGCTTCCTGCATAAGCTTGGATGCTTCCTACTCGGTGTTCTCCCCGGAAGCCGCTTTGATCGGTTTCCGGCTCCTTGTGGTACGTGTGGACATCCGATGCTCTTCCGAGCGTTCGGCGGCTGTGTGATATTCCCATGCGCAAACAACTGGACGAAAAGCTCGCCCGGTTCGAGGAGTTGGAGCGGAGCCTTCACGATCCCGAAGTGCTCGCCAACCCTTCTCGGATGTCCGCCGTCCTTCGCGAGCACGGCTCGCTGGCCAAATTGGCGACCCGCTACCGCCGTTTCCGGCAGATATCTCAGCAAATCCTAGAGGCCCGTGAGCTGGCCGAGAATTCTTCCGATCCGGAACTCCGCGAACTGGCCGCATCCGAATTGGAAGCACTGCGCCGCGAACGCGAAGAACTTTGGGACGAGTTGCTGGCCCTGACCGTGGGCGGCGAGGACGCCGAACGGACTCGCTGCATCATGGAAATTCGCGCCGGCACCGGCGGCGAGGAGGCCGCACTTTTCGCTCGCGATCTTTTCGAGATGTACCGCCGTTATGCCGAGCTGAAAGGCTGGAAAATCGAAATCTTGGAGATGAATCCCACGGAGTTGGGCGGATTCAAGGAGATTTCCTTCGGGCTGGAAGGTGATGAGGTCTTTCGCCGCATGCAATACGAGAGCGGCGGCCACCGCGTCCAAAGGGTCCCCGAAACGGAAGCAAAAGGTCGCATTCATACCTCTTTGGCGACGGTGGCGGTCCTCCGCGAGCCTGACGACGTCGAAATCGAATTGAGGCCGGAGGATTACCGCCGCGACACCTATCACGCCAGCGGCCCCGGCGGCCAGCACGTCAACAAGACCTCTTCGGCCATACGGCTGACGCACTACGAGACGGGAATTGTGGTGCAATGCCAGGACGAAAAGAGTCAGCACAAGAACTTCGCCAAGGCGCTCCGGGTCTTGAAAAGCCGTATTTACGAACACTATCAGCGAGCGAAAGATGAGCAGCGGGCGGAGGAGCGGCGGACGCAGATCGGCTCCGGAGACCGCAGCCAAAAAATCCGCACTTACAATTTTCCCGAAAACCGCGTCACCGATCACCGAATCAACCTCACGCTGTATCAGTTGAGCAACATCCTGGCGGGTAATTTGGATCCGCTGATTGAAGCCATCCTGGATCACGAACGGGCGGAACTCCGCAGCACGTTCGGCCAACTCGACTGAAGCCGCGACCACGTTATGGGAGCAAGAGGGGGAAGGATTCCCTCCAAAGTCCCCATCCATACAGTTCGGGACAGGGTTTCATCGCCGAGGGGACCAAAGCCATGGCCGAAACCGAAGTCTGGACGATCGGGCGGCTCTTGGCATGGACGACCGACTACCTGGAGCGACACGGCTCGGAGTCGCCCCGGCTCGACGCCGAAGTTCTGCTGGCGACAGCCAAGGGATGCCGTCGCATCGACCTCTACACGGCCTTCGAAGAGGTCGCCTCCGACGAGGTCCGCGCCAAGTTTCGCGCCATGGTTCGGGAGCGAGCGGAGGGTACGCCGGTGGCGTATTTGGTGGGCCGGCGCGAATTTTTCTCTCTCAGCTTTCGGGTCACGCCCGCCGTTTTGATTCCCCGACCGGAGACGGAAGACCTGGTCGTTCGCATGCTGGATCTGGCCAAGGAATTCCCATCCGAGTGCCCCCTGCGGGTCTGCGACGTCGGCACCGGCAGCGGTATCCTGGCCATCTGCGCCGCTAAGCACCTGCCGCGGGCGGAAATCACGGCTGTGGACATCAGCAATGAGGCCCTTCAAGTCGCCGAAGATAACGCCCGACGGCTAGGCTTTTCGGATCGCATTCGGTTCGTGCAAAGCGATCTCATGGAGGCCCTTTCCCCGCAGGATCCGTTCCATCTCATCTGTTCCAATCCGCCGTACGTCAGCGAAGAAGAATTCACCCGTCTGCCACGCGATGTGCGCGACCACGAGCCGTACCAAGCCCTGGTGGCCGGCCCGCGCGGAACGGAGGTCATCGCACGGTTGGTACCGCAGGCGGCGGAGCGGCTCGTACCGGGCGGGTGGCTCCTGGTCGAGATCAGCCCCATGATCCGTGAAGAGGTTGCGGCCATCCTCGAGGGAGAGCCGAGTCTGCAGCCCGGTCCGATGTTGAAAGATTCGGCACGGCGCTGGCGGATTGCGCAAGCTCGCCGGATCTAACCGAAACCACTCTCCTGCCGATCGCTCTGCGACGCCGGCTTTACTCGGCCGCTTCTCGCGATCCCCGGAACAATGCATGCCGCAAGACGTTACGGTCGGAGGTCAACAGTCCGTCGCCTTGATCGTCCGCCAAGATGCGTCGCATGATCGCGAATTTGGTATCAACGGCATCGGCATAGTGCACCAGGAGGGCCTCCGGAAACATGGGCGGTTTGGAGGAACCGTTTTCTCCCCCCTCCTGATGGGCGATGATCACGTGCTCCAACTTTAGTAACCGCTCTCCCGAAAACCCCACCGCTTCCGCCGCCTCGCGAACTAAGTCTCGCCCCAAAATCGTGTGGCCGAGCAAGGCACCATCCGCCGAATAGGTGGTTTGGAGCGGAGAACAATCCAGTTCTCGCAGCTTGCCGATGTCGTGCAAAATGCCGCCGGCGAGAACCAAATCGCGGTCCAGCGGCGGCTGCATGTCCGGGTATTGCCGACGATATTGGTCGGCCAAGAAGAGGCAGATCTCGGCAACGGAACGCGTGTGCTCCAGCCACCCGCCGGGGTAGACATGGTGGTACGTCCTCGACCCCGGAAGCGTCAGGAGCCTCTCCCGCTCTTGTTCGAGAATATACAAGGTAAGATCCCGCAAACCGGACGGCTCCATCTTGTCCGACGCCAAGGTCCGCAATTCCGTGTAGAGTTGCTCTTTCGGGACGGGCGAATCCGGCACGAACTTGGCGGGGTCGAAACCGGCCTCTCGGTCGCTCTCCCGCACATGTCGTATTTTGCGGATATCCAACGTCGGCCCCCACCGCGACTCGCGGAGCAACGCTCGGACCTTGAAGAAATCGCCGGCCTTCCACTCTTTTTGACATGTCGCAAACCACGGCGAATCCGCCCAAACGGCGACTTGAATCTCCCCCGTTTCGTCGCGCAAGGTCAGCAACCAGAACGGCTGGCCGGCCCGCGTCGTTCCGCTTTCTTTGGCGACCAGCAGCAGAAAAAGATCCCCCTCGTCGCCGAGGGACAATTCCCTGAGGGTGCGTATTCCTTGCGTGGAAGTCATAAGGAATCCGGGATGATATAGGGGGTTCGCCGCGATTACGGTCGCTCCGATTTCCGATAAGAGATAGGGCCGACCGCCGCCCTTTCGTTCCTTTCTGAAACGATCGCCTGGGATTTTAATCCCGATTTCGGCGGGAAGAAAGTCGTCCGCCGATCGGTACCGGAATCGCCATGAGTCCCCCGCGACGCAAACTACGACCGCAAAACATCTCGCCCGGCCAAGTCACGCGAAACTGGGAGGAGGACTTTTCGCACTATCTGTCGGCGGAATGCCACCTTTCGGAAAACACCGTGGCCGCCTACCGCCGCGATCTGCGCCGTTTTCTGCAATGGTTGGGGAACCGCTCACCCACCCGCCTCGAGATTCAAGACCTCTCCGACTACGCCGCGTGGTTGCACGGTCGGAACCTGGCCCCGGCGTCGCTCGCGCGGCATATCGTTTCGCTGCGGCTTTTCCTGCGCTATCTGCAATTGGAAGGACTGGTCACCCAAAACAAGGCCGAACTTCTGGGCGGCCCCAAGCTATGGGAACGCGTGCCGCACGTTCTGACGCCGACCCAAGTGGAAGCCCTGCTACAAAGCCCTCGGCCCTACGACCGCTGCCATCACCGCAATCGCGCGCTGCTCGAGTTTCTTTACGCGACTGGTTGCCGCGCCGGTGAAGCGGCCAACCTGCGGATGGAGGATCTTCATCTGGACGAAGCCTATTGCGTATGCCGCGGCAAGGGCAACAAGGAGCGAATCGTGCCCCTCGGGAAACGGGCGGTCGAGGCCTTTCGCGCTTACCTGGCCGAAGAGCGGCCGCTCTTGGCCGCCGCCTCAGGCGGCCATTCGCCCTATGCCTTCCTCTCCTATCGCGGCAAGCGGTTGCGACGAGAACGCATTTGGGAATTGTTGAAATTCCACGCAATACGGGCCGGGATTCCGCCCGATATCAGCCCCCACACGCTACGGCACAGCTTTGCTACGCATCTCCTGGCGGGCGGGGCCGACCTGCGGCACGTACAGGAGCTGCTCGGCCACGCGGGCATCGCCACCACGCAAATCTACACCCACGTGGACTACGCCAGATTGAAGGCCGTGCACAAGCGGTTTCATCCGCGAGGATAGCTCGCGAAAGAAGCGGCACGCCGCACGACATGACGGCGCAAAGCGTCACTCTTTTCGAGGCGGAGCGAATTTGATTTTTTCCACCAGGCGGATGATGCGACCGTCCGAGGCCACGTAACCGGAGACGGCCGTGATGGCCTTCATGACATTCTCGTAGTTGAGGTCGTAGTCGCAATCGAACTCCACCTCGGCGTCTCCGGCGCCCCCGGGGCCGGCCTGATCGCCCACCAACAGGCGAACCTGTTGGCGAAGCTCCTCGAAGCTGCCCAAGCGACGTTCCGACATATAGATTCCCGACAATCGCCCGCCCGCGGCCGCCGTCAAGCGAACCTTGATCGGCGGCAATTGCGAGTCGCTCGGCACGCCCGCGCTCGGCGCCGCCAACGGCATCTTGATAAAGAAATCTCCCTCGGGCGACACGATCTTGAAGGTCATGATGAAGAACGTCAAGAGCTGGAAGACGACGTCGATCATCGGCGTCATCATCAGCTCGATCTTGCCGCCCGTTCGGGTTCCCGAGCCGCGAAACTTCATCGTCTAAGTGCTCTCTTGTTTGGCGCGCAAGGTGAATTTTTCGAACCCAACCGACTGACACGTGCGTATCAACTCTTGCACTCGCCCGGTTTTCGCATAGCGATCGGCGCGAATGATGATGGTCGTATCGCGATAGTCGCCGCCGCGACGTTCCACCAACTGTTTTTCCACTTGCAGAATCGGTACGATGCCGTCCAACGTGTATTCCTCAACACCGTAAAAAACCGTCCCCTTGGACGTCATCTGCAAGGTGATGGGGTAAGCAGGGGCCGTATCGGGCGGCTTGGCCAACTCGCTGGCGGGAAGCCGAATGAGCTGATTTTGATCGCCCTCCGAAAAATTGATCAAAATCATGAAAAAGGCGATCAACTGAAACGTCATGTCGATCATCGGCGTCATATCGCCTTCGGCGTCGGGAATTTGTCGTCCACGCCCATAGCGCATGTGCGTCCACTCCTCAGGCAACGAACCCCCGGGGCATGCGTAGCCCTTTCAAAACCGCCGACTCCGCACGGAAAAGAATCCCGAGAGGTATTCAGGCCTTCTTAGCGCCGACGCTGGAGAACCGCGACATCAACCCTTCGCTCACGATCCCCACTTCAAGGACCAGTCGCGCGATACGATTGCGGAGAAACCCGTACACAATGATGGCCGGAATGGCAATGATCAGTCCGACCAGGGTTGTAATCAAAGCGGTGGAAATACCGCGGGCGAGATCCGCCGGCTTGGGAGTCGTGGTGCTGTTGGCGATCACGCTGAAGGATCGCACCATGCCGTCCACCGTTCCCAACAATCCCACCATGGGGCTGACGGTGCCGATCAGTCCGATGTAGCTCAGCCGGTGCTCCATGCGCATGGCCTGCTCCTCGCCGACCTCCTGCATGGCCTCCACGGCCTGGGCGTAACCGGCCGAAAGCTTCGCCAAGCCCGCCGACAAGACCTGCCCCAGAAAGGATTCGTCGTTCTTCGCCAATTCGTAGGCTTCTTGGTACCGTTTTTCGTTGAAGTGGGCCTCGAATCCGTCGATTAGCGCCGAGGGTATCACGGTTTCGCGACGGCAGCCGACCAAATTCATCACCAACAGGGCCACAAATGAGAACGAAATCGTCAAGAAGGCCAAGGTGTACGTCCAGCCCAGCGATTCGAAGAACCAACGGAGGACCGACTTCTCTTGCGGCCGGGCGGTCTCCGGCGCGGCCGGTGCCGCTTCGGACGATCCAGCGTCCGCGGCCGGCAGCGTGTCGTCGGTCGCCGCTTCCTCCGCATGGACGGCTGTTCCGGAAGCCGGGATCCACCTCGGCAAACCGCCGAGCATCACCAACAACATCACGAGTGAAGCCGCTACCGAGCCGCTCCAGGTCGACAAGAAGCCTCGCCGCATGGAAACCTCCTGGTTGAAGGTCAAAACCCTAAAATCGTGTTGGCATCCGGTACTCTGTTCCGCGATTTCGTCCGTCCCGAACACGGTTCGCTGCACACCGCCTTCAGATTCACCTCGCCGCCCGCTCGACGCGATCTTCGCCTGCGAGGGGGCGGTCCACTTTGAACCCTCTAATATACCTTGCACCGTCGGCGACCGTAAACTCCCGACCGCGGGCGATCTTGGAGCCGTCCAAGTCGCGGCCACGGGTCGTTCCTGCGAGCGGCGGCCCCTTGCTACCCGCCCGAAACGGTGACCTTGTACTGTTCCTTCAGCACGTCGACCGCCTCCGCCGCCCGCTCCGGATGTTGCAGTTGCGGCCAGAGTTCCGCTAGATTCCGCAGGGCGTCGATGTGGGACGGGGCATGGCCGAAATACAGCAAATCGACGTGCAGAAAGGCGATCACGGCATCCTTGGTTTTGCCCGCTTTACGATACGCCGCCCCCATCGTCCCGTACAATCTGCCCATCACTTCGCTGTTTTCCGTCAAGTCGGGCCGCTCCAAGATGGGTTGAAGCATGGCGATTGCCTCCTCAGCCTGACCCTTTTCCACCAGGGTCCGCGCTTTACCGATGGTAGCCAGCAATTTCGGCGAATCATCGCCGCTCAAGGGGACGGCCAAAGCCTTGTCGAAGGCCGCTTCCGCCTCCGCGAATTTGCCCGCCAAGACGTAAGTCCAGCCCGACTTTTGAAAACCCTCGACCTTGAATTCCGGCCAAGGAGCTTCGCCGATCTTACCGAAATACTCCACCGCTTTGTCGTAATTCTTGACGGCGATCAGCAGCTCCGCAATGATGCGGCAGGCGTCCCAATAGTGATAGGAATTGGGGGCCGACGCGAGAAACGTCACCATCGCCGCGCCGGCCTCCTGCGGCGAGCCGGTACCGGCCAACGCGATCTTCCCCCGGCAATAGGCCCGATAGAATTCCACGTCTTGGGCGATCTCCGGCCGCCGCAGACTGTCCGCGGCTATACGATCCAGGGCGGTCAGGGCGTCTTCGAATCGCGAGGTCTCCACGTTCGACCGGGCGGTGCCCAAAGCCGCCGGCTCCGCGTCGTACGTAATACGGAGGATCTGGTTGACGGGCACCGTTTTCGGGCCGGCCGCCGTCTCGACCGTCACCTGCTGGGGAGACATCTGCGTGATGCGTCCACGTACCTGTTCCGAGGAGGTCACCACGGTATCGACGGCGAACGCCGTCGCGTTCCAGATTCCCGCGGCTATGCATGCAAATCCCAACCAACGCATGTTCATGATCGCCAGTCTCCCTGCGCTATTCCGCTTTCCTAACCCGGCATTCGGCGAAAATGCCGCAGCCTGTCCAACCGCTCGCTCGTGCCTCACGACCGCGAGGCGGCCTGATTTGCCGATCGCTGATCGAACGCCCGCAGACCCTGCGGAGACCGTTCCCCCTGTAACTGCTGGATGGTCCTTACGAGCTTATCGTACTTGTCGTACCAATCCTTGCCTCCTAACGACGGATAAAGCAGGTAGGTGCGACGGATATCCAGCAAGGCCTCCTCCAACAATCGTGAGCGTTCATCGCCGGTCTTTTTTTGCGCCAACTTCAAGCGACATAACGCCAAGTTGTAACGGGCCTGATGAAAGACCGTCTCGAACTTCTGATACGACGCGGCTACCCGTTTGGCAATGCCGCCCCAACCCCAAATCAGATACCGCCCGCCTTTTTCGTATCCGCCGCGAATGGCATTGATGTAGTAGTCTTCCTTGCCCGGCTGCTCGGCCCATTCCTGGTAAATTGTGGCCGCCTCGATCTGGACGTCGATGCGATTCTCTTTGCCTGCCCTGTCGATCACGTACAGCACCGCCTCCAGGGCTTTATCGTAGATTCGGAGGCCGCGCAGGACGCCCGCCAGCCGTACCCGCAGGTAGATCGGCGCATCTTCCGGGGCAAAACCCGGCTCCTGATCGGTCCGCTTAATGAGAGTCACGTAACTGGCAAGCGCCTGTTCGTAAAACGACTGGGCCTTCTCCGGGACCTCGGGCCCGCCGGGATCCAGTCCCTTGCCGAGGCTGAAGTACGTTTCGGCCACCCAATTCAAGGAGCGAAAATCGGCACCTTGGGCACGCTGCGAGATGCGCCCCAACAGCGTCGTAAAACCGGACAGCACGGTCTCCAGTTGCTCCGTTTTATTCTCGCTGCGAAGTTGTTGCACTTGTTGCTCCAACTGCCGGCCCAGGCTGACATAGACGGCCGTCAGGCCCTTGCCGCCGGCGGTCTCGTCGCCCGCCGTCACCAAGGACTCGAGACGATCCAAATACTTCATCGCCTCGTCCACCTGCTGAGCAACCACATAGGCGCGAAGGGCCAGTTTCAGTACTTCCTCTTGAAACGCGCGGCGACTGACGGCGGGATTCTGACGATCGATCAATGTGAGCGGGCCGATCGCTTGATCGTTCAAAAGGTCGATCGATTTGTTCGGCTCGCCCATGGTTAAATAGGCTTGCGCCAACAGCAGCACGGAATACTCGACGAAGTAGTCCACGGCCTGTCCGCCGCTCACGGCCGTGCGAACGATCTCCAGGCCCTTTTCCAGATGCTCCCGCGCATCGTCCCGCAAGGCGGTCAACCGGTCGCCGGCCGGCGCGTTGGCCTCCGCAACGGTCTTGACGTAGTCCGCCCAGAGCGCTTGTCCCAAACGCAATTCCGCCCTGCCCCGTCCCCAAGAGTTCTCAGGCAACTTAGCGATGTAGGCCTCGGCCTCATCCATGCGTCCTAGATCGATCGCGGAATCCATCACCGACAATACGGCTTCCGCAGCCTCGTTTTGGTCCGGCCAGCGCTGGACGAGATAATCCGTCAGACGCACCATCCATTGCAGCTCCCACTCGCCGTCGCCGCCCTGCTTCGTCGAATCCAAGAAGAGCTTACGAACGGCCTTGACCGCCACCTCGCCCGCCTTGTTCGATCCCGCCGCCTGCGGGTAGCGACGCGTCAAGAACTCCCCGAGGACCGCACACTCTTCGAGGCGATCGGCATCCCAAAGCAGGTACACCAGTTTGAAGCGTACCGCATTGACCTGATCCATCACGTCCGGCGAGGCGTAACGCAGGGCCGCTCGATAAAGATCGACGGCGGCTTCCCTTGCGGTGTCGGCTTCCCGGCGGGCCTGGTCGGCGTTCGGTCCCTGTTGCACTTGGCTCATCGCGGCGACAAAACGATTCCAAGCCGCGTCTCCCCGTTCCACGGCGTCCGCAAATCCCTGAACCGGTCCTTCGGCCGGCACTTCTCCCGTCAAACCCGCCAAGGCCGCCTGGGCCTCTCCGCGATTCGGATTGGGCAGTCGGGCAGCGGCCTCCAAAAACCGTCTCGCCGTCGCTCGCAACTGCTGCGCCAGACGCGCGTCCTGGTTCTTCTCCGCGGTTTGAGCCAACTCTACCGCCGACATACCCGCCAAGAATTGAAGACGCAACCCGACTTCACCATTCCGAACGTTCGGTCGCGTGTCGTCGAGCCACTCCTGCGCGCGGGCGACAACCGCCTGGTGATTGCCTTGCTTCCGCAGGATCTCGCACAATCGGGCCAGGGCTTCGGTCCGTAACGGCTGCGTTGCCGGATCGTCCGCGGGTAGGGTCAGCGTCTCTTCGAAAATGGCACTCGCCTCTTGATCCTTGCCCAGCTCTTGCAGACAAACGCCCTGTTGCAACCTCGCAACCAAACCGGCGCCGTAATCGGCGTACTTGTCGTAGATTTTTCCGTACTCGTCGGCCGCCTCCTGCAACAATTTCTTGCGGGTCTCGTCTTCCGGAGGATAGGTCTGGGCCAGTTGATACTGTGCGCCCACGTTGTACAACCTCGCCCGCAGGTAATCCCGGTAGGCGGCCTCTCGTTCGCGACCTTCACGGGAAGTGCTGTCGATGACGCGCCCTTGATACGATTCCGCGCGCTTTCGGGTGGCTTCGAGAAATACCGCGAAGGCCTTTTGCGCCTCCTGGACGGCAGTTCGCGCCTGCTCTCGCAACCTTGCGACTTCCGCTTCCGGCTTGCCTTCGGCCGAGGCCAGCGCGGACTTCGCCCGCTCTACCAGGATTTGGGCGAGTTGTGCGTTTGCATCGCCCACCAGGGCATGTTGCGGATGTTCCTGCACGAACTTCTTGAGCCGATCCATCGCCCGGCTCAAGTACTGCTCCCGGGTCAACGTGACTCTTGTCTGCGAGGCGGCCAGAATCCACGTGGTCCCCGCCTGGTAGTCGATTTCCTCTTTCAAATCCGCCGGACAAGTCGGATCGGCCGCCAAGCCGTCGAGGTAATCCACCGCGGTATCGAAATATCCGCGTTCCCGCAAGCCGTCAAGGAATTTGCGATGATTCTCCACCGCCCAAATGCTCGAAGAGGAAGAGCACGTCAGCGACAGCCCCGCGGCCAAGAGGAAAAAAAGCAACGGCCGGCGTGAATCTCTCATCGATATCGATCTCCATCCCGAGTCTCGGAATGCCTACGGCCCTGCACCGATTATCGCCCTCAATTATGGTCGCAACGAAGCCGAGTCCGCAACACCGGTCGGTGCCTCGCATGGCTGTGCGGCCGGACGGAGCAAACGCTTGGCGGACGGCTGGGCGCAAGCTCCTGCTAGTTGCATTCCCACGGCCTGGGGGCGACGCGGGCGCCCGGCCCGCTTCATGACGACGCCGTAACACCTACCAATCACGCGGTACAATTAGAAAGAACACTGCATACCGTTCCGCTCAGCGGCGGCGCGACAAGTATGAGTAGCATGGAAACCATCGGCGTGCGCATCAGGACAGGCACATCGCGTCAGTACACCCACCCGCGCGAACAGCGGCGGCTGTTATTGCTGGTTTTTCTGATCGGCGGCGGCGTGCTTTTGGCCACATCTGCAAGCCAATGGGTGCCGCAGGCAGCGCAGCTCCTGCGGGTTTTGCGGGGGGCGCCGAGCGAGCAGACGCCGCGGTTCGGCCCAAGGAACGGCACCGCTATCGATACGCGATTGCTACCGCTTCCGGACGAGCAATCCACGCAACCTTTGGTCTCCCAGACCGAATCCGAGCAAGCTCCCGCCTCCGCGGCCGGCCATCCGGCGTCCCCGCCCGGCGGATCGGTCTCTCCACAGCCCGAGGCGGCGGAAGCGGCTTCCTCACGGCCGCCTTTTCCGACTGCCGATATCGACTTTTCATCCGTTCAAGACGACCAACCTTTTCGCCCCGCGGAAGCCGACCCCTGGTTCGCGGTCCTCTCGCGTCTCCGCCAAACGGAAGAAGAGACGATCGCCGCCGCGTCACAAGGCTGGGTGACCTTTTCCCAGCTTTATCGCCGCTCTCAAGACTGGCGAGGACGAATCGTGACGGTCAAGGGCCACGTCGTTCAAGTAGCACGGATGCCCGCCCCGAAAAACAACGTAGCGATCTCCGAATACTATCAGGTGTGGTTTCGCCCGGCCGACGAAAACAACCCGCTGGTGATCTACGCTTTGTCGCTTCCTCCGGGTTTTCCAACGGAACAACGTCTGGATGAGCCGGCGGAGGTGCACGGCGTATTTTTCAAACGCTGGGCCTATCAAGCTCGCGACTCGCTTCGCGCCGCACCCGTCTTGCTGGCGAAGGAGATACACTGGGAAGGCCAGGCGCCGGGGAGCGAGGCCGCACCGGTGCCGAATCCCTTGCCTGCCGTGGTTCTTGCGGCGGTATTCGCCGGGGTCTTTGTTTGGTACGTGTACCAAAAGACGCGCCCCAAACCGCGTGGCGCCGAACCGGGAGATTCCCCACCAGCGGCGTCTCGCGGTGTGCAGCACAAGGCTTAAGCTCCCTCGGGACGCTCCCTTGAACGCTCGGCCTTCGGCAGCCGCGGGTGGGGATCAGATTTCGCTCCACTGACCGGGCACCGGAACCGGATACATTCCCCGCTCGTCGGGTAGGACCGGCGGCCGAGATTCGGCCGTCAGGCGATCCACGTCGGGACAAAATTGAAACTCGGAGGCCGCAGCCGCCTCCCAACCGATCACCTGGCCGCTGTGCACGGCCGCACGCCCCATGATGGCCGCCAGATTGGAAAGCGCGGCACGTTTGGCCTCGTTGTGCGGCAAATCCTCGCGAATCGCCCGCAACAAGGCCTTCCACTCCGCCTGCCAAGGGGTCAACTGTTCTTTCGGGGCCTCCCACGCCACATTGTCATCGCTGATCCGTTGATCCTTGAAGATTCTCACCGTCCCGGCGTGGATGGCTCCGGAAAACTGCGCGGCGCACTTGGTGCCGTGGATGTACGTCGCAAAGTGATTGTGGCAATTCGAGGCATAGCGAACAACGTCCAGGCCTTGCGTTCCGTCGGGGAACGTCCACTCGGCGAAGTAGGCATCCAGGTTCTGGCTACGGTCGGCGCTATTGACCGCCCGACCGCCGACGCCGTGGGCGGAGACCGGCAGCGCATCCTTGATCCAGCAAATCTCGTCGATTTGATGGATGTCCATTTCGGCGAAGAGTCCGCCCGAAACCCAGAAGAAACGGAAGAAATTCCGAATCTGCCAGAAGAGTTCCGGAACGTCGGCGGGTTTCGGCCCGAGCGGCCCCACGGCCTCCATCCGATAGGCGCGAATCAGCGTGATCTCGCCAAGCTCTCCGTCGCGAATCCGTTGGATCAATTCTTGGCGGTTGACGGAATGACGGCACATCAGCCCGGCCGCGATTTTGAGGTTCTTTTTCTCGGCCTCCTCGCCTGCTCGAATGACGCGGCGGCAACCCGGCGGATCCGCAGCAAAAGACTTTTCCATGAAAACATGGACTCCTTTGGAAACCGCGTATTCCAGTTGCCCCGGGCGAAAAACCGCATAACCGGTCAACATCGCCACGTCGCCCGGTCGAAGGGCGTCGATCGCCGGGCGAAATGAATCCAGTCCCACGAAGCGACGCTCGGGAGGCACCCGCACCTGGTCGGGAAACATGTCCGCGAGGCTTTGGTGAGAAGCTTCGAGACGGCTTTCGAAGATGTCCGCCATGGCGTAGAGTTCGATCGGCCCCTCGCTGACCGAGAAGGCGTCGCGAACCGCGCCGCTGCCCCGGCCGCCGCAACCGATCAGTGCCAGGCGGATTTTCCCGTCCTCGGCGGCATGAACCGCCGGCACCCCGCCCATCAAGCCCGTACCGGCGACCGCCATGATCGAAGTCCCTGCCAACATGGTTCGTCGATCCAAGGCACGATCCGTACCGGAACTCACGGTTTTTCTCCTCTCGTTGTGCCGTTCCGCCATCTGACAGGCTCCTTTTCAAGCAAACGGGAAGGACTCGACTGGATGACCGTGCGAACGGATGTACGCGGCTTCGAAAGGTGCGTTCGAAGCGTGGGGCGTTCAACCGCCGCTCCCAGCATATCCCACCCGCCGTGCGAATCAAGAACCGGAAGCGCGGCCGGAAAGGCGGAGATGGGGGAATCCCCTGCTCCGCCCCTGAGGTCGGATGGCAGTCCGAATTCCGAGGACCGACGCGGAGCGAGCGGCGATCCGGAACACGGACGAGCCGTGAGCGGACTCCCGCAATGGTTTTCTCTCAGCTCGAACGGTATTCTAAAGGCGCGCCGTGCCGGCAACGTTTCTCATGAACCGCAACGGGCGGACGAACTCGCCGTCCGCACGTCTTGCCCACGATATCGCCGCGGCTGCTGTTCGGTATTGTTGGAACCGGCTAAGGGGAAACCTAGCACGATGGGATCCATCCGACATCCATTTCGGTTAGCGAATCGATCCGAGCCGATCATTCTGACGTTGGGGCTTTTGATCGCGGCCTCCCCGGGACACCTGATTCAAGGGAAAGAGGGGGGCGATGCGAATGCCGCCTCGCCGCAACGCCATCCCAACGTAGTCCTCATCATCACGGACGACCAAGGCTACGGAGATATCGGTTTTCACGGCAACCCGGTTCTCAAGACGCCCAACCTCGATCGCCTCGCAGCCGAGAGCCTTCGGTTGACGGACTTCCACGTAGATCCCACATGCTCGCCCACCCGAGCGGCGTTGATGACGGGTCGTTACTCGTGCCGCACGGGCGTGTGGCACACCATCATGGGGCGATCCATCCTTCGCCGAGATGAGACCACCATGGCCGACTACTTCGCGAGGGCGGGCTACGCCACCGGCATGTTCGGGAAATGGCACTTGGGCGACAACGCCCCGTATCGTTCCATCGATCGCGGCTTTGCTCATGGGCTTTGGCACGGAGGCGGCGGCATAGGTCAAACTCCCGACTATTGGGGAAACACCTACTTTTCGCCTGTGCTGCGGAACGACGGAAACTGGGAGCCGAGCAACGGTTATTGCACGGACGTCTTTTTCGATGCCGCTCGCGAATTCATTGCCCGCAACCGCACCCGCCCCTTCTTCGTTTATTTGGCAACGAATGTCCCTCACGGCCCTTGGCAAGTCGATGACCGATACGCCGCCCCGTATCGCGCCGCGGGCATCGCAAAGGATCTGGCGAACTTTTACGGGATGTTGACGAATCTGGACGAAAACCTGAGAAGATTGCTCGCCGCGTTGGATGAATGGAATCTGGCCGGGAACACGCTCGTAATCTTTATGACCGACAACGGCACCGCCGGAAACGGCTTCAATGCCGGGATGCGGGGCCGCAAAGGCTCCCCCTACGACGGCGGCCACCGAGTCCCATGCTTCCTGCGGTGGCCGCAGCGCTGGCCGCAACCGCGCGCAATCGCCGGTCTGACCGCCCACATCGACGTCTTACCCACGTTGATCGAATTGTGCGGCCTGCCGCAAGGCGACGGCATGCCTTTCGACGGCGTCAGTTTACGCCCCATTTTGGATGGCGAGTTCGCCGGAGCTCCGGATCGAACCGTCTTCGTGCAAGTCAATCGCGTCGAGCATCCCGTGCCTTGGCGGCTGTCCTCCGTGCTCACTCCTCGATATCGCTTGGTCAACGGTGCCGAACTTTATGACATCCTCGAAGATCCGGGCCAGGATCAGGACATCGCGCAATCTCATCCCGAGGTGGTGAGCGAGCTTCGTTCACGCTACGAACGCTGGTACCGCGACGTCTCGTCACGATTCCATGAGTACGTGCCGTTGATTGTGGGGGATCCGCGGGAGAACCCCTCATTGCTGACTTGCCACGACTGGCATGGAGAGCAAGTGCCGTGGGATCAGACGATGATTTCTCGCAATGCGCCCGGCAACGGGTTTTGGGCCGTCGAATTCTCACGCTCGGGCCGATATCGGATCACCCTGCACGATCGTCCGCCGTATGTCAGCCATCCCATTGCCGGCCGGCGTGCGCGGTTGGTCATCGGGGATCGTGAGTGGGTTCAAGACGTTCCATCCGGTGCAACGGCCGTGGAATTCCAGGTAAATCAAACGGCAGGTCTCGCCCGACTCCAAACCTTTTTGATGGAAGGCGATACCGAACTTCGAGGCGCTTATTTCGTCGAGATCGCCTACGTCGACGAAGCAGCGTCCCCCAATGGCGACGCGCAATCTCGGTAATTCCGTTCGTAATACAGGTGGACCACGAGCCGCTACCGGCGGAGGAAATCATCGTAGGCGACCCTGGTCGTGCCGAGCCTTTTCACCGCCCGGCACGGAACTCCGAATCCCTCGGAACTTTCGCGAAGAATTCGCAAGTTATCCAAGTGGAGGTTGGCAAAATGGTTTATCGTCCGGACCGTTCCCGTCTCTTGTTGTCGGTGCTCGCGATAGGTCTCGCATGGAGTCTGTTCACCCCGGTGTCGGCGACGGAGTCAGGTCGCATCCGCGTCGTGCCGGCGGAAATCGACGACATCCTCCCGAACCCTGGAATGGGCTGGCAGACATTCCATCGCACGGCGGATCGAGATGCCAACCTTCCTGACTGGATTCCCTCGACGGTCCACTATGCCCGTTGGGGGTGGAAGGACTTCGAACCTCGGCCGGGATCGCTGAACGAGGATTTTTTGGATGACGTGCTGCGCCGAACGCGCCAGGCCGGCCAACGTCTAGCTTTTCGCGTCATGTGCTGTTCCACAACTCCGGGAAATCCCTACCACCCGGATTGGCTGCCGGAAATCGGCGGCAGGGTCGTCGCCGTCCGCTACCAGGGCCAAGGACCGCTTGACGTACCGGATCTGGATGACCCCGCCACCCTCCGCGCTCACCTCGATTTCATCCGTCGCTTGGGGGAAAAGTACGACGGCCATCCCGACATCGATCACGTCGACCTGGGATCCGTGGGTTGGTGGGGCGAATGGCATATGAGCGGCTGCGAGGGTCTTTCCATGCCCTCCGCGGAAAACCAGCGCAAGATCATCGATGCGTACCTCGAAGCCTTTCGGACCGCGCCGCTGCTCATGCTGATGGACGGGCCGGAAATGCTGGGATACGCCGTTCGCAAAGGAACGGGATGGAGGGCTGACTGCTTGGGAGACATGGGCGGGTTCTCGGCGAATTGGTGCCACATGCGCAATCTTTACCCGCAGACTCTTGCCCGCGCCGGTGCCTTGGTGGCCTGGAAAACCTCGCCCGTGGCATGGGAAACCTGTTGGGACATTCGCAAATGGGTCCAGGAGGGTTGGTCTCTCCGCTACATCTTCAATTACGCGCTGGCCTTGCACGCCTCGTACCTCAACAACAAATCGGCTCCTTTGCCGGACGACCCCGCCGTGCACGACGAAATCCGCCGATTCTTGCGGCGATTGGGATACCGATTGGTGCTTCGCGAGTGGGAACACCCGCGGGTAGCAATCGCGGGAACCGCCCTGAGCATCCGTATGACGTGGCAAAACATCGGCTCGGCACCGTGCTATCGGCCCTATCCGGTCGCCGTCAGGCTGCGCAGCGAACAAGGCGAGAGTCACGTGCACATCTCGGAATTTGCCGTCAATCGTTTGATGCCGGGTCAAACGGCCCAGTTCTCGGGAGATTTCCTGGATCGACCGCCGGAACTACCGCCCGGCGAGCCGGTAACCATGGAAACGGACTTGAGGGTACCCGCAACGCTGCCGCCCGGCGAATATGAGGTTGCCGTAGCCGTTTTGGACGAAGATGGGCAAACTCCGGCGATAAGGCTTGCCATCGTCGGTAGGGAAGACGACGGATGGTATCCGCTAAGCCGGATCTCCATCCGAGGGAGCCGATGAGGCACCACGACGTCCCCGATCCGCGCAGACAACGAGGCAAATGCCATGTCCGAGTTCATCAAGCGGCGTGCGTTTGTGAAAAATGCCGGTGCGGCGGCCGCCGGAATCGTCTCCGCAGCGGTAGGGCGCTCAGCTAGCGCGGGCATCGTGAAAGAAAATGCCGCGACCGGCAACGCGTCCCCTTCGGTCACGGCGGGCTTCCAAGTCGGCGAGCCCGAGGTCCGATTGGAAACGCTGCGCCCGCGCGAAATCGAAGAACGCATGGCTGCCTGCGGAACGCTCTTCCTGCCGATCGGAACGATCGAATGGCACGGGCTCCATAATGTCGTGGGGCTGGATGCCGTGAAAGCACAAATGCTGTGCATCCGAGCCGCCCAACTTGGCGGAGGCCTGGTCGCGCCGCCGCTTTTCGGCGGGGTGGGAGGACTCGACCAGCCCCACACCTTCGTCATGGAGCCGGAGGATCAAACCTTTTCCGTGCTGCTCCGCCCCTGGCTCGAAAAACTCGCCATGGAAGCCGCGCGACTGGGATTCAAGGCCGTGATCATTCTGACGGGTCATTACGGTGCCGCGCAACAGATCGTGGTACGAGAGGTCGGCGCACGAATGACGCGTTGCCTGGGCATCCCGGTACTGGGCACGCCGGAGTATATTCTCGCCCTCGACGAAGGCTACTTGGGGGACCATGCCGCTTGGGGAGAAACTTCGCTCATGTTGCATTTGGACCCGCCGTCGGTAGACTTGTCCCGGCTGGGCGACGCCCCGCATCGGGGAGTCGGCGGTAAAGATCCCAAACAATTTGCAACCGCCGACGACGGAAAACGGCTTGCGGATACCATCATCCGACGATTGTCCGCACTTGGCACGGAGATGCCCAACTGGGATGGTCCGACCCTGCACGCCTTCGCCGACGCCGAAGCGGCCATCGTCCAGCGACAACAAGAGTTGGCCGCCGAGACCGGCAAAGTCTGGGCGGCGTGGCGCAACATCGGCAACGGAGTCCTTCACCGCTACGCCGAGTGCCTCATCGAACGGCGCTTCGACGAGATCAAGGCGATGGCCGAGAAACTATAGATACCGCGTTCCTTGCAGCAATCCCCCCGTTTCGTTCGGCGCGACGCCGAAACCGGAATCCCCGCAACAACAGGAGATCGCCATGTCCCACCGATATCGACGGAGATGGATTGGGGTCACGTCGCAAACGTTCCTGTTCCTCCTGGCGTTCGCCGTGTCGGCATTTGCCTGGGGACCGCATCCGGAAATCACGCGAGCCGCCTTGGACGTGGTTCCTCAATTGGAGGCCTGGGAGCAATCGTTGGGAAAAGAGAACATTGCGGCACTGACGCAGTACTGCTGGATGCCCGACTGGCGAGGTCAAGACCTCGGCCCCTACTACGCCGACGATTACCTTCTCGTTCCTCAACTACCCTATCATGTGTCGCACGTCATGCCCGCAGTCGAGCCCGCGTTCCAGGTGTACTTCTGCCGGGCATTGCAGGCGCTCAGAACGGAGACTCCCGTCAACGCGTGCCGTCAACTTGGTACGCTCCTCCATTTTGTCGAGGACGTGGGCGCACCGCCGCACGCCAAGCCGAATTGCCCCCATCATTCGGAATTGGAAAACTGGCTCGATGCAAAGCAAATCTCCATTCGCGGTTACCAACCGCAGTTGTTGGGCAGTACCGACGACGAAGCATGGCAGGGTCTGAAGCGCCGCATCGAGGGGCTGATCGCCTTTTCCGCCGAAAGGGCCGACCGGGCACTGCCGCTGGTATCCGCACCGAATCCGGACCGCAACGCCGTGGAGCCGATCATCCTGGAATCCGCTTTGGAAGCGGCGAGGGTCACCGCCGATGTGTTGTACACGGTGTTGACGCTTTCGCTTCGTCCCGCCGGCGACCAGGGAACGGCGCTCCGCGGCACGGTAGTCGTTCCTCCGCTCCCCGGTAATGATGACCAAGAGGCCCGCATCGTCCTGCTCGGCACCGATTTTGCCACCCTGGCGGGTCTGTCCGCGGACTCCCGATCGGAAGACAAAACTGAAGACAAAACTTACGTGTTTGCCTTCCGCAATTTGCCGGAGGGGCAATACCGCGTCTTGGCCTACCGCCCAGGCACCGAGGCTCAGGTCTTGGATGTGCAATTGACGCATGGTGTGCCGGCCGTGCTGCATTTTCGATTGGCCCCCACGAACCCGCCGGGCAACTTGGTTTACAATGCCGACTTCAGCCTGGCGACGCTCAAGCCCGACCTGCCTGATCGCTGGACGAAGTCGTCAGTCGACGCGTGGACCGGCACGACCATCGCAATTCAATCGGGCAAGAAGTACCGACTGGGCGCCGTTTTCAGGCAGGCCGATGCCAAGGTGGAGTTTCTCGCTCCACCGGGCAAAAGGGCTGCTGAACAGAATCTTCCGGTTCAACGCATCGTCTTGAGGCCGGCCGGCGGAAACACCTCCGAAGCACTTTTTGAAGCCCCGGCCGGCTATTCTCAGCTCACGGTTAAGATCGTGACCAAGGACGCCCCCGCAACGGCGGTGGAGCGAGTTTGGGTCTGCCTAAAAGACTAGCCAAGACCGGAACGGCGAATCTTTTCGTGTTTCCCAACTTCGGGACGGTCAGGGGACCGAGCGGGCCCGCTCACTTCGCCCAGTTTATTGTATGCGATCGGTTCTCCCGGTCTCCCGCAGGTTGCGGGATGCCGCCCGCCTGCGTATTGCTCACCGGTCCGCGCAACAGGACGGCGGGACGCCGCCACATAAAAGGTCTGTCCCCGGAAACAGCCCGCCTCATACCTCCTTATACCGCATTGCCTCCGGTTCTCCTTCAATCCCAACCGGCGTCCTTTCGGGAAACTCGTGCAGCAATGATCGCAGCGACCTCGCGAAAGTGGGACCGCAAAACTAGGCAAACCACACCGATCGGGCAATTTACTACCGTGCCGTATTGCAGTTGAATCTTCTCAAAACGCCCCAATCGCGAGTTCCGAGCGAGGGTTTCTGACAAAACGAACGTCATTTCCGTTACGGTTTGCCATTCTTTCTCAACTCGCACGAGCCGTTTGTCCGATATTTACGTCGCAACCCCATATTGACCGTTCTGGGAAGACGGCACGTCAAGGCGTCAACCGAACACTTGCGCACATCGAGGTGGACAAGAGCCATGCTATTACGACGCAGCAAACTCTGGCTGACGATCGGGGCGATGGTAGCCCTGGGCAGCATGTCGGCTCACGCTCAAGTTCCCGACATGCAGTACTTCGCCCCTGCCAATCCGAGCACCTTCGGGGGCGGCGCTCGTGCCAATGAAGGTTTCTTCATTAGCGGCGAGTATCTCCGCTGGAGCATTTCCAAGCCGGATGCAGCTTCCGTCGGCGTCGCTCCGCCCGCCTCGCGCACCGTGTACTACGATACCGACGTCTTCCGGGAACAAACGAGCACCGCCGACAACACCTGGATCGGCAGCCGCTTCACGGACGGCAGCCGCGTGGAAGCCGGGTTTATGGAAGACCATCAAGGCTTGATGTTCAGCGGCTTCTTCATGTCCACGTACGGACGCGTCCACAAGCTTTCCAACGCCGATGTGGTCTTCGACGATCCGGAATTCGGGCCGCCGCCTTTCAAACGCATGCTACAGGGCTACGTGGACGACGCCCTCACCGACATCCAGAACCTTCCGGTCACGTTCACGGCTCCCATCGTGCTCGATGACGACGATAACCCCTTGCCGTCCTGGGGGTTGGTCATGGACAACGTCGTCAAGACCTGGAACACGGAGCTGAACTACGTATACCGTTTCCACCCCACGCGTCACGGCACGTTCTGGGAAATCTACCTCGGCGTCCGTTACTTCGAATTCAACGAGGAATTCAATGTGGATGCCTTCGGCGGCATTCTCGCGGACAGCTTCTGGTATACCCGGGCGACGAACCATGTGATCGGCCCTCAGGCGGGGATTCGATTCTTCCGCACCTTCGATCGCTGGACCTTCGAAAGCACCGCCAAGTTCTTCGCCGGTTTCAATTTCCAGAATTACAATCAGTACGGCGTATTGGGCAGTCAACTGGACCCGCTGGCCGGCCCGCAAGAGGATGTGCCGTTGTACATGGGGCCGACGGCCTTCACCAATTCCGCTACGGAAGAAGAGTGGTCGCCCGCCGCGGAATTGCGAGTGGCCATCAAGTATAACGTCACCCGCAGCATGGCCCTCAGCGTGGGCTGGACCGGCATGTGGATGGACGGCATCGGCCGGGCCTCGAACGCCGTGCTGTATCGCGTGCCGAATATGGGAATTACGCTGGATCGCAACAACCAGGATCTGTTCATCAACGGCGTGACGGCCGGCGTGGAGTTCAATCGCTGAAGCGGCGCTTCCCGGAATCGGCCGGGGCAAGTGCCCGCGGTACGGTAAACCTAGAAAAGTACGGCGAGTCGCACCGCCGAAAAACTGCGACGGAAGGTTGAATGCGGCGTAAGCCGGTGTCACACGGATGTTGACGCCGTTTGCCTCGAGTTAGCGACGGAGGCTGCGAATCGACCGGGAAGGATGCCCGGTCGATCGCGTTTCTTGAACGCATCCCCCATCCGCGCCGACGTCGCGAAACCCGTTTGTCAAGCCCGGTTTCGCCGAACCGAGCCGGCGACGAGCCGACGGGGAAGCCCGGCTGGAAACGCCCTTTGTCGGCCCCCAACGCAAGTTTATAATAACGCAAAGAAACGACGTAGATGACGCGATTACGGCCGGTGAATGGCGTCGGGCGTGTACGACGAGATTCCGGCTTTCAGCCCGTGAAACCACACACCCTTTGCCCCCGACGACCGTCTCCGCAATCGCTTCGCCGATCGGGCCGCGTTTGCCAGTCCTCAATAAGGAATATACTTGTGCTGAGTGTTCGTCCCAAAGTCGCCGAATTGGCTTATGTCCTGTACGGACGGCCGCTGCATCCGGAGTTGTTCGAAGTTCATGCCTCACGGACCGTCTCTCGCGGCGACTACCAAGTCAAGATCGACATTACCAACACGGGCCATGTCGTTACGTGGCAGTACGAGGGTTTGACCTGGACCGAGGTCTCGACGGCGGTCAATCACCCCCTGCCGGTGCGTCGCCGTCTGATGTTGCATCAACTCAAGGCCAAGCACCACGACGAGTTCGTCGGCCGCGGCGGGGTCTCGTACTCGATCGACATTCAACTGGAGAACGTCCAGCCCGAGATTTTTTGGATGTTCCAGCACGAACTCAGCCGGGAAGGCCCCGGTCAGGGCTTGTTTTTTCAATTCAATCCCAGCGGCCGCATGCCCTTGGGAGCGATCAGCTTTATCGCCCATCAAGCCCGCAATAAGTCTCTGTGCATTCAGGCCTTTCACACCTTTCCCGACGACTGCGCGCTGGTGCGTAGCACGACGGTGTTCCGGCTGCCATGACGGATAGCCGCCGAACGGGTTCGAAGCGGCTTCGACCGCGCCGTCTCGCTCGTCTTTCAAAGTCCGCAGCGTCGCCTTGTCAGCCGGACGGCGGCGCTACAGAATGAATTTCTCCGCGGCGATTCCGGGACGGCTCGTCGTCCCGACCGCTTGGGCATCTTGATCCTTTCCTGCCGGCAGGGAGCGTCTCATGGCGAGTTGCGTGTTGGCATATTCGGGCGGTCTGGATACGTCGGTCATCCTGGGCTGGCTGATCGAACAAGGTTACGACGTGGACGCCGTCTATGTGGATCTCGGTCAACCGTGCGAGGATCGCGCGGCCATCCTCGCCAAAGCCCGCCTCATCGGCGCGCGGTCCGCGGAGATCATCGACGCCAAAGAAGAGCTGTGCCGCGATTTCGCCTTTCCCGTCCTGCAATGGCAGGCCATGTACGAAGGTATGTATCTCCTCGGCACGTCGATCGCCAGACCGCTCATCTCCAAAGTCTGCTTGCAGGTGGCGAAAAGACGCGGATGCAACATCTTCGCGCACGGCGCCACGGGCAAAGGCAACGATCAATGCCGCTTCCAATTGGCCGCCGAAGCCCTCCAGCCGGGGATCCGCGTCTTGGCTCCATGGCGGCGTGAAGACTTCCGTCGACGCTTTCCCGGCCGCAAAGAGATGATCGCCTATTGCGAGGAGCGGCGCATCCCGGTCAAAGCGACGACCGCCAAGCCCTACAGCTCGGATGAGAATTGCCTGCATATCAGTTACGAAGCCGGCAAGCTCGAAGATCTTTCCGTCAACGGCGTGGAGCTGGTTGAGTTCGGCATGACCGTCTCCCCCCGACAAGCGGCGGAAGAGGGCGAAAAAGTCACCATCGCCTTCGAATCGGGGATTCCGGTGCGGGTGAACGGCGAATCCTGCTCGGCCTACGAAGTCGTACGGCGGCTCAACACCATCGGCGGCCGAAACGGCATCGGCCGCATTGACATGGTGGAAAACCGTTTTGTGGGCATGAAGAGCCGCGGGGTATACGAGTCGCCCGGCATGACCCTGCTTTACTTTGCTCACCGCCAAGTCGAGCAATTGACTTTGGACCGCGACGTGATGCACCTCCGCGACCGCCTCGCACCCGAGGTGGCGGAGATGGTCTACTACGGCTTCTGGTACTGCGCGAAGATGGATGCCCTATCGGCCATGATTCGGGAGATTCAACGGCCGGTGACGGGAGAGGTGCGACTGTCCCTATACAAGGGAAACATCATGGTGGACGGTCGCTCCAGCCCGAACAGCTTGTACGACGAAGGAATCGCGACCATGGAGGGCGGCGGCGAATACGATCAGACCGACGCGGAAGGATTCCTTCGAATCCAGGGGCTGCCGCTACGGGTCCAAGCCCGGATTCGGCCGCGAGCATTTTGATAGGCCGACGCGCCCAAGCCGCCGAACGGCCGATACCCCCGGATGAAACGCGGGGAATGATCGTCCCTTGGGCGGCCATGCCTAAATGGAGAACCGCCGAAAGCCGTCTCGCCCTGATGGCGGTAGTCGGAACGGCGTCGCCTCACTCGGAAGATGGTGGCAGCGCCGCAATCAATTCCGCGACATAGTTGCGAATCTCATCCAGGACTTGCCGGCGGGACTTTTCCGCAGTCGCGGCGACGTGACGAACGATCGCGGACCCCACGATGATCCCGTCCACCACCGGGGCCAGGAGTCGCACGTGCTCCGACCGACTGATTCCGAAGCCCACGCAAACAGGGAGCGAGGTCTGCGTCCGCAACCAGGCTAGATTATCCACCAACTCCCTCGGCAATTCACGGCGTTCTCCGGTAATACCCGCAACAGAAACGTAATAGAGGAAGCCTCTGCCGGCCTGAGCGATTCGAATCGCTCGCGGTCGAGGGGTGGTAGGAGTGATTAACTGCACCAGATCCAGCCCCCGATGATCGCAGGCCTCTCGCAAAGGATCCGATTCCTCGATCGGCAAATCCGGTACGATCAGTCCCGCAACTCCGGCTTGCTCGGCCTGCTCCACGAATGCCGCCAGGCCGCGACGAAACACGACGGCGTAGCTCACCATCAGTACCACCGGGGCGCTCAGGTCCGCGGTGATGGAGGCAAGCGTTCGCAGCACGTCGCCGGATCGCACGCCCTGCGATAGTGCTCGGGTATACGACGCCTGGATGACCGGGCCGTCCGCAATGGGATCGCTGTAGGGGACTCCCACTTCGATCAAGCTGCTGCCCGCCTCGGATAGGGCCCGAACAAGCTCCTTGGTAAATCCAAGATCGGGATCTCCCGCCGTAATAAACGGCATGAAGGCCTTGCGTCCCGTCTTGCGCAATTCGCTAAAAACCTGTTCAATCCTGGACATGGGAGCCTGTTTTCTAGTTGCGTCGCCGTCCGGTGGGCGGACGAAGGTACCTCTAATCATCAACGCGCGGAACCCGCTTCCCGAGGTCTAATCCTTCATTTCCAGCAATCGGGCCACCTCTTGGGCATCCTTGTCTCCGCGGCCGGACAGACAAACCACGATGATCTCTTCCCGAGACCGCTGGGCAGCCAGCTCGATCGCCTTGGCGATTGCGTGAGCGCTTTCCAAAGCGGGCAAAATCCCCTCCAGGCGAGCCAGCGTTTGGAACGCCTCCAGGGCTTGCCGATCGCTGACGTTCGTGTAGATGACCCGGCCGGTTTCTTTCCAGTAGCTGTGCTCCGGACCAACTCCGGGATAATCGAGTCCGGCGGAGATGGAGTGCACATCGGCCGTCTGCCCATCGTCGTCTTGGAGGACGTAGGAGAAAGTCCCATGCAAGATACCGGGCTTCCCGTAAGATAGGGTCGAAGCGTGATCGCCCAATCGTCCGGAGCGGCCGCCGGCCTCGACCCCCACCAGCGCCACGGCCTCGTCCGCGATGAAGGGATAAAACATCCCCGCGGCGTTGCTTCCACCCCCCACGCAGGCCACGATTAGGTCCGGCAATCGCTCAAGCTGCTCCAAGCACTGCCGTCGCGTTTCTTTCCCGATGACCGACTGGAAATCCCGAACGATCCGCGGAAAAGGATGCGGTCCCGTGACGGAACCGAGACAGTAATGGCTGAACTCCACCGAACTCATCCAATCCCGCATCGCCTCATTGATGGCATCCCGAAGGGTTTTGGAGCCGCTTACCACCGGCACGACCTGAGCACCCAAAAGTCGCATGTTGAAAACGTTGGGGCGCTGTCGGCGGATGTCCTCCTCCCCCATGTACACCACACATTCCAAACCGAAGCGCGCGCAGGCGGTTGCGGTCGCGACTCCGTGCTGGCCGGCACCCGTTTCGGCGATTACGCGCCGCTTGCCCATGCGGACGGTCAGCAGGGCTTGTCCCAAAGAGTTGTTGATCTTGTGGGCGCCGGTATGGTTCAAGTCCTCCCGCTTCAGGTACAGCCGAGCACCGCCGCAAAACTCCGTCAAACGCTCGGCGTAATACAGAGGGGACGGCCTCCCTACATAATGGGTATATAGCCCCATCAAAGCGGCGGCGAATTCCGGGTCGGCGGCGGCGCTGGAATACTCGCGGTCCAGTTCCTCCAAGGCCTGAACCAGGGTTTCCGGTACATACCGTCCACCAAAGTTCCCAAATCGCCCCAAAGCATCGGGCACGTCAGCAAGAGAGGCCATCCGAGTAAGCCTTATGTTTCAAATCGATTTGGTCGTAATTCGCAAAAATGTTGCGAGCCGCTCGAATCCGATAGATTTAACCGGGACAATTCCCGCCCTGGCGACGTTCGCGCGAACCTCTGCGAACGACTACCGGAAATTTCGTTCGCGCAGCGACGAGTTGGAAACGGCTCAATGCTTATCGTAAAGGAGGGGCCGGTTTTAGGCAAATCCCGGTGGACCGGATGATCTCTAACGGCAATAATGGTAAGGGTTTTGGTTGGATGCCGGGGCCTACGGTGGGGAAAGCCGGCGCCATTGCCGCTAAAGCCGGCACGAGACGTCCGAGAATGCAAAGCTTCGCCCTCCTGAGCCGCTTGCTTTTCTGGTCCGTGGTGACCTTGGCCATGGTCGGAATCGCGGTCTGGCTGGTTCGACGTATCCGCGGTGATGTCCTGGCCCGAAGGGATAATCGCGATCAGGCCGAGCAAATGCTGCGGGAGTTCACTTCGATGAAGGCCGACGGTCAACTGGATGACCGCGAATACCGTGCCATCCGAGAGCGCTTGCAGTCCGTGATGGGCCCAGGAAAGGCATCGCGTCCCACGCCGGGAAGGAAAGCATGAATCCTCCGGCCTTCGACATCCCCGCATCCCCGCAAACAACCTTTTCGCGACGCGAAAAGCATGGCAAATCCTCTTGGAAACTCCCTGAACCCCGGGATTTCATGCCGGCAAGAGACATGAGGTAGACTTTAACGTACGGATGCGTCTTGATGGTTATTCGTTTGATTTGCCGAGACGGCCATAATCCGCAGCCGGTCAAACCCGGCGTCCGATGACGTTTTTAGCCCCGGCTCGACGTGAGACGGACGGGAGCCCCCCTTGCGATGATCGCAATGTTTCGGGGGTTCATGGCAAGGCGCAGTCGCATCGCGATCGACGATCGCCGCCGACCGCGCAGCCGTACGATCCGGGGGACTGATTCGAGCCCGTAATCCAACCGCCCGCGAGACTTTCAGGACGATTGATCATGCCGACAGGACGGGATTTCACCTCCGGCCGCCGAGGCACCGGTAGTACCAAGAAAAACGCCTTCTGTTCGTTTTGCCGCAAGAGTTACCGGGACGTCGGGCCGCTCGTTGAGGGTCCCGGCGATGTGTACATTTGCGGAGAATGTATCGACCTGTGCCAGTCCATTTTGGACCAGGAGCGGAAGCGACGGGGCACAACCAGACCCCTCTTCGGCAGGATTCCCTCGCCTCGCGAAATCGTCGAAAAACTGAACGAGTTCGTCATCGGCCAAGAGGAGGCCAAGAAGATTCTCGCGGTGGCGGTCTACACGCACTACCGCCGATTGATGCATCACGGATCCTCCGATGTGATGATCGATAAGTCGAATATCCTGCTGATCGGGCCGACCGGTTCCGGCAAGACCCTCTTGGCCCAGACGCTCGCCCGCATGTTGGATGTTCCTTTCGCGATCGGCGACGCCACCACTTTGACCGAGGCCGGCTATGTCGGCGAAGACGTGGAGAATCTCTTGCTGAAACTCTTGCACGCCGCTGATTTCGACGTCGAGGCGGCTCAGCGGGGCATCATTTATATCGACGAGATAGACAAAGTCCGCAAGACGGGCCACAACGTCTCGATCACGCGCGACGTCTCCGGTGAAGGCGTTCAACAAGCACTCCTAAAAATGCTGGAGGGCACTATTTCCAACGTCCCTCCCCAAGGCGGCCGCAAACATCCGGAACAACAATACATCCAGGTGGACACCTCGAACATTCTCTTCATTTGCGGTGGGACGTTCGTCGGCTTGGAAGACATCATCGCGCGGCGGTTGGGCAAGCGAGCCATCGGCTTCAGCTCCACCATGTCGGCGTCCCCTACGGGCGAGACGGTAAATGAAGAGGAACGCAACCGCTTCCTGATGGCTCACGTGACCAGCGAGGACTTGGTTGAGTTCGGGCTGATTCCGGAGTTCATCGGGCGGCTGCCCGTCCTCAGCACTCTGCGACCTCTGAATGTCGAGGCTTTGATCCGCGTTCTCACGGAACCCAAGAATGCCCTGGTCAAACAGTACCAGGAACTGTTCGCCATGGAAAACGCGGAACTGGAATTCACCGAAGCCGCCCTGAGGTTGATCGCGCGAAAGGCCTACGACCGCGGAACCGGCGCTCGGGGTCTACGATCGATCGTGGAAAAGATCATGCTGGACGCGATCTACACGCTCCCCGATCAGCCGCCGGGACTCCGTTACGTCGTAGATACGGACGTGGTGGAGGGGCGCATGCCGTTGGTAGGCCAACCCACCGCGCAACAGAAAAGCGCCTGATGCGGCGGTCCGCACCGGCGGCAGATGCAACCCGATCGTTCGTCTTACCGTCACGATCGCGATCCGGGGGGTGGTCCGCGCCTCCAACCACCGTTTTGCACGGCAGGTCGTCGATCGATGGCTCACCTCTTGACCAGCTTCCGCAGGGCCTCGATCCCGCGATGGATCGTCTCATCCGACGCGGCGTAAGAGATGCGGAAATGGGTATCGCGTCGACTGAATACCCCACCCGGAATGATCAACAGGCCGTGCCGCTCGATGGCTTCCGTGACGAATTCCGTGGCCGTCCCCCACGGAGCGCGGGGAAAGGCATAGAATGCCCCGCGCGGCATGACGAGGTCGTAGAACTCGCTTAGACCGGCGACCAAGAGATCCCGTTTCCACTTGTAGGCCTGATAGGCCGGGCGCATATCGTAATCGACGGCCCTCAGTCCGGCCCATTGCAGGGGATGCGGCGCGCAAACAAAACTGTACTGCTGTAACTTGAGCATCTGCTGCACGATTTCTCGCGGGCCGTGCGCAAAACCAAGCCGCCAGCCGGGCATACCGTGGCTCTTGCTGAAACCCGCCACCACGATCGTTCGCGGATTATACTCCGCGGGGGAAACGAAGGGTTCGTCGTAACAAAAATCGCAATAGATTTCGTCGCTGAGCAGGGCTACGTTCCGCCGCTGGGCAAGCTCCGCCAGGTCGCGGAGCGCCTGCCGGTTCAGCACGATCCCCGTCGGGTTGGCCGGGCTGTTGACGATGATCATTTTCGTCTTCGCCGTCAAGGCCGCCTCCACGCGGCCGACGTCGATCTGAAAGTCGGGGTAAGTATCGACATAGACGGGAATCCCGCCGGCCACGTGGACCAAGGCGTCGTACATCACGAAGTAAGGATCGAAGACGATCACCTCGTCACCGGGATCCACCAGCGTCAACACGGCCAGCATCAGGCCGCCGCTCGTGCCGCTGGTGATAAACAGCTCCCGATCGGGGTCGTTGTATCGCTTCGCAATCTCCGCCTGAAGCCGTTCCCGAAAAGCCGGTACGCCTTGCGTCAAGGAATAGCCGTTCCTGCCCTGTCGAATGGCCTCCGCGGCGCTCTCCTTCAATTCATCGGGGACGTCGAAATCGGGCTGCCCGATGGAAAGATTGATGGGATCCTTCAGTTTGGCCCCCAATTCAAAGACCTTGCGAATGCCTGAAGCGTCGAATCGCGTCATGCGCTGGGCGAGCCACGGATGCCTGTCTGTCATACGAAATGTCCCCAGGATGATGGGAAGGGTCGAAACGATAAATCCCGGATCCTCTTAAGCCCGGCCTTCGTCATCGGTCCCCCGCCTGAACACAGCCGAGCGTATCCAGGAATTCGCACCCGAAGTAGGGCCTTCCCTGACCATTTTCCCTGCTTCGCAGCGCACGATAAGAGCCAGTTTCGCGCAGCGCTGCAAATCCTGCAACCGGTAGGGACACGCAACACGCCCTAGCAAGGGATAGATTCCCCCATCCTGCGACCAACGTGGCACGTCGAGTTTGGCAGGCAAACTACGTGGCCGCCGGATCTCTTTGCGCGTTGAACGCCGCCTTGGGGATACCTATACTAGGCAGAGCGTATAAGCTGGGACAGTTGCTCGGAGGAACGCATCGGCACGAATCGCGAACGTCTCGTTGCCGTTGCCGTGAATCTCGGCGGCGTGCGCCGGCCGCTTGCGGAGGGCTTCCCGGATTGAAGCGGCCCCGTGGAGCCCTTTTCCGTGAGTTTAAAAAGGGGATGCGACCGAGTGATTTTCTTCACGCGACGTTTACATTCCTCAATTCCTCGATTATGAAAACCTTGCAAGGCGTTCCATTTTCGGACGGCGTCGGTGAGCAAGTAATTTTCGTGAATGTGGGAGGCTATAATGAAAACGCGGATCGCGGGACTCTTCCTTGCCCTCTTGGCGTTGCAAGGACCGGTTGTAGCTTTGGAATCGCGTACTGAGGCGACTCCTCGCCCCAATATCCTTTGGCTCACGTGCGAGGACATGGGCCCACAGATGGGGTGTTACGGTGATAGCTATTCCAATACACCCAATTTGGATGCGCTGGCCCGGCGCGGGGTACGCTACCTTCACGCTTGGTCCACGGCACCGGTTTGCGCTCCCGCACGAACCGCAATCATCACGGGCATGTACCCCAGCTCCACCGGCGCCGAACACATGAGGAGTTGGGTCCCCTTCCCACAATATCTCGCGTTCTACCCTCAGATACTGCGTGGTGCGGGCTACTATTGCACCAACAATTCCAAAGAGGATTACAATCTGATCAACAACGGCAAGATTTGGGACGAATCCTCGGGAAAAGCCCATTGGAAGAATCGCCCCAAGGAGAAACCGTTTTTCGCGATCTTCAATTTCACGATTACGCACGAAAGCCGCATTCGCGATCGGCCGCACGATTTGATCCATGATCCGAGCAAGGTCCGATTGCCCGCCTACCACCCGGACACGCCGGAGGTTCGCCGCGATTGGGCTCAATACTACGATCGAATTGCGGAGATGGACGCCCTGGCAGGGGAAAAGTTGAAGGAATTGGAAGAGGCGGGCTTGGCGGAAGATACCATTGTCTTCTTCTACGGCGACCACGGCTCGGGGATGCCGCGGAGCAAACGTTGCGTGTACAACTCGGGCTTGCAAGTGCCCTTGATCGTCTACATTCCGCCCAAGTTCCGGCACTTGGCGCCGCCGGATTATCAACCGGGCGGTACCACCGAACGCTTGGTGGCCTTCGTGGACTTGGCTCCCACGGTTCTCAGCCTCGCCGGGGTTCGACCGCCCAATTGGATGGAGGGGCACGCCTTCCTCGGGCCGTATGCCGCGGAACCCCAACCCTTTCTTTTCGGCTTACGGGGAAGGATGGATGAGCGCTACGATTTGATCCGTTCCGTAACCGACGGCCGCTACGTGTATATCCGCAACTATATGCCCTACTTACCGCTGGGGCAGCATGTCACGTACATGTTCCAAACCCCTACGACGCGAGTCTGGCGGCAATGGTACGATGAAGGCAAGCTTTCCGACCAGCAAGCGTATTTTTGGCAGCGCCCCCGCGCCCCGGAAGAGCTTTACGACCTTCAAAGCGACCCCGATGAAGTTAACAATTTGGCGGGCCGACCTGAATGCCGTGACGTCCAAGCACGGCTGGCGAAAGCTCTCCGCGATCATATTTTGGCCACGCGCGACCTCGGTTTTCTGCCCGAGCCTGAGATTCACAGCCGAGCAGGCACACGCACGCCGTACGACTACGGTCATAGCCGAGCCTGTCCGCTTCCTCGGATTCTGGAGGCGGCCGAAAAGGCGTCCCAGCTCGATCCGCGCGACGTGCCGGACTTGATCGGCTACCTGAGCGACGAAGACGCCGCCGTTCGTTACTGGGCCGCCCTGGGGCTTTTGATGCACGGCGACGAGGCGGTGAAAGCCGCTGAGGGAAGGCTCGGGGAAATGCTCAAGGACGATTCGCCCGCCGCCCGCATTGCCGCAGCCTGGGCCTTAGGGCGATTCGGCGACGACGCCCAACGCGAGCAAGCCCTGCAAACGCTCGCGCCGCTGATTCCGTACGACGACAACGGCCCTTACGTGGCGATGATGGCTTTGACGGTGGTGGACGACCTCGGCCCATTGGCCGCCGGATTGCGGGACGTAGTTCAAAAGAATGCACAACCGGACGTCTCGCCCGTTCACAATCGATTCAAGGACGGCATTCCCCGTTTGGCCGAACACTTCCTTAAAACGGTGGCGCCGTGACGCCGCAAGCGACGAGGCCGTAATTGCGGAGAACCATGGAACCCAATATCCGCGATTGGTGCGGGTTTCAATATCGCCGCGCCGGGAACGCCGGGAGTCGGTTTGCGGCTTTTCAAAAACCAATCACACCCAGCATCCGCCCAGCCCAAGAATACAGCGGAATGCGCAAAAAGGGCGGCTCACGGAAAGATGAGCCGCCCTTTCCTACGCTTTTCAAACGAACTTTTGTCCCGTCGCGCTAGTGCTGGATATTGGTCAAGATTTTATCCAGCCGCCGCAACTCGGCTTGAATCATTTCCACTTCCAGACCGCTCTGAGCCTTCAACTGAAGCACGTCATCGACCAACTGCATGGCCGCCTTCAAACCGCCATGCTGATTGGCGAACTCAATCACCTTATCTTCGGCCTCGGGGTTTGCAACCGGCCGAGCCGCTTGGCCGGGCCGATGGAAAGGGCGAACCGCAACGCGGCGCACTCCGCCCCGTTTTTGGCGCAGAAACTGGTGTCCGCAGTGCGGGCATTGAGTCGCCCTTGCCGCAATGATTTTCCCGCAAGAAGGGCACAACTTACGCCCGCGACCCAGAACCACGCTACCGACTGACGACTTCTTCGGCATGATTCAACTCCTTAAAAAACCGGGGAGCAAAGTGTACCAAAACACCGCTGAAATCCAGCACACACGACGTCCGGGCAGCGGCAAGTACCCGCCTCAAACTGTCACACCTTCCGACCCGGACGCAAGCCCTGATCCACGATTAATCGCGAACCGGAGCAGCACGCCGCGGGCATCCATCCAAATCTCGCGTTGGACCGCTGCCCCCCGATCTCGACCGAAAAAGACGCAACGGATATGCCTCTATTGAACCCGTTAAACGATCAAAACCTTTACTACTATTAATATTTCTAGCAAACTCGCCATGAAACGACAAGTAGTTCCAAGTTGAGAAATTCCCTTCCCTGCCACCTTCGACCTCGTCGGACCAACGCAACCCGTCGCCCGGCTCGCGTTCGGGTGAATGGCTCTTTGCCATCCCCCACCGCCCTTTCGACAAAGACGGCGTTTGCCGCCGCGATCTCATGGTTCCTCCTCCCGCAAGCGAGACCGATTTCTTGCATCTGTATTTCTCTCATGCGAACGGGCCCGGCAACCGGGTTCATCATTGGGCCTGGTCCGCCCTGAATCACGGATTCCGCGGAAAGCCTCGGTCATCGAAACTCTTCGGAATACTCCGATCGGTGGGTGGCCGGCCGATGCATTCTTGCCCACATGCGGCGGCAGCCGATGGGAGGAATGAGGAGCCCTCGCTTGCATTCTCAAGCCGGGCCTCCATATTCCGCCGAGACGGAAGGATTCGCTTTCAACGACCGGGAAAGAATCGGCAAGGCGTGACGGATTTGCCGCCGGGACGCCGGCGGCTCCCACCCCCTGGATCCGCCGTCTCACCGGCCTCGCATGCCGCCACAATCACCACTCACCCTGACGCCGCTGGATTTGGTTTTTTCCGCAAAGTTTCGCAATCGAAGAGCTGACAACATGGCAACAGACACGCATCAATGGTACCCTGGAGGGATTGATTACTTTCTGGGGCAGAGCGAGCAGCGGTTGACTTTATCCATGTTGGCACGACCGACGGCACTGCGATTCGCCCATTCCCTGCCGTACGGCGCCATCCTGCACGAGGACGGCGTCCAATTCGTCGTTTTCAGCCGATCGGCATCCGCGCTCCGTGTCTTGCTTTACCGCAACGTCGAAGACCGCGAGCCTTTCGATATCATCCACCTGAACAGCCAGGACCACCGCTGGGGTGATGTTTGGAGCGTTTTCGTTCCCGGACTGAAGGCCGGTCAGCTCTATCATCTTCAAGCGGATGGGCCGTGGATTCCCGAAGCAGGCCAAAGATTCGACGCCAAGGCCCGGCTCATCGATCCCTATGCCAAGGCGCTAGCCGGCGACTTTCTACCCGCCGCCGACGGGATTATTCGACCGCCCAAATGCGTGGTCGTGGACGACGATTTCGACTGGCAGGGCACGCGGCATATCCGCCGCGACATCTCGGAAACGATCATTTACGAGATGCACGTGCGGGGCTTCACCCGTTCTCGGACCAGCGGCGTCAAATTTCCCGGCTCGTACCTCGGCATCATCGAAAAGATCCCGTACCTCAAGTCGTTGGGCGTCACGGCCGTGGAGCTGATGCCGGTCCACGAGTTCCCCATCTTGGATTGCTTCGGCCGCATGCCGCCGCGCCGCAATTATTGGGGCTACGATCCCCTCGCCTTTTTCTCCCCCCATCGCGGATACGCGGTCAGCAAAGAACCGGGGGCCCAGGTTCGAGAGTTCAAGGAGATGGTCCGCGAACTCCACAAGGCCGGAATTGAAGTCATTCTGGACGTCGTCTTCAATCACACGGCCGAGGGAAACGAGCACGGCCCCATTCTCAGTTTCAAGGGACTGGAGAACCGCGTTTACTACATGTTGGAAAACGGCGGCGGAAAGTATCGCAACTACACGGGCTGCGGGAATACGGTCAATGGCAATCATCCCATTGTCCGGGAAATGATCTTCCATTGCCTGCGTTACTGGGTCCACAACTACCACGTGGACGGTTTCCGCTTCGACCTTGCATCCATCCTCAGCCGAGATCGCGCCGGCAATCTGGTGCCCAACCCACCGGTCGTGGAAACGATCGCCGAGGATCCGCTCTTGGCGGACACCAAGATCATCGCCGAGGCATGGGACGCCGCCGGGGCCTACCAAGTCGGCACCTTCGCCAGTCTGTGCTGGCCCGACGGATTCGCTCATTGCCGCTGGGCGGAATGGAACGGCCACTACCGCGACGACGTCCGGAGGTTTTGGCGAGGAGATCCGGGCATGATGCCCGCCTTCGCCACCCGTCTCGCCGGCTCCAGCGATCTCTATCAGCCGGGCGGACGGTATCCCTACCACAGCATCAACTTCATCACCTCCCACGACGGTTTCACCCTCAACGATCTCGTCAGCTACAACCACAAACACAACGAGGCCAACGGCGAAGACAATCGTGACGGCGACAATAATAACAACAGCTACAATTACGGCGTGGAAGGTCCCACCCGCCACCGCGGCATCGACCTGATCCGACTACGCCAAATCAAGAATCTGCTGGCCACGCTATTCTTGAGCCAAGGCGTTCCCATGCTCCTATTCGGAGACGAATGCCGACGCACGCAACGGGGCAACAACAACGCCTACTGCCAAGATAACTCCGTATCGTGGTTCAACTGGAAACGCGTTGCGCGACACCGAGAGGTATGGCGATTCTGCCAGGCACTGATCCGTTTTCGCCGCAGCGAACCCACGGTCCGACGGCGGGATTTCCTCACCGGCCTGCCGGTCCGACCCGGCGGACTGCCCGACGTCAGTTGGTTCAACGTCCAGGGCGGGCCGGTCGATTGGGCCAACGGTGAGCGGAGCCTCGGCTGTCTTTTGGCGGCATTTCCGCATCGCGAAGACCCCAAGCGTCCCAACCATCACATCATCGCGTTCTTTCACCCTGCGCCCGAGCCTACACGCTTTGTCTTTCCGCCGTACGCACGCAGCCTCGCCTGGCGTCTGTTTCTGGATACCGGTCGTTTTCCGCCCGAGGACATCTATCCCGACTTGGACGGCCCCCCGCCGCCCGCAGACTGGACCTTGAAACTGCCCGGCCGGACGCTCGTGGTCTACGTTTCGCCCGATCTCCTGTAGAATGAAAGCGGAACCACAGCCGTGGCTTTGATTCCGGCCTGCCGCCGGGAAAACGGCGCCTTTCGCGCACTTGCCTTGGACCCGAATGGTCAAGCCCCGGCAGCGGCCGGGAGAATGTCGGCTCGACACGCCCACTGGGCCTCGCTTCGACGGAAACGGGGTGAAACATGCAACACCTTCAAATTGCCGGAATTGATTTGGCGGTCGAGATCCAGGGCAGAGGACTGCCGGTGATTTTCGTCCACGGCTTCCCGCTGGATCACACCATGTGGGAGGCCCAGATCGCGGCATTCTCGAAAGACTTCCAGGTCTTAGCCCCCGATTTGAGAGGATTTGGTGCCAGCGGCACCACGCCGGGCGTTGTAACGATGGAGAGATTCGCAGACGACCTGGCCGAACTGTCGCACTGCCTGGGAATCACGTCGCAGGGTCTGGTAGTGTGCGGCCTATCGATGGGCGGCTACATAGCGTTCCAGTTTCTGCGCAAATATGCCGGGCTTTTGCGGGGATTGGTGCTGTGCGACACGCGTGCCGCCGCCGACACCGACCAGATCCGAGAGAACCGTTACCGACTTGCGACCGCGGTTCGCCAAGAGGGCCCCGATGTCGTGATCCATCAGATGCTGCCCAAACTGGTTTCCGAGAAAACTCGCAGAGAACACC
Source organism: Thermogutta hypogea (assembly GCF_055386265.1). Taxonomy (NCBI): domain Bacteria; kingdom Pseudomonadati; phylum Planctomycetota; class Planctomycetia; order Pirellulales; family Thermoguttaceae; genus Thermogutta; species Thermogutta hypogea. The sequence continues at coordinate 2,066,200 of NZ_AP042425.1, forward strand.
CCGAGTGCGTCTCGCACCTCGAAACCATGATGCGACGCGCGTCGCCGGAGGGAATCGCCGCCGCCGCCCTGGGCATGGCCGAGCGCCCCGACTCTTCCGCCCTGCTACCGGCCGTCCCATGCCCCACCCTGGTGATCGTGGGAGAGTTCGATATGCTGTCACCGCCGGCGGAAATGGAAGCCATGGCCAAGAACATCCCCGGTGCACGATTCGAAGTCGTCCCCGACGCCGGGCACATGACGCCGATGGAAAAGCCGCAAGAGTTCAACATGATCCTACGCGACTTCTTGCGATCGCTCGAATCGCCGACTCGTTAGGCCTTGGGATCGGCCCACGCTCGGGGCTCGGACCCTTCTGATGAGCCATTGCAAGCGGCATGCTGAATGACCTTGCACCATGTGTCCCCGTCGGATTTCTCCGGAATGGAGCAGAATTTCACGGCCTGCTTGTCTAGGCGACCGCTGTGTGCTATCATTACGCGAACTGGGACGTGATCCCCATTCGGAGGGTATGCGAATTGGTGAGCAGCCTGACTCGAAATCAGGTGCCCCTCACGGGGTTGCGGGTTCGAGTCCCGTGCCCTCCGCTGTATTTAGGACTTCTTTTCCCTTCTATCCAACCTGTCTACTCGCTTGGCTTGCGACCTCCAGGACCTTGGTTGCGCCCTCTCCTCTCTGGTCGGCGTTTCGTCTCGCGTCTTATCCGTTTATCTGTATAACCGCCGGGGCGTACTTCAATCCGCCGGCAATGCTTAGTCGGCGGGCAGTCACCGAGCGTTTTCGCATTGAATGTCTCTATCTAGGCCGTTCCGTCGGCGACAGCGAGGCGAAACGGGCCGCCGCCTCGCCGTCTCTTCCTCAGCGCATACGCTACGGACTATGAACCATTAGTAATCACACATCACTTTCTTCACTACTCCTTTTTTGACACTCTCTTTATTCACTTCTTATCCGCCTACGGACGCTCCCATACACGCGACGCCTGCGCCTAAAAACTCTCACTCGATTCACCGCACGCGTATTTATTAGGAGGTAGAGAGAAGCCGTAGACTGCCGCCCGCAGCCGCCCGACAGGGAGGTCAGATACGACGCCGGATGGCACGCGACGTCGGCTCATTGTATTGCATTCATTAAAACGCGCCCGCATGACATGGGCTCTTACATGTATTTCTATCAAGCGATATCGCCGTCGCACGAAGGAGCGGGACCGAGTTGATATCGGCAGTCGGTTATATCCGCCCGGGGAAGCTTATTGACCGTTTATCGGCGACTATAGTTGCTCGTGTTGAGGACGCAGCTCTACGGTCTACCTTAGAACGGCCTTTAAGAAAGGGACACGCCCTGAGGAATTCGACGAAGAAGCGGCGCGGCAGCCGCCCCATCGCATCCTACCCCACGAGGATGCCGAGCCCCCCTTCCAGCCGATCTGGTGCGACGAATCGGATTCACTTCTTAGAAAAAGGATGCCCATCCGTTCTGCACAGATGAGGCGTAATCGTTCGACGGACCGTATCCGGCAGCGAGGTCAAGTCAGCCGGTGACGCGAACGCGCCATTGCCCCTCTTCGTCATCCATCGTTGCGCTGCTCCCGTCGGCTCGCCGTAGCTTGAGCGTGGCTCCTGGAGGCAGCCTGCGCTCGGGGATGATGCCGCGCGTCGTCGTGGATAGGAATTGGTAGAAGAGCGAGGCCGGCGGCGCGGCGAAGTCCGTGCGGAGATGCTCTAAGATATCGTTCCACATCAGACCGCTGCGGTAGATTAGGCGGTAGGCGGCCTTCAAATCCTCGATTGTTTCCGTGGAGAATCCGGCCCGGCGAAGGCCGATTTGATTCAGACCCACCACATGGCTGCTAAGACCGTCGATGGTTACAAACGGCGGCACATCGCGCGTGATATGGGCTTGCCCGCCCACCATGGCCAACGATCCGATGCGGCAAAACTGGTGCACCGCCACAGCGCCGGAAACATAGGCGCGATCCGCCACGGTTACGTGACCGGCCAGCAACGCGTTGTTCGCAAAAATCGTGTTGTTACCGACGCGACAATCGTGGGCGATGTGCACGTTGGCCATCAACAGGTTATTGTCGCCTACCAGGGTGGCGTCCTCTTCCTCCAAGGCGCGATGGATCGTGCAGTTTTCCCGGATGACATTGCCGGATCCGATAACGACCTTGCCCGGCCTCTCAGGCATGTGTACATGCTGGGGCATCCCCCCAAGCACGGCGCCCTCGAACACCCAATTGTTTTCACCCAGCACGGTGCCGGTCTTGATGACCGCGCGGCTTTCGAGACGGCACCGATCCCCGATCACCGTTTCCGGCTCGATGACACAAAACGGCCCGATTACTACGTCATCACCGATGGCTGCCAGGGAACTGACAACGGCAGTGGGATGGATTTTTACGGCCATGGCGCAACCTCCATGTTTCCCGCCAAGGAAAAGCAATTCTTCCAGAAGGATGCCGTGTAATGGCAAATCGCCAAGTGCCTCACTGCCGGCGATCGGCAGCCTTTCGCTCCGGGGCGACTGCGTACCGCACCCCCATGGACCTTCTTTTAGCGTCAATCGCCCCGTGCGGCAAGGCCAAATAGGCAACTCCTCGCCTCCGGAGTTCCTCGCCCAACAGCAATAAACGGATTCGAAGTCATGTACCTCTCATTCGCGACAAACGGCGTCGCATTCTTTCGACTGCTCCCGGCGGTAGCCCCTTGCCCTGGTCCAATCCCAGAAACTCTCGCGCGGCTTGCCGGTCGTGCATCCTCTCCTCCGTTCGCCTTTTCTGTTCGCCGGTCGAAGAGCGATTACCGAGGCCGGCGAGAATAGCGCCTCGACCATCCTGTTTGGCGATCTGCCGGGCCGGCCCGGCCCGGGGCGTCGCTCTTGGGCTAAAACAGATCGATAATCTTCATCAACTCGCCCCAGGGCGTGACCCGGTTCATCATTCGGAGGAACAGGTGCCGCCGGGGGATTTTGCCCCAAGCCCGAGAAGATCGCCTAATGTCCCGATGCAACCCCTCGGCCGAAGGAATTTCAGATAATTGGGGCAAAGGGAGAGACGCAATTTCAGAGCGTAACGGTCACACAAGGCAGAGGCATCCCCTTGATCTAGGGGTAGGGATTAACCCGTCCGCTGGTCATGGAGCAACCGGCCTTGCGACGGCCGTGGCGGAGCAGGAATCGGCGGCAACGGTGCCCACCCAAAGAATCGCAAAGCGACAAGGCAACTTGCCGAAGGGGCGCAATCTCACAAGTCCGCGAGATGTTCCCCTAAGACGGTTGCGAAGCAACACCAGAAAGCTGGGGTACTAGGATTCGAACCTAGACTAGCTGATCCAGAGTCAGCCGTGCTGCCGTTACACCATACCCCAAACTGTGCATCCCAACCCGGGCGGCAGGGCTACGAGCGTCTCGCCTTCATCGCAACTTTGCAAATCCAGCTGCGATACGACGCCTTCAACCTGCGCCCAAAATATCGTCGTTGGGCCCACACCTGTACCGTAACATATTCCGTGCCGTACCGTGCGTCAAGAGCAGGCATCGCCCTACGCCTGCGATCGAAGCTCGTAATCAACTATCGTTTCCCACCGCCTTTTCATCTCGCGGTTCGCGGGATCGAACGGCACATGGCTGCCTCGTCCACCCGCCGATCGGGGATCGGGCACGGCGTCCCTCTCGGACGCAACCGAATGGCATGTTTAGGTATTGTGCATCGCAGCACCGTTCTGCGGACGGTGAATTCAGGCTATAATGCGGCAAATGGCGGCGAATTGAACAACTAAATCGTTCGGCAGCGAGGACGGGTATCCGGCGACGCGCGGAACGCGGCAACCGGGGTCTCGAGGCCGGCCATAACCAACTGAAAATCTCTTTGGGTCGCCCACGCTAAGGAATGTGGCCGACCGGATGTTCCGGGCAATTCGAAGCATGGCGCAACTGAAACTGATCCAAGGCGCAGCTCAGGAATCCGTGTACCCCATCGTCAAGGATTGTACGATCCTCGGACGCCACCCGAACTGCGACATCGTCTTGGAGGTGGGAGCAGTCAGTCGTCAACATGCCCGGATCATTCGCAACGAAAGCGGATACTACCTGGAAGACTTGAATAGCCGGAACGGCACATTCCTTAACGATCAGCGGGTGATCGGCCGGCAGCCCCTCCGCAACGCGGACCGCATCCGCATGTGCGATTTGCTGTTCGAGTTCAGCGACCCCGCGACTGCCGAACCGTTGGACGAACAGGGGGCCACCCGAGCGGCGTGGGTCGACGATGAGGTCGCCCTTCGCTCGGCCTCGACGGTGATGTCCAAACTGGACGTGTCATCGGGCGCGGCGGGGGTTCGGCTGCGGGTCAACCCCGAGGCCAAGCTGCGGGCACTGCTGGAAATTAGTCAAAACCTCGGCCAAGCCGTCTCGCCGGACGAAGTCTTGGCGCGAATCCTCAAGAGCCTGTTCAACGTCTTCCTTCAGGCGGATCGCGGGTTCGTCGTGTTGAAGGACCCTCGTACGGGACGGTTGGTGCCGCGCGTCGTTCACTCGCGTCGACCGAACGCCGGCGAAGTCCGTATGAGCAAGACCATCGTCCAAGCCGTAATGGAAAGCAAGCAGGCGATCCTGTCGGCGGACGCGGCCACCGATTCCCGCTTCGACCTGAGCCAAAGCATCGCCGACTTTCCCATCCATTCGATGATGTGCGCGCCGTTGATCACCAGCGACGGCTCCGTCCTCGGCGTGATCCAAATCGACACCAGCGACCGCAAGCTGCGATTTACGCCGGAAGACCTGGAGGTGCTGGCCGCAGCGGCGGGCCAAGCGGCCGTAGCCCTGGAAAACGCCCTGCTGCATGAGGCGTCTTTGCGGGAAGAAGTCTTGCGGCGGGAGCTCTCACTGGCGCACAAGGTGCAACAGGGCTTTCTGCCCTCTTCACCGCCTGAGGTGGCCGGCTATCGCTTCTTCGACCTGTACGACCCCGCCCATGAGGTCGGAGGTGATTACTTCGACTACATCATGCTGCCGGCAAACCGTTTGGCCGTGGCGCTGGGGGACGTTTCCGGCAAGGGAATCGCGGCAGCGCTGCTGATGGCGAAGCTGTCGGCCGAAATTCGTTATTGCCTGGCGAGCGAAACGTCGCCGATCGAGGCTTTGGCCAAGCTCAATCGAGCCTTCTGCGTCAGCCGCTGGGAGGATCGGTTCATCACGCTGCTCTTGGCCGTCCTCGACCCCGTCGCTCACCGCTTGACGTTCGTCAACGCAGGCCATTGCCCCGGCTTTCTCCGCCGCGAGGATGGTTCGGTGATCCCCGTCGGGGAGAAGATCGCCGGGCCGCCGTTGGGAATCGATCCGTCGACTCGTTACACCGCCGAAACCGTCGCCGTACAGGAAGGCGATCTGCTTCTTCTGTACACGGACGGACTCCCGGACGCCATGAATAGCCGCGAGGAATTCTTCGGGCAGGATCGAATCCTGGATGTGTTGGCCAAGGCGCCGGCTTGCGCCGAGCAAGCGGGCAAGATGTTGATGGCGGAAGTTCAAAAGTTCACGGGCCATCACGAACAGATGGACGACATCTGCATGGTTCTGATGAGCCGAAAACGCTCCGGCGATTGAGCCGCCCCCCCGGAAGTTGCGCCGTGTCAGGCTCACGTCCGCGTAATCCAGCCGGTCTCGCGGCGGTATCGGGGGACGAAGTCAAACCGGTCGAAGGCGGCGGCGTCGAATATGTCTTTTTCCAATCGGGCGGCTACCAACTTTTGGGCGGCCGTGCACTTGCTCAGTTCTTGCGCCAAAAGAGCTTGCGGGATCGGCTCGGCACCGAGCGCGTAGGGTTCCGCAAAAGCCGCTCGCCAATTCTCCCGCGCGGTCAGAGCCTGCGCATTCAATTCGTATCGCAACCCGCCGGCCCGTTCCAGGCGATCCACCAAGAACCCGGCGAAGAGCGTATCGTCTCGCCCATACTCGCCGTCCGTACCGGCGCAAAGCAAGTGCACGTGGGAACTCTCGGCGGCCAATTCACGAAACACGGCCGACGCATTGACGAAAGCGCCCACGAACACGCGCTCCGCTTCACGACAGCGCCGGAACGCCAAGGTCCCGTTCGTCGTAGTAAGTAGGATCCACGCATCGGCCACTCGATCGCCGGAAAACTCCGACGGCGAATTGCCCAAATCGAAACCGTCGATGGGCAGGCAGTTGCGCTCACCGGCCAAAAGCACCGAATCTGCCGGCCGCGATTGCCTCAGCTCCGCGGCGATTTGTTCGGCCTCCGCGACCTCCTCGCAGGGGAAGACGGCCTTTGCCCCCGCGCCGAATGCGTGCACAATGGAAGTCGTGGCGCGGAGGATATCGATCACCACGACCGTACCGACCGTCAGCTCTTCCGGCTCCACAAGTCGAGGCAAGGCATGAACGAAGATTTTGGGTTGCATATTTGCGGACAATCGCTGGAGATAGGGAGCGGTCGGCCGAACGGGGAGCCGGCCGGGAAAACACACTTGCGGGCGATCCTCCGCCGGGGCGTGCCTGCGTCTGCTACCGGACGAAAACCCAGGGACCGCCGGCACGGCAAGGCCAATCGCCCCGGCGCCTCCTCATGGTAGTGAAAGGACGGTCTGAATACCACCCCAACGCAAGGCCACAATTACCGTGAACGACTCGCCCGACTCCCACCGCGAAGCCATGCAGCCGACCGAGCCGTTGGCCGGCACTTCTTCCCGCGCGTCGGCGACGCCGTCGGTTGATAAGAGGGCGTCGCGAATCCGGACGATGTTCGCCGAAATCGCACCACGATATGATTTTCTCAATCATCTGCTCTCCTTGGGCATCGATCTCCGCTGGCGGCGCAAAGCGGTCCGTTTGGCCGGCAATCCTGAGGGAGGGCCGGTTTTGGACGTCTGTTGTGGAACGGGCGATCTGGCTTTGGCCTTTCGCCGCGCGCATCCGACCGGCACGGCGATCGTGGCCGCGGACTTTTGCCGCCCCATGCTGGTCATCGCCAAGGAAAAGTCGGCTCGAAGACGTGGAAGTCCCATTCAGTTCATCGAGGCCGACGCCTTAAATCTGCCCTTCCCCGACAATACGTTCAGTCTGGTTTCCGTGGCATTCGGCCTGCGGAATGTTGCCGATACCGATCGCGGTTTGTGCGAGATGGCGCGCGTCTGTCGGCCGGGCGGAAAGGTACTGGTCCTGGAATTCACACTGCCCACAATACCCGTGGTCGGTAGACTTTATCGCTGGTATTTTCACTGGGTGCTGCCGCGGATCGGGCAAGCGGTGGCTCGGAATCGGCACTCGGCCTACAATTATTTGCCTGCCAGCGTGGAGGAATTTCCTCAAGGGAGCGCCCTGTTGCGGCGGATGGCCGCGGCGGGACTCCGCGACGCAAAAGCATTTCCCATGACCTTCGGTATCGCAACGCTGTACTCAGGGACCAAATGAAACGTCAAATCGTGGTGGCGATTACAGGCGGTAGCGGCGTGGTGTACGCCGTGCGATTGATCGAGGTCTTGCTCTCGGCCGCCTGCGACGTTCACTTGACGATCAGCCGGGCGGGCGCGACGGTACTCGAGGAAGAGTTGGACCTTTCCGTAAACCTCGAGGACTTTCAACCCAACATGCTGCTCCTGGGCGATACCCAGGCTTTGGAGGACTCCAAACTGCAATTGGTCCGATCGTTGGCCGGATTGTCCAGCGAGTCGAGCCACGTATTGTCGGTCGCCACCGGCGAGCCGGGGACTCTTCATTACCATCATTTCCAGCGTCTCACGGCCCCCATCGCAAGCGGCTCGTTCTTGACGGACGGCATGGTCATTTGTCCCTGTTCGATGAGCACGCTCGCGAACATCGTTCACGGCGGAGGAACGAATTTGATTCATCGGGCGGCCGAAGTCCACTTGAAGGAGCGACGCAAATTGATCGTCGTGCCGCGAGAGACGCCGCTATCCACGGCACACTTGCGCAACATGCTGATGGCATCGGAATACGGGGCCGTGGTGTTGCCGGCCATGCCCGGCTTCTATCACGGCGTGGTCGGCGTACGGGACTTGATCGACTTCATCGTGGCGAGGATCGCCGATCAATTGGGAATCGAAAACGCGTTGATCTCCCGATGGAACGGCAAATCACCCTGAATCCCGCGCCGCAATGCTCATCCGTTTCTACGGTCTGAGAGGACGTCGTAACGTGTCGAAGATTCAACCGGCGACAGACCGCGGATCGGCCGACGCGTGCTCCCCTAGCGCGGCGAAAGTCACCGCCGGCGTGGCGGTCGCTTCCAACTCGATGTTCCGAATCATCCGAACGTATCTCGAGCTGATTCGGTTCAGCCACACGCTTTTCGCCTTGCCGTTCGCTCTGTTGGGCGCTGCGATGGCCTGGGCCGAAACGCCTTTTCAGTGGCGGCATCTGGCGGGCATCTTGTTGTGCATGGTGTTTGCCCGAAGCGCGGCCATGGCGTTCAACCGCTTGGCCGACGCCCGTTTCGACGCCCTGAACCCCCGCACAGCCGGACGGCACCTGCCGCGCGGCATCGTGAGCCGGGCTTCGGTGGCCGCGTTCACGGCGATCTCGTCCCTCGGTTTCATCGCATCCACGCTTCTGTTTCTGCCGAATCCTTGGCCCGTCTCGGCCGCCGTACCGGTTCTCCTGTTCCTGTTGAGTTACAGCTTTGCCAAGCGTTTTACCTCGGCCTCGCATGTCTGGCTCGGCGCCGCCTTGGCGTTGTCCCCGCTCGCGGCATACGTCGCTATAGTAGGGGACTTCGCCCTACCGCCCATCTTGCTGAGTTTGGCAGTCGTGTTTTGGGTCACGGGATTCGACATCATCTACGCCTGCCAAGATACCGATTTCGATCGTCGATTCGGCCTGCGAAGCATCCCCGCTCGCTGGGGCGTGTCCGGGGCACTGCGGGCGTCGGCGATGAGTCACGTCTTGTTCTTGGGCGTCTTGGCGGTCCTCGCCTTTACCTACGCGCCCTTCGGCTCAGTTTATCGCGGCGGCCTGATCCTGGTCGGGCTGGTCTTGGCGTATGAGCATCTCCTCGTTCGCCCGGACGATCTCAGCCGACTCAATCAGGCCTTTTTCACGGCCAACGCCGTTATCGGCATCGGGCTTTTTTTGATCGGCACCGCGGACATCTTCTTCCTTTGACACCCCTTCCCCAAGAATCCAACCATTGCAACCCAAATACCAGTGAGAAGTTCTATGTACTATGCCTTGATTGACGACGATCGTGATGCGGCGATTCAGCGCGGTCTGAACCGCATTCACGATAAGCTGATCGCCGGCCGACGGCTGTCGGCGGAAGACGGCCTGCTCCTTTTTCACCCGGAAACCTCGCTCCACGTGGTGGGGCAACTCGCGGCGGAACGCTGCCGCGCCAAGCACGGTCGCACCGTGTTCTACAACCTCAACAGTCACCTCAATCCAACCAATGTCTGCGTGTATCGTTGCAAGCTCTGTGCCTTCTATCGTCCCGCCGGGCACGCGGAAGGTTACTTCCTTTCCTTCGACGAGATCTTGCGGCGCGGCCAAGAGGCGTGGGACGCGGGTTGCACGGAAATGCATATCGTCGGCGGATTGCCGCCGGACCGACCTTTCGAATGGTACGTCGAAATCCTGCGGGTCCTCCACGACGCTTTTCCCAAGCTGCATCTCAAGGCGTGGACGGCGGTCGAGATCGCCTGGTTCGCCCGAATCAGCGGAAAGTCCCCGGCTCAGGTTCTGGAGACCTTGATCCAAGCCGGCCTCGGAAGCCTACCGGGCGGCGGAGCCGAAATCTTCCATCCCGACGTGCGATCGAAGATTTCAGCGGGAAAGGCCGACGCCGACGCTTGGTTGGAGATCCATCGGACGGCCCATCGTCTCGGGCTGCGCAGCAACGCGACGATGCTTTTCGGCCACGTCGAGGAACCGCGGCACCGCGTGGATCACCTGCTGCGCCTGCGCGAGTTGCAAGACGAAACGGGCGGATTTCAAGCCTTCGTCCCGCTTCCGTTTCATCCCCACGCCACGGCATTGGCGCATTTGCCGAAACCATCCGCCATGGACAATCTGAGGACCTTGGCCGTATCCCGTCTCCTATTGGACAACTTCGATCACATCAAGGCCTACTGGATTTCCCTAGGGGTGGGTGTGGCCCAAACCGCGTTGGCCTACGGGGCCAATGATCTCGACGGCACGGTTCGCCAAGAGAGCATCTACCACGAGGCAGGCTCCGACGCCCCCGAGGTATTGACGGTGGACGAACTGTGCGGTCTGATCCGGGAAGCCGGTCGAGAACCCGTGGAGAGAGACAGCCTCTATCGCCGCGTTCGTCGAGACGGCCGGGAATGGGACATCGAGCGCGACTAGCGCGGAGGCTGAAGGAGGCTTCGGCCGGCGTCATCGCCGAGGCGGCCGGACTTTCATGACCGAGAAAACCTCCGCAGAGATACTGAGACAATCCATCCAATACGTGCCGGGAGTCGGACCTCGCCGCGCCGACACGCTTGCTCGCCTGGACATCCGTACCGTAGCCGACGTTCTATTCTTCTTCCCGCGCGATTACGAGGATCCGGGCGACGTTCGGCCCATCTCGCAATTGCAAGAGGGCGCCCTGCAATCCGTCATTGGGGAAATCTGCGAGGTGGAGGCCCGTTCCTCTTCCTCCGGACGTTTCGTCCTGGGAGTTCTCGTGACCGACGGCCGATCATTTTTACGGGCCTTGTGGTTCGATCAGCCGTATCGCCAAGAAATGTTTCGCCGCGGTCAGCGCGTGCTGTTGACGGGCCGCGCTCGGTACAAGGGCATGATGTGGGTGATGGCCCACCCCAAGGCCCACATTCTGGCCGAGGATGAAACGCCCCGGACGGCGCCCCTACCGATCTATCCGCTGACCGAGGGAATCCGGCAATGGGAACTCCGCCGTATTGTGCGGCGCGTGCTCGACGACTATGCCGACTACTTGGAGGATGTCTTCCCGGACGACTACCGGGAGCAACACGATTTGATGCCCTTGCCGGAGGCGGCGCGGACGATCCATTTCCCACCCGACCTTGCCGCCGCGGAACGGGCCCGCCGAAGATTCGTCTACCAAGAACTGTGCATTCTGCAACTGGCTCTGGCGATCCGACGGGCCCGGCAAATGGAATCGGCCACAGCGCCCTGCCTACCCCGTACGGCCAAGATCGATGCCCGCATTCGCCGCCTGCTCCCCTTTTCCTTAACGCCCGCCCAGGAACAGGCCATTGACGAAATCACGGCGGATATGGGGCGATCCGTACCCATGAATCGCCTGTTGCAAGGCGACGTGGGGAGCGGCAAGACCGTGGTGGCCGTCTACGCCATTCTGTTAGCGGTTGCACATCAGCACCAAGCCGCGCTTATGGCTCCGACGGAAATCCTCGCCCGGCAACACTTTCAAACCGTGGATCGGCTCTTGTCGCACAGCCGGGTAAGACGCGCTCTGCTGGTCGGGGGATTGCCTGCCGCCGAGCGCGCCGCATTGCTGGAGCGACTGGCCGCCGGTGAGTTGGATCTCGTGGTGGGCACGCAAGCCGTCGTCCAGGAGGGGGTGCGATTTCACCGTCTGGGTTTGGTCGTGATCGATGAACAGCACAAATTCGGGGTCCGGCAACGTGCGGCGCTCAGGGAAGCGGGCGAGGAACCGCATTACCTCGTGATGACCGCCACCCCCATCCCCCGCACGCTCACCATGACCCTATTCGGCGACCTCGACGTTTCGGTCATCAAGGAGCTTCCGCCCGGGCGAAAACCGGTAAAGACCTATTTGGCATCCCCCGAGCAACGCCCTCAATGGTGGGAATTCTTTCGCCGCAAGTTGCGTCAGGGACGGCAAGGTTACGTCGTCGTCCCCTTGGTGGAAGAGGCTGAAGCATCAGGCTTGCGCAGTGTGGAGGCGGTCCACCGTGAACTTCAAGACGGAGAATTGCGCGAGTTTCGCTTGGCGACCGTACACGGACGCATGACAGCCGAGGAAAAGGACTCCGTCATGCGTCGATTCCACCGTCACGAAATCGACGTTCTTGTTTGCACGTCCGTGGTGGAAGTCGGGATCGACGTCCCCAATGCCACCCTCATGACCATCGAAAACGCCGAGCGTTTCGGATTGGCACAACTGCATCAATTACGGGGCCGGGTTTCGCGAGGAAGATCCGTCGGCCATTGTTGCGTGTTCACGGATGCATCCTCTCCGGAATCACGGCGACGCTTAGAGGCTTTTCGCGACACGACGGATGGTTTCGAATTGGCCGAAATCGATTTCGCCATGCGCGGACCGGGAGAGATTTTCGGCACCCGACAGCACGGTCTGCCGCCGTTCCGGATTGCCGATCTGCTCCGCGACCGCGACATCGCTGAAGAGGCGCGCCGTGACACATGGCACTTGGTACAAGGCGACCCCGGCTTGCGCCGACCGGAACATGCTCGCTTGCGAGCCATGGTACTAAAGCGATACGGAAAAACGCTGGATTTGGGGGACGTGGGATAGCAGCCGGGCCGGTCGGACGGTGCTCGGTCCCCAGCCCTCGACGAGTCACCCTAAGGCTTTCGAAGCACGCCGGACCTGCCCGCGGCCCGCGCTGCCGCGAGTGCTACTCCCCTCGCATCAGTTTTCGATAGGCCTCCACGGCCAATTGGTCGCAGCGTTCATTTTCGGCGTGGCCGGTGTGGCCGTAAACGTGCCGGAATTGGACTTCGTGTTTATCCAGCAATTCGGCCAACCGCCGCCAGAGGTCGTCGTTCTTGACCGGCACCAGCTTTCCCTTGACCTTCCGCATCCAACCGTTGGCGCGCCAGCCGGGCAACCATTCCGAGAACCCTTTTCCGACATACTGACTGTCGGTGATGACGGTCACGCGGCTCCGCCGTCGCAGGGCCTCCAACCCACGAATCACGGCCGTCAATTCCATGCGGTTGTTGGTCGTTTCCCGTTCTGCACCGGATTGGACCAATTCCTTGCCGCTGGCCGGGTGTCGCAGGATGAAAGCCCAGCCCCCCGGACCGGGATTGCCCGAACACGCCCCGTCGGAATAGAGCAGCACCTGCGGGAGGCTCGCGCCCGACCGCCGATCGCTTTGTTTTTGCCGAGCCGTCTCCTCGCCATTGGTCGCCCTTGTTCCGTCCATCAGCTCATCGCCTTGACGTGATGTGGATTCTCATTCCATGAGAATTGTAAATCGACTTGCACGCAGCTCGTGGGCAGGCCTCTGGCGGATTTTTACCGAACGGTTTGGGGCCGCCGGGCGTGAGCGACCGTAGCGCCCCGCAGCGACGCCCTCCTAACGACCAGGCAAGAGGCCGCTTCTTTCGGCCGCAGCACCCGCGAGAACCGCTCCGTGGTCTCCGCCGCCTCGGTCCGGCGGTTACCGGCCTCCGGTGGTCGGAGTGCGACGCAAAGCCGCGGCATCCGTCGTCGCCGGCCGATCGCGGTCGAAACGCATCCGCGAAAAGTCGGAAAGCTCCTCTCCGACCGGCCGATCCTCCAGGTGGCTGAGCTCCAATCGCCACGGCAATCGGACGGTGAATACGCTTCCCCGCCCCAATTCGCTCTGCACGCTGACTTCCCCGCCCAGCAAGCGGCACAGTTCCTTCACGATCGACAACCCCAAACCGGATCCAGGATACTCGCGTTTCAAGGGATCGCCGTCCGGCATGGCGGTTCGCCCTTGGCGGAACTTCTCGAAGATGATCTGGCGATCCTCCTCGGCGATCCCGACGCCCGTGTCGGCGACTCGCATGACCATGCAACCCTGCTGGTCCGGATATACCGAAATGCGGATGGAACCGCCTTCCGGGGTGAACTTGATCGCATTGGAAAGCAGGTTATTGAGAATCTGGGCGACGCGGTTTTGATCTTGAAACATCGGCGGCAGATTCGGCTCGATGTCCACGCTGAGGTCGATGTTCTTCTTTTCAGTCAGGGGCCTGGCCATGTCGCATTGCGAGTGCACGATCTGATCGATGGCGAATTCGGTGGGACGGACCTCCATCCTTCCCGCCTCCATCTTGGCCAGATCCAAGATATTGTTGATCATCTCCAGCAGCATCCGGCCCGATTTTTGGATGTTTTGCACGTATCGTCGTTGTTTCTCATCCAAGGACTGGATGGAGCTGAGCACCTCGCTGAAACCTAGGATGCTGTTCAACGGCGTGCGCAGCTCATGGCTCATGGTGGCCATGAAGTCGCTCTTCACGCGGTTCATTTCGTAAAGTTGCATGTTGAGCTGGGCCACCTCATCCAGTTTGGCATCCAACTCGGCGTTCAGATCGCGAAGCTGGTCTTGCACCGCCACCAGGTGGCTCAACATTCGGTTGAAAGCGTTGGCCAGCAGCTCGAACTCGTCGCGCGTATGGATTCTCGCCCGGAGCGCCGTGTTGCCCTCGGTGATGGCTTCGCTGACCGCTCTGAGATGCCGCAACGGCCGCACGATGACGTAGCGGATCGTCACATAGAAAGCGATCATGGCCAGGAACGCGGTGATGATCGCCACGGCCAGGAGCATGCTCCAGTACTTCATCACGGCGGCCTGAGTCGGGCCGTTCGGAATCGTTACTTGCAGCACCGCCATCAAGTCGCCCTCGCGGATGGGCGCCGAGGCGGTCCCCGTCGATCCCGGCGTATAACCCTCGCCTTCCAGCAGGCGGTGACAGTCCACGCAGGAACGCTCGGCCCAGATCGGCTGATAGTATTGATATTCCCGTCCGCCGGCCACCAGACGCTCGGCAAACAGCATCGCATCCTCTTGGTCGCGTTCCTCCTCCGTCATGCGCGCGAATCGCTGCAACAGTTCCGATTCCAAGGCGTCTTGGGGCGGCCCCCCTTCCGCCGTTTCCTGAAACCGCCGCTCCGGCGGCCGGACGAAACGCCACCGATAACCCTGCAATTCCCGATTCCGAATCACTCCCGTCAGGTATTCTACGAAGTCCTTCCGCGGCTCCATCGCTCGATAATGCGTGGTCAGCATCACCTGATCGACCAACAGGCGAGCCGTGTCGGGATTTTGCCGGGTCACGACTTCTCCCGTGACACGCCAGTACAGCAACACACTGACGGCGATGACCAAGACGAGAAACAGGCCGAAGAGCGCAAGGCACTTGACCTCCAAGCTGGTTTCGATGAGGGCGCGATCCAGGCGGCGACTCATGATCTCGCCGATCCCTTATTCCCTTGCCAATGTTGCCATCGCATCCAATCCACGCGACTCGTCCCGCGACATTACCGATTCCACCAACAGTCCCATGCCTCCTTGCCTTACCCCGGAACGGACGGGCGGCGCCTGCCCAAGCCCTTCTATGATATGCGGTCGCCACCCATGGCGAAAAGCCGTTCCCAACCCTGGCTTGAACTCTCGGCGGGCGGCTACCGTCCTGCCGTCGAAGCGACCGACATGCAACTAGAGCATATCAAACCGACAAGCGATTAGAGCATATCAATCGGGTCGACATCGACGGTGCATCCAATTTCCTCCGGAAGCTTGATATCATTCAAAACCGATCGGATGACTTCCCGAAGGCGTTCGCCCTCCGACGTTTGAATCTGAAAGTGATAGCGAAACTTTCCCCGCAGCTTGGCCAGCGGTGCGGGTGCCGGGCCGAGCAGCCGAAACAACCCCTCCCCGCTTGCCGCGTGCGCCCAGGCTTGGCGAATCCGTTCCGCGAGCGTTTCGGCCGCCGCGCGCGCCGGCTCCTGCCGAGCGGCGTGAACGATGAACCTGATGACTTGCGCGAAGGGCGGATAATGCAGCGCCTGCCGATTGGGCAGCTCCCAGGCGGCGAACCGGTCGTAATCGTGCCGCACCGCCGCCAAGATGGCCGGATTCTCCGGATCGAACGTCTGCACCCAGACTTCACCGCCTTGATCCCCCCGTCCCGTCCGCCCCGCCACTTGCGTAACCAATTGGAAGGTCCGTTCCGCGGCGCGGAAATCGGGAAAGTGAAGCGCCGTGTCGGCGTTGATCACCCCTACCAGTGTGACGTTGGGAAAATCCAGCCCTTTGGCGATCATCTGCGTTCCCAATAGGATACGAATATCGCCGCGACGAAACGCCTCCAAGGCTCGTTCGTGCGACCCTCGACTACGCATCGTATCGGCGTCCATTCGCAGGCACGCCACGCCCGGATATCGAGCACGAATCTCCGCCTCCAGCCGCTCCGTCCCCAGCCCGCTAAAGCGAATACCCTCGAATCGGCATTCCGGGCAGCAAGTCGGCGCCGGCACGCGGTAGTCGCAATAGTGACACATCGCCGTCGCCTCCGAGCGGTGATGGGTGAGGGCGATATCACAATTCGGACATCGCACCACGTGTCCGCAGTGGGCACACTGGATGTGCGTCGCAAAGCCGCGGCGATTCAAAAGAAGGATCACTTGCCCCCCTTCCGCCAACGCTTGGCGCACGGCGGCATCCAATCGCCGCGTAATCGCCCCCTTGTCTCCCCGTTTGCCCTGCGGTCGGCGCAGGTCGATCGTGCGTACCGCCGGCAGGGGGCGATCCTCGATCCGGCGCGAGAGCTTGACTAGCCGATAGTGGCCCGACTGTGCTCCGTACCAACTTTCCAATGAGGGCGTTGCCGATCCCAGAACTAACGGCACGTTTTCGAGCACGGCGCGCTGCAGGGCGACGTCCCGCGCATGATAGCGCGGCGTTTCTTCTTGCTTGAAAGAGGTCTCGTGCTCCTCGTCGAGAACGATCAGCCCCAAATGCGGGGTCGGCGCGAAGACGGCGCTGCGTGCGCCGACGATCACTTGCACGTTGCCTGAAGCGATCCACTCCCATTGCTGCGCCCGCTCCACGTCGGTCAAGTGGCTGTGCAACACGGCCACACGATCGAAACGCGACCGAAAGCGGTATAGCGTTTGCGGGGTGAGGCTGATTTCCGGCACCAGCACCACAGCCTGCCTGCCGTAAGAAACCACTTCCTCGATGGCTTGGATGTAGACCTCCGTCTTGCCGCTGCCGGTAACGCCTTGGATCAACACCGTACCGTGTTTTCCGGAACGCAGCACCTCCAGGACGGCATCTCGGGCAGTACGTTGTTCCTCGGTCAGCGCCAACGGCGGTTGCCGGGCAAAGACCTCACGCCCTGGTTTTCGTTCCCGAACGCGAACCGACTCCTTGCGAATCCAACCGCGACGGACTAGGTTTTGCAGCACGCCTTCCTTGCACCCCGAAACCGCCGCCAAATCCTTCGGGTCCCAAGCCCGATCTTCCTTGGTCAGAATCTCCATAACCTTCCGCTGCTTGGCGGTGAGGTCGAGTGTTTCGAGATCAGCCTCCGTAACCGCCGCGCGGAGAAAAATGCGCCAGCGCGAGCCGGCTTGCCGCCGCACCCCCGCAGGCACGACGGCATCCAAGACTTGCCCCCACTCGCAGAGGTAACGATCCGCAATCCACGCAGTCAATCTCAGCATCGTGGGCGACAGCAACGCCCGCTCGTCCAAAACGCGGTGCACGCTCTTCAAGCGATCCCCGGGAACGCCTTGCCATAGCACCTCCACGCAGTAACCGATCCGTGGCCGGTTCCCCCGACCGAAGGGGACTTCCAGCCGCTTCCCGGGACAAACGTCGTGGACCATCTCCTCCGGCACCCGATAATGGAAGGTGCCGGGTGTCCCTTGCCCAAATACGACCACCGCCACAGGGAGCTCTTCTTGGTCTTCCCAGGGCGTTTCGAGCGGAGAGTTATCGAAGAGCGTTCTCTGTTTTTCCTTCATTCGGTCATCGCGGTGGAGTCGGTCAAGCCAAGCCGGTCCGCCTGTGGGCTGGACGCCGCCACCGCCTCTCCTCACACTCTCGCCGTTAGTTTTTCCGCACGGACTGTCTAAAGGCAGGGGCATTTCCCCATCTTTGCGACACGATACAATAGCTTTGCGGGCGGTTTGGAACGCCGACGTTTCCCTCTCATTCTGGGCGTCCAAGCCCGATTGTGCCAGGTGAAGATCAGCAGGATTTTCGTGCCTTGCCCGAATTGGTCGAAAATTTCGCCGGGCGCGGCCGCGAGGATAGGGCTGATGCGGCCGGGCTCCCTTCCCTCGGCAAGGATGTTGGGCTTTGTGATCGGCGGTGGGGCATCCCTTGCAGTTTGTGACGAAACACCATGCGCATCGGCATCTACGGCGGAACGTTCGATCCGATCCATTTCGGCCACTTGCTGCTGGCCGAAAGCTGCCGCGAGCAAATCCCTCTCGATAAGGTTTATTTCGTTCCCGCCGGTAAGCCGCCGCACAAACGCGACAACGTAGTGACCCCGGCGGTGGATCGCCTCGCCATGCTGGAGCTTGCGATCTTCGGCGAAGAGGCCTTCGCAGCGTGCCGTTACGAAATCGACCGCGAAGAAGTGAGTTACACCGTAGACACCGTGCGGTGGTTCCACGAATCCTGGCCCGAGGCGGAACTTTTCCTGATCATGGGTGCTGATATGTGGCACGACCTCCCCCACTGGCGAGACCCCGAAGAAATCTGCCGTCTGGCCACGCCGGTTGCCGTCTGCCGCCCGGGAGTCCCCGAACCTCAACCCGATGGTTTGCTGCCCCTTCTCCCCAAAGATCAACCGGGGCGGCATTTCTTGCGAGTGGAAATGCCCGCGATCGGCATTTCGTCGTCGGAGATTCGCGCGCGGGTAGCGGCGGGAAAGAGCATTCGTTACCGCGTCCCCCGTGCGGTCGAGGCGTACATCGCCATGCACCCGCTGTATCGGTGAGCCTCCGCAGGCAATTAGCAAATAAGCCGCACACCGTCCGGTCACGCTCACGCGACGTTGTTCGGGACGGCGGCAAGGCAGAGGACATCCGGAAACGCGAACCGGCAGGCCGAAGGTATTGCCAATCGTCCCGGCATAGCGGAGCTGCGGTTCAGGGCGACGGCGCGGGATCCTCTCGCCCGGGCAAGACCGCCCGTAACTGTTCCCACTGCTCCTGAGCCGAGCATGCCGAATCGATGAACACGACGGCTTTTCCCCGCAGCTCGCAAACAGAGCAACCGGCTCCGCCAAGCCATTCCTCTCTGATTTCGTAACCCATTCTTCTCGCCATATCGATCAGATCCCGCACAGCATCCACAGCACCCATCCTTAAGCTCCTGCTCCATCTTGCCCAATCCGTTCGCCGTTGGGATTTGCGGCATGCGGACAAATCTTGCTGATTGTAGCATTCGCGGGTTGAGAGCAGAAGGCAAAATCGTCGATACGATTGTCAGACCCGAACCATGTGCATGCGAAGAATGCACCTTCACCCGATCAAATTGGAGAAGGCATTCAAAGTTTTCTTTTCCAGCAAGATTGACAATACCAAGGCTTTGGCAAATCTGAATAAAACTTGCAAGATTTCGTCCGCTTCGCTTGATGTTCGACTTCGAGCGCAGCAGCGCCCTTCGCCAATATCTGTGACCAGCATCGAGGAATCCTCCGTGGCAGACACAGCTCCCGCTACGCCTGAAGTGAGTCTCGAAGAACAGGTCCGCATTTTGAACGAGCGGCTTCAACGCGCGGAAAGAATGACGGCACTAGGGGAATTGGTATCGACCACCACGCACGAATTCAACAACGTCCTCACCACGATCTTGAATTGGGCACGCCACGGACTGCGGCACAAGGACGACACGACACGAGAAAAGGCCTTGGAGACCATCATCAGCGCGGCCAACCGCGGCAGCAAGATTACGCAAACGATTCTGGGATTAGCCAGGAATCGCTCCGGCGAGATGGAGCCTACCGACCTTCGTACGTTGCTCATGGATACCCTGCTGCTATTGGAGCGGGAGATGAACAAGTATCACGTGCGGGTGGAAGTGCAGACCGAGTCCGTCCCGCCCGTGATGGCCAACGGCAACCAGATTCAGCAGGTGTTGCTCAACCTCTTGGTCAACGCCCGACAGGCCATGCCGCGAGGGGGCCGGCTGACGATCCGCCTCAGGCACGATCCCGAATCTCAAACCGTGGATTTGCAGGTTCGCGATTACGGGACGGGAATTCCACCGGAGGTACTCCCGCGCATTTTCGATCCCTATTTCACGACCAAGAAAGGCCCTGACGCCAGCGGGAAGGGTGGCAGCGGTCTCGGCCTTTCGGCGTGCCGCGACATCATCGAGGCCCATCACGGCCGCATACGCGTGGAAAGTGCCTTGGGCAAGGGTACATGCTTTACCATTCGCCTGCCCGTTGCCAAGCAACCCTTGCCGACCCCTCCCCATGACAACGCTGTAACCGAATCCGCCCCCGAATCGGCCGGCGAGATGCCCAAGTGTCGAGCCGGCGGACGCGCCACGCCGGCCGCTCCGTTCAGCCGCTCGATCGTCTCCCCCGAAACGCCGCGTTCACACTGCGGTGGAACGTGATCCCCTCCCGATCGCACTTTTGCCGGGCAGAATCCAGACAGCCGTTCCGATCCGCCCCAAATCCGCCCAAACATCGTGCGGAAAAAGAGAAGCGAATCGCCCGCAGACGGCTATTGACCGCTCTGTGACGGGATGGGGCTTGGATTCGGAGACGGAACGACCACGCCGAATCGCCCGCCGATCTCTTCGACGATGCGCTGTTCCAAGGCGGTATCTCGGCCCAACGGAATCCAACCGGCATGAGCTTGCATATCGCCGATCGGACTTTCCACCCGATTCAAGGAACCGTCATTGCGGAAAGTGGCCGTGGATGCCGTGGCCCCCGAGGGCATCGCCAAGTCCTCCAGTTCTTTGAAGACTTGTACCGAGATCCAATATCCGCCGTCGCGCGGCGACACCCGTATCTCAGCCCGTCGGCGTACGGTCTGGAAAGTCGCCTCCAGACGCGAATATCGATCTGCGGAATCCCGATGCCAAGGTTCCAACCATGTGGCCGCGATCTTCGGTCGGGTCTCCAGCCTCCCCTCCGTCACCACTCCGCCGAAATCGCGAACCGGCGACTCCGAGGCGACCTCGAAGTAATTATCCACCACATCGACCAGGTTCTCCCACAAGATAAGGGGATCCCTGGCCTGCACGAAGACTGGGTTCGGATAATATGGAGTAAGAATCTGAGGCGTCGCATCAACCAGCCACGGGCGAGCACATCCCGCGCAAATTGCGCACACCGCTAAGATTGCACAAAGCACCCTCGCCGCCACGCTGATCGCCCAGTCCTGCTATCGGCTTGACACGCTCCTGATTCGCTTGGACCGGAAATCCCCGATCCGCCCTGATTTTTCGGCGCGGAGTTTCCCCCAATCGCCCGCCCGAAGCAAGGGCAATTCCAAACACGGAGGGTAAGAGAATCAGGCCGTTCGCATCGACACGAACAACCCGGCGGGCGTTCGACGCCCGCAATCAGCCGTCATGTCGGGAGAGCCTCCCCTTTCCGGCGCAACGATCATCGGGCGTAAACCGGGCGACGAACGGATGTTTTCTGCTTGCCGGCCGTATCGTTCGCCGACAGCGCCCGCTGGGCCTTGCCGAGATCGTTCACCTTAATCACCGCGACGCCGCCCCCTTTGGCACCGATCTCCGTGCCGAAAGAATGATAAGCGTAATCGATGTTCAGCCGCTGCTCGGCCAATCGCTCGCAAATCTTGCGAAAGCCGCCCGGCTGCTTGGGCACGTCCACCAGCAGGACATCGGCCAACTCGTGCGGTAGATTCAACTTCGCCAACACGGCCGCGGCCTTATCGGCATCTTTGGGGACGAAACGCACCGTGCCGCGATCCCCCGAGTCCATAACCACCAACGCCCGGTAGCCGACCTTGGCCTTCGCCATGGCATCCAGGAGTTGGGCCAGTCGCCCCGGCTTATTGATCAACCGTACGGAAACTTGTTTGGCCGTCTCCATCGGCTTCTCCTTTGCAAACGCGAGAAGTATGGATCCACTGGGTACCATCAACGAGCCGTTTCTGATCGTAATTCAACGCCAGTCGCTTCCGCCACCTCCTTTCCCGATAGTCGATCAACTGCTTCGATTCCCCAAACATCTTCCAGCTATCGAAAACCGATTCCGACCACGCCCTGGAGGTCTCCCAGACTTTGCGGGAGAAGCCGCCCGCAGCGTTTCAGACGCCCCGGGCGCTATGTCTTCCCCCACAACAAGCATACGAAGCCCAGGCCGAAGGTCAATCGTCAAGCGGCCTTTTTGAGTCACGTCTCAATCTCCGGAGGAGTCGCTGAGCAATCGG
Organism: Thermogutta hypogea; assembly: GCF_055386265.1. Classification (NCBI taxonomy): domain Bacteria; kingdom Pseudomonadati; phylum Planctomycetota; class Planctomycetia; order Pirellulales; family Thermoguttaceae; genus Thermogutta; species Thermogutta hypogea. The sequence goes on from NZ_AP042425.1 coordinate 2,088,319, forward strand.
CGAAGGGGGGCCAATCGCACACCCCAAAGTTTCTCTCGCGTCTCACCCGTGCCTGCGCCGGGGAACTCGGCTTGCTGTTGTGTCGTCTAAACTACCGAGGACGGGCGACCCGGGCGCCGCTGCATTTCATGATTCGGCCGTACTCCTGCCCCGCCCCGTCGTCCGCACCCATCTCGGCCCCGTGTTTCAACGCTTTTGCCATCCCGGAGGCCGGGAGCTCCGCACGCAGCAACGCGCTCTTCACCAGGCGAGCTTGCGGGCGCTACAACAAAGGCGACAGACCCGCCCTAAGGGTGGGAAAAATGCGCCGTACCTTGGGAAAAATGCGCCGTACGAGTTTCGTGGGACGAGCCACGATCCAATCATTTTTCGGCAGCGTCAACCTTCTTTCGCGAACGTCCTTTCAAGGAGGTAGCACAATGATGCGGAGACGAACATGGAGAACCGTCCGATGGGCGTTGCCGCTGTTCACGGCCGCGGCGCTCGCCGCTGCGTCCACGGCATCGGGACAAGGGTTCCTCATCGTATCGGACGAAGGCGCTCGGCTGCCGAGGCCGATTATCATTTGGCCTCCCTATCCCCCGCCGCCGCGACCGCCGGTTCCACCCCCTCCTCCGCCCCCGGCCGTCAGCTACAGCGTGGACTCCATTTCGGTACAGGGAAGGATCGACCGTCAGGTGGCCCAAGTGGAGGTTTCCCAAACCTTTTTGAATACCGGAAGCCGCCTGCTGGAAGCCTCCTTCGTGTTTCCTTTGCCGTATGACGGCGCCGTGGATCGCATGACCTTCATGGTGGACGGAAAGGAAATCCCCGCGCGCTTGCTGAAGGCGGACGAGGCTCGGCGGGAATACGAGCAAATCGTGCGGCGTAACCGAGATCCGGCCCTATTAGAGTGGATCGGGACGGGCATGTTCAAGACGAACGTCTTTCCCATTCCGCCCGGCCAAAAGAGGACCGTGTCGATCCACTACACGCAACTGTGCCGGAAACAGGAATCCATGGTGGACTTCATCTTCCCGCTGAGCGCCGCGAAATACACGTCCAAGCCGCTGCGTGAACTCTCCATCAGGCTCAACCTGCGTGCCGAACACGATATCAAGAACGTCTACTGCCCCAACCATGACGCCCGGGTAAAACGCCTCGACGGAAAATCCGTCACCGTGGAATACTCGGCCCGGGATATCGTGCCATTGACCGACTTTCGCCTGATGTACGACGTATCGAGCGACCCCTTGGCGGCCACGCTCTTGAGCTACAAATCTCCCGACGAAGAAGACGGTTTCTTCCTCCTTCTGGTATCTCCCGCCATTCCGGAACAAACCAAGCCCATCCCGAAGACGGTCGTCTTCGTGGCCGATCGCTCCGGCAGCATGAGCGGCAAGAAGATCGAACAGCTTCGCGAAGCCCTGAAGTTCGTGATCCAGAACCTCCGCGAAGGCGACCTGTTCAACATCGTGGCGTACGACAGCGAAGTCGAGCTGTTCCGCCCCGAACTCCAGCGCTACAACGATACGACGCGGAGAGAGGCGTTGGCTCTCGCGGAAGGATTGATCGCGGGGGGGAGCACCAACATCGATGCGGCCCTCCGCACGGCCCTGTCGCAGCTACAAGATGCCGACCGCCCCAACTACCTTCTCTTTCTGACCGACGGCCTCCCTACGACCGGCGTTACGAATGAGATGCAAATCGTGGAGAACATGAGCAAGGCGAATCAGGTCCGTGCCCGCATCTACACCTTCGGCGTCGGCTACGACGTTAACAGCCGTCTGCTGGACCGCGTGGCTCGGGTCGGGCGGGGCTATACGGCATACGTCCGGCCGGACGAGTCCATCGAGGATCATGTGGCCCGGCTGTACCGGCGGATCGAGGCCCCGGTTCTCACGGACGTGGAGCTGGAATGGGAATTCGACGGAGACGGCGGCCCTCCGCCCGTCTATCGACTCAATCCCCAGCCGCCGTTCGACATCTCGGCCGGCGAGCAGTTGGCGTTGACCGGGCGCTACCGGCGTTCCGGCACGGCCAAGGTCGTGCTCCGCGGCCGGATCGGCGATGAAGACCGGCGATTCGCTTTTCCCGTCGAATTCACGGCCCGATCTGGCGACGAATCGACCGCCTTCGTGGAACGCGTTTGGGCGATTCGCAGAGTCGGCGACCTGCTGGACGAAATCGACCTTCGCGGGCGGAACGACGAATTGATCGCGGAACTCACTCAACTTGCGCTCAAACACGGCATCGTCACGCCTTACACTTCGTTTTTCGCGGACGAGAACGTCCCGCTCCACGACTCGGCCGCCAATACGCGCCGCGCGGCGGAACGACTTCGTGACCTGGAAACGACGGAGGGTGCCGCCGGTTTTGCGCAACGGAGGGCGAAGAATGCCCTTCAGCAAATGGACCGTTTCGATGCGGCCGCGGGTTCCTATGCTTTCGCCTTGCCGGAAGCCTCGGTTCCCGCTGGGGCCGGCGCTATGGGAGGGTTGGGCGGCTTCGGCGGAGGGCTGGGACTCCCGCCGGCTCAAGCCTCCGGCCCCTCTTCCCCCGCCGCCCGCGAGATGGCTCAAGCCGCCGCCGGACAAACCATGCGGCAAATCGGGAGCCGAACGTTTTACCGTCGGCAGGGCCGGTGGATTGATTCCACTCTCACGGAACAGCAGCAGCAATCGCCGCGACGGATCAAGCAGTTCAGCGAGGAATACTTCGAGTTGGCTCGGCGTTTCGGACGACAGATCAGCCAATACCTCGTCTTCGACGAGCCGGTTCTGCTGAACGTCGAACAAGAGGCGGTTCTGATCGAACCGTAGAGGCTCGGCCGAAGCATCAAGCGGAACTCGCGTGATCCGAATAGAGAAGATCCGAATAGAGAAACCGGGCGCGGCGGCTGAGGCATATCCCGCCCGCCCGTTCTTTCTCGGCCGGATGTCTTAAGACGTTTGCGCTGGATTGCAAGTCGCCTAGTGATTGCCGGGAGGCGGTCGCGGGTGACACCGCGGCCCATTCAGTCGCAATACCCGCCGTCCATTCCCAAGCAGGTCTTCAGCTCTTCGAACCTGCGAGCATACTGATCGGTAGAGGAGTGGACGTGCTCGGCCTCCGTGATGAATCGTATCTGTTCATCGCAAGGAATGCCGCGAGCCTTGAGAATCCGCTCGAACGGACGCAAATCGGAGCCGTAGGCGATCAGCAGTTTGTGCTCGTCGAACTGGACCTCGACCGGCACGTCGGGATTGAGGACGGCGATCCCGGTACATCCGTCATTCAATAGCAAATCCTCGAACTCCCAGAGCGTGCTCTTCAGCACGGGCAAGTCGATATGCTCGCGATAGAGGTCGTTATGGCCGGGTCGATCGCGATGGTGACTCGTCTCCAACACGACATCGACCTCGGTGCCCATGGGATCGAGCATTTCGAGAAAGACCTCGAACAGTTGCTCCTTGGAAACGGCGGCCATGAGGACCGGGATGGAGGTCCGGCTTTCTTCGTCCCGGTAAACGTCGTGCCGGAACCCTTGGCACGGCACGACCTGAAGATCGTAGGAAGGGCGAACGGCATCGGTCAGCACGAAGCTGCCGTACCGGGCGATCCGCAAGTGGGCTTCCAGTTCCTCTTCGCTGAGGTTCTCGAAGCTGCCCGCGGCCGTTGCCGCGTCCCCCTCCCGCATGACGTTTCGGATGAATTTCTTCAGGAAGCCCATCGGTGCTCTCGAGTCCTGCTGCCTGCTATGTTTCAGCCCTGGAATGCCTGTTCCCACGCCGCTCCCTGAGCGCTGTTGTCCCGGGTCGACCGCACCGGCAATGTCCCACCCGCCACGGGCCGATCGTTCGTCCGATGCGGGTTCGCCTTCACTCCTAAACAAAGGTACGTCACGGTTTTGGAAAGCGCCGCGTTTTTTGCTTTGTTCGCCGGAGGCTCCGGACTTTCGGAAAAACCGTCAGAACCGGAGGCTTGCGCCACCGCACTCCGCGGCGGTGTCACGGAAACGTCCTGAACACTCGCTCAGTCAACACCGCGACCGCCGTGGTTCGTACACGTTCCTTAGTGTTACTCTAGCACCGGATTCGAGACGGTGAGCAATCGAAGGACAAAAACCTTGCCGCCGATCCCATCCTGGAAGAAGCGATGTTCTTATTCCGGCGAGTCTGCCATCCACGCAGACTATTTCCACTGCGTAACCGCACGCGAGACGACGGTCTGTTCCGCGCCGCGAGCGTCCGTTGCGGCCACGAGGAAGCGATGCCCTCGCCACGACATTGAAGTGCGTACGGCAAGCTGCTACAACAAATCCAGTGTGCAACTGCGGAAGCCGTAGCCGAGCCCATCGGAGCCTGAGCCATGTACTCACCCGCCCATCCGTCGCTTCCGCCTCGGCCGGGGTCGCCGTGCAAGCAAGGCAAGCCGATCCCCGCGGAGCGCAAATCTTCTGGGGGCCGCCGAGGTTTGCCGACCGTGCGCGTCACCGCCGTCGCGGGTGCCGCGTTCGCCAAGGCTGGGACGCTGGTCGCGGCCATCCTTTTTGGTGCATGGGCGCTAGCGCCGAGGGCGATCGACGCGGCGTCCCCCGAGTCCGCCCCCGAGTCGAGGCGTCAAACCCGGATTGCCGCAAACGACGGAGGTGCCGAGAACGCTCATTGGAGTGCGGCTCGGAATGCGGAGCAAAGAGCGCCGAACATCGTGTTCATCCTCGCGGACGATCTTGGCTACGGCGACTTGGGTTGCTACGGCCAAGAGAAGATCCACACACCGAACATCGATCGCCTCGCGGCCGAGGGGATGCGGTTTACCCAATTCTATTGCGGCGCGCCCGTTTGCGCACCGTCGCGCTGCGTGCTTTTGACCGGCAAGCACCTCGGGCATGCCGCCATTCGCGACAATTCCGAAGTACAGCCCGAGGGCCAGTTGCCCCTCCCCGCGGAAGAGACCACGCTGGGCGAACTACTCCAGGCGGCGGGTTATCGGACGGCGGCCATCGGCAAGTGGGGACTCGGCCCGCCGGGCAGCAGCGGCGACCCCAATCGCCAGGGTTTCGATCTCTTTTTCGGCTACAATTGCCAACGCCACGCCCACAATTACTACCCCACCTACCTCTATCGCAACGGCGAACGATTGGCCCTCGGAAATCCGCCCTTCGCGGCTCACCAAAAGTTCCCTGCCGATGCCGATCCCCAGGATCCACAAGCCTTCGCAGGATATACCGGCCGGGATTATGCTCCGGACTTCATGCTGGACGAAGCCGTCCGCTTCATCCGCGACAACCAGGATCGCCCCTTCTTCCTCTACTTCGCGTCGCCGATTCCTCATCTCGCGCTGCAAGTACCGGAGAGTTCCTTGGCCGAATACCTCGGCCGCTTCCCCGAGACGCCGTACCTGGGAGAAAAGGGCTACCTGCCCCACCGCACCCCGCGGGCCTGCTTGGCCGCCATGATCAGCCACTTGGATCGCCAGGTCGGCCGAATCGTGGAGACCTTGGAGGAATTGGGATTGGCGGACGACACGCTCATCATGTTCTCCTCGGACAATGGCCCGCCGGAGGACGTGGGCGGCGCGGATACCCGGTTTTTTGCCAGCAATAGCCCCTGGCGTGGTTTCAAGGGCAGCGTCTTTGAGGGCGGCGTACGGGTGCCCTTCATCGCCCGTTGGCCGGGTCGCGTTCCGGCAGGCAGCGTCAGCCGACACATCGCCATCTTTTACGACGTGCTGCCAACCGTGATGGAGGCGACGCAACAGCCGACACCTTCGGACTGCGACGGGATCAGCTTTCTTCCCGCATTGCTCGACGGAGAGCAGCCGAAACAACACGAGTTCATTTTGTACGAATTCTACGGCTACGGCGGCCAGCAAGCCGTACGGATGGGCCGTTGGAAAGGAATCCGGCTGAATTGCTACCAGAAACCGGAAGGGTCGCTCATGCTGTTCGATTTGGATGCCGACCCCGGGGAAACCACGGACGTTTCCGCCGTTCACCCCGACGTCGTCGCGCGTTTGGAGGAAATCCTGCGCACGGAACACCGCGATCATCCGTACTGGGATTTCCAGGAGAAACGGCGTCCACCCCGGCCTGCGGCGGCCGCACGTTAGGGAGCCGGGAATCTCTTGATACCGAAATTGCAGGCTTACCCCGATCGGTTTTTCTCCTCACGGTCGTGCGGCGACGGCACAATGCGGCTCGTTGCTGCGGTCCCGGCCCTTCGAACCGCGGCCTTCGCCGGCCTGTTAGCGGTCTTATGGCCGGCCATCGGCTGTCGCCCCGCAAATCCCCCTCCGGATGCACGGGACCGGCCCAGCGCTGTACGCCCGACCTCCGAGGCTCCGCTGCGGGCCGAATTGTGGTACATGCAATCGGTCTTCGGCCGGCATGTAGGTTACGAACATCAGACCATTCGTGCGGTTCGCATGCCGGAAGGAACGGTGTGGGAGATCCACGGCGAGAATCGGCTCACCGTGAACCGCTCGGGTACCACGATCGAAATCGTCATGAAATACCGCAGTACGGAGACGCCGTTGGGGGAACTGCGCGACTTCGAACTGGAAATGATTCAGGGCCCGCTCCAGACTCGCCAACGGGGCCGGCGTGAAAACAATCAATTGCTCTTGGAAATCGAGACGGCGGGCCGTCGTGTCGAGACGGCGGTGGCGATTCCGCCCCAGTGCGGCGGTTTTCTCGGCCTTCAAGCCGACTTGTGGCAGCGCCCCATGCAGCCCGGCGAAAGCCGAACGCTGAATCTGTTCCTGCCCGGTATGAACGAGGTCGGCGTGGCCCGGCTGGCGGCCGAGGATTGGGAAGCCGTGCCCGTCCGCGACGATGCTTCTCGCTTGCTGAGAATTCGCGTCGCCACCCGGATCGGCGACGCCGCGCCTCTCAACTCCGTTCTTTGGACGGACGACACGGGCCTGATTCGGCGGCAGCGCCTTGAGGCCCTCAATCTGGTTTCCGAGTTGACCGACAAGAAGACGGCGTCGGCCGATCCGGCGGCCATGCCGGACCTCGTGGATGACATTCGTATTCCGGTCGAAGCACCGCCTGAAAACCTTGCCTCCGCCCGAAAAGCGGTCTATCGCCTGCGTTTCCCCACGAACGGGATTGAGCTTACCTCGTTCGCGGATTCCCGTCAGTCAGCTCGTTTGTTGGACGATCGCACCGTGGAGCTCGAAGTCCAGGCTCGGCGTCTGAAGACGGGAGAAATCAAAACGGCGGCCTGCGGCGAAAACGCCGGCGACGACGACCGCAATCCGAATGCCTACATTCAATCCGACGCACCGGAAATCCGGGGCATGGCCGAGACCGCAATCGCAGAGGCCCACCCTGATTCCCCCCTGGCGGAAGCGACGGCCCTGGAGGCCTACGTCCATCGCGTCATGGTCAACCGCAATTACCGCAACGCCTTCGCAACGGCACTCGATGCGGCACGCAACCTTGAAGGCGACTGCACGGAGCACGCCGTACTCTTGGCGGCCTTGGCGAGGGCCCGCGGCTTTCCGGCCCGAGTCGCCATGGGACTTCTGTATCACGAAGGAGCGTTCTACTATCACATGTGGACGGAAGTATGGCTGGACGGCTGCTGGATCCCGCTGGACGCCACGCTTGGAACCGGCGGAGTCGGTGTCGGCCACATCGCGCTGGCGCGGAGCAATCTCACCTCTCCCGCCGCATTTGCCGATTTCCTCCCCCTGATGCAAGTGATCGGACGCATCAAAATCGATGTCGTCCGAGTCCAATAGCTCGGTTTCGCATGAGATCGGGGATTGCCTTGGAAAGGTACGGCACCGCTCGCAAGCTCGCCGCCGGGCCGGCCCCCGCGGACCGCGCGGCCTCTCGGCAATTTGTTCGTTCGCGCGCGGTCTCCACGTTTTCTGTTCGTTGACGGGGGGCATGCGCCAAGTTACGATTCGTAAGAGACGGCGGCCGGTGCAACGGCCGTCCTGGGACGGTTCAAGCCATGCTGAATAGGGGCGAGCGGCAGCATCATTCCGGGGCGGATGGGCGGACGATTGCAGGGTGTTCTCTGTACGGAGTCGGATCATGCGGCAAGAACGTCGGCGTACACGAGGCGGGGGCACGGCATGGCGTCGGCCGAGACCGACAATTGTGGGAGTTCTCACCTTGGGCAGTCTCATCGGCCTGACGGCATGGGAAATAGCAGCGGGACAGCAACCGCCCGCCCCGCCGGCAGCCCCGCCGGCAGCCGCTCAGGCAACTCCCGCGCCGGGTGCCACGCGCCCGCGCTTGCCGGCGCCGATCGAGGTCAGCGGAAGCGACCTCTTGACGAAAGACGGCGTGCAAATTCGTGCCACCTTTTTTCCCTCAACCCTTGGTAAAGAGGCCGTACCGGTCATTCTGCTACACGGTTGGAAAGGGAGCCGGCGCGACTTTGCCCGCTTGGCCCCCGTCCTGCAAGCGGCGGGACATGCGGTGCTGGCGCCGGACTTGCGAGGTCACGGTGACAGCACCCAGCGGATGGCGGGCGGGACTACGGCGACGATTACGGTCGATCGCATGCCCCCTGCCGAGGTCGCCCGAATGGTCCAATTCGACTTGGAGACCTGTAAGGCTTTTCTCAAGCAAAAACACAACGCCGGCGAACTCAACATCGAGAAGCTGAGTATCATCGGCATCGACACGGGGGCCACCGTGGCCTTGGATTGGGCGCGGTTGGATTGGAGTTGGCCGATCTACCCGGGGCTGAAGCAGGGCCAAGACGTCAAGGCTCTGGTTTTGATCTCGCCGCGTTGGTCCGTTCCCGGATTGTCGGTGCAGGCGGCCCTGAATCATCCGGGAGTGCGGCAGCAGATTTCGGTCTACATCATCGTCGGCCAGGAATCCTCCCGCGAGGCGGGCGACGCGCAACGTATCTACAACCTGCTCGCCCGCTATCACCGTGTGCCCGATCCCGGACAAACCGTGGAAGGCCAGGACCTCTTTTTCGTGAAGTTTGCCACCTCTTTGCAAGGCCGTGAGTTGGTGGCCCGCTTCGAGCAACCCGTTTTCGATTCGATCCTGAGCTTTCTGGATGATCGTGCCGCCAAGTTGCCGGTTCCGTGGCAGGAGCGCAGCGGCCGGAAGTAACCTGTCCTGAATGGCAACCTAGGGCCCCGTCTCAGCACCGGCAGCATTGGTGAACCTGCCGATTTCGACCGGTTCCAGCGGAGGCAACTCGGTTCCCATTGCGGTCGAGTCGGGTTCCGATCGCGACTTTGCCTGTGTGACGCTCGCGGCACGAGCGGGATCCACGATCAGCGTCGACCCCAAGGGTAGCAGGTCCGGGGACGGGATGCGGTCGCGGTTGATTTCGTAAAGGATCGGCCAAAGTGAGGCGTCCCCGAGATACCGAGCCGCAAGGGCGGGCAGCGTATCACCGTCCTCGACCCGGTGAACCGCCGCAGTTTCAGCGAGCGACGGAATCCCCGCGCCGTTCTGAATAACCGCGGGATTCGCCCTCGTCGTTACGGCGCCGAACGATCCGGCTCCTATTGCTCCTTCAGCCCTCTCTACCACGCTCGCCGTCTGCTTTCGCTCCATCGCTGCGATTGGCAATTGGCCTGTGAAAAAGCGATTCGCCCGACTCGGAAAGGCAGAAACGATTCTTGGGACCGCCTTTTCCTCCGAGAGATGCGTACCAATCGCCTGAATTTCCCGCCGCAAGTTATCAGTCGCCGGAACCATCCCTCGCGTGGTCAAGATCTCTTCCTCGGGACGGGACGCGGATTGGCCGGCCGGCAGAAGGCCGGCAGGAGGCCGTTCCGAGGACGGCTCAGCCCCCGCGCTGGAATTGGGTTCCTCCCGCATACCCCGCGGATGCATGAGGACGGCCCAGACCGTCACCCAAGACATGACGGCGACAATCAGGAATACCCATAGGCCGCGATCCACAGGGAGATCCTCGAACGGTTGTCGTTGACGACAAGCGTCTATCGGCAAACCATCCGTGAAGCTCCAAAACGCCGAGTCGTTCCTTCCGGCGTCCTACGGTCGGATTAAGGATAAGGCCGGCTCATGACGCCGGCCTTTATACCTAAGATCGGATCCGGTCGCCTGCTTAATGCAGCTCGGTACGGGGCGGCATTTTATCCGGTCCGACCGCTACCGCTTCACCAAGCGGCCTGCCCCCGGGAAATCAGCCACAACCAAATCAGCAGGATGCGTGCGCGAGGCGAGGGAGCGGCTTACGAGATCCGAGGTCCCCGTCGCGTCACTCTTTTCGTTCTCCAATTTAGGAAACGTATTGGGGTGTCTTTGCCTTGACGGCTTGCGATTCAGGAACCGCCGTCAACCACATGAGTATCGGCGACGCAATGAAGATTGAGCTATAAGTACCGACGGTGACGCCCACGAGAAGCGTAAAGGCGAAACCATGAATCCCGGCGCCGCCGCCGATGTACAACACGACAATGACGAAGAGGGTTGTCAAAGCCGTGATCAATGTGCGACTCAAAGTCTGATTGATACTATCGTTGAGCATCGAGACGGTCAGGTTAGGATTCTTTCCTTTGACTTCACGAATACGGTCGAACACCACGATCGTATCGTTGACGGAATAGCCCACAATAGTCAGCAACGCCGCCAAGACGGATAAGCCGATCTTGAACTCCTGGATGAGGAGGAACTGCAAAAATCCCGTCAGATAGGCGCTCAGGGCGATCAAGCCCACCGTGACCAAAACGTCGTGCAGCAGGGCCACGGCCGCGGCCAAACCGTAACTGAACCGCGAAAACCGCACCCAAAGATAGACGATGATGCCGATGACGCTGAGCAATAAGGCATAACCGGCCCGCACCCGGGTGCTCCCCGCTACCTTTCCTCCGATGGTGTTGGAGGACGGAAAATAGGGGATGGCTTCGAATTCGGCACGCACTTGCTCGATCACCTGCATGCCCGTCTCGGGCGGCAAGTCGATTCGAACCTCCCATTCGTTATAACCCGCCGTATCACCACGACGGTATTCACGATTGAATATCTCGTAATCCGCGTTCTTGGCCGGATCGGGAAGTTTCGCCATCTGTCGAGCGACCAAGTCGGTGACCGTATCGTAGTCGATCTTATGATCGAAGATGAGTTTTACTCGAGTCGGCCAGGAACGCGCGGATGGAGCCGCCGGCCGAGTAACCGCCTGCGAACCGGTCTCGGAACGTTGCACGGGGCCGGAGGTCGCGGCACCGCCGGCTCCGCCGTCCGTCGTTGCCGGCCCGGTTGAGACCGGAGTGGACGATTCGGTCTTGGCGTCCGCGCCGCCCGCCGGCGGTTCCGAGCCCGGGTTGTTGCCGCTGCCGTCGGCTACGGGCGCGACGGGCGCGGCGTTGGAGCCCGCTTCGGTTTCCGTCTGCCCGAAGATCCACGGCGAAAGGGCCAGCGCGCCCGGACCGGCCAAACCTTGGCCGCGCGTCGATCGAAGCGCAGCCCCGGTTCCCGTGAGCGGCTGCAACTCCAGGGAATAATGCACCAACTCATCCCCGAAGATTTCACTGATCCTCTTCTTGACCTGGTTCAAGTACTCTTGAGCCTCGACTCCCGGCTCGGCGGCGGTGTTGATCACGAAGCGCCGGTGCGGTTCCTCGCCTTCCAGGCGTACATCGCTCACGGCCAAATCCCGCAAATCCCTCAAACGGTACCGAACTTCACCGATATCCTTCGGCTCCTTGAAGAGCAATTCCACGGCCACGCCGCCCGTGAAATCGATATCCAAGACCCCCTGCCCTCGCATCAACAAGGCACCCAAACCCACGGCAATGACGGCCACGGACCCGACGATCGCATAACGAGCCATGCTCATGAAATCGTACTTGGTCGCGGAGATGACCTGCATCATGGATAACTTCTTGATCCAGCGCTTTCTCTCGAAGATTTCGAACGCCATCCGGGCCAAGAAGACGGCCGTATACAGGTTCAACACCAAACCCAAAAAGAGGGTCACCGCAAAGCCCCGCACTTGGTCGGTGCCCACGGCATACAGGACCGCAGCGGTGAGCATGGTCGTTAGGTTGGAGTCCACGATCGCGCTCATCGCGCGTTCGAAACCGTTGCGAATCGCCATCCGCAATGTGGCTTGGCGGCTCAATTCTTCCCGGATGCGTTCATAGATCAAGACGTTGGCGTCCACGGCCATACCGACGGTCAACGTCAAGCCGGCCAAGCCGGGCAGAGTAAAGGCGGCCTTCACCATGATCATGACGGCCACCAGCATGACCAGGTTGAGGACCACCGCCGCGCAGGCGATGAGCCCGGCGAAGCGGTAGTACGCAATCATGAAGGCAAACACCAGTATGCCCGCGATGATCATCGAGGTCACGCTCTGCCGGATCGTGTCCCGACCCAACTGCGGCCCCGTAATCAAACGGCTGATGGGCTGCGGGCTCAGCATGGCGGGGAGACTGCCCGCCTCCAACACTTGCAACAGGGAACGCACCTCCTCCTGCGTGAAATTGCCGGTAATCTGCCCTTGGGCCGAAATCGTCGAGCGGATGGTGGGAGCGGAATAGAGATAGCCGTCCAGGATGATGCCCAAACGGCGTTCGAAACCCGTATTGGGATCCGGACGGTTCTCGCTGGTCAGCGTGGCAAAGCGTTGCTGCGCGCTACCCACTCGAAGGACGAAGGAGACGCAGGGCCGCCCGCCTTCATCCACGCTCTCTCGGACCCGCAGCAGGTCGGCGCCCGTCACGTCGTGAGGGTCCTTCACCACCAGGACCTGGAGCCACGGTTCGCCGCGGTATTGCCCCTGCCGAACGGCCACCTCCCCGAACGCCCCGATGTTTTGTTCCTGCCCTTTCGCGATGGGAACCCACCACGCCAAGAGATTGCCTTGATCGTCGTACAGCTCCAATTCATCAGGCCCCAACGCTTGAGCCCGTTCGATGATACGACGATGATCCCGAGAATTGGCCAGAATTCGGAACTCGAGAGTCCCCACGCTGCTGATCACGCGTTCCAGCCGATTCACCTCGTCTTCGTCGACCTCCGGCACGATGATCTCGATCTGTCGCGGGCCGAATCGCCGGATGGTGACCTCTTTCACACCCGCCGGATTGACGCGTTTATTCAACGCGGCAATGAGCTGGTCCATATTCACCTCCGGCAGCTCGGCGTCGGATCGTGCCTGAGGTCCGCCGGCTTGCCGCACCGAGCCTTCCACCTCGTATACCAACGTCACACCGCCGCTAAGGTCGATGCCGAGCTTGGGGGGCCAGCGGGTCAACAGCACGAACACCGCCACCGCCAGAGTGAAAAAGAATATGGCGAGCTTGCCTCCGTAATCCGGCAGCCGCATTTGCTTGGCCACGAAGTACCCCAATACGATCGGGACCACTAAGACCAGCGCCAAGGTGCCGAAAAAGACGAGTGTGTTCAGCAGCCGCCCCACAAATCCCGGGGCCTGCTGTTCCCCGGCCGGGGCCTCGGCCGTCGTCTCGGGCATCGCCGGGGCCGGCTGGGCGGCGGGAGAAGCGGCCGGACTCGTGTCACCGGCCGGCGACGGCGGCGAAGCGACGTCTTCTGCCGGCGGTGCCGGTGCCGCGGACTCGCCCGCCTCGGCCGGGGCGGGCGTTTGCTCCGCCGTGGGCGGCGACAACTCCGGCGGCTGTGCACCGTCCTCCCGGCTCGACCCTGCGTCAGGCCCTTCGGACGGCATTTCCAACGTCGTCGCGCTCGCCTCCGAGGAATCCGGAGCAGGCGTCGTGTCGGCCTGAGTAGCCGCAGGCGTAGCGTCCTCGGCGAAGCTCACGCCCTGCCAGGGCGTCCTCATACCCGGCAGAAAAACGAATAACGCCGCGAGGACCCAAAGCTTGATACCCGAACTCAAACGTGCTTGCCGCATGTGTGGATTCTCTAACAGGTTCAATCCTCGGTGCCGCTCTCACGGAAACCGACGCCGGCCCCGTCGGCAATCCTGGAGTTTCAAAATCGGGACGATTCCCCTATCCCCTCAACCGTTCTTGAATGCAACCTACAGCCGATTTCCGACCTTGCGATCTCTCCGGCCGAAGCCGAGGCCCGGGGTCGCAAACGCGCAGCCCGGTCAGCCCTTAGACGGCGACTCCGTCGCCTGCTCGGCATTGAAGACGCGGGCAATTGCCGAAAGCGCCACGCGAATCTTGACGTTGTTGGATTCGTCCACGCGAAGCGTCACCGACGCCTCTTGGCCGTCGCGATTCACATTCGTCACCACGCCGTAGATCCCGCCGATGGTAAGAACTCGGTCGTCTTTCTTGATGCCGGCGAGCATGGCCTCGCGGCGCTGTCTCTCGCGGCGCTGCGGACGTATGAGGATGAAGTAGAAGATGACGATCAGCGGCAACCAGAGACTTAACAGGGTCAACCAAGCTCCGGCACCCTCGCCCCCGGGCGCATTAGCCGCCTCGGCAAAGATCATGAACGGGCCAAGATTACACATCATCCAGCTCTCTTGAAATGCCTGTGGGCGAGAAAAACGAACGAATCACGCACTGTTCCCACTTGCGGACCGGCACCTCCAAGAAGCAGCCACTCCGGGACTATCACTCAAGATTCGTGAAGCGGACTCTGGGAGCCTTCGGGACACCCCACCGCCGGTGTACAAGGAGCCTCCTCCGATAAGGAATCACCCACGCGATGGGCGGCCCCTTCGGAAAACTTCAGCTCAGTATCATAAATCTTCCGCCACCGGCCAACAAGGGGAGAAAGTCTCCCGCAGGCCGGGGTCGGAACGTCACACGAAGCCGGGATCGGCCCAGGATCGGCGGGATCAGCCCCCGCGTCCCACGGCGTCAGACCTTATCCGCCGTCGGGCACTCGAACCCTTCCCGGTACTCACGACGCAGCAAAGCATTTGCATCGGGGGACTCGGGGAACAATTCCTTTTCGGGATCGAACTTTAAGTGGGGGCCGATAGAGATGCGGTATTTCTCCAAATCGACTCCGTTGTCGCTCAAGTGACGCAGCGTGCGGTCCAGCGTGGCCAAGTTATCGTCCAAGCTCTTCACGCCGGCCAGGATGTTCTTGGCCTCCGCGACCGAAACCTTGTTTTGTTCGCCGAGGTAGTAAGAAATATTTCCCAAATGGCTGAGTGCAGCGGAAAGATGCCCCTCCACGGCCTGGGCGTTCAGTTTGCCGGAATCTTCCGCCAAAACGGCGTCGATGAAATTCCGATAGTGATTGCCGCTTCCGCCGAACTGCTTGATGGGCTTCAGGTTCTTGTCGAAGACCACGCAGCGCGTATATGTTTGCTGGACAAGATACCCTTCGCTCCCATAAAAGATGACGCCGATTCGGCCTTCGCCGGTAGTTTGGAACAGGGTATTGATCTCTTCGTCGGCACAATTCTCGACGGAGAGGCCTCGCGTCTCGAAAACGATGCACTTGTCGCCGTAATCGTAGATGGAGACCTCGGTATTGGCGGTGTCTCCCGCGTCGACGTAGGCATCGTCCTTGCGCTCGGCCTGATAACCCAACCGCCCGCCATAACTGATTACGGAGACGGGGTGCGAGGTGATCCCCAAGCCCCAGCGGGCGATATCCGTTTGATGCGGTCCCTGGTTGCCCAGGTCGCCGTTGCCGTAAAGTCGTTGCCAATGCCAGTCATAGTGGAACTGAGGTCGCGTACAACGAGGATTCGTGTAGACCGCCGGGCCGCTCCAGAGGTTGAAATCGACCTCGTCGGGAATCGGATAATCCCCTTTTGGACCGATGGACTTGCGTCGCTTGTAGCACAGGCCGCGAGCGAACTTGACCTCGCCGATGCCGCCTTGCCGGAGAAATTCCACGGCTTCGATGATGGCCGGATTGGATCGGCACTGAGTACCGACTTGGCAAACGCGCTGGTACTTCTTCGCCGCCGCTACGAGGGCCGAGCCTTCCGCGATATCGTGACTGATGGGCTTTTCGATATACGCGTGCTTCCCCGCCTGCATCGCCCACACGCCGCACAAAGCGTGCCAATGATTCGGCGTGGCCGTGCTGATGGCATCCACCGCCGGATCGGCGAATGCCTCGCGCATGTCCAGAACGAGCTTCGGACGATACCCCTTCTGTTTGGCGAGCCCTTCCAACCGAGCTTCGCCCACCTTGCGATCGGCATCGACCAAATAGAGGATTTGGACCCGCGGATCGTCGGCAAAGCCGCTGATGTGCTCACCTCCCCGCCCGCGGATGCCGATGATGGCCATGCCCACCTTATCGTTGGGGTTTTGCGTTCGGGCAATGCGAGGCACCGCCACTGCGGCCGCAAAAGCCCCCATCGACATGCCCACAAAACGACGGCGACTGACGCGCTGCATTTTTCGTCCTCCAATAGCCGTACCGATTTGCTGGGAAAAGCAAAAAGCTCTGACGGGAACTCCCTCATCGCGCCAAACTCCCCCCGATTATAACCACGAAAGAGGAGGCACGAAACGACGGCGCGGGATCGGCCGCGTCCGCTTCCGAAATCGGAGCGTCGTGCCGGCTGCGCCCGGGGCCGCTTCGACGGGAGAGTCAACCGGCGAGCGAAGCTTCAACCCCGAGCGTCTTCAAAGAGGCAAGAATCGGCCGCGAAAGTCCGCCAATTCCGCTTGCCCTAGCAGGCAAATGAAGCGATCCAAGAGTACTCTGGGCTCCGCCGCCGACCCGCCCTTCATCGCCAAGTCAAGCTCGCACAGCCAATCGAGGAGCCTTTCGGCCCTCTTGCGGCCGAGTCTTCGCAATCGCGCCTCTTCATTTTTCAAAGCAAACGGCGGCACCCCGGCTTCCTTCAAGGCCTGATGGAGTGCAGGTCGCGGTCGCTCCGGAGAGGGATGGGCCACTTGATAAGCGGCCATTGCGTAACGCCGCAGCGTGACCGAGACCATCCCCAACACTCCCAACGGCGTTTCGCCGGCCTGAAAAAGCAGGTTCAGTTCCTGCAAGGCGTCGGCGACACGGCCGTCCATGGCTGCGTTGAGAATGTCCCAGACAGCCTTGGTCCGCCAGGTCCCCGTCGCACGGGTCACCATTTGGGGCGTGATGGTTTTCGCCGTTCCCGTTTGGGACAGCTTTTGCAACTCTTGGTCCAGAGCGCCCGGGTTCCCCCCTACCAATTCCACCAGAACCTCGGCGGCGGCCTTTTGAAGCCGCACTCCGTAGACGGCAGTCGCCCATTCCACAAGCCAAGCGGCGATTTCGCCCGGCTTTTTCTTCGCGACGCCGCAGTCCATCAGAATGCCGGACTTGGAAGCCGCAGCAAACAAACGCGTGTTGGCGGGAAATTGATCCAAGATTAGGACGAGAATGCCCGACGCGGGCGGCGATTCCACCAGTCGTTCCAACTGGGTGCGCCACTGGCTGACGAACCAATCGGCCTCCGTCACGACGACCATGCGGGGGCCGTCGGCGAACATACTCAACGTGCTCAGCTCCATCTCCACTTCGGCGAACGATGTCTGACCGCCCTCCAACGCGCGGTAGCTCAGATCGGCGTCTCCTACGCCGAGCACGGCGCGGCGGACTTTCTCCAAGCACAGTCGTTTGAGGTACTCATCGTCGCCGAACAGGACGTAGAGCTGCGCCCGCGGCACCTGTTGCTGAAGCAGAAAGTCGAACGCGACAAGGGGTTTGCTCATGAATAGCGTTGCGAATGTCGTTGCATCGTTCCACGCCACCATGCCCTGCCTAGCGTCCTACCGCGCCGCACGGCGCAAGGACGGTCACTTTCCGCCGCTCATTTCTTCCCGGGTACGACGGACGATCTCCACGTACTGCCGTGCCAGGGCCGTGATGCGGGCGAAGTCGCGATCCTGGATCGCCTTAGCATCGACCAAGGCCCCGCCCACGCCCAAGGCGCAGGCGCCGGCTTTGAGAAAATCCGCGGCCGTGAGCAGATTGACGCCGCCGGTCGGCATGACGCGGACTTGAGGGAGCGGGCCGCGCAGAGCCTTGAGGTAAGCCGGACCCGTGATTTCGGATGGAAATATTTTGACGATATCCGCTCCGGCCTGCCAAGCGCTCAAGACTTCCGTCGGCGTGAGAGCGCCCGGCATCACGGCCTTGTCGTAGCGACGGCACAGCTCGATCACGCCGAGGTGGACGGTCGGCGAGACCACAAACTCGGCCCCGGACAAGATCGCGACTCTCGCCGTTTCCGGGTCGAGCACCGTGCCGGCTCCCACGACGACTCGACTGCCGAGGCGGCATGTCAAATCCTCCAGCACGCGATGAGCGGCAGGCACCGTAAACGTGACTTCCAGGCAAGGAACGCCGCCTTCTTCCAGCGCCGACGCCACATCCGCCAGGACCTCTCCGCTGGATGCTCGGATCACCGCCACGACGCCGCAGTCCAAGATACGATGAAGCGTCTGCTCTTTAGGCATGGGAACGTTACCTCGAAATCGCGTTTCGGACGATTCTCCGAATCCTGCCGGTTGCGAGGATGCGGATTGAAAATTCACTTTAGTGCTCCGAAACGCGGCCCGTCAAGCCGCGATTCGGAAGCGGAGCACGGCGAGAAACCACAAAGCCTTCAAACCGATGCGCCGTTCCGAGAGCTGTCGCCGGCCGTCGGGTCCGCCCGGCACAAACCATGCGACTCCCCTCTCCCTAGTCGCAGGAGTTTGCCGAATCGACACATCGTAAGCTATATCTTTTCAGAGCGGGTCGCGCGCCTATAGCGACCGCCAACTAACCCTCGATTCGAGTCACGGCTTGCGAATCGAAATCAAGCCAAGTCCGATTCCGTTTCCGAATCCATTGGTGTTACCGGCATTCGGGAGGACGTCGTAAGCCCCAATTCTCGTATCACCGCAGAACTGGATCGAAACCATGCCTACCGTGGAAGCGGCCGGTGATGCCGGTTTCTACGAATTGATTCATCGGATCGTGCGGCATTCTCACGGCACATTGCTGGAAAACCGCCGCGTGCGACGGCGCACCCAGTACGCTATGACCCAACGCATCGCTCCGGTCGAAGACGAAGCGACTCAGCGTTTGGGAGATTTCATCCCCGTTCAGTGCTACGATCTGAACGGCGGGGGCATCGCCTTTCTGCTGACCGAGCAACCCCGCTTCCAACGATTGGTCGTGGAGCTGTCTTGTCCCCGAAAAAAGGTGTTTCTGCTCGCCGAGGTAGCGCACACCGCGGCCGTGTACGTGTATTCCAACGGCGACATCATGCCCGAGGAAATGGACACCGGCGACGAAGACGAATCCCCCTACACCCCGGCCCAAGCGGAGCGACGCGTGCTCGTGGGTTGCCGGTTTCTAAGTCGCTGGGAAGAGGGAACGTCACCCGACCACGCGGCCAAGCAAGAGGGAGGAATCACGCCTCCTTCCGCTGGATGACGTCGAGCAGGCGACTCTTGATTCGGGCAAGGAGCGTGGCATCCGATATCCTAGCCCCGCCGCGGTCCGTCACATAAAACACGTCCACCGCCTGGTCCAGATACGTTCCCACCTTGGCTCGCCACACCGAACATCCCTCTTCGAACAACGTCTTGGCGATTCGGTAAAGCAAGCCTGCGCGGTCGTTGGCGAAGACCTCGATAATCGTGAAGTCCGGTAACGAAGTATTGTCGATTTCCACCCGGACGGCGGCCTGCGTGAAATCATGCGGCCGCGCACCGGGCGGCGCCCATCGTTCTCGAAAGACCGGCTCAAATCGGCTCGACGAGGAAAGCGCCCGCAAGAGTTCCGCGCGAATTTCCCGCAATCGCTCGGGCGGCGGTTCCCCGCCGTAATACGCATCCCGGACCCAAAAACGATCCAA
This sequence comes from Thermogutta hypogea, assembly GCF_055386265.1. Lineage (NCBI taxonomy): Bacteria > Pseudomonadati > Planctomycetota > Planctomycetia > Pirellulales > Thermoguttaceae > Thermogutta > Thermogutta hypogea. The sequence continues at coordinate 2,107,992 of NZ_AP042425.1, forward strand.
AATCAAACCGCGGGGAAGTGTATGGATTTGCGCCGACAGAATGGAGAGGCCGCTACTGGTCAGGGCGCCCGCTAGACGATGAAATACGCCCTCCGCGGCCTTTTCTCGCGTCGCCACGGTCCACACCACGCTTTCCGTGGCGGGCACGAATTCCACGGCGATTGCGACCGGTTGATCGCCCAATCCCGCCAGCAGCTTGAGATCCTCGGCAATACGCCGCGGATCGGCGGAAAGGAGATAACCAGCCGGCAATGTCGGTATGAGTCCGCGAAACTCGGAATCGAGTTCGCGTACCGCCGGTTGAGCCAAGATTTCCTCGCGACGCTCTTCCAGGAGCTCGTCTCCCGCCAGAAGGATATCGCCGGAATCCGAGATGCAGCGCATAGCGCGTTGATACAGCTCGGCCAATAGATCGGCCTTCCAACCCGTCCAATTGCCGGGACCGACGGCCATCAGGTCGACCGCCGTCAGCACGTACAGCATGCGCAGCCGCTCCGGCGAACCGACTTCCACCGCGAAATCCACTACCGGCTTTTCCTCGCTCAAGTCGCGTCGCAAGGCCAAATGATTCATCCGCAGGTGATTCTGGACAAGATAGATCAGATGTTCGGCCCGGTCCTCCGACAAACGGAATCTTTGCGAGGTCTCTTCGGCGATCCTCGCCCCCACCGTGCAATGGTCTTCGTCGCGGCCCTTCCCCAGGTCGTGCAACAGGATCGCGGCATGCAGGATCGCCTTGTCGCGGACGGCGGAATACGTTCGACCAAGCAGGCCTTGATCACGCGACAGTTCCACGGCCCGTTCCAAAGCGATCAGGCTGTGCTGGTCCACGGTGAACTTGTGATACTGATTGAACTGCAACAACCCTCGCGCCGGACCAAAGGCCGGGATAAACCGCTCGAGCAGCCGCAGCGCGTGAAGATGGCGGAGCAGCTCCGGAAGCCGAACCGTGCTGTCAAGCAAACCGAAAAACCTTTCCCGCTCACTTCGCGAGGGTTCCGCAGGAAGTGCCTCGCGGTGCAACGCCAGCCAATGCCAGACGTTGGGAGATATCTCCGCGTCGTATTGCAGCGCGGATTCCATCAACGACAACAGCGGAAGATAATCCCGCGGCGTCCCAGTTTTGACCTCTTGCGATAAGACAATCTCTCCGCCGGCGACACGGACGAAAGGTCCCACCTTCTTCGCGAGGATTTTCCCCCAGGTACGGCGGAGACGGCGGCGAGGATCGACATGGGCGAAAACGCGGGTGCGAATGGCGTCCACTTGCTCCGTAAGGCGAAAATACTCCTGCATGAACTTCTCGACGCCCAACAACCCGCCGCCGGAGGAAAACCCCCAGGCTTCAGCCAGCGACCACTGGGCGGCTCGCGAGAGGGTGTCGTCCGCCTTGCCCGCTGCGCAATGCAGGCTCTGGCGGACGCGCAGCAGGAAATCCTCCGCTTCGCGAATGGCGGCAGCCTCCTCCTCCGTCATGGCATCCGATCGTATGAAGCCCTCCAGTCCCGTGTCCTGAAATCGAAACGCCGCCATCCATTCGATGAACTGGATATCGCGCAGCGTCCCCGGTGAGCGCTTGACATTGGGCTGGAGCAAATAGACGGTGTCGCCGTACTCGGCCCTCTCGCGACTCCGTTCGGCTTCCGCGGCAAGAATCAACCGGGACGCATTTCGCCGCAAGAATCGCCCGAAGCGTGCTCGCCAATCTTGCAGCAAATCCTCGTCGCCCCAAAGCAAGCGAACGTGCAGCAGACTCGTACAAAACCGCGGATCCTGGATTGCCGTCTCCCAAGTCCGGTCCATCGCGCGAACGCTGAACCCCACATCCAGTCCGACGTCATACAGATCGCGGAAAAACGGCTCGCAACTCTTGGCGACGGGGGTGGAATCCCGATCCGCGACGATCAGCAGCAGGTCGACGTCGGAGAAGGGGCACAGGCGTCGTTTCGCATATCCGCCCACGGCTAGCAGGCAAGCCCGCATCGGCATCGCGCCGACAACCCCGACCAAGCAACGGCCCCACAAGGCGAGCACGAGCTCATCCCGCATGGCCGTCGCCGCCGCGGCGACTTCCAACCCCGGCCGGCCGTCGCGTATCATCCTGGCAATTTCAGCCGAATGCGCGGCGGATCGCTGCCTCAAGGCTTCGATGTGCGACGCAATCCGCGTAATCATTGGGTACGATCGCCATCCGTAATCGGCATCGGAAGGCTCCCATCACTATTTCAGGGCCTGATCGTCCGTCTCGCGAGTTCGAATCCGCACGGCGCCGGTGATGTCGCTGATAAAAACCTTCCCGTCGCCCACTTGGCCGGTGTACGCCGCTTCCACCACGGCCTCGACGACCCCGTTCACATCTTCGTCCGGAACGACCACCTCGATCTTGATTTTGGGGACCAAATCCACGCTATACTCGGTTCCCCGGTAGACTTCGGTATGGCCGCGCTGCCGTCCGAATCCCCGAACCTCGACGACCGTCAAACCTTGAACGCCGCGCTTGGTAAGGGCGGCCTTGACGTCCTCCAACTTGAAGTGCCGAATCACGGCTTCGACCTTTTTCATACCGTCGCTCCTTATCAGCGGAGTTGCGAAGCAAATCGAATGAGGGTTATGCCATGCCTGCCGGGAAGACTTTCGATGCCCCGATTTCTACGCTCGAATGCGACTCGCATCCGAAGTCGAGCACGATCCGCCGATCCTCGTTCTCTCGGGGGCCGATCGCCGAATCCTGCTTGGAATATCGACCGGAAACCCGGCATCGTCAAGACGGCCGAGCGGTGGTGTACGGTCCCAAGCTCGAAGCCGACGGCCCGGATTCTACAACGAATACCTCCGGATAGGCGAGCATCCCGTGCTCCGTGATGTCCATGCCCGCCAACTCCTGCTCCGGAGAGACCCGCAGTCCGACGGTGAACTTGATTCCATAAAACAAGAGCAGCGCAAGTCCGAAGGCCCAAACAAATGCGACAACGACGCCCAGGGCTTGCACCGCCAAGAGACTCAGCCCGCCCCCGGTGAACAAGCCGCCGTCCCTGCTGAAAAGTCCCACCGCCAGCGTACCGAGGGCGCCGCAAACACCATGGACGGAAACCGCTCCGACGGGATCATCGACGCGGATTCGATCGAAGAATAGCACGGAAAAGACGACGGCGACACCCGCCAAGATCCCGGTAAGAACTGCATAAGGAACCGGGAGCACGTCACAGCCGGCCGTGATGGCGACCAAGCCCGCCAAGGCACCGTTCAAAGCGAACGTGGGGTCCGGTTTCTTAAAGAGGATCCACGAGGCGATCAGCGCCGCGACGGTACCGGCAGCGGCGGCCAGGTTCGTCGTGACGGCGATGTAGGCAAAATTGCCGCCGCCCACGGCTGTGGTGCTCCCCGGGTTGAAACCGAACCACCCAAGCCAAAGGATGAACACTCCCAGCCCGGCCAGCGGTATGTTATGCCCGGGGATGGGATTGATCCTTCCATCACGGAATTTCCCGATCCGGGGGCCGAGGGCGATCGCCCCTGCCAGACCGGCCCAACCGCCAATCGAGTGAACTACCGTCGACCCGGCGAAATCATGGAACCCCAGGTTCTCCAGCCAGCCGGAACCCTGCCACAGGCTTCCCCAGGCCCAACTTCCGAAGATGGGATACACCAACGCACTGATGACCGCGGAGTAGATCAAATAGGCATGGAAGTGGATCCGCTCAGCCACGGCACCGCTCACAATGGTCGCCGCGGTAGCGCAAAACACGGTCTGAAAGATCAGGAACGCCCACCCCCAGTTGTCCTCTCCACCATCACTGAAGAGGAAGTGGGTGGTCCCAAACAGCCCGTTGGTAACGCCGAACATCAATCCAAAACCCAGCAACCAGAAAACCAGGCTCCCAACGGAGAAATCCAGCAAGTTCTTCATCAAGATGTTGCAGGCGTTCTTCGCGCGGGTAAACCCGATCTCGACCGCCGCAAACCCGGCCTGCATGAAAAAGACGAGGAACGCCGCAAGACAGGTCCACAGGATATTCACGTCCTTAAACAACGCACCGCTCGCAACATGGCCGGTTTCATCCAGCTCCAGTGCGGACGCCGACAGGACCGCCAGCTTTTCGTCCACCGTCATTTCGTCGAAGGGTTTTGCCGTTTCGACCGCCCCTGACGATTCAGAGGGCACAACGTCGGTACCGGCCGCCTCCTCCGCCATCGCGAGGGGCGTCAAGCCCAGCAGCGCCGCCATCACATAAGCGAATCCTCGGAGGATGTTCCATCCACGGGTCTCGGGCAATAATCTCATCGTTTCGCACATCCCATTCGACAGAACGTTCGTTTCCAGTTGATCGCGAAGACGCCTTCGCACAACTCCAGAGCCGACTCGCAGTGTCGAGATGGTTTGGCAAATGCGATTCCTAAAATATCCGAACCCGCCATACGAACACATAATAGGCATTAATGCCCATTATGATCGCACTTTGTGGAGCAATCGCGTTATTGACTCCCAGCACTGGCGGGACAAAACCGCAGAGAGCAGCGAAAAGAACCACGTTCGGGAGCGGGAGCACACACGCTAGCTGAAAACCAAAAAACTGTGCTCACCGCCCCTACGCGGCCATGCCTTTTTTCTGTGCTTTTGTGCACAGTTAAGAGGCTTGCTCAGCCACTGGACGGCTTCTCGCGCGCGGGCGGATCCCAGGGGCTTTCCTTCGTCCCGGCCCGTTTATTCAGCCAACGGGCCAAGACGAAAAGCAAATCGCTCAAGCGGTTAAGAAAACCAAGCGATGTTGGAGACAAGGGAGTACCAAGCGCCAAAGCCTCTCGAATCAAGGCCACGAGGCGTCTTTCCGCGCGGCGGCAGACCGTCCTCGCCACATGGGCGAGTGCCCCGGCTCGGCTCCCACCGGGAAGAATAAACCGCGTCAAGGGCTCCAAGTCGGCATCCAGCCGGTCGATCGCTCCTTCCAATTCGCGGACATGCTCCGCCTGAATGTAGCGCGTCCCGTGGCGCTCGGCGTCCGGAGTTGCCAATTCCGCCCCCAGTTCGAAAAGACGATGTTGGATCGTTTCCAACAATCGATCGATTTCCGAGGGAATGGGCTCCGTTCGTAGCAAGCCGATCCACGAATTCAGCTCATCCACCGTGCCGTACGCCTCGATGCGCAGGCAGTCCTTGCCGACACGGGGACCACGATAAAGCCCCGTTTCCCCGGAATCCCCCGACCGCGTATAAATCTTCGCCATAACTCCGATCACTCCATTATCCTCAACCGCCGAATCAGCCGATCCGTTTCGTGCCGCAAGCCGGACGAGGCACGGCCCTCGCGTCAAACACGACGGCCTCCGGCGCTAACACGATGTGTGACGGACCCTAACGACCCATCCTAGATGGAATGATCGCCGCGATCCCGAGAATTTCAAGTTCCCGACTGCGGATTGATGAACCGCGGCTTCGGCGGCCGTGAGACAAGATGCAATCGCGTTCGCACGTAGGCATGGGAGCCGCTCGATAATCAGCGGTTCAGCGACCTGGCGTCCAACGCCACGTCTTCATTCGGGTCCCAAGAGTGGAACGGCCTCGCGGCGAACTCGGCCAAGACCGTCACGAACTCACGGCGGAAGTCCGGTTCCAAAACCTCCGCAGTGGGGACGACTCCGTTGGGCGGATACTGAATATTATTCAAACGCTTCTCATAAACGCGGTTTCCCGTCGCGCAATCATACGCCTGAACCAGCAACGAGGCCGTGCCCTGATAGACGGTCTGCCCTTTGTACAAACCGAACTCCTCAAGATCGACGCCGATCACATAATCGGCCCCGACCGCCTTGCCGACATCACTGTAGTTCTCCCACGTGTTTTCATCCAACCAGCGTTCCACCTTTTGCTGCTCAATGAATTGCACCTTGGGCAGTTCCCTCGCGAGGATCGCTCGGACGCGCCGCGCCAAATCCTTGTCCACATGAGCATCGCGGTAGGTGAGCGTCACCATCGGTCGGGCAACCACGGCGACTTTCTTCTCCTTTTGGATGGGAAACTCGGCCTGGTTCTTGTAGGCCCCCGTCACCCACATGGCCGTGGCCAAGGCGCTGCATCCGGCGGTCAGCAGCAAAACGGAGACCATCCCGGCCAACAAAGTCACCTTCGGCGTCCGTGCATCTCGCATGGCGTTTCCTTACTTGGGGAAGGACCCGAAGTCCGCTTCTGGAAGCGATCTTCGACGCCTTCTGCCTCGGTTCTCAGCTTCCCATCCAGAGGCGAACGATCCATTCGGCCAAGGCCGCAACAACGAATACCAACTGGGCTGCCACCACGCCTTGCGGCGTCGGCCTTACCAGCCGCCAGCGGCCTTCCAGGGCGGCGAGGGTCAGCCACACCCAAACCGGCAGTGCCGTAATCGCCAAGGCCGACCCCGTCACACTGGCCCGCACGGCCGCAGCCCAACGTCCCCTCACAAAATTGGCCCAAGCGGTGGACATGCCGCACGTGGGGCAACGAATTCCCAAAAGAGCCACGCTGGTGCAGGCCGGTAAACCCAATGACTGATGGCTGCCGTAGCCGCGGTCGGAAGGGACGATAATCCGCGCGACCAGGAAGAGGACCACCATGAACGCCCCTCCCAGCGCCGCCGTCCACCTCTCCGCGGACCGCAATTTCCGGGGATGCGGCGCGCCTGCCGTCACCCGCGCGGCGAGGATCGTGCCCTCGTCGCCCTGCGTGCTTCGCTGCGGCGATCCCGCTTGCGAGGCCGGAGACCCAATCGGGGCGAACTCATGCATGCCCTTTTCCCATCAGCGCGGGGAGGATATCGTTCTCGACCTTTTTTGACAAGGTCGTTTCCCGGGCATCCTCTGCCGACAAAGACAGGCGGCAAATCGCCGTCGCTTTTCCCGTCCCTGAATCGATCTCGACCACCGCCCCGTTCAGCCGCACATCTTCCGTAGCCACGTCGAAGGGGGTGGGTTCGAACGTCCGCGTGGTATGCAATACCCGGTCGATTCTGCGACCGATGATGCTTTCGTGAGGGCCGGTCATTCCCAGGTCGCACTGAAAAGCGGTGCCGCCCGGCAGGATTTGAGAATCGGCCGTGGCGACGTGCGTATGCGTCCCCAGCACGGCGGAAACACGTCCGTCCAGGTAGCGGGCCAAGACTTGCTTGTCGCTGGTCGCTTCGGCGTGGAAGTCGACGAGGATCACGCGAATCCTGCCGCTGAGCTGCTCTAACACGCGGTCCGCGGCGGCGAGATAGCAGTCCACGGGCTTCATGAAAACCCGGCCCAGTAAGCTGATCACGGCCACAGGCTCGCCGTTGGCCGCGGCGAGGATCGTGTATTCACGACCGGGAGCCTCGCGCGGGTAATTGGCGGGGCGAACGATCCGAGATTCCGCCGTCAAGACGGATTCGATCTGCTTACGCGCATAGACATGGTCGCCCATGGTAATGCAATTGGCGCCCGCCTCCACGATTTCGTAATAAAACTCCGGCGTCAGCCCGGAGCCGCCGGCGGCGTTTTCCGCGTTCACGACCACAAAATCGAGCTTGAGAAACCGCCGCAACAAAGGCATCGCGGCGCGGACGATGGATCGCCCCGGCTTCCCCACCACATCACCCACCATCAGCACGCGCACGAAAAAGCCTTTCCATTCACTACGATCATCGCCCCAAAAGCGATGCCAAGCCTCAGCCGGCGCCCCGGTGCATCCTTCCTCCGCCGGCTGCGGAATCGGCCACGCTCAACGCGCGATGTCGGTATGCCGCACTTCGCGCAAGACCGTCACCTTGATTTCGCCGGGATAGTTCAGTCGCTCTTCGAAGGCCCGCGCGATGTCGCGGCAAATCTTGGCCGCGGTCTCGTCCGTGGTCTCCTTGGCGTTGACCATGACCCGTAACTCGCGTCCGGCTTGGATCGCGTAGGCCTGCTCCACGCCGGGGAAGCTTCCGGCGATGCCCTCCAGCTCCTCCATTCGTTTAATGTAACGTTCCAAAGTTTCGCGGCGTGCGCCGGGCCGGGCCGCGCTGCACGCGTCGGCCGCCGCCACCATCACCGTGTACGCATTCTCGACCCGCAGATCGTCATGGTGGCCGATCGCCGCGTGCACGACTTCGGCGGGTTCCCCATATCGCTTGAGCAGCTCCGCGCCGATCTTGGGGTGTCCGCCCTCGGCCTCGTGATCGGCGGCTTTGCCGATGTCGTGCAGTAGGCCGCAACGCCGTGCCAAAGCCGCGTCCAACCCCAATTCGTCGGCGATCATCCCCGCCAGGAACGCCACTTCGATGCTGTGCCGCAACACATTCTGGCTGTAACTAGTCCGAAAATGCAACCGCCCGAGCAAATAGATCAGACGTTCATGCAGGCCGCGGACATCGACTTCTTGCACCGCCGCCTCACCCATGGTGCGGATGTATTGGTCCAGCTCTTGCTGGGTTTCGAGCACGATTTCCTCAATCCGGGAAGGGTGAATCCTGCCGTCGGCGATGAGCTTATTCAAGGCGAGCCTGGCGACCTCTCGGCGGACCGTATCGAAGGCGCTGACGATCACCACGCCGGGAGTGTCGTCGATGATGACGTCCACGCCCGTGGCCTTCTCGAATGCTCGGATGTTGCGTCCCTCTCGCCCGATGATCCGCCCCTTCATCTCGTCGTTGGGAATATCGACCGTACTGGTCGTGGTCTCGGCGGTGTGAGCCGCTGCATACCGTTGGATGGCCGTCAATAGAATCTCGCGACTCTTTTCGCGGCACATTTCCTGCAATCGCTGCTCGTAACGGAGCACCAAGGCCCCCGTTTCCTGTTGCAGTTGCATCTCCAAGACGTCCATGAGCCGCTTGGTGGCCTCTTCGCGGCTCAATCCGCTCACCTCGTGCAGCACCTGCCGCTGCATGTCCAGCAATTTTTGAAGCTCCTCCTTGCGCCGCCCGACCTCCTCCAAACGGTCCGTCAGCTTGCGCTGCGTCGTCTCGACGATGCGTTCCTGTTTCCGCAATTGCTCGGCCTGAGCATCGAGCTCGTCTTCTCGCTTTGCCAAAGCGCGTTCTTTTTGATACAACTCATCCCGAATCTTCTGGAACTCCGCCTCGCGCTGGGCACGCTGCTGAATGTCCTTTTCCTTGATTTCCAGATCCGCCTCGCGCCGGATGTTATCGGCCTCCAGCTTGGCCTGATCCAAGATCCGCCGAGCCTCGGATTCGGCATCTTTGCGCCGTAGGTAGTCGAGCAATTTGACCAACGTCACCGTCAGGCCCGCCACCAAAACGCACAGAACGGCAACGAAAATAGTTTGTCCGGGTGACACAGCTACGTCCTCGCGAAGCTATCGGGGCGAGAACACGGGCGACGGCCGGGCAAGATTACGGATGCGAATCGGCGTCCTCCGCTACCGGCGGACGATGCCGAGAATACGCTCATCCTTCCCCGGAAAAACTGCCGGAGGGATGAGTCATTTCGCTCCGTTTGCTTGCAATCGACAAGCACCGAGAGAGCAGTCAAGACGTGCGAGCGGGTTCCATGTTGAACCCACGCGCGGCAAGGGCACCACGGTTTTCTGGCTCCACCGGCAGAGTGCCGGCCTTTGCCCACCGAAACGGCCGTTTGAGCACAGCGCCGCCTCCGACGTGGCGATCCGGTTCGCTCTTTTGCCGAAAACCGTCGGCGAGGCCCGCGAAAATCGAGCCAGATACCGACGCCGAACTGAATCCCGAGCGGACAGCGAGAGACCCATCGCCGGCGGAGAAAGCTTGTTCTCAGCGTCCATAACTCTCCCGTGGCGATACGCCAATCGCCACAGGATGGTCACTAAGCCGCATAGAATCTGAAGCAAGCCCATCGGTTCCGCCGCCGGTCTCAAGGTCGCGCCGCGCGTTTCAACGTCAGCCAGCCAAATGCCTAATCAACCGTAGTTTGTAGCGTCCGACTCATCTCGGTTTTCCGGTCGATCCCCGGAAACCGCCATGGTTCCCGCCGCCGTTGATGCAACGATACAGCGGTCCAACCAATCCACCCAACGAAAACCTCCCCCAGGGATGACGTCCAAGACGCGCCCGGAGGGTAACCTTTATAATAAAGCTCGGCAGGATCAACAGCAACACCGCTTCAGAGCAAAAAGCGTACCAGGTTTTCCCGATGCAGAAGTCGGAAGCCTTCCGGGCGCTGACGCCTAAGGCCGGAAAGGCAACCCCATGGTGCGCGTGATTTCGCCGGCGGTTTGCCCCGATCCCGCTCTTTCGCCGCGGAGGTTTGGCGGAAAAGCGATCTGAGATGAAACATCCGTTGCAGCAAAGGTTTGAACAGTCCTTCTCGCCTGACAAGTGGCTGGGTCGGCGCATGATCTTGGCGGTTTCGGGCGGGCCGGACAGCATCGCGCTCCTTCGGCTCATCGCCGACGCTTCGCCCCTAAACGAACGCCGTCGCATCCTAGTCGTGCATGTCAATCACCAACTCCGCGGCGCGGACTCCGATGATGACGCCCAATTCACGAATGAGGCGGCTCAGCAGCACGGCTTCCCCTGTCGAATCCTCGAATGCCCTCTGCTTCCCGGGGAAGACATGCACGGTAGCTTGGAGGATGCCGCTCGGAAAAAGCGATACGCCGTGCTCTTGGAACAGACGGAATCGTGGGGGGCGCGCTACGTGCTCACCGGCCATACGGCCGACGACCAGGCGGAAACCGTGCTCTTTCGTCTGGCCCGCGGCTCCGGCCTTCGCGGTCTGGCCGGCATCCCACGAGTTCGGCCTTTCGGAGCGGCCGCCCTGACGCGACCGCTCCTCGCTTTTTTTCGCAAAGAAATCCTCGACTACCTGGAAACTCTCGGCCAAAGCTACCGCCTGGATCGCTCCAACGGAGACCCCAGGTTTCGCCGCAACGCCTTGCGTCACGGTATTTTGCCGCTGCTCCAGGCTCAAGTCTCCGGAACGGCGGCGATCCATCTCAGTCGCTTGGCCGATCTGGCGCGAGAGTGCGAAGATTTTGTGCAATCGCAGGTATCCGTCGCTTGGCCCCGAGTCGTTGCCCAAACTACCGCCGCGTCCCTTCGTCTGGATGTAACCGAACTCCGCAGACTACATCCATTCCTTATAAAGGAAGTTTTGCGTACCGCCTGGCGACATCAGGGCTGGCCGCTACGAGAGATGGGATATCGGCAATGGACGGAGCTGTTGGAAATGGTTCGCGAAGCCGGCTTACCTACCGCCAGGAAATCGCTCGTTCGCTCGCTCCCCGGAAGCATCCTCGCTCGCAGGGAAGGCGAATACCTGGTTTTGGAACATGTGACGGGGTGAGCGGACCGACCTGATCGCCATGGCGATCCTCTTACCCACTATGTCGGAGACTTCCTTCAGGCTGAATTGTAAAGGAGAAAGTATCCATGCCGTTGTACGAGTACGAATGCCCAAATTGCGGGGAACGCTTCGAGTACCTGACACACGGTAATGAATCGCCGCAGTGCCCGAAGTGTGGAAGCCGCCGTTTGACAAAATTGCTCAGCGCGGCCTCAGCGCGCATCGGCAAATCTGCGGATCCACCGCCGTGCGGCAACAACTTCGGCTGCTGCGGGGGAGGAGCCTGCGGGCTGGGATAAAAAGCCCCGCGTTTTCCATCCTCGAATATGACAGGCCGGGCCAATTCGTCCGGTCCCGGCCTGTCGTCCGTTTCCCGCCATTCCGCAACGAGCCCGAAACCTACGGAATCAAGAATGCCATGCCCGTCCAAACTCCGCCTTGAGCCAGGGCGGCACGGACGCTAAGCGGCAAGGGATCGAGAATCCAGGGAGCACAGCTCCCGGGCCGGTAATAACCCAAGGTATAGATGCATTCGTCGGGTGGTTCCAGCCCCATTTTGTACGGCAGAATCGGGACCGTGAGGAAGAAGTGCGCCCCCGAGGCAAACGGCTGGAGGATCGGCCCCAGGTTGTGGCCGTATCGTTCCACACCCACCTGCTCGAAATACAGGGGTTTGTGGCACAACCCCGAAGCTTTCCACGTGAACACCAGCGGTTGCCAATTACGGCCCTCGAATGCCGAAGCCGGCAGCGGGCACATTGTGGGAAATTTGTCGCCTTGCGGGCGAATGTCGTTCGTGATATCCGAGAGAGGCTTGATTTTCCCCTGCGGCGGGCATTCGTCCGCCGGCAGCGCCGTCTTCTGCGTGAGTTGTTCCTCCAACGGTCGCTCGTCCTTCGGGCCGGGCGGCAATTGGTCCATTAACTCCTCAAGCGACTTTTCATCAGGGCTACGCTGACCGGATCCGGGCTGAGGCTGAGAAGCCGTACTGCCGAGCGGCACCGGCGGCGGAATCACCTCCGGTTGCCCATTCGGCGCGGACTGCGAGACGGGACGCTGCGGCATGAGAAGGGGTGGAAGGCCGGCCGCCGGCCGAGCCGCATCCCCGAACGGATCGGCCAACGGATCGTCTGATCCCGCCGAGCCCCCGCCCAGCTCAGCCGGAGAAGGTACGACGAATTGCAGCGGCACCAATCCGGAAGTCGATTCCGCCCGTTCCTCCATCGCCGGCCCGCCGCCAACCGCCGGCCTCTCCGGCCCGCTGCCGTGGCCAATCTCGCTTGCTGAGTCGGCTTGCCCGGCCACCTTGGGTCGAACGGGCAACCAGCGCAATTGAGGAGTCGGCTCGACCCCCGTGTAACCTACGGAACGAACGGCATCGTCGCGTTTGCGGTCGCCCCGCCCCGAACTCCCTGCTCCTGCGCCGCTGTCGAGTGCGCCCAAGTGCCGTACTGCGATGACGCCGGAGTCACCCTCGGTCTCCACCGCGGGAACGGCCCGCTCGCATCGTATTTCGTTGTTCCCGGTTGTGTTTTCGTATCGGGACCGCCATTCGTCGCCGCAAACCGAGGCTGTTCCCACCCATCCCAGAAGCAAACCAAGGGCCAGTACCTTACCGCCTCGATGGCCCTCGTCGACAACATTACCGATCTTCTTCAGCGTACTCCACACTGTAATTGGGCGCTTCGTGCGTGATGGTAATGTCATGGGGATGGCTCTCCCGAACTCCCGCAGCAGACACTTGCAGAAACTTGGTTTTGGTTCGCAATTCGCTGATGTTTCGCGTGCCGCAATAACCCATGCCCGCCTTGAGCCCGCCTACCAACTGATAGACGAACGGGCCCAGGGGACCGCGATAGGGCACGCGGCCTTCCACACCCTCGGGAACGAGCTTGTCGGGTTGATGGCCGGCGTCCTGGCGATAGCGCTCGCTGGACCCCTTGACCATCGCTCCCAACGAACCCATTCCGCGATAAACCTTGTACACGCGGCCGTGAAACAGGATGCGTTCACCGGGGCTCTCATCGAGACCCGCGAACAGCCCACCCAACATCACGGCATGGGCCCCCGCAGCTAGTGCCTTGGTGATATCGCCGGAGTAGCGAATACCGCCGTCGGCGATCACGGGAATCCCATGTTCTTCGGCGATTTCCGTGGCGGCCATAATGGCCGTCACCTGGGGCACGCCCACCCCGCTAATCACCCGGGTCGTACAAATCGACCCCGGGCCGATACCGACCTTAACGGCATCCGCGCCGGCACGAATGAGGGCCTCGGCCCCCTCCCGCGTCGCCACGTTTCCCGCAATGACATCGATATCCCATTGCCGCTTGATTTCCCGAACCGTCTCCAAGACATTCGCCGAGTGGCCGTGGGCGCTGTCGACCACGATCACGTCAACGCCCTTGCCGATCAGGCTTTGCACTCGCTGGTAATCGTGGACGCCGACGGCCGCGCCGACCCGAAGCCTACCCAAATGGTCTTTGCACGCGTTAGGAAATCGCCTCTGGTTATCAATGTCCTTGATCGTAATCAGGCCGGTCAGTCTGAAATCTTCGTCAACCAGCAAAAGTTTCTCCACCTTTTTTTCCATCAGAATCCGCTCGGCCTGCGCCAGCGATACAGTTCCCGTAGCCGTTATAAGATGATCCTTGGTCATAACCTCACGGACTGGGACGTCAAAATTACCTAAAAACCTCAAGTCCCTCCGTGTCACTATTCCAACCAACCTTCCGGAAGCCTCCACAATCGGCACACCGGAAACATTCAACTGATCCATTAATTCCTTGGCCCGAAGTGCCGTTGCATCGGGAGTTAACGTCGCCGGACTGTCGATGATGCCGTTGGCGCTCCGCTTTACCTTCTCAACCTCCTCCGTCTGTCGCTCAATCGACATGTTCTTATGGATAACTCCAATACCCCCCTCTTGAGCGAGAGCGATCGCCATCGCGCTCTCCGTCACCGTGTCCATCGGAGAACTGAGGATCGGAATTCGCAACTCGATGCGGGCGGTCAGACGCGTCGAGACGTCCACGTCGCTCGGCACGACCTCGCTGTAAGCCGGCTCCAGAAGGACGTCATCAAACGTAATCGCCGGCGTAATCGACTTCTTGGCCATGCGCCGTACTCCTTCTACGGTCAAGCGAAAGATGGAGGCAGGAAACCTTCATTATGCGGCAGCGGATCGCAAATTCAATGCGATGCGGCCCGCCGAACAGCGAAATACACGGTCGCCTCATGCTCCGGGACCGTTCTTGTCAGATTCATCCATGCCTAAGTCGATAAGGCGCGTTCCGGAAAAGACGGAAGATCACCGCCCGCAAAGCAATCAGAGAAGTAAGACCGGTCACGGCATGAGAGAGGTGCCCGTGTCCGGCAACAGACCAGGCTCGAGCCAATCGGGAGGCAAGCGATAGATCCGGCGGCCGGAAAGGGGCCATCTCCACGGGATGCCTCTCCGCAGCGAACCTCGCAAGGCATAGTCCACTAGCTCAAAGCTCGTTCTTCGAACGAGTCGGCCGCTTTCGTCAAACTCTTTGGTGGTTTGACAGACCATACCACCGGGGATTTCGCGCACGAATACGGCCAGCGTCGTAGAGGTTCCGCCCGGAAATTTCTGTTCCGTACGAATCTGGCAACCGGAGAACATCGCGGATCCGACTTTGCATGGGATATCCACACTCACGGTCTCGGCGGTCAACTCCTCGAGAATCCGTCCTTCCAGGTCGGTCTTGACGCTCTCCCGTCGCAAAACCATGGCCGACCCTGCGAGCGTGTAAAAGATTTTCGAGCTGAGTTGGGCGGCCGAGCCTTGCACGCGGACCTCCGCCACGCGGCAGGCAAACTCCCGTCCCTGCACCGTCAGCTTTTGCTCCCCCAAATCAACCAGAATCGCATTATCGCCCGGCGGTTCTCCATACACTCCTTGCCGAATCGTCTGCGGTTCGGCCCGAAACCGCTTCCCTGCAACCTCCACCAAGACTTCCACGCGAAGGTTAACGCTTTTCTCGTCCAGCCCTTCCAGGGTGGTTCGGGTATCGGTAGTGAGTACTTCCGCAGTGCCGTCCACGCCCTCACTCGTAGCCCGAACGATCTTCCAAGCTCCGGCTTCGAACCTTCCCCAGGGATGGATTTCGCGCGGCAGATCGGCGGCGCCGACGGCTCCTGCCGGCCCCAAACCCAGCGCCCAAAGGCTGATTGCCATCCAGAAGTAAGCCACGGATGGAGACTTCACCGGCAAATCGTTCTCCGAAACAAAGAAAACCGCCGATCCCGGCACAAGACCATTCGTGCCCAGACCCGGCTTGTGATGCGAGGATTCCGTTCGGGTGGGACGCGAGAAAAATCGCTCGCGTTCGATCACTTTACTCTCGCGATTCCAGCCGTGAACGACCGGTCTCTGCACCAGCACGACTCACAGCGACGCACTGACGGGGCGAAAATGTCGCCCTCCCAACACGCCCTTCAACCGACCAATCGTACAGAGTCGCGGTTCTGCCCCTGCGACGGCAAATCCACTCGACATTATAAACCGATTCCATCCCCTCTTCCACCCCGCGTGGGGGTCTCATTCCCGCGGCGCCAATCCGCCTTCGGGATCGGGTTGCAAGCATTCGTGAGAACCGGGCATGCCATCCACCTAGGGAGTAACACCGCCCACGGCTTGAGATACCGCGGGCGAGTCGTTCTTCGTCTCCTCGGCCCGGCGCGTGACGATCAATTCCCCCTGCGGCGGCCACGAGCTCAATGTTTGCAGCCTGCCGTCCGGCCATCGGATGCGCACGCCGCGGATGAGCGTCCCCTCCGCAATGCCGAACGTGAGCGGCAACTCGACTTGGGCAAGATAGCTCCGGGTGGGCATCACGTCCCGAGACAAGGTCCCCCGATTCGTTTCGACCTCCACCACCGCCCCATAGGCATCGCGGTTCCCCTGGAGATCCCGCAGGGTCACACGCAGAAATCGCCGGGGTGGGGGAAGATCGTTTCTCAGCAACATGGGCGGCCCGTCGATTTGAGTCACCAGAATATCCAAATCTCCGTCGCCGTCGATGTCGGCATACGCTAGACCGCGTCCTACCATGGGGGTGAGAATGTCCGTGCCCACCAGATCGGCGCCCACCGCCACGAACTCCTCGGCCTGCTCCGGGCCGGCGTTCCAAAAGACCTTCGCCGGTTGACGGTAGGATTCGCTTTCCTGCACCAAATGGATGTCCTGCTCCAGGTGGCCGTTGGCGCAGATCAAATCCAAGCGACCGTCCAGGTCGTAGTCCATGAACAGCGTCCCGAAAGTCAAATCCAGCCGGGTAAGAGGGCCGAATCCCGCCGCCACAGCCTCATCGCTGAAAAACGTGCCACCGGGCAGCGAGACGTAGAGCGCCGACATCTCGTTGGCGAAGTTCCCGATCGCGATCCCCAGGCATGGATCATTGCGATAAAAAGCGGCATCGATTCCCATCGCCCCGCGGGCCCGTCCCGTGGAATCGAAGCCCACGCCGGCTATGGTCCCCACTTCCTCAAATGTGCCGTCGCGCCGATTGAGAAAAAGGAAGTTCTGCACCGTGTCGTTGGCCACGATGAAATCAATCCAGCCGTCCCCGTTCACGTCGCACGGCCGCATACCCAGACTTTTCGCCATCGGCTCGCCCGTGGCCGGATTTCGTACCCTGATGCCGGCTTCCTCCGAGACGTCGCGAAACGTGCCGTCGCTCTGATTGAGAAAGAGGCGGCAAAAAGTGCCGGCGAAAGAATGGGGGGGACCGTAGGCCCGCCCGAGACCGGTCAGCACAAAACCCTGCGCCAAGTCGATTTCCCGAGACCATTCCACGTATTGGCAGACCCAAAGATCGAGATCGCCGTCCCGGTCCACATCGGCGAAGGCCGTGGCCGTACTCCAGTCGGCGGAATCCCCGGCCGTCCCCGTCTCGTCGGTGACGTCGCGGAAGACGCCGTTCTCGTTACGAAAAAGATGATTGGGCCCCACGGCCGTCACGTACAGATCCCGCCAACCGTCGTTGTCGTAATCGCCGACCGCCACCCCCATCCCGTAGAACCGTAATCCGCCCAATCCGACCGCCTCCGTGCAATCCACGAATCGACCGTCGCCTTCGTTCCGATACAACGTCAGCGTGCCGCGAAAAGCCGCCAAAGCCTCTTCTTCATAATGGTGCCACGGCCAGGGGCAGCCGCTCACGAAGAGGATGTCCTGCCTCCCATCGTTGTTGAAATCGAAGAACGCGCACCCCCCGCCCAACGTTTCCGGGAGGAGTTTTTCCCCGTAGGCGCCGCTGAAATGGCGGAATCGAATCCCCGCCTCTTCCGTGATGTCGGTGAACGGCACCAGCGGCGGACGGACCGGCGAGGCCGCACGGAAGCTTGGGGCGGCCACGACGGGCCGTTCTAAGGGGCCGGACCGCCGCAGCCAAAGCAAATACGCCGTCCCGGCCGCAATCCCTATCACCGCCGCCGCCGTGACGACGGCCCGCACTATGATCCTCGCTCTCCGCGAGCGTGAGGATTTCAATTCAAGTTCAACAAGAGAATCGACCATCGTCAGTTTTCGCCGGACAAGGAAACCGCCGCGGCCTGCCGGTCAGCACGATCGCTCGCGGTCCCGCCGACAACGGGACGCAGCGGGTAAATCACCACGGCTTCGGCGGCCCGGTCGGCCTCCGGATACCGCCTTCGCGCAGCGGCCACGGCTCGATCGCGCGCGTTGTCGTCCACGCGATATTCCGCGTGCCGTTCGCGATGTCGCTCCGCCCTCTCCGTGTCTCCCAAGTAGCCGTAAATCAGGCTCAGGTTGTAATGGGCGGTGACGTTTTCCGGATCGAGGCTCAACGTGCGTTCGAACCAGTCCGCGGCCTCCCGCAACAAAGTCGCCCGCTCTTCCTGTCGCTCACCGCTTCGCAAACGCCTGGCCATGTCAAACAACGTCTCTCCCAAAACGTTGATCACCTCGTAGTCGCGGCGGAAATCGAAGCCGCGGGATTGCAAGTAGGCGTCGGGCGGACTGAGCACTTTTCGCAACGATCGGGCTGCCGCATCCAAGTTGCCTTGTTGGCGATCGATCAGCGCCGAGAGCCAAGCAGCGGTCCACCAGGGGAAATCGGTTTCCTGCGATTGGACGGCCCGTTGCAAGGCGGCTACGGCCTCGTCCAGATTGCCTTCCGCAAAGTACGCCCTACCCAAATTGAGCGCCCCCTCATGTCGTCCCAAAGCCTCGACCTTCCGAAAGGCCTCGGCGGCTTGGCGTAATTGCGTCTTTCCCCGCAAAAACAAGCCGATTCCGTAGTCGTTCCAGCGCTCCCACTCATCGGCGACCGGTTTCCCGACGGAGTCCTCCCAGTCATGCCCGTCCGAATCGTGTGCGACGACGGGCAATTCGACGGAGTCTTCGGCAAGCACCGCAACGGGCAGATTGTTGCGATAAACCCGGCCCGGCTGTTGACCGGGCAGCGGACGCTCACCCGGTTTCATCTGCCCGGTGACGAATTCCATGAGATCGGCGCTGAACTTGCGGTAAAGAACGGCCGCCCTTACGGTCAGCCGCTTTCCCGCCCATTCCTGGGGCAGCTCGAGCCGATAGTGAACGACCGCGGCCGCGCCCGGCGGAATTTGATTGTCGTAAAGAGGAACAAAAATATCTTGGGGATTCCGCCTCACGATTCGACGGCCTTGACGATCGAGCATGAAAATATTGATGAAATGACCGGCCGGATCGACTCGGCCATCTTCCCCAATGCCGCCGCTCTCCAACAGAAGACCTTGCTGATCCTCTACGCGGAGATGCACCCACACCTCATTCGAGTCCGCCGTACCCTGAGTGAATTGATGCCCGACCGCCAACGTTCGTACCACGACCTCGAGCAAATATGTATTCCCAGCAATCAGCTTCGGAACCCGCGGACGCAGCGGAGCCGACAATTCGCCGTCGATCGTATCCCCCGTTCTGATTCCGAATAAATCGACCCGCAAGCAACCCCGCAAGAATTCTTCATGCAGCCGCACGATATCCTCCCGCCCGCGAAAGAACGGCAGGGCCGTATTCGCGCCGCGAAAGAGATGATCCCGGACCGCTAAGCCCGATACGCCCTCGTAATACTTGGCCCCGAAATCACCGGACGGCTCCGGCGGCATGTGGCACTCGGCGCAATTCTCCTTCGCCGTCTGCGGGTAATAGAAGCTACGAGCACCGTGTCCGGAGACCCCGCTCAGCAGGAAAGAGTCATAATGGTTTTGCCCGCGGAGAAACTTGTAGTCGTTCAAAGCCTCCGGAATGTGCACTTTGTGGCACACCGAGCAGAATTCAGCCGTCTTATGAAAGGGTTTGAGAAACGTCCGCTTATGGAATTCCGGCTTTGCCCGAATCAATTGATGGTTCACCCATTTCAGCAGGGGATCGTCGCTGAAGGCGAAGGGGTAATGGAGCGGCTCCTCGATGACGTAATCCGCATTTCCGCGAACCGAATTGATCTCCACAATGCCATGACAGGCGGTGCACGTCAGACCGGCGTGGGCCGTCGGGTGAGAGACGTCGTCGTAGTTGGGATCATCGAACAGCCCGCTGAAAAAAGGAACCGGATCGTGACAGCCCGCACACCACCTCGCGCGGCGGGGCGAGCCTTCACGCTCCATGGAGAACCGGCGCGTTTCTCGCACGGCCGCAAGGTACACCGGATTATTGAACGAGCTGAAGCGATGGGCGCTCTCCGACCATTGCCGGTGGACGTCGCCGTGGCAGTCCCGGCAGTAGCGGTCATCCATCAGCATCTCGGCCGGGATGAAACCGCCGTTCGCCGTCCGCGCCAGGGAAGGCTCGAAAAAGGCTTCGCCGTCTTGCGGCCGAACGACGCGCCAGCCGCGCGGATCGAAGGGGTGAGCCAACGCGAAGAACAATAGGAAACCCAGCGCCGCGGCAATCCACGTATAGTGTCCCCATCGGCTGCTTCGCTTGCCGGCCTTGCGATGCAAAAAATACCCCACCAGCAAAGCGGCTGAGGCCAACACGTGGGCCCAATGTACCACCGAACGAAGCTCGGGACCGCGAATGACCAGTCCCACAGGTCGCCAAAGCAACAGCCCGCTGACGATCACCAAGACGCAAAGCGCCGCGGAGCCATAACCTAATCGCACTGCGCGAACATTCTTGCTCTTTTTCCCCCTCGCGCTATGTACGAAGATAAACCACGCGAGAGGGGCCAAAAGCACCAGTCCCACCATTAAATGGAGCAAGAAGGCAAACTGGTAAAAGTAGTTCTGAAGGGAGTGCTCGGTGAACCACTCCAACAGGGTGATTCCCAAAAGGTACAGGCTATTGCCGGCGATGAAAGCGAAAAGCCCGGCAACCAGCAGAAACAGGCTGCCGAGCCGGCCGTAGTTGATGCCCTGACCGTTGAGTCGCCTAATCATGACGCAAATTATTCATCCACGGATTGCGACAGATGTCGCTGGCTATATTTGCTATTATTCCTCGTTCCGACCAAGTTGCAACGGATTTGCGCGGCACTTGCCCCAACCGACTCGGATTCCTCCATCGGCAGGGGACGGCGCTACGCCGTCACCATGAGTAACCCGATCGCGCGCTTTTGGCCGGGGATATTTCGCGCCGCGCATCCGCACCGAATGCCGACGATTGTGGGCTGCTTGCTGGGTAACACGGAAGAAACCGAAGGGCCGAAACCTTTCCCGCAGAGAAGAGTAGACTCGCCCGTGGGCGGGATGGAGCCGTGTTGCCGATGATGCCGCGTCTGCGACCCGCGGATCGCCGATCAACGAGTTTGGTTGGCGGCAAGCGGCTTCAGTCCAACTTGCTCGGCCCGCGGAAAAGGATCTTTCTCCACCATTTTCTCGAAGTCACTGTCCGCCGCAAAAAAACGAAGGCGGCTGGACGGCGTCAAGAACTGACCGCTCACGAAGCCCGCACAACCGGTCGCAAAGATGAGTGCGGAAGCGACCAAACCCAGCGAGAACACTCGGTTGACTAGCGCGCTCACGGCCATGATCCTCTTTCCGTTTGCACTCGGCTGGGTCGCCGAGAACCCTCCGCCCCGGCTTTCACTCGTTTCTATTTTCCACGGATCGCGCCCCGGCAATTCGAGACCTTGTTGCTAGGGTCGGGGGCTTTCCAGCTTCATCCAGTCCTGGACCGTCTCCACTTTCGGGGGGCCGTTCTGCGAGGTCATTGCACAGCCCGCGAGGATACACAACAAGAACGCCACGGCCGCCGTGCCCCAAACACCGATCCGAAGTTCCCTTGGCCGCGTCGTCAGCTTGAACATGAACGTTTCGCACTCCGCGGAATTCAGATTGGTAAACTTGGGACTGCCGGAATCCTTACGGCCTGACCGGCTCCAGCGCCATCCAGTCACGAACGGTTTCGACCCGCTGCGGCTCCTTTTTCTTGAAAAGCCCGAAGAACGAGGATTCCTGTTTGGCGGGCTTCTTCGATTGCGGCGGATTGGGATTGTAATAGCCCGACGACTTCGGCTCCTCTTTGGCCCCGCCGAACAATCCTTTGATGCCGTCGGCCGCCTTGCGGGTACCGTTCGCCAAAGCTTCAAACGGATTGGGAAGCTTGGGCAATCGAAATCCTCCGGATGCTTCGGCGGAGCTTCCGGAGACCGAACTCTTGGACGTCGGCCAGGCATGGGCTAAGTTGCTCCACGCCATCGGCACGGCAACGCTCAAGCACAACACCAAGACGAAATACCTCTTGCCCTTGCTGTTCACGGCGCGACCATCTCCCTTACACGGACCTCGTCAGCGGCTGTCCCATCCCCGGCCGCGGGCCGTGGCATCGACCAGGGTCCACACTCCCGATCGACTCCCGAAATCGCGGCCGAAGACGAGAGTATGGATACAGAAAAGTGCGATCGGAATCCAGACCGATTCCAGGCAGCGGGCATAACACCACCGACGGCAATTGTAGCGAGAGATCGGCCCTGATGAGGCCGGAAACACGCCCAAGCCAGCACCGAACAGGCAGGGCTTCGGAGTCGGCAAGCATCCCCGCCAACGCGATTGCATTTGGGATGGTCGCACGACAAGAGGAGATCGGACGGTGCGAGGTGTAGCCCGAAACTTCAGGCTTCCTGCTGCAGCACGTCGCCGTCGGGCAGGGTGCCCTCGCCGTTTCCTCCATTGACGATATCGATCAACCAACGATTCACGTCCGCCAACATCTCGGTGGACAATTCCCGACCGCAGGGATACTGTCTGAGGACGATGTTGATGCCGACCGCGTGGAGGAAACCCAAATCCTGGGCCGCATGAGCGGGGGTATACTCGTCATCGTCGCGCCCCACGGAAATCAAGACGGGCACCTCGCGCACGCCGAAATAGTCGGCCAAGGGCCGCATTCCCCGCGGAGCCGGCCCGCAGAGGGAAATCGCTCCCGCGAATCGCCGCGGACGCCGCCATGCCAATCGCAGGGCCATCGTTCCGCCGCTCCCGAATCCGGCGAGGAATACTCGATGGCGGGCGATGCGAAATCGCCGTAACGAACCGCTGATGGCGTCGTCCACGCGACGCTCGGCTTCCTCGATGCACTCCGGGGTTTGCGGCCAATCCCATCCGGCGCTGCCCGTCGCGTCCACGGCGAAACCACGCGGCGCCACCGCCACGAAGTTCTGCAAATTGACCAGCGGCATGACGTACAGCAATTGCCGTTCATCACAGCCGCCGTGTCCATGCAACCAAATCAACAGCGGATAAGCATAATTCGGCTCGTAATGCAGCGGCGCCAGAACCGTCCTCGCATGGTGCCCCGGCGTCGCGAACCGCTCTCTCGCGAGAGCAGCGTCCTCCGAGAAAAGGGGTTCTGAAAACGACTCCGCGGACGACATCTTGGACAGAGCGCGACGATCCATGGACAGATTCGCTTCCCAATCCTTAATGGCCAAATACCAAGCAGGAAAAACGGCCCGGCGATCGAACACGTCCGGCATTCCGCCGACTGCGACGCGACGCCTGAATCAACGATTAGAAACGGTTCGACACGCAAAATCTCGCTCGCGATCTTGCCGAACGACGAGTTGCCCGGGCCGAGTATTCAAGACTGTACCCCAACGCGCGGCGACCTGTCAACCGTACTTGCGGCATCGCGGCAGCGAGCAAAATTCGCGCCGCACCCGCACGTGACGACGTTTTTTTGCCTGGCCCTTGCGGCGACCCTTCGCTCGCCGAAGTCCGGTCGGCAGCCGTTTTCGCCGTTTCCCCGCATCGACGCGGTAACACCACACGGAAACGGCCCGCCGCCTTTCGATCGCGCAGCGGGCCGCCTGCTTGCACTGCCTTCCATGCAATCGCGCTAGACTATATTCAAGAGATAGCGCGGTGAGGCGAATCCGGTCCCTAGGACCGGACCAATTTGTTCATGGTTTGCACCAGCCCCTTGACCGCCTCAACGCTCTTGCGGAATGCGTCTTCCTCATCAGGCAACATTGCCAACTCGATGATCTTCTCCACGCCTTCTTTTCCGAGGATGACGGGCACGCCGATGTAGTAGCCTCCCACGCCGTACTCCCGGTCGCAATAGGCGGCGCAGGGGAGGAGACGCTTCTTGTCTTTCACGATGGCCTCCACCATTTGCGCCGTGGCGGCGGCGGGAGCGTAGTAAGCACTTCCCTTTTGGAGCAACTTCACGATTTCGGCGCCGCCGTCTCGCGTTCGCTGCGTGATCGCGTCCAGCTTTTCCTTGGAAAGCAACTGCGTGAGGGGTATTCCGCCCACCGAACTGCAACTCGCCAGCGGTACCATGGTGTCCCCATGTCCGCCCAGCAACATCGCCGCGACATCCTCCACGCTGACGCCCAGCTCCATTGCGACGAAGGTCCGAAACCGCGCGGTATCCAACACGCCGGCCTGGCCCATGACGCGGTACGGGGGAAAGCTCGTGACCTGCCAAACGCGTTGCACCATGGCGTCCAAGGGATTGCTGACCACGATGATGATGGCATGAGGACTGGTCTTCTTGATTTGTTCGGCCACCCCGCCTACGATCTTGGCGTTCGTGGCGAGCAAGTCATCCCGACTCATCCCCGGCTTACGAGGGATCCCCGCCGTAATCACCACAATGTCGCTATTCGCCGTGTCCGCGTAATCGACGGTGCCGCGAATGTCGGCATCGAAACCCATGATGGGAGAGGCTTGCATCAGGTCCAGGGCCTTACCCTTGGGCATGTCGCCCGCCTCCGGGATATCCAAGAGCACGATATCTCCCAACTCCAAAGACGCACACCAATGCGCCGTGGTGGCCCCGACGTTTCCCGCTCCAATGATGGAAATCTTGGCACGTTTCATCGGATCGTCGTTCCTTTCTCAAGTGCTTCCCGTAAAGAATGCTTCCCAGTCCGCCGCCGAGCCCACTCGCGCGACGTGTTGCGGTCATGTGACGCCGTACCGGCAACGTCTCGTGTTCCACGACGTTGGCGATCCCTCCCGGGAGCTTGTTATTTTTGCCCACTCGTCGGGAAAAGGAAAGTCCGCGAACGGCCCGGCTCGCCCGCCCCTTGTGAGCCGACTCGCGAAAGGCCAAGATGAGAAGGATTAGACGTGGGGCGGCGGCGCTTTGGTTCGGAAAGCCGTCCCGACTCACGACGCGGCGAAGGACGCCCGGGCATCTCACGGAGAGCTTTCCCCCATGAACATCCAAGAAGTGGTATCGCAATTGAAGGAAGAGCGGGGCGGTCGCATCGTGATGATGGTCGCCGACGGTCTGGGCGGCCTCCCCCTGACGCCCGAGGGGCCGACCGAACTGGAAGCGGCCCAAACCCCCAATCTGGATCGTCTCGCCAAACGGGGAGTATGCGGGTTGATGACGCCCATCAAGCCCGGCATCACGCCGGGAAGCGGGCCGGGACACCTCGGCCTGTTCGGCTACGATCCGCTCCGGTACGTGATCGGCCGCGGCGTATTGGAGGCCACCGGCATCGGCTTTGCCGTCGGCCCCAAGGACGTCGCCATCCGTTGCAATTTCTGCACGCTGGACGCCGAGGGCAAGATCACGGATCGCCGAGCCGGCCGGATCGCGAGTGAAGAAAGCGCCGCCGTGGTCGCCACCCTACGCGCCGTCCGGATTCCCGGCGTCGAAATCTTCGTGGAACCGGTGAAGGAACACCGTTTCGTGGTCGTATTTCGCGGAGAAGGACTGGGGGCCGATGTCGCCGACACCGATCCGCAAGTGGTCGGAAAACCGCCTCTGGACCCCGTTCCGCACGACGAAGCCTCGCGCAAAACCGCCGAGATCGCCAAAGAGTTCGTCGCGCAGGCCCGCAAAATCCTGGCCTCGCAGCGTAAAGCCAACGGTTTGACCATGCGAGGGTTTTCGAAGCGGCCTCAACTCCCCAGCTACCGAGAAGCCTACGGCCTGAAGGCGGCGGCCATCGCGGTCTATCCCATGTACAAAGGCCTGGCCAGCCTGGTGGGCATGAATCTGCTAGGAAAATCGGCCACCCTCGAAGAAGAGATCGACGTCTTGGAGAAGGCGTGGAAAGAGACCGACTACGACTTCTTCTTCGTTCATTTCAAGTATACGGACAGCCGCGGCGAAGACGGCGACTTCGATGCCAAGGTCAAGATGATCGAGACGTTCGATTCCGTCTTTCCGCGCGTCGAGGCCTTGCGACCCGACGTCCTGATCGTCACCGGCGATCACAGCACCCCCGCCAAAATGAAGAGCCACAGTTGGCATCCCGTGCCGACGCTCCTGGTAGCGGATAGCTGCCGCCCCGATGCGGCCCAAGCCTTCAGCGAAAAGGCCTGTCTCCAAGGCGGGTTGGGGCACTTCGAGGCCGTTTACTTGATGCCGCTCGCCTTGGCCCACGCGGGCAGGCTCGCCAAGTTCGGCGCGTAAACCGCGTCGCCCGTCCTCCTGTCGCTCCGCAGGCGGTGTTCTGCCTCCCGCATGCCGCGGCCGGATAAGAGGGAGCGATTCGATCCGTTGCCGCATAACGGCCCACTTGCCGCAACGGTTACCGGATCAATCGTGCGTTGAGCCAGTCCACGTAATCCAACTCGTCGGCCCGCGGACCGAACTCCACGATCAAGTCCAATCGTTCGGCGTTCGCCACGTCGAGGCTGACACGAGCGGGCACCGACGTCGTCCGTAGCGTGTCCGTCCGCCAGACGGTCGATCCGTTCACCAAAATGCGGCAAGCGGCATCGCCTCGTCCCCGCGCGGCGTCGTCCATCACCACCTCGGCGCAGAACCTCCGAACCTGTTTGGCCAAGTCGTAGGTGGCGCGACACGCGCTGTAAGTCCCCAAGCCTTTCAGATACAGCGCCCCGCCGCTCCGTAAATACGCCCCGCGCGGCGTCCGGTCTCGGCCTAGCGGTTGGGGGTACGTCAAATAGGGCACATGCACGTATTCCGTAGGAGCACGATCCGATAGGTAAATCACACGTCCGCCGAACGCGTGCAGATATTTCACCGCCGCCACGAAATCCCAGGTCTCCGGTTGCGTCGCCCGTTCTGCCAAACGGATCCGATGGAGCGACTCCGTCCCGGAGGCCTTTCCCGCTTGACGCTCGATATCCAAAGGATATCTGCCGTTCACCGGTTCGCGGACGATCAGACGCGAACCATCCTGCAGCCCCAGCGCCACCGACCCGGAAACGGATCGCGGAACTCCGGACCCGCGAAACCCCACGGCCGCGATGCGAGATGCCGGCACGTCAACCGAGCCGAAATCACTCACAATCCGAACGGCGGACGCATCTCCCTGAAGGACACGTCCCCGAAGTTCATCGCCGTTGGTAAAGATCACGCGATCGTACTCGCTGTTTCCCGCGGCAATGCGATCCAGCAAACGATCTCTCGCGAGGACCGAGGACGGTGCCGCGACCATGAGGCCGGCCAACTGCTCACACGGCACTCGCAAGTCGCCGACCCGGGCGTGGCGCCAACGAAGCACACCTTTTTCCCAGCCCTGCCAACTGCCGCTCAACAACGTGCCATCGACGAAATAGAGATAATTCCCGCCCGGCTGAAGATCGGGGCACGTCCCCCAACTCACCAAGTCCTCGATGCTTTTCGTGAGGATTCGCGATTCGGGTGCGTCGGCCTCGGGAATGAGCAAACGAATCTCGCCCGCGGGATCGAAACCTGCCAGACCTGCTCGCGACGGCGGTTCGTCGACCAAAAGGCACGGCGCGACTTCCATGCCTGCGTCCGGAGAGTGACTACTTCCGGAAAAAGCGGAGCTGTAAACGGCTCCACGACCGCCCGTCACCAACATGGCCAGAACTCCGGCGACGGCCGTCCGGCGCGAGCAAGGATTCCCCTCGCTCGTCGAGCAACGCCTCTTTGCCGCGAGACGACTCCCAGCCATCAGGACATGACTCCTTGCAATCCGGTTTGCGTAACATCCGTCATGCGCGTATTCCCGGGATCGAGCGGCATCCGGACTTTTCCATTCAACGTTCAAAGATCGGCAAATAGCCGTTCGGGACCTGGAGGATCAGGCACGCCATGGCGGTGCCGTATTCGGGAGAAATGGGGTCGGCCCAAGAGCCGTCGGGGGATTGGCGGCGAATCAATTCATCGCGAATGGCCGGATAATAGCGAATCCACGCATCGCCCCCGCGTTGCCACATGGCTTGCACGGCGTAATAGTGCCCATAGAAATAATACGGTTCCTGCCGGATGACCCCCGGCTGCGGTACGAAGTCGAGCAAGTATCGAATACCGTTTTCGACTTCCGATCCCTCGTAGATTCCCGCCGAGAACAGGGCCATCATGCCGGCGGCCGATCGGGCGAAACCGCTCTCGCCGGGAGTCAGCATGTAGCGGAAACCGCCGTCCGGATTCTGCGACCTCCGCACATAATCGATACACCGATCGACGGTCTCCTTGGGGACGTGCAAGCCGGCATTCCGTGCCGCCCGGAGGGCCATGATCTGACAGACCGTCACGGAAATATCGGCATCCAGCTTCTGCGGCTGATAGCGCCAACCGCCCTCGGCATTCTGCGTGTTCACGATCAAGTTGGTCGCGGCGGCCAGTTTTTCGCGGAGCTCCGGCCGGGACGTCGACCCAAGGCATTCGGCCAGGAACAAAGTGGCGAATCCATGTTCGTACATCGGGCCGCGGCTGGCTGAAGGCGCGTTTAGAATCAGGCCGTTTTCCCGACACTGGTCGAGGATGTATCGCATGGCCCTATCCGTCACGTCCCCGTGCGGGCCGCGGTTGGGAAGACTACCCTCCGCCAGAAAGGCCATGCCGACCAAGGCCGTCACCGCCACATTGCCCCGATATGCGCCGCTGCCGAAAGATCCGTCCTCTCGCTGACGAGCGGCTAAATACTTCAGACCGCCCGCCACGGCCCGTTCCGCCGCAGGAGTCATCATGCCCGCCGCCGCAGCTTCGGCCACGTCGGCGTTACCGGCGAGTTCAGCCCGCGCCGAAGCCCCCGCACCCAACACCACGGCCAGAATCCCCACCATCCGCCACAAGACGGGTCGTCTCCGGCCACGGGTGCGACCAAGTACTCGCTCGGCCCTCGGGAGAATTCTCCCCTCGATCGACCGCGGCAGAGACAGGTCCGATATCCGTCCGGCGACCCTTCGCGTTGTCATTGCCGCCCCTCCGTCTTCGGCAACGTCATCGTCGCTCGCGGGACGGTCATGATGCGGTCCTTCCCGCTCGCGGCGCGCCCTTCCGACAAACGTCGAAAATAGGCTTCGATCATTGGGCGATACTTAGGGAGGAAGGACTCGGCCCCACGCTGCATGAGAATGTCTCGCTCCCGCTGCGGCAGTTCACCCCAAATCCGTTGCAGGACCATCCGCAGATCTTCCGCCGAGTTTTCGCCGCCGCCTTGAGTTTCTCCCCGGCCCGGTTGATTCTCCCCCGGCCTCGCGGCGGTCGCGGAATCATCCGCTTCTTCGGACGATGGCATCGGCGGGGTTTGGGATTGCCGGGCGGAAGCCGAAGCAGACGCCGAAGCCCCTTCCGCCTGGCGAATCAATTCTTCCAAACGTTTCACCACGTTTTGTTGCAATTGACGTGTACCCGGCCCCGTGTCGCCGCTATTGAGTCTCTTTTCGCTTTCTTCCATCCACTGGAGGACTTCGGCAAGCGGATCGCGCGGCTGCTCGGAGGCCGTGCTGGAACGGGTAACGGAATCCGCACTCCGCTCCGCCGCGGGCGCCGTTTCCATCGTAGCCGCCAAGCCATCACTTAGGATGAACCGTTCCATGCTGCCGGAGGGCAAACCCAGGCAAATCGTCAGATGCACGACGGCCCCCATGAACAAGGCGACATCATCTCGGAGATGCCTCCGTTTCGGGGTGATTCTCGCAGCTCCCGGCTGCCTCGGGCGTCGTGAATTTGCTGCGGTCATGGTGTCAGTAAATCCTCCAAACTGCCCGGCGAGCTTGGCGGGATCAACGCGGGCGGCTCGCGCGGCGTCGCTCGAGGCGGAGCCTCACCGGATTGCGACGGCTCCGGTCCCTCGAGGAGTAACTCCAACATGCGACGCAACTGCGATTGCCGTCGGCTCAGGCGGACAAGCTCCGCCGCCGTCTGCCCGGCGGCATCATTGCGCCGCCTCGCCTCCAATTCTTCCGTCCGCCGCAGCAGATCCGATTGCAATTCGCGCACCAATTTGAGTTCCGCCAACATCCGTTGAGCTTGTCGCGCCAACTCCGGATCGACCGGCTGTCCGGATTGTCCTTGCGGTCCCCCCTGCCCTCCGCCCAGTGTTTCCGGTTCCGAAATCGCACGATCGGCCAGCGATTGCGCAACCTTTTCGAGAGCCGCCGCCGCTTGATCCTGAAGGGTCACGGTCGTTTCGTCGAACAGTCGGCGTTCCAGTCTTTGAGCCGCGGACTCCATCGCGGCCTCGGCTTCCTCCAAGATGAAGGTGGCAAACGGCCGGTCCACCCACCGGCTGCGGAGATCCGCCGCCTCCGCAGCCAAACTCCGTTGACGCTCGTGAACCGCAGCATCCGTCCTGTCCCCGGATGCGAGTTCTCTGGTCTCTTGCATCAACTCCTTTTGCCTCGCGGTCAGTCCGCGCAAGATTTCCAATTGCTGCCGAATCTCGGCGGCGGCTTGCCTGAGGGACTCCCGCGCCATGCGTTGCGTCAAATCGGCGAGGGCGCGACGCAGTTCGGCCTCCGCATTCCGGGCCGCCGCCGCGGCGCCCTCCGCGTCCGCCTCGCGCGCGGCATCCGCCGCGCGATTCATGGCACGGGCCGCGTCGGCGGAAGCTTCAGCGGCCGATGGCGCGTTGCCCGATCGCAACTCCTGCGCTATCGACCTGGCCGCCTCAGCGTCCACCGCCTGACGCCTACTGAACTCTTGCCAAATTTCCGGTCGTTTCTCGCCCGATTGCAGGCGGCTCTCAAGTTCCGCCTGCCACTTCGATTGTCGGCCTATCAATTCTTCCAGTTTGCTTGCGGCTTCCCGCCAAACCTCCGCACCATTTTGCGAGATCCCTCCCTCTGAAAACCGCCCGAGCAATTCCCGCAAGTCGGCGATCACCTCCCGTTGCGTTTGCAGTCCTTGGCTCAAACGGTTGTCGTCGACCGCCGCCGCGGCCGTTCGCATGCGAGCCCCAATCGCCGCCTCCTTGGCGCGATCCACGATGTCACGGAATTGCCGTAAGTCCGGCCTATCGGTGTTGCTTTCGGCCGGCGGCGACCGGTCGACGTCTTCCTCCCCCGCCGACAGGGAACCATCCCTTGGTTCATCCCTGCGGTCCGCGGCATCGGCGGCGGGGCGAGCCGCAGCCGCAGTTTCCTCCATCAGGCGATCAAACTCGGCGGCCAAGGCCGACTGTTCCTGCGCGGCATCGCGCAAGCCCTCCAATTCTTTCGGCGACAAGGCTTCGCGCGAACGTCCCACAGTTTGCTGCCCCAAACGCAGCACCCGTTCCGCCAGGGCCTCCTGCCGCTGCACGATGTCTTCCAACCGCCGACGAAGCTCGAATTGTCGGCGTAACACTCCCCAGCTTTCCAGAATCCTTCGCAGCTCTCGTTCCATAATTTGCTGATGCCCGAGCACTTGCTCCAAGACACTCACGACCCGATTCGCGGCTTGTTCGTCAAGGTGAATTCCTTGGGAATCGGCAGCCGCATTCTCGCTGAGAAGGCTCCTCAAGCTCTTGACCGCCTGGGTCAGCCCTTGTTCGGCGGCCTCGCCGTGTTCTTGCTCGAGCCTGCGGAGCGACTCCGCCAACTCTTCCAACCGACGCACATCGGGATGTGCGCCCAAGCCGCCGACCACCAACTCCTGCACGATCCGGCCGATATCCGCCGGCAACCCCACGGCGGGATCGCCCAGGGCCTGTCCGATCCGGCGTTGGGACAATTCCACCGCCGCCAACGTCTCGGCATCCAGTCGGGCCAAGGGAGCGGACGACGACACGCGCCCTTGCCAAGAACGCACGTCTCCCAGTGCTTGGCGTTGAAGTTCCAACAGTTGCGAGAGCTGAGCCAAGATTCGGTTCCGATCCGTCGCCGTCAGATCCAACAATTGCCGCACATCCACGATGCGCAGCGCGATCGAAGCGCTTTCCGCCGTTTGCCCGGCATAGTCCTCCGCTACCGCTCGCACCTCGACGGTCATTCCCGCAGCGGCGTTGATCTCGGCTAGATTCAAACCGGCGCGAAGCGACCGCGATTCGCCCCACTTCTCCCATTCCGACATTCGTTCCTCTCGCTGGGGAGACGGCACGGTCCCCTGGTAAACGGTCCGCGGCGGAAACTCCGCAGGAACGGCCGGGTCCGCACAGATGTATTGAACGCTCCGCAGCGCGAGGTCGTCTCGGGCCGTGAGAAGCAGCGGCACCTCGGCCTCAGGGGTGGAGTAACGAATTCGCCCTGCCGTCTCCAGCCAGGCGGTCGGCGGTTTATCGACGACGGCCCGAATCTCCCAGCGGGGCGGGTCGGGGTTCCTCGTCCCGTCGGCGGCCTCCACGAAGAGCCGGTAACTGCCCGATTCCCGCACCAACCACGGCGAGGATGCGTCCCGGGCGGCGCTCTCCGGAGAGTGAACACCCTGCGTTGTCGCACTCTCGGACTGCGAACCGTCCGGCTTTGCGGGGGCCAAGGCGAAGGAGCGACCGTCGCGGTCGATCGCCAAATCGAACCGTTCCCCGCTGGAGACCTCGATGGTCACTTTGCTCAAGGTGCGATCCGCCCGTCCCTGGGGCAGAACTCTCGTGCCCACCACGGCCTTGATCGCGCCGTCGCTCATTTCTTCCGCCCAGCCCGTGTATTCCGGTGGAACGAGCCGCAGCGACCATTGCACGATTCGCGGTGCCTCCACTACCGTAACTTTGTGCCATTCGCCGTTGACATCGTCACCCCCGCGGATGCGGAAGGCAAAGGAAGAGCGGACGTTTTCCCGCCGGTGCCTTGCCGTCGCTCCCAGTCGTTCCATGACATACGACTCCTCCGGAAGGGAGTCACTCTCGATCCAGCGGTAGTCGATGGTCACATCGTCCGGCAATCGTCCCGACGCCTCTCTCACTAAGACCTCAAAAGTGGAACCTTTGGCCACGCGATCGCTGTACGATTGGACCTCCAAATGGGTCCGTTGCGGCCAGGGAAGATGCAGAAAAGGGTTCAGGAGGCGTGCTGCGGCCGTTCCGGTCGCAACGGGATTCGCCCAAGCCAATGCGGAAAGCACAAGGACGGCCGCCGCAGCCAAGCCGAGCGCCGACCACATTTCCCGCCAGGGTAACGGCCACGGCGGGGGGCCGGATTGCAGCAACAGCTCGGCCTCTTGCAGGGCGGCGGCGCGCAAGGCCGCGGATTCCTCACCGAGATCCCCGTCCGCTGCGGCATCCCCGGAAACGAGCCCGGCGAATTCCACCGCCGCGGCCAGTTTACCGCGAAAGCCGGGAAATACTTTTTCAGCCCAAATCGCCAGAGCGATGGGTTGGATGGACGACGCCAGGGCCGGCAGTAGCCAACGCCGCATGCTTTCACCCGCAACCGCCAGCCACGTGCCGGTCAGCAGGAAACGCATTCCGCTTTCGCGAAAACGGAAAAGATAGTCGGCCGCGCCCAAGACCAGCCCCGCGACGATCACGAGAAAGAGCGTCCAGCCGCCGGCGCGCAGGATCGCTACCCGTCTGAGACGGCGACGCAGTGTCTCGATTTCTCGAATCAGCCGTTCGCTCATGCATTTCCCGCGGCGGTCGCGCCGAAACGGAATTCAACTACCTACCGGAGGCCTCTCGCCGGCCGACGCGCACCCGAAGGCCCCCTGCGACAAGCGGTCAAACCGCACTTGCACTCCTTGTCCATTCTACGCCAGGCCGCGCAACTTTCGGATCAACCATTCGCACGTCAGAAGCCCGAACAAAAGCACGAGAACACCCGGCCGGTTCCAAAGGGTGACGGGCGGCAACCGTTCCACAGCGACGGATTGCCCGGTGGGAAGCGCACGGCTCAACTGCGATAGTTGCCAGGGGCGACAAAAAGCCCCTCCCGTCGTGTTCGCCGCCTCCTTCATTCCGGCAAAATCCGGCTCCGGTTCCTCCATTTCCCTCTTCGGAGGCTCGACCTCGAAGTTTGCCGTCGGTAAAGGCTCGGGGACGATAGGAGCGGCGAGCCATGCTCGATATTGTCCAGGCAGGAGATCCTCCGCTCTGCCCTCGAAGACATGACCGGTCACACCGCGGCGCTCCAGTCGCAATTGGGATCGGGCCGCTCCGTCGCGTTCCAGAAAGACCGTCACCGAGTCGGGCGGGACCGGAGTCCCTTCGCCGGGGCGGAAAACAGCACGCAAAATCACCGGCTCGCCGGGCGGATACACGCGCTGATTGCTTTCCAACGTGGTCCTCCGTTCGCGTTCCAACTTCCCCCGGGCCAAGAATCTCAACGTCTGAATCCAGTAGCGACTAAAGCCGGCCTGACCGCCGCGGTAGCGCCATCGCCACGTCTCGTCGATCGCGTGGAAAAGTACTCTGCCGCCGCCCGCGTATTGGAATACGATGAGCGGCACGGGGTCTCCATTCCAACGGCGTTCCGATCCATGGGCGGCCAATACCCGCGCGCCCGGCTTGAGTTCGCCGACCGGCGCATACCAATACAAATCGGGCAACGACTCCCAAAGCGCCGCGTTCTGACGAGGGTCCAACGCCAATTGCATGCCCGGGCTTCCCATTCCTATTTCGGTGGGTACTACTCGCAGCGGTCCGGGCTTGCCTGCCGGATCAGCGGGCCGAACCTGGTCGCTCTCGAACGGAAACAGAGCCGCCAAGGGAGTTTCCCGAAAGCCCGCCGGCATGAATTGCTCGCCGGCGATGAAAACAACGGCGCCGGACTTCGCCGGATCGCGAACAAACTCCGCGATGTCCTCCAAGGTGGAACGGGGAAACCAAGCGGGATCGACGTCGCCCAGCATGATCACGTCGTAGCGCCGTAACTCATCGCGTCGCATCGGTACGCCCGGCAATACGTTCTTGGCGTCCGAGGCATATTCCGGATCCGCCGACTGCAAGACGCAATCCAAGGACACGCTCGGCTCGCGCAACAAGAGATTGCGGAGATAGCGGTATTCGAATCGCGGCATGCCCTCGACGTACAGGACTCGGATCGGCTCGTCCAGCACGCGTATCGACCGCCGCAGAATATTGTTTTCCTCCCGCAACTCCCCGGCCTGGAGCGGCGTCTCCACCCGTAAGTCCAGCGTGCCCACCCGGTCCGCCTGAAATGCCAAGCGAACGCTTTCGGCGAAGGAATCGCCTTGTACGGTGACCACGGTAGAAACCAACGTTGCGTCGGCGGACTCGTCCACGATGCGAATCGGCACCGCCTGCCCCGAATAACCGTCGGCGACGATGCGGACGTCGGCGAAGACGACATCGTGAAGGAAGACGGTATCGTCCATGCGAAGATCGCTCAAACGGATATCGCGATCGGCCCCCGGGCTGCCCACCCCCACGAAGAACAACGGCGTTCCCCGCCGCTTCAATTCGGCCGCCGTCTCCTTCCAATCCGGTCCTTCGTTGCAAACCCCGTCGGAAAAAACGACCACCGCCGCAGGCGGCGATCCGCGAAGCGCATCCAGTGACGCGAGCACGGCCTCTCCAAGCGGCGAGGTCTCGCGAACAGGCTCCACCTCCGGCAGCTTCCCTTGCGGATCGGCGGGATTCCAGTCGAAACCGCGGCCGCCATCCAAAAAGAACACGCGGACTCGATATCCCCGGCTCCACTGAGCCACCGGCTCCGGCGGCGCCGAGAGAATTCGCCGGACGATTTCGAATCGCGCGGGCTTGCTCGCCAAGCCGGGAAATGCACGATCCAGCGATTCTCTTTCCGTCTTGGAATACCGGTCCTGGAGCGTCATGCTGGCCGAGTCATCCCATATCACCGCCAAGAAGGGCAAGCCGGTCCGCTCAATCATCAAAGTCCATTGCCCCAGCATTGCCAGGACGACCGCCGCAATCGCCAAACGAATCGCGATCAAACCGGCCCGGCCCGCGGGCGAAATATCGCCTTCCTCCCGGCGGTAGAGCCGAACGACGAGAATTACCAAGACGATAATTACCACAACGGTGACCCACACGGGCCACGGCCAGTGCGCGATGAGCTTGACCGCGACGCCTTCGCCCGGCGCAGTCCCTGCCCCCATCCAGCGTTGCAGCCAAAATGGAACGTCCATCTTCGACCGTTCTCTAATGCGCCGGTATTCCCGCTTTCAACCCGACCTTACGGCCAACATCATTTCGAGCACCAAGAGCAACAAGGCGAGTTGGAGCAACCACTGCGCGCCCGGGTTGTAACCGGCGACGGCCTCGCCGGCCGCCGGCCGCCGGTCCGTGCCGCTCCACATCTCGACCGGCACGCCGGGCAGCACCCGATCCGGGAACTCCTCGGGCGACCAACCGGCCGGATCGCTCTCTTCGGCGGGCGGATTGACGGCGAATCCACTCGGCATACCTCGTTCGGCGACGCCGGAAGGGCGCAAGTCCGCGCGGTAAAATCCCGCCCGCGCCGTACCGTCGAAATTCCAGCGCAACATGGCCTTTTCCACCGCGGCGCCGCGACGGATCCGTTGACCGTCCGGAGTCACGATCTCGACGTCGACCGATCCGGAGAGGTTTTTCAAATCGCGTACTTCGCCGATCGTGTCACCTACCGTCACGTTGCGGCGAGCCTGCGTCGGTTCCAATAGGTATTCCAATATCTCTTGGATCATGGGCACGTAGTCCGTCCACGTCGGAAATGCCGTCCAAGTCGCATCCGCGGTGGTCGCCGTCACGATTACCCGGCCGACCGCGACGGCCTCCGTCACGATCAGCGGATCGCCGTTATCCAAAGCCAAGGCCGTCTCCGCATTCGAATCCGAAATCTTTTCCAAGCGATAATAGGCGCGTACGGGGGTCGTCAATAATCCGGCCGATTCCTGCCCTTGAAACGCCCGTAACAGGGGATGGCGGTAACCGAGAGGGTCGTTCGAAGCGGCATCGCGCCGAATGACGGGTCCCAAACGCGCCGGCAAGATGCGCCCTGCTCCCCCCTGCCCCGCCGCCAGGACCCGATTGTAATTCTCCGCGCGCACGCGCTCTCCCAGAAAGAAAGCCACGCCGCCGCCCCGTTTCAGAAAGGCGGATAATCGAGCCGCTTCGGATTCGGTAAACTCCGCAACATCGCAAAAGAACACGGCATCGAACGGCAGCAGATCCGTTTCATCGAAGGCCGCTTCGCTCACCGTCTCGACGGCCACGCGCCGAAATCCCTCCTCTTCACTCGGCTGTAGCGCGAGACGCAGATAGTCGGAGGCACCTTGAAACGGCACATTCGAAGGCCGGCCGTCGACGCACAAGACTTGCACGGCCGGCCGTACGGGCACGACCAAGCGCCGCGCGTCATCCCCTTTCAACGCATCCGGCGAAATCCTCACCTCGACCTCGTGCTCACCCGGACTATCGAAGCGGTAGCTCAGCATCGCCTCCCTCCGCCTTTCACCGTCCCAAGGGAGGATCGATTCGCGGACCAACTTGCCGTCAAGGAACCATTGGACGGAAACGGGGGCAACAAGATCCGATCCATAGCGACGAAAGACGGCCCGCCAGGCAGCCTCCTCGCCCACCGTCATCCCCCCTGATTCCAGCTCCAAATCCGTCACCGCCGCGTTGTCCTGCCACTCGCCGGAAGAGACGGACAACACGGCGAGGCGAGCCGTTTCCGCAAGGAGCCGCGCCTCGCGCTGAAGTGTCGCGGTCACGCTCACGGGGGCCGTCCCCGCGGCCGCCGGCCACGATGCCCGTTGCAAATCCGTCAGCAAGAGCACTTCGAATTGAACGGGCCGGGACGCCTCTTGCCGCGCCGCGGTGATCAATTCCCGGCACCGCGCCAAGGCCGCGGCCCAGTCGGCCCGGCCGTCCGTCGGTTGCAATCGCTGAAGTTCCTCGCGAAATGCGCGCCGGTCGAAGATCGGCCCGGCGAGGGCGAGATCGGGAACGCCCGCCGCGAGAATCACGGAAAAGGCATCCCCCGGGGCGGCTGATTCCACTTGCCGCCCCACGGCGGCCTTGGCGGCTTCGAAGCGCGTTGTTCCTCCTTCTTCCGCCGACATGGACAAGGAAGCGTCGATCACGAAGATGCGATGAGTCCGCAACGTCGCGGGAGATCCGGCGGGAAGCCCCCGCCACACCGGCTCGGCCGCCGCCAAGACCAACAAGACAATCAAGGCAACCCTCGACAAGAGTAACAGCAGCTCCTGCAAGAACAGCCGCAACCGCCTGGGACGATAGGCGGCAAGCAGAAACTCCATCGCCGCCCACTCCGTTTCACGGTGCCGCCGGCGACTCCACAAATGGATCAGCACGGGAATGGCCGCCGCCGCCATCCAACCCAAGAGGGCGGGCTGCAAGAAGCCGAAGGCGAGAGGACGAGTTCCCCACATGCTGATCATTCGTCAAATAACCGTTTCTCACGATACTCTTGCCGATCGCACGGCGGCCGGGGTTCGAAAAAGATCCCAATCCCCGAACCGCTCCTTGAGCAAGAAGCAATTCCAACCTTTATGTCAACCGCGGCCGCGTCTGGATCTCGTCAGCAAGTATTGCGTCAACACCCGATCGAGCGGCCAATCCGTGCGAATCAATAGGTAATCCACACTCAGGCCGCGGCACGTGGCCCGCAACTGACTGAGAAACCGCCCGAATTCACGCAGATAGGCCTGCCGCAGAGATCGCGGGTCCGCCGATTTTTTCGGAAGACCTTCCAGCCCTCGAAACCGGATCGGCTCGCGAAACGAGAACTCCGTCTCTTGCGGATCCAAGACCTGCACCACGATCACGTCGTGCCTGCGATGTCGCAGATGCCGCAGCCCGTTCGAGACGTCGGCGAGCGGCGCGAAGAAATCGCTCATCACCACGATCAGGCCGCGGCGGCGGTAGCGTTCCGCGGTTTCATGGAGCACATGCCCGAGCCCCGTCCTTCCCCCCGGGGAAGCGGCCTCCAGGGCCTGCACCACATCCTTGAACCTCCCCGCTCCGGCGTCGGGTCGCAGCACCGTTTGGACCTGCTCGGCAAAGACCGTCAAGCCCACGCGATCCTGACGGTGCAGCACCAGGTAGGCCAAGGCGGCCGCCGTGCATTGGGCGCACTCCCACTTGCTCCAAGGCGCCCGCTCGCTGCGATAGCGCATGCTCTCGCTGGCGTCGACCAACAAGCCGCACGTCAAGTCCGTCTCTTCCTCGAATCGTTTGAGATAAAACTTGTCGGTCCGCCCGAAGACCTTCCAATCGAGATAACGCAGATCATCGCCCGGCGAATACTCGCGGTGCTCCGCGAATTCGACGGAAAAACCGTGATACGGGCTACGATGCCGTCCGGCCACGTAGCCTTCCACGATCGCTTTCGCCCGCAGCGTCAAGCCTTCAAGCTTTGCCGGCAGTCGGGGATCCAAGAACTTTGGGAAGTATTCCACGGGCGGTCAATTCTTCATCCGGCAAAGGGATCGTGTGCAAGAGGCGGCGAATCAGATCATCGGCACGGACGCCCTCGACTTCCGCGCTGAAGTTGAGAATGACGCGGTGGCGGAGGACGGGCAAGGCCGCAGCGCGGAGATCTTCCAACGTGGGATGTGTTCGCCCCTGAATCCCCGCACGAGCCTTGGCCGCCGATACGAGATACTGCCCCGCTCGCGGCCCGGCTCCCCAAACAACGAAATCGCGGACGAACTGCGGCGCGGTTTCGACTCCCGGGCGAGTCGCTCGCACCAGTTGCAGGGCGTAGCGGGCCACGTGATCGGGGACGGGAATCCGCCGCACCAACCGCTGCATGGCCAGGATTTGTTCCCCATCCAAAACCGGCGCGATCTCCGGCTCCAGGTCCGCCGTCGTCCGCCGAATGATCTCCAACTCGGCCTCATCATCCGGGTAGTCCACCAGGATGTGGAACATGAATCGATCGAGCTGAGCCTCCGGCAGGGGATAGGTGCCCTCCTGCTCGATGGGATTCTGTGTGGCCAAGACGTAGAAGGGCTGCTCCAAGGCATGGCGCTGCCCCCCCACCGTGACTTGATATTCCTGCATCGCCTCCAGCAGGGCCGCCTGCGTCTTCGGCGGCGTGCGGTTGATTTCGTCCGCCAGAATGATGTTCGCAAACAAGGGGCCCGGAACGAACCGAAGCTCGCGGGTGCCCGCCCTCTTGTCCTCTTGGATGATCTCGGTCCCCGTGATGTCCGAGGGCATCAGGTCGGGTGTGAACTGAATGCGATTGAACTTCAACGAAAGGGCTTTCGCCAATGTGCGAATCATCAACGTCTTGGCCAGGCCGGGTACTCCCACGAGCAAGCAATGTCCCCGCGCAAACAGGGCCGTCAACAATTCGTCGATGACGTTCTGCTGACCGACGATCACTCGTCCCAATTGGGCCTTCAGCCGGTTGGCGGCTTCCGCCAGTTGCCGCAGACTCTCCGTATCATCCATTTCGTTTTTGTTTTCCCAAATTCGTGAGGGCATGCCCCGGAAGGCATGCGTCGGTCGTATTCTCCGCTTCTCGATGTCTTCGCCTCTCCGAAGACCGGCACGCAACCTGGCGGACGGCAGAACCTTCTTCGACGCCGCCTGGAATCACGATTCCCCGATTTCGCCCCTTTCCGCTCATTCTGCAAACCCCGGCGCCGCGCTGTCAACCAATCGCACTCGTCCGCCGACCGCATTTTGCACGACCGTGAGCGTCCTGTCCGATTCACGGAGCGTGGGCGTCGATAACCGGTATCAAAGGAGCGGAAAAGTCCGGCTTTTGGTTCCGCGAGAACCACTCCTCCAAAAGCAACCGCCGCTGCGTCGGCGCGGCGGTGCGGTTGCGGTCATTGCGGTCCGGACCGTGTTCCACGCTCCAGCCGTCCCACTCGCGGAATGCGTGATAAGCCCAATCCCAGCCGTACTCCTCGAACAGCTCGATACAGTCTCGCAGATAACGGTAAGCGCTTTCATCCGGCGCCCAGCGGATGGCGCTGAATTCTCCGATATAGATGTGGACCCCGTAATCCCGTTGATAGCGAATCACAGGATCGAGGATCTGCCGCAGCACCTCTTTGTCATAGTACTTTCCGCCGATTTCGCCGGGGTAGTGCAAACCCACCGCCGAATCGTACACGCCTTGATGCGTGAAAGCGTGCGGTTGATACATATGGACGCTGTAGACGATTCCCGGCACGTCCAGGGGTTCAAACCAGTCCAGGCCTTCGGGACTTCCCCACGGCCCCGGTTCCACGATGATGGCGTGGTAGGGATCGAACTCGCGGACGCGCCGTGCCGTCACTTCCGCCAATTCACGCCAGCTCATCAGTCCCTCAGCGACCGCTCCCTCCACCGGTTCATTCACCAAGTCGTATCCCCATACGGCCGGATGCTCCCGGTACCGCGCGGCAATTCCCTCCCAAATCTCCAAGAAGGCTTCCTGAAACTCCTTTTCGTGAAACATGCGGCATTCGGCGGCTGCATTGCGTCCTCCCGGAGGCGTGTGGATATCGATGACCGCCAAGATTCCCGCCCGGCGGCAAGCCTCCAATCCCTCATCCAGACGCTGCAAGGCGGATTCCAGCCAAAGGCGATACTCCGCGACCCCGACGCTATCTGCGGGACTACGTGGGAATCCACCCCAAATCAACTGCCAACGGACGTGGTTGGCCCCCCAATCGCGCCCGAATTCCATCAGGTCTTCGTCCGAAACACGCGGTCCGATCATCGCGCCGCGAAGCCGCGGCAGAGCATGTCCTTTGAATACGACTTCCCGCGGGGATTGCGACGGCGCCGACCGTTGCCGGCCGATGACGCGCACTCGGACGTCATCGAACCACGCCTGTCCCGTGACAGCCTCCAAACCCAAGATCAGCGTCACGTTCCGGGCATTTGCGGGGACGGCAGCCACGTGTTCATGCGTCTTCCAATCCCATCCTCCGCCCGGCAGATTTCGTTGCGGCCAGAGGGTGCCGGTCGGCGTGTCGATCTTCAACATGCACTTCACGCCGTTATACGGCTGCGGCGGCTCGGCAACGTCGGCCGCCTTGATTCGGGCCGAGACCCGAACGCGCGTTCCCTGCAATTTCTCCACCGGCAAGCTCAGTTGCACGCTCCGCGAACCGCGACCGGCTTCGGGGGGAATCACGACGTGCAAACACCATCCTTGTTCGGGATCGCGAACCAAGGCCAGGCCTTCCCCTCGCTTGGGTTCCCAAGGTCCGGGCAAGTCCGCGAGGCGCGATCCATCCACGGGCGCGGACGGCTCGAAATCCGCCCAAAGAATCTCGGATTCATCCATCGCATGGGTGCTCCCGGCAGGCAGACATACCACTGGTATCCCGAAGAAAAACAGGAAGACGCAACGAAATAGCGGGACCCTTCTCACGTTCTCGACTCCTACAATATTCCCCAAAGGTACGGAGGCGGCGTTTCCCTGATCAGAAGATTACCACGTCCTCCCTCGCAACCCATGCTTTCCCCTTGCCCCCGCAGTCGTGCCCGCCGCGTCCGGCTTCCTATCCGCATTCCCAACGTGCTCTCCCGATTTCCGTCATTCAGAGGGCGGGCCCCCGGCGGAAGCCTCGCCGACATCCTCCGGCACGATCTCCGTCTCGAAAGCGGCTATTTCCGTGGCGCCGACAAGGAACAGCGTATCGCCGGCAAAAGCCATATTTCCCCCTCTCAGGCCCCAAGGTTCCAGAGACATGACTTTCACGGGACGACCGGCGGAGACGTCGAAAACATAGATCGCGTCCTCCGTCGGCCAGTAGACGCGATTACCGGCGATCAGCCCCCGTCCGACGCCCATCGGCTCCTTGCCCTCCGGCCAAACAAGCGAGACTTCCCCGGTATGCGGTCCCATCGTCTCCAAAAGATAGAGTCGATCTCCGGATGCGACCAAACGATCCCCGACCACGCCTAGAAGGTACGTAACTCCCTCCAATTCCGTCTCACTCCACCACAATACCTGGCCGTTCGCGGCGTCCAAAGCGAAGACGTAACGACTATCGCGGGGAGCCAGATACAAGACGCCGTTGTGATACAGACAGGGCGAGGGCGATCGATAGCGAAAGATTTCGTTGCGGCTCAAGTCGCCCCGAGAAATTCGTGGATAGGTCGTCAACCAGCGGATGTTTCCCGTGCCGGCCGACACCGCCGCCACGCAGCCCAGATTGGTGGACACGTAAAGCGTGTCGCCGTGGAGGGTCGGCAACAGGTGGTCCATTTCATGAAGCAGGCCCCGCCCGGGTGAATCCGCCGCGCAAAGGAACCTCTGCCAACGGTTCTCTCCTCGATCCGCGGAATAACAGGCGAGGTAAACCTGGGAGGGGATGTCCGATCGCCGCAACAACACGAACACACTGTCTTCGTGGACCAGCGGCGGCCCCTCGAAGGCCCATTCGCGGCCCGGCGGCGTCGCTTTCCACAAGAGCCGCCCTTGCTCCGCGAGATCCACGCAGACCAAGAAGTTCTCCGGCACCTCTCCGCCGCCGGTCAAGACGGGAGCAACGGTGACCGGCAAACCCATCCGAGCAAACAATCGCCTCCCGGCGATCGTGCACGAGAATCGCCCCGGTTCCAAAGTGTTGTACGGCAAGCCCTCCATCAAGCCGGGTTCCGGGAAATCCACCACCACGGGTCCCTCCAGCCCCCACAGCGGCTTCCCCGTCCGAACGTCCCATGCCAGGATTTGCCGAGATGTTGCGACCCAAACGCGATCGTCTGCGGCGGCCGCAAAGTAACTCAACGGAGCGTCCGCGGGTTCGGTACCGCTGCGGACACCGGCCGGCTGGATCCACGCATTGATGGTGCTGACAGGCGGCGGCGGCAAGCTCGCCCTCCATTTCGGTCGCACAATCTCGAAAGCGCGCGGGAGTATCTTGGAACGCGCATCGTTTCCCGCGAAGGTCGGCCAGTCCGCGGCGACCGGCGGCAGCGGTCGGGCGCGGATCTCTCCCAACAAATCCTGCAACACGTTCACATACGCCGTCTCCCGCCCCGCAAATCGTCCCGACTCCGTTGCGAATTTCGCTGTGAACTCCCGCAACTCGCGCTCGGCACGCGCGACGTCACCCTCGAGGATGGACGCC
This sequence comes from Thermogutta hypogea, assembly GCF_055386265.1. Classification (NCBI taxonomy): domain Bacteria; kingdom Pseudomonadati; phylum Planctomycetota; class Planctomycetia; order Pirellulales; family Thermoguttaceae; genus Thermogutta; species Thermogutta hypogea. The sequence continues at coordinate 2,151,775 of NZ_AP042425.1, forward strand.
AGAACCAAACGAGCCAAGACGGCCGGCTGTTCGAAGGAACAATCCGCCGTTCCCCACCACGTGTCGCCGCCGGGCGCAGGAAGGAGACGCAGCCAATGGCTGCGGGCGGCCGCGGGATCACCGTCTTGAATCGCCCACTCGCCGAGCAGCCACAAAGCCTCATCCGCCCAACTGCTCGCAGCGCCCCATTCCACCAAGCGCGTCAATTTCTCGTGGTCGTGCTCCGCAGCCGCTTGCCGATACCATACCTCGAACGTGCCGTCCGCAGAGCGACGATACTCCCGGAGAGCCTCCGGCGGCATCCGCGACAGCAATACTTGACCGTACTGTCGCAGCGGCACATAGCGCGGCGATACCCCCGGCATATTCCGCGTGATGGGCACCAACTTGTCGTCCGCGCCCTCGATCAAACGCAGCAGATTCGGCAGGGCTTCGGCGTCGCGTCCCGCGGCAAGGGCTTCCTCCACCTGCCGCAAGCGTCCGCGCAACGCACTATCGATTTCGTCCACGCGGGGCCTTCCCGTCAGTTCATAGACCGGCCCCACCGACGGGATCACCACTTGCCCCCGGACCGATGCCGCAGCGAGGAAAGCCATACAGCAGATCCAGACCGCACAGGTCGAAAACAGGAAGCTCCGGCGACGCCGCACCGGACGAAGCGACGGAACGATAACGCGAAAGCGGCCCCCTCCCGCGACTGTTCGATAATCAGACGGCGGAATCATACTTTCCCTCGAACCAACGCAAACCGCCCTCAAGCTGTGTTTCGGCTTGCTTGCCGCTCGCCGGTACCATCTCCCCCATCGGAACGGCTAGCAGGGCTCATCCACAGGCAGTGACGGCTTCGTAAAGGGCGCGAAGATTCTCGGAGGTAACCCCCGGCGGCGTTCCCCCTCCTGCGGACCAAAGCACTCGCCGGCGGTCCTTCACGGAAGCCTTCGCCTGTTGTACCGCCTGAACGACGTCCTGCGGCGTGCCTCCCGCCAAGACATCCCTCGGCGGGATATTCCCCACCAGAACTAATTCATCCCCGGCCAGCGCACGTATTTCCTCCAACCCATGCTCGTGCGAAAAATTGAAGGCGTTGAAGCCGATGCGTTCGGCGTACTTCGCCGTAATCAGGCCGTGGGCGTCGTTGTGCAGCATTTTCACGGGCACGTCCAACGCCGCGAACACCTGCCTCATGAAAGGACAAGCGAACGTTTCAAAGTCTCGCGGCCCCACAAATCCGATCAAGTCGTCCAGAACCAGAACCCCTTCGATGCTGGGAAAGCATTCCTTCTGATAGCGAAGCCAATCCACAATAAAGCGGCTGACTTTGTCCAGCAATCGTAGGGCACGCTCCGGTTCGGACCGTAGTCCCAACAAAAATTCCGTCTGCCCCAACAGATAGGACGCGATGTTCATCGGACCGCGGCTGACTGCAAAACGGATACGATGGCCTGCCGCCTCGATGCGACCCCGGCAATGTTGCAGCCGTTTGATGACCAGCGGCAGCAGCCCATCCGTTCGGCAATCGGGAACGGTAATGCGGTCCGTTTCCTGCCAACTCAGCAAGACGCGCTCGGCGTGCGGAAAATCATTCTCGTGAAAGCGGCATTTGACACCGAAGGCGGACGGCTCCGTACACATCCCGTATTCCGCCCAGAAGCCGGGCAGAAACCACATGCCGGGAAAGTCCCGCATGACCTTCAGATTGGCGGCCAGCCACGTTTCGTCGTCCGTGAGATATTCGAGAATGGTCGTCCCGAACCACCCGGGTAGCCACGGGCAATCGATAATCAAACCGACCGGCTCCGGCACGACCGCTTCGCCGCGAACCAACCGCAACATATTCTCCCACTGATCGTCGCGCATGAGATTCCCCTTCTTCACCGGGCGGATCCCGGGGAAAGAATAACCTCCCCCGTCCCTCAATGCCCGAGACGGGTGGCGGGACGCGAGCGTCTTCAACCGCGCGCGTCCTGCCGACAGTCACTTGAGTCTCATCCTAACCCTTCGGCCGAGCGTTGCCAAACCGCACCCGGCGATTGCGCACGGCGTTGTGACAAGGATCGAGCGTCGCTTGTCCGCCGGGAACGACCATTCGGTCCGCCATGCGACGATGGGAAACTCCGTGCCGCGACAGACCCTATTGCGACGGATAGCGCGAAAGCCGCCCGCTCGGTGTAAATTAAGAAAAAGACCCCACCCCCATGCCGGGGTCGTGCGTATCAGTATTGTCCGCCGTGGGACGCCAAGTACCTGTTGCTCCGCCGAGGCCGAAATGAACCGTCACGACCAGACGGCCTCCGACGATCACGTCATGCCGGTCGATCCACACTCGAATCACACTTCCGCGGTGCAGACGCTGCGCGCCGACGAAGGCGTGCCGCGTCCTTGGTCCCGCCGCGGCTACCTTCGCACATGTCTTGCAACCATCGCCTACGCGATACCCAAGCTCAGCTTTGGGCTGGGGATGTCGATCTTGGGTTGCATCGGGGGGCTGTGGGCTTTCTTGAGCTTGCGGTTTTCCGTACCGAATACCTCCCTGGGCAATCGACTGCAATTCCGCGCCGGCCGGCTCGCGGAATTCACGGAAGAGGGCGTCCACACTCGATTTCGCGACAGCCACGGCGTTTGGATCGTCTGCCTTCGCGTCGGGGGCACCCGGCGATTGATGGCCTATCGGGCGACGTGCACGCACCTCGGTTGCTTGACCCTCTGGTCCGAAGCGGACGGCGAATTCCACTGCCCCTGTCACGGCAGCGCCTTCAATGCGGCAGGCGACAACCTCCGCGGCCCGGCGCCGCGCCCGCTGGACCTCTGTGCCATCCGAGCCACCGGGGACGGGTACGTGGAGATCGATGCATCCCGCGTCTTCCGCCGCGAGGTCGGCCGGGGCCTGCCCTCCGATTGCTACGTATTGGTCTAGACGGACTCATGCGACTGATTCAACGGATTCGCCGATCCCAAGTCTACCGCAGCGTGATACGACATCCCGCCCCCCGGGATCGTCGGAACCGCGCGGCCGTCGTTTTGACGAATCTCGTGCTCCACCTGCACCCCGTGGCGATCTCGCGCCACGCCGTACGAATCGGCTACACCTGGTGTCTCGGCGGCATCGCGTTTTTCCTCATGCTGGTGGAAACGATCACCGGCGTCCTGTTGATGCTGTATTATCGCCCCACGGCGAGCCACGCCTACGCCGACATGTTGGAACTGCGCGACGTCGTCTCTTTCGGCCTGGTCCGAGAAATCCACCGCTGGGGCGCCCACGCCATGGTGATCATCGTCATGCTGCACATGCTGCGTGTGTTTCTGACCGGGAGTTACCGGCCCCCGCGGGAGTTCAATTGGGTCGTCGGCGTGATGCTGCTTTGCCTGACGCTCTTCTTGGCCTTCACCGGGTACCTGTTGCCATGGGACCAGCTTTCCATGTGGGCGGTGACCGTGGGCACGAACATGGCGGGGGCCGCTCCCTTCATCGGCCACGAAGGCCCCGGTTCCGCATGGATCACCGCCGGCGGTGAACCGCTCATCACACCGCAGTCCGACGTCCGCTACCTGCTGTTGGGAGCGACCGACGTTACCGAAGAGACCTTGAACCGATTCTACGTGCTGCATTGCATTGCATTACCCCTAGCCGTCTTCGCCCTTTGCGGCTTGCATTTCTGGCGGGTACGCAAGGACGGCGGCATCAGCGGACCGTTATGAAGGACCCTTTGAACGGACACCGCCGCGGCATCGCCGCCTCGATCCTCGCTCCACGGCAACCATGATCGACGACCCGCTCCTGTTTTCGCCCCGATCCGCCTCAACCGTTACGGTTTGGCTTTATGCGCTCCTGGCGCTGGTCAACGCCGTTGCCGTCTTCCAAACGGGAAAGGCATGGCGGCGAGAGCGATCCACCGGCCGCTTCCCGCTCAGTCCGGTTTCCTTCGGCCTGTACGCGGCACTGGCGACGGCAGCCCTCGGACTGTTCTTGTTCACCGGGAGATTGCCCGGCCCGCCCGAATCCGTCAAGAGGCTCGTCGACTCCTCCCTTCGCGCGACAACCGTGTGTGTATTGTGGTGGGGCCTGCTGTTCGCATTGATCCTACTGAGGCGGCCGCTGACTTCCCCGAACAGCCGCCCCCACGTCTTGAACATTCCCGCCTTGGCGTTCCTCATCGCCTTGACCGACATCCGATTCTCCGAGCTGGTTTGGCAGCCGGACAACTTCGCCATCGTCCTGATGGTCGCCGCGACGCTGTTCTACTTTTATTCCGCATTGTCGTCCGCCGTTCGGAACGACGATCGAATCGCGCGAGGATTACCGCCGCTCGAAGGCGAGGCCAGGGAAAGGGAGAAGGTCCTCGTCTGGCCCGATCTCGTTTACATCGAATTGATCGCAATGATCGTTGTTACGACGGCACTATTGATTTGGTCCTTAGCGCTGCCCGCCCCGCTGGAAGCACCGGCCGATCCGCTGCATACTCCCAATCCGGCCAAGGCGCCGTGGTATTTCGTGGGACTGCAAGAACTTCTCGTCTATTTCGATCCTTGGTTGGCGGGCGTGGTCATCCCGGCAATACTCGTGCTGGGATTGGTCGCGTTACCGTATCTGGATCCGTCGCCCGAGGGCAGCGGCTATTATTCCATCGCGTCTCGCCCGCGCGTGGCGGGGGCCTTCGTCTTCGGCTTCTTCGGACTGTGGCTGCTGCTGATCGTGATCGGGGTCTTTTTTCGCGGTCCCAATTGGGCTTTCTACGGGCCGTTCGAGTCGCGCGACGTCCCTAAGATCGAATCCACGCGACCGCAGCCGCTTTCGACCCGGTTACGATCGCCCGGCACGGCATTCGATCGGCCTTCCGAAGAACAGCATCGGTCCGGTACGGTTGCGATCTTGTTACGCGAATGGCCGGGACTGGCGACTCTTGTCGCCTATTTTGTCGGCTTACCTCAGGTGCTGCTGCGCGGTCCGACGCGAGCTTTCCGCCGCCGCGTCGGCCTCGTCCGATACCATTTGGCCATGTTCTTTTTCCTTTTCATGATGTTCATTCCGATCAAGATACTTCTGCGGGATGTTCTTGCCGTAAACTACGTTTTGTATTTACCGGAATGGGGTTGGAATATCTGATCTTCTGGACGCTACGCGACGCGATCGGCCATGCATATTCGGGAGGAAACCCACTACAACCTGAATCGGCTCCACGTCATCTTTGCCGCGACCTCTTTGTTGTTGCTGGCAGTGACGGTCGTCTGGATCGTGCGCGACGCCCGCCGACCCTGGAAGCGCTACCAGGCCGAAGCCGCCCGTTTACTCGACGCGTTCGATTCCGATCATCCCCGGGCACCGGGACGGTCCCTTCCTCGCCGCGTGGGGCGGCAAGCAACTGACTTTTTCGGTGAGATACCTCGTCCTACATGGGACGGCGTCATCGGACTGCGCGGCATCAAGATACCCGGCTTCGACCGTGACGGTACGGTACGAGGTCGCGCGCCCATCGATCGTTGTGTCACCTGTCACGTCTTTATCGACTGGTCCTACGATGACCTCATCCCTGCTTTCGACGATCGCCGGGATTTCGCAGGCGTTGTCTCTCGCGACTTCCCATGGAGGGGCTTGTGGGAAATACCTACCGGCGCGGTCAAAATACGGCGCCCCGTCGTTTCGAATTCGACGACCTTGCGGCTTTGGTTGCCCCTTGTACCGCAATCCTCGGGAGGCGAGGTCTCCGCAAGTGCCGCGAACGCCGGTTCCAATGAGGATGCTTTGCCGACAGCGGTGGGCGCCGCAACAACGGCGTCGTCCGTGGAGGCGGCTTGGGCACGTTGGGGACTGGTCTTCGTCGAACCGCCGGCCGGCGCTTCCGGCGCGATGGTCGTGCAAACCGCCCCACGCTCTCCCGCCGCCCTGGCCGAACTGCGTCCCGGTGACGTCATTCTCGAAATCGGCGACACGGCGATCACGAGGGCGACGGAAGTGGTGTCGGCACTCGAAGACTGGTTGCAGCGAGCCGGCGGACCTTCGCCTTCGGGTCGGCTTCAGATGCGAGAGTTCCCGGCCGCCGCAGCCCCGCAACGCCGTGCCCCGTGGGTCCAATTGACGGTGAGGCGCGGACATCCCAATCCGCCGGCCGGTCACCCGCGACCCGATCTGTACCTTTCGGCCGAGAGCCCTCATCCACTCCCGGAATTCGGTTGCACGATCTGCCACGAGGGGCAAGGTCCGGCGACGGAGTTCGTCCACGCCGCGCATTTCCCGACATCCGCCGCACAGGCCCGGCAGTGGCAAGATGCGTATTCTTGGCATCCCGAGGAAAGCTCGCCGTACCCCATGACGCCGGGTCCCTTTCTTCAGCGGAGTTGTGTGGCTTGTCACCGGCACGTCTTCGACCTGGCGGAAACGGGAGATCCCGTGCGGCCCGCCGCGGGCAGATTGCTCGAGGGACGGCGGGCCTTTGAACGCTACGGCTGCTACGGATGCCACGACGTGACCGATCCCAATTCGCCCCATCCCAGCGATCCGGACATCCTTCGCGAACCACCGTATCGGGGAGCCGCCCTCCAACTCCTGACACTCGATTCCTTACCGCAGTCCGTACGACAAGCCGCGGTCGCCTACGTCCAGGGTGTCGAAGACGAAAATCTGCGGCAAAACCTGGCGGCGGGCGTTGCCGCTTGGTTACGATCGGCGTCGCCGGCTCGCCCGACCGCGGCGGAAGACGCGGCCGACAATGCTCACGACAGCCTCGGATCTCACGACAGCCCCGGAGAACCGTACGAAACGCGATTCGCCCTCACGGAGGCGGCGCGTCTGCTGCGGGTGCTAAGGTCCGACCGCCGTGAAGACATGATCCCGCCGCGTGGCCCCAGCCTGCGATACATTGCCCAGCGGCGCGACCTCGCGTATGTGACCCGCTACATCGCAAACCCGACGGCCGTGCGTCCGGACGCCCGCATGCCACAGTTATTCGGTTTATTGGAACACGCCGACCCTCGGCACGCTGGAAAGTTACGCGAGTACGAAGACGTTGAGATCACGGGCATGGCGGCATATCTGACGGCCGGGTCGCCCTCCCCGGAATCCATGTCAGGGGTCCATGCACCGAGCGCAACACCGCGGAGCCTTGCGTCCCAGGAAGATGTGGATGAGGCATGGGGAAGACGGCTGTTCGCGACGCAAGGTTGCCTGGCCTGCCATCGACACCCCGACTTCCCCGAGGCACAATCGACATTCGGCCCCGATCTTGCCGGCCTGTCGTCCCGCTGGAGTTCCACGACGGCTCGGCCCCGCAACGACGGCGATCGATCTTGGAGTCGGGCGGACGACCTCGAGAATCTTGTTGCGTGGTTGGATAACCCTCGGGTGTTCAATCCGCATAGCCGCATGCCGCGACCGCAATTTCGCTCCTTCCACCGGCTCGCGGAGCCGGACGGCGAAGCCAGCCTATCCGGTCTCGTGCCCGACGACGCCGCGGCCGCAGCTTCCGGAATCAGAGGCCGCGATTGGGATCCTTCCGCATTCATCGACGCTATGGCCTCCGATGCCCGGCGGCAAACGATTCTTCGCGCGTTGGCCGCGTATCTGCTGTCCCGCCCCGATTCCGCAAGCTCCGCCGGTCAGGGCGAGGATTCGCCCGGACCGAATCCGTCTCCGTCCGACGCCGCCGTCGACGGCGTCTTCCGCGAGTATTTGGAGAAGCAAGTACCGGACGAGCTTCTCGCGGAGGCTTTGACGCATGGTCTGTCCGACCGAGCATGGGACGTCGTTTCCCCCGCCGCTTGGGCCGATCTAAGGGAAATCACGGCCCCGCTCGATCGCGGCAAGAAGCTGCGGTATATCGGACGCCGCGCCCTGCGGCGCCACGGTTGCCACGGTTGCCACGACATCCCCGGCTTGGAGGACGCCGGTCCCATCGGCCCTCCGCTCGTGAATTGGGGATCCAAGCAGCCCTCCCAATTGGCCTTCGATCACATAAGCGACTATCTCCGCGAAACATCGGCCGGCCGCGAGGATACCGTCGTCCTGTCGCACCATGACGGCCTGCCTCTGCTCATGTTGGCGACCAAGCAGCGAGAGGGCTGGCTCTATCAAAAACTGATATCGCCGCGAAGTTACGACTATCGCTTGGACGACGCGAAGGGCTTCCTGGAACGCCTCCGCATGGGACGGTGGTCTTTTTCTGAGGAAGAGCGCGCGGCCTTGGTGACGTTCGTCACCGGTATCCGTCGCCCCGCCGTTCCGCCGAACCTTCGCCCCTCCGAAACGAGGACCGAGGTCCTCGCTCGCGGGCGCGCGCTGGTCGAGCGTCTCGGCTGCGACCAATGCCACGTGTTGCACCACGAGACCTGGCGAGTCGAGTGCGAACCGAAAGCCCTTCTGCAATGGAACGCTAACGGCGAGATGGATGAAGTCTCGATCGCGCGCGCCCGTTTCAACGAATCATCGTTTCTCGACCGCCGTGGTTTGCTCACGCTGGATCTTGTCGGCTCACCGCAGCGCGACGCCGCCGGAGAGATCGTAGTCGAGGAGGACGATCGGGGACGTCCGCTCTACTTCTTCCGCCTTCGACGTCCGGTCCTGATCGAGGGATCGTTGTGGCGAGTGGAGAGCGTTCCCGTACCGCTCGCCGCGCCGCAAATCACGGCGCAGTCGCCGGCAACCGGCGGTGCGTTCGCAGACCTTCTCTATCCCATGCTGGTCCGATCAGCCGCGGCGGAGGGAATAACCGTGGGCGAAAACGAGGCCTGGGGGTGGACTCCGCCTTCGCTGGCTCATATCGGAGCCGCCGTGCGGGGGGACTGGCTGCGACGGTATCTGCTCGCGCCTTATCCGATCCGCCCCAACGTCCCATTGGCCATGCCGCGCTACGATTTGACGAGTGAACAGATCGACATTTTGGTTGCTTATTTGCAGGCGATCGCTCAAGCCCCGCCTGAGCGGACGCCGCCTCGCGCCGCTCGACTGGCGGACATCGCCCGAAAACGGAGCGATCGCCCCGATTATTTGGAGAAGGCCTTCGGCATCCTGACGGACACCACGACCTACTGCGGCAAGTGTCACACGCCGGACGGACGTCCCGCCCCCGGCTCGGCGTCGATCACCGCCGCGCCCCGGCTGGATGCCGTGGCGGATCGCCTACGCCCCGAGTATCTCCGCGCATGGCTCTCCAATCCGCGAGCCGTCCTGCCCTACACGGCGATGCCGGTGCTGTTTCCCGCCGATGGAACTCCCTTGGATCGCAGCGTCATGGATGCTTCGAGCGGCGAGCAGATGGAGGCCGTTCTCGATCTGTTGGCCATATTGAGCGACTACCTGGCCGGTCTCGGTGGGCCGCACGCCCCCACCGAAAAGGCCGCGCCGTGATGCCGAAAAGAGCGTCACCGAACAAGCCCGCCGTCGTTCGCAGCCGTCGCCCGCCGTCTAGCCGTGGAGCTTCTTGAGCAGCCACGCCATGTTCTCCCCGAGGACCTGCATGGTGCGGAGGCCTTCCTCGTCGCTCCGCACATCTCCCGGCTGAAGACCGCGACCCAAATTCCAATAAATCGAGCCGACGGTAATCATCTGGCCGATCGAGAAGAAGTGGTTGAGGGTATCGAAGGTGTGCACGGCTCCGCCGCGGCGGACGGCGACCACGGCCGCCCCAACCTTTCGGCGAAACAGATCGCCCGCCGCCCTCGCGACCATCCCGGCACGCTCCATGAGCGCCTTCATGTTGGCCGTGACGTCGGCGAAATAGACGGGCGAGGCCAAAATCACTCCGTCGGCCGCCGTCATCTTCTCAATGAAGCCGTTCAGGCCGTCGTCCTCCTGATGGCAGCGTCCCTTTTCCTTGAAGCAACGGTAACAGGCGGCGCAGCCTTTCAAATGCAATCCCGCGAGTTGCACGTGCTCGGTCTCGATGCCTTCCGCTTGCAAAACCCTCAAGGCAGTCTCGACCAGGATGGCGGTGTTCCCGTCCTTGCGGGCGCTGCCGTTAAATGCCACAACCTTCATCCCTCGTCCTCCCACACGGAGTTGTTCCTTCCGGATCCCCAGATCCCGTATTTCAGCAACATAACACGCCTGGTCTCGATCGCCAATCCACGGGAAAAGGTGTCCCAACTGCCGGGGCTGTTCGTGCCGCGAAATACGGCTCCGGATGCGGCGGCTCTCTCGGCGAAGAGCTAAGGGGCGCTGATCCTCCGGGACGACCCGAAGTTGCATCCCGCTTATAATGGAGACATCAGCTCCCCGAATCCGTCGTCTGGGCGATCACGCTTTCCGGTCCGGCGGCCGGTAGCAGATTGGCGCATCGCCGAGCCGTGACGGCATCAAACCGGAAGTCCCGACGCTGGTTCCCGCCGGCTCGCGAGGCGTGTTGCGGGTCGTCCGCGGGGATCGATCCGCTTTCTTGGAGGTCAACATGCAGTTCGGAGGACGGAATCGCGTGCAGCCCAAGGGCACTCTCCGTCGTTCCCGGCGATGGTCCCGTCGGCAGTGGCTCCGCGCCACCGGCACGCTGGCGGGAATCGCAAGCGGCACCTTGATGGCACCGTGGCATTATGCGGCCGCATCGCAGCGGCACGGTTTCGCCGTTCGGGGGCGCTTCTTGTACGACGGGACTCCTCCGGAACGGAGGCAATTGACGGTCGACAAAGACGTGGACTGTTGCGGCAAGTTCGACATCCGCGACGAATCCCTGATGGTTTTTCCGCAAGGCGGCGTTGCCAATGTTTTTGTTTACGTCCGTTCGCGCGGCGTTCCCGTCGCGGTTGCGACCGCGGAAAATCCCCCGCGGCAGGTCCTGCTCGACAATCGCGATTGCATTTTCAAACCCCACTGTTTGGCGTTGTGGTACTTGCGGCAGGATCTGCACATCGTCAATTCGGACCCCATCGCGCAAAACGTGGCCTTCTCTCCGTTGGGAGACTTGCCTGCGAACATTGTGTTGGCCCCGGCCCCCGGCGAGAATACCGAAGCCACCTGGCGTTTTCGACGCGGCCAGACCCAGCCTTTCGTCGTCCTGTGCAACTACCACCCGTGGGAAAAGGCGTATCTCTTGGTCCGCGACAATCCTTACTTCGCCGTCTCCGGCGAAGACGGCGGCTTTGAGATCGCCGGTCTTCCGCCGGGAGATTGGGAATTCCAGCTCTGGCACGAACGCGTCAATTACCTGAATCTACCGGATTGGCCGCAGGGGCGGCGAAACATCAGGGTTGCAGGAGAGGATGTGGACTTGGGCACGATTCGCTTGCGTCCCAGTGATTTGGCCGTCGGCGGCTAGAAGGAAGCACGACGACTCCGACTCAGAGGCGCCGGCATTCGCTCAGGCCCGCCATGTCAACCGGTGCGGCGGACGGTCGCGGGCGGACGGGCGGCAACTCTCCCAAAACCACAGGGCGCGTTCGGGCCGCCCCCGTTCATTCCCTACAATATACGGATGCTCCATACCGATTTCTCGATCCTTGTATCGTCCGAAATGAAGCAGAAGATACCTCAAAACGGCGACTCCGCCGGTGGACGGCAATTCATTCCATGCGGCGATCACGCCTGCTTCGGCATCGTCGGCGCCCGCCGCTCGGCGGCCTCTCAAGCGGCCCTCCTGATGACGGCCATCCTGCTCTTTCTCGGCGGGTGCTCATCCTACAAGCCGCCGGCTTTCAAATTGAACCTGGAGGGGCGAGATCCGACCCGGGTCAAGCCGGCTCAGCGGGAAGCCGTCGAAGAAATGTTGACGGACCTGTTCGGCACGCCCGATGAACCCCGCGTCCCGCCCGGACTGGACTTGGATTTATCGCTGCTGCAACGCGCCGCGGGTCCCATCGGGCGAGACATCACCGGAACGGAACGCGGCCTTTTCCGCAAGCACTGCGTGGTCTGCCACGGTATCTCAGGGGACGGCGCCGGGCCGATCGCGGAAATGCTGAATCCCTATCCCCGCGACTTTCGCCAAGGGGTCTTCAAGTTTACGTCGGTCGCCGGCGGCGCGAAACCGCTCCGTTCCGATCTGCTGCGGACGTTGAAACGCGGGTTGCCGGGCACGGGCATGCCTTCCTTTTCGCCCCTTAGCCCCGAGGACCTGGATGCTTTGGTCGAATACGTCCGCTATCTCAGCATCCGCGGGGAAACCGAGTTGTTCCTATTGCGCACCGTCGTGGACGAGAACGAGCCGCTACCGCTACAACGTCGCTTCGTACTCGAGGAGGGCGTCCGACCGATTGCCGCCCTGTGGCGATTGGCGGAGGAGCAACCGGGGCAATACGTCATCGTGCCCCAACGCCCCAAATTGTCGCCGGAGGAGCTGACGGCGGCGATCGAGCGGGGAAAGGCCCTCTATCAAGAGACCCGAGCCCAATGCGTCAAGTGCCACGGCCCGGACGGACGCGGCGACGGATCCGAGACCGAGTTGTTCGACGATTGGAACAAGGCCAAAAAAGGAATTACCGACGAACAAACGCGAGCATTGGCGAAGTGGTTCGCGCTACCCCTGCAATCGCTCAGGCCGCGGAACTTTCACGACGGCTTGTTCCACGGCGGCGGTCGCCCGGAGGACATTTACTTGCGGATCTACATCGGCATCCCCGGCACTCCCATGCCGGCAGCGGGACCCGCACCGGGAACGCCCGGGGTTTTCACCTCCGACGAAATCTGGGATTTGACGTTCTACGTACTCTCGTTGGCCCGCCGCACGTCGTCCGTTCCGGAAGATGCGACAGTCCCGGCCGGCGCCTCGGCGAAGTCGCGCTGACGGGCCTCCCGATCGGAATCGCTCACTACGGCCTTGGAGCATCCAAAGCCATGCCTCAGAAAGGCGAGAAATCGGTGAAGCAGAGAGGAAATTCACCTTCGCATCGCGCGGGTTCCGCCCAGCCTCTTGACGTGCCGCGGCTGCCGCATTATTTGGCCTGGGCGCTGATGGCGACCGTATTCCCGCTCATCTGGATGGGCGGCTTGGTCACCACCTACAACGCCGGCATGGCGGTTCCCGACTGGCCCAACACGTACGGCTACAATCTGTTCCTCTATCCCCTGGAAAGCTGGCTGAAGACATGGGATGTCTTTCTCGAACACAGCCACCGCCTGATTGGAGCCACGGCGGGATTTCTCACCATCGCCTTGCTTTGGAGTCTTTGGGTTCAGGACGGCCGCCCGTGGATGCGGAAGCTGGGTATCGCGGCCTTGATCGGCGTCAGCTTGCAAGGCACCCTGGGCGGGCTCCGCGTCGTGGGTCGGGAAATCCTCCTCGCCAACATCCACGGTTGCGCGGCCCCCCTTTTCTTCGCGTTCACCGTGAGCTTGGCCGTCCTCACCTCTCCCCGTTGGCGGCGAAGGGAACGCCCCGCCGAGGACGAACCGAACGCCGACGAGAACTTTCGGCCTTTGCGGCACTCGATTCCTACGGCCGTCATCATCGCGCTGCCGGCCCTCGTGTACGTTCAGATCGTGCTTGGCGCGCAGCTCCGACACCTGCCGTCCGAATCGGCCCCCGGCTGGTCCTTTCTCTGGACGATCCTCCATTTGACCGTAGCCGCCATCCTGCCGATCTTGTGGGCCGCATGCTACCGGTTTGCCGTTGGGGTTCCGGCTGCCCTCGCCCTTCGACGGTGGCTTCAGGCCTTCGGATGGCTGCTCGCCGCTCAGATCGCGCTGGGGCTCGGCACTTGGGTCGTCAATTACAACTTCCCGCGGTGGTTTCACGATTGGGTGATGGTCATTCCGTACACCGTCGTTCAAGGCGGGTTGCTTCAAGCGATTGTCACCACGGCGCACACGGCGACCGGCTCGCTGCTGTTAGCCGTGGCCACGGCCTACGCTCTCTGGGCCTTGGCAGCCACGGAGAGTCCGCCGCCGGCTTACGGTTCCGCCACGCGCAATGCGGAGACATCGACCTGAGGCCCGTTTGCCCCGCAGCCGCCCGGAAACGCGTGCCCATACCTCCCACGGAGGACTTGCCTTCCCCGCGGAACATGATAGCAATTCGTAATAGGTGGGTTGTCGACCGCGGACCGCGGCGCGTGTTCCGCACGCCAAGACAATACTGAACAATAAACATATTTACCGGCCTGTACAGGCAGCACCGGATCGAGAGAATTCCCTTGAGTAGAGCTACTCCGAATACCCCCATCATTCAGCCGCGTGAAGCAGCTTTAGGGCAGCCTACCTTGTCGGCGGCCCCCGGCGCGATCGGCCGATGGTCCGCTGCCTGGGCCGATCTCTCTGCCTTGGTACGGCCGCGCATCGTCACGATGGTCTTGTTCACCATGGCCGTGTCCGCGCGGCTGGCAGCCGGACCGCATACCGATATCTGGTCGATCGGACATGCCGTGGTGGGCACGTTTTGGGTGATCGTCGGGGCGGTGATTTTCAACCAGTGGTTGGAGTGGGTGAGCGATGGCTGCATGCCCCGAACGGCCAACCGCCCGCTGCCCGCCGGCAGGATTCGCCCTCGAACGGCGGTCGTATTGGCAGCAGTCGCGACGGCTTTCGGACTCACCTATCTCGCCGCCTTTGGTACGTCCCGATTATTGGGTATGGCCGCCCTGAGTTGGTTCCTTTATGCCGGCGTCTATACTTCCCTCAAGCCGGTTTCCGTTTGGCAAACACCGATCGGCGCCCTGTCCGGTGCAGCGCCGATTCTATTGGGAGCGGAAGCCGCGGGCTGATTGATGAATCCGAACGCCTGGTTCTTCTTCGCCTTCCTGTATCTCTGGCAATTCCCCCATGCCATGGCCATTGCTTCGCTTTATCGCGATCAATTCGCTCAGGCCAACGTCCGTGTGGCCCCCGTTGCGGATCCCAGCGGTCGTACCACGGTTTTGATGGCTTTGGGCGGCGCGATCGCTCTCTTGGGTCTCGGCGGCGTTTGGGCGGTGACGGCCGCCATGCCGGTCTGGGCGACCGTCGTCATAACGGGTTCCTCTTTCGCCAATCTTCTCGTCACCCTGCGATTCGCCTATCGCCCGGACGAAACGGCGGCACGCATCCTGCTCCGCGCCACCGTCCTCCATTTGCCCATCGTTTGCGTGGTCCTGCTCAGCCTCTGACGTTGCGTTCTCGCCGCGAAATTGCGACGCTTCGCCGTCCATCGGCCTAGGCTTCCGTGCCATGCCGGCGAATGAGCGGCGTCGCAACTCCCCCTCGTGAACCTTCTCGTCCACGAGGCCGCGCCGTAAAATCAAGGTTTTGGTCGCTAACGCATAGGATGAGGTATCGCCATGAACGTCCTGGTGATCGGCAGCGGGGGACGCGAGCACGCCTTGGTTTGGAAGCTGAAACAAAGCCCCTCCGCCGATCGCGTCTTTGCGGCGCCGGGAAACGCGGGCACCGCCGAGGACGGAGAAAACGTCCCCATCGCAGAAACGGATTTTCCGGCGTTGATCCGCTTCGCCAAGCAAAACGCCGTGGAGTTGACGGTCGTGGGGCCCGAAGCCCCCCTCGCCCAAGGCGTCGTCGATGCGTTTCACGCGGAAGGCCTCCGCATTTTCGGCCCGACCAAGGCGGCGGCGGAGTTGGAGGCCAGCAAGGTCTTTTGCAAGAATCTCCTCCGTAACGCCAAGATTCCCACCGCGGGCTACAACGTTTTCTCCGATCCGGCGGCGGCCGTCCAGTTCCTGAACTCTCGCGAGGACGGACCGGCGGTCGTCAAGGCTGACGGTTTGGCAGCGGGCAAAGGTGTGATCGTTTGCAACAACCGCGAGGAGGCCGTCGCCGCAGTCCGCGCCATTGCCGAGCGGAAGGTTTTCGGGGCGGCGGGCAATCGCCTGGTCATCGAAGAGCGCCTGCAAGGGGAAGAGGCCAGCGTCTTGGCCATCACCGACGGCCGGAATATCGTGACGCTTCAACCCGCCCAAGATCATAAACCGGCCCACGACGGCGATACCGGCCCCAATACCGGCGGTATGGGGGCCTATTGCCCGGCCCCCGTCGTCACCGACGAGTTGCTTCACTGGGTCGAAGGCAACATCCTGGTGCCCACCGTGCATGCCATGAAACGGTCCGAGCGGCCGTTCTTGGGCGTGCTTTACGCCGGACTGATGATCACGCCCCTCGGCCCCAAGGTGCTGGAGTACAACGTGCGCTTCGGGGATCCTGAATGCCAACCCCTGTTGATGCGGTTGAAGTCGGATCTCTTGGAGATCTTAAATGCCGCGGTCGACCGGCGATTGGATCGCATCGAGTCGCTTGACTGGGACCCGCGACCGGCCGTCTGCGTGGTCATGGCGAGCGAAGGGTACCCGGGCGATTACCGCAAAGGCCACGCCATCCGCGGCCTCGAAGAAGCCGCACGGCTTCCCGACGTCAAGGTCTTCCACGCCGGGACCCAGCTCCGAGCCGGGCAAGTCGTCACCGCCGGCGGCCGCGTGTTAGGGGTGACGGCCCTGGGTGAAAACGTCGCCAAGGCCAAGCTTCAGGCCTACGCGGCGGTCAAGTGCATCCGTTGGGAGGGTGCATGGTGCCGCAAGGACATCGCGGACAAGGCGATTGCCCGCCTCGCCGCGGGCTGACCCGATCGAATTCGGAAATCTCGTTAGCAATCGTTAGCGACGGGGAGGACGCGGCCTCTTTCCGGAGCTACGGGGCCTTTCGCTTTGAGGTTCCTCCTCGCTTTCCCAAGCCTCGATCGGCCTTTCGAGATCTTCCGCGGAGAGGCCGAAGGCCGCGGCGGATTGTCCCAAGATCGACGGTCCGAGCTCTCCGCTCTCGTCCCTGGGAACGTCGCCTTCCGTCTTGACCGATGCCTCGGCCGCGTCGTCACGGGGCTTTGGTTGAGGAGATTCGCGCCCGGAGCTACGACCGACCCCAGTTTCGTGCCGCTCTTCGGGGGTACGAGGGTTCCGCTCCGACACGGCTTGCCGCGAGGCGGAGACCGCGTCCCCCTCCGCCGCGATCGGGGCCTCCGCATCCCGCCGGGAAAGCCCAAACGTCCGCAGCCAGTCTTCCACATCGGCCGCATCCAATGGCTCGCGGGTATCCGGAGCGACTTGCCGCCCCTCCCGCGATCGGTTGCGGAGGCGGCGGCATAACGCGGCGTACCAATCTTCACTGTCGATGAACTTCGCCCGACGCCGCCGTGCCGCCCGTTGCACGCGATGATCGCTGGAAATGACGGTCAATTGCTTGGGGGCCGTGTGCCGAGCTATCAATTGCTCCAAAAGCGTGTCGGCATCGGGATACTGGACGGCAAATCGCACGGTCAAGCCGCGGTAGCATTCCTCGACACGCCCCTTCCGCCACGGACCGTGGGCGTCGAAGACGACCAGCGTGCGCTCGATTTCTTCGGCGGTTAGAACTTCGGCTAGGAAGTCCAGCAATCCTTGTCGGGCACGGTCCAACTCCGGAGTGCCGGGCGGCCCCGGTGCGGCTTCCACGCCGCAGGCATTGAGAAGGTTATAGCCGTCGACCAAAAACGTGATCACGCCATCGACCTTGATGGGATCCTACCTCGCGGGCGTTCGAAACGAGGGCTTCCGCTGTGTCGCTCCCTACCGGCCATACCCGCCGTCTACGCCGGCCCCTAGCCCCCGGCATCACCCTCAACTCGCAAACGGGTAGACGATACGTCCGCCCACCAGTACGGTCTTCGCTCTGCCCTGTAGGGTCCAACCGCCGAACGGCGTGTTTCCGGACTTGGAGTAGAAGCGAGCCGGATCCACGGTCCATTCCACGTCCGGATCGATGACGGTGACGTCGGCGTCGGCGCCCACGGCCAGAGTGCCCTTGGGTATTCCGAGGATTTTTGCCGGATTGACGGTCATCTTTTCAATCGCCTGACTCCAACTGAGGATTCCCGGCTTGATCAGTCGCGTGATCACCAGCCCCAGCGCCGTCTCCAGTCCGACCACGCCGAACGGAGCGCGATCCAGCTCCTGCATTTTCTTTTCCTTGCTGTGGGGCGCGTGGTCTGTCGCAATCACGTCGATCGTACCATCGCGCAATCCCTCGATGCACTCCCGGACGTGATCCTCCGATCGCAGGGGCGGATTCATCTTGAAGTTGGAGTCGAAGCTCCGCAGCGATTCATCGGTCAAAGCGAAATGATGGGGCGTCACTTCGGCCGTCACGCGGACGCCTCGGGCCTTCGCGCGGCGAATCGCCTCGACGCTGCCCAGCGTCGAGACGTGCATGACGTGCAGCTTGCCGCCCGTCGCCTCGGCCAGGGCGATATCGCGGCTGACCATGACCGACTCCGCGGCGGCGGGAATCCCGCTCAAGCCCAGCACCAGCGAGACCTTCCCCTCGTGCATCACGCCGCGCTTGGCCAGTTCGGGAATCTCGCAGTGGTTCAGTACCGGCTTGTCGAACATCAAGCAGTACTCGAAAGCCCGCCGCATCAGCTCGGAGTTTTCCACCGGCGCCCCGTCGTCGCTGAAGGCGACGGCCCCGGCGGCCACGAGCTGACCGATCTCCGCCAGCTCCTTGCCTTCCCGATTGCGACTCACGCAGGCGATGACGAACACGTTACAACGGCGGGCCCGAGCGGCCTTTTGGCGGACGAACTCCACCGCCGCGGGAGAATCCAAGGGAGGCTCGGTGTTCGGGCAGCAGGCCACCGAGGTGAAACCGCCGGCCACGGCGGCGGCCGTGCCGGTCTCGATCGTTTCATCCTCTTCGCGTCCCGGCTCCCGCAAATGGACGTGCATGTCGATCAAACCCGGGGTCACGATGCAACCCGACGCCTCGACCACGGTCTCATCACCGCTCGGAGTAGCATCATAGCCGGCGATGTACCCGTCCTCGACCAGCAGATCGCCCACCCGATCCATGCCTTGCGAGGGGTCGATGATGCGTCCGCCGCGTATCCGTATGCGATTGCCGTTCATGCGTTTTCGCCCATCCGTATCCCACAGCTTCATCGTATGCTCGAACTTCCGGCCCCTCACGCCGCGTTGCCCATTAACAACCACAAAGCCGCCATGCGCACCGCGACCCCGTTGGTGACTTGGTCTAGGATGGCCGAATGGGAACCGTCCGCCACATCGGCGGTGACCTCCACCCCTCGATTGATCGGACCGGGGGCGAGCACCAGAATGCCTTCCTTGGTCCGCTTCAGCCGATTCGCGTCCATGGCGTACAAGCTGACATACTCGGCGACGGAGGGAAAGGGGCGACTCGTCTGACGCTCGAACTGAATCCGCAGCAGGTTCAGCACATCCACCCGGGGAAGAACGGCGTCCAAGCTGTAGCTAAACTCGACGCCCAATTGCGACCATAAGGGAGAAACCAACGTCGACGGCCCGCAGACGATGACGTGCGCCCCCAATTTCTTCAAGCCCCAAATGTTGGAGCGGGCCGTGCGACTGTGCGCAATATCGCCGACCAAAGCCACCGTAAGACCTTCGATCCGCCCCAGGCGGCGCCGGATCGTGAGGATGTCGAGCAATCCTTGAGTCGGGTGCTCGTGTGCCCCGTCGCCGGCATTCAGTACCGAGCAGCGGAGATTCTGTGCCAAAAGATGCGGAGTCCCGGGAGTTTGGTGGCGGACCACCATCGCATCGACTCCCATGGCTTCCAAATTCTTGGCCGTATCGATCACCGTCTCGCCTTTGGATAGGCTGCTGGTGGAAGCAGAGAAATCCACCACGTCGGCCCCAAGGCGTCGCGCCGCCAGGGCGAAGCTGGTTCTGGTCCGCGTGGAATTCTCGAAAAAAAGATTCACGCAGGTCCGCCCCGCCAGCAACGAGAACTTTCTCTCTCCGGCATCGAACGCCCGGCGAAATATTTCGGCCGCATCGAGCAGTCGAACAATCTCCTCGGCCGACAATTCCTCCAAACCCAGCAAATGTTTCCGTCGCCACTGCGAGGCCAATTCCCGCAACCGAGCCAGGTTTTCGTCCATACCGTTCTCGTTCATTCAGTCAGAAGCGGCGAAGCCCCTGGGAGAAACCCTGTCCGCCGCAGTCGCGATGATCGCCGCGCATTACCTGACGATGAGGCGGCATCCGTCCGGGAAAAGAGGAAGTCGCGGCGTATTCCCGTCCTTACGCGCCCTACCACCCTAGCCTTCATGATTCTAAAGCCCTAGCTTGTCACCCGCAAGCGACCGTCGAAGCGACAACCGGAATCACGACGGACAGGACCGAAAATGCTCGTCGCCCCGATCTGAAGCGGATGACTTCCCCCGCGTCGCTCTCCCGTTGCAGGGCATTTCGCCGCGTCGCAATCACCGCGTTGCCACGCCACGCGCCGGCCGCTAACATACGAGCTGCGTAAGGGCATCCGGAAACTTTCCGGCTCGGCACCGGAGGAGCCCCCCTTTTCTGGGCTCAAATGCGGCAAAAAGGAACGGGCCAGCTCAGCAGGGCGGACGTGACAACACGAGCCTCTCCGATAGGGCTTTCACAGTGTTCCGCCCCTGGATGCCCTTGAAAGGTCCGGACAATCTTGACCTTGACCTCGCGAAATCCTCGCCGGTGGGAACGGACATAACGGACGGATAGGAATCGCTGGAGACCAAGCCATGCTGTGCAAGTCTTCTTCTTGGAGCCGTTCGTACGGCCTGTCGCTCATCCTGGCCTGTTGGAGCGCTTTCTCATTCGCATCCGAACCCACACAAGACCGTGGGGCGGAATCCGCCGTCGTACGGCAGGAATTCATCTTTTCGTCGGCCCCATTCTCAAGCTGTCACGCATCGACCATCGCGGAGACCCAAGGGGAATTCGTCGCGGCTTGGTTCGGCGGCGATCGCGAGGGCGCGGATAACGTCGGTATCTGGTTGAGCCGCCTCACCCCGGAAGGCTGGACGGAACCTGTCGAAATAGCCGTCGGCTTGGCGGAAGACGGGCGCCGCTACCCTTGCTGGAATCCCGTCCTTTTCCAACCTCGGCGAGGGCCCTTGGTGTTGTTCTACAAAGTCGGTCCTCGGCCCAGCAGTTGGTGGGGCATGATGATGACCAGCGAAGACGGCGGTCGCACGTGGAGCGAGCCTCGACGTCTGCCGAACGGCTTCCTCGGCCCGATCAAGAATAAACCCTTGGAAATGGAGGACGGCACCTGGATCTGCCCCTCCAGCGAGGAAACGCCCGACTCGCCCAGCCGATGGTCCGTCCATTTCGAACGGACGCGGGACGGCGGGGCGACTTGGGAGCGGAGCGACGTACCTCAAGGCGCGGAACCGCTGGATGCCATCCAGCCCGCCGTTCTATGCGCCGCTCAAGATCGACTCGTGGCGGTCGGCCGAACAAGGCAAGGCCGAGTTTTCTTCACGGCCTCGTTTGACGGAGGCGTGACTTGGGCGCCGCTCCAGCGCACCACGGTTCCTAATCCAAACTCGGGGATCGACGCCGTCACCCTGCGGGACGGACGGCACCTCCTGGTTTACAATCACACGCTTCGCGGGCGATCTCCGCTGAACGTGGCCCTGTCGCGCGACGGTATCGCTTGGACGCCCGTCCTCACCCTGGAGAATGAACCGGGAGAGTACAGCTATCCTTCCGTGATGCAAAGCGCCGACGGTTTGGTCCACATCGTTTACACATGGAAAAGGGAGCGGATCCGACATGTCGTGCTCCATCCGGAAAGGCTCGACCTGCCCGAAGCTGACTCCCGGCAGGCGGCGACTCCGGCCCGGGATTCCGCGCCGAATCAACGGGGCCGTCCCAACGTCGTCATCGTTTTGACCGACGACCAGGGATACGGCGATCTTTCATGCCACGGTAATCCCGTTCTTTGGACGCCGCACATCGATCGCCTTGCCACGGAAAGCGTCCGGCTCACCGACTTCCACGTGGCCCCCGTCTGCACTCCGACCAGGGGGCAACTGATGACCGGTCAAGACGCCTTGAGGAACGGCGCCCGAACCGTTCCCGCCGCAAGCAATATGATTTGGCGGAATATTCCGACCATGGCCGAGCTATTCCGCCGCGGCGGTTATCGAACCGGCTTGTTTGGGAAATGGCATTTGGGAGACCACTATCCCGATCGTCCCGGCGACCGCGGCTTCGAGGAGGCCGTTTGGTTCGGCGGATGGGGCGTGGCCTCCGACGTCGAATTCGACAACGACTGTATCAAGATTCGGTACCGCCGCGGCGATCGCACCGCCGTAGCGGACCGCTATTGCACGGATTTTTGGTTCGATCAAGCTTTCGCCTGGATGGAGAACTGCCGCCGCGAAGGGCGTCCGTTTCTGTGCTACATTCCCACCAATGCCCCGCACAGCCCATTCTGGCCGCCGGAATCACACGCCCTTCCATATCGCTCCAAAGCGCCGCCGCAAGTCGCCGACTGCTTGGGAATGATTGCGAACATCGACGAGAACGTAGGCCGGCTGGAAAACTGGTTGCTGGAAACCGGGCTGCGGGACGATACGATCGTGATCTTCATGACCGATAACGGGGCAACCGTAGGGCGGCGCCTCTACGATGCCGGTCTTCGCGAGGGAAAGGGCAGTTACTACGAGGGCGGACACCGCGTGCCTTGCTTCATTCGCTGGCCCGGCGGAGGTCTCAGCGGCGGCCGCGACGTGGCGATCCCCACGCAAGTGCAAGACATCCTCCCGACGCTGCTGGATCTGTGCGACCTGCGCCCGGACGAATCGCCGACCTTCGACGGCATCAGCCTCGCACCCGTGCTGCGCGATCCCAACGCCCAACTTCGCGATCGGATGCTGGTCGTACAGTACGGCCGACGCGTCGGGGCGGAAAAAAACAATGCCTGCGTGATTTGGGGTCGATGGCGGCTCGTTAACGGGCGTGAGCTTTACGACGTTTGGGAAGATCCGGCACAAAAAAAGGACATCAGCGGCAGCTTTCCGGAAATCGTAGCGAAAATGCAAGCCTACTACGATCAGTGGTGGGCCGCCTTGGAACCGAACGTCTACGCGTATCAACCCATCCTCGTCGGAACCGATCAAGAGAATCCGGTCCTGCTTTCTCCCAACTATTGGGCCGGCGTGGACGTGGATAACCACCATCGTGTCTCGGCCGCCGAGGGCGGTCCGCAGGGCGGACCGTTCCATATCGATGTAACCCGGGCGGGACGTTACCGCATTGAACTGCGACGTTGGCCCTTTCACTGCAATGAGCCGCTCGGCTCCGACGGGCCACGGACGACGGTGGCGGGAAGAAATCTCCGAGACGTGATCCAGAACCGCCGCGCTCTCCCCATTCGCAAAGCCGTCTTGAAAGTGGGTTCTGAAGATAGGACGGCCGACGCCTCTCCGGAGGCTCTCGGTGTGTCGTTTGAACTGCCCCTGGCCGCCGGACGCACCACATTGCAAGCTTGGTTCCAAGACGAGAGGGGCACGGACCTCTGCGGGGCTTTTTACGTGGCCGTCGAGAGGCTCGGCGATTGATTACGCAACCCGCCAAGCATGAGAATCCGCGTCGGCAATGCCGGACCACGCCGCGGACCAGGG
The DNA here is from genome assembly GCF_055386265.1 of Thermogutta hypogea. Lineage (NCBI taxonomy): Bacteria > Pseudomonadati > Planctomycetota > Planctomycetia > Pirellulales > Thermoguttaceae > Thermogutta > Thermogutta hypogea. Next base: position 2,175,078 of record NZ_AP042425.1, read on the forward strand.
GCCCCGGCGGCACGATCCGGCCTCGGGTTGACGATCGCGGTGCCAGGTGCTTTCACGAGGAACGGGAAGAGAGGGCGGTGATATCCCCATCGTGCGAAAGCGGTTTCGTCAAACGCAGGAAAACGTCCTCCAGAGTAGGGTCCTCTTCGGCAAATGAAGTCACGCCTACGCCCGAACGAATCAGGTCGGCCAGTAGGTCGGCCGCCTCCGCATCGCCCCCACGGAGATCAAAGGTTAGTTTCCCAACCTCTTCGTGAACGTTTTCCACGCCGGGTCGATTGGCGATGATCGCGCGGGCCGACTCCAAACCGCCGGGTCCGTCAAGGCAACGCACCACGATTCGGCGAGTGGCTCGGATCGACCGTAAGACATCCTCGATGGGACCGAAACTCAGCAACCTCCCGCGATGGATGATGCCGACCCAGGTACAAAAATCCGCCAGCTCGCTCAAAATATGGCTTGAGACGAGAATGGTTTTTCCTTGCCGCCGCAACTCTCGCAACAATCGCTTCAACTCGATTCGGGCCTGCGGATCCAGACCCGCCGCGGGTTCATCCAGGATTAGGACCGGCGGATCATGAATCAACGTCTTGGCCAGATAAAGCTTCTGCTTCATGCCGCGTGAGAGGTCCGTAACGCGAGCCCGACGTTTCTCCGTCAAGTCCAGCATTTCCAGCAGCCATTCGATGCGGCCTTTGCGAACCGAGCGCGGCAGGCGGTAGGCCAATCCGAAGAAATCAAGGAACTCGTGGACGCGCATCCCGTTGTACGACCCGAATTGATCGGGCATGTAGCCGATATGATGCCGAACCTCCAGCGGTTGGCGAGTTACGCTGTAGCCCGCAACGCGACCATCACCACCGCCGGCCTTGATCAGCGTCGCCAAGAACCGGATCGTCGTCGTTTTCCCCGCGCCGTTGGGGCCGATGAACCCGAACAGCTCGCCGGCCGGAATTCGCAGGTTGAGGCGATCAACCGCCCGAAATGAACCGTAATCCTTAACGAAATCCATCAACTCGATCATGAAAGAATCCAGCGCGGATCATTGCCGAAAGATGGGATACCTGAACCTCACCATTATAGGGCACGACGATTCTGGACGGCACAACCGCCTTACAAGCTGAAACCGCCCTGCGGATCCGTTACGCAACCGGGCTCACGAATCTTCAGCGCACCGAAGCAGACATTTGGGGAAGACCGGAGAAGATAGAATACCCGGAAAGGTTTTTCAGATTTTCACTGATCAACATTTCCGAAAACAGCGCATAACCACGGGCCGCTTGTTTTCTACCCGGGTAAGGCATAGCATAAACAAGGAAGTGGTATACGTTTTGCAGGATTCGTCGCCGAAATGACACCAGTTACTCAAATCCTTGCTTCTCGCCTTTCCCCCCTGTGTTGTCCGGCCTAGCCCGGACCTCTCCGTAGTTTTCTTGTAGTTTTCTTTCCCTACGCCCCGGCAAGCACGCCGCATTTGTCAAGATTTCCGAAACGCCTCTGCTTTTACTTTTTTCACAGTTTCAGTAGGCTTAATGCACGCTGCCTCGTATCGTAAACCTTGACGTCGTCGATTCCATCGAGGTGCCGCAATGGCCACGGACTTTCAACTCAAGGAACGGTTGCCTGAGATCACTTCGAAGATGGTAGAAACCTACCGGAAGTACAAGGCGACGAACCATCTCGGCCATTGTCCGCTTCCCAACTATGACACCGTCATCGAGGCCGTGGAGTGGATGAAGGAAATCCTTTACCCCGGCTATCGGCACCGGGACGGATTGCACATGGGCAACATTGGCTATTACGTGGGCGATCTTGTGGATAAGCTGCATGATGTGCTGACCCAGCAAATCGCCCGGGCTTTACGACATGAGGCCAACCACTCGGCACAATGCGATCCCGTCCGTTTGGCCGATTTCGAAGCAGTGGGGCAGGCCAAGACCGTGGCCTTCCTGAACCAACTTCCCGAGCTGAGCAAGCTGCTGGCCACGGATGTTCAGGCGGCCTACGACGGGGATCCCGCCTGCAAGTCCCTGGACGAGGTGATTCTGTGCTACCCCGGCCTGGAGGCCGTGACGGTGTACCGCCTGGCCCACCTTTTGCACGAGCTGAATGTCCCGCTGATCCCCCGTATGATGACCGAATGGGCGCACAGCCGCACCGGAATCGACATTCATCCCGGGGCCAAAATCGGCCCGAACTTCTTCATCGACCACGGTACCGGCGTAGTCATCGGGGAGACGTGTGAGATCGGCAGCCATGTGAAACTGTACCAAGGCGTGACTCTCGGCGCGCTCAGCTTCGCCAAGGATGCACACGGTCGATTGGTCCGCGGAACGAAGCGACATCCGACGATCGAAGATCGCGTCGTGATCTACGCGAACGCCACCGTACTGGGCGGCCGTACGGTCGTCGGCCACGACTCCGTCATCGGATCCAGCGTTTGGCTCACGCGGTCCGTGCCTCCGCATACGACCGTGACGCTGGAACGTCCCAATTTGTGCATGCGCGCCGAAAACTGCGACGAGCTCTCGGCGGAGAAGAGCCTGGCTCCGGACGGCGACCCAGCCGGCTCCGGAGACGGCTGAGGCGAGACTTCTATCCCTCAAAGTTCCGGCTTAGCGACGGCCGCTACGTCGAAGCGAACGCAAGCCGATGAAGAAGAAGGTTTTGACCGTTACTCCAACCACCGCCAGCGCAAACCAGGAGATCGCCGAGATCCAAGCTCCCCATCGCAGCCCCGGTTGCTCGTAATACCATCGCACCGTCCATTCGCCCGGCGGCAGCGAACAGCCCAGAAAGAGCCGATCGACGCAAAGCGGGGCCGTCACTTGGGCCCTGCCATCTACGTTGGACGTCACTTCCACGCGCCAGCCCGGCATGTATTGCTCGGCAAGTACCAACAACCGAGGCACCGGCGTCTTCACGTGAATGAGAACGGAGCCGGGAGAATAATCCAAGCATTGCGGCGATTCCAAGACCGGTCGGCGGACCGACTGCTTGTGCTCGGGTGCTCGTACATCCCCTTCCCGATCCTGCTCCGAGAAGAGCCCCGCTATTTCCATTACCGGCGGGCTTTCCGGATTGCGAGGGGTGCCGCTGGGAAAGAAGAACTCCTCCGCGTCGTCCCAAAGCGTCCATGTCGGGTCCCCTTTTATAAGGGCTCTCGGATGTTGCTCCACGCTCGCAAAGTCGACTAGGTAAAGTCGCCGGCACCGCTGGTCCGATTGCGGGCACCTTCCCATTGCGGGAGGACTTCGTCTCGCATCATCGGCATCCGCTTTCGTCCACTCTTCAAAGCACTCGGCCCCCAACCGTTGCAAAATCTCGCCGGGCGGTTCCGTCAACCCTTGTTTGGCCATATACCCTTTCACGACATCTAGGAACGCCCGATAACGCACCGGCATCATGGTCCCATAGTGCTGAAGGTTCGCCGTCGCATAAACCATTCCCCAACGTCCGAAGAAGGTTCGGCGATCCCAATCGACCAATTCCTGTAAGCGTTCCGGGGAACTTCGCTGTTGCCAAGAGTCGGGATACCAGAAGAACGGCCGCCAAACTCGCCGCGGCGGCGCTAGCGACAAGGTGCTTGGCAGTAAAGGCGGCCGCACCGGTAAAATCAACGGCTTCGCGGCGAGGGTCAAATCCACCGCGGACAGCAGCATGCAGAACAGCCCCCATCGCCGACCTCCGGTTCCCACGCTCCCGAATCGGATGAGAGATCGCCCCCGTCGGCCCGCGTCGCTTCGAATCTCCCAATTCCAGGCGATCAACGCCGTCATCAATCCCAAGACGGCGGTCCATGAGAACGAAATCAGAACATGCCGAAACGCGCCCGCGGCGCAAAACGGGCCGAAGATCACATCCCCCGGCACCCGCATCGCATCCCACAAACCCGACCATTTCGCCGCGAGCGCCGCCGCCAAGCCGGTGACGCTGAGGATGACCGCGATCGCAGCCGACCAACGAATTCTTCGCGGTGCCGTTCGGCAAAGCTCCACTCCCATCGCCGCCAAGCAGGCAAGGGCAATCGTCAACAGGGGCAACCACTTGCCGGGATAGCGAAACATCGCATAACCCGGAACGATCCGTACCAACCACCAGTAAAGCCCTCCGGCCGGAGGATAGAATGGCCCTGTCACCCAGTCCTTCCCGGTCGTCCAAGCAATCAAGGTATTCATTACGGCCCCCGGCCCGTACCACCCCAGCGAAGCCGCGGCCGCGCTCAGCGCCAACCACGTCAGCCACACGCGCCCCGCATCGTTGTCACCGCCTTCCTTCGCTTGAATCTCAGCGTCAGACTTATGGCCTGCTCCTGAATCGCTCGCCCGGAACTCGCCCGCCGCGTTCGCGCACTGCGGTTCCATGCCGGCGGCGCGACTGGGCCGGATCCTCATTGCCGAAAGGGCCGAAAGAAAGGGAATAACGCCCAGGTACAGACTGGGCGTCCACCACCGCCCCTCATCGACGAAGGCCCGAAGATATCGCTCGTGGACCGGCACCGAAGCGCCGCCGAAGCCGGGCCATAGCAGTTCGGCCAACTCCCAAGGCGAAACGCTGAACGCGTAGGCCGTATCGGCGCGACTATTGCGCAGCGCCGACCAATTGTTTTCGGCGGCGTTCCGTTCAGATGGAGTTTCCCATAATCGGCCCACGGTCTCCTTGGTCAGCAGCATGCGATCACTTTGCCCAGCATAATGCCGGCTCGGCAGAATTTGCACGGCCGCCAGACAAAAGGCGACTCCGAAAGCCGCGGCGAGCATTCCCCCGGAGACGAAGCAAAACGGCAGGACTGCCGCCGACTTGCGCCGGTCCCGGGTCGCGGTGAGCAATCGCCTAGCGGTTACGACGGCCCAAGTGGCGAACGCAACAAGAGCGCCGTGATACGCCGTCTGGGGATCGCCGCCGAGGACGCTCATGGCCGACGCAAACGCGAGGAGCCGCGCGGCGCGGAGTCGCGAAGGCACGACAGACCGCCAAAGCCGCGTTCGGCCTTGCCCGCCGCCGTCGTCCTTCGCCCGGGGCCGAATTTCGGGACCGAGCGACGATTCTTCGGCATGGACGATCCGCCAAGTCGCGGCCAAGATCCAAGGCAGCCAAGCCCCACCCACCAGATAAATGGGATTGTGAATCTGAAATAACGTCGGTCCGGCCAGGGCATAGATCGTTCCGGCCAGGGGGCGCGTTTCCGATCGGCACCCCAGTTCCCCCGCCAGTCTCCCTGCTCCCCAGGCGGCCAAGAGCACATGCATGAGAAGAAAGGTCGCATAGGCCGCGGGATAGGGTACCGGTAGCAGGAAGAGCACGATGCCGGGGTAAAAAGCCGCCGTCGTGCCGTTGGCGAGCAGCGGCGCACCCAGGTTTTCGTACGGATTCCACAACGGCAACCTGCCGGCACGGTACTGTTGTGCCACATAGTACCAAAGGGGGTAATAGAAGTTGCCCCCGTCCCGAAATAACGGCAGCTCGCCTCGGAAGAGTACCGCGGAAAACACCACCCCGATCGAAAGCAGACACAGCGTCCAGCCGATCAAGCTCGCATTTCCGCGGAGCAAGAGATGACGTATCGCCGACCGGACCATGGCGGAGCTTCCCGGCGCGACCGAGGCGACGGAAAAGAGAACGGCGGGCTTACCGACGCGAGGCGGCCCGTCTCGCGGTACGGAGCATGGCGCGGGCCTTTCTTGCGGCATCCTCGCGACGCTGCAACATGTCATCACCGGAAGCCTTGCGTGCCATCACCGCTTCCAAGGCCTCGGCGGACGCCTCCACGTCCAACTCCTCCACCGCCTGAGCCTGCGACGTCATGACGGACACCACGTCGTTCAAGACCTCGACGAAGCCGCCGTCGACAAAGAAGGCACGCAGTTTCCCGTCCGAAAGGATTCGCAACTCACCCGCGCCCAATCTCCCGATCAGCGGCGCGTGGAGCGGAAGCACTCCCAATTCACCGTCGAACAAGGGTACGACCACGCCGTCGGCCGACTGGTCGACCAACTTGCGCTCGGGCGTCACAATAATGACTCGCAGTTTTGCCATGAAGGCACCGTGGCTTTGCGTTTCCGGGAAAGTCGCTCCGTTTCGGCCCAATCGAGACCTTTATTCAATTCTTGGCGTCCGCCTTGAGCCGCTCGGCCTGTTCCGCGGCCTGTTCGATGTTGCCCACGTACATGAAGGCCTGCTCGGGCAAATGATCCCACTTGCCGTCCACAAGCTCCTCGAAGCTGCGAATCGTCTCCGAAAGCGGGGTGATCTCGCCCGGCTTTCCGGTGAACGCTTCCGCCACGAGGAACGGTTGCGAAAGGAATCGCTCGATCCGCCGTGCTCGGTGCACGACCAACTTGTCTTCCTCGCTCAATTCCTCCACGCCCAGGATGGCGATGATGTCCTGAAGTTCGCGGTACCGCTGAAGAATGCGCTGCACCCTCCGAGCGATGGCGTAGTGACGCTCGCCGACATATTGCGGGTCGAGCAAGCGGCTGGAAGACGCCAACGGATCGACCGCGGGATAAATGCCCTTCTCGGCGATCGAACGTTCCAGATAGATGAAGGCGTCCAATTGACCGAAGGCGGCCGCCGGGGCGGGGTCGGTGGGGTCGTCCGCGGGCACGTAGACGGCCTGAACCGACGTGATCGCCCCCCGCGACGTCGAGGCGATGCGTTCCTGCAAGGCGCCCATCTCCGTCGCCAAGGTCGGTTGATAACCCACCGCCGAAGGCATCCGCCCGAGCAAAGCGGACACCTCGCTACCGGCCTGCGAAAAACGGAAAATGTTGTCGATGAATAAGAGCACGTCGGCACCGGTGGTGTCGCGGAAGTACTCGGCCATGGTGAGAGCGGAGAGTGCCACCCGCAAACGCGCGCCGGGCGGCTCATTCATCTGCCCGAACACCATGCAGGTTTGCTCGATCACGCTGCGACCCGTATTGCCGATCCTCGCCTCCTGCATTTCCAACCACAGGTCGTTCCCTTCGCGGGTCCGTTCACCGACGCCGGCGAAGACCGAAAAACCGCCGTGCGAGCTGGCAATACGGGCGATCAATTCCGTCAAGATGACCGTCTTCCCCAGACCGGCGCCGCCGAAAAGCCCGGCCTTTCCGCCGCGCACGAAGGGCGTCAAAAGGTCGATCACCTTGATCCCCGTCTCGAAGATTTCCACTTCCGTGGAAAGCTCCGTCACGTCCGGAGATTCCCTGTGGATGGGCCAGTACTCGTCGGCCTTGACCGCACCCCGATCATCGATCGGCTGCCCGAGGAGATTGAATACCCGTCCCAAGGTCGCCTTCCCGACCGGGACCTTGACCGGCTCTCCGGTATCCAAGCACTTCATTCCGCGGACCAACCCGTCGGTCGTTCCCAGCGCGACGCATCGAACACGGCCGCCGCCGAGGTGCTGCTGGACCTCTCCGGTCAGGTCGATCTTCACGCCTTTGTAGTCCTCACGCACAACGACGGCATTGTAAATTGCGGGCAGTTGATGCTCGGGGAATTCGGCGTCGAAAATCGAACCGATGATCTGCGTCACGCGACCGTAATTCGGTTGTCGGGAACCTTCAACGCCGCTTGCTTTCACGGTTTGAGCCGGATTGGTTGTCATAGTTTGGCCTCAAAAACCTTCCGAAAGTCGGGCTGGATGTGCCGCGCTCCCGTTTCCGTAGCAATCGGAACGGTAACCGGCTACTCGCCTTGCAACGCCTCCGCTCCGCTGACGATCTCCAGAATCTCCGAAGTAATTTGCGTTTGCCGAGCCCGGTTGTACGCCATGCTGAGGTTGGCAAGCATCGAGTCGGCGTTTTCGGTAGCCGTCTTCATGGCGATCATCCGCGCGATCTGCTCCGCGGCCGCCGACTCCAAAAAACAGCGAAACAGACGGATCTTGAACGTAAACGGGACGATTTCTTCCAAGATGCTTTGCGACGAAGGGAGGAACTCGTATTCGGCGTGGTGGAGGCCGCCGTTCTCCTCCTCCGCGAGCGATTGATACGGCAATAACGTCTCAACAATCGGGTATTGACGACTTACGGATTCCAGTCTTGTGTACGCCACATCCACGCGGTCGATGCGGCCGTCGAGGAAATCCTCCATATAGCGCCGGGCCAGCACTTCCACGTCCGTGAAGGCGGGCTTAGCATCAAAATGAATATATTTCTCGTCCACCGGCAACTTGCGGAACTTGAACGCCGACACCCCGCGTTTGCCTGATACCTCGACGCTCAGCTTGGCGTACTCTTCTTGCAATTTCGTTCGTTGCAACACCGCCAGACGCATCACGGCGGAGTTGTATCCGCCGCAAAGCCCCCGATTCGAGGTCAGCACCAACAGCACGGCTCGGCGCCTTTCGGCTCGAGCGTCCAGCAACGGGTGCGCCACCTCCGTTCCGCTCGCCGCCAGGTGCCCCAAGAGAGCCGTCAAACGATCCGCGAAAGCGGACCCCGCCGCGGCACGATCCATGGCCCGCTTGAACCGAGCGGTCGATATCAATTCCATCGTCCGGGTGATCTTGCGGATATTCCGCACGGAGCGACGGCGTCTATCCAGAACCTTGCTTTTTCCCATGACTGCCTAGCTCGAAATCAACGCTCAGGCCAACGCCGTAGCCGGCTCCCGTTTTTGGGCGAAACCGCGATTGAACTCCTTCAAGGCCTCGATCAATCGGGCCTCGTCGTCCGCGCTCAATTGTTTGCTATCCGTAATGCTCTGCCACACGGCCTGATGCTTTTCATGGAAGAAGGCCAGAAATTCTTTTTCCCAGCGGCGCACCTCCGCGACGGCCACCTGATCCAAGAAGCCTTTCGTGCCGGCGTAAATGACCAGGACCTGATCCGTGACGTGCATCGGTTGATACTGGCCCTGCTTGAGCAGTTCCGTCATACGGTAGCCGCGATCCAGGCGGGCTTGGGTGGCCGGATCCAACTCCGTCCCCAATTGCGCGAAGGCTTCCAATTCGCGAAATGCGGCGAGGTCCAAACGCAGGCCGCCGGCCACCTTCTTCATCGCCGGCACCTGGGCCTTACCACCCACCCGAGAGACCGAGATGCCCACGTTCATGGCGGGACGCTGCCCCGCGAAAAACAGGTCGGGCTGCAAGTAGATTTGGCCGTCGGTGATCGAGATGACGTTGGTGGGAATATAGGCCGAAACTTCGCCTTCCAACGTTTCCACGATGGGTAGGGCCGTCAATGATCCGCCGCCCAGTTCGTTGCTGAGCTTGGCCGCCCGTTCCAACAAACGGCTGTGGCAGTAGAAAATATCGCCGGGATAGGCCTCGCGTCCGGGAGGGCGCCGCATCAACAACGACAATTGTCGGTAGGCCTGGGCCTGCCGCGTCAAATCGTCGTAGATCGCCAGCGCGTGCCGTCCGCTGTACATAAAATATTCCGCCATCGCGCAGCCGGCGTAGGGAGCGATGTATTGCAACGGCGCCGGAGAACTCGCCCCCGCGACGATCACGGTCGTGTACTCCATCGCTCCGTAGCGGCGCAGCGTGTCGATGATCTGAGCGACGGTCGAATCCTTCTGCCCGACCGCAACGTAAAAACACTTGACCCCGGTCTCTTTCTGGTTCAGGATCGTGTCGATGCAAATCGCGGTCTTGCCCGTCTTACGGTCGCCGATGATCAATTCTCGCTGGCCGCGACCGATCGGCGTCATCGAGTCGATGGCCTTGATGCCGGTTTGCAGCGGTTCGTTGACCGGTTGGCGTTGGGCCACGCCGGGCGCGGGGCTTTCCACAGGACGAGTTTCCGTCGTCGCGATCGGGCCCCCGCCGTCCAAGGGATTGCCCAGGGGGTCGATGACTCGCCCGAGAACGGCCTCTCCCACCGGCACGCTGAGCAAAAGCCCCGTGCTGCGGACCTCGTCCCCTTCCTCGATCTTGAGGTAATCCCCCAAGATGATGACGCCCACGGAGTTCTCTTCCAAGTTGAAGGCCAGCCCGCGGACACCGCTGGGGAACTCCACCATTTCGCCGGCCATCACGCCCGACAAACCATAGACGCGAGCGATACCGTCGCCCACCTCCAGCACCCGGCCGGTTTCGCGAACGTCGATCTGAGCTTGATATTGCTCGATTTCACTCCGAATAACGGAAGCGATCTCGTCGGCTCTGAATCTCATGGGCACTCCTGTCGATGATTTGCTTGCGAACTCGTTCGAGTTGGACGGCCACGGACGCGTCGAACACCGTATCGCCGACTTCGATGACAATCCCACCCAACAAGCCCGGCTCGACCCTCTGTTCGATGATCGGGCGACGCTCCAACAAGGACTCCAGCGATCGTTCCAGTTCGGCAACGACCGCCGCGGTCAGCGGCACCGCCGTTTTCACTTTCACTCGTACCTGATTCCGGCGGCGAATCCACTCCTCCTGCACCGCGCGAGCGATCGCTCTCAGGCAGTCCAATCTTCCACGCCGGGAAAGAACTTGCAGGAAGTTCAACAGCCGTGCGCTTACGCGACCACCTAGGACTCGCTGCAAGATTCGCGACTTTTCTTCGTGGGAAATGACCGAAGAAGCAAGGATCGCCTCGAAGTCCGGCCAGGGATCCAGAACCTCTCGCACCAGATCGGTCAGTTCCGGCACCAGGGCTTCCGTTTCACCGGCAACCTCAGCGGCATCCAAGAACGCCTCCGCATAAACCGCGGCGATCCTCTCGACGGTGACGTCGGGCGAGAATTCGGCGGCAAATCGTGCATCTTCGGCGTGCATATCCGCGGTCATGGATACCTTCCCTCCACGGCACGGCTCCCCCCATCCTTCTTCTCACCCCGGGGAAACCCGCGCTGGGCCGACTCCTACTTGCGAACCATTATCGGCATCAATTCACGTCGGCGCCGCGAACGGCGCCCAGCGTCGCCACCGCCTGCTCGATCATTCTCACATGGGCGGCCGGATCGAGTCGCGAAGCAATGATCTTGCCGGCCAGATCGACCGCCAAATTGGCACCCAATTGGGAAATCTCCTGCACGGCGCGGTCCGCCGCCTGCTCGATTTCGGCCAACTTGCGGCGGTGCTGGGCCTCCGCCTCTTCCCTCGCCTCTTGCACGATCTGCTGCCCCAAGGCTCGCGCTTCCTGCCGTGCCTTTTCCATCATCCGTGCGATCTCTTCCTGCGCGCCGCTGAGCTTCTTCTGATATTCTTCCAGCAGCTCCTTGGCGCGGCGATGGGCCTCTTCCGCGGCCCGAATCTCCCCGCTCACGTGCTGCTCCCGATCATCCAAAGCGCGAATGATCGGCTTCCAGGCGAAGATCCACAACACGAACAGGACGCCGAGGAAGACGAAAACCGTCCACAGGGCCAGATCCGCCTTGAAATCAAGCGGATTGACGGCCTCGCCCACGCCGCCCTCGGCGGCTCCGCCGTGAGCGTCTGCCGCCGCATGCGATTCCGCCCGCGCAAACTCGCGCGGCGCGATCATCCCAAGCGTCCCCAGAACTAAAGCGGAAAGCACCAGCCAGCGCCCAAACATTTGCATCAGGCTCCTGCGGACAAATTGAGGCTCTACGCCATGGGGTCTCAGACCGCCGCCGGGGAGACGTGCGTCGTAAGGAATTCGCGCGGAAAACCTCGCACGCCGCCCCCGGCCGTCGCTATTCCACCCGGAGGATCAACCCGTGAAGAACAGGGCGATCAAGCAGACGATCAACCCGAAGAACGTCACGCCTTCGATCAGAGCCGCGGCAATAATCATGGCCGTCTGAATGTTTCTAGCCACTTCCGGCTGTCGCGCCATGCTTTCCACGGCGGCACCGCCGATTCTTCCGATACCGTAGGCGGCCCCCAGAATGATCAAGCCGGCGCCGAAGGCACCGCCCAAGAAGATGTAACCGCTGCGTCCCCCTTGCGATTGGGCCTCGGCGGCCGCCGGTTGGTCACCGGCCGGGGTCGCCGTCTCCGCAAACGCCGGCAAGGCCAGGGCCGACAATACCAACGTCATCGCCAAAACGCTCAACAACTTGTTCACGGAACGAATCTCCTTTCTTCCAGGAACACCCGTGCGCGATACCCTGCCGCCGGCGTATCGCATGTCTTTGAAATCACCTTCTCGTCACCCGAAAGCGAGCCGCAGCACGGCACGCGCTGATTCTCTCAATGTTGAGCCTCCGGACGAACCTCCCCAAACCGCCGTCCCGGCCTTGCCGCCGAAATCACGACTCAGTGCTCATGCACCGACATGCCGATAAACAACGCCGCCAGGAATGTAAAAATATATGCCTGCAAAAAGGCCACGAACAATTCCAACATGTTCAGCGCGACCTGCCCCAAAATACTCATGACCGTGACCCCCACCCACAGGATCGTCCACAAGTCGGCGACGGCCGCGATGAAGCCGAGGATCACGGCTAAGACCAGATGCCCGGCAAACATATTGGCCATCAAACGCACGGCCAAGACGGAATGCTTGATCAAGAGCCCCAGCACCTCGATCGCGAACAGCATCGGTTTGAGGATGACGGCCATCACCGCCGGTAATTCCATTTGCGGCACAAGGCCCAGCCAATAGCGGACCGGCCCGAATTGACGCATACCCGCGCCGACCACCGTCAGGAAGGTCATGGCGGCAAGCGCCCCCGTCACGCTCAATGAGCCGGTCGGCGAGCCGGCCCAAGGGATCAACCCCAGAAGATTGCAGAAAAGGACGAAGAAGAAAACCGTCCACAAGAAGGGCAAGAATCGGTCGGCATCATGTTTGCCGATGGCGGGCCGCGCCACTTCATTCCGGATGAATTCCAGCATCGCCTCGAAGAAGTTCGTCAAACGGCCGCGTGGGGGCCGTCCGCCGCGGAGACGCCATGCCAACGGCACGAAAACCAATATCATCAAGACGGCGGCCGCCGCCTCCAATACCATGAACTTGGTCACTTGCAGGCGAAGGGGAATCTCCATCCCAAGCACTTGCACGGTGCCCAAGTCGATCAGAGGCAAATCGATGTGTTTACCAAACGGCAGGTGAAACGAGACCGCATCCTTGACGTGTTCACCCGCGTGCTTGATATCCAACATGCGTTCTTACTCCTTGCGGGAGCATTCCGAGCCGCCCTCGAGACCCGAGTACCGCGGCCGGGCGTCAACGATCACGCAGCTGACCGGTACCAAAACCCTCCCTTTGAAGGGATCGCAGTGTCAGCCAAGACTCTCCGGCGAGAGCAACGACGTAAAACACAATACAATACACAAACGCGGTGATAATGACCAGACGCTCCACGAATATGGAGTATACGCCGACTACCGCCAGCGGGGCCAGTGTTCGCGGCAAGAATCCAAGTACCATGGCCCACACTTTGGCATCGGTGCCGGTCATACGACGTATGATCAGCCAGGCCGTCACCGTTCCGGACAGGCAGCCGAAGGCGGCTACCACGGCCGGCTGATACTCTCCGCTGCCGCTCCCCCGAATCCAGGAAACGGCAGGCACCAAGAGAACATAGGTCACAACAACCGGTAAGCAAAGATAAGCCGGCGCCTGCCACCCGCCGAATTGGGGTTGATTTTGCATCGGAGCCTAACCAAACGTCATTTCATTCGAGCAAATCGTCCTGATGCCGTCCGGACTGGCGATCCAGCCGACGAACGAACGCAATAAACCCGAGAATCGCTGCGGCAAGCCCGAGAATACCGCCCGCAAGTGTGGCCGCCGGCGTAGATCCCAACCATCGATCTAAGAGAAATCCCCCAAATAGAGGCAGCACGAATTGCAAGGATAACCCAACGATCTCCGAACCGATAGCCCATCCCTTTGCAAAGGGAGACCTCGTATCCCGCTTGTTTGACGAGGCTCGACTCCCGTTCTCCGGGAAACGGTTCACCGAATCCCGCCTCGGATCGGAAACCATAACTCACGTTCCCCGCTACCCCCTACCACGGAAACTCCTATTTTCCCCAAACATCCCAATCCATCATCCAGTCCCTTAGGAAAGCATTCGCTGCGGCAATTTGGTCCACGGCAATATAGGTTATTATCGCCTCCGCTTACCACGGCCGCCAACCGAATCAAAGTCGTAAGGCTTGAAATAACAACATCTTACAAATTTTGTCACGTATTTTTTCCCGGCGGCTACAGTGCGAGAAATTGGTTGCGAGTTGTGGTGCTCGTGGGTATAATCAGGTAAGATGTTGCGCTGGCGATACGATGCTGGCATGAGACGGTTTGCATCGACCGAAAAGGCACGCCGGCGGTGGTGCCGGTGGCATCATCGCGATCGGCTTCCCCCGCCGCACCGGCGAGCTGCCACTGATTGGCTTCTGGATTTCCACGGGCACGGATCGCCCCGGACATAAACGCGGTTCCGCCTTTCCGAGGACGATCACGACGGTAAGGCTGAGGGCAATGTCGATATTCGAAGCTTTCCCGAGCCTCTCCGTCCGTTGCGGTGCGGCGGAAACTTCCCTCCCTTGGTTACGCTAATCCGCAACATTTTCGCGGCGTGTTGGAGGTTTGTCCAGTGATTACGGCCTCGCAGCTCAAATTGCATACCGTGAAAGACTTGGCCGAAATGGCAAAACGAAAGGGCATCCCGGGCTGGCACGCCATGCGCAAACAGCAGTTGGTCGAGGCCCTGGTGCGATCCGCCAAACGTGACGAGCGCAAGCGAGGCGGCGTCTCCAAGAGTTCGAAATCGGCGGAAGCCAAGCCCAAGCTCCAGCGGCAACCCCGCCCAAAGGCCGCGCGCGGGGTCTCCGCCGGTCGCAAGATCGAATCATCGAAACCGTCGGAATTGCAAAACGCCTCCGGCAGGAACGGCAAGCCTACCCAAGAAGCAGTGAACCGCTCCGGCGCATCCCCGTCGCAAACCAAGGAACGGCAAAAGGTCAAGGCAAAGCGAACCAACCAACCGGTATCGGCGATTCCCACGGCCAAAATTCCCTCGGCAAAAGACTTGGCTCGCGGGGGTTCCGGGAACGGCAGACCTGTCAAAGATCGCCTGGTCGTGATGGTCCGGGACGCCTATTGGATTCAGGCCTGGTGGGAGATATCCAAATCCGCGGTGGAGCGAGCGCGAGTCGCATTAGCCCAGAACTGGCATTTGGCTCGACCCGTTCTGCGATTGTGGGAGATTCAACAAGACGGTACGAGTCGGGCGGAGCGCGTGCTGGTACGTGACATCGAAATCGACGGCCGCGCCAACCATTGGTACGTGCACGTCGGCACCCCGGACAAAACCTATAGCGTGGACATCGGCTACGCGGCTCCCGAAGGGCGATTCTTTTGCTTGGCCCGAGGCAATTCGGTCACGACGCCGCCTGCCCACTCCGCCGACGTCGTCGACCTCAAGTGGTCCGGCATTCCCGAAGATTTCGACCGCATTTATGCCCTCAGCGGCGGATATGAAGAGGGGTCGGATACCAATGACTTGCGAGAAGTCCTGGAAGAACGACTGCAACGCCCCATGGGCGGAAACGTCGTAAGCCGCTTCGGCCCCGGCGTGGATCAATCGTTGCTTCCTCGACCGCATTTCCTATTCCAGATTGATGCCGAACTGATTCTATTCGGCAGAACGCTCCCCAATTACTCTATTACCGTGCGCGGCGAACCGATTGACGTGGAGCCGGACGGC
The DNA here is from genome assembly GCF_055386265.1 of Thermogutta hypogea. Lineage (NCBI taxonomy): Bacteria > Pseudomonadati > Planctomycetota > Planctomycetia > Pirellulales > Thermoguttaceae > Thermogutta > Thermogutta hypogea. Next base: position 2,190,630 of record NZ_AP042425.1, read on the forward strand.
AGTTTTTCGCTGAGAATCCCCTTGCCTGACAAGCGGCACGTCCTGCCGATCGTGGCGGTCAGCGCGGACGGTTTCGAGGAACGCACGATCGTGGTTGCCGTCGAGCGAAACACGAAGATCATGGAGCCGGTGGTTCGAGAAATGGAGAACTGACCCGGCCTTCTCGTTTCAAGATTGCGGTTGACGTCGCACAACGGTGTTGGTCCGCGCGCTTCTCAACCCCGCGGCATACAGGGGTACCTTTTCCGTCTCGCCAACCTCGGCGGTATAATTGGGGATTCGCGATTGCGACCGCCCGTCACCGAATCGCCGCAAAGTCGCCCCAACTCGAGCCCGGTCGATGCGGCAATAACCTTTGGTTGCGGCAAGCAGGGGACCTTCGGGCGCTCCCCTCGCAAGCAGGCGCGCCCAAGGCGGTTTTTCCAACCAAAGTGCCGAGGATAGTATTCACCAGTGAGAGTTTTCTCGGACTGCGATCATCCCGAACTTCGCGGCTGTGCGTTGACCATCGGAAACTTCGACGGCGTGCATCGCGGTCATTTGGCGTTGCTTCGTCGCCTCCGCGAAATAGCCGACCGCGAGGGAACGCCGGCCGCAGTCATGACGTTTGACCCCCATCCCGCCGCGGTCGTATCGAGTCGTGGCGCCCCGCCGCCGCTGGTTTGGCCGGAACGCCGTACGGAATTGTTGGCGGAGGCCGGGATCGATTTCGCTATCGTCCTGCCAAGCACGCCCGCCTTGTTTCGAACGTCCGCCCGAGATTTCTTTCACGACCTGCTGCGTGGGCGACTCGCGATTCGGGCGATCGTGGAAGGGCCCGACTTCCGTTTCGGGCACGATCGCGAGGGCGACGTCCGGCTGCTGGCGGATTGGTGCGACGATCACGGGATACATTGGGAAATCGTGCCGCCCGTGGAACACGGAGGGCTGCCGATTTCCAGTTCCCGCATCCGCCAAGCGATCCGGGCGGGTCGCGTCGATCAAGCCGAAGAAATGCTTTCGCGACCCTTTGCCACAATCGGAACGGTGGTCCACGGAGCGGGTCGGGGAGCCGCCTTGGGCTACCCCACGGCGAACCTGCAAGACCTGCGAACCGTCATCCCCGGCCCCGGCATTTACGCCGGCTTGGCCAAAATCGACGGTAATACTTACGCAGCGGCCATCAGCATCGGCGGCAATCCGACCTTCGGCGAGGAACTGATCAAGTTCGAGGTTTTCCTGTGCGACTTTTCAGGCGACCTTTACGGACGCGAGCTGGAAATCGTTTTCCTGCAAAGACTTCGGGACGTGCTTCGATTCGACAGCGTCGCCGCGTTGCTCGATCGCATGGCTCTCGACGTGGAAGCTGCTCGGCAAAGGGCTGCCGAATACCTTCAAGGCTGCCGGCCCGATCAGCATTCCTCCGACGGCCGGTCGGAGCCGAGCACGGCCTCTCAATCCAGCGAGTCGTGCAGCCGGTCCGCCGTTCCGAAACAGTTGCCTTGATATTCGAGCGGCTCGGCGCCGCCGAAATCGGCCTTTCAGAAGACTATTGCGTTTAGCGACGAGAGCAAAAGAGGGCGCAACTTTCAATCCGCGGAGCAGGCCCAATCGGCCCCTGGGAGATTTTCGCATGCAAGACGGTAGCAGCCGGAATTCGAGTGCCTCGGATCTCTCACCGGACAACCAAGTGACCATCGATTGGGATCAATTGCGGCGGATCATTCACGATCATCGCTCCTTCCTTCTGACCACGCATATCAGACCCGACTGCGATGCCATCGGCAGTACGCTGGCGCTATCCAACATCCTGCGACGCCTGCACAAGGAAACCGTGTGCCTAGCCGACTTCGAAGTCCCGCCCAATCTGAAGTTTCTCGACCCGACCGGCGAAATTCATCGCCTCGGCCACCCGCGCACGGAGGAGTGGCGCCAGTCCGTCGAGGTCCTCGTCGTCCTAGATACCTCGGCGTGGGCCCAGCTTGGGGGAATGGCGGACTTCTTGCGTGCCTTCCCAGGGACGAAGATCGTTCTCGATCATCACGTGAGCGGTGACGATCTGGGAACGCAATTCTTCAAAGACACGCGAGCCGAAGCCACCGGCCGAATCGTGGCCGAGCTGGCTGAGAGACTGAACGTACCTCTCGATCCCGCATCGGCCAAGCTGTTGTTGGCGGCACTGGCGACGGATACCGGCTGGTTCCGCTTCAATTCGGTGCGAGCCGATACCTTTTCGCTCGGTGCCCGACTCGTCGCCGCCGGAGTCCGGCCGGACGAACTCTATCGGGATCTTTATGAAAACGAGCGAATCGGGCGATTTCGCTTGACCGGCCGCGCCATGCAGCGGGCCGAGACGGAACTCGACGGCAGACTGATTCATACCTACCTCATCCACGGCGACTTCGCGGAGACCGGGGCCGTTTCGTCCGACAGCGAGGATATCGTAAACACGACATTAACGGTCAGCGGCACGCAGTTGGCCGTCATCCTGGTGGAACACACGCCCGGTCGGTTCAAGATCAGCTTCCGCAGCCGTTGCCACGTGGATTGCAGCCGGCTGGCAGCGGAATTCGGCGGCGGCGGGCATAAGGCCGCCGCCGGCGCCACCGTCCTGGGAACGCTGGACGAGGCACGGGCGAAAGTTCTTGACGCCGCACGAAAGGCCTTGCAACAATAGTTAGGCGTCGGGGTGTACCAACCGCTCCCGTTCCGCAAACCCGGGCCTTGCATCGGACGAGGATCCGGGCGCGGGCGCCTTTCCATATCCGTTCCGTTTACGTGCGAGAGCGGGGGCGTTACCGTCAATTATTGCAGGATTAATTACGACGCCAGCCGGGACAATAACCTGGGCCAAAACCGCGAGATGTCGCACAATTCCCCGCCTTCGGGGCAACCCATTGCGCATTTTGCAACGTAATATTGAACGGCCCGGCGGGACAGCGTCCCCGTCATGCGTTCGGCTCGGTCGGGCAATAACCGAAGCGAAAAACCAAACCCGAGGGCAACCGTCGGCCGCCATTTCTGACATCGGGAGACACCATGACTCAAACGGAATCTTGTTGTTCTTGTTGTGGCACATCGCCCGCAGCCGCACCGGTACGCCGCGGCTTTTTGGGCAGCCTCATTGCATGGATCTTGGGGATCGTAGCGTTGCTGCCCGGAATTGGGAGCGGCATGGCGGCCTTCTTAAGTCCCTTGGGGAAAAAGGCTCAAGGCGGGTTGCGCGTGCGTTTGACCTCGCTGGACAACCTCCCTGACGACGGAACGCCCCGCAAGTTTCCCGTCGTAGCGGAGAAAGCAAACGCGTGGACGGTATCGCGTGAACCGGTGGGTGCGGTCTACTTGCGCAAGGTCGCCGCTGATCGCGTAGAAGCCTTGCACGTGGTCTGCCCTCACGCCGGTTGTTCCGTCGACTACAAGCCCGGCGAAAGCGGGTCCGAAGGGCGGTTTTTCTGCCCATGCCATTTGGCCAGTTTCTCGCTATCCGGAAAGAGATTGGATGCGGTTTCGCCCAGCCCCCGCGACATGGACTCCCTCGAAGCGGAAATCGCCGACAACGGCGACGTCTGGGTCGTCTTTCAAAACTTCCAACTGGGCACCTCCGCGAAGATTCCCATGGCGTGATCGGCACGAGTGCCCGGCGGCGGTCGGCAAGGGCAACCCACGTCACCACAAGGAACCGCAAGAGAAGCCCCCTTCGATTGCGACGCAAACAGAAAACATCCCCTCCCCCCAAGGGCCTAACGATGATGAGCAAGCTCGGAACGGGTTTTTCCAACTGGCTGGAAGATCGTATCGCATGGCGCTCTTTGGTGTCGGCAAGTTGCGGCGGCGGATGCGACGCGTACGGCCGCTGCTGGTGGCCGATCGGGCTTTCCATCCTCTTCTTTCTGCTTTGCCTCCAGGCCGTCACCGGTTTGGCGATGTGGTTTTTTTACAGCCCCTCCAGCCAGACGGCGTGGGAAAGCGTTTATTACATCCAGCATCAGTTGACCCTGGGGTGGCTTGTACGCGGCATCCATTTCTGGAGCGCCCAAGTGTTGGTCGGATTTCTCATCGTCTATGTCTTGGGATTCATCTTTCTGCGGAAATACACTGCGCCTCGAGAATTCGTATTCTGGACCGCGCTCATTTTGTTGGGGTTATCGCTGGCTGCCTGCTTGACCGGCGATCTGTTGAGCTGGGACGACGAAGCCTACGCCGCGACGCAAACGCGCGTCAGTTTCTTACTGCTTTTGCCGGGAATCGGCGCCCCTTTGTATCGCTTGGTAGTGGGGGGCCCCGCATTCGGACACCACGCGTTGACGCACTTCTTCGCCATGCACGTGGTCTGCTCCGCCGGATCCTTGATCCTGATCGCCGTAATCCACGCGCTGTTGGCGCGGCGGGCGGGACGACGCGTCGAAGAAATGCCCGACCGCTATCCCGGAGCCAAACCGGATTCCCGCGCGCCCGTCACGCTTCAGGGCGGCGTATGCTTGGCGACAATGGCGGTCGTTCTGGCCTTCGTCTTCCTGCCCGGGGCTCTAGACCCCGCCGCTTGGAAGGCACCCGACCGGCATTTCGGCGTCGAGTTGGGCGCCCCGGCCGATACCGACCCGGCCAATTTTTACGCCGCAGCTCGTCCGGAATGGTCCTTCCGCGGATTGTACGGCTTCGCCAATCTCTTCCCGGGAGAAATCAAGGTCTTGGCCATCTTCGTCATCCCTGGGATTACGGCGCTGCTGTTCTTTGCGATGCCGATTTTCGGCCGCAGTCCGGTCGGCCACGTCTGGAACGTCGTGTTCACTCTGATCATTTTCGGCGGACTGGCCTATTTCTCTTACCAATCGTGGCGGCACGATTGGCATGACGCGGAATTCGCAGCCTCGAAGCAGGCCGCCCAACGCAACGCCGAACGAACGCTGGAACTCATTCGGTTCCATGGCGGCATACCTCCCCTCGGAGCGCTGGCGCTGTTGCGGGCCGATCCCAAGACCCAAGGTCCCAAGGTTTTCGAACAACAATGCGCTAGTTGCCATTCCCTGGGCGTTGCCGGCGAGGAGGGGGCGATCCTGTGCGATAACCCTTCGGCACCGAATCTTCGCCGCTTTGCCGGGCGGGAATGGCTGGAAGGATTCTTCGATCCCGACCGAATCGCTTCCGACGAGTATTACGGCAATACCCGATTCGCCGCCGGAACCATGGTGCGTTACGTCCAAGAGCGTTTTCAAAAGCTCCCCGAGGCCGACCGCAAGGCCGTCATCGCAGCCTTGTCCGCCGAGGCCGACCTCCCGTATCAACCCGTCTCCGATTCCGACCGGGATCTGATCGCTCGCGGACGCGAATTGATCGCCGGCAAGGAGTGCGCCCGCTGCCACCACTTCCATGGCGCGGGGCCGAAAGGCACGGCTCCCGACTTGACGGGCTACGGTTCGCGCGAGTGGTTGATCGGAATCCTGGCCTCACCGCAACACGTCTCGTTTTACGGCTTGCGGAACGACCGCATGCCCGCCTACGTGGAAGATCCCGCTCGTCCCGAGGCAAATCGTATTCCCGCCGAACAATTGGCCATCTTGGCCGACTTCCTAAGAGAAGATTGGGGAGAAGAACCCTCCTCGGCGTCCGCGGACGAAGCCCCGCGGCCCGCAAAGGAACCGGTGATGTTGACACTCGGCAAGTGGCAAGCGCGGGCCGTGCCGCTCCCGGATCGTCCGAGCGGCGATAAGCGGGCCGAGGCGCGCCGGCTGTACCAAAAAGAACTGTGCTCGGTTTGCCATGCCCATTCCGCGGAGGGCGAGGATCATCTGACCGCGGTCAGTCCGTCGGCCCCGGATCTCGGCGGATTCGCCTCCCGCGAATGGATCGCGGGTTTGTTGGACCCCAAGCAGATCGCCACGCCGAAATACTTCGGCAATAGTGCCTTTGCGGACGGCAGCATGTCCAAGTTCGTTCGCGGAAATCTCCGCGAGTTGATCGAAGACATCGGGCAGGAGGAGTTCGACAAGTTGATCGATGCCTTAGCCGCGGAAGCCCTGAAGGATTACGCTTCCGGCGAGGAACCGCCGATGCCGGACGAAGACACGCTGCTCCTCTTCGAGGACTTCACGTGCGCCGACTGTCACAAGTTTTACGATCGAGGCGAGCTTGGGACGGCGCCCGACCTCACCGGTTACGGTTCGCGAACGTGGTTGGCAGAATTCATCTCCGATCCCAAGAACGAGCGGTTCTACCCCGGCTCAAACGACGGCATGCCGTCCTACCACATGTTCGCCGAGCCGGCCAAGAACCTGTTGACTAAGGAGGAAATCGATCTCCTCGCCGAATGGTTGCTGCAAAAGGCCCGTTCCGAAGCGGGCAATAAGCCGCAAGAGTAAAGGACAGGAACACGAGTCCGACCGCTGCGTCCGCCGCACGACGCGGTCCGTGAGCGCGCGTCTCGTTGCGCCGGGGCATATCAAGGGGGGAAGCGGTTTTCCCGAATTGTGATTGGGGGCCGCGGACTTAGGCGAGTGTCACCGCGCGGCGCCGTTCGGCTCGGCTGCGCATCCCGGGTCGCGACCCGGAGGTTGATCTCTCTCCGGCGCCGCATCCCTCTGCTCTTTCCCACAGTTCTCGCAAATGCCCGAAATCAAGAACCGATGAGACATCGCGTGGAAACGGTGCTCGCGGGACACGCGCTCTCGAATTTCGGCTACCAGGGGCGTAAAGAACTCGATGAGGCGGTGGCACACCTGGCAGTACAAATGATCGTGATCGGGATACCCGTAAGAGTGCTCGTACACGTAGCGATCGCGCAGCGTCATGCGGCGGAGTAAGCCCGCTTCCACCAACTCGCCCAGGGTCCGATAGACGGTCGGCCTGCTGACCTCGCGGGAGGCCATCCGGTCGCGGAGGTGAACCATCAGATCATCGGCATCGAAATGATCGTGATGGCTGAAAATAGTGGCCAGGATCAGCCGCCGCTGCGCGGTCATGCGCTTTCCCCTAGCGCGGAGAAACTTTTCGAATCGCTGCTCGGGCGATTCCGGCGCGATGACCGACTGCAAAGGAAAAGGGCTCTCGCTCACCCGATCTCATCCAACAAGCGTTCGACGGCGATCTGCAATTTCTCCTCGGTTTCGTAGACGCCGTTGGCGATTTCCGCCTTGATCTTGGCGATACGATCCCATCGCACGTCGGGCAAGTCGTGAACTTTGTCGAGAAGCCGGGCCGCGTCTGAAAGCTGTAGTTCGTCCTGAATCGGCAAACCGGCGTCGACGGCCTCCGGCCGCGTGATGCGGCCATGCGGCCCGTGCAAAGGCTGAGCACCGTGGATGTGCGACGGACCGTGAATCTGCATGAGCCATCTCCAAGAGTCACAATCCACACCCCTCCCCCCGCCAAGCCGCTTGGTTCAAGCCGCGGTCGGGAGAGGATCGGTTTGCGAGCACGGTGACGTGTCCGAAGCACCGTACTCTTTCTCCACAGGAACTATACTCTAAAACTCATTCGGCCGCCATAGCATCCGCTGAAATCCCCACCGCGGAAACGCTCGGTGAAGCCCAACGATACGATGGGGCGTCGGTCCGCGGCCGATAGAGTGTCCGGGAAAAGCCGTTCCGTGGCAGGCAGCATCTCGCTCCGCATTTACATCTTCGGCCGGACTCACGAAGTCAAAACAGCATTCCATTACGTCGCCCTGTCGTAACGGTGATTCCGCTTGGAATCACGCGTCGTGTTGCGCCGCCGCGAACGCGAATTTCCGTTCGGAGCGACCGTGCCAACCCGGTGATCTGTCGTTGCGAATGTCGGCCTCCGCCCCAACGCCGACGGCGACCGAAACCGTCACCCGTCTTCTCCGCCGGCCTCTAGGCTTCAAGACCGAAACCTTGAATGCCGAGGGGTGTTTGAACCTTTAGCGGACCGGATACCGACGCAACCAACGCCAAAAATGCCCTGCAAGCGGCCGCGTCCCGGTCCCATTATTCGGTCATTTGGTACACACCACCAGCCCGTGGTGATCAGGCCCGACGAGGCGGTTTCCGTTTCGCCGGGCCGCTTTTTTGCGACGGCCTTTTCCAGCCACCACGTCGGCAAGATTTCGAGCCGGCTGTTCTTCCCAACCGCGGGCCGAGGGGACATTTCCTCTCCCGGCCTAGTCCGAGTGCTTGTCCGCCTTGGAGGCATGGCTCCCAGGAAAAACAGCCTCTCCACCCACCATCCTTATCTTGCCCATATTCACGCAACTCATTTCAACGTGAACCTTTTGTACAATCCATCCGTCCAAAAAGCTAGAGACGGAATTCGTCGCCCTGAGCGGTCGATGACGTTTGACGGGGAAGGCATTTGCAGCTCCAACGATTGGACCTCGAAGGCTGTCGGTTTCTCCCTTTTTCTGATTGGAACCGTCCGTTGGGATTTCAGGAGTAGGCATATCGGAGTTATTCTTCACCCCCTATGAGAGGCAAGACCTGTTTTGACCACCCTCGCGGTTGTCAAACGCTATCCGAGGTCGGCTGTTTCGATTAGGATGGAAGTGGTAAGAGCACTCCCGCGGCGCGTCGTCGCCGAGGCCTCTGGCAGGTGAACGAGCATGAAGACGACCAACCACGATTTCGGCCGCCTCATCAGCCGTGCACACGAAGAGTGCGACGAGCCGATTCGCGTGTCGGCCAAGGCGTTCCTCGCCTTCCAGATTCAGATGCAAGCCGATTTAGAGAGCCTGGTGGCCGAATTCGGCAGCCCGCGCCGCCTTCTCCGCATGGAGCGAAGCAAACGACAACAGGCTTCGCAGTCTTCCGGCAAGTCGCCCGACTGGTCGTAATCGATTCGGCCGTGGTACCGCAGTGTGCACCGTTCGGATCGTACCGCTGAAGGCGGCCAGCACACCATCGGCGTTCAGCGATCATCGTTGGGAAACCAGGTTCAGCAACGCGTCCACCCAATCAGCTTCGGGCTTGGCGGGAAGCCCCTGCCAGAGGCGCAGCTTCTCCTCGCCGTCGGTAGCAGCGTAACATCGGCGGACGACGTCGAGATCCTCGGCATCGGTGACCGCGTACCAAAGGGGCCGAGGCGCCGACAGTGACAATAGACCGGGCAAATCGCCGAACTTGGCCGCGGACGGCAAAAAGTCCGGATCGTCCATTTCCGCGACTTGCAGGAAGCGGATAGAGCCGCAGTCGCACACCGCCAAGTCGACGGTCTCGCCCGCTTGGGCACGCGCGGCGGCCACCCAGTGCCCCGCCCCTTCCAATCCGATCACCCAAAGGCGGTCCGCCGGATTCCGCTCTCGCAGGTAGCGCGTCACGCTTAGCAGATCGTGGACCCGTTGTGAGAAAAGCGGAGGATTATAGCCGAAAGTGTAACCGGCGTAATCATCCTTTTTGACGAGTCTCTGCCGCTCCCACGGCTTGCCGTCGCTCGTGAACTCACCCTGACCGAACAAGTCGACGGCCGCCACGCCGATGCCCGCGCGAACCAACCGTTCCAGCAAGGGCGTCAAGCGATCTTGCTCGGCCCAAACGGCGTTCTTGCCTTCCTTCGAAACCCAGATGACGGTCACTCCCACCGGCTGATCGGGTACCAACTCCAGAACCGGGACACATTCCTTGCGGCTCAGGTTTCGCACCAAGAGTCGATCCACCCGAAATCCCCGACCGGCTTGCTCCCCAAGTTTTTCACCGGCGATTTCGTCCGCATTCGGCATGGATCGGCCGAGGATCACGTCCCATGCCCCGCCCACGATGCGCCGGTACTCCTCCCAGCTCGCCGCGTCGGCCGGGAGCAGGGCGTCCATCTGCCGCCGATTACCTTCGTGCCACCGTGCTAGGAGGGCCGCCTCCCATTCTTCTCCGCCGGGCGGGGGCGGATGGTCGGCATCCCAAACCGTTATTTCCTCTCGGGATAGCGGCTGGAAATCCTCCTCGACGATCGGCTCCTCCAGCCCTAGTTCGAGATGCCGATTCATCCAACGGTACATCACGCTCCGCGACACGTAGTTGTAGTTGTGGGGAAATTGAAGCAGCGGTTCGGCCATCACCAAATCCGGCGATCCGTACAGCGTGTAAAGCCGTCGCAACTCGGGAAGGCCCTTGGTCGCGATTTCCTTGGTCCAGTCGTCGGCCGCCGTCATACCGAGCGGTTTGGGCGCAAAGAGGGCCGCGAACTCCACGTTGCCGGAATCGATACGTAGATAGCACGCATTCTCGCAGGTACAACCCCCTTGCATGGCGGTGGACACCATGACGGCCGGAAACGACACTTTCGGTCGCGAATCCACGGCGCAAAGCAAAAAGGTTTGGGTTCCCCCGCCGCTGGCCCCCGTGACGCCGATGCGAGAGGCGTCGACGTCCGGCAGGCCGCACAAGAAATCCAAGGCCCGGATCGAATTGAACGTCTGTAACCCCAACATATTTTGTCCCAGCAACTCCGCCCGCGGACTGAAAAAGCCCCAGCGCTCTGCGGAGTTGAGGTGAGCGCGGATGCCGGGGCGATGCGGCATCTGCCGGCTGTCCGCGTATCCGATCATATCGTAGTGAAAAACGACGCAGCCCATCCGCGCGAGCTGGACGCATCGTGCCTGAATAGGGAACCGACCGCCGATCGGAAATCGCTCGGCCCCCTTTTCGATATCCCGCGCGACCTGTACCTCGCCGGCGTCGTAGAATCTGCCGTCCGGCCAATGGCCGTGCGGCGACAACACGGCCGGATAGGGCGCCTTGCCGCGCGTCGGCCGATAAAGATTGCCCGTTACGTAGAACCCCGGCAGCGACTCGAAATAAACCTTCTCCACAGAGTAGTCGCCGCGATCCACTTTTCCGTAGATCACCGGCTTCAGTTCGGGGCGATCCGGCATGGGCCACAGACCGGCCGCCACTAGGATCTGGCGTCTCACCCGTTCCCGGCGTCTTTCCCACGTCGCCAAATCATCGGGAGGCTGGAACGGGAAATAGTCGTCCAGCGTCTTGAGGTCTCCCAGTCGGGCATCCTCGCGTACCGCCGACTCCCAGTCCCCAGACCGAGCCACGTCCTCCGACTCGGTCGATTCCTCCGCCCGGCCGGTACCGAACGCCGACAAGACCAAGAGGCCGCACGCGACCGCGGCGAGGACGTGCGTCGGCAGCTTTACTGCGACTCCCCAACGCCGCGCGCCATCGCCGCGCACCACTCCCCGCAATCGATGATTCCCAGCCATGTCCCGTTCTCCGCAGAGCTTGCAATATCCGCTCGATCTGCTGCCGGCGGTTATTATGCGAAGTCCGTCGGCAGCAATCAACGGTTGAGAGCGCGGAGCCGGTTGCGTTTTCTCCACATCGCGTTGCTGTAGGACGAGAATAGCTTGGGAAAGGCGTTCCCCGCGGAGCGTGCAAGGCAGGGGGCGCCATTGCCCTGAGGCGAAGATGTTTCACGGCTCTTTGTTCGGGCTGTGAAGCGCGCGGGCAAGATGTGTCGCATCGACCGAATTCGTTCGAGAGCTCCTGGGAGCTGCGATCCGCGGAGACCGGAAAAGCACGAAATAATGGCGTCCCGGGGGAGGCGTCGAATCACGCCCCCTCATCCAAGGCGGGGCCGGCCGCGATGGCGTCCAAGCCGAAGGGCCGTCTCGCCGGGACTTTTCCTTTACCTTCTTCCGAGCCTCCGCCTTCCCCGCCCGCCGACAAGGGAGTTGCAACGCCGACGGCTTTCATGCACGTCCCGCTTCGAGTTGCGGGAAATGCTTGCCGGTTGCCGCGGTTCAGCCGAATTCGGCCTTCCGCCTCTCCAGTTGCTGTTGCAATCGCTGGACGATGGCACTGTGCATCTGGCTGACGCGGCTCTCCGAGAGATCGAGCGTCGCGCCGATCTCTTTCATCGTCAATTCCTCATAGTAGTAGAGGATGAGGATCAAGCGCTCGTTGCGATTGAGCCCCTTGGTGATGAGGCGCATGATGTCGTTTTTCTGGATCCGCCGCGTGGGATCCTCCCCTCGTTTGTCCTCGAGGATATCGACCTCGCGGACTTCCTTGTAGCTATCGGTTTCGTACCATTTCTTGTTGAGGCTGATAAGGTTGACGGCGCTGGCGTCCAGCTTCATCTTTTCCAATTCGGGAACGGAGAGTCCCAACTCCGCGGCCAGTTCGTGGTCGGTCGGCTGCCGTCCCAGTTTTGCTTCGAGGTTGCGCGTGGCCTCGTTGAGCTTGCTGGCCTTGGACCGGACCAATCGCGGCACCCAATCCATGGAGCGCAGTTCGTCGAGCATGGCCCCGCGGATGCGCGGTACGCAATACGTCTCGAACTTGACGCCGCGATCCAAATCGAAGGCATAAATGGCGTCGGTCAGGCCGAACACGCCGGCCGAGATGAGGTCGTCGAGCTCCACACCCTCCGGCAATCGGGCCCAAATCCGCTCGGCATTGTACTTGACCAGAGGCAGATAGATTTCCACCAATCGATTGCGTAGCGACTGGTTCTCGGGATTCTTCTTGAATTCAATCCATAGTTGCTCCACATCCTCGGGAGCCGCAGTGGTGGGCATGGATTCCTCCCTGAAGGTGCCGTCCTGTGTCTTCTGCAATCCATCTCGCCGAACCGCCGTGACCGCCTTCTTTCCTGCTTTACTCACGGCGAATGCACCAGCCTTGGGACGACTCATCCGTGTCTCTCCCGGGTGGTGAAATACAATCGAACCCGCCTTGCCGCAACGAATACCGGGCGGAGCCGCAAGCCCCATCACCTCGCCGCACGCTTCTTGTGCCGTTTCGGGCACCGCCCCTCAGCCCGACTCGCCCTCTCGGTTCAGCCCGGCACACCCGCAGGCATGGCAGGCCGACCAACGTATCCCGGACCTCCGCCGTTACGCGCCGCTTGCCGACGCGGTGGGTGAGTTCCGAGGGCTTTTACCCGATCGCGCCGCCAATTCGCCCCGCAAACGCTGCTCCACAGATTCGCGGATGCTCCGCTCGGCAACGGCTCCGATGATCGCTCCCAACCCTGCGAATCCCCACAGGCTAAACCAAGCTCGTAACAGGATGTCATCCGACGGAGCACCGTGGATCAGTCCGTGGATCAAGACGCACGTCATGGCCAACGAACCGAAAACCCCGGCGTAACGGCGAGACACGAACCTTCACCTCGTCCCAGGGGATATCCGACGCGGCACTTTCGGGTCACGGTCCCATTCGGCGAGACTACGCGGCGGTCGGAGAACGCTCCAACCACATTCTCATCATCCAACCGTTGCGCCCAATCATTATCGACCGAATCGGCCATCCGCTTGAACGAATTCGCAAGATCGCGCATAGCCTGTGGTATCCCGATAGTCGCTTCGTTCGTCGAATTACTCCGCGTTTTCTCCCTGCGCCGCATTCGTACTTCCCCCCGGTGACTCGGCCGCCGTACCCGCGCACGGTCAGGCGGCATCGGCGCGCGGAAGCGTATGCAAGCCGGAATCGTCCTCCCCGCGCTCAGAGGCATCCTTCGCGTCCCACGCGGTCCAAACAGAGAGCACGCGATCCGCCACGCCGTTCAGCTCCCGCAGCCATTCCGCCGCCGATATTCGCGCCGGTTGGGCCGCGTCCGATACGTCTTGTTCGTCCGGAAGCGTCCCCAAGCCCGGCCGAGCGGGAAGGAGCACGTCCTCGGTCACCCGCGGCAGCCCCGCCCAGACGGGGATCTCGACCGCGAGAAACTTTCGGGTTGCGGTCTGTACCCGAGCGGCGGCTTCCGCCAACGGCATCTCCGCCGAAACCCCGTTGAAGACGACGGCGGTCTGCTCCAAAGCCCCGGCCTTGTGGGCGGTTTTCAGCCAGGCGTACGCGCACATCAGGCCGGGCGCGTCCGCAGGTGCCACCAGCAGAATGCGACCTTCACGTAATCGTGGTCCTACGTCGGCCGGCGATCCGACGCCTCCATCCAGGATGCGGATCATCGGTTTGGGAAAACTTGCGGTGAACCCGCCCAAGAGCGATCCGCGCAGTGCACACTCCCCGGAAACTCGGCGTGCTTCGGGGGGTGGAAGCGACCGTTCCGAATCACGAATCCAGCCTGGCTCTCGGGCCGGCGGTTCCGGCAGGCCCTGGACGGCTCCGGAGGCAAGGACGGCGTCCCAACCACGCCGTCGCAGCAGGTCCGCCAGTCCGAAGGCTACGGTGGAACACCCCGCTCCCTCTCGTGCCCCGAATATCGCCAGAATCGCGCACCGCGTCTCCGCTGGAACTGTCTTTTTCAAGCCGTTCCGGCGGAGTACCATCTGTCGCAGGCGAAAGGCTTGATCTTGCTCCATGCGCACGCCGCACCTCGAAACCGCTCTTCTTGAATTGGAACAAGTTTTGGTTCGTCGTCGGCTCGATGTATCGAGTAATTCGCCCCGCCGGACGCGCCCGCGGCAATCCGCAGGCGGCCCGGCGGCGTCTTCTCTCTCCCTCACAATTCCGCGCCGGAAAGATGCTCCAATCGCAAGATCATGCGAGCCAGCTTGCCCGCGTCGGCCACCTCGATGTCGTCCGGCACGTTCTGCCCGTTCGTCAAATAACTCAAAGGCAGCCGCCCCTCGCTGAGCACCGGCAGCAGGCCGCCCAAGGACGGGGCCTCATCCAACTTGGTAAGAAGCAGCGCGGTGGGAGACGCGGTTTGGAAATGATCGATGATCTGCCGCAGCGCCCGGGCGCCGATCACGCTGCTCACCACCAGATGAACTTCGTCGGCCCGTGCCTCGGAAAGCAAGGTCCGCAGCTCCCGGATTTTGATTTCATCCTTGGGGCTGCGGCCGGCCGTGTCGATCAACACCAGGTCCAAGCCGTTGAAGCGCTGCACCGCCTCGCGCATCTCCCGCGGTGTGGAAACCACTTGCATCGGCAAGTCGATGATGTCGGCATAGGTGCGAAGCTGCTCCACGGCGGCGATACGGTAGGTATCCACGGTGATCAGCCCCACGCGGCGATTCTCTCGCAGCCGAAAATTGGCGGCCAATTTGGCGATCGTGGTGGTCTTCCCGACGCCGGTGGGACCGATCAGTGCCGCCACGCGACGTTGGCCGCGGCTCAAGCGAATGGGACCGCACACCGCCAATTCACTCTCCAACATCCGCCCGATGCGTGATTTGAGAATCGACACGTCCTCGATGCGGTCGCGAAGGGCGTCGGAGCGAACCCGTTCCACCCAATCCCGCGCCTCCTCTTCGCTCAAGTCCGCATCAATCAGATCGGTGTAGAGTCGGAACAAGGAGTCCGGCCAATCGTATCCGCTTTGCGACCCATTCCTCCGGCACAACTCGTGCAGCATGTGCTCCATGCTCTCCAGCCGATTGCGAACCTCGAGCACCGGCGTCTCGCCGCGGAAGGCCAAACTTCGGGTCTCTGCGTTGGGGACCTCCAAGGACAATCCGGCCTCGCCGAAGTCCGTCCGGTTGCGTCCCATCGCGTCGCGGGGCGGTTCGACCGGCGGCAAGCGACTGGGGACGTTGACCCCCGCCGAGGCCGTCACCTCGATTTTGCGCGGACCGGGCAACAAACCGAACAACCGAGACGTTCGAACCTCACGAGTCCGTAGGATCGCCGCGTCGGGGCCCAATTCACGTCGCACAAGAGCCAATGCCTCATGCATCGTATCAGCGCGAAACGTGTGCACTTCCATCGTCCGTATCCCACTCTCTGTTTTGCTAGACCTCACCGAATCCGGAGGCATCCCAATTCGAATACCGCAAGTATTTCCCACCACCGTTCACCGACGTCGTTCCCTCAACCCCGGCATCCGCCGTTCCGCCAAATCATCCTCCGGCATCAGGCTCCGGGCACCTCGAGTTTCAACGGATATCCGGCACCATGGCGACGGACTCGATCCTCGTGTCGCGCGTGATCTCGTTGTAGCTCAAGACCACCAATTGCGGCAGATAACCGGAAGTCATCTCCTTGAGCGCCGCGCGAATCTGCGGGTTCACCAAAACGATCGGCGGGCGCTGCGCCGACGTCAATTTGCCGATTTCCTGGGCCAAGGCCCGGCAAATCGCTTCGATCACTTGCGGAGGCATGCGGATAAACAATCCGCGCTCGGTGTGATCGAAGCCGGAACGAATCCGATCCTCCAGTGCCGGATCAAGCGTGATGACCGTCAAACGACCCTCGGCATCCCGGTAGCGGGTACAGATGGTCCTGGCCAACCTGGCCCGAACGAATTCCGTCAACAGAATCGGATCCTTGGTCCGCGGCGCATAATCCCCCAACGTCTCCAGGATCAAGCTGAGTTGGCGAATGGGTACCTGTTCCCGCAACAAGAGCTGCAAGATTTGTTGCACCTCGGCCAAACGCATCAAGTTCGGAATCAAGTCCTCGACCACGGCCGGCGAGGTCTTCTTGAGTTCGTCGATTAGGTGCTTCGTGGCGTCGCGGGTTAGGATTTCGTCGGCATGCCGCCGGATCGTCTCGGTCAAGTGCGTGGCAATGACGGCGGACGGGTCCACCACCGTGTAGCCGTACATTTCGGCGCGTTCTCTCTGCGACGGCTCGATCCACAAAGCGGGCGATCCGAACGCCGGGTCCTTCGTTTCAATGCCCTCCACTTTGCCGCCGGTCACGCCTGAATCCATGGCCAATAGCAGGTTCGGATAGACCTCTCCGGAAGCGACGGGCGCCCCCTCGATTTTGATGCGGTATTGATGCTGATCGAGCTGAAAATTGTCGCGGATGCGAACCTTGGGGAGGATGATCCCGATCTCTGCGGCCACGTTCTTGCGAATGCGGTGAATGCGTTCCAAGAGATCTCCGCCGCGTTTGGGATCCGCCAGTCGGATCAGCCCTACTCCAATCTCCACCTCCATGGGATTGACAATGAGATAATCCTCGATCTTCTCTTCGGGCGGTTTTCCCGCATCGGCTTTCTTCTTGGCCTCCTCCGATTGCTTGCGTCGGTTCGTATTACGGGTGAGCACGACAGCCATCGCGGTGCAACCTGCCGCCAGCGATAAGAGCGGCACCGCGGGGAGTCGCGTGAACACCAATAACCCGAGGAAAGCCGCGGCCACAAGGAGGGTTTGCGGCCTGCCGAACATCTGGCGGAGCAGCTCCGCCGGAAGGTTCACTTCCGTACTGCTTCGCGTCACCAAGAGACCGGCGGCCACGGAGATCAAGAACGCCGGCACTTGACTCACCAGCCCGTCACCGATGGTCAGCTTGGTGAAAATCTCGGCTGCCTCGGAAAAAGTCAACCGCAACTGAACGACCCCGATAAAGAAACCGCCGACAATATTCACTAGAGTGATAATGATTCCAGCGATGGCGTCGCCCCGCACGAACTTGCTGGCACCGTCCATGGCCCCGAAGAAGTCGGCTTGGCGTGTGATTTCTTCCCGACGCCGCTGAGCTTCATGCTCATCGATGATTCCGGCATTCAGGTCGGCATCGATGGCCATTTGCCGCCCCGGCATCCCATCCAAGGCGAACCGGGCCGCCACTTCGCTGATCCGCGTGGCACCCTTAGTAATGACCACGAACTGAATCACCACGATAATCAAAAATATGATGATTCCAACGACGATCTGATCCCCGGCGACAAACTCGCCGAACGTTCGCACGACGCTCCCGGCCGCGTTCAAGCCGTCGCTCCCGGCGCGGGTCAGAATCAGCCGCGTCGTCGCGACGTTCAGCACCAACCGCAACAAGGTGCTCGCCAACAGCAAGGATGGAAAGATGCTGAATTCCAAAGGCGCCCGCACGTACACCGTCGTCAGCAGCATGATGACGGCCAGGGTAATGTTGGTCGCCAACAAGAAATCCATGACGGGGGAAGGAAGCGTCACCAAAAGTACCAGCACGCTGACGACCAAAGCCACCGGGAACACCAGTTCCTGCGGCTTGGCGACCGCCCAAAGGCTCGCGCGGGCAATGGGACTTCCTGTAGCCACGATCCGTTACACCCAAAGAAACATCAACGGCTCCGGAAAAGCCTCGCCGGAGTGCCTGAGAAACCGATAGCGATGGACCGCCGACCACGGCGTAGCACCGCTCTTCGAATCGGGTCGGACGATACCGCAATTTGGGCAAAAAATCCAGGTGAGTTCCGCCCATCCCTCGCGCCCGCTCGCAACCCAATGCGGACCGGCTTGAGGCGGTGTTTGGGGCACGGACGGGCCTTGCCGCAAGGAATGCCCGCCGGTTCGAAAACGTTGCAACATGCTTCCTGAAGTACCCAGCGCCGACGCCCACGTCGAATTCCCTCTCCGTTCGCGGGTGCACGCCGAATCTACCGGAGGTTCCTACAAATCGGCCTTTTCTACTGGGGAACCCGACATTGCTTTGACCGATAACAGGGAATGAATCGTCTCGCGGCGACCGGAGCGAGGGAGACTCCGCGCCGAGACAATGGGGAAAATGTGTCGGTGCGCAGACCTGGCAATGGTAGCAAAGTGGGAGAGTTCGAGATTAACCATGCCGCAAGGGAGATCGGAGAAGGTTGGAAAGATTATTGTTTTTGGGTAACTTTAAGGTGATTAGCCCCCACCGCTCCAGGAAAATGGGCAAGCTAGACTCACCCTACGGCAAGGGTTCGCGCGTTCCATCTCGACGCGATGAAGCAACGACACCGACATCGCGATCGCCCTTGAGCCGCCATTGCAATCTGGGTGCGAACCGGTAGCCCGACGCCCAGTGTTTATGCCTGCCGGTTTCCCCCACACTCTTTACTTTACGGATCAGCGTGCAACATGTCGGAAGCAGGTCATCGGAACGAGAACATCGGCGGCTATCGTGATCGCCCGTGGATTCCCCGTTTTTGGGACGGCATCACCTTCTTGGCTTGGATGCGGGTGCTTGCAGCCCATCGATTCCGAATAGCCCCGAGCCGTATCGGCATGGCCGTGCTGATCGCGTTGATCGGCCTGTTCAACTCCTTTCTCGCTGCCGTGCAGCGGCTAGTCCTGGGACGCAAAATTCGCGAGACGGCGTTGCAGGGAGACCCGATTTTCATCGTCGGTCACTGGAGGTCCGGCACCACGCTCCTCCACGAGATGTTCATCGTCGATAAGCGGCATGGTTACACCGACAGTTACGCCTGCTTCGCGCCGAACCACTTTCTGATCTCGCGACGATTCTTGGCTCCCCTTGTCGGATTGCTGATGCCGAAAAAGCGGCCCATCGACAACATGCCGTTCGGCTGGGAGCGGCCGCAAGAGGACGAGTTCGCCCTTTGCAACATGGGGTTGCCCTCGCCGTACCTCAGCCTCATATTCCCCAACGAACCGCGACGTTATGAACGATTCCTGTACATGGAGGGCCTGACCGCTGACGAATTGGAGAACTGGAAACGAGGCTTCTTGACGTTTCTCAAGAGCGTCACCCTGCAAGAGCGGAGGCGGATCGTGCTCAAGTCTCCGCCGCACACGGCCCGCCTCCGCGTTCTCCTGGATATGTTTCCCAACGCCAAGTTCGTCCATATTTACCGCAATCCGTACTCGCTCTTCCCATCCACCATGAATCTTTGGCGGCGCCTCTCCCGCGACGAGGCCGTTCAGATTCCGACTTACGCTGGGTTGGAGGAATACGTCTTTGAGACGTTTGAAAAGATGTACCAACGGTTCGAGGCCGACCGTGCCCTCATCCCACCCGGCAACTTCGCCGAGGTAAGCTACGAGAACCTGGTCTCCGATCCGGTGGGAGAAATGGAACGCATCTACCGCGAGCTGGGACTGGAAGGATTTGAATCGGTCCGCGAGGGTCTGGGCCAATTCATCCGAGAAAGGTCCGGCTACCAGCGCAACCGATTCGATCTCGACTCAACGACGAAGCACAAAATCAGCCGTCGTTGGCGATTCTTTTTCGATCGCTACGGCTATCCGATCGACGATGCCCCCGCGGCAAACGAAGAGAAGCCCGCCCCGGCCGATGATGCCGCCGACAGCCCGTCACACGCCGGAGGCAACGACTGCCAAGTCCAAGCCTTTACCACGGTTCCCGGCGACACTCCCCCGCGACGCCGTCCTTTGCAGCGTCCCTGGACGGCGGACATCTCGTCGCCGCCGCCCCGCCGATAGAGGCGGCCGCAGCAAGGCGAAAGCGTCAGGCGGCGCGTTGTTGCGGGTTGGGCGGTTTTTTGCCTTTGAGCTGATACACGTACGCCAATACTTCGGCCACGGCCGCGTACAGCTCTTGCGGAATAGGCTGATTGACTTCCACGTCGCGGAAAAGGGCTTGAGCCAAGGGCTTTTTCTCGATGATCGGAATGCCGTGTTGCAAGGCCAACCGGCGGATATTCGCGGCCACCAAGCCGGCCCCTTTCGCCACCACGATCGGCGCTGCCATCTTCTCCGGGTCGTATTGCAGCGCGACGGCCAACTCGGTCGGGTTGGTCACGACGACATCCGCCTTGGGAACCGCTTGATTGACGCGGTTCAAGACCAACTGCCGTTGCACCATGCGGCGGCGAGCGGCAATTTGCGGGTCGCCCTCCAGGTTCCGCAATTCCTCCCGCACCTCTTGCGGCGTCATTTTGAGATCTTGTTCGTGCTTCCAGAACTGGAAGCCGAAATCCAAGACGGCCAACACCAACAGGGCCAAGCCCAGACGCAGCGTGACGCCCATCAGAAGGTCGCCCAAGTACCAGGCTAAAGGAAGCATCTCCAGGTCGGCCAAGCCCAGGATTTCGTCGCGGCGAGAATTGAGATACAGAGCGGCCACCGCGGCGACCGCCGCCAGCTTGACCAGCCCCAATCCCAGTCGAAAGGCGTTACTCAAAGAGAAGATTCTGCCGAATCCCTTGAAAGGGTCGATCCGGGAAAAGTCCGGCACCAGCTTGTTCGGCAGGAATAGGAAGCCGGTCTGGAGGAAATTGGCCGCCGTTGCCACGACCATAATCGCGGCCAGCACAGGCCCTAACACGAGCGCCAGTTCCCAGAGAATCTGGCGAAAGAGTGCCGTTGCGTCGGAAACGTCCATCCGCAAGAACGCTTCGGCCCCAAGATGATAGCGCGAAAGCCGCACCAAAGCCTCCCATGCGGCGCGGCCCGTCATCATCAGTGCCAAGGTCCCTCCCAACAGCACTAGGGCGGAAACCATGTCGTGACTCCGCGCTACCTGGCCCTCCTCGCGGGCTTTTTGCCGGCGATGTGGGGTAGGGTCTTGCGATTTTTCGCCGTTTTGCTCGGGCATGGGCCGCGATTCGTTTGCCTGGTTCCGGCCGAGAACGGCTGAGCGATCCCGATCTCGGCACTTGCTTCGCGATTACCCTCCGGCGGTGCCTGTCGATAGCAGCACGCCGAACATGTCGGCCACGGCCGAATCCAAATGCTGTTCGAAGACCTGGGCGATGAGGCCCACCGTCAAGAGTAAGAACCCGATCGCCACCAAGGAGTTGATGCCGAAACCCAGCATCAGCAAGTTCAATTGCGGCAGCGTGCGGCTGATAAGCCCCAGAACCAGCGTGGCCGTCAACAGGGCGGTCGCGGCCGGAGCCCCAACTCGGATTCCCAGCACGAAGCTCTGCGACACAAGATCGACCAGCAAAGCGGGGTACTGCTCTGCGTTCAGGACTCGTCCCGGCGGCAGAACACGGAAACTTTCGATCAATCCTTCGAGCAAAAGCCGATGTCCGCCTACGGCGAGATACACCATGAGGGCTAGGAGGAAGAGGAGCCGGGAAAAGACGGGCACCTCGGACTCCGCCGAAGGGTCATACACGTCGGACATCATGATGCCGCCCATGCGAGCGACCAACTCTCCGCCCAATTCGATTCCCAGCAGGATGACGGCCACGCCGAAGCCGAGCATAAATCCCAATGCCAGCTCCCCCGCCGTAAGTAGGCCGTAGCCCAGCAGCCCCTGCGACTGCGGCAGGCTTGCTTGGGTTTGTAGGGGCGTGAGGACCATCGCCAAGGAAAAGGCGAACAGCGCCCGAATTTGCAAGGGGATTTCGGACGAACCGTAGCCGGGCGCAGCGATCACCAGCCCGCTGGTACGAAAGAATACCAGCGTAAATAGGAAGAATTGCTGCAAAGCCCAATCCACCAACCAACCCATGCTAGGTCTTGTACCTCACCGGCCCGCACCCGCCGCTCCACTTCGCCTCGTTCTCCTCGCGGTTCAAAGATTGGCCGGTATCTGTTGAATCAACTGCTGCGAGTACTCGATCATGTGCGTCAAGGTCCAGGGCAAGGTCAGCAGGAATATCAACATCATGACCGCGAGCTTGGGAATGAACGCTAAGCTCTGCTCTTGGATCTGTGTTACGGCCTGCAGCAGGCCGATCAGCAATCCCACCAACATCCCGGTCACCAAGACGGGCGTGCCGATCAGGATTCCGATCCACAAGGCCTCGCGGGTCAACTCCACGGCATTTTGTACGTCCATCGAAACACCCTCGGTGCGAGCCACGCACCAATCCGCGTCTTAAACGTCGCCGACCTTCCCGGGGCACGCACGAGCTGACTCAGGCAAAGGGAGCGAAGCTCTCCATCAACATGCCGACGACCAAGTGCCAGCCGTCCAAGAGCACGAACAGGAGCAGCTTGAAAGGCAGAGACACCAGCACCGGCGGCATCATCAACATGCCCATGGAAACCATGACGGAGGAGACCACCATGTCGATAATCAAAAAGGGCAGATAGATCTGGAAACCGATCAGGAAGGCCGTCTTCAGCTCACTCAGCATGAAGGCGGGAATCAAGGCTTGGATGGGGACCTCCGCATAGGTTTGCGGCTCTTGTTCCAATTGCATGTGCCGCAGAAACAGCCATACGTCCTCGCTATTGCCGCAGCGCTCGATTTGCAGGGCCATGAATTGCCGGATCGGCCGCTTGCCGTTTTCCCATGCCTCTTCCAACGAAATCTGCCGACTCTGATAAGGTACGATCGCCTCGTCGTAGACTTGTTTCCAGACCGGGGTCATGACAAACAAGGTGATGAACAGCGCCAAGCCGGTGATCACCTGACTGGGCGGCAAGTTCTGGGTGCCCAAAGCCTGGCGCAGCAGGCCCAGCACTACCACGACCCGAATGAAGGAGGTGGTCATCAAGATGACGGCGGGAGCGAGGCTCAACACCGTCAACAGCAGCATCACTTGGAGGGTGGAGGAAAGTCCTTCGGGACTGGTCCAACGTTCCGGTCCCGCGGTCACGGCGTCCGGCACGGAGAGCTGGAGCGGCCGATTGGATCCGCCGGATTGGGCGATGGCGGGCACGCCCGGCACCAATAACGCCAATAAACAGCCCCACATCCCGATCTGCCGACGCAGAAAGGTGCGAACCGTGCCCCACCGGCTGCCGTGCCGCTCACTGTGCGCCGCGCTGATATGGGAGTTCGGCATCCCTGCCATGATGCGATTCATCTCGTAGGAACCGGGCTGAGGCCCCTCGATCTCAGCAGCCGGCGTAGGGCTGTCGCCGAGACCCTCGCCCTAATCCGCGCTGTCATCCCACATGCTTCGGCAAAGCCTCTCCGGCGGCGTATTGAGCAAAAACCTTGCGAAAGGCGTGAGAAGCGCTCGCGGGCGAGTTTCGGCGCCAAATCGCCAAAAGTTCGTCCACCTCTTCCGGGTCTGTCAACTCGGCCAGGGTTTCGGCCCCGTCCACACTGACGCACGCCAGCACCAATTTTCTTCCAAAGCGCAGGACGCAAAGCCTTTGCCGACCGTTCAGGGGAACCTGGCCCAAGATTTCCACCAATTCGCTGGGAAGGCCGGCGGCTCCCTTCCCGGAAGCTCGCCGCATCAGCCAGGCGAAAATCAGAAAGATTCCCAAAACCACGGCCAAGGCGCTGAAGGTCGTGGCAATCGGCCCCCATCCGGACGGTACGACGCCTCCGCTCCGCTCTTGTTCGGTGCCGGAACGCGGCAAACGCAAGACGCCCTCTTGTGATGCAGGGGCATCTTTACCGGCAGCCGTTTCGGTCCGTTTCGCACCGTTACCGGAAAGAGGTACCGATGACCCATCCGCAGATCCTTCCGGCACGAACGTTTCCGTACTCAGAAAGGCCGCCGGCCGTTCCGGCCGATCTGTCGCCGCATTCCCGATGCCGTAAGCCGAAGGTTGTCCGGACGCCCACGAGGCATTTCCCAGAGACCGCCCCCTTCCGCCTTCGACGGCACCATTTCCCGGTGCCAGGCGGGGGTCCCACGAGCCGGCGCTCCCGCCTGCATATTGCGACACCCCGGCAGCTTGGGATGAAGCGGCCGGTGCGGTCGGCCACGTGGGCACTTGTCCCCAAGCCGATTCGACGAGAAGCATGGCCGCGATGCACGCAACGGTCCCATAGCGAAGATTGCCGCCGACCTTCCCGATCGGTAAGCAAACCCGACGGCAGTCCGTGCCTGAGAAAAGCGTCGTGATCGCTCGCCTCTTGGATAACCGCATCCGTGCCATCCTGTTATCGGAAGTCGCCGCTCCCGTCCCGGCCCATCATGGCGGATTCTCCGGCCTCGGCCGGCCCTTGCGCCCGCACACTCGGGGCAAGCATTCTCGCGTTCACGTCTCGGCCACGGGTTCCTGCCCCGCGACCAACTCAGCGACCCGCACGCAGAAGCTGTCGTTCAACACCAGGACCTCGCCCCGCGCCACCAATCGACCGTTGATGTAGACATCCACCGGATCGCCGGCCAATTTGTCCAGAGGGACGACGGCCCCCCGCCGCAACCTCAAGACGTCTTCGAGATACATCCGTGTTCGCCCCAGTTCGATTTTGACATCCAGCTCGACCTCCTTGATTAAGTCCAAGGTGGCCGTCTCGGTCGAGGGCGGCGCTCCGGCAAATTCGGGAAGCTGGAACGCCATCACCCCCGGGGGTAGCGTCGCATCCGCACTGTTCAACGAGGCGATCGCTTGCTCCGCCTGCCGCAAGAGATACTCCAAATCCTCCCGGGGAATGTCCGCATCGGAGGCGGTCGGTGCCGGATCGGGCGACGGTTGCTTCACAGCCTTGGTCGGCGATGCGGCACGAGCCGTCTTTTGCAGCAGCTTCTCGATTTCGCTTTGGTCGAGTACTTTTTCGGCGTCCTGCTCTTGAGAACCGGCCGGGATTGCCGCGGGCTGAGCCGATGACGCGGATTTCGCCGCGTTGAACAGGGATTCGATATCGCTCTGATCGAGCGGGCTTTCCGCGTTGCCCGCCTGCCGTTCACCGCCGCCGTCGGGCGGAGGCTGCTGTTTGGCCTGAGCCAAGAGCTTTTCTATTTCCGATTGACTAAGTAGATCGTCGCCCGACATGAGAATCCATTCCCAATCCAAGGCCGACCGGTCGCATGGCGACTGACCGCCCGTTCCGTGCCCTTCGGCACCGGTAATCAGCCGCCGGACGCTCCGTAATCTCCGCCGATCCGAACCGCTTCCTCGCAGGCCGGCGATTACTGCTCGATGAACGAAAACTCGCTAAACACCACGGTCCGGAGGTAGGGTTTTCCCAGCGCATGGTTAGTTTTCTCTAAAATCTTCCTTTTGATCAACCCCAAACCGGCATCGGTCAGGTCCGTCAATTCCGCGCTGCGGACGATGACCAGGATTTGATCTCGGAGGCGATTCACGTTCTTATTCCATTGGTCCATAAACTCGGCTGACTGCTTGGAGCCGACGGTCCCCCAAAGGTGGAAGTCGATTCGCAACGTCGTTTGCGTGGCAGGCTGGAAAGAAGTCACGCTGAAGTTCCCCAGATCGACCTCCACCTCTTCTCCCGTCCCCGGAACTCCCAGATTGGCGGTGGGATCCATTTTCGTTTCGGGCACGTCCACGGCCTTGCTTTGTGCCGCGACCTGAGTTTCCGTCGCGTTCGCCAACTGTTCGGGATCCACCGTTCCCGCCGAACTCGAACCGGGAAGGAGAAAGTACGCGGCAATGGCTTCAGCGGCGACCAATCCCATCACGAAGGCCGCCAGTTTGAGCTTGCCCAATAGGTTTCCTTGAGACTTCGGCGGCGAAGCTTCCTTGGAAACCTGCTTTTCGTCGACCTCTTGGTTGTTCTTCTTGGGAGCCTCTTGTTTCGCCATAGTTCGCCCTTCGATAAGACGTCCCGAAACCGCGCCCCTGGCAGGGAGGCGGCTTCGAACTGGGAAGAGTTCTCACTACCTAATGAGAGTATAGGTCACGTCCCGGCATGGTGAGCGGGAGGAAGCGGGAGACCCACGATGCACGAGAAAGGGTAAGCTCGGGGACTAGGCCGCCCCGCCGCAGGAGGGTACGCTACGGAGACGAGGCCCGGATTTCCGATGGGGGATGCTAGGGGGTTACCGGCACGGAGAATCGCCGCAGTTTTTCCTCTCCAGTGCCGCGAAATTCGTCGGTCAACTCGTTGAGCATGGAGATTTCGACGCGGGCGTTCATCTTCCGTTTCTCCGGGGCTGGATCAATCGACAGCGGCTCATTCGGCCCCACCACCGCTATCCGGATCCGCCGCGGGTCGATACCCGCCTCGGTCAACTTTTCCATGACCTTCAAGCATTCAGCGTAGGCCAGGTCCCAGTGATCCCGGTAGGGCGAGTCCGGCGGGAGCGGTCGCGAGGACGTGTGGCCACGAATCTCGATTTTCTGCGGTTTACCGGCCAGCACGTTCGCGATCTTGGCAATCGTCTCGTCAAAGGAAGCTGTAGGTTGACTGGTTCCCTCTTCGAAAAAGATCACGCCGCCGGTCGTGGCGTCGTCACTGGGACGAATCGCGCGGACTCGACTCTCCCGTCCCTCCGGCCCCTTGATCTTGCTGGCTCCGTCGAGCGTCCGAGCCAGCTTTTCCCTGCCCTGGCTGACGGACTTCAAGGGCGTGGCGGTCGTGGGCTTATAATACATCGCGATCTCATCCAGAGAGACATACTTCCCGAATCGCTTCCGCAGGGCGTCGGCGAGAGCCTCGAATTGATCCTCCTTTTTCACTTCGCTCATGGCGGCCAACATGATGAAGAACGTTAGCAGCAGCGACATCATGTCGCCGTAGGTCAAGACCCATTCCGGAGCTCCGCCGCCGCCCGACTGCTCTTGCGCCAATTTACCCATCGCGGAAACTTCCTCTGCTTAGCATGAGCCGGCTTTATCGGGGAACCTCGCGCATCGTCGGCGGTCGGCGGCTCGCAGAGAACCGGCGGCTCCCAGAGAAGCCGTCCGTCACGCCGCCTTCGCACCGTCGGCCTGTTTTCTGAGCTTGGGTGGAACGAAAGTCCGTAGCTTCTGTTCGATGACGCGAGGGTTTTCGCCCGCCTGAATGGCCATGATCCCCCGGACCGCGATCTCCATGCGGATTTGTTCCTGTCGCGAGAGAAAGCCGAGCTTTTCGGCCATAGGGATGGCGATCAAATTGGCCACGATCGCGCCGTACAGGGTCGTTAACAGAGCCACCGCCATGCCCGGCCCAATCGCGTTGGGGTCGCTCATGTTACCCAACATGATGATCAACCCCACCAAGGTGCCGATCATGCCGAAAGCCGGTGCGAATTTGCCGATCTGATCGAGAATCAGTTTCCCGCTTTGGTGCCGCGCGGCGACGGCATCCATTTCCGTGCGGAGGATGTCCTCCATGACTTCCGGACGCGTTCCATCCACCGCCATCTGAACACCGAGGATGATGAAGGGATCGGAAATCTCTTGGAGGCGGTTCTCCAAGGCCAAAAGCCCGTCGCGGCGGGCCGTCTCGGCCAGGGAGACGATTTGCTCGATCAATTTCGAGACGTCATCCTGCTTGTTGAGAAAGACCTTCTTCGCCACGCCGAATAACTTCAGCACGTCTTTGAGCGGCATGGCGATCATCACGGCGGCGATCGCTCCCCCAATGACCATCACCACGGAAGGATAGTCGATGAACGCCTGGAAAGAGGCGCCCGGAGCGATGGCAATGGAAAGAATGATCAGCAATACGCCGCCGATCAGTCCGATTACGGAGGCGATGTCCATATCTTACGCCTTTTCCTCAGCGCCGGTCTCTTTGGGAAAGGAAGACGATTGCGGGGGCGGCATCCAGTGTTTGGCGCGGTGATAGGTAACGGCGCGCCGCACGACCTCGTCCATCGATTCCCGTACGACCACGCGCTCGCCCGTCGTCAACGTGATGTACGTGTCCGGCAGCTCCTCCACGTAGCAGATCAACTCCGCATTCAGGACGAAGGGTTCGCCGCTCAATCGCGTCAGGCGTATCATGATTCCTCCGCCGAAATGACGCCGTCGATCGAAAATGCCGGATCGTGTGCGCAACCGGCCGTGCCGCGCGAACACGGCCGGCCGGATTCCCCTTGGCAAAACATAGCTTACGTCCGGCGGCCATCAACGCCGCAAGGACAACAATTCATCCAACATCTGCTGGGCGGTGGAAATCACCCGGGTATTACCTCGATACATCGACGAGGCCAGGATCAAATCGATCAAGCTGGCCCCGATGTCGGTGTTCGACAACTCCACCGCCCCGGCGACCAAGGTACCGATTCCCTGTTCGCCGGGATTACCGATGACGGGCAAGCCCGAGTTGACCCCTTCCGCAAAAAGATTTTGACCGCGCTGCACCAAGCCGGTCGGGTTGGCGAATCGCGCCAGCACGACCTGCCCGAGGTCGCGCGTCACCCCGTTGGAAAACACACCGCGAATCAGGCCGTCCTCGCCGATGATGAAACTCGTCAAAACGCCGGGCGCGGAACCGTCCTGCCGCGAAACCATGAGCGTGCTTCTATCCGCCGCCAAGCCGGAGATCTTGGAAAAGTCCATTTGGAACTCCAGCGGCGAACGGGCGGAGACATGCCGCCGCTCGATGGAAATGCGGTTATTGGTCGCGGAGACGAAATTCCCCTCGCCGTCGAAGTAGATGAGGCCCGTACCGACTGAAATCTCGCTGCCAGAGATCGGATCATTGTCCGGCGAATCGGCAAACCAGCGATAGACGGTGGAGGTGCTGTCACGGCTTTCCAGCACCGCCGTCAGCCGCACGCGGAGCGGGATGCCCAAGGAGTCATAGACCAAGAAGTCGGTCACCGCGCTCTCGCCCACCGCTTCTTGCAGGGTGGTCCACGGCATGTTCACCGTGCTGGTGGTACCGTCGCTCCGCCGCAGCAACATTCCCGACAAGCCGATATCGATGGCGTTATCAACGCCGTTGTTCGCCGTCAAAATGATGCGGCCGTCCGTGCTGACCAATCCACCCGGGCTGGTGGCCGGTTCAGCCGGCGGGTCAGGCGGCGGCGACTTGGGAATCGGATAGGAGGGATCGTCCGTCGGCACCTGGATGCCCATGGCGTTGACCATGAAGTCGATCAAGTCCTGGACCGTGGAGGTGGAGGAGATGACGAACTCCTTCTCCGCAAGAGCACGGCCGCCTTTTCGCCCGGTAAACTCCAGCACCCCCTCCTGAAATACCGGCTCGTAGCTGGAACCGTCCCGCCGCAACACATTGACCAGCAAGGTGGAGGGAATGATCTTGGGACCGTCCATGTCCAGCGTCGGCTGCGTCGCCAACTGCGCGTCGGACATATTGTCCACCAATACCACGCTCGCATCCGTCACGCCGCTGATGGTGGTCACTAAGTGGTACTGCGTATCCGTGGGATTGTACCGATAGATGTAGCGGTTATCCCATTCCGCGGCGTCGCCCGTCGGAATGTTGGTCAGCACGACGCGGCCGTTGATCACGTTGATGGGATCGGTGATCGGACTGGGCCGGCTGATCCGCCCGTCTTTTTCGAAAGCCACGTAGTACGAGTAATTCCCGCTGAGCAACGTCGTATCCAGAGCGGGGCCCAAGCCGGCATCCGCCGTGGTGTCGGTATAGCTCGCCGTTCCCATGGCGACTTCATCGACGTATTGAAAGTCGCCGCCGCTCCCCTCCACGCGCCGATAGATTCGGATGTGCGAATACATGCCGCTACTGTCGGAGGGGAGGTTCCCCAGTACGATCGAATCCTCTCCCGCCCCGACGGTGTACGTCCGCGTGCTGGAATACACCCCCTCACTGAAAGCGGGCGGATCCGAGGGGGGAGGCGGCGAATACGCCCCCGTGGCGTATACCAAGCGGTATTCGTATGTCGTACCGGGCACCAGCCCGCCTCCGGAGGCGGCGCCGCTGAGCAGCATTCCCCCGACGCTCGGCTCGGAGGCATAGGCGACACTCGCTTTGGTAGTCGGCCGGGTATAGCGTCCGTCGCCCAGCACGCCCGTTTGGATCCGCGCGGCGGTGGTGGCCAAATCTCCCGTCGGCGACAGCGTGCCCTGCAAGTACACGTTTTCCGTGGCCTTGGCCACGGCTTCGGACCCCAAGGGAATCGTGATGGACGCAAGGTCCGTTCTCTGAACCTCGAAATTGTCGTCGATCCCGTAACCCAACACGCGATTGCCGGTAATCGTGACCAGCTCGTTGGCGGAATTCAATTTGAAGATGCCGTTGCGTGTGTACAACCGTTCATTCTGCTGCCCTTCCACGATGAAAAAACCGTCTCCTTGAATCGCCATATCCGTGGGATTGGAGCTGATTTCAATCGTGCCTTGATTGAAATTGGGAGTGATGTCGGCCACCATGGTTCCCAAGCCGATTTGCCTGGGATTGGTGCCGCCCATGTCTTCCGTGGGCATGGCCCCCAAAGCGAGTGTTTGCAGAAACTGCGTGGCGAACGCAACGTTGGAGGCCTTGAACCCCACCGTGTTCGAGTTCGCCAAGTTATTGCCGACCACGTCGATCGTGGTTTCCGACGCCGTCAGGCCGGTCAAGGCCGTCGTTAAGGCCGATGCCAATCCCATGTTCGTTCCTCCGTTTCCGTTGGTTTCCCCCTGGAATCAATCAAACCGCCCGGCGTACTCTCATGGAAAGCAAGTCTTTTCTAGGAGCCGCAGCCGCGGCGAACGGTGCTTTTCCGTCCTCACAGCCCGAGCAACTCCGCCAGTGTCGCGTCGGATTGCCGGGCAATCACCTCACTTACGTTCTTCGAAGGCACCTTCTTATCACCGATGTGCAAATAGACCTCGTTCTTATCCACACTAACGCGTTCCACTCGCCCTTCCACGGCATCGCCGGATTCCGTCAATCCGCGAATCGTCTTGTCGATCAGCCCGGCGGCCGCCGTGAGGTTCTGCGATCGCCCCATGTTTTCCAATGTGGAGACCAGGCGCAGGTTGGACTCGATTTCGCGAATCTGGCTGACCTGCTGCAAGAGCTGGGCGTTATCCATGGGATTGAGCGGGTCCTGATTTTGCAGCTCCGCGATCATCATCGACAAGAAGGAATTCAGGTCGAGATTGCGAAAGGCATCGTTCCCATTTGGGTTTTGGGCCCCAAGCTGTCCCTTGATGTTCACGGCCGACGTTTGCATGTTTCTACTCCCAATCTCCGTCGCGAGACGTTTGCATAAGCGGTCCTTCCGGCCATCAGATGAGGACGTCGATTCCATTCGCGGTCCGCACTCCCACCGCAGTTCCGTCCGCCCGGCCCGGCGGCTCGACGGCCTGCGCCCTCCGCCTGGAAGTCCCCATTTCGTGATGCCGCCTCCCCTGCCCGTCCGAGGGCGGTTGAAAGGCTTGCTGCGATGCGTCTTGTCCGCCCTGCCCCATCAAGTCCAGCTCGAACCGCTCCACGCGGATGCCGTGATCCGCCAAGCGTTGCCGCAAGAGCGGAAGGTGTTCGGCCAACAGGTCGCGAGCCGCGGCCGATTCCGCCTCCATTCGCGCCGACATCACGCCGTCGGTAATCTTCAATTCGACTCTGAGCGAGCCTAATTCGGGCGGATGCAGCCGCAACCGGACATGGCCGCCCCGCTCGTTGGCCGCGCGAAAAGCCTGAGACACCCGCTGCACAAAACGCGCGCGATCCGCCGCATCGATATTGGTCCGAGAACCCTCGCCGTTCCGCCCCGGCGGTGTCGCCTGCGATTCGTAACCCGTCGGCCCGGAGTCCGTCTTCGTATTCCCTGTCCCCGCCATCACAGGATCGGACCTCGCTGCATTCGATTCCGTGGCCGCAACCGCGGGAGCCGCGTTCGCAGCCCCGGGCGCGGCCGGTGAAGCCCCGATGTCTCCCAGAACCGGCGCGACGTTTTGCGCGGCCGCCGGCTTATCCGCAGGTCCCAGCGGCGTGCCCTGCATGACTCTCGCCGGCTGGAACCGGTCGCCGCCGTCCTCGTTTTTCACATCGCCCTTCTGAACTTGCCGTTTTCCCCGACCCCGAGCTCGCTCCGCGGTGCGTGATTCTTCGGTGGTGCCGCGCTCATTCCTTCCAAGCTGGGATACGGAGTCACCGGTCGCATCCAAAACCGGAGCCGATGGCGCTTCCGCCTTTTTTCCCGCGTCTTCCTTAACCTGAGCATCGGGGTGTTTTTCTTCGACCACGGGGTCGTTTCGATCCGTCGGAGGTCGATCGCTCCCATCGCCCTTGAGCTTCCGCCAATCCGCCGAATCCTTGGCACTGCCGACGGCTTGGCGCACGGTAGAGCTTCCCATCGCGGCGGTTTCGCTCGCAACTCCGACTTCCGTGGTCGCCGGTCCCTTGACGCCGTCTCCCTTCGTTTCGACTGCCATCGCGGGCTCCGAATCCCGCGAGGGTGAAGGCTCCGCTCGAAGCCCGCTTTCACCGTGGGAGGCGAGCCGGGTCGAATCCTCGACGGCATGGGCCGCTGTCGGCGGACGGCTCCCCTCTTCGGTCGCCGGCAGTTCGTCACGATCAACCGGGGCCGCATCCAATGCCTCCCTTAGCGACTCCGAATCTTCTCCCCGCTGTTTCGCGTCCATGGAGACGGCTTGGTCGGAAGCCTCGGAATCATCTCCCGACGTCCTCGATGACGGTTCGGCACGGACAGCTTCCGCCTCTTCCTCGTTCTCCGATTCGTCTTCGGCTTCTTCCGCCTTGCGAGGCTCGCGATCCGCCCGCGACGACGAGATGTCCGACGTCTCGGGTTGCGATCCCGTGGATCTCTCGTCCGGCCGGGCCGCGGATGCCTGCCGCGGGGAATCCTTTACGCGCGTCTGCAAGAGTTCCGCAAAGGCGGAATCCGTTCTGAATAGCTTGCCGCCCGGCTGCGCGAAGGTGACCTG
Organism: Thermogutta hypogea; assembly: GCF_055386265.1. NCBI lineage: Bacteria > Pseudomonadati > Planctomycetota > Planctomycetia > Pirellulales > Thermoguttaceae > Thermogutta > Thermogutta hypogea. The sequence continues at coordinate 2,223,490 of NZ_AP042425.1, forward strand.
TAGGCGTTCCACCCCGACCTTGCCGCGATCCACCGAGATTTCCGCCATGTGTCCGCACTCCTAACAGCAGTTACGGCGAGGTTGCCTGCGCCCCGGCGACTTCGGCCATCACGCCCCCCTCCCGCAGCAGGCGGAGCACCTCGGCAATCTTGTCCGTTTCTTCCGGGGTCCGAAACTCGGAAATGATCTTGCCGCGTTTCGAATCGTTCATCTCCGCAAGCAGTGCCACCACTTCCCGCTCCTCCCCCTTGTTCAACATGTCCAAGAGGAGCAACTTGGCTTGCGCGGGCTTGACGGTCTCCAGCGTGCGTCGCACCGTCTCGCGCCCGGCGGTGACGGATTCATCCTCAACGGCTTGGACCTTCTCTTGGAAGGACTGTTCTCGCTTGGCTAGTAGTTTTTCCTTTTCGCTAAATCGCGTCTCCTCGACCCGAAGCTGATCTTGGAGGTTTTGCAGAGCGAGGGCCTTCAGCTCCAAGTCTCGATAGGCTAGGGCGCGACGTTGCAAGATGGCTTCGTACGAAGGCTCCTCGGCGGGCTCCGCAGGCTCCGGCAGAGATGCATTCACGGCGGCGGGAAGCGACCTCCCACGAATGACGTCCAAGGCTTGCGTCACGCGCTGGGGCGTCACCTTCCAGGCCAGCCACACATGAACGCAGACGATGATCGTGCCCAGGGCCAAGGCCGCCAGGAAATACACCGCCAGCGCCCCCAGAGCCTCCACGATACGAATCACGGATCGACCTCATGCACCGCCGAACGACTTCCGACTTCGTCCAACATCTTGGTTTCCAAGCGATCCTCTTCGCGTCGGTATTCCTCGAACCGTCGATCGCGCAGCATTTCCAGCACGCGGACCTGCCGATCGGCCTCCGCCAGGCGTTCCCGCCTACGCTCGATTTCCTCCTCCACCTGCGCCATTTGCTGTTTCAGGACTTCCCGTTGGGCGGCCACCGTCATTTGATAACGGCGCAAGTGCAGCATCAGATCCACTTGGACCTCCCCGGCACGGGAACAGTCGCGGAGCCGGACGTTCAAACTCTCCCACTCGGCCGCCATCCGGCGCTCATACTCCTCCAAAACCTGCTTGGCTTGAAGTGCCTGACCCAACTCCCTGCGACGATCATCCCGCTCGTTTTCGCGTAACCGTAAGATCGTCTGCAATCGAAAACGGAAGCTCGCCATCGCGTATTCCGTTCGGCCCGGCGCACGCGTCGCTTCGGGCCTGTGTTCAGTTCTCGTAACCTCCCCTCACCCACGACTTTCGCTCACGGTTTTTCGGTTCAGCGCGGCCCGGCCGATCCCAGGGGCTGAGCATTCGGCGCGCCGGCCCCCGGCGACCGGCCTTGCCTCACGGTGCCCGCCCCGCCGCTGTCATTTCCCCGAGCGCTCGTAGGACCGTTCAGTTGCCTCGCGGTTTGCGGTCCGCCGCCGGCCGCGGTAACGGGGCCGGAATTCACGCCGCCGCCTTGCCCATTCATTTCCGGTCGCTGAGCCGCCGATCCGGCCGCGGCCTTCGCGATTTGCTCGGCCAATTGCATGAGTCGGGCCGCCGTTTGGGAGTATTCGGCGCGGTCCCCCATATCCTGCCGCAAGAACGCGTCGATGTCGTCACGCATGGCCAAGGCGGCATCGACCAGGGGATTACCGCCGCGGCGGTAAGCACCGATGGAAATTAGGTCCTCGTGATCGCGGTAGGCGGCCAGCAACTCGCGCAGCTTTAGTGCCGCACGGTTGTGTTCGGGGGGGACGATGTCCGGCATCAAGCGGCTGAGGCTTGCCGTCAGATCCACGGCGGGAAAATGCCCCTTGCCCGCCAGTTTTCGCGACAGCCAGATATGCCCGTCCAACAACCCGCGAACGGCGTCCGCCACCGGTTCGTTCGGGTCATCCCCCTCGACCAAGACGGTGTAGAATCCGGTAATGGCGCCCGCCGGACTCCTGCCCGCCCTCTCCACCAGCCGCGGCAGCAAGGCGAAGACGCTGGGAGTGTACCCCTTGGTGGTCGGCGGTTCACCGGCCGCCAACCCGATCTCGCGCTGCGCCAGGGCGAAGCGCGTGAGTGAGTCCATCAGCAGCAAGACGTCCTTCCCTTGATCGCGGAAATACTCGGCAATGGCGGAGGCGGCCAGCGCGGCCTGCACCCGAAGTACCGCCGGCTCATTGCTGGTCGCCACCACCACGACGCTCTTGGCAAGCCCCTCGGGGCCGAGGTCGCGTTCCAAAAAGTCGTTGACCTCCCGGCCCCGCTCACCGATCAGCGCGATGACGTTGACGTCGGCGGCCGTGTACTTGGCCATCATCCCAAGCAACACGCTTTTTCCCACCCCGGCCGCGGAGAAAATCCCCAGGCGCTGCCCCTTCCCGCACGTCAAGCATCCGTCGATCACGCGAATCCCCGTCGGTAACGGCTCGTCGATGCGCGGCCGGCTGCACGGATGCGGCGGAGCGGCGTCATAATGGACTCGATCGGAAAGGAGCGGCTGCGGCTTGCCGTCCACGGCGAACCCTTCGGCATTGATCACCCTGCCCAACAACCCGGGTCCTACCCGCAACCAGCGGACGGTCTTCGCCAATCGCACGACATTGCCGTGGCGAACTCCTTGTCGATCGCCATAGGGAAACAAGAGCGTCAAATCATTCTTGAATCCAACGACTTCGGCCCGGATGGGGACGGTCCCCTGGCGCTCGATCTCGGCAATCGCACCGATGGGGGCGGGAAATCCGGCCGCTGCGACGGTGATCCCGACGGTCTGGACCACCGTCCCCCGCACTTCCGCCGTCATGATCGGTCGCAATTGTTCCACCCAATCCATGGCTTACCATCCCATCCCCATCGCGACGGCATCCGCCGTTGCGACAGGCGCGACGTCTTTTCCGCATGATCTCCGGCCGTTCGTCAAGCTCCCGTCAATTCCTCTTCGATCCTGGCCAATTGCCGCTCGAATTGCTGATCGATGACGCTGAATTGAGTCTCCACGCGACAGCCTCCGCGAGTAATCGCTTCGTCGGAGACGATCTCGGCCTTCGCCGCCGGGGCCAATTCCCTCAACAGTTTTTCGGCTTGCGGTGCCAAGGCGGCATGATCGAGCGGGTGCAGTCTCAACCGCAAGTGCGGAGCGCCCGCGGCCAGCTCCAAGGCCTCGCGCACAAGCGGCCAAGGCACTTGGGGATCTCGCTCCACTTCTCGTCGCACCAATTTCGCGGCAATGGCCCCCGCCAGTCGCACCGCCCCTTTCTCCCACTGGGAAAGGAAGCTCTGCTTGGCCTCCTCGATCTGCCGCACCGCTTCGCGCAAGGCGGGGAGAAGGGTTACGAGCTTACGTTCCAAATCCGCGACGGCGATTTTTACCGACTCTTGCCGCGCGGCCGCGCGGCCCTCCTCCTCCGCGCGTTTGCGAATGGCTGCCGCTTCCTTATGAGCCGACGCGATGATCTTGGCGGCCTCCCCCCGAATGCCTTCCAGGTATTTCCTTGCTCGGACGCTGAGGTCTTCAAAATTGAAGGGCACGGTCTCTTGCGCCGCCGAGGAATCGCCCGACTTGATCACCGTCGCCATGATTGCCACCACCCATCCGATGCCCGAATCACCCGCCCCGGCCGATACCGCGGCGGGCCCAGGTCATGCGACCTCGCGCACAAAAGTCGCCCTCTCGCCCGGACGCGGACCGCCGTCGCCGCTACGATCGGCGGTCGCTCCACCCGCCGCCGCTACCGGCATGCGGAGATGTCTCAGTTCGGGCGGCACGCGGACGCGTTGCCGGGCGGCCGACCGGCGAGCGATCTCGGCGACGCGCCGCCGGGCCTCCTCGACGTCGCTCAAACGTACCGGCCCCAGTTCCGCCATTTCGCGCCGGACACGATCTGCTTGGTCCGACGGCAATTGGGCCAAGACCCGTTCCTGAAAACCCAAGGGCGTCCCCCACAAGGCCAACACCGCAACTGCCAAGTCGACTTGCTCGAAGATCAAACCCAGCGAGAGATCATCGAACCGAATCAGGTGATTGAACTCAAAAAACGGAGCCGCCGGCAGACGATCAGCCAGGTCCGGCGCCAATTGGGAGATGGTATGGAGCAGCCGGTCGCCCACCGGTTGCGGGGCGTTTTGCAAAATCCCCGCCACGGCGGACCAGCCCGCCACGCGACGGCGCTGCATGGCCACCACATCCGAGAGCTTGGCCTGCAAGGCTCGATCCACCTCCTTGAGGACTTCCGGATCCGTCTCCTCGAGATCCACCAACCGCCGCATGACCTCCACTTGCAGGGTCGGCGGCAATCGGACCAGCACCGCGCCCGATTGCTGGGGCGGAAGATGCGACAAGACCAGCGCGACGGTTTGCGGCCGCTCGTTGAGCAAGATTCCGGCCACTTTGTCAGCCTCCGCGTCGAGCAGCGTACGGAAGGGGCGATCTCGGGTCTCGCCGGTCGCAGCCTCGCCTCCTCCGGTCGCCGGCGACTCCCGTCCGGCGGTCTTCGCCGCGAACGAACCCATCGACGGCGATCGCGGCGCTTCCTTGCCTTCCAAACGGAATTGCACGATCGTCGGCACCATTTGCCGGAACTCATCCAAGACTTGCCGTCGCTCCTGCGGTGAAATCACTCCCAAGTCCATCCATGCGCTTCGTATCTTCTCGGCCTCGCCGGGAGAGAGCCGTTCCAAGAGCAAATCCGCCGCCGCAGGATCCAGCGTATCGATCAAGACGGCCGCCTTACGCAATCCCGTCATTTCCGCCTCCTCTCCGTTTCCACGCTCCTCTTCGAAAGGGCAGGCGTCGGATACTCTCGCGGCGCCATCCGCTCAAACGGCCTCCTGAGTTGCTTCGCCTCACACGGGATTGCCGATCCACGTCTTCAGGATGTTGGCGGCCGTTTCGGGATCTTCCGCGACCAATTCCGCCAGTTCGTCTCGGAGGGATTTGCTGCCGCCGTCTTTCCAGGCTTTCTTCGCTTTCGATTCTCCGCCGGCTTCCGCGGCTTCCTGCTCCTCAGCCCGCGACGCCGCCGCGAGGTTCAACGATCCGGCCGGAGGCATGGATTCGGCTCGGCTCTGAACCGTGGAACGCAGGACCACCAAACTCACCAGAGCCAGCCCCATCAGGCCCAACGTCGTCCAGTATCGACCCACGAATTCCAGTACCTGCTCGCCCATGCCGGGGGGCGTCGGCTCGACGGTCGGCATATCCATGAAATCGGTTATGGTGACGAGCTGATTGGGGTCCGTGCCGTCTTGTGCCTGCGGTAGGAGGGTCAATACGTGCGTGCGAATCTTGGCCAGTTCGTCGGTGCGAATCTTGTCCAATTCCTGGGGGGTCGGCTCCTTCGGAGCGCCGGCGTTATTCGGGTCGGCAGGTTGCGATTGCAGCCACACCTTGCGGAAGTAACCCGCGGGAACGGCCACGGACACCGAGACCTTTTTGATCGGATATCCCGCCGTCTCTTGACGCACCACCGTTTGACCCACGGCGTTTCGCTCCGTCCGCCGGGTCTCCTCTTCAGTTTCGGTAGGACTGCTCGCAGGGCCGGCGTTCAAGGATCGCGGCGTATTGCCTTGCGCCACGTATCCCACGCGTCCTCCCTGCCCTCCGTCCGATTGCCGCGTGCGACTGTCCTCGGTCACGTCCAACGGCACGACCTTGGGATCGAGTTTTACTTGCTCCTGGGTCATGGAACGCGTGGGATCGAGTTCCACATTGCAGCTCACCAGCACGCCCGGCACGTAACCCAAAGCCGCGCGGACTTGCGAGGCGAAGTAGGAATCCCACGATCGTTTGACGGCATAGAACCCGGCCGCATCTTGGGGATCGTTATCGGGCGAGGCGTAGTAATTCGCGCCGGTATCCATGTTGGTGACGACGACGTCCTCGGGCTTGAGGCCGCCGATGCTCCGCGCGACGTAGTAGCGGATGGATCTTACGACGTTGTCGGGCAACTCCTGCCCGCCCACCGGTTTGACGGCCACGCCCGCCGTGGTCACCGTTTCTCTCTGAAGACCGCCTCGCGTCGCTCGATCGAACATTACGACGGCGCTTTGCACGCCCGCCATTTGGCTGATGACCCGCGACAATTCCTTTTGCAGGGCCACCTTCATCCGCTCCTCCAGCTTGAAGCGGCTCTCGAAGGAGCCGGACTCTTTCAACGTCCGCTCCAAGATGTCGAGATAGTTGTACGGCAGGGCGTTGCCCTCGGCCAAAGCGGCCATGTATTTATCCTGCTGCGCCCGGGGGACTCGGATTCGTGTTCCCTCCACTCGGTAGTCATTCAGTCCCTTGGCGGCAAAGGCGGCTTCCATGGCGGGCAAGTCGGCCGGAGTGAAATACTCTCCGTTCAGCAGATAGCTGTCAGGCCCGGATCCGCCGTGCATGAAAAGGTAGCCCAGGCTGATCACCACCACCGCCAGAAGCAAGGCGGACGTGATTCTCGCCCCCGGCGTCATGGAGGAGAAGACGTCGCGAAGCTGATCCCAGGCCTTGTTGATGAAGTCCATCCGTGGACTCCCCTCCGTTATCGTTCAAAGATCGCCGATCGAGTCTGTATCGTTTACACACGTACGGCCTGCAACTCCTGATACGCCTGGACCAGCTTGTTGCGAATCTGCATCATCAATTTGAAGGCGATGTCGGCTTTCTGTACGGCCGTCAGCACCTCGGCGGTCGTCACATCCTCGCCTGCCGCCATGCGCTCCACGGCGGCATCCGCCTCTTGCTGAAGGGCATTCGCCTCACGCACGGACTGCAGGAGAATGTCCTTGAAGCCCTCGGCGCCGCCGCCCGGCTTCGCCTGCAACCCCGCCGCCGGGGGCGCAATCCCCGTAGGTCGCATCGGTCCAATCGCGTTCATCAGGCCAGGATCCTCAACGTCTGCTGGGCCATGTCCTTCGTCACCTCGATCGCCCCAAGATTCGCTTCGTAGGCCCGGGCGGCCTCCAGGGCGTCGGTAAACTCGGTCATGATGTTGATGTCCGGATAAGCCACATACCCTTTCCACGGCCCCTCGCGGATGGCGTCCGGATGCCCCGGCTCGTACTTATAGCGCGGCTGGACTTCCGTGTCCGCCTTGACCGCGGCTACGCGCACTCCCGCCGCGCCGTGGGCGCCGACGCCGGGATCCGCTTGGAAGACCACGTATCGGGGCTGGTAAGGTTGAGGCTCTCCCGCCTCGTTGTGCGTCGTCGTCACGTTCGCGATGTTGCCGGCGATCGCCGTCATCCGGGTACGCTGCGCCACCAAGGCGCTGGTACTGATATCAAGGGCCGAGAACATGAAGCCGCTCCCTTATCGCCGCGTCCGATCTTGCCCGGCCTACGCCGATTCGTTCCCGATCGCGCGCCTTTGCCGAGCGAACAGTCTTTACACCTTTTCGCCAATCGCCGTCAAGAGTAAACGAAACTGACTGTTCATCACCGCCAAGGCCGCGTTGTGCTGCATTTGGTTCTTTACCAACTCGCTCACTTGGTGCTCGACGGTGACGTTGTTTCCATCGTGACGGAGCAGCGTCTTGGTCTGATCGGCCCAGCGTTCGGAGGCGGGGGCCTGCTCTCGCGCGGCGTCCAAATACCGGGCGTCGCCGGGAGACAAGGCGGCGGGCCGATGCCGCGCCTCGATCTGTTTTCGCAGCTCCGCTTGGAAGGCCCCTACCGGCAGGTCTCGTGCCGTGTACCCCGGCGTGTCGATATTCGCCAAGTTCCCGGCTAATACCGTATGGCGAGCTTGAGCGAATGCAACGACTTGTTCCAAGATGGGAATCGTGGTCGATTCGAACAATTTCGAAATCATGCTCAAGTTCCCGCCTTAGCCGGGTCGAAAATCGTTCCACTCGTCGGGACATTCCGGACCGTGATTTTTCCCTCTCCGATCGACGAACGCTCCGCCCATCGCTCGCGGAGCCCGCGTGTTGCAATCCCCGTTCCCAACACGTTCGGCCGGCTCGGCATGTCCTCGCAACGCATGCCGAACCTCTTCCGAATTCAGACCTTGCGTCACCGTGAACCACGCGTTCGATCGGCCTGCTCAACCTCCGCTTCGCAGGCGAACCGGCACTTCTCGCCGAAACGAACGGCGACTTCTGCCGCATCCTCTTCACCGTCTCCGCCGATTGGGAGCCGGCCTATTTCCGAAAGGCCGGTCTCGTGTCTTCACGTAGCGAAGCCGCCTTCAACCCGCTTTCCGAAACTCTTTCGTCCGTGGAGCATAGCCGTATTGCCGCAGCCGATCCGTCAAGGTACGGACGCCGATTCCCAGTGCCTTCGCCGCCTTGGAACGATGGCCGCCGAATTGCTCCAGGGTCCTCTCGATCAATTGCCGTTCCATCTCCGGGATGGTCGTTCCCACCGGAATTTCGGGCAAGGGACCAGGCCGCGACTGCGACTCCGCCGGCAACCACTTCCGCAATCGGTCCGCGGAGATGCGAGGCGTATTCTCCAAAACGCAGAGGCGCGTGACCAGATTTTCCAATTCTCGCACGTTGCCCGGCCAATCATGCTCCGCCAGAACCTCCAGAGCGGATCGCTCGATCTCGGGAACCTCTCGCCCTAAGCGCTCTTGGCAGCGCGAGCGGAAGTGCGCGATCAATTCCGGAAGGTCTTCTTTTCGCTCGCGCAAGGGCGGCACTTCGATCGGCAAGACTGCGAGCCGATAGTAGAGGTCCGCGCGGAACGCCCCCTCCGCCGCCTCGCGTTTCAAGTCGCGATTCGTCGCGGCAATCACCCGGACGTCCACGCAACGCGTTTCACTCGATCCCACCCGTTCGAATGTCTTTTCCTGCAACACGCGAAGCAATTTCGCTTGCAGCGGCAAACCGATTTCCGTCACTTCATCCAACAGGAGCGTGCCCCCGTCGGCCGTTTCGAATCGGCCCGCACGAGCGGAATCCGCACCGGTGTAGGCGCCCCGTTCATGGCCGAACAGTTCGCTCTCCATCAAATGCGGGGCCAAAGCCGGACAATTGACACTGACGAACGGCCCGTAGCGACGTGGTCCGGCGGCGTGGATCCACTTGGCGACCAGCTCCTTTCCGGTCCCGCTCTCCCCGGTAATGAGGACGGTTTCGCTTGTTGCGGCTACCTGCTCGATCTTGGCCCGCAGCTCGATCATCGGCCGACTATTTCCGATCATCACCGGCGGTTCGACAAGGGCGACGGACTTGCCGTCGTGCTTGGTGACGCCGTCTTGCAACAACCGGGCATGGCGCACGGCTTCCGCCGTCAGCCTTTCCAGTTGTTCCAAATCGAACGGTTTCTCGATGTAGTCGAAGGCCCCCATTCGCATCGCCGCCACGGCCGACGACACACTGGCATAGGCGGTGACCATGATGATCCGTGCGCGAAGGCGGCGGCGCTCGAGATGCTTGATCAACTCCAAACCGGACATGCCCGGCATCTTCAGGTCCGTGATGATGCAATCGTAATCCGCCTTGTCGAGGGCTTGCAGCGCTTCGGCGCCGCTGGAACATTCTCCCACAAAGTATCCGCACCTGCGGAGCACGTCGGCGACCGATGCCCGAGCGGCCGCATGATCGTCCACGACCAAGACCGCTCCTCGACCGGAAGCCTCCGCCGCCAGCGCTTGTTTGCGTTTCATGGCTGCCGAACTTTCCTCATCGTTGATCCCTAGCCGATGACGGCCTATTCCTGCTTATCAATCACCGTGGCGCCTTGCTCGTAGGCAAACCGGATCTTACGCCGCACTGCGCTCCGTCGACGGCCGCCCAGCGCCTTGCGAGCCGCCGCCGTCGCAGGCAAAGCCGTGGTTGGGAAAGAGCAGCGTGAAACGCGCTCCTCCCGTGGGACGGTTCGCCACGTCCACCTCCCCGCCGTGAAGCTCCACGATCCGACTCACGATGGCCAACCCCAAACCGGTGCCGCCGTTCTTGGTCGTGTAAAACGGCTCGAATGCCCGGCGCAGAGCCTCTTCTTGCAATCCCGGTCCGGAGTCTTCGGCTTCAATACACCATGTCTCTTCGTTCTTCACCGCTCGCAGTACAAAACGCCCGCCTTGCGGCATGGCATCCAAGGCATTCAAGACCAGATTAAACACGGCGCGGCGCAACATCTCGCGGTCGACTTTGACGACGAACTCGCCCCCCGTTTGCACGATCATTTCCACTCCCTGCGCCGCCGCCTGCGGTTGCAACGCGCCCACGACCGATCTCAGAATCTCGCCGATCGACACCCGCTCCCGGCAGGGTTCTCGCTCCGCCGTGAATTGCAAGAGATCCGTGACCGTGCTTTCCGCGGCGCGATGCGAGGTCTCGATGCACTCCAAGATTTCCAAGCCTTGCGTATCCCCTTCCAAATGCCGCCGCAAGAGGCTGACGTAGAGTGCGACGGGCACCAAACTGTTCCGCAGTTCGTGAGCGATATGGGCGGCCATGCGGCCCAGGTCGGCCAGGCGATCCTTTTGGGCCAACTGACGATTCTTGCGCTCCAATTCATCCGTCAGGCGCTTGACCTCGGCGCGGAGCGCCTCGTGCGTCTTTTCCAACCGCACCGTCGCCGCCTGCCAGGCCTGCAAGACGGCCCCCAATCCGTCCTCGGCCGAGGGCAAGACCCAATCCGCGGCAGGGTTCGCCGCCGGGGTCGCTTCAGCCGCGATTCGCAGCGGGGTTTCGTCATCCATATTTCCAACCTTCCCGAAGCATCGATCGACTCTCGATACTCCCTGCAATCCGCACTTCCCGACGAACCGCACCGGGTGATCAGCCCTCCCACAAGGCGTCGGCGTCTTGGCCGGCACTTTCTTGCCGAGCGTACGCCTTTCTCGCCTCCGCGGCGTCCTGTACCTCTTGCAAGCGACGGCCGACCTCTTCTCTTCTAGCGATCATCCGTTGTTCGCAATGCCGCTCGATCTCCAGAATCTCCGCCAGGAGCCGTCGGCAGTCCTGCAACCTGCCCGCCGTCTCTCGACGCAAGTCTTCGCAACGCCACAACCGGGCCTCGGGCGACTCCTGACGATAAGGGGCCAACTCCGCCTCCAGTCTTTGGATTTCCTGCAAGTAACGCTGTTTCCAGGCGAGCAGCTCCAACAACCCCTCGATGTCGCCCGCGTCCACCAGCTCCACTTGCCTGCGACAGACGCCCAACAACTCCGCAAGGCAAGACTGCTTCCCGCGAACCAGTTCCGCCAAGCGGTCCGCGGAGTTCCAGCTTTCGATGACAATTCCAGGGGTTGGAGGCATCGCGTCCATCATCCGCACGAAAAGGTGGTTCATTTTCGCGTTCGAAATGAGAGCCGACGAAATCCCGCCCCGCCGCCGTCGGCGTATTTATTGCAAAGTCTTTTCCAAGCGTTGAAAACGCGCGATCCAGCCGGCGTTATCCAACACCGTGGCGGCCGCAAAATCCGTATCTCTCGGTAATCGCTGGAGCACGATCTTGGCCTGCTCCAAGGCGATCCGCGATTCCCCTTCCCGCCCCATGGCTTGATAGCAACGCACGATTTGGGCATACGCCTCCAAGACCTCGGGTCGGGATTGGAAGCGGTTGAGCACGGCATGATAGGCCTCCAGGGCCTCCGTGAAGCGTCCCAGCCGATAGCACACGTCCCCCAAGCCGAAATAGGCGTTTCGCAACAGGACCAACTCCTGGTTCAGCAGTTGCCGCTGATTCGCGCGGTCGTTCATCGCCTCGCGGACGGCTTCAAAATGGAACTTGGCCGCCAGGAGACGGTTCTGCGCATCGCGGCGAAGGGGAAGCCGTGCTTCGTCCGCCGTCGAGGCGGTGTCCGAAGACAATCCCAACGCCTGGACGGCCGTCCGACGAAAGATCTCGGCCAATTCGTAGCGGGCCTGCGCCGTCTGTTCGTCTTGCGGATAGCGCGTCACGGCTTCCTCCAGGCGCGGCACGGCCTCCGCATCCTTGTTTTGCTCGTAGTAGAGGTGTCCCAACGCAAAAAGGGACGCTCGCCACTCCCGGCTACTCGGCGCCAACTCGCCGTTCAGGTTTTGCAGCAGGACGCTCTCCGCCTGCGCATAGTCCGCCTTTTCCTGGTAAGCGAGCGCGGCCAGCAATCTGGCCTCGTACGAGGCGGCGTCCTTGGCGTGGAACTCGATGCACTCATTGAGCACCAAGAGGGCCTCGTCCAGCCGGCCCATGGCCAGCAGGCATTCGCCCAGCCGCAGCAGGGCCACCGAGTTCCGTTTCTTGGCCTCATTCCGCAGATACTCTCGCAGCACCCGTGATGCCCGGCTGAAGGACCATCCGGCCAAATAACTGTCGGCCGCGTCCCATAAATCGTCGGGGTAAGCCTTGGTCGCCGCCCGCGTCCTTGCCAATCGCGTAAATTCGTCACCCGCCGATCGGAAGTGCCGCCTCGCCTCCTTGAGCAACCCCTCCACCTTGCCCGCCGGCTGCCCCTCGCCTTGCCTGACCAATTGTCGCGCCCAATCGCGGTGAATTTGGGCGCGAAAGGCGTGAATCTCACTGGCGGCGAAGACCGGGGACATGGACTCCGTAAGACTCAAGGATGCGGCGAATTCTCCCTGCCCCAAATACTGGCGGAGAGCCGCCGCAGTCTCGTCCCGAACTTCATTCAAGGAGACCCAGCGGTTCACGAAGGCGTCCGCGTCGGAAATCCCGCCCAGCACGCCGCGCAGGCCTTCCACCGTTTGTTCGACGCGTCCCAGTCGCCGATTCAATTGGGCCATGCGGAATCGAGCCGCCCAGGCCTCCGGACGGCCGGCAAAGCGAATCCAAGTCTTCTCGTACCCGCTCAATGCGTCGTCGAAATCCCCGGACAACTCGGCACTCCGCGAACGCAGATACGAGGCCTGAGCGAGGAGAGCATCGTCAGCCAAAGCCTGCTTTTCCACGCCGCCCAGAATCTCTTGTGCCTCCGCCATTTTTTCGCGGTATTGCGTCTGCTTCTCGGCAGAGTCGAGCGGTTCGAGCAACTCCGCCGTCAAGAGCGCGACCTGAGCGCGCAACAGGCCGCTTTCCGCGGTCTGTGCCGCCGTGGGACTCAAGCGACGCAGCGCCTCGTCCGCCTCCTCCGGGCGCCGCATCTCGAGCAGGATTCTGGCCCGCTGGCGATAGGCCGCGTTACGGCTCTCGACCGTCAACCGGGGGATTTCCAAGAACTGACCGTTGCTCCGCAACGCCTCCTCCAGATTCGGTTGTCGATCCAGCAAGAAGGACTCGGCCAGCAGCCACAAGACCCGCGGTTGGTACGCGGGATCGAGTCGAGCCGCCTCGCGAAGCTCATTGCGACTTTCGCTGAACCGATTGGAGAAGTGCAGGCTGCGTCCCAGCAGGAACCTGCCTTCGGCTTCCCAGCCCTTGGGAAACCCACTCGTCGCCGCGGCGGAGAGATAAGCGGCACTCAGAGCATATTCGCGGTTCTGTTCGTTACCGCTGATGCGATCTCCTTCCTTGGAGTGCCAGACACCCAAGGCGAACATGGCCGCCCCATATGCCGCGTCGTCGGGATTACCGGAATCGAGGACCTTGGACGCCGACGCTTTTGCCCCGGCGTAATCTTCGGTCGCCAGTGCCTGCAAGATGCTCTCCGCCGTCACCGTCGGCTCTCGTGTCAGCAGCAAATAGGCGGTAACGCCCCCGGTAGCCAGCACCGAAACCGATCCCGCCAGGATGATCCAGCGCCACTTGCGCAGAGCACCCCTCACGACCGGCCCGGTCTTGGCCTCGCCGCCCGGCACGGCTTGAGGAACCTCTTGTTCCGGCTGTTGCTGCGTTTCCTCTTCAACCATGGTCGCCGCGAAATCCTTTCCTACGGCGCGCGATCCGAGCCTGGGACGAATTGGGGATCCCTCCCCTAGTCCGACGGAAATCCAACGGCTATCTACCGAATAGCGAGCGGAAATGTCAATGCGGTTTGACCGGGAAGAAGGCCGAGGACACGCAACCATGCGGGTCGCGTGGGCCGTCGAGAGTACCCGCCAAGGCTCAGAAGTAGCGTAACAACCTTGGTCACACCGGTTAGAAGCGGATTCCGTTCAACACGCGGCGAGCACCTTGCTGCGCCCCGGTCGGCCGGGCGCAACAACCCGTTCGGCGCGACGCGGCGAGCCGTGGCGGGCGCGAAGTCGAATTCCCTCGCGCCGAGCGTCTTGGCACCACTACACTTGGGCGATGCCCGCCGCTTGGCAAGCGAATCGGAGGCCGTCGGCGGCCGTCTTGCCGTAGAAGTCGCAACCCGCCTTTTCGGCCAGCAATTGGCTGGCCGCGGCCCCGCCGACCATCAGTGATAAGCCGTCGCGAAGCCCTGCCGCTCGGATCGCCTCCACCGTCGCCACAACCGAGGAATAGCACGTCGTCAGGAGCAGGCTCATCCCCACTACCGCCGGTCGATGTTCGCGCACGGCTTCCACGAATTTCTCCGGAGGGGCGTCCACGCCCAGATCCACCACCTTGAAGCCGGCCCCCCGCAACATCATGACGACGATGTCCTTGCCGATATCATGCACGTCATGCTGCACGGTCCCGATCACCGCGACGGCCTTGTGGGCCGTGCTCTCGGCGTCGCCCGGTCCCAATCGCGGCCCCAGCTCGGCCATGATGTTTTTCATCATCATGCCGCCGAACATCAAGTCGGGCAGAAAGCACTCTTCCCGACTGAAGCGGTTCCCCAATTCGATCATGCCGCGATTGCATTCGCTCAAGATCTCGCCCGCGGGAACGCCGGCCGCCAATTGCGTCCGCAACAATTCCATCACACGCGGCTCATCGCAGACCGCGATCGCCTCCGCCAAGCTGCTTTCCGCCATGAGAATTCCCCTCCGAAGAATAGGGCCCCCGACCCCTGATGATTCCCCTCATTCCGGATCGGCGGCCGCATGCCGGCCTCAAAACGACAGCAGTACTTGCCAGATATACATGTAACCCAGCGCGTCGATGTCCTGCCACACTCGCTTCACAAGCTCGCCGTCCCCCTGGATGGGCGGCAAGTCTTTGACCTTTTCCTCCCACGGAAAACACGTGCCCGGCGGACGCTTCAACACCGCAGTTTTGTCGGATTTTGAGATTTCGCCACCGTCCATCGCTCCCTCCTCTTAGGATCGTTTTCATGGTTCGCCCGGCGGAAAACTCGGCGACCTCTTCCGGGGCTTCCGGCATGGCCGATCCGCGCCGCGCGGCGACCTCCGCGTCCTCCCCGATTCCGCCGCGGCATGGCGCCATGCCGCGGTCGCACGTTTCAATAGACTCCGTATTCGCGTGCCGCCTCGGTCAGGGCGCGGAGATTTTCCACCTTCGTGTCGTTTTGCATGATGGCCCCCGCATCCAGGATGTAGCCGCCGTCCCGCGCCACGCCGTCCAGCACCTTCTTGCAATACGCCCGAACGTCGTCCGGCGTTCCGAATGCCAGCAGGTCGTTGGGAATGCCGCCGCTGATGCAGAACTTGTGTCCCACTTCGCGGTGCACCTCGAAGATGTCCCCGCGATCCACGTGGTACACGATGCTAAGATCCGGCAGTTGCGCGATGTACTTCAGATTCGGGTTCCACTCGCCCTCGGCGTAGAACAGAACCTGATGTCCCTTCGCCCAAAGGGCCTCGATGATCTCTTTCAGCGACGGCCAGTAGAATCGCTCGAATTGTTGCGGCGAAAGGAAGGGGACGCAGCCGCGATGCATCCACAAGCCGATCGGCACGTTCTTATCCGGGTCGGCGCCGGATAAGGCCACGTGAAACAGGTGCGGCGTCAACGCTTCGCAAGCCTTGAGGACCTTGTCGGGCTGCCGGTACATATCCATGCACAAGCCCCGGTAGCCGCGAAGCTTATCAGCGATGATGTCGAACGGGGCCTTGAGGATTCCGGAGATCGCCGACACCGTGCCGCATTCCCTACGAAGTCGCGCGACTTGGCCGCCCAACGCCCCGAAATAATCCATCATCGCCATCCCGCCGAGCAAGAACGACATGTTGTTCCGGAAGGTGTTGGGCCGTCCCTCCGGCACCACATCTCGCGACACCCGCGGAAGCCAGACGTTCAGCAGGAATCCCGTCGGATCTTCGATCAGGGCGTCGTACTCGTCGGGCCGCATCCACGCGTTATCATCCGGCGGCTCGAGGTATTGGAAGGGAACATTCGGGGGGATATCCACGCCGGGCACGCTGTAGTAGCGCAGGTTGACGGCCTGCACCAAACCCGTCCACACGTAAACCATGTTGGCCACCACGGCGTCCCAATCGAAATCTCGGGCACATTGCAGCGCCGCATCTAGGGCCTTACGGTAGTCGTGGGTCACTTCCTGGATGGTGTACCCCGCGTACACCGCCGTGAATTCAGCGACGAAGGGCCGAATCGGCACCATATCGGGCTTCTGCTTCCGCATGGCCGCCACGTAACGCTTCAGCCGCTGCTGATACCGCTCCTCGATCGCATGAGTATCGGCCGCCATCGCATTCCCCTCGCAAGCATGAAGTCCCCCAACACCACATGATCCCGCGGTTCCCCTCTCGGACACGCCCGCCGCCGGACGGAATTGCATCCGCCCGGCGCCAGGTTGCCCTAGTATGGTGTTTGCGAGTGCGGCGTGTCAACGACCCGGAAACCATGAACCGAGTGCCCAACCGGCCGACCTGACGTACTAGTGAACCGTCACCGGTGCAATTGACGCGCCGGTCGAAAAATGGGACCTCTTGTCCATTGGGGCCCTCTTCCGCCCGCTCCCTCGCGCCAAGCCTGAGAAGCCGAATTACTCGGGAATGTCGAACGAGAATTCATTGGTGCCGGAAGCCTGGACCTCGCATTCGAACGGCGTGTCCTGCCACGAGTTGTATCTCGGCGGCAGGAGCGGTTTCGGAGCCGAGGCATAGGGGTCGGCGGCGGCCTGCTGGGCCTGAAGCTGATCGTAGTCCTGGCCTTCGGGCGTCACCGGGGCCTGAATCTTGGAGACGAGCACCTTATATTTACCCGCCATCGCCCCCTCCGCAATGGCGTTCCCGTCGCCGAAGCTCTTCACCACCGCCACTCCGGAGATGTCGGTCTTGCCCTGCCCTCCTCTTCCATTGGGATCCAAGGGGTGAAGCCGCACATCCGCACCCGGCAAAGGCTGGCCCTTTTGCGTGATCGTGATCTTGACGGGATAGGTCTTGAACGTGACCTTCGGTTCCTTGGAACAACCCAAAACGACCAGGCCGACCGCCAACACCGCACACACAACGCTCGATTTCATGGCATCCCTCCTAAACCAGCGATCTGAAAACCACCCGTCCACGGACGCAAATCCGTTGACGCCGAATACCCTGTCAGTATACTAAAGTTCGTCGGGAAAATGAGACAGCTTGTCTTGCATCTCAGAATTGCTCCGATCGAAATCATTCGCGAGTCGTTCCGAAGCCTCAGGCGGGCTTCCGGTGGTTGGGTGGTGTTTTTTTCTTTATCAGAATTGGAGGTGTCGCTATGAGAAAGCGTAGACCTAGGCAAGCGGGGTTCACCCTCGTGGAACTTCTTGTGGTGATTGCCATCATCGGCATCTTGATCGCTTTGTTGCTCCCTGCCGTTCAAGCCGCCCGGGAAGCCGCCCGCCGATCGCAATGCACCAACAACCTCAAACAGATCGGTTTGGCGCTGCACAACTTTCACGATACGTACAACCGCTTTCCGGCCGCCAACTTCGATCCCTTGTTGGCCCAGCCCGCCAATTCCGGAAATTATCCCAACCAGGCTCATCGTTGGGGCTGGAGCGTATTGATTCTGCCGTACATGGAACAAAAACCAATGTACGACGACCTGTATCAAAACTACATTGGGAAGGTCGACGGCAATAACAACTCCTACAGTCCGTGGTACGGTTTTGTGTATACCCGCACCTGGATGAGCGCGTATGTATGCCCGTCGGACGGCCGTGCCCGGCAGGTGCCGCCGCAAAACAACGGTATGACCCCCATCAGCTACAAATGCAATCGCGGCGATCAATGGTTGAATTGGGATTGGCATGAATCTCGCGGCACGTTCGGTCGCGGCGACAAAGTCTTGGTCGACTTCTCGACGGTTCGGGACGGCGCCAGCAACACGATGGCAATTTCAGAGGCGATCGTGGGTGTCCAAAACAGTCGTCAAGTAGGAGAGGCGCTGGCCCGGGATGTGGGAGCCTACAACAGTGCTCCGCCGTCCTTGTGCCTCCAGCAGGTGGGGGCGAATCGACAGTTTACCGGCAACATCCAAGGGCCGGGCTGGCTGATCGGATGGCGCTGGACCGACGGAAGAAATCCCTACACGTTTTTCTATCCCATGCTGCCGCCCAACGGGCCGAGTTGCGGCAATGACGGCGAGAACTGGGCTATTGTGACGGCGAGCAGCCGTCACCCGGGTGGAGTCAATGTCTGCTTCCTGGATGGGTCCGTACGGTTTGTCAGCGAGACGATTGATGCGGGCGATCCCACCCGGACCGCAACCGCCCCGCCACCCGGCTTCCCACCGCTGGGAAACACGAGCCGACCGCAAGACTACTCCGGACCGTCGCTCTACGGCATTTGGGGCGCGCTGGGCAGCGCCAACGGCCAAGAGTCAGTGCAACTTCCGTAGCCGTCTGATTCGTACTGTTCAGAAAAACTATGTGAGGGAAAGGGTTGCTCCCTGCACGCAGGGACAACCCTTTTTTCGTTCTTGCCACACGTTGCAATGGAGCCGATCGGCCGAGCGAGCCGAAGTGACAAGCCCAGTGATTCGGACCTGCCGTTCCTTCACAACGACGATCTTCTCGGTGGTGCGCAAACTTTCTCCGTGGCATGGCGAACGATAACGACGCTGCAAGGGACCGGTGAGTTTGGTCGATTCCAGTTTCTCCCCCTTGGTCTCGGCACGGCTCCGTTCCCTATTCGCCCGCGGCCACCGGGGCCCTTCCGCATTCGCCCACGGCCATCGGGTCCCTTCCGCCCGTCTGCGAAGATACGGCTCCCATTGACCGCTCCCAACTTCATCGGTATGTTTGAGGAATCGGTGGCGGCGACGGCTTTAGGGGCTAGTTTGCCGCGTGTGCTTGTAGGGTACTGCGAAGTGCCGACACGTCAATTATTTCCCTGGGATTTCCTCGGGGCGTAGCTCAGCCTGGCTAGAGCGCTTGGTTCGGGACCAAGAGGTCGCTGGTTCAAATCCAGTCGCCCCGACTGAAGAAATGCAAGTCGTGTCTTTTCCTAGATTTCGGAATGCCTTTCCATTCTGGAGAGTGTGGGGCGAAGGTCCGTGATTTCGTGGTAAGCCTACCACGAAACCTTGTCAAGGAGTTGAATTGCGGGACTTCGAAGAATTAGATCCCGCGGTATCTTATTCATCCTGCCTCCAGCCAAGCACGTGTCCGCTTCACGGGGCGCGATTCCTGGTTCTCCTCCTACGGTTCGCCTGAAAGTAAACAGGCTTACGCCCGGTTTATGGGTCCGGCTCAGCGTCTAACAGGCGATCAGGACAGTCACGCCTTTTCAGGAATAGTGAGCGCGCGTCGCCAAGGAAGCGGTGGCTATACGACCGGTTCCCGACCATGACATTGGGCTGGTATCGCCCATCGTCTCGCCGGTAGGTGCCATGGAAAACCCTTCTTGAAGTACTGCTTAAGTCCTGGGAACGGTTCACGTCCACAAAGGAGGTGTCGACTCTGTAAATTTTGAGAGTTCGAGGCAACGCGGCGGACAACGGAAGCCGAAATAAGGACGGGAATAAAGGTGCCGGCGTGCAGCAAATCAATGAACTGACTCGCGTTAAGGTTTTTCCACCAGTTCCCCCCTGAAGTCCGATCCGCACGGACAGGAATCCCGAACGGTAAGGAAAGAGCTCGATTCCGAGGGTAGGTGTTTTAGCAGCCCGTTGAAGAACGCGGGTTTTTGTCGTGCGGTCAGGCGGTCAGGCTGCGGTTAGATAGTTCGCGATAGTGGACGAATCCGAGGGATCCCGGTCGGTCTGACGACCGCGTAGGAGGCCCGAAATGTGAATCCACACAAACCGCACAAGAAACACAAGGCCGTTCGCGGCCTGCATCCCTCGCGGCGTCCCGATCCCGAACAGCTTGCGCAGCACCAACCCCAAGTTCCGAGCCGCAGCCGCAATCAGGTAGCGCTTCTGCACCTTCTGGAGCCCTCGCAGCCAACTGCGCCGGCTACCGCCCGTGTCGCAAAGGTGGGCAAAGCTCCTCTCTACCCGCTCGCTTCGCAAACGCTGCAACCGTCGGCTCCGCGCCCGACGGGTCCGCCGCCGGTTGTTCCAGAACGCCCGGCGTGCCTCTGCCGACACCTTCTTCCACCTCCGTTTCCCCCGTGCCTGGCGCTCCGGAATGTACGTCCGCAGCCCCAACCGGTCGGCCGGCTCGAGCGTTTCGGTCGCGTGATACCCCTTGTCCGCTACCACCTCCTCGATCTGGACATCGATCTCGGCCTCGGACAAATGCGTTTGGGCCTCCATCACGCTGTCGACCATGGTCTCGGCGTCCCCTTCGTCGGCCCGGCGGATCGAGGCCGCCAGCACCACCTCCGTCTCCACATCCACCACGTGCTCCGCCTTGTACGCCAAGTGCGTCCGCCCATCCTTCATCTTCGCAATCCGGCTGTCCGGATCGGTCGCCGACACCCACTCCCCGTTCGGCACCCGTTTGTCTTCCCGCTTCCGATCAAACCGCCGCAGGTCTTCCTCCGTAGGATTCGCGACACCTTCCTGTTCTTGCAACAACCGCCGCAGATACTTCTTCCAATCCTCGCCCGTGTCGCGTCGGACGATCGACTTCATCGCCGCGTTCGCCTCCAGCGTGGTCGCATCCACCGCCACCGTCTTGCCCCGCAACAGGCCCTTCTCCGCGACCACCCGCAGCACCCACTGAAACACGTCGACGTGCAGCTCCAGCGGCAACCGGTCACGCACCCGCGTCAGGCTCGAATGGTCCGGTGTCGCCTCCGCCGGCGAGATGCCCAGAAACGCCCGCAACGAAAGACTGTCCCCGCACCGCCAGGCAATCCCCCGCTGCGAGCCGATCCCCTCGAAGTAACCCACCAGCAGCATCCGAAAATAGACTCCCGGCGGAATCGAGGGCCGGCCCAGGCTGTGGTGGTAGTACGGGCGGCACTTTTCCTCGATCCAGCGGTCGAACCCTGCCTCGTCGAGGATTTGATTGAGCCTCCGGTAGAAGACGTGTCCTTCGGACTTGGGCAGGTCGGTGGTGGCCACCCACAGCTCCTGCTGATGATCTCGCCGCTTTCCCAACGCCATCGTCCTGACCTCCTGCATCGCACGATGGCGATAGGATATTCTTGTCCACAAGCTTTTTCAACGGGCTGTTAGCAACGGACTCGCCAGAACGCCTCGTGATAATGCGCGCCCGCAACGCCTCGGCTAACGATCCTAGACCTAAGTTTCCCCAACGTCCCCTTGCGCAACAGCTGGGCAAAGGTCGCATACACGATCATCGCCGCCCCAAGGTTGGCATCTTCCCCGTTGCTCCGCGTGTTTTCCGCTCGTTCATTCCCTATCGTGTCTTGCCCCAAGTCCTACCCGGCCTCCCCCCAACTGCTCGATCATCTGTTCGAGAATCCTCTTGAGCATCGTCCGGAAACGGTCTTCTACCAAGAGGATTTTCAAAGTGGGACTAATTCCAGCTAGGGGACCTTACCTGCCGAGGAGGTTCCGATCAGGCCACAGAGGTCTGCGGCCCCTCGCAATTCGGGCGGGCAGGTCTCCATGTCGGGACGTCGCACGATGGCCCGCGGCAGCAACGTCCCCCAGAAGACATTCACGGGATAGTCGTTGCGTCCCTTGCCGCGGAGGCATGGAGCAATTGCCCATCAGGAATCGCGGCCAAGCCCTCTCGGATTGCGCTGACGGAGGTGCTGTCCTCCAGCAAGCTCCGGGAAAAGGGCTTGCGAATGGCGACCAATACCAGGGCGTTCCTTTCCGCAGCAGGGCGATATGGGACGGACGAAACAGCCTCGTTTTCGCTTCGTACCTAATGCTCGCATGACTTGCGACCTCGTCGAGAAATCGCGAACAATTCCCCCGGAATCATGAAATACCCCCAAAAAACCACGCCCCGTGCGGGGAATGTCGTTTTCACACTCACAGCAGACGAAACTTGACAACTCACGCCGCTGCGCAAAAACTTGCGTTGTCGGCATGCCGCCTAAGAGGCCAGCATTGCGACTGCATCGTCTGGACAACCGGGACACGGCACCATGACCTCTACACTGGCGACAAGGCGATCCTCCTCCCCGCCTTGGAAGTGACAAAGAACTCGGTCGCCTTTTTCTAGTAAACCCAATTTGACGCGAGCGATGAATTATTTCACGGCCCGGACTTGAGCGACGGCGTGGCGGCTCATCCGGACGCCTGCGCGGACGCCGGCGGTTCGAGCCGCATCCTTGACTGGCCAAGTCCAACCCCAATACGGTCTCGGAACCGGCGAGCGGAATCCCGATGATAGCACTTGCCACCAACTGCCAGCAGTACAACGCCTATCGGATCGCTGAGCAAATGGCAACCAAACTCGAGATCCCGGTCGATCCACAATGGTCCGTAAAACCCGAACGTCTCAAGAACGCCATCAACTCGCTGCTGTGGAATCAGGCCGAAGGTTGCTATGGATTTTTGATCGGGTCGTTCGGGACGTGCGACTCGCAAAAAGGTCTCGGCTCGTCCTACGCTTTGCTCTTTGGAGCGGCCGACGCCGGGCGGTCCGAGTCGGTCCTCGCTCATAACTACTTCACGCCAGCCGGTGTGCCTTGCAGATGGCCAAATCTCCCGCGGTACGAACTTCCGGACAGGAGATCGTTCGGCCAGCACATCGGAACGGTTTGGCTGCAAATTCAAGCGTCTTGGTCAGAGGCCGCCGCTCGGGCCGGTGGGGCCGAGATGTTTGGACATGAGTTTTTCAATCCGGCGGCCCACGGCGTGTGGAACAAACAGTTCGTGGAGATCTACCACCCGTTCACCGGGATGCCGTATGGAGGGTTCCAGGAGAACCTTTGACAGGGCATCATCCTCTGGCAGCCGACCTCACGGCAAACCTGGGCCGCGACGGCCTATCTCCGCATGGTATTGCTGGGGCTCGCGGGGTGCCGTTCGATACGGGCGGCGTTCGTTTCGAACCCTGCGTCCCAGAGGGGATTTCATCGATCGGCCTGAAAAACGTCCGATGCCGTAATGCTATTTGCGATGTGGCGATCCATGGAACGAGAACCAAGGTCACGCACTGCCCGGTGAACGGGAAGAGCGCCGATGAACCTATGATCCCCGCCGGAGCGACGGGATGCCAGGCGTTCGCGATAACGGTCGCTCGCTGAACAACGGCCGCGGCACTCGTCGCAACATTCGGCGCCGGCTTGGCGACTAGGTGCACAGTTCGGGGAGGTGGCTTGGAGCGTCTCTTTGAGCGAGGCGGTTTTTCTGGCCCGGCGGCCCAATGAACCAGGCGATTCCGGGGACGTGGTTCGGGCCGCCGCGGCTCGGAAAGCAATCAAGCTGAATGCCGGGGACGACGCACAGCAACCGATGGCCGAGGCGGGCCTATCCCTCCCGGCATTTTCCCGGTCCGTTCATCTGTTTGCCTTGTTGACCGAATGCGGGACGTGCTCCGCAGACCGGTTGGCCTATCAGCTTCGGCTTCTTAAGATGCTACATGCCGCGTCGGCTGAGCGCGTCCCGGGGAGAAAGGCAATGCTTTTCTGGATTGACGTCCGAGGCCGAGCTCTTGTTCGCGTTGGCACCGGCCGCGGCCGCATGGACGCCGAACACTGATCCCGCAGAGATCGTTGAGCCGCTAAGGGCTGCACCACTTCCATCAGAGATTGCCGCGGGATTCCTCGCGGCGGTTCAAGCAAACGATGCTTAGTCGGTGCAGGAACAGTGGCTTCGCTTGGATTAGGCGGCTCAGCGGTTCCTCGCGGGTCAGTAGGTCCCGATCATCTCGATGACGAAAGGCTGGAACGCGTCTGGAAAACCCGACGGTATATCCATGGAGGATGCGCAACTTACTCAAAACAGTACGCCGGTCGAAAGCAGGGCGACGTGCCCCCAGCGAGATAGGTCGCCACGTCGCCGGCCCCAGGGGTTCGGTAGCCGGCCCGTCCCGCGCTTGGATCTCGGCAAGGGCCATCTCGATTGTGCAGGTTGTCCACAACACGGGCAAGGTAGCACGGCCCGAATCGATAGTCAGACTTCTTAAACCCGTGTTCTACCCGGGGCACAGCGGTGATGAGGAACGCGACGCGGTTCGCTTAAACTCATCGACTGTCGGTCGCCCGCCTTGACGCGGCCCCGTGGAACCTCCGATGGTTGCAGGTCAAGTCGACTCCCCGTCCCCCCCCTGTGGCCGCGTTCGCCTTTTGCGAGTGACTCCATGAGTGAACGTCGGACGCTGCTTTGGCGAGGCTAGGTAGGTCACAGTCATCGAATGAGGCCGAAGCGCCCAACTGGTCCCCGGCCTTGTCGATGCGGGCGAATGTCGTGTTGTAAAAGTAGCCGATTTGACTGTTGTACAAGAACATGCCGGGCACGATGCAGCCGCATGTCAGTCGGTGCATCGGCTCGTCGGCCTCCGCCATCAGTCTCTTCGCAAAAGCGGCTCCCCACGCCGACGCGGCACCCATGGCGAGAGCATGCTAGATTCCATAGTTACCGTGCCGAAAAGACGCGGCGGACCGAAGAAAAATATGTCAATGTTGTGGCAGGGCTCTGCAGCCGTGTGACCTATCTACGAGGCGGGCGGCAACGATGTTGCTCTCTTTCTTACCTCATGAGCGCCCGGCCTCTGTCGGTCCGCCTCTCTAAAACGCATCATGAGCGCCCCTAACAACTCCGGCTGATTCTCCTTCACCTCACACACATAGTCGCACCCCACCGCGTGCAATGCCTCTAACAACAGCCGCTGGGCACCCAAAGCACCCCTCCTCAAAAGCTGCACATAATGATCAGCCGTCCATGACTCTCCGAGATGCTTTTGTAAACACCTCACCTCATTCTTTTTCTTCCTCTTCATCACCCACTGACTCATCGTCAGCTTCATCATCTGCCCGACTATATGCAATAACATCGGACTGGCACCATCTTTATCACTCCACTTACGACACACCTTCCCATCCACCGCCGCCATGTAGACCTCTTCACCTCCCGGAGGGTTGTTCCGCAATAACTCCTGTAAGTATTTCTGGAAGTTTCCACTCGCAAACCTGGCAAGGCCCGGGAAATCGTCATGTCACACGGCGGATGCTCACGGGTAAAGCCCCAGCGCTCTTTCTATTCCCGCCGGTGTCCAGTCTCCGAACGGGCCAAGGCCGGCATCTCTGGGATCCGACCCAGTAACCCTAGAAACACCAGAGTCAAGATCGCGCCGAAGGGATGGTGCACCCCACGTTGTTTCCGCGGGTCAGGCACCTGAGCAGACATCGCCGTGGCCTGCCGCAATCCATCCCCCACCATGGCATGGGCGTGCGTGAATCGATATGCAAAGTCAGGCCCGACAACCTCCGAAATCTTTCTCTTCTCACACTTCAACCCCGCCTATTCCCAACGCCTCCTGCCCCTCCGATTGGCGAGAGAAACGAGACTTTACACAAGAACACGTGACACGCAATCGAAATTGTTGACAACCGACTTGCGGATAGTTATGGTTACATCCTACAAGAGCCGGAAGGACTTTGCAGAGATCCTGCGAAGGTTTCTGGAGAAACACGAGAGTGAGGCTTGTTCGGGGCAGAATCGAAGGTTCTTGCAATGAAACGTGCCCGTACGACGGGAAAGCAGCTAGAGTGTAATGCTTCGCCGCGAGGGGAGGCGGTGTTGCCATTGTTAGGCATCGCCCTTTCGAGCTAGTACCTCCCGCCAGTGGACGCCGCCAAGCGGACGCGTCCCGGGCCGCCGCCTCCCATCGAGCCCCGGTGCTGGACGCGGGCGGTGATCCGCGAACGCCTGAGGAGGCCTAGGCCGCTAGCCCAACCATTCGGATTCCGCTGTGGCAGGGCTGAACCACAGGAGCCAAGGAGAAGCTGGATATCGTGGTGGCGGAGGAAGCCGCATGAGCAATTCCCGGCATCCTTGGTTGGATATAGCCCACCTCGCGCTGACGGCCGAGGGGACACGGTCCTTCCCACCCGCTACCCTACCCTATTCTTATCTGTTTCCGGCGACTGTTGAGTGCCTACCCCGAAACACCCCCACAAATTATCGACCCAAGAGACTCTACTTAAACCCCAAATCAAGACACAAGCCTCAGAAGATCTGTCTCCACGTGATTGCTGCAACCAATCGACAATTTCCGAAAGAAGTCGCCGCTCAGCGATTTCGTGAGTGCCTTTTTCATCGGCTCGTTGTCGGTGTTTTCCAGCCTCCCCTCTTGCGTGAGGGAATTGATGCTTTAGGCTCTCTGATCGACTATCTCTTCGACCGAATCAACCGGAATTGCGCCAAGCAAGCGGCATGGGTGCACAAGACTCTTTCTGCGGACGCGAGGAAGCTGCTAGCCCTGCATCTTTGGCCAGGCGATATCCGTGAACCATCGAAAACTCCGGCATTGCAAATTGGCCTACCGGCGAAGTCGTTCACACCAAGGAAATTCGTCAAGCCATGTCCCCGGTTGAGAAGGACGCCTTGGTTGCCGATTCAATCCCTACCCAACGGTCGGGCGACCTCAAACCAAGGGCGGGGCGACGACTTGAATCTCGCTGAGCTCGTCGCAGAGAGTGATCGTTATCACTTGATTCGCGAGTACGACAAGGTCGCCGGACAACATTCGGCAACGTGCAGGCTTGTGGGGCTACCGAATTGTCAGACTCTTGGTGCCAAATGAACGAATTCTGGGTACAATCGCGACGGCACCGGCTGTGCAATTAGAGACAACCTTGACCGCCAGTTTATCAAGGAGTGTGTGTAATGCAAGCTTTCGATCCATCCAAATTCACCGCCCCGGCAGCCAGACCCCTGCCTGTAATTCTCCTGCTCGACGTCAGCGGAAGCATGTCCGGTCCAAAACTCCAGAACCTTAACGACGCAGTGAAGGACATGCTAAGCACATTTTGCGATGCCGAGAACGGCGAGACCGAAATCCATGTTGCCATCATCACCTTTGGTTCAGAGGTGAAACTGCATCAGCCATTGACCAGTTCCAGTAAAATTTCTTGGCATGATTTGTCAGCATCAGGCGGCACACCCCTCGGTACCGCGTTGAAGATGGCCAAAGCTATGATTGAGGACAAGAGTGTGATTCCCTCCCGGGCTTACCGCCCGACTGTGGTTTTGGTTTCGGACGGTCGTCCAAACGATGATTGGCGGCAACCGCTGGAGGATTTCATCAAGGACGGCCGTTCTGCCAAGTGCGACCGCATGGCAATGGCCATCGGCGCAGATGCGGACGAGGGCGTTCTTGGCAAGTTCATCGAGGGAACGCAGAACCGCCTCTTCTATGCCGAGAACGCCAAACAACTGCGGGAGTTCTTCACGTTCGTCACCATGTCCGTAACGATCCGAACGCAGTCGAAAGACAAGAATGTTGTGCCAGATCCAAGCGCCATCGAGGTAAAGCCTGCCACGATTGAAGCAAGGGCAGAGAGGTCGCAGAAGCCGTCGCCGACAAAGCGATCCGACGATCCGGTTTCCGATAAAGAATCTGAAGGAGGGTATTGGTGATGTTCGACGCAAGCAAATTCACGGCACCGAAGGCAAAGCCGTTGCCGGTGTTCCTGTTGCTCGATGTCAGCGGCTCAATGAATGAAATCGTTGACCCTGAGAACGCCCGCAGAACCGGGCAAACACTGGAGAGCGATGGCAAAACATGGGAGCTGGTCGAAGGCGGAACCTCGAAGATACAGATCCTGAACGAGGCTGTCAAAGAAATGATCGAATCGTTTGCAGCCGAGGAAAGGAGTGAGACCGAGTTTCTGATCTCCATTATCATCTTTGGCGACAGCGCAACGCAACACCTGCCGCCGACTCCCGCGTCGTCTGTAAAATGGACGGACATGACGGCGGGAGGATGCACCGCGATGGGTGCGGCATTCTCAGTGGCCAAGGCGATGATTGAGGACAAGCAGGTTGTGCCATCCCGCGCTTACAGGCCCACCGTTGTCCTGGTCTCGGACGGGGAGCCGACGGACGACTGGAGTCGCCCGCTGGAGTCGCTGATTGCCGAGGGGCGTTCCTCCAAGTGCTTCTTTATGGCGATGGGTATCGGCGAGAATCCCGGCCTGCCGGTTCTTGAACGCTTCATCTCGAAGACGCCCATGTTGGCAGAAGTCAATGGAACCGCGATCCGAAATACCGTCTTCCGTGCAACGGAGGCGGACACGATCCATGAGTTCTTCCGCAAGGTCACGATGTCGGTGACGGTCCGCAGCAAGTCGAGCAATCCCAACGCCGTGCCGACATCCGCGAAGGCAAATGCAGACGAAGGGGGGTACTGGTAATGCCACAGGCAGTCGGAGACCCAGATGAACTGGAACGCTTTGCGCGTGCCTTGCAACAGTTCGTTGACTCACTCAACGATGCCGTTGGAAGCCTCGATGGTGCTTTCGCGGCGCTTGGAGACACCTGGCAAGACGAGAAACGGGCGCGGTTCGAGGAGGAATACCATGCGCTCGTCCAGCAATTGAAACAGTTTGATGCCAACGCTTCGGAACAGATTCGGTATCTGGCCGCGCTTGCGGCGCGTTTGCGCGACTATCTGCAATCCTAAAGGTACGACGATGGCGCAAGTTTCCATAGGGCAAGTCGACAACCTGGAGGACCTCATACGCGGACTGGAGTCCGTTCGCGAGGCCCTCGAGACCGCTTGCCGTGAGGAAGTCGCAGCGGCGGAAAGCCGATGCACTGCGGCACGGGAGGAGACGCAAAACAGTGAGAGCATGTTAGAGCAGGCCGAGGAGTCAGAACGGGCAGCACATCAAGTACTGTTTACAGCCCAACAGGAATTTACATCAGCTGAAGGTGTCCTGGCTGCCGCTGAATCCGCATTGTCGTCCTGCCAAGCGCAACCGCCAGATGAAAAGGGCAACGGGCCTGACTGCTCTGGCGAGGAGGCTGCTGTCGAAGCGGCGCAGGCTGCCCTAGATGCCGCGCAAGAAGTCGTAGCGGAGGCGCAATTGGCATACGAAAAGGCCACCGAGGACCGACAGCGCATGGAGGTACGTGTTGAGCGCACTAGGCAGGCATTGTCGTTATCGGAGCAAACGTTCGAACGTATTCATCAGGAATGCAGGTTGCGAATGCAAGAGGTGGACACCTTAATTTATGTCGGAAAGGCACGGCTTGCAACTGCGCAGCGCGCCTTGTACGCCTATCTCGCAACCAATCCACCTGCTGCCCGTTTCTACGAGTGGGTACGTTGGACCCCCGAACCTGGGAAACCGATAACGCCGGATGTCATTCGTGACCGCTTGAACCTCTCCCGCGAAGAGCAGCGGTTGCTGCATGAATACCTCCGCGACCGCAATCCCAGTTACCGCAGTATGGTCGACAAGTTTCGCGGCGAATGGGTAGCCGCCAATGGGGATGTCGAGCGAAACATTGTGAGCCGAAACGTTCGCATCCACATGAGTGGCGAGTTTGCGGAGCAACTGGCTCGGCATGCATTAGCCCCCCTGGGCGGGAAAATCGAGACGCAAGGCCGGACTGTGGTTGGTGATGACGGCAGATACACTAAGACGGACTTGATCGTGACCGACTTGCGCGTTCCAGTCGTCCTCGGTCGCGGTGAAGGCATGGGCGCACCGGTTGGCGGGTCACTGGCCTTTGAAGTGAAGTGCGGCAAAGCGGACTACCTCTATGCCCAAAAGGATCACATGCTCTTTCAGGCAGAGGGCCATAAGCAAGCGGATGCTCATTGCACGCTCTGCTCGCGCGACATTCATGACCTGCCGCCTGAAAAGGAAAAGGAACTGCGCGATGCCTTGCGTGCCGCTGGGTCACCCCTGGTCGGTATGATGCCCGCGAAGAACGATATTGACCACGCATGCCTCGCATTCATACAGCCTGACAAGGAACGTGATCTGCCATGAAGATACGACTTGCGGTAGTCCCGCCCGATGATCTGGCCGACGTCATGCGACTAACAGACGATCTTCGCATCGCCGTCAACGCGGGGGATATGGACGGTGTGGATACTGCCACCCAGAAGCTAATGGCGTCGACAACCAAGATGCGCTCGGCAGACATCGGTGAGGATGAATGGCGTAGATTTCTGGCCGACATCAGGGCGCACAACCCGGCGTTTCAATCCGACTACCTCATTCCCGGAGACTTGTGCAGCCGGTATCTCCCTGACGCAACGACGGACACGATGGTACTCCAAATTCCTTTTACTGAGCGGGAAAGCAATGATGTTTGACGATGCATTCGGGATGGTCGAGCTGTGTGCGGAAACGTTTCGCGGTGGTGTGCGCGACGCGTTTGGGGCATCCATCATCGCCGATGTGCTAGACCCGATCCGCAACCAAATCGGGCTACTCCGCTCCTTGCATGAAGACTTTGAAAGGGTCTCCACGAATGTTGAGCGGATATTGCAGGATGCGCGATCACTGATCCTTTAAGGGGCTTACCGCGATGAGCACAATACCGGCACATCGTGAGTTCGTCTCCACACTCTCCTGGGTTGCGGCATATTACTATGACGGGATCGCCCGGATCGACCGTGAGTGTGATAAAGAACTCAAGAACATCAGCTGCACGAAGGCCTCATACTGCTCACAGGAAGATAGGCTACGCCAAGAAGCTGCCGACCTTGAACGAGAAATCGCGGGGCTCGATCGCAGGATTCACACTCTTGAGCAGAGACTTGTACCGGTTAAAGAAGCTATTGACGCGCTGACTTGCGAGAAGAACAGTCTTGAGCGTCAAATACGGAACAGGTGGCTGATTCAGCACATTATCTACTTGTTTTTGGAGGACAAGGTTAAGCAGAGATACGAGCATTTGATTAACGAGCTCGACACACACACACGAAATAGGTCCGACCTTGAGCAGACACACGCCCGCCTTAAAGCCGCCTGCTCTACAAAAAAGAACACACAAAGCACGTTGCAGAAGCGCCTGACCGCCATCCGTGATGAGCTTGTCACACTAAATGATTTATACAATGATGTGGAACGCCGCAGGCAATCGCGCAAGCACAATCTGTTCACGACCGTCTCTTCAGCGTGGCAAAAGGCGACGCACGACATCGCCCATGAGGTGAGGCTCCTTCGACGGCAACAACCCTCCTTCACTGATCTTGCAGAGGACGATTCATGTGTCGCCGCCGAAATGCCGCATGTTCTCTTCCTCGGGGCCCAAGAGGTGGCGTTCAACCATTTTCGCTGCCTGATCCCTCACGGAGTCGCATTTCCCTTTGAGCGCGCACTCGTATTACCGGAGGACAGACAGTCGCAGCAACGCTTGACGCATCACCTTGTGCTTCGGCTGTTGCAAGCCATCCCGCCCGGGCGATTCGAACTAACGCTGATCGACCCCCTGCGGTTGGGGCGGTCGTTTGAACCCTTTCTGCGGCTCTTGGAAGTGGAGCAGCTGATGCCCCAACGGCGCGCGCTGACTCGCGCAGACGAGATTGAGCACATGCTCGGGAAATTTACGGATGAGATCGAATACCTGATACAGTACAGATTCCAAGGCAGGATTTCCAACTGGGCCGAGTTCAACGCGGCGAACATCGCGAACCCATTACGCTACAAAGTCATACTGCTATTCGATGTCCCGGAGCAGCTCTCCGATAGAAGCCTCTGGTATCTCCAACGATTGGTCGAAAGCGGACCACGATGCGGCATCCTGCCCATCATCGCCGTAAACGGTCAGCGTATCGAAGAAAGGCGTTACGAGCCCCTCTGTGCTGCGCTGAAGCATTCGACCCAACGTTTGGACGCGTACCTCCAGAGCGAGAACAGCGACGGTGGCGGGCTATCGTTCACATATGTGCCTGAGAAATGGCCGCGACAGGACGTCCTGGATACCTTTCTTGCCGCAGTTGCGACACGCTATGCTGAGTGTGGTCGCTTCAGCAAAAAACTTACGGATCTTTGGGTAGAATACGCGCCGGGCAGCACAACAGTCGATGGATTCACAATCCCCCTTGGATGGACCGCTGCTGGGGACATTGTATCGCTGACACTCGGTGCGACAACCTCTGAGCACCATGCTCTTTTGGCAGGCAAGACCGGTTCCGGCAAGTCAAACCTCCTTCATGTGATCATTCACTCGCTGTGCGAGAAGTATTCGCCGTCGGAGCTTGACCTCTACCTGCTCGACTACAAGGAATCTACAGAGTTCACCGTCTATGCAAAACCGATCCTTCCCCACGCACGGCTAGTCTCGACAGAAAGCGATCCTGAATACGGCGTAACTGTGTTGCAGCACCTTGTCGATGAGATGGAAAGCAGAGCAAGGCTCTTCAAATCGGCGGGGGTGCGTGATTTCTCTGAATACCGAAAGGCCCACCGCGCCCCGCTTCCGCGCATCCTTTTGATTATCGACGAGTTCCAGGTGCTCTTCACGGAAGGACGGCAAGTCGCAGAGACGGCAGAGAAATTGCTTACTCAACTTCTTAAACAGGGACGGTCCTTCGGTATTCATCTGCTCCTGGCGACGCAGACGCTGAGAGGCATCAACACATTGTCGTTGGGCGCTTTGATCTCTCAATTGGGCTGCCGGATCGCGCTCGCGTGCGGACAGGAGGACTCCGCATTGATCTTGGGTGGGAACAACTGGGCAGCGGCGGAACTCAAGAGCCCCCCCGAAGGCATTATCAATGACGCTAACGGCGCGATATCGGGCAATGTCAAGTTCATGATTCCACTGGCTGAGCGAGCTTTTTGTCTCGAGCATCTCCAGCGCTTGTCGAAACAGGCCGCGAAGCGCGGCATCGAAATCAAGGGCCGCGTTTTCGATGGCGCGCATTTGCCGCAGAGGCCGGACCTCGGCGAATTCCGGAGTGTCTGCGGGCAGGGCGATGCGATGCTTCTTGGCCACCGACTGACGTTCGCCGCCGATGTGCTATCGGTTCCGCTGATCACGCGACAGGCATTCAATGTTCTCTTCAGCGGCTACAACGACTTGATCCATGACGGACTGCTTGGTTCGTGCCTTGCAAGCTTGTCGTCGTCCGGTGCGTTCGATGACATCCTCTACTTCAACGGGCGGGGAATCGAACCTTCCGGGGGATATGTTGAAGCCTCATTAATGCTCGGAGAACGGTTTAGGGCCGTCAGCGATATCGGCCAACTGCCCTTGCAAGAGGTAGCGGACGCGATAGGCAAGCGGCGCATCGCTCTGATTATTGACGGATTGGATGGGGAAAAAGCTTTGCATCCCGTTCAAACGTTCAAGGCTCCACGACCGGGCGAGCCGGCCGGCCCATCCGACCTGCTGAAGCGAATCGCGGAGGAGGGGCCACGTAAAGGTACTTTCGTCTTTGCGTTCATCGACAACTGGCGGCGATGCGCTGTTCCCTGCAAGGATTTGCTCAACTTGTTCGAGTTGCGCGTGGCCTTCTGCATGAACGAGGATGACGCAGGGGCTCTGGTCAGCGGAGGTATCGGTAAGTTCAAGGGAATTGAGAAACCGAATCGGGCGGTGTTCGTCAACCGCATGACGAATGAAATCCACTGGTTCCGTCCCTACACAGTCAGACCGCAGGGTGCATCATGCTGATTCACCTGGTATGGGACATATCCGGCAGCATGGGAGAGTGGGGGAAGCTCTTGATCGCGCGCGGCGTGGCGCGCGCAATCGAGCAATATCTCCGACTAGGATACGGCACCGCCGAATTGAAGCTGGTTGCATGGAGCAACGAGGCGCGTGTAGTCGACTGGCGCTCTGATCAGGAGTTTCCGCCGGAATTGCTGGTCGCGGGAGGAAATGCAAACGCTTCCGCCCTGGCATCTCTATTCGGAAAGGAACCTGGCGGAAAGGTTTTGCTCCTCACGGATGGTTTCTGGGCGCATGCAGATGCGAAGCAACTGAAATCATGGCAGCAGAGCCTTCCCCCGGACACGCTCCGTATCATCAGAATCGGTGCGGACGCTAATCCTCAACTAAAGGGGAACGATGTTTTCGCCGTCGAAGAATTGTTTGCTGCGCTTGATGGCTGGGTGGAAGGAAGCGCGGCATGATCGTCTGGAGGAGTTTTGGCGCAAGCGTAATCGGCCCCGCTCATGTTGCAAACGGGATGCGGAACCAAGATGCATGGGCATCATTTCATCACACTTGGGGTGATGGCATCGTTGTTTCCGACGGTCTCGGTTCGAAGCCGTTTTCCGATTTGGGCAGTCGCGCTGCTTGTGTTGCGGCGGCACGCGCAATCTATAGTGTTCACGGCACGTCAGAAATAGACCGGACCGTGCTATCTGAACGGATCAAAACGAAATGGATCTCCTTCCTTGCGCCTCTCACCCCTCGCGATTGCGCCGCGACCTGCCTCTTTGCCTTCCGGCTCAACGCCGGTATGGTTCACATGGGCATGCTCGGCGATGGGCTGCTGGCTGCCGTGAGAGCCGATGGGACAATCGCGTCACTGTCCGACGACAAATCGGCAGGGTTTTCCAACATGACAGCCGCCCTTTCGCCGGATGTGACCGCTGAAAAC
The DNA here is from genome assembly GCF_055386265.1 of Thermogutta hypogea. NCBI lineage: Bacteria > Pseudomonadati > Planctomycetota > Planctomycetia > Pirellulales > Thermoguttaceae > Thermogutta > Thermogutta hypogea. The sequence goes on from NZ_AP042425.1 coordinate 2,257,974, forward strand.
TGGCGTTGGTTATCGATGCCGGAAGAAGATTGCCAGTGCATCTTTCTATGCACCGACGGTGTGTCCGATGACTTGTCCGACGCAACCGGCTTCGTCAGAGAGTTTTGTGCCGCGCATCGGTGTCTTTCCTCGCTATCGGCGTCTCGTCGGACCCGAGAAGCGCTGGAGAAGTGGCCGACGCCCAAGCACAGTGACGACAAGACCGTGGCCTGTCTCGTTCGAGAGGAGGTTGACGATGAATAGCACCGTCAAAGCTCCGGTGACAAGGCCGTTGGTCGACGAATACGGCAATATTCACTATCCTGCAGCAGAACTCGCCCGTGGGGGCCAAGGCGTCGTGTTTCGAACCACCGATGCCGACTTGGCGATCAAGCAACCGCTGGACGCTTCCGGCAACCCGGACAAGAATGCCAATTTGCGCGAGCGCTTCCACAATATCCGGCTTCTGCCGCTACCCTCCCGGATTCGGATTTCTCTACCGCTCGCCATCCTGCGCGATGAACCCGGCTATGTGATGCGACTCTTAAATGGCATGAAGCCTTTTGGGGCGTTTGAGATGAACGGGACGGCACAGAAACATCTCCGCGAAGCGTTAGACAATGGTAGTCTAGCCATGCCTGCGTGGTTGGTGGGAATCCCGGATGAAAAGTTGCGATTGATGCTTCTCTATTATGCCCGCACAGGTTCAACCCGGCGTCGACTCCTTGCGCTCTCGCAGTGCGCATGCATCCTTGCGCGACTCCACAGCACCGGGTTGGTGTACGGCGATGTCTCCCCGAATAACGTCTTTGTTGGTGAAGGCGATTCCGCCGAGGTCTGGTTGATCGACGCCGACAATTTACGGCTCGAAATGAGCGCAGGCGGTAATGCGGTATTCACGCCGCACTATGGTGCACCGGAGCTTGCGCAAGGCCGAGACCACGCTCGTCCCCGCACGGATTGCTGGGCGTTTGCGGTACTAGCTTTCCAATCCCTAGCCCTCAACCATCCGTTCATCGGCAAAAAAGTGCTGGAGCCTGATGGTGACGAAGGCGGTTGGGATACCGATCCGCCGGCGGTGGGGGAAGCTCCCGCCGATATATACGAGCAAGCCTATGCCGGATATCTGCCCTTCATCGACGACGAGAATGACGACTCAAACGCGGCGGTTTCCGGTTTGGGACTTCCTCGCGAAGTCGTAACAACGCATGAGCTCCGCTGCCTTTTCCAGGACACTTTCGGGGTGGGCAGGATGGAGCCGCATCGCCGCCCAACCATGGCGTTCTGGGCGTTGGAGTTGACCCGGGCTTTCGACCGTTCCCTGTCTTGCCCGGGATGCACCATGAGTTACTTCGCGGATACGCATAAGGAATGCCCATACTGCGCAACGGCGCGTCCCGTATTTGCGCGCTTTCGCACACCCAGATGGACTCTTTGTGTTCGTCATGACAGGACGGAGATAGCCCTACCGCACCGCCTCTTCTATCCCTTCTCGCTTGAGCATCACGATGACTCTGAATACGAGGCCGATCTGGACTGGACTAGAAAGATTGCTCGCCCAGTACGGGGAACGAAGCCATTTCCACCCAGCTTGTCCATCGAATTCGTGGAGGCGGTGAAATGAACTTCACAGATATTCCCACCCGGATACTCACGTTACGCATTAAGCGGAAGGATGGCGCTATCGGATCTCTTCCGGAAGGGCCGGTTTTCTCCGTGTCGCCTTGCGCGACCCGGCCAGGGGAGTTTGAGCTGCGAGTCAAAGACGCCCTCATCTTCGCCAAGCCGGTCTCGGATGCCGATGGGCGCCGACTCACTCGAGAACTCGCAACTGGCTGCGCCAATCTTGCGCAGCTTGCGAACCCGGCAAGAGACGGGAGTGTAGAATTGCAAGTTGCCTTCTTCGCCGGGGATTGCCGGGACATGGGATCCGTTGAAGTTGGCGTTGACGAGTATGTCGAAGAGATGTATGCCGCTATTACCCGTTCACACAATCCGCTGTCGGGACCACCCTTATATGAAGCGATTGCACAACGGTGTTGTTACTTTCATGGCGATCAACCCTACTTTTTCTTTTTCGCGGGCCCGGCAATTGACGACGCCCTGCGCTCGGAGGGGAACCAAGAGACTGGCCAGGAGCCGGAAGTATCGGATGGCGAAGAAATTGCGGACAGCAGCGATTTTTACAATGATGAACAGGTTAATACTACTCTAGATTCCTCCTCATGCCGACCGGAGCCGACACGCACGAATTCGTTGTGCATTATCGGTGATGGCATTCGATTTGTCGCCACGGAAGCCGTGCGTCCGGACGGGAAACCCATCTATCTCGTTACAAAATTGACCAAGAATAAGGGCGATCCCGACCGTGCCTTGCAGCTTGCCAAGGGGAAACTGACCTTCGCCGATTGGAAGCAGGCTGGTGAGATCCAGATGCTAACGAAGGCGCAGATGTTGGCCCTCACGCGGAGCGACGGAAGCTATTTAAAGAGATGGGACGAATTCGTAGCGATCGAGGGTGAAATAGTGCTCGCGAGGGCCCGCAAGATTGGCACTTTGCAGTATGCTGACATGACTCCCAACCGCGATGGGACCGTTACGGTCCGAATCGTGCAAGCATCCGACTCGGCCTTGGATGCGCTTGCGGCTCAGGAAGTGGAGTCGTTGGAGCTGGCCGACGGCTTGCCGGAGTATCTGACAAACACGAATCTGACATTTGTTCACTTTGCCAGCGTCATCGAGAAAGAAGCGGAGAACGCAGCCTTTGTCGGCAAGCATGCAAGCCAACGGAAGGAGTCGAAGCCGCACTACGACGTTGCCGACTATGATGAGATTACAAGAACCCTCACGCTGAAGACGGAAAGCTTACCCTGCTCCGGCACGCTAATCCCCTCGTTGGCCGGCCAGATTGCCCAAATTAAGCGGCGGCTGTTTGCCCGGAAGGCCATTCTGGAGGGGCGTGCTGCCAATCCACAGCTTGGGCCCCTGATCGAGGAGAAGGGCGTCATCGCGCAAATCCGTACACCCGGCAAGATCAAGCCACTCTCGGCTTTCGTGACCGATAAGGTATTCCGCAATCCGCCGACGGAGAAACAAAGAGAGGCAATTGCGGTCGCGTTGAACACGCCGGACATTGCGCTGATCCAAGGTCCCCCGGGCACGGGTAAGACGACCGTGATCGCAGCGATCATCGAACGACTGAATGAGCTGGCCGAAAAACGCGGCGCGAGCACCAAAGGGTCGGTTCTACTGACGGGGCTTCAGCACGACGCGGTGGAAAACATGATCGAACGCCTGTCGCTGAACGGATTGCCCGTTCCGAAGTTCGGGAGCCGCTCCGGCCGCGACGTGGATGACTTCAGTGTATTTGAAAGGAAACTCCAAACATGGTGTTCGGAGAGGGCAAGCGCGCTTCGGGCGAAGAACCCGCGTTTGACCGACATTGAGCTCGAGGCACAACTCAAGAACCTCTGCCTGCAATACCTGAAAGCGCCGACACGTGCCTTGGCGCTGAACATTGCCAAGCGGGTCGCCGATATTTCCATCGCCATCATCGGCGAAGAGTGCTCGCGCCGCGCCGCGAGTCTGGTGAACAGACTCACGCTGGAGGAACAACTCAATGCTCGCTGGGTTCCATTGCTGGAAGCTGTTCGGCGGCTGCGTCACCGCCCCGAAGCATTCCTTGATGATGGCCCGGAACGAGCGGCCGATGCGCTATTTGACCTAAGCGGAGTTCTAGAAGCTGATGATCGTAACTTGCTAGAAAGAGCAAGCTTGTGGCGCAGCGAAGACGGAGTCCCCCAGTTCCTCGACACGCTGGCTGCGCTGAAGAAGCGACTGCTCTCCCGTTTTACCGCGCCCCCCATATTTCGCCTCGAGAAGCACAACGACGAGGTCATTGGGTTGGTGGAAGAGGCGAGCACAAGAATCAGAACGGCAGGTCTTTCCGCCAAGGACGCGAGGGCCGCTGCGCTGGCGGAATTCCTGGCTGAGCTTGAAGGCAATCCCTACGGGATGATGGATGCGGTTTCGGACTACGCCTATGCCTTTGCGGCAACCTGCCAGCAGAGCGTCAACAGACAGATGCAAAGGCAGAAAGGAATTGCAACTGATAATCCCGCGGGGGAGTTCAGGAGAATCGAATACGAATACGTAATCGTGGATGAGGCCGCACGAGTAACTCCCCCCGACTTGATGGTTGCAATGGCGCAGGGCAGGCGGATCATCTTGGTTGGCGACCATCGCCAGTTGCCGCATATCATAGAAGAAGAAGTCGCGCGCCAGATGGATAGTGGAGAGACGGGACAGAAAGAATCCGACTGGCTCAAGAAGTCTATGTTCGAGTATCTCTTTTCGGAACGGCTGCAGGCGTTGGAGCAAAAAGACGGCATCCCACGCCGTGTTACGCTCGACAAGCAATACCGCATGCATCCCCTCTTGGGCGCATTTGTCAGTCGCAATTTCTACGAGCGATTTGATCCGTCGGAAAGGTTCGGCTCGGGCCGACAGGAGAGCGCCTTCGCGCACAGCCTAGCGGGCACGGAAGGCAAGCCAGCTGTATGGTTGGATGTTCCCGCCAAGCAAGGCAGGCACAAACGAGAGGGGACAAGCTGGATACGTCCGGCTGAAACAACCGCAATCGCGAACCAACTAACCTCCTGGATGAATTCCAAAGAAGGCCATGATCTCACGTTCGGTGTTATCTCGTTCTACAAGGCTCAAGCGGAACTGATTAGGAAGCAACTTGGCTCACTCGCGAAGTCGCAAGACAGGCTTCGCATCGGCACGGTGGACTCCTTTCAGGGGATGGAGTTCGATGTCGTGATCCTGTCCGTTGTCAGAACCATGCCGGATAATTGGCGTCCCCTTTCCGAGGATGAGGAGAAGCAGGCTAGAGCCCTCTTCGGCCATCTTTGCCTCTACAACCGTCTGAATGTCGCAATGAGCCGCCAGAAGAGGCTGCTGGCAGTAGCCGGCGACTCCGGATTGCTGCGGAACGATCTATCCGCCAGGTTCATTCCGGGCTTGGTTGACTTTTACAACCTTTGTCACACGCATGGAAGGGTTTTGCCATGCCGCTGACACTACTTGATTACGGCAGACCACATCCTTTCGGAGAGACCGTCGGCAGACCCCGGTTCCTGGCATGGCCGGTAAATGTCTATCGAGTGACGTTGCCAAGGTTGTCGGCAGACGGCGATAAGGCGAACCCCTTTGAGCGCGTCATCCTGAAACTGATCGATGCGGGGGCATCGCGCGATGCGGAGTCGCTTGCGCACGAAACATGTCTTCCAAAGGACCTCGTGCAATCCGTGCTCCTGCGTCTTCTGGACAAGGGGTATATTGACGAATACAACCAGATCATCAAACAACAGCGCGACAGGTGGGCAAGCGATGATCCCGATTCGAAAGAGTTTGTCACCGCTTGCGTATTCCGTGAGCTCGCAACGGGAAGGATTCTCCCGCATGTCCATCTTATGAAAGACAATCCGCTCAAAAGGAAGGAGGAAGGGGGAAGACACCACCTGACGATTCGCCTGGATAGAGTGCATAGAAACAACCGGCCTGCACCCCATGATGTTATCGTGGCGTTGCGTACGATGAATAAGCGATCAGTCGCATTCGGCTCCGAATGCCGTTTGCCCTCAGTGCGGCTTATCACCATCGCCCATGAGGCAGAGCTGTATCATCTCGATTGCCCGATTGCTATCCAGAGGAGCGATGGTGAGTTCCGAATCGCAGACCCGTTCGGTAATGGGTTTTCGCTTGTGCTCGAGAGTGCTTTCAGTTGCCTGCTGGAAAAAGACGAACGCGTTCGCGATTGGCTGGCCGATTGGAAGACTAGTTTGTCCACCAGAGAGCCGAACAATGTGGCAGCAGCACATCGACAATTGTATGACAGCGATGCCAACCGGGCTCGCTACCCGAAGCTCCTTGATAATCTGCGATTGGGACACAATAGACAATTCCGTACCATCGAACAGATTTTCGCGGCACTCGAGTGGTCGCTCTTCTACAGTTGCGCCCAACGGCCATACGCCTCTGCGGTGCAAAAGCTCAAGCTGACCCCCCAATCCGAACATCTATCTCTCCTGAAAAGAGCGGCGGAAGAGCTATACCTTGAGTGGCCGACGGGCGGTCTATTCCCAGTTAGGGAAGGCAAGCTGCAGGACTTCCTTACAGGCAAGGCGGAGATGGGAACCGTTCTAAGCCTGTCACTCTTGATGGCAGCCGGCGATGCGTCCCACCCGTTGCGCCAGATCGCATCGGACCACCGGAATTTCATCGTACGATTACTCAAGATCAAGAAGGACCGTGACGAATCGGGACATGGAACCGGCAGGGTGCGATCAAGCGATGTAGAGCTCCGTGATGAGGCCTTCATGCGTGAGTTCGTGACAACTCTGCTGCCTACCGTTCGATTCTCGGAAACTCCTGCCGCGGGTGCGAATCGAGAGGCGGTTTTGGACGCGATGATGGATGCCCGCACCAGCATTCAAAACGAATTCGGATTCGCAATGTTCAACCGCCTCGGGACCACTCTGCAGGATCGCATAATTGTCGCCGAGCAGTTTTGGCTGTCATGCAGTGATGGCGATGATGCACTTGCGTTCGCTTGCGACCTTTACGCTGCCCTGCAAGCTGCATTCCGCAGGTCTTTAACCGGCGCGTTATCGCCCGATATCGGGGAGTCGGAATACGTAACAATGGCGAAGAAGAACGCTGCGGAGTGCGGGCTCGGGGATCTTCCCGAATGCCTGTGTACAGTAAAGCGAACCGCGGTCCGCGACACCCTCCTTGGGAACGACCAGACGCTGCAGTCCTGCGTCGTCGCATTTCTCCTGGTCTCATCAGACGACACTTTGAAAGCAATTGCGCAGACGCATCCGTCATTTGTTGCCGATGTGGCCCACGTCATCGAACGGCGAGGCCATGGCAACGAACCACTGCCTTTGTCAAGGGATGCCATTCGGAGTCTGCGGAAGTCAGCGTACACGACGATCAAGACACTACAGGAGGCGTAACATGCGACTCTTTTGGGGGAAAAGCGAGGCCGAGCTAAAGAAGCTCGCTGCAGATCTAGAAATACGGAAGCTTGATCTGGAGAACCGCGAGAGTGCCTTAAGATCGGCACAGTCCCATGTTGATCATGAAAAGGCCTTGCTAGAGAAGGAGCGCGTGCGGTTAGACACTGAAAAAGAGCTATTTCGGAGCCTTGTAAATAGGGAGCGCGATGACTTGGCGTCCGAGAAAGCCGAGTTGGAAGCGCGTCGCCAGGACATTGCCAAACTGGAAGCCGAAGCTAAAGCAGGATTTGTACAGAAACAACGCGACGCCTTCCACGAAATAGTCGAGCAACGCATGGCGGAACTCGACGCTCGTCAGAGAGAATTGGACACAAGTGAAGAGCGGCTACAAGAACAATGGAAAGCGTTTTATGATGCTGAGGGCGCACTTGCCAGGCGTGAACTCGCTGTGACGGAGCGAGAGCAGAAGGCTGACGCCGGGTTTGCGGACATAGCGAAGGCATTGGCAGATGAAGCCGCTCGCCAGCACCAGGCGAACCGGGAAGAGGCAGAACGATTGCAAAAGCTGGCTGACTCATTGGCAAACGAACGCAAGCAACTTGAGGATCTCAAAGCCCTGTTGGCTGCACGCGAGGCAGCCATTCTCGGCGCCGAGCAGAAGCGCGATGCGGGATTCGCTGATGAACGCGCCGCCTTGGCTGCCGAATTGCGGGATCAACGAGCAACGGTGGAAACAGAGCTAGATAGGTATCGACTCCAGAGGCTTAACGCAATCGACCAGGAATTGGCTAATCTCAAGACGGAACGACTGCGGGCGATCGCCCAAGCGGAGAATGCTGAACGTGAGCGGATTCGGGCGGAGATCGCGGCGGAACGCGAGGATTGGGCCAAGCAGCATCACGCCCAGCGCAAACAGTTAGAAGCCCAGCGAACCGACCTCGAGAAGCATAAAGGCGCTGTCTTGGCCCTTCAGAGCGAACTCGAAGGTCGTCGGGTTGAACTGGAGACATTTGAAAGGACAATCGAACTCAAGGAGCAGCGTTTAGAACGCCTATGGCAGAAACGCAATGACGCACTCAATGATGAACTTGAATCGCACATCGACGAAGAGCGACGTTCGATGGAATCCGAAAGACGGGTCTTCAAGGAGGAAAATGCTCGTCTGCGCGAAAGTCTTCGCATCCAGATGGAACTGGTGAACGCGTTCGATCAACTGCGGCAGCAATTAGGCGACCGCGATCCGGCCGACGTTCTTCGGGAGCTCAATAGCAAGGCTGATGAACTGAAGCGACTGCGCGAGGAACTCGCCTCTCGTCCGACCGAGGAGATGCGCGAACGATATCAGGCGCTTGAGGCGGAAGCAAAGTATCAAAAGGCACGAGCCGATGACCTCTCGCGACAAATCGCCGAAAATAACGCATCTGTAGCCGAAGCAGCTGAACTTCAAAGGAGAGTTTCCGCACTCATCGCCGAAAACAAGTCGCTTGAACAAAAGGCCGCCATCTTCCAGGGCGCAGCCAATGAAGCTCAAGCTGAACTGGAACGTCTCCGCGCTGCATACGAGCGTCCCGCCGAGGTTGCCGCGCGCTACAAGGAGATTGAACTGCCCTATATCACCGCTGACAAAATTACACGCCCCCAAAGGGACGATGGTCTCGATGAACTCACTTGGCTCACAGCCCTTGAAAGAGCGTGCGACAATTACGGCTTGCATTTTCACCCAAGAATCCTGAAGGCATTCCACACCGCCCTGAAGACGGCGGAATGGTCACCGCTCACGATTCTCGCGGGAGTCTCCGGCACAGGTAAATCAGAACTCCCCCGCCTATACTCGCATTTCGGCGGGCTAATGTTTGAGCCGATCTCCGTCCAGCCGAATTGGGATTGCCAAGAGTCCATGCTTGGCTTCTTCAACTCCATTGATAACAAATTCGACGCCCAGCCGGTGCTACGATTTCTCGCCCAAAGTCAGAAGAGGTGGGTCCAGAAAACCGACGACGACGAGGGCTATCCAGGGCTTCAAGACGCAGTCTGCCTCGTCCTCCTCGACGAAATGAACCTTGCGCACCCAGAACTCTATTTTGCTGAGTTTTTGAGCAAACTTGAACTTCGTCGCGGAATGAAGGGAACCGATGTGCCGAAGCTGCCGGTGAAGATCGGAGCTGGAATGCCGCCTTACCAGCTTCCGCTGGGCCGCAATGTGTTGTGGGTTGGAACCATGAATCAAGACGAAACGACGAAGGCGCTATCCGACAAGGTCTTGGACCGTTCCATTATTATCTATTTCCCGCGTCCGACAGAACTTAAGCGACGCATTACACTCTCACCATTGGACGAGAAGAATCGGGGCTCTCTTCTTCACAAAGCCGCATGGCAATCCTGGCTGGCGCAAAGCAGCTCCTTTTCCGAGGACGATATCAAGCCGTTCAAGTGCTTTATCCAGGACATGAACAAGGCATTGTCGGTTGCGGGGCGGGCCATCGGACATCGGGTTTGGCAGTCCGTCGAATACTACATGGCAAACTATCCCGATGTGCGCGCAGCGCAGAGGACAGGCGATAAGGATGCACTCCATATCGCGCTCCATGTTGCCTTTGAAGACCAGCTTGTACAGAAGGTCATGCCGAAGCTTCGAGGCATCGACACTCGCGGCAAAAGCATGACCGATTGTCTCGAGAAAATACGAGACCAAATCAATCTTGGCATCGGCGGAAATCCGTTCCACCTCGCGGAGGATTTCAATCTCGCCTGTGAATTGGGATATGGTCAGTTCATCTGGCAGTCGGCGAACTACTTGACCGAGATGGAGACAGTCCCTTCCCCACCCGCTACGAATGCGCGTGGGGTCGAGGCGCGTGCTTTAAACTGACTCACGACAGTCTCGGCGGCATCCGAGTCTACCTAGGTGGATGTGCCAGACGGGCAGTCTCCATTGAAGAGGGTACTGACGTCAATCCCGTCTCCAGGCCAGATCAATGGCGTTTCGAAGCGATCCGGCAGTGTTTGTGAGAGGCCCAAATACAGAAAGACGCCAAATGAACCTGAAGGCACTCTACCGATCAGCACGCTTGGACGGGGCGAAAGGCGAGGCGGCTCGTCAACTTCTAGCTCAGACGCACTGGTTCACGGTCAATGCCAGCTTCGACCCCAAGACAGGGGACGCCCTTCCTCAACCGTTGTCGGTATACCTCACCAAGCTCGTAGAGCCACGACAACCAAAGAAGGGAGACATAACTCAAGACCGTCTGTATCGGATCGCGGAGCACGCCCGTCCCGCCATTGAACGCCTCTTCCGGACTCTCAACGAAAGCCCACGGCGAGAATGCACGATCCTGCCGGTCAGGGCCGTGCGGGAACTCGATGCAGGCAGTTTCATCAAGCTCAGCACGCGTCCGGGACGCAACATCAGGGAGAAACTGGCTGGCAAGCCCTATCTTCAAGCCGTTCGTCGCTTTCAGTCCGTTGATCTGCCCGAGAATCGCCTGCTGAAGGCCTGCGTCTTCCGGCTGGCGGAACTACTCACATTGCGTTGCGATCTGCTTGGTGAACCGGAAGACGAACTGCTCCCTAAGATCGAATCGTGGCTCACTTCCGATCAAGGGCGAGCGGTCGGGCCCTGGGAAAATATTCCGCCGAATAACACACTTCTATCCCACCGTGACTACCGCCGTGTTTGGGATACCTGGCGACGCCTGCAAAGTCTGGATGACGACATTGCACGTGATCTTACACAACTGGATAGACGCTGCGAAACCATGAAGCGGTGGCTGGACTACGGACGCATGTATCGTGAGGCGACCTACATATTTGCGGAGATGCCCGTCCTATTTGATTACGACGAATTCATAATTCGCACTTGGACTCCCGAGCCGATATTTCACAATGCCCCACACAGCTTGCGCCGGTCCAGCGAGAGTCCGGTAGTCAATACTGTGGTATGCGTTGACCTTGCGGAGATGCGTCCGACATTTGCATCTGCACATGAGACATCTCACCACTTGACTGCCAACTATGTATGGCAGCAATGGAAGAATGCCACCATCACCGTCGACATCGCACTCTTCGCCTCCGATGCTGTCTGTCTTCATCGAGATGCCCACACGGTCAGTTCACACGATCTGTTCTTCCACAATGGCAGTATCCCTGATCATCTCTTGGATCGTGCCGCCCGGGCCTTCGCCGAGCGATTGCGCACGACATTCCGGACCGACAAGCTTATTTGGCTGGTTCCAGATAGTGTCAATGATTTTGAACTGGAAGTAGTCCGGCGCAATCTCAATGCTCACTTCCCCGGTGCTGAACCTCTTCCGCGTAGCATTGCGGCGCTGTTCGAGCACTTTGACTATTCCTGCATCACAGACGACGGCTATCCCGTGGTTATCGTTGATACGATTGGCGGCATAGCCTGCGCCACGATGTTGATCGCCAGGTTTGATGCCGATCTCCAGAAGCGACTTCCGGGGACCAGGGGATACTACTGGGAGCGTTGCCCGCCGGTAAAGCTCTCCCAACGCGACACCGAGCAAGACCTACCCTACGCCATGCCCACGGTGGACAGCGACGGGGTGTGGCGCCAGAGCGGTCCCCAATCCCGGCAGCCGCAGCTCACTGATCACAAGGTACTGAAAGATGACAAGCGCGTTGGGCACTTCGAGTTTTGCATCAATGTATCGCATAGCCCCTGCGCGGGCGGCCTCCGAGTCTACGAATGGCAAACACGGGCCAGCGACATTCCCTTGTGGAGAGATCGGATTCCCGAACTTGCGATAAAGAGTTATGTCAACGGTTATTATCGACGCTTTTGCCTTGTGTCACGCGGCACAACAGTTAAGCCCGTCCGCGGAGAATCCGTCCTGATACCCATCGAGGAGCGATTCACACTGCCGGCCGGAAGACGCTTCTACCAGTTCCCTCTATCCCAAGGGGAGAACGCTGCCGAACTCAGATTCTCCGCCCGCCTTGATTCGCCTGCATTCCCGCTGAAGTCCAACACCGAATGCACACTCACTCTGACCTTTCAGTACGGAGATGATGAGCCCTACACCTTGACGTTCACCCCGCTGGACAGGTCATTCCCACCCGTCCGCGCCACCTGGGAACGTACGGTTGGAAGGATTATAACCAACGCCCCTGCGCCCAGCTACCCATCTCCGCTCTCTTGGGACGACTTACGTCGGATGCCGAAACGCGACAGCAAGGAGACGCAAGATCTGCTGAAGTGGGCTATCTCCGCAGTTGACCGTTTGGATCACGACTTGTTCATCCGTCCCCGGCGAAGGACCGTCGGCTTGCTAACGACTGCATGGCGCGTCGATAAATACGGCGGCTATTATGCTTTTGCCGAATGCGCAGAAACGAATGAAAGGGTGTTCCTGCACCAACGCAGCTTCCTTGACGGAGTCGACTACGCTTTGTTTCAGGTGGGGGCTCAGCTATCGTTCGAACTTCAGAAGCGAGATGGGGGATATTCTGGCTGGAATATTGCACAACCCGATTATCAGGAGACAACACGACTGCGGCAATATGAGGGCGATGCAGTTGATGACTTGATTAGGACTATCCGCAGACGACTCTATTTCCCCATCATACAGGTATGGGGCGATGGTCGCTCGATTCAAGACAGACATTGCCCGCCACAGTTCGCCAAAGCGGCCGAAAAGCGAATCGCGTACCTGGCTGGCCTTATTGACATCGAGGCGTTGGGGCAGAATATAAAGAGAGAGTTGTTGTTCCTGCTTGCTTGCCTTCATAGGGACGCGCCGGGCGCATGCGTCGAATGGCTTATTGAACAAGTTAACAATGAAGACATTCGCGATCCACGAGCCGTTGGCTTCGCGTTGGGTGACGTCTCTCAGGAGTGGCAGCAATACATCTTTGACCGTCTCGCTTCAAGTCCGCGCAACGATGCTGTCAGTGTATTTGCCTACGCCATCTGGCGGGAGCCGCACTTCATTGAGCGTTACTCGTTGAGTCAACTGAAGGTGTTGCTCGATGCGCTGTCGCAACGGCTAGCCAACAGCGCCCCCCCACGAATGGGGTCCGTTCGAAAAGAGGACCAACGGAAAAGACGGAGCTGGGTGCGCAAGACCGCCGAACCGTTGGAGCTTCTCCTCGGGCTGTTGCGCACCCGCGATTCGAAAGATCCCGACATCAGAATGCTTCTGCAACCTCATCAACAAATAACGAAGCAGTTTGCGGAACAGGTTGACCGAATTGAGGAGGCTCTTGCTAAGACACAAGTGTCATTGTATTCCCGCGTCCAAATCAACATCCAGAAGCCTGTGGGCATCCGCACCCCGGATTTGCTCTACGCTTTGCGTTTGTATCTCACGGGTGACGATGGTGCCAACGCCATTCATATCACCGGCATTTCAGATATTGATGACGACTGAAAGGGGTACTGTATGAAGCACTATTTGCTCACCTAGTACGGAATCACCGAAGTCCGCGTTGCACTCGGGCTGGAACCAACCGATGGCCCCATTGTGAGCGCCCTCAGGGTCAGAAAGTACTCTGTCGCTGACACACCCTTTGCAAATCCCCTAGATTTCCGGATGAAATGCGTCTGAAGGAGGAGCAGTAGGTAACTTTGGATTTGAAGACCCGCCTTTAGTTTACGCGCCACAGAGCACAGCAGATCGGGGATGCGCTGAGCAATCCGGAGCTCGGGACGCCCTTTTCACGGAACGGCTGATGACAGAACTGGCGGCCGACGGAGTATGCTGCAGCGTTCAGATTGTTCCGCTGGAATTGAGACACCTAACGACGCGCCGGGGGCCCTCGATGCCGCCGCAGCTGCGGCAAGCTCGCCATTTCGGATGCATCCGAGAAGACGATAACGACCCGCATCAGCCCAGGAGCATCGATCACGGCCTACACGTGGGCGCTGATTGCACGGGCGCATCCCCAACACAAGATCGCCGTCATCGCCAGTTCGGAGCCGCGCCTGCCACCGGAGACAATTGATCTGCCCAAAGAGTTGCTCATGCCGGATGTTGCCGGGCCCCGAACTGCCAAGGCGTCCGAGTCCGACGTGATCTTGCATCTGCTCGGACGGGAACGGATGCCCATCTATTTTGGCATGCTTCAGTTCAAGGCGGGCCTTCACGTTTTCATCACGACAAAGGATTACCAGCATGCGGCCAATGTCCTGTCGCGTTGTCTTCCCGAGGCTTGCCGGAGCAGGACCGTAAACATCCAGGATCCGTTCAAGCCAGACGATACGCGGACGGCGATCCAGCGGCAGGTGTCCAAGTTGCCGCCTGCGGCACGGGTAGCGGTGAATCTGACGGGCGGAACAAAGCTGATGTTCGCAGGCGCGTTGGCCGCCTGCTGGAAGCGTGGTCTTGAGCCGTCTTACTTTGAGATCGAAAACCACAATATCATCTTTATCCGCGACGGTGTAACCGCCCCATTCATCGGTGCTAAGTCCGTCGCCGACTTTTTTGTCCTGACTCGCTTCGACGTCATCACGAATGGCCGATGGGAAGAAGAACCCTTGCCGCGCACCACGGATGGATGTAACCAAAGAGCTGCGGGATGCCAGACAGACGCTGGGCAAGCTCTACCAGACGTCCGAGTTTCGCAAATAGCGGGTTCCTTGGGGCAAGAGGCGGAACCCGCCGTTTAGTTGGAAGTGGGGAGATTCGGAGGCGTCTTTTGACGCGAAGGATGATGCGACTCTCGTTTTGTGCGGCAGGCGCCTGGATGTCCCTGCGTGCGACAATTCTGGGCAGTATCTTGGCGGCGGGTGGCTTGAGGAGTACGTTTTCACGCTATTGCGTGATCTCGAAGAGCGAGGGCTGATCCATGATCTGCGTATTGGAATGCAGGTGGATTACACGGGAAGAAATCACCACGCCAAAGAGCCGCCTCGCGGCGAGTTTGACTATGCTTTCATCGATGGAAAGCGATTGTGGCTTGTGGAGTGCAAGGCAGGAAACGTCAAGCAGGAGGATGTTCAGAAGCTGGAGAACCGCGTGAAGACTTTCGGGGGGCATTGCTGCAAGAGGGATTCTCGTCTTATCGTTCCCCATTGTCCCCGCACTTGTGAAGCGAACCCGTCCTTCAATTGCGATCTGTGCTGCCGTCCACGCCGTAGAAGTGAGGACGGATTTACTTTAACGCACGATTGCGTCATGATAATTGTGACGTCGGGGGCAGAAGACACCAACCCACCGATTGTAAGCTAAGAGGTTGGAAACGTAACACGATAACTATGAATCCCCTTGATGTGCCACCGCGCCTTGTCACATGTCATCGCAGTCTGCGACGATTTTAGAATGCAGAAATGTCACCGTAATCCACAAGATCACCAGACTGTCAGAGCTGTTTTGCGCGGAGTGTACGATCAGATTGGGGACCAAGAGGTCGCTGGTTCAAATCCAGTCGCCCCGATTGAAACAAAGCTGAAACAACGCATCGTTAAGACTTTTTCTCCTTGGCTTGGCTGCGGTCTCCTTTCGCACCGCCGGGTTTTCATCACACGTGCCAAGTCATCAGCAACTTTTCTGAGCGGCGTCGGCCCTCGGACTCCGGAATCCGGCAGGCGATTGTTAACCATGGGCGTCGGCGGAAGCGCCAACCATACATGCCCCGCGAGGCCCCTTTTTTTCGCTTATCCCGCCGCTTCAAGGCAAGGCCGTCCACCCCAGATTCTTGGCGCTACGTCGTACATCGCAAGCCCGCTGCGGGCGCGCCAAATGACAAATCCTCTTTTCGACACGAGGCCGAGCTTTAGCCTACCCTTTCGATACGAGGCGGCGATTTCTCGCACGGTCCCCGAACGGGGACATTTCCGGTGCTCGCCCGCATGATCGTCACCGACTCTTGATTTCGCGGCGCATGTGCGTAGGCTAAGGGGACGTGCTGCATCGCGCCGTCCCGTGCCTTCCTCGTGGAGTTCCCGCATGTTTACCCGCCGTTTTGCAAGGTTCCGCTCCCCCAAAGCACGAGGCGGATTCCCTCTTTTCGTGGTTTCGGCCCTCGCGGCATTCGGAGGAACGGTCTTCGCCGCGGATCAACCGCAATGGGGAGAGCGGTTTACTCGGAACATGGTTTCGGCGGAAAAGGACTTGCCGGCACGGTTCGATCCGGAAAACGGGGAAAACGTGCTTTGGTCGGCGGACCTGGGCACGGACAACTATTCCTCACCGATCGTGGCGGCCGGGCGAATCTACATCGGAGCCAACAATGCCCGACCGCGTGATCCTCGCATCCAAGGCGACCGCGCGGTGCTTCTCTGCTTGGACGAAAGGACGGGTGAATTGCAGTGGCAGTTGGCAGTGCCCAGATTGAGCGACGACCCCTACAAGGATTGGCCCCGAATCGGCATGTGCTCCCCGCCCACCGTCGACGGCGATCGCCTGTTCACGGTCACCAATCGTTTCGAAGTGGTATGTCTGGACGTGAAAGGCCAGAGCGATGGGAACGACGGGCCGTATCAAGACGAGGGTCGTCACATGGCGCCGGACGGCGAGCCGCCTCTTGAGGTCACCGGAACGGATGCCGACATCATTTGGCTCTTTGACATGCCGACAGAGGTAGGAAGTTATCCGCACGACGGAGCGCACGCCTCGATCTTGATGGACGGACGGTTTTTGTACATCAACACGGGCAACGGGGTGGACAACACGCACCGCACCATTCGCGCCCCGGAGGCCCCCAGCCTCATCGTGCTCGATAAGCGGACGGGACGTTTGGCGGCTCAAGACGGCGAGAGGATCGGCCCGAGAATCTTTCATGCCACGTGGTCGTCCCCGGCCATGGGCGAAATCGGGGGCAAACGGATCGTTTTTTTCGCGGGCGGGGACGGCGTGCTGTACGGTTTCGAGGCGTTACCGCAAGATCTTGCGGAGGGGCCCGTTCGAACCTTGAAGCGCGTCTGGCGATTCGATTGCGACCCCCAGGCCCCGAAAACGGACGTCCATCAATACATCGGCAACCGACGGGTCAGTCCCAGCAACATCAAAAGCATGCCGGTCTTTTACAACGGCCGCATCTACGTGACGGTGGGCGGGGACATCTGGTGGGGTAAACGGGAAGCCTGGGTTCAGTGCATCGACGCACGGGAAGAAGGGGATGTCACGGAAACGGCCCTCTTGTGGTCGCATCCCCTCCAGGAGCATTGCTGCTCCACTCCATCGATTGCCGACGGCTTGGTCTTCGTTGCCGATTGCGGACGGACCGTTCATTGCCTGGACGCGGAGACCGGCCGACCCTATTGGACGCACGTGATGCGCGGCGACGCCTACGGTTCCACGTTGGTAGCCGACGGCAAGGTGTACGTTGGTTCGCGGCGCGGCGATTTCTATATCTTTGCCGCGGAAAAAGAGAAGCGCATCTTGGCCGAGATCGACTTGGGAAGTCCCACGGCTTCGACCCCGACGGCCGCGAACGGCACGCTTTATGTAGCGACTTTGACGCGATTGTTCGCGGTGCGGGAGAAGGCGGCCTCCGATGCCGCCGACCGCCGGCCGTAGCTGCCGCGTCGGCCCACGGTCGAAGATCATGCGAGTTGCCTGCCGCACGCTCCCGCCGATTATTCGACTACTCGACCTTTCCCAATACCGGCACGCGGATCGTCTCATAGCCGGCCAAATCGGTGCGAACGATGATTTCGCCGCGAATATCGCCGGCTCGGCCCGTGGCTTCAAACGTCATGGGGATGACCGTAACGCTTTTCTTGCCGGTGGGCGTCACGAATCGAAAGCGGGAATCGGGACCTTGGACCTCCAGCACTTGGAACGGCTCGCGGGCCTGGATGACGATGTTGCGAGCCAAGGTGGCACCGGACTTCACCACGCCCAGCAAGACTTGCGAAGGTTGAACGCTGACGGCAGCCACAACCGAACCTTCCACAGGCAAACTGATGCGTTGGGCGTCGCTGCGAACGTCATTGGTGGTCAAATCGATGCGTTCCGAGAAGTACCCCGCCGGGGCGTCCGCTTGCAGCGTGACCGTAATTTCGTATCGCACCTGCCCGCCGCCGCGGGCCGTCTCAACCAGCTTTGCATCCAAGAAGGGCACGCTCGGCACGGCTTGAACGATTTGCCAGTCGTTGCGGCCCGCGTAACTGAGTTGCACCTTGCGGGCGGCGGTAGTACCCGCGGGAACGCCGGAAAACAATACTTCGCCCGGCTCGAATACCACGTCGCTGCGAATGTAGACGTAGGTATGCAGTTGCACTTCGGCGGGAAAGGGTTTATCGAAGGTCACGGTGATCGTGGCATCCTTGCGGCCCATGAAGGCCCGGGTGTCCACCGTAGCGATGATCTGGCCGACCTCGTACGTCTTCAGAGTGTCTTTGGTGAACCGCGGTTGCGTGCAGCCGCAGGTCGTTCGCACGTTGGCGATGTGGACGTCCTCGACATAGAGATTCTTCAACGTAAAGACATGCTCGACCTTGGCGCCCCGGGCCACCATGCCGAAATCGTGCTGAAGGTGGTCGAACATGGCGGACGCCCACTCCTGGCTGAAGCAGAGACGCCCCGTGCCGAAAATCATCACGGCCGTAAGAGCAGCCAACCCGAATCGCGTTTTCATGGCACTTACCATCGAAGGAGGGTCATTGAGGTAGGTAATTACGGCAAGGACGCAGGACCACGAATAGCGGTCCGAATCCATGCTCAAGAGCCCGTTCCGTAACACTCCGGAGCGGCCGTAACGACCGGTTGATGAATGCGCAGCGCTCCCTCAACCGGATTATCGCCTTTCTCGGCAAACCCCTCCGGAAGCGGATGATACTGATAGCCGCAATCCCAATCAATGCCGACTGCACCGTGGGCCGGACCTCTCCTGCCCTGCCCCGATTGCAATACCGGGGCGCTTTCCCGGGGCCGCAGCGATTTCCTGACATTCCCCGAAGGCCTGACGACGCCGCGCCAATTCTCCCGCAGGCCCGTTGATGGCAATGACCGATTCCGCTAGGCGTGTGTGCCCGTACGAATCGAATCAGACCCCAACGTCGCTCCTGGGATCGGGCTTTCGAGCGGCTGATTGTGAGGAAACGGGATGACGGACGGCGGTTTCCGCGGCTGATCCGCGACCGCCGGCGAAACCAAGGTGGTATACGCGAAGCGGAACGTTTCGCCGCCGGGAACGACGACCTGGTACAAAGGCAGGATCCGCTTCCAGCCCGTCGTGCGGATCAACTGCTCGGCCAGAATTCCCAAGTTCCACATCGCCAGGGCGAAGAACCACGCGATCTCGGCGGCAATCAAGAGCGCCGCCCGAACGGTAACCCCGCCCGCCGTTCCAACGATCCCGCAAAACATCAAGCCTAGTCCGAAAACGCCGGAGGCAATCGCGGCGTGAGAAAACCGGCTCAAAGGCGTGCGGCGTCCCCGAGGGAGCGAAGCGAGAACCGCAAGGTCGCGCAAGACGCGAAACGTCCTTCGCAGTCCGTATTTGGTGCTGCCGGAACTTCGCGGACGATGCCGCACGTCGAGTTCGACCGATCTCGCCCCCAGCGCATCGGCTAAGACAGGGATGAACCGATGCATCTCGCCGATCAGCTCCAATCGTTCGGCCAATTCGCGGCGCATGGCCCGCAGGGCGCAACCCAAATCGTGAACCTCGGTGCCGGTAACGCGGCGAACCAGCCAATTGGCGACCGAGGAAGGCAAACGGCGGGTCCAAAAAGCGTCTCGCCTTTTCTGCCGCCGCCCGTGAACGACGTCGTAACCCTGCTCCAAGACACGGATCAATCGCGGAATATCGGCAGGATCGTTTTGCAAATCTCCGTCCAGGGTCACAACGATCCTTCCCGCCGTCGCGTGAATCCCCGCCGCCAAGGCCGTAGTCTGCCCGAAATTCGTCGCGAAACGCACGAGTTTGACCCGGGGATCGCCCGCGGTCACGGCGAGCAACCGCTCCCAAGTCTCGTCCCGGGATCCGTCGTCCACGAAGCAAATCTCCCAGGAGCGCCCCAGCCCCTCCAGCACGCCGACCAGTTCTTCGTACAGCGGCCGCACATTGCCTTCCTCGTTACACAACGGGATCACCACCGAGATTTCCGCTACCGCGACGGCATTGCTGAAGGACTGGTACATGCGATCTTCCTTGACAGCCGGGAGTGCAGGCCTTCTCCCGCCTCCAAAAACCCTTCCCCGCGTGTCCAGGAAACCTTCACCGATCCCCCGGAGGGTCCGAATCCGTCAAAACACGATCGAAAACGCCCCTCCCCCGGATAAGGGTATCGCTCCGGGAAATGGGGAGGGCCCGTCCGGCGGAATTGCCGACCGCCCGCATCTTACCGATTTCCGCCGATTCACGGCAACGCTGCTTTACCCCCAATAATGGCTACTGCTTTTCCTTCGTGAAAGGGTTAGACTACTCCCAGACATACCGAAAAGGACGGTATCAGAACGCCGCGTGGATTGCGTTTCTCTCGCCGTTGTCGTTTTCAAGCCCGGACTACCCGAGCGCGCGAGTGTTCAGTCTCTTTCCCCGAAAGGATCGTCGCCATGTCAGCCGGTCATAAGTTCGCTTTGGTATCGTTGGCGGCAATCGTCACAGCGTCCGCGGTCGCAGTCGTCGCCCACGCGCAACTGGGATCTTCCGCCGATGCCCGGGTCCGCAAGGTGATTGAAGCCGTCGGTTGGAAATACGAGGTTGATTCCGACGGCGACTACACGATGGTCTTTCGTTTCGACGACGACCGAACGCAACTCGTCTATGCCAACAGCAAGACGGTGGAGCTGGGTAATATGGAAATTCGGGAAGTCTGGGCGCCCGGTTTCAGAGTCCCTGCGGACGCCACGGCTGAGATGCTGATGGATCTGTTGCGAGATAACAACCGCGTGAAGGTCGGGGCGTGGCGAGTCATCAAGTCGGGTGATGACTTGGTGGCCGTGTTCACGGCCCAAATCTCGGCCGACGCCGATAAAGAGACGTTTCAAACCGTCGTCCAAGCTGTCTGCACGACGGCCGACGAGAAAGAAAAGGCGGTTACCAGCGGCAATGATGATTTTTAAACGATTCCCCTTCACTCGGCCCGGATTTCCCCCGCGGCGGCAAACACCGCCATCTCGGCCAGGCCGACGTTCGGCGTTCCCGGCTTGACGCCCGTGATCGCGAATGCCACCCACCACGCTTCGCGCGGGGGAAAGGCGATTTCCAGGCCCTCTCCCGGACCGTCGGGTAACGGCGGAACGGCGATGGTGGTGCCGTCGCTGAAAATCAGCATGCCGGCGGTGATCTGATCGAGGTCGTTCGGCCGGTCGAAGAGCCAAATCCGGTCGATCGTCTCGGGTGAATCCCAGGTCAACCGCACAAAAGCCGTCTCCGCCTCGCCCAGGCCCGCCCACTCCGTCTGCGGGCTGTCGGGAAAACCTGCCGCCGAACCATCGCACAAGGCCTCGGCCCGATAACCGGGATGCACGGAACTCACGCTGATCTTGGCACGGCGGGCGACATTCCGCGGAGACATCCAGGGCGAGTCCTCGCACGGCTCGTCCGGGGAAATCAGCCGAATCTCTTGCAGGCACATACCGTAACGACTCCCCGGCGGATTCGAGCGAATCTTCGCGTCGTTCCAATTGGGCGCAAAGTTGGCGGCGTAACAAAGCCACATCGTGCGACCATCCGCAGAGATGAACCGCGAAGGCAGATTCAAGAAGTAGGCCTGCTCGCCGAAGTGGTACCAATACTTGACCATACGATAGGGACCGGTGATGCGATCGGCTTCCAGCACGTAACTATTGAAGAAGCCCGCCGTATTCGTGCCGTCGGTGACGCACATCAAATATTTTTTCAAGGGAGCGTTGTAAGTGATCGTCACGCATCCCATATTGTCGTCCCAACGAACGATCGGCCGAATGGCGGAAAAATCTCGGCTCCAAATCGGCCGGCCGTCTTCATCGTCGCCGGCATAGAACTCGTAAGCCGCCGGATCGTTGAGGCTTTCCGGCCCCGGCG
This sequence comes from Thermogutta hypogea, assembly GCF_055386265.1. NCBI lineage: Bacteria > Pseudomonadati > Planctomycetota > Planctomycetia > Pirellulales > Thermoguttaceae > Thermogutta > Thermogutta hypogea. The sequence goes on from NZ_AP042425.1 coordinate 2,279,900, forward strand.
AGACGCGAAGAAGGTAGATTTCGTCACCGGTAATCCAACTGTTGTACCCGAAGCGGCGATTCTCAGGCCCTCGTGACGCCCCGTGCGAGACCAGATAGACCTTGCCGTCCGGCGAGTGCTCCAGCTCCCGACCGAAGTCCACCACATGGGCCGCGCCGATCTTGACCGGCCGCCCCTCCAGTCCCGACTCGCCGAAAAGAGGATTTGCCGGAGAGTGCGGACAAGGCGTCCAGGTCTTTCCACCGTCGCGCGAGACATGAAATCCTACCAGCGGCCCGAGCCACGGCCAGTTGTAAACGACGCCCTCTTGCTCGACCCGGCCCGAGGGCGCCAGAGCGTAGGTTCCGATGTACCACACGCCGTCGAAAAAGAGATTCGCCGAAGGATATCGCCCATGATACGGCAAGGCGGAACCCGGTATAACGCCGGGATCTATCACCTGGAGATGGAGTGGGTCGTCGCCGACGATCACCGCGTGCCCCACGACGGCCCGATCACCATTCCCCGAAATGGCGACGACATCGCCCACTCTTCCGTCCGTGAAACAAGAATAGAGCTTGTCATCTGCCGCCCAAGAGGGATACCAAGTATCGGCTCCCGTATACTCGGCGTGACGTCCGGTAAAGCCCACTTCCACGAAGTCTGAAGAACGGGTGAGCGGGCAATCCGGAGGCGGTTCCGAAGGCCAAGTGAAATACTTTGCGGGCGGCGGAGCCGCGATTGTGCGGAAGGTAGCACCGCCGGTTCGCAAGGTCGGCTCCTGCCCTGCGGCCGGCCCTCCGATCAGAAAGATCGTACACAATATCGCAACGAACACGCGCCCCAAGCCGCCGTCATCCATCGTTTCGAGTCGGTACGTCATGGCTCTTTCCCATTCCCCAAGTGAAAAGACGGTCCTGCAAATCCGGCCGTGAAAGAATACGACCAGGACTCCCCGAAACGCCATCACGGCCGCCAAGGCATTGCTAAAGAGTTCGGATCCTCAACTCCGCGAAGGGATCCGCCCCCTATTCCTGCTTGACGTCGAAGACGTCCCCTTCCGTCACGGGATGCCGGTCGGCAGGGGTTCCGCTTTCGTGTGCCTCGGTGTCCGCCGCGCCGGCGGCCGAAGCGGGCTTGGGGCCCGCGCTCGGACGTTTCAAGAAGGCGATCCAGCCCATGACGCCTTTGGCGTCTTTATAGTACTCGAAACCGACCAACTCCCAGCCGTGCTGTCCTAACTCATTCAACTCGTCTTGCAACGCCAATTCGGATCGCCGTACCGTGTAAAGGTACTCCCAGCGCTGCTGGGCCGTGATAACGGCAGTCTTGGTCATCACCGCTCCCCTCCCTTTTCATCGCCGATCACCTGAGCCAAATCTTGCCGACAAACGCTGTCTTCCCGCCGCCCCTTGGTTCTTAGCAAAAAGGATGACGGCCGCACCCCGCGACGGAGACCGACTTGCTCCTTGCGGACGGCCCGACGACGGATCGCATCAGGATTCGCGGCCGACCGGGAAAGGACACGCTCTATCGCGGAATGTCCCTCGATTCCGTCAACGGCCCATAGGTGCGCGGCATTCGATGCCGCGGTCCGATCGTTCGCCAATCGCCGACCCAAGGTAGCAGATGGCGCTCCTCCAGGTCCACTTCCGCCCAGAAAACACCTTCCCGGCCTTCATTGCGCGCCAACACCCTCCCCAAAGGATCGATCACCAAGCTGCTGCCGTCGTACACGGAGGCAACCAGGTAGAAACCGCCGTCCCTTGCTCGAACACGGAAGACGTTTTCCCCCTCTACCCGTCCCTCTTGATCGGGAAAGGTCGTGCCCCAGGTCGGCGCGAAGACGACCTCCGCACCTTGGATTCGCCACATCGCGGCGACCTCGGGGAAGAACCAGTCATAGCAGATCTGAATGGCCACCCGGCCGAAATCGGTTTCGAAGACCGGATAATCGCCGCCCGGCGTAATACCCTGCCGCCATTCCTCCCGAGGCAGGTGAACTTTGCGATACCTGCCTGCTAACTTGCCTTGGCGATCGATGAGTACGGCGGTATTGTAAAGCGTATCGCCGTCGCGCTCGTACAACCCCGCCACGATCCAAAGGCGGTTTTTCGCCGCACATCCTCCCAGGTATTCGGTGGACGGTCCCGGTACCGGCTCGGCCACGTCGGCCATGGACTTGTTCGTCCCCACGACGGTAATACCTTCGCCCAAGCACACCGCATCCAGCCCCAATTGTCCCGCTTGGTCGATGTATTGCGCGAACCGCTCCAGGTTGGATTGCGGTGAGCCGTTCCGCGGCCGGAAATGGATGGTTCCGATTTTCACGGTCCGTCCGGCCCGCGGGGCCGTTTCACGAAATACCACATCCTCCAGACGGACGCGACCGCCGCGGAGCCACTTGACCTCCAGCGAGATTTCCGCGGCATCGGCGTCCTGCGGAGCAGCGAATACGTCTTGTAGCGTGAATACCACGGTATCGGAATCGGCCGCTGACTGCCGGCACTCCCTCGCCTGCATTCCCGCCGGATGTGTCGGTTTCCCTTGCCGCAAAAACGTCACACGAGCCAATACCGCGGCCTGGATCGGTTCGCTCAGATTCCACGCCGTTCCTCGCAATTCGAGAAGATACGACCGCCCGCCCTGAACCCGCTCGACCTTTTGCGAGATCGCACCGACGGCGAACGGGCGGTCCGGTGACGCCCACAAGACGCCCTGCTCCTCGAAGACGGGCATGATCTGCGCCGGACTGAACGCAGGTTGGAAGACGCTCCAGACTTGATCGGGCTGAAGCGAACCCTGCGGCGAAAACGTCGGACATCGGAGCAGGTTGGTCGCGGCGGGTTCTTCGGCAAACGTCGCCCTACTCTCAACCGAAACACCCCACAGAAGAGTTCCCCCCAGCAGCAAAACCCAACCAGCCGGCGGGATCGCAAAGCGAGCTTTTCCGCTCCCCTCTGTTTCCCAAACTCGATCGAGCGCCGTTCCGCGCACCATGGCCCGACGTCCTCCCGCACGCATCTCGGTCCTCAACTTGCTATCGCTCGGTCTACTGCACGTATTCGAAAAGGACATCGGCCTTTCTCGCCACCTCGAACAGATAGTTTTTCGATGCCTCGTACTCGGCCGGGCCCTTCATGTGCTCGATCATCAAGGGAACGTCGGCGGGCAGCGTTGCCAGACGCCGCAGGTATGTCACGTAATCGATTTCGCCCTCGCCCAGCGTCACTTCTACGAAGTGGACGTTCATCTCCACTTCCCATTTCAGGTCCTTGGCGTGGCAACTGACGATCCAGGGTCCCAGCTTGTCGAAGCACTCGTTAAGCAAACCTGTATTGTCGTAGAACTTGGCCGGGCTGTTCACCAAGTTGCACGGATCCAAGTGCACGGCGAATGCCTCGCGATCGACCGCCCGGATCATGCGAAGATACGAGTCCGGGCTGTCCGGCAGCGACCACCCCATCATCTCGTACGCAAATTTAGCGTGCTTCGGCTTGACTGCGTCGATGATGCGGCGGGCATTCTCCACCGCGGCCTGGAAAAACTCCTCGGATAGGTTCTTGGGGTGCGGCCCGAACCAAACCGTCGGGTTAAACGAGCCGGCGATATTCACGCAGCACCGGGCGCCGACTTCCTCGGCAATCGCCAGTCCGTCCATGACGCGCTGCATGTTTTCCCCTCGCTTCTGCGGATCGGCATCCAGCAGATTGCACCAGACCCCGACTTCCGCAATCACGACGTCGTGCTGTTGGAAGCCTTCGCGAATCTCGCGAAGCCGATCCGTTTCCTGGATTCCCACCGGCGGGCAGTAAGCGGCTCGGTAGCCTTGCTCGCGGTGCAAGCGGGCCAGTTCCGCGGGGTCCTTGGGGGCATGAAACACGGGGGCTCCCAAGCGGATGGGATGCTTCGCGCCGGTCACCGGTCGGTCGCCCGCCGTGGTCGGCGGCGCCGCGCCTTCGGTCGTACGCAACATTCCCGCCGCCATCGCCGCGCCCGTCGTCTGCAAAAAGCCTCGTCGCGTGGTGCTCATCGAGCTTGATCCTTTCGATCGGTCATTCATTTCTCGCGATATACCGCTCTATTTACATGTTCCGCGAACCTCGCCAAGCGGCAGCTTCCGACCGAGTTCGGCATACCACAAAGTCGGCGGCCGTCGGTCCGGAACGTCTTACTTAGGTTCCAACCAAGAGAGATCCACGCTGGTGAACACGATCTGCTGATAGGGATGCTCCGTGCCTTTCTCCCAAAGTATGCCGAGGGTTCCATCTCTTAGAACAGTCAAATCCGAGTAGGCGGCCGGCCCGTCCCAAATCGTTCTGGGATTCTTGAATTCCGGGTCACCGTCATACGAGGTCCACAACGTCAGGCCCTTTCTCCCCGGTCCTCGCGGCCCCGAGAATACCATGCGATCGTGTCCGCCGCCGTCCGCTCGGCAGGTGAATCGTTCTATCGCGCACATCACGGGCGTAATCGCCGGCCCCGGCCCGATCGGGACCCAGGTCGTTCCGTCATCGCGGCTTTCGTACAACAAACGCCGCGGGCCGGATTGTTGGCGGCAATCCAGCCGGATCGTTCCGTCGCATTGCTGCGCCAATTGCGATTCATCGCTGCCTGCTTCGTTGGGTAGAATCGCGCCGCGCTGCCACGTTTTGCCGTGATCGTCGCTAAACAAAATGAAATTGCGATAGGGGGCGAATTTCCAGCAGGGAACCAAGAGACGCCCGCTCGTCGATTGGATGGCTCCGCCCGGTCCGGGGATGGTGACTCTCCATTGCGGATCGCCGTAGTCGCGAGCCGTGCGAGAAATGTCGATAGGCTCGCTCCAGGTGGCACCGTTGTCATCGCTGTAGCGAATCAAGTTGCGGACGTCATCCGTTCCCGCCCGAGCCGCGTGCGTGCCTCGCCCCGGTTCGCAGCGGACGTAAAACAACCACACTCTGCCCGTTTCCCGATCCAACAACGGCGCGGGATTCGCGGCGGACCAGAACTTGCCCGGGGCCTCGATGACTTGCATGGGCGACCAACTTCGCCCGTCGTCCCGGCTCCGCTTCAAGACCAGATCGATCTCTTGGCCCTGACCGCCGGGATCGGAAAGGTTGTACTTGCGCGCCTCGGCAAAGGCCAACACGGAACCATCGGCGGCCGTCAGCACGGCGGGGATGCGATAGGCGAAATAGCCGTTTTCCGCTTGGGAAAACACCACCGTTTCTCGAGGGTATTCGTCCGAAAGTACCGGCGTCGTGAGGCACAACAGGACCGCCACTATGAACGTCGCTCTCATTTTCAATCTTCCCTCCGTTCCCCGCAGAAACGGCACGCTCGTGCATGAAGGCAACCACCCACAACAATGTGATCTTACGAACGGCGAATTGCAAGCCGCAGCCGGTGTTCTACCACTTCCGAGGCAACATCGGCGGGAGGACACATCCGGCCGCAACTCGGTCGGCATCCGCAAACGCGCAGTTTTGCACGACAAGACCAGCGAGCACCGGCGAACCGCGTGCCCCGATGATGAGAGTAAATATTGGTTCGTCTGTCAGGCCATTTCGTCGGATTTCTAGATGTCCGTCTCTTGCAGGACCCGGCCCATCTCGGCGGCCAAGAAGAAGGAGCCGGTGACGCAAACCAAATCTTCGGCTCGCACCGCCGCGCGCACGGCGCGCCATGCCTCCCCGGCATCAGGGCACACGATGAAACGGCCCGGCATGATGTTTTCGGCGGCGGCCGACAAGATATCCACCGGCAGCATCCGCGGATTGCCGTGATACTGCGTGAGCACGAAATAGTCGAAATGAGATGCCAGGAGCCGCAGCATGCCCGCATAGTCCTTGCCCTGAGTGGTCCCGAACACGACCCATTTTCGACGGGCATCGAAGCACTCGCTCAGGGTTCGGCACAGCACCTCGACCGAAGCCACGTTGTGCGCGGCGTCCATCACGACGACCGGTTTCCGCCGCACGACCTCGATTCTGGCGGGAGGGGCGACGTTCGCCAAGGCCTCGCGATACGCCGTCACGGGAATGCGGAGACCCAGGTCGTGCTGCATTCGTCGCACGGCAGCCACGGCCAGCAGGGCGTTTCGGGCCTGATGCTCTCCCACCAGCCGCAACTCCGATTGGAGAAAAAACGGGCTGTCTTCCGGAAGGCGTACTTCCATTTCGACCCAGCCGCGACCATCGCCCAGTTCCAGGTGCCGCGGCGACCGATAACGATACGAAAGATGTTCCGGATAAGCGATCCACGGGGCTCCCCGTTTGCCCGCCACGCGGCGGATGACTTCTCTCGGCTCAGCATCGGTAACGCCGCTCACCACGGGAATTCCGCGCTTGATGATCCCCGCCTTCTCCCACGCAATCTGTTTCAGCGAGGTCCCCAAGATATCGGTGTGATCGTAGCTGATGCTGGTGATGACGGAGACGGCGGGTCGGCACACATTGGTCGCGTCCAATCGGCCGCCCAACCCCACCTCCAGCACGGCGAGATCGACGCCCTGCCGCGCGAAATGCAGCGCGGCCATCGCGGTTAGAATCTCGAAGTAGGTCGGGCCGCCCTCGCCCATACTCTCCCAGCCCGCATCCATCTCCCGAACCACCGGCCGGATTTCCTCAAGCAGTCGATCGAAATGCTCGGGCGGACAGGGACGCCCGTCCACCGCCAGCCTTTCCTCGACTTGCAGCAGGTGAGGCGACGTGAACACGCCCACGCGATAGCCCGCCGCTTGCAGGATCCCCGCCGCCATGCCGGCCGTCGAACCCTTCCCCTTCGTTCCCGTGACGTGCAAAATCGGATAACACCGATCGGGGTTGCCCAACCGATCGAGCAACTCACGGGTGCGGCTCAATTTGAAAACCTTGCTCCGCAGCGGTCCGCCGGGGATGGTCCTCTCGAAATTCGTACGACTGAGCAAAAACCCTCGCAACTCGGCTTGCCGCAACTCACCGAGCCGGGGATTTGCGCCCGATTGGGGCGGATAGGAGGTGGGATTTTCCGGCATCGTTTCGTGATTGAGGGAGAAGTGAACCGGAGTGCTGGAATTCGGATCGTAGCCTTGCCACGGGTATGGCCTTCGGCAAACGCGCGGCTAGGACCTACCCTTATTGTCGCGGAAAAGAATCGCTTGCCAATGAGTCCCTTTCCCGCCGGGGCCGGTAGGGAGGCGTTTCGCCGCCCGTAAAAAGACCCGACTCACAACATCGAGGCGCGGCCGGCTCACGGCGGTCACGGATTGCGGACCAGCCGAGCATGGGGTGGATAAGGCACAATCGTGGTGATCGTCTCGCCCGCCGTTTGGCTTGGCAGCCATGGCGACACGACGCCGCGCCACGTCTTGGCCAGTCGCAACTTATCGAGATACCAGCGAGACGCCGTATCCACGCGAAAGAGTACGGTATCCGGCAACGAATCAGGTGAAGCCGCGCGAAGGACCAAGTCCCAAGCGTCCGGCTCAACGTCGTTCGGCGGTTGCTCACCTGGAAAAACGCGGACGAATACCTCCGTGCGTCCCTGCTCATCCGCGGCGAGCTTGACAAGACACAAATACTCCCGCCCGGTCTCCAAGGGAAGCGCCCTGCGCACGGCTGCCTGCTCGGCCCTCGCGAAGACGAGCTGCCGATCGACCCATAGGCCGACCGTAATCGGGTCCGTTCTGGGATTATCGGCGGCGTCCAAACTGACGGAGAACCATCCGCCTTGCCCGTTCGACGCACGATCCCATTTCACGATGAACCCCAGGTAGTACACGGCATTGCGATGGAGCACCAAGGCATGCGCGAGCCGGCGGTGAAAGACGGCTTGGCCTTCCACGCTGAGGACGCCCGGTATTTGGCGCAGGCCGTTGCGAGACAAGCCGAACCACTGGTCGGCAAGAATGTTGGGCACGTCTCCCGGCCCGACCACCCAACGCCCGCTCCAGCCCAATCCATCCTCGAATTCCGCGCCCCGCGCGGCAACCAACGCAACGGGGTCCGGCGATACGGCGGAGAAATCCTCCTCGGCCAAGACATCGTCCGTGCCGGCTGTTGGAACGGCCGCCAAGGGCGCGGCAAAACGCTCGGTCTCGAACGAGACTGGGGAGCCGGATTCGGCCTGCGGCGGAAAAACCCGGGCCTGGCCGGCCACGACGGTCTCGCGAGAAAGACGCTTCCTGCCGTCCGCCGACATTCGCTCTCGGCGGACCTCTCCCAAGCGAACGTGCAGGGCGCAAGTGCCGTCCCGGCCGACTTCGACGCTGAATTCGGACGCCCGGTGGACGAAGACGGCATCGCCCGCCAGCAAGCGGAATCTCCCCGCCGACTCATCCGCCCGTACCAGGGCCCGGCCGAGGAGCAGTTCCGCATCCGTCCCGGACCGGATTCGCAGCCGTGTTTCGCCCTGCAAGAGCACCCGCTGTCCGCCGTCGAAGAGGATTTCCGCGCTCCCTTGGCTCAAAGCCAAAACGTCGTTGGGTGCGAGACGCCGTCCCTCGACCGGAATCGGCGTCCCTTCGACCGCGGCCCCCGCCCAACGCGCTATCGTGGCGACATGTTCCGCAACTTTCGGTGCCTCGGCAGGCGAGCCCCTTGCCGATAGCCTTCCGAGCAACCAGCCGGCCAAGACCGCGATTAGAACGCCGGCGGCGATGACTAGAGCCCAAGAGCGAGGAAGAGCCGCCCTGCCTCGGGAGGACCTCCTTGCCGTGGAAGTCTCCTCTTTGACCATGGCGACAATCCGCGACATCTGCGCATCTTCGTTTTGCCCCATCGCCAAGGCGCGCAGACCGGCGTGCATGTCAAGATAATCGAGGTAGATGCTGCGGGCCTCGGCGCTGTGCGTCAGGATTTCCTCCAAACGGCGATGCTGGGCGGGCGAGATCGTCTCGTTGACGACCGCCTCCAGCAACACCAGCAATTCTTCCCGCGTCTTGCCGCCAAGCATCATCGTCGTCCCTTACGGAGTCGGCATGTGTCCGACAACCGTCACCCATTCAGCGCGCACCATGGGCGCAAAATATCACCTCCGAATGCATCCACGAGAAATGCTCGGCCCGACCTTTAATTCTCGGTCAAAGCCCGCTGCATTCTTGCATACAGCTTCCTACGGATAAGATTCAACCGATTGTAGACGGTTTGCGTCGCCTTGCCGCGCTCTTCGGCGACCTCACGAATGGGGCGCTCGTCTGCATACACTTCCATGAGAAGTTTCCGTTCGGTGGACGGCAGATCCTTGAGACACTCCCGCAAAATCTCCAAACGGCGGTCGTCCGAACCGCGCCGCGCCTTTTCGACCGCCAAGGTGTTCAGCAGTTCATCGTTGAATTGCAAGCGACTGCGAGCGGAGACCCGGAAGAAGTTGCGCACCTCGTAATAGGCCACACCGCACGCCCACGCGAAAAAATCCGCTTCCGGGTCAAAGCTGGAAAACTTTCGCCACAATAAGAGGCTCACCCTTTGAAAGATGTCGCGGGCGTCCTGTTCGTGCGGCACCAGGCTGTAGATATACCCGAACAAACGTTCATGGCACCGCGAAAACCGCGCTACGAACTCCTCCGTTTCCGTCCGCGAAGAAACAGCCGATCCGTCAGCCGCCATGACATCTTGATTCCAGCCCATGGCATCGCTCCTGCTAGTCATCGGTGACTGCGTGCGCCGTGGCGCGCCGCATCATCATCTCTCGCATCCAAGCGATCCGGGCAATCCGTTACCGACGGCATGGAAGCACATGGCGATCCCTGCGCCGCTTCCAAATGTCAAGCCGTGCGTACGTCCTTGATCGGCTTCCTGAGGAATACCTGAATCCGTTTTCCACGCAGGTCAAAGGGGGAAACTGGACTTTTTGTCTTCGTCCGGCGGGTAATCGTTGGTGGGCTCACGTCACGATCGGCTCGTGCGTCACGCTTAAATCGTACTGAACCGATATCATTTTACCGGCAAATTCCCGAAAATCGACCCTTTACCCCACTACGCGGGGGATTCCGTCTCGGAGGCAAGAAGTCCCGCTCGAACCGGATCTTGGCCGCATCCTACCGGATCTCGGCCGCACCCTCTATATTTCCGCCGTTGTTTTCTTGACCGCCATTGGTCGGCCTCAGCCGGGATCACAGAATCGCGGCGAAGGCCACCGCCGCTTATCGAACCGCCATTCTCATACCAATCGCCCACAGTCGGCTACCAATCGCCCACAGTCGGCCCAGGCGGCTGCGATTGTCGTAATGAAAAAGGAATTCCCGGCGTTTTTCGGCCTTGCGGCCGCGATCTTCTTTCGGTAAATCTTGGTCCGCCTTGTACGATTTGAAAAGCGAACGAGGCAAGGATGCCCACTTTGCTTCGGTCGTCAAAAAGGATTGGGCGATACAACGCGAGTCCTCGATAGAGTTTTCCTCAACCCGACGATCCGCGTCGCCCGAAATAAAGATAAGAAGCGAACAATCGGCCTTGCGATGAAACGAACGATTCGGTACATCGCAAGCACGAATGACCGCGAGAACATGCGATTGGGCTCGATCAGCCGATACCAAACGCCTGACGCGGTCGAGATTCCCACCTGACAAAACATCCTACCAGACACAATTACCCACCTTATGCTCTCCACGCACGCGCTTGCCGACACGATTGCCCGCGCAAGCAGCACCCCGTGACCGGCAAGACACGATTGGTCGGCATCATCGCCTCGGCGATTCGGCCGACCGACGGCGGGGGAGCGAGACAGGAAGGCCCGATAGGCGGCTGGGTCGCGGAAAACCGGCCCGGCCGCGGAGTCAGCCCGACAACGCCGCGAGTGCGATGCGGTGCTGAAGCGGGCCGCTCCGGGTGGCAACCCGTGCAAAGCGAGCGTCCATCCCGGGGATGACGCCCGCCGCATCAGGGATCGGAGGAATCATTTCGCTTTGGAAGGAAATCGCAAAGGCTGACTAGAGAAAAGTTCAGGCTTTGCATCCCGAGAAAGAGTGAGTTCCCTCGAGCTGTTTCGAGGTCCGGATTGTAACTAGGGTTTTCACACTAGAAAACCTTCGTCGGAAAGGAGGTGCATCGCAAATAGAAGCGTCCTTGCGGCCTGTGCCGCGGGGGGCGAAGCGTGACACGTCGATCCCCGCCCCCCAGATCCCACCCGTATGCCTGGCCGAGCATCCAGGCGCCCCCTAAGGGAGATGCAGGCTCCCGCCGCTCCGACCGGAGCACCCACCCATAACCTGTAGCGATTCCCCGAGTGAGTCGAGCGTCCGTGAGGTCCCCTTCACGCACCGAGAGTCGATAGCGAGTAGTTCTAGTGTATTTACACTAGTCACTGCTTCGACGGATGATCTCGGGAATCGGTCCCGGAAGTGCGGAGAGCGTTTCTCCGCCGGAAGTTTGATGAGGTCTTTCGTTCCACAAAGGAGAAGTGCCATGACTCGTATCGCCGCCCGTTGCTGCCTCGCCGTCGCCGCCGCCGCCTTGATCGCCGGTCACGCCCTCGCCCAGAAGCCGACCTCCTATACCATCCAAGAGGTGCGGAACGATTCCGAGATGGTCAAAGCCCAGGCCATGCTCATCCAGGCTCAAGCGGCGATGGTCAAAGCGATCGCCGACGCCCAGGTTCAGCAAGCCCAAATCGCGAAGACCATGACCGAGGTCCAAGCCATGCGCATGGACAACGCCCTCAAGCACACCAAGACCTTCTACGAACGGCGTCAAACTCGGGACACCTATTTCGCACTGCGACAGACCCCCAGCCCCGGTGACAGCAAGCACGCCGCACAGCCCGCCGCGATGACCGTGCAAAAGCCCATGAACCGCTTGACGGTCGCCGAATTCGATCCCGTCACCAAGGTGATTCACTGGCCGGACTGCCTGCTGGGCGATCGCTACACCGCCGCTCGCAATGAGATCGAGGGGTTGTTCGCCGCCCAACGACCCGGCGAGAACGGAGCCGACAGCGTGTTCTTCGCCAAGGTCAAAACGGCCACCGATCGCATGGCGGATCTGCTGCGTGCCGAAATCCGACAACTGCCCGCAGCGGAATACCTCGCAGCCAAGCGGTTCCTGGACGGCCTGCGGAACGAAGCCCTGGCTCCCGCCGTCGGCAACCAGGTCGCCATGAACGGCAACTGAACCGCGAACCACCAAGACGATCACCCAACCAAGTTCTCACCCCACCAACACCTACCTCAAAACCCTACCTAAGCTACCTACCCAAGAGTTACCTACCCTGAGTTATCCTACCTGCAAGCGACACCATCTTCGCGGCACCTGCACGACGAGTCACCCCTGACGAACACGCGAAGAACGAAGCACCTACCTGAAGCATCTTTACCCCAATCGAGAATCCCGACCGAACAAACGTCACCCAAAGCCGAAAAGGCCGTTCCCGACGAAGCCGTGACCGAACCTTGACTCCGCGTGAGCAAGCCTGGGTCAACGCCGTGCCAAGCGTGGTAGCTCGGAAGGAACAGCCGGACCGTGGCCGGAAGTGACGGAGTCGCAAGCGAAGCCGGAATCGGTTGAGCGACACGCGGCTCGAACAAGCGGTCGGGATTTTCATTTCTTGTCGCGGTGTCGTCTCGCCACGGTCCCGCCGGCGAGGGAACGAACGCCCGTGAGAAGTCGGCAACGGAATCCTCAGAATGCGGGCGGAGGAGCGAAATCCTCCGGCCGGGCTCGGCCCATCGCCCAAGCCGCCGCCAATCGCCCGCTGCGTATGCAATGCGGCATGCCGACGCCGAAATAGCCGTTTCCGGCTAGCCCCAAACCGGGGTGCTGCGATAATTCGCGGCGAATCTCGCGCAACAAATCGAGATGCCCGACGGCGTACTGCGGCATGGCCGCCCGCCAACGAAACAGCCACGTCTTCAGGGGTGGGCCGTGAATCGCCAGGAGCCGTTCCACTTCCGGCAACAGCAACGCCCGCAAACGCGTCTCCTCCATATCAACCAGGTCCGGTCGCCGGGCTCCTCCTGCAAACACACGAAGCAGCACCGTTCCCGGCGGGGCTACATGGGGATACTTCCGGCTGCTGAAGCTGATCGCCAAGACGGGACTCTTTTCCACGGACGGGACGACGCAGCCGGAGCCGTCGAGCGGATGGCCCACGTCCTCGCGACGATAGGCCGCCGCCAGGATCGCGCTCCCCGTGTATTCGATCCGCGCAAGGAGAGCCGACAAGCCGGGCAGAAAGGCCTGCGTCAATGCCGCCGCTGCATGGGCCGGCACCGCCAGAACCACGCCGTCGAAAAGCAGCTCCCGGCCGTTCGCCAAGGTCAACCGCCATTGACGCTCGCAGGGCGAAACCGATTCCACCCGCGTGGAGAGCCGAAGAGCCTCCGGCGGAAGTCGTGCCGCGATCGCATCGAGGAGTTGGCGCAGGCCGTGCCGCAAAGTCACGAACATGCTGTACCGCGCCCCGCTCTCGCGCGTCAGCCTTGGTGATTCCGCCGCGGCCCGCGCCTGTTTTCGACGCTCGGCCGCCTGAGCCCGCATGGCTCGAATCAGACTGCCGTAGCGCTTTTCCATGTCGCGAAACCGTGAGAGCGTGGCCAGCAGGCTGAGCCTCTCCGTATCGGCCCCGTAGACCGCGCTCACAAGCGGCTCGACCAACCGCTGAAAGACTTCGTTGCCCAACCGTCGCCGCGCGAAATCAGCCATGCTCTCGTCGCCGTCGTCTCGTCGCGGAGGAAGGAAATACTCCGCGGCGGCACGGAGCTTGCCCAGCGGCGAAAGCAAGGGAGTCAAAGCCAGCGGCAACCAACGCGTCGGGGCCAGCATCTGGAACCCGTCCGGCAAAGGATGCAACTTTCCGCGATGGACCACAAAGGCGCGCCGGGCGTCGGGGTTCGTCGTCACCAGCGACTGGTCCAAGCCGAGCCGGCGGCACAGCTCCACGCCCCAAGGCAGGGTCGTGATGAAATTGTCCGCGCTGCGTTCGACCTGGAAGCCGTCCTCGCTGACGGTCCCCAGGACTCCGCCCGGCTCCGACGCGGCGTCGAAGACCTCGACGGAGCAAGGGGCGGCTGTTTCTTGCAACTCCAGCGCGGCGGCGAGCCCGGAAATACCGGCACCCACCACAGCAAAGCGCCGCGGCGGCATCTCGGGCGGGGTTCGGTCGGGAGAGGCGTTCATTTGATCCATTACGAAGCTCGCCGACGCAGGGTTCCCGGACTACGGTCCCTCAAGCCAGGACGTGCTGACCATCGCTCCGCGAGCATCCCTGACCGACAAAAACAAGGCTCGCACCGGAGCCGCCGGGATCTCGGCCACGACTCGGTCGTTCTCAATCCGCGCAGGTTCCGTAATCCAGTTGCGTTCCTGCCAGGGGCCTTCGTCGCGCGTGTAGTGCAGCTCCGCGGATACCGGCGGCACGCGACCGCGGACTGCGGCCACGGCGCGGCCCGACTCCAACCGCAAGTCTCCCAGCTCGGGCAAAGGCTCGCCGCCGCGCAGCACCGAGTCTACGAACCAACCGATCTCCTTCGGCGCCCAACCGTCCGGATGGCTGTGCTTCATCCTTACTTCGATGCGAACGGCCTTCTTACCGGCCACCAAATCGAAGGACTTTCGATAGCTATCCAGGGGGTAGGCGAAGTCATTGGTCCCGTTAAGGAAGAAAATGGGGCATCTTACCCGACCCAAGTATTGCGAAGGATCGAAATACCGCACCCAGCGGTCTCGGAGTTCCGGGTCCATACCTTGGAAGGTCTTCAACCAGACGCTGTTTTCGTGCAGAAAGCCGCACCCATAGACGGGCACGGCGGCCGCGAAGCGGTCATCGACACCCGCCGCGATGCAGGTCAAATAGCCGCCCCAACTGATTCCCGTCACCGCAATCCGCCGCGGATCGACGCCCTCTTGCGCCGCAAGAAGCGAATGGACGCGGACCACGGCCGCAATCGCATGATAGGTCCACATCCGCCCCACGTCGGCATCGTCGAACGGCGCGAACTTGTCCGCGTCCGACTGCCCCGGCCCACCGTCCGGCAGGCGGCTGCCGTCCGGACCGCAGCCGGCCAAATCCATGGCGATGGCCGCGTATCCCCGCTCCACCCACAATTGAACCCATTCGCGAAAGGCCTTTCCGCCGCCGCCGTGAACGAGCACGATTCCGGGCAGCGGCCGCTCGCCGTTATCCGGACACCCATACCAGGCGAAAACCCGCGTGGGTCGTCCTTGATAAGGCTCGCTTCGAAAGTAAACCTGGCGCAGGCCGTCGACCGTCTCTCCCCACTCGTATTCCGGAGTTTGGCGCAGCTCCGTCAGATTCCAGGGACCGACGCGATCCGATGGGCTATCCGCGACTTGAGCGATGACCGCCGCCCGCATCGTCAATAACGCGGCCCCTACCGCGACGTACCATGCCATCCTAGAACCGCGCGATCGCGCGGTCATGCTTGCGTAAACCATAGTTCATCTCCCTGGGCTGATATCCTAAGCCTACCGGCACAACGCCACGCCGCATCAAGGGACGTGATGCGGCGTAAGCGGCCGCATGCCTCGGCAGGCGTTCGCCGTAATGCCCCTCTTCAGTCCGCCTTGCCAAGGGTAGAGCTGTCCCGCGTATCGCAAGCGGCTCACAACCAAAGATACAATCGGCTGTCCAACATGTCGGGCAGTCGCTTGCGAACGTAGCGCTCTACTTGATCGGGATGATAGCGGATGCTGAAATGGGACGCCACGATCAAGGAGTTCCGAAATCGCTCGCGGCGCTCGATCAGGTCATCGAGGTGAACGTGCCCGAACTTATAGATCTTCTCCTTGCGATGTTTGGAGGCAACGAAGGTCAACTCCATAATCAGGACCTCGGCCTGGTACAGATCGGGATTGGCGTCCAACACATCGATCCGGCTATCGCCAAGGTAGGCGAGCCGAGGGATTCGCACCTCTCGCGAGACGGCCACGCCGCTTAGAGCCATCTCTCGAATCTTGGCCTCGGGCTGCCCCACCAATTCGTCGAGTAACTTCCTTCGCCGCTCCCAAACCAGGTAACCCAAGGACGGCACGGTATGGTAAGTAGCCACGGCCTGAACGACCAACTCTCGGGAAAGTTCAATCTCTTGGCCGGGAGTCAGCCCCTCGATACGGCACGGCAGTCTGCCGCGATCCAGCCTGCTGACCGCGTGGAGCACCCGCTGTACCCCCTCCACGATTTCCTCCGGCATGTAAATGGCGGGCGGCTCCATCTTCATCATCCGCCGCCGCGCCACGTAGGCGGGCAACGCAGCGATGTGGTCGATGTGCGCGTGCGAAATGAACCAGTTGGGAGTTCCCATGAACCGCCAGGGTTGGTTTCCCAAGTCGAAACCCAAGCGGAACTCCGGAATCCTCCAGTAAGTCTGGAAGGCCGCCCGGGAATAGCCTTCGATCGTGAGCGAACGATATTTCAGCCGCCGGACCGGCAAATCCTCCAACGGGTTGTCTTCGTGCTCGGACAAAATTGCCTCCTGAATTGACGGTGCCATCGAACCGCGCCGTGCGGCGAATCCTCGCAAGTCGGGGCAGTTGTCGCGAAAGCGAGGGCTGCCCGACGCGAGCACCCGGCGAAACGGTCGATTATACGATTGCGGGTCCCTGTTTGCGTAGACGCCGAGGGGGACCGCCGTTCCACGTCGTGCCGTGCGAACGACTTCGATCGAATGCGTTTGAAAAGGGCTTCACGCCGTGAGAAGCAGGACAGCGCAAAAAAAGGCCCCCGGAAGAGGCGGCGTCCCAGGGGGGAAGGACTGTTCGCATTCCGGGAGCGATTGGAGGTCGTTGAGAATCGGAAACCCACTTCGGCGGACTCCTGCCGCCGAAAGACTCACCGTGAGCGCACATCCCGCGGCAAAGCCCGGCCTCCATGCCGGTTTCCCGGCGGGAGCTCGCGGGACGACGACGCCCAAATGCAAGCCTCACCGCCGAGTGACTTCCGCCGCGGACGGGGATTCGTTCCCACGACCCGGCTGCTTTCATAAAACGCGTCGCCAAGATACCGACCATCCGGCCAAACGGTCAAGAGCGTTTTTTTCACGCGATTCGAGCGGCGAGAAGAGGTAATCCGGGGACCGATTTCGGCGTCGCGCCGGTTTCGGAGGCGATTCCCGCCTGGCGAATCCATTTCGACCGCGGCCGGGGCAAGGCCGGACGCCTTTCGCCGATTCGCCCCGATCGAAAAGCGGCTTCAGGATATTGCCTTTCTATTTTCGAGCGATATACTCAAAATCGCATCTGTGAAATTCCCTTTTTTCTGTGCCGGTCTGCGCATCGATCGACATCGGCGCGTTGATATCTTTTCTCCACATTACGGCAAGCGATGCAGGGGTTAGGTTCCCAAGCCTTTTCCCATGAGCAAGGCATGTACGGTATTCCCATGCTGCGGGTTGCGGGGGATCTTTCGGTTCTTCAAAGTGGAGGGCAGTTCCATGAATCGTGTGGTCACCGCTTTCTTGGCCGGCGTCTTGATGATGATACCTTGGGGTTTTGCCTCTGCGAGTCAGCCCGACAACGGAGCGGGCGACCAGGGGTGCAATTGTGGGCGAGAGCCGTCCGCGGAGGACTCGAGAGGCGCCACGTGTGTGTGCCTATTCTACGAGTTCGCGATCTATGTCCCCCCGCCGCCCTCCGATCCCATTTACTATTACTCCGGAATGTGCTGCAACCCGAACTGGGGGGGAACTTGTACCTATCTTGACACCATTCGGCGGCGCACCGGCACCAACCAATGTCGGGTAGAGAACGGCCAAGTGATATGTCCGACCGATCCTCCCGAAACCAGCAATTGCTTCCGGGAAGTATACAGGGCCGTTGCCGCCGCAACGGAAAAATCGCATCCCCCGGAAAAGCCCATTCCGATATCCCCACCCCATTTGGGTAAAGTCGGCGCGAAGAAGATTCCGCCCGGAAGGGATGTCGTAACGTTGATTCTTTATCCCGAATATCCCGGCAAGTTTACAGCGAGTTACGTTACGGATTTGAAAGCGGGAAGCAAGATCCTTCGCGTAAAATTGCAACTATTGGAATTGAAGGTCCCAGTTATCCCGGGCGGCCCTGAGGTGGAAACGGTGAAGATAGGGCTGGGTCGCCAGTGCGTCGGACAGCCGCCTGACGCCGTGCCCATCCATCCCGCCAAAGTAACTCCGATACCGCCAGCTGGTAATAACGCTGAGGAAACGAAGCTGGTCCTCATCGAACACGACGGAACCGTCTATACGGTCCTTCTCGAAGATTCGTTCCCGCTGAAACCGACGCCGGCCGACTGACAGCCGACCGCTGACCAAGACAGTTTCCGCTTGCGGCTGCGGGCAAACCGGCAACGGCCGCAGCTAACGGCTAAGGATTGATGATCGCCCCAAAATCTTCCGGTCGCAGGCGAGGCTTCGCGCTTCGGACACAGCGAAAGCCAAGGCCCGGTTTACGATTGCTGTCGTGCACGACCATTCGGGGCGGTGGCAGCGTCGGGTCGAAACGAATATCCGCTTGCCGCTCTAGCACCGCAGGGTCTCCCCCGAACACGATTCTCCCGGCAGGAACAGCGACCGCGACGTCTCCGCGCCCGACCTGGGGTAGCTTCATCCGGCTAAGCGTCCATTCTGCGACGTTCGACGACAGCCCGAAGATGGGATGGCGCGGGTCCACATCCAATCGGTCCCCGCAATCCACGCCGACGGGGCCGAACACCCAACTACGAGTTGCCCCGCCCTCGGACTCGGTTCGTCGGGCCTTGGGGAGCATCGATGCCAGCAGCTCATATTCCGCAGCGGTCGGCAAACGCTTGCCTAGCGACTCCGCCAAGCCCAAGGCCTGATCAAAACTCAAGCAACCCACGGCATCGTCTTGGCCAAGCTCACCGCTATAGCACCCTTCCGTAAGTCTCAAATCGAACTCCTCACTTGCCTGGCGCACCGAGAACTCGGTGGTATCGACGAAAAAGGGCGGGACTCGTTTTCGAGCGGGCAGGGCCGTCGTGGTCAAGGCCCCGAAATCCGTAACCTCGCCCCCGGGGACGTACGCCATGCCGACCGTTGCGTGACGAGGGGGGATATTGATGTCGGGCAAAACGATATTTCCGCCCTCTTTTCGCCAATAACGGTGCGAGGCCGGGGTAGGCGTATCCTCGTGCTCATCCTTCGGCACATGCCGGAAGACCTCATGGAATCTCCCATCATCCAGATAAGCAACAACCAAATAATCCCCGCCCGGCAGGAAGTTCGTAACAGGACTGACGCTCGGCCCGATCCCTTGTTCCGGTAACGGCTCCCCCGTCTGTTCGTCCAGCGGGAAAAACATCACTTTGGCACCGGATGGAATCGTCTGGATGACGACTTGCTTGAGGAGGGCGCGCGACTCACGCCAACGCTGATACGTCGCAAACATCAAACCGAACGCAAAGAGCAACACGATGCCTGCGGCCAAGGCGGGCATCGGATTGCGGCGTACCCAGCGCCACATTCTTTCCAGCCGCCCGACCCTCTTGGCCAAAATCGGTTTGCCGGCCAAGTAACGGCGGAGGTCCTCGGCCATGTCCCCGGCGGATGCATACCGTCGCTGCGGCTGCTTGGCCATCGCCGTCAGGCAAATGGTCTCCAGGTCGCGCGGAATGCGTCGGTCCAAACGCCGCGGGGGCGTCGCCTCATGGTGCTGAATTTCGTCAAACAGGCCCCGCCACGATTCCGCTTGGAAGGGGAGCCGCCCGGTCAGCATCTCGTAAAGGATGACGCCCAGCGAGAAAACGTCGCTCCGCGAGTCCGCGTCGCGCGAGCCTCCGCGGGCCTGCTCGGGCGACATGTAGGCCGGCGTGCCCAAAATCACCCCTTCCGCCGTAACCGTCGAGTCGGCCGAGTCCTGTTTCGCGATGCCGAAATCCGTAACATACGGCCTGCCCGAGCCATCCAGCAGAATGTTGGCGGGCTTGAGGTCGCGGTGGATAACGCCGGCCTGATGGGCGTGTTGGAGTGCATCCGCCACCTGAAGACAAATCTCGGCCGCTTCGCAAGGGGTGGGACGCCGCGAGGCCAGACGCTCCGCCAAAGTCGGTCCGTCGATGAAATCGGCCGCGATATAAGGCCGACCCTCAACCATGCCTACCTCGTGGACGGCGACGATGTTCGGATGGCGCAGCCTTGCCGCCGCCCGGGCCTCGCGGAGGAACCATTCCCGCGTCGCGTCGTCCATTTGATCCGTGCGGGGGACTTTCAGGGCCACCACGCGCCCCAGTTGCGTATCCAGGGCCTTGAAGACCTCGCCGAAGTGCCCCGTTCCAACGTGGAGCAACAGTTTAAAATGCCCCAGCGGCTGCAATTCCTTCGGCGAGTACGTTGCAGTCTCCGAGAGGAACGTCAATCGCTTGCCGCATTTGGAGCAGACATCGGAGTGGAGGAACTCATCGCCGTTCCATTCCACGGTCGTCGAGCAAAACGGGCAACGGACTCGCATGGCATTCGGTATCGATAGATCGGTAGGAATGACCCTTAGCCGCAGCGAGTTCCCGGGTGTCGTGCTTTCGGCGGGAGACATCCAAAGTCGTAATACCGCCAGTATTATAACAACCGCGATAACGGCAATGCAAAAGACGCAAAACGGCATTCGTCTCCGCCCTCGAAAGGCACACGTGTAGCCGTTGACATGGCCGACCGTTGGGACGCGGACTCGACGATACATGCCTCAAAGCGAAACCCGACGGGGAAAAAATCCGCGCGTCTCGGCCCCGGTGCCGCGCCGGGGTGGGACCTTGTAAACGCCGCAGGATGCGTTATAAAAGAGCATCCAGCGGTCTCGTCGGAGATTCCGGTTCATGAATCACGCGGAGGAATCAGCCATGGCAACCATCAATGTGGCCCTGATCGGCCAAGGCTTCATGGGACGCTCCCACTCCAATGCATGGGGGCAAGTGGCCAAATTCTTCAAGCCGCCCATCAAGCCCGTCATGCACACAGTGTTCGGTCAACCGGAGGAGAATCCGCAGGCCTTTGCGGCAAATTGGGGATGGCAAAACGCATCTACGGACTGGGAGGCCTTGGTAAAATCGCCGGAGATCGGTTTGGTGGACGTGGTGACCCCCAATTACATGCATGCGCCGGTCGCCAAGGCCGCCATCCTGGCGGGTAAACATGTGGCGTGCGAGAAACCGATCGCCGGGACGCTGAGCGACGCCCGCGAAATGGTCGAGGCCGCTAAGAAGGCGAACGTCAGAACTTTCGTTTGGTTCAACTACCGGCGTTGCCCCGCCGTGGCTCTCGCCCATCAATTGGTTAAGCAAGGCAAGATCGGTGAGATTCGACACGTTCGCGCCACCTATTTGCAAGACTGGGCCGACGAAAACGTCCCCCTCTTGTGGCGATTCGACAAGACCCTGGCCGGTTCCGGCGCCCACGGCGACCTGAACGCCCACATCGTCGACATGACGCGATTTGTGACGGGGATGGAGATTGTGGAGATCGCCGGCGCGATCGCCGAGACCTTCATCAAGAAGCGCAAACTGCCGACGGGAGTAGCGGCCGGCGGTATCGCCTCGGGACGGGCCGGCGTCGATCAGTGGGGCGATGTCACGGTCGACGACGCCGTGCTTTTCCTGGCAAGATTCTCGAACGGCGCCGTCGCCAGCTTCGAGGCCGCGCGCCAAGCCACCGGCAATCAGAATCGAAATACCTTCGAGATCAACGGCAGCAAAGGCTCCCTGAAGTTTGATTTCGAACGGATGAACGAGCTCTTGTTTTACGACGCCACGTTGCCCCGGGCCGTGCAGGGCTGGACCAACATCATGGTAACGCACGGCGGCGACCATCCGTATGTCGCCAATTGGTGGCCGGACGCCCACATCATTGGATACGAACACGGTTTCGTCAATCAGGCGTTCGATATCCTCAAGGTCTTGGCGGGCGAGCAACCGACGGTACCGCTCCCGGACTTCGAGGACGCGTACAATACGCAGCGGGTCCTAGAGGCGGCATTGATTTCCGCCGCGGAACGCCGGCCCGTAAACCTGGATGACGTGAAGTAACAAGCAAAGCGTCAAGACAACAGGCGGTAGGCGGTTTCTCGATTTACCTCAAACACTTCGGAATGGGGAGAACGCCGAAATCGCCGCTTCGACTTGCCGCAACCTAAGTCTTGTTGTCGCGAAAGGTTGGAATCACCACCCTGCTTAGACTCGCCACTTGGTCTTACATCCACAAGCAGGGCGTTGCCGCGAAGAGGAAGTCGCGCACTTCAGGGCGATTGGGAGGTGAGGAACACATTCCCAATCGCCCGCTTTTTTGGCCTTCTCCCGCCGTTACTCGCGGCTTCGACCGGTGACCAAGAGAAGGTAGTAGAACAAGGTCAGCACGGCCTGTAAGGTCGCCGCCACATAGGTCAGGGCCGCCGCATTGAGGACCTTGTTCACGTACGCCATCTCCTCCCGCGGTACGATTCCCAGCGCAACCAACTGCTGCTTAGCCCGGTTGCTGGCATTGAACTCCACCGGCAGGTTCACAAGTTGGAAGAGAACGACGGCCGAGAACAGAATCACACCGGCCCAAGCCAACCATTGCAGCCCCAAGCCGATCCCGAAAAGCAGGGCCAAAAGGCCGATGTTGCTGCCGAAACCGGCTACCGGCACGATGGCCTGCGTGAACACCAACGGCGCATACGCCCGCGCGTGTTGAATCGCGTGTCCCGCCTCGTGGGCTGCAATTCCCACCGCAGCCAAGGTATTTCCCCGATAGACGTCGGGGCTTAAACGAATTACCCGTTCCGCGGGGGAATAATGATCGCTCAGCTCGCCGGGCGTCACTTCGACGGCCACGTCCTGGAGTCCCGCCGAATCTAGGATATAACGCGCCGCCGCCGCGCCCGACAAAGACGCTCGCATCTGCGATGCCCGCGCATAGGTGCTCCGCACGCGATAGTTTGCCCACAACCCCAACAACAAGGCCGGGGCAATCAAGATGAAATACAGCGGATCAAAAAACATCGTTAGCTCTTTTCCCTATCGCCCGAAACCATTTTGCACGCTGCTGTCGCAGCTCCCAACACCCTTTTTCGACGAAGCCATGATAGCTGGGGCCGGAGCGAACGACCGCCACTGCGTCCACTAACCAAATCTTTTGAGGGGGAGGCTACAACTCTCATTCATTGCATTCTACGTTATCGTTGCCCCGCGGCCAGCCCTTGTTGCGTCGGCTCGTCGATCGGTCCTCTCCGTAAACCGGCTTCTTTCCGGAGGCCGCCCCCTTGCCCGCAACAACTCCCTGCGATCCCTAATTGCATCTTGCGGTGATGGAGGCTAACATTGCTGACGCAAAGGGGAACCCCCGTCACGGAACCATGGCCGCAGTTGTGCCGGTGCTGTTCCGCGCGGAGGCTCGCACGTCACCTACCCGTTCGTCAAACCCCACCGTGGTCCACCTCTACCGGTTTCGAAAGGATCGCACACCATGAAGGGTCCCCAAATCCAACGCAGGTCATTATTGCAAGGTCTGGCTGCGTCCACTTTCGTCGTGCCCTATTGGGTTTCCGGCCGGGCGTTGGGGCTGGAAGGAGCCGCACCCGCCGGCGAGCGCGTGCTGACCGGCCATATCGGCGTCGGAGGTCGCGGCAGCGATCTCTTGCGAGGCTTTCTGACCAACCCCGGTGCTCAACCCGTTGCCGTGGCCGATGCCTATCAAGATCGACGCGAGGCCACGGCGGCCGCCATTCAAGGCAAGGCTTACGCCGATTTCCGCGAATTGTTGGCCCGCGACGACATCGATGCCGTGGTGATCGCCACGCCGGATCACTGGCACGTCCCCATCGCCCTGATGGCGGCCAAGGCCGGAAAACACGCCTACGTCGAAAAACCTCTCGGCCTGACGATCGAGCAGGATTTGATCTGCCGGAACGTCTTTCA
The DNA here is from genome assembly GCF_055386265.1 of Thermogutta hypogea. Lineage (NCBI taxonomy): Bacteria > Pseudomonadati > Planctomycetota > Planctomycetia > Pirellulales > Thermoguttaceae > Thermogutta > Thermogutta hypogea. The sequence continues at coordinate 2,303,666 of NZ_AP042425.1, forward strand.
GCAAAAAAAGCTCGTCTTTCAATACGGCACGCAGCAACGCAGCTCGGCACACTGCCGATTCGGTTGCGAACTCGTGCGGAGCGGAAAGATCGGCGAATTGAAGCGGATCGAAGTGATCGCCCCTGACGGCGGCGTGGGGGGAGTGACGGACCCGACCGATCCGCCGCCCAACCTCGATTACGAGATGTGGATCGGCCCGGCTCCCATGAAGCCGTATACCCCCAGCCGCTGCGTCACCCCCGGCACGTACTGGATCTACGACTATTCGATCGGCTTCTTAGCCGGATGGGGCGCCCACCCGTTGGACATCATGGTTTGGGGCTGCGATGCCGATCTGGCCGGGCCGATGACTTTCAAGGGATCCGGCGAAATTCCCACAAAAGGCCTGTACGACACCGTCATCCATTGGGATGTCGCCGTGCAAATGGCGAACGGGGTAGAGATGACCTTCAAGCCGGGCAGCGACTCGACCAAATTCATCGGAACGGAAGGCTGGGTCGACGTTCGCCGCTCAAGCATCAGTGCCGAACCGAAGTCTCTACTGGACATCAAGTTAGGTCCCGACGACGTGCATCTCACCGTCAGCCCGCGCCACGACATCAACTTCACGGACTCGATCAAGGCCGGTAAAGAGGCGATCGCTCCCGTGGCCGACGCCGCGCGATCCGACATCATTAGTCAAATGTGCGACATCGCAATCCGCCTGGGACGCGAGGTAACTTGGGATCCCAAAAAGGAAGAGGTTGTGAACGACGCAGAGGCCTCCGCCATGATGCACCGCCCGATGCGCGAACCTTGGCGTCTGGAGGTCTGAGCCACGCGCCGGGCGGACCGATTACCGATATCCCGCAGCTAACCGGGCTTCACCGTGTTCACAAAAGAAGCGGCCTGCGCAGCGCAGGCCGCTTCTCGTTGCAACGAAGGTCAAAACGGAAGCCCATTCGCCTCGGAGGCCACGGTAGCCCTCCATCCGCGACATTCTTTTACCAACCGATCGAGAAGCCGACCCGCGGGCCGTAAATGCTTACCGAACCGTGCCCCGACGACCGATAGCGGTAGTAGTCGTACCCCCTGTAGTACGAGTGGGAATGCCCATAGTGCGGGACCGCAACGGGCGGGTGTCCCGGGAACGGAACGACCACCGGCGGGTGATGCGGAACCGGAGGCCGAATCACCACCGGCCCACCGTAGCAGCTCCCACGATAGGGCGGATAGCCGTGAGCTGCAAAATGCACCGCAGCGTGCGGGCCGGCACCGGAGCTCCGCACCACCGTCGTGCTGCGGGAACGCTGGACGGAAACCTGATCGGCCCAAGCCTGGGAACCGATCGCCAACACACCAATCACCGCAAGACTCATCGTAGCCCAACGCATCGCCGTGTCCTCCTCTGAAAAGGAACCTGGGTCATGGATTTCGCGACGCCGTCCGTCGCAAACCTGCCGTGCCAGTTCCTCCTCTGTGCAAGCGACATTCCATTGATCCAAAGAATCCATAAGTCGTTATAGAATAGTAATAAAAGAAAAATCTCCAGCATGAGCACGGCGCTCATTCTGGAGATTGCGCTATCCAATTGATGTCACAGAGAAGTCAAATCGATTGCGCACTAATACCCGGGCGGCGTCGATCCACCCCCGAGCTAACGCACAAACCGGAAAGGAGGACGAAGAACCGGCTGCCTCTCAGCAACTGCGTCGGTGCCTTCCGTGCGAGCTTCCACAGAATGTTATCGTAATCGGATGGGCCGGAATTACCGTTTTTTCCGGAATTTCCCCGCCGCTACTCGATCTCGCAGGCGCACAGGCTCCCAAGCCGCTTGCGCCCGTGGCGACCGGTCACACTCCCTCGGCGATTTTCCGGCAGATGGCATCCGCCATCTCCTGCGTTCCTACCGCCGTGGGATCATCCCGATTGGGTTTCATATCGTAGGTGACGTCTCGGCCTTCGCGAATGACTGCCGCCACCGCCCGTTCGAGTCGGTCGGCCGCGTCATTTTCGTTCAAATAGCGGAGCATCAAGACAGCCGACAAGATCAGCGCGGTCGGATTGACCTTATTCATCCCTTTGTACTTCGGCGCGCTGCCGTGCGTGGCCTCGAAGACGGCTCCTTCGTCGCCGATGTTGGCGCCGGGGGCGACACCCAGCCCTCCGATCAGGCCGGCCGCCAAATCGCTGAGGATGTCGCCGTACAGATTGGGGAGTACCAGTACGTCGTAAAGCTCCGGCTTCTGCACGAGCTGCATGCACATGTTGTCCACGATCCGATCTTCGAATTCGATCTCCGGATACTCTTGGGCAACGCTCCTCGCGACTTCGAGAAACAGACCGTCCGTGAACTTCATGATGTTGGCCTTGTGAACGGCCGTCACTTTCTTGCGACCGTTCGCCTTGGCGTATTGAAAGGCAAATCGCACAATCCGCTCGGTCGCGGAGACGCTGATCGGCTTGACCGAAATCCCGGTTTCCGCCGAGCCGGTCTTGATCTTTCGATCGGTGGCGATCCGGTTGATGACCTCGATCAACTCGGCGGTCGCCGCCGCCCCCCGCTGGAACTCCACGCCTGCGTACAGATCCTCCGTGTTTTCTCGCACAATGACGAGATCGACGGGGACGCTCTCGAAGAAGGTTCGGACGCCGGGGTAATACTTGCACGGCCGGAGGCATGCATACAACCCCAGTGCCTGGCGGAGATAGACATTGATGCTGCGAAAACCCGTGCCCACCGGAGTCGTAATCGGCGCCTTCAACGCGCAGCGCGTTCGGCGGATGCTTTCCATGGTAGCATCCGGAAGAGGAGTCCCCACTCGCTCCATCACATCCACGCCCGCCTCTTGAACGTCCCAACGAATCTCCACTCCCGTGGCATCCACGCAACGGCGAGCCGCGGCCGCCAGCTCCGGACCGACACCGTCGCCCGTAATCAACGTGACATCATGCGGCATGGATGCGTTCCTCTCCTTCCTTCGTTCTCTCGTTGCAAAAAAATCGTTGCTCAAATCGGCTTTCCGGTCCGAAGTCGGGACGCCCGACCCGATACAAGGGCCCGGAGGCCGGTTCGCGGGGTAAATCCCCTGCCGAAGCTCCGGCAAGACAATCGATTTTACCAACTGCCGACGAACAATAAACCCATCGCGCGGTGATTGCGGACCGCCCCCCGTCATTTCCGCTAGAGGAAGTAAGCAACACGGGAGCCGGTATCGGCAACAACTGCACTGTCGGGGAAGTCTGGTAAAGGCCCGTATGGGAAACTATAATCATCACTTTGTACGCCTCCGGGAACGCCACCCCGCCGGAGCCGGCGCTGAACGACGGACGTCGTTTCCCAGCAGCGCAACCGTCCATGCCGCCCGCCGATTACGCGAGCGGCCCTCAACATTTTTTCGCCGAAGGCATTCCGACGGGTCGCGTCGCCGTGGTCGAGGCCATTGCCGTAATATCGGCCTGCCGCGACCATCACCATTCGCTCGATGAGGCTTCTTTACCGCAAGGGGAGTCGAACAAGATGGCTGCAAGAGAGAGTCGGCCCATGATCGAGGCCGTCGGCCTTTCTAAGTATTACGGCGACTTCGCGGCGGTGGAAAACGTCACGTTTTCCATTCACGACGGTGAGGTTGTGGCCTTTCTCGGTCCCAACGGCGCCGGTAAGAGCACGACCATGAAGCTGCTGACGGGCTACCTGGCCCCGTCCGCCGGGACGGCGCGGATCGCCGGGTACGACATGTCTTCGCAGCGACTCGAGGGATCGCGACGACTCGGTTACCTGCCGGAAAACGGCCCCTTGTACCTCGACATGCCGCCCATCGCCTTGCTGCGATTCTTCGCTGAGGCACGAGGCATTCCTCCCTCCGAACGCACCGCCAGAATTCGCGAAGTCGTGGAGCTTTGCTCCCTGGAGGGCGTGTTGGGCAAGCCCATCGGCAAGCTCTCGCGCGGCTATCGTCAACGGGTCGGGATGGCGCAGGTGCTTCTCCACCAACCCGACGTGCTCATCATGGACGAGCCGACCGCGGGTTTGGACCCCAACCAAATTCACGAAGTCCGCGAAACCATCCGTCGCTTGATGGACCAAAACAAGACGATCTTGCTATCCACCCACATCCTGCAAGAGGTCGAAGCCATGGCCACCCGCGTGTTATTCATCAACGAGGGACGCCTGGTGTTCGACGGCTCGGTGGAGGCGGTGACGCGCGGCGGCCGCCCGCTCGATCAGTGGTTCCGCGAAATGACGACCGCGGCCGAAGAGGCGGTCGCCACGTGACGGAAGCGGGCCCCCCCGCGCCGGCCTTGCCGGGTTCAGGCGGAGGTGCCTCGCGCGGACCGCTCGGTGAATTGATGGCAGCTTCGACGCCGCTGTTTCCTTACAACTTTCGCGGCCCATGGAACGGACGAGGACGACGTTTTTCCGCCCAAGCGATCGGGAATCTCCAGCTCGCGTAGGCCACATACAACCTTGGGTGCAAACCGATTCGGAAACGGGTACGACCATGAACACGAAGGTCTTGCTTGCGGTTGTCAAACGCAACTTTCTGAGTTACTTTGCCAGCCCCACGGCTTACCTATTCATCTGCGTGTTTGTGGCTTTGAGCACCATGGCGGCCTTTTGGCCCAACGACTTCTTCGACGCCAACCTGGCCAATCTCGACCAGCTCAATAAATGGTTTCCATACGTCATGCTGGTCTTCATCCCGGCCGTGACGATGGGAATCTGGTCCGACGAGCGGCGGCAGGGTACGGACGAACTCTTGCTGACCATGCCCGCCACGGATTGGCAAATCGTGCTGGGCAAATACCTGGCGGCCGTTTCGATTTTTACCGTCTCGCTCCTGTTCTCGCTGGTTTGCAACACGGCCGTGCTGTTTTCCCTGGGCAATCCCGACGTCGGATTGTTGGTAAGCACGTACATCGGTTATTGGCTGGTGGGACTGGCCATGCTCGGCGTGGGCATGGTGGCGTCGTTCTTCACCGCAAACCTGACGGTGGCCTACATCTTGGGCGTCGTCCTTAATGCCCCCGCCGTGTTTCTCAACGCGGCCGACGCCATCCTCCGCCACGACGTAGCCCTGGAAGCCAAAGGCTGGAGCATCAGCGAACAGTTCGGCACGTTCGGTCGGGGTTTGATCACGCTGTCGGCCACCGCCTATTTCATCGCCTTGGTCGCGCTGTCGCTGTACCTCGCCATGGTGCTGATCGGTCGCCGCCATTGGCCCACGGGAGAATCGCGTCTCCCCGCCGGCCTGTTCTACGGCGTCCTTCACTTCTGCTGGATCGGCAGCGTCGTAGTCTTTTGGGTCTTTTTGCGAGACCGATTCTCGGACGTGAATCTGCTCATCGTGGTGCTGGCCGCCGCCTACTTCTTAGTGCATGCCGGCTTGCTGTACCTTTGGCAATCGCGCCCCAATCGCGGGGCCATGACCACCCTCTCGCTGGTTCCACCTGCCATGCACGTGTTGTGCGTATTGGTCGTGCTGGGTGCGGCCGCGTTCTTGGGCGGGAACCTAACTCGAGGAGAAGCAGAATCCCCTGCCACATTTTGGATTCTGCTGGGCATCTTGCTGGCGCTGCACGTCTTGTTTTTCCTAGGTTGGTGGCTCTTCCCGCGGCAGACCTCCTTGATGCCCGCCCATTTTACGATCCGCGCCGCGGCCTTCGGCACACTGGCCTTGGGGCTTGTCGCCTTGCTGCAAACGGCCGACTTGCGTCTAGACATGACCAGCGAGCGACTCAGCTCCCTTTCTCCCGAAACGGTAAATATCCTGCGATCCCTCAATCCCGAGCACCCCGTGCAAATCGAGGCCTTCGTCAGTTCGGAGGTCCCGGAGAGCTACATCCAGGTCCGTGCCAACCTGATCAATCTGCTGCGGGAATTCCAGGCCCGCGGTAAGAATCTTCGTGTGCGAATCAACAATACCGAACCGTACAGCGCCGAGGCGCAGCGAGCGGCCGACCGCTTCAACATCACGCCGCAACGCGTGATGGCCATGCAGCAGGGGCGCTACACCGAGATGCGGGTGTTCCTCGGCGTGGCCTTCACATGCGGCCTCGAGAAGGTGGTGGTTCCGTTTATCGATCGCGATATCCCGGTGGAGTATGAGCTGATCCGTTCCGTGGCCACCGTCACGCAGCAAAAACGGAAGCGGTTGGGGATACTCGATACCGATGCGAAGTTGTTCGGCGAATTCGCGATGGGCGGGGGCGAAGGCCGTTGGCCCATCGTCGACGAGCTGGAAAAACAATTCGAAGTCGTGCGGGTCGCTCCCGCCGACCTGGTAACCAATGACGAGGAATGCGAGAAGGCCGGCATGAAGGTTTTGGGCCTGGCCGACGCCGCGGAGGAAAAGATCGTCGACCGCGGCCGCGAATTGCTGAACATCAGCGAACCGCGCGAAAAGCTTTCCCCGGATCAGGTCACTCAATGCAAGGACCGCGTGCGAGAGGAGGCCTTGAAGCTGGGGCGATTGGACGTCTTGTTGGCGGTCCAACCTTCCTCGCTTTCGCCGGACGACATGAATCGGTTCCTGGCCGCGGTGAGCTACGGGCAACCCACCGTGATTTTCGAGGATCCCATGCCCATCTTCGCCTCCAGCGTCCCCGCCACATCCGATGAGCGGCGGCCGCCCATGCAGATGATGATGTTCGGGGCACGACCGCAGCCCAAGGGAGACATCACCGCTTTGTGGCGCAAATTGGGAATCGATTTCTCCGCCGACGAAATCGTTTGGCAGCAGTACAATCCTTATCCCAAATTGGAACTCTTCCAGCGCAATCCCGAATTCGTGTTCATCAACCGCAATTGCGGGGCGGACGAGCCGTTCAACCGCGAACAGGCCGTCACGGCGGCTCTGGAACAGGTGCTATTTCCATTCCCGGGTTATTTGACCCGCCTGAACAATTCCACCATGAAGTTCACGCCGTTGACGCGTACCGGCCGAGTCACGGGCACGGTTCGCTTCAACGACGTTTTTCGCATGGACTTCTTGACCGGACGGCGGCAAATCAACGATCAACGACCGCGCCGTGCGACCAAAATGGAATATGTTTTGGCCGCCTTGATCGAGGGCACGCTGCCCGAACTCAAGGTCATCGCCGGGGGAGAACAAAGCGATCCCGCCGCCCCGCCCTCCGGAAAGGTGGAAGAAGTCGCCGGCAAGACGCATCCCGTTCGTGTGGCGCTGGTGGCGGACATCGACATGCTGCACGAGACCTTCTTCCGCCTGCGACAACAGAAGGATTTGCCGGGGCTGGACGTGCGGCTCGACTTCGACAACGTCACGATGGTGCTGAATCTGCTGGACCAGATGGCGGGCGAGGACCGGTTCATCGACATTCGCAATCGCCGACCCAAGCACCGCACTCTCACGCGCATCGAAAAAGCCACTGAAATCGCCCGGCAACGAGCGGCCGAGCAACGGCAAAAACTGCAAGACGCCTACGATCAAATCGAGAAGGAAGAGCGCGAAAAGCTGGATCAAGCCGTGAAAAAGCTCGAAGCCGATATGCAGAAGCAGAACCTCAGCACGGACGAGATCGTGCGGCGCGTGGCCATCGCTCAGCAGCAGGGCGAACGGCGGATGTCCGCGCGGATGGAGGAAGAGCGTCAAAAACGCGATCGCGAATTGGAACGGATCGAAACCGAACTGGCGCTCTATGTGCGAGGCCTACAAAACTCGTACAAGATGGCGTCGGTTCTCATTCCTCCGCTGTTCCCCCTGGCCCTGGCCGCCGTGATTTTCGTATGGCGCAGGGCCAAAGAATTGGAGGGAGTCCCCACGCGGCGTCGAGCCCGTCGCGGAACGACCTGACCGCGTGAATGCCGTCCCGCTGCGAGTTTGGGCAAGGCACACGTAATTCGATTTCGGAATTTCCATTTCGCGTCGATCAGCACTCAGCCGCTTCCGCCTCGTTTTCGAGCGGAACGCCGCCCAAGAGGAGTAGTTCTCCATGACCGAAACCCGTAAGACCTTTCTTTTCGTCGGTGCGACGCTGGTCGTCTTGGCCGTTGCCTGGTGGGTGCGATACGTCCCTCCTGCCGGCGACGTCGGTGACATGCGCGGCAAAGTCCTCTTTCCCTCGTTCTCCAATGCCCTTGACGCGGCGAGTTTGGAAATCACGGAATACGACCCGAACTCCGTCGGCATCAAGACCTTTAAGGTGGCGCAGGTCAACAATCGCTGGTCGATTCCCAGCCACGACAATTATCCGGCGGATGCCAAGGACCATCTGGCTCAAGCCGCCACGTCCCTGATCGGATTGACGGTGCTCGACGTCGCGGCATCCTCGCCGACTCAAGAGGAGTTGGCGATGTTCGGCGTTGTGACCCCCGATCCCGACAAGACGACTCTCGGCACGCGCGGCATCGGCAAGAGGGTGATCATGCGCGATGCCGGCGACCGCGTCTTGGTCGATATCATCTTGGGCAACAAGCTCAAGGACGATCCGCAACTGCGTTATGTCCGCGTCAGCGGGCAAGATCCCGTCTACGTCGTCAAGCTTTCCGACGACAAGCTTTCCAGCAACTTCGGGGACTGGATCGAGAAAGATTTGTTGAAACTCAATCCGTGGGACGTCAAGGACGTGCAACTGCACGACTATTCGTTCGACAGCCTCACCAGCGGCATCGAGCCGCGATCACAAATCGTCTTGAAGTACGACGATCTCGGCAACCCGCGCTGGAGCCTGTCGCAAGACTTGGCGTTCGATCCGCAAAGTATGTCTTGGAAACCCCGTTCCCTGGCGGACGACGAGGAACTGGATACCGCCAAGTTGGACGCGCTCCGCACGGCCGTCGACGATCTGAAGATCGTGGACGTCCGCAAAAAGCCGGAAGGGCTGAGCGCTTCCTTGAGCAGCGACGGTTCTTTCGCCACGAACCAAGAGGCGCTTGCCGACCTCCAGCGGGCCGGCTTCTTCGCCACCTCGGCCGGGCAGTTCTACCGCATCTTCCCACCCCTCGGCGCACGCAAGATCGACATGAACGGGATGGAAATCATTTCCAGCGAAGGCGAAATTCGCGTGGGTATGAAGGACGGGGTACGATACCTGCTCCGGTTCGGGCGGATTCTGGAGGGTCAAGGCGGGGATGCGGAATCCGGCAGCGATCAGAACGTCAATCGCTTTCTGCTGGTCACTGCGGAGTTCGACCCGCAACTGATCCCCGAGCCGGAATTGGAGCCTTTGCCCGACCTGCCGCCCGAACAGGCCGCCCCGAGCGAGCCGCAAGCCGGGGAGACTCAGAACACGCCTCCGGACGATGCGACCGCCCAAGCCGGCGAGACCGGCGAATCCAAGGCCGAAGACGGCCAAGACGGCCAAGACGGCCAAGACGGCTCCCAGGCCGAGAAACCTGCCGGCGAAGCCGCGGAAAAGAAAACCGAGGACGTCAAAGCGGAACGCGAACGCATCGAAAAGGAGAATCAGCGGAAGCGCGACGAGTACCAGGAAAAGCTTAAGAAGGGCGAAGAGCGGGTCAAGGAATTGAACGCCCGCTTTGCCGAGTGGTACTACATCATTTCCGATGAGGTGTACCGCAAGATTCGCCTCAGCCGGCAAGATATCGTCAAGAAGAAAGAAGCGACGCCCCCCGCCCCCGGAACGCCATCCGAGAACGGCGGCGCTACGCCCGAGGAAACGCCCGGGGAAAAGGAATCGCAACCCGCGGCAGCGGATGCTTCCGCCAATGAGACGCAAGCGCCGCCCCCCGCTGCGGAGTCGACGGAGCCTCCGAGTGGCGAAATGCGTGCCCCCGAGCCGCCGTCGGAAGGGGCTTCGTCCGGCGGTACTGTTTCTCCGCCGTCGGAGGGTGGACGAGACGAGTCCGGCGGGCCTTCACAAACCCCCGGCTCCGCCGACACCCAAGGTGACACAACGCCCGGCGAGGCGAGCGTGCCTTAGTTTTGGGCTGGCCGGAGACGCCGGCCGTCCCCCCCGACAACCGCTCAGAAGGACGCCGCCCGCGGAATGACGCAGCGATCAATGTCCCTTCGAGGGACGCCATCCTGCGTCCTTTTCTACGGTGATGATTTGGTCGGCGGGGATGTTCTCAACGACTTGCGTCCCGCCGCCGTGCCATTGGATTTCGATTCGATCCACTCTGTCGCGTTCGCCTAAACCGAAGTGGAGCCGCATCCCCCAGTGGCTTTGATAGCCGCGGCCGCTGTGAACCTCGTCGTACTGCACGAGGTCGCCGGCCGTCACTTTCACGCGGCTCCCCACGCCGAACCGATTGTAATCGGAGCGGCGGAGGTCGATTTGGATCCAGTGATTACCGTTTTCCGTTTCGTTTCGCAGGACGTGGGCCGGGGCCTCCGAATTCAAAACCACCACGTCGATCCTTCCATCCGCATCGAGGTCGCTCAAGGCGATGCCGCGCGTCGATTCCACCAATCGCGGCAGGTCGCCGGCGCTCGCCGAGACGTCCGTGAACTTGCCGTTGTCGTTGCGTAACACGGCATTCGCAACGCGGTAGGCGGTGGTGTCGTCGAGCTGCTCGATCTTATCGTTGATGTGGCCGATACCGATGAAGATGTCTTTGTCGCCGTCATTGTCGAAGTCGGCGAAGCCGCAACCCCAGGTGACGTAGGGATAGGCCTTGCCTCCCGCGCCTGTATGAAAGGTCACGTCTTCGAACATATCGCCCAAATTGCGATACAGGACGGGCCATTCGCTCTGATAGTCGGTCATAAACAGATCGAGCCGGCCGTCGTTGTCGTAATCCCCGCAGTCCACGCCCATGCTGGCGTTCGGATCGCCGTACCCGTTGTAGGCGACGCCGCGTTCGACGGCCTCTTCCGTGAAGAAGCCCTTGCCGTCGTTGATGAAGAGAAAGTTTTCTCGGACGTCGTTGCCGACGAAGATGTCGGTGTCGCCGTCGCCGTCGAAATCGCCCGCAACCATGCCCATCGCCGTGCCGCGAACCGCCCCGATGCCCGAGCTTTGCGTCACATCCTCGAAGGTTCCGTCCCCGCGATTGCGATACAAGGTATCCTGGTCGGGCTGGTACTCCTCGGGACTGCCGTACACGGGAACGCCCGTCAATTGATGGAAGACGTGCAGTTCGTCGCGGAACACGATGTAGTTGCCGACGTACAAGTCCAGCCATCCGTCGCCGTCGATATCCACGAATAGCGCGCCGGCCCCCACGCGATTGCCGTTAGCGGTGCCGGTTTGCCGCGTTACATCCCGGAAAGTCCCGTCGCCGTTGTTGCGATAGAAGACGTTGGGGCCGTAGTTGTTCACGTAGAGATCCAGTAGGCCGTCGTTGTCGTAGTCAGCGGCGGCCACCCCCAGACCGAATCCCTTGTCGCCCACGCCGGCATGATCCGTGACTTCCGTAAACCGGAACCCGCCGTCATTGCGATAGAGGGCGTTGCGCGGCGGTGTCGGGAATTTGCAGCCGGGGAGCGGTGCCGCGTTCAGGAAATAGATGTCGTCGTCCCCGTCATTGTCGTAGTCGAAAAGGCAAAGCCCGGCCGTGACCGTCTCCACCAAATAATATTTGCCGCAGCCGCCCCGGGTATGAACGAAATGCACGCCGGAAGCGGCGGTCCTGTCTCGAAATACGATCGGCGCGGCGTCGTTCGCTATGCCCGGTATTGTCGTTATTCCAAGCAGGATGGCCGAAAGAAAGCAGGTCCGAACTCGCAAGCAGTTTCTCCCAATGGGGCAAAAATTTCAGCGATTTCCGCCTCGCAGCATCTCGTACAAGCGATGGGCTTCCGGGCTCTGCGGGTCGCGTTGCAAGAGTTGTTGTGCGATCCGCAATGCCGAATCCCGATCCCCCGCCTCGGCGCAAGCCACGGCCAAAACCAGGAGGTTCTCCTTGGTGGGGGCCAAGCGAACGGCGGCGTCGGCCGCCCGCAACGCTTCGGTCTTCTTATTGCCCATGGTCAGGTAGGTCTGAGCCAACAACGAATAGGCGTCCGCGGATTGCGGCGCCGTTTCGATCCAGGTTTGAAAATCCTTCTCCGCCCCGCCGTAGCGTCCGGTGCGCAAGAACAGCAGACCGCGGGCGCGGAGCAATTCCGGATCCCGAAGCTCCCATCGGCCCAGCTCGTCCAACAGACTGAACACGCGGCCGAGCCGGTTCAGATTCTGATACAGCACCCCCAGCTTCAGCCGCGGAGCGGGATCGTCGGGAACCAACACGGCGGCAAACAGCCAGCAACGTTCGGCATCCTCACTGCGGCCCTTGTTCGCCCAAATCTCCCCGGCCCGCTGGAAAACCGAAGCCACGGTCCGCCGCACGAATTCCTCGCTTTCGACCTGAAGGATCGCCGCGTTGGCCGCCATTTCGCGACCCTGCAATTCTCGAAATCGGGTTCGTGCCTGCTCGGCCTCTTCCTTTCGGCCCAAACGGCTCAAGCTGACGGATAGGGCATAATACGCACGGGTATAGTTCGGTTCCAGCCGAATCGCTTCGCGGAGGGCCGCCGTCGCCTTCTCGTGTTCTTGCTTTTTCTGATAGGCCTGTCCTTGAAAGAACAGGGCCTCCGCATTGACGGCCCCGACGGCCTGCCCCGCTAACACCGCCTCGATCGCGGCGTCGTACTGCCCTTGCTCGAACAGCACCGCAGCCAAAAGCCCCCGCGCCTCGACCTGAAGCGGATCGAGTCGCAGGCACTCGCGGCAAAGACGCTCGGCTTCAGGATAGTCCCCTTTCCGCCGGGTTACCGCAATCATCGGGACATAGGCCCGTATGAAGTCCGGGCGCAACGCCAGACACCGCTTCCAGATCTCCACGGCCTCGTCATTTCGTCCCGAGAGCCGGTGGACCGTGGCTTGCAAATCCAGAGCTTCGACGTCGTCGGCAAAGGCTTCCGCCAAACGCCGGGCTTCCTCTTCGGCCTGAGATTTCATCCAATCGCCGGTGAGCGGCTCGGGCAACGCCGGGAATGGCACAGGCTCCGCTGCCACATCGGCTCCCGCCTTTGCGGTGGGGACGGTCCCCTGTTCGTCTCCCGCCGCCCCGGCCGAAGAATCCGCCGCCGGTCGGCATCCCGCCGGCAGAAGCAGGGCGCACACCGCCGCGAATAGACCACCCCGCAAACGTACACTGGAAACGACGTCCATGATCATCGATCGCTAGGAAAAGATCGCCTTCCTCCCGCCATGAAATCAGCAAACTGTCGGACTATGTTCGCGAGTCGATACGGCATCGGGGGAGACCGCGACCGCCGGGCCGAGATCATGTACGTATTGTACCCCCGCAACCGCGATGGAAACCACGGAGCGCATCGTCCGGATCGCCATCCACGATCACCAGCCCGTCTCCCGAAGGCGACCCCGAATCGCAGCCCCCCTATGCCCCCGCGGAAGTCCAAGGCGTCCGGAACAAAAACGACCGCCGGCTGCCGCCGACGGTCTTGCTTGTGAGTTAGGCAGTATTTATCCGCCGCGGTCGATATCCCGCGAGCGGTCCGATACCGGGAACGGGGATCACGAGCAACCCATGCTGTGCCCGCAGATGGTGCAAACGAAACAGGCTCCGCTCCGGCGCGTCAATCCACCGCACTCGTCGCAAGGCGGATTGTCCGACTGCATCTCCATAAAGCCCGTCAAACGGTTGGCGGACGGCGCGGCAATCACGGTCGCATTGGCGGGATGCGCACCGTTCCCCGACTTGGCGCCGGGCTTGAACACCGCGGCGGTGCCCCGTTCTCGTTCAAGCGGCACAGTGCCGGCAGTCGCACCGGGCTTCGCCGCCCGATCCTCTCCCCCCGTTCCGGGAGCACTTTCCGCCGCGTAGCCGTTCGACTCGCCCGAGACCGGTTCCTTAACGAACTCGGCCTGCCGCTGCTGAGATTCGCGATATCCCGGCAGGAACGTGATTCCCAGCCAACGGAAGATGTAATCCACGATGCTGGTGGCGGTACGAATCTCAGGATTCTTGGTGAATCCCATCGGCTCGAACCGGGTGTAGGAAAACTTGTTGACATACACTTCCAGCGGGACGCCGTATTGCAGGCTCATCGAAACGGCGGTTCCAAAGCAATCCATGAGACCGCCGATGGTGCTCCCTTCCTTGGCCATGGTGATGAAAAGCTCGCCGGGACGCCCGTCCGGATACAGTCCCACCGTGATGTAGCCCTCGTGACCGGCCACGGAGAACTTATGGGTGATGGAATTGCGGGTGTCCGGCAATCGCTCGCGTCGGGGCGGCGGCACGGTCTTTTCGTCCTTTTCGCCCTTTTTGGTCACCAGCGGCTGGACACTCTTGGAACCGTCGCGGTAAACGGCCATGGCTTTCAACCCCAGCCTCCAACCTTCCATGTAGGCCGCCGCAATGTCCTCCGGCTTGGTCTCGCGCGGCATGTTGACCGTCTTGGAGATGGCCCCCGAGATGAACGGCTGCGCCGCGGCCATCATGAGGACGTGGGCCCGCCACGAGATCGCCCGCGTGCCGCCGCCCACCGGACAGGCGCAATCGAACACCGCGAGGTGCTGCGGATCGAGGTGAGGGGCGCCCTCCACCGTGTCATGTCGATTCACGTATTCGGTAATCTCGGCGATCTGCTCGTCGCTGTAGCCCAGCGTCTTGAGCGCCAACGGGATCGTCTGATTGACGATCTTGAGCATCCCGCCGCCGGCTAGCTGCTTGTACTTGACCAAGGCGAAATCCGGTTCGATCCCCGTCGTGTCGCAGTCCATCATGAAGCTGATGGTGCCGGTCGGTGCCAGAACCGTCGCCTGAGCGTTGCGGAAACCGAAGCGTCGCCCGCCGGCCAAAACCTCGTCCCAAATCTTGCGGGCGGCGTTTTTCAAGTAATCGGGCGCGTGTTTCAGCTCTTCCACCTTTTGCCAATGCCGCTCCATCACGTCCAGCATCGGCTGGCGGTTTTTCTCGAATTCGGCGAAGGGACCGACGGCGGCCGCCAATTCCGTGCTGGTGCGGTTGGCCGCCCCATGCATCAAGGCAGTGATGGCGCCGCAGAGACCGCGGGCCTGGTCCGAGTCATAGGGCAGCCCGCTGGCCATGATCAAGCTGCCCAGGTTCGAATACCCTAGGCCGATCGGCCTGAACATGTGGCTGTTCTTGGCGATCTTGGCGGTGGGATAGCTGGAGTGATCCACCAAGATTTCCTGCGCGATGAACACGATGCGGCAGGCGTTCACGAAGCCGTCCACGTCGAACCGGCCGTCCTCGCGACGAAACTTCATCAGATTGATACTGGCCAGATTGCAGGCCGAGTCGTCGAGAAACATGTACTCCGAGCAGGGATTGCTGGCGTTGATTCGCCCGGAGTTGGGGCAGGTATGCCAGCGGTTGATCGTCGTGTCGTACTGGATGCCGGGATCGCCGCACGACCAGGCGGACTCGGCCATCTTCTGCAGCAATTCCCGGGCACTGTAGGTGGGGCCTTCCTTGGTCGGATCGGTCACCCAGTGCGTCGTCCAAGGCCGATCCGCCTCTACCGCTTCCATGAACTCGTCCGTCACACGGACCGAAAGATTCGCATTCTGGAACAAAATGGAGCCGTAGGCCTCTTCGGGATTGTAGCCCTGCTGGATCAACAGCCGCGCTTTCTTCTCCTCCCGCGACTTGCATTCGATGAACTCCAGAATGTCCGGGTGATGGACTTTGAGCGATTGCATCTTGGCCGCGCGCCGCGTCTTACCGCCGCTCTTGACCACAGCCGCGATTTGATCGTAAACCCGCATGAAGGAAAGCGGCCCCGAAGGCTTACCGCCGCCGGAAAGCTTCTCGCGATGCGATCGCAACGTGGACAGATCGGTCCCCGTCCCCGATCCGAACTTGAAGAGCATGGCCTCGCTGCGGGCCAGCTCCATGATGTCCTCCATGTTGTCCTGGACGCTTTGGATGAAACAGGCGGAGGCCTGCGGGAATTCGTACGGATTCTCCGGCTGCACGCCCCGATTCACCGCGGGATCCCATCTCCAATTGCAGGCCGCCCCGCGAATACCGTATTGGTGATACAGCCCCACATTGAACCAGACCGGGGAATTGAAAGCCGCGTGCTGATGCAGGCAAAGCCAGGCCAATTCTCGATAGAACCGTTCGCCGTCTTCCGCTGAGTAGAAGACCCCGTCGGCGATTCCCCAGTCCGCGATGGTACGGCACACCCGATGAACCAGTTGCCGCACGCTGTTTTCTCGCTGCGGTGTGCCCAACTCGCCGTAGAAATACTTGCTGGCCACGATGTTGGTCGCCAACTGACTCCACGTTTCCGGGACCTCGCAGTCCGGCTGTTGGAAGTGGGTTCCTCCCGCCTCGTTCTTGATTTCAGCGGTGCGCCGAGTCCAAACGACGGTGTCGAACGGACTTTCTACGTCCGCCGGACAAAAGCGAGCATCGATTTTTAAGCCGAGGGGAGAGAATTTGGCCGCCGAAGTCGCGCCGCCGTGAACGTTTTCGCCGAGTGTAGCGTTTCCGCGTTCCAATTCAGCCATGCTTCTGCACTCCATGCAAAGGAAACCATTTCCGGAACACCGGAGCCGACAAGCTGCAATCACCCGCGTATCGGCTCACACCAAGTAGAATAGCCAAGGACTAGAACTCACCAGTTTTCAGCCCGGGACGGGACACCAAGCACATCCCCTCATCGAGGTATCGCTGGTTTGCTCCCAACCCGACCTAAAACCAACGTCCAATGAGCGAATCCACCCGCCGCCATCGGTCACGCCGGGGGGCGATCCCGAATTGCGTCCCCAACGCGAAACACATCCTCAAAAACTTTCCCCTCTTCAGGGAGGGTGCCTAATTCCACCCAATACAACTATAGGTAGTATTGGCCAAAGATTCAACCACTACATGCTGTGTTCGGTACAGTTTATGGCTATGGACGAGGTTGTCAACGGGCGCCCGGCAATTTGCCATAAGTTCCAGCGAGGGGCCGACAAATGGAAACGCCTCCGCACGAGCGACGCGGGCGCGCGCCCACGAGACTGAACCGTAAGTCGCTATGGCTCTTGGTTTTGGGAATTCGAGCGGGTGGAATCGATTCCCTCGCACTATTTCGAGAAAAATATTCCTACCCAAGCGACTGGGATTAGCTGGTTTCCAATACGTACTGCCTATTTTCACAGATACCCGGTTCCTTCTCTCGCCCTGAAAAGGCACTATCCGGTTGCTGGGAAGTCACCGGAATTCAAACGTCCCAAACGCGACAGGCTGACCGCCCAAACTGCCGGTAACAAACCAACGATTCACATGCAGTCGGCGACGCAGCTGCCGCACCCAGCCTGACAAGGCAAGACCGGGAGACGACTCCAAGACCGCAGCCGCGCGTAAAACTGCTCTCCTCTCGCGCCGGTTTTTGGTACTTCCGACCGTCGCCCACGGCCGGTGATGTTGTACCCGGCTACCCCAAGTAAATCCGGGGGTAATTCCGGGCGTCCTCTTTCGTTTGCTTCTCGACCCGTTAAAATGGAGCCGACACTCGCGGAGCGAACCGCCGAGTTCGGGCAACTCGGCGATGTGGTTTCACGATGAGTCTTGAGGAAAGGGGGCCGAACAATGAAACATCTGGTTAAAGGGGCAACCGGTCAAAGGCTTACCACGTCGTCGCCATCCCCCCTACTCTTCCCAGCCTTAGGTCTTTTGGGTTCCACGCTGGTGCTCGGCTGTTCTCGCGAAGCCATCGATAGCCTGCGAGCCGCGCCGCCTTCGGCATCGGAACAGATCGCAGTCCCGGAGCCGATTCCGCCGCAACAAACCGTGGGCGGACCGGCGGACCTTTTCGTGCATCGGTCGACGGAAGGTGAATCCGAGACCAGGGTTCTGCCCCCCAGCGAGAGCAGTGCTTCGGCTCCGCGCGGCCTGCCCACCGCCGATGCGCATGGACCGACGCTGGGTGAAATTGCGCCCACGATCATCGCCGCGGCCCGACCGGTTCATTCGCAACCGACTGCGGAAACCGTGCGCTGGGTCGATCTGACGTTGCCGGTCTCCCTACCACAGACCGGTCCCGAAGGTACGGTGATGAGCTTCGGCGTCGAGTACCGCCTGCTTGCCGAGGCGCCGCGCGACCAAACCTACGCGTGGATGATTCAATCCCGCACGGGAAGGGTTTTTCGCTTGGACGGCTTGCAACTCGACCGGCAGGGAAACCTTTTGACGATCGTCGCGGAATGGCGCCCCGAAGACGGTCCGTTTTGTACCTGGATCGAGGACGCCATGAGACGCCAGGTTTCACAGAAACTCGATTTTTGAGGCTCGGTGGGAGATTGCCGCATCACCGCCCTTCGCCCCCCCAAAAAAGCCTCCCGGATCGACTCGGGGAATCGGCCGTCCTATTGGAAGGAATTCAGCCGCGGACATGCTGACTGAGCACGAGATCGAAATTCGTGTGCGTTATCCGGAGTGCGACCCGGGAGGCTTTTTGCACCATAGCCGGGTCTTCGTCTATTTCGAGATGGGACGTACCGAGCTGTTGCGGGCTTCGGGCGACAATTACCGTCGATGGGAGGAGAGCGGGCTGTACGCGGTGGTCGTGCAAGCCGAATGCCGTTACCTGAAACCGGCCCGATACGACGACCTGCTACGACTTCGCACCATCGTGCGGCGCGTGACGGGCGTGAAAATCGAGCACGAATACCTCTTGTACCGCGACCAGGATCTCCTTTGCCGCGGACGAGTCGTCCTGGCCCTTGTGGACGCTGCGGGGCAAATCCAGCCCATTCCCGAAGCCATGCAGGCGGTCAACGCGGAATCTCGCCCGACCGACCGATCCCGGTAGCCCAGCCGCGTCGCAGCGACTTAACCGGGAGTCTCCCTACAACGAAACGGCCCTCATCCCGCCGCCCTGTAGGCGGGCCGATCGCGGACCTGGGTGTCCTCTTCCGTCATCCGGGCCGGCCGAGCCTCCAACCAGGGAGCCAGCAGGGCGAGCGTGCGTTCGATGGCCCCGCGATGGGACAAGACCAGTTGCCTTGCCCGATCTCCCAGCGAACGACGATAGTCCGGCGTCTCCAGGCATTGGGTGACGAATTGCTGCAACTCTCCTTGGTCACGGACGACGACGGCCGCCTCCGCCGATAAGAACTGGCGGACCACGTCGCGAAAATTCCAGGTATTCGGCCCGAAGCACACTGCCGCCCCGTAGCCGGCCGGTTCGATCATGTTCTGCCCGCCGCGGTTTCCAAAGCTGCCGCCGACAAGCGCAATATCGGCCAGCCCCCACCAAGCCGCCAATTCACCCACGGTATCGACTAGCAATATGGGGTGAGCCGGAAGACCGTCGCTCGTCGCTCTGCCGTTCGCATCGGCAGCCGCGTCCGTGTTCTCGGGCGATTCTGGGGCGGGCCCCAATCTCGAGCGACGCAGCCAAGGCAAACCGCTCCGCGACAACATCTCGGCCACCGCATCGAATCGCTCGGGGTGGCGCGGTACGATAATCAGCCTGAGTTGGGGGAAGCGCCGGTGCAGCTCTTGGAAAACGGCCAGCGAAAACTTCTCCTCTTCCACCTGAGTGCTACCGGCAATCCAGACGATCTCATCCGGCCCGATTCCCGCGAGGCGGCGGAGGCGGACCGTGGCCGGATTGTTGCGATCCGTCTGCGCTCCGTCGTACTTCATGGAACCGGTGACGTGGACGGCCGACGCAGCGGCGCCAAGTTCCGTGAATCGCCGCTCGCCTTCGGCATCTTGCACCGCAACCAGGTCGAACGCCTCGAAGATCGGCCGAAATAGATATCGGCCGCGTCGGTAGCCCGCGAAGCTCTTATCGCCCAGCCGACCGTTGATGATCGCCAAGCGGACACCTCGAGCCTTCGCCGCGCGAATGAGGTTGGGCCAAATCTCCAACTCGGTCAGCACTAGTACCGAGGGGCGGATTCGCCGGAAGGCCCGCGCCACGGCCCAAGAGAAATCGAGTGGAGCGTAGAACACGGCCAGGTCCGGAAAACGCTTGCGAGCCACTTCCATTCCGGTTCGGGTCGTCGTGGAAACGACCACTTCCCAGGCGGGATAAGCCGCCCGCAGCGCCTGAATCAGGGGAGGAAGAAGATTGACCTCGCCCACACTGACCGCATGAAACCAGATACAAGGACGACGGTTGTTTCGGCGCGGCACGGCCCCGAACAGCCGCTGGTTCCAGCCGGCTCGATACTTGCCGGCCTTGACGGCTCGGTACAGCAGCACCGGGCTGACCACAAGCAGCAACAGGAGATAAGCGGCGTCGAACAGGATCGACATGGGAATTCCCTTTCCCGGTAGGCGGCCGACGCGCCGAGGCTCACCTGGGCAGGAGGAGTGCAGGTCCCCCCCGCCCAGCGGCGCCTTCAGGCAACGCCCCGCTTCTTCATGCAGCAATGCTTGTATTTCTTTCCGCTTCCGCACGGACAAGGATCGTTGCGTCCCACTTCCTGGGTCCGTTTACGGAAGGGCTGCTTTTTCTCGGCTTGTTGCGATCCCTCGATGGCTTGCTGTTGTTGTTGGGCAATCTCGACGACGGCGTTCTTCGCCGACTCTTTTTGCGCCTCGGTCTCTTGCCACATGGAGCGGACGAATCGCTCGTCCATCTGCTCCACGCGGAAGACTAAGTCCGTGATGCGTCGGGCGGTGGACTCCCACATCGCCTCGAAAAGCCGCATCCCCTCCCGCTTGTACTCGACCTTCGGATCGACCTGAGCGTAACCTCTCAGGCCGACGCTGTTGCGGAGGTGATCCATCACCAAGAGATGCTCCTTCCACGCCCCGTCGAGCGTGTGCAGGAGCAGAAATCGTTCCATTTTCCGCATTTCCGGGGCATAGCGGTAGTTGAAGGCATCCCGGAATTCCCACTCCAGGTCGCGGCGTTCCATCCGCGTCACGTCGTCCGGAGTCAGCCGCAGGTCGAGGTGCTCCGCCGCCCAGCGACAAAAGCGATCCAACTGCGGATGGTCCGGCGGAACCTTGGCCCGAGGATCGTCCCCCATCCCTTGGAACAAGGAAAGCAACAGCGCCGTGCCTTCCTCGCGGAGTCTTTCCGCCTTCTCGAATTGGCGCTCCGAGGCGTCCAGGAGAATATCCCAGATTTCCTGCCCGGATTTATTCTTGAGATCGTCCTCGGACAACTCCACGTGGAACCGGCTGCGGGCCCAGGCCAGCAGGCCTTCTCGATCGTAGACGCGATGCCCCGAGGCGTCACGACCCGAATAGTGCGCCAATCCCGCACGCAGGGGGAACTCGATTTCCTTGCGGCGATAGGCCTCCAGGGCCTTTTCGAACACCAAGTCCTTGACCGCCGGCGGTTCCAAATCGCGCAGCTCCTCGAGGTTCAGCTCGATGCCGAACTTTCCCCGCACCCAATTGACGCTGCTTGCCAGGCCGAAGTCGGGGTCGAGAAATCTCGCGCCATCCTGAAGATCGACCTCGCGAATGGCGGCTTGCACTTTTTCCAAAAGCACATCGAGAAGTTCTTCGCGAGGAATTCGGCGAATATCGCGTTCCTTGACGTCCACCTTCCATCGAGCGGTGATGGACTTCGCCAAGGCTTCCCAATTCCAATCCTCCGGATCGGCGTCTTCGGGCAGATTCTCCTCGATCAGATCGAAAAGCTGGCTTTCCGCCATCCGCTCGGCCTGGTCACGGGCGAAGGCCTCCGCCGTGGAAAACTCCATGCCGCGGAAGTCCCGGGCGTGGAATTCGGTGGAAAGCTGTCGACCCGCCCATTCCGCGAACATCTCCGCGCCGTACATCTTGGCCAAGAAGATGCCCAAATGATGGTCGATCTGCTCTCGAATCATTCGCGTCACGAGCGCGCGGCAATCCGCTCCCTCCAGGATGTTTTGCCGATAGCTGTAGACGCGTTTCCGCTGTTCGTCCATCACCTGGTCGTATTCGAGCAGATTCTTGCGAATCTCGAAGTTGCGTTCTTCGACCTTTTTCTGGGCGCCCTCGATGCGCCGCGTGACCATGCGACTTTCGATGGCCTGGCCTTCCTCCATACCCAGGCGGGTGAGGACGTTTTTCACCCAATCGCCGGCGAAGATCCGCATCAGATCGTCTTCGAGCGAGAGGTAAAACCGGCTGCTGCCGGGGTCTCCCTGACGACCCGAGCGCCCGCGCAACTGGTTATCGATGCGGCGGGCCTCGTGCCGTTCGGTTCCGATCACGTGCAGCCCGCCCAAGGCCACGACTTCGCGTCCCTCGGCCTTCATCTGCTCGCGTTTTTCAATCTCTTGGACGAGGGCATCCCATTCTTCGCGCGGGACGTCCAAGCGGGTGGGATACTTGTGCTGCAAGACGGCCCAAGCCATGGCCTCGGGATTGCCGCCGAGGATGATATCCGTCCCGCGCCCCGCCATGTTCGTGGCGATGGTCACCGCCCCCTTGCGCCCGGCCTGAGCGATGATTTCGGCCTCCCGGGCGTGATGCTTGGCATTCAGGACCTGGTGTTTGATGCCCCGCCGGCTCAACATCTCCGAGAGCATCTCGCTCTTTTCCACCGAAACGGTGCCGACCAGGATCGGACGCCCCTTGCGCTCGACGTGATGCAACTTGGCCTTGGGAAGAATTTTCCGCTCGCCTTCCTTGGTGATGAAGACGATGGAGTCGTCGCTCTCCTGCTTGATTTCGCCGATCTCGTATTCGTAGCGCGAAAACCAGACCGTGTCCCACTTGTGCATCCGTTCGATCTCTTCGACGATGGCCTGGTATTTCTCGCGGGCCGTACGATAGATGACGTCCGGATGATTGACGCGGCGGAGCGGGCGATTGGTCGGTATGGCCACGACTTCCAGCTTGTAGATCTTCCAAAACTCGTTCGCCTCCGTCATGGCCGTACCGGTCATGCCGCAAATCTTATCGTACAGGCGAAAGAAGTTCTGGATGGTGATCGTGGCGAGGGTCTGCGTCTCCTCCTTGATCCGCACATTTTCCTTGGCCTCGACGGCCTGATGCAGACCGTCGCTCCATTGCCGTCCGTGCATCAGCCGCCCGGTGAATTCATCGACGATGATCACCTCATCCCCCTGCACGACGTAATGTACGTCGCGCTTGTAGAGGTGGTGGGCCTTCAGCGCGTTGTCGATGAGATGCGGCCACTCAAGGTTGCCCGCCGTGTAGAAGCTCTCCACGCCGGCCAATTCCTCGGCCTTACGGATGCCTTCCTCGGTAAGGTGGCAGGTGCGATCCTTTTCGTTGATCTCGAAGTGCGCCTCCGGTTTGAGCTGCCGCGCGATCTGATCGGCGCGGCGGTAGCGCGAGATGTCGTCGTGGGCCGGGCCGGAAATGATCAGCGGCGTCCGCGCTTCGTCGATCAAGATGTTATCCACCTCGTCGATGATCGCGTAGTGCAATCGCCCCTGCACTTGCTGCATTTCGGCCGGAAAGCGATCATCACCGCGGGCGGCCAATCGCATGTTGTCGCGGAGGTAGTCGAAACCGAACTCGTTGTTGGTTCCGTAGGTGATGTCGCAGGCGTAAGCCTTTTGACGATCCCGCGCGCCCATATCGTGCTGAATCGCGCCCACGGTCAGGCCGAGAAACATATAGAGCGGCCCCATCCACTCCATGTCGCGCCGGGCCAGATAGTCGTTCACGGTGACCACGTGAACGCCCTTCCCCTCCAAGGCATTCAGGTAGGCGGGCAGCGTGGCGACCAACGTCTTGCCTTCGCCGGTGACCATCTCGGCGATGCTGCCGTTATGCAAGACCATCCCGCCCATCAACTGCACGTCGAAATGGCGCATCCCCAATACGCGACGGGAAGCCTCGCGACAGACGGCGAAGGCCTCGACCAAAAGATCGTCCAGCGATTCGCCGGCCTCCAATCGCTTGCGGAATTTGTCCGTCTGTTCCCGCAGTTCCGCGTCCGTCATCTTTTGGTAGCGCGGCTCCAAATCATTGATCGCCTGCACCTTCGGTTGCAACCGGCGAACATAGCGCGCGTTGGCGGAACCAAAAACGGCGGTGACGCCGCGATCCACGGCCTGGCCGACAACCGTGATCGTGTCCGTGACCGCGTCCCAAAGGCGTTCCAACAGCTCCATCGGATTTAAGCCCTGATATTGAAAACGGCTTGGATTTCCAGGGATGGGTTATTACCACCCATTTGGGAGGGTTGTGTCAAAAAGACAGGTTACCCCGCTTTTACAGGCACAACTAGCGATTGTAGCAAACGCCGTGCCGATGCAAAATGACAGCCCGATGCCATGCCCGATTCGTCTTCGCGGCGCATCGTGTCCGTGATCGCAAATTACGAGCTGCACGCAATTTATCGGATGGCCCGCAAAGCGTCAATCACGAACGCCCGGGCAATGCTCCTGAACGTTCGTTCGGAGTCGCCGTCAGAGCGGCTCTCGCGACTTCCCAACGCCCAGATTCGGCTCCTTTTCGCCCCAACCCCGCGGCGAACCGTCGCTGAAATCGCCGAGGTACCCCGGCGGATGGAGCCTCTTGCCGCCTCCCGCCGGCGATCCACCCAAAGCGGGACGATGCACCGGATCCCGGCCCAACTCGAAACGTTTTCGCAAGCTCTCTTCGGTCGGCAGCATCGCTTCGGTTATATTGGAAGTGTTTGTCAGCGATCCCCCTCGAAGCATTCCCAGGGGCGCAGACAAGTGGGATTCGATGGATACCTATTACCGCAAGCATACCGTGACCAAGACCAGCCCCGTTCGTTCGCTGTCGCCTGGAGAAATCGTATTCCTGGGAACCGGCACCTCGCACGGCGTGCCCGTGATCGGTTGTCGCTGTCCCGTCTGCACCAGCGAGGATACGCGGAATCGGCGCACGCGGTGCTCGTTGGCGGTGGGTTTGCCGGAAGGCACGATCCTCATCGACACCCCTCCCGAATTGCGATTGCAACTCGTTCGTGAAGGGATTGCCGATCTCCGGGCCGTGCTTTACACCCACGCGCATGCCGATCACCTGTTCGGGTTGGACGACCTGCGCGTCATCCCCCAATACCTCCAGGCCCCCGTCCCCGTGTACTGCGAAGCCTATGTGCAAGCCCGCATTCGCAAGGCATTCGACTACGCCTTCGAGGAGGGTGCTCCGGCGGGCGGCGTGCCCCAGCTCGACTTCGTGACCATCGAGACGGAATCGTTCGATCTCTTGGGAGCCCGGGTGACCCCTCTGCGACTGAAGCACGGCCCGTGGGACGTGCTGGGCTTTCGCTTCGGCGACGCCGCATACTGCACGGACGTCAAACAATTCCCCGAGGAAACGTTGCAACGCCTGCGGGACCTGGACGTTTTGATCCTGGATTGTTTGCGTCACGAACCGCACCCAACGCACCTCTCCGTCGATGAGGCCCTGGCGATCGTCGAGCTTTTGCGGCCCCGTCGCTGCTACTTGACGCACCTTTGCCACCGTTTGGACCACGCCGCGTTCAGCCGCCAACTGCCGCCGGGCGTACAACCGGCCTACGACGGTCTGCGGATACAAACCGAATTGATGCTGCATCCGGACGGCGCTCGGAAGCTCTCTTTGCCGTCCGTGGAATCCTAGAACTAGAAGCTGGAATCGCAAGTCGTCCGCGGACAACTCCTGCGGATTGATGGAGTGTCAATGATGTCGGGATCCGATAGAACGGGATTCGATTCATACGAGTATTGGACGCGTCGATTGGCGGAATACGGCCAGGATCACCTTTTGGCTGCGTGGAACGACCTATCTCCGGACCGCCGCGAGAGGTTGCTCGCATCGCTTCAAGCCGTGGACTTCGACCTCATTCGCCGGCTCTATGAAGATCGCGAGAACAAGCCCGACTTCGGCTCTCTTTTGCAAAACGCGACTTCTCCGCGCGGACCGAGGCTGAGCGATCGGGCCGACGCCGCTCGGCGCAAGGCGGCCGTGGAATGCGGCGAAGAGGCCCTCCGAGGCGGACGTGCGGCCTGCGTCCTGGTCGCGGGCGGCCAAGGCTCGCGGCTCGGGTTCGAGCACCCCAAGGGAATGTTCCCCATCGGCCCCTTGTCCCGCCATTCTCTTTTTCAAATCTTCGCGGAAAAGATTCTCGCCCGAACAAGACGCTACGGCCGCCGCATTCCGCTGGCCCTGATGACCAGTCCCGTCACCTACGCCGAAACGGTCGATTATTTCGAACGGCACGAGCGTTTCGGGTTGGGCGATGATTTGCACGTTTTTTGTCAGGGAACCATGCCTTCGGTGGACGCCCACACGGGCAAAATACTGATGGCGGGACCGGACACGCCGGCTCTCAGCCCCGACGGCCACGGCGGCATGCTTGCGGCGATCCATCGCAGCGGCATCTTGCAGCAATTCCGGCAAGAGGGCATCCGCCACCTATTCTATTTTCAGGTCGACAACCCGCTTCTGGACGTGGCAGCCCCGGAATTCATCGGTTGGCACATCCTTTCCGGATCGGAGATGTCCACCTTGGTGGTCGCCAAGCGAACGCCTCTCGATAAAGTCGGCAATGTCGTCCAGGTGGGCGACCGCTTGCACGTCGTCGAATACAGCGACCTTCCCGAGGATTTGTCCACCAAGCCGGGGCCGGACGGCAATCCGTTGCTGTGGGCGGGCAGCATCGGAGTCCACGTCATCGACGTCGATTTTCTCTCGCGCGCGGCCGATTTGGCGGAATTCCTGCCCTTTCACGTCGCGCTCAAAAAAGTGACGTATTACGACCCCGTGCAAAAGGCGGAGGTGCGACCGGAAACCCCCAACGCCGTCAAGTTCGAGCGATTCATCTTCGACCTCATTCCGCACGCCAAGCATGCGATCGTGATCGAGGTGGACGAGGACGATCAATTCGCCCCCCTGAAAAACGCCCCGGGTGCCGAGCGCGATACGCCGGAATACGTGCGAGACCGAATGTCGGCCAAGTGCCGCCGTTGGCTTGGCGAAGCCGGATGTGAAACGGTCGGAGAGCCGATCGTCGAGATCAGCCCGCTTTTCGCGGTGGATTCCTGGGAGCTGTCGCAAAAACTGCCGCGAGGCACGCGAATCGCAGCACCCACTTATTTCGGCCCCGAGGGACCTATCACGGCCGCAATTCCGGCCGAATAGACGCCCTGCGGACCGTCTCGCGAGTGACCACGGGATCAAAAACGATTTGCGCGAGGACTCCCAACCATGTTGCACGCGGTAATCTTGGCGGGAGGAACGGGAACCAGGCTTTGGCCCGAGAGTCGTGCGGCCAAGCCCAAGCAACTCCTCGCGATTCGGGGAGATCGCACGTTGATTCAAAATGCCGTGGATCGGCTGGGCGACCTGGTGCCCTTGGATCGAATTCTGATTTCCACGACCCGCGATCTGGCGGGGCCTCTGCATGAGTCGTTGTCGGTGCTACCGCGAGATGCCTTCGTTTGCGAACCTTATCCCCGCAATACCGCGCCGTGCATCGGCTTGGCGGCGGTGCACCTCTTGCGGCGCGACCCGGAGGCCGTGATGGTCGTCATGCCTGCCGACCACATCATCGAACCGCCGGAGCGATTTCGCGCCGCCCTTCGCGCGGCCCAAGCCCTGGTCAGCGAGGATCCGTCCCGACTCGTCACCTTCGGGGTGGTGCCGACGTATCCGTCGCCCTCATTCGGTTATCTCCAGCGCGGCGAGGCCGTGCCCGCGCCGGCCTTGGCGGGCGTCGAAAACCCGCCGCGGGTGTTCACCGTGGCCGGCTTCCGTGAAAAGCCTGCCCCCGAGACCGCCCAGGAATACCTTGCGTCCGGGCAGTTCCTTTGGAATGCCGGAATCTTCGTTTGGCGCGCGGACACGATTTTGCAGGCCCTCCGCCGGTATCGCCCCGCAGTGCATGAGCGACTGCAACGGATCGCCGCGGCCGCGGACGGCCCGAAGTTCGCCGAAATCTTGGATGGCCAGTTCGAGGCCATGGAGAAAATCTCGATCGACTACGCCGTCATGGAAAAGGCCGACAACGTGGTCATGATCGAAGCCGATTTTCTTTGGGACGACGTGGGGGGCTGGCGGGCCATGGAACGCCTTTATCCGCAAGACTCGAACAACAACACCATCGCCGCCGAAAAGGCCCTCCTCATCGAAGCCACCGGCAATATCGTCCGCTGCCGCGATCCGCGTCGGCTGGTCGCGGTGCTGGGAGCGCATGATCTGGTGATCGTGGTCACCCCCGACGCCACTTTGGTCGCGGACAAACGGCGGGAGGAGGAAATTCGCAAGGTCTTGGCGGAACTGGAGAGGTCGGACTGGAAGGAATTCGTTTAGCGGCGTATTCTGAAGTCGTATCGTGAACGCCTCTGCGCGCCGCAAGTCCTGCCTTCCGAGCTGCAAAACATGGATTTTCGCGTACAGCTCGATGTCTTCCGCGGGCCGTTGGACCTCCTGCTTTACCTCGTCCGTAAGAACGAGCTGGAAATCACCGAGATCTCGGTCGGCCGGATCGCCGAGCAATTCCTGGAATACCTGGATTCCGGCGTGTCGCTCGACGTGGATACGGCGGCCGAATTCCTGGCCATGGCCGGCTGGTTGGCCGAGATCAAATCCCACGAGGTTCTGCCGCACCAAGAATCCGCGATCGAGGCGGAAGAGCCGGCCCGCGACGAGCTGGTCCGTCGCCTTTTGGAATACAAAAAGTATCGCGACGCGGCGTACGAACTGGAGGAGAAGGCACGGGCCTGGCAGCAGACCTTTCGCCGGCTCTCCGACGATCTGGGTAGTGTAGAACGCAATCCGGCCGAGGAGCCGCTCCAGGACGTCCAACTCTGGGATTTGGTCAACGCTTTCGTCCGCATCGTCAAGGAATTGGATTCCGCGGCTGCTCCGGCCATCGTTTACGATGACACGCCGATCCGCGTCTTCATGGAGCGTATCTATCGCCGTCTGCAAACCGAGCGGCATATCTCGTTCAGCCGGCTGTTCGAAAAAGGGATGCACAAGTCCACGCTGATCGGCATTTTTCTGGCCTGCTTGGAGCTGGTTCGCCACGGCCAGGTCCGGTTGGAACAGGGAGAACTCTTCGGTGAGATTCATCTGTACCTAAGAGAAGACGCGTCCCCGGACACATCATGGCAGGACGTTTCCGATTACCGTGCCCGGCCGGAGCACGAGGAATCGGGCGATGCGGCGTCGCCGGATCCGTCCGCGGCAGCTCCGTTGCAATCCGAAGTCGCACCCGAGGACGATCCCCCCTCCGCGTGAAGTGCCTGCGTTTCGGAATCATGGAACGCCTCACGGGCATTTCTCCGCCGTCCACGGGCGATTACCCGACGGCGTGCGAACATGCACGCGGTTATGGACTTTCCGCGGCAACGGGGCTTAAATGGATTGCTGTCCTTCCTGCCCGGTTCGGCTTCGTCTCAGCGGGAGACGCTCCGCGGCATCGTGCTTTCCGAAAAGGAGAAATCCATGGGCGTTTCATCCAGGACTAGTCGGCGGAGTTTCTTGAAGACGTCAAGCGCCGCCGTGGCGTTGCCCTATATCATCACAACAAAGGCGTTGGGCGACGGCGAGACCCCGCCGGCCGGCGAACGCATCGTGATGGGAGGTATCGGCATCGGCAACATGGGGCGCGGGGATATGGGAGCCTTCCTCGGCCGCCCCGACGTCCAATACGTGGCCGTCTGCGACGTTCGCAAGAGTTTTCGCGAACAGGCCAAAGCCAACGTCGATAAGCATTATCAGAACGGCGATTGCAAGGCCTACAACGACTTCCGCGACGTGCTGGCTCGAACCGACATCGACGCGGTGCACGTGGCCACGCCCGACCATTGGCACGCCATCATCGTGATCGAAGCCTGCCGCAGCGGCAAGGACGTTTATTGCCAAAAGCCCGAGACGCGGACGCTTCGCGAAGGGCCCTTGATGGTCCAGGCCGCCCGGCGCTACGCCCGCGTCGTGTCCGGCGGCAGCCAGCGCGTGCTCGAAGACTATCGCGACGTGGTCAACAAATGCTGGGGCGGGGAGTTGGGGACGATCCGGTGGATCAACGTCAACGTCGGCCCCCTGTCGCAGCCCTGCTATTTGCCCGCCGAGCCGGTTCCCGACGACATCGACTGGGAGATGTGGCTCGGACCGGCGCCGTGGGCTCCGTACAACAAAGCGCGCTGCGACGGAAACTTCGGCACCAGCGGCGGGAGCTGGCGATCGTACATCGACTATTCCGGCGGAGGAATGACGGATTGGGGCGCCCACCACTTCGGAGGCGCCACCTTCGCCGTGGACGTCCGCGAATTGCAACCCCAAGAGGTCATCTATCACAACGAGAACGGGCGCGAATTCCTCGAGTACCATTACCCCAACGGCATCGTGCTCTACCACAATCGTCCCGATACGGGCAACCTCCAAGTGGAGGGCACGCCCGGCGAACGCCGCGATCCCAAGCCCGTCCCCGGCTACAAGGGCACCGGCGGCATTTACGGCGATTTCATCGAGTGTGTGAAGACGCGCGAGAAACCGTTCCGAGACATCGAACTGGCGATCAACACCATGGCCGTTTGCCACTTGGGCATCATCGCCTACACGCTCAAACGGTCGTTGAAGTGGGACGCGGCGAATCAGCAATTCGTGAACGATCCCGAGGCCGACCGACTGCGCGACCGTGCCCGCCGGGAACCGTGGGTCTTGTAGTGTCCGGCATGACCACGGGTTACCACGACGGCGTGCGTCCCTTCCGGTCGAAAACCGCCTTACCGGCAACCACATCGTTTGAATCACCATTTTCCCAAGCGAGGATATGCCATGTTGGAAGACGCTTTTGAAGCCTTGAAAACGTTCGATTGGGGTTCCGACCCCAAGGTATTGAAGCCGATCGACGATACGATCGCGGCTTCCCACGGCGACGCGGCCGCGCGCCGGGAATTGGAAACCAAGCTGCTGGACTCGCTGCAAAGCGGAGTTTCTCGCGCCGCCAAGGATTTCATTTGTCGCAAGTTGACGATTATCGGGACTGCCGCAAGCGTCCCGATTCTGGCCGGCTTGCTGGCGGACGCCGAAAACTCGCACATGGCCCGGTACGCGCTGGAACGGATCGAGTCGCCCGAAGCCGCTCAAGCCCTGCGCGAAGCCTTGCCGAATCTGAGCGGGCAACTCAGGATCGGTGTGATCGGATCGCTCGGCGTGCGTCAAGACACGGCGGCGGTGCCGGCTCTGGCGAAGCTGCTGACGGATTCCGATACGGACACGGCCCGCGCGGCCGCCTTCGCCTTGGGGGATATTCGCACCGCGGAAGCAGCCCAGACCTTAACTTCCGTCGCCGTATCCGAAGGAGCGCGATCCGCGGTCGCGGACGCCGTGCTCGCCTGCGCGGAGGCTCTCTTGGCCAAAGGCGAAAAGGCCCAGGCGATCGTCCTGTACCGAAAGCTGACCGGCGAAGATCAGCCGAAACAGGTCCGCTTGGCCGCCACGCGCGGTATGTTGGCCGCCGCCGGTAAATCGGAGTAATCGTTGCCCTTGAAGTTTCCCCAGACATGGAAGACGGGTGCGGCCGACCGCGAACCGCTTCGGTTTCCGCATCGCACCGCCGCCGCGAATTGCGTCGCATCCGTCTTCCCCTCCATTCACGTATCCGGCCGGGAGTCTATTTTGATGGCGCGGTTCTTCTACGCTTGGTTGCTCGCCCCGTGTTTGATGCTTGCCGTCTCGCGGGCAACGTGTTCGGCTGAAGTTGCCGCCGGCGCCGACACCGAAGCCTTGCAAATGGTTTTGGAATTCCTGCGAGATTCGGACCGCGACATCCGGGGATTAGCCTTGGAGCAGATTCGCAGCGAGTTGAAGGGGGACGTCTTCACGCGGCGCTTTGCCGAGGAACTGCCGCGACTGGCTCCGGAAGCCCAAGTCGGCCTGCTGGGGGCTTTGGCGAATCGGGGCGACAAGGCCGCACGCCCCGCCATCCTGTCCTTGCTCCAGGGCGACCACCGGCCCGAAGTCCGGGCAGCGGCGATCCGCGCGTTGGCATTCCTCGGCGAAGCCGGCGACGCCGAAGTCATCCTGCCTTCGCTCCGGGCGGAGATTGAAGAAGAGCGAATCGCGGCCCGCTTCGCGCTGGCGAGGTTGCCCGGCGAACAAGCCGGTAAGACGATTCTGGCCGCGGTCGATAAGGCAACCGGGGACCAAGCTACGGATTTGATCCAACTGCTGGTGGAACGGCGCGACACGAACGCCGTGCCCCGGTTGTTGGAGCTAGCCGCCGGCGCGGATCCCCTCAAGCGAAATACGGCCTTGTCCGCGTTGGGCGAGCTGGCCGGACCGGAACAGCTTGCGCCGATGTTGCGAATCGTACTCGCTCTGCCGGCGGGCCGCGATCGCGAAGCGGCGGAAAAGGCCGTCATGTTCCTCTGCGGGCGAATCCCCGAAGAGCGGCGGGACACCACGCTGACCTCAGCCCTGGAGCGGTTCAGCGAGGGCGATCAACGCCTCTTGCTCCCCACGCTCGGCCGTGTGGGCGGGAAAACGGCTTTCACAAAAATCGAAGCCGCTCTGCGATCGCAAGATCCGGCTTGGCACGAGGCCGGCATTCGCGCCATCGCCAATTGGCCGAACGGCTCCGTCGCCGACCTCCTCATCGAATTGGCGGAGCGGGACCCTCATGCTTCCCACCGCACGACCTGCCTGCGGGCTTTGATTCGCGTCGCCCCTTTGGCAGACGACCGCGATAACTCCCAGAAACTCGAGTTGCTGAAATCGGCCATGAAACTCAGCACTCGGGACGAAGAACGCATCTTGGTCCTCCAACGCGCTCAAGCGATCCGGGACGTGGCTACGCTGAGGTATCTGGTCACGTTTCTGGACCAACCCGCCTATGCCCAGGCAGCGTGCGAGTCGATCGTGGAGCTGGCCCACCACCGGGAGCTCCGCGACGCCAACAAGCCCGAATTCGAATCGGCCCTGGACGCCGTCATCCGAACCAGCAAGGACCCTATCGTCGTGGAGCGTGCCAATCGGTACAAGAGGGGCCAAACTTGGGTTCGTCCCAAGGCTTCGCCATGATTCCACGGGCGGAACGAACCGCCGGACGGCATTCCACGTATCTGCCCCCTGTGGACCAAGTCTAGGTTATCACAAGGTGCATCGCCATGACTCGCATCGCCTTCCATCTGTTTCCGTGCCGCTATCTTCCTTCGCGGCGAATCGGGCCGAAAGCGGCCGGGTTCCTCCTGCTCTTGATGTTCGCGGCAATCTTTTCCGGCTTTTCCGGCTGTGACTCTCGGCCCCCGCTTGAGGACTTGGGGGAACTGGAGTTCTCGGTTCCGAATCTGCCCGGCATGGGAGAGCCGTTCGTTCTACCGAACGGGGAAAAGGTTACCCCGCGAACCGAGGAGGACGAGATGCGTGAGGCGATGATGCGGCAAAGCCCGAACTTGCCGGTACCGGCCCAGAAAGAACCTGCCGCCGACGGACCGGCGGCCGGAAGCGAGCCTTCCGCGGTGCCCGCCGGCAGCCCCTCGCAAAATGGGAGTTCCGACGATTCCGATACCCGATCTGATGCCGGCAGCGGAACTTGAGATGCGCGGAGACCTCCCACCGGAAACGATCCGCATTTGAATTCCCCGAGAACCGCAATTAGCCTGAAGAAAAGACGACTTTGCGGTGCTTTTCTCAGACGCCTTGGCGGGACGGGTTCCAATGCTGCGATTCGATTTCGCGACGCCGCTGCTGTTAGCCGCTGCCCTCTGCTGGGTCCCCGTTGATACCGGGAAGTGCGCACGGTTAGCCGCCGGAGAGCGGTTCGGCCAAGGATTCGCGGGATTCCCGATCGGCGGAGTTTCGTCGCTGGGTGCAATCCGAATCCCCGAGTTTCCCGGTTGTTACCGGGCGATTTGGCCCAACTTCACCGAGGAGTACGATTCGCGGCCGTATTTCGTACGCTACCCCGTCACGCACTACGGCTACCGAACGCTGATCTCGAACGGGCGATTCCTCTATCGTTCCGATGTCGCACGCCTGTGGCCGCCCGGGCGCCTAGCATTTTACGCCGCGCAGCGGCCGTGGTTCTGGTTTTCCCCCGACCACGCCATGCCGCTCACTCGTTCTTCCGTCACCCCTCATGAGCATCTCTCCATTGTCACGCCGCCGCGTCACGCCGTTCCTATCTTGGTTTTGAATCCGTTTGCGGAACGAGCGACGACGGAAGAACGTGATGAAGCCGGCAACATGTCGAAAGCCGGCGATCGGACCGCGGTCGTTCGCTGGGAGAACAGCGAGGCCGTCCGCCCCCTCCGTATCACGAATCCGCACGTTGTGGGTGCGAAATGAATCGCCGCACCGCCGCCGTCGCGGCGTTGGTGCGGGCCTCTCGCATGTCGCGGCTCGTCCCTCAGGGAGCGCTGCGACCGGATTCGCGGATCGTACCGAGCACGGCGCGCAATTCGGAAACGATTTCGGGCCGAGCTTGGAAAAGATTCACCTGCTCACCGATGTCGTCGCGAAGGTTGTAAAGCTGTCCCGCCGGCGCGCCATCAGGCACGCGGTTTTCGGCCAAGCTCCACCCACCGGAACCACGGCAGTCGAGGAATTTCCAATCGCCCCGACGCACGGCGAATTTGCCGTTAATCGAGTGCATCACGACGGGCGGCCGATCGACCGTACGGGCTTCACCGGTCAGCAGCGGCAAGAACCCGAAGCTGTCCTCGCCGCATGTTTCGGGCAGCGTATCCCCCACGATCTGAGCGAACGTGCCCAACAAATCGGTCAAGCAAATCGCGGCTTCGCAGGTCGTCCCGCGTTCGACCCGGCCCGGCCAGCGGACGAGAAACGGTACGCGGTGGCCGCCCTCCCAAATGTCCGACTTTTGGCCGCGAAAGTGGTAATTGGTGGCGTGTTGATACTTTTGAAAGAACGGGCGAATGGTCATCGTTGAGCCGTTATCGCTGGTGAAGATGACCAGCGTATTCTCCCGTATTCCCAAATCGTCAATCGCCTTCAGAACCCGGCCCACGACGTGATCCACTTGAACGACGAAGTCTCCGTAACTACCGGCTTGACTCCTTCCTTGGAACTCCGGAAGCGGTAACACGGGCGTGTGGGGGGCCGTCAGCGGAAAGTAAAGGAAAAGAGGTCGCTCGGGTGACTTTTTATGTGTCTCCGTCAGCCAGCCGACGGCTTTTTCCGTCAAGACGGATAGGACCTGGTCGTGTTCAAAATCGGGCGATTTCTTACCGGCACGCCAATTCATCGGAAAATCCTGCCCTTGCGTATCTTCTTCAGGGATGGCGGTAACACGGTCATTGTCGATGTAGCAGTAGGGCGCCATGTCGAGAGAAGCGGCGATACCGAAGAAATAGTCGAAGCCGACCGTCAGCGGTCCTTCTGTGATGGGACGGGTGAAATCGACGCCCGGATCGTCGGTCGTATAGTCCTTGTCGGTCACCGGCGTCCCCTGGGCCGACTGCCAACCCAGCCCCAAATGCCATTTGCCCACGGCGGCCGTTGCGTACCCGTGAGACTTCAATAACGACGCCAAGGTCGTGCGATTCGGTTCGATCAAAGGCCGATCGAACCCGTACAAGACCCCCGACTGAAGTCGCGTCCGCCACGCATACCTCCCCGTCAAAAGCCCGTAGCGGGTCGGCGTGCACACCGACGAAGGCGTGTGGGCATCGGTGAAACTCATCCCCTCTTGAGCAAGTCGGTCCAAGTTCGGTGTCCGGATCTTGGAATCCGGATTCAAGCAAGAGAGATCGCCGTAGCCCAAATCGTCTGCCAAGATGAGCACAACATGGGGCAAATCGCCCCGGCCGCCCTGCGTGTCGCTCGCCCCGGCAGAGACGGCAAAGACTGCGTTCAAGAGAACCGCGAAGGTCAAAACCTGGAATCGTGGGCTAAGCATTTTCGGCCTCCTCTTGCTGGTTATTCGCCCAAGACCTCGCCAAAGTCAATCCGAATCTCCTCGAACCGAGAAGTTTATCCTCCACCATCGGGATTGTCACCAATCGGCTCTCTCCGAAGAAAAAGTGACGGTGCTTGAGCGGCACGCAAACAATCGGAACACGAATGAAGTAAGTTGCATACGCGGGCGTCCGCGGAAGTTACCGACCGCATACACCACATTATGGCGACCGCTTTTGGTGGTGATTCATCCCGGCTTGACCAACGCGGCCATCAATTCCGGCGGGGTAAGCGGTGCATAAAGACGCGCCGCGGGCCTTCGGTCTGGCTTTGCGGGCCAAGCACGGCGTCTCCAGGATACGCTCCCCATCCTCGGCTTCTCCCTCAAGGGCTCATTTTGCAGAGGTCCTGAGGCAAAACGCACAGGGAAGTGAATTGTCACGAGGTGCATCCGTGTTTTACCGGCCGGAATTATGTCCCGACTGAGGCCGGCCGATTCTACCGATGCGGGCTTATTTCCAGCCGACAAAAGGCAAAGAGTCGCGCTTTTAGGCTATTCGCCCCATTTCTTTCCCGTGACTGGGGACAGGATTGAGTCCTCCTCAGTCCATGATGACCGCAGCGACAACGAACCAACGAGGCAGGAAATCCGCCATCGCCGACAGATAATCCCCGCGCCAGAATCCGCTGACAAGAGCGTGCCGAAATCACTACCATGGGCACCAAGCCGCGACCTTTCGCCCCCACGACGCATGAAACGCAAGGCTTGACCGCGCTATGCCCACACCGGCACAAACTCCGTTTTTCTGAGTCAATCCTCCCCCGTCTGTGCGGCTCGCGAGGCGATTTCCTCCGGTGTCAGCACGCGGCTATACAGTCGCACCTCATCCAGTTCACCCACAAAGTGGGCGGCGTGGTCCACGTCAAAGTTACCCACAACGATGGGGCGGTTGTTATTGCGGACACTCCCGGGGCGCTCCATCGTGCCGACTTCGTGACCATCCATATAAAGCCGCATGGTGGTCCCATCAAACGTGCCGGCAAGGTGGACCCAACGGCCTTGTGGCAAGGGCTGATTTCCCACCAAATGATGACTCCAGGCCGTAACCGGAATTTGCAAGCTGGGTCTCCCCTGAAGAATGCCAAGACGAAAGCCCGACGTCTCCGCACCGCCGAAGACCCGATTGATGATCCACCTGTTGTCCTGCTCCGGCTGATCGGTACGAATCCGGCATTCCACCGACAACTGCGACCAGTCCGGGAGTCGGTCGTCGGTGGGAACGATCATGCAGCCGCCGCGACAATCGAGGGCCATCCCCCGCCATCCCTTCACGCGTTCGATTTGGTGGAGCGTCCCTCCCAGGCGATGACCGGAATAGTCCAACGCTGCTACCTCATCTTGGTTTTCGTCGAACGTCCAGTAAGCGACCAGGCCTTCGTCGGTGACGATGGGTTTCACCCACCTGCGAGCCGTTTGCCGAATCTCCCGTTCCCGCTGATAATACGCGCGAATCGGCAAATCATAGGGACCAAGGCCAAGATCTTCGGGAAGGAGGTCAAGATGCGGCGCAGCGTCGCCGGCGAAAACGCGACGGACGGCATCCAAATAGCCAAAGCCGAATTCTCGATAGGGCGCGATGTAATGTCCCTCCCCCCACTCGTTCCAATTATCCAACAGGATGATGCGACTTCCCAATTGCTCGGAAGGTAGCGTCTTGGCGAAGGCTTTCGCTTCCCGCATCAGCCTTTCGAAATCCTCCGGCGGGAGTTTCCAGATGGAGCCTTCATCGCGCCAACCGCTCCATCCCTGGGAGACCGTAATTACTTGCGGCAAGATGTTCAATTCCTGCGTTTTCTTGATATAGTCCATCTGGGCGCGGAGGGCTTCCTCGGGACTGGGGTTATTCGGGATCGGCCAAACGTAGGCAAATGTGTAATCAAGCCCCAGGTCTTTCATCAGTTGCAGGTGTTTCGGGTTGGTCCCACGGTATTCGCCCAGGAGGTATACCCCGTCGAATCCCGCCCGGCGGCAGAGCTCACGGACCTTGGCAAAGGCTTGAGCGACCTTGTCGATGCTGCCCAGGTCTTGGATGAGATACTCCGGCCGATAGATGAAGAGCAAGGGCTTGTTGTCCATGACCAGGTAGTTCGGACGGCGGAAATAATTCTCGATCCAGTAGGGCAGCAGGTTTTGGAGGAGGTCCTCTTCATCGGCAACGCCGGCAATCCCCCGATTCTGGTTCTCCCACATGATGGTAAATCGTATCTTGTCTTGAAATCGGGAGTGAAATAGGGCCTCGTGAATGGCACTGGACAGCCGGGTTTCCACGGGCCCACCTTGGCTAGCTCGGTACCAACAATAGATGAAAAACGAAATCCCGTGATCCACGGCCCATTTTGTTTCCCAATCGGCAACCTCCGGTTGCTCCTGGCAATAGAATCCCAGGGCCGGCGTCCTTTCGGGATGTCGGATGACGTTTCTCCACATTTCCGGCCTGTCTTTTTCCCACAGGGGACAATTGTGGGCACCCACCAGCATGTCCGTAACCACCGGCTGTGGCTCCGGGATTTTGTCTGCTTTTTGGACGGCGAGAGCGGGCAAGAAGAGCAGACTGAGTGTTTGCCCAAGCGGCGTTCCACCTGCCGGGTTGACGTTGACCGCCAAATCGTGCCGGCCTTCTTTGAAAGCCTGCACCGTCCACGACAGGGTGACCTCCCCCGCCCCGTCGCGAAACGCAAAAGCTGTGCTGCGGTCCCCATTGATAAGTTCCACGACAGGCGGCAAGAGAAGTTCAACCGTTCCCTCTTCGTCGCGGTCACCGTCATTGCCCAGTGTCAGTTGCAAAGTGATAGGTCGCCCCGCCCGACAAACCGGTACATCCGGCTGAAACTCCGCGACCTTGATCTGAGCTGATCCGAGAGCGGGCCCCAACGAAAAGGCAGCAAGAAGGATAAACAACCGGGTTGTGGCAGCCGCACGACCCCAGGTGATTGCATGCTTCGCGGAGTCTTTCATCATGACCGTATTCCTCTCAAATTGCGGATCTTGCATGGCCGGACCAACGCTCAAACAAATTGATGCTTCCCGGGACCTCTGCAAAGTCGTTTCGAATCGCCCGGCGGTGTGAAGTTTACCCCCCGCAATCGGGATTGTCAGCAATTGGGTGAGCTGTTTGCAACCTGCCCTTTCCGCAGCCACATCCTCTCCCTCCGCAAACGCTTGCGTGAACCGGAAACCGGCAGCGAAAGCGAAGGGCGGGAAAGGTTAAGCAATCATCGGGATTGACGGCGGCTCTCGATTCACGCCGGGCCGTGCCACGGGGGGCGGCGAGGCACTGCGACGAGTAACGGCCCCGCATGGAAAGGCCCGTCCCCGGGGGGCAGGACCAGGATCGCTCGCCCACAATGCTGCGGCACGCTTCTTGAGAAAAGGTAACGGTGACCGGTTGGCGCGTGAAGAATCGGAAAACGAATGAAGTGAGTTGCGTACGATCGCATCCGCGGAAGTTACTGACGGCATACACCTGCCTGTGGGAACCGGACTTGGTGGGAGTTTCGCCAGGTTAACCGGCGCGGCCACCACAGGGATGCGACTGATGGGGTGCGTGGAGCATGGAGCCTCACCGAGAGCGCGTGGTCCTCCTATGCAGACCGATCGTCGGCCCCATGAAACCCCTCCAATACTTGATTTTCCCGTCGAAAACGGACGTTGCGGAGGTACGCAGTACTGCTCTGGCGACCTTACCGCAGCGAAACCTGCACCCGCCGGTACCGCACAAGCA
This sequence comes from Thermogutta hypogea, assembly GCF_055386265.1. Classification (NCBI taxonomy): domain Bacteria; kingdom Pseudomonadati; phylum Planctomycetota; class Planctomycetia; order Pirellulales; family Thermoguttaceae; genus Thermogutta; species Thermogutta hypogea. The sequence goes on from NZ_AP042425.1 coordinate 2,343,083, forward strand.
TGGTGGGGAACCGCCCTCGCAATTCCTGCTCAGGCATCGGCGGCTTTCCCGCGCCGGGCTTCCAGCATCCGAATCCACGGACCGATGTAATGCCCGTGATCGTGATAGGTGCGTCCGCTCACCAAGTTTCCGTCGATGACGCATGGTTCGTCAACGAAAATGCCGCCGCACACTTCCAGATCGAATCGGCATTTGGGAACGGTCGCCATTCGCCGGCCCTTCACGCACCCGGCATAGGCCGGAATCTCTACGCCGTGACAAACGCACGCGATCGGCTTTCCCGTCTCAAAGAAGTGCCGCGTGATGCGGACCAAGTCTTCGTCGTACCGCAAATACTCCGGCGCACGTCCGCCGGAGAAGAAGATGCCGGCATACTCCTCGGGCCGCACGTCACGGAAGGCAACGTCCGCTTCAATGGTGTACCCTTCCCATTCTTTTGTGATGGTCCAACCAGGCTTCACTTCGTGGAGGACCATCTGATAGCGCCGTTTCTCGGGGGCCGCCACCACGGGACGAAAGCCCGCCTCGATCAAACGGTAATAGGGATACAGCGTATCCACGGTTTCGGTGGCATCGCCGACAACAATCAGGACTTGCTCCATGAATCGAATCTCCGTCATCGCAATCTTAAAATGCGGCCTGGATATCTTCGCCGGCCACGAGCGTCGGACCTACGAATCGCAGCTCGCAAGGCATTGCTCCAAATACGCCCTCGCCCGATTCACCTCCTCCGTGACCTCCGCCACCGTCTCTCGGATCAGCCGTCCGCGGGGATAGGGGTGCATGAAGATGGAGGTAAACCCCGAGTACTTCCCATTGCGGAGGGCTTGAAGCAGAGGCCGAAAGTCCAGCGGTCCTCTGCCCGGCATCTGCAAGAGTTCGTCCTCCGGCGGCATGGCCGTCATGCAACCCTTGCCGTGCTGCCAGGCATAGAAGACGGCAATTCTGTCAGCCAAGGCACGAATCAAGTCCGCCTGCAAGTCGGCATCCTGCGGCAAATGATACGGGGCGAAAGCGATTGCCAGCCGCGGGGAGGGGGCCGACTCGGCGAGCCATTTCATCGAGTCGGGTGACTCGATCAGGCTGTTGCCGTGATTCTCAACGGCCAAGGTGACGCCGCATTTTTCAGCGACCTCAAGATGCGGTTTCATCGCTTCGACGAACTCCGCGACGGCGCGCTTCAAATCCGCGCCCGACAATCCCTTCGGCCCGGCGGCCCCCGTCACGATCAGACCGCACCCCATCCGTTCGGCCAATTCCATTTCCTCTTTCAGCCGAAACGGCCCAAGATCGTAGCGCGTGAGGCAGCCCAGCTTCACTTCGCTCCGTTCCAGCAAATCCCGAAAGCCGGATTCTCCGATCTCATCCAATTGCTCGCGCTGACTCCCGTGGACTTTGGGCCACAAGTCGAGATACCGCGCGCCGGTCTTACCGACCTCCGGCAAGATTTCCCTCACATCCGTGTAACCGTAAAGGCAGGAGGCCAGGAGATACTTGAGACGAAAGGCCCCCGCGGCGGGCGGCACCGCCTCGGCGGTCTGCGCCCTCCGGATCGAACCGACAACCAAGGCCCCGGCGGCCGTAGCCGCCGCAAACTCTCGCCTCGTCCACCTTTTCCTACCCTGCTTTTTGAGATTCATAATTCTCCGTTCCAGCACCAGGTCCGGATGCCGCCGTCGTTTAACCGAAAGAACGAAGGAAGCGAAACGCCTCCGTGCGCCGCCAACCCGCCGCGGCCGCCTTTTATGCCGCTGCGGCCGTCAAACGACCTCGAACCCCTTGCGTTGCGGCCGGGATAGCATGGCGTCGGCTTCGGCGTCCCCCACGAATGTTTCCGCTTGCGCGTCCCATCGCAAAGGCCGGCCGAGGCGAATCGCCAGGTTGATCAGGTGGCACGTCGTGGCGCTACGATGCTGGCTCTCGCAGTCGGAGATGGGGCGCCGCCGCTCGCGGACGCAATCGAAGAAATTGCCCATGTGGTTGACGATGGCGTCCAATTTTCCCACCCTTTCCGGCCGCGAGAGATTGTCGAAGTCATAGAGCCGGAATCGGTCGCGAGGCAAAGGGTCGTCTTGGAGTGCATCCACGGGCGATCCCGTGATCGTTCCCCGGTTGACGAACAACCGTCCCTGCTCTCCCTCGAACAGGACGCCGACCCGGCTTTGCTCGTCCACCAACAGTTCGACACCGCTCGGATAGCGAACGATGCCGCGAAAATCGATCGGCACGTTATAGCCGTTGGGAATGTTGGGGAGCTTGCCTTGGCCGTCGATCTCGACCGGCAACTCGTTGATACCCCATTGGGCGATATCGACGTCGTGCGCGCCCCAATCGGTCACCTTGCCCCCCGCGTATTCGAACCACCAGCGGAATGTGTAATGGCAGCGTTCTTCCACGTAGGGCACCTCCGGTGCCTGTCCCAGCCACAGATTCCAATTGAGGGCTGCGGGGACGGGCCGTTCGGGGAACGGTCCGCCCGTGGGGTTCGGGCCTACGCCCACCGATACTTTGCGGAGCTTTCCCAAGCGTCCCGCGCGCACCAGCTCGACAGCCAGGCGGTAACGCGCATCGCTCCGCTGCCATGAACCGACCTGGATCACGCGGCCCGTTTCTTCCGCCACCCGGCGAATGATCTTGCCCTCGTCGATCGTCAGCGTGATCGGCTTTTCGACGTAAACGTCTTTGCCCGCTCGGCACGCGTCGATGGTCATCTTGGCGTGCCAATGGTCGGGGGCGCCGATGAGGATGACATCCACATCCTTGCGATCCAATAATTGCCGATAATCCTCGAAGATGAGCGGCGTGCTGCCGAATCCCGCCCGGGCCTGTTCGCGTACGTTGCGGTCCACATCCGCGATGCCCACGACCTTGCCGTGGTTTTGAGCGATCAGCGTGATCACGGTCCCTTGATAGCGCATTCCGATGGCGCCGATGCCCGGTCGCTCGTTCGGCGAGCCGGCCTCCGTCATACCCAGGGCGGTTGCCGAAATGAAGCGCGGCGGCACCAAGGTACCAGCGGCCGCCGTCGCCACTCCCATCATAAATCCGCGCCGACCGGTCCTGATGTTTCCCATAATTCGCTCCAACTTGATCCAAAATGGGAGGTATTTCGTACAAAACAGGGAATGGCCACCGCATTCAATCGGATGCGGCGTTCAACCGGGGTTTGCTTGCCGAGATTGCGGCCGTCATTATGTTCCGGTATTCGAAGCCCTGTCAACGAGATGACGTGATGGAATCGATCGAAGATTGCGACGTTACGCGAAAGGCGATCATCTCGCGAGATATCCGACTCGCCGCCGAATCGGCACCGCACCGCCCAACCGCGGCGGCCCGCGGTAAGAGGGGCGGCGCAACGGCGAGATGCACCCGATGGGCTGACACCATCGCGCAACCATAGCCGTCGCGCGAACATCGGCTTCGGCCGGGTCTCCGCCAAGTGAGAAGTGCGACTCTCGTCCGGGCAGCGCAACACCGCAGGCCAACAAGCGGCTCTCGAAGTCGGACCTCGTCAGGAAAGGCGATCATGATCCGCCTGGGACTGTGCTGCATATTCCGCAAGGAACCCATCCGATTCCGTACGACCACCGCTGCGGCTGTCGCTCGCCTATCCCGTTCGGAGGCGTCGGCGCGACTCGCCGCCCTCTGCTCGGCCAATGCCGACTCGTTGATGCAGGCCTTCCGATTCTGCGTTGCAAACGGCATCGGGTGCTTTCGCATCTTGAGTCAAATCTTGCCCCTCAAAACACACCCCGATCTCGGCTACGCCGTGGAAGACCTTCCCAACGGCGAAGAGATCGTGCGTCGGCTTCGGGATTGCGGGCGATTCGCGAGCGAACACGACCTGCGAACGACCTTTCATCCGGACCAGTTCGTCGTGCTCAATTCCCCCCGGCCTGAGGTCGTGCGGAAATCTCTGGAGGAAATCGAGTACCAAGCCGAGGTGGCCGAATGGGTCAACGCCGATGTGATCAACATTCATGCCGGCGGTGCATTTGCCGATAAGGCGGCATCGTTGCGCCGGCTCGCGGACAACCTTAAGCATTTGTCACTCCGTGCCCGATCCCGCTTGACGCTGGAGAACGACGATCGGACTTACACTCCGACCGATCTCTTGCCCCTTTGCCGGGCCGAGGGGATTCCGCTCGTCTACGACGTGCATCATCACCGTTGCAACCCGGACGGTATTTCTGTGGAAGAGGCCACCGATCGTGCCGCGTCCACCTGGGACCGCGAGCCGTTGTTCCACATCTCATCGCCGCTCGACGGTTGGAAAGGAACGAAGCCCGAGCGGCATCACGATTTCATCGACGTTCGGGACTTCCCGGATTGCTGGCGCCGGCGAAGAATCACGGTGGAGGTGGAGGCGAAGGCGAAGGAGGCAGCGGTTTTGCAATTACGACAAGACCTGACGCGCCGCCGCGTCGCAATTCGAGATCCGGGTTGATCCGCCGAGTCCTCCCGGCGATGTCCCCGCCCGGCTCGGGCTGAGAGAATCACAAGCCCCTCGGCTTGTGTTATCGCCGGAACGGCCGAAGAATGAACGAAACCCGCGGTGAGGATGCCAATCGCTGAGCCGCTCTATTCCGTCTGTCTTCATGCCGATCGTTCCCAAACCGTGGGCACCCGTCATTTTCGAGTCCGTTGATGTTCGGAGATGTGAATTCACGAACGGAACGTCTCAAGGCGTTCGCAATCGAGTCGGGCTTCGTCGCGGTCGGCGCGGCACCCGCGGTTATTCCCCCGCACTACCCCGAGTTCCTAGCCTGGCTGGAAGCCGGCTACCAGGGCGAGATGGTCTATCTGTCACGTCACGCCGCCGCGAGAGAACACCCGCGACATGTATTGGACGGCGCCCGCAGTGTGCTGATGGCGGCCCTACCCTACGGCGAGGCTGTGCCGCCGGCGGCTCCCGCCGATGCCGCGACGGCACGCTACGCCCGGGGAGAGGATTATCACCGCCGCGCGCGAAGGCTGCTTCGCGCCCTGCTCGCAGAAACGCAACGATTGTTCCCGGGCGCGAAGGCACGCGGCGTCGTCGACACCGCGCCGCTCCTGGAACGCGAGTTCGCACAATTGGCCGGGCTGGGATGGATCGGCAAGAACACCATGCTCCTGCGGCGGGACTTGGGCAGTTGGCTTCTCCTCGCCGCGCTGATCACCGATGTGGAGCTGGCGTATGACGCGCCATTCTCCGCCGATCATTGCGGCCGATGCACGGCGTGCCTGGATGCCTGCCCCACCGGCGCCCTGATCCAACCTCGCGTATTGGACGCGCGGCGCTGCATCAGCTATTGGACCATCGAATTTCAGAGGAGCGTTCCGGAACAGTTGCGCGCCGCCATCGGCGATTGGTTCTTCGGCTGCGATATCTGCCAAGAGGTTTGCCCGTGGAATCACAAGGCGGGAGATCCCCTCGCCGTGCCCCCACCCGAACACGATAAGCCCGAAACCTTTACCCTTCGCGAGCTGTTCCGACTACCCGAGGAAAGATTCCAAGACCTCTTCCGCCCCACATCGCTGTGGCGAGCCAAGCGTCGGGGCATCCTCCGCAACGCCGCCATCGTGCTGGGAAACCGGCGCGACGCAAGCGCTTTGCCCGAATTGACCGCAGCCGCCCGGGACTCGGACGAGGTCATCCGTTCCGCGGCCGCTTGGGCCTTGGCCCGAATTCGCGGCACGACCGCCCCCACGGAGCCTTCGTGCCGGGTTCCGCCGTAGTGAATCGGCCGCCTCGTTCGCCGCGGATTCGCGAGGCACGCTGCGGGACGCCGCGCCGGAATGTACCGCTCGGCCGCAAAGCCGACCGCCGATTGCCGCCCTCGATGCGATCCGCCGCCCAAAACAGGTTCGCTCTCAGCCCGAAACATCGGCGGCTTCCGCAAAATCGCACGCGCTCTCGGATGGAACGGGCGGGGGTTTGCGAAGGCCGGGCAAGTCCACGCCGTACCAAATCCGCAGCAGATCGTCCCAGTCGCTTCGGGTCTTCAGGCGAGCGAGCGATGGACGGACGGCCTCGCCTTGGGGATGAATCTTGGCGTATTGAAACGCGAAGTTCCGCATCACGGACACGGCCCGATCGGGACCGTAAGCCGCAACGGCCAAGGAAAAATGCTCCTGCAAGACGTGTCGCTGCTCGAAGACCGAGGGCGGACGCGGCATCGGGCGCCCCTCGAGGACGGCCCGCAGTTCGGTGAAGAACCAGGGATAGCCCACGGCTCCGCGCCCGATCCAGAGCCCGTCCACGCCGGTCTCCTCGGCCATGCGGCAAGCACGTTCGGGAGAATGCAGGTCGCCGCTGCCGATGATCACGCGGTCGGGCCGTCGCCGCCGGAGCCGGGCCAAAAACTCCCACTCAGCCGTTCCCCGGTATCGTTGCAGGACGGTCCGCGGGTGGACGGTAATCGCCGTGACACCCAGGTCCCATACGCCTTCGACGATCCGGTGGAAATGCTCGACCGAGGCCTGTGTGTCGTCCAAGCCGCGGCGGAGTTTCAAAGTGAGGGGAATCTCCGGCGGGAGGGCATCGCGGACGACGGCCACGACGTGCAAGGCCTCGCGCGGATGTCCCAAGAACCATCCGCCCCGGCATTTCCCCAACACTTTACGCACGGGACAGGCGAAGTTGAGATCGATCCAATCGAAGCCTCGGGCGGCCAGAACGCGAGCGGCTTGTGCGAAGACCGCCGGATCGTCGCCCATCAACTGCGCGCCGCACGGATGATCTTCGTCGTCCACGCGAATGAATCGTCCCGCCTTGCTCCCCTTCGTCACGGACATCACGAACCGATCGAGGAGCACTTCCGCCACGGCGAAGCCCGCGCCGAAACGCCGGCAGAGCACTCGGAACGACCAGTCGCTATAACCCGCCAAAGCCCCCAGGCCGGCGGGAAAATCGATGCCGACGTCGCCGATCTTCAACGGCCGTTGCAACACGGTATCGTTCTCGGGTCCCTCTCCGATGGCAAGGTTTTCGAGCGGATCGCGCGGGGACATCGAGCGAGAGGCCTCCAGCACGCCCCCGCGGCGGACTAGGTCAGGACCGGGCAAACATTGAACCAAGTCCGTCCCTGCCGGTGCATCCATTCCTCGGAATACGGCGGTCCCCAACCCCCGGCCTCGTACAACTCCAATTGCGGCGGGCCGCCGGCATCCCACGCCGCTTGGATGGGGTCGATGATACTCCATGCCAGCTCCACTTCGTCCGCGCGAGCGAAAAGGCTGGGGTCCCCCATCATGACATCCAGCAGAAGGCGCTCGTAGGCCTCGGGCATTTCCCCGGCGAATTTCTCGCGGAAATTGAAATCCAAATCGGTCAAACGCATCTTCATCCCCGCGTCCGGGACTTTGGTCTGAAAGTGGATCTGAATTCCCTCGGCGGGCTGAATCTGAAGGACCAAGCGGTTGGCCTCGTGGATGCGACGCGGCCCTCCCTCGAACATCATGTGCGGCGGCTCGCGAAACTGGATCACGATCTGCGTCGTGCGGCAGGACATGGCCTTGCCCGAGCGGAGATAGAACGGCACGCCCTGCCAGCGCCAATTGTCCACGTACAGTTTGACCGCGCCGAAGGTGGCGGTCTCGCTCCCCGGAGGAACATTCGGCTCATCCCGATAGCGGCGATACTGCCCGCGGACGGTTTGCACGGCCACATCCTCCACCGTCAGCCGGCGCACCGCCCGCAGCACCTTGACCTTTTCGTCGCGAATGTCGTCGGCATTGACGCGGCTGGGCGGCTCCATGGCGGTCAACGTCAGCAGTTGCAGCAGATGGTTTTGAAACATGTCTCGTAGAATGCCGGCCGATTCATAAAACGCCGCCCGGCGCCCCACCGGCAAATCCTCCGCCGCGGTGATCTGCACGTGGTCCACGTAACGACGATTCCAGAGCGGCTCGAAGATCGTATTGGCGAAGCGCAGCACCAAGACGTTGCTGACGGTCTCCTTTCCCAGGTAGTGATCGATGCGATAGATCTGGTCCTCGGCAAAGACCTCGTGAACCTTGGCATTCAAGCGCCGCGCGGATTCCAAATCGCGCCCGAACGGCTTTTCGATCACCAAGCGACGGGGGGCCTCTCGCTCGGCCGCCATGCCCGCCGCCCCCAAATGGAGCACGGTCGGTTCGTAGAACTCGGGACTGAGCGAGAGGTAGTACATGCGGGCGTGAGGGCGTCCCTCCTCCAGTTCACCCAGATAGGTCCCCAGCCGCGCAATGTCCTCCGCACTCAACACGTCGCCGCGTTGATAGAAGACATGGGGCGAGAATTGCTCCCACATCTCTTCCGAAAAATGGCCGCCGGTGAATTGGGCGACATGCTCCCTCAACGATTCCCGCCAACTCTCGTGCGTGAATGGACTGCGGGACAGCCCGACGATGCGCGTGTTGCGAGGCAAACGGCCCTTGCGAAAAAGCTCGTATAGAGCGGGGATCAACTTTCGCTTCGTGAGATCTCCCGAAGCGCCGAAAATCACCACGGTGTGTTCCATGTTCGATCCCTCAACCCAGCCGCAAACCGCTCGATCTCCCGGCCGCCGTCTTTCTAACATGGTACGAAGAAAACCGTCGGGGGCCAGTCCTGCTCGGTCGCGAGCAGCAACGGCGGCCGCCGAAATCGCGGCGTTACCGGACCCGTCCCTTGCGAGAACCCCGTTAGGGCCCGTCGGACGGTTGAGTCAACCGCGCCGGTGCCGCGGCGGGTTCCGCCGGCTCCGTCCCCGAAGCCCCGCCGATCACGAACTGGAAGGGATTGGAATAGAGGGGGAGATGACGGTAGTACACTTCCAGGCAGTAGATTGTGAGACAGGTCACGTAAAGCCGCCCGGCCTCATTGGCCCAGGCATCTTCCGCGGGCCGCCGCGGATCCCAACTACCCGCCTCGGGTCCGGACTTGACTTGTTGATCCGGTAGCGCTTGCCGCATCACGCCGTTCCACTGTTTCCAGTGCTCGCCCTCCATGTGGTGGCAGGCTTGCGCCGCGTAGTACCAGAAGTAGACGTCGCGCTTGTTTTCTTCAAAGCTGATCAAATTGACGGGCTGGGTAATCCAATCCAGACCCTTGATCATGCGATCGTCGGTTCTCGGCCACCCCAGGTACTGCCGCATCAACAGCGCCTCGGCCGTCATGGCGAGGGTCGCCTGGCGCCCTTTCTGATAAGGGTACTTCGCCCCATTCTCCAAAGCCACGCGATCCAGGAATCGCTCCACCCGGCGCAGGTTGTCGGAAGGCACTTCCAGGCCGGCCATGCGGGCACTTTGAAGCGCCATCACGATCCAGCCGGTCACGGAGACGTCGCTGTCTGCGTTGGGGCTGTAACGCCAGCCGCCCTCGTCGCTTTGCGACCGCAACAAGTGCTCGATCGCCTTGATCGCCGGCTCGCGAAACCGCTCATCCCGCGTCATCCCCAAGATTTCACACAGGGCGATGGTGCACTGCCCCTGCGTGTAATAGCGATGGTTGAATCCGCCGGAGTGAAAGAAGTTCCCCTCGCCGTCCTGTTGCTGGAGCAACCAGTCCCATCCGCGGCGTACGTTCTCGCGGAAACGCCCCTGCTTGTGCGTATGCCCGGCGCCTTGAAAGGCCAACAGCGCCATGGCCGTCGCGGCGGCATGGTTCTCTTCCTGCCCGCCGGCGGAATACGGACCCTGCAAACTCCAAGAACCGTCTTTCAACTGCTGCCGCGCCAGCCACTCCAGCCCGCGATTCACGGCAGCTTCCGTCAAGGCCGTGCCGCCGTAGGCCGCCAATAGCGATCGCTTGCGTCCCTCTTCCCGGCCCTGGAGCGCGTAGCCGATGGCGGCGGCCTGGACGTCGCTGGTCGCCGTCACGCCGTTCTGCACCATCTCCACCGACGGCGGCGCGGCGAAGGGATTCTCGACCTCCGGCAAGTCCCGCGGCGTGAGAATCGGCTCCTCCACGTTTTCGGGATCGTTTCCCGCGAAAGGCGAATCGAATTCCAACTGCTCCCCCAATTTCTCGGCATAGATCTCCGCGGTCAGCTCCACATCCCGTCGCCACATCTGCGGCAGCATGATGAGGGCCAACACCACCATCAAAAGGGTGTGAAAGATCGCGCTGATCAGCCACGGGGGGGCATATCGAACGGCCGCTTCCGAGAGTTCTTCTTCCTCGTCGGTCGGGTTTGGAATCCCCACCAAATCCCGCCAAGTGCGACGCCGGCGCCGTTCGTTGTCCGCTTCCCGGTTCGTTGCGGCAGACTGTCCGGAATACGGCCGAACCGGTTGCCTCCCAGCGGAAAACGCCGCCGCACCCACCATCGGTTGCACACCCCGGCCCCGGCTCGGCCGTGATCGTTCCACTCCACTATTGGGGGAGATAGAATGCTGCGGAGGACTGATCCGGTCTGCGAACGATCCGCTATGGCCTCCACTATGGGCATAGGGGCTAGCATCTCCCGGCGGGTTGGGAAGGATCGGCGATTCACTCGACATCGCAAGACCGACGAAACAGACAAGCTAAAATGGATCGACAAACCGAACCCGATTTCGGGGCCGGCGCCTCGGGAAGCTTCGAATCCTCGCTTTCAATCGCGGGAAGTCAGCACACCGGGCACACGCAGATCGTCCGAAACACGGTATTAACATCACTTAATCGACCGCCCCGTCCCCCTTCGGAGTTTACCACACGCCGGAGAGGCCCACAACGCAATTCCGCGTCGCAACACACTCCAACGCTCCACGCCCCTCACTATGGAACCAAGTACCCCGAGATTCGAGCCAAGCTCATCCGAAGGTTTACATACCATAGAGGGGATTGGCTTCATGCTCTGTGGTGTATTGAAGCCTTTTACGACGAAAATCCCCTGGCAAAAGTCGTCCCCCTTGATACAATTGCGAAAATTTCGCTATGCTTGCCGTTCGATTTGTGCCGCTTCGCCCTTACAGCAACGTTCCAGGCATGCGGGCTTGGGGCGTTTGTGCGGTTTTGACCGAGCGATGTCGGCATTTATGGCGTATAAATCGTTTAGGGGTGCACGCGACGAACGGCTTGCTTGCCCCGGCCGATTGGGCGTTTTATTTTTTCTCCACATCGCAACATCGAACACTGGGTCGGCTGCCGAGATTTTCGCATTCCATGTTGTCGGCTCACCTGCAATCGAGGTTTTCGTGAATGGACGGGCGAACGGTATTCATTGAACGCGGGCCCAATGGGACCATTTTAGTTCGCGTGCCATCGCGACCGATCGGCGGGTATCAACCGCCGGACGCCGTCTTCACATTCCGCTGCGGCGATCCCCAATTCGAATACTGGATGGTGCAACTCGGCCACCAAGAATCGCCGGCACGAACCAACACGGTCACTTCGCCCTCCTGAATCCTCGGCCGGTCTCTCTCGACCGTACCGCGCTTCCGACCTCGCCCTCCTTCCGACTAATCCGCACGATCCGCATCCTTCGCGTTTCAGCTCCGCCGCCCTCTGGATTCCCGCGGGATTTTACTTGACTTGCCGGAAGCGTACCCCAGGGTTTAGTAGCGGTTACGCCATCGCGCATTGCGTGACGGCGCCCGTGTTCGGCTTTCTCACCCCCGTGTTTCAGGGCAGGAGCGTCCCGGCCGCGGATGCCCTGCCCGCCTTCGTAGATCTCCCGTGCTTTGTCGAGGGACTTCTCTACCGGGCGTTTGGGCTCAACGCGATTCGTCGCCTGCCGGCGGGAAACGCAGATGCCGCTGCAAGAAGCGGAACGTCCCCACACCGTGAATCGTGTGCGGTCCGGGAAACCATTCGATTTCCGTTCTTTCGGGGATTCCCAATTGAACATACAGGAGGCGTACCTTGGCGTACTCGTAGGCCACGGCCTCGTCACTGGACACGCCGTCGAAGTGTCCCCGTTCCACCATGAAGGGCCGCGGAGCGATGAGAGCAGCCATTTCCGCGTAGTTGAACGTCTCCCCCAAATCGAATTCAAAGATCTCGTACTCCCCCGTGCCGACATAGCTGTAGCGACTGCTCGTGGAGGCATTCTTCCAGATCCACTCATTGAAATCGGCGGAGCAGATCGACAGGCAATACTCGGGCACTACGGCGGGCACGCGCATCGCCGTCTTGCCCCCGTAGGACAACCCGTAGAACCCGATCCGGCTTGCGTCCACATAAGGCAAACTGCTCAACCATCGTAAGATTTGGCGATGCTGCGCCACGATGACGGCGAACAGCGTCTTCTTCAAGGGATACGCCTTTCTCTGGAGCGAGCGGAAGCGGTCGCCGAAAATGTAGGGATTCTGCGGCGCGAACACGACGAATCCTTGTTCCGCCAACCGTGCCGCAAAGTCGTGATAGGCCCTGTGATCTCCGGTAATGGTATCCTGGGGTCTTCCCTCCAATCCGTGCTGGCAGACCACCACAGGCCTCTTTTCGCCCGCCGCAACACCCTTGGGAACCAACAGCACTCCGTAGGCGAAGACCTCGTCGAACACGGGAATGACCACTTCGTAGCCGGACCACGTCGGCATATCATACGCGCGGCGCGACCTTGCCGCCGGCGGCGAGAGGGCGTCCTCGAAGCGACCCAACACTTCGTTTTCGAAGTAAGCACGATACCATTCCACCGTCTCGGCGTGACTCTCCAGCGAGCTGCGATCCAATCGGGCCAAAAACGCCCGCCGCACTTCAGCCGACCGCGCCAAGACTTGCTGACTGTGGCGATCCAGTTCGTGGATTTGTTGCGTCATGCGTTGCGTAGCATCGGGAAGCGGCTCTTCCGTTCGCTGCGGGGATTGCTCTTCCGGCGGAGCCTCCGCAATACCCAGCAGGCCCGCAAACCGTGCCAGGCATTCCGCCGTGGCGTATCGGCCGCGACCGTCTCCGCTGACAACAAGGTGCCGACGATCGCTCCGCGTGGGATCGGCAAGGAACTCCTCGGCTCGCTTCCACTCTTCCACAACGGCCTGCGGATCGGGCGTAGTAATGCTACCCGGAGCGCCGCCCAAGCCGGGGGGAAGGACGAAATCGGGCGCTCGACAGACTTCCACCACGCACCCTCGATCGGCCAATAAGCGGAGAATCTCCGCATCTCCAAAGCGATCCAGCCTCGCGAAGACGTTGCGATCTATCGGCTCCCGCCACATTTCCTCTCGCGGGCCGAAGTAGCCGCTGATACAGACCGCGTCGATCCGCGGGTCGACCGCCGCCGCATACATGGCCAACATCCCGCCTTCTCCCCACCCGATGACGCCGAGACGAGCCTCCGGCGAGGACACGCCGCGGAGATAATCCACGCCGGCCAGGATCTTCTGCACCTCGTATCCGATCACATGACGCCCCAACTCATAAGCCGGGCGATAGATGAATTCGCGATGGGTCAGCCGTACACTTCCCCGTGGAGCGATCTCGCGACTGATGAGCGTCGGCACCAGCACGCGGCAACCGGCGGCGGCCAATCTTGCCGCGTAACGGCATTCCGGGGGTACCCCTTCCACCAAACCCGCCGGCATCTCCGGCGTCATATCCGCATCCGGGATCGCCACCACGCCCGGCAGCGAATCCTTCCCTTCAACCGTCGGTACCAACCATAAGCCCTCGCCCGTCACGTCTTCGAAGGCGTGCCAACGGACCGCATAGATTTCATATCCCGGACCGATACCGATCCGGCCGGAACGGCCGGGCGAGGCAATCACCTGCAACTGAGGCGACTCGACCCTCGCGTCTTTCATCCCCAGAATCTTAGCCAGCGCCGCCCTCTCTTCCGCCAAAGGATCGGCATTTTCCTCCGCCGCTTCGGCCTTACGGAGTTGCTTGCCCCGCCAAACCTCATCTCGGCGGGACCTGCTCTCCGCGGTCTTTCGCGTGAGGAAGGCGTCGATGCCGTCCACCATCCGCGACGCGATATCGTCCGACCAATCCAGTAGCGTCGTTCCCGGGAGTGCGTCGCCGGACGGCAGGGCCGGCCTTGCCTCATCCGCCCAAGCCTGCCGGGACCATCCTCCCGACGCAACGGCCAGCGCTGCCGCCGTGACCGACACCAGGCCGACCCAGGCTACCAAACGGACCGGCTTGTCCGTGAGGTCGGCAATATCCGCACCCGCACCATGCCCCCCTTCGAGCAGACGCATGGACAACCTCCTATTGCGGCTCGCAAGCCGCCGCACGGGGATCAATGATACACGGAGCCAAAGACCGTGGACATCGGTCGCCGCGACCAAGGGCCGGCCGATTGGCACACTCGCGGCCGGTCGCGACCGATGCCCGATCGCTTCGCGACATCGGGCCAAGCTCGGAAGTCACGCCTTTTCTTGTTTTCTCGCTTCGGTTGGAAATTGTGCGCCGAACGGATAAGCCTTGGCAAGCGTCGGCCCCATTTCGCCGAGCGAAATCGCGCGGTTCGTTGACGAGCCGCGTTGAGTGGAGTAGTCTGAGCCTTTGGTTCCAACCGGAACGGCGGCAGGCCGAATCGGAATGTTTTGAGCGCCATCCTGGGGAGAACGCGTCGCGCTACCGCTTGGTGAACTTGTGGTTTTTCGGGGAGGCTTAACCGTGGATCGAAGAATATCTCTTGCCGGACGGCTCGTGGCGGTCGCCGCCTGCTGTTTGCCGTGGAGTTGCGTTCCGACGATGCACGCGGCGGAGCACGGGAGTGCTACCGGTCGGCTCCGTCCCAACGTCGTGATGATCATCTCTGACGATCAAGCTTGGAACGACTACGGTTTCATGGGCCATCCAGTTATCCGTACTCCGAACCTGGACCGCCTGGCCGCGCAGTCTCGCCTTTTCACCCGGGGCTACGTCCCGGCCTCCCTGTGCCGCCCTTCACTGGCGACGATGATCACGGGCCTTTACCCGCATCAACACGGCATCACGGGCAACGATCCGACCCTGCCCGACCCAAAGGTCAACAGCATGACGGGCCGCAAATTACCGCAATACGCCCGCTATTACGAGACCTTGATGCATCGCATGGAAATCCACCCGACGCTGCCCCGACTGCTTGCGCAAAAGGGCTACGTCTCGTTCCAGAGCGGAAAATGGTGGGAAGGAAATTTCGCCCGAGGCGGATTCACCGAAGGCATGACCCACGGCGACCCGGCTCGCGGCGGACGTCACGGCGATGAGGGTCTGAAAATCGGGCGGGAGGGCATGGAGCCGGTCTTTGATTTCGTACGCCGAGCCAAGGCGAGCGACAAACCGTTTTTCCTCTGGTACGCGCCCTTCTTGCCGCACGCCCCCCACACGCCGCCGCAACGCATTCTGGATCGCTATCTGGCTCTCATTCCGAGCGAGGCCGTGGCCCGATATTACGCCTCTTGCGAATGGTTCGACGAGACGTGCGGTCAGCTCTTGCAATTTCTCGAGGCTGAGGGACTTTCTTCGAATACCGTCGTCGTTTACGTCTGCGACAACGGCTGGATTCAAGATCCCGAAAAGCCGCACCACAGTTTTATGCCGCGTTCCAAGCGTTCGCCCTACGAAGGCGGCATCCGAACTCCGATCATGGTTGCTTGGCCGGGCAAGCTTGCGCCGCAACGCAATGAAACAACGCCGGTGAGCAGCATCGACCTGGCCCCGACCATTTTGCGGTTGTGCGGGGCGCCGGTGCCGGCGGACCTACCGGGCGTGGATTTGCTGGACGATCAGGCACTGGCCGCCCGATCGACCGTCTTCGGCGAAGTTTACGACCACAACGTGGCCGACGTGGACCACCCGACGAAGAGCCTGCAATATCGCTGGATCATCCATGGCGACCGGAAGTTGATCGTGCCGGTCGACCCGACCGTTCCAGCCGAGCTGTACAACGTGCTCCAAGACCCCCACGAGGAGCACCCCATTTCAGACCCGGACCTGGAGGCGAAGCTTCGCCGGGAACTCGATGCCTGGTGGAGCGGTGCGGAGGAATAGACGCGAAGAAAGTGGTTGGCGATCCTCCCGCAAGACGGCGCCGGCGGGCGCGTACCTTTTCCCCGGCGCGGACGGGAAGTGACCTTTTCGACGGCACTACCGCGGTTTCAACCGGAAGCGTAGCCTTGGGGGTGCCGCGCGAACCAGTTCCAAGCCGTGGCCATGATGGCGTCGATATCGCGATACTTCGGTTCCCACCCCAATTCCGCGCGGATCTTCGAGGCGTCGGCGTAGAGCACGGCCGGATCGCCGGGCCGTCGCGGGCCGTATTCCATCGGCACGGAACGGCCCGTCACTCGCTGTGCGGAGTCGATCACCTCGCGAACGGAGTAGCCCTTCCCGATGCCCAGGTTATAGATGCGGCGGTCTCCCGGTCGAAGCGAGGTCATCGCGGTGACGTGGGCCGCGCAGAGGTCCTCGACGTGAATGTAGTCCCGGATGCACGTCCCGTCCGGCGTGGGGTAATCCGTGCCGAAGACGGTGATCTTTTCCCGTTGACCCAAGATCGTCAACAAGATGGAGGGGATCAAGTGCGTTTCCGGATCGTGGTCCTCGCCCAGGGAGCCGTCGGCCGCGGCCCCGGCCACGTTGAAATACCGCAAGGCGGCATAGGCGAACCGGCCGTCCGCCTCGGCTTCGTCGGCAAGTATGCGTTCCACGAAATACTTGGATCTTCCGTAGGGATTGATGGGCCGCTGCGGCAACGATTCGACGATGGGCACTTGTTCGGGTTCCCCGTACGTGGCGCAGGTGGAACTGAACACGATGCGGCGGACCCCCGTTTGACGCATCGCCTCCAGCAAACTGATCGCCCCCGCCGTATTGTTGGCGTAGTACTTCAACGGCTCCGTGACCGACTCGCCCACGTAAGCCAAGGCCGCAAAATGCATGACGCAATCGACCTGATGCCGTGCGAGGATTTGCCGCAGAGTCGGACCGTCCGCCAAGTCGGCGTGGTAAAAAGGGACATCGCCGGGCACGGCCTCGCGATGGCCGCGATACAAGTTGTCCAGCACGATCGGTTCGTGGCCCGTCTCACGCAGCGCTTTCACGGCGTGCGATCCGATGTAGCCGGCCCCGCCGGTCACGAGAACTCGCATTCCAAGGTACTCCGTCGCTTACCCGAATTCGTTGCGATACCCCCGCATGGGGGCTCCGTCAACATGCCATCTCTACAAGTCTAGCTCGCGCCGAGCGCCTCCATAATGGGGATCGTTGCACACGCTGCGCGGCCGGATAACGCCGTTCATGACTCGTAACCGCCCCCAAAAATCTGCTCCGCCTCGCCCTGGCGTTCTCGGCCTAGTAAGCTACTCATCGGAGTCGGCTTCGGATCGCGCGTCAAATCAAACGGTCCAAGCGGCCCTCCGCCATTCCTGGGTTGCCCACTTGCAACCCTCACAAAGAGCAAAGGCGTTATCGACACTTCCAATAGGTCGCAGCTCGCATGGGGAACCGTCGCATGAAGGTCAGTCTATCGGTCGTACTACTCATAGTGGGAATGGTTTTGCCGCGGCCTGCCGCCGGCCGGGAGCCGGACGCCGATGCGAACGCAGACACTCCCCTTCTCATTCGCGACGGCTTGGTCGTCGAGTCTCTGGGAAAGCGATACACACCGGACCCGCGGCGCGTCATCGTGAGCCAAGACCAGGCCGATCAGGGAGGCAGCACCAGCGTCCGGAACACGGATGCCGATTATCTCGTATGGAAACCGGCCGGCTATTTCCAGCGTAATCGCGACCTCGGGCAGGTCTTCACGGCGCCCCACGACGTTCAACTCGATGCGATCGTCGTACGCACCGGGCCTTCCGATGCGGCCGTCGGCTTCGGCGCTCCCGGGGCGCCCGTTTTCGTGCAATTCTGCGAAGTCGTCGGCTCTCCCGTTCTGGACGAAAACGGAACGCCGTTCGGGACTGACGCGAAGCACGGATTTTCGACGAACCACCGTTGCGACGACGTCCTGCGAGGCGTTCAATACCGCCCCATCCAAGTCGTCTTAGGAGGAACGTTCCCCGACCTCTCACCGACTCGCGACTCAAGCGGAAAACCGACCACGGAGCTCGCCGGACGCTTGACTTACTTGCGGTGGCAACTGATCGGCGCCGCACGCCCCCGTCTTGCGGCCGGAAAACGATACGCGTTCGTGCTGGGGTTCGAAGAAGCCGCGAAAGAACGCTATTTTACGTTGGCCAATGCCAATGCCGCCGGTGTCAACGCCCCCGCGCGGCTCGGTGACGACCACGACCGATATCGCGACGGTTGGGCCGTTCGTCGGGAAGGCGATGGTTCGTGTCCGCCGACCATGATCTCCGGCCTCGCTCCGCCGCGTGATCCGACGCTCTTCGGACAACTTCTCCGAGAAGCGCTGTTTCCGGAAAATCCGCGACGCTTTTGCCTCTCTCCCACGACCGACGGCTACCCGGATGTTGACACGTACCGAGACTTGGAATTCTACTTGGAATCGAATTCGTCGGATTGTAACAAGATCTTCCGCTGACCTCGAAACAGGAATTGAGAGCCATGTCGGACCGCCGAGAATCCCCGCCGACAACGACTCCGGCCAAGTCCCGATTCCGAACATGCCTGACGGGACTCGCTTTGGCGACGATTTGTCTTTCGTCACGCTGCACCCAAGGACAAGATTTGAATTTTACGGCTGTGCGAGCGGAGGTCGATTTCGGAAGTCGCCTCCGGGAATGGGACGGATTCGGATTCAACTACGTAGAGACCGCGCAGACGAGGGATTATTCTTCGCAACCGCAGGATTACGGCGGCTTGAGCCTCCTTTCAGAAGACGATCGCCGCGAGATTATCGACTTGGTCTTCGGCGATGATGGATTACGGTGCGGCCTTTTGAAGATGTTCCTCGACCCCTTCCACCAGGACGAACCGGGCGGAAAGTACGATCATGCCCGTACGACCCAGTGGATGCGGTATTTCGCGCGGGAGGGCGTCAAGAAGGCGCGACAATCGGGCCGAGATGTCTCCATTATCACAACCCTCTACGGACCGCCCGCCTATATGACACGCCAGAAAACCTTGCGCGGCCGGGATCTCGACCCCGCGCACAAGAGCGACTTGGTGCACTATGTGGTGGACTGGGTGCGATATCTCCGCCAAACGGAAGGGCTTCCGGTGCGGTACGTTTCACTTCACAACGAGGGCGAGGACTGGCGGCGATGGACGAAGGCCGGGTTGACCGATCGTCCCAGCCATGATTACAACCTCTTCTGGCCTCCGGAGCAGGTAACCGAGTTCATTCCGTTGCTGTCTAGCGCGTTGAAGGAGGCGGGATTGGCCGACGTGGGCGTCACCTGCGGCGAGCCGACTAATTGGTACCGCTTCGACGCCTGGGGATATGCCGACGCGATCACCGACGACTCCGATGCCCTGAGGCAACTAGCCCTGATCACTTCCCACGGCTTCTACTCCGGGACCTACGGCCAATGGTTCGGCGAGCATAAGAGCGCCGGGATCGACAAATTGCGAGCCCTCCGTCCCGATCTTCACGCTTGGGTGACTTCCACGAGTTGGAGTCAAATGGACGCCCGAAATATCAAGGAACACCACGGAAACACTTACACCGCCAAAGTCAACGGCATCATCCCTTGGGCCGGCATTCAGCGACCCTCGCAATGGATCGGCGGCGATCCCAATCCCGGCTCGGCCTTCACGGTCCATGAAGACGGCTCCTGGGAGGTGCGGCGAGGCTACTGGTTTTACAAGCAAGTAACCACGGCCGGGCAACCAGGAATGGCCGTGGTACGTACGTCCGCCATGGATTCCGAGATTGCCGTCATCGCGTTCGACGACAACGGTACGGAGAACCCGGATGCATTCGTCGTGGTCAATATCGGCAGTGACAAGAAGGTCTCTCTGCGAATCAAGGGTACTTCCGCGACATCGTTCACAGCATTTCGCACCAACCAAGAGGGCACCGAAAAATTCGCCGCCCTCGGTTCGCAAGACGTGGAATCCGGAGTCTTGATCTATGATGCCCCCGGCGGTTCCACCACCACTTTCTTCGCTAAAGATTGAGCGCGTCGGCAACGTCGTCACGGCAGCCCTGCGTACAGCGTCCATTGAAGCGAGTGAACTCGATGCTCAACCTTCCGGGAGGGATGAGCCGTATGATTTGTCCTCGCTGTAAAAAGCCGCTGGAGAAAAAGGTCACCCCGAAAGGCTCCTTCTTCGAGTGCTCCGAATGTCGCGGTCGAGCGATCAACTGGGCTGTCGTCAGGAGACGTGTTCGCAAAGAGGTGGTGCGGCACATTTGGCAGGAGGTCAGGGAGAAGGCCCCTTCCTCCGCCCTCGCCTGCCCCGCCTGCCGCCGGAGCATGAGCCTCGTCGCCGTCGGCGTCGGTGACCATTCCTTGGAAATCGACCTTTGTCAGCGCTGCCAGTTGGCCTGGTTCGACGCCGGGGAACTGCAAAGCCTTCCCACGAGTGAGAGCTCCCCCGCCTTAAAGCGGGAGTTTCCGCCCGAAGTGAAAGAGAAACTCGCCCTCTTGGAATTGGAGCGGATGCGCCGTCTAGAAAGTCAGGCTGTCGCCGAGGACGAAATCCCGGACAACCCTCTGCATTGGTTGATCGGCCTGCTCGGCCTTCCCGTCGAGCTGGACGCCCCGGCCGTCCGCTGCCGGCCTTGGATCACCTGGGGACTGGCGGCGGCTTGTATCGCGATTTTCTTCGCCACCAGGCACGACACGCCCGGTTTCGCCGAGGCGTTCGGCATCATTCCCGCCGACCTCTTCCGCTTGGGCGGCTTAACCATTTTCTCCGCCTTTTTTCTGCACGCCGACATTTGGCATTTGCTGGGCAACGTGTATTTCCTCGTGGTCTTCGGCGACAACACCGAGGACCAGCTCGGGCGATTACCCTATCTCGGCCTACTGATCCTCGGCCAACTCTTCGGCGCGCTTTCCCACGCTCTATTGGTGCCGCACTCCACGGTCCCCTGCATCGGGGCCAGCGCGGCCGTCTCCGCCGTGATCGTCTCCTACGCATTGAGTTTCCCCAATGCCGCGATCGCGGTGATGTGGCGCCATTACCTTTTCTTTCGTTGGCTGCGCTTTCCCGCCGCGGTGGGGCTGATTCTGTGGATCATCCTTCAAGTAATCCTAACCTCGCTCCAAGCCCAAGACCTCACCAATGTATCGGCCGCGTCGCATCTAGGGGGCGCCTTGGTGGGCATGATAATCTGGACGATCTATCGCCTTCAACGCGGCGGTGACGGCGGGAATCTCTGACATCGAGGTCGCTAGCGCCTGCGCCCCAGTGCGAGATCCTTTGCCCGAAAACGAGCCGGCGAACAGGGCACCGACCCTCTCCCAGTTTTTGCGGCGGCGGCTTTGCCGATCTTGCCAAAGCCGCTCGTCGCGGCGCACAATAGTCTCGGGCATGCAGCCGCAGACTCACTTTCCCTGCTAGCGATCGCCCACCCACGCACAACGCAAATTCCGGCGAAGACCGCTTGAGGAGCCGATCATGGCCAAAGATACCGATGTCCGAATCGTATCCGTGGACACCGCCACAGAGGAATACGCTTACCGCACGCCGATGAAATTCGGGGGCCGCGTCGTGGAAGGCGTAATTCTTCGTAACGTGGTGATCGAGGTGGAAACTCGCCGCGGACTTCGCGGACGCGGATTCGGCTCCATGCCCGTCGGCAACGTCTGGGGTTGGCCCAGCAACGTGGTACCGGCCGAGGATACCCTGACCGCCATGACCCGAATGGGCGAGCACCTAGTCTCTCGCGTGGCGGAGCATAAAGGCTGGGGCCATCCCCTGGAGATCACGCCTGATTGGGCAGGCTATTATGACACCGCGGCCGAAGAGACCGGGCAGGAATTGCGCTTGCCGGAACCCATGCCCAAGCTCGCTCGCCTGGTCGTCGCAAGCCCCTTCGAGGCCGCACTGCACGACGCCTACGGCAAGGCCCTCGGCAGGAACTCGTACGACCTGCTGGGCAAGGAATTCGTCAGTGCCGACCTGGGACATTTCCTCTCGCCCGAATTCGCCGGAGAATACTTGGACGCCTACACGTTGCGGAGACCGAAGGATCGCATGCCGCTGTACCACCTGGTGGGAGCCTTGGATCCGCTCACCGACCAAGATATCCCGCAGCGTCTCAACGACGGCCTGCCGGAGACGCTGCCGGAGTGGATCCTTGCGAACGGCTTGACCCATTTGAAGATCAAGCTCAACGGCGATGATCTGGATTGGGATGTGCACCGCGTGGTCGCCGTGGATCGGGTCACCGCGGAAACGCAGTCACGACGGGGCTGCGACCGCTGGTTCTACTCGGCCGATTTCAACGAGCGGTGCAAGTCCGTGGATTACGTCCTCGAATTCATGGCCAAGGTGCGGGAACAGACGCCCCAAGGATTCGAGCGGCTGCAATACATCGAGCAGCCGACGCACCGGGATTTGCGTGCCCACCTGGAGAACAAAATGCACCGGGCGGCGGCGATCAAGCCGGTAGTCATCGATGAATCCCTAGTGGACTACGAGAGCCTGATGTTGAGCCGCGAATTGGGGTATTCGGGTGTGGCGCTGAAGGCGTGCAAGGGGCAAACGGAGGCCCTGCTGATGGGCGCGGCAGCCCAAAAGTTCCGCCTGTTCCTCTGCGTGCAAGACCTGACCTGCCCCGGCTATTCCTTCCTGCACTCGGCCTCCCTGGCGGCTCGCATCCCAACGGTGGCCGCCATCGAGGGCAATGCCCGGCAATACTGTCCGGCCGGCAATCGCGGATGGGAAGATGCCTATCCCTCCATGTTCCGCATCCACGAAGGTACGGTAGGCACGGGGATTTTGACCGGCTCCGGCCTCGGCTTCGAGCCGATCGCGACCGGCATTCGCTAAGGCCCTGCCGATCGCACAGACCGTCGCGGTCGCGCCGTCTCCGGCCGGGTCACAAGAGGCATCGGCACCCCGTCGCCTTCACTCCGCGGCGCAGGCGACGGGAACCGGCGCCAAACCCACTTCCAATGTGAGCGGCCCCCACTCCGTTTCGAAACTGATGCAAATAGGCGTTACATTAGAAGGAAAATGAACTTCGTGGTCTTTCCCGGTGATGACGTTGGGGAGACTGACGGCCAATTCGTAGACTTCCAGTTGGGCCTTCGCCCCGCCGGCCACCATGTTGGTCAGCTCGCCGACGGCGTCGAGAACGTCCGCATCGACCTCAGTCGTCTCGGCCAAAAGCAAGGTGGACGCGGCCCTCAGCGCCACTTCTCGCGAGAGGCTCAGGACGACCGTTCCCACCGCCTTGCCGGTTAATCCGATCACGCCGCTGATTTCATGCGACGAGCGACCGCTCTCCTTGAGACTCAGTTCACCCCGCCGGACACGGCAACTCAACATGGTCTGAAACGTGTTGTTCAGCGACGTGATGAACGGGTTGATGAACTCGGCTCGCATGGAAGGAATGCTCCCTGGTATTGCTCGTGCCGGAGAGTTGGTGCCGTCCGCGCCGTTCGTCTCGGTTTCCCGGCTCCGGCGTAGCGGAGCCACGCGCCGGCGGCCGTGGCGTCTCCGCCCCGTTCGCGACGGAAACCATAAACGACAAGGCCGTTCAGCCGCGGAAGTCGTTTGCCGCAAACAACCCTGCGACGCCCCTCGCGTCTTCGCAAACGTAGGTTTCTCCCGCCGGGGAGTCAAAGCCCTCCGGATGATGGGAAAGATTCTCGCCGGTGGGGCATGCGTGGAATCGTCAGAAAGCGCACAACCGGACTGCCGAAAGACGAGCGAGCAAGCAGGGGTTGCGGCCTCAAGGCGCTTCGTCGATCCGTCCCACCCAATCAGGGTGCTTCTTCGATGCGTCCCACCCAAACGGCCGAGAAGGCTTCGGACTCGAACAGCTCCACCCGCAGACTATCGACCCGCGCCCGCGGGAAATCCGGGGCTTGCTGCAAGGCGGCCCGAACGGCTTCACCCAAATAGGCGACGAGGTGTTCGGCCGTGGTGTTCGGGAGGGGTAGGAAACAGCAATCCTCCCGGGGCAAACAGCGCCGCTTTCCGGCGGAGACGAGTTGCACTTCCCCGTCCTTTTCCACGACGCCGATCCAAGATGAATCGCCGGGAACGAGGACGCGGTGATCGAGGGGAAGGAGGATTTCCCGGACGATCTGCTCCAGGCGGAGAAAATCAAAAAGAAGACCGGCCGGCGACGGTCGGCCGGTCAGTTCGACGACGACCCTGTAGTCGTGGCCGTGAAGCGTCTCGCACGTGCCGTCGTCAAAGCAAATAAAATGAGCGGCGCTGAACCGGAAGTGCGGCGACGCCGCACGGATGGTTGCCGATGGAACGGAATGCGTCACGAGTTCGCCCGATCATCTCCGTCGCGGGACCTGTGTTCGGACCGCCGATCCCTCGCCGACAGGCAGCGCCCGCAGCACCGCCTTGCCGTCCCATCCATCCCCGTCCCTTTTCTTACCGTAATCAAGGTAACTCGGGCGAGGCCTCCGGAAGCGTCCCGGCCGACGCAACGCCCTTTCGCTCCCGACGTTTCTCCAATTCCCGCCCCACCACCTGGTTAAGCCGGTCCGCCGCACGATTAATCACCGTGACCAGATCGGCGTCACGATCTTCAATCTTGATGAGCTTTCCTCCTTTCAGAGAAACCAGAACGCGACACTCCTTGTCAACGCCCCCTCGCGGACCATTCACGTCTTCGAGGACGACTTCCACGCTGTTGATCCACCCGTTGAACTGGTCGACGGCGAAATTGATCCGACGTTGGACCAATTCCTGCGTGGTCTCATCCAAATTGACGCGACGGGTTAAGACGCGGAGTTCCATGGTACCCTCCTCTCAAACCGCGAGAAAACGAGGACGTCCCCGCCGGACGTCCTGACGGTTGCGCAAAAGAAGCATCCATTCGGCCCCGGAAAAGAGAAAGACGGAGCAATACGGGATGCGGGACTCGGCATCGGTTCTCCCGAACTTACCCATCCCAAATGCATGGGCACCCCCGAGAAGAAAAGCCGCGCTTCCATGTCGAAAAACGGAATCCTGCATGGAGCGACCGAAGGGGCCTCTCGGTCGCACGCTATCGCGTACCATATCCTATCCGTGTTTCCAGCATAAACAAGCCTTTTCCATAATTGTAGTGCGCAGCAAGCAGGAAAACCGACTCGAACCACCATTTTGGAGGGAATCGGCGATTTTCGCCGCCCCGACATACGCCGTTTCTAAGGACGCAGGAAGATTACTTCCGGTTCGGCTTCTACTCGGCAACCTTCGAATTGGAGCTGCTTGGCGGGGTCGTTTCGATTCCCACAAGCGGCCGCCCACTAGGATCACCCTCCGGTTCCGTCTTCCAGCGCTGATCTTTAACCTAAGCCTGATCCTTAACCTAGACGCCTCCGGCGGCCCGCCTATCGTAGGCATGGACCGCATTTTGCGAAACCGCCCGGTCGAATGCGGTGTATACTGTTACGCCTGGACGTAATCCAGAGCATTATCGCGACTCGTTTGCCGGTGAGCAGTCCGGGTCTGCTATCGGAGAAGCCGGCGGCGTTCCACGTTTTCCTCAGACCCATCGAGGCCGATCCGATCCATGATGGTCACTAGCGGCGGATTATCCCGTACCGTTTTGTGCTTGGCGGTGTTCAGTGTCGCCTTGACGACGCGGCTCGCCCACGGCGATCCGCTCGATTGGGGACTGCTACCCCAGAATTGGAATTGGTGCGCGCACCTCGATGTCGACAATTTGAAAAAGTCATCCGTGGCAGTCCAAATCATCGATCAAATCGTCGATCAAAACGCTGATCTGCGCAAACTGCGCGAAATTCCGCTGATCGGCTTGAACCCCGGCGAAGACATCCAAAGCGCCACGATTCTCGGCACGGGCTTCAACCCCGAGAGGGGCATCGTCCTGCTGCGAGGACGCTTCGACCAGAAGCGTTTAGCGGCCCTGGTTTCACTTTCCCCTCGCTATGAAACGCAGTCCTTCGAGGGCAAGGTGTTGCATCGGTGGTGGGACCAGGACCAGAACTCCTACATGGTAGGCACATTTCTGAGTGAAGACCGACTGGGCTTCGGCAAGGATGAGGCCGCGCTCCGCGCGACGATCACCGCCATGGCCGCGAATCGGACGGCTCCTGACCCGTTTTTCGTAAATGATCCGCAGACGTTTTTCGTCTTCCATGCCCGGGGTCTGGACGACCTGCCCGTCCCCTTCGCCTCGCCCATCGTGAAGCGCAGCCGACGCTTGAGTCTGGCCGTCGGGCAGCGAGAAGATCAAGCGTTCGCCATTTTGGCCGCGGAATTCCAATCGCCGAGCACCGCCGCCGACGTGCGAGACGTGCTTGCCGGGCTGGCGGCTTTGGGGCGACTGCAAAACGCCGATCGACCACGGATTTACGAGTTGTTGCAGGCGATGCGATTCACGGCGGAAGGGAACGTCGTCCGCGGCGAATGGCAGGGATCGTCCGCAACCCTGCAAACGGTTTGGGAAAAGGACATCGTTCCGAAGTTGCCATAGATTTTTCTCCCCGGCAGGCGCAGAAAGAGATTGCATCACAGGATGTCCGCGGTGCAGGAATCGGAAGTGCGATGCGACCTCCAATCGCTGTCCGATGAGCAGTTGGCTCATCAGGCGCAGGAGGGCTGCGCCGCGAGTTTTGAGGAATTGGTGCGACGCTATCAGGTACCCATCCTCCACTTTTTGCGACGCAGGGCCTTCGACGCCGCCGACGTGGAGGATATGACGCAAGAGACGTTTTTGCGCGTGTATCGTAAGCTGCGGCATTATCGCGCCGACCGCGCGTTTCGGCCGTGGCTGTTTACGGTGGCCTTTCGCGTCGCCCTGAATGCGGCGCGTGACAAACGCCGAGCCGAGCAGGCTAAACCGATGGAGAGTCTCGTGATCGAGGCCCCCCCGGCGGCTCGCGACGGAGAGGAACGCGAAACACACTTGCGGCTATGGAACATCGCTGAGGACGCCTTGACCGAGCCGCAATTCACCGCTTTGTGGCTGTTTTATGTGGAGAAGTTGAGCGTTCGGGAAATCGGTTACGTCCTCGGACGAACCGCGGCGTCGGTAAAGACTACGCTGTTTCGGGCGAGAAAGCGACTGGAGCCCTATCTCCAGGAGTTTACCGCGGAATGGGAACGGCCGATCCCGCCCGCAACGGAAGTCGGCCCGTGAGGAGAAGATGGAATCGTGAATCGCTCGTCGGGAGCGGCGGGTGAGCGCGGGCCCCGGCCCACGATTGCTTGGGCCTGTATGGACGCCGTCGTTACCGTTGGTCGTTGATTTGATGAGGGAAGTTCCCATGCGGGATTCGACGTCTTCCGATGCCGATCGCGGGTCGTTCGCCGACTCGCGGTTGGCGGCGCGCCTTCGGCAAGAGGCACTCCAGGATCGCCCCGTGTTTTCGCCGTCGCTCCACGCACGGATCATGCGGGCGGTGGAAAACGAAGCGACTTTGGGGAACGGCGGCGGCCGCCTCGTCCTCTTTCGAGGCGAAGATAGCGCATGGAACCTGCGGCTGGTTTTTTGGGGCGTGATCGCCGCAACCCTGGTGATCGGTTCGGTCGTCTTGTGGTTCGGCTTCAATGGCGGTGATTTCGGCGGCGTAGCGGCTTCGGGAACCGGGGGGGCTCAAGTCGCGCAAGATGCCGCGGCTCCGCGACCGGACTCCGCCACCCCGCCGCCCGAGGTCTTGGAGACCGCGTCGTTGCTTCCCGATATCGCCATCCGGCAATTGCAGTTGACGTTGGTTCAAGTTCAAGACCGGCAATGGGCCTATCTGGATCACGATGCCGCAGTGGCCAAGCGTCTGGTCGAAAGCCAATTTCCGACCGGTTTGGCGGCGGCTGATACTCCGTGAACCTAGCCGGGACGCGCGACCGCCGCATCGCGTCCCCAAAGCTTGGCGCAAGATACGCACCAAGGTCGGCATACCCTGAGATCGGCCAAGCAAGCCGTTCTCCCCGGGGCAATCACGGGGCCTTGTCCGGCGGGGCTCGACCTTACCCGGTAACACGTTCGAGGACAAGCGTGTATCGCGACATCCGTCGCTTGGAACCCAAGTTCGCTGTCGTTTTTTCTCTGGAGGAGTCGTGCCATGAGAAGTAGATTGTCGTTCCGAATCCTGGCGGCCGCCGCCCTGGCGGGCGTGTTAACCGCCGCGGTTCCATCGGTAGCCGTGGAGCCGATGGGCGTCGTTCGATTCGCTCCGCTCGATGAGTGGAATCGAATTATGGACGGGATCGAGGAGGTGAGCGGGGATTCCGACGTCGGCAAGGCGTTGGCGCCCGCCCGAATCGGTCTCGCGATGGCTCGTGGGAGCGGGATCGACGCATCCCGTGACTGGGGCTTGGCTTGCCTGCCCGTCGGCGACACCGCCGGTGTGGTCTTGATCGTGCCCGTCAACGACGTGGAACGGCTCCATCAGACGGCGAAGCCGGCGATCGAAGAGTTTGAAGAGCTGGGCGGCGACGTGTATCGCGTGAAGATGGGGGGGCGCAACTTGTTCTGTGCCCTGGGTACCGGCTGGGTCTATGTTTCGGAAAAAGCCGAGGCTGTGACGGAGATGCCTAGCGATCCGTCCCCTTGGTTCGAAACCTTGGAAGGAGCGGGATTGGTGGCGGTTCGGGCCGACCTCGCAGCCGTGCCCCGTACGCAGGCCGAGAAGGTCCGCAATTGGCTCCGCAAGCAGGCGCGCGAAGCATTGCATCAACAGCCGGGCGAAAGCGACGCCGTGTTCGAACTTCGCAAAGCCGCGGCCAAACGCATGGAAACCCTGCTTTGGGAGGTTCTCGGACAGACCGAAACCGTCAGTTTTACCATCAACTGGGATCGTGATGCCGGCAAGGTCGTCCTGACGAGCGTCTGGAAAGCCCAAGATGGGACGGAGTTGGCGGATTGGTTCCGCAAGCAAGAGGGCCTCATCAGTCCGCTGCCGATGCTACGATCGTATCCGGGCACGCTTTCCTACCTCGGCTGGAATTACCTTTTCCCGGCCGCCTCCCATGCTGAGCTTGCCGCCGCCGGCCAGGTGATCAGCGCTGAATTACATGCCCAGCTCGACCGCAGTTTGCCCGATCCGACCGAGGCACAATTCGCCAAAGGCATGCTGGACGATTTCCTGCGGTTGTTGGGCGAAGCGGCTGCGAGCGGCCGCTCCGAAGGCGCCGTCGCCGCACTCAGCCGAGACGACGAGCTCTACCTGATCGCGGCCGGGCGCGTGCCTGATCCGAGCGGAGTCGAGGATCTGGCCGGCAAGATCGTCGAGGCGATTCAAGCCAAGGCCCCGCAGGCCGTGGTCTCCGTCCAACCCAACGCCTTTGCCGGGGAGGACTTCAAGATTCACCTGCTGAAGTTGAGCATGCCGGAGGAAGCGGCGAGGAATCCGGATCTGCAACGGATGTTCGGCCCGACGCTGAACCTTGCCATGCTCGTCTCGAAGGAATACGTGGCGGTGATCGCGGGCAAGGATGCGGAACCGATGTTGCGATCCCTTGTCGAGGAGGCCGAATCGCTCGGTCCGCAGGTGTCGCCCGCCGTGGAAATGCGGCTCAACATCGAGAAAGTCGTAGCATTCGCGTCGCGGTTCGTGCCCGAGCATCAGAAACCGAAGCTCGCCTCGGTTCTCGCTCTCTTCGGCAAAACTTCCGACGACGAGCAAGTTCGGGTCAAGGTGACGTGCCAAGGTTCCGAGGTCCGCAAGACCGTCGAGATCGATCAGGCCGTCTTCCAGATTCCGCAGGTCGCTAGGTAAGAAGATCGGCTTCGGCCCCGTTCCTGAAGGAACGGCGGCTGCATTTCGGAAAGCTCGCTCGGCCCGACTTCGGTTCATGCCGTCGTCGGGCCGCTTGCTTCACCGCGCGGAGCTTACCGACGCCGACACGCGCATCATCTTGACCACACTGAGGATGGGGCATACACTGTCAACAGGCTCTTCGACCTCGGCCGCCGCTTTTTCCAAGTCCGCTCCCCAGGGGTGATCCGATATCGTGAAACGGGCCATCATCAGCGACATCCACAGCAACCTCGAGGCGTTGCAAGCCGTCCTCGCCGACGCCCGATCCCAGGGCGTGGAAGAAGTCTATTGCCTTGGAGACATCGTGGGATACGGCCCGAATCCGCGCGAATGCGTGGATTTGGCCATGCAATGTAAGGTCTGCCTCCTCGGTAATCACGATCAGGGCGCCCTTTTCGATCCCGAGGGTTTCAACGTGGGGGCGGAACGGGCGATTTTCTGGACCCGCGAGCAGTTGGAGGACGTCAATTCGGCCTCCCCGGCGGCCTTCAAGCGTTGGGACTTTCTGGGGGAACGGCCGCGCGTCCACAAAGAAGGTCCGATCCTCTACGTACACGGCTCCATTCGCAATCCACTCAACGAGTACGTGTTTCCGGAGGATATCTACCAGCAAAGCAAAATGGAGAAGATCTTCTCCATGATCGAGTGGATTTCGTTTCAGGGGCACACCCATGTTCCCGGCATCTTTACCGAGGACCTGGAATTCTTCTCGCCGGAGGAACTGGACCGCCAGGAGTTTCGCCTGGACGAGAATCAAAAACTGATGATCAACGTCGGTTCGGTGGGGCAACCCCGTGACGGCGATCGCCGGGCGTGTTACGTAATTCAAGAGGACGGCCTGGTGCGTTTTCGCCGCGTCGAGTACCCCGCCGAAATCACGCGGGAAAAGATCCTTGCCATCCCTGAGCTGGACAACCGCTTGGGAGACCGCCTCCTCGAAGGACGATGAGCGGCGGACAAAGAGCCGACGGGGCAAGTTGGGAATCGGCCGGTAGGGCGGTTCGCGGAGGGCGTTTTCTCGCCCGTTACCATTTTCAGGCGGATTTGGATGACGGAGCGGATCGTGCTGAGCGTGTGCCTCTTTCCACATCCGCCCGCGGGCCAAGTAGGGGTACGGTCCGACGCAAAGCCGTACGTCGCGTCACGTTATCACCCGGCCGCCGTTCGGTGGAGAACTTTGCCGCCGGCCCTCTTGCCCGCCGCCCTATGATAAAGAGTCTCACCTCTCGCCTGGACGTCTCGATCATGACGTCGGCCCCGGATGAGAAACAATTTCGGTTGCGATCCGCACCCCTCAACGAAAGGAGCTTCCACGCATGTCGGACATCACCCTGGAACAGGCCCAAAAGGTTCTCGCCGCCGCCCTAAAAAAGTCCCAAGAGATGGGGGTCAAGATGAACATCGCGGTCGTGGATGCGGGCGCGAACCTCAAGGCCTTTGCCCGCATGGATGACGCTTGGCTCGGCTCCATCGACATCGCCATTCGCAAGGCCAGGACGGCCCGATTCTTCGACATGAATACCGGCGAAATCGGCAAATTGTCCCAACCCGGAGGCTCCCTCTACCATATCGAACACTCCAACGGCGGACTCATCACCTTCCCGGGCGGCGTTCCTCTGAAAGGCGCCGAGGGGCGCATCATCGGGGCGATCGGCGTGTCGGGCAGCACCGTGGAAGACGATCATGCCGTGGCCTTGGCCGGCGCCGCCGCCTTGCATGGTTGACGACACCGACAGGGAACGCCGCGACTATGCCGGCAGGGCACCGCCCCCATGCGCTACGGTCAGCACGCGACGGCCCTCCACGCGAATCCGATCCTCGGCCAAAAGTTGCAGGGCCTCGCGCAGGGCCAGCCGCTCTTCGTATAGGATGCGGCGCTCGAGTTGTTCCACCGTGTCGTCCACGGAAACCGGTACTGCCTTTTGCAGAATCACGGGACCCCGATTGTAGGACTGGTCCACAAAAAAGATCGTGCAGCCGCTCACTTTGACGCCGCGGGCCAGTACGGCCTCGTGGATGCGCCGTCCGTGCAGCGTTCGATCCGTGAAGGCGGGAGCCAGGGCCGGATGCGAGCTGATGACCCGATGCTGAAAATCTTCCGGAATCGTCAAATGGACGCTGAAACCGGCCATGACCACGATCTGCACCTCGTTGTCGCGGCACAGACCGAAGATGGCCTTGCTGTATTCGCCGCCGTCGAGGAAGCCCGTCCGCTCCAGAACCTCCACCGGGATACCCCGGAATTCGGCGTGTTGCAGTCCCGACGCGTTCGGGGTACTGGCAAGGACCAAGCGGACATCCAAATCGATCAAGCCGTTGTCCACATCATCCAATAGATCATGGAGCGTGCGACCGCTGCCGGAGATCAGAAAAGCCACGCGCAAGGGTGACCGTTCGGTCGTACGGTTGATGCGTTCTACAGAATCGGCCATCGTAACCGTCCCTCACTCGAACCGCTTTTCTTTTTCTTCTCAAGCCGCCTTCTTCTCAAGCCGCTCCGGAGTGCAGCGTCGGGGGACCGCGCGATCGCTCCGCGGCACGTCTGGCCTGCCCGGCCCCGCCGCCGAAAACGATTAGCCGATCCTCGTCAAATCCGGTTTCCCTCCATTCTAACGTTTTGTCGCGCCGCTCTGGGATAGCGACCTGCCGCGAAATCTCGTTGAATAGCCTTGGGTAACAAACCACAATCTTTTCAGGGCTTCCCAAATTTCGTGTCCGATTTTTCGTTCCCGCCCGGGATAAGAGAATAGGGGCCGGAACAGTACCTCCCAAGCGGTCCGTCCATCCATGGAGATACGTGAACCAGGCGATTCCGCCGAGGCAGGCGAGGAGTTCGTGCGGCTCTGGACGGTCGCTCAGCGGAAGGTCTTTTTGTCGATTTTCGCCCTGGTCCATAATTTGGCCGACGCGGAGGAGATTCTGCAACAGACGAGCGTCGTGCTCTGGCGGAAATTCTCCGAGTATCGACGCGATCAGGATTTTACACGCTGGGCGTGCGGCATCGCGCGGTACGAGGTCCTAAAGCACCGTCACGCGCGGGGAAAGGCCGTCCTGCCGATGTCCGACGATTTGGTTGAGCGATTGTCGGCCGCCACGATCCGCGAAATCGACCATTGGGACCGCCGCCGCGACGCCTTGCAGCAGTGTTTAGAGGAACTGCTACCCCGGCACCGAGAATTGATCCGGATGCGGTACGAAGAGGACTGCCGTCCCGAGGGCTTGGCCGTCCGTTTGGGCCGAACGGCGGATGCCATTCGCCGGACCCTCCATCGCATCCGTATGCGGCTGCTGGAGTGCATGGATCGCAAACTGGCCCACGAAGAGGCTTAACGCCTCAGCAGGCACCTAAGCAGTCGCCGCCGCCGGCGACGACGATCCCGCTGATTACGTCGTGAATGGAGGAACTCGAGTCTTGACCAGGCAGGCTTGGCAGCCATCGCCGCACGAAGAATTAGGTCGGCTCGCCGCCGCCTTGTGCGACGGCGTATGCACGGCCCAAGACTTGCTGCGCCTCGACGAATTGACGCGCGATCCGGAGGCCCTTGCGTTTCTAAGCCGCTACCTGATCTTGGTAGGCGAACTGCACTGGTCGAGTGTGGGAACGGCGCGGCCGAAAACCGGGGCCGACCGTACGGAACGGCCGCCGTCGCTTTCTCAACCTTTCGAACCCCCAGCGGCTCATTCCGGTTCCCGCGTTGTTCGGCGAGTGGCGGGAAGCATTGCGGCTGTGGCAGCCGCGGTCATGCTTGCCGTCCTGTGGTGGACATCGCCCCGCTCGGCGCCGGCGCCCGCTAGGGAGGCCGCTCGCCTGTTAGGCTCGTTCTCCTCGCTCGATTCGACCGAAAGTCCCGCCGCCCTGTCGGATTGGGCATACGGCGAGACCAAACGCATCGGCGGGGGCGTGGCCGCATGGAACCTGCCCAACGGCAATGGTTGGATCCTGGAGGGTCCCGCTGCGGCAGTTCTGGAAACCCCAAATCGGCTGCGTCTGGAGCAAGGTCGAGCCGTTTTTCAAATCGTGTCGCCCGGCGAGGGGTTCAGCGTCGAGACTCCGTTCGGCTCCTTTATTGATCGCGGCACTTCGTTCGCCGTAGCGGTGGACGAAACGGGGGCGGAAATGCACGTCTTGGCGGGTGCGGTGGAGTGCCGTTCCAGTGCAGGCACCGCCGACCGCGCCAAGTCCGATGCGAGTTCGCAAGGCGTCGCCCACGACTCGGTCCGCAGCGGGATCCCTCAGGACGATTGGCTGCACGCCGGCCAGGCCGTCCGGTTGGATGCGGAAGGGCGCCGGCGGCCGATCGCTTTCGCCGGCGGCCGGTTCATCCGGGAACTGCCTTGCCGAGGAAGCTCCGGCACGCTGCAATTCGCCGCCCTGCGCGCGGAACACGTGCTGCGGGTCTTTTCCTTCGAGTCTTTGGACGACCGTTTCCGGGATCGGATCACGGGCGAACCGCTGCTGCGAACCGTTCTCAAAGGAGGCGGCGATCCGGCAGCACTCAACCTCGTGCCGGGTTGGGGTAGCGGCGCCGAAGCCGTCCGGATCCAACGTGGAAACAACAACGCGGTCGGGGCGGCCCTCCAGACGGAGAGCGTCTTCACGCCGCCCGGCTTTTTCTCCCTCGAGGCGATCTTCCGCTACGACGGCTTTCCCGCCGGTGACGGCGCGGACGCCGTGGGAAGCCTGCTTGCCACGCGATGGAATTCCGACCGGGTAAGCTTCTTCCTGGCCACGGCCGGGGACGGCACCCTGATGCATCTCTTCGATGCCCGCGAAAATTGGTTGGTCACGGACGGCCGCCTGGAACCGGGTCACTGGTATTACGCGGCCGCGGCCTTCACCGAGCGCGATGATCGCATGATCGTGACCACCTGGCTGGCCGACTTGAGCCGTGGAGAGCGGCGATTGCGTCTCGTCCTCGACCGCGGTCAGGCCGTGGGTAGACCGGCGGCCGGTCCGCTGGCGATCGGAAAGGGCTTCGATTCGGCCGGCGCCCACGCCTACGCTTTTCCCGGCGCCATCGACGAGATCGTTCTTTACAATGGAATGGTGGGAGAAGAGGTATTTAACAAGCATTTGGAACTGCTGGTCGGCGAAAGCCCCGCCGTGCCTCCGCTACCGCAGCCGGGGGCGGGATCCACGGCCGGCAAACGATAGCGTGAGACGCTCCCAGACCGATCCGGAATTACCAGAAGAGGTGATGCCATGTTGGAAGCACGAGACCGCAAGCATTCGCGCCGCCGGTTTTTGGAGACCATGGGAGTCAGTTGGGCGGTAGGCCAGGCGGGAGGACTGGGCGTGCCCAGTCTCTTGTTCGGGGAGGAGAATTCCGGCCCCATCGATTGCGGTCCTCCCCCCAAAGCCGCTCCACAGCACCGGACGGGCGGCGAATCGTTCCCTCCCCTGCCGCTGCCGGTCACGCCCCTGCGGCGCTCGGAGAAAAAGCGGCCGCCCAGCCCGCCGGCCTTGGTCGGAAAGATGGCCCTCGGTCCCGTCCGCTGGGTCACCCGCGAAGGTCAACGGGTCATGTATCGCGACTGGATGACCGATCCCGCCGACGTAACCACGCTCTTGGAATGGACCAACGAAAAGTTGGGCATCAACTATCGGGCGATGGAAACCGATTTCGCCCACTTCTCGTATGATCCGCGGGAATTGCCGGCCCTGCTGTTCTCGGGCCACAATTCCTTCCAATTATCGGACGACGTGCGAGCCAAGCTGGCTCGTTACGTCATGGACGGCGGTACGATCATCGGCGACGCCTGCTGCGGATGGGACGACTTCGCCCAATCCTTCCGCCGCGAGATGGAGCTGATCTTCCCCGACCGGCCGCTCCGCAAAATGCTGCCGGAAGAACCGCTGTTTTCGTCGTACTACCGGCTCGGCTCCTTCACGTATCAAAAGGCTGACGGTTCGCAGTACGACGACTCTCCCTGTCTGGAGTCGATCGATTTCGGTTGCCGCAGCGGCGTCATTTTCTCACCCGCGGACATGAGTTGCGGCTGGGACGGCCACGACCACCCGCGGGGACTGCGATTGGTCATCGACGTCGCACGGCAGGTCGGTGCCAATCTGATCACCTATATCCTCGGCTCCTATCAATTGGCGAGATTCCTCAGCACGACCAAGGTGTATTACGAGGCCGACGCTCCCTCGCGTGACGATTTCGTCTTCGCTCAGATCATGCACGACGGGGATTGGGACCCCGACCCCTCCGCCGTGCACAACCTGCTCAAATTCGCGCGCGACAACTCCACGCTGGAAGTCAAGTTCAAGCGGCAAAACGTCCGCTTGAACGACCCGCGGGTGGCGACCTATCCCATGCTTTACATCACGGGCCACCGCGAGTTCGTGTGGAGCGACGAAGAAGTGGCGATGCTGCAAAGATACCTGAAGGCCGGCGGACTGCTCTTGGCCGATGCTTGTTGCGGTCGCGTCTCCTTCGACCTCGGTTTCCGCCGCGAAATCGCCAAGGTCTTTCCCGATGCCCGCCTGGAACGCATCCCGCTCGACCACCCTGTTTATCACAATTTGTTCGATATCCGGCGCGTGGAGTACACGCCGCGGGTGCGTGAGGACTTCGGCTCACTCGAAGCCCCGGAATTGGAGGGCATCAGCATCGACGGTCGCTTGGCCGTGATCTACAGCCGATTCGACCTCGGCAACGGCTGGGAGCAATTCCCGCATGCGTACTCATACGGCCTGAAGGACGAGGCTGCCCTACAAATCGGCGCGAACGCCATCGTCTACGCCGTGACGCACTGAGCGGCGATTGCGTCCCGTCGCAAACGATCACGGAGCCAGCAAGACCTTCATCAGCGGCTCGCGGCGATGGTAGAGGACGTCGAACCACTTCGGCCCTTCCTCGAGCGGAGCCGTCCGGCTGATGAGCGGGGCTACGCTGACTTTGCCACCCGCCAGCAGTTTCAGACAGCGTGCGTAGTCGGCTTGGGATGCGCAGCATCCCAGGAGGGCGTACTCTCGGGTGACCGCGGCTTGCAACGGTAAAGGCACCTGCGGGGCGAGGTTGCCGACCAACCCGCACGCGCCCCCCTTTTCCAACAAACTGAGCGAAAGGGCGAGGGATTCGGCCGTTCCCACGGCGTCGAAAACGACCTCGGCGAGCGATACGCCGAAGCAATCCTTCAAACGTTGCGGCGAGGCTTCCGCAGGAGACAAGACCGCTGCGGCCCCCAGCTCTTGCGCTAAAGCGCGGCGATATTCATCCGGTTCCACCACCGCGACCGCTCGGCAGCCGGCCGCGCGAGCCGCTTGCGCCACGAGCTGCCCGATCATGCCCCCGCCGACCACGACCGCCAAATCACCGAGTCGCGGCCGTACGCGATCCACCGCGTGAATCGCCACGCTTAGCGGTTCGATGAGGGCCGCTTCCTCGAACGTGACGGGATCGGGAATCCGGTAGACGATGAGCCCCGGCACCGCCACCAACTCGGCGAATGCCCCATGCCGTCGATACTCGCCGCACGAAACCCCCAAGACGCGCCGGTCTTCGCAAAGATTGACCCGGCCGCGCAGGCAAAACCGGCAGCGACCGCAGTAGATCGTGGAATCGAACGTCACGCGGTCGCCGGGCGCCAAACCGTTGACCCGCGATCCCGTCCGCTCCACGATCCCGGCCGCCTCGTGCCCCATGATGACCGGCGGGATGCGTCGGCCCGTACTCCCGTCCATGCCGTGCACGTCGCTGCCGCAAATACCGCAGACCTTGACGCGGATCAACACCTCGTCTTCCGCCGGCTCAGGCGGCGGCACTTCTTGCATCTCCAACCGTCCGTATTCCGTCAACACCAGGGCTTTCATGCGAAGGCCTTTCCCGTTGCAAAACATCTCTAGCATCTCTTGATGAAAGAAGCGTCGCCCTTGGCGGTATCCCAGGCCCAGGCCGCGACGCCCCTACGCCACGCGGCCCCCCTCCGAGCCGATCGGCCCTGTAGCGATGGGCCGAGTCACATCTTTTCTCGCCCACCCTCCCGCGGCAACACCGCCGCCGACTTTTCCTCACATTGACGTCGTGCCCCCTTTCCTACGAAGATGAAGCCGTGCGGAGATTTGCCGCGGCAGCTTAACGGAAGATGGAGAATTATGTGGTTAAACGGCTGATCTGGTACGGGGTCCTGACGCTCGTCGGCATCTTGCTGCTGCTCCTGATCGGCGGGGCCGTGATCTATCACCTGGCAACGCGCGTGCCCGTATTTTATCCCACTGCGAAGGCGGATCCCAAGGTCCAAGCCGCACTCAATGATCGATTCCTGCAAAAGGCCTCCGCACTGACCGGCGACTTGCAACGCGAGGGACGCTGGGACCTGCGATTGACGGAAGACGAAGTCAATGCGTGGCTGTCCGTGGATTTGCCGAAGAATCACCCCGACCTGTTGCCCTCCCATTTTCGGGAACCTCGAATCCGCATCGGGCGAGAAGAGCTGACGGTCGCTTGCCGCACTGAGTGGGCAGGCCGCTCGGCCGTGCTTTGGGTTCGAGTCCGCGCACAACTAACACGAACGGACGTGCTCCAGATTCGTCTTCGCAAGGCCGGGATCGGTCTCTTGCCGGTCTCCACGGCATCCCTCTTGCATAGCTTGGAGGAAGGTCTCCGGCGAGCGGGCGTGGACGTTCGCCGCGAAGAACACGACGGCGAGCCGGCGCTAATGATTTCTTTGGCGGCTTCGGATCCGGAAAGCCGACGCCGCGTCCATGTCGATGCTGTGGATCTCACGGACGGCCATGTCTTTATCTCGGGTACGACGGAAGAACACGGCCGCTGAACGCACGCCCACCCTGAGGCGGAAAAACGCAACTCGCCCGAATCGAGCCCCCTAATGTCACGCGGGGCCGTCTTCAAGCCCGTTCACAACCGCATCCAAGCTCGCCGCTCACCTAGTCGCGGTCGCGGCCGAGCCTCCGCGAATCCTTTCCGAAATCGCGCGAATGTCGGGCGACTCATCGGCCCGGCACGACGAAATCACCCAATCGCGAATCGAGTCGTTGGCGACGGATCCCAGCGCAATCAGCGCTTCCCGCCGAACCGCCGCGTCGGAATCGACGGCAAGTTCAAACAAGAAGGGCAAGGGATCGATGTCGGGAATCGTCCACAGTCGGGCAACCGCTTCTCGCCGCTGTTGCGGCGAGGGATCGAAGACCAAGCCGCCCGCTTGAATCACACCCGGAGAGCGTACACGAACTCGGAGGGCTTCCGCCGCGAGGCGCCGCTCCTCCAGCGCCCCGGAAACGAGCCGCAAAAACAGGTTCCGAATCTCGGGCGGAATAGCGTATTCATGAGGCAGGTCTCGCCTTCGGGCATCGACGCCGGCAAACCGACCTGACAGAGCCCGCAATCCCTCATCGAGCGGTGAGGCCGCCGCTTCGCCCTCGGGAATCGCCTCGCGCGGCAAGCCCCGGTCGCTCGACGAACGGTCGCCCGCTCCCGAGACGTCTTCGGTGGCGGACGTCACACGAACGGCGTCCCGTCCCCCCGGCCCGAAAGATCGCTGCCCCGACGAAGTCGGCAGGTCGAGCGAGTAGACAGCCCGATCAATCCCCGCCGCTCCATCCGACCGTCGTGACGGGGACGATGCACTCTCCGCGAAAGCCCCATCATTCGATAGGGAGTGCGTTGCGAGACGCGTTTTCGTCCCGGCCAATTCGGCATCCGTAAGGACTCCCGGATCGGTATCCCAAGCGGTTCCTTCGGCTCGCCCCGGCGGCCCTTCCGACCGCACGCCCAGACGTGACCCGCTTTCCAGACGCACTCGCGTCGCCGCCTCGCCCGATGCAGCGATCTCCCGGCGCTTGTCACGCTCTGCCTGGAGCGGCTCTGTCTCCCCCCCTTGATCGGGTAAACTGCCGGGTAAAGCGGCGTCGCGCCCCGCCTCGTTCTCCAGGCCGGCCGCCAAGGCCTTCAACTGCTCTAAACGGCTGGGTGAGAGCATTCCTGCTTGGCGTGGGGAATTCAGGATCACCCGCAACAACGGGCAGGCGGCGGATCGCGTCGCCTCGCCCCAATGTGGATACTCCGCCAGCATCGTCCGGACCACGGCCTCGATACGAGCGGAGCGCGATGCGACGTCGCTTTCCGTTTTCAGTTCTCGCCAGATCGCCCTTTGGGCCGCTTGGACCACGCCGTTTTCCGAACTGCCGAGTGCCCGAACAACGGACGGCAACCCTGCCGGGCCTAACTCGGCCAGTTGGGCAATGATGCCCTCCGGATCGCGACACGGCGGCGAGAGGAGCCGTCGCTCCAACGCCGCGGCACGCCTCGCGTCCCAGACATCGGGAAGTCGGGCAATCGCGGCCGCCCAAAGCATTACGAAAGCGGTCCAGAGGAGGAACCGCAGCGCACCGCGGCCGGTCGCGGGTACCGCTACAGGAGCAGCCCCCCGTCTTCTTGCCCGTTCGGCGGCGACACCCGCGTTTCGCATAAACTCCGGCTCGTGTGCTTTTTCACAGCCGCGGACAGTACGGCAACTGCGACTGCGACTCAACCGCCTCGGCAAATCGGAAAAGTCGTCGCGACCGATTCGGCGACTGAGTTCACGGCGGATTATCCCAACCGGGCAATACCGCCTCAAGAGTAAATCGGCCCACGCCAGATCACCCATGCTCGCGAGATAGCGCAGCCCACCCGTCTCCCCAGACAACGCTGTCGCTTTTTTGCTAGCCGGAATAGCCTTCCCATGCCGAATAGAATCCGTAGGTCATGAACCTTGAATCACCGTGACGTCGGCGAGTGGCCCCGCCTCGCCCTCACTGACAAAAAGGCACCGCGTTGAAGCGAAACCACCCGCCCAGCATGCCGGAACCGATGATTACGACGCGCCGCACGCATCTCGAAGCCCATACGTCATCGCCCCGGTCGCTCGCAATCCGGCATTTCGGTCGCTGGGTTCGACCCAATGCCGAATTGGCGGCCATCTTAATGACCCTCGCGTTCGCCGTCCGCGGTTTTGCCGCAGATCCACAGGCGTTCTCGCCTCACCATCCGCAGACCCGGCAGACCGCGGAAATCGGGCTAACCGGCGGGACTTCCGACCGCGACATCAAGCGCGCAGCGATCGAGCAAATACCGTGGGAAAAATTGTCCCCCCCCAACCGCGAACGCGTTCTGGAGGTAGTGAACCGCTCGGCGATGTTCCGCAGGATGCCCGGCCGCGTCATTCAATGCGAGCCGGAGTTCTATCAATTCCTGGTCGAAAACCCCAACGTCGTGGTGGGTGTATGGCAAGTTCTCGGCGTCACCAAGATGCGATTGGAGCCGCGAGGGAACGACGGCTATCTGATGGATGACGCGGCGGGCACGGTGGCCCATCTGCAATACCTCCTCAGTTCGCCCAACTGCCACGTCGTGTACGCCGAAGGACAGTACAGCGGCCCTTTGATGTTTCGACCCGTGCAAGGGCGCTGCGTCGTCGTGCTCAACAGCACCTACCTCCGCGAAAACGACGGCACGGCCTACGTCTCCGCCGACCTTGATCTGTTCGTGCAAATCGACCGCGCCGGACTAGAGCTGCTCACGAAGGCCATGAACCCCTTCTTTGGAGCGATGGCGGAAAACAATTACCGGCAGACGTTCGCCTTTCTCGGATCGCTTTATCGAACCGCGGCGGTTCGCAGCACCGCCATGCGGCGCCTTGCGGAACAGCTCACCAACGTCTCGCCGGCCGTCCGCGAACAATTCGCGAGCCTCATCGCCGATGCCGCCCGACGCGAGTCGGAGAATCAGACCCGGGAATCGGATAGCGCAACAGGGCCCGAAGTGGCGGAAACCCCCAATCAAGAGGGTCCCGTAATGAGGATTCGTTGAAATGGTGCGGAATCGTTGAACCTGGGTCGGGGGATCCGGATTTCGAGACTCCGGTGACGTACCCGGACCGGACCGGGTCTTTGATTGCACCATCAGCGTGAACGCAAACCACCCAAAATGGTAGTGCGACCGAAAAATTTTTCTTGATCCTTTATGTGCGCAGTTGCGTATGTTTTAATGTACAAGTATAATGATACTGGAATGGGGCTTTTGTAGGAATTCGGTCATGCTCCCCGGCGACGAGTGCAATTTGTTGGTCACGCTCTTCCGTGTCCTCGCCCATCCCACGCGGCTGCAATTCTTCTGCCTACTCCGCGAAGGCGAAAAAACGGTCACGGAGTTGGCTCAGGCCACGGGCGTTCCGCAACAAAACGCCTCGCAACACCTCCGGTTGATGCGAGAATGCCGCGCGGTTCGCACGCGGCGGCACGGGCAGCAAGTCCTGTATCGCCTCGCCGACAAGCGATTCGTACAGGCCACGGAGATCCTACGAGAGGCCATCCTCGGCACCATGAAAGACGATTTACCGATGGCTCTGCGGACGGAATTGGCGGCTGTGGCAAGCGTCCCCAACGAGGTTGTGGCGTCATCCTCGGACGCGGGCGCGCGCCCCTCGCCGGCGCGGGACGGAGCGCCCTTCCCCAGTGACGGCGATCCGTAACTAGGCTCGGGGGCCCGGGATGGAATTCGATTCGGCGGTGGAGGCTACCGCGATGAATCTCGTGAAACCTGCGGCAGTGGTCGTCCTAATCGCTACTCTCACAGGAGTTGCGTGGGCCGCTTTGCGACTTGTGTCTCCCGTTGAACGGCTTGGGGTTGATCAGCCCTGGCGGCACGTGCCCTCGCCGTCGCCCCACATCGATCACACAGCCTTCATACCCGACGGGTTGAAGACAGGCCCCGACGTCACGAAAACTTGCCTTGCCTGCCACCC
Source organism: Thermogutta hypogea (assembly GCF_055386265.1). NCBI lineage: Bacteria > Pseudomonadati > Planctomycetota > Planctomycetia > Pirellulales > Thermoguttaceae > Thermogutta > Thermogutta hypogea. Next base: position 2,385,455 of record NZ_AP042425.1, read on the forward strand.
CAAGTCGGCTCAGGAGGTTATGGCCACCAATCACTGGACGTGGGCCGGGCACCACGTGCGCGACCCCCAAACCGGACAAGTGCTGAGCGTGGGCAAACTCAACCTCATCAATAACTTCTGCATCGCCGCACTGCCCAACATCCAAGCCTGCTCGGCTTGCCATGCGGGCTACGGCTGGAAAGACCCGGAATTCGATTTCGCGCGGCAGGAGAACGTGGATTGCCTCGTCTGTCATGATCGAACCAACACCTACCAAAAGGGCTTGGCGGGCATGCCGCAGCGGGATGTCGATTTGACGGCGGTGGCTCGGAGCGTCGGTCGACCCACGCGACTGAATTGCGGCCAATGCCACTTCAAAGGGGGCGGCGCCGACGCCGTCAAACACGGTGACTTGGACGGCACGATGTACTTCCCGCCGGAACGCATCGACGTCCACATGGGCCGCCTGCGTTTCGAGTGCGTCGATTGCCACCAGACCAAAGAGCATCGCATCCCGGGCTGTGCCATGTCGGTCTGCACGGAGAAGATCGATCGCGTCGCCTGCACCGATTGCCACAGCGACCGTCCCCACGGCGACGACCGGTTAGACTTTCACACCGCTACGATCGCTTGCCAAACGTGCCATATCCCCAAAATGGCCATCGATGCCCCGACCAAGATGTATTGGGACTGGTCGGCGGCGGGACGTGACGACATCCCCGAGGACCCGCACGTGTACCTCAAGCAAAAGGGAAGGTTCGTCTACGCTCAGGAGATCGCCCCCGAGTATTACTGGTACAACGGCCGAGCCGAGCGCTATCTCACCGGTGGGCGAATCGATCCGACGCAAGTGGTTGCGATCAATCGTCCTCTAGGCGGCCCCGGCGACCCCGAGGCCAAGATTTGGCCCTTCAAGGTGCACCGCGGTCGGCAAATCTATGACCGCAAGTACGAGTACCTCCTGACACCGCGGACTTGGGGACCGGGCGGGTTCTGGACGGAGTTCGATTGGGACAAGGCCTGCCGCCTGGGAAGCCAGGACACCGGCTTGCCGTACAGCGGCGAGTATGGGTTCGTGGATACGGAGATGTATTGGCCGTTATCCCATATGGTTCAGCCCAAGGAGCGCGCCCTGCAATGCGGCGATTGCCACGGCCCCAACGGTCGCCTCGACTGGGAGGCGCTGGGATACCCCGGTGATCCGATGTTTCGCGGCGACCGCCGGGCGGTCGGTCTGCTGCCCCCGGACCGCCGCTAAGCTCCGCCGTCTCGCCGCTCGTTAGGATTGCTGATCCGATTGCCGAAGGACCCTGGGAATGCAACGCGTCGATCGTTCGCTCGGTCGTTTTGCCGCCGTCGTTGTGTCGGCGTTCGCGCCGCTCCTCGCGCTGGCGCATGCGTTCGGAGAGCAGCCGAGAACCCCTGCAATGCAGGTCCGAGCATCCCGGGAGGACTTCCACCCCGCCCTGCCGTTGCTCGACGACCAAGGACAAAACGTTCTTTCCTCCCATCGCCCGGTCTCTGCCATGAAGACCTGCGGCGCCTGTCACGACGCGGAGTATATCTCCCGACACTGCTATCACGCCGATCTCGGGCTTAACGCGCGTTTCCTCCCCGGGTCCTTACCGGGGGCCCGACATGCTTGGGATTACACCCACGGCGGAGTAGGGAGCTGGAACCCGCTCACTTACCAACGTCTTTCTCCACCGGGCGACGACAAGCCGGATCTCGGGCTTGCCGATTGGCTGCGAATTTTCGGAAACCGGTACACGGGCGGAAGGCTGGGCACCGTCGGTTTCGGCGACACGCCCCTGGCGGGCCGGTCCCCCGACTCGAGAGAAAGAACCGCCGAGGCCGGGGACTCCGATTCGAAGCAGGCATCTTCCGAATCGCCGAACACAGCTCGATCGCCGAGTCCGGACGCCGGTTGGCAGCCCGATTTGCTGACCACCGACCTAGGACGAAACGCCCCGCAGCCTTGGGATTGGTCTGCCTCCGGATCCATGGAGTTCAATTGCTTTCTGTGCCACCTCCAACAGCCCGACAACATCGAACGCGTGCGGGATATCAAGAGCGGCGCCTTTGGCTGGGCGACCACGGCCACCTTGTCTCGGTCGGGCATCGTAGCCAGGGAAGAGCACGGATGGACATACCTGCCGTCGGCCTTCGATGCGGACGGAAAGGAGCAATCCCCGACCTTTCGCTTGGTCCGGCCGACGGCTGAGCATTGCGGGCAATGTCACGGCAAGGTTCACGTTGGAAACCGACCGCTGGAAATGGACGTGTCGCTGTCCGATTGGTCCACGCTCACCAAAGGCCAGGTCTTCTCGGGCCAACGGATGTCCGATTCGGCGATCAACCTGCGCAACAAGTCTCGGCTTTCGCAGCCTTGGGACGTGCATGCCGCCGCGCTCTTGGATTGCCGGCATTGCCACTTCTCGCTCGACAATCCGGCGTTGTTCGATCCTCCTTCGAACGGCCGTCCGAAGCACCTCGCGTTCGAGCCGAGACGACTTTCCTTTGGAGAATATCTTAGACAGCCAAGCCACCAATTTGCCAAAGGTGATACGCCTCAGAGCGGAATCGCCCCCGAATTCTCCGGAACGATGCGAACCTGCCGTGATTGTCACCGCGCGGACGCATCGCATGACTGGCTGCCGTTTCGGGCCGTGCATATGGCACGCCTGGAATGCGAAACGTGCCATGTGCCCATGGTTCACGCCCCCGCCGTCCGTTCGATCGATTGGCTGACTCCCCATGACGGCCGACCCGCGATCGAATGGCGCTGTCTGGAGCAAGCGAGCGGCGCGAACCCGCAGACCATCACGGGATTTCGACCCGCCATCCTCCCCCGGCGATCGGCCGACGGACGCCTGCGGCTGGGGCCCTACAACGTCATTCTGGCAAGCTATTGGCAGGAAAACGGTCCTTACACTCGGCCCGTACGGCTGTTCGATCTAGCCGCGGCACTCGGTTCGCCTACTTCGCCTACTGTTCCCGATGATCCGGCAACCGATCGCGGCGGAGCCGCGTCGCCGCTGGAGATTGCCGCCGGGTTACCGACGCCGGCTCGGGTCGAAGACGCCGCACCGCCCGACCTGGCAGCGATCTCCCGGCGCCTGCACGAGGCGGGCGTGAAGTCGCCGACCGCTCGATTCGAGCTTTATCCTTTCGCCGTCCATCACGGCGTTCAACCGGCGCGATCGGCCGTCCGAGACTGCGCCGCCTGCCACAGTTCCCGGTCCATTCTCGGCGCAACCTTTTCGCTCCGCTCCGGCCATCTACCGGACAAGCAAGTCCCGACTTTGGTGCCCCAAACGGGCATCGCGCAGGCCTTCCGAGTGAACTTCCCGGGGCATGAAGACGGGGAAGTCAGCCTGCAACCGATACCCGAGAAGGCGGGCTTCTACGTGTTTGGCAAGAGTCGAAGCCTCTGGGCGGACATCCCCGGCGCGGCCGTCCTGCTGGGCGTCGTTATCGCCGTTCTAACCCACGCATCCTTGCGCATTCGCGCCTCGCGGCGGAACGAATCCCGCCCACGAATCGCGGCGGAAGACGCCGCCGGGTAATCATCGCCGCACGGAGGGCATCGCCGGCATCCTCCCAATCCGTAACCGAAATAATGGAATCCGAGCAATCATGGCACGCCTTCGCATCTACACGCTTTACGAACGGGTGTGGCATTGGTTTCAGGCACTGTGCATCCTCGGCCTGATCGTTACCGGCTTCCACATCCATTTTCCGGACGCGTTGGGACTGTTTTCGTTTTCCGCCGCAATTTGGATCCACAACACGCTGGGCTGGATTCTGGTTTTGAACGCCTTTCTAGGTTTCTTCTATTACCTCACTACCGGAACCATTCGCCAACTGATTCCGGAACCCCGTGAGTTTCACGTCTTGGCCTGGCGGCAGTTTCGCTACTATCTCCACGGCATATTCCAGGGCGAGCGGCACCCGCTGGAACGCTCACCTCTGCGGCGGCTCAATCCTTTGCAGCAGGCAACCTATCTGATCATTCTGAACGTCCTCTTGCCGTTGCAGATCATCACCGGACTCGGACTTTGGTTCATGCAGTTCTCCCCGGATCTTCTGGATGCCGTCGGCGGGCTGGGCATTCCGGCGGGAATCCACATGCTGGGAGCCTGGCTGTTCACCGCCTTTCTCCTGGCTCATGTGTACCTGATAACCACCGGGCCGACCCCGTGGGCCCATCTCGTGACCATGATCACCGGATACGAAGAGATCGAACCGGCCGGCGAGACCGACGCGCTCGGACCATCCGGCGAGCCAAGCACGTAATCGAACATGTCGGATCCCGCAAGCCCTGCCTTCTTCAGGAGCACAGCCACGATGGAAGAACCCGCGCGAAGCGAAAAAAAGCCGACTCCCTATTGGAATCCCTATGTCGCCGGGGTCGCCCTCGGTGCGGTCCTATTCACGGCGTTTCTGGTCTCCGGAAGCGGCCTAGGGGCCTCGGGCGGCGTCGCGCGTTTGGTGGTGCAAGGCCTCAAGTCGATCAGCCCGTCGATGGTCAACCAAAACCACTATTTCGCCGGCATGGGCGGTGGCCACACCAATCCCCTCAACAACCGCATCGTCTGGATGGTCTTTGGTGCGATGGCGGGCGGATTCGCCTCCGGCCTGTTTTCGGGACGGCTCAAGGGGGAGATCTGTCGCGGACCGCAAACTCCCCCCGGCCTGCGCTTGGTCGCCGCCTTTGCCGGGGGATGCCTAATGGGTTGGGGAGCCGCCATGGCGCGGGGTTGCACTTCCGGACAGGCCCTTTCCGGCGGAGCCGTCCTTTCGCTCGGCAGTTGGGTCTTCATGCTGATGATCTTTGCGGCCGGCTATGCGTTGGCCCATCCGCTCCGCCGTCTGTGGATCTGACAAACGGCGAGCTTTTCCAGGAGAATCCGCGATGTTTCCGCTCCAATTATCCGGCACCGTCGACGTGCTCACGACCGTTCTGATCGGTTTCGCCTTCGGATTCGTTTTGGAGAAAGCCGGCTTCGGCAATTCCCGCAATCTCGCCGCGCAGTTTTACCTCTCGGACATGCGGGTATTGAAGGTCATGTTTTCGGCCATCGTTACGGCGATGCTGCTGATTTTCTCCGCGTCGGCGCTGGGTTGGGTCGATTTCGAGAGGATCTTCGTGCCTCCGACCTACCTGGGCGCTTCCCTGGCGGGCGGGGCGGCACTGGGAGTCGGCTTCATCATCGGCGGCTATTGTCCGGGTACCTCACTGGTCGCCCTGGCTACGTTCAAGTGGGACGGGCTGGTCTTCGCCTTCGGCGTGGCATGCGGCATGTTGCTCTTCGGTCTGACGGCGCCGAGCCTGATGACCTTTTGGACTACGGCCGGTGCCATGGGCCGCGTCACCATTTTCGAGTGGTTGGGCGTCGAGGCCGGAATCGTCGTTTCCGCGGTGCTGCTGATGGCGATCGGGGCCTTCTACTTGGCTGAGATTGCCGAGGCTCGCATCGTATGGGCTAAGCCGCCCGTGGCGGGCCGCCCCAATTCCCCCACCTTTCTCCGCGCCGCGGTCGCCTGCGGCTTTGCCGCGGCCGGTGTGGCTCTCGTCTGGGGCCAACCCGACGTGCAGCGAAAGATCGCCTGGAACCAAGCCGACCTCGACGCGCGAATTCGATCACGCAGTGTCTTCATCGATCCCGCCGAACTGCTCCACCTGATCCACAACAATCAGGTGGAGCGGCTCCTGCTCGACGTCCGGGACGAAAGCGACTACAACGTCTTCCACCTCAAAGATGCCGTCCGAACCACGATCGCGGAAATCGATCAATTCTGGGTCAAGAGCATTCGACCGGAGCAGGTCATCGTCGTCATGTCCAACGACGAAGCCCGGGCGGTGGAGGCGTGGAAGCACCTGGCTGTCCATCGTGGAATCAATGCCTACGTTCTCGCGGGAGGAGTGAATCGCTGGTGCGAAATCTATTGGGCGGGCAACTTCGAGGCCCCGGGTCCGGAGTTTCCCGCAGCAGGAGACGACCGATTCCGCTACGCCGACGCATTCGCCAAGGCGGAGAATCCGGCGTCGCAGCTCCTGCTCGTCCGATTCTCGCCCGCGATGGGAGATCGCGATACCGCGGCCCGTCCCGGTGCCGAGTATCTCGCCCGGCGCGAATTCCAAACCAAGATTCGACTGCTGCGAGCGGTCAAAGCGCCTGGGGGCGGTTGCGGCGGTTGACGTTCTCGATCGCGTCCTTCACCGGTCCGGCTTCAGACTCTCCGCGTCTCCGCCGCGACGCAAGCCATCGCCAGATCCTTGAGCGCCTTGAGGTCCAGCTTTCCCGTACCGAGCACGGGGATGGTCTCCACCCGGTAAAAACTATCCGCCGAGGGAATCCAGAGCGGCGGAAGATTGCTCTCTTGCAAAGCGGCCACGATCGCTTCGGGCGAGTTTCGAAGTTCGGTGAAGAGCACCACCAGACGCTCCCCTTTTCTCTCGTCGGGGACCCCGGTCACGGCGAACGTCAAAACATCCTCATCGCCGCTTTGCTCGACCCTTCCGATCTGCTCTTCCACGGCCAGATGCGGGACCATTTCGCCCGCGATCTTGGAGAAGCGACTGAGCCGGCCGGTAATGGTGATGAATCCGTCGGCATCCAATTGGGCCAAGTCGCCGGTTCGGTACCATCCGTCACGAACGACGGCGGCGGTTTGCTCGGGTTCGTGCCAGTAGCCCTTCATTACATTCGGGCCTTTCACCCATAACATGCCGGGCTGCCCCAGTCCCAGGTCCTCGTCGGTTTCCAAATCCTTGACCTTGACGGCCACCCCGGGAATGGGTCGTCCCACCGTGCCCGGCTTGGAGGCGGTAAACCACGGATCGCGAACGCGAGACGAAGGAATGTTGGAGGACACGACCGGCGATAATTCGGTCGTCCCGTAGCCCTCGAGCGGGCGAATGCCGAATTTTTCCTCGAAGGCGTCGGCCACCTCGGGAGGCAGTTTTTCCGCGCCCGTAATCAAGACCTCCAGCGTCGCGAAGTCCTCCGGTTCGCAACGCCGGATGTACGAGCGGAGAAACGTCGGCGTCGCCACCAGGATTGTAGCCTTGTGCTTGCGGCACAGGTTTCCCACGGGGCGCGGCTCCAGGGGGCTGTAGTGATAGATCACCTTGGGCGCGAGCTGGAGCGCCGACCACAAGGTCGTGGTGTATCCGAACGAGTGGAACAGGGGGAGAATACCGCAGAGAACATCCGATCTGCGGAGATGCAGGATTTGATCGAAGGCCGTCACATTCGAGCCGACGTTGCGGTGCGTGAGCATCACGCCCTTGGGCTTGCCCGTCGAACCGGAGGTGAAGATGATCGTGAGCACGTCCTCGGGATCGATGGTATGCAGCCGCAGCACGCGTTCCAGCAGGAACGACGGCACGAGGAGCGCCGCCGCAAGAGAAGCGAGCTTGTCCCAAAATCGAATCTTCGGCCGCACGTCCTCCAAACACACGATCTCAGCGTCGAGGTCGAACGAAAATCGCTCCAGAACGCGGCGGCTGGTCAGCACGTGCTTCAGGCCGGCCGTGTGAATGCAGTGATTGAGCAACTCCGAGGAGAGCGTGTAATTCAAATTGACGGCGGTACGGCGATCGAGCGCCAGAGCCGCGTTCACGACCACCCCGCCGACCGAGGGCGGCAAGAGCACGCCCACGTTGGGTTCGTCGTGGGATAGAACTTCCCGTCGCAGAGCCCGCCGCAACACCAGCCCCATCGTCAGCAGCGCAAGCCCGCGAAGCTCGACGCCCGAGCTGTCGGCGACCTTCTTCTTCCACGGCACGGACCGCGCGGCGCGGAGGAAACGTCGCACCGGAACGATATGCCGCGGAGGTTGTCGCCGCACGGCCTCTCCGCTCAATTCTTGGACCGCGATTTGCGCTTCGAGAGGCGACTTGCACCCGAACAAGGGCTTGCCGATATATACGGTGACGCGGCGTGCCCATAGACGCGGCACTTTGAAGAAGAATCGCCCCCCGGAAAAGCTGAAAATACTTCCCCAAAGCCCGTCGATGTAAACCGGTATGACCGGGACGTCTTGCCCGCGCGCGAGTTTCAGAAACCCCGGCTGAAAGCCTCGCATTTGCCCCGTCCTGGAAATGCCGCCTTCGGGAAAGATGCCGACCAAGCCGCCGGACTCCAGAGTTTTCCGCGCCTCGCGCAAGCCCGCCGCCAAGCTTTTCGAGCCGGGGACGATCGAAATCACTCCCGCGCCCGCCCGCAGACGGCGAAGCAGCGGTGAATCGACGTACTTGGCATGCGCGATCATGCGAATGGGCCGGGGCATGGCCAAGATCATCAGAATCCCGTCCAGCCAACTGATGTGGTTGGAGACCACGACGGCCCCACCCGTAGCCGGAATATTCTCCAACCCCACCACGCGCCATCGGTACCGCAATCGAAAGGCCCATCGAAAGAGGACGCGCAGGGTATCGACGGGCGTCAAAATCACGATCGTGACGAATACCGGCGCGGTCAGGATCCCGGCCGCGACGAACATCTGCCGCGACGACAGCCCCAACCAAGAGGCCAATAGGCCGAACACCGCCGATCCCAACAGCATGCCGGAAAAGCTCAAGAAGTTGTACGCGGCGAGGATTCGCCCCCTTTCCTCGGGAGGGCTTTCGTACTGAAGCGTGGCAATCAAGGGAATGTCGTAAAGCCCCGCGAAAGAGCCGAGCAGAAACAAGAGTATACAGGCGACAAAATAGGGGTACGAATTCCAGTGACCGGTCCCCTCCGGCAACAAGGCGAAGGCCAGCGCGGTCAGCATGATACCCAGCGCCCCGACGGATACCAGTCCGCGTTCGATCGTGCCGTGCGACCATACGCCGGCCAGGAGGCTTCCCAACCCGATCCCCAAGGTAAGTACGCCGAGCATCGGTCCGACGTAAGCCTGCCCCTCGCGTCCCACCAACTCGGGCACGGCCAGCTTGTCGATGGTGAGCTGAAGGATCAAACCGAGCGTCCAAAAGTAGGCGCTGCCCAACCCGGCCAACCACAGGATGCGATGCCGGAACAACTCGCGGAGGTCGCGAAAGGCCTGAGCGAACGGTTGCCAAGGGATCGGACGGCCGGGATCGGCCGGCGGCAGCGGCCGCACCATCAGGCTCGCCAGCCAGCCCGTCGTTGCCACCCCTAACAGCACCGTGGCGTGAATCCACCAGCGATACTGCCCGGGACCGCAGCCCAATTCCGCGGCCAGGGCCTGATCGACGCACGTCGTGAGCGAATAGAGCCAATTGCCGAGCGAACCGCCGATGATGACCGCCGCCATCGTCGTCAGGCCGATGATCCCGTTGGCGGCGGAAATATACCGCGGGGCGACGATCTCCGGAATACTCCCGTACTTGGCGGGGCTGAAGAACGCACTTTGCGCCCCCATCAAGAACAGTACGACCACCAGAAATATCAAGTTGCCGGTGAGAATGGCGACGACGCCCAACCCCATCAGCACGATTTCGGCCAACTTGGCCCCCACCAGGACGCTTCGTTTGCTGAAGCGATCCGAAATGCAGCCCGCCCAACCGGCGAGCAAGATAAAGGGCAACAAGAACACGAACGACCCTACGGCCCGAGCCACGTCCGCCGACTGCTGCAACTGGCTGGAAACCAAGTCCTTGCCGATCGGGATCAGCAACCAGCGGAAGATGTTATCGTTCAGCGCCACCGTGAACTGCGTGACCAGGAGCGCGATGAAACTCCCTGACCACATCCCGGTTTCGGAAGGCGACGCATTTCCCGAGGGAGTCGGACCGTCTTTCGCTTCGATCATGCGGAAACAGCAACAAAAGGACACCAGGGAAAAGGACGGCGGGCAAAGACCGGGAAATCGGCTCGGAATTTAACGCATCCTATCAGCAGCGATTTTTCGCGGCAAGGGCCGCGAGGGCAAGGACGCGCCGCCGCATCGCGGCGCCTCGAGGCGATTCTGAGAGCCCGATCCGTGCACAATCGTCCCCGCCGCGATAAACTGCTAACATAACTTTCTAAGGACGTCGTACCGACCCGTTGAGACCGCAAACACCACCGGAGAAATCACACCATGAAACGGACGATCTACCCCCTCGCCTTGTTTGCCTGTCACCTTTCGGTTGCGTCGATCGCGCTCTCGGCCGACCGGCCGACCTCGGTCGATGAGATCGTGCCGCCGGGCACGGAAGTGCAGATACTCGGCGAAGGGTACGGCTTTTGCGAAGGTCCGGCCGCCGACGCCGAGGGAAATGTCTACTTTTCGGACGGCAAGAAAGACTCCATTCATATCTACCGGCCGGGACACGGCGTCGAACTCTTCGTCGACGACAGCACGGACGCCAACGGCATGATGTTCGACGCGGAAGGCCGCCTCCTGGTCTGCGAGGGCGCCGCATTCCGCGTCGTGGCCTTCGACGTGAAAACGAAAGAGAAACAAATTCTCGTCTCCCAAATCGACGGTACCCGCTTCAATGAACCGAACGATCTGACGATCGACCGGACCGGGGGATTCTACTTCACCGATCCCAACTACCGGCATCGCGGACAAGAGACTGTGATGAAGGAAGACGTCTACTATGTCGATCGCGACCGCCGGGTCCGCCGCGTGTCCACGGTCTGCGTTAAGCCCAACGGCATTCTGTTGACGCCCGACGAGCGGACGCTTTACCTGGCGGACAACGGGACCGGCATCATCTACAAATACCGTGTCACGTCGCCCGGAATGCTCGCCGACGAATCGAAGTGGATCGATCTCGGCGGACCGCGTCCCGACGGGATGACGCTCGATGAATTCGGCAATCTTTACATCGCTTGCGGCGGGGCGGGCATCAAAGTCTATTCCGAGACCGGCCGGCCGCTGGGCACCATCCGCGTCCCGTACGCCTCCAATTGCGTTTTCGGCGGCCCGGACTTTTCGACCCTCTACGTCACTTCCCGTGACAAATTCCTGGGCATCCCGACGCGGGTGAAAGGAGTTCCGCCGCTTTGCGCCGCCAAATAGAGCCGGGACATCCGAACCGTCTCACGATCATTCCGGTCTTTCTCGGCAGGCCAACGAACAAGCCGGCGCCGTTCCCGGCTCGCAAATCGATCAGGCCGACCGAACCGGCGACCGCCCGTACGATAGAATTGATAGGATCGGAATGCCGCAACGGGCACCGATCCGCCGGTCGTCGACGCGGGAGCGTCATTCGAACGCCCGGGCTTGTCGGCGATGATTGCGGCGCGGGGACGGCGAATTTGAGTCGAGCCGGACGTTCGTCTCCCGCGCCATGGCAATTCCATCACGGTTTTCGAGGATCACTCGGGTGTCGCTGATACCGATTCCCTCTTGGTGGAAACGCTGGAGCGAGTCTTTCCGCCCCGGCGTTCGCGAACGGGTCCTGTTCGAGGACGCACTCAAACTGTTGCATGACCGCCACTCCGAGGGATTGCCGGCGAGCGTGGATGACTTTGCTCGGTCGCTTCGCGTCTCTCGGCAAAAGGCGGAACAGGTCGTCGCGCGGCTGGAGCAGATGGGATTATTGGCTCGGGACGCCGCGGGCCGAATTCGGGCGACGGACGACGGCCGCCGTGAAGCGATTCGCATTGTGCGGATTCACCGACTTTGGGAACGCTACTTGGCCGAAGAAACGGGAATCCCTCCCGACGATTGGCATCGCCGCGCCCATGAGCTGGAACACCTGACGAACGACGAGGATCTGCGGGCGTTGGAACGCAGTCTCGGCTTCCCGCAATACGATCCTCACGGAGACCCTATTCCCTCGGCGGGCGGCAGTGTGCCTCCGCCGCGCGGCGACCGCGTCGAACTGGCCCGCCCCGGCGACACCCTGGTCATCAGCCACTTGGAGGACGAGCCGCACGCGCCGTACGCCGAATTGCTTTCGCACGGCTTGGCCGTGGGCATGCCGATCCGCTTGGATCGCGTCGGCGAGGACTCGGTGCGGTTGGAGTCGCAAGGTCAAACGGTGCAGATCACGCGCGACGCCGCGCGGAACCTCTGGGTCCGCCGCGCGGAATTGCGGCCCGACCAACAGGCCATGTTGGACGGGCGAACCTTGGCGGCGGTGGAGGTGGGGGAATCGGCCGTCGTCCGCGGCCTTTCACCCCGTGTTCGCGGTTTGCAGCGCCGGCGGCTGCTCGACCTGGGATTCGTCCCCGGAAGCGTCGTGACACCCGAGTTCCGAAGCCCGGGCGGCGACCCCACGGCCTTCCGCGTCCGGGGCACGTTGATCGCCCTGCGAAGGGATCAGGCCGCCCTGATCTTCGTGGAAACGCCCGCAGCAACGGCCGCTGCGGGAGATACGGACCGGCGCGGTCACCCCGCGGAAAAAGCCTCCGACTGACTTGGACTGACGTACGACGCGATTTCTTCGCCCGAACGACACATGAATACATCCTCGTGCGGAACCTGCTCTCAATCACGCCGTCCCCAGATTGTGCGGCTGGGCATCGAGTTGGACGGCTACGATTACGTGGCGGCTTTGGCGGGCAACCCCAATACCGGCAAGAGTACCGTATTCAACGCCTTGACCGGCCTTCACCAACACACCGGCAATTGGCCGGGAAAGACCGTCACCCGGGCCGAGGGTGCGTTCGCGTATGAGGGCCGCCGATTCAAGTTGGTGGATCTGCCGGGAACCTATTCCCTCATGGCCACCAGCTTGGACGAGGAGGTGGCGCGCGATTTCCTGCTCTTCGGTCAACCCGACGTGACCATCATCGTGGTGGACGGTTCCCGGCTGGAACGCAACCTGAACTTGGTCCTGCAAGTGCTGGAAATCACCGATCGGGCGGTCTTGTGCCTGAACCTCATGGACGAGGTCCGCCGCCACGGCATGGAGATCGACACACAGCGTCTGGCCGCGGAGCTGGGAATCCCGGTCGTTCCCGCATCCGCTCGGTTCGGAAAAGGGATCCCGGAACTCATTCAGACCGTGCACGATGTGGCCACGGGCAAGATCACGTGTCAGCCCAGGCGCGTCGGCGGACAGACACCCGGCTTGCAACGCGCGGTACAGCAGATTTCCAGCAGCCTGCGGGAGGTGTTTCCGCATTTGACGAACGCCGACTGGGTCAGCCTGCGGCTCTTGGACGGCGACCCGCGCGTGACCGAAGCCGTTCTCTGCGGCGAGTTCCGCGAGCTGAAAGACGCCGAGACGCTGCTGGGAGAAACCGCCGCGACGAAAGCCTCCGCCGTCGCGGAAGCAGAGATCCCGGCGCCCCTGCGGCAACGTCTCGAATCGATCCTGGAGCAAGCCGGCAAACTCCGCTGGGAGATCGGCATGGACTTTCATCAGGTCTTGGTGGAAGCCGTGTACGCCGAGGCCGCCCGCATCGCCGGCAACGTGGTCCGCGTCCGGCGCGAGCCCTCGGCCGAGGACTGGGATCGGCGGCTCGACCGCATCCTCACCAGCAGAATCTATGGCTATCCCATCATGATCGGGCTGTTCCTGATCGTGATTTGGCTTACCGTGCAAGGCGCGAATTACCCCTCCGCCCTGCTCTCCGCAATCCTGGTGGATACGCTCCATCCCGTGCTTCGTGATGCGGCCCTATGGGCGGGCGTGCCGGGCTGGATTCGCGGACCGCTCATCGACGGCGGTTATCTCGCCATGGCCTGGGTCGTCAGCGTGATGTTCCCCCCGATGGCCATCTTTTTCCCCATCTTTACCTTGCTGGAAGACTTCGGCTACCTGCCCCGCGTGGCGTTCAATCTCGATCGCCTCTTTCGGTGGGCCGGCGCCCACGGCAAACAGGCGTTGACCATGACCATGGGCTTCGGCTGCAACGCCGCCGGCGTCGTCGCCTGCCGCGTCATCGACAGTCCTCGAGAACGGCTGCTGGCCATCGTGACCAACAATTTCTCCCTCTGCAACGGTCGCTGGCCGACGCAAATCCTGCTCGCCACGATATTTCTGGGAGCCCTGGCGCCCCCCTACTTGGCCGGTATCGTCGCCACCCTCGGCGTCGTCGGCGTGGCCATGTTGGGAGTCGTGTTCACATTTCTCGTCTCGCGGGCGCTCAGCCGCACCGTGCTTCGCGGCGAGGTCTCCACCTTCCACTTGGAACTGCCCCCTTATCGCCCGCCGCGACTGCTTCAGACTCTGTACACCTCCTTGATCGACCGGACCCTGATCGTGCTAGGGCGCGCCGTGATGTTCGCTTTTCCCGCCGGTATCGCGATCTGGCTGCTCGCCAACATCACCCTCGCGGATCGCTCCTTGGCCGAGCACATCATCCGTGGCCTCAATCCGCTGGGCCTGGCGGTGGGGTTGAACGGCGTGATTTTGCTGGCCTATATCATCGCCATCCCCGCCAATGAAATCGTCATCCCCACGGTCTTGATGCTGACCGTCCTGACGACGAACCTGTCGGGTGTCGGGGCGGCGCCGGGCGTCTTGTTCGAACCGCAAGACGTGGCCGCCACGGCCGAAATCCTGCGGCAAGGCGGCTGGACCACGCTGACCGCCGTTTGCTTGATGCTGTTCAGCCTGCTGCACAACCCCTGTTCCACCACCATTTACACCATCTACCGGGAGACCGGCAGCGTCAAATGGACCGCCCTGTCCACCCTGCTGCCGATCGTCCTGGGATTTGCCGTCTGCTTCGTCGTCCGTGTATCGGCCGGGATTCTCCTGCCGGGTTAACAAGCTGCGACGCATGGTCGCCGGGACGAGGTCCCGCCCTCCCGAGACTCGGACGCGAGGCCGGCGAGCCTCGGCCCAACATCGCGCCCGATCGGGACGCTCCCCGAGGCGTTTCCCAAGGCGTCTGCTTGCCGCCCGACCTGCGCGATGATAGAATGCACAACCTTGGGATTTGTGGCCGCTTGCAGCCAGCTCTGCTAAAGTGCCGGCGTCGCTCTTCGGCGTGCCCGGGAGCAACGATCCAACACCGATCCAGATATGCCGCGACGGCCCGGTTGTTCGTCGCGGCTTTTGTTTTTGGATCGGTGCGGCGGAGAGCTTGCCGCGCACGTTTTTCGGGGATCGTGCCTTGATCCATGCCCTGCATCCAACCATCGAGGTGTGAACGCTCATGTCCGACTCCGCGAGTCCTCTTTCCCGGTCCGCATCCGACGCTCCTCGCTTGGCCACGCTTTGCGTGCACGGCGGCGAGGATCGCTTCAAGCCCTGCCATTCGATCACGGACCCTGTTTTCTTCACCGCCACCTACACCTTCGAGAATACCGCGGCCGTCCTGGAGTACGTGGAAAAAAAGCTGCCGCGCGACGAATACGGTCGTTACAGCAACCCCACGGAGCGCGTCTTGGAACAGAAACTGGCCGCGATCGAGGGCGGTGAATCGGCCGTCGCCTTCGCCACCGGCATGGCCGCCGTTACCTGCTATTTGATGAGCAAGGTCCAAGCCGGCGACGAAATCATCTTGTTCGATGAGTGTTACCATCGCAGCCGCGAGTTCTGCACCAAGGTCCTCGGCAAGTACGGCGTGGTCACGCATCAGATCCCGGCCTGCGACTACGAGAAGATGGAGGCGGCCATCAACCCCCGCACCAAGCTCCTCATCAGCGAATCGCCGACGAATCCCCACCTCAGCGTCGTGGACTTGGAACGATTCGCCGCACTGGGGAAAAAGTACGGCATCGAAACCATGATCGATGCCACGTTGGCCACGCCGTACAACGTTCGCCCGTTGGAATACGGCATCGATTGCGTCCTCCACTCCTGCACCAAGTATCTGGGCGGGCACAACGACCTTCTGGCCGGTGCCGTCATCGGCCGCAAGGAAGTTTTGGAGCCGGTCCGCAAGCTCCGCGGCGTGATGGGGGTGAATTTGACGTCGCAAGCGTCCTATCTGTTGCTTCGCGGCCTCAAGACCTTCGCACTTCGCATGCGGCAGCACAATCAAAACGGCCTGGCCCTGGCACAGTTCTTGGAGCGGCACCCTCGCGTGGAAAAGGTGTATTACCCGGGCTTGCCCAGCCACCGCGATTACGAGATCGCCCGGCGCACGATGCGAGGGTTCGGGGGTCTGGTAACGTTCCTGGTCCGCGACGCAGACGCCGAGGCCACGGCGCGGATCGTGGATGCCGTGCGTATTCCCCGCATCGGCCCGAGCTTGGGGGGCGCCGAATCCTTAATCGAACAGCCGATCTTCATGAGCTACCACGACTTCACCATGGATCAGCGGCGCGCCGTCGGGATTCTGGACAACATGATCCGCGTCTCATGCGGTCTGGAAGATACCGAAGATCTGATCGCCGACTTCGCCCAGGCCTTGGAACACTGATCCGCGGTTAGTACGCGCGTCCGTGCGATCGTGCCGCAACGCCACCCATGATCGCGACCGCGCGGCGACCGATGAGCCGATCGGATTGCTTTCCGGCCTCGCAGCCTTTTGAGCCAAAACCATATGCACTTTCGAACCAAAGCCATCCACATCGGTAATGAACCGGACGCCACGGGAGCGGTGGTCCCGCCGATCTATCTGGCCGCTACTTTCGTGCAACCGGGAGCCGGGGACTGGGGCGCCTTCGACTACTCCCGCAGCGGCAACCCAACCCGTAAGGCGTTCGAAACTACCCTAGCGGCGTTGGAGTCCGGTTGCGGCGCACTGGCCTTTTCCTCCGGAATGGCGGCCGTGCATTGCGTCACGATGTTGCTCAAGAGCGGCGACCACATCCTGGCCGGGCGGGACCTGTACGGCGGAAGCTTTCGCCTCTTCCACAAGATCATCGACCGCGCCGGGATTGACGTGACGCTCGTCCCTACGGAAGACCTGGACGCGGTCCGGGCGGCCGTGCGCTCGAACACCAGGCTGCTCTGGATCGAATCCCCCGGCAATCCGCTACTCACCATCACGGATATCGCCGCCTGTGCCGAGATCGCCCACCGCCACGGGGCCTTGCTTGCCGTGGACAACACTTTCGCCACGCCGGTTCTCACCCGCCCGCTGGAGCTGGGGGCGGACATCAGCATGCATTCCGTGACGAAATACATCGGCGGCCACAGCGACGTGCTGGGAGGGGCCTTGATTGTGCGTGACGAGGAGCTTTTCCAAAGGCTGTATTTCATCCAAAACGCGACCGGCGCGGTCATGGCCCCGCTGGAATCCTACCTCAGCGGCCGCGGTTTGAAGACGCTGGAACTTCGGATCCGTGCCCAATGTCAAACCGCCGAGGCGATCGCCGCGTTCTTGGCTTCCCATCCCCGCGTCCGAAGGGTCTTGTACCCCGGCTTGCCCTCCCACCCAGGCCACGAGATCGCCCAAAAGCAGATGTCGGGCGGCTTCGGGGCCATGATTAGCTTTGAGCTGCAAAGCGGCTATGACGAGGCAAAGCGGGTCGTCGAAACGACGCGTCTCTTTCAGCTTGCCGTCAGCTTGGGGGCGGTCGAATCTCTGATTGAACAACCGGCGTCCATGTCGCATGCCAGTTACGACCCCCAGGTTCGCCGCGCGAATGGAATCAGCGACGGACTGATTCGCCTTTCGGTGGGTCTGGAGCACGCGGACGACCTGATCGAAGATTTGGACCGCGCCTTGTCCGCAGCGTAATTCCCCCCAGAAAACTCCTACAAGATCCCATCCATCTCGCCCATCTTTGCAATCATTCGACTCGTTTGAGCAATCTTTTCTACTTAGGAAGACTTTTCCGAAAGTTTTGACTCTGCCGGTGACGATGTCTTTTCCGGCACATTAGGCCACGGGAGCGCTGCTCCGATGGCCGGGAAGACGATTGCCTCCGGTAATGAGAGAGATCATGTCATGCTCCGTCCGCTGAAAACCCGCCTGACAATCGGCGCCGCTCTTTTGATGCTGTGGGCTATCCCCGGAATCGGCCAAGAGACGGACTATATCGCGCGGACGCAAAGTCGTTGGGCCGATCGGGCGATTCGCTCCAATACGTCGCCCTATGAAGCCGGAGGGGGCGTCCTGTCTCATGCAGGCGAATTGCCCCCCTCGCGTGCCCGGGTCGTCTCCGACCGACCCGTTTCGACCGGCGCTCGCTATCTCCGCGCGTCTCAGGAATCAGGACCGATCGAGACCATTCCCCCCGGTGAACTATTGGAAGGGCCGATTCCGGACGACGAGTCGTCCGTGCAGTACGAAGAAATGGCCCCAGCTTGGGGCGGTCCGGCCGGCGATTACGGTCCCGGCTATTGGTACCCCGGCTATTTTCTATTTCAAGGCGCCTGGATTGACGGGCTGAGCGTCCACGCAGGCGTGCACGGGTTCAAAGGCCCCATGGACCTGGGCGGCAACGGCAACTTCGGCTTCCACGAAGGGCTGAACTTCGGCGCCCCGATCGGCGGCCCGTGGGGGATCGGTTATCAAGTCGGAGCCCAAGTAACACACAGCGATTTCGCCGGCAACCAGGCGTTGACCCTCTTCGACCCCAACGCCATCACGGATCAGGATCGCAACCAGTTTTTCCTCACCGCGGGCATCTTCCGCCGTCCCGACTGTGGGCGATGGCAATGGGCGGTCGCGGTCGACTGGCTTCACGAAGATTTCTACGAAGACGCCGATTTCCTGCAATTGCGGCACGAAATCTCATTCCTGCTGGATGATTGCCGCGAAATCGGCTACATGGGGATGTACGGTCTGAAAGACAGTGAAGTCACCATCCCACGCGAGAACATCCAAGCCGCCCCTGCCATCCTGGATCTTTCGGTACTGGATCGCTACGGCTTCTTTTACCGTCGCAAGTTCGAGGAGGGCGGAGAAGGCCGCATTTGGGCGGGTTGGTCGGGCTACGGAGATGCCTTCATCGGCGCGGATGCCGTCGTGCCGTTGGGGCGCAGTTGGGCCCTCGAAAGCAATTTCGCCTATCTCGCCCCCAAAACCGGCAGCGGCCTGGACGGCCAGATCGACGAGAGCTGGAGCCTCAACATCGGCTTGGTCTGGTACCCACGGCGTCCCGTGCAATGCGCTCTGTCCGACCCGTACCGGCCCGTCTTGGGCGTGGGCGACAACACCAGCGTCATGCTCCGCGGACGGACGCGTTAGCCGCCGGGATTGGAAACCGAAGGTCGCCGGCGGCTGGAAGCCCCGGTCCTCTCCGTCCCCATCGGCGACGCCTCCCACAGCACACCCCAGGACGGAGTCGAGTCAACTCCAACTCAGCCCTCAACCATCGCGGCCGCCGCAGAGGCGGCCCGATTGCTTTCTTGCCCTGACCTGGAGCCGAGACCCCTGCTGTTCTATTCTAGCCAAGGGGAAAGCCTCTTCCCCAGCGGCCAATCACGCTCATCCGGCCTAAGTTTCTTGAACCACCCATTCTAACAAGCTAGACTTATACATGACCTCCAGTTTGCATCTCCAACCTTTCGGTTGGAGAACGGCGTGGTTGAGCCGTGCGTTGCGATCCGGCCTCTCCCCAAACAGGCGTTCTCTGCGGAAGATCGCGACGTGATCGGCGGATTTGACTTTCCCTTTTGAGAGGAGGCTACGACGATGCGTTCCAACATGTTGTGCTTGGTTCTGTTGGCCTGCGCCGGAGTCCTTGCGGCGCGACCGGCTTACGCCTGCAAGCTTTTCGGACATAGGTTTGTCCGACTGCACTGTCCCAGCGTGGCTTGCAGCCTTCCCGTGGACTGCTGCGTCCCTCAGGATTGCGGAGTGACGAGCGAGCCGGAAGCGCAGGTCGCGACGCCCGATGAGACCACGGCACCGGCACCCGCTCCCATGGAATCCCCGTCCGACGTTGCACCGGAGGCTCCGGCCCCGGCACCTGCGGAGACCCCGGCAGCTCCGGCTCCGGCCGAAACGCCCGCTCCGCCGGCCCCCGCGGCTGAAGCGGCTCCCGCTCCGGAAGCCCCCGCCGCTGAGATGGTGCCCCCGGCCGCCGAGGCTGCTCCGCCCGCTCCGGCTGAGCCTGCCGCTCCCGCCCCGGCGGAAGCTCCTGCCCCGGCCCCGGCACCCGCGGAGACCCCGGCTCCTCCGGCTCCGGCCGAAACGCCCGCTCCACCGGCCCCCGCGGCTGAAGCGGCTCCGGCTCCGGAAGCACCCGCCGCTGAAATGGCGCCCCCGGCCGCCGAGGCCGCTCCACCCGCTCCGGCGGAAGCTCCCGCCCCGGCTCCGGCACCCGCAGCCGAAGCGGCTCCGGCTCCCAACCAGAGCGGGTATCGGATTTGGACGGACGACACGGGGATCTACCATGTCACCGCGCGATTCGTCCAAACGATCGAAGGCCAAGTCGTTCGCCTGCAAACGCCTTCCGGCGCCTTCGTCCGCGTCTCCTGGAATCGGCTTTCCCCGGCCGACCGCGACTATGTAATGAGTCTGACCGGCCTGGCGGTCAATCAGCGGTAACAAGCCTTCGCAGGTTGCCGCAACCCGGAAGCGTCGCAAAACGACTCCGCAGCATTTTCTGAGAACCGCGCCGAGCTTCGAGCGATCGGCAGCGGTTCTTTTTTTCCCGGCCTAGCATCTTGCGACTCCCACGCGGCGCCGACGGTCTAAAGTCGTCTTTTCCCGCCGAGGCCTCATTGTCCCACGGAGCGTCTCGGTCATAAAATCGACATTGTTCGCTCGGGACGGAAGAACCGCCCGAGGGTAGCGCACCATCACCGTTTCATCGAGGAGGGTACACGGTGACGCAAGTCGAATCGCCGCGGCGGATTCATATCATCGGAATCGGTGAAGACGGCTTGGCGGGCCTGACGGAGCATGCCCGGAAACTGGTCGCCTCGGCCGAACTCTTGATCGGGGATCCGGATTGCTTGGCCATCGTCCGGGATCTTTCCACGCCCAAGCTGGAAATCTCCAATAGTTTGCAAGAGATCGTCGCTCAAATCACCGCCCATCCGGAAAAACGGATCGTCCTTCTCGCGGTGGGAGATCCCTTGTTCTACGGCGTCGCCCGCTACCTGTGGGAAAAGATCGGCAAGGATCGCTTCGAGGTCGTGCCGCATGTCAGTACCATGCAGTTGGCCTTTGCCCGAGTCAAAGAAAATTGGGAGGACGCGTATCTGGCCAATTTAGCGGATCATCCGCTGGAAGAGGTCATCTCTCGCATCCGTTCGGCGGACAAGGTCGGGCTCTTCACGACGGAAGAGTTTCCGCCCAATCGCTTGGCGGAACAGCTTTTGGCCTGCGGGTTGGACTATTTTTCCGCTTACGTCTGCGAACACTTAGGGGCCCCCAACGAGCGCGTCACCTCCGGCGAACTGCACGACATCGCCGCGCACACCTATTCACCGCTCAATGTGATGATCTTGGTGCGGAAACCGGACGTCCCCGATCGCCCGCTGAAACAATGGGGCAAACGCCTGTTCGGTAATCCCGACGAGACGTTCTTGCAATCGAAACCCAAGCGGGGGCTTCTCACCCCGGCTGAAATCCGCGCCATCGCGCTGGCTAAGTTGGATGTCGGCCTGCGGAGCATCGTTTGGGACGTCGGAGCGGGCAGCGGATCGCTCTCCATCGAGGCCGCGCAAATCGCACGCGAGGGGACCGTCTTCGCCGTGGAAATGGACCCCGACGATTACGAGCTTCTCCGCGAAAACGCGCAACGGTTCGACGTCCCGAACCTGAGGCCGATCCCGGGACGAGCACCCGAGGCTTGGACGGGACTGCCCGATCCGGACTGCGTCTTCGTCGGCGGCAGCGGACGCCAAGTGGTCGATCTTTGCCAAGCCGCGTTCGGGCGACTTCGTCCCGGTGGGCGATTGGTCGTAACCATGGGCAGCGTGGACAACGTCGCTGAATGCCAGCAACGGATACGCACCCTGACTCCGCACATCGACGTCCTTATGATCAACCTCGCGCGAGGCTACTATCAGCTCGATCGCGTCCGATTCCAAGCCTTGAACCCGACGTTCATCGTGGCAGCCATCAAACCGCTGCCCGAAAACCGCAAGAATGGATGACTGCGTCTTCCATCCCCTCGGCCCCCTGCCGGATGTCTCCCGCAGAGCGACGGACGGCGATGGAACCTCCACGGAAAACCTCCGACCCGCTGTCGGAACCGTAACATCAGAGGATTTTTGCACATCAACGCCGCATGAACGAGAAGAAGACGTGGGATCAACGCGGGGAGGATGCGCCTCTGGACGTGCTTGCCGTGGGCGCCCACCCGGACGACGTAGAGATCGGTTGCGGGGGGATCGTTCACACCCTGAGCCGTCAAGGCTACCGAGTCGGGATCATCGACTTGACGGACGGAGAGCCGACGCCGCAGTCGCCCGGCCCGGAAACCCGGCTGGACGAAGCCGCGGCTGCCGCAAGGACGCTGGGGGCCTGCGTCCGCGTGACGCTCGCCTTGCCGAATCGCCGCCTATTCGATGACTTCGAGGCGCGATGCGCCCTGGCGACGGAATTCCGACGCTACCGCCCGCAACTCGTTCTCTGCTTGGGCGGCGATACGCCCTTTGCGTCTCCCGATCACGAGGCCGCTCGCCGGATCACGGAAGCCGCGATCTTCTACGCCAGGCTCTCGAAATGGGATGAGCACTTTGAGAACCTGCCGGTTCACAACATACCGCACTATTTGTTCTATTTCCTGTCGCTGCGGCAACTTGCCCCACCCGCCGAAAACCTCCTGGTCGTGGACATTTCGGCGAGCTTGGATGCCAAGCTCGCGGCTGTGGCCTGTTATCACACCCAATTCGGCCATCGTCCCGAGATCCTGGATCGCATCCGCGACGTCAATGCCCAGCAGGGCCGCACGTGCGGCTATGCGGCGGGGGAAGTGGTCGCTCATCCCACCACCTGGGGCACCCAAGACCTGATGGCTTCCGTTCTCGGACGCGCGGTTCGCCCTACTTCCTAGGCAGGGCAAGACGTCTTCCCCCGGCCTGTACCGGCCGACCGGAATGACGCCCGGAGGCGGAGCCGTCACCTCAAGCCCATGCTCCGCTTCCAAGGCCGATACCGTCGCAGCGATTCCAACACCTCGGTCATGTCGCGCGGCAACGGGGCCTCAACCGTCATCCTTCCGCCGGTGCCGGGATGATCGAAGCTCAAGCGATGAGCATGGAGCGCCTGCCGAGCTAACACAACCTCCCCGTCCGGCACGCCGGAAACCAGCTCCCCTCGCGTGATTTCGGCCCGACCGCCGTATTGGCGATCGCAGAGTACGGGACACCCCACGTGAGCCAAGTGGATGCGAATCTGATGCGTACGACCTGTCTTGGGATAGGCCGAGACCAAAGCGAAGCCCAGAAAGCGTTCCTCGACGCGGTACAAGGTCTGAGCGGATCGGGCATCGGGGTCGTGGCGGCGAATCGCCATCTTCTCCCGCTGTTGCGGATGCAAGCCGATCGGCTGATCCACCCAATCCGCGTCCCGATCGGGAACGCCGGCAGTGATCGCCAGGTATTGCTTTTCCACGGTACGCGCGGCGAACTGCTCGGCCAGCCTGCGATGCGCCAAGTCGTGCTTGGCGACCAGAATCGCCCCGCTCGTATCCCGATCCAAGCGATGCACAATGCCCGGCCGATTCGGCCCCCCCAAGCTGCTCAGGCGTCCCCCGTACATGTGTTGGATCGCTCCCGCCAGCGTTCCCGACCAATGCCCGCGGGCCGGATGGACGACCATCCCCGGCGGCTTGTTGACGACCGCCAGCCAGTCATCGTCGTAGAGCACATCCAGCGGAATCGGCTCCGGCTTCGGACACTGCCGGGGGACCTCGGGGAGCGTCACCGTGACGGTCTGTCCGGGCTTCAAACGATAGCTCGGCTTGGCTCCCTTCTCATCCACCGTCACCCCGCCTTCGGTAATAACTCGGCGGAGCACCACCCGACTATAGGCCGGAAAATGCAGGACAAGAAATGCATCGAGTCTCCAGCCGACGTGTTCCGCACCGACCACCAGACGAACCGGTTTCGTCTCGGGTGAAAAACCCGTCGTCATGGCAAGCAGACCTCAACCGGCGCAAGGCCCGGCGAAAGCAGTTGAGCCGAATTACCGGAGCCGCACGCCGTCGCTTACGGCTGCGGAGAACCGCCGGCATCGCCGCTCGGAAGAGTCGGGTTCGCGGGCGTCTTGGTGCCTTCGGCGGAGTTCCCCGGTTCAGCCGTCGGCGGCTCCATCATCGGCTCCCCGGCAGCGGAAGATGCTTCGTCGGCTTGAGGCGGCGAACTCGTCGCACCGCTCTCCCCCGATCCTTCACTTGCGGCAGGCGGCACCGTTCCGGCGGCGGGCGGCGGCGGCAAGGCCCCGGGATCGAACGGCAAGTCACCGGGAGAAAAACCGCCCGGCGGAGGACTCGGGGTCGGCTCGTAACGTGCGAAGAAATCGTAGAAGCCCTGCACGTCCTGACGCTCCAGCTCGTCGGCACGACGCCGAGCCAGCGTTGCGAAGCGCCCCTCCGGAAAGCTCTCCGCCAGTTCGCGGTAGAGCTTGACGGCCCGATCTAACTCGCCCTGCCCTTGCCGCGATCCCGCGAGCGATTCATAAGCCCGAGCCAATCCCCATAGCATCCGCTCTTTCAATTCCGGCCGCCGCACTTTGTCCCTAACCGCCAGGTAACCGTCGATCGCCTTTTGCAACTCCTGCACGGCGTCGGCTTTGTTGCTGAATAGCTGCGCACAACCGATCTCCAAGTGAACGTCCGCGGCAGCGACTTGCGCCCACAGCGCGGCTTCACTCCCGGGGTATTGCTCGGCAACGGCCTCCAAATCGGCGGCCGTGCCCTTCTGCATGGCCTGATAAAGGGCTCCCCATGCTGCTTCACGATTCGCCCGCGAACGATTCGAAAAGACATACCACGCGGCGATGATCAATACGACCAAGACAACTGCGAGCGAGAATGCCCGGGCATAGGGCGCCGCCTTCTCAGTCACATCGGCCAACCAGCGAGCCAATAGATTATCGTGCAACTCGTGACGCCGTTCGCGTTTCATGGCCTTTCCGTATCGTATGAGGACCTAGTTCCGGCCTGCGGACCGCTCGGAGAAGGTTTCCGCGTCACCGCAAAAATCGCAAAGCTAGGAAAGTTTTGAATATAGGTGAAACGAGACCGTTTCGTCAAGGCAAGGTCGGCGTTTAGGAATCCGGCCTTGTCGGGCGCTCCGTCGCCGGGCTTACCGGCCAAAATGATCTCCATCGCCATGAAGCGCCGCCGGCAGGTCTCCGGCAACCGATCTCCGGGCGTCCTCGCAGGACTGCAAGGACGGGCACGGTCGCCATTGATCGCCCGCGCCGCGAAGCCTCGCCACGTATCAAGATTTGCTTGCGTGTGGCGGGCGGGTGTGTCTGCCGCTACAATGACGGGAGCCGCGTAGGCGTGCAGGAACGGCGTGCAGGCACATAGTTCGCGCATGGGAGCGGTCCTTTCGACGGAGCGGACCGCGCGGTGCCCCTCGACGGGCGACTTTTCTCTTCGGAGCGGAAAGATGGCGCGGCGGCAACGCCCTAATCCGAAGCGGCAGGATGCGGTTCGGTTGCAACGATCCGACCGTTATCCGCCCAAGGGAAGCGACTTCCTCGGCAAGGGTGCGCGCATTGCGATCGGCGTTCTTCTTGTTGCGATGTCGGCGCTCTTGATCGGCGGCCGAGCATGCGGTGAGCGATGGACGCCCGAATCGCCCGAGGTCGTTCAGGCCGTAGAGCGGGCCTTGGCCTACCTGGAGAAGGGCCAGGATGCGAGCGGTGAATCGCGGACGGGAGCCTGGGCCTTGATCGGGTTGGCGTTCCTCAAGAGCCACCGCCCCGCCGATCATCCGCTTTTGGTGCGCGCCGCCGACGAGATTCGTCGCCGGATTCCTCCCTCCGGTCGCCCGCAAGATTTTCCCATCGGTACGTGGGATATTTATAGCACGGGCTTGTCGCTGATTTTTCTCTGCTCCTACGATCCGGTCCGGTATCGGAGCGACATTCAGGCCATCCTCGGTTATCTGGCATTTCGGCAAAAGCCGCACGGGGGATGGGGCTATCCTGCCGGCAGTCCGCACGAACTTACCGGTGACACCTCCATGACGCAGTACGCCGTGCTCGGTTGCTGGGAAGCCGTTCAGGCGGGGATCCCCGTACCGGGCGAAGTCTTGAACAAGGCCGCCGAGTGGTTGATCCGCACGCAAGACCCGGGCGGCGGCTACGCGTATCAGGGGCAGGTGAGTCCTACCGGACAATTGATCCCGCAGTCGGGCGTGCGGATCGGCATGGCCGTTGCCGGCATGTCGAGCGTGTACGTGCTGGCGTCGCTGGCCGACATGCGGCGGCTTTCCTCCGACGAGGACGAAGCCTTGCCCCCCGCCCTGCAAAGGATCGAGGAGGAACGATCGGCAGGACGGCTCCGATCGGCGATTCCCACGGCGGCTTTGCGGGGAACGATCCAACGAGGCAATGCGTACATCGAACGCAGCTTCCAAATGCCCTCCGGCATGTACAACTACTACTATATCTATTCCGTGGAGCGCTATTTCACCTTCCGCAGCTTGGTGGAAGGGAACCAGGAAGAACGCATTCCCTGGTACGATTCGGGAGTCGAATATCTGTTGAAAACGCAAGCCGCCGATGGGAGCTGGAGCCATCAGTGCGGCCCCGTTTGCGACACGGCCTTCGGCATTCTGTTTCTCGTTCGTTCCACCAAGCAAAGCGTGGAGCGCGTGCGGGATTTCGGGGCGGGGGTTCTGGTAGGCGGGCGCGGCCTGCCCAAAGACACCGACTCGGCCATCATCAAAAACGGGCAAGTGGTGGCGCTGCCGCTGAGGATCTCGGTTGAAGAGCTGGCGGCGGTGCTGGAGTCGCCCGATGCCGAACGCGCAGCCGCGGCCTTGGACGCTTTGCAAGCCATGCCTCGCGACGAGGCGCGCCTGTTCGTGGCCAAGAACGCCGAGGCCTTGCGACGCTTGGCCGGCGGCGATTCTCGCGAGGCGAAATTGGCTGCCATCGCGGCCATGGGGAACGGCGGGGACCTGAGTTTGGCGCCGGTGCTCATCGACGCCTTGAGCGATCCCGACCCCGACGTAGCCGTCGCTGCCGATCGGGCCTTGCGCCGCCTGGCGAGGCGGCCCGGCGAACCGCCGGCTTCGGGCTTCAACGATACGCAGCGACAGCTCCGCATCCGCGAGTGGAAGCAGTGGTACCAGGCTATCGCGCCGGATGCGGAATTCGACCGCTGATACTCGCACTACCGAAGGGAAAGGTACTTCAACGCGCTTGGTTCGGTGGCTGGGAGACGCAAGAATTGAGCGAATGCGGGCGGCCGAATGAGGGTACGATGACGTGGTGAGCAATCCGTCGGAATTGCAGGTCCGTCCTTGGGAAGACGCGGGCTACCAGCTTCGCGTTTCCGCCTTCGATCGCGCCGTGGCAGCGGTTCTGTCGCTGTTGGTGGTGGTCGGCCTGTGCGTTTTGGCACTCGTCATCATTTGGTGGACGGGGAGGAGTCGCGGCACACAGGCGGCCGTACCGGTCCTACTCCAAAACATCGGCACCGGCGGGGCGCCGCTCGGGGATGATCTCCAAGTGGACACCGACAATCCAGGCCAAGAGGAGGAATTGGAGGACCCCGTCCTGCAAGACAGTCTGGCCTCGGTGAGCGACATCGTGGCGGCCAAATTGGCGGATTTGGACAATCCCCTGATCGCGGACCCGAACTCCACGCAGCGGGGCGGCCCCAAAGGCGATCCGGTCCGCGGCGGCGGCACCGGCGGTTCCGGCACGCCCCGGCGATGGGAATTGATGTTCGACAAAGGAAACACCCTGGATACCTACGCCCGACAGCTCGACTTTTTCCAAATCGAGTTGGGCGTGCTGTTGCCGGGAAATCAAGTTCGTTATGTTTCTCAACTCTCGTCTCCCGCGCCTGTGGTCCGCGACGGGCCGGCGGAGGCGGAGAAACGGTTCTACTTGACCTGGCAACAAGGGGAATTGCAGGAAGCGGACCGGCAATTGCTCGCCAAAGCGGGCGTGGACGCC
The DNA here is from genome assembly GCF_055386265.1 of Thermogutta hypogea. Classification (NCBI taxonomy): domain Bacteria; kingdom Pseudomonadati; phylum Planctomycetota; class Planctomycetia; order Pirellulales; family Thermoguttaceae; genus Thermogutta; species Thermogutta hypogea. Next base: position 2,413,255 of record NZ_AP042425.1, read on the forward strand.
GGGCGGCGCATCATTCTCAAATTCCTTCCCCCGGACCTGGAGGCGAAGCTCGCGGCGCTGGAGCGGGCCCATGCCGGCGCCAAAGCGGATCAAATCCTTCGCACGCGCTTCGGCATTCGTCCGCAAGGGAACGGCTATGCCTTTTTCGTCCTGGAACAAACCTATCGCTGAACAAACCTATCGCTAGACCTGGAATCGTGCGACCCTAAACCCGGCAGGAATCTTTCGAGCAGAATCATGAAGCTGGATTTGACAAGCATCACGTATTACCTGGGAAACGCGGACTACGCAGCCTTGGCCCTGGTGGCGGTGTGGGGAGCCTTCTGTGTGGTGATGGTCCTGCGGCGCATCGCCCAGACGCGATTTCGCTCCGAAGCCGCGCAGGAAGAGTTCCTCAGCCGCGTCGAAGAGATGCTCCAGCGGCAGGAATTCGATCGTGTGATCGCGGAGTGCGAGAACGACGGCCGGGCGTTGCCGCAACTGGTCCGACTGGCCGCACTCAACCGACGTCTCGGGCTGCAACGACTTCGCACCATGTTGGTGGAACGATTCCAGCGCGATGTGCTGGGGGATTTAGACTACCGTCTGTCCTGGATTTACACCGTGATCAAGAGCGCCCCGATGTTGGGGTTGTTCGGAACCGTCCTGGGGATGATGGGGGCCTTCGCCAAATTGTCCGGCGGGGAAAAGGTCGATCCCACTCAATTGGCGGATGACATCAGTCTTGCGCTGGTGACCACGGCCGTCGGATTGGCGATCGCGATTCCCTTGGTGCTTTGCACCGCATCCGTAACCACGCGCATCCGGCAGTTGGAAGATCTGGTCGGCTCGGGACTGACCCGGTTGCTGGAGATTCTGCGGAGCGTGGGCGTGCGGAGCGATATTCCGCTCCCGCCGCCGGGCGGCTCGGCGGAGCGCGTCTTTCGGTCGGATGTCTCGTGACGGAGACGCGTCGCTCGGCCGGCCGCCGGCCACCGAGGGGAATGCAAGGAACGACGGAGACCTCCGCGGCATCCGAGGGAGGATCGTGCATGAGAGCGAACGACCAACGAGTGTCCGTGGCTTTGCCCGGCGACGCGGGCGAGCTCATCGCCTTCCGTCGTCCCAAACGGGAAGAGGTCGATCTCGACATCACTCCCATGATCGACGTGACGTTCCTGCTTCTGATCTTCTTTCTCGTTTCGGCGACGGTGGAGACGGCCAAAGCCGTGGACTTGCCGCCGGCCAAGTTCGGCAAAGGGGTCGGGGTGCAAGGTTCGCTGGTGATTACCGTGGCGGATCGCGGCCCCACCGCCCCACCCGCGGTTTATCTGGCGGACGGCAAGGTCGGCGAACCGCTGCCCGACGACCCGGACATGCAGCGAGAAATGATTCGGCAGGCCGTTACCGAAGCCTTACAAACCGGGAAGTCGAATGTGCTGATCAAAGCCGAAAGATCGCTGCGCCATCGCGAGGTGGCCCGCATCATGGAGAATGCCGCCCAATTGGAAGGTGTGAAGTTGTACATCGGCGTCCTGGAGCGAGAGTGATGAACGGGTCATCAACTTTCTACGACGCGGGAGCCGTTACGAAAACCGAACGGATGGCATTGATCCGGAGAACACGGCGCGGCGGGCGGATGGGCTGAAGAATATACAACATGGTGAAGATTCGTTGTTCCCATTGCGGCCAGGAAATCACGGTCCCGGAAACGTCGGCCGAAGGGCGGATGGTGTGTCCGGTCTGTCGAGGCGATTTGGCAAAATCCGCGGTGGGCGGCACCGGCCCGATCTCCCGCGGGCCCAAACCTCAAGCGCGAGTCCCGGACAGGGACGCCGGCTCGGAGGTCGTGGTCTTTCCTCGCACGGAAGCGCCGGAGGACGTCATGGACATGACTCCGATGGTGGATGTGGTATTTCAGCTTCTCATTTTCTTCATGATGACGGCGGCGTTCAGTCTTCAAAAGTCACTGGAAGTGCCGCCCCCCGATCCGACTGACGAGACCGCCCAATCCCAAACCCTGGAAGAACTGGAAAACGAAAATGATTTCGTCATCGTCCGGATCGACCGGGAGAACGTGGTGACGGTCGAGGGACGAGACGCCCCCAGTGAACAAGATTTGCTTACGAAGCTGAGAGAGGCTCGGAATGGAGCTGCCGGCGGGCGAGCGACCCGCTCCGGAATGTTGGTTCTGGCCGATCCGGCTTGTCGGCACGAGACCGTCGTGCGGGCCTTGGACGCCGGAAATGCCGTCGGTATGGAGCGCATCCGCTTGGCGACCGTGGAGGACACGGAGTTTTGACGTTGCAAGGTTCCGGCAGAGCCGCGCCGCCGTCCCAGACGGCGGGAGAGAGGGTGCCGATTGGTCCTGGAATGACGCTGCATGATTCCCGCTGAAGAACTGCTCAAATTGTTGCAAGAACGCGACCTCGTGCCGCCTGAGGTGATTCAGCAGTTGCGCAGGCAGGCCGCCGAGACCTCGCGCTCGCCCAAGCCCCTCTCCGCGGCGATGGCGGCCAAGATCCTCGTGGATCAAGGGTATCTCTCGCGGTTGCTGGCGCAGCGATTGATGGCGGCGGCGGAAAAGGAGTACGAGGAGAAAACACAGCGTCACCGCCCCGAGCCGGTCGTCTTGAAAAAAGTCGAACCGCCGCAAAAGAAACCGGACGACGACCGGGCGGAGTCGGGCGAGGACGAAGACCTGGAACTGGCCCCGCTGGAGGATCCGGACGATCTCTTTGGGCCCCCCTCCCGGAAGAAGACCGGACGGCAGGCCAAATCCCGTGAGTCGGCCGCCGGCGAAAAACCTGCTGCGGCAGCGGCAAAACCGCCCAGCTCAGCACCGGAGGGGACCTCCGCGGCTGCCGGGGGCGTCTCGCCCGGGCTGGATGCCGCCCTTCCCGCCGGCCCGGAGAATCTCTTCGAGGAATTGGCCTTTCCCGGCGGAGCGACGCCGACGGGGACCGCGCCCCTCGCCGCCCCCTTTGCCTCCGTGCCGCGACGGCGCAACGTCTGGGATTCGCCTCTGTTGCTCCTCGGCGGCGGGGCCTTGTTGCTGCTGGTCTTCGTGGGCGTGATCGTCCTCTTCTCGCTCAATCGGCGGAGCGGCGACGAGGTGTTGGCGGAGGCCGAGGCCGACTATCGCGCGGGATCGTACACGCAGGCGATCCATAAGTATCAGCGCTTTCTCAAGGACTTCCCCAAACATCCGCAAGCCGGGGTTACCCGGGTGAGGCTGGGACTGGCGCAAATACGGCAAACCCTGAGCGGCGACTGGATGGAAGTTTGGCAAGCCACCCGCGGCGTCTTGGAAGAGATCGCCGTGTTGCCGGATTTTCACCCGGAGGCGGACGCGGAATTGACGGCCGTCCTCCCACAGATCGGCGAGGGACTGGCGGCGTCCGCTTTTGAGCGCGCGGATGCGGCGAGAATCACGGCAGCGGAGCAGGTCTTAGCCGCCATTCGGCGATACGTGCCCCGGGAAAATAGGCCCAGCAAGAAGATCGCGGATATCGAGAACCTGCTGCAATTGGCGCAAAGACGCATTGCGCTGAACCAGGAACGCAGCACGGCGCTCGACAAGATCCGCGAGGCGCGAGCTCGCGACGCGGCCGACGAGGCCTACGAAATCCGCAGGCGGCTCGTGCGCCAATTTCCCCAGTTGGCGGATGATCAGGAAATAGCGGCGGAGATGTCGGCGATGTGCGGCCCGCTCCGCGACCGCGTCGTACGGGAGGAGCTCCCGTCCGTGCCGGCGGAAAGCGAGCCGGAAAAAAAGGTGGAGGAAACCGCCTTCTTCGCCCTCCTTCGCGAGGGTCGGGCTCCGATCGCCGAAGATCAGTTCCTCCTCGTCGAAGCCGAAGGATGCGTTTTTTGCCTGGAGGCGGCGACCGGCCGACTGGTGTGGCAACGTTACGTAGGAAGTGGGACGCCGAACGGCCTGCCGCCGACGGAATTGCCGCAGGTCGAAGCGTCGGGCGCGCGGGCCGCCGTGCTTCTCGATCACCGCCGCCAGGCGCTGATTTGGGTCGAATTGGCGACGGGCAAGGAAATCCGCGCGATCAAGATGCCCGGCGAGACTGCTTGGGGTCCGCGTCTCATCAGCGACGCGATCCTGGTCGGCGGGGCGGATTCGGGCTGGTTCGTCGTCGATGCGGCGACCGGCCAGGGACTGCGGGCAATCCGATTTCCCGTGGCCGTCCGCCTGCCTCCCGCCTACTCTTGGTCGCCCGACGCCGTCTTGGGTTCCCTGTGGTTCGCCGCCGCCGAGCACTCGTACGTCTTCGCGCTCAGCGAGTCCGGAGGCAAGTCGGCGGGGGTGATTTACACCGCGCACGATCGAGGGGCGCTGGTCCTGCCGCCCGTCACCATGGATCGCTACCTCCTGCTTCCCGAAGTCTTGAGCAACGACGCCTCGCGGATCGCGGTTTGGAAGTGGGACGCGGAGGACGGAGCCGAACGGGTGCAGCAACTTGCGTTGAGTGGTCGCTTGGCCGGGCCGTTGCAAGTCGCGGGGAATCGCTTGCTCCTCGAAACGGCCGATGCGGACGTCATCGTGTTCGAATTGCGCGGCGATCCGAAAACGCCCTTGGTACGGATCGCGGAGGGCAAGACCGCCTCGCCCAAGTCCCCGGGGACGGATTGGGAGGTCCCCCGCTACGTGCTTCTGGAGTCGGGGATTCTGTTGGCTGCGGATACGGCGCTGACGCGATTCGACCTTCAGGCGGCGGCGAGCCGGATCGTGCCGCAGTGGGTGGCCGCCGAAAATATGCCCGCCTTGCAACCGCCGCGGCTCGTCGGTGACGCCGTCCTTCATGTCTATCGACGGGTGGGGCAGGCAGGCGTTTTCGCCGCGGCTGTCTCCGTCAAGGACGGCTCGTTCTACTGGGAGACGCGGCTGGCCGATCCGATGTCGCTCCCTCCCAGACTCGAGAACGGCGCCCTGCGAACGGCCACGGTCGGCGGCTCAGTCTGTCTCCTTCCGCTCGAAGTTGAAGCGGGGTCTGCCGGGTCGATGCCCGTCCGCTTGGCCGCGCAGCAGATCGAGGGAGCGGCGGAGGCAGTTTCGCGAGGAAACCGCACGATCCATCGCACCCCGCTCCCCGCGCCGGGGATCGAGGCTGCGGCGGCCGAAGGCGATCGAGAGATCACCATCCGGGAAGCCGATGCAGCCTCCCCCAAAGTCCGCCGAATTCCCCTGCCGATGGAAGTCGCCGGCCCGATCGCCTCGCTCGGTCGGGAATTAGTGGTTCCGTTTCGCAACGGTTCGCTGGCCCGGCTTGATTGGACGGCCGGCCGATTGTCCGGCGATCCCTATCAGACGCCGGCGAATCCCGGCAAATCGGTACGCTGGACCATGGTACTCGCTTTGCCGGATCATCGCGTGGCGGCAGCGCGCGAGGATGGCCGCCTTTGGCTGCTTTCCGCCGCGGACGGCGGTTGGAAGACGCAACACGAAATCTCCTTCCAGGCCGCGCTCGTCCCGCCGGCGGCGGTGCTGACGACCCATCTTTTTGCCTTAGATACGGAGCGGCGACTGAGGGTCGTGAACTTGCAAACCGGCGAAACAGTGCTGAGTGAGACTCTCGACGAACGCCCGGTCTGGGGGCCGTTTACCGTGGGTGAACGCGTATGGCTGGGTACCGCAAAAGGGAACGTTCTCGCCTGGGACGACCAACCGGCTCGCGTCGATGACAAACCCTTGGGAGAAATGCCGTGGGTGGGGCCTCCGATTGCGTGGCGGAATTATTTCCTGACCGCCTCGAGCCACGGCGAGCTACTGTTGCTGGAGCATAATCAAGGGGCGATCGTCGAGCGGGTGACCCTCGGTGGTGTGCCGATCGCCGGTCCCGCCGTTTGGCAAAATTGGGCCATGGTCGGACTGCGAGACGGCCGGGCCGTCCGTGTGCGATTGGATCAATTCGCCGCCGCCGGACCATGATGTGCGCCGGCGTTGACGACCGTGAAGGCCGATCACAGCCGGCGTCAGGGTGACGACCTCGGCAACGCTGCGATTCGAAATACGAGAGCGTGAACGTGATGATGAGCGGCTTACCATCGGCACGGGAAACGCATCGCCGGCTCCATGCGGAGTTGGGGGTCGCGATGTGCTTCGCCGCCGTGGCCCTGATCGGGGTTATCGTCGGGGTCATCACCGGGTTCGCATGCGCGGAAGAGGCAACACCGGGGGATTCCCCGCCATCCGATATTCCGCTGTTTGAGCAACCGCCGTATGACCTGATCTTCCTCAACGCGGCGAACAATGACGCGGTTCTCAAGGTTTCGCCCCTGCCCTTCCCGGATCGCAAGAAGCCCTCGCCGCTGCCGAGATCCGGATTTTTGGAGGTCGAGCTGTTCGATCAGCCGGGCGAGCGCTTTCGCGCCGCTTGGCCGCAGATCGTTCGCATTCAATTGTTCGAGGAGATTTTGGTGGAGGAAGCCCGGCGATTGATCGAACAGAAGGACTTCTCCGGGGCTTGGGATTACATCGAGTACTTGCACGCCAACTATCCCAAGGTCGAAGGCTTGGACGCCCTGCGGCAACAATTCTGGTTCGAGGAGGCGATGGCGTCGATCAGCCGCAAGCAATTCGATCGCGCCTATGGAGACCTTCGCAATCTCTTCGCGGAGAGGCCGGACTACCCGGGATTGAGCGAGGCCGTCGGGCAAGCCGTGAACGGCCTGGTCGATCGTTATTGGGAACGCTCGGAGTATGCAGCCGCTCGCCAAGTCGTGGACGGTCTGGCGAGCCTATTTCCGGAGCACCCTGTGGTCGCGGCGCGCCGCGCGCAATTCCAGGCGGAGGCGGGGTCGCTGCTCGCGGAGGCGGAAGCGGCGTTGCAGCGGGGCGACTTTCGACGGGCCGATCTCTCGGCTCGCCGCATGATGGCCGTGTGGCCCCAATTGCCCGGCGCGGCGGATTGTCTCCGTCGCGTGCAGACGGCCTACCCGCGGCTTAGGGTCGGGGTAACGCTCGCTCATCGAGATCTCGATCCGGTCTCGCTCACGGATTGGTCGGCCCGTCGCAGCGGGCGATTGGCGGCCCGCTGCTGGGCGGAGTGGTCCGGCATCGGGCCGGAGGGCGGTATCTACGCCACTCCGTTTCACACCATGCAAAGCCAAGACCTGGGGCGGAAGCTGGTCTTTACCGTGACGGCGTCGGATCGCCAGGGAATGATTTCCGGCCCCGCCGTCTCCGACTTGGCCGAGCTTTTTTGGGCCATGGGAGACGCCGCCGATCGCCGTTTCTTTTGGCCGTGGGCCGGTCTTGCGCAAGAACTGGCCGCGGGGGCGCCGGGCGAGTTGATTGTGCAATTGCGACGCCCGCATGTCCGTCCCGAGGTCTTCTTGCGGAATACCGTTGCGAGCCGCTGGGCGGCGATGTCGGATCCGCAGACCGTTGCAGCGTCCGCGCGATTGGGCGAGGACGCCCCCGGCTCCGCGCGCCTGGAGGACGACGGAAGGGCCGCACCGGGCGGGAAGCTCGACGCAATCGGGCCGTATGTCCTTGATCCGGCAACGACCTCGGACTCGCGGTCCGAAGTCACCGTTTTTTTGGCGAATGACGCCTACGATCAGCGGACGCCGGGGCGACCGGCCGAAATCAACGAAGTCGCCTTTGCCCGCGGCCGCGACGCCTTGGCAGCGCTGCGGCGCGGCGATTTGGACGCGGTCGATCGCATCAACCCCTGGGAACGCACTTTGATCGAAGGACGGACGGATCTGGAAATCCGGAGGTATGCCGCGCCCCTGGTCCACATGCTGATTCCCAACCTTGGCCGGCCGTTCCCCGCCGACCGGGATTTCCGTCGAGGCCTACTGCTGGGTACCGATCGCGAGCGGATTCTGCGGATGCTTTTGGACGGACGATCCGAGGAGGGGTGCCGCGTCGTCAGCGGGCCGTTTCTCGCGGGTACCCGGCGGGCGGACCCGTTGGGGTACGCCTATGACGACGTTCTGGAGCCTCGGCCGTATCAGCCCGCCGCGGCTCTGGCTCTGTTGCAAGTGGCGGCGGCTCAGGCACGGGAAGCCGCCCGCAAGCAGGGCCGACCGCCACCCGAAGGCAACACGCTCACTTTGCGTCTGCCGCCCCACGAAATTGCGCGCGAGGCCTGCCGGGAAATGGCGCGGCAGTGGCGGCTCTTGGGTTGGGAAGTCCGCCTGATCGAGACGCCTCCTCGCGATTCCACGCCCGCTTCCGAGGATTGGGACTTCCTGTACGTCGAAGCGGCCATGTGGGAGCCGGCGGGCGACGTCTTTCGATTGTTTTCCTTGCCCATGTTCGGCGGCCGACTCAGTCCCTATGTAACGCTCAGCTTGGCCCGTGTTACGGAGGCCGCCGACTGGCCCGAGATGTCGGCCCGATTGCGGGCGGTGCATCGTGCCGTGTACGACGATGTCGCCGTCCTTCCGCTCTACCAATTAACGGATTATTTCGTGATCCGCAAAGGGATCGAGGAGGTTCCCGCGCAGCCCGCGGTCTTGTATCAAGACGTCGAAAAATGGGGCGTCGTACCCGGGCAGTGAGAGACACCACCGACAAGGCATGAGGGAATGTGTGACATGCGGCGGAGGTCGGGAGACGAGACGATGGGTCAGCCGAGGCGAAGCCCCGACATTGCCCGGGGGCGGTCGCCCGGACTGTTTTTATCCGCTGAGCCCGCCGATCGCCGAGCGATGGCCGGCGGCAGGTACGGGGCGGCGACGCGATTGGGGGCCGCACGGCTCGCCTTCCTCCGCCGGTGGTTGCAGCGAATCCTGATCCTTGCGTGCTCTTTTGCGGGCGGATTCGTTGAGCGTCCTCTTGGTTCCGCGGCGATGGCACAGTCCCTTTGGGAGTGGACGCCCTACCGTGTGGAAATCTACCTGGCCGTGGAGGACTGCCCGGAGCTGACTACCGCCGATGTGGTGCGATTGGCGGCCGATCTGCAATCGCGCCTCGAGTTTCGTTTGGGTGCGAGCTGGGAACCTCGCGTATCGCCGATTTTCGATGAGGCGAGCAGGTTGTTGTTGCCCGACCTTCCCGCCCTCCCGCCCGAGGAATTGCCGGCGGAATGGCGGCGACTGAAAACCGCCGACAAGATCATCGTGATGCGGCTCGGAGCGGCGTATGACGGCCTTTGCGTGTCGGCGAGGCAATGGGACGTGCGGGCCGAGCAATGGGGGCCGTTGATCCGCACGGCGGTCCCCCATGAGTCGGCCGTTCCTGAAGCGATCCTGCAAGCCATTCTAGAGAGTCATGTGCCCTTGGCCGCCGTGCAGGTCTTGGAGGACGGCGGCGTTCGGCTGCACCAACGCGGAGTCGCCCTCGCCGCGCAGCAAGGTCGGGAAGCGGAGGAACGGACCCCCGTCTACCACGTGCTGGCCCGGTATGAAGATCGAGATGGTAACGCCAGGGCGGTCGTCACGCTTCCCTGGACGATCCTGCTACCGAGGGACCGCGACGACGGGGCGGGGCTGCCCTGCGAGGTGATCTCCGGGGTACGGAATCCCCTCACGGCTCGACGCCGCGGCCGGGTGGAACTGCTGGCTTGGGGGCGACGCCCGCCGGGGGGAGCGACCGTATTGCAACTTCTGTCGCGAGATGAACGCAAGAAACCTCTGGCCGACTACGATGTGTTCGCCCAAAAACCCGAGGAGGCGACATTTCGCTGGGTGGGACGAACGGATTGGGACGGACGAGTGTCGATAACCGACCCCGAGGGGACGCCCCTCGTGCTGGCGATCAAGCACGGAAGCCGTTTACTCGCCAAGCTGCCCCTGGTGCCCGGCATGGTCTCGGAAACGGCCGTCGCGATTCCGGACGACGATCCCCGGCTGGAGGCCGAGGCCGCCCTCCGCGGCATTCAGGACGAACTCGTGGATTTGGTCATCCAACGGACGGTACTGCTGGCCAAGGTCCGCGCGAGGGTCGCCGAGGAAAAGTGGGAGGAGGCGGCCGAACTACTGGATCGAGTACGTAGGCTGAAGTCGCGCGAGGTATTCTCCAGCGAAATCATGCAGTTGCAGCAGCGCATCGACTGCCCTGAACCGACGGGCCGCGGACAAGTGGACAAGATGTTCAATGAGGTCCGACGCCTGGTGAACCAGTACCTCGATCCGTCCGAATTCGAGAGGCTGGTTCAGCAAGTGTCCAGCCGCCGGCGCAACCCTTCGTCTGGATGAGCGGAATGCGGCCCCGGGTAGGATCTCAGGGCGGCGCCCCGCGAAGGCCGCCCGCGCGGACGAGGAACTCTCACGTCATCAAGTCGGACCTGCGGCGTTGATCGCGATGGATGACTTGAACGCGACCGGCCAACCGGTCCACGGCCTCCCGCGGGGTAAGATTGAGCAAGAGTCGGTTCTCCGGCGTCCACGCCAGGCCGTCATAGCGAAAGAGGGCGACCCCGGCTCGCCGCCTCACCTCGTCGTCGTCACACGGCAACCATTCTTCCGGGCAAACCAACGAGACTGCCACGATCGCGGTAAGGCCGCCGGAACTGCGGTCGCGAATGTAGGTCACCTCGTCGTCGAACTCGAAGGCCGCGGGATCGTCCTGTCCCATATCGGCGGCGACGGCCATGGCGAAGCGGGCCTCGAGACTTTCACGGTGCCGATGGAAACGACGGCGGGCCTCGGAAAAGCGAACGCGCGCCAGCAAACGATGACCTGCCCGCACGCCCCCGGCGATCGCGAGCGATGTCGCCGCTACGGCCGTCAATAGGATCCAAGGATCGTCCATGCGCGCCCCGTCGGTCTCGTATGCGCAGGCGTGGAAATCGGCCCGATTGCCGCCTCCTCATTCCATTGTATAGCGGTGAAGACGGAAAAACGCAATCAAGTCGTCAGGGCCGCCCGGGCACTCGCCGCCCGGCTGGAGCCGGCCTCGGCCGAGTCCGAAAAGTGAAAATAGGCCGGATTCCTCCGATGATATGGGACGGCATGACGACCGAGGTGCTCGATTCCCGGCGTGCCGTTCGTTACGGTCGTGAAAACAAACGAGTCTGGGACCTCGCACCCGCGGGGTCCCAGACCGTTTCCCGAAATTGGGAGGCGTCCTTTTTCGAGCAACCGCGCGCCGCCGTGCCGCCTTCCTCTCTTTGGAGCCTTGCGACGCCGGCACGCGGCTTCCCGGCCGATCGTTTGGACCGGCGGACATCACGTCTTGAAGCCCGACACCAACTGCCGCAAGGCGTCGGCCTGCGCGCCCAACTCTTGGCTGCTGGAAGCCATTTCCTCGCTGCCGGCGGCCGACTGTTCGGCCACCAGGGCGATGCCCTCGATAGCGCGACGGACTTCTTGGGCCGTCGAGTTTTGATCGGCCGCCTTCTGGGCGATCACGCCGATTTTCGCGGCCGTTTCCTCCACGCTTTGCAGAATGCCCCGCAACGCCTCACCCATGCCGTCGCTCAATTCCGCTCCCTCTTCGACCAGCCGAGTAGATTCGCGAATCAACTGAGCGATCTCTTGGGCGGCATGATTCGACCGTTCGGCCAATTTGCGGACTTCATCGGCGACTACGGCAAAGCCCATCCCGTGTTCACCGGCCCGGGCGGCCTCGATCGCGGCGTTCAAAGCCAGCAGGTTCGTCTGCCCGGCAATCTCCGAGATCACTTGAATGATGTCGCCGATGCGCTTCGAGCTGTCCCGAATGGCGTTCATGGCGGTGATCGACTTGTCGACGGCGGCCCCGCCTTCTTTGGCGGAATGGCTGCTCTTTCGGGCAAGCTCGTCCGCCTCGACGGCCAATGCCCGCACCGCCTCCACGGAACGGCTCAATTCCTCAATGGCCGCGCTCATCTCCTCCACGCTCACCGATTGAGCTTGAGCACCCTGGGCCACGGTTTGGGAGCTTTCCGCCACGACCTTGGCGCCCTCCGTGAATTGCTCGGCACTCTCGATGACTTGGTGGATCATATCCCGCAACTTCTGGATGAAGTTGTTGAACCAATGGGCAAGCTCCCCGATCTCGTCCTTGCTATCGATCTGCAATCGCTTGGTCAGGTCGCCTTCCCCTTGGGCTATGTCCTTCAGCATATCGACGGCCCGGTGCAAGCCGGCCACGGTGCGGCGAGCCGTCCATGCGGCCACAAACGTGCACAAAACCAGAACGGCGAACCCTCCGCCCATGGTCCAAAGCATCATGCCGTTCATGGCGACGTCCACACGCTGCAAGGAGTCTTGGAAGTCATCTTCGTAGGCCCCCGCGCCGATCACCCAATCCCACGGCTCGAAGTACGTCACGGCGGCCACCTTCCAGCGGGCATGAGCGTCGCCGTCGCTTTTCCAGGCGTACCGTTCCACGGCGCATTCGCCGGGCTTGAGCTTCGACGCGGACTCCACGATCGTGCGAATGAAGTACCGACCGTCGGCGTCCTTGGCGTCCCAGATGTTCTCACCGTCCCGCTTTCCTTGTTGCGAGATGACATACTTCCCCCGTTCCTCCCCGCTGCCCTGCAACACGTATACGTAACCCGACTTGCCGACCTTGATGTTCATGATGCCTTGACGCAGCTCCGCCACACCGTCGCGCGGAACGCCCACATACAGACATCCCACGACATTCCGGCCTTCGTCCAAAATCGGTTTATAGGTGGTGATGTACCAAGCGTTCACGACAAAGGCTTTGCCGGTATACGTCTCGCCGCGGAGCAGCGCCGTCACCACCGGATTCGGCTTGCCGTCGGGATTGACGGCCGGTATGTAAGTACCGATGGCGCGTTTGCCTTCGGCCGTAGGGACATTGGTGCAAATCCGCAGCATGTCGCCTTGAGCATTCATGCGTTGAAAGATCGTGCATCTGGCCCCGGTCAGCTCATGAACTTTGTCAACAATCGGCGACGGAACGGTCGGATCCGTGTTCGGGTGGATCGGCGTCTCCCCGAGCGTCACCTGGGGCAGCTCCACGGAATGCGCAGCATTCGTAAACTGGTTGACCGCCTGCCAAGCCACCGTCTCATTCCGAAATCGAATTCCGCCGTCTTGGGCGATCAGTTCGTCGGCCAACTTCATGGAGTTGCCCCGTGCTTGCAAAAGCGACCGGTGATAGACGTTGAGCATCTGCTCCACATCGAGCGCGATTCTCTTGCAGGATTCCTGCCCCAAGGCCGTCACTTCCGTGGAGATCTGATCGCGCTATCGCCCCTTATTGGCAAACAGCAGCCCGACAATGGCGGTTGCCGTAACGACAATACCCCCGACACTCGTGGCGACGACCTTGGTTTGAAGTCTCATGGCCAGGTACCTCCAAATCCCTCCAACAAACAAAAAAGAAAACTACCGGAAGCGCAGCCGACGACGGTGCCGGCATTACAGCGCCCTTCGGAAAAGCCTCTCCGCGGCGCACGCGGGCCGCTTGCTTTAGCGGGAATGGTGGGAGGAATAGGCAAGAAAAGGAGAGAGATCCGCGAACGGGATGCCTTGCCAACGCAGCCGATCCTCCGTCTGCCCGGCGGATTTCCACACTCCTTGCGTTCCATCATGAACCACCTTCCAAGGTACCGTAGTATGCCAATTTACGCCGTCAAGCGGAGCTTTGCGCAAAACGGCAAAATTTTCGAATTGTGATAGCAAGCTGCGGTTTGAACCGCCCGAATCGATTGTAAGGATTACACGGCCCTTATAACGCTTTGCGGCGTTAGATTTTACGCGGTTTTCCGGCTCCAACCGGCGGGAAACATCGTTTCAAGCCGCACGGAGTGCATACCGATGGTGGAGATAGGGCCGCTGTATCACGACCGCACCGCCTGTGCGCCGGCGGCCATGCCCATCCCACAATTAGCGTGCCACTACCGGGAAACCGCCCAAATATGCCGGGAGACATCCGCAAGGCCGCCATCCTGTTGATGAGCCTGCCCCGCGAGCAGGCCACGCAGCTATTGACGCGGCTGGAGCCGAAGCAGGTCGAGGCGGTCACGATCGAAATCGCACGCTTGGGCCTGGTCTCGGCGGAGGATCAGGAACAGGCCCTCCGGGAATTCGCTCAGGCCAATCCCTCCTCATTGCCGGGCGGCAAAGGCGGACTCGACGTCGCCAAGGAATTGATCGAGCAGGCCCTGGGCCGCGCCGCCAACGCCACGCTGGAGACGGTGCGGCAATCCATCGAGGCCCTCCCTTTCGCCTTCCTCCAGAAGGTGGACAGCCAAAACCTGCTCACGTTCCTGATCGACGAGCACCCGCAGACGATCGCCCTGATCCTGTCGCACCTCCCTCCGCAGCACGCTTCGGAGATTCTCCGCGGTCTGCCGCCCGAAAGGCAGGTCTCGGTCATCAAACGCGTTGCCACCATGAGCCAGACCAGCCCGGACATCATCCACGAGGTCGAGGCCGGCTTGGAATCGCGGATGTCCAGCGTCATGAGCCAGCGTTTTGAGAACGCCGGCGGCGTCCCCACCGTGGCCGAAATCTTGAACGTCATCGACCGCGCCACGGGCAAACACATTTTGGAGAGCCTCGCGCAGGACGACCCCGACTTGGTCGATGAAATCCGCCGCCTGATGTTCGTCTTCGAGGACATTACCAAGCTCAGCGATCGCGATATCCAAACCCTGCTGAAGCACGTGGAAAACTCGCAGTGGGCCATGGCCTTGAAGGGCGCCAGCGACGAGCTGAAGCAGAAAATCCTCAAGAATATGTCGAGCCGTGCCGCCACGCTGTTGCAAGAAGAGATGGAGTACCTCGGCCCGGTACGCGCTTCCAACGTGGAGCAGGTGCAACAGCAGATCGTCGATATCATCCGCCGCCTGGAAGACATGGGCGAAATCACGGTTGCCGTGAACCAAGAAGAAGAACGGCTCATCCAATAGCGGGGGAACTCGCGGCACGGGCCTGATGCGCGACCGACGCTCGGGTATCCGGGCCGCTCCGTCACGGCGTCCGCTCCGCCGGTTAGAGGCGGCCCCTTCCCCCAACTCCGACGGCTCTTGTCGCCGTTCGGCGACGTTCGGACTCCCCTTGAGGCTGCCGCCGCGGCTGCTAGCATGGACTTCATGAGCGAAGCCCTGACTCCCATGATGCGGCAGTACCTGGAGGCCAAGAAGGCGTGCCCCGACGCCGTCCTTCTGTTTCGCATGGGCGACTTCTACGAACTGTTCTTCGAGGACGCCCGGATCGCCGCGAAAACGCTCAATCTGGCTTTGACCAGCCGGGACAAAGGGGAAAACGGCACGCCCATGGCCGGTTTCCCGCACCACCAGTTGGAGTCCTACCTGGCCAAGCTGATTCGGGCCGGCTATCGCGTGGCCGTGTGCGATCAGGTCGAAGATCCGCGGCAGGCCAAGGGCTTGGTTAAGCGGGATATCACGCGCATCGTCACGGCGGGAACCCTGACCGACGAGGCCCTGCTCGATCCCAGGGAACCGAACTACTTGGCTGCCGCCGTGGGGGACGATCCCGTCGGGTTGGCTTGGGTGGACCTCTCCACGGGACGCTTTCAGGCGGGGACTTTTCCCCGTTCCCAGTTTCCGGACGCGCTGGCACGTATCTCCCCGGCCGAGTGCCTCGTCCGCGAAGAGGACGACCGGCTGATCGGTGAAACCTGCGAGGGAACCCTGGTGACCAAACGTCCCGGCTGGGCGTTCGCCGCCCCGCGCGCGCTGCCCCTTTTGGAAAAACACTTCGGAACTCGCGGTTTGGAGGGTTTCGGCTTTACCGACACCGCGGAGGACATGCTCGCAGCGGGCGCGGCCGGGGCGATCCTCGACTACCTCCAGGAGACCCAGCGGACTTCTCTCGCGCACATCGACCGCCTTCAGCGGTTTCAAAGCGGGACTTACTTGGAGCTGGACGAGGCGGCACGTCGCAGCTTGGAAGTCCACCGCACACTCCGCGACGGACGCCGGGAAGGATCGCTGTTGTGGGTGCTGGATCGGGCGGTCACCGCCATGGGTTCGCGCCGGCTTTCGGAATGGCTGGCCTCGCCCCTCATGCAGTTGGAGGCCATTACCCGGCGGCACGACGCCTTGGCCGAGCTGTTGCGCCGGCCCGACGTCTTGGAGACCGCTCGTGATGAGCTCCGCACGGTGCACGACCTGGAGCGCCTCTTGGCCCGCATCACCACCGGACGCTGTAGCCCCCGCGACCTCGTCTTCGTGGCCAAGACGCTCGCCCGAATCGCGCCCTTGAAACAGCTCCTCGCCGATGCTGTTTGCCCCCTGTTGGGCGAAATCGAGGCTCGGCTGGATCCTTGCCGCGAGTTGCAGGAGGAATTGTCGGAAGCTCTGGCGGATCCTTGTCCCTTGAGCGCCACCGAGGGCGGCCTGATTCGCGACGGCTACCACCCCGACTTGGATGAATGGCGGTCGCTGGCCCAAGGCGGCAAACAGTGGATCGCCGCATATCAAGCCAAGGAAATCCAACGGACCGGCATCCCTACGCTGAAGGTGGGATACAACAAGGTGTTCGGGTATTACATCGAGGTCACCCAAGCCCATCAAGACAAGATTCCCGCCGACTACATCCGCAAGCAGACGCTGAAAAACGCCGAGCGCTTCATCACGCCCGAGCTGAAGGAATATGAAGACAAAGTCTTGAAGGCGGACGAACAGGCCAAGGCCCTGGAATATGAACTGTTTCTCCAGCTCCGCCGACGCGTCACGGAGTTCCACGCCCGTATCCGCGAAACGGCCTCGGCCGTAGCAGACCTCGACGCTCTCGCAGGCTTGGCGGACCTGGCCCGTCACCGCAACTATTGCCGCCCGGAGCTGACCGAGGAGCCGGTCCTCCAGATCATCGAGGGGCGACACCCCGTCCTGGATATCACGCAGCCGGAGGGGACTTTCATCCCCAACGACACACGTTGCGGCGGAGAGGACGGCACCATTCTGCTGATTACCGGTCCCAATATGGCCGGCAAAAGCACCTACATTCGCCAGACCGCTCTTCTTGTTCTCATGTCCCAAATCGGCAGCTTTATCCCGGCCAAGAGTGCCGTGATCGGGATTGCCGATCGCATCCACGCCCGAGTCGGCGCCGGCGATGAGCTTTCCCGTGGACGCAGCACGTTCATGGTGGAGATGATCGAGACGGCGCGAATTCTCAACACGGCCACCCCCCGAAGCCTCGTGATCCTCGACGAGATCGGCCGAGGAACCAGTACCTACGACGGCATTTCCTTGGCCTGGGCCACCGTGGAATATCTGCACCAGCGGGTCGGCTGCCGAACGCTCTTCGCGACACATTACCACGAATTGACGGATCTGGCTGAAGTTCTGCCCGGATTGCGGAACTTCAACGTGGCGGTCCGGGAATGGCGCGACGAGGTCGTTTTCCTGCACAAGATCGTGCCGGGGGCGGCGGACAAGAGCTACGGCATCCACGTCGCCCGGCTGGCCGGTGTGCCACGCGTCGTCATCGACCGGGCAAAGGAGATCTTGGCCCAGCTCGAGGACGAACACCAACTCACGCCTCTTTCCGTCGTTCCGGACCAGGCCAAAGCTCAGCCGGCGCGCGAGGTCCAATTGACATTCTTCGAGGCGGTAGACCACCCGATCGTGGAGGAGATTCGCGATTTGGATTTGACCCAGTACACGCCGCTGATGCTTTTCGACAAGGTTCGGGATTGGCAAGAGCAACTCCGGGCAGAGCGGAAACCGGCTCACCTCCGTCGCCCCCGCTGACTCAAACAGCACTTTTCACCTATCCGCCCTGTTATTCGCACCAATTGGACACGTAGCCGGCCAATCTTGCGCCTCCTGCAGTCCCCGATTTCCGGTCACTGAATTGGGCGATCCCTCCCACGCGATGCCCCGATTGCGGAGTTTTCCTGGAGGAATGGCGAAAGTTTGCCGATTCTTCTGATCGCGCGGGCTGTGCGTGTGGCGCAGAGTATTTCTGCACGAAGAGAATGGTTCAAGGACTAGAAACCATCGTTTTCCAGGCGAGATCGTCCCAATGACCCAACGAGCCGATGCCACATCCCACCGAGCGCGCCCGTCCACTCCGACTGGGAAGCTTCTTGTCTTGCTGTTCGCGGCCCTGGCGGCCCCGGTCGCCGCAGCCGAGGATACCGCTTTTCGCGCCTATCGTCTGGAACACGTCCCACCGAGCCAGGCGGTGTCCGCATTGCAAGCAGTTCTCCCCCCCGGCGCCGAGGTTATCGCTGACGAATCGGGCAACCGCGTCTTGATCGGCGGTGGTGACGCCGCGCAGCAGGTGGCGGCGGACGCCCTGCGTGCACTCGATCGCCCCGCGCTGCCCCCCCCGCCTACCGGTAATACTGCCCTCCCGTCGCCTCAAACCTTGGAGGTCAAGACGTTTCAGCAGCCGCCGCAAACGCTGGAATCGACCGCGGCCGCCCTCCAAGCGCGATTTGGAAACGATCCTCGAGTGAAGATCATCACTGACGCCCGAACTTCGCAGATTTTGGTCGTGGCACCGGCGGACGTTCAGGCGGCGGCCGCTCGCTTCCTGGCCGATCCGTCGAGATCTGCGCCGACCGTGGCGGCCGGCATGGCGTCCCCCGCTCCTTCCCCAGGGCTACCCGCCCAGGCTGATGAAATTCGGTTGCGGAACATCCCGGCTGCCGCCATGGAAAACCAACTTCAACAGATGCTCGGGACCCGCTTGGAAACGGCTGCGACCGGCGGTTCGCTTGCACAATACCGCATTACCTTGCGATCGGGGGAAACGCTGCAATTCCAAGTGAATCGCACGGCCGACACGATTCGGGCAAGCGGACCAAGCTGGGCCATGCCCGCATTTCGGCAATTGATTGCGGCGCTGGACTCGCCTGCAACGGCACCCGGAGTTACCACCCGCCTGGCCTCCTTGAGTAACATTCCGGAAGACAGCGCTCGGCGGGCCGCCGAGGCCGTCCGCATGGCCAACGCGGAGGGAGCCTCGCCGTCCGCGAATGCCGCGTCGGAAAACCGGCCCCGTCTTCGGCTTGCCCAAGCAATCGAGGCGGATACGCAAAACATCGATGCAGCCCAACCGGAGCCTTCGCAACCGGGAGAAAACGGCCAGGAAGCGGCCCCCGGCGAAGGACAACCCGGAACGGGCACGGCCGGGGAAGGCGGTCTGATCGGCCCCGTCCAGATCGAGTTCCTGGAGGGACTGGACGTCCTCGTCGTCCGCGGCAACCGTCGCGACGTCGAACGCGTGATGCAGATCATCCGACAAATCGAGCAACTGAGCACGGAGACGGAGCCGGAAATCCGAGTCGTCCCCATTCAGCACGTCGATTGTCAATCCCTTATCACCATCGTGAGCCAAGTCTACCAGCAGGTCTTCGCCACACGCCGCGGGACCGTCAGCATGACGCCGCTCGTCAAGCCCAACGCGGTCCTGTTGGTCGGCCGCCAAGAGAGCGTCCGGACCGTGCTGGAGCTGATCTGGAAACTGGACAAGCCGGTCTCTCCGGAAACGGAATTCCGGGTATTTCCGCTGCGGCACGCCTCCGCCACGGCCATGGAGCAACGCCTGACCACCTTCTACCAAGACCGCTCCGGCCTGGGAACGCAAGTCCAAGTGACGTCGGACTTCCGCACGAACTCGCTGATCGTGCAAGCCGCCCCGCGCGATATGCAGGAGGTGGCCGCGATGATCGAGCGGTTGGACGTCCCCTCCGCAGAGGCCATCAACGAAATTCGCGTCTTTACCCTCAAGAACTCTTTGGCAACGGAGCTAGCCACCGTGCTCCAGCAAGCGATCACGAATCAATTCGGGGGTCAAGGCGCGCTCCGGCAAACCGCCATCGGACAAGTAACCACGGCTCCGAGCGGAGCGGCAGGGCAGCAGACCAATGAGCTTCGGTCCACACGGCTACGATTTCTGACGCTGGACGCCGAAGGCCGCAAGCTGCTGGAGTCGGGCATTCTCACGGACGTCCGCATCACCGCCGACACTCGGGCCAACGCCGTGATCGTCACGGCCCCCGCCGACAGCATGCCCCTCATGGAGGCCTTGGTCAGCGAACTGGATCGACTCCCCTCCGCCGAGGCCCAAGTGAAGGTCTTCACCATCGTCCACGGCGACGCGCAGACCTTGGCCGACATGCTGCAATCGCTGTTCGGCCAAATCACGACCCAAGCGGCGACGCAACAGCCGGCCTTTCGGACCGGCGCTCAAGAGGGCGAAAGCTCGTTGATCCCCTTGCGGTTCGCCGTCGATCCTCGCACCAATAGCATCATCGCCACCGGCTCGGCAGGCGACTTGACCGTCGTCGAGGCCATTCTCCTCCGGCTCGACGAATCGGAGATCCAGGAACGCACCACGCGGGTCTTCCGCCTGAAGAACTCCCCCGCCAATGACGTCGCGACGGCCATCAACAACTACTTGACGAACGAGCGGCAAGTCCGGCAGTTGAACCCGGATATCTTGAGCACCTTCGAGTTCGTCAGCAAGGAGGTCGTCGTCGTCCCGGAACCGGTCAGCAACAGCCTGATCGTCAGCGCGACGCCCCAGTATTTCGACGAGATCGTAAGAATCGTGGAGGACTTGGATGAACGCCCTCCCATGGTGCTGATTCAGGTTCTCATCGGCGAGGTGCAATTGACCGACAACGATGAGTTCGGCATCGAACTGGGCATCCAGGATTCGGTGCTCTTCAATCGGAGCGTGGCGGGCGTGCCGGGATTCCTGTTCAACTCCACCGGCCCGCTGGGCAACAATACCACCGCTCCGGGGCCCGACATCGTAGGAGCACAAGCGATCTCCAATTTCGGCGTGGGTCGCGGCAACTCCACGCTGGGCTTCGGCGGCATGGTCCTGTCGGCATCCAGCGAGTCGGTCAGCGTGTTGATCCGTGCCTTGCAACAAAAGCGGCGTCTGGACGTGCTCAGCCGACCGCAAGTCATGGCCCTGGACAATCAGGCCGCCTTCATCCAAGTCGGTCAGCAAGTCCCCACCATCACCGGAACTTCGGTTACGCAGAATACGCAGGTCAACAGCGTCAGTTTCACGAACACGGGTTTGATCTTGCTGGTGCGACCCCGCATCAGCCCGGACGGCCAAGTCGTGATGGAGATCAACGCCGAGAAATCGGACGTCGGTCCCGAATCCGAAGGCATTCCGATCTCGGTTTCGGCATCCGGTCAAGTCATCCGCTCACCTCGAATCAACACGACCCGTGCCCAAACCACGGTCAGCGCGGCGGACGGCCAAACGATCATCCTGGGCGGCTTGATCACGAAGAGCGTCACTAGCACGAATCGTCGGATCCCGGGTTTGAGCGACTTCCCCATCCTCAAACACTTGTTCCGCTACGATGCCGAGGATTGCATCCGAACGGAGCTTCTCATCGTGCTCACGCCGCACGTGGTCCGGTCGGAGAGCGACGTGGAACGGATCCGTCAAATCGAAGCCGCCCGCATGCACTGGTGCCTGGCCGACGTGGCGGCCTTCGAGCCGGATATCGTCAACGGCGTTCCGACGCCGGCACCTGCTCCCGCCGCCGGTCAAGGTGTGCCGCAAGAGATGTCCCTTCCCTCGCCGCCGGGATACGCCGCGCCGGAATTGGTCCCCGTCCCTAATCCACAGACTCCCAACGGCGGGCCGAGCAACTCGACGCCTTTCCGGCCGGAGTCGTCGCCAGGCTCGTCCCGTCTGATGCCCGGCCGGGCGCCGGCTCATCCCGCCGCCGCGGCTGAAACTCCCGTCGGGAATCAGCCCGCTTGGCACGAACCTACCCTGGATTCGAGCAACGCGTTCTTCGTGGACGAGCCGCCCCCCTCGGTTTCCCAGCAGGCGTTTCCGCCCGCTCCGCTTCCGTCTTCGACCCTGCCGGGAGGCGTATCCAACCCGTGACATCGAGAGCACGAACAATGACCGCCCCCTCACGGCCCCTGGAAACGGAAAGAACGAGTATGCCGGCACAAAGTATCCGATCAAAACCCCAACTGCGATTGATTCCGGCTGCGGCCGTTTTCATCACGATTTTGTCGGGCTGCGCTCGATTCGACCTGCGACGCAATATCCCGTGGCAGCAAGAGCCGGAAGGGCCGCCCGTTTCGGTAGTCGCGTTTTGGACGGACGCCGTGCTCGAGCGGAGCGGCGGACCTCCCTACCGTGGTTTCGGAGGCCGCCTCCTGTTCTATTCCCGAGACATGACGCGCTCCATCCGCGCGAAGGGGACGTTAGTCGTCTATGCCTTCGACGACGACCTTCCTCCACCGGAAAACCTCAAACCGATTCGCAAATTCGTCTTCACGGCCGAGCAGATGGCCCAGATGGAATCCGAATCGAATATGGGACCGTCGTACAGCGTGCTGATCCCCTGGGATCAGTTCAGCCCGGAACCGCAACGCCTCAGCCTCATGGTCCGATTGATTCCGGAAACGGGCGGGTCGGTCATCAGCGAACAAGCCCGAGTCTTCCTGCCCGGCTTGGCCAATCCAGGGTTGGCTTCTCCCAAACCATATTCCCCTGACGCATACGCCGGTTCGCAGAAAGGCGATGCATCGCCCAAAATGCAAGGACCGCGCAACTCCGTCCGGCAGACTTCCTATACCGAAGCCGTCTCATGGCCCGAGGCAGCTTCGAGCGGGACCGCCCCGGTCCGCTCGGCGAGTGACTCCCTGGCGGAGGCCAATGGCGAGCAGTCGCAGCGCATGCGCACCCTGACGCTCAGCCTCGGGAACGGCACAGGCTTGGGTCATGGGTCGGGGAGCGGGCCGACCGAAGCTCCCCAAACCAACCATCCAAAGCAGACGAGCGCCGACTCGCGCGAAACCACAACAGTTCGGCTTCGGGAAGAAGAGGCCGCCGCTCCTTCACGCATCCGCATGGAGTCGACGGCGGAAGCCACGGCCGATCCGAACGGATCGAACTGGGGCTGGGCAAGTCCGACCGGCGCCGCAGAAATTCCGCCGACCCCGGGGCAAATGATTAGGGAGCCGGCACAGCAACCGTCAAGCGGTTTTCGACCCGCTCAATTCCCGGCTCCAGGAGGGCCAGCCGCTCCGCCAGCAATCGCTCCCGATCGGATGGGACGGTCCCTTGAAGCACCGCCGTTCGGCCTTGCACGCTGATTTCCACGGCCGCGCCCGGCATTCGAGAGACGGCAGATGTGAAACTCTTGGCGGCGACGGCCGCCGGCTCGATCTCACCGCTACCGGCTTCCAGTTGCGGAACATCGAACCCGATCCTCAATGCACTCCGGATCGGGTCCTGCTGATTCCGACCTGTTCGGGCTCGCGATGTCATGGTGCGGTTCCGATTGCCCGACAGACCGCTCAATCCCCGCGTGTTCAATCCGAATGATGAAATACCGCCGGTGCTGGTCCGCGTGCCGGTCCGCCCGGTATTCCCTTGCAGCAAACTCATGACGTTGCTGATATCGCTACTATCCGCCCCTACAAACCCCTGATTGGTGGTCGAACCTAGCATTTGGGACGCGGTGTTGACGTTCCCCAGGTTCATGAATTGTCCGGACGTCGTGTTCAGCCCCGGGGTTGTGGAAGTACGACCGGAGCTGCCGGAAAACCGAGAACTGCTTTGTGTCGAAAGGTTGGAACTCAAACCGCCGAGATTGCTGCTGAGTTGCGCAAACCCCGGCTCGGCCGACAAGAAAACGCATACCGCGCCCAGGGCCGCGCCGGACACCAGCCTGCTTTGAACCCATTCGTACAACCGCATGGCGAGCGG
Organism: Thermogutta hypogea; assembly: GCF_055386265.1. Taxonomy (NCBI): domain Bacteria; kingdom Pseudomonadati; phylum Planctomycetota; class Planctomycetia; order Pirellulales; family Thermoguttaceae; genus Thermogutta; species Thermogutta hypogea. The sequence continues at coordinate 2,436,796 of NZ_AP042425.1, forward strand.
CTCCTATCGCAAATTGAGCGGCGAAGAAACGTCACGCCGACAATATCAGCGCCCGCAACCTCCCCATTTTGTAAACCCTCGTCGCGCGAAACAGTTCCGTCGCGCCTGTTCACGCAGGGGCAATACAATCCACTTTTACTGTATCGGAGGGTCTTGTCAGCCGCATTGAACGTTTACCGTCCAGACTATTTCCCTTCAAACCCGGCCAAAAGAAGGGGTCGCGTGCCTAACCGCTACGCAAGGCGGATGATACGAAAAATCATCAAGAATCTTGCAGACGCAAGGCCCTCACACTCGCCGCGTACCGGGGGTGGCAAGCGACGACTCGAACCGTACGGCTTTCCGTATCCCGTATCTCGATGAAAACGTCCACCCTCTCCGGTGGGATGCAATCAATTACCCGATCTGCCCATTCGATTGCGCAGACCCCTGATCTAGCGAAATACTCCTCCGTCCCCAAACCGATAAACTCGCTTGCGTCTTTCAGGCGGTACACATCGAAGTGGTACAGCGGCCGCCGGCCGGGGTATTCCTGGACCAAAACGAACGTCGGACTCGTGACTGATCGCGGATCACAGCCGCACCCCTCGGCCAAACCTTGCACAAACCGAGTCTTCCCCGAACCCAGCGTGCCCATCAGGGCGACCACTGCCGGATCGGGCAACAACCGTGCCAATTCGCGTCCCAGCTTTCGGGTGTCTTGCTCGCCGAGAGTGACGAATACCGCCTCGGTCACAAGGGGTGGATCGCAAGCTTTTCCCATCATCTCTGACATCGTCGCTTTTCAAGATCACCGGCTCTTCATGTGAGTACGTGCACGAAACCTTTCGGTTCCAAGACCGTGCGCTTCTGGCCCGCTTCCAGCCAAAGCCCTTTCTCCTCGACGAACTCCCCAATATCGGTCAGCGGGACGGAGAGCGGCTGGTCATGGAGCATGCGTTCGGCCTCGCTCGGCGGCACCGCCAAGATTAATTCGAAGTCCTCCCCGTCGTGCAAGGCGCGATCCAAGGCCTTCCCGCCCTTGCGCGACGTCTTCGCCAAGTCCTGCGCCGCTTTGGAGATCGGGACTTTCTCGGCGCGAATCACCGCTCCGCATTGGCTCTCCACCAAAATGTGTGCCAGGTCCGCTGCAAGGCCGTCGCTGACGTCGATCCCCGCGTGTATCTCGTACGCCCGGTACAGGTAGACGGCCTCCCAAACTCGCGGCTCGAAATCCAAGTGCTTCCCGAGAATGGATCCGCCGAACTCACCCGTAACGATGATGCGATCACCCGGTTTCGCACCGCGTCGCCGAATTCCTCCAAACGGCGGCGGTGTCCCAATGGCCGTCACGCTGAGGACCATCGGACCGTCCCAGCTATTGGTATCCCCGCCCGCAACGCCGACCTGATATTCTCGAGCAAGGCTCAAGATGCCTTCATAGACCTTTTCCGCAAGCTTCGCCCCCCCCTTACGCGGCAAGACCATGCCCACCAAACAGGCCTTGGGTGAAGCGGCCATCGCGGCCAAGTCGCTCAAATTGACGGCCAGGGCCTTGCGTCCGGCCTTTTCCGGCGGAATCTCGGACAACATAAAGTCCACGCCGTCCATCAAGACGTCCACGGTTACGACGCCGTGCTGACCGGCCAGGTCCAAAATCGCGGCGTCATCCCCAATACCCAGGCGGACGCAAGGGTACGCGGGAGTCCGCTGCCTCAATCGCTCGATTAGCTCGAATTCCATGATTCCCGATCCCGCCGGACAGATCCGAATCGACCTCGCCAAGCTCACCCTTCATTGTCGCAGTAAAGGAGCCGTCCGGCTATACCGCGTAGCGGCGAAGGAGGCGGATCTCCGACGCGAGTCCGGCACAAACCGCTAATCGAGACTTGGCCCGCCATCGGTCGTTGCGTACCATAAGAATTGATCGCGGAAGCATCCGGCCGGTCCGACCGGCGCAGCGACGTCGGTCGGGGAACGGATGGAAACAGCCGAAACAGTCTACGGTCCCAGATTGCGGGTTTAACCAGCTTACGTGTTTAGTAAGAAGCCTCGGAGGTATCCAACGTATGGCAGTGTCTTTAACTCCCACCGCCGCATCGGAAATCAAACGTATTTTCGAACAACAGAATATCGAAGAAGGAACCGTCCTACGGATGGGGATCAATGGCGGAGGTTGCTCCGGCCTTCAATACACGCTGGGCTTCGATACGGAGTACGATAGCAAGCTCGACGCCCGCTATGATTGCAACGGCGTGCCCTTGGTCACGCGAAAAAAATACGCCCTGCATTTGGACGGCACGGTGATCGACTTCATGAGCGGTCCGATGGGCAACGGATTTGTGATCGATAATCCCAACTATCCGCGCGGCGGCGGTTGCCCGGGCTGCGGCGGGCACTGACCAGACCGACGCTCCTCGCTGTCGCTTCTTGAACTGACAGCCTCTGCGAACGCCGCTCCCGGTTACCGGACCGCACCATCGGGAGCGGCGGCGAGAGCGAGTGCTTTAAGAACGTGTGCTTTACGAACCGGAGCCGGCGGGGGTCTGCGGCTGAGGGAAGATCATCGCTTCGGCGAAAGCCCAGCGGAAGTCGGGATCCAGCGACAGATCCACGTGCTCGGTCCGTTCGGCAATACTCTCTACCTCCTCCCTGGCATCTAGCGACAGGAGCGTCATCCTCGCTCCCAGCAACGACGTATTCCCGCGGTACAAGATCCGATCTCGCGGAATATCGCTGGGAAACAAACCGATCCGCTGGGCATTGCGTCGGCGGATGTAGTTCCCGAAACCGCCCGCCACATATACCGCCTGAAGATCACCGGCACCGATGCCCGCCTGTTTGAGCAGGACGGTGATGCCCGCCCGAATCGCCCCGGAAGCCAGTTGCAACTGCCGGATATCCCTCTGGGTGAGAACGATCGGCACGCCCGGACCGCGTTGTGAATCCCAACTGACCACGAAAGCCGGTTGACCTTCGAACGATGTGATCCGCTCGAGGAAACTCGGAGACAAGTCGCCGCGCGAACCGGGATCGCCCGCCAATCGGCCGTCAGGACGTAAGACGTCGGCCTCCAATAGAATCGCCAGAAGATCGATGAGCGCCGACCCGCACAGGCCGCGCGGCGCACCGCCGCCGATGACCTGGCACGCAATGTCTCGCGCGGCGGGATTCCAGATCACCCGTTCGATCGCGCCTTCGGCTGCCCGCATGCCGTGGAGAATCCTGGCGCCTTCAAACGCGGGTCCCGCCGCCGTCGCCGCCGCCCGGAGACGACCTCCGGCAAATAGCACGATCTCACCGTTGGTGCCGATGTCCACGAGGATCGCCGGCGACTCTCCCGCAAGCATTCCCGTGGCCAAAATCCCACCCGCCGTATCCCCGCCCACAAAACCGCCGATCACCGGCATGACGTAAACCTGCCCGGCCGGATGGATTTCCAACCCCAACTCGGCGGCATCCACGGACAGCCCGTGCCGCAAGACGGGCATGAAGGGATAGCGCCCCAGCGAAGAGGGATCCAACCCGCAAAACAAGTGCTGCATCGTCGTATTACCGCTGACGGCCGCGGCATAGATGCGATCTCCGGTTATCCCGTTCTTCGTCGCGACTTCACGAATCATTTCGTTGAGCGCGTCCCTCAAAACCCCTTGCAAACGGCGGAGGCCGTCCTCGCGCTCCACGGCCGTTTGGATGCGGGAAACCACATCTTCGCCGAACTGGATTTGCGGATTGAGCCGAGCGCTGACCGCGAACTCCTCGCCCCCGTTCAGATCGACCAGGGAAGCAACCAGCGTGGTCGTTCCCAAATCGACGGCCAAGCCGAAGGTGGTGCGGCGGGTGTCGCCCGGCTCGATCGCCGCAAGACGATCTTCCACCACCACGGCGGTGGCTTCGTCGCCGACGGCCCGGATTTCGCCGAGCAAGCGACGCGCGTCCGCCAACCGCCGAATCGGTGCGCCCGCCAACTGCTCCGCGAAACTCAGTTCCGCAAGGGGTGCCCCTGCCTCGCCGGGTCGGCCGTCGCCGCCGGCCTTGTGCGAAGTCCCAAACACTTTCCGTACGGGGCAGCGTCCCTCCGACCGCGAGGAGCTGGCGACCGCCGTGAGAATCTGGTGGGTTGACTTGAGGAGCGAATCCTCCGGGATTTCCACCACCATCGGGCCGTCGACCGTCAACTGACACGCCAGGCGTACGCCCCGGCTCAGCTCCTCCGCGGACAAGTTGTCGCGTTCCGCCTCGTTCGGCGGCGGGGCTCCCTCGAGCACGATCACCCGGCACTTACCGCAGACTCCTTCTCCCCCGCAAGGCAAATCCAAGTTGATTCCGGCGTCCAAGGCTGCGTCCAAGAACCGGCTGCCCGTCGCTACCGACAGTTCACGTTGCATGGGGCGCAGATGCAGCGGAACAGAATTGCGAGCAGGCATACGGCGACCTCATTCGTTGCCCCGGCGACGGCGAACTCCATTCCGGCATGGTAAGGCAGGCCGAGAGACGGGTCAATGAATCGGCATGTTTTCTCCAGGGAACCGGCCTCTCGCCCGTCGCCCCGCTGGAATATCGATTGGGCCGAAGTATCCGCATCGTCGGAGAGACACCGCAACCGAACGGGAACCGAACCAACGCCGGCGGTTCACAATCCCCAGCGGCCGTCCCGCGATCGCCGGTAAACCGGGCAATTCCTTGAAACCGGGCAAGTCCACCGACCGCCGCGGCCTGCAATCATGGGTGGTTTCCTGGATTCTGGCCTTTACGCAACCGATTTCAATCGGCAGAATACAACGGCCGAGACACAGCACGGCGGATAGGCATCCTCGGATCGGCCTTCGGAAGCGACAGGCGGTCGCTTCCAAGCCGAGCCCCGCGGCCGGAGAGACGGAAGGGACGCCTCGCTCCGAGCCCGGAGGCGTTTCGGCCCGCCGAGACGTTCCTGACAAGCCTTTTTCCAAGGAGGGAAAAAGTGTCCAAGACCAAGTGGATGGGAATCGGAATCCTCGTCGTCGGTATCTCCGTGGCCACCATGTGGAAGTTGGGGGCGCAACAGCCCGGCGTGCCGGCCCCCCAGACCCGCAGCGTTCCCATGGTGCGGAACGTGGCGGTGGTGGACATCGACTACATTTTCAAGAACCACGCCCGACACAAACAGCAAATGGAAGCGATCCGGGCCGAGGCGGCGGCGGCCGAGCAGTGGGCCCAACAGGAGCAGGCGTCCTTGAAGGCCATGGCCGAACAGCTCAAGGACCACCAACCGGGAACGCCGACCTACTCTCAGATCGACGACGCGCTCCTGCGCCGTCAGAAGGAATTCGAGGCCGACGTCCTGAAAAAACGCAAAGACTTGATGCTTCGAGAAGCCAAAGTCGTCTACGGCACTTACCAGGAGATCGTGGGCGAAATCCAGTACTTCGCCGCCGCCAACGGCATCACGATGGTGTTCCGCTTCAACGGCACCGAACCGGATCCGAATAATCCCGAAGACGTGCTCCGCACGATCAATCGCTGGATCGTTTACCAAGGCGCGGAACTGGATATCACTCCCATCATCCTACAGCGTCTCAACGCTCGGGTGCAAACGGCGACCGCCCCGGCGACATCCGGCGGAGCCGCTCCGGGTGCCGGTTACGTTCGTCCCGGATCGACGGGGCTTCGCTGAGCAATCTTGCCGCGGAGGCAAGTTCCAGGCGTGCGAAGTTTCGGCGCACGGAGGCCCGTGGTCGCGATCCGCGGCTTCGGATCCTCGAACCGCCGACGAATACCTGATTTCCTAACATTGGATGGCAACGCTTGATGTTTTCCCTGCGCAACCAGCAAACGATCGCCGCCCCCGCCGCCGTGGAAGGATTCGGTTATTGGAGCGGCCAGGACGTGCGGGTGGAGTTTCATCCCGCCCCGATCGATACGGGTATCGTGTTTGTGCGAGCAGACCTCCCGCACCAACCGCAAATCCCGGCGCGGTTGGAATACCGCATCGACCAGCCTCGCCGCAGCACGTTGGAGCGAGACGGGGCTCGCGTCGAGATGGTGGAGCACATCATGGCGGCGCTGGGCGGCCTTCAAATCGACAATTGCGAGGTCCGCGTCACGGCCGCCGAGATGCCCGGCTGCGACGGCTCCAGCCTGCCGTTTGTGCAGGCCCTCATGCGCGCCGGCATCGTTGAACAATCCGCCCCCCGGGTCCTTCGCAAAGTCACCGCCGTGGTACGTATCGACGAGGACGCGGCCTGGTTCGAGGCCAGGCCGAGCACCGGCGGCGAACTTTTTATCCGGTATCTCCTGGATTACGGCCCCCGCGGCCCGATCGGGCGACAAAGCTTCGGCCTGCTCTTGACGCCGGAATCCTTCTGCAAGGAATTGGCCCCCTGCCGTACCTTCATGCTGAAGTCGGAAGCCGATCAACTCTTAGCCATGGGCTTGGGACGCCGCACCACGCCAAAGGACTTGCTCGTCTTCGGCGAGAACGGACCGATCGATAATCGACTGCGGTTCCCCGACGAATGCGTTCGCCACAAACTGCTCGACATGGTTGGGGATCTCGCTCTGTGCGGTTGCGACCTCATCGGCCGGTTCTGCGCCTATCGCGGAGGTCACCGGCTGAATGCCCGGTTGGGAACCGTACTGCTGCAAACCACGGCGGAAACCCAACGCATTCGTCATTGTGCTTAAACCCCGGGACGCAAGGCGGGACGGATCCGCCGACTCGCCGTGCACGACCCGTTCAGACCGCGAGGTCGACTTTCGTGGAACCCTTACGCGTCATCGTAATCGGAGGCGGACGGCTGGGGCAGTTTCACGCCGCCAAGCTGGCGGCCCGCGCCGACGTCCGTCTGATCGGTATCGTGGAACCCTCAGCCGTACGCCGCGGCGAACTCAGTCAGGAGGGCTTTCCCGTATTCGCCGACGCGAGCAAGATCCCCGGCGAAGTCCAAGCCGCCGTCGTGGCCGCGCCGACGACCCTGCACGGCCGGATCGTCCGCTCCCTGCTTGCGGACGGAATCGATGTCCTGGTCGAGAAGCCGATCGCGTCGTCCGCGGCCGAAGCCCGACAAATGGTCGCCCTCGCCGAAACGGCCGGCCGCATCCTGCAAGTAGGACACATCGAACGATTCAACCCCGCATTTGCCGCGGCCGCGCAAAACCTTGCTGCGCCATGGCTGATCGAGGCCGTGCGTTGCGGTCCGTTCACGGGTCGGTCGCTCGATGTCGGCGTCGTTCTGGATTTGATGATCCACGATCTCGATCTGATCCTCAGCCTCACCAACAGTTTCCCGACCTCGATCACGGCATCCGGCCGGGCGCTCTTAGGCGGGAACGAAGATGTCGCTGAAGCCCGCATCGAGTTTGAAAACGGCTGCATCGCCGTGCTCCAGGCTTCCCGCATCACGCGTCAACCCCGGCGCGAGATGAAAATCTGGTCGCGCGGCGCGATCGCCCAGATCGATTTCGCCGCCGGGAAGGTGTCGCTCACGCGCATCCACCCGGACCTCCAGGCCGGCCGATTCCGCCCCGCCGATCTGCCCGCTGCGGAACTGCGACGGATTCAACCTGAATTCCACGAAGTGTACATGCCGGAAGAGATCGTGGTCTGCGAAAAGCGGGATGCCCTGGCCGCCGAGATCGCCGACTTCGTAGACTGCGTGCGCACACGCCGAGCCCCGGTCGTAGACGGCGCGGCAGGCCTGGCCGCGCTCCAAATCGCCGAGTCAATCCTCCAGGCGATCAGCGAGGGCGAAGTGATCCGGCCGCTGCACGGCCCGGTCGTAGCGCCCCTCGCTTCGCCCGACCGCCGCGCCGAAGCCGCCTGATCGCAAGGCCCGGCCCTTCGGTCTCCGCGCGCTACGGCCAAGACTCAAGCCGACTAATCGCGTGCCCCGAGGTCTTGAACGTAGGCCTCTTGTACCAGTTCGTTTTCGGCATGTTCGTGCCGAGCCAGCTCGTTCTTTAAATCCAAGTAACGCGCGCGGACGCGTTCCCACCAGTCGGGCGAACCGTGACCTTCGCTTTCTGCGTCAGCCGCAAGACGCTTGGCGGCCTCCACCAACGGGGCATGCTCCGCCAATATTTTGTCCGCCTTCGGCTGAAGATGCGGTGCCCGCAACATGCCCTCGTCGAAAAACCGTTCCGCTTCTTCGAAAGCGAAGTGCGCCTCCAAATGCACGGGCAACTCCGACAGCAACCGAATCACCTCCTTCGACTGCCGATCGCGATTGGCGAGTGCCGTCTCAAGCTCCGCCAAAATACTTTCGATACGCTCGTGTTCTTCAAAGAACCGTTTCGTATCCACTCGATCCCCCGGATTTCCCATGATCGTGTCCCTCCCTCAGCCCCACATTCCCGAAAACGACTCGATACGCATCCCGCGTATCAACAGCTCCCACACATTTTTCGTTTCCCGCACGGCGCGATGTTTCCCGGCATCGCTCTTGCGCCGGCTATCGGCCGATTCCGTACTCTCGCTACTTTGTTCAAAGCTATTGTAGAGAAACGCGGTATCAAAAAGAAACCCTGCGTACCTTCGCCCAAGACAAACCGTTCTCGACTTTAGGTTCGGGCACCTGGGCGTAAACCTTGAGAATTGAAAACATCTGGGAAGGAAAAACAAAACCGGAAGAATAACACGCGATTGTTGGATGCGGTGGAGAAGATATACTAATAACTTTACGCCGTTCCAGTAACCGATAATCCTACAGAGGGGTTGGATACGGAATCTCACCCTCCACACGCCGTCTTTCCGCCTTGCGTTCGGAAGACTCCCTCTTCATACGCCCCGGCCGCCTTAGACCGGCGCGCCTTTATCCTCAAAGCCGTTGAGACTTCGGATGCCCTTTCGCGAGACCGTCGTTACAGGAATTGGAATCGTATCGCCCATCGGGATCGGGCGTGACGCATTTCGTGCCTCGCTGCTCTCCGGAATCGGTGGTGTCGGGCCGATCACGCAATTCGATCCGTCGGGGCTTCCGGTCCGCTCGGCCGCGGAAGTGCGAAACTTCGATCCAAAGCAGTTCGTCCCGCAGCGGAAAAGCCTCAAGGTCATGGCACGCGACGCCCAATTGGGGGTCACGGCCGCACGCCTTGCGCAGCAAGATTCCGGGCTCGATTCTCAGCCCATCGATCCGGACCGCTTTGGAATCGTTCTGGGGGCCGATCGCATTTGCGGTTCGCTGGAAGACAGCGAGGCTCCCTATCGGGCCTGCATCGTCGACGGCCGGTTTGATTTCGGACGCTGGCCCGTCGAAGGCATGGCCGCCACGTTCCCGCTGAGCTTTCTCAAAGTCTTGCCCAACATGATCGCCTCGCACGTCTCCATTGTGCTGGATGCACGAGGTCCCAATAACACGATTCACCACGCTGAGGTCTCTTCGTTGCTGGCCCTGATCGAAGGAACGTTGTTGATCGAACGGGGCCTGGCCGACGTAGTGATGGTCGGCGGCGCGGCCTCGGAAATGACGCCTTTCGACTGGAGCCGATTTGCCGTGATGGGCCGCCTGTCCAACCGTGCCGATCAGGACGGCCAAGCTCCGCGTCCTTTCGATCGCATGCGAGACGGCGAAGTCCGTGGAGAAGGCGCCGCCGTTCTGGTCTTGGAAAATGAAAAGCACGCCCGGAAACGGGGCGCCGAGATTCTCGGTCGTATTCGCGGCAGCGGTCGCGTCTTCGCCCGGGACCAACACGGGCATGGGGTCGCCGCGGCCGTCGCGCGGGCGGTCCGCTCCGCCCTGCAAGATGCCGACGCCGATCCTCGGTCCCTGGGATATGTCAACGCGGACGGTCGTGGGGCACGTCAAGAAGACGCTTGCGAAAGCCGCGCCTTGGCCGAAATATTGCCGGACGTCCCGCTGACCGCTCCCAAGTCGTTTTTCGGGAACGCGGGCGCCGCTACCGGTGCCATGGAATTGGCCGCCAGCCTCGTCCTAGCCGCCGAGAAAATGGTACCGCGTACCCTGAACCACGAATTTCCCGATCCCGAATGCCCCGCCCAAGTCATCAGCTCGGCGGAGTATCGCACGGACAAGAATCTCTTTTTGTCGCTGAACTACACCACAGCGGGTCAGGCGGCAGCCGTCATCGTCGAGACCACCGCATGAACCCCCGGTGCCGTCACGCCTCCGCGGACGGAGCGCGCACGGGTATCCCACCGATACCGGCTCAACTCTATCGCCAGGACGATGACCGCGATCGTCAGCGCCAGGAGAGATAGCCCCAGCATCACCGTGAAAATGCTGGTCTGCTTCAGACGCGCGAACAAGCCGGGACGACGCGGCTTATCTTCCCGACTTTCCGGAGCTTCCGCTTCGCTTGCGGGTCCGGACGCCGCCAAGTCACTCGCCGTGCCGCCCGTGGGTCCGCCCAGATTGAAATCGTCGAGATTGAACGGGTTATCTCCAGCATTCGACACGGGTAATCCTCCGAAAGAACCGGGATTGTGTCGGTCCGCCCGGCACATCGCCAACCGTATTCGAAACGGTTGCTTGGGACCATCGCTTCCGGTAGCTACCCAAATGGCAGGCGAGGCCCATTCGCGATTGCGGCGCCGACCAAAACCTACACTTCGAGTATAACTTCGAAGCAGGCCCCGCGCCAAAAAATCCCGCCCCCCCTCATGGGCGCGACCCCAAAGGCCCTAGAGATTCCCTTCTCCGGCAGGGGGCAATTTCCGTCCCGAGTTGCGAGAATCGCGGTGGAGAGGGTTCGGAAAGTCACTTCTCGCCGTTCGCCCGGGCGATTGCGAAGTAACCGTAGAAAGTCTCGTTGTCCCTGAGAATGAAGAACTTTAGGGGTAGAAAGCTATCGAAGTCGGGCCGCTGGATGATGTACTCCACATTTTCCACGGACACCGTCTCCCAGAGATGCATTCCCACCAACACGTCGCCGGACCGCAAACCTTGGGCCGCCGCCGGCCCACCGCTCCGCACATCCGTAATCAACAAACCGCCGCGGTAACGGGTATTGAACTTGGCCTGGAACTCCTCCGGGGGAATGGGAGCAAGTCGCAGTCCCACCAACTCCCAAATGCGATCGCTTTTATTCCCGCCCGTGGGTCCGCCTAAGACGAGCGTCAACTCCTCCTCCGAACCGCCCGAGCGAAGGACGGCCATTTCCAGCGATTCACCGGGCCGCCGCTCCAACAAGGCCCGTTGAAAATCGAGTTCGTTCGAGATCGTCGTCTCCTTGATACTGAGAATCGTATCGCCCGGCCTCAACCCCGCCTGGTCCGCCGGACTGTTCGGAAACACTTCGGCCACAGACAGCCCGGACGTCGTCCCGCCCGACGGGGCGAAGCGGAGTCCCAGCAAAATGCTCTTTTGGTTGATTTGCGCCAATAACCGTGCGGCCGCTTGAACGACCCGATCCACCGGAATGGCGAATCCGATGCCTTGTGCTCCCGCTCGGACGGCGACGTTTACCCCGACCATCTCGCCGTTGATGTTCAACAGGGGCCCTCCGGAGTTGCCCGGATTGATGCTGGCATCGGTTTGGATCAGGTCTTCGTAAAACTGGGAGTCGCTGACCTGCACGGCCCGATGCAGGGCGCTCACGATGCCCCGAGTGGCGGTGTGTTCGTAACCGTAAGCGTTCCCCAAGGCAATGACCGACTCTCCCGGCATCAAGTCGGACGAGGTTCCGATCCGGATCGTCTGCAACGGCCGATCGGCGTCGATCTTGATGATGGCGAGGTCCGTCTCGGAATCTCGCGCGATCAGTCTCGCGATGTAACGGCTCCCGTCGTACAAATTCACTTCGATCTCGCGGACGCCGTCCACGACATGATGGTTGGTGATGATATAGCCGCGTTGATCGATGATCACGCCCGTCCCCATGCCGTTCACCCGTCGCGAGGCGTCGGTGCGGGACGCGGCAACCCCGGCCGTGGTTACCAGGGTCTTTTCCCCGCGAATGTTGACGACCGCCGGCCGAGCGTTGCGAATGGCGACCACGATCGGGGTCTCGCGCAGGTCCTCCGCACCCAAGAGCGGCATCGGAGATCCGAAACCCAAGATTGTCCAAAGAACAACGCACCTTGCGATCGTTTCGTAGCGGCGTGTGGATGGCATAGCAGGGCAGGCCGACAGTCTTGGGTTGAAGGTCCGCGCAAACGCTGTGACCGCACCGGAATCAGGTGGCGTTTCCGGCCTAGAATCGTTACATCGGAACGACGCCTCACAGCCTTGACCACGGTAACCCCATCCGGAAAACTCGAATGATCTTGCCCCGTCGATCAACTCCATGCAGATGCCACAGTATGCCGGTACCCCAATGCCGTTGACAATCCGCTCGCCTTATCAAATCCGCACACCGCTCTTGGAAATCGGCGAGCTGGAGATCCGGGGTCGCGCTCGATCCTACCGCCGGAGCTAAGAATAAGAATGCTGAGCGAAAGGATTCCGTATCGAGGTCGACTAGAACGGCTGTCGAGGAGATGTGCCGGAGTTCCAGACAGGGATGGGCACGCCGGGGCCTATTCATGACGCCGCGATGCCACGTCGGCTCTTTTTGCGAGCCGACCTCGGGGCACGTCAACGGCGTACGCCGGCTTGCCGCCGGCCTTGGTCGCCTGAATGATCGGACGAAACGGTAACCCGAGGGCCGTCGCCGACGATCGGCGCCGCAGGGAGAAAGACCCAGGCCGGACTCCCGCTCCCATCGCCGGTACGACTCTGGGATGAAGCTTCGGGAGGTGCCTGCCCGACTCGAGGAGCCCCCTTCACGACTGCGTCATCGGCGGGCCGCCATCCGGCGCTATCCCAAACCCGGGCCGTATCTTCGGCTTTCCCAGGCACGCCGCGATCCGAGGAATCCCACGAATCGCCGGGCGGAAGCGGAGCAGGCGTCGGGATCACCTCCGGCCCGGAGCGGCTCGGCAAAGCGCCGTCTTGCCTCTTTTCCACTCCTCCTCGCCCCGGGGAATTGTCGCCGGATCGCTCCGATCCGGGTGCCAAAGGTGCGTTCTGACCGTACTCAATTTCATCCGGCATTCTCGACGCATCGGCGTTATCGGACCGCGGAGGGGTGGGATTTGGATAGAAGACGGGACGGGTAGGCAGGGGGAAAAGCTCATCCAGGATCGGCGGCGGCGTCGGACCGGGGGGAATATCTTGTTCAGGCCCCCCGACGATCCCTTCCCGAATCAGCCAGCCGACATCGCCCACCAAGCCCTGGATACGGCACCGCACGCCGTACAGTCGGCATCGCCACCGCGGACACGGCGTAACACATTTGCCCGCATCACGGCAGCTCTTGGAAATGCGAACTTCGTCGGTACCGCATGGGTTGGGAAAGGCCCCCCCACTCGTGACTGATCCGCGGTGCAGCGCGCACCCGCTCACTCCGCTAATGCCCAATAGCATTAGGCAAGCGAACCATGCGGGCAGAATTCGGAGCGCCACGACGACCACGATTCTTGATCCGATGGGAGTTGCCGTACGCCGAGCCGAGACAAACCATCTCGCCATCACAACTTGCATCGGCAAATGAACCTTCGGAATCAACAAAACCAGATCAACCGAACAATTCAACGGAAACAGTTTTTATTGCGCATACATCGCACACAATCAAAACAACGCCATGCCTACAAAACCACCCATCTTTCCACAATCTCGCCCTCAGCAATCTTCCCCTGCGACGCTCTGATCCCACCCCGATGGGTGCCGAGGTCCGAAGCCGTTCCCGATCACGGAGCAATCCGCAAAATCTGGGGAAATCCTGCCGATTAATGGAAAAGTTGCGGTTATAGCAGATATTTTGCCGAAAGACATTTGGGAACGACCGCCCATGGACGCTGGAATTGAAAACACGACCGCTCCCAAACGAAAAGCACCGCCGCGGCGAATCGTTCAGCGGTAGTATTCGAGGAGTGAATTATGCAAGCCAAGGTCTGGCTGTACGTCTTGGCCACCCTGATCTTTCTGACCGGCTGCCGCATGTGCGCCAGTCCCTACGACTATTGCGGACCGACCCTGTCGGGGCGCCCGGGGCAAGCTGCCTGCGTCTCTTGCTCTCCGCTGGCGCCGAGGGCCGGATCGGCCGTCGCGCCGGCCCCGGACGAAACGTTGCTGACCTACTCGAACGATCCGAGTGACGTTCCCGTCGTCTCGGACGCGGCGACTCCTTTCGCGACGCCCGACGAGCGGTTCGAAGACCGTCCCAGGTTATCCAGCGAGCTGCCCGCCCGACGGCCCTCGCCGTTCGTGCGGTCGACCGAACCCGTGATCGATTTCGGGGTTCCGCCGGAAAACATCATTTCCATCACCGATCGCAAATTGGAGGACGCCCCGGAACTGGATGCCTCGCCATCACCGCCGGCAGCACCTCCGACCGCCTCGCGAAGCCTCGTCACCTCACGCCCTAGCGCCGGCGATGCCCCTCGTCGCACAATCCCCGCCCGGTCGGTTTCGGACGACGGCTGGACGGCACGGGGTCATCGCCCCGAACTGCTGCGATGACGCACCTCGGTATCACCCGTGAGAATCGCCGCCGTTTCCTACCGTTGTTGAGCGACGTGGTTGCACGCGCCGAGACCTCCGTGCAAAGATAGGGACATCTTTTCCGCTCTTCGCCGCGCCGACTGCGTGGGGGAGCCGAATAACCGTTCGTGCCCTATCTTGCGGAGAACCGTCCGTGAGCGTCCCGACTTCATCCTCCGCCGTCCCCCCTCCTAATTCGGACGTCCAGTCGCCGCCGACCACATTCGGCCGCATGCTCCTCAGCATGGGCCCGGGGATGATCATCGCCGCCGCCGTGGTCGGATCGGGAGAACTGATCGCCACGACACGAACGGGGGCCGAAGCCGGTTTCGCATTGTTGTGGCTTATCATCATCGGCTGCGTCAGCAAGGTGTTTGTGCAGGTGGAATTGGGACGCCACGCCGTGGTCACCGGGCAGCCCACGATGGCCGCCCTCAATTCCCTGCCCGGGCCGCGCGCTCGGGTCCATTGGATGCTGTGGTATTGGTTGGCGATGTTCGTCGTCAGTCTGGCGCAATTGGGCGGTATTGCGCACGGGGTGGGGCAGGCCCTGGCAATCGCCCTGCCGTTGAACGGGAGCTATCAACGCCTCCTCGACGCGCAAGAGGAATGGAACCGACAACAGGCCGCCCCGCCCGCGCAGGAGAACGGCCCCAAGGCGAGCGAACCGAACGCCGAATCCCTCGGCCCAAAGCAGCACCCTGCTCCAGCCCGGCCGGACTACGGCACCCAGGGGTTTCAGTTGACGGACGACATCCTCTGGGCGGCGATCATCTGTTTGGGCACGATCCCGATCCTCGTACTCGGTCGCTACGGGACCATTCAATGGGTCTGCACGATTTTGGTAGCCGCCTTTACGGCGGCCACCATCTGGTGCGTCATCGCGCTGCAATTCCAACCGGACTGGGCCATCTCCCCGGCCGATCTCGCCCACGGCCTCAGTTTTCGTCTGCCGTCCGGGGTCGATCGCTGGGTCGCGCTCGGCACGGCGCTGGCCACGTTCGGAATCATCGGCATGGGCACGAACGAATTGATTACCTATCCCTATTGGTGCTTGGAGAAGGGCTACGCCAGACACGCCGGCCGACCTGACCTATCGCCCGACTGGATAACGCGTGCTCGGGGTTGGATGCGCGTCATGCAGTGGGACGCCTTTCTCTCCATGATCGTGTACACCTTCGCCACGGCGGCGTTCTATATGCTGGGGGCGGCGGTCTTATCTGGGGCGGGCCTGAAACCGGAAGGTTCGCGATTGATCGTCACGCTCAGCGAAATGTACGCCCCGGTCTTCGGAGCGTGGACCCAGGTGTTGTTCCTGGCGGGAGCCGTGGCCGTCTTGTATTCCACCTTTTTTTCCGCCACGGCGGGTCACGCACGGGTAGCATCCGATGCGCTCGCGCTCTTCCTCGGCCGAGAGCCGCGTCCGGCTCAACCGCCGCCGACCTCTTGGGTCATCGCCTTCAGCATCGGCTTTCCCCTCTTCAGCTTGGCGACCTGCCTTCTCTATCGCGAGCCGGTGTCGTTGATCATCGCCAGCGGTTTCATGCAGGCGATCATGTTGCCGATGCTGGCCGGGGCGGCGATTTTCTTTCGCTATCGCGCCTGCCCGCCGCCCCTGCGCCCGGGCAGATGGTGGGATATTCTCTTGTGGATTTCGGCCGGGGCCTTGTTGGTGGCCGGAACCGCCGGAGCTTTTTTCGCCCTTCGGCCGTGGATTTTCCCCCGCTAGGCCGCCCGGGAATCGGGACATGAGCCGAGAATCCCGTCTCGGCAGCGCCACCGGGCGAACCGTTCGCGTCGGCCCGCGGTTCGTCAGGCTTCGCCGCGCAGATCCAGAACGCGACGCGCTTTGCCCTCACTCCGCTTGATGGTATGCGGTTCCACGAGTACCACTTCGGCCCGAATCCCGATCACGCCTTCCACAGCCCGCATCAACTTGCGGCGCAAGTCCTCCAATTCCCGAACCTTGTCGCTGAAGACGGCGGAGGTTACCTCGACTTGGACTTCCATTTCGTCCAGGCCTTTTTTGCGCCGCAAGACGATTTGATAGTGGGGCAGCGTACCCTCGACCGTCAAGAGGGCCGTCTCGACTTGCGAAGGAAAGACGTTCACGCCGCGAATGATGAACATGTCATCACTGCGATGGGAGATGCGGGCGATGCGTCGCACGGTTCGCCCGCTGGGAGACGGCTCGGTAATGAATCGCGTGATATCCCGTGTGCGATAGCGAATCATCGGCATCGCCTGCTTGCTCAACGTCGTGAGCACCAGCTCGCCCGCCTGCCCGTCCGAGACCGGCTCGCCGGTTTGAGGATCCACGATTTCGGGGTAGAAGTGGTCTTCAAAGATATAGAGGCCGTCCTGCGTGACGTCCTCTGAGGCGACTCCCGGCCCGATGATTTCGCTCAGTCCGTAAATGTCATAGGCCTTGATGCCCGTCTCGTCCTCGATGCGCCGCCGCATGTTCTCGCTCCACGGCTCGGCGCCGAAAATGCCGGCGCGAAGCGGCAGGCTCCGCATGTTCACGCCCAATTCCGCCGCCCTTTCGGCGAGATGGAGAAAATAGCTGGGCGTGCAGCAGATGGCGGTCACCGCGAAATCCCTCAAGATCATGATCTGCCGGTCGGTATTGCCGCCGGAGGTCGGAATTACCGTCGCGCCCAAGCGCTCCGCTCCGTAGTGGGCCCCCAAACCTCCCGTGAACAACCCGTAACCGTACGAGTTTTGGATGATGTCGTTTTCGTTCAAACCGACCGCGGCGAAGGTCCGCAGCATGACCTCGCTCCAGGTCTCCAGATCGCTCTTGGTGTACGCCACCACGATCGGCTTGCCGGTCGTGCCGCTGGAAGCATGAAGGCGGACGATGTCCTCCATCGGCCGAGCGAACAGACCGAACGGATAGTTGTCCCGCAGGTCGTTCTTGACCGTCATGGGCAATCGAACGATGTCCTCCAGCGATCGGATGTCTTCCGGAGCGATTCCCAGTTCGTCAAACTTGCGGCGATAGAACGGGACATGCGTGTAGGCCCGGCGGACCGTCTTCTTGAGCCTCTCCAATTGCACGGCGCGGAGCACGTCGCGCGGCACGAAGTCCATGGCGCAAGCGGGATGAATGGCTCGCGAAGTTTCGGGGGCCGAATGAGGTAGATGGTTCATCGCCACGGCTGGCTCCGTATCTTTTGCGCTGGTTCTTGTCGGCCGTTCCAAACAAAAGAAGCCGTACCACTTCCCTCCGCGTGCGACTTGCAATCGCCTCGGCGATTAGTCCGTCGATCGGAAGCGTTCTCCTCGGCGGCGTCCCAGCTCGAATGCGGCCAGGTTGACCTCGACCAACTCGGGTTTGAACTGCCGACGCAGGGCCTGATGCCAGCAATCGGTCGGAATACAGTCTTCCAGCAGCCGGCTGAGGATCCCGAGGAGCGCCGAGTTGGCCGCTCTTCGGTGCGGCAGTTCGTCCTCGGTTATCGCATCCGGTGCGATCAGGACGCCGCCGGCTCGGAGCCGTCCGGAGTTCGGCTCGACTTGGTCGGGCGCCAAGACCACCAAATAGTCGGCCTCACCCGACGGAACCATGGGGCTGAAGATCCGCGGTCCGAACCGCACGTCGCTAGTCACTCCGCCGCCGCGTTGGCTCATCCCGTGGACCTCGGCCTTTTTGACGTCGTAATGCGCCAAGAACGCCGCATCCGCCAAGATGTCCGAGGCTTTGATGACGCCTTGCCCTCCCAATCCGGCAACCACCACATTGACGACAGAATCCCCGTCCGGCTTCATGGCAACGGGCCTCATCCCTTTCATTCCAATTGCTTGAATTGCTTTTCGGCGGAAATCACTCGAGGCGAGCGATCACGGCAACGACGGCCGACGGAACTCCGACTGCGTCCCTCGGCTCTCACCCATCCCGCCTCATCACGGCGCAAGGGGCGCGGCGTCGCACGCGGTCGATCTTTGCGCGGCGATCTCGTATTGACGGATTTTTCCCGCCGCCAAAAGACAGGTTCGCCGGGCGATGATGACGGACAATTCCGAGCCGGCCAAGGCGGTTCGGATCGCGGTTTTCAATCCCTCACGATCACTCAACGGATCGATGGTGCGCACATTCGCGATTCCCAACGCCTTGCACAAGTTCTCGAAATCCACGCGTCCCGTCGGCTCGTGATTCAGGGTTCGCCCCGTGCCGGGGTGCTCCTGCATGCCGGTCATGGCCGTCGTGCCGTTATCCAAAATGAGGACCACATGGCCGGTCGGCGGCGGATTGTATACCATCTCCACCAAGCCCGGAATTCCCGTGTGCACGAACGTACTATCGCCGATGATGCTGACGACCCGCCGAGCCTGTTCCTCCGGCAGGACATGGCGCAGACCCAGGCCCATGCCGATCCCGGCGCCCATGCACATCAAGGCGTCGATCGCCTGAAAAGGCGGCAGGACGCCCAGCGAATAGCAGCCGATATCCCCCGCCACGATGCAGTCCAACTCGCGCAGGACCTCCATGGTGGCCCGGTGGGGGCAGCCGTTGCACAATTGCGGCGGTTTGACCGGCGGCGGCACGGATTCCGGTGAGACGTCGCCCGCGACGATGCGGCGAACCCGCGCCACATCCAGTTCTCCGAAGCGGTACATCTCGGGCTTGCCTTCCACCCAAATACCCGCCGTGCGGATCTGCTCGACCAGATACGGGTCGCCCTCTTCAACCACCAAGCAGCGGCGGCAACGGGCCGCAAACTCCCGGATGCGTTCCAGGGGCAGTGGGTGCGTCATTCCCAGCTTGAGAACGGCGGCCTCCGGCGCGGCCTCGCGGACGTGCATGTAGCTGATCCCGGAGGTGATGATCCCCAGATCGCCCGCCCCCGGATCCTCTCGGACGAACCGCGGCGACTCACTCAGGGTCGCCAGCGACTGGAGCTTTTCTCGCAACCTTTTATGCGCCCGGCGCGCGTAAGCCGGGATCATTACGTACTTTTCCATATCGCGGACGAAACGCGGCTCCTCCGGCGGGTTGAGCGTCTCGCCCGGCGTCACCACCGTCTTCGAGTGACACACCCGCGTCGTCATCCGCAACAGGACAGGCGTTTCCCACTTCCGCGATATCTCGATCGCCGCCAAAGTATGGTCATACGCCTCTTGCGAATCGGAAGGCTCCAGCATGGGAACGCCGGCCGCCACCGCATAGCGGCGATTGTCCTGCTCGTTCTGACTGGAGGCCATGCCGGGATCATCCGCCGAGACGATGACCAACGCCCCGGGCACCCCCGTATACGCCACCGAGAATAACGGATCGGCAGCCACGTTCAGCCCGACGTGCTTCATCGTGACAAGAGCATCGGCACGCCCCAGGGCAACGCCGATGGCCACCTCGAGCGCCACCTTTTCATTCGGCGCCCATTGAGCTTTACCGCCCAATTCGGCGAAATTCTCCAAGATTTCCGTCGATGGAGTCCCCGGGTAACCGGTTCCAAGCGACACGTGCCCATGCTTGGCCGCCAGGGCGACCGCTTCATTGCCACTCAAAAATAAGCGACCCTTGCCTGACAAGTCGTCCTCCCGGATTCCCTGAGCTCGAACCCGACCGGTCGCGCCTCCTGTCACATACCGGTCACTCGTCCCCCCGCCCGCGAATCCGGGCGTACAAGAAAACGAAAACCATGATTTTATAAAAGTTGCAGCCTGTTCGCAACGAAACGCACAAGCGGCGAAAAATAGGATATCTGTGTCAAGATTAACGAAGAACGTGACGATAACAATCTCGCCCTTCGCACGGTGGGGTGGTTTTGCGCCATGCTCCCGTTCACGGCAAGGTTCAAGCAATACCCAACACTAGGATCGAGACCTCATGGCCGCGCTTGACCCTCTTCCCTCCAAGACCGTACGGACTTTCTCCATCAGCGATCGACCGTGGTGGAAATTCGTCGCCGCTTCCCTTGCAGTCGTCTGCTCCCTTGACCCGTGGGTTTTGGGGCAAACTGGCGCAGTCATGCCCCCGTTCATGCCCGGCCAACTATACTCCGCGGCGCCGCCGGCTCAGAATATCGAACCGGAATTCGGGAACGCTGTTTTTCCCCACGGTGCCGAACCGCTCCCTTCGGCAAGCCTCGTGTCGCCCGTACCTGCGCTTCCGTCATCGCCACAGCTATGGTCTCGCTCGGAAATCGCGGTTGACCCCGCAGCTCCGCAGGGGACGCAGCCCAACGTCGCTCCAGCGGCCACCTCTCCCGCCAGTCTGTCACCCACCCAATGGATGGTACAGCCGCAGTCCCCCATCGCCGAACCCCGCTGGGAAGACGCCGCGCAAGCCGCCGCCTACGAATCGCCCTATGTCACCCGCGAAGAGTTGCAACAACAGATGCAGGGCCTCTCGTGGCGTAAGGGTGCGTTTCAAATCACGCCTTACGGTCGCATCACGGTAAGCGGTGTGTACGAAACGGAGCGCACCTATTTGGGCGACTTCGCCCTATGGGTGGAATCCCGCGACGTTCACGGCGAGAGCGGATTCTTTTTCGACGCCAAATCGACGCGACTCGGGCTGGATATCGCCGGCCCGTCGCCCGAGCAACGACCCGACATTAAGCTCGGCGGCAAGGTCGAGCTGGACTTTCAAGGCGAATGGGTCCTGAAAAACAAGTCCGGCGTGCTCTTTCGCCAGGCCTACATCGAGGCCAAGAACGAGGAATGGCGGGTTCTCTTTGGGCAAGCGTGGGATTTGATGTCACCCCTCTACCCCGGCATGCTGAATTACGTGCCCGGTTCGGGCGTCGGCAATCTAGGATACCGCCGAGCGCAATTGAGGCTGGAGCGCTATTTCGATCTCTCGGAAACCCTGCTCGTCACGGCGCAATGGTCGGCCAATTCGAACATCATCATCAATCCGCCCGCCTCCACGAATGTGGTGGGCACGGAAGGGGGTTGGCCCGATTTTCAGGGCCGCATCGCCTTTACGCTCGGCGACCGCCAGATGCCCGAATGCCGGCCGATCACCCTCGGATTCTCCGGTCACATCGGCGAGCAATACTGGGACTTTCGACCGCCCAATCCCGATCCGATCTCCAACCTGTCGCGCAAGACGTGGTCTTTCAACGTGGATTTCGATTGGCCGATCACGGACCGGTTGGGATTCCAGTGCGAGTTTTTCACCGGTGAGAACCTGGCCGCCTACATGGGCGGGATCTTACAGACCATCGACCGCGGCACGCGCGCCCGTCCTTTCCAACGGCGGTTGGTTCGACGTCCGGTTCGACTGCACCCCGCAGTGGCATTGGCATGGGGGTTTCTCCATCGACGACCCGCTCAACCGCCGCATGACTTCCGGCCGCAATTACAACCACGTCTATTACTTCAACACCGTGTATGACTTCACGAAGCAATTCAATCTGGGGTTCGAGGTGAGCTTTTGGGAAACGCATTACATCGGGCTTGCCCCGGGCGAAACGGCGCGTTTCGAACTCCAGGCCAAGTATGCGTTTTGATCCGGCATTCCTCGCAGCCTTCGCAGTGCGCTCATCTCGGCGACGTGACCCGGACGGTTTTCGATCGCCCTTCCCGCGCCGTGCCCGAGCTTCCAAGGCAGTCGCCGGGATCTGCGCAACCCTGAGCGGCCGATGGTACACTGAAGACGTATCTTCATCCGAAATCCGGCCCCCAAGACCGGGTTCCCCGGCCGGATCATCTCGGGGTGAAAAGCTCGACAATCCAAGCGCGACACGAAAACCGCTGTTGGGAGCGATGCCATGAGCGACTCCGCCGAATTGCCGGAAGAACGAAGACCGTCGGACTCGGAATCCGCAGGCGATGCGTCTCAGTCGGACCATCCCGTACCCATGTCGCCGAGCGACGCGCGCGCCGACGAAACCGACGAAGAAACTCAGGACCTGCTCTTGGAGCTTCCCGAGGACGAGTTGCTCGATTTACCTCAGGCCGAGGGCGTTACCATCACCCAGCGGACGGACGCCGGCGAAGCCGATGAGGCGTCGCGGAACCCGTCGCCGCAAAGGATGGAGGAAGACGTCCTCGATCGACGCGACGATGATCTGGCAGGTGACACGGCCATCTTCCCCCGCGGTGCTGAAGCCGGCGGTGAATCGGACGCACCGGTCGAAGAATCCCCTTCGACCGGTCCTGACGCAAGCCCCGCTCCCAGCGCAATTGCGTCCCCGGAGACCGCAGCCGAATCCGAGGAGGATCGCCAAACCGAAACCGTGGCATCCGCCGTGGAGTCGCCGGAATCCCCCATCCTGGTTCGCGCACCCGAGGGGGCCGACGTCTTCGCCTTGAGCGAATTAATCCTCGAGCCGTCGCGCCGGCCGTTAGGGGCGACTGCCGCGCGCTGGATCGGTCGACTCCTGAAAAAGCTGGAAGAAGCCTCACTCCAGACCGGCGAGACGGATGAGCCTTCTATCGACGCCTGGATTCGTGAGACCGTCGAGCCGTCCATCCAGACCGGAGAGGCTCCCGCGGAATCCCAGGAACCCTTCGTGTTTGCCGCATCCGAAGTCGCGGAAACGACCTCCGTGCGGAGTCGTCTGCAAGGAAACGGCAGGAAGAAATCCCTCCTCCGCGAGCTGCTGGGCATCGTCTTGGGCGGCTTGGGCGGGCTGCTCATCGCGTACTACGCTCTGAATTGGTTCGGCGGCCCTCAGTACGACTTCGCGAGTATCCCCTTGCCGGGCGTCAAACATACCTATCGTCACGCCCCGCCTTGGTTGAAGCCGTATCTTGAGCCGAGCAAGCATCCTGCGCCCAAGGAGACGGGAGACGCCTCCTCGCAAGATCTTTGACGACATCTTGGACGAGGGCGATTGCCTTCCCCGGTCGCGATCGAGAGACGTCGCGCCGTCATGCTCTCTTAGGATGCGGGAAGGAGGCCTCGTGACGGCCGTTCCGGCATTCCAATTCGGCGATCTTGCGAATCCGCCGCAGATGGCGATCGCCTTCGAACTCCGTACGGAGCCAGACATCCACCAGCCGGTCCGCCAACTTCGGCCCAAGAATATCGGCCGCCAGGCAAAGCACGTTCAGATCGTTGTGTCTACGACTGACCTCGGCCGTGATTTCGTCGTGACACGGCGCCGCCCGAACCCCGGGGAACTTGTTGGCCACGATGGCCATTCCCAATCCGCTCCCACAGATCAAGATGCCCCGATCGACGAGCTTTTCGCTGACTTGACGAGCCACATTGGCAGCGATCTCGGGATAATCCACGGCATGGGCGCTGTCCACCCCGACGTCCACGACGTGAACGCCCAGTCCTTCCAAGAAGACGATCACCTTGTGGCGCAGCGCGGAGCCGCGATGATCGCTGCCGACCGCGATTCGCATGTTGCTGGAAGCCGTTCCGATCAAGACCATTTCCTCCGGCAAAACCCGGCCGCGGAACACGGGAGGATTCGGCAAAGGACAGTGGACGAGCCAATATCCAAATCTATCCCGTGTATTTACATAGGGCAATGGAAAAGCCTCCTGATCCCCCAATAAAGGTTAACCCCATCGAGGGACCTTGTCGGCGCGAGCGTCTCCGCCAGGCCTTAATTAACATTTAAGCCAATATCACCTGTCATCGGTTGCGTATTAGCTTCCTCGATGGTCTCAACAGCCCAGGTAACCGGCAGGACTTGGCTCGACTGAGGAGTAATTTCAAGTGGATGGCCGTACCCGACCACCCTACGTCACGTTTGCGGCGGGCCGCGGTCGATCGAAACCAACTCCCCGTTGACGGCGGTAGTTTTAGCGGCGGCTTCGCCCGCTTCCGCCGCTACGGGGCGTTCCTGCACGGGAGCAATGAGGTGCAGCGCGCCCACGCGTCCCAAATCCGGCCACAATTTCATCACCGCGACAACCGCGAGTATCGCCCCGGCGCCGCCGAACAGCACGGAGCCGACGGGACCGAAAAGTCGGGCCGTCACGCCGGACTCCACGCCGCCCAAGTCGTTGGACAGCACGATAAAGACGGTATTGACGGCCGAGACGCGGCCGCGCATACCATCGGGAGTCAACATTTGAACCAGGGTGTGCCGTACCACCACGCTGACGTTGTCGAAGGCCCCGATCAAGAACATCATGCCGAGTGAGAGGGCGTAGTTTCGGGACAGCCCGAACACGATGGTGGCGACGCCGAATCCCGTCACCGCCAAGAGCATATTTCGTCCGGCTCGTTGCATGGGGGGCAGATGCGCCAGGAGCATCGCCATCACGATGGCGCCCGCCGCCTCGGCGGAGCGCAACATTCCCAATCCGGTCGGCCCCACACGCAAAATGTCCTCGGCGAAAACCGGCAAGAGATAGGTGACGCCGCCCAGCAACACTGCGAGCAAGTCGAGGCTGATCGCGCCGAGAATCATGCGATGGCGCAAGACAAAGCGCAGCCCTTCCCAAATGCTTCCAGCCGATTCCGATGTTGCGGACCCGCGCCCTTGAGCCCGAGGTCGGACGAACACCATCAACAGCAACGATACGCCGCGAAACCACGCCACGGCAGCCAGGGCCGTGGCGGCGTCTTTGCCGGGGCCCATCAGCAGCCCGCCCAAGATCGGTCCCGTCATGGTTCCCAATTGAAAGATGCTGCTATTCCAGGCCACGGCGTTGCTAAAGTCGGCGGTGGGTACGATTAACGGAAGGAGCGATGCCCGCGCGGGAGTCCCCATCGCTTGCGCTGCGGCGGCCAAGGCCAGCAACCCATAAATCCAGCCTACTTGCCCATTGCGAACCACCGCCCACATGGCGAGGCTGGTCAGCGTGATGACGGCCAGGGTGACGATCACCAGCAGTTTGCGATCGAAACGATCGGCGAGGTGCCCCCCGATCAAGGCCAAGAAGATCACGGGAAGCGCCTTGGCCATGCCCAGCCACCCCAGCGCTAGGGGATCGGCCGTGCGATCGTAAACGTACACGCCCAAGGCCACCAGCTCGATCTGCGAGGCGAAGACCATCGCAAACCAGGCGGGAGCGTACGAACGGTAGCTGGGAGAACGCCACGCGGCGTAGGCGTCGCGGCGGGCGTTGTCGGGCGACGAAGAGGACATGGGTTCAACGAGGTGTTTTCACGGCGAAGGAGGTCCACGGCCGGGACTGAGCATGAGCCTGGCAGGCAAGACCGCGCCGCGAGATTCAACCGACGGCACGGCCGAGAAAGCTGCCGCGTGCCGTGAGAGCCTCGGAGCGGCTCCCTGCAACGGCGGAGGCATGTTTGCATCATACCCCCGATCAAGGAGATCGTACATTGCCCCGCCCGAATGCCCGACCACGGCACCAGGGGCATGTGATGGCACGCCCGGCTTCAGCGAAAGATGTTCCGGTCCAACATGCGGTACTGAATCGCCTCGCTGACGTGGACTTCGCTGATGTCGTCGCTTCCATCCAAGTCGGCGATGGTACGCGCCACACGGAGGATCTTATCGTGAGCACGCGCGGAAAGTCCCAACTCCATCATCGCCGCCTGAAGGAGTGATTTGGCGGTGCTACCCAGCCTGCAATGCTTGCGAATCTGCTGGTGGGACATTTCGGCGTTGCATCGGGCGCGGCTCCCCTGCAAGCGCCGCTGCTGCCGTCGGCGAGCCTCGACCACGACGCTCCTCGCCTCCGCGCTGGAGGTCCCCTCTCGCCCCCCGGACAGCTCTTGGAAGGGCACCGCCGGAACCTCCAAGTGGATGTCGATGCGATCCAGCAGCGGCCCCGATATCTTGGCCATGTAACGTTCGATCTGCGGTACCGTGCAATGGCACGACCGGCGGGGATCGCCGCGATAGCCGCAGGGGCAGGGATTGAGGGCCGCCACCAACATGAAGTTCGCGGGAAAGGTCGTGCTGAAGCTCGCTCGGGCGATCGTCACCGTCCTTTCCTCCAGCGGCTGACGCAGCACCTCCAGGGTTCGGCGGTTGAATTCCGGCAATTCGTCCAGGAAAAGGACGCCGTTGTGCGCCAGGCTGATCTCGCCCGGCGTGGGCGTGGATCCCCCGCCGACGAGACCGGCATCGCTGATGGTGTGATGCGGTGCCCGAAACGGTCGGACCGCCAACAGCGGCTTGTCCGGCTGGACCTTGCCGAGAGCGCTATAAATGCGCGTCGTCTCGATGGATTCGGCGGGGGTCAAATCGGGCAGGATGGTGGGCAAACGCCGGGCCAGCATGGTCTTTCCGGAACCGGGCGGCCCCACCATCAAAAGATTGTGTCCTCCCGCCGCGGCCACAATCAGCGCCCGCTTGGCCATCTCCTGCCCGCGCACGTCCGATAAATCATCCTCGTAAGCGGCGTAGCGGTGGAACAACTCCTCCAATTGCGAGGGATGCGGCGGAATCTCCAAAGCACCGCCCAAGAATGCCACGGCCTGGGTCAAGGAATCGACGGGGACCACCTCGAGATCCTCGACGATAGCCGCTTCCGGGGCATTGTAGCGGGGAACGACCAGGCCGCGACACCGCCCGGCCTTGGCCAAAGTCATGGCCATGGACAAGGCTCCGCGAATCGGCCGAACGGTGCCGTCCAGGGCCAATTCTCCCACAACGGCATAGTCCGCCAAACGGAGGGGATCGAGCTGGCCCGCCGCCGCCAAAATGCCGAGCGCGATCGGCAAATCGAACGAGGCCGCCTCTTTCGGCAGGTCGGCCGGCGCCAGATTGATGACGGTGCGATTCTCCGGCCGCTCGAACCCCGAGTTCACAATCGCCCGATCCACGCGATGAGTGCTTTCGCGGACGGAGGCTTCCGCCAAGCCGACGATCACCGTCTTGGCCAATCCGGAAGGCGAGACATCCACTTCCACCTCCACCGGGACGGCGTCGATCCCGAGGAGGGTCAAGGTCGTAAGCTTTGCCAGCATATTCTCACAGCCCCGGCGGGTCCGGTCATGCAATCCAGCCGGTTATTCTGGACCTTTTTGGGAAGCGGAACAAGTCACAGGCTGGGGCATTTCCCGCCGCGGGAAAACACCGACTCCCGCGGAAGGCAGAAAAAAGACCGCTCGCGACGTCGGCACGGACGCCACGAGCGGCGAGATCGGCACCTCTCGCAACGCCGGAGTCGCCGCTTACGGCTTACGGCCGGCGCGGTCCGGCAATCCACTCCAGATTGGTGATGCCCGGCTTCGGCAGGGGATAATTCCCCGTCGCGTCCGGCAGCGTGGGCGGCTCCATCGTCAACGTCGTGTCCTCCGGCAGGGGCCGATAGGCGAAGTCCATGGCCGCCACTTCTTCGAATCGCAAGGGCTGGCCGGTGTAGACCGCCAGTTGCCCCAACACGGTGACCATCGTGCTCTTGGCCATGTGGTAACCGCTGTTGTAAGGCTGCCCTTTGCGCACCGAATCCATGAGCGTGTTGATCTCGGTTTGATAAGGATCGTTTTGTTGTCCCTCGAACTTCCAGTCGGTCTCGCCTTTGATCCGTTTTTGTCCCAAGTAACACACGCCCTTGCTACCCATGATGATGTCGCCGGCGTTGCCGTAGGTCCCGCTTTGGGTGCGGCACATGGCATAGACGCGAGCGCCGCTGGGGTATTCGTAGACGACGGTCTGATTGTCGTACATGTCGCCCAGCCCTTCCCCGAACGAGGCGGCCCGTCCGCCCAACCCGAATGCCCACTCGGGCATTTCCTCCTGGAGCGCCCAGGTCACGCGGTCCATGTTGTGGACCAACGATTGGGGGACGTCGTCACCGGAGAGCCAGCAGAAGTGGTACCAGTTCCAAAACTGGAATTCCAATTCGGAGTGCTCGGGTTTGCGGGCCATGACCCGGTACGGCCCGCGGAGGAACATTGCCTGAACCGCGACGATATCGCCGATGATGCCGTCGTGAATCCGTTTCATCGTCTCCTGCCAACCCACATCGAACCGGCTTTGCAAGCCCGACACGAGGCTCAGCCCCTTTTCCTTGGCCAAATCGCAAGCGGCCTGCATCCGCCGCACGCCGACCGGGTCGATCCCATGCGGTTTTTCCACGAAGACGTGCTTGCCGGCCTTGATCGCCTCCTCGGAGTACATGGGATGGAACTTGGAGGCGCAGGCGATGAGGACCACGTCGGACGCCTCGATGACCTTCCGGTAGCCGTCCAAGCCGGTGAAGCGATGATCGGCGTCCGCGACGACGCGATCCGGCGCCAAAGCCCGCAGGTTCTCGTAGGCGGCGTTGACCTTGGCTTCAAACACGTCCGCCATCGCGACCAAGCGGATGTCCGGTCCGGCATTGAGGGCTTGTGCCGCCGCGCCCGAGCAGCGCCCGCCGCAACCGATCATTCCCACCCGAATGACGTCGCTCCCGGCGGCATGGACGCCGCGTGCTAAGGCCGCTCCACTGAAGACGGCCGCCGTTCCGACCGCCGATTTTTCCAGGAAAGTACGCCGCGTCAACGAAGACTGGGGGGATGCCTGTTTTTTCATGATTCCGGCTCCGGTGAAGAAAACTCGAGTCCGCCTTCCGATCGAATCATCCCCGAACCTCCGGTTCGAGGGCCGTTTCCCATATAGCCCAAAGGGCCTCCCGCGCCTTTCCGGGGCCGTCGCGCCGCAAGCGGATCGCGGAGCGTCTCACGCGCCCCCTGGGCCGGTCTCTTCCGGAATGCCCAGCTCCCGGAGCGTGCCCCGCAGCCATTGCAAGGAACGCTCGATCATCGGCCCGCCCCGGCCTTCGCACTCCATACTCAAGGGACCGTTATAACCGTGATCGCGGAGGATCGTCAGCACCTCCCGAATGTTGTCGGCATTCACGCCCTCGCCGATCGCACAGTGACTGACCGCTATTCCCGTCTCCTGTCCGCGCACCGCCGCCGCCAACGATGGGCTCACGTCCTTGATGTGGACGTGATGAATCTTCGACGCGAACCGCCGCGCGAATTGCACGGGGTCTCGGCCCGCGATGAAGGAATTGCCCGTGTCCAGATTCAGCCGCAAGAACGGACTGTCGCAGAAATCCAGCATTTCGGCCAATCGGTCGGGATTGGTGGTGAAATAACCATGCACTTCGATGTTGATCGTGATTTCGTAGGCCTCCGCGACCTCGAGGATTTGCTCGTAACTGCGCCGCATCAGGGCCATGGCCTCGTCGTCGGAAAGCCCCTCGGGGCGATCCAGACCGTCGGTGGTGGCGATTCTGGGGCAACCGGCCAACTTGGCCCAACGAACGGCATGGAGCACGTACGGGACGCCGTAGAGCGGCCCATCCTTGCCGGACAGCGGATACGCGGCGTCGATCTGTGAAAAGGCCACGCCGTACCTTTCCATTTTGCGTCGCAGCAGCAAGGGGTCCTGGTAAAGCGCCACATGCGGCTGATAACCCAAACCGTGAATCCAGCTCACGCCGTCGATCACGCCGCACTCGATGAAATGCACGTCGTGCGCTTGCGCCCATTGCAAGCACTTCTCGAAATTCCAGTAAGAGGAGTTGAAGGCATCCGTGTGAAAACTGATTTGCATGTTCTCGCCGCTCCTGTCATGTCGTCCCCAAGTGCGCTTATCCTGCCTCGCGAGGCGATCGACGCGACTGGGCATCGCGTCTACCGCGCGGCCGACCACATGCAAGCGCGACGGTACAACTCTTGCACGTGAGAATTACGGAGAGCTTGAACGTCGTGCCCCAGAACGCAGTGAAAAACTCTGCCTTTGCCGACGTTCAGCGTAAAGGCCATGGGATAGACGCGGCCGTCCACGCGAGAAACGGCTTCCGCCAGCACATGGATGGGCGTGTCGCCGGACAGGCACGTGTACAACTCATCCACCGTCTCGAAATTCGGCAGCTCTTTGGTGATCGGGTGATTCGAATCCGCGATGACGACTTGGAAGGAACCGTGAGGATCGTGCCCGCGGAGCGTCGGATCCCAAACCCGACCGGCCAACTTCTCAAAATCGTCTTTGAATTCTTGGAACGCCCCGCAGGCGAAATGCACCAGCACCAAGCCGCCTCCGCCCTTCACGAAGCGATCCAGGGCGTCGAATGCCGCTCGGCCCGGCACATTCGGGTCGTAGTTCTTGAAGTGCATCACGACGGTATCGTAACGCGACCAGTCGATGCGATCCATTTCGGCGAGCTTGTCGAGGACCTCCACCCGAATTTTGCCGCCTTGAGACAAAGCCTCGACCAGAACGGGCGTGGTCTCTTGCCACCGATGCCCCGGATAATCTTCGCCCGTAATCACCAAGCAGCGCACGGGTGCGGAGGGAGGCGGTCCATCGTCCGCGCGGTTCGACGATTCCTGCGCGGCGGCTCGCGCCAGAGATGTGGAGATCGCCACGATCAGGACCATCCCCATGAGCTGTGCCGCGGCTCGTGCCCCGCCACGATGGTACTTTCTAAACAGTCCGCGTGAGTTGAGAGACATGGCAGGCAGTTTCCTCACCGGCAGAATCCGTGAGCCGCAGCGGCACGCACAACCGCCCTTAGCATAGCGGAGAGCAAACCGCAGTCAAGACTGCCGACCGGTGCGTCGTCGGCGGTGGAAAGGAGAACGGACGCTCGCCGGCGTTCTTGCCGTCGGAATTGTTGCCGATCGTCCGCAGCGAACACCCGCCGATGACCGCGCGGCAACGGCCGAACGAGACGGCGGCCGCCGCCGAGAAAGAAAGAAAGAAAGAAAGAAAGAAGGCGTCATCTCCGCCGGCACCGGCGGCAGAGAGCGTCTTTACGCCCGCGTCCCGGACTGCAAGGCCTGCATGACGCGATCGGTAATGGCCTGGATTAGGGCTTCACGATCGTCATCGTTTACGGCTTTTCCATCGCCGTTGGGCTGAGTCGAAGGTCCTGCACATGATGAGCCGTTCCGGAACCGCGGCGGATGGAAGACCTGCTGATCCACGCCGCTTTGCTTCCAACTATCGCGGAAGACGTCGTTGGCGCACAGCTCGCAGTTCTGGAGTTCCATGCGCGGGTCTTTGTAACCCAGCTTCTCCTTCAAATTAAGAAGTGCTTTGGCTTCGGGTTCCGTGAAGTAGTTCACGCGTCCCAGACCCTGTGCCAGCATCAACATACGGCAATACGCATCCAAGATCTCGGTGTACCAATACGCCTGCTCCACCGAGTTGCCGAAGCTGACCGTACCGTGATTCGCCAGGATGATCACGTTGCTCTTTCTCACGAAAGGCAGGATCGTATCGGCGAACTCTTGCGACCCGGGCGTGGCATAGCGTGCAATGGGGACCTCGCCCAGGAAGATCTCCACTTCGGGCAGCACGCACATGGGCACGGCCTCCCTCGCAATTCCGAAGGCGGTCGCGTGCGGCGGATGGCAGTGCACCACGGACTTGATGTCCGCCCGAGATTTCATGATCGCCAAATGGAGTTTGATTTCGCTGGTGGCCTTTCGCCTCCCCGCGATCTGCTTGCCCTCCATATCCACGATGCACAGATCGTCGGGCTTCATAAAGCCCTTGCAAATCATCGTGGGTGAGCACAACACCTCGTTCTCGCCGATGCGATACGAGATATTCCCGTCGTTGGCGGCGGCAAACCCTCGCTTATACAACCGATCGCCGATTTCGCAGATTTCTTGTTTCACCTTGTGCACGTTCACCATGGTTCCTTATCTCCGTTTTTCGTTTTTCCGATTGCGCCGCCGTCCTCATCCGGTCCGAGTTTACGGTAAAGGCCGGACCTCGATGTGATCCAGGATGGCCGCCGCATAGGCGTCGATGGGCTTCGGCTCGTCGAACGGCTGGGCCGCCTCCCGCCCCTCGCTGAACGCGACGTAACAGCCTTCGTGCGACGACATCTCGTCGTAAACGACCAACTCCTCGGCTTGCGCGGGCAGCTTGTTCAGCAAGTTGTCCAACGATAACGGCACGACCATTTTCAAGACCGCTCCGCGAAGCGAGGGATGCGCTCGATTCAAGGTCACCTTGCCGATTACGGTTCCGACTCGCACGTCCGGCCCTCCTTGGGCGATTCCGTCGCTCACGGTCGCTCAGCTCAAATGCGGGGCGAAGGCCTCGGGACATCGGCGGGGCGACCGCACGAACTCCATGATCATCCGTTTGATTTGAAAAACGCCTTGCCGCGCATCGGCCACGAGCACGTTCGCTCCCACCGCGGCGGCATCGAGGGCGACTTCGTTCGGGCGTCTACCCGCCACGGCCCGCACGCCGCCCAAGCGATTCGCCAAACAAACCCCGGCTGCGGTAAGCGAGGTCACCACGACCGCTCGGCCGCCCGGTCGACGAACCGCCTCCGCCGCCCGCTGCGAGGCCCGGACCATGCAATCCATCTCTTCCGGCGCGATCCTCAGGCCTTCGCCGCGAAACAGGCCGCTCAATTGCGCGGCCGAAATGCGCCGCGTCACCAGCACGATGGGTAGGACATCGGCCGCCGCTTCGGCGACGGCTTCGGCTCCGGCCCACCCCGTAGCGCCCCCCGGCGTGGGAACCGGACCGTACGTCACTACGATTTGCCGCTGTCGTAACAGATCCCGCGCCGAGGGCGTCAAGATCGCACCCGGCCGAACCAAGAGGCGTCGCATGCCGTGCAGCCGATCCTCCAGGAGAGTCGCCGTCACGACCCGTTCCGGAATCGCAAGTTCCCCCTCGCGCGACGAAACGATCCGAGCTTGCGGTGCCGCCGGGACTGCACCGGCCGCCCTCGGCGTCGCCGGTGCGCTCTCGGGAGCGCGATCCCGCGCCGTGCCGTCGCTGCCGCCCGCCTCCGCCCCCAGCGCAGCCAGCACCTCGCGCACGATGCGTTCCAAAGTCGCGCCGTCCGGTATGTCCTGGAACTCTTGCATCAGTCGGTAATCCCGATTACCGCCCAACGAACGGGCGTCTTTTTGTCATTGAGCACGGTTTGCGTGTGCTTGCCGTCGCTGGAAATGATGACCTGATTCCCGATACCCGCGCCCAGATGATCCACCGCCAGAACGGGATCGCCGTCCGGGGAACGGCCGTCCGCGGCCATGGGTTGAACCAACAGCAGCCGCCACCCCTTCATGGAAGGGTGCTTGATCGTGGCCGTTGCCGTTCCTACCACGCGACCCGCCAACATCCCCGAGCCTCGCCGCCTTTCTCGTCACCTGTACCGCCGGTTCCGCCATGTTCTCCGAAGCCCGCTCCGGAACCGCCGTGGTCAGCGTCCCAGAATCCGCAGGCTGTCGATCATCGCGCAACGGCGTTCTCGGGTAAACGTCAGCGGCGTCGTGATCCCTTCGCCGGTCGGGCCGGCGATGGAGAAGGACAGATAACCTTCCCCGCCGAGTCCCAACCCCGCCATGCAAGGTCCGTTCTTCACGAAGATCGTCGTGTCCAAGGCCCGACCCATCTTCGTCATGTTGACCACGTCGTGGGAATGGATGATGGCCGTATGCCGGAAACCGTGCTCGCTGAGGCGGGCCCGTTCGATGGCTTCGTCCACGTTTCGGCAGCGAACGAAGGGAATGAACGGCATCATCTGTTCGATCTGAACGAAGGGATGCTCGAAAGCCGTTTCGCCGAAGATCAATTCCACGTCGTCGGCGATGCGGCGTCCCGCCGCCCGCGCCAGCACCGCGGCATCTTGGCCGATGAAATCCTTGACGGGCACGTCGTGCCGAGCCTTGCCCTCGCCCACGGTCGTAACGGCCTTGGCGGTCAAGGCCTCGATTTCCGAGGCGTTGAGGCGGACGGCCCCGGCACGTTCCATCGCCGCCATCAAATCATCGAAGATGCTTTCCACGGCGAAAACCTGTTTTTCGCCGATGCAAAGGAGGTTGTTATCGTACGATCCGCCTTGGATGATGCACCGCGCCGCGCGATCCAAGTCGGCGGTTTCGTCGACCACCACGGGGGGATTGCCCGGGCCGGCCACGATCGCCCGCTTGGCCTGCTGCAAGGCGGCTTTGGCGACGCCGGGACCGCCCGTTACGCACAAGAGCGCGATGTTGCGATGCTTGAAGATCGCATTGGCCGTCTCCAAGGTCGGTTCCGTGATGATGCAAATTAAGTTGTCCACCCCCAGATCGCGATAGATCGCCTGGTTGTATCGCCGCACGCCCTCCGCCGCCACGCGTTTGCCGCTGGGATGCGGGTTGAAAACCACCGTATTGCCCGCCGCCAACATGCTGACGGCGTTGCCCGTGAGCGTCGGCAAGGAATGCGTGACCGGTGTGATCGCCCCAATCACGCCGAAGGGTGCATGTTCGATGACCGTCAAGCCGTGGTCGCCGCTGAAGGCCTCGCTCCGCATGAATTCCACGCCGGGCGTCCGCTCGCCGAGAGTCTTGAGCTTTTCGATCTTGTGCGGCAAACGCCCGATCTTGGTCTCCTCCATTTCCATCGTGCCCAGTTCGACGCACTGTTCGACGGAAATGCGGCGAATGTGATCGATTGCTCGCTTACGCTCCTCCATCGTGCAGCGCGACAGCCGATCGAAGGCCTCGGAGGCCGCGGCCACGGCCTCATCCACGTCCGTGAACAAACCGAGGCGGCCCTGATAACTGCGGACGGCCGGGCCGGGCGCCGACGGCATCGCTGCCGAGCCGTTGCTCTTCAGCCGGTGAATCACTTCCTCCACTACCGAACGCACGAGATTCTCATTGATTTGCATCGCACCGCTCCTCACGGAATTCGCCGCATCGCACGGCGATCGAGATCTATCGTTGCTTCCGCCATCGCCTCACAGGCCCACGTCGGAACGCCCGCCTCCCACGGAACTCCCCTCGGACGGCCGAGCCGTGCCATGTTGCAACGGCGTTCAGGCCCCACGGCCTCCGTCCTTGCTGTACACGCACGTGTCCTTGACGTGCACCTGATCCACGATCGCGATAATGACCGTATCCACGGGCAGGTTCTTGGTCTCGGGCGTCAGCCGGGCGCTGGAACCTTGCACGATCAGCACCAGTTCCCCCTCGCCGGCCCCCACGGTATCCACGGCCACGAAGGTCCTTCCGGTCCCCTTCAGGTGCCCGCGCGTCTCGGGGTCCAAGCGATACGGCTCCACGGTCAGGAGTTTGTGGCCGACCATCGAGCCGACTTTCTGCGTGGCGATCAGCGTACCTGTAACTCGGGCCAAAAACATGCTCAGCCTCCCGCCTGCAACAGGTCGCGGACTTGTCTCGCCACCATCAATTCTTCATTGGTCGGCATGGTCCAAATCCGAACACGGCTTCGCGGATCGCTGATGTCGCACTCTCCGCGCGCTTGCCGATTCTTGTCGGGCGACGGCACGATGCCCAGTTCTTCCAGGCCCTCGCAGACGGCCGCTCGCAACTCTGCGTCGTTCTCACCGATTCCGCCGGTGAAGACCACCACGTCCGCCCCGCCCAATTCCACCAGACAGGCCCCCAGGTAGTGGCGGATCGAAGCCGTGAAGACTTCGATCGCCAGGGCGGCCCGGCGGTTGCCTTGGGCGGCGGCCAGGCGGATGTCGCGCATATCCGTGCCTACGCCGCTCAACCCCAACAGCCCCGACTTGTTCGCCAAGGCTTCCAGCGTCTGCTCCAAGGTCCATCCGGCCTTGGCCATCACAATAGGGATCGCGAAGGCATCGAAATCGCCGACCCGATTGTTGTTCGGCAGGCCGGTCTGGGGACTCATCCCCATGCTGGTGAAGACGCTTTGCCCGTTTCGGATGGCGCACAGCGAACTGGACCCGCCGAGGTGGCAGGATATGACGCGAAGATCATTTCGGCCCAGCAGTTCCGCCGTGCGAGCGGCGATGTAGCGGTGGCTCGCCCCGTGGAATCCCCAACGCAGCACCTGCCATTCGGCCCACTCATAGGGGACGGCATAGTAGCGATTCCGATCGGGCACCGTGCGATGAAAATCGGTCTCGAAGGCAGCCACCAACGGGATGCCGGGGAGCCTCTCGCGGAGCAATCGCATCGCGCGGATATACGGCGGATTGTGCGCCGGGGCGGTGGACGACATTTCCTCCATGGCCGCCAACACGTCTTCCGTGACCCGCTGCACGCCCGAAATGCGGCCCCCATGCACGGCCTTGAAGCCGATGGCCGACACCTCGGCGGCATCCTTCAAACATCCTCGCTCCGGATCGGTGAGCTGGTCCAAGCAACATCGCACGGCCACGGCATGATCGGGGACGCGCATCGTGCTCTCCAAGCGTTTCCCCGCGATCTCGGCCGAAACGGGACTCGCGTCCGCGCCGATGCGTTCGATGCCGCCCCGCGCAAGCTGCCGTTCCGTCTCCATGTCGAAGAGACGGTACTTGAAGCTCGTCGATCCCAGGTTGGCCACCAAGACCTTCATGCTCCGTCCTCCTCCCAGGACATCCTATCAAGGGAAAGCCGACGCTCTCGGCGACGTCCGGCGAGACGATGCCAAAAACCCGCCGCGGCACACGGGGCCGCCCCGGTCGCGACGGCGCGAAGTCCTGCCGAAAGCCGCGCCGCTTCAGCTCAGGTAGGCGGCGATCACGCCGTCCGCGGGCCGCGGAATGATGTGGCTGGCGACCAACTCGCCGACTTGCGAGGCGGCATTCGCGCCCGCCTCGACGGCGGCCCGAACGCTTCCCACGTCTCCCCGCACGATCGTCGTCACCAATCCGCCGCCGATCTGCACGCGCTTCACAATCTGGACGTTGGCGGCCTTCGCCATGGCGTCCGTCGCTTCCATCAATGCCACCAAACCCTTCGTTTCGATCAATCCAATGGCGTCTTGCATGGGGGCAATACCCTTTCTTTTCTCAATGGTCCTGGTTCGTGTACTCTTGCGCGGCGTCATGAGCGGTCAATCCGCCTTGGATTCCTTGGTCGCGGGCGCCGGCAGCACGGCCGAAAGCTCGTCGTGCGGGCGAGGAATGACCTGAACGCTGACCACCTCGCCGATCCGCGCCGCGGCCGCCGCTCCGGCGTCGGTGGCCGCCTTGACCGCCGCCACGTCGCCCGTGACGAATACGCTCACCAAGCCGCTCCCCACCTTATCCCAGCCCAAGAACTGCACGTTTGCCGCCTTGAGCATGGCGTCGGTGGCTTCCACAAGGGTCACAAAACCCTTGGCCTCAATCATGCCTAAAGCTTCCATGGATTTCGCCATCGTCTTCTACTCCAGGGGTAGGAACCAAACCGAACTCACGTTTCCGAACCGGTACGGTACGACCAAGTCGAGAGCCGTCCGTTTTCCCATACCTTGTTTCCGTCGCGGTTTCCGTCGCGACTGCGACTCAGGGCTTGAACAACTCCACGCGAACGGCATGGTCGATGTCCGCCGCGTTGCCCTCGTCCGTGTCCAGATGCACTTCCAACTTGCTGGTTTCGTCCGCCCGAACCAGCAAACCCTCGTACACCGTCGTGCAAGAGCCGGATTCGATCCGCAAGGACATGCGATCGCCGTCCTTCACGCCGTAATAATCCGCGTCGCGGACGTTCATGTGCACGTGCCGCTCCGCCCGAATCACGCCCTGCTTCAAATCCACCACGCCGGCCGGGCCCACCAGGACGCAGCCGGGCGTGCCGTCGATCTTGCCGCTGGGACGCACCGGGGCTTCGATCCCCAGGGAGATGGCATCCGTAAACGCCAGCTCAACCTGGGTCCGCGAACGCGTGGGACCGAGCACGCGAACGCTCGGCAGCATCCGCCGCCGCGGGCCCACCAACATCACGGTCTCCTCCGCGGCGTAAAAACCGTCTTGATACAACGGTTTCATGGGCGTCAACTGATGCCCCTTGCCGAAGAGAGTCTCCACGTCCTCTTGACTCAAGTGGCAATGCCTAGCCGAAATACTGACCACCAAGTCGGGCTTGTCTTTCGGCCCGCCCAATAGCTGCACCACGATTTCGCGGACGATTTTTTCGACCTGCGAACGGTCGATCGGAGGCGCAATACTCATAGCTCTACCGTTCCCTTATCCTGGCTCTTGGCAACTCCCCGCCGGGCTGTCGCTCACCCGCCGACGACCGCCGCGACTTTCCTTGCTCCCTCTCTCACAGAACCCTCAGGCCGCGCATCGAGAGCGGGCCTTCAACCGCTCCGCACCGGCGCGTCCACACTCTCTCCGTCGCCCAAATCGGCCACGGGAATCGCTTGCCGCTCCTGCACCGCCGCCACCAGCAGCCGTACGCCCGCCGACTCGATCTTCGTCCGCCAATCGGCGCTCAAACCGTCGTCCGAAACCACGTACCGAACGGCATCCAACGGACAGAGATGGGTCAGACTACAGTGCCCGAACTTGGAGCTGTCCGCCACCACGATCACTTCGTCGGCGGCCTCCATCATGCGGCGCTCCGTCCCCACCAACAACACGTTGTTGTTGAAGAATCCCTGTTCATTAACCGCCGCGACGGACAGAATCGCCTTGCGAACACGCAACGACCCGATCATGGCGTCGGCCAGCGGCCCCTGAGCCACACCGCTCCGCGGACAAATACTACCTCCTAAGAAGACTAGGTCACTGATCGGGCTGGAGGCAAACAAATTGGCGACGGGAAGCGAGTTGGTAACGACATGCAGCGGCACGCCGGTCAACAACCGCGCTACCTCATAAGTCGTGCTGCCGCCGTCCAGCAGGATGGAATCTCCCGGCTGGATCAACTCGACGGCCGTTCGCGCGATGGCCTTCTTTTCGGCCCAACGCATGGGCTGCCGCATTTCGAAATGGGGCAGCTTGGGCGAACTGCCGGTATACAACACCCCCCCATGGATGCGGTGCGCCTCGCCTTCTTCCTCCAGCGCCTCCAAGTCCCGCCGGACCGTAGACTCCGACACTCCCAGCACTTCGGTGAGCTCGTCCAAGGTGGCGAAGTGCCGCGCGCGAATCAGCTCCAGAATCTGCTGCCGTCGTTCTTGAACGGTTAGGGTCGATTGACTGGGCGGCATTGCGTTCTTCCCGGACCGATCATCCAACCACGCAGCAAGGACTCGCAAAGTCAACTCAAACAACCCCAATTATGGCACGGTGAATGCACTCTGTCAACAAATGAGCGAAATCTATCACGATTCGCTCAAGCGATGCCACATTTCTTCCAATGAAATCTGCGATTAATCCCACCCCTAAGCTGGTGCGTCACGACGAAGCCGGGTCCAATCATTCGGCAATTCCCGTAATTTCCGAATAATCCTTAAGGTTTTCCCAGATTGCGTCCGATTGTTGCTTCCAGACGACGAACCGCGTGCATGCGCGGAGTTCGTCCTGACCGCCTCAAACGACCCCAGTCTTCAAAGCACGATGTCCATGAACGAGCAATCGAATCGTCACGGCGAGGTCTCTCAGACGCAATCCGTCGCGGCTTTCGGGCCGAATGAGGCGTCGGCAGGTCCGTGTGCGGTCCGCGTGCGATCGTCTTCCTCGGATGCCCGAGCGTTTCGTCCCAGCGTGCTCACAGAACTGCCCGACTTGAGCCGCCCGGAAAGCGATCTCGAAGAATTGGAAACCATCTCGAACGGAGGTTTTGCGATGTTGGAAAAGCCGGTTTGGCGGGGCGTCGCCCTGGGAAGCGTCGTGATCGTCCTTCTGGCGGCGGTCTGGTTCTTCTCCGGACGCGGGCGGAACGATTCGGGAGGCGTAACCGATAGCAACGGCCGCTGGCAAGTGCCCGTTCCCCAACCCGACGCCCCCGAGGCCCCGCGATGGGGCTCGGACCTGACCTCGTCCCCGACTTCCGCACAGCCGGGCGTCGGTCAAGCGACCGCCACGGCCTGGGACGGTTGGAACTCCCCAAGCACCGCCGGTCCCGTTGCTCAGACCGCGGCGCCCTCCAAGTCCCCGTTAGGTTTCGATCTGCCGCCGGGAAATCGATGGGGTGACGCGGCAATTACGGATGCGGGTTCACCCCCGACCGGCATGGCCGCCCAACAGCAGTATGCTCCGCCCGGCGCCGCCCTGCCCGTTCCCAGCTACGCCCCGCAGGGAGTATCCGCGTTTGCATCGCGGCCGCCCGCCTGGAATGATCCGGCCTCTTCGCAGCCCCCGCTTCCGGCGGCTCAGCAGCCGAGTTGGGCGAATGCCGCTTCGAACAACTTTTCCGAAACTCCATCGGCGGGTGCCGGGCAACCATCGGTCCAGGACGGGCAACCCTACACGGTTCAGAACCCGTACTATCAACCTTGGACCGGTCCGCAGGCGGTAGCCCAAAACTCCTCCGGATATGCCAACTCGACGCCGTCGTCGGGGCCGACCTGGGCCGCTCCATCGTCGCAGACCGCCGCTCCCACCATGCCGACGACTTATCCGCAGGGTGCGTACTCGCAGGCAAGTGCGCAGTCCTACGGATACCCTGCTACGCCACCCTACGCTTCACCGGCGGTCGATGAACGCGTCGCCTTTCGCGGGAACGGCCGAGACTCGGGGTCGCCGGACGCCGGCTACGTCCCTGCTTATTCTCCCAACCTGAATCGCCCCAGCGCGCCATCGTGGAATCAAAACGCGTCGCCCAATTCCGCGTACCCTGCCCCGTCGGGTGAGGCTTCCGGTTGGGGCCGACCGGCCGATCCCTCTCTACCCGCATCCGGCGGACAGCCCCAAGTGGTTGATCCGGCGGTGGTTCGGGCCGATTATGCCCGGACGAGCGTCCCCGCTGCGACGGGATACCCGGTGGTACCGAATCCGTCCAACCCAACCTACACCCCGGCCCCGTCCGCCAATTCGTCGCCGTACTACTATCCGTCCACAAGCGGGAGTCCTCCCGTTTATCCGCAGACTTCGACCTCCACGTGGAATACGTACCGTTGAGTCGCGAAGTCCGCCTAGGTGCCGGAGCATCTGACGGACCGCAAGTCCCCGTTTGGTAGGTAGCCGAACCGTTCACCCCAAGAGATCGCCGCCTTGAACGGCCGAGAAAGGTACGGCGACCCAAGGCGGGAGGATGCGACGATGACGCGTATCGATCAGGCATTCCTTCGGTCCATGCCGGCCTGCGAACCGGAATCGGCGCCGTCCGTGGGTGAATCCGGTGGGCCGAAGACCCGTCCGGCGGAATCCCACCGGCTCGCACGGAGTCGTGTAGCGGCCCCCCACTTCGCCCTTCGCGGCAACGCGGCAGCCAAGAAACAACGGGCATCCCAAGAACGGTTCAATCCCGAACCCATGGCAAATCGCGAGGAGGCACCGCCCTCCTCATCCACCTGCACGGAGAGGCAATCCATGGCTATCGACACCCGCAGCGAAGCGAAAGACATCTTACCTCTCCCCACCTCCCAAATGCCCCTCGGCCGCGGCAACTCGGAGTCGGCTTTCCGGCCGTCGCTGGAAGTGGACGCCTTTCTCGTCCCTCCGATCTGCCGCAAGATGGTGGATCGATTGGGGTCGACGGGCCTGGCTCCCGTCGCTCAGGCTCTGGCGTCGGCGGCCCGACGCGGTTGTGCCATCGGTGGCTTCGTAGGCTGGGGCGCCGCAAGCGGCTGCACCACGACGGCCCTCAGCACCGCACTCCTTTTGGCGGATCGCGGTAAACGGGTACTTCTTGTGGACGCGGCCGACGACACCGCTTTGACGTCGCTGCTGGGGCTGGACCTGGAATACGGCTGGGACACGGTCCCCGATCAATCCTTGCGAGAGCTCGTCATTCGCTCGCTCGAAGATCACTTCGACCTTTTACCGAAATCCACCCGGGCAGCGCCGAATGCGCCGGGCGACACCCCGAAACATTCCGGCCATCCTCTGTGGCGGCGTTTGGCGGATCTGACTTCCCATTACGCGTTCATCCTGATCGACGTGGGGAGCGAGCCCGCCGAGCTTCATGCCCCGCGACGAATTCCCGAGGGAAGCGCCGTGCCCCTCCCGCCTGCGCGCGGAACCGCCGATGAGACGGACCTGGCCGCCGCCTGCGACGTCCTGTTCTTCGTTCGCGACGTCCGGCGACGGCAGGAAGCCGATTTTGCGCCACCGCCCGGCACTTCGCCCACAAGGCGGCCCCGGACTTTCATCATCGATAACTTCGCGCCCGGCGCCTAATCGAGCCAACCACACCTTCGGCAAGTCTTCGCGGTCTTCGCCGGTCCATGCATGAGGTGCGACGATGTACGAGAGTTACTGGGGCTTGCGAAACAAACCGTTCGGCAACGACGCCGCGGGCGAGTTCTTCTTTCCGGCCGAAACACATCAAACGGCCATGCTCAAGTTGCGCTACGCGATCGACAACCGTCACGCCGCCGTCTTGTTGCTCGGCCCCTCCGGCATGGGCAAGAGCTTGCTCATCGGTCGGTTGCGACGATCCCTGCCCGACACGTTCCGCCCCATTATTCACCTGGCATACCCGCTCCTGTCGCCGGCGGAGATCCCGCTTTATATCGCGTCCGAGGCCGGCTGGGTTTCCCACGGCGGCGCCCTTTCCACCCCCGTCCTCTTGCAAGGCCTGGAACGCGGTCTCCGAGAAGTATCGCGCCGCGGTGAGCGGGCCGTGGTGATTCTTGAAGAGGTCCAGCTTTGGACTTCCGGGCGATTTTGGGAAACGCTGCGAACCCTCATGAATCTTCCGGCTGCCGAAGACCCCGCCTGGACCTTCGTCCTATCGGCCCAACCCGAGATCTTGCCGGTTTTGCGGAGCCTGCCGCACCTGGAAGAGCGATTCACTCTCCGCTGCCGGCTGAAACCATTCGACCCCGACGGCACGCGGCGCTATATCCGACACCGCTTGACCGCGGCGGGATCTACCCGTGAAATCTTCGTCCCGGATGCCGAGAATCTGATCCACGATCTTTCCGGGGGCATTCCCCGGCGCATCAATCGCCTCTGCGATCTGGCCCTCTTTATCGGTTTCGCCGAAAAGCTGGAGAAAATCGGGCCGGAGCATGTCGAGGCCGTGCAAGAGGAACTGACCGCAGTAACCGTCGAGTAGCCCCCGCCCGCCATACGCGCCGCCGTTTTCTCGAGGCCGAGACGGCGATCCCCGCGGCGCCGTATACTCAGGGAATGTCGACGGAGCCCTTTTTCGCCCCTTCCTTGCGACGATTCCATCGCGCCCGGTCCGACGGCATTACCGCCGTATTGACGGGGGGTATTCTCGCTGCGCTCGCCGCTTTGGTCCTGCTTGTCACCTCGCC
This sequence comes from Thermogutta hypogea, assembly GCF_055386265.1. Taxonomy (NCBI): domain Bacteria; kingdom Pseudomonadati; phylum Planctomycetota; class Planctomycetia; order Pirellulales; family Thermoguttaceae; genus Thermogutta; species Thermogutta hypogea. The sequence continues at coordinate 2,480,096 of NZ_AP042425.1, forward strand.
CCTGCTACCCATGAGCTGGGATGAGGGCGACGCTTTGGACCGGGCGGATGCCATTCGCGGTTGGTTCTCGCCCGTCGCATCCCCGGAACATCTGCCGCGGCCGCTGACGGTCGAGGGTATTCGCCGGGGCTGGCCCTTCACCACGACGCGAGAAGGACACCCGGCGTTCTACGGACTCGTCATAGCCGTCGGGCACGAACTCGCCCCGCGCTGCCTCGATCCGTTGACGCGCTATCGCTTCGGCCCGATGCTGCTGTTCGCCCTTGCCTGCGGCGGCCTTGCGGCGAAGGTAGCCCGACACTGGGGACCGCTCGCCGCCGCGGCGGCCGTGCTGGGAATTCTACTACAACCCCGGTTGTTCGCTCATGTCCATTTCGCGTCGTTCGACGGCCCTCTCACGGCATGCTGGTTGCTTACCTGGTCGGCGTTGCCGGAGAATCATCCCACGCTCCCCGCATCGCACCGCCTTCCGACGGTTCGGCTACTGCTTTGCGGTACGGCGCTAGGGCTGACCATGGCTTGTAAAGCCAGCGGATTTCTCGCCGTCCTGCCGGTCGTCTTTTCCCTGGCCCTAGTTTTCGGCCGACGTGCGTACATTCCGATTTCCATCGTCACGGCGACCGCAGCGACGGTTTTCTACGCGATCAATCCGCCGCTTTGGGCTCATCCCGTAAGCGGTTTGGTTCGCTTTTTCGATCTCAACCTGAATCGCGCGGCCCAGCCCGGTCTGAATATCTCGATCTGGTTCGGTGGGAGAATGTATAACCTCGACCACCCCCTGCCTTGGTATAACACGCTCTTGTGGACCGCCATTGCCGTTCCTTTGCCTATCTTGACGTTTTTCCTTGTCGGCACGGCATGGGTTCTCACTTGCCGATCACGCCGGCGCGGGGGAGTGATCCTTGGTTTATTTTGGCTGGCGCTGATTCTCGCCCGCGCCGTGCCCGGGACGCCGCCCCACGACGGCATCCGCCAATTTCTTCCGTCTTTCGGTATGCTGGGCGTCATCGCCGGGATCGGACTCTCGGGCACGTACCGATGGTACCGCCTCGTGATTCGTCGCCGCGGTTCGGAGCGTCCCCTACGGCACGGCACGCAGGCCACGTCAACCGTGAAATCCGCGCGCTTCCCATACGCTGTCCCGGCACGCAGCCCGTCCCAGAAGCTCCGTTCGGCCGCCGGTCTCCTCGGGATCATTCTCGCCTTGTTTTATCTGGCGCCCGTATACGCCTTAGTGATATACACGCCGCAATGGTTATCGTTCTACAATTCCCTGATCGGCGGCGCGGGAGGCGCTGCCCGGGCGGGATTCGAAGCAACCTATTACTGGGATGCCCTGGACGACGAGGTGATTCGTTGGCTTAGCGAGCGGACCTCGCACGATGAGGCGGTCTTCCTAGCGACCTATCCGCGGTGGAACCTCCGCCGGTTGCGGACATGGAATCGCATCGATTGGCAAGCCGCTTCGGACCCCGAGCAAGCGGCTTGGTACGTCGTTCAAAATCGTCCCAGCGGTTGGAGCGAAATCGATCGCCTGCTTTTTGCCGAGGGTACCGCAAGCTTCGAGAAGCGAATTCGGCGACTCGGCCCCGCATCGCCGGTCCTGCTCAAGGTGTTTTCCCGGCGAGAATACCTCAAACTGCGAGAGATCGCGCCGGGGCGAGCACGGTCCCAGTCGCCGCCGCAAGGTCTTTCACCGCGTTAAGGCCGCGTGCAGAAAACGTTGCTCGACGAACTGGGTGATCATCCGCGCGCCCTCGTGCAAGGCGAACTGGCGGTCGACGTTGCCCTCGACGTAAGCGACCTTGTTCATGCCGTATACGTCGGAGGTTGCCTCATCCTGCCCGAGGACGAATCCTCCCGCCGCGCGAATGTCCCGACAGCCTTGAGCCCCATCCCGGCCCATGCCGGTCATGATGACGCCGAGCGTACTTCTGCCGAAGACTTGGGCCGCGCTTTTCATCAGGACGTCCACGGAGGGCTTGTGCCCGCTCACCGGTTCGCCGTTGAAGACGTGCAGTCGCGCCGTGCCTTTGCGCCCCCGCACGGCCATGTGGTATCCGCCCGGGGCGATGTACACGTGATTGCAACGGAGAGGGTCCCGATCGCAACCCTCCGTCACCGAGAGGGCTGAGCAGGCATTCAGCCGCCAAGCAAAGGGCTTCGTGAATTGGGCCGGCATGTGTTGCACGACCACGATCGGCGGCATGGGCGGCCGCAAGGCGGACAGCAGCGCCGTCAGCGCCGGAGGACCGCCGGTCGAAATGCCGATCGCAATGCAGGTGTTAATCAGACCGGGCGGCTCATGCGCGGTCTCCGGTTTCGGCACGCTCGATCCCGACGCGATTGCGGCGGACGCGGGCGAGCTTCGCGTCGCCATGCGCCGGCGATTGCGCACAATCCGTTCGATGTCGGCGGACGCCGCAAAGCGAATCTTACGGACGAGTTCGGCGCCCAGGACGGCGGAAGCCGCCATGCCGTTTTCCGGTTTGGAAACGTAATCGATGGCGCCGCATTCCAAGGCATCCAGCGTTATCGCGGCCCCGGCCTGCGTCAGGGAACTGACCATGATCACGGCGGTAGGACGCACTTGCAGGATGGCGTCCAGCGCCCGGAGACCGTCCATGCCGGGCATTTGAATATCGAGCGTCACGACCGTCGGCTGGAGTCGGCGGACCATCTCCACGGCTTCGCGCCCGTCCGAAGCGGTGCCCACGACTTCGATTCCGGGCGCCGATTTCAAATGATCCGTGATCATCTTCCGCATCAAGGCGGAATCGTCCACAACCAGCACTCGGATTTTCGCGCCGGCCATCGGTTACCTTCCCATTCCCCGAATCTCGATCCGCGTCACGAGACCGCCCGCCGGACGACGCGTCACGAAAAGCCGCGTCAACGCGACGCGCTCCGGCCAAGAACGGCTGCATTTTCTAAACAAACATGGCTCTTGGAACGGATCCGAGCGGGGGGGATCGACTCTCGGAGGGGTTTTCATCCGGCGGGGATAACCTCACACTCCGCATAATCGGCAGATTCACGCCTGCGTTCATTCCGGCGGCTTATGGAACAGGCCCCGCAAAGCATCCAGCAGGGCACGCGACGTCCCGCGGCGAAACTCGTCCTGAAGGCGTCGCAACGGGCGATGGAGCAGTTTGTTGAGGATGCGGTCCACCGTCTCCTCGATCTCTTCGCGACCGGACTCCGGCAGATCGGAGAGCTTGTTCCACAGGCGTTGCAATTCCTCGCGCTTGATTTCCTCCCAATCCTGCCGGATGCCGCGGATCACGGGGCCCGCTTCCCGGCCGTGCAAGCGTAACAAGAGGCTCTCCACCTCTTGCTCTACGATCCGGACGGCGGCGGGTATCTCCCGGTCGCGGAATTCGCGATTCCTTTCGCAAGCCGTCTTCAGGTCGTCCAAGCAGTACAAATAGACGCCCGATAACCTCGCGGCGCTCGGTTCGAAATCCCGCGGAACGGCCAGATCCAGGACGAAGAGAGGCCTTTCCGGTCGGGCGGCCATGGCCGATTGCAGCATAGCCGCGGTAACAATCGGACGTTCCGAACCGGTCGTGCTGATGATGAGGTCGGCGTCGGCCAGCAAGCGGGGCAGTTCCTGCCAGCTCTCCGCTCGCCCGGCCCAGCGAGCCGCCAATTGCTCGGCCCGTTCCCGGCTCCGGTTCACCACCGTAATCGTCCGCGCACCCTCTTCTCGGAGATAACGGAGCGTCTCCTCGGCCATCTCGCCCGCTCCGATGACCAGGGTTTTCTTGTCGTCGAAACGCTCGAAGACGGCGCGTGCGAAATCGCCGATCGCCACGCTGGGAATGCTCGTCCTCCGCAGTTGGATCGCCGTCTCGGCGGCCACGCGCTTGGCGGTCTTGGCCGCTGCTTGAAAGGTGAGGTGCAAGATCGGCCCGACCGTCCCTTCCTGCACGGCGATTTGATAGGCCTGTTTGACTTGGGACGTGATTTGGCTTTCCCCGAGAACCATGCTGTCCAGGCTGGAACAGACGAGGAAAAGATGCTCGACGGCCTCCCGGCCGACCATATGGTAGATTCCCCCTTCCAGGTCTTCGACCGAAATGCCGTGGAATTCCGTCAAGAAACGGATTATTTCGTCGGGCGGGGGAGCCTGCGGCAAGTCGGTGGCCGTGTACAACTCGACCCGATTGCAGGTGGACAGGAGCACCGCCTCCACCAGATCATACCGTCCCTGCCAGCGCACCAGAAAAGCCCGCGTCTGCTGAGGACTAAATGCCAGTCGCTCCCGCAGCGCGATCGACGCCGTGCGATGGTTACAGCCCACGATCTGCAAGATCATGCCGAACGATATATCAGCGCGGTTCCTGCCGTCGCCGCCTTAAGGCTGAAGGAAAATTTCGCCGGCCGCGCACGCTCGCGCTCTCCGCCGGTTGCTCTTGTTGCGCGTTCCTCCCCGGTCGCCGCGTCGGCCCAACGTCGCGGCCCCGGCCATTCGGTCCGAACGCAGTCCGCAATTCCGGCGGGGGACGACATCCACGAGGACCGATTCGCGGGGGCTTGCGGCGCTCGGCGTTCCTTGCCGTGCTGAGTCCAGCCGGAGAGCATGAGGGCCAAAGCCAACACCAAGAACACAAAGCTCAAAAACGTGAGGTAGGCCACCTTGCGACCCTCCCGCAACGGTCGATAAACGCTGCCCAGCAAAACGGTGCCGCTGAGCCAGGCGAACATGGCAAACGTGCTGACCACCACGGGATCATTCCAAGGCAAGGCGGAGTCGCCCGATTCCCCGGCGATTGCGTTCAGCACGATTCCGGAAAGAATGCCGAGCGACAAGCAGCCGATCGCCGCCAAAACGGCATGGGCGTTGGCCCTCTGCAACCACTCCAAGCTGGGCGGGCGTATCCGAGTGAAACCTACAATCCCTTTTTTCACCCTGCGGACTTGCCAGAGATAGACGCTACCGGCCACAATCGCGACCAGAATGCACAGCGTCGCCCCCATGAGGGACAAACCGTGCACGAACCCCCAAACCTTCGAGGCCGCGCCGCGTTCAAAGGGGACGGGATCCGCCAAGAAAAAGCCCACGCCGAGCAGAATCAAGACCAACGGTAGGAACAAGGCGGCGAAGGGAAAGGCGGGACGAAAGGCCATCCACGCGAGACACACCGCCGTCAGCCCCCACGCCAGGCCGAAATACCAGTCCTGTTTGACGGCCAAGAAAGCCCCCGCGCTCTGCAATTGATTCCAAATCACCACCGCGCGATAACCCAGAAACGCCGTATGCACAAGAAACCCCGCCAGGACCATCCCCACGGCGAGCCCGCGGACGGGAAAGCGCAAGATCGGCCGCGCTAATTCCAAGGCCAGTGCCAAGGCGTAAAGCAACGTCACCCAGCCGACCAAGGTTTCCATCATACGCGACGCCCTTTCCGCACTCCCCAACGCCACCTCGCCGGCCGATCCTTCACGGGAACCGCGAATCACCGGGCGGCGCATCCTCCCGGCCCTTGAACTCCGCCAAGCCGTACTGCCGCAGTTTCTTGTGCAGAGTGTTGCGATTCATTCCCAACCAAGCCGCGGCTTTGATCTGAATCCCGCGACAACGTTCCAACACCTGAGCCAGCATTTCTCGCTCGAGTTGTTCCACCATCCGATCGTAGATATCTCCGGCCTCCGGGTCGGCTTGAGCCAGAACGGCATCCACGAAGTCCCGGGCGATCGACTCCACGGTGCGACGGCGGGACCCAAGGCGCGGCCCTTTGCGGCCTAGGACGGCATGGGGCAACAGTTCCATCCCGATTTCGTCCCCGCGCGCAAGAATCACCGCGCGCTCGATGTAATTCTGCAATTCGCGGACGTTCCCCGGCCAATCGTAATTCTGCAACGCCTCCATGGCCTCGGCCGTAATATGCGGAACGTGGCGGCGATTCTTTTCGTTGTACAAACGGAGAAAATGACCGACGAGGAGCGGAATGTCCTCGCGACGTTCGCGCAAGGGGGGCAAGTAGATCGTGACCACGTTCAAGCGATAGTAGAGATCCTCGCGAAAGCGCCGCTGCTCGACCTCTTCCAAAAGATCGCGATTGCTGGCGGCGATGACGCGGACGTCGACGCGAACCGTCTTGGCGTCCCCCACCCGTTCGAATTCGTGCTCTTGCAAGACGCGCAGGAGTTTGACCTGAAGCTTGGCGGTCGTGGAATCGATCTCGTCGAGAAAGATGCTGCCGGTGTGGGCCGCCTCGAATCGCCCCGTACGGTTCTCGATGGCTCCCGTGAACGCTCCGCGGACGTGGCCGAACAGCTCGCTTTCCAACAGGCTTTCCGCCAACGCCCCGCAATTGACGCGGACGAAGGGACCGCTCTGTCGCGGGCTGAGTTGATGGATGGCCTTGGCGATCAATTCCTTTCCCGTCCCGGTTTCCCCCAGCAACAAGACCGAGGCGTCCGAGTCCGCCACCTGTCGGGTCAAGCGATAGACGTCTCGCATGGCCGCCGATTCCCCGATCAACTCCGGAATCGGCGGTGAATCCTCGCTTCCGGCCCCGCCCGATCGTCGCCCGAGCGGGCGGTCACCTCGTAATTGGATTCGCGGATCGTCCAGCATGGCGGATGCTCGGCCGGCTCCCAGCCCGGTTAACCGGCGACAGGGGATCGAAATGTCTCGCGGCTAGAAGCTCCGGGCGGGTCAGGTCCCCCGGCTCGCTCCTCGGTTTCATTGTAGAGAATCAACCCGGAGCAAGAGAAAGGGGAGCACGCATCCTTCGGCGTCGCGGACTCCGGACCGGCCCGCAGGAGCCGGCCTCTCCGGGCCGCACCGACCGCTCAAGGGCGCTCCGCCGTGGTTTCGGCGCGACCTTGACTGGGCATTTCGATGTAATCGAGGATCAATCCCAACAGCTTTTGCGTCACCCGATCCAGCCGCTCACTTTGGTTGTAGCGGTCGTACTGGCGGAGGATTTGTTGCCGGGTCAATTGGAGGCCGCGTTTCATGACCGCCTCGCCGAAAGCGGAGACGGCCTCCGCGCGGAGTTCCGGCGGCCATTCCAGACGCGAGGCGGCTTCCACCAACTCCGCCTGAGCGCGGGGAGTAGCCAATTGTCGCAAGATGGTCAGTCCGGCCCTCTCCGCTCCCGAAGTGTACAAGGTACGAACGGCCAGGTTCTCCAAGTCTTGCAGCGGCACATTCGGGCCGGAATCGCCGGCCAAAGCCGAAATCCTCTCAATTGCCGACGCCGCCAGCGCTTTCCGCCATGCGGGGCTCCCGCCGTCATAGTTCGGCAGGGCTTGCAGGCGTTCGACCATGGCCGCTACGTCACCCGGCCGATACGGTTGCGCGAACGACAGGACCATGGAGTCCGTCTCCGCCAGCCGATCGGCTTTGGGCAAGAGATCGGGAAGGGCGTAGACGCCGATCGGCAGGCGCGCCGTCCGGGGATCCGCCCGCAGCCGCTGCACCAAGAATTCGACGCGCGGATCTTGGATATCGGCTGAAATCAATACGAAGACCACGTCCGGATCGTCGGCGACGGATCGCAACAAGGCCGTGCCGCCGCCCGCCGTGTCCCCGACCTCGAAGCCGAGTTCTTTCAAATCGCCCACGATCCGCATCGCCCTGGGCTGGTCGCCGTCCGCCACGACCACCCGCCGCACCCCGCGCGAAGAAGCGAAATAGAACAATTCCCGCAGGATGGTGGAAGAATCGGGGAAACTCCCGCGCAAATCCAGGGTCATCGCCGTCTCCACCGCGGCCCAGCGGACGCGACGATCCGGAAACCGGAGGGCTTTCGGCAGAGGCGAAGCCTCGGCGAAGGCGGCCCGCACTCGTTCGGCGGGCGCTTGATGGGCATACCAAACAATACCGGCCCAAGCGCCGCCGGCCCACCCGCGGCTCAGGCAATAGTCAATCGCCTGCAAGGCCGAAGCCCCTTCGTCGCTTACCGGCTCGTCGTATTCGGCCATCGCCGCGGCGACGGCCGGGCCTGCGTCGGCGACCGCAAGCATGGGCTTCGAATTCGCATCCGCGGCGGGTGCGGCCTGCTGTTCGCGTTCCGCCGCCGTCCGAAGCAATTCGAATCCGATCTGCTCCAACCGCAGGGCCAAGGCACCCAACTCCAATTGCCGGTCGCCCGGAACCAGCTCGCTCGCCTCCGCCGCCAAACGCGCAGCCGTCCGCCGCCGGATCGCCGCCGGAGGCAGCGCTATCTCCTCCACGTTCGATGTGTTAGGGTTCCAAAAAAAGAACGGCTCCGCGATTCCCTCGTCGGACGCCGCGGTGGTCAATCGCGCCTCGGCCTCCGCGGCAAGCAGACGCGCGGCCTGCACGGCCGTAGGCAACCCGGACTGCAACCGCGACAAGGCCCCTTTGGCCGCCTGACGCACCGCGTCGTCGCGGCGATCGGACAGGGCGGGGGCGAGCAGGAACAGTGCTGAATCGCGTCCGCCGATCTCACCCAGCAGTTCCGCGGCCGCCCGTTGTTGGGCCGCATCCCGTGCCTGCAATAGCGCAATGAGGTATTGCCCGGCCTCCTTGCGCAGCCGTTTCAGCACGAAAACGCACCGGCCGCGTAATTCCCCCTGGGGGCTCTCCGCCGCCGCTCGAACCAACAGGGGCACGGCCGCCGTTCCGGCTTTGGCCAAATCCTCGGCCGCCTGGTACCACGTATTCCCGGTCCCCCTGAGTTGATCCACCCAAGCTTGCAAGACGCTCGCGTCCTGGTAGCGGCGATTGACCGCGGCGAAGATCATGTCGGAGACCTGCTTGCCCGCCGGAGCCAGCGCACCGTCCGCGCCAAATCGAAATACCATGGCCGGACCCAACTCTTGGTGCAACCGTAGCAACTCCCGCTCATCGGGTGCGGCCGCGAGAAATTGCTCCAACATCTGCTTGGCTAAGTCGGGGCGCCGGAGTGCTAACAACGCGGAAGCCGCCTTGAGCAGTTCGCGAGGAGTCTGCGGCTTGGCGGCCAACACCATGGCCACCGCCGGGTCCTCGGGCGGAGGGGGAACTTCGACCTCGCTTGCCGGTTTTTGCGCCGGCTCCCGCGGCGCGCCCGCCGCCGGAGCGCCTCCCGCTGCCGCAAACGGGTCTTCCTCCGCGGCCCCGGAAACCGCCACGACAACCTGAAAAACCCCACCGATAACGCATAACGCGATTCCCGCGACGTGCGAGACCGATCGGGTACGACGTGGGTTTCTGGACGGCGACATGCACGCTCTTCCGGTTGCTAAAATCCAGTACCACATGGGGCAAAGTAGCGCAAATCGAAAACTCGCCCCCGGCAATGCAAGACCGCTTCTCCCGGGTGTGCGGCTCGCCGGGACAAACCGTATCAACGGATCCCGACAAAGGTGCGGCTTCAGCAAGGGCGATCAGGCATATCGAGCAAACAAACCGCAACTCTTATCTAATTTAACTCGATTTTGCCACAATTTCTGCCCGAATCTCTCCGCCGACCGCAAAACGGAATCTTCGCGACACTATTCACGGCGAGAATTCCCGGTCAGGACGAAAATGTTCGCGGCCCGGCTGATCCTTCGGATTCGCCGGTCAGGGGTCCTTTTCCTGCCGGTCCACGTCGCTATTTAGGGCGAAGGCGTCCCCCCCTAGACGGCTACGTCCGATCGGATTCCAGTCGCTCTTTCCAGGCGTCAACTTGCCGCCGCACCTGTTCCGGGGCCGTGGAGCCGTAACTCTGCATGCGTCGGACCGCCTTGTCGGGCCCGAGAACCTCGCGTACGGACTCATCCAGCGACGGGATCACCTCTTGGAAGACCACGAGCGGCAAATCCGCCAAACGGCAGCCGCGTTCCATCGCCGCCTGAACCAAGCGCCCTACCGCTTCGTGCGCCGACCTCTGCGGGACGCCCCGCAGGATCAGATACTCCATGAGGGTCGTCGCATCGAGGTAGCCGCGGTCCAGTCGTTCGTTCACGGCCGGGCGGTTGATTTCGGTTTGGGCTACGAGAGGCGCCGCCAGCTCTAAACACGAGCGTACCGTGTCGCAGGCATCGAAGACGGGCGCCTTGTCTTCCTGGAGGTCGCGGTTATAGGCCAAAGGCAGGCCCTTCAGCAGGACGAGCATCTGCTGCAACGAACCGATCACCCGCGCCGTCTTGCCCCGAATCAACTCCAGGACGTCCGGATTGATCTTCTGCGGCATGATGGACGAGCCGGTGCAAAAAGCTTGCGGCAACCGCAGGAAATTGAATTCGCAGGTGGACCACAAGATCCATTCCTCGGCCCAATGGCTGAGATGCACGGCGATCAGGCTCAAGCAGAAGAGGAACTCCGCGGCGAAATCGCGGTCGCTCACCGAGTCGAGGCTGTTGGCGGTGGGTGCCGCGAAACCCAGCGCGCGGGCCGTGGAATCGCGATCGATAGGCAAACTGGTTCCCGCCAGCGCGGCCGATCCGAGCGGGCAAAGATTGACTCGCTTGCGGCAATCCAGCAAGCGTTCGCGATCGCGATCGAATTTCTCGCAATAGGCCAGCCAATAATGAGCCGCCAAGACCGGCTGAGCACGCTGCAAATGCGTGTATCCCGGCAAAATGCAGTCCCAGTCGCGTTCGCAACGTTCCACGAAGGCCGCCTGAAGCCGCCGGAGCGAAGCAAGCAAGGAGTCGATCGCGTCCCGCACCCACAATCGAAAGTCGGTCGCCACTTGATCGTTGCGGCTCCGGGCCGTGTGGAGCTTGCGTCCCGCGTCGCCGATCCGGTCGATCAACGCCCGCTCGACGTGCATGTGGATGTCTTCCAGTTCCACGCGGAAAGGAAAACGCCCCTCGGCGATCTCCCGCCCGATCTCATCCAGGCCCTGCGTGATCCGAAGGCATTCCTCCGCCGTGATCAACCCCACCTCCGCCAGCATTCGGGCATGGGCCTTGGAGCCGGCGATGTCCTGTTCGGCCAACCGCCGGTCAAAGCTGATGCTTTCGGTGAATAGCTCGACGCGCCGATCCGTCGCTTCCCGAAAGACCCCTCCCCACGGTTTGTCGGTCACCTTATTCCTCGTCGCAGCAAAGAAGGTTTCGCCGTCCGTCGCGGCGCGTTATGGTATTTCGCCGGCGAGCCGACCGCTCAAGAGTGACTCCGCCGACCGGTACGCTTATTCTTTACCACTCTAAGTGGGGCCCGACGCAACGTCAACGAACACCGCCGCCTTGCACCCGCCGCCCCAAGACCGGCTTGGAACGTTGTTCTTGCGTATGGCAACGCCGAGAGATGCCTCCGGCGGCGGTCCCGATCGTACGCGTCCCGTAAGCCCCCAAGGGGTGGTGTCACTGCACAGCGCGTTCCGATACCATGGATTCGATGCCGATTTGTTGTGAAGTTGAGCGCGCTCCCTCGACCGCAAGGCGGCCGTTCTTAACGGCAATCACGCTCCCGTGAGCTCCCGTCGATCGGTAAGTCTTCCGCCGCGGTGAAGATATGCGCGCGGGTCGGCGGCCCCAGCGATTTCGAAATCGGGCCCCGTCGGCCTTTCCCGCCTCGCCTCCCAAACGGACCTATTCGGCAAGGCACCAGGAGAACCCAACACCGTGCCACGACGTGATGACATCCGCTCCGTGCTGCTGATCGGCTCCGGGCCGATCGTCATTGGGCAAGCTTGCGAATTCGATTATTCCGGCACTCAGGCGTGCAAGGCCCTGCGAGAGGAAGGTTACCGGGTCATTCTCATCAATTCCAACCCGGCCACGATCATGACCGACCCGGAGATGGCGGACCGCACGTATATCGAGCCGGTGACGTGGGAATTCGCGGCGAAGGTCATCGAAAAAGAGCGGCCGGACGCCCTGCTGCCTACGTTGGGAGGTCAGACGGGCTTGAACGTGGCCATGGACCTCCACCGCCACGGCGTCTTGGATCAATACGGTGTGCGGATGATCGGCGCCGATTCGCAGGCCATCGCTAAGGCTGAGGAACGCGATCAATTCCGGTCGGCCATGCAAAAGATCGGACTGGAGGTCTGCCGGGGCAAGACCGTCCGATCGCTCGCCGATGCCCGGCAGACGCTGGTGGAAATCGGACTCCCCTGCGTCGTCCGGCCGAGTTTCACGCTCGGCGGCAGCGGTTCCAGCGTGGCCTTCAACTTGGAACAATTCGTCGAAAAGGTCTCCTGGGGATTGACGGCGTCCCCCATCAACGAGGTGCTGCTGGAGGAGTCGATCCTGGGTTGGAAGGAATTCGAAATGGAGGTGATGCGCGACGCGGACGACAACGTCGTGATCATCTGCTCCATCGAGAACTTCGATCCCATGGGCGTGCACACCGGTGATTCGATCACGGTCGCCCCCGCTCAAACCCTGACGGATAAGGAATACCAGCGGATGCGCGACGCATCCATCGCCGTGATTCGCGAGATCGGCGTGGACACCGGCGGTTCCAACATCCAGTTCGCGGTCCATCCCCAAACCGGCCGGATGGTGGTCATCGAGATGAATCCTCGGGTCAGCCGTTCCAGCGCCTTGGCGTCGAAGGCCACGGGCTTTCCCATCGCCAAGATCGCCGCCAAGCTTGCGGTCGGCTATCGTTTGCACGAACTGGCCAACGACATCACGCGGCGGACTCGGGCATGCTTCGAACCCACGATCGACTACGTCGTGACCAAGATTCCCCGCTTCGCCTTCGAAAAGTTCCCGGAAGCGGACCCCGAACTGGGGACGCAAATGAAAAGCGTGGGCGAGACGATGGCGATCGGTCGGTCCTTCAAGGAATCCCTGCAAAAAGCCCTCCGCGGACTGGAGGTGGGGACTTTCGGACTGGGCTGCGACGGCAAGGATCTTTGGGGCACGCCGCGGCAACCTTCGCCGGAGGAGATCCGTGCCAAGCTGGCGCATCCGAACGCGCAGCGAATCTGGTACATCCGTTACGCCCTCAAGGCCGGGATGAGCGTCAACGACATCCACGAGCTGACCGCCATCGACCCATGGTTCCTGGAAAACATTCGGGAAATCGTGGAGATGGAAGGCACGTTGCGGGGTTTCTCCGACATCCAAGAGATCCCCGACGACATGCTGCGGCAAGCCAAACGATTCGGCTTCTCGGACCGCCAGCTAGCCCACATTTGGAATCGCACGGAGACCGAAATCCGGGCTGATCGAAAAAGGCGCGGCATCGTGCCCGCTTTCAAATCCGTCGATACGTGCGCGGCCGAGTTCGAGGCCTATACCCCGTACTATTATTCGACCTACGAGGACGAGGACGAGGTTCCCGCCAAACAGCCCGGCAAGAAGCGGATCATGATCCTCGGCGGGGGGCCCAACCGCATCGGCCAGGGCATCGAGTTCGACTACTGCTGTTGCCACGCCAGTTTCGCCATGCGGGAGCTGGGCATCGAGTCCGTGATGGTCAATTCCAACCCGGAAACCGTCTCCACGGACTATGATACCAGCGACCTTTTGTTCTTCGAGCCGCTCACGTGCGAAGACATCCTGAACATTCAGGACCGCGTTCAAGCGGACGGCGTGATCGTGCAATTCGGCGGGCAAACGCCGCTCAATCTGGCCCGAGCGCTCCAAGTGGCCGGAGTGCCCATCATCGGTACGAGCGTCGATACCATCGAAGATGCGGAGGACCGGGAGCGGTTCGCGGAACTGCTGAAACGTTTGAATTTGCGGCAACCGCCGAACGCGATCGCCCGGACCATCGACGAAGCCCGATCAGCCGTCCGCCGGATCGGCTTTCCCGCCTTGGTCCGTCCCAGCTTCGTCTTGGGCGGTCGGGCCATGGAAATCTGTTACGACGATCGACAATTCGAACACTTCGTGAAAGAGGCCTTCGACGCGTCCGACGGCCAACCGGTGCTGATCGACAGTTTTCTGGAAGACGCCGTGGAGTTGGACGTCGATGCGATCTCGGACGGGCAACGGGTGATCGTGGCCGGCATCATGGAACACATCGAGGAGGCCGGCGTGCATTCCGGGGATTCGGCCTGCGCCTTGCCTCCCTACAGCCTGCCCCGGCCCATCCTCAACGAAATCATCGAGGCCACGAAAAAGATGGCCGCGGCCATGAGGGTGGTGGGCTTGATGAACGTGCAATACGCCGTCAAACGAACGGACGGGGTTCCCGTGCTCTATGTGCTGGAGGTCAACCCGCGTGCCAGCCGCACCGTTCCCTTCGTGTCCAAGGCCGTCGGCAAGCCCCTGGCCCGGGCTGCGGCCAAAGTCATGGTCGGCGTCTCCTTGGACGAGCAAGGCTGGACGGAGCCCCTCCCCCCTCGCCACGTGTCGGTCAAGGAGGCCGTCCTCCCCTTCATCAAGTTTCGCGGCGTGGATATCGTCCTCGGACCGGAGATGAAATCGACCGGAGAGGTGATGGGCATCAGCGATCGGTTTTCGGTGGCCTTTGCCAAGAGCCAGATCGCAGCCGGCACCATCCTCCCCATGAGCGGAAAGATCTTCATCAGCGTGGCCGACCGCAACAAGGTTCACATCGCCGAGATCGCACGGCGTCTGGAGAAGATGGGCTACGAAATCCTGGCCACCAAAGGCACGGCCGATCGCCTGGAGGCCGCCGGCATCCGGGTCGAACGGCTGAAAAAGATTCAGGAGGGTCATCCCAACATTCTCGATCATATCCTGAACGGGACGGTCAAGCTGGTGATCAATACTCCCAGCGGCAAGGGCGCAAGGACGGACGAAGGCCGAATCCGCGCCAAAGCCATCGCCCACGGCGTCCCGTGCATCACGACGATTCCCGCCGCGGAGGCCGCCGTACGCGCCATGGAGGCCTTGCACGAGGGAGTCTCCTTCAACGTGACCGCCCTCCAAGACCTGTTTCCCGACTACCAACGCGCGGCTGGTCGGCCGACCGACTCCGCCCTTGGATAGAAACGGCCGAGACCGGGGCGCGAGCCCTCCAAGCTGTGGCGGGGCATCGGAAGATGGGCCGCATCCATCCACGGCCGTACCGTTGAGCCGCCGACTTCGCCGGCTCGCAGCCCTCGGCGGTCCAATCGGACAATCCATCTGTTCCCGACGCGGGGAAAGCGTTACCATGACAGGGGAGTGGGAAACCCGTCCAACGGGCGCTTTTCCGATTATCTCAAGGCCTGCGTTTTGGAACTGAGCGAAGGGGAGAGAAGCCCATGTTACGCCGAGTAGGACCTTGGCTGGCGGTTTTTGTGGTGGGAACGGCGTTCGGGTTGGTGACCGCGACGCTCCGTCCCCAGGCTTCCGTGCATGCTGTGGCCACCGATCGCGCCTCGAACTTTGCGATTGCGACCGGAGCCTTGGATAACGGCGTGGAGGGCTTTTTCTTTCTGGACTTTCTCACCGGCCAGCTTCGCGGGGCGGTATTGTCCAATCAAACGCGGAGTTTTCAAGCCCTGTACGAAGCGAATGTGTACGGAGACTTGCTTTCTTTCATCCAGATGAAGAATGCCGAGATTCAAGCGGCGAATGCGCAAGCCCGGCGCTCCGGCGGTACTCCCCGCCCGGAAATCCAGGTTCCCCAGACACCGAACTATCTGATCGTGACGGGGCTGGCCGATATTCGTCGCGGTCCGTCCGTGGGCGTGCGTCCGGGGCAGTCCGTCATCTACGTGGCCGAAACGAACACCGGCGTGGTCTTGGCCTATGCCATCCCTTGGTCGCCGGAGAGCCACTCCGCCAATCGCCCCTTCAGCAGCCCGTTGCAACTGTGGGCGGCCGACCAGTTCAGCACGGTCGTGCTGCGGACGGAATAGCTCCCGCTTGCCTGACGCGATCCGCAATCGCATTGCTACCGCCGGGCGGCCGGTGTCTGCCGTTGGGTCTGCCCCCAATCCGCGCGCTTCGAACGCCGGCGGGTCTTCTCGAGCCGCACGCGGGGACGATGCAGCTCTCCCTGCCGCCCACGCCGCCGGTCTCGCCCCCCGGACCGCTCTTCGCATGATGTGTGATAGAATGCGTACAATATGACAAGTTTCTCGATCCCTGTTTTCCTTCGCCCGGTCACCCCCAATCGACTCGCCGCATGAGTGAAAACACCCCCACTGTAACCGTAGTGCTGAATGGAGAAGAGCGGGAGATTCCGGCCGGAATCACGGTCAGCGAGCTGCTCCGTAGGCTCGGCCTGGCCGGCAAACCCGTCGCCGTAGAACGGAATCTGCAAGTGGTACCGCTTGCCAAACACACCGAAACCGGCCTTCAAGCCGGGGATCGCTTGGAAATCGTCACCTTAGTGGGAGGAGGTTGAACCGCATCATGGCCGAGATTGCAATGGATGGACCGCTTACCATCGGTTCGCACACGTTTCGCAGCCGCCTGATCGTAGGCACGGGCAAGTACTCCACCTACGAAGTCATGCAACAAGCATTGGAATTGTCAGGCACCGAGTGCATCACGGTGGCGGTCCGCCGCGAACGTCTCTTGGATTCTTCCGGCAGAAACATTCTCGAATTCATCGACACGCGGCGCTACACCATCCTGCCCAACACGGCCGGATGCTTTTCAGCCGAGGACGCCGTTCGGGTGGCGAGGCTCGGCCGCGAAATCCTCTCGCAACTCGACAATCCGGGCGCCGATTGGGTCAAGCTGGAGGTCTTGGGAGACAAGAAGACGCTCCTCCCGGATCCCATCGCCACGTTGCAAGCTACCGAAATCTTGGTCAAGGAAGGCTTTCAGGTTCTGGTTTACACCACCGACGATCCCGTCACGGCCAAGCGATTGAAGCAGGCGGGGGCCGCCAGCGTGATGCCGGCGGGCAGCCCCATCGGTTCCGGACAGGGCGTGCTCAACCCCAACAATATCCGCATCTGCCTCGAGTATCTCAAGGAAAACGACCCCGATTATCCCGTGATCGTGGATGCCGGCGTGGGGACCGCGAGCGACGTCACGTTCGCCATGGAGTTAGGCGTGGACGGCGTGCTGTTGAATACCGGCATCGCTCACGCCAAGGATCCTTTGCGGATGGCGATCGCCATGAAGTCCGCCGCGGAGGCCGGCCGCTTGGCCTACTTGGCGGGCCGCATCCCCAAACGGCTGTACGCCACGGCCAGCAGCCCGACCGAAGGCGTGATCGCCGCCGGCGCCTGAAGCCTTGCAGAGTCCCGCTCGCCCGATTCGCCGATTCGCGCGCCGTTTATGTCCTCCGCACGAGAAATCCTGGGACCGCAAGGCCGCATCGCCGCCCGGCTGACGCGGTACGAGGCTCGCCCGCAACAACTTCAGATGGCGGAAGCCGTTGAAGCCGCCCTTCGCGAAGGTCGGCATCTGCTGGTGGAGGCGGGCACCGGCGTGGGAAAGAGCTTCGCCTATCTGGTTCCCGCCATTTTAAAAGTGACCGCCGGCGACGACTCCCCGACCCGATCGCGTCCCGCGGTCGTATCCACGCACACGATCAGCTTGCAAGAGCAACTCCTGCACAAGGACATCCCCTTCTTGCGGAGCGTCATGCCGTACGAGTTCACGGCCGTCTTGGTCAAAGGGCGAGGCAACTACTTGAGCCGGCGGCGGCTGGCCAATGCTTTGAAACGGGCGCGGACCCTGTTCGCCGACGAGGAGGCCGAACAACTCCTGCAAATCCAAGCTTGGGCCGAAACCACGCAGGAGGGTTCCCTGTCCGACCTACCCTTCCAGCCGCTGCACGCCGTGTGGGACGAGGTGGCCAGCGATCACCACAATTGCCTGGGAACGCGCTGCCCCAACTATAACGAATGCTTCTTCTATCGCGCTCGGCGACGGATGCTACACGCCCAGATTCTGATCGTCAATCACGCCTTGTTGTTCACGGACGTGGCGCTCCGCCGTCGCAACGTCTCCCTCCTGCCCGACTACGACGTGCTGGTCGTGGACGAAGCGCATACGATGGAGTCCGCAGCCGCCGAACAATTGGGGATGCACTGCACCTCTTCGCAGATTCTTTACCACCTGAACAAGCTCTTCAACGAACGGACGGGCCGCGGTCTGCTAGCGCGGGCGGGCATGGCCGAATCGCGGCGGACCGTGCAAGACTGCGTCTATCGCCTTGACGATTTCTTCGCCCAAATCATGGATTGGTACGAACGACAGCAGCCCGGCAACGGTCGCGTCCGCACGCCGCAACCCTTCCGCAACGCCCTCTCCGAAGGCTTGACGCACTTGGCGGGCACCGTGGCGCGGGAGGTGCCGCCGGACTTGCCCGCCGAGGAAAAACAGGATTTCCTTGCCGCCGCCCAGCGATTGGAGGACTTGGCCTTTACGATCACCTCGTGGATCGAACAACGGGAACCGCAAAGCGTTTATTGGGTCGAAGTGGAACAACGTTCCCGGCGTCCGCGAGTAACACTGGCCGCCGCCCCGCTGAGCGTGTCCGAAATCCTTCGAGAACAGCTCTTCGACGAGGTTCCCAGCGTGATTTTGACGAGCGCCACGCTGACGGTCGGCAAACAGGGGTTTACGTTCTTTCGCTCCCGCATCGGCCTGGGAAACGTGGAGACGCTGCAATTGGGCGGCCCCTTCGACTATCGGGAGCAAGCGTCCCTGATTCTGGTCAAGGACATGCCCGACCCCGCCGCGGACGCGACCGCACATCAAAAGGCTTTGGTACGTCTGTTGCCCCGCTATATCCGTCGAACGCAGGGCCGGGCATTCGTTCTCTTCACCAGTTACGACATGCTTCGCAAAACGGCCTCCGCTCTCGATCCCTGGTTCGCCGAGAACGGTTATACGCTGTTTTCCCAAGCCGAAGGCCTTCCCCGCCGCATGATGCTGGAGAAATTCAAGGTTGCCGAGCGGGCCGTGCTCTTCGGGACCGACAGCTTCTGGCAAGGGGTGGATGTTCCCGGCGAAGCCCTGCAAAACGTCATCATTACCCGACTCCCCTTCGCCGTGCCGGACCGCCCCCTCATCGAGGCTCGCTTGGAGGCGATCCGCAACGCCGGCCTCAACCCATTCAGTTCCTATCAACTCCCCGAGGCCGTAATCAAGCTCAAGCAAGGCTTCGGGCGCCTGATCCGTACGCGCGAGGACCGCGGCATCGTGGTCATTCTGGATCCCCGGATTTGTACCAAGTCCTACGGTCGCGTGTTCTTGCAGTCCTTGCCGCCCTGCCGCATCGTTGAAGAGAGTGTCTTCGATCCGCAGTAGCGTCACGCGGCTTCGACTCTCGATCGCGACAAGTCGGGCGACCGTGAACGGGACCGGGGGCAAGCCACGTTGCGGCGATTGTCGGCAAGGGCGCGGCACGCTAAATTGCCGGGTGTTGCGGCAAGTCCGATCTCCCGCCGGCGTAGGGGATCGGCGCTTGCCGCCGCAGCCGTAAACGCCTCATACACCACATTCGAGAGAAGCCGAAAATGGAATGGTTGTTCGGAGACCCGACCTATGTCTACATCGGCCTTCTGATCGTGGTCGCGATCCTCGGCGGGATGTACGTCTCGACCGTAAAAAAGGAATTCCTGTGGGCGGGCGTTAGCGCTCTCGGTTTGATCGGCTTGGTGTTCTTGGCCGATTACCTGGTGGTCACGGATCGCGAGGCGGTACGGCGGACCATCGACGCCGGCATAGCAGCGCTGGAGGCCAACGATCTGTACTCCGTCCTCGATCTTCTCGCCCCGTCCGCGGAAGCCACCCGCCAACGGGCAAGCTGGGCCTTGAATGAGGTCCGCTTCACACGGGTGCGCGTGTCCGGCGTCAAGATTACCATCCACCGCGAGCAGAACCCGCCCACCGCCGAAGCCCAATTCTTCGCCGTCTTCCGCTACGTGGATCGATCCGGGTCGACCGTGTACGGGACCTACGCCGCCAACTTCCGTGTCATCTTCGAGAAAGTGGACGATCGCTGGCTGCTGACCGATCACTACGAATGGCAAACGGCCGGCCTGTAACGGTCATCCGACCAAGCCGCGATAGCCGCCGTGATGTCCGCCGCATGCACTTCGGCCCTGGCCTCCCTTGCCCCGATTCTCTCGCTTCCGCGAATCGGGCGACGACGCGGAGGCGGATTACTTCCGTTGCGATGCGGCTCCGGGACGGGCGGCGGCGACGGGACCGGGCACGAATTCCTCCTCGAATCGCGTGGCGTAGTGCAGACGGCTGGTCTCGCCCTGAAAACCCACCACGGACCGCTCCAGGTCCATCTCCTGGGATACGATCCGCCCCGCTTCGATGTCGAAGCGGACCGTGCCCTCATTGATCCGTTGGATCAATTGCACCTCGACCAGAGGGTCGTCGATCGGCGTGAGCACGACGGTCTTCAACCCGATCTCCGCCACACCGGACTTGACCGATTGCAGGGTGAATTTCTGTTGAACCTTGATCCGTTTGATGGTCCCCGACCGTAGCGGCACTTCCACCTCATACGGGAAAGACCAGGATTCACCGACGGCGACGGGTTCTTCGGGAAGAGGGACGGTCAGCAATCCCGGCGTCTGGAAGGCCTCCGTCTCCAACTGCTCGCGCTGCCGGACCCGACCCAGCGTGTCAAGGGTGATTCGGGCAAGAGGTTTTCCGATGGTTTTGGCGACGCCTTCGAATCCGGCCGGCGGCGGATCGGAGGAGGTGCTATCGAACCGTACTTCGCTGCGCCCGCTCAATCGCTGCGTCATGCGGACGTCCCGTACCGATTGCTCGAAGACGCACGATCCGTCCGGGAGCACCTCTTGAATGCGCCAGATCTTCGTGGAGATGCTGTTGGTTTCCGCCGCCTGCTCGACGTCGGCGACGGTCGTCCGCACGTTGGCCCGATGCGTCACCCGCCACTGCAACTGTTCGCCCGGGTTAAACCGGTATCGCAGCAAATGCCGCGGAGCGGTCGCTTCCTCCGCCTTCAAAACGCGGATTCCGCCCTCGGCCGCAAACACGAAGATCGTCACTGCCAGGACGCCGATCATCGCTCCCCGATTCGGCTTCGAGATGAGCGGGACGGCCCATCCGCTTTTTCTTTCCCAGCCGTCTTGATGCAGCATCGGAATCATCTCCTTTCGATTCCCGTAGTCGGCGAGAATGCCTTCGGCTAGCATCGCCCGACGGTCGCCGGCAGCGCCGGCCGGCTCCGCACGGCGGAAACACGGAGGACCTCCCAGGAGAGCCGCCGCGCAGCCCGTGAGAGTCGTCCATCCGGCGTCTTGGGCTAACCGAAACGATGCGGCGTCAACTCACCGCTATTGGGGTTATAGGAAGAATCGGCGGATGAGCAAAGACCATTTACCCCCACATTCGGCCCGGTTGCAATGAGGCGTCGTCGGGGGGGGCAAGGTACCGTTACTCCTGCCACTTGGAGCGAATCCGACCGCCCCAACCGAGTTTTTCGCGGAGCGTTCGGTAGTAACTGTGTCCCGGCGGCCGCACCAAACGGAAGCGAGGCTCCGCCCGGGATACCCGGACGCGATCACCGGGTAGAACCGTCTCCGTGACCCTGCCGTCCACCACAAGCGTCGTATGCTCTTGCGGCCGTCGCACCGAGAACTCGTAAACGCGGTCCACCGAATCCACCACCGGACGGTTCGACAACGTGTGCGGGCTGATGGGACAAATCAAGATGGCGTCGAGATCCTTGCGCAAGATCGGCCCGCCCGCGGACAGGGAATGCGCCGTGGAGCCGACGGGCGTGGCGACAATCAACCCGTCGGCGCTGTACACGGTCGCCGCTTCCCCGTCCACGAAAAACTCGACGTCCAGAATGCTGAACGGCGGCCCATTGAGAATGGCGGCTTCATTCAACACCAACTCTTGGACCACAGGCTCCCCGTTTCGGATCAGACAGCAGTCCAACATCAAGTGCTCGACGACGGGCAGCGGTCCCTTTTCAGCCAGGGCCAAGACCGGCTCCAATTCGTCGGGCGAGACGTCCGCCAAAAATCCCAGTTTCCCGAGATTGACGGCTATGACCGGCAACTGGCGCCGCCCCATCTGGCGCGCCGCCCGAAGGATCGAACCGTCACCGCCCAAGACGATCACGTAGTCGGCGGGCAAGTCCGAAAGATCGACTTCTCCGCCGAAGTCGACCGCGGAGATGCGGGCATAGTGCTCGATCACCGGCAACAGGCGTTCGGCTTGAACCCTCACGTCTTCGCGCCCTCCAAACCCCAGCACGATTACGTTCATGAAAGGGTTCCTTTAGCCGCGGAGGTGACGAATCGCCGAGACCTGACTGCCTTAACCCGGTGCCGAACACCCGTGCCGCCCGTGTTGTCGCCGACCTCGGCAACTTCAAAGAATCGCTTCCGTCCGCGGAACGGGACCGGCTAGGCCGCGTTCGGCGGCCATCTGCGAACCCAGATCCGCGATAGCGCGGGGGGTCAGTCCCAGTGCTTCCAACTGCTCGGCCCGTTCGGCATGCTCGATGTAGCGATCGGGTATACCCAGCCGGCGGATATGCGACGTCTCCAATCCGGCGTCATTGACGGCCTCCAAAACCGCGCTGCCGAAACCGCCTTGTAGTACGCCCTCTTCGACTGTGATCACCACCGGGAATTTTCGCACGGCATCCAGAATCAATTCCCGATCCAGCGGTTTGACGAACCGAACATTGACCAAGCCAAACTCCCAGCCCTCGCTCGCCAGCAGCTCGACGGCCTGGACGCAAGCACCCAAAAGCGCCCCGCAGGAAAGGATGACGCCGTGCCGGCCGGCGCGAACCCACTCGCCTTTTCCGTGCCGCACCGGGTTCACCGGTCGCGGCACGCGTTCAGCCTTGGCCTTGGGGTAGCGAATGGCGGCCGGACCGTCATGCTGCAACGCGAACTTCAGCATCGGCAGCATCTCGGTCGCGTCTCCCGGCGCCATCACGGTGAGGTTGGGAAACGGACGGAGGTAGGCGATATCGAACACGCCGTGATGGGTGGGACCGTCGGCACCGACGACGCCCGCCCGATCCAACATGAACACGATGGGCAAGTTTTGCAGCGACGCCTCTTGGAAAATTTGGTCGTATGCCCGTTGCAGAAACGTGCTGTAGATATCCACGATCGGGCGCAAACCGGCTTTGGCCATCCCGCAGGCCAACCCGACCGCGTGAGACTCGCAAATGCCGACGTCGAAGAAGCGGTCGGGAAAGCGGTCCCGTACCGGTTCCAGCATATTGCCTTGACACATCGCCGCCGTGATGACCACCACGCGTCGATCGGACTCCATGGCGGTTAAGACGGCGTCGCGCGCCGCCTCCGTATAGGATACGGACGACCCGTTACGAAACTGCACCTCGCTGCCGTTGATGCGTTCGAAGGGGGCCGGAGCGTGAAACGTCCGCGGATCCTTTTCCGCCGGCGGGAAACCGTGCCCTTTTTCCGTGATGACATGCAGGAGGACCGGCCCGGGGTATTGTTGGACCATGCGGAGATATTTTTGCAGGGCGGCCAGATTATGCCCATCCACGGGCCCTACATAGCGGAATCCCAACTCTTCGAACAGCATGCCCCCCAACATCCCGGCTTTCACCGCGTCGCGGAGTTGGTCGAAAAGCTTCTCCATGGAATCCCCGACCAGGGGAACCTTGCCCAGCAAACGATAGAGTTCCTGCTTGAAACCCGCGTACAACGGCATCATCCGCAGCCGGTCGAGATACTCGGCGACGCCGCCGACTCTCTGACAAATGGACATCTTGTTATCGTTCAAGACGACGGTCAGGGGTTTCTTCAACCAACCGGCGTGGTTCATAGCCTCGAAAACGATGCCGGAGGGAAACGCGCCGTCGCCGATCACCGCCACCACGTGCCGCTTTTCGTCCGGCCGCAAGAGATCGTCGCCGCACTTCAGCCCCACCCCCGTGGAAATACTGCATCCAGCGTGGCCGGTCACGAACAAATCGTAAGGGCTTTCGGCGGGATTGGGATAGCCCATCAACCCGCCCTTGGTCCGAATCGTGTGGAATAGCGGATACCGGCCGGTGACCATCTTGTGCGGATAGATTTGATGGCCGGTGTCCCAAATCAGGCGATCACGTTCGAAATCGAAGACCGTGTGGAGGGCCAGCGTCAGTTCGATGACACCCAAATTGGAGGCGAAATGGGCCGAGCGCGTTCCCAATAGGCGGCACATCGCCTCGCGCATTTCCGCCGCCAACTGCTGCAATTGGGCGACCGACAGCTCTTTCAAATCCGCAGGCGACTTGATGCGAGAGAGCAAGGAATCCATCAACGCTTCCGCTCCGCGATAAAACGAGCCAGGGCCGTGAGATGGCGAGCATCGGCGCCGAGACCTTCCACGGCTCGACAGGCCTGGTCGACCGCGGCCGCCGCGCGGCGACGACTTTCGTCGATACCCAGCAGCCCCGGAAAAGTCAGCTTGCTTCGGTCCTGATCCTTGCCGAGCCGCTTCCCCACAACATCTTCCTCACCTTCTACGTCGAGAAGGTCATCCGTGATCTGGAACGCCAGGCCCAGGCACCGACCGTACTCGGCCACGGCGCGGCGCCGCCGGTCGTCGGCCCCGGCGAGGACCGCGCCCAGCACCAGCGAGACCTCAATCAGAGCGCCGGTCTTTCGCCGATGAATATGTTCCAGCAACTCCGGCGAATGCCCCCCCTTTTCGGCCAGGATATCATCCACCTGTCCGCCGACCAGCCGGCACGGACCGGCGGCCTCCGCCAACAAGGCACAACACTCCCCCGCCTTCTCCTTAGGAGAAGTATGCTTGGCGAGCACCTCAAAGGCAAGTGTCAAAAGCGCATCACCCGCCAAAATCGCCGTGGCCTCATCGAATTGACGATGGCAGCTCGGTCGTCCCCGCCGCAGGTCGTCATCGTCCATCGCGGGAAGGTCGTCATGGATCAGCGAATACGCATGGATCATCTCGACGGCACATGCTGCGGGAAGAGCGTCCGAGATGCGTCCCCCGCACGCCTCGGCGGCGAGCAGCACCAATAGTGGACGCAACCGCTTGCCCTCGCCCAAGAGGCTGTAGCGCATGGCCTCACGGAGCCGAGACGGACAATCCTCCGGCAATCGCGTGAAGCCGTCCAGCGCGGAATCGACCGACCGCCTCAATGCGTCCAGGTGGAGTTGTGTATCTTCCCAACAGACGGTGCCGGCCATGATTCCGTCGCTCCCCGGTTCCTCATCCCCGGCAGCCTCGATTCGCTTCCGCTGCATCGAGACCGTACCTTGAAGATCGTCTCCTCAGCCCGGTCCGGGCCCCTGCTCATTTCCCGAGTTTGTCCAGGTTCGTGCGTCGCGCCGTTTGCTCCGCGACTCGCGTTTTTCCTCCAACGAGGCGTCCTCCTCGCGATACGCTTGCAAGATCGGTTGGCCCTCGGCGTCGCTGCCCGTCACGATCTGAATCCGCTGCTCCGCATCCATCAGGAGCCGGTGGCAGACTCGGACCAGGCGAACGCCTTTTTCATACTCGGCCAAGGACTCCTCCAACCCCAATTCCCCGCTCTCCAGGCGGAGAACGATTCTCTCCAGATCCGCCAAAGCCTCCTCGAACGACGGCCGCCGCTCTTCGGAAGGACTCTCACCGGTCTCCGCATGATCTGGTGCCACTGCCGGATCCTCCCTGCCCTGGAACCGCCCCCGACGCCGCCGACCGGCCGCAATCATTCCCACTCGATGGTTGCCGGCGGCTTAGAACTGATATCGTACACCACGCGATTCACTCCGGAAACCTCGTTGATGATGCGGGTGGCGATTCGGGCGAGCAAATCATACGGCAAGCGGGACCAATCGGCCGTCATGAAATCCTCGGTATCCACCGCCCGGATTGCCACGACATCCTCGTAGGTCCGCGCGTCGCCCATCACGCCCACCGATTGCACGGGCAAAAGCACGGCGAAGGCCTGGGCGGTCTTGCGGTACCAGCCCGCCTTGCGAATCTCCTCCAACGCAACGGCATCCGCGCGGCGAAGAATCTCCAATCGCTCCTTCGTGACCTCCCCCACGCACCGCACGGCCAAGCCCGGTCCGGGAAACGGGTGCCTCCAAACGATGTCCTCCGGCAACCCGAGCTGCAAGCCCAATTGCCGGACTTCGTCCTTGAACAGGTCTCGCAGCGGTTCGATCAGCTCGAAGCTCATGTTTTCCGGCAGACCGCCCACATTGTGGTGCAACTTGATCGTCGCCGCCGGACCGTCTCGCAAGCCGCCGCTCTCGATCACGTCGGGGTACAGCGTGCCCTGCGCCAAGAACCTGGCATTCGGAATTTCGGCCGCCGCTTCACTGAAACAATCCACGAACACGCGGCCGATGATGCGGCGCTTTTCCTGGGGATTGACGACCCCTCGCAGGGCTTCCAGAAACCGCTCTTCGGCACGCACGACGTGCAAATCGGTGCGAAAATGTTCCGTGAATTCCCGGATGACGCTTTCCACTTCTCCCTGGCGGAGTAAGCCGTTGTCCACCAGGATGCACGCCGCTCGGTCCCCAATCGCACGGGATAAGAGCGCAGCCACGACCGAGGAATCGACGCCGCCCGACAACCCGCAGATGACTCGGTCCTCCCCTACCCTCTCGCGAATCTCGGCCGTCACCTGTTCGGCGAAATCCTCCAAACGCCAGTTGCCGCGGCAACCGCAAATATCACGGACGAAATTGCGCAGGATTTGCCCGCCCACGGGCGTGTGCGTCACTTCGGGGTGAAATTGCAACCCGTAGAGCGGCCGCTTTCGGTGACGGACGGCGGCGAGCGGGCAGCTCGCCGTGGCGGCCAACGGCACGAAATCCGCCGGAATTGCGGTGACCTGATCGCCGTGGCTCATCCACACCTGGAACTCCTCCGGCAGGCCGCGCAGCAAGTCGTTTTCCTCAAGCACGCGGCATTGCGCGCGACCGTATTCCCGGCTGCGTCCGCTTTCGACCCGCCCCCCCAAAGCCTGGCACACCAACTGCATTCCGTAACAGATTCCCAGGATCGGTATCGGCAATTGAAACAGGTCGGGATCGCAGCGGGGACTGTCTTCCCCCTGAACACTGGCCGGACCGCCCGAGAACACCAAACCGCGAGGCGCGATTTCGCGAACCCTTTCGGCCGAGATGTCGTGCCGCACGATCAGGGCATACACATTCTGCTCGCGAATCCGCCGCGCGATGAGTTGGGCGTATTGCGAGCCGAAATCCAAAACGAGAATCTTCTCTTCGGTCAGGTCGGTCATCGAGAAAAACGGCTCCGCATCGCCTCAAATGGTCCCGCTTCCCAGCACCGCATCGAAAGGAAAAAGGGCGAACCCGCCGAGGGGACCGCCCTTGATGTTCCGGAATCATGAAACCTCGACTTGGGACGCTCACGTGGAATCTCGCGTCCGCGAGGCCCTCGCTTCACCGTTTCGGGAACAGCGTTCCGCCGTAGATCGCCGTATCGCCCAGCATCTCCTCGATCCGCAGAAGTTGGTTGTACTTCGCGATGCGATCGGTACGCGAGGCGGAGCCGGTCTTGATCTGACCGGTCCCCAAAGCCACGGCCAGGTCGGCGATGGTGGTGTCCTCGGTCTCACCGCTGCGGTGACTGATCACGCAGGTGTACCCGGCCCGGCGCGCCATGTCGATGCACTCGAGGGTCTCGGTCAAGGAACCGATCTGATTGACTTTGATCAGGATGCTGTTGGCGACGCCCAACTCGATGCCTTTGGCCAGTCGCTTCGTATTGGTGACGAACAAATCGTCGCCCACGATTTGCACCTTGCCTCCCAACTGCTTGGTCATCAAGGCCCAGCCGTCCCAATCGTCCTGGTCGCACCCGTCTTCGATGGAGCAGATCGAGTATTTCTCGATCCAAGAGTCCAGCATTTCCACGACGGCGGCGGCGGAGTACTCTTTTCCACCCAACTTGTACACGCCCTGTTTGCCCTCCACGGCCAATTCGCTGGCGGCCACGTCCAAAGCGATGAAGACCTGCTTGCCCAGCTCGTAACCGGCGCGATCGACCGCCTCCTGAATGCACTTCAAGGCGTCTTCATTGCTCTTCAAATCGGGAGCGAAACCGCCTTCATCGCCCACGTTGGTGGAGAGATTGCGATCCTTCAACACCTTGCGCAGGTTGTGGAACACCTCGCAGCCGCACCGGATCGCATCGGCGAAGCTGGTAAAACCCAACGGCATGATCATGAACTCTTGGATGTCCACGTCGTTGTCGGCATGGGCTCCGCCGTTGATGATGTTCATCATCGGGGCCGGCAAGACGCGCGCCCCGACGCCCCCCAGGTAACGGAATAACGGCAAGCCGCAATAATCGGCGGCCGCGTGTGCCGTCGCCAACGACACACCCAGGATGGCGTTCGCGCCGAGCTTGCTCTTGTTGTCCGTACCGTCCAATTCCAGCATCCGCCTGTCCACGCCGACTTGGTCCAAGGCATCCATGCCGCAGATTTCGTCGGCCAGCTCTTCGTTGACGTTCGCCACTGCCTTCTCGACGCTCTTGCCGAGGTACTTGGCCGGGTCCTTATCGCGAAGCTCCAAGGCCTCGTGCGTCCCGGTACTGGCCCCGCTGGGCACCGCCGCTCGCCCCGACGATCCGCCCTCCAGCACCACGTCCACTTCCACGGTCGGATTGCCGCGGCTATCCAAGATCTGCCTAGCACGAATGTCAGCAATGGTGGAACTCATGGGTCATCCTTTCTCAAGCCCTTCGGAAGCGGAGTCGCACATTCTACACGGTGAACGCCGGATCTCTTGGACCGGATTTCTCCTAAGTTCTTTCCCACAACGGGAAAAAAACAGTCCTCCGCGACGATTGATCATTACCCCCGGTAAACTCGCCGTACTCGCATCGGCAACGCCCTTATTATGTCATCTCCCACACCGGTCGAACAGGGTGCACCCCCCTTTAGATGCAACCCATGACCGCTACGGGACAGCCGGATCGACCAGGCAGCATCGACGCTCCCATCGCCGCGCCGAAAACGAAAAAGCGAGCGTCGTGCCCGCCGGGCAGGACGCTCGCCGGATGTCGGTCGCCCGTGCGCTTTCACGCGTACTGCGCACAGCGCCGAGGGCCTAATTAAGATCAATACTCGCGGGAGGTGGTGATCCCCGGCATGGGGACGGGATACTTGCCGTCCGGGCCGGGCTGCAACGGAGCGGGAGAATCCTCGGTGAGCTGATCCAACCCCGGCGCCATCTCATGATCGCTGTTCAGGATGTCCTCGTAAGTCACCTCTTGCCCGGTATGGGCGGCCATGCGGCCCATGGAGGTCACCAAGCTGGCCCGGACGCCCCGCTCCACTTCGTTGTGCGGCTGATCTTTCAGAATCGCCGCGATCAGGGCGTTCCACTCGTTTTGATAGGGATTCTGTTCCTCGGGAGCGACCCGGGATTCCCAGACCTGCTGCGAGCGGTCCGGCAATTGACCCTTGAAAATGGCCGAGGGCATGCCGCAATCCCCGTTTCGCGACGCTATCGCCGAACCTTTCGATCCGTGGAGATAGCTGGAATAGACGTCCTGGCAACCCGTCATGCAGCGACCGTCGAAGGACATCTTGCTGCCGTCCGGATAGGTGTACTCGATCGCATAGACGTCGAAGTTCTGATCGACGTAGGGCACCCCTTCCGGACCGATGCGGTAGTGCCGTCCGCCCAGGCCCTGAGCCTTGATCGGCCAATCATTCTTAAGCCACGACAAATGGTCGATGATGTGGATGTAGAAATCGCTGTAGCAGCCGCCGCCGGCCCAAAGGAAGCTATGGAACCGCTGCACTTGGTATCTCAATTCGCTGATGCCCTCCGGCTTGGGCAACGAGGCGAAGAAGCCGATGGGCCCGTGCATCCGGTAGCCGCGTTGATGGATGATCTCGCCGATCTCGCCATCGTGCACGCGCTTCGCCAGCTCTTGCAGGGCACGGCTGTGACGCGACATCAAGCCGACGCCGACCTTCAGATTCTTCTCCACGGAGCGCTTGGCCAACTCGAACATCCGCCGGCTGGTCGGCCCATCCACCGTCACCGGCTTTTCCATAAAGACGTTCAAACCCTTCTCGATGGCGTAGGTGAAATGGACCCAACGGAAGGCGGGCGGGGTCGCCAAAATGACCACATCTCCCGGGCGCAAGCAATCCATCGCCTTGCGATAGGCGTCGAAACCGAGGAACTTCCGCTCCTCCGGCACCTCCATCTGCGAGGCGAATCGTTGATGGAGGCTTTCGTAACAACCGGTGAGTCGATTGGGGAATACGTCGGCCATGGCCACTAACTTGATGGGCACGTCCTTTACGGACATGGCATTCTCCGCCGCCCCGCCGCCGCGCCCGCCGCATCCCACAAGCGCGATCCGAATCGTGTTATCCTCGGCGGCGTGAACGCCCGAGAACGCGGCGCCGGCCAACGTCGAGGCCACCGCGACGCGACCGGTGGTCTTCAAGAAACTACGGCGAGATGCCCCGGAAAGAGGCTGACTCATGGGGAAACCTCCGACAGATGGAACGTGAGAGCGGTAACAACGACGGTGGGCGCCGCACCCAACGCGGTTTACGCGGCGCACGCCCTATTTTGACACGCCCCGTGAGGATGTCAACATGCCGCTCTCATGCCGGCAGAGGTCCTACCGCCGACAAACGCGAGCTTGGCCGGGGTGGTTGCATGCACGGCGGCTTGCGCTAACCCACCCGCCCGGCTCGCACCTCCGCGAGACCCAACCGAACGATCTTCGTAGGGTGCTTCGTAGGGGCGCGGAAGGCCCCGGCATGCCGCCTCAGCGCGGCTTCGGGGCAAAGCTCCCCATGACCGCCTCTTCAAGATCGTGGAAGGCCGGCAAAACCGTGCTCAAACCCAATCGTTCGAGCAGATC
This sequence comes from Thermogutta hypogea, assembly GCF_055386265.1. Lineage (NCBI taxonomy): Bacteria > Pseudomonadati > Planctomycetota > Planctomycetia > Pirellulales > Thermoguttaceae > Thermogutta > Thermogutta hypogea. The sequence continues at coordinate 2,510,690 of NZ_AP042425.1, forward strand.
TCGATCCTTATCGGCCAAAGCGCAGAGCCGCAGCAATCCGCCGCTAGCGTCCACGAATCGATGCACCGCCAGAAGCTCGTTGATCAGAAACGCGCTCAAACTCTCCAGCCGATCCAGTTCCAAAACCACACGATCGGCGAGGCATCGGTCGATCAACTCGCACAAATCCTTGGCCAGCGGCGTGCGATCCGCGTGGCGATCGGGCGGGATGCATTGGATCACCAGCCAACCTTCGCCCCGCCGTACCTCGAAGTCCCAACCCGTCCGTACGGTCTTCATGGCATCCTCCCGGCCGAAAAAAAGAGAAACAGAGGCCTACGCTCAAGCGAAGATGCTGATCGGAGGAGATGGTCCAAGGGTTATTGTAGCCCTCGGCCGAGCCGGGCCAATCACCCGAAAGGGTTGAGCGCACGCCGCGTCGGTGCTATCGACACAATACCGCCGCGGATGCATGCAGTGACGGCACCGGAATGCCACAGAGTCGAATTCCTGGGAGCCGGTCTGCGGTGGGAGTGATGCCTCGTCCGCCCGTGTTCTTCTCACGACCCGGCCGGAAAGAACGGAAACAGCTTGCGGATTTCGTCCCGCGAAGGTTGCCGCCCGTACTCGCACACCTCGAAGGCTTCGGCATACTGCACTCGGGAGCCCGCCTCACGGCCGTAGAGTTCGATCAACTTGTCGCGGAACCTCTCGGCGGTGGCCGCAAAACGTCGACGAAAGTTCTCCCGGACGCGCTGCCTGGCCGCCTCGTATTCCTCGGGCGTCTTGGGAGCCGTTTCGGCCGACCCCAACGCCCCGCCCTCCACGAACTGCGATTCGATGGCGACGAGGGCGTCGAGCTTCTTTTCGATCACCGCGTCGATGGCAACCACCACGTCGCCGCGGAAGGGATTGGGGGTCTGAAAGCGATCCTCGGAGAAAAGATAGACGGGGTTGCTCTTCAACGGCGGAACATCCGGACAGAAGAACGGCACCGCGACCATGTAGGCGGAATCCTGCATCAGCACTCCCGTGTAACGGTGATCCGGGTGATAATCGTTGGGCCGATGCCCGATGACAATGTCGGCACCCCAGAGGCGAATCAGCCGCGTCATGGTGCGACGGTTCTCCAAGGTCGGCATCAATTCTCCGTCGTGGATGTCGAGGACTTCCGTGGTGATCCCCAGGATTTCGGCGGCCCGTTGCACTTCGCCGATTCTTCGCTGAGCCAACGGGCCGCCCGCCATACCCCAATGCCCGATGTCTCCGTTGGTCATGGAGACGAACTTGACGGCATGGCCCTGCTCCGCCCATAGAGCGGCCGTGCCGCCGGCGCGAATCTCGCAATCGTCCGGGTGCGCGCCGAAGACGATCACGCGGATGGGGCGCGGTTCTTCAGCCGCCGCCCGCGGCGAGCCCCAGAACGTCTCCAACACGAACGCGCATAACACCAAGATCCCGCCCCCCACGCTCAACAGTTTGGTGCGACGGAAGCCATGAACGCCGATCCGCCCACAACTCGGCGACGCTCGACGGATGCGCAAACTCTTCATGCAACGGTTCCCCCCAATGGACCCAACGTAACAAAGAACCCTCTCTCGATGCCGAAACTCAACCGGCCGTCGACAACGGTACAATCTATCCGCCGACACGATCCGCGGCAAACGTTTTCCCGTCTGGGAGAGGATGCCACGTTCCGCGGGGTCGTGCCGCAAGGACACCGGTTGCGGTAGGGCGTGCTTCCGACCGACGGACCGCTCCGACGGTTCCTGGTGATTGCGATTGATTGCCGCGGTGCTTACCATGACGTGCCGAACGGGACCGAACCATATTACGCTGCTTGGATGGGAGCGATGCCCGATGCAAAGGCAGATCCGTAACGCACGGAAAGGCCGGCGAGTTCTTTTGTTGGCGGCATTGGTGGGCGGCATTTCGATGGCGGCCGCTCACTTGCCGGCGGGTCGGCATCTTGCATGCGCGTACGAGGCCGCCGACACTGTCAACGTGAAAGCCGCGCCGTACGGGGCAGTGGGAGACGGCATCACGGACGACACGCTTGCCATCCAGCGGGCTATCGACGATCACGCCGCGGTATTCCTTCCCAAAGGCACCTACGCGGTCTCCAAGACGATCCGTCTCCGCCCCGAGACGCGATTGATCGGGACCCATCGCTGTTTCACGTGGTTGCAACCGATGGCCGCGCCGGGCGGTGATTTTACCGATCCGCAAAACCCTCGTCCCGTGGTGGAAACGGCCGATGACTCCGAAGCCGTGACCGCCTTGGCTTTTCTCGGCATCCGATCCTTGGCGGATTCGCAGGCGGCGTATTGCCTTCATTGGCAAGCCGGGAGACGATCGATCTTCCGCGACGTGAACATCGAATTCGCCTTTCGCGCCCGGCCGCAAGGGCTGACGGTGCCGGAAGACGAGGCCGAACTCTCGCGGCTCTTCCGCCATCCCTTGGTCTTGGTGGACGGCAACGGCGGAGGGCGATGGTACGACTTCCACCAGGAGAGTTCCTCGGGGCACGGGCCGGAGTATCGGCACATCTTGATCCAAGGCACGCGGCAACCCCTGCATATGTATCAGTGCAATCCCGAGCACGCACGCAGCCGGGCGAATCTGGAAATCCGCGACGCCGAAAACGTCTTTCTCTACGGCGTCAAGGGCGAGTATTACCGCCCCATCGTGCAAATCACGGGCAGCCGCCGCGTGGGGATTTTCGGTTACGGAGGGAACGCCGCCGCTCCGCCCGGCGGAGCGCTCTTCATCGTCGAAAACTCGACCGATTTCGTCCTGGTCAATCTCGTCGATTCACCGCGATTTCCCGGCGGACGACCGGATACCTACTTCGCGGGCGACGGCGTCGATCCGGAGCTTTGGCACATGCTCATCGAGCGGACGGCGGCAGGCCGAGAAATCCGAACCGCGCCCTTGGAACGCCCGATCCTCTACAAACGCGGAGCCTGGTAATCGAGCCGCCGCTGCCGGGGTTTTCGCGGAGAGACGGCGGCAACGCGGACCGGCCTACATCCGATCCACGGTTTCGATCCCCAAGAGTTGCAAACCGCGGCGGATGACGCGGCCCGTCACGTCGCACAACAGCAAACGACCGGCGCGGACCTCCGGCGACGAGGCCTGGAGCACGGGGCACTCCTGATAGAACGTGGAAAAGCGGTTGGATAGATCGAACAGATACGCGGTAAGTTGGTGCGGTCGATAATCCTCCAAGACCAAGTCCAGGGCCTCGGGAAAGCGGAGGATCTCCAAAATCAGCGCCCGTTCCGCCGGATGCGTCGATCGGATATCCGCCCCGCTCGCACGCAAGGCCGCGACGTCGACGCCCCCTTTGGCGAAAATATTTTGAATGCGGGCGTAGGCGTACTGCATGTACGTACCCGTGTTCCCCGTCATGGCCAACATCTTGTCGTAGCTAAAGACGTAATCGCTACTGCGATTTTGGGACAGATCGGCGTACTTCAAGGCGCCGATGCCCACGACTTCGGCCACGCGACGGCGTTCCTCGGGCGACAGCTCGGGGCCCTGCGGTTTGGCGTCGTCATTGGCGGCGACGATCGCCGCCGCCCGACGCACGGCCTCATCCAACAGCGACTCCAACCCGACGGTATCACCGGCCCGTGTGCGGAAGGGCCTGCCGTCCTCCCCCAGCACCGTGCCGAAGCTGACGTGCTCCAGCGTCACGTCACGGTAGCCCAGCATCCTCGCCGCGGCGAAAAGCTGCCTGAAGTGCAGGCTTTGGCGATGATCGACCACGTACAGCACGGCGTCGGGGTGCCAGTTCTCCATCCGCCATCGCAGCGTCGCCAAGTCGGTGGAGGCGTAGAGAAACGCCCCGTCCTGTTTGCGAATGATCATCGGGGCGGGCAGATCGTCGAAGAAGATGCAGACCGCCCCGTCGCTGATTCGGGCGATTCCCCGCCGCAATAGCTCCTCGGTCAAACCGGGCAATTGATCGTGGTAGAAACTCTCTCCCAGCGTGTGGTCGAAGCGAATGCCCAAGCGTTGATAGATGCGCTCCATTTCGTCGCGGCTGTGCGGCAAGAATTCCCGCCACAGCCGGAGATTCTCCTCGTCGCCGGCGTGCAGTTTCGCCGTTTCGGCCAACACGGCCTTGCCGATATCCGGGTGCGCGGCGGCCCAAGCGGACCACTGGGGATCCCGCTCCACCTCCTCCACCAAGGCCTTGGCGGCCTGCCAATCCCGCTCGGCATCGGTCAGCGCGACCTCGGCTCGGCGCAGTTCCTTCTCCACTTTTGCCCGAGCCTTTTCATCGGCGGCGATTTGTTCGCGCAGCTCTTGCACGGCGGCACGGCGCCGTTCCACCTCCGCCTCGCGCTCGGGCAGCGCCGCCTTGCTCTCTTGGTAGTCCATCAACCGCCGGACCACGCGGTAGATCCGGGCCAACTCGGCCACGGGATTGCTGCGGTAGCCTTGCGGGTCGAGAAAGTGCCGGTAGCCGTAAAGGATCATCCCGAATTGCGTGCCCCAATCACCGATGTGATTGTCGCTGATCACCCGGTGTCCGACGAATTCCAGCGTCCGATAGAGCGCGTCCCCGATGACCGTGGAGCGAATGTGACCCACGTGCATCGGCTTGGCGACGTTAGGAGCCGAGTAGTCGAGAACGAACGTCCGCGGCGTTTCCACCGCCGGAACGCCCAACCGCTCGTCGTGGATCAGCGCATTCACGCGGCGGATCAGATAGTCGTCGTTCAAACGGAGATTGATGAAGCCCGGCCCCGCCAATTCCGGCGGCTCCGCCAGATCGGCCACGTCCAGCCGCGCCACGATTTCGGCGGCCAGCTCACGCGGCTTTTTTCCCAGCCGCTTGGCCAGCGGCATGGCCAAATCGGCTTGGTAGTCGCCGAATCGTTCATTCTGACTGCGATGGATGAGGGCCAGGCACTCCGCCGTGGAATCGACCAGACCGCTCAGCACCGCATGAAAACGCGCACGCAGTTCGCCCAGAACACTCTTGCCTCCGGACACGCCGCACTCCTTCAGGGCATTTGGGGGGATGATGACGGGGAGAAGTCCACGCGTCGGGCGCCGGCCCAAAGGTCCTCCAACGCGTAATACGCCCGCAATTCCGGGTCGAATAAATGCACCACGACGTCGCCGTAATCCAAGAGAATCCAGCGGCTGTCGCCCACCCCTTCCAAGCCGATGCGTCGGGCGCCCTCCCGTTTGGTCAGAACATCGTCGATGTTTTCGCTCATGGCGTGGAGTTGGCGGCGACTGGAACCGGTAACGATCACGAAGTAATCGAAGAAGCCGGTTTGCTCCCGCATGTCGAGGATGACGATATCCCGGCCCTTCAGCTCCGCCGCCGTTTCCGCGGCCGCCAAGGCCCGCCGCAGCGATGCCCCGGCGGCGTCGCCCTCGTGAGATACCCTTTCCGCAAAACTCACCCGGCCGAACTCCTTCTTCGACGAAAACGTGCCATGAACCGCCGAGCTTGCGCACGCCTCGCGCCCGCCGGCATTGCGAAACTCCGCCTCGATTCTTTCATTCTAACCAAGGCCGAAATCGTGGAACACGCGGGGCGAAACCGTCTCGGCTAGAACCGCTGCACCATGGTGCCGCCCACGCGACGTACCAAGCGCCGCATTTCCAGGACGCTCAAGGTGGCCAAGACCTGGGAGGCGGACAAAGCGGTGGCATCGATCAAGCGATCGATGGGCACCGGATCGTCATCCAAGACCTGGAGGATCTGCCGCTCGATGGGATTGAGCGTCAGTTCCACCGGCTTTCGCACGACGGCATCGCCGGCCTTGACCGGCCGAACCAACGGCCCTAAATGCTCCAAGACGTCCTCCGGCGATTCCACCAGCGCCGCCCCGTCGCGGAGGAGGCGATGGCATCCCCGGGCCTGCAATTGGTCCGCGCGCCCCGGCACGGCAAAGACCTCCCGGTTCTGCTCCATCGCATGCCGAGCGGTGATCAAAGCTCCGCTTTTTTCCCCGGCTTCGACGACAATCGTCCCCAGACTCATCCCGCTGATGATACGGTTCCGTTGTGGAAACCGGCCTCCATGGGGTGCCGCGCGGGGCGGGAACTCGCTCACCAAGGCCCCTTGTTGGAGGATATCTTCCGCCAGGTTGGCATGTTCCGGAGGATAGACGTTGTCCACGCCGCTGCCGAGCACCGCCAAGGTCCGCCCCCCGACAGCCAAGGCCCCCCGATGCGCGGCGGCGTCGATGCCCCGTGCCAGGCCGCTGACCACGGTCAGCCCCGCTCGTGCCAAACCGCCCCCCAATCGTTCCGCCATCGTCAAGCCGTAGTGCGAGGCATGGCGCGTACCCACGACGGCGATCGCCAACTCGTCTTCCGGCTTGAGTTCACCGCGAACGAACAGCAGCGGCGGCGGATCGGGGATTTCCCGCAGCAAGCGCGGATACCGCGGGTGTTCCTCCCAGAGGACGTCGATCCCGAGGCGCGAGCACTCGTCCAGGACGGCGGAAGCCTCCTCGACGGCCGGCGGCTGCCGAAGACCGCGAATCAGGCGCGGCCCTACGCCGGGCACTCCCGCCAAGTCTTCCCCGGATGCCTGGAACACACCCTCCGGTGTACCAAACCGCGCTACGAGAAGGTGATACGTCCGCGAACCGACGCCCGGCACCAGCGCCAAACGCACCACCGCCAGCAGCCGCCGCCGGTAAGCATCGTCTGGAATAAACGCCGGTTCCATCGCATGCGTCCCGTCTTCCGCCGGCTCTTTCGGTCTCACCTCGCCGACCGGCCGCCTCCCCAGCGATCAAGTCCGAGGCCGCGACCGATCTCAAACGCCCATTCGACGCACGGCCGGGCGACTTCGGAAACGGCCGCGGGCCCTCACGCCGGGAACATCTCGCGGACCAACCTTTCCACCTCTTTCAGCCATTCCGCTCGCTGCTCCGGGCTGCTCATCACAATCGACTCGAAGTTGCGGCGGCGGAAATCGTGCAAGCCGCAAAAACCGAAGATGCAGTTCTTCCAAAGGTTTTCCAAGGGATCGCCGTACAACCGCAACTCGTCTTCGCGAGGCGTGTTCGAGGTCGTTATCACCAAGGCCCGCTTACCCTTCAGATAACCGATCACTCCCTCGGCCGAGATATCGTAGGCCACGCCTTGACGAAACACGCGGTCCACCCATCCCTTCAAGACGGCCGGCGGCTGCCCCCACCAGTTGGGATGGACGATCACATAACCGTCCGCCGACGCCAGTTCCTCGCAGTGGCGGCGGATTTCCGGAGGTACCTCGGCGTTCTTCGGAATCTGCTCGTGCGGAAGAATGGGATCGAATCGTTCGGCATACAGATCGTGATAGACCGTCCGATGACCGGCCTGCTGAAGAACCGCCAACGCCGTTTGCGCGATCGCGTCGCAAAAACTGCCTTGGCGCTGATGTCCCAAAATCACCAATACGTTCATGAGTATCCCTCCCGTTTCCTTATCGCCGGCATCGGCAACCGTCGGCCGCGGGGCGGGGCATGCGGGCGGCTTACCTCCTCCGCGGGCAAGAACGGCCTCATGGTAACCGATCCCGCGATGCCGCAACGGCAGTCGTGCTCGCCTCGCCCCCCTCGCCCGAACTCCGGCGGTTTCGGTCCATCACCGGCGAGTAAGGCGCCACTTCCTCTCCCGCGGCGACAAACGCGTCGATCACCTCTTGGGGAATGCGGCAGGGTTTGCCCGTGGCGTAGGCCACGTAGGCCCAATGCGTTTCCGCGCGTGCCAAGAGCAGTGCGTCCGCGGCACGGTAAATGCGGTACCGGCGCACGGAAGTCACCTTCTTGAAGCTCGCCACCCAGGTTTGCACGACGACCTCGTCACCCAACCGCGCCGGCTCCAGATACTCGATGTAATGCGACCGCACGACCCAACCGCTACCCAGGGCCAAGTGCCGCCGACCGGGCCAACCCTGGGTGTCGGAGTGGGCCACGGCGGCGTCCTGAAGCCAGCGCACGTAAACCACGTTGTTCGCGTGGCCCAGCAGGTCGATTTCGTCGGCCCGCACTCGGTGTCGATACAAGAAGACGTCCGGCATGCGTTCTCGAATTCCCCATCGCGACCTGGCAACCGCCGCCCCATACCGGCGGCACCCTTGCCGGATTACACGAACGGTCACGCAAGACCCGCCCTCAACCCATCTCGGCGCTGACGCCGCCGGCGGCAGGCAGGTATGCTAGTCTTACGTAATCCGCGACCATTCGGTGCGCGCTGAATCGCCATGCCAAGGAACTGATGGAGTTCATCATGCGGCGGAGCCACTGCTGCGGCAGGCCGTTCTCATCCACGTCATAGAACATGGGGATGACCAAGTTCTCGAGCACTTCGTAGAGGCTTTGGGCGTCCCGGCCGTCGGTCACGTTCGGATCGGAATGGCTGGTTCCGGAGCCGATCGCGAAACCGTTCGCCCCGTCGTAGGCCTCCGCCCACCAGCCGTCCAGGACCGACATGTGCAGCGCCCCGTTGAGAACCGCCTTTTGCCCGCTCGTCCCGGACGCCTCCAAGGGCCGGCGGGGATTGTTCAGCCACACGTCCACGCCCTGCACCATGTGCCGACACACGTTGATGTCGTAGTCCTCGATGAACACGATCCGGTGGGCGAAGCGAGGATCCTTCCGCAAATTCGCGATCCTCTGGATCAACTCCTTGCCGGGAACGTCGCGAGGGTGCGCCTTGCCCGCGAAAATGAACTGGACGGGCCGGTGAGGATCGTTCAATAGGCGGTTCAACCGCTCCTCGTCGCTCAGCAGCAACGTCGCTCTCTTGTACGTCGCGAAACGCCTTCCGAACCCGATCGTCAAGACCGTGGGATCGAGCACGCTCCGCGCCATTTCGATGACTTCGTCCGGTTCCTCGCGCCGGCGGCACTGGCGACTGATGCGGCGGCGGACGAACGAAATGAGCTGCGTCTTCAACGTCAGGTGCGTTTCCCATAATTCGCCCGGATCCACCCGGAAAATGCCCTGCCAGACCTCCGGTTCCCCCATGCGTTGATACCAGTCGGGCGAGAAGTAGCGGTCGTAAAGCAGCTTCATCTGCCAGGCCAACCAACTGGGAATATGCACGCCGTTGGTGATGTGCCCGATCGGTACCTCGTCCTCGATCCGCCAACTGTAGAGCCGCGACCACATATTGCGTGTGACGCGACCGTGCAGCGCGCTGACGGCGTTGGCCTTGTGCGAGCACTTCAGGGCCAGCACGGTCATGCAAAACGTCTCGCCGCCGTCGTTGGGGTTGACGCGTCCCAAACCCATGAGTTGATCGTGCGAGATGCCCAGGGCGTCGCGGAGCGGTCCCAAGTGCTCTTCGATCAAACCGCCGTCGAAACGATCGTGTCCCGCCGGCACCGGCGTGTGGGTGGTAAACACGGTGCTGTGAGCGGTTTCGCGAAAGGCATCGTGGAAGCTCAAACCGTCGTCCATCATCCTTTCGCGCATCACCTCCAATACGGCGAACGCGCTATGCCCTTCGTTGAGGTGATATACGCCCGGTTTGATTCCCACGGCCCGCAGCGCGCGCACGCCGCCCACTCCCGCCACCAATTCCTGCCGGATCCGCGTGCGATTGTCGCCTCCGTATAACCGGCTGGTAAGATCGCGATCCTCAGGACTGTTGCCGTCCACGTCGGTATCCAGCAGATAAACGCTGACCCGACCGACACGCATCAACCAGACCTTGGCCCTCAAGACGCCCGTGCGGGTCTCGATCTGCACGACGATGGGGCTCCCCTCCTCGTCCGTGGCCAGCTCCAGGGGGAGTTTCTCCACACGGACGTCGATATACTCCTCCTCCTGCAAGCCTTCGTGATTGAGATGCTGCTTGAAATATCCCTGATCGTAGAACAACCCCACGGCCACCAGGGGTACGCCCAAGTCGCTGGCGCTCTTGCAATGGTCGCCGGAGAGTACCCCGAGCCCGCCCGAGTAGATCGGTACCGACTCGTGAATGCCGTATTCCAGAGAGAAATAGGCGACCGGCTTCGATCCCAATACGCCCGCGTTCGTCCTCGCCCAAAGCGGCCGCTCACTGAGGTACTCCTTGAGCCGCCGATACGCCTGGTTGATGCGGCTGTGCAGCGAAAGCTCGGAAATGCGGATTTCCAAGCGTTCCGGCGTGATTTCGGACAGCAGCGCAACGGGGTTGTGATCCAATTGCCGCCAACGGATCGGATCCAATTCCCGAAACAGATTGATCACGTCCGGCTGCCAGGTCCACCAGAGATTCTTCGCCAAAGTCAGGCATTTCTGGTACATCGTGTCGGCGGAAAGGGAAGTCGAGATGCCTTGCATCCCGGTCTTCGACGCCAACGTATCCATGGGACCCATCATTCCGTATGCTCCTGTCTTTTTGCCGCTTGCCAGGAAACCAAGCAGGGAGAACTGATTCCGGAATTCTTACCGCGATCATCGCTCGCGTGTGCGGGCGAGAATCCATCATATCAAAGCGGCACTCCCCATGCGTGGGGAGTGCGCCGCGATTAAAGCATCTCCGAATTGTACGAAAAAGCGGGCCGAAGCTCTATACGGGAAGAAATGAAAAGAGCCGCACCTTGCCGACCAACCAATCCGGACGTCGGCCCCCAGAGGTCGGGCAAGCGTAGCGCCTTCCAATAGCAATATACCGAGCTTTGGACACGGATCGAAGGGCCGAGCGCCGCGCAGTCATGCGGACTTCAAGGCTCAAACCCGAACGGGAAGGGAGCGTCTCGGCGCTCGTAGGGCGGGTCCGCGATCCGCGCCGTCGCTCAATCGGCCGGCGGACGAAAGAAGCGGTTCGGCCGGAAGCGACATTATTGTCGCAACAAGGCGAGGACGGCTTGCGGATTCTGATTCGCGATGGACAGTACCGACACACCCGACTGAACTAGGATTTGGGCCCGAGTCAAAGCCGCGCTTTCCGCCGCAAAATCGGCGTCGCGGATGGCGCTTTCCGCCGCGGTCAGGTTTTCCAAGGCGTCGTTCAAGGAGTTGATGTTGGTCTCGACCGTGGTGCGTTGGAAGGCCCCCAGCCGCCCTCGGAGCGTGGTAATTTGGGCGATCACCTCGTCGACCACCGCCGCCGCGCCATTGACGTCGCCCGTCAAGGATTTGGGACCGCCGGATCGTAATTCGAACAGCCGCCCCGCTACACCGCCCAATTTCGCGGTGTTGACACTCTGAATCCCCAGCCGTGCCTGCTGGTTGGATACGACGTCCGGCCCTAGTTGGAACTGAGCACCGCCGCCCACGATGCGGAAACTTGTCGTCGTCCCGTCCGCAAGGGTCTCGAAGATCGAGAATGTAAGGTCCAAAGCAGCCGTATTGATGGAAGCCTGCAAGCCTTTGCCCACGGCCCGGATACCATTTACCAGAACATCCACGTCGGTTCCGGCATTACGCGTCGACACCCGATCGTCTTGATCGGTAACGGTAAAACTCGTGCCGTTGAGCGCTCGCACCGAAACAAACGCGTCGGACCCGTACTCATTCGCCTTGAAAACCAGTCCGGTCGTGGCGGCATCGCTATTGCCCAACAGGGCGGCGCCCCATTCGCTGCCGACATCCACGACGCCGCCGGAGAGTTCGGCGTAGTCGGAAATGGTCACGGCAGCCGCACCGGTACCGCCGGTACCCACCGCCGCCGTGAACAGGGCCGAGGCCGTGCTATTGTTGTTGATGGCCGTGATCACCTGGTTGGCCGTGCTCACGCCCGACTGGATGCCCACCGTCAGGGTCTTCGTGGCGGCGTCCCAGGTCACCGTCTCGGATCCGGCCGTGGCGGTATCCTCGAAGACCAGCCGCACGCCGTTGTAATCGGCCCCGGGCTGCACCGCGGTCAGTTTGATCCGGGCGTTGCGGCCGTTCACGGCGTAGGTCGTGCCGGAGGCCTGGGCGTCTTGGAGCTGGGTCCCCGCCGTGGCGAAGGCCAGATCGCTCGTGGTCGGCGCCAACAGACCGGAGCCGTCGCTCCCCTCGGCGTTGCTCACGCTGATCCCCAAGGGGGCCAGGGCGGTCGCATTGGCCGGATTGTTGAAGTAATCGATCAGGTCCTGGGCCGTGGTCGTGACCACGCCGTCGGCGGTGGTCGCCAGGTGGATCAGGATCGTCCCTTCGCTGACCACGCCGCCCGACGTCGTGGCCAAGGTGCCGGTCATCGAGGTGTGGATGTTACCCGTACCGTGGCTCGTGCCGAAGTGCGTGGCGCGGAAGAACTTGCCCGCGTAGCTGTCGTTGTTGAGCAGGTTCACCACCTGCGCCGCCGTCACGCCGCCCGTGATGTCCACGTTGAACGTCAGGGTCTTGCCTTCCGCATCCCAGACCACGGTGTTGTCCGTGCTGTCGTTGAAGACGATGTTGACGTCGTCGTATTCCTTGCCCTTGAACCGCGAGGTGATCTGGAAGGTGCTGTTGGCGTTGACGCCCTGCACCAGGGCCGAGGCGAAGCCGGTGACCTGCGGATCGGTGGCCAGATCGACGCTCAAGGCCTCGCCCGGCGTGGAGACGAAGCGGATGTTGCGGGAGCCTTCCGGCCCGAGGAACTGGAGCCGGTTGTTGGCCTCGGCGGTGCCGTAGTAGGCGTATTCCTGGAACTCGCCGACCGTGCCGTAACCGTTGTTGCCGGAGGCCAGCGAGGCCGTGACCACGGCGGCGGCGGCCGAGCTGTTGATGGCCGCGACCACGTCGTTGGCGGTGGCGATGACGTCGCCGCCGGTGACGCCCCCCGCGGTGGCGAAGCCGGCCCAGGCCCCGTCGGCGGCGGCCAGCGTGCCGGAGCCGTCGGACTCGCCCACGTGCGCGGCCGTGAAGAGGGCCGAAATCGTGGCGTCGCTATTGATGGCGTTGACGAGGTTGGCGGCCGTGGTCACGCCGTCGTTGATGCCGATGTTCAAGACCTTGGTCGTGTGATTGTAGCTGAGCGTGATCGGGCCGCCGGTGTCGGTGACGTTGAGCGTGACGCCGTTGAACTCCTCACCCTTGATGTCGGCGGTGAGGCTGATGGCGTTGTTGGTGCCGGTCGGATTGACCTCGCCCGAAGCCGCCGCCCATTGCCGCGTGCCGAGTTGCACCTCGAGCAGGGCGGGTTGCGTTCCCGTGGCGGCCGTGTACGTGGCGGTCGTAGTCGCGGAAGAACCCTTCACGTACTTCACGCGGATGTCGCCGGCCGCCTGGCCCGCCTGGTTGGCCGTGATCACCACATCGTTGTCCAGGCCGAAGCTGGACGTGGTCAGCGCGCCTTGAGTCGCCTCTTGTTGAACCTCGGCCACCACGCCGGTCGCGTCGGCCACCAGGTTGATGGCTCGGGCCATGTCCTCGACCTTGCTACCGGCCGCGAAACTGAAGGCCTCGAATCCCTGCTTTCCGCCGATCTCCAAGACTACGTTGCTCGCAACGGCGCCGAAACCGTACTTCAATTGCGCGCGGGTCGCCTGCCGCACGATCGTGACGTTGACTCCGATTTCGTTGTTGGAGCCGAAATTGGCCTGATCGATTTGCAGGTCCTTGAGAACGGTAGGGTCCAACCCTTCGGTTACGAAGTCGAGACTCCCATCCAGCAACCGCCGCCCCTGGAATTGCGTCACCTGGGCGATGCGATCGATGGCCTCCAAGGAGGAATCGATTTGCAATTGGTTGGCCTGAATCTGCTCTGCGGACATCGCCCCCTTGTTCGCGGCCTCGGAGACCAGCCCGCGGATGTCGTTCAGCAAGGAGCTGACCTGCCCCAAGGCGCTATCCGCCGTGGCGATCATCTGGTTCGCCCGTTGGCTGTTCGTGATGGCCTTTTGGATGCTGGTAATGTCGCTGCGCAGGGCTTCGCTGGCGATCAAACCGGCGGGATCGTCCTTGCCGGTGTTGATTCGCAAGCCGGTGCTCAGTCGCGTCAGGGCTTCCTGCAATTGGGCCTGCGATCTCGCCAACGTTTTTTGAGCAGTAAGGGAGCTGACGTTCGTGTTAATCCGAGTCATGGTAGAACGATCCTTCCTGCGATGCCCGCACCCTCGCGTCGATCGCCGTGAACATTACCGACGAACCAGACCGACTTTCCCTAAACGGAGAGGGTTGACGCGCGAATCCCGCTGCGACCTCCCGAGCACCTCAATCGCGCCGCAATTGGTGTTCACGATCGTGCCGCAGTCAATCCGCCATCGCCCTGAGCAAGCGCCGATACCTGAACACGATCGCTGCTTACGGTTTTATCGAAAAGAACCAAAGGTAAGATTGAGCACAATCATCCGGGTTTGCCGACATTCCGGATCCGTCGTCACAGGTAGCTTTAACATAGGAAACCTAGGGAAACTGCGCCCGCAAAACAACCTTGCGGGCACCGATCGCTACAGGAGAGGACTGAGTAGTTTCGCCAGGTTGATCCATAGGCGGCGCGGCCAAACACGATCGGGGAGCGAATTTTCCCGCAAGCGCTGCGACAGCAAGAGATACCGCTCTTGCAGGCGGACCAATTCTTCCACGGCGGCCGGAGAGTAAAGGAGGAGGTTCAGCTCGAAGTTGAGCAGAAAGGACCGAATGTCGTAGTTGGCCGACCCGAAAATCGCGAGCCGGCCGTCGATGGTGGTGGTTTTGGCGTGCAACAACCCCGGCAGGAAGTAATGAACGTTCACCCCCTCGCGAGCCAGCTTGGAATAGTAGAAGGCCGAGGCTGCATCCACCACGGGATGATCGCTCTGCTTGGGGATGACCACATCCACCCGCACGCCGCGGTACGCCGCCAGCCGCAATGCCATCATCAAGGGTTCGTCCGGAATGAAGTACGGCGTGGTCAGAATCACCCGTTCCCGAGCCAAAAACACGGCCTTCACGAAAATGTCTTGAAACAATTCCCCCGGCATGTCGGGACCGCTGGGTAGCACCTGGAGCACGGAATCGCCGGCCGCTTCCGCGGGCGGAAAATAGCGAGGCAGGTCCAACCACTCGCCCGTCTCGTGAAACCAATCTTCCAAAAACAACAGTTGCAAGTGATGGACGGCCGGACCGACGACTCGGGCTGTAATGTCGTGCCAGCGTCCCGCCTTCTTGTGGCCGTAGGACGGTTCCACGATGTTTTGCGAACCGGTGTACGCCGTACGACCGTCGATTACCGCCAGTTTTCGGTGGTTCCGCAGGTCCAATCGGGCAAAGGGAACGCGATACAATCGGACGGGCAAGGCGGGCACCAATTGCACCCCGTGTCCCCGCAGCTCGGCCCCCAGCCTGCGGAACATCCGCCGCGAGCCGACGGCATCGACCAAGACCCGGCAAGTCACGCCGCGTTTCGCCGCCCGGATCAAGGCGTCCCCCACTCGGCGTCCCAGGTAATCATCCCGGAAGATGAAGAAAAGAAGGTGCACGTGATCCCTCGCCGCGTCGATTTCCGCCGCGAGGCGATCCACCATCAATTCGGCATCGCACAAGAACGCCACCTGATTCCCCGACGAGACCGGCCAACCCGTAAACCGTTCCACCAGCGACACCATCGGCTGGAAGTCGTCGGGAATGAGCGGATTCTCGGGCGGCACATCTTGAGGGCGGTAACCCTCCGTGCCGTCGTCCTCGTCCGCAACGTGGACTTCGGTGCTTCGCCCCACTGTCCGCGGCACCGCCCGCTGATTACCTCGCAGATCGGCAAAGCGGCTCCGCCGCTGCTTCCAGCGCTTGCGTCCCAGCCGGTTTTCCCCAATCAGCAAGTAAGCGGCCAGCCCCGGCCAAGGGACAAAGAAAATCAGAGCCAACCAGGCCAAACAGGTGCTAGGGCGAGGCTTGCGAAGAACGATCACGGGCAGCATGATCAACCGGATCAGCCACTCACTGGCAACCCAAAAGATCGTCCAGCCGCCCCAATCCATGCGAGTTCGTCCGGGATTTTCTACGGCACCTCGCGAACAGGTAGTCGCATCGTGGACGCTTATTCGACGCGATCCTCCCTCCCGGTTCCGTTCTCGTCGAGAGAACGATCGCCGATCTTTTCGCCCTCGGATGGCAGCGCTTTGCTCCGCGGCTGTGCGGCGCTCTTCTCGTCGGCGCTGGTGCGCGACGAATGCGCAAGCTCGGGGGGCATCTCCGGCAGACTCACCCGAACCTCTTCGGGCGGAGCGTAAACGGGCCAATCGTTGCGGTCGTTGGTCTTGAACACGCGGTCCGGATTCAAGGCCCCGCCCTTCACGCGAACTCCCAACGGGCCGGCGTTTTCCGGAACGCAGGTCTCCGCGAGCGAGCGGGTCGCGTGTGATTCCCCGGACTCGACGGCGGAATTCCCCCGCTGCGTCGACCTCGCCTCGGCCGAGACCGTCGCGGGTTCGCGGTGAGGGGCACATCCGCCGCAAGACAGCCCCGCCAAGATGGCTGAAAAAATCCCAACCGTAACATGGATTTCGCGGATCAAGAATTCACCCATCCTCGCCCCAAAAATACCTTATCGGATTCCCGAAGTCACCCGCCGGGGGTCGATTGCCGTGTCCGCAATCCATCCAAGTGCTCCCGCCTCCGAGCGCGCGGCGGGCCGGCTTCCACGGATCTATCCCAGGAACAGCCATACCGCGGCCAGTCCCGCCAGGCAGAGGATCAGGGCATCGAAGATGCGTTGGGAAAAGCGATGGAAAGCCCATCGCCCAAGGACCACGCCGATCACGGTCATGGGAATGCCGTACATGGCAAAAGCCAGCGTTTCCGGCGTAATCATCCCCTCGATAGTATAAGGCACAACCTTGATGAGGTTCACCGTGAAGAAAAAAACGGCACATGTCCCCATGAAGCGGTCTTTAGGCAACTCTTGACTGAGCAGATAGAGGGTCATGACGGGGCCGGCCGCATTGCCCACCATCGTCCCGAACCCCGCCAAGATACCCACTCCCGACGTGAATGCCCAACCGTGCGGCACGCGATCGGAATTGAAACGGCGGCGCAGCAATTCGACGGCGAACATGATCGCCACGAGCATGCCCAACACCGGCCGGAGTTGATTCCCTTCGATCACGCGCAGAACGCCGAAACCGATTGCCAATCCGATGGAAACAGCCGGAAACAGACGCCACAAACGGGACCAAGAGGTGTATCGCCAATAGCACGCCACCGCCACGACGTCGCCGACCAAGAGGATCGGCAACATGGCGCCTACGGAAAGCTCGGCATTGTGCCGAAACGCCTGCGCCATCAAGGCCACGGCCAATACCGAAGTGCCGGGCATACCGGTCTTTGCAAAGCCCATGCAGATGGCGGCCAGCCCGCCGAAGATGTACAGCGTCCAACCCGGTGGCATGCGACCGCCCTATCGTCTCAACGGCCGGCCATGGCCTGAGCGAGAATTTGAGCGGTACTCTCACGCATAATCCGCGGGTCCACGGGACGATTCTCCCGGAGAGCGGCCCGAATCTCCTTTCCGGAAATCGAAACCGGTTTCTCGTTCGGGTGATGCTCCATCAAGTCGACCCGTCCCACCGATTCGTAATACGCCGCGAAACCCACGCACAACGGGCGAATCTTCAGTTCCCCTTTCAACCCCTCAAAGATGTGCTGGGCGTCGAAGTCTCCCCAAATAGGCGTGCCGTCGTGATAAGGCGCGTCGGCGTGCTTCCTGCCGATGATGATGTCGGTAAAACCGAAATTCTGCCGATAGATGGCGTGCATCACCGCCTCTTTCGGCCCGGCGTAGAACATCTTGATATCCAAGCCCAGTAGGATGACACGATCTGGGACCGACTCGTTGCGGGGCCCCCACAGCGACGGGTCGCTATCGCCGTCGCCCAAGGCACGCCGGGTGATCAGGGCTTCGTACGTTTGCATCCGCACCTCGGCCGGGACGTCGTCCCCCTTCGTCTCGCCGATGAGGGGATTCAGACAAGCGCCCGCGTTGTAACCCTGTCGTAAGAGCTGCTCCAGCCCGTAGACCAAGGCGTACTCGTGGGCTCGGTGCAGGGGATTCCTGGTTTGAAACGCCACCACGCGTTCCCAGCCCTTGCTCCGCAGCAGCTCGCGGACTTCGCTTGGTCGAAGGACGTATTTACCGAATCGGGGGTGCTTGGGTTGCGGCAACACCCAGATTTCCCCGCCGACCAAGTAGTCTTTGTCGGCATCCCCCTTCAGAACCATATCCCCACCCGGGTGATCGGTTCGCTCCGTAAGGTAGACCCTCGCCAGGTATTTCCGCTTGTCCCACGGAAAAACATCCGTCACTTTCAGAATGGCAACCGGGTCGCCGCCGTTCGGTGCTAGCGCCACCTCCTGGCCCGGGCGGATGCTCTCCGCCAGCTCCTTGGTAACGGGGAATGACAGCGGGATGGTCCAGGCGAACAGCTTACCCTGATAGTCAATGACCGACTCTTCGAGCACTCGGTCGTAGGCGTCCCGATCCATCGGACCGGTCAGCGGGCTAAGCGCCCCGTCGCCAAAACGATAAACGGTCGAAAGGTCGGCATCCGAAACCGGCAAACGCACCAATTGCTTGGCTCGGGCGAGAAATTCCTCACGCTGCTCTTCCGGAACAGTGCGGTTTACCGGCTCAGAAAGACCTCCGTGAACTTCGATCAGACCTGACATTCGCGACCTCAGAAACAATATTAAGATTGTAAACACACTGAACTAATGGACCAGCGATCCATTGTACCCGGCGCAGGCCGAAATTGCGAGGCGGCAGACCGCGCCCCTTGCCCGACGGCGCAATTCAGGAGGCGTCGGGCCCTACTATCGAGCTTGGAAACTGCGGGCAGGCAGCACAAATGACGTCGAGTCCAGCCCAGCCGGCAACGTCAAGCTGTTGCCCTGACCCATCGAGCCGGAGACGATCAGCCCGCGTGGATTTCTGCAATTTTCACCCGCAAATAGATCTGACGGTGGCCGCGACGGCGGCGATAGTTCTTGCGCCGCCGGAACTTCTGAATGTAGATCTTCGGCCCCATCGTCGTTTCCAAAACGTCGGCGGTGACCTCGGCTCCCTCCAAGGTCGGCTTGCCCAGACGCAAACCGTTGTCGTCTCGAACCGCAAGGACCCGCGTAAACCGAATCCTTCGCGGCGAAGCCTCGTCTCCGGCGGGGGTCACGGGTGATTCATCAGCACGATAGTCGATATCGAGGACCTGGCCCTCTTCGACCTTGTACTGCCGGCCGCCGTCTTCAATGATCGCATACATACACGAATCCTCAAAAGGCTTGTTCCAACCCCCAACGACAGGGCAAGCACCCACAGTCACTATTTTTCAAACCCACCACATCGTCCAAACCCACCACATCGCCGGTTCCCAGCCCGTGAATAACACCCCCTCCACGGGGCAGCGGACCCCGCCACCCGTCCCACAAAGCCGATGGATGGAAGCGATGATTGTCCGGAGGAACTTGAGAGAATCTTCATTTAACCCGGTCTGGGAGCACACTTCAAGGGCCATGCTTGAGCCAAGCCCCCAGTGACCGCCCTTTTTTCGCCTCTATCAGCCAGGCAATCACACAGATCACCTAAGGCTTGATGCGGTTCCCATGAGACTATGAGACTCGCGACCGTATGGAACGCCCGGTCGCCAAGCCGGTGCCGACGGCGGCCGCGCCCTAACCCTTACGGTCGTCTTCGTCGGTGAGTTTCTTTCCGTTTTCGCCGGCACCCTGGGATCCGTCATCCTTTGGCACAGCCTCCCTGCCGGCCTCACCTCCGGGAATGGTCGGATTCACCTGGTGCAAAAAGACCTCGCGGTGCGGGAAGGGAATCTGGATCCCCGCCTCCGCCAGCTTGTGCGCGGCCTGCGCGTGCAGCGAATTGATTGCCGGCAGGCGGTTTTCCAGACTGGGGAGGTAGGCAAAGAGCTTGAAGTTCAACGAGCTATCACCGAATCCCGCAAATAGGACGGCCGGCGGGATTTCCTTCGTAACGTAGGGATTCTCCTCCGCGACCCGGGTAAGTATTTCGATGACCCGTTCCGGATCCGTACCGTAGGCCACTCCGACCGCGACCTCTACTCGATTGACGGCGTCGGAAAGCGTCCAATTAAGGATGCGCCCGGTTATCAAATCCTTGTTCGGAACGATCAACTCCTTCCGTTCAAAATTGAGCAACGTGGTCGCCCGAATACGGATTCGCGACACGACTCCCGAGTACTCCCCCAGGGTCACGACGTCGCCGACCCGAATGGGGCGTTCAAACAGCAGGATCAGGCCGGAAACGAAATTGGCGAAGATTTCCTGCAAGCCGAACCCCAACCCCACCCCCACCGCTGCCACCAGCCATTGAACCTGGGACCATCCGATGCCTAGCTGACCGAACGCCCAAACGACGGCGATGATGGTCACGAGGTATCCCACCAACGTGTCGATGGCGTAGCGGAGACCGGTATCACCCCGAATCTTGGGCGGCAGGGCGATCTCCATCAGCCCGGGAATATTCCTCGCGGCGACGATGCCCGCCGCTAGGATCAACCCCGCCAGGAGTAAGTCTCCCAAGGTAATGGCCCGCAACACCGGCACATCCACCAGACCGGCGGTGCCGTCCGCGGCAGTGCGCGTTTGCTGGACTGCTCCGGCGATGTGCCACAACGTAACCTGCCGCAAGATGCCCAGGGCGGGCAACACATCGCCCCAAATCCACCCCAGGCTGATAATCGCGATCACGATTTGCACCGTGGAGAAGAGCTTTTGCGTTTGCAAACCAATCAACGTCAGGTCCGGTTCCGGTTCCGCCGGAATACTCAAAGGGCTGCCTTCCGCAACTTCCTGGGCGGCAGCGCCGGCGGCCGTTCGCCGCCAACGATCGAGCGCCAGTCTTCGTTTGCGGACCAAGGTCCAGCGCGAGAATAACCCGCCGATAACGCCCAGCCCGACCGGAACCAGCAGGGTGTTTCGCAATCGTTCGGCTAATTGAACGGCGGTGTAGTGATACCCTGCCAAGGAAGCCGCCGCCAAAGCCGCCAACGAGAGTACCGCAAAAGCGGAGAGTATGCCGCGGAAACGATAGAGCCACAGCGTCGGACTCGCCTCTCCCACCGCCTTCATGAATTTCCCGCGGGGGTGAAGAAGAAGCCCCGACATCACCGCATAAAGAAGCAAGAGAGCCGCGAACAACAGCCGTCCCGGGCCGTTCTGCCAACGCTCGTCGCCGGCGGCTTGCACGGCACGCCAAAGGAAGACCAAGATCGTCCCCGAGGGCACAAACCATTGTAGGCGCCGGTAGACGCACCGAGTCGCCGTCCCGGGCCAATCGAAATGAGCCTCGGCCAAACCGTGCTCGCGACAAAGGTGGCGCATCCAATCAAAAAGGTAGTAGAACAACGCCGCATAGCCCAAGCCGACCGCGGTCGGCCAGGCCGTCGCCACGACGAACGAGGGCGTGGCCAGCCGCCAAGCCAAGAACGACAACGGCAAGACCACCGGCAACGGCAGAAGGCAGGTAATGACCAGAGCCTTCCAAGTGGGGGAAAACCCTCGATAGGTGCTGCCGGCCGCCTGCTTTCCCGCCTCTTGCAAGCGGGCGCGCAGGGACCGGTATCCCAGGAGCAGCAACAGATAAG
The DNA here is from genome assembly GCF_055386265.1 of Thermogutta hypogea. Classification (NCBI taxonomy): domain Bacteria; kingdom Pseudomonadati; phylum Planctomycetota; class Planctomycetia; order Pirellulales; family Thermoguttaceae; genus Thermogutta; species Thermogutta hypogea. Next base: position 2,532,129 of record NZ_AP042425.1, read on the forward strand.
CGCACGCCGCCGCGCCCCACAGCCAAAGTCGGCCGACGGCGTCCGCCAGCAAGACGCCCAGCAAATCCTGCGCGGTGTCGGGCCCCAGCAACAACCGCACCACCCCCAGGGTCAAACGGAGCTGTTCCCAAAAACGCTCCGTGAAGGCCGGCGCGCTGCGAATCCATAAAATGTGCTCATCGATGAAAGAGGTGTACTCTCCGGCCCGGCGGATAATGCTCTGCTGAACGTTGTCCAGCTCGACGAGATCATCCAGGTAGTCTTGGTACAATCGCAACTGTTCTTCGATCAAGCGATATTGCTCTCGTACCAACTCGTCGATCAAAGGCCACCACCGCAAACGCAAATCGTAATCGGCGTCAGCCGGTATCCTGCTTCGCCACTCCTCAATGGTTTGTTCCAGCGGCGGCAGCGCGGCGTGATTTTCGCTCAATTCGATCGTCATCCACTGGATTCTGCGAATTTCCTCTTGCCGGTCGGCGATCTGTTTTCGCAGCGCCCTGAGGTCGGGGAGGGACGCCTTTTGGGCTTGCAGCCAGACGCCCAACGCGCCCGTCAACCCGACCTGCGCCATCCGCTCCTTGGCCGTATCGAACCGGCGACGAATGTCGTCCAGGGTGGCCCGGGCCGCGCTCAGTTGTTGCTCCGTTTTTTCCACGCGGGCGACCATGTCCCGAACATCGCTCGCCAACTCTCGATTTTTCAGCGCAGGGGCGCTCAATTGCGGCGGCAATTCCGAGAGGCGGTCCTGACTCTTGGTCAGCGTCTCTTCCGCGACTTCCTTGCGCCGCTTGGCCAACTCCTCCCTGAGGCGTCGCACCCACTCTTCCGCAGCGTTGAACTTTTGCGTCGCGACGCGTCTCCGCAGCGGCAACAAGGTCTCGTTGGCCCGATCGTAGAACAGCACCTCCTTCTGCCGCGCTTCGATCTCTGCGGTAGCGGACTCGATTTGAGCCTGGGCCAGCCGCCGTTGGGCCTGCATCAGCGCAGCGGGGCTGTCGGGAGCGGGCGGTTGGGCCAGTTGCTCGCGCGCCGCTTGGAGCCTTTTCTGAGCGGCCTCGATCAAGGCCGGCGTGTCGCGTTTCACGGCGGCGCGGCGCGGCCCCTCCGTTTCCAAAGCGTCGCGCGCGGCGCGGGCTTCCGCCAGGGCCGCCTCCGCGGTTTGCAACAGCGCTTCCATATCGGCGGGCGATGCCTCCGCCGGAATGCTTTGCGGCGGCGCGCCGGCCGCCGCCAACTCCGCCTCCCAACGCTCGATCTCGCGGGGAAGCTGATCCAGCTTGGCCTGAAAGCCAGCCGCCTGGGCGCGAAACTGGGCCGCCGCCTCCAATTCCTTCAGCGCCTGCTGGAGGACCTCCTCGGCCTGTAGCCGGGCCGTCTCCGGCAAAGACGGATCCGTCCGCACCGTCGCCAGAAGAGCATTCACACTCTCTACACTGAGGGCGGTCGGCGCCGTCGGGTCCGCCGACTCCTCCGGCGCGGGAGGCATGGGTAGCGGAAGGAGGGCCGGTTCCGCCGGATCATGCGGTCCCTTCTCCGTGCCGGTAGCACTCGGCGGCGGCTGCGCGGAGATCGCCGGTTCGGCGGCGGCCGAGCGCCGACCAAGCGGCACCATCAGCGTCGCCGACCAGAGAATCCAAAGCCAAACGGCGGTCCGTCCGAACTTGACGCCTACGCTGGCACGCATGGCACCTCGATTTCACGGAATTTGGCGACGAAGCCCCTTCGCCGAATCAGCGCGGCGATTTCCGTCGCTTTTGCCTCTCAACGCCGATTGATTATACCGCCGTGCGGCCTTCTCCCGAACGCCGAATCCGCCCCGCCGTCACGCTTGCGGTACGATTCGGCCCCAATGGGCGGGGGCAAGCGGTCCCGCCCGTCCTCGCGACGCAGAAGAAGAGAAACTATAATTCCCACGATTTTCGTCGCATTTCCCAAGCTGAGGTTCCCTTTCATCAGCAGTCGTGAGAGCCGAGCGTGGATCTCTTTCAACGTCGATTCTTCGGCCTTGCTTGTGCCGGCATGGTGTTCGTCGTCGCCTGGACCGGCTCCACCGTTCCGGCTAATGACGATCCTTTGCGATGGGCGGCCGATGCCGAGGGGGGCGCGCCGTACATTTTTTATGATCCGCAGGATCCCGGCCGCGTGGTCGGTTTCGAAGTGGATTTGGCCGAGGCGCTCGCGCAACGCCTCGGCCGGCGCATCCAATGGGTGCAATACGACTACGCCGGACTGGTCAGCGGCCTCCGGAGGGGCGACTTCGATTTCGCCATGAACGGCTTGGAAGTGACGCCGGACCGCGCCAGGGCGTTACGGCTTTCACGCCCGTACTATGTCTACACCCTGCAAACGGTGGTCCGCGCCGAAGAACGGCGTTTCTCTTCGCTCGAGGCTCTATTGGCCCTGAACGGCAGGGTGGGCACTCTCGAAGAGACGGCCGCCCAGCGACTGCTGGAAGAGATGGGGTTTCGCCCGGTACTTTACGGGAACCAAACCGAGCCTTATCTCGACCTGGAGATCGGGAGGCTTGACGCGGTCGTGATGGACCTGCCGATCGCCGTGTATTTCGCTCGGCCGAATCCGCGGCTCCGATTTCTCGGCGAGCCTTTCGGAAAGGGCTACTATGCCATCGCCTTTCGCAAGGAAGATGAGACCCTCGCAGCGGAGGTCGATCGCGCCCTGGCGGATCTGGCCGGCTCCGGAGTCTTGCGCCGCATCTACGAACGTTGGGGCCTTTGGAACTCCGCGCAAGAGGCGCTCGAATACTGGGACGCGACGGACGTGACGGCGGAGGCGGGACGAAACTGGACGCCCTCACGTTACGTGCCGCTTTTGCTGCAAGGCGCCGCTGTGACGGTGTTCTTGACGATCACCAGCATGGCCGCGGCGATCATCCTCGGCCTGCCCATCGCCCTATTGCGACTCTACGGTCCGCGGCCTCTCCGCTGGGCGGCCACCGCCTACATCGAGTTCTTTCGTGGGATCCCGGTCCTCCTCCTGCTGTTTTTCATTTACTACGGGCTGCCTTCCTTGGCCGAACAATGGGCCCTGCCTTGCTCCTTGCGGTTCAGTCCCTTTCAGGCCGCCGTGCTGGGGTTCGGGCTGAACTATGCCGCCTACGAAGCGGAGATTTACCGCTCGGGGATCGCATCCGTCGCGCACGGTCAATGGGAGGCGGCCGCATCGTTGGGTATGAGCCGCACGGTAACCTTTCGCCGGATCATCTTCCCTCAGGCCGTGCGTGTGATCCTCCCTCCCATGACCAACGACTTCATTGCGCTCTTCAAGGATACCAGCATCGTCAGCATCGTCGCCGTGGTAGAATTGACGAAGCAATATCAGATTCTGGCGAAATCGAGCCTAAAATATTTGGAGATAGGCGCCGCCACGGCGGCCTTGTATCTGGTCATGTCGGTTCCGCTCGGTTTGCTGGCCCGACGTTTGGAACGCCGATGGGGAAAGGGTCTTTGATGGCGACCGATTTGGACATCGAGATCCGCGGGCTGCAGAAGAACTTCGCGGGGCGTCCCGTTCTCTGCGGCCTGGACCTGCGCTTCACGGCGGGCGAAACCGTGGCCGTGATCGGCCCGAGCGGTGCCGGAAAGTCCACCTTTCTGCGATGTCTCAACGGCCTTTGCTATTTCGACGCCGGAGAAATCCGGGTGATGGGCCATCGCCTCCGCCCCGGCCCGCATCCCGCTCCTTTCGCGGTACTTCGCGAAGTCCGGCGGACGCTGGGGATGATTTTCCAAGATTTCCAGTTGTTCCCCCACTTCACGGCCATGCAAAACGTGATGGAAGCCCCGCGGCAGGTTCTCGGGCTGTCGGCTCGGCAGGCCGCCGAAAGGGCGGCGGCGTTGCTGGATCGCGTGGGCATGTCCCATCGCGCCCAGGCCTATCCGCGGGAACTGTCCGGCGGGGAAAAGCAACGTGTGGCGATCGCCCGGGCTTTGGCCATGGAACCCCGCGGACTGCTTTGCGACGAGATTACCAGCGCCCTCGATCCCGATTTGAAAGCGGAGGTTCTAGCGGTCCTTGAAGACCTGCGAAACGACGGCATGACCTTGATTTTGGTGACTCACGAACTGACGTTTGCCCGCCGAGCGGCCGATCGCGTCATCGTGCTCCAAAACGGCCGGGTCGCGGAAGACGGGCCGCCGATCGAAGTCCTCGGCGGCGGCCGCCGGTCCGTGGCCGCGTCCACGGCCCATTGAGTCTCATGGCGAGTCTCATGGCGAACCGGATACCCTCGGTGAAGACACCGCTACGTTGATCCTGATTCATCTTCACACGTTCATCTTCACACGCATGAACATCGACCTGAACCCCACGCCTCTCAATTCGCTTCAAAACAGGAAACGCACGCGGACCGTCCGCATCGGCTCCGTCCGCATCGGTCGCGGCCACCCCATTGCCGTCCAAAGCATGTGCGCTACAAGAACGCAGGATGTCGCCGCCACGGCGGCCCAAGCTGAGATGCTGCGAGAGGCCGGCGCAGCGGTGGTCCGGATCGCGGTGGACAGCGAGGCCGACGCGCAGGCTCTGGCCGATATCCGCCAACGGACGACCGCGTCTTTGACCGTCGATTTGCAGGAGAATTATCGGCTGGTGGTTCGCGTGGCGCCGCTGGTGCAAAAGGTGCGCTACAATCCCGGTCATCTTTATCATCATCAAAAGGAAGTTTCCTGGCAGGACAAGGTGCGATTCATTGCGGAGGCGGCCGCCCGACACGGCTGCGCGCTGCGGGTGGGCGTCAACTGCGGCTCGATCGATCCCGCCCTTCAGGAGAAATTCCCGCCGCATGACAAGCTCTCTCCCATGCTGGAGTCGGCGTTGCTGCACTGCGAGCTGCTGGATCGCTTGGGCTTCGATCAGTACTGCGTCTCGCTGAAGGATTCCGATCCGGCCAAGGTGGTGGAAATCAATCGTCGTTTCTCGGCGCAGCGGCCCGACGTGCCTTTGCACCTGGGCGTCACCGAAGCCGGCATGCCGCCGGAGGGCATCCTCAAGACGCGCACGGCCTTGTTGCCCCTCCTTGCCGAGGGCATCGGCGACACTCTTCGCGTATCGTTGACTTTGCCCAATCCTCGAAAACACGAAGAGGTGACGGCCGGGCTGGAAATCGTTCGCGACGCGGCGGCCGGACGCATCACCGCAGAGCCTTGGACGCCGGGACGACTCAACATCATCAGTTGCCCCAGTTGTTCGCGGGTGGAGAACGGGGCCTTCGTGGAGTTGGCCGAGCAAGTCCGGGAAATGACGCGGTATGCCGCCCACGCCGACGTTACGATCGCCGTGATGGGCTGTCGCGTCAATGGTCCGGGCGAGACGGATTCCGCCGACCTCGGTTTGTGGTGCGGTCCGCGCTACGTCAATCTGAAGCGCGGCTCCGAGACGCTGGGGAGCTTCACCTACGATGAGATTCTGCCGCGTCTGAAACAGGAATTGGACGCCATCCTGATGCACCGCGAGGCGGAAGGCGGCTCTCGGCCCGCCGGTTAGCCGTCGACCGAGGCCCGCGCTTGGTTTTCCCTCAGCCCCCGGTCCCGGAAAGAGGCACTTTCGGCTTAAGAAGCGACAGGGCCGCCGCACTCCCTGTGCGACGGCCCTTTCTCGTCATTGTTCACTCGCGGGCTTGACCCGACCGTCTTGATCCCATCCGTGGGGCGAGACGGTGGGAAGAAAGCCGTAGCAACCCGATCAGCACTTCTTCTTGGTTGCTTTCTTAGCGGCCTTCTTCGTGGTTGCGGCCTTCTTGGTCGCAGCGCCTTTGGCAGCCTTCTTTGCCACGGTTTGAACCTCCGTCCATTGGCTTCACGGTGAGACGGCTTCGACCACCGAAGCCGATTCAACGGGCCACCTCACCTCACCGTGTTTCGTCCCCAATCCTTCCGACTCGTTTTGCGCGGACGCCGTTCTCGTTTCAAGCCGCCGATTTCCAAGATGTTCCCGGCTTCCGTCAAAACGTTGCAACCGTGTTTTTGCGGCAACGATGCATCAACCGTCTTCCCGACTTCGCGGCATCTTGCCGCCGATAATCGTGCGCCGCCGAAACTCCCCGAGAATCACTGCAAGCAGCACTTTCATCGATTCAATAAAGTTATATCGGCGGCGCGAAAAATTTCAATCGCAAAAAGCCCCTTCAATGAAGATTTCCTATCGCGGTCGCTCGGCCTCTGCGCGAAGGCCGAGCTTCGGATCACGGACATCGCCGCTTTCCGCTGCGTCATCTACGGGTCCCGGGCGAACCATCCTTAAGGCCGTCTTGATCCGCGGGCGAATCGCCAACCAATCCACGCCTTGGAATTCGGGGTCGGGTATCTCGCGTATCTCCTCCTCGCCGCGATACGGCGTCATCGCATCGACCCAAGCTATGATCCGCAAGAGGCTGACCTCATCCACCTTGATGCCGTAATGGCGTCCGCTCGCGCAGAGTTCGACCAACGGGCTGTTGTACGAGAGAGCCGTCATCGGAGCCGGCGTGCGGTAAGCTTCCGGGTCGGTTGTGGCGTAACCCTCGACGATCAAAGGATTGGCAATGCCGAAGCCCGCCGGAATGACCTCCGGCTTGGAATACGGTTGCCCCCACGTGGGTCGGCCGATCAGCAGAAAATACGGCTCGGCGAATCCGAGGAACCCCGGTCGAGGAGTCAAGTCGAGCACGGCCGTCGCTTCGCCCTGGCCTTGATGACACGTGCCGCAATAGCGGTCCAAGACCGGCTGCACATACCGCGGATAGCTGACGGTGCGGTCTTCCCAAGGCGGCGGGGTGATCGTTCGCGGCGTCGCTCGCAAAGCCAAGCCGCCTTCGTCCGGCATCGGCGCGCGGCTGTGCGACTCATGACAACCCAAGCAACCCCGGCTCTCACCCGGCATGACGTTCGCGAAACTGCGCATGGTTTGCAGCGCGCGTTGCCGTTCATCCAGGAGTTGAAAGTGCAGCGGGATGCCGGAGGGCGCATAGAACGCCGCCGAGCCGTCCTCCTCCAAGGGAACGGTGCCCAGCAGCCGCTTCACCCCGTCGGATTGCAGCGCCGAAACGACCGGGCCGGTCGAAATATACGGCCTTTGGTGCCAATAGGTATAGGTTTTATGGTCGATGGTCCAGACCCTCAGGAATTTGGCGCGGCCGCGAAGCTCCGGCGGTGCATTTTGGTAAACGTTGCCTGTGTAGATAATTCCGTCCGATGGATGCTCTTTCGTCTCGCGAGTCGGCCACTTGACCTGGTCGGGTAGAACCTGCGGCCGCCTGCGCGGGCGGAGCGGCATCGCGTACCAAATGTTATGCGTCCCCTCATAGATCAGCTCGCGGTTGCCGTCCACGTCCATAAGATAGAGAACGAATTTCCCTTCTCGTTCTGCGGATACCAAAAACAGACGCTCGGAAAGCGGATAAGGCGAATAATAGGCCCGGTAGCGACCGTACGATTCATAGTTCTCCGATTCGCCCGGGTCGATCGGTCCGTTTCCCGATTCCGGCCAAGGCAATTCCCGCGTCACCTTAGTCAAACCGTGGGGGAAGTTGAAGCCGCGGTCCGGATCGACGATCCCCACCGCGCCGGAGAACCAATCGTGGTGCGCACTGCCGGTAAACATGACGCGGCGGCTGCCGGGAATGACTCGGGCGTCTTTGAGCAGGTCCGGCCACACGCTCTGGTTGCCCCAAAACACCTGCGTCTGGGTACCGTCCGGGCGAACGGTCCACAGACTTTGGGCGCGCCACAGCGGCTTATCCGTGTACTCCCATCGCGTGTAGAGGACGCGGCCGTCGGGCATCACGCTGGGCAAATAGTCGGGTTCGTTGTTGGCGGAAATCAAATAGATGTTTCGGCCGTCGCGATCGCATCGGGCAAGAATGAAGGCGTTGGTCGGCGGCATGCACCGCACATACGTGTTGCCCCGCGTCGTGGTGAACAGAATGTGCTCTCCGTCCGGCAGGTAGATGGGATCCAAATCGTCGTACGGACCGTCGGTCAACTGCCGACAAACGCCGCCCTCCGCTGCGACTTCGAAGATGTGGAAGGACTTTTCGTTGTGCGGTTTGAAGCAGAAGAGCACATTTCGGCCGTCGTAATCCACGTCCGGACGCCAGAACGAGCCGTGCAAAGGGGCTTGGGGGGCCAGTTGCCGCAACTTGCCGTCCGGTCCCAGCCCTTCCAGCACCAAGAGCCGACCGCCCGGCACCGCCATATAACCCAGGCGATGCCGCGTTTCATGCCGCCATTCCGAACCTTGCGGGAAGGGTTGGTCGATGAAGACGAGGCGGTCGAAGTCCACGGCGGGGTCCAGGAACATCAACTCTCGTTTCCATCGCCGCAGACGGAAATACAAGTCCGGTCGCTCTCCGGTTTCGGGAAGTTCCGACACCAGAGCATCGATTTCGCGGCGGCAAACCTCGATTCGCGACCGTTTTTCTTCGTAGCCTAATGCGGAGAGCGCAGCCGCCGTCCGTTCCGCCAAGCGCCGCGTCCGCTCCGCCTCGTGCCGAATCCGACCCGCCGCGGCCGCACCTCCCACCTGATGCAACCAGTCCCGCTCCAAAACCGCTTGAGCCTCCGCCGCCGTGAGGCTTCGCGTCTCCGGTGTCTGCGGGGGCACGTACGGCGCCACGGCCTCTTGGAGCCGCGGTCGGTAGCGAATCTCGGGACCGGCCCTCAGAATGAATTCCACCCAGGCCGGCGAATCGTCCGGCGTATGCCTGTCGACCAAGTCTTGATAGCCGCGGCCGACTTCGTCGATGTGCCTCCAGTATTCCCGCTCCGCATCGGTCGTGCGACGCCATTGCTCCTCGGTAAGGGGACGATACTCGACCAAAAGGGCGTACACGCGATCCGCCGCCTGTCGCCAAGACTTTTCGGCCGAGGGCAGGACGCAGGATGCCGGCGGTTGTTCCGTGTAACGGCTCAGGGCCTCCACCTCCTGCGGAAAATCGGCCTGAAAGCAACGGATCAACAGCGCGGTCGCATCGGCGGTAATCGCATCCTGAGCGTTTTCCGACCGCTGCCGCACGCCCGAGAGGGTCTCCAAGAATGTCCCTTCGCGGCGATAGACCGCGGTCACCCATCGGGCGGCCTCCTCCTGCCGAGCCAAGATGATCTGCAATCCTTTACGGTGCAGCGCCGCGATTTCCTCAGCCTCTAAAGCCCGATCGTAGATGCGGAGGTCGTCCAGCCGGCCCTGAAAATTCTCACCGCCGTTGAGCGAACCGATGCATCCCGGGGCATCGCCGCCGGACGTGATCGTTCCCGCCCGCTCCAATTCGCTGATCTTGCGGCCGTCGAGATAGACGCGCATCACGCGACCGTCGAACGTGGCCGCGCAGTGGTGCCAGCGGCCGTCCATCACCTCGGCGGTCCGGATCGGGGCGTCGCACTCCACATAACCGCCGATGTTCAGCCCCAAGGAGAGAATGGTGCCATCGTTTTGGAAGGAAAAGAGCAGCCGCCGGTCGCCGTCCTCCTTGCGAAAGATCTCGCGATAGCCGCGGAGATCGGTCGGCATCACCCACGCCGAAAACGCGATCGCCGTGGCGAGCCGATGCGGCATTGGGCCGACGGTGGCGATCCGATGATCCCCCTCCAAGTGCAGGGCCGTGCCGAATAGTCCGTCAACGAGGCGGACGCCCGCGCTCCGGTCGCCCGTGCATTCGGCATGCCAACCGCCTCGCCCCGAATCGCGGCAGACGAACGCACTGCCGTCGTCAAAGGTCCAATGAAAGAGCGGGGCATCAAGGCAAACCGCCTGACCGGGCCCGTCCGCGGACGGCTTGCCGAGAAGCGAGGTTTCCTCGCACCGACCCGCGCTGCCGACCACGGCCGCCGCCAGCAGAACCGTCCATCCCCAAGACCGCCGCATGAGCGCCCTCCCCTCTTATTGAGGCATTCGGCAACGGAGTAACCAGTGGGTTCCCATGGAGAGCCTCGGGCCGAAGCCGGGCCCCGGCTTACCAGGCCCGGCACGGCCGCCGCAGCGCGATCTGTTTCTTCGCTCGACTCAAAACAGGTCGGCGTACTTCTCCGGTGAATAGAAGTTGAACTCCACTTCCCGGATATATTCGACCGCCCCGGTGCGACGTTGGACCTCCACCAGGGTCTCGATCTGCTCCTGGCTCGAAAAAGCGCGAATCGCGCCTAATTTGCGTTCCAAGAATTCGGGCGGCGCCGAAATCCGAATCTGCGGCGGCGAAAGGAAATCGCAATACGTCGCATACTCGTAGACCCGCGGAACCTGGGCGATGGGCGGACCGAGCTCCGGCCAAATATTACCCTGGGCGTGAAAAAGACTAATCAGCGCTTCCTCATAGACGATGCGATGATCGGGGTGCAGATCCGTGGGAGTGGGCAGGAACACCCGGGTAGGGCGAAGACGGCGAATCACGTACGGAAAGGCGTTTTGCAGGCCGCTGGCCCCTTCCAACTCCGTCGGATCGCCGATTGTGGTGAAATGCCGGCCGCGGTACGGATTCAAATTGCAATCGGGAAAACCGAGAAACTCCAATTGCTCCAAGGGGAGGCCGAGAATCCGATAGGCTTCGCGCGACTCGTCCGCCCGAATGCGGGTGATGGTACGGCGTTGCGGCAGCCGGCAGTAACCCATCCGGCCGTCGGTCGTTATGACCACATGGGCGGCCACACCTTCGGCCAGGGCGGCCTGAAGCGTAATACCGGCACCGATCACGACATCGTCGTCATGCGGCGACACGAAGAGCCAAGTCTCGCGTCCCTCCTCCCACGGGGAGAACACGTCCGCGACCTCGTCGCCGTGGCGAGGCCCTTCCGCCGTCCGCTTGCTATAAATGATGCCGCCTGCCATACAAGACCGCCTTCTCCGAAACCTCCCATCGCCGAGTCGTCGACATCTTGCCCGCGCCTTGTCATCTTCGGCGAGCCGTCCGGCCGGAAGCCCGTTGTCGTCAACCGGGGAAAACGTTGCCGATCTTTCGCGCCCTCTCCGCCTTGTCCAGATTGATTCCCAACGCCACGCCGACCTCCACCAGCAAATTCCAACCGGCCAATAACTGCAAGATGGTGTCGTAACCGGATAGCTTAGGGATGCGAATGGTGGGGAAAGGCGTCTCCTCGGCGGAAACGGCGATCACCGTCATCCCCACGCCCTCCGCCAGCACCTCTCGAAATTTCTCCATCTCCGCTGGAAAGGGATCGATGAGTACGACGACCTCTTCCGGGCGCATGACCTCCTCGATCCCGTGCACGGCGTAGGTGCCTTCGAGATAATCGCTTTTCTTGTGGGTAATCTCGTTGGTCTTGAGCGTCAATTCCTCCGCCACGCCGGTATTGCGGCCCGCGAAGTAAATGATCGGGGCCGCCGCCACGCGATCGATCAGCTTGCCGTCCAAGGGCATCTCCAAAACCATCCGGGCGGCATCGCTCGCGGACTCCCTCTGAGCCATCAAGGGAGAATCGGTTTCCGTTTCGGCCAACATGGCCCGGTAGAACAGGGCCTGCTCGACGACGCTTTTCGTGGCGGCCACCGCGTTTTCCGACCCGCACGTCAGATAGAAGCAACGAACGGCGACTTCCTCCAACTTCACCCCTCGGTGGGCGGTCAACCCAAATCGCCGCTCATGGCCTTCCTCGGCCAACTGCGAAAAGAGCGCGATGACCTCTTTGGTGCGCCCGCTGTTACTGGCGCCGAACACGGCGAAACGGCTCAGCTCGTATTCCTGGGCTTGACGCGCCCCTTCCGTCACGATCTGCCAAGGACTTCCCAGTTTGAGATTCTCGTAAATGGTGTTCTTGGCGGGAAAGATTCGGCTGGACCCCTCGCCCGTCAACAGTAACCGACGCGCGGCGTGTACTTCCACCGCCGCCTCTTGCGCCGGAGCCGGATCGAACCTACGAATCACATCCGGCGTCTCCATCATCTCTTGAACTAGGGCGAATTCCTTATATCGCGAATCTCGTAAATTCATCGGTCCCTCCAACCTTCATCTCCCGGAGCCGGCGACGTGCGCTCTTCGATTCCGCCGATCTCCCGCCGACACGATCAGGATTTACCGTTCTCCCATGCATCTTGCCTCGCTCTCCGTCTCCTCGGCGACATTCAGCTCGTACTGAGTATAAGAGACCGGCCGTCAGCCAACAACACGCCGCCGCCGTGAATCGGAGAAGCGTGCGTTCTCACGGGCACGCAACGACGGCAGTCGCCCTCCGCCGTCCTCCCAAGGTGCCGACAACCACCTCCCCACCTCTCCCAAAACGGGTGCTTCCGGCAGATGCGTCCCTCTTCAGCGTGATTGGACCGGGGCTGTCCAACCGGCCACGATAAACTCGGTAGGGAGCGTGGGGGAAGTCGATCCCGCATCCCATGCAGCCGGTTGTACTTTCGCGTATTGGGGCACACTCATGAAGGAGGAGGGCGTCAACATGAGCAATTCGAGAACACCACGCATCAATCAATCGGGCCGCGACCCCGCCGTCGCACTGCGGAAATGCGGAGGAATGCGGCGACCGGGCATCACGCAAGCTCTCCGTTCGTGGGCGACCGGCGCAATCGTCGTCTTTGCCGCGGGGACGGGCGCGACCGGCCGCTGTTCGGAGCTCGCGACACTCGCCTATTCCGCCGATGCCTCGCCGCATGTTCGCAGCTTACCCGTGTCCCAACCTTACGGCCGATCGCCGGCCCAAGAACCGAGCTGGATTCGCATCACGTCCATGCAAATCCAATTCACGGTATTTACGCTTCCGATCAAGGACCGGAGTATCCCGATCCGCCCCCAAATGGTCACCCCCACGGTTGCCATCGAGACATTGGCGAGCCGAGTCGACACGACGCTCAAGTTCGTGCAGGCCGGGCTGAGCGGAAAACCGATGGTGGCCACTCAACCGTTGGTGTTCGTCTTCGCCGATTCGGACGCCGGAGACTCCGCCGCCCCCATCCTCGTCGTATCTTTCTTTCGGGGATATCTCCACGGCCCCCTCTGGCTTCTCAATCCGGAAACCGGCAATCCGTTGTATTTCGGGGAATACGAAAAGGGCATGCGATCCGGCCGTTTCCTGGTCTACCATCCCGAGGGTTTGGAAGGGCCGCAATTCTACGGCGAGTACAAGAACAATCGCAAGCACGGCGTTTTCCTGGTATTTGAGGCCGGCCGCCCGGTTTATGCCGCCTTATATCAAGCCGATGCGCCCCAGGGCGAATGGTTGGTGGAATGGTCGGGGAACGGGGAGCCGCAACTCATTGCCGCCGCCGCTCTGCCTCCGGAACAAGTGGAAATCTTACGGCGATGGCAACGCAAGACCAACTGGGCCGACAGCTTGATCCAAAACTCCGAGCCGCCGATCAAGCAGCTTGTGGTGCAGGTCTTCCGCAAAATCGACCTCGAAATCAAACGCGTTCTCGCAGCCTCCTTCAGCGTCGCGGCGCGCCAAAGAATCCTGAATCGTTACGAGCAGCTCGCGGCGGCGCAAAAGGCCTTTCACGCCACGGTCTTGGAAAGGGCCTCCGCGGGAACCGGGGGCTCCGCGATTTACGGCAGCATTGCAGCCGAGGCCCGCGTTCAATTGGCAAATGCAGCCATGCGCAATATGAACGCGGCCTTCGGTGCTTTGTCCGTGAGCATGGAAGCTCTCACCAATCAATTTCGGCAATCGGTGTTGATCGTGATTCGCGAGACGTATGTGCTGCTACAGGAGGATGTGTAGCGTAGCCCCCCCGAGACGTCCGAAGGTTTACTCTCCGGCAGGCTCCAAGTCGCTCAGCGTTAGACGCAGGAAGTCGATCTGCTGATACGGATGGGCCTGTCCCGTCTCGAACAGCAGGCAGATGGTCCCATCTTCCAGGACCGCCAAGTCGCTGTAAGCGGCGGGGGCGCGGGAAATCACCCGGGCGTAAGGCCAGGTTTTTCCTTCATCGTAGCTGACGCGGAGGGTCATGTTCGCCCGACCCGGCCCGCCCGGTCCGCTATGCAAGAGGACCTGCGGCTGTTCGGAAAACCCGATCATCGCCGCTTGGCAGACGGGACAATAGACCGACTCATTCCAAGTCGGTTCGGACCAAGTTTCCCCGCCGTCCGCGCTAACGGCGAAGGCCCGGCAATTCCTGCCGAGGTAATTTCGCATGGTCAGTAGCAGACGCCCGTTCTTCAGCTCCGCCGCCTGACACTCGTTCATACCCCAGGCCGTCGGTTCGCCGCGGCGAAAAGTCTTGCCGCCGTCATCGCTGTAAAACATGTGCGAACGGCCACGTTGCTTCCAATCCCCTTCTCCTCCGCGCACGCGGTGATCGCAAGGAAAGACCAACCTCCCGGCATGCGGTCCGAACCGCAACTGGATCCCATGGCCCGGCCCGGTGGCATACCAATCCCAATCCTCGGCCTTGACGTCGGCCGTGATCTCCCGCGGCGTAGTCCAAGTCAGGCCGTCGTCTTGCGTAGAGGTCACGAAGACGCGATCGTTATTGCGGCAAAACGCCAACCACAACGTACCGGTTCGGGCATCCAGGACCGGGCAGGGGTTGCCGATCGTGATCGGCGCATCCCCGCCCTCCTCGTAAATCAGCGTCGGTTCGCTCCACGTTCGTCCTCCGTCCACCGAACGGCGGAGCAAGAGATCGATATCTCCGTCATCTCGGGCGCTGCTCTTGCGGCCCTCGCAGAAGGCCAACAAAGCCCCCGTGGACCCCACCGCCAAGGCCGGAATCCGATAGGTATGGTATCCGCCCTCACCGGAGCGAAAGAGCGTGGTCGCTTCGGGGATCGGTTGCTCGCGGGGCTTCCAGGGAACGTCGCGCGACGCCGCGATATGCCGTTCCAGCAACTCTTGCATGAGCCGCAGCTCGTCGGGCCGGCGGTCGCTCAAATCCGTCGTTTCCCGCGGATCCGACGCCAAGTCGTACAATTCGTCGCGCGGCGGGCGATCCTTGGGCGGCAAAGGTCGAACCAGCTTCCAATTTCCGCGGCGGGCGGCCCAGATCCAGCGTCCTTCTTCCAATCGCACCCAGAACAAATTCCGCGGAGGAGTCTCCTCCCTCTCGCCGGCCAAGATCGACAATAAGCCGACGCCGTCCACGTCCGGCGGTTGGGGAATCCCCGCCGCGTCCAGGACCGTGGCAAACAGGTCCATCGTGACGGCCACGGCGCTGCTCTGCGTCCCCGCGGCGATCTTGCCGGGCCAACGGGCGATCATGGGCACACGGATGCCGCCCTCGTACATGGTGCCCTTGCCGTCGCGATACGGTCCGTTGTTTGCGCCGACGTTGAGTTGCCCCCCGTTGTCGCTCGTGAAAAGAACGAGCGTGGTCTCCTCCAGCCCCAATTCCCGGAGCGTGTTCAAGACCCGACCGATCCCCGCATCCAAATGTTCGATCTTGGCCGCCAATGCGGCGCGCCGGACCGGCACGTCGGGATGCCGCTGCCGATAGGCGGCCAGAGCTTCCGCGGGAGGTTGGATGGGGACATGGGGAGCATTGTAGGCAAGGTACAAGAAGAACGGCTTGCGCGACGATCCCCGCTCGCGTGCCGCCCAAGTCCGCAGGTAATCGCACGCCCAATCACTGAAAAGATCGCTCGCATGACCGACAGGATCGATGACCTGCCCGTTTTGCCGCATGTAGTTCAGTCCGTGGCGGCGATGCGTCCAATAATCATCCATCATGTCGCCCAGAAAGCCGTGAAAGAATTCGAATCCTCGGGCGTTGGGATGATCGGCAGGAGTCAAACCGAGATGCCATTTTCCGATCAGCGCCGTGGCGTAGCCGCGGCGAGCTAGAAACACCGGCAGAAGCTGAGCCTCGGGAGCCAAGCTGCCCCAAGAGTTCCGCGGATGCGTGCGGATGACGCCGGGCACGCCGACGCTTTCGGGATAACGGCCGGTCAACAAGGCGGCCCGCGTGGGTGAACACACCGGGCAGTTCGCGTAGAAATTGGTCAACCGCATTCCGCCGGCCGCCAGCCGATCGAGATTCGGCGTATCCAGATCGGCGGCTCCAAAGCAGCTCAAATCGCCCCAACCCTGGTCGTCCGTCAAGATCAAAAGGATGTTGGGAGGAGGTTCCTCGCCGCGACCGAATTCAGCCCTTCCCAGGCCCATTCCGATCGCCGAGAGCGTACAGAGCAGCGGCACCGCCACCGTTCTCAGTAACCGGCTTCTGAACATTCTGCCGCCGTCCGCAATCCGCGGGGTGCGACATGACGCCGCCGGAGACGACATTCCCGGTAATCGCATGGGTGCCTCCTCTTGGCTTTTAAGAAAACGGGGATGGTAGGCGCTTAACCGCCCGCCTGCGATGCGCGCCAAAGCTCCAAACTCGGTGCGAGTTCCTCCGGCCGGGCGGTTCCCGTCGTTGCCAACTGCCGGACGGTGATCGAGGCCGCCAAGTTTCCCAACAGGGCGGCCTCCGGCAGGGAAGCCCCGCAAGCCAAGGCGGCGACCGCCGCGGCGGTGGCGCTGTCGCCCGCACCCGTTGGGTCCACCGGCCCCGGCACCGGAACGCCTGGGACCCAGGTCGGCTCCGGATCGCTGACCAACATCCCGGCGGCGCCTAACGTCACCACCACCGGTGCGGCGTTGGCCTCTCGCAAATCGTGGAGCGCCGGCAGCAGCGTCTGCCAAGGCGGCTCCGCCGCTTCATCCATGGGAGCACGCCCTAGTAGTTCGTGCTGATTGCACTTGGCGATCAGACCGTGAAATCGGCGAATCCTTCGGCGACTATCGACCCAAAAAACGACGCTCGGCCAGATCGCCGCGCGTTCCGTCAAAAAGCGCCGCATCTCAGCCGTGACGACGCCGCAATCCTCCTCTCCGACCTGATCCAGCACGACTAGGGCATCGAGGGTCGGAAGAAGATAGTCCACGGACTGCGCAATCCGCCGCACAACCTCCTCCGGCAGCGGTTCGCGGTTCTTGTGATCGTAGCGCGAGTGCTCGCCTTGGAGCGTAGGATCACCGGCATCCCGAGGTTTGGTATAGGTGGGCGTCATGCGATCCGGAACGACATGCAAATGGCGCGTCGAGCATCGCAGAGCCGTCAAGTCTTTCCGAAGATCGTAGGCCTCGCCGTCGTCGCCCGTGAATCCGACGGCTTCGATCACGCCCACTCCCAGGGCCGACAAATTGCAGACGACCGTTCCGGCCGCCCCCGGGCTGTGTCGGACTCGAACTACTTGATGCGCCGGCTTGCCCGTCTCGACGCTGATTTCTTGCAGGCCGGGATCGACATCGAGGTACTTATCCAGGAAGAAATCGCCCAGCACGCCGATGCGGAGGTCGGAAAACCGTCCCAGCCACTCCCGCAATTGCGCTTCTTCGAAACCGCCGAATCGCCGCATATTTTTCCCCAAGATCGGCCGGCCGCGCCGAACAAGGCATCAACTCGCAACCTTGGCTCGGGCTGCGGCAATCATCCGCCGCCAGACCTCCTTTTGCTCCCGCAAGGCGGCAACGCGATCCGGCGGTTCCGTACGGCACTCCAAAAGAATCCAGCCCGCGTAGTCCATGCCCACCAACAGATTCATCAATTCCTGGTAGGGGTAGTCGCCCAGATTCAACTCGCGAACATGGACCGTATCCGCCAGTCGATCCTTGACCAGATTGAAGTTGTACTCCAATCCCTCGCCCTGCAAGTCCTCGGCATTCGAGTTCCAGCAGACCCCGACGTTCGGATGCGTCGCCGTGTCCATGATCTTCTTCATGATCGGCAGCGGGGCGCATCCGCCGTGGACCTCGAGCCGAATCTTCTGCCCGTAATCCGCGGCGAAGGCCGCCACCTCGTTGAGGGCCTCGCCGATTTGCGCAATCGTTTTCTCGGGGGGAACGTTTTTCGGCAAGTCGTTGGGCTTGACTTTCACGCCCAGGCCGCCCACGTCGTGACTCAACTTGATGAACGCTTTCGTATCCTCGATCGACTTTCGCAAGACGGCGGGATCGGGATGATGATAATCCTGGTTGCTTCCCAGGCCGACCAATACCACGGGACTATCCGCGAATCGCTTGCGGACCTCGGCCCGTTCATCGGCCGAAAGATTCGGTTCGACTTTGTGCGCGTGCTGCGTCCGCAACTCCACGCCCTCGATGCCGGTCTTCTCGCAGTTGGCGATCAACGTGGGCAAGTCCCAATCGCGCCCCCAGAGGTAAGTCACCAGCCCCAGCCGCATCTTTTCCCCCGGCGCTCCCCAGGCCGTGCGTCCGGCAGTGAGCGCTGCACATGAAGCGAGTCCCGTGGTCACCAAAAAGGTGCGGCGTGAACATTGGCGGATCATGAGATTCTCCTGCAAGGAACTTTCGCGCAGCATACCGCGGCTGCCATATCCGACGACGGTTCCCAACCGGCGGCCCACGGACACCGGGAAGTCGCTGCGCCCGGCACTGAGGAGCGTACCATCCCCTCGGACGATACCATCGCGACGACTACCAGTTTAACCGGCAGCGAGAGCAAGACAAGTTGCCGGGAGGTCCGTCGCTTGCAAAAGTGTTTTCCGCCGGAGGAAAGCCAACCCCTTCCGTGGGTCTTCAGCGAGAGGCGATTTGTTGCCGTGCCCGGAGGAAAGTTCCCCTCGCCGATTTCACCGCCGGCCCGCGCCGAAGGCTCCAGGCGGGTGGACCGTCGCGGCGGCACGGACCGACGACGAGACGAGGCGGCAAGGCGCCGCGATAACAACCGTGGGAGACTTCGTCCGCGGCGAGCCGGAAATCCGGTCCGAAAAACGATCTCGCCGATCGCGAATACGACCGGCGGGCAATGCCGCAATGACGTTTCACAGCTCGGCGTCGAGATGGGCGTCCGGCGTGCTTTGTCCGCGTGCCACCAGGGCGTCCACGAACCCGGCCAATTTGCGCGAACGCACCGGATGACGCAACTTGCGGATGGCCTTGGCTTCGATTTGGCGCACCCGTTCGCGTGTGATCTTGAAGATTTTTCCCACCTCTTCCAGCGTATAGGCGTAGCCGTCCGCCAAACCGTAACGCAAGCGGATGATTTCCCGTTCGCGATAGGACAGATCGGCCAGGGCCTCGCTCACCGACCGCTTGAGCAAATCCATGTTCATTTCGTACAGCGGATCGTCTTCGCGGTAGTCGGCCAAGAAATCGCCCAAGTAACTGTCGTCGTGCTCTCCCACCGGCTGATCGAGCGACAACGGCTGACGGCTAATCTGCAAAATGCCGCGAACGTCGTCCGCATTCATCCCCATGGCCGCCGCCGTGGCGTCCAGCGTGGGGGCGACGCCCGTCTGTTGGGTCAATTGCCTGGCGGCGGACTGGATGCGCCCGCAGACGTCGATCATGTGAACCGGCATGCGAATGGTCCGGCTTTGGTCGGCCACCGCCCGCGTAATCGCCTGCCGAATCCACCAGGTGGCATATGTGGAGAACTTGAAGCCGCGGGCATACTCGAACTTGTCCACCGCCCGCATCAAACCGGTATTCCCCTCCTGAATCAAATCCAAGAAGCTCATCCCGCGATTGCGGTATCGTTTGGCGATCGAAACCACCAGCCGAAGATTACCGGCGGAGAGGCGCCGCTTAGCCGCGTCGTATTCATCGGCATATTTCCGCACCGCGTGGAGCAGGTTCCGCAGCGTGGTCGGGCTTTCCAACGTCATGCGCATCAAATAGCGCAGTTCGCGCCGCAGTTCCTGGGCATAGGGGGTGGACCGGCCGTCTTTCAAGGCGTTCAATTCCCGACCGATATGATCCATCCGTGCCGAGATGCGATTGAGGCGATCCAGCAGCGGTTGCAACTTCTGCGTCCGCAGGTCCAGCTCCTCGATCAATCGCACGGCGCGATAACGGCGACGCATCAAGCGTTCGCGAGCGGCCCGGCGCACATCCAACGGCAATCGCCGATTCATCATCACCAGGAAGTCGGCGCGATTCTTCTTTTGAATGGCACGCAGCGTCGCCAGATTCGGCTCCAGAAGTCGCATGATCCGGCGTTTGCCCCGCAGATTGGTCACGGAGACGTCCACCGTGCGATCCAATCGGAGTTTGCCGTCGCGGACTTTTCGCAGAAGCTCGATGGCGGCGTTGAGCACGAAGTCGGTCGCCAGCATGGCGTAGCGGAAACGACGCCTTGCCCGCTCGATGTCACGGGCCGCCTCCAACTCCTCCTCGCGCGAGAGCAGGGAGATTTCGCCCATCTGCATCAAGTAAATGCGGATGGGATCGTCGATCCGGTCATCCTGCCCCGTGTGATCCACGTCCAATTCGCCGTCATCGAAGGCGGCGGCTTCCGCCCCGTCACCCTCCGCATCGGAATCGAGATCAAACAAATCATCGCCGTCATCTTCCGGATGAGAATCGGCGGCAAGCCGGACGTCGCGTTCCTCCTCGTCTTCATCCGGAAGGGCCAAGTCCGGCGCGACGGCCTTTCCACGGATCGGCAGCAACGACGTCGCGTCGTGACCATTGGTGCCGTTGCGACCATCGGCCTTGGCCCGGCCGCCCTTGCCTTTGGAAGAGACGCCGGAAGTCGCATCCTGCGAAACGCTGCTGGGTTTACGGGTGGAAGCGACGGCTTTTCTGGTCTTGGCCAAGGTTGTGTCCCCCAACAGGCGGTGATTTCGAGATGCTTGCATGGGCTGAGTGTTGCCTGATGTTTCTGGGAACGCACATCCTGTGCCGGACTCCCCTCCTTTCGGGTAAAACACCTTAAAGCCAATTTTTATAAGCACTTACAGAAAGCGCACACTTCCGACATCCCTCCGTAGCGTGCGGGTCGTGTTTCAACAACGAAACACGTCCGGCAACATGCTGCCCGACCGCGCCGAGATTCGCATCGGCGACAACCACCGGACCGAAGCCAAGCAGATGCGCTCAACGCCGCCGAGCGGCTGCCGTTCACCGGGCCTGACGTCCCGCTTTCCAAACCGCTCAATTCGATACATTTGGAATAAATGACAATTTCGGGAAAGCTTAACAATTTGAGCAACTTGGGTCAACTAGCGCATCAAGTGACTGTGCATGAAACACAGAAGGAAGAGTTTTCGCGACCCAGACGCCCACCGGCGCCGCTCTCCCCCCGGTACGGCACTGCGGGGCCCAATCGCAAAGGATCGAGGCAGCGGCGGAGGAACGAGGGGCGAGGAACCATGTCAAGAGGCGTCAAGAAACGCCGACCCCGCGAGCAAATTGCTCGCGGGGTGCGACGGGTTCCTTCAGTGGAGGTGTGGGTGTGTCAGGTTATCGTCGAGGCGACCGCGACGCCCAATCTTCCGACCGAACGCTTCGAGTCTTGGACGGCATCGCAATCCCGTCCGGCTACGTCCAACTCAGAACCGAATTTCAGCCCGACCGACCAAACCGTCAAAGGTAATGGTGTCATTGAGGTCGCTGAAGTTGTTGGCTTGCACGCCTCGAATGAAGGTATCCGCATCAACGGCGTTGAACCAAGCGCTGACCATGTATCCGGCGCTGAAGAAGCATCGGCCGCCGGGGCTGGTCCAACCGACTCCCAATTCCAAATCCAAAATCGGCACGACCTTACCGGTCCGCCAGGTCACGTCCACCACGGCCGGGTCGAACGTTTGGTTCTGCGTGTAGCGTGCACGAAAATCGCCGGCCACGAAGCTGGCGGCGCTGCGGCCGTACACCAGCCAACCGCTATTCTTGGCATGGCGTTCGCCTTCCAAGCCCAGGCGGATACCGCCGCCGTAGAAGCGAACGTCCGTCGTCACGTTCTCAATGCCGTTATTCTGGTAGGTGGCGGCGAAATCCTGCTCCAGTTGGGCGTATCGCGCACCGACCAACCAATTCAAGGAGCCGTAGCACGAAGAGCGGAAGACGTGCCGGTAATCCGCGTCGATCAATTGAAAATCGACGTCGTTGCTGGCCGCGCCGCGGAGAAAGTCGGCGGAAGCGCTGGCCATAGCAGGATGCGAAACCAGGGACCGCAGCACCAGCGGCGCGTCGGTCTCGATCGCATCGTCGGTGTGGCTCTCGAAGAAGGTGTACGACGCCCCCACGCTGGAGCATTCATCCAACGCCCGACCGATTCCGAAGCGGAAACCAAGATTGTAATCGATATCGGCATTCGCCACGCGGCCCACCTGCACCGGCACACCGTCGTTCACAATCGCACCGTTGATCGGCACGGCCCAGGGCACGTCGGCGTCGCTGGGTTTCAAGTACAGGGCTTCGCCCCACACCTGCCACAGCGGCAGGCAGGCGTTGGCGTCGGGCGGACAGACATTCATCGCCGGCCCCGACTGAGACGCGCCGTTACCATCTTGGAAGCCGGTTTGGATGACTCCGCCGTAGCCTTGCCAAGGCGGGGCCGTTTGATAACCCGGATCAGCCCATTGAGCCGAAACCAAACCCGTCATCCCAACCCAGATGACAATCGAGGGAACCAACTTGAGTCTCATACCTCGCCTCATCCTTGAAAAGCGAAACCTTCCTGCAAAACGATCCTGACCGACACCGCCCGGTGCGCGTTCATAGCTGCCGCTTGTATCGGATGTATCGCCGCAGAATACGGAGCGTAGCCAAGAAATACCTAAGCACCGACAAAGTTCACGCAAACGCCCCGTTTTGCCATCATTTGCGACGCGAACGGTCGGGCAATTCAGTGTGCGGATTGGACGTCCCGGGGTTCGGCGCTGCCGCCGATACGTTCCCTATAGCCCGCCCACAATGCCCAATATTCGATTCCAAGGAGACCAACTCCGGCATCGGCATCATTTGACAACTCCCTGATGTGACCTAGCTTTATCCAGACGGCGGTGAAAGACGCAAAACCGTTCCGGCGGTCCTTCACCGTGACTTTTCGTTTCGGCCATTCGCCAAAGGCTCATCGAGCGGCAGCGGCACTCGGGTAAAGGCGCGCCATTCTCGTCGCACGGCTTTCCCGACCCCCTGCAAAGGTCAGTTCTTTTCAAAAGGAGGTCCCATGAGCGCTCGCGTTTTAGTCGCCGACGACTCCAGCACCATGCGCAAGATCATCATTCGCTCGCTTCAGGCGGTCGGCGTGCCGGAAGCGGTGGAAGCAGCCGACGGTAACGAGGCTGTCAACCTTTTCCAGCCGGGCAAGTTCGACATGGTGTTGACCGACTGGAACATGCCCGGCAAGTCCGGATTGGAGGTGATCCAAAGCATCCGATCGCAAGACCCCAACGTACCGATCATCATGATCACCACCGAGGCGGAGAAAAGCCGCGTGCTTCAGGCCATCCAGGCCGGCGTATCGGATTATCTGGTCAAACCGTTCACCGCGGACACCCTGCGGGAAAAGCTGGAAAAGCACGGCTGCGGTTGATGATGCGCGCGTCCGGCAGGACTTCGTGCGGATGGATTCGGGCATCGCCGCCGATTTCCGTTTGTTCCTTACCCAGCGTCGTATCTCGTGACCTATGTTTCAGTAACCGCCGAATTCGGTCCGTAGTCCCGACCCATTTCGCCGGGCGGCCGTTTCGTCCAAGAAAAGAAGAAAAGGAGAAGTCCATGAGCACCGCGCTTCATGAACAAGAGGCCCTCGTTCAGGAACTTGCCCATCGCGAAGGCAGCGGCACGCTGCAACTGGTCAGTTTTCGCTTGGGGCAAGAGGAATACGGCGTTGAGATTACCAAGGTCCAGGAAATCATCCTGATGGGTGAGATCACCAAGGTACCGCAAACGCCCGAATACATCAAAGGCCTCATCAACCTGCGAAGCTCCGTCATCCCGATTGTGGACCTTCGCTTGCGTTTCGGCCTGCCTCCGCAAGACACCACGGACGAAACGCGGATCATGGTGGTCAACGTTCGCGGCAAGACGATCGGCATCATCGTCGATGCCGTGAGTGAAGTGCTGCGGATCAGCAAGGACCAAATCGCTCCGCCTCCCCCGACCGTCGCGGGCTTGGGCCGCGAGTATCTCACCGGCTTGGTCAAGTTGGACAAACGCCTGCTGATCCTCCTCGATATCGAGCGCATTTTGGACGAGCAGGGCGAATCGGTGGGCGACTTTTGATCGCGATCCGAACCGCCGGGCAATTCCCCCCACGGATTCGAGATAGTACAGCCCAAGGGCCTCCATACCGACGCGACGCACGGCGTCGGCCCGCGGCGAGGACCGTGCGGCCGACGCCCTGCCCTACCGCAGATTGGATCATCGCTCTCGGAGGATCGAGATGTCCCTGATGCCGAAGACCGGTTCGGCTTTAAAGCCGATCGCCCCGATCATCGCGCAGCCCTTGCGCCAAGTTACGGATGAAGAATTGCGGCGTTACGCCGATCTGATCTATCGTCGAACGGGGATCAAAATCTCCCCCCAGAAAAAGACGTTGTTATCGAATCGCCTGGGTCGGCGACTCCGAGAGACGGGTATCGCCACGTTCGAAGAGTATTACCGGTACTTGACCGGCCTGCCGAACAGCCACCCCGAGTGGGACGCCTTTCTGCAAGAGATCACCACGCACGAAACGTTCCTCTTTCGCGATGAGGGGCAGTGGCGTTGGTTCAAGAATCAGTTTCTGCCGTCCATCGCCGCGTCGCAACCGGAAGGCATCAAACAACTTCGCATTTGGTCGGCGGCGTGCAGCACGGGCGACGAAGCCTTCACCGCCGCCCTATGCATTGCGGCCGCCTTTCCCGATTTGAGTCGTTGGCGTGTGCAGATTCTGGGCACCGACATCGGCATCGGGGCCGTGCAACAAGCCCGGACCGCGACTTTCGGCGAACGCGCCATGCGTCTGGTCCCCGAGGAATACAAGTCTCGTTACTTCGATAAACTCCCCAACGCCGAGGTCTGGCGTGCCAAGCCCAAGCTCACGGCCATGACGACCTTTCGGCAACACAACCTCATGGAGCCGCTGCGCGAACGGCCGTTCCATCTGGTGTTTCTCAAGAACGTCTTGATCTACTTCGATCCGCCGTCCAAGCGGGTGGTGCTGAACCATGTCAAGAGCCTGATTCTTCCCAACGGATATCTGGTGGTCGGCGCGGCCGAAGGCGTCGGCGACCTGATGTCGGACATGACGCGCATCCAGCCGTGGCTTTACCAACGTCCGGCGGAGCCGCCGGCGAAAGGGATCGCGAAGCCCTTTTCTCAGGCTTCGGCCCGCTGAGCCGCCCCTCGACGGTCGCCTTATCCGCTCCGCCCGACGATTCGGACTCCGATCTTGCCGCCGTGTGTCTGCGGCTCTCCCATGCGTCCAAGTTCTCCGGTAGCGACCCGCACGAGGGGAGGCTCGGGCCGCGGAATTTCATCGTCGTTCCATTTCCCGGTCCGATCCTGAATTCGGCCTTCCCGACGGAATTTTTTTGTACACCGGCGTGCGCGCCGAGAGTGAGCTAAGTTTCCGTAGACGGCTTGCTTAGCGCCTGCCGCTTCGCGTGCCCGCCACGTTTTCAATCCGTCCGATTCCGCCCCCTTGCAGGCGGCGCGTCCTAGAATCCTCCGCACTCGTTGCCCACCACAATCGTCACCAAAAGGATTGGTCATGGCTGCAACGGATCCCCTGCCCCGCGATGAAATGTTCGAAGCCTTGCTCGGCGATTTTCTCGACGAATCCGGCCAGCATCTGGACCGATTGAACGAGAATCTCTTGCTCCTCGACGAAGGTATCCGGGAGCAAAGCGAGCAAGGGCGGACGTGCGATATCGAGGTTTTGAACGAGATGTTTCGAGCGGCCCACAGCCTGAAGGGCCTCTCGGCGATGCTCGGATTGACCGACATCAACCAACTGACTCACAAGGTCGAAAACGTCTTCGACGCCGCGCGGAACGGACAATTGGTCATCGACCGCGGCGTGATCGATTTGATGTTTCGCGCCGTGGATCGCCTGTCCGCCATGGTGGACGCCCTGCGCGAGTCGCCGGAAGAGCCCATCGACGCCGAGGCCGAGATTCATGACATCGCCGAGCTTCTCCGTCGCGCGGGCTGCGAGAAAAAACAGAGCTCGCAGAACGACGCCGAAAAGGCGTTGGCCGACTTGCAGCGAGCGGAGGCCGCCGTCGCCGAAGCCATGGGCGATGCGTCATCACCATCCGCTGAAGCCGCCGCGGTTTCCGCAAGCACGCCGGTCCCGCCGGCGGAACGGTCCGCCCTGACGGAAGCCGAGCAGCTTTTCGCCGAGGTCCGTGACGACGGCGACATCGATCCGCAATACGTCGCGATCTTGGCTGACGAACTGGATCAAGGAATCGATACTTTGACGGAGAC
This sequence comes from Thermogutta hypogea, assembly GCF_055386265.1. NCBI lineage: Bacteria > Pseudomonadati > Planctomycetota > Planctomycetia > Pirellulales > Thermoguttaceae > Thermogutta > Thermogutta hypogea. The sequence continues at coordinate 2,558,225 of NZ_AP042425.1, forward strand.
CTTGCTCCGTGTCGAAGGCGGCGGCACCAGAGAAGACCTGGAATCGTTGCTTTGCACGGCACACCGCATCAAAGGCTCGTCCGCGGCGGTCGGCTATCAGCGAGCCGCGAAACTGGCGCATCTCATGGAAGACTTGCTGCAAGAGATGCGTGACACGGGCAAGCCGCTCATGCCCGACGTCAACGACGTACTATTGCGATGCACGGACGCGTTACGGCAATTTGCCGCAAGCCTCCGCGGCAACGGCACGGAAAGCCCGGACTTCGTCGAAGCAGCCGCCCGATTGATCGCCTTCCGCCGACCCATCAGGGCCGGCGATGCCGCGCATTCCGAGAAGTCGAGCCTGCCGCAAACCCCGGGCATTCCCGAAGAATGGATCCAAGCGGTCGCCGAGGCGGCCGGCGACGCACCCGCCGTGGTGGGCATCGTGCGATTCCACGCCGATGTTCCGCTCCCCGGATTGAAAGGCAGATTGATCCACGAAAAGCTGTGCCATGTGGGCACGGTCTGCCGGTTTGCGCCCGATCCCGACAAACTGGATCAACTGGAAAAACTGGATGCGGTCCAATTCGGGGTCATCACGGATCAACCGCTTGAGGCGATCGAGCGTGCGGTCCGCGTGGGCGGCGTGCTCAACGTCATGCTGCGCCCCGTGGGCGGCCTCGTCACCGAGGGAAGTTCCGCAACGCCCGAAACGGCCTCGATGCCGCTTCAACGCGCCGCCAAGCCGGAATCGCCTGCAATTCGGCAGGACGCCGACGGCGAGAAACCTTCGCCGGTCGCTCGGCAAACCGGAAATGACTCCCGCGCCCAAGCGCCGTCCACGGCAGCCGGCCCCCGGCCCGCCCAGGTATCCGGGAACCACTCGGCAGCCGCCGACAAGACTTCGCGGCCGGACGCCAACGGTAAGAACAAGCCGAATGATGCGGGGAAAACGGGCGAAACATTGCGGGTCGATATCGAACGCCTGGACGACCTGATGAATCTGGCAGGCCAGTTGGTCATCAGCCGGGCGCGGTTCTTCGAATTGGGGGACAAACTGAAAGCCCGCGCGGGAGACATGCGGGCCGTGCAGTTGCTCCGCAGCATCCAGGACACGCTGACTCGGGTTCTTTCCCGCAACGATCGCCGCGTCTCCGGTCTAGGGGAGGTCGAAGCCCATCTCCGCCGCATCGAGAAGGACCTCCAGGTCTTGCACGAGGAGATGGCGTCGCTGTTGGAGATTCGCGCGGCGGTCAATCAACTTTCCGAGGCGATCCATCAATTCGACCGCATCACCGATGACATTCAACGGAGCGTCATGCAGACCCGCATGGTGCCCATCGGTCCCTTGTTCCAGCGATTCAAACGCGTCGTTCGCGACGTCACTCGCGCCAACGGCAAGACCATCCAATTGGTTATCCGCGGAGAGAAGACCGAGCTGGACAAGCGGATGATCGACGAACTCGGCGACCCCTTGATCCACCTGGTTCGCAACAGCGCGGATCACGGCATCGAACCGCCCGAGGAACGCAAGAAACTCGGCAAGCCGATGGTCGGGACCATCACCCTCGATGCGTACCAACGGGGCAATTCGATCGTCATCGAAGTCATCGACGACGGCAAGGGTCTCGACGCCGATCGCATTCTCCGCAAGGCGATCGACCGCGGCCTCGTTTCGCAAGGGGACGCGGAAAAACTCAGCCGCCAGGAGATCTACCAAATGATCTTCCTGCCCGGCTTGAGTACCGCCGAAAAAGTCACGGAGGTCTCCGGCCGCGGTATGGGCATGGACATCGTCAAAAGCAAGATCGAAGAGCTGAGCGGTGTCATCGAGTTGGATAGCGCGCCGGGGGTGGGCACCAAGGTTTCCATCCGCCTGCCGTTGACCTTGGCCATCCTCCCGAGCTTGCTGGTGGAAATCGGCGCCGAGGTGTACGCCATGCCGATCGAGGTCGTGCGCGAGATCGTTTGCGCCCGGCGGGAAAACATCCTGACGGTGCACGGCCTCCGTACCGCCCGCATCCGTCAACGCGTCATTTCACTCGTGGAACTGGACGAACTATTCCGGGGGCTGGGAAGCCGCCGAGACTTCGGGCAAGATGCCGCGGAGACGACGCTGGTCGTGCTCGGCGATCAAAACCACGAGTTGGGATTGGTCGTCGATCGCGTGCTCGGAGAACAAGACGTCGTCATCAAATCGGTGGCGGAAAACTACCAGAACGTGCCGGGCATCGCCGGGGCCAGCATCCTGGGCAACGGCCGCGTTTCGCTGATCCTGGACGTCGGTGCCCTGATGCAAGCCGTGGTACGGCGCGGCGCGGGAAACTTTGCCACACAGTGACCCCCGTGAAATCCGATGTGAAATCCGAATTATCCGGAAAAAGTGCTCACCCATCCCGAAGGTATAGGCTAAGGTTTTGATGTGGAAAGGAAATTGACGACCATGACCACTCTCACCAATAACAGCCGTGCGGCGGCGTTGGAACCCGTCTTCGCGGCAGCCACCCACGAGGCCTCGACCGCCATGTGCCGTTGGACCAACGGCGAAATCCAGCTTTCGCTGGACGAGGTCTTGGAAGTCCCACTGGATCGCGTGACTCAAGTCTTGGAGTTGGGCGACGACCTGCTGACCATGGTTGCGCTGGATTTGCTGTCCGATTCCGGGACGGTCATCCTCTTGATCTTCGACGAGATCAACGGCCGACAGTTGGCTTCCACCTTGCTCCGGCAACCATGCGATCCCGGCACCGAGTGGTCGGAATTGGAGAAGTCGGCCTTGACGGAGACGGGCAATATCCTGGGCTGCGCCTACATGAACGCCCTGACGAAATTGGTGGGGCGCCCGCTCGTGCCCTCCCCTCCCTATTTCATCCAGGATTACGGCGCCAGCGTCGTCGAGCAGGCCTTGATGGCTCAAGCCATGGAGTCGGACACGGTGTTGGTGTGCCGCACCGGCTTTCACCGCCGGGACGAAGAGTTGAACTGGCACGTGCTCTTCCTCCCGTCCGTTTCATTGCGGCAAAACCTGGAACGTGTCATGGCACGTACCCCTTCGCTAAAGGGTTGACATATTCCCGCAAGACGGCAGGGTTCCCGACGGGCACGGGCCGCATCATCCGGCTGCAATTCCCACGGGACCAACGGATATTAGGAGTGGAACTCATGTCGATTTCCGCAACCGTCGCCACGGATGCCAAGCAGATAAAGACGCTGTCCGTGGGAATGGGCCAAGCGCTAGCGGGCGACCGGCAGACGCAATTGACGGCCATCCTCGGCTCCTGCATCGCGGTCGTGCTGTGGCATCCTCGCATGAATCTGGGGGCCATGGCCCACGTCGTCTTGCCCGACTCGCACGGCAAGAGCGACATGCCCGCCAAGTTCGCCGACACCGCCGTGCCTCACCTCGTGCACATGCTGGAGGGCAAGGGCTGCAACCGAAGCGGCTTGACGGCCAAACTGGCCGGCGGGGCCTGCATGTTCCGCGGCGGCGGTCCGCTTCAGATCGGCGACGACAACATCGCGGCCTGCCGCACCCACCTCCAGCGAATGGGGATTCCCATCGCGGCGGAAGACCTCGGCGGCACCACGGGACGCAAGGTAACGATGGATTTCGCGACCGGCCGTTTGACGATTGAAATCGCCGGCAAAGTCGCCCGGGTCATTTGAATCGCGACGCTCTCTCATATCAAGGCCACCGCCCTCGTCCGGCGTCGGCCGATCCACGGAACGGTTTCGCTCCGAGGCCGCGTCCCTCCAACCCTTCGGATGACGAACGAGAACGAAAGCCCCACGCCGCGGCTTTCGCACGGCTCTCATCCTTTTCTCTTCGATACCGAGATGGCGGACGACCTTCGGGCGGAGAACGCCGCGAACCCCTTGCGAGACGTTCCCCCGCGCGGTAACACTGATTGCCTATCCGGCGTAAGCCGCAGCCCGCATATTGGATTCGAAGCCAGGGAGACGCCGACATGACCCCGCCGCCTTCACGCCGCGATTTCTTGACCTGGACGGCCGGCGGTTTGACCGGCGCCATTGCCGCCCGTTCGGACCTTGCGGCAGATGGGCCGGAAGCGATCGCGGAAAGCCGTCTTTCCGAAGGTGCCGGTCTGCTGCGAGAACAAGCCCGCGACGTGCCGATCGTCGAATCCGCCGACGTCGTGGTCTGCGGTGGGGGGCCGGCGGGAGTCAGCGCCGCAATCACGGCGGCACGTGCCGGTGCCAAGGTCCGCCTGCTGGAAGTTCACGGCTGCTTGGGCGGAGTATGGACCGCGGGACTCCTCTCGTGGGTCCTCGACTACCGCAACAAGACCGGCATCATGCAGGAAATCGCCGCGCGGCTGGAAGCCCATCGGGCCGCCGTTCGCGTTCCCGAGGGCGCGGGTGCGGCGTTGGCGTATCGCCCCGAGGCCATGAAGCTGCTCCTGGAAGAGATGTGCGAGGAATCCGGGGTGAGAGTGCAACTCTTCACGCGCGTCTGCGCAGCGCACGTGGACGAGAGCGCGACGTTGCGGCTCGCGGTTTCGGAGTCCAAATCCGGACGCCAAGCTTGGCAAGGCAAAGTCTTCGTCGATGCCAGCGGTGACGGCGATCTGTCCTCCTTAGCAGGCTGCCGTTTCGACTACGGAGGCGAGAACGGCGGGCCGGCGCAACCCATGAGCATGCTCGCCGTTCTCACCGGCTTGGATCCCGATCAAATCGCGCCCTTCGTTCGGGGGCTGGCGGAACCGATGGGCGAACGGAATCCTAAGGGCAGGTTGCTGGCTGAGATTCGGCGCGGGGGACATGACCCGTCCTACCAGGCGCCCACACTCTTCTACTTGGGACGTGGGTTCTTCGCCATGATGGCCAACCACGAATACGGTGTCTGCGGGTTCGACGCCGCCCAGGTGACGGACGCCACCATGCGTGCGCGGCGCGAAGTCCACCGCATCGTCGAAGCCTTGCGGGGTCTGGGCGAACCTTGGAGCAACGTGGAGATCGCCGCCACCGCCGAGCAGATCGGAGTCCGCGAAGGGCGCCGCCCTTACGGCAGGTATCGAGTTACCGCTTCGGACTTGATCCGGGGTACGCGCCACGAAGACGGCGTGTGCACGGTGACCTTTCCGGTGGACATCCACTCCCCCGACCCGACGAAGAACAAGGCGATCGAAGCCCCCGATTTTCGTGCTCAGCCCTACGACATCCCGTTCCGCGCCTTGCTTTCGGCGGACATAACCGGGCTGCTTTTCGCGGGACGGTGCATCAGCGGCGATTTCACGGCCCATTCCAGCTATCGCGTCACCGGCAACGCCGTTGCGATGGGCGAGGCGGCGGGGGCCGCCGCGGCCTTGGCCGCCCGGCGCGGCATCCCCCCGCATGAACTTCCCTGGCCCGACGTAGCCGAACTGCGACGGGACCTCGCCCGCTCAACGGAATAGGCCCGGCAATATCCGCCCGTCGTTTTCGCCGGTGCCCGGGATTTGCGGCACGCCTTTCGTGCCCGCGTTGCGTTCCAAGGCCCCGCGTACCCCGAGCATCTCCGGATGCCGCGCGATCTTGTCGCTGAATACCCGCATATCGCTAATGATGGGACGCAAGTCTTGCGTCAACTGCTGCACGTTGCCCATCGTGCGATCCAGCTTTTCATACAGATCCGGGTCGCGAATCAAGCGCCCCAACGTGCCGTCTTCCTGATTCAGGTTTCGGCCGAAGGTCTCCAATTCGGCCATCAACTGATCGAGCTTCTGCAAGCTCCCATCCAGCCGCTGCACGATGACGGGTCCCCGCTCCGAGAGGCTGTCGGTGAAGCTGCGGAGATTTTCCAGGTTTCCGCGGGCGGCCGCGATGGTCTGATTCGTCTCGTTCAACGTCGCGCGAATGTCGTCCACCAAAGTGGGGACGCGGTCCAGGGCCTCCTTCAGCCGCGCCTTGAGCTCCGGATCGCCGACCAAGTCATTGGCGTTTCTCACGGTCGCGCGAGCTTCCACCACGGTGTCGTTGGCGTTGCGAACCAAGTCCGCCACGGCCTGGCGATTGTCGTCGATCACGCTGCTGACGGAGCGAACGGCCCGACCCAATTCGTTACTCGTGGTCGTCACCGAGTCGATCGCCGTGACGAGCCGCTCTTGGAGATTGGTAAAGACCACGACCGGATCCGGGGGAACGATCCCCTGCATCACGTCGCCCTCGCGGACGGGATCCGGGGGGGCGTTGGGATCCGATGAACGCGAGAATTCCAACATCGAGTCGCCCAAAATGGCGCGATTCAAGCGGCAAACCTCGTTGTGTCGAAGGAGGTACCGGCGCTCAATCCGGGCCGTCACCAGAACTTCGCCATCCGGCGTCAACTTGACTTCCGTTACGCGTCCGATCACGATTCCGCTCTTACGCAACGGGGTGCGTTCGGCCACCCCGGGGGCTTCCGTGAACTTGATGTAAATGGTGTATTCGGAGGGGAAAGGCCAACGCCATTCCCCGAAGGTAACGACCAGAATGGCGGCGATCATGATGCTGGCCAGCACCATCACGCCGATCCGAAATTGCATCAGCCGTTCATCCATGGCCGGCCTCTCCTAACGCGTTTTGTCGGGAGCGCATTTCCATGAGCCGCTCGCCGGCCTCCCCACGAACGAACTGGATCACGCGGATGTCGGCCGCCTCCTCGATCGCCTGAGGCGGGCCGTCATAAAGGATCTGCCTTTCCCCCGGTTCCAAGCGAGCCAAGGGGTATAACATCACGACGCGATCCGCCACCTTGACGGCCGTCCGCATGTCGTGCGTCACGATGATACTCGTTACGGAGTGCGCGGATCGCGTCCTCAGCATCAGCTCGTTGATGACGTCGCTCATGATCGGATCCAGGCCGGTCGTCGGCTCGTCGTAGAGCATGACCTCGGGCTCGAGTGCCAAGGCACGGGCCAGGCCCACCCGTTTCCGCATTCCCCCCGACAGCTCTCCCGGTTTTTTCGTCAGGACCGATTCCGGCAACCCTACCTCCGCCAAGCGCCGGAGCACGACCTCGGCGATCCGCTCCCGACTCATGTCGGTATGTTGCCGCAGGGGAAAAGCGATGTTCTCCCCGATCGTCATGCTGTCAAAGAGCGCGGCCTGCTGAAAGACGAAACCGAAGCGGGTTCGCTGCCGGGCCAATTCGGCCGCCGCCAATTGCTGGAGATTCCGGCCGTCGAAGAGCACGCGACCCATGCTCGGCCGCTGCAAGCCCACGATCGTCTTGAGCAAGACCGTCTTTCCGCAACCGCTCTCACCCAGGATCGCTACCGTCTCTCCCCGCCTTATGTCCAGGTTGATGTCGCGGAGCACCGTTTGCCGGCCGAAACAGACGTGCAACCCCTCGATTCGCAGCAAGGGCGAATCGCCGTCGGCCGACGTCGTCATGGCCTCCGCCGTGGATACCGCCATGTGCCGGCAAGCCCTCTCCCTACAAAACTCATACCCGGGCCGGCCTCACGCTCCTAGACCAAGCGAGGAGCGGTGGACCAAAGCATGCCGTAGATCGCCTCGAGCATGATCCCCAAAACCAAATCCAGCAAGAGAATCGCCACGAAGGAATGAACGAAGGCGTACGTGGCGGCGCGGCCCACGCCCTCCGCGCCCGGCTCGCAGTGAAAGCCGTGGTGGCAGGCGATCACGGCGATCGACGCCCCGAAGAAGAGCGTTTTCGCCGTCCCGGCCGCCAAATCGAACAGTCCCACGTATTGAGCGGAGTTTTGCAGATAATAATACGCATCGATATTGAGGATGTGGACGCTGTAGAAATAGCCTCCCACCACGCCCATGAAGTCGGCCATCAATGTCAACGCGGGAATCAGGAACAGGCAGGCCAGGAATCGCGGGACGACCAAGTAATGGATCGGGTCGGCCCCCATCACGGTCAGGGCGTCGATTTGCTCGGTAACTCGCATGGTCCCCAATTCGGCGGCCATGGCGCTTCCCACGCGGCCGGCCAGCATGGTCGCGGCCAGAACCGGCCCCAATTCGCGGACCAGCGACATGTTGATCACCGCTCCCAGCCGCGTCTCCAAATTCAGCATCTTGAACTGGGCGTAACTCTGGACGGCCAAGACCATGCCGATAAACATACCGGTCATGGCGACGACGGGCAGACTCAAGACCCCGATATGATAGAAATTCCAAAGGATGGTCTCCCGCTGCGGCCGCTTGCTGACCAGCCAGCGCAGCATGCGGCCGGCAAAGATCGAGACACTCCCCAAGGCTACCAGCCATTCGATCGTCCGATCCCCGACATCCGCCACCCATTGGGCGAGGTCGTTGACCAGGGATCCCGGCGCCCCGGGCAAACCGTCACCGCTAACCTGAGTTCCGGAACTCATGAAGCCTGGTTTCCTCGGCTACTTGCCGGCGAACTACCTACGGCAGGTCGAGCCTTCCGTGCTGCCCACCGTACGCGTCACTAGCGCAGCACATACCGACCGGGCATGCCCTACCGAGTCATACTTCGTCGTCTTCGGCGGTTCGACTTGAACCAATCGTGGCAGGATAATCGAATAATGCGACTAGGCTATTTAGGCCGAGATTGCCGCAGCCGGCTACCGGTAGACACAAGGCAGCCCCCATTTAGCGACCAGGCGGCTTCGCAATGCGTTCACGTGGATCGGCCGCAAGAGCGCGCGGCCTTGCACGAGATCTTCGGCTGAATCGGCCGCCGCCTCGCTGCGCGATGCCTGGAAGGACGCGCTCCCTCGCGTGCGCTTTCTGACGTAAACCCTCCGCTCGGTCGCGACTTCGGCTTGGAAGGGATCTCACCCTTCCCCCTCGCCGATCGATTCCATCTTTTGGCCACAGAGGGACGGAAGAGTCCGCTCAAGCATATTCCTGATAGAGCGGAGTCATGATCACTTCCCAGACATGCGCCCGGGGCGGCAATTCCGCGATGGTCGCCACGATTTGTGCGATGTCCTCTCCTTGCAGCATCGCTGCGCGGCGTTCTTCGGGGACGGGCGTCGGCCGCTGCTCCAAGATCGGCGTATTGACCTCGCCGGGACAGATGTTCGTTACTCGAATGCCGTTCTTCCGCTCTTCCAGCCCCACGGCGAAGCTGAGGGCCGTCACGGCGAATTTCGAGGCACAATAAGCGGTTCCCGCCAATTCCAGCGCCCGCTTGCCGGCGATCGATGAGATATTAACGATCAATCCGTCGCGCGCCGCCCGCATACCGGGCAAGACCGCTCGCATGCAATTGTAGGCGCCGGTCGCATTGACCGTCAGAACGCGATCCCAATCCTCGGGAGCCAACTCCGCCATGGCGCGGCGGACGACATTGATCCCCGCCGCATGAACCAAAATCGCAATCCCTCCCAATCGGCGGGTGACGGCCTCGACGACCCGTTCCACGGCGGCACGGTCGCCGACATCGCACGGGAAAGGATGCAGGGGTCTTTCGGGCACCGCGGTCGCCGCGGCGCGGAGCTTTTCCGCCGTCCTGCCGACAATGGCAACCTTGGCGCCCCGGTCGGCCAAACAGCGAGCCACCGCCAAACCGATCCCGCTTCCTCCCCCCGTGACCAAAACCGTCTTGTCAGTCAACGCCATCGAAGCCGGCTCCTTCTCGAGGCTGATTCCGACGTTGGAAAAAACACCGCCGGCGAGGACGGCCGACCGCGGACAAGGCCTCCGTCAGCGGCAATGGACGCGGTTTCGCAAGCGAGCGAGAAATCGGGACAACAGTCCGCACCGCTTGGCCGGGGCGCTTGCCAACGCCGTCAGGTCACGAATCCAGACGTTGCGGAACTCGACCAAATGTCCGTGGTTCTGCACCGAAATGTAGCCGCACAAGGGCTTGCCGCGAAGCTGGTCGATCTTGCTTTGATCGACGTCTTGAACCAACTCCCCGTTGAGAACGACGCGAATCCTCGGGCCTCGGGCCGTGATTTCCACGACATTCCATTCGCCCGCCGGTTTGATCGCGTTCTTCAACGGGGCCACATACCGGTAGAGCGACATACTGGAGTGGACATCCGGCGTCTTGCCCGCGTCATCGAAGATCTGCACTTCGAATCCCGATATCGAGGGTCGCGTGTCGGGCTTTTTGGGATCGTACTTATCGGCTCGAATGCCGATGCCGCTGTTGCAATTGGGCGACATACGGAATTCCAGGTGCAAGGTAAAATCGCAGAAGGTGCGGTCGAAGCGAAGGAATCCGAAGCCCTTGCCCGCGCAGACGATCTTGCCGTCCTCCACGAACCAATTGGGCTTTTCTTGGTCGCCCTCCTTAAAAGTCGCCGGACCTTCCACCACCCAGCCGGACAAGTCGGAGCCGTTGAAAATCGCCTGCCAAGCAGGCTGAAGGGGCGCACCGCAACGCGGCCGAGCCTCAATGGTCGTCGCCCAAAGCAAGGCGCCGGCGCACGCCGAGAACGTCATCCCCAACCAAATTGCATGCTTCACGGTGCCGATCCTTATGCTGCAAAAACCAAGAGCGAAAAATACTTCCGGCTGGCGCCGGTGTTTCTACCTTCACTCTAATTCAAATCACGTTTCATGTCTCGGGCCGACCGTAGCCTGAACCAAGGCGACAGGAACGGCCGCTTCGTCCCGCGGCGGGCGTCGGCACGCAGAACCTCTTCACGCTCGCGCAACGGGCGAGAATCGACCGCTGCGCGTGATCGTCGCTTGAAGATTCTTCAGCAGTCGGACCTCGCGCGAGACCGTCTCGACTGCTTGCTCCGGGGTCAGACCGCCCAGCGCCTCGTTTTCGATGCAGAGGTCGTTGGAATAGCCCGCCTTGCGGAGGATAGCGAGCACGCGCCCGAAGTCGATGTCGCCGCGGTCGATCGGACAATGGAACTCGGCGTAACGGTATCCCATCGGACGCCGCCGGTCACGATCCTCCGGCGGATAGGCGATGCTCTTGCAATGCGTGTGGAAAGCCCGGGGAGCGAAGGTCTCGTAGATTCCGTATAGCTCACTCAACGGATGACCGAACCAATAGAAATTGCCAGTGTCCAGGGTCAGGCCAAGATGGACGGAATCGACCGCGGCGAACAAGTTGTTGAGGAACTCGGGATCGTTGGTCGTATTGCCGTGGTTTTCGATCGCCCAGCGTACGCCGGTCTCCGCGGTGGCGGCGGTCACCTTCTTCATCATTTCAGCGGCAAAGGCTGGGAACTCCTCGCGGGAAAGCCGCCGCGGAACGACGTCAATACGGACGGCGGGAATGCCCATCGCTTGAGCCGCCGCCGCCGTCTTGCGGCACCACTCCAGTTCCTCTTCCGGCCGCTCGTCGAAACGATTGTGCATGCATAGAGCCGTGATCTTCCGGCCTGATTTCTGCAAGGCGTCGCGTAGCCTCGCCTGTTGATCGCCGTCCGCCAGGCCGTGCGAGGCGTCGCCCTCGAACAGATTGGGCAGCTTCAACTCCTCCGTAATATCGCATTCCACGCCGTCCACGCCGAAGGCCTCCATCGCGGCCCAGCAGTCGGACTTGCCGGTCCGGCGCAGCATCACGTCCCGGCAGGTTACCGGCCAGGCTTGGGGTGTAACGTCGGCCGCTGCGGCCATCTCTCGCCTCTCGGCCGAGACCGAACCGCCCGCCCATGCCGCGTACGCCGCCGCGCCCCATGCGGCGGACCTCAAACAAAAATCTCGGCGAGAAACACCTTGGGATTCAGACCGACTCAAGTCGTCGCGGTTCACGCTCTTCATCGCTGCGGTTCCTCAATCGGGGAGAGACGGTGTCCGTCAAACACAACCGGGCGGGCGCGGAGCCGAGGTTCTCCTTCCGAGATCGGCGCCGCATGCCCCCATTATCGTTGCGATGCCGACACGATCAATAGGATCAAGCCCCCCACGGTTACAATCGCGGCTGCGACGGCCCATTGCAACCAAAACCGTGCCGCCCGCTCGGCTTCGCGAGCCGCCCGATGCTGCTGCTCTTCTCGGTATTCCAGGCTGTTCTGAAATTCGAGGCGAAAGACCTGACTGCAAAACGGGCACATGGCGTCACGTCCCAACATATCTTGGGGCGTCTCTAGGACGTGCCCGGCGGGACATGGGATGTGAACCGGTCGCTGCCTTTCCGCCGCCTGGAAAGGCGGCCGATCCCCGAAAAAAGTCTCCGCGCTGCCCGACTTTCGCTCGGTCGTCGCCGCCTCCCCGCTCTCGAAACGATGATCCGATGCTTGTTCACCGGGCGAGTCATCGGCCACCCCCTTGCCCGACGCAAGGTCGAGAAGCGGCGACTCATCTTCCGCGCGAGAAACCGCATCGAAATCCCGACCAAGAGGCCGCCGGCGGTCGTCCTCGAACTCAGACCCAAGGACCGCCGTATCCGCCGCAAGCGAAGACGCCTTCGCCGGGGGAATACGGAGCGTTGTGTTGCAATAGGGACACACCGCCGCCCGGCCGACATGCCGCGCATCGGCCTGAAGGAGATGCCCGCTGGGACAAAAAAAGTGAAACCCCATCGCCGTCCCTGCCTTCCAAGAGTCCGAGCCTTGACACCCGGTACGCGCCCCCCGTCGGACGATCGCTTTTACTCTTCCAAGGCCTTGGCCGTGTCTTCGGATTCCAACCGCTCCCGCACCAGCGCTAAGACGCGATAGACCGTCCGCTCCGAGCACTCCATTTTGCTGCTAATCTCTTGGATGGAGTAGCCCGCCAAACGCAGCAGGCAAATCCCCCATTGCATCTCATCCAGCCCCCGTGTCACGTATTCGATCACGTCTTGCGCCGCCACCGTCTCATCCGGTAACGGTTGCTCGAGCTGAAACTCGTAGTGCCGCTCATCCAACTCGTGCGGGGGGCGACTTTCGCGCCGAATGTCGCGCCGCTGGGCGAAAAATCGGCGGCGATACTTGACGCACTTCCTCCTCGTCAGCCGAGCCAGAAGTCCCCACAATTCGTCGGAGCTTTCCAAGTCAGGCCGCTTCTTGGCCTGAATTTCCGCCAGGGTGGCGAAGACCGATTGAATGATGTCCTCTTCATCCACTTTGCGACGAACGCCCCGCCCCAAATTCCGCCGCGCAAACGCCATAAGGCGCCGCGCGAATCGCTGAAAGACGGCGGCGATCCCTTCACCGTCCTTTCCCGGTGGCTCGCGGCCCGGCTGATCGACTCGACTCTGTTCCGGCACACAAACCCCCTTTCTCACTCGGTGCAGCCTCATTCCAAGAAACGAGGGGCCTCCACCCAGTCAAATCGCAATCAAGCCCCAAGTCCACCCCTTTACAGAGGGGTATAGCAGGATTTTTCGGTTTGACGAGGATTTCCCTGGCAGGTTCTCGTCGCGTTTTGCCATTAGCAGGGAAGGAAGCACTCGCATCGATCGGGGGAAGTTCCATCGGGTTCGAGTTCAAAGCGGCCGATTTGGGCCGCGATCTCCTAACACCTGTCATTACGAACGGGGTGGGGGCGGGGCAGGACAGGTGTTAGGGGACTGCGGCCCACAGCCTGGGAATCTGCCCAGGCTTATCCCCGTCGTCTCGCTCGCCGTCGCATTTGTTCCCCACGCAAGCCTCAATCGCCCCGCCGCCGACATTCGGCTATATCGCTTGCCGTTGAGGAACTTTTCTTCTCCCCCACCGTGATGCTTGCCGCATTATGCACGCTTCCGCAGGGTCTTCGATCCGCTTGGTGATAGGCGACGGTCGATTCCCCGCGGTGATTCTCCCGGCGGTGCCCTTGCGAACCGCATCGCGGCGGCTACGATGGTTTCCATTCGGGACAACACTCCGCGGCCGGCCGAGACGCAGGGCCGCGAATCCGCACCCACGACCGGAAGGGACTTCCAGATGACCAACGATGCAGCGTCCGCGCCCTCGTCTCCTCCACCCTTCGAGGGCAGCCTGCCCTATATTCTCCTCCTCACCGTAGTTGCGGCCCTGGGCGGCCTCCTGTTCGGCTACGATACGGCGGTGATCGCGGGCGCAATCGACTATCTGCAAGAGAAATTCAACCTCTCGCCGGGCATGAAGGGCTGGACCACCTCCAACATCCTGCTGGGCTGTGCGGTGGGCGCCGCGTTCGCGGGGCCGCTTAGCGACGCTTTCGGTCGCAAGCGGCTCTTGATTTTGGCTGCCGTCTTTTTCGCCGTCTCCGCCGTCTGGTCGGCGATTCCGAACACCCTGACGGAATTCATCCTCGCCCGCTTCCTGGGCGGTTTGGCGGTGGGAGCTGCGGCCATCGTCTCTCCGCTGTATATCGCGGAGATTGCACCGGCTCACCTTCGCGGAAGGCTGGTCGCCCTCCAGCAAATCGCCATCATCTCCGGGATGGTCGTGGTCTCCATCGTCAACTGGATCATTGCGCTCCAGGGCGATCACACCTGGAATGTGGAATCCGGATGGCGTTGGATGTTCGGCTCCGAAACGCTCCCCGCCCTGCTGTTCCTCCTTTGCCTGTTGGTCGTACCGGAAAGCCCCCGTTGGCTGCTCAAACGAGGCCGCGAAACGGAGGCATTGTACGTCCTGGCACGCCTGGGCGGGAAGCTCCGCGCGGTTTGGGAGGCGGCCGAAATTCGCCGCGCCATCGCCGAAGAAACCGGCCGCTTGGATGAACTCCTGCGGCCCGGTTATCGCAGACTCCTGCTCATCGCCATCATTCTGGCTATCCTGCAACAGGTAACCGGCATCAATGCCATCGTCTATTACACGCCCACCATCTTCCGCAGCTCGGGCAGCACCGACGCCTGGGCCTTATTCTGGACCATCATCACGCAGGCCGTAAACCTCGGGTTTACGCTCATTGCGATCGCGATCGTCGATCGGCTGGGTCGGCGGCCGCTGCTCCTGCTCACTTCTGCCGCGATGGGCGTCTCGCTGGTCCTCTTGGGCACGGCGTTCTACGCAGGATTGCCGCAGCTTTGGGTGGTGGCGTTCGTCCTGCTGTATATGGCTTCCTTCGCCGTCGGGATGGGCCCCGTGGTCTGGGTCGTTTTGGCGGAAATCTTCCCCACTCGTACCCGCGGCTTGGCCATGGGCATCGCCACGGTCGCCCTGTGGCTGGCGGACTTCCTCATCACCCAGACGGCACCCATGATGTACGCCGCATGGGGACCGGCTTTCGCCTTCTGGAGCTACGCCGTGATGTGCGCGGTATGCCTGGTCTTCGTGTCCGTATTCCTCCCCGAGACCAAGGGCAAGACGTTGGAGGAAATCGAGCGGATGTTCCTCCATCGTCCCAAATGACGGTTTCCGCCGTTTTGCCCGTCCCCAGCGGCGCTCAAACGGCGTCCCTTTTGTACCGGGCGCTTGCCGGTATCGTGACAGCCGGACGGATCGTCGCCGCGACCTCAGCCGACCTGCGGGAGCTCCGCCAACGCCCGGCGAATACTCTCCTGCGGCAATTCGAAATCCTCCAACTCGCCGTTGAAATATCGGTCGTAGGATCCCAAATCGCAGATTCCGTGACCGCTGAGATTGAAGAGGATGCACTTCTCCTCGCCCGTCTCCTTGCACTTCAGGGCCTCGACGATCGCGGCGCGGACGGCGTGGGAGGTTTCGGGTGCGGGGATGACGCCTTCGGTTCGGGCAAACATCAAGGCCGCCTCGAAACACTCTCGTTGGTGCAAGGATATCGCCTCGATCAGCCCCAGCTTGGCGCCGAAGCTCACCATGGGGGCCATTCCGTGATAGCGCAGCCCTCCCGCATGAATCCCCGCCGGCACAAAGCTGTGTCCCAGCGTGTGCATTTTCAACAGCGGCGTCAGCATACTGGTGTCGCCGAAATCGTAGCGGTATTCGCCCCGCGTCAAAGAGGGGCAGGCCTTCGGCTCCACGGCAACGAAGCGGATATCCTTGCCGGCGATCTTGTACCGCACAAAGGGAAACGCCAAACCCGCGAAATTGCTCCCCCCGCCGACGCAGCCGATCACCACGTCGGGGAAGTCTCCCGCCTCCTTCATCTGCTGCTCGGCCTCCAAGCCGATGACAGTCTGATGCAGCATCACGTGATTCAACACGCTACCCAAGGTGTAGTGCGTGCCGTCGTCTTTCAAGGCCACCTCGACGGCCTCGCTGATGGCGATTCCCAGGCTGCCCGGGCAATCCGGATCCTTCTCCAAAATGGCGCGGCCGCTGTCGGTCTCCTGTGAGGGGCTGGGACGCACGGACGCTCCCCACACATGCATCATGGAGCGACGATAGGGTTTCTGGTGATAGCTCACCTTGACCATGAAGACCTTGCACTCCAAGTCGAAGAAGGAGCAGGCAAAGGCCAGGGACGACCCCCATTGCCCGGCCCCCGTCTCCGTGGCCAGGCAACGGATTCCCTCTTTTTTGTTGTAGTAGGCCTGGGCCACCGCGGTGTTGGGTTTGTGGCTGCCGGGAGGGCTATGACTTTCGTCTTTGAAATAGATGCGTGCCGGCGTTCCCAGCTCCTTTTCCAGGTTGCGCGCCCGCACCAACGGCGTCGGTCGCCAAATGGCATAGATGCGACGAACCTCCTCCGGAATCTCGATCCAGCGATCCGAGCTGATCTCCTGCCGCACCAACTCGGCAGCGAAAATCTTCTCCAAATCCCGCGGATCGAGCGGCTGTTTGGTCCCCGGGTGAATCGGCGGGGGCAGCGGCTCCGGAAAGTCGGCCAACAGATTGTACCAGGCCGTCGGCAGGTCCTTTTCGCTCAACAAAATGCGCTTTTCATTCCCCGGCATTTGGCTCACCTTCCGCTACTGGATCCGAATTCGAGAGGACAGGGAGGCTCCCCCGGACCTGCAATCATCCATTGCCGCTGTTTCCGGCGTCCGACGGGCAAAACGAATCATCACGCCGCCGGAACGCATCGCACGGCATCATCGGCCGCCAAACCTGGTCGCCGATCTCCCCGAGAACGACCTCCGATCCACAAACCTTTCAGCCTAATTCAATGCTCGGGGTTTGTCGATTGGGTGGCATCATTCCGTCGCAACCCTGTGGAAGTGCCCCGGTTGCAGGCAAAAGAGCCGCCACCGCCTGGGTCCCACGGAAGCCTTTTCAGCGTCCCCCACGACCGACAGCCTTTTTCGGCGCCTGCCACCGTCGGCACTCCGAGGTCGGCGGCGAACATGCGGCTTCTACCGGACGTAAAACCGGACGTAAAATGAAAGCATCATCCAGATTCGGCCGAAGGCAGGCGGTCCGCCGTCGCAGCGAGGAAACGCATGTCCTCTCCACGCCAAGCCCCCAAGAGCTTCCGTCTCCATATCGGGATTTTCGGCCGCCGAAACGCCGGTAAGTCGGCACTCTTAAACATGCTCACTCGGCAATACGTCTCCATCGTTTCCGACGTGCCGGGCACAACGACGGATCCCGTCGAGAAACCGATGGAGATGCTTCCGCTAGGGCCGGTCTTGTTCATCGACACGGCGGGCGTGGACGACGAGGGGACTTTGGGAACCGCCCGCGTCGCTCGCACCCGCCAGGTTTTGGACCGGACCGACCTTGCCCTTTTGGTTCTGGATGCGGGCCGCTGGGAAGCCTTTGAGGACGAATTGCTGGCGGAATTCCGAAAGCGAGGCATCCCGGTGATCGTGGTCTGCAACAAGTGCGACCTCGCCCCGCCCCCGCCCGATCTGACGGCCCGCCTGGAATCGGAACAGATCCCCTGGGTGCCCGCCGCGGCTGCCATAGGGCAGGGTCTGGAGGATATCCGGGCGGCCCTGGTCCGCTGCGTGCCGGACGACTTCATCCATAC
This sequence comes from Thermogutta hypogea, assembly GCF_055386265.1. Classification (NCBI taxonomy): domain Bacteria; kingdom Pseudomonadati; phylum Planctomycetota; class Planctomycetia; order Pirellulales; family Thermoguttaceae; genus Thermogutta; species Thermogutta hypogea. The sequence continues at coordinate 2,575,835 of NZ_AP042425.1, forward strand.
CCCGCCGTTGATCGCCGACCTCGTGCCGCCCGGCGAAACCGCCGTCCTGGTGATCCCGATCGACAAGGAGGCCCCCAAGGGCCGAATCATCCAGCCGCAAGTCCTGGCGATTCGCGAGCTTCTCGATCGCGGTTGCGTTGCCCTGGCGGTCCGAGACACGGAACTTCGGCAAGCCTTGGATCGCCTAGCGACTCCCCCCGCCCTCGTCGTCACGGACAGCCAGGCCTTTCGCCGCGTGGCGGCGGATACCCCGCCGGAAGTCCCCCTGACTTCCTTCTCGATCCTCTTGGCCCGCCAAAAAGGCGACCTCGCTCAGTTCGTGGAGGGCGCGCTGGCCATCGACGACCTGCGACCCGGCGACCGCGTCCTGGTGGCGGAATCCTGCTCCCACCACCCCATCGCCGACGACATCGGCCGCGAAAAGATTCCCAGGTGGCTGCAAGAACACGTCGGCGGAACGCTGCATTTTACGACCGTTCAAGGCCGCGACTTCCCCGATGACCTTGCGTCCTACAAGCTGCTGGTTCATTGCGGGGCCTGCATGTGGACCCGCCGCGAGGTCCTCAACCGCCTCCTTCGCTGTCGCGCAGCCGGCGTTCCCGTCTGCAATTACGGCATGACGATCGCCTACACGCTGGGCTTGTTCGACCGGGCATTGAAGCCGTTTCCGGAGGCCGAAAAAGCCTACCGTGCAGCCCGACTTCGCCGCAAGGCGTCCGTTGCGACGCCGCCATGATCGATGCGCAAAATCTTCCGGCAACCGGCGATCCTTTTTTCGCTCGGCTTGGTCGGATTCGCGGCATCTCGCCTCAGTCGAACGGGAGATCGCTTCCCCGCCAAGCCGTTTCCCGATAGCATCAAGTTGATCGGGCCGTGCGTCCCCGAACCGACGGCCGCTCCGCGGGCGCCCGACGCGACACAACGCCCGAACGCCCGTTGAGCACGAGAACGCCGCCGGGGCCGCCGGTAAGGCAACCGCGCCTTTCCATCCGTACCCCCATCGCAACAATCTTGCAGGCTGAGGAGTTTCCTATGTTTTCCGGAATCGTGGAGGCCCTGGGAACGGTCGCGGACATGCTGATGGAGGGGCCGGGCTGCCGCCTCGTCGTCCGAGAACCGCGGATCGCCGCCGAGACCAAGGTCGCGGACAGCATCGCCGTCAACGGTTGCTGCCTGACCGTCATCGACGTTGCGGGGGATACGTTCGCCTTCCAAGCCGGCCCCGAGACGTTGCAGCGAACCAATCTGGGCGAGCTGAAGAAGGGAAGCAAAGTCAATCTGGAACGCTCGCTCAAGGTCGGCGAACGATTGGGAGGCCACTTCGTCACCGGCCATATCGACGATGTAGGCTACTTGGCCGACCGCCGCGATCACGGCGAGTGGTCGTTCTTCCGCTTCCGCATCCCGCAACGCCTCAGCCTTCAGATGGCCTCGAAAGGCTCCATCGCCGTGGACGGCGTCAGCCTCACCATCGTGGATAGTGAACCCGAAATGTTCAGCGTGGCCTTGATCCCGTACACCTTGGCCGTTACGACGCTCGGCCCGCTGAAGATGGGCGACAAAGTCAACCTGGAGACCGACGTCCTAGCCAAGTACGTCGAGCGGCAATTGCAAGGCCTCGTCCGCCGCTCCGAGGGCTGAGTCGCAGCGTGATTGCGGAGTCCCGCCGTTGATGTCGGAAACGCCCTCCACTCCTTCGCCGCGTCAAACGCTGAGCTTCCTGCGGGAACGTTTCGCCGCCGAAGGCATTCGCCCCAAACACGATCTGGGACAGAACTTCCTCATCGACTTGAACCTCTTGCACTTGCTCGCGGACACGGCGGCGGTCGGTCCCGACGATATCTGCCTGGAAGTCGGCACCGGCACCGGCAGCCTCACGTCTATTCTGGCCGACCGCGGAGCCTTCGTGATCTCCGTGGAACTCGACCCGCGCATGCACCGCTTGGCCGCCGGCTTGCTGGGAAACCGCCCCAACGTGCGGCTCTTGCTGCACGACGCACTGAAAAACAAGAATCGCCTGCATCCCGCCCTCTTGGATGCCTTGGAGCAAGCGCGAGCCGAACATCCCGACAAGCAGTTCAAGCTGGTCGCGAATCTTCCCTACAACGTGGCCACGCCTCTGATCAGCAACTTGTTGACGCTGGACCTTCCCCCGCGCACGATGACCGCAACCGTGCAGCGCGAGGTGGCCGAACGACTTATCGCTCGTCCGGGAACTCGCGACTACGGCGCCCTCAGCGTCTGGGTGCAAAGCCAATGCACGGCGGCCGTTCGACGTATGCTGCCGCCTCAGGTCTTTTGGCCGCGTCCCAAGGTCTTTTCGGCCATCGTCCACTTAGAGTTTCGCTCAGCGCTGCGGGGACGAATCCCGGATCTTCCCTTCTTTCATCACTTTGTCCGCGAACTGTTTCTCCACCGCCGCAAGCTGCTTCGCGTCCAATTGGCGGCGATCTCGGGAGGGCGATTGGACAAAGCCGCCGTGGATCGAGTTCTAGCCGAGGCGCAACTCGACCCGCTTTGCCGCGCGGAACAATTGGGGGTGGAAGACCTGATCCGCTTGGGTTGCTGCTTTCAAAGGGCCTTGGAAGCATAAGGCCCCTCGTCGCGGACCGTTGACGACGCCGATTCGTTCTGACTAAGGTAGGAGATGACCGCGGCAATTGCAAAGTTCCCTTCCGCGGCCGATTCGAAACCTGCAAGTCGCACCCAAAGGCTCGGCAAAGCCATGCAGTTCATCGAGATGTCGGGAAGACAATTGTTGCGGTTGGTAACCGAGGGGGGACCCTCGCCCGAAGAGTTGGCCCGCATCGGCCTGAAAGAGGACAGCGTCGTCCGCGTCAATCGGCAAGGCGACATCGAGCTTCGCCGCCCCGACCGCTGGGACTTGATCGGCGGCTTGATCGGGGATTTTGAATCCCGAATCAAGCGTGAAACGGGCATGGACTGGGTTTGATCGACCTATTCTACGCGCGAACCCGGCATGCCGCAATTCCGGGCTCATTTAAGCCATATCATGTTTACGCAGTCATCTCAAATCGCCCAAACACACTCCCCTTGACCCAAAGCTCCCGAATTCACCATTACCCTCAAATCACTCTTTATTCGGAAGCCACCCTTCCCACTATCCTGAGTTTGGACAGCGAAGGGGTTGCGGCTGCCGACCAACTCCCCATTTTCGCAGCGCAACGCTATTTAGAATGATCGTTTGCCATCGAAAACGGCTTGCCTCGATGCCGGTTTCCGCAATGCGAGCAGCCCAACCGAAAGGGTGGTAAGAGCCTTCCGTCGGAAGACGGTTACGATGCTAAATGCTTTGTCGTCTCCGCGGCCGAAGATGGGTGTCGCTTGCGATGCCATCCCGGTATGGACGGCCCCCCCGACGAAATAATCTTCGTCGCGTCACCTTCAAGAGCAGATCGCTCCGACGTATTGCCCAAGGAACGACCCACTCCGTGGCGTTCGTCCGTAGATGTGACGTTCTCCGGCCGCTGGGTAGAAGAGCCTCGCCCGCGGCGAAAGCGAGTCGCGTTGTGTCTCCGACGCCTTCCCGCTACAATGCGGGGCGCCTGGACTGGTCGCCTTACGGTCCCCAGGCGCGTCAAGAGTCTCGAGAATCCATTTCCAACCCGAGATCAAGGATGGATCGGCGATGGGCACGGATGCGGCGCGCTCATTACGTTCGCCTTTGGAGCAGATTCGCTTTGGACGGGAAATCCTGCTCTACGAGAGCGGCATTCTAGCCGATCTTGCGCGGCGTCTCGACCTTTCTTTCAGCCGAGCTGCGGAATTGCTTTTCGCCTGCCGCGGCTGCGTGATCGTCTCGGGCATGGGAAAGGCGGGAATCATCGGCCGCAAGATCTCGGCCAGCCTGGCATCGCTGGGTACGCCCAGTCATTTCGTTCATCCCGCCGAGGCCGTCCACGGCGATCTGGGACGCATCCGCCCGGAGGACGCCGCTCTGGTCCTCTCGGCAGCCGGCGAAACGGGGGAAGTACTGCGCCTCGTGCCGATCTTGCGGAGTTGGGGGGTGCCGATCATTGCCATGACCTGCCGGGCCGGGTCCTCCTTGGCCAAGCAGGCAGACGTAACCCTCTGCTTGGGAGACATCGAAGAGGCGGGCCATCTTCGTTTGGCGCCCAGCGCTACCACCACGGCCATGCTGGCCCTGGGCGATGCCTTAGCCCTGCTTCTGAGCAAACTGCGGGGATTCCGAGCGGAAGACTTTGCACGCTTCCACCCCGGAGGCAGTCTCGGCCTGCGGCTCAGCAAGGTCGAGGATCACATGCGACCGCCGGCCGAGTGCCGCACGGCACCGGAAGACGCCACCGTGCGCGAGGTCGTGGTCGCCACGCGCCGACCCGGGCGTCGCACCGGCGCCGTGATGCTCGTGGATCGTTCGGGCCGGCTGACCGGGCTGTTCACGGACAGCGACCTGGCTCGAATCCTGGAACGCAAAGACGAGACGGCCCTCGACAGTCCGATCTCGAATTGCATGACCAAAGCCCCGATTTGCGTGCCCGCCGGCACCTTGATGTCGCAGGCCGTCCGCATCCTGGCGGAGCGCAAAATCAGCGAACTGCCGGTCGTGGACGCGGAACATCGGCCGGTCGGCATGATCGACATCACCGACATCATCGGTCTCTTCCCGGATCATTTGCGCGCGGAAGAGGGCGAGGAATACGGCGTCCCGCACCCGCCGTCGAGCTGCAAGAGGAATGAGACGGTCGCAGGAGGGAACGGAGAAAAGTGGTGCATCCGCATCCCGCTCCAGGATCCCGGTCCGAACGGTCTCGCAAGCCGTTCACCGAAGGGAGGCGACGGGGCGTGACACGGCTCGAGGGGGAGCCGACACCGCGACGCACCCCATCGGCACCGTCGCGCATGCACGATACAAGCCGCGCGAATTCCCGGCTTCGGCGGCCGAAGCCGTCGCCCGCGATGATGCTCGATCCCCGCAACCAGCACACGTTTCGTAACCGGAGCCGTTTCCATGGACCTCGCAGCGCGATGCCGCAACGTCGAAGTCATCCTTTGCGATGTGGATGGCGTACTCACGGACGGGCGGCTCCTTTTCGACAATCAAGGCATCGAGACCAAGGCTTTTCACGTCCGCGACGGCATGGGGGCGCGGCTTTGGAGGCGAGCCGGGCGACGCATGGCCTGGATCACGCAGCGCAGTTCGCAGATCGTGCGCATGCGCGCGACTGAGCTGGGCGTGGACCTTTTGCGGCAAGGCGTGCACGACAAGTTCTCGGCCTCGCTGGAGGTCTTGGCGGAATTGGGATATGCGCCCGGTCAAGCCGCGTATTTGGGCGACGATCTCCCTGACTTGCCCATCCTCCGCGAAGTCGTCCTCGGCGCGGCGGTGGCGGATGCCGCGGAAGAAGTCCGTGCCGCGGCACACTACGTGACGCGAGCGCCCGGCGGAGGCGGGGCTCTTCGCGAGCTGGTCGAGTTGATTCTCAAATCCGACGGGGAATGGGACTCCGTCCTTTCCGCGTACCAAGGCGGCTGGATACCGACGGGCGAACGATGAAGCAACGGGTTACGAGAGCCGTAATCAGCTTCGCGGCGATCGCCGTTTGCTATTCGGCGTACGCGCGCCTCGTCGTCCCGCTCATCGAGCCGCCGTTCGATCCCGCCGCGCGCAATCTCGGACAACTGGAGCCGCTCTCCGACGTGATCCTCGACGCCCGGCTGGCCGAGCTGGCGCCGCTCTTCCCGCGACGCACCGAGATGCTGAAGAACGCGAAGCTCTTGGAAAGCGATCAGGTCAAACTCCTGCTGCAAGATTACCGCAACTTGGGAGACGGTCGCGTCCTGATTCGGCCTTGCGTGTTGGTCATGTATCCGGATCGCGAGACCGTGGCGGGCGGTCCCCGCGGTTCCCGGCAGATCATTATTCTGGAAGCCCCGGAGGGGGCTGTTTTCCAATTCGATCGGCCGTTTCAGTTGGGCGCCGGACGCATCGGGCGTTTCGTCAGCGGCCAATTGCAAGGTGCCGTGGTGCTTCGCAGTGCGGGCGGCGACGGCACCGACGCGACGGCCATCCGCGTCACCACCCGAGACGTCACCATCACCGAGCGACGGATTTGGACGACGCAGCCCGTCGAATTCTCGTGGGGACGCAACCGCGGACGCGGTTCCGGCATGGAGCTGGTCTTCGCCGGCGGCAGCAGCCTATCCCAGGTCACGGATGCGGGCTGGCATTCGTTGGGACTGGAACGCTTCGTCCTGCGCCACGTGGACCGGCTGCACTTGGAAACCGTCGCCTCCGGTGAAGCCTCCTCGGGCGAGGCGGAGCGGAAGGGCGGCGATGCTCGCCGCATCGTGGAAGTCGCCTGCCGCGGACCGCTCTCTTTCTTTCCCCAACAAGGCACCCTGACGTTGCAAGAGACCGTCGAGGCGGCGTTCAGTCGCGGCGAGGGCCCAAGTAACCGTCTGCGGTGCGACCTGCTCACTGTTTTTCTCGCCAAAACACCGCCCGCCCCGGCCGCGGCCGCTGAAAGCGACGCAGCCCGCCCGCCGGCGAACCCCGCAGCGGCTGTGCAAGCGGTCGATTGGCAAATCGAAGGTGCGGTGGCCACGGGGCGCCCGACCTCGGTGACACTCGGACTCTGGAACGCGGAAATCCGCTGCGACACGCTTCGCTACGACGCGGTTCGGCAACTGCTGGAGGCCGAGGCCGGCAACGGCGTGGAGTTCACGCGGCCGGGCGGCCGTCTCCGTGCCCCCGTCGTCCGCGGCCAATGGGAGGACGGCCCGGAAGGCCCGATGCTGACCCGCGCCGTCGCCGAAGGCGGAGGAGATTTTCGCGTGGAACTGCCGGGCAAGGCGGGCGATTTCGTGGAAGGCTCATGGCGCAGCCGGTTATCCGTTCAACGTGAAGGCGAAGAGCTTGTAACGTGGATGTCCGGCAACGTCCACGTGGATTCTTCTTGGGGGAGCCTCGCCGCGAGTGATCTCTGGCTTTGGTTGGGGCGTCTCGCGGCGACGACGCCCACGGCCGCGACGCCGGCTTTCATGCCCCACCTTGCGCCCCGGCGGATGCTGGCGCGCGACGGTGTCACGATGCAATCCCCTCGGCTCGATGCCGACGTCTTCGAGCTGCAAGCCTGGTTCGTGCCGTCCCCGTCGCATCCGCCGGCCGACGGTTCCCCGGAATCGAGCGGCCCGGGCTCACCGCCCGCCGCGTATCTGCGTGCCTCTCCGGCCGGAGCCCCGGGGCAATCGCACTACAAGACGGCTGGACGGATCCTGCGCGCGGAAATCGCCCTCGCTCCGGCGACGGCCGCGCTCAACGCCGTGTCCATGGACGGCGACGTCCGGATCGAAGAGGACGTCACCCCTTCGCCGCAACTACTGCCGATTCGTCTCCGCGGCGAGCATGTGGAATTGACGGACGTTTCGGGACCGTTTCTCACGATGTCCATGACGGGCGGTCCCGCGGCGATGGAGGGCCGGGGCTTCGGACTCAGCGGGAACCAAATCTTTTTCGATCGATCCAGGAACCTCCTTTCCGTGGCGGGGCCGGGCGGCATGCGGTTGCCCCGCACCGACGGCCCGACCTCCGGCGCGGCCGGTTTTCTCGATTTGGCCTGGGACGAAGGCATGTCCTTCGACGGCCGCATCGTCTCGGTCCGGGGAAATGTTCGCGGCAACTCCCCGCCGCAGCGCATCGCGGCGCGATCCCTGGAGGCACGGCTGCGCGAGACCGTTTTCTTGGGATCCTTCGACGCCATGCCCAAACCGCAATTGGCATCGCTCTCGGCGGACGGCGAGGTTCGTTTGGAAAACGAGCGCCCGGACGAACAAGGCCGGCGGGCAGCGTTGGATATCCTTGATCTTCCTCGTGTGGAGCTCGACATGACAAGCGGCGCGATCGAATCGCCGGGGCCGGGCCTGCTCCGGACCTTACGTTCGCCGGCCGCCCTTCCCGGCTCGATGCCGCCGATTCCGGGAGGCACGACCGGCCAAGCCCGCGGCTCGGTCGGACCGACCGACGCGGCCGCCCCGAGCGACTCGGCCTTGCCGCGCGACCCCGCCGAAGTCACCGCTCTGTTCGTCCGTTTCCACCAGGCTCTTCGCGGAAATCTGCTGCGGCGAGAGATCACCTGCTTGGGGCGCGTGACCGTTACCTACGGCTCCGCGCCGTCGTGGGAGGTGACGGAATTGCCGAGCGATCCCGCGCGGCTCGGCCCTTCCGGCATGATCTTGGAATGCCGCGAACTGACCGCCCGGCAGATTCCCGACCCGGCCGCCGGTCGGCCGCAGTTGGAGCTGGAGGCTTTAGGCAACGTCACGGCGGAGGGCGCCGCGTACACCGCCCGTGCGGATCGCGCCGCCTTGAACGAATCGAAAGCGCTGTTGATCCTCGAAGGGGGCGGTCAAACGCCGGCCGAACTGTTTCGGCAAGAGTACGCGGGCGGTCCCCTTCAGAGAACGGCGGCGCGACGCATCTTTTATTGGTACGGCACGCGGACGGTGAAGATCGACGGCGCTCAATCCCTGGAGTTGAGCGGCTTCTCCGAATCCGATCGATTCCCGCGTTGAAAACGGCTCGGCGCCGATCCCGGCCCGTTTCAGGGGATCATGCGGCCGCCGGAGGAATCCCACCCCACGGCGCCCGGAGATCGCGCGACCATTCCCCGAGCGACGTTCAATCCGGCCTGGAGAACCGTGTCCTCACTCGGCGACATGGCTCCCGTTGGGTCCGCCTTGGCCGTATCTCGCCCCTCACCGATCGGTCGCCATCCATCCACGGGACGCGCCACCTGCTGGACAAGCACGTCCGGCTCCACGCCGCGATGGGCGTAGGGGCGACCTTTGGGTGAATAAAACTTGGAAGTGGTAAGTCGCACGCCCGCCTCCGAATTCGCCAGCGGAAAGATTCCCTGAATCGAACCTTTGCCGTAGCTTCGGGTGCCCACCACGGTGGCGCGACCGTTTTCCTGCAAGGCCCCGGCGAATATTTCCGCGGCACTGGCACTTTCGCGATCCACCAAGATCACCACGGGAATTCCCCAGCGGGCCGGCCCTTGCGCCGAGTAGGTCAGGTTCTCTTGCGGCACGCGACCGCTGGTGGCAACGATGATGCCTTGCGGCAAGAACCGATCCGCGGCCTCCACCGCCGCCGTCAATAGGCCGCCCGGATTTCGTCGCAAGTCGATGATCAAGGACTGCATCCCTTGCCGGATCAGCTCGCCGACGGCGTCGTCGATCTCCTTCGGCGTGCCTCGTTGGAAGCCGGCCACGCGCATGAACCCGACGGCCGCCGCCGGATCCAACATCCGCACGTCGGTCACGCTGGGAACGTCGACGCGGGCCCGCTCCACGCGCACCGATTTCAATAAACCGCCGCCCGTCCGAACCGTCAACTGCACCACGCTCCCCTCAGGCCCTTGCAGCATGTTCGCGGCTTGGTCGGTGGACATTTGAGTCACCGACTTCCCATCCACCGCGGTGATGCGGTCTCCCGCTTGGATACCGGCCTGCTCGGCGGGACTCCGCGGAATGACCCGCACGATCAAGAGCGAGCCTCCGTCCGCCTTCAATTCCACGCCCAATCCGACGAAACGCCCTTCGATCTGCGAATAGACTTCCGCAAGCTGGGCCGGCGTGAGATACGCGGAATAGACGTCCAAGGAGTTCGTAGCGCCGCAAAGGTATTCCAAAACCGCGGCCGGAACCGGCAGCCCGATCCGCCGATGCAGCCACCGCGCCGCCTGCGCCACGACCTCCCGTGCCTCCGCCCGAGTACGAACCCAATCCGCGGATGCCGCCTGCCGCAATTCGCCGGCCAAGGCGATCGCCGCGCCGGGCTCCAGCTTGACGCCGTTGCTCGACAAAAACTTCGGCTCCAACAGGGCCAGTTCCAATTCGTGGGTGCCCTGCTCCACGAGATACCGCCAGCGAGGCGATTCCACATAGTGCGATTGGATTTTCAGCAGCACCTCTTCATACAAGCTCAGGGCCGCGGCTTCGTCGATTTTGCCCACCAGCGACAAAAAGGACGGATCGCTGTAACGCCGCGCCACGTCGTGCCGCAACCGCACTTCATGGAAGCGGCTTTGCAAGACGATGCTTTCGGGGAAATCGCGAAGGGCTTCCTCGTAGATCCCCAGCGCTTCACCCCAGCGCGATTGCCGCTCCAATCGCAGCCCTTGGTCGATGACCGATCGCACCTCCGGAGGCTCGCTCTCTTCGAGCGACGGAAGCGGCGATGATGCCGCGGAAAGCGTCGGGGCGGCTTTGCCATCGGCGGATAAAATCGGCGGGAGCGGCGGCAACGCCCGCTGCTGCGCGGTCGCCGACAAGCCGCAGCTCACAATCAGCCAAACCGCGATCGCGGCCCAAAACCGCGCTCTTCCGACCCCCGTTTCCGCCGCGGAGCAATTGCCTTCCATCACGGTGTCAAATCCTTTGAAGTCCCGGCGATGGATTTGGGATCAACATCGCGTCCAACCGAGTTTGCCGAGGGGGAGACGCGGTCGGGGGGAAACACCGAACCCCGTGCTCGGCGAACCGCGCCGCCTTTTTCGCGGGATGGTCACCTGCGGATACAGCGCGATCCGGGGACCGCGTGCAAAGTCCCCTGGGGAATATAGCCCACGGTTTCGAGGCAGTCAAAAACGGGAGAGCAAGAAGCGGGCTGCAAGCTCGCCGTTACCGGCAAAACCCCGCCTCACGGGATCGCTTTTTTCGGCGGGCGCAAGGGTTGACGCGCGGCCCGCCGCGGCCGTCACCCACCACCGCCGGTCGTCATACGATGGGAGGCTTCCCGAACCGATACGCGATGAAGAGTCCGATTTTTCCGCCGGGAACGAATCTTCCAAGAGGGCGGGCTTCGCCGCGCCTGCCGCTATCCGCCGCAAGCACATCGGTCACGCCCGATCGACGTCCGGACGGAACCGCACCCTCCGGCAGCCCCGTTTCCGCGAATTGCCGAATCCTTGCAAGCTCCGGTGAAACAGGCGAGGGAATCCCGTCAGACTTTGACAGGCCGCCGCTTTACGATGGACTCCGTTTGCTTGTGGGCCAAGAGCAGGGCATCGCGGGCCAGCGTGCCGTCCAAGAATTGCGAGGGGGTGCCGGCCTTGACGCAGCGAACGACCTCGGCCAATTCCGCCGCGAAATCATCCACCGGATCGCGGGCGGGGATCTTCGGTCGTTTGACCTTGCCGTCCTCTGTCAGCACCGTCACCGGCATGTTCATCCACGAATCGAACACCAATGTGGCCTTTTCCAGATGAATCTCGTAACCGTTGGTGAAAGGCCGCCCCTGTTGCCGGATCACCCCGCTGGTGGCCGAAACCGTCCATTGCGGATCGTCATACAAGAAGTGCGAGTTGAAGAACTCGGCCACCTCGCCCCGCATCCTGCCCACGGATTGCACGCTTTTCGGCATGCCGAAGAGCAGGCGAATGAAATGGGCGTCGTGGATGTGGAGATCGACGGCCGGACCGCCGCAAACGTTGGGATCGTAGAAATCCTTGAGCCAAAGCGGATCCGAGATGACCCGGGTGAAGTGTCCGCCCAACGGTTTGCCGTACTTGCCGCTCGTCACCGCATCGTAGGCGAAGTGATAGGCGGCGAAGAAGGGCAAAACATGTCCGATCAGCAGCAGTTTACCTTTCTTCTTGGCGGTCTTGACCATCGTGTCGGCCGCGGCCGTCGTCAAGGCGATGGGCTTTTCGCAAAAGACGTGCTTGCCCGCGTCCAGGGCGGCCAACGCGGCCTCCGGGTGCAACGACGGCGGCAGACACACGTCCACCACATCCACGCCGGGATCGGCCAAAAGCTCATGCAGATCGGAATACTTGGCGATTCCGGCAAGATCCATCTTGCGGCCGGCCGGACCGAAGTTGCCTTTGATCCCGCGCCAATCGCCCGCCAATCGCTCGGGGATCTTTTCGCAAATCGCCGTGACCTTGACGCCGCGGACCTTCTGGTACGCCAAGTAGTGGATCATCCCCATGAAACCGATGCCGACAATGCCGACGCGAACCATGCGCAATCTCCTTTGAACCTAATCACGGGTTTTCCGGACCGAATCCCGATCGTGGAACATTCATCGCACCCTCATGACGTCGATCCATGCGACGTCTTCTCCAAGACCGCCAAGAACCGAGGATAGGCTTCATCCCAGGCGGCGGTGTCGCGGGGAACATATTCCTCCAGGGGAAAGCTCTCGCGGATGACGTCGCGGGCCTGAGCGATATCGGCGACTTCACCGGCCGCCACGGCCTGCATCATGATATTTCCGATGGCGGTCGCCTCGATGGGGCCGGCCAAGACTCGCCGCCCGCAGGCATCCGCCGCCGCTTGGCACAGAATACGATTCTTGGTCCCGCCGCCGACGATGTGGATGGTCTCCAAGCGGCGCCCTACCAGGGATTCGCACATACCCAGCACATGGCGGAACTTCATGGCGATGCTGTCCAAAGCACAGCGGAGGATTTCCCCTTCCGAAGTCGGAACGCGCCCGCCGGTACGCTCCACAAACGCCCGAATCGCCGCCGGCATATCGGTCGGAGCCAAGAACTCGCTCGCATCGGGATTCACGAACGCCGCCAACGAGGGCGACCGTTCGGTCAGGGCGTTGAGGTCCTCCCAATCCCAGCTCTTGCCGCCCTGATTCCAGACGCGCCGGCACTCCTGGACCAACCACAAACCGGTGATGTTCTTGAGCAGCCGGATCGTCCCCCCCACGCCGCCTTCGTTCGTGAAGTTCAGCTCCAGCGAACGCTCGTTGATAACCGGCTCGGGGACCTCCACGCCCATCAAGGCCCAGGTTCCCAAACTGATGTAGCACCAATCCAACCCTTTGCCCGACGCAGGCACCGCCATCACGGCACTGGCGGTATCGTGCGAACCGGGCAAAACGACCTGAGCGCCGACCAATCCGTTTTCCGCCACAAGGCTTTCCCGCAACGGTCCCAACACCGTGCCCGGCGGAACGATTTCTCCCAAAAAATGCGTCGGGAGACCGAGCTGCTGAAGCAGTTCCACCGCCCAACGTCGCTCCCGAGGATTGTAGAACTGCGTCGTGGTGGCGTCCGTGAATTCGTTGACTTTTTCGCCGGTCAGCATCCAGTTGAAGAGGTCGGGCATCATCAGCAGGCGCTCGGCCGAATCCAAAAGGGGCGAGCGTGAGACCTTCATGGCCAAGAGCTGATACAGCGTGTTCAACTGCATGAATTGCAGGCCCGTTTGGCGGAAGATTTCCTCACGGGGCACGGTCTGGAAAGCCAGTTCCATCATGCGGTCGGTGCGCCGGTCGCGGTAGTGATACGGATTGCCCAGCAGTTCGTCATTCCGCCCCAGCAAGCCGAAATCGACTCCCCAGGTGTCGATGCCGAGGCTCGCCACGGCGGAGCCGAATCGGGCCCCGGCGGCGTGCAACCCGTTGCGGATGTGCGTCCATTGGGCGAGCACGTCCCAATACAAACGGCCCAAGACCTCCACGGGACCGTTGGGGAAGCGGTACACTTCCTCCAAGCGGAGCCGTCCGCCGCTCAGGCAGCCTACGACGTGACGGCCGCTGGACGCACCCATGTCGATCGCTAAGAATGCCTTGTCGGCCATAACGAACCTCGATCGGCGATACCGAGAAGCGAGTCTCTTCGCCCGGCCTCGCGGAAGCATCGCCGCGGTGCGCGGGCCGATCCAACACCCATGCAACGTAGCATCAACATAAAAAAAAGCCTGTCTCGGGGAAAGCCCTACCCTATGCGCCGAACGCCCCAACGCCCTGCAAGCCGTTCGCTCACCCAGTCATGCGACCTGCCGTCGAACCCACGCCGCCGCGCTGCGTTCCAACGCCGTTTGATCGCGTGGTTTCGCCGCCACGCTCGATCGTTTCCCTGGCGAGAGACACGAGACCCCTACGCGATTTGGGTCAGCGAGATCATGCTCCAGCAAACGCAGACGGCCACGGTGGAACCGTATTTTCGCCGCTTTTTGGCCCGCTTTCCCGACGTCGCAACCCTCGCCGCGGCCCATCCGGACGAAGTTCTGCGGCTTTGGGAAGGCCTGGGGTATTATCGCCGCGCACGATCACTGCACGCCGCTGCGCGACAAATCGTCGAACTTCACGGAGGCCGGATACCGGACGATTTCGAGCGTCTGCAATCGCTCCCCGGCATCGGGCGCTACACGGCCGGGGCGATCCTCAGCTTCGCCTTCGACCGGCCCGCACCGATCCTCGAGGCCAATAGTCGCCGCGTGCTCCGCCGATTATCGGCCGCCCCCGGGCGTCCCAACGGTACGCCCGACTCCTTTCTTTGGGAATACGCGGAACGGTTGGTTCCCCGGCAACAGGCAGGCGTCTTCAACCAAGCGCTGATGGAGCTGGGCAGCCTCGTCTGTCTGATCCGAGATCCTCAGTGTCCGATTTGTCCGGTCCACGAGTATTGCAACGCATACCGTCTGGGTATTCAGGATGACGTCGCCGAAACCTCCGCGGCGTCCCGGACGACCGTGCTTCACGAACTGGCCATCGTCATTCGCCGGCGTCGGACCGTGCTTGTGCTTCGCCGAGCCGAAGGCGGACGTTGGGCCGGCATGTGGGATTTCCCAAGAGTCGACGTCACGCAGGAGATCGCTCGCCCCGAGCGGCGTTCGAATCCCATCCCTTCGCCGGATCGCGTGGAAGAATCCGTCCGAAGATCGCTGGGGCTGTCCATCCGCCTGGGATCGCACTTTCTTCGCTTGCGGCATGCCGTAACGCGATTCCGAATTACGGTCGATTGCTTCCTTGCGGAAGCGGTCTCGGCAGAGGGGACTCCGCCGAAAGTGAGCCTTATGGAACCGGGATGGAGCGACGCGACTTGGCTCGAGCCGTCGGCTTTGGAACGGCTCCCGCTGTCATCGCCCGGTCGCCGCATCGCCGCCGCTCTTCTAGCGCACATGGAATCGAGCAACGGCAATAAGCCCCGGCGGCACGTCGCTTCCCCGCGACGACGGAAGTAATATCCCCGGCTCGGACGGCCGGCTCAATCCCAAAATGACAGTTTGGGGATATAGCTCAAACAACTCGCCGTGAGCGCCTGAAAAACCCGGTCCAAGCTCTCAAAATCGCGGTCCGCCGCTTGACAAAAGAATACGAACGTGCCGCGATCGGTCCGCACTGCTTGGACGCGGGAAACACAAACCAGGTCCAGGTAGAAGAAATTCATTTCGGCGCCGACGAGTTCCCATTCGCCCACGCTTCGCACATACGGTTCCGATTCCAGGGAATCGTACTCCTGACGCATGGCCGTTACCGCCGCCTCGACCATGCCTTGCGGTTCCGCATGGCGCGGGTGGAGACTGACGGTCCAAAAGGCCCCCGTCGGGCTGTAGGCCGTCACCGAATGCTTCCCCTCCAAATACCCCTCTTCTTCCACGGACCAGTTCGTGGGGTACAGGAAGCGAATGCCGTGATGATTGAACTCGAGCGGCTCGCTCACACCAACCTCCAAAAATCGCCCCGCTCCACAGGGGGAAG
Organism: Thermogutta hypogea; assembly: GCF_055386265.1. Lineage (NCBI taxonomy): Bacteria > Pseudomonadati > Planctomycetota > Planctomycetia > Pirellulales > Thermoguttaceae > Thermogutta > Thermogutta hypogea. The sequence continues at coordinate 2,591,325 of NZ_AP042425.1, forward strand.
CAAGCTGGCCATGCCGCCGAAAGAGAACCCCCATCAAGAAGGATGGACAGTCCACTATTAAGGTGCATCCCGCCGGTTTCGGAAACTCAACTAGCGAAGTCGCACCGCATATGTTACCATCCTGCCCCGAACGGACCAATCACGCAAGCGGCACCCCTGCGCGCGGTCGCCCCCCGCGGAGGGAGATTGCATCCTCATCCGCGGAAGGCGTCGACCAGAATAACCAACCCATGCGCTCGCGAGAAAGACTCCTGCAAAGGACGGCGTGTTGGACCGCCCTCGCGGCCTTCTGGCTGTCCGGTTGCAGTCTGGTTCAGCGCCACACGCGCCCGCTTCGGGAGCTGGAGGTCAGCCGCCAATTGACCCGCGAGGCCAATTTCGCCCTGGAACGCGGGGACCTCCAAGAGGCCGATCGACTCTTGGTCCAAGCCTTGAGGCAAAGCAGTACCGACGCCGAGGCTCGCGCACTCTATGGAGAAGTGTTGTGGCGGCTGGGCCGGCGCGAGGCGGCGCTGCAACAGTTGAAAACGGCCGTCCGGCAGGCGCCGGACCAGGCCCCCATCCACCTGCGATTGGCCGACAAGTATTTGGCCTCCGGCGACGCGGAGCTTGCCCAACGTCTCACGGAGACGGCCATCCGCCTCAGTCCCAACAGCAGCGCCGCGTGGCTCATGCACGGCAGGGTCTTACAGGCCCGAGGTCAGACCGCAGCCGCGATCAGTGCGTTGCAGCGTTGCCTCGATTTCAACCCCGAGGAGACGGAGGCCCTCGCCCGGCTGGCGGAATGTTACCAGGCCTGCGGACAACCGGATCGGGCCTTGGCGGAATGGCAGGTCGCCCTGGAAAAATGCCGCCCGGGACAAGAACCGGTCGAGTGGCTGGCGGCCGTCGCCCAAGTCTATCAATCGCTCGGTCGTCACGCCAATGCCGCGGAATACTACGCCCAAGCCGCGGAAAGAGGGAACGGCAACCCTGACCTCCTCGTTCAAGTCGCCCTGGCGCGTCTCCGGACGGGCGACCGCGTCGCCGCCCTCACCGCGTTGCATCAGGCCCTCGCGAACGATCCCCAAAATCCTGCCGCCAATAGCTTGCTTCAGCAATTGAGCGAGGACCGGGTGATCCTTACCTCCGGCGATGGACCGGCTTCCTCGACCATCATTTCAAATCCCTGAACGGAAGAGCCACGGGAACTGCTAAAACCGGTAGGGTCTTCGCCCGATTCGCGGGCCCGGAAATCCGCGGGGTTCGCACGGCGTGACCTGTTTGGCCCGTCGCGGGCGGCCATACCGTCGCAAGTCCTAACCGTAGTTTCGCCCCGGCCTCATCGAGGGACAACGGCGGGACCTACTCCTTTGACATTTCACGCCGCAGTCTCGTGCCGATAATGCAAGATAGGGAGCGATCCCGCCGTTAGCTTCGCGGTGTGTCGTCCGTCCGTGCGACGGACCGAGACTTGGGCACGAGGCGTACGCGAACATTGGAATCGAAACCGCCGCGGTCTGAAGGCCCCGAAAATGCAGCCCACCCGGCCAAACTGGCACAGGGTGGAAAGACCGCCGCGCGCCATCACAACGACTCCTCAAAGGAAACATCCCGCACCACCCAAATACCGCAGCCAACGCAGCCATCGCCAAGACCACAGACTTCCGTCCCGGAAAAGGGAGCTCGCCGAGTTTCGGATTCGGCCCGCAATGCGTCTTTCGCACCCATTGCCCCGCCTCAAGTCGGAATGCCGGTCGGCTCCCCGGCGGACGGCTTGGCACCGACATCAGCCACCGATTCGGCCGCCGAAAAACGGCCCGGTTCGCGCATCCACTGGGAGCTTCTCGGTCGCCCCTGGGCCAGTGCCGTCATCAGTGCCGTCGTCCATGCTCTGGCCGTGATCCTGCTAGCGATCATCACGATCCATATCCGGCAAGGATTGGGCGAGGTCTCGCTGGTTGCCGTGACCGAGTCACCCGGCCGGGTCGAAACGGCGGCCGAAGACCTGATTTTGGAAAGCCGGGACACGACGGACGAGTTGGTCAACCCGCGTTGGGATTCCTCGTCTTCGCAGCGCGACGTTGCCGACCTACTGGCTGTTACGGCCGATCAGACAACAGCCCCGGCCGCCGACGCCGTGATTACCGAGACCGGTTCCTTGCCGATCGATCCGCTCCGATCGTACAGCCGTCCGAGGGGCGGCGGGTTAGACGGTCGTTCACCGGAAAAACGGGCACAACTCGCCGCGGAAGCAGGCGGCACGCCCCAAAGCGAAGAAGCCGTGGAGCGCGGTTTGCGCTGGATTGCGGCTCACCAAAGCCCGGACGGCGGCTGGACCTTCGACCTGAAAAAGAGCTACTGTGCCGGCTTGTGCGCCAATGCCGGCACGGAGGCCAGCACCACGGCCGCCACGGGGCTGGCGCTGCTGCCCTTCCTGGGGGCGGGCTATACGCACACCCAAGGCGAGCACCGAGAAACCGTCCGCAAAGGCCTGTACTATTTGCTTCGTCGGGGTCGAACCACGCCGGAGGGTCTGGACCTGCGAGAGGGAACCATGTACGCCCAAGGGATCGCCGCCATCGCCCTTTGCGAGGCGTACGCCATGACGCACGACGAGGCGCTCCGCGATCCTGCTCAGTCGGCCATCCGCTTTATTCAGGCCGCCCAAGATCGCCGCGGCGGAGGCTGGCGTTACGCTCCGGGAGAACCCGGCGACACCACCGTCACCGGCTGGCAGTGGATGGCGCTGAAGAGCGGTCAATTGGCCGGCTTGGCGGTTTCGCGTTCCACGCTCTATGCCGCCGACCGCTTCCTCGACAGTGTCCAATCGGAAGGAGGCGCGCAGTACGGATACTTGACGCCCGAATCGCGGCGAGCAACGACGGCGGTGGGGCTTTTGTGCCGCATGTACGGCGGGTGGACGCGGGGACATCCCGCACTCGCCCGCGGCGTTTCCAATCTCGCGACGTGGGGCCCCTCCCCCGTGGACATCTATTACAACTACTATGCCACCCAAGTCCTACGGCATTGGGGCGGTTCGGACTGGAAATTCTGGAACCGCTCGATGCGCGACTACCTAGTTGCCACGCAAGCCGTGCAAGGCCACGAAAACGGAAGCTGGTACTTCGACGACGAACACAGCCGCGTCGGCGGCCGTTTGTACACGACGGCCATGGCGGTCATGATCTTGGAAGTCTATTACCGCTATCTGCCCCTCTACGGCGAGGAGGTCTTCCCGCCGTTTTGAGACCGCTTCGGCCCTTGCGCCGGACACAAGGCGACTTCCTCCAGAGGAAGCCTCCCTACCGCGACCGAGCCCGGAAGCAAAGCTCACGAGCCTAGCTTCTTCACGGCGTATTCGTGCGGTCGTTTGCGCAGCACCTGGGCCGAAATGATCTTGTCGGCCGGGGGTGCGTTGGGATCTTGCGGATCGCGATCCTGAAGCTTCTCCACCACGTCCATCCCCGAGATCACGCGACCGAAGACCGTGTGCTTCCCGTTGAGGTGCGGAGTAGGTGCGTAGGTGATGAAGAATTGCGAGCCGTTGGTATTGGGCCCGCTATTGGCCATGCTGAGGGCGCCGCGGTAATGGCGTCTGGCGTTGGGCGCGGCGCACTCATCGGCGAAGCGGTAGCCCGGGTCGCCCGTGCCGTCGCCCTTGGGGCAACCGCCTTGCGCCACGAAGCCGGGGATCACGCGATGGAAGGTCAACCCGTTATAGAACCCCTGCTCCACCAACTGCACGAAATTGGCCACGGTGTTCGGCGCTTCGTTCTCGAACAACTCCAGCACCACGTCCCCCTTGGAAGTTTTAAGGAGCACGCGGGGCAGATCGTCGGCCTGCGCCTCCGCCTCGCGAATCGCCTTTTCCTTGGGCCAATCGGCGCCGTACTCTTCCGCTGCTTTTTGAAAGTACTTCAATTCTTCCTCCTCGATACCGGCATCACTGAGTTTCTTGAAATAGATCCGCGCTTGCTCGAAGTCTTCCGTCGCAAAAGCCGCCTTCGCCAGCGCGAAATGGACGGGCGGCGTATCGACTCCCTTTTTCATCAACTTTTCACCGAGGGCCTTGGCCTGCTCAAACCGCCCGCTCTCCGCATGATCGACGGCCACGTCGCAAAGCAGGTCCACGATGTCGCCTTGGGTTTGCGGGGCCTCATCGAAGGCGGCTTCGGCGGCGGCGATCAATTTCGGCAAGGCGGCCTGCGCCTTCTCCACCCCGGCGTCATACTGCGCCCGCAGTTGGGCCATCTCGGCCGGACCGGCCGAGCGATACTTCAGCCTCAAGTCTTGCAGTTCGGCCAAGAGCGAGTTCCACTCCTGGAAGATCTTTTGGAATTCGGCATTTTTCGGACCGCCGGCGGGCGCAGAGGGCGCGGGTTGGGCGGCCGCTTGGGCCCATGCCGTACTCTCCGGCACGCCCCACCAAACCGTGCCCGTCACCAAAATCGAACACAACGCCGCTACGCGCAACACCAGTTCTTTCATGGGAAAAACAACCGTGATCCAAAGGAAGGAAAGCAAACGGCGCGACCGTCATCTCCCACATGAATCGGAGCGATCAGGCCGCGAACAACGCCACGCTATGCTCACGCTAACAAATATCTTCCCACGCGACCAGTCCCTGTCGCGCCGAATTGCTTTCTCCCCTCGCCTCGCCCGCATCGCGCCGGCCGGAAAAACGGACGACGCGTGGATCCACCTTTGCCGGGAGAAGTTCGCAACTCGCCGAACGCTCGGGCCTACGCTATAATCGCCAAGCATTGGCGGCCATCAGCGCGATTCGTTTTGGATGGGCCTCGCCGCGGAGTTTTCCCACCGCTACACGCCAAACGCAACATGACACCGTTAGGAGGAAGCATCGCATGCATCGGTTTCGCGAGATCAGCTCGGCCACGTGCAGACTTGTCCTACTGTTTCCATGGGCATTGCTGCTCGCTGCCATTGGAATGCCCACGCGGTGCTTGGCGGAGCCGGTCATCGTGGGAGTGGCCGATTTGCGGTGCGAGTACCGCGTCGATCCCCTCGGCATCGATCTGCCGCATCCGCGACTGAGCTGGCAGCTCGTCTCGCCGAGAAGAGGCGAAGTTCAGACCGCCTATCAGATTTTGGTCGCGTCTTCGCCATCCTTGCTGGCCGCCGATCAAGCCGATCTTTGGGACAGCGGTAAGGTCGAGTCCGACCGTTCCATCCAGGTGCCCTACGGAGGGAAACCTCTCCGCAGCGGTCAGGAATGTTACTGGAAGGTCCGCGTCTGGGATCGAGAAGGCCGACCTTCCGCATGGAGTCCCATCGCCCGCTGGACCGTCGGCTTGTTGTCTCCCGAAGATTGGAAAGGCAGATGGATCGGTAAAGACGAGTCGGAGACGGCATCCGGCCTGATCCGGGACGTAACATGGATCTGGCATGGCGACGATCCCAAGTCCCCGCCTCCCGGCAAACGATGGTTCCGCCGGGGCTTCCAACTTCCCGAGACGGCCGCTTGCCGCCAAGCCCGGCTTTGGGTGGCCGCCGACAACTTCGCCCAGATCTTCGTCAACGGCCGATCCGTCGGCCGTGCCAATAACTTTCGTGCCGCCGCCGATTTGGACGCCTTGGAGGCACTTCGCCCCGGCCGAAACGTCCTGGCGGTGGAAGTGGAGAACGCCGGCGACTCTCCCAACCCCGCCGGTCTCTTGGTCCGACTGAGCGTGGAGTTGGAAGACGGCCGCACCGTCCTCGTGGTCAGCGACGCGGACTGGAAGTCGTCCGCTCAATCGGCGGACGGCTGGCAGAACGCGGACTTCGATGACTCCGCATGGAAAACCGCCGCCGTCGTCGGACAGGCGGGCGCGGCACCTTGGGGTGAGGTCTCCGCTCCGGAAGCCGACAGCCGCCGTCTGCCCGCCCGTTGGCTCCGCAAGGAATTCTCGCTCGATAAGCCCGTGCGGCGGGCCGTGGCCCATATCTGCGGCCTGGGGCTTTCGGAACTCTATCTCAACGGCGAAAAGGTCGGTGACCACGTCCTCTCGCCCGGCTTGACGGAATACCCGAAGCGGGTGTTCTATGTGACGCACGATGTCACGCGGCAACTCCAACCGGGACAAAACGCCGTGGGCGTGGTTTTGGGAAACGGGCGTTACTTTGCCCCGCGCCTCCGCGAACCGACCCTGACCCAGACGTACGGCTTTCCCAAATTGCTGTTCCAAATGGATGTGGAATACGAAGACGGCACGCGGGAAAGCATCGTCAGCGACGCAACCTGGAAGCTGACCGCAGCCGGTCCGATCCTGGCGAACAATGAGTATGACGGCGAGGAGTACGACGCCGGACTGGAAATGCCCGGCTGGGACCGCCCCGGCTTCGACGACGAAAAATGGGAGCCGGCTCAACTCGTGGAACCGCCTGCCGGACGGCTCGTCGCCCAAAATATGGAGCCGATTCGCGTCACGGAAACGCTTCGGCCCAAGGCCGTCCGCGAAGTCCGCCCCGGCGTGTTCATCTTCGACATGGGCCAAAACATGGTGGGCTGGTGCCGGTTGCACGTGGAGGGGCCCCGCGGGCAAGTCGTCCAGCTTCGCTTCGCCGAAACGATCCGCGAGGACGGGTCGCTGTACCTCGATAACATCCGCGGAGCCAAGGTGACCGATCGGTACATTCTCAAGGGAACGGGGCGCGAAGTCTGGGAACCGCGGTTCACCTATCACGGTTTTCGCTACGTCGAAGTCACCGGCTACCCCGGTCGCCCGGAGCTCGACGCCATCGAAGGCCGCGTAGTCCACGACGACATGCCGATCGCGGGGGAATGGGCAAGCTCCAACGACTTGCTCAACCGCATCTACCGCAACGTATTCTGGGGGGTGAGAGGCAATTATCGCAGCATCCCCACCGATTGCCCGCAACGCGACGAGCGGCAGGGTTGGCTGGGCGACCGGTCGGCGGAATCCAAGGGCGAGACCTTCCTGTTCCTGAACGCCCCGCTGTACGCCAAGTGGCTGCAAGACATGGCGGACGCCCAGAAGGAAAATGGCAGCGTTCCCGACGTGGCCCCCTCCTACTGGCCGATCTATTCGGACAACGTCACTTGGCCCTCAAGCCTCATCATTATCCCGGGCACGCTGATCGATCAATTCGACGATCACGAGGCTTTGGCTCACGTTTACCCGGCCATGGTGCGATGGATGGACCACATGGCCGAGTTCTTGGAAGACGACATCATGCCGCGCGACCAATACGGCGACTGGTGCGTTCCCCCCGAGGCCCCTCACCTGATCCACTCCCAAGACCCCGCCCGGCAGACGGCCAAACCTGTTTTGGGTACGAGCTACTTCTATCACTGCGCTCGTCTGATGGCGGGTTACGCGCGGGTACTCGATCGCGCCGACGACGCCGCTCGATTCGACGCCCTGGCGGAGCGTTTGCAACGGGCATTCCAGCGTCGATTCCTGGCGCCCGAACGCGATCATTACGATAACGGCTCGCAGACCTCCAGCGTCCTTCCCTTGGCCTTCGGCCTGGCCCCGGAAGCCGATCGCCCCGCGATTTTCCGTCACCTGGAACGCAAGATCGTGGAAGAGACTCGGGAGCACGTGGGCACGGGCCTGATCGGCGGGCAGTGGCTGATGCGGACGCTGACGCGAAACGGGCGGGTCGATCTGGCCTACAAGCTGGCGACGCAAAAGACCTATCCCAGTTGGGGATACATGATCGAGAAGGACGCCACCACCATCTGGGAGTTGTGGAACGGCGACACCGCCGACCCGGCGATGAACTCCCACAATCACGTCATGCTCGTCGGCGACCTGGTCATCTGGATGTACGAACACCTCGCCGGGATCGCCGGCGACCCTGATCGGCCCGGTTTCAAACATGTCCTGATGCGGCCGGAGATGCCGGGCGACCTGGCTTGGGTGCGAGCCGTCCACCGCGGTCCCTACGGCCCGATCGTGAGCCATTGGCAGCGCGACCAAGGGCGATTCGAATGGGAGGTCGTGATTCCCCCCAACAGCTCGGCCACGCTTTGGGTGCCCGCCGGCAACGGCGAGCTTCTTGAAAGCGGTGAACCTATCGCGCAGCGCGACGGCATCCGATTCCTTCGCCGCGAAGGCGATCGCATCGTGTTGGAGATCGGGTCGGGCAGCTATCGGTTCCAATCGTCGCAAAACTCCGTGAGCCGCGCGACGCGGGACTCCGCCCGAGCCGATCAAGCGGATAACGTATCGGCATCCTATCAGTCCGGAGGGCAAGCCGCGACCCGCCGTTCTCTCCGCATCCTGCCCGCCGCTCTCGTCCTGGAAGAGGATAGCCGGCCTACCTCGCCCTCGGCGATCGGCCTGGGATGCCCGGATCCCGCGGTCATCGCCGACGAAAAAGGTGGCTATTGGATTTTTTCCACAGGCAATGGGATTCCGATTTGGTACTCCACAAACTTGAGAGAATGGAAATTGGTCGGTCGCGTGTTCGCGGAAGACGTACCCGGTTGGGCGAAAGAGCAGATCCCCGGCGCCCGCAACATCTGGGCCCCGGACATCCGGTACATGAACGGGAAGTACCACCTCTATTACTCGGTCTCGACGTTCGGCAGCCAGCGCTCGGTGATCGGGCTGGCCGTCAACGAGACGCTGGATCTCCAGTCGTCGAAGTACCGCTGGGAGGACCGCGGATTGGTGCTGGATTCGCGGCCCGGCCGGGACGACTTCAACGCCATCGACCCCGCCCTTTTTATCGACACCGACGGCGGAGCCTACCTGTTTTGGGGATCGTACTGGACGGGAATCAAGGCCGCGCCGATCGATCCGACGACGGGCAAGTTCCCCTCGGATGCACCGCAGATTACGGCCGTCGCCGCCCGGCCCTCAGCCAATCCGCCGGCCATCGAAGGGGCCTACGTCATTCACCATGACGGCTGGTACTACCTGTTCGTTTCCTACGACTCGTGTTGCGACGGCCTCCGCAGCACGTACAACATCCGCGTCGGACGCGCGAAGGCCGTACTGGGACCGTACGTCGATAGAGAAGGTCGGCCCATGCTGGAGGGCCACGCCACGCTCGTCTTGGAAAGCTCGCCACGGTGGCGAGGGACCGGCCACAACAGCTTTCTGAGCACGCCCCAAGGCGGCTGGCTGGTTCACGCCTGCTATGACGCCCAAGCCCCCCGCGAAGGCCGCATCCTCAACATCCGGCCCGTGCGGTGGGTTGACGGTTGGCCTACCGTGGGCGAACCGATCAACCGCCCCTAGTCGCACCTGTCGCAGCCGGAACCTCTCGGCAATTCCCGATCCCCATTCCGCCATCCGAACGGGGAAGACGGCCCGTTTTTGCAAAAAGATCACCGCACGTCGAGGACGGCGTCTGCGTCAACCAACTCCGCTCCCGCGGCTGCCATTTCGCGCAAGGCCTTTTCCACGTCGTCCGGCTGAAGTCCCACGCCGCGGCAGGCATCACGAATCACCGCCGCTCGGTAACCCAGCACCAAGGCGTCCAAGACGGTCCATTTGACGCAGTAATCGGTCGCCAATCCGCAAACGTACACCTGATTGACCCCCGATTGGCGCAAGAACTCGTGCAACCCGGTGCTGCGCCTTCGCTGATTGTCGAAAAAACCGCTATAGCTGTCGATCCGCGGGTCTGTGCCTTTGCGAAAGACGCGGACAAAGCGACCGGCATCCAATTGAGGGTGAAAAGCCGCTCCCGGGGAATCCTGCACGCAATGGACGGGCCAGAGAACCTGCGGCCCGTCCTCCAGCATCGCTATGTCGCCCGGCTGCTTTCCCGGATGATTGGCCGCGAAGCTGATGTGATTGAGGGGATGCCAGTCCTGCGTGGCCACCACGAGCGGGAAGCGCTCCGCCAGGCGATTGACTACGGGCACGATTTCATCTGCCTGGGGCACGGCCAACGCCCCGCCGCCGCAAAAATCGTTTTGCACATCCACCACAATCAGAGCCGCCGTGTTCGGGTTCATGCTTCCCAACGGGTATTCCGCCCGTCCTCCGCCCGCTTGAACCGCGTCCTCGATGCGTCTGATCCGCCACAATCGGGTACGAACTGCGTCTGCGGATTCCCAGCGACACCGCCCCCACTCGGCTTCATAGCCCAAAGCCCAGCCCGTCAAAGCCGAGCCTTTCCAACCTGCGATAGTTGGGGAGATTCCACCGACACCGCATGAGCGACGCCTGCTTGCCACCGCCACCTTTCGCGTGCCGAATGAGGCCGTAGCGCCGCAACCGCGTTAACAGCTCCTCCGTCTCCACCCGGCGGCCGAGAATGGCACGATAGACCCACGCCAGCGTCTCGGCCTCGAATTCCCCGGGCAGCAATTCCGCGCCGAAGGGACCGCTCCGCACGGTCCGTCGCAACGCCTGCCACGTTTCCCGCACGATGAGGTCGTGATCGAAGGCCAAAGCCGGCAGCCGACGAAGGGGGAACCAAGCCGCCGCCTCCGCATCGTCGCCCGCCGCAGGCGCATGCTCGTGTTTCCACACCACGGCCCGAAAGACCGCCGATATCGTGCGTCCGCGAGGGTCCCGGCCGGGATCTCCGTACACGCCGACGGGAATCATCCGCTGGGGAGTTATGCCCGTCTCCTCGACCAACTCGCGGCGTGCCGCGGTTTCCAGCCGCTCGTCGATCTCCACGAACCCGCCCGGCAAGGCATGGCAGCCGGCAAACGGCTCGCGGAGACGCCGAATCAGGAGCACGTTCAGCCCGGGAAAACGCCGCCTCCCAGCACACGCCGGAGGGCGAGGTATCCCGAACACCACGCAATCCACGCACACGGCGGGCCGAGGATATTCGTAGGTGAACGGCACGGAGTCAATCCCGTCTTGCTTCGGCGGCGCCGTCGGACAAATCCGCCACGACCCGTTTCAACTCTTCCAACTCGCGCTCGAATCCGCCGGAAAGGATGGGAAAACGGCACCAAGTCTTGGGATCGAGATTCTCGTCGTCCACATGGAAGGACGGTGCGTAACGTTCCCTTTTCCATTGATTGCGGCACCACAAGCGGAAGAATCGCTCCACCCAAACGCCCATTTGCGCCGAAGAGTATTCCGGAAAGTGTGCCCGCGCCAAATGGAAGACTTCCACCGGCGGCAGCTTGTCCAAGATCGAGGCCCGCTCGATGAAATCCAGCACGGGGTACGGCATCAAGTCGCCTTCGTCGGTCTGCCCCGAATCGCCGGGCCGCAATTCCGCCGTCGGGGCCAACCGATTCACCGCGGCCAGGGCGGGCACGGGATGCAATCCTTCCGGTCCCTGCCGTTCCAGCCATCGCAGCCATTCCCGCAGGTAAGTCTTGTTGATGCCTGCGATGGGGCTTAAGCTGCCGCAGGTGTCGCCGTCCATGGTGGCGTAACCGACCGCCGCCTCGGAGCGATTGCTGGTGGCCAAGAGCAGCGCTTTCTTGACATTGGCCAAGAGCCAAACGCCGGGGCCGCGCGCTCGGGCCTGGATGTTCTGCAACGCCAAATCGTCTTGTTCCCAAGTCAGCTTTCGCCCCAGCACTCCTTCAATCATCGACACGTAGCCGCGCACCAGCGCCTCCACGTCCACACAAGCCATGGACGCTCCCAACGAGCGGACCACTTCCTCGGCGGCCGCTCGGGTCGTCTCGCTGCTGTTGGCCGTGGCCTGGTACACGCAATGCACCAAACGGCTGATCCGTTCGGCGTGCGTCGCGGTCTGGCGCAAATCCGGAATATGGGCAAGGGCCCGGCAAAAGCCCTCGTGCCCCAACTCTTGATACGCAGCCTCGATCATCAAGCAGGCCAAACAGGCCACGGCGGAGGAATCGGCCCCGCCGCTAACGCTGACGACGAATCCGTGCGATCGGCTCTTGCGGAGATAATCGAACAGTCCCAGCATGATCGCCCGCGCGAACTCCTCTTCCTTGAGATGGGGGCCGCTCTCCCAAGCCGGGAGCTGGGGTGATGGCAGGTACGGCTCGATGCGGGGGAACTGCAAGGCCGCCGCCGGTTCCGCTCCCCCGGCGGAAAAGTCCGGTTCGAATCCGCCGTTCCGGGCCCGATTCATGCGGTTCACGGCGGTATCGAAAACCGCTCCCGTCACCAGCACCGGCCGGAAGGAAAAGCGCGGCCCGGCGGCCGCCAACCGCCCGCCCGTCCCGATCAACACGCCGCCGTCGTAGATGATGCGTCCGGCCTCGTTGCCCAACAAATTGGCGTACACATACGCCACATGGAAGGCCCGCGAACCCTCGGCCACGAAGCGCTTTCGTACATCGTACTTGCCGAAGGCGAAGTGGCTTGCACTGGGATTGAGGATGACGTCCACGCCCCGCCGCGCCATTTCACCGCCCGGCCGCTGCGCCACCCAGGCATCCTCGCAAATCTCGAAGCCCAGCCGCACCCCGCCCACGTCGAAAACCAAATCGCCGATGGGATAGTTTCGACCGCGGACGGCGACTTCGTCCCGCACGCCGCGCGGCCAAGGCTTGAACCACCGCGGCTCGTAATGCAATCCGCTGCCCGCCAAGTGCTGCTTGGGACGAAACCCCAAGATGCGCCCATCCACGATCAAGCAGGCCGTATTGAAAAGGGCCGTCTTGTGGTAAATGGGCATGCCCACCGAAACGGCGATCCCCTCCGTTTGCGGAACAATTTCCTCCAAGACGTCGAATACCGTCTCTTGGAGCTGCGTCCCGTGGAAGGCGTCCTCGCATCCATAGCCTGTGATGCAAAGTTCCGGCAGGCAAAGAATAGCGATGCCATCTTCCCGGGCAAGCCGAACGGCCTCCGTGATGTTGCGCGCGTTCCCGGCCCAATCCAACGGAGTCTGGTTGAGGGCCGCACCGCCGACCTTTACCCAAGTCATGGAATCTTCCTCCGTGCCATCGCCGCGGCGGCCCGTCTCCTGCGGCGCAACGCCTCGCTCAACACCACGGGATAACGATCGGGCCGCTCAAGGCGACGTACCCCCTCCGGCAAGCTTGCGAGTTGCGTCCGGGCATATTCGCGGATCGCCTCCAGCGAGCTTGAAGGCTGCACCGGTCGCCCCTCTTCCAACAGGGGAACGAGCAGGTCCTCCCCACGGCAATCGCCGCTGCGCAGCAAGTCCCGCGTCTCGACGCCGTTCCGGAAACGCCCGGCCGCGTCCGCCGCGTCCGACGGACCGTCGCGGCGGTCATAGATCACGTCGCAAACCGCCCGGTCTCCGGCGTAAAAACGGCGTACTTGCGGCAGCCCCGGCAGACTGCGTTTAACGCGATCGTTGGAGATCTTCGCCCGATCCTCCCATGCACCCTGCTCATCGGCGACTGCGGAGAGCTTGTAGACGACCGACAGGGCCGGTTCATCGAACGCCGTGACCAGTCGGGTTCCTACCCCCCAGGCGTTCACGCGGGCGCCCAGGGCCTTCAATTCGCGGATGCGATATTCGTCGAGGTCTCCCGACACCACTACCGCGGCATGGGCAAATCCGGCTTCTTCCAGACGCCGGCGGGCCTCGCGGCTCCACCCCGCCAGGTCCCCCGAATCCAATCGCACGCCCTGAATCGGAATTCCGTCCCGCCGCAATTCGTCGGCCGCGGCCAAAGCACGCGACAGGCCCGCCTCGGTATCGTACGTGTCCACGACGAAGATGCAGTTACCCGGCACGGCGCGACCGTAAGCCGTAAAGGCCTCCTTCTCGTCGTCAAAGGCCATCACCCAGCTATGGGCCATCGTTCCTCGCACGGGAATACCGAAGGCCTGTCCCGCGGCGACGTTGGACGTCCCGGCGCAGCCCGCGATGTAGGCCGCTCGCGACGCGGTCAATCCGGCATGCCACCCCTGAGCGCGACGCAGGCCGAACTCCACCACGGGATCGCCGTCGGCCGCACTGCATATCCGCACCGCTTTCGTCGCAACCAACGAGGGAAACCCCATCAGGTTGAGCAGCGCGGTTTCAACCAACTGGGCCTGCAATAAGGGACCCTCCACTTGCAGGATCGGTTCATTGGCGAAAACAACGGTCCCCTCGCGGACCGCGCGTACGTCGCACCGGAATTGCATTCGCACCAAAAACTGCAAGAATTCCGGCTGAAACAACGGGCGACCGTCGCCGCTCCGCAACGAAGCCAGGTACTCGGCATCCTGCTCGGAAAACCCAAACTGCGTCAGGAAATTTTGCACCGACTCCTGCCCGCAGGCGAGAGCGAACCCGCCGCGAAAGGGGTTGCGGCGAAAAAACAGGTTGAACACGGCCCGGCGTTCGGACCACCCCATCAGCCAATAGCCCTGCGCCATCAACAGCTCGTAAAGGTCCGTCGCCATGGCCGGGGGGGGAATGCCTCCGCCGTGGCGATCCCGAAATTCCCATTGACTTGACGGAACAGGTTGCGTCATGAGGCGTAATCCACGCAAGGTACCTCTTTACACAGCACCACAGGGCTATCCTTGCAACGTGCGCTTTGCTTGCACAATTCTAAAGCAAACCGGCAGGAGCGAGAGAGTACCTCGCCCATCGAATCGCCAAAATCACCGTCTTGCCCCACGATCATCGCGGCAGTACAATTGACAGAGCCAAATGATCACTTTCTTGATAATATCGCTAACTATTTGAAATCGGTTCGCTTCGGCATCCGCTTGGGCCGAACGCGTGGTCGAATTATCGACGCCCGTTGCCACCCCCAGGCACCCGATGTGACAATAGTTGGTTTCAGGTTGCTGCTTTTATCGTTGTATGACGGCATCGATGCTCCGCATCCCGGCGCGGTTTGGTCGTCAAGCGCCAACCATTGCGCGGAACGCGGGTATCGGTTGCGGTCCGAAGTCCCGGCAAGTGCCGCCCTTCGTCACGCTTTATCACGAAAAGATCGGACACATTCAAGACTTAACACATCCCTTGGAATCTCCCCATGAGTGAGAAATCGAAACGTAGCCGTGTGGAAGAGTTGAAAGAAGCCAGCCGCTACCTTCGCGGAAAATTGCCGGAGGAATTGGCCAACGATCAGCCCGCCTTCACGGAGGACACCGCACAAATCCTCAAACACCACGGATCCTACCAGCAGGACGATCGCGACCTCCGCAAGGCGAAAGGCCCCGACGGGAAGCCGCTCGGCAAGGCGTATTCGATGATGGTACGGGTCAAGGTGCCCGGCGGAAGGTTGACGTGGCAGCAGCTCCTCGCGCAACTCGATATCTGCGATGAACTCGGTAACGCCACCGCCCGCATCACCGACCGGCAGGATCTCCAGTTGCACGGGGTCGTGAAGGGACACCTCCGCGAAACGATTCGGCGCATCAACGAAATCCAGTTGACCACGCTGGGGGCCTGCGGCGACGTGGTGCGAAACGTCATGGCTTGTCCCGCTCCGCTTCATCACGACGGAGTTCGGGAAGAATTGCAGAAGGCGGCCCTGGAGATCACGCGACATCTGCTCCCGCGGACCCGCGCGTACCACGAAATTTGGCTTACCGACCCGGATACCGGCGAAAAGGTACGCGTGGACGAAGAACCGCAATCGCCCGCCGGAGAGGTGGAGCCGATCTACGGGACGACGTACCTCCCCCGCAAATTCAAATTCGCCCTGGGGCTGCCCGACGATAATTGTGTGGATGTTTATACGAATGATGTGGGACTTCTGGCCGTCGCCGAGCGGGGACGAGTTACCGGCTACAATGTCCTGGTGGGCGGAAGCTTGGGTGTAACGCCCAGCAACAAGCGGACGTTTCCCGCCCTGGCTCAACCTCTGGCCTACATCCCGCCCGAAAAATTGATCCCCGTTGCCGAGGCGATCGTCAAGGTACAGCGGGATTTCGGAGATCGCACCGATCGAAAACGGGCCAGGCTCAAGTACTTGATCGCGGATCGTGGGCTGGATTGGTTTCGGGCGAAGGTAATCGAATACCTGGGTGAGGAATTGGCTCCGCCTCTGCCCATCCAAGTCACCGATCACGACGACCACATCGGTTGGTTCGCGCAGGGCGACGGCAAGTGGTTCTACGGTCTCAACGTAGAGAACGGGCGGATCCTGGATCGCGACGGTTTCCGGCTCAAATCGGCGCTCCGCGCAATATGCAACCGACTGCAACCCGGGATCCGGTTCACCGCCCACCAGAGCATCCTATTCTGCGATTTGGAGGAAAGCGATCGGCCCGTGTTGGAGGAGATTCTCCGCCGGCACGGGGTCCCGCTGAGCGAGACGATTTCGACGGTGCGGCGGTGGTCGATGGCCTGCGTCGCCTTACCCACCTGCCCCTTGGCCGTCACCGAAAGCGAGCGCGTGCTGCCGGCTTTGATGGATCACTTGGAGCGGGAATTGGCGGCCCTGGGACTACAGGATGAGCGATTCACGGTGCGCATGACGGGATGCCCCAACGGCTGTGCCCGGCCCTACAACGCCGATATCGGTCTGGTGGGCAAGACGCTCAACAAGTACACGATCTTTCTAGGCGGCCG
The DNA here is from genome assembly GCF_055386265.1 of Thermogutta hypogea. Lineage (NCBI taxonomy): Bacteria > Pseudomonadati > Planctomycetota > Planctomycetia > Pirellulales > Thermoguttaceae > Thermogutta > Thermogutta hypogea. The sequence continues at coordinate 2,607,687 of NZ_AP042425.1, forward strand.
CGTGCAGGGCGACCGCCTCGCCCAGATTTACCTGGATGTCATACCCCTGGAAGCCGTCGTGCCGACTCTTGTACCCGTCTTCCGACTCTTCGCCGCGCATCGATTCCCCGACGAATCATTCGGCGATTTTTGCCACCGCTTCGGCATGGACGCGATCCGTGCGGCTTGCGCCCCCAACGAAACGATTGAGGCGGCGGCGACGGAAACGGCGACCGAATGCGAGTCGTGACCCGCGATTCCGATCCGGCGGCGGCCGCCTGCCCCGAGTGTACGATGGAGAAGGCGTCGGGATCACGGTCTGGCGCGGTTTGAACTCGGCGGCCTCGGTCTGCGTAAGGATCGCACCGCTTTAACCGCTTGACGGCGATCCGGACGACCCTTTTTCCTGGGTGTCGCCGCTCGCCGCGGCAAGCAGTGAGATCAACCGGGATCCTACGGGCGCAAGGCGACGATTCATGTCTTACCGTTTGCAGTGCGAATGCGGCCGCGAGCTTTTCGTGAATCTTCACCAAGCCGGCAGCGAAGTACGTTGCCAATGCGGTCGTACCCTGCTGGTGCCTTCGCGGCGGGCCTTGCAATCGCAAGACTCGGCCGCCGAAGACATCGCGGGAGATGAAGCGGAAGAACCCAACCCCGCGGTCGTCTGGACGCGCCGGTTTCGCGCCTTGGGTGTCGCGATTTTGCTCATCGCCCTGGCGGGAGCCGTCCTGCTTTTCTTCACCCGACCCGAGAAGCCGACGATCCTCGGCTGGCCGCCGGCCAACACCTACCGATTTTTCCGTGCGCTGCAAAGCGGTATCGACGCTCCGCTGTTCAATATCGAGGCCGATTACTTGAAGCGTCTGCAGTTCCACACGGCCATGCTCCGCGTCAACCTTCTGCTGGGGGTGATCGGCTTTCTCTTGGCCGGTGCAGCAAGTCTGGCCCTGTGGCTCGAACAACGTTCCGCCGGCCGGCAAGAGGAAACGGGAGGGACGGACCCTGCGGAGAAAGACGCCGCGAGTTAACGTTGGTGCCGGACTTCCGGACCGCCGATTACTGAGGACTCGCCCGATCCCGACAGATCGGCACCGCGCTTCGCCCATTCTTTCGCAGCGGTTCGAAATGCTATCGCCTTGAGACGCCGTCCCCCGGGCGTGGCGACGAATCGTAGATCGTCCAAACGGGAATCTCGCGGCGGAGTTTATCCAGATATTCCACGATCTTTTCCTTCTCCCGCTGCTCCTGGAGTTTCTCGCGGATTTCAGGTTGGGCTTCCTCGAACGGAATGCGCCGGGCATCCTCGCGTTGGCGAACCCGCACGATGTGGAAACCGCTTTCATCCTCCAAGATGGGGCTGAGTTGTCCCACCGGCAGCCGAAAAAGGGCCTCTTCGAGTACGTGCGAGCGAAGACTCCCCTGCACGGTCCACTCGCGAATGCCGCCCTGAGCCGCGGTCGGGCCCTCGGAACCGTTTCTCGCCACATCCTCGAAAGGCTCGCCGGACAGCACGCGATTCCCCAAGACCGCCAGCAAGTCTCTGGATTGGGCATCGCTGCGATCCGGCCGCTTGCGGATCATGAGTTGCTCCCACAGGACCCTACCGGGGCGTTCAAACTCAGCAAGATGCGTGCGATAGTATTCCAGCAGCTCCTCCGGATCGACGGCCGTCACCTGTTTGGGCTTTTCGCCGCGTTGCTGCTGAAGCCATTGCCTGGCGATTACGCTCTCGATGAACGCGGTCTTCTCTTGTTCCAGAGAACTGCCCAGGGACTGCAATTGCTGCTCCAATTGCTGCCGGGAGTTCAGCCCCAGAGACTTCAACCGCCGCGGGACTTCGCGCTCTTCGAATTCCTTGCCCAACTCTTCCCGAAAACGGTTGAGGGCCTCGGGCGGGATGCTCCGGGCCGCGTCTTGATAGATCAGCTTGGCCTCCAGACGGCGGCGGAGCAATTGCTTCATGATCATTTGCTTGTAGCGTTCTTCCTCTCCGGGAGGAATGCGATCCTTCATCTCTTCCAGGATTTCATTGGCCGCGCCGAGCAGCTCGCCCGCCAAAATCACCTCCGAGCCGACTCGTGCCAGGAGCGTCGCCCTTTCGTACGGCACATAAGCCAGGGATGGCGGTTCCGTGGATAAAGCGAAACGGTCATCTTGCGGGGCGGCGTCTCCGCTCGCTGTGACCGCGGAAACGGGCGGCGGTGCTGCGCCGTCCGCGGCTGTGAAGGCTGCCGTACCCACGATCGGGCTTCCCGCGACGGGATCGGCATTCCATGATTGGACTTCGGAAGCCGCACGACCGGGGCCGCTCGGGCTGTGCGCGCCGCGCGAGACCATTCCCGCCCCCGGCATGCCGCCGGCGGCCGCCGGCGGCGCTACGGAAGGAGTCGGCGCGGAAGCAGGAGGATACGCCGGTTGCCGCCAAGGCGGATCGGGGCGAGATGTCGCCGGATAGAGCACCGCTCCGCCGACGTCAGCCGGTTCCTCCATGGGGGCTTCAAAAACGACCTCGGGTACTTCGGCATCGCGTTCCCCGATCCACGAGGGGGCCGGGGCGGGAAGGCTTCCGCCCAAGGATCCCGCAGGGGTTCCCCCCGACGGGGATGATGCGCCCGACGAAGGCGGAATCGCATCATCGAACCGGGGAGGCCAGCTCGGGCGCCGCCAAGTGAAACCGGACTCCGCGCGGCGGTACGGGCTGAGCGACAAATTAGCGCCTTCGCCGACCCGTGGGTTGGCATCGGCCACAACGCCGCCGCTCTCCGCGGCACGTGCGGCGGCGAAGAGTCGCGGCAGGCAGCGAACGGCCCAATCAGGCGCTTGACCGCCTCGCCCCAGGATGCGCAAGCCCAGTCCCGTTGCGATCAAAATGCCTGCCAGTAGTATGCCTCGGATTCCACGCACGCCGGAACTCTTCCTGAATTTTGGTCAACGGCCGGGGTTTCTAAGCCGCGCTTGTCGATCTTGTTAGCCGCACGGTCGGTGCGATCGTCCTACCAAAGCGCAGATCGTCATCGACCGACGGAACTCCGCAGGCACCGATTCTGGGCGGGAGTATAAATTCGTCGGCCCCAACGCGCCAATGGCGAATCCCCTCATTCGCCGAACCTCCGCGAGCCGTCCCCATCCGAATGCGAGCACCGAACCACGCTCGAAATCCCCCCTTCTGTATTGACTTCGCCTCCACGTGATTGCTAGAATCCCCAATGTCTCGGGAGGGGATCGGATCGTCCCTAGAACGGCGGACAAGGAATGCAAGTCCGACGTACCGAATCAGGCTGGGAAATCGATGCTCCAGCCAAACTGAATCTCTTCTTGGAAGTGGTCCGCCGCCGCTCCGACGGCTATCACGATATTGAGACTCTTGTCTATCCGATCGATCTTTTCGATACCTTGGTTTTCCGGCGGATTCCCGAGCCGAGGATCGAGTTGACGGTGCGATGGGCAACGCACCATGCATTTTCGGGAGCCGCAACATTGGGGCATGTTCCGGCTGATGCGACCAATTTGGTGTATCGCGCGGTTCAGCGGGTTCGAGAATCAGCGGGCATCTCCGACGGGCTGCGCGTCGATATCTACAAGCGGATTCCCTCCGGCGCCGGGCTGGGAGGCGGATCCTCCGACGCCGCCGCCGCCCTCCTCGGCGCATGCTTGACGTGGGGGTTGAATCACGATCTACTACCGTTACCCGATTGGGCGGCGGAACTCGGCAGCGACGTTCCGGCATTCCTCCAAGCCGGGCCGTGCGTTTGCCGTGGACGGGGAGAACGCGTCACGCCGGTAGCGGGCGCTGGCCGTTGGCACGCCGTCGTCGTTCGGCCGCGTTTCGGCTTGTCCACGGCGGAAGTGTATCGGGCATGTCGGCCGCCTCGACAACCGCGAAACGTCGAAGACTGCTTGAACGCCCTCGCGAGGGGCGAAACATGGCGCATGGCTACGAGCCTTTTCAACCGCTTGCAAGAGGCCGCGGAGAGTCTGGCTCCGCAACTCGTCGATCTGCGTCGCCGCCTGGAGAGCGAAGGGGCATGGGCGGCACGAATGACGGGGAGCGGCTCCTGCTGCTTCGGGCTGTTTTCTCATCGGGCATCGGCTTGGGCGGCCGCTCGTCGCTTGCAGGCTGACCCTGATTTCGCCGCCGTTTTTGCCGTCCAGGGTTACTCCTAGTGCTCTCGGAGGAAGGGAGGTCGGCCGTGAAGATCACCGAGATTCGCATCAAGCTCATGGACGAACCGGGGGAACGCCTCAAGGCCTTCTGCTCCATCACCTTCGACGATAGCTTCGTGGTTCGAGATCTGAAGATCATCGACGGAGCCGGCGGTTTATTCGTCGCCATGCCCAGCCGCAAGCTGACGGCTCGCTGTCCCGCCTGCCGCACCAAGAATCACCTGCGAGCACAGTATTGCAGCCACTGCGGCATTCGGCTTAAGGAACAGCCGGTGGCCAAGGATGAGGAAGGACGGGCCAAACTCTACGCCGACATCGCCCATCCCATCAACCCCAAGTGCCGGGAAATGATTCAGTCGCGGGTCCTTCAGGCCTACGAAAAAGAAAAGGCGCGGTCCATGCTGCCCGGCTACGTCCCTTCGTACGACGACTACGACGAGGATCGCACCGCCGAGGCGGCCGAGCCGATCTCGCGACCGGAATCGCAGCATAAGGCCCACGCCGATGAACAAGCGGTTCCCCCGCCGCCGCACAAGCCGCCCGAAACCATTCCGCAACACCGGCGCGAAGGTGATTTGGGGGCCGAAAGCTTCTCATCGTAACGAGATGGTTTCACGGCAATTGCGCGGGGTCCCAGTCGTGTACGGTCTCGATCAGGGCTAGGACGTTCTCCACCGGCGTGGAGGGCAATACGCCGTGGCCGAGATTGAAGATATGGCCGGGTCGGCCGCGCGTCTCGGCCAATACCTCGCGCGCCCGGCGCCGCACGACCTCTTCCGGTCCGAGTAGCACGGCGGGATCCAGGTTCCCTTGAATCCCCCGATCCTCGCCGATCATCGCCCACGCCTCGGACAACCGAATGCGCCAATCGACGCCGATGATGCCCCCCCCCGCCTCCGCCTGGAGCGGAATCAGGGCGGGATTTCCGGTCGCGAAATGAATCACCGGGACCTCAGCCGGCAAGGCCGCCAGCAAACGCTGCGTGTGCCGCAACACGTAGCATCGATAGTCGTCGGCGGAGAGGCACCCCACCCAACTGTCGAAAACCTGCAAGGCTTGCACGCCGGACTCGCATTGGGCGATCAGATAGCGGGCGACGGATCGCTCCAACTTGCCGAGCAAATCGTCCCAGGCCTCGGGGTGGGAATACATGAAACGCTTCACGTTTTCGAAAGATCGCGAAGTGCGTCCCTCGATGGCGTAGGCGGCCAGAGTGAAGGGAGCGCCCGCGAATCCGATCAGCGGCATTGCGTCGGGTAGGCCGGCCCGTGTGCGGCGGACGGTCTCCCAAACGAAGTCCAGCGAGTCCATGTCTTCCCATTCCCGAAACCGAGCCACGTCCCTCGGCTCCCGGATGGGATTGCGCAAGGTCGGCCCTTCATCCGCCCCGAAACGGAGCTCCAACCCCATCGGCTCCAGGATCAGCAACAAATCGGAAAAGAGGATCGCCGCATCCACCGGCAGTTGCTCGACGGTGAGCAACATGACTTGAGACGCCAAACGAGGATCGCGGCACAATTGCAGGAAAGACACCTGCTCCCGAATGCGCCGATATTCCGGCAGGTAGCGTCCGGCCTGCCGCATCAACCAGATCGGCACGCGGTCGACGGGTTCCCGGCGGGCGGCCTTCATGAAACGACTGTCAAGCCAGGCGGGGGCAGCCATCGTCGCCCTTTTCCCTCCATTTCCCGGGGCCGCGGATCCCACGCCGCCGGACCGACTTGCGGTTCCGGCCGATGCCGTCTGCCGAGTTCGGCTCGCCGGCGGCCCATGATCGTATCATACCTCCCGGAATTCCCTCGGGATAGAACGCCGGATCCACGATCGTAAATCGGTACGACGCGAGACGCTTCCTTCGAGACGCCGCGTCCCGCAAAGCGTCAAGAAAAGGCTGTCGCCCACGGGCCTTGCGGCTCGTGGGCGACACGCCCGTTTTCCTCTGAAGCTCACCGGCCTTGATCTTGGTCAAGGACCGGGGCGCGAGTTACGGATCACGCATCCGGAGTCGGAGCCGCAGGCAACGGGGCCGCGCCGTTCGAAGGGGCGGCGGCGGGAGCGGATTGCACACCGCAACCGCAGTCGCTGACCGGGGCGCACGCGCCGCACTTGGGCCGCGGGCCGAACACGTTCTTCAGGAAGTTCAACACCGGACGATCGCAGGACCGGCAGCTCGGCTCGCAGGCCGGCTCGGCACAAGCCGGTTCACAAGCCGGCTTTTCGCAAGCAGGCTCGCAAGCGGCCGGGCCGCAGGCGTTGCATTCGCCCACCGACGCGATCTTACGGAGGAGGTTCCGAACAGGCTGCGGATTGCATTTCGGCGCACCGCAGGCCGGTTCGCAAGCAGGCTGCTCGCAAGCCGGTTCGCAAGCCGGTTTCTCGCAGGCAGGCTCGCAAGCGGCCGGGCCGCAGGCGTTGCATTCGCCCACCGACGCGATCTTGCGGACCAGAGCCCGAACAGGCTGCGGACGGCATTTCGCGCAGCCGCAAGCCGGTTCGCAAGCCGGCTCGGGGGTCACGCACTTGGCCGGTTCGCAGGCCGGAACTTCGCATGCCGGCGCACAGCGACGGCTGGCAAACAAGTCCTTCAGTCCCGCAAACAGATCGCAGCGGTGCCGCGGTGCGCACACGTCGCAGGCCGGCTCGCAAGCGGCCTCGCAAGCCGGCTTGGCGCACGCCGCGCAGCCCTCATCCAAACTCACCATGCGGCCGATGAGATCGGCTCCCTGGCTTCGGCCGCAAAGCATGGCGCTGACCATCAGCGCCCCAAGCAGCAGTTTCGTCTTCATTGAGCGTTCACTCCTGTACATCTAGGGGGGACGTGGTGTTCCATTCTGTCGGCCCCAACCCGAGCTCCGCACACGGCCGTTGCGCGACGCGCTCCTGATCGGTCAGTGGGTTCTCCCATGGGTTAGAACCGACTGGGATGGATTAGGGTCACAGAGCGGGAAACACCCACGTCTCTCCAACCCGATCGACGTCAGAGCCGTCGGACCAATCCATGATCCGATGAGAACCCTCGGCCATCTGACGCGTGCGAGACGGTACGTGTTGCAACCGCTTTCGACCGCTCGCGTAGGTGCCTCAGTTACCGTCATCGGCATTCCAATCGAATCCCCTTGAAGGTACGTAAGTGCTTTCCAACAAAAGGTTTAGTATTCCGTAAAGGCGATCTTTTCCGCCGCCAAAACCTAGGCATGATCGGCAATTTGTAACGCATCAAAGCACGACGAAAACGGCCGTATCGGCCACGCCTTCGGCAATGTCCAAGCATCCGTTAAATTTTGCCAAGCGTGCTATTCTTGTCGATAACGACGTATCCGCCGCGATTCCCCCAATCACATGGCCGACTCGACCGGCTCGGCGGAAGAGGAAAAGTGCGTTTCCGTGAACGATTCCGACAAGAGCGCACGTCATGTACAATGACAAGCATGGATAAACCGCCCGCCTACCGCATCGTGCAATTCGAAGACCTGCCGGGCATCCCTTGCCCTTGCGGCACGGCCCGCCGGGCCTTCACCGATCTGCCGGAATATCCCGCCACGCTCCATCGCACGCAGATCACAGGCGAAGCCGCAGCCCACTATCATCGACGCTTGACGGAAGTGTATTACGTCCTGGAGTGCGACTCGGGGGCGGCGGTGGAATTGGACGGGCAGCGGGTTCCCGTCCGGCCCGGCACTTGCATCCTCATCCCGCCCGGCGTGATCCATCGCGCGCTCGGGCGCATGACGATCTTGAATTTCGTCGTGCCGAAGTTCGACCCGGCGGACGAATTCCCGGCCGATTGAGGCTCGCGCGGCGAAACGGTTTTTTGCGTGGAATAGAACGCCACGCCTGCATCCCGTGACGCATCAGCGCAGCGCGCTACCGACCGTCCGGGAAGAGCGAAGAGAGGTATTCACCTCTCTTCGCAATTGGTGACAAGGGACCGAACGGATCCTATCCGCACGTTGCCGAATAGGTGGGAGGCCGTTACCATTTCGAAAAAAAACGCGGCGCGAAAGGGGCAACCCACTCTCGCGCCGCGTTTTGATTCCGCTATTCGCTCGCATGGCCGGGCGAGCGAACCGGTCCGAAAATTGTTCAGGTGGAGCGGAGGGGAGTCGAACCCCCGACCTCTAGAGTGCGATTCTAGCGCTCTCCCAACTGAGCTACCGCCCCGCAAGGGATTCTCGGTCGCAACCGCTGCGAGGACCGATTCGCATGGAGGGAATCGGCACATTTCTCGCACCGGCATCGACCGGAAACTTCGCGAGTCTTCTCGCAATGACAGAATCTGAAAATCTGATTCTATGCCTTTCTCCGCGGCATGTCAAAGGCGGGTGAATGCAAAAGCCGATTGCGTCATCCCCGCGCCGCGCTCATGCTCAAACTTGCGACGGCGTCTGGGATCGGTCGGTGGAACGCTGAAGGGCCACGGCTCCGTCCCCGCCATGGATCGAGCTTAAGCGCCGCGCCGAAAAGTCTTTTTCGCTTATCCCACCGGCCGCGGCAGCACTGCGTTCGCTTCGGCTGATTTGGCCATCTCCCGTGACACCGGCCGAAAATGGGATCTTGACAGGCGAAAACTACCTTGGTAGTATTACCACAGTAAACGAAAGCGCGGCTCGTCCACGCAACCGTCCGTCCCCTGACGAAGCATCGGAATCCATTCGTCTTTCAGGAGGCACTCATGCGTCCCGGAAAACTGCGGCTGGGAGACCTGCAGTTGAACATCCTTCGGGTCTTGTGGCAGCGGGGGGAGTGCGGCGTGACGGAGGTGCACCGTGCGCTCGGGCCTTCCTCCTACGCGTACACCACCGTCGCCACCATGCTGCGGAAAATGGAGGCCCGCAAGCTCGTCGCCCACCGCCTGGACGGGCGGCGGTTCGTGTATTTCCCCTTGGTAAAAGAGGACGCGGTGGCTCGATCCGCCGCAGCCGAGTTCGTGGATCGAATATTCAAGGGGAGCCTCACCGCGGCGGTTTGCCAACTGTTGGATTCGCGCGACGTCAGCCGCGAGGAACTGGAGGCCTTGGAGCGTTTGATCGCGGAACGCAAAGACTTGGAAACACCCCAGCAGCCCGAGTGTTCGTAGAGATGGGCAATCCACGGTGAATTCGACGTGCGGGAAGTCAACGCCTCCGATCGCAACTGAACGAGGTTTCGAATCATGCAAGCGGCGTGGTATCTCCCTTGGGTGTTCGCCGGCGTAACGGTGGGGACGGTTTACCTGGCGGCGATTCTCGTGGAGCGGATTTGCCCGGCGCCGGTCCGACGCCGTGTGGTGTGGCAAGTCGCTGCGGGTTGCAGCCTCGCGCTGGGGGTAGCCGCTCTGACCGGGCTGGATCGGGCGGTCGGAACCTTGCTGCTGGACAGCCTTTTCCCTCACTCGCAGGCATCCGCAACGACTTTGCATTTGCCTATCGCTTCCGGCGTCGCCGCCGATGCCGATGCCGACCCGGCGTTCACGGGCGGCACCGAAAGTGACCGGTCGGATGCGCGGTCTGGGATCCCGAACCCGACCTTCAACCATCCTGCCGCGGCAACCGACATCGGCCGCGCGTCGCCGTCGCCGGGCGAAGCGCCGGAATCGGGAGCGTATTGCAGCCCTCCTGCGCACGCCGAATCGTCAACCGAGTCGGCGGCAAGGATCATGGGGGCCGATATAACCCGCGCGTCGCTTTTGGGCGGCATTTGGTTGCTGGGCGCCTTCGCCGTGTGGCTCCGCCAGCAATCGGCCTATCTGCGGTTGAGATCGGCCTGCGTGCCGAAACGCAAACTGACCGACGGACCGATCCCCAAATTCGTGGCCGGTTGGGCCGAACAACTGCAATTGCCGCCGCGGATCCCCGTTTACCTCTTGCCGGGGCTGAAGACGCCCGCGGCGTTCGGCATCTTTCGCCCCGCCCTCGGGTTGCCGGAGCAATTCACGACGACTCACCTCGATCCCGCGGAGCAGGCGATCTTGCTCCACGAATTGGCGCATTTGGCGTCCCGGGATCCGGTTTGGCGCTATTTGGCCGGTCTCGGCTCAGCCGTGTTGTGGTGGCATCCCGCGGCCTGGGTCATCCGTCGCCGATTGCACTGGGCCTCCGAGCTTGCGGCCGATGAAGCATCGCTCCTGCTTACGGACGGCCCGCGTCAACTCGCGCGCGGCCTCTTGCGTTACGGGCGGATCGTCTGCCCCGGCCTCAGCTCGGTGGTGGGCGTCGGTGGAGACGGTTTTCGCTCGGTCCTGGCACGCCGCGTCGCGAGACTGATGAGCCTATCGCAATCCACGAGAGAACCGGATCGACGCAGCGCCATGCGGACTGCGTCGACGACCACAATCGTTGTGACCGCGCTGGCGGTCGTTTTTTCCACGGTTTGGGCGGGAGCCCTCGGGCCGCTGCCCCAGGAAGAAGGAGGAACGGTTATGACCAGATTCGCAGCATCTTGGCGAGGTTCGTTGTCGGCGGTGACGCTGGCAGCGCTCCTCTCCCCTTGGAGTGCGACGGCGGAGGAGGGCCGTCGCGAAGGTCCGCCCCCGAAGGCCGACCGGCCGCCCGCGATGGAACGGGAGCGGGATAGAGCCCCCGAGCGAGATCGCGGACCGGATCGGGAACGCGGGGATGGTGAGCGTCGTGAAGGCATGGATCGTCCCCGACCGCCTCAACCGGATGCCGTCCGAGAGGAAATCGAGCAGGCCATGCGCCGAATTCAGGGTGCCCAGGCCGAATTGAAAGAGCGAGCCCAGGCCTTGCGACGGGAAATGGCAGGGGCCTCCGATGAGGCGAAGGCCCGAATCCGGGAGGCCATGGAAGGGCTGGAACGTCAAATGCGCGAGCTTGAGGCCAAGAAACGCGAAATCATGGAGAACTTCGCACTCCGCCGGCCACCGGAAAAGCCGGACGGCTTCCCTCCGATCGAGCGGCTGGAACGTCGGCTGGACGAATTACGGAAGGAGATCGCGCGAGCCCGTGAAGAAGATCGCATGGACGCCGTGGAGCGACTGGAAAAACAGATCGCCGAAACGGAACGTCTGCTGCACATCGCTCGCGAGGGCGGTCCCAGGCCGCCGGAAGCCGGTCCTCCCGGTCCGCCTCCCGAAGTCTTGGAACGCCGCATTGCCGAGTTGCGAGAGCAACTCGGACGCGCCCTGGACGAGGGAAAAGAGGAAATGGTGCGCGAGTTGGAACGGCGCATCGAGGAATTGCATCGGCAATTGCGAGCCCGCGCGGAAGGACGTCCCCTCCCGCCGCCGGTACCACCGGAACGCATGGAGCGTGTTCGCCGAGCCGCGGAACTGCTGAGGCGAGAAGGTCTGGGCGACATGGCGGAACTCTTGCTCGAATCGGCGCGTCCGAAGCCGCCGGGGCCGCCCGCACCTCCGCCGCATCGAGACGGTCCTCCTCCTCCGCCGCCGCCCCCGCACCACGACGGCCCCCCGCCGCCGCACGAGCCGCGTTAACTCCAAGCGGCTGAAATCCGGGCAGGACGAACACGCCTTTCGGCACGAGAAGTCTCCCCAGACCCGGACGGCCGATTGATCTGCACGTATTCGCTACGGGGAGAGGACTGCGGTCCTCTCCTTTTTTTCGCGAGATTAAGCGACCGCAGCGCGCCGTGCCTCGGGACCTTAATAACAATGGCAATCCGGGCGCGGCGTAATAATGGCCTGATCCTCGAATTCGCGGTCCGCCATTGCGCTGACCGTGAACTTTCTGCCCGTAAAATCGATCGCACAATGCTTCAACGCATTGAGAAACGGGCGGTGACTCAAGGAGACGCAAAGGGTAACGCGAATCTCGCCCGGTGCTAACGTCGGCAATCCGCTGATGTCGCAAGGCAAGTCGCCGCGAACCTGTACGGGAGAATCCGATAAGGGGTCCTCCAAGACCAACGTCATGGCCGGACCGACGCTCAAGCCGTGCAAACGCAAGACGTTGTGTGCCGAGAGTACGGTGGCCTCGATGTCGGCCCCTTTGGCCGCCTCCCGCGCGGCAACCGTGGCGGCATGCACGATGGTTTGCTCGACCAGCATCAAGATTCCGAATTGGATGACGGCCAAGAACGTCAATACCAGCACGGGCAAGATCAGCACGGCTTCCAAGGTCAGCGAGCCGCCGCGCCGGCGACGCCGGCGACAACCCGGCCCGATTCCGGTTCGGCGGCCGCCCGCCTTCGCCTTCGAAGCCTGCGCCGCCGATTCCGAGCGTCCCGTTTCGGCAAATCGCCCCGCACAGGACGAAACCTCGATTGGAGGGATGATGGATTCCGGTCTGATGTTCATCCTCACGGTCCCGGGCAGATGTATTGGTCCACTCGCACCAGATGCGGCCGACGTTCAGCACACGAATAGGCGGCGATGGTGAAAGCGGTGATTCGATAAGCGGGTATCGCAAGCCCGAAAAGGCGGGAAATAGGACTGGGGACTTCCATCACGGCTTGAGCTCGGACGGCATATTGGGTTCCCCCGTTGCCAACGATCTCCACGTAGGATTGCCCGTTGTTCCCCGCCGCACTTGCCGGCGGACACGGCAAGTCGGGAATCCCCGAGGGGTGGACCGGACAGGTCCCGGAGCAATCATTCGAGGTCTCGGTATTATCGAAAAAGACCCCGGTGACGGGCGGCAACGGCGTCCCGTTGATCGCGAAGACCACCGTCACCCGCACCCGGTCTCGTCCGATTCCGTCGCCGTCATCCTGTCCGGTTCCCTGGGAAACACCCGTCGTTCCGGCTCCAAAACGGATGCGGTCCCCCGGTTCAAAGCCCAGGTCGCCGGAGTTCGGGTCGGGAAAGAAATTGATCGTCAGGGTCGGCGATGTTCCGCCGGTCGGCACGAACTGCACCTGGTTGGCGGGATCGGTGAAACCGAAGACGTCGGTTTGGCACGGCAGGATGGGAGCGGGCGAATCGTCGGAGAGGATCGGCCCTGCCGAGGTGAAATTGAAGATGCCGCTCCCCCCGCCTGCCTGAAGATCGATCGTCACCGACTGGATCGTTAACCCGGACGGGGCATCGGGATCGGGACGAAACGCAATTCCCCAGGCGTTATCTTGAGCCAAATTGCCCTGCCCCTGGGCCGAGGCGTCGATCAATACCGATCCGGGGCCGCAACCGGGCCGGATCCCCGCGTTGAACGTCAAGGGACAGTTCGGATCGTCCGTCACGATCGCGCCGAAGATCAGGTTGCCTTCCGGCAAGACCGTTCCCCCCGGCCTGAAGACCGTGGCCGTACACGTCAGGTTCTGATTGGGGTTGGCCGGCCCCGCTGCGGGATCGTAATTCAGCCCCAAGACCAGTGGAAAACCGCGAACCGTATTGCTTGCGGCATAGGCCGCGCCGGTCTGTCGCGGCATGTAGGTATCGGTACCGCCGGACTCGGCCCAACTCTGCACGGCGGCCAAGGCGGCCGATTCCAGGCCGTTTTCCAGTTCCACCCGCGCCACCCACAAATGCCCCATTTCGAAGACGAAGGCGAACAACGTCAAGAAGATGGGCAACGTAAGGATCAACCACAGCGTCGAGAAGCCGCTGCGGTCGCGGGGGAGGTGTCCGCCGCAGCCCCATCGCCGCCGTCGCCCGTCGCGCCAAGCACGGCTCGCAACAGCCACGACCGATCTTGTCGAAGTCTGACGATTCATAAGGGGTCGCCGCATGAGGCTGATATCCGGTTTCACCGCGCGATCACCGAACCACCCGGTCGGTAGCACGGCACTCTTCACAAGGCCAAGCCACGATCACAAGGTGTAATGAAAAACGTTGGAAAATGCCGTGACCTTGCCGGGCAGTACCAAGTGCAGACCGCAGAACCGCAGGAGGTCCGGCATGATCGCCGCCTGAGGTACGATCACAATCACCCGCACATACCCGCCCGGGGGCGGCGCGGAGAGGAAATCGACGTCGACGGAAACGTCCGGTGATTGGAGCAAGACGGGACTACCACCGAGATTGTGTTCCAACACGACGGCCGCAGTGTGAATACCGACACTCGCCAATTGCTTGCTCACAGCGTCCGTCACCGCGGCCGGGACGGGATCGCCGGGCACCGCGGACAGACTGCCGGCTCGAGACGCCGCCAAACCGCCGATGCGTGCCGCCAGCGAAATCTCCTGCATATTGGCGAAGTATTTTCCGAATTGGACCGCCGCCAAGATCGCAATCAAGATCAGCGGCAGCACCAACACCAATTCCAAAATCAGCGTGCCGCGCCGATGCCGCATGGCGTGAACCGCCAATCGCCCCCGGCTTCCCGCTCTTCGGCGAATTCGGGACTCATCCATCGCGAAGACCTCTCTTGCCGCGGACCGGCTCCGGACCCCATGTGCACACAACGTCCGCTCAGCGGATGTCGCTGCAAATTATGCAAGTCATGAAGTGCAATTCGTGTGCCCGACGTCTGCGTTCTAAGGAAACTTAGCTCGCGGACGGGGGACGTGCGCGGTACGATTGCCACGGATGTTCCGAGCACGTACCCGGAGCTGGTACCCGGAAATGGGCTCGGCGGTCCAAGACGCAGCCGCCAAAAACGGATCAAGCGGTCAATCCGAACCCTCGGCCGCCGCCAAAATCCGATTCCCGCGCGATCCGGGCTGAAATTTCCGTTTGGGCGGGTAATAACGTTCCGGCGCCGGCTGGAGAACGAGAGCAAAACCGACTATCCGCGCCCGCCGCCTCGATTCCGCCGACCATGTTGCGGCATTGCAACAGGAATCGCTGAGAGAAATCATCATCCCGGATTGGCTCCCGCCCGTCGCACACCCCCGCCGCCCCGCCCCGGGCGTATAATGGCTAGACGTTCCCTGACCCGAGAGTAATGTCGACCGAGAATCAGCAAAAATCACGCCCCATGACTGTGCCATGTCTCTATGACGCCGTGCTCTTGGTTTCATTCGGCGGCCCGGAAAAGCCCGAGGACGTGATGCCGTTCTTGGAAAACGTGGTTCGCGGTCGTCCCGTGCCGCGCGAACGATTGTTCGAGGTCGCGGAGCATTACCATCACTTCGGCGGTCGCAGTCCGATCAACGACCACTGCCGCAAGCTCAGGTCGGCCATCGAGCGGGAATTGGCAACCGGCGGACGCCCTCTGCCGGTATTCTGGGGCAACCGCAACTGGCACCCATTTCTGACGGACACGGTCCGCGAGATGGCGGATCGCGGCGTGCGCCGCGCCTTGGCGGTCGTCACCTCGGCGTTCGGTTCTTACTCCGGTTGCCGTCGCTATCTCGAGGACATCGAAGAGGCTCGCCGCAACGTGGGGCCTCATGCCCCGCAAATCGACCGCCTGCGTCTTTTTTTCAACCACCCCGGTTTCATTTCCGCGTGGGTCGATAGGATTGAAGACGCGAAGCGCGAACTGACGAGCGCCCGGCCGCTCCTGCTTTTCACCGCCCACAGCATTCCCACGGCCATGGCTCGTTCCGGGCCGTACGTCGAGCAACTCCGCTCGGCGTGTCGGATCATTGCGGAGCAATCCGGTCTACCGAATTGGGAGCTGGTCTATCAAAGCCGCAGCGGTCCCCCGCAAGTGCCTTGGCTGGAACCGGATATCTTGGATTTCCTCCGCGATTTGGCCGCGGTTCCTCCAGCGCCCCAGGTCATCCTCGCCCCCATCGGCTTTCTCTCCGACCATATCGAAGTGCTGTACGATCTGGATGTGGAAGCGCGAGAGCTTGCTCAACAGCTCAACATTCCCATGACGCGGGCCAGGACGATCGCGGATCACCCCGTGTTCTTGCGCGGATTGTGCGAAATGATTGAGGAGCGACTGTCGGGCTCCGACGAGCGCCGTACCGTGGGCGACCTGCCGGCTTGCCCGGACGTCTGCCCCATCGATTGCTGCGCCGCCCGCTAGCCGCGGCGAATCGCCATCACGCCCGCTCGGAGCGCAACGTATCCGGTCTGCGATACCGGAGCATGAACAGGCGAAGGGAGTCGCCCGGGCGGGAGAAATAAAAAACCCCGATGCGGCGAACCGACATCGGGGGGTATAAGCCTAGTAGCGTGCGATGAGCCGATCGTATGCCGAGCATCCGGCTCCATGTCGTCGAGCGTGAGACTCGACTAGCTGAAATCCTTAGAAAGGAGGTGATCCAGCCGCAGGTTCCCCTACGGCTACCTTGTTACGACTTAGTCCCAATCGCGGAGTTCATCTTCGGCACCTGCCTCCCTTGCGGGTTAGCTCGGCGACTTCGGATGCCCCCCACTTTCGTGGCTTGACGGGCGGTGTGTACAAGGCTCAGGAACACATTCACCGCGGCATGCTGATCCGCGATTACTAGCGATTCCGGCTTCATGCAGGCGAGTTGCAGCCTGCAATCTGAACTGGGGCGCGCTTTTTGGGATTTGCTCCCCCTCGCGGGTTTGCTTCCCTTTGTACGCGCCATTGTAGGACGTGTGCAGCCCTGGTCATAAAGGCCATGAGGACTTGACGTCATCCCCACCTTCCTCCGGTTTAACACCGGCAGTCTCGCTAGAGTACCCGGCATGACCCGATGGCAACTAACGACAGGGGTTTCGCTCGTTAAGGGACTTAACCCGACATCTCACGACACGAGCTGACGACAGCCATGCAGCACCTGTGCACGTTCCACCTCAAAGAGGCGTGGCCCCGCTTTCACGGGGTTAATCCGTGCATGTCAAGACCAGGATAAGGTTCTTCGCGTAGCCTCGAATTAAGCCACATCCTCCACCGCTTGTGTGAGCCCCCGTCAATTCCTTTGAGTTTCAGCCTTGCGACCATACTCCCCAGGCGGAGCACTTAACGGTTTCCCTACGACCAAGAGATCATGGAGAATCCCTCGGTCTAGTGCTCATCGTTTAGGGCTAGGACTACCGGGGTATCTAATCCCGTTTGCTCCCCTAGCTTTCGTGCCTCAGCGTCAGAAAAGACCCAGTGAGCCGCTTTCGCCTCCGGTGTTCCTTGGGATATCAACGCATTTCACCGCTCCACCCCAAGTTCCGCTCACCTCTATCTCTCTCGAGCTTCACAGTTTCGAATGCAGTTCCTCGGTTAAGCCGAGGTATTTCACATCCGACTTGCAAAGCCGCCTACGCACCCTTTAAGCCCAGTAATTCCGAGTAACGTTCGGACGGTTCGTCTTACCGCGGCTGCTGGCACGAACTTAGCCCGTCCTTCCTCTGAGGATAGGTCAAGCCGACCCTGAGGGCCGACATTTCCTCCCCCCTGACAGCGGTTTACAACACAACGGCCTTCGTCCCGCACGCGGCGTCGCTCGGTCAGGCTTGCGCCCATTGCCGAAGATTCTCGACTGCAGCCACCCGTAGGTGTCTGGGCAGTGTCTCAGTCCCAGTGAGCGGGGACATGCTCTCACACCCCGTACCCGTCATAGCCTTGGTGAGCCTTTACCCCACCAACTAGCTGATAGGACACGGGCCCCTCCTCGGGCGGAATCGCACCTTTGGTCCGAAGACGTCATCTGGTATTACCCGCAGTTTCCCGCGGCTATCCCAGTCCCGAGGGCAGGTAACCCATGCATTACTCTCCCTTTCGCCGCTCGAGCACCCTTGCGGGCCTCGTCGCACGACTTGCATGCCTAATCCACGCCGCCAACGTTCACTCTGAGCCAGGATCAAACCCTTCAATTGATGTTTGCTTACCTCCCGAGGAGCTTATCCTCAAGAAGATGGCTAACCGTTTGAAAGATCTGATCGACGCTGCCGTGGTCGCCCATGGCAGCTTACGTGATCCGGTCGCACCGGCACACGTATGGGGCTACATCAACACGCTACTAAGTTTTCAAAGATCGGCGGTTGCTTCTGGCTGACCAAGCCTTTCGTCAACCGGCATTTCTAATTCTATCGCGCCGCTTACGACTGTCAACGGGTGGTCCCGACGACTTTTTCCCGTTGCGGCCCCGGGTCATCCCGGCTTGCTGCGGCCGCCGCCGCGGGTGAAGGTTGAAGGCTTCCAAGTCCCACAGCGGAAAAGCTTATGTTACCTGAGCCCGCCCCGCCGTGCAAGCCCCCGCCCGAGTCGTCGGCGGTATTTTTCACTCGCGGCATCGCGCTCCACGCGTTCAGGCGTGGAATGCCGACCTGCTCAGGCCTAGCAGCCTGTTGAAAAAGTGTTTGCTAGCACAACTGGTAGCGGTTGCAATCGGCTTCCACCCACGACGGCTTGTGCAAGCGTTTTTGTTTTTCAACAGGCTGCTAGAATAACATTGATCTTCGGCAGGCAACGCCTCGGGCTTGAGTCTTTGCCGAGCGGCCGGGCGTTGCCCAAAACCTCATCCCGGCAACCTTCGGCGGGAGACGACGACCCATGACGGGACACCGCGACTCGCACTCGCCCACGTCCCACACGGTTACTATCTTTGTTACCGTGGCGGGCATTCTTGTTGCAGCTCGTTCCGTCAATGTGCTCGCCCAGTCATCCGACATCACGCCCGCCGCCCCTTCGCCGCAAGCCGCCGTCTCGGTCGGCGGCACGTCGGTTTCCGATTCCTTCTTCGAAATGCAAGGCATTTCGTGGAGCCTGACCGGTCCCAACTGGTTCGCCCGATTCGGGCCGCGGCCGCCTGTCTCCTCTCCCCCCTTCGGCAACTTTCCCGGTGATGCCGGCGCGTCCGTCGGCTTCGGGATGCGCGGCGAGCGCGTCCAGGGAGAGTTCTTCGGCCGCTGGTCCCAAGGGTACCGGAGCGCGGCGACCTTCCAAAGTCCTTCGCTCATGCTCTCCGACGGTGCGTATGGTTGGTGGTGGGACGCCTCTGCCACGCCCTTTGTGATGGGGGTCGTGCCCATTCTGGGTGATCGGCCCGGCGCAGCGACCGGGTTGCCGCCGCTCCACGAACCGCGACCGACCGTGCTCGAACGATCCGAGGCCTTGTCCGCAACGACCCCGACGGAAATGCCGCGGATTCGACCGCACAACCAGGCGACCGGGCGGAACATCGACCCAACGGCCGACGCAGTACCGCCGCGGAACGACGGGGTTGTCGATGCCGGGTTATCGGGGCCGACTGAGGAACCCGCCGGTGATGCTCACCCCGCGACTCCGGCCGCTCAGCCCCGGTCCGAAGCTCTTGTGTCGGCTGAAAGGAGCGACGCGCCCAGCCTCTCGATGGCCGGCCGCGGATGGTCCACGGCGGTCAGCGAGGGACTGGGCGTGGAAGAAGCGGAGAGACTCCGCGCGGCCGAATCTGCCGCTCAGAACCGGGAAGCGGATACCCTCCTGCGCAAGGCTGCGGCCGCTTTCGAAGCAGGTCGGATCGGGACCGCGGCGATCTATTGCCGCATGGCGTTGGCCCTCGCGAGCGGCGCGACGCGTGCCGAGGCCTTGCGACTTCAAGACCGCATCAGCAACGCCCGCCGACATCCCGGCCCGTGAGTGACGATCGTGCTTCGGGCAGCGGCGAAAGCGGGGAAGCCGACTGACCGTTCACCGCGAGGGTTTGCCGACGAGCTGAAACTCCCAAAGCGTCGGGCCCTCTGCGGCTTGGGTGATTTCGAGGCGAAAACGCCGGGCCACGACGGGCGGGAAATCGACCGCGCAATTCTCGCCCACGGTCGCGCCCTGGTGGCAGGTGATCCAATCGCCGTCCCGCTCGGCCAGGATGCGAAAGGCCCGGATTCGCCCGGGAAAGGCCTCATGCATCCATGCCCGGCTCACCTCGCACGGCGCTTGCAGATCCACTTCCAGCCAAGCTTGTTGCGTGCCCGCGTCCGTGGCCCAGCGTGTGTCCGGGTCATCATCCAGGGCCTTGTCCGGGCCGAATTGCTCGATCTTGTTTTGAAAGACGTTGGAGGCACGGGCCGGTTTTCGGACGCTGATCGCCCCGGCCGCCCCGACATTCACCGGCGGGATCGCCAAGGCATCTCCGTCGAGTTTCAGTTCGATGACCGTGATCAGGGGGTCGGCGGTGTCCAGATTGAGAGTCAGGCCCGCGTCCGTTTGCTCCCACCGCAGATTCCCGCCGGAATGGACCGTCGCCCGCACTACGCGAGCGGGAATCGGCGGCAGCGTCAGCGCACCTTCGTTCGGCCAAGCGAAGACGAAGAGGAAGATCGAATCGCCTTTGCTGGTGGAGGCACCCCATCGACCGGGCTTGAACGGTCCGCCCCGAGTGCCGTATACGCCGTCACCGTACCGGGCAAGCCAGCGGCCGATCTCGCGCAGGCGTTCCGCCTGCCGCGGCTCGATCCGGCCGTCCGGCATCGGGCCGACGTTCAGCAGCAGATTGCCGTCGCCGCCCACCGTACGAAGCAGAATCTCCAGACACTCGCGCAGCGACTTCAGTTGGTCGTCCGGTTTCCATGCCCATTGTCGGCAGATCGTCATGCACGTTTCCCATGGCCGCTCACGATCGAAGGTGCCCACCCGCTGCTCCGGCGTGTCGAAATCGCCGCGGAACTCGCCTTCGGCCGTAATCCCCTCCATGCCCTTACGGCCCTTATCGACACGATTGTTGACGAGGATATCGGGTTGGCAGCGGCGGATGTGCTCGTAAAGCGCCTTGCCGTACTCATGGGTCCACGGTTGTTCCCACTCGCCGTCGAACCACATCACGCCCAGCGGGCCGTATTTCTCGATGATTTCCCGGGTCTGATTGTGAAGGTACTCGACGTAACGCGGCATATTGGGGTTGGGTTTGGCGGTCCTGCCTCCGGGCGAGCCTAACGGATAATCCGGATGGTACCAATCGCAGATGGAATGATAAGTACAAAACATGATGCCCCCCCGGCGGCACGCGTCGGACAGCTCACGCAAAATATCGCGTGCGAAGGGCGTGGACATGATGTCGTAGTCGGTATACGCCGAATCCCAGATGCAGAAGCCGTCGTGGTGCTTGGACGTGATGACGAGATACCTCATGCCCGCCTCTTTCGCCAAGGCGACCCATTCATCGGCGTTGAACTTCTCGGGATTGAACTGTTGGTAGAGGGAATCGTACTCCTCGACGGGGACCTCCCGGCCGCGCGACCAGCCGATCTCGGTCCCCTTCAGGCTGACCGGTCCCCAATGAATGAACAGCCCGAAACGCATGGCCTGCCAACGGGCCATGGCCTCCGGATCAGGTTTGCCACCGGTCCCGGCAGCGGGGTCTTGCCCGTCAAGCCGCCCTCCGGAAAAGCTCCCAACGGACAGCACGGTCAAACTCACCAACACAAGCCACACACTTCCGGTTCGCATGATTTCCCTCCGCGGATTCTCCCCAGCGCTGAACTTATCCCGCGTCTTCGCAGAGACTTTTCAATGCGGTTAAAATACTTGCTCGCACATCCCGACGCAACTTGCGCGTCGACAGGACGCTGGAATTCGTGCTCACCCCGCGTACCAAGCGGGAAACCTGCAATCTGACACTGGGAGACCACCATGCCCCGGCGCCGCAAATCGAGGCTGATGATTCCTTTGCCGCTGATGGCCGCGTTGCTTGCCGTGCCGAACGGCTGCGGAAGGCAAACCGACACGTCGAACGCCCCCACCGTTTCCGGCGAAACAAAGGATGCCCAACGCTCGATCGGCAGCGTCGACGCCGGTAAAGAGGACACGAACCGCGAGCAGGAATGGTACCGGGCATGGCAGTCCGGAGACGAAGCCGGCGGCGAATCCGTCCCGCCGCCGTGGCCCGAGATTTTCCAAACCCTGACTGCCTCGCAAGCGGCCTTCCAGTTCGATCCCCAAGGCCGGCTCGTGGGCGTGGATATGGCGTCGCGTCGCAGGGTCGGCGGCGATACGGAGATCCGCGCGGCGATCCGAATTCCGCATTTGCGCCGTCTGGCCGTATCGGGCTTCGGCGTTACGCCCGAGGGCGTGCGGCTGTTGGCCGCCTGCACGACCTTGGAGGAGCTGGCCTTGGAAAACACCAAGATCGACGACGCGGCGCTGGCGGAATTGGCGGCGCTACCCAACTTGCGCTCCCTCAACCTGCGACGATCCGTGAACCTCACCGACGCCGCCGTCGAAACCTTGACGCGGTTTCCCAAGCTGGAACAACTGTACCTGCACGACAACGGTTTCTCCGCCGAGGCCCTTGCCAAGCTGACGGCCCTCGGGCAATTACGGCTGTTAGACCTTCGCGGTTGCCCGGGCGTGGGCGTGGAGGTCTTAACGCAGATTTGCGCGCTTCCCCGGCTTTCCGATTTGCGGATCCGCGGATACGCCATCAACGATGCCTGCATGGAGGCCGTCGCAAAGTGCCGAAACTTGTCGGCTTTCACCTTGGAGGAAGCTGCGGTGACGGGGAAGGGGCTCGCCCTTTTGGCCGGCCTCCCGCTGGAGTCCCTCACCCTCTACAAATGCTTCACCGTCCGAGAGGAGGATTTGGCCGTCCTTGCCGAATTCCCGCAGTTGTCGCGATTGTCGCTGCGGGATATGCCCCTCCGCGGCGACTTCTTACGGCATCTCAACGCCTCGCAACTCACCGAGTTGCGTTTGTACCAAACCATGGTGGGCGACGGTAGTGCGGAGCACCTCCGCCACCTGAAGACCTTACGCCGTCTCGATCTCTCCAAGACCCTCGTCGGCGACGCAGGCTTGAAGGCCGCGGCGGAACTGCCGGCCCTACGAGAACTGCTGCTTGCGGAAACGATGGTGACGGATCAAGGCGTCTCCGTGTTGGGACCATTGCCGGCGTTAGAGATCCTCGACTTGACGGGCAACCTCGGCGTAACCGATCAGAGCGTGCCGATTCTGCAAAACATGCCCAACCTCAAGACGGTCTTCTTGGACGGCACCTCGGTAAGTCGGGACGGCCTGGGTCTGTTGGGCGGCCGCGCTCAAGCCTCCCTTCCGCCGAACGAATGAATGCCGCGCGGATCACCTGCCCCGTGCAGGCCGCAACGATGAGCAAGGTCTCGCGTAAAACGCGGTTGAATGCGGTTGCCCGGCAAACCACGATTTCCGCCGTCGCCGCGCAACTCGCACTCCGCCCGCGAAGTCCGTAGCGCTTGACATGCGCGGCTCTTCGTGGACAATCGCAGTCGGTGAAACGGGCCGTGAAGAGCCGCGGCGCGGTCTCCTTTTTTTTCGAGAAAGGCACACGCTATGGCGACGCAATCGTCTCTTGCCGGGCACACCGGCGCTCTTACGACCGATACGACCCGGACTGAACGCGGTGGGAATCGCCGCAAGCCATCCCTGTTGGGAATCCTCGTAGCGGCATGTTGGGGGCTTGTTTCCGCGGCACACCCGCCGGCGACGTTCGCTCAAGCGGCTTCTCCGGCCGGCGGGGAAGTTCGGGCCTGGGAAGATCAATTGACAATCCCCACCTACACTTGGGTCGATGACATCAATCCCAAGTTTTGGGCCTTGGAGGGCGGCCCCCGACTTTCCACCACCGTACACGGCTCCATCGTCTATCCGTACACCATGCAGGATCACCTGCTCCGCGAAAAAGGCGATCGCACCTACAAGGCCCTCTGCCTCGAAAACGAATATCTCAAGGTCGTCTGCCTGCCGGAGCTGGGGGGACGCACCCATTCGGTCTTGGACAAGACCAAAGGCGAGGAGATGTTCCACCTAAACGGCGTCATCAAACCGGGAATGATCGCCATGCGGGGCGGGTGGATTTCCGGCGGCATCGAATGGAATACCGGACCGCACGGCCACACGGTAACCTGTTTATCGCCGGTCAACGCCTGCGTCGGACACCATCCGGACGGATCGGCGTACCTCTTCGTCTCCAACACCGAGCAAATTTTTCGCACCCGCTGGACGGTCCGTTTGACGCTCCGTCCCGGACGCTCGTATTTGGAAGAGGAGATCACCCTGTACAATCCCACGGACGGCGTGCATCCCTACTACTTCTGGAACTGCACGGCGTTTCCGAATCGGCCGGGTACGCGGTTCATTTTCCCGATGTCGTTGGGAACCGACCACAATGCCCGCGAGTTCTTTCGCTGGCCGATCCACGAGGGCCGAGATCTGACGTGGCTGAAGAACTATGAGACGTACGCATCGGTCTTCGCGGTGCAATGCACGCACGATTTTTTCGGGGCGTACGACGTGGATGCGGATCGGGGGATCGCCCAGTTCGCCGACCATCGCAGATTGGGCGGAAAGAAGGCCTGGACCTGGGGCGAATGGGAATTCGGCAAGGTGGCGCAGCAAGACCTCACGGATGAGGACGGGCCGTACATCGAGGTCCAAAGCGGTCCCTTGCCCACGCAGTCGGACTACGGGCGATTGAACCCGAGGGATCGCGTGACCTGGCAGGAGTGGTGGTACCCCGTTCACGGCTTGGGGGACGGTTTTGAATTCGCCACGCGCGAGGCGGCCGTCAACGTCCTGCGTTTCGCGGATCGCACTGAAATTCGCGTCCTGCCGACGGGCCGCTACCCCGACGCTCGGTACGAGGTTCGGCAAGGGGGGCAAGTGCGAGCCGAAGGCAGGGCGGACCTCGTTCCGGACCGCCCGACGGTGGTCGCGCTTTCGCCGCCCCCGGCAGCCGATCAGCCGCTGCGGATTCGCATCGTCGACGCCCAAGGCGGACTTATCCTAGAGTACGAAAGCCCGCTGACGATTCCACGGGTAGATCCGCCCGACCCCCGCACCTTCGCCGAAAAGCCGGATGCCGAAAAAACGGCCGACGACTGGTACGCGTTGGGAGCCAAGCGAGATCTGGCGACGGACCGTGCGGGGGCTCGGCAAGCGTATTCGGCCGCACTGGAACGCGAGCCGGACCACGCCTCCGCGCGGAAAGCCTTGGCCGTGCTGGATTTTGAGGCCGCGCGGTACGACGAAGCCCTCCGACACTTGGAGCGGGTGCTTCAAGCCGACCCTAACGACGGCTGGGCCTGGTTTTACGCGGGTTCCTGCCACCTCGCGCAGAATCGCCCCGAGGACGCCGCCCGCTGCGCTGAACGTGCCTCCCAATGCCCGGAAACAGCCCTGCTCGGCAACGACCTGCTAGGACGCGCCGAGTGGCGGCGAGGGAGGCGAGACCGGGCCTTGCAGGCCTTTCAACAGGCAGTTCATATTCAGCCTTCCGATTATCAGGCGCGTGTTCACCTCATGTCGGCGCTGTGGGCAATAGGGCGCAAGGACGAAGCCGAGCGAGAAGCCGGGTTGCTCTCCGAACTCGATCCTACCGCCCTCTTGCCGCGAATCATTCCGGCCCTGCGATCGCCGGAGGCTTTGGAAATCGCAGCCCGTGAGGCAAGGCTTTTGTTGGGCGAAATCGAGTTCGAGGCCCTGGAAGCGGCCCTCACGCTGCACGCCTTCGGCATGGATCACGAGGCGACGGAATGGCTGCGGGCGGCCTGCCGCACCGACGCCCCGGAAGAGGCGACCGGGTTCATGCCGCTCTACTATCTGGCCCATTTCTCGGCGTTGATCGGCGACGAGGATGCCTCGCGGCGCTACCTCCGCCGGGCCGCACACACCGCCAAAGAAGGCGTCTTCGCATCCCGACCGGAAGAGCTGGATGTCCTCCGGTACGCGGTGCGGGAGAATCCGCAGGACGCCCAGGCCCGCCTGCAACTGGGATGTCTGCTGGCCCATCTGGGACGCCCGGATGAAGCGGCGCGGTGGTGGCGTGAAGCCGTCACCCTTGCGCCGGGAAACAGCATCGCCTGGCGGAATCTAGGATTGGAGGCGGCGCATCGCAACGATCTGAAGGAAGCGGAAGCCTGTTACCGCAAGGCGATCGCGGCTCGTCCCGACGATCAGACCTTGTATCGCGACCTTGCCGAAATCCTGATTGCGTCCCAGCGCCGGCCGGAGGCGATCTCCCTGATTCAAGAAATGCCGCTCGCACTGCCGCGGCGGTCCGAAATTACCACTCTGCTGGCCCAGTCCTTGGTGGACGAAGGACGCTACGACGAATGCGTCCAACTACTGGAGGGCACGCCGTATTTCACGAATTGGGAGGGTCAAGACATCGTGTGGCGACTGTTCAATCAGGCACATATCGAGCGAGGAAAACAGCGTTTGCAAGCCGGCGACGCCGCGGGAGCGTTGGAAGACTTCGAAGCGGCCCTGACTTACCCGCCTAATTTGCACGTCGGCCGCTCCAATAAACCGATCGAGGCCCCGGCCCAGTATTGGCGAGGCACGGCCCTGAAGGCCCTCGGCCGGGAAGCTGAAGCCCGGGCGGCGTGGCAAGCCGGCGCCGAAGGGGTCGACGTCCCCGGCATCCAAAACGAATTCCGCGAAAAATGCCGCCAAGCCCTCCAGTCGCTCGGCGCCCAATCCGCGGCGGAACCGCCCGACGCCGCCGAACGAAACGTGCTCACGGTCGGGCACACGTCCGTCACGGCGGCCGCCGCTGCGACGCACGCCGCGGCCGAGGCTCGCCCGGATGACCCGGATGAAGAATTGCCCCTTTACGTCTGCCGCAAGATCGATCGCGATCTGGAAGTCTCGGGCAAGGTCGACGATCCTCTGTGGGAAATCGCTGAGGTCGCCGAGTTGCGGGATACCGTCACGGGCAAGCCGGGGCGCTACCGCACCACCGCCCGGCTGCTTTACAACGCGCACTATCTCTATCTCGCCTTTCAGTGCGAGGACGAGTATGCCTGGGCCACGCTCACCGAACGCGACGACCCGATCTACGAAGAGGAGTGCGTCGAGGCCTTTCTTTGCCCTTCCGGAAAGACGCGCCAATACTACGAAATCAACGTCAGCCCGCGGGGAACGGTGTTCGACGCCTTCATCCTCAACGGTCGGCCGGTAGGCGGAGACCGTATCCACTTCCGCGGATTGAAGGAGTACACATGCGAAGGTCTGGTGGTGAAGGTGTCCGTCGACGGCACGCTCAATCAACGCGGCGCCAAGGGTTGGTCGGCGGAGTACGCCATCCCTTTCACCTCGCTGATCGGAGCCGACGAGATCGTTCCCCGTCCGGGGGAAACATGGCGGATGAATCTCTTTCGCATCGACGCCCCGGAGAAGGAACACCCCGAATACTACGCTTGGTCGACGACCGGCGCCGTCGACTTCCACCGACCTTGGCGTTTCGGTACGCTGCGATTCCAATAGCCGCGGCGCTCCGCGGGATTGAATCGCGGCGATCACTCCATGGTCGGGCCGGCCCCGGGCCGCGAGCAGCCGCTCCGGGCAGGCCGCTAGGGTTGGTCCGCCTCTAGGGTCTTATACAGCGGCAGGTGGCGGTAGTACACTTCCAAGATCAGGGCATGGACGGCCGTCACGTAGAGCCGTCCGGCCTGTTCCGCCCAGCGATCCGGGACGGGTTGCATCGGATCCCAACTCCCGGCGAAATCCCCTTCCCGAATCTGAGTTTCCAGCAGCATGGGCCGAATGCGATCGTTCCAGGCGCGCCAGTAATCCCCTTGCATTTGGAACATCACCTGGGTGGCATAGTACCAATAATAGGCGTCGCGGAGGCGATATTGCGGAGTACCGAGGTCGGGCAGTTGACCGCGGAGGAAATCCGCGCCCTTCACAAGCGGCGGATGCGTGCGGTTCCAGCCCAGATAGATCCGCATCAGCAGCCCCTCGGCCGTCATGGCGCGGTTGGGAACGCGCCCGTGGATCTGGCTCGGCGTTTCGCCCGCATGAGGATTGTACATGTATCGGGCGCCGTCTTCCGTTTGGGCCAGATCCAGCCAATGCGAAACCTTTTCAAGGACGGGGCGCGGAACGTCGAAGCCCGCCATTTCCGCACTCTTTAGGGCCATCAGTTGCCAGCCGGTCACGGAAGTATCGCTTTCCCGTCGCGGCTCGTAACGCCAGCCTCCGTATTGGGCGTGTTGAGATCGCACGATGAAATCGACGGCCTTTTCTCCCGGCTCGCGGAGGGCGGGGTCCCGCGTCATCCCATAGGCTTCGCACAATACGATGGCGGCCAATCCGTGCCCGTAAAACCTTGTGAACGGGTCCGGATCGGCGGCGGGAGAGTAGAGTCGGCCGTCCGCTTGCTGATGGGTCGTCAACCACTTGAGACCCCGCTGAACGACGTCTTGGTATTTGCCCTCGGTATGCGTGTAGCCGGCACCCAGGAAAGCCAAGAGAACCAACCCCGTGGCCGACGTATCGCCCTGCATCGTCCCGGCGGCGAACGCCTTGATGTCGAGTCCGGATTCGGCCGGGATGGCGTGCAAACTCCAATGTCCGTCGGGGAATTGGAGCCGGGCGAGGAAGGCCAAGGCACGCTCCACCGCCTCCTCGGTCTCGGGACCGCCGCCGAACTCAGCCGCCCGTTGTCCCCGCCGCGTGGGACTGCGTTGCATGAAGGCTTCGGCCGGTTCCAAGGGAGCCGTACCGCCCAAGGCTGAGGGGACCGGCGTCGTGCGGCGAACGGCTGCAAAGCGCGATGCCGAATCCTGTACCACGTCGCTTTCCGGACGCGAGAACCTCCCCGGCAAGCCGACGCGGGTGGATGACGGGCCACCCACGCCGCCGTCGCCCAGGGAATCACTCCGCAAAACCGGCAATCCGCCTTCCCTGCGGACGGCCGTCAAGCCCGTCGCGGCAGGTTCGGCGCCGCCGCCCGGGCCGTTGCCCGGAAGACCTACCATCGCCGCTTCTTCCGCCGGCCCCGGGCCGAGGGAGGAGGGCAAGCCGGGCGTCACTTGCCCGCGACGGACCGGCCCGCTCCCGATCGGCAGCGCCGCCGTCGGCTCGATGTCCCCGCCGCCTGGAGTTCTCGGCGGTCCCGCATCACGCCCGAAGGTTCCGGACAACTCCGAAGCCGAGGCCCCTCCCGGTCCTTCTTCCACTCCCGATGCGTTGCCGCCGCGTACGGGAGCCCCGGCGGCGTTTCCACGGAACCGCAGATCGAGCGTCGCGGTCCCGTCCGAAAGGCCGTTTGCAGACGCCATGGTACCGTCCGCGCCGGAGCTCTCGCCCGGCCGCGCGGCGATGCTCTCCGCTGCCACGGCCCCCGCCGTGCCGCCGCTCAATGCGGAAGCAAGCGACGGTCCTCGCCCCTGCCCGGCCGCCACGCCGTCATCCCCGAGCACTCCCGAGAAATCTTCCATCCTTTCTCCCGAACCGCGTGGGCCGCCCATGATGCCGCTTCCCGAGGCTCGGTCACCTTCACTCCCGCCCAACCGACCGGCGGTAAGGATATCGAGAGGGCTGTCGCCGCCCAACCCGCCGCGGACCTGGGGAGCGGTCCCGCCCCCGGCGACAGCCAGGGCGCTTTCGTTGGGCACAGCTCCCATGCCGCCTAGGGCGCCGCCCCCTCCCGTGCCGCTCCCTTGAGAGACAGCCGCCGGCTGCGCATCGGCGACCATTCCCGGCTTCCCCGGAGCGGTCAGTCTCGCGCGACCCGCAGCTCGGATGCCCACCTCCCCCAGCGCGACGACGCCTTCGGTTGCGGCCGTTTCTCCGCGCCGGGCCGATACCCCACTCGTCACCCCTGAAGCGCTCAGCGAAACCAGCGGCGCATCCGTCCCGGCACTCGACGACAAAGCCCCGCCTGTGGACAAACGCGGCGTGCCGGCATCTCGGGCCAAGACGCCCGGCGACGAATCGATTCGCCCAGGATTGCTCACCGGGGCGGTCCGCGGCGACTCCGCGGCGGCCGTCGGTAAGCCTGCGGCGCCGCCCACGGCGCCCGGCGATCGCTCGCCGGTAATGCCTGCCATCAAGGGCGCTGCTCCGCGGTCTTCACCGGCGACCGTCCGACCCGGCGAATGCGGGCGGAGGTCGGCCCGGGGAGCATCCCCGATGGCTGCCCCGGCCTCTCGGAGCGGACTGCTCGCCTCCGCCCGGCGGCCGTCATTCACGGCGGGAGAGGGCGACGGTTGCGTTCGCGCGACATCCTGCGGACGAACGCCGGCAACCGTTTGGGCCGCCTCCGCCGGTAAACCTCGAACGGTAGGAGCACGAGCCGCAATCGATTCCGTCGCGGCTCTCACTTCGTACGGCTCCGAACGCGGCGACAGGACCGGCGCCGCCCGCGGCGCAGCGGGTTCCACCGCGACCGGCGATTCCTGCGTCGTAGCGATGCGGATCGGATCGGTCTGCGATGATCGTTGCGGCGGCGAAGGAGCGACCTCGAGGTTCCGCTGCGGCGTACTCACGGTCACGCGGGCTGCTTCCACCGCGGACGCCGATCGTGGCGAGGCACTCGGCGACGGTCGCGAGGTGGGCGAGGTCGGCGCAACGTCCGGGTTCGCTTCACTCCGGGCAG
This sequence comes from Thermogutta hypogea, assembly GCF_055386265.1. Classification (NCBI taxonomy): domain Bacteria; kingdom Pseudomonadati; phylum Planctomycetota; class Planctomycetia; order Pirellulales; family Thermoguttaceae; genus Thermogutta; species Thermogutta hypogea. Next base: position 2,637,858 of record NZ_AP042425.1, read on the forward strand.
GCCGCCCCGCCTCCGGTATTTCCGGCCTCGGGCGATCGTCCGGTTCGCGCAGCGGTGTCCGCGGCTGGAATTCCCGGCTCGCCTCCTGACGCGCAACCTCGCTGGAGGTGGGCTGCGGCTGTCGGGCGGGCGGAGCGGGAGTCGGCCGAACCGGCGATGTGAGTAGCGGCTGATCGGCTTGCGGCTGATGCTCGAACACCTGCCGTTCGGCAGGCCGAGACGGCGTCTCCGCACGGTGCGGCGCCGTCAATTCCACGCGGGGCGGCGGCACGGCTTGCGGATCCGGCGGCATCTCGGCCTCCGTCTTGCGATCTCGCGTGGGATCCGGGACGGGCGTCAAGGGTGCGGCGGGCGACGGCGGCGTAATGTCGGGAGACGTCAGCGGCGACTCCGTGGGAATCGCCCGATCATACTCGGACGGCGCACCCTCGGCGTCGGTCGGTGCCGAGAAATACTCTCGCAAGATGACCCGTTCTTCTTCAGCCTCGGCGCCGATCTCCTCCGCCTGCCGCTGCGCCGCCAGACGCAAATACTGCTCCCGAAGCATGACCGCCAAGATCATGTGTAAAAGCAGGCTGACGATGACGCAGAATTGCACGCGGCGTGCGGCGCGGCCGCGCAGGAGAGCCGTCGCCCAAAACAATCCCGCCACCAACAAGGCCACCACCGACAACCGGAAGAAACCGTTATGGAGTAAGCGAGGATCCCAGAAATTGTCGGTGGTTGCGTAGACTATCCCTGCGGTAAAGGCGGCGAAGATCACAATCGCCAGATTCACCGGCCAGACCTGTTCATCGAAATCCGCCAACCGATCCGGCACCATCGGCCGAATCACTTGGCGAGTCTTGGGCGGCGGTGGATGGGATGCACTCATCGAAGATTACGATCGATTTCTCTGCTACAACGGTCCCGAATCGGACCGAAGATACCGAAGCGTCGGCGGCAAGACCGCCTAAGGCCCGCTTGAAGACGGCGGCCCCTGCCCGCTCCCGCCTTGCTGCGTGGCCAAGAGGTAATCCGTAATGTGCGCCTTCTTGCACGCATTGATGGCCGTGACGACGGCCTGCAAGCGGCAATTCTCATCCGCACGAATCACGACCGACGTTCTGCCGGGATTGCTGGACCAAGCGGAGAGCAGCATCTCCTCAAGTTCCGCCGACCCCATCATCCTGCCCGAAACGAAATAGCGTCCCTGCCGGTCGATATTGATGATCAATTCGCGCGGCCTGGCGATCATGGGCTGGGCCTCGCTGGCATCCGGAAGCTTGACGGGCAACTCGCGCTCCTCCTCGGCGAACTTGGCCGCCACCAAGAAGAAAATCAGCAGATTGAACACGACGTCGATCAACGGCGTCATGGTCAGGGATTCCAGGGCGCGACTTTTATTGCGGATGAGGATCGCCATCGGATGGAAAGCTCCGGCCCTCGGCGGGGCGTCGAACGATTCAGGCCTTGGTTCCCCTCGCCGGCCCGCTCGAAGCGGCGGCCGGGACCACCGGCGGAGGCGGCGGGACCACCGCGTCGTTTTCCACGTCGGGGCGCAATCGTCCCTCGAACCGCTCCAGTTGGGGCAGCAAACCGAGCAGCGATTCATCCAGCCGGCGGAGCGAATTCTGGATGCGGCCCTCAAAGTAGTGCGCCAAGACCGACGCCGGAATGGCCACGCACAAGCCCGCGAACGTCGTCACCAAAGCCGTGTAAATGCCCTGCGCCAGCATTTCGGCGCGATTGGCTCCCGGCGGCAAGTGCGAGGTGACGAAAAACGCCTGAATCATGCCCTGGACCGTGCCCAACAGTCCCAGCAGCGGCGTCACGGCGGCCGACAACGTGAGGAATCGCACGTTGGAGTACAAGCGGTCCGCTTCGCGCTCGCCGGCTTCCTTCATGGCTTGCTCGACCTCGCTGAGGGGCCGGCCGACCTTCATCAGCATCGCCTTGAGGATGTTGGCCGCCGCGGAAGGATATTGTTGGCACAAGCGGTAGGCCGCTCGGGGGTCGAAGCCTCGCTTCTCCTGCGAGATCCGGCCCAAGCCGGTAATCAGCGCGTCGGGAAGAATCTTGCGCTGACGCAATCCCAACACCCGCTCGAAGCCGAAGACCACCGTCAGCACCGACATCAGCGTGATGGGAATCATCATCACACCGCCGCGAAAGGCCAAGTCCAAGACGTTGATCTGCGGCACGGTCTGCGACTCAGGGGAATTCGGCTGAGAACCGGCTCCGTCTTCGGGCGACGGCGCGGCGAGGGCCTCCTCCGCGCGACGCTCGGCCTCGCGGAAGGCGTCCGCCGCCCCGCCCGGCGGATTCGCGGGCTCCCGCACCGGATCACTTGGAACGGCGGGAGCGACCTGATTTTCCGACAACGGCTCCCGGGTTGGAGTCGGCGGTTGCGCCAAGACATGAACCCCGCACACGGCGACGGCCGCCGTCAAAACTGCCACCGCCGCCCGACGCCGCATGGCATCCGGTATTCGCCGATCGTGCACGATCCGACCCTCCTCGCACATGACGAGCGGCGTGCGCCGCCCGCGTCACTGACGTGTCAACCCTTCCAGCTTAGCCTGCGCATCCCTAACTTTGTCGCTCTGGGGGAACTTTTCCAGCACCTCGCGGTACAACTGGGCGGCTTGCTGCGGTTTGTTCAACAATTCCAGACACAAGGCCGCCTCGAACGTGGCGTCGGCCTGGACCTTGGCCAAGTCCGGAGACTCGAACCCGTAGGCCACCCGGAAAAAGCTCTTCACCGCCTCGTCGTATTTCTTCTCCAAGAACTGCAATTCGCCGATCATGAATTGGGCCTTGGCTCCGGTCACGCCCTGGGACCGCGCCGCGGCTTGCGAAAAGTAATCCAAGGCCTTGGCGTTGTCGCCTCGGTTGCGATACACGTTGCCCAGCTCGTACAGGACCTCGGCGGCTTCCGGAACGTTCGGATAATCCTTAAGACATTGGGAAAGCAAGGCGGCGGCCTTGTCCCACTGCTTGAGCTGCGCGGCCGCTTGGCCGGCATGGAGCCGATGCAAAACGCGGAACGCGTCGCTGGAGAGTTGCGGCAGCTTTTCGTAGGCGGCCAGCGCTTCGGCGTACTTGCCCCATTGGAACAGCGATTCCGCCTCCATGAATTGGGCGTCCGTCGCGAGCGGTCCCCGCGGATAGGTCGCGCGCTGATAGGCAAACGTCTTTTGGGCGTTTTCGTACTGCTTCATCTGATAGTACGCCCAGCCCAGTCGGTGCGACGCCTTTTCCCCCAACTCCGATTGTCCCGCGGTTTGTACGGCCTTATGGAATTCCTCGGCCGCCTTGAAATAGTCGCCGGATTTGTAGAACGCTTCGCCGGAGTGATACCGCGACTCCGCCGCGTGTTCGCTCTCAGGGAATTGCGCGATTAACTTGCGGAACATCTCCACGGCCTCGTCGTTGCGGCCCTCCAACTTCCAAGCCCAGGCCCATTGATAAAGCACGCGATCGGCATCCGGATAGTCGGCATGCTCCGCGGCGAGCTTGGAAAACGTGGCGGCCGCCTCCGCGTACTGTTTCAGGTCGATTTGCACGAGGCCCAGCGTATAGAGTGCATCGGCGCGGTCCAAGGCTCCGAGGCTCCCCTGCAAGGCCGTTTGCAATTCCTGGACGGCACCGGCCGGATTCCCCAGTTTGCGGAGCGCAACCGCCCGCACATAATGCGCCTTGGCCGCCGTTTCCGCATCGGGATTCCTCGCCAACAGTTCCGCCAGCAGTTTCTCCGCGTCCTGAGCGCGATCCTGCTTCACCAGCGTGCAGGCCAATTCGTACATCGCGCCGGGTACGAGCGCCCCCGCGCCGGGCGCCTGGATGACGGCGCGATACGCCTTTTCCGCGGCTTCGAAATCGCCCAACGCGAAACAGTATTCGCCCAAACGAAATCGTGCACGATGCGCCAAGGGGCTGCCGGGAAATTGGCCGACCATCTTTTCCAGCACGGTTCGCGCATCGGCCGTCCGGCCCAACCGCCGGTAACTGGAAGCCAAGAGGAGCAACGCTTCGTCGGCGGGCGACGCATTGGGAACCTTGGCCGTCGCTTGCAGGAACGACTCGGACGCCTCTTGGACCTTGCCCGACTCCAACTGGCTGCGGCCCAGAAGGACGAACGCCGCCGCCAAATCCTCCGGCCGCGTCCACTGAGTCACTAAAGGCGTCAAGGCGGCTATCACGACCTCGTGTTTTCCCGCCAATTGCAGGGCCAACAATTGCCGCAGCCGCCATGCCACCGCTTGCGGATGCGAACCGTATTGTTTCAAGAGAGCGTCATACAGAGCCGCCGCCTCGTCGTACTGGGCCTCCAGCAACCGCGCCTCGGCCGCGATGTGCATGACCTCCGGCGACAAGGGATGCCCGGAGAAGCGTTGCAGGAACTCTTGCGTCAATTGCCAAGCTTCGGGCCCCTTCTCCACTTGCAAGGCGGCGTAAGCCGCCGCGTACAAGGCCTCGGCCGCGGCCTTGGCGTCCGGATTCTGCGCCGCTGCGCGATACTCCGCGATCGAATCGGCCCGGCGATCCGGAATCTCGTATAGGGCGTCGCCGCGATCCATGCGCAACATGGGGCGAGCCGACTCCGGGGCCGCCTGAAGCTCGGCGTCCCCCAGCAATTCCAAGACCTTTTGCGGTTGATTCTGCTTGAGGAAAACGCGCGCCGTCCAGTGCAAAGCCTCGGCACGCAGTTCCGGGACCTCCAGCGATTTCCTCAGCAACGGCAACGCCTGGTCGTACCGCCCGGCCAAGTACCAACATTTCCCTGCCGCCAACTCCGCCCGGGTCAAGAGCCGGGACTTCGGAAATTCCTTCGCCAGCGAGGCGTAGATCGCAGCCGCGGCGTCGTATTGCCGCAGTTGGACCAGGCAATCGCCCTCCCGAATCCTGGCTTCATCGGCCGCCGGAGCATTCTTGTCGGCCGCCGCCTCCGCAAAGGCTTGCCGTGCCTGCTCAAACTCTCCGGAAGCGTACAGCACCTCGCCTAAGCGGATCCGTACGTCGGTCGCCAGGGGCTGCGCGGAATATTTCTCGAGGAATTGCCGGTAGTATCGGGCGGCCGTCTCGCGATCGCCGGTCTCCTCCGCAGCGAACGCCAACGCATACGTCACGTTGGGCGCCAACTCGTGACCGCCGAAATCCTGGAGAAACCTCTGATAGGCGGCAGCGGCTTCGGCCTTCTTCCCCAGCAGATAATCGCACTCGGCGCGGTAGAAGATCGCTTCGGCCCGGAGTTTGCCTTGCTGATAAGCGGCCAGGTAGCGGTCCAGGGTCGCGGCGGCTTGCGGAAGGCGTTCGGCCTTGCCTTCCCGGCCCGCCTCCAAGAGAGAGGCCCCCAAGTATAACAACGCCGACTCGCGCAAGTCGGCATCCAATTGGGCGTCCTTTTCCGCGGCCTGAAAGGCCTCCACGGCCGGCTCGTACCGCTTGAGTTGGAAGAGACACACGCCCAAGTAGTAGCGTGCCCGCCCGGCCCGGCCGTCTTGGGGAAAATCGCGGAGAAATCCCTGCCACTCCTCCGCCGCCAGATCCCACGAGCCTAGATTGTGCAGCTTGACGGCGGCATTGTAGCGGGGCACGGCGCCGGGGGCCTCCTCGGCCCATGCCCGGGGCAGCGACGGCCGACCCATCGCACCCAACAGTCCGCAGCCCAGCAAGAAAACGCCCCCCCATCGCACAAGCCGGTGCGTTCCGCGTCTCATTCTTCGTCCTCGTCGCTCTGTTCCGCCAAAGGTGGGCACGGCCGATCCACGGTATCGGTTTCCCCAAAGTTCGGTTGGATTCCTTTCGCCCCGCACGATCGAACCTTGCGCTTATCTTATGCTCCCGCCGACCTTGGGGGAATACAAGCCGCGGCCTCAACCTCGTCATACGTTCCTCGCCTCTCTCGCCCGAACAAGCGAGCCCCGGTCGCACCAAACCGTTCGCGGGCGCCTTCGATCCTTTGTAAGCGTTGTCGGGGACGCTATAATGCCGTCGCCATGCCTGCGGGCAAGAGATCCCTTGCCGTCGCGGTCGCAACCATTGGGCTTCCGCAATGGCCCGCCCGGATGTTCCCGTTTCGGATTTGCATGACCCTGGTTATAAGGAAGAGCCGCCCATGCGCACGACACGCTTCTTCGCCTTGACGGCGATCCTGATCGCCGCAATCCTGGGCACTTCGGCAAGACGATGTTCCGCCCAAAAGATTTACATCCTGACCGATCTGGAGGGTGCCAGCGGAGTGTACAAGTTCGCCCAAACCCGAGAGGAAGGGCCGCTGAATGAGCTGGCCAAGGAATACTTGATGGGCGATATTGCGGCCGTCGTTCGCGGTCTACGAGAAGGCGGCGCCACCGAGATCGTCATTCTCGACGGCCACGGTTCCCAGGCCTTCGTGCCGCACCTGATGGAGCCGGGGGCGACCTATATCACCGGAAAACCGCGCCCCTGCTTCATGTGCGACCTGGACGAATCCTTCGCCGGCATCGTGCAATTGGGCGCCCATGCCATGATGGGGACGCCCGACGGAGTCCTCTGCCACACGCAGTCCTCGAAAACGGAAAATCGATACTGGTATAACGACGTGGAATCGGGCGAGTTGGCCCAGGTCGCCATCATCGCGGGCGCCTACGGCGTGCCCACGATCATGGTCACGGGAGACGAAGCCGCATGCCGCGAAGCCCGCCGATTCTTCGGCAACGAGGTCGTCACGGTGGCCGTCAAGCGAGGCTTATCGCGGGAGGCCGCCGCGCTTTATCCCTTCCAGGAAACGCGCGCGGCGCTGTTCGAGGGGGCCAAGAAGGCCATGACCGTCATCGGCCAGTGCAAGCCCTACCGCATCGAGGTACCGATCCGGGCCAAGAAGCAATGGTTGATCTTCGACGCCGACGGTCAGAGCCGCTTGCAAACCAAGGAGGGCATCATCGAGGATCCCCTGCAATTGCTCAACTTCTAAGCCCCGCCCAACACGCCACGACATGCGAGCAGGCACTCGCCCCATTGCTCGAAACCATAATCGCGAACCGGCGTCAGAGGCTTTCGCCGGTTTGCGATTCGGCCGGGCGACGCACGCCTCACGGGTTAGACTGCACGCCGCGGACCTCTACTTGCGCAATCAGTTTCCCGGCGGAATCCCAGCGCCCCACCGTGACCGCTCCCCGGGCTTGTAATCCACCCGCAGAGATTGCGGCGGTGTCGTCCGTCGGGAATAGGGCGGCCACGCGACCATCGGCCAATTCCGCCTCCAAGAGATAACCGCCCGGGATGCTCTTCAACTCGGCACGCCGGCCGACGGTTTGATTCGTTCGTTGCGGGCGGAAGACCGTCACGAACTCGATCCGCTGTGTCGGGTTGGGCGTCTCCGCCGTCACGTGCCATTCGCGAAGCTTGATCCGTTCCCGCGGGTTCGGGTCGTATTGATCGGTCTGCGTGAAGATCAGGCCGCGGGGCGTGAGAAACTCGACGGGACAAAGGACCGGGCCGCTCTTGGCGACCAACCGATTGTCGCCCAATTCCATCTGCTCCGGAGAATGCAACCAATACTGGTATCGGGCCGGCCGACGGGCCGCCAGCCGATCGAAGACCACCACCAGCTCCGGTTTCACGAACAGGATGGTCCGGGTATAGCGGTCGAGCAGGCGGGGATCGGCACCGGCCGCCGGCTTGGGATCGCGGTAGCAGTCTCCCGCTTCGCCCTCCACGGCGTCGATCGCGGGCGTCGTTACAAAGGCAGTGATGCGGCCCTGCGTCGCGGCGGAGTGCGGGACCTGGCCGATGCCGTCCACCGTGATGTTATTGACCGACCGCGTGCTCCACATCCAGCGGACGTGGTGATCGCTGCCGTAAACGTCGCGCCGACCGCTCGATACGAAGAGCCGTTCGCCGTAAGCACTGAGCAGGAAGGAATTGTTGGCATCGTATCCGTGCGATTGCAAACCGAACGGGCTGGACTTGAACATCACCTGGACATTCTCCCGGCCGTCCAAGAGCGTGGTATTGAGCGCCGCTTGACCGATGCCGCGAAAAACGCGAGAAGTCGGCAAATCGACGGGGGCGGCAGGCTCCACGGCCGGTAAGACACCGCGGATGAAATCCCAAAATTCCTTTCCTTCCGGCGGCCCGCCGAGCTGCTCCACGTACCACTGCCAATGCGAATTGCGAGCTTGAGCCGCCAAGACCGCCATCAGCGGCATGTTCTGAGCGGCGCGCCGATCCGGTACTAAGTCGCCGAATCCGCCTCCCACGGTATTGGGCGGCATCAAGTACAGCGCGTAGTAGCCGGCCTTGGAAAAATAGGGCTTGCGGAAGGCGTCGATGCCGAATGTCGCCCGCATTACATCCGCCCACCACGTGAAACGCTCGATGTAGCTGACCCAGTAACTCATCCCCTCGTGCCAACCGCCGTCGTCGTCGCACCAAACGGGATAGGTGTTGAAAAAGACGGTCAGAGCGAAATAGGTCCAATCGTCGGCTTCAGGGATTTCGCCGTGAAAGGTCACCCCGACCTCACCCAGAAAATGCCATGCCCGATTGCTATGGCTGGCGTACGGCTGCCACAAATGGCGGGGGCAAAGGTGGTTGTACATCTCGCGACCGCGAACCGTCATGACTTCGCGACACTTTTGCCGCTCCTCTTCCGACAGAAGGTCGTACACGAAGGTATAGGTGCGACAAAAGTAGTAGGCATAAGGCATCCCGGCTTCATCGTTGTAACGATATCCCGTGGCGCCCAGCGGATCCCATTGAGCGCAGTCCATCAGGATGCGTTTCGCCAACCGGCCATACTCGCGGTTGCCGCCGATTTGGTAAGCGAATCCCAGCCGGGCGGCCGTCGCCAAGGCCCGAATGGTGTATTCGCGATTGCCCCACCAGATCTTCACCCACTCTTCGCTCTTGGTCGTCATCCCCGGCGGATACTTGGGCGGCTCCGCGGTTTCCGGCGGGCTCTTCAGAGCGGCATCGCAGGCGCGAACCAAGCGGTCCCACAATTCCCGCTGCGGACCTTCCGCCGAGGCTCGCAGGCGAGGCAAATCCTCCGGCCGCACGAACAATCGCGGGTGCTGATCGGGAATGCGGGCCAGGAGTTCTTCCCGGTCCGGCATCGGCAACTCCACGATCCCTTCCGGAACCGCAAAGCGCCGCGTCCGGCTCCACGCCGTCTTTCGTCCCTTTGCGTCCGTACCGCGATAGCGCCAGTAATACTCGCCGGGCGGTAACGTCCGAGGCGGCGTGTGCACGTTCCAAGGGATGTTCTGGGCGGAGTAAGCGGGCCGACTGAACGCTGCATCCTTGGCCACCGACAATTCCCATGATTGGATCCCGCCTTGCGGTCGCCAAGAAAAGGCCGGCGGATTGACTGCCACCGGCGTCCCTTCGTCGGGACGAAAGCCCCATTCTCCCGGCTTGGCCGGCGACTCATCCAAGGCGATTTCCGCAGCGCCGACCGCGCTGCGTTCCGCTACCGCCACCGAAGTCCGTGCGATCCCCCATGTCGCCAACACCACCGCGAAAGCGAGGCCGGCCCGCATCCAGGCTCTGCAACAACGCGAGACGATAACCTTTGCGTGCACCTTCATGACAATCCTCAAATCTGGTCGGTCTCCGATGCCGGCCGACAACGGCCGGTCGAACGCAGCGACGACTCGAAAACGGGTGGGAGCAAGACGCAGCGGGCAGGTCCTCGAGGCAATCCTGGGGATGCCTACTTCCCGAAAACTCGAGGATACTCAGGCACCCTTCTTGAAACTCATCCCTCCCCCTGATGATTACGGCACTTCCAGCATAGCCGGAAGCGAGGCCGACGCAAGAGGACAACAAAGGCAAAGCTTGCCCCACGAACGCGTCTCGAGTATAAGGTAAACCATCCGGTGCCATCCATAAGAGACGGAAGCGGATTCCTGATCGCTAATCGGACAACGGAGAGACGACATGGCTCCGCACCCTAACGGCTCATTCCTATTCCGGGCCTTCCTTCTCGCGGCGCTGACCGGCGTACCGTGCGCCGTGCCTTTGAGCGCGGACGCTCCGCCGGACCGCATCTTCCACCACGGCCGCATCGTCACCGTGGACGATCGGTTTCGCGTGCTCGAAGCTCTGGCCGTGTCCGGTGATCGCATCGTTGCCGTGGGAAGCAACGAGGAAGTCCTGGCCCTGGCCGGCGAGCACACCGAAAAGGTCGATCTCCAGGGCCGCATGGTGCTGCCCGGCTTGATCGATTCGCACAGCCATCCGCCGCCCGCCTCGGTGTACGAGTTCGATCACGAGATCCCCACCATGAATTCGATCGAGGAAGTGCTGGCGTACATCGCCGCGCGGGCCCGCGTCGTGCCCCGAGGAAAGTGGATCGTCGTGCAGCAGGTGTTCATCACCCGACTGAAGGAACGTCGGTTTCCGACGCGGCAAGAATTGGATCGCGCGGCGCCGGAACATCCCGTGATGTTTCGCACCGGGCCGGATGCCGCCCTCAACTCTCTCGCCCTGCAAGCGTGCGGCATCGACCGGGATTTTCAGATTACCGATGGACAGCCGGGCTTCATCGAGCGCGACCCGCAGACCGGCGAGCCGACGGGCATCTTGCGAAGTTGCACCCGGCTGGTCAAATCCTCCACCGCCGACCGGACGCCTACCCGGGATGAACGCCGAGACGCCCTGCGAAAGCTGCTTCGCGCTTACAACGAGGTCGGCATCACCGGGGTCACCGATCGCGGCACCACGGATGCCTCGCTGGAGCTATACCGCGAACTTTGGGAACGCGGCGAATTGACTTGCCGCATGTTCCTCACGTACTCGGTCAATGCGCAGCAGCCGATGGAAAAGATCGAGGAGGCCATCGCACGGGCGGCGTCGCATCCATTGCACGATTATCACCCCTGGGTGTGGCTCCGCGGCGTCAAAATCTACTTGGACGGCGGCATGCTCACGGGCAGCGCCTACATGCGCGAGCCTTGGGGTGTCAGTGAGATGTATGGAATCACCGATCCGGAATATCGCGGCGTCCTCTTCTTGGAGCCGGACAAGCTCTATCAAATCGCCAAGGCCGCCCTTTCTCACGATATGCAACTGACCGCCCATGCGGTGGGCGACGGGGCGGTGCTCGCGCTGGCCGAAGCTTATGCCCGCCTGGACCGCGACTTCCCCGTCCGTCCCCACCGGCCCTGTATCTCGCACGCCAATTTCATGAGTCCGGAAGCCATCGACCTGATGGCAAGACACGGCATCGTGGCCGATTTGCAACCCGTCTGGCTGTATCTCGACGGGGCGACGCTCCAGGCCCATTTCGGTATCGACAGGCTGCGTTATTTCCAGCCCTACGCCACGCTGTTTCGGGCGGGCGTGATGGTGGGCGGCGGCTCGGACCACATGCAAAAGCTGGGGCGAACGCGATCCATCAACAGCTACGATCCCTGGCTGGGAATTTGGACGGCTCTCACGCGACTTCCCCGCTGGACCGATGCCCCCCTCCATCCCGAGGAACGCATCACCCGGGAGCAAGCGATCCGGCTTTATACGATCAACAACGCCTTCTTGACCTTCGAGGAAACCAAGAAGGGGTCTCTCGAAGCGGGCAAGTACGCCGACTTCATCGTCATCGACCGCGACATCCTGGAATGCCCGATCGACGATATCCGCGAAACGCAAGTGCTGGAGACCTGGGTCGGCGGCCGACGCGTCCATCCCTGACGCATCCCACCGGCCTTTCGTGCCGTCGCTCGGACATCTCTTCCGCTCCGCCGGCGGATTCGCGGCACGGTCCGGGTGCGACGGGAAGGCCCCCGGCGATCAGTCCAAATCGTAGATCTTTTCGTCGACGCGAGGCGGGCGGATGTGACGAACCACCTGCTTCAGGCTACCTCCGCTCTGCCGAAAGAGCGGCTCCTCCTGGTCGAGCTGATCACCCAGCTCCTCTTCGATGGCCTCAGGGTCCTCGCCGGCCTCCATGCGGCGGATGGCCTCCTCCATCGCCCCGCCGAACTCCATCCCGGTGGACTGCGAAAGCTTCCGCATCAAGCGGGCCATTTGACGGGGGTCTTCCTCGTCCAGGCTTTCCGCCTCTCCCGCCAGCTCCATCAGGGCCTGTTCCAGCTTATCCTCGTCCAAGCCCGGCGGCAGAAAATCATCGTCTCCCTCCCCGGACTCCCGATCCGGCGCATTCTTGCCGGCACGCCCCACCGCGAAACGTGAGACTCGGCGTTCCAGCTTGGGTCGGCCGCACTTGGGACAATCCGGCCGTTTCGTCGTGTTGATGCGACGCGAAAAGAAGCTGTAGACCGTGTGGCAGTCCGCACAATAGAACTCGTAGATAGGCACGGAAACAACCTCCTCGTCTCGCTGGACCTTCATGCCGAGAGGATGATCTACGCAACACCTCGCCGGTAAAGCGGCAAGTCGGGGCCGGGCCCCGACGGCGGGCGCCGCAACCGCCCCACCTCTATTTTCCTCGGGCCGCGGGAAACGGCCAAGAGCGATCGGCCGCCCCGATGATCGGCGCCCCCTCGGCTGCGGACGCTACAGGGCACGAAAACCCGGCGGCCATGCCGAGTACCGATCGGCACGAGCGCGCGGAGCCTTCGCCGCCGGAAACGCTCTCGAAATGGGCGTTCTCACGGCGACGGTTCGCGGCTTGCTCCTTGCCGACCGGCGACGAATCGCGTAAACTCATCTTGCGGTTAAGGATAGCCTCCTCCTCGTATTACAAGGACGCGCCATCCATGGGACGTTGGAACGGATACAACGGGCGGAGCGGACGGTTGCCGCCTTCTCCCCGAATGGCATTCGGCCCCGAGCCGGAAAGCGAATACGATCTGCACGCGGAGTTGCGTCGCGTCGTCTGCGGCGCGAGGCAGCAGCTCCTGACTCGGCAGAGCGCCGAGGGCTTTTGGCAGGGGGAATTGGAGGGCGACGGCATCCTCCAGAGTGAGACCATCTTGGTGCTCGCCTTCTTCGGAAAGGAGCGATCCCCGCTTGCGGAAGCCCTCGCAAGGCGGCTCTTGGACACGCAATTGCCGGAGGGCGGTTGGGCCTTGTATCCGGGCGGCCGGGCCGAAATCAGCGCCTCGGTCAAGGCCTACTTCGCCCTCAAGTTGACCGGCCACGATCCGGCGGCCGAACCCCTGCAACGCGCCCGAGAAATGATCCTCTCCCTGGGCGGAGCGGAGCGGGTCAACAGTTTCACGCGATTCTATTTGGCGATGCTGGGCCAGATTCCCTATTCGCTTTGCCCGGCCGTCCCGCCGGAACTGCTCCTGCTGCCCGCTTGGTTCCCCGTGCATTTGCACGCGCTGAGCGCTTGGTCGCGGACGATGGTGGTGCCGCTATCGGTGATTTGGGGCAAGAAGCCGGTGCGACCCCTGCCCGCGGAACTGGGGATTCGCGAACTGATCCTCCGCCCGCCCCATCAATGGCCGCCGATCCGAAAGCCGGGTGAAACCATCCGGTACGGATTCGGCTGGGGAGCCTTTTTCCGCGGCGTCGATCGCCTGTACAAAGCGATAGAGCGTCGCGGGCGGCCGCCGGGGCGCGAACGGGCGCTGCGTGCGGCCCAGGACTGGATGCTGCGCCGCATCGACGCCGGCGACGGCTTGGGAGCGATTTATCCGCCGATCGTCTGGAGTCTCATCGCGCTGGACGCCCTGGGGGTTTCCGCCGACCATCCCGCCGTCCGCAAGACGTGGCGCCAATTGGAGCGGTTGGTCATCGAGGATGAACACGGGACTCGCGTCCAGCCCTGTCTTTCGCCGGTATGGGATACGGCGATCAGCCTGCGTGCCCTTTTTGCGGCGGGCGCCGACGGCAACTGCGGAGCGGTTCGCAAAGCCGTAGCCTGGTTGATCGACCAACAGATCACCGTCCCCGGAGACTGGGCCGTGACCGTCCGCGCCGAACCGGGGGGCTGGTGCTTCGAGCACCGCAACGATTTCTACCCCGACTGCGACGATACGGCCATGGCGCTCATGGCCCTGCACGGCTTCGTCAGCGGCACCTGCAACGAGCACTTCCCTCAGCCGTTCAACGTGATCGACGAGCATAACGCCCACGCCGCGGCCGCATTCGCTCGGCGGGGCGGCGACGAAGAGGAGGACTTGTTGGAACGGGCCACAAACGCGATTCATCGCGGTTTGAACTGGCTGCTCGCGATGCAGAACGACGACGGAGGCTGGGCCGCCTTCGACCGCAACAATTGCCGGCGATTCCTTTGCCATGTTCCCTTCGCCGATCACAACGCCATGATCGACCCCAGTTCGCCGGACCTGACGGGCAGAGTCCTGGAGGCCCTGGGGATGCTGGGCCGTCGCGTAGGCTGCTTTGAAGTCGATCGCGCGGTCCGCTACCTCCGCCGCCGCCAGGAACCGGACGGGAGCTGGTTCGGCCGTTGGGGCGTCAACTACGTGTATGGCACGTGGCAGGCCATCACGGGACTCCGCGCGGCGGGCGTGCCGGAAGGCGACCCCGCCGTCCAAGCCGGCGCCCAATGGCTCATCACCCATCAACAGGCCGACGGCGGATGGGGCGAATCGCCCGATACCTACGATCATCCCGAGCGACGGGGACGCGGGCCGACGACGCCTTCGCAAACCGCCTGGGCCGTGCTGGGTCTCCTCGCCGCGGGAAAGCACACGCATCGTGCGGTCTTGCACGGTATCCGTTTTCTCGTCGATCGCTGGTCGCCTCAAGGCGGCTGGGACGAACCCTACTTTACCGGGACGGGATTTCCTCGAGTCTTCTACTTGCGTTACCACATGTACTCGCTTTACTTCCCGCTGATGGCCTTGGCGAAGTTCGCAGCATCGGCGGGCCGCGAGACGCAGCCGCCGCTTCGCCCCGGACTTCGCGTCGTCACGCCCGCCGAATCGCCGCGCGAAAACCTCCGCACGGCCTGAGCCGGTTTCCACGAACCCCGTCCCATAGGTCATTCCATGCGATTTCCCTTATCCCTGACACGTTCACTCAGCGCGTATCTTTTGCGCCAACGCCTGGCCGGACGCCGTCGTTTTCCCCTGGTCTTGATGTTGGAGCCGCTGTTCGCCTGCAACCTTCATTGCACGGGCTGCGGACGCATCCGCGAGTATGCCGATCTGATGCGAAAGCGGATGACGCCCGAGGAGTGCCTCGCCGCGGCCGAGGAATGCGGCGCCCCGGTCGTCAGCATTTGCGGCGGCGAGCCGTTGATCTATCCGCACCTGGTCGAAGTCATCCACGGACTGTTGCGGCAAAAACGACACATCTATCTGTGCACGAACGGACTGCTGATCCCGCGAGTTCTGCCCCACATTCCGCGAACGCCGCGCATCACTTGGAACGTCCACATCGACGGCATGGAGCAAACGCACGATGCCATCGTGGAAAAGCCGGGCGGATTCCGCGAGGCCGTGGCGGGCATTCGCGCGGCCAAGGAGGCCGGCTTCCGCGTCAATACGAACACCACCATCTACCGCCGGACCGACATGCACGAGATCGTGTTGCTCCTGGAATATCTCACGGAATGCGGCGTGGACGGCTTCCTGCTCTCGCCGAGCTATCCCTACGAGGTGTTCTACGGCGGGGGACGCGTGCCCCTCCCGTCCGCGAAGGGAGGCGCCCATGACTCGCCCGACCCCGACGCACTCTTTCTCACACGGCAGGAAATCCAAGCCAAATTCGCCTCCGTTCGCGATCGCCTGCGGCAATTCCGGCTCGTGACCTCCCCGCTCTATCTGGATTTTCTCTGCGGGCGACGCGAGCTTTCCTGCGCGGCCTGGGCCAGTCCCACGCGTAACTTGGCCGGCTGGAAATCCCCCTGCTACCTGATCACGGACGGGCACTACGCGACCTTCCGCGAATGGCTGGAAAAGACGGATTGGGACGCATTGGGACCCGGCCGCGACCCTCGTTGCGAACATTGCATGGTCCACTGCGGCTTCGAGACGGGGGCGGTGGTGACGGCCCAGCAATCGTTGCACGATACCCTGGCCTTGGCGATGTGGCAATTCGGCTGAGCGGCGAATCGACACATCGCGCCCCCCGCTCCCTCGCGCATTCCTCGACCAAAGGTCCGAGGCCGTGCCCCCTTGGAACCGGCTAGGGTCAGCCGCCTGGGAAGAGGCGATTGGACCGTACCCAGTGAATCCGGGCAACGAAGACGCTCCCATCGCTGCCGTAACGTTCCACCCCTTTCGGTTGCATCCATTCGGCGACGGTGACCCAAGTCTCGTCCGGGGTGACATCGACGACGCCGAAATTGCCCAGCCGGGCCCCCCGTTCCGGCACCAGAATACGCTCGGTGTCACGGATCACACAGAGTCGCCGGGGATCGACCTGGGCCATGAAAAGCGGCGCCCGATGCCGAAACACATGGTCGTTATTCGCGCCTCGGCGGGTGTAGACCAAGAACAGCCCCTCGCCGTGCGTGACCCAATGCGCCTGCGTATTGTAACTCCCCAGCTCTTGACCGTCGTCGAAGCGCCATTCGCGAAGCGGTTCAAATTGAAGCCCGTCTTCGCTGCGAGTGACGTATGCTCGCCGATCGTGCCGGATCGTGAGAAAGAAGGCCCCCTCGAATCGCGTCAAGGACGGTTCGCCGATGCCGCGGGTATCGTCCTCCACGGCCAACACATCCCCGTGGCTGCGATAGGCCAAAGTTCGTCCGTCGAACGAGCATTGCAGCACGGTCACGCGGGAGTTGCGACCCGGCGGCCTAAAATACACGGGCAAGAGAACGGTTCCGTCCGGCAAATCGAACCGCTGGGTGGATCCGGCCCCGCAGTTGGCAAAAACTGCCGGGTCCGGCATGGCCAACTTTCGCCACGCGGACCATTGATCTCGACCAGGGTCATAGACCGAGTAGGCGGTATGCCGCGGGCGCTCGCTCGCGACCTTCCAATCGGGCGTGTAAACGACGGTGTGCCCGGTTCCCAACAATCGGCCGGTCACCGCATGGTATCGCGGCCAAAAATCGCTCACCGCCACCGGCCGCGTTCGGCCCTCGATGTCCTCATGGCGCAGAGCCAGACCGGACGATTCCACGGGAGCGGTCCAAGTCTCGCCCAGGTCATCGGTACGCTGGACGTACATCGCCTTGAAGACGTCGCTGCCCGACAGATCGAGCGTGTTCATCGTCATCACGACCCGCGGAACACCATCCTTACCGGCGCCGGGAACGATTCCCGCCCGCGGGTGGCACCAACAACGCTCTCCATCGAAAAGCCGTGCGGAAACGACCCGATCCAGGCGGTAAGGCACGCCCGGACCGGAATCGAAACCCAATGCCGACGGATGCATCCCAAAGAGGAACCGTGCCGACTCCACCCCGGCTATGAGCGAGGCCTGCAAAAAGCGTCGTCGATCGGACATGGACCACCTCTTCTTCCGGCGTCGGCCGTCGCGTCCCTAGTGACGGGCTATCGTCCGCGGCTCGCAGAAGTATAATCACTTTCGGCGCGAACCGCCAAATTCCGCCTTACGGCGCGTCGTCCCTCACGATCCGGCCGGACATCGCGCGTCCGCACCCGACATCCGGCAACGTTCCATTACTACTCGCGGAGGTGAGCCATGAAGCGTGCATCGCCGGTAGTTTTGATGACGGCGGTCTGGCTGGGAGGCTGGTCGATCGGCGCATCGACCGCAGCATTGGGCGACGAAGCCGCGGAAACCGCCTGGCGTAGCCTGTTCGACGGCAAAACGACCGAGGGTTGGCGGGGGTACAAGATGGCCCGCATGCCGCCGGGCTGGAAGGTCATCGACGGGGCCTTGGTCCGCGTGCAAGGGGGTGCCGGCGGCAAGGGAGCGGGCGGAGGCGATGACATCATCACCGTCGAGCAATTCGATGATTTTGAACTCGAGTTGGAGTGGCGACTGATGGATCGGGGCGGCAACAGCGGCATCATCCTTCGCGCCTCCGAAGACGCCGTGACCTCGTGGCATACCGGACCGGAGGTTCAAGTGCTCGACAACGCGGCGTACCCCGGCCGCGATCCGCGGCAGTTGGCCGGCGCGTGCTACGACCTCTACGCCCCCGCCAAGGATGTCACCCGACCGCTGGGAGAATGGAACCAGGTTCGTATCGTGGCCCAAGGCAAGCACATCGAGCATTGGCTGAACGGCGAAAAGATCGTCGAATACGAATTGGGAAGCGACGACTGGAACCGTCGCGTCGCCGACAGCAAATTCAAGAATATGCCCCATTTCCAAGAGCCGCCCGCCAAGGGCCACATCTGTTTGCAGGATCACACAAGCCGCGTGGAATATCGCAACATTCGCATTCGTCCTTTGAAGAAGACCGAATGACGGCGGAGGTCACGGCCGTCGCGGCATGGGCACCGCATCGAAGACCGCGACCTCGAACGGCTCGAGTTCGAAACGATGCGGTTTGCCGGCCTGCACCTCGATGGGACTTTCCTCCCCATCCCGCCAAGGGCTGACAAGGCGGTAGATCTCGGGAGCATCGGGAGGAAGTTCGAAGGCCTGCGCCACGTCGATTTCGATGATTCGCGTTTCCGCTGCGGGATTGCGGAGGGCGAGCACGGCCCCGCGCGGCTGCCATGCGGCGAAACCATAAGGTTGCCCCTCGCCCGGGTCTCCGCCGACCCAATGCACGTCCACCAAGATGTCCGCGTTTTTCGCCGACCAACGGGCCCCTTCCGCCAAGACGTCCCACATTTCGGGCGTTAGCAATTGAGGTCGTACGTACAGTTCCTGCAACTGCGTGCCCGACGCGAAGAAGGACCGCACCTCGCTCTTCCAATCGGCGAGGTCGTCGGAAAGCCCGGCTGCGGTGCCGAATCGGCTGTGCACGATCCCCTGCGTCATCAGCGAATTGAGGGGATAGAGCGGCGCTCGTCCGATAACTTGCCGAAACACGATCATGTCGCGGTAGGTGATCCATTGCTGCCGCCGAGAGCCGGATCCGTGGAATCCCATGTCGTACCCGTCTCGCCAAATGGAATCCACGTACAGAAGCCAAAAAGGAGACGGCCAAGTCCCGGTCGTAGCGTTGATGAAGAGGTCCGGCCGATGCCGGCGAAGGTCGCCCGTCAGCCGGAGCAAGGCCTCCACGTCCCCCGCGAATTCATCGCCGGCGCCGCGGGAATCCAACCCCTGGGACAGGCCGTCGAACTTGAAGGCGTTGACGCCGTAGCGATCCACCATTTCCAAGCAGACGTCGCGGAATCGGGCATAATACTTGGGTCCGGCCAGCGAGAAGCCGTTGCGATTCGTCTCGAAACCTTGCGATCGGCCGTATTGCAGGCGGGCTTCTTTCCATTCTCCATAGCCGCCCCAAGGAGACAGCCAAACACCCACCGCGCCGCCCGCCCTCTCCGCCGCCGCTCGAATCGCGGCGAATCCCCGCGGAAATCCGTCGTGAAAGCCCCAAAGAGTCCGCGGATCGTCCCAGCCGTCGTCCCATAAAAAGCCGTGGAGCCGCACGCCGCGTTCCCTGACCAAATTCCGCTCGAAAAGGTCGATCACCTCTAGGCATTCCTTTTCATCCATCCTGACGCCGGCCCAAGAGATGTCGTACCAACTGTTGTAATGGAGAAAGGGCGTGTACGGCCGCGGTCGCTCCCGTTCCAGATAGTAGGTGAACGCCCGGCGTAACCGGCCGGCCGGTGATACGCCGATCACGCAGGTCCGCGAGAACGATGGAGGCCCCGCGCCGGACGGAAGCGGCGGGAGCTTGGCGGAGCAAACGACGGTGCCGTCGTCGATGACGTTGTTTGCCGTGGGGTGCTCGCATCCCACGAAGACGTTGCCTAGTAGCACCGGCGAACCATCCACGTTACCTACCGTTCGCGCACCCGGCGCGGCAACCCGCAAGAGCGTCAATGTTGCCGATTCGAGCACGTTTTCCTCGGCCCGGGCGGTGAACTCTTGGCGGACATAGTTTGCGCCGTCGCGAAGCTCGGACGCCCAGTCCAGCGCTACACCGTACTCTGGGGAACGAAGCGAGACGCTCGCCCTCCAGCCGCCCTCGCGATCTGCCGATCGCGAAGCGGCGGGGTTGGGCGTGAGTTTTTCCAATCGCATTTCGTCGGTTGCGACGAACGACGCGGCGGGGAGCATCGTGCCGTCCCCCAGCCGGAGCGAAAACGATGCATCCGGCGCAACGTCGATTCGGGTGTTCGATGCCTTGTCCTCGATCTCACTCAGGCCGAGCCGCCCGGATTCCCATCGCCAAACCACGCGGAGGGCATCGTTCTCGAGAACAAGACGCGGACCTTCGATTCGCGCCTCCGCCCGTCCCGGGGGATTTCCCGGATACGTCAGAGCCTCCACCGAGGATGCGATCGCCGATCCCAGAGCGGCGGCCAAGACTGCCATCAAGCATCCTCTGAAGCGCATACCGATTTCCATGACTCGTCTCCACGCCGCCTTTGGCTCGTTGAAATGCCGGCGATCACCGTCCAACATCGCGAGACTCAAGCCAGCGCCATGCCGCCGCCGGGTCGGCGGCGGAAACTCGTCGCCATGCATCCCGGGAAGGGAAGCTTGCGGCCTGCGCTGCATCCGCGCGTCGACGCCCGGCCAGGTGTTTTCTCAAGCAGAGGAATCCTTCGGCGGTGATTCTGCGCCCCGATCTTTGTCGTATTCCGCCGACTCATTCACGTCCTCCGCCGGCGCAAGTACATTCTCGGGCGAGGCCGCCGTCACCCGGTCGGACCGCTCGGCGATCGTCGGAAGCAGAGACTTCTTCCCGATTCGCGGGCCCAGGATCATGGCGATGGCAAACAGCCCCAACGTCTCCGCCGTAATGAGAACGCCTTGGTATTTCGGCCAAACGGCGCAAACGATGGTCGCCGCCAAGACGGCTCCGGCGGAGAGCATGATTCCGATCGCGAGTCCCCAGCCGGCGAGGAAAATGGTTCGGACTGTGACAAGTAGGATCGGCGCCGCCGCCGACAAGACCACCGCGTAGCCCAAGGGCAGGTACTCTTGGGCGTAATACATCAAGGGATAACTTCCGGCGAACAGCCCCACGGTCAGCAACAGCATCCAACGGTCAAACGCAGGCCGCTCGGCCGCCAGGGCCATCAATCCGGCAGCAAGACCGAAAAAGACGATACTCAGAGGTCCCAGCCAGCGAAGTTCCCCGAGCCGATCGACGGGAGCGATTCCCAGCACATCGAGTTGGATGGCCCGCCCGAAAAGGAGGCGATCGTATTCCCAGACGTACTCGGCCCCGCCGCCGGAAGATCCGACCTGAGTAGGCTGGAGGGAAAGCTCCATCAAACGGACGTCGGAGCCGCTCGTCCTGAGCTTGAGCGACAACTTGTTCTCGACGCCTCCGGGGGGAATATCGAGGCGAAAGACGCCGCGTCCCACGGCCGCATAGGTTACCTCCAACGGTTGGGGCGTTTCCTGGAGCGCGACCCGACATTTCAACTCACCGCTGGAAACAGCGACGGCTTCGCAAGGTTGCCCATTCAGTGTAATCTGTAGCTCCGCCAAGGAGATGATCTCGGGAGGCAAAGGCAAGGACACCAGACATTCGCTTTCGGCGTTGGTCGGCGATCGCGCTTCGATATTTCCTCGAAATCGAGCCTCATAGATGGAAACCGGCATCACGGTTCCCACGCTTAAGCGAGGAGTCAAGGTCACTTCCGCCTGAAGCGTCACGATCTTTGCCGCCGAAACCGGCGCGGCCGGTTCCGCGCCCGTTTGCTGCGTCGCAGGAGCGAACGCGGCGGCCCCCTGCTCCGGCGGCGCGGACCTCAGCGCCGATTGCCGCGCGGCCTCCCGGGCGGTCTGCACGGCGGGAAGCAAGAGTCCGATTAGTACGCCGATGATGAGAATCACCACCAGCAGTTCGACGAGCGTGAATCCCCTTATTTTCCGCCGCATGAGGACACCTCCCGATGAGAAAAGCCGACCGTCCCCTTTCCGCGCGATCCCCGCAGCGACCGTAGTATATTCCGGTCGCTCCGCACCGGCAATTTTTTCCCAGTCAAAGCGGTGCACGAAGTCGGCTGCGTACGGCGGTTAACACCGAGGTCCGTCTGGCCCTTGAGATTGCAACTTGCGCCCGCGATAATAGAATGCCCCTCGATTGAGGAGGACCGACGCCCGGATCGGCGTCCTACACCAGGAAGAACCTCCCACCCGGTCGTGCGGCTCCATCGAACGGCCGTCGACGGCCCCGGATACGCCTTAGGAGAAGCCCATGAAAATCCTGATGCTCGTCGGCGATTACGTGGAAGACTACGAGGTCATGGTCCCCTTTCAAGCGTTACAGATGGTCGGCCTGACGGTTCACGCCGTATGCCCCGGCAAGAAGGCGGGCGAGCGAGTCCGGACCGCCGTTCACGATTTCGACGGGGCGCAAACCTACTGTGAGCGACAGGGCCACGATTTCGCCGTCAACGCCGATTTCGAGGCCGTCAATCCGGACGATTACGCCGGCCTGTGCATCCCCGGCGGCCGAGCGCCGGAATATCTGCGACTGAACAAACGGGTTCTGGAGATCGTCCGTCGCTTCGCGGAGGCGAAGAAGCCGATCGCGGCGGTCTGTCACGGCCCGCAATTGTTGACGGCGGCCGGCGTCTTGAAGGGCCGGCTCTGCACATGCTATCCTGCCGTCGGACCGGAGTTAGCCGCCGCCGGAGCCACCTACGTGGAAATCGACTTAGACAAGGCCTACGTGGACGGGAACCTGGTCACCGCCCCGGCCTGGCCCGCCCATCCCGAGTGGTTGCGGCGATTCCTCGAGGTATTGGGCATCACCATCCACCTGCCCCAGTGAATCCGCATTCGGAGCTTGATTTCGCGATGCCTGGACGTTCGCTTCGCATTCCTAGGTACCGCGCGGTGCCGCGGAAGGAGTGAGCAGCCCGGCTCCGCCGCAAGGGCGGCCGTCCCGCGTCAACGATCTCCAACCGTCGTGAATCTTTCGGTCCCGGAAACCACTTTTCGGAAGAGAAGACTATGGCTGTGCAATCGCTGTTCCTCGGCTTCCTCCTAGGGCTTGCGCCCCTGGTTCTGGCGTGTTCGCAACACGCCGACGCCCCGTCCGAATCGGGGAAAGCGGCGTCGGTTCCGTCGGTAAGTCCGGCAACCTCGTCATCCACAACGTTGGGAACCGCTTCGACGTCGTCGAGTTCGGTCGCGCCGACCGGCACGTCGGCCGTCGGCGCCGCCCCAGCAACCCAGTGGTTGCGCTTCCACGGGCCGCGGGGAGATAACATCTCGGACGACACGGGCCTCCTGGAAACCTGGCCCGAGGACGGCCCGCCGTTGCTCTGGAAAGTGGAGGGCATCGGCAACGGTTTCGCAAGCGTCACGGTTTCGAACGGACGCATTTACACGGCAGGCAACGTCGAAGACCGGCTCCTCATTACGGCCCTGGACATGGACGGCAAAATCCGGTGGCAGAGGCAAAACGGCCCAGCTTGGACCAAGAATTACCCGGGCGCACGAGGGACGCCCACCTTGGACGGCGATCGCGTCTATCACCTCGGGGCATCGGGCGATCTGGTTTGCCTCAAGGCGGAGGACGGTGCGGTAGTTTGGAGCACTAACATCCTGGAGAAGTTCGGCTCGGAGCCGCCGGAATGGGGACTCGCCGAGTCCGTACTGATCGACGGAGATCGCGTGATCTGCACGCCGGGCGGCCCCAAGACCTGCATCGTTGCGCTCGACAAGATGACGGGCGAAACGGTTTGGCAGTCGGAGTCGGCCGACGGCGACGGCCCCTCCTACGGCACGCCCCAGTTGGCCGAATGGGAAGGACTGCGAATCATCCTCAATATGACGGCCAAGGCCCTGGTCGGCGTGGACGCCGTTTCCGGCAAGCTGCTCTTCCGCTATCCCCACGAAACCGCCTACGACGTCAATGCCTGCATGCCGCTCTTCCACGACGGCAAGGTCTTCGTCAGCACGGGCTACGGCAGCGGATCGGAACTGATCGGTTTGAAAAAAGAAGGCGATCGAGTCACCGCCGAACGACTTTGGGAGAACAAGGACCTCGACAACCATCACGGCGGCGTGATCTTATACGAGGGGTTTCTCTACGGATCGAACTTCCGGGGAAAATGGATCTGCCTGGACTGGAACACGGGCGAGACGAAGTATAGCGAAAACGGCGTCGGAAAAGGCTCCGCGACCCTCGCCGACGGAATGCTGTACACTTATAGCGAGCGCAAGAAGGTGGGATTGGTGCCCGCCGTGCCCACGGCCCACGAACCGGTCGGCTCCTTTACCATTCAATCGGGCGAGCGCGAGCAATCGTGGGCCCATCCCGTGGTGCTGGACGGGCGGCTCTACTTGCGGCACGGCAATTTGCTCTTTGCCTATGACATCCGCGCGAAGTGAATGCGCGGCGCCTGTACGCGGCGACGAGCACGCAGCGCGAGCCTTTCGTCGCGCTGACGCGACTCCCCTTCGCCCATGCGATTCGTTCGAGCTTCAGTCAACGGTACCCTAAAAAGAGGACTTCAGCGATGATGCAGCGACGCGAGTTCGTGGCGGGTTCGGCGGCGGCATTGGTGGGCGGCATCGCTTGGCAGGCTTCCGAAGCCGCGGAAGATCGCCCTATGAGGCAACTGATGGAATTGCGGCACTACGCCCTGGCATCGGAGGCCAAACGGGAGCAGTTGGAAAAATTCTTCGCCCAAGCCGCGATTCCCGCTTGGAACCGGATGGGAATCCAGCCCGTGGGCGTGTTTCGATCCGTGGAAGCCGACGACTTCGGTCTCCGCGTCCTGCTGGCTCACGGATCGCCGCTGACGGTGGTGACGGAGTCCGCCCGATTGATGGAGGACGCGGCTTACCTGGAAGCGAGCAAGGATATCCTGCAAGATTCCTTCGACGATCCCGCCTACCAACGGATCGAGAGCAGCCTGCTGCTGGCGTTCTCCGCGATGCCCAAGGTGGAGGTGCCCACCCAGGCCGCCGGCCGGGTCCTCCAGCTTCGCATTTACGAAAGCCATAATCTGGCGATGCACCTGAAGAAGGTGGAAATGTTCGAAGGCGGCGGGGAGTTGGAGATTTTCCGCCGGGTCGGCCTCAACCCCGTCTTTTTCGGCCGGGCCTTGATCGGTTCGAAGCTGCCGAACCTGACGTACATGCTGGCCTTCGACGACATGGACGCGCAGAAGGCGGCCTGGGATGCCTTCCTGAAAGATCCGCAATGGACGGAGCTGAAGGCTCGTCCCGAATATGCGAACACGGTCTCGAACATCACGAACATCCTGCTCGCGCCGAGTCCCGGTTCGCAGATTTGACGGCGGCATCGAAGAACGAACGGATTTCACCGCCGGCTTGATCCGGCGGTGGACGCCTCGGAGAATGCGCCGCTCGCGGCGAGAAAAGGCCGATCGCCCCGGGCGATTCGCACCCGGCCGACGCTATTCGGCTTCCCTAAACTCGACCTTACCGTGCTGCGACACGCTCGCGGAAAAGATGCGGCCGCCCGCACGCACGGTCAGCGTTCCGGAATCCCACGCTTGAGAAACAGGGGCGTCTTCGGCCTGCGCATCGAGCGCGCGATAAACGTCGAAGTGCTCCTCCGGCCGGAAGGGAATTCCATCGCGCTCCACGAAAGGCAGACTCCTCTCGCCGTCGAACCTGACGCGCAACGCCTGCCCGGAAATCGATTGGTAAAGCACTTCTCGATCGCTTTCCAACCGGCGAAGATCGAGCGAAGCGTCGCGGACACGAGAGTGAAAGGCATCCAAGTCGCTGAAGTCGGGGTTTTCGCCGACCTCCAGGATAAGGCCGCATAGGCCCGCCTTGTCCGTTTGAGCGGCCAGGAATTTTTCGTCCGCGTAGATCGGCGGCGGATTCTCCACCCACGGCTGCCACGGTTTCAGCCGAAATGTCCGGATCGCGATGAAGGTCTTTTCCAGCCCGATCGAGAATCCGTCCTCCCAAGTCCGAACGGAGGCACCCCGAGGAAATTGCAAGAAGAAGGTGTCGCCGGGCCGGGCATCTTTCATCCACACCAAAACATTGCGGTACTGCGCGGTTCGTTCATCGGCTCTGATGGCGGCATGGGAGCCGGGAGGATTGGTTTGCAGAATGACATAATCCAATCCGCGATGCGAGTTGCATGCCCCCAGGCTCATCACGCGACAGTTCTGGGAGGATGCCTCGGCCGGAAAATCCGCCGCCAGACTTCCCAATTGGTAGGTCCGAGCGATGAATAGCGTTTCCCAATATCGCGGCCGCTCTCGCCCTTGCGGCGACGACCAGTAGGCGTAGGCGGGTTTGGTATTGAGCATCTCCACGGGCCGACGAAAGTTTTTTCGCGCTAGATGCACTGCGGCTTGGGGAGGACGATAGCCGCTCGTCACGGCATGGATATCATCCTCGTAGGGGCGCGGATCCGGAAGGGGACAATCCCCAAACCACAGATGCAGCATGTGCGAGGAAATCGCACCGAAGACCACGTTTCCGCCGCCGTAATCGCGGGCACAGGGGCCGAGCATCCCGCCCCGATAGTACTTCAGCGCCGCGGCCGTGGAAAGCCAATCCAGGGCGGCCTTGGCCAAGGCCTTCATCCTCTCGTCTTTTGCAAAGTCGTAAAGGTTCAACCACGCAGATAGGCCGTGGGTGAGGTAGTTCTCCGAATCCCACTCGCTCATGCCGACGCGATAAAGTGAAGCGGCGTAATCGACCAGTTTTTGACGGTACCGTTCCTGCGTTTCTCGATTGCCGGTCTCTTCGGCGAAAAGGTAAACGGCGACTTCTCGCATGATACGGAGATTATCCGTGGACCGTTTGTCCACCCAATACCCCCGAATCTCCGGCGTCCAGCCTTCGCCGCCGCGACCGCGCCCGAATACGGGATGCGGCCGTTCGGCGGGGTCGTCTGAGGTCCAAATCTTCGCGGCCCGATACATCCGCATCCGATAGTCCGGATCGAGTTCACGGCCGAACAAGAAGTACTTGCGGACTTGATTCTTCAGAGTGAAGCAGGGATATAAGTCGATACCCAGCGTGTGGGCGTGCCATGTCTGGGCATCCGCGTCCTCGGACTGGAGGAAGGCGACGGCGAGATCACGGTGGCCGGCCAAATAATCGAACATGGCCCTGGGGTAGCAAGCCTTCTCGCTTTCGAAGAAGGTCGTACCGTAGCGGTCTTTGCCGCCGGAATCGAAGGCTCGTACGGCATGGGCCGCCCTTTCCTGAAAGGCCCGCTCCCACTCTTCGGGCCAAGAGTTGCACAGGTGTTCCGGCGGCGTAGGAAGGGGAAACGATGAGGCCTGCGGCGAGTTCGATTGTCCTCCCCAGGCAGTGACGACAAACACGAAGACACAGCCGATCGTCGCATGCCAAGCGCATGCCGCAAAAGCCTTGGCCGTCATCAGACGAGTCTCCCCGAATGGCGATGCCCGCAGCTCCAAGGCGGCTACGAGTGACTCCGCCGAGCCGCGTCGAATCGGATGATCCGCTATCGGATCGTGCGGAAGATATTTTACGAGACGGCCGAATCGAGCGACAACAGCCCGACCAATGGGCGTTAGCCGCCGCTCTTGCCGGCCCAGAGGCGGAACAGCCCTCGGCCGACCTTCTTTTCGCCCTCTTTTTCCTTTTCGCCGCAGAGGGCTTCGGCCAACTGCAAGATCGATTGCGTGACCGCGGAACGCGGCGCCTGCTCCAACAGCGGCACTCCGTTGTTGCGGGCCTCGCTACAGGCGCGGTAGTCGTTGGGAATCTGCCAGTAGATTTCCCGATTGATGATCTCCTGCGCCTTTTTCAACGTGATCTGGCCGTTCTCCATGCCCGACCGATTGACGATGATTTTTACCTTGTCCGCCATGCCCTCCATGTTCTGGAAGGACATCATTAACCGCACCACGTTCCGCAAACACGGCAGGTCGAGCTGCGTGACCAAGAGGACCTGATGCGCCATCTCCAGGGCCATCATATCGACCGGGGTAAAGGCCTTGGAAAGGTCGAGTACCAAATGCGTGAACGTGGCCTTGAGCAGACCGATGACCCGCTGCAAGTCCTCGGCACTGAGCAGCTCCACGTCTTCCAATTGCACGGGGCGGGGCAGCAAGAACAGCCCCGAAGCATGCTTCGTCAAGGACCGTTTCAAGAGCGAGTAGTCCAACCGCGTCACATTTTGCGCCACGTCCACGATCGTGTAATCGGGAATCGTATCCAGCAAAACGTCCGCGTCCCCCAAGCAAAGGTCCAGGTCCACCAAGGCCGCGGCGTTCTTTTCGTTTCGGGCGAGGGCGCATCCCAGGTTCACGGCCAAGGTGGAGACGCCCACGCCGCCGGTCACGCCGATCATGGCGATGACCTGGGAGCCGCGCGCCTTGCTCTCGCCGCGACCGAATTTCCGCTCGCTGATTCGTGCGATACCCGTCAATAAGTCCTCGATTCGCACCGGTTGGGGCAGGAATTCCTTCGCTCCGGCGCGCATGGCCTGAAGAATGAGGTTTCCATCCTTGCTGGAACTGACCACGAACACGGCGCAGTCGGGCGAGTTCTGCGTCACCCGGGCCACCAACTCCAACGCCTTCTCCGGATCATGGTCGATGGCCACGACACCGATATCGGGATTCGTCTGTGCGACGACGTCGGCGAAAAACTCGTACCGTGAGCACTCGGCATCCAACCAGATCATTTCCAGGCCGAGGAGAAGACGCTTCAGTTCCTCCCGACTCGAATCTTGAGGATCGACAATCGCCAGTCGCAGGACGTTACTCATGTGGTTCACCCAATTTCCATCGCGCGAGGCAAAGCGGCACGACCGATATGGAAAGCCGACGCGCCGATGCCGGCCCGATCCAGAGCCCGGGCAGGCCGATGCGCGCGGACCTCTCCGCCGGCCCGCCGAGGCGGTTGGGGGCGGCATGCGCGACCCGTCCTTCCCTTATCTCTTGACAAGTATGGCTTACGAATGCGTCGCGCGCAGCGGCAAAAGTCGCCGCACATCGAGTTGGGATTTGGACGCACCGGCGGTCACGACGCCATGTCGCCGTGCATGCTGTCGCTTCCCTCGTGCCGTTCCTCGCGCCGAAGAATCGTGCTATTCGTCATAACCGACCCTGCCCTTGAAACCGGGCAGCGGTTTGACGCCGCCGGCTTCGGCGGGGGCGGGCGGGAGCTTGGCCGCGGCCGGGGCGGTATTCGCGCCGGCGGACGGCCCGGCGACCGGCAACTTGGAGGGCACGCGATTGAGGACCGGGCCGCCCGGCGGAGCGGTCTCCATCACCGGCGCCGGCGTCGGCGCGGCCCCCTGCGACGGCGGAAGCACTTCGATTATCCCAGCGTCTCCGCCGGGGCAACCGCGCTGGACCTCGATCAGGCCGCCGAAGTAAAGCTCCGAATCGGTCGGACTGGAAGTGCTCATACCCGGTCCGCCCGGCGGGACCTCTTCGGGATTCATGGCCGACACCAATTCCGGCGTCACCAAGATCAACAGTTCCACATCGTTGGTCCGCTCGACGACGCGACGGAAAGGCACTCCGATGTACGGTACGTCGGAAATCCAAGGCAATCCGCGCCGCTGAGCCTCCACCCGAGTCTCCACCAAACCGGCGATCGCCAGGGTCTGGCCCGCCTTCATTTCCACACCCGTATCCACTTCCCGAACCCGCAGGCCCGGCACGGTCGTGGAGTTGATCACCACCGACCGCGCCGAATCGATCTCGCTGACCCGCGGGCGAACCTCCAAGCGAATCTTGCCGTTGCCCAACACGATGGGCACGAAATCGACCTGCGTGCCGTACTTCTTGTATTCGATGGAAACCGTTCCCAGGCTCTGCGGCACGATGATGGGAAACTCGCCGCCCACCTGGAAGAACGCCGGCCGACCGCTGACCGTCACCAGGGTAGGCTCAGCCAACACCTTCATGAGGTTGTCTTGCCGCAAGGCTTCCAGGACTCCGAAGAAGGCGTCGCTCCCGTCGATGACGCTGAAGAAGAACGTCTCGGCGCCGGAGGTTACCGCCGAGGCCGACGTCCCGGCAACGGCATCGGCCGCCGTCGCTCCGCTGATCAATCCCGAGACGCTGGAACGTACGATGTTCTGTCCCGAAATCTGCGTCCAGTCGAAGCCCAAGGCGCGCAGCTTGGTGCGGGAGACCTCCATCACCTTGACGTGCAACAGGACCTCGTGCACGCCTCCCAGAGTGAGATTGTTGATGACTCGGGGGTAGTACTCTTGTGCCAACTGCATGATGCGGCTGACATGCTCCGGCTGATCCACATAGCCCGACAGCATGACGCCGTTCGATATGGGCACCACACGAATGCTGCAATTGGGGAACTGACTCTCGATCAACAGGGACAGCTCGCGGGCATCGCCGAAGACGATCACGTCGATGGAATAGATGGCCCCCGCTTCATCCCACAGATTGACCTGCGTAACTCCGGGTTTCTTGGCGAAGATTTGAATTTGATTCGGCGACAGGGCCGTCAGTTGCAGGATCTCCGGGTTGTTGACTTGCGCTTGTGGGATTCGTTTGTCCAAAGTCAAGATGCGGCTGGTATTGACGGTCAATTCCTGCCGCTGATTGGACTCGGTGATCTTGCAGACGACGGTGCCCGAGCCGAGCGCGGCTCCCGACGGCGGACCGATCGACGCGGCGGCGGACGGCGGCAGGGGCGCGACCTCCTGGGCAGAAACCGCCCCGCGTGGGAAAGCGGCGTACAGACAAGCCGCGAAACATGCCACCGGAAGACTGAAGTTCCGGAAGAGTTGGGAAAGGCTCCGCATCATCCGTGACCATCCTTGTGTTCGGGGAACGGCTCGCGTCCCGAAAGGCCGCGTCACCGCTCCGAATTCTTGCATCCGCTGGGGCGCGGCCTTCCGTGCCTCGCCCACCATCCGCTTCGTGCGTAGTCCGTCGCACGACGCGCTCGGGGGTTCCGTGACGATCCGCGCAACCAACTCTCTCACGAGGGTCGCGCGCCCTCACGGCAACCGTTTGCCTCCCCTCCATCTCCTCGCGTTCATTGCCCTGTTCGGCGTGACTGCAACATTCCGTTGTTGTTATTTCTTGTTATTGATTTCTCGGTTCATCCGGCTGCGGCTCCGCGGGATCGGGTGCGGGATCCGGCGGCGTCGGGAGCGGCAAATCTCCGGAAATCCCGCCGGCGGGAGCGTTGGAGCCGCCGTCGCCCGTCAAGCCGGCCGAAACCACCTTCCATCGTGCGGGCACCGGGCCGGCGGTTCCCTGGTTCGGTTCCTCCTCCAGGATCAGGTCGTTCACATCCGATCCGGAGATGATTCGAACGGGCCAAGTATTGGCACCGGGGCTTGCTTGCGGCGGTGTTTGCGATTGTTGCATGGAGTCCAGGAACTGCGCAAAGGCATCCTGCGGCTGCGTCCTTTGGCCGGGCACCGTCTCCTTGTCGGGATCGCCTTCGCCCGTCGGCAGCCCCAGCAATTGCGCCGGTTCCACGCCTTTGGTCTCCGCGGATTCCACATCGCCCAAACCGCGCATCACCAGCCGTATCTGCCCCAGCTCCGAAGCCGCCGTCAAGATCTCCGCCTGCTCCGGCGTCACCAGGAGCGAGACGGTCTTGGGATTGAAGGCCTTCGCCTCGTCGTCTTTCAACTCATACTTGTCGTCGATCGCGAAAACCTTGATGTTCTGCAAGATGGTGCGCGTGAAATTCTTCACGATCCCCCGGGCTGGGTTCGCGGAGAAATGCACCACCACATCCACCCGGTCGCTGGGGCGAATCATGGCCGAGCTGCCGCTCACGGGGTCCACCTTCACCGAGACCACGCGATAGCCCTTGGGAATCCACGGCGCTGCGCCGGCGTCCACCGCGCCCTTGGCCAGCAAGTAACCGTCCAGGATCGGCGAACCCTTGAATATCTTGGTCTTGGTACGTCGATCTTCGATGCCCGACAACTCGAAGATCGCCCCCGCGGGGATTTTGCTCTTCGGCCACTCCTCCAATTTGATTTGCGTTTCCCGGATCAATTCTCCCATCGGGATGTCCTCCATGGCCACCAAGATCGCCTGCGTCTCCTCCGTCGGGGCGGCGACGACGCGGTCTCGGGTCGCAAGGACCTGCTGCACGCCGACGGCGGCCACCAGTCCGCAACCAATCGCCAGGGCGAGAAGAATCAACGATTTGGTACGCATGGGAAAATTCCGAATCTCGGGCTAGTCATGATCGGGTTACCGGCGCGTCCACCTCCTTGTGCATGCCTTCATTCCGCGTTCCGTCACGCGATGCCTCACCCTCATCCCGCGTTCCGCGGATGCTACTGAACGGTCTCGCGCCGCATGGTGGTGACGGCTGACAATTCCACTCCACCTAAGAACATTGGCGTCGGAAGCCAACTAACTTGACT
This sequence comes from Thermogutta hypogea, assembly GCF_055386265.1. NCBI lineage: Bacteria > Pseudomonadati > Planctomycetota > Planctomycetia > Pirellulales > Thermoguttaceae > Thermogutta > Thermogutta hypogea. The sequence goes on from NZ_AP042425.1 coordinate 2,670,082, forward strand.
GAAGGGTACACGAACCGTAACGGTCACGGGCTCGTCATAACCGGCTTGACTGGGAGGATCCGGTGTAATCGTCACGGTCGCGTTCCTCACACCGCCGCTCGTCAAATAGGCTTCCACCGCGTTCATGACGTCCGTCGTCGTGGTACCGTCGAGGACGGCAATGCGGGCTCCCTCTCGGGAGGCATTCGTGATGACCTGCTGGACCATCACCATCCGCCCGATCTCGATCATGCCCAACAGTAAGAGGAAAAAGAGCGGGGCCACCACGGCAAATTCAACGGCAGCCACACCCAACCGTTCTTTTCGGCACGATCGATACACTTTCTCCAATCCTCTGACACGTTTTATTCCGAACATACTCTCACATGACTCCACGCACCCGCCATTGGGTGGGGCTGCATTCGATATCTTGGAGCGTTTGGCACAAGCGGAAAAGACAGGCAACATACGCAGCTTCATGGCACCACCTCGGTGAAAAGCGAACTCAGGCGCGAAGAAAAGCAGTCTTGGGGTTAATCTCTCTCGGTGAATAGGGATCCGGCCCTATGTGTCCGTCGCTGCGCATCTTTCCCCTTAGTCCGACCTCATACGGGCAGCCCCACTCCAATTCCGGGAAAGAGCATGCCTCGCACAATGAAATACCCGATCGTTCCCATTGCGATCGGAATGCCATAAGGCAGCAAGAGCATCCGCGGTTTACGTTCGGCGGCAATCGCGGCCAATTTTTCCGGGTTGCGAAGCACCAGGATTTCCGTGAGGATGGCGAAGAACTGGTTTTTGTGATGTTTCCACGCCCGACGGTAGAGGACCATAATCACCGCCAGCACGGCACCGACGATGACGGTAGCGACAAAGGCCCAGAACGTGTGAACCATGCCGACCCAGGCACCGACGCCGGCCAGCAGTTTGACATCGCCGGCACCCATTCCGCCGATGGCGTAGGCAGGGAAGAGCAGACCCAGTCCGACGGCGGTCCCGGCCAGACTCCAACCCAATCCTTCCCATCCGCCAGCCCAGCCGCTGAACGCCCAGCCGGCGAGGATCATGGGGAAGGTCAACCAATTCGGCACCTTGAGCTGCCGGCCGTCGATCCAGGCCGCCACGATCAGGGTAAGGCTGACCAACCAGCACACGACCCAAACGGGCCACGGTCCTCCTGCTACTTCCGTCAATCTCTCCAACATGATGTCCGCTCCCAAGAGCTTGCTTGAAATCGACCGTCTCTGTCAGACCTGTTACCAATTCGCGGCGACGAGGCGCCAAGACGCGCACCGCCCTGCGGTCCATCGGTCCTCCGGCAAGACCGCCCGTCACGGGTCGGCGCGTCGTCGTTTCCGGGATCGCCCCTCGGTCACCAACGGACCGTGAAAAGGAATTGCAGGGCGGCGGCCGCCACCGAGATCGCGACGATCGCGGCCGGCAAGGCCTGGAGAAACAAATCCGGGGACGTGAGCCGATCCATGGTTGGCGTGCCTTTCCTCTCGTCTTTCGCCGCGTCGTTACTCCCTGAAAAAAGCATAGGTCAAAAAAACGCCCCTCGGAGAACATGAGGATCTCCGAGGGGTTGTTCCCGCTTAAACGTTCACCCGACCGATTCGGCGGGGCGCCATGCCTGGCATCCTTGCAGGGGATCAGCTCGGAGCAGCGGCGCTCACGGACTGTTGGATCGTGTCGAAGGTGTCCCGCGCGGCCGTGCCCAAGGAGCTGATGGCCGTCAGACAGACGATCACGATCAAGGCCAGCATGACGGCATACTCCACCGCGGTGGGTCCGTCTTCCGAAACGAGGAAACGATGCAACTTCTGAGCAAGCAACCTCATACAGTTCCTCCAAGACAAGCGGGTCTTTGCCGACCGATTACCGCGGCGACGCGCCGCGATCGGCAGGGAAAAGTAGGGATCGGAGGGTACCCGTCGCCTTGCGGCGACGCCGGCCTGCCGTGTACCTTCCGGACCCCGAACAAACCGAACGCTGGTGCCTCTTCCCCTTATGCCGCGATGCCCATCCGCTCGGACGGACCGAGCCGGACGGCGCCGCCGCACCGGCACGATTCCCGGTTGTCGGCAAGCGGAAGCCCGGGGTTCACACCCCGAACCGCGTCACCCTTTCGGCAGCCAGGCTGCCGCCCTCGCTGGCGAGTTCGGCCCTTGGCTTTGCGCCCCGGCCTTGCGACCGGTTTGCCCTTTCGAGGATGAGGCGTGCAGGCCGTTCGCGGCGAGTGCGGACCGGCGACGCCGAAGCATCCCGTTCACGTCCCAACTCGCCAGACAGCCTTCAGGCCGTCCTGCGGCTTGACCCTTCGGCTTGGTTTTTCTCATCGCCTTCGAGTCTCGCCTCTGTAATGAAAGCTAGGTCAAAAACGGCCGAAGTCAAATTGCAAACTTGAGCCTTTTTTCGGCGGCGGGCCGGAAAAACTCCCGGCCGGCGATGCGTGATAGCGGCTTTGCCGGGTCTGCGGCCCGGAAGAGCAACGCCGCGGCGGCATTCTATACTTGGAGAGCGCGGGCCAACATCGCGTGCGGCCGTCCTACGATTCCGTTTGCATTCCCTCGCGTAATCGCAAGGTATCCCACCTCATGTCCCTCTCGTGGATCGCCGATGTCCCACGATCGCTGCGCGGCGGCTCTCCCGGATGGCAGGCTCGCCACGGCGGCCCTCATGAGCACCTCACGGCCGTCACCGCCATCGCAGCGGCGGTCGTCGTGCTGATTCTCATGGCGCTACCGGCCGTTATGGGAAACGTTTATACCCGCGATGACCTCGGCGCCTATCACTTGCCGCTACGATATTTCTATGCGCAGCAATTAGCCGCGGGCGAATCGTTCGACTGGCACCCGGGGCTTTTCGGCGGCTTCTATCTGACGGGGGAAGGCCAGCTCGGTTCTTATCATCCGTGGCATCTGCTGCTTTACCGATTTCTTCCTCTGCCCGCCGCCTTCGCCGCGGAACTGCTTTCCTCCTATGGGATCCTGTGGGGCGGTACTTTCGTGCTTATCCGTCGCATGACCCGAGACCGCGCGGCGGCTGCCTGGGCCGCCTTGATCTTCGCGTTCGGCGGATTCTCCTTTTTGCGCTTCGTACATCCGAACGCCGTGGCCGTGGTCGCGCACCTCCCTTGGCTGCTGTGGATCGAGGATCAACTCCTGGCGGATGCGGCTCGCCTATCGCAAACCGATCGGCCGCGAAGAACGACCGCCCGGCCGCGCAGCGGAGGGCAGCGTCTGCTACGACTGTGGTTGGGATACGGCGTCCTGACCGGTTCACAGTGGTTGCTGGGATATCCGCAATATGTGTGGTACTCGTCATTGGCCGAAATTGCTTGGTTCATGGCCTGGTTCATCGCCTGGTGCCCGGCTTGCACCCGCCACCGTGAATGGTTTCGTCGGCCGAGCATGGGCCGATTCTTGGCGGTGTCCGTGTTCCTCTTGGCTTCCGCGAAGTGTTGGGGCCTGGCCCTGGGAGCCGTTCAATTCCTGCCCACCTGGGAAATGCTTCGCGATTCCGCCCGAGCCGCGGCAACTCCGGAGTTTCTCGCGAGCGGCTCGTTGCATCCCGCCAACCTCCTTCAGCTCGTCGCTCCCTATCTGTTGCGCGATCGCGTCGTGGGCGGCAACACGCACGAGATGGGTCTTTACCTGGGAGCGGGTCCTTTCTGCCTGGCCTTAGCGGGCTGGGCGATCCCTCCCAAGCGAAGACGCGACCGAATCCTTCCGGCCGCCTCCGCGATGGGGGCCATCCTTGCGATCTTGGCGGCGGTCGGGCGATATGCGCCGCTCTTCGCCCTCCAGCAGATGCTCCCCTTTCGCTGTCCCAGCCGAGCCATCGTCCTGTTTCAATTCTGCGCGGTGATCGCGGCGGCATACGGATTACAGTCCCTGCTTCGGCTTTCGCAGCGATCCGCGAAACCGGATCGCGTCCAGCGGGCCGCTTTTTGTCGCACGATTTGTGCAATTGCGGCGGCGAGTGCTTGTGCGGCCGTCTTCCGCATCTTCTTGCCGCGATGGATCGCGCTCCCTTGGTCGGAGGTCGCGGGTGCCCTGGCGGGTGCCGTGCTGTTCTCTTTGGCGGCACTGGCAATCGCGGCGGCCGCACACGGATACCGGCTCGCCTTGGTCGGGCTGATCCTGCTCACGGCCGGCGACCTGGCGGCCTACGGCCTGAGTTACGCGGTTTGGCGGCAGATTCAGCCTTTCGAAGCCTGGCGGTCACGGGCGGCGGTTCCGCCCCTCAGCGTGCCGGACGCTGATTCCTTGCCGAGCCGAGTGGTGTTTTTGCCTGATGCCGCCGGGTCGTCGCCTACCGCAGTAGGCAATGAGGGCTTGGTACAAGGGCTCCGCCGCATGGACGGATACGCCGGCTTACCGCCGCGCCGTGTGCTCGACATGAATAGCCTCGCAGCGAGAAGACTTGCCTCCGTGGGCTGGGTGGGAAGATGGAAGTCGTTCGCCCCGGGGCGCCTGACCGTAGTGTGGGAAAGGTCTCCCCATCCCCTACCGCGATTTCGCACGGTCGGCCGAGTCGTGGTAGCATCTCCGACGCCCGCCGTCATCGAGGCCGCGGTCTCCGGGCACGCCGCCGTGGTCGAAAAACCGGTGAGGGTTTCGCCGCACGCGACCGCCCGGCTCAGCATCCTCGATGATCGCCCCGGCCGCGCGGTTGTTGGCGTACAGGCATCCGGGCCGGTCTTGCTCGTCGTATCCGAGGCCTATCACTCGGGATGGCGCGCCGCCGTGGACGACCGTGAAACCGAGGTGCTCCGCGTGAACGGTGACTTCATGGGTTGTGTGGTACCGCCGGGCAGACATCGCGTCAGCCTGGCGTTTCGCCCTTGGAGCCTGACCTTGGGACGCCGCATCAGTCTCGCGGCGCTCACCTTGTCCGCCGGAGTTTTCCTCTTTTCCCTGCATCCGCCCGGTGGTCGCGGACGCAAGCAGAAGAGTTTAAATTGAAGGCGTCGCGTCGCGGAGGCCTGATTCTTTCCCAACGGCCGATACGATTTGCTGCGTTCAAGCTGGGTAAAAGGTTATGACGCTCTTCTACTACGATTCGATCTTCCTGCTTCACCAAACGGGGTCGCACCCCGAGAGCGCGGACCGGGTTCGCGGAATCCCCGATCGTTTGGAAGAGCACGGTTTGTTGCAGCGGTGCGTCCGCCCGCAATGGAAGCCCGTTCCGCGAAACGTGTTGCAACTCGTGCATTCTCCTCGCTATATCGACGAGGTCTGGTCGTTGGCCAAGGCGGGCGGCGGCGACCTGGACCACGACACGGTGTGCAGCCCCGATTCCTACGACGTGGCGATCTCCGCCGTGGGTACCGTGTGCGACGCCGTGCGGCGCGTAGTTCAAGGCGAGGACTGCCGGGCCTTGTGTTTGGTCCGGCCGCCCGGACATCACGCCTTGCGCGATCGGGCGATGGGGTTCTGCATCTTCAACAACATCGCCGTCGGCGCTGCGACCGCGGTCTGGCAGTTGGGGTTGGATCGCGTCTTGATCGTGGATTGGGACATCCATCACGGAAACGGCACGCAAGCGGCTTTTTGGGAAGATCCCCGCGTGGCCTTTCTCTCAATCCATCGTTGGCCTTTTTACCCCGGCACCGGCGACGAGGACGAAATCGGCGAGGGAGCCGGCTTGGGCTACACGCGGAACGTTCCCGTCCGCTTCGGCACCCCACGCTCCGAGTATTTGCATCGCCTGGGAGACGCCCTCGACGATTTCGCCGCCAAGATCAAACCTCAGCTCATTCTTCTCAGCGCGGGTTTCGATACGCATCGGCTCGACCCCGTGGGCAACCTGGGATTGGAGACGGAGGACTTCGGTCCGCTGACCGAAATGGTCCTGGATTTGGCGGAAGTCCATTGCGGCGGGCGCTGCGTCAGCGTCTTGGAAGGCGGTTACAACCGGCAGGTCCTGCCCGACTGCTTGTCGGTCCACCTCGGCGAAATGGTCCGCCGCGACGCTCCGACGGGTGAATCACCGAGGGAGGGCGATTCGGAAGCGGCGGCCGGCTGACCCCGCTTGGTTTACTTCCCGTCCAGCGTGATCGCCCCGTCCCAATGAGGCGGCGGCCGCCGATTGTGCCGCGCGATATGCATGGTCAAGAAGTCCGCCGCCGGATCGGCCGCGGGCAAACGATGCAGCAATTCGAAGGCCTCCTCCCACTTCCCTTCCGCAAAGGCATCCACGGCGGCGTCGCACCAGCGGAGGTGCTCTTCCTTCAGTACGGTTTCACCGCTCTCGGGCGGAAGAAGCTCGCTCACGGTGACGCGCCTCTCCATTCCGTAGGGACGCACCACCGCCAGTTTGCGCGTCCTTGCCGCGGCGGGGGCCAACCGGCGGCGAACATATTCCGCGGTCGCTTCGTCGATCAAGATCGGCACGCGGAAGACCTTGGTGATGCCTTCCAGGCGGGATGCCAAATTGACGGGCGGGCCGAAAACCGTGACCTTGGCATGATCGGGAGTACCGATCTTGCCCGCCACGGCCGGACCGTGCGCAATCCCAATCCCGACGTGGAATCCGGCCAACGGACTCTCCGCCGACTGCGAAGCGGACTCGAATTCCCGGCGAATCGCCAGGGCGGCTCGGCACGCCCGGGCAATGCCGTCCTCCTGCGGCAGGGGCCAACCCCAGAAGCCCATCGCGGCGTCTCCCTGGAAATCCCCGATGACCCCGCCTTCGTTCAAAATGCAACGCGTCATGACTTCCAGCGTCACGCTGACGCGCCGCAGCAGCGGCAGCAATTGCGCGGCGCTTCGTTCCGACTCCAAACTGAAACCGCGCAAGTCGCAGAAGAGCACGGTCACGTCCACCTCGCGCGGTTGCAACAGTTCCTCGGGATCGCCCTCCGCCAGTCCCTCCAGGACGAGGGGCGAAAAGAACTGCGAAAGCACGGCGCGGTGGCGTTGCAATTGCCGCAATTGCAGGAGCGAGGCCGTCATGGAGGCCACCAGCTCCAAGAACTTGACGTCTTCGCGGAGATCGCCGGCCCCGCCGGAGGGCGGCATGCCGTCGCTTCGGAGTCCGCCCGCCGCGTAGATCGCCCAATGCGGTAGGCCCTCCAAAAAGATGGGCGTGCAGGCCGCCCAATCCACGTTTTGGCGCGCGGTATAGACGGAAAACTCCTCCCGGCGATGACTCGGCGCCGTGCCTCCCTGTCGGTTCGGCGCGGCGCCGCCCGACCCTTCGCCGCGATGTTGGAGCCAATCTCCCGACCAGACGTGCAGCAGGCTCTGCTTCTTCTGCCAGGTTTCCAAGATCAGGCGGCGACTGGGGCGAAAATCCCCGGCCGTCAGCAAGCGGCGATCCCATTGCAAGATTTGGATGGCGGCTGCGGACCGAGCGGCGGCCGAATTCGGCGCGGCCGGCTCCCCGTTCCACGACCCGGCAGCCTTCGCCTCGTCCACGCGAACCACGGCGACCGCTTCCGCATTGGGCATCCCGGCCAAGACCAGATTCACCAAGCGGCTGCACATCTCCGCCTCGGTGGCCGCGGATGACAAGGCTTGCGTCAGCCGCGACAGCACCTCCAGGCGATGGTTGGGGTTGACGAAGACGATTTGCCGCAAATGCTGCGGCGAGAATTCTTGCTGCTGCACCGGGTCGGGATGATCCGCCGTAATCCGCGCCTCCTGCCGGACCAGGGTCAAGGAGGTCCGTCCGATGACGAAACACTCGCCCAAGGCAACGGTCGCCGTCTCCACGGCCCGGCCGCGGAAGAACACCGGGTTCCTGGCCTGGGGAAGCTTCCGCACATGCAGCCGGTCGCCTTCCAGCAACAACTCCACGTGGACACGGGAGATGTGCGGGTCCCAGGGGACGGACCAAACCCCGGCCGCCCGGCCCAGCAGTACGGGAAGGCCGGCGGGCAGCGGTCTCCGCCAGCGGTCCTCCGCGTCTTCGCCTTGCGCGATCAGATGGACGGCGGACGGTTCACCCATAGCCCATGACCTCGTCAAGCCGCTCCGACCGGCGGAGCATCCTCGTTGCCGCGCCGCCGGATCTCACGGCCCTTCCTTCCTCGCGATTTCCCAATCGTGCGTACTCTCCACGGTGCGGCGCGTCGGGGTCAAAGAATCCGCACTTCGAGTCGGCGTTCGCGGCAGCACCTCCCATTCCCAATTGTCGGCGGGGACGGGCGAGACCTCGCGCAGCAATCGCAGCGCCAACGTCCACAAACCGAGCAGAATCACCATCACCAACCCCGCCGCGATCAGGCCGAACTGGAAGAGCTTTGTCCGCATCTCTTGCAAGGGACGAGCCAGCGCGGAGTCATAATCCTCTTGCACCAGCACCCGCCAGCCCGTCGCTTGCGGAACCTCCCGGTCGACGCGTTTCAGCTCGACCTCGGCCTGCTGGGCCAGGTAGCGTCGGGCATAGGCCGCTCCCAAAGGGTCCTTGCCCAAGGGATCGCGGAAATCCACGGCCGCGGACGGAGGCTGCGCCCCCCCGTCGAACACCGGCGGCAATTCCGTCTCCGCGATTCGGTAATCCTTGAAACGATCGGGCAGGCGACCTTCGCGCCGCAGGATTTCGTCGAACAAAGGATGCTGCAAGATCATCCCCGGATAATCGCCCGGCCGCATTTCCACCAACACCGGAAACTGCGACGGGTTGCCCTGCAACTCCACGAAACGCGTCACGCGGACGGTGAGCGCCAACACGCCCAGGAACTCGCCCGTCGCCGGATCCCACACCGGCGTCGCCACGGCGGTGATCCACAGGTTGCTGGCGTCGCTGCGAAACACGGCCGAGAGCTTCGTTTCCTGCAAATGGGAATTGGGATCGCCGGGTCTCCAATTCCGTTCCTGATCCCGATCGCGGCCCGTGAAAAAGCTCCGCCACGCGTAATTACGCCCGATGGTTTGGGACCGCGGGACGCGCGTCACCGAGATGCCGCGGGCATCGCAGAAAAACCAACTCGCGACATCGTCGCTCGGCCGCTCCTCTTCGCCGTCGGCGGGCGGGCTCATCCACCTCGGCAACAGGGCCTCGAATTCGTGCTGGAATCGCAGCCGCGCCGGGTGCCCGCGGAACCGCTCCTGAAGCTCCTCCAGTTCCGTCTCGTCGGCGACGGGCCGGCTCAAGGCATCCAACAAAGGGCGGATTTCCTGATCTTGAAGAAAGTCTCGCACCGCTTGCAGAAACCGGGGATGAACGGCCAACTGCTCCACCGCATCGTAGCGACGCCGCAATTCCTTGCCCGCCAGATCGGCCACGTATTCGGCCATCAAGCGGTTGTTTTGCAAGGCGCGGACGGTCAGATTCTGCTCCGATCGCGTGACGGCGGTCGCGAACCCGCGCCAAGCGAAGACGGCAAAGACGCACAGCAACAAAACCGGACCGAGGAAACCCAGCACCAAAAGCGGCCGCCGCGTCCTTTGCAGGGACCAGGCGTCCAGCGCCGCCAGCACCGCCGAGACGCTGGGATATCGCTGCTTGGGATCGGGATTCAAACACCGCTCCACGATGGCCGCCAAACCGCGGTCCACCCCGGGCACCTTCCGGTGTTCCGTCGGCACTCCCGACTCCACGATCCATTGCCGGTACGCCGCCAGCCGTTCCTCCAGCTCCGTGATCTGCTCGATCCGCGCGGCCGCCTCGTCATCCCGGTGGGGCGGCCTACCCGTCAACATGCAGTACAATAGTCCGCCCAGACCGTAAATGTCCCAGCGTGCGTCGGGCACGGAACGCAGGTCGGCCTGCTCCGGCGCCATGTAGAACAGGGTCCCCAAGGCGGGCAATTGCTCGTGCGACAGCCGCGATTGGCCGAAGTCGCCCAGCCTCGGCTTGCCGTCCTGATCCAAAAGGACGTTGGCCGGCTTTAGGTCGCAGTGCAGCACCCCTTTGTTGTGCGCATGGAGCAACCCGATCGCCACGTCGCGAAACAGACGCACCGCCTCGGCCGGGGGCAGCGGCCCCGCCGCCAACCGCTCGGCGAGCGACCCCTGCTCCATGAACTCCATGATGTAGTACGGAGGATCGGAATCCCAACCGACCGCAATCAGTTGCACGATATAGCGGTCCGCCGAGAGGAAGACGAGCTTTTCGACCTCGCGCGACAAGAGCGACCAGTCCAGGCCGCCGCGATGGGCGTAGAACTTGACGGCCGCGCGCCGACCCGTATTCCGGTCCAAGGCCACCCAGACTTCGCCGTACGCCCCCACACCCAGCAATCGCTCGATGTCGTAGCCGGGCACGTCGGCGGGCGGCCGACGACGCTGCAAACTCATCTCTTGCGAGATGCGTCTTGCCGTTCCGTTCTGCGGTATTGTCGGTTCGTCGATCATCAAGACGGACCTACAGTGCTCTCTCCGACCCATTCGCCGCGTAGCCCGGCCGGGCAATGCCGCCCTCGTCCCGCGCAGACCTATTATCGCAAGTATATCAGCTTTGCCGAAAATACGCTTCGCGGCAGTCCGCCGGCGGCATCCTATTTGGAACCGGAAAGCCGCCCCGACGTGCTAGACTTGGCACAGTGAGGAGTAGTGATCCGTTTCCAGGCCCTCTCCCTCCCGCCGCGAAATCTCGATGAAGCCAATCCCGCCACACTCGGTGCCGCATCGGAGACGCATCTGGTTGCGGTGCGTCCAGGCGACCGTCGGCTTGGGGGCGATTGTTGTGCTCGTGTCGGCGATTCGCTGGGCAGGCCGCGATATTCCACCCGCCCCGGCCGCCACCGGTTCCCGTGGTGCAACCGCCGTAACAGCGTCCGAACGGACCGCGCGTCCCTCATTCGATCTCGCCCTTTACGAGGCGGAAGTTCGCCGCATGCAAAAGGGGGAGCCTTATTACGACGCGGCGGCGGCCGAGCTTCCCGCCCGAGGCTATCCCACCAAGAGCGTCTTCAACTGGCGACAGCCTTTGCCCATGGCTTTGATTGCCGTCTTGCCCCGCCCGGATGACGCCCGGCTCATCCTAGGAATGCTCGGCGCAGGCATCCTCTTCCTGGGTTACCATGTGGTTCGGCAGGACGCGGAACTTTCACCCGCCGCGACAGCCTGGGTCGTGCTGACCGTATTCTCCCTACTGCCGGGCATCCTGCCGACGCTGTATTACTCCTCGGAACTGTGGGCCGGGAATCTGATCCTCCTGTCGCTGCTCCTGGGGGCCTCCGGACGGACCTTACCGGCGGTATTCGTCGGCACGACGGCCCTCTTCTTCCGTGAACTCGCCCTGCCCTACTGCCTTTCCGCCGCGGTTGCCGCATGGATGGGCGGCCGGCGGCGCGAATCTCTGACGTGGTCGGCGGGGATGCTCGTTTGGGGGGCGTTTTTCGCTTGGCACCTATCGCAAGTGATGGCTCGCATCCCGCACGATGCCACGGCCTCACGCGGTTGGCTTTGCGGCGGTGGAGTCGATTTCGTTCTCTCCACGGCCCAAATGCACTTCGTTCTGGTACTCCTCCCCCGGTGGGCCACCGTGGTCTACGTCACCTTGGCCGCCGTGGGATTCGTGGGGGCTAAGAGCGAACTCGGGCGGCGCGGGGCCGCCGCATGCGCCGCCTACACGGCCTTTTTCGCCCTCGTGGGACAGCCGTTCAACCAGTACTGGGGCCAGCTTTGGGCGCCGCTGTTGTGCCTGGGCGTAACACGGTCCTTGGCGTTGGGAATCCGTTTCGGCGGCGGAATGCTTCACGGCACCTACCGCCTTCTACCGTTTTCTCGTCGCTTTTCGGGCACGAAGAGTGCGGTCTGACCGGTTTCTCGGAAATCGAGGACGCCGGCCCTTTTTCGGCCGAAACACCCGACCTGAAACACGTCCCAACAAGAAAAGCTTCCGGCAGAACCGGTGTACCGGCTTGCCGGAAGCTGCGAAACCCTCACCTGCACGGCCAAAACGCGGCCCAACAGGCGTAAGAAACGCATCCTAGCCGCAGGAACGGCGTTCGCCCGGGGTTCGTCCGCCCGTGCGAATCAATATCCGCTCAATATCCGCCGATGTTCGTTTCACCGCCCTCGCGGGTGGAAAGGGCCCGGTAAATCAAGAGGTCAATGGTATTGCTGATGAACCGGACGCTACCGTCACCAAAGGCGAAATTGCCGCCGCCGGGGTGAAAGCTGCCAAAGGCCCCGTTGTTCCGACCGGTCCCGATGCCCCCGCCGCCCGCCGGATAGGTGATGCCTTCTCCCACCGGCGTGTTGAGCGGATTATCCGTGGTTCGCAACGAATCCGCGTGCCGACCCGCGATCCACCAACGGTTGGTCCCCTCAGCCGTGTGCGATTTGATCACCTCCCCAAAGAAGAACGTGTTGCTGAGCCCGTCCAGGCAGTCCGAAAACTTCATGGATCGGATGTACATGAACATCCCCGTGTTCCCCGCTTTGACCGCCCCGCTGATTCCGTTGCTCGGGCCGATCGAACCGGAGCACAGGGCGTAAGTGCCGGTGGAGTACTCGGGGGTTCCGGTACGGAACGGTTCGTCGGTCGAACTGGGGCAGACGAAGACCGAGGGTCGGGTACGGAAAACCTTCTGATAGTTCGGGATCGTGTTCAACCAGCCGGAGGTGGAAGGCCCAAGATTGCATCCCGCCGGTTGTATCGTTCCCAATTGAAAGCCGTTGAGGGAATCGTAGAGGTTCTTTTCCTCCATGTAGGGAAGCAGCATCACGAAGCCCGAGGTCCCTTGCCGCTGGTAGTCGTATTTGATGTTTGCGCCGCTGGTGGGGGCCAATCCGTAATAGTCGGAGCAGTCGGAACCCATCCTGCCCGGCGGGATCGACTTCACCGCATCCTCATAGTTCGCCGTCGCCAGCGCGATTTGTTTGAGATTGTTGGTGCACTGGCTTCGCCGCGCGGCCTCCCGAGCGGCTTGCACGGCGGGCAGCAACAAGGCGATCAAAATGCCGATGATGGCGATGACCACCAACAACTCGACCAGCGTGAAACCGATCCGCGATCGGTTCCCCTGTGTGTTCCGGGAAAACGGTCTCGAAAACATGGCACGACCTCCTAAAGAAGGGAAACAGAAAAAGGCCAACCTCTCGCGTCGCGTAAAAACGCGGCATTCTCTTGTACACTCAGAAGATGTTCGGATCGTTCGACTCGGGCCTGACTTGACCGGCCGGCACGTTGGTCAATGGACCGGTCAGTTCGATAGTCAGTGAATCCGTCGGCTTGTCGATGGTCACCGTCAAACCGCTCCCCTGCGGATCGGAGTACTTTTCGGGAATCAGGGAGATGCTCTCCGTCCCAACCATGGCTCGCATGGTCACCACCACCTTGTGCGTCCCGACTGGGCAGCCATCCTCCTTTTCGAAGGTGGTGAGGGTGAACCTGCCGGTCTGGGGATCGATGGTGCCGGTGGCCGGCCTCGTACCCTCCGGGATCACCTGGATAAAGCCGGGCACCCCCGTCGCCAGAGGCTTGCCGTCAATCAATACTTGCCCGGAGACCTTGACCAGCTTCGGCCCGCCCGTGCCGCATCCGATGAAAACCGGGCCGACCATGGCGATCAAAGCCAGACCGGCGACCGCCTGCCAACGCACACATCTAGAACCTTTCATCCAGTTCGACCTCCCGATTGCTGACGCGTCGATACCTAAATAGCCACAAAAACGCCCACCATGGCGCAAAAACGAGGCAAAATCACACTCGTTTTTCAACCCCCGTCCAGGGAAAAAGTTTCGGCGAGGTATTTGGCAGATCTTTCTTTGCTATTTGGATTGACAGAATCGACGGAACTCGGGAGACGTTTGGTCGCGAGGGCGAACTCACCGTTTGCAAGCCTACGTTCCGGCGGGGCTCCGCCGCCAAGGCGGGGCGATCACCCGCCGGGCCCATCGGCCCATTTGCCAACAAGGCGAGTTCGGTTATACTGACGCAATGTCTCGTCCGGGTATCGGCCCCCTTGCTTGGTCAGACTTGCCTCCCGGTTTGAGTATATCAGGATTGCACCGAAATTCCAGCGATTTGCGTCTTTCCCAGCGCATTCGCCTCACGAGGTCTTATGAGTCAGGCGCCCATTCAGCGAGAAATTCCGTATGTGGCCCAACGGTCCCGAAAGGGCCGTATCACGGGGGTCAAAGTCGTCGGTTTGGGAAGCTGGGTACCCGAACAGCGTGTCCGGAACGAAGACTTGGCGTCGCAGGGTTACGATGCCGATTGGATCGTCAAACGGACCGGCGTGCTGGAACGGCGCCACGCTCCGCCGGGGATCGCAACCAGCGATATGGCGGCGGAGGCGGCGCGGCGGTGCATCGAGCGGTCGGGCTGCAATCCGGCCGACATCGACTTGATCCTGTTGGGCACTTACACCCCGGACTTCACCATGCCGGCCGCGGCGGCCCTGGTGCAAGATAAATTGCAGCTCTGCGCTCCCGCCATGGACATCCAGGCGGCCTGCACGAGCTTCATGTACGCCCTGATCACGGGCATGCAATACGTGGCGGCCGGCGGGGCCAAGCTCCCCTTGGTCATCGGCGCCGATTGCAATTCCCGGGTGTGCAATCCCGCCGACATGAAGACCTACCCCATCTTCGGCGACGGCGCCGGCGCCGTTTTGCTGGCCCCCGGCGATGCCGATCAGGGTTTGATCGCCTTCAGTTACGGGAGCGACGGCGCGGGTTGCGACCTGCTCTATCGGCCGGGCGGGTCCTACCGCGCGCCCGGTCCCGCCGAAGCCCTCAACGGCTATCCATTCCTCTTCATGGAAGGCCGGCCGGTCTTCAAGTGGGCCATCCGGATGCTTCGCCAAACCGTCCACGATGTCCTGGAGTCGGCGGGCGTGACGCTGGCCGAGGTGAGCTTGGTCATCTTCCACCAAGCCAACATCCGCATCCTCCACGCCGCCGCCGACGACCTCGGCATTCCCCATGAAAAGTTGTACAACAACCTCGATCGTTACGGTAACACCTCGTCGGGCAGCATCCCGCTGTGCTTGGATGAAGCCGATCGCGAGGGGCGTCTCCAACGCGGCGACCTGGTGCTCCTGAGCGGCTTCGGCGGCGGGCTTTCGTGGGCGACGGGCATCTTCCGCTGGTAGCCGCCTCGCGGACGCCCTGCCTTCACTCCTTTCCGCAATCACGGCGTGACCGCGTCCCGCATTCCCTCACCGCAAGGGAGGCGGCGGTGCGCGCCCCATTCCATTCCGGACCCAGAAGTCATTCTCCGTCAAGCGCCGGAACCTCATGTCGCCGTCTCGGACTTCGAATCGGCCGAAGGCTCCGTCGCGGCGTCGGTGAAGTACACGGGCGAATACGGCCGGAGCAGCCGCGGTCGGCTCGGCCTAAAAGGCTTGCGGAGAGGCACTCCGGCACGTTCCTGGCGCTGTGCTTCCAAGACGTTCGCCTTGGTGATACGGGGATGTTCCACCTTCAAAGCCGCCAGGATTTCCTCGACGTTTCGCCCGGCATCGCTCCGCATCAATCTCCGCGCGGCAATGACCCAGCGGCGGCGGACGTACGATTCCCACATGCGGCGGTACTCTTCCTTCCGCCGTGTGTTCTCTTGAATCAACGCGGCAAAGGGTTCCCGGCACGCCAGCAATACGTAGTCGGCCACGAGCACCCAATCGACGTACGGCAATCGTGACGCGGAAATCGCGGTCGCGTCCGCCGTCGCCCCGTCGAGCAGAGGCAAGTCGCACGGTTCTTCGCCGCCTTGCGACGGAGGGTCGGCCGACGCGACGGCCTGGCGGACCTCGGCGGCGATTCGGACCCGAGCCAACCCCGCGTCGCCGTTACATGCCAGATAGATTTCCCGGCCGCGCTCCCGCCAGCGGCGATACGATTCGTACGAGCGGGCGATCCATTGCAAGATCGCGGCGGTGGGATCGGCCGTCTTGACGCTTGCGGATTTCTTTCGAGCCATAGATTCACTCTCGGCCGGTTCGCGATCGCCGGGTCGAGGTCCGCCGCGGGGCGAGCGCTCGTTTCGACGGATGCGACCACGTTCGGCCGGCCGCCGACTTCGTTCCACCGCTTCCCCGCGGCCGGTTCGCCGCTCGCAGTCCGCTCAGAGCTTGCGATGCACGTAGTAGAACGTCCCTGCTCCCGCCGCGAGGCCGACGATCACCGCGACGACGATCATACCGAAGACTTTCCCCGGATCGCTCGCACCCCAAAGCAGCATCTGTACCAGCATGGCGAAAATGACCGCCATGTTGAACGCCAGGATGCCGAACTGGATGGCTTGTCGGGTCGCCGCGGCCGGATCCTGCGGCTGCCGGGCGGAGGAGGCTGCCTCGGCGGCCCGTTGCGCTTGAGCCGACGCCCTCACGGCCGCCGCCTGCTGGGCCTGGGAATAGTGCCGCGTCACGGCCGCATTGATGCTTCCCGGCGTCGTCAACAATGTCCGCACGGGCAGGCCGAATCGCAAGCGAAGCTGTTCTTCCACATCCGGGTTGATCGGGAACGGCGACGCCACCAAGACCTGGTTGTCGTCGGTCATGACGGGAATGACGGAATTCTGTCGCGCGAAGGTGGCCGGAACCTGCTTGACGAGCGCTTCATCGACCGCCGTCTCCTCGAGGTCGATGTACGGCAGCCCCTCGGATTCGGCGTAGGCTTGAATCACCACATCGGGCGGGGCCAGCTTCTGTTGCACGATGGCATCGCGAATCTCCAAGCCGACCGCCTTGGCGAAACGCCGTGCCCGCTCCAAGTCTTCCGGCGCAAGCACCTTTTCGGCGAGAAGGATCTCCTCCAGGGTGCGGCGGCGCCCCTCGCCCACGTCCTTTCGGCCTAGAACGGCGTCGTATTCCCGTTTCCGCTGGGCATCCGTCAAACAGAGCATGGCCTTGGCCAGCTCATTCAGCAACTCCTGGGACTCGAACGCGTAGTCGCCCGACGCGTATTTGCGAACATGCGCATTGAGCTTGCGGTACTGCGATCGAATCTTGCCGACGTCGTCCTCGAAAAGTTTCAGTCCCAGCAGTCGATAGTAGTTGACCGGGCGTTCCGGCTCCTCGATCCCCAACCACTCGCGATAGACGTCGATCGGCTTCTTGGCCATGCCGGTATTCCCTTCCATCTGTCACGGCGATGCGATGCCGGCGAGGGCGCCGCGACGTTCATTCGACGACGTTCATTCGACTTTGTACTGATCGGCCAGTTGCTTCAAGGAATCCACATCCTCCTCGCGCAACCCGCCGCGACGTTCGATCTCGATTTGGGCTTCGCGGCCGGTGGTCTTGTCCCGTGCGGTGACCACGACCCGCCCCTGCGCGGTGAATGCGTAGGAGACTTCGACGGGCGAACCCTTGGGCAATCCGTGCGGCAGGTCGGCGATGCGGCACTTGCCCAGCAGGGAGCAGGCGAACGGATCAGGAGCGTCTCCCTCCAGCACCTGCACCGTGATCCGCTCCTGGTCGTCCTTGGTGGTCTTGAAGATACGGCGGACCTCGATGGGAATCCGGCTGTTGCGCGGGATCATGACGTGGTTGACGGTCTTGCCGCTCTTGGGGTCCAGGGCCACGATGCCCAGACCGTGAGAGTTGACGTTCTCTTGCTGCACGATGGCCAATCGCCGCCGGATGCGTTCGGCCAGCTCGCTTTCCGTGCCGCGATACTTGGCCTCGAGGATGGCGGCGTGAATGGCGGCTCCCTGGGCCACGGCGGTGTGGGGCGAAATGCCGGTGTACGGCTCGCGCTGCAACAATTCCTTGAGCATCCGCGGGACCTGGGGCATGAGCGTGGAACCGCCCACCAGAACGACGGCCTCCAAATCCTGCGGCGAGATGCCGGCCTCGTCCAGCACCAGCATGGTGGTGTCGGACGTCCGCTGCAAGAGGTCGGCGGTCAGTTCCTCGAACAGCTTGCGCGTGACCGGAATGTCCATGGCCTTGTCGCCGAATCGCACGTGAACCACGGTCTCCTCGCGGTCCGTGAGATCGATCTTGGCCAGGTCGCAGTCGTTTCGCATGATTTGAATCTGCTGAGCCGACTCGCGAGGGTCCACGCCGTGCCGCTTCTTGAACTCCTCGGCACAGTAGTCGAGCAAGCGATCGTTCCAGTCCACGCCGCCTAATTGCACGTCGCCGTCGGTGGCCAGCACGCGGAAGTGGGTGGGCGTGTACTCGACCAAGGTCACGTCGAAGGTGCCGCCGCCCAGGTCGTACACCAAGACCTTACGGGGCGTTTCCACTTTGACGTCGGGATTGCCCAACACGCCTTCGTGCCATGCGTAGGCCAGCGTGGCCGCCGTCGGCTCATTCATGATGTCGATGACGTTCAGTCCCGCGATGCGACCGGCGTCCTCGGTGGCCTTGCGGCGGGCGTCGTTGAAGTAGTAGGGAACGGTCACCACGGCATTGCCGATCGTGCCGATCCGCCGCTCCGCGTCCTGCTTGAGTTTCTTCAAAATCAGGGCGGAGATGAATTCCGGCGAGATCTCCCGGCCGTCGAAGGTACGGCGAAAGTCGGGCACGCCCATGTATCGCTTGATCCGCTCGACGACGTTTTCCGGCGACTCGAAAGCGGCCCGTTCGCGGCGGGGCCCCACAATCACGTGGCCGCTCTCCGCCAATAGGATGACGCTCGCCGTCAGTTCATCGCCGTCGTCGTTGGGCAGCGTAACCGGATTGCCCTCATCGTTCAGAATGGCGATCTCGGAAAAGGTGGTTCCCAGGTCAATGCCGACGGTGTGGCCAGGTTCAAAGTGCATAGCGATTGTTCCCGAGAAATACGAAAAGCAGGGTATCCCGACATTGTGGACCCATGAACGCCGCGGAGACGTCGCGTCGGGCGACTCCCGGCGGCTCCGCGGAACGGGCATCCTGCCTTGGCGGTCGAGCGAGTCGTGCCCGTCCGACCCGGACGTTCCCTCGGTCGACGGTCGGGGCGTTGTCCCCCGCTCCGCCGCCGCCTTTTTCTACCTTAACAAAGAATCCACGTCTTGCAGCACGTCGTCTACCGATTTTTCCTTTTTCTCTTCCTTCTTCTCCTCTTTCTTCTGCTCTTGCGGAGCCTGCGGTTCCGCGGGCCGGGTCTCCGGCTGAGCCTCGGGCTGCGGCTGCGGTTCCGCTTCCGGCTTAGTCTCCGCCGCGGACGGCTCCGGCTGCCGCTCGGGCGTCGTTTCCGCGGGCTTGGGGGCCGGTTTGCTTTCCGCCGGTTTTTCCGGCGCTGCGGCCGGCTCGCCTTCGAGCGACTCGCCCTCCATTTCCTCCACCGCCGAAAACCTCGTACCGTTGAGGATACTCAAAAACGCCGGCTTCGCCAAATCCATGATGTCGGAGTTGGCCCACAACTGAAACCGGTAGCGTCGCCCTCCGCGAACCGTGTCGAAATAGAGCTGGTCCAGGATGGTACCGAGACTGTCTTTCACCTTGACCCGGCGTTGATAGACGACCCCGACCATTTGTCCGATGCGTCCCGGCCGAACGGTCCCGCTTCTGCCGGCGGCTTCCATCTCCGCCGCCACGAACTTCAGGTATTGCTGCACATTTTTCGCCGTCACATCGCGAAACTGATCGCAGTCCTCGGCCGTCACCACGACCGACGGATAGGGCGCCGACGGATCGCTCTGAAAACGAACGATGAATTTCGTGCTGCGAGGCGACACCGCCCAATTCTTGGGCGGAGCCATTTCCAACCGGCCCTCGTCCAACAGCGGCAGGTAGTCGCCGAGCGGCGGCATGTCGGGCTGCGCAAGGTCCGGCACGGAAGGTCCGGCGGCGTCCGGCTGCCCTGGCGAAGGTTTGGAACAACCTCCCGCGGCAAGCCCCCCCAGCCCCATCGCGGTAATTAGGATGAGGACGATCCATCGCGGCCTATGCGTCACGTTCATCCGAATCCTCGCTGCCACTACGTTGTCCGCCGGTCGATCGGCGAGATCATGCCGCATCGAGCACAGGCTCCTCGGCGACGCCCACCGGGGCGATCCGCCCCAAGTCGGGTACGACGGTCCTTGCCGGGACACGACTGACGTCCGCCGCCCGCCTCGCACGCTTCAGGATTCCACTTCGACCTGCTGCTTGACGAGCTGCACGAAATGCGGCACTTTCTTGCTTTCGGTCAGCTCTTTGGCCGCCTTTTCGGCATCGGCACGGCGGGAATAGTTGAAAGTCTGAACCTGGACCATGGTCTGGTTGAAGACTCCCCACACGGCCACCAGCTTGTACGTCTTGACGGCCTTGGCTCGACTCTTTCGGGGAGTCTTGGCGGCGGGCTTTTTTGCGGCCTCTTTTTCCGCGCCGCCCTCTTCCGACGACTTCTCGCTCTTTTCCGCCTTGCTCTTTTCCGCCGCTTCCGCCTGTTCTCGCAACGCCTTGCGATCCAGAACTCTTCGCGCCATCGCCAGTCCCTTCGCAAAAAGAAGTTTCCCATCGCGGACGAGCTAGCAGCCCCCACCCCAGCGATGGGCCGGGACACCCAGGCTTTATCATACCCTCTTTCGCCCCGAATCGCCAGTCGCAGCCCCGCTCGCAGCGGGGTGGCCGGACGGACAATGCGGACTGCGGCGGCACGTCAGGCCGTTCGGTCGCCGTCTTCAAACGGCCGATGATCGGAAGCCCAACTTTCCTCGGACGGTTCGAAGTGCCCTCCAACTCAATTCCCTTGCGCCGGCCGGTTGCCGCCTCCCTCGATGCGTACTACAAGAGAGCGTTGAAACTCCGGCAGCGCAAGAACGGCATGGCAGGCCGCGGGTTCACTCTCGCGGTCGGTCCACGGGTCGTAAAACCGCACGGTGCTCGTTCCGTTCCACTCCCCCACCGACGCCAAGTCCAACCTAGCATTCCGGATCACCTCCGGCGGGCGCTTTTCCGACAATTCCGTCCGCCAGGTGTTTTCTCGATCGCGGCACCAGAGGAGCGTCAGCCGGCGGCCTTTCAGTCCCAAGATCAGCAAACGATCGTCCGGAATCTCGAACGGCTCGAAGGCCTCGGCAATCGGATCGACGTTGCGGACGGCGCGGCGGAAGCGGCCGAATTGCCACCACAAATCGTTGCGATCGACGTACACATCCCAATGCCAGATGTGCCCGGGTCCGGCCGCTCCGGCAAAAAATGGAGCAAACAGCACGTCGTGAAGGATGATGCCGTCTCGGTCCTGGGCATAGAGTTTGAAGGGGCCGGTGTGGGACGGTTCGACGGCCCCGCTCTCCGCCAAAAGGACCGGCTTTTCGACCCCATAGGAGCGGAGCTCGCGGACGGCTTCGGCTGCCAACACGGCCGCGGGACCGTGGCACACCTCCCACGCGGCTCCGAGATCCAAATAGCGATGGACTTGCAGCACATCATTGCCCGGCAAGAGACAAAGACGGCGATATCTTTCGCGCTTATTCTCGTGATCGAAGCTCCCCAGACTCTGCATGGCCAAGTTTCTTGGAAACAGCCGATGCAACTCGGGCAGCATCTCCGCCGACCACGGTTCCCAGACATCGACCCGAACGGCGTCCATTTCGTTCCACAATTCCCAGCCGAAAACGATGGGATCATCGCCGTAGCGGTCGGCGTACCACGCCAATTTCCGTTGGTAGGCCCGACGTCCCGCTTCTCCGCGAAAGAAGTCGGCGGTATCGACGGCCGGACCGCCGTTCGCTTGCAAATGCATGGGCTTGGCCGCCCAGGCTTGCGTACCCTCGCCCAGATGCCGAAAGTGCTCCGTACACAGTTTCAGACGAATGCCGTGTTTCCGCGCTAGGGCGAACAAGGCGTCAATCCGCCGAGCTCGTTCCTCGTCGAACTCGCCGCTGCGACGATGCTCCACGTCGAAAAACGGATTGCTCAACCAGATGCGAGCGAAGTTGCCGCCCTCGACGGAGAGCTTGGCAAACCACCTCTCCAGCCCCGGCAAGCCGTCGGCCGGAGCACCGCACAGATTCAGGCCGATCGGGATGTAAGGGCTTCCGTCGGTCAATTCGAAATAGCGACTGTTGCGCGGGCTGACCCGAACGTAGTCGCGCACGGCGTCGTCGGCCGCTTCCGCAGCGGGATTCCTTGCCGCGCAAACCGCGAGTAACGCGAGTAATACGATCGGCAAGAGCGTGCCGGAGCGGGCTGCCTGGTGATTGATCGGCGCTTTCATTGCGTCATTCCTGTGTTTCCAATGCGGTCGGCGGAATCGGGATCCGTGGGGGCCGGAACCGGCGATAGGAGAAGGCCCCCGCCGACCCCGGACTGTACCGAACGTGATCATCATAATTGGCGGTTCCAAGACGCTTCAAGCGATTTCCCCGACCCCGTTCCGATTCGCGACGAGACGTATAATTACGGTATCGACGCCAGGGAGGACGGAACCCGATGTCCGATGGGGAAGCCCAACCAGAAGTGACGCCCGCCGCTCTCAAAGTACGGACTTTTCCGCACAAGCCGGGAGTCTATTTGATGAAGGACGAGGCCGGCCGGGTCATTTATGTGGGCAAGGCGAAGGACCTGCGCAATCGGGCGGGAAGTTATTTCCTCAAAGCCGCCGCCGTCGATCCCCGCACCGCGCAACTCGTCCGAGAAATCCGCGATATCGACTACTTGGAGGCGGAGAGCGAAGTCGATGCCGTCTTGATGGAAGCGCGGCTGATCAAGGACATCCAGCCGAAATTCAACCGCGAGTTGAAGGACGACAAGACCTTTCCCTATTTGGAAATCCACATCCGCGAGGATTTCCCCCGCGTCCTTTTCACTCGGGAACCGCAGGAACGAGGCACCAAGCTTTACGGTCCTTTCACCAGCCCCCGAGCTTTGCGGGGCGCGATTCAGGTTCTCCAAAAGATCTTCAAGTTTCGCACCTGTAACTTGGACATTGAGGAGAGCGATCCGCGGTGGCGGTGGTTTCGCCCGTGCCTGCTGGCATCCATCCATCAATGCACGGCGCCGTGCAACTTGCGGATCAGCAAGGAGGAATACCGCCGCTCGATTCGGCGGCTTCAACGGTTCCTGGAAGGGCATAAGCACGAGTTGCTGTGCGACATGCGGCGCGAGATGAAAGAGGCCGCCGCAGCCCTACGCTTCGAGGAAGCCGCCAAGCTGCGCGACGAGATCGAATACTTGGAAAAATTGGACGAACGCGGCAAGCTCGACGTGCATGTGCAGCCCGAGGTCTTTCACGTCGATCCCCGCAAGGGCTTGGCCGCCTTGCAGAAAGTTCTCAAGCTCCCCGAGCCTCCGCGTGTGATCGAGGGGATGGACATCGCCCACCTGGCCGGCAGCGAGACCGTGGCCGGCGTGGTGCAGTTCCTCGACGGTCTCCCCTTCAAGCCGGGCTACAAGAGATTCCGCATCCGCAGCGTGCCGGGCGTGGATGACTACGCCTCCATCCGCGAGGTCGTCCAGCGGCGTTTTCGGCGTCTGCAAGACGACGGCGAGGAGCCGTTGCCGGACGTGCTCTTGATCGACGGCGGCAAAGGGCAACTCCACGCCGCGACGGCGGTCCTGCAAGGGATGGAACGCCGCCCCGCCGCCGTTCTGGCCTTGGCCAAACGGGAAGAGGAAATCCACTTGCCCGACTCCGCTGAACCCTTGCGATTGAGTCGGCATTCGTTCGCCCTGCGGCTCTTGCAATACGTCCGCGACGAGGCCCATCGTTTCGCCCAACATTACCATCACCTGCTCCGCAAGCGGTCCACGCTGGGCGGCCCGGACCGTTGACACCGTTGACCGTATCCTTGGAGCGATCCGACGCCGAGGCTCGGCGAGGATGGCGGCGGCTTGGCAAGCCCCACCCTGGGTCCGTGAACCTCCCGGGAATTCTTGTTACACTAACGGATGGCGTCGGCGAGGGGGAAAGTGCCGGTTCGCACGCCGCGTGGGACGGGCCGCGATGGTGGCGTATCCGAACCACGATCCACGTAGCCGTCGTAACTGGAACGCCGTTGAAGACGCCTCGACGGCGGAGGTCACATTTCCGTTCAAGGGGAATGCGGGTTATGTCCAGGAATCGCACGTCACGTCGTCGTTTCTTGCAGGGTACCATCGCCTTGGGAGCCGCCGGGATGATTCTCTCGCCGCGGCGGCACTACGCGAAGGGCTTCGAATCCGCCAACGAACGGCCGGTTTTCGCGACGATCGGGCTTCGCAATCAAGGCTGGGAGATTACGCAGAAGACGTTCCGTTTCGCCGATTTCGCGGCCTTGGCCGACGTGGACGCCAAGGTGCTGGCCGAAAACGTGCAGAAGACGGAACAGCGGCAGGGCAAGAAGCCCGACGCCTACAAAGATTACCGCGAAGTGCTCGATCGCAAGGACATCGACGCGGTAATGATCGCCACCCCCGACCATTGGCATACCAAGATCGCGGTGGAAGCCATGTATGCGGGCAAGGACGTGTACTGCGAGAAGCCGTTGACCCTGACGATCGACGAAGGCAAGCTGATCGAGAAGGTCGTCCGGGAGACCGGCCGCGTCTTTCAGGTCGGCACCATGCAGCGGACCGAGTGCGATAAGCGATTCCTATTGGCGGTGGCCCTGGTCAAGCACGGTCGGATCGGAAAGGTAAAAAAGGTCACCTGCGGCATCAACGGCATGGAAAGCTCCCCGCCGATCCCCGAGGCCCCCGTCCCTGAAGGCCTGGACTGGGACTTCTGGCTCGGGCCCGCCGAGAAGGTGCCGTACCGGGCTTTGCCGGAGATGCGTACCGGCTACGGCGGCGGAGTCCCCCTCTACAGCAATTGCCACTATTCGTTCCGCAATTGGCACGAGTATTCCGGCGGCAAGCTGACCGACTGGGGGGCCCATCACGTCGATATCGCCGTTTGGGCGATCGGCGCGAGCGACACCGGCCCCAGCAAAGTCATCCCGCTCGACTACGCCTTGGCCTGCGAGTACAAGGACGGCTATCCCGTCGTCCACGACCGTTACAACGTGGCCACCCATTTCAATATTCGCGCTGAAATGCCGAACGACGTGGAACTGCTGATCACCAGCGAAGGCGACAACGGCATCCTCTTCGAGGGCAGCGAGGGCCGCTTCTTTGTGAACCGCGGTCGCATCAGCGGTAAGCCCGTGGAAGATCTCCAAGATAACCCCTTGCCGGAGGACGCCTTGGAGCAGCTTTACGGCGGACCGATCAGCGCGAACCATAGCGCCAATTTCATCGAGGCGATGCAATCCCGCAAGCAGCCCATCTCCGACGTGTGGTCGCACAATCGCATGTTGGAAATCTGCCACCTGGCCAACATCGCGATGCGTCTGGGCCGCGGGCTTCGCTGGGACCCTGTCCAACGCGAGATCGTGGGCGATGCCCAGGCCAATGCGTTCCTGGCGCGCGAGAGTCGCAAGGGATTCGAAATCAAGATTTGAACCCCGGACAAATCAATCCGACGGCGGCCGGGACCTCCTGACGGTTCCTTCGGCCTCGTCGGCGCCGGCTTGTAGTCGGCTACTCGGAAATCGGCCGGTGAAGCAATTCGCCGGCCTTTTTTCGTACCCCCGATCGAAGACCGCGGGACTCATCCGAGCGACGGAGAAACGCGGAACTCGAGTGACGGCCGACCCAGCCGGCCGAGAAGAGACTCCGTCCGCCCGCGGCCCGATCGACGGCCGACCCTTACGGCGTAGCCGCCTGGGCCATGGCTCGGGTCTGCTGCTCGATCCGTTCAATCGCCTCGGCTTGCAGTCGGGCGATTTCGAGGGCTGTCCGGCGGTTTTCCTGAATCAAAGCATCCCGCCGCACCTTGCAACACCCCAAAGCCTCCTCCACGTCCTGAAAATATTGAGCCACGGCATCGCGCTCCGTCGTGGCGCGGTCGAGATCCTGCTTCAATTGGGCAATCTCGGCGTCCCGGGCCTGCTCTTCGCGCTGGGCGTCCGCCAATGAGGCCTTCAGCATCTCGAGATTTTTGTTCGCAGCCGCCAAGGCGTCGATCAAATCGGCGCGGCGATAGTGAAGATAGGATAGCGCCCACTCATAGTCGCGGAGTTTGCGTTCGAACAGCGGCGATTGGGGATTGGTCGGATCGCCGGGCTTTCCGTCGTTCACGTATTCGTTAACGACCGACGGCGGCAACATCCGCGCCAATTCCTCGGGATTGACGCCGGCGAAAATCTCGTGGTCGTCGGTGGGCAGCAATTCCGTGACGGTGAATCCCGCCTCCGCCGCCTGAGCGCCCTGGACCGCCTGTTGAATCCGTTGCATTTCTCGCGGCGTGATCATGGAAAGGGATTCCACGACGACCTGGGCCGGCTGATCGCCTTGCCGCGGGGCCACGGCAGCCACGCGAAACTTGCCCAAGTAGCGTCCCCCGTCCTGCGGCAACCGTTCATCGAAAAGATAGACTTGGGAATCGACGGGCAGCTCTTGTACGTCGGTCAAACCCGCCAGTCCCAGAGTCTCAAAGACCAGACTGACTTGAACGATGTCACTCCCCTCGGGCGTTTTATTGACGGCCATCTGCATCGGGCGGCAATTCAACCATACGCGGCCGCGCTGCGACACGTACTTGGCCAACTCCACTTTGACCTGCCGCAGGCCCCGGCGCGTGCCGTCGCCCTCACGCAGAACCGTTGCCTCGGCCTTGAGTTGCGCCAACTGACCTTCCAACTTCTTCGCAGCCTCGCGCCATGCCCGATGCGTCGCTAACGCCCGCATCCCGAAGTACCACATGGCGAGGGACGCAATCAGGATGAGGCAGACGAGGATTTTGTTCCAAATGCTCATTGCGGTCCCACCAACCAGCGACGGCCCCAATACCGGGACGGAAAGTTTTTCCAACTGCGATGAGGCGATCCCTGCCGAGCGGACCTCGCCGAACCGACGACGCGGCACCGCGAGCGATGACAAGCGGAGAATGGTGGGCCGAAGCCCATCGGGGCCGACCCGTGCCGTCGGAATCCCCATGCCACCCAGCCTTTAGCTCGATGGTATTTAGGGGCCTCCCCGCTGTCAAGCTTTAACCATTTCTCGCACGTCTTCCCATGTTACCAAGACTGCACCGCCACTGCCACCATTTTTATCGCTACCTCGGGACCATACCAAACAATCGTTTAAGTTTACCCAGACGAAATACCGAACCAATCTCAGCAAGATACGGTTGCCATCGGGCTGGAACTACCTATTGGGCAAACTGCAACGTGCCAACGGCCGTGTCTTTCACCTCGTTTCAAACGGATCAAGCTCATGGCTGAACTGCGGAGTCACCATGTTCGACGTTTTTCAACGCTGGGATTTGCACTCCTAGCATGTGTCACCGGCGCAACACTCGGATGTCACCGCACGGCTTACCGGCAAAAAGCGGACTCGGAGGTCGCGCAACTGATCGAGCGCGGCCAAGTCGACTCGCGATGGGATTTGCAAAAGACCGGAATCTATCCCCGTCGCGAATCCCGCATGTACGACCCTTTCTGCCCGGATGCCGAACCCATGCCGCCGGACGATCCCGTCTCGCATCAGCTCATGCACCGGGTGGACGGCAAGAAGGGCTGGCCGCACTGGCATGATAACGGGGACACATTCTACGTGGAAAACCCCTTCTGGAGGGCTTATCTGCCGCGGGACGAGCGCGGCGTGGTGGTGCTCGATCGTTCCAAGGCCGTCGAGCTGGCCCTGGTCCACTCCCGGGACTATCAACGGAATCTCGAGAACCTGTATTTGTCCGCGCTCAACGTGACGGCGGAGCGATTCCGGTTCGACGTCCAATTCTTCGGCGGCAATTCCACGTTTTTCACGGCCGACGGACCGGATCGTTCGCCCGCCGGCTCCATCAGCCGAATGAACGTGGATACCGACGCCCAAGCCCGAAAACTCACCGCCACCGGCGCGGAACTCCTGGTGGGCTTCGCCAACTCCCTGGTGTGGCAATTCTCCGGCTCGGATTCCTACGCCTCGGCCTCCATCCTCAATTTCTCGATCCTGCAACCGCTATTGCGGACGGGCGGGCGAGCCGTGGTCCTGGAGAGCCTGACTCAGGCAGAGCGAGCCCTGCTCGCGAACATCCGCCAAATGGCACGGTACCAAAAAGGGTTCTATCTGCAAGTCGTGACCGGAACCAGCCCGGGAGCCGGCCCTTCGGCGGGTAATCTGGCTATCGGGTCGCTGTCGCCGCAAGTCAGTGCGGGTCGCGGGGGGGTTCTCGGCCTGCTGCAAAGCCAGGTACAAATCCGCAACCAAGAGCAAAACGTGCTCGGCCTTCAAGGGGTGTACGAGTTGTTGCTGGCCGCCCACGAAGCCGACCGCATCGACCGCTTTCAAGTGGATTTGGCCCTGCAATCCCTGTTGAACGCGCAAAACCGGCTGATGAGTCTCCGCGCGGCCTACGAAACCCAATTGGACGCGTTCAAGGTCCAACTCGGCCTCCCACCCGAGGTCGCAATGGAAATCGACGATCCCCTCCTCCGTCGATTCGACCTCATCGACCCCGATCTATTGACCGCGCAGCGGGAGGCCAACGAACTCCTCCGCCAGTTGCGAGACCCGCAGACCCCCTTGCCCGCGGATTGGACCGATCGCCTGCGTTCGATCCAAGCTTCGATCCGACAGCAAGTGGACATCGTGAAAGCGGATTTGGAGCGACTTGCCGCGGCCGTGCCGCAAAGGGAGCAGAACATCCGCGAGTTGTACAGCGGCTCCGATTCGGTCCTGGAGGGCGGGGTTGAAGTCGAGAAGGCGATCCAAGAATTGCGTTCGCGATTCAACACCGTGGTGGAGAACTACCGCCTCTTGCTGGAAGGCTCGGTGCCGGGCGTCCGCGGAGAGGTTCGCGCCGAGCGCAAGCCGATGCGCGAAACGCTCCAACAGATGCAGGAGTTTCTCGATCATCCCGACGAAGTCTCTCAAAAACTGTTGACCGACTTGGAAGCCGCGACGGCCCAATTGCGGAGTGAGTCGGAGACGGCGGCCGCCGAAGTTCAGCGATTGGAAAAACAACTGGAGTCCGCGGAAGAAGCGGAGTTGCCCCTATTGGAACAGCAATACATCGACGCGAGAGTCCGAGCGCAAACCGCGGCCGATCGCCTCGCGGAAAAGGAAAAGGAGCTGGAGGCCGCCAAGTCCCAGCCTCGGCAAGTTCTGGCCTCCGACCTCTTGGAACCGCTCATCATCCAGCTTTCCGATCTGTCCCTGATTCAGGTCCGGGCGAGATTGGACCAAGTGGCGCTCACCCCGGTCACGCTGTCGCCGGAAGAGGCCCTGGAAATCGCCCGCCGAAATCGCTTGGACTGGATGAACGCACGAGCGGCCCTGGTCGATCAATGGCGCCAGATTCAAATCGCCGCCAATCGTCTTCGCAGCGATCTGGACCTGACCTTCAGCGGCGACATGCAGACCATCGGCGACAATCCATTCGGCTTTCACAGCACGACGGGAGAGCTGCGGGTAGGCCTTCGCTTCGACGCCCCGTTGACCCGGCTGGTGGAACGGAACCAATATCGCGCCGCGTTGATTTCGTACCAGCGTGCCCGGCGCGACTATTACGCCTTCGAGGATCAGATTTCGCAGAGCCTGCGAGAGACGCTGCGCAACATTCGGCTCAGCCAGAATACCTTCGAGTTGCGGCGATCGTCGGTCTTGGTGGCTATCGCCCAATCGGACGTCGCGGGTGAACGCTTGCGTGCCCCCCCGCAGCCAGGCGAAACGCCTCGCTTCGGTGCGACCACCGCGCGCGACGTCGTCCAAGCCCTGTCCGGCCTGCTGGACGCACAAAACGCGTTCCTCGCCGCCTGGGTCGAATACGAAGTGCAACGGATGTCGCTGGACTTCCAATTGGACACAATGCAATTGGATGATCGCGGCCTGTGGATCGATCCCGGGCCGATCCGCGGCGGTCCGTTCGTACCGGAGGAGAACCCCGGCGCGGCCCAACCCCAAGTCCCGCCCGCCGAGCTTCCGAACTTCCCCGTCACTTCGACGCCTCGCCCGGCGGAAGACACGACCGGCCGCCGGGCCGCGGCGACCGCCGCGGGGACGCAACCCTCGGGCGGAGAGGACGCAGCGATCGCAGCATCTCCCACCCTGCGGAAACTGGCGGATCGCATTCAGCAGGCGCGCAGCGGCGTGCCGGCGGCGCTGGCGGTGACGGCCGCACCGTCGCCCAACGCTCCGTCGGCCGCGCCGTCTGCCGCTCAGGCAGTCTCGAATTCCTCGATCATCCCCGTGAGCGGCCGAACGGAGGTTTCCGGCGGAGTCGCAACGGCACAGGCCGTGGAAAGCAAGGCCCCCAAGGATCCCTCGCGCCTTCCCGACGAGTTCCTTCCGCCGATCGAAATGCTGCTGGATGCCCAGGAGGCCCCGGGGGATTCGATATTCGCATCGCCTTGAGAGCGGAACACGCCCCGCGGGTACCAGGTCCCGCCCGGGGCACGTTGTGAAACAACCGAAGAGTGAAAAAAGTGAAAGGAGCGCCGGCGATGAAAGTCGGGCCGAGTTTGTGGCAAGTCCTGTTTCCCGATGCCAAGGATCGCGTCCACGGCTCTTCGGGGACGGCCAAGACGGCCGCCGCGGAGATGCCCTCGCTCCTCGATGCACCGGGTGCCGCGGGGGACTCCGATTCCCCATCACCGGCCTCTCTCTGGGGACTGCTCACCTCTCCCCCGGCCAAGCCCGCCGAGATTTTGGCACGCTACGATCTGACCGACATTACGCCGCGCGAATTCTCCCAAATGCTGGATGAACTGCATCAGGCCGGGCTGCTGACCGACCAGCAATTCCAGGAACTGAGCGAAATCCGCAATGACTTGGCTTCAGCCGACGTGTTGCCCCAGGAGAAGATCGACCTGCTCGATTTTTACCGCCGGCTTTTGGAGAAGGCCGAACGCCTGGGCACCGACGACACACCCGACGAAACGGCCGGGCAGGTCGCCGATTGGCGACGGCGATTGGCCTGGCTGGAAAAGCTGGCCTCGGCACAAAGCGAAATCGTCGCCGCGAAGACGGATTCCGACGGCGTCCTTGCCGTAGACGCCTGGGTCTGAGCCGTCTTGCAAAGCGCCGAACCACTCAGGAGGGCCGGCGCCCCAACCGACTATTCCCCTATTCCCCCCGCGGTTCCCGTTTTCTTCAACACACCCGCCGGCGACCGACGGGGACTTCCGCCCGCGCGCCGAGGCTGCAAGACGGTTTACCCAGCTCTTTGCTCTTTGCCGGAGGGCTTTGAAAAGTCCCCCCATCCGGGAAGGCGGGTGATAACGCTTCGCCCTTTCGACTGGTTTGCGGCTCCGCCCAGGCTGCGATACAATACGAGCCGTGATCGCCTCCGGGGCAAGCACGGGCAATTGTGCCGGCCCATCGGGTTCAAGGAAGCGGTCGCGCTTGTCTTGAGCGTTACAAACACCGACGCGGGGAAGTCGATCATGGAAGTGCTGAAACTCGATGGCGCGCAACGGATGGAATGGGAACGCATCTTGCGACGCATTCTCGCCGCGGCTGCCGATTGCCAGGATTTCAACGAGCTGGTACGCCAGATGATCTCCTCTCTGCGCGAGGTCTTGCAGGCCGAGACGCTGAAAGTCGTGCGGCTTCGGGACGATCGCGCGGAAATCATCGCCTCCGTCGGAAATGGGGTGGAAGGCGACGAACGGACCGCGACCGAGCGACTTTTGACGTTGGACGCGGGAGAGCAATTGCGACTGCTCGCGCAGTTCCCCGGGTCCGACGCCGACGCCGCCAACGAGGAGTTGCTGGCGGAAGCGGCCGACACCCTCGGCGCCGCCTGGCGCATCATCACCCATCGTCGCCGGTTGCAAGAGGATGTGCGGCGAAAAGAGACGCTGCTGCAAATCACCAACCGGTGGTACCAGGCCCGGCAATTGCGGCCCCTGTTGATCGAGATTACGCGCGCTGTGGCGGAGTTCGTGGGCGCCGATCGCGCCACCATTTTTCTCTGGGACCGCGAAGCCAAGCAATTGGTGGGTCGACCGGCGCTGGGAGTCGATGACGAACTCCGTATTCCGGACGACCGCGGCATCGCCGGTCGCGTCCTCCGCGAGCAGCGGCCCATCCGCGTCGATCGCGATTCTCCCGCTCAGGCCTGGATCGATCAACAGGTCGGCGCCCATCTGGGCTACCGCACGGAGACCTTGTTGTGCGTGCCGCTGTCGGATCGGGCGGGCAAAACATTGGGAGTCTTCCAGGTCATCAACAAGCGCCACGGCGACTTTACGAAAGAGGACGAAGAGGCCCTTGCCCGATTCGCCGAGCAGGCCGCCGCCGCCCTGGAAAGCGTTCGCGACTACGAGGAGTTGCTCACGGCCCGGCGGCGCATCGTGGACCAAGCCGCGGAGGGTGTGCGGCTCATCGGCCATTCTCCGGCCGTTGCGGAACTTCGCAGCCTGATCGAAAAACTGGCGGCGACGGATCTGACGGTCCTGATCTTGGGAGAGCACGGGACGGGCAAGGAAGTCGCCGCCCACCTGATCCACTATCTCAGCGCGCGGCGCGAACAGCCCTTTGTGGCGGTCAATTGCGCGGCGATTCCCGAGGCCCTGGCGGAAAGCGAACTGTTCGGACACGAAAAGGGGGCTTTTACCGACGCGCGGCAGGCCAAGCCCGGCAAGTTCGAGGTCGCCGCGGGCGGAACCATCTTCCTCGATGAGATCGGCGAGCTAAGCCCGGCCGCCCAAGCCAAACTCTTGCGCGTTTTGGAGGAACGGACGATCACCCGGGTCGGCGGGACGCAGCCGATCCCCGTCCGCGCCCGACTCTTGGCCGCCACCAACCAAGACCTGGAGACCATGATCCGGGAAAAGCGATTCCGCGAGGACCTCTTTTTCCGCTTGAACGGAGTCACGCTGCGGATACCGCCGCTTCGCGAGCGAGGTGATGACATCCTCCTGTTGGCCGAGCACTTTCTGGCGGAGTTCGCCGCTCGGGCGGGGCGTCCTGTCCCCCGACTGACGCCCGCCGCCAAAGCCCGCTTGATGCAGCACCCCTGGCCCGGCAACATTCGCGAATTGCGCAATTTGATGGAGCGGGCGGCCTACCTCTGCTCGCAATCGCTCCTCAACGCCGATGATTTGGGGCTGGATCCCAAAGACGTCGCCGGGCCGCCTCGGATCGCTCCCCACCTCCCGCTATCCGAGGCCACGCGGCGATTTCAGTCCGAATACATCTTGCAAACCATCGCTTTTACCAACCGGAATCTGGCGCAAGCGGCACAAAGGCTGGGTTTGCACCGGGCCAATCTCTATCGCAAGATACGCCAGTTGGGCCTGAAAATCCCTCGCGACCAACCGAACGCCGAAACACCCGACCCCGACGCATCCGCTTCGGACGCGGCGAACGGCCAAACCTGAGACCATCGTCCGGGACGCGACCGGCACCCGGCGGCCGGGACGAACGACCGCTCCCCCAAGTGCGCAGAGGCCCTACCATGTCGCGATCATTTCTCACCTTGGTCGGCACTGCGGCGACCGGTCCCGTCCTGGCGGCGTGCCTGCTTGTCGCCGCCTTTTCCTCCGTCCATGCCCAGGAGAGCGTGCGGACGGCACCCGTCAACACAACGCCGGCAAGAGTTGACGGTCCCCGCATGGAAGCGATTCGCGTTTCTCCCGACGGCCGTGACTTCGTCTACGCACAAACGGGCCGACGCTTCATCGCCTGGGGATTCAACTACGACCATGACGCGGCCGGGCGATTGATCGAAGACTATTGGCGCGACGAATGGGACCGCGTGGTCCAAGACTTTCGCGAGATGAAGGACTTGGGCGCCAACACGGTCCGCATCCATTTGCAGGTCGCCCGATTCGTCAAGTCGCCCGACGAGATCGACTCCGCCGCTATTGCTCAACTGAAGCGGCTGGTGTGTCTGGCGGAAGAAACGCGGCTGTATCTCGATATCACGGGATTGGGCTGCTACCACAAGAGCGACGTTCCGGCCTGGTACGACGCTTTGAGCGAACAAGACCGCTGGACCGTCCAGGCGCGATTCTGGGAGGCGGTCGCGGAAGCCTCACACGACAGCCCGGCCGTCTTTTGCTACGACCTGATGAACGAACCCGTCCTGCCCGGAGAGGGACAAGTCGCAACCGAGTGGTTGCCGGGGGAATTCGGCGGCAAGCACTTCGTCCAGCGATTGACGCTCGATCCGGCGGGGAGAACGCGGGTCGAAATCGCCGAGGCCTGGGTCGCGCGGATGGTCGCGGCCATCCGAAAGCACGATCCCGAACGGCTCATTACCGTGGGCATCATCCCTTGGGCACTGGTGTTCCCCGGCTCCAAGCCGATCTTTTATTCGCCCGAGGCGGGCAAACACCTCGACTTCGTCAGCGTCCATTTCTATCCCGAGACCGGCAAGGTGGAGGATGCCCTCCGCGCCCTGGCCGTGTACGACGTGGGAAAGCCCGTGGTCGTGGAGGAGATGTTCCCCTTGCGATGTACGCTCGACGAACTGGACGCCTTCGTGGAAGGCTCACGGTCCGTCGCCGACGGCTGGATCGGCTTCTATTGGGGCGAAACCGTTCCGGAATTGAAGGAGCGTAGCGGCGATCTCACCGCAGCCGTCGTCCGCAATTGGTTGGAATACTTCTCGAAAAAGAGCGCAAGCATCCTCCCGGCCCCATGAGCAAGACGCTCCGCCGGGGAAGCGTACCGTTTCGCTTCGGCATCCCGAACGAGGCCTTGCCTTGAAGGGGAATCCGCCTGACTTCGCGCAGCTCGCGCTGTCTTGCCCGCAACTCGCGGCAATCATTTTCCGTCAATGTTTTCCTTGACGATGCGTGCCGGAACTCCCGTCACCTGCACGTGATCCGGCACGTCGTGGGTCACCACGGTCCCCGCTCCGATGACGCTATGCGCGCCGATTTTGAGGTGATCCAAGATCAAGGCCCCCATCCCGACGTAAGTTCCTTCCCCGATGCTACAGCAGCCGGCGACGTTCACCCGTGGTTGCAGCGTCACGAAATCCCCGATTCGGGTATGGTGGCCGACCATCGCGGCGCGATTCATCAAGACGTGGCGTCCGATTTCGGCGTGGGCTCCGACCAGGACGGCCGGAGCGGCAAGACAGCCTTCCCCAAGTCGGGCCTTTTTCGAGACTCGCGCCATGGGGTGGACGACGGTCGTAAAGCGGACGCCCCGCTCGGCGGCCTGTTCCACGAAGATCCGGCGATGCGTGGTTGCCAGCCCGGCGATTGCGTAGCAGCCCGGTGCACGGTCGGGCAATTCGTCGATCCAGAAGACGGGCCGGTCCTCCAGCGGCTGTTCACAATGGCTGCGGTCCATGTTTTCCACGAATCCCACCACGCGCACGCCGGGAATATCCTCCACCCAATCGCAAATCTCGACCGCCAGCGTCCGTGTTCCGAGGATCAGCAAGGGGACGGTCACGCCCGTGTCGTGGGCGGTGTCGAAGCGGCGAAGAGAACCCTCATGCGGCGCGACGCGCGGCGTCCCAGCCGGAAGCAATGACTCGCGTAACGTAGTCAATGTGTTCCTCCTTGAGCATCAAGTGCATGGGAAGGGATAGGACCTGCCTCCAAAACCGGTCGGCTTGCGGCAGCTCGCATTGCTCGAACATGGAGTAGGAATCGTTACGGCGGTAATGAACTCCCACATCCACCCCCGCTGCGCGGAGCTTCTCCACCAGCCCGTCTCGATCTTCCGCCAAAACCCAGAACAAATGATGGCTGCTCTGCCGGTCCGGCGCGTAGTCGGGCAGGCGGATGCCGGGGACGCTTCTCAGGGCTTCACGGTACATTTCCGCCAAGTGCCGACGATAGGCATTCTGTTGGTCCAGGTGCCGCAATTGCTCCAGTGCCACGGCTGCCGCAACGTCGTTCATGTGGTATTTGAAACCCAGCTCGGTGACGTCGTAGTCCCAGTGGTAGGCCCGCGGTTGCGAGCGATGGTAAGTGTCGCGGTCGATCCCCATCCATCGGAGCCGCTTCAGTCGTTCGTAGAGGTCGGGGCGACGGACCGTCAGCGCGCCGCCGTCCCCCACGGCCAGATTCTTGACGGCGTGGAATGAAAAGGCGTGCAAGTCGCCGTAGCTGCCGATGCGCCGACCGCGATAACTCGCCCCGCAGGCATGGGCACAGTCCTCGATGACGGCCAGACCATGCTTGGCGGCCAAGGCGTAAAAGGCCTCCAAATCGCAGGGATAACCGCCGAAATGGACCAACATGATCGCCTTGGTGCGTTCGCCGATGCGGGCGGACACCGAATGCACGTCCAGGTTTCCGGTACCCGGTTCCACGTCGGCAAAGACCGGCCGACACCGCTCGTACAAAATCGCGTGGTTCGTGGAGACGAACGTGATCGGCGTGGTAATCACCTCCGAGCCGGGCGGCAACGCCAGCACCCGCATCGCCAAGTGCAGAGCCGACGTGCAAGAGTTGAGCGCTACGCAGTACGGCGTTCCGACGTAATCCGCGAAGGCCTGTTCGAAGGCCGCCGTCTTCGGACCGAGTCCCAACCAGCCCGACCGCAAGACTTCCGTCACGGCGGCGACGGCCTCTTCACATACCACGGGACGAAACAAAGGAATGCGCATGAAACCAACTCCCCAGTCGGACCATGGAATGATCCCAGGAATGCTCGTTCTCCAGAAACCGGCGGGCCGCCGTGACGATCGCCGACCGCGCTGCGTCATCATGCAGGTAGTGCTCGACGGCATCCGGCAACTGCGAGACGGCGGCTTCCACGTAGTGCTCTCCCGGGCGGTAGGGGCTGGGATCGCGAATCGGCTCCGAAACGACCAATGCTCCGCAACCGACGGCCGTCAAAAAGCGGAAACCCGGCATATCCCAGGGAACGGTGTTGACGTTGAGCACGATTTTGGTGCGACTGAGAAGTCGTGTGCGCTGCAATCCGTAACAATTCCGATCCACCGCCGAAAACCGAATGCCGCGCCGCCTCAACTCCTTGCCGAGACCGTGCAGCAGCCGCACGCGTCGCGTGTGCCGCAGTGCCCCGAGAAACACCACGTCGTAATCGCGGGGACGGTCCAGGTCCCAGCCCTGCCCGCCGGCATCGTTGCCCATCGCGGGGTGAAATCCGAGCGGCAATTCCGTCACGGCGACCCCGCGGCGGCGAAGAAACTCCAGCCTTACCGGCACGGAAGCGGCACCTGATCGAGAGTGCCGCGCTGCACCTCGCGCCGAATGAAGCTCCAATACCGCGAAAGCCGAGCCACGGTCGCAGCGCCGGGTTCCACAAATTCTCGCCCGCACGGTCCCAGCCCGGCCAACCGCCGCAAGTCCCGACGATGTGCAAGTCCGATGCATTGTCTGCGGAAGGGAATCATCCCGCGGACGAAGCGTTGCAGAAACGCCGGACGATGGCAACCATCCCGGCGGGCGATTCGAAGGCCGAGCTTCTCCGCCTCGGGCGGCAAGTCCGGCGGAGGCAAGGGGTCGAGCTGCCATAGGAGAGTGGGTGGACGGTGTGTGCCCAGCCGTGCCGACGCGTCGGCGTAAGGTTCCAGCCCCTCCCCGTTACCAAGCCAAAGCAAGCCGTCCCAGGCCCGACGCAAAACGTCGGACGGCGCGATACGCTGAACCTTGAAACCCTTCGGCTCCAGACCCACCTGAATCAACCTGATCAATTCGTCCCACAGGGCGAACGGGGCCGCCGCAATGCCCAGAAGCAACCGGGTACCCCTGGGACCGAATACCCGAGGTCTCGCCTGAGTTGATTCCGGACTGGTGAAGGACATCCGAACCGCCGCGTCAAAAAATGGTAATCGATCTCGATTCGACCTCGAACAAACCGGTCGGCGGACATGCGGTTGCCGGCAGGGAAAGGAAAGCAATCTGGGACCGCACGACCAAGCCCCGGACCCCGCCCCTGACTTCACCCACGCATCCAGCGCGCTCCCATGCGGCCGGTTAAGAGGCCATGACTTGCCGCCCAATGGTGGGGCATTGTAGCGAGCTTTCCTAAAACTCGGAACGTCGATTGCTTACGTTTCGGGGCCATTTCCAAGTGCCGGCCGCGTCGTCGTTCGGACCGCTTGTTCACACGGCCCGATTTGCCATCAGCCGACCCTCACCAACGGCGGCGGGTGGATCGCTGCCAATTTGGCAGTTTTGCCTCCGCGGCACCGTCGCCTTTGGCACGCCGAGCGCCAACGAGTCGCCGGTCCGCGTAAGCGAAACAGAGATGCAAAGGCTTAAAGCATCGATATTTGTGGAGATTTCAGATTAAGGGCATGGCATTTGCAAATCGTGGAGGCTCAAACCCGTCCTCTGCGTCGGGCGTGGGGGTTTTTAGAACGGCAGGGCGTCGCGACCGGCGCCGGTTCCGCTCCTCACTATTGGATTTTGACGTCGCGGCAGTTCGGGCACTTCGGACGATATCCATTCGCCGGGTGCTCAACGGCCGACTTGGTGACACGGTTCGGATACGTTTTTTGAGCCTTTGGAGGGTATGAAACTCATGGCGAAAAAGAAGGCGGAAGGCAAACAGGACGCTGTCCTTCAGTTGCAGCCCTTGGCGGACCGCGTGGTGATCGAACGCGAGGAATCGGAGGAGACGACGCCGGGCGGTATCGTCCTGCCCGATACCGCGAAGAAGCGCCCGGCCCGGGGTACCGTGGTCAGTGTCGGACAAGGGCGGCTCTTGGATGACGGCACGCGAGCCGCCATGCAAGTCAAGGTCGGCGATCGCGTGATCTTCAGTTCGTATGCCGGCGATGACTTCAAGATCGGCGATCGGGAGCTGGTCCTTCTTCGAGAAGAAGACATCTTGGCCGTCGTGGAATGATCGAGCGGGGGCGGGTCGTCCCGCGATCTCGCCCCTTGATGGGAACAAGAACTCCGGCGGAAGAAACTTCATAGCGGTGACATCCGTCGAGGATTTGGCACGAGCATAAGGAGTACACGATCCATGGCAAAGATGATTGCATTCGATCAAGAGGCTCGCGACGCCCTGCGTCGCGGCGTGCACAAGTTGGCGCAAGCCGTGAAGGTCACGCTGGGGCCGCGCGGTCGCAACGTGATCCTGCAAAAGAGCTTCGGTTCGCCCACCGTCACCAAGGACGGCGTTACGGTGGCCAAGGAAATCGATCTCGAGGATGTTTACGAGAACATGGGCGCCCGCATGGTCCGCGAGGTCGCGTCCAAGACCAGCGACGTGGCGGGCGACGGCACGACCACCGCGACCGTGTTGGCCGAGGCCATCTTCACGGAAGGGCTGAAGGCGGTCGTCTCCGGCATCAATCCGATCGCACTCAAGCAGGGCGTGGACAAGGCGGTCGATGATATCGTCGCCAAACTCAAGTCCATGTCCATCCCCATTAAGACCAGCAAGGAAATGGCGCAAGTGGCCGCCATCGCCGCCAACAACGACATGACCATCGGCGAGCTTCTGGCTCAAGCCATGGACAAGGTCGGCAAGGACGGCGTGATTACGGTCGACGAGAGCAAGAGCCTGGAGACGCAGGTCGAATTCGTGGAAGGCATGCAATTCGACCGCGGCTATCTCTCGCCCTATTTCGTCACTGATCCCCAACGGATGGAGTGCGTCCTCGAGGACTGCTACATCCTCATTCACGAGAAGAAGATCTCCAACGTCAAGGAGCTGGTGCCGCTGCTCGAGGCCGTGGTCAATGCCGGCAAGCCGCTGCTGATCGTGGCGGAGGAAGTCGACGGAGAAGCCTTGGCGACGCTGGTCGTCAACCGTCTCCGCGGCACGCTGCGCGTCTGCGCGGTCAAGGCCCCCGGCTACGGCGATCGCCGCAAGGCCATGTTGGAGGATATCGCGATCTTGACCGGCGGTACCGCCTTGTTCGAGAGTTTGGGCCGCAAGCTGGAGCACGTCACTTTGGCGGAACTCGGCCGGGCCAAGAAAGTCGTCGTCGATAAGGACAACACGACGATCATCGAAGGCGCCGGCAAGAGCGAAGAGATCAAGGGCCGCATCGAGCAGATCCGTCGCGAAATCGAAAAGACCACCAGCGACTACGACCGCGAAAAGCTGGAAGAGCGGTTGGCGAAGCTGGCCGGCGGCGTGGCGAAATTGAACGTCGGCGCGGCGACGGAGGCCGAAATGAAGGAGAAGAAGGCCCGCGTCGAGGACGCCCTGCACGCCACCCGTGCAGCCGTCGAGGAAGGCATCCTCCCCGGCGGCGGCGTGGCCCTGCTGCGAGCGGCCGCCCAATGCAAGGGCGAAGGGCTCTCCACGGAGGAAAAGGTCGGTTACGACATCGTTTTGCGGGCTTGCCGCGCCCCGATTTCGCAGATTGCCGCCAACGCCGGCCAAGACGGCAGTATCGTCTGCGAAAAGGTCACGGAAATGAAGGGGAACATGGGCTACAACGCCTTGACCAACACCTATGAGGACTTGGTGAAGGCGGGCGTGATCGACCCCACCAAGGTCGTCCGCACGGCTCTGGAAAACGCGGCCAGCGTGGCCACGCTGATGCTCACCAGCGATGCGCTGGTTGCGGAAAAGCCTAAGAAGGAAGAGAAGACGCCTCCGCCCGGCCCCGGCGGCGACTTCTGATCCCCGAGCCGGGAATACTCCCGGTGACATTCAACCATTCCGACGGGACGCCCGATCTTCGGACGTCCCGTCCTTGCTTTTGCGTGAGCTCCGCACTATCCAAAGAATTGTCTCATCAACAGAATGGCCTAACTCCATCACGCGGCCACGTCAGGAGCATAGCTTCCCTCGCCGCTTGACTGCTTCGATCCCTGACTTTACAATATTGAGACTCAAGACCATCACGAACGCCGCAAGCTTATCTCGCGATAAAATTCTGGGAATCACGCAAACTGAGACTCGTGCTAAGCGTGTGGCTTCCAGCCTCCACGCTCGCTCTCGAGTTGCACCATTCCCTCACATGCCGAGATTCGCACCTGGGTAGTTGCGGCGGTTGCGATTATCATGTCGGACAACATGATGAGCAACGCCAATTCGCCCAGGTCGGTGCTTGTGAAAATCACGCTTGTAGTCTCCCATGCGTGGAATTCGCACCGGTCCACCAAGTGCTCGGAGCCTGTTCATCGCAAGCGACTCGCACGGAACGAATTGGTGCAGATTCTCGTTTAGACGATCAGCATGACCCCGACCGCTGCCCAATCTGCCGCTTTCTGAGAAGCCCGATAGCTCGTGGACAGCCGTCGCGTACACCTTTTCTCCACCATTGCGTCGGTTTCACATCCGCCGGCCAATCTCCCAGCCGGATCAAGCAGGACCTTCCGGCCGGAACCATTCGAGGCCCACCGCGCCGGCTTCTCAATTGGGCTTGAGTCCGGTGTGACTCTTTCTACCGGTTCTACCGGTTTTCAAGCGGCGTAGCGATTCGTTCCCGCTGGTTGGGACATCGGCAGCGCAACGGTTAGCACTGCGAGTGCGCCGCGCTTAAGGCTGTCCTGCAACCGTGTCTGAATGCACCTCCGCGGTACGCGTTGCAGACACGGAGCATCAGCATCCCTCCATTAGATCACGATCGCCAAGGTTCTCTCTCCGAGTCAACCTTGCGGCGCATGCTTTGCGATTGCAACGCGCTCCGAAGGATGCTGACGTGAGACCCAAACTCTTTGGAGATAGCTCTGATGCAATCCACCAAAACCAATCCCCGGCACAGGCTCCCAGTCGCGTCGCGACCTAGGCCGGCCGGTTCCGAAATGCGGGGCCGCGTGGTCGGGCCGGTAAAGCCCGCGTTCACGCTGGTCGAACTTCTCGTGGTCATCGCGATCATCGGCATACTGATCGCGCTGCTGTTGCCGGCGGTGCAAGCCGCCCGTGAAGCGGCACGGAGGGCCGCGTGCACCAACAATCTCAAACAGCTCGGTTTGGCCCTGCACAATTATCACGGCGTTTACAACGTCTTTCCCGGCTTGGGAACCACCTCGGCAACCAGCTTTTCCGTCCAAGCCAAGCTTCTGCCCTTTCTGGAACAAAAGCAGTTGCAAGATTTGATCGATTTCACGCAGCCGCTTTACGTCACCTATGGTAGGGGGCAAACCGTCCTGAATCCCGCGCAGGCCAATGCGGCTCGTACCGTCGTCTCGGTCTTCCGCTGTCCCAGCGATGGTGCGGAATCGATCTATGAGGAGAATCCCGGCTCGTTCGTGGCCGGGGGTAATTACATGGTCTGCATCGGCACCGGCACCGGTACCTTTTACGACCTCCGCTACAAGACCGACGGCACATTCTACTACGGCTCAAATCTGGGGATACGGGACATGATCGATGGTTCCAGCAATACCATGGTCATATCGGAGACGCTGCTGGGATCGCGGGAGCGGCACACGGGTGCCGTCACCGCGCGAAGCATGCGGGAAAGGCTGATCTGCTCCATGCGCGGCTCATTGAATCCTGCCCCGCAGCCCGGTCTGGCCGGTGTTGTGAATCCCAATCTCGAATCCATTACGAGCACCTGCACCAACTGGTTGGGGAATCGGGGATTCGGCTGGATTGCAGGAAGAACGACATCCACGACCTACACGGCGTATCTTCCTCCGAATGCTTCCGCCGCGGACGCCACCGCCCACGGCCTCGGCTTTATCGGAGCCAGAAGCCGCCACCCCGGCGGAGTCAACACGCTGATGGGTGACGGCAGCGTGCGATTCGTGGCAGAAACCATCAATCTCGCAACTTGGCGAGCCATGGCGACGCCGCACGGACACGAGGTCATGCAAGCACCCTAGTGCTCGCCCGATTGGGAGCCACTGTTGCCCGAGCCGGTTTTCCCATTAGGAGAAAACATTGATGAAAATTGCGACTCTCTTCGCCGCCGACAAGGCAAGTGCCCACAAACTCGCCGAAATGATCCTGCAACCATCCGAAGGCGACTTTCATGGCGCTGATGATGTGAGAGCTTTTTTCC
Organism: Thermogutta hypogea; assembly: GCF_055386265.1. Lineage (NCBI taxonomy): Bacteria > Pseudomonadati > Planctomycetota > Planctomycetia > Pirellulales > Thermoguttaceae > Thermogutta > Thermogutta hypogea. The sequence continues at coordinate 2,712,657 of NZ_AP042425.1, forward strand.
AATGACCGCATCGTCGGCTCAAGCCGGGGCAAGCCATTCGCCTCCGGCCCAAAGCTAAGCCTCGGAGCTGATTGCTGCGCAATCAATCCGCCATGCGGTATGGGTTGGTACGGGTACGTTCGAAGAATGCGGCCGGTGGTAGGTCGTTGCGCAAGGCCCTGTCGAGGGAGTCCGTCGGGATGTTGATTCAGCTCCACCAAGCTCCGTCGTCAACTCCTGCGACCATTGGATCCCATTCGGACCTCAAGCTACGGTCGCCGAGACTCGCGCGAACCTATCACCCAGGCATTCCAAGGCAGGTAAGTACAGCGAGGTTTTCGAGGACTGACTTTTTGAAAGGACCATCTGATGAAGTTTTCACGAAGACGCGTTTTGCAAGCATTACCGGGTGTGATGCCGATCGGTGCGATTTCCCTGGCAGGCGTGAGCCGGGCACAAGAAACCGACCACTCGGAGAAAGTGGGGCTTCTCCTCATCGGTCACGGTTCGCGCTCGCCGCAATGGAACCAATCCTTCCTGGAGTTTGGTGATCGGGTGGCCAAGCCGGCGGTGGAAGAGAAGGGTTTCACGGCAGTCCGAACCGTGTTGATGGAGTTCGCCTCGCCCAGCATCGCGGATGGATTGCGTGAATTGCAAGACGCCGGTTGCGAGGCCGTCGTGGCCGTGCCTGTGTTCGTTACGGTAGGACACCACACCCTCTTCGACGTACCCGCGGCGTTGGGGATCTATTATTCCCGACATTCCGTCGAGCACTTGGCCGAAGGGGGAACCGGCATCGCAGCCCCCCGAGTCCCTATTCTGTATACCGCCGCGCTGGATGAGGGAGACCTTCTCGAGCTGTATGTACTCTCGGAAATCCGAAAGCTGTCCCAGGATCCCAAGAACGAAGGTCTGGTATTGCTGATCCATGGAGACGCCGAACAAAAGCCGCTCTTGGAGAGGCGACTGCGGAACCTCATGCTATGGTGTTGTGCACAATCGGGAATTACCTTCGCCAATCATGCCTACATCGGCGTCGGGCAAGGCTTCGAGCACCACGGATTGCCTGTCTTGATCGAGGCCGCCGAAAAGCGGTCGCGCGTCCTGGTGATCGGACTGTATGTATCGCTCAGCGCGGAATCGATTCTACGCCGAAGCGCCGCGAGTTCGCCGCGGATCCAAGAGCGTCTGAAGGACCGCGACATCGCCTTCTCTCAAGGAACTCTGCTGAATTTCCCCAAGACCGTAACCCATGTCTTGGAGATTGCAACACAAGCGGCGAACGCCCGTGCAAGCGCGCACGATCCGTCGCACCGGCATTGAAACGCCGCTCCCCAAACGAGCGCACTGGGCTCTACTGCGTTGCGCAGGCAATGTAGCGGGCTAGGACGCCCAGATTTCGTATGAACGTTTGGGTCCTGACGATCCGCCCGACCACGGCGTCGGGCGGAGCCGTTTTGAGCCGGCCTTGTTCCAGCCAACGGCCGGGTGCGTCGAGTTCTGCCATGACCCCTTGCGCCTCCGCCGCCGCCGAGGGCGACCAACGCGGCGGAGCGGTGTGTTGCTCCATCGTCGGCCGCGGGCCGCCTTGGATCGCTTGCGTGTATTCCCGCTCGATGGCCGCAAGCTGACTCCCCACCTTGAACGCGTAGTGCGTGGGCGTGTCGCGATCGCTGTAGGTCAATCGGTAATCCGAGGTGAAGAAGAGCGGCCGGTTGGTCTTCAGCTCGTAGAAACGGGCTAGGCTGCCGTCCGGTAGGGTGGAGCGGCGCAAGTAGTCCAAGGCGGCGGGAATGGCGGATAGGAAGCGAGGATCCCCAGTCTCGTGAAAGAGCACGATTAACGTCCGCATCGCGCCCTGGGACTCGCCGCCCGTGATAGCCGGGGGTTCGAACTTGCGTGCCCAACAGGGCTGCATCCGCGCGTCGTACTGTTGGGCCCAGGCGGGCTGAGGCTCCGGCATGTGGGCCTTGAGCAGGAACTCTCCGGCCTGACGCGCAGCCGCCCCATAGCTTGCATCTCCATAGATGCGCCAGGCTAAAAGCAAGGTCTTCAGCGTGTCGGCGTGCGCATTGTCGTTGAGCGTATAACAATCTTGGTACGAGGTCCCCGGCCATTCCCGCGACCAAGCCTCGGGATAAGAAGCCGGCACGTCCGGGTAGTCTTCGGGCCGCGGCGGCGTGGAAAACCGCTGGGGCCAACCGCCGTTGGGACGTTGGACTTTGAGCAAGGCCGCCAGACCGTACATCACGGCCTCATGCACCGCCGCATCGCTCATCGCGGTTTCCCGATCGTACTCCATCAGGAATCGCAAGGCCGACTGCGTGGTGTCATCATCGAGGGTGGATGTATCGGCGGCACAATCACCGCCCGCCGGAGCCGTTCGGTAGCGGTAACGCACCCGCGCTTGCGGGTCGAACTCGATTCGGTAGTCCCATCCGCCGGAAACGAGTTGGCCTTTCACCAGGGCTTGGGCCGTTCGCTCGGCCGCGCGAAGGCACACGTCCTCGCGAGTCCAACGATAAGCCTGGAGCAGGGACATTCCCACACTGGGAGTGCCGGGCGGTTGCACCCAAGCAGTCAGCGGCCCGGCCTTGCCCTCGCCTTCCCGCAGGCTGAGGTCCTCGGAATAGGCCCAGAGGTAGCCTCCTTCCACCGCGACCTCTTCGTCGAAGAACCGCACGGCCCTCCGGAGCGCTGCCCGAGCCTCATCGACGGAGGGAGCCTTGCCCGCCGCGATTTCCTCGGCCCAAGCGCACCTGGCTCCACCCACCCATCCGGCCGTTAAGACCACGTTTTGGCAAAACGTTCGGCGATCCATGGAAACACATCTCTCTTTCAGCTCGGCGCTTGCCGGACGCAGGCGTCGCGCGAACCGCTCTTGCCGCTCATTGAAGCTGATCGAAGCTGACAGCCTCGCCACCATTGCGCGTCAGCATCGCTCGCACGGTTTCCACCGGCGTGGAGTAGGGTAGGAAGCGGACGCTCCCGTCTGCAAACAACACATTGATTCCGAAGGGATGGCCGCGACGATGCTTCGGCTGACGGAACCAGGCTAGGAACTCTTCCACCGTGATATCTCGCGGCTCCGCCCAGCGTATTTCCGAATCCGGCCAGTCGACGCAGAGAATGGTATTGCTCAAACCATCGGTGATGTCGCCGAAAGAGACGATCTGATCCGGATCCGCGATCATACCCGGACCCACGACCCGGACGTAGTTCGTGCGTACCAGAGGCCCTTCGACCGAAGGGCAGTTGTATTCGGGCACGACCGTATTCACGACCAACGCGTTGTCGGGTGCGTCCCAGGGTTGGCTCCGGTCGTAACGCTCCAAGAGTGCCTGCTGGTCCAAGTACGGCAAAATCAAGGTTCGCCAACTGGTAACCGCCGGATCATCGGCGGCCGCCGGCGGAAAGCAATCGAACTCGTCGTGGTAAATCTGCATGGCCAGGCCGATCTGTTTCATGTGATTGAGGCACTGACCACGCCTCGCGGCTTCTCGGGCCGCCTGCACGGCGGGGAGCAGCAAGGCGATCAAAATGCCGATCATGGCCACGAGGACCATGGTCCCGGCCAGGACCACCGCCAGGATCACGACCCAGAAGGTCCGTCTTCGAGGAGAATCCGCATAGGCCGGCGTAAAACCTGCCCCGCCGGGCACTTGGACGGGTTGCCCGCACCTGCCGCAGCGACCGGTCGTCCCGGCGTATTGATCGGCGGCTTCCATGGAGTTACCGCAATGGGGGCAAAAGAACTTGACGACCATCGCCGATCCTCCCGTACTGTGACCTCATCCGAAAGCGCGACCGGCCGACCGTGGGTCGCTCTCCGCGGCCTACGGCGGCGGCGTTCATCCGAGTACGATTCAACGATAGCGATGAACGGCTCGGCGAATCTCTCGCGCCGTCTCTTCCTTCTTCAAGACTTCGCGCTTGTCGTGGAGCTTGCGGCCGCGACAAAGCCCTAGCAGCACCTTCGCTTTACCCCGCTTGAAATACATGCGCAGCGGGATCAGGGTCATCCCCTTTTGCGCGGCCTGCGCGGCGAAACGCTTGATTTCCCGGCGATGCAGCAAGAGCTTGCGCGGTCGCTTCGGCTGATGATTGAACTGGTTGGCCTCTTTGTACTCGGGGATATCGCAATTGAAAAGCCAGACCTCGCCGTCCTTGATCCTGGCATACGATTCCTCCAAGGAGGCCTTGCCGCAACGCAGGCTTTTGACCTCGCTGCCCAACAGGGCCATGCCGCACTCCAGCGTCGCCAGCACGTCGAAATTGTGCTGCGCCTTGCGGTTCCGGCAAATCAACCGCTCGTTGTCGTGCTCGGCGTCGGTCGGTTTGCGATTCTTGGCGTTCATCGATCCGTCAGGAGAGGACTTCTGCCTTGGAGCCGGGGGAACCGCCCGTCGCCCTCCGGTCGGCATGTCATGTTCGGCGTTCCATCCGCAGCATCTCGCGCAAATATTCACCATAACTGTTTTTGTAGGCCGCCGCGAGTCGCTCCACCTGGGCCGCGTCGATGAATCCCTTGCGATACGCGACCTCCTCCAAGCAGGCGATTTTGAGTCCTTGCCGATGCTCGATGGTCTCCACGAAAGTCGAAGCCTCCAGCAGCGATTCGTGCGTTCCGGTGTCCAACCAGGCGAATCCGCGGCCGAGAAGCTCCACGTGGAGCTTGCCTCGCCGCAGATAGATGTCGTTGACGTCGGTGATTTCCAGCTCGCCGCGTGCGCTGGGCTTGAGGTTCGCGGCGATTTCCACGACCTGATTGTCGTAGAAATAGAGGCCGGTGACGGCGTAGTTGGAAGGCGGGTCCTTGGGCTTTTCGACGATCCGCACGGGCCGCCCCCCCGCGTCCAACTCCACGACGCCGTAGCGCTGCGGATCACGGACCGGGTAGGCGAAGACCGTGGCTCCTTCCGCTCGCGACGCCGCGCGGATCAACATCCCTTGGAATCCCTGCCCGTAAAAGATGTTATCCCCCAACACCAACGCCACGTGATCCCCGGCGACGAAGTCCCGCCCGATGATGAACGCTTGGGCCAATCCCTCCGGCTTGGGCTGCACGGCATATCGAATCGAAATGCCGAGTTGCGAACCGTCGCTCAACAGTCGTTCAAAGAGGCCGATGTCCTCCGGCGTGGAGATCAGGAGTACGTCGCGGATCCCCGCCAGCATCAACGTGGACAGGGGATAATAGACCATGGGCTTGTCGTAAATGGGCAAGAGCTGCTTACTCACCGCCCGCGTCAAGGGATGGAGCCTTGTGCCCGCCCCGCCCGCCAAAACAATACCCTTGGTACACATCACGGCCACTTTAGTCGGCTCCTACGGAAGAGATGGGATGGACCGATCGGCAAAGAGGGACGCCTCGCCTGTTTGCGGCGGAACGGCCGCAAACGTCCCTGCCCCCAGCGAAATGATAGCACAAAGGGGCATGCCAAGCAGCCGCGCGGAAGCCCCACCGCTAGGGAATGCCCCGCACGAGCCAGGGACCGATCAGCCGGGTCAAGAACACGGGCAATCGCCGCCATGCGGCGATGAGAAGGCGGTACTTGCCGCTTTCCGGACGCATATCGGAGATCTCTCCCCGGCGCACATAGTACTGCCAAACGGCGGGAAACTCGCAAGCTCCCCACTGCCGCTTGAAACGATGTGTGGGACCGCCCACGGTGCTCCGCCCAAAATCGAAAACCGTCTGTCCCCGCTCGATCGCTCGACGCAGCAGGTGCCAATACATGAACATGTTGGCATTGGTCCAATGGAAGGGTCGGAGCGACGAGGCGCTGGGAACCTCCGTGACTCCTCGGCCGTGCAAAAGCAATCCGCATGCCAGCGCCCGGCCTTCGTGCCGGACGACGCACAGCTCGGCCTCGCCCGGAAAACGCCGCAGGATGCCGGCGAAGAGCGAGCGCGGATAGACGGGCGTCCCTAAATCGCGCATGTTGCGGCAAAACACCGCGTAAAACTCCCGCAATAGCGGTTCCCCGCCCCAGTCAACGGTCAACCCCAGCTTCTCGCCTTTGCGTACTTGATTTCGGACCTTAGGCGAAAAGGCCTTCCACAGGGCGTCCGCGGAGCCGGGCAACTCCAGCCGCATGTGAACCTTGCTCGTCAGCCGAGCAGAAAGAGCAGGATGCTCCACCGCCTGTTCATGCCGCAGCTCGAGATAGCGAACACCCAAGGAATCGGCCAAGTTCACCGCCTGATCGATGAGACGAGCCGTCGCCCCCCGTTCTCCCAACACCCCGCCGTAATTGACGTAGGGAAGGCCGACCAAGAATCGGCCGAAGATCGGTCCGCGCACCAACGCCAAGGGCAAGACTGCGCTCCACGGCGGGCTCGAATCCCCTTGCCGAACGCCGGTAAGATCCGCGGTCGATACGGCAAGACAGAACGGCCGATGGCCCAACGAGGCGTGAAGTATCCCCAGCCATGCGGGATGCCGCGAGAGCAGGACCTCGTCCGACATCCGGAAGAACCGCTCCATCTCCGGAGCCGCCGCGATCGGATCGAGGGAAATTACGGCTGGAGGATCGGCGGCATCCGGCATGGTCCGCCCTCACGCTTTGGGTGCGGATGAAAAAGCGGGCAGGCCCGGTAGAACCGGCGGGAGGCCGGCAATCCTAAAAAGAAGCGATGTCCCGGCAAAGCCGTGCCTCAAAGAGCGCGTACGCGGAAGTGTTCGGGAGGACGCGGCCCCTTTTCGTGACGCGCTGCCGCCGACAATCGCCCCAGATGGAGACCCGAGCCTGTACTTTCCCGAATCCACCCAGACACCGACCGCAGCGCCGATGCGAACGGTCACTTCTTGCGGTGCCGAATCTTGGCCCGCATCCTTCGTTTCTTGCTCCCGATCTTCCTGCGACCTTTTCCCGTCTGTTTTACACCCACGGAACGCTCCGAAATCCAGGATCCCGAACTATTGGAAAACCGACCACTCTTCGCGCACAATGAGAGGCTGACGCCTCGTGGAAACGAATCTCAAGGCGGATTGAGCAAGGGGAAGACCCAACATCCACCTTGAAGCGGCACCCCCGGCCCGGGTGAAAAAATAACGAGCCGAAGTGTTGAGTATACCACTTGCGGCTGGGGATGGGCAAGTGGCCGCGTTGTACGGTCTGCGGCTGGATTGATCGGCCAGGACGCCAATGCGGGCGGCGGACGGCGGGGAGCGACCCCGGCCGCCCGGAGCCATTCCCGGCACGTCGTCTGCATTTGCCCGCGACCCAGGCCGCAATCCACCGATCGCGAGGCAGGGATGCGGACAACCACCGGATGTCCCCGGAAGCCTACGAGCCAAACGGCATACGACAATTTCCGTCTTGAGGCAACTGCTCCGTGTACGGAACAACGAAAGGAAATATAATGTTAGAGGGCAGTCAAGCGGGCCGGCCGTGGGCAAACCGCTATCGCAGAATCTTGGAGGTCAGAATGAACCGGCCCATCCGCCGGGGGCGGCAGTTGCGCCCCGCACGTCGCGGTTTCACGCTCGTCGAAATCCTGCTCGCCACGGTAATCGCCCTCATCATGCTGGGGGCGGTGGTGACGGTCTTCGCCTCCGTCATGCAGAGCATGACCCAGACGCGGGCCGTTCTGGAAACGGCCGACCGCCTTCGGTCCGCCGCCGAACTCTTGCGTTCCGACCTCCGCGGGCTGACGGTGATCCCCGTCCCGCCGCGAGATCCGGCCCATAACGAGGGGTATCTCGAATACACGGAGGGGCCGACGGGCCAGGCCGGCGCAGCGCCGATCGCCGTGAACTTGGACGACCTCGATCCCAACGGTCTGCCGTGGCCGGATTCCACGGTGGGCGACCTCGACGACATGCTGATGCTGACCGCCAGGGCCGCCGATCGTCCGTTCGTCGGCCGGTGCCGCAACAACTTTACGAACACGGTCATTACGGTCGAATCCGATGTGGCCGAGATCGCGTGGTTCGTGCGAGGGAACCGCCTCTACCGGCGCCAACGACTGGTGGCGCCGAAAACGGCAAGCGTGGCGGACCAGAACGGGAACGGCTTTTTGGATCCCGGCGAATGGGGCGACGCACCGCAAAACTTCCATCGCTACTTCGACGTCGCCTTGCATCCGCAAGTGCTGGCCAACGGAGGCGTGGGTTGGACATTTTCCACCCTGGGCGATCTCACAAAACCCGAGAATCGTTACGCCCATCAGATCGGCAGTCCCACCTCTGCCGGCGCCTATCCCTTTCATCCGCACCGCATCGGTTGGCTTCCGCTCGGCTTGCCCACCCTGGCGGAGAGTGCATCGGCCGGCATGGCGACCACGTGGCTGGCGTCGGGTATTTTGCCTTCGCAAACCTTGAACCTCCGCCCTGCGCCGAACCACGTCTTCGACGCCTGGACGAACCCCTACCCCGCCGTGGAGATCGACGAGAGGACCGGCTTGCTGCGAAACGTGGGACAACTCTATCGAGAAGCCGAGGATCTCGTGCTCACCAACGTTCTGTCGTTTGACGTTAAGATTTGGGACCCCGCGGCGCCCCTCAACGTGGTGAACAGCGATGTCGTCAAGCCGGGCGATCCGGGCTACCCGCTCCCCCCGCCCGGTCCCGCCGCGACCGTGCCGCGCGGTGCGTTCGTGGACTTGAACTATGCCGGAGCCCCGGGCATCTCGGCATTTTCCGGTCCCGGCGACTCCGAGTTTCTAGCCCGATGGAACTGGGCACCCGGTCAAAGCTGCGTGTACGACACCTGGTCCAACCATTACGAGCGAGACGGTCTGGATCAGGACGGCGTCTTCGGCCCGGATCAGGGAACGGACGGTTTCGACTACAATTACGACGGCCGCGTCGACAACATTGTCGAACGGGAGGCTCCCGCTCCTTACAGCGAGCCTTGTCGCGGGCTGCAAATCGTGATTCGCGTCTTCGAGCCTGACAGTCGCCAGATTCGGCAGGTCACCGTGGTCCAAGACCTCTTGCCGAAATGAAGCACCCCTGCCGCGACGCTGCTTGAATGCTCACCCCGCCGCGTCTTGATGCGATGGCATGGAACGATCTTACGCTCGGGCACGCGTGTCGGATTCGCGCGTAGGCCCCCCAAGCTCCCTACGGCTGCTCCGCCGGCAATCCTGCGGCTTTGCTGTCCGGCGTCATCAAGTGCTGGTAAACCGAATAGTCGACGTCGTCCGTGATAAAATCCACATGTCCGTCACAGAAGACCACGTTGACGCCGCCCGGGTGATTACTCGAGGGTCGAGGAAGCGGCCCAGTGTTATCCTTGCAGCGGTTGATATGCCCGCACGCCCCCGGCGACGCCAGCCACCACAGGCCGACCTCGGCTTCTAAGGTCACCGGAGCGCCGGAACTGAATCGCATCCAACTTCCCGCCTGGAGGTTTTCGCTCGCCATGATCGTCCGCTGGGCACCGTCCGGAATACGATCCGTCCTGACTTTGATCTGTTGAGCCACCGGAATATCGTTCGCATCGTGATTGAAGAAGACGCCGTAAGCGGAATCTTCGGGATGCGGGCTACCGCTAGGAATGGGATTCGGCATGGTCGTCCCGTCTTCGATACCGCAATTGACGGCATAACCCAACGCGGCGTATTGGCCGGGCCGGGGATTGCTCGGGCAAACCAACTCGGCGATTTGAAAACCGCTGGTGGCGGGATCGGGAAACCCGGACGCCGGTGCGAAATCGCCCACGCGGACCAGCCGCCACATGTCTTGCCGCCCGATGTTGGGCAAAAGCACGGCCGCCCAACTCAACCCCGGCACCGCGCTGAAACTGTTCTTGTAGCCGGGCAGAAAGCCCTTTTCCGACTCGTACGTCAGGCAGGCCTTGCCGATTTCGCCGAGGCGGTTCTGGCACTGGGCCGATCGTGCCCGCTCCCGCGACCCTACGATCGCCGGCAACAGCAATGCGACCAGGATGGAGATGATCACCACAACGACGAGCAACTCGACGAGCGTAAACGCTTGACGACGCGAACGGGCCATGATCCCATACTCCTTTCCCACTCATCGCCGGCCCGGCGAGGTCCTCGCACGAGGATCCGAGGCTTGCCCCTCTAGATTGTATTGTGACAACCCGGTGATCGGGAATCCAGGAATCCGTCCGGTTATTGCAACATTTTTTCGCCGGCTTCTCCCGACACGCCGCGCCGCAGCCGTTGGATCGTCAGCGCCGGATCGCAGGCCGCGGTAAGAATTCGGCGGCATCGGCAACAGCCGATTCGGTTTCCCCCGGCACGTGCCGTGCGGCCGTTTCCCTGTTCGGCCGCGAATTCGTGAAAAGGCCGCCGACTGGAAGCTGCCCCGTTTGGCCGGCCTCAGGGAACGCCGTCTCTCCATCTCACCGTAAGTCGCAACATCGACGCGACGTTAATACAAGAATACACGCCGAACCATGCCCCCATGGGGTACCGCGGCTTGACGTCCCGGAGGAACGGGATACATTAAGATTATCCGCACTCGATCCGACGAGGAGCGGCCGGTTATTGTGCGCGGGAATGGCGGAATTGGCAGACGCGCTAGGTTGAGGGCCTAGTGGCCGCAAGGCCGTGGAGGTTCAAGTCCTCTTTCCCGCACTCCCGGCGTCGGCCTTGCGCGCCCTTGCCCCCTTAGCTCAGCCCGGCAGAGCAGCTGACTCTTAATCAGCGGGTCGTAGGTTCAAATCCTACAGGGGGCACCTTGGAGTCCGCTTTTCTCAGCAGCGTGAATCGCGCGGGGACGGTTGATCGGACGTCCGAGCTTTAGGACGTCAGTTTCACGGCCAGCACGATCGCGGCCGTTTCGGACCGCAACACTCTGGGGCCGAGATCGACCCGGCGCCACCCCAAAGAAGCCGCCGCCTGAAGCTCATCCGGCGTAAAGCCTCCTTCCGGCCCGACAACCGCGACACGTGCGGCAGGTTCTGGATACGGCCCCCCAAGCACTGCGGCGGATCGAACTTCGCTTTCCACACGGCGTGCTACTGAATTCGAAGCCTCGCTTGCGCCACCGTCTGCTATCGCTTTCGGACACGCCCCCCCCGGATGGGCGATCCATCGAACCTCAGTGCTCGCGTGATCGTGCAGAAACGATGAAAAGGCGGTCGGCGCGGCAACCTGCATCAAACGATTGCGCCCACACTGCTTGGAGGCCTCGATCACCGCGCGTTCCAACCGGAGGACGGCGGCCGCGGTAGGACGAACGACGGTCCTTTCCGTGACAATGGGCACAAGAGCCGCCACCCCCAATTCGGTCAGCTTTTCGACGAGGAATCGTTCTCGCTCACCCTTAGGGAGGGGTACGCCAAGCGTCACCCGAAACGGCGACTCTCGATCCACCTCTTTCCGATCGAGGATGCGTAAACGCACCTTCTTGGGGAGTATCTCGGCCACCTCCGCTTGAAATTCGATGCCGGTACCGTCGAAAAGCGTGCAGCGATCGCCGGGCCGAGCGCGCATCACCCTCATAAGGTGGTGCGCCTCTTCTCCCTCAAGAGTGGCATTATCATCAACGACGGGTCGATTGAGAAAGAATCTTTGAGACATTTTGCCGCGATGCTCAGGGCGTTTCCGGATGAAGAAACCGCGATGATTTTACCGAAGATGAGCGATGAGGAAAAAGTGCCGCCGGACGATTGCGAATGCCCCCAATGCTCCGGACGTCCCAGGGAATGGATTGGTAGCACGCTCCGTTCGGCGCGTACACCCTTGTAGCGCCGCCGCAAGCCGGCGTGCCGCCGAGCAGTGCGCGGATCATCGATCGAAAGGGAGCGCCGTCTCGTGACCGGATCCGAAGCCTTCACGATCCTCGACTATTGGGGCCTTACGTCTTCTCCCTTTCCCGTTCGCCCGGCCCGCGGGGGAGTCCTTTGTACGGCATCGCAGGAAGAGGCCTTGGCTCGCATGGAGTTCATCGTCCGCCACGGACGCGGCGGCGGCCTCATCGTGGGAGCGGAAGGAACGGGAAAGACGTTGCTGCTGGAAATCTTCGTGACGCGGATCCGCTCTGCCGAGGCCTTTCTACTAAGCGCGGTGGGCATGGACGATGCGGAGCTGCTGCTTCGACTGGCGGAGAAGACCGGCGGCTTGCCCTCCGCGCGCCGCGATCCGTGGTATCTGCGGCAGGCCGTCGAGAGTCGGTTCGCGGCGGCGGCCTATCAACATCGCCGTTGGGTCTTGCTCCTCGACGACGTGGCAGCGGCGTCGCCGGAGATCGCGATCGCCTTGACGTACTTGTCGCGATTGCAATGGGAAGATTGCCCGCCGCCCGGCATATTCCTCACCGCACGTCCCGACGAAATCCGCCGGATTCCGCGGCCATGCTTGAGTCTCCTGGACCTACGTATCGAGCTGGAGCCGTGGGAGCCGGACGAGGTGGAGGCGTACGTCGCCCGGCAAGTCCGAGCCGCCGGTTGCGAAGATTGGAAAGCGGTTTTCGATCCGGAAGCCGTACGGAGGATCGCGGAATTGAGCGGGGGCATTCCCCGGGAAGTCAATCGCTTGGCGGATTTGTGTCTGACCGCAGCCGCGGGCGCCGACGTGCGGCCGATCCGTCCCGAACTCGTCGACGCCGTCCATGAGGAACTGTATCCCCAACGCGAACCGCCGGACACGGCTCGGCGGCGGTCGCGCGAATGGGAAATCCGCGTACACTAAGCAGGAAAAGCCGGCGGTGATCGCTTCGTCCCACCGCCGACTCGGCGTGCTCTCGGCGGCCGATCCCAGTCCGTCTCGTCCGGACGTCCCCAAAACCGCTTTCAAAAGGCCTTGGTGAATCCGGGGAGGGCGATCGGATACCGCCCCTGGGCATCGGCCTGCACCGGCGCGGGATCGTCCAGGCTGGTCCATTTGTCCAGATCCGGGGCCAAGACCAGGTCGGAGTTCAAGGCCTCTTCGAAGGTTACCTCTTGGCCGGATTCGATGGCCATCCGGCCCAAGATGGCCGTCAGGCACGACTTGGCGCACCGCTCGGTCTCGTTATAAGGGAGGTCCTTGCGGATGGCCTCCACAAGGAGATCCAACTCATACTGATAAGCATTGGCGGGCGGCCCTTCGTACTTCCAAATCTCGTTTTCCGCGGACCGCACGTGCGTCTTGTAGAGTCGCGGGTCCGGGATCCCTTCGCCGAGGACGCCGGAGCCTTCCGCACCATGGATGATATCGCCGAAAAAGCCCCAGCAATTGGCCATGTGCCGGCCCTGAGCGAAAAGTCGGGTACCGTCGGCGAACGTGTATTCGGCCGCGTAATGGTCGAAGAGCTGATCCGGCTCATTGCGGACTTGCCGTCCCCCCTGCCCTTGGCACGAGACGGGCCAGTCGTTCTTGACCCAGCAACAAACGTCGATATTGTGGATCAGCCAATCCACGATGAAACTGCCGTTCAACCACGTGAAGCAGCTATAGTTGCGGATTTGATGGGCCAACTCGCTCTCGCCCGGTTTGCGGGGCGAAAAGCCCACCGGCCCGTGCGCCCGATAAGCCCACGCCGTGATCACCTTGCCGATCGCTCCTTCGTGGATCTTGGCGACAATCTGTTCCAGCGGGATATAGTGTCGGCTCATCAAGCCGCCGGCGATTTTGAGATTCTTCGCCTCGGCGGCCTTGCCCGCGGCAAGGACCCTGCGAATGCCCGGACCGTCGACGGCGAAGGACTTTTCCATGAAGACGTTGCGTCCCTGCTGGACGGCGTATTCGAGATGGAGCGGGCGGAAGGCGGGGGGCGTGGCCAGCAGCACCAGATCGCCGGGATTCAAGGCATCGATCGCCTTGCGATAGGCGTCGAAGCCCGTGAACTGCCGATCCGGCGGAACGTCCATCTTGTCGGCGAATTGGCTTTGCAAGTTTCGCAGGCAGGCCTGGAGTCGATCGGGGAAGACATCCGCGAGGGCGATGAGCTTGATCGGCCCGGAGGTGGTGGACAAGGCGTTGGCGGCCGCCCCCGTCCCGCGCCCTCCGCATCCTACCAATGCCACCTGAATGGTGTTGTTCTCGGCGGCATGAACGAAGCGGGCCAAGGATGCGGCCCCAAGCGTTCCCGCAGCAGCAGCCGTTCCCATGCGTAGGAAATCGCGTCGATGCGGTTGATACGGCTTAGTCGCGTCGTGAGCCATGAGAATCGCCTTTCGCTGAGACAAAATCGGGTAGGCAGGAAGTACCGGCGTCTCGCAAAGCCGGTGCGGAATGGAGCGATCCGCTCCGGATCCGCAGCCGCCGGCTCGCAATCGCCGGTTCGGCAGTTCGCACTATAACGCGTGCGGCACGGGACGACAACTCACGCGATCAGTTTAATCGCCCGGGGAAGGCGACGCAAACCAAGGCACGCCGCGAAACCTTTCGGCGGTGCTTTCGCACGCCACGGCCGACACGCTTCAAGACCCTGCGTGCGGTCCGACCACCCGCGGGAGAATGAGACGCCCCAGCTCGGACAGCGCAACCGGCTCCCACGATTCCCGAGGTTCCGATTGGCCCGGGAATTTGATGAGCAGCGGTACGTGGCGTCGTTCCGGCGCGTCAGGGTTTTTCGGGAGGAGCGGATCGCGACGCCAACTATGGTCCGAGGTGAACACGATCAATGCGTCATCGAATCGCCCGGCGGCCTGGAGATGCTCCACGATTTCGCCGACGCGGCGATCGAGCAATCGCAAGTGCCGAAGGTAGTCCTCCGGCGTGCCGTACATCGTATCGAATCGCGAGTCGTAAGGCCCCCGGTAGCGCCCTTCTTCATCGAAAACGAACGGCCCGTGCGGCAGCGGCCAGTGAAACACCGCGAAAACGTCAGTCTGATTTCGATCCAGAACCCGAAACGTCTCCTCGACGATCGTTGTTACGTGACGCCGCCAATGACGGCTAAAGTGGATCGCTTGATAGCGGCGGTAGACCCAGCGCGAGAAGGGGTCCGTGATGAACTCGAGGTTGTACATCGCCAGTTCCCAAGTCCTTCCCGGCAAATCGGCGCGCTTCGGATCGTTGGGATATCCGCGGGCGGCGAAGGGACGCCCCCGGAAGAGCGTATGATAGGGATGATAGAAGCCGATCAAAATGGATTGGTAACCCGCCCGCGCCGGCCCGTCCAACAAAGTCGGCATCTCGTCCAGGGGTCGCAACCGGGAGTCGGTCCGCCAGACGGCATTTCCGCCGCGGAGCCCCAGCTCGCCCTCCGATTCCTGTAGTAGGAATCGGGGCAGCGAAACAAAGGTCGTATCGGCGGGCGAGAGAGCCCGATGGTAGACGTTCGCCCGTCGGGCAAAAGCCGCGAGATTAGGAAGCTGGGGTAGAAACTGCCCGTTCTCCAGACTCCGTTGGTACGACCATTCGTCGAAGACGAAGATGTACACCGGCGTCCGCGCGGTAGCGGGCGAGGCACCGAGAGCCGGCGATTGCGTCGTCGCAATCGGCGGGGAGTCCTGGCGGTCCCAGGGCGTCCACGAAAGCACCAAAAAGACGTAAATCACCGGGAGGGGCCACATCACCCGGGCAAAGACGGCGGCGACCTTCCACGCGCGATCTCGCACGAAGGCCAATGCCGCGGCGATGATCGCCCACCCCAACCAAAAGACCGGGTCGTACTTGCGCGTGAACCCCACACCGACAAAGGTCGAAGTCAACCAAGAGAGTACGAGATCGGCCAAGAGCAGGACGAAAACGAGTCGGGCCGCCCGCTTGAACCATTCCGCCCGAATCTTCGATGCTCCCCAGGCTGCGAGCGCAACCGCTAAGGCGGAGCAGAAGACCCCGAGCAGGATCGCGCCGGCGTCGAGGGGACTCCAGAAATCATGATAGCGATTGCGTTCGGAAGCCCAAGAGCCGATCTGGGCCGCGTACAGCCATCCGGCGCAACCCAGCCCCAAGGCCGCCCATTTGCCGATCGGTCGCAAGGCGTCGGACAGGCCGCGAAGCCGAATCATGGATCGATCCTTTCAACTCAGTCGCACCCGTCGATTCGGTCCGGGGGTAACGCACGGCGCGCGATCGCATCCGGGCAGAAGGACCCCGCGATGCCCCGAGCCGTTCCAGCGCTCTCCCTCGGCTTCAACGTTTTCGCATCCAGAATAGGATTCGCTTGGAGTGCGGCACCGCGTACTCCTCCACGACGGCGAATCGCTCCGCGAAGACCCTGCGGCACGTCGCCGGGGTCAAGTGCTGGAAGGAGTCGTGCCGAAACCGGGTGAGACGTTGAAACATATCATCGTCGGGAGGGACGAACTCCAGCAGTAAGTGTTCCCGCGTCAGATCGTCAAATAGGTCGCACACGGCGGCCAAGCTGAGGTTGCCGCTCACGACGAGGTGGTGGATCAGGGCCAAGGCAAACACGCAGTCGGCCTGCGCCC
This sequence comes from Thermogutta hypogea, assembly GCF_055386265.1. Lineage (NCBI taxonomy): Bacteria > Pseudomonadati > Planctomycetota > Planctomycetia > Pirellulales > Thermoguttaceae > Thermogutta > Thermogutta hypogea. The sequence goes on from NZ_AP042425.1 coordinate 2,728,922, forward strand.
GTTCGTAGAAGCTGGGACGTTCCGCCAGGCGGAAGCCGAGCGCCGGGCTGGGGCTGGTGACATCGACCACCAAGGGCAGGATCGACGCGGCCGCGTCCTTGGCCCGGCGATAAAGGACGTCGATCGATGCGGGGTCTTGATCGACCGCCGTAACCGCGCAACCCATCTCCGCCGCCGACAAAGAGTATGCCCCCGTGTTGCAACCCAAGTCCAAAACGGTCGCCGGAGAGGTCGCCCGCAACATCCGACGGACGAAGGCTTTCTTACCCTCTTCGGCCTCGGCGTCGTAATTGCAAAGCGTGGAGTACCTTGCCCACAATCCCGTGGGACGATACGCATTCCGGAGCTTGACGATCTTGCGGCGGAGCCGTTGCAAGTTCATCCGGACCGGCTCGCGATTCACGGAAGGCGGGGCTGCATGGGAGAGGGCGCGTCCCGGACGCCGTTCCGCAAGTCGCTCCAGCAGCCAAGGAATGGTCACGTCCAACCACAGCGAAGGACGCCAGCGACCGAACGAGCCGAAGCTCCGAACCACGGCGTTCGAATCCCGGCCGTCCAGGTTTCCCAAGAAGTACGATCGCAAATCCCAGCCCCGATGGCGATGCAAGAGCAGCGGGTACAAGAACGTGCGCTGGAACTGGCCGAGTGCATACCAAAGATCCAGCCGGTGCGGCCGCTCGATCGAAGGCAAATCGATGAAGACCGGGCGCGTGCCGCGAAACTGCACGTTGAAGGGAGTGGCATCCTTGAGGGAGTATCCGGCTTCGATCGCCTCCAACTGGAGATCAAGCGTGAGCACCGCCGCGTCGGCCAGCATCGAAAACGACCACTCGTAGGGGAAGCTGACGGGCGATATTCGTTCATGTTCCAGAAAGCGGTGATAGCCGGGATGCTCGGCTTCCAGCACCCCTCGCAGGGACGGCTCGTCCACGAACCGCGACTTCACCAGCAGGCCGCGCTCCACCCACCGCGCAAGCAAGCCCGACGTTTCCAGCTTGGACAAGGTCTCGAAACAGGCGTCATCGATGGCACGAAAAACGCGGCCTTCACGAAAGAAAACGTAACCGGACGGATCACGATAGGAACCGCGGACACGCTGAGACCGATTTACGGCTGGGCAGGTGCTCATCGTCGAAAGACCTCGAAGACGCGAAGTTCCGTGAGTGTTCCGTGAATGTCCGTCACGGCTCCGGCCTTAGCCAAGAGACCGGGGCGAGGTAAGCCGGGGAAAGAAACTTCCGTTGGAAAGTTGCGCTAGGCCGCCCGTCGTTTGGTCGCGGGTGTATCAGCGCTTGGCGGGAAAGATGGTTCCGCCGCTTGGGAGGTCCGCGATCGCGGGGAAAACAGACCCTTTACGAAGGCCGTGATCCGGCCGAGAAAGGCCACGCTGCCGATCAGGCCGGCGAGCAGAACCTGCAATAGGATTGTTCCCGAACCTGGATCGATGTACCCGAGAATGAGAAGGTCGCCCATGGCCCGTCCTTGGAAATTGCACTAATGCCTCCGGCACGCCCCCGAGAGCCGTCTCGAGGACTGCGAGAGACGGGATGAATCGGCGATCTATTAACAAAAACCGGCTGCACGGGCAACGCCGATTCGTTTTCCGCGTACCGAACGGCCCGGTTTCAAACGCGGCATCCGCCATTGGGACGCACTCCGTCCCGTCGGGAAACCGGACTGCGATGGCGGTAAAAAGTCGGCGACGGCAAGACCGACGGCACAAGAACTGTCGGAACCATCTCCGCCCATCACCTGCGAGAACGGCGGCAGGCCGACACAACGGACCGGATTTGCGGCGGCAACGAGAGCTACGCTGACAGCCGTCGCGCCGACGCCATGGCCGGGCGATCCGGAAGGGAAAAGCGGGCAACTATTTCTTCTTGCCGCCTTTGCCGGTTTTGGCCCGGGCGGCCAACAAGGCCTGGGCCTCGGCGGGAAGTTGGAAGGGCCGATTCTTGATCCGCTTGGTAATTTTTCCCGCGCGGATGCACTGCGTGCACACCCGGACACGCCGCGAGGTCCCGTTTTCGTCCGTGATGCGGACGCGTTGAAGATTCGGGCGGAACTTCCGCGGAGAAATCCCGGTCACTTTCGTACCCACGCCGCCCAGGTATTTCGCCTTACCGCGGGTGGTGACTTGGTTTCCGAAAGAGGGGTGCTTTCCGCAGATTTCGCATTTTTGAGGCATGGAAGGAATCTCCAACGCACATTTCGTGCCGTGCAAGATTCCTCATTATGGCGTAACGCGTCCGCGGCTGCAAGGGCTTCAAGATACCTGATGCGAGCTACCCCACGCTCTGCGAGACGAACCGGATCTCCGGCACCCGCTAACGCGAACGCGAGTCCGCGCGCTTTCCTCCGAGCAGAGACGCCGGAAGGTTTTAAAACCGCAACCGTTCGGGCAGCAGACCGCGAATGCGGTCCATGAATCCGGCCGTCTTCTCCGGCTGCTTTTGCGGCGGCGGGTTCCGTACTTGCGGCTGCGGCTGTGGTTCCGTCTTCCGGCCGACCATGATATCCGCACGCGGGACGTTATGAACGAGGTACTGCGGCCAAAAGCCCTCCAGCATCCGAATACAGTCCGCGATTTCACCGTTGTGGAACTTGGCTTCCAGGGGCGCAATCAGTTTGAACAGCTCCAAACGCTCCGGTTTGGTGAAGGCCAAATCGCACAATTGCACGTCGTCGATCCAGACTTCGCCGGGACCGGTCAGGGCAAATCGCAATTGCAGCGGAGACAAGCCCGTCATCGGCAGGTCCCTGACTTCGATAACGATCGGAGACCAGGCGACATCCACGGCCGGCACGCCGCGGCCGGTGGGGGAGACGCCCACCTCCGCGAACCGCACGAACGGTTCACCGCGTTGTTCCCCGGCCAAGACCACGCGCAACGGAGGCTGCCAACGAGCGTCCCGAGTGCGAACCCACAGCGAGATCGTGAGGCGTCCCGTCCGGGGCGAGGGGAACGGCCGACTGACGACGCTGACCTCGGGTCCGTTCGAGACCATATAGAGCGAACTCTCGCCGCCGTGCTTGACGGCGCGATCCAGGCGAATCTCTCCGCCGGCCGGCGCGAGAGCATTCCAGCCGTGAACGGCGGCCTCTCCGTTCCGCGGCTCGAACTCGGCGTTTTCCAACGCGACATAGGCGGGGGGAGAGCTTAAGGTCGCCGCCCGCTCATTCAGTTCTCGAACCAGCGCCTCGACGGCCTGCGTCGTTTCCGGCGGCCAAACGACTTTCACCTCTTGAAACGACACGTCCGGCGATGAGGCGCGCACCGCCAGCAAATCGTAGGGATCGAGTTCCAGCGTCCAAACGGCGGTTCCGTCCTCCCCGCGCCTCGGCGGGGCCAAGGTGCGTGCTCCGCTCAGCTCTCGAAATGCCGTTCCGGCCGGAAATCGGAGTTTCGCTTGCACGGTCACCGGAAAGGCTGCCTCATTGACGCAATAGAAAAACGATTCCGATCCCCGCCGAGCCTTGCGAATCCGCACCGGCTGTGTAGTCCCGCCGACTTCCTCCGGGGCGAGGTCCTGGAAGGGCAAATTCGGCAGGCGCCGGTAAGCGGCAAACCATGTGCGGAGGATCGGCTCCTGTCCGCGCGGTATCCGCCAACCGCCGTCGCACATGATTTGGGCATCGGTTTCCGCCAAAGCGCGGCTGAATCGGCGTCTGGCCTCCCAACCGCCCGACGTCGGCTGCGTCAAGATGGACAAATACGAGGGTTGAATCGGACTGACCGCGTCGAAGCCCGTCAACCGCAACTCTTGCGGAGGGTGGTAAAACAAGACCCCCGGCACCGGTGACTGGGAGCCTCCCTGCAAACCTAGTAGCAGTTGGGCCATCTCGTATTCCGAAGATCGCACACTGAAATCGGCAAAGCCGACCACGCGGCGCGGCTGCAAGAACACGATGTTCGGCTGGGTATAGAAGTTGCGCGGTTGCAAGCCGATCTCCAAGCCGACTTGCGTCGGGTCCGGCCGGTCCAAGAGGCTCGGCCGCAATCGATCCTCCCAATCGCGGCCGACGAACATCGTGGGCGCCAACAAAAGCAGCTTGCCGTCCGGCCGCACCGCCGCCAACTCTTGGTACACGCGGGTATAGAAGCTTTCCAGGCGTTGGGCACGCCAGCGCAGCCATTGCGAGCGGTAGCGTCCCAGCAATAATTCGGCGCGCACGGCAAACCGATTCTCGCCGGTCTCCGGGAGGTCGACGCCGGTCTCTTCCTCGAATCGCGCGGCGGTGGCGTCGTCCATGCCCCATTCCGGACCGGGCAGTTGGACATAACCGTAAGCCGAGATCTGGATTCCCAAGCCGGCCAAGGAAGGATGATCGCGATACCGTTCCAACAGCTCGCGAACCGCGGCCAAGATTCCCTCCTGGACCTCGGGCTGAAGGATGTTGTAGTACGGCGCCATGCCGCGGTAGGGAGGTTGAACCTCATGCAGGGCGCGACCGTCGGGGCCGATCCACCGCCAACCCCGCTTCGCCGTCCCGCCGCGACCGATGGCGGTCTCCAAATCCGGCAACGGCATGGAGAAGTCCACGGCCGGTATGAATGACAGGCCTTCCCGGTCGAAGAGCCGCAGGAGGACTTCCGGAAGGTCCTTTCTCACCGGATCGTCGCCGTCCGGCGCGAAGCATCCCGAGTCGAATCGTGGGGTGGGGCGCAGTACCCGGCTGGGATACAAGGCCGTCCCGTCGGCCGCTACGGACATCACCAGGCAGTTGTATCCGCCGTAGTTCAAATACTCGGTCAGGCGCGATGCGGCCAGGAAAAACGTCCGCCAATCTTCGATTCCTTGGCGACGGAACGGGCCGGGGACATCCGGGCCTTGAAACTCGGCGGCGAATAATGGGCGGTGGAGATAGGCGGCGATCCACCGCTCCGTGGGAAAGACCTCGGCGGGGAAGAGCTCGGGCAATCGCCGCCAACCGGCGTAGACCTGAATCTTGCCGCGGACCAACGGTAGGTCCGGCCGTCCGGCGGCCAAAACCAAGAGCGGATGCTCCGTCCGCGGCCAAAAGATGACATGGTGCCGGATCCAATCCGATCGGGCGGGAGCGCCGATCCCGTTCACGCCCGCATGAACTCCGCAATCCAACGTGGGCGGGTGAATCGCCCCCGCCGCGTTCGGCTCCAAAATGCTCACCGCCATGACCTGCTCGACATCGGCGGGAAGCTCGATTTCGAGGACGTGCGGCAAACCAAGCTCGCGGACCGGCAAGGAAAGTGCTTCCCAAGCCGGCTCCGCGCCGGCGGACGTCAGTTCCACCATGGCGCCGTTGGGGCCTTCACGCGTGCCGCGGCGGCCGCTACCCAAGGCGTCGCCCCGATTCCAAACTCCCAATCGCCCAAGATGCTGCGCGATCAAGGGAAGCCGCTCCCAAATGACGGGGTTGGTGGCCGGTACCGCCTCGCCGATGACCGTCAAGGTTCCCACGGGAGATTCCTCGACCGGTTTACTCCTGCCCAGCACCACGATCTGCACCCGTCGCGTCGCCAGCACCGTCGGCGCGGCGAAGGGCCGCATCACGGCTTCCGAAAGCCGCGGTCGGCCCGTGGAAACCACATCCAGGATGATCTCGTAGACGCCTTCCTCGCGCGGGGCCGTCAAGCGGATGGGTATTTTTGCGCCGGGCATGAAGGAAAAGTCGTGCTGAATCGCCGCGGCGGGTTCTCCCGTCCCGCCGAACCGCGGCAACGCGATCTGGGGCAGGACGCTCCGCGATCCCTCTTGCGCATTTCCGCTCCACCGGGGCCGCGCTAATTCCGCGCGGAGCATCAGTCTCGCCCCCGGCGCCGCCACCCCCCGCGGTTCCACCTCCAAGTCGATGGCTTCCTCGGGGTCGAACACCAAGTGCGGTCTCGAAAGAGTGACGTGCAGAGTGTCGCCCGGTATCCGCTCCACGAAGAGCCGATTGCCTTGGCCGTCCAGATCGGCATGGAAAACCGACTGCTTCGCCAGATCGCCCAACCGGAGCAACAGGGGCGAGCTTGCCGGTTCGCTTCCCGCCCCGACGGAAACGCGAACCGTGGTAGCCTCGCTTCCTTCCACCCAGATATCCACGCCGTCGAAGAATCGCGGCGAGGGAGCGCCCAACCGAAGCCGGCCGTTCAGCCAAACGACGGCTGCCGCTTCATCCACCTCCGACCCGATGGGACGCCAATCGCGAATCGAACCGTCGCTCACGGCGATCTCGCCGCGCCAGGCGAGGGGGGTTTCTCCACCCCAAGAAATGCGTAACCCCACCTCCTCCGCCCAAACCGCACCATGCCGAGCGGCCGACAGAAGCAGGACAGACCAGACCAAGAACGGCACGACGCAAGCTCGCCGGCGAGGCGCGCAACGCTCTTCCTCCGACGAGGGCGAAACGGCCTCGGCAGCAAGGGATTTGGGTCGGTGAGAGTTCGGACCTCCTTGTCCGAGCATAGTCCCCTCTGCGCTCCCTGCACGAGCGAACGATGCCGACCGTGCAAGCTACGCTTCCTTGCGAAGATCCCACCGGTTGGAAGGCAGCACGAGTCCGGCGGTGGGCGACATTCCAGCACGCGGATTATAGTGATCCGGCTCCGATCCAAGCTATCCCATTTTTTCCATGCCCGACTTGCGAGGGGCATCCTCCGGTATTGACGAGGAGCATGGGGCCATCGCCTTGACGGGTCCGAACGCTGGGGGAAAATGAAGCTTTCGCTCCACGGCGTGTGAGAAGAGAGGCTAAATCGTGTCGAAATTCGCAGTGATCTTGCCGGCGGCGGGGGCCAGCTCCCGTTTTCGCGACCGAAGCTACAAAAAACCCTTCGCCCCGTTGGCCGGTCGGGCGGTTTGGCTGCATTCCGTTCACCGCTTCCTGCAACGGCCGGATGTCGTCCAAGTCATCGTCGCCGTGTCTCCCGACGACCAGGAGTTTTTTCGCGAGAAATTCGCTTCGGAGATCGCCATTCTCGGAGTTCAGGTGGTGGAAGGCGGCAAGGAGAGGGCTGATTCCGTGCGCCATGCGCTGGCCGCCGTAAAGCCGGAGGCCGACTTCGTGTGCGTCCACGACGCCGCCCGACCTTGTCTGGCCGATCCCTGGATCGACGCCGTTTTCGCGAAAGCGGAAGAGACGGGCGCCGCCATCCTGGCGATCCCCGCCGTCGCGACCCTGAAGCAGGTGGGAGCGGATGAGGTGATCGTGCAAACGCTTCCTCGCCAAGGGATTTGGGAGGCCCAAACCCCCCAGGTCTTTCGCCGCGATTGGCTGATCGAGGCGTGCGAGAAAAGCGGAATCCAGCCCGTCACCGACGATGCCCAATGGCTCGAAAGGGCCGGCCGCAAGGTTCACGTCGTGCCCGGTTCGAGTTTGAACATCAAAATCACGACCCGGGAAGATCTGCGATTGGCGGAGAAGATCCTGGACGTGCTGCCGAAACCCCGACTCGCCGAACCGCGGCACCCTTTCGCGGATGACGATCTTTGGCGCTGACGGCCCCCAAGCGTGCTCGTTTTAGGAGCCTGTGAGCCCCGCCCGAAAGGTGTTTCGCCGCGGATTCTTATCAGCCGTCCTCGGCATCCTCAGAATCAAAAGAGCCTAACAACCATGCCCAACTTCGACGTTGTAGCGGACTTGCGTCTCCGCGGTTTGATCCACCAGACGACGGACGATGCCGGCCTGGCATCCTGGCTTCTGCAAAAGTCGCGAACGCTGTACGCGGGGTTCGATCCCACGGCGGACAGTCTCCATGTCGGTCACCTGATGGCCCTGATGATCCTGCGGCGTTTTCAAAAGGCGGGCCACCGCCCGATCGCCCTGATCGGCGGGGCCACCGGCATGATCGGCGACCCTAGCGGCAAGAGCGAAGAGCGGAAACTTTTGTCCGAGGAGCAACTGCGTCACAACGTCCGCTGCGTGGAACGGCAACTCCGCCGCTTTCTCGATTTCCAAGGCTCGGCCAATGCCGCCCTGCTGCTGAACAACTACGACTGGATGGGGCAATTCGGCTACTTGGAGTTTCTGCGCGAGGTGGGCAAGCACTTCCCCGTCAATGTGATGCTCACCAAGGATTCCGTCCGCCAGCGGCTGGAGCGGAGCGATGCCGGACTCAGCTACACCGAGTTCAGTTACATGCTCCTCCAGGCCTACGACTTTGTTCATCTCTTCCGCCGGTACGAATGCGAATTGCAAGTGGGGGGAAGCGACCAGTGGGGCAACATCACGGCGGGAATCGATCTCGCCCGGCGATTGCACGGCGTCCAGCTCCACGGGCTGACCTGTCCGCTATTGACGAAGAGCGACGGCACCAAAATGGGCAAAACGGAGTCCGGCGCGTTGTGGCTCGACCCCGCAAAGACCAGCCCTTATCGCTTCTATCAATACTGGATCAACGTCGAGGACGATCTGGTCGAAAAGTGCCTCAAGTATTTCACCGATTTGCCGGTGGAGGAGATCGACGACGTCGTTTCGCGGCATGGCGCCGCGCCGGAGCAGCGACTGGGGCAACGCACGTTGGCGACCGAGTTGACTCGGCTGGTGCACGGCGCGGAGGGCTTGGAGGCCGCCGAACGCGCGACCGAGGTCCTATTCGGCGCTCCCATCGAACGGATTTCCCCTCAAGAATTGAACGATATCTTCGCCGACGTGCCGAGCAGTGCCGTGCCTCGAGGATTGCTGGAGGGCGAGGGCTTGCCGCTGATCGACGCCTTATGCGCAGCCGGCTTGGCCAAGAACAAGAGCGATGCGCGGCGCGTGATCCAGCAAGGCGGCGCCTACGTCAACAACGTCCGCTTCGGCGACCTGGACGCCCGGCTGACGGTGCGCCATTTGGTGGGAGACGCAGCCGTGGTCCTGCGCGCCGGAAAGAAGCGCTACGCCCTCCTGCGCTTCGATTCCTAGGAACGCGTGTGACTTCGCGGTATCCGGAAGGGAATCACGGCGATCAGGAACCGACCCCCGCGGTCTGTCGTTTGCGGCGTTGAGCGATGATCTCTTCCTGAACGGAAGACGGCACGCGCTTGTACCGACAAAACTCCAGCGAGAATGTGGCCTGTCCCTGCGTCAAGCTCCTCAACACGGTGGCATAGCCGAAGGTTTCGGCCAGGGGCACTTCGCCGGTGATTCGGGCGATCGGTCCCATGACGGTGGAGCCGGTGATCAACCCCCGCCGCCCGATCAGGTCGCCCACCACGTTGCCTTGGCAGGCCTCGGGGCACTCGACCTCGATCCGCATAATCGGCTCCAAGAGGACCGGCTGCGTCCGCGGGAAGGCCTCGCGCATGACCGTCTGGGCACAAATCTGGAATGCCAGGTCCGAGCTGTCTACCTCGTGATACGAGCCGTCTTCGACGAGGACATGCAGACCGACGATGGGATAACCGGCCAGGGGCCCCTTCTCCAGCGAAGACCGCAGCCCCTTTTCGATGGCCGGGATGTACTGTTTCGGGATCCGCCCGCCGACGATCGCCTCCTCGAAAAGAAAGCTCTCTTCCGCGTCCTCGGGGAGCGGCTCCATGCGGCCGACGATGTGGGCGTACTGCCCCGAACCGCCGGTCTGCTTGCGATGGCGGACGTTGAATTCGGCGGGCTGGGTGGGCGCCTCGCGGTAATTGACCTTGGGTGCCCCAACCACCACTTCCACTTTGTATTCGCGGCGGAGGCGTTCCACGTACACGTCCAGGTGCAACTCGCCCATCCCGGCGATCAAGGTCTCGCCGCTCTCCTCATCGGAAAGGATCTGGAGAGTGGGGTCCTCGCGGCGGAATCGCGACAAGGCCTTGGCCAAGCGATCCGCTCCGCCTCGCTCCACCGGCATGATCGCCATCTTGATGACCGGCTCGGGGACGAACATGCTCTCCAGGGTGCCGAATCCGGCGAGCGAGGAATAGGTATCGCCGCTGGCGGCGTCGATACCCAGCACGCCCACGATGTCGCCCGGACCCGCCCCCTCGATCTCCTCCCGCTTATCCGCGTGCAATCGCACGATCCGGCCGAAACGCTCCCGTTTGCCGGTTCGTTGGTTGTAGTACGATTCGCCCTTGGCGATGCAGCCTTGGTAGATGCGGAACAACGTCAACGCCCCATAGGGATCCTCCACCAACTTGAAGGCCATCGCCACCAGAGGTTGATCGGGGTCGGCGGAAAGCGCCAGCGTCGGCTCGGTTCCTCCCGGCGGAATCGCCTTGACTTCCGTCTCGGCGGGCGAGGGCAGCAACCGGACGACCGCGTCCAGCAGCGGCTGAACGCCCTTGTTCTTGAAAGCCGAACCCAAAAACACCGGGGTCAATTGCAGGCTGCAAACCGCTTCCTTGGCCACACGATAAATCAGATCCAGCGACGGCTCCTCCTCGGCCAACAGTACCTCCAGCAGTTCGTCGCTGTACATGGCCAGCGATTCCAGCATCTGCCGCCGTGCCGCCAACATCTCCTCACGCATGCCGTCGGGCACCGCTTCGCGGCGGACCCGCTCGCCCTCCTCGCCGTCGAAATAGACCGCCTCCTGCGTCACCAGGTCGATCACTCCCTGGAAATTCGATTCGCGACCGATCGGCAATTGCATAAGGACCGCATCGCAGCCCAGCCGATCGTGCAACTGCTTGACGACTTTCCAAGGGTCGGCCCCCACGCGGTCCATTTTGTTGATGAAGGCCAGCCGGGGAACGTGGTAACGCCGCATCTGCCGGTCGATGGTCAGCGATTGGGCCTGCACGCCGCCCACCGCGCATAGCACCAGAATCGCACCGTCCAAGACGCGGAGGCTCCGCTCCACCTCGACCGTGAAATCCACGTGGCCCGGGGTATCGATCAAATTGATCTTCTTCCCCAACCAGGAAACCGACGTAGCCGCACTCGTGATGGTGATTCCGCGTTCCCGTTCCAGCTCCATATAATCCATGGTGGCGCCGGGCCCCTCGCCGCGGACCTCGCCCATGCGATGGATCCGACCGGAGTAATACAGAATCCTTTCGCTCAGGGTGGTCTTCCCCGAGTCGATGTGCGCAGAAATCCCGATGTTTCGGGTATTATCGATATCTTGCCTGTCAAAACCCATAAGCTAACCGTTCGACGCCAAACCACGCCCTGTTGAGTCCGCAAGCGCCTGCCGTCGGGCAAGCGCGAAACCATCAATTTTACCCGCCGGCCGCTATTCGGTCCAATACGGACACCGCGAAATTACTTGGCCGGTTTTCGCGTTTGCCGGTCCCCGCAACGAACGCCGACGGAGACGCCGCCAAATCTGTTCCGGCGCCGCGCTGCGGGTCGAGAAGAGACGCCGCGGCCATGCGATCGCGCAACGACCGCGTCTGATTCGCGTAAAAGAGGCCCGCGCCGTTCCGCCCCGCGGCAGTCCCGGATCGCCATTCAAATGATGGGCTTTAGGTGGGGAGTTGTTTCACCTCCTCGGCATCTTGGGGCAAATCGGATGCCTCCCGCAACTCCGCGATATCTTGCGAAAGCCGCATGGAACAGAACTTGGGCCCACACATGCTACAGTACTTGCTGGTCGGGCTCGTGCCAGGTCGGGCAGACTCCTGCCACAACCGCCGGGCCGTCTCCGGATCGATCGCCAGGCGGAACTGTTCCTCCCAATCAAAGCGGAATCGGGCACGACTCAGGGCGTCGTCCCAATCGCGGGCGCCCGGACGGTGCCGGGCAACATCGGCGGCATGGGCTGCGATCTTATAGGCGACGACCCCTTGCCGTACGTCTTCCAAATTCGGCAGCCCGAGATGCTCCCGCGGCGTAACATAGCACAACATGGCGGCCCCATACCAAGCCGCCATCGCCGCACCGATGGCGCTGGCGATGTGATCGTAGCCGGGCGCAACGTCGGTCACCAGCGGTCCCAGTACATAAAACGGGGCCTCGTCGCACCACTCCTGTTGCAGCCGGATGTTTTCCTCGATCTGATCCATGGGCACGTGGCCGGGACCTTCAATCATGACCTGGCAACCGCGTTCCCTGGCCCGCCGCCCCAATTCGCCCATCACCTTCAGCTCGGCAAACTGAGCCTCGTCACTCGCATCGGCCAAGGAACCGGGTCGCAACCCATCGCCCAGGCTCCACGTGACATCATATTGACGCATGATGTCGCAGAGGTCGTCAAAATGCGTATATAACGGATTTTCTTCCCCGTGGATGGCCATCCACTTGGCAATCAACGATCCGCCGCGGCTCACGATACCTGTTACCCGCTTTTCCACCAAAGGCAGGTGCTCTCGCAAGACCGCGCAGTGGATGGTCATGTAATCCACCCCTTGCGAGGCCTGAAGCTCAACGACATCCAGAAACTTCCGGACCGTCATGTCGGCGATGTCCGGGATTTCCTCCACCACCTGGTAGATCGGCACGGTGCCCACTGGAACAGGGGACGCGGCGATGATGTGCTCGCGAATGGTATTGATATCCTTGCCGGTCGAAAGATCCATCACGGTGTCCGCCCCGAGGTTGACCGCGCAGAGCACCTTGTCCAATTCGCAATGCAGGTCACTTTGCAGGGCGGAGTTGCCGAGATTGGCGTTAATCTTGGTGCGGCAGGCGATACCGATGCCGATCGGCTTCAGCCCCTTCTCCAAATGCACTCGGTTGGCGGGAATGACCATCCTTCCCCGCGCCACCTCGTCGCGAACCCGCACCGGGGTCAGCCCTTCCGACTTGGCGACATATTCCATTTCCGGGGTGATCTCACCGGCCCGGGCGGCCTCAATTTGCGTCCTCATTCCACAATCCCTAAATTCCGGGTATGCCGACTGATTCAGGCTCAGCCGACTCTCGATTTCCTCCAATTATCCGATTGCAAGCCTCGGCAGCATGTCAAACTGAGAGCTTGGTAGTTCCTTCCGTTGCTCGGCCGGCCCAAAATGTCCATCAGGCGGCGTTTCGACACGGCTCTCGAGGGACCGCAGCAGTTTCGCGCTTGGTTCAGGAGCAAGCATGGTCGGGCGAGGCGATCATGCCTCGATCCCAACCACCGACACGCCTCGCCCCTCTTCACGGCGGTGCGTCGGGAGCAGGCCGGGCCTACTTGCCCATGCACGGCGTCTTCCAGCCTTGCAGATGCTTTGCGCCCTTTTCGTCTGTACAATTCGACATAACAAACCACGCGGTCGATCTACATTCTATGCCAACCGTTTTACGCTAACCAGTCGTTCCCTCCACGCGCGGATCGGCGGGATGACTTGCGAGGCGCACAGCCGGGACTTGGCGAACGTTTTTGCACCCAATTTCTTTATTTCTTTTCAACCGGGAGCGTGTTTTCCAATGCCGCTCAGAAAAATCGTGCATATCGATCCGGAGAAATGCGACGGCTGCGGCGAGTGCATACCGTCCTGTGCGGAAGGGGCCATTCGGATCGTCAACGGCAAGGCCCGGCTGATGGCCGACGCCCTTTGCGACGGCTTGGGCGCGTGTCTGGGGCATTGCCCCCACGGCGCGATCACCATCACCGAACGCGAGGCCGACGCGTTCGATGAACGGCTGGTACACGAGCATCGGCTTTCCTCGTGTCCAAGCATCGCAATACCGACTTTGACCGTGTTGCCGCCCGCCCCCGCCCCGACCGGTCCGACTCTTCCGACGTCGGCCGCCGTTCCCGTGACGCCCGGAAAACGCATGGATTCCTCCTCTCCCGGCCTGAAAAACTGGCCCATTCAGCTTCATTTGGTTTCGCCCACGGCCCCCTTTTTCCAAGACGCGGACGTGCTATTGGTCGCCAATTGCGTGCCCTTTGCCGTGATGGATTTCCACGAGCGATTCCTGCGTGACGGTGTATGCCTGACGGCCTGCCCCAAATTGGATGATACGCGAGGCTACAGCGAAAAACTCGCGGCCATCATGCTGCATGGGCGCATTCGCTCGCTGACCATCCTCCGCATGTCGGTACCGTGCTGCGGCGGACTGCTGCGGATCACTCAGGCGGCCCGGCAGGCGGCGGGAGCCGTCACGCCCCTGCGCGAAATCAGCGTGTCCTCGCGCGGTGAGGTGACGGCCGACAAAACCTTCTCGGAACCTTGCGCCTAGAAATCGACGCGGTATCTCCCCATCTCGCACGGGCCGGCCGAAATCGGTCTGTTCCTGCGCAGACCGGCATGGCGACGAGACGTCAATCCCTCCGATTGCGAGAAATCCCCCATCGCTTTGTGGGGTTGCCGGAGGCAATCGCCGGAGTAAGATTTGCTTGCTCGTCGCCTTCCACGCCGTGAGCAAACGCATGATTCGGGCGGCAGATCCGCTCGTGCCAAAGCGCTGGAGGCAGCGGCCCGGACGGCCCACGGAAACATCGCGTGCCCGTCCGTGAACGCAGGTGCTAGTGACGTGTAAGGTTCTTTGAGATGGAGGTGATTTCGATGTCGCGCATGCTGGGTGTGATGTTGTCGGGTACCCTTTTCGCCGTGGGGCTTTCTGTTTTGACCTCCTGCGCTTTCGCGGAGGAACTCACGGAAATCAAGGTCGGCGCCGAGGCGCCCGATTGGTCCGGGATCATCGGCATCGATGATAAACAGCACTCCTTGGCCGACTACTCCAAGGCCGAAATCGTGGTGCTGGTATTTACCTGCAATCACTGTCCGGTGGCTGTGGCCTACGAAGATCGCCTCGTCGCCTTGCAACGCGACTACAAAGATAAGGGCGTGCAGGTCGTGGCCGTCAACGTCAACAACCTCCCCCAGGATCGTCTCGACCAGATGAAGATTCGGGCAAAGGCTAAGGGATTCAACTTCCCGTACCTTTACGATTCTTCGCAGAAGATCGGCCGCGACTACGGGGCTGCGGTTACGCCGCACGTGTTCGTGCTCGACAAGGATCGCAAGGTCGCCTACGTGGGCGCGATCGATGATAACATCAAAGAAAAGGAAGTGAAGCAGCACTATCTGCGTGACGCTTTGAACGCCCTGCTGGAAGGCAAGGCCCCGGCCGTAACGCACACGAAGGCCTTCGGGTGCGGTATCAAGTACGAGTGACGGGCTTCGCCCCCCGGGCGGGCCGCGCGGCACAATGATGCTCGATCGCCCCGACCCGTCCGGCTTACTGCTGCGTTCGCAGATTCTCCATGGCACCGAGCGAGCACGCTCGGTGCTTTTTTTCGCCCGCGCGCCTGCCTCCGCAACAGGCGGCCGATGGGCAACGCACGCCGCCAGAATCACATGCCCTGAGCGGACATCGAGCGATCATCGGGATCGGACTTGTCGTCCCTCCCTGGATCGGGGTTTGCCCGGGTCCTTCGCGACAGGTCTTCGATTCCCGATTGGAGGCGTTGCCGGGCATACCGGAGGAGCCGTCGCGCCCAACGAAACTCCAACCCCAAAATGCCCAGACCCAGCGGAATCACCAGGATGGCCGGTCCGGGCCCGACAACCATGATGAGTCCTATGAGCAAGACCGAAAAACCCACCAGGGCGACGACGAGGCGCCGCAGCATGCGGTATCCGTGTTGGACGGCCCATCGGACCGCCCAGTTTGCCCCAAGAACCGGCGGCGATTCGTCCGCGGACTTCGCGTCGGACGCCCGACCGTCATCCAAACGATGGGAATCCGTAGTGTGCGGTTTCGTTTCGCCTGCCGCAACGAGATCGTCACTCGAATGCTCAGAGCCGAACGATTTCACAACGTCGCCTCGGCTTGCGTTTCTTTATAGTCTCTGACGAGAAAAAGGCATCACCCGGATGGGACCGTTCCCATAAGGCATTGTAGCCGCACGCGGAGACTGCTCCGCAAGTCGCCCCGACGTCAATTCGCGACGCATACCCTCCATGGGGCAATCGGCAAGCAAATGGATTCTTTCACGCCCGACGGCGAGCCTCCGCGCTCCCGGGGATGAAAACCTTGACACCGCGGCCCAAACCGTCCATCATCGGCAAGATCGAGCGAACGGTTGAGCCCCCTTCCGCCCGCAACGCCCGATTGACCGTGCCGAGCGGCAACGCAAGGCAACTCCGCGAATCACCGAGCTTTTCGGGTATCGGGCGGCGTTTCGAAACTTCGAACCTTGAGTCCTGGGGAGGTTGTCCGTCATGCGCGGAACGTATCTTCGCGGAACGCATCTTCATTGTTCGGCCTGGTGGTTGCTTCGGCTGGGAAGTCTGGGAATCGGCGTTGCATCGCTGCTCGTCTGCGCCGCACTCGGGCCGATCCGCGCGGTGGGAAGCGAGACACCTGCCGATCGACCCAATATCGTGCTTTGCATGGCGGACGACCAAGGTTGGGGGGATGTGGGCTACAACGGTCATCCCGTGCTCAAGACGCCCAATTTGGATCTCATGGCGCGTGAGGGCTTGCGATTGGACCGATTTTACGCCGCCGCGCCCGTCTGCTCGCCGACTCGCGGCAGCGTTCTCACGGGCCGGCATCCCAATCGTTTCGGGTGTTTCTCTTGGGGACATACCCTCCGCCCCGACGAGGTCACCGTCGCGGAAATCCTAAAGCGGGCCGGCTACGCCACGGGGCACTTCGGCAAATGGCATCTCGGTTCCGTACGAAAGGACGGCCGACTCTCCCCCGGCGCGATGGGCTTCGAGCGATGGCTTTCCACCCCCAACTTCTATGACCTTGATCCTTTGATGAGCGATCAAGGCACCGTCGTTCGCAAGCACGGCGACAGTTCCATCATCGCGGCCGAGGCGGCGGCTGAGTTCATTCGCGACGCCGTCGCCGAAGGACGGCCGTTCCTCGCGGTGGTGTGGTTCGGCTCCCCGCATTCGCCCCACCGGGCGCTCGAGGAGGACCGCAACCTGTATTCCGACCAGCCCGAGGCCGTACGCGACTTCCTGGGCGAAATCACGGCCTTGGATCGGGCGGTCGGACTGCTGCGGCAGACCCTCCGCGACTGCAACGTCCGGGAAAACACCTTGTTTTGGTACACCAGCGACAATGGGGCCATTCCGCAGGGTTCAACGGGCGGCCTCCGCGGGCGGAAGGGTACGCTGTGGGACGGCGGGTTGCGGGTGCCGTGCGTGATCGAATGGCCGCGCATCATCGATCGACCACGCGTCAGCGATTTCCCTTGCGGCACCGTAGACATTTTGCCCACGGTGGCGGACGTGGCCGGCGTCCCCCTGCCCCATCGTATCCTGGACGGAATCAGCCTGCGCCCCTTGTTGCACAATCGACTCGGCGACTCCCGCCGCGAAAAGCCGCTGGGATTTTGGGTGTATCCGGTGGCTGGAATCGTGACCCCCAGCGAAAGCATCTTGGCCGACCTCCTGGCGGAGCAAACTGGAGAAAAGCCGGCCTCGCCCCCGCCGGAGGAGGAGTCTCGCCCCGCGAAGCGATACCCCGACGACATTGGGCCCGGCCATGCCGCCTGGTTGGACTGGCCGTACAAGCTGCACCGCATCCCCAATAAGAACGGCGGCGTGGATTGGGAACTCTACGACGTGCAAAAGGACCCCGCCGAGACTGCGAACCTGGCGGACGAAGCGCCGGATCGTGTGCGGAGCATGGCCCAAGCCTTGGAGGTATGGCAGCGTTCGGTCTTGCGCAGTTTGAACGGCGAGGAGGACCGTGAGAATCCGCAGCCGTGAAGGTCGGCCGGCGCGAGCCGGCCGGCGCCGCCGAGATTGAGCAGGCCGCCCTGATCTGAATTCGCAACCAACGAAAGGCCTCGGATGGAATCGGCGGGCGAACTACGGATCTCGCTGGAGAATTGCTGGTTCTTGACCGGGCCGACCGCGTCGGGCAAGACCGAGGTCGGCGTCCTGCTTGCCGAACGCCTCGGGGCCGAAATCTTGTCCATGGACTCCATGGCGGTTTACCGGGGAATGGACATCGGCACCGCCAAGCCGGACGAGGAAACCCGCCGCCGCATCCCGCACCACCTCCTCGACTTGGTTGATCCGTGGGAGGAATACAGCCTTGCCCGGTACTTGGAAGACGCAGCCGCGGCCGTGGAACAGGTACGCCGGAGGGGCAAGCCGGTACTGTTCGTGGGAGGGACTCCGCTCTATTTGAAGGCGGTCCTTCGCGGCATCTTTCAAGGCCCGCCCGCCGATCCCGAGCTGCGTCGCCGGCTCCAGAACGAGGCCGCCCGCCATCCGCCCGGATTCCTTCATGCCCGACTGGCCGAAGTCGATCCCCAAGCCGCCGCGAAGCTGCACCCCCACGATCAGCGGCGGATCGTTCGGGCATTGGAGGTGTACCAAACGACCGGGCAGCGCATCAGTCAACTTCAGGCCCAGTTCGACCGGCCCCGTTCGGAAGCGATGGGCCGCGTCTTCCAACTCCACCTGCCCCGCGAGCTGCTCTGCGCACGGATCGAGCGCCGAACCGACGCCATGTTCGCGCGGGGGTTTGTCGATGAGGTTCGGCGGCTACTCGATCACCCCAAAGGTTTGGGGCCCACGGCATCCCGAGCATTAGGATATCAGGAGGTCATCGTTTTTTTGGCCGGGCAAGGCTCGCTTGACGAAACCATCGCCCAAGTCAAACTTCGGACGCGGCAATTCACCAAACGGCAGATGACGTGGTTCCGCCACTTGGAAGAAGTGGAAGCGATTCCGGTTTCGCCCCAAGATTCCCCCCATATAATCGCAGGGAGAATCCTTCTGAAGATGGGTTTTTGATGCCGTTTGCGTGGCTTGCAATTGCCGCGGCCGGGAAGTGGAGCCGCTCCCCGCCGCTCAGTACCGCCCGATCGCCGCACGGCGGATCGTGCGCCTGTGGACTCGCCGTTCATTAAATCCATAGGGCAAGTGTTAGCGTGCGGAGCGCCGCCGGGTTATTAGGCGGAGCGCCGCCGGGTTATTAGGTTGAGAGCGGGTCGTGATCGCCTGCCGATCGCGACGTCGGAAAAACCCCACGGGCAACAGACAGCCGAGCCGCCGGCGGCTTTTCCAATGATGATCACAAGGGAGTCATCGCCTTGTGGTGCTTATCCCGTCGAGGCGACGCCGGGAAGGCGATATTGCGGCGAGGAGATCGGCGTCACCATGGTTCGCTGAGTTATTGATTCGAGCTTTTGTCCGTTTGCCGTTCTGCCCACTCCCCGTCCGCACCGGCCGCTCGGCCTATCATGACGAGGACCAAAACGAAGGACGAGGTGCATGCGTCGACTTCTCCCTTTTCTAATTTTCCTCGGTTGTGCCGGCGGCTGGAGCGAGGCCCCGGCTACACCCCGCCCCGGAGAAATCCTGCCGCCCTTCGAGTCGGCGGGAGAATTCGTTCCGGCCAACCGCATCGACGAACTGACGGCCGCGAAATGGAAGGAGCTGAATCTGACTCCTTCGCCGCTCTGCTCCGACGCCGTCTTCATACGTCGCGTCTATTTGGACTTGACGGGGACGCTGCCGTCGGCCGATGCGGTGCGGGCCTTCCTTGCCGACGGCGATCCCCAAAAACGGCAAAGGCTGATCGAATCGCTGTTCGGCACCGATGCCTACGCCGACTACTGGGCCATGCGATGGGGAGACATCCTTCGCATCAAATCCGAGTTTCCCATCAATCTTTGGCCCAACGCGGTCCAATCCTACGGCAAGTGGGTGCGAACGGCCGTTTTGGAAAACATGCCGTACGACCGCTTCGCCAGGGAATTGCTGACCACATCCGGGAGCAATTTCCGGGTGCCGCCGGTCAACTTCTATCGCGCCGCTCAAGATCGCAGCCCGGAAGGAATCGCACAAACCGTGGCCTTGACGTTTCTGGGCGCGCGGGCGGAAAAATGGCCCAAAGAACGCCTGGACGGGTTCGCCGCATTCTTCGCCCAAATTGGTTACAAACCGACGGGGGAGTGGAAGGAAGAAATCGTGTGCTGGGATCCGACCCAGGCCCTCGCCAAGCCGGGAAGCACGGCCAATCGGTCCCTGGTCGGGGTCCTGCCGGACGGTACCCGCGTGCCCTTGCCGGCCGGAAAGGACCCCCGAGAGGTCTTCGCCGAGTGGCTGATCTCGCCCGACAATCCGTACTTCGCCAAGGTGGCGGTCAACCGCGTTTGGGCCTGGCTTTTGGGGCGGGGAATCGTTCACGAGCCGGACGACTTTCGCGATGACAATCCGCCCGCCAATCCCGAATTGCTCCAGTATTTGGCCGACGAATTGGTGCGATCCCAATACGATCTGCGGCATGTTTACCGTCTGATCCTCAATTCGCGGACCTATCAGCTTTCGTCGATTCCGCGGAGCTCCGATCCACGAGCCGCGGCCCAATTCGCCTATTATCCGGTTCGCCGGCTGGAAGCCGAGGTTCTGATCGATGCCATTTGCGACATCACCGGCACCAGCGAGGATTACTGGAGCATGATCCCGGAACCGTACTCGATCATTCCGCCGGGGCAACGGGCCGTTGGCCTGACCGACGGCAGCATCACCAGCTCGTTTTTGGAATTGTTCGGCCGACCGCCGCGCGACAGCGGCTTGACCTCGGAACGCAATCCCCGGTTTACGGCGGACCAACGTCTGCATTTGCTCAATTCCAGCCACATTTACCGCAAACTGGAAAATGGGCCCGGCTTGGCCTGGCTGCGCGAGGGTACTTGGAACGAGGCGACCATCCGCCGGATGTACCTGACGATACTCTCTCGCCCGCCGACCGCAGAAGAGTTGAACGCCTTGCTCCCGGCGGGGCGCGGCCGTGCCTTCCGTTCACGGGACTTGGCCGTGGACGCTGCTTGGAGCCTCATCAACAGCACGGAATTCTTGTATCGACACTAAATTCTTGTATCGACACTAATCGGTGAGCGGAGGGGCGTTCCCCCGCGGCCGTACCTGCGTGGATGATGCACGACGAGCGACATAGAACCTGCGAACCGAGAAGACGGCAACCGCCGCAGTTGCCGCAAGGGAAGATTTCCTGACCGAGGAGGATGTATGATGCGACATGATCTGGCGCATGTGATGCTGACCACGGAGGGATCCGGAAATTGCGAGTCTGCCGGCGGGAGGCGGACGCTCGATCGGCGGGCCGTTCTGCGACGGGGGATTTTCGGCGCGGCAGGCCTGTTGTGGGGCACTCGCATGGCCTGGGGTTTCGCCCCGCACCTCGAACCGGCCTCCCAAGCGACACGGGGCAAGGCCAAGGCCGTCATCCAGATTTGGCTCTGGGGCGGACCGGCCCATACCGACACCTTCGACCCCAAGCCCGACGCCGGCTACGATTACTGCGGACCGCTCGACAAGCCCATCGCGACCAATGTGGACGGGATTCGCATCGGCCAATTGCTCCCGGAGTTGGCCAAGATGGCCGACAAGTACTCCGTGATCCGGAGCATGGCCCACGGGGTCAATGCGCACGAGACCGCCTCGTACCTCGTGCAAACCGGCCGGATGCCCGGCGATCGCTACGTGTATCCCTGCGTGGGCGCCGTGGTTTCCTATTTTCAAGGGCAACAGGCCCGCGCCGAATCCCAGGCATCTGAAAGCTTAATCCCTCCCTACATCGTGCTGACGGAACCGCAGGGCCGATTCTCCGAGGCCGGCTTCCTCGGGCCGCGATACAAACCCTTTGCCACCGGCGGCGACCCCGCCCGTACGCCCTTCGCCGTGGAGGGCATCGTTTCCACGGCCGTCTCCACCGAGCGACAGAAGAGCCGCCGCGAGTTGCTGCAAAGGCTGGACACCTTCCGCAAAGCCATGCAAGACGAACCGAACATCGCGGAATTCGTCCAAGCCGAAGAGACGGCCTACGATCTGATCCTGGGCGACAGCGGAAAGGCCTTCGAACCCGCCGAGGAGCCTGACGACGTTCGCGAACGTTACGGCCGAAATACCTTCGGACAATCTTGCCTGGTAGCCCGGCGCCTGGTCGAGCGCGGCGTCCGGTACATCACCATCAACTACAAAGGCTGGGATACCCATAAGCAGCACTTCCAAATCATGCAGCGGAAGCTGCCGGAGCTGGACCGCGGGTTGTCGGCCTTGCTTTCCGATCTGTCGGATCGCGGCTTGCTGGATTCCACGATTGTTTGGTGTTGCGGCGAATTCGGGCGAACGCCCAAGGTTCTGTGGGAACCGCCCTGGAGCGGCGGCCGCAACCACTGGGGCCGAGCCTTCTCCGTCCTCGTGGCCGGCGGGGGCTTCCGCGCCGGGCAAGTCGTCGGCTCCACCGATGCCAAGGGCGAAGAACCCAAGGACAAGCCGGTCCATCCCACCGATCTCATCGCCGCCATGTATCAGCTCTTGGGAATCGATCCGACCGCCTCGCTACGGCATCCCTCGGGTGACATGGTCCGGCTGACACCCGAACCGGAAGATGGAAAACCGCTGTGCGGGCATTTGCGAGAAATCTTGTGAGATGCGAGTTAGCTTGGAGACGATCACGATGAAAGCCATCCGATCGTGGACGGCGACGGGCATTCTGGTTTGTGCCGCGGCGTGGTGCGGGCCGACCGTTTTCGGGCAGCAGCAACGCGCGCCGGGGCTCGGTTACGTCTACCCCGCCGGAGGACGCGCCGGCACAACATTCCAAGTCACGATCGGCGGCCAATTCCTGGACGGCGTTCACCAGATCGTTTTCGCCGGCGAAGGTCTGCCGAATGACGGCATCCAGGCCAAGGTCGTTCGGCTCATCAAGCCGCTGACGCAAAAACAAGTCAACGACTTGCAAGAGAAGCTCATGCAATTGCGGGACCGCGTCCGCGAGGAGACCAATCGCCGCCGACGCATGGGCCTGCCCGCCGACTACATGTCGATCTTGATCGACGTGGCCAAGGACGCGGGCATTTCCGCGGAGGAGATCCAGGCCCTGGAAGAGTACCGTCGCATCCGCAACGACCCCAAGCGGCAGCCCAATCCCCAGATCGCCGATCGCTTGATCGTGGAGATCGCGGTTGCGCGCGAGGTTCCTCAGGGCACCTATCTGCTGCGGGCCGCCTCCCCGGCCGCCATATCCAATCCGCTGCGTTTTCAGGTGGGACCGTGGCCGGAAATCTCGGAGCAGGAACCCAACGAAGGCGACAAGGCGTACCGCATCACCGCCGCCTTTCCGCTGGTCATCAATGGCCAGATTCTCCCCGGCGACGTCGATCGCTTCCGGTTCTCGGCGAAAAAGGGGCAGCACCTCACGGCCGTCGTCTTCGCGCGGGAGTTGATCCCGTACCTGGCCGACGCCGTGCCGGGCTGGTTCCAAGCGACGCTCAGTCTGCAAACGGCGGACGGCAAGGAGCTGGCCTATGTGGACGATTATCGCTTTCACCCCGATCCCGTTCTCAGGGCCGAGATACCGGCCGACGGCGACTATGTGCTGGAAATCAAGGACTCCGTGTTCCGCGGTCGCGAGGATTTCGTGTACCGCATGGCGGTCGGCGACATCCCGTTTGCCACGGCCGTCGAACCGGCGGGACTGCGGCAAGGCGAGACGCGAACGTTCCGCCTGGACGGTTGGAATCTCTCCGCGCAAACCCTGAGCATCTCCGCGGCGGATTTGCCGCCGGGCATTCATGCCCTCTCCCCTGCGCGGATGAACGGCGCCCTGGGCCGGGTCTTGTTCGCCGTGGATACCCTTCCCGACATCCCGGAGCAGGAGCCGAATGACTCGCCCGCTCAGGCCCAAGCCGTAACGCTCGAAACCATCATCAACGGCGTGGTGGATCGCGTGGGAGATCGCGATTTCTACGTCTTCCCCGGGAAAAAGGGCGAAGAAGTCGTGCTGGAAGTCACGGCCCGGCGACTCGGATCACCCGTCGATTCGTTCGTCCGCCTTCTGGCCCCGAACGGCGAGCAGGTCGCCATGGGTGACGATTGGGAGGACAAGGGCGTCGGCTGGTTGACGCACCACGCGGATTCCTACGTGCGCGCGGTATTGCCGCAAGACGGCGACTATCGCGTCGAGGTTCGGGACATGCAGCAAGGCGGCGGGCAAGACTACATCTATCGCCTGCGGATCAGCCGGCCGCAACCGGACTTCCAATTGCGAGTCGTGCCCTCCTGCCTCAACGCTCAGCCCGGCATGACCGTTCCCGTGGACGTCTATGCCCTTCGCAGAGACGGTTTCGACGGTGAAATCCGGCTGAAGATCGCGGGAGCGAGCGACGACCTACGGCTGTCGGGCAACCTTATCCCCGCCGGCCAAGATCGCGTACGCATGACGCTTACCGTTCTTCCCTCAGGTTCTCCCGGCCTACTCAGGCCCAACCTGTTGGGAGAGGCGCAAATCGCCGGAAGGACCGTCACGCGGCAAGCCGCCGCGGCCGACGATCTGATGCAAGCGTTCTTCTACCGCCACTTGGTGACGGCCGACCCCTGGATGATCTTCGTCGGCGGTCGATCGCGCTTCACGCCTGCCTTGACGCCCGTCAACGTCCTGCCTCTCAAGTTACCGGTAGGCGGCACCGCGGCCGTTCGTTTCAACCTCCCACGTTTCGCCCGCAGCGTCAACATCGCCGCCCTCCAGTGGGAGCTGCTGGAACCGAACGAGGGAATCTCCCTCGGGAAGGTATCCGTATCGCCGGACCGCGTCTCGGTACCGGTGCAGGCGGCTGCGGAACTGACGCCTGGATTGAAGGGAAATTTGATCTTGCAGCTCTTCTCGGAGCAGAAACGGCCGAATTCCAATCAATCCTTCAAGGTCTTTGTAGGAGTACTGCCCGCGATTCCGTTCGAGGTCGTGCCCGCCGGTGACACCGCGGAAAGCTCGGACTCCCGCGACCCCGGCCGATCATAGTCCGTCGCGCCGCCGGCCCGGAAGCCGTCGCCCCCTTAGCGCGGCAGCTGCGGTGTCGGTCGCGCGCCGAGGCTGGGGGCGGCCGTTCCGCTCGGAGCCGGTCCCGACGACTCGACCGTCTGCGACCAGCTACGATCCGGCAGGTTCGGCTTGAACGGATCCTCCTTGAACATCCGCAAGGGGTCCACCGCGTTGACTTTCAGCCGCTCGAACTGATAGACCTTGCGCGCCTGCGTGCTGGGGTGGGCGCTGGGGTAGAAGAGCTGGAGGGCGAAGACCTCCATATTGGGCAGCTTCAAGATCAGCTCCGCCTTCAGGAAATTGGCGGCCTCCTGCTGATACTTGGGGTGGGCCTCCAGCCAAATCTCATCACGCACGTTGTTCGGCGTGATGATCCGCATGTAATAGCGGCGGAGCAACGACTCGGCGCTCGCCCCGAACAAAAACGGCAACGGACCTTCGGTGATGGCCTTGCCGCGGAGCTCCGGCGGCAGCACCGTCTCCACGACCTGCTTGGTTTCGAAGCGATATTCGTAAATGGAACGGCCGTCGCACAGCCATCGCTCGGGCAGCACGGCGGGCTGGAACCGTCCCTCGCGGACCTCCTCATCAACCCGGAATAAGCCCTTGTCCGGCGCCGCATAGAGAATCTTGCCGCGACTGATCCGAGCGGGTTCATTCGGGGATCCGGCCACCGGATCGAATTCCCAGCGGGTGAAATCGCACTCGAAGGTCTTGATCGCCGCGCTGCGTTCCTCCCACGCCTTCAACACGCGTTCCAGATTGGCCTGCTCGGCCGGCGAGAGGACGAATGGCGGGGGAAGGAGGGTGGGTTGGGGAGCCGCCGCCCGGCCCGGCGCCGCCGCCTCGGCTCCCGCAGCGGGAACGCCGGAGGGTTGGACGTACGGTGAAGGGCCGCCGCCCGCCGACGGCAGGCCTCCCGTCGCTCCATACTGTTGGGCCTGGGCCGATAGGCATGTCAGAGCGGCCGCCAGCATCCCCAAGGCGAAGATCGTCCTTTTCCCGTTTCGATCGCCGTCTCGGCGGCACGGTCGGTGATGTATCCTCGTGCAAGGCATCGTTGATCCTCCCTGATTCACGCGGCGCCGGGCATTTACAACGTGGGGATCGCGCGGACAAGTCCACCCAAGACCCGACGCCGGCGCCTCGAATTGTATCACGCCGACGGATTTTCACCGATAGCACTTCGACGGTCTCGCCTTTCGGCGGATTCCCACCGTCGCAGATGAAGAAATTGGGGCGCCGGCGGATCAGCCGTCAAACGACGCGACGCCGTCGCCTGCCGAAGAAATGCACGGGCAGAAACGCCACGCTAACTGTCCCAGACCGGAAACTAACATGTGCCATGAGAGAGCACCCAAGATCACAATCGATCCTAAGCCCTTAATGAACTTGCCCAGCCCAATGCATTTGACCCGGCCTAACTGTTCCGCCCTCATCATTGTTACTTAGAACTGCGATAGATGCCTGTTTTTTGCAGGCGACCACACCTTGGCATACCGCTGCACGACGCCTTGACATGCCCCGTCGCCCGGCTCGAATAATGAAGGAGGAGGCGGCCGGCACCGCCCCGCGCGGCCGCGAACGGCCCATACTCGGGTAATGTGGAGGAAAACGAGCTCGACGAAAGATTTGGCCCCTCTCGCCATTGCGCACAACAAGGAGGCAGCAGCATGGCCGACGAACCGGAAATCACGTCGTCCTTGCATTCGGCCGACCGACCGACAGGCGCGGCCGCGGAAAAGAAAATCATCGTGGACGAGGATTGGAAGGCCCAGGTCGAAAGGGAACGGGAGGAGCTTCGCGCGAAACAGACCAAACATACCTCCGGAACGGCTTCTTCAGCCCCCGACGATCCCCCGCTTCCACCACCCAGTATTACCTCTTTGGCGGGGGTGCTGGCCTTAGAAGCCATGAGCTGCCTCGGTTCGCTACCGGATCCCATCTCGGGCAAGATTCACGTTCGACTCAATCGCGCTCGGCATCTGATCGACACCATCGAGTTGCTGCGTCGCACGACCCAAGGCAATGTTTCGCCCGAGGAAACGGCTGCTTTGGAGCAAATCTTACACGAACTGCGATTGGGCTTCGTCCAAGTCCAATCCCAAGTTGCGACCGGCGGATGATTTCGGGCAAATTCATTCCGCGGCCGTAGCCGATCTCCTCCGCCCGCGCGAACAAACGGCCGAGCCGAACCCCCGAATCGACATCGACGGGGATACCGGTTGCCAAAGTGTCCATCGGGCCGCAGTCGGCGTCCGAAAAAAAGTTCGCCGGAGTCATGCGTCGGTCCCTGATCCACGGGCCCGGTTTCTCAGTGGACAACCCGCCTCTGATTCAGGCGACCGCACGGCAAAACCGGTCCCGGGCTCGCGGTCGCCTCATCCTGGGGATCTTGCTTCGCGCTGATTATTAACTACAATGGCTGACATAAATAGCGACTAAGAACTTGCTGTCCCGGTCGCCACCCCACGCTCCCCGCACGAGCCAAGCTTTCCCACCCGGTCGCAGCCATGTCGCATCGTCCACACACAGGGTCGCCGGATCGGAGTTGCTTTCAGGCCGGTCGGCCGCTCGCCGGCGTGCCCGTTCTCTCGGTCGGGAAATTCAATCAGGCTCCAACCGTCCTGCCGCGTCGTCCCGCATCAGTTTCACCGCACTTTCGTTCCACGTTTGGGAGGTTTTTATGGAACGGTCACCTTGCAAGGGAAATCCGTTTTTCGGATCGAGCCGCCGTGAATTCTTGACGGTCGGCGCCCTGGGAATGCTCGGCATCACCCTGGGGGACTTGCTCCGGGCGAGGGGTGCCGTAGCCGAGGAAAACGTACCGGAAACTTTCGGCAAGGCCAAGGGAATCATTCACATCTTTTTGCCGGGCGGCATGGCCCAGCAGGAGTCGTTCGACCCCAAGCCCTACGCGCCCTTGGAATACCGGGGTTCTTTCGGCGTGGTCAAGACCAAGCTTCCCGGGGTGGTTTTCAGCGAGACGTTACCGCGGATCGCCGACATCGCGGACAAAATCACGGTCGTGCGCTCCATGTCGCACGGCGAGGCGGCCCACGAGCGCGGGACGCACAACATGTTCACCGGGTATCGGCCCAGCCCGGCCTTGGTCTATCCATCGCTGGGTAGCGTGGTCAGCCACGAGTTGGGATCCCAGGCCGGATTGCCTCCTTACGTGTGCATTCCCAACCAGCCCGACCCGTTCGCCGGGACGGGCTACTTGGGAAGCGCCTTCGGCCCGTTCAGTCTCGGCAGCGATCCCGCGCAGCGGAGCTTTCGGGTCCGCGACCTGGGGCTTCCGGCGGGCGTGGACGAGTCGCGATTCGCGCGGCGCCGCACCGCCCTCGATGCGGTAAACGCCCATTTCGCGTCGCTGGAAAAGGCCGATGCCGTGCAAGCCATGGACAGCTTCTATCAGGCTGCGTACGAGCTGCTCAGCTCGCAATCCGCGCGGGAGGCATTCAATTTGGAGGCCGAACCGGCCGAAGTGCGGGACCGCTACGGCCGTCATGAGGCAGGGCAGCGCCTGCTCATGGCGCGACGGCTGGTCGAGGCCGGCGTGCGCGTCGTTACCGTGTCCTACGGCGGCTGGGACTTTCACCGCGGAATCGTGGACGGCACCAGGCGGTTGATGCCCGCCCTCGATCAGGCCTTTGCGGCCCTGATTCAAGATCTCGATTCCCGCGGCCTGTTGGACGAAGTCATCGTGATGCTATCCACCGAGTTCGGCCGCACGCCGAAGGTCAACGGCGATGCCGGCCGCGACCACTGGCCGCGCGTCTTCAGCATCGTTTTGGCCGGCGGCGGGATTCAACGGGGCTGCATTCACGGGGCTTCGGACGCCACTGCCGCGGAACCGGATGCGGACGCCATGAACCCGGCCGACCTCTTTGCCACGATTTACCACCTGTTGGGCGTCGATCCCCGCAAACTGCTCATGGCGCCGGGCGGCCGGCCGCAGGCCATCGCACCCGCCGAAGGTGACGTGCGACGTTCCATTTTGGTCTGACTCCCGCCCACGCAAGGAAACGGCGATTCCCGGTCTGCACGGTGTCGCCGGCCTTCCGCCGCATGACTACCAAGAGGACCCGCCATGACTCCCCGACAACGACATCCCGCGACGCAGGCAACCGACTCCCTCGCCTCCCCAACCTCTCGGGACGTTTCCATCGGCCCATTGACGTGGTCAAGGTTGCCGCATAGCCGTCCGCCGCTGCTCGTCGTATTGCTAGGACTGGCGGCATGGGTTTCGTTGACGGCCGGGACCGAGCTGCGGGCGGCCGATCCCGTCTTGCGGCGGACCGTGCCTCAAGGCGTCACCCGCGGCGGCGAAACGGACCTCGTCCTCGAGGGTGAGCGGCTGGACGACGCCCAGGAGGTCTTCTTCTACAAGCCCGGGATCACGGTGCAAAGTGTGACGGCCGAGGCCGCGAACCGCGTCAAATTACGGCTTTCGATCGCACCGGATTGCGCGCTGGGAGATGTCGGGTTGCGTTTGCGGACGGCGACCGGCATCAGCAACCTCATCACGCTGTCCGTTGGTTCGCTACCCATCGTGGACGAAACGGAGCCGAACGGAAAACCGGAAGAGGCGCAGGGCATCCCCTGGAACGTCACGGTTCACGGAGTGGTCTTGAACGAGGACGTCGATTACTTCCGCATCGACGGGAAAGCGGGCGACGTGCTGAACGTGGAGGTGGAAGGGCTGCGTCTGGGAGAGTCGTTCTTCGATCCCTATCTGGCCGTGACCGACGAACGCCGCTTCGTGCTGGCGGCCGCGGACGACAGTCCCGTGGCGAGACAGGACGCCTGCTTATCCGTCCGATTGCCTGCCGACGGAACCTATTTTATCGAACTCCGCGAAAGCGCCTTCGGCGGGTCGGAAGCCTGCCGCTATCGCTTGCACGTCGGGCATTTCCCGCGTCCCACGGCCGTATTCCCCACCGCGGCCAAACCCGGCGAAAACCTGAAGTTCGAGTGGCGGGACGGAACCGGTAACACCTGGGAGCAAGAGCTGTCGCTGCCGGCCGATGCGTCGGGCACCACGCCCGTCTTTGCGGAGCGCGAGTCCCTGCCGGCGCCGTCGCCCAATTGGGTGCGCGTTGCGAGCTGGGAACGCGTCCTCGAAGCCGAACCGAATGATGCCTTCGATCAAACCACCGCGTTCACCGCTCCGGCCGTTCTTTGCGGCAGGATCGGCACCCCCGGAGATCACGACCGTTTCCGCTTTCCCGCTAAGAAAGGCGAGTCCTGGGATATTCGCGTTTATGCCCGTGAGCTGCGCAGTCCCTTGGATTCGGTCCTGACGATCTCCCGGGCGACGGGGCAAGGCGTGGCAGGCAATGACGACGCCGTCGGGCCGGACAGCCAGCTCCGCTTTACCGCGCCCGATGACGGGGAATACGTCCTGTCGATTCAGGATCAGCTCTTAGCCGGCGGACCGGACTACATCTACTGCGTGGAAGTGGCGCCGATCAAACCGCAGTTGCTCATCACCCTGCCCGAACGCACGGTCTTCAGCGATATCACGGCGGCCGTTCCCCGCGGCAACCGCCTGGCAATCATGGTGGCCGCCCAGCGGACGGATTTCGATGCCGAAACCGTACTGCAATTCGGCGAACTGCCCGGCGGGTTGTCCGTGCAAGCCGACACCATCCCGGCGGGAGTCGGCGCCGTGCCGGTATTGATTTCGGCGGATGCGTCGGCCGAGACGAACGGTCGGCTGGTGGATCTGATAGGGCGGTCGACGGTGGGAGATCAAGTCGTGGAAGGGCGGTTGCGACAACGCACGTCCTTGATCCGCGGCCAAAACGACCGCGAAATCTGGAATTATATGTCGGATCGGCTCGCCGCCGCGGTTACGGCGCCGGCACCGTTTTCGCTGGAGATCATCCAGCCCAAGGTTCCCATCGTGCAGGGCGGCACCATGCGGTTGAAGGTCGCCGCGAAACGGAACGAGGGCTTCCAGGCACCGATCCAACTGCAAATGCTCTACAATCCGCCGGGGCTTTCCACGCCCACCAGCGTAACACTACCCGGCGACGCCCAGGAGGTCGTGGTACCGATCACCGCGACCGCTCAGGCCGCCGTGGGACGCTACAAGGTCGCCGTGTTGGGTACGGCGGACGTGGGCAGCGGCGCGGTCACGGTCTCCACGCAGTTGGCGGATTTGGAGGTGGCCGCTCCCTTCTTCGCCTGCGAGTTCCCCAACATGGCGTTGGAGCAGGGCCAAGGCGGTCCGTACCTCGTCCGTGTTCAGGTCGCGCGGGAATTTCCGGGCGAAGCCACCGCAGAGTTGGTCGGCTTGCCCCCGGGAGTAACGGCCGAACCCCAGAAACTGACGAAAGACACCACCGAGCTGAAATTCCCGCTTCAGACGTCGGCCGATAGCCCGCCGGGGCAACACAAGTCGCTCCGTTGCGTTGCGGTCGTCACCGTGGACGGTGAACCGGTCGAGCACCTGTTCGGGCCTGGGGAGTTGGTGATTCAAAAGCCCGCTCCGCCCAAGGCCGATGCCCCGCCGGTTGCGCAAGCGCCGCCGCCCGCCGCCCCGGCCCTCAGCCGCCTCGAACAACTGCGGCAAAAGCGCCAGACCGCGGCAGCCCCATGACTCGGGTTTTGATTCCGACTAACTCCCGTATTGATGCCCCGCTACCAAAGCTCCCACGATTCCGCATGAGGCCTTCGTCATGATCGCATTACCGGGTTGTCTGCCATCCCAACACGCGGCTCCAAGCCGCGACAGGTCCGCCGCATTCCCGGGTCGGTCCGGCCGAATCGCCGGCGTCGGTCGCCCTCCCTTCCAGAGCCGGGCCGTGACGTTCCGGCACTACGTCGCTGCGCTAGTAATTGCACTAGTAGTGCCGTCGGTGACGATGCAGGGGGCGTCGCAGGGCCGGGCGCAAGATGGGCCGAACGCGACTGCGAACCTCCAACTCCACGCCTTTCCTCCGGACATCCGCCTCGACAACGGCCTCGATTACCAAACGTTCATCGTAACGGCGGTTCGTCCGGACGGCGTCACGCAAGACGTTACCGATGCCGCCGAAAAGGAAATTGCCGACCCCGCCGTGGCCTCCATCGAAGGGAATCGCGTCATCCCCGTCGGCGACGGGCGGACCGCGCTGACGGTTCGCCACGCCGGCCAAGAGGTTCAGATACCGGTATCCGTGCAAAATGTGGCCGCCAAGCCTCCAGTCAGCTTCACGTTGGATGTGATGCCGGTCCTCTCCCGCGCCGGTTGCAACACGGGAGGATGCCACGGCGCAGCCCGTGGCAAAGACGGGTTCCGTCTTTCCCTCTTCGGCTACGATCCGGCCGGCGACCACTTCCGCATCACGCGCGAGCTTCCTTTCCGCCGCGTCAACCTGGCCGTCCCGGAGGAATCGCTTCTGGTCCAAAAGGCCGTGGGAGCGGTGCCGCACACCGGCGGCAAGCGATTTGAACCCGACAGCCGATCGTATCGCGTGCTGGTCGAGTGGCTCCGCGCCGGGGCGCCCTACGACGGCGACCAGGCACCCAAGGTGGCGGACCTGGAAGTCTTTCCCGCGTCCTCCGTCTTGGAGGGAACCGGCGCCTCGCAACGTTTGGTCGCACGGGCCAAGTACACGGACGGCACGGACCGGGACGTCACCGATTGGGTGACTTTCATCTCCAATAACGACAACTCGGCTGCGGTTACCGCGGACGGTCGCGTAACCGCGGGGAAGCGCGGGGAAGCCTTCGTTTTGGCTCGTTTCGAGGGCAAGACCGTCGCTTCGCAAGTGCTCGTGCTGCCCGCCGATCTGCAATACGCGCCGCCCCAAGAGACGCCCGCCAACTACATCGACGAACTGGTCCTGGCCAAACTCGCCAAGCTCCGAATCCCCCCCAGCCCGATCTGCGACGACGCCACGTTTCTCCGCCGCGTCACGCTGGATATCGTGGGCCGCCTCCCGACCGAGAACGAATGGCGAGCATTCATGGCCGACGGTTCGGCCCAAAAAAGGGCTGCGGTGATCGACCGCCTGTTGGAGCAAAAGGAGTTTGCGGAGATTTGGGGGATGAAATGGGCGGAACTGCTGATGATTCGATCCAGCAACACGGTCAGCGTCAAATCGGCCTTCCTCTATAACCAATGGCTGACGGAAGGCATCGCCAAGAACACCCCCGTCAACGTACTCTTCCGCGAAATGCTCGCGGCCGGCGGCGGAACGTTTCGCAACCCCGCCACGAACTTCTACCAGGTGGAAACCGACACCTTGAAGACGACGGAAAACGTCGCGCAGCTCTTCATGGGCGTCCGCATCCAGTGCGCCCAATGTCACAACCATCCCTTCGACCGTTGGACGATGGACGACTACTACGGGTTCGCCGCGTTCTTCGCCCAGATCGGCCGCAAAACGGGCGAAGACTACCGCGAAACCATCATCTTCAATCGCGGCAACGGGGAAGTGCGGCATCCCGTGGATAACCGCGTGATGAAGCCCAAGTATCTGGGCGGGGCTGAACCGGAGACGGCCGGCAAGGACCGCCGGGAAGTGCTGGCCGAGTGGCTCACGTCGCCGGAGAACCCCTTCTTCGCCGTGAACCTCGGCAATCGCATCTGGGCACACTTCTTCGGTATCGGCATCGTGGAACCGGTGGACGACGTCCGCGTGAGCAATCCGCCCTCCAACCCCGAGTTGTACGAAGCCCTCGGCCGAAAGCTGGTCGAGTACGACTTCGACTTCAAGCGGTTGGTTCGCGACATCTGCAACTCCAACACCTATCAACGCTCGTTGGAAAGCAATCCCACCAACGCAGAGGACACTCGCAACTTCGCCCGCGCCATTCCCCGCCGAATCCAGGCCGAAATCCTCCTCGACTGCATCAATCAAGTGACCGAGACGCAGGAGAAGTTCCGCGGCCTGCCCGCCGGGGCGCGTGCCGTGCAGATCGCGGACGGGGCCACGTCGAATTACTTTTTGACCACGTTCGGGCGATCCTCTCGCGAGTCGGTTTGCGCGTGCGATGTGAAGACTTCGCCCACCCTATCGCAAGCCCTCCACCTCATCAACGGTCAGACCGTCGAGACGAAGATCCGGCAAGGCGGCTTGATTGCACAACTGTTGCAGTCGGGAAAGACGCCGGAGGAAATCGTGGCGTCACTTTACATTCGAGCCTTCAGCCGCGAACCCACCGCTGAAGAACAGGCTCGGCTGTCCGAGATTCTCGCCTCGGCGCCCAATCCCCGGGAAGGCTTGGAAGACATCTTCTGGGCCGTTCTCAATTCCCGGGAATTCGTGTTCAACCACTGAAGCCGGACGATTGAACCGGAGACCCTTGCCGCCGCAATACGAAGGCGATCTTGCCGCGGACACATTGAGGAGCGTACCCATGCATGTTTCGTCCTCTTGCCGAGGAAACGTTCTTCGCAGGATTAATAAGCCGATCGCGACCTTCGGCGTGCTCGCCGTCGCTTGGGCGGCGATATCCCACCGCTGGGCGGCCGCGGCCGAAGGCGAGGATGCGGCTGCGGAAAAAATCACCTATGCGGACCATGTCCGACCCATCCTGCGCGAGCACTGCTTCCTCTGCCACAATCAAAACCGCGCCCAAAACGATCTCAAGTTGGACAATTACGAGAATCTCATGGCGGGCGGGGCATCCGGTCCGGCGGTGGAACCCGGCGACGCCGAGAACTCCTACCTGTACATGCTCGTCAGTCACAGCGAGCAACCCTTCATGCCGCCCAATGCGGACCGCTTGCCGGATGAAAAACTCTCGCTCATCAAACGCTGGATCGAAGGCGGGGCTTTGAAGGACGCTGGATCCACGGCCGCCAAGCCCAAAAACCAAATGGATTTGTCCCCGACCGCGGCCAATCAACCGGAAGGCACGCCGATCATGCCGGAAGACCTGCCGAAGACCCCGGTAACCACCGTGGCACGGCCCGGAGCCGTCACCGCCGCGGCTTCCGCCCCCTGGGCTCCCCTCACGGCCGTGGCTGGGCAGCATCAAGTCGTACTTTACAACAACGAATCCGGAGAGCTGCTGGGAATCCTGCCCTTTCCCGAGGGCACGCCGCATGTCATCAAGTTCAATCGAGCCGGTTCCATCCTGCTAGTGGGCGGAGGCAAGGCCGCCCTGCGAGGCATGGTCGTCCTCTTCGACGTCAAGACCGGCAACCGGCTGGCAGAGCTGGGAGATGAATTGGACGTGGTGCTGGCTGCGGACATCTCGCCCGACAACAAGCTCGTCGCCCTCGGCGGCCCGCAAAAGATCGTCCGGGTCTATCAAACCGCCGACGGAAACGAAATCTACTCCATCAAGAAGCACACCGATTGGGTGACCGCCCTGGAGTTCAGCCCGGACGGCGTTCTGCTGGCCACGGCGGATCGCAGCGGCGGCGTATCCGTTTGGGAGGCCGACACGGGACGCGAATACCAGACGCTGGCCGGCCATCCCGCCATGGTCAACGATCTGAGCTGGCGTGCCGACTCCAATCTGCTGGCCACCGCCGGACAAGACGGGACCGTGCGACTCTGGGAAATGGAGCGCGGCAGCCAGGTTCGCAGCATCAACGCCCATGCCGACGGCGCCACCGCGGTCGAGTTCTTCCGCGACGGCAGGCTCGCCACGTGCGGCCGGGATCGCCTCTGCAAGACCTGGGATGCCGCGGGACGGCAGATTCGGCAGTTCGGCCCCCTGCCCGATCTGGCCATGGTCGTCACCGTCTCGCACGACAGTGCCCGCCTGGCGGCTGGAGATTTCGCCGGCGATTTCATCCTCTGGAAGACGGAGGACGGCCAAGAGTTGGCCAAACTGGCGACGAACCCCGCCGCGCCGCAATGAGCCGGCTTGACGCTCCGCCCAGCCTCGTTTTCCGCGCCAAGCCGCCGCCGTCCGCTTCGGTCGATGTCCCTCCCGGTTTCGCCTGGGGAAAGCGGCCGCCATGCGCCGGCTCGGGTGATTCTCACGTATTGAGTTCGACCGCCTCTTCCCAATGGGCGTAGAGCCGTTGCAGCTTCTCGGCCAGTTCGTCCAATTCGGATTTGAGTTGCTTCACGCGTTCCCCGCTGCGATGGGTCTCCGGCAAAGCAAGCTCTTGATGGATGGCCGCCACCCGATTCTCATGGGCCAGGATATCCCGTTCGATGTCCTCCACCTTGCGATAGGGAAAACGTCGTTTCGGTTTGGCCTGATCTTGGTTGCCGGAAAGGGCATCCCGGCCTCCCGCTCCTGTTCGGCGCGAGTCGCGGTCGGAAGCGGAAGCGGCTTGAGACCGAGTGCTGAGCGTGCTCTCCGCCGCCGCGGCGTACGAAGAGTAATTCCCGTACACCACCCGGACGTGATCGCCCTCGAAGACCAGCAGGTGATCGGCCACCTGATCGATGAAATATCGGTCGTGGCTGACGAAGAGCACCGTCCCGTCGAAGCGACGGAGGGCCTTTTCGAGCGCCGCCCTGGCCCAAAGGTCCAAATGGTTGGTCGGCTCGTCGAGGACCAGGAAGTTGGCCTTGGCGGCCGTCAGCCGGGCGAGGGCCACGCGGCAGCGTTCTCCGCCGCTGAGTTGGCGCAGCGGCCGCACGGCCCGATCTTGCGTGATGCCGAACTTGGCCAGCAGGTCGCGACGCCGCTGTTCCACCAGGTCCGGGTTCACGGTATCGGTGGTCAGCACGGCGTCCACGGCGGGCACGTCCTCGTCCCAGTCCTCCAAGTGCTGATCGAAGTAGCCGATCTCGACGTTGTGACCGCGAACGACCCGCCCCTCGTCGGGCGCGACGCGTCCCAGCAGGCACTTGAGGAGCGTGGTCTTGCCGCAACCGTTCGGCCCCAGAATTCCCCAGTGCTCGCCCCGGGCGATCTCGAAATCCAATCCGCGAAAGAGCGGCTTCTCGAACGATTTCCCGAGGTTCTCCACGCGGAGGACGACGTCGCCGCTGCGTTCGGCGGGCGTGAAGGCGATGGGCGGAGCCTGAATCTCCCGCGGCGGAGGCACCGGCTCGATCCGCTCCAGCTTTTTTCGCCTGTCTTGGGCTTGAGCCGCCTTTTGCCCGTAGTGGTGGCGCCGGATGAACTCTTCCGCTTTGGCGATTTCCTCTTGCTGCTTGGCATACGTCCGCTTGGCCACCAGCAAGCGTTCCTCCTTTTGCTTGAGGTACGCCGAAAAGTTGCCCGTATAGCACTCCACGGTCCCGCGAAACAGCTCGGCCGTGTAATTCGTGACGCGGTCCAGGAAAAAGCGATCGTGACTGACGATGATCATGGCCGCCCGATGCTCGGACAGAAATCCTTCCAGCCAGCGAGCGGCGTCGATATCGAGGTGATTGGAAGGCTCGTCCAGCAACATCAGATCCGGCTCGGCCAGCAAGAGCCGGGCCAAGACCAGGCGATTCTGCTCGCCGCCGCTGAGCCGGGCCGCCTCCTGCTCCAGCATCGCCGGCGTAAAACCCAAGCCCTCCAGCACCCGCTCGATCTTGTGCTCCAGATGGTAAGCGTCCAGGCGGTGGAGTTCTTGCTGAAGAAGATCGAATCGCGCGGCCAAACGGCGATGTTCGTCGTCCGCCATCGCGCGGGAGAGCCGCGCGGCGGTCTCTTCCGCTTCGCGCTGGAGACGATACAACGGTTCCAGCGCGGCGGCGGCCTCCTGCCGCACGGTGCGTCCCGGCTCGAACCGCGGGTGTTGCTCCAAGTAGCCGATACGCGGTGATCCCACCGTCTCGCACACCCCGCCGTCGGCTTCCTCTTGCCCGGCGATGATCCGCAGCAGCGTCGTCTTCCCAGCCCCGTTGGGGCCTACCAGGCCGATCCTCCGCCCGGCGAAGACGTCCAGGTTCACACCGTCCAAGACCGGTTGCGGGCCGTAACGCTTGCGGAGACCTTCGATGTGAACGAGCATCATGGCGGAAGGAGACTCGGGCCGTTTCCGCCCGTCACAAGCCCACGATGTTGTAACCGCAATCGACGTGGACGACCTCGCCGGTGATCCCGGAAGATTCGGACCCCAGCAAAAACAGGCCGACGGAGGCCAGTTCCTCGAACTCGACGTTCCTGCGGAGGGGGCTTTTTTCCGCGGCATGCCGCTGCATCTCGTCGAAACCCGAGATGCCGGCCGAACTGAGCGTCCGCACCGGGCCGGCGCTGACGGCATTGACGCGAATCTTGCTCGGCCCCAAGTCCCAAGCCAGATAGCGGACGCTGTGCTCCAAGGCGGCCTTGCACACGCCCATCAGGTTGTAACCCGGCATCACCTTCTCTCCGCCGAAGTAGCTGATGGTCACGATGGAACCGCCGTCCTCCATGAGCGGTTTGGCGGCGCGGCTGACGGCCACCAGGCTGTAGGCCGAAATATCCATCGCCAAGTGCCACCCCTCTCGAGTCGTTTCGACATAGGGATTGCGGAGCTCGGACGGCGGCGCGAAGGCGATGGCGTGCAGGGCGAAATCGAGCCGGCCGTAGGCGTCGTCGATGGCCGTGAAAACCTCCGCGATATTATCGTCCGATTGGACGTCGCACGGGAGCACCAGCTTGGGTTCGTGGGACTCCACCAAGCGTTTGACGCGCCGCTCGCTGGAGGGGCCGGGCAAATGGGTATAGACCAACTCCGCGCCCTCGGCGTGCAAACGCTCCGCGATCGCCCAAGCGATGCTGCGATCGTTGGCCACGCCCATGATCAAGCCGACTTTATCTTTCATCAGAGCCATCGTTCGCTAAACCCTCGAAACGGCCGCGCACGTACCACCCGTCGCCTGGGTTGGGAATTATACGCGGCGAATCCTGCCGAGACCGAGCTTCTCCATGGGAAGCAGCGCGCCGTCCTCGGCCCGGTCGCCATCCCGTCCCGCCGTCCCTCAAGCAAGGGACGGCACCGGTCCCGCCAAGACGTCGTACTCGTCCAAAGGAGACGTGTCGCCGCTCAGGATTTGGCGGCAATTCATTTCCAGCAGGGGCATGCGGGTATCGATGAATCGCCGAGCGACCCGGCGCTTGCGGTCATTGGCTGCCGCTTGTCCCAACAGCAAATGCCCCACGATGACGATGATCGCGGAATCGACCAGGCGTCGCCCGGCAAGATCCAAGAACGCCGTCGCCTGCGATTTGGCGAACTGAACGGCCTCTTGAATCCGTTTACGACCTTCGATCAGCCGTTGCTTCAACTCTTCGAGCTGCGGATCCTCGTAGGACTTGCCTTCGTGCTCGGCCGTATAGCTCTCGAAGGATCCCGAGGCCACGCCGCGGACCGCGGCCACGATCTGCAATTGGCTAGTCCCCTCGTAGATCGTGGTGATTCGGGCGTCGCGGAGGTAACGCTCCGCCGCGTAATCCTTCATGTACCCCGACCCGCCGAGAACTTGGATCGCATCGTTCGAAACCTGGACGCACATCTCGGACGCGTAGTACTTGCTCATGGGCGTCAACATGCCGTTGATACGCTTGAGCGTACGGCTGAGCTGCTTCCGCCGCTTTTGCTCGTCGGCGGGGAGGTTGTCGACCGTTTCCAAGATGCGCAGGTTGTTGTTCTCGAAGTCGCAGATGCGGCTGGTTTCGTAGGTCAACGCGCGGGCCGCCTCGACCGCGATCTTCATCTCCGTCACCAATTCCGCCACGGCCGGAAGACGCTCGATCGGCACGCCGAATTGCTGCCGCGTATGGGCATAAACCCGGGCCAGGCGGAAGGCCGCCTCCGCAATGCCCAACGATTGCGCGGCGATTCCGACCCGGGCGCCGTTCATGAGCGCCATCACGTATGTAATCAAGCCGCGTTGACGTTCGCCGATCAACCGGGCCGGCGTATCCTCGAAGACCAACTCGCACGTCGGCGAGCCGTGAATGCCCAATTTCTCCTCCAGGTGTCGGACGCGGACGCTCTCGCAGCGTTCCGTGATGAACAGGCTCAAGCCGCGGCCGTCGTGAATGTCCGGTTCGCTCCTCGCCAGCACCAGCAGGATTTCGCCGCAACCGTTGGTGATGAATCGCTTGACCCCGTTCAACCGCCAAACACCTTGCTCGTCCTGATACGCGCGGAGGCGCACCGCCTGCAAGTCGCTCCCGGCGTCGGGTTCCGTCAGCACCATGGCGCCGGTCACCTCACCGCACGCGAAACGGGGCAGGACCTCGTCCTTGATCGTGTCGTCGGCGAAGGCGTTGATCGTCTCGGCGATGCCCTGGAGGCCGAACAGATTCATGAAGGAAGCATCCGCCCGGCTGACGATTTCCGTGGCCATCGTGTAAATGATGTTGGGACAATTCAGCCCGCCGTACTTTCGCGGCAGCGTGAAGCCCATCAAATCCGCCTGAGCCATCCGCCGCAGATTCTCGCGGACCAGGGGATGCAGGGTGACGGTCCCATCCTCGTTGAGCGTATTGCCCTCCCGATCCACGGTCTCGGCGTGAGGCGCGATGACGTCGGCGGCGACCTGGCCCACGATCTCCAAGACGCGACGGTAGTTGTCCACGGCGTCTTCCACGTCCGTGGGAACGTAATCCGCGTCACCGTTCCGGGCGTACGCCTCCTGCGCGGAAGCCACCTCCCGCAGGTCGATATGATCGAACAGGAATCGGATATCTTCGTTATCCAGGAAAAAATTACCCACGTTGGTTCTCCCTCAAGCGGGTCCCGTTTTGATGGGGCTGAACTTCGATCACCTTTCGCCAGGGCCGGCGAAGCCGACGGGAGGGCGGCTCGCGAAGGCTCCTCCTTCGTCGCATCGCCCGGCGGCTTGCCGTCGTCTCAGCGACGTTTTTCCCGCAAGGCCTTGATCATCATGGGAATGACCTTCTTCAAATCCCCGACGATTCCGTAATGGGCGACGGAGAAAATGGGAGCGTTGGGATCGGTATTGATGGCGATGATCTTGGCGGACTCCTCCATGCCCGCCCGGTGCTGCACCGCTCCGGAGATTCCCGCCGCGATGTACAGCGCCGGCCGAACGGTGGTGCCCGTCTGGCCGATCTGATGCTCCTTACCGATATACCCGCCGTCCACGGCCGCGCGGCTGGCCCCGACCGCACCTCCGATCGCGCCCGCCAACTCGTGAATGAGGCGGAAATTCTCCTTGCTGCCGACGCCGCCGCCGCCCGCCACGATCACCCGAGCGCCCTTGAGATTCACCTTCCGCGGTTCGACGTGCCTCTCCAGCAGACGCAAGGCCAGGAGTGCTTCGTCCAACTCCACGGTTTCCTCCACAATCTCGCCGTTGCGGTCGGGATTCGGGGGAAGCATGGGCATGACGCCCTCGCGGACGGTCGCCATCTGCGGCCAGCGATCATAGTTGACGATGGTCGCGATGATATTGCCGCCGAAGGCGGGCCGAATTTGCAGCAACAGATTGCGGTGCGTCTCCTTGGTCTTCGGATCGGTCACGTCGCCGATCTGGAGGTCGGTGCAATCGGCCGTCATCCCCGCCCGCAGCGCCGAAGCCACCCGGGGCGCCAGGTCTCGGCCCAGCGGCGTGGCCCCGTACATGACGATCTGCGGCCGGCGGCGTTCGACGAGCGTCGTCACGACGCGAGCGTAGGGCAGCGTCTGAAAATGGGCCAACCTGGCGTCGTCCACCACATACACCCGGTCGGCACCATGCGCGATGAGTTTCTTCGCCAGGCCCCGTACCCGATGCCCCGGCAGGACCGCTCCCACCGGAACCTTCAAGGTGTCGGCCAATTGCCGAGCCTTGCCGCAAAGCTCCAAGACGACATCGTGCAGCGAGCCGTCTTCCTGCTCCGCATAGACCCAAACCTCGCCTTGCCGGTTGACATCAATCATGGCGTTTGCCGTGTTCGTGGAAAGGACTGCTGTTTGCCTGGAACGATGATCTGACGTATTCCGAGCCGTGCTCGCCGGTGCGCGACGGCCGAAGCGTGACGCCGGGTCAACCCAAGGTGCGTTCAACGATCAGCTCGTGGATCAGTTGCCCGATGCCTTCTTCGGTCGGCGGGATCTCGGTGAACCCCTTCTTGGAAAGAACGATGGCCTGCACGCGAAAAACCTTGGTCGGCGAGCCGGGCAGACCGCAACGGTCCAGTTCGGCGTGGATGTCGTCCAGATTCCATTGCTCGATGAGCAGGCCCTGACGGCGGAATTCCTCGATGCGCCGTCCGATTTCGTCCTGGATCTCCTCGTCGGAAACGCCGCCCAGAGACTTCTTGACCTCGGCCTCGATCTCGGCGGGCACTCGTGCCCGCTTATACCGCATGACGCGCCGGGCGGCCGGAGGTCGCGGCTGATTGGCGGTGGCGATCACGGTGATCAAGGCGGGCAAACGGACTTCCACCAGTTCCCAACCGTTGCCGACGTTGCGGCGGATGCGTGCGCGGTCGCCCTCTAGATGGACCAATTCCTCGAGGTAAGTCACCTGCGGGATGCCCAGCTTTTCCGCGATCTGCGGCCCGACCTGGGCGGTGTCGCCGTCGATCGCCTGTCGGCCGCACATCACGATGTCGTAGCGCCCGATCGTCTCGATCGCCCGGGCCAAAATGTAGCTGGTGGCCAAGGTGTCGCTGGCGGCGGCCCGACGGTCCGTGAGAAGAATCGCCCGATCCGCCCCGCGAAACAAGCAATCGCGGAGGACGTCGGCGGCCTTGGGGGGCCCCATGCTGATGACCGTCACCGTTCCGCCGAACCGATCCCTCGCGTCCAGGGCCGCTTCCAAGGCGTTCAGGTCTTCGGGATTGAAAATCGTGGGGAGGGCGGCACGATTCACGGTACCGTCCTCTTTCATCGCCTCGGCCGTCACATTGGCCGTGTCCGGAACTTGCTTCACGCAAACAATGATGTCGTAAGGCACTATCCGCTCTCCACGATGCAAGGGAGCCTGCCGGATCGGAAACGTGGGAACATCGAACCTGCCGCGGCAAAAGGGATTGCTGATCGGCAATAATCCGTGCCGGCAGGATCGAAAGGCTCGGCAGCGCCGGCGCGGCGACTCCGCAATGGGGAGTACGGTTCAGCCGCCGTGCGGCACGTCGCCCAGCCCGCCACCGCATTATTCCCGGTGGTAAGATGGATATTGTAGCCTAACGAAACGGAACGCAGAACGCCAGTTGCCCCCCGAATCAACGGAAAAAGCGGGCGGTTTCCGACCAGGAAAACCGCCCGCCCGAGTGGCAAAATCCCATCCCAAAGCGTGGCCCGGTCGCTACTACCGCCTGCTCGTCGCCGGCGATTGCCGACCGGAACTCTTCACTCCCCCGATCAAAGGAACAGGAACGTGGTCAGGACAAACAGCGGGATCAGGATGCAAACACTGTAAACCATGTAGCCGAAGAAACTGGGCATCTTGATGCCGCGCTTTTCAGCGATCGCACGGACCATAAAATTCGGCCCGTTCCCGATGTACGTGTTCGCGCCCATGAACACGGCCCCCAGGCTCACCGCGACCAGCAAAGCGTGGTCCACACCGTTGCCGGGCGGAACCAGCTCGGTCCCCCCAAGCGTCCGCGCGGTCTCGAAGAAGACCACGTACGTCGGGGCGTTGTCGAGGAACGACGACAAGACACCGGTCGCCCAGAAGAATTGGGCGGGCGAATGCAGCCCCAATTGCGGCCCCACCACGTGCAGAATCTGCAAGGGCGGCTGCATGGTGATGAAGATGCCGAAGAACAAGGCCGCCACCTCGATGATCGCCGCATAGTTGAACTGATTGGCCCGGCGGGAAGCCTCGTCCCCCAAGATCAGCGATACGGCAACCAGCCCCAATTGAACGATCTCGCGGAGATACAGCGGCGGATGGAAGTCCGTGCCCGGGATCGCCTTGGTCGGATCCAGCAGCGCGACCGCCAGGACCACGCCGACCAAAAGCGGCAAATTCGGCCACACACCGCTGATCCGCATCCCGCGGACCTGCTGCGCATCCGCCGCCAGATCGGGCTTGGCCTCGTGCGGATAGAAATAGAGCGTATCCCATAGGAAATAGAAGGCCAACAAACATCCGTTCACGAACAGCCATTCCTTCCACAATTGGAAGGTCCACAGGAAAGGCACGCCGCGGAGATAGCCCAAGAACAACGGCGGATCGCCGATCGGCAGCAAGCACCCGCCGCAATTGCAGACGACGAAGATGAAGAACACCACCGTGTGTACGATGTGTTTGCGTTCGGAATTGGTGTCCAAGAGAAGTCGGATCAACAGCATCGCCGCGCCGGTGGTGCCGATGAAACTCGCCAAGACGCCGCCGACCGCGATGATGGCGGTATTGACGATGGGTTTGGGGCGCAGGTCGCCCTCGATGCGGATACCGCCGCTGATGGTGTACAAGCTGAAAAGCAGCACGATGAACGGCACATACTCGCCCAGAATGGCGTTGGCGAAGACCGCCCAGGTGTTTCCCCAATGCAGCCCGGAGGACGACGGTTCGCTCAGATAATGGGCGGGCCAGTGTCCCTCGACGGGATGCGGGTAGATGAACAGGTAATAAGCCAGGGTCACCGCCGCCAGCGCCGATGCGACATAGAAGCGGTGGAGATTGCTTTCCCACCAATGCTCGGTCCACGGCAAGAGTGGAAAGACGGCGATCACCAGTAGCAAGGCCGCAAACGGCGCCACCATCCAGTAAGGCGGATGTTCTTTCGCCGTCGCGTGCTCGGCCTGATTCTCGGCTTGCGCCGGCACCTGTTCGCCCGCGGATTCTTGTCCCGCGTGCGGCGATTCGGCGTTCGCCTCACTCTCCCCCTGCGATGCAGCGGTCGCCTGATTGTGAGGGGATTCCTCCCGGACATCCGAAGCCGCTTCGCCGTGATGCCCCTCGCTCGTCGTCGCGGCCTGATGGGTGTGACTTTCGGCATCCACGATCAAGCGCGTGGCTTCTTGCGGCCAGCCGGCCACCAAAGCCGCGGCATAAATCACAAACAACACGCCCAGGGCGTACACCAATCGCCTTTGCGCCTGGGGAGACGTCACATGTTCGTGCGACATACCGGTTCCTTTGTCTGCCGGAAGGAGGGTCGGCGGTCCCCGACTCAACCCGATGCAAGGGAAGGCGGCCCGGTCGTGGAATCTCCCAACGTGCCCGGCCGCCTCTCGCGCCCGGAAACGTAGTACT
Organism: Thermogutta hypogea; assembly: GCF_055386265.1. Lineage (NCBI taxonomy): Bacteria > Pseudomonadati > Planctomycetota > Planctomycetia > Pirellulales > Thermoguttaceae > Thermogutta > Thermogutta hypogea. The sequence continues at coordinate 2,773,501 of NZ_AP042425.1, forward strand.
CCGCGGCCGTTCCGATACGAACGGCTCATTCCCGTGCCGCCAAGCTCAAGAAAACATAGATCGTAATTTTCGATCATTCGGCCCTGATCCACCAGCCGGGGCAGAAGGCGCGATTGAGGGAATTCCACCGAGAATGGCGATTCGATCGGCTGTACCGGCCGCGCGGGCCGCGTCGCGCGAGCCGCGAATGGATACACGCCGAGCGCGCCGTTGAGAAGGATCCGGACGTTGAGCGAGATCCGAATGGATCGCGTTTAAGGTTCGGCGGCGTCTTCCTGCATCCATATTCCGCGGCGTGCCGCCCTCGCTCGCGCTTCCGCCGCAAGGAGCCTCGCTTTGAGACTTTGGGGGTAGGAATACTGCCGATCCACGCGCGCCAGACCGGCTTCCACCAAAGCCTCGTTGATGCAGATATCACCCGCCCAGGCGACTCCCAACAGCCTTCCATACTTGTCCCGCTTGTTCTCCGTCTCCAACCGAATCCGATCGCCCGCCGCGCGGACATAATCCCGCACCGCCTGCGATGCCTCGGGACCGAACGGCTCGACGGGGCTGTTCGGCTTGACGGACTCCGGGGCGTCGATTCCCAGTAGGCGAACGCGCTCGCCGCCGGCCAACAGCAGCGTGTCCCCGTCCACAACGCGTTCCACCGCGTACTCGCCGCTTGCCGGCGGTTCGGAAGGGCTGCTCGAAAACGGATTCTCGCCGCGATGAAGCAGCCGCAACAAGAGCAGGATCAGAGCGACCAGGATGAGCGCCCCGGGCGACCAGCGACGGCGCGACCTAGGGAAGAATGTGGCGGGCGATCGGCGGGCGGAGCGACGACGAGACGCCATCAACGGCCTTCCGCGAAGGAGAAGCAACAACCAACGGACCTCGCCCCACACCGGCGACGCCCTATCGGCAAGACCGACCGACCGACCATCGAGCGGAGGCTCAATTGTCACTCATACCGAGAGCGCGAGCCGCACCGCGTCCCAGGGGATTTCGCAAGAAACGCTTGCGGCACTTGGAGCACAAATCGAACGTCAGAACCACGTGGGCCGGCTCGAACGCCTCGTCGTCGTGAATTTCGAATCGTTCCAGGAGATCGTGAATCTCTTCCAGATGATCGCGGTCGTCCGGTTCGTCCTCTTCCATCGGATCGAAGGCCGCCGCAATCTCGATCTTGACTTGGTAGCGAGTCTCGCTGACGGGATCGATTTCCCGCTTGCACAAATCGCACAGGTAGCGAATCATCGGCCGCTCTCCCTTCCAGCCCGGCTAATCCGGTCTCGCCACGAGCCCTAACCCCAACAAGTTCATAGTAATAGCCGGAACGATATGGGAGCAATAGCGGATTTCACGACTTTTTTCGCGACCCGCAACATTCCGTTACGGGCCTGGTTATCGCTTGACAAACGGCCGTGCGAACGTTCCGCGCCGAGACTTCATCACCCCTTGCACACGTGCGGGAACTGCTCAAGGTCGCCGCCGCCTTAGGCGTTATCGACATGCCCCGGCGCTACGTCACCGCCGATCTCGATCACCACGCGTCCGATCACGTCACCCGCCAAGATTCGGCCGAAATAGGGCTCCAGCGATGCGAGCGTCACCACGCACCGCAATTCCGCCAGTCGATCCACGCGCCAGGGTCCGGACAACATCGACCACATCCGCCGCTTGAATTCAGGCTCGGCATACGCGGCATCGATGCCGGCCAAGGTGACTCCGCGCAAGATGAAGGGATAGACGGTCATTTCGAGCCGATTGCCGCCCGCCAATCCGCAGGCCGCGGCGCAACCGCCGTGCTTCAACGAGCGCAGCACGGTCGTCAGAACGCGGCCGCCGACCGTATCCACGGCACCGGCCCAACGGCCGGAGAGCAGCGGTTTTTCGCTTGCATCCTGCATGTCGCCGCGAGAGAGGAACTCGGCGGCGCCCAGGCTTCTCAAGAGCGGGACGGCCTGCGGTTTTCCCGTCACGGCCGTCACGCGAAAGCCGAGCTTGGCCAAGACGGCCAAGGCGATACTGCCCACCCCGCCCGAGGCGCCGGTGACGACCACCTCGCCTTTCTCCGGTGTGATGCCGTGATCCAGAAGCGCATGGACGCACATCGCGGCCGTCAGTCCGGCGGTACCGTAGGTCATAACTTCCAAGAAAGAAAGGGCGTCGGGCAAAGGCAGCACCCATTCACGCGGCACACGAACATATTCGGCATAGCCGCCCCACCGTCCCGCGCCCAAATCGTAGCCGGTAACCACGACCGCATCTCCCGGTGCGAAATCGGACGTCTCGCACCGCACGACCGTGCCCGCGACATCGACGCCGGGTATGTGGGGAAAGCGTCGCACCACGCCGGGATGACCGTTCGCGGCGAGGGCGTCTTTGTAGTTCAGTGAAGAGTAGGCCGTACGAATTAGAACCTCACCCGGTGGCAACTCCTGCAAGGGCCGGGAGACGAGGGAACGGCGGACCGTGCCGTCCTCCGTTCGCTCGACCCAAAGACAGCGAAAGGATTCCGGCAAGGCAAAGGATTGGGCGCTGGGTTCCGTCACGGCCGTGGATTCTCCAAGCGATGTGTCGCCGTCGCGGCCGGCTGCGCAGGCGAGTAAGAACCCGCAACGCCGCGCATACCAAGATCCCCGGAAGGCACCCTTTGCATCCGGCGACGCGGTTTCACAAACCGGCCGAATCCGGCCGCGAAACGAGCTTCGTCTTCACCGTAAAGATTTGCCCCGCCCGGAACACCTGAAGCTCCACCTCCTTGCCGATCTCCGAGGTATTGACCATGTAGACCAGATGGGCGTCGTCTTCGACGATGCGCTCGCCGAAGCGTAAGATGATATCGCCGGGTTGAAGTCCCACGGCGGAGGCGGGCGAGTCCGGCGTGACCGTGACGACGCGGGCTCCCACTCGGGCATCGAGACCGGCCGCTTGCGCCGCCGCGGCGTCGAATCGCGCATCCAGCGAAACCCCGAGGAAGGCCCGCCGCACCGTCCCGGTTTCCGCCAACTGCCGTGCAACCCAAAGGAATGTGTTGATCGGGATGGCGAAGCCGATTCCCTCATTGCCGCCCGAATTGCTGGCAATCGCCGTATTGATGCCGACGACGCGACCTCGCAAATCAACCAGCGGGCCGCCGCTGTTGCCCGGATTGATGGCGGCGTCCGTCTGAAGGAAATCCTGAAGCCGCACATTGGAATCGCCCAGGTCCAAATCCCGTCGCCCTTTGGCGCTGACGATCCCGAACGTCACCGAATGGCTCAGCCCGAAGGGGCTGCCGAATGCCAATACGAAATCGCCGATATCCAGTTGGTCGCTGTCGCCGATCTCGGCCGTTACGAGATTGGGTGCGGACACCGTAAGCACGGCCACGTCCGTCGCCGGATCGCTGCGGATTTCGGTGGGTTGGATCAAGCGCCCGTCCGCCAAATGAATCCGTACCTTTTCCGGCTCGGCATCTCGCACCACATGGCGATTGGTCAAGACGCACAACCGGTCGCCGAGCTTGACAAGGATCCCCGAACCGGCCTCTTCGACGGGTCTTGCCGACCCCGATTGCAAGGCCCGGCGTCCCGGCACCTGGGCTTCGATATGCACCACGGCCGGCCCCACGATCTTCGCGACCAAGCGGACGACGGCCGATTGGGCCTCCAGGACGGCCGCCTTCTCCGACAGTTCGCGGATCAGCGCAGCCCGAGTCTCTTCGCTCACGGGTCCGTACTTCTCCAGCGCCGTGGGCACGGCCGGCCGACCGACCGCCGACTGCGCCCAAGCCGCGGACAAACCGACCATGAGCAATAGGCAAGACGAAGCCGCCGCCATCACTGCAAACCGCACGAGAAATCGAGATCGTCTTCGCGCATGTAGTGGCATAGCTCGGACCCAATCCAACACGGAACCGTTCACCGACCGTCAGCGCCCCGCACCCGTCGAAGCCGGCAATTCTCTTGTCGCCGGATCGTAGCGGGCGCAACTCCCACAACGCTCTTGTTAGGGGTGAAGTTCCGGCGAACTAACCAACCCCTCGCCGCGGTGCGAGTTCCTCTTGCACGGTGAAGCCGGCCGGAAACTTCGGACGCTTTCCCAATTGTAACCCGCCTGCGACCCGCCGACTAACCGATCGCAGGGAGAATCCAAGCGTGAGGCGTCTCGCCGGCAACCCGTCGAGATTCGACGGCGACTTCACCAAAGTTTCGACACGGACCGGATGTGAACATGCGGTTTGTAACGATCAGGAAGATTGGATCGGTGGGCGACCGCCCGGCGCGACCGCATTTCGCATTCCCGTCGAATGGAGCCGGAGAACCATAACGCACAATTGAAAAGATCCCGCACGGAAAAGACGGAGAAGGCATCCCGGTGGCTCGGATCCGTGACCGCTTTTGGCACCGCTTCAGGAAATCCCCACATGAGTACGCTGACTTTGCCCGACTCCGTGGTACCGCTACCCAGTGATCCGGTCTTAGCCCACGCCATTGCCCAGGCCGTGAAAGAATCCCTGACCATGTGCCAGGCGGAGACACGGCTGGTCGGTCTCAGCGCCGTGCCGGTCTATGAGCCGGGCAGTGTAACCGCCGTCGTCGGCCTTCACGGAAAGGTCTCCGGCTTTCTCACGTTCAACGCCTGCGAACAGGTGGCAATGAATCTCGCGGCGGGCTTTCTCCAGGAACCCATGGAGAAGCTCAACGGGCAGGTCATCGACTGTGTGGGTGAGATCGCTAACCTGATTGCCGGCGGTGTCAAGAAGCGTTTGAGCACGACCGAGTGGGCCTTCAACTCGGTCACGGTCCCCTCCGTCATCATCGGCCACAATTATCAGATTGCCTACGCCAAAGGCATCCAATACTTGGCGGTCACTTTCGAGCACCACAACGCCGACGCCCTCCTCTTGGAACATCGACTGCTGCAAGTGGCGGTGTCTCTCGTCCGGTTGTAGCCGAGGCTACCCCGAGCGGCCCGATCTCGCTCCGAGCCCGTCAACCGCCTCGAATCGGAGCGCCGGTCATGGCCGTCGATTCCGCGGGATCTTGTTTCGGGCTCAACCCCTCCCGCAGAAACTGGAATAGCTTTTGCACCGGTTGAGCACCGACCACACGGCGGAGCTTTTGACCAGAACCTTGCGGCGGAAAAATGACCACTTGCGGCAAGGCCCCGCCCCCCGTAATCGCTTGAGCCAATTTCGTATCTTGATCGTAATCGACGCGGGCAAAGACGCCGTTCTGCAAGATGGGGCTTTTGGGAAGATTCGGGAACACCGCCTCGTCCATCTTTCGGCAAGCCGGACACCACTCCGCGCCCACGAACACGACCAGCGGCAATCGCTCCTCTTGAGCGCGGCGATAGGCCTCCTTGTAAGAAGCGAACGACACCGCGGGCTCCGTAGTGTCGAACGATACAGCCGAATCGGCAGCCAAAGCCATGCTCATCGTCAGCACGAGACTCGTAACAACTCCCGGAACCATGTCTCTACCTCCGCAAAGTGCAAGAGCCGTTGCGACCTCGCGGATTCCGTTCCACAACATCGGAAGGCAACAAAGGGGGGATCGCCCGTCATGGGCCACCGCTTCCGCAAAGCCTGCGAAAGCCTCACAGTCTAAATAGATCTCTTCGCTTTGCAAGCTGAACGGATGCGCGCCCTGCTTTTGGTGCTTATCCACCTAGCCGTTTTTGCCAGGTCGATCAGCCTACTCCCTACCCCTCCCCGGGATACCCTCGATTCTCGATCGCTGACAACTCCGAAAGGGTATTCCCGATCATGGTGTAGGAAAACTGCGGTCCGAACGGGAACTCCGGCCGCATTCAAAGCGACAATTACACGGCGGCTCGCGCCGGATTCCAGTCCCCGAGAGGGTTTTCTTGGTTGCAAAGAAGCGGAGCGGGAATTAGCTTAGAGAATTGGCGAGAGATTGGATGTTTAACAAGGATACGCAATGTATTTTGCGGCCCGTTACCGCGCCGGAAACACGACGAAGTCCCACCCGATCGTGGCTTCTCGGCCGACGGGCAGCCGGAATTCGACGCTCCGTTCTAAAGTGAAAAGCTAGCTTCAAGATCGCGATCTTGTCCTGCGAGGAGAATGTCCATGTTGCGCGCGGTACGTATTCCCGGGGGTTGGGTAGCGGCGGTCGCCCTCTTGGCCGCATGCACGGCGCTGGGGTGGTCGAGCACGGCTCCGGCTCAGGTCACGTTGGACAACGGCCGAGCCGTCGGCGGTGTGCTGATCGATGCCAACGGCTTGGTGCAGAGTGCATCGCCGGACGTTCTGCGGGAGGCGCGAAAGGTTTGGGAGGAGAACCTGGCCCAGCCTCCGCAGGCATTGGCGCAGGCTGCGCCCCGCCGCAGCATCTCGCTTCGCAAACTGGATGCCGAGCTTACTGCGTGCTTGCAAACCGGACGCCCCATTCCCGACGAAATCGCCCTGTTGGGCGGACTGACGCGAATCGAGTACGTGCTGGTCTACCCGGAACGGAACGATATCGTGCTGGTGGGACCTGCCGAAGGTTGGAAGTACAATGACCGCGGCGTCATCGTGGGAAGCGAATCGGGGCGGCCGATTCTGCTTTTGGATGACCTCATGACGGTGCTCCGCGCCGTCTTCGCTCCGCAACCTTCGGTCATCAGTTGCTCTATCGACCCGACGCCGGAAGGGGTTCGGGCGGTGAATGCGGTGACGCGGGGACTCCGCGGCCCCGTCAACCCCGCCGCCGTGGCGAAGATGAGCGCCCAGGCCGCCGGCCCGCAACAGGTCACGCTCAGCGGCATCCCGGCCGACAGTCATTTTGCCCGAGTTTTGGTCGCCGCCGACTACCGCATGAAGCGGATTTCGATGGGAGTGGATCCTTCGCCGGTTCCCGGTCTGACCAGTTTCGTATCGTTGGTGAAAGGGGCCTCCCGGGCGCCCGGCGGGCCCATGCCGCGTTGGTGGCTGGCCCCGGATTACGAACCGTTGCTGAAGGATGAAGCGGGCATGGCATGGAAGCTGCAAAAGGCCGCCGTCAAAACGATGGTGGAGGCCGACATCTACTCCGCCGAAGGGGTTAGGGAAAAGACCGTCGAGGCGGCGCCGGTCCATCGTCGCTGGGCCGAAATGATGACCGGCCACTACGAAAAGCTGGCCTTGGCGGAACCGGTGTTCGGCCAAGTTCGGAACTGCATGGATTTGGCGGTCGCGGCGGCGCTGATCCGCAACGAAAACCTGCTCGGCAAGGCTGGGCTGCAACTGCCCGGCCTGATCGGCCAAGAAGTCCCCACGGCCCAACTTCCCGCCCCCAAGGCAGTCCCGGCCGAGGCGGTCTTCGCCCGCGTCGGACAAAGCTGGATGTTCGTGACCGGCGGCGTGATGATCGATCCTTGGGAAATCGCGGGGCGGTCGCAAAACGACGCCTCGCTGGCAAACGCTCGGAATGAAATCGCTTATCCCGAGGGAGACGCCTGGTGGGCTAACTGAACCCACGTTCGGCGTCTGCCTCTCGCCCCGATCGCATGGGCGACCGACCAAGAGCATGCCGCCGTGTTGCACGGCGGCTTTTTTTCACGTCCAAGCACGGCTCGTTGCAAGCGTGAGGCCTTACCCTCGCCTCAAGTCGGAGATGGGAGCGCCGCCCTACCAGCCCGGCCGAACTTTCAGCCGCCTTGGTGAAAGATCAGAACATCCCCAGGGCGTCGCGGGCATCGTCCGACATGCGATCCGGCGTCCAGGGCGGCGAGAGCACCACCTCCACCGAGACCTCACCGACTTCCTCGCCCAACTGCCGCAGGACGTCCTTGACGTCGCGGACCATTTGCGGCCCGGAGGGGCAGGCGGGACTCGTCATGGTCATCTTCACGTGGATGTCGGTTTTCTCGTCTCGCGGCGTCACCTGTACCTCATAAATCAGGCCCAAGTCCACGACGTTGATGAACAGCTCGGGATCGGTCACCTGCTTGAGCGCCTCGAATACCGTCTGCTCGCAAATCGCCACGATCGGTGTTCCTTTCTTGCCGGGTGACGGGAGATGTGCGGACTGAACGATCGGTCGCGTCAGGATTCCTCATTCAGGCGGATCCAAACTTCGTCCCCGCGAACGATGACTTCATGGGCAGGCGTGGATTTGACCGCGGGCATCGTTTTGGCGTGTCCCGTGCGAATGTCGAATTGGGCTCCGTGGCGGGGACAAATGATCGTGTGACCCCGCAAATCCCCGTCCGCCAAGGGTCCGCCGTCGTGCGTGCATACGTCGTCGATGGCCCAGAACGTCCCCGAGACGTGAAACAAGGCGATGAACCGACCGTTGACCTCGAAGGCCGCCTTACCCGGGTCGGGTAATTCGGACTTCTTGCACACGAAAACAGGCTCTCCCATGGCATGCACCTTCCGTAAGACGGATTTCGGCCGGAGCGGCGCGCCCCGGCCAATCCCCCATCATATATTCGTTTTCCGATGCTCCCGCCGCCGAACGCTCAGCGATACTCACGGACCTTCCGGCCTATCACCTCCGCCAGCGCCTCGCGGACGCTGTCGATGGAAATTCTGTCGAAAACCTGCTGGAAGAAACCGGTGACGATCATCCGAGCGGCCTCCCGCTTGGTCAAGCCGCGGGTTTGAGCGTAGAAGATTTCCTCATCGTCCACCCGGCCGGCCGTCGCCCCGTGCGTGCAGCGAACGTCGTCGGCCAGAATCTCGAGACCGGGAATGCAGTCCGTTCGCACGCGATCGCTGAGGATGAGGTTATCGTTCCGCTGATAGCCGTCGGTCTTGACGGCTCCCTCATCCACGCGAATCATGCCCCGCCAAACCAGGTGCGATTGATCTTGCAGGGCGCCCTTGTACAAGAGATCGCTGCGGGTGAACGCTTGCTTGTGATGCTGCAACGTATGGTACGCCAAGTGCCGCCGGTTTTCGGTGAACATGACGCCGTTGACGATCGCCTCGGCATTCTTTCCGTCGAGAATCAAGTGCTGATTCACCTTGGCCAAAAAACCTCCCAAGGCCCCCAGCGTCCATTCCAAATACGCCCCCTGTTGCAGCACGGCCTTTTGATGGGCGAAATGCCAAACCGCATCGTTCCAGTTCTGGAGATTCACGAACCGCAGCTTGGCCCCGGGCTTGAGAACGATCTCGATTCCGCCGCAGTACAGTCCGCTCCCACTCGGATCGACGCTCGCCGTCTCGGAGACCAAGGTAGCCTCGGCCCCTTCCTCGAGGACAACCAATAAGTGACCCAGGTCGCTCTGGTCCGAACTTAAGGCGGAGAGCAGAAACAGCGGCTCATCGACCTTGACGCCGCGGGGGATGTAGCACAATCCGCCCCCCGTCCAAAAGGCCGCGTGCAAGGCCGCGAAGCGGTCGTAGCCCACGTCCAAGATGGAGAATAGATGCTCCCGGACCAATTCCTCGTGCGGTCCGCAGGCGGAATCCTCCAAGCAATCGAAAACCACACCCCGCGCGGCCCACTTGGGAGATAGTCGGCCCGAGACTTTCCGTCCGTTCAGCGTCAGCAATCGTCCCCCGGGAGCCAGAAGCGGTTCCAAGACGGAGGCCACTTGCGGCACGGACTCGGGGGCCGGACTCAGCGGCCCGAAACGATGCAAACGGAACATCCGCAAGGGCGTCCGCCGCCACTCCTCCATGCCGGAGTCGGGAAGCGGCAGGCGTTCGCAAATATCCATCGCCCGACGTCGTAGGGCGGAAAGCCACGCCGGCTGCTTGCGCGCGACGATCCGTTCTTCGAACTGATCGCGAGTGAAGCCTTGATCCGAGACCGCGGAAGAAGTCGAACTCATGTTTGAAGTTTCTCGGCTAAAAATGCGCCACTGGGGATGCTGCCTGATCAACGCCGCCGACAGCCTTGGAACTCGCAACGGCCGAGGCCTGGGCCGCGTTCGGGAATCAACCGCCGGGAACGGCCTCCGTCGCCCCGCTCAACCGACGCTCCCCTCCATTTGCAGCGAGATGAGCCGGTTCATTTCGACGGCGTATTCCATGGGCAATTCCTTCACCAACGGCTCGATGAAGCCGGCGACGATCATCGTTCCCGCCTCGGCCTCCGTCAAACCGCGGCTGCAAAGGTAGAAGAGCTGTTCCTCGCCGATCTTGGAGACGCTGGCCTCGTGACCGACCATCACGTCCTGCTCTTCCAATTCGATGTAGGGGTACGTATCGCTGCGGCTATGCGGATCGAGAATCAGGGCGTCGCACACGACGTTGGCCCTGGACTTCCTGGCCCCGCGGTCGATTCGGACCAGGCCGCGGTAGCTGGAGCGACCGCCGCCTTTGGAGATCGACTTGGAGACCACCCGGCTGGACGTGTGGGGAGCACAATGTACCACCTTGGAACCGGCGTCTTGATGCTGCCCGCGATTGGCGAAGGCGACCGAGAGGATTTCCGCCCGAGCACCCGGCTCCAACAAATACACGGCCGGATACTTCATCGTCAGGCGGCTGCCGAGGTTGCCGTCCACCCATTCCACCAAGGCGTCGCGATAAGCCGTGGCCCGCTTGGTGACCAGGTTGTAAATGTTGTTGGCCCAGTTCTGAATCGTGGTGTAACGCACCCGCGAGCCGGCCTTGGCGATCACCTCGACCACCGCCGAGTGCAGACTCTCGCTGCTGTAAGTGGGAGCGGTGCAACCTTCCACGTAATGGCAGGAGGCTCCCTCATCCACGATAATGAGCGTCCGCTCGAACTGGCCCATCTGGGCCGCGTTGATGCGGAAATAGGCCTGCAAGGGGAACTCGATGTGCACCCCCGGCGGAACATAGATAAACGAGCCGCCCGACCACACCGCCGAATTCAAGGCCGCGAATTTGTTGTCCGCGGGGGGAATGACGGTGGCGAAGTATTCTCGCACCAGGTCCGGGTAATCGCGAACCGCGGAGTCCATGTCCGTGAAGATCACGCCCTGCTTGGACAGGTCCTCGCGCAAAGAGCCGTAAACCACCTCGCTCTCGTACTGCGCCTTGACGCCCGCCAGGAATTTGCGTTCCGCCTCCGGAATACCCAGCCGCTCGAAGGTCTGCTTGATGTCCTCCGGCACTTCGTCCCAGGTGTGCCCTTGGCGGTCGGTGGGCTTGATGTAGTAGTAGATGTCCTGAAAATCGACGTCGATCTTGCCGCCCCAAGTGGGCAACGGCTTGGACTCGAAGATCTCCAGGGCCTTCAGGCGGAATTCCCGCATCCACGCGGGCTCGCCCTTCATCTCCGAAATCTCGGCCACGATGTCCGCGTCCAGGCCTTTCTTGGCCTTGAACACGTACCGTTCTTCGCTCCGAAAGTCGTACTTATTGACTTCGCCCAATAGCGCGCGCGTTTCAGGAGTCATGGACGCCTTCCTTCCGTTTAGGTCTCGCCGCGGCGAGACGCGATACCGGCGACGCTCGATCGCCGCGATCTGATCCACGCAACCGAATTCCCCTCGTCACCTCCGCGGGCCGCGGCGCGCCTAGCGCGCGGTTTGCTCCGCCAGCATGGAGGCCTCCTCGGCCGCTGCATCCGGATACTTCCGCCGAATCTCCTCGTAACCCGATGCGTGCAGATACTCGGCCAATTCCCGACCTCCGGTTTCGACGATCCGGCCGCCCAGCATCACGTGGGTAAAGTCCGGCGGATTGTGTTCCAACAAACGTTCATGGTGGGTGATGATCAACAGACCCATCTCGTGCCCGCCGATCTCGGCGATGCTTTGACTGGCGAGCCTCACGGCGTCCACATCCAGGCCGCTATCCGTCTCGTCGAGGACGGCGAAGCGGGGACGGAGCATGGCCATCTGAAGAATCTCCGCGCGCTTCATCTCTCCGCCCGAAAACCCTTCATTGACGTAGCGCCGCGCGAACTCGGGATCCATCCGCAATTGATCCATCTTTTCCCGCAATTCCTTGCGGAACTCCCGCATCGAAATCAGCTCTTCGCCCTCTTTCCGTTGCGGATTACGAATGTTGCTGACGGCGTGCCGCAAGAAGTCGGCGACTCGTACCCCGGGGATCGCCACCGGTCGTTGAAAGGCCATGAACAGGCCCATCCTGGCGCGTTCGTGCGGCTCCAACTCCACCAGGTTGACGCCGTCCAGCTCGATCCGCCCTTGAGTGACCTCATAACGCGGGTGCCCCATGAGGGCTAGGCCGAGGGTCGTCTTGCCCGAGCCGTTCGGCCCCATCAAGGCGTGCGTCTCGCCCCGTCGAATGCGGAGGTTCACGCCCTTCAGAATGGGCTTGCCATCCACGGAAACGTGCAGATCCATGACGGAAAGTACGTCGCGATTCATTTGCTCTTCACTCTTTGGTGATGAAAAACGAGTTCAACGTCTTGAACCGGAACGAAACCCGAGTGCTGCGGCAGCAGCGGTTGCGAATCCGCTAATGGCTGAGGCGAACCCTTGCGGGGTCGCGTGATCCGCCGGTTTTGGATCATCTCTTGCAGTCGCATCAGCCCTTCCAGCAAGGACTCCGGCCGTGGAGGACATCCCGGCACGTACACATCCACCGGAACGACCAAATCCACTCCCTTGACCACGTGGTACCCGTATTCGAAATACGGCCCGCCGCCCAACGTGCACGCCCCCATGGCAATCACGTATTTGGGTTCGGGCATCATCTCGTAGAGCCGGCGGACCCGACTCGCCATCTTGAACGTGACGGTACCCGCCACGATCATCAAATCCGACTGGCGCGGCGTGGCGCGAAAGGCCCCCGCTCCAAACCGATCGATATCGTAACGGCTCGCACCCGTCGCCATCATTTCGATGGCGCAGCAGGCCAAACCGAAGGTCATCGGCCAGAGACTCCCTTGCTTGGCCCAATTGACGGCCTGCTCCAGGCTGGTGATCACCAAGCCCTCTTCGTATCTTCCTTCAATCCAGGGTTGCGTCATTTGCGGATGACCTGTTCGGTATTTCTTCGGCGCTGGGAGCCGCCGAACGGATGGTGGGACGAACCGAGGGGCACACCGGCGTACGCCCGCTCCCGTACGCCAGTATAAATCAAGCGTCGGCCGGCTCAAACCGGCAGCAAGTCCCGCCGTCCAACCGGCATTCCGTGAGCTGCATATCGGTTCCCAGCAGTTCGGAAAGATATGCCAACTCGACCTGGCAGACGTCGCGGTCGCTCTCGGCCAGTTCCGGATAAGGACACGCCCGGGCGACCAAAGTCGGCAATCCGCGCGGACCTCTGGGAGCCTCGGCCACACCGAGCGCCCCCGCGACGCCCACGCCCACCCCGGCATCGCCGGCCCTCGCCTCAGCGCGACGCGTCTCACGGCCGCCCGCGGAAGAAGATCCCTCATGCCACATCTCGAAGGGAATTCTCCGCCCTTCGAGCAGGCGGATCAGTGATCGCATCCTTTCCAAGGTGCTTCCTCCCGAAATCTGGCCCTGGTAGAGCCTCGCCAGTTCCCTCGCCACGCCCCGCAACACTTGCTGCTTGACGGTTGGGTCCTGGATGCTCTGAACGCCGCGCCAAAGCGCCACCGCCAGGTCGGTAAAATTGGACCCCACCTGGAGCATACCCTTCCGGGTCAGCTTATACACGTGTCGCGGGCGTCCCCGGCCTTCCCGGACCGAATCTCGATCCACCGCCCCATCGGCAACCAGCCGCGAGAGCCGCTGACGGATGGCCGTGTCGGTAACTTGGAAGGACTCCGCCAACTCCGAGACCGTACACGGCCCCGAAACCCGAAGCAATTCCAGAATGTCCAGATCGGACTCACCGAAATTCCAGCTCATTCCGCGACCTCCGGGGCAAGCCGACCCATCCACCACCCAATTTAAGTAGTCGATCTGCACCGCAAGGGCGGATGCAGCCACATCGCGGTCATGTCCAACCCCTGCGACCGAAGCCCGTTGGTGACAATTCCCACCTGAAGCGACAATTCCCACCTGAAGCATCGTACGCATTAAATACATTTAAGGCAAGGACAATTGCACAAAATCATTCCCGACTCGGAGCCGAGAATTCACGTGATTCGGCTTGAGAATCGCTGACGGAATAGATTATTCTGGCTGTTTCGTACCGCAGATTCCCGCCGGACGCCGCGATCGTTGGGGCGACGGCCGGGTTTCGCGGCAGGCCTACGGCGTGCGCGCAGGGAGCGTCCTAGGCGGTGAGTCGGCCCACCTTCTCGCGAATGGGATTCGCACCGATGCTGGACTTCCGACCCAGAGACAGTTGGACGAGCCGAATCGGCGTCATCCTCGCCGTTACCGGAAGTGCGGTAGGGCTGGGCAATTTCCTGCGTTTCCCCGGTTTAGCCGCCAAATACGGCGGCGGGGCCTTCATGGTCGCCTATCTCTGCGCCTTCCTCCTCCTCGGCTTGCCCATCGCTTTTGCCGAGTGGTCCATGGGGCGTTACGGCGGGAGGCACGGTTTCAATTCCTCACCCGGCATCTATCGCCTGGTCTGGAGGAACCGCGTCGCCCCGTACTTCGGCATCCTGGCCATGATCGTCCCGGTCTGCATCTACATGTATTACGTCTACATCGAGGCCTGGTGTTTGGCCTATTCCGCTCGCTACCTGTTCGGAGCGATGGACTTCGGCGCCGATCCCGCCGGCTACGAACGGTTCTTCACTCACTTCGTGGGCATCCACGCCCACGGTGAATCCCTCAGCACCCCCGGTGAAGGCCTGCTCGGCTCCGCCGTCTTCTTTCTGATCCTCTGTTTCGTGCTCAATTTCACGTTGATCTACCGCGGCTTGAGCAAGGGTATCGAGTGGTTTTGCCGCTGGGCGATGCCCGCCCTGATCGTTTGTGCCGTCCTGGTGCTGATTCGCGTTTTGACGCTGGGCACGCCCGACCCCGCCAAGCCGGACCAAAACATCCTCAACGGCCTGGGATACATGTGGAACCCGGTCAAACCCGGCACCACTTTTTGGCAAGAACTGGCCAACGCCGAAATGTGGATGGCCGCCGCGGGACAGATTTTCTTCTCGCTCTCGGTCGGTTTCGGGATTATCATCACCTATGCCAGCTACGTTAAGAAGGACGACGACATCGCACTTTCCAGCTTGACCGCCTGCGCCGGCAACGAGTTTTGCGAGGTCGCCCTGGGCGGCTTGATCACGGTCCCCGCCGCGTTCGTGTTTCTCGGGCCGCAAGTGGTCCAGAATCCGCCCGGCACGTTCGGTCTGGGATTCATGGCCTTGCCTCACGTCTTCAGCCAGATGCCCCTGGGCAACGCAGTGGGGTTCCTATTCTTCTTTCTCCTGTTTCTGGCGGCGGTCACCAGCTCGCTTTCCATGCTGCAACCGGCGGTGGCCTTCCTAGAGGAGGGTTTGGGGCTGAATCGCAAGGCATCCGTCGCCCTGCTCGGCTTCATCACGGCCTTGGGATCGACCGGCGTCGTCTTCTTCTCCAAAGATTTAATCGCGCTGGACACCCTGGACTTTTGGATCGGCACGTTCTGCCTGTACGCCCTGGCGGCCTTTCAAACCGTTCTCTTCGGCTGGGTTCTTGGAGCCAAGACGGGCATGGAGGAGCTGCGGCGGGGCGCGGAAATCCACATCCCCGAGCTTTTCCGCTATGTCATCCAGTACGTTACCCCGGTCTATCTTTTCATTGTCTTCGGATTCTGGTTACGGCAGAATATCTTCGTCGGCACGGCGGATGATCAGCCGAACCGCCTGAGGCAACTCGTCACGGACCCGGTGGTGGCGGCCGTCATGATCTTCGTGGCAGCGGTGGCCGTTCTTTTCGGGATGTTCATCGCCCAAGCCGTTCGCAATTGGCGGCGCGCCGAAGCGGCCGGAGAGGAGGTGGCGATATGACGCTGGGCGGCTGGATTGTGATGAGTCTGTCGGTCGGCGGCGCCACGGTCCTCTTGGCGTGGTGCCTCTATAAAGTTCTGAGCAAGCCGGGCAGCGAACAACACCTCCACGGTCAAGTGGACATCCACACGCCCGACATGGACGCGCCCTAGCGCCGTTCGGCGGCGCTCAACCGGCGGCCGCCCCACGGCGCTGCGCCATTTTGGCGCGCACGGCATCCACGACGCCGGGCGGGAGAAAGCGCGACAGCTCCGCGTCGGAAGCCACCGGCGCGATCTCCTTGATGAGCGAGCTGGAGACGTGGGCCAGTTCGCCGTCGGCAATCATGAACAGCGTTTCCACGTCCGGAGCCAAACGCCGGTTGGCCATCATCATCGTCAATTCGGCGGCGATGTCGGTGATGGGGCGAACGCCGCGAATCATGACCCGGGCGCCGCATTCCCGCACGAAGTTGACCGCCAAACCGCGAAACGGGCGAATCTCCACGTTGGTCAAACTCTCGGTAGCTCGGCGGATCAACTCGATCCGCTCCTCAGCGTCGAACATCGGGTTTTTGTGGATGTTCACGCCGATCCCGACGATCAAACGGTCGAAGAGCCGGCTTGCCCGCTCCATCACATTCAGATGCCCCAGCGTCACCGGATCGAAAGAGCCGGGGTAGACCGCAACTCGAGGGTTCAGCTCGGACATGGAATACGTCCCAAACAGTGACGGCCTCCTCCCCTATCTTTTCGCATTCTACGAACACGCCGCGGCCCGCCGCAATGCCGCGCGATGACCGCCCCGACGATGGGCGCGGAACGACCTTAGCCGCGACTGCGAACGCCGCCCTGCTTTGGGACTCTGAACAAGCCTGCGGAGTGCAGCCTCAACTTCCTCGCAAGGATGGGGAGCCGACGCCCGACGCAGCGCCGGCTCGCTCCAACGCTCCGCCGGCACCGTGAAGAACGCAGGAAGCCGCACATCCGGCAAACTCGCCGAAGCAGCACTGCTTACGCGAATTCGCGGGGCCCCGTCAACGCTGCACGTCCAGCAGCCGGGGAGACGCAAAGCCTGGACCGAGCATCGCGAAAGCCGGCTAAACGGTGATCTGCGGCTTGTCCCCCTCGGGCGTTTCGTCGCTGTCGGGATCGAACCAGGCGGGGTCGAAATCGATCCGCAGCCCCTGCCTCGCCGCGATGTTCGTGGTCAGTGCGATGACCGCGTCCCCCAAGGCGACCTTGGGGTAGCATCGGGGATGAATCTCGGGATCGGTGGCATTGGGGTTCTTGCGAACGCACCAAGCCCAATGCTCGATCTCCTCTTTGTAGCCGCGGCTGACCTGGGCCGTGACCATGCCGCCCAGTCCCTCGGACTTTTTCTGAGCCGGTCCGCTGGCCTGCGTGTCGAGCGTCGGCCCGCCCTTGCCTTCGCTCACGCCCACACTGGCCGAGGTATCCGATCCGGCGTAGACCATGGCTTCCTGCTCCCGCTCCAAGATCAACGTCCCCTTGGTGCCGAAGACGATTTCGCCGTAGCCGCCGAATCCATTGCCGTTGATGGAGGCATATTGCACGCCGATCTTCTTCAGCTTGCCCAGCGGATCGTTGGGATCATAACCGGGCAGCGGAAATTCGATGATGCAGTAAACGTGGTCCTCAACCTCGCGATCGAGCGGGAAGAGGGGACGGTTGCCGGCCGCGGCCACGTTCAACGGCAACTGCTTTTGGCCGCCGTGCGCCGCGGCGATGAAGATGGAAGCGGCATCGAGTTGGTGGCTTCCCAGCTCGGCCATCAGGCCGCCGCCGGTCCGCTCCCATAACCGCCAACGGATCAACTCCTCGATGGCCGGCCGGAAATACCTCTGATCCCCCGCTTCCAACGTCTTGTCCTCGTAGCCGAACTCCTTGGCGGCCTCGATGATCTCCTTATCGGCGATTTGCGCGGCCTTTTGGGCGACCAGCTTGGCCCATTTTTCGGCCTCCTTCATCCGGCCGGCCTTTTCCGCATCGGCCAAGCTCCGCTTGTAGGACTCCAACTCGCGAATCAACCGCGTGCCCGTCGCATCGTCCGGTTTGGAGCCGGGAGGCAGAGGCTGGGCCCAACTATCGTTGCCGGGCAGATTTCCGCGATGCCACTGCGCCCGAATGTAGTGCAAATCTCCCAACAATCCCCGCCGGATGGTATCGGCCGCGTTTTCGTAAAGAATGTTGTAATGACGCTGGTGGCCGACGGCCAAATGCACGCCGGCCTGCTTGGCCAACCGTGCCATGTCTTTGCACTGGGAGACCCGCTGCGCCATCAGCTTTTCGCACAGCACGTGCTTGCCCAACTTCATGGCGGCGATGGCGGCGTCATCGTGCAGATGCAGCGGCAAACCGATGATCACCCCGTCGATGTTGTCCTTCTCGTTCTCCAGCAATTCCTCGAAGGGTCCGTATACGCGAACGTGTTTGCGGGCCTCGTCCTCGGTCTTCCAGCCGTACACGCCCATCAAACCGGGTCGCGCCGCCAGCGCCGCCTCGCTGTAGTGATCGCCGTGGAATGCCCGATGCACGTTGTACGGCCGAATATCGGCGATGGCCACGATCTCGACGAACTCCGGGTTGCACGCCCCGATCAAGACCTGACCTTCATCGCCGGTCCCCAAGACCGCCACGCGAATCGGCTTCCCGAGCGTGCTTTCGTAACCGAAGTAGAACGCTCCCAGACTTCCGCCCGCCGCCAGGCCGGTCAGTACGCCCGTCTGAATAAAATCCCGCCGCGTCACTTGGATGTTGTCGCCAACCACGCGGTTGAAATTAGCGATACCCGTTTGCCGTTCTTCCGGAGTCAAGTTCATGATTACGACCTTTTCGGGATAGCGATGGTTCGAGTCGCGGGAACTTCATCGAGTCGATTATCGTCCGCAGGGTCGCATCCTGTACGCGCGAAAGGGCGCGGTGCAGGAAGCGCCGAAGGCAACTACGCGGAGGCGGCCTCCTCACCGCTCTTCTTCGAAACCGGTTTGCAGCAACATCCGCACAGGTTGCGCATCGGCAAACAAACCCAGTGATACAGAAAATAATCCAACCCCGCCCAACGTCCGACCGGTAAGGCCGCCAAAGCCAGCAGGGCCATCATTTCCACGAAATTCTTGTCCACCAACAGGGCGTGCCCGACGATCTCCGGGGTCTTGGGGACGACGGTCGGCCAAGGCCATTGCGTCATCACGACGAAGGCCAGAAAACCTGCTCCGCCCAAGGCCGCCAGCCGGGTCAAGCACCCCGCCATCAGCCCCAACCCGATCAGCGTCAAGGAGTAAGTGACCGTCTTGTTCAATAGCTCGGACCGCGTGGCGACGAACGGGACGGGTACCGGCAAGTATTGCGTCTCGACCAGCGCGGCCTTGAGGCGGCCTCTGCCCTTTTGTTGCTGCGTCAACACTTCTTCATACAGGGCGGTCCAATAGTGGTCGCCCATGGCGTCCATAGCCCGCAGCCAACCGTTGACCTCCGCCCGCAAGGCTTGCTGCCGCTCCCAGAGCCTTTCTTTCTGGAAATGGGCACCCTGGTTTCGCGACCCTCTTTCCTCGCGTTGGAAGCGGTCCAAGCTATCGAAATAGCCCAAAATGGCCTGCTGATTCTCGGCCAGGTAAACCGCCAAACTTTGTTTGTAACGGTTGCAGATTTGCTCCGCCTGCCGCCGCTGCTTCTCATCCAGCCGATAATACGTGGCAAAACGATTGAGGGCCTTGTCCCATGCCCGTGTGTACGCAGGAGCCTGCACCGTCACCCCGCCCGACTCGCCCTTCACGACCTGGAGCCGTTGCCGGCCGTCGATGTCGGGGATCATGGCATAAAACACGGGCGCGAACGGACCTTTGGCCTGCGTCAGAAACGGCTCCGCGGAAAACGTGTCCGAGTTGGCGATCTTCCAAACGCCCTCGTACAGAAAATGCCAGCCGATGGTCACTCGCAACAGCACCAGGAGGACGACGGCCGTCAAACCGATTTGAAAGCTGGAGCGGTTCAGGACCAACCTCCTTCCGTATGCGATCGGCACAAGTCCGATCATCTGTGTACAGGCTGGAAACTCTCGCGATTCAAGGGAGCAGCGAGGTTCCGATAAATGGGGCAGGATGGCAAGAACAAGCCTCTATTGTATTTCCCGTCGCGATTTCCGCTACCGGGTCGACGGAATTTTTTCGCCGAATTTCTCGTTAACCAGGTCCCCCGCCGGTTAAGACGCAAAGCTAACCCGCGAATTTCGCCCAAACTCACACGTCCCCACATCCAAGCTCAGATATTTCGCCGGGGCAAGCGGATCCCTTCGAATTTTCGCGCCCATCCTCCAGCTCAAGGGAGGAACAGCGCTCACCCATTTTTGCCAGCCCGACTGGAGGCAATTGGGGTCTGCTGGGGGAAGTGTCTCCTATTTTTACGCCGCCACCCGCGCTGGGGTTCGACGCGTGTCGGTAGCAACGGAGACTACGCATCCTCAATGAGGCGTTGGAGTCGCGCGACCTGGATCCGGACGGCTTCCAAGTCGGGATTCAATTTCAGGGCGCGGTGGAAGGATTCCAGGGCCGAGACGGGATCCTGCAATTCGAGGTAGGCTTGCCCCAAGCCCGCCGCCGCGGCGAAGTGGTAGGGATTGAGTTCCAGCGTCGTACGGCAGTCGCGAATCGTCTCCGCGAAGTCGCCCAACGAAAAGTGGGCGATGGCCCGTTGATTGTAGGCCTCCGCAAAGTTGGGTTCCTTTTCGATCAAGCGCCCGGCCCGTTGAATCACCTCTTGATACCGGTGCGCGGCGTTCAATCGCACGATCCCGGTCAATTCCCGCTGCTGCGACTCGGAACCGAACCGCATCCAAACTTTACGGATGCTGGTCTCGGCCAAGACTCGGACGTTGCGATCCGGATCGGACAAAGCCTTCCCCAAGGCGGCGTTCGATTCGTAATCTCCCAGATAACCCAATGCCAAGGCGGCGGCGCGGCGGAGTTCGCGCATGGGATGCGCCAGCAGACGCTGGAGCGTACCCTGGGTGTATCGGCGACTGACTTCGTTGACGAAACGCGCCGTTTGCTGGTGTTTGAGGTATTCCTCGTAGACCAACCCGAGCAAGGCCGTGCGGGGAAGATTGCGAGACACCGGAGCGCTCCTGAAGAAAAGCCGATTCCACCAACCGAGGGTCGTCCAACGCCGTCAGCCGCAGCGCTTCGTGCCGTTTCGACCCGCGTTCACCGCCTGCCGCCGCGGCCGCTGCCATGCAAGCACCGCGCCGGTCCGGTTGGAACGGGCGGATGGATCCGAAGCATCCATCGCGGCGCAAGGCCCATTAGCCTCGATTGTAATCACCGGCAGCACTTAGTTCCAAAAGATTCCCTCAAGTTGCACGGCCGCGGTGCCGACACGAACCCGATCCGGGCTGACTGATGATAGGGCTGAAAACGATGCCAGAGGTCGCTCCGCACAGGGCCGATCCTACGGTTCCGGCGTCTCCCCGCTGAGCCTGGATTTGGCGGGCTGCGCGGCCGGGCTGCTATATATAATCCATTGAAGGCCCCTTTCATCGCCAGGGTCGTTTCGGCTGCTTAACGGAAAGGCGTTGCTGCGACCGCCACGGCGCGGAGGCTGCGCGGGTGTAATAGTCGGTGTAATAGTCTTCGCCCAAAGGCGACCGCACGGCGCGCAACAACGCCCGCGGTTCGCCCTTTGAGTACCGGTCCATGACAAGTCGAGAGCGCGCACCGCTTGAGCATCGGCCGACCGCAGCGGAGCCCGGGTCTTTCCCGCTTGCTCGCGGCGGCACGGTGAGCATCATCCTCGTCGCCGTCCTCGGTCCCCTACTCTGGGTCGTAGCCCCTTCGCCTGCCGCCGAGCGTTCGCCTTCCGTTCCATCGGACTACGAACGGCGGCTGGATCGGCCGTGCGGCGTGTTCTGGACCGACGTGCCGCTGCGGCGGGGTCTGATGCGGCTGGGAGAAGTGCAAGGCGTGCCGATCTTTCTCGATCGCCGTGTCGATCCGGATCAGCGTTTGACGCTCTCCCTCGACGCCCCCAGCCTGCGTCAAGCCTTGGAATCGCTGGCGGAAAGGCTCTCGCTGGGCGTCTCGTATTTGGATCCGATCGTTTATCTCGGCCCTCCCACGGCTGCTTCCCGGCTGAGAACCTTGGCCGCGTTGCGTCAGGACGAGTTTGCCCCGCAGGACCGGCGTCGTACTTTGCGAAGGCCGGCCGCGTGGCCCGCGCTCGGAACGCCCCGTGAAATCCTTCGCGACTTGTGCGGCGAGGCCGGTCTTTCCCCGGAGAACTTGGAGGATATCCCCCATGACCTGTGGCCGGAGGTCCGCCTCCCGGCGATGCCCTGGACGGACCGCATGACGCTGGTCCTGATCGGCTTTGATCGCACGTTTCGGATCGATTCGGCCCGGAATACCGTCACCTTCGTCCCGATCACCGCGGAACCGACATTGACGCGGCGTCTTCCGCTGCCCGCAGGTTCATCTCCCAGTGAGATCCTCGCACAACGTTGGCAAGAGGCCGTCCCGGGCGTGCGGGCTGAGATCGCCGGAAACGAGTTGATCGCGCAAGGACCGCTGGAGTCGCTGGAGAGGTTGGGCGAATTGCTCCGCGGGGCCGACCGTGGCGTAACCAATCGGACGACGCCCGCGGTCACGAC
Source organism: Thermogutta hypogea (assembly GCF_055386265.1). Taxonomy (NCBI): domain Bacteria; kingdom Pseudomonadati; phylum Planctomycetota; class Planctomycetia; order Pirellulales; family Thermoguttaceae; genus Thermogutta; species Thermogutta hypogea. The sequence goes on from NZ_AP042425.1 coordinate 2,795,862, forward strand.
CTCGCCCGGCGGACCGCCCGCATCGGCGGCATCCGACCCCTTTCTATCCCGGCGTTTCACGGTCCGGCAGGGACAAGGGACGCTGGACGGCGTCATCCGCCAACTGGCCGCGCAACTGCAAATGGACTTGCAAATCGACACCGTCGCCCTGGCCGCCCGCGGCATTCGCTTGGATCACAAAATCACCTTCGCCGTGAACAACGGAACCGTGGACGACCTCTGGCGCGCCGTGTTGGAACCGCACGGGCTGGCCTTCGAGCGTCGCGGGCGAGCGATCCGCATCTTTCCGGCCGCCCCCTGAAAGAAAGCACGGCGACGGCGTAGCGGCTGCATCCGACGGTTCCCGGTCGCCCCGGTTTACCCCCGGACCTTCGCCCATTGCCGATCCAACCGCTGCGGCGAGACGGAGAAATCCGTCCCCAACGACTGCGCGAACAGAGAGACGCGATACTCCTCCAGCATCCACCGGAAGCGAATCAGCTCGGGATCGAAGACGTCCAATTCCTCGTGCCGTTTGCGCCGCTCGCAAAAGGCTTGCCAATAGGGGCGAAAGGCAGCCAGCGCTTGCCGGTCGCGAAACACGCCCCCCAGTTTCAAGGCTTCGATCCGGCGACAGACGGCCTTGAAATAGCGCGGATAGGCTCGCAAGCGGCTCCACGGGGTCTGGGTCAAAAACCCCGGTCGGGTGAGTTCCGCCATTTGCTCCTCCATGTCCGCCCGCGCCTCCTCCCACTGCGGCGATTCCGCGGTTTCGAGCGCTACCTTGGCTTCGTGATACCGTTCCAACAGGGGTCGGATGAGCGTCAGAACCTCTTGAACGGCCAAGGGCAGACGCTTCAGTCCGCGCCGCAGCAGATCGTCGAATTGCTCCTGCGTCCGCGGCAAGCCGCCCCATTGGCCGATCTCCCAGGGACCGACCAGGGTTTCGTCGAGGAACGCGCGGTCCGCCAACAGCAGTTTCAATTCCGCGGCGAAGTCGAACTCCGGCAAGGAAACGCTGAGCAATTGCAGACGGCGCCGGTCCGCGAATTGATCCCAATGCGGATCGAGCCGCGACTGCATGGCAAAGGCCAGCAATCGCCGAATGCCGAAGCGCGAGAGGACGGCCGCCCGCCCCGGGCTGTCCGCCAACCGCAACGAGACGGCGTCGCCGACATCGACCAAGGCCGGATAGGCCCGCACGCGGATGCCTCCTCGCATCACCTCCACCATCTCCGGCAGCACCGACCATTCCCATCGGCGGAGGCCGTCGCGGTGCCACTGGGGATCGTCCACGGCGGTGAAGGCCCGGCCGACCTCGGCCCCCAAGGACCGCCGCAGCGATTCCCAATCGCGGCCCACCGCCAAGGGTTTTCCTTCGCCGTCGACGACTCGAATGCAGAACTGCATCTCCGCGGGAAGCTTATCCAGGCGGAAATCCTGGGGCCGAATATCCTCGCCGGCCAACCGCGCCAAGACCTCCGCCACCGCCGGCAGAAACCGGCCCTCGCCGAATTGCAGCTCCCGCACCGCCCGCTCCGCCGATTCCTGAGCCGGAATCAATTTCCGCCGCAACTCCTTGGGCAACGACTTGATCAAGGCCGCCACCTTTTCTCGCAACAATCCCGGCACGAACCACGCCAAACGCTCGGGATCCAAACTGGGGAACAGCTCCACGGGTACGGTCAGCGTGATGCCGTCGTCCTCTTCGCCCGGCGCGAAACGGTACCGCAACGGCACCGGCGTCGTGCTGACCACCAGATGGTCGGGAAAGGCCTCGGGAGCAGCGGCGGGGTCTTCCCGCACGACATCCCGGGACGACATGTGCAAGATCGACCGGTCCTTCTTGCAGGCCTCGCGCCACCAGGCCAGCAGTCCGCGAAGGTCATACACGTCGTGCGGAATGCGTTGGTCGTAAAAGTCGAACTGTGCCCACGAACCGAGCAGCAGATCGACCCTCCGCAAACGAACCTGAAGCTCCTCCATTTGCTTGACGAGCCGGCGATTGTGCTCGAAGAAAGCGGCTTTGCATTCCACGTCGCCTTCCACCAGGCCGTGCTGGATGAGCATTTCGCGGGCCGCGGCGGGATCGATCGGCCCCAAAGCCATGCGCCGCCGGGGGACGACGGGGAGGCCTTGCAACGTGACCTTTTCGTGAATCATGGCCGCCCCGTAACGGCGGCTCCAATACGGGTCCACGTAATCCCGGCGGATGAGATGCGGGGCGAGATCCTCGATCCAGGCGGGGTCGATGCGGGCGCAAGTCCGCAGATAGCGGCGACCGGTTTCGACGATTTCCGCCGCCACGACCCAATGCGGTTTGGTTTCGAAGAGCGCCGAACCTGGCCAAAGATGGGCCTTGCCGCCGCCCGCCGTCTGATACTCGTTCCCTTGCTTGCGATAGGCGGTATTGGTGAGAAAACCGGTCAGGATGGCGCGGTGGATCGCCGCATAGTCCCGCGTCCGCCGCTGCGACGCCACGCCGGCCTCCCGTACCAGGGCTTGCAGCTCGCGGTAGATATCGGCCCATTCCCGCAAGCGATTATACGAGAGATAGTTCTGCGCGCAAGCCTTCTGCAATTGATTCCGCGAGAGCTTGGCTTTCAAGTTCTGATAGAAATCCCAAAGGTTGAGATAGGTCAAGAAGTCCGACTGCGGGTCGTGGAAGCGGGCGTGCGCGGCGTCGGCGTCGGCGGCCCGGTCCTGCGGTCGCAGCCGCGGATCATCGACCTCCAAGCCCGATGCGATGATCAGGACCTCGTGCAAAGAACCTTCTTCGCGAGCCGCGAGAATGATCCGCGCGATGCGAGGATCGACGGGCATGCGAGCCAATTCTCGGCCGAGGGGGGTCAGCTCGCCGTCCTCATCCAGGGCTTGCAGCTCCCAAAGCGTTTTGAAGCCGTCGCGCACCGCGTCCGAGCGCGGCGGGTCGAGGAAGGGGAACGTCTCCGGATCTCCCAGGCGCAGAGCCTTGAGCTGAAGGATGACGTTGGCCAGATTGGTCCGCACTATCTCCGGGGGCGTATAGCGGTCGCGGCGTTCGAGATCGGCTTCGTCATACAGGCGGATGCACACGCCCGGGCCTTCCCGGCCGCACCGGCCCTTCCGCTGTTCCGCCGAGGCCTGCGAAATCGGCTCGATGGGCAGCCGCTGCGTCTTCGTGCGAGGGGAATAGCGGCTGATCCGCGCCACGCCGCTATCCACCACACACCGAATGCCGGGTACCGTGAGCGACGATTCGGCCACGTTCGTGGCGAGGACGATCCGCCGGCGGCCGTGCGGGCGAAAGATCCGCTGCTGCTCGTTGACGGAGAGCCGGGCATACAAGGGGATGATCTCGGCTTCTCGCAGCCGATCATCGCCCGACATGCCTCGTGCTCGCAGCAATCGGGCCGTCTCGTGGATGTGGCGCTCCGTGGGCAAGAACACCAAGATATCCCCCCAGGTCGCCTGGAGCATCTCCTCCACGGCGCCGGCCACCTCGTCCTGCCAATTCGGTTCCAGAGCGGGATCATCCAAGACCGGCGGTCGATACCGCACCTCGACCGGGTACATCCTCCCGGAGACCTCGATCACAGGGGCCGGCACGCCGTCCAGGGCGAAATGCCCCGCAAATCGCCCCGCGTCGATCGTGGCCGACGTGACGATCACCTTCAAATCGGACCGCCTATCGAGCAACCGGCGGAGGTATCCCAAGAGAAAATCGATGTTCAACGATCGCTCGTGGGCCTCGTCGATGATCAGCGTATCGTATTGCTCTAAGAAGCGGTCGGTCTGCGTTTCGGCCAACAGGATGCCGTCGGTCATGAGCTTGATATAGGTCTCCGGACCAGTGACGTCGGCAAAGCGGACTTTGAAGCCCACCTCCTTACCCAGCGGAACGCCCAATTCCTCGGCGATGCGAGCGGCCACGGACCGGGCGGCGATCCTCCGCGGCTGGGTGTGCCCGATCATCCCCGCGATCCCGCGCCCGAGCTTCAGGCATAACTTGGGCAATTGCGTGGATTTGCCCGAGCCGGTTTCGCCGCAAACGATGATCGCCCGATGAGCCTGGAGTGCGGCCGCGATATCATCGAGGGCGTCCAGAATCGGCAGGCCGCCGGAGAATTCGAATCGCGGAACGCCGCAGGCACGCCGGGCCCGGCGGGCGGCCGAGGCCTCCGCTCGTTCGCGCAGCCGTTGCAACGCCGCCTCGCCCCGTCGGCCGCTTCCGCCGTTTCGCGCCAATCGCTCCAGAGCGCGGCGCAGGGGAAAACGATCCGCCAACATGGCATCCGCCAAGATCCCGCGGATTTCGTCGATCGAGGCATTCATGGAAACCTGGGAGAGAATAGCATGGGCGCAACACTCGCCAACCCCGCTTCGGGGCGCCGGGGAATGGAAAGATTCGCCGCTCGCCGACCGACAAACCGCCGAGTCCGCCTGCCGAACCGGCCGCCTCCTCTCGCCACGCCCGCAGCATCTTCCATGTTAACGCAATGCGGAGAAGGCGTTGCAGCCCCGCTTCGGGGGAGAAATCCACCACCGCGGTACGGCAAACTCCGTTCGAATCGCGGTTACAATACCGATTAGCCGGTTACCGATTAGCCGGTTTTCGTTTGCAGCAGCACTTCCGCAACCAAGCATTGCGGACGCCGGACATCGTTCCACGTGGGCGAAGGGTCCTCACTCGAGGCCTTCCCAACGGCGTACTACCTTTGGAATCGTCGCGATGGTCTTGCACCACTGGCTGAGATCCCAGATTCAGGCAACCGCAGGGGAAGCCTTGCGGCAAGCCCTCAGCGAATCTCTGCACGGGCCGGACCGCGAATCCGACCAGGCGGAAGCCGGCAACCGCCGTCAGGACTTGCAGGAGTTTTCAGTCCGAGTAGGCATCGTCGCGGCCCTGCCGTCCGAGGCCGACCCGCTGCGCAGGCGGATGGAGGATGCGATCGAGCTGGCCGGCGACGGTTTCGCCGCGTGGATGGGAAGGATCGGTGGGTGTCCCACGGCGATCATCACGGCCGGTCCCGGCGAAGAGGCGGCCCGCCGCGCCGCTTCCGCATTGATACTCGGGCACCGACCGCGCTATGTATTGGCCGTGGGTTTCGCGGGCGGTCTGGTCCCGCAACTGAGCCGCTACGATATCTTCATCCCGGACGTGCTCTTGCACCACTCGGGAAAAAAACTACGGCTCGATACCCCGGCCGAACCTGCCGAAGGGTCTGCCGACTCCACCGTCGCCCGAACATGGAAGACGGGACCGCTGCTCACGGTACCGCGCGTCATCCGCGAACCGGCGGAAAAACGTCGATTGGCTACCGACTTCGGGGCCTGGGCCGTCGATATGGAGACCTTTGCCGCGGCCGAAGTCTGCCGTGCCGCCAAGGTCCCCATGCTTTCCGTCCGCGTCATCACCGACACCTGGGAAGATCGTCTCTCCAAGGAGGTGGAATACCTGTTGGAAAAGCGGTATTTCGCCCAACAACTCGGGTTTGCCGCGGGGGCGGTGCTCCGCCGCTGGGCCACCTTAAAAGAGCTTTGGCGGCTGTATGAATATGCCGTAAAGGCCGGCGACCGGTTGGCCGATTTCCTAGTCGCCGTGCTGCCGAATTTTTCTTGATATTCCCGGCCGAAAGGTCGGCGGACCATTCCATGGAGGTAACCGAACAAGATGTCTCAACCGCGTCCTTTGGAACTTGGCTTGGAAGGAGCGGATCTGGTCATCGCATGGAGCGATGGGCAGCGCCGCCGCTACTCGCCTCGGCGACTGCGGGCATTGTGTCCTTGCGCCGGCTGCAACGAAGCGCGGAGGCACGCCGTACCCGCCTTGCCCCTCGACGCGCCGCTGGCCGACATCCCCGAAACCGTCACCTTCCGTCTGGTGGAACCGGTCGGCAACTACGCCTACAAGATCGGATTCAGCGACGGTCACGACACGGGAATCTATACCCTAGAGAAGCTCTACCAATGGGGCGAAACCGCGTAACCGCCGGATGCCGTTCACCGAGGGCCGGCGTTCCGTCCCGGCAGTCGCCACCAGGCGGGCCGCTCCGGTGGGACCAAGAGCGTCAACAACACCGTCACTGCCGCCACCAAGGTATACGCCGTCACGAACACCCACGGAGGCGCCTCGCAGAAAAGAATGCGGTCGATCCAATGTCCGACGAAGGAGCCGGGGTACACGTCCACGGCGGCGAGCGTTCTTAGGTGTTTTTCCAGCGTCGTCAGCGGGCATTCGATCTCCAGCCAGGCTTGATAGGCCACGATGCCGATCATCGCCAAATGGATGACGCGGGGCCAGAACTTCCGAACCCACCTCCAGCGGAAGAAGAATCCCAGGGGAATCAGGACCAAACCCAAGAGCACCGCCGCGACATACGCGAAGTGCACCGCGATCACCACATCGGCAAGGTAGGCGTAAACACGCATGTTCCCGGTTGCCCTCCGGTTGATTGCCGATCGTTCCGAACCATGGCGGAGGATCGATCGGACTCACCTCGCGGATTCGGGAGCGTGCCCAACCGGGAGATGCTCCCAAGCGGCACCGTCTTCCCCCGCTACGGCGATCGATCGCTTGCCCGCAGAAAGCCCCCAGCCGAGCACCCCCCTACGGATTAGATGCGCCGCGAGTGCCGGTTATTCCCGGCGCCGGGTCAGGGGAGGGTTTACCAGGCGTGCCGGGCTAAGCCGGGCCAAATAGAACGGCTCCGCCAAATCGGAAGCCCCAGCGGCGGGGCGGACCGCGGCAGACGATCCGAACACGGGTTCCGAGCCATCCCGGCGAAGGATCACTCCCGAATCCGGCAGCGGTCCAAGATTTCACGCGGGGGCATAAGGTAACCGCTGTAGAACGGGCCGAACTCGGCGTACTTGGCGCTCGCCTCGTCGTACCGCATGCGGTACACGATATCCTTGAGGAACTGGGGGTTGCGCGCCCAAAGAGAAACACCCCATTCCCAATCTTCCAAACCGATCCCGACGGTCACCAACTGCGTGACCTTTCCGGCAAAGGCGATGCCGCTTTCGCCGTGCTCGGCCATCAATCGCTCCCGCGTGGCGAAATCGAGCAGGAACCAGTTGGCCTCCGGTTGCCGTCGCTTGTTCATGGGGTAAAAGCAGTAGGCGGGCCAGCTCGGCAGGTCCGGCTCAAGCCGCTGGCGACGCATGTATTCCAACCGCTTGGAGTACTGAGCCAGGCGACGCTCGAATTCTTCCTCACCGCGCTTCAGCCCCTCCTCCTCCAAACGGTGGGCATACCGCTGTTCATCCGGCAGGTATTCCGACACCTCGGTCAGCGAGACGAACGACCAAACCGGGCAGATCGCCGGCCCCAACGAGCCGTACAACAGGTCCTGGTGCACGGCGTCGAGCTTGAGCGGGTCGGGGTCCAGCATCATGATGCCGAAGTCGGCCTTATGCCCCATCACCAAAAACGTCTGCATGCGAACGGGTCCGCCCTCCCGCCCCGGTGACAGCAGATCACAAAACTCGCGGCACCCGTCCGCTCGCTCCGCCGGTCCCAACGTCCGAAATCGCATCCGATCGAAACGATAGAAGACGTGCAGGCAATGCCAACCCTCGGTCGGTGTTAACGAGATTTCCGGTCGCGGCGCCGATTCCAAACGATCACTCATGATGACTTGTCTTGCTCTCTTACTAGACCACTGCTCTAAAGCCGGAAACGCTCCCGCGACCAAGAACGCGGAAGCGTCCCCCGAAGCCCCTGTCGTGCCGCGGCCGCCTCCGATTCGCGAAAAGAGACGCGATTGCCGCTCCCCGCAATCCCGGATGCGCCACGGCGTTCAACTTGTGGCAATTATTGGAGAGAACAAGCCGGCGCGACAAGCGAGCACCATTCCCGCAGCGTTCCCCGAGATATCGGGCGGCCGGAAACGCCGGACTCAAAAACCGATGCGGCAACCGAATCGACGAGGGGGCGGTGCATAATCCCCCAAGCCGTGTGAATCGGCCCAACAGCCGACCTTAAGCAGAATCGGGAATCGGTCGCCCTGTTCCCGACGGAGACTGTGCCGGCGGAATAAATGGGCGAACGCGTCGGAGCGTGCCCCGCCCGGCGATGATCGAAACGTTCGCGGGAGGGTACGTCTCGCTCCCGGAAATGGGGCTTTTCAGCGGATGCCCTCGGCGGCCATCCTCACGCCAAGGACGGAAAGAGACGGAGGCGTATTAAATCGCCCTTCCGCATCGCGCCGCCGCGAGGCGGAAGTCAGCCCAAGAGCCGTTGGACACTTTCGATCAACCGATCCATGGGGAACGGTTTGCGGATGTAGTCGTCCACGCCCAACATCTCGGCATAGGCCTTGTGGCGGTTGCCCTCGTTGGCGGTGATCATGATGACCCGAGTCGGAACCTTCCGCGTCTGGCGGAGACGCTCGAGGACCAAGAAACCGCTCCGCTTGGGCATCATCATGTCGAGGATGACCAGATCGGGATCTTGGGTGTCGGCCAGGTTCAGCCCCTGGTTACCGTCGCGGGCGACCAAGATTTCGTAACCCAACGCTCCCAGCGCGATCCGCATCGACTCGACGATCTCAGGATCGTCGTCCACGAGCAAGATGCGTCGTCGTTGGGTAGCTTTTTCGCGCGAATCCATCTCTTGCGTCATGGCGGCGTCCTCGGCGGGGCGGTCATCCGTTTCGGCGAATCTCGAGGGGGACATCGTGGCGGACCTTATTCGGTGTGGAGGGCAATCCGAGAGGACAGCCCGACGAAATGGCTCCAGCCGGAACTCCAAGGCGATCCCGCCCTGAATTCCGAAAAGCACGTCGTTCCAATCAACATCTTCCAGCATCCTAAGTCATCATGCAAGCGGAATATACCCACATTTAAGAGGGATTATGGCAACTCTCTGTGGTTAATTCTCCCTTGCCGTTAATGCACCCGCTTCACCTACCGCCGGCCGCGGAAACGGATTTGACATCCCGAGGTGGAAGGGTCATGATGTGAAATACAGACGGGCCGGGCCGCGGAACTTCTTCTCCCGAAGATGCGTCTCATTTTACGGATTGGCCGTGAACGACATCGAACAACTGATCCAGGCCACGCTGCAAGGAGACTCGGCGGCGTTCGGGCGGGTGGTGCAAAAGTACCAAGACCGCCTGTACAACACCATGCTCCACGTGGTCGGCGATCCTGATGAATGCCTGGATGTTGTTCAAGAGGCCTTCGTCCAGGCATACCTCAATCTGGCGTCGTTCGCGGGTCAGAGTGCGTTTTACACCTGGTTGTACCGCATCGCGTTCAACGTCGCGGCGACCCATCGCCGTAAGAAAAAGCCGGTCCAATCGGTGGAAGCCGTCCACCACGAGTCGGGACACGAAATTCCCGACCGGGGGCCGGCCCCCGAGATCCCTCTGGAACAGGAAGAGCGCTGCCGTCGCGTGCGGGAGGCCATCGCGACCTTAAACGAGGAACATCGGGCAATCCTCGTGCTCCGCGAGATCGACGGCTGTTGTTACGAGACCATCGCCGAAATACTGAACGTCCCTATCGGCACGGTCCGGAGTCGCTTGCACCGCGCTCGCCTCATGCTTCGCGAAAAACTCAAGGAGGCTTATGCCGACCTTCTATAAATGATTAGAAATAAAGTCGGGTATCAACTTGCTGCCATTGTCAAGAATTTACGACTCCCATATTCATCATTTCTCCGAAAAATCACGAATTTGAGGGAACTTTATAGGCAACATCGGGCATCAAAGGCGCGGATCGGTCGCGTACGCTTTGATTCGCGCCGTGCCGCCGAAGTGGGGGCCGGATTCCCGTAAAGTTATTCCGTCGCTGTAGGTCGATTTGCTTACATTGAACGGTCTGATGACAGGAAATAGGGTGGGAAATCCCCCCACCCAACGAGCCGTACCATGAAAGACGTGCCGGAAAACGAACTGTTCAGCGCCTATCTCGACGGCGAGCTTACCGCCGCAGAACAGGCCCAACTGGAGCAGTTGCTGGCCGGCAGCGAGTCCGCGCGGAAACTTCTGGAAGAGTTGCGTACGCAAGCGAACATCCTTCAGTCCTTGCCTCGGGTGAACGCCCCCGTCGATTTGGCGGATCGGGTAGGGGCCGAGATCGCACGCCGTACCGGGACAAGCGAGAAGAATCGATTCCCTTCGCAATCGGGCGAAGCGGGCTTGGCCAAAACGCCTCCCGTCGGCTCGTCCGCGCGAGACGAAAAGTTGGCGGAATCGGCTACCGGCAGTGCTTGGACGCCCACGGCGATCTTGCGCCGGCTCGCGCAACCTCGGAACCTGGGTTGGGCCTTGATCGCAGCCTCCCTCGCCTTCGTGATCTTCATGATGGACGCGGCCCGGCAGTTCCACGATCGCCGCGTCGATCAGGTCGCCCGCGCTCCGGAAACACAGAGCGATCGCGATGCGTCCGCGCCCTCCGACCTTGCCATCAAGGCGTTACCGGGCGAAATCGCAATGGAATCCGCCGACGAGCATCGTGAGGGCATGGCCGAAGCCGAGGGCGTCACGGCCGCTTCCCGCCCGGAAAGGTTGCCGGCGACACGATCGCGGCGGTCCGGCGGCGCCCTTGATTCGGCAGAGAAGTTGGCCCACAGCGAATCTCAGGCGGAAGCGGTCGGCGGGGGCGACAGCATGGGCCTGGGGGGGTTCGCGTCGCGGGGTCCGGCTGCCGGGACGGCGCCCGCGGAGGCCCAACCGGCCGACGACTCCCCGGTCGCGCGGCGCGGTTCCACTTCCGGCGATTCCGGCGTGACCATCCTGCGGCAGTACGATTTGCAAGGACCGCCTGCCATGCCGCAAGTGCCGCGCGTGGTGCCCGTCGAAATCGTCTGCCGCCTGACGTCCCAGGCCGATCCTCAAGCCGTAGTCGCGCGTGTGATTCAGCGGCGCAACTCCGTGCCCGATTCGGCGGATGCATACAGCGGCTGGGAGTTCGCGGCGGCGCAAGCTCGCGTCCCCGGCGCGGCCGTCGAGGCTTGGGAGGTCCCGTCCGACGCCATGGGGGCGCCCCTCGCCCGCTCGGCGGAGGCCGGTGCGGCCGGAGGAGCCGAACCTTCCCGCGACGCTGGGACATCCATGGGCGAACCGGAAGTCCATACCTTCGTGGAATCCGAGGAAAAAGGCGGCGCCGTGGTCGTCGAGTTCACCGGCGGATTGTCACAAGTCGAAGCGGTATTGGCTGAGCTGGAAAGAGAGCCGGAGCAGGTCGCCGACATCACGCTTCCCACCGCTTTGGGCTTTGTGCAGCGCCGGATTCGAGAATCGGCATCCGAGGCCGTGAATGGCGTCGCGCGGCGAGCATTGGCCGAGGCCGCTCCTTTGGCGGCCGTGCCGCCCGCGCCGTCGGCTCCCGGCGCTCTGCCGCAACGCGAAAAGTCCGGGGCCGCTCTCGATTCTCCCGTACAGCGCCAAGCGCCGGTGCCGACGTTGTATCGGGTAACGATTCGGCTGGTACCTCCAACCGGCTCGGAGCCGCAAGCCCCTTCCCCACCCTCCGAGCCGCCTCCTGCGAAGGAGTGACTCGCGCGGCCTTCAACAGCACGCGTCGGCCCCTATTCTCGTCGCAATGCGCCGCGATTCGCTAGGGAAACGATAGGCCGCAAAGATCCCCGCCCAGTCGCTGGCAGACTCGTGCAGCGTCGCAAACCGAGCGGCGCGCGGGCCGTGCGATGATGCCCGGAGTCCCGCCGCGCGGGCCGGACGGGACGGAGCGCGTCCCTTGGGGCGGAGCGCGGGGAATCGTCTTTCTTGAAGCGCCCTTGAAGCGCCGCAAATCGATGGCTCGCGCCCCATCACGGCCGAGATCAATGCAAACGGCCGCCGGAACTTTGCCGACGGGTAGCTTCGCCGCGGCCTCCGTGATACTCTGATGTTAGGAAGCGAGGTGGAGTCGAATGCCGCGAAGGGGCAGCACGCGGCGAGGGGAGCATGGCGGCCCTCGCCCCCGTCGGCGGAGTCCGCCCGCCGGTTTGCGGAATCCCTCACCATGACGGTCGAACAGTTTCTCGATCTCGTCCTTCGCAGCCAACTGGTGGAGCGCGACCGGTTGCAGCGATTCCTAGCGCAACTGCCGCCCGAGATCAATAAAAGCGTCCTCACTGCGGAGGAGATGGCGGACCATCTTTGCCGCGCCGAACTGCTCACCCGTTGGCAAAGCCAAAAATTGTTGGAGGGCCGCTACAAGGGCTTTTTCTTGGGCAAGTATCGCCTCTTGGATCACCTCGGAACGGGCGGCATGAGCAGCGTGTACTTGGCTGAGCATGTCCTGATGCAGCGGCGGGTGGCGATCAAGGTCTTGCCCAAGCATCGCGTCCAAGATTCCTCCTATTTGGCGCGTTTCCACCGCGAGGCGCAAGCCGCCGCGGCCCTGGATCATCGCAACATCGTCCGCGCCTATGACGTGGATAATGACGGGGTCAATCACTACCTCGTCATGGAATACGTGGAGGGACGCGACCTCCAGCGGATCGTGAGGCAAGACGGCCCCTTGCCGGCTCACTTGGCGGCCGATTATATCCGCCAAGCGGCGGAGGGACTGGCGCACGCCCATCAAGCGGGCCTGATCCACCGCGACATCAAGCCCGCCAATCTGCTCGTCGACGGCAAGGGCACCATCAAGGTCCTGGATTTGGGGCTCGCCCGATTTACGGCCGACGAGGCGGCCTCGCTGACCATCGCCTACGACGAGAACGTGTTGGGCACGGCCGACTATCTGGCGCCCGAACAAGCCATCGACAGCCACGGCGTCGACGCCCGCGCCGACATCTACAGCCTGGGGTGTACGCTGTATTTCCTCCTGACGGGCAAACCGCCTTTTCCGGAGGGATCGCTACCGCAGCGGCTGATGAAACACCAGAAAGAAAGGCCGCCGGACATCCGCCAGACCCGTCCGGACGTGCCCGAGGATCTAGTCGCCATCTGTTTCAAAATGATGGCCAAGAAGCCCGCCGACCGCTATGCCTCCGCCGAGCAGGTCGCCGCCGTGCTTACCCAATGGCTGACCGATCACGGCTTCACGATCAGCAATGGGAGCGGCCGGGGTAGCGCCATTGTACAAAGTCTCCGCGAGGAATCGCCCCCCGCGGCCGACAAACCCGCCTCGTCGAGCAAACTGCCGTCCGCCAAGCCGCTTTCGGGCGGAGGCTCGCCGAGTCGCGTCGGGCCGAAATCCCCGACCGCGGAAACGCCCGCGGCGACCGTGCGCACGAGTGGGGCCTTCCCTACCGTCCAGAAAGACGGCGGCAAGAACAAGAAGGACGATTCGGGCAAGTCTTTGCCGTTACCTGTGGCAAAGCCTCTCGCCGAGTCCCAATCGCCGTCGCAGCCTGCCGATTTCCCGGGACTCCATATCGAAGAAGACCCGCTCCTGAACCTGGTGCGGTCGGGACGGGTGACGGGCAAAGGTCGGTCCGTCGGCCCGCCCATGCCTTGGTGGCTCTGGGCGGTCGGCGGTTTGGGATTGGTCGTGTGCCTCGTGCTGGCCGCCTACCTCTTTTGGGTCCGCGGTTGAAGGGGCGGAGAGGCACCGCACCGTCTGAAAGCCGCTTCCCGCGCGACTCTCTCGCACCCGCCGGCGGGGTGTCAAAATAACGCGCCCGGCTGTTAAGTAACGGCCCGCTCTACCGCCGGTCTGCGCGGGACGCCGAGCATCGCACCGCTATCGGAGGACTGCGATGCGCAGTGACCGTCGACCGGTACCACTCCCGGAGGAACGCTCCCCCGCGTCGGCATCAATGGCTGCTGTCCACCAAGACCGGAAGTCGGCTGAAGAGATAGAACGGGCGAGGCACCGCCGCATCGAAGAGAACGCGCCAATCCCATTCCGCGTGCGGCAGCCGCGAGCTGATGGATTCTCCCAGCACCAGGTCCGCCAGCGTCGGTTCCTTTTGATACCGGACGACGTTGACCTCATCCGGGTCCAGGCCGGCCAATTCGATGGCGCGGTCCACCGCGTCCTCGAGGAAACCGATTTCGTCCACCAGGCCGGCATCCTTGGCCTGTTGAGCCGTGAACACTTGCCCCGTGGCCAGCTTGTCCAATTCCTCCGGTTTTTGCCGAAAACGGGGCCGACCCTCACGAACGATCTCCTTGAAGCGAGAGAAACTGTCATCCACCAATTGCTGGAAGATCGCCCGCTCTTCCTCCGTCATCGGGCGAAGGAAGCTGCCCATCCCTTTGAGTCGATGGCTGGCGATGGAATCCTCCTTGATTCCCAATTTGCCGGCCAACTCCGCGGCGTCGTAGTGCGGAATGATGACGCCGATCGAGCCGGTCCAGGTGGTCGGTTCCGCGAAAATGCTCTTGGCCGTATCGCCCACCGCCATCGAGATGTAATAGCCTCCACTGGCGGCGACGGATCCCATGCTCACGACGACCGGGATGTCCCGCTCGCTTCGCATCCTCTTGAGGTGGTGGAGGATGTAATCGGAGCCGGTCACCGTGCCGCCCGGCGAATCGACCCGGAGGACGACGGCTTTGACGTCCTCGTCCTTCATCACCTGATCGATTTGATCCTTGGCAAAACCCTCGCCATCCAAGATCAGACCTTCCAGGGATAGGATGGCGACTTTGTCCGCAGCCGATGCGTTGTGCGAAAAGTGTTTTTCTCGTACCTTGCTCGGCTCGAGCCCCGACAGCCCCAGGGCAGCCAACAAGACCACGTTGGCGAAGAGCGAACCCATCAAAAACAGCCCCAGAACGATGATCACCCAGGTCGGCCGATTGGAACGATTCGGTTGCGGGGGAACGACTTGCGCGGTCACGACGCCGTCCGGCGGATAGAAGGAACTCATCATGGCGTTCACCGACTAGATCGAGGGATGGCAGTTGCGGACGATGGAACCGGCCGGCGGCTCGAACGCTGCCGCGATCGCGATCGAAGTGTGCCCCTCAAAGCGATCTCGGATCCCCGATCGGGCGGCAGGCGGCCGGCAGAGCCGTGCCGGCAGGTCTATCCTACCTATTGTAGCTCAAAGAGGATCGCGCGTGCCCTACCATATCGGCGGGGGGCCGTCTCGCCGGCCGCGACCGAGGCGCCCAATCCGCCCTACGGGGCCGTCTCTTCGACGACCGCCAAACCCAGGTCGATGTACTGCCCGCCCGTGCTTTGACGGCAATGCACCGCCACGACGTTCTTTCCCGCCCTGAGCAAACCGGCCGATGCGGCGTTCAGCGGGACGACTTGATAGTTCGTCGTATAGCCGGACAAGGAGCAGACTTTTTTCCCGTTCAGAAAGACTTCGGCGTCCTCGTCATGATGGATGATGAGCTGGACTTCACCCTGTTGCGGAACGGCGGGAAGCTCGAAGGATCGCCGCAGCCGGATCTCGGCCGTCTTCCACGGGGTGCGCACGACGGCGCCGGGCGTGCCTTCCGTGCCAAAGCCGCCCGGACCGGTCTCCCAGCCTGAATCGTCGAACTCGGGGGCCGTCCAATCGGCGGGCGGGGTCTGGAGCGTGTACCGCCAGGTCTGCGGACCGTGCTCCGACGTCGGTACCAGCACGGATACTTTGGGTGGCGGCAAGTAGAGTTTGCGGGCGGCCGCGGCGGCACGGTCCACGTCCACCTTGGCCACTTCCCGATCATAGGTCATCAAACCGTTGACCTCGATCTCGACGTCCGAGGTCTGAGTATACACGGCGGCGCACAGGCCCTGCCCCACCAGGGGACGCAATTTCGTCAGCAGTTGGACATAGGCTTCGGTCAGACTCTCGCGGTCGGGATAGGCCACATAACCCCAATTCTTTTCGGCCTGCCAGGTGTGGCCGGCCAAGGGGAGTCCCAGCCCGCCGAATTCCCCGAGGACGCCGGCCCGCCGTTCTTCCACCGGTCGCATGCCCGGCCCCGGGTAATTGTGCATATCGGAAAGATCGCCGCAACCGTTATCCGTCCAACCGCTGGCCTCGTTGACCAGCCGGCTGGGATCGTATTCCTTGATCCACGAAACGACGTCGCACGTGTCATGCTGCCCCCAACCCTCGTTGAACGGCACCCAAACGATGATGCTGGGGTGATTCCACCGGGCATCGATCATGGCCTGCAGCTCGCGCCGGAAATTCGCCTTGGCGGCGGGATCGCGGCCGCTGTCGCCGGAAGGCATGTCCTGCCAAACCAGTAACCCCAGCCGATCGCACCAATAGTACCAGCGTTCCGGCTCGTACTTGACGTGCTTGCGGGCCATGTTCATGCCGTATTTCTTGGTCATCTCGATGTCGTACTTCAGAGCCTCGTCGCAAGGCGCGGTGTATAACCCGTCCGGCCACCAACCTTGATCGAGCGGACCGTACTGGAACAGGGCCTTGCCGTTGAGCATCATGCGCGGAATGCCTTGCTCGTCCTTGGCCACCTCGATCTTGCGCATCCCGAAATAGCTCCGGACCTGATCCACCGCATGATCGCCGTCAAGAAGCG
Source organism: Thermogutta hypogea (assembly GCF_055386265.1). NCBI lineage: Bacteria > Pseudomonadati > Planctomycetota > Planctomycetia > Pirellulales > Thermoguttaceae > Thermogutta > Thermogutta hypogea. The sequence goes on from NZ_AP042425.1 coordinate 2,812,220, forward strand.
TGACTCTCAGGTCATAGAGATTCGGTTCGTCCGGCCACCACAGTTTCGGGTCGTCCACTGCGACCGCAATCGCCTCGTTCGAGAGCCCCTCGGCCTGCGACACCGCGCGTCCCTCCCATAGGACTTCCACGCGGACCGGGTGCGATCCCTCGGCTTGCGCCGTCACATGAACCGCGCGGTGATCGACGTCCGGGATGATCTTCAAACCTCGGATGTAGGCGGCGGGTACCTTCTCCATCCACACCGTCTGCCAAATCCCGGTCACCGCCGTATACCAGATGCCCTTCGGCTGAAGCACTTGCTTGCCGCGGGGCTGGGAGCCTGCATCGGTCGGGTCCCACACCGACACCACCAGTTCGTTTTCCCCCGGCTTGAGGGCCGACGTGGCCTCGAACGTGAATGGATCGTAACCTCCGGTGTGATCACCAAGACGTTGACCGTTCAGCCACACGACGGCCTGCCAATCCACCGCACCGAAGTGCAGCAGGAGTCGCTCTCCCTCTTGTAGCGACGGTACCGAGAACGTGCGGCGATACCACAATCGTTGATCGGGAGAGACGGGCTTGCGGACGCCGCTAAGGGCCGACTCCACCGCGAACGGCACGAGAATCCTGCCTTCCCAGACCTCAGGCTTGCCCGACTCGCGGGGAACGATCGCGTATTCCCAAAGCCCGTTGAGATTCGTCCAATCGGACCGCACCATCGTGGGGCGAGGATACTCCGGCCAGACGTTATCCGGCGTCACTTGCTTCGCCCAACGGGTAAAGAGCGGGTTGTCCGCAGGCTTCCAATCCTGAGCCGAAACCACGCCGACGACGGCTCCCAACACCAGGCTCGTGGCCCACAGTCGCATCATACGGTTGTTCCTTGTATCTATCCTTGCGGCACGGACGACAACATCCGCCTTGTGGCGGCCCGAAAAATCTTCACAGAAATCCCAAGATAGTCGGCTGGTCTGCTCGACGCAAGCAACACTTACGCAAAGGCACATTCTTTCGGCGATCACCATCGGAATTCGGACGGTCGCGGAGATCGGCGCAGAAAAGCGACCGACCGGAGCGGAACGACCGTCCGCGGCACGAGATGCCCAGGGCGACCGCGATTTCCTCGTAACTTGCGGGCCGGCCTCCTGCGTATTGAAGGAAACCACATCACCGCTCGCATTTTCGGGGGTTTTCCCGACGAAGAAATAGGCAAGATGTATCGGCCGGGGAAAACTACTTTTTTCGCGCATACCGATTTGACCGATGCCCTAATTGTGGTCGCATCGTCTCCAAAAATTCGCGCTGGATGGGCCGCAACGCGAGACCGACCCCGTAAAAACGGAAAGGCATCCGAAAGAGTGGAAGTTTCCACTCGGTGCCAAGGTCCGGAATGGACCTGCAAAACCTCGAGAATTCTGGTTTTTCTCACGGAGGGAGTATCATGAGGCGACTCAACGGAATGTGGTGGTTTTTGGGAGGGTGTCTGGGCGCCCTGATCCTGGCCCCATGGGCCGGCGCTCAAGGCTTCCAGCAGTTGCGGCCGATCGACCCATCCTACATGGTGGGCGGAAACTACGCCGCGGAGCCGCAACAGGCGAGCGCGGACGACTTGGCCCAACGTGTGGCGGATTTGGAAAAGGCCCTCGGCGACATGAAGGCCAAGGAAGCCGAGGCGAAAAAGAAGGCCGCCGAGAAATTCTCCGTCTCGGTCGACGGTCGGGTCTTCGTCGATAGCGTGTTCTTCGGCCAAAGCGCGGGCAGCGTGACCGCCTTCGGCGACGCCCAGGACACCGTGCAATTCCGCGCCGCTCGGTTGGGCGCGCAAGGCTCCGGATTCGACGTCTTCGATTACAAGATCGAGGTCGACTTCGCCGGACGCGACAGCACCAACGACCAATCCACCGCCTTCAAGGACGTGTATCTCGGCATCAACGATCTGCCTTTCCTGGGCCGGGTCCAGATCGGCCATTACAAGGAACCGTTGAGTTTGGAAGAGTTGACCAGTTCGCGCTTCATCACGTTCATGGAGCGCAGCCTTGTGAACGTCTTCGCGCCCCAACGCAACGTGGGTATCGCCGCCTATCGCGTCTCGGAAAACGAGCGGTTCACCTTCGCTTTCGGCGGCTTCCGCACCATCGGCGACAAACCCCCTTATGTGGCGGACGACGACGGCGGCTACGCCTTCACCATGCGGGGTACCTATCTGCCCTGGTACGACGAGGCCACCAACGGCCGCGGCCTGCTGCACTTGGGGCTGGGCTACAGCTATCGTGACGTGGATGACCCGAATCAACGAATTCGCGCTCGGGCCGAGACCAACGTCGGTCCCTACATCCTGGATACGGGCGTCATCGCCGGCGTCGAGGATTACCAATTGCTCGATCCGGAAATCGCCTTCGTCTACGGGCCGTTTTCCGTCCAGGCCGAGTACATCGCCGCGTTCTACAATCGCGCGGGCAACGACGCCGACTTCCACGGCGCCTACGTGCAGACCAGCTACTTCCTGACCGGGGAACATCGCCCGTACGATCGCAAGAAGGGCGCCTTCACGCGGGTCAAGCCGTTCGAGAACTTCTTCCGCGTCCGTACCTGCGACGGCAACATCGAGATGGGCAAAGGCGCTTGGGAGTTGGCTTATCGCTACTCGTGGCTCGATCTCGACGACGCGGACGCCCTAATCTTCGGCGGCAACAGCAGCGACCACACCGTGGGCGTCAACTGGTACCTCAATCCGTACACGCGGTTGATGTTCAATTACGTTTACGCCCAAGTCAGCCCGGCGAATAACAACGCCGACAGCGACCTGAGCGTCTTCCAGATGCGAGCTCAATTCGACTTCTGACGACCGCGCATCCCGGCGTTTTTCGAAGGGGATTCGTCCAGTGAACGCAAGACATCAGCTTCGGCAGCCTGTAACGACACGCTGTCGAAAAGGAGTTCGAAAGATGAAAGCGATCGGCGTGATGGCGTTGATGGTGGGGCTGTGCTGGGGCCTTCCCGCGATGGTCCAGGCCCAAGAGGCGGATTGCGGTGCGCCCGGCCGCTGCGCGGTCTGCGGCCAACCCGGCCCCTGCCAACAAAAGGTCTGCACGATTCAGTGCGGTGTGGAGAAAGTTAAGAAATCGTGCTGGTGCGTGGAAGTTGTCGATATCTGCACGATGCGGCCGACCCTGCCCCGGCATACGGGTTGCACCGACCCGGCCTGCGGCTGTGATCCGGGAACGGATTGCGGCAACGGTTGCGAGGCGGGCGTCGCTTGCGGCGATTCCGGATGCGGCGTGTGCGGCCGAGGCGGCCTGCTGGGCCAATTGGGCAAGACTCCCAACGCCGTGATTCCTCCGCAACCGGGCAAAGCTCGAACCATCAAGAAACTGGTGAAGAAGGAATACGAGGTCGAAAAGCCGGTATACAAAGCCGTCGTGCAATGGGTCTGCGCCGACTGCCTCGCGGCCAAAGCCTGCGGCGCGTGCGCCGGCGGAAGCGAGCCGACCCCCGCCGTCGAGGAAAGCAAGCCGTTGCCTCAAGCCCCGGCACCGGACCCGGCCCCGGCGGAAAAAGCGGATCAGGGTGCTCAGCAGACGGCCCTGCTGGCTCCCATGCCGCCCCTCCCGCCGTTGCCGCCCATGTAACTCGCGGCGGAAAGGCTTAGAAATGGAACGGAGCCTTTACCCGGCTCCTCCGAAGTCCAAAATTCACGCTACGTCCTCGACCGGCGCCGGTTAGCAAACCGTCGCCGGTTCATTTTTTCTTGGCCGGTTCGTGGGGCCGGTTCTTACCCCGACGCCGGGCCGGCCGCCGAAAAATCAACGACGGGGGATGGGCGGCATTTTCGCTCTTGCCAAAATAGCCGCATTGACCTTCAATAAGGGGGCCTCAAGGATCGCCCCATTCCCGCAGCTTCGTTTCTGCGATCTTTCGAGGCCGTGCGCGGTCGCGCGGCCCGGTCGGATCGGCACCGGCCCGCCGGTCCACGCCGTCCCCCGTCGGTCGCTATTTCCCGGATGGTAAACGGCGGCCGACCAGGAAAGGATTCCGCTGGTTTTTCAGGAGGAAAGACGGTGCACGAACGGGCGCGCGTCCATCGTTCGCTCCCATTCCGCGGAGCTGCGGTCGTACTCATCACACTATTCGGCCCATGTTTGGGAACAGGCGCCGCCGCGCCGCCCCATCCTTTTGCCGGGCGGACGGTCCTGCTCGACTTCTATGCTTCGTGGTGCGGCCCTTGCCGCGATATGGTCCCCACCGTCACCGAGTTGGAGCGGCTGGGTTATCCGGTGCAACGCATCGACGTCGACCGCCAACGGGACTTGGCGGAACGATTCGGAGTCCATTCTCTCCCCACCTTCATCATGTTAGTGGACGGTCAGGAGGCGGGCAGACTGATCGGCGGACAATCCTTGGCGACGCTGACGGAACTTTGCCGGCGCGCACCTCGGACTGCGTCGCCGGTTTCCCCGGCGGAAGCGGAATCCCCTCCGCCAGGGACTGCGGTCGCGCAGGCCGAACCCGCGGCGGGCAGCGGGGTATCGGCGAGCCCGCGCACCGACTCGGCCCTCGGAACCGGTAACTTGCCCGGCCTTACGGAGGGCGTGCGCTACGCCGCTACTACCGAGGCCGACCTCACGGCGGTCACCGTTCGGATTCGCATCGCCGATGAGAGCGGCCGCTCCACGGGGTCGGGAACGATCATTGACGCCCGAGGCGGGGAGGCTCTGATCCTTACGTGCGGCCATCTTTTTCGCGAGTCGAAGGGAAAGGCTCCGATTCGCGTGGACTTGTTCGGACCGCAACCGGTCAGCGATCTGCCGGCCGAGTTGCTGGACTACGATGATCGTCTCGACCTGGGCTTGGTCACGATCCGGCCGCCCATGCCGGTGGTGGCGGCCCGAGTCGCTCCGCCCGGCTTCCCCCTTTCCCAAGGCGACCCGGTCTTTACGGTCGGTTGCAACGGCGGAGCCCCCCCCACCGTGCGACAAGGCACGATCACGGCGCTCAACCGGTACTTGGGGCCTGCCAATATCGAGGCCTCCGGGGCGCCCGTCACCGGCCGCAGCGGCGGCGGACTCTTTTCCGCGGAGGGTTTCTTGATCGGCGTGTGCAACGCCGCGGACCCCCAACTCGATGAGGGCATCTATGCCGCTCTGAAAGAGATCCACGCTCGGCTCGACCGCTTGGAATTGAGCTTCGTTTACCGGGGCCTACCGGTGGACGACGTGCTCGCCTCAGGATCGCCCTCCGCCCGATCGCCCGGCGTGGCGGCGGTGAGCGCCGTCCGCGGAGATATCCCCTCCGTTCTCGGATTGCCGCCGAGCGAGAAAACCGACGGCGGTGATCTCCCGCCGATTCAGAATCCCGCAAATACCGGCGCCGACCTCGCCGCGACGAGCCTTTCCGGCCAATCGCCCGATCGCGAGCGGGCGGCTATGTTGACCGTGCAAAACGGCATGCCGCTGCCGATTCCCCTGAATGACCCGCCGCTGCAACCCGTCCAAGGTATCGAGCGAAACCGCGAGCCTGGGACGACGGCGCTGGTCCCTCCCTCGCGAAGTCCGGCCGTCGGCTGGAATAGCGTCGCCTTGACGCGAGAGACGCCCCCCGGATCCGGCGTCGCAGCCGTTCCGGCTCGGACGGCACAGCCCGGCTTGGACGGCCTGACGGCGGAGGAACGGGCCGCGCTCGAGGAAATCGCGCGGCGTCGCGCGCAGGGGTACGAAATCGTCTGTGTCGTGCGTCCGACGGATGATGCGACCGGGCCGAGTGAGGTCATCGTCTTGCGGGACGCCTCGCCCGCCTTTCTGGCCGCCTTGCAAAGCACGGCAAGTCCGGCCTCGGACCGTTCCGCAACCGCAAACCGGCAGGTGGGCGGTACGTCCGTCCGCAACGGCACAACCTCCGCACCGGGAGGAGAATCGCTCGCGGTCACCACCGGCAATCGGCCCACGAGCTCGACGGTCGTCCTTCCCGCGGTCGTATTGCCGGGACCGGCAAGGTAGCGCGATCTCGCTTTCGTTTCTCGCGCCTTTCAACGCGATCCACAAGCCAGGACCCAGCCGTTGGCGCGGACGGATCCGAAAAACCATGCCGCGGCGAGCGGCCCATTGCGTTCCACGCTGAGCGGCACCACCTGCTTGACGACCAAGCCCGCGCTTCGCAGGTCACGGCGCAGCTCGCGCCAGGTGAATGCGTGAACGTAGACGTTCGCCACGCCGTGATACTCGAAGAAGCGATCGCCGAAGTCTCCCCGCCGGAGCAATCGGGTTTGCAGCCAATGCCGCCACAGCCAACTGCGACCGGCGGGCGTCAGGAGGTTGTACCAAACGTTGTGGACGTGCAAAATGAACGTCCCGCCGGGCTTCAAGATGCGTCGGACGTGCGCCAACACCCGCCGACGATGCTCTCGCCCGTAGATCATCCCAAGCGTGCTGAAAAGGCAGAGAACATAGTCCGCCGACCGGTCGGCCAGGAATCCCAGCTCTACCAGGTTGGCTCGCACGGTCTGAACCGTGACGTTGGCTGCGCGGGCTTTCGCCCGCACAATCCGCAACATGTGGGGCGATAGATCGACGCCGACCGCGCAAAACCCCCGTTTCGCCAAAGGAATCAACACTCTGCCCGTGCCGCAACCCAAGTCCACCACGACTCCCGGTTTTCGGCAGTGCCGGGCAATCACCTGCTCGTCGAACAAGAATAACCGGCTGCCTGCGATCGTGTCGTCGTATTCCTCAGCGATGTGGGCGGCATGGGCATAATCCCACACCCCCTTCGCCACCCCCGGCGGAAGAAGCCATTCCGGACGTGATCCATCCTTCTCGGTCACGGGGGCGCTCCGATGCTGCGACAAGTCGATTCACGCGTCAGAATTGCGAGGAATTTCGCGAGTAGCTCCTCCCGTCCCGGGCAACTCGGGAGAAACGATTTCAGCGACCGTACGGCTTTCGTTCTCCTGCCGACGCGGGCGCGGATGCCATTTCCCGACAACGCCACCGCTTCCCTTTCAGTGTACATCGAAACCCATGCTTTCGCTTCGAGGTGTCAGCTTAGAGCAAGCGGCTCGGCCGGTCGAGCATCTCCCCGAAAAACGGCACCTTTTGTGTTGATTTCCTCCTTGACGGAGCGCGGCCCTTAATCGCGCGGAACGCCTTTGGCTAAAACGCAGACTCAGTCCTTGCGTACCCTCAAGCAACGCGGTATTTCCTTCATGCGACCTGCCGCCCCAAACGGGACTTGCTCCGCACATCCGCGCAGCGTTCCCCTGCCTTGCATGCGGCTTTCGTCCCTGCCCAAGCACGGCGCTCGCGGCTCGCCGAGAACTGGCGTCCGCCGCGGACTTTTCGGTAGAATGAAGGAGCGGCCGAGACACGCATGCCGCCGCAAGGCGGTCGGGCTTTCGCGTCATCCGCAAACTGTGAGGGATGAAGGTTGACTGAAATCGCTTATCTGGTCATCCGGGAAGGTTCGAAATGGACGGACGTATTTCGCCTCGTGCCCGGCCAGGTCATCACGATCGGCCGAGCGCCGACGAACCAGATCATCATCAAAGATGACCGTTGCAGCCGCAGTCACGCGGAGTTATTCCTTTCGGAGGGCCGGTGGGTCATCCGCGATTTGGAGAGCCGCAACGGCACTGTGGTGGGAACGCAGCTCATCAAGAAGGATTGGCCCTTGGAATCCGGAGACGTCATCCGGATCGGGCGCTCGCAACTAGTCTTCGTCCGCAATCTGAGCGACGCGTTTCCCGAGGGGGGAACGGTGCCCGGCCGAGAGGCCTTCGATCTCCCACCCGCCGTCTCTAACGAGCCCTCCGAGAGCGACGTGGATGTCTTGGGCGGGTATGAACCCACCACGATTACGCATCGGAGAACCCGCACTTCGCTGCTGGATGCGGATGAGAGCAATGAACCCGCCGTGGCGGAGGCGGGTCGGGCCGCCGCTCGTCTCTGCCGCCTAGCCTTCGAAATGGGAAAGGCCCCCGATGCTCCCACCATCGCCGGCCTGGCTCTCGACGTGCTATTCGAAATGACGCACGCCGACGGCGGCGGGGTCCTGTTGCGGCCGCGCGGCTCGGGGCGAATTTCCGGCGGAAGCGACCTGAAATTGGTGGCCTCCAAAACCGGCTCGCAGTGGGCGTATCATCGCGTCTCCAATTTCCTTGCCGCCACGGTGCTCCGCGAAGGGGAGGCGGTCCTGGCTCGCAACGTCCTCGACGACAGCGCCATCGCCAGCCGGGACAGCAAAGGCGAAATCCACGCCGCCAGCGTGATCTGCGCCCCCATCCGGCGCGGCCCCGAGACGCTGGGCCTGATCCACTTATACACGACCGATGCGGCTGCGGCCTTCACTCCCGAAAACTTGGAATTCACCCTCGCGGTCGCCGAGACGGCCGCCGTCGCCCTGAACAATCTCAACCGGCAAGAGGAGTTGGCCGAAAACCTGACCCAGGCCAGGACCGAGAACGTCCAACTCCGCGAGCGGCTGGGCGTGCAGAGCGAGTTGGTGGGCCGCAGCCCGGCCATCCGCACCATTAACGAGGAGATCGCCCGCGCCGCCGCCACCCGGGCCACCGTGTTGATCCGCGGCGAAAGCGGCGTCGGCAAGGAACTCGTCGCTAGGGCCGTCCACTATTCCAGTCCCCGCAAGGCCGGACCCTTCGTCTGCATCAACTGCGCGGCTTTGTCCGAGGAATTGCTCGCCAGCGAGCTGTTCGGGCACGAAAAGGGGTCCTTCACCGGCGCCTTTGAGCGGAAGGTCGGCAAGTTCGAGTTGGCCCATCAAGGGACGCTGATGCTCGACGAAATCGGCGAAATGAGCCCCGGCATCCAGGCCAAGTTTCTTCGTGTCCTGGAAGGGCACCCTTTCGAGCGGCTGGGCGGCAGCAAGCCGATCCAAGTCGACGTCCGCGTCATCGCGGCCACGAATCGGGATCTCGAAAAGGAGGTCATTCAAGGGCGATTCCGCCGCGACTTGTTTTTCCGCTTGCGGGTACTCGAGATCGTCGTCCCGCCCTTGCGGAAACGCCTGGAGGACGTACCCGAGCTGGCCTACTACTTTCTCAATAAATTCCGCGAGGAGACCGGCCGCAAGATCAAGGGCTTCACTCCCGCCGCCATGGATCGGCTGACCGCCTACCGCTGGCCGGGAAACGTCCGCGAGCTGAAGAACGTCATCGAGCGGGCCGTGGTCCTGTGCCGAGCCAACCTGATCGACGCCGACGACCTCCTGCTTTCGAACCTGAGCACGAGCGGGGACACCGCCGATGCCGCGTCGCAGGAGCGCGGCTATCGCCCCTGCTCCTTGGCGGACATGGAACGCGCCCACATCTTGGCCACGCTTCGCCATACCGGCTGGAACAAGAGCCGCGCCGCCTATATCCTGGGGATCGAGCGATCGACGTTGGATCGCAAGATCCGCCGTTACAACCTGGAACCGGAGTCGCGGTCCGCCGCGTCGCCGTGAGACCCGGCGACTCCGCGGCGACTCCGCGCGGGCCGAACGGACGGGAGCATCCTCGCCCGCTCCGCAGCCGGAGCGAGCGCGTCGGCATTCCTTTCCCCGTTAGTCTTGGAAGAAAAGCCATGAAACCCGCTTGCTGCTCTCGGCGCTCCTTCTTGGGAGCCGCGGCTGCCGGAGGCCTGGCCGTAACGTTCGGCAAGTGCCTGGCCGCTCCGGATGCCTTGGTCATTGAGGAACCGGTGTCGGGCGCCGTCCTCCACCGGCGACACGGCCGCCAAAGCGACGACGGACTGGAAATCGAAGTCCGCGGCACCGCTCCCCTGGAACAATCGGTGCTGGTCAACGGACGGCCTGCCCGACGGGCCGGAAAATCGTTTCGCGCCTCCGTCACCCTCCGCGAGCACGAAAATGAAATCCTGGCCGTCACGGAGGGCTTCGCCGGGCGGCAAGAACACCGCATCCGCGTCATTTGGGATCGGCACAGCCGGCCCCGCTACCGTTTCTCCATCGACGACAACAGTTTCTTCCTCCGCGACATCGCGCAGCAGCAATATGCCTCGCTGTTCGACTGCTGGTATCTCGCGATGCTCCGCGACCTGAACAAGAAGTACGGCAGCAAATTCGTACTGAATATCTACTTCACCACCGGCGACGACTTCGATCTGACGCAGTTCCCCGACCGATACAAGTCGGAGTGGGCCGACAACGCGGATTGGCTCAAGCTGGCCTTTCACGCCCGAGCCGACAAGCCGGACCGCCCGTACCAACATGCCTCGCCCCAGCAATTGGCCGCCGACTTCGACGCCGTGGCCGAGCAGATTCTGCGTTTCGCGGGCGAGCAGACCTATACCCCGCCCACGGTGATCCATTGGGGCATGGTGTTGCCTGCCGCCCTGCCCGTCCTTCGCGAGCGCGGCGTCCGCGTTCTGAGCGGTTACTTCCAAAAGATCGGCGACCTTTGGGACGTGAACTATCACTTCGACGCCGAGCGTAGCGAGTACCTGTCGCGCCACGACGCTTGGATGGACTTCACAAGCGGCATTGTGTTCTCTCGCGTGGATATCGTCTGCAACAGCGTCCCCGTCGAACAGATCGTGCCCACCCTCGCGCCGCTGGCGGAAGATCCCAACACCGCCGAGATCATGGACATCTTCACCCACGAGCAATACTTTTGGCCCTTCTATCAGCGATACCTGCCGGACCATCCCCAGCGGCTGGAGACGGCCGTACGTTGGTTGACGGAGCAGGGTTACCAGCCGGTGTTCTTCCACGAAGGTTTTCTGGGCGGGCCGGTGTAAGAGCTTCGGGGAATCGGCGGCAACCGCAATCGGATCCGCTCGCCGGGGCCGAGACACCGACCCTTCCCGGCGGTTGGCGGTTCGGTATCGAAAGCCGTTTCCGCCGTTCCGCCCGCCGCAGTCCGCCGCCGTTTCGCGGAGAGGTGAAAAAGCGAAGAAATCTCCGGCTTCTGCCGATTTGTACCTCTTGACAAAACAAGGGCAGGTTGCAATCCTTCTTGGGATCAACAACATCACCGGCTATGCAAGGCCGACCCGCGAGTCGGAGCACGGGCAACGAAGGAACTAGCCGCCTTCACGCCGGTGAGGTGCAGGATGTCATCACCTATGGCCGCCGTGGATGCCGACGCAATGCCGTCGCTCCCGGGTGATGAGGAACCTCCCGGTTCCCAGATCACCATCGAGACGATTTCCCTTTCCCCCGCCGCTACTCGCGGCACGTTCCGCCGCCTTCCCCTGATAGGCGAGCCTTCCACCGAACCGGCCGCAGAGCCGGCGGTCTCCCGTCGCCCCAAGACGGACCCCCGTGTTCGACAATTCCGTCGAACGTTCTATCGCGACGTTCCGGACAAACTGTGGAACGACTGGCACTGGCAAATCAGCCACCGCGTTCGCACCTTGCAGCAGATCGAGCGTTTGCTGGTGCTATCACCGGATGAGCGAGAAGCTTTGGTGCGGGCGGGCACCAAGCTGCCGGTGGGCATTACGCCCTATTACATGGCCCTGATCTCGCCCCACGACGCGAATCAGCCTCTCCGCCGGACCGTGCTCCCCAGCATGGCGGAATTCGAGGCCTCGCCCGGCGAGGCCCAGGACCCCCTGGCAGAAGACGACGACAGCCCCGTGCCGGGATTGGTGCATCGTTATCCGGATCGGGTGCTGCTCTTGGTACACGATTTCTGCTCGACCTACTGCCGCTACTGCACGCGGAGCCGCGTCGTGGGCCACGGCGAGATCGCGTCCACCCAAGCCCGGTTGCAGATGGGATTGGATTACATCCGCCGCACGCCCCAGATTCGGGACGTGCTCCTGTCGGGCGGGGATCCCCTCACGTTGAGCGACGAAAAGCTCGGCTGGATTCTGTCGGAATTGCGACGGATTCCCCACGTCGAGTTCGTACGATTGGGCACCAAGGTGCCGGTCGTTTTGCCGCAGCGCATCACGCCCGCCCTGTGCCGCATGCTGCGCCGTTTCCACCCCTTGTGGATGAGCATCCATTTCACGCATCCGGACGAATGCACGCCCGAGACGTTCCAGGCTTGCGGCCGTTTGGCGGACTCCGGAATCCCGCTCGGTTCGCAGACCGTCCTCCTCAAGGGCGTCAACGACGACGTGGAGACGATGAAACGGCTGATGCACGAACTGCTCAAGATGCGGGTGCGTCCGTACTATCTGTACCAGTGCGACCCCATCCTCGGCTCGGCCCACTTTCGCACTTCGATCGCCAAGGGGCTGGAGATCATCGGCGGTCTGCGGGGCCATACGACGGGTTACGCCGTGCCGCATTTCGTGGTCGACGCGCCGGACGGCGGCGGCAAGATCCCTTTGTTGCCCGACTACGTGGTCGGCCGCGAAGGCGACGATCTGCTCTTACGGAACTACGAGGGCAAAGTCTTCCGCTATCCCGATCCGGTGGAAGCCTGCTCCCCCACGAACGCGGAATCGAACGTGGAATCGTAAAGCGCCGAGGAGCCGCTGCCATGAGCCGCAAAGAACCGCTGTGCGTCCGCTGCGCGCAGACGCAGCGAACGTGTTGCCAAATCTGCGAAATCTACATCACGCCGGGTGATCTCGAGCGCATCGCCGCCTACACCGGCGAAAGCGACTTCCATGAGTATCGCCGGCCCGTCGATCCCGAGTATCTGGACCAAGACGACGATCCCCTTTGGGCGGCCTGCGTCTTTCGACCGGACGGCACGCGTCGCGTTCTCCGCAGGACCGACTCCGAAGGTTGCGTCTTCCTCGGGGCGAACGGCTGCCGTTTGCCGCTGGATGTTCGGCCGTTGGTTTGCCGCCTTTACCCCTTCGAATACACGGAACAGGGCTTGCAATCGGTGCGCGGCAGGATGTGTCCGACCCGGTTGCTCGCCGCCGGGGAAACGCTGCTCGAATCGTTGGACATGGACGCGGAGACGGCGGAGGTGTGGCGACGGCAGCTTTACGCGGAAATCCGCCGTGAATTGCCCGCGTCGGCCGACCTCCCGGCAATCACCGCCCATGCGGCAGGGCCGCCACCGGCGCCGCGTCCGCACATTTCGTCCCCCGAATCCACCGCGGTCGCCTCGTCGGGGTCGATTCCCAAAGCCGAGGCCGTCCCGAAAACACCCTCGCCATGCACATCGGTTTGACCTACGACCTCCGCAGCGAATACCTGGCCGAGGGTTGGAGCGAGGCGGAAACGGCCGAATTCGATCGTGACGACACGATCGAGGCCATCGACCTTGCGCTCCGTCAGAACGGTCACACGACGGATCGCGTAGGGCGGCTGGGCAAACTGGTGACCCGGCTCGCCCGCGGCGACCGTTGGGACCTGGTATTCAATATCGCCGAAGGAATGGTCGGAGTCGCCCGGGAGGCCCAGGTGCCCGCCCTCCTCGACGCCTACCGCATTCCTTACACCTTCGCGGATCCCGCGGTGCTGGTGCTGAGCCTGGACAAGGCCTTGTGCAAACTGGTGGTGCGCGGGGCGGGTCTGCCCACGCCGCCCCACTGGGTCGTCAAGACGCCGAGCGACGCGGACCGAATCCCGCCGCGGTTCCCCCTCTTCTGCAAACCGCTGGCGGAGGGAACGGGAAAAGGCGTCTCGGAAGATTCCCTGGTCTGCACCCGCGAGGCCCTTGCCAACCAGTGTCGCCGCCTGTTGGCAGAGTTCCGCCAACCCGTGCTCGTGGAGAAATACCTGCCCGGGCGAGAGTTCACGGTGGGCCTCCTCGGCACGGGAGAGGAAGCGACGGTCTTGGGCACCTTGGAAATCATCCTCCTTTCCACCGCCGAGCGTCATGCGTACTCCTACATCAACAAGGAGTTTTGCGAGCAGCACGTCCAATACCGTTTCGTCTCGTCTCGCGATCCCGAGGTGGCGCAAGCCGAACAAATCGCGCTGGCCGCCTGGCGCGTGCTGGGCGGACGGGACGGCGGGCGCGTCGACCTGCGATCCGACGAGGAGGGCCGGCCGCAATTCCTCGAAGTCAACCCACTCGCCGGTTTGCACCCCCAGCACTCCGACCTGCCCATGATCGCCGCGGCGGTGGGAATGCCGTATCACGAATTGATCGGCCGGATCGTCGATTCCGCGGCCAAGCGAGTCGCCGGTCCCGCGCCGTCCTAACGCCCGCCGCCCCGTCGGCCGAGAGAACGTCACCGTGCGAGTGCTGATCGTTCACCACGCCCTGTCCCCGCATTCTTCCCCGGATGACCACGACGTGCTGCGTCAGGCGGAGTTCGTACGTCACGGCCTGTTCCGCTTGGGACATGCCGTCGATATCCTGACGACGGATCTGAATTTGCGGCGATTCAGCGAAGACGTCCTCCGCCTCGCGCCGGATGTCGTGTTTCACTTGGTCGAGTCGCTGGGAGGCACCGACCGGCTGCAATACCTTTCGGCGGGCGTCTTGGATGCGCTCGCCGTTCCCTATACCGGAAGCCCCACGCAAACCCTGTTTGAGACCAACGATAAGCTGCTGACGAAAGCGCGGCTCCGCACGGCGGGTTTGCCCACGCCCGACTGGATCGACCCGGCCCGGCCCGAGCCGTTCGCGACCGCGGCCCGTTCCGGGAAAGGCTATTTGATCAAGAGTGCGTGGGAGCACGCCTCGGCGGGCATCGAAGAAGCCGTCCGCCCCGCGGCTACGGCCGAACAGTATCGCAACCTCCTGGACGCCCTCGACCGCATCACCACGCAAACGCGACGCCCTTGGTTCGCCGAGGAATTCATCGAGGGCCGGGAATTCAATCTCTCGATCTTGGGCGGCAACGATCGCCCCGAGGTGCTTCCTCCCGCCGAGATCGATTTCTCGGCCTTTCCTCCGGAGAAGCCCCGCATTGTCGGCTACCGGGCCAAGTGGGACGAAGACTCGTTCGAGTATCAGGCCACGCCCCGCCGCTTCGATTTTCCCGCTTCCGATCAGCCTCTCTTGACGGAGCTGGAGCGTTGGGCCGCCGCGTGTTGGGACCTGTTCCGATTGCGGGGATATGCCCGGGTCGATTTCCGCGTGGACCCGGCCGGCCGCCCCTTCATCCTGGAGATCAACGCCAATCCCTGCCTTTCCCCCGACGCGGGCTTCATGGCGGCGGTGGCGGCGGCAGGCTACCGGCCCGAGGACGCCTTGGAACGCATCCTGGCCGACTCGCTCCGCCCCGACCCAAAACCCTCCGCACGCGACATCGCCCGCGTCCCGGATGCCGGGCGGGATCCGCCCGACGACGATCGAACCCGCTTTCGCCGCGAAGTCCTCCCCACCGACGTCGAGGGCGTACGGCGCCTCGTTGCCTCCACCGGTTTCTTCCATACGGACGAAGTGGCCCTCGCCGCCGAATTGGTGCAAGAGCGCCTGGCCAAAGGCCCCGCATCCGGCTACGAATTCATCTTCGCCGACGATTCCCGGGGACCGGTGGGCTATACCTGCTTCGGGCCGATCCCTTGCACGCGGCATAGTTGGGATCTGTACTGGATCGCGGTGGCGCCGGATCGGCAGGGATGCGGATTGGGAAAGCGTTTGATGAACGAAACCGAGGCCGCCGTCCGCGCAGCCGGCGGAGAACGCATCTACATCGACACCTCGAGCCGCGAACAATACGCCCCCACACGGGCCTTCTACCATCGCTGCGGTTATCGTACGGCCGCAATCTTAGAGGATTTCTATGCCCCCGGCGACGGCAAGGTGATCTTGGAGAAGCGGCTGTAGCCCCTGAACTATTCGCATTCCGTGAGACGGCTGTGCTCGGCTTGAGTATACAAACACGAGGCTTCGGCCGAGGTCGGGAGGCAAGCCACCGTGACCTCAGTAGCCCGGGTTCCAGGGCCAGTACCGGCGACGCGGACCGCCCCAGCGAAACTCCAGACCCGCCGTCAGCGCCAGATGATGCGTCACGTTGAACCGGCTGGGAAACATGATATTGTCCGTAAACTCCAGCCGGAAGACGGGGTCCGTGAGGCGGCGGAACTTGATGCCGAAACCCACCGGCATGGTAAAGTACGTCCCCTCGTACGACTCTCCGAAGCGGTCGGTGAAGTCCATCCGCGTCAGGCCCGCCCCCCACAGCAAATAGAATCGGGCGGGGTGGTAGTCGGTGGGATAGTAGAGCAGGCTCACGTCCCATTGAAAGGCGGTCGCATTACGATCCGTGAATTGCCGCCGCAAGGGGTCGGTGACGCTCAGCCCGGCCGCGTCGTCGGCGGCGGAACGCGCGACCACGGCAGCGAAGCTGTCGCTCAGTTCCAAGCTGCCGAAGGAAAGCCGGGTCTCAAGGCCCAGGTTGGGAGCGAAGTCCCAGCCCAGTCGCCCGGTCCCCACCAAGCCCGCCTTCTCTTGCACCCAGTCGTCGATCAAGGCCGTCCCTTGGAAATACCCCACCGCCATCCCGCCCGAAATCGGCTCCTCCAGCCACGAACGCCAAAACTCGGGGGATTCCGGGGGCGCTGAACGGCCTTTCAGCCACCGGCGCAAGGGGCCGGGCGGCGGCTCCTGAACCACAAGTCGATAATTAGAATCCTCGCCGCGATCGGCCGACGATCGGCCGCTGGGGAAATGCCGTTCCACAACGCCCGTCACCTCACCCTCGACTTCGCCGACCGCATCCTCGCCGATGGGTGTCCGCCCTGAAATCGGCGACGTCGGGTCGGGAGCGAAAAAGGGCCCGTCCTCGGACTGCCAATCCACCGTAGCGAAACCTGCCACCGGCGGCCTGCGTGCAATATCGGCCGACTGTGGTGGCGGCAGAGGGCGAACGGTTGCGCCCGGAGAGGACGTGGTGATCCCCTCCGCGTCCCTCTCGGCCGAACGGCCGGCGGTCTCACGGGAATGCGTCGCAGGGTACTCGGGCGACGCAAAATCCGGGGGAAACGGGGCGGAGCCGCCGGATGAATCCAATCCGTCGCCGGGATCGGGCTCGGGAAAGGCCGGCAGCGGAAATGACCAATCCGCACCCGCCGTGACCGAAATCGCCGGGAACCACGTCGCCGCCAGCACGGCCAATACCGCCGCCGCGGCCAAACGGCCCGTTCGGCAAGCCCAATCACCCTGCGGCGAGAGTCCCGGGCAACGGCGCGTCGCCGCTTTGCGGCGGGTTCCCGCCGAAAAGCAACGTCCGCGCTGTAACTGAATCGTTCTCACCGGGAATCCTCTTGCCGGGAAAGGCGAGCGAGTGCTCCCCGATCCGATACGTCTCCCGAATCTGCCGCGCACAGGCCCCCCCGCCTGAACGACGGAATCCGTCCCGGGAGCAGCATGGCACGCGCAGTCGATGACCCGCGGGACCATGAGGCGGGGGATTATCGGCAAGCCCTTACCGCGTGTCAATCCCACATCGCGGCGAATGCCGAGCGGCAACAGCTTGAAGTTCCTCCGTATGCTATGATTCCTTGTCCTGAAAATCGCTAACGGCATAGCGCGGAGGCGGGTATCCGCCGGCATCGGAATCCAGGCCGCCCGGGCTGAGCCGGCAAGACCTAACCCATTTGGAGGAGTCTTTCGGTGAAGATCGCCATCGTCGGGACGGGTTACGTGGGTTTGGTGACGGGGACCTGTTTCGCCGAAACGGGCAACGAGGTCGTCTGCGTGGATTGCGACGCCGAAAAGGTCCGCACGCTCCAATCGGGGAGGTCCACGATCTACGAGCCGGGCCTGGAGGAGCTGCTGAAACGCAATCTGGCCGCCGGGCGACTGCGATTCACGACCGACCTGGCTTCCGCCGCCGGCTGGGCCAAGCTCGTGTTCCTTGCGGTGGGAACGCCCCCCAAGGACGACGGCTCCGTGGACCTCTCGTATCTGTGGACCGCGGTGGAACAGATCGCGCCGCACCTCCGCCCGGATGCCGTCGTCGTTCTCAAGAGTACGGTCCCGGTAGGCACCAACGCCTCCGTCACGGCACGACTTCGCGAATTGACCGGGCGCCACATCGACGTGGCAAGCAACCCCGAGTTTCTCAAGGAAGGCGCGGCGGTGGAAGACTTCATGAAGCCGGATCGCGTGGTCATCGGGGCGAGGCGGGAGGAGGTTTGCGAGCTGCTTTGGGACCTTTACCAGCCCTATCTGCGGACGGACAAGCCGCTGCTCTCCATGTCGCCGGAGAGCGCCGAGATGACCAAGTACGCCGCCAACTCCCTCTTGGCAACCAAGATCAGCTTCATCAACGAGATCGCGGCGATCTGCGAGCGGACGGGGGCCGACATCAACGACGTGCGGCGGGGCATCGGGCACGACAGCCGGATCGGTTTCGCGTTCTTGTTCCCCGGCGTGGGCTACGGCGGGAGCTGCTTTCCCAAGGACGTGCAAGCCCTCGCCGCGGTGGCCAAGGCCCACGACGTCCAACCCCGCATTCTCGAAGCCGTCCACCAGGTCAACGAATTCCAGAAGGGCACGCTGATGCGGAAGATCCGCGAGCATTTCGGCGGGGCCTTGTCGGATAAGACCATCGCCGTTTGGGGATTATCTTTCAAGCCCGCCACGGACGACGTTCGCGAGGCCCCGTCGCTGGTGCTCATCGACGCCCTGCTGCGGCACGGCAGTACGATTCGGGTGTTCGACCCGGAAGCCATGGAGAACGTCCGGCGGCGTTACGGCGAGCGTCTGATTTACGCATCGCAGCGCGATGAAGCCCTGGACGGGGCGGACGCGCTGGCCGTAGTCACGGAGTGGAAGCAATTCGTGCATCCGGACTTCGACGAGATCAAGCGGCGGATGAGACAGCCCGTCATCTTCGACGGACGCAACATCTACAACCCCTACCGGATGCGAGACCTGGGATTCACGTACTACAGCATCGGCCGCCCGCCGGTCCGGCCGTGACCCGGCATCGCGACGCCGACGCATCGATCTCGCGGCGCCGGCGAGAAACCGCAACGGCCGAGCTTGCCATCCGCCATGATAGTTACGGCGCTATCACACCGATACGGTTTCTTGCGGCCGCACTGGCACGTCGATGGCTCCACCCTCTATCGGCGGGTTTCCTCGCCGTTCACCTTTGCCGCACCGAACATTTGCGGTATGGTTGATTTTTTGAGACCAATCGGCAAAACCGGCCCGGTTGCAGCACCCGCCGCGCCGTAACTCGGGCGGCGAAAGCGACACCGCCTTTTTTGGACAAGGAGCCTTACCTTGAGCGTTTCCGGCCATACTTCCGGGGGGAACGACAACGAACTCAGCCCGTTGGAGGCCGCCAGACGCGAGAAAATGCGGCGTCTGGAGGAGCTGGGAATCGACCCGTGGGGACATCGTTTCGACGGGCATCAGGCCATTGCCGCCGTTCGCGCTCGCGAGAGTGAGATCGAGGCCGTCCCGGCGGGCGATTGCGCCGTCGGGCAACCGCCGGAGCTGCGCGGTCCCCAAGTCCGCGCCGCCGGCCGAATCATGCTCCTCCGCCGTGCCGGCAAGATCATGTTCTTGGATCTTCGGGACTGGTCCGGAAGAATCCAAATCCTGATCGGCAAGGCTCAGGTGGGCGAGACCAATTGGGAATTGGCCCAGTGCCTCGATTTGGGCGACCTGTTGGGCGTGGACGGGGAACTCAAACGCACCAAGACCGGCGAGTTGACGATCTTCGCCCAAGACCTGACGTTCCTCGCGAAGTCCCTCGAAACGCCGCCCGAAAAATGGCACGGCTTGACCGATCCGGAACTTCGCAACCGCATGCGCTATTTGGATCTGGCGTACACGGAAGGGGTGATGCAGCGGTTTTTGCGGCGGACCAAGATCGTGCAATCCATCCGCCAAACCCTGGGCGAGGAAGGTTTCGTCGAGGTGGAAGGGCCTACCCTGCACAGCGTGGCGGGCGGCGCCGCGGCGCGCCCCTTCGTCACGCACCACAACGCCCTCGACATGGACCTCTTTCTCCGCATCGCCTTGGAACTGCACCTCAAGCGGCTGTTGGTGGGCGGCGTCGAGCGGGTCTACGAGCTGGGCCGCGTCTATCGCAATGAGGGCATCAGCCCCCGGCACAATCCCGAATTCACCATGCTCGAGGTCTATCAGGCCTACGGCGACTATCAAACCATGATGGACCTGACGGAGCGTCTCATCGTCCGCGCGATCCAGGCTACCGATCAGCCCCTGCAATTGCCGTGGGGAGAAGCCGTGATCGACTTCACGCCCCCCTTCGCTCGGCGGCGATACGACGATCTGCTTCGGGAATACCTGGAAGTCGACCCGAGCGATCCGGCCGCGCTGAAAGAGTGTGCGCGGAGTCGCGGCTTGGAGGTCGGCTTCAAACACCCCGACGTGTTGAAGAATGAACTGTTCGAGGAATTCGTCCAGCCCAAGCTGGTCGGACCGATCTTCGTCATGGATTATCCGGCGTCGATCTGCCCCTTGACGAAGCGGAAACCGGGGTCGCCGGAAATCGCCGAGCGATTCGAGCTTTTCGTGCAGGGCATGGAGCTGGCGAACGCCTACACCGAGCTGAACGACCCGGACCTCCAGGAGCGGCTTTTCAGCCTGCAATTAGAAGGTCTGCCCGAGGAAGAGTCGATGGCGCGGATGGATCGCGACTTCATTCGGGCGTTGCGATACGGAATGCCACCGGCGGGGGGACTGGGAATTGGTATTGACCGCTTGGTGATGCTTCTTACAAACTGTCAGAGCATTCGGGAAGTCATCCTGTTTCCGCTTTATCGCCCCGAGGCGTAGTCGGGCGAAACGGGACCTTTGCCGAAAACGCCCGCGCCGCCGCACGGCTTCCCAGAGCGCCGCCGCGGTCGAAACGCCGTCAAATGGTCACGGAGGACCGTGCCGCGATGTACGTCTTGATGCTTTGCTGGCGGTACCTACGGACGCGGTATATCGCCTTGGCGTCCATCATCAGCGTGATGCTAGGCGTGGCCACCATGATCGTGGTGAACAGCGTCATGCTGGGCTTCACCCGCGAGATGGAGAACCGCCTGCACGGCATCCTCTCGGACATCATCTTCCAGTCGCGGAGCTTGGAGGGATTCCCGGACGCCGAGTGGCACATGGACCAGATTCGTCGCGTGGCCGGCGAGGACATCGAGGCCATGACGCCCACGGTTCTTGTGCCCGCCATGGTCAACCTTCAAGTCGGCGAGCAGTGGATCACCCGGCCCGTGCAACTCATCGGGATCGACGCGGCGACCCAAGGGCGGGTCAGCGATTTCGGGCATTACCTCCAGCACCCGGAAAACCGGCGACAACTGAGCTTCGAGCTTCGCGACGGCGGTTACGACGTTCGAGATCACCAGGGCGGACCGAATGATCCTACCCGTCCCGAAATGGCCGATGCCGGATGGAAATACCGCCGCCGCATGGCTCAGCTTCGCAAGATCATGCGGGACATCGAATCGTCGTCGGCGGAGGTACAGGCGGTCGGCGGAGGCCCAGCGGCCGACCTCGCCGCGGATTCCGCGCCGGTCCCCGCGGCCGTAGCCGGCGCCGGCGAGACGACGGGCGGACCGGCCGACGCCGTCCCCACCAACCCCTTCGCCCGATTCGGTCCGCGCGAGGAGGAGTACGTGCCGGCCTTCGATCCGGCCCAATCGCAATATACCGGCATCGTCTTGGGAATCGGCCTGGCCACCTATCGCAAGGAGGGACGGGATCGCTTTCTGGTGTTGCCGGGCGACGATGTCACCGTGACCTTCCCCACCGCCGGATCGCCGCCCCGCATCCATCGCGACTATTTCACGATCGTGGACTTCTACGAAAGCAAGATGAGCGAGTACGACTCCAATTTCGCGTTCGTGCCCATCGAGACGCTCCAGCGGCTCCGCGGCATGATCGACCCTTCGACGGGACGCAGTTACGTCAACGCCATCAGCATCAAACTCAAGCCGGGCCGCGACATGAACGCCGTCCGTGACCGGCTCCGCGCAGCCTTCGCCCCGCAGTACTACTCCATCGACACCTGGCGCGATAATCAAGGCGCTCTGCTGGCCGCCGTACACATGGAGACCGCGATCCTCAACGTCCTGCTCTTCTTGATCATCTGCGTGGCGGGGTTCGGAATCCTGGCCATCTTTTTCATGATCGTGGTCGAAAAGACCCGCGATATCGGCATTCTCAAGGCCCTGGGCGCGTCGTCCGGCGGCGTGATGAGCATCTTTCTGGGCTACGGATTGCTGCTGGGATTGGTCGGCTCCGGCGTGGGATTGGTCATGGGGCTGCTGTTCGTTCATTACATCAACGAAATCGCGGACATCCTGGGGCGTCTGACGGGCCGGCCCGTGTTCGACCCGGACATTTACTACTTCTACAAAATCCCGGCCATCGTCGATCCCTTCACGGTGGCGTGGATCGTGGGCGGAGCCATGGCGATTGCGGTATTGGCGGGAATCCTTCCCGCCTTGCGCGCCGCGCGCTTGCACCCGGTGGAGGCACTGCGATATGAATGATATCCGCGCTGCGCGACGTGATACCGACTCGGCATCGCCTGCCATCTCCTATCCGGCCGGGTCCGCGGCCGAGACCTTGTTGCCGGACGGCGGCGCACCCGCTCGTATGACGAACATCGGCTTGGAAGACGCGACCTCGGATAGCGGATCGGCTACGAAGCGCCCGCCCACCGTGCCCCCCGCCCCGCACCTCCGCCGGACCGACCGGGAGTGCGTTGCCGCCGCGCCCCGCGAGCAGCCGGAAAACGCTTTGCCCCACGTCGAGCCGCAACTCCGCACGACG
This sequence comes from Thermogutta hypogea, assembly GCF_055386265.1. NCBI lineage: Bacteria > Pseudomonadati > Planctomycetota > Planctomycetia > Pirellulales > Thermoguttaceae > Thermogutta > Thermogutta hypogea. Next base: position 2,834,795 of record NZ_AP042425.1, read on the forward strand.
GGCTTGGCCAAAGCCTATCGCAAGGCCGCGGTGGAAATTCCCGTTTTGCGCGGCGTGGACCTCGAGGTCCATCCGGGGGAATTTCTGGCGATCGTGGGCCAGAGCGGATCGGGAAAGAGCACGTTGCTGCACCTCTTGGGTCTGCTGGATCGCCCCGACCAAGGAAGCATCCGGCTGGCCGGTTCCCGGATCGACGACTTGCCGCCGACGAAACGCGATCACCTGCGGAACCGGTGCTTCGGAATGGTCTTCCAGTTCTACCATCTTTTGCCGGAACTGACCGCCCTGGAAAACGTCATGATGCCGGCCATGATCGCGACCAAACCCTGGACGGGATTTCGCGAACGGTCGCGACTGAGACGCCGGGCGATGGAACTCCTGGAGCTGATGGGTTTGTCTCACCGCGTGAGGCACCGACCGCGAGAACTATCCGGCGGTGAGATGCAGCGCACCGCCATCGCTCGGGCATTGATGAATCGTCCGCAAATCCTCCTGGCCGATGAACCGACGGGAAATCTGGATCAGGCGACCGGCCGGGAAATCTTGAAAACCCTGCGAACCTTGAACGGTAGCGAGAACCTCACTATAGTCATGGTTACGCACGATCCCACCATTGCGGCGCAGGCGGATCGCGTCGTACGTCTTCGCGAAGGCCGGGTCGTACCGGCCTGATGTCGCATCATATCGATCGAGGCAGGCCCCCGAATACGCGGACGCCCCATGTCTCGGATAAAGCTCCGGGGCCGGCCGCGTGAAGCTTCGTCCGGCCTAGTGCAGAAAACATGCTTCAGAGGGATGGAACGCGCGGAATGGCTCTCAAAGTCTTCATCAGCGGGAAGTTTTACGACAAGGACGACGCCAAGATCAGCGTCTTCGATCACGGTCTGCTCTACGGAGACGGCGTATTCGAAGGCATCCGCAGTTACGCGGGCAAGGTCTTTCGCATGCAGCAACACTTGGATCGGCTTTGGGACTCCGCCAAGGCCATCTGGCTCCAGATCCCCATGAGTAAAGAGGAGATGGCCGCCGCCATCGAGGAGACCTTGCGGATCAACGGAATCGAAGACGGTTACATTCGCGTGGTCGTCACCCGCGGTGCCGGGACCTTGGGTCTAGACCCCAACCGTTGCAGCCATCCCCGGGTCATCATCATCACCGACCACATCTCGCTCTATCCGAAGGAACTGTACGATCAAGGTTTGGAGCTGATCACCGTCAGCACGATTCGCAATCACCCGGCGGCGCTCAGTCCGCGCATCAAATCGCTGAATTACCTCAACAACATCCTGGCCAAGATCGAGGGCCTCCAGGCGGGCTGCATCGAGGCCTTGATGCTGAACCACAAGGGCGAGGTGGCTGAGTGCACCGGCGACAACATCTTCCTCGTGCGGAAAGGGGAATTGCTGACGCCGCCGAAGGAGGCCGGCATCCTGGAGGGAATTACCCGCGACGCCGTCATCGAGTTGGCCTGCGAGTCGGGGATCGCGGTCCGGGAGATTCCGTTGACTAAGCACGACGTGTACATCGCCGATGAGTGCTTCCTTACCGGAACGGCGGCGGAGGTCGTTCCCGTGGTGAAGGTGGACAGCCGTCCCATCGGCGACGGCAAGCCCGGCCCCGTCACCCGCGACCTCATGGCGAAGTTCCACCGATTGACTCGCAATCACCGCTCTTAGAACGGCAAGTTTTCGCCGGGCGATAAGGCCGCTCGCGTGAGAAAAATGCCGAGCTTGTCGACCGGCCCGGGTCGATTATAATGATGGTGTGGGCGAAGCCGTATTTCGGTCGGTCGCCCATTCGTCCAAGGGCTATAGCGTTTCGATTATTCCCAGCTCCGGCACGCTATCCGATCGGTACGTGCCGAGCCGCCTCCGCTTTTTTTCGGTCGACGGCGAACCGTAATCGCCGACGCCATATTCGTGCGTTCTGTTGCGTGTACGACAGAGTCGGTCCCAAGGTTCGTGCAACGGTGGAGGTGTGGTCGAGTTCGCGCGATGGATGACGTTCGTCGGCAGTGATCGTTCCCGTTTCCGTTATCTTAAATCTCTTTTATATTTTGCTCGTTTATCCACTGCCGCTTGAGGAAATCGGTCTCATTAGCGTGTCTTGACCGCGTAAGCGAAATGCACGGAGTGCATGCCGTTCGCCCTTAAAACGGTGCAGCCGTTCTGCGGCGAACAGGTCTGCGATCCCCCCATCACCGTGGCCGATTCGGAACGGCCGTCTCCGTCGGGAAGTGGTCTCCGCCGACTAACTTTTCATGGCGTCTGACTCCGCTTCCTTTCATTCTTTTCTTGCGTCGCCGGTTTGACGTTGTGCCGGCGACAAGGAGGGTCTTATGCGCCTCCTCAATTCCGTGATGACGGGGCAATCGATATCGCCGCCCGTCGTCCCAGCCGTGATCAACCACGATACGGCCCAACTTTCCGGTGGTTCCCAGCTCTCCTGCCCGCCCCGGCTTCACCGCCTGTCCGAGGTGCGTCTTCGCCAAGGCGTCTCCTTGCGGACCATGGCGCGGCGGATGAACGTGGATGTCCGCACCGTGCGCCGCGAAGAAGATCCCGCCAACGATCTTCCACTATCGGTCATTTACCGCTGGCAACGGGCGCTGGAGGTCCCTCTGACGGAGCTGCTGTCGGAGATCGAGGAACCCCTCTCCGCGCCGGTTCTCAAGCGGGCCAGGCTGTTGCGCTTGATGAAAACGACGATGTCGATCCTTCGCCGGACGCGGCAACGGTCGGTGCGACTGCTGGCTCAAATGCTGGCGGAACAACTGATCGAAATCATGCCGGAGTTAAAGGACGTGAATGCTTGGCATTCCCGCCGCCTACGCCCCAAGCAGGCGAAGCTCGGCCGGTCGGCGCTCCGCCGCTACCGATTTCGAGCTTAGCGCGGCCGACCGCGAAAGGATTGCGACCGGCACCGTCACCGGGCTGAAAGTCGGGGGCCCGGTATTGCCTCCGTATGGTGCGAGCCGCATCGGGCCCGCGCCGAACGTGCCTTATGCCGCCTAGGCGCCGCTCATAGAAGCGCCGCTTGGCGGCGGATTTCCAATACGATGGCGGTCCAATCCCAGTCGCCTCGTCCCTGGGCCAACGACGCCAGGTAACGGTCGCGGATCAGGCTCAACAGCGGCATGGGCGTCCGGGTTTCCGCGGCGGTCTGGGCCACCAGGGACATGTCCTTCGCGCCCAAGGCTAACCGAAAGAGCGGTTCGCGGTGTTCGCCGCTCAAGAGGTGCTTCCCGTAGCCTTTGTAGATGAAACAATCGAATAGAAACTCGGTAATGGTTTCGAAAAAGGTCTCGGCGGGCAAGCCGCTCTTTTCGACGAAGGCGAAGGCTTCGCCCAACGACTCCACGACGGCCGCGATCAGAAAGTTAGACGCCAATTTGGCCGTATGAGCGGCCTCCGGTGCGTCGCCCAGCTCCAAAACCCGCCTGCTGATGCACTGCAAAATGGGCTTCACGGCCTCGCGCGCGGCGGGGGGACCGGAAATATAAAATGTCTGCCGTTTGGCGGCCACGGTGTCCGGTCGGCCCATCACGGGACAGGCCAAGTAAGTGCCGCCCTCCTCGCGGTGCCGCGAGGCAAGTTCAGCCGCCGTCTTGGGAGAGATCGTACTCATCGAGACGTGGATCCCCTGTCGTCCCAGTCGGCGAAAGACGCTGCCGTCGGCAAAAAGCCCTTGCAAAGCCGCGTCATCCGAAACGCATGTCATCAGAATACCGCTCGGCGGAACCGCGTCGGCGGGCGTATCCACGCGGACCGCGCCGAGTTTTACCAAAGGTTCCGTCTTTTCCGGAGTTCGGTTGTACACTCGCACGGAATAGCCCTCGGCCAACCAATTGGCGACCATGGCGGCCCCCATCTGGCCGATCCCGATGAACCCCAATGAAAGCGACTCCTTGGAAAGCGAAGTGTCCACCGCGTCATCTCCTCAAAACCAGGGAAATCTCGCCGTTCACCCGGCGGCCGGCTTCATACCCACACGATTCGCCCTGCGGACGGGCCTTTTTCACCAACGAAAAACCCCCGCGTGCACCCGGCCGGGGCCATGGGTCATTCTGAACCTTCATCCGGCGGAAGAAAACCCCACCGCACCAACGCAGGGGCATCGCCCCCGCCTTGAACCGATCGCCGAGATCTTCCCTAGCGAATCGCCGCCGGGCGGCCGCCTTAGATAGACTCGGAGGCCATGACCGAAAACGATCGGGCTTCGTCGATCATTGATCCTTGCGTCGGGGCGATGCTCGCAAACGGCGACGTGCTCGCCGCGTGCAGGACGATGCAAGCCACCTCGGGAGGGCAGAAATAGCGAATGGGAAACTCACCGCCGACGCCCCGGGTCACGTACATCGCGGTCGGCGGACGGTAGAACGCTCCCGCCGAATAGCGGATGCCCGACGCACACGGCGTCAGGATGGGTCCCAGCCACGGCATGCAAATCTGGCCTCCGTGCGTATGCCCCGCCAAGACCAAATCCACGTCGTTGCGGGCGGCCCAGCGGAGCTGATCGGGCGTATGGGCCGATAATAGGCGGAACGGCCGGTGCGGATCCCCGTTGACGGCGGCATGAAAATCCGGAGCGCCTCCCCACCACGGCCGCTCGTCTCCGCCCAGCAGAAGTACGTCGCGACCGATCACCAGACGCTCCACCCGCCCGCCCAAATCGACCAAACCGGCCCGGATCAGCCGGTCACGAATTCGCGCGGCATTCAAGCGAAAATCGTGATTGCCGAGGATGAAATAGACGCCGTGCTTGGCTTGGAGGCGGGCCAAGACCTCCGCGGCATGTTCAAGACAGTCCTCGTGGTCGACGATGTCGCCCGTAATCACGGCCAGGTCGGGCTGCCGCGCGTTGGCGGCGTCCACGACCGCTTCGTAGAAATCCAGGTGGATGCGGCCGCTGAAGTGCAAGTCGGAAAGATGCAGCACCGTCAGGCCGTCGAGACCGGGCGGCAACCGCTCGAGCTGAAAACCCACGTCCGTGAACTCGCAGAGCGAGGACTCGTTGCCCGGCAAACGCAGGACGCGGCTATGGGTCTGCACGCGGGAGCGGGCAGGCCGCCGCGGGTAATCCGGCGCACGGGCGCTGCCCGACAGTTTCGGACGCACGGCCTTCAACGGCCGGGAACCGTTCTCCGGAGTAGGCGCGGGCACCGCCACCCTGGCGCTGAGCCGATGATAGCGGACCACGGGCGGATGCCCCTTCAAGCGGCGAAAGACGCGGACCGCAAGGGAGTACGGCAAAATCGCCCAGCAGAGCAATACGTACGCATTGGCGACCCAGGCGATCAGCGTGTCGGCGGACGTCGGCCAACCCGCTCCGCCCGGCCAGGTCCAAAGCGGCAGATCGCCGCGGACGAGACCCACCGTAAACGCGGATGGGATCGCTGCGCCTACGATTACCAAGAAGGCCGTGGTTTTGCTACACACGCCGTAGGCCAAACCGCAACCGTGCAGTCGGTTCCAGAGGACGGCCCACAACACGACGTGCCCCGCCATCGCAACCAGGGCACCGACGAGAACCCAAATGTGCATGATTCCGAAAGAAGCCTGGCTGTTTGCTAAAAAAAGAAAAACGTCCGCGCGGGATGAACGAACCGGGACTTGCGGCCTGATCAGCCGGTCGATTTCACCGAAGAAGCTCGCCTCGGCCTTTCCGCCGCTCTCGGGCTTCGAAAACCGAATGCTATGCGCGGAGGCATCCGCTCCGTGCCGCGCAACAATACTATGATTATTGTCGGCGCCCGGTCGCGAGAAAAGCGTGAAAACCGGTCCGCAGCTAGTCAAGAGGCGATCGCCGCGTCGCGCCTCCATCCCGCACCGGTTCTATCGTCGGCTTTCCTGTGCCGCCGGTTTGCAAGGCCTTTTCTTTCCGTTACCCTTGAAAGTCTGTATCGCGACGGGTTGCTGGCCCATTCCATGGGAAAGGTAGGGAGATTGGCTCTGATGAAATGCCCCCGGCAAGAACGACATCCCCGGCACGATGATTTCCTTTCCAGTCGGCGCATTTTCCCCCCGGGTTTGACCGGCAAGGAACCGCTGGCGGACGTGTTGGACACCGTTTTCCTGGCCTACAACGGTGCGCGTCTCCGTGAAGGCGCCCAACTTTTCGTCCGGAAGATGCTGGAACCGGAGGTGACGGTCGGGATGTCGCTGGCGGGCGCCCTGACTCCGGCCGGATTGGGTGCGTCCTGCGTGGTTCCCCTCATCGAGGCGGGTTTCGTGGATTGGATCGTCTGCACGGGCGCCAATCTCTACCACGATTTGCACTTCGCCTTCAACTACCGTTTGGTGGCGGGCGACTTTCGCATCGACGACCGAACCCTTCACGAGGTCGGCGTGGTCCGCATCTACGACGTGCTGCTCTCCCTCGACGAATGCCTGATCGAAACGGACCGCCGGGTCCAAGAAATGCTCAATCGGCCCGAGTTCCAGCGGACTCTCAGCACCGCCGAGTTGCACTACCAGATGGGCAAGTACGCGGCCGAGGCGGAGGAAAAGGCGGGGTTGCCGCACGTCTCGGTTCTTGCGGCGGCCTACCGCAACGGCGTGCCGATCTACACCAGCTCGCCGGGAGACTCCACCATCGGCATGGTCGCCGCCGAGCGTTGGCTGCACGGCAGCGCCCTGCGACTCGATCCCTTGGCGGACGTCAACGAGACGACGGCCGTCTACTATTGGTCCAAGACCGAGTACCGCAAGTCGGCCGTCCTCATCTTCGGCGGCGGCAGCCCCAAGAATTTCGTGCTTCAGACCGCGCCGCAGGCTTCGGACATCTTGGGCCTGGATACGCCGGGCCACGATTACTTCCTGCAATTCACGGACGCCCGGCCCGATACCGGCGGCCTGTCCGGCGCAACCCCCCAGGAAGCGGTGAGTTGGGGGAAGGTCGATCCGGAACATGTACCCGACTCCGTGGTTTGTTATATCGATTCGACCGTGGCCATGCCCCTGGTGACGGCTTACGCCCTTGCGCGGCGGCCTCCGCGCCCGCCGAAACGCCTTTACGATCGGCGAGCCGAGCTGTTGGAACGACTGCGGCAGGCGTGCTTGCAAGCGAAAGCCGGCGATTGACCGATCGGAGCGAGTTTTCGTTTCCGGCCGGCGGCCGCAGGCCATGCGTGCGCCTACAATAAGAGGCATATGGATTCCGCCGTATCCCGCGTCCGCGTCCGACCCACTCGTCAGGGGCTTTACTATCTAGCCCTGGCGATCGGGATTTTTTTGGCGGCCTGTTCGCGCCAGGTCAACATCCTGCTCTTAATGGCGGGCTTCGTGGCCGGCCCGTGGATTTTCGGCTGGTGGCCGGCTCGAAACAATCTGCGGGGCTTGCGCTTACGCCGGCGTTTGCCGCGGGGAATTTGTGCGGGCGATCTTCTGGTCGGACGGTTCGAGGTCGAAAACGCGCGACGCCGCCCACGCTGGTCGATCCGCATCGAGGATACGGTCCGGAGAACGGCTCCCAACGGCGATTCGCTGAGCTTACCCGCCGCCGTGGACGTCACGGCGCTCCTCCGCTTCGTCGCCGGCATGGAAACCCGGAGCGCAACCTTCCAGGGGCGTTTGCCTGCCCGCGGGCGTTACGAATGGGGGCCCCAGCGTCTCAGCAGCCGATTCCCCTTCGGCCTCTTTGAAGCCTCGTGCACGGTCGAGAGCCGCGAATCTATTCTTGTTTACCCTTGCCTGGGCAAGCTGACGCGGCAGTGGTTCCAACGGGCCCACCCCGATTACGACGGCCGCGCCCGGCGCGAAACCCGGCGCCAGCGCATGTCCGGCGATTTCTTCGGCCTCCGCGAGTGGCGGTCGGGTGACAGCCCGCGGCATATCCACTGGCGCAGCTCCGCGAGACTCCAGCAGTTGTTGGTGAAGGAGTTCGATCAACCGCGCAACGAGGATGTGGCGATTCTCTTGGCCTTGTGGGAGCCGGTAGCGCCCACCGCCGTGGAGCGCGAACGCGTGGAGGAGGCCGTCAGCTTCGCCGCCACCGTGCTCGACGACCTGTGCCGCAGAGGCGGCGGCAACGTAAGCCTGATCCTATCGGGCGCGGAGGTGGAACGCATCACCGGTCCCGCTTCGCCCGGCTTGCTCGATCGCGCCATGGAGAGCCTGGCCGTGGCGACGGCGACGCATCGCGATCCGCTGCCGCCGCTCCAAGCGGCCTTCCGCTCCGCCCACACCGCCGCCGAGGTCATCTTGGTCACCACGTATCCGCTTGCCGTTACGGCGGACGGCGGCAACGGCTCGCCGACGAACGGCATAAAGCCGGACCTCCGGTTCGCGGCGCCGGGCCGATCCGTTCGGGTGCTGGACGTCGCCGAGGGGGGACTGCGGAAGTACTTCCAATTCCAGCCGGGAGCGGCGCTCACGGCGGCGAGTGGAGACGGCGGCTTTGCAGCGGCCCATGCGACTGCGGATGGCGAGGCGTCGCATCACCCGGCCGCCGCCTCGTCCTCCGGAGATTGACCGCGCCATCATCGTTCCGAGATCTGCCATGCACCGGTGGGAGCTTGCCAAAATCGAACGGCTGTTGCAAGCGTGCACGGCCCTTTTGGCGGCCCTCGGCACCACGCTTTTGGGCATGGGTGAGCAGAGCGCCCTGCTGCCGTCGGCGGCCGCGACGGCCTCGCTCGCATCGTTCGTTCTGACGGATCGCCTAGGGCTGCTCCGCCCGCCGCGCTGGCTGACGAACACGGCCATGCTCGCCGCCCTGTTCTTGGTCGCCTCCGAGGTCTTCCGCTACCAAGGCACCATGCAGGTCCTGGTCGTGGCGAATTTCCTCGTCTATCTCCAAATCATCTTGCAATTCCAGAAAAAGGACGTGCGGATCTACCGCTACCTTCTGGTGATCAGCCTGTTCCAGGTCGTCTCGGCGGGAGCGTACTATCAGAGTTTTCCCTTCGCCTTTCTGCTCACGTTGTACTTGGCCGTCGGCCTGACCGCGTTGATGCTGCTGACGATTTACGAGCAGGCCCTGCGAACGCCGCCAATCGCCGCCGCGGGCAGCGCCTCCGCGGGTCGGGATGCGAACGAGCCTGCCTTTATCTCTCAACCTGCCGAGTTCGCCGGGTCTGCCCCACGACGCGGTCTGGTCGAGCTGAACCGCTCGCTGCTGATAAGAATTTTGCTGTTGGCAGGGGGCACGATCGCGTTCGCCGTGCTGCTTTTCGTTGCCGTGCCGCGTCTCAGCGGCGGGGCCTGGCAGGGAGCCGGAGGGCGCATGGTCCGCGGCATCGGTTTCTCCGACCAATTACGGTTGGGAGAGGTCGGTTCCCTCTTGGAGGACTCTTCGCCCGTCATGCGTGTGCAATTGGAGGACGCCTTCACGGGCGAGCCGGTCTCGCGCGGCGGCGCCATCTACCTCCGCGGCGCTTCGTTCGCCCGTTACGCCGACCGGCGCTGGCTGGACCCCTTTGCCCCCTGGTCTCCGGTCATGACTTCGCTAGCGCCGTTGCGTCCGCAACCGGGTCGCCGCTTTGTCCGCCAACGCATCACCTTGGAACCGATCGAAACGCCGGAATTGTTCGGCATTTGGCCCTACGGGGCGGCCGGAGACGGCGAGTTCATGTACGACCCCGTGCAGACGCGGATCTTTCGAATCTCCGGCAGCGCCGAGCAGCGGACCACCTACGTCTTGGACACGACGGCTTTCTCCGGCGAAACCCTAGCCGACTGGGCGCCGGCCTTGGAACCGGTCCACGTGCCGCTTTTCCTTCAGGTCCCCGAAGACATTTCACCCGAGGAGTGGAATCGCCGCATGGAACGGCGGAGCCTGCCCTACGGTTTTTGGGGAGCGCCGCCGCGAGTGCCGCCGCCGCCCCCTCCGCCCCCCGGCGGCTGGGACCGGCTGCGACGCCTGGCGGACGATTGGGCGGCGGAATTCGCCCGCGAATCCCCCGAATCGCCCAACGACCATTACCGCCTAGCCTTGTTTTTCGAGCGCAACCTGGCCTCATCCGGACAATTCCGCTACAGCCTGGACTCTCCGCCCCGCAACCCTGTCTTGGATCCCGTCATCGACTTCCTGACCGACCACCGGGAAGGCCATTGTGAATACTTCGCCACGGCCCTGGCCTTGTTGCTCCGCTGCCGCGGTGTTCCTACCCGCGTGGTCATCGGTTTCAAATGCGACGACTACAACCCCCTGGGCGACTTTTACCAAGTGCGGCAGCAGGATGCCCACGCCTGGGTAGAGGTCTATTTGGCTCCCGACAAGATTCCCGAACGATTCCGAGCCGAGGCCCCGGCCGAGTGGTTCGCGAACGGGATTTGGCTGCGTCTGGATCCCACGCCGCCGGATCGGGACGCCATGTCCGCCGCTCGCAACCCCTGGAACCGATTCTCTCAGACCTTCCACTGGCTCGACTTCGTGTGGCTGAAATACGTGGTGCAGATGGATCGGCCCCGTCAACGCGAGGCGGTCTATCAACCGGCGGTCGCCAAGTCGCGTCAACTGTGGCAAACGATTTGGGATCGCACCTTGGGGCGAGAAGAATTGGCAGCTCGACGGCGAGCCGCGTTTGCGGCCCTGACTTCCCCTGTCGGCCGAACCGTAACCGTCTTGGCCGCGACGGCGTTCGCTCTCATCGCCCTCGGCCTGTGGATTTTGTGGCGGTTTCCCATCCGCCGCGCGAAACTGCTGCGCAGGCTCGGCGTGCGCTCCGGTTATTTGATCTCGCCCAAACGCTTGGGGCTGGAGTTCTACCACGAATTCGAGAAGATGTTGGCCGCCCACGGACGCCGACGCCCGCCAAGCCTTACGCCGCGACACTTCATGGAAGAGGCCGCCGCCGCAATTTCCCCACACCCCGAAGCAGCCGACTGCCACGCGGGGCTGCTGGAATCGGGCAACCGAATCGTCGATCTCTATTACCGGGGAAGGTACGCCGGGCGCTTGCCCGGGCCCGACGAAACCGCCCTGGCTCTGGACGCCCTGGACCGGTGGCGGTCGGCGCTGCGCCGCACCTCGCAACCCCAACCATAGCGGTGGCCGCTGCCGTTCCCAAGTACGGCAAGCCATTTTATTGACAACAATATAAATCCAGTCTAGAATCCGGCGGGGAGCGATCGAAGCTACATTATTTTTTCTCAAAGGAGAGTGACATGATCGAGCACCCGTCCCGGTTCAACCGACCTCGGCATGGTTCCCGCCCGAGGGCGTTCACTCTGGTGGAGCTGTTGGTGGTGATCGCCATCATCGGCATTTTGATCGCGCTGTTGCTCCCGGCCGTGCAGGCCGCCCGGGAGGCCGCTCGCCGGTCCCAGTGCACCAACAACCTTAAGCAGATCGGCCTCGGCCTCCACAATTACCACGACGTCTTGAAGACGCTGCCGCCCGGCTCGTTCAATCTCCGCGAGGCGTGGCCCTCCAACGGCACCAACTGGCGATGCATGATTCTGCCCTACCTCGAGCAGAAACCTTTGTACGATGCTCTTCAATTCCGCAGCGATCAGCCGTACACCTTCATGGGCGGGGGGGCGGCCGGCGCCAATGCCCTGTATGGCAATGAGGTCCTGCGGCGGCTTCTAATTCCCGTCTATCGCTGCCCCTCCACCAACATTCCGCAGTTCGACAATCAGAATGATCCCGTCGTTAACAATGAACAAGAAACCATGATGATTACTTACGCCGGCATTCAAGGGGCGGCTCGACCCGTTCCGGGGCCGGATCCTGCCGCCGGTACGCGGGACTGCGGACACGGTTGGTCGTGCAACAATGGCATGATGCCCGCCAACGAATGCTACGGTCTGGAGTATTGCCGCGACGGCACCTCGAACACCATGTTGGTGGGTGAGCAATCCGGCTTGGTGCAGCGGAAAAACCGTACCTCCAACTACTACGGCGGATGGTACGGCAGCCGACATCCGCGCCCGATCGGCGCCTCCTCGTGCGGCGACCTCTGGCAGACCGGCACCACCTGCGTGAGGTTCGGACCGAATTCCCAGATCGTTCAGACCGGCGCCACCGAAAACAAGTATCGCAACAACACCATCTTGAACTCCGAGCACCCCGGCGGCATCAACGTCCTGTTCACGGACGGCAGCGTCCGCTTCATTACCGATACCATCGACTTGATGGATTTGAAGCGATTGGCTTGCCGCTTGGACGGCGAGCCGACTCCCAACTTCTGAGTTCAATCCGTCGGCCAGGCGGAATCAGCGCAGGGCCGGCTTTTCGGGCCGGCCCTGTCTTATACCTTAGTTCCTGCATCTCGGTTTTCAGGAGAAAAGCGCTATGACGCGGGGGAACGCGTACGCAGCGGTCGTGGTTTTTTTAGTCATCGGCTGCCTCGTAATCGGGTGCGGACGCCGGTCCAAGCCGACGGGCACGGTATCGGGTACCGTCACCTTGGACGGGAAGCCTTACGTCGATGCCTCAGTGATCTTCTTCAGCCCCGCCACCGGCCAGGGTGGTTCCGCCAACATCAACCCCGACGGAACCTTCCAGCTCTCCAAGCCGATCGAGGTCGGCGAGTACATCGTCTATCTGGCACCGCGTCTGGAGGAAGACCCGGCGGCCGAACCCAAACCCGTCTCCATCGACAGTACCGTGCCGGAAAAATACTGGAGCGAGGCCACGAGCGACATCCGATGCGAAATCAAACCGGGCACCAATCAGATTCCAGTGGAACTGCGTCGCTAGCCGGAGCAATGTCGCGGTCATCCCGACCAGGTTTGCCTCCGGCAACGGCAATGCGCAAATCGAGTGTACCAATTCGTTGACACGACGTTGTCGCAGGGGTAGTATCATTCATTAGAGGGGGCTAGCAGCCTGTTGAAAAAGTGTTTGCTAGCACAACTGGTAGCGGTTGCAATCGGCTTCCACCCACGACGGCTTGTGCAAGCGTTTTTGTTTTTCAACAGGCTGCTAGGCGTGGTGGTTGTGTTTTTGCTTGTTCTCATTCAGGAGAAGTGTCATGTGCTCACTCATCGATATCGTTCGGCGCCGGAAGTGGTTGCCGGGTAAGGAGGGATTCACCCTCGTGGAGCTGTTGGTGGTGATCGCCATCATCGGTATTTTGATCGCGCTGTTGCTCCCGGCCGTGCAGGCCGCCCGGGAGGCCGCTCGCCGGTCCCAGTGCACCAACAACCTCAAGCAATTGGGGCTGGCTTTCCACAACTATCACGATGTGTACAAGGTATTCCCGGCCTATCAATACATGAATACCCCGACGACCTGGAACTCGTGGCGGGGTCACGGGGCGCTGACGATGATCCTGCCCTACATCGAGCAGCGGGCGTTGTACGACCAAATGGATTTCCGGTTCGAGTGGGATAACAACAACGAGTCCAGCATTCCCACTGCGTCCGCTCCCACGAATTTCTGGATTTCCCAACGCAAAATCGACGCTTTCCTCTGCCCCAGCGATTCGCCGTACCCGGATCGTGCTTACGGGGGCAACAACTACATGGTGTGTGGGGGTGCCCGCCGAGGGTTCTACGACACCGGAGCGGCCGTGCCGGCCAGCGGAGTCTTTTTACGGCGAGTGGAAACCGCCATGGCCGAAATCTTCGACGGCTCCAGCAACGTCATCATGCTGAGTGAACAAATCAAGGGGGACAATCAGGGAGGTTCCTTGACCCTCCGTCGCGACTTCACCAACAATAACCCGCTGACTCAAGATCAGTTCCCGCCCGCTGACGCCATCGAGGCCGCCGGGGTCACTTGCGACTCGAACGCGACGGCGTGGCATCAGAGCAATGCGGGACGGCAATGGAATGCCAGCTTCCCGGGCTTCATCGCCATCAATACCATCGCCCCGCCCAACTGGAAGCACATCAGTTGCTGCGACGGCGGAACGTTCGGCTACGCCTGCGACCGCAACGGCATCGTCCCGCCCAAGAGCATGCATCCCGGCGGCGTCAACGTCACTGTGGCGGACGCGTCCGTGCGTTTCGTTTCCGAGACGATCGATCTCACGACCTGGCAACGTTTGGGCGGCCGGGCCGATGGCAATCCCGTAACGTGGTAACGCTCGACGGAAGGAAATACCGACTATGCTTACTTTGCGATGGTTCGTCGCCGGGCTCCTGGCGGCGACGGTTTTCGTGGGCTGCGGGCAAAGCACTCCGGCAACCAAGGTGCAACCGCCCGATCCCAACCAAGAAATCCGATCGGCCTTGCAGCAAGTGGCCGAAACGGGCATCGTCGATAGCGGCCTGATGGTCGTGCGCGAGCGTTTGGAGGCGATGCGGGAAACGGACGCCCCCAAGGCCCAAGCCTTACTCCAAGACCTATCGCAGCTCGAATCGATGACCGGCAACCCGAACCAAGCCAAGGCCAAGGCCGCGGAAATGCTTGGAAAATTGTAGCCGCTCTTTCGGCGAAGAATCGATGAATTTTCTTGTGAAGCGAGCTGCAAGCATGCGATTACAGCTCCCTTTTTTCTAAACCTTTCATACACCTGACGATTTCCTTGAAAAAATTCGCTGAATATCGTACGTTTGAAAAGGAGATGGAGCTTCAGCGGATATAAAAGAATTTGCGTTAGTTTTTCTAATTTTTTTAAGGATGTTTTGCTATGACGCATTTCACTCATGCACAAGAAGCCGGAGTTTGGAAACGAAGGTCGAAGGGATTCACCCTCGTAGAATTGTTGGTGGTGATCGCCATCATCGGTATTTTGATCGCACTGTTGCTCCCGGCCGTACAAGCCGCCCGGGAGGCCGCTCGCCGGTCCCAGTGCACCAACAACCTCAAGCAGATCGGCCTGGCCCTCCAGAATTACCACGATACCTACAAGGTCTTTCCGGCCTTAGGGGTGCGAACCTGCCGAGGACGCTACTACTCGTGGGCCATGATGATTCTGCCCTATGTGGAACAGGCCCCGCTGTACCAGGCATACATGGCCCAGGCGATGACTCCAGCCGGCCTTCCCGAACCGTGGACGACCGATCCCAACCACGCCACTTGGGGCCCCTTCGTTCGCGATTATTGGCTGAAAGACATTCCGGCCTACCGCTGTCCTTCGGATCAACGGGTGACGAACCGTGGGGAAAGCCCTTCGCTTCTCAATTACAAGGGCTGCGTCGGCGACGATTACCACCAAAATCACTTCCGGCCGGACCAGAACGGGCGCGACAACCGCGGCGTATTCCAATGCGAGCGGTGGATCGGCATGGAATCCATCACGGATGGCACTTCGAACACGGTAGCGCTGGGTGAAATGGTTGCGGGCGGCGACCCCTACGACGTCTTGGGGGGTGTCGCACTCAACATGACCGCCTGGAATCCCGCGGCCTGCCTTGCCCGGGTCGATCCCACCAACCCCAAACGTTTGATCGCGCCGGTCCGCGCCGATTTTCGTCCGACGGGCGGTCGGGCTTGGGACGGCCGGCCTTATTTCGTCGGTTTCGCCACCATGGTGCGTCCCAACGGTCCAAGCTGCCACTGGGGCGGCGTGGACGGCAATGAACACATGGGCACCCTCTCCAGCTTCCATCCCGGCGGCGGAAACGTAGGCTTGGCGGACGGCTCCGTCCGTTTCATCTCCGAGACCATCGACACCGGCAACCAGGCCGTCGATGACGTCGATTCGCCCGGCTCCCGCCCGTCGCCCTGGGGCGTCTGGGGCGCGCTCGGCAGTCGCACCGGCGGCGAGACGGTGCAGATGCCGTGATCGTGGGTTTGATCACGCGGACTTCCCGTAGCCTTCGGCGGCGTCCTTGCACGGCGTCGCCGAGGGTGCTCTCCCGAATTACTCTCACTGGAAGGCTGGTACCATGCTCCAATTACGTTGGCTCAGCGTGCTGTGCGTTGCGGCATTATTGGTGGGATGTCAAAAAGGTCCCAAGACGGGAACCGTGGAGGGCATCGTTACCCTGGACGGCCAACCCCTCGCCGATGTCATGGTTACCTTTACGCCCGTCGAAGGCGGCATGGCTTCCACCGGAACGACGGATAATTCCGGCAAGTACACCTTGGTGTACCCGGGCGGCAAAGGCGCGGTGCTGGGAAAACATAAGGTCTCGGTGAGAACTCTGCCCAAGGCCCAAAACCCGGCCGAGGTCTCTTCCGATGATCCCAGCTACGAGGCCGCGTACTCGGGCGGCGCACAAAGCCCGAACACCACGGCCTCGGTCGAACCGATTCCGCCCAAATACAACGTCCAAACCGAGCTGGAGTTCGAGGTCAAGGCCGGGCACAACAAGATCGACCTGCCGCTGACCACGAATTGATCCCTTCCAGGCCGTGCGGCGGCTGGACGATCGACTGGGCGGGACGGCGCGAGGATGCCGCGCAACAGGCCCGAAAAGCGACCGCCCGCCTCCCATGACTGCCCGACCGGCAAGCGTCCGGTGCCGAAGCCTCGCAACAGGCCCGAAAAACCATCGGCCGCCTCATACCCATCACGACCAAGAACCCGGCCCCGCACGCTCGGGGCCGGGTTCTTCATTTCCATTCGCCGGTCCGGGGACGCCGTTGACGCCTCCCCTGGTAATTGCGATAATTAGGGTTCCATGCCTTCCGTGAAACGGAAAGCATCGCGGCCCCGTCGTCTAGCCAGGTTAGGACACAGGCCTTTCAAGCCTGCAACACGGGTTCAAATCCCGTCGGGGTCACTTTGAGTGATCGCACTGCTGCACTCTAGCGCGCGACGTCTTCTGCGGCGACCGCGCGCGTCATGCCGTCGTACTCCCAATTCGCTCGCTTCTTGCGGTTCCGACCTCGCTCTGAGGTGCCGCCTTGTCCGCTCGCTGAGCCGCGCTATCGCGCTGGTGGCATGCTTCTCCTCGGCAGGCGATAATTCATGAGCGCGGACGGTGCCGTGCTTTCCCGCTGCAACATTCGCCCGCTTTCAAGCCCCACGATCAAGGCGATGACACGATGCGCGACTTGATACCCGATGCTCTCTCCCCGGCGGTGTTTCGGCGGCTTGCGGCGATAAGCCTGCTTTTGGTCGGCGGGGCCGCAATGGCCGAGCCGCCGAGCCTTCCGGAGGGCGCTTGGCTGCCGCCTTTGGACCGCAACCACGTTTCCGCCGCCCGCGGGCTCCCCGACCGTTGGGCTGTCGGCGAGATCGACCGGAAGACCGGGGAATGGAAAGGTGGAGACCGGGCGGAAAACATCCTCTGGGCGTCGCGTCTGGGGAGCGAGACGTACGGTTCGCCCGTCGTTTGGAGGGACAAGGTCTTTTGCGCGACCAATAACGGGGCGGGCTACCTGCCGCGGTTTCCCGCCGAACAGGACCTGGGCTGCCTATTGGCGTTTTCGCGGGAAGACGGCCGCTTTCTGTGGCAATACTCGGCCGAGGTCCTTCCCGACTCGCAGCGCAACTGGCCGCTGCAAGGCATCTGCTCGACGCCGTGGATCGAGGGCGATCGGCTATGGATCGTCACGAACCGCGGAGGCGTGGCATGCCTGGATACCGAAGGATTTCTCGACGGCGAAGACGACGGCCCGACCGCCGACACGACACGGGACGACCACGAAGCGGACGTAGTCTGGGAGTTCGACATGATCGGCCGGCTGGGAGTCGTCCCGCGATTCATGACGTCCTCGGCACCCGCGGCGGTCGGACCGTGGATCTTCGTCGCCACCTCCAACGGCACGGACGACAAGGGGCGGGTCGCGAATCCCGATGCTCCCAGCTTGATCGCGCTGGATAAGACCGGCGGCGAACTGCAATGGGCGGATGCCTCGCCCGGCGCCAACATCTTGGAAGGGCAGTGGTCCAGCCCGGCCTTTGCCGTCATCGCGGGCGTGCCGCAGTTGATCTTTGGAGGAGGCGACGGGTGGGTCTACGCCTATGAAGTCGATACGGCGGGGAAGCGACCGCCCTCGCTCTTGTGGCGATTCGACGCGAACCCCAAGGCCGCACGATTTCGCGAGGCCGGGCTGGGAGATCGCGACTACTTGGTGGCTCCGCCGGTGGTTTGCGGGGATCGCGTTTACCTTGCGACCGGGTGCGATCCGCAGTGGGGCGAAGGGCAAGGGCGGCTGTGGTGCATCGATGCTCGGAAGCGCGGCGACCTCAGCGCGGAATTGGTCTTGGACTCCGCAAATCGGCCGGTACCGCCCCGCCGCGAGATCGCCGTGGACCCCGCGGCCGGTGAAAAGGTGGTGCCCAATCCCAACAGCGGAGTGATTTGGCTGTACACGGGCGACGACTTGGACGGCGACGGCAAGCGGGACGTGGAGGAAACCTTTCACCGCGCGCTCGCCGCGCCCGTCGTGACCGAAGGCCTGGTGTTCGCCGCGGACGCGACGGGTATCGTGCATTGCGTCGACGCGGAGAACGGGCGGCTGCTGTGGAGCCACGACATGTTCGCCGCCGTTTGGGGTACGCCGCTGGCCGCCGATGGAAAGGTGTACGTCAGCGACGAAGACGGCGATACCGTGGTTTTCGCCCTGGCCCGTGAAAAGACGGTCTTGGCCGAGAACGCGCTCGGCGAACCGATCTACACGTCTCCCGCCGCGATCGACGGCATCCTCTATTTCGCGGCGCAAAAGCACCTCTTCGCCATCGGGGCTCCGCCGCAGCGGTAGTCGGCATCAACAGCGGCAAACGGAATCATACGTTACCCGCGGCCTCCGCTTCCAATGCAGGGCGATCCAGAATGCGAATGGCGCCGCGACCCGCCGCCGCGATGATACCGGCGTCTTCCAGACGTTTGAGCGTGCGCGAGAGGGTTTCGCTCGTGATGTTGAGTTGCGACGCCAAGTGCTTTTTCAAGGAGGGCAGGCGAATGATCCCGCCGTCTGCCGCCGCCGCGAGCAGCCATCGGGCCAGGCGTCCGGCCGCGTCGCGGAGCGTGACGTCCTCCAGCAATCCCACCAGGTGCCGCGTCCACACGGTCAAACCGAGGAGCAGTTCCAGGCAGAGTTCGTGATCCTCATGCATCCAGCGGCGAAACGGATCCTGCGGCACCAGGGCGCAGAGGGCGGCGGTGACGGCCTCGGCGTTGGCCGGGCACTCGAATCCGCCGATGGCCGCCACCTCGGCGAAAGTCCCGCCGGGACCCACGATATGCAGCACCTGTTCCCGGCCTTGCGGCCCGCGCTGGAAGATGCGCACCAGGCCGCTTCCGACGATGTAGATACCCGGGCACGCCTGCCCCTGCCGGAAGATCAATTGTCCCTTGCGGAACTTGGCCAAACGCGACATCGCGAAGAGACGTCCGAACCGCTGCTCGTCCAGGCGGGAAAAAAAGGGGCAATTTTGAAGGATGTCGACCAGTTGCGACGCCATCGTCAGGTTCCGCGACTTTTTTTGAGAGAAATCGACGGCCGCTTGATCTAGATCAATTACCGGCCGGACGGCAAACCGTATTATACGAAAGAGCAGGCGGAACCGCGGTCGGCGATTCATCGTGCGAATCAACGCCGTTCCGCAAGCAGCGACCGACACGGGCCGCGCCTCGGCCCGAGGATTACCGGATTTCACGTTTTTGGAAAGGAGTATCGGGATGTTCTGCAACCAATGTGAACAGACGGCGAATTGCTCCGGCTGCGTGGTCAGCCCGGGGATTTGCGGTAAGGACCAGGACGTGCAGTCGTTGCAAGAGACGCTGCTGTACGGCCTGAAGGGTATGGCGGCGTACGCCAACCACGCGCGGCGCTTGGGCATGACCGATGAGTCGGTCAACGCCTTCATCGAGGAGGCCCTCTTCGCGACCATGACCAACGTCAATTTCGACCTGGAGAGCCTCTTGGAGTTGGTGCTGGAGTGCGGCAAGCACAACCTGCGCGTCATGGAGTTGCTGGACGAGGGCCATGTGCGGCGCTACGGCGAACCCTCCCCCACGACGGTGCAAGAGGGCACGCAAGCCGGGCCGGGGATCTTGATCACCGGGCACGACCTCCGCGATCTGGAGGACTTGCTGAAGCATTGCGAGGGGACCGACATCAAGGTCTACACGCACGGCGAAATGCTCCCCGCCCACATGTACCCCAAGCTCCGCGAGCACCCCAATCTGGCGGGTCACTACGGCGGGGCGTGGCAGAAGCAACGCCGCGAGTTCGAGGACTTCAGCGGTCCCATCGTGGCCACCACGAACTGCATCTTGATACCGAAGGACAGCTACAAGGATCGGGTCTTTACGACGCGGGTGACGGCCGTGCCGGGAGGCAAGCGGCTGAAGGGCGACGACTTCACGCCGGTGATCGAGGCCGCCAAGCGGTGCCCGCCCTTGCCCGATCACCGCACCGGCAGTTCCGTCGTGGGCTTCCATCACAACGTCATCCTGGGAATGGCCGACACCATCGTGCAGGCCGTCAAGGACGGCAAGATCAGCCGCTTTTTCGTGATCGGCGGTTGCGACGGGGCGGAGGTCGGCCGCAACTACTTCAGCGATTACGCCCGCGCCACGCCGCCCGACTCCTTCATCCTCACCCTGGGATGCGGCAAATACCGCATTCGCAACCACGATTACGGGACGTTACTGGGGCTGCCGCGGCTGTTGGACATGGGACAGTGCAACAACGCCTACGGGGCGATCAAGGTCGCGGTCGGGCTCGCCCAGGCCTTCAACTGCGGCGTCAACGACCTGCCGCTCACCCTGGTCGTGTCGTGGTTTGAACAGAAGGCGGTCGCCGTCCTGCTCACCCTGCTTTATCTGGGAGTGAAGGGGGTGACCATCGGCCCCAAGCCGCCGGCTTTCATCACGCCGAACGTGTTCCGCATCCTGCAAGAGAAATACGACCTGCGATTGATCGGTACCAACGCCGAGGCCGACTTGAAGCAGGTATTGGTCGCGGCGTAACGCGAATCGCCGTTCCCGAACGTTTCATCGTCACGGTCATGGGGGCGAATCGACCACGGTTCGCCCCTTTTCTGTGCTGCGGGCACCGCCTAAAGTTATGGCAGGACCGTGATGAGGTGAGACAGGGATTTTCTGGAGGCGGCCGGCCCGGTAGGAGATTCCGCCATGGCGGCTTCGCGCGAGAGCATCGTCCGCAGCAAAACACTGCGGGAAGCCGAGGGCTATTTGAGCCTGGGGATGCCGGAGCACGCGCTGCGAACGCTGGACCGAATCACCCCGAAGGAAGACGATTGGCTGTGGCGTCTGTTCCGCGGCGAGGCCCTTCGCGATTTGGGCCGCTTCGCCGAGGCCGTGCCCTTTTTGGAAGAGGTGATACGCCTCCGCCGCGATCGCCCGGAGGCCTATTTGGCTCTCGGATGGTGTCACAAACGTCTCGGCCGGATCGACTTGGCCTGCGCCGACTTGGAAGCGGCCTTGGCCGTGCGACCCGATCACGTCTTGGCGATCTACAATCTCGCCTGCTATTACAGTCTGGCGGGCAAGGTGGAGTCCGCCCTGGATTATTTGCGCCGGGCGCTGGAGTTGGAACCGGAGCTTCGGCTCGCCGTTCCCGAGGAAAGCGATTTCGATCCCATCCGCGACGACCCCCGCTTCGCCGCGCTCTTGAACGGCTAGATCGTTAGGGGCGCACCATCGCCTCCCGAACTGCGGCACGGCGAATCGCTTGGCGGAGGACGGCCGCGGTGACGACCAAAAGTCCCGCCGCAGACCAAAAGGGAAGCGAGGCCGCCAGTCCGCGTAACTGGAAGGCCGCCAAGACGCCGACAATACGGGCAACCGCGGAGAGGCTATTGGCCAAGCCGAACACGCGTCCCTGCCGCTCTTGGTCCGACTGTCGCGAGAGGAGTCCCTGGACGGCGGGTACGACGAAGGCCATGCCGGCCGCTACGACTCCCGCCGCCAGGATGACCAACACCGCGTCGGCCCAAGGTCCGTCCGCTCCCAGAGCCATCAACACGAACCCGCCCACGGCCGTAATCAGTCCGACCGCCGCCAAGCGACCTTCCGACCAACGGCGGGCCAGCGGCCGGACGACGACTCCCTGCATCACGGTCTGGATCAATCCGATCAGGGAGAACACCGCCAGCAAGGGCGCGCCGCCGTACTCCAAACCTAAAAGCGCCGCCAAAGTCACCGAGAGCGTGGCCTCGAATCCGGCGAGCGCGAAGACCGCGATGAACGTCGTCAGCAACAGCAGCAAGACGACCGGTTGCCGTGCGGTCTCCCGCCAAATCTCGAGATCCAGGATCCGGAACAGCCCGGCCTCCGCGGCGGATTCGACGGCGGTCGGCTCGGAGGCATCCGGCGAGGGCGCGGCCGAGGTGCGTCGGGCGGAGAGCGATTCCCGTAGCTTGAAAAACGCCAGCACCAGGGCCAAACCGGAAAACGTCGCGCCCGCCAGGCCCGGCCAGGGACTGAGCGCCGCGTTCCGGGCATCACTCAACAGCAGCGTGCCCGCCCCCAGCAAAGGCCCAAACGTGAAGCCGAGACCGAAGGCGGCGCCGATCAGGGCCATGCCGCTCGCCCGCCGTTGCGGCGGCGTGACGTCCGCGATGTAGGCTTGCGCGGTGCCGATGGTCGCGCCCATGATACCGGCCCCGATCCGTGACAAAAACATCCCCGGCAGGCTGCCGTAAAAACACGCCAAACCGAAGAGACCGTAACAGATCGTCGAGCCGGTCAGGCCGAGCAAAAGGACGGGACGGCGCCCCACGCGATCGGATAGCTTGCCCCAGTACGGGCTGAAGACGAACTGCATCAGGGAAAAGCAGGTCATCAGCAGGCCGAGTATCGCATTGGCGGCCGCCTCGGAATAGCCCTGCAAGAGATGCTCGGCATACACCGGCACCAGCGGAAGGACCATGCCGAAACCCAGCAGGTCCACAAAGACCACCAAAAATACGATCAGCAAACCGGTTCGATCGCCGTTGCGCCGGGCATCCGACCGGCCGCACGACGCGACGGACGAATCCGCGGTATCGGATTCAAGCGCACTGAAAACCATGTTGCAACCATTGCCTTTGCGACTTTGGGAACGTGAGAACCGGAGCATCCGCTCCACACCGACGTGTCGGCGGTTCGAATCGCTTCGGATCAAGGCCGGCTCGGCATCGCCCCGGATGTAAGGCGGTGAACGGCCGGCATTGGACCGGCATTGGATTCGAAACCCAATTTTACGCAAGACGCCGAACTCCGGCACGCTTGGGCGGGGATATTGTTCTCGCGCGCCTGCCGGACGACAATCGGCGAAGAGCATCCAAGAACCGTGCCGTCGACGTTTGGCATCGGGCGGACACGTCGTTCCGCCGCGCGCCGTGCTCGGAAACCGGCAGCCGCCCCCGGCCGGCGGCGAAAGAACTTGCCGGAGACTCGCCATGGACCGTGATTCTTCTCTGCCTCGCCCGCTGGACGTTTGGGAATGCCGGCGTCAATTTCCCGCCTTGAGCAAGCGTGAAAACGGCCTGCCGGTGACTTTCTTCGACGCCGCGGCCGGAACGCAAGTCCCGCACGAGGTTCTCGACGCCGTCGTCCGTTACCTCGTGGAAACCAACGCCAACCACGGCGGCATGTTCGCCACCAGCCGGGAAAGCGACGCCCTCTTGCTTGCCGCCCGAGCCGCCCTGGCCGACTTCCTGGGAACGGATGATCCCGACACGATCGTATTCGGCGCGAACATGACCACCTTGACGTTCGCGTTTTCCCGGGCGCTTGCCCGCACATGGAAGCCGGGCGATGAAATCCTGTTGACCCGCCTGGAGCACGATGCCAACTTCACCCCTTGGGTCCGAGCGGCGGAGGAGGCCGGCGTGCAGGTGCGCGTCGCGAATATTCGGCCGGAGGAAGGCACGTTGGACCTGGACGATTTCGCCCGAAAGCTCACCCCGCGGACGCGTCTGGTCGCGGTAACGGCGGCCTCCAACGCCATCGGGACGCTCACGCCCATCCCGGATATTGTTCGGCATGCCCACGCCGCGGGGGCCTTGGTCTTCGTCGATGCCGTGCATTACGCGCCCCACCGATCGATCGACGTGGCCGGCTGGGACGCCGATTTCCTCGTCTGTTCGGGATACAAGTTCTTCGCCCCGCATATGGGTGTTTTGTGGGGCAAGCGTCGGTTCTTGGAGTCCTTGCCGGCGTACAAAGTGCGTCCCGCTCCGAACGGGCTTCCCGATCGCTGGATGACCGGGACGCAAAATCACGAAGGAATCGCCGGCGCGGCGGCGGCCGTGGAGTATTTGGCGGAAATCGGACGACGGTGCGATCCCCTCGCAACAGGCCGCAGGGCCGCCCTCCAAGCAGCTTTTCATGCCATTGCCCAACACGAACAAGGGTTGGTCGCGGCCCTGCTGCAAGACCTGGCCGATTGCCCGGGGATTCGTGTTTGGGGTATTCCCACGGCCGACGCCGAGCGCCGTGTGGCGACCGTCTCGATCACGCACAGCCGGTTGCGTGCCCGGGAACTGGCAGAATACCTGGCCGCGCGGTCGATCTTCACCTGGCATGGTAACTTCTACGCCTTGCCGTTGACGGAGGTCTTGGGCGTGGAGCCGGACGGCTTGCTGCGGATTTCGATGGTGCACTACAATACCCACGAAGAAGTTGCCCGCCTGATTTCCGCCCTCCGTGAACTCGGCCCTTGACTGAGCGAATTTCCCTTTCCGTGCCGCCGAGGTTTCCGCGATGTTGAGCTCAAACCGGTTGATGTTTGGTATCGCCGCGCTGTTGTGTACCTGCACGACGGCTCCGGCTTGGGCCGGCGACGCCGAAGGCGGTACCACTTCCTGGACCGACTGGAGTCTCCGGAACGCCGCGCTCGTTCCAAACGCCGACTCGGACCAACCCCCCGCCCTGCTCTGCCAAGACGCGGGAGCCTCGGCCGTTCGCACGTTCCTCGCCTGGCCCAACACGCCGTTCCGCGCGAAGGTGCGCGTTCGCATGGAGGACGTGCAGCCCATGGCGGGCGGCGGCTTTGCCTATGCCGCGGTCTACGAATTCGACGAAAACGGCGAACTGATCGCGTTTCGTGATTTCGTTCAGACGACGGGTACCCACGACTGGACCGAGTTGGAGACCGAAGGAAAGACCCACGAACACACGTTTTCCGTCGAGTTGCGCCTGGGGCTTTATCAGGCGACGGGAAAGGCCTGGTTCGAACCGGCACGTTGGACCTGGATGACCGATCCGAACGCCATCACCGATGAGCGCAAAGGCTCGCATTTCCCCAATACGGCGCTAATCCTGGATGAGCCGGAATTCCCCGGCAATCCCGCCGCTCCCGATCCCCGGGGCTTGGCCGATCTGCTGGCGCAGGCGGGCTACCGGCCCCGTTTCATCCGGGCGGAGGACCTGACCTCGGCCGCGGCGTGGGAAAAGGCAACCGCCGACGCCGCCTTGCTGGTCCTCCCCAACGGACCCTGTTTTCCCATCGAGGCACGACGAGGGTTGCTCGCCCTTTTGTGCCAAGGCGTTGACCTGCTCTCCTTCGGCGGTTATCCATTCGACATGCCCTTGCGGCACACGGAACAGGGCTGGGAAATTGTCGATTTGACGCAGCCCAGCAGGATCACGCTTCTCAACCGCGATCCCGGCTTCGAAACGGTTTCCGAGCCGGGACGCCCGGCGGCGTGGCACGACGCGACGGGCAACCCTTGCCCCATCGTAACCGGCGAAGCGGCGGAAGGGGTTCGCTGCGCCCTGGTTCAAGGGCAAGACGGTGAAGGCCTGAGCTACACGCAAACCGTGACCGCTGTCAAAGCGGGTCAATGGCTGCGACTTTCCGGCCGGATCAAGGCCGTGGACATACAAGGCGCCGGCTACGCCTTTCTCGCTTATTACCCCATGGCCGGAGGCGAGTGGCGATCACCCGGGGATATCGCCCAAGTGCGAACCGCCCGTGATTGGCGGTCATCGACTCGCCAGTGGCAGTCGTTCACCCAAGACTTCCGCGTTCCGCCGGGCGTGGACCGAGTGGAGATTCGGTTCGGGCTGTATCGCGCCTCCGGGACGGCCTATTTCGACGACATTCGGCTGGAGGAGGTCGAATACGCGCCGCGTTTGAACACGCGATACGGACGTCCGAGTGACGGATTGCTCGTATCGCCTTGGCAACTTGGCATGTGCGATGCGGATTACCCACTGCGGCGAACGGCCCGCCTGACCGCGCCCGGCTGGGAAGCCGCCGTCGCCGCCGGAGGCTTTTCCGCAGTGGGCGTCTTGAACGGGAATGCCCGCTGGATCCCGCTCGCGGCTGCCGAAGATCGCTTCGGTCGACAATGCGGCACGGCGGGCGCGATGATCGTGCACGCCGCGGGGCGATTCCCCGGTTCGACGTGGACCTTTTTCGGCGTGGACAACGTGGACCTCACTCAACTTCCCGGCTTCGGGGAACGTGTCCTTCTGCCGGCCCTATCGCGTATGCGACGCGGCCTCTTTCTCCACCGCGTGCAAAGCCGCTTGGCCTGTTATCGTCCGGGAGAACCGGTGGAAATCTCCTGTTCGGCCCGGCATCTTGGAACCGAGGCTTTCGCCGGATTCCTGACGTGGCGCTGCTCCGCGGAAGACTCGGCCGAGGTGTTGGACGAAGGACGGCAGGAGGTCCGCCTAACGCCGGGAGAGACCGCCGTGTGGACGATCCCGCTGGAAAAGGCCGCGGCTTCCTCCGGATTGCACCGCGTCGCCGTCCGCTTGCAAGACGCTTCCGGCAACATCTGGGACGAGCTGTCGGCCGGGTTCGTCGTTTGGGACGGAAAAAACTTTGCCCACAACATATCGTTCAGCTACGCCGACAACTATTTTACCTGGGACGGCCGGCCCGCATTTCTCTGCGGCACCACCACGTGGTCGAACTGGTTCTTCTCGCCGTCGCAATCGGACCCGCTCTTTTGGGCCGCGGAACTCGCCCGGATGGCCGACTACGGAATACGCATCAACGCCAACTTGCAGACCTGGTGGACTCCGCCGTACGAACTGACCGAGCAAGATTGGCGGAAGCTGGACGCCGCGATCTATTTATCCCACCGCGCGGGCGTGATTCATCGAGCAGGGCTTTTCATCGGACAGGATGTGGCCGTCGATGACGCCCTCTTGGAGCGGCAGGCACAATTTACGGCCGCCTTTGCCGCGCGCTATCGTCAAGCCGAAGGACTGATCTACTATCTCAACGGGGATTATCAACTCCGACCGCAGTCGCCGGAACAACAGCAACTGGATTGGCAGCTAGCCCAAACGCGCCATTGGAATGAGCGATTGACCGGCGCCCTACGGTCGGTCGATCCTCGCCATCCGATCGTTAGCGAATACTATCAGAATCCGAGCGGCGGACTGGACGTACGGCAAACCTTGGACGGCCTGGACATGGCCGAGATCGGCTATTTCGACAAGCCGGACCGCGACCTGAGCCGATTCCCCGCCGTGTTCAAAATGACCGATCATCGCCTTCGGGGAAAATCGGCGGCCGTCGGCGAATTCGGGGTCAAGACGCATCCCGCTTGGGAGCCCAGCCTCGGCGGCGGGGGATACCACATACGGCGGAGCGTGGAACAGCAGAATCGCTTATTCCTGACACTGCCGCAGCTCACCTTCGGCTTGGGCGGAGCTACCGCCCGAAATTGGTGCTGGCGGGACGATGATGATCGCATCTTTCCCTGGGGTTTAACCCACACCTGTGACGGAGTCCCCAGAGACGCCCTGCGGTACTACCGCGCCGCCGCCTTGTTGCTCCTCCGGCTGCAACCGCGATGGACGAAGCCGGAAGTCGTGCTGGTGGCCTCCGATAGCTCACGGCGGACGGTCAACGACGGGTTCTCGCCGTACGATTTGGCCGCGGCCGATGTGCTTGTCCGCCTGGGCGTCGATTTTGCCGTCGTCAGTGATTTGGATCTTCGGGAAGGGGATTTGCGCGGGGTCAAGGCGGCGTTCGTCCCCAGCGAAACCGTCTCCGACAGTGCCGCACAAATCCTCAACTCTCTGGAGCAAGCCGGAAGCCTCACGGTGTGCCGTCAGCATCCGGCGGCAATGGCCGATTCGCCCACCGATCAGCAAGCGGAATCCCTGTTTCTCCCGCTGCCCGAGGTGCGACGGCGTTGGGCCGATCTGCTCGACCGAGCCCGTGTGGCGCGTGTGCGGGTGCGACCGGACGACCCGGCCATAGCCGTGATGCCCGTCGCATTGCAAGACGGTGCCGCCGTAGTGCTGGTCAACACCGGCGAACAAATGCAGCGGTTGCAGGCCGCCTTCCCCGATGGAAAATCGGTGGAAATGAGCCTGGCCCCCTGGGAGCCGGGCTTGGCGGCGTGGAACTCGGCAGGCGACGTCCTCGCCCTGGAAGGCGGATCGGTGCTAAGTTGCGACGGGCGGCAAGTGGCTGAATCCGACGGCCACCTCTTACTGTGGTCGGTGGAAACGCCGCATGATCGCGATACCGACGTTCGCACCGCCCCGGATATCTTTCTCGTCCCCACGACCGCCCGCAACATCCATCTGATGCGTGCCGACGATGGTTTCGACACGGCCGAAGTGGGTGAATTCCGAAAGGGAAGCTGGCACCGACTGGAGGAGATTCCACTCCAGGCCGCTGAAGGCGGAATCCGCCTACAAGTCCCTGCCGATTGCCGGGGCGAGTTGATTCGCATCCGCAGGCGCTGACCGTCTCGGCGATCCGTCGAGGAACACGGGCCCATGCGGCGCTCGCCGCGACGCATCGCTTGCTGATCAGGCGAGATCGTGGCAAGCCGAGCGGGAAAAGCCTCGCCCGTCGATCATTCGGCGTGCATCTTAGGATCGGGGAGCGGGACGATGCTTTCCGTTACGACGGCCGCACCCCCGACCGCAAAGGCTTGCGGTTCGTGGGGTTCCGCGTGCCACGGATACTCGAAGTAGTGGCGGTAGTTATACGGCGCCCGATAGTAGTATCCGTGAAAGGCCGGGTAACGGTGGATGGTTCGTGGGTTGCCGGGATAGCAGCCGAATCGCGGCTGATAGCAGGTCTGCGGCATCGGGCCGAACCAATCGCCCAGCCATGTCTTGCCGGTAGCCGAGTTGAGGTGCCCTGCTTTGGCAACGGGCACGGCCGCCGAACCGTCGCCGTAAACTGCCTCCTCCGTCGCAAGGTATCCGGACGAAACCGACTGGCCGTACGCCTCGGTTACGCCGAGTAAGATGGCCAAAGTGATGACGGCCGCTCGCATGAAATCGTCCTTTACCGTTCTTGATCCAAACCGCTGTGGAAGTTTCAACGTGGGAGCACTCACCTGCCGCGCAAGCGCGGCACCACCCCGCCCTATGGTATAGCCCGCAAAACAGCCCGCGCTGCCGCGGACAGAGTTTTCGTTTCTACTGACAAAAATCGGCTTGGAGAGGCCCTGCGGACAGAAAATCACTCCGCCGCCGTCAAAGATTCGCATAACCACGGAACCCAGCATTAAAGCAGGTATCAACCCCCTATTAAGAGTATGTTTCCGTGCGAATGCCTAACCGGCGGTGAACGCGCAAGGTCGGATTGTTCCGGTTTTGCGTTCCAAACCGCCGACAATCACCACCCGCGACACCCAAAACGTGGAGAAAGTAAGGATCAAGG
Organism: Thermogutta hypogea; assembly: GCF_055386265.1. NCBI lineage: Bacteria > Pseudomonadati > Planctomycetota > Planctomycetia > Pirellulales > Thermoguttaceae > Thermogutta > Thermogutta hypogea. The sequence goes on from NZ_AP042425.1 coordinate 2,864,141, forward strand.
TTGAAGAAATGGGTTGGCTAGGTAATATGGAAAACCAAGCAAGCGACGTTGTCGCAGCTTAACAGAGCGACGGCCGTTGTACCGCATCGAAAACATGATGGTGTTCGCCGCTTATTACACTCGTTTGGGGAATTCGCGAGATACCGCCTCGTCAAGCGACTGATTCTTTTCTCTTCACGTCGGTAAGGCGATCCGGCGGATGGCGAGCAGCCGTCGCGCCCGTTCGGCCCGGCACTGCGGCTGTAACCACCAAGAGTGCGGCCGAACGCTTCCGCCGGAGAGGCTTCGTCGAATAGAACTTGCCGGAGACGATCTGCTCATGGATTCCGCTCTCGTCGTCATCTCCAAAGACCGTGCGTTGGTGGAAGAGCTGCGTCAAGCGACCGCGGATCGCTTCGACGTGATCGCCATCGACTCGCTCGAAGCCGGCTGCACGGTCCTCCCCGCGGAAATCCGTCCCGCCGTCGTGGCGCACATCTCGCGCAACATGGTCAACGGCTATCGTCCGCAGGAATTCTTCCGGCGATTGCGGGAGGTCGAATCCGCCGCGCCGATCCTTGCCGTTCTGGACGACGGCTGCCCCCCGGAAATCCGAGAGAAGGCCGCGGAAAACGTCCAAGCCTTTTTGCAGCGGCCGTTTCAAACGGAGCGGCTTTTGAGCTTGATCCGGGCGCACTCGCCGCTGGAATACGAACTCGCGGAGTACTTGCGTCGGCGTCCGCACCGGGTTCTTCGTGGAAGGTGCCGGAGCTACGCCACCTTTTCCCCGCGCATGTTCGACATGATGGACGAGCTTCGCGTGGCCGCTCAACACGACGTGACGATCCTCTTAAGCGGCGAGACGGGTTCCGGAAAGAGCAGCCTTGCCCGGGTCATTCACGATATGTCGGGTCGTTCCGCCGGTCGCTGCCTGACCGTGGCCTGCGGCGCCTTGCCGCCCAATCTCATCGAGAGCGAGCTGTTCGGTCACGTCAAAGGGGCGTTCACCGGCGCGGACGGCGAACGGCAAGGAAAATTCGCCGCCGCCCAAGACGGAACCTTGCTCCTGGACGAAATCGACGTCCTGCCGCCCGACCAGCAAGCCAAACTCTTGCGGATCATCGAGACGGGCGAGTACGAACCAGTCGGAAGCAACGACACGCGGATTTCCACCGCCCGACTCATCGCGGCGACGAACACCGATCTGGAACAGCTCGTTCGAGAGGGCAAATTCCGTCGCGACCTCTACTACCGGTTGAATATCCTGAGTTTTCGCATTCCTCCGTTGCGGGAGCGCCCGCACGATGTGGAATACCTGGCTCTCCGCTTTGCGGCCCAGCACTCCAAAGCTCTCAAAGTGCGTATCGAATCCATCGAGCCGAGATTCACGGCCGCATTGCTGGCCCACTCTTGGCCCGGCAATGTACGCGAGCTGGAAAACGTCATGCGCCGGGCCGTCTTGTACTGTCGTGACGGGGTTTTGCGCCCCTGCGACCTGCCCAGCACCATCCGCGGCGCACTCGAGGAAGAACCGAGCCTTGCCCCGGACTTCGGCTGGACGGCGGGGGGAACTCTGGCGGAACAACTGGAGGCCGCCGAGCGCCGCATTCTTGCGGAAACGCTGCGACGCAACGGCTATCACCGCCAGGACACCGCCCGAGAATTGGGTATCTCCCGTATCACGCTCTACCACAAAATGCGGAAGTACGGCCTATTCGAATGCATGGCGGAGACGGCGTGAGTCGGAAAGCGACCGAACCGCCGGACCGACGAGAACCAGCTTGCGGATTGTCGACAAAAAGGCCCGAGCGTCCCGCAACGACGGCAGGGACCCTCGGGCCGTGCACTCTTCTTGGGCCGCGCCCGCCCGAAGGCCGACGCGATGCCCCGCATGTGGGATCAGAAGCCGTCCGGAGAGAACCCTTGGCCGGCCCCCGCCATCCTCTTCCGTACGGCGGCGCCGATCAGCTTCAGCACGTCCTCGCCGATTTCGATTCGCGTGAGCGATCCGTTGGCGATCAGCTTGCCTTCGGCGCGAATCTTGTCTCGGTCGCCGCTCATACCGCTGAGCAATTCCTCGAGCTCAGCCCCGTCGGGGCCTTCATCCGAAAGAGCCAACGCAAACTCCAAGAGCGGCTTCAGCGCGATCCGCAACCGCGTTGAGACATCCACAGGCTGCCGATCCACCGACGCATCGAGCGCGGCCTTCAGGTCGTCGACCGCGTTGCTCCCCGCCGCAAAGTAGATCGCATGTTCGCCCACGCCGAGCACCGCTTGCATGTCCTTGCCTTCGAGGAACTCGGCGAATTGCGGCGATTCCTCGGCGATCGCCGCATTGGGCAATTGGAGAACATGGAAGCGAACGCCGGCATGGGTTTCGGCATCCAACTTCACAATCTCGGCCAATTCGGGGTTCTGCTGCTTGGCCTCGTTGAAAAACTCCTTCACCCGCGTCTCCAGGGCAGCAGGATCGTCGAGCACGATACCGCCCACGATCGCGAGTTTCTCCCCGGTCAGGGAGCCGGACAGGGCGATATCCGCCCCCTGCTTCTCCATCGTGGCCGCCAACTGCGAGAAGACCTGATCCACGATCTCCATGACCAGCTTGCGCTCCTTGGCGTTCAGGTCACCGTCCTTTTTCAGGCCGGCGGAGATCAGTTTCTTGTAATCTTCCAATTGTTGCTTCATCAATTGCACGGACTCGGGGGTGTACTTGGCGACGGTCTGCAAGACCAACGTGTCGTCCGATCGGAGGAAGCCCGCCAAGGCGGTCGTCAAATTGTTATTCGCTTCCAACTGCCGCGACATCTTCGTGTTGGGCAGGACGGTCATTTGCAAATCCAGGCCGAGGGTGCCGGCCGAACCGTCTAAGTTCATACCGACCGTGATCGTATCGAGTTCGTTGAGGGCGTCTTGCACCTGTGCCAGCGACTGCATGGCCATCCGCTGTTGCAGTTCGAACTCCTCCGGCGACTGCCCCGGCTCCGGTTGCATGCCCTGCTGCATGCCCTGTTGAATCATGGCCAGGCCGAGCTGCCGGTACATCGGGGGGATGCTCTGGATGTTGACCTTGACGGCTACATCGTAGCTGCCGGCCAACTCTTGCAACACGGCGGGATCGGCCGGGACCGCCGCCAGCGACTCTTTGCTCATACCCAGCACGACCCAACCGTTCCTCTCGACCGCGAAAAACGTCTGCTGCGGCCCTTGAACGGCGTAGACATCCCCTTGTTTCTGGGCCGTGATACCGAGCTGCGACAACAGCTTCAAAAGATCGTCGAGCTTGGTGACGGGCACCAGTCCGAAAACGTGGAAGTCCATGCCGTCGGTCTGGACGACGACGCCGGCCGGTCGCTTGGCGTCCAGACCGGGAATGCCATCACCACCGCCGGTCTGGGCGGCGATCATGGCCTTCATCATCTGGCCCAGTTCCGGATTGCCCGCCAATTTCCCGACGTATTCCGCATCCTCCATCAGCCGATCCACGCCGCCGATCGCCACGGCGCCCACCGTTTGCACGGCGGTATTCTGGGCCGCGGCAACAGCGGGCAGGCCCAACAGCGCAATCGCGCCGCAGACTGCGGCCGCGCCAAACATAGCCTTCAATCGAGACATTGCGGTTTCCTTTCTACATCCATTTCACCAAAAGCTACGGCCGCATGCCCATTCGGGCAACATCCATACGCATTCCGATTCAACGTCTACACCTTTTCTCGCCGGACGGTTACCAGAAGTTTTTCCCAATATCCGATCCGGCAACATCGCGTGCGTTCGCCCAATCCTTTCGGCGGTCACCCCATTTCCAGCACGCAGCGGGGCAGACTCGCACGCCTCGCGCGGGCGGATATCATTCCTTCGAAAAAGCCGGGGCAATATTTCACTCGCGGAACAGAGAAAACGCGCCGGTCCGGACACCCTTGGATTATACGAAGTCTAGGTCGCCGGGACGACCAAGGGCCTCGGTTCCTCGAGCGGCAGCCCATCGCGGTGGTGCGCGGCTTGCCCCTCACTTTCCGCCGTTGACGTCGGCCTGCCTCAGGGGCGGCAGTTCGACGGAGGCGTCATCGAGAACCAACAACCAATCACGGCCCCTTCCCTTGCCGGGGGCGGAAAACGACATCGTTCCTTCCCACTTTCGTTTGTCGATCGGACGCACTTGCCCGTTACGCGGATCAAACCACCAGCCTCGGATTTCGCGGCCGGCCGGTTCCCACCGCACCGTCACGTCCCCGCCGGTCGGCAAGTAAATCAGGGCAAAGGAACCGTCCGACGCACGAGCCGCACGGCGATGGTCGGCGCCCTGCCCTTCGTGGCCGCGAATCAGTGACTGATCGGGAACAAGTTTGTAATACGGTCGTTGCAAGAGAACGGAACGCATCAGCCCCATTTGTCCACTACCGGGGTGACGCAAGGCTTCCTTCCACGGCGTGCGGGCATGCGAAATCGGCTTGCGCGGCTGTTCGAACATCTGCCAAATGTTATGATCCCCGTACGTGTGCCCGCACGCCCCGCTCAGCATGGACCAATAGGCCGCTTGCCGCACGTCCCAATCGTCGAACCAACCTGCATCCGCTCTCCAATTCACGGGATGATCCTCGTACCGAGGCTCACCGTCGAGTACGGGCTTGACCGGTTGGAGGTCGCGCAGGGCTAGGGTGGTCCGATAATTCGGCAGATTGGGAGCGGAATGCCCTGACTGGAACATATTGAAATCCAGCCAATCGTCAGCATGGAACCATTGCGCGGAATGCGACCCGCCCATGGGGTGGTACGTCAGCAAGTGACGCCCGCCGTCGCCCTCCTTAAGGCCTTCCGCCATCGCCCGAATCACGGCCAAGTGGCGAGGATTCTCCGGGTTACGATCCCCGCCCAGAATCCAGATGATGGGCTTGTCCCGGTAACGGGAACCGAGCCATCGCCCGTACGTGCGGGCATTTTCCGGCGTGAAGATTTCCGGGCCGACTCCCCATTTCTTATTCCATTTGTCGCCCCATGTCGGCAACATTCCGATGAACAATCCCAGCTCCTCCGCCCGGCGGACAATCCAATCGACGTGGTCCCAATAATCGTTTTCGGGGCCTTCTTGTACGGCGGGACGCGTCGGATCATTGTCCACCAGCGGCTTGTGTCCGTAGGCGTTCGGCGTGTGTAGGCCGTCCAGCTCGGCCAGCGCCACGGCCTGTATCACCGTGAAGCCTTTCCTCGCACGGTCGCTGAGGTACAGATCGGCCTCTTCGCGGTTCAAACGATGGAAAAGCTCCCAGGCCGTATCGCCCAAATAGAAAAATGGTTGCCCCTCCGCCGTGACGATGTATCGGCCGTCGGAGCTGACTTTCAGTTCCGGCGATCCGTTCGACGCGACGGCGGCAGGCGTTGCCGCAAGCGCCGCGAGCAAGGCAACCAAGGCCGCCGAATACGGCCGCCCTCCTTGCCGCCTTCTGGTGTGCTTGCAAATACTCCAACCGCCATTCAGGAACTTCACCATGTCGGACTCCCAATCCCCAATGTCCTCAAAACGCCTTCGCTTTTTGCCGCCCGTTCGTTGCGGCCCCTTCTACCCCTATCCCGAGCAAACGCAATTTTCTCGACAACCCGTCTCGCGAAGAAGCGGAGTTTTGCGGAGGAACGGATCCTCTTGCGGCCGAATCGCCCGGAACGGAAACCGAATCGCCCGGAACCGAAAAGTTCTCGCGGCATGTAGGTGCACGAACATCCGCAAACACGGTACGATTATACCCGAGGGCTGCCCCCAAACAACGCTGCCCCCAACCAAGCGGAACTCGTGATCTTGCAAAAGCGCACTATCTAAAAGGAACTGAGCGATGAAACGCCGCCCCAACACGGCTGACCGAAGTCAACGGTTCTTCCTGTGCCTCTTGTGGCTCATTTCGCTTGTGCTCATGCCGCGGCGGATTGCCGCCCAAGACGTTCCGGCTCCGCCGCATGACTCCCCGGATTTGGCCGCCTATCGCGCGCGATGGCAGACCCCCGAAGTGCAAAGCCGTATCGCGGAGAACATCGAGCGGCATCGTAAAGAAAACGTTTCCTGCCGGGTGCTCGGAGCCGACGGCAAGCCGCTGCCGAACGTCGACGTCGAAGCTCGGCAAGAATCCAACGCATTTCTATTCGGCTGCAATGCCTTCGTCCTCGGGCAACTGGATTCACCCGAGAAAAACCGCAAGTACGAAGAGGCCTTTGTGCATATCTTCAATTTCGCTACCGTGCCGTTCTATTGGGGAGGCGTGGAACCGGTCGAGGGCGAGTTGCGTTACGCGGAGGGCAGCCGCGACATTTGGCGCCGCCCCCCGCCCGATCGGTATATCCCCTGGGCGGAAAAGCACGGTTTGACTCTGAAGGGTCATCCGTTGCTTTGGCACGCCTACAATCCGCCGTGGCTCCCCAACGACGCAGAGAAGTTGAAGACGCTGTACCAAGAGCGTTTTCGCCAAATCGCGTCGCGTTACCGCGACCACATTCCCATCTGGGATGTCGTCAACGAATCCCTGGTCTGCCCGGCTACCTACCCGCTATACGATCCGGATCGGTCGTACGTGGCCTGGGCGTTCAACCAAGTCGCCGAGCTGTTTCCCCAGGAAACGATCCTGATGATCAACGAGGTTACGTCGTTCAATTTCCCGCCGGCCTCCCGCAAGTACGAGGAGCAAATTGCCGGGCTATTGACGGCGGGAGTGCCGGTCCGCGGCATCGGCCTGCAATTTCATTACTTTCGCCGCTCGGCCCTGGACGCCTATGTGAAAAGCCCCCATTGCGACCCGCGCGTGCTGCTGGAGGTTTACGACCAACTGTCGCGATTCGACTTGCCGCTATATATCACCGAGATCACTATTCCCTCGGCGGGAGAAGGGGGCGAGGCTTTGCAAGCCGAGGTCGTCCGCGACCACTATCGTCTGTGGTTCAGCGTTCCCAAGATGGCCGGCATTACCTGGTGGAACCTGGGCGACGGCACGGCAGTCCAAGGCGAGAATGAGGCCCGGGGCGGCCTGCTCGACGAGAACCTCGACCCCAAGCCTGCGTACCGCGAGTTGGAACGCCTGATCCGCACGGAATGGCGAACTCACGTGCGCACCAAGACCGACGAGAACGGTCGGGCGGAGTTCCGCGGATTTGCCGGGAAATACTCGATCCAGGTCGTTGCCGACGGAACCGCCGTTTCCACCGTCATCGACGTCCGACCCGCTCACTCGAATCGATACACGATAACCCTGCCGCGGCATGCCGACGGATTGGCGGTCGTCCAACAGGAAGCGCGAACCGACTGAATCGAAGGATTCACAGCCGCCGAGGAATCGCGATCGGCTTTGACGGGATTGCGCAGAATAAGGTACTTTTACATATCCCGTTTGTCGCACGGGGGCCGGCTCGGTCTCGGCCTCGCCCGGGAGCGATCGGGCCGCGGTCTCGGGTGCGACGCAGTCCGTCCAGTTGGAAGGGCCTTTCGAAAATAGCCATGGAAATCGTCCTCTTCGAAGATTCGGTGGTAGCGCAACTGTATCCGATCACCGTGGGGCGTCCGGCCTTCGGCGTGACGGTGGGGGCTTACCGTTTCGTGGATTTGGCGCGGCGGCTGGGGGGACGCTTGTCCGCCCTGGTACGGCCGCACCTGGCCGAGATTACAAAGCTCGATTACGATTTGCCCCAGGCCGACCTCTCCGCCGATTCCATCTTGTTTCTCAACGCGCGGGCCGTCCCGTCCGTTTCCGCCATGCGGCAGTTGGAGCAACGCGTGCGGACGGGGGCTTCCGGCGTCGTCACGTGGGAGGGTCAGGTCGTGGCCGCCAAGATCGACCGTTCCTCCGCGGCCGACATCCCCCTGCCTTCCTTGGCCTCGCTCACGGGCGCCCCGCCCTCCGATTGGAAGCGGTTGGCCGAATCCCTGGCCCTGCCGGACTGGGATATCGCGTGGCCGCTCATGGAATATCCCCACCACGTGGTTCAATACCACATGGAGATGATCACCGAGCATTTGCACGACCGCATCGCCGGCGGCAATTATCGGCAGTTGAAGGACGGCCTTTTCACGGCGGACAACGTTCACATCGGCGAGTACGGTACGGTGGACGCTTCGCAAGGCCCCATCGTCATCGAATCCGGCGCCGTTATCGGGCCGTACTGCCTGCTCCGCGGGCCGGTCCACATCGGAGCCAACGCCAAGGTCATCGAATACGCGGCGCTGAAGGACAAGGTTACCGTCGGCCACACCACCAAGATCGGCGGTGAAATCGAAGCCGCGGTCATCGAGCCCTATTCCAACAAGCAACACCACGGCTTTATCGGACACAGCTATTTGGGAAGCTGGGTGAATCTCGGCGCGGGCAGTTGCAACAGCGATCTGAAAAACACCTACGGCCGTGTGAGCATGGAATACGACGGCAAGCGCGTCGCCACGGGCATGCAATTCCTCGGCTGCATCATCGGCGACTATTCCAAGACGGCGGTCAATACGGCCGTGTTCACCGGCAAGGTGATCGGCGTTTGCTGCATGGTGTACGGGTTCGTCACCACGAACGTGCCCAGCTTCACGAATTATGCCCGGGTCTTCGGCCAAATCAGCGAGGTTCCCGTGGACGTGGCCGCCGCCGGACAGCAGCGGATGTTCCTGCGCCGCAACGTCACTCAACGCCCGTGCGACGTGCAACTGATTCGCGACATGTACGAACTGACCCGCCACGAGCGTCGCTTGGGCAGCGAACCCTTGGTCCTCTGAAGGCGCTCGGAAGCGGCGCGCCGGCGGGCCGCCGACTTCGCGCGCTGTACCGTTCTCGCCGCTTCGTCTATAATGCCCGTCTGCTTCGGTGACCCTCTCGCGGTCCCGTCTTGGATTTGCACCGATCGTAGCCTTGGGAGAATGCTGCTGATGACGACCTTGACCGCCCCGCCGCGCGTTTTTTTTCCGCCCCCCGCTTCTCACGGATCGACCAAGCGGACGGCCCGTCCGCGCGTTCGCGCGCGTACCGCCGCAGGGCTTCTCGCGATCGTCGTGATACCGGCGGTCTGGAGCCTGCTCGATACGACGCGCTCGGCTTCGGCCGCACCGCCGCAGGTCGATTTGCCTGAGAGGACCGCTTTGGACGATTACGTGGCCGAACCGGACGCGGCTTACGCTTGGCGGGTGGTCGGTACGCAAAAAGTGCCGGGCGGCACGGTTTTCACCGTGGAGATGACTTCGCAGACCTGGCGCACGGCCGACGAGGTGAGTCGGCCCGTCTGGACGCATTGGCTGCTCGTCGCCAAGCCCGACGTAGTTCGATACTCCACGGCCTTCCTCATGATCGGCGGGGGCCGAAACGGCGGCTCACCGCCCGACGCCGCAAATAGTCCCATCCTTGCCGTGGCAGCCGCCACGGGAACCGTCACTGCCGAATTGCGCATGGTCCCCAATCAGCCGATGATCTTTTTCAATGACGGCAAGGAACGATTCGAGGACGACCTGGTCGCCTACACTTGGACCAAGGCGTTGGAGACGGGCGACCTCACATGGTGTGCCCGCTTTCCCATGGTCAAATCCGCCGTGCGGGCGATGGATACGATCCAGGCCCTTCTCCGCTCCGAGCAGGGCGGCGGCGTCGAGGTCCGCGATTTCGTCGTGGCGGGCGGCTCCAAGCGGGGCTGGACGACCTGGCTGACCGCGGCCGTGGACCCCCGCGTCAAAGCCGCCGTTCCCATCGTCATCGACGTCCTCAATTGCGAGCCTTCGCTGCGGCACCATTACGCCGCTTACGGTTTTTGGGCGCCCGCCGTCCACGACTACGTCGAGCACCGGATCCTTCAGCGATTGGGGGATCCCAAGGTGACCGAATTCTTGAAGGTGGAAGACCCCTATTTCTACCGCCACCGCGTGAAGATGCCCAAGTACGTCGTCAATGCCGCGGGCGATCAGTTCTTCCCTCCCGATTCATCCCAGTTCTATTTCGACGATTTGGAGGGCGAAAAGTACCTTCGGGTCGTTCCGAATGCGGACCACGGCCTGAAGAACAGCGACGCGCTGCCGTCGATCATCGGCTTTTACCGCCTGATCTTGGACGATGCCCCACGACCGCGATTCTCGTGGCGGTTTCACGGCGAGGATACCGTGGAGTTGGAATGCACGGATCGGCCGGGGAAGGTGCTGCTTTGGCAGGCCACGAATCCCGATGCGCGCGATTTCCGCTTGATGACCATCGGCCCCGCTTTCACGTCGCGGCCGCTGGAGTTGCACGACGGCCGGTGCGTCGCAACGGTAACTCGCCCCGAAAAGGGCTGGACCGTCTATTTCGTGGAACTGACGTATCCGGGCAAGGACGGCTTCTACTTCAAGGTCACGACGCCGCCGCGAGTCGTGCCGGACACGCTCCCCTTTGCCGACGCGATCCTGCCGAGCACGAACGGCCGCGCCGGGGAATGAGCCTCCGGAACGCCCTGCAACCGATCAGCAACCGATCAGGAACCGCCCGGCGCGAGAACGTTGCCGAAAGGCCCCGGCAATCCGCAGGTTCCGACCGGCGGGCCACGTTCGGCCGTGGACGACGCCCTCGGTTGCGGCGTATCCGCTTTGCGAGGTGAATCATGTCGCGTCTGCCCTTGCGTATCCCGGCTCTGCTCGCGGCCATGTTGGCCGGCTCCGCGATCCATTCCTTGGGATATTGGGCAACGGCCGATGAGCCGGTCCCCATGATCCACGTCACGGACTTATATCGCCCGCACAACGACCCCGACGATCATTGGGATTTGGCCTGCGTCTATGCCTTGGCATTTCAATCACGCGCGGAATTGCTGGGCGTCCTGATCGACTATCCGCTGCCGGGAGCGGCCCACGATCCCGACGTTGCGGCCGTAGCCCAAATGAATTATGTGACGGGCAAGTCCGTGCCGGTCATGGTCGGATCGCCGCGGATGCATGATGCGCCGGCCGCGGAAACCCCGGCGAGCGAGGCCGATCTCCGAGGCGTCCGCGCCCTGCTGGACTGGATGCGTCGCTCGGCCCGGCCGGTCGTTATCAATATCCTCGGGTCTTGCCGCGACGTGGCGATCGCCGGCCGATTGGAACCGCAATTGTTCGCGGAGAAGTGCCGCGGCATCTACCTGAATGCAGGCAGTGGAACCCGTGATCCGCGGAAGGCCGCCGTCCTCGAGTGGAACGTGCGTCTCGATCCGGCCGCCTATCGCGCCATCTTCCATCTTCCCTGTCCCATCTACTGGATGCCCTGCTTTGAAGAGGTCCCGACCCGGCCGGGGGAAGCCTTCAGGGTGGGCGAGTTCGGCACATTCTATCGGTTTCGGCAGGGTGAGATCTTAGCGGATGTCTCTCCCTCCGTGCAGAACTTCTTCCTCCACATGTTCCTTCACGGCGGCCTCCTCCGCGACGACCAAGGTACGCCCTTCGTACCGCGGACCGACTGGCTGCGATTCCTGACTTCTCAACCCAATCCCGACCTCGTCGCCCGAGTCGCCGCGATGGATCGCAACATGTGGTGCACGGCCGGATTTTTCCACGCGGCCGGCCTCACGGTAACCCAAGACGGCGAGATCGTCCCCGAACCCGAAGCCGCCGCACCGGTTTTCACGTTCGATCGCGTCACGGTGTCCTGCTCCGAACAGGGCGTGACGCACTGGGAAAACGCTGAAGAGACGGCCGGGCAACCGCCCCGGTTCATCTTCCACGTGCGCAATCCGTCGCGTTATCCGGCCGCCATGACGGCCGCCATGCGATCGCTGCTCCTCACCTTGCCCTGAGCGAGGTCGCCCGTCACGTCTGTTCCCGTCCGGCACTGCACGCGCCGCAATGCCCCGCAGCCTGCCGGACCGGAAGCCGCGGACCGCCGGCCGGCACCTCGCCGCCGCAAGGGCGGTCTTGCCGCCGCCGGGATTCCAATATCTCGGCTGCCGTCCGACAATGGCAGCGGCCTCGTCCCGAGGATCGGATCTGAGCCCACGCCAAGCAGAGAAAGACGGCCGAGAACACCGGCAACGTCACAAGAAACGTCATCATGGCCGCCCTTTCCGTCCTCCCGAGGTGACGGACTTCCCGCCTTTCAGGCCGCCCGGCGATCGCACCGACGACCATCCGGAGCCCGATTGTCATTTCGTTTCGCGGAGGACGAGTCCGCCGCGGGCGGGCGAGGCCATGCGCGCGGCAAAGCCGGGGGTCATGCGGCTTTCAAATCCCGCCCCCTTCCGTTCGATCAACAGGACGTCCAAGCCCTCCCGTTGAGCCGTCGCCCAGGCCTCCTCCGGTCCCATAATCATCAGCGCGGTGGCCCAAGCGTCGGCCGTCATGCATGACGGATGCAGGACGCTGACCGAGGCCAAACGATGATCGATGGGCCGGCCCGTCCGCGGATCAATCAAGTGACTGAACCGCCGCCCCTCGCTTTCGAAATAGTTGCGGTAATCCCCGGAGGTCGCCAGCGCCGCGTCTTCCAATCGCAAAACGGCTTGGGTTTGACGAGCATCGAGCCGCGGCGCCTCGACGCCCACGGCCCACGGTAATCCGTCGGGGCGACGTCCTTTGGCGCGAATCTCGCCGCCGATTTCGACCAAGTAATGCTCAATCCCAATCGCTTCCAAGCATTCCGCCACGCGATCCACACCGTAACCCTTGGCGACGGCAGCCAAATCGACGGCACCGCCCTCGATCCCGCGGCGGACGGCGGGCGGACGGCTCCGCAATTCGATACGTTTCCAATCGACCCGCTCCCGCGCGGCCCGAATCGATTCCGCATCCGGAATCGCCGCCTTCCGTCCCGCTTCGGCTTCGCCTCCCGCTGGGCCGAAATGCCAAAGGCGAACCAACGGCCCGACGGTGATGTCGAGTGCGCCTCCCGATCGCTCGCACACCCGCAAGGCCTCCTTCAAGACGGTCGCGGTATCCGGGGAGATCGGTTGCCAAACATCAGCGGGCGCCGCGTTCCAGCGAGAGATCTCCGATCGCGGATCGAACGCCGACATCTTGGCGTTGATCTCTTCCAGGACTCGCTCCACCTCGGATTGCACTTTCTCCAAGGCAACACCGGCGGGTAACTTGTGCAATTTGATGGAATACGTCGTGCCCATGGTCGTGCCGCTCCAGGAGACGGCGGCGTGGGGCGAAGGCGGCCGCATGAAAGCCGACCACACCGCCGCGATGATGAGGCCCGACGTTACCACGCCCGCGCGTCGCCAAGGCCGCGTTCGGTCCGCCATGGTTCATCCCCCGAAATCGTCGAAGGCGATGTTTTCCCGTTCCACGCCCAGATCGTCCAGCAATCGCAGCACGGCCTTGTTCATCATCGGCGGCCCGCAAAGATAGTACTCGCAGTCTTCCGGAGCGGGGTGATCCTTCAAGTAGCAGTCGTACAAGACCTCGTGAATGAAGCCCGTGGGGCCGGCCCAGCGGTCCTCCGGTTTCGGTTCCGAGAGCGCCGGATGCCAACTGAAGTTGGGGAACTCTCGCTCCAGGGCCTCGAATTCCTCCATATAAAAGGCCTCCCGCAAGCTGCGAGCGCCGTACCAGTATGAGATCTTTCGGACGGTACGCCGGCGTTTCAACAAGTCGAAGATGTGCGATCTCAACGGCGCCATGCCCGCACCCCCGCCGATGTAGATCATTTCGGCGTTGCCTTCCCGGGGGAAAAAGTCGCCGTAGGGGCCTGAAACCAGCACGGCATCGCCGGGCTTGAGGTTGAACAGATAGCTCGACATCAGTCCCGGCGGCACACCGTCGCTCCCCGGCGGCGGCAAGGCAATCCGCACGTTCAGCATGATGATGCCTCGCTCCTCCGGATAGTTGGCCATGGAGTACGCCCGCGTTACCGGCTCCCGGGTCCGCACGCGATACCGCCACAGATCGAGCCGGTCCCATTCCTCGCGAAATTCCGCGGGAATATCGAAATCCCGAAAACGAATCTCATAGGGCGGAGCCTGGATTTGCACATAGCTTCCGGCACGAAACTCGAACGGCTCGTCGGCCGGCAGCTCCAAGACCAACTCCTTGATGAACGTCGCCACGTTGCGGTTGGAACAAACCGTGCACGTCCATTGCCGGACGTCGAGGATCTCCTTGGGGATGGAGAGCCTCAAATCTTGTTTGACGGTCACCTGGCAAGCCAACCGCACCCCCTCGCGCATCTCGCGGCGGGTCATGAAGGGGATCTCGGTGGGCAGTATCTCGCCGCCGCCTTCCAGCACTTTGACCTTGCACTGCCCGCAGCTGCCGCCGCCGCCGCAAGCCGACGGAACGAAGATGCGATGTTCGGCCAAGAGCGGCAGCAGCTTGGCCCCCGGCCGGGCATGGAAGGAATGCGTGGGAGATCCGTCGATGTCGATCTCGACCTCGCCCCGCGGAAGCAACATCGCCCGGGCGATCAAGATCACGGTCGTCAAGGCCAAGACGACGGTCGAGAACATGCCCACACTGAGACCGATTTCGATCAACATGGCTTGGCCTCGTTCACAGTTGAATTCCCGAGAAGCACATGAACACCATGGCCAGCAGCCCTACCGTGATGAACGTGATTCCCAGGCCGTCCAGACCTCGCGGCACGCGGGCGTACCGCAACCGCTCGCGGACCGCCGCCAGCATCACGATCGCCGCCGCCCAGCCGGCGCCCGATCCAAAACCGAACGTGACGCTTTCGGCCCACGTGTAATCTCGCTCCACCATGAACAGCGACCCGCCGAGGATCGCACAGTTCACGGTAATCAGCGGCAGGAATACGCCCAACGCGTTGTAGAGCGAGGGAAAGAACCGATCGAGGACCATCTCCAAAATCTGCACCATCGCAGCAATGACCCCGATGAACGTGATCAGCGAGAGGAAGGACAAATCCAAATCGGGGAACCCGAAACGGGTCCAGGCCCCGGCGCGGAGGAAGTTCTGATAGACCCATTGATTGACGGGGACCGTGACGGTCTGCACCACGATAACGGCAATCCCCAGCCCCACGGCCGTATCGACTCGCTTCGAGATCGCCAAATACGTGCACATGCCGAGAAAAAAGGCCAGGGCCGGATTCTCGACGAACATCGCGCGAACCAACAGGCTCAGATGGTGTTCCACCATGGCTTCCCCCATGCTCGCCTTCTAGGCATGATCTCGGATCAACTTCTTGCCTCGCGAATTCAGCGCCCAGATCAGCAGCCCGATCAGAAAGAACGCGCTGGGCGAAAGGAGCATCAATCCGTTCGGCACGTACCATCCCCCGTCGGCGGCCAAGGGCAGGATCGTATGCCCCAGCAGCGTTCCCGAGCCCAGAAGCTCGCGGACGGCGCCCACCGCCGCCAGGACCGCGCCGTATCCCAAACCGTTCCCGAGGCCGTCCAACAGGCTGGGCAGGACCGGGTGTTTCATCGCGAAGCCCTCCGTCCGCCCCATGATGATGCAATTCGTGATGATCAGGCCCACGAAAACCGATAACTGCCGACTGATGTCGTACGCGAAGGCCTTGAGAAACTGATCCACGACGATCACCGCCGAGGCAATGACGGTCATCTGCACGATCATACGAATGCTGCCGGGAATCCAATTCCGAATGAGAGAGATCAGCGTGCTGGAAACGCCGGCCACGAAGACGACCGCTGCGGCCATCGTCAAAGCCGTGGACAACTTCGTCGTCACGGCCAGGGCCGAACAAATCCCCAAGATCTGGACCGTGATGGGGTTATTGCGAATGATGGGATCGGTGAGCGTCCGCCAATGCTTCCCCATGACCGATGTCCTCCCTCACCAAGCGATCCGCCCCGTTGCTTTTCCCTTCGCCGGGGTCTCGCCGCCGTCTTTATGGCGCCGAATCCGCCGACTCCGCCGAGTCCTCCAATTCCGCCGACTCCGCCGCCCGCTCTCGCCGCAGTCGCTCCAAGAGCGGCCCGTACCCTTGCTCCCCCAACCAGAACCGCACCAGATTGGTGACGCCTCGCCCCGTGAGCGTTGCTCCGGAGAGACCGTCCACCTGATGCTCGGCATGGGGTGCGTCGGGGGGAACGCGACCCTTCACCACTTCCAGTCGAGGCTGCCCCGACGCATCGAAGACCCGTTTGCCGATCCATTGCCCTTTCCAACGTGGATTATCGACCTCACCGCCTAGGCCGGGCGTCTCCGCATGTGCGAAAAAGCCGAAACTCTCCACCGTGTTCAGGTCCGGCCCCAGAGCGATCAAGCCGTACATCGTGGACCACAACCCTTTGCCGTAAACCGGCAGGATCACCCGACGTAAGCGGCCGTTTTCTCGCAAGAAATAGACGACCTGCCGATTGGGACGGCGGCGAATGCCTGCGATGTCCTTTTCCGCGGGGAGCGATCGTGCGCCCGACGGCTCGCGCAAGAGCACCGCCGGATCGAACGATTCGGGATCCTCGCCCGGCACCGGCTCGCCCGTCTCCAGGTCCACGACCTCCGCTTCCAAGCGGGCGAACAGGGCATCGATATCGGCCTTTTGATCGGGTTCCAACAACCCCGCCGCCAACAAGACGTTGCGTTTGCGGTCCAGCCGGCTATTGCGCTCCTGGATCGGGCGGAGGGTGACGACCGCGCCCGCCACCATCATCGAGCATATGAGGCACACTCCCAACGCGACGGCAACCGTCTTGACGATCGAATCGTTAGGCATGGCGCAGCTTCCTTCTTCGAACGTGCGCTCGAACGACGTAGTAGTCGAACAGCGGCGCCGTGATGTTGCCGAACAAAATGGCCAGCATGGTGCCCTCGGGAAACGCCGGGTTGACGACGCGAATGAGGATCACCAGGACGCCGATCGTCAGCCCGTAAAGCCACTGCCCCAAGGAAGTCATGGCCGCGGTCACGGGATCGGTGGCCATGAAGACCAGCCCGAAGGCGAATCCGCCCAGAACCAAGTGCCAATGCGGAGGCAGGGAGTACATGGAATCGGCGGCGGTCCCCAGGCTGTAGAAGAAGGCCGCCGCTGCCATCGCACCGAGCAACATGCCGGTCATGATGCGATGCGAGGCGATGCCCGTCGCCAAGAGGACGGCCGCCCCCAATAGGCAGGCGGCCGCGGAGGTCTCGCCCATCGATCCGGGAATCGTGCCGATGAAGGCATCCAACCACGTCGTTTGAGCCGCCACGGCCGACATGCCCCCCGTCGCCGCCGCGCTGAGCGGCGTTGCCCCGCTAAAGCCGTCCACCGCCACCCAAACTTCGTTCCCCGAGATGGCGGCGGGATAGGCGAAAAACAGGAATGCTCGAGCCGCCAAGGCGGGATTGAGAAAGTTCCGCCCCGTTCCCCCAAACATCTCCTTCGCAAAGACGACGCCGAAGGAAATACCCACCGCGACCTGCCACAGCGGAATGGCGGGAGGCAAGGTCAGCGGGAAGAGAAGCCCCGTGACGAAAAAACCTTCGTTAACCTCATGTTTGCGGAGAATCGCGAAGAGGATCTCCCAGCTCAACCCGACGACCATCGTGACCGCATAGGCGGGCAAGAAGTAGGCGGCCCCATGCGTCACGTTGGCCCAAAAATCGGCCGGGTCGTAACCCGCTCCGACGCGATCCAAAATTTGGTATCGCCATCCCTCGGGTGGAGCGCCGCCCCGTGATTGCAGCACGCGATTGGCTTGCAACCCCGTGTTGTACATCGCCATCAAGACGCAGGGCATCAAGGCCACAAGCACGACGCTCATCAACCGCTTGTAATCCAAGGCGTCGCGGACGTGGCACGTTCCATCATTCGGTTCTCCCGGCGTGTAGAAGAAGCTGTCCACGACTTCATAGACGGGATAGAGCGGATGGAGACGCCTTCCCGGCGCGAACCAAGGCCCCATTCCATCCAGCAGCTTGCGGAGCAGTCGCATCATTCGTCCCTTTCGATGGCGGTCAACACGCTGCGGAGCATGGTCCCGTAATCCTGCTTCCCGGGACAAACGAAGCTGCACAAGGCCAGATCCTCTTCTTCCAATTCCAGGCACCCCAAGGCCTCGGATTCTTCCGGGTCGCCGTTTTCCAAGGCGCGCAAGAGGAACGTCGGCAGGATGTCGAGCGGCATGACCTTTTCGTAATTGCCGATCGGAAAGACGGCCCGCCTTCCTCCGTGCCTGCCCGCATCCATGGCGAATAAGCGATCCTTGCCCAAGACCGCCCCCACGGTGACGGGGCTGACGGAGAACTTGCCGAATCCCGGGGCCAGCCAACCGAAGAATTCCCGCTTCACGGTGCCGGGCAGGACGCTGATTTGCGTGTGATACCGGCCCAGAAAGGGCGCCGCCGGATCGAGCAGCCGACCTCCCAAGACGGAGCCCGAGATCACCCGCGGATGGGCTTCCCGCAATTCCCCCCGCAATAGTTGCGAAAGGTCGGCGCCCAGGCGAGTCCGTAATAACCGCGGTCGTGCAACCGCCGGCCCGCCCAGGGCCGCAACGCGCGTGTGGTCCGGCATGCCCGTGGTAAACAGCCGTCCGATGGCGGCCACGTCTTGATATCCCAGGTACCAGGCCGTCCTTCGCCGACCGACCGGCGACAGAAAGTGGATGTGCGTGCCCGGCAAGCCGGCCGGATGGGGTCCCGCAAAGGCCACGCTCTCCCAACCCGGCACGTCGGTACCCGGGATGTCCTCATCGGGCGCAACGCACACGAATTTGCGGGGCACCGCCAAGCGACCCAAGACGCGCAGGCCGCAATGAAAGTCCCACGCCCGGTCCTTCAACACCACGGAAGGTCGCGCGCTCAACGGATGGGTGTCCACGGCCGTCACGAACAGCGCGTCGGCGGTCGAATCGGGCGAGGGAATGCGGCCGAAAGGTCGCATCCGCAAAGCGGTCCACATGCCCGACGTTTGGAGCACGATGCGGACCTCCTCCTCGTCCAGCAATTCCAAACGTCGATCATCATAGATGGGGAATTCGAGCGGGCGATCATCCGTCACTTCGATCACGACGGCGATCAAGCGCCGCTTTTCCCCCCGCAGCACGGCCGAGACGAAACCGCCGGCGGGAGCGGCGAAGCGGATTCCCGGATTCGTCTTGTCAATCCATAACGTTTGCCCCTCCCGTACCCACTCGCCCTCCGTCACCAGCAGCCGCGGCTTGAGGCCGTGGTAGTCCATGCCCATCAGAGCCACGCGGGTGACCGGACCGGCCTCGTCGATCCGCTGCGTGGGAACGCCCGCGATCGGTATATCCAGACCGCGCCGCACGACGACCGTTCGCGTCGGGACCGCCTGCCGAGTCGGCACCCTCGTTTCCACGGGAGAGGTTATTCGCTCGTCCAAAAGCCGAAGCATCATCGTCTTGCCCTCCCGATTCCGAACCTCGGCGCGCAATCCAAGCCGAACTCCAAGCGTGACCGACAACCACCGGAAGCGGCGTTGCCGCGGGCGACGGTTCGCGAACGGGCGAACCGTGATGCGGACACCTGCGGAAGGTAAAGCGGCGGGGCTTCCTCGCGAAAACACTCTACGAAGAAGCGATACAGGACGCCGTGACCAAGCGGCCGTTGCCGCCCTCCTCAACGCGTCACGGCGGAGCCGAGAGGCCGGCGAATCCACCGATTCGCACACTCGCCTTCGACTCACACTTTCTACGTGCCACGCCGCAACGGAGTTCGCGTAAAGGCGCGAACTGTGGGCCGAGAACGCACGCCAAGGAATTCCGGCGGAATATCGACAAGGCACGGCGGCGTAATGCTATGCCGCGATTATCGGCGTTCGAAGAAACGACCTGCGGTAAGTGCCGACCGCACGGGGCCGTCCTGTCGATGATTGGCTGCGACCGGCCGAAACGTCGATCGCGAAAGAAGAGATCCTGCCTCCCCGGCGCGATGCGGAAAAGCGTTTGCGGCAAGGCTTGCCGGGCATTAAACTGCGCGACGCGCTAGCGTTCGAGCCGACGCGTGCAGGTCGCCCGTCTTCATTTTGCCCGACCCCAACCGTCACAAAAACCATCCTACCCGCCTGGGAGATCCCACATGATGTGCCCACAACCGCGGCATTGGATCCTTATGCTTTCGGTGATCTCCGCGCTCTCCCTTGCGTGCCCGGCTCGCAACGCCTCCGTCCTCGGCGAAGAGACGCAGGGCGTCTTCAATGGAGCCTTCGAGCAGGACGCGAACGGGGACGGCATCCCGGACGGATGGACCACGGCCGGGCGAGCCGGCGTCCGCCAAGAGCTGCGGATCGTGGAGGATGCCCGGCGGGGAAAAGTCGCCCGCCTGACCTGCACGGCGTTCGAGTCCGGATTCCCCGACAGCCACGTCATGCTGGCCCAGCTCGATCGCGTGGCACTCCGGCGCGGTCAGTGGTATCGGTTGAGCCTCTGGGCCAAAGGAAGCGACATCGAATCCGGCTCCGTGAATGTGGCGATCGTCAATCGCCGCGTTTGGCGCGAGAGCGGATTGCAGGACACCTTTACGCCCTCGGAAGACTGGGAGCCGTTCGCCTTCGACTTCCGCGCCGCGGATGACCTGGCTGCGGCCGACAGCCGGTTGCAAATCTACTTCACGGGCACCGGCGTGCTGTACTTGGACGACGTGGTGCTCGAACCTTCCGACGGCCCCAAGTACGATCGCGAGCCGATCCTCCCCTTCGAGGGCAACGTCAATACGCTGCCCAATAGTTCGTTCGAGTGCGGTTCCGGCGGTTGGGGCGGTTACTCCGTCATCAGCGGCGGGTGGGCGGCCAACTTATTCTTCCTGCCGGGCGCATGGGACCGATCCGAAGCGTATCACGGTCAAGCCGCATGGCGATTGACGCTGGATCCCAACGATCGTCCCACGGCTTACTTCGACTACTTCGACCCGCAGGTTGCGCCGCTGAAAAACCCCATGGTCGCACCCGTCGGGTGGATTCCCGTCGAGAAGGGAGCCAAATACGCGGTCTCGGCCTACGTCAAGGCCGACGCCGAGGATCTGCCGGTCGGCATCGTCGTCCGCTACGGTAACGGGCGGACGTCTTCCCGCTTCTTTCGAGTAGGAAAAGATTGGCGGCGGATCGAAGCCGCGTTCGAAGCCCAAGACGGCTACGCCTTTCCCGCCGTGGGTTTCGCCTTTTCGGACGAGCCTTCGGCGCGTGCAACGCTGTGGATCGATGCGGTGCAATGGGAACGCGGCGATCGTGCCGGCCCCTACCGCCCGCGAAGCGCCGTCGAGGCCTGCCTCTCGACCGAACAGGTGGGGAATATCTTCGCGGAACCTTCCGCCGGGCTTTCCTTCCAGCTTCGGGCCGCCAATTCGACCGACGCCCCCGGCGTCCTGCGCGGCGTGCTCAGCATCACCGATTTTCGCGACCGCGAAGTTTATCGAGAAGACGTTCACCTCGCCTTGCCGTCGCGGGAATCGTCCTGCTTACGATGGACGCACATCCTGCCGGGCAGGAAGGGGTTCTACCGCATCCATTGGCAACCCGAAGCTGATGCGTCCCAATCGCTCCGCGCGGCCGTGGTCGCCGCGTTTTCCCGAGAGGATACGCGGTTCGGCATGAACCACGCCTTTCCCTGGAGATTTCTGCTGGAACTGTCCCACACGGCCGGCGTGGGTTGGTGGCGCGATTGGTCGACCCAGTGGCGGTTGGTCCAAAGCGCCCCGAGCGCACCGTTCGATTTTCGCATCCCCGACGTTCAAATCGATCGCGTAATAGCGGCGGGCGGCAAGGTCGTCGCCCTGCTGCCCTTTCCCTCCGCCCCTTGGTCGGCATCCGCAGATACGGACAAGATCGAATCCGAGACGCGCGGAAACGACTACCTCCGTCGGCGTCTCTTGGTCGCTCAGAAGCCGCGCGACCTGAACGAGTTCGCCGATTATGTCCGGGCGAGCGTCTTGCATCTTCGCGGCCGGGTGGAGGTGATCGAAATCCTCAACGAACCGATTTACACCGATTACGCCCTGCCGCAAAGCTACGGATACACGACCTCCGACTACATCGAGCTGCTGCGCACGGCGTATCAGGCCGCCAAGGCCGCCGATCCCGGCTGCACCGTGGTGGGCGGAATCGCGGCCCCGCCCGACCATCGATTCGTGCGCGAATTCATCGATCAAGGCGGGCTGCAATGGTGCGACGTCATGAATCTGCACATGTACCCGCACCGAGGCGATCCGATCGCCTACCAGGCCGCATTCCGCGACTGCCGCGAGCAGATGGCGGCGGCGGGGCACGCCCGCGACGTCTGGATGACGGAAATCGGTTGCTATGCCGACGACGACCCCGCCGTGCGGCCGTTCCGCGTCGGCGATTCGGCCATGCATCGCGCCCTGCGCCCCAGCGAATTGCGGGGCGCGGTCGATCTGGTCAAGTTCGCCGCCGTACTCGGATCCGGCAACGTCACCAAGGTGTTCTACCACGCGGGAACTTGCG
The DNA here is from genome assembly GCF_055386265.1 of Thermogutta hypogea. Lineage (NCBI taxonomy): Bacteria > Pseudomonadati > Planctomycetota > Planctomycetia > Pirellulales > Thermoguttaceae > Thermogutta > Thermogutta hypogea. The sequence continues at coordinate 2,886,388 of NZ_AP042425.1, forward strand.
GCGCGTTGAATGAAGACACGGCCGGGAACGTATTTTTCGAGTACGGAGGTGCGCCGCGCAAAATGTATGCCGCGCAGGCCGCGCTATCGCACTTGCTGCCCGCCGACGCCCGCTTCGTCCGCAAGTGGACCGATCCGCCGGGGCTGCATGCCTTCGAGTTCCAATCGCCGCAAGGTACCACGGTGATCGCTTGGTCGGCAGGCAAGGAGGAAACGGCCTACACCGTGCCCGAGGGTTGGACCGCCTTCGATTTGATGGGGAATGCGATTGCGGGTAAGACCGTCGCCATCGGCCCGATTCCCGTCTACCTGGCGAATACGCCGGGACCTTGAACCATCCTTTGCCCGCGCCACGCCGCCCTAACACGAGGCTTGGGGGACGCTCAGAATACCAAGTCCACGGCGGCCCAAAGGCTGGGGTCGGAAGCGTAAGGCAACGGCTCGCCCGAAGAGAAAACGCGCGTCCCCACATCCGGGTCGTACACGACGTATTGCAAGCCGATCCGAGAAAACTCCTGGGGCTCGTATCCGGTCAGCGCCGATCGAGAGACGAATACCTCCAGCGACCAACCATCGTCGAGGGGCTTGGCAACGGCCTCCAACGCATCCGGCGGGACCGCGTGCGGCATGGCCTTGGCGTTGGGCACGGGCACCCACGATGCCGTCGGAGCCAATCGCCCGGAGGCCACGCGACGCATGCGGAAGTCGAAGCGGTGGCAAAATTGGCCGGCTCGGTGCACGTTGCGGACGTCCCGCGTATCGATATAGAGCTGGACCGAAGGGCCGTCGGACGAACCGGATCGAGCCGGCGAGGGCACGGTTCCCCGCCCACGCCGAAGCTCGAAAGCGAACGCCAGCCCCTCCTCGCTCCAAGCCGCGCGAACATCCAAGCCGGATGGGGAATGGTCAAGACTCGGCAAATCGGGCAGACGATAGCTCTCATCCAGTCGGGCGCCGGACGACGTCCACAGGGGAGACTTCCGCCGGCAACAGACGGTAAAGCGAAACAACTGCCGTGCCGGCAGGTGGAGTTCCGCGATCGCTCTCCGCAAGTCATCCGTCATGGAATCACTCGATGATTTCGATGCCGAACCGTATTCTTCGGAGGGTCACTCGATTCGCCGCGTCGTAACTTCCGCAAATGCAGTCTGAGAATCAGGCATGGCAATATCCGCTATGTGGACGATCACGCCGACCTCTTATGCGTCTTCGAACGGTAGTGTGGATTGCCGAGCCGGAGCGGCCAGCCAGTCCCTCGCCGTCGATACCGCTTCCCGCAGAAAGGCCGCCAATTCCGGGTCGGACAGTTGCGCCCTATGCGTAAAGATTACCCGCACCCGATCTTCTAATCGATGCTGAGCACGCAATTCCGTGTCGAAGGGGAGGGCCGTCAACCGCCCCTGCGTGAAATGCGATTTGGGTGCGCGAAACACCAGATCGAGCGATTCCGATCGCTTCGTGAGAAGGTGGCCGAAAATCGGGCCCGATTCACCGAACCGGAAGGGAATGGACAGCCGATTTCCCGGGATGGGCACCAGGGTGGAATCCAATCCCAATAGGAGGTTCAACACGCCCTCCACCAAGCTGATCTCCCATTGCAGGCGTCTGCGGCTGACGAAGCCCCGGGGAGAGGTGTGCCAAGCCAACCCCAGCTTACCCCAAGGACGCAAGGCGTCGCCGAGCGATCCCTTGCCGCCGTCGCCGATGCGGAAATAGCCCTCGATCGCCTGATCCAGGAACTGCCGGAATTCGGGCCGATCGACTTCGCTCCACGACAGGATCCCCAATTCCACCTCTTGACGCGGTCGAATCAAGGTGACCTTGGTGCGGTTCTCGGTGCCGTACACCGGGATATCGGGGATGAGGTTGAACGGTTTGAGGTCCAAACGGGCCGTCAGCTCATCGCGCCGGAAGGTGTTCGCGGCCACGCGGAATTTGAGCTTCAGCAGCCACTCCTCGGCGGTCATGGCATGGAGAAACCAACCGCGCGAAACATCGGGGCCGATGATTTCCACGATGCTGCGGTGATTCCAATTGACCGGGGCGAAGCGGCCCGTCGCTTCGATCCATTCCACCACGGCTTCGAGGATGCGTCCTTCCCAACGGCGCGGTCTGCCGTTGCGGGCGATTCCGCCGTGGATATGCCACCGCGGACCGTCCACCTCCCACGGGGCCTTGGCGGATCGGCCGACCTCCTCGATCTCCATATCATCCGGGTTGCTCCGCATCTCCGCCTGGGGATCGAACCTCGCGCGCTCTTCGCAGGGACCGGCCGCCAGGACCGGCTCCAAGACCTCCGCCGTATAGGAACGGAAGGGCGGCCCTGCCGTGCCGGCTCTCTTGCGGCCGTTGCGTCCCGTTCTTTCCCGCCGGGCCTGTTCGTGGCGCACCACGTCCTCGGGGGTCCCCACGGCCACGACGTGCCCGCCCTCGTCGCCGGCCTCCGGTCCCAGATCGATGATCCAATCGGCCGTCTTGATGACGTCCAGGTTATGCTCGATGACCACCACCGTGTTGCCGAGGTCCGCCAACCTTTGCAACACGTTCAACAAGCAGCGAACGTCCTCGAAGTGCAAGCCGGTGGTCGGTTCATCGAGCAGATAGAGCGTGCGTCCGGTGTCGGGCCGGGCCAGTTCGGCGGCCAATTTGACCCGTTGGGCCTCCCCGCCCGACAGCGTGTTCGCCGGTTGACCGAGCTGCAAATAGCCCAGCCCCACATCGCAGAGCAGTTGCAGGATGCGGCGAATGCGCGGGATGTTGAAAAACAGCTTCAGGGCGTCGGCGCACGGGAGATCGAGTACGTCGGCGATCGACATGCCGCGATACCGCACGGCCAGCGTCTCGGCGTCGAATCGCCGCCCGCCGCAGGCATCGCAGGGGATCCAGACGTCCGGCAAGAAGTGCATCTCCACGCGAACCTTGCCGGCGCCCTCGCATTTCTCGCATCGCCCGCCCGGCACGTTGAAGCTGAAACGCCGCGGCGAAAAGCCGCGGAGCCGGGCCTCCGGCAACCGGGCGAAGAGTTCCCGAATCAGATCAAAAACGCCGGTAAACGTAGCCGGCGTGGAAGTCGGCGTCTGCCCCAACGGCTGCTGATCGACGCGAATGACCTTGTTGATCGCCCGCACGCCGCGAATCGAATCGTGGGCGCCGGGCGCCGTCTGCGCCCCGTGCAGCCGGCGAGCCAGGGCCTTGTACAAGATATCCTCCACCAGCGAACTCTTGCCGCTGCCGCTGACGCCCGTGATGACCGTCAACGTGCCCAACGGGATTCCCACGTGAATCCGTTTGAGATTGTTTTCCCGCGCGCCGACCACTTCCAACCAACCGTCCCCCGGCGGCCGTAACGACGCCCACGGGGGCGACTTCCTGACGCCGCCGCTCGTCCAATCCTGGACCGGATCAGGGAGCACGTCCTCGAGACGAGGCATCCGGCGATTGCTGGGAATGGGGACGGCCTTCTTGCCGCCGAGATAGGGTCCGGTCACGGATCGCGGAGATTCGGCCACGCTCCGAGGCCGGCCCTGGGCGACGATGTCGCCGCCGTCGCGACCGGCCCCCGGCCCGAAATCGACCAGATGATCCGCCGCCGCAATGACCTCGCGATCATGCTCCACGACCAGCAGCGTGTTGCCCATGTCGCGCAGCTTCTTCAGGGCCGACAGCAAGCGCCCGTTGTCCCGCGGATGCAGGCCGATCGTCGGTTCATCCAAAACGTACAGCACTCCGCACAGGCCGCTGCCCGCCTGCGCCGCCAAACGTATTCGCTGCGATTCTCCGCCCGAGAGCGTGGGAGCCGGGCGATGCAGCGTCAAATAGTCCAGTCCCACATCCACCAAGAATTGCACGCGCGAGCGGATTTCCTTCACGATTTCGCCGGCGACCTGCCGCTCACGGGCATCGAGCCGCCAGCCCGCAACCTCCGCCAGGAGCTTTCCCAAGGGAAGACGGCACCAGCCGTCGATCGTTCGGCCGCGAAATTGGACGGCCGCCGCATCCTCTCGCAGTCGGCTCCCGCCGCACACGGCACACTCCATTTCGCCCGTGAACGCATCCAGCTTGCGCCGCAATTGCGGGCTGCCTCGCGTCAGTTCGTCGAACGCCGGAACGATCCCCAGGAATTGAAAGCGAAAGATCTCCGGATCGCGTTCGTCCTCGCTCTCGGCCGCGGAGCCGTTCACATCCGATCGACGCACCGCGAACCAGCGCATTCCCGTCCCGCGGTAGAGCACGCGGCGGTGGTCGCTCGACAGCTCTGCGAAGGGGATATCGACCGGAACGCCGGTTTCCCGCCCGAGCACGGTCCAGGCCGCGCGGAGCAGCGGCGGCGGGACCTCGGGACCGAAAAGCAAGGCACCGTCCCGCAGACTGAGGCGAGCGTCCCGGATGAAAAGCTGGGGATCGGTCCCGGATTGCACGCCGAGTCCTTCGCAGGCGGGACACCAACCGAGGCGACTGTTGAAGGAGAAATGCTGCGGCCCCAGCGGCTCGAAACTGCGCCCGCACGATCCGCAAACCGCCGACCTGCTGTGAATCTCGGTCTTCCAGCGCGGCTCCGGCAAACGGTCATCGACTTCGGCCAGAACCAGCACGCCTTTCCCCAAGGCGAGGGCGTTTTCCACGCTTTCCGCCGTGCGGCTGCGTTGGTCTTCGGCCACCACGATGCGATCGACCACGGCCTCCACGCGATGGTTGCGGCGGCGGTCGAGGGTCGGCGGCTGATCGAGGGAATAGGTGACGCCGTCCACGCGGATGCGGGCATACCCCGACGCCCGCAACTCCCGGCACAACGACTCGAAATCATCGCCCGGCCCCAGTTCCAAGGGCGCCAGCAGCAGGATCCGCGTCCCCGCCTTGCGGCGCATCACCTTGTCCGTGATCTCATCCGTGGTCTGCGTGCCGACGGGCAAGCGGCAGTCGGGGCAGTGGGCTTGACCCAGCCGGGCCATCAACACGCGGAAGTAGTCGTACACTTCGGTCACCGTACCGACCGTGGAGCGCGGCGTATTGGCGGCGTGCTTCTGCTCGATGGCGATGGCCGGCGAAAGCCCCTCGATGTGCTCCAGCCGCGGTTTCTGCATTTGATTGACGAACTGCCGCGCGTACGTGCTCAAGCTCTCCACGTAACGGCGCTGCCCTTCGGCATAGATGGTATCCATCGCCAAGGAGCTCTTGCCGGAACCGCTCAATCCGCAAAAGACGGTCATGCGATCGCGCGGGATCTCGACGTCGATATGCTTCAGGTTGTGCTCGGCGGCGCCGCGAATCACGATCTTACGATGCGCCGCGGCTTGCTTGCCGTCGGCCTTCAAGCTGCGGAAGAAGTCGTCGCGGCCGGCGCCGTCCCGGAGGGCGGGAAGGGTGTGCCCCGCCAGCAGCGGCCGCAGAAACTTGCCGGTGTACGAAGCGGGATTTTGCGCGACCTGCTCCGGTGCGCCTTCGGCCACAATCCGGCCGCCGTCCTCGCCGCCTTCCGGTCCTAAATCGATGATCCAGTCGGCGGTCTTGATGACTTCCAAGTTGTGCTCGACGACCACCACGGTGTTGCCGCCGTCGACAAATTGGTGCAGGACCTTGAGCAGATTCTCGATATCGGCGAAGTGCAAACCGGTGGTCGGCTCATCGAGGAAGTAGATGGTGCGTCCGGTGCTGCGTTTGGCCAGTTCGCGAGCCAGCTTGACGCGCTGCGCTTCGCCCCCGGAAAGCGTCGGCGAAGGCTGCCCCAGCTTGAGATAATCCAACCCCACCGCCCGGAGCGTCTCCAACTTTTGGCGAATGGGCGGAATGTTCTCGAACAGCTCCATCGCCTGCGGGACGTCCATTTCCAGCACGTCGGCGATCGACTTGCCCTTGTACGTAACCTCCAGCGTTTCCCGATTGAACCGCTTGCCCTCGCAAACGGAGCAGGTGACCCAGAGATCGGCCAGAAAGTCCATCTCCAGCTTGACGGCGCCGTTGCCTTCGCAGGCCTCGCAGCGCCCCCCCGGCACGTTGAAACTGAATCGGCCCGGCGCGAAACCTTTGGCCCGGGCCGCCGGGAGCTGCGAAAACAATTTCCGGATTTCGTCGAAGAGCTTGGTATAGGTGGCGGGATTGGACCGCGGCGTACGACCGATCGGCGATTGGTCGATGGCGATCATCTTGTCCAGATGCTCCAACCCGTCGATCGCGTCGTGCCTCCCCGGCGTTCCCTTCCCTCCGTTGAGCCGAATGTTCAACGCCTCGACCAGAATATCGTTGACCAACGAACTCTTGCCCGACCCCGAGACTCCCGTCACGCATACCAACAACCCGAGCGGAATCCTGACGTCGATTCCCTTGAGGTTATTGTGCCGCGCGTTGCGCACGACGAGAAAGCGATCTTGCGGCGTACGCCGGGCGGCGGGCACCGGAATGCAGCGACTCTTCCCCAGGTACCGGCCCGTCAGGCTGCGGGGATTCTGCGTGATCTCCTCGGCGGTCCCCACGGCGACGACCTCCCCGCCGCGAACGCCGGGCCCCGGTCCGAAGTCCACGATCAGATCCGCCGCCCGCATCGTGTCCTCATCGTGCTCCACCACCACCACGGTGTTGCCTTGATCGCGGAGCCGGGCCAGGGTTTGCAGCAGGCGATCATTGTCGCGGGGATGCAGCCCGATGGACGGCTCGTCGAGAATGTACGTCACGCCGACCAGACCACAGCCCACTTGGCCGGCCAAGCGAATCCGTTGCATTTCGCCGCCCGACAACGTCGGGGCGGGCCGCGCCAACGTCAAATAGTCGAGTCCCACGTCCGCCAGGAATCGCAGCCGACCACGAATCTCCTTCAGCGGCTCTTCGGCGATGCGCCGAGAGATCTCGTCGAGTTCCAGGTCGCTGAAGAACGCCTGGGCGTCTTTGATGGAAAGTCCGCACACTGCCGGTAGACTCAGGTCGGGCGTTTCGGCAAAACCCGGAGCGCGGGTGCGAATCTTCACGGATCGCGCTTGCGCGTTCAGTCGCGCCCCGCCGCACGCCCGGCACGGCAACTCCTCCATGTATCCCGATAGCCAAGCTCGGAAGACGGGATCGTGCGTCCCGTACCAGTAGTCCTCCAAATCCGGAAGGATGCCGCGGAATTCCACCGTTTTCTTCGACACGCGGCGACCCGATTTGAAAGTGAAGGTGACGGCGAGGCCTTCTTCCAGCCCGTACAGAAAGGCATGTTGCACTTCGGGCGGCAAGTCCTCCCATGCCGTTTCCAGCGCCGCGCCTTTTTCCAGGCCGTAGCGTTTTTCCAAGTGCTCAGCGACGTACTCGAACGTCCGCCGCATGACCGGATCGATTTCCCGCCACGGCGGCAAAATCGCGAGGCACCCCTGCTGCAAGGACTTCGCGGAGTTCTTGATGACCCGCTCCGGCACCAGCGCTTGCGTCACCCCCAGTCCGTGACACGTGGGGCACATACCCTCCGGACTGTTGAAGCTGAAAAGCTGGGGACTCGGGGGGACGAAACTGAGTTGGCACGGGACGCAGGCATACTGGGTCGAAAACATCATCTCGACCGGACCGGTCCTGCCGTTCACCGAACCTTGCCCACGCGACGCTCGCCGGCGGGCAGCAGGCGACTCGGCCGCCGCGCCGTCTCCGTCGCTTTCCCCCGGCAGGTCTTCCTCCTCTCGCAAGACAAGGACGGTGCCGTTTCCCACCTTTAGGGCCGACTCCACGGCCTCGGCTAAGCGTCCCCGGGTCGCCGACTCCACCTTCAATCGGTCGATAACCACCTCGATATGGTGCTTCATGTGCCGCTGGAGAGAGATCTCCTCATCCAGCCGCATGACTCGGCCGTTGATCCTGGCTCGGTTGAATCCTTGCTTCGCGAGGTCGGAAAGCACATCGCGGTGTTCGCCCTTTTGTCCCGACACGACCGGCGCCAAAACCAGAACGCGACACCCGTCGGCGTCCACGCGGATGCGTTCCACGATCTGCTGCCGTGTCTGCGTGGTAATCGGGCGACCGCACTGCGGGCAATAACCGGTCCCCGCCCGCGCATAAAGAACGCGCAAGTAGTCGTAGACTTCGGTGATGGTACCGACGGTGGACCGGGGATTCTGCCCGGCGGTCTTCTGGGCGATGGAAATGGACGGGCTGAGCCCCTCGATACGATCCACATTGGGCTTGGGCATTTGGCCCAAGAACTGCCGCGCGTAGGTGGACAGGCTTTCGATATAGCGCCGCTGCCCCTCGGCATACAGCGTATCGAACGCGAGCGAGCTTTTTCCCGAGCCGCTCACCCCCGTCATGCAAATCAAGCGATTGCGCGGCAATTCGAGCTTCACGTCCCGCAAGTTGTGCTCGCGGGCGCCGTGAATCGAGATATGGGTAGCAGCCATGCCGGAAACGTACCTGCGGACGTAAGCGGGTTTCAGAGGAGGCCGGACCGAATCGTCAATTATAGGGACCGTGCCCGAGAGGCAACAAGGACGCAATTTGCGGGATGGAAATACCTTGGCGCCATGGTCCAAGGCGTGAGGCGTCCGCCGGTACTGCGCCGGGTTTACACGAGCCCCTCCTCAAGGCGAACCACGCCCCCGGCGTGCGGCGGAGTCGATTTCACACCCCCGGCATCGTCATGCCGAATGCCTTGAGCACCATGTGAAACACATCCCGATCACGAACCTGCCCCTCCGGTGCCAGCCCGGGTTGCGACGCCACGACGACCGTCTTTTGCGTTGCGTCCCGCGCGGGCGCCCCGTGGGATCCTTTCACAAGAGTCGCATCCAGCGGTATGCCCCTGATGGTGGGATCGAAGAACAACTCCACCGGATCGTAGCCGGGCTTGCGGTGGATGTCGACCTTCCGCGCGAATGGGGGGGCTCGGCGGTCGTCCAGCCAGTAGTAGTAGGCCTGCCAGCTTTCGGGGCTGGAGACGACGACGACCTCGCCGCTGCGAGGATGGTCGATGTGGTAGCGGCCGAGTCCTGCGCCGGCCAAGACTTCGGCCACACCCTCGCGCCCTTGGAACAGCTCAACGACCCGTCGCACAACGTCCGGTTCGCCGTGCCGCACGAAGATATGCGAGCACTGGTGGTCGGCCAAGGCCCAGGCTTCGCTTTCGGCAGTGTCTAGATATTCCCCGTCGCTCCCTTCCAAGACTTTCAGCAGGCCCGCCTCCCGCAAAATGCGGTTCGGATATAGGACATGCCGCACCGGGGTCATCGCGTATTCGCCCGCCACGATCCATAGCGGATTCACCCCCAGGACCTCGCGCATTCCCTCTTGGAGGCGTCCCAAGGCCGCGTCCAACTCTTGCACGGCCTCGTCGGCTTGCGGGGAATCCGGCCCATGCTTTTGGGCCGCATAATCGAGATGCGGCACGTAGATGTAGAACAAAGCGGGCCGATACAGCCGGGCCGCTTCGATCGCCGACTCGAATATCCACTGCGTGGATTCGATGCCGGCCAGCGGGCCCCAAAAGCGGTGCAGCGGAAAATCCCCGAACCGCTCGCGAAGACTCGCATAAAGTTCCTCCGGACGCGTGAAACACCACATCTTTTCCGACCCGTCCGGGAGGTGGATGGGCGCGGGCGTGCAGACGTAATCCGCCCCGCATTCCTTGCTGTGCAAGGGGAACCATACGGCCGTGGGAATGCCCTGTTCGTGGTGATAAAGCAGGTCCCACAATTGCGGCGCCTCGATGCACTCGTTGGGCGAGGTCCACATCTCGACCTCGTCCCGATCCCGCCAATAGAACCCGTTAGCGATGACGCCGTGGTCCGCCGGTGCGCGGCCCGTCGTCATGTTGGCCTGCACGGGGCAGGTCAGAGCGGGAAAGCCGGGCGTCAAGTCGGCGATCTCGCCCCCCGCCGTCATCTCGCGGAGATTCCGCATCTTCTCCACGTCTCGCTCGCGGAGGTTGGCAACCGACAGCAAGACCACGTATTCCGCGCGGGTGTTCATCACGAACTCTCTCCTAACCACATCCCGGATACCTCTTGTTCCACGTCGCACGTTCGCCACGTTGACGTGCTACGCCCTCGGCAACGAATCGAGCCGCGGTTTGAGAAAGGCGTAGGCTTCCGCCGCCGCCTGCAATCCCAAATGCCCATGGCGGCTCAACTCCACGGCCAATGCCCCTTGATAACCCATTTCGTGAAGGCTTCGCAAGACTTCCGTCCAATCGACCTCACCTTGCCCGAGCATCAAGTGCTCATGGGTGCCGCGCCGCGCATCGTCCAGATGGACGTGGATCAACCGCTCGCCGCAAAGGCGGAGGTATCTCCCGACGGGCAATTCACCCTGGCATTGCAGATGGCCGATGTCCAACGTCAAGAAAAGGTTGGGATGCCGTACGCGGTCCAAGAGCCGCAAACCTTTTTCCGTAGTGTCGATCCACATGTCGGGTTCCGGCTCGAAGGCTATCTTGATGTTGTGATCGGCCGCATACTCGCAGGTTTCCCTTAGCCCTGCCGTCAAACGTTCCCAAAGCGCGGACTCGGAGGACGGGTCGTCGGCGACGCGGCCGGACCAAAGCGAAACGCAACGGCTGCCGAGCGCGACCGCACAATCCACCGCATGGCGATAGAAGTCGAGCCGTCGCCGCCTTTCTCGGGAATCCGCCGTCATCAGGGAAGGTTCATGTTTTCGCCAAGGATCGAGCAGAAAACGGCCGCCCGTCTCGATGGCGGAATCCAAGCCGTAACGATCCAAGACGGCTTTCAAGTCGGCGAGTTGCCTCGGAGAGTGCGGGTGATTCGGGGCGAGCAGGTAGTGATCCACGGTCAAAGCCACGCCTCGGTAGCCGATCCGGGCCAGGCCGGCGACGGCAGCCAAGGGGTCGTGATGCGGCAGCCCATTGGTGTTGTACGCGGGGAACATGACTTCGTCTCGCAAGGATCGCGGATGGAACGCCGCAACGTGGGCCGCGAACACGGTCCGTTGAAGCACGCCGGTAGGCACGGCCGATGCGTGCCTGCGGCCATCCTTCACGTGGAGTACAGCCAACGGCCCAGCCATCCGGCGGGCAAGATCAAGGCCAAGACCGGAATCGCGAGTACCGGCCCCGCTACTGCGAAAACCGCCGCGGCGTCCAAGACCACGACGGCCAAGATCGCCTGCGTGACCACCAGTTGCACCCGTCGCGGTTGCGGGTTCTGGACCGCCCACAGGGTTCGCACGGTCAGCCACAGCGCGATCAGTGCCAGCAACGCCGCCCAACGCCAACGATCCACCGCCACGTTTTCGTAAACCATCCCGAAGATGCCGAATACGGCGATTCCCACCAGCCAATGCGTCCAGCCCAACGCCAGGTAGAAGCGTGACGAAACGGCCGTCTCCTGCCTCGCGAACCAACTGATGCCCGCGATGTAAATCCCCATTCCGACGGGCAGCGCCCAGTGCGGCAGGGTCCACACTAGGGCGGCGGGACTCATGGCCAAGAGCCAGTTCAGGCAGCGGCACAGCCCCATGGCGGCGGGGCCGAAAAGCCGATTCTTGGCAACCAAATTGTAGAAAACGATGCTCGACGTTAAGCAAACGGCCGTCACGGCGGTCGCCGCGGAGGACAGCACCAAAGCCACCGCGAAGGCCGCCAGCGTTCCGCCCGTCAACAGGACCACGGCAAGACGGAGGGCCGCTCGGGCGGAGACCGCCCCCGACGGGATCGGCCGATGCGGCGCCTCGCGAGCATCCCGATCGCGATCGACCCAGTCGTTCAGCGCCACCCCGCCCGCGTAGAGGCACAGCGAGGAAAGCACCAAACCCAGGAGCGTGTACTCGTCACCGCCCGTTCCCGCGGCGGCGGCCACCGCCGTCCCGGCCAAGACGTCGGCCGCCGTCGTAAACAGATTGGGCAGGCGGATCAACTGCAAATAACCGCGGATAGGATTCATGGGTATCCTCTTCCGCCGCGCGCCGAGGTCCATGCGAAAACTGCGTGGGCCGACATGCTGACGGCTTCAACCTCCCGCCGAGGAGTCGCCAAGCAACCGCTTCAAGTACGCCAGGGACTCGGCACCCGCCTCGTCCGGTTGATCGAGATACGGATACAGCTCGACGGTGACCCAGCCCTGATACCCGGAGTCACGGATGGCGCGCAATACGGCCGCCAAGTCGATCGCCCCCCGGCCGGGAACCAAATGGCGATGTCGCCGGTCGGGCGGGATGTCCTCGATGTGGTAGTGCCGTGTGTGGGACGCCAGTAGGGGGACCCAGTGCTGCGGCTCTTCGCCCACGCAGAAAAAGTGCCCGATGTCGAAGTTCAAGCCCAATCGAGGCGAATCGACCCGCTCCGCAAACTCCAGGTATTGCTCCGGCCGTTCGATGAGGAGTTCCGGCTCGGGCTCGATCAAGAGATCGACGCCCAACCGCTCGGCGGTTTCGACGCAAGGCATCAACTCATCGTAGAAGATTTGGAGGGCATGGCGTCGGGAATAGCCCGGCGGAATCGGACCGCCCGGCTCCGTCTGAAGCCCCGGCGCGCCCAGGGCCGCCGCCAGCTCGATCGCCCGCTTGGTATGCTCTCGGCGAATCGCCCGATACTCCCAGCTCGGCTCGATCCACGAGGGGTGCCAATACGGCTGCCGAGGATCCGCGACGGCATTCATCATGAAGGCGTTGATGTTGGCGATTTGAAGGCCGTGGCGATCCAGGGTTTCACGGATCGCGTCGGCGGTGCGAGGAAGCAGCCCGGCAGGCCAGGCATGCGGCACGTCCGCCAACAGTTCCAGGCCGGCGAAACCGAGGGCGGCGATGCGCCGCGCCGTCTCCTCCAGGGAAAACCTCATGTAAGCGTTGGAGCTGTAGGACCATTTCATCGAGCGAAATACCTTCTTGCGAGCAAGGACGCCTTTTCACCGGCGTTCCAGGGTGAAATTCCGGATCGAGGCGCCGTTCGGATATCGCCGAGCATCTCCCCTAGCTGCTCGCGCTGCGGTAACTCCGCAGGGCAAGGGTGAAGATCCAGCGACAGACGGCGAAACTCGCGGCCGCGGCGACCGGAGCGCCGAGCGCGAACAACCAGTCTCCCGTTGCCTGCGGATAGAGCGGTCGCACCAGTACGCGGGCCGGCACGTTGACGGCCACCAACACGGGAATGATAAACGAGAAAAACCAGCGGATCGGACTTCCCAGCCGGCCCTGGTAGATCTCCATGGGATAGCGGCTGAAGCTCACGATGTAAAACCAAAAATCCAAAAGCGAGGTATTCCGCCCCAGCCATACGCTCACCGCAGCAAAGCTGAATAGCAGACTGTACAGAATCACCACCCCGCAAATCAAGAACATCCCGTAGAGGGCCGCTTGCAACGGCCCGATGGGGGCTTGGATATGGGACGCGGAAACCAGCACCAAGGCAATCCCCACCAATAAGTTCCCGCTGCTGGACCATTCCACCCGCTGCAAGGAAACCAGGAACTGTGTATCGATGGGCTTGAGCAGGGCGAAGTCGAGCGTGCCCGTGCGAATCATCTCGCCGAATTCGTCGCCGTTGGTCATGAAGAACATGCCGGTCACGCTGTTGATGATCAGGCCCGTGCCGGCGAAGGCGAAGAACTCCCATTTCCCCCAACCCGTACCCGCGCCGATGGAGGGTGTATATTGGAAAATCAACAGATAAAAACCCAGGTTCATGAAGACCCACGACAGCGACGAGGCGAGTTCGATCAGGAAGTTGGCGCGAAAGGTCATGTCGCGGATCAGGCTGTTCCGCGCGAAGGTCAGGAAGACGGCCCAGGGACGAGCGAAGCGCGTCATCGACGATCACCCTCCGAAGGCGCTATAGCGGCGGGTGCCGCACCGCCAAGCCCAACGAGCCGACAAGAAGAAAACCAGCGTCCAGACCGCTTGCACGGCCAACCCTTGCGCCAAGGCCGCGCCCTGCACCTTCCCCAAGAACACCGCCGCCGGAAAATACGCCAGATATTGCAGCGGAATCATTTTCACGGCCGTCGCCCAAGGCTGCGGCAGCATGTCGATCGGGAACATGTGGCCCGAGAAAAAGAAACTGAGCAGCATATAGATGAACAGCAGCGAGCTGACCTCCAAGAACCAGAACCCCAACATGCCGATCGTGGCTTCCAGAAAGAAGCCCAGCAGGAACGCCATCAGCAGCGAGGCCGCGTACGCCGCCCAAACCCAACCCTGGGGAGTCTCCACGAAAAAGCCGCGGCACAAGTAAAACACCAAGGCGAACGGGATCAATGCCACGCCGTAATAGACCAGCTTGTGCGCGGTCCTGTACAGAAACAGGAAAAGCAGCATATCGACCGGCTGTACCAAGAATCGCTTGATGGTCCCGGAACGAATCTCGCGCGCGATGCCGGAGGCCAACCCCGGCATGCTGGAGAAGGCGCGGCTGAGCATGGTCAGCAAATAATAGGCCACCATGTCGTGATAGCGGTATCCGGCCACGGTGACGTCGCCGGTCATCACGGCCTCCATCGCCGAGAACACGGCCGCCCAGAGGAAGATTTGGGTGACGATCGGCAAGAACCGCATCAACGTCCCCAGCATGAAGTCACCCCGATAAACGAGGCGCTCTTCCATGCTGATGCGAAGGATCGTCCAGGCGGTGGATGCCGTGTTTGCCATTGGTACTTTGAAAAACCGGCTCGGCACGGGGTCGAGGATCTCGGAGGGTTCCGCAACACCCGGCGGGCCTTCCGGCGACGGGGCTTATGAATGGGCAAGCGACACCGAAGTCGCCGCTTCGTCCGCCCCTTGAGCGGCCGAAGCGAACAGCGACGAAACGACTTCTTCCAAAGGCGGATCTTCGACGCTTACGTCGTCGGCGGCGTACCGGGCCAACAGTTCCCGCAACGTCGCCGTGACCACCTGCCGATCGACGCGCAAGCGTACCCGCGGCGGCTCCTGCGACACGATCCGCCCGAATCGCTCCAAATCGCCGGGAATCTCGCCGTCGCTGAACAGCACCGAGATGATCTTGTATCCGCCGAAGCGCTCCACCAATCCGGCCAAGGAACCGTCGTAGATCAATCGCCCGCCCGCGATCACGATCACGCGGCGGCACAGCGCGGCCACATCCTTCATGTAGTGGCTGGTGAGGAGGATGGTCGTCCCCCGCGTCTGCTGGTAGTGCCGCAAAAACTGGTGGATGGTGAACTGCGCCGTCACGTCCAGCCCGATGGTCGGCTCGTCCAAGAACAACACGTCGGGAGAATGCAGGAGTGCCGCGATCAATTCCATGCGCATCCGTTCGCCCAGCGAAAGCTCGCGAACCGGCCGGTTCAAGAGCGACTCGACCTGCATCATGCCGGTCAGCTCGTCCAAGGTACGGCGAAAAACCGCTTCCGGGATGTCGTAGATTTGCTGATGCAGCCGAAAGGACTCCGCCGCCGGCAAATCCCACCAAAGCTGGTTTTTTTGGCCCATCACCAGGGCAAAACGCCGCCGATAGGCGTTCTCACGCCTCCAAGGGGTATATCCCAGTACCGAGGCCGATCCGGACGTCGGCGTGATGATTCCGGATAACAGTTTGAGGGTCGTGGTCTTCCCCGCCCCGTTCGGCCCCAAGAACGCCACGAACTCCCCCGGCTCCACTCGCAGGTCGATTCCCCGGACGGCCTCCACGTCGCGATATTCACGGCGAATCAACCCCACCAGAGATGGAAGCAGGCCTTCTTTTTTGGAGTAAACGCGATAATGTTTGGTGAGTTTGTTCGTCTCGATGGCATACATCATGCCCTGATTATAGTGGGCCGTCGAAAGCGGCGGAAAGTGGTGCGATTGTACGACCGGCCGGGCGGCGATATAATCCGTTTCGCGTTGCGGCCGCGACGATGCCGCATTTTTGCCGGTCGCTACCGCTTGCGGCGGGGCATCACCGGCATCCAAGTGGAAGTTGAATGGACGCTCCAAGAGAGGGAAACGTTTTGGAATTCCGTGTAGGGCTGGGGCATGACACCCACCGCCTGGGTGGGTCCGGGCCGATCATGATCGGAGGCGTCGCCGTTCCCTTCGACCGCGGGGCAGTGGGACACAGCGATGCCGACATCTTGCTCCACGCCGTGACGGATGCGCTGCTGGGAGCCGCCGGGCTGGGGGACATCGGACAATGGTTCCCGGACACCGATCCCGCCAATAAGGGTAAGGATTCCGCCGACATGCTTGCTTCGGCCTGGGCGGCGGTGCGGCAAAAGGGCTGGAGCCTCGTCAACCTCGATGCCATTGTCTTCGCCCAGCGACCCAAGATCGCCCCGTATCGGCAGGCAATCCAACGTCGCATTGCGGAGATTTTGGGCGTGGAACCGGAACAAGTCTCGGTAAAAGGAAAGACGGGAGAAGGAGTCGGTCCGATCGGAACGGAAGAGGCCGTCGCCGCGGAGTGCGCGGCCCTATTGATCCGTGAGGAACGGCGGTGATCCTCCGGCGCGTCATGGATTGCCCGACTTCCCGGCGCGGTCGCCGGACTCCTTGGCTTTCCACTCCCCGGACGACGATTCGGCGGAAGGTTCTCCGCGAAAAACAGGAACAATAAGACTCGCCGCTCAGGTGCCGCGTATGATCCAGGTTTACAACACGCTGACCCGTCAGAAAGAGCCGTTTCAAACGATTCGACCGGGAAAGGTCGGCATCTACCTATGCGGCCCCACGGTGTACAAGCCGAGCCACATCGGTCACATGGTCGGACCCGTCATTTTCGATGCCATCAAGCGATTCCTTCGTTACTGCGGGTACGACGTGACCTGGGTCGTCAACATCACCGACGTGGACGACAAGTTGATCGCGGAGAGTCAACGCCGGGGGATCGCGATGTCGGCGCTGGCCGAGGAAATGATCGCCGATTATATGCGGAACCTCGATGCGATGGGGATCGATACGATCGACCATTTCCCCCGAGCCACGGAGAACATCGAAAACATCATCCGCTTCGTACAGGATTTGATCGACCGGGGATTCGCCTACGAATCGCAGGGGGACGTCTATTTCGATGTGGGTCGTAAGGCGGACTACGGCAAGCTGAGTCGCCGCAGCCTGGACGCCATGATCCACGACGGAGGCGAAGGGGCGGACCGCAAACGATCCCCGTACGACTTCGCCCTTTGGAAAGGCGCCAAGCCGGGCGAACCGTCCTGGCCCAGTCCCTGGGGGCCGGGCCGGCCGGGTTGGCACATCGAATGCTCGGTCATGAGTTGCGGCCTGCTGGGCGAGACCTTCGATATCCACGGCGGCGGCTTGGACCTGGTTTTCCCCCATCACGAAAACGAGATCGCCCAAAGCGAAGCCCGCCACGGCAAGCCGATGGTTCGATATTGGCTCCACAACGGTTTGATGCAGGCCGCCGACGAAATCGGCAAGGTGGGCGGGCGCGCCACCCGACCGGCGGAAGACGATTTGGACGCCCAATCGGCGGGCAAGATCAGCAAATCCAAGGGTGCCGCTCCGTTTCGAGAATTGCTGCAAGAGTTCTCGGCCGAGACGATCCGGCTGTTCATCCTGTCGTCGCACTATCGCCGCCCGATCGAGTTCAGCGAACGCCGTCTCCGCGAGATCGAGACCGCCCTCGATGCGTTCTACCGCTTTTTCGAGCGGTTCGAGCGAATCACCGGCCGATCGTTCTACGTCCTGCCGGCTCCGACGCGCCGCGAAGACGGGGATCGGTCGCCCGGTGAAGACCCCTTCCTGCGCGACGTCGCCGAACGCCGAAAGCGTTTTCTGGAGATGATGGACGACGATTTCAACACGGGCGGCGCGATCGGTGAACTCTTCGAGCTCCTCCGGCGCTTGAACCGCTTCGTGGACGAGCATCGGCTGGAAGAGCCGACACGACGCTGCGCCGACTTGCTCGAGGCCTTGACGCGCGGGGCGACCGTGCTGCGGGAATTGGGCGCGATTCTCGGCATGTTCCGCAAACCGGCCGTTTCGGAGAAAGACAAACGCCCCGACGACGGCTTGACGCCGAAATTGCTGGACCTCTTCGTGGCGATCCGCTCCGAAGCCCGTAAAGCCAAGAATTTCGCCATGGCCGACCGCATCCGGGACGGCTTGGCCGAGCTGGGAGTCACACTGGAAGACCGCCCCGACGGGACGCTATGGCGTCTGCGCAACGACTAGCACTCCACGGGCGGCCCGCCACCGTTCACGCCGGCGACGCGAAACGAGCGAGGAGAATTCTCCCTTGGCCCAGGATCTCAACGGCCGATATCAAATCTTGGGGGTGGATCCCGGCCTCAACGTGACCGGCTACGCCGTGATCGAATCATCGCCGGAGGGGCTGCGTTTTTGCGAGGCGGGCGTCATTCGGGGCGGCAACGGAGGCTTGGGACCGCGGCTGGCATCCCTGTACTCCGGCCTGCGCGAACTGATCGAGACATATTCTCCTCGCGTGATGGCCCTGGAAGAGTTGTATTCCCACTACGACCGTCCGCGAACGGCCATCTTGATGGGCCATGCCCGCGGTGCCCTCTGTTTGGCGGCGGCGCAAGCCGATGTGGAAATCGTGTCCTACGCCGCCACGCAAATCAAGCGGCTTCTGACCGGTTCCGGCCGTGCACCGAAGAATCAAGTGCAACGGGCGATCCAGCGTGAGCTGGGGTTGCCGGCGCCGCCCGAGCCTCCCGACGTGGCGGACGCCCTGGCCATCGCCATCTGCCACCACTATCTGCGGACGAAAACGGAGTGGATGCAGGCGGCCGGTTTGTCGGGCCATTTGCCCGGCAAACGTTGACGCGCACGACCGACATCCGCCGTCGGCCCGAAGGTCAACCACCTTCCGTCGCGCGGAGAAAGGCGCGGGGCAAGAACCGCACCAGATCGGAGGCGATCATTCCTTGGTGCCCCAGCTCCGCGGCCGCCAGGTCGCCCGCCGTTCCGTGCAAATGGACTCCCAATTGCGCAGCGGAGAAGGGATCGAAGCCTTGCGCCCCGAGGGCGGCGATCAGACCGCACAGGACATCGCCCGACCCGCCCGTGGCCATGCCGGGGTTGCCGGTTCGGTTGAGGTAGCGCCGCACGCCGTCGGTCACGAACGTCCGGTGCCCCTTCAAGACCAAGACGACCCGCCAACGCGACGCGCAATCAGCCGCCGCCTCCCATTTTTCGTCCCAGGAGCGGACGCAGGCGGCCGAGGGAACCAAGCGGCGGAATTCGCCGGGGTGCGGAGTCAATACCCGAGGGCCGCCGGGCTCCGGAAGCGTGCCGTCGCCCCGTGCCAGGGCGTTCAGGGCGTCGGCGTCCACCACCATGGGCAGGGGACACTCTCGGTAGAGCCGTCCCACGAGTACGTCCAGCCCGAGCGACCTTCCCAAACCGGGCCCCAGGACCACCCAGTCGCATCCCGCCGCGCGGCGACGAATCAGGTCGTAGGCCGCCGCCCGCACCCGACCCTTCCGATCCGCGGGGAGAGGAAAGACCATATAAGAAGGCTCGAAACCGGCGGTGATTGCCAAACAAGGCTCGGGGACGGCTACCCGCACCAGACCGGCGCCGCCTCTCAAGGCCGCCATTCCGGCCAAGGCCGGGGCGCCCGCCATGCCCAGGCTGCCGCCGATGACGAGCACGGTCCCGAAATCCCCCTTATGCGACTCGGGCTGCCGCGGCGGGACCTTCGGCAGCGGTTCCCAACGTGCGGCGTCTTGCGGCTCTGCCGGGATCATCACGGCCTTTCTCCGCTACTCAACCGGTCGCCGCGCCCTGCTTGCTCCGCCGCAGCGCGGCATTCTTCGCAATCAAGCCGGCCACGTAGCCGCCCTTGAAGCCCGCGTCGATATTGACCACGACCACATTCGCCGCGCAGCTATTGAGCATGCTGAGCAAGGCCGAGACGCCGCCGAAGTTGGCGCCGTAGCCGACACTGGTGGGAACGCCGATGACGGGACAGGCCGTGAAACCGCCGACGACGCTCGGCAGCGCGCCCTCCATGCCGGCCACCACGACCACGGCGTCGGCATCTCGCAGCAGATGCAAATTCGCCCGCAAACGGTGCGGCCCCGCCACGCCGACATCTTGCACGAACCGCACCTCCGCCCCGGTCCAAAGAACCGTCTCCTTGGCCTCCTCCGCCACCGGCAAATCGCTGCTCCCGGCCGTGACGACGGTTACGATCCCGCGCACCTTATGCTCCTCGGCCGAGGACGCGAGCGGAACGCGAAACGTCCGCGCCACCGGGTTATATCGGGCTTGGGGAAATCGTCGCAGCAGGACCTCCGCCTTCTCTGCGGACACGCGCGTGGCAAAAGCATCGGCTCCGTTGGCGATCAACACGGCGAGAATCTTTTCCAACGCTTCCACCGTCTTTCCCTCGCCGTACACCACCTCGGGAAAGCCGCAGCGCCCGGCCCGGTCCAAATCCACCTGCGCCTCGCCCACATCGGCGATCCCCCACGAGGTGGCCCGATTCACGAAGTCTTCCACCGGCATCCGCCCGGCGACCAACTGCTCGGCCAATTCGCGGAGTCTTGCAGCGTCGAACATGTTCGCCTTTCGGGAAATGGAAACCTTCGCCCGGCCGAGGGCGCGTATCTCCCCTGCCAACCCGACCGAAACGTTCGGCGATGGACTCCCCACCCGCCGTGTCAGCGGGCGGGCGTGCTCGCCATGTCGTAACTGAGCATGGGGCACTGATAGTAGCCCATCGCGCCCATGACCACGTTGAGCCGATAGATCGGGTCTTGCAGCAGGCAGTCGCGGCGGTCCTGGGCGGGAATGGTCGTCACGTAAACCCTCAACTCGCCCGGCAGCGACATGATGATCTCTTCTCGCCAGTCACCGATCAAATCGACCGTCGCCACATACGAGCCTTCCAGCCGGGGGGCAAGCTCCGCTCCTCCATAATCGCGGATGGCCCGACCGAGGATCAATTCTCTTTGCGGGTCCGCGTCCCAATAGACGACCCGCGGACCGAACCCACCCAAATTCTCCTCGCTGATCACCTCGCCCTTGGCGCTCCAAAGCTTGGCCCAGGCGAACTTCTTCTCTTGGTCGGTGTCGGCGCTGTAGCATTCGGCGCCGGGATAGCGGGCATCGATGTCGCTGCACATCCCGTAGCTGTGCACATGCCGGGTGGGGCCGTCGTAACCCCACAGAATCTTGCCCGTCGCCGCCTCCACCATGCACATGCCGTTCTTGGGCTGTCGGGTTTCGATGCCGTAGTACATCTCCAAACCGGGCAGCGCGGGATCGAGATCGCCGACGTAGAGATGGTCGGGATGCCCCAAGCCCACCGACCACAGCGGCCGCCCGTCGTCATCGAGGACCACGGAACCGAGAATCACCTCGTCTTTTCCGTCGCCGTCCACGTCGGCGGCCTGGGTCCAATGGGCGCCCTGCCCCCACCACAGCTTTCGCGCCGCGGCGTCGTTACCGGCTTCGCGATTATCCCAGCGCCACTGCTCCTCCAGCTTTTGTTCCCGGTAGCGATACGCCACGACGATCATGCGGTTATAGGTACCGCGGAGGACCAAAAGCGACGGCGTCTTGCCGTCCAGGTACGCCACCGCCAACTGGTTGCGGGAGGCGTAGTTGTAACTGGGGAACTCTTCGCGGGCGGGCCAAGCCGTTCGAGTAACCTCGCGGCCGGTCGCGCCGTCCAAAATCGTGCAATACTCAGGCCCGCTCTGGACGCGGCCGTCGGAATCTCGGGGATCGCCCTCGCCCGTCTTGACCGCGACTTCAGCCTTACCGTCGCCATCCAGGTCATGGACCACGTACGGCGAATACCAGATTCCCCGCTCGATGGCCCAGCCCAGATCGTAACGCCAAAGCCGTTTGCCCTGTAGCGTGTACGCGTCGAGTTTATAAGTATCGGGGCTGGGCTTCCAATACTGCTCGTAGGGGTCGATGTTGTCGGCGGGGTGCTTGATCACAAGGTCGAGCGCCCCGTCGCCGTCCAAGTCGGCGATCCCGACTTTTTGAACCGTGACGCCTTCATCGAGGGGGATGGAAACATACGGTCTCGCCCCTTCCGCCACCACGACCGCCGCGGCTTCGCTCGGCCTCTGCTCCGGGCGACCCACTACCGCCCGCACGAAATAGCGCAGGTTTCCCCGGGGCGCGTTGATGTCGCGAAAGTCGGTGGTTTTCGTGACCGGCCTCGCGGTCAAACGAACCGCTCTGGCTTGACCGATTTGCCGGAAAACGTGAAACCCCACTCCGGAAGGATCGCTCTTCAACAGCCGCCAACTGACGTGCACTTGCCCCTGCTCTGCCGCAACGGCAACGACCCCGCGGTTCAGGTCTTCTCGCTCGGCGGCGGATACCGGCAGCGGGGAGAAAGCCCCAAGCAGGCCGACCGCGGTAAGGACCGCGGCGACACCGAAACTCAAACGGGATGGGGAACCACACATTCCCGCGTGGGAAACCGTTTCCACGAACGTCGGAAGCGACTGCGGCCGTCGGCGGGCAGAGAACATGGCGGGACCCTCCCAGGCTAAAGGCTGGAACACATCACGTAGCCACGGCTACCACGGCAACTTGGGATCGCCGCCGCCGAATCCAGCGCCCGACGGCGGCGGTTCACGTATTACAACATCCCCTGCGATTCCCGGAACCGGAGGGAATTCAGTGTGCAATTCGGTGTGCATCGACGCCGCGAACGGCCGTCAACCTCGCTTGTACTCGCCTACGTTGGGGACGCGGGGATGGACGTCCGGGCCGAAATACCGCAAGCCGACCAGCGGCTCGGTCCCGGTGTTTTCGATCACGATGCCGGCTCGGGCCGCTTCGTAAGTGATGAAGACCTCGTCGTCCGGCTCCTCACCGAAGCGGATCATGACCGGCGTCTGCAAGCGGAGCGAGCCCATCTTTCCGCAACCCTGGACGGTGATCCAACCGCTGGCCCCGGGATCGCGGAGGACGCACTTGGCTCCCGGCATGACCGTCAGCTCCTTGGCCGAGAAGAGCTGCTTCCCGTCCACCAAGCCGTACACGATCCATTTGTCGACGTATCCGTCTCCGGAATTCTCCTCGTCCACGATCGGTTCGAGGTAATTGTGCTCCTTGAAGTACGGATCTACGTTCTTTTCCCAATCGAGTTGGCTGATGATGAAGTCCAAATCGTGGTGCTTCTCCTTGGGAACGTCCTTGACGCACAGTTCCCAAGGCACGGCACGTCCTTCCACGAGGGACTGAAACATGCCGAAGACGTCGGAACCCCATTGCGGCTCGTAGGTGCAGCGGGACCCGGGGGCGTGCAGCACCCCGGCGGGAATGAGCCAGCCCGTCCCCGGCTTGAGCCGATACGCCCGCGACAGGTCCAGAATGCCGTTATCCCCCTTGTTCCAATCGGCCAGGCATTTCTTGACCTGATCCTTGGTGGTCCCCGGCTCCAAGCCCATGAAGGTGTAGTCGAAGTGGTTTTCGGCCGCATTCAACTGGGGCGGGAAGTAGTAGGCTTCGGGCTTGCCCTCTTGCCCGGTCAATTTGGCGAATTCCTGGGTTTGATGCATGTGATGGGGGATCGGCCCCGCATTGTCGAAGAACTTGGAATAGACGGGCCAGCGATGATACTTTTCCCAGATAGCCGGTCCGACAATCTTGGCTTGTCCTTCCTCGACCGCATCACGAAGCAGGAACTTCTGACCGTTGCAGCGGACCCAGCTCAAGCCCTCGTCCCAATTCCGGTTGTCGTTGGCGGCCTCAGTGGTGCTGGCAAACCATCGCTCGTCAATGCCGCCGCGATGGGCGCCCAGGGCGTACAAGTCTTCGTTCGCCAACTTGATCCGCCGACCGGGGTGAAGGAAGCTCCGCGGGACCCAGGTCGGAATCAACCGCAGCAAGCCTCCGCCGACATCCATGGCCTCTTGCAGAACCTTTCCCACATTGTCCTTTTTCACGATCGTTGACGTGGCCATCGTTCCAAAGCTCCTTTAAGATGCCGGTAGTACGACTTTCCGCACGCTGACCGATTCGAAACCTCCCCTCGCGCTCGAAAAGCACGGGAAGATAGCCGCACAATCTACCGCCGGTGCGCTATGAGCGAGCCCGCCGGCGGCCGATCAAGCCGCCCGATACGGCGTTCCGACATTATTATGCCGAGAACCCGTCGCGGGCAAGCATGGTGACCGTCCTTTTGGGGATTACGCGCCGCGTCCGCTCCGGTCGAAGTATTCCAAGGCCTTTTCGACATGCCGATCCCGGAAGTCATCCGGCACGTTCTCGAATCCCACCGGTTTGGAACTTCCCGCGGTGCGATACATGCCCCGCAGCGCCCGGGCCAGAATCTGCAATTCCACCTCCTTCTCATCCAATGCGACTTCGTAACCGGGATCGGGTTTGACGCCCCAATCGTCCTCGGGTCGAGCGTGGACCGAACGGTGAATATTCTTCCCGCTGGGCCGCCGGTACGAAGCCGTCGTGAGCTTCAGCCTTCCCAAGCCGGGCTCCATGTCGAGCAGCTCCTGCACCGTGCCTTTGCCGAAGGAACGCTCGCCGATGATCACCGCGCGTCCGTGATCCTGCAAACAGGCCGCGACGATCTCGCTGGCGCTGGCGCTGAAGCGGTTGATCAGTACGGCCAAGGGGGTGTCCGGGCAAATCGCCTTGCCCGAGGCGGCAAACCGTTCTTTGACGACGCCGGTGCGCGTCTGCGTCGTGACGATCACGCCGGAACGGACGAAGGCATCGCAGACTTCGACCGCCACGTCGAGCCTGCCTCCGGGATCGCTCCGCAGGTCCAGGATGATGCCTCGAACGCCCTGCTCCATCAGCCGTTG
The DNA here is from genome assembly GCF_055386265.1 of Thermogutta hypogea. Lineage (NCBI taxonomy): Bacteria > Pseudomonadati > Planctomycetota > Planctomycetia > Pirellulales > Thermoguttaceae > Thermogutta > Thermogutta hypogea. The sequence goes on from NZ_AP042425.1 coordinate 2,911,013, forward strand.
CAAGACCTCGCGGAGCCGGTCGTCCGTCTCGTCGGCAAAGGTGTCGATGCGGATGAACCCGATGTCGGGACGCTCCGGCAGCGTGTAATTCCATGTGCCGTCGGCATTGCGGGTATCGCCCAGCACGGTTTCGCCTTGAATGATTTCACGGGTCAAGGACAAGCGTCGCGGTTCGCTTTCGCCGCGCGATTGGACGGTCAGCACGACCTGCGAGCCCGGCTCTCCGCGGACGAGGCGGCTGACTTCATCCAAATTGGCGTTGGAAACATCGTGGTCGTCCACCGCCAGCAGGCGATCACCGGGCCGAATACCCGCTCGCTGCGCGGGCGTCCCCGGCAGGGCCGTCGTGACGATCACGCCCCGCGTATCGGGGTCTACGTGAATCTCGATTCCCACCCCGCCGAATTGGCGGTCCAGCTCTTCGTCGAATTGGGCCAGCTCTTCGTCGCTGATGTAGGCGGAATAGGGGTCCAGCTCGTCCGCCATTCCTCGCAGGGCCGCCTCCGCGAGTTCCTTTTGCGACCGCGGCTCAAGGGCCTTCTGATGTATCTGCTCCAAGGCGTACATCAATGCCCGGCCGTAGGGCGAGCTGCGAAACGCACACAACAGCGAAAAGACGACCGTAAACAACAGAATCTGAAGATTGCGTCGCGGCATAATTCAAGACGCTGGAATGAATCGTATTCAGGAAGGATCGCAACGACGTTCCCCGACATCAGGCAGCACCGCGAGAAACCGCGAGGCCGCGCCCGACTATCTTGACGGAGTCTCCCGTCTCGCCGACGAAGGCAATCGCCCGCCGGGTCGGGCGCCCCGCCGAGCAAAACGGCCGCTTGCCTCTTATAATACCGTTTTCGCGGAAGAATTTTGCCCGGTGCGCCGACGTTCAGGACCGGAACCGTCCGAGGAGGACCGCGGCGAAGCCCGCAGAAAGGGAAGAGCGGCCTCCAGCCCGCGCGTCTCCCTCGCGCAGAGACGCCGAGCGACGGACTCAGAAGCCGAACTTATAGGAGAACGAATCGTGGCGGATGTCGAGCGTGTGATTATTATCGGCAGCGGACCGGCCGGCTGGACCGCAGCAATTTACGCCTCCCGCGCCGCACTGCAACCTCTTCTCTTCGAAGGCGCGATTAGCGAAAAGAATGCGCAGCAGGGCACCCTGCCGCTGGGCCAGTTGGCCCTGACCACCGAAGTGGAGAACTTCCCCGGTTTCCCGCCGGGCGACCTGTCCTCCTTCTTGGAAAGCTCTCTGCCCGAGGAACGCCGAGGCTATCTGCCGCCGCACGGCAAGCACGGGGTGAGCGGCCCCGAGTTGATGGAGCTGATGCGGGCTCAAGCCGTCCACTTCGGTACCCGCGTCATCACGGAGGACGTCACGCGCGTGGATTTCTCCGGCCGACCCTTCCGCCTGCAAGCCTCGGACGGCAAGGAATACCAAGCTCAGGCCGTGATCGTGGCGACGGGCGCTCGGGCCAACTATCTAGGCTTGCCGTCCGAAGATCGATTCAAGAATCGCGGGGTCAGCGCCTGCGCCGTCTGTGACGGCGCCCTGCCGCGATTCCGCAACCAACCGGTGGCCGTCATCGGTGGAGGCGATTCCGCCGTCGAAGAGGCGACCTATCTGACGCACCATGCCTCCAAGGTCTATTTGGTGCATCGGCGCGACGCCCTGCGGGCATCCAAGATCATGGCCCAACGCGCCATGGACAATCCCAAGATCGAGATCATCTGGAATCGTGTCGTGGGCGAAGTCTTGGGCGATGACGAAAACGGTGTTACCGGTGTCCGATTGACGAGCACGGTGGGGGAAGAAGACCTGACGCTGGAGGTCCGCGGGATGTTTCTGGCCATCGGCCATACCCCCAACACCGACTTCCTGCGAGGACAACTCGAACTGACCGAAAAAGGCTACGTCAAATGGACCAAGCCCTTCCGCACCTACACCAGTGTGGAAGGCGTCTTTGCGGCGGGAGACGTGGGCGACGACTATTACCGACAAGCGGTGACGGCGGCGGCGAGCGGCTGCATGGCGGCCTTGGACGCGGAGCGCTGGTTGGCCGCCCAGGGCATTTGACCCCAATCGGCCGCGCTGCCCAACAGCGACGACCGCCGACGACCGAGGCAATCCAGCCGCTGCATCACCAGGAGGATTCCCGGACATGGAGACCCTCACTGTACGCGAGGCGCGATCGCCCTCGGCCGTGGGGCGCGAAGTCCGCCTGCAAGGCTGGGTTCGCACCCGACGCGACTCCAAGGGAGGCTTCAGCTTTTTGGAATTGAACGACGGTTCGTGCCTGGGCAACCTCCAAATCGTCGCACCCGGCGAATTGCCCAACTACGAGTCCGAGATCAGACGATTGACCACCGGTTGCAGCATCCTGGTGGAAGGCGTGGTCCAGGCGTCGCCCGGTGAAAAGCAGGCCGTGGAGGTCCTTGCCCGCCGGATCGCCGTCCTCGGCTGGGCGCCGCCCGAATCCTATCCCCTCCAGAAGAAACGGCATTCCTACGAGTTTCTGCGAACCATCGCCCATCTCCGCCCGCGCACGAACTCCTTTGGGGCGGTGATGCGGGTCCGCAATACCGTCTGCCGTTCGATCCACGAATTCTTCCAGGAGGAGGGGTTCCTCTACATCCACACGCCGATCATCACCGCCTCGGACTGCGAAGGGGCGGGCGCCATGTTCCGCGTCACTACCTTGGATCCCACCGCCGCACCGCCCGCTAAACCCCAGGACGACTTCTTCGGCAAACCCACCTATCTCACCGTCAGCGGACAGCTCGAAGCCGAGGTCTTCGCCTGTTCCTTAGGCAAGGTCTATACCTTCGGGCCGACGTTTCGGGCGGAAAATTCCAATACCACACGGCATTTGGCCGAGTTTTGGATGGTCGAACCGGAGGCCGCCTTCTTCCAACTGGCCGACAACATGGATCTCGCCGAGCGGTTCCTCAAACGCATCTTCCGCGACGTGCTGGAACGCTCCTCCGAGGATATGGAGTTCTTCGCCCGCTGGGTGGAGCCGAGCGCCGTCACGACCTTGGAGCACGTCCTGCAAGAGGAATTCGTCCGTCTTACGTACACGGAAGCCGTGGAGATCCTGCGGCAATCGGGCCAAGACTTCGAGTTTCCCGTCGAGTGGGGCCGGGATTTGCAAGCCGAGCACGAGCGCTACCTCACCGAAACCCACTTCCGCAAGCCGGTCATTCTGACCGACTATCCGCGGACCATCAAACCGTTCTACATGCGACTCAACGAGGACGAGCGGACGGTCCGCGCGATGGACGTCCTTCTTCCCCGCGTGGGAGAAATCATCGGCGGCAGCCAGCGCGAAGAGCGTCTCGACGTTCTAACCCGTCGCATGGAAGAGCAAGGGCTTCGCGCGGAGGATTATTGGTGGTACTTGGACCTGCGGCGATTCGGCACGGTACCGCACAGCGGTTTCGGGTTGGGATTGGAACGGGCCGTTCAATTCATCACGGGCATGGGCAACATCCGCGACGTCATTCCCTTCCCTCGCACGCCGGGCAGCGCAGAGTTTTGATTTTCCGCCCCTGCGCACCGCCGACCGCGTCCGCGCGACGCTGTGCCGACGATCGAGCCAGGTCGTCGGGCGCCCCGGCTTCAACGCACGATGGACCGCGCGGGCGGTTCGGCGAAACGGACGGGCGATTCCTCGCCTGCCGGTACGGGAGCGGGCGTCGGCCGCTGCGAATCCAAGACCGCCACGTGCTCGGCGGTAAGCAATCGCCGCTCCCCGCTGCCTGAGAATTTGCCCATGACTCCCACCGTTCGGCCGACGTACGAGCGGACGACCGTGCCCGGCGCCGGATTGAGATAGGCCAGGACGCGGCCGTCCTCATCGGTCAAGGCGTAGGGCGGATCGCCCGGCCGCCGCACGTGTGCCCGAATCAGTCGGCCGACCGCGTCGAATCGCCGCCGGCGAAGTTCCATGAGTTCGCGAGCGATTTCCTCGCGGGTGGGAATGGGACGGGATGCCTCGGCCGCCGGTGACGTATCGACCCCGGCGACTCGATTCGTCGAAACCCCGTCGGCGGCGGCCCCTACGGCCGCACTCGCTCGGACCACGCCTTCGGAAGCGAAACCATTCGACGGGATTCCCGCGGTCGTGCTCCCCGGCGGGGGTGATGACGGCCATGCCATCGCGGTGGGCGGCGGGGCAATGCGCGTCGGCCTTTCGGCGACGGGGAGCGGCGGAAGCAACATTCCCGAGGGGACGGGGCCTCGCCCATCCGACGCCGCACGCACTTGGGACGACGGCCCGGCCGCGACGCTCGCTTGCCCTCGCCCGGCGTCTTGCATCACGCCCCGCGACTGCGCCGCAACCCTCTCCGCCTGCGCGATTTTCTCGGCGAGCTTGGCGGCCCGATCACGAGCCTCACCGTCGGGGGCCGCCGCCCGCAAATCCACCGCCCGCTGCTGCAAGTCCGACAGATTCCAATCCTCGGGCCGTTCCGTCAATCGGGCGGCCAAATCCAATTCCAGGGCCTGAGCCTGCCGTGCGAATTCCTCCGGCGTCCAAGGCGCGATGTTGCGACTGGGTACGACCGGCCGGCTGAATCGCAGGTCCGGGGAAAGCCCGCCGGCTTCCCGGCCGAACGCCGCCGAGGAACGTTCCCGCATCGATCCCGGCGACTCTCCCGGCCCGGTCATGGGACGCCAGCCGCCGGCCCCGCCATCCGCCGGCAAGACGCCCGATGTCGCGACCACGCCCGAGCCCGATCCGTCGGCGGAATTCTCGGACCGCGAATCGTACGCGGCCGCGATCGGACGGGAGCCGACCGCCGTGCTCGCCGCGACGGACGAGAGCTCCAACGTTGCCGGGTCTCCCGTGCCGTCGGCCCCGGCATTCCGGCCGGGATCGCGCGGAATGGGAACCGTGGGAATGCGTTGCGGCTTAGGCTCCAGGGATCGGCTCGTCAATTCCGTTTCGCCGCCGCTACGGTCGGTGACGGCCGGCGTTTGCGCATAGGTCCCCGCAAGAGACCGCTCCGCAGCAAGCGGAAGACCGGATCCCGCGGCGGCAGGCGGCAAAGGCTCGCCGCTTCCAGCCGCTCGCAGCGATGAGCTATGAATCCACCGGAACTCCCCCGAAGGCGGGCGAATCTTTAACCAAGTTTGCTCCGCGGACACTCCGTCGCGAGAGGCGTCCCCTACTCGGCGAGCGTCCAGCACTTCCAACAATTCTCCCTCTTGCAAGGTTACGTGCGAGAGGCTGCGATCGGGCACGTCCACGCCGCCCACATAGCAGGCCACCCCCGGCCGGATTATCTTCGCCAAGCCGTTGGGCAAGAGTTGCGCGGCATCGGCGAGCACCCAACTGTAGCTGCCATCCGGCGGACGGATGGCACACCAACCCCCGGGATCGTGCCGATACACATCCACCTCCGACCCGAACGCCAGGTAACCCGTCACCGGATAGGCCTGACCGGGACCGCCGCGCACCCGCGCCTCGTGGCTGACCACATAGGCCTTGTAGGGAAAAGTCGCGGCGACGGCTTCCACGGCGACGATCACCGTCGACGCGAATATTACAGGCACCACCCAGGCGAAGCGCCGAGTCTTCATCACGGGACCGTCCTCTCACCTTGGAAAGGCACACGGCGGCGGAAAAACGCCGTCAGCCGAATGCGCGCAGGACCCTCGAGGTTTCCCGGCTCCAACCGCCATGATCCGTGCGCCTCCCCGCGCGGGACCGCGATCGTCCGGGAATCCGCCTTGACGGCGGCTTATACGTGATCCGGGAGGATTGGGCAAGAGCGATCCGCCGGGCGAAGGACGCGGCGAAGGACGCGGCTGGAAGTGATGCCAAAAGGCGGAGGGAAGAGAAACTTGCCGCAAACCGTAGCATGTCGGCTCAGGCAGCGGCGCGGCGGGCTCCTCCTCCGTCCCGCACGGCAGACAACGTGGGCGAAGCCGGCTCATCGTCGCCGGAGGGTGATTCCAACTCGTCCGATTGCAAGGGAACCTTCCGAGCTTCGGCGGGCGGGGAAACCGGCGTCCGAACGTCCGCCGCCGCGATGGCGACCCGCTTCTCCTCCAACAGCCGTTTTTCCCGCTGGATTTCGGCATACCAGGGTCTCGCTGCATCCAGCTTTTCCAATTCGCGGAGCAAACGGCCGGCCTCATCCAGGCGACCTGTCCGCCGCCACAGCGAGACCAAGAGGAGCAGGGCTTCCGCATCGCGGGGGTTGCGGTGCAAGAGGCGGCCCAACAGATGCTCGGTTCGCGACCACTCACCGCGAAGATAGGCCTGCAAAGCCGTGGGGAAAAGGTCCTCGCCGGGCAAGGGCGCGGCGGCCCGGCGTCGGCGCCGGTCGCTAAGAACCGCCCAATACACGGAATAGGCCCAGCCTGCCGCCAAGAAGAACCAAGCCCCGCGGGTGAGCAAGGACGGCCAAATCTCCGGCCAAACGAACGTCGCCACGAGACAGAGATGAAACAAACAGGCGAAGGCCGCGGCTACGAGAAAGGTCCCCCAGCCCGGTTCCAAAATCAGGGGCACGGCCCCCGGCCACAAATAGAGGAGCCAGGTCCTCCTGACCATTCCCCACCGCTCCTTGCCAACGCGAAACCGTCCAGCCGAAGTGGATTTTAGCCGCTTGAATCCGGGCAAGCAAGGCAGAAAAGGCAAGCCGCTCACGTGCGATCGGTCAAAGCAAAACGATTTCCGCCACGCCGCCGGGACCGACGGCCGTCGCACCCCCGCGTCAAAGAAAGACAGCGACCGAGACCTTTGCCTCGACCGCTGTCTTTTCGTCGAAAACATTATCCCTCGCCGCCCGCGCGGTTCGCGGTAGGCTTTGGGATGCGGGGTATCGCCGCGACTTATAGTTTCGCCAGCCGTTCCACCAAGTCCACGGTCCGGCAGCTATAGCCCCACTCGTTGTCGTACCAGCTCACCACCTTGACCAGGCTGCCCTCGATCACTTGGGTCCAGGGGGCGGCAAAGATGGAGCTGTACGAGCAGCCGATGATGTCGCTGGAGACGATGGGGTCCTCGGTGTAGAGCAGAATGCCCTTCATCTTGCCCTCGGCAGCCTCCTTGACGGCGGCGTTGATCTCGGCGGCTTCCACCGGTCGCTTCAATTCCGCCACCAAATCCACCACGCTGCCGGTGGGGACGGGTACCCGCATCGCAATGCCGGTCAGCTTGCCCTTCAATTCCGGAATCACCAACCCGACGGCCTTGGCCGCCCCGGTGGAGGTCGGAATGATGTTGGCCGCGGCCGCCCGGGCGCGATACAGGTCCTTGTGAGGCAAATCCAGGACCCGCTGATCATTCGTGTAGGCGTGAACGGTGGTCATCAAGCCGCGGACGATGCCGAACTTGTCGTTGAGCACCTTGGCGACCGGGGCCAGGCAGTTCGTGGTGCAACTGGCATTGGAGATGCACGTGTGCTCGGGCTTCAGTTGGTCGTCGTTCACGCCCAACACGCAGGTGAGGTCGGGCGTATCCTTGGCGGGAGCGCTGAGGACGACCTTTCTGGCACCGGCCTTGAGGTGGGCGCCGTAGCCCGGCTTGGCGTCGTCGCCGCGGGCCGTGAACACGCCCGTGCTCTCGACCACGACCTCGGCCCCCAGGTCCTTCCAAGGCAGCTTGAAGGGGTCCTTTTCCGCACAGACCGGGATCTTCTTGCCGTCGATGATCAGATTCTTGTCATCGAAGTCGACGGTCCCCTTGTACATGCGGTGGACGCTGTCGTACTTGAACAGCATGGCCAGGGTCTTCACGTCCGTAATGTCGTTGATGCCGACGATTTGGAACAGGTCGGGCTTTTCCATCATGCGGCGCGCGACCAACCGACCAATACGACCGAACCCGTTGATACCGACGCGAATGGCCACAGGATACTCTCCTTACTCCAAGAACCCCAGAAATGCACCCGACCGCCTAGTGCGAGCCGGGTCCCTCCAAGACGGAATCCGACGACTACAGGATACGAGCGCAACCCCGCTCCCGGCACGTCGGTCTTAACCATCAGAGAATACCGAATTCCCGGATTATATCGGCTTGCCGACTTGCCCACAACCGCCGGAGCTTCGGGAAACCGTCATCGGAGGGCGACGGTTTCGGCAGGATCGGCATCCGCCACAATCGGATCAGGCTCCGGCTCACTGTGTGGTACGGGGCCTCGCAAGAACGCCAGGACGCCCTCCACCACCAGCCACACCGCCATGGCCAGCACGATCACCGTGGTTACGAATAGCGACCACTTCTGCTGATGGTAGAACTGGATCAAGTTCCAACCCATGGCCCAGGTGGTCATCTCCAACATGAAAAGCATGGGGATCAGCGTGTACCACACCACGCGGCGCTGTTGATAGAGATAGACGCTGACCACTAACAAGGCCAACCCCGCCAAGAGCTGGTTCGTCGTGCCGAAGAGCGTCCACAAGGCCTTTCCCGCGGGCACGACGGCAAAGAAGCCGATGCCCAGCACCGCCGCCAGGGAGGCCGCGACGCGATGCGTCAGCAGGGAAACGCGCAACGATCGGCCGATCTCCTCGACGTTGAATCGCAGGAGCCTCGTTGCCGAGTCCAGGGTGGTTAAGGCGAAGGCGGTCACGGTCACGGCGATGAAGGTCCGGCCGAGCGGGACGGGAATACCGACTTGCGACATGAGATTGGCCCCGCCGCGCACGACCGCGTTGAGTTGCTTGGCCAATCCCCCGCCGCCGATGGCGCTCCAGCCGGCGTACAGGCCCCCGTCGCCCCAATCGGCTCGGCTCAAGGCCGCCGTGCACGCCGCGATCACCAGGACCGCAAGGGCGGCCTCCGTCAGCATGGCGCCGTAACCGATCGGCACGGCGTCCGATTCTCGATTCAATTGTTTGACCGTGGTCCCGCTGGAGACCAGTGAGTGAAAACCGCTGGCCGCCCCACAGGCGATCGTCACGAAGAGCAGCGGAAACATGGGCGGAGCGTCGGGGACGTTCCAGCGGATCATGGGGGCGTCGATTTGGGCGAACTCGCTCCCGGTGAACGCCGCCATCGCCAAGCCGAACCCCAAGAGCAGCAGCGCCACGTAGAGCTGAAAGCTGTTGATGTAGTCGCGCGGTTGCAGCAACAGCCAGACGGGTAGGACGGACGCCAGGAAGGCATATCCCAGCAACGCCGCGATCCAGGCGTAATTGATTTTCCACAGCACGGTTCCCGGCCGGTTGATCGCGCCCAACTCGGCGACGGCTTCGCTTTCGCCCCGGGCCTCGAAAAAGTCCACGGCCGCCCGCGCGCCATAGGGGCGATCGAAGCCGGGGCGACCCATTTCCGGTTTGGCGGCCTTGGCCTCTTCCAGCAAGGATTGGGTTTTCGGCGAGCAAAGCCAGGCGTAACTCAAGATCGGTCGCTCGACGCCGTAAACGATCAGGCCCGCGAAAATCGCCAGCGCCACCACCGTGGCGGGAACCAGGGGCACCTTGAGCCGATAAACGGTCAGGCCGAAGATCACCGCCACCACCATCAACCCCGCCGCCGGAATGACGGCATCGGGATTGTAGTTGACGAACATGTCGGCCAACGTATTGCAGAACGCCCCCATGGCCAACGACATGAGAAAGAAGATGATCAGCAGGGCCAACAGCCTCGCCCGTGAACCCATCAGGTAGTACGCCACCTCGCCCACGGATCGTCCCCGATGCCGAAGGCTGATCAGAAGCGATCCCAAATCGTGAACCGCCCCGATAAGGATGGAACCGAAGACGACCCAAAGCAAAGCGGGTACCCAGCCCCAGATGACGCCGATGGCCGGCCCGAGGATCGGCCCCAACCCGGCGATCGAGGCGAAGTGGTGCCCGAAAAGGATGGGGATTCGGGTCGGCACGTAGTCCACGCCGTCCTGCATCGTATGCGAGGGCGTGGCGCGACGCGGGTCGAGTCCGAAGACGCGTCCCAAGAAGCGTCCGTACGTGAAGTAAGCCGCCACAAGCACGGCGATTGCCGCCAGCGCCGTCACTGCCGCGTTCTCGAACATGGCCGACCTCCACGAAACGCCTCACCGCACCGGCGGGGTTACGGACGAAGCTGCGAAGAAGGGGCGCGGTCTACCATCGACGATGGGCTACATACGACCCCGACAAACCCGGCCGCGCGCCTTCCAAAATACAGCGCGCCTCAGTAACCGGCAACAGGTATTCGACGGCGTATCCCGACGCCGATCGAAACGGATCTGGGAAAATTGCTGCAACACCGCCCGGCATCGGTGACGAGCATTGCTGCCGCAAGAGGACGGCCCCACCGTCGAGAGCGCCCTCGCTCGCCAAGCACGGCTCCGCGGTACGGCGAAGCGATCGCAAGCCCCGAAGCAACGTCGATCCGCCGCGTTTAAGGTGAGCCGATGCGGAGGACCCGGGTAACGCCCGGCTGCAAGTCCAGGGTTATCCTCGGTCCGATGCCCACGGCTTGCCCCGTCAAGAGGTCGATCACCGGCCCCTGGGTCGCGGTGTCGATCTCTACCGGGCCGTCGGCGGCCGCATGGAGCACGACAAACGGGCCGTTCGCGTAGACGTTGCAATCGGTCCGGGTAAACAGGTGAACCCCGGCTTGCCTTGCAACCAGACGGACCAGCTCGCTCGTCAAACCCGGCGGCCCCACGAACAGCGAGCAACCGCTGCCGGTTCGGCGCAGGGCCACGGCCGGCGTTCCGTCCGGATACACGAATAGGGTTTCCTCCGGCTTCGCATCGACCGGCGCAAACAGCGGCCGGACGGCTTGTCGGACACCGAAGTCTTGGCCTAATCCGAGCCGTTTTCCCGCCTCGGTCGGCACGGCCCAGGCCTCCGCTTGGACGGTCTCTTGCAGGCGGAATCCGGTCAACTCTTGCATCGCCTCGGGCGGGGCGATCCGGTCCGGTTCCTGATAACCCGGCGCGTAGCACCAGATTCTCGCGGCCCCTTCCGTCTTGGCGATCAGCGCCCGGCGCTGCTCGGGAGACAGGCACCAGGGGGTGAGGAACACGTACATTTTGGCCTGCACGCGTCCCGTCGCCACGTCGTCCAGCAAGTATTGGCCGTAGGGAGCTCCCATGCGTCCCAGGGGTCGGCGGACTTCGTACACGGCCGGCCGAGTCAGCGCGTTGCCCCCGGCGGCGACGCGAATCATGCTTTCCTCGTCGATGACGGCGGCGACCTCGGGCCGAAAGGCCCTCGGCCGTTGCAGCAAGGCTTCATCGAGAGGTCGCAGGGCCTTCATTTGAGCCCACAGGGCCGGTTCGTCGAACCACCCGCTCGCGCCCAGATCCATCCACCAGGTCCCGAAATTGCGCACGGCGCATTGGCCGGTGTTGCGAAGCAGCATGGCGTTGGTTTGCTCCAAGGTATCGGCGCCGTCCTGCCAACCGGGAAAACGGCCGGTAGCGATGTGGGTGCGCGTGTCGTCTTCGTAGAGCCACATCTTTCCGGCCAAAGCGACGCTTTCGGCCGCCGTCATGGCCGGACCGCTCTGCCCCAGACCGCGATCGAAATACGAGATGGGGGAACAGAGCACGTCGATATCGGGGCACTGGAGCACTTGCCGCAGCGCATAGTGCCCCGAGACGGCCGCTCCGTTGGCAATCGCGCCGAACTCGAACACATAGCCGTAAAAGAATACGACCAACTTGCGTCCTTGCGAAGCCTCGCGGACCGTTCGCGCGAAATGGCCGACGCATTCGGCCATCATTTCCTGCTGGAATCGGGCGAAGTCGATCAACGGTCGCTCGCGGGCCGGGTCGCGCAGGACGCCGGCGGGCGCAGCGCGGCGCGACTCGGGCGACGGCACCACCGCCTCGGCGCAACGCGCGGCCGGATCGCCCCACGCCGCCTGCAATGCGGCGTCCGATCCGTAGCGTCCCTGAAGCCAACGCCTCCAGGCGATTTGCGATGCTTTCGAGTAGCCGTTGAGCGGCGAGAGCCACGTATCTTCGTAAAACCACTCGCCCGTGTTCTGACCGCACGGGTGATAGCCGGCCACATGCTCGCCGAACCGTGCTTCCAGGTATTCGACCAAAGCGCGGAGACGCTCCGACGCATCCGCGCGATATTTCGGCGAGGCCGGCACGGCCGGTCGCCGCCGTTGATCGCCGCGATCCCACAACATCACGTCATCGGGATTCGCCTCGCACCACCAAGCGGGCGGATCCATGGGAATGCGGGGCAACAGCATGGCCTGCGGATTCGCCTCCAGCACCCGGCGGCAGGCCTGATCCACCGAAGACCAATCCTCCGCTTCGCCCGGCTTCGGCCACGGCATGTCGATGGGAAAACTCACGAAATCGACTCCCGCATCCGCCGCCAAGCGGATTTGCGAGGCGAAATGACCGGGCGGTCCGCCTAGGTACATATAGCGTTGTCCCGGCCGATACAAGGCGATGTTCAACTGCCGGGATGGCTCGGCTCGGGCCCAAAAACTCACCTCATAGCGGCGACCTTTGTGCAACGTGAGGTTGGGGTGATGGTAGATGTGAAAGTCGGGCCAATTTCCATCCGCCGGGGCTTTCAGCTCAATTCTCAACCCGGCGCTCCCGTCTTGACCGGCGTCGGGCGCGACCTCGATCGACCCCACCGTGTTGCGTTGATCCGGAGGCCAAACGGACCATTCCCGCGTGAAATCGGCCATTCCACCCTCGAAGCGGCAAGGCGGCAGCACGTCTTTCCCGCCGGTCAGATCGACGATGCGAACGTCGTCCAAGGCCACTGTCCCCGGCTCCGTCCCAAAGCGGAAATGGAGGGTTGCCCGCCCGGGCTCGTCGTCCTCGGCTGTGAATTGAAAGGCGACGCGTCGGGCCTCGGGCCCCACAGGTACAAGGCCGGGGCCGGGCGCCCCCCAAAACATGCGAGCGCGGACGGGCTTACCGTCGACCACCAGCCGAGGCGCGCCGTCCACCACCTCCACCCGCACCGACTCCGCGGCTTGGCCGGCTCCCGCCCCAACAAACATCGCGGAAAGAACGCGAAGGCAGATCGCCCCGAACTTCGGGAGTGCTCGAATCATGGATGAATCCCCTCGCAAACGCAATTCACGCATCCGCGCCGGGCATCGAGGAACGGCGCGCAGACCGCGGGCGGGAGGCTCGAAAACGCATGCCCTCCCCGTCAAGCTTCACGGATCAGCAACTATGTCGCCGCTGGAAACGGCGGATTACGCCGCGGCGAAGGGATCACGCTCCGGCCGCGACCGCAGCAGGTCGGCCTCCTCGTCGCCGGGAAATTCCGCCTTCAGCGGGTCGAAGGTCAGTTTTCGGTTCAGAATCCAGGCGATCGCCGCGGCATGGCAGGCCGTGTGGGAGTGATACATCACGTCCTCATTGCAAACCGGCTTGCCGCGGCTCTTGACGCAATCGAAGAAGTTGCGGGCATGGGCGGTCACATCCAAGCCCTTGACGCGAGCCAGCTCCTCGGGAATCTCGCTCTTCAGCGATTCCGGCTGAATTTCCACGCCGCCTTCGTCGCCCGTCTCGATCCAACCCTTGTCTCCCACATACCGTACGGGACAGGTCCCCAGCGCGGTAATGAACTTGGGTGCGCGGTCGCCGAACGGCGTCTTCAAGAAGTCGAGGATGACCGTCAATCCGTCGGCGTAACGACAGATGATCTTGTCTTGGGCGGGTTCGTACTCGACGGGCATGGTGTCGTCGGCTCCGGCCGCCCATTGGCAAAGGTCGAGGGTGTGGGCGCCCCAATCCAGCAGCTTCGCGCCGGAATCGAAATCGAACTGCCCGCGCCATCCGCCTTGTACGTAGGCCTTGTTGTACGGCCGCCACGGTGCCGGACCCAACCACAGATTCCAGTCGACCACCTCTTTGGGAGGCGTTTGCTCGCGCGGCAACCAGGTGTTGTCTAGTTGGGGTTCGTAAACGGAGGCGTACAAGGTCTGGAGTTTTCCCAGTTTGCCGCTTCGCGCCAACTCCGCGGCAAAGCGAAAGTTCGGCACGCTGCGGCGCTGTGTACCGGCTTGAAAGACGCGGCCGGTTCGCTTGGCCGTATCCGCCAGTTGGCGGCACTTGGCGATGGTGATTCCGCAGGGCTTTTCGCTGTACACGTCCTTGCCCGCCTCCATGGCCAGCATCGAGCCGGGGGCGTGCCAGCGATCTCCCGTCGCCACCAGCACCGCGTCGATATCCTTGCGGTCCAGCAGCTCGCGCAGGTCGCGGTAGGTATCGCAACGCGTGTTGGGGAACAATTCCTCGATCAATTTCTTTCCCGCCTCGCGCCGCTCAGCCTGGACGTCGGCCAAGGCCACGCAACGGACATCGGGTAAGTTGGACATCGATCGCAAGTCGTACGTCGCTCGGGGCCCGATACCGATGACGCCGAAACGGATCGTCTCGCTGGGAGCGGCGGTTCCCGCCGCGCCCGCCGCAGCCGGAGAAATCAACCACGGCATGGCCGCGGCCGCGCCGGCCGCCAACGATTGACCCAAGAACTCGCGACGATGACCGGGGAATGCAAAAACCATGGTTGGAACCTCCACAAATCGCGTTGGAGAAAGTTGGGTGGGCAAGGGAAACGGACACTCCTCCCGTCGCCGGATCGAGCGATTTCTTTTCCTACGCCCGATCGCCATGTCCGCACGGGAAGGAAGCGCTGTTCAGAATAGCCGCCGGAGGGAGTCTCGGCAACCGTTCACGGACGACCCTGCCGGCGATTGCAGGAAACGCCTGCCGTGGCGGCCGGAAATCGCGTCTCCATCGCCGAACGCTGGCAAGGCGTCCCCTCCCGAGCCGCAAGGGAAATAGTCTCGCTGCGACACGCACGCAGTACGACGGAGGCCGGGCAAGATCCTGCGACATGGAAGGCCGGCGTGCAGCGGCGGAGGCGGCAGGCACTTGCGGGGAAGTCGGGCCGCGGCACCGTCCCTAACACCGGATGCCGTCCTGCCCGAGGGGAAGAAGCGGCGGTTTCGTCGTACAATCGGGGATTGCGTCGCATCGCGCCAGCTTCCCAACCGGCAACGTGGTCGAGTGCTGACGTCGCCGCGGGGTGCCGCCGTGCTTTCAGCGTTCTTACGTGCCGAGCCCGTTCTTGCCGTGTCCGAGACTTTCGACCTCCCCGAACTGCCCGACTTGGAAGCCGACCTTCGCCGTTTGATCGCGGCGATTCCGCCGGGTCGCTTGACAACCCCCGGGGGATTGGCCGCGTTGCTGGGCGATCGCTCGGCCGCGGTCTGGATCGGTCATTGGCTCCTGAACCATGCCCATGCGGAGGACTGCCGTTGCCACCGCGTGGTGCGTGCCGGCGGGCTTCTCGGCGGGTATGTCGCCGGCGAAGAGACCAAGCGCGCCCGACTGCGAGCGGAGGGGGCGCTGTCGCTTGACGGCACGTGGAAACCCCAAGCCGTGCTTTCCGCGGACGACCTGCGATCGCTTCTGCCCGTTGCGCCGCTGGCGAAGCTGCGGGAACGACAAGAGGCGGTGCGCCGGGCCGTCGCCTTGCGCCCGTTGGATCGACCGCCCGACTTCTTGGGCGGCGTGGACGCAAGTTACGCTCCCAACGGCGAGGCGGTCGCAGCCTACTGTCACGTCCGCCGTCGCGACGGTCGGCTGCTGGAGCGGGTCGTGGTTCGGCGGGAGTGCCGATTCCCGTACATCTCGGGCTATTTGGCTTTTCGGGAATTGCCCGTCATGCTGGCGGCGGTGGAAGCGGCACGGCAGTCGGGACTGCACCCGGACCTGTTGTTCGTGGATGGGGCGGGCATCCTGCACCCGCGCGGGGCAGGCTTGGCATCACACTTGGGAGTGACGCTCGGCCTACCCACCGTCGGCGTCACCAAGACCTTGCTCTGCGGCAGCTTGCCGGAAGGCGAGCCGCGGCTGCCGGGTACCGGTACGCCCATCGTCTTGCACGGCGAAGCGGTCGGCACTTGTATCCGCTCAAGGTCGGGCCATGCGCGGTGCATCTATGTTTCACCGGGCCACCTCATCGACCCGGCGGATGCCGCTACCTGGACGCTCGCCTGCTTCCACCGCCGCCTGCCCGAACCGATCTATTGGGCGGACCGCCTGAGCCGCCGGCAGAGCCGCGGCACGGGATGAATTCGCTCCTTGCCGGAGAAATCCTCGCGTCCCTTGGGCGGCCGACCGTGATCCCCGAGACCGCCCGGCAGGCTCATCGCTAATCCAAGAAGTCCGGCGCGTCGTGTCTCCCCGTCCGAAGATCGCTCGACGATAGGTCCTCGCGAAACTGCTCGCGCGGTACTCCTTGGCATAGGGCACGCAAGGCGGGTGGAAGTTCCAAATCCTCAAGATCCAAGCAGCGGCCCTCTACGCAACGAGCGAAGACCAAAAATCGGCATCCGCGATCGGCGATTCGGGCGATGGCGGCATCGCGGGCCGCCGCATCGTTGCCATAGTAATGCGTGTCCGCGATCCGCCGAATGGTGTCCGCGCCCACGATGAACACCGCACCGGGAAAGCGGCGCGATTTTTCCTCGAACGTGGGCGCACGGGTCAACCAAACGCTCTCCTCCAACGAAAACTGGGCGACCCGGCGACGTAGCTCCGCGTAGTCCAACGGCGGTTTATCCACGTTCACGATCGAAATCTCGAACTCGACGGGCACGCCGAGGATTTTCTCCGCCAACTCGGCCATCCTCTGGTGGCCGGCGTGCAGGGGATTGAACGCCCCGGGAAAGATGGCCGGCGGCGCGGGACCGGTCCAATCGGCGGGCACGCCTAAACGCACGGCATCCGTTTCCCCTAGCAAAAGCTGCTGCCAAGCAGGCGGCGCCTCGGCTCGGTGCGTAAAGACGGCCTCGCCCGACAAGAGCGGCAACGCCAGTTCCGCCGAGATCCCTTTGACTTCGGCCACGGCATTCAAGATCATTCGGGCGGCGATGTCCTCTTCTTCCGGGCGCGTGCGTTTGCCTTTCTCAAGCTCCAAAGACCAGCTCACGGTGGCGGCGATGCTCTGGGCGGCCACGTGAATCCGGTGAGGCCCTCGTTTGGGTCGATCCGTGGCCAGCGAGGCCGTGCACGACACGCCCGCAACGGGAACATCGTTGTGGGAGGCGGATGCCTCGGCCCCGGCCTCCTCGCGGTGCAGGTCCAGGGCGCGGAAGAATGCCGCCATCGCGAGCCCGCGGGCGGTAGGTTCGGCACAGAACTGGTCGGGCGGAGCGCCGAGATACCGAATGACGGCACGTCGGCAGTAGGGGACGACGGCCTCCAGGACGGTCCGCGAGCCTCCCGGCACGGACAGCAGCGCGGCAAGGGCCTGGCCCCCTCCACCGGTGCATACGATTGCCACCCGGCCCCTACCCGCGTGGATGCGCTGGATCAACGATTCCGTGGATTCACGCATGGAGCTACCGCTGGATCGTAATGGTTACGAAACACGCCCTGTCGGGGGTCCACATGCCCCGCGCAGGCGTACCCGCGCGACGGAGCGCGAATTGTCTTCCCAAATGGATTGTCTTCCAAGATTCGGTTTCGGCGAGCGAATAACCTAGCGAGGTCGGGTTCCCCCGGCAGCCCATCGCCGGTGAATGCGAGCCGAGAAAAACGACCTCTCCAGTTTATGTCGCGGTCAAGGGTCAAGTCCATCGGCGCCCCAGTGCGGAGGAACGAACCATGTTGAAGAAGATTCTGATCGGGTCGGGAGTGTTGTTATTGACGGGGACGTTTTTCTTCGGGCGCGACTTCGTGAGCTATGTCCGCACCTCGGCCGGCTTGGCTCAGGAGGCGGTCGTCGACGCCGTTCCACTCGAGTTCCAGATTCGTCGAGCGCGGACGATGATCGACGGGTTGATTCCCGAAATTCGCAAGAATATGCACGCCATTGCCAGAGAAGAAGTGGAGGTCGAGCGTCTGGACCGGCAGATCGCGCAGATGCGGGAGAGCCTGGCCTCCGAAAAGGCGGCCATTGCCCGATTGCGGGATGATGCCGCCTCCGGGAAGACGAAGGTGGTTTACGCCGGTCGCGAGTACAGCGCGGACCAGGTACGGGCCGACCTGACCGCCAGGTTCGAGCGCTACAAGGTCAACGAAGCCACTCTGGCGGGCATGGAGCAGATTCACGCGGCTCGCACCCGCACTTTGCAGGCGGCACGGGAGAAAATGGAAGGCATGCTGGCCGCCAAGCGACAATTGGAAGTAGAAGTCGCCAACCTGACGGCGCGGTTGCAGATGATCGAGGCCGCCCAAACCGCGTCCTCCCTGCAAATCGACGGCAGCCGACTGGGCCGCGTCCGCGAGCTGATTATCGATTTGCGTACCAAGCTGGACGTGGCCGAGCGGATGGTGGCGGCCGAATCGCAATATCGCGGGGAAATCCCCGTGGAGCAGGCCGACAAACCGGATATCGTGGATGAAGTGACCCGCTACTTCGGCGATGAGCAACAGACCGAAACCGCGGCGGCGGAGGGCGAAGGCCTGCCGCAAGGCGACGTGGCTCAAGTGCGCTGATGGGGGAGGCACGAGAGGAGGGCTGCTTTTCCAACAGGCACTCTCCGCCTCGGCGTACGACCGCGGGAGACCCGATATGTGGTTGTTCGGCGAAAAGGACCGCATCGTCATGCCGACCCTGGACTGCTCGAGCTGGGAACGTTTCCTGCTTTGGGTGGACGGGGTCGGCGGCTATTTGGTCTGCCTGAAGTCCTCGGTAACCCTCGGCCGAGCGGAGCCGGCGGGCGGGGCGGATGTGCCCTTGATCGCGGACCTCTCCGGCAGGCATGCCCGCATCCTGCGCGAGGACGAAGGCTACTGCATCGAGGCATTTCGACCGACTTGGCTGGACGGGCGCTTGGTGGAAAGGACGACGCTGTTGCCGGACGCCTGCGAATTGCGTTTGGGAACGGCGGTGCGGCTGCGATTTCGGCGCCCCCATGCCCTCAGCGCCTCCGCTCGGCTGGAGTACGTGAGCGGACACCGCACGCTGCCGACGACCGACGGAACGCTTTTGATGGCCGATCATCTGCTGCTGGGAGCCAAGCCGCGGTGCCACGTGTTTTGTCGCGATTGGACACGGGAGGTGGTCCTGTTTCGCGAGAACGATCGCCTCTACTGCAAGACCCGGGGACGCTTCACGGCCGATGGGAAGACGGTGGAGGACCGCACCCCGCTCAGCATCGCCTCTCATGTGCAAGGGGAAGATTGGTCGTTCACCATGGAGCCGCTGACGGATTGAACCGTGCGCCGCATTCAACCCGGCGGTCGCATCGCAAAAAACGCCAAGAAGTTTGGTCGTGCGACGAATGACGGTAGAATGAAGGGGCGACGTTGGGGACATCCCGCCGAGGCGGGAGGATGGAGGATCTCATGTTGGAGACCGATATCGCCGTGGCATACCGTTCACCGAACCAGTCCGGCAGCTCCCCTCCGCCCGACGCCGCTCCCGCCGGTCGCCGCTTCTTCTATTCCAGCGGAGCGCGACCGCTGGAGGGTTATACGATCAAGCGGGGCATCGGCCACGGCGGCTTCGGAGAAGTCTATTACGCCGTCGCCGATTCGGGCAAGGACGTAGCCCTCAAACTCATCCGGCGCAATCTGGAGGTCGAGCTGCGGGGAATCGCGCACTGCCTGAACCTCAAGCATCCCAATCTGCTGGCGATCTACAACGTCCTGCAAGACGCGGACGAGAACTACTGGGTGGTGATGGAATACGTCGCCGGGAAATCGCTTCAGGATGTCTTGGCCGAGCACCCGCAAGGGCTGCCCGTCTCGGAAGCCATGGCCTGGTTCCACGGCTTGGCGGCGGGAGTCGGCCATCTGCACAAGCACGGCATCGTGCATCGCGACCTCAAGCCCGGCAATATCTTCTGCGAGGAAGGCGTGGTCAAGGTGGGCGACTACGGCCTGTCCAAGTTCATCGCGTGCAGCCGCCGCAGCGGTCAGACGGAAAGCGTGGGAACGGTACATTACATGGCTCCCGAGATCGCCAACGGCCGCTACGGCAAGGAAATCGACATCTACGCCCTGGGCGTGATGCTTTACGAAATGCTGACGGGTCGGCTGCCGTTCGAGGGCGAGACGGTCGGCGAGATTCTAATGAAGCATCTCACGGCAACGCCCGACCTGAGCGCCCTGCCCGGGGAGTTTCGGCCCGTGGTGGCCCGAGCCTTGGAGAAAGACCCCGAAAAACGCTTCCACGACGTGGGAGAAATGCTGAGCTTATTGCCGGCGCCTCCGGCGGGAGGATACTGCGGACCGACCTTCACCGCCGCATCCAGCGGTCAGGCGACGGACCGATCTCGGCAGGAAGGGAGTGGGGATGCGGAAACCGCCTACGTGCAAGCCGAGTTGGCGGAACCGCCCGACGAAGAGCCCATCTATCGCGGCGTGAAACGCGGCGTCCGTAAGCTTCGGCAGGTCTGGGAATCCCGTGAGATGACCACTCCCGTCAAGGTTCTCGTCCTGGCGGGTTTGGCGGTGCTCTTGTTTTTCAATGCCGGATTCATCTTCCCCGCCGTGGCCGGGTTACTGATGCTGTATGCCTGTTACTGGGTCGTTCGGGCCTTGGTGGTCAAGCCGCAGGCGGCGGCGACGCAGTTCCCCGGCGGGGGGCGAGCAGGCGGCCGGTTGTCGCCGGGGTTGGCGGCAGGAGAGCGGGAAACGATCGTCCATCAATATTACAGTGCCGGCACGCGCCGCCGGATGCTGCGGGCGGAATTGAGCCGGCGGCCCCTGCGACTCCGCGTCATGGAACTATTCGGCTCGATGCTGGCGTCCAGCGCCGTCGCCGCCATCGCCGTGCTGATCCTCGCCCTGCTGCGGAGCTTTCAGCAGGATATCCCTTCTTTGCCCCAGGCGGCATGGGTTTATTCCGTGGCGGTGTTCGCTTCGTGGAGCATCCTTATCGCGGGCAAATTCTGGGAGGATCGCGAGGGGGATACCGCCCTGCGGCGCTTCATCATGTTGGTGGTAGGCCTCCTGCTGGGCGTGCTCGGCTTCACCTTGATGAAGTTCTTTTTGGCGGACTTGCCTTTCGATCCCCGCGGCTTCCGCGCGATGAGCGGCAATCTCCGCTTGCCCTGGAGCGTACCCTCCGGCTTCTACGACGGCGGGGAGCCGATGCTGCCGGCCATGATCGCCGTCTTCGGCACGCTGTTTTTCATTCTGCGTTGGTGGCGACTGTGCGATCCCATGCGATCTCAACGGGTGACCATCGGTTCGCTCATCATCGCGGCCGTAGCCTCGGCCGTCGTCGCCACGGTATGGGAGTTTCCGCTCCACTGGTTGATGATGCCGGCCGTGGCGACCAGCCTTACCGTTCAAATGGCCGCCCCGTGGTTCACGCCCTTGCTCAAGCGCGAATCCCAACCTCGTTGGGACGAATAGTACGAATAGACGGATGGGGCGAGTGTGATCCGGCAGGGAGCGCGTAGCCCGGTCGGCTTACCCGGCTCGGCCGTCCCGGCCATGCTCCAAAGCTAACATGAGGCGAAATGCCATGTTTGGTTTCGCGGAACTCTTGATTATCGCCGCCGCGCTGGGATTTCCGGCAATCCTGGGGGGCATCACGTGGGTCGCCGCCCGATCTCGCGGATTTTCCGCCGTTCTGGCCGCTGTCTTCGGGGGCGTCTGCCTGATCTTGATCGGCCTGGTCGGAGTCGCGGCGGTCTTTTGGTTTCAAGTTCGGTCGGAAGTGCAGAGTCAGGTGACCGGCATCGCCTACGGACCGCCGGAGGGACTTGCAGCCGAAGCTACCCCGTCAACGGATTCACCGGTGCCGCCGAGTCCGCCGGATGCGCCGTCGCCGCCGCGCTCACCCGTCCCTATCGCACCAAACGCGGAGGCCTCCGAGGAAGCCGCGGGTGATGGGGCCGATCAGGCCGCCTCGTCTCCGTCTCCCGCCCGAAGTCCGACGCCGCTGCATACCGCACAGGCCTCTCCCCCGCCCACCTGGGTCGATGAGCGAGCGGCTCGCGTGGGCGGCGAATATCACTTTCCGATCCGCGTCGGTCCTTACACCACGCCCCTGGAGTGCGAACAAAACCTGCTCTTCGCCGTCAACCAAGCCGTGGACGAATACGTCGCCTTGTATCTCGGCGAGCAAGCCAGAGGACGGGTGCGGTTGCCTCGGGCTTTCATCGAAGAGCGGTTGATCCGGGAACGCTGGTACGAAAACCGTCCCTTTCTCGTCACCAGCACCGAGCAGGCCGAAATGACCGTCCTGCACGCCCTCCTCGTCTTCGACTCCGCGACCAACGACTACCTCAAATCGCTGTGGCGGTCCGTCCTGAGCCTGTATCGGGTGGGCGTCTTCGCGGCGGGCTTCGCGGGCGTCCTGTGGCTGCTGGCCGTAGCTTGGTCGTACTTGAAGCTGGATCAGACGTCGGCGGGTCGATTCCGCGGCCGCCTGCGGGCGGCGGCCGTCATCGCGGCCGTTCTGCCCCCCGTGCTGTTGACGCTCTTGCTAGGTTTGGGGGGGAATTGGGCCGCCACCTTGGCGGCAGGCACCTGAGGCGCGACGCGCCGAACCTGCCGTCGCACGTCTCGCACAACGACGCCGAACTCGGCCCTCGTTCCGCGGCAACACCGCCTACGCGAAGGTCTCCAGCAGCTTTTCCTTCAGCTCCCGAATCTCCTCGCCCCGGAAGCAGTACTGCATTTCCAGGAATCGTTCGCGGAATCGTGCCACCGCGTCGGCAACGTCCCGATTGCGCAGGATGACGTCCGCCATCAACTCCGCCAACTCGCCGAAGTCCTTTTCCTTCATGCCGAAGCGGGTCATCTCGGCCACGCCCAATCGCAGACCGGAGCTGACCGTGAAATTGGCGTCGCGCGGCAGGGCCTGGTAATTGACGATGATGTGATTTTTTTCCAATCGTTCGGCGACGGCTTGGCCTCGGCCTTCGCCCACGTGGACCAGCACTTGATGCGTTTCGGTAAAGCCCAAGGCGGGATCTCCCTCCACTCCGACGCCGGCCTCATGCAGGGCCTTGGCCAAGGCCTTGGCGTTGGCGACGACCTGCTTTTGGTATGCCTCGCGAAAGGCGTTCATTTCCACGGCGGCCATGAGCAAGCCGAGCATCGTCCCCAGATGATGATTGCTGAGGAAGCCGGGAAAGGCTCGGCGGCGAACCGTCTGCCACAGCTCATTCCAGGGCGAGTCCTCCTCCAACGACGCACCGATGATGCCTCGCTGGGTGCCGAAAAACGTCTTGTGCGTGGAGCCGGTCACCAAGTCCGCGCCCTCCGCGATGGGGTCTTGGAAGTGGGGCCCGAGGATGCCCAGCACGTGCGCCGCATCGAACATGAAGAGCGGCCGCTCGGCCCGATCCGCAAAAAGCTTGCGGACTTCGGCCACCGGCTCCCGTTCGATGAACATGCTCTTGCCGAAGATCACCAGCTCGGGCGTCTTGTCGGCTACAAGATCGGCGAGGGCCTGAACGTCCACACGGTAGGGATTGTCCTTGCAAACCGGGAAATGCACCACGGCGAATTTCCCGGTGGCGGGATCCTTGGCCACGTAGTCCCGCATCGGGCCCATCGGCTGGGCGCTGAGGTGGCCGCCCAGGCCGAGGTGATGGTTCAACACCAACCGAATCCTCTCCACTTCCCGCGCGGAATCACGGCGGTTTCGGTACGCCACCAAGGCGCTGAAGACCGCCATGTTCGCCGTTTGACCGCTGATCAACCGCGGCTCGACCTGCCGGCAGCGGAGATACGCGGCCATCTCTTGGATCAGTCGTTCTTCGACCCAAGCGATGAAATCCGTGCCTTGGTAGTAGTAAACCTCGCGATTGACGCTGGAGAGAAAATTGTGCTCCGCGTATCGCCCCACCGGGTCGGTCACTTGCAGGAGGCGGACCAAGGGCGAAGGCGTCATCTCCGACGGGATCAAGTTGATGCACCGCCGCTGCCGCCACTGGTGATTGCTTACCGCCCGTTCCAAGATTTCGATGGCCGCTTGTTGGTAGGACATGGTTCCGTTCTCGTAACGTCAAAAAAACAGAGTCATCTCGAAATTACCTGCGACGCATGTTTGCGAGCCGCGGCGGTCTCCGGACGGATCGCCTCCGCCGGCGAAGCGGTCGCTCCGCCGCCGCTCTCCTCAACAAGGAACGTGGATGCGACATCACGCCGTCGGCAAAATGGGCCGAAAATACGGTGGAACGTCACTTCGCCCATGACGATCGACCCATTTTGCACGTAACCGCCTGCCTCGGCTGAGGACCTCCGGAGGAAGGCCTTCATCGAGCCGGACGTCCACGTAAGCCAAGGCCACGGGCCGTTTTCCCGTTTGCGACGCCCCGTCCTGTTCCTCCCACGTTTCAGCCGAAACGGGGTTTGCGGCGGGCGGCGGCGCATCTTGCTCGTCCGAGAGGACGGCCCAGTTCCAGTACGGCGCCACGCTCCCGCTGGTAATCCAACCCACGGCTCGATCGCCGAGCACAACCGTATCGCCGTGACGGGCCACGCCGGGGTCCAAGACGGCCAACGGTCGCACCCGACGCGGCAACGCCTCGACGTCCGGCTTTCCCCCGTCGCGGAGCGCTTGCACGGCCGCGAATTGACGCGCCAGCGCCGAGCGTCCCACGAAATCGCGTCGTGCATCGTCCCAGCTCACGCCGAAGCGAGAGGTGGGAACGGCCAAAATCGGCATCGGTCGGCCCTCGGGATCGATACCGCCTTCATGTCCGAAGAGCGGCAGCGAGGCCTCCAACCGCAGCGTGTCCCGAGCACCCAATCCGATCGGTCCCAACCCCAGGGGTCTCCCGAGCTCGATCAACCGGGTCCAAATCGCCTCGGCCTGCTCGGCCGGCAGAAAAATCTCGAATCCGATCGGCTCCCCCGTATAACCCGTCCGGGAGACCAGGCATTGCGTTTGCAAGAGGGAGACCGTAAGCGAGCGATTCCGACCCGGCATGGGGTCGGAGAGCGTCGGCTGCAAACTGCGAAGGATTTGCCAGGCAGCGGGCCCTTGCAGGGCGAACATGGCGGTTGCCGCGGTCCGGTCTTCGATCTCCACCCCGAACTCATCCGCGATTGCCTGCAAGTGCGAGGCATCCGCGGAGGCGTTGGCGGCGTTGACGACCAGCACGTATTCCCCCGACTCGAAGCGATAAAGAAAGGCGTCGTCCAGGGCGGAGCCGTCTTCCTTGGGAATCAGCGTGTATTGGGATCGGCCGACGGACAAGGCGGCGGCGTCATGAGTCAAGGCGTAGCGGAGAAAGTCCGGCGTCCGGCCGCCCCGGAACCAAAATCGGCCCATGTGGCTGACATCGAACAGCCCGGCCCAGGCACGCGTTCGCAGGTGCTCCTTCAAGATGCCCGCGGGATAAAAGAGCGGCATGTTCCAGCCGCCGAACTCCGTCATCCGCGCACCATGATGCCGGTGCCAGGCGGCGAGCGGCGTTTCTTTCAGCGAATGGTCGGTCATCAGTGGATTTCAGGTCTACGGCGGCGCCCCCAACGGCACCGCATCACGAAAAGCGGCTTCCCTTGCGTCGCCGACCCGCACGAGTCCGACGGCGCTCGACAAAACCTTGATCTTGACGGTTTTGTGCGGCGATGACCAGACCCACCGAGGGAAAACAGCCGGCGCGGCCCCTCTCCGGCTGCCGTCCGGCGGCCCGTCGCCGCGCGGGCAGGAGGGTGCAGCGCTGCGCGACAAGCACGTTCCGCCCTCACGAGCCGCCTCCGCTTTCCGCCCGAAAATTGATGAGCGGTTTAGCGATATTTCGCGCAATCACCCCGCAAATGCCGACGAGTTCGTCGCGTTCATCGAGGACGGCGACGCGGACCCCGATCGGGAACGTCGGATCGATCGCGATCATGCCGCCGTTTCGCAGCCGTCGCAGGTCGTCCGCGGGCGGCCGCAGCGTGGGCAAGTGCCGAACCGCGTCGCGAGCCGGACGCAAGCAGCCCCGCCAGTTGTCGCGATCAAGGGCCCGGGGATCGACCGCCTCTTCCACCCGAAAATCACCGACGGCCGTGCGAAGCAGAGCGGCCATGACGGCCCGCGTCCCCAAGGCGATCGCCAAATCGCGCCCCAAGGCCCGGATGTAGGTCCCCGATCCGCACTCGATGCTCAGCTCCAGTTCCGGGTAATCATAGCGCACAAGGTCGATCCGGCGGACTTCCACGGTTCGCGGGGCGAGTTCCACAGCTTTGCCGCGTCGCGCCAAGTCGTAGGCCCGGCGACCGGCGATCTTCACCGCCGAATAGTCCGGCGGGCGTTGCTCAATGCGGCCGAGGAACCGCGGCAAAGCGGCCCGTACCGCATCCGGCGTGGGGATACTCCCGTCCTCGAACAGCGCGACTTCGGAATCCAGGTCGTCGGTGGGGCTGGAACGTCCCAGCAGAAACGTTGCCACGTACGACTTGGGGAGTTCGTGGATCAAGGGAATCAGCCGAGTCGCCGGACCGACGCAGACGACGAGGACGCCCTGCGCCGCCGGGTCCAGCGTGCCCGCGTGGCCGACCTTGAGCGGCCGGGCGAAACGCTGCACGATGTTCACCGCATCGCGCGAGGTTATGCCCGGCGGTTTGTTCAGGCAAAGGATTCCGGCATGCACCGCCGCAACTCCGTCATCACTTGGGACAGGATGCCGTGCCGGTGCCGTAAAACATGCTTGCCGGCTTTCGGCGACCGGGCCGTCGATGTCGTTCCGCTGCCGGGCGGGGCGCGGACCGGCGCCCCATCCCCACTCACTTGGGAGACCACTGCGGATATCGCAGCTTCAAATACTCACCGTACGCGAACTCGCACTCGGCGCGACGAAATTCCCACAAGGCCTCCTCTTCCAGCATAGTCGGCTTTACGGCGACGGGGTTGTTAAGCTCCGGCAGGAGCAAGCGATATGCCGCCGCGAGATCGGCGAATAGCAAACCGGCCTCCAAGTGCTTCCCTTCCTCGATCAGTTGACGCCCCTGCTCTTGCGACTCTTGCAAACGGTGCAAGATCGCCAATTGCAGCCATGCCTGCTCGAACGGCTGGGGCTTGCGAAACATCGCATTAATCTGGAGCCCGAGGGAGGTGTAAATGCCGAGGATCAGGACTATGAGAGGGAGCAAGAGCGAGCATCCCGATGCGTCATTTTGCCCGGTGGGCGCAGGCGGGGAACTGAGACGCGGTTCAACCGGCGCCATGCCGTCATGGGAACCAGAAAGAGAAGGTTCGCTCATTGCTTCGACCTCCAAGCAAGAGCGGCACGCAGACCCGGGCCGGCACGCCGCCCATCTTGCATGAGAGCCGCTCTCCCGACCGACGGCCGTCGGGCTCAGGGATCGACTTGGAATCGCACGGCGAAGTCCCTCCCCGGCGCAATACTCCAAACGTGCTCCGGCCCGCCGTCGCTCGGGACCGGTGCTTGCGATCCACCGCCCTGCAACGTCTCGGCCCGCCACTTCCGTTGCGGGAGAATCAGGCGCAGCGGCTGCTCCAAAGTGCCTTGCGAACGAATCTCGATGCGGTCTCGGCTCGCATTGATTTGCAGCAGGATATTGTGGTAGCGAACGCGGTCGATCGTCAATTCCGGCCAATCGTCGGGGAGCCGCGGGTTCATCGCAAAACCGTCGCCGCGAGGCTGGAAGCCGAGAAAACCGTACAGCATGATCTGGGGCACGAGGACGCTTTCGAAGAATTCGCGATCCAAGCCCAAGCCGCCCGCCGTTCCCCCGCCTTGCAGCGTTCCGTCGCGCGTCCCGTCGTAATAGGCACGGTATCCGCCGGCCGTCTGAACCTCTTGGAACCAGCGCAGGATCTCCCGGAGCCGCTTCCAAGCGTTGTTCGGTCCCAGCACGCTCAGCCTAGCGGAAAGGTCGTGATACGAGAATCCCAGCACCGCGCCGCCGTCCTGGACCTGTCCGCCGAAAGGGATCGATTCCGGGTTGCTCCAAGCCCAAAAGTACCAGTCGATATTGCGCAGCGTGGTGGCGCGCGGGGCGAAACGCCAGTGGTAGATGTCGTCCCCCTGGGAGGTGTCGCCCTCCACGGTCCGCTTGCCGTCGATCCACGACAGGACGGCCTCGGCGTGTTCGGGAGTTGCGAAGCCGTAGTGCACCGCCTCGAGGTTGAGAAAGGTGAAGCCGTAGTCGTGCGTCTTTCCTTCGGCGTCGACGCAGGCGACGAATCGTTCCGTGGTCGGGTTCCAAAACAGGGTGTTGCCCGTCTCTTTCACTTCCGCCGCGTGCCGTTCCAGCTCGTCGGGCGAAAAGGCGAGGAAGCCGCGGGGGATGTTCCACTCGGGATGGGCCAGGATTTCACGCTCCAACTCGGCCATCGTCCGCACGGCGTCGTAGTACTGCACGGTGGCGTAGCAATCCTTTCCGCCGAACGGCAGCAGGTCCCAATAGTTGTTGCCGATGCCGCGCCCCGTGAGGATTTCCTTGCCGTCGGCGGTGCGTCGTATCCCGGAACGACCGTCGTGCCCGACCCAATCCGTTACCACGACCTTGGCCTCCAAGGTGTGATGGTCCTGCATGATGTAGCGGAGCGCGGTTCGCATCCGCTGGATATTCGCCCTCAAGAAGGTGAGGTCTCCGGTCCAGAAAAAGTATTTCGCGCAGCCCCGGATGAAGTTTTGCCCGTTGATGTTGTGTCGGGTATCGTACTGCGAAAAGAAGGCCTGAAGGACGATCTTGCCCGGTCGGGTGTTGCCCAGGCCGATGCGTAGCCGGCGCACCTCTCCCGACCAAGCCGGGTGGCGATACATGGGAATCATGGCGTATTCGACGGCGGCGCCTGCGGGAGGGTCGAAGTACATCCTCCGCTCGGAATCCTCCGTTTCGTCGCCGGGCGCGGTCCACGCGATGTACGGCCGCGTTTTTCCCAACCCCTCCGTACGCCAACGAAGTTGCAGGAAAGGAACCTCGAAGGCGTCGCAGAGCCGAGCGGGCGCTGCGATCACGGCGTCGGGCTCCTGCACCACGATCGTCCAACCGTCCTCGCCCAGACCGCCGTCCGCGGCCCCTCGCAACTCCCAGCCGTCGGTCGTACTCAGGTTATTGGGGCGCCATCCGGCGCCGACCGTGTTTTTGAAGGAGAAGTGCCAACCGCAACCCCGCCGTCCTTGATTCCAGAAGGGAAAAGGCCAGCCCAACTGGTGGGCGATGCTGGCGTGCTGATGGGTGGCGACGTAACCCTCGGGGTCGAGTATCCGGCGGGATAGGGCCTCGCTCCAACGGAGCCGCATTTGCTCCGCCGCGTCGTTCGTATCGACGGCCGGCCACAGGGCCGCATCCGGCAGCCATTCGTCCCACAACGTCGCCTTCGGCCCCGCGCCCGGGTAATGCAACCAAAAGAGGTCGCGCAGGGTGACCATCTCTTGCTCGGCACCGGGAACGACAAAGCGGGGAAAATCGGCCGGCGGTTCGGCGCCGTCAGCGCCCGCCGCCGCGCAAAGCAGCAGCAACAGTCCATACGGGTTCGTCATGCGGAAAGCTCCAACTACGGCAGGCGGACTGAAGGCGTGGGCATGTAAGCGCGGTGTGCCTAGGAGGGCGGGGTTCGGGCCGCGCGTGCGACTTGCGGCTCATTATGCCATGTCCCCGGACAACGTGCCAGACTGCGATCTTCGAGAACGCACGGGCACCGCTTGCGATGGTCTAGCGAATAGGGACGCGGTGATCGGTTCGCCGGCGATCCGTCTTTGAGAAGCGATTCCCGCCGCGCACCCGCACGCGACCCGGATAGTCCCCGACCATCGGTTGGCATGCCGTGCCGGAGGCTTCCGGACGACCTTGAGATCGCTTCGGAATCGGAGACAATACGAGTCAGGGCGACCGCGCCGAATTCGGGCATGTCCCAGCGCGTGAGATGTGTCCGATGTCCCGGCGGCGGCAGTCCTTGGCAGCAACGGCGGCACGCGTTGAGGGACGGCCATATCGATGCCCGGCAAACGACGGCGTTTCACCAACTTGATTCGCATCTTCGACGGCGTGGAGCAGCCGGTCTTCCTGGTGGATGCCGCGTGGCGGATTCGCTACTGCAATCAGGCCTTGTTGACGTGGTTGGGATGTTCGGAAGAGGCGATTTTGGACCGGCGCTGCGCATTTCACAGCGGGGCCGTCGATCCCGGCGATGCCTTGGCGGCGGGGCTGTGCCCGCCTCCCGGAGCCATGGAACGCCCGCGAACGCCGGGCGAGATCGCGTGCTTGACCGGAGAGGGCCGGGTCCGACGCAGAGCCGTGCAATTCCTCCGGTTGGACGCGCAGGGCGAGCCTCGCGCCCTCCTGGCCGTCGCCGAGGGGCAGGATCTTTCCGAGACATCATCCGCCGGCGGCAGGGCGGCCGACCGGGCGCCCGATTCCGCGATGCCCGCCGATCGGGACGAGCGGAACGCGCAACGGCTTCATCAGCTCTTGCAGGACTTTCGGGCGGAACGCGCATCGCGGGGAATGCCCGCCCTGCTGTTGGGAAATAGCGCCGCGGCGGCGCGGCTGCGATCGCAATTTCGGGCGGCCGCCGGTACGGACGAGAACGTTCTTTTCCTCGGGCCGGCAGCCGGCGGAAAGCGTCTCTTGGCCGCGGCGTTATTCGACGCCTGGCGGAATTCGCCGGACCAGACGCTGATCCCCATCCCCTGCCCGGACTTGGATCCCGACGTCCTGGAGGGCGTGATTCAAGCCTTCCAAGCGGCAAGCGACAAAAAGTCCCGCCCCGATATGCTGCTGCTGGAGGACGTCGATCGGCTGCCGAGCGACGCTCAAGTGGTTTTGCGGAGATGGACGGCCTCGGCATCGCTCCGCCTGCGCATCGTCGCCACCTCGCGCGAACCGTTGCTGCAGGCGGCCGAGAAAGGCCTCTTCGCCGCGGATCTGGCCGCCTGCATCAGCATCTTGATCGTGGAAGTGCCGGAGATCCGCTCCCGGCGCGACGATCTTCCCCTCTTGGCCCAATCCGTGCTGGAGGAGTGTAATGCCGAGGAAACCAAGCAGGTCATGGGCTTCTCGCAGGACGCCCTCGATTTGCTGAGCGTCTACGCTTGGCCGGGCAATTTCCACGAATTGTGCGACGTCGTACGCCTGGCGCACGGAAAGGCCGCCGCCCCGCTGATCGGCGTGGCGGACTTGCCGCGGTCGTTCCTTTCGGCCGTTCGATCCCAGCTCGAAGCGACTGCGCGGCCGGCCGCGATCTCCTTGCCGCAATTCCTGGCGGATGTGGAGAAGGAACTGCTGCAACGGGCCTTGCGCCGCGCCCGCGGCAACAAGACGCTCGCCGCGAAAATGCTGGGGGTGTCGCGGCCCAGACTCTATCGGCGGCTCGTGCAATTGGGGTTGGAAGAACGCCCCGGCAACGATTCAGAGGGCGAGAGCCTCGAGCTCTGAAGGCGACCGTTACCGCCCGCATCCCCCTCGGCAGATTCGCTATGGCCGGAAAAATAGGCCGAGGCCGGCGCATCCCGCGGCGGAAAGCTAGACTTGTCATGGGAGCGCACCTCCCGAGTCGCGCCGCGGTCAGAAAGGCCTTGCCGGCGAAGGGGGGCCTCTTGCTTTCTCTCCAACGTCGCGGCAAGGGCAAGCCGCCGCGGCGCTTGTCAGCCGTGCTGTGCCGCCGGGCGCGCAGCGCCTTGGAGCTTGAGATCGGTTCGCAAAGGCGGGAAACGTGTCCACGCTAACGGAAGAACTGAACGAGACCTTGAATCGTCTGGCGGGGATGGCCGGGCGCCTGTACTCCCTGCCCGGCGTGGCCATGAAAGTCCTCGAACTGGCCGATTCGCCGGACGCCGATTCCACGACCCTCAAGGCGTGCATCGAGAAGGACCCGGCCCTGACGGCCAAGATTCTCCGCGTGGTCAACAGCTCCTTGTATTCGCCCGGCCGACCCATCGGCGACTTGGGCCAGGCCCTGGCCATGCTCGGATCCAAGCCGCTCAAACTGCTGGTCCTCGGCTTCAGCCTGCCGCCCGACATGTTTCAGGGCCTGGAATCCAAGACTTTGGCCATGTACTGGCGGCACACGCTCACCAAGGCCGTCGCCGCCCGCGCATTGATGGAGAACCTATTTCGTCGGTCGGGCGACGAAGCGTTCCTTGCCGGTTTGCTGCAAGACTTGGGCATGCTGGTGCTGATCCAGACGTTAGGGCCGCCTTACCAACGCTTGCTGGAAAAGATTCGCGAATGCGGTGAGGACGTTTACTATCGGGAGCGGGAATCGCTGGGGTTCGATCATACGGCGCTGACGGCCAGATTGCTCCTGCATTGGCAGATGCCGGACACGTTGATCGAGGCGGTGGCCGTCCGTTGCGGCGACGACCAAGCCGAAGGCCGGGAATCCACCTTTCGGCGAGTCCTGTCCGCGGCCGAGACCCTGGCGCGCGTGCTGGCCGACGACCGCCCCGAGTTGTGGCCCCAAGCCGTCGCGGACCTGAGGGCGTTGGGCGGCCGGTCGAAACAGGACCCCGAGGCCCTATTGCGGGAAATCCAGGAAAAGGTCCGGCAGTTGGCGGAGATCTTCTCCGTGCGCCTGCCGCCGGAGCGATCGGTGGATTCGCTACTGGCGGCCGCTCAGGCCAAGATGGCGGAAACGGTGGAGGCCATGCTCCGCGAAGGCGATCCGGCGGCTGAAAAACACTCGTGGAATCCGCCTGCCCCCGGCCTGAATGATGCCTTGCGGCGCTACGTGCAAGGTATCCCGATCGAATCGCACGCGAGGGAGTTCGGCGGGCCGGGGAACCTTGCGTCCGCACCCGGCGGGGCGGAAAATCGTACCCCATCCCCCGCCCTGCCGCTCGCACGCCCGGAACCGCGCGTCGCGGCATCGGAACCGACGGCGGCACGCCGGAGCACGCCGATTACCTCCGCTTGGGACGATGCGAGCCTCGATCCCGGCCTGATGGGGCACCTACGCGCGGCCGTGGCGATCTGCCGCCGCGATCGTGTCGGCCTGAGCCTGCTGTTGGCCGAATTCGTCGACGGGCCGTCGCTGATGATGACGCTCGGGCTGGAGAGACTCGCCGTGCTCCGCCGGGTGCTGGAGGCGGCCTGCCGCCGCTGGGAACACCCGGGGAGCGTGTGCCTGCCTTACCACGATTTCGGTTGCGCCTGGATCTTGCCCGACTGCGATCGCGAGACCGCGGTTGGATACGGCTATCAACTGATGCGGGTCATCAGCCGCCTACCGGCCGAGGATTGGCGGACCGCGAAGGCGCTGACCTTGCAGATCGGGGTGGCCTTCGTCGCGACGCCCGCCCCCAACTTTCCACCCGAGGACTTGTACTCGGCGGCCGCTCGCTGCCTGGCGGCGTCCGCCGCTTCCGGCGGCGGCGTCGTCAAGAGCATCGAGATTTACTGACGGCCGCGGCGCCGGCGCCCCTCAACGCCGGTCCGCGTCTTCGCTTCCCGCCGCATCGTCCTCCTCCGCCTGGATGGAGATCGCGTACCATTCCACCCTCGCTCCCGGCTCGGCGGCCGTACACTCGATGCGCAAACTCACCGCTCGGCCGCGAAGCGATGTCAGGGGAGCGGTGATCGCCTCGGGCGTTTCCTTGTTGCCGCGGCCGGGCAATGGTGCCTCCGCGAGCAGGTCGCCGTCCGCCTCCAACCGCACGCGAACGCGCGGAGACGGCGGAACCGTACGCGCCCGCACCTGAAGCTCCGCGGCGTCGGCGGGAATCATCAGGCGGCGAGAGAGAACCAACGGCTGATCGGAAAGGGTCGTAACCCAACCGAATCTCGGACGGCGTGCGTCTTCCAAGTCGGCATACGTTTCGAGCGTCCAGCCGGGATTCTCGCGGTCGCCGCCGACCTGCCAGCCGTTCCAGGCCGCGATCGCCGAAGCCCACCGCCGCTGCAATTCCCGTTGCATCCACGTCCGGTCGAGAAGCAACAGCGGTTCGCCCCAATCGACGCAGTCGCGAACGTTCCAAGCGTCGGCTGCGGGCGGGCGTTCTTGCTCGGCGTCCTCGGTGAAAAGAACGAGCCGCGAGCCGGCTTCATCGCCCAAGTCCAGGCGGCCGGTGGCCCCCACCGTTCGCGAACCGATCAAGAGATCGCTTCGGAACAGCGCCCGCTGCGAGTCGCCGGCCCAGGCGACGCCGACGCGGACGGAACCGCCGTCACCCGCGGTGCGATCGAGGCCGAACCACGATTGGAATGCAACCGGCACGGGCGGGAGCGGAAAAGCGATTCGGGCAGGAGCGGTCAACGACACTCCCCAACCGAACAGTCGGTCGCCCACGGCAAGCGGTCCGCCCGCCAAATTGCGATCCATGCTCGGTCCCCAATATCCGCCCAGCTTCGGTTGCTCCTCGTATTCCTCGATCGGCAGATGCGTCAAGGGAACGCGGTAGGGCGAGAAGAATCGCCACGCGCGAATCGAACGGTAGGGAATCCACAGCGGTTGCACCGACCACGCAGGAACGACTACGTGGAACCACTGCTCCGGCTGTTCCCCCGGCTGGATCGCCGCGAAAAAGCGGCGGGAGGTCGTGACGGACATGCCCTCGGCAAGCTCCAACCGCATCAGGACGTCGTCACCGTCCGGCGCGACGACCGCCCATTGCGCGGGAAAGACATCCCAGATATCGGCTCGCGGTAGGTGTATCTCGGCCACGGCCTGCAAATCGAGCCGCACCACACCCTGATCGGTCAAGAGGCGGATGCCCTCGGCGTCCCACTGCAATGCACGGAAGGGAATCCGCCGGCCGTCATCAGCGAACACGGTCCCGGGTTGATAGGGGACGTCGAGCGGGCGAAGGATCACGCGTTGCAACCACGTTGTCGTGACGAGAAGGCCGGGCGAGGTCGCGGCGGTGGGAGAGCCGACGGCGGTCTGCGGCAACACTTCGAGACAAGTCGGGACGGAACGCCCCGCAACGACGCCGGCGGGCACGACCCGCAGCACGCGCCCCGGCAGCCGATCGCCGCCGAGGAACTCGATTCCCGGCCCCGCCGCGGTCGCCGCGGCATCCTGCCGCTGCCGTACCCAGAGGACGGGGTTGGCGGGGTCGAAGAACGCTTTGCCGCCGAGTTGGGGCGAACCGCCGCCGGGTCCCCAGCCGCTTATTTCTTCGCCGCCGACGGTCGTACCGTCTTCGAACACCGCAACGTATCGCGCGTCGGGGAGGCTGGGGCGCAGAAAGAACTTGGCCAAGCGGAGGGCGTCGGCGCTCCCGCGGTTATCCATCCCGGCTCGGCGGTAGAGCGACAGCAGGTAATCGCGGGTGCCGGAGGAAAAGGCCTCCGCGTTGCGGACGCCGCGATAGCGCAGCTCGTCCGCCGTCAAATTGAGGACCAATAGGTTGGCGGCATCCCAGGGTACGGCGGCTCCCTTGGCCGCGTATTCGCTCGGTTTGACGGCGGGATTCATCACGCTCTCGCCCTCCGAGAGATCGAAGGCTCCCAGCCAGTGGGCGAATTCGTGCAGCAGCAGCCACCATTGCTCTTGCGGCGTCAAGCCCGCATGAACGTCCGGGATCAAAATATGGGACGCCAGGGGAGTCCGGGGCGCGTGCTGCATGGCCGCCGAAAAGGGAGATTGCAGCCGACTGCTGAAACCGACGATCACGCGGGCCGAATCGGAAGAGGTTTTCTCACGGAAGTCGGCC
Organism: Thermogutta hypogea; assembly: GCF_055386265.1. Lineage (NCBI taxonomy): Bacteria > Pseudomonadati > Planctomycetota > Planctomycetia > Pirellulales > Thermoguttaceae > Thermogutta > Thermogutta hypogea. Next base: position 2,946,439 of record NZ_AP042425.1, read on the forward strand.
TCCCGGGCCTCGCGCGCAACCGATTCGTCGCCCGGCGAATCCCACGTTCCGACGGTCGTTACTTGCAACCCCACGCCGCAGGTCGCCGTGAGAACCTCGGAAACGGCCGCCAGCTGAGCGCGCAACCGCGGCTCCCAAACCGATTGCCGGGCAGGTTGGGCATCGTCCGCATAAATCGCCACCGGGATGATGACTTGCCGCGGCGGCTCCGCCAAGATCGCCGGAGCCAGCCACAGCGGCGGCTGCGCGCGTGCCGTCAACGCATTCTCCACCCGGAGTGTTCCCTCCTCGCAACGCAGGGTGTGGATCTCCCAGGGACGCAAGGTAACCTCGGCCGTCGTCGTACCGACCGTTACTCGCGCCGACAACGCCTGAGGCAGGAACAGGGCCGCCGTGGCTTTGGGGGCGACCCGCTGCGTCCGGGCGGAACCCCAAATCGGCTCCGTGGTGACGACGGCCCCACCGTCGCACGCGTTCACCAGCACCGCGACGGCGGCACCGGCGGGGGCGACGGAGAAGATCGCCGACCCCGGCCCGGCAAGGATCCACGCGACGACGACGAGCCGTATTCTTGCCTGATTCCTGAGAGACATGCCGGGCATGGGAAGATGGGAATATGGGGCACCACGGTTCCACTGATAGAACGCCGACCCACGCCGCAGGCTTGCAATCCGGCGAGGGCGACCGCAACCCGCACGCCGCCCCCAAGGGACGCACGATGTGCGAGCCGGACGGTTTCGGCGACGGTGTCTTCCACCGCCATCGGCCATGGGCGACGGCCGGCATGCTCCATTATAACTCCACGGAACGGCTCGGACGCGAAGACACGGCGGAGCATGCCGCCGTCGGGCGCGCTTGCCTCGCAGGGTACGATTTGGCGATGATCGGGCGGAGAGGATCGGTCGCGACGGAGCGCGGTCCTCCATCGCGCCGGAAGTCGGCCATAGCGCCGCAAGTGATTCCCATGGTGCCGTGCATGATTCCCGCATTGCGTCACGGGATTCCATGTACGGCACACGCTCCATCGCGCGGTGCGTACTCCCTGCCGCCGCTCCCGAAAGGAACGGCCTCCGTCGCATCCCGACGCGCCGCGCAATCTTTCCTGAATCTCAATCCATGATCGCGAGGGCGCCGGTTGAGAAAGCGCCGCGCCGCCATTAAATTGTCAATTGATCGTTGTTCATTCTTTCGGGAGCGACTATTCGCTCGCGCGAACTCCATTTTGCGGCCGGGAGGGGAGTGTGCCGTTATCTGGCGGAAGGACGCGAACCACGAAGCGCATCAGGTTGGCGGTCTTGATCTCCGGCGGAGGCACGACGCTGAAGAACCTGATCGAAAAGATCGCGGCCGGCGAACTGCCTGCCGAGATCGTCAAGGTCATTGCAAGCACGGATAAGGCGGGCGGCTTGGACCACGCTCGCAATGCCGGATTGGCGTGGGAAATCGTCGACTGGAAACAGCTTTCCGTCGACGACGCAAGTCGTCGAGTCTTCGAGACGTGCCGTACCTTGCGCGTGCAACTGGTGGTTTTGGCGGGCTTTTTGAAGCCGCTGGTCATCCCGCCGGACTACGAAAACCGTGTGGTCAATATTCACCCGGCCCTGATTCCCGCCTTTTGCGGAAAAGGTTTCTACGGGCGGAAAGTACACGAGGCGGTCCTGGCCTACGGCGCCAAACTCAGCGGCTGTACCGTCCATTTCGCGGACAACGAGTACGACCACGGCCCGATCATTCTCCAGGAGGTCGTGCCGGTCTTGGACGATGACACGCCGGAAACGCTGGCAAGCCGCGTGTTTCAGGCGGAGTGTCGCGCTTACCCGGAGGCCCTCCGCTGGATCGCCGAGAACCGTGTCCGCGTGGAGGGGCAACGGGTACGGGTTCTTCCGCCGCCCTCCGACGGAGTCGAGGAAGTCTAGGGAGATCGCCCGCCGCGCATCGGCTCGGATTCTCCGAGAAATCCGGTGTCTGCCCACCGTACTCGCAATCGGCATGTGCGGCGCGAAAACCGGAGTTCGTTTACAAGAAGAAAGTGGACTCGCATGCCTCTGGATCCCACGCAACACCCCGACTGGGAGATCGCCCTCGACGCCGAATCTCGGATGAAAACCTGCCTGCAACTCGGTGAAGAGTTGGGTTTGCTGCGGGATGAAGTGCTTCCGCACGGTCACTACGTCGCCAAGGTGGACTATTTGGCGGTGATGAATCGCTTGCGGGACGCCCCCGACGGCAAAATGATCGAGGTTACCGGCATCACGCCGACGCCGCTGGGCGAGGGCAAGTCCACCACCACCATCGGCTTGCTGCAAGGCATCGGTAAACGAAAACGTCGCGTTACCGCCTGCATTCGGCAACCTTCCGGCGGCCCGACCATGAATATCAAGGGTTCGGCGGCGGGAGGCGGACTATCCCAGGTCATTCCGTTGGCGGACTTCTCCTTGGGGCTGACCGGCGACGTCAACGCCGTGATGAACGCCCACAACCTCGCCATGACCGCCTTGACCGCCCGGCTTCAGCACGAGCGGAACTACGATGATGAGCGGCTCGCGAAGAGCAATCTGAGACGCCTGGACATCGACCCGACGCGGGTGGAACTGGGTTGGGTGATCGACTTCTGCGCCCAATCGCTGCGGAACATCGTCATCGGGATGGGCGGCCGCATGGACGGCTACATGATGCAGAGCCGCTTCCAAATCGCCAGCTCCTCGGAAGTCATGGCCATCCTCGCCGTTTCCCAAAGCCTGCAAGACCTCCGCCGGCGTCTTGGTGACATCATCGTGGCCTACGACAAGAAGGATCGGCCGATCACTTGCGAGGACCTCGAAGTGGCCGGCGCGATGACCGCCTGGTTGCGATCGGCGATCAATCCCAACCTCATTCAATCCATCGAGGGGCAGCCCTGCTTCGTGCACGCCGGCCCGTTCGCCAACATCGCCATCGGCCAGTCCTCGGTCATCGGCGATCAAGTCTGCTTGAAACTGGCCGATTACCACATCACCGAAAGCGGCTTCGGAGCCGACATCGGCTTCGAAAAGTTCTGGAACGTGAAGTGCCGCTACCTCGGCAAGACGCCCCATGTTTCGGTGATTACGACCACGATTCGCGGGCTGAAGCACCACGGGACGGCGGCGGGAGCGCCTCCCTGTCCGCCGGGCAGGCCGATCCCCAAAGCCTATTTCCAAGAGAACCTGGCCTGGCTGGAGGCGGGGGCCGCCAACCTCTTGCACCACATCCGCACGGTGAAAAAGTCGGGCATGCACCCGGTCGTGGCCATCAACGTCTTCCCCACGGATACCGCCGCCGAAATCCGATTGCTCAAACGGATCGCGGAGGGGGCCGGCGCCCGCGTCGCCGTCTCCAATCATTGGCGCTACGGCGGCGACGGCGCGCTGGAGCTGGCCGACGCCGTCCTCGACGCCTGCGAGGAACCGGTTCACTTCCAGTACCTGTACGAAATGGAGATGCCCTTGAGCGAGCGGATCGAACGGATCGCCCGCGAGGTGTACGGCGCCGACGGCGTGGAGTACACGCGCGAGGCCGAGGCCAAACTCCGCCAATTCGAGGGCAACGAGAAATACCGCGACTTCGCCACGATGATGGTCAAGACCCACCTCAGCCTGACGCACGATCCCACGGTCAAAGGCGCCCCCAAGGGCTGGACCCTGCCCATCCGCGACATCCTCGTTTACAACGGGGCCCGATTCCTTTGCCCCATGGCGGGAGAAATCTCGTTGATGCCGGGAACGGGTTCCGATCCCGCCTTCCGCAGGATCGACGTGGATGTGCAAACCGGCCTGGTCAAGGGGCTGTTTTGATCGTGACGCCGCCAGGGTCGATCGCCGCGAAGGCTTCGTCCCGCGGCGATCCGGCTTCAAAACGCGAGGTCGGCCAGCTCGGGAAAGTCCGAGACGCGCAGCATTTCCGAAAAGCGCAAGCCGAGTTGGTAGAAGCCCGGGCCGATCGGGCTGAGATGAACGGCCTTGGCCAAAATGTAATGCGTTTCCGCCTCGAAACGAACCCCCACGATCACCTGATCCCCCCCCCGAGGCTCCGAGAGAATGACCGACAGCCCGGTCGTGCTCCAGTCCTTCGTGAATCCGGAGAACATCTTCTCGAGCTGCGGCCGGTGATCGCGATACGGTATCAAAAGCACGACCGTGTTGATTCGCACTCGGGTTTCGTTCCGTTTGCCGGGATCGAATTCCGTGAGAGATTCCGCATGATTATTGAGATACTTGAGCAGGAAACTCTGGACTTGATTGAGGCGTTTGCGGGCCGAAAATACCACGGCATCTTCTCCGTTGACCATTCAGCGCAAGAAAACCCGAAAGCGTTCCGCATCGCAATGCTCGCCCCGGGGCCGCGCGAGGTTTATCGGACCAAGGGGCCGAAGGGAACGGGATACGACGGCGAAGCCCTTTCCGCTCTTTGCAAATGTAGGTTGCAGCAGAGCCGACGGATTAGCGGTGGAAAAAAACGTCGAAGCGATCTGCTCCCAAAGAAGTGGGCCCCCGCAAAGTCGTAATAACCCCTTCAATACGATCCCAGCCCCTCATTTAGGTGCATCAAAGACGTTCGCTGCCGATCGTCGTACACTTTTAATAAGGGTTCGCTTGCAATACTCCGTGGGGGAATTTTCACCGCAAAACGGACCGTCTCGCCGCGCCGGAGTTGCAAGATCGGGCCCGGGGGACTAGTTTCAATGGTTTGGCGAACTCGAATTCTCGAACTTTGACGCGGCGCCGGCGTTGGGTCGCGTAGGAGCAATTGTCCTCGCGGGTTGCAGCGGATGACGGTAGCTTGGCACGAGAAATCGGCATGAACGAATCGTTTGTCGATGAGACGGGTCAAACCGTCTCTTTGAAGGATCCTTGGACGGCGGCGTTTTTGGCCTGGCTGCTGCCGGGTCTCGGCCACTGGTATCAAGGACGCCGTGAAAAAGCGGTCCTGTTTTTTGCGTGCATTTTGGGAACGTTTCTTTACGGGTGCTATTTGGGGGGAAGCTCGCAACTGGGCTACGCCCGGGTGGTGTACTATTCCTTCCGCCCCGGCGACACTCGGCTGTACTATTTGTGCCAGGTCGGAGTAGGTCTACCGGCACTGCCCGCCCTTGTGCAGGCGATGCGGGTGCGGCAAGGGAAGCCGGCCTTATGGAACAACTTCATGGCCCCCCCGCGATTGGGTAGCGATGATCGGGATCCTCCGACGCTGGACCGCCTGAATTACGAATTGCACAGTTACTTCGACCTGGGCAGCCTTTTTACGGCCGTGGCAGGTCTGCTTAATATCTTGGTGATATTCGACGCCTGGGGCGGCCCGGTCTTTCCGGAACCGAAACGGCCGGCCGATCCGGGCAGTCGGAACCGGTCCCCAGGGAGCGCCGAGGACGAATCCCGGTCGGCGTGACGCCGCGAAGCCCGCACCGGCCTGGGTTGTGTCACGAGTCGCACACGACGGCCGGATCATTTCTCGGCAGAAGGTACGCCCGAGTTCACGACGTTCCAGCGATTGCATTTGCCATGCACATCAATTACTTGTGGTATTTCGTGCCCCTCTTGGCGACCGTCAGTCTGGTCTACGCCGCAACGCGGCAAGAGCGGATGCGGCCGATTCTGACGCACGCTTTGCACACCGCCGCTTGGATCCTAGGCTTCATGGCGGCCATTGCCGTGATCCTGCAAATTCTCGATGCCTTCTCATGAAGCGCCGCCGGGTCCTGCGGAGATCACCGGCCGACGAGGGATCAGGCGGCCCGCCGCGCCGACGCAGTTCGCGCCGGCAAAGCGGCACGGAGTCGGCCGAAGGGGGGAAGTAGGAGCCGTTTCATGCGGATTTTGGTCTTGGGCGGAGGGGCGATCGGGGCGTCGGTCGCCGAGGTCTTGTGTCCCAAACACCGGGTCACCATCGTGGAGCGCGACCCCGACGTCGTGCGATTGATCGATGACAATCCCGCCATCGACGCCCGCATCATTCAAGGCTCGGCCTCGCAGTCGTCCGCGCTATTCCAGGCGGGTGCTTTGGACTCCGATCTGTGCCTGGCCGTCACCAACGACGACGAGGTGAATTTGGTAGCCGCCTCCGTCGCCAAGGCCATGGGTTCCCGGCGATCCATCGCGCGGGTATATCAACCGATCTTCCTAGACACCAGCACCTTCGATTATCGGCGTCACTTCCACATCGATCGATTGGTCAACCTGGAGTTCCTCGCGGCGCTGGACCTGGCGCGAGCGGTCCGCTTGCCCGGCGCGCTGGCCGTCGAAAACTTCGCCGTGCGAGATTTGGAGCTGCAAGAGATCGAGATCAAGAACGCCACCGCCGCCCTGCACGTGCCCCTGCGGCAATTGAAGCTGGGCAAGGGCGTGCGCGTGGCGGCCATCGTGCGCGGTGACGAGGTCTTCATCGCCGGAGCCGAGGATACGATTGAAGTCGGCGATCGCGTGACGTTGCTCGGCAAACGGGAGGAGATCGACGCCGCGAAGGACCAGTTCGAAATCGAACCGCCCCAACGCATGGGGGTCGTCATCGCCGGAGGCGGCGAAACGGGCTACCATTTGGCCCGGCTCCTGGAAGGCAAACGCTTCGCCGTCTTGCTGATGGAATCCAATCGCGAACGGGCGGAGTTTCTCGCCGCCCACCTCGATCGCACGACGGTCGTCTGCCGCGACATCCGCAATCGGGCGGACTTGGAAGAGGAAGGCGTGCCCAGCGCCGATTTCTTCATAGCCTGCACGGGCGACGATGAGAATAATATCATAGCGTGTGTCGAGGCCAAGGAGCTGGGCGTCAAGAAGGTGGCCGCGGTCGTGGGGCGGACCGACTATCTCCACATCCTCGCCAAGCTGGGAATCGACTATGTGACGACGCCCCGGCAGGTGGTGATTCGCGAGGTCGAGGCCCACCTCAACACGGGCGCCGTCATTTCCCGCAAGCCGCTGGTGCCCGATTCCCGTTTGCTCGTGGTGGAATTGGAGGTCCCGGAAGACGCCCCCGTCACGCAACATGTCCTGGCGACGGTCGGGTTGCCGCATCATTGCCTGATCGCCGCCAGAATTCGCGGAGAATCGGTGACGCTGCCGGGCGCCGACGATCGCATCAAACCCGGCGACAACGTCATCGCCCTGGTCCACGCCGACGTTCTCGACGAACTGGTCCGCTTGTTTTCGCCGAGCGAATGAAGTCCCCGGCGGATCGCAGGGCGGGCGCATCGTTCTCCATCCCGACCTTGGTTCTCGTTTTCTCGCGCCTTGCGCGGCGGATCATCGCTCGGAAGACGCTTTGACGGCTGGAAGGATTCGTGGATACGTCCTCGCCGGCCCGGGGCCGGAGAAAGTCGATATGGCGGAATTGCAACGGGTGTACTTGGACAACGCGGCCACCAGTTGGCCGAAACCGGAATCGGTCTATCGGGCCGTCGATGATTATCAACGGCGGTTGGGCTGTTCGCCCGGCCGCGGCGTGTATCGCAATGCGTCCGACGCCGACCGGGTGGTGGCCGACGCGCGGCATCGCGTCGCCCGCTTTTGGGACGCCGAGGACCCGCTCCACGTGATCTTCGCCTTCAACGGCTCCGATGCGCTGAATTTGGCGATTCGGGGCACGCTTCGGCCGGGCGATCATGCCGTGACCACGGCCGCCGATCACAATTCCGTCCTCCGACCCCTACGATTCCTGGAGGAGACGCAAGGCGTTCATGTGACGCGCGTCCCCTGCGATGCGGCCGGCCGAGTCGATATCGACGCCTTCGTTCAAGCCGTCCACCCCAAGACGCGTTTGGTTGCCGTAAACCACGCCTCGAACGTGACGGGCACCCTCCAGGACGTACCCCGGCTCGTCGAGATCGTGCGACGTCGCGCGCCCGATGCCCTGATCCTCATCGACGCGGCGCAGTCGCTGGGGCACCTCCCCCTCTCCGTCCGCGAATGGGGCGTCGATCTGGCCGCGGCTCCCGGCCACAAGGGTCTGCTGGGACCGATGGGGACGGGCGTGCTCTATATCCGTCCCGGCGTGGAGGAAAGACTCTCACCCTTGCGGCTGGGCGGTACCGGCTCGCAAAGCGACGAGGATCGGCAGCCCGCCATGTTGCCGGACAAATACGAACCGGGCAACCACAACGCCTCCGGCCTGGCCGGCCTATCCGCCGGGCTGGCGTGGTTGGAAAGCCGGACCCCGGCCGCCCTGCGGCGCCACGAGCTGACGCTGATCGAGAACCTCTTGGAGGGTTTGCGCGGCGTTCCGGGCCTGACGTTGTACGGTCCCGAAGACCCCGCGGAGCGCGTCGGCGTGGTCAGCTTCCGCTTAAACGGCTTCGAGCCGCACGAGCTGGCCGCCCTCTTGGATGTCCGTTTCGGCATCCAGGTTCGTTCCGGCATCCACTGCGCGCCGCGGATGCACGCAGCGATCGGTACCCTGGAGCGTGGGGGCACGGTGCGGATCAGCACGGGGCCTTTCACCACGACGGAGGAAATCGAATACGCCGTGGCGGCACTGCGGGAATTGAGCCGCGCCGCCTGATGCAGCCTCCGACGACGACCGTCGAATCGGATCGGCCCGTCGAGCGCGGCGCCTTCCCGCGCATCGGACGCGGGCGGCCGGGCAATCACCGCCGCGGGGTCAGAAATCTTGCACCGCGCGGAGTCGGCCGTCCTCCAATGCCACCAACCGACGGCAAACTCGCCGCAAGAGCGGGCGATCGTGGGAGACGATCAATTTGGCTTGCGGCAGCCGGGTCAAAACGGATACCACACGTTCCGCGGCAGTTTCATCCAGCCCGGAGGTCGGCTCGTCCAGCAGCAAGGCGGCCGGCTCCATCGCCAGCACGGCGGCCAAGGCGACCAGCCGCTTTTCCCCGCCGGAAAGCCGGTAAGTGACGCGGTCCTCGTAGCCCCGCAGGCCGAGCTCCTCCAGCGTGCGAGTTACCAACTCCGCAACCTCGCGGCGGGATCGCCCTTGGTTGAGCGGACCAAAGGCGACGTCCTCGGCCACGGTGGGGCAGAAAAGTTGATCGTCGGAATCTTGAAACAGCAGTCCGACGCGGCCCAGAATCTCGTCGAAGTCCTTGGGACGCCGGGCCTTGCCGAGCACTTCCAAACAACCGGAACGCGGAGCCAACAACCCGCCGAGCAGGTGCAACAACGTCGTCTTGCCGCTGCCGTTGGCGCCGATCAATCCCACCGCTTCACCGGCGTGGATTTCCAAGGAGACGCCGCGCAAGACGTCGCGATCGGGGGAATAGCCGAAAACGACGTCGCGGAGCCGGATCACCGGCGTATCGGCTTGTCCCGGCTCGGGCAAGCCCCGGCCGTGATCTTGGGAGGACGGTCCTGGGGTTGCGGCATGCTTCATGTCCGGGATCTCACGACATCCATTCCAAAACGGCACACGTTGCGAACAAAGCCGCTGCGCCCAGCAGGAAGACACCGTCCCGGGCCGAAAAATGAAAGTGCCGCCACACATGGAATTGCCCGCGAAAACCCCGGCAACGCATGGCCGCCATGATGCGTTCGCTCCGCGCCATGCTGCGCACGAGCAGCATACCGACCATATTTCCATAGGCGCGAAACGTGCGGCGGTCCCATCGCGGCCGAAACCCCCGGATCAGCATGGCGGTGTGAAGTCGCCGGTATTCATCGTGCATGACGTGCAGATAGCGGACCGTGAAAAGCAGCAGGTGGACCAGCTTCCGCGGTACGCGGAGGTGGATCAAGGCGTGGCCCAGGGTGGGAATCTCCATCGTGCCCACCAGACCGGACATCCACAGCACGATGGCATTCGATTTCAGGGCGATTTCCGCGACCACATCCAGTGCGGTGATATCGAACCGTGCCGCCCCATGGCCCGAGCCGAGGCCGGCGGTCCATGGCACCAACACGGCCGAGGCGATCACCACCACGTTGACGGGGATCAGCCGAGTCAGCAGCGTCTTCGCGGAAAGCCCGACCGAAGCTGCGACGACCAGAGCCGCCGCCGGCATCAAGAGCCATACCGTGGGCTTCGTGCTCAATACGATTACGATCGCCGCCGTCAGCAGGGCCGCGATCCGCAGCCGGGGATCGAAACGATCGATCCAGGTCCGCGTAACCGTCGGAACATCGGGCCACCGCGCCACGCGATTCATGAAGCAGCTCCCCTCGCGCGATCGGCTGCCGGCGGAAGGTTCTTCGCGTCGCCGCGGCTCGCACGACGGCGGGCCGACAGGTAGAAGGCGATGCCGGTCAAACCCAAAATATAGCCGATGCCTCCCAAGACGTCGCGCCATTCCGCCCTGTTGCGCGAGGTCTGGATGTCCTCGCGGAGACGTATCACCTCGTCCCGGAGCCGCTCGATCGCCGCCGGAAGCGGCGACGGCTCGCCGATGGATTCGCCCGTTGCGGCCGGCCCGGTCTCGGCCGCAAGGGCCGGTCCGCTTCGCGGGTCCCGACGCCCGGAACCGTTCGGCGGAACGTCGTCGCCCGGCGCGGCGCGGTTGGGCGTTTCGGACGCGGCGTTTCCCGTCTCGGCGGTCATCGTCCCTAACTCGTACTCCGTGGCATGGCCGTCCTCCAGTATTCCCACCAATCGCATCTTCCCCGAGAAGCCGGGCTGAAAACGAAACCGTCCCTCTTCGTCGCAGGTCAGTTCATGCCTTTTGGCGCCGTCGGCGTCGTACACCTCGACTTTCGCCCCCGCGGCCCCGCTGCCGCCGCGGAAATAGACCTTGCCCTCCACCTGATCGCCTCTTTGAGTCGCAAAGATGTACAGCGAATGGGCGTATGCCGTGGAATTGCACAGCATGGCGCACGCGAAGAAGAATGCCGCCGCCCGGGCGGCACAAACCCGACGCAACACACAGCGGCGAGATTGGTTCATCATTTCGTTCCTACCGGAGACCTCGCAGGGGACCGCCGATGCCGCAGCGAGTTTCACCGCCGAAGGCCGGTCACGATGCGGCGGCGGGACGCAGAGCCTCGGGACGGACTTGATGCAAGAAGGCGACGGCCGCGGCGGTCACCAGACCTTCACCGAACGCCAAGCCGCCGTCCGTGATCCACACCAGGACCGAAAGGCCCTGGAGATTGCGTCCCACGGCGAAAATGCACAAGCCGGTCAAGGCGGCGGACAGCACGATGCTGACAAATCCCGCCCCAAACCCCGACCACCACACGGCGGCCGGCCGTGCCGACCGCACGCCGCCGAAGAGCCGATAAACGACTACGGCGGGCAAGGCCATGTTGACGGTATTGATTCCCAGCGTGGTGATTCCCCCTTCGCCGAAAAACAGCCATTGGAGGAGGAGGGCGATCATGATTGCCGGAAAGGCCGCCGCTCCGAGAAGCAGGCCCATCAAACCGTTCAAAACCAAATGAACGGCGACGGGTCCCAAGGGGATCTGCACCGCGGAAACGGCAAAGAAGACCGCCGACATCACCCCGACCAAGGGAATCCGCTCGTAGTCCAGTCGCCGCAACGACCAGCCGACTCCCGCCGCCGCGCCGAGCCAACCGGCAGCCATGATGCCCAATCCCGTGGGCGAAACCGACAAGACCACGTCATTCAAGTGCATGGCGATCGCAACGTGTCACTTCATGTCCACCGTTCGGACCCAGATCAAGTCGCCCAACTCCACTTCGGCAGGCGCTCCCTCGGGGTCGGGCCGTCGTTCCCTGCCCTCCACCAGAGCGGCGAATCCCCACCAACCGGCGCGCGGCATGGCGTAACAAAACACACCGGCGGCGTCGGCCTTGATGACTTGGGTGACATAGGCGTCGTTGGGCGGCGCGACACGGCCGCCTTCGTTCCAATACTCGACTTCCACCGTGGCGAAGGGCACCGGCTCACCTTCCCGCAAGACAATGCCCCGGAATACGTTGCCCGTCCATAAACCGTAGGGGCGTGTCAGCGGCTGGATTTCGACGGGCAGCCCGACCGCTCGCTCCCAGCCGCCTTCATTGCCCAGAAAGTTGGCGACCACCTTGGTGTAGTGGATGATCCACTTCCTCTCGGCCGGTTCCCAATAGGGAGCGGGTAAAACGGTGAAAACATGATCGCCCGGTTCCTCGAATCGGTAGCGGACCGAATAGGTCGAAGCCTTGCCCACGCGACGCTCTTGCAGACTCGCCGACAGATCCGCCTTGGACTCGCCGGCGAACACGGCGCACGCGAGCGGTCGGGCCATCGGCATGATCGGGCCCTGTTCCATGGGATGCGTGAATTGCATTTCGAGCACGACCTCGGGCGGGTCGCCCGGCCCGACCACGTCACGCGACGGCAAGAGGACCAAAAAATGGGCCGATGCCCAGCGGTCGCAAAACAATGCCAACACAAGCCACAAGATCGGATGGAAGGCGCGGGCGATTCGACGCGGCATAGGACGAACCCAGAGGCAAACCGGAACCTGCGACGGCGGTCTCAGGCGGCGGGAAGCGGCATATTACGTTTGCCGTCATTATAATACCGCACATCTCCTGCGTCCATGCGGCGAAGTCCCGGTCCAAGCTCAGCGACATAAAATCCGGCTGTTTGAACGCTCGCCGCGCCGTGCTCCGACTACGTTCTCTTGGTAACGTCATCATCGCAGGCGAAGCACCGCCCTTCTCCGAGGAATGGGCAAAGGCCGGCGACAAGACGGTCGCGGACGGCTTCGCGAATTGCCGCGATCACCGGGTCTCGACCGCAGCTCGCCGAGATGTCCGGAGCTTGCCGACATGTCCGGATGCGAGGAATGCGTCCAACACGTGCCAAATCGCACGCGAGGGTGCAGCAAGCGCCGGCGGAGGCTGCGATGGGTCGCGCGCTCTCATATCTCTTGCGGCGGTCGGCTCGACCCCACCGCCAAGCACACCCCATTTCGGCGTATAATACAACGTTTGGTCGATTTGCGTGAAGAAGGAACGTCAAGGGGGCATCTGGAACTACGCAAGAAGGGTGGTAAATTCGGTGGTGAGGCGATGGCCGCCGCCACGGCGCAACCGGGACAAGACCTCCCGCCCAGCTTTCGCACGGTTTTGATGTCGAAGAGGACGCAATGAGTTCGGTGACACGTGACAAGGCGCAGCTCGATCCGGTGGATCCCGACGCACAGGCGGCGAAGCCCGGAACCAACGGCTTCTCGCCGATCGCCGTGGATTCCGATCCCGCCGAGACGCAGGAGTGGCTGGAAGCGTTCGAATACGTGCTTCAGCGGGAGGGCGGCGATCGCGCGATCTACCTGCTCGAACGGCTGAAGGACAAGGCGTTTCGGTCCGGCGTACCGTTTGCCTCCGCCGCCACCACGCAATATGTGAATACGATCCCGCCGGAGAAAGAGCCGCCGTATCCCGGCGATCGCGCCTTGGAACGGCGCATCAAAAGCCTGATTCGCTGGAACGCCCTGGCCATGGTGGTGCGGGCGAACCGAGAGAGTTCGGGAATCGGCGGACACATCTCCACGTTCGCCTCGGCCGCCACGTTGTACGAGGTCGGTTTCAATCACTTTTTTCGCGGAAAACAGGGCACGGAATCGCCGGACTTCGTGTACATCCAGGGCCATGCGTCGCCGGGGATTTACGCCCGAGCCTTCCTCGAAGGACGGATCGACGAACAACACCTGGAGAATTTCCGCCGGGAATTGGCACCGGGCGGCGGCCTGTCGTCCTATCCTCACCCCTGGCTGATGCCGGACTTTTGGGAATTTCCCACCGTTTCGATGGGTCTGGGGCCGATCATGGCGATTTACCAGGCCCGCTTCAACCAATACTTGGCGGATCGCGGCATTCGTCCCCAAGCCCGCGACTCCAAAGTCTGGTGCTTCGTCGGCGACGGCGAATGCGACGAACCGGAGACGCTGGGCGCCATCACGTTGGCCGGCCGCGAGAAGCTCGATAATCTGATTTTCGTAATCAACTGCAATCTGCAACGGCTGGACGGCCCGGTCCGCGGCAACGGCAAGATCATCCAGGAATTGGAAGGTGCGTTCCGCGGCGCCGGCTGGAACGTGATCAAGGTCATCTGGGGAACGGACTGGGATCCGCTCTTCGCCCGCGACACGGAGGGCTTGTTGGCCCGCCGCATGATGGAGGTCGTGGACGGCCAGTACCAAAAATACACGGTGATGCCGGGAAGCTACATCCGCAAGCACTTCTTCGGCGTGGACCCGCGGCTGGAGGCCCTGGTCGCCGATTTGACCGACGAGCAGATTCGCCGGCTGAAGCGCGGCGGACACGACCCGCTCAAGGTTTATGCGGCCTACAAGGCGGCGGTGGAGCATCGAGGCTCGCCGACCGTCATCTTGGCCAAGACGATCAAGGGCTACGGATTGGGCGAGGCCGGCGAAGGCCGGAACATCACGCACCAACAGAAAAAGCTCAACGAGGACGAGCTGCGCGAGTTCCGCCGTCGCTTCGATATTCCCATTCCCGAAGAGCGCGTCGCGGACGCCCCCTTCTATCGCCCGCCCGACGACAGCCCCGAGATTCGCTATCTCCGCGAACGCCGGCAGGCGTTGGGCGGCCCCGTCCCGCAACGGCGGCACCCCATGACCAAGCTCAAACCGCCGAAATGGGAGGACTTTTCCGAGTTCTTCTCGGGCAGCGAGGGCCGCGAGGTCTCGACCACCATGGCCTTCGTGAGACTCTTGGTCCGGCTGATGCGCGATAAGAACATCGGACGGTACGTGGTCCCCATCGTGCCCGACGAAAGCCGCACCTTCGGCATGGAGGCCCTCTTCCGGCAGTTCGGCATCTACTCCCACGTCGGTCAGCTCTACGAGCCGGTCGACTCCGACACGGTGCTGTATTATCACGAGGCCAAGGATGGCCAGATCTTGGAGGAGGGAATCACCGAGGCCGGTTCGATGTCGTCGTTCATCGCCGCGGGCACGGCGCATTCCACCCACGGCGTGAACATGATCCCCTTCTTCATCTACTACTCGATGTTCGGCTTGCAGCGCATCGGGGACCTGATTTGGGCGGCGGGCGACATGCGTTGCCGCGGCTTCCTGATGGGCGGCACGGCGGGTCGCACGACTCTGGCGGGCGAAGGCCTGCAACACCAGGACGGCAACAGCCACCTCTTCGCCCTGGCGTATCCCACTCTCCAAGCCTACGATCCCTGCTTCGCCTACGAGATGTCCGTAATCGTCTTGGACGGCATCCGGCGTATGTACTACGAAGAAGAAGACATTTTCTATTACATAACCTTGATGAATGAAAACTACGAGATGCCCATCCTTCCCATGGGATCCACCGAGGGCATCTGCCGCGGCATGTATCCGCTCTCGCTGCGGGATTTGGGCAAGGACAGGCCGTTCGTGGACCTGATGGGCAGTGGGGCCATCCTCCGCGAGGTCTTGCGGGCACAGGATATTCTGGATCAGAAATTCGCCGTCTCCAGCCGCGTCTATAGCGTGACCAGTTGGAAGGCCTTGCTGGAGAACGCCCGAGCCGCGGAACGCGCCAATCGCCTCCACCCGCTGGATCCGCCCAAGCCGGCCTACGTGCAAGAGGTGCTGAGCGACTGCCGTGGTCACGTCGTAGCCGCTTCCGACTATGTCTCGGCCGTGCCGCTCTCGTTGGCCAAGTGGATTCCCGGCCGCTACACGGTCTTGGGAACGGACGGATTCGGTCGCAGCGAGGCCCGACGCGAACTTCGGCGGTTCTTCGAGGTGGATGCCGAGCACATCGCCTTTGCCGCACTGTCGTCGCTCGCCGGCGAGGGGCGATTCCCCGTGGAGAAGCTGCCCGTGGTGCTGGAGGAGTTGGGATTGGACCCCGACACGCCGCCGCCCTGGACGCGGTAGCGGAACCTACCCTTGCCGCAGCCTGGGGCCGGACTCCGCCCCGCCGGCCGTAACGCCGACCGAGCAGGGTGCGCCGACCTCTCGCGGAAACAGCCGATCCGCGAGACGCTCCGACATTTCCAAACAGTCGCCGTCCTCCGGTTCCGAAAACACGTCGGGCGACAAGAACACTTGCGCGGCGGGACGCAGACCTTTTCGTCTGGCCAGGCGCCAAAGATGGAAGGACTCGCACCAAGTCAAACCGTGGGCGCGGCAGAGCGACACGAACAACAATCCGCCGCTGCGATACGGCTTGCCCGTCCGAAAGACGTCCACGATTCGCAGGATGACGGCCGTCGCGCCGACGGCCGCAAGGACGGCCGCCGCCCCCCAAAGAAGCGCCCCGACGTCGATCGGCCGACTGCTGCGCCGCTGGAACTCTTGCTGGAGTTGCTCGAGCGGAAAGCGGGAGGAGCCCAGCAGCAGGTTCTTCGCGATCGCGGTGAAGGAAGGCACGATCATGACAACGGCTCCCGGCACTCCGCCAAGGGGAGTAAGGACTGTCCCGGCGGCACAACGCTCGCGAGCGAGGGAGAACGATCCACGGGAGATTCACCGGCGGACGCCTCGCGTGCGTTTTGAGCGCGTTGTTCCTCGCGCAAGCGGAGGCTGTTTTCAGCGACTTCCCGGACCAGTGCGTTCGGATCGCTCAAGGTATTTCTCAGTGCTTGCAAACCCTGGGGGGAATCGGTCAGCGCCAGCGCCGCGGCGGCCTCCGCGCGGATGGCCGGGTCTTCATCCACAAGCAAGGGAATGACCGAGGATTCCACGCGAAAGACCAAATCCAACTCTTGCACGACCAGCAGCGCCCTCAGTCGTCGGGAGCGAAACGGCGAAGCCAACTCCGCTCGTAAGAGACCCGCCGTGCGTCCGTCCACTCGTTTGACCAGCATTCCCGTGTCGCGGCGAATATCCGGCGGAAGCATATCCCAAGCTTCCAAGAATCGGCGGAACGAGAACTCCTTAAGACACCGTCGGGCGGCACGGCGAACCATGGGATGCGTGCTTTCCAGGGATTGCAGGATGACCGGCAGAGCGCCGGCCATGCCGCGGCCTCGAAGCTGCGGCAGCACGGCCGCCACCACCAGAGGATCGGGGTCGTGCGCGGCTTGAATCGCCAACGCATTGGCCTCGGCTCCGTGGTAATGCCCCAAGGCTTCAGCCGCCGCCGCCCGTGCCGCCGGCAGCCCGCGACGCAGAATCTCCCCCACCGCCGCCAGGGCCTGCGCGGCGGGAACCGCCGTCCTCACAACCAGGGATGGGATCAGACTTTGTTCGGTTTCATTCAACTCGGGCAGGATTCGAGGCAAGTTGCTCAAGCACTTCAACTGCCGCAAACGCTTGAGATTGCGGCGCACCTCGGCCGGCGGATCGGCACCCACTTGCTTCACGAATGCCCGCACGAAGGCGGGATCGTCCCGTTGAGACAAAACGCCCAGGATCGCGGTCGGGATATCCCGGAGTTGCAGGAACCCGCACAGGGTCTGAACCGCGGACGGATCCGAGGCGTTCCGGAACATCCGCAGAAGGGCATTGCGAGCCGGATGAACGGTGGAACTTAGAACTTCGCGCAAGATGCCTACGTTGCCTCGGATCAGCGGAAGATACGCCTCGATCACCTCCCGCCGCTCGTGCTTGCCGTAGCGATCCACGCTCAAGGCGAGCGCGCGGCGTGCCTGCTCGGCAGCCCTCTGCAAACCCGAGACTTCCTGGGATGGATGCGACGCCGCCAAGGCATCGGCCAGGCGCCGACTCAGTTCCAGCAAGACTTCACCCGCCCGTTCCGACTGCTCCGCTTCGGGACGCTCCAGAAGATTCACCAACAGGGGAATCATGTCGTAGAGAGAAGACCACAGAACCACCTGATAGGCGCCCTCGCGGAGGTCTTCATCAGTCGAAACCAAAGCCTCGCGGAGGCTTTGCAGGAAGCGGATCGGCAACTGCTCGAATCGGGGAGGCCACGCCGGATCCGCGGGATCGATGCGTCTCAAGACGGCGAAATGGCCGCGTTGCTCGGGCCGCCGCAGAAGGCCCGCGATGGCCCGTTCTCTCACCTCCGCCAAAGGTGAATCCATCGCCCTTTCCAACACGATGCCTGCCGCCGTGTTGGGAGTGCGAACGAGGCGGTCGAAAGTAATGTCCCAGGCTTCGGCCATGCGACACGGACGGGGATGCTGTGCCGATCGTCTGAACTACGTGCGCGGAGTGCTCGCAACCGGCCCGCGCCGGCATTCCGTGAACGTTTCGGCGCCTCCGCGATTCGCGCTGAGTCGATGACACGGTGTCTTAAAAAGTGTAGGTCACGCTGCGAGAAAAGGCGTTTCGAATCCCACACCGGACCACGCAACACCCCCTCGGTTTACGGGAAACGACGGAACAGAGCGCAAATCTCGGCGCGTAAATCTCGTCGTCTGAGAGAGCGCAAAAAAACCGCCGGCGAAAACCGGCGGCTTGGGAACCGCGACATAGGTACAAAAGACAAGCGAGCGTCCCACCACGAAAGGTGACGCAAATGAGACTACAAGCGAGGGCGACGGGACTCGAACCCGCAACCACTGGATCGACAGTCCAGTACTCTAACCAATTGAGCTACGCCCCCGTAGCTAGCGACCCTAAACCGGCCTCCACCGTCGCCCCCCCGCAGCGGAGTTCCTCCCGAACACAACGGTCGGAAGGCCTTCGACGCTTGGAAGCAGGCGATTCGTGACCGGCTGCATCGCAATCGATCGACAAGGCTCGCCTCCCAGGCATTGCCCTGCGATCCACAATAGTATTCTAGCCCTTACTGCCGACCTCTCCAAGTCGGGGAGGCGACAACGCAAGCGACGGCGGCGCGGATCTCGCTCCGCCTTTTTCGATTATCCCGGCGGTTCCGATTTCGGCAAGGGGGTGCGCCCGAACCGGTCGCCGACCCGGGCGTTGCCCTCTCGGCCGAATTGTGAGCTAAGCTTAAGTAGGGCCGCGGGCATTTTCGCGCGTGCTGCCGGAAGACCCATTGCCCCCAATCAGGGGCCTGCCGAGTTGGTCTCGTTCGTGTTTCTCATCGAGATCGGCCTATGTGGTACTATCTGAATCGCGGTTTGAACCTTGCCGCTCGAGAGATCGGCCGCCTGGAACCGGAACATTGGTTGCTGCTCGGCATGCTCGCCGTCGTCTTGGGCATGCTTTGGTTGCGGGGTTTTGGTTCTCGTCGCAACTATTGAATCCGCCCCGGAACGCTCAAAGCCCAGGCTTGAAGGCCAACCCCTCCAAAGGAATGCCTTCGTCAATCAAGAGGACGGGGATTTCCTCTCGAACAGGATAGGCCACCGCCCCGTCTTCCCGGACCAACAGTTCCTCGACCGGTTCGTGGATCACTTGCCCTGCCCGATTCGTTACCCGTCCTGCGGCAATGGCTTCATTGACCGCGGCCAGCAACGCCGGTTCGGCAAGTCGCAGGGGTCGGCGTGTTTCGGGACAGGCCAGGATGGCCAGCAATTGCGCGTCCAGCATCTCTTTCTCCGTTTGCAAAACGTACCGCGGGTTAGGTAGCCCGCTCGTTTCGAGGCTTTGCGTGCACGATCCGCGGCGGCCCCGTTTCGCCGGGCATCAGAACTGCCGCGGCCTTTCGGCGACTTCCACTTCCAATTCCAGTCGCTCCTTGCCGCGGAGGATACCGACTTTGACTTTGGTTCCCACGGCGGATCGGGCCACGGCAATACTCAGGGCGGCCGGCTCCGGGATGGGTTTGCCGTCCCAGGTGAGGATAATGTCGTCGGGCAGCATGCCGGCGGCTTCGGCGGGAGAGCCTGGTATCACGCGGACCACTTTCGCGCCGGATGCCGCTTCCAGGTTGCCGCGCCGGGCGTCCCGTTCCGAGACCTCTTCCATTTGCACGCCCAGCCACCCGCGGCTGATCCGCCCGGTCTGGCGAAGCTGCCTGTACACATCCTGAACGACCCGGCTGGGAATGGCGAAACTGATACCGCGATAAGCCTCGCCGAAAATGGCCGTATTGATGCCGACGATACGCCCCTTCATATCGACCAAGGGACCGCCGCTGTTGCCGGGATTCAAGGCCGCGTCGGTTTGAAGGAATTCCTGATAACCGCCGGCGTTGGTGGCCGCCCGGCGCTCCTTGGCGCTGATGATTCCCGCGGTCACGGTATGACGCAGGCCGTAGGGGTTGCCGATCGCCAGCACGGTATCGCCGACCTCCAATTGATCGCTGTCGCCCCAGGGCACGGCGGAGAGCTTGTCGGCGGAGATCTTCAGTACGGCCAGGTCATTGACGGGGTCGGCGCCCACCACGGCCGCGTTGTGCAGGGTTCGCCCGTCGGCCAAACGCACCGTAATCCGCGAGGCATCGTTGATGACGTGGAAATTCGTGACCAGGTAACCCTCCGGATCGACGATGACGCCCGATCCCATGCCCTCCTCACGGAACTCGGGTTGGAAAAAATGCCGCCATTCATCGGGGACCGAAGCCGGCACGTCGCGGCGCACGGTCTCGATGCCCACGACTGCGGGAGACACGCCGCGGACGATCCAGCGGAACCGTTCGCGGGGTTCGGGCGACTCCTCCAAGAGCCGGCGGGCCACCTCGAACTCAGCCCGCAGCTTGCCTCGCGTCCAAGCGTACGGAATGGCTTCCAACAGATAGGGCGAGGCCAGCAGAGTCGCCAACATCAGCAACAAGAAGAGCAGCAAGCCGACACGCACGCGCCGCGGCGGCCGCTGCACGGTCAGCGGTTCGGGGTGCGGAGGCCACGGCGAGAATTGCGACTCGCCCACCGCCACGGCCGAGATCGGTTCCCCCGCGGGCCACGTTTCATGTTCGCCCGCGGAAAGACTTCTTTCATCCGGGGAAGGCCTGTCCGGTCGGCTCTCGAAAACGCTCATGGCATTCCTTCCAACGCTGGACTACACACCCGACAGCGCTCAAGGCGCCGCGAGGATGCGGCGAACTTTCCCGCAGGACAGACCGTGCGGGCGGCGCGATTACTCACTCCTTCATTGTATCGTTCGTGCCAATCCGCGGCCGCAGCGGGAGGTTGCGGATCGAATCGAACCGGCGTCCTACCGGCAGGGGCAACGGACACGAGCACATTCTTGATGCCGCGCGGATTCCTCGGCGGAAGGCTTGAGCCGCGGCTCCCGCGTGCGGGAACGCACCGCCGACGGAATCGCCGGGACCGGTGACGTGCATCGCGTCGGGTCCACGCCGACTTCGCTCCCCGAGCTGTGCTAAAAGGAAGACGCTTAAAGGAAGACAATGCCACGTCGGACAGGTCGCACCCGGCACGATTGATACAATCGAATCGTCGGGCATTGCTCGACGGCCGACGTGCAACCCGGACGCCGGGGCGACGTACGCACGCCCGGCGGCATGGGATACAATCGCAAAGATGGAGCGTTCGGGCGTCGGGTCACCGGCGTTGATGAGGCCCCGGAATTTGCTAAGCATGACCGGCGGGCGAGAGTCGCGGATGGTCAAGACGAAGAACCTGACGAAGTATTACGACGATCCGCGCGGCGGCATAGTTCGCGCCCTGGACGGGGTCGATTTCGAGGCCCGGCCGGGGGAAATCTTCGGTTTGCTCGGTCCCAATGGGGCGGGCAAGACGACCACGCTGCGGATCCTGAGTACGCTGCTGCGTCCCAGCGGCGGGCGGGCCGTCGTGGCCGGCTTCGACTGCCTCCGCCAACCCGCCCAAGTCCGCAGGAACATCGGCTTCATGTCGGTCAACACCGCCGTCTACGACCGCATGACCGCTTGGGAGATGGTGGAATACTTCGGCCTGCTTTACGGCTGGACGCGGGAACAACTGCGTCCCCGCATGGAGCATCTGTTTGATCGTCTGAAGATGAACGAGATTCGCGACGTGCCGGGCGGGCGGATGTCCACCGGCATGAAGCAAAAGGTCTCCATTGCCCGGGCCTTGGTCCACGATCCGCCCGTGCTGATCTTCGATGAGCCGACCTCCGGCCTGGACGTGCTGGTGGCGCGCAATCTGTTGCAAACGATTCGCGAGCTTCGTGACCAGGGCAAATGCATCATTTTCTCCACGCACATCATGCGCGAGGTCGAGAAGCTCTGCGACCGCGTGGCGATCTTGTGTCGCGGACGCATCCTTACCCAGGGAACCCCCGACGAGCTGCGCGCGCATTTCGGCGAGGCTGACCTGGAAGAGATTTTCTTCCGGCTGATTACGGAGGCGGAGCTTGTCCGGAACGGCGACGGCCGGGAGCAAGGCGAACGTCCCCACTCGGACCGCCGCCGCGGCGAAACCGAGGAGATGGGCGACGCGCCGGGCGCCGCACCGAATCCGTGGACGAAGGAGATGCGGAAGTCATGACCGGGCGGAACGTGCGGATCATTTTCGAGCGTGAAATCCGCGATCAATTGCGGGATCGCCGCACGCTCATGATGGTCGCCGTGCTGCCCGTCCTGCTTTATCCGCTGATGGGGCTGAGCTTCTTCCAAATCTCGCAGGTGATGCATCCCAAGCCCAGCCGGATCTTGGTGCTTGGCGCGCAAGAGCTGGGCGACCCGCCGCTTTTCGAGGAAGGCCGCTTCGCAGCGCACCTGTTTCGGAATCCCGAGGAAGCCCGGCAACTGGAGCTCGAATTCTACACTCCCGAAAAGGCGGCCGCCCTGGGCATTGACCCCGAAAAGGCGGACGACGACCCGGCGGTGGCGGAGGCCGTCTTGCGAACCCGGGCGTTCGACGCCGTCCTGCTTTTTCCGCCCCAGTTTGCTCAGCGATTGGAGACCTTTCGCGAAGAGGTGCGGCGCGCGATCGAACGCTTGAGATTGGAACGGTCGGCGGAGGGTGAGGGGCCGAACGGGGAGCCCTCGCTCTCAGGCGGCGCCGTGGCCCTGATCGTGCCTGAAATCCCCAATCCGCAGATCTTCTACTCCACCGCCAACGAGCGTTCCACCGAGGCCTTTCGGCGGCTGAATGACGTTTTGATGCAGTGGCGGGAGCACGTGGGCGCGGCGAATCTTTCGGCGGGCGGATTACCTCCTCAGGCCGCCAAGCCTTTCCGCGTCCAGGAATCCGATGTGGCGGAGGACAGCGGTTTTCGCGGCGCCGCTCTCTGGTCCAAGATCATGCCGATCTTGTTGGTCGTATGGGCATTGACCGGCGCGTTCTATCCCGCCGTGGACTTGTGCGCCGGCGAAAAAGAGCGAGGCACCCTGGAGACGCTCCTTTCCAGCCCCGCGGAACGCGTCGAAGTCGTCCTGGGGAAACTGGGGGCGGTGATGGTCTTCAGCATGGCCACCGCCGTGCTGAACCTGGTCAGCATGGGACTGACCGGCTGGTTGGCGCTGGGGCATCTGCCCATGTTCGCCCCCCCGCCGTGGTCCGTGCTGTGGCTGATTCCGGCGTTGATCCCCACCTCGGCGGTGTTCAGTTCGTTGGCTTTGGGCATCGCCGCCTTCGCCCGCAGCACCAAGGAGGGCCAATACTATCTGCTGCCGCTGCTGTTCCTGACGTTGCCTTTGGTGGGCTTACCGGTGGCGCGCGGCTTGGAACTGACGCTGGGAACGAGCTTGGTTCCCATTACCGGCTTGGTCCTGTTGCTGAAGGCGTTGATCGAGGGCGAGGCTGCGCAGGCCTGGCCGTTCGTTTTTCCGGTGGCCGCCGTCACCTTGGGCGGGTGCTACTATGCGATCCGCTGGGCGGTCTTACAGTTCAACAACGAACAGGTCTTGTTCCGCGACGCCGACCGCTTCGATCTGCGATTGTGGTTGCGGCGATTGTTTTGGGGACGCCGCGACGTGCCCTCGCCCGCTCTGGCCGCGGCGTGCGGGCTGTTGATCCTTTTTGTGCGGTTCGGCCTCACCCATGTCTTCGCGCGGTGGCAGATCCAGGCCGACTTGATTCGGCTGGCCGTCATCACCCAATTGGCGGTGATCGTGGCACCCGTGCTGCTTATGACCCTGCTTTTCGCGCGGAGCGTGACACGGACATGGCAATTGCACGCGCCGTCTTGGAAGGGGATGGCGGGAGCGATCCTGCTGGCCTTCTTGCTGCAACCGGCGGCGACCTTGCTCCAGCAGACCGTGACGCGGCTCTATCCGCTCGATCCGCTCTTGCGGGAATATCTGTTGGGAATGACCGGCGAGTTGAGCAACCCCTGGCCGATCTTCTTGGCCTTCGCCCTCTTGCCCGCCGTTTGCGAAGAAACCGCATTCCGGGGCTTCATCCTGACGGGGTTGCGGCAGGGAGTCTCGGCCCGAAACGCCGTGGTTTTCAGTGCCATTTTCTTCGGGCTGAGCCATACCATCCTCCAGCAATCGATCACGGCCTTTGCGGCCGGTTTGGTCCTGGGAACCATCGCCTTGGTAACGCGGAGCCTATGGCCGTGCATCGCCTTCCATGCCGTGCACAACTCCTTGACGTTGGGGACCGGCATGTTGGCCGCGGTGTTGACGCAAGATTGGGGACGCTATGAAAGTATGCGGCCCGGCGTGACGGCGATCGTTCGCCGATTGGGGAGTTTCTCGGAGGACGGCTTTGCGTACCATCCCGCCGTGACGGTCCTGTCGCTGCTTGCGGCGGGCTGGGTGCTGCTGTGGATGTATGCACCCGCACACCTCCGCGCCCCGGGCGACAGCGATACCGAACCGCCGCTCGAGGATGAGGATGAGTGACCGCGCAACCGCCACCTCCCAGAGCGCCGGCCTATCCGCGGAACCTGTACGGATTCAGGCGGAATGGGTCTTGCCCATCAGCGGCCCGCCCTTGCACTGGGGTTGCTTGCGCATTCGAGCCGGGCGGATCGAGTCCGTGGAGCCCGGCACGCGCCCGCGTTCGGAACGCGATCCAAGCCTGATCGTTCTCAGCCGCACCGTGCTGATGCCGGGGCTGATCAACGCGCATTGCCACCTCGAACTGAGCGGATGGAATCGGCCCCACGAGGTCCGGCAAGCGTTCCCGAATTGGGTGCCGGAGGTAGTGGCATTTCGCCGCTGCTCGGATTATCGGCCGGGCGAAGCGGTGAGAGCCGGTCTGGCCGAGTCTTTGCGGCATGGCACGGTTTGGATCGGGGACATCCGGCCCGCCGCGCTCTTGGCTCCCGGCTCCGAGGGGCATGAAGGCGACGGCCGGTCGCCCATGGAGGGACCGCGGCCCGGCGTGACCTCCTTCCTGGAAATTGTCGCCCCCTTGGGCAAAGAGCCGCGCGAAATCGCCGCCCTCGTGGAAACGCACTTGGAACGGTGCGAGGCGAGCGGATGGCTGCCCGGCTTGAGCCCCCACGCGCCGTACACCATTCCCTTGGCCGTCTTGGACGAAATCGCCGGGTGGTGCCGCCGCTATGAACTTCCTCTGGCCGTTCATTTGGCGGAAACCGCGGAAGAGCGACGCTTGCTGCAACACGGCGACGGACCGCTGCGCGCGATGCTGGAGCGATTGTCGGCCTTCGACCCGCGGCACTTCCCCGGCGGCCTCGATTGGGCCGATTACTTGGCGCGATTGAGCGACGTTCCCCGCGTGCTGGTCATTCACGGCAACCATCTCGACGAGGCGACGATACGCCGTTTGGCCGCGATGGGAAACGCGACCGTGGTCTATTGCCCGCGGACGCACCGCCGCTTTACCGACACGACGTATCCCATGGCGACGTACCGCGAAGCCGGCATCCCCGTGGCCGTGGGGACGGATAGCCGCGCTACCGCCCCGGACCTTTCGTTGTGGAACGAGTTGCGGGCGGCTCGCGCACACTTTCCCGACCTTTCGCCCCAGGACCTGCTCGAAATGGTCACCGCCATCCCGGCACGGGCTTTGGGACTGGAGCGAGACATGGGAACGCTGGAGCCGGGCCGACGCGCGGACCTGACGGCCGTCACCGTCTCCGCGGCTGTGGACGACCCTTATGCCGCCGTGTTCGCCCCGCAGGCGACGGCAACTTGTTTCCGGCTCGCCGGTCGCCCCGTCGCAAGCCCGGGCGAAACCTGATCGCCGACGCGGGAAGCAAGACGAAGACTTCTTGCGTCAATGGGTGTCCACGATCAGTTGCTTCAGGCGATTCCGCGCGCCGAGCAATTGTTCGGGAGGATTGGGCCACTGCTCCATGATGACGGCCCCGTCGAAGCCCCGTTCCTTCAGCAATCGCAACATGGTCCGCACGCCGGAGTCGTCCTGTCCCGCCGGGCCGGTGAAAAGCGGCAGATGGCTGTCGCCGTCGCCCCAATTCTCGTGGACGTGCAGATGGATGACCGGCACGAAGGATTCCAGTTTTTCGAGGAAGCCGACGTAGTTGTTGCGCGAGGCCGCGCAGAGATTCGCGTGCCCCATGTCGAAACACATGCCCAGGTCGCCGGGTACCTCACCCAGTCGCTTTTGCAGCACGGTGAAGAGTCGATTGAAGACATCGGGGCCGACGAAGACGGTGTTTTCGACACTCAAGCGGACGCCGGCCGCTTTCGCACGCTCGTAGACCGCGGTGAGCGACTCCGCGAAGCCCTCCGGGCCTTGCGAATCGCTGTAGTAGATGTTGACCAGGCCTGCCCCGATGTCGCGAGCGAAATCGATCGAGCGGAATATCTCCTCGCGGTCGGCGGGAGAATTGGCGTCGGCTTGGCATCGGGCGTGGACCGAATAAGCGATCTTGCGATTTTGGCCGATTTCTCGGATGCGTGCCCGATCGTGTGCGTCCGAGTCCTCTTGAGCCCAGCCCCAACCGTGACGCTTGTCGTTGAACCACTCGAAGGCGTCGAAGTTGTTTTCCAAGGCGAAGTCGAAAGGCGCGGTGGGATACGCCGCGCTAAACGCGGTCTGATTGCCGATTCGCAAGGCCGGCCAAGGCATGATAGGCCCTCCCGAGCGGTGTGTTCATTTCGTCCACATTGGAAAAGTATACGTCCTAGCTTGCCTATCCTCAATCAAGACAAGAAAACACCCCTCCACGAGAGGGATCGCACCTCACCTTCAACGCCTCACAAGGCGGTGCGTGATCGACGATTGCCGTCAGGCAGTGCCGGATCTCGGACGCCGTGCTCCCTATTGAGGGATTCCCAAGGCCTTCGCCAAGTCACTCCGGTATTGCTCCAAGTTGAGCGGCTGCCATTCCATGAGCCGGGTGATCCCCGCCGCCGGAATGGTCTCGACAAACGGGGCAAACCGCTTCTTGGCCAGCGACGCAAGCGGCTCCTTGCTCGGTGCCGATCGGGCTCGTTCCACGATGGCGTAATCCACGCTCAAGCGGCCGATGCGGACCCGCTTCAACATCTCCGGCCGGTCGGCGACGGCCTGCTCGGCCTTTTCCCATAGCTCGTCGGCCTCCACCAGCAGCTCATCCGTCAGATGACCGTGGGTCGGCGGGACCCAAATGCTGCAATGCACGTTCTCTTTCTCGGCGTAGTCGTGCAGGCGGTCGATGTATTTTCGGATCAAGGGGGCGGCTTCGCCGTAGTAGGCGTCGAGGAACTCGTTCATGGCCGCATCCTCATCGTAGTCGGGATTCCAGAGGAATTTGGCCGTCATGTATCCGCCCAGCGCCGCCAACTCGCTGTTGGGGGTGTTGTAGGTGTCTTGCTCGAAGATGCCCCGCACGTTGTTGCGAATGAAGAGGCGGATGTTGTCGTTGCGGACCCGCTGATTGGGAAACGGCAGCAGATAGTGGCGGAAATCGGTGACGTAATCCCAGATCCAAAGCCGATCGGCCGCCTTGGCCCAGCCTTGCAGGTCTTCCACGAAGGCCCGATTGGCCGGCAGATCGCACGTCTCCAGGGGGTGCGAAAAACAGCACTCGATGGAGCAAAGGCGGATGATCACGTTCGGTCGGGGCCGGAGCGTCTTGGTCGGCTTGCGCGTCCATTGGTAGGCCAACGTTTCGACGGCCTTGTCGGGATAGCGTTCGGCCACGGCCTCCGCCACGCGGTTCACCAGTTGCAGCACCGGCGCCATCTGCGACCCTTCCGCCTCGGCCAGGGCTTGGCAACGGTCGCACTCGCAATAGTTGTACCAGTCGTTTTGAGAGACCGACCACACGAAGGCATGCGGATCCGACGCGATGGCTTTCAGGATCCCTTCCGTGCACAGGCGGATGACGTCTTCGTTGGTGCAGCAAAGCTGGGAATGCTCCTTAAGGCGTTTCCCCTTGACCAGGCTGAAATACTCGGGGTGCTCGTCGAAGTACTTGTCGGGGGGCACCAGCCGTTCGAAGGTGTGAACGAAAAACCCCGCGCCGAAACGGATCTTGCCGCCGTGCCGGGCCTCCAATCGCCCCGTCGAGGAATTCATCCGATTCCGCGCGCACCAGTCGCCGTCGAAGCAGTCGTAGGTGAACGGCTCGCGGTACTCCAGAACGGGGATTTTCTTCTCGTCCAAGGCGGGCAGCGTCAATCGTTCGTGCTTCGGGATGCGGCTGCAATCGGGCGTGAACCAGCGGCAGCCCCACTTCTCCTCCAGGAGATCGTACACGCCGTAAAGGGTACCCCGCGGCGCTCCGCCCACGATTACCAGGTTCGGGCCGACCGTCTTCAAGACGTAGCCCTCCATGCCCAGCGACGGCACATCCGCGGCGACATGCAGATCCGTCAATCGGGGAGTGGAAGCGAGCACGATCTCAGGCTCGACCCGGGGTTGATCGTCGGTCACCAGAGGCAGGGTCACCCCGGTCATTTCCGCGACGAATCTTTGCAACTCTTCCCCGGCGAAGCGGACGGAGGGACCGGCGTCTTGGGGAATGACGATGCGATAAGGGCTTTTGCCGGACTCAACCAGCACCAATTCCTCTCCATGGAGTACGCCGGGTGCCGGCAACATCGCCGCGATCATCAGTCCGGCACCGAGGAGCGCGACGCGAAAACGGCAGCCGATCGTGGTGTTGCGCATGTTTAGCTCCTTTGCCGCTGGATGGGATGAAGGCATGTCCCGCCGCCGGGCGACGCTCGCCGCCGGATCGAGATGGGGACACAAGCTCGGTTGCCCAAGATAAAGCGCCGCCGCGCCGAATACAAGGGCTGGAAAGAGCCGCGGCATCCGTGCGCCGGGTCGTCAACTGAAGATGGAATCCGGCCCACACGCCGCCCCCGGACGGACGTTCTCGCTCGCGGCCGCGCTTCGAAACGCTCACCCGTGACGGCCGCTTTTCCCGGCCCCTTCGAAAGGCCCGATCTCCGCCCGTTGCCGTTCCGGCGAAACGTCACGAGCATGCATGGACAGCGGGGTGGGCCGCAACTAGAATCAGGGGCGTGCCGGTGGAGCTTCGAAGCCGTTGGGTGTGGAGACGTGAGGGGAAAATCGTCGTATGGATTTCGCATGCTCTCATTGCGGCCAGACGTTGCGAGTGCCGGATGGTAATGAAGGGCGCAGCGCCAAGTGCCCCGCTTGCGGCGGGCTGAGCACGGTACCGGGCGGCCCTTCCCCTGCCGGTGGTGAGGGTTGGAGCGGACAGGCCGCGACCTCGGCCACCGGTTTCGTGCCGGACCCCTCAGTCGGCCCCGGCGGTTTCATCCCCCCGGCAACCCATGCGGCGTACGATCCTCGGCTTGAGCGCCGGGCGGCCAAGGACCGCGTCGCCGGGCCGGCCACCGGTCTCATCGTCTGCGCCATCCTCAACATCATCCTTTGGATCGGATTATTGGCCTTCTATTCCGTCATGGCGTTCGTCGTGCCCATGGAGGAGGAAATGGGCCCCAACGAGGCGGCGTTCGCTATGATCGCGATGATCGCGATTTACGGCACGATGGGCTTGGTGGCGATCGTGGTCAACATCATCAGCATCGTGGGCGCGGTTCGTATGAAAAAGCTGCGATCCCGCGGCTTCGCCATGGCCGCCGCCATCCTGCAAATGATCCCCTGTTTCAGCTCGTGCTGGCCGCTGGGGCTGGGAATGGGGATTTGGGCCATCATCGTTCTGAGTGATCCCGCCGTGGGCCGCTGCTTTGATTGAGGCAGGCTAAGCCGCGGATACGCGGTCGGAACGCCCCGTGGTTCCCGACAGGTTCGTTTTCGTTTTTCGGCCGGGAGGAGTCTCCTCTCGCCTGAAAGAGCGTTCATGTGCCTATTATTCCGCCAGGATTCGGCCGATGAATCTTGCATGTCCCCAATGCGGTAAGCTCTTGCAGGTGCCCGAGACCGGCGTCGGCAATAAGGCAAGATGCCCTGCCTGCCAAGCCGTGTTCGTAGTGGCAGCGCCGGCCCCGGAAACACCCGACGAGGCCGGACCGTCCAGTGTTTGGGACGAGGGCGTGTTCGGACTGAGCGGCGAAGGACAGTCCGGGGCTTCGCCGGGCGCCGGACCGTGGCCGCAACAACCCGGATCAGGGGGCTTCGTTCCCGGGTCGGGCGCCGCAGGCCCCGGTTCGCCCTTTCCTCCCAGCGCGGGCGCGCCGCCGATGTGGGGGCAAATGCCTGGGCCGGCGGCCTACGCCTCGCCGTTTGCCGCCGCGGCGAAATCGAAACTCATGGGGCCGGCGATCGGTCTCATCGTCGCGGCAGGAATCAATCTTCTCATCATGCGCCATGACCCAGCGCTGATCGACCGCGTCTGCGTGTCTCATCGTCGCGGCAGGAATCAATCTTCTCATCATCGGCGCGCGTTTAGCCCTGGGAGGATTGGAGGTCCCTCCTCCTCCGCCGGGCGCCGATCCTTCGTATGTGGCCGGATACCAAATCGGCGCCAAGGCCGTCATGGGCATCATCCTCTTCGGAGGCATCACCAACCTGGTGACGCTCCTGGGATCGATCATGATGCTGCAAGCCAAGATGCGCGGCCTGGCCGTCACTGGGGCCATTCTTGCCATGCTGCCTTGTTTCTCATGTTGTTGGCCGCTCGGCTTGGGGATGGGCATTTGGGCGCTGGTGGTACTAAACCAGCCCGAAGTCCGATCGGTGTTCACCTGACGCGCAGCGGAAGACCACGCGGCGGGCCGATGGAACCCACGGGTGCCGAGGACGCACCGCGCCGGGCGGTTCCTAGCGCGACGGCAATTAGGCCGGGGCTACGGCGTGGCGCACGGCGTCAGGGATTTCCCCACGAACGGATGCGCCGTTCGATCGTCGCGCGATCGAAGGAATCGGGAATCGGCTCGTCCAGATTCTGCAACAGCTCTTCCACGGAGGGCGTCGCGGTCCGCAGCCCTTCCGGCGGAATCTCGATGCCCGCCGCCCAGGCCACGGCGTTGAGCACCACGGTGCGGTAATCGTCGTGGGCCCAATTCCAGTGCCAATGGCCGCCCGTGAAACCAAAGCCTCGCCCGCCTCCGGGGCGTTCGAAGGCCCAAGCGACATGCTCAGGCGTCCCCAGTCGGGCACGGACGGCGGGGTTGCCGCTGTGGGGACCGTCCGGACCTTTTCGCGTGTCGTCGGGCGGGAGGGCCGTCAGGATCGGCGTGACGCCGCGCATCCCGTCCACGAATCGCATGTGGTAATACCACTCGTCGTCGATGGCGAACGGTTTGACTCCGCGCGTGACGGGATGGTCGGGCAGTTCGCGAAACTCCGCCCGCCAATGCGGATTCACCGACCAAAACGTCTCGTAATAGCCGCCGATCCACTGCTTCATTTTTTCCCGGGCGGCGGGGTCCGGCAGGTCCAATGCGTAATGAATCACCACCAGACCGGTGGGGCGGTCGAGAAACGGCTCCAGCTCCGCCAATCGGCGCTGAATCAAGTTACCGCCTCCCCCATCGGCGAAGACCACCACGGCGTCGGCCTCGGCCAATGCCGCGGGGTCGTCCGGCCAAGGGGAATAGACGGCCGTCGTAACGCCGGGCAGGGCCTCGGAGAGTTTTCGCGCCAGCAACAGGCAGCCCGCGCGGTGCTCGTGGCTGCCGAATCCGTGACTCGGCCCCCCGGCCAAGAACACGACATGCTTCGCGGCCTTGTCCTGCGGTGCTTGGCCCAAGGCGAGCAGCGGACGCAGGCCCACCACCGCCCCCAACGTGAGGACGATCGTCGCCGCCATCCGCCGGCGCCGAGCCGACAACGTTAACCTCGATCCCATGATTCGCCTCCCCTTCCGCGACACCAGGTTTACCGATCCCGTTCGTCGGGTCACGATCCGCCGCCGGGATTCGCCGTGGCGGCCGATTCTCGTTGCAGCAGCGGCAGCACCTTTTCCGCGAATTCGCGGAGGGGGTAGTCCTCCGGCAGCGGTTCGTTCAAGGTCGCCAGCAGCCGCCGATAGTTCTCGTGCAATTCCAGCAGCTCCTGCACCGTCTTGCGTTCCGAGAGCCGCATCAAGTGAGGATATTTCCGCAAGACTTCCACCGCCAAAGGCAGGGCGTCCTCGAACAGTTTTCGCGCGGCTTGGAGCTGGGCCGGGGCCGTGCTCTGCAGCAGCAGATAATTGGCCTGCGCCAGGTCTTGCTTGATCCGCTTCATTTCCGGCGACTGCGCGATCTGAATGCGGATCACGTCCCCTACCGCCATCTGGCCCGGGAAGGTGTCGTTCACCGCTTGCAGCACCTGATCGTACAAGGCGGTCATATCCATGATCTCTTGCACGGTTTCCCGATCGGACAGCAACCTCAAACTGGACGCCCGATCCAAGACGTTGCTCCATTCGCGGAAAGCCTCTTCCAAATCGCGTCGCGCGGCGGCGTAATCCCGATCTTTCACCGCCTGCTCGGCCCGTTCCACGAGCCGCGTCAGCGTTTCATGCGCGGCAAGGTTACGGACGTAGCGCCGCACCACGGATTGCAAAGCGAAATCGGGCGGGAAGACGGCATCCAATTGGTCCAGAATCTTCATGTAGCGGTTGATGAAATCCGCCAAGTCGTTGACGACGAAGTCGTCGTACTGCAAGTCGGGATTCTTTTCCAGCACCTCGCGCCATTTGCGTGCGGCCTCGTAGAACAATTCCTGGGCCGAGATATGATCGTTCCGGTGGTAGGCTTCCTCGGAACGATACATCAATTCGCGAGCAGCCACGGCTTGCGGCGTCTGCTCCACTTCGGCGTGGCGCCTCCAGTAGGTGTAGTTCACGATATTGCGGTTATGGGCGATGGCGTCGGCGGTTCGCTCCAAGGCCACGGCTTTCTTGGCCAGCTCCATCGCTTCCTTCCGTTTTTCCGGATCGCGGATGCGGCGGGCGACCTGTTCGTGCGTCATGCGGAGCTTGGTCAACTGCATGGCGGCCGCGATTTGACGCTGCAAGGGCGTCCGCTGTTCGACCGGCGTCATCACCGCGCTGAGTTCCTCCGGCGTCAGATCGGCACGCCGTTCGGCCAGCATCTCTTCACGCAAGCCCGGCTGCAAGGCGTCGATCTGCCGAGCCAGCTCCTCGATCTCCGCGCGAACCCGCTCTTCCTCCTCCAAGCGAATGAACGGCGCGAAGTCGTAGCCGCTGGGCAGTTCCCGCCGCCCGAATTCGTCCCGAAATTCGCGCAAGGCGGTCTCCCAAGCTTGCATCGCGGCGTCGCCGAAGGTCCCCTCTTTTTCGATGGCATCCGAGTAATTCATTTGGCACATCGGCCGGTGCGAGAAGAAGATCAAGGGGGTGGTTCGCAGAATCGCCCCTTCATCGACCAGCTTTTCCGCCTCGGCGTACCAATCCTTGCCGACCAGCCAGTTGTCTCGCGGGGGACGACCGCCGTGGATCTCGTAGGGATCGTTGGGGTCCGTGAAGAGGCGGCGAAAGAGCTTGACCTCGTCGGCCCGCCCGATCTTCTGAGCATAGATCCAAGCCACGTCGCCGTAGAGCAAGGGCTCGCGCTGATTGTAGCGGATGCCGGTCTTGAGGTACTCGATTCCGCGCAAAATCCAACGGAATCGCTCCCGGTAATCGTCGAACTCGACGGAAACGTTGTAGGAGAGGTTCCAGCCTTGGTGCCGCCAGACCGTGATGAAATGCGGCTCCAGCTTGGCCATCTGCTCCAGCGAGGCGGAGAGGTTCGTCCAGTCCTTCTTCTTTTTGTAGTTCTCGGCTTTGCTCCAGAGGATGTGGACGGCCACGCCGCGCATGCCGAGCGTCGCCAATTGGACGGCCTCGCCGCCGGGGTCCAGCTCGCCCAGTTGCGAGGGCGTCAAGCCGGCCTTGTCGCGGACTTGCGCCAACAGCCCGCCGGGCGAAGACTTTTCGCGATCCACCGAGGGGGCGGGCGGCGATCCCAACCAGGCCAACAAACCCAGCAGCACGGCGATCCCCGCCAAGTAACCGATCTTGCGCAGAAAAACCTGACGCCACGTCATGCCGCCACCTCACGCGATTTGAGGAAGAAGTGGCCCAAAACGAATACCGGGACGAAATAACCCAACACTCGCAGAAAATCGATCAGCAACAGTTCGCCGCTAACGTTGTAACCGTTCATCACGAACTGCACGAAACTCATCTGCGAGAGCGGGGGAATGGCGTAGGACATCGATTCCAACCACAGCCGGAATCCGACATCGACCGCCCGCATCACTTGATAAGCGACCGTTTCCGGCATCTCTTCCATCACCCCGGTCTGCGTGACGAGCCGGACGAAGGACTCGATGGGGCCGGCTTGGTAGGGGGTCTCCACGCCCTCGAAGATCTGCCCCACGGCAACCTGGGTGAGGAAAGTATGGGCCAAGCCGCCGATCAGGACGCCCAGCGTCGCCGCCATCGCCACCGGTGCGCTGAGGAACGTGCTCAGCATCACGCCGAAGGCGATCACCATCACCATTTGGCACCACGTCCCCGCGTAACCCTTCATCACGTTCAGGAAGAACGTGCCGTCGCCGACGCGGAGGTAGAGGTCGGGCTTGGCCATGCCGAAATATTGCCCCCCTTCCAAGCATTGCAGCCACACCTCCAGCCGGCCGTCCGGCGTCACCAAGTCGCGAAAGAGATCGAACTCCTTCTGCCGGCCGGGATCGATTTCGGCCGGTTTTTGGGGCGAGAACACGACGGCGCCGTCCGGCGCGCGGGTACGCCGTTGCACAAAACGCGCCGACGCGAATCGCTCGATCTTCTTGGGGATTTGAAGCTGGAGGATGGAAAACTCCTTGGACTCGAAGACCTCCAACTCGACCGTCACGCCGTTGTCCGGGTTGCGGACCAAGAGGCTGCCCAAAATTCCCCGCTGCATGTCGCCCTTGTGCGTGCGGAAGACGCCGATATTCATTTCCACGGGAATGGTGTCACCCGGGAAGTCGGCTTCCCGCATGCCGCTGAACGTCCAGATGGCGGCGGCCTCGGAACCGCCCTCGATATAGCTGCGGTAGGTCCATTCGTCTCCGACGCTGATGCCCTTGACCTCGTCGAAACCCTGTCGGTTGCGGAAGACGAGTCTGCCGTACTTGGGAATGCGGGCGGTCAGCAGCCCTTCGGGACCGCCCAAGACGAAACCGCCCTCCACGCCCGGCTCCGCCTTGGCGACGTGCGTGTGCCCCTGCTCCATGTCCAGCCTAGCCCGACCTTGCAGATCGATGAACACACGATGTCGATGCCCGTGTACCTTGGTGGTCCAACCCTGCTGGAGGGTCTTGGTGGAACCGTCGGGCTGCGGAACGGGATCCCCCAGCGGACGCAGCGTGGCGACGTCGATCTGGTGCGTGTGGGCCAAGCCTCGCACGACGAAAGCGTAGCTGATCAAACCCATTCCCGCGACCAAGACCGTCCCCACCACGGTGAAGCCGAGAATCCGCCCGAGGATGATCTCGCTCGGCCGAACCGGCTTGGTCAACACGGTGTAGATGGTTTTCTTTTGAATGTCGTTGGGCAGACTGAAGACCGTCACCAGCAACATCAATAGCAGAATGAGGTAGTTGCTGGTGCCCAACACGAAGTTCAGGTAGAGCTTGGCGGGATTGTCGGATGCCGGATCGAGAAACCAACCCGCCATCAATAAGATGCCCAGGAAGACGACGAACACGATGATCACGCGGCGGCGGATCGCCTCCTTGACGCCCAACCAGGCGAGCGCGCCCACACGGCGCGGGCTGATCAGCACCAGGTCCGTCGACGCCGCCCACGTCCGGGCCAAGAAGCGCCGGGTCTGGGAGCCGAAAAGCGCCGGATTGCCGACGACTCCGGCATGCAGCAAGGCCCAAATCCAACCCAGCACGAACAGGCCGATGGCCAGACCCGCCAAGGCGATCGCCCAGACTCCCAAGCTGGGGACCAACCAACTGCTGAGTTCCGGGATTTCAGTTTCGATCGGCATTGCCGTCACCTCTCCCATGCACGCGCAAACCGGGGTGGGCTTCGCTCTCGCGAATGATGCGGAGGAACAAGTCTTCCAACGTGGTCGAGGGGTTGCCCCACTCCAAAACCGGCACTTGGTACTTGTTCAAGACCGCTTTCAATTCCTGCTCCGCCAGCGGGCTAAGCCGCGGCAGGCGAATCTCCGTCACGTCCTTCATCGTGACCAGTTGATCCACCCGCCCCAACTCCTTCAGTTCGCCCTGATATAAGATTCCGATACGGTCGCACACGTCTTGCACGTCCGCCAGCAGGTGGCTGCACATGACGACGGTCTTGCCCTGGTCCCGCAGCTTGAGGATCAGGTCCTTCATCTCGCGGGTACCGATGGGGTCCAAGCCGGAGGTCGGCTCATCCAGCAGGATCAACTCCGGATCGTTGATCAGGGCTTGAGCCAAACCGATCCGCCGCGTCATGCCCTTGGAATACTCCTTCAAGGGTCGCCGCTTGGCCCAGGTCAAGCCGACCATCTCGATCAAGTCGGAG
Organism: Thermogutta hypogea; assembly: GCF_055386265.1. Taxonomy (NCBI): domain Bacteria; kingdom Pseudomonadati; phylum Planctomycetota; class Planctomycetia; order Pirellulales; family Thermoguttaceae; genus Thermogutta; species Thermogutta hypogea. The sequence goes on from NZ_AP042425.1 coordinate 2,982,824, forward strand.
ACCCGCTGCCGCCGCACGTTCCGCGACATGTTGAATAGCCGCCCGTAGAAATCCAGCGTCTCCTCCGCGTTGAGGAAGCGGTAAAGATAGGATTCCTCGGGTAGATAGCCGATCCGCTCGTTCTTGGCGACGTCCGTGGCGGGGCGGCCGAATACGAAGACGTCGCCCCCGGTTGGAAACAACAGCCCGAGCAGGAGCTTCATCGTGGTCGTCTTGCCGGAACCGTTCGGCCCCAACAGCCCGAACACCTCGCCGCGGTAAATTTGCAAGTCCAACGCCTTGAGCGCCTGGACCTTCTTGCGGCCCCAAAAATCGCGATAGAACTTGGACAGGCCGCGGGTCTCGATGACCACGCCTCGATCCGAGGGCTCCGAGCGTTCAGCGCCGGCCGACTCCATTGAGACTTGAGACATGGCTTTCACCTCATGCCGAAATACGGAACAGATAGCGCGGCTTCTACGCGGACGGCGCGGGAAGGGTTCATCTCCGCCAAAATTCGACGAGTTCAAGCCCCTCCCGGCCGATACCCCCCCAAGGTGGGATTCCTGCCCAGGCGACCGGTCTGATCGACGAATCCATCGCTCCGGGGCCGCTTCCGCCGTCGACACAGAGTTTCACTTCTCACACTTGAGAGGGTAAATCTCCACTATAAGCCCGTTCGTCCAGCGCGGCAACGAAAGGCCGTCCCTCGACTGCGGCACGCCCGGTTGATCACCCGCCGGGGCCGATGGCGCCTGCCGCCGTTCGCTCCCACTGCAACTTTCCCACTGCAACTTTTTCGCCTTGAACGCCCGGCCGATTTTGTTAACCTTCGCGGCAAAGACCATGTATGGGAGCGTGAACGGCGGGAATTATCCCGATTTGGAACGCCGGGCAGCCGACCCGGGCGTCGCTTGCGAGGCTGGCTCTTGATGAACGCGTTTTTCCTCAAACCTTGGCTTGCCGCGACGGTCGTCGCGGTTCTAAGCAGCGCCGCCGTCCGCGCCGGGGACTTCGCCGTCGAAAGCCGGGTCTATCTGGGCCGCGGCGACCGCCCGATCAGCGAGAGCTTCACCGTTTTCCTCGGTCAAACGGCCTACGACTTCCTTTCCGCTCCGCCGGAAATCACGATCGTGGACCCCGACGCCAAACGGGTACGCCTGCTCAATCCGGCCGAACGGACGCAGGCCGAGATCGATTTCGCGGCGCTTGGCATGTTCACGGAACGCCTTCGGGAGCGGTTGGCCGAGCACGAGGACCGCGACTTGCGATTTTTCGCCCGACCGCAGTTCGAAATCCTCCACGACGCCGCATCCGGCACGTTCGAGTTCGACGCTCGGCGGTTGAGCTATCGGGTGACAACGTTCCGCACGGACCCGGCGCGGGCCGGCTCCTACTGGCAGACCTCCGACTGGCTCTGCCGGCTCAACCTGCTTCTGCACCCCGGTTCGCCGAATCCGCTGGCTCGATTGGAGGTCAACGCCGCGCTATCGGGGCAAGGAGTTCTGCCGCGAACGGTCGAGCTTACCCCCGCCCCTCGAAACCTCATCGACTGGCTGCCCCAACGCCGCACCGTGATCCGCAGCGACCACGTCTGGCACGATCCGCCGACCGCCGAGATGCTGCGGCGGGTAAGCGACGCCGACCGCGCCGTGAACGAGTTTCGCCGATTGCCGCTCTCGGATTACCTGGGCAAGACCGCAGCCAAGTAACCCCTCCAAGCCGGTTTCCGCCGCGGTATCAGTACGGCCGACTCTTGGCCTCGTCTTCGATGACTTTCACTTCGTCCGGCGTCAATTGCCGCAGCCGCACGCTCCGAATCACGCCGGTCGAGCACCAGCTCGAAAAACCGAGCGGCTTGCACAGTTCGACTTCGAATCGGGTCGCAATCTTGTTCTTGCCGATGACGAAATCGACGACCTTCTCGCCGTCGATCCAAGCCTCGATCTTGGCCTCCGTGACGCGGACGCGGAACTTGTACCACTGATTGTCCTTGAAGACCTTGAACTGCGTGGTTTCGTTGTCCGAGGCGTCGTAGAAATTGATGGAGGACAGGCCCACGATGGTACCGCCCCAACCGCCCGTCACGAAGCTGCAAAAACTGTCGCCCACGGGAAACGTGGCGGTGGCGAAGAAGTCGATGCCGTCCGTCCGCTTGGCGACCCATTCGATCTCGTAATTCGTTTTCGGGAGGTCCTTGCCGGTGTAAGTGACGCCGGTCATGGTGTCGCCGCGTTCCAAGACGATGGCGCCGTCCTGAACGCGGACCTGGCCTTCCCCGCCGAATTGCGGGGCCTTCCAGTCGTCCAGGGCCTTACCGTCGAACAGCTCCCGCCACTCGTAGGGGGACGGCTTTTTCGCTTCCTTCGCGTCTTGCGATTTCTCCGCGGCCTTGCCGTCTTTCTTTTCGGCAACCGGCTGCTGCGGGGCGGTGCCGGCCTCCTCGGCAACCGCGTTGCCAAGGTTTCCCGCGGCGATCGCCGGCCCACAAAGTAAAAGTAAAACCAGCACCAGCCGAAGGGCTCGCCGGGGCGGAGCGACGACGCTCGGCCGATGTGCGGACCGCCCCCCTGTCGGACGCTCGGGGAGGCGGGTCAAGGGATCTCGCAACAGCGCTGTCATGGTTCCTTCTCCACGGTTCGGTGTGGACATCGACGCATCTATCCAATATCCAGTTCACCCCCTCCGCTCGGCCGACGGCGGCATCCTCAGCGGCGGCCGAGACCGGCGATCGTCCGGTCCGGCGATCGTAGTTGCATTTTGGCGCCGAATTGCAGCCGTTGCAAATCTCCCCGAGCCGCTTGCGCTGCCCGCGGCCACGACGGAGCGCGATCCTCCAGGGTGCGCCCTTGGGCAAGCTTGCCGGCTTGCGATCGGTCGCGTTCGCAAATCCGCGCTGTTTCGCGATCCGGGAACGATGTCGACGGCTCCAACTCCGGGAAATCCCTTGAAGCTGTCGCATTCGGGCAGATAGCCGCAGACCCCGCGGTAGTGCGGCCGGGACGAACGCCCTCGAAGCAACCAAGAATCGTAGGAACCCGGATCACTAAGAATAAAATAAAACCGTACTATAAAAAACCTATACTTATTTACAACTACAATTCCACCGGCTTTTTCGGGCTGCCTCGCCGTTTTTTTGCTACCTAATAAGCGAACACAAAGATGGACTTTATTGATTGCGGGTGATAAACTAAAACCGTCCATCCGGCATTAATCTCGGATGCAATTTGGTATTCCGCTTTCCGGAAGTCGGGCGGTGGAAGCGGTAAAGCCAAGATGGACTTGAGCGCCGGGTTTTATCCCGCGTCTTGTTCGTTGGGCGGTGCAGCCTGACCCGCGGCTTAATTTCGGTTGTCTTTTCTTGTTTTGGGAGATGTGCCATGCGAAGCGGAACATGGTTTCGACCACGCCCTGCGAGGGCGTTGCGCGGCTTCACCTTGGTGGAGCTGCTGGTTGTGATTGCGATCATCGGCATTTTGATCGCGTTGCTTCTGCCGGCCGTGCAGGCCGCCCGCGAGGCGGCGCGGCGTTCGCAGTGCACCAACAATCTGAAGCAATTGGGGCTGGCCCTACAGAACTATCACGACATCAATCTCGTTTTCCCGTATCGCAAGGGGGGGACGGGGACCGGTTGGCCCGGCTTCACCGGCAACTGGGACGGCAACGGAACCCGCAAGTCCGGTTTCATTCCCATCCTGCCGTTCATTGAACAGCGGGCGCTGTACGATCAGATCGCGGCGGGCGATCCCACGGGCACGACCAACGGCGGCACGCCGGTGGCCCCGCACGGGCCGCGAGGATGGCAAGGTTGGTCCGTCTGGAACGATGCTCCCGATGCCTTACTCTGCCCATCCGACAACGGCTATCCCGACAAGCGCGGCCGGTACAACTCCTACGGGTTCAGCATCGGCGACCAAATCGAAAACATCCGCGACGCCCAGGACGTTCGCGGCATGTTCGCCACCGTGCGTTGCTACAGCATGGCCGACGTCACGGACGGCACCAGCAACACCATCGCCATGAGCGAGCGGCTGTGCAGCAACGGCACGCCGAATGCGGAGTACCCGGTTTCGGTGAATGCGCGGCAGGTGGAGCATACCCGGGCGATCGCGTCTCCGATCGGCGGCCTGCGGTTAACCCCCCAGGTCTGCTTGACCACGACGGACGGCAAGTATTATGTCAGCGGTACGACGGTGCAAGGCAACCGCTGGGGCAATTCTTGGACGGACGGACAGCCGATGTACGTCGGTATCACGACGGTTTTGGCACCTAACTCCCCTTCCTGTGCCGAGGATAACGCTCGATACGGCGACGGTGTCCATCTGACGCTGCCGCCCGTCAGCCGACACCCCGGCGGTGTCAACTGCGTCTTCGTGGACGGCTCCGTGCGGTTTATCAGCAATACGATCGACACCGGCAGCCTGGCCGCCGGGGTTACGCAAACCATGTCCGGCCCCAGTCTGTACGGCGTTTGGGGCGCCCTGGGTTCCAAGGCCGGCGGCGAGACGTATTCGAATCAGTAATGAACTGAACGCCACGACTGATCCCGAGCCACCAGCGTAAACTGGTGGTGGATAAAGTGGTGGTGGAAAAACGCGCGATCCACCAGCGTAAGCTGGTGGTGGGAAGACAAGCGAGCCACCAGCGTGAGCTGGTGGTGGGATAGCACCTGAGCCGCCGGCGTAAGCTGGTGGTGGGATCATACACGAGCCGCCGACTTCGGTCGGCGGCGTTGTTTTACCCCCTTATGCCCCCGAACGCTCCCGAATCGAGGAGTCCTCGTGCCGATCTTGGAAATGTTCGGAATCGCGGTCGCCCTGTCCATGGACGCATTGGCCGTCTCGATCGCCGCCGGGATGCAAATCGGCTCCCTGACCGGGCGTCACGTCTTTCGCGTCGCATTCCACTTCGGACTATTCCAGTTCCTGATGCCGCTGGTGGGATGGCTGATCGGTTCCCGATTGACCGCCCTCGTGGCAAGCACCGACCACTGGCTGGCATTCGGCTTGCTGCTTGCGCTGGGCTTGAAGATGATCGGCGAGGCCTATCGCCGCGACGGTACCTCGACGGCAAGGGACCCTACCCGAGGCTGGTCGCTGGTCGCGCTCTCCGTGGCGACGAGCTTGGACGCCTTGGCGATCGGCTTCACGCTGGCTCTGCTCGATGTCGCCGTGTTGGGGCCTGCTTTGATCATCGGTCTGGTGGCGGGAACCTTCAGCACGTTCGGCATACGCTTCGGTGCCTATCTTCGCGGGCAGTGGTCGCGTTGGGCGGAGGCCGCCGGGGGGCTTGTGCTCATCCTGATCGGTTGCCGTATCTTGGTCGAGCATCTTTGATCGACCGATCCCCGGTGATCCCATCCGCGGCATGGGGAACCGGGGCCGCGTCCCGGTGGAATTCCCCCATGCCCCCGTGCTCTTGCGATCCTCGTTGGTACGGGAATACACAGCCGTCGAGCGACGTTACAATGGCTTCTGTCGCGTCGATTTGCGGACGGAGATGACCGCGTTCCGCGCCCCGCCGAGCAGCCTCGCCCGTCCCTCCCAAACGGTCACCCCCATTTCGAACGAGGAGGTTACAATGCGCGTTTCCCGGATGAGAGTGTTGCCGGTCTTCAGCCTTCTGATCGGCATGGCGATCGGTTGCCTTTGCCGAGGTGAAGACGCGGCTCCACCGAGCGGCGAGTATCGTTGGAGCGTCCGTTCCTTTGGGGCCAAGGGTGACGCCGAGACGGACGACACGGCGGCGTTTCAGGCCGCGCTCGATGAGGCGGGCAAGGCGGGCGGCGGCATCGTGGAAGTCCCCGCCGGAAGGTATCGCATCAACGGCACGCTCAGTATTCCCGCCCACGTGACGCTGCACGGCGTTTTCCGCACCCCGCCCACCAGCTTCCGCCGCAACACGACGGCCCACGGCACGGTCCTGTTGGCCTACGCGGGCCGGGGAGAGCCGGAAGGTCCGGCCTTTCTCCGGCTGGCGGGCAGCAACTCCAGCGTTGCCGGCCTGGTCGTCTTCTATCCCGAATGGCGACGCGAAGACGTGCCGCCGATCCCCTACCCTCCCTGCATCTTGGCCCAGGATGTGGAGAACGTGGCGATTCAGGATTGCTTGTTGGTGAATCCCTACGAGGGAATCCGCTTGATTCGCGCCCACCGCCATCTGGTGCGGAACGTGGGCGGCTATCCCATTCGGCGCGGCTTGTATGTGGACGAGTGCTACGATATCGGCCGCGTGGAGAACGTCCATTACTGGCCGTTCAACGTCACGTATCGACCGGACGACCCCTACTGCCTTTGGATCAACACGCAGGGCACGGCCTTCGAGTTCGCGAGAACCGACTGGCAATACGTATTCAACACGTTCTGCTTCGGTTACGGGGCGGGGTATAAGTTCTCGGAGGACAAGCACGGCGGGGCCAATGGCAACTTCTTGGGAATCGGGGCGGATTGCTGTACCCGCGCCGTACTCGTGGAGGCCGTCCAGCCCTGGGGCGTCTTGATCACCAACGGGGAATTCGTGGGCCGATGGCAGAGCCGGGATTCCGTTACCATCGAAGTGCTGCCGGAAGCCCGCGGCAAGATCAGCCTCTCCAACTGCTCTTTCTGGGGGCCGATCGAGCGTTGCATTTGGATGCGGGCGCCGAACGGCTGGTTCAGCGCTGACAACTGCCACTTTTCGGACTTCGATGTGGACGGGCAAGGCTTTCCCGCCCTCCAACTCGACGCCGGCCGGACGATCGTCCAAGGTTGCTCCTTCGCACGGCCGGGATTGCACGTCCAAGTCGGGCCGGAGGTCGTTTCCGCCATCGTCATGGGAAACCAAGCGGAGGGCGGCCTGCGTGTGGAGAACGCCGCCGGGCGCCGGACGCAGATCGGCCTGAACGAACAAGACCCCATCGAATGGACCCCGGAAGCCTTGTCCGCCTATCGCATCCAGGTCGGAGCTTCGTACGACGGGCGCTACGTGGAGAGGTGCTTCGGTCCGGAGAAGGCCGGCCAACCGTTTCGATGGACGGGGGAGAAGGCCGTCCTCAAGTTGCCCGCTCTGCCCGGCAAGCAGTATCGCCTGATCGTCTCCATTCAGATTCCGCCCCAGGCCCGATCGGAGACGGCGGGACTGTATCTCGGCGAAACCCGGATCGCTCCGCTCGCCCCGGTCATGGCGGCTGAGTTACCCGCCGAGCAAGGCGAACAGCGACGCGTCGAAATTCGCTGTCAAGGGTGGATTCCGCGGCAACACGACCCCAATTCCCGCGACGACCGCACGCTGGGCGTGCAACTGCAAAGCGTCGTGATGCTGATGGAGGATCTGTGGCCCGCGGTCGAGCCGGGCACGTTGCCCCAACGGCTTTTCGATGCCAATACCGGGAAGTGGCTCGGCGAAGACCCGAAGGCCGAATGATGCCTTGAGCGTCGGCGGAATCCGTTCCTTCCGCTCGGCCGGCGGCCGGGCATGACATTGTCATGCCGCGTTTGACCGCCGCTGATTTGCGACCTAGCCTTCCAATAGAAGGCGACGGAGGATTCCGGTCCGTGGGTGAGCCGCCCGTCTCCGGCACCGCGCAGGGCCGAACAGCATCGGCTCGAGCGCATCGGCAGGTGAGCGCGCCGCGACTCCGAGGCCGTCGCCGGCCCGCAGCGCTTCTTTTTTTCTGCGAGAGGGCTTTGACGCGCCAAGCTCCCCCGCCGCGGGGTCTATTCGCCGAACGGAACGAGATGGTACCGCATGAGCCGAGAACTACCCACGGCCGACGATTCCAACCCCGGTTTGGCAACCGCGGCGGACGCGCTTACGGGAATTGCGCTCCCGGACACAACGGGAAACTCCGGGGGGGCGGACCTGGCTTGGGCGATTTCCACGGGCGCGGCGACGCTGGAGTGCGGCCGGGAGCCTGGAACCGCATCCACCGGTAGAGCGGTGAGCGAAGAGGACCCAGCGGCCGCGGCCTGGCTCCAGCAACGGCTGGGCGCGGCGGCGGCCTTGTTCGCGGCCCTGAAGGTCCGGCACGCGCCCACGGCGCGGCACGCCCTCCGCGTCGCTATGATCTGCTCGGCCTGGGCCGGTCAGCGAACGCTGGAGGCAGGTCAGCGGGTGCGGCTGGAAACGGCGGCCCTGCTGCACGACGTGGGCATGATCGGACTGCCCGACCAAATCCTGTTCAAGCCCGGCCCGCTCACCGCCGAGGAGGCCTTTTACGTCGAGCGGGCGCGACGCATGACGCTGGATATCATGAGCCGAATCACAAGCGATTCGGAGTTGTTAACGGCGTTGGATCACGTGCCGGCCTGGTTTGACGGCAGCCGCCCCGGCTACAACCTGCGCGGCCGAGCCATCCCCTTGATCGCGCGGATGATCTCCGTGGCCGAAGCGTATGACGCCATGACCACGGATCACCTATACCGTTCCGCCATGAGCGTGGAGCGCGCCGTCGCGGAGTTGTATCACTTTGCGGGCACGCAGTTCGATCCCGATTTGGTGGCGGAATTCGCCGCTCATGATTGGTCGGCGTTTTGGGGAACGCTGAAGCGGACGGAGGACCGATGGCTCGCGGCGATCGATCCCCACTTGGCCGAAAGCCTGTGGGATGCGCCCCCGGCTTCGCAAGCCGTCGTCCCGCCCGAGCTGGAGACCGTCTTCCAACACCGTTTGTTGACGCACATGCACGACGGCGTGGCGTTCTTCGACGCGCAGCGGAAAATCCTCCAGTGGAACCACGGCATGGAGCGGTTGACCGGCATCGCGGCGGACGGCATCCGTTCCCGGCTGTGGAGTCCCGGCATCGTGGGTCTGCGCAACGAGCGCGGCAATTTGATCGACGAAGAGACCTGCCCGGTCGTCACCGCCATTCGGTACGGCATGCAAAACCTGAGGCGATTGACGATCCGCGGTCGCAACGGGGCCCCGATCCCCGTGGATTGCCACGTCGTACCGGTGATCTTGGAAGGCCGGGCGATCGTCGGGGCCGTCATGGTCATGCACGACGCTTCGCCGGAAATCAACCTCGAACAACGCGTCGAGACGCTCAAGGAGAAGGTCAACAAGGATCCGATGACGCAATTGGCGAATCGGGCCGAGTTCGACCGCATGCTGGCGTTCTTCGTCGAGCAGTATCGCCGGCATCACACCCCCTTCAGCCTGATCCTATCCGATCTGGACCGCTTCAAGCAGATCAACGACGTACACGGGCATCAGGCAGGCGACGACGCCATCCGCAGTTTCGCGTCGATCTTGAGCGGCCAGTGCCGGGCGGGAGACTTGGTGGCGCGCTACGGCGGCGAGGAGTTCGCCGTGATTTGCGCCGGGTGCGACGCAGCCACCGCCGCGCGGCGGGCCGAGCAGTTGCGGCGTCTCCTGGCCGGAACGTTGCAACCCCGGCTGGGAGGACGCGCGGTCACCGCCAGTTTCGGCGTCACGGAAATCCAACCCGGCGACACCGCCGAGACCGTGCTCCGCCGTGCCGACCGCGCCTTGCTGGAGGCCAAAGCCAAGGGCCGGAATACCGTCGTCCAGTTGGGAAGCGGCAACAACGGGGAACCCGGCCGGCCCAAGTCGCCTCTTTGGCCCTGGCGACGCAAGTCCGCACCCTTGGCGGTCAGCCGCGTCTTTCATACCGACGTGCCGCCCAATCTCGCCTTGGAAAAGCTCCGGGGATTCATCGCGGATCACCAAGCCCGGGTCACGCGCGTCGATCGGAATCGCATGGACATCGAAATCGAGGATCGTGCCCCGCAACGGCAGCGGCGGCGGAGCGATCGCCCGGCCTGCTTCGCCCTGGAAATCATTCTGGACGAAGAACGCCCGCGAGCAGCGAGCCAGGGCGCCGCACGGACGCGGCTCCAGGTCCATGCCACGCTCGCCCGTTATCGGGACCGCCGGCGCCGCGATTTGGCCGAGCGCCTCCACGACCTCTTGGAGAGCTTCCGCTCGTACATGATGGTCACCGAGGAAGAGGCGACCGTCGTGCCGAACATGCTGCTTCGCGCCGTCTCCGTGGCCGCTCACTGGTTCCGGAAGCCGCGACATTAGAAGCGGAGCCGCTTCGCGTGCCGCCCGGCGTTCCCCGGCGGGCACGGGGGAGTTCGCAAAGGACGATCAGACGGGCGAACCCAAAGCCTCCACGTCGCGACGCATACGGGCAAGGGTTGTTTCGTCCAGCCGCAACGCTCCCGCTTTGGCGTTTTCCTCGACGTGCGCGGACTTTCTCGCGCCCACCAGGGCCGCGGTGATGCCGGGCTGGGCGATCGTCCAGGCCAGCACCAATTGCCCCAACGTGCAGCGATGGGCGTCGCACAGATCGCGCCACCCCTCCAGCATCGCCAACACCCGGCGGCGATTCTCCGGCTTGAACCACGGGATCATGTTGCGGTATTCCCCCGGCGAGAAGGTTCGGTCCATGCCGATGCGACCGGTAAGCAAACCCTGCTCCAGCGGCGAATAGATCAACGTGGCGATTTCGTGGCGGATGCAATAAGGCAGAATGTCCCGCTCGATCCTGCGATCCAACATGCTGTAGCGCGGCTGGCAAACATCCAGTCGCCCCACCGCACGGTATTCATCCATCTGCTCGCACGTCACGTTGGAGGCCCCGATGGCGCGAATCTTGCCTTGCCGCTGCAATTCCAATAGGCACGCCATCGTGTCGGCGATGGGAGTCGCCTCCGGAGGAATCGCCGGCCAATGCGTCTGATACACGTCGATGCAATCCACACCCAACCGGCGGAGGCTGCCCTCGATTTCCTCGCGAATGGTATCCGGGCGGAGCGACCGGTGGATGCTGCGGCCCTCCAGAGTGAAGAACGGAGTGCCCCGCGGGTCGTCCCAAATCAGCCCGCACTTGGTGGCCAGGATGACTCGGTCCCGACGTCCGCGAATCGCCTTACCGACCAGTTCTTCCGACTTGCCGAAACCGTAGGCGGGCGCGGTATCGATCAGGTTGATGCCGGCGTCGACGGCGGCCTGAATGGCGCGGACGGCTTCCTCTTCGTCCGTCGGTCCCCACCAAGGCCCTCCTCCGACGGCCCACGTTCCCAAACCGATGGCGGAGGCCTTCAGTCCTGATCCACCCAATGTGCGATATTCCATAACCCCCTCCGAAGACACGAGAAACCTCACGAGGTCGGACCGCCATTCTAAACGCCCCGCCCCGGCCGAGACAACCGTCACCGCGGGACGGCGAGCCGGCGTCGGCATGGCCACGGTCGGCACTCGCGGCGCGTGCCGAGGAAGCCGAGATCTCGGTCACTCCCACTGCCGGAAAGTTCCCAGGGTTCGCCTCGTGCGGCGGTCGACCTAGAATAAATCCGTTCGGCCCGCTAAACTTGCAAGCACAAGTGCGGAAATCAAACAAGCATAAGTGCGGAAATCAAACAAGGGTTTGCGGAGCCACGCGCTGACCGCTCGGCTCGACCGACGGACCGACGACAAGGAGATTCACCGGTGTTTACTCTGGAACGGATTCACGGCTCGTCCCTAGCGGGGATCGTCTTGCTGCTTGTGCTTGGCGCCGGAATGCGAGGGAATGAGCAAGGGGGGGAATTTCGCCCCGAAACGCTGTTCCCCGATCACACGCGAGGCTTCCTGGCGATCAGCAATCTGCCGGACTTTCGCGAACACCTCAAACAGACGCAATTGGGCCAATTGCTGCAAGATCCCGCGCTGGAGCCGTTCGTCCAGGATCTGCGGGCGCAGGTCGAGTCGCGATTCGACGGCATTCGCAGCCGCCTGGGCATCCGGCTCAACGAACTGGAGTCGATCGTGACGGGCGGACTGGGGATCGCCGTGTTGTATTCCGACTCCGACGGCCAGGCCGGTCTGGCCGCCGTTCTCCAGATCGAAGGCAAAGAGTCGGAAGCCCGGCAAGTCTTGGACCGTGTGGCCAAGGACGTAGGGGACCGGGGCGGCACCGTGGCCGCGGAGCGGATCGGCGGCAAAGAGGTCACCGTCCTTACGCTGCCGCAAGATGAACGCCGCGAGGTGCGGCGCGTGGTCTATTATGTGGACGACCGACGGCTGGTTGCGGCGGATAGCTCGGCGACGATCGAGGGCGTGCTGAAGCGGCTGGACGGCGATGCGTCGGCGACCCTGGCCGAACAAAAGGCCTTCGCGCGGATCATGGCACGTTGCGGAGAAGACGCGCAAGACGCCGCGCCGCAGATTCGCTGGTTCATCGAACCGTTCGGTTACACGGCGGCGGTGCGATCCGCCATTCCGCCCGAGCGTCGCAAGCGCGAACGGCGGTTGGCCGAGGCCCTGAAAGCGGCCGGCTTCTCCGCCCTGCAAGGCATCGGAGGATTCGTGGACGTGGCCGTGGAACCCTACGAAGTGATCCACCGCACGTTCGTCTATGCCCCCGGACCGCTGGAGAAATCAGCCAAGATCTTCAGTTTTCCCAATTCCAAGGAGTTCGCGCCGCCCAAGTTCGTGCCGCGAGATTTGGCGACTTATGCCACCGGCTATTGCGACATTCTCAACGCCTTCGACAATGTCGGCCCGGTCTTCGATCAGACCATCGGCGAGGGCGAGGAAGGCGTGTGGCAAGACGTGCTGGACAGCCTGAAGAACGATCCCACGGGACCTCGGTTCGACCTGAGAAACGAATTCTTCGTGCATTTCGGCCGGCGCATCGTGGTGTTCACCCAATACGAACTGCCCATCACGCCGACCAGCGAACGGATGCTGGTGGCGGTGGAAGTGAAGGATCAGGACGCGGCCGCCAAGGCCTTGGACAAAATGTTCCAGCACGAAGCCCGGTTTGAACGCCGGGAGCACAACGGCCGGATCATTTGGGAGGGATTGCCGGAGGAGAGCAAGGACTTGCCCGACCTCAACCTGCAAGGCATCCCCGGCGTGGGAGAAGACGAAGCGCCCGCCGAGAAAGAGGCCGCGCCGATCTTCCCCAACGCCTCGCTCACGGTCCACGACGGCTATCTCTTGATCGCGTCGCATTACGACTATTTGGTCGGCCTTCTGGACCGCGATCAAGCGCGGGAGTCGCTGGAACGCAATCCCGACTATTTGGTGGTCATGGAGATGATCGAGAAGCTGGGCGGCGTGGAGGCCTGCCTCAAGTCGTTTTCCCTGACGGAAGAAGAGTATCGTCCCACCTACGAGCTGATTCGCCAAGGCAAGATGCCGGAGAGTCAGACCCTGATGGGGCGGTTGCTCAATTCGTTCCTCGCCCCGGAACCGGGCAAGCCGAGGGAACAGCGGATCGACGGCAGCAAGTTGCCGGACTACGAGGTGATCAGGCGGCACCTGGGGCCGGCCGGGCTGTTCGGTACGGCCGAAAGGGACGGCTGGTTCCTCAAGGGTTTCACGCTCCCCAAGGAATAAGGAATAGTGTCGCCCGAAACGGGCGGGCCTCTGAACGGAACCCCTCGGGCATAAGGCTACTGACCCGGCGGCGACGACCTCGGCGTCGCGTTGCTCCGCTTAGCGACGATCATTTTTCACCCCCGGTGTTCTCGTCGGACGCCAAGCCCAATCGGCTCAGCCATCGTCCGCGTTGGGGCTTCCCCTTGGCGTCGCCGCCCGATTTGGTTTCGTCGCGTTCTTGGAGCAGTTCATTCAACTGGCGCTGCCGCTCTTCCATCGCGGCGCGTTCTCGCGCGATCTTGGCCCGCTCGCGCGAGATATCCAGTTCCGCCTGGCGAAGTTTTTCCTTCCATTCCTCCTCCAATGCGCGAAGGTGCTCGCGTTGCTGGCGGATAATCTCGTCCTGCTCGAAGAATTGCCCGATCGCCGCGGCGCCGACCGCCATGGAACCGATGTTGGCCGCCTGGTTTTCCAAAAGGCTCCGCAATTCCGCGATTTCCCGATCTTTGTCGGCCAGCGCGGCCTCCGTCTTCTTGACCACATCTTGAATCTTGAGGCGTGCCGTCCGCCGCTCTTCGTCGTCCTCGTCGCCTTCCGCCTCCAAAGCCGCCAAAATCCGCTGCTTTTCGATCTCCCAATTCATAACGCCTCCGGAGGCGGACGACGGGGATGCCGGGGCCGAGGCTTGGCGACTCTCCGCCTCGGACAGCTTCTTCTCCAATTCCGCGCATCGCAGCCGCCATTCCCGCAGGTCCTGCATGGCCAGCTCATAGCGCCGCGACAATTCTTCGTCCGGAGGAGCGGTCGGCGTGCCCGTCCCCGCACGTTCCAATCGGGCTTCCAACTCCTCGCAGCGGGCGATTAGTGCGGCGAATTGCGACTCGCGCTCGTTCCATTGCGAGGCCCATTGCCGCCGCTCGGTCTCGTATTCCGTCCGAAGCTCGGCCTGCCGATCCGTCAAAGCGCGGATCTCTTCCTCTCGTTGCCGCAATTCCCGCCGCAACGATTCCTCAGCCCGGCGCAGCTCATCCTTTTCGCTTTCCAGGGCGCGGAGCGTCTGCCGCAAGGCATCCGCCTCCGCTCGCAACTTCTCCGCCGCCGCCTCTTTTTCCGCCCAAATTCCTTCTCGTTGCCGCTGGGCCGACACCTCGGCCCGAAGCGTTTCCAGCTCGCCGCGGGCGGCCAAGGCTTGACCGCGCAGCTCTTCCAGCCGCGTCTCCGTTGCGGCCAAGGCGGCAAGGGCCTCATCCCGCGCCGTCACGGTTTGCTGGTGCTGGGCCGCCAACTCGCGGTGTCTTTGTTCCAGGCTTGTCAGGCGGCTCCGCAGCTCCTCGCACTCCCCGCGGAGAGCGTCGCGGGCGGCACGTTCCTCTGCCAGCTCGGCCTGTGCTCGCTCGGCATTTTCCGTAGCGCGGCGGACTTCCTGGAGGAGCCGATCGCGTTCTCCGCGAAGTGCGGCGATCTCATCATCTTTCTCCAAGAGCGAGGCTTGCAGGGCCTGCTCCCGTTGCCGCAGCTTCTCCAGGTGCTCGCGGACTCCCACCTGTTCGGCCAATCGCGCCGAGACTTCGGCATGGGCGGCCGTCAATTCCCGGTGCTGCTGCTGCAAGCCGGCCCAGCGCGTCTCCAGGTCGGCGTACGCCCCGCGGAGCGATTCCAGCTCCGCCGACAGCCCTCGCGCGGCGGCCTCGTGTTGCCGCGCCAGGTCGCGCAGGCGCTGCGACTCCTCGGCCCAAGATTGCTGCCGGGCGAGGAGGCCGGCAAGCTCCTCCTGTTTTTGCCGCAGAGCCGACTCCAATTCCCGTTCGCGTCGCCGTCGCTCGCCGTCGTCGGCGGATCGCTCGGCGTCCGAGTCGTCGCCCGGGGCGGCGGCCAAGGAGTCGATACGACGAATGAGGGTCTCGAGGCGGCCCGTTATTTCTCGCTCGGCAATTCCGAGACGCTCCCGGCGGCGCGCGAGAATCTCCGCCACCCGCAGTCGTTGACTGCGAAGCGCGTCGAGGATTTGCTCGGGAGTCTCGTCGTGAACGGCGAGATGGGCCTGGGAATCATCCATGCCGGAAATCCTTGTTCCCCGCTTGCGGGGCCGAAAGCCGCGGCCGGCCCAAAACGCCCCCCCAAGCGGACACAGGGGCGGCATGCGCGCGAAAAAAGGCCGACCGGCAACCTATCGCCCTGGGCATGACAATGCGATTGCCTATTAGGCTATAGGTCACCGGCCGACCGACGTCAAATGATCGCGCGGGACATGCGGAGTATTCCGGAGTTGCGGGTGGTCGGGGCTGCACCTTCCTCCCACCCCCGAACTCCTCCGCCAATCATTTCGCGTCCACGGTCACGCCGGGGAAGTCGTCCGTGCGGAATGGGCCGGCTGGAAGACCGGCTTTATTCCACAGATTCACCACCGGGTAATTCGCCCAACCGAATCGCACGGCGACCGGATTCGGCACGGCGGGGCTGGAGACCACGACCGTGTCGCCCACGATCTCGGCCTCGGCGTTGACGAATTTCCGGTCTTCGCCGCAGATCGTGAAGCCGGTCAGCTTATCGCCGCGGCATTCCAAACCGCCGCCCAAATGGGTGAAGTGCAGGATGACCTTGCCGTCGCGAATCTCCATGGAATCGTAGATCGGTCCGGAGTATTCGATCTTCTCTCCATAGGCCACGGCACGGGCCGCGATTCCCAAGCGTTCGCCCACCGGCTGCTTTTGCTTGGGGTGGATGTCGTTCTCATCCCCGACGTCGGTAATGACCGCCATGGCCGTGTTGGGGCAGTGCAGCATGGTCAGCAATTGGGCTTCGCGGAGTTCCGCCCAGGCGCTTTCCATGGGCTCCGGCTCAATCTTCATGAAGGGAGCCAGTTGCACGAACAGGAAGGGAAACTCGCCCTGATTCCAGACCTCGCGCCACGACTCGATCATGGCCGGGAAAAGCGTTCGGTATTGATAGGCCCGCCCCGCGTTCGATTCACCCTGATACCAGATGGCGCCGCGAAAGGCGTACGGTACGAGCGGCGCAATCATGGCGTTGTACAAGCCCGCCGGACTGTGCGGGTGCTCGGGCCCCATGGGCGGATTGGGCGGCCGTTTGTTGAACTGCTCGCCGCGTTCGCGGGCGGCGCGGGCCTCCTCGCGGTGCGACTGGAGCGCCGCTTCGTACTTCCGAAGATTCTCAGGATATTGTTCCATCGCTTGCCGGAAGCGGTCCACGATCGGTTGCAATTCCGGCATGCAGGTCAGCTTGTCCCAACTGGTCCAGGCTTCGGCCGGAGTCCCGCCGTACGAAGTGTTGATCAAACCCACCGGCACATTGCGATGCTTCTGGAGGTATCGGCCGAAAAAGTAACCCACGGCGGAGAAGTTGGGCACCGTCTCCGGACCGCACACGGCCCAGGCGGCGTCCACGTCGGCCTGCGGTTCGGGCCTGGCCTGCCGCGGTACCGTAAACAGCCGGATCATGGGATTGGCCGAGGATGCGATCTCCTGCTCGGCGTTGGCGGAAGCGGCGACCGTCCACTGCATGTTCGATTGCCCGCTGCAAATCCATACTTCGCCGATCATGACGTCCGCCAGCACGATGCGGTTCTTACCCGCGATGACCATCTCGTACGGTCCGCCCGCCGGTAACGGAGCCAGTTTGACCATCCATTTGCCGTCATCGCCGGCGACGGTGGAAACCTTTTGTTCGCCGAGAGCGACAGTCACCTCTTCGCCGGGATCCGCCGTGCCCCAGACGGGAATCTCGGCCTGCTGTTGCAGGACCGCATGGTCGGTAAACAGCGCGACGGGCTTGACGTCGGCCCGTGCCGGCAGCGGCAAGACCACAAGGGCGGCCGTCAGACATGCCGCACCGAGCCGCATCCGGAAGGAAAGCGATCTCATGGACTCCTCCTCTCTCGATGAATGGGAAACCACGGTGCCAATCTAGCCCCTACCTGGGGCGACGGTTATTCTGGAGCTTTCGGAGGCGAAGTGCAAGGACGGGCCGCCGACGAGGATACCGACCCTCCGTTGCCTGTGCGAGCTTCTTGGAAAGGGGACTTTCTCATGACAAACCACCTCACCCATCGTCGTGACTTTCTGCGCTTGTCCGCGGCCGTGGCGTTGCCGTCGTTGATTCCCGGTTCGGCCCTGGGATTGGCGGGGCTGTCGGCTCCGAGTGAGCGGGTGACGATCGGGCTGGTGGGCTGCGGCGGGCACGGCGCGGGCTGGAATTTGGCCCAAGTCTTCCGCCACGTCGACGCGCAGGTGATCGCCGTGTGTGACGTGGACGCGCAGCGCTTGGCGGCCGCCAAGAACCGCGTTGATCAAAACTACGGTCCCAAATTGGGCGATGCCTACCGCGGCTGTGCGGCCTACGGCGACTTCCGCGAGCTTATCAACCGCCGGGATCTGGACGCCTTGATGAATTGCACGCCCGACCATTGGCACGTCTTGCCGGCCTTGATGGCGTTGGAGGCGGGCAAGGATGTGATCTGTGAAAAGCCCTTGACCCTGTTCGTGGAGGAAGGTCGCGTCCTGGCGGATAGCGTGGAACGGCACAAGGCCGTTTTCCAGACCGCGTCCGAGAACCGCTCCATCGACGTGTATATTCGGTTGATTTCGCTGGTTCGGGCGGGAGTGATCGGCAAGTTGCGGCACGTGGAAGTGCGTTTGCCGTTAGGCAATACCAACCAGCGCGTGACGGGCGACGCGAAGGACGCGTTCGGTAAGGACACCGTCGAGGATCCGCCGCCCCACCTGAACTACGACATGTGGCTGGGCCAGGCTCCCTGGATGCCCTACATGCCGGCGCGATTGCACGGCAACTTCCGCTGGAATCTGGCCTTTTCGGGCGGCGTCCTCACCGACTGGGGGGCGCACATGATCGACTTGGCCCAGTGGGGACACAATACCGAACGGACGGGGCCGGTAGCCGTCGAAGGCAAGGGCGACTTTCCGCCACCGGATGCCGTCTACAATGCCGCCCCCACCTTCGACCTGCATTACGAATACGCCGACGGCGTGACGATGCGCGTTTCGGCGGGACAAGGCGATCTGGAAACCGGCAGAAGCTACGATATTCCGATCGTGGGCCGGACCTCCTCGCCCGGCATCCGTTTCGAAGGCTCCGACGGCTGGATCGAGTCGCACGGTTGGCGCGGCTCCCTGAAGGCCTCGCGCCGCGAGATGCTGGATGTGGAGGTCGATCCGGCCGCGGTGGGCGTTTTCGTCCCCAGCGAGGTCGTCAAGCGGGAAGAGGGCGGATTGGGCGGCGAGCACCGCAATTTCCTCGATTGCGTCGAGTCGCGGCAGCCCTGCTACGCCCCGGCTGAGGTCGGTCACCGCACCATCACCGTGGCGCACATCGGAAACATCGCGATGATGCTGGGCCGCAAGCTCCGCTGGAATCCCGAGGCGGAGCGCTTTTTGGACGACGCCGAAGCCGACGCTCGGCTGACCCGTGCCCAGCGCGAACCGTGGACGATGAAAAACGTCAAATCCTGGATCCAAGGTTGACGGCACGAAACGCCGACCGGCGATCCCCGGCAACCCTTGCGGGCCGACCTCCACCGGTCGATCGCGAATCCGCGATGCGAAAAGCCGTGCAGCGCGCTCGCGGAAGGACGAGCCGCGGGCGTCACTTCGCGGCGATACGGCCGCGACGCTTCCCGTCGGCCGCGCGGCACGGCGTTCGAACGCCGACGTGAAAAAGCGGAGCGTTGCGCCGGGACGTAGCGCCGGGGTCTATTGAGCGGCGGCAGCAGCGGCGCGATAATCTCGGGCGTGGCGGTCGCCGGCGCGCGTGGCGGACGTTAGATCGCCCCGCAACCGGTCGGGAAGCCCGCGCGGCCCGACCCCGTCTTTTGTTTTCATTTCCGTATGGTCACCCATGGGAGAACCTGTGATGACGCGCACACTTGGGATGTTGGCAGCTTGGATGGTCGTGTTGTCGCCGGCGGCATGGCGGAACGTTTCCGCCGCGGAGGGCTGTTTGACGCAGGAGGAAACGGAGCAAGGCTTCGTCTGCTTGTTCGACGGCAGTTCGCTCGATCAATGGCAGGGCGACACCAAAGGCTATGTGATCGAAGACGGCGTATTAGTCTGCAAACCCGGCGGAAACCTCTACACGAAGAACGAATACGGCGACTTCGTCTTCCGTTTCGAATTCAAGCTCACCCCCAATGCCAACAATGGCGTGGGAATCCGTACGCCGATGGGTTGCGATGCCGCCTATTGCGGGATGGAGATCCAGATTTTGGACGATACGGGCGACACCTATCGTGATAAACTTCAGCCGTATCAGTACCACGGCTCGATCTACGGCGTGGTGCCGGCCAAACGCGGACACCTCAAGCCCGTGGGTGAATGGAACTCGGAAGAGATCCTCTGCCAGGGCCGTCGCGTCCGCGTGACCTTGAACGGGACGGTCATCGTGGACGCCGATCTGGACAAGGTCGAACCGATCGATCATCGAGACCATCCGGGGCTGGCAAGGGAGAGCGGATACATCGGTTTCTTGGGCCACGGAACACGGGTGGAATTCCGGAACATTCGCATCAAGGATTTGTCCGAGAAGAAGTAACCGCCCGTCGCGCGGGGGACTACCCTCCATCGGTTCGGCACGGCATGCCGGGAATTGGAAACGGACGCGGTGTTTGCGCTCCGGGGGGCGTCCCGGGGAGGGAACGGCGTGTCAGAGCGTTTTTTGGGAATCGAGATCGGCGGGACGAAGCTCCAAGTGGGAGTGGGCGTGGGCAGCGGTCCGCCGCTGCTGGCCCTCCGCCGAACCGAAGTTCAGCCCGATAAGGGAGCGGAAGGCATTCGCGCCCAAATCGCGGAGCTTGCGGCTCCTTTGATCACCGAGTATCGACCGAAAGCGGCCGGGATCGCCTTCGGCGGTCCCTTGGACGCCCGAGCCGGCCGCACACTGCTCAGCCATCACATCGCGGGCTGGGAGAATTTCCCCTTGGCGGATTGGTGCCGCGAAACACTGGGTTTGCCCGCCGTGCTGGGAAACGACGCTGATTTGGCGGGGCTTGCCGAAGCCCGCTTCGGGGCCGGCACCGGACACGAGGTCGTCTTCTTTTTTACGGTCGGTACCGGTATCGGCGGGGCACTGATCTATCAGGGCGGAATCTACGGCGGGAGTCGCGGCATCGCGGCTGAGTTGGGGCACCTTCGGCCCGGACCCGTCGCCCGTGACCCCTCTGACGATTTGGAATCCTACTCGGCGGGCTGGGGAATCGCGAAGAACGCCCGGGCGTGCGTCAAGGCTATTCTGGCCGAAGACACCGCCTCGGCCGAGGATGCCGAGGCCCTGCTGCGATGGCGGCGGCGATTGCAATGGGAAGACTTACCGTTGCCTCCCGAGGGGACCCGGGCCGCGGTGATTCGCAAGGCGGCGGAGCAACTGCTGCAAAACGCCGGCGGTGATCCCTCGCGACTGTCGGCGAAGCTGGTGGGAGAAGCCGCCCGGCAAGGCAACCCGGTCGCGCATTGCATCCTCCATCGAGCGATCCGGACGCTGGGTTGGGCGGTCGCTCAGATGATCACGCTGCTGGCCCCCTCCTGCGTCGTGGTGGGCGGCGGGGTCTCCCTGCTGGGCGAAGAACTGTTCTTGGCTCCACTCCGCCGCGAAGTCGAACAATACGTCTTCCCCGCACTGCGCGGTACCTACCACATCGTCCCCGCTGTTTTGGGGGAGGAGGTGATGGTCCATGGGGCGGTAGCCATCGCCGCCGATGCCCTGAAGTCGGGAATGGACGGCGGACGATGACGGACAACTCCCGGCGGAGCAGCCATCCGCTACAGACCGCCCATTTCTCCTGTCTTTCTTGCCGTGCTCCGCTCCGTGTAAAAACATTGCGATCGTAGCGATCCTGATAAACTTCGTTCACGGTATCGGCCGACAAAGATTGGCGAGGCTCCGGAAAGCCATCACTCGTTCCGGTTTTCCGGAGGGGTGCCCGCTGCTTTACCGCGGGCCGATTTCCCACCGTTTGCCGCTCCCATGAGCGAGGTCTTCCCGTGCTGCGACTTTCGGTGTTGATTCCGGCGGCCGGCCGAATCGCTTACCTGGAGGATACGCTTCTCTCCGTGCTGGAGACGCAGCCGGAGGGTTGCCGTGTGATCGTCGTCTTGGACGAGCCTTACGCGGACCCCTGGGAATTGAAGCGCGAATTACGCTTCATCGAGGCGGGTAGGGGTTGTTCGCTGGGTCGCGCGATCGCGCTCGGTTTGGCCGAGGTCGAGACGCCGGTCACCTTCATGCTGCCGTGCGGTCACGAGGTGGAACCGAATTGGGCGGACCGGGCGTTGGCCCTCTTCGAAGACGACCGTGTGGCCTCCGTCGTGCCCTTGGTGGTGCGGCACGACGCGCCGGGAGTGGTGGCCGCGGCCGGAATGGCCTATCGCCAGGATACCGGCCGGCTCGTACCCTTGCAGGCCGGCGTACCTTGCGAGAATACCGCGTTTGCTCGTCGCACCCAAATCCTTCCGCATCGGGCGGGCGCCTTTTTCCGGACCGAGCGTCTCCGTGAATTCAACATCGACTATGTGGTGGGCGAGGATTGGGTCATGGCGGCGGCGGGACGGAGTTTGCACGCGGCCGGTTACCTCAGCGTGCTGGAGCCGTCGTCGCGGATCCGCGGCCGCGATTTCTCCGGTGTCACCGATGTCTTCCGCGACGCCCGCGATGCCGAGGCCTTCTTTTGGCATTGGTGGGACGGCGTCCCCTCGCTTCCCGTCGCGGCGTGGCATGTGGGTCAGGTCCTGGGCCGCGCCGTGGCCGCGCTTCCGCGCGGGGAGTTCCTGGCGGAGCTGTCGGGCAGGCTCTCCGGAGCCGGAACCGTCGCCCGGAGGATCCTCGCCCACGAACGACAGGATTTGAGCGGTCCCCATTTCAGCGTCTCGCGCGTGTCGATGCGATCCGCCGCTCAAGTTGGGCAGGAGTGATTCGCCCGCTTCGTGTCGCGGGATTTCTGCAAATACCTCCTCGATCGAGGCGCTGCCCGGCTGTGTGACTGCTCGGGCGGCGACTCGCCCTTCTTGATCCAGGAATCAAGTCCGAGGATCCCGCCCTTTCGGCGAGCGAGTCACGGATTTCCGCGCTCGGCCGCGACTCTATCCCCACCTAAGGGTCAATCATAACCCTAATCTCAAGCGGGATTCGCTTTTCGCGATAAGATTTCTTTGTTTTCAGAAAGCTCTATTCAGCAATGACTTAGATGCAGAACGCACTTTTTTCCACGAAAAAACATCTTCTGCCGACGTTAATCGGAACGGCGGTTGCTTACGAGGTTGGAAACTCGTTAGTTCGTTCCCGCCTGCCCGCGAATGTAAAAAGGGCGCAAAATCCCACCGTTTTCGCACAGGACCTATTACAATGATCTGTATCCGCAGAATTCGGAAGAAACGGCGTAAACAGGCTCGTCTTCATCGCCGGCCGAAGCAGGGTTTTTCGAACTATTGGCGGATGTTCGCCGTAACTACGATGGATTTCAGCGTGCCTGACGTTCCCGGACTTCCCCCTCGAGCCGAATGGTCGGACGAAGACCTAATACGAGAGTATCAGGAGAAGGGCGAGACCAAGGCCTTCGAGGAGTTGGTCCGGCGTTACGAACGGGAATTGTTCGGTTACTTGTGCCAATACCTGGGCGACCTCCAAATGGCGGAGGACGCGTTTCAAAGCACCTTTATGCAGGTGCATTTGAAATGCGGACAATTCGACCCGGAGCGCCGGTTCCGGCCGTGGTTGTACGCCGTCGCCACGAATCAGGCGATCGACGCCCAACGGAGGAATCGGCGGCATCGCAACATCAGTCTCGATCGCCAATTCGGGGCCGAAAGCGACGGGGACCGCGCGGGAAGCTTGGCCGAGATCGTCGCGGGTGAAAATCCCGATCCCGACGACGACATGCTGGCCGCCGAACGCCGCGAGGGGATGCGCCGGGCCGTGGACGCCCTGCCCGATAACCTCCGGCAGGTTTTGATGCTGGTGTATTACCAAGGACTGAAATATCGGGAGGCGGCGGACATTCTGGATATCCCGGTAGGAACCGTCAAGAGCCGGTTGCACACCGCCGTCCGCAAGTTGGAGTTGCAGCTTAACGCGACTCAAGCGATTTCCCAACATGGATAGACCCTCGCCGACGCAACTGATCGGTTATCTCCTGGACGCTCTGGAAGAGGATGAGCGGGCGGAGGTCGAGCAGTTGCTGCGAGAACGAGCCGACTTGCGGCAAGAACTTTCCCTCTTGCGTCGGCGTCTGGCGGGTCTGGAATGGGCGCGATTGGATTGCGCGCCTCCCCCCGGTCTGGCGGCTCGAACCTGCCAATTCATCTTTTCCGCCGTGCGTGACGGCTTGGTACCGGGTGTGGAAAGCATCGCGCGACCGCGCGCCGGACGGATGCCGCGAGGCCCCTTCCGCTTTACTCCCATCAGCGACTACTGGAGCGGCGGCGCTCCGGCCTGGTCCTGGCTCGATCTGCTCGTGGCGGCCTGCGTGGTCGTCGGCTTCCTGGGTCTGTTGTTCCCCGCCTTGGTGGATCAGCGTGTGCGAAGCCAGGCCGCGCAATGCCGCGAGAATCTCCGCACGGTACATCGGGGCATCAGCGACTACGGCATGCGATTGGCCGGGCATTCCACGCTGCCGACCGGTCTTCTGGAAGAGATCACGGGCCAAGGCGATCACCCGGGCAGTGCGTCTCGGGCTGCTCCCGTGGCCGTTCCTCGCGTGATGTGCTGTCCCACCGCGTTGGCCGCCTTCAAGCGGCAATCCCGCGATCCGGAACCCTGGCCGGCGGCGCTTTCCGCGCAGCCCGGTAAGTCGATCGCTACGGGGGCGAGCATCGACGGTTGGCCGGTCTATCGGGTGGAAACCGCGGCCCGCGGCGAGGCTGCGAGCGAATTCACCGTGCTCCTCCGAGACCCCGAGTTCCGGCGTTCTCCCTGCGAGATCGTGCCCCCGCACGTCCGCGGCTGGAACCTGCTCTTCGACGACGGCCACGTGGTGTTCCTACCGCCCCGTGCGGAGCCTCCGGCTTCCGCGGACTTCGCGATCCGGGCGGCGGCCCTGGTCGATACGCCGCGCTGAGGCGATCGTGCCCCCGCACCGCGCGTTTTCCTACGCGGACTTCCGAACCGCCCGAGCCGGCCGGCGGTGAATCGGGGCGGTTACTCGTCGGCGCTTTGCACGTCATGCGGCTGCACGCCCGCCTCCAGTATCGCGTCCGGATCCTCCGTCTCCGGCAAGATGCCCGGCAGCCGCTGCGTCTTGCGGATGTGCTCCGCCAACAAGCGTTGGAAACTCGCAATGCGTTCTCGATGCTCCGGGGCGGCGACGAGGTTGCGGAACTCACCCGGGTCCTCCTGCAAATCGAAGAACTTGAAGGTCGGTCCCGGCAGCGGACGCTTGGGGTCGTAGCCGTCGTCGCGGACGCGTTTTCCGCGTTGGTACACCAGCTTGTAGCGAGCGTCGCGAATCATGATTTCGTCGTTGTGGGCGTACTCCACGATCACATGGTCCCGATGCTCTTCGGTTCGGCCATCGGCGACTGGCAGCAAACTCCGCCCTTGAACGCGATCCGGGACCGGCAGGCCGCAGACCTCCAACACGGTGGGCACGATGTCCACGAACTCGGTGAGGGCGTGGACGACGCGGCCCTTGGGAAACCGCGGCGGATAGCGGAGGATCAAGGGGGCCGAGACCGCCGGATCGTAGCTGCAATGCTTCTCGAATCGGCCGTGGTGGCCCAACATGTACCCATGGTCGCCCGTGTAAATGACCAGCGTGTCATCCTCCAATCCCGCCTGCCGCAAGGCCGTCAGCACCAAACCCACGTTCTTGTCCATGAACTCCACCGAGGTGTAGTAGGCCGCGTTGATACCGCGCTTTTCGTCGTCGGTCAGATTGCGGAAGATGTCGGGAATCTGGTCCTCGTCTTCGGGACCGACCTCGGGCACGGTGAATTCTTCAGGGCGATGGCGTCCGCGATACTCCACGGGGAAGTGGAACGGGGAGTGCGGCTCGTAAAAACTGACCATCAGGAAGAACGGCTGCTCGTGCTTTTGGGCTAGGAATTCCGCGCCTTTTTGGGCGAAAAACGTCCCCGCCATATCGCTATCCCACGCCGCAAAGGGTGCGCACATGCTGTTCAACCAGATGCGGGCGGGATCCTGGAACGGCTTCCACGGCGGCAGGACCTCCACGCCTTCGGGCAACGGGCGTTGCGGTTGCCGGCGGCGCCATTGCTGCCAGTCCGGCATGTCCAAGCGTTCATCGAAGCCGTGCTTTAGGCCGCTATTGAAGTGCATCTTGCCATAAGAGGCGGTGACGTAGCCGGCCTCCTTCAGCATCTCGGCCAGGGTGACCTCGCTTTGCGGCAGAGGGCTTTTCAATAAGGTTACCCCGACGGTGCGCGGATATCGGCCCGTGATGAACGATTGCCGCGAAGCGGTACAAATCGGGGCGTTGCAGAACGCCCGGGCGAATCGCACGCCTTCCGCCGCCAAACGGTCGATATTGGGCGTGCGGACGATCCTGTTTCCGTAGCACCCCGTCACGTAAGCTGCGTGATCGTCGGAACAGATCCACAGCACATTGGGCCGGTCGGCGGCCCGAGCGGGAGCCGGATCCCGAACGACCGCCACGACCGCCGCCAAAAGCGCGAAACCGAACATGAAGTTACGCACGTGAATACCTCCCCTGTCGAGACGGAAACGATGTCGGCGCGAAAAAGCAGGATGAACGGCGATCGTCGAAGCCGTCCGCCCGAAGCGAGCCACGCTCGCCAGACTCCTGCCGCTGATCCCATCCGCGGATATCAGTGTAGCGGCGGCCCGCGGCGGCATCCACAATTCCGTAACTCCAACGGCAGCGAGCCTCGATCAAGCAGGCCTTCCGGCTACGGTCCGCGACGGTCCGGAGGGCTGCGTTCCGTCGTGGCCGGGAGCTACGCAATCATCCGCGAGACCGCCCCCTACTGCGGACTTTTCGCCCGCACGGTCCTTACGCCGAAAACGCCCCCCGCCCATTTGCCGGGATGGGCTTGGAATCGAACCGTGACTTGGGATTTGCCGCGGGTCAATTCCGGGGGAATGGGATAAACCGCGTCGAAAAATCGGTTGGGCGCGTTGTTTTCGAGCTTCTGCGAGGCGATCGAGACGCCGTCCACGAGAATATCGAATTCGCGATGGCCGCCGCCGTCGCTTCCCCAATAGGTGCAGATCAATTCCACCGGCTGATCGGGATCCACCCGCATCTGGAACGAGAACCAACCGCCGTCCGTCGCGTGCCGCCACTTCCGGCCGAAGGCCTCGCCGGCGCCGGTTCGCTCGCCTTGCAGGTTGTGGTCGCGTTCGGGCTGCATCTCGCCGATCCGCAAGACATCCACGGTGCGTGCGGCCAATTCGGCCTCGCGCAGCTCCGCGGCGCGAATCTCGGCCTGCTTTTTCGCCCAGTCTTCTTCGGTGTACAGATCCAGAAACACCGTGTAGCGTCGATCGTGGAGGCTGAAGAACGGCGTCAAGGCGACGTCACGCGGCCGGCCCACCCCTTCCGTTCGAAAACTTAGCTCGGAGACCGCAACAGGTTTCACCCATGCACTTACCGGTCGCCGGTCGGTCACCAAAACGGGGACGAAGCCGGGCTTGTCGGCGTCGGGGTTGTTCACCGGCCCCAGGTCGGCCGCCAGCAACGTGGGACCGTAAAAAATGCCGATCCGGTCGGGGTTGTCGGGCATCGATTCGGTGCGTAGCGACATGGGAAAGCGGATTTCCACGCGGTCGCCCGACCGCCAGACCCGGGTGATTTCCAAGTAACCGGGGGCCGCATCCCCGTCTCGCCGGTACGTTTCGGCCGCTTCTCCGGCCTCGACCGAGCGGACCCGCGCGGAGATCCCCTGCTCCGCCCAGTGAGGATGACGCAAACGCAACGTCCATTCCCGCGGCTGCTCGCATTCCAACGTCAGCGCGGCCGTATCGCCGTACGGCCAGTCGGTATCCAATCGCACCCGGATGCCGAGGTCTCGCCACTGCAATTCCGAAGGGATGTACAGATTCACCCACAAGCCCGATTCGTCGTGAAAGTAGATGAAATCCCCGTAGCGGACGTGATTCTCCATGCCCGTACCCATGCAGCACGTCCAAGCGTCGTGCAGCGGCTGATACTCTTTGTGATGGCCGGGCTTGAGCGAGAGGTTGTAAATAACGCGGCCGTCCGGGTGCTGCGTCGAACGGATGTGATTCAAAAGGGCCCGCTCGTAGAAGTCGGCCGTGCGAGCGTCCGGATTCCAGCCGAACACATAGCGCGTCAGTTTGAGCATGTTGTAAACGTTGCACGTCTCGGTGGTGTTGGTGGAGAGGCGGTCGTTCAGTCGATCCGGAGGGCCGAAGTGCTCATAATCGCAATGCCCGCCCGTGATGTAGCTGTGGTGGTTCACCACGCGGTCCCAGAAAAAGGCGGCGGCCGCCCGATCCTGGGGATCGCCCGCAAGCTCGTACCGGGCCGCCAGGCCGATGAGTTTGGGGATCTGCGTGTTGGCATGTTTGCCGGGAAGGATGTCCACGCCCTGCGCCAGAGGCTCGAGGATCGCGCGATGATGAAAACGCCGCGACAATCGCAAATAGCGCTCGTCGCCCGTGTCGGCGTAGAGGTCGGCGAACGTCTCGTTGATGCCGCCGTGTTCGCAGGCCAGCACCTTTTGCATCTGTTCGTCGGACAGATTGGCGAACACCCGCTCGTACCAGTCGGCCAAACCCCGTGCGACTTCCAAGGCCTGGGCATTGCCGGCCAAGCGGTAGGCATCACGGAGCCCGGCCAAGAGCTTGTGCAGCGTGTAGTTGGGTACCCACAAACCGTTGAGATCGAAGCCGGAAGAGCGGATGTTCCCGGCGGCGATTTCGGCAAATACGCGGCGGCCGTTGGGGAAGGCGGCGAGATAGCCGTCGCCGCCGGCTTCTTGGCATGCGGCCAGCTCCGCCACCATATAGTCGGCTCGGCGGCGGAACTCCGGATTGCCGGTCGATGCCCAAGCGAGAGAGCAAGCGCTCAGGTAATGTCCCGCGGAATGGCCGGATATCGTTTGGCTCTCCCATCCCCCGTAATGGGGGGCCTTCGGCTGTAGCCCGGCTTCCTTGCGAAAATTCGCCAAGAACCGATCCGGCTCCAGGCTGAGCAGCCATGCGACGGCGATGTCCTGACCCTGTTTGAAGGGGCCGCCGATCACTCTGACGTCGTGCAGACAGAAGGGCCTTGCGCGCGGAGGCGCCGCCGGTGCCACCTTCACCGGCATACGCGAGGCGTCCAGAGGCTCGCCTAGAGCCGACGCCGCCCACCATGCGATCCCTATGCCGAAAATCGCAGACCATGCTTTCACAGCAGTCGCCTTTCTATTGGAAATCTTCTTATCATCCACCGTAGTGAGCGAACCGCCTCCGGGCGGGCGCCGATCCGCTCCCGGATGCACAGCTCGCGCACACCGAGCGACGCAACATCGACCGGCCGGTCGGATCGCATTGGAGGTACCAGGGCGAGATCGAAGGTCGCGTGAGACGTGATTCAAACGCCTCCAGCGACCGCAATCGAACGTCCTTCAAGCCGCTCGCATCCCCCCGGCGGCAGGGCAGGATCCATTCACGTCGCATCGCCGGAAGACGTCTCCTGGGGTTGCGGTGCGGCGGGTTTCTCCTCCGCCGGCTCGTCGGAAGACGGCGTCTCGGCGGGCGGTTCCATGCTCGCCTCGCTCGGTTGCTCCGCGGCGGGCGGCGTGGGGCCTTCCTCGGCCGACTCCGCCGGTTTGTCTTCCGTTTCCGGAGCGGCTTGTTCCGCGGCCTCATCGGCGGCGGCATCCTCGGCCTTTTCCTCCGTCGATCCGGCCGGCTCTTGGTCGGCTGACTCCCCGGTCGAAGCTGCTTGCTCTTCCCCTTGCTCCTCGGCAGCCTCCGCCTCCGTTTCGTCGGCGGCGCCGCCCGACTTGGGCGCGGCGGTTTCCGCCAGCGTCGCCCGAATGCCGTACTCGTGCACCAGGCGACCGCCCAAGTGCGCGGTACCGGACAAGTACAAAGCCGCTCCCGCGGAGAGGACAAGGAAAATCAATCCCAGCGGAATGCGGATCGCCGCCTTGGAGATGGGACTCCAAACCAGCGTGAGGAACACGAAGATCACGTAGGCCGCCGTCAAACCGGTATAGACGTTTCGCGTCACTTCTCCCAGCTCTTCGTGATCTTCCAGCACCTCCAAGGCCTCATCGGAAGCTTCCTCGATGACATCTCGAGCGGTTTCTCCCGTGGAAACGGCCACCCAAGTGCCGGCCGTCCCCAAAATCATCAATAAAGCGGCGACCACGGCGAAGCCCTGCCATCGCGCGGCAACGATCGCTCCCAGAAAGATGAAGAGCGGCGCAACCAAGAGCAGCGCGATCGGAAAATGGATCAGCAGAACGTGATAGCCCTCAGGCGGCGGAGGTGTCGGCGGGGCCGGGGGCAACCAACCGGAGGCAAATAAGGACATGTGCAGACCTCCCTTTGCTTCAAACAGAATAGAGAACCCGTCGCAACATGAACGATCGGCCGCGGTGAACGCCGGCTACGTCGCCGCTCGCCTGCCGGGCATCCGCTCTCTTCTCGGTCTCGCGAGGGACCGACGACTCCGGCGATGAACATCCTTCACAACGCCTAATTCGTATCCAGCGGCGTCCGGCTCGTAATCCAAAGAAACGCGCGACCGGCTTCATCCAGCCGAATTTCGCCCCTTAGTTTGGCCTGAAAAAGCGTCTGTTTCAATAGACGATAATGCGTCGTCTTGGTTTGGGGTACATTCACCAGCAATTCCTCGGGACGAAGCCCGAACCGCGCCAGCGCCACATCGTCCCACAGGTAGGGCAAGTCGATCCGCTGAGAGACCGCCTGCACCACTTCCGAGATGGGGCTATTCGTGATGTCCACCGTCAGGAACTCCAAGAGTTTGGGCTGCGATTCCGTCTCGGGGCCTTCGGGCGGCCAACCGACCGGCCAGGCGGCCATGCCTTTACGCGACGGCAAGACGACCAGCGTCGTCGCCGCGGCATCGGCGCGGGGAACCAGCGCCAAACCCTTGGAGCGCAGAATGTAGGCGACGGCCGTTCCCAAGGCGAATCCCTGCAATTCCGCCGTCACGGGGTCCTCGCCGAGCTTGTTCCTGACGACCGGATCGGTGATGACCGCAAACTTCGTCATCTTCACCAGGGCCGAAAAAACCTCGCTCCGGGGGCGATTCACGGTGGAAAACGTCACCGGCCGGACCAAGTCCTGGTGGATCGCCTGAAAGCGGATGATATCGATGCCGAGCGGCGTTCGTTGCGGTCGCGAATCGGGCGGCCCCTGTTCCAGCAGATCGTCCAGCCACTTCTTGAGCTGCTCGGCCTCGGCGGCACGGAACCGCTCGCCCGGCACCAAAAGTTCGTTGGCGGAATTGATGATCGCGCGGACCGCGTAGTCCGGCGGATCGCCGCCCAGAGCGCGAATCTCGGGTCGCTCATCGGGCAAGCCCGTACGAAGCCGCATCCGCTCGATTCCCGCCGCCGCCAAACGCCGCATCCATTCCTGCTGCGTGGTGGGCGGCAATCGCGGATCGACGGCGATCTCCAACTGCACCCGGGGCTGACGCTGGGCCATCGCGAAGCGGGTGCCAAGACCGGAGTCCTCGATCCCGCCGCAAAGGGCGCAGGCTGCCAGTACCGCCGCGCTCCGGACCAGCCGGCGCGTCAATTTCTCAGCATCCGCACGGATCCACGATGACAACCATGACATGGCAAAACTCCTTCACGCCTGCGGAGACCGGCCGCCTTCCGGAGATCCGTTACCGTCGCCCGCGGTCGCGCGACCGCGTCGGAGCTTTTCCCGAATCACGCGGAGCCTGCATGACAATTCCTGCTCAAAGCCCCGCTCGCTCGGCCGGTAATACTCCTTTTCCACACCCAAGTAGTCCTGCGCGGCGATCCCGTCCGGCTCATGGTGGGCGTACTGATATCCTTTGCCGTGGCCCAGCCGCTCGGCGCCCGCGTAATGCGCATCGCGCAGGTGGACCGGCACCGGCACCGTACGGTCCTCGCGAACGTCGGCGATGGCGGTATCGACGGCTGCGATGACGGCGTTGGACTTGGGAGCGCAGGCCAAGTAAATGACGGTCTGGGCCAAATTGAGCCGGCACTCGGGCATTCCCACGTATTCGCAGGCCTGGGCCGTCGCCATGGCCAGCGGCAGCGCCGCGGGGTCGGCGTTGCCCACGTCCTCGCTGGCCAAAATCACCAGGCGCCGGGCGATGAAGCGGATGTCCTCGCCCGCCTCCAGCATTTTGGCCAGCCAATAGACGGCCGCATCCGGGTCACTGCCGCGGATGCTCTTGATGAGAGCGCTGATCGTGTCGTAATGCGCGTCCCCGGTGCGATCGTATACGGCGGCCTTGCGTTGGAGCGATTCCTCGGCCAAGGCCCGCGTGAACCGGAGCGGGAAGTGCTCCGCCGAGAGGACGCCGACCTCCAGGGCGGAGAGGGCGCGCCGCGCGTCGCCGTCGCTGGCCCGCGCCAGGAAGTCGAGCGCGTCCTCGGCAAGTTCCACCTGATAGTTCCCCAGCCCCCGCTCCTTATCGACCAACGCGCGCAAAAGCAGCTCCCGAATGTGCTGCGGCGAAAGAGGCTGAAACTGGAAGACGCGGCTGCGGCTGACCAGGGCGCTGGTCACGGTGAAGAAGGGATTCTCGGTGGTGGCTCCCACCAAGACGATGACGCCCTCTTCCACGTGCGGGAGGAGGACCTCCTGCTGAGCGCGGTTGAAGCGATGGATTTCGTCGATGAAGAGGAGCGTTCGCCGGCCCTCGACTTCAAGGCGACGCCGGGCCTCGTCGATGACCTCGCGCAGCTCCTTGACCCCGCCGATGACGGCGCTGACTTGTCGGAAAGCGCTTTTGGTTTCGCCGGCCAAGAGCCGGGCGAGCGTGGTTTTGCCCGTCCCCGGTGGGCCGTAAAAGATCACCGATCCCAGTCGATCCGCCCGCAACAGTCGCCGAAGCGGCTTTCCTTCGCCCAAGAAGTGCTCTTGCCCGACGAATTCGGCCAAGGTTCGGGGTCTCATGCGGGCGGCCAAGGGTTGCGCCGCCCGGCGATGAGCCTCCTCTTCCGCCTCGAATAACGACATGGCTGGATATCTTTTCCCGTCCGTCTGCGACCTGATTACGCCGCATCCGCCGGACCGCCTTCCGGGAGGAGGTCTTCGAGCGGGCAGCCTTGGCATTTCGGTCGACGCTTGTTGCAATAGTCCTTGCCCAGCCGAACCAGGAGGGCATGATATTCATTGTAAAGCGCCGCGTCGGCTTCCAAAGCGTCTTCGAACAGGCTTTTCAGTCGATGATAATCGGCATCCCATTCCACCCAGCCGTGCCGCGCGAAGATCCGCAGGGTGTAGGCGTCCACCACGAAGGTCGGCAGGTTGCCCGCGTAGAGCAGAATCGAGTCCGCTGTTTCCGGCCCGATGCCGTTGATCTCCAGCAATTCCCGGCGCAGGCGGTCGCGCGGCGTTTGAAACATGGAGTCGAGCGACCCGCCGTGGCATCGCAATACGTAAGACAAGAGGTTCTTCAGCCGCCGTGCCTTGATGCGGTAGTATCCCACGGGCCGAATCAACTCGTGCAACTCCTCCTCGGCCAGACGGTCCAGTGCCGCGACGTCGCGGATGCCTTCCTCGCGGAGAGCCGCCATCACCTTTTCGACATTGCTCCAGGCCGTATTCTGCACCAGGACCGCTCCAACCAGCACCTCGAAGGGTGTGTCGGCCGGCCACCAGTGCTGCGGCCCGAAATGCTCGTATAGCCGCCGATATATTTCCCGCAAGGGTGCGCTCATGGATGCTTCGCGATCAAACCGCGTAAAATGAATTCACGGACCTGGAGGAGCGATACAGGCAGCGCCCGTTTGCGGCCGCGGCTGGGTTGCGCCGGCAACTCGTTGCCTCGCAAGTGCGCAATGCGAGGCGACGCAAGGGGCGGCACGTGCCTCGGGCGCCCGCCCTGGGTGGAGGAATCTCGCCACGTTCAGCGCACGGCATCCGTCAGCCGTTGTACCTCCGCCAGGATGCGATCCTCGATCTCCGGCTGCCAACGCACGGCAGGCAATCCGTACACGGCAAACGCCCCCGCTTCGTAGCCTCCTTCCTCCCACACGCGGCGCGAGGGAATGTAGGCCATCACGTCGTTGGCATAGCCGGCGACCCAAACGCCGGGCGATAGGCGTTCCTGCAACCGATTCACGTAGTCGACGACGACCTCGCCGCCCAAGGCGACCCAGTATTGATCGGCCCCCAGCCGCCAGACCTGGATCGGATAGGGATACGATCCCGGCCAAGAGACGCCGTTCTCCTTCTCGGCTAGCAAGCGCTGCGCCCATCGGGCCGTGTAACCCGTGCCGGCGGCCGTCTGACGCAAGGTCGCCTCGTCGGGTTGTTCGTACTGAAGGTCCAAAATGGAGAAGGCCGTCTTCAAGGTCGGCTCCGGCGTCCGCGTGGGTCGGGCGATCGCGTCCATCACCGCGGCGGCCAATTGCTTGCCGTACTTCTCGCACAATTCTTGGGAACGCCGGGGAATGGGGTTTTGGTCGGCCCCGCAGCCGGCGAAGAACATGGCCGTCATGCCCGGATTCGCCGCTTCCAGCTCCAATTGAGCGAAACCCGGGTAATCGCCCGACCATTGATAACCGTCCAACACCGTGGCATGGCAGGCATAGCCGAAAACGAGGGCGATCGGCTCGTCCCCGGAATCGCGGACGATCAGGCCCGGTACGCGATGATTGACCGGCCCCGGAAGAGGCGTTCCGCCGGCCCGGAGGGCGGGCACGTCGGCCTCGCGATTGTTGCGGCGGTTGACGGCGAAATCGGCCGTGCCCTCGAAGACGGCGAGCGCGGCCGGCTGGAGGGCTTGCAACGCCCGACCGGCCGTCTCCACCGCAATCGCCTCCAATCGCCTCGTGTAGCGGGAGATCGCCTCGCGTTGCGCGTCATCCAGCGGGTAAATGTCGTACAAGGCGCTTTCCAGCACCGGACCGCTGTGCGTATGACTGGCCGTCAGCATGATTTGATCGCGCCCCAGGCCGTGCCTTTCTCGCAGTTCCGCACAGATCCGCTCCGCCGAGGCTCGGGGAAAACCGAGTACGTCCGCGGTCATCAGCACGGCGCGTCGGCCGTCGGCCGCCTCCAACGCCAAGGCCTTCAGCCACAGGTCGTGCATCTTGCCTTCGGCGGGGCGTTGCCGCGCTGCATAACCGGCCAACCACAACGGCTCGTCCGGCGTGATGATCGACCGCGCAACGCCCGCCTTCCAGGCCGGAGCCTCGGCCCATACGGTATGCGCGAAGCCGCCGCCCGCCGTGCAGAGGACGACGAGCCCGACGAGGAAGCGGTAGCGAGACATGCGAAGATATCCTCCACGAGATTCGGTCCAAGCAACCCGCCGTCTCCGGCCGCGATCGTGCCCGCTTGGAGACATCACCTCCCAAACAGCCACAAGACCAGCCCCGCCAAGATCACGACGGCCAACCCGATCAGGACGCCCATGCCCACCAAACTACCCCAATAGGCGGGCATTTTGCCGACGATTTTGCCCGTCTGGCCGTTCATCAGCAGCCGATAGGATTTTCCGGCATATTGGAAGCGGATGAAATAGACGGGCACGAGGATCAAATCCGAGGCCTCATCGCGAAAGCGCGTTTGCACTTGCAAATCGCGGCAGGCATCGCCCGGCATGAAGGCCCCGACGTCGCGAAACTGCCTGGCGGCGAATTGCCGCTGGCAGGCCTCCAAAGCGGCCGCTGCGTCCACGGTGTATTCCTCGCACTCCCAGCCCGCCAGGTAGGTCGGTGCATACCGGCGCATGGCCGTCGTGTGAAAGGGTTGCAAGGCGTCCAACTGCTCTTGGGGAACACCGCGGCTTCCCGACACCAGGTACCCGCTCAAGTATTGGTGAAAACGTCCCGCCAGCGGCCACCACTCGGTTTCTCGGACCTGCCGGGTCCGCGTGACGGGTTTGCCGTTTTCCATGGTGGTATACGTCTCGGTACGGTACCAGTATTCGCCGATGACGGCCGACCAGTCGCTCTCGGCAAACACGGAAAACGACCACACCGGAACGTAGACGCCGCGAATCTCGGCGGCGGGGAGCGAGAATCGCAGATCGTTCGAACGGAAACCGGCCCGCTTCTGCAAGGCGGACGTCAACAGCTTCCGGGCCTGCTCCCGCGTGACGGCGAAGGGGATGACGAATTCGGGCTTTTGGCGGCGCGTTTGATCGGGCGAGAACTCGATCACATACGTGGAGTCGCAAAACGGACAAACATAGCTGCGCTTGTCCGCCTCCACGCGAATCTCCGCGCCGCAATTGCTGCAACGAAAACTGTGCGCGACCTGGGTGGACGGAGGTTCCGCTGCGGCATGCCGCCCGCCGCACACCGGACAGAACCGATCCGCGGCGTCCAAGGGCGTGCCGCAATGGGCGCAAGGCTCACCGGCCGGGGGCACGGCGGCCCGGTCGAGCGTCACGGCGGCTCTCGGATCGGCCGATCCGCCGGCCGACGCCCGTCCGTCAGGCCGTTTTCTGCTTTTGATAGATGGCATGAATCAGGGACTCGAAGTCGGGGTAAGACTTCTTCTCCGCCAGCGCCGTGTTGAGTAGCTTCCGCGCCTCTGCCTCGGGGTGCCCGATCTTGACCAAGAACGCAAACGTCTCTTCCACGACGTCCGGCGTCACCTCGGCCGCCGCCTCCTCTCGCGTCACCATCAGGGCGAACTTCGGCATCTTGCGACGCAGCTTGGCGATGATCCGCTCGGCCGTCGCCGGACCGATTCCCGGCAGGCTCGAAACCGACTTGACGTCCTGTTGCTCGATGGCCGCGGCGATTTCGCTGACCGGACGGCCCATGGCGCGGAGGGCCTTCTTCATGCCCATCCCGTCCACGGAACACAGCAGCTCGAAGAATTCGCGCTCCACCTCGCAGGAAAAACCCACCAGGCGCGGCGTCAGCCGGCCTTGATTGGCCTGACCCTCGAAAAACTGGATCGTAAACAGCCGGATCGTGCGATCCAATTGATGTTGGAGCTGCCGGCGCGTGTATTCCGGCACCAGCACTTCATATTCGAAATCGCCGCTTTCCAGGTAGGCGGCTTCACCCTCCAACCGGGTCAGCTTGCCTTGAATCCGTGTAATCACCTTGCGATCGGCTCCTCCGTGTACACCCCGCCGCGAGCGATCCTCGGCCCTCAGCCCAGGATCTTCCGTTTCAGATCCTCGATCACGCGCACCGCCTGACCGATCTCGGCCTTTTGGCGCTCCGGCTCCTGGGGGATTTCCCGTTCGATAGTCAGGGGGCCGTCGTAACCGATCTCCGCCAGCGTTCGCAAAAACGCCTCGGCGTTGACGTCGCCGGTGCCGAAGGGGACTTCCGCGCCCCACTCCTCGCCCGGCCGAGCCGCCCATTTGGCGTCCTTGCAGTGGACGCTCCGCACATAGGCTCCCACCTTCCGCAAGGCGGGAAGCGGTTCGCCCGATCCGTACAAAATCATGTTGGCCGGGTCGAAGTTCACGAACAGATTGTCCCGATCCACGTCGCGTAGGAATTGCAGCAGCGCGTCGGCCGATTCCTGCCCGGTTTCCAGGTGAATCCGCTGCCCGTTACCGCGACAGTGGTCGCAGACCTCGCGCACGGCGGCCAATACCTCTCGATAAGTCGAGTCGGCGGGATCGTGCGGAATGAATCCCACGTGCAACCCCACCGCATCCACTCCCAACAGCTTGGCGAAGTCCGCGATTTCCTTGAGTTCTTGCTTGCGTGCCTCGCGGGTCTCCGGCGGCACAAGCCCCACCGTCTTGGCGACGGTCGGAATGTCCGCATAGCTCTCGCCTTCAAATCCGGCAAAGACCACCGTGATCCGCAGGCCGAACTCCCGCAGCTTCGACGAAAACCGCTTGGCGTTCTCCTCCGTGCGGGAGGGCTTATGGGGCGTGTGCAAATGGACCGTCGGCACGCCCAACTCACGGGCAACTTCCGGCTTTACCCCCAACCCGGCATCGATGCTGGCGAACACTCCCACGGGCCACTTTTCCACGATCCACCTCCCTTTTTCATTAGACGAAACGATTGCGATTTTATCTTCCCACCCAAGTCCGCATCGGCCCGGCCGCCGCGATGGACGCTAAGCAACCCGCCGAGAACCGGAAACCCGCCGGCAACGCGGCAAAAGACGCCCCGTTCCGATCGCGCAACCACGTTCACCATCAAGACGGGTTCAAGATAGCCGCCCCGAGCACGGAGTTCAAGCGGCCGGCGTGTCCCCGGATCGGGGTGAAATCGTCTCCTCGCTCATTGCTCATTCGGCGACCGACCGAAACGTCGCACCGGCGGCTCAGATCATTCCGCAGACGCGCCTGGCCGTCGAACGGCCGGGCGGCGAGGCAGCCAACGAGTCCACCACCGGCTCACGCGGGCAGTTCCCCGTCCGCGCGGCACGGCCGCAAGCGCCGTAAACTGGAAGCGTGGACCGCGGCGGCCCTCCCGGAGCAACGTCAGGGAGCCGGAGCTCGTGTTCGTGCCGGTCGCGGGTCCGCTGCGGCTTGCCCAAGTTCACCGGCGGAACCTATAATCAGGGGTTTGACACGGGCGGGCGTATCGTCGGCGCAAAGGTCGGGCGAGCGCCCCCTGCCCCGGCTTTCGCCGATATCACGGCATTTTCCCCGAGGCATCCCGACACTTGGTCTTTTTCTGGAGGACGGCTCCGTGGCGCAGGGTAAGTATCTATTTACAAGCGAATCGGTAAGTATGGGGCATCCGGATAAGTTGGCCGACCGGATTTCCGACGGCATCCTCGACGCTTTGCTCGCCGAAGATCCCGCCAGCCGCGTCGCTTGCGAGACCCTGGTCGCGACGGGCATGGCCGTGGTGGCCGGCGAAATCACCACCAAGGCCGCCGTCAACTACGCGGACGTGGTCCGCGACGTGATCCGTGAGGTGGGCTACGACAGCGACGCCATGGGCTTCAACTACGAGACCTGCGCCGTGCTCGTCTCTCTCCGTCGTCAAAGCCCGGACATCGCCATGGGCGTGGACCGCGAGGGCGCCGGCGACCAGGGCCTCATGTTCGGCTACGCGATCGATCACACCCCGGAGCTGATGCCTCTTCCCATCGCCCTATCGCACCGCATCCTCAACCGACTGACGGAACTGCGTCAGGCCGGCAAGGTGGATTGGTTGCGGCCGGACAGCAAGAGCCAAGTGACCGTCGAGTTTGACGGCGCCCAACCGGTCCGCATCGACACCGTCGTCGTATCCACGCAGCATGCCGCCGAGGTCGAGCAGCGGCAGATCAAGGAGTTCGTGATCGAGGAGGCGGTCAGGCCCGTCCTCCCGCCGGATCTCGTCAACGGCGACATCAAATTTTTCGTCAATCCCACCGGGCGTTTCGTGACCGGCGGTCCCCACGGCGACACCGGACTGACCGGCCGCAAAATCATCGTCGATACCTACGGCGGCTGGGCCAGACACGGCGGCGGGGCTTTCAGCGGAAAGGACCCCACCAAAGTTGATCGCAGCGCCGCCTATATGGCGCGGCACGTGGCCAAAAACATCGTGGCCGCCGGGCTGGCCAAACGCTGCGAAGTCCAATTGGCCTACGCCATCGGAGTTGCCGACCCCGTCAGCATCTACGTCGATACCGAAGGCACCGGCGAAGTCCCCGACGAACGCCTTTGCCAATGCATCCGTGACCTGTTCCCGCTGACGCCTCGGGGGATCATCCGCTATTTGGACCTGTTGCGGCCGATCTATCGCAAGACGGCCTCGGGCGGACACTTCGGACGAAGCGAGAAGGAGTTCGTCTGGGAAAGCACCCATCGCGCGGCGGAATTGCAGGAAGCGGCCGGTCGCATGGCCGTCCGTTGACGCCCCGATCTTGGAAGGGCGCGGCTCATGGCCGACCGATCGCAGCTACTCGGCGGCTGGGAACGTTTTCGCGCTCGGGGAGTCTTCGTATTCAGCATCGTTTTTTGGATGGCCGCGGCTGCGGTGATCCTGGTGTGGCGTAGCGCGCTCGTGCTCCAGCCGCCCATGTCGGCCATGCTCCCGACGTTCCTCGCGTTCGGCGGGTTGCT
Organism: Thermogutta hypogea; assembly: GCF_055386265.1. Taxonomy (NCBI): domain Bacteria; kingdom Pseudomonadati; phylum Planctomycetota; class Planctomycetia; order Pirellulales; family Thermoguttaceae; genus Thermogutta; species Thermogutta hypogea. Next base: position 3,022,257 of record NZ_AP042425.1, read on the forward strand.
CGCGGCCGTCCTTCTCGCCGGAATCGCCTGGCGGCAAGCGGCTCGGCGACGCGATCGGCCTTGCGGCGGCGTCGGATCTCCTAAATCGAACGGCGGCGACGGTTGCCGGTCCGGCGGCCAGGTCGGCGTGGACGAAGCCCGCCGCGGCGAAGAAGCGGAAGCATCGTCACCTCACCCACCTGGGCAGGCAACAGCGGAAGAAGAAGAGGAAGAAGAGCAAGAAGAAGAACCGGAAGAAGAATTGGAAGACGAAGAGGAGGAAGAGGAGGAGGCCGACGACTTGCCGCCGCCCGATGTGTCCCAAAAGTGGACGCGGCAGCGTCTGCCGGACGGCAGCGACGTTCTCTCGGTGTGGCATCGATTGGAGTTTTTGCCGGGGCAAACTTACCAGACGGTGCACCTGCCGTTTTGCCCGGCGTTCGACCGCCCTCCTGCGGTAGAGGCTCAGATCATCGAGGGACCGGACGGCAAGGTCAAGGTCTCGCGGGTTTGGGGCTTCGGCGCGCGGTTGGAGGTGCGGCTTACCTCGCCGCTCGAAGAACCCGGCGAAGTCGTGATCTTGACGGTGGCGCAATCCTCGCCGCGCGAATGACCCGCGCTATCAAAGGTCGCCGCAACCGGTCAGCCCCACCGATTGCAGATGGTCCGTCTGATTCACGCTCAAAAGGCGGAATTCGCCGGTCGCGGCATCGGCCTCCAGTGTGGTGATCGAAGCGTTCTGTAATGCCCGCGGGATGCGATGCGCCTCGTGCGGCATCAAAGCGGAAAAGGAGACGACGAACAGCCTTCCGTGGGCGATCACGGCCGCCCTTTGGTAAGGTTGCGCCGCGATCCGTCGCAGGGCCGCGGTTCCGCGTTCGGCCAGTTGGCGCCGCGATTCCCCGCCCGGTATCGCATAGTCCATGTCGCCCCCGATCCAGCGGCGATACTCGTCGGGCCAAGCAGCCTCCAAATCGCGCCGCAATTGGTCCTGGAATATCCCGGCGTGGATTTCCTTCAGGTCGTCCTCCACGAAGATGGGGCAGCGCGCAGCCGCCGCCACCAGTTCGGCGGTTTGGTAGGCCCGGCGCAGGGGACTCGTGAAGACGGCCTCGATCCCCTTCGCGCGAAGCGTTTCCGCCACGGCGGCCCCTTGCCGCAGCCCCAGCGGAGAAAGGGGAACGTCGGATTGTCCCTGCACGCGCCCCTCGGAGTTGTACGTGCTTTCCCCGTGCCGAACGCAATAGAGTATCATGCCTCCTCCGCGTAAGCGCATCCCTCCCGAACGCACGGCCGACGTCGCGGCGACCGCCGCGGGGCGCACAAAAACGACACGGCCGCTCGGCAGGAACGACCGTGTCGCGCCGTTTCATCCATACGCCGTCGCTTCCGTCGCGGACGAGATTCAGGCCTTGGTCTGCTCCTCTTTATCGAAGGCCGAGTCGAATGCCCGCTCGCTGCGGCGGAAGTCCATCTTTCTCACGAACTCGCAGGCCTCCTTGGCCCCGTGTTCGCGATCCATGCCGCTGTCTTCCCACTCCACGGAGAGCGGGCCGTCGTAGCCGATGTCGTTCAGCGCCCGCATGATCTCCTCGAAGTCCACGCTGCCGCGGCCCAGCGAGCGGAAATCCCAGCCGCGTCGCCAATCGCCGAAGTTGAGGTGGCTGGCCAAGATGCCCGCCTTCCCGTCCAATTTGACGATCGCGTCCTTCATGTGAACGTGGAAGATGCGGTCCGGGAAGTGGCGGATGAACTGGGCCGGATTGACGCCCTGCCAAATGAGGTGGCTGGGGTCGAAATTGAAACCGAAGGCCTCGTGGTACTTCAGGGCCTCCAAGGCTCGCTCCGCCGTGTAAAGGTCGAACGCGATTTCCGTGGGGTGAACCTCCAAGGCGAACTTCACGCCGCATTCGGAAAACACATCCAGAATGGGGATGAACCGTTCGGCCAGGAGATGGAAGCCGTCCTCGATCATCTGGGGCGAGACCGGCGGGAAGGAATACAACAGGTGCCAAATGCTGGAGCCGGTGAAGCCGTTCACGATGGAGACGCCGAGCTTCTGCGCCGCCCGCGCCGTGTCCTTCAGCTCATCGGCCGCCCGTTGATTCACGCCGGCAGGGTCACCGTCGCCCCAGACGTGTGGAGGAAGAATCGCTTGGTGCCGTTGGTCGATGATGTCCAGGACCGCCTGACCCACCAGGTGGTTGCTGACGGCGAAGACTTGCATCCCGTACTTTTGCAGCAGAGCCCGTTTCGCCGCGCAATAGCCGTCGTCCTCCAGGGCCTTTTGCACCTCGAAATGGTCGCCCCAACAGGCCAATTCCACACCGTCATAACCGAATTCCTTGACCTTGCCGAGCAAGGTTTCCAAGGGGAGGTCGGCCCACTGCCCAGTGAACATCGTGACGGGTCGCGCCATGTCATAACTCCTTGCTTGATTGAGAGTCAGCGATTCGTGCCTTGCGCAATCACACGGCGGAATCCATTTTGCCCGACACCGCGCCGCGGAGCAACAGCCCCCTCCGCCCGCCGCGGTCCCCCGGATCTGTAGCCGCACACCTTGCGCCTGCCGGAAGGTCGGATTGCCGCCTCCGCACACCGAGTCGCCGCGCTCGCCGAGAACGCCCCCGGGGGCGGCAGGAACGGACGGCGAATCGAACGCAACCGGCCGTCGGGGTGCGTTGACGGGCGGAAAACCGACTTCTAAATTGAATTTTCCGCGCATTTTGCCCTCGTCATCCCGTGCCGGACGCCCAACGCAAGAGAACGCACGCAGAAGTCCTCCCGCGATCGTTCTTTCTCGGGCGGGCGAACACCGGGGCTATGTCGTCTTCGGCGAAAAGCGAGGGACCGCGGGAGGGGTCGCGATCCAAATTGCAAACCACAAGATTCCGGGGGAAAACGTGAGCACGACAGCCGCATCCATCGAACGCTTGGCCATCGACACCATCCGTACGCTGTCCATGGACGCCGTGCAGGCGGCCAAGAGCGGACACCCCGGCACGCCCATGGCATTGGCCCCCGTCGTCTATCTGCTCTATCAAGAGGTCCTGCGCTACGATCCGCTGCGGCCCGACTGGCCCAACCGCGACCGGTTCGTTCTCTCGTGCGGGCACGCTTCGATGCTGTTGTATTCGGCGCTGCATTTGGCCGGCGTGCGTCAACTGGGGCCTGACGGCAAGGCGACCGACGAATTGGCCGTTCCCCTCGAACACATTCAGCAGTTCCGCCAGTTGGGCAGCCGCTGCCCCGGCCACCCCGAGTACCGCCATACCAGCGGGGTCGAGGTCACCACCGGTCCCCTCGGGCAAGGCGTGGCCGCGAGCGTGGGCATGGCCATCGCCTCGCGCTGGCTGGCCGCGCGCTACAACCGACCCGACTTTCCCCTCTTCGATTACAACGTGTACGCCCTGTGCAGCGACGGTGACTTGATGGAGGGCGTAAGCGGGGAGGCCGCCTCGCTGGCCGGCCACCTTAAGCTCGGAAATCTGTGCTGGATCTACGACGACAACGGCATCACGATCGAGGGGCACACCTCCTTGGCGTTCAGCGAAGACGTGGCCGCCCGGTTCCGCGCCTACGGTTGGCACGTCCTTGCGGTGGATGACGTCAACGACTTGGCGGCGCTGCGGCGGGCGATCGCGGCACATGACCCGGCCGGCGAGCATCCCGCGCTGATCGTGGTCAAAAGTGTGATTGCGTGGGGATCTCCGAACAAGCAGAACACGCACGATGCGCACGGCGCGCCGTTGGGTGAAGAGGAAGTGCGGCTGACCAAGCAGGCCTACGGTTGGCCCGAGGATGCCCGGTTCCTGGTCCCGTCCGAGGTCGCCGAGCACTTTCGCCAAGGCGTGGGCACGCGAGGACCGGCCTTGCGAAAACGATGGGAGTCGTTGTTGCAATCCTATGCCGAACGTCATCCGCGGGAGGCGGAAGAGTTACGGCGAATTTTCGCCGGGGAATTGCCGCCCGATTGGGATGCGGAGATTCCCGACTTTCCGGCCGACGCGAAGGGCCTTGCCTCCCGAGCGTCGTCGGGCGAGGTCTTGCAAGGCGTCGCCAAGCGCGTGCCGTGGCTGCTCGGCGGTTCCGCCGACCTCGCGCCGTCCAACAATACGTTGCTGAGCTTCGACGGAGCGGGGCACTTCTCCCGCGAAACCCCCGGCGGAAGAAACTTCCACTTCGGCATCCGCGAACATGCCATGGGAGCGGCGGCCAACGGAATGGCGTTGAGCGGCTTGCGGCCGTACACGGGTACGTTCTTCGTGTTCAGCGACTACATGCGGCCCGCGATGCGGCTAGCCGCCTTGATGGAATTGCCGATCCTGTACATTTTCACGCACGATTCCATCGGCGTCGGCGAGGACGGGCCCACGCATCAACCGGTGGAGCACTTGGCGGCGTTACGGGCGATTCCCAACCTGGTGGTCATCCGCCCGGCCGACGCCAACGAAACCGCCGAGGCGTACCGCGCGGCCTTGAGTTTGAAAGATCGGCCCACGGCCCTCGTACTCACCAGGCAGAACCTTCCCACGCTGGACCGCTCGATCTATGCTTCCGCGGAAGGGCTGCGCCGGGGGGCGTACATCCTCCGCGAGGCGGAAGGAGGCCGACCCGACGTCATCCTCATCGGTACCGGCAGCGAGGTCCACGTTTGCTTGGCCGCTCGGGAATTGCTGGCCGCAGACGGCGTGGCCGCCCGAGTCGTCAGTATGCCCAGTTGGGAACTCTTCGACATGCAGCCCCAGGATTATCGCGAGGCCGTGCTGCCGCCGCGCGTCGATCGCCGCGTGGCCGTGGAGGCCGCCGGCGAGCTGGGCTGGCACAAGTACCTCGGCCCGCGCGGCGTTTTCGTGGGCATGAACGGCTTCGGAGCCTCCGCCCCGGCCGGCGTGCTCATGAAACACTTCGGCTTGACGGCGGAAAACGTCGCCGCTCAGGCCAAACGAATCTTGGCGTCCGGGTGAACCGCGGCCGTCGGCCTTCCCGCTCCGAACTCAAGCCCCTGGGTCGCCACGACGGGGACGAAAGCCGCGTACGGCCTTGACCGACGTGTCGCGACGAACCGTCGCCGCGGTCAGTCGGGATCGTAGGCCAGGTTCGGGGCCAGCCACCGCTCCACCTCTCGCACCGGCAGGCCCTTGCGCCGCGCATACGCCTCCACTTGGTCCCGCTGAATGCGATCCACGGCGAAGTAGCGGGCTTGCGGATGCGAGAAATACCAACCGCAGACGGAGGCGGGCGGGTCCATGGCCAAGCTTTCCGTCAGGCGGATGCCCGTCCGCTCCGTGACCTCCAGCAAGCGGAAGAGCGTCTTCTTTTCCGTGTGATCGGGGCAGGCGGGATAGCCGGGCGCCGGCCGGATGCCGCGGTAACGCTCCTTGATCAGGTCTTGCCGCGAGAGACGCTCCTCCCGGCCGTACCCCCAATCGCGTCGTGCGATCTCGTGCAATCGCTCGGCGAAGGCCTCAGCCAAGCGATCCGCCAGGGCCTTGATCATGATGGCCGCATAGTCGTCGCACCGTTCCTCGAACCGCCGCGCCCATTCCGCCGCCTCCGGACCGGCGGTCACGGCAAAGGCGCCCAAGTAATCGCGTCGGCCGCTTTCGACCGGGGCCACGAAGTCGGCCAAGGCGTAGTAGCACTCCTGACCGCGACGCTGCCACTGCTGCCGCAACGTGAATACCCGCGCCGCCGCCTCCCTCCGCGATTCGTCGGTGAAGAGCAGAATATCGTCGCCCTGGGAATTCGCCGGCCAAAAGCCGTATGCGCCCCGCGGACGAAACATCCGCTCGTCGATGATTCGGCGGAGCATCCGCCGGGCATCGTCCCACAGGGCCTTGGCCTGCGAACCAAGTTTCGGATCGTCGAAGATGCGAGGGAACGTGCCGGGCAGTTCCCAAGCGATGAAGAGGGGCGTCCAGTCGATGTACTCCTCCAACTCCGCCGGAGTGATCTCGATCGTTTTCACGCCCAAAAAGGACGGCTGGGCGATTTCCACGTTCGCCCAATCGCAGGTGAATCGCTTGGCGACGGCTTCCGCGTAGGGAATCAGATTGGCGGCCCTGCGGTCGGCGTAGCTCTTCGCCGTTTTTTCCTGCTCCCGGCGGACGTCGGCCGCGAAGGCCTCGCGATCGCCCGGGCTCATCAGCCGCTCCACCACGGAGACGCTCCGCGAAGCGTCCGGCACGTGGACGGTCACGCCGTCATATTCGGGTGCGATTTTGACGGCGGTGTGCTTGGCGCTGGTGGTTGCCCCGCCGATGAGCAGGGGGACCTTCATGCCGCGGCGCCGCATCTCCTTGGCGACGTGGACCATTTCCTCCAAGCTCGGCGTGATCAAACCCGAAAGCCCCACGATATCGGCACCCTCGCGAACCGCGGTATCGAGGATGGTCTCGCAGGGAACCATCACGCCCAAATCGACGATGCGAAAGTTGTTGCAGGCCAGCACGATGCCCACGATGTTCTTGCCGATGTCGTGGACGTCGCCTTTCACGGTCGCCAACACGATGGTGCCGCGGTGGGAGGTCCCGCCGGCCTGCTTCTCGGCCTCCATGTACGGCGTCAAATAAGCCACCGCCTTCTTCATCACGCGGGCCGACTTGACCACCTGGGGTAGGAACATTTTGCCTTCGCCGAACAAGTCGCCCACGATCTTCATGCCGTCCATCAGCGGACCTTCGATGACGGCCAGGCACGACGGCAAGCGCCCGCGGACTTCTTCCACGTCCTGCTCGATGAATTCGTCGATGCCGTGGACCAAGGCGTGGCGGAGCCGCTCTTCCACGGGTGCTTCCCGCCACAGAGTCCGGTGGGTTGCGGCGGAGTCCTTGTCCGGCTCCAGCCGCGCCGCCAGGGCGATCAGCCGCTCGGTGGCGTCCGGCCGGCGGTCGAAGATCACGTCTTCCACGTGTTCGCGGAGTTCGGGGTCGATATCCTCGTACACGTCCAACTGGCCGGCGTTGACGATGGCCATGTCCAGGCCCGCCTGAATGGCGTGATACAAAAAGGCCGCATGCATGGCTCGGCGGACCGTCTCGTTGGAGCGGAATGCGAAGGAAAGATTGCTCACGCCGCCGGAGGTTTTGGCGCCCGGGCAAAGCTCCTTGATTCGGCGTACCGCCTCGATGAAGTTGACGGCGTAGCGATTGTGCTCTTCGATGCCGGTTCCGATGGTGAGGATGTTGGCGTCGAAAATGATGTCGTGCGGAGGAAAGCCCGCCCGCTGCGTCAGCAGTTCGTACGCCCTGCGGGCGATGCGGACCTTGTGTTCCACCGTGACGGCCTGGCCCTCCTCATCGAACATCATCACGATCACCGCCGCGCCGTACCGGCGGACGAGGCGGGCCTGGCGGAGAAAGGTCTCCTCGCCCTCCTTGAGACTGATCGAATTGACGATCGCCTTGCCTTGGAGGCACTTCAACCCCGCCTCCAGAATCGACCATTTCGAGCTGTCGATCATGACGGGGACGCGGGCGATGTCCGGCTCGGCGGCGATCCGATTGAGGAACTCCGTCATGGCCGATTCGCCGTCCAAAAGGGCGTCGTCCATGTTCACGTCCAGGATGTTGGCCCCCGCCTCCACCTGTTGCCTCGCCACGGCGACGGCCTCGTCGTACCGGCCTTCGCGGATCAATCGCGCGAACTTGCGCGATCCGGCCACGTTCGTCCGCTCGCCGATCAGGGTGAAGTTGCCCCCCGGCCGCAGCACCAGCGGTTCCAGGCCGGCCAGCGAAGTCAGGGTCGAAGGCTCCGGCGGGGTCCGCGGCGGTTTGTCGGCCACCGCCTCGGCGATCGCGCGGATGTGTTCCGGCGTCGTTCCGCAACAGCCGCCCACCAAGTTCAACCAACCCTGGGCCGCGAACTCCCCCAGCACGGAAGCGGTCTGTTCCGGCGTTTCGTCGTAGCCGCCGAATTCGTTGGGCAGTCCCGCGTTCGGGTAACAGCTCGTCCAGACGGGGGCCAGACGGGCAAGCTCCTCCACGAAGGGCCGCATCATCGACGCGCCCAGCGAGCAGTTGATCCCCACGCTGAAGAGCCGGGCATGGGCGATGGAGATCCAAAAGGCTTCCAAGGTTTGGCCCGAGAGCGTGCGTCCGCTGCGATCCACAATCGTGCCGGATACCATCACCGGCACGGCCCGGCCGCGACGTTCGAAAAGCTCTTCCACGGCGAAGAGGGCCGCCTTCAAATTCAAGGTGTCGAACACCGTCTCGAAAAGCAGGGCGTCCACGCCGCCGTCCAACAAGGCCTCCGCCTGTTCGTAGTAGGCCGCCCGGAGATCGTCGAACGTCACCGCCCGATAACCGGGCCGATTGACGTCGGGCGAAAGCGAGGCCGTGCGGTTGGTGGGACCGAGGGAACCGGCGATGAACCGCGGGCCGGGGTGATCGCCGTCGCCGCCCGCGGATTGGATGGCCCGTTTGGCGCAACATACCGCCGCCAGATTGATTTCCCGTACGCGGTCGCTCAGCCCGTAATCGGCCAAGGAGATGCGGTTGGCGTTGAAGGTGTTGGTGGAGAGGATATCGGCCCCCGCCCGCAGGTAGGCCGCGTGAATCTCCGCGATGGCGTCCGGCTGCGTCAGGCAAAGCAAGTCGTTGCAACCCTTGAGAGGCCTCCCGTGATCCCGCAAGTCCGCCGGTGCGACATGAGCAGGGCACGAACAGCCGCCGGGGCGACCGACGGCGGCCCCGATCCCCCGGAACGCCTCCTCATCCAAACCCAAACGCTGAATCTCGGTCCCCATCGCGCCGTCGAGGACGGCGATCCTCCGCCGCAATAGGGCGTGCAACGGGTGGTCCGCGCCTACCGACGGCAATGCGGAAAACAAGGGTCGGGGTTGCGATCGTTCAGCGGGATCCGCCGACTGCGTGGACGCCATGCCTTATTCTTCCTTTTCGCCGAACCCAGGGTAGGCCGCGCTTGCGACCGCGGGCGCCGGAAAACTCGGGCCTCGCAAAAACCCCTGGACAATCTTTCATTATATAAGCCGGGGGGGCAAACGGTTTGCGGCCCGAAGAAGGCCCTAGGCTCGGGCGGCGCCGAAACCACGAAACCGCGGGAGATCCATAGGGCGCGCTAAGCACCTTCGCGGGGAGCGTCACGCGGGACGCGGAGCGGCCCTCCGATAAGGATCCGTCCGATAAGGATCGATAAGGATCCGGTAAATATCCGCCGTGGAGACACCAACGGCTTGCGTCCCCCGATTGATACGCGCCATCCGACGGCACGGAGCGACTCCCTCTCGGGGTAGCGCGCGGCGGAAACCGCCCGTCCACGGCCGGCGCCATGGAGAGCCACGCTACATCGCGGCCGGGATCCCTGCCGGCGCCGCGAACCGGCCTCGCACAACCGAAGCTATTCTGACGCGATTGCGGCTCGGTCCTTTACGAAAACGGTCCGCCCGCGAAGCGATTCAAGCCGGGTGATCGGGATCGAAAAGGAGGGGGAAGAATTGCCCACCCATCGGTTCGCCTTCGGGAATCGGCGGTACGCCCACCAGATGCGGCCGATTCGAAGCGGAACGCACACCGTCGCGAAAGACGTTGATCACCACCGCGCGGCGCGGGCGGTCCGTCCGGTTCTCGTACGAACCGTGCACCGTCATGCCGTCGTGAAAGGCGGCGTAGCCCTGCTTCAACTCGGCGGTAACGGGCCGAAAGGCGGCCTTCTGCTCCGGTGTCAGCACGCTTTGGATGGCCTCCATGTCTCCCGCCAGTCCGGTAATCGGCAAAAGCGGCCAGCGGTGACTTCCCGGAACGTAGTGCAGGCAACCGTTGTCCACCGTGGCATCATCCAGGCCGATCCAGCACGTCAAGTGGGCCATGGGTTGGGTCCGCGTCCAGTACGAGTAATCCTGATGCCATGCCACCACGCCCCCGTGCCGCGGCGGTTTCCAAAAGATTTGGTCGTGCCAAAACCGCACCGGGCCCCCCAGCAACTGAGAGGCAGGCACCAAGAACGCGGGATTCCACAGCACGTCGTGCAGACCGGGCGCGATCCGCCAGGCGCCCAGGGCGTGAAACAGCACCGTGTTCGGGTCGCGCGACTCGTTGGAATGGAACTCGTAGAAGAGGGAGTGGCCGGGGTGTTCGGGGTCCGACAACTCCTCCAACTCCTTCCGCAAAACCTCCACCTGCTCGTCGTTGAGCAGGCGGATGCCGGTCACGAACCCGTCACGACGGAAGGCCTCGATTTGTTCCGGAGACAGCTTGTATTGCTCCCACTCCTCGCGCGAGGCGGGCCGCGGAAACAGGCTTCCCACCGGCTCGTGACGCAACGACAGATCTTCCACCATGGCGGAGCACCTCCAAAAGCAGACGGCCTCCCAGCGGCCGTGTGATCGCGCCGGCGCATCGCACGCTCGCTCTGCCGCGGCGAAGCGAAATCGTGACGCCGGATGACGCGGGAATTCTAGAGGCCCCGACTCGATCGTCAAGCCGCCGGCGGGCCGCCGGAATCACGGCTCCAACACGATTTTGCCCGTCAAATCGCCCCGGCCGCCCAGCGTGTTTTCCTCCTGGATGCGATGGGCCTCGGCTGCCTGGTGGAGCTTGAGGGACTTTCCGATCACGGCCCGCAGCTTGCCCTCCGACAGCCAGCGATTGATGTCGCCGGCACAGTGCTGCTGTTCGACGGGTGAGGCGTTGAACATGGCGAAACCGAACATCTTGCAGTCCTTGACGTAGAACGGGCCGACCGGGAAGATCGGTTTGGAATCGCGTCCCGCCATGATAACGATCCGCCCGCGCGGGGCCATCATCGGCACGATCAATTCGAAATCCTGCTCCCGCAACGTCTCGAACCAAACGTCGATTCCGTTGGGAGCCAGCCTGCGCAAGGCCTCGGCCTCATCTTCTTCGCGGTAGAGCACGACCTCATCGGCCCCCAATTGGCGGCACAATTCGGCTTTCGTCGGGCTACCGGCGGAGGTAATCACTCGGGCGCCGACGATCTTGGCCATCTGCACGACGCACGAACCGACCCCGCCCGCCCCGCCGTGAACGTACAGCGTCTCGCCCGCTTGCAACCGCGCATCGCGAAACAGTCCCAGATGAGCCGTGATGCCGACCAACGCGAGGGCCGCCGCCTCGCGATCCGAAACTTCATAAGGGGTGGGATACAACCATTCCTCATCCGCAACGGCGTATTCCGCGAACGTCCCTTGCCGCCCCAAAAGTCCCTGGTTCGATCCCCACACGCGTTCGCCGGGACGAAAGCGGGTGACTTCCGGCCCCACGGCCTCCACCGTGCCCGCCACATCGCAACCCAAAATGTAGGGTTGCGGCAACGGCATGGGCACCGTTCCGGCCCGCAGGTACGTATCGATGGGATTCACCGACACCGCCCCCACCCGGATCAGAACCTGTTTGCCGACCGGAGACGGCTTCGGCAAGTCACCGTAACGAATGACTTCCGGGGGACCGGGCTGCTCGATATAGGCGGCTTTCATGTTCCAAGGACCTCCTGGATTTGCACTGCGAGGTTTCTATTCTTGGTTATCGGCGGAGGGGCACGCTCCATCGTCTAGGAGAATCCAGTTCCTCTCGCGGGCGATACAACGGCTCGCACACCTCCCTCGCTTCAAGCCCAAAGGGACGATGCCGACCGACCCGCCGCGGAGCCTCGTTGGATTGCCGATATTATACGCGCCGCGTCCGCATTATACGCGCTGCCTCCGCGCCTGGCGGAAAATGGTCAGGCTTGAACCGTAGGACCTTCGCCGAGTTCGCGTCCGCCCCAATACCGCGCCAGCGCCGTGCCGGTAAACATGCATAGGAACGTGTAGCACGCGCAGGGGATGGCGGCCTGGGGCATGTCGGGAAACAGTTGCAGCGTCAGCACCGTGCCCAGGCCGGCGTTTTGCATGCCGATTTCCAGGGTCAAAGCCCGTCGCATGGACGGCGGCATTCCCACGGCCCGACCCGCCGACCACCCTGCCAGATAGCCGCCGAAATTGATCGCCGGCAAGGCCGCCGCCAGCGGCAGAGTCACCTGCTCCAATCGGTCACGGTTGATGGCCGTCACCACCGCGATAATCCAGAGAATGGCGACATGGGCGACCGGGCCGCCCAGCAATTCCGCCGACCTCCGCCAATGGGTCGAGGCGTGAGCGAGAAGCGATCCCAAGGCGACGGGCAACACGACCGTCGTCAGCAATTCCACTCCCGTTCCCACCACGGGAAAGGGCGCGACCCGGCCTACCGTCAGCCACATCGCCGCCGGCACCACCAGCGGCGATAACAGCGTAGCGCTGGTCGTCAGACTGACGGAGTAGCTCACGTGCCCCCGCGCCAAAAGGGTGCACACATTGGAAGCCATGGCGCCGGGCACGCAGCCCACCATCAACACACCGATCAGAAACGGCCCTTCCAAGGACAGGCCGCGCCCCACCACGTAAGCCAACAGCGGCATGGTTCCGTACTGCACGGCCGTCCCGAACAATACCCAAGGCCAGCGCCGGACGACCTCCATCCACGCGCTTTGCGGCAAGAGCGATCCGATGGCCAACATGGTGGCGGCGATCCACCAGCGGAGATGATCCTTGGAAGCGACGAACGGATCTCCCCAGGTTGCAACGGGGAGCCGCGGCCAAATGAAGGCCACGGCACAGAGCGCGACAAGCCACACGATCAAGCCGCGTTCCAAGATTCGACCGAAAACGCGCACGACCCTCGTGATTTGCGACTCCGGCACGCCGAATCTCCCGCCTACTCCGCGACTGCTCGCCAACCATTCCTTTGGACTGCTAGCCAACCATTCCCTTGCCTGCGGGGCTCGGCGAACACCGTCCGCCGGCACCGCCGACCGCAGCGGACCATCATAGCATGCCGTGCGACGCGGGGCAGGTGAGCGGCCAGGCCATCCCCCCTTCCCTCGCCGACAAGACCGTCACGGCCCGCGCCGGGCAGCCGCCGTTCGCCTTCGACGGCGTCCCCGCATGCCGATCGGCCGGGTAGCGTGAAGCCTCGGCCGTGGGGTAGAATCAAGACCCCAATGCTCGCGGCGCCCCGCCGACAAATTCCGCCGGGATCACCGCCGCGCTCCGCGCTTGAATCCGCAACCGTCAGAAACAGGAAACCGTGCCATGAAATGCCCGGCCCCCGTATCTCTTTGCGTGGCGCTCTGCCTGGCGCCGGCGTTGGCTGCGAGCGTCACCGCGGCCGATCCGCCCAAGCCGTACGGCCCCGTCCCCAGTCCCCGGCAACTCCGCTGGCACGAGTTGGAAGTGTACGGCTTCTTGCACTTCGGGCCGAACACGTTCACCGACAAAGAATGGGGCTACGGCGACGAAGCGGAGACGATCTTCCATCCCACCGACTTCGACGCCGATCAGATCGTCTCCGTGGCGAAGGCGGCCGGGATGCGGGGACTGATCCTCACGGCCAAGCATCACGACGGCTATTGCCTTTGGCCCAGCCGGTACACCGAGCACTCCGTCAAGAATAGCCGTTGGCAAGACGGCCGAGGCGACGTGGTCCAGGCGATCTCCGAGGCCTGCCGCCGGCACGGGCTGCTGTTCGGCGTGTACCTTTCGCCCTGGGATCGGAACCACAAGGACTACGGAACGCCCGCCTATTTGACGTACTATCGCAACCAGCTCCGCGAGCTGCTGACGAACTACGGCCCGATCTTCGAGGTCTGGTTCGACGGCGCCAACGGCGGCGACGGCTACTACGGCGGCGCCCGAACCGTCCGCCGCATCGACAATCGCACCTATTATGACTGGGACCGTACCTGGAGCATCGTGCGGGAGTTGCAACCGGAGGCCTGCATGTTCAGCGACGCCGGGCCGGACGTGCGTTGGGTCGGCAACGAGGCGGGCTACGCGGGCGAGACTTGCTGGGCGACCGTGCGAAGCGGCGAGGCCGTGCCCGGTGCCGCCGATCCCGCCGTCCTCAACGTCGGCGTCCGCGACGGCGATGTCTGGCGTCCCGCCGAAGTGGATGTCTCGATTCGTCCCGGATGGTTCTACCACGCCTCGCAAGACGATGCCGTGAAAACGGTGGAAAAGCTCCTGGACATCTACTTCGCCTCCGTGGGACGCGGCTGCAACTTGCTGCTCAACATCCCGCCCGACCCCCGCGGCCGAATCCATGAAAACGACGCCCGGGTACTAAAAGAGTGGCGGGAAGTGCTGGACGGCACGTTCGCCGTGGACTTCGCCCGCGGCGCCAAGGCCTCCGGCGCTATGCGGGGCGGCGACGACCGGTTCGCACCTCGCAACGCCGTGGACGGCGACCGCTCGACCTACTGGGCGACCGACGACGACGTGGCCGCCGCGGAGCTGGTGCTGGAACTGCCGCAATACACCGCCTTCAACGTGGTCCGGGTCCGCGAGTACTTGCCGCTGGGCCAACGGGTCGACGCCTTCGCCGTGGATTGGTGGGACGGCGAGGATTGGCGAGAGTTTGCCTCGGCGACCAGTATCGGCAACCAGCGTTTGCTTCGAACGCCGGCCATCACCACGTCCAAAGTCCGGCTCCGCATTACCAAAGCGGCGGCTTGTCCGGCCATCTCCGAATTCGGCCTGTTCCTCACGCCGCAGTGACCCTTGCGGCCGCAAAACGAACCGCGCTCCCCGGCAACGGGTCCGCCGTACGGCCCGCACACCGTTGCCGCCCCTTCGTCCGATCGACTTTGCGCGGCGGCCTGTCGGCGGGTCTCCTCGGACCGGCTGCCATACGCCGGAAATCGAGCCGCAAATATAATCTTAACAACAACTTACGGCGCTGTTTTCGGGCCGGGTGGCGATTGCGTCACGGACCGAAAGCCGCTAAAATGCAGGGCTTGTCACGGCCGGGAATCGCCGTTGTTGCAAGCGGCCGTTCCCGAGCGAATCCCAGGTGCCTTGCTAGCCTTGCATTGAGAGGAACTTGCGTTGTCCGACGACGCAGAAAATCCCCCTATCCCGGAGAACGGTAACCCTTCCGGCGCGGGTGAAGAGGCCGACTCTTTCTCCGGCAGTCGGGTCGTAGCTCTGGCCATCGAGGATGAGCTGAAGAGCAGCTACCTGACGTACGCCATGAGCGTGATCGTGGCCCGGGCCTTGCCGGATGTCCGCGACGGCTTGAAACCGTCGCAGCGGCGGATTCTGGTCGCGATGAACGACCTGAACCTCACGCCCGGCGCCGCCCGCGTCAAATGCGCCAAAATCTGCGGCGACACCAGCGGCAATTACCACCCGCACGGCGAAAGCGTGATCTACCCGACGTTGGTGCGCATGGCCCAGGAATGGAACATGCGCTACGTCCTGGTGGATAAGCAGGGGAATTTCGGCTCGATCGCGGGCTTGCCGGCGGCGGCCATGCGGTACACCGAGGCCCGGCTCTCGCACTTCGCGGCGATGATGCTGGAGGACCTCAAGCTCGATACGGTGGACTTCATCCCCACCTACGACGAGCGGCATACCGAGCCGTCCGTCCTCCCCTCCAAGTTCCCCAATCTGCTGGTCAACGGAGCGACGGGGATTGCGGTGGGCATGTCGACCGACATTCCGCCCCACAACCTGGGCGAAATATGCGATGCCCTGGTACGGCTGATCGACGACCCCGACGTGACCATCGACGAACTGATGGAAATCGTGCCCGGCCCGGACTTCCCGACCGGCGGCATCATCTGCGGAAAGAGCGGCATTCGCCATGCCTACCGGACGGGGCACGGCGGGATCACGATTCGCGCGCGGGCGGAGATCGAGGAGCACCGTCCCGGCCGATTCCGCATCGTCGTCCACGAAATCCCCTACCAAAAGCAGCGCGACTCCGTCGAAGAGAATCTGGCCAAACTGGTCACCGACGGCAAGATCCCCGGCATTTCCAACATCCGCAACGAGAGCGATCTCAAGGAGCCGGTCCGGCTGGTTCTGGAGTTGAAGCGCGACGCCGATCCCGAGATCGTGCTCAACCAGCTCTACGAGTATTCCGAGCTGCAAACCCGCTATTCCATCAACCTGTTGGCCTTGGTGGACGGTAAGCCGCGGCTTTTGACGTTCAAGGAGATGTTGCAGGAATTCCTGCGGCACCGGGTGGCGGTGATTCGCCGCCGCACGCAATTCCTGCTGCAACGGGCACGGCAGCGAAAGCACACCATCGAAGGCCTGCTGCTGGCGTTGGCGAACATCGACGAGGTCATCCGGGTGGTGCGGACGTCGCAAACGCAGGCCGAGGCCAAGGAACGGCTGATGCAAATCGCCTGCCCGGCGGCGATGCTCGCCCGCGCCTTGGGCGAGGAGGGATTCCGCCAATTCCAAGAGGAGCGGGGGACGGCCGAAAGCTACACCCTCTCGCCCGTTCAGGCCGATGCCATCCTGCGCATGACGCTCGGCCAACTGGTCAATTTGGAGCAGGAGAAGCTGGTCAACGAGCACCGCAGCCTGCTCGCCGACATCAACGAATATCTCCGCATCCTCTCCGACGAGCGGAACATTTTGGCCATCATTCGCGAAGAGCTATTGGAGATCAAGCGCCGCTTCGCCGACGCGCGGCGTACCGAGATCGTGGCCCAGGAAGCCGACAAGTTCGACATGGAGGACCTGATCCCGGACGAGATGATGGTGGTTTCCATCAGTTCGGCGGGCTACATCAAACGGACGCCTGTGACGGCCTACCGCGCCCAGCGGCGCGGCGGAAAAGGCTTGAAGGGCGCCCGGGCCGACGACGAGGACCCCATCGAGCACCTGTTCCTGGCCGGCACGCACGATTACCTGTTGTTCTTCACCAACCAGGGGAAGGTCCATTGGCGGAAAGTGTGGGAGCTTCCGGAGCTGCCCCGCGACGCCAAGGGCCGCGCCATCGTCAATCTTCTCAACTTAAATGAAGGCGAGAAGGTGGCCAGTTGCCGCCCCGTCCGCGACTTCCACTTGCCGGACCATTATCTGCTCGTGGCCACCGCCCGGGGATTGGTGAAAAAGACCGAGCTGTCGGCCTACGGCCGGCCCATGAAGGGCGGCATCATCGCCGTCAAGCTGCGGGAGGGCGACGAACTGGTCGGCGCCGTCATCACGCGCAAGGGCGATGAAATCGTGCTTTCCACGGCCAAGGGCATGGCCATTCGCTTTTCCCAGGCGGACGTGCGCCCCATGGGCCGCAACGCCTCCGGCGTCAAGGGAATTACCCTGGTGGGCAACGACCAAGTCGTCGGCGTGGTGGTCGCGGATCCGGAGGCCGCCCTGCTGACGGTCTGCGCCAAGGGTTACGGCAAACGGACGCCGTTCGGTCCCAATGCCGAACCGCAAGAGGAGGGCGACGCGGACCTCCGTCAAAACGGAGGCGAATCGCCCGCGGACGAACCGGAGAGCGAGGACCTTGCTGCCGAGACGGTGCCGGAGGAACCCTCCGCCGAAGACGTGGAGGACGAGGGCGACGAGGAGGTCTCTTCGCAATTCTATTACCGCACCCAGCGGCGCGGGGGCAAAGGCATCCGAGATATCAAGACCGGCGAACGCAACGGGCCGGTGGTGGGAGTGGTCGCCGTCCACGAGAGCGACCAAGTCTTGATGATGACCGCCTTGGGCAAGATTCAGAGGATCCACGTCCACGAAATTCGCCTCTCGGGGCGCAACACGATGGGCGTGCGGCTGATGAGTCTCGACGAGGGCGACGAGTTGGTGGCCGTCAAGCGAATCCCGGCCGACGAAGACGACGAACCGGCTCCGGTGGCATAGGCTCGCGCGACCGAAGCGGAACCCAACCGTGCCGGGCGGTCCGCTCGCAGCAGCACACGCCTGCCCGGCACGCCGAGAGGGTATCGGGTCGCAAACCCGGCGGTCCCCGCGGATTTTGGCAGCAGCAAGGATTCGTCGATGCCGCGTCAAAGGGCGTTCATCACCGGGGCCGACGGTTTTGTGGGAGGTTTTCTCCTCGAGCACCTGGCGGCGGCGGGAGACGAATTGCTGGGGGCGGTGCCTCGCCCCGTCGTTCCATCCCCAGGGCTGCCCAACATCCTCCGCCACACGCGCCTGGTGGTCTGGGACTTGGCCGATGCGTCGTGCGACGACGGCGGCATGAGAGCGGTTCTCCGAGAGTTTCGACCGCAAGCCATCTATCACTTGGCCGCAATCTCCGTGCCCGAGGACTGCGGCGATGCGACCGTCTCTCCGGTTGCCCAAGCGGTGAACGTGCAGGGCACGGCCCGACTGCTGCGACTGGCCGCCGAGCTGCCGGAACCGCCCCGCGTCCTGATCGTCAGCAGCAGCTACGTCTATCCCTCGTCCGGCGATCGACCGCGGCAATACTCCGAGGCCGACCCCGTCGCACCGCGGCGCGGTTATGGTCGCACCAAGCGCGAGGCCGAGCTGCTGGCACTGGAGGCTTGGCGTCAGAGCGGGCTTCCGGTCGTGATCGCGCGGGCCTTTCCCCATACGGGACCGCGGCAATCCCCGCGCATGATGTTGCCCGAGTGGGCCGCCCAATTCGCCGCCGGCGCCGATCCCATCCGCGTCCATACGCTTCACGCCTGGATCGACCTGAGCGACGTCCGCGACGTAGTGCGGGCGTATCGCCTGCTCGTGAAAGGCGGCGCTCCGGGAGAAGTGTACAACGTCGGGTCGGGCCTGGCCCGCCGCAGCGGCGACGTCTTCGACCTGCTGCGACGGATGGCCGACCCCGCGCGAAACGTGCATGAAATCCGACCCGGCCGGAAATGCGATCCCATCGCCGACATCGGGAAGATTCGCGCGGCGGTGGGTTGGCAACCGGAAATCGGCATCGAGCAAACGGTCCGCGATACCTGGGAGTATTGGCGCACTCTCCAGGCCGGCTCGCCGCGTTGAACGTGCCGTCGGCGACCCATCGTTCGGCGACCCATCGTGTCGCCGGGCATCCCGCGGCGGCTCGTCTTACGGCCCTCGTCCGGCGGTCGTCGGGAAAGCATCCTCGCCCGGCCCACGCTCCGACGTTGCGTCGCCCGCCCGCGAACGGCTCAGCGCCCCGCGCGCCCGTTCCACCAACTCCGCCGCCCAGGGCTTCTCTTGGTACAGCGCGATCACGGCCCGGCGAATGGCATCGGCCTGCTCCGGGTTCTCGGCCTGCAATTCGTCGGCCTGATCCAGACGTTTTCGGACCAAGTCGGATTGATTCCGAATCACATCCCGCAGATCGTCTTGCATGCGAGCGAGACGCCGCCGGGCCAACTCCAGGCACTGGGCCGAGGGGCCGCCGTCGAGCAGACGCGGCTTCGTTTCGGCCGTCTCTTCGGCTCCGCTCGTCTCGCCGGCCGGCCCCGCGTTTTCATGCGGCGGCGCGTCCGGACCGTACAGCGCCAGCAACGCCTCCAGCCGGCGTATCCCCTCCTCCGGGTTGAGCTGGGCGTACCGAACGGCCTCCAAGTAATCGCGCTCGATGGGGATGGCGCCGACGACGCTCCCGCGCCGCCGCGCGTCGAACTCGAACCGCCGCTCCAAACGCTGCAATTCGATCTCCTGCTGAAATGCCCGTACGATCTCCGCGCGGTAATCGCCGGGGAATCGCGTCAGGAACTCGTCGATCAGCCCCTCCGCGGCGGAGAGCCGGTCGGTCGCCCCGTTTTCCGTTCGCACCAGGATCCGATTGTAGAGGGCGTCGGCGGTAGGCGGCTGCAAGAAGTACCAAATCACGCCGCTAAGCAGGAGCAGGCCGGCCGCCAAGACCCAAGTCTGAAGCGAGACTAGCGGTCGCGGGGCCGACGGCGGCGGTTCCACGCGATCCAGCTCATCCGGCGAGACCGTGACGAAACGGGCATTCTTCGCCGTGGATGCGACGAGACCGTTCCCCTCGGAACGCTCCTCCCTTACGGCGCTCGGCGGCCGGTCCGTCGGGGCGGCAGGCGGGGGGGCGGCCGTTCCGTTAGGCATCGCTTTCGCCGCGGGAGCAGATTGGGCGACGGGATACAAATCGAAGGCGTCCGTCTCCCGGGTTTCGTTCCACATGGAGGGCGTGCCGACTACGCCGGGTTTTGACACTTCCGCCGTCGGGCCGTCCGTCGCTTCTTCCTTGGCCCGAGGAGCCGTCACCGTGGGAGTCGGCGGCGGAACGGCGGCCGCGCCGTCGATGGCGCGCGTCGCTGCTTCCGCGAGGTTGGAAGACGGCACCTCGGCGCGCTCTTCGCCGGGTACGCCGAAGGCGATCAAATCGGAGGCGGCCGCGGTGGCCGCCCGCGACTCTTCTCGCGACAAGGCGTGCAGCATCGCTTGCAGGCGCCGCCCCACCAGCGAGGCCGTTGCGATCCGGCGGTCCGGATCCTTGGCTAACAACTCCTGGAGAATGCGGTCCAATTCTTCCGGGACCTGGGGGGCGTACAAGCGAACCGAGTCCGGCGTGGCGTGCCGGTGAAGCTGCAAGATCTCGGCAAAGGAACGGACCTTGAAGGGCGGCCGTCCCGTCAGGAGGGCGTACATCACGGCGCCGAGGCTGTATAAGTCGGCCTTGGGTCCCACGGGCAAGGCGTCAGCCTGTTCGGGAGCCATGTATTCGATGGTGCCCAGCACGCTGCCCGCCCCCGTTTGCCCTTGCGTGCCGAAAAGCCTCGCGATGCCGAAATCGGACAGCTTGATGCTTCCGTCCTCGGCGATGAGGAGGTTGGCGGGCTTCAGGTCGCGGTGAATGATGCCGCGATCGTGGGCGTGCTTCAAAGCCCGGCAAACCTGGATGCCGATCTCCGCCGTCTCGCGCCAGGTAAAGCGGCGGCCGCTGCGCAGCTCATCTTCCAGGCTCTTGCCGCGGACCAACTCCATCACATAGAAGAGCACGCCGTCCTGTTCGCCGAAACCGAGCAAGCGAACGATATTGGGATGGCGGAGCTTGCGAAGGGCCTCGATCTCCAACTCGAACCGGCTGCGGAAATCGCTTTCCTCGGCCAGGGTCAGGGACAGGATTTTGACGGCCGCCGGTTCGCCCGTCTCGCCGTGGACCGCCTCGAAAACCACACCCATCCCGCCGCGACCAAGACGCCGCACGACGCGATAAGGGCCGAGCTGCTGGATATCCATGAGCGACATCCTCCGTCAATCGCGTCGCGTCGATCATCGGACTGCGGCCGAACTCCGCCCGGCTCACCACCCTCGACGGATACCGCGCGAGCAACAGCAGAATAGAAGATGAACGAGCATCCCCGCAACCATGGCACGAAGCAAACGGCTCGCGACGGCTACCCATTTGCCGCACCGTAGCCCCACTCTAATGTAAGGATTCGGGCAGGCCGGACTGAAGAGAATACCACCTCCGGGGGGTACGGTGCGCGACTGTTACTTGTTGTTCATCGATTCCAAGCGTGTGCTGAACCAGGAAAAAACTTCTCCCCACGATCGTGGGCCGAAGTCCAGCATCATCGCCAGGGCGAATCCGCCCGCGAAGTTCAACAGCCCCGTCACGAAGAAAAACAGGATGATTCCCATGGTCGGCTTTCCGCTTGTCCGCGCATGCCCGTGCCATCCGCTGCGTTAGCACTCTTCGTTGAGAATGCGGTCGTAGAACTCGACGTAGCGGAGGCGGGTCTCGGGATTGCCCCGAGCCTGGATGGCACTGCGCGGGTGCAGATTCAATTGGCCCGTGATGTTGTATTGCACGAGCGGCCCCCACTCCACTTCTTGGCGGAGCCGTTCGATATGGTCTTGCAGGAATCGATAGACGGGGCGGAGCTTGAATTTGGGGTTGCGGAGAAAGCCCAGCAACAGCTCCATCGGGCAGTTGCCGGCGCCCCGTCCCAGGCCGCCCATCGTGGCATCCACGCGATTCGCTCCATGGATCACGGCCTCGATGGTGTTGGCGAAGGCCAACTGCTGGTTATTGTGGGCATGGATGCCGACTTCCTTGCCGCGATCCTTAACGTAACTGAGATACTGCTTGACGAGTCGCTCGATCTGCTCGGCGTACAGCGATCCGAAACTATCCACGACGACCACGGTCTGGGCCGGCGTCTCGGCGACAAGCTCCAAGGCCTGGGAGATTTCGGTCTCCGTGGCCCGCGAGACCGCCATCAAATTCGCCGAAACCTCGTAGCCTTTATCGAAGGCATCCTTGATCATTTCGCAGGCCTCGACCGTTTGATGCACGTAGAAGGCCACGCGCATCATGTCGAAGACGCTGCGGTCCTTGGGGAGCACGTCGGTCCGCCAATCGGTCTTGCCGGCGTCGATCATGGCGGCCAGTTTCAAGGGCGTGGGATTGTCTCCGACGACGCGGCGGATGTCGTCCTCATCGCAGAACTTCCACGCGCCGAAGCGGTCGCGTTGGAACACCTGCTTGGAGGCCTTGTAGCCCAGCTCCATGTAGTCCACGCCGGCCTCGACGCAGGTGTGGTAGGCCGCCCTCACGAATTCGTCGGCAAAATGGTGGTCATTGATCAGGCCGCCGTCGCGAATCGTGCAGTCCAAGACCTTCAATTCGGGACGATAGGTAATCCAGGGTGCGGTCACGCGAACATCCTCCCGTTTGCGGGTTCGGCCTCTCTGCCGCAACGCGGTTCCCGACGGGAACCGCCGCTGCGAAGCGGAATGCGTAAAAATCGGATAACACTGTAGTTTACCCGGATTTTCTCGCGCCGCCTACTTTTCAATTCCGGTCAATCAACCATATCTTACGGGAAGAGCCTCTTGCCCGATCGCCGCGGCGATTCACGGCCCGGTCCCGGTACGTATAAACCGAAGAATCCTGGTGTCACAAAAATGGGGATCGTACCGGAGAACCTCCGCCCCTTTCCCCACGCCGAACGGAAACGCCGATGCCTCACGAGCACGAAGAACCGGACTTCCGGAGCCTCGCCGAAGCACCCGCTCATACCCGGTTTCTTCCCGGTACCGCCATCGAGATCGTTCGCCCGCCCGTCCGCGGGCCAGCTTTCCGCTCCGCTCTCTTCGACTTCGACGGGACGCTCAGCCTGATTCGGGCGGGCTGGCAGGATGTGATGATCCCCATGATGGTGGAGATTCTCCTTGAGGCCGCCCCCCGCGACTCCCGGCAAGCGTTGGAAACGCTCGTTCGCGATTTCGTTACGGAACTGACCGGTAAGCAGACCATTTACCAGATGATCCGTCTGGCTGAAGAAGTACGGAAGCGCGGCGGTCGGCCGCGGGACCCGCAACAGTACAAGGCGGAATACCTCCGCCGCCTCATGCAGCGCATCGGGGAACGCCGCGAGGGCTTGCGGAACGGTCGCTACCGGCCCGAAGACTGGCTCGTCCCCGGGTCGCTGGAGCTGTTGGACCTGCTTCGGCAACGAGACGTGGAGCTGTATCTCGCCAGCGGCACGGATCAACCGGACGTTCGCGAAGAGGCGGCCTTGCTCGGCCTGGATCGGTACTTCGAGCACCGTATTTTCGGGGCCTTGGAAGACTACCGCCGCTTTTCCAAGGCCAAGGTGATCCAAGACGCCTTGCGAGAACACGGCGTCTCCGGCGATTGCCTGCTGGGCTTCGGTGACGGCTACGTGGAAATCGTCAACGTCAAGGAGGCGGGAGGGACCGCCGTCGCCGTGGCGAGTGACGAGGCCTTCCGCGACGGCCGCGTGGACGCTTGGAAGCGAGATCGTCTGATCCGAGCGGGGGCCGATCTGGTCATCCCCGACTATCGTCAATGCCACGAACTCATAGACTATCTGTGGAACGCCTAGGTCGCCCGGTCCGCCGCCCGCGGATCGATCGGCCCTACGGCCGTACCGTTCCCGTCACCGCATTCGGAAACTCGTTGCATGCCGTTCCCACGATTCGACCGTCGCCGTTTGCAACTTCGCCCGCTGTCGGAGCGGATCCACGATCTGGATCTGTCTTGCCTAAAACACCCCGGGGATCCGCCGCCGGACTTCGCGCATCCTTCCATTCCGATTTTGGCTCGGAGGATCGTGGAGGCCCGCCGCCGAGGCGCCGCCGTCATCTTCTTCTGCGGCGCCCACGTCCTGCGGCAGGGCAACGGGCCGCTGCTGATCGACCTGATGCGTCGCGGCCGCATCACGCATTTGGCCCTGAACGGAGCCGGTGCCATTCACGATTTCGAGTTCGCCCTGATCGGGGCCACCACGGAGAGCGTGGCGCGGTATATCAAGGAAGGGCAATTCGGGCTGTGGTGGGAGACCGGCCGCATCAACGAAGCCGCCCGGGACGCCGCGCGAGACGACATCGGCCTGGGAGAAGCGATCGGCCGCATGATCGAGACGGAGGCCTTCCCGCATCGCGACATCAGCGTACTGGCCGCCGGTTATCGCCTGCAAGTGCCCGTCACGGTCCACGTGGCCTTCGGCCAGGATATCATCCATGAACACCCCAACTTCGACCCGGCGGCGACGGGCAAGGCCGCCGACAACGATTTCCTGATCTTCTGTCATGGCGTTTCGCAATTGGAGGGCGGGGTGTACCTCAACATCGGATCGGCCGTCGCCGGACCGGAGGTGTATCTCAAGGCCCTCAGCATGAGCCGCAACGCGGCGCGGCAGGAACGACGCGAGATCAGGCACTTCACCACGGCCGTCTTCGACCTCATCCCCATCGAGTCGGACACCACCCGCGAGGTCCCCAAGACGGATCCGCGCTATTATTACCGTCCCTACAAGACGGTCTTGGTCCGTACGGTGGCCGACGGCGGCGAGAGCCACTACATTCAAGGCGAACATCGCCTGACCGTGCCCGCCTTGTACCACGCCGTCCTCGCCGCGGCGGAATCGTCCTCCGGCGATCCGTGAAGGTTCGCGGGGGCGCCGTATCCGCGGTCCGAGACTCGGCCGATCTCCCTGAAAGATTCCATGGCAAACGCGCTGCGGTACTATATCGGAACGGACGAGGCGGGATACGGCCCGGCCATGGGGCCCTTGGTGATCACCGCCACGCTGTGGCAGGCACCCGCCGAGGCCGCGCTCGACACCTGGTATTCCCGACTCGCGCCCGCCGTCGTCGATCCTTCGTCGCGAACCGGTCGCCGAGGCCGCGCGGCGGTTCCCGACGGTTCCGCTCCGCCCTGCGTAATCGGCGACTCGAAGCAAGTGTATCAGTCGGGCAAGGGAATGGGCCGCCTGGAACACTCCGCCCTGGTCTTGTTGCGACAGTGCGGCATCGAGGCCGACACATGGCGCGAACTTTTTCGCCGCCTGGACGGCCGCGGCTTCGCCGATTGCGCCGAACTGCCTTGGTTTGCCGAATACCATACCACGTTGCCGCTGCCGCCGGCCGACGAAGCCGATCGTGCCGCCGTAGCCGCCTCGGCGGCGGCTCTTCGCCGCGCCGCCGCAACGTCCGGAGTCCGGCTCCGTGACGTCCGCTGCCGCGTCCTCTGCGAGCCGCGATTCAACCGGCTGGTCGACGAGTACGAATCGAAAGGCCGCATCCTTTCGCTTCAGACGTTGGCCTTAGCACGGGAATTGATGGAGTCGCAGGCCGACGGCAATCCGGGCCGAGTGCATTGCGACAAGCACGGCGGGCGCGATCGGTATTTCGACGTCCTCTATGAGGCTTTGGCGCCGGATTGGATCGATGTGATCCAAGAAGGCCGGGACGAAAGCCGTTATCGCCTCGGTCGCCCGTTCGAAGGCTGGGAAATCTGCTTCACCGCCCGCGGCGACCGCCTGTTCCCGGTCGCAGCCTCTTCCCTGATCGCGAAGTACCTGCGCGAATTGGCGATGGCGGCAATCAACCGCTTCTGGGCGGCCCGCATCCCCGGCTTGGCCCCGACGGCCGGTTATCCGGAGGATGCCCGGCGCATGCTGCAAGCCATCGATGCGACCCGCGCAGCGCTGGGCATCCCCTTGGATTGGGTGCGGCGCCGGAAATGAGCGGGCCGGTCACGATCCCGCTCCCCCGAAGGCCGGGCGACGCCGTGTTACTGGAGGGCTTCGCGGGTGCTGAATTCGGCCCAGACGGGAAGATGATCGGCGACTTGGGAGGCTTGACCGGCCGAGATCTTGAACTGCCGCACCAGGTCCATCACGCCGTGCTTGCCGGTGTACTCGGTCGTCGCCCGACGGTCGAGGAAAAAACCGTCCACGGCACCCCTGCCGTCCACGGTGGTGGGAATATCCACCGGCACGGCAGCTACGTCGGCCAATCCCGCCGGCCCCCGACGCAAAGGCGCCTCGTCGCCGAAATACCCGGCCAGGAGGATATCGTCCTCGCCGCGGCCGTCGTCGCGCACGGCGCGAAACACGTCATCCAACAAGTCCGCCTCCTCCTTCGCGCGAAGCGTGTCCACCTGGACTCCGATCAGGGCAAAGGTGAAGGCCTCCTCGGGCGGCACTCCCCGGGCACGGAAGGCCGCGGTCAAGGGGAGGAATTGCAGCCGCTTCAACGGATCGTCCACCACCCGTACGGTCCGCCGATCGATCTCCACCCCCGATAGGTCGAAGATGAAGACGATGCCTCGCGTGGCGGACACGCGGAGGGACTCCGGCAGCGTCGCATAACTGAAGACCGGTCGATCGCGATTGACGTAGTCCATCAGCCGCGCGATCACGGCGCGATCCCGCAGTTCCACCCCCTGCAAGACCGTCACGTCGAATTCGCGAATCACGGCGGCCAAGGCGGCGGCCACGCCCGGCTTCAGCAGCTTCTCCTCCGTCAACGGCGTGACGTTCCAACTGCAAATCCGCAGCGCGGGCTGGGATTTGGGCGGCGGCAGGGCCGGGACCGTCGGCAAGTCCGAGGTCTCCCCATGCTTATCGGCCCCGGGGACCGACCAAGCGGGAAACGGCAGTACCCCGCGGGCGACCAGGCGTGGAATCAGCAACCAGGAAGCCGTAATCCCGCCCAGAAGCAATACCAAGCCGTAAAGCGGTCTCATGTTCCCGTCATTTCACTCGCCCAGGGCGAAATCCTTCAGCCCGCGGAGCAGGGCGGGCGCAACGCGAGGAACCCGACGTTGGCCGGCCGGCGGCGGAATCATGCGTTCCTGCGGATCGCAACGCGTGGAAACCCCGGCAAAGCTGGGCGCCTCCTCCCACAACGAGGCGCGCTCCTCTCCCGGCAAGAGACGCACCATCCGGCATTCCCGGCCGAATCGCTCCAACAAGAGCGGAATCCGGGCGGGTTCCGTCAAATAGGGAAGGATCGTTCCGGCGAACGGGCGTTGCACCAAAACGATCTCGTGGTCGTGCCCGCCAGGATCGTCCGCATTCTCAGAGACGCCCAAGACCAGCAGGTGCTGTCTCGCCGCCCACATCCTGTGCAGGGCGTCGCCGGCCGTCCACGACTGGCGGACCGGAATCAGCACGTAGTCGCCGCGACTGTGGAGCAAGGCCGTGCGCAAGGCCTCCAACCTGCCCCGCGGCTGAGCAGGTGTGATCAAACGGACCTGCGGGTATTGCCGCGCGGTTTCCTCAGCAATCTCCGCCGAGGCGTCGCGCGAGGCATCGTCCACGAGAATCAATTCCCAGTTCGGCGTCAGATCGGGCAGGATTTCGATCAGCTCGGGCAAGCGCGAGGCCAGTACCCCCTGACAATTCCGAAACGATAGCAGGACCGACAAGGCAACCGACAACGGAAGGCTCCTTCTGCCGCGGAGAGGCGCAGGCGAACCGCGCGCTGCTCCATCACAAGATGCGAGGACCGATTTAGAACGCTTCCGTACGCGCAATCCCGCCGGACCGTACGGCGGCTCCTCAGACGTCTTTTCGTCGCTGCACGCGGGCCGAATCGACCCAAGTTCCCCGTCGTCGCTTGGCGCCGCTTATGCCGGGGACACTCATGGCACCGGCTTTTCGGCGAAGAACGGCCGTGCCGATGCCGGCCGTTACGAACCGCGTGACGGCGCCCGCCGACAGACGCGCAGTCCCGGCCGGACCTTGCGTCCGGGACGCCGGATGGAAGCATGAGGCCGCAAGAAGAGCAAGAAAACTTCAACCGGCCGAAAACGGAGGCCGGGGCGGAGGTGGAAATCCGCCGACCCGTTTCAGACGGGATTCTCCACGGCGGCCTGAATTTCCGGCTGATACTGCTTGGTATCCAGCAGCGTCAAACCGAGAAAGAGCGTGAGGAAGAGCAGACCCACGACGAAAATCATCGCGTTGAAGGGATGGTCGTAGCGGAGATGCATGAAATACAGGGCCACCAGCGTCGCCTTGACGGCGGCAATACCCATCGCGATGAACAAATTGGCCGCCCCCAGATCGACCCAGGTCGCCGCCACCGTAAGCACGGTCAAGGCAATCAGGGCGGCAAAAACTCCCAGGAGCGTCCCCAAGGGAACCACATGCCCGAAACCTTCTCCATGCTCGGATGCCGCCGTGTTCATGCTTGCACCTGCTCGCCGCGCTCGGTACTGCCGTAGGTTGATTTCCGCCTGCGATGGCCGCCTGCGCTCCCGTCATCAATGGATCAAGTACAGCAGCGGGAAGAGAAAGATCCAAACCAAATCGACCAAGTGCCAGTACAGCCCCACATAATCGACGGGACCGAAATAGAAGCGGTTGAACTCGCCGCGTACGGCCCGAGCCAAGATCCACGTGATGGCCCCGATCCCGCCGATGACGTGCAAGGCGTGCAGGCCGGTCATGGCGAAGTAAATGCTGAAGAACACCCCGACCAGCCGCGGTGCGTCTTCGGAAGAAGTCACGTCCGTCGGCAAATCCGAGGCAAGGGAGGGCGTCTCACCGGCGTTCGGCGGCGTCGCGACCGCCGCGCCCTTGTCGCCCGAAGCCGCCGGCGAATCGTGGCTCGATTCGTGCACGGCGGGGTGATAGCGTCCCGCCCACAAAAGACCGTGCTCCCACTTCT
The DNA here is from genome assembly GCF_055386265.1 of Thermogutta hypogea. Lineage (NCBI taxonomy): Bacteria > Pseudomonadati > Planctomycetota > Planctomycetia > Pirellulales > Thermoguttaceae > Thermogutta > Thermogutta hypogea. The sequence goes on from NZ_AP042425.1 coordinate 3,050,902, forward strand.
GGCGATATTCCACGTATTTCACGCCCAGGAAGACGAAGGCGCACAACAGCGTGACGATCAAGAATGTCACCAAGGCCCGGCGTTGCTCCAATTGTGCGGAACGGACGGCCAGGGCCATGGTCAAGCTGCTGAAAATGAGGACGGCCGTGTTCAACGCCCCCAGGTTCTTGTCCAAAAAATGATGGGCGTAGATGAACACCTCGGGATGATTGCCGCGATAGACCGCATAGGCGCAGAAAAGCCCGCCGAAGAACAGGATTTCGGTGAGCAAGAAGACCCAAACGCCCAACTTGCCCGCGTTGAACTGCTGTTCGGCGGAGTCGAAATGGTGAGCGACGTAGTCGGGGTGAGCGTGGTGGCCCTGCTCGCTCTGCGCTGCAACCTCGTTGGGGGCCGAAACAGTCGCGTTATTCATAGCCTATCCGCAATCCGAATCGGGAATGTCCGCCTGGGGCGACGACCGGCATGATCGTCGCTCGAATTCGCCCACCGTTCAGGCCAAACCGACAGGCACCCCTTCGTAGGCGCCGGTCTTGTCGTCGTATTCCAAATTATCCAAATAGTACGGGTCGTAAACGTCGCCGAGGACGGGCGGCCGCAGGAAGTTCTCCTTGGGCGGCGGCGAAGACGTCTGCCATTCCAAGGTGGCCGCGCCCCAGGGATTGGCGGGCGCTGCACGACCGCGCCACAACGAGTGCGCCAGGCAAATCGCCACGATCACGAACCCCAACCCGGTCAAAAACGCGCCCGCCGTCGAGAGTACGTTCAAACCGGCGAATTCCGGGTGGCGATCCAATAGCAATGAGTAGTCGAAATAGCGGCGGGGCATGCCGCGGCTGCCGAGCACGAATTGCGGGAAGAAGGTCAGGTTCATGCCGAGGAAGATCGCCAAGGCTCCCAACCGGCCCAAGGTCTCGTCGAACATCTTGCCGGTCATCTTGGGCCACCAATAGTGCAGCCCGCCCAAAAACGCCACCAGCGTCCCGCCGAACATCACGTAGTGGAAGTGCGCGACCACGAAATAGGTGTCGTGCAGATGCACGTCCGTGCTCAAGGCCCCCAGGAACAGGCCGGTCAAACCGCCGATCCCGAACAGGAACAAAAAGGCCAGGGCGTAACACATGGGGGTCTGCAACGAGATGGAACCTTTATACATGGTCGCCAGCCAATTGAAGACCTTGATCGCCGACGGGATGGAAACGCTGAAGGTGAGGGCGCTGAAGATCATGCTGGCCAAGCGCGATTGGCCGCTGGTAAACATGTGATGCCCCCACACCAAGAAACCCAACAGCGCGATCGCCACGCTGGAAAAGGCGATGAAGCGATAGCCGAAAATGTGCTTGCGGCTGAAGGTGGAGATCAATTCGCTGACCACGCCCATGCCGGGCAAGATCATGATGTATACGGCCGGGTGCGAATAGAACCAGAAGAAGTGCTGGAAGAGCACGGGGTCCCCGCCCAGCTTGGGGTCGAAAATCCCCAGGCCGAAAATCCGCTCCGCGCCCACCAAAAGCAGCGTGATGCCGAGCACGGGGGTGGCCAACACCTGGATCACCGCGGTGGCGTACAACGACCAGACGAAAAGGGGCATTTTGAACCAGCTCATGCCGCGTGCCCGCAGCATGTGGACCGTGGCGATGAAATTGATGCCGGTGAAGATGGAGCTGAACCCCAGGATAAAGGCCCCCAAGGCCGCCGTGACGACCCGCGTGTCGGTGGTCGTGCTGTACGGCGTGTAGAAGGTCCAGCCGGTATCCAATCCGCCGGTGAAGAGCACGACCAAAAAGAACACCGCGCCGATCACCCAAAGGTGGAAACTGGCCAGATTGAGCCGCGGAAAGGCGACGTCCTTCGCCCCCAGCATCAAGGGCAGGACGAAGTTTCCCAAGGCGGCCGGGATGCCCGGGATAATCACCAAGAAGGTCATGATCGCGCCGTGCAGCGTGAAGACTTGATTGTACTCGCGCGGGGTCAGCAGGTAGCGTTGCGGCGTTTCCTGAACCGCACTGGCGGCCGTCGCCGCTTCGCCCTCGGCGGCCAGTCCCGCGGCGGCGTCGCCCGGAGCGGCCGTCGCCTGCGGCGCCACGACCGCCGCCGGCTCTTCGCTCGCGGGGGCTTTCGCGGCGGGCGTCCCGCCGTGCATAAGAGCGGGGATCGCCAAGTGCGTGCGAATCGCCAGGGCGAACAGCCCGCCCAGCAGCAGAGAGGCGACGATGCCCACCAAGTACATCACCCCGATCCGCTTATGATCGAGCGTGAAGACCCACGACCAAATGCCGCGATCGGCATGCAAATAATCGACGGGACGCGAGGAAGGGCTATCCATGACGTTCTATTCGTATCTTTGCATCGTTGGTAATAATCTACTCGTACCGCCGCGGGACGCCGCGCCGGCGACGCACTACGGCGAAGCCTCGGGCGAAGTGCTCTTATCAGCCTCCGCCGGTTGCTTCGCATCCTCCGCATGGGCATCACTCAAAGACTTGATGAAGGCGATCAGCGCGGCGATCTTGTCCTCATCCAAAAGTCCCTGGTAGGGCGGCATCTGCGGCGGATAGCCGGCCACGATCTTGGCGTCCGGGACCAAGATCGATTCGCGCAGATAGTTCTCATCCGCGACGGCGGAAGTGCCATCGGCGAATCGGACCTCTTCGCCATACACGTTCTTGAAACTGGGACCGACCTTGCGCGTGCCGTCCAGGGAGTGGCACTGGGCGCACCCTTGCCGCTGGTAGAGAATCCGCCCCGCCTCCACCGGCGACAAATTCTTCATGAAGTTGGATGCCTCCTCCAGCCACTTCTCGAATCGCCCCGGTTCGTGCACCACCACGGTGGAGAGCATGGAGGAATGATTATCCCCGCAATACTCCGCACAGAGCAAGGGATATTCCCCCGGCCGCACGGCATGGAACCAGGTGCTGGTGTAGCGCCCGGGAACCAGGTCCATTTTGAGACGGAACGCCGGTATGAACAGGCTGTGGATCACGTCGCGGCTGGTCATCACTAACCGCACGGGCCGGTCGATGGGCACATGCAGATTCTCGTCCACATAGCCGGTGGGATAGGTGAAAAACCATTTCCACTTCTGGCCCGTCACGCGGATTTCGTAGGCGTCCGGAGGGGCGGTTCGCATCTCCATATAGCCCACGAAACCGGTCGCGAAAATATAAATGACGATACAGAGGGGCACAAACGTCCAGAACAGCTCCAAAGCCGTATTGTGGCTGGGGGCTTTCTCCGCCTTGGTCCGCGAGTCGCGACGGCGATAGAGGACCAGAAAGACCGTCATCAATACGACGATCAGGGCGAAGAAAAAGGCCGAGATGTAGAAAATGGCGTAGAACAGATAATCGGTGTAATGGGCCGTGGTCGAGGCGGGATCGGGGAGCCAGAAGCTGCCGCCCGCCTGAGCCAAGGGGAGCGCCCAAACGAACCGCGGGGCCGGCCGCCCCGTGTCTCGTCCTTCGCTTCTCTCGCCCGCTGCGACATCCGGCAACTCCGGAGCGACAATTGCCGCGATCGGGTCCGGTCCCACGGGATGAGGATCGTTTTGCGATGATGCTTGACGGTTCATGGATGCCGGAAGAATCCCTTGCCCATATGAATATCGGTCCCTTGCGAGCGGCGGTCTCCCACGCCGTCCCGACGTATCAATCCTGACTCCGGCCCGGATTATGCACGTTCCCTTCCGCCGTCGGAGGCGACCGTCGCTGATCGCGGACCCACCACGCTCCCAGCACGACGCCGAACACGGCCAAGGTCAAGGCCGCGCCGAGCTGCATCAGCCTCCAAGCCGCCAGCGTATAACTGCCGCGTGTGGGGTCGAAATGCATACAGAACATCAAAATCCGATCCACCGTGGTCCCAATCTTACCTTCGGCGGCCTCCAGGAGTGCCAGACGGAGCGTTTGGGCCGGGTACTCCACACCGTACAGATAGCGCGACACCCTGCCGTCCGGCGTGCAGACCATGATCACCGCCATGTGCACGTATTGCTTGCCGACGGGATCGTAGCGATAGAAGAATCCTACCGCATCCGAAACTTTTCGGATGTTTTGCTCGCTGCCCGTCAAGAATACCCAATTCTCCGCCCCCGGCACGCGATACGTCTTGCCGTACTTGGCCTTGGTGGCCGCCGCGCGATCCACGGTCTCGTCCGGATTGATGCTGATGGTGACCACGCGGTACTTCTCGCCCATCGGCCAATCCAATCCTTCCAAACCTTCGAACAATCCGTTCAATTGCAGGTGGCACAATTTGGGGCAATTGGAATAGTTGAGCGTCAGGATGACCGGGAGTCGGCCGTCAAAATAGTCCCCCAAGCGAACGTTCTTCCCCTCGGCGGACACGAACTCCAAATCGAGCGGTAACGGGCGGTTGAGGTGCTCTTCGACGCCCACGCCTTCCATCTGATCGGGCGCGGTCTCCGCCAACTGAGCACGAACCGATGCGGCGGCGATGATCGCGGCCAAGCAGCCGGCCGCCGATACGATCGCCAACCATCGGCGCGCGTGCTGAAGTTTCGCTTTCATGAGCTTACCTCCCGTGATCCATCCCCATCCGCCACAACTTATACCCGGCCGTGGGCGAATCCCGGCCTTTATTGGAATTGTAGGAAACGGCCGGGCGGCAAATCTCAACTCCCCCCAGGCAAGGTCGTCCCCGCCGACGTACTTTGGGAACCCGGAACCGGCTCCGAGGGCGGAGCCGCATCGCTCGGCTTCTCCCCCGCGGCGGAACCGGCCGACGGCACGGGCGTGACCGACGGCTGCCCGGACACTTCGCGAATCGGCTTACCTGCCCGCAAATCTTTGACCACGGCGTCCATGGCGGCGGCAATCGGCAGACTCCCCGATTCCGTCCCCTGAGGCGGGACCGGCACGTTCAAGCGCGCCTCTTGCTCCACGCGGACCCGGCTCCATTCGGAGGGGGGAACCTGCCGATCTCGGGCCTCTCTCGCCGATACCCATCGCAAGTAGATCACTTGCAACAAGATGATGACGGCGAAGACGATCAGCGTCCCAATGAAGCCGATCAACGCCACGCTCGAAGTATTGATGTCTCGTTCGGCCATGGTGAGCCTATCTCAATGTGCGGGGCGACGGACCGCGATGCTTTGGTCCCGCCCCGGAGTTGCCCTTAGGTATTCTCGAAATGCAATGCCTCGGACAGCCGCGGGTCGCGAAGCGGTACGACGGGCGCCGCGGCCGCGCGATCCAACACCGCCGCCGAAAACACCAGCAGCCCGCCCGCCGCCGTCAATCCGTCGATCCAAGCGAACCCTGTGAATTCCGGATTCACCTTCGGCATGACCATCCAATATACATCCAGCCAGTGAAAGACCAGCAGCCAAATCGACCAGAAGGCCAGGCTATAGACGTTTCGCTTCGCCGCACGCGACATCAATCCCAGCATGGGGATGAAAAGATGTCCCAAGATCAAGGCGATGGAAACCCACACCCAACCGCCGCTCTGCCGAGGAAGATAATATTGGGTCTCCTCGGGAATATTGGCGTACCAAATGAGCATGTATTGCGAAAAGGCGATGTAACCCCAAAAGATCACGAAGCCGAACAGCAGCTTGCCCAGGTCGTGAAGGTGCTCGACGGTGACGAAACGGGGATCGAGTCGCCCCGTACCGCGGAGAAACAGGATGAGCAGGATCAGGAAGGCCGTGCCGCCGACGATCGCTCCGGAGAAATAGTACAAGCCGTAAATGGTGCTGAACCAATGGGGAGTGAGCGACATCAACCAGTCGATCGCCGCGACGGTGACGGTGAAAGCGTAGAGCAGCAGGGCCGGCCCGCTCCAACGCTCCATGGCTCGCGTCAGATCGGGGTCGCCGGTGGCATCTTGAAGCACCGAAGACCGCCGATAGAAACGGGCCAGCAACCACCACGCCGCCAGGCAGAATACCGCCCGAACCGTAAAGAAAGGCACGTTCAGATAAGGGGCCTTGTGCCGCAGCAATTCATCCTGCAAGACCGTCTGGCGATTCACCCACGGATACATCGCATCGCTTCCCAGCAGCACCGGCAGGCCCACCGGCAAAAACAAGACGCAGAGCACGGGCAGGGCCGCCGCGGCCTCGGCCGACCGCCGCACGGTCACGCTCCACCCCGCCCGGGTCGCATGCTGCAATATCACGAAAAACAGGGCGCCCAAGCCGATACTCAAGACCCAAGCGAACTGGGTGAGATAGGCGTGGAAGAAATAATCGCGGTTCTGGAACTGGAAGAAGGCCAAGGCGAAGGCAACCGCCAGGCAACCCACGCCGGCAAACCCTAATCGTCCGACCCAGGGCTTCAGCCCTTGCGGCGGTTCCGCCGCCGCAGCCGCGGCCGACACCGAAGTATGCACCGTTTCGATCGAATTGACGTTGCTCATGGCGCGTTTTGCTGACCGGTCTAGGATTGGATTCCCTGCATCGGGGCAGCCGAGCTTTCCGCCGAACTTTCCCCTGTTCCGCCTTCCGCCGCACGTGCCTCCTCCGGGGAGGTCGGAGCGGATGTCGGGGACGAGGCCGCCGTCCGGGAGGCCGCGCCGAAATCGTCGGGCGACGGCGTCCTCGCCCGTTGAAGGGCCAACAAGTACAAGATGATGGCCCAGCGATCGCGGGGCGGAATTTGCACGGCGTAGGGGGGCATGGAATGGCGTCCTTCCCGCACCACGCCGTGAGTGATGGTATCGAAGATTTTGCCCACCGGTTGTTCGCGGACGGATTGACTGGTGAGCGCCGCCGGGGGAAACCACAGCGTTTCGCCCCGCGCCCGTGCCCTCCGAGCCGTCATGCCTTCGTACATGCCGCCCTCTCCCGTCAATCCGTGGCAGGTGGCACAAAACACGTTGTAGCGTTCGCGCCCCCGCTGCATCAGAGCCGCATCGACGGGAATCGGGAACTCGGTCACGAATTGGTCGCCCTCGCGCCCGGTCTCAAAACGCCCGCGATCGATCGCCGGAGCGGGATTCGGATCGAAAGGCAGCGTTCCTGGGACCGGCGGGCGCATCCCCAGTCGATCCGGGAAAAACGTGCTGATCCGCTGCGTTTTCAACTTGGGTTGAAAATCCATGTCCTTGATGATGTGGATGCGGGGTTGCTCCTGGGGGGCTTCCAGGGTGTGATTGCGTGCCCGCGCTATGAACAGCGGCGGCAGCAAGGCCGATACCGCGATCACCGCCAGCGCCCAATAGACGCCGCGAGGTATCTCCGCCGCGCCCTTGGGGAGAGGACACAATTCGACCTCGACCGCCCCCAATTCGCGGAGAAACGCCGCGGTCCGTGCAGGATCGAACAAGGGATCGGTGGCTTGTACGGTGACGAAGAAGCCGTCCGAGGTGACGCTCGCAAACGATGCCGCCGTCGTGCCGGGCTGTATGAAACGCGGCAGTCCGTTGAGTAGCAGGGCGCCGAAAAAGGCCGTCAGAGCCGCGAAGAGCACGGTCAGCTCGAAGATGACCGGGATATTGGCCGGCAGACTGAACAAGGGCTTACCGCTGATTAGGAATGGGTAGGCCACCGCGTTGGTCCACCATTGCAAGAGCAGGGCGACCAAGGCCCCGGTCAATCCGGCGGTGAAGACCAGCCAGGGCAGGATCGTGGGCCGCACGCCCATCGCCCGTTCCAACCCGTGAATCGGGAAGGGGGAGTGACAATCCCAACGGCGGAAGCCGGCCTGATTCATGCGTTGGGCGGCGGCCAGCAGTTCCGCCGGGCCGGCAAATCGAGCGGCGGCGCCGAGCCATGGCCCGCCTTCCTGCGGACCGTCGTCGGGAGAAATCGATACGGCTTCGCGATTCATCTTCTTCGCTCAAATCGTCGTTTGTGCGATGGCGTTTTCAGCTTCTCAGTTCCGGTCGATCCCCGCCGGGCGTTCGAAGACGCCGAGCTTTATACCCCGTGCGCCCGGGCGGTCGCGACATCATCGCCGACGGGAGCCGCCGAGGCTTCGTGCTCCGCGTGATGGTGCACCTTGGCCTGCGGCAGGACGCCCTTCACCTCCGCCATGGCGACCATCGGCAAGTACCGGCAAAACAGCAGAAACAGGGTGAAGAACAGGCCGAAACTCCCGGCCAACATGCATAAATCCACCCAGGTCGGCATGAACATGCCCCAACTGGAGGGAAGATAATCCCGCGTCAACGACGTGATGATGATCACAAACCGCTCGAACCACATGCCCACGTTCACCAGAACCGCGATGATCCACATGGCCCAAGGCGTCGTACGGAAGTACTTGAACCACAAAAACTGCGGAATCACGACGTTGCAGGCGACCATCGTCCAGTAGGCCCAGGCATACGGGCCGAGGGCCCGGTTGACGAAGGCGAACAGCTCGTAGCGGCTGCCGCTGTACCAGGCCGTAAAGAACTCCACGGCATAAGCGTATCCCACCATGCAACCGGTGGCCAGGATGATCTTGTTCATGTTGTCCAAATGGCGAATGGTGACCAGCTCCTTGAGGCCGAAGAAGGCCCGTGCCGGCACCATCAGCGTGACCACCATGGCAAAACCGCTGAAGATGGCCCCGGCGACGAAATAGGGCGGAAAGATGGTCGTGTGCCAACCGGGGACCTGCGAGACCGCGAAATCGAAACTCACCACGGAGTGCACGCTCAGCACCAAGGGGGTCGCCAAAGCCGCCAAGAAAAGATACGCCCGTTCGTACACATGCCAGTGCCGCGCCGACCCCGTCCACCCCAACGCGAATAATCCGTACAGCAAGCGGCGGAGGGGCGTCACGGCGCGATCCCGCAGCGTCGCCAAGTCGGGAATCATGCCCAGGTACCAAAACAAGACCGACACCGTGGCGTACGTGCTGACGGCGAACACGTCCCAAAGCAGAGGGCTGCGGAAATTGGGCCACATCCCCATCGGGTTCGGATACGGGAAGAGCCAGTACACCAACCAGACGCGACCGACGTGGATCGCCGGAAACAGGCCCGCGCAGACCACGGCAAAGACCGTCATGGCCTCGGCGAAGCGGTTGATGCTGGTCCGCCAATGCTGGCGAAAAAGGAACAGGATGGCGGAGATCAACGTGCCCGCGTGACCGATCCCCACCCAAAAAACGAAGTTGACGATGGGGAAGCCCCAGAACACCGGGCTGTTGTTTCCCCACACGCCCACGCCCGTCAGGAACAAATATCCCACCAGGCCGAAGAACACGAGCATCCAAACGAAGGCCGCGGCGAAGCCGATATACCAGCCCACGGGCGGACGCGGCCGTTCCACGAGGCCGGCCACCCGATCCGTGACGGTCGCGAAATCCGCCGATCCGAGCACCAAGGGCGCGCGGCGCCGCGGATCGGTAAACGTGTTATCTTCCAAGGAGACGGTGGTAGCGCTCATCGCGATGTTTCGTTCCGCGTTCGACTAAACGACCTTGACTCCCCTGATCTCGCTTTATCGCCGCCGACTCCCGCAGGAGCCAATCCGGCCGGCACGACCTCACGCATGGCCGCCGTGCCCCTCGCCGCGGCGGTCCGCGGCCTCGTGTTCCGCCGCCAAAAGGGGATGGGGGTTACGGACCCGGGCCAGGTACTTGGTCCGCGGCTTGACGTTCAACTCGGCCAGCATCCCGTACGCCCGCGCGGAGGCATGTTCGCGACGGACCGCCGACTGCTCGTCCGCCAAATCACCGAAGACGATGGCTTGGGCCGGGCACGCCTGCTGGCAGGCCGTGCGGATCTCGCCGTCGGCGACGGCTCGACCTTCGTTTCGAGCCGCAATCTTGGCGCCTTGAATTCGCTGCACGCAATACGTGCACTTCTCCATCACGCCCCGGCTGCGTACCGTGACTTCCGGATTGAAAACCAGTTGGAGGAGCCGGTTATCGGGCTGTTCGACCCGCTGGTGATAATAGAAGTAATTGAATCGCCGCACCTTGTAGGGGCAGTTGTTGGCACAATACCGCGTCCCCACGCAACGGTTATAGACCATATCGTTCAGCCCCTCCTTGCTGTGGACCGTGGCGGCCACGGGACACACCTGCTCGCAAGGGGCCAATTCGCACTGTTGGCACATGACCGGCTGATGGACGGACTGGGGATTGTCTTCATCCCCGCGGAAATAGCGGTCCACGCGAATCCAATGCATCTCCCGGCCGCGGACGACGCGCTCCTTGCCGACCACGGGGATGTTGTTCTCGGCCTGGCAGGCCACCACGCACGCCCCGCAGCCCACGCACTTGGACAGATCCACGGACAGCCCCCAGCGGTGCCCGTCGTGGCTCGGCTCGGTCCACAGGGACTCCAACGGAGGATGGTGGACCTCGTGCTCGGCCGAGTAATGGGCGTCCGGATCATGGAGCCGTTGGAACGTGACTTCGCGGACCAACTCGCCCAGACGTTCCGTTCGCGAGGCCAATCCCACCGTGTCGATGAGGTGATGGTCCTGCACGCTGGGAATCGGAACGTTCTTTCCCAGCACACGGACCGGGACGCTCTCGCGGACGAACCAATCGGCCGAAGTGCGCAAGGGATGGACATTGACGCCCACCGGCGGGACGCCCTCATCGGCCAGGCCGCCCACATGTCCGGCCGCCTCGCGACCGTAGCCCAGGAAGACCACGGCCGTATCGTCCGGTACGCCCGGCAAGATACAAACCGGCAATTCCACGGAACGACGGTCGATCTCCAATCGCACCAGGCGGCCGTCTTCGCATCCCAAACGGCGGGCCGTTCCGACCCCGATCACGAGCGGATTTCCCCACGTCCAGCGCGTCATGGGATCCGGGAACTCTTGCAACCACCCGCTGTTGGCGAATCGACCGTCGTACACGGAGGCGTCGCGACGAAAGACGATGGTCAGGTCGGCCGTCGAGCCTGGCTGGGAGGTTCCCGTCCGAATCGATTCCTCGAAGGCCGCGACTGCGTCGCCGCTCGCTTCGGCCGCCGCCGCAAGGTCGGGCACCGCGTGATCTCGGGATGGGCGGTGGCAGCCTCGCTGCAACGTCGCCGCCCAGAGCGACTCGGCGTCCTCGCCCTCTTCGGCCGTCAGTGCGGCGAACGTCTCACGCACCCACTGTTCCGGCGAGCCTCCCAGGTCGCCGAGCATGGCGAGAATTTCCAGCGTGGATTTGCCGTTGCGGAGCGGCGCGATGGTGGGCTGCACCACGGAATACGTACCGTCCCAAACCTGCACGTCGCCCCAACTTTCGAGGAAATGGACCTGCGGCAAGTACCACCCGCACAAACGAGACGTCTCGTTTTCGTAACCGCTCAGATGTGCGGAGAATTCCAGTTTCGGCAACCGCTCGGCGAGGGGCACGTCGGCGGGGGCGTTGAACGCGGGATTGCCGCCCAGGATGAGCAAGCCGCGAATCTCGCCCGCCGCCATCGCCTCGGTCAGACTCGTAACGGCCTGCACGTGGGTCGGCCGGTCGGGGTCGGGCGCCGGGTAATAGAGCAAGGTCGTCCCGCGGTTCTTAAGCAGGTCATTGATCCGGGCGACGGCGGCATGGACCTCCGGCGGCATGGCGGGACCGGCCGCCACAAGCCCCCGCGACCCGGCGGCCCAAAGATCCATCGCCGCCACGGCCAGAAACCTGACCGGATCGGCCTTCCCGGAATTCCCGTCGGATTCGGCCTCGACTAATTGCGAGAGCGTCTCTCCCGCGGCGAGGCGTTTCACGGCCGCCTCCAGCGCCATTGCGAACAGCACGACCCGCCGCGGAGAGAGCGGCAAACGGTGATCGGCCGACGCGCCGGTAGTCGTGTGGCCCGACTCCACCACGTACAACCGACTCATGCGATCCGGGCTGCCGTCCCGCGTCGCGGCGAAATCGCGGGTCCAGCGGACGGACCCCGGCATCCCGCCGAACAAGTCGGCGTCCAACGAAAGGATGACGCGAGCCTGATCCAACCGATAAAACGGCTGCAACGGCCGCCCGAAAGCGGAAGCGGTCCCCAACCGGGCGTTATCGTCGCTCCACGGTTCGTATTCGAACCACGAAATACCCGGTAGGCGGGCGCTGATCGCGCGCCGCAGCCGCGCCAACGTAGGCGAGCAGCTCGCCTCGGCAAGGATCGCCAACCCTCGCCCTTCCGGCGCGGACTGCAAGATCCGGGCCAAGGCCTCGCGGAAGGCGTCCCACGATGCGATTTCCCGCTTCTTGCCTTCGCGCCGTACGACATCTTGCCCACGATCCGGATCGTACAGTTCCAGCACCGCCGCCTGGGCGAAGACGTCGGTTCCCCCCAAACTCATCGGGTGACCGGGATTGCCTTCCAGCTTGATCGGCCGACCGTCCACGCATGTGGCCACCAAGCCGATGGGAGTTCCCGCCAAGTCCATGGCGGTGGCGTAGTGTTCCGCCTTGCCCGGGACGCGACCGACAGGACGGTGCACGAAGGGGGCGATCTCCTCCTTTTCCCAGCGGCAACCGCCGAGACCTGCCAGGGCCAGCGATGCCCCCATCAATTGCAACCAGCGGCGACGGTGCACCCCCTTCAGCTCGATGCCGTGGGGAAACTCCTTCGCCAGCATCTCGCGAAACTGCGGCGTGTCGGCCAACTCTTCCAAGGTCCGCCAGTAGGGACTGCGACGCGCGGATGGGCCGTGATCTGGAGAAGAAATCGGGTCTAACGGTGACATGTCGAGCAATCGGTGGACGGTTGAATGTTGTTCCGGCGACGAATCTCTTGACCGATGCGAAGCTGTTCCTCGGGCGATTCGGCCTGCCAGCCCAAGTTGGTGATTTGATCTTGCGGACGGAGGTGCGGATCGGGGTTGCGATGGCACTCTAAACACCAGCCCATGCGGAGCGTCTTGGACTGGAACACGCGTTCCATGCGATCGACCCGATCATGACATTCCACGCAACTGACGCCTCGGTTGACATGGGCGCTGTGGTCGAAGTACACGAAGTCCGGCAAGTCATGGACGCGGACCCAAGGGACCGGCTTGCCGCTCGCATAACTGTCTCGCACGGCCGCCAGTTTGGGGCTCTCGGCCGCGATCGCGTTGTGGCAATTCATGCAGATTTCAGTCGAGGGGACGGCCGCATGCGCCGCTTTTTCCACCGTGGTGTGGCAGTAACGGCAATCCAGCCCCAGTTCGCCGGCGTGCAAGGCGTGAGAAAACGGGACCGGCTGGGCGGGCGCATAACCGATGTCGATGGTTTGAGGGTCCGCCGCGAACCAAGCCACGCCTAACACATAGATCGGCGTCAGCAATAAGACCGCGCCGAAGATCGGGCGAGCCTGATCGACCCACGGTGGCAAGATCGGTTTGGGCATATCTCAAGTCGAAAACGATTCGGTTTAAGGCTTCGCTATGCTTCCGTCGAAATCCGGCTCGGCAGAAAAGGGCCACAGGCGGCGTGCAACGGCGGACCTTGCTGCGACGGGTATCGCAGTCCGAGATATACCCGCCCGCGACGGCACCGGTTCGGCTCCGTCCCATCCGCCGGCTGTTCCCGCTTCCCCCGCCCAGCCGAGTAAAGTGTCATTATCGCCTGTCGTTAACTTTTTGCAATTGTAGGGGGCGGACGACTGCGACTTCGATCCGGCGAAACCGACGGCTCCCCCTGCCCGCCCTCTCAGCCCGCTGGATCGGCTTCCGCCGGTACGGCGATAAACGGTTTCCAAAATTCCGCCGTCGCTCGTCCTCGCCGCGCGGGGCGCTGCGATTTGACTCTGAACATGCCCGGCGAAAAATGCCCGAAAAAACGCCCGGCCGGGAACCGCGACGTTCCCCACCGGGCCAATGGGAATCGCATGGACATTTTGGAAAGTTGCGCGGAGGTGCCGCGGCGACGCAACATCCCTCGTTCACTTCGGGCCGGGGCTGGAGCCTCGCGCCCGCTCGTCTTACCGCACGCTCTTACGGCACGCTCCCGGCAGACACCGGCGCAAGCCGGCGGTCGAGTCGCTATGCCAAAGCCTCGGCGATCATTTGCAGGGTCTCGTCGATCTGCTCGATCTTGCTGAATCCAATCGTGAAGCAGTCCACGCAACCCAGCCCCAGCACCCACTTGAGGGACTGGAATCGCTGTTCTCGGGATTCGAGGCCGTTCTCGCCGTAGATTTTCATCCCGATGATGCCGCGGCCTGCGTCGTGCATCTTCTTCACGGCGGCGGCCACGTCCTCGGGACTGCCGTCCATCTTCAGACCGAAGGGGTTGATCCTTACGAGCTGCACGTCGCACCAATCGGTCTCGACCGAGGCGGCCAAAGGATCCCAGCCGTGGCACGAAACGCCGATCGCCTTGATTCGGCCTTTTTGCTTTTCTTCGTAAAGCACGTCCATCACCGGGCGCATCTTCGTGGGCCAATCCCCCGTCGTCATGCAGTGCATTAAAACGGTATCGAGGTAGTCCACGCGCAGTTCGCGGCGGAACCGCTCGATGTCCGCCCGAGCGACTTCAGCGGTTTGCGCCCGGGTCTTGGTCTGAATGAAGTACTTGTCGCGCGGCACGCCTTGAAGGGCGATCTGCACAAAAACGTGGGTGTGGTAATTGTCCGCGGTGTCGATGTAATGGACGCCGCGATCCAGGGCCTCCCGGACCATCTTGGTGAAGCCGTCCGTCCCCATGTTGCGTTGTTCGCGGCCGCCCACGGTGCCGGTACCGATGCCGAGCACGGAGGTTTTGATGCCGGTACGTCCGAGCGTCACCATTTCGGTTCCGCTTTTCAGGGCGGGCTGGTGCGGATCCGCCCACGCGCTTGCCCGCAATCCCAAGGCGGCCAGACCGCTCGCAGCCGCCCCTGCCAAGAAAGATCGCCGGGATACGAAGCTCATAACAACCTCCGTCGAAAGGAAATCGATTCTGGTCGGAATTCCGCCTACCGATACCCCAAGGTTTGTTTTCGATTGTATCGCCGTGCCTGGCAAAAAAACACTCGTTTTTTGCCGGCATGGCGCAACTCGGGCCAGACAGCTTATTCTCCCCAAACGGCCCTCGTGCTTCGTCGCCAGCCGCAAGCGGCGGGCGCACTGGGCGGTCACCCCTTGTCCGCCGCGAATGCTAGCGGTCGGCTCCGTATTGTTGAATCATCCACTGCGGGTACGGGATGGGCGTGGCGCTAACGGCGTCGAGCTTCGCCATTTCTTCCGCGGATAGCTTGACATCGGCCGCGGCCAGATTCTGCCGCAGTTGCTCCATCGTGCGAACCCCCAAAATCACCGACGTCACGCCCGGCTTGTGCAGTAACCAGGCCAAGGCGATCGCGGCGGGCGTCACGCCGTGGCCGGACGCAATCTCCTTCAAGACATCGACGATTCGGTAGATCCGCTCCCAATCGGCGGGTAGGAATTGAGCCAGCGGACCGTCGATTCGCGAGCTTGCCGGCCGCTTGTTGCGGTCGTACTTGCCCGACAGGTAGCCGAAGGCCAAGGGACTCCAAGGCAAAATCGCCAGCTTCTGGTCCAGGCACAGCGGGACCAGCTCCGTTTCCAGATCGCGAAAGGCAAGATTATAGAGCGGTTGCAAGGACTCGAAGCGGGCCCAACCGTGCTTGTCGGAAACCCAAAGGGCCTTCATCAACTGCCAGGCCGCGAAGTTGGAGGCCCCGATATAGCGGACCTTGCCCGAGCGAACCAAATCGTCCAGCGTCCGCAACGTCTCCTCCAACGGCGTGACCGGATCCCAGATGTGGATTTGGTACAGGTCGATGTAATCGGTGCGGAGGCGTCGCAAACTGGCGTCCACGGAATTGAGGATATGATGCCGCGAGGCCCCGATCTCGTTCGGTTTGTCGCTCATCCGAAAGCGGACCTTGGTAGCCACGACGACGTCCTTCCTCACCCCTTGCAAGGCCTGGCCGAGGAGGTCTTCCGATTCGCCGAAGGCGTAGATGTCCGCCGTATCGATGAAGTTGACGCCGGCATCGAGCGAGGCGAAGACCAGCTCCTTCACGGCCGGCAAGTCGAGGTCGCCGAAGCCGAACTGGTTCTTACCGAAGGTCATCGTGCCCAAGCACAGCTTGGAAACCCGCAGACCGGTGTTTCCCAAGAATCGCGTATCCATGCCGAAACACCCCCTATGTCGTCGAGATGCGTACACCCCCTTCGCCGGCGGACGCCGCCGGCCGGTGCTTGTGCATTTTACAGCCCGTCCCCCCTCGTCACCACATGAGCCGGGAGCGTCGCCTCGCATCGCACAGGGAGCCGCCGGGGGAAGTCGGCGGGCGAGGCCGATCCTTGCGGAGACATTCTCGTTCCCCGCACGCCGTCCGAAACTTCCAACCCGAACTGATGTCTGATGCTCGCGTCCCGGCAGATCGGCCGCCGGGTCATTTCGAACGGAGACGATTTTGCGCGTCCACCTTGACGACTTTCGGTCGATAGGACCGGGCTTCGTCGTCCGACATCGAGGCATACGAGAGAATAATGACGAGATCGCCCTTGCAGCCCAGTCGAGCGGCGGCCCCATTCAGCATGATCGTGCCGGAACCGGCCGGGGCCTCGATGACGTAGGTCACCATGCGGTTCCCATTGTTGATGTTCAGCACGTGGACCTGCTCTCCCGGCAATAGATCGGCGGCTTCCATCAGCAGCCGGTCGATGGCGATGCTGCCTTCGTAATCCAACTCGGTGCCCGTCAAGACGGCCCGATGGATCTTCGATTTCAGCATAAACCGTTGCACGTCGGAAACCTCTCGCCGGAAGATCAAAAGGGAAACCTCTCAGCTCGGTACGCCGCGAGCTGCAAGGAGGGGCCCGGCGGGAATGAAACCGCCGAGCCAAACCGCCTACCCCTAATTCTAGGTCGAAAGCCGCCCGCCAAGAAGGTCTCACCCGGTCGTCGCGCGGGCTATCGTTGCGAAGAAGCGGCGATTTTTTGCCGAATCCAGTCGCATAGGCCCTCCGGATCGTCCGTCCCAATCCAATAAACCCGCCGCTTTGTCTGTATCCGTACACACCGGTAGCCCCAAACGTTCAAGATGGTCCCTTTGTACAGGCTGTAGTGCAGTCCCCATCCATCCGCAAACCGAGTCCGGGCCGGTTCCGCCGACACGATGTCGCTGTAGCGGATCCTCGTACCCCAAAGCGGGAGGGGACCGAACCGGACCGCCAAAGCGTCTCCCTCGTCGCGGATAGTGAGGGAGCAAAAGGTGAGAAACACCGCGGCCGTCACGCCCGTGGCGAACAGGTACACCCACCACGGCACGGCGGGCCCCGGCGCGATCGCGTCAACCAGCGTGATCAGAACGGCGGGAAACGGAATCAAGAGGTACCACTTCCCCCACTGCGTCCGCGCATAGGACATTGCTCCCTCCGGACAGCCCCCTCCGGCAGCGGAACCGTACCGGGCCGCCCCTCGCAAAGGCCGCAGCCCCCTCCTCATTAGAACTGATACTACTTCATGCCGCAATCTTTGGGGGGTGACATCGCGTTCTCGGTCTGGTCCAATAAAAGATTCTTAATCGTAACGTTACTTACCACGAAATTCGTGATTAGAATTGTGAGAAAGAGCTGATTCGCCGTGAGCTGGAGCGGCGGCCGGAATCCGGCGTCCCCACCGCCCCAACCATCGCCCGCCGTCGACACACCGGATGCCTCGCTGTGTCAACGAACGAGCCGTGACTTGCGCTTTTCCGGGATTGCGGAAAATACCGCCCGCAACCGCGATGCCGCACTTTCCGACATTGGGCAGCCGAAGGAACTAAAGACGCAACCGTACGCTTCGGCGATTTGCCGAAAAGGTCGCATCGCAACGATCGGGAAAACGCCCCTCGCGGGTTACCCGTTTCCGTAGACATCCTCGCTCCGTGGTGACAAAGTCGGTGTTGATCCGCGAGCGACGCAGGAAAGGCTTCTAAGGAGGGGATGAAGGGGGCGTTTTAAGCCTAAATCTTTTCGATCCGCGGAAGGGAGTCCCGGTCTCGAAAACGCGCCTATCAGCATCATTCGTGAGGACACGAGGTCCGAACGGAACGACAGGCCAAGGTGTCATATTCGATGTCGGATTTTCGCTCCGCTGACTCGGCAAAGCCCGGTTTCTTTGCCCGATACGGCCTCGCCATCCTCTGCGTCGTCGCGTTCCTTGCCCCCTTCATGTACCTGGGCACGGAACGCAGCTTGATGAGTAACAAAAACGACGTCAAGTCGTGGTTACCCGCCGAGTACGAGGAAACTACCACCTTCGAGTGGTACCGCCAACGATTCGAAAGCGACCTGTTCATCCTGGCCAGTTGGGAGGGCTGCACGCTGGACAGCCCGAAGCTGGAGCTCTTGGCACGGCGTCTGCGGCCGTCGCCCGACGCTCCTGCCGAAGATCCCCACCGCTTTTTTAAAAGCGTCATCAGCGGGGCGGATGTGGTGCGTCAACTGCAAGACGAGCAAGGGTTGACGCGCGAGCAGGCGATCGATCGACTCCGCGGTTTTTTGGTGGGGATGGACGGCCGTCAAACCTGCTTGGTGATGACGATCGACCCCCGGGCCGAGGAAATCTGGGACCGCTCCTTCAAAGGCAATCCCACCAGGAAGTTCATGCACGCCGTGATCGACCACATCCACGAAACGGCGCTGCAAGTCTGCGACATCAAGCCGGCGGATTTGCACCTGGGAGGTCCGCCCGTCGACAACGTCGCCATCGACGTCGAGGGACAGCGGTCTCTGGTTCGGCTGGCCGTCGTTTGCGGCGTGGTCGGATTGGTCGTGTCTTGGTGGTGCCTGCGGAGCTGGCTGCTGACGGCCATGGTGTTCACGACCGGCATCTTCAGCGCCGGCCTGAGCATGGTGGCGGTGTGGCTCAGCGGCAACGACATGAACGCGATTTTGCTGACCATGCCCGCCCTCGTCTATGTCGCGGCGGTGTCCGGGGCCATTCACATGGCCAACTATTACCGCGATACCTTGCGGAATCACGTGGCGGCCGGATTGGCCGATCCCGCCGTCGGTGCACCCGACGGAGCGGTCCGCGGGGCTTGGTTGCCCCTTTTCCTCGCTACCGGGACCACGGCCTTCGGTTTGGCCTCGCTCTCCGTCAGCGAACTGGTGCCCGTCAAGCAATTCGGCGTCTTCTCGGCGGTGGGAGTGGTGCTGAGCTTCATCTTCCTCTGCCTTTACATGCCCTCCCTGCTGCAAGAGTTCCCCATCCGTTCGCTCGTCAAACCGCGGAAGTCGTCCTTCTTCGACCCCGGTCGGTGGAGCGGTTGGAAATACGTCGGCAATTGGATTCTGAGCCGCCACGGCTGGGTGATCGCAGGTTGCCTCCTGCTCATGGCCCTGGGCGCGTACGGGGCTACGAACATTCGGACTTCCGTCAAGCTCATGAAGCTGTTTTCGCCGGAAGCCGACATTATCCAGGATTATGCCTGGCTGGAGGAAAAGCTCGGACCGCTCGTCCCCATGGAGATCGTGCTTCGCATCGACAAGGAACGATGCCAACTGGACCTCCTGGAGCAGATGCGGCTCGTCCGCGCGATCCAAGAGGCGGTCGATCGCTTGCCGGACGTGGGCAGCGCGGTAGCGGTGCCGACCTTCGTACGAAAGATCCCCAGTCGGCCGGGAATGGTCGAACGACGGACCTGGATCGTGCAACTCCAGCGGCATCGCGATCAACTGAAGGACTACTGGCAGACGGAGGGCAATGAGGAGCTGTGGCGCATCAGCGCCCGGGTCAAAGCCCTGACCGATCTGGATTACGGCGACTTCGTGGCGGACATTCGCCGCGCGGTCGAGCCGATCTTGGCCCGGCACCGGGCGCAGGGCGCGGAAGGGTTGCGAGCGGAATACACCGGCCTGGTGCCGTTGGTGTACAAAGCCCAGCATTCGCTGCTCAACGGCCTGCTCACCGGTTTCGCCGGCGACCTCGTGCTCATCGCCGTGGCGATGATGCTGTTGATGCGCGATTGGTCGTCGGGCTTGCTGCTGGGATTCTCCAGCGTCTTCCCCATCGCCGTGGTCTTCGGCGCGATGGGCTGGTTGGGCGTGGTCGTGGACGTGGGAACCGTGATGACGCCGGCCGTGGCCCTGGGCGTGACCGTCGATGACGCCATCCATTTCATGCTCTGGTGCCGACACGGGCAAGAACGCGGCATGAATCGCCGGCAGTCCATCATGTTCGCCTATCAAGACTGCGCTCAGGCGATCTACCAAAGCTGGGGAGTCATCGGCTTGGGGCTGTCCGCCTTCGCGCTCAGCTCGTTCGTCCCCACCCAGCGATTCGGCTACCTGATGTTCTTCATGTTGACCGTCTCGTCCTTCAGCAACTTGGTCCTTCTGCCGGCTTTTTTGGCCAGCCCGCTCTCCAACTTCTTCTGGCGGAGCGGCGCCAAGGTGGCGGAGAAAAAGCGTGCCAAGGAACGCGGCGACACGGAGCGCTCGATGCCGCCGGGACCGCACCTGGATACGGCGGAAGTTTCGGAGACGGTACGCGACCTTCCGCCGATCCGCGACATCATTCTCGACGACGTGCTCCACGACGAAGTGCCGGTGGGAGCGGCCGTGGAGGGCCATGCCGGACCCCATTTGAAGTCGGTCGTGTCGGCGCGGCACCCGGGGCGGCTGCTCCGTTCCGATGCCCCGCACCGCAAAGGCAAGAACGGCCGGCCTCGCCGTCCCCGCTAGGGTCGACGGTTCCCCTGCCGGACCGATCCGCCGCCGAGCCGGAGGTTCATAATTCCAACCACGAGGCGGCATCCGCTTCTCCGCGCCCGCCTCGCCCCGCGCGCTCCGACGAAATCGATCCGCGGCTCGTCTCGATCCCGCGGCAGGAATCGAACAGCGTCTCCAGCAGTTGGAGGTATTCCTGCCGTTGGATGCGCGTCAATTCGTGATGCACGCGAAGCGCGATCAGACGTCCCGAGTAGCGGCAACACTCTCGCCGAATCCGCCGAAACGCTTCCGCCAATGCGGCCTCGGCCCGTTTCCGGGCCCGTTCCGAACCGTTCCGGCTTTTCGCCAGAAGCCGCTCCAATTCCGGGGAGGCGTGGACGGCGATGCGTAGTGCGCGCAAGACCTCGGCCTCGCTTTCGCTCCCGTTCCGCGTCGCGTCCGGCAACGCGGCGCGAGCGGCGGGGCACGAGGAGAGCAGTTCGCGATTCCGCAATGCGCGGCGCGTCAAGCGGCGAAACTCCTCCGCCCGCCACGTCGACGCTCCCGCCCAGCGGAGATCCGACCAGAGGTCATACCCGAGACTACCGTCCAGGTACTCCGGGTCGTAGGCCGCCCGCAAGGCACTCGCCAACAAGAATCGGGGAAGCAGAAAGCGGTCGAGCATCCGCCGTCCTTGCGCAGGATTCCCGAACACGCGTTCCAGGACGCGGCGACGCTGAGCCAGCAGGGCGGATCTCGCGTCCGGTCCGAATTGCGCCACCCACGCTTCGTCCTCCTCTCCCGGCCAAAGGAGGGCCTGGACGTTGAAATAATCGGTATCAAAGCGGCGATTGAGGAGCAGCACCGATTCCCCCAACCGCAGACTAACGGCCTGGGTCACAAGCCGGAACCACAGCTTGGCCGACAGTTGCAGCGGCAGATCGCGGAGCGAGCGTCCCACTCCCCAGCCCAGCTCTTCCCGAATGGCTTGGAGCGTGATCGAGGCGGCGTATTGTTCGCTCAACTTCTGATCGTCGGGATCGAAGTAGCCGCCGTTGTACCAGTCTTCCAGCGATCGCAGATCGACACCCAGGTAGTAGCGCTGCCGGGGTTCCGGTTGCGGTCGGTCCAGGGCGAAACGGCAACGCCTGAGGAACAGCTCACGATTGCGCTCGGCCGCATCCTGAGGAAGCCCTTCCTCGCCGTTGAGCGATTCCGGGCACTCTTCCGCGTGTTCCCGAACGCGGCAGGCATGGCTGCCCAAGGCCCATTCGTGGCGGAAGACGTGATCCCACAGCGCAGCCAAGTGCGCTCCCTGATTCCATTTGCGGTAGTTTTCCATGAGATCGAGATCGGCCGCCTGAGCCACGCTCGTCAGCCGCGATTTGAAGAGCAGCGGCACCAGCCGCAAGGTCAGCCCCAGCCCCAGCATGGAAAGCCCGACGCAAAGCGGCAGTAATAGGACGACGCGGGCGTCGTACGTTCGCACCCCGGGGATCAAGTTGCCCAAATAGCCGGCCGCGGAGACCATCATCGTCGCCAGCGTGTACCGCAAACTGCGGCGCATCAGAAAGTTGCCGGCAAAATACACCGCATCCAGGAAGCTGAACAAACGATAGGCTTCCCTGAGCCATTGCATGTCGGGTCCCTCTTCGTGCTTTCCGCCCGCCGTTTTCGGCGGCCGCGCCCCTTGCTCGTCCCGTGCCGCCGGCGCCGCGGTGTCGCCGCCCGACGTAAAAGACTTTATACTGATCGTTGTTACTGTGATTCCGCCGCCGTCGGAAATCAATGTCCTCTCGTGAGGATTCGCGTCCCATGTCCGCCATCAGCGTCGTATTGAGTCGTCCGCGCAGCGGTATTCCCGAGCCTGCCTTTCGCGGGATGGCGGAGAAAATCGCGGCGGCCGTCGGCGAGGAGATTCCCTTCACGGTGGTATCCCATCTGTATGATGCCGACCCGCAAGGACCGGTTTTCCAGTTTCTCCGGGAATTGCCGGGCGACTTGTTGATCTTGGCGCCGCTCTATCCTCGCGCTGCGCACCTGGTGTTGCGGGCCAACGGCGTGGACGTGCAATTGGGCGGTCATGCCGACCGTGAAACGGCAGGCGAACCCACCGTTGCTGCGTCCGGTTCCCGGATCGCCTGGTACCTCGACTACCGCGAATATTGGATCGTGGACGAGCTGGTCGAGAAAGTCTCCGCGTTCCTGCGTACGCGCCGCTCGGCGACGGTTTCCGCCGCCTCCCTCGGCGGCCCGACCGGCCGGCCGTGGCGATCCGTCGAGGAAGAGGTTCGGCCGCGTTGGTACCCGGTGATCGATCCCGACCACTGCACGCAATGCTACGAGTGCCTGAACTTCTGCCTATTCGGCGTATTCGACCTGGACGCATCGAATCGGATCTTCGTCGCCCAACCGGAGGCGTGCCGTCCCGGCTGCCCGGCCTGTGCTCGGGTCTGCCCGGAGGGCGCGATCGTCTTTCCCTTGTACACGGATCCGATCATCGCGGGGGCCGACGGCAACGGAAAGAACGGTGCACCCGGCCTCATCTCGCTCTCGCCGCCCGGGCAACGTCCCGCCTCGCCGGGGGCGGATTCCATCAAGGAGCAAGCGGAAGCGGAGCGACGGCGCTATTTGGCGGATGCCGGTTCGGACGCGACGAACGGCCGCAGCGGCCTACCCTCGGGGCCACCCGACGCGGAGCGATCTTCTCAGCCCCCTTCGAACACATCCGACATGGATCGCTGGATGGACGAATTGGAGCATTGGGATCCGTGACGCCGGCGCTTGCGCCGGGAGGCTCCCCTCTCCGGCCGGCGTGCAGTCCGGCTCGTGCCTCGACGGTTGAGTCACAGCGTTTTCACTCGACCGAGGCGATCAAGTACGGTCCCTTGGGCATGACGGCGATGCTTGCCTCGGGGCCGTAGCGGCGCAGGCAATCGGCCACCGCCGCTTCCACGCTCGGCTTCGGCGTCACGAACAGCCTGCTCAGCACATCCGGCGAAAGTCCTTGCGTTACGACCATGATTTCCGCCTTCCGGCGAACCTTGGCCATCTCTTCCAATTGCCATTGGTCCATGCGGAAGTAGTCGTCACCGCTGATTCGCTCCAGGAACAGCTCCAAGGACTCGTTTTCTTGGAAGATGCGTTGGAACTCGGGACTGCCGATGCCTTCAGAAATCTCGGCAGCCAGAATCACCGTTCCGCCCGGCCGGACGATCGGCTCCGCGGCCACCATGCCTTTCACGGATTGATAAAACGTGGCGTCCAGGGGATACCCGGCGGAGGAGGTCACAACGATATCCACCGGCTTCGGAACGGTGTCCCGAACCATCCCCTCGACGAAACGGACGCCGGCGGCAAAGGCGGCCTCCATGTCGCCGGCCACGGCATGCATCACGCGCCGCTTTTCATCCAACACCACGTTGACGATGAAATCGCAGCCCACTCGGCGCGCGATCCAGGTATTCTCCTCGTGGACCGGGTTGCCGTCCAAGCATCCCGCCCTGGCATTGGGATGCTCCAAGAATCGCGGCGCGTGCCAAGCGCGGACCGTCTCCAAAGCCGCCAGACCGGGACAGATCAGCTTGCGACCGCCGGAATAGCCCGCCATAAAGTGCGGCTCGATCAGCCCCAGCGTGATCTTCAGATCGGCTTCGACGAAGCGGCGGTCGATGTAGATCGGCACGCCGCGCGGGCTTTCGCCCAGATAGGCGTGCTCCTCGACCCGTTCGCCCGCGTGATTCGCGACCCGATAGCTTCGGGCGATCTCCGGCCCGAGAATCTCGTCCAGTTCCGGACCTAGATTGGGTCGGTGCAGGCCCGTCGCCACTAGAATCAGCACGTCTTCGCGGCGGATCCCGGCCTCATGCAGGACCGGCAAGAGTTGTTGCAAGATGAGCGCGTTCGGAACCGGTCGGGTGATGTCGCACACCGCGATGCAGGCGGTCCGCCGTCCCGCAGCCAAATGGCGGAGGGGCGAACATCCGATCGGCGATGCCAGCAGGTCGCGGATCACCGCCGCGGGGTCTGGTAACGGATCGGCCGGGCGATAACGCAGGATCTTGACGACGTTGCGATCCGGCAAGTCGACCGCAAGACCCGTTCGACCGTAATCCAGAACGACGCGCACGCGGACACCTCCCGCAGCGATCCGGCAAGCTCCGGAATAAGAGATCGCCGACAGAGCAAACGGGGACGGCGGCCGGCCTCGCGAAACCGCCCTTCCTGCCCACGAACATCGCCGCGAAACGAATCCCAGGCGATGACCGGCGACGGAGCCGCCGACTTACTTGCCCTTGCCCTGCTCCGCGGTGTCTTCTTCCTTTTTCTTCTTTTTCTTCTTCATCGAGATCTTCTGCACTCGGACCTTGGGAAGGCCGATCGGCGAGCTTTCCTCGCCCCAGCGGTCCAGGTCTTGAAGGCGTTTGATCCGTTCCGCGCGGGTGAGCACACTGCGCACTTTCACCAAGGCGCGGCGGATCCGCAAACTCTTGTCCATGGTCATGGCAGACACCTTATGCTGGGAATGCCCATCACCCAAACGAGCGGGTTTTTGATTGTCGATTCCAGGGCTCGCTTGAGAAAGCCGCAGCGACGCGACACCCACTGATCCCTCGGCAACGGCAAGATTTTTGAGTATATCAAATCTCCCATCCAAGGACAATTAGGATGCCGCCCCCCCCGCCTCCGGCCCCCGCCGTAGGCCCGGCCTCGCTGGAAAGCTCCTTGGGCTGTTTTCGGGAGCCGTGCCGATCTTCGCACTCGCCGCACCATTTTATTCGTCCCTTTTCGTTCATTCGTCCCTTTGCGAGAATCCCATCCCGGCAAATCATCTTGACGCGAGACGCCGTTGCCGACTACAGTTCGCGCCAAATCCGATTGCGTCAAACGCACGCGCCACCGACGTATTGGCCGTCGCGGTCAGGTTGGCGCATTCACACAATAAACCAATCCACACGAGGGAACCGTGACACGAATCCTGCCGATCTTCCTCACGGTATGGCTGCTGGTGGGGTACTCCCCGATCGGCAGCATCGCAGTTCGGGCAGAAGATTCCGCACCTGCCGCGTCTGGGACCGGCTCCGACCAGACCCAGGCTGGAACGGAGTCCGGCGCGGGCCAAGCCCCGTCCGGTGCCGCACGGACGTCGCCTCCCCTTCCGGCCGTGGGGATTTTGCGCAACCTGCGAGAACCGGGGAAACCCCTACAGACGCCGGTCGTGCCGCCGCAGACTGCCCCCGCGGCAAGCCCCCCCGTCCAGACCGCGCCCAAACCCGCCGTTCCCCCGCCCGCCTTACAGCCAGGCCCGCGCGCCCCCGTTCCCTTGCGCCCCGCGACGCCGCCGGTCACCCCCCAACCCCGCCCCCTCGCTCCCGCGGACATCGACCACCCCGTCGATTGGATCGAGGCTCAGTTGGAGATGTCGGGCACGCTGAAACCGAGCATCCCGGCGGAAAAGCCTACCCCGATGACCGTCCAGGCCCGATTCGCCTATGAAGAAGACATCCTGGAGGCGGGCGACGGTAAGACGCGACCGGTCCGAGCCGTCCGGTGGTACGACGCGGCCTCCGCCAAGTTGAACATCGGTGGTCAAGAGGCCGAGTTGCAACTCGGCCCGCAACGCCGGCACCTCGCGGTCAGCATCGCCGAGGGACGCGTTGAGGTCTTCGCGCCCGCCGGACCTTTGACACGCGAGGAATTGGACCTCCTCGACGTCCCCGGCAACACCGCCGTGATCGATCTCCTACTGCCGCCGCCGCCCATCGGGAAGGGAAGCCGATGGCAACTCACCCCCGACCTGCTGGCCCCCCTGCTGGGTCTCGAGGTCGTCACCGAAGCCGACGTCACCGCCACGGTCACGGAGATGCTGCCCGGAGGCATCAGCCGGGTCGAATTCTCCGGAAAACTGGGTGGGCGGGTCTTGGGCGCCAGTACGAAAATGGAGGTCTTAGGCCGGTATCAATTCCCCTTAAGCCAACGCAAAATCACCTGGCTGGCCATGTTGGTACGGGAAAACCGCGAGCCGGGGGCCGTGGACGGCGGATTCGAGGCCGTCGCCCGATTGCAGCTCCAGCGGTCGGCACGCCCGCGTCCCCAACTCCTGCCCCTCGACTCCGTCGCGCAAATCACGTTTCCGCCGCTCGACGACGACAAGCGATTGCTCTATCGTGACGAAACGGCGGGGTGGCAACTGCTCCATGACCGGCGGTGGTATCTCGTCAGCAAGACCGACCAATTGACGGCCTTTCGTTTCGTGGACTCCTTGCGCAGCCTGGCCCAGTGCAACCTCGCACCGATCGCGGACGGGTCGAAGGACGTCTCCCTGCCGGGATTCCAGGAACTCGTCAAGCAGTTGCTCGGCTCGAGCTTCCGCCGTATCGTCGATTTCGAAGAGCGGACCAGTCCGAGCGGCCACCGCATGTTCCGCGTCCACGCCGCCGGATCGGTCAACGATCTGACGATTCACTGGATCTATTATCTCGTGACCGCTCCCGACGGGAAAAACTACGTAGCCGTCTTCACGGTCGAGGATCAAGATCTTCCCCTCTTCGGAGAAGCGGACAAGGATTTCGTGGCGGGGCTGGCGTTCTTGCAACCAACGGGCGCCGACCGTCCGGCCCCACCCCCGGCAGCAGGAACTGCCGACGGCGCCGAACTGTCGGCCAAGCCTGGCAGCGCCGCGGGCATCAAGTAACCGCAGAAACTAACGGCGGTCCCTCCGTCAGTTGCGACCGGCGAAGATTCCCGTGGCGTACCACACGCCGTTGGAACCCCGTTTGATGTCGTAACCGTACGCCCTTTGCGGCGAAGATACGGCCCGCCAGTGACCGGAAGACTGCCGCCAACTCCGGACGCACTCGATGGCGGCCGCCAACAGCCCCTGCCCGGGCCAACTCTCGGCGCAGACCTCGCTCGCCAAGGTCCCCGGCGGGATGCGGCCGAGAATACGATGAAATCGTGTTTCCCAAAAATGATGCCCCTGAAGGCGAATCCTGGCTTGATAGCGAGAATGGCCCTCCGCCTCCTCGAATAGATACGGGTCGGGCTTGCCACGCACGCTGGCGGGATGCTCCGGATGCGTGCTCACCGCATACACCATCGTCCGCTGCGTCAATGTCCCCTTGGGCAGGGTCAGAATCACCTTCATCTGCTCGACGGAATACGGTCGCGCGTTCAAGAACGGAAATACGCTGACCACGGTCCCGAAATACTCTTCGCCCTCCGACTCGTAGTCCACAATGAACAGCCCCGGCCGGTGCTGCATCTCCTGCAACGACGGATGATCCAGCAAAGCGACCTCCCGATCCCCTTCTTTCATGGCGGCCGACTGGGGTAACCGGGCCAAGACGAAGGGCGTCAGCAACTCGGCCACCGCGGGGTCGGCCAACGTCTTCTCGAATTGGTCGCGCAAGGCGGCCTTGTCCCCTCCTTCCGGCGCCAAGTACACCAGCATCATTCGTTTCGCTTCCTTCGCCGCTCGTGTGGCCGCCGCGTAGTCGGTCAGCCATGTCAAGGTGGGCAAGCTCGGGCGGAAGGCTGCGGCCGGCCGGACCGCATCATCTTGCATGACCTTCGGCGGAGCGGCATCGTCCTTGGCCAACGCCGCGGCGGAATTCGGTTGCGGCAATTCGCCGGGCAGCGCCGTCGCGGCCCGAATCGCCGCTAGCTGCTCGTCCGACAAGGTCCCGGATTCCGGGAGCGGGAACACCTGCCGGGCACGACCGTAACCGGGAGAATCCTTCGGCAGACTGAAGTCGACCACCGCGACTCCCGGCTTACCCTCCAGAAGGGCGAAGGCCGGATCGTCGCTCAGCACGATATCCTTTCCCCCGCTGCGAATCGTCCGGCCGATTTCGACCCACGCGACCCAAGTTTTGCCGTCCCATTCGCCGCCCCATTTCGCCGTCACGGCCTCGCACCAGTCTCGTTGCCCCGGAGCATGAAAGCACACGACGAGCGGCCTATCCGCCTGCCGCGCGGCGCGAAAGGCTGTTACGTAATCGGTCGCGGACGGCGTAACTGCGACCTGCCCCTCCTGGGAAGCGCTCTCGGACTGATCGTCCGCAGACACCGATCCGACGAGGAATATGGACCCAACGACGCAAGCCGTTACGGCGGCGCGCCACGGAGACCGTTCAAGGGCAAGAACCGACATACGCTCCTCCAAACAGAACAACAACTCGAACTGCCAAAACCCGGGAACCGGGAACCATGCCCGGCGCGGAAGCTTTTATTGAATACAGAACATAAGCGAGTTTCAACATCTGCACAGCATATAACGACAGAGAATTTTGCGCAATAAAACCCCCTCTTTGGTAGCATGTCGCCAAAGGCAACCCAGCCTTTGCACTTTCACTCCCGACGCTTCCGGCATAAACTAATCGCTACCGTACCCTGGGCACCGGTGGCACCGTTCGCGCTACCCGTCCCCCTCCACTCCGTCGGAGATTAGCGGTTGGCAGGTCTGGGTGATTTGGAGCACACGCGGTCGAGTCTCATCTGAAACAGGAGGATGGCTTCATGAAGGAGGTACGATTCGATTCGGCGGACACCTGTCCTCGGAGGGTGACCGGCAGGGCGGGAAAGCGACGCTACATCCTTCTTGGCGGGGCCGGTTGGTGCATCTTGGCGGTCGGCATTTGCGCCCTTGGTACCCGTGCCGGGGCGGACGAATCCGCCGTGGTTCCGGCGGTGGCCGACGGCTTGACCGAGGCCATAGCCCAGGCACGCCAAGAGATCGAGCCGATTCGCCCCGACGACGTGTCCGCGGCGAAACAACGGCTGATGGAGGCCTTAGACCGACTGCAACTCCGTCTCAACCGCGACAAGGAACAGGGTGACAACTGGCGGAAGTACCTGCGGCTGGATGAGCTGGCCGCCGAACTCAAGAAGCCCGCCGCGCCCGCCTCGGAAACGCTGGAAGCCGTTCACGCCAAGTTTGCCGCCGGTCACGAGGGCCTGAATCTCGCCTGCTTCGTCGAGGTCCGCCGTGCCCTCCGCCGATTCATCGTCCGGTCTCGAGCCGTGGGCGACGCCTCGCTGCCGGAAAAGCTGGGCCAAGCCCTCGACGAGTTGCCGGGTCTCCTTCAGGCCTATCGAGAGTCCCACGATCCGGCCGTCGCCGCCCGTGTCCAAGCCGTCATGGAATGGCTCGATCTCATGGACCGAGGACGCCGGGTCGTGACCGCGCTGGAGCGGGAATTCGGGCAATCCAACCTCTATGTGGAAGTGTCGGCCGACTTCCTGGCCAAAGCCTTCACCGAGCCCGTGGACACGACCGAGCCGGTGCGAGAAATCATCCTGGGCACGGATGTTCGCGGCACCGGCCACATCGTGGGACGACGCACGCTCCGTCTCTTGCCGGCCTCGGACCGTGCCGAACTGGCCATCGAAGTGACCGGCTCGATCACCGCCGACACGGTCGGCTACAACGGGCCGGCTCGCATCTATTCTCAAGGAGACACGCCGTTTACCGCACGGAAGACGGTCCGCATCTCCGCCGAGGCCGTCGAGATCCTGCCCGCTGACTCGGATGCTCGCACCCGTACCAAAATCACGGACGTGGACGTGACGTGCCGCAGCGATTGCGTGGAGAAGATCGCCTGGAAACGAACTTTCAAGCAGAAGCCGCTTGCCGAGCTGGAGGCCTCGCGCAGGGCGGAACTTCGGCTCAACCGTCGCATCGACGGCGAAGCGGACGAACGGCTGAACGAATTGCGGACGGCCTTCGCCGAGCGGTTTCGCCGGCCGCTGCTGGATCGCAATCTATTCCCCGAAACGCTTGTTTTCCGCACCGATGAGACGGCCTTGCATGTCGAAACACGCCGAAGCGGCCCGTTCGCCTTGGCGGCGGAGGCCGGCCCGCCCGCGTCTCCCGGGGGCGACATCGCCGTGCGGCTGCACCAGACGTTCTTCAACAACATGGCCGAAGGAGCCTTGGGCGGCATGTTTTTGCGCGAGGAGCGTCTGCGAGAGATCATCACCCGCCTATTCGGCAACCTTCCCCCAGAGTTGGAGGCGGAAGATTCGGAACCCTGGGCCGTGCGTTTCCCTTCGGCCCGACCCATCACCGTTCAGTTCGACGACGGCCGGGCGATCGTTCAATTCCGCGGGGAGGCCTACGAGAAAGGGGACCGCACGTATACCGGTATGGATGTCACGGCGGCCTATCACGTGGAGCAGCGCGACGGGAACTTCGTCCTCGTCCGAGACGGAGAGCCGACCGCCTTCCCGCCGAATTTCGACCCCCAAAAGGATCGGCTGTCGGTCCGGCAGCAGACGCTGCGGCGGTTGTTGGAGCGGCGATTCGGCAAAATCTTCCGCCCGGAAATCGCCCTGGAGCCGATGGCACTCGAAGGCCCATGGGCGGCGGCCGGCCCCCTCGCCGTGGCGAGCATTCAATTGGACGACGGCTGGCTGACGATCAGCCTTCGCACCGTACCGAGCGACGCCGTCGCAACACGCTGACCGGGGCTGCGGGCGTCCGCATGAGCCTCGGGCGTAAGCCCGAGGTGCCGGCCGCGCCGCCGATCCCCGAACGCACCACGTGTTCGCGGCGATTCCACCGCCGGCTCACGCCGGCGGCTCGGCATCCGCGTGACGCGGCCGAAGGCGTCAGAGACCAGGTGGCTGACCACGGTCGTGGCCCCGTCTGCGGGTCGTACTTGGCGATGCCCCGCACCGTGTTCAGGTGGTCCGTCAACAGCAATTGAACCAGGTCCGCCGTGCGGGTGTCAAACAAAAGGATGGCTGCGATTCCGCGTGACGGATGGAACGCTGTGCTTCGCCCGCTGCCATTGCGAAAGGGTAGCGAGCGCCGGCGAGCCGGGGGAGCGACAACGAACCGGGTGAGCGTTAACCAGCCAGTTGAAGGTCAATTCCACCGCCGGGCCCCATAGGTAGCGCTCGCGCAGGTGGCTGATCTGCATGTCAGCCTCCGCCCGTGAGGCAGCCGGGGACTACCGATGAAATCCTAACCTCTATAGGGGTACGGTTATCCCACATAGAGGGGTGCCGGATATTTGGTTGACATCGACTTTTCCGTTGGTATGATGAATGCGATTAACTGTTGCGTGCGGGAAATCCCCGTGCGCTCTCCCTGAAGAGGAGATTGCCGCCATGAAACGCTCGCTTGGGTTCGTCGTCCTCTTGTTGCTGCCGGGATTCGCCGCCGCAAGCCCTTTTGAATGGGCTCCCGAGGATTACCAACCGTGGTCCGGCGGATTTCCCTATCAGCGGAACATCGACTGGCAATTCGACGTGGATCCGGCAGGCGGTCCCAGTCCCGCCGGGACGCCGGGCGCCCATTACGAGGGCACCGCCGACTCGTGGTTGCGCGCGAGCGATTTCGTCACCCTCGGCGGGAGCATGACGTGGTTCTCCTCGGTAAGCGGTTTGCCCTACCAGGGATTGGTCGGCATCGACAACCGATCGGGCAACGTACCGACCAGCGGGCAAATCGTCTTTCACCTGGACAACATCCCCACCGTCACCGCCCTGAAGCGGATCTGGATCGAGTGGGACTTCATCGCTTCGTCCTCCAACGTGCCCGTGACGTTCTTCGTGGGCGACTCGGAGGGTAATTTACCGCAGGCCGAATGGGCAAGTAACGTGCGGCAGATCGACCAGTTCGGCCTGTTGCGGCAGAACCTTTGGTTCGAGCTGCGTCCGAACCCCGTTTGGGAAGAGATCGTCATCCAACTGCCTTTCGTGCCGCGCGACGGCTATTTCTTCATCGACCGTTTCCACGTGGCGACAGAGTGCATTCCGGAACCGGCGTCGGCCTTGCTCGCGGGGCTGGGCGGCGTGGGACTGGTCTGGTTCGCCCGCAGGCGACGCATGAAGACCGCCTAGCGCTGTCCGGCGGTCGAGGCGGGAGCCGATCGCGCGGTCGCTTGTAAGCGAAGACAGGCAAAGAGCGGAGCAGCCGGGTTCGGCCCTCCGCTCTTCGACTTTTCAACCGCACCATCGGCCGGGCGGATGCTCCCGACGGGCGATCAGGCGGGAATCTCGACCCAGCGACCTTGCTTGGCGCTTTGCAGGACGGCGTCGCACACGCGTTGCGTGCGGAGGGCCGACCGCATGTCGGGTTGGAATTTCGGCCCGCCTTCCAGGCTCGCCAAGAAGTCGGCGAAACTGTTGATAAACGTGTGCTCGTAACCGATGGTGCAACCCGGCACCCACCAATTCTTCATGTAAGGATGCTCGGCGTTGGTCACGTGGATGCGTTGCCAGCCGGTCAAGTGATCCTCGATCTTCTTGCCGGTATCCGGGTCGGCGTAGCGGAAGTACTGCAAAATATGCGGATCTTCCAGGTCGAAGAAGACGGCTCCGTTCTCGCCGTTGACTTCGAGGGTGTTGTAGTTTTTTCGGCCGCGGGCATAGCGGGTGCTTTCGAACGTCCCCAGCGACCCGTTTTGGAAGACCGCCAGAAACATGCAGGCGTCGTCGATATCGACCTTTTCGACCTTGCCGGTCTCGGCGTGGACGCGTTCCTTGACGAAGGTTTCGGTATAGGCGGTGACCTTTTGGATCGGGCCGTTGAGCCATTCGGCCGTATCGATGGAATGGGCCAGCAAGTCGCCGGTGACGCCGGAGCCGGCCACCTTGGCATCCAGCCGCCAGAGCGCCAAGCCTCCTTGGGGCACCTTGGTGGAAATGGTGTAGTCCTGGTTGTAGGTGGCGCGATAGTGGAAGGGCCGGCCGATCCGCCCCTCGTCGATGATCTGCTTGGCTAGGGAGATGGCGGGCACGCGGCGGTAGTTGAAGGAGACCATGTTGGGCACGCCCGCCTTTTCCACGGCCGCCACCATTTCCTCGGCTTCCGCGGCGTTCATCGCCAGCGGCTTTTCGCAGACGATGATCTTGCCCGCCTCCGCCGCCGCAATCACGCAGTCGTGGTGCATGTGGTTGGGAACGCAGACGTCGATCAGGTCCACGTCGTCGCGTTCGATCACCTTCCGCCAGTCGGTTTCGATGGACTCGTAACCCCAGCGGCGAGCGAACGGCTCCAGCTTGTCCATGTCTTCCTTGCGGCCGTAAATCGCCTTCAGGACCGGTTTGTGCTCCCGATCGAAGAAATGGCCGACTTGAGACCAGGCGTTGGAATGGGCCTTGCCCATGAAGCCGCAGCCCAACATACCGATGCGAAGTTCTTTCGCCATGGCGTATGCCTCCTGAGGAAAATCTGATCGAAGGTCCGTGAATCCCATCCGTCCGCCGAGCGGAAAGCCCGGCTTGCGGTCATTCCGCCTCGTACCACCCGTGCGCGTCGCGCACGGCGATCATCGCCCGCAAGATGTCGTTCCAGGTTTTGGGGTCCATCATCACGGCGTTGGGGAACATGCAGCCGTCCCAGCAGATATGCCGCATTTTCTTGGTGATTCGCCCGGTCTCGTCGCGGAGCCAATAACCGGCGGCGCGAGGGATATCGAGCTTGCCGTTGGGATCGGCGGCCAGGCAATGCCGGCCGGTCTTGTCGTGCGATCCCGACCCGTGCACCGTGCAATCGTTTTGGGCGATGTGCAGATCGATGGTCCACGGGCGGAGGGCGTCCGTCAATTGCTTGTAAGCGGCGTAGAACCGCTCCTCGTCGTGCCAATCGAAATCCTGCGGCAAGAGGGCGTCCTCGGGGGCGTTGTAGCCCAACAGGTAGAGCAGGGTGTGGGCCATGTCGGCCTGGAAGCCCAAGATATCCGGCCGATCAACCAACTCGAGGAGCTGGATCATGCGCCGCCAACTATGCATGCCTCCCCAGCAGATTTCGCCCTCGGCGGCCAGCTTTTCGCCGTGGTCGGCGGCGATGTCGCAAGCTCGGCGGAAGGTCTCGGCGATCTTCCTTTGGTTTCCCTCGGGGTCGGCCAACCAATCGTGGACGCCGCAGGCCGAGTCGATCCGCACGCACCCGTGGGGGCGAACGCCCAATTCGCGCAGGACCTGAGCCACGCGGCAGCCCTTGCGGACCTGATCCAGGAATCGCGCCCGCTCGGAGTCGTCGCCCATGGCCGACCCGCCGCCCGTGGGAGGCCAGATCGGCGCCACCACCGTCCCGATCTTCAGGCCCCGCCGCTGGGCCTTCTCCGCGAGTTGCTTGATCGCATCGTCGCTTTGCACGGTGGAATCGATGTCGATGTGCGGCAGGTAGAGAAACAGATCGAAGCCGTCGAATTTGACTCCGTCCACCTCGGCGGCCGCCGTGAGATCGAGCATGGTATCCAGCTCGATGGGCGGCTCTCCGCCGTCGCCTTTGCCCACCACGCCGGGCCAGGCCGCATTGTGAAGCTTCGGATAGTTATTGCGATGGTCGGTACTCATCCGGCGGTCTCCCTCGCTCGTCAGGAACGCACAGCTACCCGAACGACGATCCTCGCGGCGACTGCGTCCGACGACGGGTCGTCGCGGTCGCGCTCGCATTGCCTCCACGGCAAGCAAACATCCTAACAAACGCCGTGGGGGTTGTCACTACGCGCGGAAGGTCGGAGGCGACAAGCCCTCGGATCCTGCCGGCAACGCCTTCGCTTCCCACCCGCCACCCGGCAGGCGCCGCCGAATCAAGCCGCGGCCGGATGCGGGTTCGGCAGGCCGTCGCCCGCCGCACCGCAAGCCGTCAGTATTTGCCCCGAATATGGCAGGCCACCTCGCGTTCGTAGAACCGCCCCAAGCGGTTGTGCAATTCGCCGGACAGCGGCGGCAAATCGCTCGCGGCGGCGTTGGACCGAGCCTGATCCGGCCTGCGCGCCCCGGGAATGACCGTCGTCACCGCGGAAAAGTCCAAACACCATCGCAAGGCCGCCTGAGCCAAGCTCGTGCCGGCGGGAAACCACGGCCGCATGCGCTCCACCAGCTCCAGGCCCTTCTCGAACGGCAATCCGGCGAACGTTTCGCCCACGTTGAATTTCTCGCCGTCGCGATTGAAATTGCGATGATCGGTGGGGGCGAATCGGGTGTCGCGGGTGAACTTGCCCGCCAACAATCCGCTGGCCAACGGCAGCCGAACGATGATCGCCACCCCCTTCGCCTTGGCTTCGTCGAAAAGCTCGTCGATGGGCTTTTGGCGGAAGATATTGAAGATGATTTGCAGCGACGCCATGCCTTCCACGCCGAGGCAAAAACGCGCCTCCTCGACGCTTTCCACGCTGGCGCCGAAGGCCTTGATCTTGCCTTCCTCGCGCAGTTCGCGGAGGGCGTCGAAAATCGGCGTATCGCGCATCGCCTCCAAGGGCAGGCTGTGCGTTTGCGTCAAATCCAAGGCGTCCACGCCCAGCCGGCGAAGCGAGTCCTCGGTATGCCGGCGGACGACGTCGCGGGTGAAATTGGCGGGCCAACCCGGCTCGGGGTGACGCCCCAACTTGGTGGCCACGAAGAAGCGATCGCGATCGGACCTGCCCCGGAGGAACCGGCCGATCAGGCTTTCGCTGCGTCCCAAGCCGTAGATGTCGGCGGTGTCGAGAAAGGTGATGCCGGCATCGGCGGCCGCGGCAAGGGTATCCAAGGCCTCTTGTTCGGGCACGTCGCCCCACTCCGTGCCGCCCAATTGCCAGGTTCCCAGGCCGATTTCGGAAACTGCTCGCTGCAAAGAGGGAAACAAACGTTCTTTCACGCGGACCTCCCTTTTTCTTCTGGTGCGCCCGATACCCGTCCGATCATGCCAAATCCATTATCTTGCGGAATATACCCGAAGCATATTCTGTCCGATGCCGGCGGAGGAGGACATCCCCCCGGCCGCTGGGCCGTGCCCCGCTTGGATCTCCGCTGCGGCGAAGCCCGACTCCGCTTCATTCGCACGCCAACGCGACATCGACATGACGCAGGATCCGTGCGACCGGATCCGGGCCGTCCAGCGGGTTCTGGCCGCTGGCAGCGGGGGGCTCTACAATAAAAAGCTTGTTGTTGCAGCCGTTCTCAACGGCGAGTCGCGGACGCTCGTGGGGGCGTTTTCGAGGTCGGCCGGTTCCCGCCGTTGCGGACCTCGCCGGCCCGGTCTCGCGTGTCTTCAAAAACAGGACTTTCGCCATGCGTTCCGATCAAGTCAAACTGGGGGCGGCCCGTGCGCCGCATCGCAGCCTGCTACGTGCCACCGGCGTGCAGGACGACGATTTTCGCAAGCCGTTCATCGCCGTCTGCAATAGCTATGTGGACATCATCCCCGGGCATGTTCACCTGAACGAGGTCGGGCAGTTCGTCAAGGAATGCGTCCGCGCGGCGGGCGGGGTGCCCTTCGTCTTCAACACCATCGGCGTGGACGACGGCATTGCGATGGGTCACACCGGCATGAAGTATTCGCTCCCCAGCCGGGAATTGATCGCGGACTGCGTGGAGACCATGCTCGAGGCCCATTGCTTCGACGGCATGATCTGCATCCCGAATTGCGACAAGATCGTGCCCGGCATGTTGATGGCCGCCGTGCGCTGCAACATCCCCACGATCTTCGTCAGCGGCGGCCCCATGGAGGCGGGGCGCCTTCCCGACGGACGCAAGGTCGATCTGATCGACGTATTCGTGGGCGCGGCGGCCCGGCAGGACGGAAAAATCAGCGAGGAGGAATTGCTGGAACTGGAAAAGGCCGGCTGCCCCACCTGCGGTTCGTGCTCGGGAATGTTTACCGCCAACAGCATGAACTGCCTATGCGAGGCCTTGGGGATGGCCTTGCCCGGCAACGGCACGCTGGTGGCCACCAGCGCCGAGCGACGGCGTCTATTCCGCCGCGCTGCCGAGCGGATCGTGCAAATGGTGAGGGATTTCGAGAAGCACGGCCCCGGCCGCGGGCTTCTGCCGCGGGAAATCGTCACCACGCAGTCCGTGGACAACGCCATGATCCTGGATATGGCGATGGGCGGAAGCACGAACACCGTCTTGCACATGCTGGCCATCGCACGCGAGGCCGGCATCGAATACGACATCCATCGCATCGACGAGCTGAGCCGCCGCACGCCGAACATCTGCCGCGTGGCCCCCAGCAGTCACTACCACGTGGAGGACGTCCACAATTCCGGCGGAATCCACACCATTCTGGGAGCCTTGGAACGCGGCCGGCCCGGTTTGCTGAACCTCGATTGCGCCACGGTGACCGGCAAGACCTTGGGCGAGAATATCGCCGCGTACGACATTCGCCGCACGACCGCCGCGCAAGAGGCCTTGGCCATGGCCGCCGTCACGGCTCGCGGAGAGCGCAACGTCCGCGGCATGAGCGTGGAACGGACGTTCGGCGACGTCCGCGAGCTGAAAGACGAGGAGTTGGGCTTCGATCCGTACGATTGCGTCCGCGAGGTCGAGAACGCTTACAGCCCGGAGGGCGGGTTGGCCATTCTGTACGGCAATTTGGCTCCTCGCGGCGCCGTCGTGAAAACGGCCGGCGTGTTGCCGCAGATGCTCCGCCACACGGGCCCGGCCGTCATCTTCGAGTCCGAAACCGAAGCGTATCAGGGGATCGTGAACGGCAAGGTCAAGGCCGGGGACGTGGTGGTGATTCGCTACGAAGGCCCCAAAGGCGGGCCCGGCATGCAGGAAATGCTCGCCCCCACCACGGCCATCAAGGGCATGAAGTTGGACGATAAGGTGGCGTTGATCACCGACGGACGGTTCTCGGGCGGCACGGCGGGAGCCTGCATCGGCCACGTCAGCCCGGAGGCCGCCGCGGGCGGGCCGATCGCCCTGCTTCGCCCCGGCGACATGATCGAAATCGACATCCCCAAGCGAACGCTCAACGTGCTCCTCAGCGAGGAGGAGCTGGCCGCGCGGCTCAAGGAATGGAAGGCCCCGCCGCCCCGATTCACCAAGGGCTATCTCGCCAGGTACACGCGAATGGCCACGAGCGCCGATACCGGCGCCGTCCTCCGTTGGGACTGATTGCGCCCCGCGGCCCGTCCATCC
The DNA here is from genome assembly GCF_055386265.1 of Thermogutta hypogea. Lineage (NCBI taxonomy): Bacteria > Pseudomonadati > Planctomycetota > Planctomycetia > Pirellulales > Thermoguttaceae > Thermogutta > Thermogutta hypogea. The sequence goes on from NZ_AP042425.1 coordinate 3,089,255, forward strand.
ATCATCCGGCTCGCGTGACAATCGTTTTTGGGACGTAAGGTTCCGTCGGACCGAGGCGGAGTTCTGACGCTCCCTTCGCGCATTCCTCGATCTCGGGTGCATACCTCCATGTCCGATTCCCATGCCGATTTCGATGACCGCTCTCGCTCCTTGCTGCGCGACGGCGACGCCGTTCCCGACGATTTGGTCCTGCAAGGTCCGGGGCCCGAGGGCACGCTGCCGTTGAGCGACGAGCTGCTGCGCTATGAACCGAGCGGCCATGTTTTCGGGATGAGTCAAGACGCGGGCATGGGCTGGGATCCTGCGCGGACCGACGCCCCGCCGTACGTGATCCTGAGTACGATGGGCGGGTTGAGGGAGCCTTCGGGTCGCCCCATCGCCTTGGGATACCATACCGGCCACTTCGAGCTGGACGCTGCGGTCCGCGAGGCCGCCGAGGAGTTCTCCCGCGCCGGCGCGATCCCCCACGCCGGATTCTGCTCGGATCCCTGCGACGGTCGGACCCAGGGCACGCCCGGCATGTTCGACAGCCTCCCCTACCGCAACGACGCGGCCGTGATCTTTCGTCGCTTGGCGCGCTCCATTCCGCGGGCCAAGGGCGTGCTCGGCATCGCCTCGTGCGACAAGGGCTTGCCCGCCATGATGATGGCCCTGGCAGGGCTGCCGCACCACGCCTGCGCGATCATGCCGGGCGGAGTGATGCTTCCCACGACCGGACCGGAGAACACGGCTTACGTCCAGTCGCTGGGCGCCCGATATGCGAGGCAGGAAATCACCCTGGACGCCGCCCGATCGGCGGCATGTCATGCGTGCGCCTCACCGGGAGGAGGGTGTCAATTCTTGGGCACGGCCGCCACTTCGCAGGTGGTGGCGGAGGCCCTCGGCTTGACGCTCCCGCACGCCGCACTGTCGCCGTCCGGCCAGAGCATTTGGCGGGAATTGGCGCGGCGGACCGCCCGCGCCGTGATGTTGTTGACCGAGCGAGGCCTGACGGTCCGGGACATCGTGACCGACGACGCCCTGCACAACGCCATGGTCGTTCATGCGGCCTTCGGCGGCTCGACGAATTTGATCCTGCACTTGCCCGCCGTGGCTTTCGCCGCAGGTATTCGCCGTCCCGCTCTCGACGACTGGGAGCGGATCAATCGCCGGGTGCCCCGGCTGGTGGACGTCCTTCCCAACGGTCCCAACAACTACCCCACGCTGTTTGTCTATCTGGCCGGAGGCGTGCCCGAGGTCATGCTGCACCTACGTGACCTGGGTTTATTGCGGACCCACGCCTTAACCGTGACGGGGAGGACGCTGGGGGAGAATCTGGAATGGTGGGCAAATTCGCCGCGCCGCGCTCGATTACGAGAGCGATTGGAACGGGAGGCGGGCGTCAAGCCCGAGGATGTCATTCTTTCTCCCGATGCGGCCCGTGCGGCGGGCATCACCTCCACGACTTGTTTTCCGCGGGGCAATCTGGCGCCGGAGGGTTCCGTGGTCAAGAGCACGGCCATCGATCCCGGCTTGTTGGACGAACACGGCGTGTACCACAAAGTGGGACCCGCGCGCGTCTTCACCAGCGAGTCGGAGGCGGTCGCCGCCGTGAAAGGACAAGGGGATCGCCCCGTCCGGCCGGGGGACATCGTCGTGCTGATCGGGCGGGGACCGCTCGGCTCCGGTATGGAGGAGACCTATCAACTCACCTCCGCTCTGCGATACCTCTCATGGGGACGTGAATGCGCGATTCTGACCGACGCGCGCTTTTCCGGCGTGAGCACGGGAGCCTGCATCGGATTGATCGCCCCGGAGGCGTTGGCCGGCGGGCCGGTGGGAAAGCTCCGGGACGGCGACCGGATTCGGATCCGGATCGACACGCGACGTTTGGAAGGCTCGGTCGATGTGGTGGGCGACGCCGACGAGGCTTGGTCGCCGGAAACGGCCGCGGCGAAACTGGCCGCGCGGTCGCCGCATCCCGATTTGCGCCCGGACCCCCTCTTGCCGGAGGATACCCGGCTCTGGGCGATCCTCCAGCAATGCAGCGGCGGTCCGTGGTCCGGTTGCGTGTTCGATCTGGAGAAGATCCGGGCTAAGCTGTCGGACTGACATCCCGGCTGAGGCCTTCCGCGGGGCGCGGCCCGGGCACTTCAACCGGTCCGGTTTCTTCCTGCGGCTGGGGAGCCGTTTGTTCGCCGAACCGTCGGCGAAAGGCGTTTGCAATCAGGTCGGCGGCCGCCTCGTTGCCCCATCGCTCCATGTTCAGCACCAAGTCGTAGCAATGGGGATCGGCCACGTCACGGTGGAAGAATCGGGCGACGAATTCCCGGCGTCCCTCCTCCCATTCCCGGATCAGCCGTCGCGCTTCGGATTCGCTCACCTGGTGATCGCGGCGGACCCTGGCAATGCGAAAGCGTTCGGAAGCGACCAAGCGAACGGAAAGGCTTTTCTCGGCCGGCAGAATAAAATTGATTCCCCGTCCCACGAAGACCGCATGTTCGCGTTTGGCCGCCTCCGTGATGACCTTTTCCAGGCAGGTCAGGAACTTGTCGGTCGGAATGAGGTGGGCGTCCAACCACGTCCCCAGCATGTCGCGGATCCAGTTTCCCCGGGTTTCATCGACGGCCTCAAGCAGGGAATGTTCCACGCAATAACGTTCGGCGATGAGCTTGAGCACGTCCTTGTCGATGACGGGAAACCCCAATCGCTGACCGACCAGCAGGGCCACCTCCTCCGCCCCGCAGCCCGCCTCCCGAGAAATGACCACGTGCTCCTTGTAGCCGGGCGCGGGCGAATGCGGCCGATCGACGCGGAGCAGGTGCTCCGCCACTCGTTGGGCGACGTCCCAGCGTCGCATTTCGCGCTCGGCCTGGGCCGAGACCCTCGGTTCGCGCAAATCCGTCATGGCACCCCTCCCATAGGCAAGAGAAGAAAAACGGTCGCAATAGGCTATGTGATAGGGGAGACGAATCCCCCTCCGCCTTTCGCCGCTCGGTGCCGATGAGGCCGGATTCTCAGGCGCCCCTATTATACCATGGCGAAGCGAAAAGCCACGGAAAAATCTATGCGGAACCCGGGGTGCTCCGCGCGTCCAGCCACTGGATCAAGTCCGCCAAGACCGCATCTCTTTCCGGCTCACTGATGACCTCGTGGTACAGACCGGGATAGATGCGCAGCGTTTTGTCGGGCGAGGGGGATCGCTCGTGAAAATCCCGCGCTCCGGAGGCGGCGGAGAGCTTATCAGCCCCGCCCTGGAGAAAGAGATAGGGCAAGTCGAACTTGGCAGCCGCCTGCTCCAACTTGGCCGGCAAATCCAGGATTTCCACCGCCGTGCGGACAGGAAAGCGTCCGCGGTAGACCAGCGGGTCCTCACGGAGGGCCTGAATCACATCGGGATTGCGCGACACGGCATGGGCGCCCAGCCGTTCCGCCGTTCGCAGCCGCGCCAGGCGAAAGCCGGGCCACAGGTAACTGAGCAGGCGAGCCACGGAGCGGAGCGGAGGCAGGACCCGCGCGGCGATGCGGATGGGGGGGCCGCTCAAAACGGCGCCCCGAACCGGCGGCCGGCGCGTTGCCGCGTGAAGGATCAGCACCCCGGCCCCCATGCTGTGGCCGAAGAGGAAGTCCGGGACCCGACCGCGACGTTCTCGCCACTGATGAAGGACGCCGTCGAAATCTTCCACCAACGTCTCGATCCGCTCGATGTACAGCCGGGGGCCTTCCGAGCGACCGTGGCCCCGGTGGTCGATCATCTGCAAGGCGTATCCCGCGGCGTTGAGGCGAGCGGCCAACTCGGCGTATCGCCCGCCATGCTCCAAAAGGCCGTGCAACCCCAAGATCTCGCCGCGAATGGGGCCCGACGGCTCCCAGCGGCGGGAAAATAGAGTCGTACCGTCCTGGGTGATGAAAGTGGAGGTTGATTCGCTCATGGCGGCGGGCTTGCGATCGGAAGGCGTGCTGCGACAGCGACCGGGAACAGGCTTATTCGCCGATGATTTTAATCAATACCCGCTTGGGGCGTCTCCCGTCGAACTCGCCGTAGAAGATTTGCTCCCACGGCCCGAAATCGAGTCGCCCTTTGGTGACCGCCACGACCACCTCGCGCCCCATGATCTGCCGCTTGTGGTGCGCGTCACCGTTGTCCTCGCCCGTGCGGTTGTGTTGGTAGGCCTGCGGCGAGGGATCGAAGGGGGCGAGTTTTTCCAGCCATCGCTTATAGTCTTGGTGCAGTCCCGGCTCATCGTCGTTGATGAAGACGCTAGCCGTGATGTGCATGGCGTTGACGAGGCAGAGTCCCTCGCGGATGCCGCTCTTCTCCACGGCGGCTTGGACTTGCCGCGTAATGTTGATGAAGTCCATCCGCTGGGGAACGTTGAACGTAAGGTATTCCGTGTGCGATTTCATGAGAGGATATCCGTGACTGCCCAGCCGGCACTCTCGACCGAAGCCGGCGCGAAGCCCGCCGCCCTCGCCGCCCTAATCGCAAGGTACGGACAAAGGCCCCGGCACGCAAGTACCGGAGTTCGCGAGTGCAAGCCGGGGGAGCGGCGCGAGCCGTCGGCGTGAGCAGGCAGCGGAGCGGGCAGAAGGCCGTCGCCGGCCCGCACCGGCCGCGTCGAAGGAAACGGCTCCCACCCCCGGAGCCGCGGGGCCTGCACGCCTCTCATGCGTGGACCAGTTCCCGCGAAGCACGGCGGCGTTCGCGTGCCGCGGTCGTATCGGCCACCAGACGCATCGTCACCGCCCATTGGCCGTTCTCGTCCGGGCGAACCAACCAGTATGGTTGTACGGCGACCGACTGATGCACCAACTCGAAGCCGCCCTCCGATTGGCTGACCGTCTCGACGGGAAAGGCACGAATGCCGCCGGGAACGGAGATCAGCAGTCGCAGGTCGATCCCTTGCCAGCCGTCGATCAAGCCCAAGCCGGCGGTTTCGGCCAAGTGCACGCGCGTGCCGAGGTGCCCTAGCCGCTTTCCGAAGGGGTCCACGAAATAGCGATCCTCGGCCCCGCCGGGCAGACCCGCGAAATTGAACTCCACGGCGAATTGGCAGGCGAAATGGGGGGGAAGATTCTCCAGCCGATACGCGATCTCCAAAACGGAACTGCCTTCGCTGAGGAGGACGGCCTTGGTCAGCCGAATGGATTGTCCCGCCGCCGTGCCTTGTCGCGACATCATCACGCGAACGCGGTCGGGATTGGCGTGGATGGCGGCTTCGTAGGGCGCCGTGTGAAAATCGCTGACGAGAACGGCTTCGCCCGCTTCCACCGCCTCCGGCGTGGTATCCGGATTGAAGAACAGATCGACCAAGCTCTTGCGCGGGTAGCGATCGTAACGCACGTGCCGGTCGAGATTGGCCTGTTTGAAAACGACCCGATCATGAATGCTGGCGCAACCCGCGTCGCCGCGATGCTCGCCTTGAAGAACCTTCTGATGATAGGCCTCAGGCCGCCGCATGATGCCGGCTCCCAGGTTCAGCCGGATTTCACGGACGTCCAGCTCGTACATCATGCCGCCTTCATGCGGGGCCAGGAACGCCGCGAACTGATCGTTGGCCAGCCGGATTTCCGGCTTACCGTCGAAGTTGTAATCCTCCGCCCGGGCATCCACCCAGACCTCGCTTTGTCGGGACCACTTCTCCAGAATCGTGTCGGCGGCGATCAGGTGATGGTAGATCGCATTGCGGAGGTGCGGCAAGTAAATGCCGCCGAAAGCCCCATGCCAATAGGGGCAATTGCACTGGCCGCGGTACAGATGGAGCTGCGCCTCGCGAAGATCGGGATTGGCGGAATCCGCTTGCAGGGCCGATTGGAGGCGGCGGCTGACGTTCATCATGCGAGCGTACATTTCATCCGCTTCCCGGTACTTGACCCGGAAGTTCCGCCAGAATCCGCCCCGGAGGAAGGGCCGGATGCGGTGCCACCGCGGATCGTGCTCCATCTCACGGCGAACTGACTCCAGCTCCAATTGCCGGGAAACGGGCAACGCCCACTCCGTCATTTCGCGGTAGCTGCAATCCGGCAGATAGACCTTGCCCCGGGGAGCGACTTGGTCGTAAACCTCGCCCAAGGTGGACACGCGGAGCCAGTCGGCGTTGGCCGACAAGGCGTCGAAGAACCGCTCCAGCCAGCGGTCGTGATAGACGTGTTTTTGGGTCTCGGGCCAGGTGCCGAACTTTTCCCCGTCGTCGCCGAAAACGACCACGGCGCCGGGCCGTCGCTCCGCCAAAGCGCGGACGTGATCGATGGTAGCTTGCGGGTCGGCGAAGGGGATGGTGTAGCGAAGGCGTTCGCTGCCGGGAAAGACCGCCATCAAGCGACCTTCGTCCTCGGTCAAATAGTAACCGTCCAGCTCCTCGTCACGGAGTCCGGCGGCTTTGAAGTGGTAGTCGTCCAGCACGGCGTACTCGATTCCCGCGTCCGCCACGTCCCGCGTGAAGGATTGTTCCCACACGCGCTCGGGAAACCACATGCCGCGGACCTCGGCCCCAAGGCGATCGCGAAGCCACTTGGTATAGCGGCGAATCTGACCGATGCGATCCGCGGAGGGGATCATCGCCAGAATCGGCTCGTAAAAAGGACCGCCGATAATCTCGATCCGGCCTTCCCGAACCAAGGAACGTACCCAGTCGAGGTAGCCGGGTTGGTTCTGTTCCAGCCACTCCATCAGGGGACCGCTGGTGTGAAGGGAAATCTTGATGCCCGGATAACGAGCGAAGACCTCCAAAAAGGGTCGATAGCTGTCTTCGTAAGCCTGACGGAAAACGTGGTCGAAGTTGCCGATGGGTTGGTGATTGTGTAGGAGCAAAACGAGGTGGGCCGTCGGTGTCATCGCAGTTGCTTCACACGGGGCTAGGGGTCAGGGTGGTACCTTGCGAGCGGCACCTGCCGCAAGCAACCTCTCTTGTTATGGCATCGGCAATCTCTCGCTGGTCACTTCAGTTTGCCTAATCGATTCATCTTCAAATTTGGAGGGCCTTGCAAGGGTTTGCCTCAACTCCTGGGCCGCTTGTTCCGGATAAACCGGATTGATGTGGAACCCGCTTCCCCATTCGAACCCCGCCGCCCGCGCAAACGCCGGCAAGACCTCGATGTGCCAGTGGTAATGCTCCAAGGGCGGTCCGCCCAAGGGTGCGGTGTGAAACACGAGGTTGTACGCGGGCGGGCGGACGGCCGTTTCCACCGCCTTCAAAACCTTGGGCAGAACGTCGGCCAGGTCGCGGATTTCGTCGTCCGTAATCGCCGAGAAGTGCGATGCATGCCGGTTCGGCAGGATCCATGTCTCGTAACCGAATCGGGACGCGAACGGGCAAAAGGCTGTGAAGCGGTCGGAAACCAGGACGCCTCGGGGCGAGACGCCATCCGAACGCAACATCCGGCAAAAGACACATCGTCCCGATGCGTCAAACCGCGCCTTCGCTCCCTGCAATTCCGCCGCTTGAAGGGTGGGAATCATGGGCAGGGCGATGAGCTGGCTGTGCACGTGCTCCAAGGATGCCCCCGCCTCGGCTCCCATATTCTTGAAGAGCATGACCGACGACAGCCCGGGATGGGACTCCAAGGCCTGAAAACGCCGACGATACGTTTGCAGCACCAGGATGATTTCGTCCCCGGTCAGTTGCGTCAGACTGGAGACGTGCCGCGGAGATTCGATGATGACCTCGTGGATGCCCTGCCCCGGTCCGGCCTGGTGAAGTCCGTCGTCGCGGTCGGTGATTTCACCGCGTTCGGCCTCCCAAACGGCGGGGAATTTGTTGGGCACGACACGGATTCTCCAGCCCGGCCCGTTCGGCGACGAATGCGGTTCACGAACACATAGGACCTCACCGGGGGTCTCGCTCTCGTTCCCCTCACAGAACGGACACAAACGGCCGGCCGATCGCCGTGGGGCGATTTCGAAGTCTTGCGGGCGGCGGCCCCGGTTGTCCGCGATGATCACCCAGCGATCGACGACGGGATCTTTGCGCAACTCGGGCATGATGATCCTCAAGCAGGGAAATACCCTTATTATCCGCACCGTTTGCTTTTTGGGAACGCCGCTTCTATCCTGATCGTACCGCCGCCGGCAGCAAACCGCGCGTCGCTTTCACGCTCGACCGTGCCCCTTGCATCGTCGGAATGCAGGGGTGTCGGGATCTTCGTCTTGGCAAGCAACGCTTTACCGGGGACAAACTCAAGGAGCAACCCTGCCGTGGAGATTCTTGGAACCAAAGGTTTTCATCTGAATCGGGTTCGGCATTCGGCCCTTGGTGCGACGCTTTGCATGGGCTTGCTGTTCGCGGGGATGTCAAGGCCCTGCCGGGCGGAAGGGCAGGCCGTCCTGGACGACGCCTTGCCGGACGCCCGCCCGGTACCCATCCTCCAAGTCCTTCCTCTCCCGTACGATCAGGCGGCCTTCGTCTTGGCGGACGGCCGGGAATTGACCCGCTTCCATTTCGGTCCGCAATTGCAACGTCCGTTTCTATTTCCGCTGGCCGGGCCCGGCGGACGGTCGTTGACTCGAATGGGACACCCCCACGACCCCGTGACGCACAGCCACCACAATTCCGTTTGGATGTCCCATCAAAACCTGGCGGGCGAAGACTTTTGGAAGGACGGGCCGGGACCGCGAATCCGATGCCGCAACATCTTGCGCTACGAAGACGCGATCGGCGACGCCCTCGATTCCCCTGCCGAGGCGCGGCTCTTGGCCGACCTGGAGTGGACGGCCTCCGACGGTTCTCCCCTGCTGCGGGAACTTCGCCGCGTGGCCGTGCGAGTTGCCGTCCCGAGCGGGAGTGCGGCTTGGCTTCGCGACGCATCGGCCCCGCCGCACTTTCTGGTCCTTTGGGATAGCGAATTCCGGTGTCCCGGCGACGCCAGTGTCGTCTTCAACGCCACCCCGTTCGGCTTGATGGCCGTCCGCATGGCGAAAACGATCGGGGTACGGGACGGCGGGGGACGCATCCTCGACAGCGAAGGCCGCCGCAATGAGGCCGAAATCTTCCGAAAACCGGCCCGCTGGGTGGATTACAGCGGTCCGATCGGACCGGGCGAACGGGCGGGGGTCTCCCTCTTCGATCATCCCCTCAATCCCGGCCATCCCACGCCCTTTCATGTGCGAGATGACGGTTGGATGGGGGCCTGCCTGACGCTCAACGGTCCGGTCGAAGTGACCCCCGACAAGCCGCTGCGACTGCGTTACGGCCTATGGGTTCACGGCGGCGTCCCGAATCGGGAAGCGGTGGAAAGCGTCTGGCGGCCGTTCGCCGAGGAGCCGCTCCCCAGCCTGAACCCGTGACCCCAAGACCTTCAGCCGTGTCGCGTACCACGGCCCTGGGGCTGGAGGGGACTTGCAGCACTTAAGAAACGTGCCCGCCGCGGTACAAAAGTCGGTCAAGCGACCGAAAGCACTCGGAGCAAGCGCGCAAAAAAAGGCGCACGCCGTGTCGCTTGCGCCTGGGAACCGAAATCGAACCGAAATCGAAACTGCTTGGCCGCGGAGCTAAGCCGACGCATTCCTTGGAGCGCCGGGCCAAACTCCAAGAAAAAGGCTGGAGAACGAATTCCCGCGTCCGCCGATCGCTCGCCGCTGGATTAAAGAGACGCTCTAGAGGCAACTTGGATGAGGCTCATCACTCGTCTTTTTCCTCATCTTCATCCTCATCCCAATCATCGTCTTCATCTTCTTCATCGTCCCAGTCTTCTTCTTCATCCTCATCCTCTTCCTCTTCGTCCCAGTCACCCTCTTCTAATTCCTCATCCTCTTCATCCCAATCCTCTTCGTCCTCGTCCCAGTCCTCATCCTCTTCGTCCTCTTCCCAATCCTCATCATCGTCATCCCATTCCTCGTCATCATCGTCCCAGTCATCATCTTCTTCCTCTTCTTCTTCATCCTGGGCGACGACGAAGGGCAGGGTCGAGCCGAGCTTGTGCTCGCGAAGGGCCGGTCCGCCTGAACCGAGTTCACTCTCTAGAATCCATTCCGCCTTGACCTTGGTCATGATTTTCACGAGATCACCCCCGTACTGGTACTTGAGCCGTTACCGTTATGTGCTTGTCCGAAGGTCTTGAAGACCTTCCCGTTTACGATTGTTGCTGTACTTCGGGCGGGAAACCGGCCCCCCCGGAAATTTGCCGCACCACCGTCCCGGTTGCGGCGGAGCGAGTAAGTATACTGGCTATTTTTCGTCGGCAAAGCCCTCCTCACTTTTGTCCGGTTTCACCTCGGAAGACACCGTCGTGGAACGTTTTGAGACCGATGAACAACGATATTCGGGATAGGGCAGGTCGTCCAGTCCACGCAGCCCGAACAGCTCCAGGAAACGCGTCGTCGTACCGTAGAGGTAGGGACGCCCCAATTCCTCGGACCGTCCCACGACGCGGACCAGCCCGCGATCCATCAATTGTCGAATGATTTCGCCGCACTGCACGCCGCGGATGGATTCCAGTTCCGCCCGCAAGATCGGTTGCTTGTACGCCACCACGGCCAAGGTTTCCAAGGCGGGAGGCGACAATCGCAATTCGATCGGTTCCCGGTAGCGGCGGGTCAACCACGGGGCGAACGCCGCCCGGGTCCGCAATTGCAGCCCGCCGCCGACCTCCACTACGCAAAAGGCGCAGCCTTCCTCATCGTATAAGCGGTTGAGGCGTCGCACCAACGCCCGGACCAACGCACCGCTCTCCATGCCGGACAATTGCGCGATCTTTCGGATCGGCAACGGCTCCCGCGCTAGGAAAAGCACGGCCTCGATCCGCCGAATCTCCTCGTTTCTGGGGGCGTCGCCGGGCGCATGCTCGACGTCGTCGTCCGTGCCGGCTCGCACCGAACCGATACCTTGCCGCGCTCGGCCGCGCGACGTCTCGCGGATTCCGACGGTCTCCGCCCGACAACCCGTCCACAAGTTGGGGCGGAGCCACGGCATGGCATAGCGGTTGAAAATCATTCCGGATTTCGCATCGCGCGTCCGCTTGAAACACAGAATACAATCTAGCGCGCCGCCGACGGTTGGGCAAGGGTTCCGGCTCCCGCCGCGAATCCGCCGGAAAAAGAAGAGCGGCTCACATCCCCTGCCTTGCCTGGGCCGCCTCGATTTGGGAGAGGACTTGGAGCATCGCCATTTCGGGATGCTCCGCCACGGCCTCCCAGTGCCGCACCATCCCCGGCTGCCCGGCCACGGCGGTATCGCAATAGAAGCGATACAGGCGTCCGTCGGCTCCCCATTTTTCCATCCGGTAGTAGACGGCTCCCAACGACTGAAGCCGTTGCTCCAAGTCGGTGGTGGGCACTCCGGGATTGGGAGTCGGCGTCTCCGCGGAACTCGTCGCCGAGGCTTGAGGCGGCTCGCCGAACGAAGTCTGCCGGGTACCCGGCGGGGCATAACCCGGCCCAACCGAATTGCGGTCCGGCCAGCCTTCCACCGAAGTTTCGTATGACGGATTGCGGTACCCGGGTCGCAAGCCCTCCTCGACCGAACTTTGCCACGGCGGGTATCCCGCCGGGGACGATTCCCAGGCTCGGTCCGGGGTTGCGATGGCTTGGACCGCCGAGTCGCTGCCGCCGTCATTCAGTTGGAACCCGCGGCCCCAGCCTTCGGCCATGCCGGCGCTGCCCGGCTCCGCAAGGATGGGGGCTGACCGACCCTGCGTTTGGAGCGTCGCGTCCCGGTTCGTCGTTCCCAAAGACATCGGTGGTGTGCTTGCGGTTTCGTCCGAGGAGTTCGGGCGATGGACCTCCGCTGCGGCAGGCCCGCCGTCGTAGGCATCGGGCCAAACCAGCCGACACACGGACGGGAAGACGGCTGCCGTTACGGGAAGCACCACAAAAATCCCCAACAATAGCAGCCCGCGTAACGTCTGACCGAAGTCGTTCCGTGCTTCCAAAACCGAGGCTCCTTCCCCTGGGGAGTGTGCGGACCGACTATCGGCCGCCCTCGCGACTCCGCGACACCGAACTCGGACCCTCCTTCTTCCGATGGGGGAATCTTACGCTATTTGGCCGAAAAGCCACAACACCAATGCTCGGCCCCAGGCGACCGGCTGCTCCGGACGGCGGAGCGCTCGGAACCGGCACTTCGCACGAACCTTTTCCCCTGGGCGTTGACCCTGCCTGCGACGAGGGCATCCGAAGACCTTGCCTAGGGCCGCGGACGCGGACGCGATCTTGCGATTGCAAACTGCCGTCCGATACCCTGAAGGACGGCGGCTGGATTGGTCGAGCACGTCGTCGCACGCCGCAGCGCGATCCATGACCGCGGAGCTTCCTTATGTTCTTGGTTTTGCAAAAACTCGCCCTCCGTGGCCGAACGCTGAAAGATAGCCCGAGGTTCGGGCTGAGTCGCGGCGGCTGGGGCCGATCCCGCGGAGATTGGCCCCTCGGCCGAGCGATACGGCGGTGGCTGCGCCGTCCGCTGTCATACCCCACGATGTTGGTAGCCATCGTTCCGCTCTGGACCGCTTGGCCGACCGACTTCGCGAACCCGATCTGCCGGGCGGCCGTCTTCCAGGAAATTCCCGGCAGAGGGTCGGGACATGCACCGGACAGCCTTGCGGAGGACCGGGTGGCCGACGACCTCGCCGACCGGGTACGAACTTGGATCGAGCAACTGGACGCCCCGCTTCGTTCCCAACGGGATGCCGCGGAACAGGCCCTGCGCGAGGGCGGCCCGAGTTTGCTCGAGCTTCTGCCCCCGGCGGAGGAGGCGTCTTCCGCCGAGCGCCGCCTGCGGTTGGAGCGGATTTGGCAATCCTTGGCCGCGGCCGCCGTCGAGCAGGCTCTCCGCGGGTCGACGATCGAATTGGCAGGTGATGGAGCATCAGCGAGCGAAATCCTGCGGCGGATTCGGCAACAGTCGGGAATCCGCTTGCAATGGGCCGTGGCGGACGCGCCCGGCGCAGTGTCTTCCGACCGGCTCTCAGGCCCTTTCTGGCCGGTGTTGGACGGCCTTCTCGACACTTGGCACGCCGACCTTCAGGCCGCCGAAGAGCCGTTTGCGCTGCGGATCGTTCCGCGGTCGCCGGAGAGGCCTGCTCGCCTAGGAACGGCGAATTATTCGGGGGCATTCCGTCTGCAACCGACCCGGTTTCGACGCTACGCGGAATCGGACGGCACCGTCACCCTGCGGATCGGGTTGAGCGTGGAATGGGAGCCGACGCTTTGGCCGGTCGTGGTGTGGCAAGATCCGGTTTGGAACCGAGTTACCACGGTTTCGGGCGGAGAAGCGACTCCGCGGTCCGGCGGCCGCCGCGAGATCCCGCTACCGCGCATGGTGTACCCCCTGCCATTGACGACCGAGTTTTCGCTTCCCGCCGGAGACGCCGACATACGCCGCTGGACCGGCCGCATCGAAGTGTTGGCGGCGGCCGTCCCGCACTCCTTCGCATTCGACCTTCGCGCCGGGATTCCGAGCCGGAGGAGCCTAGGCGATGTCACCGTCGAGCTGGAGCGGCTGGAAACTTCCGATACTTCGGTGATCGCGACGTTGCGCGTCGAGTATCGCAACGTCGAGGTTCCGTTGAAATCGCATTTGGCGGGCGTCTTCGAAAACCCGGTACGGCTGGAGTACCCCGACGGGACGATTTGCGCGGGGGTCATCCGTGAAACCACGGCGGAGACCGACCGCTCGGCCGTCATCCGCTACGTCTTCCGGAAGCCGGAAACTTCGCCGCCGCACTCGCCGCCGGATCGGTTGGCGGCGACGATTCCCCTCGCCGTGCGAACGGTCGCGGTGGACTACGATTTTGGGGGCGATCAACTGTCGCCCTCGGCCGGGCCGCCCTCCCTCGAAGATTCCCCCCCGTGATCGGATGCGATCTCGGGTCGGGGAGGAACCTGCGATCGCGGAACAGCGGCCGTCGGCGTCCCGGAGGCGTCGCCCCCGCCGGGCCGCATCATCGCCACGGGAAGCATGTTCAGAAGCTCGGCCGTCCCCAAAGGATCATCGGGGTCCAATTGCCGCAGCCGGTCGGCCACCTCCTGCGCGAGGCTTCGTTCACCGAGGAACAGCAGGCATCGCACGAGGTCATGGCCGGCCTCGTGAAAAGGACGATTGGCGGGTCGCGCATACGGCAGCGTCCCGTCGAAACGGTCGCCCAACGCGTTCGACACCAACTCGAAGGCGTAGCCGAGGTGCGCCCGAGCCAGGCTCCAGCGGGCCGATTCCAGCGCCAAAAGCCCTAACAGCCGGTGCGCCTCGAGCAACTCGCGGCACCCATCCAGCAGCCACCGCAGTTCGTCCTCGGCGGCTTCGATCTCTCCCAATTCCAGCATCTTGTAGACTTCTTCCATGTCTTCCCGTCGCTCGCGGACGCAAGCCGGATAGACCAGTTCGAACCCCTTTTGCCGGTCGATCGGCCGAATCCGGATGGCGGTGCGACCGGCGGGGCGGGTTGCGCCCTTCGACAGCCTGCGTTTGCCGGTTCTGCGGCGCGAGGCGGCGCGGTCGGGCCGTCGTCTTTCGGAGCCGCGCGGCGGTCGGGGAGATCGTCTCTGAGGTCGCTTTTTGGGCATGGAGGCGGGCCGTGGAGTCCGCCGACTCGGCTCGCGCGGCGAACGGCCGGCGTCGGTCGGCAATTTCAAGTATGGCGACGGGGTGATCCTGTGGGCAAGCACGGGAAGCCCGGCCGCTCGGCATCCTTGAGGGTCGCGCAGCGACTTCCGGGCGCTGGAGGGTGGCGCGGCAAGAGCCGCCGGGTGAAGCCGAACCGGCCGAAGGCTTTGCGGAAATCGGCTCGGACGGCAAGGCGGCCTGTCCGCCGGTCGCTCCACGCGCGACCGGGTTCCCCTCATCCCCAAAGGAGCAACCCTGTCAAAGCCGAAGCGAAAACGACTTGTACCGGAGAAACTTTGCATCGCCAAAGCAGGATGAGGCACGCGGCGCACAGCAGCGTCGGCAGAGGTTGCGTGAAGACCTGCCGTGCCAGATCCAACCAGACGCCCAAAATCAAGCCGAGGACGGCCGCACTCAAGGCCTCGAAAAGCCCTGCCGCCCAGGTTTGACGGCGTATCTTCCGCACCCAGGAATGCAGCAGGGACGCCAGGAGGACGCAGGGCGTAATAAGACCCGCCGTCGCCGCGACGGCCCCCAAGTGACCGCCGAGCAAATAGCCGATGAACGTGGCGACGGTGAGAATCGGCCCCGGCGTGCTTTGCCCGACCGCCAAGGCATCCAGCAATTGTTGATGCGTGAGAATCCCGGTCTTTACGAAATCATTGCTCAGGTAGGCTGCAATGACGTTGCCTCCGCCGTACAGGAATAGGCCGATCTTAGCAAACGCGAGAAACATACCTAAAAAACCCAAGGACGGCGCTACCGCCGCCGGAGCGAGGCTAATTAACGTTGGAGGAAGTATGATCGACATGCCCGCGTGCCGTTCTCGGTCGGATTGTTCGTCTTGCTCGGCCTCTCCGTCCGCGATCGTGCCGTCTTCCCGCGGTCCGGCGATGGGCGGCCCAGGAAAGATGCGTTTCGCAACCGTCCCGGCAAGAGCCGCGGCGATCAACACCAAGAAAGGGTTGCCCCCGGCGAGAAAACCGATCGCCGTGCCGACCGTCAACACGAGATCGCGCGGTCCGTGCACCACGCCCTTTGCGAGTTCGCCCAGTGACATCAGGATCACCGCCAAGATGGCGGGGCGAACACCCTGAAGACATGCGTCCCACTGAGGCAGGCCTTGGTTCCGCACATACAAGACGGCACACAGCCAAGTGATCGCCGCCGCCGAGCCGACGAAGCCCGCCACCGCCGCGCAAGCGCCCCAAAGCCCCGCTCGGCGATAGCCCAGGTGCAGCGAGAGTTGCACGGCGATCGGGCCTGGGATCAAATAACTCGCCGCCGCGAAATCCAAAAACTCGCGACGACTGAGCCAACCCAGTTTGTGCACCACCACCCGTTGCATGACGGCGATGGAAGCCGCCGCGCCGCCGAAGCTCGTGACCCCTATTTGCGCGAATACCCAAAGCACCTCTAGTAAGGATCGCACCATGTCCCTCACCGAATACCGGAGGACCTGCTTCCCGCCGGAGACCCGCCCTCCGTACGCGCCGTGCAGAGGAACGACGGCTCAAACCGCGAAGCCGCGCCCCCCATTCTAAGCCTCTGCGGAGGATTGCGCCTTGGGCGACCGGCCCGGCGCGCGACCTGCGGCGGAAATCGCCGGAGGCGGCTTCGCGACTGCTTCGCATCGGATCGGGCCGCGTGCCGCTTCGGAAGTCTCGGCGAGGCTTTCCGGCCGGCTCGATCCTCGGCCGCGATGCGACCGAGAAACACGGCGTCTTGACACTGCAATTCCTGAGGATTTAGCCTAACGCTTACGTAATAACGCCGGATCGCGCTGCCGCCCTCTTCTTCGAACGTGCCGGGGCCGACGCCGCGACCTTTTCAAAAAACAGCATGGAGGAACCGCGCAACATGGCGCAAGCACGGAGCAAGGCCCGTCGTCACGACGTCCCCCTGCGGGAAGACATGAAGCCCGACGACTGTTGGGATTTATCCAGCCTTTACAAGAGCGACAAGGCATGGGAGAGGGATTTCCAAAGGTGGAAGGCGCGATTCGCCGAGTACGCGCGCTTTCGGGGCCGCTTGGCCGAGGGGCCGGAGGTGATCGCCGAGGCCCTGGCGCTTCATTTCTCCGTGGACGAACAGAGCGAACGGCTGGGTGTGTATGCGCAACTGCGATTGGCCGAAGATCAAGCGGACTTCGAGCCGCAGCGGATGGTCGGCCGATTCATGGCCGAACTGAGCCGCCTCAATGAAGCGACCAGTTTCCTGCAACCGGAATTGCTCGCGATCCCTGAACCGCGGATGCGGGAATACATGGCCGATGCGAGCCTTCAGCCCTATCGCCTGTTCTTGGAACGCCTGCTCCGTTACCGGCCGCATACGCTGAGCCAAGCCGAGGAGCGGCTTTTGGCCATGCAGACCGAGATGCTGGAGGCCCCGAGGCAGGTCTTCCGGCAGCTCAATGATACGGAACTGGAATTCGGCACGGTACGGAACGAACGCAACGAGCAGGTCCCCCTGACGCACGGGAATTATCTCTCTTTGCTCGAATCGCCTCATCGCGAGGTCCGTCGCGAGGCATTCCGCCGCTACTATTCCCAATACGACAAGCACAAGCGGACGTTGGCGGCGGCCTTGGGCGGCTCGATCCACGGCGACAATTACCACGCTCGCGCACGGAATTATTCCACCGCCTTGGAGGCGGCACTCTTCCCCGATCACGTGCCGGTGAGCGTGTACGACAACCTGATCCGTACGGTCCGCGACAACCTGGAACACCTGCATCGCTATTACGCGATCCGCCGCCGTCGCTTGCGGCTGCGGAGCTTGGAACCCTGCGACCTTTACGTGCCTTTGGTGCCGGGGATGAAAAAACGCCGCACTTGGGAGCAGGCCGTGGAGATGGTCATCGAGTCCCTCGAACCGCTGGGCGAAGAGTATTGCCGTATTCTGCGCGGCGGCCTGGTCGGCCGGTGGTGCGACCGCTATGAGAATGAAAACAAGCAAAGCGGGGCTTTCAGCTCCGGCGCCTACCGAAGCGATCCGTACATCCTCATGAACTACAAAGAGGATGTCTTGGATCACGTATTTACGTTGGCCCATGAGGCCGGCCACTCGATGCACACCTATTACTCGGCGAAAAACCAGCCGTATCCCTATTATCAATATCCGATCCTCGTGGCCGAGGTAGCCAGCACCTTCAACGAGCAGCTACTAAGCCGCCGCCTCTTGCAGCAGGCGGACTCCGATCAAGAGCGGGCGTTGATCATCAACCACGAACTGGACTCGATCCGCGGGACTATCTTCCGGCAGACCATGTTCGCCGAGTTCGAGAAAGCGGTGCATGAGGCGGTCCAGGAGGGCGAACCGCCCACGTTGGAGCTGTTCACGTCGATCTATCGACGGCTGTTGGAGGACTATCTCGGCCCCGACGTTGATATCGGCACGTTTCTAGAATTGGAGTGCCTGCGTATTCCGCACTTCTATCGGGCATTCTACGTGTACAAGTATGCTACGGGACTATCGGCCGCCATCGCCCTCGCCGATCGCGTGCTCCATGAAGGCGAGCCGGCGCGGCGCGACTATTTGCGATTGCTGGCGGCGGGCCATAGCCGGGATCCGCTGGACCTGTTCCGCGATGCCGGGGTCGATTTGGAAAAGCCGGAGGTCGTTCAGGCCGCCATGCGGCGCTTCGCCGAGTTGACGGACGAGCTGGCGGCCTTGTTTCACAAAGTGCCCTGGACGCCGGCTCGCGGCCCTTCGAGGAACAAGAACGGCAAAGCCGCCAAGAAGTGAGCCGGCGGAATCCGGGAGACGCACTTGAGGTGACACGCGCCATGGGCGACGGATCGGATCGGGATGCGATCGCGACGCGGGAACGATTCAGGGCGGTCATGCCGATCGCCGAGCGCTACGCCTATTTCGACCATGCCGCCGTGTCGCCGCTCCCGGAACCGGTCCGCGCGGCGATCCGGCGCTGGTGCGACGAGGCGACGGAGCAGGGCGACCTCCGCTGGCCGCGCTGGGCGGAGGAAGTCGAGTCGCTGCGGCAGGAGGCCGCCGCGCTGGTTGCCGTCGCACCGGAAGAGATCGCCTTGGTTCGTAGCACCAGCCACGGTATCGGCATCGTCGCCGAAGGGTTTCCGTGGCGTGAGGGAGACAACGTCGTGTTTCCCGCCGACGAGTTCCCGTCCAATCAGTATCCTTGGCTGGCCTTGGCGGAGCGCGGCGTGGAGGCCCGCCGGGTACCGCTCCGCGACGGCCGATTGGAGCTTGCCGACTTGGAGGCCGCGTGCGACCGCCGGACCCGAATCGTGGCCGTCAGTTGGGTCAGTTACTGGAGCGGTCGGCGCATCGACCCCGCCGAGGCGGCCGATTTGGCCCACCGCAAAGGCGCGCTCCTCGCTCTGGACGCCATCCAAGGGCTGGGGGTGTTTCCCCTGGACGCACGGGCGGCGGGGATCGACTTTCTCGCGGCGGACGGCCACAAGTGGTTGCTGGGGCCGGAAGGGGCCGGCTTGTTCTTTTGCCGCCGCGAGCACTTGGAGCGGTTGCGTCCCACCGGGGTCGGCTGGAATAGCGTGGTACAGTCCATGCGATTCGACCGGATCGAGCCGAACTGGAAGCCGACGGCGGCACGCTTCGAGGGCGGCTCGCAAAATATGGTGGGGATGATCGGGCTGCGGGCGGCCCTGGGCTTACTCCGCGATTTGGGAATCGAAGCGGTGGCCCGCAACGTGCTGCAGTTCACGGATCTTGCCTGCGACCGGCTGCGGCAAATCGGGGCCGAGATCATCAGCGATCGTCGGCCGGAGGCGGCCTCGGGGATCGTCACGTTCACGCTGCCCGGCCTGGATTCCGAAGATGTCCGACGCCGCTGTTTGTCCGCCGACGTCGTGCTGAGCTGCCGCTCCGGCAGGCTGCGAATCAGCCCCCACGGCTATAACGACGACGAGGATCTGGAGCGGCTGATCGACGTCTTGCGGCACTGCCGCAAGGCGGCCTGATCCACGCGAGCCGAGCGGGGCGACCGTTGACCGCCCGGATTTTCCACGCAAGAATGGAACGCTGTTTTCGGCGATGATTTCGCCGGTGCGGGGACAAGCCGGCTTTTCCGGGTCGATGGCGGCCGATCGTCGCTCACGGCATGGACGGCGCCAGCGGCAGCGACGGTTCACATCGGCTAGCGGCGAAGGCCGCCCCGCGGTATGCCCGTGAAGGCTCGATGGATTCCTATTCCAACTCTTTTTCGTGAGATTCCTGTTTCAACTCTTTTTCGTTAAGGGAGACCGACGATGTCCCTACCGCGTCGCCGTTTTTTGGGGAATGCCGCGGCCGTTGCGGCGGGCGTTTCGCTGGTGCCCGGCCCGGCGTCGGCGAGCCTTCGGGCCGAGGAAAACGCCGTCTTGCGTCTGGGAGTGATCGGCGTGGGCTGGTACGGCATGGTGGATGCCAAGGCCGCCCTCGAAGTCGGCGGCGTGGAGATCGCCGCGATTTGCGACGTCGATTCGGAACACCTGGAGAAGTCCGCCGCGGAATTGCAGCAATTGCAGGGCAAACGCCCTCAGACCTTCAAATTGTACGAGGAGATGCTGGACGCAGCCGACCTGGACGCGGTCATCATCGCCGGCCCGCCGCAGTGGCATGCCCTCCACCTGCTCGCTTGTTTGAAGCGGAATTTGGACGTCTATTGCGAAAAGCCGTTGTCCTACGACATTCGCGAAGGCCGAGCGATGGTCGATGCGGTGCGAAAAAGCGGCCGCATCGTGCAGATCGGTTTCCAGCGGCGGCAGCACGAGAGTTTTCGGCAAGTAAGGGAATTCGTTGCCGCGGGCGAAGCAGGCGACATCGTTCAGGTCGATGCCCAAATCCATTATCGGGCCGGAACGAAGGATCCCACGCCCAAGGATCCGCCGCCCTCGCTGGATTGGAATCTTTGGTGCGGTCCCGGCCCCTTGATTCCGTACAGCGAGCAGGTGGGACATTTCAATTGGCGATTGGAAAAGACGAGCGGGCATGGGCATCTGGTGGATTGGGGGATTCACCTGATCGATGCGGCGCGGATGATCCTGGGCGTGACCACTCCCGGCAAGGTGACGGCGGCGGGCGGCATCTATCGCTTGAGAGACGCGATCACCACGCCCGACACCCTGACCGTCCACTTCGAGTTCGACCGCTGCCCCGTCGTGTGGCGGCATCGCCTGTGGGGCGCCGAGGAATATGCTCCCGAGGTCAATAACGGCCTCTTCTTCTTCGGGACCAAAGCCACCGTCTACGTGACGGATAACCGCTGGGTGGTCATTCCCTCCGGCAAAAACGGCGAGCGCAAGGAGTACACGCCCAAGACGGATGCCGGTGTGAAGCACATGGCCGACTTCTTGGACTCCGTGCGTCAGCGACGCGAACCTTCCTGCCCCATCGAGGAGGGTTACCGTTCCACAACGACGGTCAAGCTGGCCATGATCGCTTACGAAACCGATAGCGTGATTCGCTGGGACGAGAAGGCGGAGGACATTCCCGACCATCCGGCCGCACGCAAACTACTGCGGCGTGAATATCGCGAACCCTATCGCCATCCCTACGCAGGATGAGCCGCGGGCGGCGGCCTTCGGCGGAAGAGGCCTCCGACGGAAGAACGGGCCGGCTCACCCGTCTGCGGATGATGCGTCCAGGGCGGCCAGGCACTTCTTCATATAGGCCAGGCTTTCCTCGGCCAAACGCTGGGGTCCGGGCGAGTAATCGAAAACTTCGACCGATACCCAGCCCCGGTAGTCGATCTCGCGCAGGGCGCGGAAGATGGGACCGAAGTCCAGCGACCCGAACCCCGGGCCTTGCCGGTTCGGGTCGTTGGCATGGAAGTGGGCCATGTCGTCGCGGTGCCGCCGCAAAAGCTCCGGAATCGATACCGCCTCGGTGCTCATGGCCTTGCAATCGAGATGCAATTTGATGTGAGGCGATCCCAACCGCCGCGCGAGTTGCCCCGCTTCGTCCGCTGTGTTGAGGAAATTCGTCTCCTGCGGCGAGAGCGGCTCCAAGGCCAGGATGACCTCCGTCCGCTCCAGCTCCTTGTGCAGGCCGCTCAAGACTTCCACGGCGTAGTCCTCGGCTTGCCGGCGCGTGACGCCGGGCAGGATGTTGCGTTGCTGCGGCGAGCCGAAGACCAGCACATGTCCTCCCAGCTCGGCACACGCGCGAATCAGCTCGAGGAGGTACTCGGTGGTGCGCCGCCGGACCATGACGTCCGGGCTGGTGAGGTGATAACCCTCGGTCTTGGCAAGCAACCAGTGCAGGCCGACCGTCTTCAGGCCCAAGGATTCGATGGCCCGCCGAATCTCACTGCGTCGCGAGGTTGAGACTTCGGTAATGTAGGGGGCGAGCGTGAAGGGGGCGATTTCGACGCCTTCGTAACCCAGTTGAGCGGCCGCTTCGAAGCCCGCCTCCAAAGAGCGATCCGTAATAGTCTCGTTGCAAATGGCGAATCGCATGACGCCTCCTTTTCGATGACGGAAGATAGTGCCGAGGACGCGCGGTCCGATTCGGGCCGCGCCGGCCCTTCGGAAGGGCCGGCGACTTTCCTAGAATATCGAAGGCGGGCGGGAAAAGAAAGCATGGTGCGGACGAAGTCCGGACCGCCGCCCCCGCCGTAGTCTCGCGATCTTGGAGCCGATGATGTACGCCGCCGATCCGGGAGAGGAATTGCCGCCGCAAGACGAGACGGCCGCGGCCGCCGTCGACGAGCACTTCATGGCGCTGGCGCTGCAAGAGGCGGAAGCGGCCGCCGCGGAGGACGAGGTACCGGTGGGAGCCGTGATCGTCCACGCCGGTCGCGTGGTGGCGGCCGCCCACAATCAACGCGAGCGGCTCCGCGATCCCACCGCCCACGCCGAAATGATCGCCGTCACGCAGGCCGCGGAGTCGCTCGGCTCGTGGCGGCTGGAGAATTGCACGCTCTACGTGACCTTGGAACCGTGCCCGATGTGCGCCGGCGCCGTCATCCAAGCCAGAATCCCTCGCGTGGTTTACGGCGCCGACGATCCCAAGGGCGGCGCCGTGCGGTCGCTCTACCGCCTCTTGGAGGATGCCAGACTCAATCATCGCTGCGAGATTCGCGGGGGTGTGTTGGCCGATCGCTGCGGGGCCGTGCTTTCCGAATTCTTTCGCAAACAACGGAGTCTGGGAAAAAAGTGACCCCGGCCGGCAATCAGCCCCGGTGCCCGGCATCCTGACGGCTCGCGGCTTGACGAGGGCCGTCGGCGTTTCCCATGATGTACGGAGTCGTCGGAGCCGAGACCGTCCCGGCAAGGCGATGTTATTCCCGCCACGTCCCTGCGAAGAGGAGATTGACGATGACCGCCCGCCCATCTTATGCCAACCGCACGGAAAGGATCGGCTCCTCACGCCGCGTCTTTTTGGCCCAAGGGGGAATCGCCGCCGGGTTAACGATCTTGCCGAGTGCCGAATCGGTATATTCCGCTCAGGCCAACGACCGGGTCAACTTGGCGATGGTCGGCTGCGGGGGTCGCGCCGGCGGCTTGGGTCCGGACTTCGTAAAGCGGGGCGATTGCCGCGTGCTGTACTGCTGCGATCCCGACCTTCCCCGGGCCGAGGCTCTGGCCAAGACCCTGACCGAGCTTCAGGGCGGCGCGGCGCCGAAGGTGACGGCCGATTTCCGCCGCGCCCTGGAAGATAAGGACGTGCACGCCGTCGTTTCAGCTACGCCCGATCATTGGCACGCGCCGTCCACGGTTTGGGCCTGTCAGGCGGGCAAGGATGTGTACGTGGAGAAGCCGGCCTCGCACAACGCCTGGGAAGGCCGCAAGATGGTCGAGGCCGCCCGCAAGTACCAACGCATCGTCCAAATCGGCACGCAAAATCGCAGTGCCCCGTACAACTTCGAGGCCAAGGAGTACATCGCCTCGGGTAAGCTGGGCAAGATTCACTTTTGCCGCATCTTCGACCAGAAATACTGGGGCAATTTTCCCGCCGTGCCCGATAGCGATCCTCCCCCCGGCTTGAATTGGGACATCTGGAACGGCCCCGCTCCCGAGGCCCGGTACAATCGCAACTATCATCGCAATTGGCATCACTTTTGGCGTTACTCGGGCGGAGACATCGCCAACGATTCCAGCCATCAAATCGACCTGGCGCGGTGGCTGTTGGGCGTGACCTATCCCAAGAGCGTTTACTCGGTGGGCGGCCGATTCAACGAGGAGGGCGCGGCCGAGACGCCCGACACGCAGATCGCCGTCTATGAATTCGACGGCTTGACCGTCTCTTTCGAGTTGACCCTCTACACGCCCTACATGCTGAAGATCGACCCCGAGGTCCGTAATAGCGATATGTTTCCCCTCTGGCAGCACTGCGCCACGCGGATCGAGATCTACGGTTCCGAGGGGGTGATGTTCGTGGGTCGCCACGGGGGCGGCTGGCAGGTTTTCATTCGCCCCAAGGACCGCCGGCCGGTGGTTGCGGCCCAAGCCTACGGGCGATTCCCCGACCCCGAGCACAAAGAGAACTTCATCTCTTGCATTCGCTCGCGGAATCGACCCAATGCCGATGTCGAGGAAGGGCACCTCAGCGCCCTGTGGATTCATTACGCCAACATCAGTTACCGCTTGGGCGGGGTGAAATTGACGATCGACCCGCAAACCGAGCAGGTCCTGCAACCGGCGGAGGCCGCTCCGCTTTTGAAGCGGACCTATCGGGAACCGTTCGTCATTCCGGAGACCGTCTGAGACTTCCCGCCGAACGCCGCCCGCAAACAACGGCCGTCCGCGCGACCGATGCACCTTCCGACACGAGGAACACATGCGATTAAGCCCGATCCTGGATCGTCTTTGGCTGGGGAGTTTTCCCGCCGACTCGGAAGATGTGCGGACGTTGCGCGAGGCCGGCGTTACGGCCGTCTTGAACCTGCAAACCGACCAGGACATCCAATGGAACCACGAAGACCGGGCGGCGGTCGAGGCGGAGCTGGAAAAGGCCGGCATTCTGGA
This sequence comes from Thermogutta hypogea, assembly GCF_055386265.1. Classification (NCBI taxonomy): domain Bacteria; kingdom Pseudomonadati; phylum Planctomycetota; class Planctomycetia; order Pirellulales; family Thermoguttaceae; genus Thermogutta; species Thermogutta hypogea. The sequence continues at coordinate 3,113,712 of NZ_AP042425.1, forward strand.
AATCCGCGAGCCGATCCGTGATTTCGACATCGATGATTTGACCGACCGCCTTCCCGAGGTCGTGGCCCGGTTGGACGAGCTGATCGAGGCGGGGCACACCGTGTACGTCCACTGCACGGCGGGCATGAATCGCTCACCCACCGCGGTCATCGGCTATCTGCATTGGGTCCGGGGAGCGGATTTGGATCAGGCGATTCGGCTCGTCCGCGCGCGGCATGCTTGCGACCCGTACACGGAAGCGCTGCAAGCCCGGCCTCGTCCGGATTTTCTTCCGTTCCGCCGCAAGGAACGCCCCGCGGGGTGATGGACGTAACGGCCTGCCGTCGCCCAAACCGCGCTGCATGCCGGGTCGAGCGCGGCGCCGCCTCGGCTTGCCGGCCTACTGGTCGGTGAACAAGTGCGATTGAACTTCGCTCGGCCGTTTTTCCGCCGCCGCGGGGACGGCCTTTTCCTCTTGCGGTACGATCAAGACGGGGCCCGCGAAATCCTCCTCGCCGTCCTCCATGATGGGGTTGCCGTGCTCATCCAGCTTCATGTCGGCGGCCGCGGTCACGCGCTTGGCCACTTGCATCAAATGGGCATGGATTTCGTCGCGATCCACGCCGCGGATGACGGCCACGGCATCGGCGACTTCGCGGAGATAGCGGAGGAAGATGTTGCGGCGTTCGCCCTGCGTCTTTACCCGGTCTCGCCGGCGGAGATACATTCCCAGCCGCCGTCCCACCGCCTGAAAAGCCAAACGCAGTTCCTTTTGAATCTCGGGATAGCCGGCCACGGCCTCCTTGGATTCGCTGGTGAAGGGAACCCAGACGCTGGCGATGTGGACCATCAGGGTGACCGGACCGGAGGGCAAGGCATTGCGCGACTGCGTCAGCCCGTAGGCCCGCCAATTCGTGCTCATCACCGTTTGCGTAATGGCGCACGCGCCGGCCTGGAACAGCAGCGGCACCCGATTGGCGTAGCGCAAGACGTTCATGGTCTGGCCTTCGCTGAGGTTGACCCGCCGCAGGGCCTCGAGGAGTTGCTCCCGTTCCCGTGCCTTGAGCCGGCCGGGCGACATCCTGGCCCGCAGCCGCGCCTCCCGCAAAAGTTTGTCGGCTCCCTCCGGACCCACGCCGTCGAAGGTGGTGGTAAGGAATTGCCGCAGCGTGCGGGCATCGGTCTCCGCCAAAAGTTCCTCCAGCAGTTCCTTGGAAACGCGGTAGGTCGCCGGTCCGCCCCCGTAGCTCAGCCCGACCTCCACTTGGAAGGGGTTACCGCGATAGACGGCGGGCGGCCGCGTCACCGCCGTGTAGAACTCCCCCGGCACCATCTGCCGCATACCCCGCAGAATCAGCTCCTCGCCGATGGGCGACAGGCAGTCCACGGCGGGCGACTGCACCTTCTCATTCTGGAGGGCCTGGAATAGCGATTCCGCCTGGGCGCGTCCCAGCCGTTTGGGGTTCGTGCGAATGCTCAGCGACGCCGCCTGGGCGATTCGCTTGGCGACGGCGGGGCTGATGCGTGAGAAAGACTCCGTCAAGAACCGCCCCAGCGTTCCCGACTTGGAGTCCTTCAGCATCGTGATCAGCGTGCCCAACTCCACGCCGTAAGGGTGCGGTTTGATTTCCTTCGGCTCGGCGGGAAGGACCTCCGCCACCCGAGGATAATCGTGCACCCTGCCCTCAGGATCGAGATAGTGCAAGGTCACGTGCGGGTTGGCGATGGCGGTCTGTTCCAGGTACTCGTCCACGCTCCCCCGGCCGCGCTGGTACTTGGCCTCCAGCTCGATGGCCACGAGTGTGCCGTGATCGACGTCCTGCCAATGGAGCTGATGCTCGCGGAGGAATTCGGCGGCCCCGTCGTTGGGAGGAATGTCCACGCCCTCGCCCTTGCCGTTGACGATTTCGGGCCGATTGTGCTTGGTGTCGATCTGGATCTGATAGAAGTGCACGGGCTTTTTGGAGCCGGTGCGGCTGACAATACTCACCGGTCGGCCGGTGGTAAGCAGGCCGTACATCCCCGCCGCGCTGATGCCGATCCCTTGTTGACCGCGGCTTTGACGCAGCCGGTGAAACTTGGAGCCGTAAAGGAGCTTGCCGAAAATCAGGGGAATCTGCTTTTTGACGATGCCCGGTCCGTTGTCTTGGACGCTGACGCGGAATCGATTCTCGGCCAGGGCCTCGATTCGGACCCAAATCTCCGGCAACAGGCCCGCCTCTTCGCAAGCGTCCAACGCGTTGTCCACCGCCTCCTTGACCGTGGTCAGCAGCGCCTTGCGGGGGTTATCGAATCCCAAGAGATGCCGGTTCTTGGCGAAGAATTCGCTGACCGAGATTTCCCGTTGCTTGGAAGCCATGGACTCCGCGGTGACGCGGATCCGCCGCGGCGTACCGTTACCGCCGTCGGCACGCGGCACGGCTGCGGCTTCTCCTTCGCTCGGCAAGGATGACGTTGCGTCTTGATTCTCAAAGATCAGTGTGGCCAAGGTGGGTAACTCCCAGCAAACATCCGTGCCCACGAACGGGCCGCCTCATCCGGACGCCGCTGCGCCCGTTAAACCATGCAAAACGACGGCAGGCGATGTGGCAACGATACCGGCGAACCAACCGTCGGCGAGGGTCCGGACGCCGATCGGCGGGCGCATCACCCCGGCGTCCAGGTCTCCCGCCGTTGCCGGCCGCCTTCCTTGCGAAGGTACCAGATAGCCGCACGCGGGAAAAGGTCGCCCGAAATCGTGCTCCCCTTCCCACGCCGCCTTTGAACTGCTTGCACGGTGATTCACGGTGTCATAATATGTAGGGGCGCACCGAGAGACGCACCAAGGGGCAAGCCTCGGGAAGAGGATGCGTCGTTTGCCGCGACCCAAATCGCAGTCGCTCAAGCGCTTCGCCGACGACCGAGGCCGCCTTATCGAAGATCTCATTTGGGGAATTCGCCTGTTTCAGTCGGGCATTTCAAGCTACGTCCTGCTTGAACCCGCAAGACTGGAGGGCGTTATGATGGTCCGGTTCGCGATTTGTAGGCTCTTCGCGGCTGTTTTGGCACTTGGGGGCGTGATCGGTTGCAACCCCGGGGCCGGTTCCGGGGGGAATTCCCGGACGGTCGACCGGTTCATCGTCCAAGAGAACGCTTCCCCGAACCCGGGCGGCGAGACGCCGGCGGCGGCGGAAAGCACGCCTGCGGAGAGCAGCGTTCCGGCCCAACAAGCGTCTCCCACGGCCGGCGGGAGCGGCGGCGCGGCAGAACCGCCGACGCAAGGCACGGCCTCGTCCGGCCCCGCTTCGCCCGTGCAAGGCGCGAACACACAGGCCGTCGGCGGTCTGAACGTTCCGATATCCAATCCGATGACGGCGACGCCGCCCGCGGCGCCGGTGACCCAGCCCGCCGATGCTTCTCCGGAAACGATTCCCACCGGTACGACGGCGTCCGCGCCGACCGACCAAGTCGTCGATTTGCTGGCGATGGTGGTTCCGGAACGCGATTCCCGAAACGGTGTCTGGCAGCGAGAAGGGAATGCGCTCGTCTCTCCCCCTCAGGCATTGACCGTACTGACGTTTCCGCATCGCGTGCAAGGCCGATATAGAGTGACCATCACGGCCGAGCGCATCCAGGGAAACGAGGCCCTGAATTTGGTGGTGCCGTATTTCGGGCGACCGGCCATGTTCGTTCTCGAAGGGTTCGGCAAGAAGGTCATCGGGCTGAATCTCATCGAGGGAAGAACGGCCGACCAGCATCCCAGCTCGGTTCGGGGAGACGTGTTCGTGTCGGGACGGGCCACCGAAATCGCCTGTTCCGTGCACGGTTTCGGGCTGACGCTATCGTGTGACGGCAGCCGGATCCGTTGGTCGTGGAGCGGATCGCCCGCCGTGGTTCGAATCGATTCCCGCTTCTGGACCGATATTCCCGGCGATCGAATCTCGCTGGCGGTGTACTCGGCGGAGACGCGCTTTCGGGTTTCCCGGGCGGTGCTGGAACCGTTGTCGAGCGACGAAATCGCGGCCTCGCGGATGCCGCCGCCGCAGAGAGCCCCGGGGTTTTTCGACGAGCGATCCTGGCCGGGCGGTTTCGGCGGACCTCCGCCGGCAAATGCGTCGCCGGGAAGCCCCGGCGGTCCCGACCGCGGGTCCGTGCCCCGGCCGGGCGAGCAATCCGGGGCCGCGGAGGATTTCCCCCCGCCCCGATTCGCTCCCGCGGAACCCGCCCCGGAAGAGGCGCAACGGCGTAAAGAATCGGTTTGTCTGGTCGAATCGCCGCTGATATCCGGTTCGGGGTTCGTGCTGGGAGAAAACATCATCGCGACCAACGCCCATGTCACGGCCGAGGCCTTCGTGGATGAGATCAAATTGGTCTTCGGCTCGCAGCGATCCCAGACCTTTCGTCCGAAGCGGATCTTGTATGAGGACGGCTTGCGAGATATCTGCCTGATGGAGGCCGACGTCGCCGCGCCGCCGATCCCCTTCTTGCCCGATTACGAACTGCAAAAGGGGGACAAAGTCGTGGTCATCGGGAACCCGTCGTTGGGCGAAACGGGGTTCGTTCTGCGGGACGCCGTGACGACCGGCCGGATCAGCGCGCTGGTCCACACGGGCGGCTGCGATTTCTATCAAATCCATGCCGAAATCAGCCCGGGAAGCAGCGGCGGCCCGGTCCTCAATTGGGCGGGCGAGGTGATCGGCATCATCGCCATGAAGGCCACCGCCAAGGGCGAGGACGAGATACGCAAGGCGATGATGCGGTTGGATCGGAGCGTCGTCGCGCAGGCCGGCTTCAGCACCGGTCGCGGGATTGCCTTCGCGGTACCCGCCCCGGTAGTCGCCGAGGCGCTCACGCACGCCCGGTCGCCCAACCCGACCGAATTGCAAAAAATCGCGGATTGGCACGATGCCCGCGTGATCCTGCGGCGGTCCGCCGCCCTTTGGGCGATTCACTTTCTCAAGTTTTGCGCCAACGTGCCGTCCGCGGTGCGGGAACAAGAGATGAATATCCGTTTGCGGCGCCTGCCGGCCGCGACTCTGCGGCAAATCAAACAGGTGGACCTCATGCCGCCTACGGAAGCATGGGCCTTGCTGTCCGTTTTGGAAGGCCCCGAGGTTTCGCGGATGGTGCGGGCGTGCTCCAATCAATTGGACGAACGGTTCGAGGCACTCCGTGGGAGCAGCCACCTGCCGCAAGATGCCCTCAAGTCGCTGGACGAACTGCGCCGGGCCGTCACCCGGGCCAAAGGTCTGGCCGAAAACCCGCCCAACAATTATCAGTACTACGCGAAGGCTTTCTACGATCAGAAGGACTCCGTGAAACAGTTGGTGGAACGGCTGGCCGAGCAGCTTCAGGTCGAAGAGGCCGGCTACGGCGATTGAGTTTCTCGGAGGGGGGGCGGGCGTACGAGTCGCGGAGGGCTTGCCCTTTCGCTACGATGAGACTGCGTGGCGTCGGTGCCGCGCGGCGGTGCCTTTTTCACCCCACCCGTTCCTCGTTCACGGAGAACTGCCATCGTGCCTTATCACCCGACGTATCTAGATCGACCGTCCTCACGTCTTTCGGCAGCCCGAGCTTTTCCCAAGGGCATGTTCATCGGGAAACTCGTCTTCGGCGTGGTTGCGTGCTGTGTGGGCTTAGGGCTGCTCGTTCCGCCCCTCCGAGTTCCGGTTGCGGCGGCCGCGGAGCCGGCTCCGCCCGAGACGGCGGACGCAACGGAGACTCCCGCCCCGGCCGAAGACCCACGCACGGAGGCCGAGCGGCAAGCGGCGGCGCGGCGGGCTGCCGCCGTGGCGGAGCTGGCAAAAAAGGGGGCCGACGCCGTGCCCGAACTGGTCCAGTCCCTGGCAGATGAGGACCCGGACGTCCGCCGCGCGGCGATTCAAGGCTTGGCGGCGACGGCCCCGGCCCACGCCGATGTCGCCGTGCCGGCCTTGATCCAGGCTATGGACGACGACGGCGGGCGGTGGCAAAAGCCGAATTGGATCCTGGCCTCGCAGGCCTTGGGACGGTACAAGGAGGCCGCGGTGCCCGCCTTGATGGATTTGTTGAAGGCGGAGGACCCCAAGCAGGCGGCCTACGGTTGCCTGGGAATCTATGAGATCGGCCCGGCCGGTGCTCCGGCGGTACCTCGCTTGATCGAGCTGTTGGAAAAGGACGATCCCCGCTATCGCCGGGCGGTAATTGGGGCGCTGATGAGCATCGGGCCGGCCTCCGCTCCCGCCGTGCCGCTGCTCCGCAAGCACCTTTTCTCGGAAGACTTCCACACGCAGTACTGGTCGTGCCGTGCGCTGGGCGCGATCGGCGCCCCTGCCGCGCTGGAGGCGGTCCCCGACCTCATTGATCGGCTGAAAAACGGGGCGGCCTCGGTCAAACGCAACGCGGCGGCGGCCCTGGGAAGGCTGGGACCGGACATCGGCACCGGCGCCGTCCAGGCCCTGATCGAAGCCGTGGACGATCCGGTCCAGCCCGTCCGCGAACAGGCCGTCCAGGCCCTGGGGCGAATCGGTCCGGCGGCGGGTGAGGGGGCGGCAACCGCCATCCTCGAGTCCCATCAGAAGCGACCGGTCTTTCCGGCCTCGGTCGTCTACTGGGCCTTGTGGCGCATGCGGGGAGAAGCGGAGCCGGCCGTCGACGCCATTCTCCGAGACCTCCGCGAGGGCACGTACCGCGATGAAGCCATGGCGTTGCTGCTCGAAATGGGACCCGCCGCGGAGGCTGCCATACCCGCCCTCCGCGCCGCACTGAGCGAGCAACCGCAGGACTTCCCGGACTGGCCGGGCCGCGCCGCCTGGGCCTTGCGCAAACTCCAGGCCGCCGGTTTCCCGAATACCGACTTGCCGCCCGAGTTGAAGCTCCCGCTGGAAGAGGAAGAAGAAGAGTAACCCAGGGGAACCGCGCGGCGTCGGTGGAATCGGGATGCCCAGTCTCGGCATCATTTTGCCGAAGAAAATTCGCTTTTCACGTGGACAACCCCTCTTCACCGGTTGACAATGAAATGAAGGGGCGAAGACTCGGAAGCCGCGATGATGCGGATTGCCGTATCTTGACGTGCCCGGCGAGGCCGGACGCGATCAGCGGCTTTGCCTTCGATGCATAGCGGGGGTTGCGGAAGCAAAACCATGGGCACGGCTGAAATCGACATTTTGGCCGGCGATTTTTGCGGACGGCGAAAGCTGAGGCCGCTTTTGTTGCGGCTGGTGCTGGCGGGCGCGACTTGGGCGGCAGGGCAAACGGCGTTCGCACAGGCGGCGGTCGACGCGCCGTCCGAGGAAAAGCGTGAAGTCGCCGTCGCCGGCCCCGGCGGATCCGCCGGTCCCGCAACGGTCGTCCAGGGGCTGGAAATCAAGGCCGCCCCGTTGTCAGGCGAAGCGAAGCCCGCGGTCGCCCCCGGCTCGCAGCCCTCGTCCCAGCCGCCCACTGCAAGTTCCCAGGAGGCATCGCCGGGAGGTCCCGCCAAACCGCCGGAGCAGTCGGGCAAGAAACCGGAAGAACCTGCTCCCGGAGGCGTCGTCAATCGGCCGACGGAGCCGGAAACCCCGCCGGACCCCGAGGAATTGAACGTCCGCCCGGATGAGATCGGCAGGGTCCGCGTCAACTTCCGCAACCAGCCTTGGCCCAAGATCATGGAGTGGCTGGCCGACATCTCCGGGATGAGTCTGGATTGGCGGGAGCTGCCCGGCGACTATCTCAACCTGGTAACGCGCGAAAGCTATTCCGTCGAGGAAATGCGCAACCTCATCAATCAGCACCTTTTCCAACGCGGTTTCACCATGATCCGCCGCGGCGAGGTGCTGATGGTGGTGAATCTGGAAAAGGTGGATCCCGGTTTGGTGCCGCGCGTCACCCTTGAGGACCTGGATCGTCTGCCGGACTTCGATTTCGTGCGGGTATCATTCGCTCTGGATTGGATTTTGGCCGACAAGGCGGCGGAAGAATTCAAACCGTATCTCAGCCCGCGCGGAAAGCTCGTCCCGCTCCCGACCACCAACCGATTGGAGGCCATGGACGCGGTGGTCAACCTGCGAGACTTGGCTCGCCTGCTGCGCGAGGAGCAATCGCCCAAGGGACAGGAGCGGCTGGTTCGCGAGTTCGTCTTGCAGTATGCCCGGGCGGAAGAGACGGCCGAACAACTCAAGGACCTCATGGGGCTGAAGCAGAGCGGCTTTCCGATACCGCCCGGCATGAACCCGCAGCAGATCCAGCAGATGCAACAGGCCATGATGGCGGCCCAACAACAGATGCAGCAGATGCAGGGAGGCCCCGGCGGACCGCAACCGGGCGGCAAGGGACCGCCGGGTTTCAAGACTTCCTCCGACGTCAACTTCGTGGTCAACAAACGTCGCAACTCGATCGTGGCACAGGCCCCGCCCGACAAAATGGCCGTCATCGAACAGGCCGTGAAAATCCTGGACGTGCCTTCGGAGACCGGGGCGTTTCTCGCCGGGATGTCGCGCTGGCAGGTGTATCGCCTGGCGGCCGTCGATCCCGAACCCCTGGCCAAGACGCTGCAAGAGCTGGGCGGGCTGGACCCCTCCGCGCGGATCGAGGTCGACAAGGCCAACAACGCCTTGATCGTCTACGCCCCCTTGGCCGATCACGTGACGATTCGGGCGGTGATCGAGCGTTTGGACGGCAGCGGCCGACGCTTCGAGGTGATCCAGCTACGCCGCCTGCCCGCCGATTACGTGGCCGGGACGATCGACTTCATGATGGGAGGCCAGCGCGAGACGGCCTCCTCCACGCCTTCCTGGCTGCCGCCCTGGGAGCGGGATCGCCAGAGGCAGCCGAAGAAAAACCCCAACGAATTCCGCGTGGACGCCGACGTGGAGAACAATCGCCTGCTGCTGTGGGCGAATGAGATCGAGATTCAGGAGGTGCAAAACCTGTTGGTGAAACTGGGAGAGATGCCGATCGGCGAGACGGCATCCAATCGCGTCCGCATCCTCGAGGGTCTCTCTCCCGAAGATGCGGCGGCGGTCTTGGATGCTCTGCGTCGCCAATGGCCGGCGATGGCGCCCAACCCCATCCGCATCGAGCAGGCGCCGGGGCCGACCGCGCCCCATGCTCCCGACAAGGACGAACAGGAATCCCGGCCGGAGAGCGATCGGCCTATGGAGTTGCGGCGGCAGATCGACGCCGAAGCGAGCGTGCCCCGGCCGCTTTGGGCGCCCCGCGGCGAGCCGGGTGCGAAAATCCCGGCTTCGACGGCGGTTCTCACCCTGACCGAGCCCTCGGCGACGGAACCACTGCCGCCCGCCCCCGATGCCGGTCCGCCCCCGCCCGAAGCACCGCCGCTGATCGTCACGCAAACCCCGGACGGAAGGATTGTGATTACCAGTCAAGACCCGCGGGCGATGGAGCTGGTGGATTTTCTGCTCCGCGACGTGGTGCCGCCGAAGCCCGATTACCGCATTTTTCGCCTTCGCTATGCCTGGGCCGACAACGTCGTAAAGGTCCTGGAAACGCTGTTTTCGGAGAAGAAGACGGAGTCTCGATTCCCGTCTTGGTTTTATTACGATCCGTGGATGTCTTCCCAGAACGAGACGAAGGAACCGTCCCGCCTGTCCAGCCGCCGACCCGTGAAATTCGTGGCGGATTTGGACACGAATTCGGTCCTGGTCCAAAATGCCGACGCCCGGCAATTGGCTCAAATCGAGCAGATCATCCAGTTCTACGATCAGCCGCCGCCGCAAGATTCCGAATCGGTACGGGTAACCGAGATATTCCGGATTCGCTATTCGAAGGCGTCCCAAGTGGCCGCCGCCGTAAAGGAGGTCTATCGCGACCTGCTCAGTCCGGAAGAAAACCGCCGCGACGGTCGGGGTGGAATTCTCCTCTTTCTGGACGGCGGTCAGGGTGACGCTAGAACCCCTCGATTTAAGGGTTTGCTTTCCATCGGGGTGGACGATCTCTCCAACACGCTGCTGGTGTCGGCTCCCGTGTACCTGATGAACGACATCCGCAAGTTGATCCAGGAATTGGACCAGGCGGCGGAACCGGTTCAGGAGACCGTGGAGGTCATCCAGCTCGGTCCGGGCATCAGCGCCGAAAGCGTGCGACGCTCGTTGGGCGATTTATTGGGGGCGGGAGGAGGCGGAAAAGGAAAGCCGGGAGAGGGCAAGCCGGGCCCTGCGACCACACCCCCTGCAAGCGGTAACCAAAGGGGTGCGGCAACGCCCCGTTAGCCGGTTCAAGAACGCCGTTTATTTTTTCTCATTCAGCGCATTTTATCACCGAGACGCGCGGAAGTCTGGGAAAGATACCCAAGAAGATAGCCAATCTGGCAGGCTGAAATCCGGCGCAATTTCACTCTAATGGGTGGTGTGAGGCTATTTTGTGCCTAGACTTAAGCTGCGAAGTCGGGCAGAATAGAGCTAAATTCATCGTTGATGCCTGACCGAAACGAGTAAGACGGGCGTCTGCGCCGAATCCTTCTGGTTATTCAAGCCCACGCAACATCCCCACCCGTCCAATTGACCATTTTGAGGCGACACATGAGCGAAGGCAAACTGGAAAGCCCTGCGGGTTCCGCCGCTCAAGAGAAGTCCTCTCCCTCCGGAGAATACAACGGCTGGCAAAATGTCGCGAAGCGTCCCAAACGCGGCGTGCCCGCCGGATTGTGGATTCGCTGTCCCGGCTGCAACAGTACGGTCTTTCGCAAAGACGTCGACCGGTTGATGGGCGTTTGCCCCGAGTGCGACTACCATTGGTACGTTTCGGCTAGGGATCGCATCGCGCAGCTTTTGGACGACGGGACCTTCGAAGAGTGGTTCGCCGATCTGGAACCGTGCGATCCCATCGAGTTCGTGGACAAGATTTCGTACAAGGAGCGAATCCGGCGGGAACAGCAGCGGACCGGCTTGAAGGATGCCGTGCTGGTGGGGATGGGCATGATTCGCGCTCGCCGCGTGGCCATCGGTGTTACCGACTCGGCCTACATGATGGGGAGCATGGGCTCCGTGGTGGGGGAGAAATTGGCCCGGCTGACGGAACGCGCGCAAGATTTGGGGCTGCCCCTGATCATCGTCTCCGGTTCCGGCGGCGGCGCTCGCATGCAGGAGGGCATGCTTTCCCTCATGCAGATGGCGAAGACCTCGGCGGCGCTAGCGCGGTATAGCGCAGCGGGCGGGCTGTATATCTCGGTCCTTACCAATCCCACCATGGGCGGTGTGGCCGCCAGTTTCGCCTCCCTCGGCGACATCGTGATCGCGGAGCCGAAGGCCCTGATCGGGTTCGCCGGGCCGCGGACCATCATGGCCACCATCCGCATCGAACTGCCCAAGGGATTCCAAACCAGCGAGTTCTTGCTGGAGCACGGGTTCATCGACCGGATCGTCCGCCGGCCCGATTTGAAGAGCGAGCTTGCCCGGCTGATCGACTATTGCGGCAAATGACGGAGGGCGGTCGGCATTCGCCGCTCGCTCCTCGGATGGGCGACGGCCGGGAGCGTTCCCGCGGCGGCCTGCCCGCGGCTCGGGGCGGCTTCCTCGCCGCACAACGCCGGACGCGGCGGTCATCGCCGGGTCTTGCCGGTCGACCTTAGGATTGGGAGAAGAGTGCGGCCGAGCGACGCTTCTCTCACGTGAAGGGGCAAGGGGACGAGCCTGCGGCAGCGGCGAGAGCAACCATGGTATGGCAATTCTGGCAGTCTCTCTTCGGCGGCAAATCCGTCGCGCGCGGCGCGGCTCGCCGCAAATTGGACGTCCGCAAGCGATTCGAAATCCTGCGGGAAGGCGTGGCCGGGACGATGTCGAAGTTCTACGTCGCCCGGGACCGCGAACGCGGCCAAGTGGTGGGCCTGAAGATCGCGGATCCCGCCAAGTTGGCCGCCCACGAAGCCCGCTTCCGCGGACTCCACAAGCCCAGCGAGGGCGAGATCGCCACGCAATTGATCCATCCCTTCATCGTGGAAACCTACGAGTACGGTTGGACCACCGCGGATGAGCCGTATTTGGTGATGGAGTATCTGTCGGGCGGGATTTTGAACGCCCACATCGTGTCGAACAGCCCCGTGTTGCACGAGCGGCCGCTGTTGCCGTACATTCGCCAATCCGCGGAGGCGGTGGCGGCGGTCCACGAGATGGGTTACATCCATCACGACATTTGCCCGCGCAACCTCATGTTCACGGGCGATATGCGGATTCTGAAACTGACGGATTTCGGCCTGACGGTCCCCGCCACGCCGCCCTTCATGCAACCAGGCAATCGCTCCGGAACACCCAATTACATGGCCCCGGAAGTGGTGCGACGCTATCCCAAGGACCAACGGCTGGACGTCTTTTCCTACGGCGTCTCGATGTACGAGCTGCTGACGCAGGAGTTGCCGTGGGAGCGCGGTACGACGGGCATGGCGGCCATGAGCCACAACACCCCGCCCGCCGATATCCGGCGCCGCCGCCCGCAAATTCATCCCGATCTGGCTGCGGCGATCCATGCCTGCATCGAGCCGGATAAGGAAAAACGCTGCCCGTCGATGCGGGAATTCTTGGCTCGTATCAGCCAATTGCAATCGACGGATCTTTGACGTACGGTAGGCCTGCGGAGGCGGTCGGCGCTCGCTAACGGCTCGCGCCGGGGCTTCACCTGCGATCAAATCCGATCACCAAGGAAGCCGTGCTCGGCTCCCTCGCGGGGCGTGGGCGGCCGTCATCGAACAGGCCGCAGCCAAATTCCCAAGGCCACCCCCAGTGCGATGCCCACAAACCCCACCGCGATGCTCCCCCCGACGTTGACCAGGGCGACCATGTGTTGACCCCGCCGAGCCAAATCGAGCGTCTCCCATTGCAACGTCGAAAAGGTGGTAAAACCGCCGCAAAAGCCGGTCCCCAAGAAGCTGAACCAGCCGGCCACGGAGTGGGGCTGCCGCTCCCAGACCAGGCCCATCAGAACGCCCAGCAGGAACGACCCGAGGAAATTGACGACGAAGGTGCCCAGCGGAAAATGGTGGGTCCAACCGTTTTCGTGAATCGCGCGACCGATGACGTATCGTGCGGCGGAGCCGAGTCCGCCCCCGAAGCCGATCAGCGTGACATGGCTGGTGACAAAACCCCAGACCAACGCGGAAGCGATTTGCAGCATGCCCATGGCCTCTTGGCGTCTCCGTAAAGCCTTCATGGTGCCGACTCACAAGCGGAACGAGTTCCAGGATCGCCTTGGGGGGGGGAGACTCAAAGAAAAAACCCCGCCCTAGCCGGAGCCAGGCGAGGTCTTCATAAGGAAAGACCCCTACCCGGCTGAACCAAGTAGGGGTCATTAGCAGCATCACAACTGCGGTTTGAGGCGAACCCCATCGCCTTTGAACCAAATTCTAGTTTACTATCGACCCGAAGTCAAGCGGCACTTGAGTTTCACGGCCGCGATCTTCCGTGCCGCCTTTCCGCCTCGCCGAAGGGTGCTGGGGGCTTCCGCCTGCTAACCCCGTTGGATCGGACGGCGCCAGCGGGGACGCGGCTTAAGGCCAGGAGGCTCGGTCGGCGAACCGACGACCTCATGATCGGAATCCGGAGCCTCCACGAGCCGAACGAACGTGAGCAAGCCTGAGCGACCGCGTCGGGCGACCCTGACACCGCCGCCCGGTCGGTCTATACTGAGAAAATGGCAAAGAGAAAACGGCAACGGCCGGCGGGGACCGCCTACGCCCGTATTGTCGCTCCTGTTTTTCAACTCGTGAATTTTTCAATTCCCGAAAAGCTCATATCGGCGATGGAACCGTTCGCGATCGTCTTGGGAACGAAGAATCGAAAGAAGGTCCGCGAGCTGGCCGACCTGCTGGGCCTGGGCGGGATCGCGTGGCGCTCGCTGGACGATTTCCCCGGCCTCCCGGCCGTCGCGGAGACGGGGGCGACTTTCGCCGAAAATGCCCGGTTGAAGGCCCAAACTTATGCTCAGGCAATCGGCCGCTGGGTTCTGGCCGAAGACAGCGGCTTGGAGGTGGACGCCCTGGGCGGGGAACCGGGGGTGCGGTCGTCCCGGTTCGCGGGCGAGCCTGCCGATGACGCGCGGAATAACGCCCTCTTGCTGGAACGGCTCCGCGACGTGCCTGACGATCGACGCGGGGCGCGGTTCGTGTGCCACATGGTGTTGGCTCGGCCGGACGGCACAACGGCCGCTGCGACCTCCGGATCCTGCCGCGGCGTTATCCTGCGCGAATTGCGCGGAACGGGCGGCTTCGGCTATGACCCGCTGTTCGAAATTCGCGAATATCACCGCACGTTGGCGGAACTGGGACCGGCCGTGAAGAGCTGCATCAGCCACCGCGCCAGGGCGGCGCGGGCGATGGCGCCGCACCTATGGAGTCTCGCGGCCGATGCCCCCGCGATCGCCGGCAAAGACGGCGCTTAGAAAAACGGCCGGAATGTCGCGGCCGTTTTTCCGCGAGGCTTCGGCCAAGGGCACACCGCGGAGGTCAACGAGGAATCCCTATGAGCACGGAAAGGATTTGGGCGCCGTGGCGACTCGGTTACATCCAGTCGGCGGACCGGCCGAGCGAAGAACCCTTCCCCGCCGAAAAGCTGCTTCCCGGCGGTGATCCCGGCTGTTTCCTGTGCAGGGCGGCGGCGGACCCCGATCCGGCCGAGCGACTGGCGGTGATCTCCGATCCGCTGACGGTCACGGTTCTCAATCGCTATCCCTACAACAACGGCCATCTGCTGGTGGCCCCTCGCCGTCATGTGGGCGACTTGACCGAGCTCACCCCCGAAGAACACCAGGCCCTGATGCTCAGCATCGGCCGGATGGTGGAATTGCTCCGCCGGGTCATGAATCCGGACGGGTTCAATATCGGTCTGAATCTAGGGCGGGCGGCCGGGGCGGGCCTGCCCGGTCACCTGCACTGGCACATCGTGCCGCGCTGGAACGGCGACACGAACTTCATGCCCGTCTTGGCCGACGTCAAAGTCATCCCCCAGTCGCTGGAATCGCTCCGCGAACAGCTCCGATCACATCTGGCCCGGGGTGCCGGCGCCCTCTCCTCGCCGCATTGACGCCGCCTGAGACCCGCCGGAAGAATAACCCCGTCCCAAGGGATGCCTTTCTTGTCCCCGGGCCGAAGTCTTCCGGGAGCGACGGCTCGGCCGACCACCTGACCGTCACCGATTGGCTGTGTCTTCATGGAACGTCGCAAGGTCGTGATCGTGGGAGCCGGGCCGGGCGGTCTTGCCGCCGCCATGCTGTTGGCGCGGGCCGGCATGCAAGCCACCGTTTTGGAACGCTTGCCCCACGTCGGCGGCCGCAACTCCCAGGTCGTGCTGGACGGCTTTCGCTTTGATCGCGGCCCGACCTTTCTCCATTACCCGTGCGCCCTGCGCGAGATTTTTACGGCCGTGGGACGCAGTTGGGATGAAGAAGTCCCGTCGGTGCCGCTCGACCCGCTGTACCGTTTGATCCTGGGCGACCGCGGCACGTTGGATACGACGCCGGACGTGTCGCGGATGGAAGAGCAGATTCGCCGCCTGGCCCCCGGTGACGTGAGCGGATTCCGCCGCTATTTGACGGCGAATCGGGCGAAGCTGCGGGCGGCCTTGCCTTGTTTGCAACGCCCCTTCATGCGATGGGCGGACTTTCTGGAACCGCAAGTCCTGGGCGTCCTTCCGTACCTGCGTCCCTGGGCGTCCCTGCATGCCGAGTTGGGTCGCTTCTTCCGCGATCCTCTCTTGCGTCTGGCGTTCACGTTCCAGTCCAAGTACCTGGGGATGTCGCCGTTTCGTTGCCCCAGCCTGTTTTCGATTCTGTCGTACCTAGAATACGCCTATGGGATTTTCCACCCCATCGGCGGCTGCAACGCCGTGCCGAGGAAGATGGCCGCCCTTGCCGAAGAATTCGGCGCGGAGATTCGCACCGCGGAGGAGGTGCAGGAACTGCGTTTTCAGGGACGGCGGGTGGTCGCCGCGCGGACCCAAGCCGGCGAATATCCCTGCGATGCCTTGGTCCTCAACGCCGATTTCGCCGCCGCCATGTCGCGCCTGGTCCCCAATCACCTGCGCCGCCGCTGGAGCAACGAACAATTGGCGAAAAAGCGATTCTCGTGCTCGACGTTCATGCTCTATCTGGGCATCGAGGGGCGACTGGATTCCCTCGCTCATCACAACATTTACGTCCCGAATCATTACTTCGAACATTTGGAAGACGTGGAGGTGCGTCACGTCTTGTCCGAGGAACCGGCCTTTTACATCCAAAATGCCTGCGTTACGGACGCCTCGTTGGCGCCCCCGGGCATGAGTACCCTGTATGTCTTGGTCCCGGTGAGCCATCGGCACCCCAACATCGACTGGTCGCGCGAGCGCGACGGCTACCGGAAACGCGTCCTGAGCGAAATACGCCGGGTCCTCGGCATCGACCTCGAACCGCGGATTCGCGTGGAGCAGGTTTGGACTCCCGACGATTGGGAGGCCATGCAAATCTACAAAGGGGCCACGTTCAATCTGGCCCACAGCCTGGATCAAATGCTGATCTTCCGGCCGCACAATCGTTTCGAGGAGTTGGAGGGCGTCTATTTGGTCGGCGGCGGTACCCATCCCGGCAGCGGCCTACCGACGATCTTCGAATCCTCGCGGATCGCGGCGCGTCTGGTGCTGCAAGACTTGGGTCAAGACGTCGGTTTTCTGCGTCCCGCTCCGCTCAGCCCGTCACCGTACGGCCTTTGAAATACCAAGCTGAACGGCGTCGGAACGCAGCGTATCGAGGCGACTCGGCATCTTCGGAATCTCGGGGAAAAGCCATGGCGGATCAGGCGAGAGTGGGCATCATCGGAGGCGGACTCGGCGGTTTGGCCGCCGCTTGCACCCTGGCGGCGCGGGGACATCGCGTGCTGCTGCTGGAACGCAATCCCTTCCTCGGCGGTAAGGCCTGCGTGCTGGAAGAGGCCGGTTTTCGGTTCGACATGGGACCTACGATCCTCACGCTCCCCTCCGTGCTGCGGCGGATTTTCGCCGAGGCAAGCGTTCCCTTGGAGGCCGGCCTCGAACTGATCGAACTCGACCCCCAATGGCGATGCTTTTTCGAGGATGGCAGCCGGTTGGATCTGGTCAGCAACGTGGACGATATGGCCGACCGCCTGCGCGACTTCTGCGGCAGCGGCGAAATCGGCGACGGTTACCGGCGCTTCATCGAACTGTCCCGGCGTCTGCACGACATCTCGGAACGCTATTTCTTTTGGCGCAGCGTCGGTTCCGTCCGGGATACCTTTCGTTTCGGGGGCACGTTCCAGCCCGGCGTCCTCCGCGACCTGTGGAGTCTTCGCTTCGGGCGGAGCGTGGCGGGCACGGTTCGCGCTCACGTGCCCGAGGGCCGCGCCGCGCAGATGCTGGACCACTTTACGCAGTACGTCGGCTCGTCTCCCTTCCTGGCCCCCGCCGTGCTCTGCGGCATCGCCCACATGCAGGTGGCGGAAAAGGTGTGGTATCCCCGCGGAGGAACCGGCGCCGTGCCCCGGGCCTTGGCCGAATTGGCCCGGAAGCTGGGCGCCGAATTGCGGACGGAGTGCCCCGCCCGCCGCATCCTCACGGAGAACGGTCGCGTGCAGGGCGTGGAAACCGAGTCCGGCGAGCGAATCGCGCTGGACGCGGTGATCTCCAACGCCGACAGCGTTCGGACGCATCGGGAACTGTTGGCCGACCAAGCGGCAGCCCGATTCTTGGGTCGTCGCCGCTACGAACCGGCCTGCTCCGGTGTGGTGCTGTATCTCGGATTATCGAAGAAGTACGATCATCTCCTGCATCACAACTTCGTATTCTCTCGGGACGCGGAGGAGGAATTTCAGGCGATCTACGGCGAGGGTCGGCCGGCGCCGGACCCCACGTGTTATCTGGCCGCGCCGTCCGTCACCGAGCCGGAGGTCGCGCCCCCCGGCGGCGAGGCCCTGTACGTGCTGGTCCACACGCCGTACCAGCGCCCGCAACATCGCTGGTCGGAGATGCTGCCGGAATATCGGAAGACGATCCTGGCCAAGCTGGCGCGAACCGGCGGCATGCCCGATATCGAAAGCCGGATCGTCGTGGAACGATTCCTGACGCCGGAGGATATCGATCGCCGCTACGCCGTCCTCCAGGGGGCGATTTACGGCCTGGCCAGCCACGGTCGCTGGGCGGGGGCGTTCAAGCCCGCCAACCGCAGCCCGGATATCCGCGGACTCTATCTCGCCGGGGGTTCCGCTCATCCCGGCCCCGGCATGCCGATGGCGCTGATGTCCGGCTGGATTGCCGCCGACGCACTGCACCACGACCTTCACGCCGGTTCTTAAAGCCATGGACCGTCCCGTCGTCTCACCTTGGCTTCGGCGTTGGTTTTGTTGGTACGTCCGGGGATATCTTCGCAAGCATTTCCACGCCGTGCGAGTCGCACCGCCGCCCGCCGGCTTTCCCGACGCCCGAAACGCCTCCCAACCGTTGATCGTGTTCATGAACCACGCCTCCTGGTGGGATCCTCTGACGGCCTTGCTCTTGGCCGAGCGTTTTTGGCCGGGGCGACCGGTGTATGCCCCGATGGACGCCGCGGCCCTCCGTCGCTACCCCTTTTTCCGGCGCTTGGGCATCTTCGGCGTCGAGCCGGGCTCCCCCGCCGGGGCGTTGGTCTTCTTGCGCACCGCCGCCGGGGTCCTCCGTGAGCCGGAGTCGATCCTATGGTTGACGCCGCAAGGCCGGTTTGCGGACGTCCGCGAGCGGCCCGTCACATTCGCGCCCGGCCTGTCGCACCTCGTGCGCCGCCTGGAACGCGGCCTGCTCTTGCCGCTGGCCGTGGAGTACGTTTTTTGGGAGGAGCGGACGCCCGAGATTTTGGCCCGATTCGGAACCGTTCTCTCCGTGGCGGAACTTCGCGGGAGTTCTGCGGCAGCCGTCCAAGGGCGACTCGAATCGGCCCTGCAAACGACGATGGATGAGCTGTCCGGCGACGCCGTCGCGCGGAAAATCGCCGACTTCGAGACGGTGCTTGCGGGCCGGGCCGGCGTCGGCGGAATCTACGATCTGTGGCGTCGCTTGCGCGCCGCGGTGATGGGCACCCGCTTCGAGCCTCATCACGGGAGGCCGGCATGATCGTCCAAGCGACGGCAATCCTCTGCTTTTTGGCCGCACTCCTTCCCGCCCTGATGCTCCTGGCGAATTGGCGTCGCTTCCGTCTCGCCCCGGCCGCCGAGCGCGCGACTCCGGGCGATCCGCCGCCGAGCGTCTCCGTGCTGATTCCGGCCCGGAACGAGGCCGCCAACATCCGCACAACCCTGGAGCACGTCTTGGCCAGCCGGGGTGTCGATTTGGAGGTTATCGTCCTCGACGACGCCTCGGAAGATACCACGGCCGCCGTGGTGCAAGAGATAGCGGATCGCGACCGGCGGGTGCGATTGGCCGCCGCTCCCCCGCTCCCGGACGGCTGGTGCGGCAAGCAACACGCCTGCCAGATCCTGGCGGAGTCGGCCGACCGCGAGACTCTTATCTTCCTCGACGCCGACGTCCGGCTCGCCCGCGACGCCTTGCAGCGCATCACCATGTTCCTGCACCAATCCGGGGCGCAATTGGTGAGCGGTTTTCCCCATCAAGAGACGGGCAGCCTCGCGGAAGAACTGATCGTCCCTTTGATCCACTTCGTCCTGCTCGGCTTCTTGCCCCTGGGGCGGATGCGGGCAAGCTCGCACCCGGCCTACGGATCGGGTTGCGGCCAGCTCTTCGCCACACGCAAGAGCGATTACCGGCGCGCGGGAGGTCACGCCGCCGTTCGCGCGTCGCTGCACGACGGGCTGCAACTTCCTCGGGCATACCGTCGGGCCGGAATGATGACCGACGTGTTCGACGCTTCCGACATCGCAACCTGCCGCATGTACCGCGGCTTGGGAGAGGTCTGGCGG
The DNA here is from genome assembly GCF_055386265.1 of Thermogutta hypogea. Taxonomy (NCBI): domain Bacteria; kingdom Pseudomonadati; phylum Planctomycetota; class Planctomycetia; order Pirellulales; family Thermoguttaceae; genus Thermogutta; species Thermogutta hypogea. Next base: position 3,133,501 of record NZ_AP042425.1, read on the forward strand.
GGTTTCGCCAAAAACGCGACCGAGGGCTTGGCTGCCCCTGCGACGATTTTGCCCGCCACCTTGCTGCTCGGTTTGGGGCACGTGCTGCCGCCGGTCTTGCTCCTGCTCGAGTTGCCGCAGGGCCTGTGGCGTCCGGCCGGACTTTGGGCCGTCGCCGCCCTTGCGACGAGCTATCTCCCTCGGATCGCCCTGGCCCTTCGCTTCCGTCACCCCTGGCGGGGAACGATGCTGCATCCCCTGGGCATCGCCCTATTCTTGGGAATCCAATGGTGGGCATGGCTCCGCGCCCGACTCGGCTACAAGGCCGGCTGGAAAGACCGCGGATACATCCCGAACTGACTTCCGGAGGATTCGGCATCGCGGCCGGAGCGGTCTCGCGGCGGATGCGTGCGACACGGCCCGATCACGCCCCGGACGACGCCCCCGGTGGAAGCGGCTCTCGGCCCAGCAGGCGGTCCACGGCGGCGCCGATATCGGGTTCGCGCATCAGGCTTTCGCCGACCAGCACGGCTTGCACGCCGCAAGCGGCCAACCGGCGAAGGTCGGCGTGGGTTTGAATGCCGCTCTCGCCGACGACGCAGCGATCGGCGGGAATCTCCGCCCGCAAACGGATGGTGTGCTCCAAGTCCACTTCGAAGGTCCGCAGATTGCGGTTGTTGATCCCGATCAATTGAGCGCCCAAGGCCGCCACGCGAGGCAAGTTGCTCGCCTCGTACAGTTCCACCAGCGGCGTCATGTGCCAGCGCAACACGGCCTCGTACAAGGCGGCCAAGGCAGCGTCATCCAGGCATTCAGCGATGAGGAGCACGGCGTCGGCCCCGTGCACGCGGGCCTCCAAGACCTGGTACGGATCGAGGATGAAGTCCTTGCGAAGCACGGGGATAGAGACCGCCCGACTCACGCTCGCCAAGAATTCGAGTCGCCCTTGAAAATGCGGCTCATCCGTCAAAACGCTGATGCAGGCGGCACCGTGACGCTCGTAGGTCCGGGCGATTTCCACGGGCTGAAAGTCCTCCCGAATCAACCCCTTGGACGGGCTGGCCTTCTTGACCTCGGCGATCAGGGCGATCGACGCGCTGTGCCGAACGGCTCCCAAGAAGTCGCGCGGCGGCGGAACATGCTCGATCCGGCGGAGCAGCTCCGCCTCCGGCACGTGGACTTTGGCACGTTCGATTTCTTCTCGCTTGGTGGCGACGATACGATCCAGGATGTTGCTCATGATTCGGTCCACGATCGCTGTAGGGAACGCCGCGACCGGCTCCTCGCCCAACCTTCGTTTCACGCCGGCGACGATGGCGGCGTCCGAACTTCAGGCGGCCGGGTCGCGCGGGAAAAATCCACGATCCACGCGCCGGGAACGCGGGACTCCACGACCTGCAACGCCAGATTCACCCACGCCGCGCAGCGATCCAACACGGCGCTGTCGGCCGAAGCCGCCGTTTCCGCCGCTTGTACCAAAAGCGTGTCCGGATTGAAGACCAACTCGACCGTCCAGCGCCATCCGCGGCAGGCGGCCGTCGTCTCGATCAGGCGTTTCAACCGTCCGCTATTGGAGACCGGTCGATCCAGGTACCATCGGCACGAGCGGACGGCATGTTGTTCGAGGGTGCTTCCGATCGCCTCCAAGGCGGCGGCGGTTTCCGCGACCTTGCGGTACGACCCGTGCATACTCGCCATGTCGCGGAGGGCTCCGTCGCGGCCGAGCAGCAACACTCCCCCGCCGAGCGCCGCTTCGACCGTGGTCAGGACGTTGTAGCCGTCCAGGGCGAGGGCACCTTGCGCCAAATCCGCGAGCGCGACTTGACGCTCTCGGCGATGCCGCGCCTCCGCCTCGGTACAGGCGCAGCGTTCCAAGGCGATTCTTTGCCGCGCGGTCAGGCCGTAGCGGTCACCCACCAATTTCAGCGACGACGGCACCGCGTAGCCGCGATCCAGCAACCAGCAAAGGTCCGCGAAAGCCCCGGCCAGACGCGGAAGCTGATCGGCGGCGAAGAGCCGCTCGTCCTCGGGATGCGGGCCGCGATGGCGGCGTGAATCGGGCACGGCCGAACTTCCGCTAGCGCTCATAAGTCCCCATCAATTCGGCCTGACCCACGATGTGGTCCTTCATGTTCATCCACAGGACCGCCTTCGTGACTCCCGGCTCGATCACCAGCTTGGCATCCAGCGCGTAAAGTCGGAAGTAGTACCGGTGTCGTCCGTGGCCGGGCGGGGGCATCGGGCCGCGATAGCCGATCGTCTGACCGCTGGGCCAGGAATTCTTGCCTTGCAAGGCGCCCTCCGGATGCGCGAGCCGCGACGTCTTGGCCACATTTTCCGGCAAGGAGGTCGTTTGGGGCGGGATCTTGTAGATCACCCAGTGGACCCACGGCTCCTTCGTCGGCGCATCGGGATCCTCGCAAATTAGGGCCAGCTCCCGGGCCCCCTCCGGCACGCCCTTCCATTCCAAGGGCGGCGAGACGTCCGCGCCCTCGCCCGTGTACTTCTTGGGGATGGGCTTCCCGTTCTCGAAAGCCGAACTCGTCAGTGTGAAGGCCATGACCTCACCTCCTTCCGCCTTCGAGGCGCGCGAATCGGGCGACGTCGGAGCCGCCGTTTCGCCGTCCTCCGCCTTTGCCCCCAAGTCTTCCCCGGTCGGCCCCAGCCCCTCCGCCGCGGCCCGCGATGCGTCGGGAAGAGCTGCGGCGTCGGCTGTTACCGCTTCCCGTTCCGCCGCCGACTCGGCCGCGTCGCCTCGGCAGCAAGGCGGTACGTCACCGACGATTTGAAAGGCTCGGCCCGACTTATCGTTCGGCGACGTCTTACCGCAACCGCCTGCTAGAAGAATCACCGCGAGGACCGTCCCGATCGCCGGTCCCACGAGGCCGCACGCCGCACGCTGCCGCATGGCATCCCCTCCCGATCCGTTGCCCGTCGCGAGATCGGCGTCACCCTTTTACGACGCCGAGCGGGCGTAAGCGGGCGACTTTCTTGGCCAACCCCGCCCGTTCCACCACATCCACCACCACGCTGACATCTTTATACGCCTCGGGGTGCTCCTCCGCGAGACCTTCCCGGCTGTGTGCCTTGGCCACAATGCCCTTTTCGGCGAGTTCGCGTTCGATGCGCCGCCCTTTTGCACGAGCCGAGGCCGCCGTGCGACTGAGGACGCGGCCCGCCCCGTGGCAGGTCGTGCCGAAGGTCTTCTCCATGGCGTCGGGCAGGCCCGCCAGGACCCAGCTCTCCCGGCCCATGTCCCCGGGAATGATGACCGGCTGGCCGACGTGCCGGTAACGGTCGGGGACCTCGGGGTGTCCGGCGGGAAACGCCCGCGTGGCGCCCTTGCGGTGCACGCAAAGCAGCTTCTCTTTGCCGTCCACGACGTGCCGCTCCAGTTTGGCGATGTTGTGGGCGACGTCGTACACCAAGCCCAGCCCCAACTCCTCCCACGATTTGCCGAAGAACTCCTGAAAGGCCTCGCGGGTCTGCCACATCAAGAGTTGGCGGTTGGCCCAGGCGAAATTGGCTGCCGCCCGCATTCCCGCCAAGTACCGCCGCCCTTCCGGACTATCCACGGGCGCGCAAACCAATTGCCGGTCGGGCAACTCGATCCCGTATCGTTCGGGACATCGGCGCATGGCTTTCAATGCATCGTCGCAGACCTGATAGCCCAGCCCCCGCGATCCGGAGTGGATCATGACGCAAACCTGCCCCACCTCCAGCCCAAAGGCCTCGGCCGCTCGGCGGTCCAGGATTTCATCGACGACTTGCACTTCCAGGAAGTGATTGCCGGCTCCCAAGGTGCCGCATTGATCTCCGCCCCGCTCCTTGGCGACCGGGCTGACGCAATCGGGATCGGCATCGGGCAAAGCCCCCTCGGCCTCGGTCAGCGCGACGTCGCTCTCCGTCGCCAGTCCGAGCCTCGCCAAATACTTGACGCCGTCGGCCAGGAGGGCGTCCATTTCAGCCCCGGCGAAGAGATAGGGACCGCCTTTGCCCACCCCGGCCGGCACGCGGCGAAAGAGGACGTGGATCAACTCCGGCAAGCGAGCGCGGATGTCCTCCGCCCGAATATGGCTGCGCATCAACCGCACGCCGCAGTTGATGTCGTAGCCGACGCCCCCCGGCGAGATGACGCCGCCCTCGGCGGGGTCGGTCGCCGCGACGCCCCCGATGCAGAAACCGTAGCCCCAATGGATGTCCGGCATGGCTAGACTGGCCCCCTGGATCCCCGGCAGATGGGCCACGTTGGCAACTTGCTCCGGCGCTTGGTCCGAGCGAATCTGGTCGAGCAGGCGCTCATCGGCGAAAATCCGCCCCTCGACCCGCATCCCGGGTTTGTAACCCCGGGGAATGCGCCAGGTAGTCTCATCCACGCGTTGGAGCGGTCCCCGGAATCCGTCTTTGCCCATCCCACGAATCCCCCGACAATCCGTTTCCCGAGATCAAATACAGGGCGGTAATCCGCAGCACCTCGAAAGCCGGCCGCCTCGCGCCGGTGCCGAAACCCGCTCCTTCCGTGGCAGGAAACTTGCCCGACGGCAAAAAGCGGTCACGACGACGAACCGGCCGTCCCCGCCCCACGCTTCGGAGAAAGAAGGCGGCCTTCGGCATCCCAATTCTATACCAAGCTCGATACCGAGGCTCTATACCGAGCGGAGAGTCTCCGCGCGGTATTCGGCGGTGACTTTGGTCGTGATCCCCCCGCGGGGTCTGAAATCCGCGACTACCTGCATCCAGCGGGGTTTCAAAATCCCTGCGAGGTCGTCCAGAATGCGATTCGTCACGTGCTCGTAGAAGATCCCCATGTTGCGGTAGGCTTGGAGATACAGCTTCAGGCTCTTCAGCTCCACACAAAGCTGACTCGGGATATACACGATGGTCATCGTCCCGAAGTCCGGTTGGCCGGTCTTGGGGCAGACCGACGTAAACTCCGGGCAAACGATCTCGATCGTGTACTCGCGCTCGGGGTACTGGTTTTGGAAGGTTTCGAGGATGTCGCGAAGATTCTCAGTCACCGGCAATACTCCTTTCTCAAAGATTACCATTGTGGCATGATGGGAGAAAGGCGGGAAGGAAACTCGACCATGGCGCGGGGCCCGACGCCCGCATTCTCGCCCCCGCCTCATTCAAATCCCATGTCTGGCAAGGCCGTAGTGCTACTATCCGGAGGTTTGGATTCCGCGACGGCGGCGGCCGAGGCGCGCCGGGCCGGATTCGACCTGTACGCGCTGACCGTGGACTACGGGCAACGGCATCGATTCGAGCTGGAAGCCGCCCGGCGGGTGGCCGAGTCCCTCGGCGTAAAACGGCACGTCTTTTTGCAAGTGGACTTGACCCTTTTCGGCGGCAGTGCCCTGACGGATCGCCTGGCCGTTCCAAAAGACCGCGTCGGCGAATCCGTACCGCAAGATATTCCGGTCACGTATGTTCCGGCGAGGAACACCATCCTGTTGGCACTCGCCCTGGCGTATGCCGAAACAGCAGGATCGGGCGATATTTACCTCGGAATCAACGCCTTGGACTACAGCGGTTATCCCGACTGCCGGCCCGAGTTCTTGCAGACCTTCCAGCAGTTGGCCAACCTGGCCACCAAGGCGGGCGTCGAGGGGACGACCGCCTTTCGCATTCACGCCCCCTTGATCCGCATGAGCAAGGCCGAGATCATCCGCCGCGGCCTAGAGCTGGGCGTAGATTACGGCTTGACACACAGTTGCTACGACCCTTTGCCGGACGGTAGAAGTTGCGGACGATGCGACGCCTGCCGGCTCCGTCGCCGCGGTTTCGCCCAGGTCGGCATCCCGGACCCCATCCCGTATGCCGATGACGCGACCGCTCCCCCGCCGTAACGCGGCTCCGCCGGACGCCGGTAACCGCGTTGCGTACCGCGGGAAGAATCCCCGGCCCGATTACGAAACCGGCGAATCCGACGAATACAATAGAGGGATTACCGATATCCCGCCGACCGAGGTACCCGACTCGTGAACCAAGGCGCATCCACACCGACGATCTTGGCCCCCCCAAGAACGGGGGAAGCGGCCGGACTGTCGTTTCGGGTGGCGGAAGTGTTTCCATCGCTGCAAGGCGAAGGACTGCTGACCGGCACCCCAAGCGTCTTCATCCGATTGAGCGGCTGCAACTTGCGGTGCCGCTTTTGCGATACGCCTTACGCCTCCTGGCATCCCGAAGGGGAACGACTGACGCTGGAGGACCTGGTATCGCGTCTGAAGCAATACCCGGCCCGGCATGTGGTCATCACGGGCGGGGAGCCGATGCTGTTTTCCCGGTTGCCCCGGCTGTGCGAGGCCTTGGACCGGCTGGGCCGCCACATCACGATCGAGACCGCCGGCACGCGGTATCTATCCCTTGCCTGCCACCTGATGTCGATCAGTCCCAAACTGAGCAATTCCACGCCCGATCCCGCGCAACATCCCCGCTGGTCGGCCGTCCACGATCACCGAAGGTGGCAACCGGAGATCGTGCGGCGGTTGACGGCGGAGTATGACTACCAACTCAAATTCGTCGTGGACCGGCCCGAGGACTGCGACGAAGTGGCGGCGTATCTACGGCGTTTTCCCGCGGTTCGGAAGGATCGCGTACTCTTGATGCCTCAGGGAACGGACCCGGCGGAACTGGAGCGCAAACGCCGGTGGCTGGAACCGTACTGCGCACAGCACGGGCTGGTCTTCTGTCCGCGGAAGCAGATCGAGTGGTTCGGCTGCCGCCGCGGCACGTGAGCGAAAACCGATCCCGGCTCGCGGCGCAAACGGGCGGCGGGTGCTAGGCGTTGCAGCGTCCCGCGATCGGTCGCAAGGCCGCGCGACGGGGCTGCGCCGCCTACCGTCCCGGCGGCAAGGCCGCCTGCCAACCGGCGTGCAGCAGCTCCGCCAGTTCCCGGCGAACCTCGGCATAGGCGGGGTCGTCCACCAAATTCACCGTCTCCCAAGGGTCCTTTTCCAGGTCGTACAGCGCGGCGGGGATGGGCGCCTTCTTGCTGAACTCCATGTAGCGGTAACGTTTGGTCCGAACCGCTTGACCGAATGCGTCGCCGTCGTCTTCCACGATAAAGGCCGCTTTCTTCCACGGCCGCCCCGGATCCTCCAGTAAAGGCACGAAGCTGGTCGCTTCGACGTTCTTCGGCACTTCCATCTTCAGCAATTCCCCTAGGGTCGGCACCAAGTCCACGAATTCGACGATCTCGTCGCAGACCTTACCGTTACCGGCAGCGCCGGGCACCCGAACGATCAGCGGCGCGCGATGCGTCGCCTCCAGCATCGAGTATTTGGACCAGAAGCCGTGGTCGCCCAGGTGAAAGCCGTGATCGCCCAGGAAGATCACGATCGTGTTCTCGGCCAGTCCGGTCTTCTCCAACGTTTCCAGGACCATGCCGATGTTATCGTCCACCATCGTCAGGCAGGCATAGTAGGCTGCCAAGGCGGCTTTGGCCTGTTCCAAGGTCGGTTGTTGCTGAGTGAAAATGTCGGGATTGCCCCCTGTCGCACGCTTGGGATAGGGAAAATTGACCAGCGAGTCGGGCGGGGCCGGAAAGTCGGGCAGCGCGGCCGGATCGTACAGGGCCACGTACTCCTTCGGCGCGATCAGCGGTGTATGCGGGCGCGATTGGGAGAGCGCCAGGAAGAATTGCCGATCACTCTTGGCGAATTCCTCGAGTAGCGCCGCGGCGGTGGCCGCCATGCGATAGTCGCCCTCCTGCTCCCGTGTCAGTCCCGAGTCGCCGTAGCGATCGGAATGCCGCCGTCGCCACTCGACGTATTCGCGGCTGCTCTGATCTTTCGGCGCCGGTTCCCAGCCTGCCGGACGCGGCACGGGGGGAAACTTCAAAACCGGTTCCGGCCCGCTCCAGCCCGTCGGCCGTTGGTAGTGCTCGATGCGATCGAAGGCCGCGATCTGTTTCTCCGCGTAGTCCAGGCGATGGAAGAACTTGCCCACCACGGCGGTATAGATTCCCCGAGCCTTCAGCATCTCGGGCAACGTCGACACGTCGGGAGGCATGACCTCGTCCATGACATGGCCGTTGGCCGTGACGCCGGTGGTCAACGGTCGCAGCCCGGTCAAGAAGGCCGTCCGCGAGGGATTGCAACAGACCGCCTGGACGTAGGCCCGATCGAAACGAATGCCGGTCTCGGCCAAACGGCTGAGATGCGGCGTGCGGCAAACGGGATTGCCGTAGCAGCCCAAGGCGGCGGCATTGCAATCCTCGATATTGATGAACAACACGTTCATCTTGGACGTGTCCGGGCCGGTCGCCCCCGCGATCGTGCCCGCCCAAACGATTCCCACCACAACGGCCAAGGTGTGCCACAGTCGCATGTTCGCGCCTCCCCTGATGACGCCGTACTCCGGCAGATTGCTCCGGCGGATGATGTTATCGAGCCTCGGGGACCGTTCCCCTAAGCCGACCGGCTGCCGTAACCGAAACCGCCTGACATCTTAAACCGCGCGGACCGAATTTGCGAGCCGACGTCGAGGGCAATGCGTGGTTGCTGCATCCGCCACGGGGTCGGACCAAAGATTCCGACCGAGGATTCCGCCCACCGCCGACGCGCGCCCGTGCCTCCGGCCGGAGCGTCGGTTGAAATAGCCTCTGAAATAAACTAATTTAATATGCAAGTCGGTTCCCGCGATGACGCCGGATCGCTGCCGTGAAATGCTTTTGGCTTCGGTATGAAATCCTTCATCTCGTCTTCCTGGCCGCTGATCTTCCTCTCCGTTCTGCTTGGGATCCTTCTCGGCTCGGGAGCCTATACGGCGTATTACGCCAACGGGCTTTCGTATCTGAGCAACGATCCCCAGGCCTGCGTCAACTGCCACATCATGCGCGAGCACTACGACGGCTGGCAAAAGGCGGGGCACCACGCCGTCGCAACCTGTAACGACTGCCACGTTCCCCATGCCCTAATCCCCAAGTACCTGGCTAAGGCCGAAAACGGCTACCGCCATTCCAAGGCCTTCACCTTGCAGGACTTTCACGAGCCGATTCGGATTCGCCCGAGCAATTCCGAAATGCTCCGCCGAAATTGCATCGAGTGCCACCAAGAGATGGTCAGTTGGATCGTCGCCTTGGACGACGAAGAACATTCGCTGAGTTGCGTCCACTGTCACGCCGACGTGGGTCATGGTCCGACGAAGTAGGAAACCGCTTTCATGAGCCGGCCGCAACAATCGCCTTCTCCCTTCCGTCGCGTCGCCGTTGCGCTTTACGTGGTCGTGATCCTCGTCACGGCCGTTGCAACCGCGGGCGTGATGGCCCTATGGCAAAACATCTCGCTCCGCAAGCAGGAGTCCCTGCAAACCGTCTTCGAAGTAGTCAAGCTGACGGAAGACACCGTCGATCCGGCGGAATGGGGCAAGAACTTCCCACGACAATACGACAGCTACAAACGGACCGTGGATACCGAGCGGACCCGGTTCGGCGGCAGCGAGGCCTTCCAAAAGCTCGACGAAGACCCACGCTGGCGCGTCCTCTTCCAAGGTTACGCCTTCAGCGTCGATTACCGCGAAGAGCGGGGACACGCCTACATGCTGCAAGACCAAGAGGAGACCGAGCGGGTGCGGCAGTTCAAGCAGCCGGGCGCCTGCCTGCACTGCCATGCGGCCGTGCTGCCGGCCTACCGTGAGATGGGCCGCCGCGCCGGCATCCCCGACGACCGCCGTCAAGAGCAGATCATGAAGGGTTTTGAGGTCGTTTGCGCCATGCCTTGGAACGAGGCCCGCAACTTGACGGATGACCAAGGCCGCAAGCTCATCGATCACCCCGTGACCTGCCTGGATTGCCACGATCCGGCGACCATGCAATTGCGGGTCACGCGGCCGGGATTCCTCAACGGCATTCAGCGCTTGGCCGAGTCCGAGGACGAGGTCCCGCATTTCCCCAGCATTGCCCGCTGGCGCAAAGGTTCCCGAGACAAACCCTACGACCCCAACCGCGAGGCATCGCGACAGGAGATGCGTTCCATGGTTTGTGGGCAGTGCCACGTGGAATACTATTTCAAGGGTCCGGAAAAGCTGCTGACCTATCCTTGGCACAACGGGCTGAAGATGGAGCAGGAAGAGGCCTATTATGACGAAGTCGGGTTCACCGACTGGAAGCACGCCGTTTCGCAAGCCCCGATGCTCAAGGCCCAGCATCCCGAATTCGAGATGTGGAGCCAGGGAATTCACGCCCGAAGCGGCGTGGCCTGCGCCGACTGCCACATGCCCTACGTCCGCGTGGGCGCCGTCAAAATCAGCGACCATCACGTCCGCAGCCCGCTCTTGAATATCTCCCGGGCATGCCAGACCTGCCACCGCTACCCGGAGGACGAAATCTTGGCGCGCGCCGAGGCGATCCAAACCCGCACCAAGGGATTGATGGAGCGGGCCGAAATCGCCGTGATGGACCTGATCGACGCCATCGTTGCGGCGGAAAAGTCGGGTGCCGACGCCGCGGCCCTCGACGCGGCGCGACAGTTGCACCGGCGATCCCAATGGCGATTGGATTACGTGGCGGCCGAAAACTCGATGGGTTTTCACGCACCGCAGGAAGCCGCCCGCATCCTGGCCGAGGCGATCGACCTGGCGCGGCAGGGACAGGTTTCCCTACCCCGAGTAGAAAAGGCCGCCGATCAGCAGGGGCCCATCCAGCCAGATACCTCGCCGCAGTGAGGTCAGGACCGAAAAGCCGATCCGCACCGGCTCAGCCCTGGGTTACTTTTCCGCAAAACTCGCGGCACTTGCTTGCTTTGTCCAATTTGCCTAATTAAGATCGAGGTGTGTCGTCATCCCGCTGCAATCCACCCCGGCGGTGGCGCGGCCGAGGGTCCCGCAGTCGGCGACGGCACGCATCGCGTTTTCGCGGTTTGCCGCCGGGTGTACCGACGACGGCGATTTCCGTGTATTTCGGGTGAGTGTAGTTCCATTGCCGAGGCGATAACGCAATGCGGCTGCACCGTCTTGACGGCCCGGCCAAGGCCTGCGAGTCGGTCGAGCGAAAACGGTCCCGAGACGTTCCGATGGAGAGGCTCCTCATGAATCGATCTGGTTCTTTGCGTCGATGGCTGGGCGGCCTGCTGCCCGCCGTACTTTGGGCGGTGACTTTGGTTTCTCCGCTATGGGCGGAGGATCAAAACATCCCCCCGAACGCCCCGGCCGGCGTGCTCGTCAGCCCGGACGGCGTGCTCCGTTTGCAGACGGCGGCAGACCCCATGGGCACGGTGATGCGGGAGCGTGTCGCGGCGGCTCGCCAGGCTCTGCCCCCGGATATCATTCGGTACAGCCGCCTCCGCAAGGTCTCGCTCCCGCGATTGGAGCGGGCCATCATTGCCGCCAACGGTGTGGTCTCGGACGAGATGCGCTACATGGCGGGATTGCTTCGCGTCCGGTACGTGTTCGTCTATCCCGAGAGCGGGGACATCGTCCTCGCCGGACCGGCCGAAGGCTGGGTTCCGGATCCGGCCGGCCGCGTGGTGGGGATTACCAGCGGCAAACCGGTCATTCAGTTGCAGGACGTGGTGACCGCCCTGCGGGCGTATCCCTCCGGCAAGGAAGGCCCCGCCGTCATCGGCTGCTCGATCGATCCCACCCAGGAAGGGCTGGCCAAGATGCAGGAATTCTTGCGGCGGATGGGCGGAACCTTCCCCCGCGGCCAGGAACTCCAGACCGCCCGATACATGAGCACCGGCGTCAAGAATAGTCTGGGCCTGCAAGAGATCACGATCGAGGGCATTCCGGCCGACACCCACTTCGCCCGCATCCTCGTGGAAGCCGACTACCGTATGAAGCTGATCGGCATCGGCCTGGAGACGCCGCCCGTCCGCTTGACCAGTTTTGTGGAAAAAGCCGCCTCGTCGGCCGTCTCGGCGAACGCCCTGTTCCGCTGGTACTTCGTGCCGGATTATCAATGCCTCCGCGTGACTGAGGACGGAGCCGGCCTGGAGTTGGTGGGCGACGGTGTAAAATTGGTGGGCGAAGACGAAGTCGTCATGGCCGGCGGCGCCCGAGCGCAAGCGGCGACCTCGAATGCGGCGAGCCGGGCCTTCACCACCAGCTTCACCAAGAAATATCCCGAGCTGGCCGCCCGATCCCCGGTTTATGCCGAACTCAGGAACGTGATCGACTTGGCCGTCGTCGCGGCCTACATCCAAAAGCAAGACTTCTACACGCAAGCCGGCTGGAAGATGGAGTTCCTCGGCGACGAGTCGAAGTTCCCCGTCCGCACGTATCCCGCCCCGAAGCAAGTGGAATCGGCGGTGAACGCCATCATCAAGGGCAGCCGGATCATGACCCCCATTGGCGGGGGAGTACAAATCGAGGCCGAAGAGGCCCTGCAAGCCGAGAACCTCTTGCCGGACGAAGGCGATCAGGTCCGCAAGTTGCGAGAGGAAGTCAAAGTCTCCCTGCCCGCCGATACCTGGTGGTGGGATTGACGGTGACCTGACCGCAGGGTTCCACCCGACGGTACACGGTACGTCTTGAGCCGCGAACTCTAAGGACACCATATAACCGCCGACGTCTTGTCGGCGGTTTTGTTTTGCGCCCCCGCGCGATAGCGCCGCATGGCCGGCTCGATCGCACGCGCGACAGCTATTCCGTTCTTCTCATCGCCAGCTCCTCGCCCCATCCGGATGGCCCCCCCTTTGGTGTCCGCGCGGATCGGTTTCCACCTTCTCCTGATTGGTTAGCACTACACACTCACAGAATGATTCTTCAGCAAAAAACCACAACCGATGATTTGTCACAAAATCATTGACACAGATGATTGCTTCACTTATACTCCACACAACAGTGTGGTTCGCTGATGCGGTCCCTGGTTTTCCTCTTTTCATCTTATTGGAGGACTCACAATGGCGAGGCGAATGTCGATTCTCAGAAAAGGCGGCGGCTCGATAGGGCAAGCGCGAGGTTTTACCCTCGTCGAACTGTTGGTAGTCATTGCGATCATTGGAATCTTAATCGCGCTTTTGCTCCCTGCGGTACAAGCGGCTCGGGAAGCCGCTCGACGAGCGCAATGCACCAACAACATGAAACAATTGGTGTTGGCCGCCCACACGTATCACGACACGTTTACTCGGCTCCCGGCACGACAAGCCGGAACAGGCACGATTCCCACGGGCGGGTTGCGATTACGCATGAGCGGCTTCGTGGCCATGGCGCCCTATTTTGAACAAAAGGCACTCTACGACCAGATTATCGCCGCCAACAATGCCCCTTGGAGCAACAACACCTGGTGGAATACGGTTCTGCCGGTGTTAAACTGCCCCAGCGATACGGGCACCGTGCCTCCTTACGGTACGGCGAGAGGGAGGATTAGTTACGGTTTTTGCGCGGGCGACACCTACGTATCTTCGGTCGTCAGTCCCACGGAAAGAACGGATCAGGCGCTCGCGGACCAACGGCGCTCCATTCCCAACCGCGGCATTTTCGGCCGGTTGGACTTTACGCCGATGGCGCACATCACCGACGGTACAAGTAATACCATCGCCTTTGCGGAACGTTCGCGTCCCAACAACAATCGCAGCCGCGGCATGGTGGTCGTGGACGCCTCGGGCGATCCCGCCACCTATATTCCCTTCACGTGCCGCGCTTATTGGGTGGGGAACCAATACTCTGCGGCGGCCGTGCCCTTCAGTCAGGATACCTCTCCGGGCTATCGCTGGGGCGACGGCGCAGCGTTTTTCCACGCCGTGGTAACGATCCTGCCGCCGAATACGTCGGTGTGCCTCATCGGTGACCCCGCGTGGCAAAGCGGTGGAGGGCACTACGCGCCGGGAATTTGGAATTCCACCAGCGACCACCCAGGCGGCGTCAACGTCGCCATGGCCGACGGCAGCGTGCGGTTCATTAGCGAGACCATCAACACGGGAAATCTCGCGTTGGTTCCCCCGGCGGCGACCTCCACGGGTCCCAGCCCTTACGGAGTCTGGGGCGCCCTCGGCACCAAAGCCGGCGGCGAAACGCTCACCAGTTTTTAGCCGCATGTAGTTGCATGTCACGGCGGGTTTGAGTTTTCTCATGAACCGGGAGAGGGTTCCAGCATGCGTGGTCTTCTCGTCGTTGGGTGTGCCTTGACTACCGCGATGTTGTTCGTGAACGGCTGCGGCGGCGGGGATTCGCGAAATCTCCCCGCGACGGTCCCGGCTTCGGGATATGTCTATCTCGACGGAAACCCGGTGGAGGGGGCGGCCGTCGTGTTCATCCCGGAGGATATCCAATCCGGGAATCCGGCCCAAGGCATGACGAATGCTGCGGGATACTTCGATTTGCAAATCGAGGGCAAGAAAGGGGCGGTGCCGGGACGCTACATCGTCCAGGTCGCCAAGACGTTGGAGGTGCCCATGGAAGGGGGCCCGCAAGCGGCCGGCGAGAGCGAAGACTTCCGCGCGGTCACCTATAAGAATGTGCTCCCTGCGAAGTACGCCAACATCGCGACTTCCGGTTTGAAGGTGGAAGTTCCGGAAAGCGGAATCAAGGACATCAAACTGGAGCTCAGCTCCCAACCTTGAAAGGATTCGTTCCGCCCGAAAAAACGGTTGAACAATCGCAACCGACTTCGTAATCGATGCCGCGGTCTTACCTGGCCGCGGCATCTTTGCGTTGGGCTTCAAACAAGTATTGGTTTCGCGACCGCGCCGTGCGCCGCCGGACGATTGCAGCATCGTGTGCGGTCCATCAAGCCGACGGCATCGGCTCGGCGGCGTACCATGCCTCCGCGTCGCAAACAGGGATCGCAGGGGAGGTCGGCGGCGGCGTCGAACGGGAAAGGCAAATCACTTCGCCGATGAACCAGCGGTAGTCGCGGATGGGAAGGAACGTCGTGCCTTGCCGTCCTGCCAACGTCATGAAGCAAAACAGCAAGGACAAGAGGAATCCCTGGACGATCAACACGCAGGCCAAGCCGGCCGCCGACGTGGCCCAGCCGGGAATCGCCCAGGGGGTGAACAATCGCACGGCGATCACAACCATCAAGGCGGCGAAGGCCGCCGCGATGCAGGCCGTGGCGGCGAGCAACAATCGAATGCCGACGGTTTCGGCATGCACGGACAGGGCGGAAAGCCCATGCTGGATCAGCCCCGTCAGCCCCATGCCCGACCTGCCGAACGAGCGCCGCACGCGATCGGCGGGCACCTCGCAGCAGGGAAGACGCGTCTTGAACACCGCTGCCGCGTAGTGATTCCAGATCTCCCAAGCGGCGGTGAGGCTTTGGAGGTGCCGGCGCGGAATGACGCTGAAATTGCCCACGCGCCAGGAACGCCCCGTCAATACCCGATACAGTGCCCGGTATGCCAAGTAGCCTAGGCGAAAGGTCACTCCTTCGGCACGCCGCCGTCGCCGCGCGAAGACGATCTTCGTCATCCCTTCTTCCTCAGCGCGGTCTATCAGGCGGGGTACGTCGGCGGGGTTGTCCTCGCCGTCGCAATCCATGACCACCACGCCGCGGCAGGGAATGTTTTCAGCGATGTACGCCAACCCCACCGCGATGGCCCGTTGATGCCCCAAGTTCCGACGCAGTCGGAGCACGCGGATTTCGTCGATTACGGACGCTGGAGGGAGGTTCGGCGGGACCAGCGGCTCCGAGGATCCGTCGTCGGCCAAAACGACGATGACGCGGTGATTCCGCCTGCCGGCCGCGGCCTCATCGCTAAGTACTGTGTGCAAGGCGGTGACGGTGCTCTCCGCCGCCGACCGGTCGTTGAAAACCGGCATCAGCACGACCCACGGATCGCAGGCCGCGATGGCAACGCCGGTGTTCGAGGATGAATCGCGAGCGACGGCGGACACGCCGGACCTTTCTCGTATAGACCCACAGGAATCGCCGGACGATGCTCCGTGCGGCGCATCGAAAGCTCCATGGAAATCTACCTTGCGGAAGAGGGCCGTTCGATCCGCGCGAAGATTTGGAATCGAGTCGGTTGGGCGGTGTTCCCGGCACGGGCTATACTTGGATGATCCCGGCATGCGTCGTTGCAAGAGCGCCGCTCCCTGCCGCATGATCGGAACGACCGATACCAACCGTCCGGCAAGCGCAAATTCGCCCATGCCTCCCCAGGAATTCGTACCCCGCTGGCTCGCGCCCCTGCTTTCCGCGGAAAGCACGGATTTGACCGGGGTCTTTTTGCGTCTGGGCATGTGTGTGCTGCTGGGCTTTCTGGTCGGCCTGCAACGGGAGCGGACGGAGACGGGGATGCCCGGCCTGCGGACGTTTCCCCTCATCACCTTGGCAGGCGGCGTGTTCGCGATCCTCGGCAAGATGCTGGGGGCCTGGGTTCCCGCGGCCGCCTTGCTGGCCTTGGTCGGACTGCTATTCTTCCCGCAATGGCTGAGAATGCGTCAGAAGGAACCCGATCCCGGCATTACGACCAGCATGGCGGCACTGCTGATGTACGGCGTAGGGGCCTTACTCGTCTTGGCGCGGATGGAGATCGGCGTGGTGGTAGGCGGCGTGATCGCGGTGCTCCTGCAATTCAAGCCCGAGATGCACCGCCTCTCCGATCAATTGGGCGCGGACGACCTCCGCGCCATCATGCAGTTCGTGCTCATTTCCTGCATCATCCTGCCGGTCCTGCCCAACACGCCGGTCGATCCCTATGGAGTCATTCGGCCGTTCAATGTGTGGATGATGGTAGTGCTCATCGTGGCCATCAGCCTGGGCGGCTACATCGTTTACAAGTTCATGGGGCGGGGCGCGGGGGTGCTCCTCAGCGGATTGCTGGGCGGCGCGGTCTCCAGCACCGCCGCCACCATCAGCGCCGCGCGGCAGGTCAAAGAGAATGCCGATCTTCTCCCGGCGGGCGCGGTGATCATCCTTTTGGCGTCCACGGTCATGTTCGCGAGGATATTCTTGGAAATGCTGGTGGTGAACCAAGATTTCTTGCTGCGATCGGCGGCCCCCCTGCTGATCATGGCCGCGGCCACGTTGCTGCCGGCGCTCGCGTATTGGCGGCGCGCCCGGCAATCGCCGCCTCTCATCGCTCACGCCAAGAACCCCACGCAAATGCGCACGGCAATCCTCTTTGCGGCGGCCTACGCCGTGGTCTTGTTCCTCTTGGCCGCCGTCCGTCAGGGCCTGGGAGATCGCGGATTGTTCGCGTTGGCCTTTCTGTCCGGCTTGCACGACATGGACGCGATTACGCTGTCGCTCGCTCGGACGGCCTCCACCGATACCGCCATTCTGAACAACGGCTGGCGCTATCTTGTGGTCGCGGTGATCGCCAACATGCTGGCGAAGTCGGTCTTCGCGGGCATCCTGGGCGGTTGGAAGCTCGGCCGCGACGTCGCTCAGGCCTTCGCCGTTTCCACAGCCGTAGGCATCTTCCTGATCCTGCTCTTTTAGAATTCCTGATCCTGCTCTTTTAGAAGCGGCGCCCGTTCACACTTGCGGGTTGAATCCTCGGCGGTCTCGCCGGCGACATGGTAGGCCGATCCGGAACTTCGCTCTACAATGAAAGTAGCGAAGGCGAGCGAAGGCGGCGGAAATGCAGGCTCTCACGGATCGGCGGCGACCGTGGCTTTCGCCCTTGCCGCCGTCTGCCGAAGGGGCTGCGGAGGTCTTGTCATGAACCGACGCATCAGCGATCCTCCCCAAGCTCCGCCGGACGATCAGGGAATCAAACCCGGCGGTTGGTGGCACGAGGAAAATGGGAGGCTGGTCTGCGACCTTTGTCCCCGGGCTTGCGCCTTGGCCGAAGGACAGCGCGGCTTCTGTTTCGTGCGACAAAACCAAGGCGGCCGAATCGTTCTCACCACCTACGGCCGCAGCACCGGTTTCTGCATCGACCCGATCGAGAAGAAACCGCTCAATCACTTCTATCCCGGAACGGCCGTGCTCTCGTTCGGCACGGCGGGCTGCAATTTGGGATGCAAGTTCTGCCAGAACTGGTCCATCTCCAAGTCTCGCGAAGTGCGGCGATTGAGTGAAAGGGCATCGCCGGAGGCGATTGCCCGTGCCGCCCTAGCCCTCGGTTGCCGCAGTGCGGCCTACACCTACAACGACCCTATCATCTTCGCGGAATACGCCATCGACACGGCCGAGGCCTGCCGGGAAGCGGGGGTCGCGAACGTAGCGGTTACGTCGGGCTACATCAGCGAGGCGGCGCGGCCCGCCTTTTTCCGCTACATGGATGCCGCCAATGTCGATCTCAAGGGATTCACCGAGGATTTCTACTGGGGGCTTTGCAGCGGGCACTTGCAACCCGTGCTCGATACCCTACGCTACCTCGTCCGCGAGACCGCGGTCTGGGTCGAGATTACGACCCTGCTGATCCCCAAGGCGAACGACTCGGGCGACGAACTCAAGAGGATGTGCGACTGGATCGCGGAGAACTTGGGCACGTACGTCCCGCTTCATTTCACGGCTTTTCATCCCGACTTTCGCCTGCGAGATCGCGGCCCTACGCCCATCGAGACCCTGAACGCGGCATACGATATCGCGTGCGATGCGGGTTTAAAGTATGTTTACACGGGCAATTGTTACGACCCTTTGCGGCAAAGCACTTATTGTCCCGTTTGCCGTCGCTGCGTCATCGAGCGGGAGGGATACACGATCGGCCGATACTTCCTGAAGGGCAATCGCTGCTCGCATTGCGGGGCGACGGTTCACGGACGTTTCGACCCGGCCGGCCGACCCGGCGATTGGGGTAGTCGCAGGCAACCGGTTTCGATCGCATTGTTCGAGCAGGCGTAGGCCCCGCGGCCGAAGGCCTCGGCCGCCGCGGTCGGGAGGCGGGCGACGATTCCCACTTTTTCGCCCGAGGGGATCCCAACGGACCCGGAACGCAAGGCGGCAACCTCGTGGAAAAGCGGTTTTCTCCAACAAGCAAGGACGTTTGCCATGAACTTCGATAGCAAATCGGGCTCGAGCGGAAACGCGGAAAGCGGCGGTGAGCGCGTGGTGCCGAATCCGCCCCAACTCTCGCCTTCGCAACGCGAGGCGGTATTGCGGGCGGCCGCCCGCTGGGTTGCGGAATTCGTCACCGGTCAAGCCGGAACGGAAGTCGCGACTTTGCCGGACGAAATTGCCTCACTGCCGGTTTGGGGCATTTTCGTCAGCCTCAAGCGCCAGGGCAAACTCCGCGCCTGCTGCGGCAGGTTGGGGGAAGGCATTCGCTTGGCCTCGGCCTTGCGCTCTGCGGCGGAACTTTCCGCCAAACACGATCTGCGTTTCCCGCCCATCCGGCCCGCGGAGCTGCGCGACCTCACGATCGAGGTCTGGCTGCTGTGGGGATTGGAAACGATTCGCGAAACGGGCGAGGATCGCGTGCGGGCGGTCGAGATCGGGCGCCACGGGCTGATGATTTCACGCGGAACGTCCTCCGGTCTCTTGCTGCCCGGTGTGGCGACGGAGCACCATTTCGACGCACGGACCTTTTTGGAGCAGGTCTGCGTGAAGGCCGGGCTGCCGCGGAACGCTTGGATCGACGACGATGTGGACTTGAAACGATTCGAAGGTTACTCCCTTACGGCAAGCCTCGGAGATTTTCTGGAGACGGATTCCGGCCAGGCCGACACGCCGGCTCGGCCCGGGCCCGGGCGCGGAGACTTGGACCGTCTGGCCGCCCTGGCACGGAACAATTTGGCGGCCGCGGCCTTCGGGGCCGTTCCCACCTGGTATGCGCCCAATCTCTACGACGGGGAGGTGCAAGGCGTGGTCCTCTCGATCAAGACCGTCGATCAAGGGGAGCGCGTGCTGGAGGCCGGCCGCGTGCAGCCCGCCGCCGAAATCCCGCTGCAAGCCACACTGGCCGATTTGGTGCAAAGCGCCCTTTCCAGCCTCCAGTCGGTGCGTCAAGACCCGCAGTCCGTGGCCGCGCTCCGCGTCGGGTTGACGATCCTCCGCAACCCGCGCCTGCTGGGCACCGGCTCGGCCTGCGAGCTGACGGCTTACGATCCGCAAGTGCACGCCCTGTGCGCTGTTTGGGAGGACCGTTGGGCCTTGGTTTATGATCCCCAGGCAAGCAGCGATGAGATCTTGCGCCGGGCTCTGGCTCGGCTTCGGTGCGCCGCCGTGGAGGACGCGGAGGTTTGGAGACTGGATTGCCTGAGTACCGAACCGAGCGTGGAAATGGGGAATGCGCGTCTGCCGCTCGCCGGGGCATCCGTCCGGCGCCCGGCCGTCGCCGGCCGATTCTATCCGGCCGACCTGGACCAAATGAACGAAATGCTCGATTCCATGGTGCCGAGGGAACGCGGCAACGAGACTTGGGCCGGGGCGCTGGTGCCGCACGCCGGCTGGATCTATTCCGGCAAGCTGGCCGCGCAAGTCTTCGCCCGAATCAAGATTCCGGCCAAAGTCCTGATCTTCGGGCCGAAGCACATGCCGCACGGTTCCGACTGGGCGGTGGCGCCGCACCGCACCTGGGCCTTGCCGGGACTGAGCTTGCACTCCGATCCCGATTTGGCGCGGCGGATCGCGGACTGCGTGCCGCCCTTCGAAGCCGACGCCATGGCCCACGCGGCCGAGCACTGCATCGAGGTGCAACTCCCGATCTTGGCGCGTTTGGCCCCGGCCGCGCAAGTGCTGGGGCTTGTGATTCGAGAAGGCGACTACAACATGCTGTGCCGGGCCGCCGACGCCTTGGCCAAGCTCTTGGAGTCGCTCCCGGAACCTCCGCTCTTAGTCGTTTCCACGGACATGCATCACTACTCCGACGACGCCACCACCCGCAAACTCGATGCGGAGGCCCTGGAGGCCCTGCGCCGTCCGGACCCGCGGCTATTGTGGGAAACGGTGCGGCGACGCGGCATCAAGATGTGCGGCTACCGCCCCGCCGTGCTGGTCATGGAGACCCTGCGGCGATTGGGAAGACTGAACCGCTGCGAACAGGTGGGCTATGCCACCAGCGCGGATGCCTCGGGCGACACGCGGGAGGTGGTCGGTTACGCGGGGCTGTTGTGGAATTGACGCCGCGGACTCTGAAACGGCCGCCCACGATCGCCTCCCTCCGACCGCTAGGAAAATTCCCCGCCGCGAGGGCATAATAGGCCTATGAGCGAGTCCTTTGATCCGTATCGAAAATGGTTGGGCATCCCGCCGCAGGAACAACCGCCGCATCACTACCGGCTGCTGGGAATTGCACCCTTTGAAACGGACAGGGAGGTGATTCAGAACGCGGCCGATCGACAGATGGGGCACGTTCGCCGCTTTCAGGCGGGGCCTTACGCCGAGGCTTGCCAGAAGCTGCTAAACGAGCTGGCAGCCGCCCGCGTGTGCTTGCTCGATCCCGTTCGCAAGCGCGAGTATGACCGACGCCTTTTCTCGGAGTTTCGCGCCGCGGGCAAGGAACTGCCGTATCCCGTCGCCGAGGTCTGGTCGCCCGACACCGAAGCGGACGATGACTCCAAGGGAGCCGCGGGCTTGCGAGTGCGTCCCATCCCTCCTGCCCCCGCGGCCGTTCGCTTCGCGGCCGAACTGGAGGACGAAACCGCGCCCTGGCATTTCGCGGAAAAGACCTCGCCGGCAGGCACCGGCAAACCGCAACCGGCACGCTTCATCTATCGCCGTCGCTCCGATCCCTGGAGAAGCCCGCTGACGCCGGCATTGCTGCTGGTGCTTTTTCTCATGACCGTGACGGGCGGAATCCTGCTGGTCATCTTTCGGGATGAGCTGTTCCGCTGATCGCGCTGCGAGAGAAGCCGGCCGCGGCGAAGAGCAAGAGATGGACTTGCGGAATGATCGACACGTCGTGAAACATTCCGTTCACGGCGTAAGCGAGGATCGTCGCCCCCAGGACCATCGCGGCCGCCCGTTCCGGCGGAGAGGAATCCGCGCCGAAGACGCGCTGCCAAGCGTCGCGGAACCACAGCGCGAGCATGAGCAGAAAGCCGGCCAGTCCCACGACGCCGGTTTCCACGAGGAGCGAAAGGAAGACGTTGTGCTGCGTGTACGGCCGTCCCCGCTCGAAGGGATACGGGCCGCTTCGTTCCGACAAGTAGGGCAACTTCGCGCGATCGTATTGCCCCAGCCCGAAGCCCAACAGAGGTCGGTCGCTCGCCATGCGAAGCGCGACCGCCGCCAAGATCGGTCGAAGCCGAACGGACTCGGCGGCCGCGGAGGCGCTCAGATCGCGGTCGCGTTTCAGCTCCAACACGCGTCCCGACAGTACGACGGCGGAGACGGCGGCGAGAGCAAGGAACGTCGCCGCGGTGCGACGCCGGAGCCGGGCCGGAACCATGGCCGCCAGCAACCACAAGGCCGCCGCGGCCGCCGCCATCCAGACGCTTCGCGTCAGCGTGCAGGCCGGCCCCACCGTTATCCAGCACCCCGCCGAAATCAGGATCACGCGGCCGCGCGGAGCGGCGTCCGGCCACAAGGCCCAGGCCGCGGACCAGGCGACGAGCAGCAACAAACCGTTGCCGATCGGATTGAGGAGCGGCCCACGCGCGCGGCCGAAAAATTCCGCGTATTCCGGCGATGCGATGTAGCGGGGCAAGATCCAGGCCCGCGCCCCCGCCGTCTCGAGAAGGGCCATGACCGTAAGATAGCCCCCCAACACGACGCAAGCGATCAGAACGCCGCGAACCTGCTTGCGACCGAATCTCGCGGTCCGCAAGGCCGCATACACGCCGAGAGGCAAGGCGTAGAAGAACAGCCATCGCGAAGCGGCGGCCTGGGCGTCGCCCCCCGCGGCTGCCGTCACGCCGGCCGAAACACCCAGATAAATCACCCACACGAAGGGGACCCAATCGGCGGCAGGAACCGTTGACAGGCTTCGGCGCACGCTCCATTGCGCGCGATGCTCGCTGGGAACCGCGCTACCGTAAGGCTGCACGTCGGACGACGCACGGCGCGTCTCTCCGATCGCAATCCCCAAGGTTGCATCATGGCAGGTCGCCGCGAACGCTCCCAGGCGGTGCGCCGGGCGAATCCACCACACCATCTGCACGACCATGACGGCCCACAGCAGTCGATCGATGGTCAAAGGAACCGGAGAGACGTCCCAATGGAAGAAGGGGTAGCCGAAGAAGACGGCCGTCAAAATCACGCCGGCGGCGGTCCAGGCGGGACCATGGCGCGCGGCGAACCGCCCGATCCAGACGGCGACCGTCATCGCCGCCAGGCCGGCCAGGAAGGCAACGTCGTATTCGGGAAAGGCATCCATCAGGGCTTGGTCAACGAGTTGCGGACTGTTCCGCCGCCGCACGGATCAAGGCCGCGCTGAAGCCGGCGACGGCCTCGTTCTTCGCATCCGGAAGGGGCCCCTCCGAAGCGGTCCAAATCGAAAGCATCTCCCGCCGACCTACGGCAGGCGCGATCCCGGTCGGCGGTTCGACGACGACCGGTGGTTCCGACGGCGTCTCTTTCGGGGACGGGGTCGCAACATCGGCGACCGGGCCGGCGTCCTCCACGGGTGTTTCGGCGAATCGACGTTCCGCGACCGACGGCATGCCGGGGCTTCCGCGCGCGACGGTCGATTCCTCGCGAATCACGGCATGCGGTGCGTCGCAAGTCGGCAAGCACCACGCCAGAACGCCGAATCCGAAGAGGATTCCCGCGACCAAGCCCGCCGCGAGGATCGTTGCTCGCCCCGGCCCGACCGGATCCAAGCCGGTCTCGGCACCCTCGATGGGAATGAGGAGCTGCGTCGATGTGACGGCGTCGGCGGCCAGCCGGGCATCGTCTTCTCGTTGCCGGGCGTTCTGCAAGACGGCCAACCGCTGCTCGCGCTCGCTCGATAGATTCGCATACTCCACCCGCTTCGCCGCCAGTTCGCGGATTTCCTCGTTCGTTGCGTTGATGCGCGCTTGCAAGACGCCGCATTTTTCGCGCAGGTCATCGCGCTCGCCCTCCAAGATCGATACGAAGGCGGACAACTCCTCGACCAGTCGGCCGTGGATTTCGCGCTCGGCCGCGGCGGCGGCCACGACCTCGGGGTGCCGATCCGTCATCCGTCCCCGCGCATCGGCCAATCGGACTTGGGCCTCCACCCAAGCCGTCTTCCATTGTTCGATACTCGGTTCGCGCTTGATCAGGGCGTTGGCGGCGTCGAGGAGTCGCGAGGAATCCGTCACGGCGGCCCGAACGTCCTGGAGAAGCCCCTCCGTGTCGGCCAGCTCGACCTCCGTCGCCCGCAACTCCGTGCTCAGCTCGGAAAGCCTTTTCGTCAGCGGGGTATCGCCGGCGGGACCGGCCGCCCAGGCCCTCAACTCGGGCAATCGCGGCCCCAAGTCGTTCTCCATGGCGGCCAGTCGTTCATTGACCCGCCGGAGTTCCAATTCCGCCGTACGAACCGCTTGCTCCCACTCCGCGGCCGCGGCACCGGCTTTCTCCCGACGCAGCGCCCGCCACTTTCGATCGGCCTGCCGGCAAAGAACCTCGGCCAATTTCACGGCGCGGGTCTTGTCGGTATCTCTCACATGCAGGCAAAGGATATCCGACGAGCCGAGGTCGGCCCCCTGCGGCGGTGTGACCTTGATGACGCGACGCAACCGGTCGATTCGCCGCGGATCGACGATCTCGTTCGTTCCGTCCGCCGTCGGCGGTTCCGCCGGGTGATCCACTTCGCGCAAGGCGGCTTCCAGAACTTCTCGGGAACGAAACAACTCCAAGAGCGTCTCCTGAAGCGACTTCCGCTGATCGCCGTCCAACCAACGCGCGTCTCCCTGAGCAGACGCCTCCTGCGCCCGCACACTGACCGCCTGCACGGCCTCCCATTCGGTCGGGCGGATCGCCACATAGGCCGCCGTCACCAACCATACGATTGCGGCTGGGATCAGCCATAAGGCGGGACGACGGATTGCCGACCGCCAAAAACCGGCCCGCGGTTCCGCCTCGGACGCCGCCCATGAACGGCCCACGCCTGCGCCCGCGCGATCCGAAAAATCCGGCGAAGACGTACTCCGGAATGAAAGCGACGACGATTCCATGAATGCGATCCTCAATTAACTCGCACGGGAAAACGCGGTCCGCGACCGTAATCCCGGACCCGGCCTTACGTAAACCTAGCTCACCCGCGAAGCGGCGGGCTGGGAAGCACACCGATTTCCGCGGCTCGACCGGACGCACGGGCGGAACGAATCTGCCGACTTTGTCGCCGACGCATTCCGCGAGCACGTAGCCGCATCGTCCGGCCGGGGAATATCTACAACTCAAACTTGCATTAGCAGCCGCGTAACCCACACTTTTCAAGGAATCCGCGGGGTTCGGCGGCCGAGACACCCCTCGACGGCCGTCGCCGTGATTCTCCGTTTTTCGTGGAAATCGGCGGAGCAACCATGAATATGCTCTTGGAATCTCCGGAGAGCGAAGCACCGCGCGGCGCTTCGGAACGGGTCGGGCATCGCGTGATGCGTTGGCGTTCGCGCGAAGAAGTGGAACGCCGCGCCCAGGCTTGGGACGACCTCGCCGGCGATCAGCCGTTTCGAAGTCGCATGTGGAATATGCATTGGTGGGACGTGTACGGGCGGGAGCGGCCGCGCGGCCGCCGTCCCGAGTTGTGCGTCCTGGCCTGGATCGATGATCGTAACTGCATTCGGGCTTTGGCGCCGTGGTACGTGCGCCGCCATCCGCTTTGGGGTCGAGTCGTGAGCTTTTTGGGCGAGGACGAGGTGTGCGGCGACTACCTGGGTCTGCTGTGCCGTCCGGGAGACGAAGACGCCGCCGCCCGACGCTTCGCACAGTATTTGCTCGAGGGCCGATCCGCATCGGGCGACCTCCCGTACCACGGCGACCTTGAACGGGAGTCGGGATACCGCCCATCGGCCCGGAAAAACCCCTGGTGGGACGCACTGGATCTGTCCGGCGTGGAGGTCGCGGAGCCTACCGTCCAATCCCTTGTGGATTACCTGAGACAGGCCGGTTGCCCGGTTGAGCGACGGCCCGCGCCCGGCGGTTGGCAGATCGCCTTGCCCAAAACTTGGCCCGACTACCTCGCGGGTCTGTCCTCCAACGCTCGGCGTCGCTTTCGACGCCTCGCGAAGCAGTGTTTTCACGATCCCCGCTTGAAGCTGCACCGCGTCCGTTCGCCGGCGGAATTGGCCGACGGATTCGCGATTCTAGAGCGATTGCATCAGGCCCTGTGGACGAGCCGCGGACGGCCCGGCTGCTTCGCCTCCCCGCGTTTTTGCGAGTTCCACCGGCGCTTTGCACGCGACATGTTGGCGCAAAACCGATTGAACATGGTCTGGGTGGAATGGGAAGGCCGACCGATCGTGGCCGAATACCAATTCCGCGCGGCCGGAACGCTCTACACCTATCAATCGGGCATGGATCCGGAGGCGATGCACCTCTCGCCGGGCAATCTGGGAAACCTGCTGTGCATTGAGGACGCGATTCGACAAGGATACCACCATTACGATTTTTGCCGCGGCGACGAGCCGTACAAGGCGTATTTGGGCGCCGAGCCGCGGCCCATGTGCCGATGGCGTGTTGCCGCCCCACATCTCGCCGCACGGTTGCGGTTCCGATTGTGGCGGTGGGCTAAATCCGCACGGCAATTTGGGCGGCAGCTCCTTGAAATGCGGCCTTTCTTCGATCGACGGCCGTCCCAAGAGTCCGCGCGAATATCCGAAAGCGGCGACGCCCCGCGCGACGGCGAAGACGGCCGCAGAGATCCGGCACCGTCGGCGGAGGAATGAAAGCGGCGACACGCTCACCGACCTCCGACGCGAACACTTCTTCACGAAAACACGAGCCATGTGGGAACACTGGAGATTGCCGGCTTTGGCGGCCTACTATTGGGCCACACTACCAAAACGAAAACGGCGGCTGCGAGAATGGGCGGCCGCCGGTGTCGCGCCCGTCACGGTCTTGTTCTATCACCGCATCCATGAGGATCGCGCTACGCCGTGGACGACGCATCCCCGGGCGTTTCTTCGCCAAATGCATTGGCTCCTGGAGCACGCCGATCTGATCTCCCTGCAAGAGGCCCGGGAGCGACTCGTCGCGGGCAATGGCAGCCATCGTCCCACGGTCGCCGTCACCTTCGACGACGGTTATGAGGACAACCTTCGCGTCGCCTTGCCGTTCTTAATAGAGCACGCCGTTCCCTGCACCTACTTTGTTACGGCGGAGAATGTGCTTCGCGGCAGCCCGTTCGAGCACGATCGTCTCTTCGGCGCGGCACCCCTGCCTCACACCCCGGAACAACTCCGGGCTTTGGCCGCATCCGGCGTGGAAATCGGCTCCCACGCCTGGAGTCATTGCGATTTCGGCGGATTGGACGACAACGAGACACGCCGGCAGTTGACCGAATCGCGGCGGGCGCTGGAGGACATGATTTCGGCCCCCGTCGTGCGATTCGCCTTCCCCTTCGGACGGCCCGAAAACTCCCCTCCGTTCGCGATCGCGGCGGCACGAGAGTGCGGTTACGTCGCCGTATGCACGGCCCACGGGGGTTACAACGTGCCGCCGTGCGAGGGCTTCGTGCTCCGCCGTTTTCACGGTGATGACCCGTGGATTCGAATGGTCAATCGGGTAACGGTGGACCGTCGCCTGATGGACTTGCCCACGCCGATCTCGCAAGTCGGCACCGTGGAATCGCGGCGTTCTTCGGAATCGTTCGCCGATCTCACGGATGCCCGGGCCGTCGCGGGAGCGGCCCCGTACGCGCCCCTTCCGCTGGTCGAAGCCGCTTCATCGGCGTGCGATCCGGAAGACCATGTATCGGCCCCGCCGTCTTCCTGGGATGTCGCCGTTCATTGAGAATATGGCATCGGATGGTTCCATGGATGATGCTACGACTACCTCCGTTCGGGAAGTGACGCCCGGCGTTCCGGCCCCGCCTCCGCCCGCGTCTCTCGGCCGAATCCCCGGTGGCGTCTGGAATACGCTAGCCGGCAGCGTCATGGTCGTGATGGCGGCGGCGGTGCTTCAACGAGCCGTGGGGTTTGTTCGTGCGACGTGGTTTTGCCGCCGGTTGGACCCGCAAGAGCTGGGCCTGTGGGACGCCTCGTTCGGCTTCTTGATGACGGCCGGTCCGCTTGTCGTCTTGGCCCTGGCCGGCTGTCTCGGACGGTATGTGGAGCACTATCGCAAGCGAGGGCGTCTGCGGACCTTCATTCGACGGACGGCGACGGCTTACGCGATCCTGGCCGTCTCGGGAACCGGCGTCGTCTTATTAGCCGCCGAACCGTTGGCCGGCCTGTTGTTCAACAATCCCGGCCAGGCGTCCACCGTCCGCCTCTTGGCCGGCGTCCTGTTGACCGTCACAGCCTTCAACTTCTTGTACGAATTGATGACCGCCCTCCGGCGCACGGCTTGGATCGCCGGTTTGCAACTGGCGAACAGCGTGCTTTTCGCGGCGGTGGGAGTGGGCCTGCTCTTGATCTGGAAGAATGCCGCCGTCAGCGTCATGCTGGCCTACGGCTCGGCGTGCGCCGTCACCGCGGCCGCGGCACTGTGGGGGCTGCGCGGCGCCCCCTTCGCCGATTCGGCCGGTGAAACACCGCTGGGCCATCGGGAGTTTTGGCCCAAGATTCTGGCTTTCAGCGCGTCCCTCTGGGCGGCATCGACCGTCTCGAACTTGTTCGAGACCGCCGATCGCTACATGATTTTGCATCTGTTGCCGGAGGGTCCCGCGGCGGCGCTGGCCCGCTTGGGAGACTATCACGCCTCGCGCTTGGTGCCCACCTTGATGGTCTCGCTGGCCGCCATGACGGCCGGGATCGCAGTGCCCCATTTGAGTCGCGAATGGGAGTCGGGCCGTCGCGCAGCGGTGGGATTGCAGACGCGCTTGTTGTTGAAGCTGTTCGGAGGGATGCTCTGCCTGGCTTCCGCGATTTTGCTGGCCGCCGCACCCTGGGTTTTCGGAGTCCTGTTCGCGGGCAAGTATCCGGCGGGGCTGGAGATTCTCCCCCTCACCGTTACCTACTGCCTATGGTACGCGATGTTCGTGATCTTGCAGAATTACCTGATCTGCTCGGAAAAGACCTGGCTCGCCGGAGCGGCCCTGGCGGCGGGATTGGGCGTCAATGTGGCCCTCAACGGCGTTTTGTTGCCGGTTTTCGGTTTGCCGGGCGCCGTGGCCGCCACCGCCGCCGCGAACTTGACCGCCCTCCTCATCCTCGCCGCCGTTTGCCGGCGTCTGGGCTGGCAGTCGGACCTCGGCGTCGCGGTCGTCGTTGCGCTACCGTTATTCGCTCTGGCAGGCCCGCTTTCGTTATCGGCGGCGCTGGCCGTGTCGGCCGCTTGGGCCTGGTACGGCAAGACGCTCTTCAGCGAGGACGAAAAGCAGGTCATCAGCAATTATCTGAAACAGGTCGTACCGCGGCGGAGTCGTGCCGGTGAAGCGACCGCGCCGAAGGTCGCTGCCGCCGCTGGACGATGCCCGGGCGCTCGATCCGTGCCGCCGGTCTGTTCCGGACGCCTGGCCGACGCTGTTCCGGCGGCCGGCTGCGAACAATCCATGGCCGCGGCTTGCGAAAGGAGAGCCATGTCGTTTCCTGTAACCGTTCCCATCCGGCACGCTCCGCGGAGCGTGTTTTGTCGTCGCCGCGCTCATCCGCCGCTGGGGAGCCGTGAGTCGCTCCGCGTGATGTTCGTCATCACGTGCATGCCGGTGGGAGGCGCCGAGACGCTGCTGGCCGAGATCGTGCGACGCCTGGACCGACGGCTCTTCGCGCCCGAATTGTGTTGCCTGAAATACCTGGGGCCGCTCGGGGAAACTTTGTCCCGGGAAGTGCCGACGTACACCGGCCTTTTGGCTCACAAGTACGATCTTCGCGTCCTGCCTCGCTTGACCCGGTTGATGCGGCGACGCCGGATCGATGCCGTGGTTACCGTGGGGACGGGCGGGGACAAGATGTTTTGGGGACGGTTGGCAGCCTACCTTGCGGGCGTGCCCGTGATCGCGTCCGCTTTGCACTCTACCGGGTTGCCGGACCGCGTTGAATTCCTGAATCGCTTGTTGGCCCCCATTACCGATGCCTTCATCGCGGTGGCCGAAAGCCATGGAAGATATCTGGCGAAGCACGAAGGCTGTCCCCCGTCGCGTGTGCAAGTGGTGGTCAACGGCGTGGATACCCGGCGGTTTCGCCTCATGCCGCCGGATCGGGAATTGCGACGCTCGCTCGGTGCGGAGGATGACGCCCATGTGGCGGCCATCGTGGCGGCCTTGCGTCCGGAAAAGAATCATGAGCTGTTCCTTCGGGCGGCCGTCCGTATCTTCGCCCAAGATCCCGCCGCGCGGTTCTGGATCATCGGCGATGGGCCGTGCCGCGCGGCCTTGGAACGATTGAGCGCCACGCTGCTACCACCGGGCATCGTTCGGTTTCTGGGTACGCGCAGCGACGTCCCCAACCTGCTGGCCTGCGCCGACCTGGTCGTGCTCAGTTCTCACATGGAAGCCAACCCGCTCGCCATTCTAGAGGCCATGGCCTGCGGCAAGCCCGTGGTCGCAACGCGCGTCGGTTCGATACCGGAAAACGTCATCGACGGCATCCACGGCTTCCTAGTACCGCCGGGAGATGCCGAAACGCTGGCCGAGCGCTGCCTGGAGCTGTTCCGCAATCCGCACTTGGCGCGCGTCATGGGATTGGCCGGCCATCAACGCGTGGCGGAACGTGCCTGCATCGAGCGGACCGTGCAGGGATACGAGGATCTGATCCTGCGGATCTACGCGGCGAAATGCGGCGGACGCGTCCCGGAACGCCGCTCGCCTGATCCGCCGTCCCCGCCCTGGAATGACGCGGAATCGGCAAATCCGGCGATTCCCCGCGGTGAGGAGTACCCCTCCGTCGAGACGGCGCCCGTCTCGGTTTAGCAAGCGTTTGCCGCGTGGGCCTCGCGAACCGTCTCGCATTCCGGCCGTGACGCGCAATTCTCAAGGATTCCCAATGGCAGAATAAGCTAGACTTGCTCAAGGGTGGAGGAAGTCGGCAAAGCGAGCACCACGGAGTGCGGCCGGACTTGGGAAATGGGCCGGGATAGCATCACCGGTCCGTTTGGGCAGGGAGAAGGTTTCTCATGGTGTGGCTGTTTTTCATCGTGGTCACCACGCTGAACCTTCTCTTGGGCATTGCCACGGCGATGTACCTGCGCCGCCAAATCGAGCTTATGCACCAGGCGGAGGCGGCGGAAGGGGCCGAGGAAGCGAAAGCCTCCGGCGGCAAAGCGGGTAAAGCCAAGGCCGACCGACTCACGGCAAAGCCCCCCGCCGAAAACCCTCAGGCCGCCCCACCTCCAAGTTCGCCGGCGAACGACGTCGAAGAGTTGCCGGCCGACCTCGCCGAGCTCCGCAATTCACTGGGACTGGGGGATCCCGCGGCTTCGCCTACAAGCAAAGCCGAGGCCGCGCCAACCGCCGATGGCGCATCGCCCTCCCCTGAGGCATCGCCCTCCCCTTCGGAGTTCGCGGCGAACAATTGGTCCGCAATCGCCGCCGATATCGCGAAAACGGCCGTGCCGCCGGACTTTCTGCCACAGCCGAGCGACGAAGAAGCTTCGGCGGACGGGCAAGGAGAATCGCTCCGGCCCGAACCGTCGGCCGCGTCCGAGGACTTGGCGGACGAAGCCTCGGCCTCGCCGAAGGAGCAAGACGGGGAATCGGCCGAGACTCCGTGCGAGGATCTTGAGTTTCTGGCGGTTGCCGAGGAACGCAATACGGCCTGGATCACCACGCTGGTCGATATGGACTGCGAGCTGCGCCGGGCCGAGATGACGGACCGACCCGAGGTTGCAGATCATTGGGACCGCGCGGTGCGACTCGGTCAAGATTACCTGAACGACTTGGCGGCGCTCCGTGAGCAGTTTCGGCGGGAAGACAGCCCGGCCCCGGACGTCGCCCTTGTGCGGGAGGATATCTGGGCCGATTGGGATGCCACGGTTGCCGACATGCAGGCCGCGGCACGGGAACTTTCGCAACTGGACGTACGCGGTGAACCGACCGCCGCGCGAAGACAACTCCGCCTCATCTTGAACCGCCTCTTATCCGCAGCGTATCAACTGCGAGATCACTTGCAAGCCGCCTATGCTGCCCGTGCCGTGTGCGAAGACATGGCTTCGGCCGCAATTCCCGGGCGACGCACCGATGAACGTATGGGATATCTGACGCCGCTCGGGTTGCAGATGCACCTCGCTCCCTGGTGGCAAGGGGCCGGCAGCCGACGCCGCGTCTTGGCTGCCGCCCTCTTGGATGTCGACCGCCTAAGCGATTGGAACGAGCGATTAGGTCACCCGGCCGTGAATGAGATCGCAGCCGGTCTGGCCCGCTTCATCCGCGAAATCCCCCGGCAAGAGACGGTCTTCGCGCGACTGGGAACCGCCAAATTCCTGTTGCTGAGCAGCGAGGTGGATTCCCGAGGTTGGAAGGATTTGGTCGAAAGGATCCGCCAATCGGTGGAAACGGCGACCTTCGAATATCAGGGACAACCCGTGCAGCTCACGATCGCGGCCGCGGTTACGGAACTCCAAGGCGACGATACCTCGCAGACCTTTTTCGAGCGTCTGCAACAGGCTTTGGCGGAGGCGAAGAGGGCCGGCGGAAATCGTACCTACTCCGATCACGGACGCGGCCCGTCGCCGGTCGTCCCGGCCAACATCCAAGTCCGTGAACAAACCATTCATGTGGAGTCCCCCGACGCGGAACCGGTAGCCGCGGGGTCCTGACCTCCGGTCGTATCCGCCGGACGGCCGATTCGACGATCGTCCCCTGGGTACTCACGGGCCTCTCGCGCCCTGGCCCGACGCACCAAGAACATCAGCACGAGAAAATCGTACCCGGCATGCGCTACGGCCGAAACGAAGAGATTGTTGCTCAGCTCGAAGCACAGCCCCAAATATGCCCCCAGGACGGTCGCCCCGACGACGTACAACCTGGTCAAAGGGTGGGCGAGGCCGAAGGCTAGCGCGGCAAGGAGAACGGCGACGGCGCTGGCGGCCGTAGAGGAAGCGCCCCCGGCGGCGACGACCGCCGCGATTCCCCGCTGCAAGAGACCGCGAAATAGCACTTCTTCGCCCCAGCCCGCCGCGAGGGAGAGGAGCAACAGGTGCCAAGCGTTACAGCGGCGGAACAAGGGGGCCACCACCACGTCCAAAAAGTCGCGGAGTTCGCGCCATGCTTTGCCCGGCGCGGCCAACGCCGCACCGGCCATCGCCAACATGGGCACGACGGCGACCCCGCCCCAGGCAAGCCCCTCCCACGTCCAATACCAGCGCGAGAAAGGATCGATTCCGACGAGAAGCCCGACCAGCCACGCCGAAAGCCCCAGCGCCACTTCGAAGCCGCCTCCCACGATCAAGATTCGCAGGGGAGCGGGCGCGGCGGCATACGTGGCAAGGGGCGGCATGAGGCAAGTCGGGCGCATGGGTCTATTGTGGGCGGTCCTAGTCGGCGGAAAAAGCGGGCCGCCGCAAGCACCGCCGACACGGCCCGGACACGATCACGCCGTTCCGCGTCAGGCTCCATTCTTGGGCGGAGAGGGCGACTTTCTTTCCAGCGTCCCGAGGTCGCCCAACCGGTCTTTCAATCCTCCCTCCGCCAGCCACCGCCGGGCTTCGCTGCTCTCTCGCAAATAGGCGTCCCAAAAGGCCAGACTCGCGGCACAGATCATGCGATGAAACTCGGCGTCCCCGGAGCGACGGGAGAACCGCTCCAGCATCCCGGACCGGCCGCCGAAGATCATGTGGTCGCCGTCGCGAAAGATGATCAGATATTGCTCGGCCTGCGAAATATGGTCGAAAGGTATGCGCCGGTCCGCCGCCCGGGTATTGCCGATCGGGCTGTCGTCCAGCGTGCCCGTCATGTGCATCAAGGGAACACGGATGCCGGCATAGTCTCGGTCGAGATCGAGCCGCCAAACCGGCACCGGGGCACTCATGGGAATCGCGGCCCGAATCCTTGCGTCGGAGTAATCCGCGCGCGGCACTCCCACCAACTGCCCGACCGCGGCCAACGTCGTCAGCGCGCCGAACGAATGGCCCGCCATGCCGATGCGGTCCAGATCCAACCGCCCGGCGAGCGGGTTGGAGGCTCCTTCGACCTGCGGCAAACGATCGAATTCGAAGAGCCGATCCAAGGCGAACCTTACGTCGATATAACGGTCCTGAGCGGCGCGGGGATTGCGTGATGCCTCTCGCAGGCGATCCCTGACCTCCGACGGCAGGCTCCCGCGCCAAATCGCGTCGTCGCTGCCGGGATGCTGAAGATGTACCGAGACGTAGCCGTGGCTCGCCCAATTCCGGCCCAAGTAGGCATAACCGTTTCGGGAACCCCCTAGTCCGTGGGAGAACAAGATGACCGGATGCCTGCCCTCCCCACCCGCTGGGTAGTAGATCTTGACGGGAAGACTTCGCGACCGAGCCGAGTCTTCCCAAGTTAACAAGATCGACCGGACTTCGTGCGGACCGTCTTCCCCGGAATAGCGTTCGTCGTCGAGAACATCTGCGTCAATTTGACTATCCATGGGAGATTGCGGCGACACGATTGTCAAAAAGAATGTCAAAAGGGCTGCCCTCGGCAATAGATTTCCCATTATTCCGCGTCCCTCCCGGGGTGAAGGGGAAACGCCGGCCGCCTCGTCAAGAACGAGCATCTCGGTGGCCTGGAGGTCTGGACGAGGAAACGGACTGGCAAAGCTCCCCGTTTGCAAAATGAGGCAAACGGATACAATAAATCTTTCCATGCTATGGGCGGCCGTGCAACCCGGTGGAACGTTTTCGAGGATCGCGAACATGGCAAAAGGCGGTAAAAAGAAAAAGGCGGAGACGGTTTTCCTGGTCTGCGAGGAAACCGGAGACATGAATTACGCGCTGCGGCGCAAACCGGGCGGCGAGAAACTGCGGCTGAAGAAGTATTGTCCGCGGCTTCGTCGGCATACCGTCCACGTCGAAAAGAAGAAATAGGCTCGATCCATCGGCTCGGCGTGATCCGATCGGGGTCCGTTGAACGAGGCGTCGAGGAATGAAGCGGTACTGGCGGATTGCCCCCCACCGGCGCGAGTTGATCGGGGCGGTCGCACGGGATTTGGGAGTCTCGGCGGTCGTTGCGCAAATCCTGGTCAATCGCGGTCTGCACGACGCCGCCTCCGCGCGGCGATTTCTCGATCCGCAGTTGCAAGCCCTTCATCCGCCGGAGACCCTGCCCGGCTGCGAAGAAGCCGCGGCCATGCTGTGCGACGACATCGCGGCGGGACGGCGGATCGTCATCTACGGCGACTACGACGCCGACGGCATTAGCGCGACGGCGATCCTCTGCAAATGCCTCAAACTGCTCGGCGCGGACGTCGGATACCACATCCCCAGCCGCCTCGACGACGGGTACGGCCTGCATGCGGATACCCTGCGAAATCTGGCTCAATCCGGTGCCCGAACCGTGGTCACCGTGGATTGCGGCATCTCGGGGATCGCGGAAGCGGCGATCGCCGAGGAACTGGGATTGCGGCTGATTATCTCCGATCACCACCAAGCGGGCGAATCGCTGCCGCGGGCGGCGGCGGTCGTTCATCCCCGGCTGCCCGGCCGCCTTGCGCCCTTCGATGCCCTGAGCGGCGCGGGAACCGCCTTCAAGTTGGCCTGGGCCTTGGCCAAACGCTCCGGCAACGGCGAGCGAGCGTCGCCGGCCCTCAAGCAATTCTTGGTGGAAGCGGTCGGTTGGGCGGCGATCGGCACCGTCGCCGACGTCGTCCCGCTGGTGGACGAAAACCGGATTTTGGTGCATTACGGCTGCACGCGGAGCCTGCCCGCCGCGACGGCCCCCGGTCTGCGACGCCTGATCGAGCTGGCGCAATCCGGCAACGGGAAAACCGACAGCGAATGGCTGGCCTTTCAACTGGCACCGCGATTGAACGCCGTGGGAAGGTTGGGACAAGCCGCCCTGGCCGTCGAGCTTTTGCTGACCGATCGCCCGGACCGCGGCGCGGAACTGGCTCAATACATCGACGAGTTGAATCGCCGGCGGAAGTCGATCGAGCAAAGCATCTACCTCAAGGCGGTCAAACAGCTCAAGGAGCGATTCGATCCGGACCACGCCCCGGCCTTCGTGCTGGCCGATCCCGATTGGCACCAGGGCGTGATCGGCATTGTCGCCGGTCGACTCACCGAAAAGTACCATCGCCCGACCGTCTTGATCGCCCTCAGCAAGACGGGAACGGGCGAGGGCGTGGGATCCGCCCGAAGCGTCCCCGGCTTGAATCTCTACCAGGCTCTCTCGGCCTGCGGCCACCGTTTGCGGCGGTACGGCGGTCACGAGTTGGCGGCCGGGCTGACCATCGACGAGTCGCAGATCGACGCTTTTCGGCACGAATTCTGCGAATACGTTCGCGAACACTTCGACCTCTCCGCGCACCCGCCCGAATTGGAAATCGACACCGAATTTCCCCTCAGCGTCTTTACGCTGGACGTAGTGC
Source organism: Thermogutta hypogea (assembly GCF_055386265.1). NCBI lineage: Bacteria > Pseudomonadati > Planctomycetota > Planctomycetia > Pirellulales > Thermoguttaceae > Thermogutta > Thermogutta hypogea. Next base: position 3,169,753 of record NZ_AP042425.1, read on the forward strand.
GGGAACTGGAAAAGCTGGCGCCTTTCGGGATGGGCAATCCGCGGCCGCTGATGTGCTGCGAGAACGTCGAGGTCGAGGAAAAGCGGGTGGTGGGCAAGGATTCCCGGCACGTTTCGTTGGCCTTGCGACAGCACGCCGCCAAGCTGCGAGGCGTGGCCTTCGGGGCCGCCGAGCGGATCGACGATTTGGTTCTGGGCCGACCGCTCGACGTAGCCTTTCGCCCGAAGATCAACGAATACAACGGGCGAGTCAACGTTCAACTCGAAATCGTCGATTGGCGATTGCCGGACGAACGCTGAGCGACTATTCTGGGAAGCGGTGTCCGGGAGGTGCACGGGAGGCGCCGCGCGGATCGCGTGTCGAGAAGGCCCGCCGCCCGGCGCGCCGCACGCCCCCCGCCGCCTGCGTCTTCATTTTGGGAGCCGCGTCATGCCGCCGATCCGTGTCCTGCGATCCTCTCTGCTTGTCTTGGCGTTCTTGGTTTTGGCCGATCGGCGGCCGGCCGCGTCGGCGGTCGCGGAATCGAGTTCGCCCCCGTCGCGCCCCAATGTGATTCTGATTCTGATCGACGACCTCGGCGCGACCGACTTGGGTTACGCGGGCAGCCGATTCTACGAGACGCCGCACATCGATCGCCTGGCGACCCAAGGCATGCGATTCACCGCCGCGTATTCGGCCTGCACGGTCTGTTCCCCCACTCGGGCGGCGTTGATGACCGGCAAGTATCCGGCTCGGTTGCACATCAGCGACTGGATCAAGGGCCATCGTCGCCCCAAGGCCAAGCTCCGCATTCCCGACTGGACCATGTACCTGCCGCTGGAGGAAACGACGATCGCGGAGCGTTTGCAAGCGGCGGGCTACGCCACGATCCACATCGGAAAGTGGCATCTCGGCGATCCGCCGTACTATCCGCAGCATCAAGGATTCGACGTCAACCTGGGCGGTACGTTCATGGGGCAGCCCGGCAGCTACTTCTTCCCCTACGGTGCCGGCGAGCGCCGCGTTCCCTTGGACGGCGGAGAGGAAGGCGAATACCTCACCGACCGGCTCGCGGAAGAGGCCGTCCGATGGATCGAGGCCAACCACGATCGCCCGTTCTTCATGCACTTCGCCCACTACGCGGTCCACACGCCGCTGCAAGCCAAACCGGAATTGATCGCCCGCTATCAGCGAAAGCTGGACGAGGCCACGGCCCGCGGCGACGATTTGGACGGCCAACAGTGCCCGGTCTACGCCGCCATGATCCACAGCATGGACGAGGCCGTGGGACGCGTGGCGGACGCGTTGGAACGCCTGGGGCTGGCGGACCGAACGATCATCGTGTTCACGTCGGATAACGGCGGCCTGACATTGCCCGCTTGCAAAGGAACCCCGGTGACCTGCAATATCGGCCTGAGGGCGGGAAAAGGTTCCGCTTACGAGGGCGGCGTCCGCGTGCCGCTGATCGTCAAATGGCCCGGCCGAACCCTATCCGGCGGAGTTACCGACGCACCGGTAATCACGCACGATTTGTATCCCACGATCTTGGAAATGACGGGCACGCCGGACGCACCGGACCACATCTGCGACGGCGAGAGCATCGTGCCGATTCTCAAGGATCCGGCGGCGATGCGGCGATCGCCTCTCTTCTGGCATTACCCGCACTATCACCCCGGCGGCGCCAACCCCTATAGCGCGGTCCGAGACGGCGATTGGAGACTCGTGCAATTCTTCGAGGACGATCGCGTGGAACTGTATAATCTTCGCCAAGATCCTCAAGAAAGCCGCGACCTGGCCGCGTTGCTGCCGGAAAAGGCAAACGAATTGAAGTCGAAGCTCGAAGCCTGGCGAGTTGCGGTAGGCGCTCAGTTGCCCACCGCCAATCCCGACTATGACCCTGGCTCGCAACCCTAGAGGCAAAGCCCCATTTTATCGGGGGCGGCGCTGCCGCCGCCTGAATCGCCGTGATCCCACTTTCCGAACCGCCTCGGACCCGGAGGGTCGTCCAGAACGCCTTCCGCTTTCACGCCCGCGAATGGGGGAATGCAATTCTCATGAACCGAACTAACATCAGGACCGGCCCGATGACGACGATGCAAGCGATACGGCTCCGTTGCGGTTGTCTTTTCGCAATCCTTGGGATGGCGGCGGTCGGGGCGGACCGCGTCGCCGCGGAATCGGCGCCGTCGCAAGCTCCGCCGCTCAACGTCGTGTTCATCCTGGCGGACGATTTGGGATGGGACGATTTGAGTTGCTATGGAAATCGCCGCTTCCGTACGCCGAACCTCGACCGACTGGCCGCCGAGGGAACGCTGTTCACGCACTACTATCAGGCGGGATCCGTATGCTCTCCCACGCGAGCCGCACTCATGACCGGCAAATATCCGGCCGAGCTGCGGATCCACGGGCACCTGGCTACGCCCCAGCAAAACGCGCAGAGGGGGATGCCGAATTACCTCGACCCGGCGGTACCCACGCTGCCGCAAATCCTGCGGCGGGCGGGCTACAAGACGATCCACGTGGGCAAATGGCATTTGGGACGCCCCGCCGACGCTCCCGAAGGGCTTTCCCTTTACGGCTTCGATGTGGCGCGGTGGATCGACTGCCGGGCGGGCGACCGCAATCTTTGGAATGTGGAGGAGCGTCCCCATGCCGCCCGGGAACTGATCGACGCGGCCATCGAGGAAATCGAGGCCCTTCAAGGGGAACCGTTCTATTGCCAGATCTGGTTCAACGATCCGCACGCCCCGCTGGCTCCCAGCGCGGACCAAATGAAACCGTTCCGAGGGCAAACACCGGACGGCTTCACCAGCCCCTTCATGGTGTACGCCGCGACCCTGGTAGAGATGGATCGCCAAATCGGGCGACTGTTGGAGAGATTGCAAGAGCTGGGTTTGACCGAACGATCGCTTATCATCTTCTCGTCCGACAACGGTCCGGAGGACATCGATATCGGCAACGCCGCCTGGTCGGCCTACGGAAGCGCCGGGCCGTTCCGAGGGCGCAAGCGAAGTCTCTATGAGGGCGGCATTCGCGTGCCGCTGATCATCCGCGGCCCGACCGTCCCTGCCGGTCGCGTCGATGATCGTTCCGTCATTTGCGGCGTGGACTTCCTACCGACCATCTGCGAGTTGGCGGGCGTGGAGGTGCCGCAGGACATCCGAGAAGGAATTCGCGGCCAAAGCATGGCGGCGGCTTGGCGCGGCGCCGAAGTGCAGCGTACGCAACCGCTGCTGTGGGAGTGGAGATTCCGCATCGCCAATCACCCCTGGAACCGCTCGCCCATGCTGGCCGTCCGAGATGGGAATTGGAAACTGCTGCTGAATCCGGATCGATCCCGGGTGGAGTTGTACGACATTTGCCAAGATCCGGGCGAACAGAACAATCTGGCGGATCGGCACCCCGAGATCGTGGCCCGCTTGGCCGAAACGGCGATCGCTTGGCAACAAACGCTCCCACCGGGACGGGTGGAGGCATCGGCGGGCAAGAACGACTATCCGTGGCCCGGCCGCTGAACCCCTGCACCACGCCGCCGCGCGGGTGACACCTTCGCTCCCACGGCCGGACCGCAGAAAATGATGGGCTTTTGCCCCACGGCAGCGAAGAATCCATGAGTAGGCACGGCCGTTCGGCATGGACCGCGGCTACGGAAGCTCGACCTCGATGGGCGAGGGCGAAGCATCCGGGGCGACGGCCGCAAGGCCCTGAAACCGCGGGCCGTCCGGGCGATCTCGGCCGACCTTCACCGTGTACGTGCCCTCGCCGAATACCGGCGGCCGGTACGGATTCTCCGTCACGCGCCGCGTGTAGAGCACTTCGCCGTCGCTCTCCCGCACCACTTGCACCACCGGTTTGGAAACCTGCCCGAATTGCAGCGGCGGCAAATATCCGGTCGGCTTGCGCCCGTCGTTGTCCTCCACGCGAATGGTGATCGGCCAGCCGGTAAACTGCGCGGCGTCGCCCTGCGAGAGGTCGGCGTAACGCGGCCAACACTCGAAGCGGATCGTCCGCTCGCTCTTTTTGAAGCGGATCAGGGCATAGCCGTCGGCCAACTCGGCCCCGGGATTGCGTTGCTCGGCCTTCATGTCTTGGATGCGGTCGAACTCGGGATTGGCGTAGGCCAGCATCGTGATGCGGTTGCCCAAGCCGTCCAAGTAGTCGCCGGTATACGGCAGGGCGCTATTGGGAATGGGATTTCCGCCGGGCTTGCGGTCCGCCGGTTCCCACCAGCGAGCGTAATAGCTGTTGACGATGGCCGGGCTGGTAAATCCGAACGGACCGTCGCGGAACGTCTCGATGCCATGCTGCACCACGACCGACAAATGCTGGTCGCCGCAAAGATGGCACGCGGAAGCCCTGCGAACGGCCCGCAGTGCCGCATTGCGTCCGCTCTGCGGCCATCCGTTGCAGTCCAGGTCGGCGATCAGACGATTGTTGCGCGAGCCGTGCAAATGGACGGCTCCGCAAAAGGCGGTCTGCGAAAGCACGGCCTTGATCTCCGCGCCCGTCCAATCCTCCGACCATTGATCGAGGAACGCGAGCTGCCGATCGCCGAGGAGCTGCAATCCCGGCAAGTCGATGGCTTGGGGATCGTAGGCGGGATCGACGATGTGATCCGGCCGCGGCCCCATTTGCGGAATCTTGCCCTTGGGGCCGGATTTGAATTTGCGGTCCTCCAGAATCGCGAAATCGACGCCGCCCACACGGAGCCGAGTGAAATACACGCCGATACCCCGGGCAATGGGGCGAGGATCGGCCGGATCGGGGAGATGCGAGGTCTGGCAACGCTCGACCATGCGAATATATTCGGGGGGATAGAAGTAGCCTCCCGAGTCGCCCGCCGCTGAGTCCGCCTCGATTCCGCCTTCGCCCCAAAGATTGCCTTGGCCGATGTCATGATCGTCCGGGATGGTGACCACGGGACGGTCGCGGATGATCTCTCGGAACTGCGTGCCCCACAGCAGCCAGGCGGCTGTGTGCTCCGTGTGATCGTAACTTTGATCTCCCGCGAAGAACAGCAGGTCGGGGTCCTGCCTCTTGAGGTTGGAGACCATCGGCTCGCGGTCTCCGCGGTCCCGATTGGAGCTGCACGAGAGCGATGCCACGACGATCTCGTCCTTGTCCGAGGAATCGCGCCGAATCAGCCCCTCGAAAACGGCGGATTCCCCATGCCGCACTCGATAGGGCACGGAAATCCCGGAGTCCCACGGCTCCAAGCGGAAATGCGCCGACCAACCGGGATAGATCACCGGCGCCCGCGCGACCTCCCGCCATGCGCCATCCTGGAGCAATTCCAATCGCACTTCGCGCGGTTCGTCCGGTTTGAGCGGGAAAAGCTGCGCGGACATCTTCAGCACGCCGCGGTCATGGGTGTACAGCGCGAACGCCACCACTTGATCGCGCGGGACGCGAACGAACTGCTGGAGAAATCCTTGCGGCTCTCGGTCCCAGATGTCGTCGCGGCACGCCAGGTCGAGCCTTTCTCCGCGCGGGCCCGGAAACGGCGACTCGCCGCGGGCGGAGGAATGATCCGCCGTCAAGAGACTCGCAACACCGATGACAAACACGGCCAAGGCACGTCGCGTCATGATCCGTCCTCCCCATCGCGGTTTCTCAAGCAGGATTACCCAACACCGACTCACCATGCTAACAGCATCGCATCCGCCTGGGAAGCATGGAAATGCACGACCGAGCGGCCTGCCGGCCGGGCGTGCCGCAAGCCCGGAACCGGGACAAAAGAAGCAGGCCCCGCGACCGACCGAGGCGCGAGGCCCGCGAGACGAACGGGCGAAAGAAGCTCTCTTCCACTATTCCAGGATTCTCTTGATGAGAATCGCCTGATCGACGTTGAGATCCTCGCCCCGCTTGAAACCCACCGGCAGCGAGCGATCGACGATGAAGAATCCGCGATGCCGCTTGATGTCTCCCGTGTCGCTACCCAGCTCCTGCCCCAAGCGGTAACCGTCGGGGTAGATCTCGGCGATCTCTTGGGGCGTGAGACCGGGCGGCACGGTAGCCTGCGTGATCGGCTCGACCTCGAAGTAACCGATGGTCACCCACACCGCGTAAACGTTGGATCGCGTGGTCACCAGATTTCCCAGCCGCATCAGGTCCCGATAGCGGAAGAACGGATTGCGGTTGATGTCACAATACTCCGATTCGCGATTGACGGTGGAATCCTCGGGGTCCGTGGGCGGCGACTGGAAGAGCGGCGTTTTTGTGAATTCCGGACGGTTATTATCGTAACGCATCTTCGGCCGCAAGAGTGTGGCGTTGACTTCCCGCTCGATCATGTCCTGAAGCGAGGGGTTGTTGGCATCCACGGGCGTTGTCGGTGGGACGTTACTGTAACCGCCGAATCCGCGGAACGGATTTCCCATGCGCGTCGGGTAGTCGGGATTAAGCTCCAACATCCTGAGGAGCCAGCCGCCCGTTCCGCTCATCCGGTATCCCCGCCGGCTGTCGAGGAATTCCGACCAGAAGATCGCCGACGGATCGTTGGGATCATTCCAATTGGGCGGCGTAAACACCACGGCCGGCCGATTCAGCAAGGCCCGCCAAATCTCGGGCGAATACAGCGTGTTGAGATTCAGCTTGCCCGGTTCACGATAGGCCGGGATCGTGTGGTAGGGCGGCTTGAATCGAGCCGGCAAAGCGGCTGCCGCTTGCGGATTCATTTGGAATTCCGTGTTCACGAAAGGCGAGGGTACGCGCACGAAATCCAGCACGCGATGGAATTCCGGGGCCGTAGCACCGCCCGTGCCCGCCCCTACCGACCAGAAAAAGTTGAGCAGATACGGATACGGGTCGTCATCGACGGCGGCGTCCGGGGGGACGGCCGTCGGATTCGGGGCGTAGGGATTGAGGTCCGTCTCGGGATTCGTGCCGTCGAACGGTACCCGGTAATACTTGTAGTAATTCGTCGCGTCGTAAGCCAAGAGCCGCGACGACGGCAAGGCCGGCACCAGCAACAATTCCAGGGGATTGGAGAACGGTCGATTGAGCCACGTCAGCCAGGGGATGGGCCGCGACGCCTCGCCGTTATAGAAAGGCACCGGGCCGGGCCGCGGATCTCCAAAACGTTCGTTCAGATAGCTCAGCGTATGTTTCAACCGGCGGTTAAAACGGCCCGTTACCGCCGTGGCCGGGTCGTCGTCCACGACTTTCGGTCCCGGTTCCTGCTTCCAAAGGATGCGGAATTGGTTGAGGTCGTCGATCGTATTGCCGTTGTTCGGATCGGGAACGTCATCGTTCCGCTCTCCCCGCTGCCGCGTATGGAACATGACGTCGGCTTCCGCCAGGACTTGCGTGCCGTCTTTGGACAGATCCTCCGCCGTGTCGCGGCCATTGAAGGCCGTCAGGTCCACGGAAGCCGTGTCGATCGTGCGGTATGGATTCAAGACCGGGTCGTAAGGCAGGAGCGGATTGGCCAAACGCTGGAGATAGACCGTGCGGAAATTCGTCGTCGTGCCGTTGCGTCCCAGCAGGTCGTTCCACGTGTCGCCCAAGCTGGAATCCAGGTCGTTTCGCTGGGCGTCCAGCGGTTTGTCGATCACTTGGACCGTCCCGGGCGGATCTTCGTATCGCCCCGTCGCGGCGTTGTATTGGATCGGGTTGCCGATCTCATCGACTTGGTTGACTTCCAGCGCGTCGTAGCCGGTCACCGGTTCCGAAATGCTGAGCCGCATTTCCTTGTCGTTGAGAACTCCCGGAGGGAGCGCCGCTGAGACGAACCCGCGGTCGAGGCGAATCCCTACCGGAGGATTGACGCCCGGCGGTACGGTATCGCCGCCTGCCGAAGCATTGTTCACCACGGCCACCGCGCCCGGCTGGACTTGGATGTAGCGATCTGTATTCGGGTCGGGCTGGTCCAATTGAAAACCGATAAAAGTCCGATCGCCGTCGGGCTGTCCCGCCGGAGCGACCACGGCATACCGGCCGGGCAGAATCTTGCTGATGCCGGAGGCGTAACTGGGGCCGGGATAATAGCTGACGGGAATCGTCGTTTCCTCCGGGAATCCCGCCGCGGGGCGGGGAACGAAGTACGCCGCTCGCTCGACTTGCGGTCGCTTGGCCGGGTCGGGATCGTCGGGGTCCCGCGGCAGCCCCGGGGCGTCCGGATCAGGATCGGAGGGCGCGATGACCAATCGCCACACCGGTTCGCCGCTGGGGGTCGTCCGCGTCAGGTCCACTCCCGGCGGGTTGGCGGGCGTCGTCCCCGCCGAGTCCAGCTCGGCCGCCGGCGGTTCATTCTCAAACCAGGGATGGTACAACTCCACGAACAGGGAACCTTGCGGCCGGTACCGCTGATCCAAGTCTCGGACTTGATCGCCTTTCTGGTCTTCGCCGTCTTGCGGTTGCGGCGGATTGTACGCGTAGCCGTAGGCCGACAGATCTTCCGTCCGCCGATCGTGAAACGCCAGCGTCTCGCTGATGAGTAGCTCGGGACGTTCGCAGCCCCAAACAACGTGTTGAGGATCGTTCGTGGGATTCCAACCGTCGAACGGATTCTCGTCAAACACGAACCGGGTCATGATCGAATCGCGATCGCGAAAATCGACCACGTTGACCGCCCATTGGGCGATCATCCGGGCCGTCTGGAGTCTGCCCCCCGTCAGCGTATCCAAATAGTCGAGGTCCGCCACCGCCATCATCAGGACGTACAGATGTCGGGCCATAGCCTGCCGGGGGTCCTCGACGCTGCCCGGCGTGCCGTCGCCGTCATAATCGAAGGGCACGGCGGGGCCGGGACCGGCTTGAGTCCAATAGGCCCACGAGTCTTGCGCGGGCTGGGGCGATGCCTCGGACACGTCGTCCACCACATTGTCGGCGTTGTTGTCTTGCCCGTCGCCCAGCGGTCGGTTAAGGTCCATCCGCAAGCCGGCGAAGAGGTCAGGAGGAAACAAGACTTGCCAATCCTGGGGAACTGTGATGCTGAACCGCTGCGTGATGTGCGTGGGGATTTGGTTGCCCGCTGCAACTCGCGACCTTCCGCTGCCCGCCAAACCCGGCGAGGGAATATCCCAGCTTTCGGTGGTGACCAGATGCCGGGCACGCACGATATCCGGGACCAACTGCCGCAATCGCGGGGTCAAATTCTTTCCGTCGGCGTCAAAAGGCCGCAACACGGCTTCCAACTCGGCCGGGGTGAACGGAGCGTCCACGGCATCCGGTTGACCGGCCGTCATCCGATGCCGATTCCGCTTGGCCGTCAAATCGATTTTGTAGGGATTGGCCACGGAGGCCATCGTCCAGAGCGTTTGCGGCTGCGTGAAAATCGGCCGCCCGCGCAAGTCCAGCCCCACTTCCAACGCGCCCATCATGTCGGGCGGGCTGCCGTAGGCCGTCGCCGTTCCCGGACCGAAGGGCGCCCAAAGTGTCTGCCGCCAGTCGCTGGGATACATGAAAAATTTGTTGGTTAGCAGAGGGGATACCTGGCCGGTAACACCCGCCGCCGGGAACGGAGGCGGCGGCGCCAGCCAAAGCAGGCGTTCGCCGTAGCGGCCCTCCAACGGCCCGGTCGGTGCCGGAACGGATTGACCAATGAAGAGACGCGCATAGGAGTCGCGCCAGGCCGCGCCGGCCCCGCTGGTCCCCGTCAGCACTTGGAACAACGGCCCCAGATTGATCTCCGCCGGTCCGAAGCCCAAGCCTCGCACCCAGCGGGCTTCGGCTTTCGACCGTTGATTGGGCGGCAAGGTCGTGGGCGGTAGCGTGACGTCGCCCTCCGGAAAGGTGTCGCCCGTCACATCGCCGCCGGATGCCAAAAACCAGGATACGCCCTGCGGCACGCCGTCCACGTTCAGCATGTCCGGTTGGTAATACCGCTCGTCCGCTTGCACGAGCGAGCCGTGCGCGTTGAGATTCAAGCGTCCATCCAAATCCACGCACAGGATCGCCGCCAAGGGCTTGTAGCGGCGACCGTCCGGGAGCGTGCGGACCGGCAGGCCCACATCCACCCAAATGCTGTCCGGCACACCGTCCCCGTCGTTATCCACATCCCAGGGACCGGTCAACTCGCCGGCAAAACGATCCGGCGCGCCGTTACCATCGGAATCGGCGGTCGGGCCGTCAAGATAGTCCGGGTTGCTGCCGTCGAAATCGGGATGGAACACGCGCTGCGGACGGAGGACGAACTTGCGTTTGAAGCGGGCGATTTCCACCTGAAGCGGCGGCGGCAACGCAAGCGTGGGGTCCTCCGGCCGGAGCAACGCCCGAAAACGATCTTGCGGATCCGTGATCGCTCCCCAATTGAGGCCCGGCACCCGATCGTTCACCGCCTGGTTGAACCAATAAGCCGTCAACGCGACGCGGTGATAGGAAGGCTCCGGCACCAGCACGTTGCCGGTGACCGGGTCCTGAACCACCATTGCCATGAACATGTTTTGATAATCGGGGGCGTCGTAGTCCTCGTTGGCCGAGAGGGGCCGATCGTCGGCCGTCCCGGGGATGCGATCCGCTCCGGCCCAATAGTTCAAAAAGCTCCCCTCGGTTGGATTGGGGAGCAGCGCGAAGGGCAGTCCGTTGCCGTCGGCGGCGGCCAAGGTCGAGGAACCGTCGTAGCCCAAGCCCGTCCCGCCGAACGGATCGCGATTGACGACGGCCCGAATCGTGTAGCCTTGCGCCAGGACGTCGGCGATCATGGCGGGAGAAACGGTCTCGGAAAAGACCAGCCATTGGTCCGTAGCGCCGTCGTAATCGACGATCCGTCCGGTTTGGCCGGCCAAGGGCGAGTTGACGAAGGTCAGCAGACCGCCCGCCCAACGCTGCGGATTGGTCCCGGTCAACGGGTTGACCGCCCAGATTTGCCCGGTCCCCGCCGGCGGCACGGTGAACGTCAGATTCCCTTCCAATACGGCGTCGCCGTAGACATCTTCCAGCAGGCTGTGGCACCAAATGGAGGAGGCGGGATTGTTGCTTCCCCGCACGACCTGCATCAAGGTCTGATAGAGGGTCTTTTCCGGCGGGTCGTACTGAACTTGGTGCAACTTGGCGGTCTCGGCCCCGCGGCGCGCGAAGCCCGTGACCACCACGAACGCCAGCACCACCACGCCGAAAACCGCCAGCAAGGCCAGCACCAAAAGAAGGACGACGCCGCGTCGTTGGGCACGAGGTTTTCGGCACGCCATGGGTTATCGTATCCTCTTCACTAACGCCCTTGACCGCAATGCGATTGCCGACCCGATCGCGGCCGCTCCCGAAAGCGCGATCCGCCGTCACTGCATTCGGAACGACCAGGGGGCCGAACGATCCGGCTCCACCGTCTCGGTATAAACGCCGTAAACATTAGGAAGGATGACGGCCTGTGCTTCCAGCGCGTTGCCGTCTCCGTCGCTATCGATGCCGCTTTGCGCGTTCCAGTTCAAGTTCCAGTCCGGACCGGACAAAGTCAGCTCGCGGTAGTATCGGGCGGAATCGCCGCCGAAAGGATGGGGGTGCGTCGCCGGACCGTAGATCTCGCCCGGCGACAAAACGCGATACCACACGAAGACCTTGCGCGGCGGATTGGAAGGCAAGATGCCTCCCAATAGCAACCATTGCCCTTCCGCAATGTCCAGCGCGGCGAAGCCGTCTTGACCGGCCTGGGGATTGAATGACAGCCGCACGTCCCCGCCGCCGATTCCCTGGCCCAGGAAATTGACCGTGGCCACGCGCTCGGCGGGGGCCTCCGCGGTCGGATCGTCGCGCCAGGTCATGTCGCGATTGCGAAAGACCACGACGGAGACCGCGTATTTCTGATTCCCTGCCGATACACCCGGCGCCACGGTCGGGACCACCGTCACCATCCACGAATAAAGACCCTGGAAATCCGCACGGATCGGCGGACCGGGCGGCGATTCCCAGGCCATGGCGGGCAGAGGAACCGCATTCACGCCTGCCGAGCGAAACAGCATCCGGGGCCGTGATAAGGCCGCGCTCTCGAACAGCAGGTCGTCTTCCGCACGGAAAAATCGGCCGAAGTAATCGGCGGAATTGGGCGGCGCCCAATTCAACGTCACGCGGCTCATCGTCAAAGCCGCGGTGGGGTCATAAAAGGGAAAGCGATCCAAATTCGGCTGGAGACCGCTCGCCTGCAACGTCCAAGCGATGTAGAGGGGATCGATGCAAAAGGCCTCTCCCGCGGGGAGAGCGGCATTCAGGTTGTTGACCGGCAGCACCGGCGTTCCGTCGGGAGCGACCCAGGTTCGCGGGTTGAGCATTTCCCGGGTACGAACCTCCGCCAAGGCATTGCGTCCCACGGCGGCCGTGCGGTCGGCGATCAAAGTGCGGACGGCAAGGAAATTGCCCATGCTGACCGCCGCGGCCACGCCCAACATGCCGATCGTCAAAACAAACATCGCGATCAGCACTTCCAACAGATTGAAGCCGTACCGCGCCGCGAGACCGACTCGCGGCCTGCGTCGCTTCGAAATCGCACGGCGGCTTGACCAGCGGCGTTGCACGTCAACGACCTCCTATTCCCCGCATGTTTCGGGCATCGTCCCTGGCAACGACCAGGTTGGACGGGGTCTTCACCCCGGTTGCGGCGACGGTGTCGCCCAATAGCGGAGCCGTTAAGACCAGCCCGGTGTTCGGGTTGACGACGATCCAGAAGTTCGTGATGTCCTGCCAGTTATAGAGGCCGTCCTCGGCCAGCGGCGCACCGCCGGAGTCCGCCGGCATGCGTTCCCATCGGCCCACCAAAAAGTACAGAACCTCCGTCACCGCGCGGGGCGTGTCCTGATAAGAAACGGAGGAAACCCGGCCGTCGGGATTAAACATCACGATGACGGGCGAGGGGTCCTGCACGCCGGGCGTGACCGTATCCTTGTCCACGGGCACGAATCCCAAGGGCGGTCCGGTCAAGGCCATGCTGTCGGTTCCGGAGGCCGTCAGATCGATGACCGTCCGGCCGGGGAGCCGCACGGGAGCGGCCGCGGTGGGCTGCGGACGCCGCGTGATTTGAAAGGCAAGACGGCGGGAACCCACCCCGGTACCTTGCGGCGGCCAGGGCGCGTTGGGCGTCGCCGCCGGCCATGCCGGAACCACGCCTTCCGCCGGGTCCAGCTCCACCAACATCACGACCGGGTTAACACCGACCGGAAAACCGGGGTCGCCGATGATGCCGTCCGGATCGGCGTCCGGATTGCCGTCCGAGTCCATATCCAGACCCAAGACGCGATAGGGCACCGCTTGATATTCGAACCGCATCAGGTCCCCGACATGGACCGGCACGACCTGCGTGAGCATCGCCGCCACATCTCCCGGAGGCGCAAAAAGCACCTGGAAACGATTCGTCGTCCCCAGCCGGCGGACGCGAACCCGAGCGCCGATCACATCGCCGGCATAAAGCGGCGGTTCCTCCACCATCCGCAAAGTCACGGCCGCATCCGGCTGCATTTTCAAACGTTCGATGGACACGCCCACCGGTCGGCCTGTTTCCATGGCGCGACTTCGCGCCGCGCCGAAAAACACGCTCACCGTTCGGGCGGCCTCGCGCATCCGCCGTTGCTCCATCATGGGGCGAAGTCGCGGCACCATCACGGCCAACAGGATCAGCATGATGGTAATCACCACCAAAAGCTCCAGCAGCGTGAGCCCGCGGCGCCGTCGGCCGTCCCTGCCGCGAAAGGCTTGACGTGCTCGTGTCGCGAGATGCTTCATTCCAGCGACTCCACGGCATGGTTATGAATATTGTCTTCGTGCCGCATGAACTCCGGATCGCTGCTGTCCACGGGCGCGCCGACGGGATGGGTGTACCACTGCTTCCAATTCACGAAGTAGCCGAGGTTGCCCTGCAAATCCAAGCCGAAAACCCCGTCCGGTCCGGCTGAATAGATGAGCGGCACCAATCGCCAAGCCCCCGGATCGACCCGCAGCGGATCGAACGGATCATGGTCCCGATTCTTCTCTTCGATCGGCGCCAGAGGATGCAACTGGATGTCCGATTCCGTAAAGGCGGGGGCGCAGCGGATGAAATAGATCGGCCGCCCCCAGCCGTCGATGAACTCCAGATAGCCGTCGCCGTCGGTATCCCCGATCTCGGCATCGCTGAACATCTCGCGGGCGCCGGGGGTTCCCAAGGTCACCACCAGATACAACATCTCGGCCGGGGATTGATCGCCCGACGGTTGGCCTCGCAACTGAAACTGCCGGAAGTAGGCCCGCGCCAACGGCGTCCGATAAATCTCGCGGGTCACCGGCTGGCCGTTGACCGTGATGGTGTACGTCAACGGGTCGCCTTCGTTCGGCGGATAGGCCACGTCGCTGAGGCGATCCGGCATCTCCCAGGCCATGAGGCAGCGAATCGCCCAGAGGCGGAATTCGGCCGCCACCGGCGGAGGCAACCCCCGAGTGTTGATCGGTACGCGGCGCGTGCGATACGAGTCGTACCGTTCCATGATGACCTGGTTGATCTTGGCAATGGTCGATTTGGTCTTGGCGATGCGGGCGCTTTCCCTCGCCCGGGCGACCCCGGCCCACACCAACCCGGCCAAGATGGCGATGATCGTGATCGTCACCAGCAGCTCGGCGAGCGTAAATCCTGCTCGGGCAGGACGTCGCGTCGCCTCTCGCCGCCTTTCTCGATGTGCCGCGTTCATTGAATTTCGCTCTCCAGTTTCGGCGCGAAATTGGTGATGTTGTCGAAGTCGCCGCCATCCGCCGAGAAGCCTTGTCCGGAGATGGTGAACCGGAACAGCACCACGTTGCCCGACGCATTGCGGCTATTCCCGAAAACGCCGTCCAACCCCGGATGGATGATCTGGAAGGTCTCCGGATTGCGCCAAACGCGCTTGTTGGCAGCGACGGCGGGATCGGCGGGCACGCCGGCCTGCGGATCGCCGTCCAAATACGGTACCGCGATATTGCTGCGATTGGCTTTGGGGTCCGGATCTGCGTCGTTGAAGTGCACATAACTCATGGGCAGGAATGCCGTCCCCGATATGAGACCGTACTCGAATCGGCCGTTGTTCGGGTCCCGCTGTGCCCGGAAATACACCAACGGAGAACCGGTCGGCGATTCCATGTAATAGCGGAGCACCCCGACGGCATCGTTCGTGATCTTCTTCGGGTCGAATTCGAACATCGGCCCGGTCCGCGGCTGACCGAACTGGAAGGGATGTTCCTCATCGGCGTGGAAACCGGCGGGTTTCCAAATGCCGGAGGGGGCTTCCTCAGGCAGGCCGCCCAACCAGAATACCAGGGCGGAGGCGGGATCCAGCTTGGTGGGATCCAGGCCGGCCGCCGTCAAATCCGCCGCGAACTGTACGACCGGATCTCCGCCCGCCGCATACTTGGGCCACCGCTTACGCAGGTGTCGCCGCAAGTCTTGCTGGGCCTTCTGCTGCAAGGCCGCATTGGGATCGTTAAGCCCCCAGAAGTCCGGCGGGAATTCGCCGTACTCGTTCTTGTACTGCATCAGCGAGGCTTCGAGCTGCTTGATCTGAGTGTAGATCGCGGCCTCGCGGGCCCGAGCGCGGGCATAAATCGCCGCCGCCGAGATCAACCCCGCCAAGATTCCGATGATCACGATCACCGTCAGCATCTCGACCAGGGTGAAGGCGGAGCGGGCGGCCGCGGCCGAGCCGCTTCCCACGCGGCAATCGCGGCGAGACAACACGCAACGGGACATGGAAACAACCTCCCGGCCGTATGCGGCCGATTGTCGGGGCCAACAGTCGCGGTGCCGCGTCCGGGGAGCCGCGCGGCGACGATAGGGATTTCGCATGGACACGATTACGGGCCGGCGGATCGACGATCCCTCACGGGGCAACCGTTCGCACATCCGTCCGTCCTTTGCCGGTCGAATACCTCGCCCTCGCTTGTCGGCGGCTCGCCGCCCGTCTCGCGGCGTTCCGCCTGCGGCCCGTTTGCGATGAGAATCCTTCCCCGCGAATCGCAGCCGCCCTTGCCCGAGTCGGCGGCGACTCGCGCCCGCCGCATCAACCCGACAGCTTCTGAATCAGGCTGATGAGGGGGAGGAACAAAGCAATCACAATAAAGCCGACCATGCATCCCAAAACGATGATCAGGATCGGCTCGAACAAACTGAGCAGGCTTTCCGTGAGGATCGCCACCTCTTCGTCGTAATTGTCGGCGATCTTATACAACATGGTGTCCAATTCGCCGGTCTCCTCCCCCACGTCCACCATGTTGATGGCGATATCCTCCATCACCGGGTTGTTCCAGCGCGTCAAATAAAGCAGCAGCCCGATCGGACCGCCCACGAAGAAGAACCACCACCAGGCGGTGACGGGATGGAACCCCGGCCGCGCGTAGTCCTTGAGCGGCTTGGAGATCGTCTCGCCGTCGCGAATGGCGTCCAGCACGCGCTGGTACAAGCGCTCGAAGACCGCGTTGGTCGAGGTGTCGCGGGTGATGGTCAGGGCCTCCAAGATCGGCACGCCGCTGGCCACCAGGGTGCCCAAGGTACGCATGGTCCGCGCGATGATATTCTTCTCGACCAACTGGCCGAAAATCGGCAACCGCAATTTGAACAAGTCCCAACCGAACCGACCGTACGGGAACATGCACGTGAGCTTGACGAAGAGCCAGATTCCGAACGGCACCCCGGGCAGCAGGAACCACCAATTGAACAGGATGTCCGAGGCCGTTATCAGGATCTGCGTCATGGCGGGCAGGTCGGTCTCGAACTCGTCGAAGATCTTTTGGAATTGGGGCACGATCTTGAGCATGATGAACACCAAGATCGCAACCGCAAAGACGATGACGGCGACGGGGTAGACCAACGCCCCCTTTACTTTCCGCCGCAACCACAAGGCACGTTCCTGGAACTCGGCCAAGCGGCGCAGGATGACTTCGAGAGCACCGCCGGCCTCGCCCGCCTTCACCATGTTGATGTACAAACGATCGAAGGCCTTGGGACACTTGGCCATGGCCTCGGAAAGGGTGGCTCCGCCTTCGATCTCGTCGATCACGTCGATGAGGGCGTTCTTGAGGCTGCCGAAGAGGGCGGGCTTGGCCTGCGCTTCCAGAATTTTCAAACTTCGCAAGATCGGCAGACCGGCGTCCTGAAGCACGGAAAGCTGCTTGGTGAACGTGGTCAGTACCTTGGCGTTCACCCTGCCCACGGAAAACGTCTTGCGGCTGGCGGTTTTCTTGTCGGCGGCCTTCTTTTCCTTCTTCGGGGCTATCTTCGTGATGTAATAGCCCATCTGCCGAATCGTAGCTTCGGCTTCATCCTGCGTAGCCGCCTCGATGACGTCCCGGATTTCCTGTCCGGTGGCGTCCATGGCTTCGAATTGGAACTTGGGCATGGTCGGCTCCTCGCTCCTCACCGCCGGTCGCCGGGGCGCGACGGCGCGTCACTCGTTTTCCCGCGTGTGCCGTAATTCGTGTTCGTGTCCGCCCGCGACCACGTCCGGTCGGCGATTTCGCGTTCGTTCGCCGTCAGGCCTCGATGGTCGTCTCGCGGACCACTTCCTCGATGGTCGTCAAGCCCTGATACACTTTATCCAAGCCGTCTTGCCGCAGCGTCCGCATCCCCGCCCGCATGGCCGCGTCCCGCAACTCTTCCGTGGAGGCGCCGCTGTGGATCAATTCTCGAATCTCATCCGTAATCGGCATGAACTCGAAGAGTCCCATCCGCCCTTTGAAACCCGTGTTGTTGCAAGCCGTGCAGCCGCGACCCCGGTAGAACGATTTGCCGATCACATCTTCGGGAGTCATCTCCAGGTCGGCCAAGGCCTCGGTGCTCGGTACGGTCAATTCTCGGCAATTCGGGCAGATCTTGCGGACCAAGCGTTGGGCCAGGATCGACTCGACCGTAGCAGTGATCAAAAAGGGTTGCACGCCCATGTCCCGCAACCGCGCGATCGAGCTGGGCGCGTCGTTGGTGTGCAGCGTGCTGAACACCAAGTGCCCCGTCAACGCCGCCTGCACCGCGATCTCGGCGGTCTCCAGGTCCCGAATCTCGCCCACCAAAATGATATCCGGGTCGTGCCGCAAAATCGCGCGAAGACAGTTCGCGAAGGTATTTCCGATATCCGAATCGATCGGAATTTGGACCAGGCCGTCGATGGAATACTCGACCGGGTCTTCGGTCGTGATGATTTTGTCTTCGACGGTATTCAGTTCGTTCAACGCCCCGTAGAGCGTGGTCGTCTTCCCCGAACCGGTGGGCCCCGTCACCAAGACGATACCGTGCGGTTTGTGGATGACGTCGCGGAATTGGGCCAAGGTCGTGGGGTTCATTCCCACGTTGTTCAAATCGAGGGCCACCACGGAGCGATCGAGCACCCGCAACACGCAGCTTTCGCCGAACATGGTGGGCAGGACGCTGACCCGCAAGTCCACGGGGTGCCCGCCCACGGAGAGCCGAATCCGCCCGTCCTGCGGCAACCGCCTTTCGGCGATGTCCAGGTTGGCCATGACTTTGATGCGGGTCGTGATGGCGAAAGCCAAATGCCGCGGCGGCGGTACCAGCTCGTACAGCACGCCGTCGGCCCGAATGCGGATGCGGAATTCGTTCTCGAACGGCTCGAAGTGCAAGTCGCTGGCATGATCCTTAATAGCCATGAGAAGGACCATATTCAGCAGCTTGCGGACGGGTGCGCTCTCGGCCAGGGCTTCCACGCTTGCCAGATCGACCACGCCATCGCCGGCTAACGACTCGGCCGCCTTGCTCAATTCCTCGTCCCGCTCCAGATCCTCGATGATCTTCTCCACGCTCTCCGACCCGGAGTAGTAGCGTTCCAAGGCCCGATTGATCTGCCGTTCCGTGGTCACCACCGGCCGGATGTCGTAGCCCAAGAAGCTCCGCAACTCGTCGATCACGGAGAGCTTCTGCGGTTCGCACATGGCGATGGTCAGCGTATTGTCCTGGAACGAAACCGGGACGATCTTGTAGAGCTGAGCCATCGGCTCCGTGATTCGATTGAGGACCTCCGGCGGGACCACCACGTCGTTGAGCTGGATGACCTGGAGGTTGAATTGCTCGGCCAAGGCCTGGGCCAATTGATCGTCATTGATCAAGCCCATGCGGATGGCGATCTGCCCCAGCAACTCGCCCTTGTGTTGCTGCTGCTCCTCCAACAGCAGCTCCAATTGCTGTTCGGAGATGAAACCCAAGTCCACCAGAATTTGTCCGATACGCCGAATGGCCATCCGCGAGTCGCCTTCACCAAGAAGAGACGGAGACCGGAGCAGCCGAGGCGGCCCCCGTCCGGTTTTTCCCTCAATCGGCGAATGATCGGTCTCTCGCCCTTGCTTGCCGCCGGACGAAGACCTGATCGGGACGCGACGGATGCTCTGCGATGATGCCCAATCGACTTCGCGTCCGCTCCCTCGCCGAGTCCGCAATCTTAACGCTGCTGAGCGGCCTCCCTTTCCAAACGTTTTTTCGCTTCCTCTTCGTCCTCCAACATTCCCCGCTCGGCCCGCGCGATCCGTGCCGTCAATTCGTCGGGACCGTTGGCCCGCAATATCGCATCCTTCTTGTCGATCTTTCCCTCCTGCCACAAGCGGAAGAGGTGATCGTCCAGGAGTTGCATGCCCAGTTTATAGCCGGTTTGAATGGCCGAATTGATACGGAAGGTCTTGTTTTCACGAATCAAGTTGGCGATGGCGGGCGTGACGACCAGCATTTCGTAGGCGGCCACCCGTCCCCCGCCGATCTTGGGAAGAAGCTGCTGCGACAAAATGCCGATAATGGAAGTCGAAAGCTGCGTCCGAATCTGCTCCTGCTGGTTGGTGGGGAATACGTCGATGATACGATTGACCGTCCCCTGAGCACCGGTCGTGTGCAGGGTCCCGAAGACGATGTGCCCGGTCTCGGCCGCCGTGATGGCCGCTTCGATCGTTTCCAAGTCCCGCATTTCGCCGACCAGGATAATGTCCGGGTCCTGACGCAAGGCCCGCCGAATCGCTTCCGCGAAGCTCGGCACGTCGACTCCCACCTCGCGCTGGTTGACCGTGCAGCGCTTGTGGGTGTGGTAGAACTCGATCGGGTCCTCGATCGTGATGATGTGGTGGTCGACGTTCTCGTTGAGGTAATCGATGGCCGCGGCCAAGGTCGTGGATTTACCGGAACCGGTGGGGCCGGTCACCAGAATCAATCCCCGGGGACGCATGATGATTTCCTTGAGGACCGGCGGCGTTCCCAGCTCCTCGAAATTCATCAGCCTGTTGGGGATTTGCCGCAACACCATCCCCACGCAGCCCTTCTGCTTGAAGATGGAGACGCGGAAGCGGGCCTTGTCGCCGAAGGCGAAACCGAAGTCGGACCCGCCGACCTCCTGCAATTCCCGCTGGCACCGCTCCGGCGTGATGCTTTTCATCAGCGAGACGGTGTCCTCCGGTTCAAGGACCTTCGTCTCCAAACGCACCATCCGCCCGTCCAATCGCAGCACGGGCGGTTGCCCCACCGCGATGTGGAGGTCGCTGGCCTTTCGTGCAACTACCGTATTGAGGAGCTTATCGATAAGAAGTTGTTGAGCCATGCTCGGATCACCGTCCTAAACGCCCCCGCGGAACTCCCAAGAACACGTGATTGCCGACCGCCTCGTGCCGGAAGGCCTCGTTCGTCGGCAACCTGACCTCCTGCCATTCACCTAAATGCCATTCAATCGCCCACCTCATCCGCCGATTCCGCATCGAGTCGGCAGTCCCCCCTTGCCCGTAACCGCAAGATTATTACGCTTTTCGCACCCTCGACAAGAAAAAACTTCCAGCTCCCGGCGAGACTCCGGCGCACTACCCATCGTACGGATCATAAGCAGACGAGCCGGGTACCACCCCTCCGCAAAGTCCTACTGCAACTCCTCCTCCGGCCGAGCCACGGCCAACAGCTCTTCCAGGGTCGTGCGTCCCCGCAACACCTTATTGAGTCCGTCCATGTAGAGGGTTCGCATTCCCTCCTGAATAGCTACTCGGCGAATCTCGGTCGAGGTTCGATTCTTGAAGGTCATTTCCCGGACCTTGCTGGACATCAGCATCAGTTCGAAGATACCCATCCGGCCGCGGTAACCCGATCCGTTACAGTGGCTACACCCCTTTCCCCGGAAGAAGGTGGCGTTGGCCGCCATCTCGGGCGTGACGCCGGCCGATTCCAAGACGGCGTCGCTGGGCTGATACGGGGTCCGGCATTGCGTGCAAACGACACGTACCAATCGTTGCGCCATGATCGCCACGACGGAGCTTGCCACCAAGTATGAGGGTACGCCCATATCGATCAAGCGCGTAATAGAACTGGGCGCATCGTTCGTATGTAGTGTACTAAAGACAAGGTGTCCAGTCAAAGAAGCCTGGATTCCCATCTGCGCCGTCTCGAGGTCCCGCATCTCTCCCACCAGGATCACGTTCGGCGCCTGACGCAACATCGCGCGAATCACCCGAGCGAAATCCAACCCAATCTCGTGCCGAATCTCGACTTGGTTGATGCCCGGCAGATAGTATTCCACCGGGTCCTCCGCTGTAATGATCTTGCGATCCGGAGTGTTCAGTTCGTTCAAGGCGGCATACAGCGTGGTCGTCTTCCCGGAGCCCGTCGGGCCGGTCACCAGAATGATCCCGTTCGGCCGCTTGATAAGCTGCCGAAACTTGACGTAATCCTCTTCCGAGAAGCCCAACTGCCGGAGACCGACCTTGATGTTGTCCTTATCCAGGATCCGCATGACCACGGCCTGCCCCCAGTTGCTGGGAAGCACGCTCACGCGGAAGTCTAACTGCTTTTCACCAAGCGTCATTTTGATACGCCCGTCCTGGGGGCGGCGACGTTCGGCGATATCCATCCGGGCAAGAATCTTGATGCGGGAGAGGATCGCCCCCAACAAACGCCGGGGGGCATTATCCCGCTCCACGAGGTATCCGTCGATGCGATACCGAATCCGTACCCGATCTTCGAACGGCTCAATGTGAATGTCGGATGCCCGAAGCTGAACCGCCTCACTGATGATCAGGTGGACCAATCGCACCACCGGGGCGCTTGACTCATCAACATCCTGGAAGCCGGCGGTATCCGCCTCCACTTGGGTAAAGTCGATCGCCGTATCCGTCACCTCGCTAATCATGGAGTCCTTGCTTTCCCCGCTGGTCTGGCCGTAATAGCGGTTGATGGCCTCCATGATGGACTCGCGGGTCGCCAAACAGATCTCGATCCGCTTGTTCAAGATAAAGCGAAGTTTTTCGAACGTCGGGAAATCGTCCGGATCGCTCACGGCCACCCGAAGCTGGCCGTCTTCTTCCGCGATCGGCAGGACGACGTTTTCTCGCGCCACCGACTCCGGGACCAACTCCACGACGTTCGGTGGGATGACCACGCGGGAGAGGTCCGCGAATTGCAGGCCGTGCTGTTCGGCCAACACGTTCATGACCTCTTCCCCCGAGGCGTAGCCCAGGCGAATGATGGCCTCGGGAAGTTTGATATTGGCCTGGCTTGCCAACTCTTCGGCCTCGGCCAATTGATCCTGACTGATCACGCCCTTATCGACCAGCAAATTCGCATACTGGGCCCGACGTTTGGCCGCCATATCACGATCCTCCGCGATTGAGGAGAAGAGTATCCGTGGGAACCGTTTCGGCTCTATCAACCCTTTTTTACCGTAACCCCGCAAGCCCCCTCTTGTCAACAAGAGGCCTTGCATTGCCGGCCGACCTGTCCGTCCCAAGCCCGGTCGTCCCGCCGGCCCACGATTCCAAACGAGCCTGAGTTGCGAGAAGTTTATCGCTCTTGACAATGGGAAGACGTTTCTTCTATAAGGCATTTCCATTGGGTGGCGCCGAACTCGATGCATCACACCGGGCACGGCCCACAGCTCCGACGGGCGGATACCGCCGTCCACGCTCGGCCGGCGGACTTCCCCACCGGGTTGCAGCGTTGCACCACACCGAGATCGCGTCGTGCCTCAAGACTTCATCACACCGCCGACAAGATAGAACCCGATGCCACCCATTCCCTTTGGAGAGCTTGGTGACAAGGCCGAGGCTTCCCTCGCCGGCAACGGCGTTCTGCGTCTGCAAGAGATCCGCGCACACCGCAACTACTCGGAGAAGGTGCGGCTTTTCACGGCCAAGGCCGCCGTCTGGTTGCTCGTCATCGGCGTGCTTTTCGTCCATCATGTTTATCGAGAGGACGGCCTGCCGAATCTCCTCTTCGAGGTGGCCGGCAGCGGCGCGCTCTTTTTGGCAGCCATCGGCAGAATTTGGTCGGCGGGCTACATCGCGGGGCGAAAAAACCTCCGCCTGATCCAAGACGGCCCCTATTCCGTCATGCGGCATCCGCTGTACTTCTTCTCTTTCCTGGGATTTTTGGGCGCCGGTTTGGCCATGGAATCGTTCGTGCTGACGGGCGTCATGGTCTTGATCTTCTTTCTTACGCACATACCCGTGATGCGACGCGAGGAGGAGCGCCTGCGTCAATTATTCGGCGAGGAATACGCGCGATACGGCCGCGATGTGCCGGCCCTCTTCCCCAGGCCATGGCTTTTCCGCTGCCCCAAATCCGTGGAGCTGCAATGCCGGGCCTTCAATCGAGCCGTCTTTGACGCGGCCCTGATCGGCTTGATCTTCATCGGTACCGAAGCCCTGGAGTGGCTTCATTTGCACGGAATCATCCCCATCTTGTTCCGGGTGTATTGAAAGAGCCGGTTCTCCGGTTCTTTGCCGCTGTCGTGCCGGACGTTGCGGCGGAAGAGGCGGCCGCCCTCGTTCGATTCCGCTTTCGGCACCGTCTGGTCGGACAAGAAAAGAAGCAGTCAGGCCGCGCTCGGGTTCCGCCCTCCTCATTGCGTGGATCGCATTCCGCATCGCCGAGCCGGAATATCTTCGCCTAATCTAGTCCGACCGCGGCGGTCTTTCGTCGGGGCGGCGCGTTCATTCGCGCGTAAGCTCGATGTGAATATCTTGCGCGGCGATGCGGCCTGCTCCCATGGCCTGGATGACGGTTGCGGCGCCCGTGACGATATCGCCGCCGGCCCAAACGCGGGGCTTCGTCGTGCGGCCGTATTCGTCCGTCTGAATATAGCCCCGGCGATTCAA
Source organism: Thermogutta hypogea (assembly GCF_055386265.1). NCBI lineage: Bacteria > Pseudomonadati > Planctomycetota > Planctomycetia > Pirellulales > Thermoguttaceae > Thermogutta > Thermogutta hypogea. Next base: position 3,193,708 of record NZ_AP042425.1, read on the forward strand.
GGTCAGCCCCGGCACGTTTTGCGCGAGGACCGGATTGGAGCCGGAGCCGATGGCCACGATCACCAGGTCGGTTGCGATCCGGAATTCGGAACCGGGAACCGGCACGGGACTGCGCCGCCCCGAGGCGTCCGGCTCTCCCAACTCCATGCGAAGGCACGTCATCCCGCGGACCATGCCCCGGTCGTCGCCCAGAAATCGCACCGGATTGGTCAGCAACTGGAACCGCACGCCTTCCTCTTCGGCATGGTGGATTTCCTCGGCCCGGGCGGGAAGTTCGGCCCGCGATCGGCGATACACGATCCGCACTTCCTCGGCCCCCAAGCGGAGAGCCGTTCGCGCCGCATCCACGGCGACGTTTCCTCCCCCGATCACGCACACCCGCTTGCCCCGCACCACCGGCGTATCGAATTCGGGAAAGCGGTAAGCCTTCATCAAATTGGTGCGAGTCAGATACTCGTTGGCCGAATAGACGCCGCCCAAATCCTCTCCCTCGATTCCCAAAAACATCGGCAAGCCGGCTCCCACGCCGATGAACACGGCATCAAAGCCTTCCTCCTCCAGCAGCTCATCGACCGTCAGCGTCTTGCCGACGATTTGATTCAGCTCGATGCGGACGCCGAGCGCGGCCAAGTACTCGACTTCCTTTTCCACGATGCTTTTGGGCAGGCGGAACTCGGGAATGCCGTACATCAGGACTCCGCCCGGCCGATGGAAGGCCTCGAAGACGGTGACCTCGTAACCCAACAGGATGAGGTCGCCGGCCACGGTCAAACCCGCCGGACCGGCCCCGATGACCGCCACCTTCTTGCCGTTGGGCGGAGCCTTGTGCGGAACTTGGATGAGCCCATGCTCGCGCTCATAATCGGCCGCGAATCGCTCGCAGCGGCCGATGGCGACCGGCTCGAAACGCTTGCCCAGAACGCAATACTTTTCGCATTGCGATTCCTGAGGGCAGACGCGCCCGCACACCGCCGGCAAGGCGTTCCGCCGTTTGATGCGGCGCGCCGCCTCGGCGAATCGGCCCTCGGCCACCAACTTGAGAAACGCGGGAATCTCGACGTTGACCGGACACCCCTGCATGCAGGAAGGTCGCTTGCACTGGATACAGCGTGCGGCCTCCGCCCGCGCCTGCTCTTCCGTGTAGCCCAGCGGCACCTCCTGAAAATTGCGGATACGGATCGCGGGATCTTGTTCCGGCATCGGGACTCGTTGACGCCGTTCCGTGTTCGTGGTTGCGTCACCCATGGGCTGCCTGCGTCCTTTCCTGCTGCGCGACGTACCGCTCCAGCGAGCATTTTTCTTCGTGCTGATACACCCGGTGACGAGAGAGGAACAAGTCCCAATCGACGGCCAGCGCATCGAACTCCGGGCCGTCCACGCAAGTGAACTTGGTCTCGCCGCCGACCCTCACCCGACACCCACCGCACATGCCCGTGCCGTCGATCATGATGGTGTTCAAGCTGGCGACCGTCTTGACGCCGAAGGGTCGGCACGTCTCCGCGCAGAATTTCATCATCACCGCCGGACCGATGGCATAAACACAGCCGATCCGGTCGCCGCCGTTTTCCAGCAAGCGGCGGAGCGGCTCGGTCACCACGGCCTTTTCTCCGCTGGTACCGTCGTCCGTTGTGACCAAGTATTCGTGACTCACGGCGGCCAAGCGGTCCTGCCAGAACAAGAGATTCGCGGACCGCGCACCGTGAATGACCACCACGTGGTTGCCCGCCTCGCGAAGCGCCCGGGCGATGGGATAAATCGGAGCCGCCCCCACCCCTCCCGCCACCAACACGACCGTTCCGAAATTCCTGATTTCGCTCGGCTGACCGAGCGGGCCGATCATGGCTTCCAGGCAATCGCCGGGATTCAAGTCCACGAGCTTACGAGTGGACGTCCCCACCGCCATCACGACCATGGTGATCGTACCGGCTTGGCGATCGAAGTCGGCTATCGTCAGCGGTATCCGCTCGCCTGCGGGATCGGCCATCACGATGACGAAATGGCCCGGCTGAGCCTTCCGTGCCAACCTCGGGTTTCGCACCACCAATTCAAAGATGTTGGGGGCCGCCTGCTCCTTTTTCAGGATCGGTATCATGGCATTCCGTCCGCCTCAGCGAAAACCAAGGTACACAGAGATCCCCGGCCAACCGACCATACAACGGTCATACGCGGATTGGAGAATCAATGAATCGAGCACAACCCCGAAATCTTACCCATTTCCTTTAAATCCCCACAAGGCCTTTGGGGCGGAATTCTCTGTTTTTAATACCCCGCGATCTGTCGACCGAATCCGGCAGCGGCCCTTTTCGGGATAACACGCCTCCGAATGGCGATCACTCTACCAGTCAGAATTGTCCGAAGTCATGATTTCCCAAGCCGCGATGTGGTGCGATCTCACCGCGTCCGAACATAGCAGTCCCTCGACAAACCGAGGACTGCCATCGCGGAAAATTGGGAAAGCCCCTGCCGTTCGCTCCACCGCAGAGATAAGCAAACCGCGAACCGATCAACATGGACGATCAACGCGAGGGAATGTGCCGGTAGGTCGTCGGAAGGATTCGCCTGGCTGGACGGGACGAGTCGAACCGGGCGGGACGGCAGGCCATGCCATTGCGAATCGCACAAGCCGATGAGTGGAGGCGTCGAGCTTGCAAGCCCCGTCGGCCGAGTCCGCCATCCTCCGCGGCGGAGCCAGGAATCCCGGCGGAGCCAATCCTGCCGAATATCGAGCCATGCCGACGTGTGCCGATACCCTCCCTTGCCCCGGCATTGCCGGGACGCCTTTCGCTTGCTAGAGTATACGAAGGGCATTTGCGGGCATTTGCCCATCGGGAGAGGTGGCCGAGTGGTCTAAGGCGCGGGTTTGCTAAATCCGTAGGGGTGTTCCACCCCTCGCAGGTTCGAATCCTGTCCTCTCCGCTGCCTTTCAATCGGTACGTTCAGTACTAGTCTGAACTAGTCTGATTCTTGCAATCCGCGGTTCCCCAATTGTGGTCGTTCTGCCGACCGCTCGCGGGGCTTGGCACGAATGGTGCGGAGCTTCGCGCTAGACCGGTACCTTTGAAGGTAAGGTGTGAGGGTAACCGGTGCCTTTTGAGAGAAAAGGTTAGTCCGGCTTTCGTCCGGCGCACCGGCCGCGCCGTCTCCTTTTCGCGCTTGGGCATGCTTCTTGTCCCGACCGTTCTGCCCACGGGGTCCGCACGATTCTAGTCGACCGACCTGTTTCAAAGGGTGGGCTTGCTGTATCGCGGCATTCGCCGGGATAACGTTCCGTGGAGTGGGATCCTTGGCCGCGGCGCACGGAGTCTGGAGAGAAGTGCCATCCTTCCAGAGGTTGATGAGGAGGTTCCATTACCGGATTGCGGGGGCGAGGCCGGTTGACCACAATAGTGGGAGAGAATCCCCCCTGCGGACGTCCAGTCGAAAGGAACCTCGAGATGGGTGACAGGGTTAACCCCATGACCGAAGAGGAGGTCAACCGTTTGGCAAGCCTCGCCAAGAACGGCAATGCCGATGAGCGCAACGAGGCCTGGCGGCGTCTGGAAGTCGAGATCCGGATTCTGGCCGGTTATGCCGCCAAGAAACTAGGCATCCGTTCCAAATACACCGGCCATCTCCGTGACGAGGCCCCGAGTATCCTATTTGAACGACTCGTTCGATACGAAGAGGCAAAACCCTTTCGCCGCTGGGCGTTCTTCGTACTGCGGAACTGGATGATTGATGAATATCGGAGGCAGCGGCGCAAACGGTCGCATGAAACGCTCGACGAGTTCATTGAACAGGCCCCTCAAACGGTCCGCGGCACGAAACACCGTCCCTATGAGGACCTTCCGGACCTCGGCCGACCATTCTCGGAAGCAGATTTAACTCAATTGGAAGAGGACCATACCGCGTCGGCTCGCGTGATCGGGCTAACCGTTTTGAACGTTTGGAAGAACGTGCCGTCCGTGCGGTGGAAAGAGTGGCTCCGGCAAGCCGCGCTACCGGACGATTTTCCTCCCATCGAGATGGAGCAGTACAATGAGCCCGGCGAACGTCTGGAACGGTTGGCCGAACTGCTCGACGTCAGCGAGCAATCGCTGCGGATGCGGTTGTCGCGATTCAATAAGAAGTTCCGAAGCCTGGGCTGGCTGGCCAAGAGGGCCGATGAAAGGGCGTGATTTCGAAAGAAACACCGCGTAACTATTCCCAAGAGGGTTTCCATGGGCAATCTACAGCATTGGCCGGACCTACCGGATCCCCGGCCCGAAAACCCGGATCGAACGCTGGAGGTGGTTTTTGCCGACGGGGCGTGGGACCACTGCATGAAGCACTGGATGAGCCGCGAGGAGCCGTGGCAAGAGGAGTTCGGCCCCGACGTCGTGACACAACTGCGTGCGACCCAAGGCCGGGGTCCCGTGGCGCCGGCGATCATCAGCCAGGTTCTCCACGTCCTTCGGGAGCAAACGGCCGAGTCGCTCCGTCGACCATTGGTCCTCCTCCTGCGTCAGCGCGGCGAGGCACGCAAGGGGCTGCAATGGTTGCTGGTCCTGCCGAGCGGGGCGTTGGCGGTGCTGCGGGGCAGCAATTCGCGGGCAAAATGGGTTACTTGTTATTTCTTTCGCGCCGCCGCCGTAGAGAAAAGAAGAAGGCTGCGGTGGCAAATCACGGTTCGGCAATTGGTCCGAATGTACGTCCCGATCCAAGGGAGTCCGCCGCAGTGCCTGCTACCCGATACCAACCAGGAAATCGCTGTCGTCAAGAAGGAATCTTTCGTGCAAGGAATCCGGAGCCTGCGGTTTATCACCCCCGTTAATTGGGGTTTTTGCGAAGAACTGAATGGCGCCCCATGGCGTGGGCGGCTGTCGTCGTGGCCGGCTGCGGAACCGTCGGCAGACACTTCCTCGCCCCCCAAACGCCGCCTCAAGAAGGCTCGGTTTCGCTGGGATGAGGAATACGAACAGCAGAACTAGAGAGACCGGCACGACATCGACGACCACGACGCCTGAAACCTCCAGTTGCGATACAAGGAATTCCTTTCGGGGATAACCTGCCATGCCAAGCCGTAACCGAGAAGACGTACTAGGGTATCTTCAAGAGCTGCATGAGGCGCTCGCTGATCCCGAGTTAGAGAAGTTTGATTCCGTGCCGGATGAAGCGGCGGAGGACGCCGCGGCCCGGCTCGCCGTCGCCTTGGGCTATTGTACTGTGTTCGGCATAGACCCCGGCGAGGATGCCGGCGTCCTGCCGACACGCGAGGCCATCGGTGCTGCGGAATCGCTCACACGATCGGCCCGCCGACTTGCATCGGATCTGGAATTATTTCCGTCACGGTGGGATGCGACTCCTCTCGGGATTGAAGCCGATACGCTCTGTGCTGACATTCTCGGACGCCGGATGGAGCTTTGGGTCGCGCCGATCGCCTTAACCGACGCCGCCTTGGAGGCCATGTGTAGCGATGACCCTCAAGCCGGGCTGCTCAACGATCGCATGGAGGCGTTGGAGCGTGCGATCGACGATGTCGACGACAAGATGCGCCAAGAAGAACCACTATCCATCCTTTCCACGCTCGTGGGTACGGAGCTCATTCACAACTGGCGGCAGCTTCTGGTCGAGCCGTACGCGTCCATGCCGCCCTACTGGTTGGACGGGACCCTGGAGGAGATCGATCGGGCCTACCAACAATCCTTGCAGCAGGAGTTCGCGCGGTTCGCGCGGCCGACCATCTCGGCGGAACGAGCGAGTCGGGCGGCTCTCGTCATACGCGACCTCCGGCCCATCGCCTTGGCTGCCGACGCCGCGGCCCCGTCGGCCCCTGTCATTCTGCTTCGGTGGCGATCGCCCGATGGCCGTTTTACGGCCCAGCTCCCGTATGCCCGAGCACCGGTCGTCGGTCAAAAGGTCCAATTGACCATTCGCCGCGCGGAAAGCTCCGAGATTGCCGATGAACTGGCCGGCGCCGCCGTGGACTGTGCGGGAAACACCGGCCGACTGGGCCCCGACGCACGTATGGAGATTTCCTTGGACGCCCTACGCGCCGCCGCGAAAGCGGCAGACGAATTGCCGCTCCGCGTCAACGATGTGCCGTGGGAAGAATTGCCACCGATCGGAGGCGAATGAATGTGCCGCAACGGGGCATGGACGGCGTCTCTGACTCGCCTTATCAGTCGCTCGCCGGAAGAACTTTCACCCGTGGAGGCTTTCGAACTGGCGGTTCGCCTCGGCCGATCCGCGCCCTGGATACTCAGGCGCGAGGTCCTGGAAAAGGCGTTGGAAGAGGGAATCCGCTCCGGCCTCACAAGCGATCAAATGAGGGCCTGGCAACGGCCTCCCCTTCCCACCGGTCTCGGCGCGTGTTGGGCGGCGGCCGTTCGCAAAACCGATCAGTACGCCGCACTCCGCCCCGCCGTGGTCTTGCCTTTGCGATGGAGAAAGGGCGGACCGCCCGCGAACGCCGAACTTCCCGAGAACCTTCGGGAAATTGCCGACAAGGTGGTGGAAGCTCTGCTTATCTCCGACGAGATCTCGCCGAAAGACGGATGGCAGCTTCATCCGGCCGAAGACAGCCTGTTCGACGGCGCCCCGGCCGAGCTTCTGGAAGGCGACTACCGTTCCGCCTGGGTACCTCTGGCGGGAGGCCTCTTGTTGGCCGCCGGCGAGGTTAGGCCCCGCCCCGATGTTTGGGCGACCGGCGCTTGGTCCGCCGCCGCCGGCATCGTCCCCGTGGAGGGCATCGAGCCCAAATTGAGACTGGCCGCCGAATTCGGTGCCGCCCACTTCTTCCTGCCGCAGGAACAAACCGCTGAGGCCGAGCGCGTCGTCCCATCCCTCCCGGTCCCAGTTAACATCGAATCTCTCGCCGAAGCCAGGCCGAAGCCCCGGCTCGCGATGCGAAGGTATCTCTCGGTGCTTGGAGTTCGAGCGGGCCGTCACGACCCGAAGGAGGACCGCGCCAAGAGCTACTTGCGAATCGACGATCCCGACGAAAGACGACGTTACTACCTCGACTGTTTGGCGGAAGACATCGCCGAATTCCTCCGCAATGAGACCCAACCCGAGCGGTTGACCTGCAAACACCTTGTCACGATCGCCAGCGACAGTCCGGAACTGGCGTACCTCACGCATCTCATCTTTCAACCTCACTCGTCCCTCATCCTGTTTACTCGCGGCGCGAATAACGGGAGATTCGAAGAATTCGCTCGCAAGGCCCAGGAGCTGCTGCGGGAGAAAGGCTTTAACACCACGCGGGCGGAGATTAAAGACGGCGACTTGTGCGGCCTCATGCGACAGTTTCGCGAATGCTTGGAGAGCATGGCGCTGCGGCCGGAGGACGGTGACTCGCTGGTAATCGACGTGACTCCCGGTACCAAACTGATGAGTCTTGCTTGGGCGTACGTGGCGCCGGCGAATGCCCGGATCGTCTATCTTCAGCACACCCTCGACCCCAACCTCCGCAAGCCCAAACCCTTTTCGGAAAGCCTTTCGATTTATTCCGTGAAGGAGCTACGGGGCACGAACCCTTGATCGGATTTCAAGACGTCGCATGACGCGGGGCGCCGGTCTCGACAAGCCGTATCGACTATTTTGCACCGCCGTTTGCGCCCGATTGCGCGACCTCGGCACGCTTTCTCCGCGTCATGCCCGGCCTTCACTCCGGGAGTAACGCGCGACGACTTCGCGACGACTATGCTATACTCGTGTGCCGGGCCGTCGCACCGCAAAACTCGACCGCACCAAGCGCCAATCACCGCGGGCGAGGACGCATTAACGGCTTGGTTTCGATATTTCGAAACACTCTCGAGAAGGAAAACTCTTGCTGACGCGTCCGTCCCCGGTGCCGTCGCTCCATCATGAGTAAAGGGCTTACGGGGCGGAGGTTCTGCGAGCCCGAGCGGCATCTCGGACTGCTTGCAGGTTCAAAAGCTCCGCGACTTCAAACTGCGGCGGGACGGAGTTCGCGATTGGACGCAGCCGCAAAATCGTCGGAAAAAAACCGCAACGGCCGTGAATCTCGGCCAGCAAGGCCGCCGTGATCGGGGCCAAACTAGGAGGATTGATGAGTAAGGGGGCGGTTTGCCATTGTTCGGGCGTCAGCGGGACGTGAGCCAGAAGTTCATGGATTTGCTCCTCGAACGGCCGGGCATGGTCGAAGTGCGTCGGCACCGCGATCACGCGTTCGACGTCACGGCCCGAGATTTCCCGAATCCGGGCCAGATGGGCATCGGTCAGCGGATGGCCGAAGTTGAGCAGAATCATGGCGCATCATCCCGTTGCGGCCGACGGCTACTTACAAATACCCAGCAATCCCGGCAGCCGATCGAAGAGATCAAAGGCATTGTCGATGAGGCCTTCGAAAGACACGGGATCCCCTAAGATTTGTTGCACACGACTCCTTTCGGAGCGGCTTCCATGGGCGCACGCGTTCCGCGTATGCTGGAGGTCCTTCAGCAAGTCCTTGTCCTCACCGACAAGCCGCTTGAACAACTCATCGCCGGCCCGCTCTCGCGTTTCGAACGCAAGGGGATCGAGAGCGGGAAAGAGAAGCTGCCCTGCCCGAATCAGCAGCGCTTCATAAGCCAAGACCACGGACCGTAAATAGTCGCCGCGATCGATCGCTGTGCGTGCGGATTGGCAAACCCGCTCGGCGAAAGAACCCTGCTCGGCCCATCGCAGGCGATCGGAGAGCAGCGCGGCGAGTTCCGCGCGGACGACGTCCGCCCCGGCGACCGCCTGCTTGCGCAGTCGTTGCACTGCCGCACGGGCAGCGGCGAGTTGATTCGTATTTTCCAGAAACCACGCCGACGCGGCATCAAGTCCCAAACATCGCGCCATCGGTTCGTAGTTGCCGGTACTATCAAGAACCGCCGCCGCCTCCGTGGCCTCGACGAGTTCCTGGCAGATGGGCAATTCGAGGACCGGTGTCACATCACCTTGCCGCGCCTCGAACACGCCGGAGAAGAATGACACGTGCTCAATGCGGTGCGTCCAACGCATCAGGGAAATGACAAAACCGGCAATGATCGGTTGATGGCGGAATCCGTGGGTGACGTCGAAAACGACCTTGTTGCCGGGCTCGATGTTCTCGAACAAAGCTCGGACGATTTGCTGTTGCGACTGCACGTCCAATGCGTCTCCGGTACGGTACAATCGCAGCTCAAGCGGGGCCGCCCGCGCATTGAGCGTTCTTTGCCAGTCCAAAAGCGCGTTTTCGTCCACGTCTCGGGCCGCAACACGGTCGTCGATGTTGCAATACTCCTCGAGCACGTCGCCGGGATCGGGCAAGATTTGATTCAATTCCGACCAAAGCGATGCGGACGTCCCCAGCACGATCCAGCGATCGATGTTTGTGCCCGTTTGTCGAAGAAAACGGATTAAGGCCGTCCCAAACAGGGATGTTTGATGGAGGAATTCCTTCCCTTCAGCCGAAACAAAACGGTACGTCGTGGTCCGGTATCCCGAACGCGGGTCGTTCGGCGTCACCTTTTGGCCCGTACCCAAGAAACTTACAACGGTGGTAGGCATCTCAATGTTTCCTATCTTCGGCCCTGTCTCGAGCACGATTGGATTCAGCACCTGAAGGAACCCGTCCGGAAGCGCGGGGTCGGACACCGCGTCGCAGCCGGCCGTAGCCGCTTTGCGCCACAGCGAGCGAACGGCATGTGCCGTGCTCGCCGCCCGGACGATTACCCGATTCCCCGAACCACTATCCCGTTGCTCCCAGCGGAACGCCATTATACCAATTGGCAATGGGCGGGGCAGGGGATCCCGACGTCTCGTTGGATAGCATGCTGCCGAATCCTCACTTCAAGCGACTCTCGAAACATACCCTCAAGATATTCCAGCCGATTCCTAGCATGACTATGACTCGCATCCGCTTTGCAGTAATAAAAGGAGCGGTGAGCATTAGTCACATGACACACATCGCTAAAGGCCGGCCATACTGCGAACACCATGACCACGCGGGGTTCTGCTGTGCTTTTAAAAGATCCGGGCCAATACATGGCCGCTTGGCTTATTCTAAGTGACGAACGTCACCCACACAATGCAACACGAATAACTCACACTTGCCGAGCAATCCAATAAGGAACGGGACGTCGTTGACATCCATCAGACTCCCCTGCAAGACAGTACGTAGCGCTGTCGGCCGACGTAACAGAAGTTTTTGGTTCCGTGTGAGAACCAATAACTTCGTATTTGCTTACTTCTACCCGACGACCAGCGCGGGAATCCATTGGGGTGCATCGCGCGACTTGGAGACTGCCGGGCCGGTTCGACACTTTTGGCGCTTGTTGGGGGGAGCGGCGCGTCCCGCGATATCGCGGCCGCGAATCAACCCGCGGTCGCGAGTCACACTATAGTCGACGCACATCCCGCCATCCCTCTATGCGAGGAGTACCAAACGAGCACGGCCCGCCAGGTTGTCCTGCCGGGCCTTGGTTGAATCGAGACGGATTGCGTTGCGAAACGCGACTAAGTGGAGACAGCCACGAGGACGCCAAAGAAGTCTCAGAATTCCGTGGGCGGTCCAAAGTACCGAGCCTTCCTCGAAACGCCTTCGATCCGATGATCCTAAAGATCGACGCGCACTGTTGTTGTCACCTCCCGGTCAATCCACGTTCGCCCGGCCGCGTGAGCGACGAATTCTCTGCGGCATGCTGCACTACTCGTGTGCGCAGATCGTCGAATTGGCGCATCTCCGGTTCGTCTGCACGGACAATGACTCCCTCTTCGCTTTGCCTTCGAGGTAGTAGCGGCTACGACACCCTGTCCATGTGCGTGTAGAGGCATTCGCGGCGAAGGTCGGTGGATGCGTTCACGCACGTTGCCCGGTGCATGGACCAACGTCAGGTTCCCCACCTGGTCATCGGTCCATTTGGAGCGAGCGGCGAATACGATCAGTCGTCTCTCTGGGCTTCGTCTTTTTCGACTGGCAACTCGTCCAACTTGCCAAGCATCTTCTCGAGCAATGCTTTCATCTGCGGATTTTCCGCGTTGTCTTTGATCTCTTTGCGGAGTTGGTTACGGAGCAACTCTCGCGCGTCGGTGTTGCCGCGTGCGCCGGCCCGGCCCTGGGCTTGGCCGAGGTGGCTTTCGTACAGCCGATAGGCTTCTGGGTTTTTCTGCTTCAGTTCCCTCGCATTGGCCGCCTTCACCTCCGCCTTCTTCTGCCTCCCATCGGCGGTTTCGTTCGTCGTGACGGTGATGCCGGAACTGTCTTCCGTAATCGAAATGTGCCTACCGTTCTCGTTAAGCGAGATGCTGCGGCTGGCATAGCCATGGGAACTACTGCGTGCCTCGCTGCTCACGCTGCCCTGCTGGCTGGACCAGGAGTCGGCTGCCATCCCGGTTGCTGATATGGCCACGGCGGTCGACAGGCACAATCCAAGCCTGAGTTTGGTCCAGTCGCTCTGCATGATTCCACTCCTTGCTCGAAAGGAATTAACCGGTTGAACGAGAATGCGGTAAGGCCGTGATCGGCAAGCCGGAGTCGGCGCCGCCCAAGACGAAGTTGCCGCTGAGCGGAAATCGTCACAGAAAATCAGTTATCTTCGTCCAGTTTACGAAGCATCTTCTCCATCAGTTCTCGCATCTGCGGATTGCCCGCGTTGTCTTTCAGTTGCTTTCGAAGTTGCTCGCCAAGCGCTTCGGACGCACGATTCTGGCCTTGGCCAGGTGCATCCGCAGATCCGCCCACGTGCTGCAGATACAGGCGATAGGCCGCGGGATCCTTCTGCTCCAGTTCCTGCGCGTTGACGGCCTGGACTACGGTCTTCTCTTGCTTCCCGCGGACCGCTTCCAGGGTCGTGACCGTGACGCCCGAATCATCCTCCGTGATGGAGATCCATTTGCCGTTTTCGCTGACGGAGACACCGTAACGACCCGCGCCGCTCGAACTGCTGTGGGTACCGGCAACGACGCTGCCACCCATCGACGTGCTCACCGTGCGATCACTCACCGACACTGGCATCAATGCCGGCGAACTCGAATCGTACGACTTCGACGGTCGGGATGTGGAGAAATACCGCGTGAAATCGGGCGACGTACTGTTGTCAGCAAGGAGCACAGCCTGAGCACGGCGGTTGTCCCTCCGGAACTTGATGGAACTATCATCAATGCCACGGTGATTGGAATCCGGTGCTTGCCAAAACTGGAACCTCGGCTCCTTATCGCGTGGTTCACTCATCCTGAGGGCCTTGCCCAGCCGGCTTCCATCTCGCAGTCGGCTACCCTGCAAATGAACGCCACCGTCAGCGGCCTCAGCGAACTCGTCATCCCTGTGCCACCGGCGGAAACACAGCGAAGGATGGTCGCCCTCCTGGAAGCCGCCGAAGAAGCCTACATGAACGCAATCCAAGCGGCCGAGGACCGCAGACGAATCGCGCGGCAACTCGTGGTCCGGCAACTCCTGGAATCAAGGACAACATGATGGCTCAAAAAAACAACAGCAAGAACCGCATCGTCACTCGCGAGGAACTGGACCGGATGCTCTGGGGAGCAGCCGACATACTCCGGGGAACCACCGACGCCGCCGACTTCAAAAACCACATCCTCAGCCTGTTGTTCCTGAAACGGCTCAGCGACGTTTTCGAGGAACGCCGCGAAGAGATCATTCAGTTCTATCTCGACAAGAAGAAGACCCAACAGCAGGCGGAAGCCGCGGCGGATGACCCGGACGAATACGGCGAGGGGAATTACTACTTCCCTAAAGCCGCCCGCTGGCCTGAACTGCTGAAAGTCCCCGAGAACCGGGCCGAGGCCATCGACAAGGCGATGGAAGCCGTCGAAGAACAGAACGAACGATACTTCGAGGGGATTCTCACGACCGTCCGCTTCAACGACGAACGTCGGTTCGGAGGTGATCCAAAGTCACTCGACGCCTTTATGCAGAGGCTTTTGATCCACTTCAGCAACGTCCCGTTGGGCAACCGGAACCTGATTGACCCCGACATCCTGGGTGAAAGTTACGAGTACCTCATCGACCGGTTCGCGGAAGGAGCCGGCAAGAAAGGCGGTGAGTTCCGCACACCGCCGACCGTGGTTCGCACGATCGTCGAACTCATCAAGCCCCAGGAAAAAATGCGGATTCACGATCCCACCTGCGGCTCCCGAGGCATGCTCATCGGCTGCGGTCGCTACGTGGACGATCACGGCGGCAACCCCCGCAACATCACGCTCACCGGCCAGGAGAAAAACTACAGCACCTGGGCCATCGGCAAGCTCAACATGCTGCTGCACAATATCCCGGACGGGGACATTCGCAACGGCGACACGATCACCAACCCGCGCTTCGTGGAAGGGGGCACGCTTCAAGTGTTCGACCGGATTATCGCCAATCCGCCCTTCAGCCTGAAAGAGTGGCACGGCATCGAAGCCGATCCGGCCACGGGTAAAGTCGATTCCAAGCAAGTCAAAGCCCGGTACGAGAACGATCCCTACCGCCGATTCCGCCGGGGAGTTCCGCCCACAACCAAAGGAGACACGGCGTTCCTGCAGCATATGGTGGAAGTTTGCAACGATCACGGCATGGTGGGAGTGGTCATGCCGCACGGCGTCCTGTTCCGGGGTGGAGCCGAAGGCAAGGTCCGCCAGGCCCTGCTGGAGGAAGACCTCGTCGAGGCGGTCATCGGACTGCCGGAGAAACTGTTCTACGGCACCGGTATCCCCGCCTCCATCCTCATCTTGAACAAAGCCAAGCCAGACGAAAGGAAGGGCAAGATCCTGTTCATCGACGCCTCACCGGAAGGCTTCTATCACGAAGGGAAGAACCGGAACTCTCTGCGACTGCAGGACATCCTCCGGATCGTAGCCGTGTATGACGCCTGGGCGGACGCCGATCGGGTTCCCACCTGCATCGAGGAACTGGCTTCGCTCTGGTCGAAGGCCGTGGAGATGCACCGAACCCGGCAACTCAAACGGGCACCCAGCGACGACATTCGAGATGAAGTGAACCGGAAGTTCGACGCTGAAGCCGAAGAGATCGAACAAGCCCGGCAAGCCGTCTGCGAGTGGTTCACCGCCGAACATCCCGGCGGCCGAACATCCTTGGAGAAGTTTGCCGCAGTCGTGCCGTTGGAAGAGATTGCAAAGGAAAACGATTTCAATCTGAACATCAGCCGGTATGTGGATCCGACCGATCCGCCGCCGCAACTGGACGTGAGGGAGGAACTGAAGAAGCTCCGCGAGCTCGAAGAGAAGCGGGACGCGGCCGAACAGAAGATGAACCAGCTTCTGGAGGAACTCGGCTATGGCGTCTAATGGAACATTACCAATGGGTTGGCATCCTCGTCGTCTCGATGAAGTCGCAGACATCCGGTTCAGCAGTGTGGACAAGAAGTCCGTCCCCGGGCAGCGTCCTGTGAAGCTGTGCAACTATATGGACGTGTGGAAGAACCCATACATCCATGCCGGCTTGGACTTTATGGAAAGTACCGCATCGGACAGCGACTTCCGAAACTTCTCATTGCAGGTCGGCGATGTTCTCATAACGAAGGACTCCGAGACCAAATACGACCGTCCGGCGGAAGTCGAGTACACCGTGCCGGTGAAAACGAAGACGCCGAAGGTCCAACGACTGGATGCGTTTCGCACCGAGGAAGACCTGGGACGGCTGGGAGACATCATCGAGACCGTCGACCGGGCCGTGCAAGACTATGTCTTCTATCCCGTCGAGTCGCCGCTGAACTGTTCGACGTGTCCGTTCCTCCGACCGTGCCTGGAGTGGGGACGACCGCAACGGGAGCGAGAAAAACCGCCGATTCTGGAAGGCTCGATCATCGGAGCGGTGTAATGCTCACCGAACTCCACGGAAAAGCCGGCACGTTCTGTGAACCGGCCAAGCAGGGAAAGCTCCGCTGTCCGCTGCTGGTGAGAAGCACGTCGGAAGACGTCATCACCGGCCAATTGGTGTAGGCTTTGCGAGCCATCAAGCGCCGGCGGTGGCTGCCGGACCTGCTCAACGATGGACTGGGGGCGGAACGATTCCGCCGACAGGTCTTCCGATGACCTCCGGCAGCCGTTTTTTTGAGTGACTGTAAACATGGCGAGGAAGTCCAAACAGGTACTGAGCAAGAAATCGGATGCCGAGCGAAGGCTCAGGCAGGCGGACCGGCTTGCCCGCATCCTGCGTGTGCTGCAGCTCCTGCAGAGCCGGGGACGGTGGAACGCCGAGTCGATCGCCGAAGAACTCGAAGTATCGACGCGGACAGTACAGCGTTACATGGATGTCTTGGAACTGGCTGGCGTTCCCTGGTGGAACGATAAAAAGCACAAATGTTATCGCCTTCGTCCCGACTACACCTTTCCAGTTATCAATCTCATCGACGATGAAGTTATCGGCCTGGCGACGGCCACCGCCGCAACCCAGGCACCGGGGCTGGACATCAACGCGGGCGCAAGGCCGACGAGTCACAAGCTGGCGGCTTCACGCGACGAAATCGAATCGCTGTTGATCGAGGCCACGCGGTTCACCGAAGTGCTCGACCTGAAATTGGCCGACCACTCGAAACACCGGGAGGTCATTCGGACGATTCAGTGGGCACTGCTGAAACGCCGGCAGGTCACCGGAAACTACGTCAGTCCCTACGAACCAAAGCCGGTCAAACTCACGCTGCATCCATACCGAATCTGCCTCATCAAGTCCGCGTGGTATCTCATCGGCAAACCGCTCGATGGCGACCAGCCCCAAACGTACCGGGCAGCCCGGTTCAAATCGCTGCGGATGCTCAACGTGCCGGCCCAGATTCCAGGCGACTTCGACCTGAAGGATTACTTCGGGGATGCCTGGGCAGTCTTCCGGGGCGAGCAGACCTACGAGGTCGAGTTGTTGTTTACGGCCGATGCCGCCCAAGTCGTCACCGAGACCCAATGGCATCACACGCAGAAGGTGAAACGCCACAAGGACGGAACTGCCACGCTCACATTTCGCGTGGACGGGCTGAACGAGATCGTGCGCTGGGTACTCGGTTGGGCAGGGCGCGTCCAGGTGATTCAACCGCCGGAACTGCGGGAACTCGCCATCGACCAGCACCGTCACGCCATCGAAATCAACCTAAAAGGATCACAACGTCGATCAGGCCGCTTCACCTGAGAAAGTCTAAACGAAAGGTGAAGAAGAATGATGGCCGCTTGGAATGACAACAACGCGGATGATCTTGCCAGGCTGAACGAACAGCCGACGTAGGGATCGCGGGATTTCAACATCTGGGAAGAGATGGCACGGGGCTAACTATATCGTGGCGGACAGGATGTCCACAACTTCCTGACTGGGGCTACACGTAGGGCATTCTGGCGATGTTCGGCGTGACGGCCCTGTTCCTCATCATCGGTCTCTTGGCGGATTGAGAGGCTATCATGGACCGTCGCACATTTCTTCAACTGACTGCCGGGGCCGGAGCCGGTCTGTGGGCAGCCGCTGCGTTTGGAGCAGTCGGTGATAGAAGCGATTCGCTTGAGATCGAACATTTCCAGTCGGACCACGTTGTTCTTGTCAGTCAGATGACGGCACCGAGTCCGGCCGTCATCGAAGCCATTCGACGGCGGGTTGAAGGCGACAAGCGTTCATGGCCATGGGCGACGACCACTTCGTTGGAGTTGCCGAACGGAAGGTTGACACTCCTGATCAAGATCATGCGACACATCACCGGCCATTATCGCCAATCGGACGTGTTTGCCGACTGGACGCTGCGTCCGGTTCGTCGAGAGGAATTGGCTGGTACGGGCAGTCACGGAGTTGGACTCGGGCACGAATTTCAAGGGCAAGACGAATTTTCAACGCGGGAACGGGACATTGACTGGTGGGCTTTTCTGATCCCGGAGGGAATCGAATTCGACGCCATCGATGGAGAGCCAATTCACCTCATTGTGATCCCGGTGTTCGGAAAGCGGGGAATGACGCGGACGATCGAAAGCTGGGCTGCTGCAATCAGGCTCGCCAAATACGTGAATCCGCAAAGACTCGCTCGAAAGAATCCCGCCGATGCAACGGATCAGCTCAATCGAGCACTCTTACGAAGCCTGCACGAGATCAGGAATCCGGATTCATCGAATAGAAACGGCAGACACAGATGATGCGGCTCACTGTTCATCGTGGCACTCACGAAATTGGAGGCTCCTGCATCGAGCTCGCCACGGATTCCACGCGGATTATCCTGGATGCTGGGTTGCCACTGGTTGATGCCGCAAGAGAACCGTTCGACCAGCGATCCATTCGAGGTAAGCCCACCGAGGAACTGATCGCCGACGGAACCGCTCCCAAAGTTCCCGGCCTGTTCACGGACGGCCAAAAGGTCGATGCCATTATCTTGTCGCACAGCCACCTAGATCA
This sequence comes from Thermogutta hypogea, assembly GCF_055386265.1. Taxonomy (NCBI): domain Bacteria; kingdom Pseudomonadati; phylum Planctomycetota; class Planctomycetia; order Pirellulales; family Thermoguttaceae; genus Thermogutta; species Thermogutta hypogea. The sequence goes on from NZ_AP042425.1 coordinate 3,211,007, forward strand.
TTCCGGACTGTTGCACTTGACGCAGCCGGATATTCCCATCTACGCCAGTTCCGGAATGAGCAAGATGATGCTGGCGGGAGCCGTGTTCGGCCAGCAAAAGGAACTGGCCCGAGAGCGATTTCGAGAAGTCCGCAGCCGACAGCCGTTCGAGGTCGGAGACTTTCGGATCACGCCCTACGTAGTGGATCATTCCAGCTTTGGCAGCCTGGCGTTTCTGGTCGAAGCCGATGGCAAGAGAATCCTTTACTCCGGAGACATCCGCCGACACGGAAGAAAACCGGGGATGATGAGAGACTTGATTCGCGATGTTGGGACCCAGCAGAAAGACGTGCTATTGATGGAAGGGACGCACTTTGGTGGGAATCGCACAAAGGGAAAGACCGAATACGAACTCGAAGAGGAGATCGTGGAGCTTGTCAGTTCGGCTCCCGCACTCGTACTGGCGTGCTTCTCACCATTAGATGTTGACCGGCTTGTCACTTATTACCGTTCGGCTCGGCGAACGGGGCGAGTCTTCGTCACCGATGCCTATGCCGCCTTTGTAATGCACCTGGTGTCGGGAGAAGCCGCCATTCCGACGCCAAACCGAAACGCGGGCGTCCGGGTGTACTTCAACCGCCACTTCGTGAACCGGGGCATCACATCTCTCCAGGATTGCTTCGCAGACAACCAGATCACGCTGGATGAAATCCGGGCAGAGCCGGAAAAGCAGCTGATGGTCTTTCGACCGTCAATGCTGGAACTGGACTTCAACGGTGAACTCCCCAGCCAGTCACGGTGTCTCTACTCGTATTGGAAAGGCTATCTGGAACGAGCCGACTGGAGAACACTGCAGCAGCACCTGGCAACTGTCAATGGAGATTTCATTCCTGCCCACGCCAGCGGACACATCTACATCGACGACATTATCGAGTTCGTCAACGCCATCGGACCGAAAACGGTCGTCCCGATCCACACGTTCGAGCCGGATCAGTTCCATCAGCACTTCCCGAACGTGCGCGTGCTGAACGACGGCGAGATTCTCGAAATCAGATGAGGAAAGGTGACGAGCATGACAACCGAGTCGATGAAAAGTCTGGCGGGCCATGGCACCGACATGGTCGGGAGCAAGCCGGTAACGGCGAAGTCGTCAATCACCCTGACACGCGAGCAAGTCGATCAGATCAGTGCTTGCATCCGGGCAGTTCAACGGGCGGTTGAAGAAGTGGTGCAGACTTGGAGGCAAGTCTCCGAAGCGAGCGAAGTGTTGGAAATGCAGCATCCTTCTCCCGGCGATCGGCCGACTCCAGCACCAATGGAGCCGGCACAGCCTGCGTCCCCCGAACAGCACTCTTCATGGATCCGCCGTCTCTGTACGCAGCCTGCGGCTGACTCCCATTTCGTTCTAAATCAAAGCGAGCAGGTCTATTCCATCAGGTGAACTGACATTTACGACTCGCACGTTGTCGATCTGATTAATCCACTCTCTCAAAAATTCGGCATCGAGCCAGTCTTCACGGGCCTTTGCCTGTTCAGTTGGAGACAACAATTTGAAGTGAGGACCGATGTCAATCAAGCGTTCGAGGTTGATCTTTGCGAGTGGATTGTTCGTCGTAACGTCTGTCACGGCCTGCCGCAGGAGGTCCAGCACGTCATCCACCGATATGCCCTCCACGGTTAGATGAAATGAGCCATCGGCCACGTTGATTCCGTGCCGCCCGATACTCTCGGCAAGAACCTTGTTCAAAAGCCTTCCAAGCCACGTCATGATTACGATGCTCTTGCCGACACGGAGCGTGACCAGCGTGTTTGAATCGATTCCAAATCGTTTCGCCAAAGCCGCCCCGATGTCAAAGGCGTACGGTAATGAGCGTGCATGATACCGGGGAGACTCTTCATGTTCACCGCCGCCTCGAACTCGTCGCTGCGTTCCTGCTCCACCCGGCAACAATTCGTAGGATCGTCCGGCGACTCGCACACCCGAGCCGCCTGACACGGCGGCTACGGAGGCCACAGTTTTGCCGCTATTCACATCAACCAAAGCAATTTCGAGAGGGTTCGATTGGATATTGCCGTAAATTCGATTGCTTTCGATGAAGCCCCACCCCTCCGAGCCAGGTTGGTATATTCCGCCCCGACAATCGAGCAGTCCTTCCTGAACCATGCTCGACACAACCGATTCAATGCACTCCTCACTTATTGGCGGTTTTACAGTAGAAGACAGAACCTTCTTGAATTGAGCCATTACACGACAATTCTTCGGCACCTGTCGCAAGTACGCAAGAACCTGCTGTAGAAGGACCGAACGGCGGAAAGGTGGGGTCGGTGCTGCCGGTACTCCGACTGCCGCCTGACGAATCAATGCATCAAACATCAACTCCCCGGCCCGATCCCTCGCAACGCAAAGCACGCGAGTCAGCCCATTGAGCCTGCGGCAGCCGCGACCGATTCTTTGGAGAAAACTGGAGAGTGACAATGGCGGGTCCATGCAAATGACGAGATCAATGTCGCCGATGTCGATGCCTACTTCGAGCGTCATCGTTGCTACACAGATGGCGTGACTATCCGCCCTGAAGCGGCTTTCCGTATCCTCTCGCTGAGACTTCGACAGGCTACCGTGATGACCATAAACTGACACCGACGAGAACCGGCCGCACTGAAAATAGCCTGCACCCGTATCTACTTGTTTGCGGCTATTCACGAAGACCAGAATCTTGTGAACATCGTCGAAATGCGAAGTTGCGGAAATTGCGGCCTCCGCACGGTCTTTGTCGGTTCCTGCTGCACGGATTATGCGTGCCTCTAGTTCCCGTTGGCCCGGAACAGACACAATCGACGAACCCTCGCCCAGGTACACATCGGCGAGGCGTTGCGGATCGGAAACGGTCGCCGACATGGCAATTCGTTGCAATCCAGCGAACTGCGGACCGCCAACGTGGCGACGATACGCGGATAGTCGGTTCAGTACTGACCTAAGTTGATCCCCACGGGGCGATCCGTCGAGCAGGTGGATTTCGTCGAGAACTATCGCCTGAATCCTGTTAAGGCACTCGCGGCGAAACGTAAGTAGCGATTCGACGGATTCCGGTGTGGTGATGAGAACCTGCTCGGAAACTTGCTCAGGCAGCGCGTGATCCGCCGTCTTGCGACCCAGGCGAATTCTCATTTCATCCAACGGACGAGACAGACGGTGGAAGAGATCATTCACCAATGCTCGCGTTGGTGTGATCACCAAGACGCTCAACGCAGGCCACCGATGCCGGGTGAGTCGTTCACAGATAGGTGCAAGAACCGCCTGCGTTTTGCCTCCCGCTGTGGGGGCCGTTACCAGCACGTTCTTGCCGTGGAGGATAGGAGGCATAGCTTGCAACTGGATCGGACGCAACGAGCCGAAACCGGCGAAGAATGCATTCCACGTATGAGGCATCATACGTTGAAGCGTTCGATGCTGATTCAGCATGTCGTCCAGGTCATCGGGGATATTCATTCAAGAATCCCGTTCAACAACTAGTCCTATGCCCAGTCTCTCCAGTTATCGAATGCGGCGATTGCTGATTGCACACCGGACCTCGTCGTCATGTCTCCTTGCATTCTCCAGGTCCGTATGGCTTCCGATACGATTTCTTTGAGTTCGTCTTTGGTCGGCGGAGACAGGCCATAAGCCTCGGCAACAACTGGCATTATTCGTTCGCAGTACCGCATGAGTCCACTTTCCGTAAGCACTGGCACTTCCCCAACCAGAATCGGCCCGTATTTCGACCAGAGGCATTCGGGGTCATCCTGCCCCCTTGGGGTCATTGCAATCGCTACGCCGACATAACTTTTCCTGGTGGTGGTAAAAGGATAGCCTCCACACCAGTTACTGTGCTTCAGGTCATCGCAATGATCGCATTTGCAGAACCACGGGAAAGCCGATGTATTTCCAGGAATGCCATGGCACGTTCGTCGCCCCTCATCAGCCGTTGCCCCCCAAATCAATCCTCCAACTAGGTTGCCGGCCCGACTTTGTTCGCGCCAATCCAAAGCAAACCACTTCTCCATTTCATCTAACACGATCAGCATTCCTCGATAACCGATGAGTCTTACTAAGCGACCAAGCCCTGATAAAACGAAGCTGCCAAAATCGCCCTGTGTACCGTAGCGGAATGCCGCCCATTGCCTCCCCTTTTTCGGTGGGGGAATTGCATGATGCTCACGCGCCTGTCGAACCGGGAAATTCGGATCGCCCGCAAAGACGCCTAACAAAGATGGCTTAGATAGAATTGCAGGGTCCGACAGAAGCCATGAGATTGGGAAGCAGCCGATGTGCTCTTCTAACCATTGCATGCGCTCGTGTGCTGTCTTTTTGCCCTGACGACTCAAGACGTCGCATACTCTTACCACAAGACTCCGTGCTCCGCCTTCACCGTCTTCTTCAGGCAGCCGAAGAGTACGCATGAAATTCCGATAAATGTGTTGTGGTTTGCTGAGCTGGTTATCAGCGGCGTCAATCTCGGTCCGAACGGTGACAAAGCCGGATTCATGGGCAATCTCTTCGAGCATGCTTAGAGCGAATGTCTTGCCTTGGCCATAGGCACCCTTTATTATCAAGGCCCCGCCCCCATCGTTGTTGATGTCACGAAGGAACCTGCCGATCAATCTCTGGATTTCACTGAAACCGACAGCAAGTCGTCGTGTGCTTCCGTCGAGGGAAGGAAGGCCTATTCGCAGAGATTCGATGACTCGGCGAGCCTTGCGTGCCGCAGCTTTGTCACGAACGACGATACGTCTCGGTGCGCGAGGCGTGCGTTCCTCGCATGATGGTTTCGGCTCGTCGTTAACGACTTCAAACTGCCCTCGGCGTTCGGATGAAATCCGATATTCTATTCCCGTCGATTCGACCCGAACGATCCAATCGGTGGCCTCTACGCGGACCAATTCGCAAGGCCCCCACTGAGGGTGCCGAAGTTTGCCAACAACGCCCGCCGTCATCTGCCTATTCTCCCTCCGCAGCAACCAGTTCGGCTTCTGCAGCCTCTAACTGTTGTTTTGCCCCATTGATGAGCGACTCGGCATCCTCTTCGGTCAACTCTTTCAGTGCATTCTCGCGGAACTGCTGCAAAGCCCTTACCCAACTAGTTACCAAAAGCCGGCGCGTTCCGCTCCCCACCATCGACTTTCTCAATGCCTGCCTTGCGATCAGGCTAAGATTCTTGGAAAGAGTTTCCTCATCTTGCGGGGCGTCTTTATATGCGATGCGAAAGACCTCGGTGATCCTTTTCCCGATCATCTCGAGAAGATCGATCTCCTTAATGCCCTGCAACGCTTCCAAGTTGATTCTTGTGCCCACACCACAGCGTTGCTGCAACGCTGGATAGGCTATGGCGAAGTCCGTGAAGAATTCCGGCATAACCGCGTAAAGAAAGAGAGTGCCGGGCAGTTCTCCACTGTTACAACGATTAATAACGGTAAGGAGATTCTCGCAAGCAACCTTTTGAGCCTTGCTTGACATCAAACTGAGAGAACGTCGTGCTTCGTCGAACAGCAATGCCGTACCTGCGGCGAGATTCGACCGCTGGAGAAGTTGGCAAAGCGAACGCAGGAAACGAAATCCACTGGACTTGTCGAGCTTCTCATATAAGCCGATCTCCTTCACCTCCTTTGCCGCGTGAGGCTCGCCTCGCAGGTACACGGCGGCAAGGCCGGCTTGATCCGGGTCGCCCTTTAATTTCCCCAGGAGGAACTGAACGGCGGCAGTGCGGAATCCGGTGCTTTCCACGGGCGTTGCCGCCAGGCTCGATTCAACCCAGGCAATGGCTTGAGCTTTCAGTTCTTCGTTGGGATTGCCAGACAGCACGCCGTTGAACTTACGGTCAAGAAGTTGTGCAAGCATCACGTCAATGCCGCGCCCGCGATCTACATCGGCTGGCGCACGTGGCTTGGCCTGAATCGAACGAGCCACAGCTCCGTAGACTTTGTCCGGCCGGTCCAAGGGACACTCGTCCTGCGACAGTTCAACAAACGCTGTGACGTAGTTCAATCGCCATGCCTCCTCCTGCATACACCGAAGGAATTGCGTCTTGCCGTTTCCATAATTGGCCTCGATCCACTTGCACGCCCCAGCTCCGTCTTGCCCCTCAAAAGGTGCCAGCAGGTCCTCGAGATAGTCACTGCGAAGACGCTGGATAATCCGGTCCGTGCCGACGTTCAGGTAGGAGGCGCCCAACTTGGGCGGCTGACCGGACTCGGCCAAGCTGTGGATGATGCGTGATGCGGTTCGGCGATCAAGTTCTTCTAGCATGGCAGTTGATCCCTGGTGTCCGACTGCAACGACAAACGGCTAAATGTGCCGCAGCAGAATCGCTTGGTAATAGGTTCCTTCACCGAATGAACGCGAAATGTCACGCGGAATGAAGATGGACTTTTTTGGATTCTTCGTGTTCTCCAGAACGGCCGTTTCGAGCCGATATTGCTCATCGGACTGCATGTTGTCCGTTGACTGAATGAATTCCTTCAGTTCAACGACGAAGCGGCAAGGCGAATAGCCGGGCTGAGTCGATTTACGTCGCTTCGGCTGGTTCATGCGAATATAGGTCAACTCACGAAAGACCAGTGGTAGCTCGACTCGCCACTCCGTTGTGGGAACCGTACCCTGTCTCGCCAACGCAACCCGCATCGCCTCATTCACGTCGGCCGCAAACTTGGCGAGATCGACTGGTTCATCGAGCAGCGATGTCTTTAAAGTAACGGCCCGTTCGACAATGGCTGAGGCATTCAACGGTACAGTCGCATCCATGTCGATCTTCGCAAACTGAAATGCCGCCGTTCCTTTTTCGCGATTGAGAGTCACATAGAACGCCCCAACACCAAAACCGTCAGGCAATGCAGTGAACGACAATCCGGCTGATTCACATGCGTTGCGAAGATCATCGGGAAACGAGTCTTGAAATCGTCGTTGCAGTTCCTTCAACTCGACTTCCAGCGAGTGCCGTAATCTCTCGACCGATGGTGCTGACGGGGCAGACTTGAAAGCGTCCAGATCGGAAATCAGAGCCGATACTTGGGCAGCGACCGGCTTGGTCAGCAATACCTTTTTTGTTCGAGCCAGTCGAGCCTTCAGTTTCTTGATGAACGCAGCAAGTTCGTTCGCCTGATTCTCAGCGTCCTCAATTGTTTTGAGGAACGCCGCTGCATCAGGATTTGCGTTAGTCCCTGGCATGAAAATCCTCCCCGGTCATTCACCGTCGTTTCTTTGTTCGAGTTTTGCCCCGCCCTACTGTCACTTGAGCCAGCAGCCCATCGAGAGTCTTGTCATCCAGACCCGCAAGTGTTCGGAACGCATCGGGTCGTTCTCGGACCCGTTGCCTGATTGCGGCTGGCACTTTGTCCGCTAACAACAGCAGTTCCTCTTCGTCTGCTTCGAGAACGTCTGCCAGCTTGTGGATGAATTTCTCGGAGGGGTAGTCGCCGAAGTGGAGGTTTTCGTTCTCAACCTTGCTGATGTACGTGTCGCTGACGCGCATGCTTTCGGCCAAGTCGCGTTGGGTCAGACCCCGCTGCGTCCGAAGTTGTCGAACTCGTTCACCGAACTGCATTTCTTGCTGTTCCTTCTCATCTATTTCCCCCTATAAACACCCTACCCGCCTTGTACTTTTCAGTCAAGCTGGCCGCTGGTCAGTTGGTGCTTGTGCCGAAACGACCAATCGAACGGCTGGAATGGTTCCGGTGGAACAGTTACCTCCGCCCAAAGCCCGCACCATCAGCCGGGTACACAGACCGGCGCCGTGAATGTCCACGCCGCCGATCTGGCACTTCAGAAGGAGCCGTCCCTTGAAAACGCTCGCAGAACTTCACACCGAATGTGCGGAACTGGGAATCACGATCGAGGTCAACGGCAGGCCAAGCAAGGAACCATACATCGCCGCGTTGAGGAATCACCATTGGGCGCGGGAACATCCGGGTGAGCCGTTGCCGTCCCAAGTCTCGCCCATGTTGCTGGCCGACTGGCAGGACCTCGACACCGTTACGGCCGGTGAACTCGAAGCCGATCATCACGCCCGGATCGTGCAGGAGAAGAAGGACGGCGTTCGGGCACTGCTGCATATCGACGAACACGGTGTTCGCATCACCGGCCGATGCACGAGTGAAGTCACCTGCCGGCTGAGCGAGTACCAGGCGAACTTGCCTCACCTGACGTCTGGAATGGATTCCATCGCCGGCACAATCCTCGACGGCGAACTGATTTGTTCGCAAGCGGAAGTAGACACCGGCAACACGGCCACCACCTCACCGTTGCAAGCCGCCGTCGCCGTGTTGGCCACGAGTCCCGACTATGCGGCCGAGATACAGAACGACGAACGGACCAAGCTCCGCTTATTCGTTTTCGACATCCTGAAATTGCCAGGAAAGGACGTGACCCGTCTCCCGCAAAGATTTAGTACTCCGACGGAGAAACACGGGCGAGGATTTCCATCCTCTCGTACATGACGGGGCTTCGCCCAAGTGAACCGGCGAGTTTGACGCCGGGAAGTTTTGATCTCGACAAAACACCGCCTACGGTGACTGTGGCCGCCCCAGTTTCCAAGCACCGCCGCACCGATGCCTCGCCGCTCCATCCCGACCTCGTAGTGATGCTACGCGAGTGGTTGGAGGAATTCGGAACTGACGAGCCGTTATTTCCGAAGCCGGCACAGCGTGGGACGTGGCTGATGGTCAAGAAAGACCTTGAACGAGCAGGTATTCCATACTTCACGCCCTCAGGCGTGGCGGACTTTCACGCGGCCGGACGCCACGCTTACATCACGGAGTTGCTCAGAAATGGCGCCAGTCTCCCTGAAGCTCGCGAATTGGCCCGGCATTCTGGTATCAAGGTGACGATGCGGTACACTCACATCGGCATCAACGATCAAGCCAGGACTTTGGCCGCCGTCCCGAACCCTTGTCAGTATATTGTCAGCAATTCGGCCGTCTCAGAGGGTCGAGAAGCGGCGGGAGATGACGCTGACAGTCAATCAGAGGGTGCGGGCGAGGAGAACAGAAGTCCTGAAGCAGCGTCACCTTCTGACACGAAAAAGGAAGAAGGGGCACCGGATGACTCCGGTACCCCGAATTGGAGGCGGCGGGAATCGAACCCGCGTCCCGTGACATTTCGGCACCAGCTTCTACGTGCGTAGCCGATTCTTTGCTTTCTCGTCGGTCGGGCCGCCAATCGGCAGGCTGCCTTCTCGACCAGTCGAGGACGGGGATCTCGTCTCGGGCGTTCTCGACGTGACCCGAGACCAGTCGGAATTGGCGGCCGACTTTCAGGCCCCTCCGACGGGAGCCATCAGTCGGGGCTGCGCGTTTTTAGGCAGCCAAGGCCAAGCTATGGTTGGCACTTATTGTTGTGACCGGCTTTTTACGTGGGCCACCGATCAACCACGGCACGCCGCTGGAACCTCAACCTGTCCGGTCGAAGCCAGTTCGCCCCCGAAACTTTACATTTTATTTTATCGGCCGAGCTTCGAAAAAGCCACAGCCGCCGGCGGATTCCGCGCCGCTGGTATCAATTTCGGCGGCACCAGTATGCGGTCCCCCGTCGCGTCGGATTGGGCACGGAGCCTCACCCTGGAAAGGAATGATCTCCGGAGTCCGTAAGTCCGGTTCACGAGTGATTTCACGTCTCCGCGATGGCGGAGCGGCAAAACACCAACCGCAAACGCGAAGCGGGACAGACGGCTGGGATGCTCGACGCGGATTCGATGCTGAGCGGTTGCGCAGTTTTCTCCTTTGCAAGCTATGTTTCCATCAAGACGGCCCGGGTTGCTTTTTTGAGGTATCGCTGCGGCGGTAGGCCCTTTCCCCGCCACCCCAGCAATACCCTGTGCCGGTGGGTTCCGGCCGCAGCCGACGGGGGGAATCTTCGCCGGCTCCTCTAACTAAGAATACGTGGCCGGCGCGAAGTTGATGACGAGCTTGCCCATTCGGCGGCATACCGCGGCCAATCCGGTCGGCCTTTTTCCGGAGGCGGGCGGCCCCGGGGGCACGGAGACTGGGAACATGAGCGAACCCATTGCAAGCACATCCGCGGACGTGGCGGCTTCCGCGGGCGACCACTGGGCGGAGTTTTTCGCTCGTTGGCCCAGCGGTGTACCCCAGCGGGGCATCCTTGTTACTCTGTTCGGCGAGCAGATCCCGTTCTCGGCCTTCTTGCACCGCCCGGGCATCTTGTTCGTGGAGCGGACGACCCCTGACCAATTGGGGGGGCGTGCCCTCCTCATCCCGTTCGAACAAATCGCCGCCGTGAAGTTCCTGGACGTCGTCAAAACGAAGGCATTGGAGCCCTGCGGTTTCCGTCAACCGGAGCGGGCGGGCGGATCTGAGCGCACCTGAATAGGGAGGATGAACAGGGCGAAATCGGTCGGTGTGTCCGCAGCCTCGGACGAGATCAGGCGGAGCGAGGCAAGAGCGGCAGGTCTCGCGAGAATCACACGAAAAGGCCAAAAAAGCGGACGAGCGGATCGCGCCCCAGAAGAGACTGCGCGTCCGCTCGTCCAACGAAGCGGGGGTTGTGCCTCAATGAAATCTAGGGTGCCGGGCACCCTAGAGAACGCTGGAATCGAAGCCGATCGGGATCAAACGCACAAAACACGGCTGGCAGCTCGGTGCTCGCCGCATGGCGCGTCTGAATCGGGGTTCCAGCAAGTCCTCAATTCGCCTCCCCATGGTGGGGTTCACCTATTGAGGGCTTTGCCGGAACCCGCGTTCTCCCGATCAACTTCTTCTAACCTATAATTGCCGCGTGGTCGCGCGGCGCACGCACGGCGCCTACGGATTTTTGGGGGCCGACAAGTTCAGGGCGGGCTCGGCTGGTTGCAGGGGTTGCGGTTCGATCTGCGGCTGTTGCCGGGCCTTTCCATGGGAAAACGGCCGCGGATGGCATGTTCGATGCGGACAATCGGCGCAGTTGCCTCCGGGACGCTCTCAGGGTACTTGACGCGGAACGCCAATCCGTTACAAAATGAGAAACGTCGATGGTGAGCCGGAATCACGTCGCCTTCGGCCTTCGATCGCGGGTGTAGCTCAGGTGGTAGAGCACGACGTTGCCAACGTCGTTGTCGTGGGTTCGAGTCCCATCACCCGCTCTTTCAGGTGACAATCGTATTTTTGTAGCCCCGGGTTGCTCCATGACCTCTTCCAACCCCTCCGAATTCGACCAATCCCTCCCATCCTCCTCCGGCGACAAGTCGGTTTCCGATGCTTCCGGCGAACACGCGGAGGAAACCCGGGCGGAGTTGGAGCAAGCCGTTGCGGTTGCCGGCGAACAAGCCGAAGGGGAGGATTTGGACGAGGCCCCGAAGCCGCCTTTGGAGTACGAGTACGCGATCGAGGAAGTGGAGGCTTGCAAGCGTCGCGTCCTGGTGACGATTCCTCAGCGCGAGGTGCAGCGGTTCTTCGCCGACGAATTGATGGAAATCAAGGACACGGCCGCGGTCCCGGGTTTTCGGCCGGGTCACGTTCCGCGAAAGTTGCTGGAAAAGCGTTACTGGGTCGAGCTGAAGGAATCGCTGAAGGCCAAATTGATGCTGGCGGCCTTCGAGGATTTGTCCGAGAAAAAGGCGTTCGCGCCGATCTCCGATCCGGATTTGGACTTGGCCAAGGTGGAATTGCCGGACGACGGCGATTTCGTGTTCGAATTCAGCATCGAGGTCCGGCCGCAGTTCACGATCGAGAATTGGAAGGGGTTGAAGCTCCAAAAGCCCGTCTACCAAGTTTCGGACGCCTTCCGTGATCAGCGGGCCCGCCAATTTCTGGAGTCCCAGGCCGAGTTGACGGAGGTGGACGGCCCCGCCGAAATGGGCGATTACATCGTCGCCGATCTGACGTTGAGGTTGGACGACCGGGTCATCAATTCCGCGGAAGACGAGACGATTCGGATTCGCCCCACGCTGAGCTTTTTCGACGGAATCGCCGAGAAATTCGGCGAGACCATGGTGGGCGTTCGGGCCGGGGAGACGCGGACTTGCTCGGTCACCGTGTCCCAGGAGTGTCGCGATCCGGAGTTGGTCGGCAAGACCGTCGAGGCGGTGTTCAAAGTTCGGGCCGTGAAGCGGCACGACCTGGCCGGTCTGGCACAGCGGTTCGGCACGACCGAAGCCAAGTTGGCCGAGGAGATGCGCGAGGAGCTGGATCGGACGTTGGCCGTGCGGCTGGAGAGCAAGCGGGCGGAAAGCCTGCGGAAGCAGGTGCTGGATCAGTTGATCGGCCAACTCAGCTTCGAGTTGCCTCGCGACTTGGTCAAGAAGCAGACGATTCGGGAATTGCGGCGCATGGCCCTGGAAATGCAGTCGCAGGGCTATTCCGAGGAGGATATTCAGCGGCAGCTCAATCTACTGCAACGCCAGGCCGGAGAAAAGGTGGACCGGTTGTTGCGGGAGCACTTCGTCTTGGAGCAGTTGGCGGAGCAGGAAGGCATCGACGTCTCCGAGGAAGATCTGGAACGCGAGGTGGTTCGCATCGCGGAGCAGACGAACGAAAGCCCGCGGCGGGTGCGTGCGAGGATCGAGCAGGAGAATGCCTGGGACGTGCTGCAAAACCAGGTCACCGAGCGGAAGGTCATCGAGCGCGTCTTGGAGTTCGCGGAAATCGAAGAGCGGACCGTCAACATCGAAAAAGAAGCGGACGACGAGGAGCTGGAGTTCGCCCTGTCCGGCAGCGTGGCTCGGACCAAGTCCGACGAGACCGCGGAACCGTCGCAGGGCGGGAACGATTAGCGGTTTACGCAATCGCTTCCGGCTCGCGTAGATTTCCGAACATGGCGAAGAACCGCGCGGATCGACGCGGTTCTTTTTTTGGGGCTATGCTTGAAGGGTCGCGAGGGCTTTGCGGAGAACCGTCGATCGACGTTCGCGGTTCGGCCGTGCCCCGAGCGGCCTTGTGCTCGTGCCGAATTTGGTCCGAAAGGACGGCATCGAAGAACGATAGGAACCGACCATGGACGATCCCCTCCTTGCCTTGCGTCCCATCATGGACCCCGTCGCGAGCTATCGCGATTACCAGCGGCAACGGCAGTTGACGTTGGGCGATTTGCTGCTGGAAAACCGCATCATTTTGCTTCAGGGCGTCATCCACGACGGGAACGCCAGCGAAGTGATCATGAAGCTGTTGTATCTGCAAAGCGAGAATCGGCGGAAGGAGATTCACTTTTACATCAACTCGCCCGGCGGCAGCGTGAGCGCCACCCTGGCGATCTACGACACCATGCAGATGGTCAGTTGCCCGGTCGCCACGTATTGCGTGGGGCTGGCGGCCAGCGGGGCGGCCGTGCTGTTGGCCGGCGGAAGCAAGGGACGGCGGCTGGCCCTGCCGCACTCCAAGGTGATGATTCACCAACCCTACGGGCAGGTGGGGGGGCAGGTCTCCGATATCGAGATCCAGGCCCAGGAGATCCTCCGCACGCGGGACCTGCTCAACGAGATTTTGGCCCAGCACACCGGGCAGCCGCTGGAACGCATCGCCAAGGACACCGATCGCGATTTCTATATGACCGCGGAAGAGGCCAAGAATTACGGTGTCGTGGACGACATCCTGAAGAAGCAGGCGGTGGAAGAAGAGGAACAGAACGCTTGATCGAGTCGGCGCCGAGCGGCCGCCGCAGGGCGGGTTCGGCTGTCCGCTTTTCGCGCATTCGCCAGGGAGACGGACCCCATGACACTGATACCCTTCGTAATCGAACGGACGGGCCGAGAAGAGCGGGCGATGGACATCTACAGCCGCCTGCTCAAGGATCGCATCGTCTTCATCGGATCGCCCATCACCGACGAGCTGGCCAACGCCGTGGTGGCCCAGCTCTTGTTCCTCCAGTCCGAAAACCCCAAGGCCGACGTCCACCTTTACATCAACTCTCCCGGCGGCAGCGTGTCGGCCGGGCTGGCCATCTACGATACCATGCAGTTCGTCCGCTGCGACGTGGCGACGTATTGCATCGGGCAATGCGCGTCGATGGCCGCCGTGCTGCTGGCGGCGGGAACCAAAAATAAACGCTTCGCCCTGCCCAATTCCCGGATCATGATCCACCAGCCGATGGCGGGCATGGAAGGCTCGGCCTCCGATATCCTCATCCACGCCAAGGAGTTCAGCGCCCTCAAGAAACGGCTCAACACCATCCTGCTCAAACACACGGGGCGGCCTCTGGAAGAGATCGAGCGCGACACCGATCGCGATCGCTTCATGTCGGCCGAGGAAGCCCGCGACTACGGTCTGATCGACCAAGTCATCGAACGTGCTCCGGAGATGGAACCGGCGAGTGCGTGAACGCCCTCCCGCTCACCCGCGCGGACGGGGCGCGGCGAAGGCTCATGCGGGCACGGGCACCTCCTGGATCAGCCGCGCGACTAGCGATTCCACCGCCTCGCGCTGATTGCCGTGCAGGTAACCCTGCGGAATGACGCGGTGCGCCAAGACGGGCAAGGCCAGGGTCTGGATGTCGTCCGGGACCACGTAATCCCGGCCGGCCAACATGGCCGACGCCTGGGCCGCCCGGTACAGCATCAGCATGCCGCGGACGCTGGCCCCCACCCGCAATTCCGGGCACCGCCGCGTGGCATGCACCAGTTCCAAGAGATACTCGTCCATCTCCCGCGTCGTTCGGACTTTGCGAACCGCCGTCTGGAGCGTCAGGATCTCCTCCGCGGTGGCCACCGGTTCCAAGGATTCCACCGGCTCGCCGTTTTGGTGCTGCGTCAAGAGTTGCAGTTCCCAATCCCGGGCGGGGTACCCTAGCGAGATTCGCAACAGGAAACGATCCATCTGGCTCTCGGGAAGCGGATACGTGCCTTCGAACTCGGTGGGATTCTGGGTGGCGATGACGATGAAGGGCTTGGGTAGAGGGTAGGTGTGGTTTTCCACCGTCACCTGCGACTCGCTCATGGCCTCCAAGAGGGCGCTTTGAGTACGAGGCGTGGCGCGGTTGATCTCGTCGGCCAGCACGACGTTCGCGAAGACAGGACCGGGATAAAACACGAATTCCCGCTTCTCGGCGTGGAACAGATTGCTGCCCGTGATGTCGCTCGGCATCAGGTCCGGGGTGAATTGGATGCGTTGGAATACGCCGTCGATACTCCGCGCTAGGGCCTTGCCCAACAGCGTCTTGCCTACCCCGGGCACGTCTTCCAGCAGGATATGTTCTCCGGCGAACAGGGCCGTCAGGCAAAGGCGGATGACTTCGTCCTTCCCCAGCAGCACGCGGCTAATGTTGGCGTGCAATCGGCGGACAACCTCGGGAGATCGGTCGAACATGATCTGGTCCCAAGAGACGGATTTCGATCGCTGGGGCTCCGCGGCGCGGCAGCGAAGGAGAACAGAGTGGGGCCGACGGTCAACGCCGGGTTCTTTGCCGCCGGACCGACGGCTTCAAGACGCGGCCCGTTCCCTATCAGAAAGAACCCCGCGACGCCGGTTTCGGCATCTGGTATTTTAGCCGAGCCGAAGGGTGAAGAGAAATCGGCGTGGAAAAAGGCGCGGGCAGCTTCCCGCAAACGAACCTGTTGCGTTGATCCGGCGAGCCACGGAGCGAGACCCTCCCTCGTTCCACACCTCGATGGGCGGCCGCCATTCCGCCGACTGGGCGGGAAGCGCTGCATCGCGTCCGCACATCCACCAGCCCCTGCCGCAACCTCCCGCGGCTGCGAGACCGTCGGAGCAAGGCTTTACGAAACGCGACAAAAGGGCCGCCGTATTCGCAGAAATCGCGGGCGAGGAGGAAAATCGTCGGTCACAACCCGCGAAGAATACGGCGGCGAATAATTCGTCTGCGGCTCGAACGGTTGCCGGGCCGGCCGAGGCCGTTGCGACGGATCTCTCAAGACACGGCAAACGACGTTCCGCAGCCGCACGTCTTGACCGCGAGGGGATTGTTGAAAACGAATCCCTTTTGCATCAGGGAATCATGATAATCGATCGTGGTGCCTTGCAAGAATCGCACGCTGGCGCGGTCCACGACCACGCGGACGCCCAGGCATTCTCCGACCACGTCATCCTCGGAAGCAGGTGACGCGTCGAAATCGAGCCGATACTCGAAACCGCTGCATCCGCCGCCCACCACGGCAACCCGAAGGGCCGTCTCCGGCGACATGCCGTTCTCAGCAAGGACTCGCTTGACCTCTTGTGCGGCTTTCTCTGTCAACGTGACCGGTACCATGTTCTCCAATGCACTCCTTTCCCTTCAGGACACTTGTAGCGATATTTCCTGACAATACTTTGTGGAATCTTGCATCCCGCTCTTTTGACGGTACAAACCTCAAACCCACGTGCGTGCGTGATCCGAGCGACGGGCTGCATCGCAAGTGCAGTACCCGAAATCACGCCCATGCCAATTGTGAACGGGAGTCCCCTAATCTTACGCCGCGCGTATAATAACGTCAATTCCCATAGCGTATATTGCGGCAAATACCCCCGCAGGTTCTGTCAACGAGATAAGTCCAGGGATTTGGGATCACGCGATCGAATGTCAATGAGCGCAACAGGCGAAGATTTGCGGGCTTATGCGGCCGCCGTGGAGGAGGGCCGATGCCTGGTAGAGTTGCCCGGTTCAACGGAAATCGTTGTCCGGGGTCGGGAAGCGCGAGATTACTTGCACCGGCTCTGCTCGGCCGATCTCCGCGCCCTGAATCCGGGGGAAGGTATTCCCGCTTTCTTCCTCGATGCCCGAGGCCGAACCGTGGCGCTGGTCGATATCTACCGGGAGCACGACGGCTTTGAGATCACCTCCGCCTGGGGGCAAAGCGGTACCATCCTGGAACACCTTCAGCGCTATCGCATTCGAGAACAAGTAACTTTTGAGGACGCCTCCGGTCGACGGCGGCAATTTCGCTTCTTTGGGAAAGGAGCCGCCGCCCGATTGCAGGCCCTGCTCGACGCCTCGCCCGCGAGCGGCGACGCGCCCAACCTGGAAAACCGGTCGGTGTGCGCCGGCCGCTCCGGTGATCACGGTACGTTCCCGATTGCGGGAAATCCGGTGACTGTTCGCTGCATTCGTCGCGGTGATTGGGAGGCATTCGCCCTGGTATGCGAATCCGAGCATGGAGACGATCTGGCGGGGCGAGCGGCAGAGTGCAACGCGGTCGCGGCCCCCCTGCCCGTTTGGGATGCCGTTCGCATCGAGCTTGGGCTGCCCGAGTTCGGACGCGACATCAGTCCCGACTGCCTCGGCCCCGAAGTCTCAACGGATCCCCGCGCCATTTCGACCACCAAGGGCTGCTACCTGGGCCAAGAGACGGTGGCGCGGTTGGAGGCGCATGGGCACCTCAATCGTAAGCTCCGCGGCCTGCTTTTCGGAAATGAGATTCCCGCGCCGGGGACCGGGCTGCTTTTCGAGGAGAAGCCGGTGGGCCGAGTTACCTCGGCAGTCTATTCCCCCTGTCGCGGTAAGGGCGTGGGCCTGGCCATGGTGCGAAGAGAGGCATGGAATGCCGGCACGGTATTGGTATGGCAAAAAGGGGAGGCCGTTGTGATCGACCTCCCCATGGCAACCTCGCGTTGACGGGACACAAATACCCTGCATCAGCCCGGGATACGAGCAGCTCCGTGCTTCCTCCAATCCCAGCCTGTCTCCAGCCGCCGACCGTCTCGGCACAAGCACTATTGAAGTTGGATGTCGTAGGTGTTGGACTTGGCCTCGACCTTGAAACTTAGGCCGGAGGTAGCCGGATTGGCATACTGCGCCGGCAAGACGTTCTTGGGCACGGGCACTTCCTCGCCGGGCACAGGCGGACGATAATCTTCTTCCGAGCCGCTCCCACCGCCTGTGGGACCGCCGCCTTCGTACTTCGTGACGGAAACCAGGTATTCACCCGGCAAGGCCCCGTCACCCTTGGCAAAGGTGCCGAGCTGATACCGGCCCTGCTCGTCGGTCACGGCACTGGCCGCTTGGGGCCCCGTTTGGCCAGGCCCGGCCTGCTCTTTCGGAGAGAACGTCACAGTGGCACCGGCGACCGGCTGACCGTTCATGGTGACGGTTCCGGTAACCGGATAGGTCTTTGGTTTGGCAGTCCCGCGATTGCACGCCCCACCCAGGACGATCGCCGCCACCGCTGCGCCGGCGAGAACGATCGTACACCTCGCAACGTAGTTTTGCATCGCACCCTCTCCAAATAGAAGTTTCCACCCGCTGTTGAGAAATAAGCGACAAGCCGCCCCGATCGGCGCCCCCTTGCCGTCGCGGCGAGCCGTGAGATCGCGGTAGAACCTTCACCGCAGCCGCAAGCTCCGCAGTGAGCAAGCGAGGCAACGGCAAAGCCTGCACCGAACCTTGAGGCTCACCGCGACGTGACGCCGATTTGGCAGGTTAACATACCGCGCCGCACCGGGCTTGTAAAGCCTCTGGGCAAAAACACTCGCCCCCTCGGATAGAGAGGCGCACCGACTCCCACATCGGCTTGCGCCGGCGGCTCGCAGCAAGGACGGAACACGCCGCCGCGAGCCGCCCCCTGGAGACCGCACGTTACGGGACTGAGACCGTCTCGCTTCCGGACTTGGATCCGAGCGCGCCCCAAACGCCGTACAAAGAAGGCCCGTTCTTCGGCTGCGTCGCATTAGGCGACAGGGTGCCGGTGTCGATCGTCTCGCTGATAAAACGCACGGATCCGTCCACAAGCAAGGCGTTCACACCGCCGGGGTGCCGACTGGTGGGCGGCAGGACCATGTGAGCCTGGTCGCCCCAATTGGCAGTGTCTTCCGAACAGGATGGGCTGTTGGGCGGCAAAACGGTGTTGAAACCGACGTAAGCCGGTTGGCCGTCCGTCCAGGCCACTCCCGTGCAACTATTCAGCGTCAGTCCGGCCGTGTAGTACTTTCCGTCGGTGGTCGGTCGGCAATTGATGGGGTTCGTACGCAGGCCGCCGACCCCTTTGACGTAGGCCATGATATGCTCCGTACCTTTTGCAACGCTGGCGACGCCGGCCGAAGAATGACCCACACCCCGGCCATGCGCGACGCGCTCACTCATGGCGATCGTGTTGCTGGTCCCGTCGATCACGTCCGCCATCGAATAGGTTCGACGGAAGCCGAACATGCCGCGGACGTCTTGATCGTCTCGAATGTTCTCGACTTGGTCACCCACGCAGAAAGAATAACTGTTGAAAGGATCGTTCTTGTTGGTGACGCCGTTGTCGGACGGGCAAAGCAATATATCGGGCGAGTTCCGCCAAACATCCCACCAAGCGTTCCAACCCGCCGGTCCCTCCGGAGGAGACACAGGGTTGCCGCCCCCCGCGCGGATGCGGTCGTACAACGGGGTCTGTTCCATGAAGGGCAACAAGGGGATGAAGCCGCTCTTCCTTTCGTAATTTGACTCGACGCCGTTCCAACTCGAAGCTGTCGCCGTACCGCCCTTGCGATATGGAAACACTTTGTTGACATCATGATAGTTTTGCAGTGCCAAACCCAATTGTTTCAGGTTATTGGTGCACTGCGACCGACGGGCGGCCTCACGGGCGGCCTGCACAGCCGGCAAAAGCAAAGCGATCAAGATACCGATAATGGCGATGACCACGAGGAGTTCCACCAACGTGAATCCCGGCCGGTCGCGCCGACACTTAACCCCATTTGAACTAACACGTGCCATCTGTTTGCCTCCTGAACATGGAGAAAGGAAGGATTAAGGATTAAGGATCACGGAGCTCCAGCCCATCTGGATCTCCGCGGCGATTGCTGCACCCCTGAACAGAGGTATTCTGAGGCGGAACTAATCAAACTATACTTGGATTATGCTCGTCTCTCTCATTCTGGTCAAGTTTTTGGCGCCTCCATTTCCTTTAGGTCTTACGGTGGCCGGGCTCGCACGTTAATCCTTCGCCACCGCAGCGTTCTCGAAAGGCCTCAAACCAAGATTTTTCCCGGCAGTCGGCGCTTGCCCAGTCGCGTCGCAAAACCGCCACCCCTGCCGTAGTGGAATTGTCCCGTTTCGTGTTATTGGCTAATTTGTACCGTCATGTGGCTTGACTACTTGCGTCGCCGCATCGCAAACGGTTGACGCGCGGCCGACCACGACTTCGGCCGCTACGGCGCATCGGGGGCAAACATTATCTGCGACGTTCCTTCCATTCTTTTGCTATCATGGCACGACCCGACATCTCCATCATCATTTGCACCTACCAGCGGCCTCGTAACCTGCGGCTGTGCCTGCTGGCCGTGGCGGCCCAGCGAGACTTTCCCTACAAGATCGAGCTGATCGTGGCCGACGACGGCTCCCGGGACGAGACCCCCGAGGTCGTGGAACGGTTCCGGCGCGAGACGGGCCGGCCCGTCCGGTTCTGCACGCACCCTCACCGGGGCTTCCGCCCCGCGCTGGCTCGCAACGAGGGTTTCGCCGTTTCCACTGCGCCCTACGTCCTGTTCTTGGACGGCGACTGCCTGATTCCGCCCGACCACTTGGCCGCGCATTTCCGCCTCCGCCGCCCCGGTTGGGCACTGACCACGGACGCCGTGCGATGGGACCGCGCGACAAGCGAGGCGTGCGGCGAGGAAGATGTCCTATCCGGCGCTTTTACGCGGCGCGTGCCCCCGGCCGAGCGACGGCGTCTGCGATTCGCCCATTGGAAAGCCCTGCTGTATCACCGCCTGCGACACCCGACCAAGCCGCGACTTCTGAGCGGCAATTTCTCCGCATGGCGGCGGGATATCGAGGCCGTCAACGGCTTCGATGAGAATTACAACGGTTGGGGCTGCGAAGATGACGACGTGGGCATCCGCTTGCATCAACGGGGCGTCCGCGTCTATTCCATCCGGCGGCAAACGCACACGTTCCATCTTTGGCATCCTCCCGTCGATTCGGTGCCCGCCAAGATTCGGCACGGGCGGAACTACGAATACTTCCGCCGCCGCGGACGGCTCGCGCGGTGCCGCAACGGCCTGGAGAAGCGGGAATTGGGCGACTTGCGGGCGATCGTCTCCGGTCTGGAGCCGGGCGATCCTTGGCTACGGTGTTTCGTCCGATCGGGACTCCGCCTCGTGGTATTCCCCTCGGCCGACTCGATCTTATCCCGACCGGAGCCGAGCCCTGGTCCGGCGTGCTGGATGGCAGGCCCCGCCGGCCCGGACGAACCGTCGGATCGCTTCGAACCCGGCGTGTACGACGGCGATCGGCGGCAATGGCGGACGGAGCGGTCGCACGTTCTGGAGACGACGGCCGTGGCCGACCCTCCGCCGAACGATTCTGCCGAACCCGAAATCGAAATCGCCGTTTGGCCCCGGGTGAAATCATTCCGCGGGCAAGTCGATTGCCGCGTGCTGCTCATCACGGAAGCCGGTCTGCCCGATCGGCGTCTGCTGCGTCAAGCGGACATCGTGCTAGGCCCTTGGGGCACCCCGCCGGCCGGACTGCGGCTCGTCGGCGGCACGAGCTATTTCCCGATCGCTCGGCTGGAATCGGCCCTGGCGGGCATCCAATAACATTGCCGGCGGCTCGCGCCGGCGTGTTCGTCCCACGCATCCCCGAGCCGCCGGTGGAATCTGCCCTTCAAGTCACCGCTACGTCAATCGAGAAAACCGACCAAGTCTTGGCTGCGGGACGGTTGCTGGAGCTTGCGGACCGCCTTGGCCTCGATCTGACGGATGCGTTCTCGGGTCACTTTGAAGATGTGCCCTACCTCCTCCAAGGTGTAGCAGTAGCCGTCGCCCAATCCGTAGCGCAACTTGATGATCTCGCGTTCGCGATAGCTCAAGGTCTTGAGGACTTTGTTGAGCTTCTCGCGGAGCATCTCGTTGGTGGCGCCGATGGCCGGGCTTTCCGCCCCGCGATCGGGCAGGAGGTCGCCGAAGTGGCTGTCCTCGCTATTCCCCACCGGGCGATCCAGACTGATGGGGTAGCGATTCATGGTCAGCACTCGTTGGGCGTCGTCGGCCGTGGTCTCGACCGCGGCGGCCGTCTCCTCCAGGGTCGGCTCGTGTCCTAACTCTTGGAACAACTGCCGCGACGCGTTGCGCACCCGCGTCATGGTCTCGGACATGTGGACCGGGATGCGAATGGTGCGGCTTTGGTCGGCCACGGCGCGGGTGATGGCCTGCCGAATCCACCAGGTGGCGTAGGTGCAGAACTTGAACCCGCGGCGATACTCGAACTTGTCCACCGCCCGCATCAAACCGGCGTTACCCTCTTGAATCAGATCCAAGAAGCTTAACCCGCGGTTGCGATACTTCTTGGCGATGGAGACGACCAACCGCAGGTTGCCCTCGGACAGCGCCCGTTTGGCGGACTGGTACTCCTCGTACACCCGTTTGACGTATTGCACGCGATTCCGCAAGCTGGCGGGCGTCTCTTGCGTCAATCGCAAAATATCGCGGCACTCCTTGATCCAGGGCTTGCGTTCAGCGGCGGGCCGCCCCGATCGGGCGTGCTCCTCGATCCGGGCCTTCAGCTCATCCACGCGGCTGCTGAACTCCTCCAGCACCCGAATCATCGGCTCCAGGCGTTGCGTCCGCAGCCCCAGTTCCTCCGCCAGGCGGACGGCGCGGCGACGCGAACGCCCCAATCGCTTCCAGGCGGCTTGCCGCTCTTGCATGGGCCGAGACTTGCTCAGCGCGATCCAGTAGTCCCGCCGATT
Organism: Thermogutta hypogea; assembly: GCF_055386265.1. Taxonomy (NCBI): domain Bacteria; kingdom Pseudomonadati; phylum Planctomycetota; class Planctomycetia; order Pirellulales; family Thermoguttaceae; genus Thermogutta; species Thermogutta hypogea. Next base: position 3,233,542 of record NZ_AP042425.1, read on the forward strand.
CCGCTTCACGATCACCTGCAAGGTCTTCAGGTTGTGCGGCAGCCGGCCGAGAATCTGATCCTTCTCCAGGTGGTCGCTGACGGAGACTTGAACCGTGCGATCGAAGGGGAGCTTTCCCTCGTCCACACGACTGAGAGTGCGCACCGCCTGCTGCATGACGTAGTCGCACTCCAGGAGTTTGCGGCGGAACTTGGCCCGGGTCACCTCGATCGTCTTGGCCAAGGCGATTTCCTGCTGGCGCGTGAGCAGCGGAATCTCGCCCATTTGGGTCAGATACATGCGCACGGGATCGTCGGACCAAGACTCCTCCTCGTCGCCGGTGACGGCGATTTCGTCCTCGTCCTCCGCCTCGCGATAGGCTTCCTCGCTCAGTTCGTCGGCGACGTCGAGGTCATCGACGACGTCTTCCTCGAGAATCTCGTCGCTCATCTCCAGCAGGCTTCGGCCCTGAAGTTCGTCCTCATCCTCATCGCCCGGTCGCAAATCCAAATCGTCGTACAAAGCATCGGATTCGTACAAAGCCTTGTCTCCTCTATGCAACGACATCGCCAGGCCAACCCGCTACCCGACACGCCATCTTGCCCGCAACCTCTCACGATACCGCGTCCCGAAAGCATTTCCCCTCAAAAGCTACGAACCGAGACATGGCGCGAGAAATCGTGAAATCGGGCGGAGAACCTCGCCGGAACCCAACAAGTGAGAACGCGGAGCGAAACGTGAACTTGCCCCCCGGGGCTTCCCTGCAAATGTCGAAAGACACCGGACCTAGCGCGAAACTGTCCGCCGAAAAAGGCGCAACATTCGCACGGTTAAACCGGTACGATCGCCCTCGGACAAGAGGGGCAACGCTGCCTCTCCACGGAACGGCTACTGACTCGCCCGACGCCACGCACCACTTGCTGAGTCCGTTAGGAACGGCCGCGCCCCAGATGTGATTTAAGGCGGGATAGGTAATGCTTTCTCACCCGCGTGCCTCTTTTACCGAGGCTGGGTTGCATGGGGCCCGTCGTTCAATTTTACACAAAAATCGGCCCGAGTCCAATGCGGTTTTACAGAATTCCAAGCCCGGCGGAAAACTCGATCAAGATACGAAAAATCCGTGAGATTTTGGGTAATCTGCGTCGTTTCGGAGCACCAAAGGAACCTCCGCTCGAATCCCGTCCTGTCATAGAGATCCGTTCTTTTTGAGCCTCCAGCCTGAGCTAGAGTGCCAGCGGTTCCAGAGCCTCCAGCGTGAGTTACAGTGCCACGGGTTCCAGAGCCTCCAGCGCGAGCTGGAGGTGTCTTCGGCGCTGCCAACGATTGAGCGTCGGCGCGGACCAACGGCAGCGCGCACCACCGATTACGCTGGCGGCTCCAGGGTTCGCGCGAAATTGCCTGGAGGGACGCTTTCCGTCGCGTCCGCCGACATGCCAAGCGACGCCCCGTTCCGCCCCCCGCCCACGACAGCTCGTGGCCCTCCACCCTTGGAACCACACCGACGCGCGGCCCTCCACAATGGCGGGCTTCCCGCCCGCGGGTCGGTGATCACCCGGTTAGCCCCGCCAGGATCGACGGTATGCGCTCCGAAAACGCTATTCTTCATCACGCACAGAAGGCTCGTCCCGCTTGTAACGGCCGTTGTTCGGCGGGGAGGCGAAACACGAGGGCACCACCGGTCGGCGCCGGCGACTCCCAGTTTTACACTACCACTTGTCACCTTTTACACTACCACTTATCGCCGTCGGCTGCGGACTTTTTTGCCGGCGGCAGGGGGACCTGCGGTGCTAACATGGATCCCAAAGGGACGACGCCGGCCATGACGCCTCATGACTTACGCCACGCCATCATCCATCGTCCGAGCGGGGCGCCGGAACGGACCCGGCCTCTGGGGCCCTACCTGTTGGAGTCGCTGATCGAACCCGAGGAGGAACGGGCGGCCACGTGCTATCGCGTCCGCGTGGAACCGCACAGCCGCACCGCGGTCAGCTACCATCGCATCGCGGAGGAGTTCTACTACGTGCTGAGCGGGCGAGGCACGGCCATCCTGGACGGGCGACCTTACGCCGTGAAGGCCGGCGACTTTCTCCGCCTTCCGCCCGGCACCACCCACGCCTTCGCCACCGACGATGTGCCGCTGGAAATGCTGGACATCCACATTCCCGGCTCGCGACCGAACCGGGACGTGTACTTCGTGGATGGACGTCCCGAGGGTTTTTCCGGCGACGGCGGGTGAGACGGCCGCCGCGGCACGGCCTTCAAAAGCGGAACTCGCCCCCCGCGAACGCCCCGTGCAGGACCAAGCCCGCGTTGTCGTCGATCGCCAGGATCGCGTCCTGGATGTCCACGACGTAGGGCGGGAATTGGTGATCCGCCAGAGCGATGCCGGTCGCCGCCACCACGCGATAGCCGATGAACGCGGTCCAACGGGGCGCGAATCGCCAATCCAACCGGATATCCGCCTCCGTGAGAAAGGCCACGCTGTTTTTACTGGAGATGGCGGGATAGCTCCCCGGCACCGGATCGCCGACGGGGGGATTGGGATTCGGGCCGAACAACTCGCCGTCTCCGCGGTAGGCGTCGAAGCGATTGCGGATATGGTTGTTGTAGATGCCGAATTTGGGAACCAGAGACAACGTCACCGTCGGGCAGACCCGCCACGCCATGTCGAAGCCCAATTGACCGCCGATCAGATTGTTTTCCGCGCGGTCCGAGAGGAAGCCTTCCTCGGCGGGATCGGCCCCCCAAGCCCCCGCGTGTGCCCGGGATGAAAACCGCAGGCTCTCATCGAAACGGAAATAGCGAACGCCCAGCAGCCAGTCCAACCGCAACGGGTCGTCCTCCCAGGTCGGCCGATAGTGGAAGAGGTTGATCTCGACGTTATGCACCTCGTTGCGGCGATCCAGGCGTTGCTCGTACACGCCGAAGAAAAGATCGGCGGGTAGGCCGGGAAGGGCCGGATTCGCGTAAACCACGTCCGTGAAATCGAGCGTGGTGCTGACGAATTGGGGGTGCGTGACGGAGGCGTCGCCCCGCATGTCGGTGAACCCCCAGTACGTGCCCTCCAAGGCCCAGGTGCCGCAGGGGTCTCGCCGACCGATGGTGACCTGCCAGCCGCCCTGCCAATCGACCCGGGCGTCCTGCCCGTTCATCAACTCATTGGCATTGTTATTGGATTGATAGCTGAACCAGACGCGGTTGGGCTGGTTGCGGCCCATGATCAGGCCCGCCGCCCGGGCGTACCACAACCGGTTGCAGGCGGGATCTCCCAGCCATTGGCATCCCGCCGATTCCGCCGCGTTCGGACCGCAAACCTCCGCCTGCTCCGAAAGCATCATGCCCAGGAGCGAAGATTCCGTCGGCGATCGACCGGCGCTGGGCGGAACCGTCTCGCCCGGCGATAAAGGCAGGATCAGGTCGGACTCGGGCAAGGCCGGGGCGTCCGTCGAAGTCGCCGAGATTGGGGCGCCGGGCGAGGAATACCACGAGTTGCCGGCATATTGGGGTACGGCCCCGTAGCCGCCGTTATTGGTCGTCTCGGAATACCCCGACGGCCCGAACGCCGACCCCGCCTGTCCCGCATACGGCGAAGCGTTCGCGGTCGGGAGAGGTTGGACCCGGGACGTTTCGGTCAAGGTCGGCGCCAACGGCCGCGGTCGCGCCGCCAGCGGCAGCAGGTCCGGTGCCGCCGTCAAACCATATTGGGCCGAAACCTCGTTCGCGGACCAGCCCAACATCCCGCAAAGAACAATCACACGCACTACCTTCATGGATTCACCCTTGATCGCCCGTCCGTCCGGGGTCAATACCCCAAGGCTCCGTTCTCGCGGCAACGCTTCTTCGGAAAGTGCCGAATTGCACCGCCATGCGCAAACAGCACGCGGAATCGGTGATTCCTGATTAGAGAATCGTCCGCGGCGAAGCGGCTGCAACGGTCGAAGCGGGGCAAAAACGCCGGATTTAGGGCCAAGATCGGCGCGCGATTCCGCAGGTCCGCTTTCTTTGCTAGCTCCCGATTGTTGGGCGAATTCGTGACGACCCGAAAAATCGGCGCGGTTGCTGCAACCGAATCTCGACCTTGCGGCTCAAGCACTCACAGCGGCAGCCAGCCCATGCCCGCCGTCACCGTGACCGCGACCGGCGATTCGATATACTCGATACGATCGTCGCCGCCGCTACTGTCGCGCAGCTTTACCGTCTCGAAAAGTGCCACTTGGTGCGTGAGGAGGCGAGTACCCGACGACGCGACCCGATACAGGCGAACGATGTCGCCCACGATCTCCGCCAACTCGTCGTTCGGGGTGTCCCACAGGGCGGCCTTGTCGGCGCCGCCCACGGAGGGCGTGTCCCAGCCCTCGCCCGCGCGGGCGAAGACCTGATCGAAGGAGCGGGCGGTGATGCGATACCGCGCGCCGGCCGTCGCTTGATCGAAGATTTCACTCTTTCCCGCCTTGCCGTGGAACTCATCTTTCAGCGGAGAATCGTACAAGAAGGCGAGGTCGAAGCCGCCGGACGAGGCGTCGGCCGAGATGAACGCGAAATCGCGGAGGGTCACGTCGAAGCCCGGTCCCGAAAATTGCGTCCGCCCCAAACCCGCTTCCAACCGATCCTCGCCGGGAGAGCCGAAGAGGACCGCCCGGTCGTTCCCGCCGGAGGCGAAGGCGCGGACCACTTCGAAAAACTTGACACGGTGATAGAGGCCGGGACCGATCATCTTGGCGTGCTGCCACTGCGGCTCGGACTTGAATTTCACGGCGAGTTCCCCGTCGGCGTCGGGGCGAGCGTCGTACAGCTCCGCAGTGTCGCGGCCGCCCGCCGCAGCATAGACGTGAATTTCCGTGAAGTCCTCGCAAATCACATCGGGAGAGTTGCCGGCTTGCCACTCGGCCCTCCCGGGGAAAATGCGGACGGCGTCATCCGCGGGGCCGTCGCGGAGGACGACCACGTTTCGGCCCGGCCCGCCCTCGAATCGCACGGTCTCGATTTCGCCCGGTCCTGGAGCGGCATACCGGACGCCCCGGATTGCCAAGACGCCCGCGGCGGCATCGAACTCGAACGTATCGTCGTCGGCGGTGCCGAGCACGGTCCAGGCGGCCGCCTCTTTGACCAGCAGGTTGGTCAGCCGCAGGTCAAAGGCTTCGGCGTCGCCCCGCAAATGGACGAAGTATTCCGCGCCGAAGCGGACGTCGTAATCCAACCGGGCCTCGCTCGGCGACCGCAAGCCGGCCAAAGCGGTCGCCTCCGGATCGAGCAGCGGATTGCGATCGTAGAGGAGAACGTCCAACTGCCGGTCCGAAGGCACGCCCAGGGCTTCCACGGTCAAAACGCCGTCTCGGGCAGGGAGAATGCGGAAAAAGCGGTGGCCCGTCTCTCCCAAAGTCAGGCCCGACCATACGGCGAAGTCGATCGTTCCGCGATCCTCCGATTCCGCCAGCAAGAACGAAGCGGCCGCGGGATCGCCGAGCGTGCCTCGATCGTCCTCGGCCCGCGCAAGCAACGTATAGCCGCCGGGGGCCAGTGCGGCGGTGTCCACCGTCCATGTCCAACCGTCGTTCGGCAACTCATCGGAGCCGAGCGGGAAGTCACTCGCGGGGTCAATCCGCCCATTGCCGTCGGCATCGAGAAAAAATGCAACGCGGAGGACTTGCCCATCCGGATCGAACACGCCGGTTGCAGTCGCTTCCAGGGGCGTGCCCGGCGTTGCGATTTCGGGTTGGACGATCAAGGTCGCAACCTGCGGGGGGGCGTCGGCCGGCGGATCGAACCGCAACAAAAAGCCGTCCCGCACGCCCAAGAAGTTCTCGGCCTGGTTCAAGAACGGCCAATCCGGCGACGCCGTTCCGCCGACGATGAGGAGGGAGCCGGAGCCGCCGTCGATCACCGCGCGGGCGGAGTCGTTATTGCCGCCGCCCAAGTAGCTCGACCATGCCACGGCGCCGGCGGCATCGATGCGGACGAGGTAGCCGTCGGTCGTGCCGTCCAAGACGTCGTCGCGGAAGCCGCCGCACCAGTCGGGCGAAGAAGTGGTGCCCACCAGATAGCCCCCGCCCGAGGCGTCGGCGAAAAGCCGGCCGCTTTGCTCGTCCAAGGCTCCGCCCAACAGCACGGTCCAGGCGACGGCGCCGCCGTCGTCGGCGAGAGCGGTAACGAAGACGTCCTTGCCGCCGTACGGGGCGCCGGATGTGATTCCGGCCGGCCAAGTCGCGGAATCGGTTTCGCCGGCGATCAGAATTCGTCCGGCCGCATCAACGGCGACGGAGACGGCCGCGTCCTCGCCCGATCCGCCGAGATACGAGGACCACGCCCGCTGTCCGTCGGCGGATGCCTTCAGGACGTAGGCGTCGAAGGCCCCGCCGAGATAGGCGGTCCGGTAGCCGCCGGCGATCCAGCCGGAGGAGGAGGTCTTGCCGACGACCAGGATGCCGCCGTCGGGAGCGGCGGCCAAGCCTGCCGCGGTGTCCCAAGCATTACCGCCCACATAGCTCGCCCATAATCGCGCCCCGTTCGGCGACAGCTTGGCGAGAAAGCCGTCGAAGGTTCCGCCGTTGTAGCCGGAATCGAAGCCGCGGTAACCCCAGCCGGAGGAAGCGGTCGTGCCCGCCGCGTAAACGTTGCCGTCGGCATCGCAGATCACGGCCTCGGCGCCGTCATAGGCGGCTCCGCCCAGGTACGTGGACCAAACGTGCTCGCCTTGCGGAGATATCTTGGCCACAAACGCGTCGCCGTAGCCGCCGTAGGATGTGTCGTAACCTCCGGAGACCCAACCGGAGGATCGCGTATAGCCGGCCACGAAGATGTTGCCCTGATTATCGACGGCGACGGCTCGGGCCGCGTCATCGCCCTCGCCGCCCAAGTACGCGGCCCAAAGCAACTCGCCGGACGCGGTGAGCTTGGCGACGAAGGCGTCGCCGCTGCCGCCCCAGGTGGTGTCGAAGCCGCCGGCAATCCAGCCCGACGAATAGGTCGCGCCGCAGACGATGATGTTTCCCAGAGCGTCGCGCGTTACGGCGGTGATCTCATCCCAATCCGCGCCGCCCAACAGACGGCTCAGCCCCACCGACCACTCTCCGCTCGAAGAGGCCGTTACCGTGCGACCCGTCGCCGCTGCGACCGTGAAGAAGGTGTCGGCATCCGGCTCCGGAGCGATCGACGCCGGCCAAGCCTGGACCGACAAGAGGCGGCGGGATTCCAGCACTTCGCAGAGGGGTCGGAATCGGTTGGGTCGCGGCGGACGATTCGACCGTTTCGCAACACGTCCTCCTCGCCCGAGCCTTCCGGTTGCGATGAATGGCAGCAGCCCCATGCGTGATTCCCTCTTCATCGAACCCGCAGCGGCCTGCGGACCGAATGCCTCTTCGTTCCGAAGGTTTTGCCCGGAATTCGAGTCGCATCTCTTTGGACCCTGATCGCAATGGCGCCAAGTATAATCTTGCGGCAATGGTTGTAAACACCTGCGGGTGCGAGCCTCGGGCGCCGTCCTGCGTGGATCGCTGCCCCCGGTTCGAACCATGACGCCCGAGGTTCGAACGTTGACGCGGCACTTCCACCGCCGGTTTGGTCGGCGGTTCGGGATGGCGGCGGGACGAAAAAAGCCGGCGCGAAGGGCGTGAGCCCGAGGCGTTCAGATGAAGCGGCCCCCGGGTCGCGCCACCGCGGTTTGCGGTTTTCGTGTCGCGGAACCACCTCGCGGGAGGGATAAGGGAGCGCGGAGAGAAACTTATTCCCCGCCCGGCGGTTTATTTTGTTGATGAGTCGGGACGAGCGACCGAGCGCATCGCGATGCGGGGTCGTGTCGGCGCGGCTGGAACGCAAGGAACAAGGCAGATGCGTCCGTGGGACGATTCCGGCGATGCGATGAAGGAGACCGCGGAGGAGTTCACGGGGAGGCGGTTTGGGCGGCATGAGGTGGGGGCACTTCCCTTCCTCCGCTGCTAGCCCCATACCGATGGATGGAGTACAGTAAAAGAGGATCGTCTCGCATTGAGGGAATCTTCGTGATCGAGGGACGGTTCCGTCTTGCCTTTCCCGTGGTAGACCCACGCGACGGGGAACCGCTTTGGCTGTTAGCGAATCCTCCATCCAAAGGTCGGCCCTCCGCGATCCGGACGTGCGTCTCATGTTGGAGGTGCGTTCGGGGAACGCGGCGGCCTTCGAAGAGCTGGTACAGCGCTACCAGACTCGCGTGCTGGCCGTTTTGGAGAACTTGCTGGGAAATCGCCATCAGGCCGAGGATTTGGCCCAAGAGGTCTTCCTCCGCATCTATCGCGCCCGAAATACCTATCAGCCCAACGCGAAATTCGCCACCTGGCTGTTCAAGATCGTCAATAACCTGGCATTGAACCAGTTACGCAATCGCTCGCGGCGGCGCGAGATGTCCACCGATTTTCGGCCGGACGGCTCGCAATTCCACGAGGTTTTCGCGGATGCCGTGCAGGTATCCAGCGGGCAGATGCCCGCCCGCCGGCTCGACAAGCTGGAAATGCGCGATATCATCCGCCTGGCCCTGGAATCGCTCAATGAGCGGCAACGACTGGCAATCCTGCTGTGCAAATTCGAGGGGATGAGCTACGCCGATATCGCGACGGCCATGGATATGTCGCCCAAAGCCGTCAAGTCGTTGCTCTCCCGTGCCCGAGTAAGACTGAAAGAGATTTTGCAGCCCTATATCGAGACGGGCAAAATGCCCATCTCCTTGGCGGACGCCGAATCGACCATGGACTGGAGTCACGAAGCCGAGGACTCCGGAGAACATGCGGAAACGCCGAACGGCGGGGACTGAGGCGAGGGTCGGACGACCGCCCCGCACCGACCCGCGACAACGCGACGAGAGGCCCGCTCTCGCCGCACGCGACAAAAGAAAAGAGTAGTGTGAGGACCGCTTCCAAGCCATGAGCGACTCGATCACGCGCAACGACGATCCGTCGCGGCTCGAAGAGCTTCGAGAGGAACTCGTCGCCTATCTCGACGGGGAACTCTCGCCGGACGAGACCGCGCGCATCGAGGCGCAGATTGCGCGCGACCCGGAACTCCGCCGGGAGCTGGATTACCTGGCCAAGACCTGGGATTGGCTGGACGCCCTGGAACGGCCGACCGTGGACGAGGAGTTCACACGGACGACGATCGAGATGGTGGCCGCCTCGGCCCTGAGCGAGGCCGAGCAGATTCAGCGACAGGCCCCGCGGCGCGCGGCCCTGGAATGGGTCTTCGGCGGTCTGGCCGCGGCCCTCTTGGTCGTGATCGGTCTGCTGACCGCTTCCGCCCTTTGGACCAATCCCAATCAATGGCTGCTGGAGAATTACTCCCTGATCCAGAACCAGGACTTCTACCGCCGCGGCGAGTCCGTGGCGTACTTGGAGTTGCTCGATCAATCCGGGGTGTTCGAATCGGCGGATGCGTTCGAGTCCGACGCGCCGGACAATGCTCCTCCGCTAACCGCCGAGCCGGGTTCGACCGGGGTCTCGCCGCCCCCGTCCGCCTCGGCGATCTCGGCAAGCAAGCCGACCACCGATTCCGGAACGAACGAGGGGGGGGCTGCGCTCGAGTCGCTTCGCGTGGTACCGCCCATGACTCCCGCCGCCGCGCGGCAAGAGATAGCGGGCCTATCGTCCGAGCAGCGCCGGGAATTGCAGCAGAAGGTGGTCCGCTTCTCGCGGCTCTCGGAGGCCGAACAAGAGCGCCTACGCCGCTTCCACGAGGAGTTGTGGCGGCATCCCCGGGCGGATCACCTGGCCCGAGTACTAACGCTGTATTGCCGCTGGTACGCCATGCTGCTGCCGCACCAACGGCTGGAACTGGAAACCTTGCCGGACGAGGAGCGGATCGCGTGGATTCGCCGGCAGCAGCAGGAATTGCTCTCGGAGGCGATGCGGAACGCCCTATTCAATTTCCCGCCCGAGCGGCTGCGGAACATCCTCTCCAGCACGCGTTCTTTGGGCGCCAACGAGCAGTTGCCGCGGGAGGACTGGGGAGCTTTGTTCAAATTCGTCGAGAACTTGGCCGCCGGTCGTGCGCGGCAAATGCTGGAGGGTAACGCCTGGCCGCCCTCCCGTCGCGAAGAGATCCTGCGCAACTTGAACCGATTTCGGGACGAGGATCGGAAGCGGGAATACCTGGCCATGCTGTGGTTGCAGAATCAGTTGGATCACCCGGATGACGATCCGCCGATCACCGCGGAGGACGTGGCCGCGTTGCGCGCCGAGCTTTCTCCCGAAGCGCGACAACGCCTGGAGTCGCTGTCGCCGGAGGCGCAAATCCGATTGGTGTGGACCTGGGCCAGGGCGGGCGTCATCTTCCGCTACATCGCCCCCCGCGTGATGTGGGACTTCCGCCGCCCCATGAGTGAGCAAGAGCTGAGCAAATTCGTCGAAGAACAGCTCTCCAAGGAAGATCGCGACCGGCTGTTGGCCTTGCCCCCCGAGGAGATGCGGCGGGAGGTAATCCGGCTGTATTTGCGGCAGAATTTCCCGGGGATGGGCGAATGGGGGCGCGGCCGAGGACGCGGCGGATCTCCCGGCGGCGGTCCCAGGGGATCGCAAGGACCGGGGCTACAGGAGGGATCGTCCTTCGGGCCGCCTCCGCCTCCGCCGCCCGGGCCTCCCTCGCAGTTCGGCAAACCGGCCGGTGCGTCAAGCGATCCGCCCGGCGCGTGACCGCCCCTTCAGCCTACGCACTTCGTCGCAGCGCTTCGCCCGCACCGCAACACGCGGTACCCGGCCGCGATTCCCGCCGCCGCGAAGACCGCAACCAACGGCATCAGGGGCGTCCGCATCCGCAGATTCGTCCAATAAAAGGCATGCACGATCGTGAGGACGGCGGCAGCGCTGAGGGCCCAACGCAGGGCCAACGTCCGCCCCAAGTCGTCACCCTCGCCGCGGGTAAGGGTTCCGCCGCTCCCTGGGAAGCTGATCACGCTCGGCTTGCGGAGCAAGACCCAGGCCCCGACGGCGGCCGCCGAGAGCTCCAAGGCATAAAACCCGGCCACGGCGTAACGTCCCAGCCGCCGGGGTAACGACTCTTCGCCTTCGGCGGCATTGGGCAAAAGGCCCCAAAACGCCGACAATCGCTCCCAACATGCCCATAGGAACGTCCCGGGCTGGGAGGCGATCGTCCGCCGGGCCAAGTCGTAAGCGAGGCGATCGGCAGCCGGCTCGTCCCGTACGCCGTGGACGTACAACTGCTGTTCCCAGCGGCGGTTGAACGCGGCGGCATCCCATACACCCCGCCGAGCCGGGTTATTCAGATAGGCGTAATAGTCGGGATTATTCGCCAAGTAGAACGTGTATCCGCCGTGGGTAGTGCCGAAGACGGGCGAGCCGAAGACCACGTAGTTCCGCACCCCCCAAGGCAGGATCGCCGCGGCGGAGCCGAGGGCGGTGAAAACGGCGGGCCGCCAGGCAAGCCCCGTGAGAAGGCTTTTTACGGACCGCCTTTCCAAGCTCGTCGGCCCTTCCGTCGGCGTCGGGCATCGCTTCGCCCGATTACCGCAGAGCAGAACGAGGATCACGGCGAGGGGAATCCAGGCCAAGAAGGTCGGTCGCGTCAGGGCATTCCATCCCAGCAAGATTCCCGCAAAAAACCAGGCGGTAGCGGCGTCCTTTCGAGCGGCCACGGTCGCGAGCCAGACGGCGATCGCCAGCAGTGCGGCACTGAGGGTTTCGGTCATCAGCAGCCGAGAGTGAAAGAGCAGGAGGGGATCGCAGGCCGTCAAAATCCCGGCGATCCAGGCCCACGCGCCGAATCCCCACCGCCGCGCCAACGCCATCGCCAGGGAGACCGTCGCCAACCCCAGCGCCAGGTGCAGGATGCCCGCGCCCCAGGTCCACGACAAGCCTGAGGCTCGCACGGCGGCGAGAAGGACGGGATACAGTGGCGGGCGAAAGGCCGTGGCACGCTCGCCGTAGCCGAAGACGCCGTGACGCAATAGGTTGTCGGCCACGGCGGCGTAACCGTCGATGTCGCGAGAGAAACCGCCCGGCACGCCCCAGAGTACGCCCGCGCGAATTACCAAAGCCGCGATCAGTACGACCGCGGTCGGCGAGGGGCCGCGGAGACGCGCGTTTGGGGTTTCGCTGGGCATGGACGGATTATGTTGTGACCGGACGGACGGCGGTCCCGCCGGGCCTCACCACACCACTTGACCGCCCAGCGACACCCCTTGGAAGAAGACGCCGCCATTATCGTTTACCCGGGCAGGGGTGGACAAGGCGAAGTCGATTTGCTCGGCTGCCAAGGCCACGCCCTCCAACCACATCAGGTCGTACCCGCCGAAGACGGTCACGCGCGGCAGGATTTGGTAGCTGGCAAACAAGTTGAGTTCCCCCATGAAGGCCGCGTCCGTATCCTCGGCATAGCGAAGGGTCGGGCTGGGGTCGTTGAGCAAATCCATCCGGGTGGTTTGTTCAGACCAATTGAGCATGGGAGCGGCCTTGATTCGGGCGCCCCAGTCGAACCGGTGCCGGCGGAAGAGCAACTCCACCCCCACTTGGACGCCGAACGTATCGCTTTGGCTCCAGATCGACTGGCGTCCCCACAGCGTGGTCGTGCCGTTGCCGTTCACGATCTCACCGCGGCTGTCGAAGGTAAAGCCCTCGTCCAGCGAGATGCCGCGTAACCCGAGCAAGAAGCTCCAAAAGGTGCCGGTTTGGCATTGCCGCTGCCAGCGACCGTTGGGCAGCAGTGCCAGGCGATCGGCCCGGTGCCGCGGCCGGAACCACCAGTTCAACTCGAAATTGTTGATCTCGGAGTGATACTCGGCCTGCTGCCAATCCGCGAAGTCGAAGTCCGTCAGAGTGAAAGGGGTGAAGAGCGAACCGGCCGTGAAATTGCCGGCATCCGACGTGTAAGCCGTCCGCGTGCCCGAGACCGAGCGACTCTCCGACCACTCGTTCAGCCCCCAATAAACGAATTCCAGGAATTCGTCGCGATTTTCCTTGTCGCGGCCCAAGTAGTACGTGACCTTGGTCTCATAGCCGCCGGCGATGTCGTCGTTGAGATCGTAAATATCCATCAACGAATTGCCCAGGATGTCCTGCGTGATAGACTTGGCCCGCGGTCGGGAACGGTTGAGGATCTTGGCCCCGTTGTACCAAGTCCAGAGATGGGGGCTATCGTAACCGGCTCCGCAGATTTCGCAGGCGCCGGCGGTTGCCTGCAACGTCAGGGATTTGCCGGAGGCGGCGCGGTCCCAAGCGCCCTCGGGCCATCCACCTTCGGGGGATTCCACGCTGATCGCACCCGACGAAAAGTCCGCGGCCCCCATGTGTTCGCCGGAATACGAAGGGGCGAACTGCTGTGCCTGAACATCGGGTTTCCCCGCCGACTCCGGCCGGAGCAGAAAGAAAGCAATCACAAGGCCGACGATATAACGGGTTTTCACGCGGTCATCCTCCGTGGCAGCACGATCGCCCCCCGCTGACGGGGTGCGCTGGGATCGTGGACCGAAATACTCGCAAAACCCTAATCGGCAATCCGCCGCCGGAAGAACAGGAATATTCCGCAAAATCGCTTCAGCCGTTAAGGTCCGCGCAATCGTAACCCACGGAATCCGCCGCCGTCATCCGCAACCGGGCGACTCCCGCTTCCGGATCCGCTTCCGGTATCCGGAGGGACTCCCTCCATCACGTCTCCCCGCTTGGTTTTCTATCCCGGAGGGTGCAGAAACCCTGAGAAAGCCGGAATATCCCCGGAACGGCCGATTGTTTCGGGAAAACAGCCGGGTGGCGGGATTCGCAGCGTGTCTAGGCACTCATCCACTGCGTCTGGGTCCGCCGACCGTTCCACCGCCGCCTTGCACCGGCGGTTCGAATCCCGGCACGATCCCGATGCGGCTTGTTGATACGACGGCTCAGGGCGGGGCGTGCTGCTCTGGCGCGGTCTGAGGTTCGATCTCGGGATGAAAGCATCGGGCGAGCCGATCGACGAGCAGCGGTGTTCGCGGACCGGGCACCACGGGAACGTCGGACAGGATGTAAACCCGGCCCGTCCGTACCGCCTTTACCTCCGCCACCTGATTCCACCCGCTGAGGATGACCTCTTGCCCGGCAGCCGCAGCGGACACGTCGCCCACGAGATCCACAATCACGTCGGGATCGATGCGTAGAATGCCCTCGCTTGAGAGGACGGGAAACGGGACGCCCAGGTGCTTGGCCGCATTCTCCCCGCCGGCCAACTCGATCGCCTGATCGAGGAATCCGTCGTCGCCGGCGACGTACACGTCGCGAAGGCGGTTCTCCTCGATGGTTCGGTCGATTACCAGCAACACGCGGGGGCGAGGCCGGCCGCGGTACTGCTCGGCCGCCCGATTCAGCCGCGCTCGCAGCGCCTCGGCCGCCTCTCGCCCGCGCTCCTCGACGGCAAAGACCCGGCCCAACGTCTCGAACGAGGCGAAGACGCCCTCCAGGTTGCGGTGATCCACTTCCAGAACCCGCAACGAGAACCGATCGAACAATTCCTGCCAACGCTGTGCCCCGGCGGGGACGACCACCAAGTCGGGCTGCAAGCGGAGCACCGCCTCGACGCTGGGGTTGAGGTATCCGCCGACCTTGGGCAGGCGGGCCGCCTCGGGCGGGTAACGGCAGAAGTCGGTCACGCCCACTACCCGATCGCCCAAACCCAGGGCAAACAGCGTCTCGGTGATGCTGGGGGCCAGCGAGACGACGCGTAGAGGGACGGCTTCGGGCCGCCGAACGCCCGGCTGCTCCACGGAGGCCGCCGGCCCGGCATCTCGACCGCACCCTGCCGCCCAAAGCAGCATCCAGGCCAGAGGGGCGAGACGGAACATCCCCCGCCCTTTCACCCGGCAGTAGCCTCCCGCTGCCCAAGATCGTCTCGACGGGCCCATCCAAAGCGGCCTAGCGGCTCCGGACATCGTAACACATCAACACGTTATGCGCCCGCAGATAGAGCTTGCCGTCGCAGATCACGGGATGCGGCCAGGCGGGTCCGTCCACGACTTCGGGCGTGAACGTGCTGATGACGCGGAATTCCTTGGGATCCGCGGCGATCAGGGCCGTCAACCCCGACTCGTAGCGGAAAATCAGCTTGCCGTCGGCGTACAAGACGGCAGCCGAGCCGCGCGCCAATGCCCGCTCCTTCCAGCGGATCTGTCCGGTCAGGAAGTCCAGGCAGGTCGGCGTCCCCTGGTTCTGTCCGTCGCCGCCGTAGATTGCGTCGCCCACCAACACGACGCCGCCGTGGTGATTGGCGAAGTGGCGGTAATCGAAGAAATAGACCTCCCGAGCGTTCCAGCGATCGCCGTCGCGCTCCACATCCACCAGGGCGCATCCCGTCCGATAGCTGGTGGTCACGAACACATGGTTGTCGCGGATGACGGGAGAGGTGATGTTGGCCACGGCGTTGGCGATGCGGTTGTAATTCCAAAGGAGCTTGCCGGTTTGGGCATCGACGCTCACGGCGCCGCGACCGACCACGGTCACGTACTGCCGCACGCCGTGGATCTCGGCGGGGATGATGGAGGCGTAGCCCGCTCCATCCCTGCCGGCCGGGCCTAAGTTCCCAGGCTCGCACTGCCAGATCGTTTCGCCGGTATCCTTGTCCAGGGCGACCATCAGGGCCTTCGGTCCGCCCGGCGTGCAGACCAGCCGGTCACCGTCCACCAGGGGCGATTCGCTGAACCGCCAGACGGACATCATGACTCCGCCGAAGTCGCGTTCGAAGTTTTTGCGCCAAAGGACGGCCCCGTCGGCCGCATTCAGGCAGACCAGATCGCCGCTGGTGCCGATGGCGTAGACCTTGCCTTCCTTGACGGTGGGGGTGCAGCGGGGGCCTCCGTCGGAGTGCGGGGGACCGACCTCCGCCGCCCACAGTTCGTTGCGGCTTTCCAAATCGTAGGCGATCACATATTGTCGTTCGGCCCCGCCGTTGCCTCGGCGGTCGCCCATCGTGTAGATTCGCCCGCCCGCGATGGAGACGGTGGAATAACCCCGGCCCAGGCCCTCCAGCTTCCACAGCAGTTTGGGTCCGCCCTCAGGCCACTGGTCGAGCAAGCCGGTTTCGGGGCAGATGTTGTCCCGATTGGGGCCGTGGAACTCCGGCCAATCGGCCGCCCGACCTAGGGAGCCGACCGAAGCGAACATAACCAGAGCCGCCGGCAAAAGCCATCGTGAGCCGTACACAGTCCGCCTCCCAGTGAAAACCTGCCGTCGATGAAGAACCTAAGAACCGAGGGACATAGAGCGGCCGAAGCGGAGGCAGGCCGACTCGCCCGCCCGTTCGACATGGGGTTAATTGTGACCGAGCACGGCGGGGGTGTCAAACATGGGGCGATATGGGGCGATCGGGAGCGTGATTTCCCTTGGGCTGACGCCCGAGCTGAACGCTTTAACCCGAGGCTCGAACCTCGCCTTCCGAGTGGCGCGGGGATGCGGCGTCACCCCTCCATGACGTCCTTTTCCCGCTTTTGGGCCAGTTCGTTGGCCTTTTCCTCGTACTCTTTCGTCAACTCCTGGATGCGTTCCTTGATGCGGTCGCGGTCGTCCTCGGTGATCTCCTTGTCCTTCTCGGCTTGGTCGGCCCATTTATTGCCTTCGCGGCGGATGTTCCGCACGGCGATCTTGGCATCCTCGCACAACTCCTTGATTCGGGCGACCATTTTGCGGCGGACTTCGGTGGACAACGGCGGGATGTTGATGCGGATGACGCGGCCGTCGTTCTGCGGATTGAAACCCAGGTCACTCACCTGGATCGCCTTCTCGATGTCCTTGAGCGTGCCGGGATCGTAGGGGCGAATGACGATTTGCTGCGGCTCGGGCGCGGCCACGGCCGCCAATTGTTTGAGCGGCACCGGCGCGCCGTAGGCCTCCACGCGGAGACTTTCGACCAAACCGGGATTGGCGCGGCCCGTGCGAATGCCGGCTAGGTTCTCCTTCAGCACGCAGACCGCCTTTTCCATCTTCTCTTCCACGGTCAGCAGGATTTCATCTTCGGTCATGGCGAGGTCTCCCAGATCGGCGGCACCGAGGCTCCCGTTCCCAATCGCGTCTGCGTTCCGTCGGCGGCGAAGATGCGGAATCCGTGCGGTGTTACGCGGCAGGCGAAGGGGCGGCCGGGACCGCGTCGCTGATCCGCGTTCCCACCGGCTCCGCGCGAATCGCCCGCTCGATGTTCCCCGGTTTCTGGAAATTGAAGACCAGAATCGGCATCCGGTGTTCGGCACACTTGGTGACGGCTTCTTTGTCGAGAACGCGGAGATTCTGGCCCAAATAGTCGGCGTATGTCAAGCGACCGTACAGAACCGCATGGGGGTTGCGGATGGGATCGTCACTGAAGACGCCGTCCACCTTGGTGGCCTTGAGCAAGATGTCGGCCTTGAACTCCAAGGCGGCCTGAGCGGCGGCGGTATCGGTGGTGACGAAAGGCCGGCCCGTCCCCGCGGCCACGATCACCACCCGACCTTTTTCCAAGTGCCGGTCGATGCGGCGGCGGATATACGGTTCGGCCACGTTCTCCATGCGGATCGCCGAGGCCAATCGCGTTTCGACGCCCAGCGATTCCAAGGCGTCTTGCAGGGCCAGCCCGTTGATGACGGTGGCCAGCATACCCATGTAGTGTGCGGTGGCCTCTTGAATGGCCGCGCTGCCCGCCTTGAATTGCGCTCCGCGGAGGATATTGCCGCCGCCCGGAACGACGACGATCTGGACGCCGGCGCTTGCCGCCCGAGCGATCTGCTCCGCCAGCTCCACCACGGAAGTCATGGTAATGCCGCGTTGACCTCCCACGGCGAAGCCTTCGCCGGATATTTTCAGTATCACGCGGCGATACGACGACCCGTCCGCGGCGGTTTCTCCTCCCATCATCGCGGTCTTACTCCTTGCCGATTTCCCAATAGACGAAGCGGACGAGCTTCATGCCGTGGTCGCCGGCGAATTGTTGGACGGACTTGCCCGGCTCCTTGACGAACGGTTGGTCCACCAGGCAGTTCTGGGCGTAGAAATCCTTCATCCGCCCTTCCACGATCTTGGGGATGATGTTTTCGGGCTTGCCCGACTGCCGCGTCATCTCGGTGAGGATTTCGCGTTCCTTGGCCACCAAGGCGGGATCGAGTTCGTCGCGTTTCATGGCCTTGGGCCGCATGGCCACGACATGCATGCAGATTTCCTTGGCCAGATCGGCGTCGCCGCCTTCCACCTCGACCAGGGCGGCCTTGCTGCCGTCGTGGTGCAGATAGGCACCGCACGAACCGTCCAAGCGAAGAATCCGGCCCACGCGAAAGCTCTCGCGGATGCGGTTCACGACTTCGGTCAGGCGGTCCTTGAGCGTCCGGGCCGGGTCCTTGCGGGAGGGCTGGGCCAGCAACTCCTCGGCGGATTGAGCGCCGGGTCCCAATGCCAATTGCTGCACCATGTCCTCGGCCAAATCAATGAAGTCCGGGCTTTTGGTGACGGGCGCGCTCTCGCAGAGCAGCTCGACCATGGCGGCCCGCTTGCCGGCGAAGTCCTGATAAATCGCGATCCGGCCGAACGCCGTCTCGCGGTCGGCTCGCTTTTCCATGACCTTTTGACCGGCCTTGCGCAGAATCTCGATCGCCTTGTCGGCGTCGCCTTCCGCCTCTTCCAAGGCCCGCTTGCAATCCATCATGGGCAGCCCGGTACGCTCACGCAACGCCTTGACCACGGCGGCGGATATCTGCGACATAACTCGATCTCCCATCTAAGCTGTATGAACCATCACCGAAGCCCGGCCGTCCGTAGGATTCGATCGACGGCCGCTCGGTGCCGATTTCGAACGCTCAACCCGCGAAGCCTTGTCCGCGGCGGTTCCGGGCCGCTGCTCAGTCCACGGGGTTGGGTTGGGGAACGGGCCGCGGCTCGGCGGTTTTTTCCTTTTCCGCGGCGGCCGGCCCCTCCTTCAACAACCCGGCCGAGGCTCGACCCGCGATGATGGCATCCGCCAGCACGGTCAACACCACCTCGATGGAACGCATGCTGTCGTCGTTGCCGGGGATGGGCAGGTCCACGTCGTCCGGATCGCAATCGGTATCGATCAAGGCCACGGTGGTGATGCCCAACTTGCGGGCCTCGCGCACCGCGTTCTTTTCCTTGTTGGGATCGACGATCACCAGGCACTCCGGCAAACGCTCCATGGTCCGCAAACCGTGCAAGTTGCGGTGAATCTTGCGGTATTCTCGGTTGAGAGCCGACTGCATCTTCTTGGAGTAGGTGTGAATCGCGTCGCTGTGGATCAAGCCCTCCAACTCCTCCAGACGGGCGAAGCGACTGCGAATCGTGGCATAATTGGTCAGCGTGCCGCCCAGCCACCGATCGCTGACATACGGCATGCCGCAGCGCTGGGCCTGCTCGGCGACGATGTCCGCCGCCTGCCGCTTCGTGCCCACGAACAGAATCAACGAACCCTTCGATGCGACGCCTTGGAGATACTTGCGGGCACGCAATAGACCGCGGAGGGTCTCCCGCACGTCAATAATATGAATCTCGTTCCTGCGCCCGTAAATGTACGGCCGCATCTTGGGGTTCCAACGGCTCGCGCGGTGGCCGAAATGGACGCCCGCCTCGATCAAATCCTTCACCAAAATAGTCGCCACGGATTGCTCCTAACTAGGGCACACCGACATATCTCCCCGCAGGGAGGGGTCGGCGTTGACGCAAGAATCACCCGGTCTAGTCCCATTTCACCATGCGTGGACCGCTCACGCAGGGTAGAACCCTAAGGATAGTGTTCCGGACTAGTCGGGTCAACCAGAGCCGCCACATCCGCCGCGTTTTGTCGCGGCCGAACTCGCAAGCATCCGGATCGCCCGCGTACGCCGCCGTTCGTCAGCCGTGGGACGCCGGCCGTAGCGATCAAGACGCGTGCGACCGTCAACCGGGATGCGGCTTAAGGGGCAAGAAGGGGCAAGAAATCTGGAAGGGCCTAACTCTCTATGAGATAGGCCCTTCCAGTACTTGAGGGGGGAACTGAGAGGAGGTTTGTGACTTCAGGGCGAACGGATCGGCGCGGGCTGCGCGATCCCGTTGCCAGGATTATCCGTTTTCCTTGCTTTGCTCAAATTTCCGGCGATACTCGTCTCGTTCACGCCGGGTGGCGTCCAGGTCGAACAGCAGATACTTCATATCCAATCGCAGCTCACCGAGGGCGTCTTGCACGAGATTCAGGATCTGGCGGCGGCGGCGGGCGTTATCGACCACCCGCCCGAGCGGTCCTTGCAACTGCGTCCGGTAGGGATCCGGCAGCGATGCGATCGTCTGCACCAGCTCCTGCAATTCGGGGGGGATGATCGCCTGATCTTCTTGCTTGCCGAAGCGGGACTGCGTCATGGGTGTCATCTCTTCAACTGGGCTGCCGGGGCGTCAACGATGTCTTGCTGCGAGAGCGGATCGACGCAGACGGGATGCCGCAGCCTTTTCCCGTCGGGAACACACGCGCAAGTGCTTGTCCTTATTGGCTTTGCGATCGATGCCTCCGCCGTCCCCGTGGGTTCGCATGTTGCCTTGCGTCAACAGTTGATCTGGTCTAAAGCAACAAATCGTGGTAAAAGCGGGACTTGTTCGGCCGAATCTCGGCGCCTGACAAGGAGACGTCATCTCACGCAGGATCTCACGATCTCACGCAGCATCTCACGCAGGCGTTCCACTGCCGCCGCACGTCCGCCATGCCTCGACCCGTTGCTAGTACCGTCGCCCAGCCTGACGACAGCCCTGAGCCTCAACTCGCGTTGAGACGGGGCTTTGTCGCATTGGCGATTCGGCGACGTGTCCGCCTGACGCGGTCCGGCTCGGCGAAGAGACTTCGGACGGGGTTCCCCCGCGGCCGACCGTCTGTGCCGATTTACCGCTTTTCGCTGAACGGCCCCCTGCTCGTTGTCGCCATCCTCCTACCGTTCGCCTGCCGGATCGCAGTCTCGGCGGCATCCCAAGTCGGTGATCCCGCGGGCTGGAATGCGGCTTCCGAGACGCCGGCCCCCCAACTGCAATGGCAGTACGCAGGCGGAGATGCGACCTGCCGGGAGACGCTGCATCGCGTCGAGCCGCTGCCGCCCGATAATCGCATGGTCGAGCGGATCGCAATCTCGGCCGGGGTAGGCACCGCCGTCTATTATTTCCACCCCCTTCCGCCCGCAGCCGTGATCGAGGAATCGGCCTGCAAAGTGGAAGTCCGCGCCGTCCGGCCGGGCATCCAGGTCTTCTTTTCCGTCGTGCTGCCGCGAACGGTGGATCGCCGCACGGGGAACCCCTTGGCCCTGCTTGTGCCGGGCGAGGTCCTCCGCGTGGCGGGCGGCTGGACCGCGCTCCACGTGACCGACGTCCCGCGCGGCTTGGAACGCGAGATTCGCCCGCTGCGATTGCAGTTGGGCGGGTTATCCATCGACACCCGGGGCGCCGTCATCAACGGCATCGTGCTGAATGTGTACGGCGGTCCGGGCGAGAACGAAGTCTGGATCGGCAACATTGAAACGTTCGGGCGAGTTCCGCCGCCGACGGTCGGCGAAGGCGTCCCCGCTTTCCCATCCGCAGCAACGGCCGGGACGGCGGATCCCCAGCCGTTTTCCGGCACCTTTACGCCCCGCGATCCCTTCACCGCGCCGCGAGCCGACGGAAACGTCGTGCCGGCGGCCGGGTGGTCCAATACGCCTTTCGCCGAGGATTCCCCGCCCCTGACGACGGTGATTCGCGGCAATCCTGATACAAGAGAGGGCGCGACGGCACCCCAAAGCCGGATTGCCTTGGAAGGTTCGCTGCTGCGGATCGACGGGCAACCGTTCTTCGTTCGCGCCGTCGAACACCGAGGAGAGCCGCTGGATTTCCTGCAACGCTTGGGCTTCAACGCCGTGTGGTCGGAACAAGCGAGCGAGGCGTTCTTGCGCGCAGCGCGGGAGAGGGGGATGTGGGTCATTACGCGACCCCAGCTCGGACTATTGCCGTCGCCGGGAGCGTCGGGGTTGGATCGTACGCTCGGCCCGCTGTTCGAGCCGGTCTTGGCCTGGGACCTGGGAGAGCAAAGCTCGGCGGAGGAGGTTATCGCCTTGCAGCGGTCGGCGAGCGAATTGCGCCGCCGCGATGGACAAGCCGGCCGGCTCTTGGCGGCTCGACCGCAAACCGATCTTCGGGCGGCGAGCCGGGCCGTGGACGTCCTGATCTTCGGGCGAGATCCCGCTTACACCGCGCTGACGTTCCGCAACTATGCCGAGTGGCTTCAGGGACGGCTCCTGCTGCCTCGCCCCGGGACGCCGGCTTGGGTGACCGTGCAGACGCAACCCGACCCGGCCCTCCTCGATCAATGGCGCGGCGCCGGCATCGAGCCTGCCGCCATCGACGCTTTGGAGCCGGAGCAGATTCGCATTTTGACATATTTATCTTTAACCGCGGGGGCCAGGGGCTTGATTTACCGATCGCGATCTCCGCTGGATGCGGCGGACCGGGCGTCGCGGCTCCGCGCGGCGGCGCTGGAGCTGGCAAACCGCGAGTTGGCGCTGGTGGAACCTTTCCTATCCGGCGGGCAATTCGTGGGCATGGTGGAAAGCAATCGGCCCGAGGTCACCGCCGCCCTCTTCCGCACCGATCGGGCGCGGCTGTTGATTCCGCTGTGGATCGGTCCCGGCTCGCAACTGGTAACTGGGCAGTCGGCCGCCCAAGAGGTCGCCTTCGTCGTCCCCGGCGTCCCCGACGCCTACACCGCCTATCTGTTGCTGCCGGGCAATATGGCCCCGCTCGATGCCGAGCGAGTAACGGGCGGCATGCGCGTACGATTGACGGAGTGCGGCCCGGCCTCGTCGGTCGTCCTAACGCAAGACCCCTTGGTGTTGCACCATCTGTCGCAGCGCGGTTCGCCTTCAGCGGTGCGCGTGGCCGAGCTGTGGAAAGAAATCGCCTCCGAAACCCTGCGGCAGGTCCGTGCCGTGTACGAGCAAATGGGACGGAGCAAGTATGCCGCACCCAACGCCGAGGCGTGGTTTCGCATGTCCGCCGATAGCTTGCAAGCGGGCGAGGCGGCACAAGCCCGGGGCGACGCCGCGGACGCCATCCGGCAATATCAGCGGGCGGTGCGTCCCCCGGCCTTGCTCCGCCGGATGATCTGGGAATCGGTCCTGGATCCCGCCGCCGACCCTACGTCCGACCCCTTGGCTGTATCCTTCCAAACGCTTCCTTGGTATTTAGCGCGGCGCGATCGCTGGAGCACCGCTGCCTGGGGCGACAACCGCTTACCGGGAGGAGACATGGAAAGCGCCGAGG
Organism: Thermogutta hypogea; assembly: GCF_055386265.1. Taxonomy (NCBI): domain Bacteria; kingdom Pseudomonadati; phylum Planctomycetota; class Planctomycetia; order Pirellulales; family Thermoguttaceae; genus Thermogutta; species Thermogutta hypogea. Next base: position 3,256,725 of record NZ_AP042425.1, read on the forward strand.
CTTGGTCCTCCGCCGGTTGGCAGGTCTATCAATATCCCGTGCCGGGCGTGGAATCGCGGGCCCGCCTCTTGGCGACGGCGGCGCGATCCGGAAACCTCGGCCTGTGCCTATCGGTTCTTCCCGGCGACCCGCAGCGTCCCGCAGTCAACGTCGAGTCGCCGCCCATCTGGTGCGATGCGCCGCCGATCACCGTCCAAGCGGGCGACCTCGTGCGGATCGAGGGCTGGGTCTATATTTCGCGTCCCACCTCGGGCAGTCCCGACGGTCTGGTCATCCAGGATTCCATCGGCGGCGAGGCCCTGGCGGTGCGGATTCCAAGGACCGTGGGCTGGCGACCGGTCCGGATGTATCGCACGGCCGCGCAATCCGGCGAGCTGCGGCTGCGGATCATGATGACCGGCTTGGGCGACGCCTGCCTCGACGATTGGACGATCCGCAGGGCGGCTCCGAACGGCCCGCTGGCTCGGAACCCGGCCGCGGATGCGACCGCCAAAACAGCCTCTTTCGGCGAGTAACTGTGGGAACGCCGAGACGACGCGAGATCCCGAACCGAGCGATCACTCCACGCGCCACTCCAGGATCCCGCCCGAGAAGCCATGCCGCAGCTTCACGTACAGCCGCAATTGGGACGTCTCCACGGCGTCGAACTCCAGCCGATTGAAGCGATCTTTGTCGACTCCCACTGCGGCGTCGGGCGCGACGTCGCGCCAATCGCCGCCGTCCCACCACTGCACGCGGCACGATTCAGGGGTGCGGCACTGACCGACGCCCGTATCGTCGAACCAGTAGACCTCCACGGCGGAGACCTTTTTCGGTTCTTCCAGGCGGTAGATGATCCATTCCCAACTTCCCTTGTGCGGCCACCAAGTGAAACGGGGCAGGCCTTGATCGCCGGAGCTTCGCGGCACGATCCCATCGACGACCGCCGCCGGAGTGTCGTTTTCGAAGCAGTGCGAGGCTTCGACGGGCGGGGCCTTGGGCACCTGCCAACGGACGGCCTCCGGGCCGAAACCGATCACCGGAAAGGCCGAAATCCGCAACCGGGCACAACCCATCGGAATCAGCAACACGTCTTCCGTCGGCTCGTCGGATCGAACCGGCGACGGTTGCAACGGCGCTACCAGCCCGTACTGATCGAGCTGCCACTCCGGTATCTTTCGGGCTTTGGTCCGAAGCATGATCGGCGCCGCCTCCGCCGTAAACGGTTGCCGATCCGCGGCCCCCTCACGCCGGATCACCTCGAAGCCGCTCTCGGGCGGATCGCTGAGAACCAACCCGTAGTTCCAATCCGTCGTGGGGTGAATCTCCCAGGACGGCCACTCCTCGGTGCGATCGTGCTTGACGTAGCGCTCGCCGATCCGCAGCGAGTACGTCAGCGGACCGCGATCGACCGAGACGCTGTTATGATTCGCCTCCCACACGCGGAGACGAATCGACATCGGCAGCGTCAACGTCAGCTCATCGCCGTCGCGCCAGGTGCGTTCCACGACCAACCAGCCGCCGGAGACGGCGGGCGCCGGCAAAGCGCGGCCGTTGAGCCGCAGCAACGGTGACTCGCACCAGCTCGGTACCCGCAAGTACAGGGGAAAGGCGACGGACGATTCCATGCCGAGTTTGAACAAAACCTCTTCGTCGAAGGGATACCGCGTCTCTTCGCTGACGACGACCTCGCGGCCTTCCGGACCGACTTTGGCACGGACCGTGCTCGGGGCGTAGAGGACGGCCGCCAAACCGTCTCCCGCCGCCGCCATCCAGAGGTGTTCCGTAAAATACGGCCAGCCGTGCGAAACGTTGTGCTGGCAGCAGCGGTGATCGTAGGGATCCATGCAGAACATCGGCCCGCCGTTTTGCACCCCCGGCGATTTGTTTTTGGCATCCGACACCGCCAGGTTGGGCGCCGTGAGATAGCGCAGGGCCTTGAGGTCCGGCGTCATCGAAGCGGGGAGCGAGTTGAAGGCCACGTCCTCGCAGACGTCGGCCCACTTTACGTCGCCGGAGAGGGCCGCCAGCATCTCGCACGAGAGCATCATCTCGACCATGGCGCAGGTCTCGGCGGCCTGACGGGGGTCGTGGTAGCCCGGCCGGCAGTTCTCATCCGCGCCGTACAATCCGCCCGGCACCTGTCCGTATTGGCGCCGCATGTCCTCATAGTTGAGCCATGCCCGCTCCAGCAGGGCGAAATCCCCTTTTTGCTGGTAAAAGATGCCCGGGGCGCGGAAGCATTGCGCCATGTTCACACCATGCCAGTTAGCCACGCCCTGATCCCAGCGGGCCATACGCCGGAAGATCTTCTCGCCCAGCTCCAAAAGCCACCCCTCGCCCGTCCGATTGTACAGCCAATACACGCTCGCCAAGTTGTCGCTTGCCCGCTGGTTTTGCCAATACGGCAAGAGGAAGTCCTCCTCCGGCAGCTCCAGCTCCCAGCGGAAGTAGCGGCGCATCAAATCGAGGACCCGCGGATCGCCCGTATATTCGTGATACGACTGCAAGACGTTGAGCATGACCATGTTCGGCCAAACGTCGGGCTTCAGATCACGGGGGGGGCCGACGACCTTCAGGTTGCGGACGGGACCGAAGTAGCCGTCCTCGCGTTGGCTTTGCATCACCGGCTCGATCCACCGCTTGGCCTCGGCGATCATTTCCGGCCGTTCCAAGAGGTAGGCCAAATCGCCGTAGCCCTTGAGCCAGTAAGGCACCTCTTCCCAATGGCTCTGTTCGCCCTCGCCGGTAGGGCTGAGCCAGGCATTGCCCTGCGGATCCAGGAAGCGGCTCACCTCGTGCAGTCGGCCTACGAAGCCGTCGGCTTCCAGCTCCAATTGCGTCTGTAGCCAGCCTTTGGCTCGGACCGCGCCGACCGGCAGCTTGGTCAGCGGACTGGGCACCAAGGGCGGACGATTGGCGGCGTAATGGCGGATGCCGAGCGTACCGTCCGGGCTCTTCACCGCGCGGACCGCAACCTCGTCCGAACGTTCCTCACTCTCGGCGAAGGGGCCGGCGATCATACATGCGACTCCCAATACCAGCGAAACGAGCCGCGCCGCTCTTGGAGCGTATGGTCTTGGCGCGTAGCAGGCCGACAATTTCCGACAACGCATGGGGCCTTTCTCCTGTGTTTTTCGAAGGACTTCCGCATGGTGATTGTTGGAACGACCGCATCCGCGGCCGCCCGCCCGTCGCTGGATCCACAAGCTCGCTCTTTTCGGGCTGGGAACGAAACTCTCTGGGAGCCGCGAATCGGCTCAAAAGGCCGTATCCCGGCCCCTTCCGCCGTGAGCCGTCGCACGGGCGAAGTTGTGCGTCCCAACGCCGGCATTCCCACTTAACACACGGCTCCGTGGGCCACGAGTTTCCCAGGACGTCGTGACGCCGGGTTTTGAAAAATATCGCGGCGTCGTTCTCGCCCTTGCGATTGTGGCGAGGATGCTTTGTTGCGGCCCGGCACGAGCTGCGGTCTTTGCGAACGGCCGTGCCTCAGCCCGCCGCCCGGGCAAAACACTTTGCGGCGAAGTCCCAATCGACGTGATCCCAGAAGCCCTCCACGTACTTCGCGCGATCGTTGCGATAGTCGATGTAGTAAGCGTGCTCCCACACGTCGATGGTGAGGACCGGTTCCAGGCCGTGCTTCAAGGGAGTATCGGCGTTGCCGAGGGCCAGCACCTGGAGCTTGCCGTCTTTGTCGGCGGCCAGCCAGGCCCAGCCGGAGCCGAAGAGCTTGACGGCGGCCTCGGACATGGCGGCGCGGAGCTTCGCCGAATCTCCGAAGTCGCGCTCGATCGCCGCCGCTAAGGCCCCGCTCGGAACGCCCCCCTGCGGCTTCAAGCAGTCCCAATAGAAGCTGTGATTCCAGGCCTGAGCCGCGTTGTTGAACACCGGGCCGGCCGGCGCCTGGATGACCACGTCCCGCAACGACAGCGTGCTCTCCGGTTTGCCTTCCAACAAAGCGTTCAAGTTCTTGAAGTAGGCGGCGTGATGCTTCCCGTAGTGAAACTGGATTTGCTCCTCCGAGAGGAACGGCTTCAAGGCGTCCATCGCGTACGGAAGCGGAGGTTGTACAAACGCCATTTTCGTCTCTCCTTTCCCGGAAACCGATTGGGCCTGCACCGCGGCAGTCTTCAGGGCCGACCCCAGCCCCGTCCCCACGACCGCCGAACCGACCAAGAAATCACGACGTTGCATGATTCCCCCCTTCCCATCGAAACCACGCCGAGCTCATCGTCTTGCCCGGCCTTCCCCCTGCCGATCTCCCAGCGAGACCGCGTCTTGAGTGTATCGGCGAAGATGGCATCTCGCCAGAGGTTGACCGAGAGACGCAGGCAAGCCCGGCTCCCGCCCATACGATCGCTTGAAACCCACAAGAAGACGGATGACCGCACGACGGATGCGACGCCGCAAGCGTTGCTGGGCCGCATCAACGCCGCGCGGGACATCGCCGAGTTCAACATCCGGAGAGGCCGAATGAGGGCGACACCAATCAACTTACCGGAGGCGGGAACGGCAGCATTGGGTCCCCCGCCGCGGTCCACTGCGTTGTCCGCAAGACGTCAGCTTCCGTGCTTTGTGTTGCCATGGGCCGCGTAGCGGAACGCCGGAATAATTTGGATTAAACAGTCGCCGTGCGTGTCTCAGAAATCGGTACTGTCGGTCGTCGACCTTGTGTGACGCAGGGATGCGGTTGCGTCCGCTTTGAATTGCGTCGGCTTCCAAAATGTACCGATCGACCGGCGTGGACGACTGTCTCCAAACAGTCGCGCAGGCGCCGCCATACGTTCAACGCTCGGACGAATCGCTTTCGGCCAGGTGTCGGCGGCCGGCGTCGCTGATCTCCCACATGCCGCGGGGGCTGTCGCCCTTCATCAGGCCCTCTTTGACCATCGCCGCGCGTGCCCACTGCGCCGTGTTGCGCCAGCGGGGCAGATCGGGATCGGAAGCCAAGGGCTGGTAGTCGACATCCTTAAGAACCTGCTGCATGGCCTGGAGGACCTTCTCGAGTACATCGGCCATCGGAGCGGCGCCGCCAAGGGCCTCGATAAGGCGGCGGACACTGCCGGTGTCCTACGGCCGTTCAAGTCCTTTGACGCGCTGAAAGCGGCATTGGGACCGGCCGGCGACGGTAAGGTGTGGCATCATATTGTCGGACAGCGCCCCAGCAACCTTGCTCGCTTCGGTCCGAAGGCGATCCACAACACGGAAAATGTGGTGGCCGTCCCGAGAGAAGTCAACCAAAGGATTGCGGACTACTATTCCTCCATACCTACAAGGGGTTTCGCAGGTGGAAAGACGGTGCGGCAGTGGCTAGACGGTCAGCCATTTCAGAAACAGCAGGAGTTTGGCTTGCTGATTTTGCAACTGGTGCTCGAAGGCAAGCCATTGCCATGAGGTTTAAAGCATAGTTATGGTGTCAGACCGAATCCAGATTCTGATTGCGCAATTTCGGGAGGCCGTTTTAGAAAGCGCAGAGTACTGTAGCCGTGCTTTGACGGATCCGCAAAGAAAGATGGACCCTGAGAGGGCGAACCGTGCGCACGATCGCGCGCATGAGATATACAAGGAGCTGAGGACTACGCCGGAAGGTCGAGAGGCGATTTGCGGACTGATGCGCGACCCTGACCCCGATGTGCGATCAGTGGCCGCAGCACATGCACTTTTTTGGAGGCCCGAGGAGGCGCGTCAAGTGCTGGAAGAATTGATCAAGTTAGGCGGGATATTAGGTTTCGAGTGCCGGCTGGTTCTTGAGGAGTTCGACGCGGGCCGGCTCACGTTCGACTATTAGGCGGCGCTGGCTGGATGGGTGACTTGCCTTCGGTGGCCGGCCCTCAGAAACCAAGGCAGTAAGATTCAATCCATCACAAGGTGCAATAGGGCCAATGTCCGCTCGGCCTCGGCCGGCGGCCAGGCCGACTCGTTCTACGATTCCGCGTGGGGGGACTGCCCCGAGACCCGGTCTTGCGGCGACGGGGGTTACGGCGGGGCAGGGCCAGCGGCGTCTTGAGTTCTAGCGCGGGTCGATGAAACGCGCCCGGAGGGACTCGAACCCCCAACCCTCGGTTCCGAAGACCGATGCTCTATCCAATTGAGCTACGGGCGCAACTGCCCCTGCCCACTTGCCGATTCGTCGGAGAGAGCCGGGCCAAGAATCGGTCGCGATGGCCGGCTCAGAACTTGCCGAGCCGGGCAGTTCGGGCGATTCCACCCCGTTCGGCCCGCCGCGAATCGCCGGTATCCTCACAACCGCCTATTTTACGAACGTTTCGGCGTCGCCGGAAGTGCCCCGTGAAATGCCCGCCGCTTTATGCGCGCCGCGCTCCATCACCTTGGCGGCTCGGAGGTGGGCGGCGGCTCGGCCGGTGGGGCGGCCGGCTCTTGCCCACCGGATTCCCCGTCCGGTTTCGTCGCCGCGGGCTTCGGCGTGAGGATCAGCGTCACCTCCGTGCCGAGCGGGGGGATCCGTTCCGTGAACGCCTCGAACATCAGGGCTTCGTTGCTATCGCTGCTGCGAATCGGGAGGTCGAGCACGGCACTGGGGAAATTGGAGACGCAGATCAGCTCGCCCGTCGCATCGGCATAGTAATATTCCTTGTCCGAGCCTTCCTCCTCTTTGAGCATTTGGCTGCCGGTGAAAATCCAGGGAAACTCGAGGGCACGGCCGGTCTGAACATTGCGAACCCACTCTTGGGCGGGCGACTGGTGGACGTTTCCTTGTTCATCCTTCCAAATCAAGCGGATATCCACCTCGGGTCCCTGAGCGGGAACGTACTCGGGATAGAACTGGACGGGCCGTCCCGGCTCCGCGCCCACGGCCAACAGTCCCGCGTGCACCAGACTGGGCGGCACCGCGATGGAAAGGACCGACTCGTGTTCCTTGGAGTTGCGGACACATGCGAACAATTCCAGGGAGCATTGCCGCTGACACACGCGGCCGATCAGAATCACAGCCCGCCTCTCGGCGTCCACCCAAATCGGTCGTTCGGGATCCAGTCGGGTCAATGCGGCGGCCTGCTCGACCAACGGCGGACCTTGCTCGATGGGGGCTTCGGCGGGGCTGGGTTCTCGGGATTGCTCCACCTCTCGGATGTAGAACGTCCGCGAAGCCGCCTCGATCAGCGTGTCTTGCCGGTAGAGGGCGGCCTTGACGTACCAGATCCCCGGCTTGGTGGCCCAATATTCGCTTTCATAGGAGCGCAATCCGCCGGGCGGCAGCGGCCCCAAGGGAACCCGCGATCGCCCCTCGCCGATGGTGTCCGTCAGTCCGAACTGGATTTCGCATCGCAACTCGAGATCGGAAATCTCGGCCGTATCCTTGTTTTCGACCACCGTGCGAAAGGTCACGGTATCGCCCTGTTTCCACTCGTTGTCGCCCAGTATGCTGAGTGAGAGAACCGCCTGGAGGTGTGCCGTTTCCGGTTGGGCGGAGGCGTCCGCCGGGGTCTGCGTCTCGGTGCCGTCCGATTGCTCGGCGGCCGCCGCGGGCTGCGAGGGGGCGGGGACCGCCGGTTCCGTCGGCGGCGACGGACGGCATCCGCACAGGGCAACCAGCAGCGCGAGCCGCCAAACGGCGGCGCCGAACCGCTTTGTCGCAAGCCCCGGAGAGACGCGCTCATTCTGAAGGACCGGACGGGGCGTTCGACGAGGGACGTTTTTGAGACGCACCCGAGGAACTCCTAACTACGGATGACCGACGGCACGAAGGACGACGACTCCGCCCATTATAGAATTCGCGGCGATGGGCCGGAACACCGCGCGGGTATCCCGGCGGCCCGGCCGCAAAGATAAAGAGGATCGACGCTCATGCTACGAACCACCGATCACGCAGGCCCCGGCGCGCTACCGGCCCTCCATTCTCGCGGCGGAAGCAGCGCCGGGCCGATCATCGATTGCCTGGGGAGCGCCATGGAAGTCCGCTGGGGATCGCCTGAACCGTGGTTGCGGGGACCGTGGCTGACCACCGTGACGCGCGGGCGGACGCCCCTGGTCTCGCGAAGCGACTGGGAACAAGTGTGCCGCTATCGCGAGGGGCAGATCGACCATTGGGAATACGAGATGAAGCTGTCTCACGGCGTACGGCTCCAACGGCAACTCACGTACCTCAGCCGACACGGCGTCCTCTTCCTGGCAGATGCGATCCTGAGTCCGCGCCGGGCCTGCTGGACGGTGGAGGCGGCCCACGGAATCCAACCCGGCGTTCGGCGGGATGACGATGGATCGTCCGCCGACCTGCCGCCGGGAAACGGTTGGGCAACGTGGTCGGCGTGTCTGGTTCCGCCGGAGAATCTTGAAGCCGTCGCAACGTCGCCCTCGATGGGACCGGGGATGGTGAGTCGGCGCGGTCGGTTCGAAGGGCGGGCCGTCTTTTTCCCCTTCGTGTTCCTCATCGCCCGGAGCGAGGCCGAGCGACAAGCACCGCCCCTTTGGCGAAGCCTGACCGTCACGGAGCGTGGGCAGGTCGTCGCGGCGGATGCGGCCGTCGCCTACCGTGTGCAACTGGGATCGCGGCAATGGGTGTTCTATCGCTCGCTTGCCGCTCCGGGAAACCGCGCGTTCCTGGGTTGCAATTTCGCGGGCGAATCGCTGGTGGGCGTCTTCGGAAAGAAAGGCGTGACCACCCTGCTGGAAGTCCATCTCGAAGAATAACGCGGCCGGCGCGAGCCAAGGCGCGACTGCGGATCGGCCGCCGGCTACGAACGATACTCGCCTCGCCGCCGGATGTCGCCCGCCATCTATTCATCCACCAGGTCGTACACGCGGACGTAGTCGATGAGCCATTCCTCGGGCAGATCGGCCTTGCGGATGTCTCCCGCCCACTCGCCGATTTCGACCGTCAGTTTGAGATAGAGCGGCACTTGGCAGACGCCGCCGGCCGAGGTTCGCCACGTCTCCTTGCCGTCCACGTCGAAAACGTATTCGTCCGGTTTCCACCACAGGCCGTAGGTGTGGAATCCCTCGAGAATCTCCGGGCGGGAGAAGACCGTGCCGGCGTGCCGGTGGTCCTTGCCGTAGCCGTCCCAGTGCAAATTGGAGGTCAACCGCCCGTCGCGATAGGGCATTTCCATGATGTCGATTTCGGTGCCGTCACGGCCTTCGTCACCGACGCGCCCCACGCCGGAACCGAACATCCAAAAGGCGGCCCAATGCCCCGGCTGCTTGGGGTGCGTGCAACGGCAGACGAAATACCCGAAGTTCTTGGCGTATTTATCGCGGGTGGCGATCGCCCCCGAAGTGAATCGTTCGCCGTCTCGCTTGGTGCGGATCACCAAGTTGCCCTTGCCGTCGAGGTAGGAATCCTCTTTGACCCAAAAGCCGTCGCGGCGTGCCCAATCCCCGTAGATCGTCCACTTGGACTCGTCGATCTTGCCGCCGTCGAACTCGTCGTGCCAAACGAGGACCCACTTCTTGCCGGGCGGAGGCGGCGGCAACGGGTCGGCGGGCGAAAGCTGAGCGATGTCCGCCGCGGTCTGTTCGGCGTGTGCCTTCGATCCTGCGGCCGACGTTAACAGGAGCACTGCGGCCGACGCCACCCCACAAACCACTCCAAGCGATCGTGCGATCATGAGGACGTTCTCCCTGCGGTGCAACATGCGGAACCAGCGGACGCGGAAGGCTATTCTCCCGGATGCACGGCCCGCGATTGCGGGCAGGCCCCCGGCACGGGGCGACGGCGGTAAGACAGGCCTGCCGCATCCGAGATCGGACGCCATTGTATCACGCCCGGTCGCCGCTTGCAGTACGATTTGCGGCGTGGCAAGATCGGCCGTATCATGAGTGGGCCGGTGCCGAAACACGGACGCGACGGGGCTCGTCCCTTGGGGAGCGACCGCAAAACCGCCGAAGCCGGCGAGCGCGTCCCTCTCCGGGCTCGATGTGGCATCCCGCGTTTTCGAGCTTCGGGTTGACGCCCAAGTCGCGCGCTGCGGACGGCGCGAAGGGAAATGGAGGGGCACGCTCCGCCGCGGTCGAGAATGCGGCAAACGGCTTTAGGCTGAGGTACCCGTCGGTTGGATGATCGAGCCGACCCGGCGCGAAAGATTCCCTACCGGCCCTTGCAACAGGAGCCAGACATGCTCTGTCGCCACGTTTGGATTTCGCTGGTCATGACGGCGGTTTGGGTCGGGTTCGTCCGCTCGGAAGAGACGCAACCCGGCGAGCACGGGGACGCCGAGGAGCGGGTCGTCGTCCGATTCCAGGACAACGGAGCGGCCCTTTGCAACCCCGGCATGGGCTGGGTTCTGCACTATTACGACAACGTGCCGGCCAACTACGGCTCGCGCTTGTCGCCTTCCGATACGGTGGACGATTTTCCCGGCCTGACGGTGGTTTACCTCCGCATTCCTTGGTCGTACTTGGAACCGGAGGAAGGCCGATTCTGCTGGTCGGTGCTGGATACCCCGGCCCAGCGCTGGATCGCCAAAGGCAAACAAATCGCCCTTCGCATCTCGTGCAGCGAGTCGTGGACCCGCTACGCCACGCCGGAATGGGTGGAAAAGGCGGGAGCCAAGGGATTCAACTTTCGGCCCGGCGCCGGCGTTCAGGAAGACGGCCCGTATTGGGAGCCGGATTACAACGACCCTGTTTTCCTGGAGAAGCTGGATCACTTCCTCGCGGCCTTGGCCGACCGCTACGACGGCCGTCCCGACGTGGCCTGGATCGACGTCGGATCCTTCGGGGTGTGGGGCGAGGGGCACACCTTCGCTTCCACCCGCATCCGTTACTCGGCGGATACCGTGATTCGGCACATCGACCTGCACCGCAAGCACTTTTCCCGAACGTTGCTGGCGGCCAACGACGATTACGTCATGACGGAGGAAGGCGAAAAGGCGATCGCGTACGCGCGGGATGCCGGCCTGACGCTGCGCGACGACAGCATCATGGTGCAGCCGCGGCCGAACTCGTACTTCCACGCCGCAATGGCACAGGACTTTTGGCCCCGCCTGCCGGTCATCCTGGAGAGCGAGCACTACGGCCCGTCGAAGAATCGCGAGGCCTGGGGGGACGGCTCGATGTACGTCCGAGCCATGTTCGAGTACCACGCGTCGTACGCCTCGATCCATTGGTGGCCGCGGGAATTCCTCGAAGAATGTCGGCCGCTCATCGATCGCATGAACCGCCGCCTGGGATATCGGCTGCTGCCGCTGGAAGTGTCGTATCCGGCGCGGCAGTCGCGGACGGCTCCCCTCGCGCTGACTTCCACCTGGTGCAACGACGGCGTAGCCCCGTGCCACGGCGGCGGGCATCCCGCCGTCACGCTCAAGGATGCCCAAGGCGGAATCGTCGCCGTGTGCGTCGATGAAAAGGCCGACGTCCGCACGCTGCCGGTCCGCGAGGTCGAATTAAAGGGGCCGGCGGCGGACGAGCCAGTCGACGAAAACCTGCCGCCCCCGCCGACCGTCACGTGGAAGGCCGCGTTCTGCCTGCCCTTCCAGCTACGACCGGGCAAGTATCAGGTGTATTTGTCCGTGGGCGACAAGACGGGCTCGCCGGTCATCGCCTTGCCCCTCGACGGCGATGACGGACAGCGGCGATACCGCGTCGGCGAAATTACCATCGTGGAATAGCGCTCCGGCGTCGGCGCAAGCCTGGGGCGTATAGGCGAACCTCAGACGGCAGGTCGAGCCGGTTTTGGAGCCTCCGGCGAGAGAGCCGGCGGTATTGCGTCGCTGCCCGGGATTCAATACCCGTTCCACATGTTTGCCGCGGCGGGTTTCCGGCCGGTGGCGCATTTGGTTGCCGGTGTTGCGTCATGATCGCACCGGCTCAGGCAGGCGGCTCCGGCGTGTCGTCGGGCGTGTCGTCGGGCGGGGGCACGTCATCTTCGTCCGGGGGAATCTGCCACTCCATCAGCCCCCCCACCAAACCGCACAGCAACAACCAAGGCGGCAAGGTGATGACCCAAGCATGGCGATATTCCTCTTTGAAGTTGAGAAAAAAGAATGCGGCGCCGCCACCCATCGAAACGACCGACTTGAAGAGCACCGATCGCCAAGTCGCTTTGGGGTTCCGTTTTTCCAACAGGCCCATGGCCGGCACTCCTTTCACATCTTCCCCGGGACCGCCGTGCGTGTTCCCGGGGAGCAGCGTCCCGTCACCGGAGCCGCAGCGTGCATTGCGCGGAGGCCCCGCCCGCCAATTCCCGCACGGATAACGTCCACTCGCCCGGCGCGTCGTTGGGAGCCGACTCGAAGCGGACGTTCAACACCCCGTCCTTGGCGGCGTAATATCCGCTCGGCTCCGCTCGCCGTCCCTGCGGATCGGTGAGGATGAGCTCGACGGGCAATACCGCCGGAATCGCACCGCCGCCGGCGTCCGTAATGCGGACCGCAAGGTCGATCGTCTCGCCGCGGCGTGCCTCGGCGGGTGCCCGGCATTCGAGCCCGGCGATGGGCCGAGGTAGCACGATGAAGAGCCTGCCGCCGCCGGGCCCCAGCTCCACGTTCCACCGCAGCCGCGTGCCGTCGCCGTCGGCCGCCGCCGTGCGTCCCGCCGGGAGCTCGTACACCGTGCCGTTCGGACTTTGTAGGGAGATTTCGGACCGGAGGGGCAGCCCCACTTCCATGACCTTGCCGTGGTGCCCCACATAATCGCCGAAGGTGCGGCGGTCGTTGAGGACGAAGACGTAGAGCGCCTCGCCGTATTGCCGCAGGCGGACCACCGCGTCCGGTTCGGAGGCGTCCACGCGGCGGGGGTAGCGGGAGTCCAAGGATTCGCGGAGGCGTTGGGCCAGGGCCTGCAACTCGGCCTTGTCGCGGTCCGGGGCACCCGTGCGGCGATAGACGGGGAGCACGACGTCCGCCGAGACGGCCGGGGCCAGGAACTCGTCGCCGACGACGATCCCGCCGGCGGCTTGGAAGGCGCGAATCCGCTCCACCACCGACCGCGGCAGGACATCGCAGGCGGGAAGCACCAACACCTTGCAACCGTCCAGTCCGTCGCGGAGCAGCGTTTCTTCGAAAATCACCCTGGGTTGCAGGTGCGCCCATTGCAAAACCAGGTGCACGTCGGCCTCCCAGGACTTTCCCCAGCCGAAGCTGCCCCGCCCCGCGAACATTTGCGACGAGAAACTCTCGAGGATCGCGACGTCGGCGGGGACATCGGGGACTTGCAGCAAGGTCGGGCCCAAGGGACGGACGACATCGCGAATCAGTTCCGCGAGGACCTCCTGGGTTTGCGGATGGGTGTAGCGATACGCCCCATGGTCGGCTTCCACCAGCGAACCCCAACCGTGGTACATGATTCCGCGGACGGGGCGGGATATCTTCGACCAAAAGGCCTCGCGGAGGTGGTCCGGCGAAATGGTGATGAATCGCGCGTCGGGGATGCGCCGCTCCCATTCGGCACGACGGGTTTCGTCTTGCGGCAACTCGGGAGCGGTCTGCGAGCGGTACCAGATGATCTGCGTCATCTTCATGACCTGTTGGCCCGGGCGACCCGCGGCCATGGCGAACAGTTCGTCGGCGGCTTGGCCGATCTTAATGGGGTCGGGGTAGCTGTAGGTCCATTGGGAAATGACATCGGTTTCGCCGCCGCTGCCCCACACGGCGGGTGCCCGTACGGCCGGATCGAAGAACGTCCACCAGTCCTTGCGTCCGTGCTCTTTCAGACCGCGGTGCACGGCCGAGTGCAAGGCGTTCCAGCCGTCCCCCTCCTTCCAAAACCAGCGATAGTAGGTCAGCAGCGGATTGCCGTCGTCCAGGGCGCGATCGGCGGGGAACTCGGGCAGCGAAGAATAGCGGACACCCCATTTGCTCGTCGCCTGCTCAGGAATATCGTAGCCTGCGAAAGCGCGAAAGGCCGCGCGGTCGTGCTCGTGGAAGCACAGATTCGTGGCGTCCCGGACCTCGGTGTCGATCAAGGCCGCCTGCACGGCCGGGAATCGCCCGAAGGCCTCCCCGACCGAGGCTCCCACGTTGTAGCAGAAGCGAGGCAGCTCGGGAAACAGCCCGCAGGGGTTGGCATCCTTGTAAGGTTCGCCGTTGCGATTAACACGTTGGTAGGCCGCCCCGCGCTCGGGATCGCGCGCGAGCCAGGCCGCCGGAGAAAGCGAGACGACGGCCCCGACGCCGCGCGCCAGATACTCGTTCAGCTCCGCCGCGCGGGTCGCCAAGGCGGCCTCATCCAAGGGCGAGGTCGGTTCGCCGGCCGGCCAAATCCGATCGTAGTCCGCCGCGGAGATCAATTGATGGGTAAAGCCGATCTCTTGCAGCCGATCCAGATCGCCCGTCCCCCACATCACGACGGGCATGACGTCCGGCAGGGGGCGCGGCGCCACCGTGACTTCCAAGTCCAAGGATGACGTCGCGAGCCGGTCGCCGATCTTCCCCGAGACGGTGACGCGCAAGGGATATCGGCCCGGTCGCAATCGCGTATCGACGGGAATCGCGATTCGCGTCTCGCCGCCGTGCGGCACGATGGGGATCGTCCGGGAACCGGCGACGCCGGCCGAATCCCATGCAACGGCCAGGTCCCGAGCGTCGTCCGCGGCGTCGTTGAAGGCGAGCACATCGACGGCCGAGTCCGCTTCCATCCGCAGAAAGGCCCTGCGGCTCAGCGGCGCAAGCGCGATCTCCAGGCCGCCCGCGAAGTGCGGGGGGATTCCGCTCATGATCCGCACTTGATCGATCCAGCCGGGAAAGCCGGCGTGGATCGAGCCGTAGCGATCGCCGATGACGAGGTTGTAGCCGCCGGGCGTGATCGGACCGCGGTCTTTGTGGACGACGCGGCCGCTCGGTTCACCGTTGACGAAGAACCGCCCTACCCCCTCGCCGTCGTAGGTGAACGCCACGTGCGTCCACTCGCCGGACGGCAATGCGATCTCCTGCGACACGTATTCGGCCGAATCGCGGCCATATCCGAGAAAGGCCGTCAGACGGTATTTTCCCAGGCCCGTCCGCCGCAGATAGAGGCAATAGTCGCAGTTGGCCTGCGGCAAGTCCTTGGGATACGGATAATACTTTTTGTCCAACAGAAAGGCCGTCGCGCAGTCGGCCAACTCGGGTTTGGGTTTGATCCACAATTCCAGAGTGAAGGCCCCGGCGGGCGAGAGGTCGGGTGCGTTCTTGACGATCGCCCCGTGCGGGACGTCGGCGTCGGATCCCGCCCGAAAGCTCTCCAAGCAGTTCCCGAAGACGCCGCCGGGAACGAATCGGGATGCACCGCGGAGCGTCAAGTCGTGCCCGCGTCCGCCGCCGTCGAGACTCTCCTTCCCCGGCAGGAATTGCCACAAGCCGAGCACGTCCGGACCGGCGGCCTCCTGCCCCTGGTACAGTTGCTCCCAGGGTTTGGGCGGCTGAGACTCCGCGGCCGCAACGACGCCCGCCGACACTACTAGTCCGGCCGCAAGCACCGCCTGACGTAATCGTCGTTCCATGGATTCCGCTATCTCCGTCGGGGCAACACGAGAGATGATCAGGATCGGGCGAGCGTGCTCGCGCATCGGCGGCACGGCCGCCCACCGCGTGGTTATGGTGACATCACCGTATCAAATCCGGGCCCGGCGAACAACGTTCCAGCTTCGGAGAAACTCGATCTCTGGCAAGGTGTCGGCATACCCGTCGCGCCGATTCTCAGAACAGCGAGCCGGGGAACTCGCCTCGCTCCAGGCACCGGGGTCCTTCATGGACGGGGGCGTTGACGTAGTTGCCGACCGGAAAGGCCTCCATTTCCTCGTCCGGATAAGGACGCAAAAGCCCTTGCAGCGCGGCGGGGTCCTGAAGGTCGAGGTTCAGCCAGTCCGCGTAAAGCTCCGGCGGGAGGATCGCCGGCATGCGGTCGTGGATTTGCGACATCAGCGCGTTCGGACCGGTCGTCAGAACCGCGCACGATTCCAGCACGGAACCGTCCTCCGACTCGCGCGATTCCCAAAGCCCTGCGAAAGCAAAGAGCCGATCGTCGCGGAAGTGAATGAAGTAGGGCTGCTTGCGGCGGTCGAGACGCTTCCACTCGTAGAAGCCGTCGGCGGGGACCAGGCACCTGCGGTAGCGGAAGGCTGCGCGAAAGGCCGGCCGCGTCGCGGCGGTCTCCGCCCGGGCATTGATCCAACCCGCTTCGGAAGGGGTCTTCGCCCATTGCGGGACCAAACCCCATTGCAGGCGACTCCATTCCCTCCGCGCCTCGCTGCGCCCCTCTGCATTCGACGCCCCGGCGGGAACGGCGCGGACGACGTCCACCGGCTGCCCCGGCGCGATGTTGTAGCGCGGCTCCAAGAGCGGTAGTTCCGCCAGTTCGAAGTGCTCGGCCACGCTTTTCGGATCGGTTCGTAACGTGAATCGCCCGCACATCAGGTATCGCTCCTTTTCCGACGCGAGCCGCAGCGTCGCGCCCTTCACGAGAACCGGGGCGGCTCTAGACAACGGGCGGTTCGCGAAAATCGTTGCCGCCACAATTGTATCGATTCCGCGGGCGAAGCGACCGCACGGCCCGCAACGGCTTCTCCGTAAGGTACAATTGGGGAGTTTTCCCGGCGGGATCCGGGGCTTTTGTCCTTGGCCTGGCTGCGAGGATCGCGATGGCGCCCATCGTTTGGGAATATCTGGAAATCGCGCTGTTGGCGGTGATTCAGGGCGTGACCGAGTTCTTGCCGATCAGTTCCTCCGGGCACGTGATCGTGTTGGCCGCCCTGTTCGATCGTTTCGGCCACCCTCTCGACCAGAAGCTGACCATCAATATTGCCCTGCACATGGGCACGTTGCTGGCCATCGTCGTGTTCTATCGCGATCGCATCATCCGGTTGTTCGGGAGCGACCGCCGGTTGATCGGGCTCATTTTGCTGGGCAGCGTGCCGGCGGGTTTGGCCGGCGTAAGCTACAAGAAGTTTTTCGGAGCGTGGTTCGTCGCCCGATTCGGCTGGGATCCGTTGGAGGAGGCCCTTGTGGCGGGCATCATGTTCGCCGCGACGGGCGCGCTGCTGATGGCGGCACGGCGGTGGGAATCCCGGCGCGGTCGCGGCGTCATTTCCGGCAGCGAATTGACCTATGGGCAGGCCCTTTGGATCGGCATCTTCCAGGCGCTGGCCATCCTGCCGGGATTGTCGCGGAGCGGTTCCACCATCGCAGCGGGATTGTTTTGCGGCCTGAAGCGCGACGAGGCGGCGGCGTTTTCCTTCTTGCTGGCCTTGCCCGCCATGGCCGGCGCCGGTTTGTTGGAGGCGTGGGACGCTGCCAAGGAATCGGGCGGTACGCTGGAGGCCGGGCCGCTCATCGTCGGCGCCGTGCTGGCCTTCTTCGTGGGTTGGGCGTCCCTACGCTGGCTCATTGCATGGTTGGAAAAAGGCCGCTTGGGTTGGTTCGCCGCCTACGTCTTCGTCCTCGCGCCGCTGGTGATCGCCTGGCGATTGCTTTCGTGACCGGGGCGATGCGGCCGCGCCGTGCTGCATCCGCCCGGCTGTTCACGGGGCCGGCGGCTCTTCTTGCACCGCCGCCTCCACGGCCTCCCGCGCGAACGGCGACGGCGCCACAATCGCCAGCCCCATGCGGTGGCGGTACTTGCCGCTGCCGTAGATCAACTTGTATTCCTCATCGATGAAATGCTGGGCGACGACGATTCCCAGAATCAGCCCGTCTTTCTTCGGCCCGCGATCGACCCCCTCGGCATCATGCAGGTCCCAAGCATAGACCGGCCCGCCGCTATCGCCCTCGAAGATATTCATGTCCGCCAAGAATGTGCGGCCCGGCTCGATGGGTAGGAAGGGATAGCCGGCCAGGCACCCCAACCGAACGACCCCGAATTCGAGCGGGCTTCCCTTGAAGGCGTTGCCGTGCGGAAATCCGATGCAGCGGACCAAATCGCCGGGCTGAAGGGCAAGCCGCCCCAGATCTTCGGCCGTGGCCAGCGAATCCCAAGGCAGGACGGCCAAATTGTCTTCGTCGGAGAAGGGTACGGGAATCGCCGCCAGGTCCGCCGTCGGATGTTGCCGCCAAAGCGGCTTGCCGTCGCGGCGAATCGCCAGCGGTTTGGGGTTCGTCCGGAATCGGCCGCTTTCGTCCCGGCAGTGCAGGATGACGGTGCATTCATCGCCTTGCATGGCCGAGAATACGTGATTCGCCGACAGCAGGACCGGCTTGCCTTCCGCGGAACGCACCAAGACCGCGGTCGCGGTGGAACCGGGATTGACCACCTTCACCGTGGCCCAAAGCACGGTGGTGGGAAAACCCTCGCCGCCGCAGCAGGCGGAATCCCATGCCGGCCCCAAGAGCGACCAACATGACAGGACGATCCCCAGCCCGATGCGGATGTTCTGAGTAGGCATAAAGGCCCTCTTCTGCTGCCGGTAGGCGGCAAGATTCGATGTGTTTCGAGCCGCGGCGTTGGGAGTTGCGATTCGGTCCTCCGCAACGTACCCGCCGCCGTGATGTCCATAACGTGACGTCCCAAACTCGACCCCTTCCAGTCTAGTTGCCGCGACCCGCGCTTTCCCGCGACGGAAATCAAGGCCGAAATCCCGACTCTTCGCGCGACCTCGATCATGCTGGGTTACCATTCGGGACGAATACCGAGCCATCGCGCAAAAAAATCGGCCGAGGTTCCGCCGATCGGAACACTCGGCCGGGCCTGCGGAAATGTCGCTCGTCATCGGGCCGTTCCGTCGATCATCGCAGTCGGCGACGGCTCACGGATTGGCGGCCGGGGCCGGAGCGGCGTTTTCCTGCGCCGAAGCCCCCGCAGCAGCGGCTTCGGCGCCCGCGACATTTTCACCTTGCGACTCCGCGTCGGGCGACGCCGGCGGTTCAACCGGGGCTGGGGCGGCCTCCTCACCCGCCGGAGCGGAGGGCTGGGCGGCTTCCGCCTTGGCTTTTTCCAGCTCCGCTTTCATGGCTTCGACTTCGGCCTTGGCTTGGTTGACCGCCTCTTGCTGTTTTTGCAGATCGGCCTGAGCGGCGGCCAGCTTGTCCTGCTCCGCCTTGACGGCCGCGGCGGCCTGCTCCGCCTGGGCCTTCGCCGCTTGAGCCTTTTCCATCTCGGCCTTGGCTTGAGCCATCAAGGTTTCAGCCTCGGCTTTGACCTTGGCCGCCTCTTCCTTGGCCTTGTCCGCGGCTGCAACGTCGGCCTTGGCCTGAGCCGAAGCATTCTCCGCCTCCGCCTTGGCCTTGAGAGCGGCTTCGGTTTCGCCCCGAATCTGGGCCAACGCCTTGGCCGCCTCTTCCTTCACCGAATTCAAGGCTTGCTCCACGGCCGCCTTCACGGCCTCGGCTTGGGCCTTGGCGGCTTCCGCGGCCGCTTGGGCCTCTTCCGCCTCCTTCTTGGCTTGCTCGGCCTTCTCCCGCTCGGCCTGCAAGGCCGCTACGGCGGGATGGACCCGGCACGCCCGCCTTTTCAGCAGGCCGAACGGTCCGGCCCACGCGGCATCGGCGGTCATCGACAGGATGATCAACGCCGAGGCCGCAATCCACACGGCTCTTCGCATCGTCGCACCTCCTTTACAAAAGGGGAAACTCGGGGACTGCGCTCGGACGCCGTCGTCCGAGTCGGCCACGACTCTCAAGGAAGCTTCCATTGCCGCACGGACACGACCCCATGTCGGACACGAGCCAATGTCCGTTTTGCAATGCCAATGCCGTCGGTGGGAAATTCGGCGGAAATTGTAGATTCGTCGTCTTCCTTCGATATCATAATTCGGACCGCCGCGGTTTGCACACAGATCTCCGTATTCGGCCGCAGTCAGCGTGCTCCTCCACGGCGGCGGGTTCCGAGCGGCCGCGTCTTTCCCCGCCGGATTGTCTCGCATTGCCGCTTGGCGGGCGATATGATGAAGGAGTGCACACGGCGCGGCCCGGTCGGACGAGCCGCCGCATGGGTTCTTTTCGGCGAGGCTGGAGCCATGTACCGGATACGGAAAATGCGAGCCGGGCGGATCGCGGTCGCCGCGGTCGTCGGCGGTTGGATTGCGGCGTCGGGACTTTCCGCCTGGGGGCAATTCAATCCCATGCAAGGGCCGATGCGACGGCCGCAAGAAGGCCCTCGCGGCGTCCCCGGGGCCCAGGCCCAGCGCATCGAGGCCTCGGGAATCGTCGAGGCGGTGTCGCCGCAAGCGATTCGCATCTTGTCACCGACGGGCCAACCCTGGGACCTGGTTCCCGCCAAAGGCTGCAAGCTGACGCTGACCGGCAAGGCCATGCCCGACGTCTTGCGCCCCGGAATGTTCGTCCTGTTCACAGCCGAGGTCGAGAAGAGAACAGGAATCGTGGCGGAGCCGGTCGCGACGCTAATTATCTGTTCCGCCGACCAGCACCATCTGCCGGGCGTATTTCCCGAGGGTACCCGGCCGGTCGAACCGGGCGAGGGAGGAGCCGACGCAGGTCAGGGCATGCCGGGCGGCTTACCCGGCGGGGGATTCGGCGGCCCCTTGGGCGGCGAACTCCCGGCAAACCCTCGCGCCCGATCACCGCGACAACCCCGCGGCGTGCCCGACTCTCCGCCCTCGGAGCGCTTCGAAATCTGCGGGCGCATCACGAACATCGCCAAGACGGGGAAGATCACCGTCATGGCGCCCAACCAATACATCCGCGCGCCGATCACCTTCGAGCTTGCCGAGAACGCCGACATCAGCCTCGAGTTGAGCGGCGCGGAGGCGGCGCCCCTCATCCGCAAGGGTGCCAAAGTCGAGGGCATGGGGACCCAGATCGGCCCTTCCGCCGCGCAGATCACCGAGCTGAAAGTTGACCTGCCCGAGCCGCTGACGTTCGCCGAACCCAAGAAGACCCCGCCCGGCAGAGAGGCTCCGCCGGCAAGGG
Organism: Thermogutta hypogea; assembly: GCF_055386265.1. NCBI lineage: Bacteria > Pseudomonadati > Planctomycetota > Planctomycetia > Pirellulales > Thermoguttaceae > Thermogutta > Thermogutta hypogea. The sequence goes on from NZ_AP042425.1 coordinate 3,277,439, forward strand.
AACGCACGCGTCCGACCGATCGCGAAGGCGACCGGAAGGCGCCCGCGGCCGAAAATGCGGAGCATCCATCCGAACCACTCCCTGCCGCGGAAGAGGCGGAGAAGTAGGCTCGGCCTTTCCCCTCGTGTCTCCACGGCTCCGCCCGGCCGGCGGTTGAGAACGGCGTCGTCTCAGTTCGGCAAGCCCACGGTTTGCGCCGCGGTGTCGCTGTCTTCGTACCACTCCTCCAGCGTCTTGCCGCCGGCGGACATCTTCAACAGAGGCGCCAATTCGGCGCACATTTCGTCCACTTCGCGGAGTACGACCGAAGGCTCCGGTTCATCGCCGCCCACCAGGACGTGATACCACTCCTGGAAGATGCGCCGTTCATGCCACGTGTCGTCACTACCGGGTGGGAGCATGGCCGACAGCCCCACCACGGCCTCGGCCAATTCCCGCTCCCCCAGGTCTTCCGACGGCGACACCACGTGCCGTTCGATGAGCTGGACGAAGCGGGCGGGAAGATTCCACTGCCGGGCCATCATGCCCCCGGCTTCGGCGTGCGTCCAGCGGCAAACGGCCTTCTCCACGGTGGACAGACGCCGCCGACCGTCGTCACGCGCGGCCAGGAATTTGACGTAAATCTCCGGGACCTCCTTCGCCAACAAGGGGACCGCCATATCTTGCAGCAAGGCGGCCGCGAACAGCTCCTCGCAATCGGCGGCTTTCAGAATGCGACCCAACTCTCGGGCGAAGAGCGCGCGGCGGAGGGAATCCCGCCACAACCCTTTCACGTCGAACGGCCCGCACTTCGGGCTGGGCATCAGGCTGAACACCGCGCTCCACAGCACGAAGTTCTTGATCGTCTTCATGCCCACCAAGGTGATCGCCTGTTGCACGCTGGCGATCTTGCCCGGAAAACCGAAGTACGACGAATTGACGAACTTGAGCACTTGAGACGCCAGACCCGGGTCGGCGTTGATGGGAACCGCCAACTCCGCCGGCCCGGATTCGGGATCCTGAGATATTTGCAGGATTTGAATGGCACTCTGGGGAAGGGCCGGCAACTGAGCGTTAGCCAAGAGTTTTTCCAACGGAACCGACAAGCTTGTGGACATCTTATCCCCCGGATTCTCCGCGATCGCTTCGTTCCACGGAATACCGCACGCCGCGATCAACCTCGAAAAGATGCGCCAAGGACGGTGGAAACGCGCATGGGGCCCGCACTGTCGCTCGTCCCCGGAAGCCCGAATCACGGCGGGGCTTTCCGGACGGACGGGCCGGTTCGGCGTCGCACAACGGCGTTGCTGCACGCTGCTCTAGAAAAGCCTAGGTCACAAACCTCGATGCGCCAAACCGAACGGGCCGAACACGAGGGGGATTTCCTCTCGAAGACGAATCCCGGTCGTGCCGCCCCCGAGCAACACATACCGCGCAGCCTCGGCCGCAGAACGGCTCGCGCGGTTTCCCCGCGGTGTTGAGAAAACGCGACGCCGTCGGAAAACGGCGTTGCCCGAACGCGACGCCCCGCCGCCGAAAAGCGGCCTTTCTTCCCCGTGGATGTCTTCTGCACAAAAGGGCACGCGGATTGCCCTCTGCTCCCTCAGCCGGTCGCCGCCCCGGCTTCCTCCTCCGGGAAGTGCCAAGTCCGCTGCCGTCGCTTCGGGTGCTGATGTGATCGAGCTGAAATCCCAACGCCGTGAAGCCCCGCCGGTTTCGCAGCCGGACACGCCACGCGACGCGAGCCGCGGCGCGACCGCCCTTTCGCGCGGCGCGGAGATCACGGAGGGCCGAACCCGGCGGACGGTGGCCTTGCTGTGTCTGACAGGGCTGCTCTGGGGTTGGCTTTTGACGTGGTACCCCATTTCCGCGGACCGCCGTGGAGCGGAAACCGCCGTGCCGCGGGCGGGCGTGACGGGCGAAGAGCCGCCCTGGCGGCGAACCAACGACGGCTGGGAACCGGCTTGGTGGCTGGTCCGGCCGAAGACCTTCCATTACCCCTCCCTGCACCCGCTTTGGCTCTTCGCCGGTCAGGTGCTCTCCTGCGCCGCCGTCGCCCTCACGGAAAACTGCAAGCCGCGCGGCATGGAGCTTTCCGCTCGCCCCCGGCGCCGCTCCCGTTGAGGACCTTCGTTCGCGCATCGTCCCCGCGAAACTCGATACAATGGCTCAGGGGCGGCCACTCACCCTCGCCGATTGCGGCCGTCCGCTTGGATGGCCGCCGCCCCCGCCCCGGACCGCCCGATGGCGAAAACCGGTCGCAAGCCCCGAACGTTCCAGCCCATATTCAGGGAGGCCCACCATGCTGCGATCTGAGAAGCGGCCCCGAGCGGCGCGGCGATTGTCAACGGCGTACGCCGGCCGTGCAATCCTGTTGACGATGGCAACGACGTCCTTCCTTTTCCTCGCTTCGTCGGCGCCCCGGGCGTTCGCGGAAGATGCCGCCGCCCCCGGCGAAGCCGTCGACCGGGAAACACTCGATCAATGGGCCGCGCCGTATCGCGGATGGCACTATTACCCCGAACACGTGATTCCCAGCCGGCCCAATATTCCCGGCTTCGAGGATTTTCACAGCACGGACGTCCCCTGCGTCTATCAAATACCGGAACGCCCTGATCGCTGGTACATGAGTTTTATTGGCTTTAACGGCCGCGGATATAACAGCTTTGTGGCGGAAAGCACCGACTTGGTTCGCTGGGACAATCCGCGATTGGCGATGGGCTTTGGGATGCCGGGCGAATTCGACCACGGGGGATGCGTGGTGGGAGCATATCTCTATGAATCGTACGACGTGAAGGCCCCGCGAACTCTTCAATCGAGAGACGGCTTCTATTGGACTTTGTACGGTTGCTATCCGCGGCAAGGCGGCTACGAACTTCGCCCCGGCTACGAAGGCGTGGCCAAGAGTCGCGACGGCTTGACCTGGGAACGCGCCCTCCCCGCCCCCATTTTGTCTATTTACGACCCGGATTGCGGAGCATGGGAAAAAGATTGCATCTATCAACCTTGGCTCCTGGAATATAATGCGATCTTTTACAATTTCTATAACGCGGCGCAAGGCTCCGTGGAACAGACCGGCCTGGCCTTTTCGCGCGATCTGCTCAACTGGAAGCGGCACGAAAACAATCCGGTGATTCGCGTTCGGCCGGGCGGTTACGACGAGGTATTCGCGAGCGATCCCAAGGTCTTCCGCGACGGCGATCATTGGACCATGTTCTACTTCGGTGTGGGAAAGGGAGGCGCCCACATCATGATCGCTTTTTCACGGGATCTACGAAATTGGACGGCCCACCCCGAGCCGCTTTACAAGGCGGGCGGACACCCCCTCGGTCTCGACAAGACCTATGCTCACAAGATATCCCTGGTCTATAACCCCAAGAACGATACCTTCTATATGTATTACTGCGCCGTGGGTGAACACGGCCGCGGTATCGGGTTATTGACCAGCAAGCCGCTCCGGTAATACGGAAAAGCGGCGACGCCGGGGCGTACAGATCGCGGCGCGCCGCGGCTGCCGCCGGCTTGTGTTTCGAGTCCGACGCGAGTAGTATCCGTAGCGTGCGTCGGGGTCGCCCATCGCTTCGCCGTGTGTCCGCGACCACGGCACCCGGAATCACCGCGATACGGAATAAAGGAGCCTCCCATGAGATGGTGCGTCGTACTTTCCGCGGCGTGCTTCCTTTTCGGCTGGCGTGACGCGGCACTCCGCGCCGCCCCCGACGACCTGGCCCGCGGTTTCGCCCAGGCTCCCGATGATGCCCGGCCGTGGGTCTACTGGTTCTGGCTGGACGGAAACATCAGCCGGGAAGGAATCACGGCGGACCTGGAAGCGATGAAGCGAGCGGGAATCGGCGGCGTCCTCATCATGGAGGTGGATCAAGGCGCTCCCCCGGGGCCGGCTCGCTTCGGCTCGCCCGCTTGGCGCGAGTTGTTCGCCTTCATGCTCGCCGAGGCGAACCGCCTGGGGCTGGAAGTGAACATGAACAACGACGGCGGTTGGACGGGTAGCGGCGGGCCGTGGATCAAGCCCGAACAAGCCATGCAGCGGCTGGTCTGGTCCGAAGTCACCGTCGAGGGATCGGCGGGCGAGCCGATCGTGCTGCCGCAGCCGCCCGTCACGGAAGGTTACTATCGCGATGTCGCGGTGCTGGCGTTCCCTCGCCCGGCCGAGCCGGCTCGAGTCCCGGGCATTGCCGCCAAATCCCTGGCGCAGCCGATGAATGCCACGCCGGTGCTCCCGGCCGATGTCGCGGAGCCGCCCGCCGATCAAATCATCCCCAGGGAGGCGGTGGTGGATCTTACCGACCGGATGGATGACCAAGGTCGTTTGCGTTGGGAAGTTCCGGCGGGACGCTGGACCGTTCTCCGCTTCGGACATACCCCGACGGGAGCGCGGAATCTTCCGTCCCCCGCCGAGGGCCGCGGCCTGGAATGCGACAAACTCAGTCCGGAAGGAGCGGAGGCCATGTTCGCCGGGCTGCCGGCCAAGTTGATCCAGGATTCGCCCGGCCTGATCGGAGAAAAGCGGACCTTGGTTTCTACTCATATCGATAGTTGGGAGGTCGGCTCGCAGAACTGGACGGCCCGGATGCCGGAGGAATTCTTGAACCGCAGGGGCTACGACGTGCGGCCTTATTTGCCGGTGATCGCCGGCTACGTGGTCGACGGCCGGGAAATCTCCGAGCGATTCCTTTGGGACTTTCGGCAGACGATCGGCGAAATGGTCCTCGATCACTACGCGGGGAGGTTTCGCGAACTGGCACGGCGGCACGGAATTCGGCTCTCGATCGAGGCCTACACCACATGCCCGGCGGACGAATTGGCCTACGCCGGGCGCGCCGACGAGCCGATGGGCGAGTTCTGGTCGTGGTCGCGGTACGGCGCCGCCTTCAGTTGCACGGAGATGGCCTCCGCCGCACACGTCTACGGCAGGAAAATCGTCGGTGCGGAGGCGTTCACCGCTACGGATGCCGAACGCTGGCTGGGGCACCCCGGCAATATCAAGGACCTGGGCGACTGGGCCTTCTGCGAAGGAATCAACCGCTTCGTCTTCCATCGTTACGCACTTCAACCTTGGACCCGACCGGACCGTCCGCCGGGAATGAGCATGGGACCGTGGGGGCTGCACTACGAGCGAACGCAAACCTGGTGGGATTACGCGCGGCCTTGGCACGACTATCTGGCGCGATGTCAATATCTGCTTCAAAAGGGCTTGTTCGTCGCGGACTTGTGCCTGCTCACACCGGAAGCAACGCCGCAGACTTTGGCCGGTCAAAGCGCCCTTTGGCAATTCGGCCTCCCGCGCGAGCGCGGCCCGTTCCAGTATGATTTCTGCCCGCCGGAAGTCGTGCTTACCCGGATGTCGGTGGAGAACGGCCGGCTCGTCCTGCCGGACGGAATGAGCTATTCGCTGCTCGTCCTGCCGCGGGTTCAGCGGATGACGCCGGCCTTGGTGGAGAAGATCGCCAAGCTGGTGGAGGAGGGCGCCACCATCGTCGGCGGGCCCCCGGAAAAATCGCCCGGCCTAGCGGAGTTCCCCAGCGCGGACCGGAAACTGCGGGCGATCGTGGAGCAGGTTTGGGGGGGTACGCAAGCCCCGGCGGAACCCGTCGTGCGGCGATACGGTAAAGGGCGTATCCTGTTCGGCGGCCCGTTCTCTCCCGTCACTTCGGTGCAGGAGCGGCCCGGCTTGGAAAAGGCCCGCTGGATATGGACCGAGGAGGGGAATCCGGCGGCGGCGGTACCGATCGGGCATCGCTATTTTCGCCGGGTCTTTGAGCTCCCGCCCGACGTGAAGCTCGCGTCGGCCTGGTTGGTTATGACCGCCGACAACGAGTTCGCATGCAAAGTGAACGGTCGTCGAGCCGGACAGGGAGGCGATTTCCACCGCCCGTATCGCGTGAACGTCACGGGGCTGCTCCGCCCCGGCGCGAATCTCATCGCCGTCGACGCATTCAACGCGGCGGACGCGCCCAATCCGGCGGGATTGATCGCGGCCCTCCATTTGCACTTCTCGGACGGTCGCTCGGAACTGATCGTGTCCGACGGCGATTGGCAGTGGAGGGATGCGCCGGCCGCCGGTTGGGACGCCGATCCCGCCGCACCCGGCGATTGGAGACCCGTCCGCGAGGTCGGCCCCCTGGGAATCCCGCCCTGGGGCGACGTGAGCGATCAAGACGGCGACCCGAATCTGATTGCCGACATCGACGCCCTTGAGAATGCGGCGGAGCAATTGGGCCTGATCGGCGACTTCCGCTACGAATCGGCGACAGGCGACAGGCCTCTCCGTTACATTCACAGGCGGATCGATTCCGCGGACGTCTATTTCGTCGCCAACAAGACCGAAAGGCCCGTCGCAGCGGTCTGCCGGTTTCGCGTAACGGGAAAACGCCCCGAATTGTGGCATCCGGAGACAGGCGCCATTCTGCCCGCGGCCGCATGGCGGAACCAAGACGGATGCACGGAGCTGCCGCTGCGGCTGGAACCTTTCGAGTCGGTCTTCGTCGTGTTCACGGCGGGCGAGGAATCCGGCGAACGAATCGTCGGCATCAGCCGGGACGGGCAGGAGATCCTCCGGCCGGAGAGTCGACCGGGATCCCTCGTCATCCGCAAGGCCCTCTACGGCGTGTTGGAGGATCCCGCCCGCACGCGCGACGTCACCGCAACGGTACAAAGACTTGTGGACGGCGGGAAGTTGCGGTTTCCCGTGGCCGATCTCGCCAGGGACGATGATCCGGCATACCTCGTCGTCAAACGCCTCGTCGTCGATTTCGAAGTGGACGGTCAACCCGGACACTTGGAGGCGTTCGACCCGGAGACGGCGGTGTTTCCGTGCGCCGCCGTGCAAGAGGCGCCGGTGGAACTCCGCGCGACCGGCTCCGACCGTTGCGAATGCGTCGTTTGGAGTTCCGGCCGATACACGATGAAGACATCGGCGGGACGAGAAATCACGATCGACGTCCCCCGACTACCGGAACCGCCCGCGGTTTCGGGGACTTGGGAAGTGGAGTTCGAGCTTGCCTCGGGCGCACGGCGAAGCGTGACGCTCGAGCAGCTTCAATCGTGGCACGAGTTCGAAGATCCCGACTTGAAATACCACTCGGGCCGGGCGGTATATCGGACGACGCTTCACGCGGACCCGGCCTCGTTCTCTTCCGCGGGCGAAGTGATGCTGGATCTGGGCCGGGTCGAAGTCGCGGCGGAAGTGAATATCAACGGGAAGCCGGTCGGTATCGTTTGGAAGCCGCCGTACCGCCTTGCCGTCGGTCGATACTTGGTGCCCGGCGAAAACGCGCTGGAGATCGGCGTGGTCAACCTTTGGATCAATCGCCAGATCGGCGACGAATTCCTACCGGAAGACAGCGACCGGAATCCCAACGGCACCCTGAAAAGCTGGCCGGACTGGCTCTTGCAGGGCCTTCCGTCACCCACGGGCCGCCGCACGTTCACTTCCTGGCGACTGTGGAAACGGGACGATCCGCTGCAACCATCCGGATTGCTGGGACCCGTCACGGTCCGCCGCGGAGCCGTCATCGAGGTCAACTTGGGCGGTGGTAAAAACCCGGCCGGGTGAGATCGCCCGCGATCGCCTGACGGAATATCCCTTCCCGTTCAAATCACGAAGAACCCCGCGGAGGCTCAACCTCGCGCGGGGTCGGGAAGGAGATGGGTTTTTTCGAGACGGGGACGGCCGCGGCAGGCCTATGTTCGGCCGGGTCGCGTCCCGGATATCACGTACTGGAGGTGCCGCTACCCTCGGCCTGACCGTTGGGCGTGGTCCGCCCCCCTTCGGCCGGCGACTCTTCGGTAGCCGGACCCGGCAGCACCGGGCGTTGGGTCTGCTGCGGAAGCTGCGGAGGTTGGTCGGCGGCACTCGCCCCGCTTTCCGACGCTGCGGGGGCCGGCGCCGCGGACGGCGTGGACGGCGCGGACGGCGAACCTCCGGGGATCGCATACGTCGGCGACGGCACGACCGACTCCAGCGGTACCAAGCATGGATCGACCGGCACGCGGCAAGCGATGGTCCTTGGACGATACGTCGTGTACGTCACCGGCTCAACCCTCTGCACGGTCCGCGGAATCTGGACGACGCGCTCCTCGACGGCCATGCGGCAGACCTGGACCGGAATCTGCTGCACACGCTCTTCGCAGACCTGCTTGTAGACCGTTACGGGGATCTGCCGCACCTGTTCCTCCTCCACCATGCGGCAGACTTGGACCGGCACTTGCTTTTCCACCCGCTCCACCACCGGCTTGGTCACGGTGACGGGGATCTTCCGCACCTGCTCCTCTTCCACCATGCGGCAGGTTTGAACGGGAACCTTGCGCCGCACTTCCTCGGGCTGATAGCGGGTCACCTCGACCGGCACCTGGACCGGGACGGACTTGGCGACGAGTTGGGTTTGCGGGACCGTCTGGGCCACCACATTGGGTTGCCATACTTGGCGGACCTCATATCGACCGCGATTGTTCGGCACCCAATACAAGCCTCCCGGTTGCCATGTCACCGCGCCCGTGGCGGGATCGACGACCGGGCGTCCCGACTCCCAGCTCAAACGATTCTGGAACAATCCCGGCTTTAACACCAGTTGCTCGCGGTATTGCCCCATATCCACGTACTGCGTGCGATAGGTGACCACCGGCTCGGTCACGGTCGTGTAATCGGTGCGATAAACGACTTCTTTGACGGGCCGCATCACGGTATAGACCTCCTCGCGCTCGGAGGTCTCCCAGACCGGCTTCAGGACGCGGACTCGCTCCTCCCGCTCGGCCGTCTCCTGCACATAGCGGACGACGTTGTAGCTCTCATCGCGGTACTGCGTTTCCCAGACCGGTTTCAGGACGCGGACCCGCTCCTCGCGGACCGAGGTCTCGGGGACCAGCCGCGAGACGGTGTACCGCTGCTCGCGATACTGCGTCTCCCAAACCGGCTTGTAAGAGACGACCTTCCGCTCTTCCAATTGCGTCTCGCACGTCGTGCGATAGGTCGTGATCTCCACCGGCTCGTACACGGTTTGATAAACGATCCGGTACGTCGTCTGTTCGACGGGCATGGCCGCGGAGTAGGCGTAGCCCTGGCCCTCCGCACGATGCCATCCGCACAACAGGACCGCACAGAGTACCGGCGTTCCGAATCCCAACGCCCGCTTCATTCTCATGGCACCACCTTGAATGGATTTCAACCGACTTCCAACGAACCAGGGGGGGTATTCTTCCCGACATGCAGCAGCCGACGACCGAGCCGCGCAACACGTCCGCCGCGGCCGCGGCCGCACTTCTCCCTTTAATTGTGCGACATGGTTCGCCGGAGGCAAACGAAAGCCTGGTAAACCTTGCCGATTCGCGTCGCTACTCTAGGATAGCACGCGAGATATGGCACGAAGAATTTTCTCAAGAAATGGCCCCGTGTTGCCGAAAGGCAACACCCTGTCCGCGATCCACTTCGCCCAATCGGTAAGGGCGACCATAAGCCGTAGAAATGACCGCGGGCAAGCTGGGGACCGCGACCTCGGCGACGGAGTGCGGCCCGCCGTTGCTGTATCCCCGAGAGCTGTTGCCATACCCGTGAGAAATGCGCGCGCGTCTTGTTCTGCGGCCGGCGCTGGGGGACAATGCGGGCGCGGAAAGCGTTACCCTTTCGGCCGGGCAGCCGCATCGAAAAAAGATCTCTCCATGTTCGACCGTCGTTGCGAATTGTGCGGAAGTCTTCTCGACGAGGAGGATCTGTTTTGCTCCAATTGCGGCCGCGAGGCCCCGCCCGGCGAATCCGCCGACGCCTTGAATGGCGCCGCGTCTCGCGAAACGACCACGGCGGGCACGATCACCAAGAACAACTTCACGTGCTCGGGCTGCGGGGCGTCCATGAGTTACGATGCCGGGGCCGCGGCGCTGCGCTGTCCCTTTTGCGGTTCCACGCAGCTCGAGGCCAAGCCGGATGCGAAAAGCATCGCCCCACGGGGCGTCATTCCGTTCGCCGTCAACCGAGCGGAAGCCGACAGAATCCTGCGCAGCCGCATGAAGCGCGGCCTGTGGCAACCGTCGGATCTTGCCGAAACGGCCACCGTCACCGAGATGACCCCGGTTTACGTGCCCTATTGGTCGTTTTCCGCCAAGACGCACACGTATTGGGCGGCCGACTCCAGCGTCACTCCGGCCGGGGCCCGGGGGAATTGGTACCCTCTGTTCGGCGAGCATCGGGGGCGGTATGACGGCCTGTTGATCGGGGCGGGCGGCACCCTGAGCATTTGGGAAAGCTCGGAGATCTGCCCCTTCGACCTCGGCCGCGCCGTCCCTCCGCAAGAAGTCGATCTCGACCATGCCATCGTGGAGCAGTTCTCGTTGCCGCGGAGGTATGCCCGGACCTTGGCCGTGCAGAGTTTTCACAGCGGCGAAGCGGCGGTCTGCGCGGCCAAGTACGTTCCCGGCTCCGCCCGCAACGTCAAGGTCAACGTCGTGCTCAGCGGGATGAGCAGCGAAGCGATCTTGGCCCCGGTATGGATTCTGGCCTATCGTTACCGCGATCGGCTATTTCGGTTCGTGATCAACGGCCAAACGGGCAAGGCGGTGGGAGACCTGCCGATTTCGCCCGCCAAGATCATCGGCACGGTCGCCGTCAGCGCGGTCGCGCTCTTCGCTTTCGTGCTGTTATTCGCAGCACTAATCCGCGGCTGCGGTTGAAGCGCCGGAGGAGAGCGGCATCCGGCGCGCTTCGGGCCGACCGCGATTCTCTCTTGTGACATCCGCGCGTTCGACCTAGAATCCATCCACGCCGGATTGCGCGGCGATCATCAAACGAGGCTCCACGGAGGGGACCATGCGCGAATGGGTAAAGTTCGGCCTGCCCGCGATCTTGACCGCGGCCTTCGTGTTCTTCTTCAATCTCGGCGGACCGCGACTTTGGGACCGAGACGAACCTCGCAACGCCGGTTGCGCGTGGGAGATGATCGAGCGGGGCGATTGGGTCACCCCCTATTTCAACGGCGAAATACGCGATCATAAGCCGGTCCTGTTGTACTGGTTCATGATGTCGGCTTACGCAGTATTCGGGGTGAACGAGTTCGCCGCCCGATTCTGGTCCGCCTTGCTGGCGGTGGGGACCGTGGCCTTGACGTTCGACCTCGCGCGGCGGTGGGTGTCTCTGCGGGCGGGGCTTTGGGCCGGCATCATGTTGGCCTCCTGCCTGATGTTTCCCGTCGCCGCAAGGGCGGCGACTCCCGATTCCGTCCTGATTTTTTTCACCACGGCGGCCCTGTGGTGTTACACGGCGACCGTACGACCATCGACGCCGCGCGGAGGGCCGAGCGAGGCCTCGGATCGACCGTCCCCCGACCCCCGTGCCTGGTTCCCGACCGGCCTGTTCGCCGCTTCGCTGATCTACGGGCTCATGGGTGCGGCGGTGCTGGCCAAGGGACCGATCGGCTTCGTGCTACCCACGGCGATCATCGGGCTGTTCATGCTTTGGCAGGGCCTTTACGATCGCGTCGATCCGCCGCCGAAGGGCAGGTTCCGCCGCATTCTTCGCCCGCTTGTACACATGTTTTCGCCGCGGGTGATGGGGCGAACCATCCTGGCCATGCGACCGCTTTGGGCCCTGATCGCCGTGCTCCTAGTGGCCGGTCCCTGGCACCTTTGGGTGGGGCTGCGGACCGACGGCGCCTGGCTGCGGGGCTTCTACTGGACCCACAATGTGAACCGCTTCATCGAACCAATGGAGGGGCACGGCGGTCCCATCTTCTATTATCCGGCCATCCTGCTATTGACCTTTTTCCCTTGGTCGCTGCTGTTGATCCCGGCGTTGATCCACGCCGTGCGGGAATGGCTCGCGCGGGGGCCGCACGCGCGGGCGGTGGCGTTCTTCGGTTCCTGGGGACTGGTTTATGTGGGCTTCTTTTCGTTGGCGGGGACCAAGCTGCCCAGCTATATTACGCCCAGCCTGCCCGCCTTCGCCGTGCTCACCGCTTGGTTTTTGGACACGCGCTTGACGGGCGAATCGGCCGTGCGACGCGGATGGCTCAGCGCGGCATTCGTGATCACGGCGATCGTGGGCTTGGGAATCGCCGCCGCCCTTCCGCCGGTGGCCTCGCGCTTTCTGCCGGGCGAGGAGAGCTTGGGCTTGCTCGGCGTCATCCTCGCTTGCGGCGGAATCGCCGCCATGGCCGCCTTGCGCAAAGAGCGACGTTGGGCCGCCGTAACCGCCTTCGCCGTCTCCGCCGTCCTCTTCGCGGTGACGGCCTTCGGCGTCGCCGCCGAGCGGGTGTCGCGCCATCAGAAGTTCGCCCGGCTGGCCGACGTGATACGTAGGCAACCCGACGCCTCCCTCGCCGCGTTCAACTGCCTCGAACCGAGCTGGGTCTTTTACACCGGCCGCAAGGTGCAATGGTTTGCTCCGCCGGACACGGCCGCCCTGCGCGAGTTTTTGGCAAGCTCCCCCTCCGGCTACGTCATCACCACGGAAGAGGATTACCGGCGCCTTGCTCCCCACTTGCCCCGCGATGTGCAGGTCGTGGACCGCGTCCCGTACTTCTTGGAGGGGACCGATTTGGTCCTGCTGGGCCGCGCGGCCCCCCGGGACGACGTCCCCATGATCGGCAGCCGCAGCGAGGATTCCGCCGTTCGCTGACCCGCGCCGCCGACGGCCCGGGATTGCCCGCCGTTCTTTCCTTTGCGCCGGATGTTTCTCTCAGCGCCCCGCCGCCGTAAATCGGTGATGGCCATCCTTGGAATGCGTTGCAAAAAATATCAGGCCCTGTGATTTTCGCTTTGGGCGGACGTTGGCGTTGCCGACTACCCTTGGCCGGTGACTCGTTCGATGCACGGCCCTGCCCCATGCTTGCCCGTTTCGTCGCAAGTTCATTGACGCGAGAAAAGGGAGAAAGTAAAGTGAGAGCGAGCGTAATGCCCCAGTTCGGTCACAGGTGAATGACGTAGCTGTGTTCCGCGCCATGATGTTGAAACGCTCCCCGCGAAAAAGGAGATAGGTGTGAGGCGTTCCGCATTTACCCTAGTGGAGCTTCTGGTTGTCATCGCTATCATCGGCATCTTGATCGCCCTGCTCCTCCCCGCGGTACAAGCCGCGCGCGAGGCGGCTCGGCGCTCCCAGTGCATCAACAACCTCCGCCAACTCGGTATTGGATTCCAAAACTACCACGATGCCTGGGGGCAATTTCCCCTGCCGGGAATGATCGCCAATCAATTGGGATGGACGGCGTCGGTCCTGGCGGTGATCGAACAAAAACCGATCTATGATCAAATGGATTGGAATGCCGGCAGTTACACGGCCCCGGGCAAGATCAAGCACGCCGCCAATCGTATCCCCGTTTACATGTGTCCCTCGGCAATCCAGGTTCGGACGGAATACGCGGCGGAGATCTGGCCTAATCCCGGCGGCGAGAAGGTGTATACCGTTCATTACTATGGAATTCTGGGCCCCTATGGTTCCAATCCCATCACCAACCAGACCTATCGCTGTCGCGATACCACTCAAGCCTTCGGCGGGGAGTGCGATCAGGGTATTCTATGGCAGTATTCCAGCCGCATGGCCGACGTAACCGACGGGACATCCAACACGCTGCTGTTGGGGGAGATCTCGTGGTCTCCCATGACCAAATATCGCGCCTGGACGCGGGGCAAGTACAGTGACAGCCGAGGAACGCTATACCTCTTGGCCAAGTATCTACGTTTTCCCCTCAACTCCAAGAACGAATCGATTTGGAACGGCATCGCCTTCGGAAGTTTCCATCCGGGCGGTTGCCAGTTCGTGAGGGCGGACGGGTCGGCCAGTTTTCTTTCCGAGACCATCGATTTTGGTATCTATCTCGCGTTGGGCAGCAAGGACGGCGGCGAATCCGTCCAGTCGCCGTGATTTCCGCAAGCGTGAACTCCTCGCGGCACGCTCTATGCACGGTATTGGGAAAGGCTTGGCGTGATGATCCTTTTCAATTGTCGGACTCACCTTTTCCTGCTCACCGCGCTAGGTATCCTATCAGCGGCGGGGTTGGGTTGCGCGAAAGATGATCCCCGTGCCAACCCGATCTCGGGGACCATCGTCTACCGCGGTCAGCCGGTACCCGCAGGGTCGGTCACCTTTATTCCGGACGCATCCCAGGGTAACAACGGACCGGCGGTGACCATCCCCTTCGAGAACGGGCGATACGAATCGCGGAGCGTCGGCATGGGACATGTCGGCGGGCCGCACAAGATCCGTATCACCGGCTTGACCGGCAAGAATTCCGGTGATGAATTCTTTCCCCAAGGGACCCTCCTATTCCCCGATTACGAAACCTCAGCCGACCTGCCGAAAGGTCCGAGTGAGCTAAACTTCACGATCCCGGACGATTGGGTTTTGCCCACTACGGCCCCCCAACCGTATGAAGGTCCCTGAAACGCCTGCTGCTTTCCACCTCGGGCTGACGCCCGAGGCTCGCGCCCGCGCGTCTGGTACGGTGTCTTCGTTGTGCATGCGTTCCTTCCCCCGCACGTGCAAGCCGGTGCTGTTGTAGCGCAATCCAACTCGAGCCCCCGATCCGCGCCTCGTAACCTTTTGGAGACGTTTCCATGCGACGACCCTCGATCATGCCGGCGGGCATCCACCGGCGGCTGTTTTCGGCCTTCGGGCTCGCAATTGTGCTGGTAGTGCCGGTCCGGTCCTGGGCTGCTGAGCAGGCGGATTCCGACCAGACCGGCTATTGCCGCATCTCCGGGATTTATCCGCATCTGGCGGTCTTCAACCAGCCCGAAAATGCCGCCGATCGACCGAATCACGGAGAGTGCGGTATCGGGGCCGTCGCCGTGTGGCAGGATCGTTTGTGGTATCTCACCTACCCGCAGCACAAAACGACGGGCAGCAACGACAAGCTGTACGAGCTGGACGCCGCGATGAACGTCCGCATCCGACCGGAGAGCGTGGGCGGGACGCACGCCGGGCGGATGTATCACCGAGAATCGAATCAACTGATTCTGGGGCCGTACTTCATCGACGCCCGGGGCAACGTTCGCGCGGCCGACCTGAACCGGCTGCGGGGCCGGATGACCGCCGTCATGCGACACCTCCGCGAGCCGGCCGACAAGGTCTATTTCTTCGATATGGAGGGGGCGATCTACGAGGTCGACGTGCGTTCCTTGGATGTCACCAAGCTGTTCGAGAAGCCGGTCCCCGGCTGGCACGGCAAAGGCGGGTACACGGCCCAGGGCCGCGTCGTCATCGCCAATAACGGCGAAGTCGGTCCCGCGGAGGCCTACCGCAAGTTGTTGGTGGGCGGGCCGGCGGTGGGCGACGAGGCCGGCGTCTTGGCCGAATGGGACGGCGACGTCTGGCGGATCGTGGAACGCAAGCAATTCTGCGACGTGACCGGTCCCGGCGGCTTGTGGGGCTCGCCCGACGATCGCGCTCCGCTCTGGGCCGTGGGCTGGGACAAGCGCTCCGTAATCCTGAAACTGCTCGACGGCGGAATCTGGTTCACGTTCCGTTTGCCGAAAGGCTCGCACACGTTCGATCCGCGCCACGGCTGGTTCACGGAGTGGCCCCGCATTCGCGAGATCGCTCCGGGACGGCTCATGCTCTGCATGCACGGCCAGATGTTCGAGTTTCCGCCGAGCTTCGCCGCGCGATCCGCCAAGGGAATTCGGCCGATTTGCACGCATCTGCGGTACATCCCCGACTTCTGCCACTGGAACGGCCGGGTGATCCTGGGCGCCGATGACGCCTCGATGATGCAGAACCCGCTGTGCGGCCAAGCCCAATCCAACTTGTGGTTCGGAACCGTGGAAGGGTTGCGGGAGTTCGGCCCGGCGGCGGGTTGGGGCGGCGTATGGCTGGACGATCCCGTTCGCGCCGGCGAGCCTTCGGAGCCGTACCTGTTCGCCGGGTACCGTGAGCGGACGATCCACATCGTCCACGACGCCTCGACGCCGGTGCGGTTTTCGCTGCAAGTCAGCGACGATGGTACGGAAGCATGGCGGGAACTGGAGAGCATCGAAGTCCCGCCCGGCACCTATTCCGGCAAGGTATTACCGGAAGGCGACCCCGGCGAATGGCTCCGTGTGATCGCCTCCGCCGACTGCCGTGCAACCGTGTATTTGCACTATGCGTCGCCGCGACCGGAGTCGCCGCGCGAAGACGCTTGGTTCGCGGGGCCGGCTCGCGTGACCGACGATTCTCCCCTGTACGGCGGCATCATTCGCCCGGCCGCGCACAATCGCAATCTGCAATGGGTCGTGGAGGAACACCCGGGCATGGGGAATGAGGCTCGCCGATACCGTGAGGTGGACATCACGCCGCGGGGCGAGCCGATCTTCACGCAGCCCGGCGAGGACCGCACCGAGGAGGTCCTCGCGGTGGGACGGGTCGCCGCCGACTATGCCGTGGATGAGGCCTCCGTCATCGTCCGCGACTCGGACGGCAAGATCTTCCGCCTCCCCAAGGGCGCGGCCGAGTTCGACGCCCTGGTCGGCCGGGCACGGGGCGCCCGCGAATGCGCCTCCGAGCGTTTTTTGGCCAATCTCCACGGCACGTTTTACGAAATACCGCGGGCAAGCAACGGCAAGCCCGATTGGGAGCGGATGAAACCCGTCGCCTCCCACGATCGCCGCATCTTCGATTTCTGTTCGTGGCGCGGTCTGCTGGTTATGGCCGGCGTGCGAGCCGACGCTGCGCCGGACGGCCATGTATTCCGAGCCGAGGACGGCCCCGGCTTGTGGTTCGGCGCCTTGGACGATCTTTGGAAGCTCGGTAAGCCCCGCGGTCAAGGTGGGCCGTGGAGGGATACCGCCGTTGCAGCCGGCAAACCGTCCGACCCCTATCTCATGACGGGGTTCGATCGAAAGACGTTGACGCTGGCCCACGATCAGGCCGAAACGGTAACCTTTACCCTGGAAATCAACTTCGATCACCAAGGCTTTCACGTTTGGCGGGTAATTGCGGTGCCTGCCGGGCAAGGCATTTCTTATACCTTCCCCGAGGGCTACCATGCGCACTGGTTGCGGCTTCGCTGCGACAGAGACTGCCGCGCTACGGCGCAGTTACAGTACGAATAGCCCGCCGCCGTTGCGGGATTTACGTGATTCCCGGCGAAACACCCGTCGGCACGCCCCGCCGGCGGCATCCGGCGGCGGAAATGCGGGCGAAGACGCGCGTCGCCTTTCAAGCCTTGAGGTATTCCGCGGGGAATTTCCAGGGCTTGCGATATTCGGGCACGGCCAGGCGGGCCGCCTCCTCGTCGCCCACGATGGATTCCGTGGCCGGGTCGAACTGCACCGAGCGTCCCAGCCGGTACGATAGATTGCCCAGCACGATGGGGATATCGATCTTGATGTGATACTCCACATTACAGGAGGGTTGCCGGCGGTCCTTCACGCATTGGACCCATTCAATCTCGTGGCCTGGCGAGGGCGGAATGGAGGGTTCCGGCGGCGTGCGGTCCTTCATGCGGTCTCCCTCGGGGATGATTTCGTGCATCGAGTAGTTGCAGTACATCGTGCCGTCCAGGCCGTGGAAGTAGATGCCCAACCGCCGCTTGGGCACGGGTTCGCCGTGGAAGTCGAAACCGTAGCTATTGATCAGGCTGGACATCCAGGTCATGGTCAGGTTGGGATACTGGAAGAGCATTTCCTGGACGTCGGGGGCGTCGCCGTCGTCACGGATGACGTACCGCCCGCCCGAGCAATGCACCCGCGTCGGCAACCCCAAGTCCAAGGCCCAAATCGGCAGATCGATGATGTGGGGCGCCATGTTGGGCGTCCACCCGCCGCTGATATCCATCCAGGAACCGTGATTGTAGGAGTTGGCGGCGAGGATGGCGTTGAAGGGACGTTGCGGGGCGGGGCCGAGCCACATCTCCCAATCCAAGCCCGGCGGAGGCGTCGTGTTGGGGTCGTGTCCCACGCCCTCCGGCCCTTGGTTCATGACGTTGAACGTCCGCACGCAGCCCACCGGGCCGATGAAGCCGGCGCGAATCTTCTCGACCACGCGGCGGTAGTTCTCCGAGGCATGGATTTGCGTGCCGATTTGGACGATGCGTTGATGCCGCCGGACGGCGTTGCGGACGGCCAGGCTCTCGCCCAGGTGCAGCGTCATGGGTTTTTGCAGGTACATGTCCTTGCCCGCCTCGCACGCGGCGACGGCAATCAAGGTGTGCCAATGGGGCGGCGTGGCCACGATCACCGCGTCGATATCCTTTTGATCGAGGACCTCGCGGAAGTCCTTGTAAGCGCGGGCGCCTTCGTATTTCTTGACGACGGCCGCCGCGCGTTCATCCCAAACGTCGCAAGCCGCCGCCACGCTGACATCGGGATGTTGGGCGGTATTGGCCAGATTGGCCTGCCCCATGCCGCCGCAGCCGATCAAGGCCACGCGGAGCTTCTCGTTGGCCCCGCCGGTACCGCTCTGTCCTAAAACGCCTTGGGCCAACACCAAGGGCACGGCCGCGCCCGCCGCCGAGCGGTCGAGGAATCCCCGCCGGTTCATTTTCCGAGGTTGCGACATGGTTCGATCTCCGCTGAGGGTCGGCCAGGAATCGATGATCCACTCGGCGGCCCCGCCCTGCCGACCGAAATTGCGACAAGGCCGCCGAGTTCGTCGCGGCACGAATGCCGTGCCGCCGCGACTGGATCGCTTTCACCGAAACCTCCCCCCGAACGCCGGCAAAAACGCTCCATCCGGTCGCGTTCCTATTGCAACTCCACGATGCTCCAAAAGTCAAGTCCCGGCACCTCGATCTGCAATCCTTTTTCGACGGCTTGCAAACGCACTTCCACGGGTTCGACCCGGGGTGCGTACAAGGTCGCCTTGCGGAAGGTCTCCGCCGGGCGTCCCAAAACATCCGGGCTCAAGAGCACTTGGAAAGGCGGCCGCGGGTCCATGCGATCGTCCTCCTTGCGGTAGGCGCGATTCAAAAGATGCACCGCCAAGGTCGAGCCGCCCTGTCCGACTCGAACCCGCGGCACCACCAGCACCCGATCCGTACCTTGGACGCGAACCGGCTCTCCCAGCCGGGCCTGAATCGCGGCGACGTCGGACCAGACGACCGCGCGACCCTGCTCCGTCTCCGCTTGAAGCAGAGCGGCGAGTTCGGAGTCGGGCTGCAAGTCGGCGGGCACGACCAGCAATCGGTAGCGAGCAAGCGTCTCGCCGGTGATTCGATAGCCGGGCAACCAATCGTCGCCTTGCACGACCACGGCGAACGGCACATTGGCGTCGGCCAAGGTCCGCACGATGTCCTGGATGCTTCCTTTGCCCTGCCGCTGGGAATGATTGTCGTACAGAACCGCAAGGGGTGCCGCCGCTTCAAATGCGTCGAAGAGGTCGGCGTGCTCGCGCACGAAACGATAGAGCCAGACGTATTCCTCCGTCGGGCCGGAGTACCAGTGCGTGCCCTTTTGCTGCGTATAGCACCACATGCGGTGGGGCGCCATCAGGTTGTGGCCGAAGGCGTAGGACAGGGCCGCCCAAGTCCGCACCAAGCCCGGCAACCGGTGCTCGTTGATGTAGGCCCAATCCCCGCCGCTCGCCGTGGACGTCACGCTGCGGTGCAAACCGTCCGCCAGTTTGTAGGCGTAGACGGGTTGGAGCGGGACCTCCCGCGAAGCCGCCCGATGGTCCAACTCGCAGCAGAAATAGCCGAGGTGCGGGGTAATCGCCAGGTTCATCGGACCGTTGAGATTGGAGTTGACGGCCAGGGGCAACGGTCCGCCCTTCAACCGCTCGCCTTCGCGGCGAAACTCGGCCACGAAGTCGGTGACGGACCGGACGTGGAAATCCAGGAAGGCTTCGGCCGGCGGCAGCTTGGTCCGTTCCTTATGGTAGCGATCCGGCGTGATTCCCTGCTGCCGCAAGAACGCGCCGTAGTCGAAGGCATCGAGGTCGGCGACGCCCCATTCGCGAAGCTGCGCCGCGTCGTAACGGCTCCGCAGATACTCGCGGAAGCCCTTCATGCAATCGGGGCAGAAGCAGGCATCCAACCAGGTCACGGCGCCGGCCGTCCCCGTATAGTCGTCGATGTGCAGGGCATCGGCGCCGGCGGCGACGACGCGCTCCAGGCGCTGCCGCAGGTACGATCGATACAAGGGGCTGTTGGTGCAAAACCACCACGCCGGCTCCCCTTTGTGCTTGTGATCCCAAAGCCAGGGCACGATGAAGGGTTCGCCCGCGAAATTGAGGCATCGGGCCTCGGCGAAGCGCGGCGAGAAATCGATCATCCCGGCGAATTCCGTGCGGAAGCCCACGCTGGAGGCGAAGACGCGCACCCCCTTTTGATGGGCGACCGCGATATGCTCGCGATCGGCGCGCCCGGCCCAACCCATCACCGTGCATCCGTAAGCCTCGTAGAGGGCCGGATTGTCGTACATGAAGACCACGTCCGAACGCCGGATGACCCGCGGCGTCTCCGCGGCGTCGTCCCCCAAGACGGTTTCGCCGGCGGCGACTCCGCCGATCGCCAGCGCGATCACGGCCCGCACCGCGACGGCGACTCTTTTTCCGCCCGAAGCGGCGACCGACGGCGATACGAGGCGACTCGGCCGGACGCACGGCAGGCTTGCGATCTTCCGAACCCACGACAGCGGACGATCCAGGCACGAGGTCCGGGGAAGCATGATCAGGTCCTTTCCATCAAGCTCGACGTCGGAGGGAACACGGAAAGCAGGCGACGGGCGGGAGGCAGGTAGGAAGCGGGTCACGGACTCGCGGCGCGTTGCAGCAGCTCGGCCAGGCGAAGGCGCGCCCGATCATACGCCGCAGGGTCGGGGTTCCAATCGAAAAAGGAAGTCGTCAGTTCGCGGACGATCGCCTCGGCCTCGGCGCGGCGCCCGGCACGCTCCAGCATGGCCAAGTATTCGTAATCTTGGATGCCGTCGCGGAGGGCCTTGAGGCGCAGGCTGGGGACGATTCCGTCATAGCCGACGGGCCGCGCCGGATAAACCAAGGTCCCCTCGCCGTTGTACACGCGTCCCTTTCCCTCACTCTGTCGGCCGTAGGTCCACGGGTCGGTCCAGGGGTCTTCCGTCTGGTCCCAATACGACATCCCGCCCCAATACAGAATGCCGCGCATCCGATCGTTCCACGCCATCCACAGGGGCACGCGGTAATGCAGTAAGGGAAAGTCGATCTGCCACCACGGGGTCGGCCGGGCGCCTTGGCAGAGGGCCGTGTACGTCCAGACCGTCTCACCCAAGGCCAGCCTTTCCAGAGCGCTCTCCGGCCGGTGGAGGCAGAAGAGCGGGCACCAAATATCCACCGCGCCGTAGAGGTCGCCCCAGGCCGGATCCTGCGTCCATGTCTGCTCGACGACGAGGACCTTGAGCGCGGAGCGAAACTCCTTGATCGCTCGGCCCCACGTTTGCACGTACCGATAGGCTTCCGCGTCATTCGGTTCGTCCTTGAGGTAGGTGTAAAAAACGAGGTTCCGCCGATCCAAGGCTTGAGCCGCGGCATCCCAGGCGGCCAGCCACGCGCCCAAGCGATCCCGCTCCGCCGTGGGATATTGGATCGCCGAGGACGGATGCGGCGTTTGCACGGCGTTCACGTGATATCGGTCCACGAATTCCCGCAACGCGGCAAGATTCTCGTCCGGAATGCGGAAGGTGCCGTCCGGCTGCTCCACCGGAATCAACCACTGCCGGGGGGGCGTGGCATTGATCCGATGTTCGCTGACGAGGGCCGCACACTGTTCCTCCACCGCCGCCCAATCGGTGGGCGGTTCCTCTTTTCCCGCCCGAGAACGCTTTTGGTAGTATCCCCGCATCCGATCGGCGGGCGATCCCAGGGCCGTCTGAACGCTCGGCACCTCCGGCAGGGCGAAATCCCAGACCGTCAACGTCACGGGAATCTCCGCCGCCGCCACCCCTTCCGCCGTCAGGCGATAGACCCCGCGATAGACGCCGGCAGGCGCATCGCCGGGAACAAGCAGGTCCACCCAAAAGCCGTGCGTCTGCTCGGCCGGCAGATCGAAAGGCATGGCCGCATACCGCGCCGAGCCTAATGGCGTCCCCGTTCCAGGATGCAGCACGGGAATCAAGGCGTCCGGATACCAGCCGGCGCGGAAGCGGTCGTTGCGGACGCTGCCTGCGGTCAGTTCGAACTGATGTTGCCGATACAGCCGAGCAGCGGCGCCCGGCAGCACACGGCCGTTCGGCCCAAGCAAATCGCCGGCCACGAGCGAAACGGCGGCGAGCGGTTGGTCGCTTCGCATCAGGATTTGGAAGCCGCGGCATTCGTTGCGCGCCGCGAACAGCCGCGCTTCCGCCGTTGCTCCCGGCGCATCGTCACGGAGCACCCTCACGGTATCGGTCGCGATTCCGATGTGCCATTCGGCGCGGGCCGGCCAAGCCGCAAGGATGATCCCCAGGAGTGCGAAGTACTTCGCCGCGACCATGATGCATCCTCCATCGAAGAAGACCGCCGCGCCGACCCCTGCGCGACCCGGCGGTGATTCACGCCCGACTCGTACGGAAAATGCGCACCCATTTGCGGCCGTCCGAATCGGGCGAACCTTGCCCGTTTTCCAAGGCCTGTGCCGGTGTGGGTAGCTTAATCCCGAAGTCCGAGCGAAACAAGCCTGCGAAAAGTCGCCTCGCGGCGGAGGGCTCCGGGGTACCCGAATCCGCTCGTCCTATTCCGGCCCTGCCGATTTTGCGGCCGACCCCGCCCAATCCGCCGTTGCATCAACCGGGGTCCCCAACGCACAGACGGCGGCCCCGGCCTATGTTTGTTTAAAGGCCTCGGCGGATGTCAACCGACGTTGCCGCGGCCTCGGCAATCCGTATCCGAGGGGGCGGTCATGGGATCCTCCACCACCGAAACCGAAAAACTCGGCAAAGCCCCTGTCGCGCAACGATCCGCGGAGCAGCGGCGTAAGCACGAAAGGTTCAACTTTCCCGTCCTTCAGAAGATTTGTCCGTGTCGGGGTGATGTCATCCCCAGGCCGGCACGCTTCTTAACCGTTAAGTGCAAGGATCTATCGCGGGGCGGGATCTCGTTCTACTTGGACTTCGAACCCTCTTTCGACCGATTTATCTTGATGCTCTGCAACAAGGATCGAACGGACTACGTGCTGGGGGAAGTGATTCATCTGCAAGAGTTGCCGGCCGACTCGCCCGACCGCTATTTGGTGGGTTGCCGGTTGATCAGAAAGGTGAAATCCGCCGCCTGCGCAAGCGAAGAGGAATGACGCCGTTCGCCCGGCCGCCCATTATCACCGGGACACGAACAGATCACCGGGACACGAACAGATTGTCCCGATGAATGATTTCTTCGTAGGGCAACCAGCCGAGGATCTGGGCGATTTGCTTGGTCCGCAGCCCCTTGATGCGTCGCACCTCCTCCGCCGAATAGTTGCTGACGCCGCGCGCGAATTCCACGCCTTGCGGATCGCGGAGGGCCACCAAGTCGCCTTTTTGGAAGGAGCCTACCACGTCCGTCACGCCGATGGGCAGGAGACTGGTGCCCCGGTTTTCGATGGCCTGCCGGGCGCCGGCATCCACCACGACATGCCCCCGCGGCTGGATACTTAGGCCGAACCAGCGTTTTCTCGCCCCCACGGTCTCGCCTTGCGGGAAGAAGAGAGTGCCGACGGTTTCTCCGCGGATGATCTTGCGCAAGGCGCCGGGTTCTCGTCCCGCCGCGATGATCACGCTGCCGCCGGCGGTGGCGACCAACCGCGCCGCGCGCAACTTGCTCTCCATGCCGCCTTTGCTTAAGCCGGTCTTTCGGTCACGAACCAATTGGAACAGGCCTTCGTCGAACTTGCGGACGAGCGGAATCAACTGCGATTGCGGATCGCGCGGATCGCCGTCGTAAAGCCCTTCCACATCCGATAGCAACACCAGCAAGGGGGCGCCCAGCAGCGTCGTCACCAAGGCCGCCAAGCGATCGTTGTCGCCGAAGGTCATGCGCAGCTCTTCAACGGCCACGGTATCGTTCTCGTTGATCACGGGAACGGCGTCGTAGCGATGGAGCAGCGTCAGCAGCGTGTTGCGCGCATTCAGGTAGCTGACGCGGTTCTCGATCACGTCGGCGGTCAGCAGGATTTGAGCGGCCACGTCGCCGAAACGACGAAACTGTTCGTCGTAGGCTTCGACGAGCAGGCTTTGCCCGATGGAGGCCACCGCCTGAAGCTCGGCGAGATCGGTGGGGCGTTGCTTCAGGCCCAGCCTTCCCATGCCCGCGCCTACGGCGCCCGAGCTGACCAAGACCACCTTGCGTCCCGACTGCCGCACGTCGTGAAGCTCTTCAGCCAAGGCGGAAATCCGCTCCTCGTTGAGGCGGCCGTCGGGATGGGTCACGACGCGCGTGCCCACCTTGACCACGATCAAATTCGCCTCGCCGGCAATCTCGCGACGCACCAAATCGATCATCATGGAAGACACCGTCATGACGGAGCCGGAAACGCACGCCGAGACCTGCGCTCCAAAGTAAGACCGCCCGGCCGAACACGCCTTGAGCGAGGGATGAGCGCTGATCGCCCGCGCCCCGGAGCGCACATCCGTATCGGCAGGCCGCAGACCGATGCCCTTCCGTCCCCGCCGAGGTCAAGTTCAACGGCGCCGCAGGCTCGCAACCCCCTCATCCTAGCCCTTCGTTGCTCGGCGGACAATGCGAGGTGACCCTTGCCGTTCGTAGCGACCAAGCCGTTGTCCAATGTACCCACCGCCGGACTACGCCGGAGTCCCGGGAAGGCGGCATCCGCCGCGCGGCGCGCCGAGCCCGCCGTCGTCGCAACGGGACTCAAGGCTGCGCCGCCTTCAGCGTCGGCGCGCTGAAGAGGCGGAATGCGTATTCCGGGGTTTGCACACCACGGGCGGGGGGGTAATATGGACGTTTAGGGTAAGCTTTCGATTTCGTTTGAAACTCCCCGGCCTTCGATTACGAAGTCGCCGCGGCTCATATCCGGAACGGCGCGGGATATGATCCCCCACTTTTTGCGGATTCTTCTGGCTCAAATCGCGCAGTTGCTGAGCGGCGCCAGCGTCCGCTGGGTTGATTGCCAGCCCGACACCTGCCAACGCATCTATTTCGCCAATCACACCAGTCATCTCGACGCGGTGGTAATTTGGTCGTCGTTGCCGATCGCGGTTCGGGCGGTCACGCGACCCGTGGCGGCCAAGGACTATTGGGCGGCGGGGCCGATCCGGCGGTACCTCTCCGAAAAGGTCTTCAACGCCCTTTTGATCGACCGGCAAGACATCAAGGTCCACCAAACGCCGATCCAAGAGATTCTCAACGCGGTGGGCGACCGCTATTCGCTGATCTTATTTCCGGAGGGCGGTCGTTCTTCGGGGGAGGAGGTGGGAGAGTTCAAGAGCGGTCTCTATCATTTGGCCCGGCGCCGACCCGACTTGGAACTGATTCCCGTTTATTTGGACAATATGAACCGCATCCTCCCGCGGGGAGAATTCCTGCCGGTGCCGCTTTTGACCCGCATCACCTTCGGCCCGCCCATGTGGCTGGAGCAAGGCGAACACAAGCAGGCTTTTTTGGAGCGGGCCCGGGCCGCCGTGGTTCGCCTCCGTGATTTATAATCAGAAGCGGACGGCCGCCGCGTCGGCGCTCGCGTCTTCGTTTTCCAGCGGTCCTCGCCGATCTTCGAGCGTGATATGGATGCCGTAGCCTGGGGTTTGATGGGAGGAGTCGTCGCGCTCTTGATCATCGCCACGGTGGTGGTCAATTTGCTGCGGCGCAGGCTCCCCGACCGTCTCAATCCGGCCTTGTTGGAGAACATTTCCAGCCGGTTGCGGGCGTGGTGGTTGCTTTTGGCCGGACTGGCGGGGGCCTTGATGCTCGGCAAAACCGCCACCGTCGTGCTGTTCTTCCTGATTTCGTTTTGGACGCTTCGCGAATTCATCACCATCGCGCCGACGCGGCCGGGCGACCATCGCGCGCTGTTCTGGGTCTTCGTCTTGGCGACCCCCGCCCAATACCTTCTGGTGGCCCTGGCTCAGTACGAGCTGTTCGCCATTCTCATCCCCGTTTATGCCATGCTTTTTCTCCACGCGCGGATCGCCCTGTCCAACGACCCCGTGCAGTTCCTGGAACGGACGGCCAAGATTCAGATCGGCCTGATGATTTGCGTGTACTGCCTCAGTTATACGCCCGCTCTGTTGACGGCCTTGCCCCTCGATCCCGACGGCTACTCGCCGAACGTTCGCTTGTTGTTTTTCTTCGTGCTGATCACGCAGCTCAACGATGCCCTCCAGTTCGCCTGGTCGCAATTGCCCAGCCGCCACTACATCGTGCCCAATATCAACCCCGCGCGGACCTGGGAAGGGCTTTTGGGCGGAGCCGCCAGCGTGACGCTGCTGGGAGCGCTGTTGAGCTGGGCCACGCCTTTCGGTTCGAGCTGGGTCGCCGCGGGCATGGCCTTGGCCGTGGCGCTGGCCGGTTTCGCCGGCGGAATCACCATGTCGGCCATCAAACGAGATCGCGGCGTCAAGGATTATGGGACGCTGGTGGAAGGGCACTCCGGCGTGCTCGACCGGCTGGATTCGCTCTGTTTTGCGGCCCCGGTCTTCTTCCATCTCACCAAGCTCTACTTCCACTATGTCCCATTCGCCGCGGGATAAATCTCGCCCCCGCCGGGATTTTCGAACACCCCTCCGAACCGGACGTAAGTTGAAAATAGGAGATTCCCGCAACTGCGACCGAACGCCGTGCTCGCTTCGGCAACAAACCATCCGAGCGTCCAGGAAAGCTCGGCCGGGAATCACGCCCGGCGGCGACGCAAGCCCCCGATCGCTCGCCCGCCCAAACCCTTGGAATGACGATCCGGCATGACCGAATCCGCCCGCATCATTGCCATCGGCGACATCCACGGCTACTCGCGGCCGCTGGCGGCGCTGCTCAACGCCGTCCGCCCTCAACCCGGTGACACGATCGTCACGCTGGGCGATTACGTGGATCGCGGGCCGGACAGCAAGGGCGTCTTCGAGATGCTTCTGGCTTTGGAACAGCTCTGCCGACTCGTGCCGATTTTGGGCAACCACGATGAAATGCTGCTGGACATCGCCCACGGGCGGACGGAGTTTTTCGAGAACTGGTTGAGCTACGGCGGGACGACGACGCTGGCGTCCTACGGTTGCGCCCTGCCTTCAGAAATCCCCCCCGCTCACCTCGCCTTTTTGGAACGTTGCCGGGACTACTACGAGTCGGAGCGGCATTTCTTCGTTCACGGCAACTATTGGCCGGGCTTGCCCTTGGCCGAGCACCGCGCTCTGGAACTTCGCTGGGAGTCCCTGCGGCAGCGAACCCCCGGCCCGCACATGTCCGGCAAGATCGCCGTGGTCGGTCACACGGCGCAAAAAGACGGCGAGATTCTCGATCTCGGCTACCTCAAATGCATCGACACGTGGTGCTACGGGGGCGGATGGCTGACCGCGCTGGAGGTGCAGACGGGGACGGTCTGGCAAGCCGACCAAGAGGGACATCTGCGTTCATGATGCCGCAGGCCGATGCGAAATCGCTCGGCCGCGCAGCCGCTGGGGTCACGCCGGGGTCCGCCGCCCACGCGATCGGCTCAGTCGGTGCCGTTTCCCGATCGCCCCACGATGCGGCGAATCACTTGTTCCACCCGTTCGTTGACCACGAAAAAGGGATGGTGCCTTCCCAGCTCTGCCAGCTCCCGTACCAAGGCGGACTCGCCGATGACCTGTGCTAAACGGCACGGCCCGCCCCACCGCGGGGGAAACCCCAAGCCGAACACCGCCGCCGCGTCCACGCCCCGAGGATCGCCGATCACACCGTCGGCCAGCAGGCGAAAGCCCTCCAACATCATCCCCAGGGTCACGCGGCGAACGATTTCCTCGCTCGGCGGCCGCGTTTCCGCGGCGGTTTCCCACCAAGAGCGGATCCAATCTTCGCAGACTTCATCGCGTTGCGGCGGCGTGGTCCAGGCGGTCGTGCTTGCATAGCTGTAAAAGCCGCTGCCGCACTTCCGTCCCAGCCGTCCTCTCTTCAACAGGGTTACCAGGATGGGCGACGGGGCGACACGATCGGGGAAGGCCTGCCACAACACGCGACCGACCCGAAACGTGGTATCGATACCGATTTCGTCCATGATCTTGCACGGTCCTCCGACCCAGCCGCAGCGTTCGATCACGGCATCGACCTGGTGCGGCAACCAACCGTGCCGCAGCATGTGCAGCGCTTCGCTCAGAAACGGGAAGAGCAGCCGATTGACCGCGAACCCCGGCCCGTCACCGACTTCCAGCGGCAAACGACCCAGGTCCGCCGCCAGACGCCGCGTCGTCTCCAGGGTCTGTTGCGACGTGGCAGGCGCCCGCACCACCTCCACCAACATCCGCTCCCGTACCGGGTGAAGAAAGTGCAAGCCGAGAAAGCGCGCGGGCCGCGTCAACCCTTGCGCCAGCGTCGCCAACAGTATGCCCGACGTATTGCTGGCCAGCACGGCCGTGGGACTCAGAACGCTCTCCAACCGCGGCAGGAGATCGCGTTTGACGGCCTCATCCTCCACCACGCACTCCAGCACGAAATCGCAATCCCGGAGATCGGCAAGCTGGGAGCTCAGGCTGAGCCGGTCCAGCAAAGCCGAGATTTGGGACTCCGTGCATCCGGCCGCCGAGCAGTCTTGCGCGATCCGCTGCGGCGCCGTTTGAAGGGCTTGCGATTGCACCTCCTGCAAGGTCACGCGGCGACCGCATCGCAGGAACAAAGCGGCGATCGTACAGCCCATCAGACCGGCCCCGACGATACCCGTCCGGCCGGCCGTTCCCTTCACAACCTCAGGCGGAAGGCAGGCCCCGCCCATTCCTGACCGGCTCGGCACCGCCGGCGCGCCGTCGGTGAATTCCCCGAACTCCGCACTCTTGCCGTGCCGCATGCAATAACTTCGCAATTCGCGGAGGTAGTCCGCGGCAGCGGGCACCCCGGCCTGGGAATCGCTTAAGAGCCGTTGCCAGACGTCGGTCATGGCTGCTCCTCGGGGGAAACGGCTCCCGGCACAGGTCCGAACGGGACCGCGTGGGAGCGCGCCGGATCCGCTTGGACGTCCGGCGGATGGGCCCGAGCGAATTCCTCGCGCAAAGCCTCCAGCCGCTCGGCGTTTTCGGCGGGGCCGGATTGCCACGGGAAGTCCCGGGCCGGAGGCCAGTGCTCGGAAAGCCGCTCGTGGGCCGATTTCCGCACCGCATAGACCTGCGACGCGAGACCTTCCAAAAGCAAAGGAGCCGCCTGCCGCCACGGCCACCGCGAAACGGAACGTATCACTTCGAGCTGTACGTCACCGCCGGAATCTTGCAGCAGGCGCCAAGCCGCCGCCGAGACCTCGTCATCCGGCGCATCCGACGGCCGCAACTCCGCCAAGAGCCGGGCAACTTGCAGGCGGACGTACGGCGAGCGGTCGCTCGCGGCACGACGCACGGCCTCCTTGTCGCCCCCCAAAATCAATGCCTTGGCCGCCGCCGCGCGAAAGGCATCCCCTTCCGCCTCGGCCAACCGCCGCAACTCCTGCCGCGAGGTCGGAGTGTTGATGCGTCCCAAAGCGGCCACGGCCGCCAACCGTACCCCTAGGTCGGCATCCGTCAGCGCCCCGCCGACGAGCGTTTCCAACCCGGCATCGGCGGCATCCCCGGAGACACTCTCAAGAGCCGCGATCCGATCCGCGGAGCGGGGACTTTGAAGAGCGCGTGCCAATTCTTCCGAGGAGGGTTGCTTCGCCGGACTGCCTTGCACGTCGGTCGCCGGTCCTCCTTTCGCTTGAGTCGCGGCCTTCCCGCGGTCCTTGCCATCGGATTGGGGTGGGGTTGCATGGGCCTCGTCGCTTGCGCCCGTCGCCCCCGAATGCTCATCCTTCCCGGGGCCGTCGGTTTGCCGCGCATCGCGCGATGGTGCTTGCCCGGGGGACGCCATCGGTCGCGGTTCGCCGAGCCAAGCCACGCTGGAACAACCGTAGCACAGGCAGAGGAGTACGAGAGGAAGCATTGCCCGGCCGGGCACGCAAGCCTCGAAACTCAGCGGCATCCGGGGCAACACCGCCCGACAACCCGGCGTCGCGACCAACGCCGAGCCGGTTCGTCGCATCAAGGAAAATGTCGCCTCCATGCGTCAGGCCTCCCGTATCGGCCGGGAATTACCCGGTGGGAGCCGCGGCGGCGGGCGCGGCGGTCGGCGTCGCGGCGGGGGGCGCCGCCGGTTGCAGGGCCTGCACCGCCGTACTCAGCGTCCCCAATGCCCTGGGCAAGCGCTGCAACAAATCCGCGTTGGGATCGCGCGCGCTCGCCGCATCGTTGAGCGCCTTGGTCACGCCGTCCAGTGCCGTGGAGAGCTTCGCGGCGGCTTGTTCGACCGGCTGTCCGCCCACGGCGCTTCGCACGGCGCGCAAGCCGGTTTGGGCTGAGTACACGTACGAAGCAATGCGACGCGAAGACAGTTTGTTGGCGCTGCCCGCCAGGGAGGCCTGAACGTCGGCCACGCACAAGTCAAGCACCATCTTACCCAGCGCTTGCGTCACGGCGGCGAAATCCACTCCCTGAGCCGAGGACAGATTCAGCCCGCCCAAGGCCTGCGCCGCGGCCAAGCGAACGCGTACCGGTTCCGCGGCGTCGCCCACCATGCCGGTCAAGGCCTGCACGACTTGCGTATTGGCGCCCAAGGCCTGCATCCCGCCCAAAATGCCGATCGCACGCGCACGGAACCAGGCATGGACTTCGGCATCGCGTTCCGCCGGCGGATTCTTCTCTTGAGCCATGGACAACAACAAGGGTATCACCTGCGAGTTCAGTACGTTCGCATCGGCAATCCCGATGACGCAGTGGCGCTCCAGCCCGACCAAGGCGGCCAATTTGACGGCGTCGCTCTGCTGCGCGTCGGTGAGCGCTTCGATGATGACGGGCAAGGCCGCTGCACACGGAGCCGGGGGTTGCGTGCTCCCGACTCCTCGCTCGCGATCATTCAGCTCTCCGATCGCCAGCATCGCACTCACCCGCACCGCCGGATCCAGTTGCTCGTTCTTGACGTAATCGGCCAACGTCTGGAGGGCAATCTGGACCAGGAGATCGTGGGGCGGCCCACCGGCCCGGGCCATGTTCCCCAACTCCGAATTGGTCAGTTGCGTCCGCAACTGTTGCAACTTGGAACGGTTGGCCGCTTGAGTCCAACTGGGAAGAAAATAGTTGACGTAGTAGTCGCGGAATACCTGCTGCCCATTGGCGACGGCGTTGAAGTTGCCCTCGCGGAGCATCCGTTGCACGTTTTGACGCTGCGCCGCCAAGGTGTTATCCACCGACAGTTCCAGGTAGTTCGGCACCGCCGGGGGAACGGGCTTCGGCTCGGGGACTTCCGGCGTGGTCCCGGGCAGGGGGGGAAGGCCGGGGATGTTCGGCACGCCTCCGGGCGGTGGAGCGCCGGCCCCCGGTCCAGGGCCGCCCAAGCCCGGCGGCGGTCCCGGCGGCTGAGCCTGGACCACGCCCCACGCCCAACATACGGCCGCCAAGGCCGCGGTCCCGATCGGCAAAACCATCACGCCGCGACGAACCGAGAGAATAGCGCCCATCCGGTATAGCATGTTCTTTGTTTCCGCTGGCAAACGGACCGACGAAAGGGGACGAGGAACCACCTTTTAGGCTACTCTCGATGGAATCGGCATGTCAAGCTAAACGAGCATGGAATCGCAGCGGTTGATTGATCGTGACGGTCCAAGGCGGTAAACTCCCGTGCGACGGTTTGCGCCCGCGGCGAACGGCTTGATGGGACGATCGCCGCCGAGCGGTGTGGACGCCGTTTTTCGGTCCGATTAGCTTGGAGGATCCGCCATGAGGCCCCGCTACGCCGGTTTTGTCACGCTGGGTTTGGCTGCATTCTGTGCGTTCCGCGCCGCCGTGATGCCGCCGCCCGCCGCCGCCGAGGATGCCCCCTATCGCGTCTTGGGGGAAAAAGAGGACTTCGGTGCGCCGGGCGAAATGATGACGCATTACCTTTTCGCTGAAGTCGCCCGCGCCGAGCAGGCGTGGAAAGAGGCCTACGAGGCACGCAAGACGCCCGAAGCGATCCGGGACTACCAGCAGCGGTGGAAGGCGGAATTCGTGAACCGCATCGGCGGATTTCCGGAACCGACGCCGCTGAACCCGCAGACCGTGGGTACGCTTCAGCGGCGGGGCTACCGCGTCGAAAAGATCCTCTTCGAAAGCCAACCCAAACACTTCGTCACCGCCGCCCTCTTCCTGCCGGATGCCGACCGCTATCCGCCGCCGTATCCCGGCGTCCTGGTTCCTTGCGGGCACTCCAACGAGGCCAAGGCCTACCGGAACTATGCCGGCTACGGCGCCCTTTTGGCGGCGAACGGTTTGGCGGCCTTGGTCTTCGACCCGATCGACCAGGGCGAGCGTCATCAGTGGCAGGACCCCGACGGCAAGTTCACCCTCTGGGGAACCGCAGCCCACAACATGGTCGGCAAGGGCTGCATCCTGCTAGGTTGGAACACCGCGCGTTACGAAATCTGGGACGCCATGCGTGCCGTGGATTATCTCCAGGCTCGCCCCGAAATCATCCCCGACAAAATCGGTTGCTCCGGCATCAGCGGGGGCGGCACGCAAACCGCCTACCTGATGGCCCTGGATTCCCGCATCCTTGCTGCGGCCCCGGGGTGCTACATTTGCGGCCTGTTCGGGCGACTGCTGAAAACCAACGGACCGCAGGACGCCGAGCAAAACATCTTCGGGCAACTCGCCTGGGGCATGGATCACGCCGATTACTGCATGATGCGGGCGCCGCAACCGACCCTGCTGCTCACGGCCACCCGCGATTACTTCAATATCGAAGACGCTTGGGCCTCCTTCCGCATGGCCAAACGGTTGTACAGCCGTCTGGGCTACCCGGAACGCATGGAGCTGGCCGAAACGGACGAAGAGCATGGTTTCACCAAGCAGCTTCGCGAGGCCTCCGTGCGGTGGATGCTCCGCTGGTTGGCAGGCCGCGACGAAGTCGTCTTTGAACCGGAAGACCTCGACGTACCCACCGCGGCCGAGTTGCAATGCACGCCGCAGGGCGAGGTCATGTTGCTGCCGGATGCCCGATCGGTTTACGATCTGAATCGTGATCAGGCCGCCAAGCTGACCGAGCGCAGGGCCCAATTGCGGCGCGAACAGCCGCGCGAGAAGCTGAAGGAACACGTCGCCCGACTCGCCGGTATTCGTCCTCTTCAAGACTTGCCGGAACCCAAGATCGAGTCTCGCGGCGACCTGGAACGGGCGGGGTATCGGGTGCAAAAGCTCGTCTTCCAGGTTGAGGAAGGCGTCGTTTTGCCGGCCCTGCTGTTCGTGCCGCAGGGAAATCCCTCGGGCAAGGTCTTGTACGTTCACGAGCAAGGCAAGGCCGCCGAGGCCGCGCCGGGAGGGGCCCTCGAAGCCTTGGTCCAAGCCGGCAAGATCGTGCTGGCGGTGGACCTCCGCGGCACGGGAGAGACCCAGCGGACCGGACAACGCTATTTTCATCCCGACTATCACGGCCCGGACGGGCAGGACTTCTACATCGCGTATTTGCTGGGAAGATCGTACGTGGGCATGCGGGCCGAGGACTTGATGGTCTGCGCCCGGTGGCTTCAGGGGAACCAACCGCAAGGGGCCGCTCCGGAGTTGATCGCGGTCGGGCACCTGGGCATTCCGGCGCTCCACGCCGCGACGGTCGCCCCCGACCTTTTTGGTCGCGTGACGTTGATCCGGCCGTTCATCTCCTGGACGAACGCGGTCGAATTGGGCGTCAATAAGCTGCCGTTGGTGGGAACGGTGCACGGGGCGCTGGAGGTTTACGATCTGCCCGAGCTGGCCGCGCTGCTAGGAGATCGCTTGCAGACGATCGATCCGCGCGACGCCATGGGCCGCCCCGTGCAGCCTTGACGCAGCACGCACGCGAGAACTCGGACTGTCTGAAGGCTCAATCGATCACGACCATGTAATAGGGCGTGCGGTCGCGGGCACCGTCGATCAGGAATCGGCCGCCTGTGACCGGCAGCTCGCGACCTGTCTCGCGACCGGCCTGATCCAGCACCAGCACGCGGATGGTGCCCGATCGGCGGATCGTGATCTCGGCCGACACCGGCTCCATCCGAATCGGCCCCTCTCCCGGAACCAGCAAGCGCGTGCCGTCGGGCGAGACCTTGGCGTTGGTGTTACGGGCGCGAGCCAGCGCTGTGATCAGCAATGCGCGCGAGGCGGCCAGCGTGCCGTCCTTCTCCCGGGCCGTGACGTAAACGGCTCCGAAACGGCTTCGCGGGGCAAGGACCACCTCCCCCAGGTTGAAGGTCTCCCCTTGGAAAAAGCCGACGGCGGCCTTGGTCGCCGGGGTATTCAGGGTCATCCAACCACCGCGATTCCCGTCGCCTTCCCGCCACGCCAACTGGCCGGTCGCCGAAACGATGAGGCCGTCGTGGAGATACGGGCCGAGATCGAACGGCGGCGTCGGTCGAAAGGCGTCCGCGAAACTGACGACGCAGCGCGCCGCGGCCAAGGCTTGGGCGGGCACCTGGCTGCCGCTCAATTCCTTCGCGTCGTAGCCCTGAACCACACGATCCTCGAATCCCAATCGGCCCTCCCACAGCGACGGGACATGCACCTCGCGCGAGATGACGCGCTCGGATTCGACCACGTCGCCGCGCAAGACGTGCCGGGCGACCGCGGGAAAGACGCCTAGCACTTGCGGCGCGGTCACGTCCCACTGCTGCCGCCCCAATCGCTCGCTGAAGCCGCCGTCGTCCCCGTTCTGGAACATGAAGGAGACGTCCCAACCCTGCAAACCCAAGCCGTAGGCACCGATCACGGCCGGTCCCTCCACGCCCATCTCGTTGGGAAACACGTGAATCCATTCGGAGAGCATGAAGGGGCGATCGGCCGCCTGCTGCAAACCCGTGCTGAGCATGCCCGAACCCGCCCGCGACATCATCGTCGCATCGACCTTCTCGCCGCCGAAGTAATTGTGGCGGTCAATGGTACCGACCAAGTAATCGGAGTGGAGATTGGCGAAGTGACTAAAGGCCCGACCGGCCTGCCAATTGGAGGCCACCAACTCGCCGGAATACCCGGCCTCGCGCACGGCGCGGACGTAGCGCCCGTAGAATTCGCACTGCAATTGATAGAGGAATTGAAGCGTGTCCAGCAGCCGCCGCCTACGAAAGGCCTGCGATCCCGCCAGTTGGTCGGGGTCCCAATACCAGGGGTTTCCCAAAGGCAGAATGTTTCCCTTTTCCAGCCGTTCCGGTTCGCTCGCGGGCACCTCGCCGGAGAAACTATCCAAGGCCGCTTTCCCCCACGCTTCCACGAGTTTCTCGTGACTGCCATATTTCTCGGCCAACCATCGGCAGAATCGCTCGCCCGTCATCCGCCGCAGCGTCGCGCTCTTCTTCAGCGGTTCCATGGAGGAATAGAAGAGGATGCTCTGCTCGTTAATAATCTCGATGAAAGCCACGGCGGGGTCTTCCGCGTAGGTCAAGCCCGTGTAGGGATTCCGGTGCTCCAAGAGACGCCGAATCTGGAGGATTTGCACCTCCTGCAACTCCGGCGAGTAATGCACGGCGCTGTGCGGCGGTCGCACGCGGGCTGCGGATCCCGAAAAAGCGCCGAACTCTTCCAGGTACGGCACATATCGTCGATCCTTCGGCCCCAGCGACGGCGTTCCAAAGTGCGCGGAAAGCTTGACGAAAATGCCGGCCTCCTTGAACTTCGCCACTTGGTAGTCCATGCGATCCAAGGCCTGGGGATCGAACTCCAGGCAGCTTTCCGGGGACTGGATACCGGCCCAACCCGGCCCGTCCGCGAACTTGTGCAAACGCACGGCGTTGATGCCGTAACGGGCATAAAGCCGAGCCCGCTTTTCCGCCAATTCTCGTTCCGGAGCGCACGCGCTATAGCACAGGTTGAGGCCCCACAGCTTGATCGATCGATCGCCGTAATAGAGATCGTCGCCGCGGCGCGTGATGCGGCCGCGTCCTCCCGCCGGCTTGTCCAACCAGTCCTCCAAGCCGATCCGGCTCCCGTCCTCCAAGCCCGTCGCGGTCCATTCGTACCACGCGTCCAAGCCGGGCTCATCCGGAATGTCGGCCGCGGTCGGATACCAGGCCACGTCGTCGGGCAACGCTAACGTCAGTTCGATCCGAGGGCTTTCGGACGCCTTGAGACGGTCCGCGGCGAGGACGATCCGCGCCGCCCCATCGGCTTGAATCGTGACCGGGACCGCAAACTCGACGGCGGTCACGCGGTTCGCTTCGTCGTGCAACTCCATTTCCCGCACGTCGCGTCCGACGACGCCTCGCCCGAAGGGACACTTGACCGGTGATGCACCCTCCGCACCGCGAACGACGCCTTGCCGCCCTTGAAAGGCCCGGCCGGTCGCCATTTCCAACACGATCAACGTGAGGTCGGTGTCGCGCTCGGCCTTGAGCTCCACGGAGAGAGCAATCCGCCGGGCATCCAACGGCTCCGCGCGAAGTACGGCCCGGATCGGCACCCCCGTCCCGCCCAACACGGCGGAAAGCTCGCTCACCGCGGCCCGACCTTCCTTGCGAGCATCCGCTTTGAATCCGGTCCAAGCCCAATTCGGCCCCCAGGCCGCCGTTTGAAAACGCAGATAGTCTTCGCCGCGGTCACTGATGACCAATTCGCGGCCCTGGATAAAATAAGCGTCCATTGCGAGACACACGCGGTGCCCGGCGATGGTCGACCACAACGTCAAGCCCGCGATGATCGCTGCGCAACGCACCCCGACACGCCTCTTCTCGACCATGGGACGGCTCTCCGATCTGCTGCTGAATTTGGAGGATGGGCCACGCCGGCGGGCAAGAGCAGTGGGACGCCGGCGGGCAGCATGATGCGGGCCTGCGTCGCCGCCGGGTGAAGGGCGACTGTTCCGATACGCCCCGGCAACCGCGCCGGTCCCGCGATCCTTGAGCCAAGTATAGTCCGTGCCGCCCCCGCCCGCCACGCCGCGCGGACGGCCGTGCAGCGTCCAGGCGGTAGCGTCATCCGCCGCCGCGCCGGGGATTGTTTCACCGGCCGAACCGCACTATCCTGCCGTGAAAAAGGCGATTTCAAGAGGCACGCCGACGACGACTTCGAACGGGAGGAAGGGCCCCCAATGGACTGCAAAAAAGAGCGGAATCTGGACCTTTGCACTTGCACCTACGATCCCTGCCCGCGCAAGGGCGTGTGTTGCGATTGCCTGCAATACCACTTGAGGAACCGCCAATTACCGGGATGCTGCTTCCCCAAGAGCGCCGAAGCGACCTACGACCGATCTTTCGCCCATTTCGCTCGCTTGGTGCAGGAGGGCAAGGTCTGATCCGTGCCGGCCCCGTCGAGGGCCGATCGCAAACGGACGGCGGACGGCTCGGCATTCCGAGTATTCACGCCCTTGCCGGCTGAGACGTTTCGGGCACCGGTCGATGCGGGCCGAATTCATTACGCGTCCCACGCAAGAGTCGGAACGCAAGAGTCGTGATGTGCCGTCCGTTCAACCCCGCAAGTGCCGGGCGAACCATTCCCGGGTGCGTCGCCACATCTCGTCCGAGAGGACATGCCCCGCTCCCGGCTCGATGAAATGGCTGAAGTTCTCTTCCGCGCCGGCATCGCGATAGGCCGCGCGAATGATCTCGATTCCTTGGCGTACCTCGGGAATCGGACTGCCGCCGTCTTCTTCGCCGAAGTTCAGATGCAGTGCCCGCGGCGCAATCAAACCCGCGATATCCGGCGTGTCGCCGTATTGGAACCAGCCCGGAATGAAGTTGGGAAAACAGTGCAAGATGTGCGTGCGGTGGATGGCGGCGTACGTGGGCAAACAACAGTTGCCCACCAAGCAGCGCAGCCGCTCGTCCCAAGGACCTACCAACCACGTGAAGGTGGAACCCATCGAGTGCCCATAACAACCGATGCGATCGGCTCGCACATAGGGCAGGCTGACGAGCAGATCGATCGCCCGGCGCATGTCCAGGATGTTCTTCCAGGCCATGCATTTCCCTTGCACCACGTAGCGGAGAAACTCGAACCGTTCGTAATTCCCGCCCTTGAGATAGGGGCTTTGGCGTTCCTCGAAGCAGAGGGCGTCGGGGCAAAGCACCACGTATCCCTCGCGTGCCAAGGCCGCCCCCGTGTGATGCATGGGGTTGCCCGCCAAACCGGCCGGTTCGCTCTTGCCCAGGTGCCACTCGCCGTTGTGCTGATGCCAGACCGCGACGGCGGGGGCGGGATGGGCGTCGTCCACGCCGTCGGGAACCAGCAGCAAGGCGGGAACGCGATCTCCCGGTTCCACCGCGTACCGCACGGGGAGGATGCGGTAGCCGTCTTTTCGCTCGGGTTCGCCCCACTGCGGATCGAGAGGCGTCGGCTCCGGCCAAGGCCCGCCCAAACACTGCAACAGCTTGCTCTTGAGGAATTCCTTGCGATCCATGGGAAAGGCCTCCGAGGAAGATGGCAGCGTCATCATCGAGCGACCGAAGCCCGCGCGTCAACCGCGCAGTTCGGCGCGGCCCATCGGCTCGTAGACCGGCCCGCTCGGTTGAAGTTCGCTGGAGAAAACCACCACTTCGTCCACCGAGGACGGCCCGAACTCCAGGTCCTGCGCCTCGCGCATCATCTCCGCCAGGTCTTGCACGGCGTGATCCTGCCTGCGGACCCGTCCCAGGGTCAGATGGGCTTGAAACCGCCGCGCCTCGCGGGGATAGCCCAGCGATTGGAGCGCCGACTCGACCCGCGCGTTGAGGTCGCACATTTGCTCCGCGCCGTCATCCACGCCCAGCCACAGCACCCGCGGCCGCGTCGGCGTAGGAAAGGCCCCGACCCCGCGGACCTCGATGGAGAACGGCTCGACCGCGGCCACGGATTTCTCCACCGCCAAGCAGATGTGATAGACGTCGCGCAGGTCCACCTCGCCCAGGAACTTGAGCGTGATGTGCATTTGCCGGGTATCGACCCAGCGGACGTCGGCGCCGCTCTGTTGCAGGCGGCGGATCAACTTGGCGGCTCGATTGCGAACCCCCTCATCGACTTCGACGGCGACAAAGGTGCGAACCTTTCCCTTCATGGATGCCACTCCGACCCGGCGGTCCGTCCGCCGCTACCCGGAATCCGCTCTAAAACGTCAACATCCGGCGATACTCTTCCATCCGGCGTTCGACGTCATCCCGCGTGATCTTGAGGAGGCGATCGACGCTGAAATCCTCGACGGTGAACCCGGCGCAGACGATGCCGTAGGCCATGGCCAGCTTCAGCGTCTCGGGAGTGTAATCGGCCTGCTCGGCCAAATACCCCATCATGCCGCCGGCGAAGCTGTCGCCCGCGCCCGTCGGATCCTCCACGCGATCCGTGGGATAGGCCGGCAACACATACATTTCGTGCTTGCTGAAGAACATCGCGCCGTGCTCGCCCTTTTTGATGACGATGAAGCGCGGCCCCATTTCCAGCAGCGCTCGGCCGGCGCGGAGAACGTTTTCGTCCTCCGCCAAGAGCTTGGCCTCCGAGTCGTTGAGCACCAGCCCGTCCACGCGACGCATCAACTCCCGCAATTCCTGCGGCTCATTGCGGATCCAGTGATCCATCGTGTCGGCCACGGTCAGCATCGGCCCCACGCATTGCGAAAGGACGTTGAGCTGCATCTTCGTCGAGCCGTTGGCCAAGAATAGGAACTTGCAGCGGCGCAGGTCCTCGGGCAGGATCGGATCGAAACGCGCCATGACGTTGAGTTGCACGTCCAGCGTCTCGCGTTCATTCATGTTGGAGAAGTAGCGTCCCCGCCAGAAGAACGTCTTGGCTCCCGGAACGACTTGCAGTCCCGCCGTATCGACGCCCTGGGCTTGCAGCAACTCCGTGTATTCGGGGGGCCAATCCTCGCCCACGACGCCCACCAAACGCACCCTGGTGAAGAACCGCGCCGCCAGCGAGAAATAGACGGCGGAACCGCCCAACACGCGTTCCCGTGTCGCTCGCGGCGTCTCCACGCTATCGAAGGCTACCGAACCCACAACCACCAAGGGCATGGCACTCATCTCCCGACGTATCAATTAGGGGAACCGATGGAGCCGCGGTGCCGGGGGGAGTTCCTGCGTCCGTCCTGCCCGGCCGGGCCGTCCCGCCGGGCCGGCAGCCTTCACTCCCGGCTCCACGGCTTTCTCAACATGTTACACGGACGGGGCGTCGCCTGCATGAGGGAGCGGGAGCGACCCCGCGGCGTAGCCGACATCCGCCCCTACGCGCCGGTTTCCGGCGTTCCCAGACGATCGCCCGGCTGGAGGCGATAACCGCGGAGGAAATCTTCGGCCGACATGACCCGTTTGCCGGCCGGTTGCAAGGCGCGGATCAGCACGGCCCCCTCTCCCGCCGCGACCAAAATGCCCTGCGAACCGACCTCCAGGACCGTGCCGGGAGGCGCCGCATGGGACCGCTCCGCTGTTTGCACGCTCTCGAGGATCAACCGCAGGGGCGGTTTTCCCGATCGGCACCAATAGGTGTACGTCTTGGGCCAAGGGACCATCGCTCGCACCTGATTGCGGATCACTTCGGCCGGCCGCCGCCAATCCACCAGCCCATCCTCCTTCTTCAGCTTGGGGGCACGGCAAGCGGCCTTGGCGTCTTGCGGTAACGCCTCCAGCAAGCCGGCCTCCAAATTGTCGATCGCCCGGAGCATCAACCAGGCCCCAATCTCCGCCAGTCGCGCTTCCAATTCCACGGCCGTTTCGTCGGGCAGGATGTCCACCTCGCTTTGCGCGATCACGGGCCCCGCGTCCACCTGCGGCGTCATATGGATCACGCTCACGCCGGTGGTCTTTTCGCCGTGGTAAATCGCCCAGGGAATGGGAGCGGCCCCGCGATACTTCGGCAGCAGCGAAGCGTGCAGATTGACGCCGCCGAGCCTGGCCGCGGCCAAGGTCTCCGCCGACAGGATCTGCCCGTAATCGCAAACCACCAGCAAATCCGCCTCCCACGAGGCAAGCGTCCGCCGCGCTTGTTCGGCGTTGATGTCCGGCGGGTCGAAAATGGGGATTCGATGGGCCGCCGCGATTTCGCGCAAGGGGCTGGGAGGCAAGGGACGGCCGTCTCGCTCGCTCGGCGCGGTGATCAAGCTCAGCACACTGTGCCGCGATTCCAACAGCCGACGAAACGTGGGGACCCCGAACGGACCGGTCCCGACCATCACAAGTCGCATGTTTGCTGGAGTATCCCTCCTTGGGCTGGGAAGGCCGCCGATTTACAACGCGAAAACGCATCGCCGAGGCTTGCCGGGAACAGGGCGAAGGACCGTTCCCCGGCCGCGCCGAACCGCTTGCCCCAGTGCGGGAAAAACGCCCACGCCCTCAGCATATCGCGGTCGGCTCGGATCGTCACCCCCGCCGCAACCAAACACCGGCCATGGCGGCGGGCGGCGTGCCGCGACCGCAAGACCGTCCATCCTCGCCGCCGCATCCCGCTCGCTCGGGGATTTCGCCGCCCGGGCGAACGTCCGGCGCCGTAGGTTCTTGCTTTTCCCGGACCCCGCGCTGTGGTAACGTATCGTCGGCTCGATGCCGTATTGCGGTTCGGTGTTGGAGGGGAGCGATTCGGTTTCAACCGGGAGATCAGTGCTATGGAGACCAGTGCCATGAAACCAACCTCAGGATCGTCTTGTGACCGTCGTCGTTGGCTGGGAACGGCCGGTAGCTTGGCCGCCGCGGCCGCGCTGCCGATGCCCCAGATCTTCGCATCATCGCGGATCGCAGGGGCGAATGACCGGCCGGGCATCGGGTTCATTGGGACGGGCGGGCGGGCCGGCGCGCACATCGACATCTGTCTGAAATTCAGGGAACAGGGACGCTGCGACACCGTAGCCGTCTGCGACGTGTACCGACCGCGGGTGGAGGCGGCCGCAGCCCGCACCGGCGCGAAAATCTACCGCGACTATCGGGAATTATTGGCCGACGACGGCGTCGATCTGGTCTGCATCGCAACGCCGGATCGGCACCACGCCCCGCAGGCCCTGGCCGCCGTCCGTGCCGGCAAAGACGTTTACGTGGAGAAACCGCTCACGCATTGGTCGCAAATGGATTTGGCAACCGAGTTGTGCGACGAGGCCGAACGCCTCCGACGGATCGTTCAGGTCGGTACGCAGTATGTTGCCGACGAGGCCTACGCCAAGGCTCGCGCATTGATCGGACAAGGAATCGTGGGCAAGATCGTTCACGTCCAGCTCGGCTACTTCCGCCGCGGCGACTGGGGCGAACGGATGCCCATCCCGGATCCCAACGCCAAACCCGGGCCCGACCTCGACTGGGAGCAGTTCCTGGGCGATGCCCCCAAAGTCCCCTTCGACGTGTCGCGTTTCTTTCAGTGGCGTCTGTATTGGGACTATGCGGGCGGGCCGGCGACCGATTTGCTCGTGCACGCCTTCACCCCCGTTTTCTGCCTCCTCGAACTCGGTTACCCGGAACGCGTCCTCGGCGGAGGCGGAACGTTCCAATATCCCCGCGAAGTGCCCGACCAGTGCAACATCATCGCCGACTATCCGGGCGGCCCCAGCGTCGTCATGAGCAATTCGCTATCGAACTTTACGGGCATTCAGACGATCTTGCGCGGCACCGACGGCGCGATCGTGCTGGGCGATCTGGATCATCCCGGGCGGGGGATTCGCATCGTGCCCGTCGCCAAGGAATCGCAAGAGGTGGTGATCCCTTGGAGCGGATTCGGCAACACGGAAAAGCTCTGGGAAAACTTTCTCGACTGCGTGCAAACGCGGCAGCGTCCGTTCAGCCCGGTGGACATCGGCGTCCGGGTGCAGGCACCCTTGAACATGGGAATCCTGTCGCATCGCGAGGGTAAAGTCGCTCGCTTCGACGCCGCCGCGCGCAAGATTCTCTTGCAATAAGAAGGCTCCAGGGGACAGCGATGCCGGCGGCTTGCCGGTTTCCGAGACTTCGGCGAGCGCAACTTCACCGCCGGAGGCCGCCGAAGGAGCGGCCGTAGCCGCCGTAGCCGGCGCCGGTGCCGTAGGTATCGTTGAGCGTGCGGTAGTAGGCGGCCTCGCCCTCCACGGCGCTGAGGCCGGCCGTGAAGCCGGGGGCCGTGATCACGCGCGCGTCGATCTCCTCCCGCGGATAGCCCAACTCCGTCAGGAGGTTCACGATCGTCGCCCGCCGGGCCTGATCCAAGGCCGGGTCCTTCTCGTCCGGCAGTTCCTCGACCACCACCGGGAAGGGGACGTGCTTCAGCCGCACGGCGACCGACAGCAGGTGTTTTCGCCCCAGCGGCGTCAACTCCGGCGTCCGGCCCACGAATTCGTGGTCGTAGAAGATGAAGTCGGCCGCCTCGGCGTTGGTCTGCATCGTCTCCCAATGGGCGTCGGTAACCTGGCCCAAGGGGAAGGGCCGGTCGTAGGCCGGTCCCCGCTTGGCCTCCCCCACCGCCCCGTGGCAGCCGCTCAAGAGCGCCAGCAGGGCCAGCCCGCCGATCGTCTCCGCCGCCGTCCGCCGCGATCGCGGACGCACGCCTGCCTGATATTGCCGATGCCGTTCCATGGCTT
The DNA here is from genome assembly GCF_055386265.1 of Thermogutta hypogea. Lineage (NCBI taxonomy): Bacteria > Pseudomonadati > Planctomycetota > Planctomycetia > Pirellulales > Thermoguttaceae > Thermogutta > Thermogutta hypogea. The sequence goes on from NZ_AP042425.1 coordinate 3,320,883, forward strand.
CCGCTCCGGGTCTTGCTTCGTTTCGTGTCTGATCGCTGGTGCGGTTCGCGCGCCGCCGCGCAACGCCGCCCTTGCCTCTCCGCCCGCCGGCCGGGTCAGTCCCCGTGACCGAAGGGACCGGAGATCGTCGCCGGTCCGCCCGCGTTGTACCGCCGGCGGAGGTTGGGCCAGGTCGTGCTGTCGTACTCCAGCGTGGGCCGGCCCTCCAGGTGTCCCTTGATGAAAAACTCGTGGTTCGTCGGCTCGGTCACGTCGAAGCCCGGCAGCGGCGGCGTCTCCTCCGGCTCCATCGGGTGGACCAGCTCCGGCGTCACCAAGATGATCAACTCCGTCTCGTTGCGGGACATGCTGCGGCGGCCGAAGATCTGGGCCACGATCGGCAGGTCCCCCTGGTTGTTACCCGACATCGAGTCGTCCAACAGACCGGCCAGGGCCAGGGTCTGACCCTCCCGCATCTCCACCGTGGTGGTCACCGCCCGGGTCCGCAGTCCCGGCGTCCCGTTGACCTTGTTCTTGTTGTCGATCTGGCTGAACTCCGGCGAGACCTCCAGGCGGATGAGGTCTTTGTCAATGACCGTGGGGAGGAAGGTGATGATCGCCCCGTAGGCCCGAAAGTCCGTGGTCACCGCCCCCACGCCGTTGACGCCCACCGTGGTCGGCACGGCGAACTCGCCGCCCGCGATGAAGGTGGCCGGCCGACCGCTGAGCGTGACCAGCGTCGGCTCGCTCAGCATCCGCAGCACGCCGTGCTCCTCCAGGTAGTGGATGCCGAACTTCAGGTCCCCGCCGTCGAAGGTCCCCAGGATCGAGGCCGTCCCGCCGGAACTGAGGTTCAGCAACGATTGGATCAGGAACTTGCCCTGATCGAGATTGAGCTTCATGTCCACGCCGAAGTTGCGGGCGGCCGAGCGATTCAACTCCGCGATCTTGACCTTCAGGGCGACCTGCGCCGGGCCGGGGATGCGGAGCAGATTGATCACTTGCAGGGCCGGCAGATCCTGGCCGGCGGCCATGCGACCCACCGGGTCGTCGGCCTGCCCCTCGGCCACGCCCCGGGCGCGGATCAATTCACCGCGGATCACGGCCATGATCTGGGCGGCTTCGGCGGCGTCCCGCGCCTGACCCCGCACGATCAGCTTGTCTCCCACCGCCAGCAGCTCGACCTTGCTCTCGGGGAACAGCCGGGCCAGGTGCGATTGCAGCAACGCATACCGCTCGGTCTGCTGTTTTTCGATCTCCGGGTCGGGTTTGACGCGGACCAGGTAGGTCACCGGCCGATAACGATCGTCGGCGAACCAGAACGTGACGTGCGTGGCCCCCTGCCCCTTGCCCAGGATGGCGATCTCGCGGGGCGTGAACTGACTGACGTCGCACACCGCCGGATCGACCACCGCCGTGCGGTACACGTCCACCTTCGTCCGCAGCAGCTTGCTCCGCCGCACGATCACCGTCAACTCTCCCGACTCCTCGATGATTTCAAACGGCGCGGCCGCCGGCGCCATGTTCCCTTCCGATGCCCCCGTCTCTTCGAAGAAACCGATCCCGGGCGATTCCTCGACCATTTCCGATCCAATCACCGTTGAGGTCTCGCGATACGGGGCCGTATCTTCGGCCGCGGGGAACTCAATCACCTTCATCCCCGGCGATTCGACCGCAGCCGACGCGCCCGGCGAGGCCGCCGCGCCGGATTGAGAGGCCGCGAAACCGGGCGACGCCTGCCGCCGATCACCTTCCCAAGCGGAAACCGTCGGAGAATGACTCGTTGCCCCGGCGGCGGGCAGGGGCGTCCATAACTCCCGGGAAGTTTGCCGAGGGGTTTGCGTTTCTCGGCCGGAACCGAAGGCCGGTTGCTGAGCGGAGAGCGACTCCGTGGGCAATTCCAAGGGCCCCGCCGCCACCGGCGGCTGCGAAGGCATGAACTTAAGTTCGGTCATGGACTGCTGCGACGCGGCACCTACGCCGGGCAGGATCCGAACCGCGTCGTCTCCCCGTTCCGCAAACCCGGCTTCAGCCCGAGAATCCATCGCCCGAGTATCGGCCGCGGGCCAGTTCAACCCGGTTTGCACCAAGCTGCGGGAGCTTTGCATGCGGCTGACGGCTTGCTCGACCCCGGAGGTCACCGGTCGCTCCTCTCCGGCGACCAGCCGCAGCTCGCGATCGCGAATCGTCGGTTCTTCGGCAGCCGGCTCCGCGATCCATGCCCGGTCGTTCTTCGGGCTCAGGCAAGAGACCCGATCGAATCGGGTCATCGCCGCGGTGCGCGCTGCCGGCATCGGCACCCGGCCCGGCGATTCCTCTCGCAGGTTTCCCATAGCGGTCGGCGAGAGCCAAGGCAAGCAAGTCCGGACCGCCCCGCGGTTCATCGCCGATTCGCGAGCCGCCGCCGCTTGCATCCATAATTCACTGCGGGACGGACGCGACTCGACCTCGCCGAACGGCACGTGGGCGATCTTTTCCGCCGGCCGCAATTGCAAAATCACCTCGGTCGAGCCGCTCGATAGATCCAGGCGTTCGATCCTGATGCGATCCGAAGAAGACACCGACTGGGAAGCTTGCTTGTCGGCCCGCAAGACGACCTGCGGTTCGTTCTTTACTACGTCCGGCGCCACCGATGCCGCCGTCCTATCGCCCTGGGCGAGCCGAACGTCCTTTCGCGGCAACTCTTCCAGCTCGGGCGCGTCCTCGACCCAAACCTCCGGTCCATCCTCGGCCGTGCGAGCGGCTGTGTTTTGCGGCCGAACCGGGGCGGGAGCGACATCGGGCGCGGTATTTCCCGCCATGCGTTCGATCGATGTGTCCGCATCCATGTCCAAGATCGCTTCGCCGAAATCCGCCGCAGTTTGCGAGGAATCGGCCTTGCCGGCGAAGTCGCGAATGGTCAATTGGGCCGCCTCGTTGTTCCGCGGCGTGCTTGTCGCCGGACCATCCGAGGATCTTGTTTTCAGCACCGTCAGAGGTTGAGCCGCGGCGACTCGAATTTCCAGCGGCGCGGGATTCGCCGCCTCCCGTACGGTGGGCGAAGCCGGTTGATCCGCCCAACCGCGCGACGCCAGGGCCCATCCTAAGACCACGGCCGGGCCGCAGCCGAGCGTCAGGGCAAGGACCGCCGCCCGAGCATGGATGCCCGCCGCGGACTTCCAATGGATACCGCCCTGATCTCGGGACCGCCGCGTATGTCTGGGAAGCAGGAGTTTCATGGCTCAATCCAAAGTCGGAGGAAGAACGATCCTTCTCAGCTTCGGCGGCACGTTCTTTCGACCCGGCCGCTCGCAAAAGTTCTTGCGAGATTCGCTGTACGATCCGACTACGGCATCGGGACCGGTTCTGTGCCGGTGGGCAGCGGGGCCGGTTCCGGAGCGGCGTCGCTCGGGGAATCCGCCGCCGGCAGCGCGGCGGATTGCGGCATGGGACGCCAACCGCCCTCGCCCGACGCGTCCGGCCGATGCATCCAGGGCGGCATCTTCAGCGCCGGATAACGGTAGGGACTCCAGTAACCCGTCATGCTCTGCTGCGAGTACATCCCCGGCCAGTGATACGTGAACCGCGGGGGCACGGGAAACTTGTAGCTGCCCCGGCACCCGCAGTTGAAGCTAGCGATCAACGCGTCTTTGTGAACATGTCTGGGACGACCGCAAACCGGGCAGCATTCCGGGCACGCCTCCGCCGCGGCGATCGGCGTCGAAGAAACGACTGCCGATTCGGGGTCCGCCGGCGCAGATGCCGTGTCTTGTCCCCATACGGCACCGCCCACCGTCAGCATTAGTCCGACGACGAAGAGCGGTGCGCAACCGCCAACAAGAGGTAAAACCTTCGTCATGTCTCAAGTCCTCGCACGGGTCCGTCTTTCAGAGCGTTTGCGCCGGCCGACCTCGACTGCATCATGCGGTGCGATGCCCGTGTACCCCCGCATTTGCCGCAGAAACAAGCGCTACAGTTCCTTCCGCCGCTTATTCCGATTCGGTCTTCCCTCCAGGAACGGATGAAGAATCGCAAATCATCGGCAGTTTCTTTACATCGGCCGCCTTGCTCATAATCGTCAAATCGCCGCTATGGCATACAGCAAGAACTTTCAGAAAAATCAGCAAGACTAGGACGAGTAGGCAATACAGGCGCTTTGTTTGGGGTCGGATAGTCCGATCAATCGCGGCAGGACAAAAAACTCGCCGAACCCGCATCGAGAATACGGTCGGAATAACCGCGATAGGCAGAACGACCCGACCGCCGATCGAGGGGAGACACCGTCCCGGCCGATTTCGCGCGGCGATCGCCGACGCAGTGGTGGCGCATCCGCAAGGAAATCCCAACGGTCGCGAGCGATCCGGCAGTACGGAACGGCCGAGGTCTTGGAAAAAGCCGCCGTCAATCCGATGACGGGCGATCAGAGGAGACTTTCCAGCAAAAGGCGGAACTTTCGCAGCTCCGCCGCCTGATCCACGTCCGGCTGAGGGGCTATATCGATCGACAGGGCCTGCTTGTAGCCGTGGCGCTCCAACCGTGCAATCAGTTTGCCGTACTCGACTTCGCCTTGCCCCACGCGGACCTGGAACTTGTCTTTCTTGGTATCCCGTAGTCGAACATGCCGGACGTACTTGTACAGCGGCTCCATGGAGGAGGGGGTCTGTCGGCCGTAGATGAAATAGCTCGGGTCGAGCGTGATCCCCAAACCTTTGGCGTGATTGCACAGGACGTCCACGGTATCCGGCGACTCGCTCATGCGGCCGGTTTCGGTCAAAAGGCTGACGACCACCTCTTCGAGATGCCCAATCGCCACCATCCGCTGAAGCCGCTCCACCTCTTCATTGAAGGGCGTCCCCAGCTCGCTGGAGCGTACCACGATCGGAACGACCCGCGTCGCTTTGGCAAGTTTGCAGCAAGCGGCAAATTGGCGGAAGAATTCCTCCCCCGTGGCATCGGTTTCGAAGCTGTACGCCACCGGCGTCACCCGAGCCGTCTTGCGGCACAAAGCCACGGCCGACTCGAAATCGGCCACCACTTGAGATGGCTTCAGATGGCCGTCGGCCTCGTGGAGCATGATCTCCACAGCCGAGAATTCGAGGTCGCTCGCCCGTTCGAAAGCGGCCTCCAAAGGCAGATCGGCAAAACACCGGGTCGTAACGGCGACAAACACGGACACCTCCTCCATAAGGGGGCGTATGATTCAATCCAGCGAGCGGAGCCGCGATCCGGCGACGCACGACCTACGCCGGACGAATACGACGTTCCATCGGAAACCCCAACGTCCAATGGCGACCAACCTCTCCGCCTCCAACCGTAGCATGCAGCTTACCGCCCAAATGCTTCTCTTGGCAACACCGTCTGATAAACCGCTCCGGCGCCCCGTCATGATGTCGTCCCTGACCGCACGGCGTCCCGACCATCGATATCGGCGCGGTCGGCGCGGGACTTGCCGCGGCCGCGACGGTCGCAACATAATGGGGATGCAAAAACGTCAGCCTCGGGGAGGGGACCCGAGGCTGAGCAGACGCTGACTAGCAGCGTCATCGGAGGGGATCGTTGGCGCCGCTACTACGCGGCGAGGGCTTTTTGTCTGCGCCGACGATAGAGATAGCCCCCGGCAACGACTCCGCCCAACAACAGGACGGCCGAGCCGGGTTCCGGCACCACCTGGCTGCCGTCTCCCGCCGTTTGAAACACGATGTCATCCAGGGCGAAATAGGCGGGCGTATTCATCCCCCACGCGCCCACATCGGACGAGTCCAGGGCGAATTCCAAGATTCTGGCGGAGGCGATGGGCGACAAATCCACCGTGGCCCAGCTATTCAAGATGTAATCCAGGGAGTTATCCGCGAACCGGAAGTCGGCCAGGTAAAACTCGACCGAGGCGATCAGGTTCTTGGCCAAGTCCTTGCCCACAATCGTCAACTTGAACCAGTCGGGATCGTTGCCGGAACTCCCGCCGAACTTCTTGGCGAAACTATCGCCGTCCCGCATGGAAAGATAGGCGTAGGTCGTGTTCGTGACGGCGGCCGAGACGAGCGAAACTCCGGCAGGCACGTCAATTCGCGGCGGACTCCCCCAGGCATCGACGAAGCTCACGGCGTAGTTCGCGGATCCGCCCGCCCCCGAACCGGCTGCCGCGGAGTACTGATTCGTGTAGCCCGGCGTCGTGGTATCGGTCACGTTCGAGTAGGCGAAGCCGCTCCAGACGTCGACTCCCCACGAATTGTCGAAGTTGTTGTAGAAGGTGAATCCTTGAGAGACGAACGTGTTCGTCCCATTGTTGGGGGAACCGTTCCAGTAAGAATCCGGACTGAGGACCAAATCCTCGAAGTCCACGGTCCCTGCAAGGCTCGCTCGGCCCGAGATTAGAATCGCCGCGACGGCGATCCCCCCTGCGACGGCGAGCCGCCCTCTCCGCCAGGTGCTACTCATGCTGCTTCTCCTTTCATCAGAACTGTGATGACACCAGAGACATCCGTCGATGCACACTTAAGGAAACTCACCCTCTGCCTCCGGCCCCCTTGAAGCGCCGCCGCCACGCGACGACGACCGGCAGTCCCGTCAAGAGCAGCAACGCGCTTGCCGGCTCCGGAACGGCTTGCACGTCGGCAAAATAACGCACCCCCAGGGCTTCCAGGTCGAATCCCCCGCTTCCCACCGTGGGATGCGGATCGTAAATCGGGCGATCGAAACTATCCAGGTAGGTCCCGTCGCCGATGATGTCCACAATGCGGACGAACGGTATCCAGGTCACATCGAGCAGGGGTGAAACGCCTTCCAAGACACTCAGGTCAAAGGGCGTGCCGTAACCCTGACGGTATTTCCCGGCCAAGCCGTCGATATTCGTCGGATCGACCGCGCCGAAAGCACCGACCGCCGACGGCGTAAGAGACGTAAGAGACTGGTTCGGAAAGCGGAAGAAATCGGAACCATTCGAGGAAACTTCCACGTAAGCCAGCTCCAAGAACGTATCGCTAAAGGAATTCTCGAAGACGGCGAAGTCCCAGCCGGGCCCGTTCGTGATGGGCCGATCAAAGGTCAAGACAATACTTCCCCCATTACCCAGGCAGACGATATCGAAACTGGTGCCCACAGCAGGCCCGAGGGCTTTTTCCGGTGTTTGCCAAGCGGCATCGACGCCGGTCCCCACGATATAGCTGCTCCACCCGGTCGCCCAACCTTGAAATTCCAAGCTGCTCATGTGTACCGCGGACGAGCCGGGCTGCCCTGCCGCGGGCTCGAAGGGACCGGCATGAACCGCTTTCGTCGCCAAAACTCCCAGTAGAAGCAAGGACGGGCACAGACGTCGCATCATGATGTTTGCACTCCTCGAACATGGTGCCGTCCCCTCATCGAATCTCCCCTCCGTATGGGTCGCCGACCGCCGACGACCCGGCCGTTCATTCCCAAAACTCACCCCAAATCGAACACGCCTTCACCACTCGGAAACGATCTCGCCGCCGGCCCGCGTGCAAAGGGCGGCCAAGACCCTCAAGTCCATCGTCTCCTTCAGAAAGTGGACGGACCCGTCCGTGAACAGGGCATTCGCCCCGCCGGGATGCTTGCTGCGGATGTCGTTCTCGAAGGCCGGCGCCTGATTGATCGCGTAGGCCTGATCGAACACGTTCAAGCCGTTGATCCACTGCCCGTCACGAAAGCCGGAGTCCTCGGAGACGATGATCGTGCTGGATGTCCCGTCGGTGACATCCGCCACGGTGAGCGATCGATCGTACAGCATCATCCCCTTGGGCGGATTGTTGGGGCTGGTGATGCGTTCGCCGTAGATGCCGCCGTAGTCGCACGGTCCGCGCCCCTGCCGCAATTCCCGCTGATTCGTAGCGCTGGGGCAGATATAGAATGTGAGGATGGTCTTGGCGGCCTCGGCATTTTCCGGCGCGTCGAACGGCTTACCCGTATCGATCTGCTGGTAAAGCGGCTGCTGCTCGACATACGGGAGCAAGAACAGCGACCAGGCCAATTGCCGCCCGGCCGCGCCGTAGGGTTTGCCGGTCTTGGGATTGATCATAGCGCGATGTTCGATCCCGCCCGGCGGAAAGCAGCCCATCGCCTGATGATAGTTGTGCAAACCCAAGCCGATTTGCCGGAGGTTGTTGGTACAGGACGCGCGGCGTGCGGCTTCCCTGGCGGCCTGCACCGCCGGCAGCAACAGGCCGATCAGGACGCCGATGATGGCGATGACGACCAAAAGTTCCACCAGCGTAAAGCCTCGCAGTCGGCATCCCTCAGCCGAGCGGCTTACCGCTTGCCGGGACCGGCGCGATGGAAGACGACGGACCGGACGTAGGGTCCAACACGGCATGGCGCAACATACACCCGCGGCCGACGCCGCCTTAATCCCCTCGTCGCGACTCGCACTTGCACCCTAGGCGCTTGAAGCGCACACAGACGCGAAGACGCGATCCCGGCAAGGCTGGGCAGGCGGCTACCGCCGCAAAAAAAGGTACGCTCAATAACCTTCGTCCCACGCAAAGGTTAAAGGCCCTACGTTGGTAGGTCTTCTGACTTCCAGGCTCGATTCTGCCCGGCCTTCTCGTCGCAATTCGTCGCACGGCAAATCGCCGAGCTTCGTCACAGGTGCTACTCGCGACAATGGCCGATGGAGACTGGGCGAATCTGTTGACGCCTGGTCACAGCGGCGGGGACCGTTCCGGACTCTCACCGGATTCCCTGTTCGTCGAGCGCGAAACCGTCGCGCTCGACCACCAACGTCCACGGCTTCCATGATACCACGCCCGATCTTGGCGTCAAGCGCTTCATTTCGGCATCGGCCTTACCCCGGGACCCGGGATCGACGGATGCCCGGCGCTGGAGTCGGGGCTTTCACCTCCGCCTGTCATTCGGCGGTCGGCCGCAAACGGGGTTCAAGCCAAACGCCCCAGTCGCTGCCGGGGCCGTCTTCGCCCGTCTCCACGATCAACTCCAGCACGCGGATTCCCTCCACGTTGAGGTCGAGATTTCGCGGGACGTTATCTTGGATTAGCGGTGAGCGGAAGAGCTCGCGACCGTCGCCCCGGATTACGAACACGACCGACCCTTTGTGCCCGTCTTGCAAGCCGTAACCCGTGCGAAAACGAGCGTATTTACGGTCGATTTCCAGTTCGTACCGGGAGGGGGCATGGGCGAACAATCCTTGTTCGAAGAATTGCCCGCCGACTTGGATGAAACACGGCCCGCCGCGTTCCATCCAGACCTGATCCCGCAACGGCCGCCCCCAGCCGGTCGTCGCGGTCCGGAAGGCTGCTCCGCTGACGGCGACCCAACCCGCTTCGTCGCGCGGTAATTCGGCGAGCGGTCGCGGTGGAACGGCCTCCAACAGCCGCATCAAATGGGCGATCCGCCGGTGCAGTTCCGACAAGTCGGGGAAACGGTCCCGGTACACGTTCGCCAGGTCCTCCAGTCGCCTGCGATCCCGTACGGCGAAGGCCTGCATCGCCTGTTCGAGCGGCACGCGCATGCGAAAGACGTCGAGCTGCGGTCTCCCTCGCCCGTCTACGTCGTAGTCGAAGGTGAAAACGCTGACCGATCCGTTGACATGGCACACCCGCAAGCGAAGTTGGGAACGCCCGGGCCGCAATTCACCGATTTTCACGCGGAAACGCCCCTGCTCATCCGTTTCGGCCGTCCAGCCGACGGCATCGTAATCGGCAGGCGGGGAAGCACCGTCGTTCAGCGCGACCACGCCGAACGCGGCCGGCCGTGCCTCCAACGAGCCGCTCAGCACCAACTCGTCGTCCTCGAACTCCGCGTCCAAGGCGGTCAAACGGCATGTCGGCGGTACGTCGGCATCGGGCCGTTCGCCCGCAAACGGGCGAACATAAGCGAGCTGCATGGCCGAGGCATGGCTGAGAAACGTCCCCGGGCCTTCCCCCCGCAGTTCCCGGCCGTAGGTGTGGTTTCCGCCGCCCATTAAGGATCGCCCGCGACGGGTGCGATCCGCGTTCGTCTCGCAATCATGCGGCAGGCCGAAGGCGTGGCCCATCTCGTGGGCGACTCCTCCGATGTAGTGCGTGTTGAATTGTCCCAGCGAACAAGGCCCGTTGTAATAGCCGCCCGGCTCCTTGGACGGAAGCAGGCGGGGATCGAGCCGCTCGTCGTCATAAACCCACGCCGTCCCCCCGCGGTGATTGCCGCCGCCCACGTACGGGCCTATCTCGATCGCGCGGTCGCCTTCCCAGGCCAAGAGCACCTGAAAAATGACGACGGTCTCGCGATCCGCGTCGATCCCATGCTGCGCCAGGGCAGTCTTGACCTCGCGTCGGACCTTGGCCGCATCATTGCGGCCGTATTCCCGCATGGGATATTGACCGCGAACCAGATGCAGCCGCAACCGCCCCTGATCGTCTCGTTCCAAGGTGAAGGTTTTCGGTCCGTAACCGGCGGCCTGCATTCCCTCGCGATAGAACCGCTGCACCTCCGTCATGACCCGGTCCAGCCGCTCTTGATAGTGCGGCAGCGGCTCGCGATCGGCGGGGACGAAATACACGACGCGGAGCGGCGGTGGTTCCTGATACCCTGCCGCAAGACCAACGCAAGCCGCCAGGACGCTTATCCCCAAGTTCATCGGTTCTCCCTCTCAAGCAAGACAACTTCGCCATTCCTCCGAGGGGTTGTGCCGCGGCATCAACTACTTCGACAGCACCGTGTCGCCCCCCGCGACTACCGGCGCCGGGAGCGAGGCCGTTCCATCGCGATTAGCCGGCCGGTCCCATCATCTCCCCCGATCGTGAAGCGCGATTCACCAGCGTCAGCCTACCGCAGCCAACTCCATCATCGCATCTATTGCAACCATATCCAACCTGCAAATCGGATCCAACGCCGCAGATAACCCATCCTTGCCGGTCTAATCAGCGAAAGGCAGTCCGAAGGCGTGCGCAAGGGAAGGACCGAAGGTTTAGCGACTTTAGTGAAAATGCAGCACCTAATACAAAGCTCACCTATGAGGGTATATGTATGACTGGGAAGGTTGTATGACGATAGACCTATACAGAAGATGAACACGTTTGGAAATCTGTAGAACGTGAGATTACTGAATCGAATCGGGTAATTGAGTGCCGGTCGCGCTAACGTCGCGCATCCACCCCAACAGGGTAGCCAATAGGGTAGATCCTATTTTGACATTGAAAGAGCGGCAGGGCCGCCCCCTGCCCCCGTGCCGTCCCTTGGAGCCGCAGCCGTGGAACCGTCAACCCCGAAGTATCTTCGCGTCGCCCGGGAAGAACCCCGGCCTTCGCCGGTGCCCGATGTCTCGGCGATCTCGGGATGGCGGCAGCTCAGCCGATCCTTTCTCGAATTGACCGGATACCTGCTGCGGTTCCTGCCGCACGAGAAAGCGCGGTCGCCGAACGAGATTCCGGTACCGGCCCCAAAATTCGTTGCAGGAGATGCGCCGCTTTCTCAGGATTCGCGTCCGGCGCTCGGCCTGCTGCGATTGGACGCCGCGGAGCCGACAAGCCACGACGCGTCCATTCCCCCGCCCGTCCGACGTTTTGCCGAGTCGATCGCTGAGATGCTGGGCGAACTCCTGAGCCTCGAGACGGCGCTTTGGGAGCGAGAGGCGGAGTTGGCGACGGCGATCCCGCTCGTACCGCACACGGCGGAAGAAAAGCATCTGGCGGAGCGTCTGACGGAAGTCCTGCGTGCCGCCGCAGAGAGCATTTCGGCCCAAGCCGCGGCCCTCTACCTGCTGGACGAAGGTACCACGGAATTGAAACTCCGCGCGGCGTGGGGATTGCCGCCCGGCCGACTGGCGGCGCCGCCCCGCCCGCTCAAGACCGCCTTGGCGGACCTCGAGGCCATGCTCGGTCATGCCGTCGTGCTGGAAAACACCCGAGATTTGACGCGATGGCAACCCCCGGAGCCGGCCGCCGCCGCCGTATGCCTACCCGTCGCCGGTCCCACCACGATCCTGGGCACGCTTTGGGTCTTTTGCGATCGGGCGCGGACCTTTTCGGAGCGGCAGACCGATTTGCTGGAAGTAGCGGCGGGCCGCATCACCGCCGAATTGGAACGCGAAGTGGCTTTGCAAACGGCATTGGAAGCGGCAGGATTGCGTAAACAACTCGAGTCGGCTCGGCGATTGCAACGCAGCCAATTGCCCGCCGTCGCTCCGTTGCTGGACGACTGGGAGTTCGCGGGCTGGACGGAAAGCGGCGACAACCTGGCCGGCAGCTTCCATGACTGGTTCTGCGGGAATGACGGCCGCGTGCTGATCGCCCTGGGCGACGCCGCAGGGGGCGGCTTGGAGGCCGCCATCACGACCGCCGCCCTGCGAACGGCCGTCCGCTCCCTCGCCGATCGCCAACGGGACGCCGGGAAACTCCTGGAACGCGTCAATCTGACGCTTTGGACCGGCTCGGCGGGAGACCAAAAGGCATCGCTCTTCTGCGGCCTGCTCGATCCGCGGCAAGGCTCTTTGCGGGCGTCCGCCGCCGGCTCCGTCCACGCCCTGCTGCTCGGCGGCAAGCGGGCACGGATATGCTCGGGCGAGACTCCGCTGGGTATCGACCCCGAATTGCGATTTCCCCAAACCCGCTGGACCATTCCCGGCGGCGGATTGGTGCTGGTGTGCAACGCGGCGGTACGCCGGGCGAAGGACGAGGACGATCGTCCGATCTGGGAAACCCGGCTGCTCCCCATGCTCCCCGGCCTGGCCCGGCACTCCGCCAAACAGGCCGCCGAGCGACTCCGCGATGCTTGGGAACAAACCGCGGTCGATGACGCTCAAGGCAGCGCGTCGCTCATCATCATCCGGCGGGCGGATCGCGGCACGGTGAGCAAATAGCCCGTCCGGCTCTCCCTCAGGGGTCGAATTCGCCGTACCACTCTGCGGCGAAATACGCGCGCAGTCCCGCCGGCCAGCCGGCCTGCTCGGCGGCCCGGGCCGCGCCGCGCCGATTCTGACGAGCGGGCTCCGCCTTCGGCCCTTCCTCCCGATTTTCTCGGGGCAGCCGTTTCGCCAACTCTTCCTTGACCCCACGATATTCCGGCCGACTTGCCAGGTTCGTCCACTCCATGGGGTCGTTTTCGTGATCGTACAGTTCCTCGCTACCGTCGGCGTAGCGGATGTAACGCCAACGCTCCGAACGGACCGCGTGATTCATGTAGCCGTGGGTCGTGATTACGGGACGGTTCCACTCGGCGGCCGGATCCCGCAACAACCGCACGATGCTGTCGCCCTCCACGTGCGGCGGAATCGGCACTCCCGTCAGCTCGCACAGCGTGGGGTAGATATCCAGCAGGCTGACGGTCCGCTCGCAAACGCCGGGCCGCGTGACGCCCGGAACCTGAATCACCAGGGGCACCCGCGCGGCCTCCTCCCAAAGCGTGAACTTGCGCCAGTGCAGTTTTTCGCCCAAGTGCCAACCGTGATCGCCCCATAGGACGACGATCGTGTCTTCGGCATGAGGGCTATTGCGAAAGGCCGCGAGAAGTCGCCCCACCTGGCCGTCCACGAACTCGATGCTCGCCAAATATCCCTGCACCGCCCTTTCCCAATTGTTCGTCGCCAGAACCTTGGCATGATCGCCTTGGGGATTGGCGATGCGAACGCCCGGCGGCGGGACGTCGGCCAGATCATCCTCCTTGACTTGCGGTAGGACGACGCCGTCGAGCGGGAAGTCGTCGAAGTACTTTCGCGGGACGTACCAGGGCAAGTGCGGCCGGATGTAACCCACCGCAAGAAAGAACGGCCGATCGTGTTTTTGACTCAAGAACTCCGCGGCCCAATCGGTGAGCTTCGCGTCGCCCATGCTCCCGTCGTCCACGTCCAGCGGTCCCCAATCGAAATGGGCGGCGTTGGGAATCCCGTTCAGCGGCGGATTCGGCGGCGAGGGATCTCCCGGCCGCGACCAGTAAACCTCCCACGAGTTCAAGTCGTTGAATGAATTGTGAAACAGCTTCCCTCCGCCGTAGACCTTGTAACCGTGGGCCATGAAGTGCTGAAACAGGGTGACCGTGTCGGGCATCTGGGGACGCCAGGGATTGTCGTTGTGATATACGCCGGACGTGGACGGACGTACCCCGCACAACATGGCGGCCCGAGACGGATTGCACGCCGGAGCCGCGCAGTACGCCCGAGTGAAAACCAGGCTCTCCTTGGCCAAGGCGTCGAGGTTCGGGGTCTTGCTCTGCGGATGCCCGCCCAAAAAGCCCGTCCAGTCATTCAGATCGTCGATGGCGATGAACAGGACATTGGGCCGCACGGAAGAAGCGGCGGACGTCGCGCTCCCATCCTCCGCCCATCCCACCGAGGGCATTCCTCCTAGGGACACAAACAAGATCCCAAGCACCGCCGGGACGTGCCAACCTCGCTCCAAGACGGATCGACGCATGACCGTGCCTCCCCTATCGGAAAAGTGGATCGTAGGCCCCGCCGGCTCGGCTCGACGACCGCGTGCCGGTGCATGGCCCTGGGAACACGGCGAATTGTAATTTGCCCGACTCGCCGCGGTCAACCAAGCGGAAAACGAAGGTCGAACCGCGGTTGAGCACGTCCCGGCACGCGGCCGAGGCCTTCCTTCTTGCCGCTGCGCGAGGGCGAGAATCCGGCGCGCGGTCGGGCTATACTGGAGGTTTCGATCTCCGCCTGCATCGTTGGTCGCGGAGATCCCCACGAACGCCTTGCATTGGGAGGAATGAACATGAATCTTTCACGACGAGACGTCTTGCGAACCGCAGCGGCGGCGGGACTGTTCGCGGCCTGCGGGAAGTTACCCGCCTGGGCCGCCGAGAAAAAGATCCCCATCGGCGTGCAGCTCTATTCCGTCCGCGAAGCGGCCGCCCAGAATCTGGCCCGCGTGCTGGCGGCTATCAAAGAGATGGGCTACGAGGCCGTCGAGTTCGCCGGCTACTACGGCCACTCCGCCGCCGATCTCCGCAAAATGCTGGATGACGCCGGGCTGAAATGCTGCGGCACCCACACCGGCTGGGATACGTTGCAACCGCAAAACTTGGCCGCCACCGTGGAATTCAACCAAACCATCGGCAACAAGTATCTGATCTGCCCGTATCTTGCCGAGAGCTTCTTCGCGACCAAAGAAAAGGCCGTGGAAACCGCCCAGGTCTTCAATGAATTGGCCGAAAAGGTCAAGGACCAAGGCATGCTGGTGGGCTACCACGCCCACGGCGGCGACTTCCGCAAATTGAACGGCGAGACCGCGTGGGAGGTCTTCTTCGCCGCGACCAAGCCCGAGGTCGTCATGCAGATGGACATCGGCAACTGCCTGGGCGGCGGCGGCGATCCCTACGCCATCCTGGAAAAGTTCCCCGGCAAGGCCAAGACCGTGCACCTCAAGGAACACGGCGGCAAGCAGGGCGCCGTGATCGGCGAGGGTGAGGTCGATTGGGAACGCGTGTTCAAGATTTGCGAGACCACCGGCGGGACCGAGTGGTACATCGTGGAGCAGGAGAGCTACGCGGGCGGCCCGCTCGACGCCATCCGCGGCTGCATCCAGAACCTCCGCAAGATGGGTAAGTGAGGCGGTTCGTCTCGCGGACCGCGTTGCGGACGGAATCGACCGACCGGGGAGCGGCTCCGCGCCGCTCTCCGGCACGGCCTCAGACGGTTTGCGCCGGTAAATCCCCGGGCGCTTTGTCCCGCCGGCCCCGCGTGACGTACTTCGCCACCATGCTGATCAGCTCGCTCCGCTGGATGGGTTTGGAAAGATAGTCGTCGCACCCGGCGGCCAAGCAGACTTCGCGATCCCCTTGCATGGCGTGGGCCGTAATCGCAATGATGGGAACCCGGCAACCCCGTTCACGGAGGCGGCGGGTAGCTTCGTAGCCGTCCAAGACGGGCATTTGCATGTCCATCAAAATGCAGTCGAAGGGCCGGCCCTCCTTTTCGGCGGCTTCCACGGCATCCATGCCCTCCTGCCCGTTTTCCGCAGTCGCCACATCCGCCCCGGCTTTCTTCAACAAAAACGCGATCAATCGCCGATTGTCCGGGCCGTCCTCCACGAGCAGCACGCGACCGCAAATTGCGGTGGAAGAGGTCGGGGAGGCGGGCGCGGCAGGGGCGGGCGACACGGCCTCCTGCCAGTCGCGAACCCATTCCACGTCCGAGGGCACCGCCGTCGGCAGACGGAGACGGAACGTGGAGCCTTTACCCGGCTCGCTCTCCATCACGACCTCGCCGCCCAACAGTTCCGCCAAGCGGCGCGTGATGGTCAAGCCTAAACCCGTGCCGCCGTGACGCCGCGACATCGAGTCATCCGCCTGTACGAAGGGATCGAAGACCGTGGCCTGGTTCTCGAATGCAATACCCGGGCCGGTATCGACAACGGCGAATTCCAGGATGCCGGAAATTACGCCGGCGGAGGCCTCACGCGGCTCGCCGTTCGTCTCCCCCGAGGATGCCGCGTCCTCCGGAGATTGCTTCAGGAATTGCAGCTCCACGCGGACGAACCCTTCCTCGGTGAACTTTACGGCATTGCCGACCAGATTGATCAGAATTTGCCGCAATCGCATCGGATCGGTACGAACCGCGGACGGGACCTCGCCTCGGCATTCCGCCGACAGCGCCAGCCGCTTGGCCTGTGCCTTCGCCCGCAACAGCGACACGACTTCTCCCAGCAGCGTGAGTGGGTTGACGTACGCGGGGTGGACCGCGAATTTGCCCGACTCGATCTTGGAAAGGTCGAGAATATCGTTGATGAGGTCGAGCAAGTGGGCCCCGTGGCGGCGGATGGTCTCGATGTACTCTTGCCGACTCTCGGCAGGGACGGTAGGGTCCGCCAAGAGATCCGTAAAACCCAAGATCGCGGTCATGGGCGTGCGGATCTCGTGGCTCATGTTGGCCAAGAATTGGCTCTTGGCCTGATTGGCTTGCTCCGCCGCCATTTTGGCCTCTTCCAAGGCGGCGGTTCTTTGGCGCACCCTTTCCTCCAACTCGTCGTGGGCCTGCTGCAAAGCCTGCTGGGCGGCCTGCACGTAATCGAGCATCGAATTGAAACCGCCCGCCAAGGCTCCCAATTCGTCGGCGGATCGCACCGGGACGCGGAGCGAGTAGTCGCCGGTTCGGGAGATTGCTCGCATTACCTCCGTCAATTCCGAAATCGGTCCCGCGATGAAGTGCCGCATGGGGATGGAGATCCATGCCGCCGTCAAACCCGCGAACAGGATCACGCCGATCGATAACATCACATGCAGGACGAATTGGCGCCGCACTTCGATCGGCTCGGCCCTAGCGTACAGGTAACCCACCGTCCGATCCTTCTGTACCATCGGCCGCACCACCTCAATGAATCTGTCGATGCGAGTACCCGGTGGGTGTTGTAAGGCGGCCGGCGGAGAGAATAACTTCGATGCTCGACCCACGTTGTAATGCCAAGCAAAAAGCCTACCTTGGGCGTCATAGATGGCGACGACCTGAACCGATTCTTGATTTGCCATGGCGGAGAGCAGCTCCTCCGCGGTGGCGACATCATTGAACTCCAAAGCCGCCGTGGCGTTGGCGCCGACGACGCTCGCCAAGGCCTCGACTTGCCGCGCTTCGAATTGCAGAAGCAAACGCAGTTGCGTCGAAATGAAGGCCGCGCTGATGATCGACAACGCGATTCCCAAGGACACCGCCAAAAGCCACTGCAACTTGCGACGGATCGGCGCATCGGCGAATCGCCGAATGAGTTCTTGCCGCAGCTTTGGAATGTTGTTCGGGAATTCGCGGAGCATCATGGCCGTGAATACCGTCCGCCGGATCGAGTATGATGGCCGCAGTCCACGAGCCGGACCCGAGGAAGTCGCTATCGGGTCCCTTGAGAGAGGCGAGCATCCGCGTCCACGACGCGGGCGACTTGCAGAAGCTTGGAGCTGACCTTCAGGCCCTTGGCCTCGATCGGTCTCAAGGCCATTTCCACCCGGATCTTGTTGTCCTCGATTGCGAAGCGAACCTCGCCGCCCTCTTGAAGAAAGTCTAGGTTATCGCCGACGGTCAAGACGGGAGCATTTTCCGCCGCGCGGAGCAGTTTTTGGCGCAGGTCCGGACTGAGGGAACTCGGTAGGAAAAGGATGCGGCATCCATCCGGAACAACCTCTCCTTCCACTAATTCCACTCGAAAGGAATCATCGCCTCCCTGTTGGGCGGCCTGTTGCAGGTAGAAGACGATCGGGTGCCGCCCCGCCACCCCGATGATTGGGGGGTGCTGCGTGTCCTCAGCCCCCTTGGGCCAATCCACGTAACGGAGAAAGTTGGCCAAGTAAGCCGCCTTGATCACGTGCTCCCGGTTGATCCGGCCTTCTTGAGCACGGCAATCGCGACCGAGAAGAGAAAACCACAGTAAAACCATCAAGAGCCCCCCCAAACGGCAGATGCCGTTGGGGAGTGGAACGGCCCGTCGCCGGCCCGCCGCCGGCGCGGTCGCATCTTCGCCCGTCCATTTGCCCACCTTGGTTGTGTCTGCCACAACCTTTCTCCGATCTTCTCTGCCCCGAATGACGAAGCCTCAGAACCGCCACGCGGCACCGCCGTAGACTTCGCTTTGCACTTCCGTGCGCGTCAACCCGATGAAATCGAGGCTGTCTCCCTCGGCATGCTCGCCGTCCAGCAAGTTGCGTCCCGCGACAAACAATTCGCAATGCTTACGCGGCCGCCAAGCAAGGCGAACGTCCATCACGAAATAGCGATGAGCATAATGCGCGTTATCCACATACCGGCCGATCACGTCCAAATCCCAACGTTCCCGCGGCTTCCCGGAAAGCCACAGGAAAAACTGATTCTTGGGATCGGGCCAATCACTGACGGCGTTTTCGAAGCCGGGTCGATCGGTCACGTCGATCCTCAGAAAACTATAGCCCCCGCGGAGCTTCCAATCGGCTGCGAATTGATAATCGGCGGCGATTTCAAACCCGTAGGTCTGGGCGTCGGCGCCCCGCGCGAACCAGGCAGGGGTCAACACGGCGGGCCATCCGCCCGGCAAAACCCCCAGCGCGGGACTACCCGCCCGCCACGCCGCAATATCGTCATAGTCGTTGAAGAAAACCGTGAAATCCCAGAATACTTCTTGACGAGGCTGCCCGCGAATACCGATCTCGTACGCCATCATCTTTTCGGATTCGATCTCAGGGTCGCCGGAGACCAAGGCGAAAGAGGGTAGAGGGCCGGGGTAGATACCCAGGAGGACCGGATAATCGTCCAGATCGGCCTCGGCCCGCGAAGGCGTGCGCACGGCGCGGGAGACAGCCCCCCATATCGTGTATCGCTCGGAGGGCGTCCAAAGCAATCGGCCCGTCGGCTGATACTCAAAACCCGTATAATCGTTATGCTCGAACTTGCAGCCTGCGATGAAGTGCCATCGGTCCTCCACCAACGTAATCTCATCCTGAACGAAATAGCTGAATAGATCGTCTGCACGCTTGGCGGGGTCGAATTGCAAATAGAACGAGGCGGGCGTCAAAAAATCTTCGATGTACCTATAACCGAACCCCCAAGTTATTCGGTGCCTTTCCAAAGGACGGAAGGAATGCTGGAAATCGAAATCCAAGGTGTCGCGGTCCTCGGCGAAGGCCGTCGCCGTGGAGTGCCGTTCTAATCGGTCGTAATAGAACTGTACGGAGTATTGGTTATCTTCGTCCAACGTGCGAGTCCAACGGGTCAACAGATTTCCGCCCGAGACGTGAAAATCCTCGATCGCGTAACGGTAGAAGAGCGGTGGGAACGGATCATCGAAGCGATAGAACGCGCCCGAATGGCCGTCGAAATAGTCCCCTTGGAACGTCACCAGGTCTGGGTCGGAGGGCGTCCAATCGACGCGGAATCCGGTCCGCCCCTGGCGCCAATCATCCGCTTCCCGCGGATCGGGGGCGTAACCGGCGTCGCGGTCCAGCCACTTTCCGTAAATGCGGTAGGTGGCATCTTTGCCCAACGTGCCGCCGTATCGAGCGGAGGCGAAGCCGCGTTCCTCCGTGCCGGCGCCGCCCTCGACGAAGGCGCCTTGCGTCTCGGATGACTTCTTGGTGATGATGTTGATGATGCCGTTGACGGCATTGGCCCCCCAAACGCTGGCGCCGGGACCGCGGATGACCTCGATCCGCTCCACATCTTCCAACAGCACGTCTTGCGCGTCCCAGTAAACCCCCGAGAACAGCGGCGTATACACGGTGCGGCCGTCGATCTGGACCAGCAATTTGTTGGAGAATCGGCTGGCGAATCCTCGGGACGTGATGCTCCAGGTGTTGGAGTTGATCCGTGCGACGTGCAGGCCGGGAACCAATCGCAGAACCTCGGGGATGGAGCGCGCACCGGAACGGCGAATCATTTCGCTGTCGATGACGTACACGGCCGCCGGCGAGCGGCCCACCGTACTTTGGTTCCGCAAGACTGTGGAGACCTCGACATTCATGACCGGCGCGATGACGTCGACCCGGGCGAGCTGATCGATGTCCATTTTGAGAATGGACGTTTCATCGCCTCCATCACCGCCGCTCTCCAAGCTCCGGCTGTCGCCCTCAGCCGTACCCGTGTCGGCGGGGGATGCCTCAAGCTGCCAGGATGCCGGTGCGGCCTTGGCGGGGAAGAATGGGCCGGAGGATGCTGGGCGTTGATCCGCCGTTCCCGATGCAACAGGGAACGAAAGCCGCGGCGGTTCCGGTGCAACTTCCGCCCGGACTTGCCCCACCGCCGGCAAATAAGCGAAAAAGAGCAGGCCGATCGTCGATAACATCGTCGGCACGATCCTGCCGGTCACCCAAGCGATACTGTTGAGAACGGTACCCCGCCGCATACCCTCCTCCCCGCGAGGATTCTCCGAGCTACCATGGCTCGGATTCGATCCGCCTGGAATCCCGAAATATCAAGGGCGGGATGACAAGTCGAGGTTGCAAGATGTTTCGCAAGTCCGCCGTATAAGGCGATTCGTCTTCCGGACGAGACCGGCTTGAGCGGATTTTTCGCACAATCCGCACTTTACAAAGATACGCCGCATCCCCTGCGACGATCATAACTTTCAGAATTACCCAGCCTTCCCGGTTTCGATGAAGGAAAAGGTTCAGAACGCCCAGAGAATTGTCGTTCGTTTGCCGCTTCGGTCGATCGAAGGCGGATCCGCCGCGGAGCAAGGGTCGGGCGTGTTATCATCCCGGATTGCCGGAAGGCGGATCTTCCGGAACCTTGGTGACCAGTTCGCAGTCGGGCAAGGCTTGGCGCAAGATCTCCACGCCGGCATCGGTGACCGGCGTCCGCGTGACGTGGAGCGTCCGCAGCCCCTTCAATTCGGTGATCGGCTTCAACCCCTGATCGGTGATCGCGGTCCGTCCCAGGTGCAGGAACTCGAGAGCCTGCAAGGAAGCGAGGTGCGGCAAGCCCGCATCCGTCACCTTAGTATTGTCCAGGTTCAGCCAGGTCAATTGCGTCATCGTGCCGAGATGCGGCAAGCCCGCATCCGTCACCTGCGTACTCCATAGGTTGAGTTTGGTAAGGGACTTGGCCGCGGACAGGGCAGCCAAGCCGGCGTCCCCTACGCCGGTTTCGCTGATATCAAGGTCGCTCAATTGCGGCAACTGCGCCAAAACCTGCATGGCAGCGTCGGTGATCGCCGTACCACGGAGACGGACGCGGCGTATGACAGCGTGTTTGGCCAAGGCCTCCACGCCCGCGTCCGTGATCCCGGTGCGCGTCAAAAAGACTTCCTCCAATTCCGGACAGTCCGTCAAGGCGGCCAGGCCGGCGTCGCCGACCCGGGTATCATCCAAACCAAGGCTCTTCAATCGGGAGCAGCCGGCGAGGGCCTTGAGGGCGGCATCCGTGATGGGCAGTCCGGTCAGCTTGACGGCCCGAAGTCTCCCGGCGGCGGCCGCCTCCGCCAAGACGGCGTCGTCCACACGGCTTCCCGTCGCATCGATCTGGATGACGTGGCCGTCATCATCCAATCGGACCTTGGCACCCAATTCGGTCAACGTTCGCTCCCAATCACGTTCGCCGGAGGCGGGCGCAGCGGCCGCCGCCGAACCGGCTTCCGGGCGAGGAGCCGTCTCCGCCTTGTTCTGCGCGTTATCGGAGGTCCCGGGCGACGCCGGCTTTTGTCCGGCGGGACAACCGCACAATAGCACCGCAAGCGATAGACACGCCGCAAACGTCACCGCGAATCGTGGGGACATGGTGAGAATTTCCTTCGTCTTCGTCGATCTGGGATTCGTTACCGCCCGGCAACCGCCGGTCGTGCGCCGGCGTTCCCAATTGAGGCGAACCGTGCGGCCGCATAAGGTTGCAACTTGAGTTGCCGACTATGCCAGCCTATGATGAGCATCACGCGAATTCGTTGCAAGGGCCTATCCTGGGGAAGCGGAGGACGGCCATGGATCAACCGTTAAGATCGGCGGCATCGCCGAGCGCGCCGCCCGCCTCGCCGGAAGCCTTCTCAAACGATGAGCGGGCGAACCGAGGCGGCGGGTTGGGTTGGTGGAAGCGGTTGTGGCGCGGTCTTCGGCGGCATCGCGAAGCCGACCTAGAAACCACGCTCCATCGCTTGATCTACCATCTCCGTCAATGGGAGGAGCGGCCGCGACCGGCGCCGCCCATCCTCTTCGCCGCCGGATGGAGCATGGCAACCCTGATGGATTTCGGGGTTCGCGACGCCGCTTGGCAGGTCGGGCGATGGCTGCAATCGCAGCAGCAGCCGGACGGCACGGTGTCGGAGTCGCGTGCCCCGGAACCGGTGTTCTGGGCCACGGCGGCCGCGGCTCGGGGTTGGCTCTCGGCCTTGCCGGACCTGCCGGAGTTCCAAGCCTCGGCGCAGGCCGCCTGCCAGGCCTTGCGCCGCTGGATTACGGATGAAGGCCGCGTCCTGCCCCCGCGCAGCCGCGATTGGAATTACGAGCCGGAGTCGCTGTGGCACGATCCGCCCGACCTGACCCCGCTGCTCCTGGCCGGTCGGCGCTGGCCCGACACCGATTGGACCTCGGCCGGCATCCGGGCGGTGGAATATTGGCTCTTGCACGGGCAGCGGCGGCATCCCGCCGAGCGATCCTCTTCGTGGGTCCGCCGGGCAAGGCTGTATTCGGAATGGGGTCGGCGGAATGAGGCGGGCCAGGCCCTGCAAGAAGTGGAAAAGCGGCAAACCCCTTCCGGCGCCATTCCGGAGAGGCCCGGCGAGGCAAGCGTCCTGACGACCACCGTTTTGGAGGCCGCCGGTCTCTGGTTCCAATACCTGCGACCCGAGTATGGCAAAGCCGCCCTGCGCTGCGCCGAACGCCTCCGCCTGAGCACGGGAGGTTTTCCGCCCCGTTTGGCCGGCGAAAAAGGCGGTGATCGCGAGGAAGAGCCGCTCGCCGCCAAGTTCTTCCTGGACGCCGTCCAGGCCGAGGCTCGCTGCGAGTATCAACTGCAACTCCGTGGGACGGGCGAGGACCCGCTGGATCCGGACGACCCGCGGCTGCAACTCGTCGCGCGTTTCGCCCAAGGTTTCGCCGAAGGAGCCGTGATCGCGGACCTGGGCTGCGGCACGGGAAGGTATCTGCGCATCCTGGCCGCGCGCTACCCGCACCTGCAATGGACCGGCATCGACTTCATCGCCGAGGCCTTGCACCGCGTCCCGCACGCCATCCGCACCATCGAGGGCAGCCTGCTAAGGATTCCCGTCCCAGAGCGCAGCTTCCACGGCGGATTCTGCGTGGATGCCCTGTCGCACTCCCTTTTGCCGCGGCAAGCCATCTGCGAGATCTGCCGCGTCCTTCGTCCGGGCGGACGCCTTCTTATCATCGAACCGACGGCCTTGTCGCAGAGCACGGCCGGGAAGCGACAACAAGCATTGAGCGCCGATGCCTTGGCCCGGTGGCTCCAGCCGTACTGCGCCAAGCTGACGTTCGGCGAATTGACCGTCCACCAAGGAATGATGAAGCGGACCGCCTACGTGACCGTTTTCGCGGAACGCAAAGATTAACGCCTCCCGGACCTTTAGGTCCCGGAGGCGTCTTGCCGAGAATTCCGTTGGATTCTCACGGAGCCGTGCTCTTCCGGTAAACGACGGCACGGTTCCGCGCCGTGACGTCACGGCAGTTGCGGCGGCTCGACTATCGGATAGGTCCCCGACAGCGCTTTGAGGAACTCCACGATGTCCTTCTGTTGCTCGGGCGTCAGTTGGGCCTCGCGGACGGTATCGAACTCGACCGATCGGTGTGGGTTATCCTTGCCGCCCGCGGCCATCAGCGCCACGGCCTCCTCCAAGGTGGCGGCGCTGCCGTCGTGGAAGTACGGAGCCGTATTCGCCACCTCGCGCAGGCTGGGAACGCGGAAGGCGCCCATGTCGTGGTCTTCGCCGGTGACGGCCTTGCGTCCCTCATCCGGATTCTCTTTGTCCATGCCCACGCCCGCATTGTAATACTCATACGAGCTGAACAGCGGCGGCGTGTGGCAGTCGGCGCAACCGGAGTTTTCGAACAGCTCCAAGCCGCGCTTTTGGGCGTCGGTCAAGGCATCCTCTTGCCCCGCTTTGAAGCGATCGTAGGGCGAATCGCCGCTCAACACCGTGCGTTCGAAGGCGGCCACGGCCTTGGCAAAATTCTCCGGCGTGACCCCCGTCCCGAAGACCTTTTGGAACATCTCGCGGTATTGCGGGATCGCCTCCAAGTTTTGGATCATGCCTTCCATGGTGTTTCCCATCTCGATGGGATTGGCGACCGGACCCACGGCCTGATCCTCCAAGGTGGCCGCGCGGCCGTCCCAAAACTGTGCCGCCGCGTAGGCTGCGTTGATGACCGTGGGCGAATTGCGACCGCCGATCTGTTCGTGGATGCCCTTGCTGGTGGGGGTGTGCTCGGCCCAGGCCATTTGCGGGTCATGGCAGGTTGCGCACGAGATCGTGCCGTCCTTGCTCACGCGCTTGTCGAAGTACAGCATCTTGCCCAGCTCGATCTTTTCCACGGTCATGGGATTATCGGCGGGGATTTCGAGCGGCGGCAAACCCAAGGGGATCTTCAGCTCGTAGGGCGTTCCGGCAGGGGGCGTTTGGGCGGACGAGGATTCGGCGGGGGCCGCCTCCGCAGCCGGCGCCTCCCCAGCCGGCGCCTCCGCCGCGGGCGGTGTCATTTCGGGTTGATCGGCCGATTCCGCGGCGGGCGGGGCCTCGGCTTCCGCCGCCGGCGCCGTGCTCTCCGCGGCAGATTCGGCGGGTTCGGCGGGAGATTCCGCCGTCCCGCCTTCCGTCACCGCCGGCCCGCGTTCACTGCCCGTCGTGCTCGCCGGGGCCTTTTGGTCCGCAGGCGGTTTCGGGCAGCCCGGGACGGTCAGGATCACGCCGACTCCGATCAGAATCACCCCTAGAATCTTGTGCCAACGTGCCTTCATGTCGCACCTCCTCCGAATACGAGTCCCCCAGGCTTACTTGGACGCGGCGAGCCGTCGGCCCACCGCCCGTCTGCCTCACGCGACGGCCCAAGACTACGGTATAGTGTAGCGGCTGCCAAGCAGGTCGCAAGCAACAGCGACGGGCGAGGAGGAAACCGCGTTCGCGGGCGAAGCAACGAGCTGAGAAACGGCGGCCTCATCCGACGTCTTCGGCGGCCTGCCGCACGTCTTCCGCCGGGGCGGCTCGCCCCACCACCCGCACTTGATCGTACGCAACCAGCTTGCGGACGCGCTCCCGCGTCTCGATGAGGACTTTTTGCGCCAGGATTTCGTGTCCCACGACCTTGGCCGGACCGTCCTTGGTCTCCACTTCGCTACCCACGGGGGGCAACTTGTCGAGCAGTTCTTCGTATTGCTCGAATTCGTAGCGGAGGCAGCACTTGAGACGGCCGCACCGCCCCGAGATCTTGGCCGGATCCAGCGTCGCCTTTTGCAGCTTGGCCATTTTCATGGAGACGGGCGGCATGGAGGAGAGGTGCGTGTTGCAGCAGAGGGGCTTGCCGCAATCGCCGTAATCGCCCAACAGCTTGGCCTCATCCCGCACGCCGATTTGGCGCATTTCGATGCGGGTATGGAATTCGGCGGCCAGGCGACGCACCAATTCGCGGAAGTCCACGCGCTGGTCGGCCAAGTAATAGACGATGATGCGCTCCCCGCCGAAGATGTGTTCGACGTCCACCAACTCCATCTCGAGGCCCAACTCCCGCACGTGTCGATTGCAAATCTCGATTTCGTCCTCGGCCTGGCGGCGGATGCGGACGACTTCGCGCTGGTCGTCGGCCGTCATGCGGCGCAAGATGCGCCCCTCCGGCGGCGTGCCCAGCATCTGGATTCCTCGCTCCGTAGCCGGCCCGAGGACCTCGCCCGCCTCCAAGCCGCGATCCGTGCGAATGATGACTTGATCGCCCCGCGCGAACGTTTGGTCCTCGCTGGGCGGAGAGAAGACGCCCAGGATGCGGGTGATCCCGTAACGAACGAAATATCTTTCCATGGAAGGGAAGCCCTTTGACAAATGGGGAAACCGGGGCGTCCGACGGACGCCGGGACGCAACCTGCCGTCAGGATTGCGAACGGGCGGCGCGACCTTGGACGGACGCGGATCTAGAAGGGGATGACCCGATTGAGAACGGCCGCCACCGACGGGTTCCCTTGGAAGACGCCCACACTGACGGCGATCAAGAGCGCCAAGCCCACCGCGACCAGCACCAGACCGCGGGGGTTGGGCGGCACCTCCGTCGCCGCCAAGCGGCTCGCCAAGGCCCTTCCGAACGTTCGCCAACCCTGATGGTCTTGATGGGGGCCGATCGCCGACAAGGTGACGTTACGCCAACCGGGCGACACGACCAAGAAGAGTTGAATCCCCAAGC
The DNA here is from genome assembly GCF_055386265.1 of Thermogutta hypogea. Lineage (NCBI taxonomy): Bacteria > Pseudomonadati > Planctomycetota > Planctomycetia > Pirellulales > Thermoguttaceae > Thermogutta > Thermogutta hypogea. Next base: position 3,347,565 of record NZ_AP042425.1, read on the forward strand.
CGGGCAGTACCAGGCAATCGCCGGCCCAACGTGCCGCTTGGTCCAATTCGAGCGCCGTCTCGGCGACGATGGCGCGGAGCTGATGGGGCGCCGTGTTGAAGATCACGATCCGCGGCGGGGCCGTAAGAATCACCAGCCCGACCGCCAGCGAAAGCAGGATTACCAAAATCAACCAGACCGCGCCGCCGTACTGGATGTAGGCTGCAACGGGAAGAAACAGCTCCATCGGCCCCACGATAAGCAGACCCACCAGCGACAGGCCGAGCAAAAGCCGATCCTGCGTTCCCGTCAGCAGAACGGGGCGCCGCCAAAGGTTCAAGCCGCCTACGATCATCAAATAGATCGCGACGGGTGCAAAGGCCAAGAAGCAACGCAAGACATCCATACCGGCGGCAACGGGGATGTTGAATTTCGCTGCTGGGGTGAAATCGTTTTGCGGCATGCGCGTCAGCGGGCACGCCCTCAACCGGTATTCTAGCCTGTTTTCGCGAGTCCTGTCGAGGTGAGGTCGATCGGTCCGTTGAGCCTGCGGCGTCACTTCGCACCGGAACCGATGCCGGTGTGACTTTCGGCCGCGCGGGCCAGCTTTTTCAACATTCCGCCGAAGATCAGGCAGTGCAGGGGATACATCGCGTACCAATAGGCCAGACCGAGCAACCCCAAGGGTTCAAAGATGGCCGTTTGGCGAATCACGGCCCCGTGTTCGGCGGGCGTCACTTCGAATTCCAGCCATGCTCGGCCCGGCAGCTTCATCTCGGCCTGAAGCCGCAACAGGCGGTTCGGCTCGAAGTCTTCCACGCGCCAGAAATCCAGGGCTTCCCCGACTCGGAGGTGTTCGGGATCGCGGCGTCCTCTCCGCAAGCCTACGCCGCCCACAAGCAGATCCAGCAATCCCCGCAATCGCCACAGGCCGTCGGCGTAGTACCATCCGGTGCGACCGCCGATCCGCTCGATGGGGGCAAAGGCCGCGGCGGGGGGAACATTGACGGAAACACTCCGGGTATCGACGATCCGGGAACCGAAACGCACGCCCCCCCAGCGCGGTTGAATCCCGCTCGCGGAGACGGCGTCGGACCAACGCGTGGCCGCGAATTCCCGATCTTCGTTGAGCATGGCCCGCTCGATCGCCTCGCGCAGTCCTCGGGGCCGGATCGGGAAGACCTCCAGCGCGGCTTGGTCTTCCACGATGGTGGGATTGCGCAATCCCTCGATGAGCTTGCGGCCCACGCGAGCGTAGACCGGCGTCACCAGCCCCAGCCACAAGCTGGAGAGATACGGCGTGAGCACGGGAACGGGGATCATGATGCGCTTCAAACCGCGCTGCCGCGCATATTCCCGCATGATCTCGCCGTAGCCCACGCGGTCCGGACCGCCGATTTCGAAAATGCGACTCTCGCCGGGGGGCAGATCCAGCGCGGCGACCAAGTAATCGAGGACGTCTTCGACGGCGATCGGTTGGGCGGGCACGTTCACCCATTTCGGGCAGATCATCAGGGGCACCCGCTCGACCAAGGCCCGAATCAACTCGAACGAAACGCTACCGGAACCGATGATGATGGAAGCGCGAAACTCGATCACCTGGGCGCCGGATTCTCGGAGCAGCATGCCGGTTTCGTGCCGGCTCCGCAAATGCCTGGAGAGGGGATGCCGGGGATTGCCCAACCCGCCGAGGAAGATGATCCTGCGGACGCCCGCCTGCTTGGCCGCCGCGGCGAAGTTGGCGGCCGCCCGCAATTCGTCCCGTTCGAAATCCCCCGCCTGCCCCATGGAATGAATCAGGTAGTACGCGGTATGCACGTCCCGGAAGGCCGCCGTCAGGGATTCGGCGTCCAGGACGTCGCCGCGGACGATCTCCGTCGATGGGGCGACACGCGAACGGAGGTTATCCGGCCGTCGGGCCAGGCATCGCAAGCGCAGTCGGCGTTCCTCCAGGATTGGCAAGAGCCGACCCCCGATGTAGCCCGTGGCGCCGGTCAGCAAGACGATCCCCTGCTGCGGCGTTGGCGAGGAATGCTGAAAAGACGCAGCGTCCAAGGACTCCATGGCGGCGGAATCTCGCATTCAGGCGTGGGCGGCAGACTCGCCGATCCGGAGGCGATACGGTTTCGCCTTGGTCCCGTGTCTCGCGTTGGAGACGGGGGAAACGCTCGGACCAAGTCTCCCGATCACGGTCCGCCGAGGGCGACCAAGGCCACCCCGTTCCGGTCGGCATGTTCCAGTACGTCGTGGCGGTGCAGGAAGATCGTTTTTTGGGCTTCGACGGCAAGGACCGCGCCTCGCCCGGCCGCGACGTTGCGGACGGTATTCATGCCGATGGTCGGCACGTCGAATCGCATGTCTTGCTGCGGCTTGGCCACCTTGACCACGGTGAAGCCGCCGGCGCCGCACAGTTCTCCCGCCCGAAGGATGCAGGCGTCGGTCCCCTCGATCGCTTCCACGGCCAGGACGGCCAAGTCCTTGACGACGACGGTTTGGCCGATGTCGAGCCGGCCCATCTCCTTGGCGATCCGCCAGCCGAAGGCGATATCTTGCCACTGCGCGGCGGTGGGTTGCCTTCGGGTAAGCACGCCGGGTTCCACCAAGACTTCGGGGACGAAGTCGGTGGCGGCATGCATGCGAATGCCGCGGCGGGCGAAGGCCTCGCAAACCGTTCCCAGCAGCGAATCGTCGCGATTATCCTTGGCTCGAAAGAGAAAGTGCGGGGCGAAGGTGCGCAGCCCGTAACCGTCGGGAAGATGCCGCAACCAGGCCCAACGTTGGAAGAGGATGACTTTGTGAATCTTGCCGGCCATGGTGGCATGGGCCACGCCGTGGCGGCGGAAGAATCGCACGGCTCGGCCGAGTTGCCCCAGTCCGATCCAACCGAATTCGCGGCAGTAGTCGCGGATAACGGGGTCGGCGTGCCCACGGACGCCCAGACCGAAGACGGCCAGTCCGCGTTCGTGCAGGGTACGGGCCAAGATGATCGGGTAGTCGCCCCATCCCGCGATCAGGCCGATCCGGCTGGGAATCGTCGCGCCCGGCGGAACATCGTCGCGCGGAGAAGCGGGCCGTTGAGGGAAGCGTCGGTCTGGAACGGCGACTCCGAACATGACACAAGACACTCGCGATGAAGAAACCGCCGGCCGGAGAATCCCCAGTCGAACAGCCGGCTCCGCAACCGGCTGCGAAGCGCGGGATCGGGCGGCGGTCGGGGCGATCCCCCTCAAGCCACTTCGCGCCGCCGGTCCGGTTCGGCGGGCGCGAGCCGCCGGACGGTCTCTTGCAATTCCTTGAGCTGGCGCCGCATTTCGGGAAGCTTGGCGAAGGCCGCCTGCTTGAGCATCTGCTCGCGCTCCGGCGTGGCGGGGATGCCGACGTAACGCGAATGCGGCGGAATGTCGTGGATGACACCGGCCATCGCCCCCAAGACCGCCCCGTCGCCGATGTGGACGTGATCCCGGACGCCGACCTGGCCGGCCATCACCACATAATCGCCCGTCGTCGTGCTGCCCGCGATGCCGACCTGGGCGCACAGCATGTTGTGTCGTCCGATACGGCAATTGTGCGCGATCATCACCTGATTATCGATTTTCGTCCCTTCACCGATGACCGTGGAGCCGTAGGTGCCGCGGTCGATGGTGGTGTTGGCGCCGACTTCCACATCGTCCTCGAGGATGACGTTTCCCAACTGGGCCGAAAGGACGTGCCGCCCGTCGCGACAGACGTAACCGAATCCGTAGGCGCCCAGGACCACCCCCGCATGGATGCGGCAATTGTCGCCGACGACGGTATTCTCGTACAGCACGGCGTTCGGGAAGATTTGCACGTTGCGTCCGATGCGGCAGTGATCCAGGATGCGGACCCCGGAATGGATGGTGCTTCCGGACCCGATCCGCACGCCGTCCCCAATCACGGCGTAGGGATGGACCTCGACGTCGTCGCCGAGTTCGGCCGTGGGGCTGATGACGGCCGTGGGATGGATTCCCTTGCGTTCCACGGCTCGCGGCGGACGAAAAAAGCCGACGATCGCGGAAAAGGCACGGTGCACGTCGTCGGCGCGGATGGCCGGCAGCGGACACTCCGAGACGGTTTTGGGGATGACGACCGCGGCGGCCTGGGTGTCTCGCAAAAGGTAGATGCGGTCCGGCCGGTCGATGAGGGTGATTTGGCCGGCCTTCACCTCGTGGATGGGAGCCGCCCCTTCAACCGGCAGGTCCGCCGGCCCCTCATACTCGCCTCCCACGAGTAGGCTCAACTGCTCAAGAGTAGCGGGATGCATCGGAAATCCTTTCCGATAGGACAGTGGCGCCTGGGTCGCGAGGCCTCCAAATCCGCGCACCTCACCCGTCCAGGTTCGCCCATCCTAGCGAAATCCCGTGAAACGGGCAAGGTCAAGCCGGACGACCCTGTCCTACCCAAATAAATCCTGCCTAAATAAACAATGCCCTTTTGCAGCGCAAATAGACATCTCCCCATCAACCCTCCGACCGGAGGTCGGTATTGAGACATTACGGATAAGGGCGAAAAAGTGGCCGAGGTTGGAGGTATTCGGTCGGGTGAAGGCGGGAGATATTTCGCTGGTGAAGGCGAACGAGATCCTGGGAATGAGCTATCGCCAGGTCAAGCGTTTTCGGTCGAAAATCCGGGTGGCGGGAGCGGCGATATTAGTCCAGCGCTACGAGATTGGGCGTCGAATCGGTAGGCGGCCCCGGTGTTGAAGGAGAACGGTTTGGCTTTGTGCCGCGAGAAGCGCGCGGAGTACGCTCCGATGCCGACGGCGGAATGCCCGGCTGCGGAGGACGGAATGTCGGTGCCGGTAGAAATGCTGCGGGCGAGCCGTCCGGGGAGGCCGGCGGGGCCGGGTGCGCGGGCCGGGGAGAAATCGGGCGGCTCCCTTCCGGAATCGCTCTGCTCGTCTTCCGCTCCGCCGCCGGATTCGGCAGATCCTTGAATTCCTACCAGGGGACATTTCTATTTCTAATCATGGGTAACAAGTCTGGGGCGCCGCGCGGTTGACCGTTCCAGGGGGCCGGATTAACATGGCGTTGTTCCTTCTAGTCTCTGTTCGTGGTCGGCTGCCCAGGGTGTCAATGAACCGCTTGCTGCGGCGGCGGTGGGGATGCAAATAATGAGTAGCCGCGGGGCGTCTGACGGCGACAATCGGCTCTTGCTGTGCCGCTGCGACCTGGAGTTTGGGGATGAGGTCTATGTGGCCCGGGGGCTCTCCATCGGTCGCGCCCCGGACAACACCTTTCTGATCGACGACCCGGCGGTGTCGCGCCACCACTGCCAGGTGGAATGGGACGGCTCGGGGGGCGTCATCCTGCGGTGCGTGGACCCCGGGGCGGTGCTGGAGTACCAGGGCGGCCAAGTCACCGAGCTGCGGCTCCAGGCGGGGCAGCGGTTTCGGGTAGGTCCGGCCGAGTTCGAGTGTCGCGTCGGGGGCCGGGCGGCCGAGGCGGGGCCTCGCTGGGTGGGCCGGTGTCCGTACTGTCAGAGCACCAAGCTGCCCGCGCCGGGGCCGGCGGTGCAGTCTTGTCGGGGCTGCGGTCGCCCGATTCTCGTCTTTCGCCCGCGCCTCTCCGGGGAACCGGCATGTGTAGCAGGCCAGGCCGGTCCGGTCCGCCTGCTGCGGTTGGTGGGCGAGGGGGGGATGTCGGTCGTCTTCGAGGGGCGGGTCATCAAGACGAACGAGCCGGTGGCGGTCAAGCTGCTTCATCCCCATTTGGTGGAAGACGCCGGTGCGGTGCGGCGTTTTGAGCGCGAGGTGAGCGAACTCCGCAACCTCAAGCACCCGCGGTTGGTGAGGATTGTCGGTCAAGGCAAGTGGCGGGGCTATCCGGCCTTGGTCACCGAGTGGCTCGCCGGAGGGAGTCTGCAAGACGTCATCCGCAAGCAGCCCGGAAAGGCATACCCGTTTGCCCAGGCCTTGGTTTGGCTGCGTCAGGCCTGCGAGGGGTTGCGGACGATCCACGAGGCCGGGCTGGTGCATCGGGACATCAAGCCCTCGAACCTCTTGCTCACGCCCCAAGGCGAACTCAAGATCGCCGACTTGGGGCTAGCCAGGCGTTTGGGAGGCGAGACCCGGGGGCTGACGGCGACGGGGTTGGCGATCGGCTCGCCGCAGTACATGGCGCCGGAGCAGTGGGAGCGGCCGGGGGCGGTGGACGGCCGGGCCGACATTTATGCCTTGGGCGTGACGGTCTACGAGCTTCTTACGGGGCGCATACCGGCGGGGGCCTGGCGGCCGGCGTCGGAGTTGAACCCCACGGTCCCCAAGGCCTTCGACGGGATCTTGGAGCGGATGCTGGTCCCGGCCGTGGAGGAGCGTTTTGCCAATGTACGGCAGTTGCAAGAGGCGCTGGAGCCGGTGTTTGCTCCCCAACCGCCGCCATTGCCTCACACCAGCGGCGGCGCGGGGGGAAAAGCGGTACCGCCGCGTATGCTCTTTGCTTTTGGGACGGGTATTGCCCTGCTCGCGGGGATATTGCTGGGGTTGGTCTTATCTGGGCTGGGGCAGCCGAAGCCTGTCACGGACTCGGGAATGGCGAGAGAGCCCGCCGTCTCGAACGGTGAGCCGCCGCCCGGTGTGGACGCCGGGACGTTTGTTGCAACGCAGCGTCAAACCGGCTCATTATCGGGAGTGGTGGATGCCGCTGTGGACCCCGGGGTGTTTGTTGCAACGCAGTCGCCGTGCTTGCGTGCCGCCTACGGTCCGGATGGTCGGCGAATCGTGACCGCATCGGGCGGCACGGCCGTCGTATGGGATGCGGCTAGCGGCGAACAGCTTCTGGTGCTCCAAGGGCACACCAACTCGGTTGTGTCTGCGGCCTTTAGTCCGGACGGCCGGCGGATCGTGACCGCATCTAGCGACAAGACGGCCATCGTCTGGGATGCGGGCACGGGCGAAAAGCTCCTGGTGCTCCAAGGGTACACCGACTCGGTTGTGTCTGCGGCCTTTAGTCCGGACGGCCGGCGGATCGTCACTGCCTCCGACGACAAGACGGCCGTCGTGTGGGATACCGCCAGCGGCGAAAAGCTTATGGTGCTCCAAGGGCACTCCGACCCGCTCTGGTCTGCCGCCTTTAGCCCCGACGGCCGGCGGATCGTGACCGCATCCACCGACAACACGGCCATTGTGTGGGATGCCGGCACGGGCGAAAAGCTCCTGGTGCTCCAAGGGCACACCGAGTTGGTTCTGTCTGCCGCCTTTAGCCCCGACGGCCGGCGGATCGTGACCGCATCGGGCGGCACGGCCGTCGTCTGGGATGCAGCTAGCGGCGAAAAGCTTCTGGTGCTCCAAGGGCATACCCATCTGGTCTGGTCTGCGGCCTTTAGTCCGGACGGCCGGCGGATCGTGACCGCATCATGGGACAACACGGCTATCGTATGGGATGCCGCTAGCGGCGAACAGCTTCTGGTACTCCAAGGGCACACCGCCCCGGTTGTTTCTGCGGCCTTTAGTCCGGACGGCCGACGGATCGTCACTGCCTCCGCCGACGCGACGGCCGTCGTGTGGGATGCCGCTACCGGCCAAAGGCTTAAGGTGCTGAAGATCGCAGAATGACGAGATTTCCCGCCGCCGGCTGCGGGTTCATCTAAGCGATCCCCGTGGAAGCGGCCAGCTTCAGGCAATCGCGACGGGCGAACTTTACGGGCCGGGCTGACGGGGTGAACTTTCGGGACATCGGAGGTGCCTCCCTCGGATTGCGGTTTCTTAAAAGACTCCCGACGCATACACTACCCGACGCATGCACTAGCTTTTGTGCCTCGGGATTGCTCCCCACCCAACGGGAGCGACTAGCGGCCAAGTGTAAACGCCGAGACGGCGCAACGCAAACGGTTTTCGTAAACTCGCGCGACGCCTTCCTTCGCATGATCGACGCGCGAACGGTCCTTCCCATGATCAACGCCCGAACGACAGGGAGACATGCGATTTCCCCTCGAAAGAGCTAGTCCCTGCAAGGACCAAACGTTTGAATTTTTTTGCCCAAAAGGCAATACTTGAGGGATAGCAAGGGCGCTTCGCATGCCGGCCGCATCAAACGGGCCACGTTTTCGCGGTTGGAACAGAGGGGCGAGAGGGTGGCTTGGTTCCATCCAAGTCCCAACAATCACGAGAAAACGCGGGATGCGAAGTAGGGCAGCATTTCGGCCGGCGAAAGGTTAAGAGCGAATGGGTCGTCTGTTAGGTCTGGTTGCCCAAAAACCGATCAACGTTCACTTGCGGGCGGAGCCGGCGGCGAAGGGCGAGGGTTTGCCGCATTGCGCCGGGGCCTCGGGCTGGGGCCTGGGTTGGTACGACGGCTCACGCCCCGCCGTGTTCAAATATCCTTCGCCGGAACAAAACGGGAAGGATTCGGAACCTCTGGAACACACGTGTCAGTCGCGCGTGTTGATCGCCCATGTGCGCGAGGAAAAGGCTGCACCGGGCCCGGAAGACTCGCATCCTTTCCACTACCGCAATTGGATGTTCGCCCATTCCGGTAAGGTGAATCGGGAGGCTTTGGCGGGCCTGCTGGAACATGCCCATCGCAATTCGCTACGGGGCGGCACGGATTCGGAGGTCCTGTTCCATTGGATTCTTCAGAACATCAAGAAGACCCGCGACATCGTCGATAGCATTCGCGACGCCCTCCGCTCCGTCTCGTCCGAATCCATGCAATTCGTGCTGTCCAACGGGCGATGGGTGTTCGCTTACCAAACGCAGCAGCCGCTGTATGCCGCCGACTGGAATCCGGAAAGCGCCGGCCGTCCTTGGGTTGCCTGGGGTTCCCCCATCCGCTTGGAAAGCAGGGATCTGACGCAGGTTCGGGCGGTGTTCGTCGGCTCCGAAACCTGCGGCGGCATGAATTGGGAGCCGATTCCGCCGGGTCGCCTCTTCGCCGTATCCCCCCGTCTCGACCGTTACGAAATCGACCTGGAAAAAGAGGCGGATTTCGTTCACTAAGCAGTGATTCCTTCGGATCGGAACATTCCCGGAGTGCCGTAGCAGGCCGCACGCCGCCGCGCCCGCCGTTCGATCGCGGGAGAGCGGGGAATCTCCCCCATCAGACGCCTCTTGGTTTGGGAGGACGCTGCTTCCATCATTGCTTGACGGCTGTTGAGGCCGGTTTATAATCAATTGCGACTGGCGATTGTGACATTCGATTCGAGTCGGCTCCCCAACCTTCACCTACCGGCGTCGTTTACGTTCGGCGGGCGGCCTTCCTCCGAGTGATCGACGGGCGATCGGTCGACAGTCGACGGTTCAACCCGCCACGGAGCTTCCCCATGGCCCGACTGTTGCGTGATGTCTTCGCCGAGAGGCGTCCTTTTCTTCCCCGCGCCCTGCAACGCAGCTTTTTCCCGGCCCTAGGATGGATGGTCCTTGGGCCGCTCTCGTTATGGGCGGGAGAGGCTGCGGTCCCGGACTTCGATCGGCAAGTGCGTCCGATTTTCTCCGACAACTGCTATGTGTGCCACGGTCCGGATCCCGGCACGCGCAAAGCCGACCTCCGCCTGGATGCGATCCTGGAGGCGATCGACTCCGGTTACATCGTTCCCGGCAGTCGCGCGGAGAGCGAGGTTTTCCGCAGGATCACAGCGGAGGACGGGGCCGAGCGGATGCCGCCGCCGTCCACCGGCAAGACTTTGACCCCCGCGCAGATCGAGTTGATCGGACGCTGGATCGATTCGGGGGCCGAGGCCGCTCCGCATTGGGCGTTCCTTTCACCCTCCCGGCCCGATCTACCCGACGTCGGCCGTCCGGATTGGTGCCGCAATCCCGTGGACCGGTTCATCCTAGCCCGATTGGAAGCCGAAGGTCTGGAGCCTTCTCCTGAGGCCGACAAACCCGCCTTGATCCGCCGGTTGACCTACGATCTGACCGGCCTGCCGCCTACGCCGGAGGAGGTGGAGGCCTTTCTCGCCGACGACTCGCCGGATGCCTACGAAAAGGTGGTCGATCGCCTGTTGGCGTCGCCTCGCTACGGGGAACACATGGCCCGATATTGGTTGGATGTGGCCCGCTACGGCGACACCCACGGCCTGCACCTGGACAATTACCGCTCGATCTGGCCGTATCGCGACTGGGTCATCCAGGCATTCAACCGGAATCTGTCATTCGACCGTTTCGTCGTCGATCAAGTGGCGGGAGATCTTGTGCCGGACGCTACCGTGGAACAAAAGGTCGCCTCGGGTTTCAATCGATGCAACGTTACCACAAGCGAGGGCGGGGCCATCGACGCCGAGTTCCTCGTGCGATACGCCGTGGATCGCACCTCTACCGTGGGCACGGCCTTCTTGGGTCTGACCGTAGGCTGCGCAGTCTGCCACGACCATAAATTCGACCCCATCTCGCAAAAGGAATTCTTCGGGCTGTACGCCTACTTCTACAGCATGGCTGACCCGGCGATGGATGGAAACGCCAAGCTGACTCCGCCGATCGTCAAGCTGCCTACGCCCGAGCAAGCCACCACCAAGGCCGCGCTGGAGGCCGAACTGCAAGACGTCCGTGGGAAAATCGCGGAAGCCCTGGCGAAGATCGAGTACGAGGACCCCGAGGCGGAGTTGAACGCCGCGGCCGATTTGACTCCCCAGGAAATTGTATGGGTCGAGGACGATCTGCCCGCCGGAGCGGAACCGAAGTTCGACGGACATCCCTGGGAGTTCGCCGCGGGGGAGGAGCATCCCGTGTTTAGCGGGACCAAGTCCTTCCGGCGCAAGGCGGACGGCCTGGCCCAGCACTTTTTCACCGGTGCCAAGCAACCTCTGATGATCGGCCAGGGCGACGTGCTGTTCGCGTACGTGTTTCTCGATCCGGCCGATCCGCCGCGGGAAATCATGGTGCAGTTCAACGACGGTTCTTGGGAACACCGGGCATATTGGGGCGAGAACGTGATCGAATGGGGTGCGGACGGCACGCCCTCGCGCCGCTCCAAGGGCGAGTTGCCGCCGCCGGGTCAGTGGGTCCGTCTGGAAGTGCCCGCCGCCGACGTCGGCTTGCAGCCCGGCAGTCAGATCAACGGTTGGGCCTTCACGCAACACGGGGGCACGGTGTATTGGGATCGGGCCGGCATCGTGACCAAAACGCCGCAAGCGGGGCAACCCTATCGCTCTCTGCGGCGGTGGGAACTGGTGCTGCAAGAGACCAAGGTAGGACGCGACGCCGTGCCCAAGCCGATCCTGGAAATCCTCGATCGCAAACCGGAGGATCGAGACGAGACGGCGCGCAAGCGTTTGCAAGACTACTTCGTGGAGCACGTCTTCGCCGATTCCCGGGAAACGTTCGATCCGCTGCACGCCGCGGCCAAGGAGTTGGAAGAAAAGCTGAAGAGGTTGGAAGACGAGATCGTGGGGACGCTGGTCTCGGCGGATCTCCCGCAACCCCGCGAGGCATTCTTGCTGGAGCGGGGCGATTACGAAAAGCCGAAGGACAAAGTCGAACCGGGGACTCCCGCCGTCTTGCCCCCCATGCCCGCCGACTTTCCCCGCAACCGTTTGGGTTTGGCCCGGTGGCTGGTCCTACCAAACCACCCTTTGACCGCGCGGGTCACGGTGAATCGGTTTTGGCAGCAGGTTTTCGGAACGGGATTGGTGAAGACCGCCGAGGACTTCGGCACGCAGGGCGAGCGGCCCTCGCATCCCGAACTGCTGGATTGGTTAGCGGTCGATTTCGTGGAAAACGGGTGGGATGTGAAACGCTTGATGCGGATGCTGGTAACATCTTCGACCTATCGGCAAACGGCCCGCGTCACACCCGAACTTCTCGCCAAGGATCCCGAAAATCGGCTGCTGGCGCGGGGTCCGCGCTATCGCCTGGACGCGGAGGCGATTCGCGATACGGCCCTGTTCGCTTCCGGCTTGCTGGTGGAGAAACTCGGCGGGCCCAGCGTGAAACCGTACCAACCGGCGGGCCTGTGGGAGGCGGTCGGCTACACCACCAGCAATACCGCCAAGTTCGTGCAGGACCACGGCGAGAGCCTCTACCGGCGGAGCTTGTACACCTTCTGGAAGCGGACCTCGCCGCCGCCGGGCTTGGTGGTTTTCGACGCCCCCAACCGGGAATCCTGCGTCGTGCGTCGCCCGCGGACCAATACGCCGCTGCAAGCCTTGGCGTTGATGAATGATGTGGGCTACGTGGAGGCCGCCCGAAAAATGGCCGAACGCCTGCTCCGCGAGCAGGACGCCCCGGTCGAGACACGGATAGCGCTGGGGTTTCGCTGGGTGACCTCACGCCCGCCTCGGCCCGAAGAAACAGCCGTTTTGTCGGACTTGCTGCAATGGCAGCGGAGGTATTTCGAGGAGCATCCCGACGCAGCCGGGGAGTTGCTGCGCGTGGGCGAGGCCCCTCGCGACGAATCCTTGCCGCACACGGAGTTGGCGGCTTGGACCATGGTATGCAACGCGCTCTTGAATCTGGACGAAACCGTCACGAAATAGTCGGGATACTTCCGGCTTACAACTAGGCGAGGGGGTACGCCGACCTCGGAAATCGCCGTCGCGTGCGAGGCGCGGTCCGCCCCGTTCGCACGATGGGAGCAAGGCTTATGGACCCGCGAGAAGAACGGGCATTACTGGAAACGCGAAGGCAGTTTTTCGGCCGGATGGCCCGCGGTTTGGGGCCGATCGCCTTGGCTTCCCTGCTCAACCCCGGCCTCGGGCGGGCCGCCGTCCCCGAGCATCAGCCCGGCGCTACCGGCGTTTTGGAGCAACTGCACCACCCGCCCAAGGCCAAGCGGGTCATCTACATGATTATGAACGGGGCTCCGTCGCAGCTCGATCTGTTCGACTACAAGCCCAAGATGCAGGAATTGTTCGACGCGGACCTGCCGGAATCGGTCCGCATGGGGCAGCGCCTGACGACGATGACCTCGGGCCAAAGCCGATTCCCGGTCGCCCCGTCGATCTACAAGTTCGCCCAATACGGCCGATCCGGGGCGTGGATCAGCGAGCTTTTGCCCCACTTGGCCACGGTGGTGGATGAGATCGCCATCGTGAAGAGCATGTACACGGAGGCCATCAATCACGACCCCGCCATCACCTATCTGCTGACCGGCGCCCAAGTCCCCGGCCGGCCGAGTTTGGGGGCTTGGCTCTCCTACGGGCTGGGGTCCATGAACGCGGACCTGCCGACGTTCGTCGTCTTGCATTCCACCTGGAGCGCCAAGCGCGACGCGCAAGCGATTTACGAGCGGCTTTGGGGGCCGGGCTTCCTCCCCTCGCAACATCAGGGCGTCAGCTTTCGATCTCAAGGCGACCCGGTCTTGTATCTCAGCAATCCGCCGGGCGTCTCCCCCGAATCCCGCCGAAAGGCCGTAGATGCGATTTCGACCCTCAATCAAAAGCTCTTCGAATCGCTGGGCGATCCCGAGATTCAGACGCGCATCGCGCAATACGAGATGGCCTATCGCATGCAGTTTTCGGTGCCGGAGCTGACCGATCTATCGAGCGAGCCGGAGGAGACGTTCGAGTTATACGGCGAGGACGCCCGCAAACCCGGCACCTTCGCCGCCAATTGCCTGCTGGCTCGCCGCTTGGCCGAGCGGGACGTGCGATTCATCCAGATCTTCCATCGCGGCTGGGATCATCACGGCGATTTGCCGCGCGACTTGCCGCTCCAGTGCCGCGACGTGGATCAGGCGTGTCGTGGTCTAATCCTCGATCTCAAGCGGCGGGGATTGCTCGAAGACACCCTGCTGGTTTGGGGCGGCGAATTCGGCCGCACAATCTACTGCCAGGGGACCTTGACCAAGACGAATTACGGCCGCGACCATCATCCGCGATGCTTCACGATGTGGCTGGCCGGCGGGGGCGTCAAGCCCGGCATCGTCTACGGCGAAACCGACGATTTCAGCTACAACATCGTCCGCGACCCCGTCCATATCCACGACCTCAACGCGACGATCTTGCATCTGTTGGGCATCGATCACACCAAATTGACGTACCGCTTCCAGGGCCGCGATTTCCGACTCACCGATGTTCACGGTGAGATCGTTCACGGCATCCTCGCTTAGTCGCGCGGAGGCATCGCACGAGCGGCGGCATCGTCCGGGCGGATGATGCGGTCCGGCCGGAGTACGCGGCCGACCGGCGGGCGCGCAAAAAACCGCCGGCCCGAGTTCGCTTCACGAATCGCATGGAGCATTCGTAGGGAGATGATCGCTCGGCGATTCTCGGGCGGCGGTGGATCACGGCGAGGACGGGATGCGTCCTCCGCGAGGCGGGATTCAGACGTCCAGCACGTAGCCCTCGCGGTAGTCCGGCTTGACGATCAGTTCCAAGCCGGAAACGTTGGTGGACTTGAGGTTCTTGGCGTCCCATTCCACCTTCGGGCCGACGCCGGGTTCATTGGCCACCCAAACGGCCAAGTTCCCCAGCAGGACGGTTTCGGTGAGCGGGCTGGCGTAATTGGGGAAGTTGGACATGGCCGCCTCGCCGCCTTTGATGGCTTGGACCCACTCCTCGAAGTGGCCCGGCGATCGGCGGATTTCCACCTCGGGGATCGCGACTTCCGGCAGGATCTTGTAATGATCGCAGTAGTCGCCCGGGGCGTACATGGTCGCCTTCTCGCCGATCAGCAAGGCACCGCTGCCGGAGGGAGCGTCCGGATCGTTGAAGGCGGCGAATAGCTCCTTGTCGGGTCGCTTGCCGCCGTCGTACCACTTCATTTTCACAGCCGGCCGCCAATCGTTGGCGGGGAATTCGTACGTGATCACCGACCACTTGGGATAGCTGTCCCGATTGTGGCCGGAGGTCTCGGCCTGGACCGAGATCGGGTCGCGCAAATCCAAGGCGGCATAGGGCATGTTCAGCGTGTGGCAGGCCATGTCACCCAACGCCCCGGTGCCGAAATCCCACCAACCGCGCCAGGAGAACGGGTGGTAACCCGGGGCGTGCGGCCGGAACGGCGCCGGGCCGATCCACTCTTCCCAGTGCAAGTACGGCGGGACGGGAGCCTCGGGGGCACGCTCGCCGCCCTGCGGCCAGATGGGCCGGTTCGTCCAAACGTGCACTTCGGTGACGTTGCCCAAGACGCCCTTCTTGATGATCGCCGCAGCGCGACGGAGGGCCTCGTTGGCGGTGCCTTGGTTGCCCATCTGCGTGGCCACTTTCTTCTCGGCGGCCACTTGGCCCATCAATCGGGCTTCGTAAATGGACTTGGTCAGCGGCTTCTGGCAGAAGCAGTGGATGCCCATCCGCATCGCCATCAGGGCGGCCGCGGCGTGCGTGTGGTCCGGCGTGGAAACCGTCACGGCGTCGATCTTTTCGCCCATCTCTTCCAGCATTTTGCGGAAGTCGTTGTACTTCTTGGCATCCGGGAAGCGTTGGGCCGCCCCGTTCAGCGTGCGATCGTCCACGTCGCAGATGGCGATCATGGCGCCGGAGTTACCGGCATCGGCCGAGTCGCTCTGGCCTTTTCCGCCCAAGCCGATCGCGGCGAACTGAATCTTTTCGTTGGGCGACTTGCTCTCTTGGGCCTGGACGCCGCCCGCGACCCAATACCCCACGCCGATCGCCGCCGACGTCTGCAAAAATCGCCGTCGACTTGCATGCAACTTCATGGCAATCACTCCTTGCATCGAAGAAAGCTCGAACACACCAGCGACTCCGCCGAACGCTCCTTACCTTAATTCGCGGCTCGGTCCTCGGCAAGCCTTACCCAAGCAACCTACGCCGCTTTTCCGAAAGCGCGACGGAAGAACGCCGCACCGGGGATTCGCGATCGGATGGGTCGACCATCTCCGAGAAGCGACTCGTATCGTGCCGCGATCGTCTTCCGTCATATCCGGATGCCGGGCCGGGCTTGCAGGCGGGAACCGAGTTGGGCGGGCCGCAACGACCTCGGACTTCATGATAGCACAAAACGATCGCGCCATGCCACACTGTTGCAGCCCCTTCCCCAACCCGCCGCACCATGCGATCGCGCAACCCCGAAAACTCGGCAACCGCCCCCCTCGAAGCCGCGAATCGGCACCCGGTCGAAAGCATGACCTACAATGTTGTATGATCGAAGGGCCGACCGGCCGCAATCCGCAACTTCGAGACCGTGGAATGGAACCGATCGTTTTTCATCCCTTCTTTCGGCCGCAAATCTGGGGCGGCAGGCGGCTTGCCGCGTGTCTGAACAAGCCGCTTCCGCCGGAGGGGCAATACGGTGAATCGTGGGAAATCAGCGGCCATCCCCTGCACGTTTCCGTGGTTGCCCAAGGTCCGTGGGCGGGCACCGCACTGGACGAGTTGTGGCGGCGACACGCCGAGCAAATCTGGGGAAACGTCACTTCCCCTCCCGAGGCCTTCCCCTGGCTGGTCAAGTTTCTGGACTGCGAAGACTTTCTCTCCGTGCAGGTGCACCCGGACGATGCCGCGGCCGACCGCTTCTGTCCCGGCGAACGCGGCAAGAACGAGGCCTGGGTCGTCCTCCATGCCGAACCGGGGTCCGTGCTCTACACGGGCCTGCTCCCCGGGATCGATGCCGCAGCGCTGCGGCAGGCTTTGGACGAGGACGCCGTGGAACGCTGCCTGTTCGGGTTTCATCCCCGGCCGGGCGACAGCATCTATCTGAGTGCGGGGACCGTGCATGCGGCGGGCGGGGGCGTCCTGCTGGCCGAAATCCAACAGCCCAGCGACGCCACGCTGCGGCTCTTCGATTGGAACCGGACCGGCCCCGACGGCAAACCGCGACCGCTGCATCGCGAGGCCGGCCTGGCCGCCGTGGACTGGACCGCCGGGCCGCGCAATGTCCGCAGGGACGAGGCCCCCGCCTCGGGACACGCCGTATTGCTGGAATCCCCGTTCTTTCGCATCCACCGCATTCGTCTGCGGCCGGGCGATCGCACGGACCTGACAATCTTTCGCGGCGGAATGTCCGTGTGGACCGTCATCCGCGGCGAGGCCGAGCTCCACACGGCGCAAGACCGTTACCGCTTCGCCTTAGGTTCCACGGTGCTGGTTCCCGCCGTATGCGAAGCCCGGGCGTGGGAAAACTCAGGCCGGGAGGGGGCGACCCTGCTGGCTTATACCCCTCCCGGCTCAAATGCGGCGCGTCCGGATTGATCCCGGGCGATTTCCGGCTGCAAAGTGCCCGTGCGGCGAAGAGGTCGGCCCCGTCTCGACCGCAGGCACGGCCGCCGAGCCCCCTGCCCCTGCCGCGGCACATCAGGCCTCTTGCAGCACTTGCCAGCCCAAGGCGTCCGCCAGGGCGAAGACCGGCTCTTTCAGGTCGCCGTAGAACGTCACGCGGTGCCAACCCCACTGATCCCATTCGCGGAACAGCTTCTCGATATCGCCCACCGGTTCCCCGCACAGCTTGGTGCGGCACGCCCGATCCTCCAGCGAGTTGCCGACGCTCTTGGCTTGGTGGAACAGGATCGTCTTGCGTTCGGGCGCGATCTCCAGGGTCGTCGTCATGTAGCCCTCGGGCATCAAGGAGCGAACCGACGCCCCCTGGCGATCCTCGGAATGCGTGAGGATCTGGAAGGGGTTGGCCGGGCCTTGCGGGCCGAACGGCTTGTTCGAGGCCACGCAGTGGGCATAGATGATTTGCCGTTTGGCGGTATCGACGACCGGATCGGAAATGAAGCCGGGGCGTCCCTGGGTCATGGTGGTCATGAGGACCATGGTGGCGGTGGAGCGGAGGTCGCACTCGCAGGCCCCGATCAAGCTCTCATTGTTCAATTGATGGAAACCCAAGCAGGGGTACGCGTGGATGTGCCCGCCGTAGAAGCCGCCCAAGCAATTGATCGTGATGGCGTTGGCGTTGTGGGCCTGGAGGACCGCCTTTTCGGCCAAATACATGGCGGCGGAGGCTTGCAGCGTTTCGGGCGAGACGTCCTCGATCACGGCGGCCGACTTCTTCCACATGTCGGCCAGGGCGGCCGCCTCGTCCTTATCCGCTTTTTCCCAAGCCGCGTTCAATTCCTCGAAGGCCACCGACTCGACCGGAATCCCCAACTCCTTTTGCAGAGGCTCGATGATTCCCGGCCAACCGCCGCCCACCGCCAAGATCTTGGTCTCCTTAAGCCGGCGGAGGGTCTCTTCGACGGAGAGCACGGCGACCGCGTCGGCAAGGCACGTCATGTCGCCGGGGGCCGGCGTCCTTTCGCGACGGACTCGGGCCACGGCGGCCGCGAAATCGCTGCCCCCTTTCCCCTCCTTCACCAGGCGGAAGCAGCGAACGGCCGCCACGTGATCTTCCCAGTCGGACGACCCCATGAAGGCCACGTTCGGGGCGTTCTGCCGCAAGAAGCCCGCCGTATAGACCAGGAATCCGCCGCTGCCCGCGAATTGGAAATCGAGGTACAGCGTGGGCTTGCCCGTCGCCGCCGCCGATTGCACGACGCGGTTCCAGCAGTTCATCTGATAGACGATGTAGCCGTCGATGCCCTCGGCTTGGTCCTGCTCGATGATCTTGGCGGCCGCCTCGGGACCGTTGGCCATGGCGGGCAGGAACTCGAAGTCGGGGCACCCTTCCTTGAGGACGCTCTCGATCTTCTGCATCACCGGGCGGAAGTCGAAACCCACGTTCGGCCAGTCCGGTTGCTGCTGGACCGGGCCGTGCAGCGAGTAGAGTACCCGCAATCGCATCTTGGATGCGGCGGAACCGGATTCCGCCAAGGCCCGGCGTGTGGCTCCGCCCAAGGCGGCACAGGCCGCGCACCCCGCCGAGAACTCCAAAAATCGACGCCGCGACAAGCAGCAGCCGCAGCCGGACACGGTCGGCAAACCGATTCGTTGAGCCATGTCGTTTCCCTCCCGGAAAGAACACCAAGCGCGTCGCCGCCCGCGACCTTGAGCCCAAGGCGAACGGCGCTCATGCGAATCCCCACGTCCCGTTTCACCACTACCGGGCGAAGACGTTGCCGCGTTCCCCGGCACCCGTCCCGCCCGACAAGTCCATCCCGAATCTTACCCCTCGCATCGGTTCACGGCGTCGCCCGCAAAATGCGGAAACCCTCGAATCGGATCCAGTGCTCCGCGTCCGTCGGCCCGTGATAGCACTGGATGCTGATTTCGTCGTTCTTGGGCGCCGGCAACGGTCCTACCGCTGCGGTTCGGAACTCTTTTTCCCCTTCGGGCCGGAATTGGGCCGTAAAGCGGTCGGCGGTCAGGATCAGCCGCAAGACGACGCGATTGCCTTCCAGCGGCACGCGTCCGGGGATGATATACAGCCCGCCGTCGATGCGTTCCTTTACCAACTTGAAGACCGGTTTCCCGTCGTTGTAGAGCGTTATCCCGCCTTGCTCGTACTGCTCGGTGGGCGGAACCGCATTGGATACGGCGACCTCGACGATCAGTTTGGCCCGGTCGCGATCCGGCAGCGGCCGAACGAGGGCGTTGCGAACGGTCTCCGCCAAGCCGGGCTCGGCGCGGATTTCCAGGCCGCCCTCCCGCAGACGCCAATAACCTTCGTGCTCGCGGATCCAGCGCCAGCCTTTTTCCAGCTCCGCGCCGCGGAAATCATCCGCGAATACGACCTCGGCCTCGGCCCGCGACGAGGCGGCGGATTCCTCGGCTGCGACGGCCCGGCCCGTCACGATCACGGCCGCGCAGACGCACAAACCCCAACCCATCCACGATCGCAGCATCATCGGTTGCTCCTCCGTAGGTTCCACGACCGAGCGGTCCGTTCTGAGTTCCTTCCGCCCTCTCACCCTTCGCGCGCTATGCACACCAGGGCCGCGAGCGGTTTTGCGTTTCGGCGATGATTTGGGCGGCCAGCGCGGCGTCCTGGGCGATTTCGAAGTCGAACATGCCGGCCACGATGAAATCCGCCCCGTTCCCGTAGGCGTGACGAAAGGCGTTTTGCGGGGGAATGGCGCCCGCCGCCATCACCTTGAATGCGATCCACGGTTTGCGGACGCTTTGCATCAGGGCGGCCAATTCGTCGGGCCGAGCGCACCATCGCGAATCGTAGTTCAGCTTGGCGGTGGGATACTTGAGGTGGTGGAAGGTGACCATGTAGAAATCGTTGTCCAAGCCCGCCTTCTCGCAATCTTCCACCACGCCCATGCGGTGCCCGCCGATCCCCACCGGCAACCCGAACTGCTTGGCGTATTCCAACGCCTGCGCCAGCATCTCGATCCGCGGTGCTCCCACGCGATCTTCCGCCTCGGGTCCGGAAATGTCGTTCATGAAGCCGCAGGCGTGATCGCCCTCCACGCCGGAGATGTACAAGGCGTTCGTTCCCGCCGCGACCAGGGCGTCGATTTGCTGCTTGAAGGCGTCCAGACCGCCGCTGACCATGGCATGGGCCGTGCAGGTGATCCATTGCATCTTGCCGCCGCGACGGCGATGCTCTTGCAGCAGCTCGATCGCATGCGGCACGTAGTGGATGATCAGCGTGTTGATCCCGTTGGCTTCGGCGACGGCCAAGGTCTGCAAGATTTTTTCGTCGGTGTTGTACTCGCGAGCAAGGCTGTAGACGTAGCGGAGGTCGCGACTGTGCGTGTAGTGGGTAAGGAGATTGCCGCCCAGCAGCAAGCGGCTGACCTCTAAATTCTTGATCTTGCCCCGCGGCAGGGTCGCGGTCGCCGTTCCCGCCGCGGAGTCGGCGCCGTCTTGCGCATTCGCGGGCGCGGCGGGGATGCCCATCCCGGCCGCCAACGAAGCCGCGGTCCAAGCCGCCGTCCTTGCCACGAAGCCCCTGCGATGCGTCTGCTCGAACATCGATCGTTCCTCCCTTGCTTTCCGGCGCGCCAGGTCCGCGAGTCGCGGCCGATCCGGTATTCGGTTTACACCAAGGACCGCATGAAATCAACACTTTTCCGCATGAATTCGTCCGTTCCCAGGCATTCGATGGAGACCGCGCCGCTCCAGTCCGTCTCCTTGAGGTAGGCGAATACCCGGCGAATATTCTCGGCGTTGACGCCGCCGCCCACCGGCACGAACGACATGCCGATGCCCGTGTCCTTGCCCCTGGCCTCGGCGGCCAAGTCCGGGGCCACATCCTTGACATGCAGGTGCACCAGGTATTTGCGGAACGCCTTACAGTATTCGAGCGGGTCCAGCCCCGCGATGAAGCTGTTGCCCGTGTCGAGATTGAATCGCAGATATTCCGACTCGAAGTGCTCGAACAGCCGCCGCATGAAATCCATGTCGTTGGTGTACGGCCCGTGCGGCTCGACGGCCAAGATGATGCCGTAGTCCTCGGCCCAGCTCAGGCAGTGCCGGTAATTCTCGCACGTGATACGAAAGACTTCGTCCCGGGTCATGCCCGGCACGGTGGCCGCGCCGTCCGTGGTATCGACGATGGGACAACCTACTTCCGCCGCGAAACGGATGGTCTGCTGCACGTACTGAACGCCGTAAATCGTGCCTCGCGGCCCCATCAACGGGAAAGAACCGTCGATCTGCGATACGCTCATCCCCTTGGATTCGAGGTAGCGGCGGAGGGCGCGGGGGTTGCTTTGCAGGGAGACGGCCGGATCGTATCCCATCTCTTGGATGAAGTCTTGGCCGTGAATCACCGCGAATTCGACGTGCTTCAATCCCAGTTCGGCCCCCTTTTCCACCGCGAATTCAAAGCTCTTGCTGAGCGGCCGCCAATTGTCCGTGTGAAATCCCAGCTCGATCATGCCCTGGAACCTCCCGTTCGATCCACGTGGGGAAGCAACCTCGCGCGACGAAAGACCTCGCCGCCGATCCCCCGACCGACGCGAGGCATTATAACGGATCGGCAGGGCGAACAAGGGGCGGTTCCTCGTTGCACCTCGGGCTGACGCCCGAGGCTCGGATGCTAATCGAGCCACCAGCGTAAGCTGGTGGTGAATTCTTGCGCATCAGTTTCCCACGCCGTACGCCGTCGGGCATTCCCACCTCGGGCTTACGCCCGAGGCTCAGGTGCTAGCCGAGCCACCAGCGTGAGCTGGTGGTGAATTCTTGCGCGTCAGTTTCCCACGCCGTACGCCGTCGGGCGCTTCCACCTCGGGCTGACGCCCGAGGCTCAGGTGCTAACCGAGCCACCAGCGTGAGCTGGTGGTGAATTCTTGCGCATCAGTTTCCCACGCCGTACGTCGTCGCGCATTTCCACCTCGGGCTCACGCCCGAGGCTCGCGAGTTCGCCAGCATTTCCACCTCGGGCTCACGCCCGAGGCTCAGGTGCTAACCGAGCCACCAGCGTGAGCTGGTGGTGAATTCTTGCGCATCAGTTTCCCACGCCGTACGTCGTCGGGCGATTCGACCTCGGGCTGACGCCCGAGGCTCAGATGCTAACCGGAGCCGACGATGGTACGCTGCGCTAGTGTAGTGTCTTGTAATTGAGGGAACTTATCCATGGCCGCCGGCGTCTCACTCTCAGACCGAGGAGGATGACGCCATGCGAGTTGCGAAAGCCATCGAGTTGAGTGACGCGGAACGAACGACGCTGACGAAATGGTCGCGGGGTCGGAGCACGCCGGCACGCGTGGTGTTGCGTGCCAAGATCGTCCTGGCCGCGGCGGCGGGCAAGCGTAACGACGAGATTGCCGCCGAACTCGGCTGCACGCGTCGCACGGTGGGAACGTGGCGGACCCGCTTCCTGGAGGCGGGTCTGGCGGGCCTCGACAAGGACAAGCCGCGCGGCGGTCGCAGACCGAAGGTCCGCGCCGCGAAGGAGGCGGAGATCCTCCGCAAGACGACGCAGGAGAAGCCCGCCAACGCCACGCACTGGTCGACCCGCTCGATGGCGAAGGCCGTGGGGGTAAGCAAGGCGACTGTGCATCGCATTTGGCGTGACCACGGCTTGAAGCCGCACTTGGTGAAGACCTTCAAGGTCTCCAACGATCCGCGGTTTGTCGAAAAGGTCGTGGACCTCGTAGGCCTGTACCTCAACCCGCCCGAACACGCCTTGGTGCTCTCCTGCGACGAGAAGAGCCAGATTCAGGCGCTCGATCGCACGCAGAAAAGTTTGCCGCTGTATCCCGGCCGGTTGGGTACGCTGACGCACGACTACAAACGCCACGGGACGACGACGCTGTTTGCGGCCATCGAGGTGGCTGAAGGCAAGGTCATCGCCGAGTGCATGCCGCGACATCGCCATCAGGAATGGTTGAAGTTTCTCAAGAAGATCGATGCGGAGACGCCGCCCGAACTCGACTTGCATTTGATCGTGGACAACTACGCCACGCACAAGCATCCGAAGGTGCAGCGGTGGCTGGCACGGCACCAACGCTTTCACATCCACTTCACGCCGACGAGTAGTTCCTGGCTGAATCTGGTCGAACGCTGGTTTCGCGACATCACGGATCGCCGCATTCGCCGCGGCGTCTTCAAGAGCGTTCGGCAGTTGGAACGGGCGATCTATGAATACATTGCCGATCACAATGCCAATCCCAAGGGCTTCACGTGGACGGCCAAGGCCGAGGCGATCCTCGCCAAAGTCCGTCGCGCCCGCGCCGCACTGGATAAGGCCCCATCTGAGTGAGACACTACACTAGCGTCCCCCATCGCCGCCATCGTGCGCAAGCCTAGCGGCTGTGGATCGTTTCCGACGGGTGCGAGGCCGGCAGATGGTGACAGGACCCGCACTCCATCTTCACCATCGCGTCCGCCAGTTGCGTCTTTCCGTGGCAGGAATTGCAATCCTTGGCCGTGGACGAGACATCGAGCAAGTTGTGATAAGACTGGGTCTGGGCCTCATTCAATAGGATGGCCAGCATTCGCGCCCCGTCGGCGGTCACGCGGCGGCATCGTTCGCTTTTTTCTTTGGAGAATGCCGGATATCCCGAGGCCTTGCACCACTCCGACACCGAAATGTGGCACAGGATGGAGCGCGGGGCGGCGGCAGGCACCTCCATGGCCGTTGGTGAATTCTTCGGTTGATACGTCGGAAGCGGCGTCGATTCGAACCACAGGTTAAAGCGGCCGATCAGCTTGTTGCGAGCCTCCTCGTCGTCCTGATGGAACAGCGAGATGATGGCGGCCGCGCCATTCACGACGCCGCAGAGCGAGCCCCAACCGCCGACCCCGCCGTGGCCGTAACGCATCATGCCGTAAGGGAACGAAGCAAACGGCTCGCCCACCTTTTCAGCCAAGGCCGTCATCACGGAGCCGACCATGGAGTACATGCACGACCCGTTGGGGTACATGGCGTAGGCCCGATCCGCGAGTTCCTCCGGGTCGAGGGCGAGGTACTTCCACGCCGCCGGCCTCCCGGCCGGGACCTCGGGCCGCCCCGATACCCCGACGCCGGACGTCGCCGAGCCTCCCGGCGAGTCCCCCAGACTCTGAACGGATCCCGCGACCAGAACGCCGCCGGAAAACAGCCCCAAGGACGAAAGCACGCTGCGTCGATCAAGTCGGTCGGCCATGAAACCTCGCTCCCGGAAAAAATGGAACGGCCGGGAAAACGTAGAGATCGCCGCCGAGACGCGTACCGATTTCGCGTTTTCCCGCGCTCATGTTGCATATTTTGCCAAATCGCCAAGGATTCATCAAGCCTCGAACCGCGCCGGGATCGCCGTCGGTCGCAATACTCGGGAATCGCACGCGTCCCATCTCCCTGGGCGATGCTGATGACGGATTCGCCGTGGACGTCCGAGCCGTTGCTGGATCGGCGGCGGGCGGGCGGACTAAAATAGCCACGGGTTGTGCGGGCACGGCCGCAAGCGGTTTCGCGATGGCGAGGGCTACGATGGGACTTCGAACAACAAACCGATCCGCCGCAGTCGTCTTGTGGGGGGCGTGCATCGTGAGCGGCTGGTGCTGCGCGGACGGCCGATCCGCCGACCCGCCCTCACCTCAGGCCTCGCCGGTCGCTTCGGCGCCTTCTCATGCAAGGGCGGAAGATTGGCCGCAATTGCAGCGTACCGCCGAGCGCCATGGGCGATCCGAGATCGAGGTACCTCCCCCGTACCGCGCCCGCTGGATCTGGTTCGGACCGGAGCATATTCTCCGCAATCGCGAATCGAAGCGGGCGGCCGGTTGGGACGACGACCTGGCCGGCGGGGAGGGGAAGAGATACCCCATGCCCGACCGCTTGCCGTTCTGCTTCGCCGGGTCCATGCAACCGATCTGCGTGGGCGGCCGCGTCTTCGTGGCGGACTGCCAAGGAGCCGTATATGCCCTGCGCAGCGACGACGGCGCCACGTTATGGACGGCGGCGAACCCCGGCGGCTCGCTCTGGTCCGGCGCGGCCACGGAAGACGTGGTCGCCTTCGCCTCGACGACGGGTTACGTCACGGCCTGGGACGCCGCGACCGGCCGCGAGCTTTGGAAATACGACTCCGGCAAGGCCGTCACCAGCGCACCGGCTTTGGTGGGAGACATCCTCTACACGCCGAGCCAATCGGGCCGAGTCTATGCCCTGCGACTGAAAGACGGACAAGAGGTTTGGAAAAGCGAATACTTAGGCGCACCGATTCAAGGCGGGTTGTGCGTCGCGAACGGCAGGGTCTATGTCGGCACGGAAGCCATGGAGGCCGTGGCGCTGGACGCCGCCTCCGGCCGGGTCTTGGCTCGCAGTGAACGGCTGATGGGCCAGAGTTTTCGGCTCCTCTGGCCGGTGGCGGTCGCCGAGCGCGTGATCTTCACCACCGTGCCGCTGATTTGCGTGGGGAGCGAGTATGTGAATGACCCGATCCTGGCCGGGAAGGATTCCGCCTTTGGAACGGTGGGCTGGGACCCGCAACTCAAGCCCGGCTATCCCGACGTGGCCGCCGAACAGGCCGCCCTCCGCCGCTGGCTGAGCGGGCCGGGCAAGGTCTGGGAAACGCACTTCGCGTTGCGGGCGGAGGACCTGAAGAAGGACTATATCATCGCCACCGGCGTCACCGAGGGCTGCGGCATGCCGCCCAATCCGCCGGCCCTCGATGAGCGGGGTCGGCCGCTCTTGTGGTGGGCCTCCGGTTACGGCACCGTCATCCGCAAGTGCGGCTTCGGAACGAACTTCACCACCGACATCAGCGCCCTGGATCTTCGCAACGGCGACCGCATCCTCATCGACAACGGCCGCCATGCCGATCAAACCACCGAGACCGACAACCTGTACGCCATGAGCACCGGCGGGCGGTACTTGTATCTGCGGCAGAATTTCCGCGGCACCAGCGTCATCGATCTGCAAACCTCGCAGCACCACCGCATCTCGGCGATCTATCGGCGGTGGGACGGCGGCGGATGGCACTCGCCCGTCAACTACGCCCAAGGCGACGGCGACGCCGTCCGCGTTCCGTCGACGCCGCCCGCGCCCTCGGGCCGCACGGCCCCGGCGGTGGCCGACGGAAAGCTCTTCTTCACCGAAGAATTCGCCGTTACCTGCGTGGAAACCGCGCGATCACCATGAGGATACTTCTATCATGTTCCTTACTTACTGTGTGATCTACGGCGTAGTTCTATCCGGCGCCGCATTGCAGTCGGCGGACTATGACGACTATCTTTGGCAAACGCCGCGCGTTACGAATATCGACCCCGAGGCGACCGCCGCGTTGCGGGCCGAATTGCGCGAGGAAGTGGATCGGATTCTGAAGGCGGGCCTGCTCGCGCCGCTGCGGTTGAGCTATGCCGACGTGCCCCACGAAGCCTATTGGCTGTACTACGAGCGCGGTCGGACGATCACGACCTTGGCCTACGCCTATCCCCATTTGACGGAATCGCAACAATCGGCCGTGCGAAAATACGTCGCCGAGACGCTGGCGGATTCGAAGCACGCGCCCTATCGGCCCGGGATTTTGGGGCCGGCGGACGGCGCCCCCCGGGCCTTGCACGGCCGTCTGGTCACGGAGGGTCGCTATATCTCCGAATACGGCACGTCGCCGACGTTGCACGTGCTCTACGGCTTGTGGCTGTACGGCGATCGCAGCGGGGATTGGAAGACCCTGGAGCGGTACTGGGATCGCATCAAGGCCCGCTACTTGGAAGGGATCGAGAACGAGCCGATTCTATACGGCCAAATGAGCGCCCATATCGCCGTCGCCCGTCTGGCCCGGAGGTTCGGCGACGAGCCGACGCTCCGCCGAGCGACGGAGGCCTTGACCGCCGACTTCGACGCGGGCCGGGACGTGGCGCGGATCGCGGCACGCTTGTCGCGGACCCGCTTCGCCCGATTTCAAGAGCCTCGCAACCGGGGCAGCTTTCCGGGCGATTGCTGGATCTTCCTCGACGCGTGCCCCGAGGTCCTCCGCTTTCTGGCCGACACCCAAAACGCCGAGGTATTGCGTCGCATCGGACTGATGAAGGCCCGCTATCCGCTCTGGTGGCTGCATCAGGCCCCCTATTTTACGCGTTGGACGGGCGACGAGGGCGTGGGCGTGACTCCGGAGCTGATCGGCATGATCCATCCCGTCGAGCGCTGGGTGGCCGGCACCGAAGCCGCACAGCTCACCGGCTTCATGCGCTCCGTATCCGTCGGCATCGGCGACTGCTACCGGCTCGAGGCCCTGACGCAGACCATCGAGGCCTACGGGCAAACGGCGTGGGAGGCCGTCGAGTAACCGGGGCATCGCGCGGCTTTCGCGGCTGGGGCCGTTTGCAAGTCCGCTCCATCGCCGCGGAAATTCCGCCCCGCCTCTTTTTTTCGCCTCGGTCCGGCGGGCCGATGCACCGGCCGGGCTCCGCGACTGGAACATTCCTGCTCGGCCTTGCCGTGTCGCGTGCGGGCGGAACCCTTCCGTATAATGAGGGTTTGCTGCACGGCGCTTTCGCGAGCTTCCGCCGGCGCCGGCGTTTTTCACGGTATGTTTCGGCTTGGGCACGGCCCGGGGGCTTTATTTCCGCATGGAGGATGCCATCGATGAAACGAGCCGCGCGACCTGTCGGTCTGAGTCTGATCCTTTTGCTGTTGCCGGCAAGTTTCACCGCGGCGCAGTCCCTGGATGCCGGCTGGGAGTCGCCGCCCCGCGAGGCACGCCTCCGCGCTTATTGGTGGTGGCTGAACGGCTGCGTCACACCGGAGGCTGTCACGCGGGATTTGGAAGAGATGAAGTCGCAGGGCTTCGGCGGAGCATTGATCTGCGACGCCGACGGCTCCAGCCAGGACGGAAACGAGCGAGCACCGCACGGGCCGGACTTCTTCTCACCTGAGTGGAGGGAATTGTTCAAACACACGTTGCGGGAGGCCGATCGCTTGGGGCTGGAAATGAGCCTCAATATTCAGAGCGGTTGGAATCTGGGAGGGCCTGTCGTTTCCGCCGATGACGCCGGAAAGAAGCTGGTCTGGTCCGAGGTCCGCGTCACGGGCCCGGCCGCCTGAACAAAGACGGCATCCGTTCCCGCTGGCGGCTTGACCCGCAATTCCACGAACTCGTCGAAGGTCAATCCGATTCGCATGTTTCGTCCTTGCCCTGACACAGGCACCACCACGAGCGAGCCCATCGCTCGCCCCTCCTATCCACATATTTCCCAGAGCAGGCCGGATTCATAAACGCGGGCCGCCGTTTTTCGTAACCGGCTACCAGACAATCGCTTGCGACGCGCCGCAGCTCGGCCGACGCCTCATCCCCAAGCGGGAATCGCACCGGGGCGAACGACACGGGCCCCACCTCAATGGGGTTTCGTCGGTCATGCGGCCTGCTAGGCGAACAACCGGGCCTCTCGTAAAATTATGCACACAAGGGGGGGCGTGAACCGCCAAGCAGGCCCGCAAAACGGCAAGGCTGTCATACTCCGGATTCACTGCAGTCTGCCATGTGCAGGCCGGCTGACACACGGCTGGGCACGATGAAAAATCGCCTTGGCTGCGCGAGGAATATTGAACCGGGCTGGGGTGCGGCGTTCGCGGTCCCACAGACGCCTTGACACGGCGTCCTGATGAGCGCTAGGCTGAAACAGCCTGGCACGCAGCGAGACGCGCGACAATCTGACTAGCGACGACTACACTGCGACTTATGACGACCGGCCTTACGCGCGTTGGGCTGCACGCCTGCAATCTAGAGCCTGATGCGATGGTCATTCCAAGATCAAGTTACGCCTCACGAGAACGACAAGTTGAGAGAAGTGGGATGAACGGACGCGATCGATCTTTGTTCGGCCCCAAGACCACGATCTCCGACAAATTCGACCTTTCGGAATCCATCGTGGTCTACCCTGGTGACTGCGTTGCGCTACTCCAGACTATCCCCGATGACTCGATTCACCTCATCGTCACATCACCGCCTTATAACATCGGCAAGGAGTATGAGAAGAGACTCCATCTCGAGATCTACCTTCGCCAACAGGCTCAGGTCATTGCTGAGTGTGCGCGCGTGTTGTCCCCCCGAGGCAGTATTTGCTGGCAGGTCGGAAATTACGTCGACCGTGGAGCGATCATCCCCCTTGACACGGTTCTCTATCCCATCTTCTCCGGGCTCGGGCTTAGGATGCGTAATCGTATCATCTGGCATTTCGAGCACGGGCTCCACTGCAGCCGCCGCTTCTCCGGACGATATGAAACGATTATCTGGTTTACCAAGTCCGAGGACTACGTCTTCAATCTTGACGCAGTGCGGGTACCTCAAAAATACCCAGGAAAGAAGCACTTCAAAGGTCCAAAGGCCGGACAGTATTCCTGTAACCCCCTGGGTAAAAATCCAGGCGACCTCTGGGTAATTCCGAACGTCAAGAGCAACCATGTCGAGAAGACTGAGCACCCTTGTCAATTCCCGGTGGAGTTGATTGAACGGTTAGTGCTCTCCCTCACAAACGAGGAAGATTGGGTCCTCGATCCATTCCTTGGGACTGGAACCACCGTCATCGCCGCCATTCGGCATCGCCGCCGAGGCGCCGGTGCTGAGATCGTCCCCAAGTACGTGAAGCTCGCACAAGAGAGGATTCAACAGGAGTTGGAGGGGACTCTGCGGACTCGCCCTATGGACAGGCCCGTCTATGACCCTGTTGAAGGAGGGAACAGCCTCACTGTCGCCCCCTGGAAGAAGGAGACCAAGCAGATGACGCTCTTCGAGACAAGCCCGAGATACGGGAGAAAACGATGAAGATTGCTGAGACGTACTCCCACCTTAACGGGCTTGAGTTTCTTCTGGTGCACAAGCCAACCCTTTGGGAGGAAATACGAGACGTAATCTCCGCGGTGGATGCCAATGAATGTCACACGAAGGTGTCCAAAGAAAAGACGATGAAAGGGAAGCGTCTGTTCAGCCCGATTGATATGAATGCAGCTTTCAAACGTCTCCTTCGCGAAAAGGCGTGGCAAGAGAACCGGGTGAGCTACTGGGTCACACGGAGCGAGAAGCTGATC
Source organism: Thermogutta hypogea (assembly GCF_055386265.1). Lineage (NCBI taxonomy): Bacteria > Pseudomonadati > Planctomycetota > Planctomycetia > Pirellulales > Thermoguttaceae > Thermogutta > Thermogutta hypogea. Next base: position 3,377,671 of record NZ_AP042425.1, read on the forward strand.
CGGAAAACGCTGACGATGCCCCCCGAGGAGCAGAAAAGAGAGATTGAAACGGCAGGCGAGAAGGCAATTTACAGCTACAACCAAACGGACTTCGTTAAGGATCGCGTGGCTGTTGAGATTCAATTTGGAAAGTATGCCTTCGTGGCGTATGACCTCTTCGTCAAACACCTGGCTTTTTACGTGGGCGACCAAATTGACGTTGGAGTCGAAATACTTCCGATGAAGTCGCTCCAGAGCCAAATGAGTTCCGGTGTTGCCTATTATGAGGGCGAGTTCTACAACGTCGTTCGCCAGGGCCGAGGAGTCCCAGGCGTCCCGCTTGTCCTGATTGGCATCGAACCATAAAAAGATGGAGACCTAACAACCGATTGCAGCAGACGGCGCTGCGCGGCCCGCCGCGTGAACTTGATCGTTACCGCCCAGTGGCCTTTCACCGTTTCCACTCGAAGGAGACCCGCTCCACACGGCTACCCAGGCGGTCCGCCCGGGCAAGAACCGGGTCCGCATCGAGGTCGTCAATTTCTGGCCGAACCGAATCATCGGCGACGCCGCGCTGCCCGCGGACGAACGACTAACGCGGACCAATATCCGTAAGCTCACGGCCGATACCGCTCTGATGCCTTCGGGGCTTTTCGGTCCCGTAAGGCTCGGCCGGACGGACTGAGCCTCGGTTCTTCCGTGCGGCAGACGAGAAAGCGACCATGAAGACGTCCTTTTCGATTATCTCGCTACTCGCGCTGATCGTGCTCGGATTCGGTTGCGCGCCTCGGCAAGGCGAGCCTGCCCGGCTCTTGGTGTTCGCGGGAGCGGCGTCCAAGCCGGTCGCCGAGGAGGCCGCGGAGCTCTACCGGCGTCAGACCGGCGTCCGGGTGGAGTTGGTCTTCGGCGGTTCCGGCTACGTCCTTTCTCAAATGAAGCTGATGCGCGAAGGCGATGTTTACTTCCCCGGCTCCTCCGATTATATGGAGCTTGCGAAACGCGACGGCTTGGTGTTCGCCGATAGTGAGAGGATTTTGGTGTATCTTGTTCCGGCTATCAACGTGCAAAAAGGCAATCCCCTTAACATCCGCGAGCTGCGCGACCTGACGCGGCCGGGCGTGAAGGTCGCCATCGCCGATCCCGCGGGCGTGTGCGTCGGCGCCTATGCGGTGGAGATCATTGAGCGCGCGTTTTCGGACGAGGAAAAGATCGCCTTCCGGCGCAATCTCCTGAATTACACGGAAAGCTGCGAGAAGACCGCGACTGCCGTCGCGCTCAAGATGGCCGACGCCGTTATCGGATGGAGCGTCTTCGAGCATTGGGACCCGCAACGGATCGAAACGATACCGCTGGATAAGTCGCAAATTCCTCGCGTCGGCTATATTCCCGCGGCCGTTGCCGCGTTCACCAAGGACCGCGCCGCGGCGGAACGGTTCATCGACTTTTTGGCCGGTCCGGAGGGCAGGCGGCTCTTCGCCAAGCATCACTACTTCGGCACGGCCGAAGAGGCCTTCCGTTGGCTCGGCGAGGAAAAGCCGGTGGGCGGAGAATACTCGGTTCCCAAAGCGTGGATGGCGGAGTAAAGCGGTTCATGAGCTTGCGACGTTCGACCATTGCCGCCGCCCTCGCAATCCTGCTTTTGTACGGCGGCCTGATCGTTTCGCTGGCCTGGTTTCTCGACGCCGGCACGGTGGCGGCGACGCTGCGCTCGCAGCGGACGCTGTTCTCGGTGCGATTGTCGCTGATCTCGGCGACCTTGGCCGCCGCGCCCGCCCTGCTGCTCGCCGCACCCGCCGCCTACGCCTTGTCGCGCTATCGCTTTTTCGGCCGGGAATTGGTCGATACGCTGCTGGAGTTCCCCATCATCGTTTCGCCCGCGGCGCTGGGGGCCATGTTGTTGATCTTCTTCAACAATCCGCTCGGGGCGTGGATTCAGGGACGTCTGGTCCACTTCGTCTTCAGCGTGGCAGGCATCGTGCTGGCCCAATTCGTGACCGTGTTGGGCGTGGCGGTGCGAGTCCTCAAAACTTCCTTCGATGAAGTGCCGGTCGAGTTGGAGACCGTCGCTCGAACGTTGGGCGCGCCGCCTTGGTACGTTTGGACCACGGTCACGCTGCCGCTGGTACGTCGCGGCCTGATCGCGGCCTTCGTGCTGGCCTGGGCCAAGGCCCTGGGCGAATTCGGCGCCACCATCATGGTCGCCGGCACCATGGCCATGCGGACCGAGACGCTGCCGATCGCGATCTACATGCGATTGGCCGGCGCGGATATCGAAGGGACCGCGGCCTTGATCCTGATTCTGGTCATCATCGGCCTGACCGCCTTGTTTGCCACGCGGCGGCTGCTGGGAGGGGCGGCCCATGCTCCGGATTGAATCGTTGACCACCGCCGTCGGGAGCTTTCGCCTCCGCGACGTCCATCTGTCGGTTGCCGAAGGCGAATGCCACGCCCTGATCGGGCCGTCCGGGGCCGGAAAATCCACGCTCCTCAACGCGGTGTTGGGCCTCCTAAAGCCGCAGTGCGGACGCATCCTCCTCGCCGGCCGCGACATCACCAGGCTTCCCATCGAACGCCGCGAGCTGGGTTACTTGCCGCAACAAACCGGCCTGTTTCCGCATCTCGATGTCCGACGGAATCTCCTTTACGGCGCTCGCGCAAGGCGGCTGCCCGCCGCCGAGTTCGAGCCCCTGCTGGATCAACTGGTGCGGGCAACGGGCCTGGCGCCCCTCTTGCATCGGCAACCCCACACGCTGTCCGGCGGCGAGCGCCAGCGCGTGGGATTGGTTCGCGCGCTGGTCAGTCGCCCGCGCGTGCTCCTCTTGGACGAGCCGTTCGCTTCGCTCAACGAAAGCCTGAAGCGCGAATTGTGGTGGCTGCTCCGCGATCTCATCCGGGAGCGGCGATTGACCGTCCTCATGGTTACGCACGACTTGGCCGAAGCCTATTTCCTGGCCGACCGCTTGACCGTACTCGTGGACGGCCGCGTCGTACAGCAGGGACAAAGCGCGGATGTCTATCTCCGCCCCGTCGCTCCGCAAGTGGCCCGCTTTCTGGGCGTGGAAACACTTCAGCCCGGTCGAATCCTTGAATTCCAGGACGGGCTGGCCACGGTCCAGGTCGGCTCGACCCGGCTGACCGCGCTGGCATCGCCCGGCCTTTCTGAGGACGTTCTCGTCAGCATTCGCGGCGAGGATGTCATTCTGGAACGCGACGACAACGTTACCAGCAGTGCCCGCAACCGCCTTCCCAGCCGCGTCCTATCCGTGCGGCCGGGCAGCCCGCTGCTGTGCGTGCAATTGGACGCGGGATTCCCCCTGCTGGCCTGCATCACACGGCCGGCGTACGAAGAGCTGGCGATCCGCCCGGGCTTGTCGGTCACCGCCGTGGTCAAGGCGACGGCCGTCCATTTGATCCCGAACTCGGCCGGAACCGGCGCCGATCCTTCCCGGACCAAGATCTAGCAACCCCCGGCCGGCTCGCCGGTCTCACCCGCTACGCCGACCTGGCCGGCACCCAGCTTGTGGCCCAAAGCGACTACGGCCACGACCTGGCCGGGCGACTGACCGACCTGGTCCACCACCGCGGCCAGACCACCTTCGTGGACTACGGCTGGTCCTTCGACGCCGCCGGGCGGATGACGCAGTACGTCAACTCGGTGGACGGCACGGCCGACTATACCAGCGACGCCACCGGGCAACTGACCGCCGCCGACTACGACTACCAAAGCGACGAAAGCTACACTTACGATGCCAACGGCAACCGGGTGCTCGCCAACGGCAGCACGTACACCACCGGTGCCAATAACCAGCTCCTCTCCGACGGCACCTACCGCTACCAGTACGATGCCGAGGGGAACCGCACGCACCGGTTCATCGACACCAACCAGAACGGCCGGCTCGACAGCGGCGATACCGACATCACCCAGTACACCTGGGACCACCGCAACCGGCTGGTGAAGGTCGAGCACCGGCCCGGCTACGCCGCGGCGGTGGACAAGGTGGTGGAGTATGCCTACGACTACCAGAACCGCTGGGTCCGCAAGCGGCTGGATGCCGACGGCGACGGGCATACCGACCAGCGGCGGCTCTTCGTTTACGACGGCAACCAGATCGTGATGGACTTCTGGCGGGCCAACTCGGGCAACATGCAGATCGGCCACCTGCGAGAGCGATACCTGTGGGGCCCGGCGGTGGACCAGATTCTGGCCGAGGAAGAAGTTGACGGCGGGACGGCGGATTCGGTCCAATGGACGTTGACGGACCACCTGAACACGGTGCGGGACATCGCTAAGTACGACCCGCAGACGGGGACCACCACCGTGGTCAACCACCTGGTCTACGACGCCTTCGGCAACGTGACGAGCGAGACCGACCCGGCGGTGGACTCGCTCTTTCTCTTCACCGCCCGGCCGTTCGATGCCGACACCGGCCTGCAAAACAACCTCAACCGCTGGTACGACCCCGCCGTGGGAAGGTGGCTGAGCGAGGACCCGATGGGGTTCGCGGCCGGCATCAATCTGTGCGAGTACGTAGGCAACGCACCCGTGTACCATACCGATCCCTACGGGCTGAAACCCCTTGGTCAGAAATGGGACGTGCCCGACTTCTTCTGGTGGTACTATTTTGGGTTCGGGCAGGAGGTATCGTTGCACAAGATAGGATTGCTTCAGCCCTGGTGGCAGGAGATAAAGCCCCAGGTCCAAGTGCAATTGCGTCACAGACTGGTACCCAAACTCATATCGCAGCTCTCTTGCGAGTCGGGAATAACGAAGGCACAAGTCAACCTCTCGGACCTTGTGCCGGTCGTTCTCGACGTACATTCAGGTGGTGGCATGTTTGACGTCTTAACCATCATGGGGCATTCGAATGTACGCGTGCGTGGAACATGCGAAGTGACAATCGACTGCAAAGGGTGTAATGAGGACCTCTGGATTAGTGCGTCATTAGGGACTTGCGACCTTTGGTTTCATGTTCGCGACAGGTTTCAGAATCCCTTGGACATCGGCGGCCAGTTCGCGCCCATTGACTTGCCGTTTGCAAAGCCTTATGACCTTGTGGCAACCTGGTATTGGAAGTTCACTTGGAAGGAGACTTATCCATGTCCGAAAAAGTAAGCAATGCACACGGTTATCGCGCCGTTTGGATGAGGGCGTTTCGGTTGCGGATCGGACTCGCGATACTATGCTCATTTGCATCTGTGTCTCTGGTGTCGTGTTCCCTGTGCTGCCGTTGGATCCGCTATCTCACTGAGCCGCCTTATCGGCTCTTGGTGGATGAACTGCCCGAGTCGGCACGTTTGCTCAGGTATGACCTAATTCGGCATGGCATCGATTATTGCCACTTATTCGAGTTTGCTTGTTCAGATGGGGCGTTATGCGATATCCTCGTGGCGAGATGGAAGTTGGATGAGTTGACCGGCACCAGTGAGTATCCCACATCGTTTGTGGAATTTGACCATCCCGAGTGGTGGACGCCCACTAGCCCGACACCCACTCGTATTTTTGCCCGGCGGGATGAAAAAACTGAACAATATCTGAGCGTTTGGGAACAGGCTCAGGTAAACCGGCTGTATGTCGAATATGGCCGATGGTGATTTGGACGGGCCGGATACCCTTGCTCAAGGGAGGGGCCGGCAAGGTGGCCGGGGCTGGAAGATTCGAGCTGCAGGGGCGAATCTGAAGCCCCGGAGGCTACAGGGAGTGGTTGGGTGAAACACATCAGACGGTTACACTTCCCGCCAGCCAAGTAGGTCAGGCACACCGTCCCTGACCAGAGCGCGCGGGTGCCCCTGCTTGGCAAACGGACGCAGAGTGTTGTGGCACTGCTTGGGACAAGCAGTGCCAAGGTGGCTTTACCGAGGGCAACCGCACGTACTGCTTTGTCGATAATAACCAGAACGGGCAGCTCGACAGCGGCGACGGGGATATTACCAAGTACACTTGGGACCATCGGAATCGGTTATACAAGGTGCAGCATCAGGCGAGTTACGGGGCGGCCGTGGATTGGGTGATTCGGTATTCGTATGACCACGAGAACCGCCTGGTGCGGCGGCGGATGGATGCCAACGGCGACGGTGACTACGAACAGAAACGAGTCTTCGCCTACGACGGCAACCAGGTGGTTTTGGATTTCCAGCATACCGGCGCAGGGGACGTAGCGGCTTCGGATCTTCGCCAGCGTTACCTCTGGGGCCCGGCGGTGGACCAGATTCTGGCCGAGGAAGAAGTTGACGGCGGGACGGCGGATTTGGTAGCCTGGACGCTGACGGATCACCTGAACACGGTGCGGGACATTGCCAAGTACGATCCGCAGACGGGAACCACCACCGTGGCCAACCATCTGGTTTACGACGCCTTCGGCCGCGTCACGTCGGAGAGCAACACGGCGGTGGACTCGCTCTTCCTCTTCACCGCCCGGCCGTTTGACGTCGACGCCGGCCTGCAAAACAACCTCCACCGCTGGTACGACCCGCGTGTCGGCCGCTGGCTGAGCGAGGACCCGATCGGGTTTGCCGCAGCTGACGGGAATCTATATCGATACGTGGGCAATTGCCCGGTCCTGTACGTCGATCCTGCTGGCCTTCGCCCCATCTACTTCAAGTTCGCTGCGTTCATTGGCTCGCACCTCGGCGGCGACTACTTGCCTGGGGGTCGCTGGTTGCCGGAGCCTATGCTCGGCGGCTGGGTGGGGTTCTTTTTCAAGACGGATGATCGCGGGTTTGGGCAAGCGGGAACGTCACGGCTCTACAGTGAAGGGTGGATCGAGTCCTACGACATCGGCCACCTGACCTCCGGGACTCAAGGGCCGACGAAGTATTACGTCAACACAGACTGCGATACGAGCTTTCGTGGGAACTGGTCGCCCGTAGGCGATCCCGGTTTTCACGGAGGCAACGTCAACAACATTTGGGCTTGGCGGGTTGTCTCGAAGAAAGCAGCCCCCTCGGTCAAGACCGTAACGGTATCCGATGGCCCGTGTGAGAGCACAATCTCCATCACGGCCGCCGCTGCTTATCCCTTCGGTGGACGTTTTGCACCCAACATCGACTATACCGTGCATTTCCGTTTCCGAATCACGGGCAACGGGAAAGTCAACGTCAGCGTCAAGGGTACGCACGATTCATTCCCAGACTATGAGGCGCTCCTTGATCATGGTCCCCAACCCTTGTACGTTTACCAGACGGCGGGTTCAGGGCCAGGCATTGGAAACCTGACTACGCCGGTCAATTTCGGCACTTCGGAGGTTGTGGTCTTTGCTCCAACGGGAGTCTATTAGTTCGCTAACGTCGGCGGCGCGATGGCGGGATTAGAGCGCCCTCGCGTACTGCAAATGAGACCACTGTTGTTCAAGGAAGTCGAATGAGTCTTCCCGACCATCGCACGCCGCCGGCCAAACGACACAGCAAGTTGCTGCTTTTCTTTCTCGCAAGCCTAAGCTGCACGGGTAGCGCTCTCATTGCAGAGCAAGTGTACGTTGCATCGCACGAGGGCTTCGGTGCAGGTGACATCTGGGCATTTGCGTTCTGGCTCGCTCAGTTTTCGGTCGTCGTCGGCATGGTGGCCCTTGCACTTGGCACGCTTCGATGCCGCTCATGGCTCCGGCTGACACTTTCTATCATTGCCGGACTCGTTGGTGGCTACGTCTGGACCTGGTTCGTTTACTTCGCTTTCGGCCCCTGGTTCGGAGCTTTCAGCTTCCCGGTACTCCACTTCTGGATGCTGGGTGCTGTTGTGGGGCTTCTGCTTGGCGGCGTTTACGTGAGCCTCTACGGCAGGAGAGCAGAGCAACTCCCGTGACCGACCGAGCCGGGGTGCAGTCTCGACGCGGAGCACCTGCTCGCGTCATGGATGCCGACAGCCGTTGTGCCATACACCACAGCGGCTTGCAGGTAGCCGTGTCGGGCATCACAGCCGAGGTACAAGCAGAAACGAAGGGGCAGCCGCCTATACCATTTGGAATAGGTGCATTGGTTCGCGTGGATGTCTTGTTTCAGGGGGGCCCGGGGATATCCGGTGAAGGGGAACAGGATGGGTCGCGTTTCTTTCGCGGCGCCGCGGGAGATGAACCCTCACCCGGCTCGACCCGGCTCGCTGACGCTCGCCGCCCTTTCCCGGGGGGAGAGGGCGAGTGACAGTTCTCCTCTATCTATCAGACCCGACTGTAGCCATCATTTTGATTGACGGTGGGACGGTGGATTTCGGCTGCCATTTCGAATCTGCCTCGCTGTGCGGACAGAACCTGGCTTGGAGGGCCGTAGCGCGATATTCGGGGCGGGGCTGTCTCTCCGTGGTGCTTGTCGAATTCCGAACACCGTTCGGCTCGCTGTACCTTTTCGGCTTGATCGTGAAGCTTGCTCCGTGGGTTTTAGGGGCTCTAACAAAACTCCATGACCCGGTTCCAGCAGATCATGGCACAACCGATGAACAGGAACGCATCGTGAAGATCCGGTCGTTTCTCGTAACGCACCCGCAGACGGCGCCAGTTGAACAGCCAATCGAAGCAGGCTTCGACGACGTAGCGGAACTTGCCCAGGCCACTGCCATGTTCGGTGTTGCGACGGGCAATCAACGGCCGAATGCCGCGCTTCCGCAAGGGCTTGCGAATCTTGGCCTCGGCGTCATACGCGCGATCCGCGAGCACCTCGTCGGGCCGCTTGCGCGGCGCGCCGCGAGGTTGTTTGATCGGAGGAACGGCATCAACCAGAGCAACGGCCATCTCCGAGTCGTGACAGTTCGCGCCGGTGTGGGCAATCGCCAGAGGCGTGCCGCTGCCGTCGACCATCAGATGGCGCTTCGAGCCATTCTTGCCGCGATCCGTGGGATTCGGGCCGGTCTTTGCCCCCCAAAAAGCGCCCGCACGGAGCAACTGTCGATGGCCGATGTTGACCAGTCGATGCGACCGGCCGCCCCCAGTTCGTCCAGCAGCAGCCTCCAGATCTTCTTCCACACACCGGCTGCATGCCAGTCGCGGAGTCGCCGCCAGCACGTCATGCCGCTTCCGCAACCCAATTCCTTCGGAAGATACTCCCAGGGGCAACCGGTCTTCAGCACGAAAAGAATCCCCGTCAGCGCGGCGCGATCGGGAACACGCGGCCGGCCTCCTTTCGGCTTGGGGCGTTCGGGCGGTAGGTGTGGCTGGATTCGTTCCCACAGCGCGTCGGGCAACAACGGCTTCGCCATCATGTCCTCCTTGACACTTCCGTTGGCTAACCAGGCTGGCCCGAGAGTTAAGCAGCATTGCAAAGACTAGGCAAGAGCGGTTTTGTTAGAACCCCTTAGAACTGTTCGGGCCGCAATCCATTCGAAGGCGTGAGGTGTTCCGCCGGCCGCGTGTGCCGAGGCGGTAGGCGTGCCGAGGCGTGACGAATTTATATTTCGAGCCGCAGCACGTGCCCAGCCGCGATGCGTTTGTATTCCGGGGCGCGATAGGTGCTGAGCAACGATCGAGGTTATATTGCGAGCCGCGACCGCAAGGGGGCGGGCCGCCCCACGCGACGTAACGCCTTTTTTGCCAACATGTTGTTACTCGCTATCGCTTCCCCTCCGTCCCTCGCTACGCCGCGGCGGTGGACAAGGTGGTGGAGCATGCCTACGACTACCAGAACCGCTGGGTCCGCAAGCGGCTGGATGGCGACGGCGACGGGCATACCGACCAGCGGCGGCTGTTCGCCTGCGACGGCAACCAGATCGTGATGGACTTCTGGCGGGCCAACTCGGGAGATTTGCAGATCGGCCACCTGCGAGAGCGATACCTGTGGGGCCCGGCGGTGGACCAGATTCTGGCCGAGGAAGAAGTTGACGGCGGCACGGCGGATTTGGTAGCCTGGACGTTGACGGACCACCTGAACACGGTGCGGGACATCGCTAAGTACGACCCGCAGACGGGGACCACGACCGTGGTCAACCACCTGGTCTACGACGCCTTCGGCAACGTGACGTCGGAGAGCAACCCGGCGGTGGATTCTCTGTTTCTCTTCACCGCCCGGCCGTTCGACGGCGACACCGGCTTGCAAAACAACCTCAACCGCTGGTACGACCCGCGTGTCGGCCGCTGGCTTTCGGAAGACCCGCTGGGCTTTGACGCCGGGGATCTCAACCTGTATCGGTACGTGGGCAACTTACCCGTGTACCGTACCGATCCCTTTGGGCTGAAACCCCTTGGTCAGAAATGGGACGTGCTCGACTTCTTCTGGTGGTACTATTTTGGGTTTGGGCGGGAGGTGCCGTTGGATCAGATAGGGCTGCTCCTACCGTGGTGGGCGGCGATCAAGCCACAAGTCCTTCTGCGACTCAAGCTGAAAATGGTGCCTAGCTTGGAATCGCAACTCTCCTGTGAGCATGAGGACTCACCCAGCGCGGAGATTTCGGTTAAGCCATTCACCATTCCTGTCGCGGCGGGGGGTGCTATTACCGATCCGCTGACGGTAATGGGAAACTCTATAGTCAAGGTGCGGGGGACGTGCAAGGTCACGTTACAGTGCAAACAGTGCTGCGCTGGGGAGCGTGTCGTGAGTGGTTCGTCGGGAAGTTGCGACCTCGACTTCTTCGTTCGAGACAAGTTTCAGAACCCGCTGGACTGGGGCGGTCCATTTGGAAAGGAGGATTGGCCTGGCGCGACGCCGTATGATCTTGTGGCGTCCTGGTCCTACACGTACACATGGAAAAACACCTATGATAACCCGTGTCCCGAGGATCAGTGGAAGTCGAAATAGCGATTCGCCTGTGTCCCGGTACCGCTGGTGGCACGTTTGCGATACCCCGTGCGGTTGTTAGGGGCTCTAACAAAACTCCATGACCCGGTTCCAGCAGATCATGGCACAACCGATGAACAGGAACGCATCGTGAAGATCCGGTCGTTTCTCGTAACGCACCCGCAGACGGCGCCAGTTGAACAGCCAATCGAAGCAGGCTTCGACGACGTAGCGGAACTTGCCCAGGCCACTGCCATGTTCGGTGTTGCGACGGGCAATCAACGGCCGAATGCCGCGCTTCCGCAAGGGCTTGCGAATCTTGGCCTCGGCGTCATACGCGCGATCCGCGAGCACCTCGTCGGGCCGCTTGCGCGGCGCGCCGCGAGGTTGTTTGATCGGAGGAACGGCATCAACCAGAGCAACGGCCATCTCCGAGTCGTGACAGTTCGCGCCGGTGTGGGCAATCGCCAGAGGCGTGCCGCTGCCGTCGACCATCAGATGGCGCTTCGAGCCATTCTTGCCGCGATCCGTGGGATTCGGGCCGGTCTTTGCCCCCCAAAAAGCGCCCGCACGGAGCAACTGTCGATGGCCGATGTTGACCAGTCGATGCGACCGGCCGCCCCCAGTTCGTCCAGCAGCAGCCTCCAGATCTTCTTCCACACACCGGCTGCATGCCAGTCGCGGAGTCGCCGCCAGCACGTCATGCCGCTTCCGCAACCCAATTCCTTCGGAAGATACTCCCAGGGGCAACCGGTCTTCAGCACGAAAAGAATCCCCGTCAGCGCGGCGCGATCGGGAACACGCGGCCGGCCTCCTTTCGGCTTGGGGCGTTCGGGCGGTAGGTGTGGCTGGATTCGTTCCCACAGCGCGTCGGGCAACAACGGCTTCGCCATCATGTCCTCCTTGACACTTCCGTTGGCTAACCAGGCTGGCCCGAGAGTTAAGCAGCATTGCAAAGACTAGGCAAGAGCGGTTTTGTTAGAACCCCTTAGGTCTTGCCATCGGAGTTGCCTTTGGAGCAATGCCCATGATCCGCGACCGTAGCGAGGAGCCATCGAAGTCGAACGTCAGAAGTCGGCAATGGACGTTTCGTTTGGTGCTCGTGTTCGGTATGTTGCTTGCGATTGGATACGCCGTGAATCGTTTTCTGCCGCGACCGCCTTATGCCCAGATCGTGGACGAATTGCCAGACTCGGCGTGCCTGGTCAGGCATGAACTGATCCGGCATGGCGTGGATTACTGCCATGTGTTTGAGTTTTCTTGCTTGGACGCCGCGCTACGCGAGAAACTGGTGAGTCGGTGGCAGTTACGCGATTTGACGAGAGGCAATGAGGCCCCCGTTTCATTCATGGCAAATGACCATCCCGACTGGTGGGCACCCGATACGCCAGCGACGACTGGTAAGTTTGGACGACGCGATGACAACAGCGAAAGCTATATGAGTATCTGGGAGCAGCCCGAGACGGGGCGGTTGTACGTTGAAGTCGGCAGTTGGTGAAGCGGACATGGGCGGGTAGCACCGCTGGCTTGCCTGGCAGTGCTCACCCGATGCCGATACCTTCGAGATTCACGAATTCACGGCCGCGCCGGGCCTTCGTGGCGTAGTGCAAGCAGGGACGAAGGGGCAGCCGCCCATGCGATTTGGAATAGGTGGATTGGTTCGTGCGGATTTGACTCTGCCTCGGTCCCGCAGGCATGTTTAGTTCAACCGTTGCTGACGAGGCGGCCACGGAATAGCGACCAAGCTGTGAAGCCCGGCGGTGGACCAGATTCTGGCCGAGGAAGAAGTTGACGGCGGCACGGCGGATTTGGTCCAATGGACGTTGACGGATCACCTGAACACGGTCAGGGACATCGCCAAGTACGACCCCGGCACGGACACCACCACCGTGGTCAACCACCTGGTTTACGACGCCTTCGGCCGCGTCACGTCGGAGAGCAACCCGGCGGTGGATTCTCTGTTTCTCTTCACCGCCCGGCCGTTCGATGCCGACACCGGCCTGCAAAACAACCTCAACCGCTGGTACGATTCTTCCGTCGGCCGCTGGCTGAGCGAGGATCCGATAGGGTACGGGGCGGAGGATTTCAATCTCTATCGTTACTGCGGAAACAACCCGCTAATGCGCGTGGACCCGCTGGGCACAAATTGGCTGACCGACATGTGGGACTGGCTAAAGCAGTGGTTTGATACCGCGAAGACGAGCATCTGCCCTAGCGCTGAACCTCTTGGTGCTTTGGAGTGCGCACCCGGCATGGCGCACGCGTGGATTTTGGGGACGCTTCGCAACAAAGCCATAAAAGCAGAGGTGACTTACGGCCCGAACTCTCTGCAAGCCCAGACTGCCTGGAAGGCGTACTACGATGCCGTGGCTAAGCTCCAGGACAATGTTCAAGAGTGCCTCGGGAGGGAATGCCCATGTCCAAAGAAATAGCCTTGCAACGCCGATTGATGGCGAATTGGCTCGTGTTGTGCGTCAACATGTTGCTGCTCGCGTTCTTAGTATTTACTTGGCTGAATCGGCTGCGCCCATTGCCGACAGTGATCGAGAAGGACAAACAGATCTCGGGAATGGATGTCTATTGCTACAGGAGTCCCTTTGCGGTTTTCGTGAACAAGGACTTCCCTGACAACAAAGGGTTTATGTTCGCTCGATACGGCCGTCTTCCACTTTTCGTGTCGTGTGAAGATGTGAAAAAACCGTCCCAAGCACCACCGAACGGCGACCATGGCGAAGCTCAAACGGCACAGAATATCACGCTTGGATTTGGAGATAAGGGTTATTTTACCGTCTCCTGCTTGTATTCCATTGCGAACAACCGCGTTCATGTGGACGAATTGTTGGTGAGCCGAGACGACGCCGGCCGTGTCGAGGCCTATTTCGATCTCAACGCCGACGGTTTCCCCGATTCGCGCCTCACAGTCGATCACAAGCGGGACGTGCATCGTTCGGAGATATGGTACGGCGGTAAATGGCAGGAAGCAGCTGCACAGGGCAGCAAGTATGAAACGCAGTTGCTCAACGGAGAGAAGGTACGGTTCGATAAGCAAGGTGGGCTCTGGGTTTTGGCCGGCGACGAGAAGAACGGCGGTCATAAAGAAGGGTCGGAAGAGGCGGAAGCATCCAAGAAATGATAGCGCGCGGCTAGTGACCGGTCCCGCAAGCGCCGCAGTGAACAGCCGAGTAGAGTGCTCCGATAGCACCCATGTTCGGAGGCCTCCAGGCGCGGAACACCCAAGCGGTGCTGCTGCAGCGTTACCTCTGGGGCCCGGCGGTGGACCAGATTCTGGCCGAGGAAGAAGTTGACGGCGGGACGGCGGATTTGGTTCAATGGACGTTGACGGACCACCTGAACACGGTGCGGGACATTGCCAGGCTCAGCCGACTAATAGCGTAAATCAGCGCGAGTAACACGGGCATACCCGGAATATACAAGCATAGCGGGACTATAAATATATAGCCCTGGCGGGTTTATAAGCGAAGGGCGCTGGAAGCGGGGCGAGAGGACCACCACCGTGGTCAATCATCTGGTCTATGACGCCTCCGGCAAGGTGACGCGCGTTGCGAGCCGCCGGCGCGGGTCGGCGGTGGAATCGCCGGGAACACGTAGTGCGTTCGGGGATTGGCGGCGCGGCCGGCGGATTGGCAGCGGCCCGACGGAATCGCAGTGCCGATGATGCACGAAACGGCTGAAAGGCCATGGCCGCCGTTGGGATCGGCCCAACGCCACGGCCGTGTGGCGGCCCTGGATACCCTGGACCGAAACGGCCAATGGCGGCAAGTCCGGCCGAATGCCCGCTACACCACGGCTTGAACCCGCCCAGAACGCTGATCACGCACGACGCGGTCGCGGTGCTTGATTTCATCGCGGCGGGGGAATACGCTGTCGGCAGCTTCGTGGTCCGCGCGACCCCTTGCTGCGAACATGTGGTTCGTCGCCCGTCGTGCGGCGGGATCGTCATGCCGTGCATCAGCGAAAATGGAGCTTATCGCCATGTTATCCCGTAGTGGCAACCGTGGTGCCTTGGGGCTTGCTTGGTTCGGTGTTCTTTTGTGCGTCGCGATACAGTGGACGGGGAGCGGGCCGTGCCGCGGCGAGGCTCGGCCTCCACGCGTCCCCGACTCTATCGAGGCCCAGTGGGATATCCCCTACGCCGAAACGGATCATCCGCGTCAACGCTTGGATCTGCTGCTGCCCAAGAACCGGTCCTCGGACAAGCCGCTGCCGGTGATCGTGGCCGTGCACGGCGGGGCCTGGCTGGGCGGAAACAAACGCGACGGGGTGGGGTTCCTCGTGCCGTTCGTGGCCTCGGGGAAATACGCGGGCGCGAGCATCGGTTACCGTTTGAGCCGAGACGCGACCTGGCCCGCGCAGATTCACGACTGCAAGGCCGCCCTCCGCTGGCTGCGCGGAAACGCCGAAAAGTACAACCTCGATCCCGAGCGCATCGGCGTCATCGGCTTTTCGGCGGGAGGGCACCTGGTGGCCATGTTGGGCACCTCCGGCGACGTGAGTGAATTGGAAGGCGATCTGGGAGAATTCACCGACCAAAGCAGTCGTGTCACGTGCGTGGTGGATTTCTTCGGCCCGACCAATTTCCTCACCATCGGCGATCACCCCAGCCAGATCCAACATTACGCCGACGATGCCCCCGAGGCCCTCTTGCTGGGAAGCGCGATTCCGGCCGACGAGGCCAAGGCGAGGCAGGCTTCGCCCATCACGTTCGTGACGCCCGACGACGCGCCGATCTTGATCATCCACGGCACGGAGGACCCCTTGGTGCCGCATCCGCAGTCCGAGGAGTTTCGCGACGCGCTCCGCAAGGCGGGCGTGCCGGTCGCCCTGATTACGGTCCAAGACGGGAGTCACGGCGGATTTCGCAACCCCATCATCGAACGCCAAGTTCGCGACTTTTTCGCCGCGCATTTGCTGGGCGAAAAGGCCGAATTTCGAGATATGACCGTCCCCAACACCGCACCCTAAGTGAACCCGCCCACGGAATGCGCATCCGTGATGTTCACCTGATAGGCCGCGCCGCGGCCCGCCGAATGTTCCGCGCGTAGCACGTTCTCAAGTTTGCCGGGATCGACGGTCGCGCTGGGGCTTGGTTGAACGTTCAACGGCTCCCCCGACCGATAGGGAAGCCGTCGCGGAAGCCGTTTCTCCGCGGCGGCGATTGCCGACGTCCTTGGAATGGGAGGCCCAAGACCATGAGACGCAAGTTCCTCGGCCCGGTTCGACGCTTCGAGGTTGGATTGGGGGTATGGCGATGCGCGGTGGCGGGAATCGGTGTTGCGGCGGCGGTACTCGTGGCATGGGGGGGCGCGCCCGCGGTCGCGGCCCAGACCGCCGAGATGGAAGGCATTCGCACGGCGCAAGCCCCCGCTTTGCCGTTCCCGGGCTTTCAGGACGGGAATTTCCGCTGGAAGATCATCCCGCCCGTGGTGGAACGTCCGCCGGATGACGCGGAGACGACCTATTTCTCCATCAAGGACCCCAGTGTGGTGTTTTTCGGCGATCGCCGGCACCTGTTTTGCACGGTTCGGGCAACGCCGCGGACGCACCAGGTGGAATATCTTACCCTGCGCGATTGGGGGGATCGCAAGCCGCAACGGACGTTCCCCGATATCGTGGACGGTTACTACTGCGCCCCGCAAGTCTTCTTTTTTCACCCGCATCGCAAGTGGTATCTGCTCTATCAAACGGTGATGCCGGATCGGAAGCCGCAGCTTCAACCCGCCTTTTCCACGAACGATCGCGTCGATGCGCCGCAGGCTTGGTCCTCGCCGCAACCGCTCTTCGAGAGGTCGCCGGATAACGTGGAGCGATGGATCGACTTCTGGATCATCTGCGACGACGAAAAGGCATATCTATTCTTTACCTCGTTGGACGGTCGATTCTGGCGGGCTTCCACGCGGCTGGAGGATTTCCCGGGCGGTTGGAGCCGACCGGTCGTTGCGATCCAGGCCGACATCTTCGAGGCCGCCCACGTCTATCGCCTCCGGCAGGCCGAGGCGTATTTGGCGATCATCGAGGCGCAAGGGGGAGGCCGTCGCTACTACAAGGCCTTC
Organism: Thermogutta hypogea; assembly: GCF_055386265.1. Classification (NCBI taxonomy): domain Bacteria; kingdom Pseudomonadati; phylum Planctomycetota; class Planctomycetia; order Pirellulales; family Thermoguttaceae; genus Thermogutta; species Thermogutta hypogea. The sequence goes on from NZ_AP042425.1 coordinate 3,394,410, forward strand.
TTGAGCGATTCCCTGGACGGACGCTGGCGCCCCTTGGCCGCCGAACGCGATCATGCCTTTCTGGCCCCCGCCAACGCCGAGTTCGAAGGCGAACCGTGGTGCCAATCCTTCAGCCACGGCGAACTGCTGCGGTCCGGTTACGACGAACGGATGGAGGTGGACGTCCGAGCGGGCCTGACCATGCTCTTCCAAGGCGTCAGCGACGCGGAGATGGCAGGCAAACCCTATGGCGAGATACCATGGCGGCTGGGGCTGGCCGTCCAACGGCCGTAACCGGCCGGAATACCGCCGGCATGCCCTGGACGACGGCGGCAAGCACAATCCCGAGGAGAATCCCCGAAATGCGATGGTTTGCTTCCCCGATGTTCATGTTGTTCATGGTCGTCGCGGCGTCGGTGGAAGCGCAGGAGCTTACTGCAAGTCCGGTGCGGATGCACGAGGCGGCCGTGCCGTGGCATCGCCCCGCCGACGCACCGGCGGAGAGCGCCGTTTGCTTTTCCAGCCGTTGGTCGCACCCGACCAATGCCCAGGACCCGTGGGACACGTTTCAAGCGGCGGCGGCCTTCCACGCCACGGATTTCGTCTGGGTTTACAGTTTGGATCCGCAGTTCGTGGGGCGTTTGCGGAAACACGCCGTGGAAAACGGGGGCCGAGCGGTCATCCTGGCCGTCAATTCCATGATTCCCGACCCGCCCGATTTCCGGCGGCGCGAACGCGGTCGCATCCTCGATCTGAACGGCAATCGCATCACCGCGCCGTGGATGCGGTCTTGGGCGGATCCCGCCTGGGGTTGCGCGAACAGCCCGGAATATCGGGCCGGGTTTGTGGAATACGCAGCCCGCGCCCTGGCAGCCGGAGCAACGGCCCTGCAAATGGACGATGCCCGCATGAACATGGCGGCCGTCGCTTGGGGCGGATGCTTCTGCCCGCACTGCATGGAAAAGTTTCGCCGCTACCTCCGCGACCGGACCACGGTTCAGGAACGCACCGCATGCGGTATCGAGAACCTCGACGACTTCGACTACGGCCGATACCTGCGCGATCGCGGCGCTCCCGCCGGCGACGCCTTCGCCAAGTACGACGGCGGACCGCTGAAGTCTTGGTTCCGCGATTTCCAGGAGGAGTCGGTACGGGAGTTCTTCCGCGCTGTTCGCGCGGAGATCGATGCCCGGGCCGAACGGCACGTCGTCTTTTCGACCAACAATTACCGCGGGAGCTGGGATTCGCCTTACGACTTATTCGAGATCGGGATGGCCGAGCTGCCTTTGGCGGAAGCCCGGCCGGAAAACCTGCACCGCCTGCTTGCCGACGCGCGAGCCAAGGGCAAAACCCAGATCTTCACCGTGGTTCCCAAGGTTTGGGACGGCTCGGAAGCGGCTGCGACGCGACGGGCGATTGCCGCGTGCTACGCCCTGGGCGGTCATGTGATCGTGCCGTGGGATGTCTACACGGGCAGCAACACGCCCCGCTACTACGGCAGGCCCGAGGATTATGCCGACTTGTACGCCTTCGTGCGGCAGTACTCGGACTGCTTCGACGGCTATGAGGAGGCGTACTTTGCCGAGCCGGAGACGGTCGAAACAAGCTCTTCCGCGGCGGCGAACGACGTCCCACCCTGTGTGCTCGAAGAGGCGGCGGGGTTGACGGTCGTCGTCCGCGCCAAGCCCGGCGGCGCAGACGCACCGGTCGTCATCCACTTGATCGACGGGCGAGACGAGCCGCGGCCGTTCCGCGTTCGCCTGGCGCACGCTCGATTCTTCGATTCGCCGGCGTTGCGGGTGAGGTTTCTGCGGCCGGGGAGTGTGCCGCAAGAGCTTGCCGTTCGGCACGATGCCGTTTGGGCGACGGTGCAGATACCCGCCTTGCAACCGTGGGGGCTTCTCGTGGTAAGTCCGGACGGCACAGCGTCTGAAAGCGCGGCAGCCGCCGCCGGGTCGCCATGAACCGCGGTTTCGTGCCGTGCTTCACGCCTGGCGAGCCGACGGCGTAACGCGGTGGTGCAATCCCTTTCGAATGCGATGCCAAGGACCTCCTTGTACGTGCCGAGGGATGAAACTATCCCAGCTTGCGCCGTTTAGCACCTTTGCCGGGAAGGGTTTTCCTCTCGTGAGGGGTTTGAGCTATACCGTCACCCCAGAACGCGCCAAATACTTTACTTCCTCTTCTTCTTTTGACAAACTAGCTTCTCAAGCTACGCTTTAATAGCAAAGCTTTTCGTCGTAGTCGGCCCAGTTGGGTCCCGAGTGAGCGGAAGTTCTTGGCGGCGGACATTCGCGCCACCGTGCTTATCCGGGCGCAGGCTCATCGGGTTCGGGCCGGGTGGAGGGTTTCCCCTCGGATTGCCGTTTCGGCGGCTGGGAATGTCTGGGGAAACTCTCTCGGTGCTTATCCTGGTTCGCCACTTGGTTCAGTATTGCTCCCTTGCCGGGGGAAGGCATTTTTTTGCTTTTCCAAACGGCACCTTTTCGAGCGGAAGCCTAATGACGCGATACCGATTAGCCGCAACGCTGGGAGAGCGTCTGGCCGCCCTTCGACTTGTGCACAACGCCTACGTGCGTGCGGGATTGATCGAACCGAACCCGCACGGTGTGCGAGCCACCCCCTATCACTTGCTGCCGACGACCACGATTTTCGTGGCGGAATGCGATTGCGGTCGCGTAATTTCCACGATGAGCTTGGTCGGTGACGGCGAACTGGGCCTGCCGTTGGAGACGGTCTACGGCCCGGAAATCGCCCAGCGGCGGAGGGAGGGCAAGCGGATGGCCGAGGTCTCGTGCCTGGCCGCCGATCCTGCCCAGGTGGGGTGCGGCATGGAAGTCTTCATCTATCTGTGCCGCTTGATGACCGTGTTCGCGATTTGGCAGGGGTACGACGAACTGGTGATCGCGGTCCATCCGCGGCACGCCAAGTTCTATCAAAGGATGTTGGCGTTTCGGGTGTTCGGCGAATTGCGGGAGTATCCCAGCGTCAAGGACCATCCGGCCGTGGCGCTGTACCTCGACTTGCACAACATGCAGCGCTTGCCGGCCAAGTTGTACCGTTTTCTCATGGATTCGCCGTATCGTCCGGAAGACTTCCGCGTGCCTCGTTTGGGCGCGCAGGAATACGCGATGTTGGAAGAATGCGTGGATACGGAAAGCTACCCGCTCCCCTCGCTCGGCATCTTCGAATCCGGCGTCAAGACCGAGGCGGGCGAAGTCCTCGTCGTGTGAGGTGCATGCCAGGCGGGGCGGCCGGCGGCCTGGACCGCCGCGTGTTCCCCGCCCTTGCGTACCGTGAGCTAAGTTTGAGGGAAGGCCGCGGTTGCGTCGGGCCTTGGTACACGGCCCGCCGCCGTGGAATGGGTTTGTCTGCCCTCTCATAGCGAGATCTAGGTCTCATGGCTCACCAGCTCGCGGAGTCTACCGTGCAGTCGTCGGCGCGAACGGGACTGGAATCGGCTTTGCAGCGTTGGCGGAGCATCGTCGGAGACGAATTCGTCCGCAATGATTCCGCTACGCTCGATGCCTATTGCCGCTCGACGCTTCCACCCAAATACCGGCATCGACCGGCCGCCGTGGTGTTGCCGGAGTCCCGGGAGCAGGTCCGCCGCGTGGTGTCAACCGCTCACGAGACGGGCGTCGAACTGCACCCCATCAGCCGGGGGCAGAACTGGGGATACGGCGCCGCCATGCCGCCCCGCGACGGCATGGTGGTCCTCGACTTGCGGCGGATGAATCGCATCGTGGAGGTCAACGCCGAGCTGGGCTACGCCGTCGTCGAGCCGGGAGTGTCGCAAAAGCAGTTGGCCGACTATCTCCGTGAACGCCGCCTGCCGTACATCCTCGATGCGACGGGCGCCGGACCCGAGGCCAGCCTGGTGGGCAACGTTCTGCAACGCGGGTTCGGCCACACGCCCTACGGGAACCGCATCCTCAACGTCTCCGGCATGGAGGTCGTGCTGCGCGACGGCACGGTGATCCACACGGGCTTCGGCGGGTTTCCCAATGCCCGCGCCACCTACGTTTTCCCCTACGGCGTGGGACCGTGGTTGGACGGCGTCTTCACTCAATCCGACTTGGGCATTGTGACGCGGATGGCGGTGTGGCTCTATCCACGACCGGAGCAAATCACGGCCTTCGCCCTGAAGCTGGATCGCGTCGAGCAGCTCTTCCCGGCGATCGACGTGTTGCGACGGTTGCGGATGGCGGGCATGGTGCAGAGCACCGTCCACATCGCCAACGACCTCCGCGTGGTCTCGGCGCGGCGGCAGTATCCTTGGGAGTGGACGGGCGGCAAGGTGCCGCTTCCGCCGGAAGTGCGTGCCCGCCTCCGCCGCGAGGCCGGCGTCGGCGCCTGGAACCTGATGGGCGCCCTGTACGGCACCAAGGCCACGGTTCGAGCGGCCGCCGCCGAGGTCCGCCGGGCATTCGCCGGGTCGGCCCGCGTCCATTTCTTCGACGATCGCAAGCTGAAGCTGGGCCAAGCCGTCACCGGGGCCTTCAGCCGCCTGGGGCTGTTCCGGGGATTGGCCGGCACGGTCGAAAGCGCTCGCTCCGTGTACGATCTGTTGTGCGGCATCCCGGCCGCCGATCACCTCCGCGGCGTGTACTGGCGGATGCGCCGGCCGCCCAGGGATCTGATCGCCGATCTGGGAAACGCGGGCGGATTGTGGTTTTCACCCGTCCTGCCGGCCACCGGCGAGCACGCGCGGGCACTCCTGGATATCGTCGAACCGATCTTCGACAAACACGGCTTCGAGCCGCTGATCACGATGACGTCGGTCACGGAACGGGCGCTCGTCGGCGTGATCAGCGTCTTCTACGACGCGGAATCGGAGGCCGAGGCCGAAGCTGCCGCCGCCTGCTACGAGGAGCTGTCCGCGGCCGCCCTCGCCGAGGGGTTTTGGCCGTATCGCACCGGCGTGCAAAAGCCGATCCGCTCGCCCGTCCGAATCTCGGTTTCCGTGGAAGAGTAAACCCTTCGCGTGCGATACCCCTCGGTCACGATGCGGCTGCGGCGGAGGCATGTCGATGGGCGGACGACTCACGCCGGTCCGGCCTGATCTTGCCCGCTCAACTTGCGAACCAAGGGGTGATCTTGCGGTGCCTGTTTCCGCCCATCCCAGAAGTGAAACAGGGTCAGAATCGGATGGTACAGCATCATCCACGGCCCGGAAAACCGCATCACCTCTCGGACGCGCTCTCGCATCGCCGGCTTGTAGCAATGCACGGGACATTGGGCGCAGGTCGGCTTTTGTTCACCGAACACGCAGCGGTCCAAGCGACACATGGCGTAGTCCAAGAGAGCTTGGCAGTCTTCGCACAAATCCTTGCCGCCGGCGTGGTTCTTGCGGCAAAAGATGCGGATCATGGCCGTGATGGTCGCCCTTTCACGGCGAATACGCCGACCGCTAAGAGAAAAGGATGCCATACCGGTGGTAGAGCCTGCTTCAGGAGTCTCGGATGCTCGTTGCGCCGTCGTGCATCGTGATCGTCGCTGAAAAGGGCGTTTGCGCAGACGCCCGGGCGAGAATATCACCCATAACGAAGGCGATGCCGTCCCGCTACCGCACCGCCTATTGTTATCGTCACCGCCGAGCGGCGAATGTCAAGCCGCGGCGGGACGCTCCGGGCCTCGATCAGCGGTCCCAGAAAGACGGCGAAGCCCTCCAAATGGGGTGGAGGCGCTCGGCCGGCCCGCGCCGTGACGCGAGGCGCGTGCGACCCGTTCGGTACCGTTTCCGAACATCCGCGCCGTTTGCTTGCAAAACGTTTCGGCGCCAGGTATTTTGCAATAGGTTTTGCCTAGCGGTTCTCCGCGGCGGAAGATCCGGCTGCGGTCGTTCGTCGCGTGAACTGCCCGGTTCTCGTCCGTCTCCCTTTCCATGGCTTTCGGTCGCGTCATGAACCTCGACCCGCTTGCTTGGCTGCAACGTCTGACCAAGGCACTGGGTTTCCGCGAGCGAACGCGCAGCCCCGGCGGACCCGTGCTTCGCTCGGAAGAAGTCGTCGCGGAGCGGCATTTGGCGGCAGCCATGGAGCACTTGCAGGCGGGACGCGTGGACGACGCCTTGGAGGAGTGCCACGCGGCGGTTCGGGCGGCGCCCGCCTATGCCCGAGCCTATTACGGCCGCGGGCTGGCCTACTATGCCCGCGGCGACTACCAGTGGACGATCACCGACCAAACCCAGGCTTTACGCCTCGATCCCTCGTTGGCGGACGCGTATTGCAACCGGGCCCAAGCCTGTGCTGCGAAGGGGAGCTACGATTGGGCGGTCAACGATTTCACCGCGGCCTTACAACTGAATCCCAACTTGGCCGAGGCCTACAACGGCCGGGGGTTCGCGCTGACCGCCCTCCGCCGCTTCGATGAGGCCTTGGCCGATTTCGGCCGTGCCGTCCAACTCCGTCCGGACTATGCCGATGCTTACTTCCATCGCGGCGTGATTTGGGGGATTCGAGGCGACAACGCGCGGGCGGTGGAAGACTACACTCGGGCGATCCGGCTTCGGCCGGACTTCGCTCAGGCCTACGTCAACCGCGGAAACACGTATTACGCCATGCGAGATTACCGCCGGGCGATCGCGGACTTCGACGAGGCCGTGCGTCTCAACCCCAACCTGGCCGAGGCGTATAACAATCGCGGACTGGCCTACCGCGAGCTGGGCGACACCGCCCGGGCCGAGGCCGACTTCGCCCAAGCCGAGCGCTTGGGTTTTCGCTAGTCCGCGGCGGCCGTCACTTCGCCCCTTGCGCCAAGTCCGCCGGCGACACGAAACCCCGGCAAGAGATGCAAGCCGGCGCCAATTCAATCCGGCGGCGCAGTGGAACGCCCCGGCGAAGCGGAGTACGCTAAGCGGATGGCCGACGGACTTCCTTGCGCAGCCCTCCACTGGTAGCCGCCGTTTCTTTACCGCTTCGTTAGCAGAGAGGCAGGCCACGCCATGCAAAACGCCGAACACTCCTTCCGCGCGGTGATCACGGTCTTGCTCGTTCTGAACGCGGTATCGGCGCAAGAGGTCCGGCTGACCGGCCGAGAGACCCAAGCCCGGGTTTTCTTCGTGGACTCGGAAGGCGGCAGCGACGATAACGACGGTTCGTCGCCGGAGCACGCTTGGCAATCCTTGGAGCGAGTCAACGCGGCGGACTTGAGACCGGGGGATACCGTGCGGTTCCGATGCGGCGGCGCGTGGCGAGGCTCGCTCGTGCCGGTTAGCGGCGAGGACCAGGCTCCGGTGACGTACACGTCGTACGGTGAAGGCCCCAAGCCGCTGCTACTCGGCTCGCGTTCGCGTCGGCGGCCGGAAGATTGGGTACGCATCGACGCCCGGGTTTGGGCAACGCAGCCCGCGGAGTACCGTTTGGGACGCATGATTCTCGATTTGCGGCAAAGCTCCTGGAACCGTTATCACGAGGCCGGCGCCCGAACGGAATGGACGCTGAAGGAAGAATCCGACGCACGAGTCGCGCGCATCACCTGTATCGCACCCGGCTCGGCTCCCAACCACATCCAACTTTGGGGTCCCGGGACGCCGACGGAAAAGGGGGCTTACATGGTATTGATGCTTCGCGCCCGAAGCAGCACGCCGGTGACGCTCCCCGCCGTGACCGTTCTCCAAGCGGCTTCCCCATACCGGCGTTACGCGGGTTCGGTCCGGCAATTGCCAACGCTGGGGAACGAATGGGAGACGTATCGGATTCCGCTTCGCGCCGAGCAGACTTCCACGGACGGGCGACTGCACATGAATTTGGGGGGACTGCTTCCCGCCGGTGCCGTCTTGGAGCTACAACCTCTGGCTCTGTACGAGGCCTCGCCCGGCATCACGGACCCCTTGGACGCGGACGTGGGGAACATCATCTTCGACGGCGGCACGGTTTGCGGTTGGAAGAAGTGGTCGCTCGACGCCCTGGAAAAACCTTACGATTTCTACTACGACGGGGCTTCGCAGCGGGTGTTTTTGTACGGCGAGACGGCTCCCACGGAGCGCCACCACGCGATCGAATTGGCCCTGAGTCGGCATGTCGTCAATCAAAGCGGCCGCCATCACGTGGTCTACGACGGCCTGGCCGTGATGTATGGGGCGGCGCACGGTTTCGGAGGCGGCGGGACGCATCACATCGTGATCCGCAATTGCGACCTGGGCTACATCGGGGGAGGCCATCAACTCACGCGTCCCGACGGCAAGCCGGTCCGCTACGGCAACGCCATCGAGTTTTGGGGGGCCGCCCACGATAACCTCGTCGAAGGTTGCCGCATTTGGGAGGTGTACGACGCCGCGCTCACGAACCAAGGCCGCGGCCCGGATTCTCGCCAGATCAACATCACCTATCGCAACAACTTCATCCGCAACGCCGAATACTCGTTCGAGTACTGGAACGGACCCGAGGAGGCGGTCACGGAAAACATCCGCTTCATCAACAATACCTGCGTCGATGCGGGAAAAGGCTGGGCGCACGCCCAGCGCCCGGACCCCAACGGCAGCCATCTGATGTTCTACACCAATACCGCCGTCACCAAGGGGATCGAGATCCGATACAACATCTTCGCCGGCGTCACGGATTGGGGAAGCCGGTATACCGGCGGCTGGGACGTCCTTCCGGACATGGATTACAACGTCTGGTTCAGCGAGACCGGCGTGGCGGCCTACTGGTTCCGCGAGAAATTGGCAGATTTCGAGACGTATCGCCGCATCACCGGTCTGGACGCCCATTCGATCTTCGCCGATCCGCGATTCGTGCAGCCTTCGGCGGGCGATTATCGATTGCGCCCCGACAGCCCCGCCCGCCGCCTCCGCCCCGACGGCGGACCCGTGGGTTCGGAGCTTTTTTGGGATTGAAGCCGCGATCAGCCGACAACGGACGCGATTCCCCTTCGTCGGCGGCGAAAAGCAGCCCTCGCCGGCACCGCCGCAAGCGGCGTTCAATCGCCCGCGTCGGTGTGCAAGGCGACGGGCAACTCCAAAATCTTCCGTCGCAGCTCGTCCACCAGCTCGGGATGCTCCTTGAGGTATTCGCGGGTTCGCTCCCGGCCCTGTCCCAATTGAAGCTCCCCGTAACGGAACCAAGCCCCGCTGCGCACGACGAGCTTGCGATCCACGGCCAGGTCGAGTACGTCGCCCTCCAGGCTGATGCCCGAATCGTGCAGCATATCGAACTCCGCCACGCGAAACGGCGGGGCGACCTTGTTTTTCACCACCCGCGCCTTCACGCGTTGGCCGACCACGGTCTCGCCTTCGCGAATCTGCCCGACGCGGCGGACGTCGATCCGGCAGGAAGCGTAGAACTTCAGCGCGCGGCCGCCGGGCGTGGTCTCCGGCGAACCGAACATGACCCCGATCTTTTCCCGGATCTGATTGATGAAGATCACCGCCGTCTTGGCCTTGGAAATCGCGCCGGTAAGTTTGCGGAGCGACTGACTCATGAGCCGGGCTTGCAACCCCACGTGCGAATCGCCGATCTCGCCCTCCAATTCCTTCTGCGGGACCAAGGCGGCCACGGAATCGATCACGATCACGTCCACTGCATTGGAACGGATCAGCATCTCGGTGATGTGCATCGCCTCTTCGCCGCTGGACGGCTGGCTGACCAGCAGCGTATCCAGGTCCACTCCCAGCTTCTTGGCCCAGGATGGGTCGAGGGCGTGCTCGGCGTCGATGAAGGCGGCGATGCCGTTCTGCTTTTGAGCCTGGGCCACCACGTGCAGCGCCAGGGTCGTCTTACCGCTGGACTCGGGCCCGAAAATCTCGATGATCCGTCCCCGCGGAATGCCTTGACCGCCCAGGGCGATATCCAGCGACAGGCTACCCGTCGAAATCCCCTCGATGGCTTCGGTCTTGCTCGCTCCCAGGGGCATGATGGCCCCCTCGCCGAACTGCTTTTCGATCTGCTGGAGCGTCGTCTTCAACTCAGGACTGTTGTCGAACACGGCGGAGACTTTAGAAGAGGCCGCCTCCGAATTGCCCTCCGATCTGCCGCTGGATTTTTTTGCCATGGGATACCTCCGCCGGGCTGAGTAAGAAGTCCGTCTGCTTTCTCGCACGCAGTATAGCAGAAAAAGGGTCGCGGTCGGGATGGCGGCTGCCTGTCGCCGAGTAGGTTCGGACACGGCTCCGCCTTCGATGATAGAAGATTATAAGCGGGAAGTCCTACCCTCCGCGACCTGCCGATCAGGGCACGCATTTCGGTGACACGACGCGGCGGCGGCAGCAGCGCCACGGGAATCGCCGCGTCGCCTCGCACCGCGAAACAAAGACCGGTTCGGGAAAACTCATCGACGAACGGCTGCGTACCGGTATAATGGAGCTAGAGTGATCAGGGCCGGCGCGCACCCTGATCGTCCCGCTGACGGCTGGAATTTGGAAGGAGTTGACCTTGTTAACCGAACAACAGGTGGCTCGTAGTTGGAGTACGTTGTTCAAGGGTACGATCACGGAAAAGACTTTCGAGAAGGCGGAATCCCTCCTCCGATCCCTGCGTCCGGAAAGCCCGCTCCGCCATCGCCTGGCAAACGAATTGAACGAAATCCGTAAGCGTCATCTCCAACAGTCGAACGCTTGATTCGACGAATTCTCGTCGGTCCCGCGGAGAGAAGGCGAGGATAGGCTCGGATTGTTCCCTCGGCGGAACCGCGTCCCTCGTAATGCTCGGCGTTGTCGCCGGGTCGCATCGCACGAGCGTCGGCCGCCTCGAGCATGGGTCTGGGATCGCCGCTTGAGCCGCGAATCCCCTCGCTTTGGCCATGCCATCCCCATGCTTGGACGGGGCTCCTCTAATCGAAAGCGGGGAACAACCGGAGCCGACCGCTGTCGCCCGGGTTGTGCCCGTGCTTCAGCGTTTCTTGGCATTGATTCCCAAAGGCCCTCGCGGGGCTGATTTCCCGTCTCGGCGAAATATAATGAGGGGTCGCACGGGAGCTGCAAGGCCCTTTCCGATCGCGTCGTCCGCTCAGGGGCCGTTGCCCGCAGGGGATCGACGGGCGTGCGTTGCGTCGGCCGGTAATTTCCTAGGAGGATCGCGATGAAGTGGAGGCGGGCACGAGCATTTCCGGTCGTAACCTTGATGTGCGCGGTGATTTTCCTTTCCGGGACGTGGTCGGCCGATCCGCGGTGGGCGGCGGCTCAGGAAACTCAGGAAACACCGCCTGCCGGCGACGGCGCCGGTGAGGCTCCGGTTTATGACGTCGTCATCTACGGCGGCACCAGCGCCGCGGTGACGGCCGCCGTACAGACCGCCAAGATGGGCAAATCGGTGGTGATCGTCAGCCCCGACAAGCACCTAGGCGGACTGTCCAGCGGCGGTCTGGGATTCACGGACACCGGCAACAAGGCCGTCATCGGCGGGTTGAGCCGCGAGTTCTACCACCGGGTTTGGCTTCATTATCAGCGGCCCGAGGCGTGGAGATGGCAGTCGAGGGAAGCGTTCGGCAATCGCGGCCAGGGCACGCCCGCCGTGGACCGCGAGTTGCGCACCATGTGGGTCTTCGAGCCGCACGTGGCCGAAGGCATCTTCGACGACTGGCTCAGGGAACACGCCGTTCCGGTCTTCCGCGAGGCCTGGCTGGATCGCGAGCGGGGCATCCAAAAGACCGGCCGGCGGATCGATGCGATCACGACCTTGGACGGCCGGACCTTCCGCGGGCGGATTTTCATCGATGCCACCTACGAAGGCGACTTGATGGCGGCCGCGGGCGTCTCGTACGCCGTCGGGCGAGAGGGCCGGGAAACGTACGGCGAGGAATGGGCGGGTGTTCAGACCGGCGTCTTCCACCACGCCCATTACTTCAAGAAGCCGGTCGACCCCTACGTCGTCCCCGGAGATCCGTCCAGCGGCCTGTTGCCGCGAATCAGTCCCGATCCTCCCGGCGAGAAAGGTCAGGGCGACCGCCGCGTGCAGGCGTACTGCTTCCGCATGTGCCTCACCAAGCATCCCGAAAACCGCGTTCCCTTCTCCAAGCCGGAAGGCTACGATCCCTCGCAATACGAGCTGCTGCTGAGGGTCCTGGAAACCGGCTGGCGGGAACTGTTCGTCAAATACGATCCCATCCCCAACGCCAAGACCGACACCAACAACCACGGTCCCTTCAGCACGGACAACATCGGCTACAACTACGACTATCCCGAAGCGTCGTATGAGCGACGTCGGGAAATCATCGCCGAGCATGAACGCTATCAAAAGGGATTGATGTACTTCATGGCGAATGATCCTCGTGTGCCGGAAGACGTTCGCCGGGCGGTCGGGGAGTGGGGCCTGGCCAAGGACGAATTCACGGACAACGGCCATTGGCCGCACCAGCTCTATATCCGCGAGGCACGGCGGATGATCGGCCGGTTCGTGATGACCGAGCACGAGTTGCTGAAGAGGCGGCCGACCCCGGAATCGGTGGGAATGGGCTCCTACACTATCGACTCCCACAACGTGCAGCGGTACGTCACGCCCGAGGGATTCGTGCAGAATGAAGGCGACATCGGGGTGCCGCTCCGGCCCTACCAAATCGCTTACGGTTCGCTAACGCCCAAGGTCGAGGAGTGCGAAAACCTGCTGGTGCCGGTTTGCGTCAGTTCCTCCCACGTGGCATACGGATCCATTCGCATGGAGCCGGTGTTCATGATCCTGGGGCAATCGGCGGCCGCGGCGGCCGTACTGGCGATCGACGGCGCTACCGCGGTGCAAGAGGTGGATTACGCGGCCCTCCGCGCTCGACTCTTGGCCGACGGGCAGGTGCTGGAATATCCCTAGGCCCAAGCGGGATCGCCGACCGCCGTCACTGATCGGTGAAGATTCGCGTGCTCTCCTCCTTGGTGACGGGAAGCTGCATGTCGTCGCTGAGCAATTGCACACGCACGCGGTGATCTCCCGGCGCGGCGGCCTGGACGCGGAGGCGATAGGTCACCTCCGCCTTGGGCGGCAGACGCGGCAATTTCTCGAAGAGCACTTCGTCGCCGTTCGCACTATGAGCGGTGGGGCCTTCCGCGCCGATCAACCTCATTCCCTCCGGCAGCACGGCCGCCAACTGGATACTCTCCGCGGCCTTGGTCCCTTGGTTGACGACGCGGATCTCGTACGCGGTTTCGCGTCCCAGTTCCACCGGATCGACCGTATCGGCGACCTGGAAGTGGATGGCGGCGATCCCTTCCACCTCGACCGGCAGGACGTTCTCGGCGACCAAGCCGAGGTCGGCTCGGGCGGCACAGGTCAGGTTTTGCGTTCCCACCGCAATGGGGACTACCGTCAACTCCACCGTGCCCTGCTGATTGGTCGGCAACTCTTCCAAAAGCCAGTGCACGCCATGGGTGGTGGAATCGTACGATCCTGCGTTGTTGGCCGATACGAACTGCATTCCCCCCGGCAGTGAAGCGGTCAGGTGGACATTGCGGGCCGGCGCGGTGCCGGGGTTGCGGATCGTGATCCGGTACGTCGTTTGGCGATCGAGGAACCGCCGCGTCGCCCCCTCGACGAGCAAATCCAATTGCGGCGCACGAACTTGGATAGGCGTGCGCTCTTCCACCCGCAGGTTGCCTTCCGCCCGTGCCACGAGCAGATTGCCCGCGGTCCCCGGCCGAACGGCACGCAGTTTCAACTGTACCTCGCGCGTCTCGCCGGGGCGAATGTCCCCGAGCCAGTTCTCCAGGTCCGTGCCCGCCGGATGCTGCAACTCGGTGGGAACGTGCTCCTCCAGCACGACACCGGTGGCGGTGCCGGATCCGGGGTTCGAAATCGTGATCAGCATCGTCACTTCTTCGCCGATCATCACCTGTTGCGGCATTTGCGCGCGAAGGACCAGTTGCGGCCTGGTGGCCGTGGTTCGAGCGGAGGCGGCCGTGATCACCGACAGCGTCGCCACGCTGCCGATCTCACCTTCCTGAAGCGGCATGACCTCCGTCTCCAGGATCCGTTCGTCTCCGGGAGCCAACGGCCCCAGCGACCATAGAATCTCGCCTTGAGGCCCTTGGACGGCTTGCGGCGTGGTCCGCATGATGCGCACGCCCCAGGGGATCGGATCGCGGACCTCCAACTTAGGCACCGTCAGCGCGCCGCTATTCCGAATGAGGATTTTGAAGACGGCGGGCTTGCCGACCTGAATCTCGCCGGGAAGGATCTTTTGCAGGGTCACTTGGGCGGTTTGCGGTCCTTCGAGGGACGTGTCGCCCGGCCGCGCCGTGCCCTCGGCTCCCGATGCCGCCGCGCCCCCGGCGGCGGGAGCGGCCGCGGCTTCCGTACCGGGCGTCCAATCAACGCCGTTCCCCGCCACGAGATCCCGCGGCGGAATCCGCGTGGCCGAAGCCGGCGGGTCTATGAGCGGCTGCGGAGGGGGAATGCCCGCGTCTGCGGAACTTCCGACTGACGATTGCGAACCGGGCACTCCGGAAGAGGAGGCCGGGGCTCCCCGGAAGAAGTCCGGAGCGGCGCCGGGGGCCGCCGAGCCGGGAAACGGAAGATCGCCGACGGCCGGACCGGGTGAAGCCCCGCTCGCAGCATCGCCGACGATACCGACGGGAGCGGATGATTGCGGAACGGCTCCCGCCGCCGGGCCCGGATCCGCTTCCGACGGTACCGGCAACGGCGCGGATGGGACGGTCGGCGCAAGTTCCCCACCGGGTGCCGCGGGGAGGCGGCCGTCCAATTCCAACGGTGAAATGGTCTCCGCCGCCTCGCCGGAGGTCGGGCGAATGGTCGTCGGGTCGGGCGCGCGGACCCAGGACGCCGTCGGGCTGCTAGTCCCCGCGGCCGGCACGCCCGCCGCATTGCCGGACGTCCGCAAGGGATTGTGCGGCACCGGCAGCGGTTTGGGCGTCGTTTCGGAAGCGGGTAAGGCCCGCGGAGGTTCACCCCGCGTTTCCGTACGGACGGGGCTCGGCGGAGCGGGGCTCGGCCGCAAGATATTAGCCGGCGCCGGGGCGAGCGTCGGTGTCCCGTGGCCCGCCGTACCGGAAGGCTCATTTCCCATCAGGGAGTGAATCAGGCCGAAGGAGGCCGCCGCCGCGAGCAAGACCACGCCCGGCGTCAGGCCGAGAAGGATGCGTTCCGAGCGGCGGGAAAGGCGGGAATGAATGACAGGCATCTTGGCACCTTCGTTCGTGAAAAATCGCCGAGGTGGGCCGGGAGCGTCCGCAACCGGCAACGCGCCCTCGCGGGACGCGATCGGCGGGCGGTCGTATCGACGGGCGTCATACCCCATCGCCCGGTCGGTCGCGTTGCTCGCACCCTTGACGGAACGCGGCCGCAACATCCCGGGAAACCCACGCGGGAAGTACATATCAAATGCCGTCGGGAAAGAAAAGATCGTTTCGCGCGAGCGCGATTCTCGGGCGTCGGCGCGAGGCGGAGTCGCCGATTTCGCCTTGCGGCGTCGTTGTCCGCCCGCCCGCGCGGTCCGATAATGAACGGGTACCGCATATCCGAGCGGCAACCATCGTTTTTCTCGCGCGGACGGACGGTCCGCGTACGGGACGGTGACACAAGGTTTTGCGCGCATGGAACTCTCGGATCGATTCGAGCAGGCCCTCTCCTGGGCGATGACCCTCCACGGGGAACAGAAGCGGAAGCTGACGGGCGTGCCGTACATCGGGCACCTGCTGCGTGTGTGCGGGACCGTGATGGAATACTCGGGCGACGAGGACGAAGTGATCGCCGCCTTGTTGCACGACGCCTTGGAGGATCAGAACCGCCCGGGGCTTGCCGACGAAATCGCGGAGCGCTTCGGCAGCGGCGTCGTGCACATCATCAAGCAGTGCAGCGACCGCGAGGAATCGCCGCCGCCCCCGTGGCGGAAGCGAAAAGAGGCCTTTTTGGAACGCTTGAAGACCGCCGATGCCTCGGTCCGGCTTGTCACGGCCGCCGACAAATTGGATAACGTCCGCAATCTCATCACTTCGTATCGCGTCTGGGGCGATCAGATTTGGGAACACTTCCGCGGCGGCAAGGAGGGAACCCTGTGGTACTATCGGGAGGCGGTCCGCGTGTTGCGCCGCGCTAGTGAAAACGCCCTCATCGTGGAATTGGAGCTGGCCGTCGGCGAGTTGGAGTCGCTGATAGCGGCGGGATCGACCGCTTGACGAGCCGCCGTGACCGCCGCGCGCAAACCGCCGGGCGGTATCGTGCCGGCCGGTCGGTGCGGGTCTTTCACGGGTTGGTTGTTCCTCCGGAGCCGCGTATGATGAGGGGTGGCCCGGGGCGAAGCGGGAGGCGGAGCCGTCCATGTATCGGGAAGCGAGCTACTCATGCCGAATCGGCTGATTCACGAAAAAAGTCCTTATCTGCGGCAACATGCCCATAATCCGGTCGATTGGTTTCCTTGGGGTGAAGAGGCTCTGGCCCGGGCGGCCGGGGAAAACCGCCCGATCTTTCTTTCGATCGGTTATTCGGCCTGCCATTGGTGCCACGTCATGGAGCGGGAGAGCTTCGAAGACGCGGAAATCGCGGCCTATCTCAACGAGCATTTCGTGTGCATCAAGGTGGACCGCGAGGAATTGCCCGCCGTCGATGCTTTGTACATGGAGGCGGTGCAAGTCATCACCGGTCACGGGGGTTGGCCGCTGTCCGTCTTTTTGACGCCGGAGTTGCGGCCGTTTTACGGCGGGACGTATTGGCCGGCCCGGCCGCGCGACGGGATGCCGGGCTTCCTGGACGTCCTCCGCGCCGTGGTCGAGGCCTGGGAAAAACGCCGCGAGCAGGCCATGGAACAGGCCGAGAAAATGGCCGTCTTGCTAGAGGACCTGTCGCAGTCCATTCCCGCCGCCGCCTCCGCCGGGCAGTCCGCCGCGGAACTTGCCGAGCGGACGTTGCTCCGCGGTTTCGACGCCTCGTACGGCGGTTTCTCGCCGGCTCCCAAGTTCCCTCATCCGTCCGTATTGAGATTCTTGATGCTCCGCGCCCGATGGTGCGGCTCCAAGCAGGCCGAGCGGATGGCCGCCGTTACGCTGGACGCCATGGCGGCGGGCGGGATCTACGATCACCTGGGCGGCGGCTTTCACCGCTACTCCACCGATCCCGTCTGGTTGGTCCCGCACTTCGAGAAGATGCTCTACGACAACGCCGTTTTGGCGCGGGCGTATCTGGACGCCTATCGGCTGTTTCGGCGACCCTTCTACGCCCAAGTCGTTCGCGAAACCCTGGATTACCTGCTCCGCGACATGCGGCATCCCGGCGGCGGGTTTTTCGCCTCCGAGGACGCCGACAGCGAAGGCGAAGAAGGCAAGTTCTATTTGTGGGAACCGGCCGAAGTGCTGGAGACGCTGGGACCGGCCTTGGGCGAACGGTTTTGCCGAGCCTACGACGTCAACCGACACGGCAACTTCGAGGGCAAGAGCATTCTCAACCGATTGCGGTATTTGGAGGACGGACGGTTCTCTCCGCCGCCCGACGAGGCGGAACACGACGAGGAACTGAACCGGGCACGCCGGCAATTACTGGCGCGTCGCAGCCTTCGCGTCCGACCGGGACGCGATGAAAAAATCCTTCTCGGGTGGAATGCGCTCGCGGTCGATGCGCTCTGTTGGGCGGGCGTCGTCCTTGAGGAGGATCGCTACGCCGATGCCGCGGCGGCCTGCGCGGAATTCCTGCTCGCCGCATTCGTAGCGGGAGAAAACCGGCTATGCCGAACGTGGTCGGAAGGCTTAGCACGCTTTCCCGCCGTGCTCGAGGATTACGCGGCCTTGTCCGTCGCCCTCATCAGCTTGTACGAGACCCAAGTCGACGAACGACGGATCGACGAGGCCGTGCGCTGGGTGGATGTGATCTTGTCGGCCTTCCGTGACCCGGCCACCGGAGCCTTTTTCCAGACCGCGCCGGAGCATCCCCACGTCTTGGTCCGCCGTTTGGATTTCTTCGATAACCCCACGCCGAGCGGCACGGCATTGACGGTGGAAGCCTTGCTCCGGTTGGGGCATTTGACGGGGGAATCGCGGTACCTGGAGGCCGCCGATCAGGCGCTTCAGGCATTGAACGGCTGGATGCGGCAATCCCCCATCGGATTGGGGCATGCCCTCTATGCGCGGCAACTCCGCGACCTGCCGTGGACGGAGTGGGTGTTCGTCATTCCGGAGGCGGGCGATGTTGCGCCGGCCCACGACCCCGCAAGCCCGTCGCAACGGCTCGATTCGGCCGAGGCCTGGCTCAGGCGGTTGCATCGGCATTATCCGGCCCCGTCGGTGACCGCGCTGCGGCGGGTCGATGAACAGGGCCGCCCCCTCGGGCCGGTCAGTCCGCATTTGGATCCGATCTTCGCGGGCCGTGCCGCCCGGGAAGGCGAAATCACGCTCTATCGTTGCCGGGGATTCCGTTGCGAGGAACCGGTCCACGGGGAGCAGGCGGTAGCGGCCGAGGTGGACCGCCGGGCGCAAGAAATCGCCTGATTCGCCGCGTGCGTCTTTATGCGACGGCGGGGACGACGCCGTGCCGCGGCTTACCGGAAGGACGTGCGCCCACGCGCGGATCAGCCCCCGTAGGGACTGAACGGGATGAACTGTTCGTAGTCGTGGACCGTGCCGTGATCCAGGCAACAGCGGATGATCCGGCGGCCGACGGGGTCCAGGCCGGGCGACTCCAAAATTCCTCGCAAGTGATCCGCGAAGAAACTATGGAGTATTTCCGCGCCCCGATCGTAGGCCTCCGGTCCGACCTCCGGCTGCGTGTCGACCTCCAGGAACCAGGAGGGAATCTGCGTTCCCTCGACCTGCATGAAACTGAGGGCGTATCCCAGGAGGGGGCATCGAGCAGGGCGGATCTGCTCGGGACGAAAGCGCGCGCCGCCTCGCCGGGCAAGGTATTCGCGAACCAACCACTGCGGCATGAAGCCGACCCTCCACGCGCCGATATGCTGATTGGGAATGAGCACGAATCGGGTGCCGGGGGTCTCGATAATCTGCCGCAAGAGGAGATTGGCTTGGTCGACGCGGCAACCGGTCGCGAACGGCCAGTAGGAACCGACGCCTTCGGATTGCAAGCCGGTCGTATCCGTGATGCTGGGGTTGGCGTACCCGCGGGGGGCCACCAACCGCCAAAGCCAGGCCAAGGCCGGCGGTAGAACGTGCATCATCCCAACGATGCCGTAGGTCGGCTTTTCCCGCGTGCAAGGCGGCGTACGAACGCCGAAGCTCCGCACATCGACGGCCACGGGTTCGTTCACCACGTGGGGAACAAGCCGGCGAGGAAGAATTACCCGCGGATTGGGGCACGGCTTGCCCGGTTCATCCTCCGTATGCTCCCAGATCAAGCAGGTCGCCTTGGGCACGGCGTGGATGTTCAGGAAGACCAAATTCGATCCCGGCGTCGTGGTAATCCGCTCCAAGTGCGGATCGGTCCCATAGGCCGTGATGTGGTCCACGCGGACGAACCAAGCCGTCTCCGCGTCGGTCACGATCAACTTGGTGTGATCCCGTTGCAGGGAGGGGTGGCAGAGGGCCATGTCGTCGGTGACCGGGTGCAGTTCGCAGCCCTGATTGAGGGTGATTCGCCGCTCGGACCCGTTCACGAGATTCTTGCCCATCAACAGTCGGCCGTCCGGTTCCCGATGGGGATACTCCAGCATTTCGCTCTTGCCGCCGCCGCTGGCCCCCTCGTGCATCAACGTCATGATGTTGTCGTACGGGGTCACGACCTGGACGGTGGAACCGTGCAGCGTCAGCCATCCCTCTTCCTCGCCCAGGCTGATGAGCACGCCGTAAACGCCTTTCTTCGCGCTCGGCCCGGGATACAGGTTCAAGGAGAAAATCTCGTGCAGCGACGCGGCGCGATTGTGAATGACGACTTGCTTGCCGCCGCACAACGTGTGGCGGAACGGCGGGGCCACGTAAACCACCGCACGCGGCAGAAAACTCTCCGGCATGTCCCGCGCCAAAATGCTCTCTTGCAACAGGGAAAGCCCCGCGGCGAAAAATGCGGCATTGATCGGGCAGACCAACAGAGCGGGAAAACCCAATCGCCGGCCGCCCGCGTAAAACGGCAGAATGATCAGCTCCTGCTCGGCCAGCCAGTCCAAGATTTGATTCCGAACCTCGGGAAAGGGTTGGGAGAATCGCTCGGTGAATCGGGGGCGGTCCGTGGGGCGGTCGTCGGCCACCACCATGCAGTCCGGGTCGCGGCGGCGGAGATAAGGGTCCGTGTAATTCACGGCCACCCCGTTGCGGCAGCGGACGACGGTGGCCTCGCAGACCGGACCCTTGCCCGGAACATCGAACACCACTTCGTTGTAGTCGCGATCCGGTCCACCCAAAGCAAGATCGACCAGCTCTTGCGAAGTCTCCGGTAGAATCACCCGGGTCGCCTCTTGCAGCAAGCGGAGCACCTCGGGCGGTCCCACGATCCGATTTCCGATCTCGCTTTGGAATGCCACAGCCATAATGTCACCTCGATTTCGTTACTCTCTTGTCAGCCCGCTTCGACCGCGTGCCTCAGCGGCGTGTCGGCCACGCCGTCGGAGACGCACCTTCGCGGGGCGGTCGCGGCTCCGGCGGACCGGCGCCGCCCCATCCCGGGGATGAGTGAGCAAGGAACGCTCGTTTGAATGGAACCGATTCGAAAAAATCGCGAAGGATCGCAAGCAAAGAAGACAAAACTGGGCGTTACTCGGCCGTCACAGCTTTTTCCTACATTATGCCATCATAAGTTGGCATCGACCAGGGTGAATAACTCCATCGTGGCATTATTACCTCCTCCATTGCAGCGGTTTCATTTGCCCGAAATTCCGTCTTCTCCGCGCTCTCCCTCTCTGGATTGCCCATGCAAGCCGCAGCGAGGCAGTGCCGCATGACCCGTACGCCGGTATTGTGCCACTTTCAACCGCGATAAACGCAGAAATACCGGCCGGCCGCGTCAACTTGCTTCCGGACAATCGGGAGGCAACGGCGGTTCACACGGCCCAGGCCCGCACCCCTCTAAAGATGTAATTCTCTCGTTTGTTACAAGCGGCGCGAGGTGGGCAAATCGCTGTCTTGCGATTTCATAACCTTTACGAGGTACTTGTGTTTCCTTTTTGACAAATAGCCACGATTGTATCACCCTGCTGGGGGGATATCCGTTCATCCGCCGCGAAGACCGTTATTTGCTTGTTTCGAATCAGGAAAACCGGAAGTACGGAATCGCCATGCTGCTGCAAGTAGGCCTGATAATCGAACTCGCGCGTGAGCCGGGTCGTCTTGGCGCCCACGTCCTGACCGAACCGTTCCACGATCCTCGTGAACGAAGTCTTATCGTCGAACAGGAACCGGCCGCAGGCCTGCGGCATTCCCCCGCCGTTTCTCGCGTCGCGGAAATCGGTGTAATGCAGTTGGAACACCTCGCGTTGTCCGAGGACGGAAGAAAACTGAAGACAGGCGAGGCTGTTCAATTCGTCGTTCGGCGTGACGGCCAAGACTCGACGCATTCCCGAAAAGTCCAGCTCTTCGATCGTGCGATCGGCAATGGCGCTCCCGTGATAGACGGGCAATCCCTCCATCCGGGCCGCGGCGATCTTGATCCGGTCCGTGTCCACGATGACGACCGGAAATCCCTGGCTCATGAGCGTCTTGGCCAACGCTCGGGCGAAGGCATAACCTCCCACGAAAACCGTCCCCTGAGGGTTGGGATCGATCAGTTGCAGGCGGCGAGCCAGGGGTCGGGCGAACAGCCCGGCAAACGTCACGGTCCCCAAGATGACCGCGAACGTGGCGGAGGGTAGGATCGCGGCGGCTTGGGCGTCGAATCGTTCCAGTTTCATGGCGAAGACCGAAATCACGGCGGCGGCGACGATCCCGCGCGGGGCCATGGCGCTCAAGAAGACACGCTCGCGCCACGTGAGGGAACTCCCGAGCGTCGAAAACATCACGGCGGCGGGGCGGATGCACAAGAGCAGAAGTACGAAGAGCAATTCCTGAAGCCCGAACGACAGCACGGTGTCTCGCGGCAACCGCGCTCCGAGGACGATGAACAGACCCGAAACCAAGACGATCGCCAGGTTTTCCTTGAATTCCAAAATGCTACGCACGGAAATGCCGCTGTTGGCCAATCCGATGCCGGCCGCCGTCACGGCCAACAGTCCGGCGCCCTCCCCGAACTGACCGGCGATCGCGAACACCAACGCCAACAACGCCAAGGCGGCAGGGCTTTGCAAAAAGTCGGGAATCCAGTGGCGGCGGATGCACTGCGTCCATACCAAGGTCATGGCAGCGCCGGCGATCAATCCCACCCCGCCCGACACGGCGATTTCACGCAGGGCCTCCTGCCACGGGCCGTGGCCTTCGCCGAGCCGAACGAATTGGAAGGCGGCCACGGCCAACACGGCCCCCAACGGATCGACGACGATGCCTTCCCATTTCAAGATCGCCCCCGCGGCTCCCCGCAGACGCAAGGACCGCAACAGCGGCCCGATCACCGTGGGTCCGGTGACCGTCAGCACGGCCCCGATCAAGGCGGCCGCGCTCCACGACAGGCCGAGCGTCAGCCGGGCGGCCGCCGCGACGCCCACCCACGTGACCGCCACTCCCAGCGTCATCAGTCGCAGAAAAACGCCGTGCAACTGCCGCAACTCGCGGAACTTGAGATTCAGCCCGCCTTCGAACAGAATAACGGCAACCGCCAACGATACCGCGGGCATGAGAAGATCGCCCAACAATGCGTCGGGATGAATCAACCCTGCAAACGGCCCCGCGAGAATCCCCGCCGAAAGCAAGATAATGATTGCGGGAATATGCAGCCGCCACGCCGTCCACTGCGCGGCGATGCCGAGGCTCAACACCATGACCAATTGTGCCAAATTATCCATACCGTGCTTCGGCTCTCGCTTTCCCGGCTGGAAGGTCGGAACGCGGTAATCGCTCGCCGTGCGGCAAAAAGGACGTTCTTCCCCGAATGCGGCCCTCGGCGCTCGCCGCGAACGGAGGCCGGCGAACCACATGAGGCCGCAATTATACGCAATTCGATAAGAGGGACGTAGCAGGCGAGCAATGGAAGTTTCCGCCGCCGAGGTTTTCCGACAATATCCGAAGCTCTCCGGGAGATTCGCGATGCGAACGTCGCCGTTCAAGGTGTTTGCGGCCGTTGTCGGCTTGATCGTACTTTGGTCGGGGAGCGGCCGAGCCTCGGGCGAGGAAGCCGTTCTGCTTCTCGACCCGCCGATCGGACCCGGCACGGTGATGCTGGAAGTGCGTCTCGCAGCGGTCGCAGAACGGTGCGGTTGGGGTGCCGGCTGGGCCGGACGTCTTCAGGTCGCGACGGAAGACGGCCGGTCGATCCCCGCCCAATTCCTGCCCGCTCCTCCCATGGACGATCCCCAGGTCGACCTGAGGGCGCTATGCGACGACGGCTCGGGCACGCTCTTGCTGGTCTTGCCCGACCCGCCGCCCGACCGCGTCATCTTGCGGCCCCGATCGGCGGAGGCAACGACTGAGGCGGGGCATGATTTCGACGGACGCGTGGACACGTCGCACTTGACCGTCACCCATCTTCCCCAGCGAGGCGGCTTTTTCTCCTCGTTATACCTCAAATCGGGCGGCAAGGAGTTTCCGCTGCGATTCGCCGATCGCGTTCACAGTCGCGACAAGGGAAGCTTCCTTGCGGCGAGCGACGCCCAGGCCGAGGTCGTTCAGCTCGGTGTCGGGCCGATCGCGACCGTGGTCCGCACTCGGGCGGGCTACAAGTCGGGAAGCGGCGAGCCGGAGTCCCATCCCTGGGTCGTCTACGACTGGGTCTATTTCCACGACGCCCCCTGGGTGTGGGTCCGCGGCCGGGCCTCGCAAGGCACGCCCTTTCGCTGGGACGAGCACCATTTCTTGGAATTGCAGTTCTCCCAAGAGACGGCCGCGGAGTGGCTGGGGGGCGAACCGGTGCAGCGCGGCCGATTCGAACGCGCGACGAAATCATATCCCTTGGCCGAAGCCGCCGTCATCCTCGACGGCCCGAACGCCCTGGGCTTGGTCTCGCCCGGCAATGTGGTTATTTATGATTCCCCCGACGGCGACGGACACTACATCCAGTCCCACGGCGATGCGGCCTGGCAGCCTTGGGAGAGCGGCATCCTGGATAAATCGGCCTGGCTGTTCGGCTTTTCGGCCGATGATCCCGCCGCACGACTGCCGTCGATCCGAGCGGAGCTTCCCAAGACGATAAAAGCCGTCGTCACCACGGATGAGATTCACCGCCGTATCGCCTCCGGCGCGGAGAGAGTCTCGCCCGTCGTCGCCGGTTTGGCCCGGCAACTGGAGGCGGCGGGGCGTTGGGACGACGCCTTGGCGGCCGCCGAGGGCCGCTTGCCCGATCGCTTCACCGTCCTTTCGGCGGGGCGAGCCGCCTTGGTTTGTGAACGGAACGCGGACGGCGTGGTGGGGCCGACGCTGCACGCCGCGGACGGTCGGGCCATGATCGGCGACCGTTTGCCGCTGTTCACGGTGAACCTCCGCGCGGCCGGTTCTGAAGAAGACGCGACGCTCAGCTCCGATCACGGTTGGCAGGACTTCGCCGTGACGCCGGATCCCGACGCTCGAGCGCTCACGCTGGAGTTCAAGACGCCGACGGATGCGCGCCTTCGTGACCTCGGCGTCATCGCCCGAGCGGTGGCCGACGAAGAGAACGACGCCGTCCGCTGGACGCTACAGGTCCGGAACGCCGGCGCGACCTGGAGCATCCGCTCCGTCCGTTTCCCGCAAACGGTCCTGGTCGAGCCGGGGGCCGACGGTCGGCTGGTCTATCCCAAGGCGGCGGGAGTGGCCGAGCAGGGAGCTTGGCGGCGGGCCGTCGATTTCAACGGCCGATATCCCAGCGGCTGGGTCACCATGCAATTCGTGGCCGCCTATCCGCAAGACGAGCGGTGCGGACTCTATCTCGGCGTCCACGATCCTTTCGGCGGAACCAAGGAGCTGCGGCTCCGCAGCCTGCCCAAGGATCACCTCGTGGAATACACCGTCGAGCACTGGGCGGAAGGGATGGGAACGGCCGGCAACGCTTTCCAAACTTCCGGCGAGGTCGTCTGGCGGCTGTTCGACGGGAACTGGTTCGACGCCGCGTGCCTCTATCGCGATTGGGTCCGGCACGAGGCCCGCTGGTATCCCGAATTGGGCCCCGACGGTCGTAGCGATACCCCGCTGTGGATGCGGGAACTGTCGATTTGGGCGTTGGGCGGCGGCGCACCGGGTGATTGCGTCGAGTCGGTCCGCAAGTTCGCCGAATACTTCGGGGTGCCCGCCGGCTTTCATTGGTACAATTGGCACCAAATCCCCTTCGATAACGATTACCCCCACTACTTTCCCACCAAGGACGGTTTCGCGGAGGGCGTGCGCGATCTGCAATCGCACGGCGTGCACGTCATGCCCTACATCAACGGCCGGTTGTGGGATACGCGCGACCGCGGCGGCGAGGATTTCGAGTTCACCGCCAGGGCCGAACCGGCCGTTTCCAAGGACGAAAAGGGCGAGCCGTACATCGAAACGTATAACAGCAAGGAGGAGGACGGCAGCCCGGTCCGGTTGGGCGTAATGTGCCCCTCGACGCCGTTATGGCAGGAGACCGTCCGCGAAACCGTATCGCGATTGTTCTCCGAGTGCGGCGTGCACGGCGTATACATCGATCAAATCGCGGCCGCGGCGCCCACGTTGTGCATGGATCGGTCGCACGGGCACCCTCTCGGCGGCGGGCACTGGTGGACCCAATCGTATTGGCAATTGCTGGACGCGATCCGCCGATCGATGCCCGACGATCGCATGATTACCACGGAGTGCAATGCCGAACCGTACATCCGCTGGTTCGACGGCTATCTTACTTGGCATTGGCAATACCCCGATCAAGTTCCGCTGTTTCCGGCCGTGTACGGCGGAAGCGTGCAGATGTTCGGCCGCTACTACGGCGGGACGGGGAGCGGGTTACTGCCTTCGGAGGAAGCGGGCAAGAACCGCGACATGGCGCTGCGGATGCGGGCGGCGCAGCAGTTGGTCTTCGGCGAGCAGATCGGCTGGATCAACCCCGGCGTACTGCAAGAGGAAGACAACGCCGCGTTTCTCAGAAAACTGGTCGCGCTCCGCGCCGCGACGGCGAGGTATTTCTATGCGGGCGAGATGGCCCGGCCGCCTCGCGTGCTGGGAACAATCCCCAAACTGCGTGCCGATTGGCAATGGGGCGGCACGATGTGGATCACCACGGATGCCGTGTTTCGCGGTTGCTGGGCAATCCCGCGCGAAGAGCGTATGCTCGTCATGGCCGTCAATGCCGCCGAGGAGCCGGTCTCCGTGCGGATCGAAGTCGATGCCGAGCGGTGGGGTCTGCCCGACCGTCCGCTCACCGTTCGCCGCGTGGACGTTCAGACCGACGAAGGACCCCGACCGTCTCCGCCGAATTGGGGCGCGGACGTGGTGTTGCCGCCCGCTTCGGTTTACGCCTGGGAACTGCAATCCGCCCGACCTTAGTCTCACGCCCCACCCGGCGCGACGGCACGTCGTACGACCGGTAAGGATAACTCCGCTCACCTTCACACGATTAGGAGCACAGCCGTCATGCTTTCCCAATGGCTTCTTGCCGCCGTTGTTTGCTTGCAGCCCGCCGCCGAGCCGGTGAACCCCTATCCCCGGGAATTCGTTCCCCGTGGTGAACCGGTCGTCATTTCCTTCGAGCGGGATACCGGGGGCTTTCGCGCCGAGAATCAATGTTCGTTGGCGATGGAAAACGGGGTCCTCGTAGTGGAAAGCCGCGGCAATGATCCGTACTTCAGCCGCGACATGGGACTCTCCGGCGACGACTATCAGGTCGAGGTCCGCCATCGCACCACGGTGCCCGGCGGTTTCGGTCTCTTCTGGACCTGCGGCGATTCTCCCGGTCGGGGAGAGGACAAGGCGCGGCACTTCGCGATCTCCGCGGACGGCCGGTGGCACACGTACACAGCGCGGATCCATACCCCGGGCGGGCTTCGCAATCTCCGGATCGACCCGGGCACGGCCGAAGGCCGGTTCGAGATCGGCGAGGTCCGCGTGATCCCCCTGACGGCGGCACCGCTGGTGGTTGAAGAAGTTGCGGCCGCCGACGATGCCGTCGCCTTTTTCGTGCGGAACGTGGGAAAGAAGCCCCTGACGTTTCGTCACGGCGATACTCCCGTCGCATCGGCTCCGGGAGACCGCGTCACGTTGCGGGAGCCGACTGCGGCGGATCGTCCGCTGGATTGCGTGGAACTGAAGCTCTCATTGCCGGACGGTCCGCCGGTCGCCAGACAGGCCGTCGTCGTGCACGATGCCGCCCCCGCCGAATGGGTCGGCTGCAAGGTGCCGGGCGACGCGGACTTGACGCTGGAGGCCGCGCAAAACTCCAACCTGGCCCGAATCAGAAAGGGTGAGACCGTTGTGGCGGTGATCGCGCCGGTGGCGGCGCCGTCGCAACCGGGTAAACCCGGCCAATTCGTCCGCATCCCCGCGCTCCAGGTTCGGGCGGTTGCCGAGGGTCTGGACCTGTGGGGAGACGGCATCCGCGTCGCCGTCCGCCCGACCGACGGCGAGATTCGCTTCCGGATCGAGGCCGAGGAACCCGTGGAAGGCCCCGTGGTCCGCGCCCGCGGCGGCTTGGAGCAGGGGCTATTCGCCGGTCTGGAATACCTGGGCAAGGGAGAGGCTAGCTCCTCGAAGGCTGATATTGAGACGCCGGAGCACCTGCGGTTCGCGCCGGACCGGCTCAAGGTGACCATGCCTCTTGCCGCCTTTGGCACGGACCGCGCGACCGTCTCCTTGAGCTGGGACGACATGCGGCTCCAGCCGACCTACGCCACGCCGAATTTCGTGGACGGCGCCGCCGACCATCGCATGAGTCTGGTCGGCATGCGCTACGAGGCCTTCTTGCGGGTGAAGCAAGAGTCGCTGGAAGATGCCGTGCTTTGGGCCGTGCAGCGGCACGGTTTCCCGGAACTGCCCGATCCGCCGCGGTCTCCCAAGGAGCAGGAAGAGCTGGTGCTTTGGGCGCTGACGCAGGGGCCGCTTCGTAACGAAGAGGGCTGGGGACACTGCGTGGAACCCAATTGGAGACGGCAATTCTTCGCCGACATGGCCTCGACCATCGGTCGGATTACGGGAGAAGTCCCGCCGACCCCGACGCTGATTCCCGGCGGCGGCCACCTCTCCGACGACTATGCGTTCTTCGTGACCGGCCGGGCCGACCGCTGGGCCGAGTTCCAACGTGCCCGAGCGCAGCAGGCCGTTCGCGCTCAGCGATCGGACGGCTCCTATCGCTACGCGGGAACCTACCTCAAGGGGCACTTTGAGGATACCGCAAGCGGCTACTGCGCCTTGTACGCCAAGCAACTATTGGAATACGCCTACGCAAGCGGCGACGAAGAGGCCCTACAAGCCGGAGTCCGCACGCTGGAGTACATGAAGCGATTCCGCACCCCGCGCGGGGCGCAGGTCTGGGAGCTGTCGCTGCACACGCCGGATATCTTGGCCTCCGCGCACTTGGTCGCCGCCTACGTCCGCGGCTACGAACTGACCGGGAACAAGGAGTACCTGGCACTGGCCCGCAAATGGGCGATCACGGGTATTCCCTTCGTCTATCTGTGGTCGGAACACCCCGTCATGCTCTACGCCACGATTCCCGTGTACGGCGCCACCAATTGGGTCGCGCCCAACTGGATGGGATTGCCCGTCCAGTGGTGCGGCCTGGTGTACGCCGATGCCCTCACGATGCTGGCCCCGTATGATTCCACGCTCGACTGGAATCGTTTGGCCTGGGGAATCTTGATTTCGGGCGAGCAGCAGCAGGTGCCCGCGGGCGATCCCAAGGCGGGGACGCTGCCGGATTCCTTCTCCTTGACGGCTCAGACCCGCAACGGCCCCTTCATCAATCCGTGCGCGCTCTACATCTTGCGGCGCAAACTCTCCGGCGAGATCGAGCGTCCGCAAGTGCTGGAGGTGAAGGGTCACCGTGTGGTGGTCCCCTTTGCCGCCGAATTGCGAGACGGCACGCTGGTGATCCACGCCAAGCCCGGCCTACGCTACCAGGTCGTCATCGACGGCGGCAAGAGCATCGTGGAAATTCAATCCGCGGGAGAGGACGTGTTTCCCACGGCCGGATTAGAATAATAGTCTGGAGCGCGATTCCGCCGCCCGACCTTGCCGTCCGGCGGCGAGCCGATTGTTCAGGGCGTTGATCGAGCAGGCGTTCAGAGGACCGACGGCGACGATGATGTGGAGACGATGGCGGCGGATTGGGCCGTGGTTCATCCTCGGCGCGGCGTTTGTTTGGCTGGGATCGACGGCGGGGTGTCGCCCCATGCCGCCGATGGGCGAGGGAGGCGGAAACGCGACCCGCGGACGTTCCGGCGATCGCCCCGCATTTCGCGAGTTTCGCCACACCGACAAAACGCCCGAGGAGTGGCTCGCGCTCTTGAGTCACCGCAAGCCGCAGGTCCGAGACCAGGCCATCGACGCGCTGGTGCAATATGGAGCGGGGCAAGTCCCCGCCTTGCGAAAGGTGGTCCGCGAGACGCCGAGCGTGGATGCCCGGGTTTCGGCCATCCGCGCGCTGAGCGCCCTGGGCGGCGCCGCGAGCGCGGCGGTGCCTGAGTTGGTGGAGGGTTGCCGAGCGGCGGAGTGGGATGTGCGGGCTGCCGCCGCGGAGGCCTTGGGGATGACCGGCCGAGGCGATCCGCAGGCGATCGCGGCCCTTTGCGCCCTCTTGAAGGACGAAGACGCCGCGGTCCGCGCCGCGGCCGCCAAGGCCTTGCGGAAATGCGGCGCCGACGGCCCGGACGTAGTTTCGCGGCTGAAGGATGCCCTGGGAGACGCAGACCCCAACGTGCAAAGCGCCGCCGCGGATGCCTTGGGGCGGTTGGGCGCCAAGGCGAAGGATGCGTTGCCCGCCCTGGAACAGGCCCTGCAATCCGCCGGTCCCGTGGCGAAGGTTTCCATCGAGGAGGCCTTGAGAAACATCCGCGAAGCTTCCACGCCGTGAACTCCATCGTCCCCGGGATGGTGCTGCGGCTTACGGCGGACAAGGAGCCCACGATCGGATTGCCGTGCGGAAAAACCGAGGCTGGAGCGATCGCAGGGATCGTCGGAACGGGGATTCGATCGGGCATGAGATGACGCCATGAGTGGAACCGACATGTTTACCGGCGGAACCGAGGCCTTGCGCCGCAGGTTGGACTGGGCCGTGAAGATCGCGCGCGAGGCGGGTGAAATCACGCTCCGGTATTTCGGCTCGAAGATGGAAGTGGAGCGGAAGGCGGACGATTCGCCCGTTACCGTCGCCGACCGCGAAGCCGAGAGCCACCTGCGGCGGCGAATCGCGGAGGCCTTTCCGGAGGACGGCATCGTCGGCGAGGAATGGGGTACGGCGGAAGGCTCGGGCGGCTATCGCTGGATTCTCGATCCGATCGACGGCACCAAGTCGTTCATTCACGGCGTCCCGTTGTACGGGACGTTGGTGGGGATCGTTTACGAAGATCGTGCCGTAGCCGGAGTCGCCCGCATTCCCGCCTTGGAAGAGGCCGTCTATGCCGCCGAGGGCTTGGGAGCGTGGTATGTCCGAGCAGAGGAACCGCCGCAACCGGCCCGCGTCTCGTCTTGCGACCGCTTGGCGGAGGCGGCCTGGGTCACCAGCGAGGTGGTCAACTTCGATCACGTGGGCCGACGCGACGCCTTCTTCCGGCTGCAAGAGGCCGCCCGGTTGGTCCGCACATGGGGCGACGCCTACGGCTATCTGCTCGTTGCCACCGGGCGCGTCGATTTCATGATCGATCCCTTGATGCAGGTTTGGGACGCCGCCGCCGTGGCCCCCATCATTCGCGAGGCCGGCGGGCGCTTCAGCGATTGGAAGGGCGTCTATTCCTTTTCGTCGGGAAACGGCCTCGGCTCCAACGGCTTGCTGCACGAGGAAGTGCTGGCCGTCCTCGCGGCGTCCTCATCGGGTCCGGCGACGGCGGTCGGTTGACGAGCGATCCCGCCGCGCCGACGGCACGAGCCGGACGCGATTCCCGACCCGCCCCATGCCCGCGGACCTTGTCCCCCGGCGGTATTTGCCCGGATAATGCGGATAGACGCGATCGTCGGCGCAACGGAATATCGTCAGCCTATCATCGGTGGAACCGGAACGACTAATCGCCATTCGGCCGAGGACGGACGGCCGCCTTTCCGAGGGCGCCTTTCCTTTCTTCGCCGTGCCGACGTCCGGCCGGGTCGTTTTGCGCGGCGGCCTTCCCGCGATACATCCTTGCCCCATGGATTGATGATGGATTCTCAGCAACCCATCCCCAGCGAACAACCCCCCGATGAACCCGCCTGGTCCAAACGCGTTCCCTTTCAGGTGGACGTGGGTGGCATCATCCAACTGATGGGCGAATCCCTTTACAGCCGCCCCGAGGTCGCCGTTCGCGAATTGATCCAAAACGCCCATGACGGAATCATGCGGCGGCGAGCCGAGGAAGTGACGTTTCAGGGACGAATCGACGTGCGGCAAGACCCGGCGCAGCGCGTCCTGGAAGTCCGTGACGACGGCATCGGCATGAGGCCGGAAGAGGCCGAGACCTATCTGGGGACGCTGGGGCTGGGCATCAGCGGCTGGATCAAGCGCCGGGGCGATGCCCCGGGGGCCTCCAGCCTGATCGGGCAATTCGGCGTCGGCCTGCTCAGCGGATTCCTCCTGGCCGAGCGGATCGTCGTCGTTTCGCGGCACCGCGACGATGACCGGGCCGTGCTGTGGGAGGCGGGGTCGGGGACCGACATCTACTTGGCCTCGGCGGAGCGGGAATCGTGCGGCACGACCGTGCGATTGCACCTCAAGCCCGAGTTCGCCGCCTATGCCGAACAGGAGGAATTGCTGGAATCGGTGATTCGACAATACGCCGACTTCCTTCCCCTGCCCATCTTCCTGAACGACGGCGGGCAGCGTGTGAACGTAGGAACGGCCGCCTGGCTGGATACCACTCCCGACCGCCACGCCGTGGAAATGGAGCTGGAGTCGTACTTCGGGGAGACGCCTTTGGAGGTCATTCCGCTGCGTGTGGAACGGCCGGTGACCATCCGCGGGGCGCTATACGTCACGCCGCAACGGACGCCCGGCTTCACCGATGCGCCCACCTTGGCCGTCACCGTGCGTCGCATGGTCATCTCGCGGCGTCTGCAAGGGCTTCTGCCGGATTGGGCGCCGTTCATCCGCGGCGTCGTGGAGTTGCCCGAGTGCGACCCCACCGTCAGCCGCGAGGACTTGGTCCGCAACGTGCGATTCGCCTGGGTGCAGGACGAGCTGGATCGCGCCGTCTTCTCGCACTTCGAGAACTTGGCCGAGAGCGATCCCAAGCGTTGGGAAACGCTGATCACCTGGCATCGCTACCTCTTGGCCGGGGCGGCGCTGGCGCAAGAGCGACTGCGTCTGTTGCTGCGGCGCAGCTATCGCTTCAGCACCTCGCAAGGACTGTTGACGTTCGAGCAGATTTTCAAACGCAGTCGCAGCCGGTCGAGCTTTGACAGCGACGCCGACTACGTGCTGTGGTACAATCCCAATCGGCACCAAGAATCGTGGATGAATACGCTGTTTCTGGATTATCCCGCCCCGTGCGTGCACACCATGCGGAGCTTCGAGGAGACTCTGCTGGCGTTGATGGCGGCCGATCTGGCGGCGGAAGGGTGCAATATCGACGTCCGCATCGCCGGGCCGGGCAGCCCCGATTTCGCCCGCAGCGTCCTCGGCATGGGAGACTTGGGCGAGGCGCCGCCGATCTGGCAGGAGTTCGTCGGATCGGATCGGGTTCGCGTGCTGGTGGGACGGTTTGCTCCTCGCATTCCCGTCATGGCCTTCCTGAGCGAACGCGCGGAACTCTATAAGACGTTCGAGGAGTTGAAGAAGAGCGGCAGCGTGCCGGCGGGATTTCAACGATTGATCGACGCCCATTTTTCCGGCGACGTCCCCCGGCCGAACGAGGTCGTGCTCAATCTCGATCACCGCCTGGTCGGCCGCGCGCTGGAACAATCGCCCGGTACGCCGCTGGGCAGCGTGGTGCGGTTGTTGGTCGGCAAGGCCCTGGCGACGGCGGGTTGGGTTCCGGATCGTGCCGCCTTTCAACGCGAGGAAGATGATTTGATGTGGATTGCGGAGGCCCTGTGGGGACGCGATCCGCGGCCCGGCGGAGACTAGAGCCGCGCAGGGCACGCTCACGCCGGATCGAGCAGCGGACGCGATCCCCTGGTTGGTGGCTTTGAGCCCTGACCGAGCACGAGCCTTCGGCAGGGTATTCCGTTCCACGCGTCGTTTTCGTCCTGACGGAGGGACGCGGCCCGGTCGTGTCCGGGATTCGGTGCGAGGCGTTCGGCACTCAAGAATCGAGGCCCGCCGAGAACACGTTTACCCATGCGCGTTCCCTTGGAATCAGTTTGCCCGATACCGGCGGGATTTTTCAGAAAGTGAGAGCCATGTCATCGGAATTGCCGGCGGATCCCGTCGAGCGACGGATGCAAGAGTTGTGGGAGCGGCAGCAAGAGCTGGAGGAACGCGGATTCTTCCGGTCCTCGATGCGTGTTGCTCACGAGCTGCGGAGGTTGGCCAAGATCGAGCGGCGGCTGATTCCGTACATTCGCGCCACGCTCTCGATTACGCATTGTGCCTTGGCCACCTTCGAAACGGAACTGGGGATGGAATTGGCGACGGAAATGGTCGCCCTGCTGGAAAGCGAGGATCACGCCCGGCAGTTCCAGCCCGACTTTCCCGATGACGAATACCAAGGCGTCGTCTTTTGGTTGTCCACGTGCGCTTACCACCATTTGGGTTCGCACGCGGCCGTTCGTTACGGCTTCGGCTCGCCCCGGGTGCGGGACGTGGTACGGGAAGGGAATGAGGTCTGCCGACGGACGGGAAAGATCGCCTGCCTGGAGTGTTTTCGCGATTACACGGTGTGGGTCTACCTGACCTTGGGCGATGTGCAGACCGCCTTGCACTTCGCGCGGTCGATCGAGAATAAGCTGCCGATCCTGGACCAGGGCGACCATCGTTTCGAGGGCGCGCGGATGCACGCCTTCATCCAATTGCTGTGCGGCCGCTTGACGGAGGCGGCGGACCAGGCACGCAGGGCCTTGGAATTGGCCAAAGTCTATCACACGCCGCTCCTCGCCAAGCTGGAGGCCTTTACCTTGCTCGGCTCCGCCCTGTTCCTCGCCGGCCGCGGCGATGAGCTGGAAGAACGATGCGCCGAAGTCGGTGAACCGCTGGATTGGTCGCTCGTTCCGCCCGAGGACGAAAACCCCGAGGCGGCCTGGCACAAGGCCTTGTTCGACGCGGTGGTCGCCGTGAGCGCCGATCGACCGGCGGAGGCCGCGGAAATCTTGGAGCGGTGGGACCGCCGGCTCGCGTATTGGGAAGCGATGCCCCAATGGCTGGAAACCCGCACCCGGTTGATCTCCGTGCTGCGATGGATGGGCAGGGACGGGCAGGCCGATGGGTTGGAGGAGGACTTGCGGCGGCGCATGAACCCCGGCGAGGCCGCGCTGTACCATGCTCGGCTGGACGCCATGGCGTCGGGGCGGGTGGCGCCCACGGCCGTCGGCTTCTTGTACCCGCCCAGAACGGACCGCATCCCGCTCCCCCCGTTGACTCAGCCGGCCGCGGAAGCGCCGGGCGATGATCGGACGCCGGAGGCCGCGGCCAAGACGCAGGTCCCGTCCGTCGATTGGGACAAGACGCCGATGGGGCCGCGATTCAACGCTTGGTTCCAACGTCTGCCCGACGGTACCGACGCCGAAGCCAAGGACATGGAGGTGATCCTCGATGAAATGCTGGCCGTCGATCCGGCGGAAGTGGAATTGCCGGAAGACGGCGCGCGGCTGATTTTCGTGGCCGGGCAACTGGCGTCGGTCCTCCGCCGCGAAAAGGAGGTGTGGTATTGGGCGCGAAGACTGCTGGATCGTTTTCCGGAACAACCGGACGTGTTGAATCTGGCGGCGACGGCAGGTTTGGGAGCCTGGATGCGGCAGGCCCAATTGGTCGCGGAAAGGCAGCGCACCGAGGAAGAGACCGCCGAGGCCGGGACTTCGGAGACCGAGGGCGCCGGGACGCCGTCCGATCGCGCCCCCGAAAACGAGACGGACCCGCTCCTCCCCGATCAACAAATGTTGGAACACCTGATGCGAAAGTCGTTGGACTTGAAACCCGATCATCCGCGCCATTGCTATCGGGCGGGAGTCCTGTTTCACGTCCTGGGCATGCAAGGAGACGCGGAGTGGTGCTTCGCCCGCAGTTTCGCCTTGGATCGCACTCAGGCGGCCGCGGCCTTGGCCTTGGCCGAGGTGTACGCCGACTCCAAGCGCGACGAGGACGCCCTTTTCGTGCTCGATCTGTGCCTCCGCGAAGGAAAGGTGGAAGACGCGGACGTGGCCTGGGAGGCGGGCTTGGCGGCCTTTCGCCTGGAACGCTACGCCGAGGCCGCGACCTACTTCAGCCTGGCCGGACAGTGGCGCAGCGCTCAGCCGTGGCTGCCGTACTATTATGCCTGGGCGCTGCTGCAAACCAACCGACCGGACGAGGCCGAGACGCAAATCGACGTCTTCGCCGAGTTGCACGGCCCGGATCATTTCGCGGCCCGCGCCTTGCGGGCCTGGCTGGCCGCCCTCCGCGGCGAACCCGACGTCCTCCGCGAGATCGTGCGGGCCATCCTCGAGGTTCCGCTGCGCGAGGTCGAGGACCTCACCCCCCTCGGTATCGAGAAGATCTTGCGGCAGTTGTGGCGCGTGGTCAGGGATCACCTGCCCGCCGACGATCCGCTGCAAAGCGAGCTGGTCGAACGGCTCTTCCAAGCCGGCATGGTTCCCGACGATTACTTCGAGGAGGAGCGGGCGCGGCGCCCGGTCACGGAGGGACTGACCTACTACGAATGCGCGGTGGAACAACCGCTGGACGACGATTGGCCGAAGCATCGGGCCTGCCTCGCCCATCAGGTGGATTGGCGGGAATACTACGCCTCGTGGGGCGTTCTGGCACGGAACGAGGAGGAGGCCGAGCATTACGTCATCCAGGCCCAGCAACGCTGCTACGCCCTGCCGCCGACCTTGATGAGTTGCGAAGAGGCGGAAGCCGGTTTTCGCGACCGGCCGGGCGTCGTTTGGCAGGGAGCAAGAGAATCCCCCGACGAATACGATGAGGAAACCCAAGAGCGGCTCCAGCGCATGGCCGAAGAGATGGCAGCGGATGACGATGAACCGGGTTCGGAGGACGACTACCTCGACGAGGACGAGGATGAAGAAGACGAGCACGGCTTGGCTTGATGCCTCCGCGGACGCGCGGGGGAGGAGGTTCGCGGCTTGCGGGTGCGTGGCCGTGCGAACCGGCCGCTATTGGGTCCCGGGCATGGCGAGCTTCATTTCTTCCAGAAATCGCTGCCGACGCGTCGCCTTCCGATAGCGATCCCACCCGGCCGTTGCCAACGTCCGCCGCGCCTTGCGATTCGCTCGTCCCATGTTCGCCGTCCGCCCCGAAAGTGATACCATTCCTTATACTTCTATCCCCTTGCTTCCAAGCACGAGACTACTGTACTGATACGCGCCGTGTTGTGCAGGGGTTCCCCCAGTACGACCCTGGCACGGGGGCCACGACGGTGGTCAATCACCTGGTCTATGACGCCTTCGGCAACGTGACGCGCATGGGGAGCCGCCGGCGGATGGGCAGCCGGTGGGTGAAGGGGAGTCGCTGGGTGACATGGAGCCGCCGGCGTGAGCCGGCGGTGGATAGTCTCTCCCTCTTCACCGCCCGGCCGCGCTGGCGATCCCCCAGCGAGGTTGATATGATGAACTGACAATCTCCGCGACTTGCCGTCGACCAGGCGCGGAGGAAACGTGCTGGGGGGGTGAGTGGCCGGACGGGGCACGGTGGCCGTGCTTCGCGATCCGACACCAGGGCCGAGCTGACCCAACCGGCGATGCACGCCCGCGGGTCGACCGAAGGCCTGATGCGACGCGAAGAGACCACCGGGGCCATCGACGTGATCGGCGAGCGAGCAAGACGGCTTCCAAAGGACGAACCGACTACACGCTGCGCGTGAAGGTCCTTCCCGATGCCCAGCCCGTGGCCGTTGCCCTCATCGAGGCCGAGCGCGAAGGCCTGCCTCCAGGTCATGGAATGGAACAGGGCAAGGCCCACGCGGCCGCCAAGCGGCGGAAGCCGAGCTGAACGCGATCAACATGCTCCCGGCCGCCATTCTTAATCGCACCTTTAGCGGAGGAATCTGAGATGCCGAAGGCCAAATCTGCGATTTCCAATCGCGTTTTTGTCTTCAAGGTCGCCCTGTCGGACCGGAAGGACGTCTGGCGGCGGATTGCCGTGCGCGCCAACCAGACGCTCGACGATCTCCACGAGGCCATCTTCGTCGCCTTCGACCGCGATGACGAGCACCTGTATTCGTTCTACTTTCCCAAGCCCGGGACCAAAGGTCGCAGTCGGCTCCGTGACGCGGTGGAATACTCTCATCCGTATATGAGCGAAGAGCCTGACCCGTTCGGCGAGGTGTCCCGGAATGCCGCCGAGGCCAAGCTGAGCAGCTTGGACCTGAAGCCCCGGCAGGTGTTCTTGTATCTGTTCGATTTCGGCGACAATTGGTGGCACGAGATTACCGTCGAGCAGATCGACGGACAGGCCGACAAGGGCGAATACCCCCGGCTGCTGGAGAGTCATGGGCAATCCCCGCCCCGATACCCCGACATGGAAGACGAGGAGTGACGAGGACCGGACGGAATCGCAATGCGAACCACGAAGCCGGAAAAGGGAAAGGTCGCCGGCCGACCATGCGGTAGTCGGTCAATGCCGCGGTCAAGAGCATCTACAAAAACCGTGAAGAATGCCGGCCGGGAGCGGAAAGTGCGGCCGCGCCGGAGCGTGGCCCTCCGAGCCGGGATGCGTCGTCGATCTCGAATTCGTCGAGCCTCCAGCGTGAGCTGGAGGTGTCTACGGCGCTGCCCAGGATTGGCCGACCGCCGGTGCCGGCAGTGCGCACCACCAGCTTACGCTGCCGGCTCCAGGGTTTGCATCTATGTTTGAAACCCCTGAACAATCCCTTCTATTAAAGCGCCGGGGAGCTTCGGCCCGGTGACTAAAGTCGCTCGGCGGATTAGAAGGGGAGCGGCAACGTTCCATCTCCTCCATCCCGCCCGGCGTCCGCGTCTATCGCCGGACGAGCGCGCACTATCTCCG
This sequence comes from Thermogutta hypogea, assembly GCF_055386265.1. NCBI lineage: Bacteria > Pseudomonadati > Planctomycetota > Planctomycetia > Pirellulales > Thermoguttaceae > Thermogutta > Thermogutta hypogea. The sequence goes on from NZ_AP042425.1 coordinate 3,432,488, forward strand.
CTCTATCCCGCCGCCGGGGACGACAACATCCGGAATAACGCCCTCCGGTGGATATAGATGTTTACCGCGCCGGCCATCGCCAAGGCGTATTGAAGGTTCTTGAAGATCCCCCGAAACCGCAGTTTCCTCCAACCGAACCGGTGCTTCATCACCCCGAACACGTGCTCCACCCGACATCGAATCGCGGACCTCCGCCGGTTTTTCCGCTACTGTTTCTCCGACAAGGGATGATTCCGCGGTCCGAAGCCGGTTCTTCTTGTTCGCTGCGGGGTCAGCGCTCGACCTTCTCCGCAGCGAGGGCGAACACCGCGGCGAACAGGTCGTCGGTATACGCGGAATAGCGCAATCCGAACCAGCAGTAAAGGAGCTTGCCGCCTCGCGGGGCGCTCGCCTTGTGCTCCAAGTACACGGCTGCCTGGCCGTAGCGGTCGCCTTCCGCGTCGCGGAGTTCGAGGAGCGGCACCACCACGTCCGCATCGGACAACTCCGCGCGGACCGGCGGGCGCCAGCGCGGATCTTCGTCGGGGAACGGGAACTCGGCGGGCAGGTTCTCCAGGTGTTCGCCGACGCGGACAATCCTCAGGGTCTTGCCTTGGGGAGGACGTTCCCAGCCGCCGCGCGGTCCGCCGACCGCGAGCGGCAGCCCGATCCGCCTCGCTCCGTCCAAGACGTTGCGCTCGCGGTCGTAGTGCATGGGCATGGGCCCGGTGGGTAGAAATACCAGCAGTCCCCCGCCCTGCAAGTAGCGGCGCAGGCCGTCCAGCACCGCGCCCGGCTGCTCCGTCCCGTGCTCCAAGGTCTCGTCGCCGGCGTAAACGACGATGGGTATCCGCCGGGCCGACTCCTCATTCAAGCCGGCGGTCCGGGCGGGGGAGAGAGACCGGGGCTGAAAGCCGTGCTCCAAGAGCCACAAGAGCAGGTCGGGAACGTCCCCCGGCGATCGACCGTTATGCTCGTCTCGGAGAAACCGGCTGTCAAGAGCCGCGAGACCCTCGAAGCAGGAATCGCGGAGCATCCGCCCCCGCAAGGTCAAGCCGCGCGGCCGCCGTTGCGCCGGTAGGCGGCGACGCTTATGCTCGCGTCGCGATTCGGTCTTTTCCCACCCATGCCCGCAAGACCTCGGGGATGAGCACGGACCCGTCGGCCTGCTGGTAGTTTTCCAAGATGGCGATCAATGCCCGGCTGACGGCCACGGCCGTGCCGTTGAGGGTGTGGACGAAGCGGGTCCCTTTTTCGCCTTTGGCGCGGTAGCGGATGTCCAAGCGGCGAGCCTGGTAGTCCGTGCAATTGGAGGTGCTGGTGATTTCGCCGAAGTCGCCTCGGCCGGGCATCCAGGCCTCCAGATCGTACTTGCGATAGGCCGGTCCGCCCAAATCGCCCGATGCCGTGTCGATCACCCGGTAGGGAATGCCGAGACCGTCGAAAATGCGGCATTCCAATGCGCGGAGATGCTCCAGCATGGCGTCGCTCTGCTCGGGCAAGGTGAAGGCGAACATTTCGACCTTGGTGAACTGGTGAACGCGGTAGATGCCGCGTGCGGCCCGGCCGTGGGCGCCCGCCTCCGTGCGAAAACAGTGGCTGATGCCCGCCATCTTGATGGGGAGCGACTCCGCCTCCAGGATGCGGCCCGCATAATAACCGCCCAACGTGATTTCAGCCGTCGCGATCAAGCTGAGATCGGAGTTTTCGATGCTGTAAATCTGCGTTTCCGGTCCCCGCGGCAGAAAGCCGATGCCCTCCAAGATGTCGTTGCGCGCCAGGTCCGGAGTCGTCATCGGAATGAAACCGTCCTGGAGCAGCACGTCCAAGGCGTAGCGTTGAAGGGCCAATTCCAGAAGGACGGCCTCGTTTTTCAGATAGTAAAAGCCGTGGCCGGTCACGCGTCCGGCGGCGTCGAAATCGATCAGATCCAACTTCTCCGCCAATTGGACGTGGTCCAGGGGCGGAAAGTCGAACTTGGGAATGGGGGTTGCGCCGCGGGCGATTTCCCGCGCAGCCTCTTCGCCGCCGCGAGGGGCATCGGGATGCGTCAGGTTGGGGATCAGCCGCAGCAGGGCATCGGCCTCCGCTTCGACGGCGTTCATTGCGCGTTCCGTCGCCGCCGCCTCTTCCCGCAAACGCCGTCCCTCTTCCTTCTTGGCCTGGCGCTCGGCTTCGTCGCGGCATTTCGCCAACGACTTGGCGATCTCATTGGCTCGGCGGTTACAGGCATCCCATTGCGACCGCAGGTCCCGGCGGCGATTCTCCAATTCGGCCAGCCGGTCCACGTCCACGTGGACGCCGCGCTCGGCGCAGTTGCGTTTGACCTCGTCCAGATGTTCCACAACCCAACGTCGATCCAGCATCACTCGCGTCTCCGTTATGAAGGGCGCCGACCTCTTCCTGCTCGGCCGGGCTCAGTTCGCGCTATCCGCGTGCTCGGGGGAAGCCCCGGGGGGCGGCATCCTCGGGTCACGTGGTTCTCGTTCCGTCGCTCGCCCGCCGCAATTCTTCCCACAGCCGTGCCGAGGCCGCCATGGCGCGGTGATAGGTTTGCACGGAATACTTTTCATTGGGAGCGTGGGCGTTGTCGTCCTCCTGGGCGAAGCCGATCAAGAGGACGTCCACCCCCAGCCGTTGTTGGAAGCGCGCCACGATGGGGATCGATCCTCCCTCGCGGATGGCGACCGGCGGATGGGGAAAGACCGCCGCCAGCGCCCGTTCCGCCGCCTTCATGTAAGGGCTGTCCAGCGGCGTCAAGACCGCCGGCGACGCATGCAGGTCGATGATTTCCAGCCGAATGCCCGGCGGGCAGAGTTGCCGCAAGCGGATTTCCAAGCCCTTGGCCACCTTGGCGGGGTCTTGGTGCGGGACCAACCGAAAGCTCAGCTTCGCGCCCGCTTGGCTGGGAATGACGGTCTTGGCGCCGGCACCCTGATAGCCTCCCCAGACGCCGCACACGTCGTATGTCGGCCTGGCCCAGCGACGCTCCAACACCGAGTAGCCCTTTTCCCCCACCGCCGCTCCCACGCCCAGCATTCGGAAATAGGCCTTTTCGTCGAAGGGCACCGCGCGAATCCGCGCCCGTTCCTCCTCGCTCAAGGGCACCACGTCATCGTAAAAACCGGGAATTTGGATGCGGCCGTGATCGTCGATCAAACCGGCCAGCATCGTGGCCAGGGCATTGCACGGATTGGTCACCGCTCCGCCGAAGGATCCGGAGTGCAGATCGCGATTGGGGCCCGTCAGGCGAATCTCGAAATAGGCGATGCCGCGCAAGCCGTAGGTGACGGCGGGCTGATCCGGGCCGGGCATCCCCGTATCGCTGATGACCACGCAATCGCACGCCAGACGCTCCGCCGCCTGATCGATGAACCGTTCCAAAAGGTGACTGCCGACCTCCTCCTCGCCTTCCACGACGAACTTGAAGTTCAGCGGCAGCCGACCGGCCGCCTCCTTCCACGCCCGAACCGCCAAGATATGCGGCAGGATTTGCCCCTTGTTGTCGCAAGCACCGCGGGCGAAGAAAGCCCCCCGGCGAATGCTCGGCTCGAAGGGCGGTGTCTCCCACAGCGAAGGGTCCTCGGCCGGCTGCACATCGTAATGCCCGTACACCAAGACCGTCGGCGCGCCTTCCACGCGAGGCGATTCCGCGTAAACGATGGGCCGATTCTCGCCGTCCACCAGCTCCACGGCGAAGCCCATCCGTTCGAAAAGAGCGGCCGTCCACCGCGCGGCCTCGCGGACGTCCTCGGCATGCCGGGGATCAGCGCTGACGCTGGGAATCCGCAGGTATTGAAGGAGCAAATCCTCCCATTCCGTGCGGTGCGTTTCCAGGTATTCCAAAACTTGCTGGATCTCGCTCATTGGATTCGTTATTCCCTACCTTATTCCCTGCCTTGGGGGGCGGATCGTCCGCGAGAACGAAGACTGCCCGGACCGTACGCGGCCCGGACCTCGGCGAAACGTTCCGTGACCGGTTGCCGGGCGACTGCTGCCGCGGACCGTGCCTTTCGGAACTTCTCGAAGCTGCAAAAACATCACTATAATGGGATTGTGACGTTTGGACTATCGGGACACGGGGGAGCGCGTGCCGGAGCCTGATCGCCGGGCGCGCTGGAAGCGTTGGGCGCGGGGCAAGCCGTGTTGAAGTCGAGGAGGCCGACGTGAGTCAGGCAGCCGACGCCGAGGGAGCTCCGGTCGCCGTGGAATCACGACCGGATCCCAAGGACCAAGAACGCAAAGAGCCGCGAGAGGTGCCGCGGTATCACGTCGTCTTGTGGAATGACGACGATCACACGTACGAGTACGTCATTCGCATGCTCGCGGCGCTGTTCGGGCACACCAAGGAAAAGGCGCTCCGGATGGCCAAGGAGGTCGATACGCAGGGACGCTGCATCGTGCTGACGACCACCCGGGAACACGCGGAATTGAAACGAGACCAGATTCACGCCTTTGGTCGAGATCCCCTGGTCCGCGGTTGCGCCGGCTCGATGACGGCCACGATTGAACCCGCCGAGTGACGGGGATCCGGCGAGCCTCCGAAGGGGCGGGCGGAGCACCCGGCCGAACGGCGACCGCCTTGGGGTGTTCTCCTCTGTGAGGCCCCAAAACGTCCCGGAACGCATTCGGCTTCGGCGTGAAGCGGTCGCAAAGGACCGGCCGAATTGCGGCCTTCCTAGTCTTTCCTTTTTCCCGTTTACCGTACCATTCACCCATGCCGACACTCAAAACGATCACGCTGGGCTGCAAAGTCAATCAATACGAGACGGAGTATCTTCGCCAGGGTTTCCTGCAATTGGGATATCAGGACGCGGAAGAGGACGTCCCCGCCGATCTGTATATCTTCAACACCTGCACGGTGACGCACCAAGCGGACGCCGAGTGCCGCAAGATCCTCCGCCGCTTGGCACGCGAGAATCCGTCCGGTGAAATCATCGTGATGGGCTGCTTCGCGACCAAGGCGGCCGATCAGGTCCGCGAATTCCCGGGCGTCAGCGAAGTCATTACCGATAAGCGCCGCATGGCGGACGTGCTCGCCAAACGCGGATTGGTCCAGGTGCCGAGCGGAATCTCGCAGTTCGCGCGGCGGCACCGCGCGTACGTCAAGGTGCAAGACGGCTGCTTCCTGCCGTGCAGCTACTGCATCATCCCGCAAGTGCGACCCGAAGTCTGGAGCCGTCCCGTCGCCGAAATCGCGGATGAGGTGCGCAGACTGGCGGACGCGGGGTACCGGGAAGTGGTCTTGACGGGCGTGCACCTGGGGCTGTTCGGCCACGATCGACCGCGGGAGGAACGGGTCGATTTGGCGGGCCTGGTGGAACGGTTGATCGGCGTCCGGGACGGCTTCCGCATCCGTCTTTCGAGCTTGGAGGTCAACGAGGTTTCGGAGCGGCTGCTGGCCGTGATGGCCGCCCATCCCGACCGGGTCTGCCCGCACTTGCACATCCCGCTGCAAAGCGGTTCGCCCTCCGTCCTGCGGCGGATGCGGCGGCGTGCGTCGATGGGGTACTTTTTCGATCGCTACGAACGGGTGCAGGAATTGCTGCCGCTTCCCGCCCTCTCGACCGACGCCATGGTCGGTTTTCCCGGCGAGACGGAGGAAGACTTCGAGGCGACGTGCCGCGCGGTGGAGCGGATCGGCTTCGTCAAAGTGCACGTCTTTCGCTTCAGCCCCCGCGAGGGGACTCCCGCCGCCGACATGCCCGATCAGGTACCGGAGGCCGTCAAGCGCGAACGGGGGCAGCGGTTGGATCAGACGGCCCAACAATCGCGCCGCCGCTACATCAGCCGGCTTCTGGAGACCGAAGTGCAGGTCTTATTGGAAGACGAAACCGGTCCGGCGTCGCCGGTTTGTCCCGATCGTCTTCTCGGCATGTCCGACCGCTATGTCCCAACGGCCTTGCCCGCCGGATCCGGCAAGCCCGGCGAGTTGATCTCCGTGCGTTTGACGGGCTGGGACGGCGAATTCTTGCACGGCGAGGCTTTGGTGCCGACGGGAAATCGAGAGACTTGACAACTCGCTCCCGGCGCGTTCGAATAGGCATGGAACGTATGAGCGGAAGCGATCGGCGGTTCGGCTGCGGAAGCGAACCGGCTTCCAGCCCGACGGGAGGAAATGAGGCTCGTTTTTTGGAAATCGGCTTGGAGAGGGGGAACGAATCATGAAGCGACTGATGGCGGTGATGGCGGTGGTGGGAATGCTGGCTTTGGCGGTGGGTTGCCCGAAAAAGGTCGAGGAACCCGCGGCCCCCGCCGCGGGATCGGCGGGATCGGGAGCGGTGGAACAACCGGCCGCGGCGCAACCCGAGGCGGAACAACCTGCCGTGGAACAACCCGCGGAACAGCCGGCCCAAGAACAACCGGCGGAGGAAACGGCGCCCGGTACGGTCCCGCAGATCGAGTTCCCCAGCACGCCTCCGGCGGCCCCGGCGGAGCAACCGGCCGAGCAGCCCGCGATGGAGCAGCCGGCGGAACAACCCGCTCCGGCACCGGCCGAAGAGCAGCCTGCTCCTCCCCCGGCCGAGCAACCGGCTCCTGCGGAGCAACCGGCTCCTGCCGAGCAGCCTGCTCCTGCCCCGGCGGAACAACCGGCTGAGCAGCCCGCTCCCCCGCCTCAACAATGAGCGCTGAGGGAAGGCTCGTGCCGGCAGTTGCCGACCGTGCTTTCGGTCGGTAGGCAGGTACTGTAGCCTCCCCCGCGACATACCGTCGATAGTGAATCGCTTCGGGCCGACGATCCGATCGTCGGCCCGATTTTTTTGCGCATTCGGGCTTTTTGCGCATTCGGGGGCGCAAGGGTTCCGCTGCGTTTTCCCCTCGGCACCGTGCCGGCCGCAGTTCACGTACCGCGGAGACTCATGTGGTCTCTTGAACGATGGGCAGGTTCGCCGTTTGGCTCCGGATGCGCCGCAGTTGACCGCAGGCCGCGTCGATGCTATCGCCCTTGCGGTAGCGGACGGTCACCTGGATGCCCGCCGAATCCAGAATCGCGGCGAACTGCCGTACCTCGCTGCGGTGCGGCGTGCGATACGGCAACCCCTGAATGGGATTGAAGGGGATGAGGTTGACCAAGGCGTTGCGGCCGCGGAGGAGCTCGGCCAAGGCCTCGGCGTGATGCGGGCGGTCATTGACGTCGGCCAAGAGTACGTATTCGTAGGTCACGCGACGCCCCGTCTTTTCGAAGTAATAGTCGGCCGCTTCCAAGATCGCCCGTATTCCCACCTTTTCGTTGGTGGGGACGATGCGGCTGCGGAGTTCGTCGTCGGGTGCGTGCAACGACACGGCGAGGTGATAGGGAACGTCGCGATCGGCCAATCGGCGAATGCCGCCGGGTACGCCGACCGTGGAGATGGTGACCCGTCGGGCGCTGATCCGCAAGCCGTCCCGCCGCGTGGCCCAGTTGAGAGCTTGGAGCAAGCGTTCCAGATTTGCCAGCGGCTCGCCCATTCCCATGACGACGATATGGGTCAGCCGTTCATCGGGACCGAGCAGGCGTCGCAGTTGCAGCAATTCCTCGAAGATTTCGCCCGCCGTCAAGTTGCGAACCAAGCCGTCGAGGCCGCTGGCGCAAAAGACGCAGCCCATCGCGCAGCCCACCTGCGTGCTGATGCAGGCCGTGCGATTCCCTCGGTCGTCCCGCAATAGGACGCATTCGATGTGCTCGGCGTCGGCGGTCTTGAGGAGCAGTTTTTCGGTGCCGTCGACGGAAGTCCGGTGGGCGACGGTCTGCATGGACCAGATGAAAAAGTCCTTGGCCAATTGGGTCCGCAAGGCCTTGGGGACGTCGCTCATCTGTTCGAAGGGCACGCCCGGCGCGTTGCACACCCAATGCCCGACTTGACCCGCTCGAAAGCACGGCTGCCCGTGCTGCGTAAGCCATTCCTTGAATTCCGAGACGCGGAGGTCGAGAAAGTGCTTCATGGCAAGAGGACGAGTTGCAATCAGAAGAGATGCATGAGTGGGGCCGTCGAGCCCGTCCCTTCATTTTTGCGTGCGGATTCCGGGAATCCAGATCTCGGCCCGCCCTCCGCATCCGGCTAGGCTCCCGCCCGTGGGCTGCGAGGGCCGTGCCCCTCACTCCTCGGCCTTCTCATCCGCCGCGGCGCATTTGACGCAGAGGGATGTGAAGGGAATCGCCTTGAGTCGCGCCTTGGGGATCCGCTCGCCGCACGCCTCGCAGGTGCCGTAGCTCCCGTCGTCGATGCGTTTCAGGGCGTGCTCCACCATTTCCAGGGAACGGTTTTCGTTCTCCATCAACGACATCGTGAACTCTTGTTCATAGCTGTCGCTGCCGGACTCGGCGGGATGAATGGGGGCGCCGCCCCGCGTCGCGCCGTTTTCCTCGGATTGTGATCGAGCGGCTTCGGACAAGTAGCGCATGTTGCCCACCAGTCTTTCTCGCAACGCCAACAAATCCTTCCGAAAGCCCTCGAGTTCCTCTTTCTTCATACGCCGCGCCTCGCAGTCCGCGCAAGGAATTGTGCCGAGTCATGCCCGAACTCTCGATTCTAGGCGAGCACCGCCGCAGTGTCAAACGACACGGAATCGCGAATCGCGTCGCTTGCGACCTCGGCCGGCGGTCCGCGCAGCCTACCGGCAAAGAGGGAATGCGAGGCACTCCGTTTTTCGGCTCGGCGGCTTTGCGCTTTTCGCGCGGTAGGTGCGTTCGCACCGCGATCATCGCTCGGGCGGCGCGGCGCCGTTGGGCGCGGAGCCCGAGCCGCTCCCACGAATCGCGGCCGAAACACGCCGGATTTCGGGATTGTCGGGTTCCAACTCCAGGGCCTTGCGGAGGGCTTCGTCGGCGCCCGCCGCATCCCCGTTTCGGAACCGCGCCCAGGCCAACAGAGCGTAATTCATGCCGTTGGGCCGGTGCTCCACCACGAATTGGGCGGACTGCACCGCCGCGTCCAAGTCCTGTCCCAAGGCGGCCAGGAACCGCGCCCGCGCGGCGTGGACTTCGATGCCGTCGGGCCAGCGTCGGCAGGCTTCTTCCAGGGCGTTCTTCGCGTCTTCCGGGCGTTTGGCGAGGGCATAGGCTTGGGCCTGCGCCAGCATCCAGCGCGGGTTCGACGGATCCACGCGAAGCAATTCCTCGAAGATCGCCAGGGCATCGGACCAGCGGCCCTCATCCATCATCAGACCGGCCGCCAGTTCGCGGGCAGGTACGCCGGAGGGATCGAACGCCGCCGCGCGCAGCCACAAGCGCTCCGCGATACGCGGCAGGCCGCGGGCCAGGTAAATGCGGGCGGCGTCCGTGTAAATGATGGCCGCATTGATCTTCATCTCCTTGAAATCGTCCCGGCCCATCTCCATACCCTGCTCGTGCGGATCGCGACGCTTCATCAACTTCTGGTAGCGGGCAAGATGCTCTTGCGAAGCGGAGCGGTCGCCCAGGCGGAGGCAGACGCGGGCGAGCGCGTAGCACGCCTCGGCATAGTCGGGATAGACGCGGAGGGCGTCTTCGTAGGCCTTGCGGGCGTTCGCCCAGTCTTCCAGCAGCGTGTACGCTCGCCCCAGCAAGAAATAGCCGTGCGCCCGCGGATCGAGCTTCAGATAATCCTTCAGGGCGTCGACGGCCTCTTGCGGGCGGCTTTCATTGATGAAGGCTTCGGCCAAGATGTCTCGGGCGCGAAAGGAGTAGGGGTCGGCTTCGACGGCCTGCTGCGCATGCTCGATCGCCTCGGCGTGCCGGCCGCGTTTGGCCGCCACCGAGGCCAAGCCTACGTGGGCATGGACGTAACGCGGTTCGCGTTCCAGGCATTGCCGCCAAATCTGCTCGGCTTCCTCGGACTTGCCCAACCAATCCAGGAATCGCGCTTTCATTTCCAGACAATCAAGATTGTCCGGACTCCACCGCACCAGTTCCTCGATCACGGCGCGGACTTCGGCGATCAACTCGGCGGTGGACTGCGGCAACGATGCCTCGGCGGGAGTCGCGACGGAGGGCGACTCGCCGGGGGCCTCCGCGGCGGGCACGACGCCGGGCGTTTGGGACAGGGTGGGGAGCGGCAGCGACGGTGCCGCGTGCTCAGTTGCAGCAGCGGGCGGCGACTCGGCTTGCGACGCAGCTCGTGTCGCAGCGGGCGGACGCGGCTCATTCTCCGGGCGGCGACAACCGCTTGTCATCGGCAAAGCGGAGCCGACCATCGCTAAGCCCGCCACGACCGCCATGCGCCAGCGAAACCGGTCCGGCGACCGGCGCAGGGTGGAGGGCGGGAACTTGCTTTTCGCCATGATTCGCACTTGGTCCATGCCGAGCGTACCTATTCCCAAATTCACGGGCCGTCAGCGTGCCGAACCCGGCTCATCGGCCAGGATTGTGCCGCCTTCCTCGATGGTGAGCCGGCGATCGACGGGCAGGTTCTCCAGCACATCCACGCCGCCGCCCAGCCAGCGGATTTCCAAGCGATCCACGCGGTCGTGCTTTCCCAGGCCGAAGTGCAATCGCGTCCCGAAATGGCCTTGGTAGCCCCGGCCGGCGTGCACTTCGTCGAGCTGCCGCAAGTCGCCCGCCGTCACGATCACGTGCGACCCCACGCCGTCGCGATTGGACCGCCTGCCGACCAGGCGGATTTGCAACCAATGGTTGTCGTTGACCGATTCATTGCGAAGCACGGTAGCCGGCCGGCGGGAGTTGAGGATGACCGCGTCGATGCGGCCGTCGTTGTCGAAGTCGTCGAACGCCGCCCCGCGTCCCACGGATGCGGTTTGGAAGGCGTCGCCGGCTTGGGCCGAGACGTCGATGAACTTGCCGTTGCCTTGATTGAGGAGGAGGACGGGCGGAGCCGCCAGCGACGTGGTATCGTCCAGCAATTCGATGTTGTCGATCAGGTGGCCGCGGACGTAGAAAATGTCCTTGTGACCGTCGTTGTTGACGTCCACGAGGGCGCACCCCCATGTGACGTGGTTGAAGGATGTGGTGCCCGCCCCCGTCTGCTGGGTCACGTCATCGAAGAGGTCGTCGCCCAAGTTCTTGTACAGGGTCGCCCATTGCCCTTGGTAGGAAGTGACGAAGAAGTCGAGCAGGCCGTCGTTGTCGAAGTCGCCGCAATCGGTGCCCATGGCGCCGTGGGCCAAACCGGCGGAATCGAACGCCACGCCCGCCAACAGGCCGACGTCCTCGAACTTTCCCGTACCGTCGTTTTTGAGCAGGGAATTGCCGGGCGGTCCGTCGCTGAGGACGAGGATATCGGTGTCGCCGTCGTTGTCGTAGTCGGCGGCCACGATGCCCATGCCGCGACCTTGGTGCCGATCGACGCCGGCCTCCTCGCTGATGTCGCTGAAGGTGCCGTCGCCGTTGTTGCGGAAGAGGTTGTCCGGCCAATGACGGAAGCGCGAGGGATCGGGATAAATTTGCAGGCCTTTCCAACTGGCGGTCACTCCCATGTCGGGAGAAAAGGCGAGATAGTTGGCCACGTAAAGGTCGAGCAGGCCGTCACCGTCGGCGTCGAGGAAACAGACGCCCGCCCCGGCCTTTTCAGGATGCGCTAACCGCGTGCCTGTCTTCTCCGTAACGTCGCTGAAGGTGCCGTCGCCGTTGTTGCGGTAGAAGACGTTGGGGCCGTAGTTGGAGATGTAGAGGTCCGGCCGGCCGTCCGCGTCGTAATCGCCCACCGCCACTCCCAAGCCGTAGCCGGTGTCGCCCACGCCGGCGGCGTCCGTCACGTCGCGGAACCGGAAACCGCCCAAGTTTTTGTAAAGGCGATTGCGGGGCGCATCGTTCGCGACGGCGCCGGGCAAAGGCGCGCCGTTGAGGAAATAGATGTCGATCAGGCCGTCGTTGTCGTAGTCGAACGAGGCCATGCCCGAGGCCACGGTTTCCACAATGTGGTGCCGCCCGCTGCTGCCGTCCGTGTGAACGAAGTCGATTCCCGAAGAGGCGGTAACGTTGCGAAACAGCACCTTTTCCTCGGCGTAGGACCGGCAACGGGGTGAGAGCAGCGCGGCAACGAGCAGGCCGGCGACGGCGGGAATCGCACGGCACGGCCCCCGCGACAAGGCGGGAAACCGGCCTCGTCGGAAGGCTTCGCGGTCGCAGGTTCTCTTCGAGCGCGAATCTCGAACGTGGGAACAAATCGCTTTCATGGCACGGCGACATCGATGAGAGTTCGGGACGGAAACCGCAGGGATTCAAGCCGGCCCATGCTACCGGTCCCCAATCCGCCGGCGCCGCGGCCGAATCCCTTTCCGGTTATTTTAACCGGAAGTAAAAAAGAAAACCCCGATCCGGCGAAGGATCGGGGCGAGGAAGACTTCGGGAAGTGCAAGCGGGCCAGGTCAGAAGTTGTTGATCGTTTCACCGGCCATGCGGGTACCCAAGGCTCCCCACACGCCGTACGGGCTGGGACCGCCGCCGACTTCCGGCGCCGCCAAGTTACCGGTGTCGATCGTATCGCTGATGAAGCGGACCGAACCGTCCGCCATGGCGGCATTCACACCGCCCGGGTGATAGCTGTCCGGCGGCAGCACGTGGTCTTCACCCCACTCGGAGGACGCGCCCTTGCAACCGATCGAGTTCGGAGGGAGCACGGTGCTGAAACCGGTCGCCACGCAGGCGCCCCAGCCGTAATGGACGCCGCGAATCTCGCCGATTCCCGGCGCGGCGGCGGTGATGGTGTTGTTCGGACCTTTGAAGGTCAAGCAGTATCCGGGGTTGCCGCGCAAGGTGCCTTCCCCGACGTTCTCGACATAACTACCATGCGTCTCGCGGACGTCGAACCGCGTGGAGACCACGATCTCGCTCGCGGCGATGGTGTTGCTGGAACCGTCTTTGATGCCGGAGAATCCGATGAAGCTGTCGGCGCCGAAGATGCCGCGAGGGTTGCTCTTGCCGCGCCAGTTCGTGTTGATGTCATCGCCCCAGCAGAAGACGTACGAGTTGTCGCCTTGCCACCAGTAGGGCCGGCCGTCGTCGCGAATCTTGCCGGCGGCTCCGTCCGAGGGGCAAAGGATGGACGGTACCTGCACGTGATGCGGCTGGAAGTTCCATCCGTACCAAGGCACCGGACCCCAGGCGTTGTAGGCGGGGCTGGCTTGCGGCGACGCCCACAGGTTGTAGAGCGACGTTTGTTCGAGATACGGGAGCAACATCACGAACGCGCTCAACCCGCCGTAGGTGCACGTCTGCTCGTTGCCCGCCTGCGTGCCTTGGCTAAGGCTGGGGAACACATTGTGGGCATCGTGGTAGTTGTGCAGCGCCAATCCGATTTGCTTGAGACTGTTGGTGCATTGCGACCGCCGGGCGGCTTCCCGGGCGGCTTGGACGGCGGGCAGCAACAGCGCAATCAAGATCCCGATGATGGCAATTACCACCAAAAGTTCGACCAGGGTAAAACCCCTGATCCAATTCCGCCATGACCTTTTACGTACCACGACATCACCTCTCTTCCCAAAAACAACGGATGACTCGACGCGACGGATCCGCGGCTGCCGAGCGAGGAACGATCACTCTCTAAGGAACCATACGTTACGGCAGGCGCGGATCAACCGAAAAGCAATTGCTTCGCCTGGGGGGAAGGCCTTCGGAGGGCGTGGCCGCCGGAAAGGGGAAGTCAAAATCCGCTCTCTCGCCGCGATTGGACGCAAGCCTTCTCCATTCATAGTAACAGGCTCGCGGCGGCTTGGATTCGGAAAAAAAAAGAATCCGCGGAAAATTCAGGAAAGCGCACCGGCGCCATTTTTCCGCGGAAGATTTTAGCTGTGAATTTGTCGGCTTATCTCGCCGATGGTCTCGCCGAATCAACGGCTGGAAAGCTCGAAGGTGAAGGTGTTATCACTGCCTGTCTTGACTTCGGCCGTCAATCCGGAGGTATCGGCGGAGTTGTACTTGGCGGGCACGATGTTCGCCGCTGCAGCGGCTGCGGCCGTCCCGCCTTGAGCTTGCGCTTTGATGCGAGCGGCATCCTCGGGACTGATGCTGCCGCCCATCGCCCGCGGGTCTTGGGAAGGCGCCGACGCGGCCGCGGCCACCGGCTTGGAAACCGCGACGGCGTACGAGCCGGGAAGGGCGCCGTCACCGGGATTCAAGGTTGTCAGTGTGAAGCGCCCGTTCTCATCGGTGGTCCCGAACGCGGCGCGTGCCCCTTCCGACTTCGGGGAAAAGGTCACCGTGGCTCCCGGCAAGGGAGTTCCGTCCAACGTGACGGTGCCGGTTACCTTGACGGTATTCAGTTTCGCGCCGCCGCCTTTGGGACAGCCCGCGGCCGCAATCAAACCCGCCACGCAAATCAATCCCAAGCAAACACGCAACATGGCAGACCTCCGCAATACGAAAGGGACGTGATGGACACCTCGCAGGGGGCGGCTTTGCGGCGACGCGCGATTCCTCGATCGAAAACCGCGGCGTACCGTTGAGATCACCGCGCGGCCGTCCCCCTCTCCCGACGATCGGCCGCACGTCGCCGAGACACGGGCGACGGCCGAGGGTTTCGGTCGACGGCGCTCAATATAGGCGGGCAAGTTGCAAGGCGTCAAGCGGCGAGACGAAATCCGCCGGTTGCGGCGGGGGTGTTTCCGCGATGCGAGCGTGACGCGTTCGGCCGGGCGTCGCCTACCGGCGTCCAAAGTTGCCCGCTGCGACCGTCTCTCGTTGCAGCCTCGAGGCAGCCTCGAGCGTTATCATGAAACGGAGGCCGGGTGCACGGCGAGGCGGCCTTGCTTGTGTTGAATCGCCGTCGAAGCTCGGCATCTTAACCGGATTGAAGAGTCTCTGCCACGCCACGATGAGTACCGAGAAGGCCGTCGCCCTGGTTTTGCGAACCCACGACTTCAGCGAAAGCAGCGTCGTGGCCCACCTCTATACCCGGGAATTCGGAAAGATACGCGTTTTAGCCAAGGGAGCGAAACGGCCGAAAAACCCCTTCGACTTCGCTCTTGACCTCTTGGCCCTTTGTCGAATAGTCTTTCTCCGCAAATCGACCGAGGGACTGGACTTGCTGACCGAGGCCAAGCTGCTGCGGCGTTTTCGCGTGGAACGCGAGAACCTGCCGGGGCTGTACGGGGCCTATTACGTGGCGGAGTTGTTGCATGCTTTGACCCACGATTACGACCCCAACCCGCCCTTGTTCGATTTGGCCGTGGAGACCGTCTCGGCGCTCCAGAACACGCCTCGGCCGGCGTGGCGCGTCGCGCGTTTCGAGTGGCAGCTTTTGGACTTGCTCGGGCATGGCCCCAGCTTGGATGTATGCGTGGGATGCGGCGAACCTCTGGCGGAAGGGGATCGGGGGCGACTGTACTTCGGGGTCCACGACGGCGGCGGCGTTTGCCCGCGCTGTCGCCCCGGTCGGCGCAATGTGGTGACGTTGCGGGCGGAGACTTGGAGGGCGATCCGTGCGTTGGCTTCCCATGAAGAGGAGGCCGTCGAGGGCCGAGAGATACCGCCGCCGGTCCGGGGGGAACTGCGGGGCGTGTTGAATCAGTTGATCTGTCACTTGTTGGGCCAAAGGCCGCGGATGCATGAATACCTGGCGATGCTTCCTTGGTAGTCGCGGATGCTCCGGCACGCCCGGTTGCCGCGCCCGGCTCGCGATCGTGCTGGGCGGGTTGGCCTGTCTCGTGGTGCCGGCCCTGGCGGGTTGCCGCAGCATGTTGGAGTTGCCCGCCTCCGCCCGCGATTCCGGCTACCAAACCGCCGCGCCGGAAGACGAGGGGGGCTGGCTGTTTCGCCGGCTGACCGGGCAAAAATCCTCGGCCGGCGAAACGACGACGCGAACCGAGACGGCCGCGGTCGGGGCCGGCCGTCGCGCCGATCCGGTCCCGGCGGATGCGCAGACCGTTTCGGCGGTGAATGCCCCGCAACCGATCCCGGCGGGCGAAGATGCCCTGGTCCTCTCCACCAGCGACGTGCCCGTCGAAAAGGAGGAAAAGTGGGGCCTGCTCGATCTGCCCGAGCGGTTGGTCGGATTGTTCCAGCCGAAACGCGACGAGGTCCTGGCCCGGCGGCTATACCAAGAGGGTGTCGAGGCCTATCGGGAAAGGGATTACGTCACGGCGGCGGCGCGATTCCAGAAGGCGGCCGCCCACTGGCCCGACTCTCCCTTGGAGGAAGACGCCCTCTTCTACCTGGGTGAGTCGTACTATTTTCTCGACCGCTACGCGAAGGCCAATGAGGCCTACGACGGATTGCTGAAGAAATACGAATTCACGCGGTATTTGGATACGGCGGTACGGCGGCAGTTCGCCATCGGCCGGTATTGGGAGCAGGTGGAAGCCGCGCGGCCGTCGTTCCTCGGGTTGGTCCAGCTCAGCGATCCCACCCGGCCCAAGTTCGACACCTGGGGCCGGGCCTTGAAGGCCTACCAAAGCGTCCGGCTGTATGATCCCACCGGCCCGTTGGCCGACGACAGCCTGCTGGCTACGGGCAACGCCTATTTCCTCAAGGGTCGCTACGAGGAAGCCGCTTTCAACTACGACCTCATCCGCAAGGACTACCCGCGGAGCGAATACGTCATTCCCGCCTCGCTTCTGGGAATCAAGTCCTACACGTTGGCCTACCAGGGACCGATCTACGACGGCACGCCCTTGGAAAAGGCCGAGGAAATCTCGGACGAAATCCTCGCGCTCTATTCCACGGAGTTGGGCGACGATCGCATCAAGTTGATCGAGGAAAAGAACCGTATCTACGAAGAAAAGGCGATGCGGGACTACGCGATCGGTCAGTATTACGATGCCCGCAAGTACTACGGCGCGGCCCGCTACTATTACCGTTTGGTCCTGAAGGATTTCCCGAACAGCAAGGCGGCGGTCATGGCGGCGCAGCGGATCCGCCGCATCGACGGTCTGCCCGATAAGCCCCCCGATCGCTTTCCGTGGCTGACGCGATGGTTCCAGACCAAAGACGATTGACGCGAGCAGCGATGAGCGACGGCGCGAGACGCAACGGACACCGGCGGAAGCAGCCGCCGTTCATGCCGCGAACCGCCGCGACTGCCGGTGCCCCGGCCCGCGGCTTCCTCGTCGTCGCGGCCGCGTGGCTGCTGTTTGCGGCCGGTTGCGCGGGCTACTTCGTGGGCAACGCCACCCTCTTCCGCCCGGATATCCAAACCATCTACGTGCCCATGTTCCAGTCGGCCAGTTTCCGGCCCGGCCTGGGCGAGCGGCTGACGGAGGCCGTCGTCAAGGAAATCGAACTCCGAACCCCGTACAAGGTCGTCGGCTCCCTGGAGAAGGCCGACAGCATCTTATCCGGTCGCATCGTCAGCGAGACCAAGCGGACGGTCGTGGAAAACCGCTACGACGATCCCCGCGAGACGGCGGTGCAGCTTCAGGTGGAAGTCCAGTGGGTGGACCGGCGGGGCCGGGAATTGACGCCCATGCAGGCCGTCCCCTTGCCGCCCGAGATGGCCCGCATCGCCGCCGAGGCCACGCTCGTGCCCGAGGTCGGGCAGTCCGTTGCCACCGCCCACCAAACCGCCGTCGAGCAACTGGCGCGGCAGATCGTGGGCATGTTGGAAACGCCGTGGTAGCCGCCCCCGGCCCCGCCTTCGATATTCCGGCGGAATAACCGCCGGGGCGAAACGCCGACGAGGCAAGGCGAGCAAGATACAATGGCCGAATCGCACTGGCACATTCGCGGCGGTGTGTTGAGTTGGGGTGATCACCCCCTATTGATGGGCATCGTCAACGTCACGCCCGATAGCTTCTCCGACGGCGGCCGATTCCTCCACCCGCAAGCCGCGATCGACCATGCCTTGCGTTTGGTCGAAGAGGGTGCGGACATCCTGGATGTCGGCGGCGAAAGCACGCGGCCCGGTGCGGAACCGGTGACTACGGACGAAGAACTCCGCCGCGTCCTCCCCGTAGTCGAGGCCCTGGCCGATCGCGTCTCCGTGCCAATCTCCATCGATACGACCAAGGCCGCGGTCGCCGGCGCCGCCCTCCAGGCCGGAGCCGCGATTGTGAACGACGTGTCGGGTTTGAACGCCGACCCCGAGATGGCGGCCGTGGTTCGCGTGCATCGGGCGGGGCTGTGCCTGATGCACATGCGCGGCACCCCGCAAACCATGCAAGCGCTCGCCGACTATCACGATGTGGTCGCGGACGTCCTGGCCGAACTTCACCTCCGCCTGGAGGCCGCCACGGCGGCGGGAATCGCCCCCGAAGCCGTGGTCCTCGATCCCGGGCTGGGCTTTGCCAAAACGCCCGAGCACAATTGGCGCTTGGTCGCCCAAATACGCCGCTTTCACGAGCTGGGCCGGCCGATCCTGGTGGGCCATTCGCGAAAACGCTTTCTTCGCGAGATGGTGGGCGACCATCCGGCCGCCGTCCGCCGTGCCACCGCCGGCCTGGCGATCATGCTGGCCGCCGCCGGTGTGCAAATCCTCCGCGTTCACGACGTCGGCCTCGTCCGCCGAGCCCTTGCCGTTCCGTCGGCGTGAATCCGAACAATCCTCTCTTTTCAAGCCGACGGCGCCGAGGCATCGACGAAACCCGCTGGTGCGCGCGGCAAAAGAACGGAAAGCATTGACCGCCGGGGAAAGGCTTGTCGGGGGAAGCCGACCGGCCGCCCCATCCCCTTCGTATTCCGAATCGTTCCCAACTTTCTCCGACTCCCGCTACCGCAAACTCTTTGCGGGCAACGCGTTCCACCCCGGGCTTCCGGTGCCGCAACCGCAGCTGGGATCGTCCCGTCCGAAGGCTCAAACCGCGACGCGCGGCGACCGACAACGCCAAACGTGAGAGTTCTTTGCGACTCTTTTTTGGTCGTTTTGTTAGTCGCTCCGCCCCCGTCTTCCTTCTGAAAATTGGGTACGGCGATATGACTATTGCTAAGCGGTGCCGGCATTTCGAAGTTCCGCAAATTGACAGGCGAGGCGGCTTCTGTTAGAGTGAATGGTTTATATAAAGTGATCGCGATTAGATGGGGGCGGCGGATTCTATTTCCATCTTGATGGAGATCGGGCTCCGCGCAAGGAATTTTTTCGATTTTCACGACTATTTGTTTTCACAGGCGGTGCTGTGAATATTCGTGTGTTCTGTTTTTCGGAGGAGTCTCGATGGGTCGAATTGTGGGTTTAGGTTCCGGGCGAAATAGAACCCGGTCGGCGTTCACGCTGGTGGAGTTGCTTGTCGTCATCGCCATCATCGGTATTTTGATCGCCTTACTTCTACCGGCCGTGCAAGCGGCCCGGGAAGCCGCTCGACGAAGCCAATGCACCAATAACTTGAAGCAATTGGCTCTGGCGATGCAAAATTATCATGACGTCTATAACGGATTCCCGGCTCGACAAGCAGGCTCCGGCGACGCGAACAGCAACAGCGGCATTACTCATCGCGGTCGTTTGAGCGGCTGGGCCGCCTTGACGCCGTATTTCGAGCAAAAGGCGTTGAATGATCAGATTTATGCCACGCCGCATCAGGCGCCCTGGAACGGCACCACCTGGTACAATACGCAATTGCCGGCGCTGAATTGCCCCAGTGATACCAATACCTTACCGCCGACGGGCACCGCCCGCGGTACGCTGAATTACTGCATGAACGGGGGCGACTCTCCCATCGACAGCTTCAATGCGCCGCCCAGCAGCACGATGGTCCGAGGCGTCTTTCACGTATTTCGCTGGACCAACATGGCGGAAATCACGGACGGGACCAGCAACACGGCCATCCTTTCCGAACGCCTCAAGCCGCGCTCGCAGAATGCGTTGGGAAACGTCGTCGGCCTGAGCCTGGGGACGAATCCGCTCACATGCCGTGCGGCGTATGACGCGGGCCAACGACGCTACGTCTCGGGAAGCTTCACGACCGACACCGCGCCGGGATTTCGTTGGGCCGACGGCGCCGCGTGGTTTGCCGGTTTCACCACGATTCTGCCCCCGAATTCGGCATCTTGCGCCAATGCCGCCAGCCACTGGGAACGGGGAATCTACACGCCCAGCAGTTGGCATCCCGGCGGTGTGAACGTCGCCTTGGCCGACGGTTCCGTGCGGTTTGTTTCGGAAACGGTCGATACCGGGGATCTGAACCTCAATTTTCCGGGAGCCAACGGCGGCGGCATGAGCCCCTATGGTGTTTGGGGGGCTTTGGGCACCAAGAGCGGCGGGGAAGCGTCCTCCTCGCCGTGACGTCTTGCTCCCGTCCGAAGCATGCCGGTTCGGCGGCCGCATGATCGTCGCAGAATCACGACCCGGGGTGTCTGCCATGCCCATGGCGGCCGTCCCGGGTTTTTTTCATTTGTTGGAACCTTCGGGATAACGCCGCATCCTTTACCGGTACACATCTTGTACGGGACCTGCTCGCTCGCACGGGAAGCCCCGCCGGGGTGCGCCTTCTTCCGGGCCAATGCCGGGTCGCAACGTTGCCCGGTCGGCGGTACGTCGCAATCGGTACCGGTTTCGCTCACTCGGATACCAACAATCGGGTGGTTTCGGTTATACTCTCGTAGAGTGCGTGTTGGGCCGTCGGTTCGCAACGTCTTTGCCGAAAGATCGTCTTGCCGGCCGAGGTGCGGCTGCGTCGTTTCCCATCAGGCCGATCCGGCGCGTCCGGTTACATTTCGAGGCTTTCCCGAATTCCTATGGCTACCACGGAAGTCACCATCTCGTTGCGGCAATTGAGCTGGGGGTTGCACGTCTCCGCCGAGCAGGTCCAAGCGGTCGTGGAACTGCTCGACGCGGGGAACACCATTCCCTTCATTACGCGCTATCGGAAGGATCAAACCGGCGGGCTGGATGAAGAGAAGGTCTGGGCCATCGCCGAAAGGCTGGCCAAGCAGCGGCAACTGGCGGAGCGCAAGCAGACCATCCTGCGCTCCATCGAGTCGCAGAACAAACTGACGCCCGCTTTGGCCAAGCAAATCCTGGGTGCGCGGACGCTCAAGCGCCTGGAAGACCTCTACCTGCCGTTCAAGCCCAAGAAGCAGACGTTGGCGACCGCGGCCCGGGAACGCGGTCTCGATCATTTGGCCGAAGAGATCATCAGCCGAGACCCCATCGCGGCGGATCTGGATCGACGGGCGGCCGACTACGTCAACCCGGATAAGCAGGTTACTTCCGGCGCGGACGCCTTATTGGGCGCGGGACACATTTTGGCCGAGATGTTCAGCGAGAACGCCGAACTTCGCCAGCGGCTGCGGGATATCTTAATGCAGACGGGCAAGATAAGCACGTCGCTGACGGAAGATGCGGCCAAGTCGTTGGCGCCCCCCGCCGCCGCGCCGACGTCGGCGACGCCGACCCAAGCGGTCGTTGCTCAGCAAACGGGGCCGACCGTCGCGGAGGCTCCGACCGAGGAACCGGCCGGCCAAGCCGCTACGACTTCCGAGGCCGACGCTTCGGCGTCTCCAGCCGCCTCGGAGGAATCGACTTCGCCCGCCGAGGACCGCGAACCGGGCGAAGAGACGGCGACCGCAAGCGCCCCTCAGCAAATCGCGCCGACCGACGCCTCTCCCCCGGAATTGGAACCGGAGTCGTCGCCGACGGCAAACGCGGCCGGCGAGGCGGTCGCCTCAGATAACGCCCAGGTCGAGCCGACCGCGGCGCCCGCGGCGGCTCCCCCGATTTCGCCCACGGTCCCGCTCAAACCGTCGCAATCGGCCAAGGAGGAAGAGCGTCGCAAGAAGCGGGAGCGGTTTCTGCGATTGTTCACCGACTATGCCCGCTTTTCCGAAAGCGTGCGAACCATCCCGCCGCACCGAATCCTGGCCATCAATCGCGGGGAACGGGAAAAGGTCTTGCGGGTCCGGCTCGAAGCCGACCTGGAGTCGCTGCAAAAGGCGGCGGAAGAGATTTGCGTCCCCGCCGATCATCCCCACGCGGAATTCCTCCGCGGTTGCGTGAAGGCGGCCCTCACGCGGTTGATTCTGCCGGCCTTGGAACGCGAGATTCGCCGCGAGCTGAACGAAAAGGCCGAGAAGCACGCAGTGCAGGTCTTCGCCCGCAACCTCCGGCGCTTGCTCCTCCAGCCGCCGGTTCGCAACCATACCGTGCTGGCCATCGACCCGGGACTCCGCCAGGGTTGCAAGTTCGCGGTGTTGGACCCTTACGGGAAGGTGCTGGATCACGGGGTGTTCTCGATCATCGGGTCGAGCGATCGGATCGAGAGCGGCAAGCAGCGCGTGCTCGAAATCGTGCAGAAACACGGCGTGACGCTGATCGCGTTGGGCAACGGAACGGGCTGCCGCGAGACGGAGGAATTCTTGGCCCGGCTGATGCAGAACGAGTGGAAGGAGGGCGGGCCGGCCTACGTGATCGTGAACGAGGCCGGCGCCAGCGTCTATTCCGTGAGCCAGATCGGACGCGAGGAATTGCCCGAGTACGACGCCGCCATCCGCGGCGCGATCTGCATCGGGCGACGGCTCCTCGATCCCCTCAGCGAATTGGTGAAGATCGAACCCTCCGCCCTGGGCGTGGGATTGTACCAGCACGACCTCAAGCAAAAGCATCTGGAACAGTCGCTGGATCAGGTCGTGCAATCGTGCGTGAGCTTCGTGGGCGTGGATGTCAACACGGGCAGTCCGGCCCTTCTGACCTATGTTTCCGGTCTCAATCAGCTCACCGCGCGGAGGATTTACGAGTACCGCCGCGAGCATGGGCCGTTTCGCAATCGGGAGCAACTGAAAGAGGTCCCCGGCGTCGGAGAGGCCACGTTCGTTCAAGCGGCCGGCTTTCTGAAGATTAGCGGGGGAGACAATCCGCTGGATGCCACGTGGATTCATCCCGAAAGTTACGAGCCGGCCCGGCGGGTGATGGAAAAGCTGGGCATCGCGCCCGAGCAATTGACGCAACCCGAGGTACTGCAACCGCTCAGCGAGAAGATCGCCGCTTTGGATGTGCCGGCCCTGGCGCAGGAGTTGGGTTGCGGGCCGCTCTTGCTGCGAGACATTCTGCAACAATTGCAGCGGCCCGGCCGGGACCCCCGTGAAGATTTTCCGCCGCCCATCTTCAAAAAGGGCGTCTTGAAGATGGACGATCTGGAGCCGGGCATGGAACTGAACGGCATAGTGCTGAACGTGGTGGACTTCGGGGCCTTCGTGGACGTCGGAGTCAAGCAGCCGGGGTTGGTCCACCTCAGCCGCATGGCCGCGCGATTCGTCTCCGATCCACACGAGGTCGTCGCACCGGGCGATATCGTGCGGGTGTGGGTGGTGGAGGTGGACAAGTCCCGCCGCCGCGTGTCGTTGAGCATGGTGCCGCCCGGCACTCCCGTACCGTCCCGGTCGGGCGGCCGACCGCGCGGGGAACGCCGCGCCGCACGTTCCGAGGGCGCGCCGCCCGGCGCCGACGGACGAGCGGCACCGCGGCGAGCGGGAACCGGGGATGCGCCCGCGGAAAGATCGACGGAACGTCGCGGCGGAGGAAAGCCTGCCGCTGATCGTTCCGGAGAGCGGCGCGATCGGCAGCGTCCGCCCCAGCGACCCCCGCGCCGAGCGGAAGCGCGGCAAGAGAAACGGCCCGAAAGAGAAGATCGACGGGCGACCCGCGGGGACGGTGCGGAGATTTCCCGACCCGTCCGCCTGCCTCAGCGTCTCACCTCTTCCAAGGCCCCGCCGACGCCCATCAGCGAGGAAGTACTGGAAGGCAAGCAGCCGATGCGGAGCTTTTCCGATTTGATGCAGTATTTCGCGGCCAAGGGCGCGGCGCGGCCGGCGCCGGGGGCACAGGGTGCAGGTCAGCCCCAAGGGCGTGGAAAGGATCGTCCTCGCGACGGCAAGCAGGGCGGACGCGACGCCGGCGCGGCTGCCGAAAACCTCCGGGAGCAGGTTGCGGAGAGTCCCACCGCGGAAGCGCCGCAAGCATCCTCGGATGCCGAGAAGGGAGCTCCGGCGGAAAGCCCGAATCTCTCCGCCTCGCCGCCCTTGTCCGCCGGGGATGCCTCCGCTACCGTTAGTTTGGGGAATTCGAAGACGGACGCGACGCCGGGCTTCGGCCAAGACGAGCCGAATTCCTCCCTGTAGTTCCCGCGCCCTTAATCCGGCCTTCGTCGAACTCGGAGCGTTTCTTTGGGGGATTATGAACGATTTTGAGCAACGACTGCAAAAGGCGATCGACCGCGGAAGGCGGATCGGGCGGCAGCGTGCCGAAGCCGAGGCGCGGGCCGCTTTGAGCGAAGCCGAACTCCGCGCCCTGCATACGCAATATCGCCTGGAGCTATGCGACTACCTCGAGTCGTGCCTGAAAAAATTGCAGGGGCATCTGCCCGGGTTCCAATTCGAGACCGTGCTTTCGGATCGCGGTTGGGGGGCCGCCGTCAGCCGCGAGGACTTTCGCGCGCGTTCCGGATCGACATCGACCAATTTGTACAGCCGTTTGGAGTTGCTGATTCGCCCCCTAAGCCCCTATGCCGTCCTCGATCTGGCGGCCAAAGCGACGGTCCGCGATCGGGAATTGTTCAACCGCAATTTTTTCCAGCCGCTGGGCGAAGTGGACATCGAGACCTTCCGCGAGACCATCGACCGGTGGATCGTGGAGTTCGCCGAGGCCTATGCCGCGAGGACCGCCTGATGCGGGCATCCCGAAGCGGATGCTCGCCGGCGCGGCAATCGGTCGGCGCGAAGGCTCCCGCCTGGTAGCTTGAGGTCGATGCGGCGCCCCGACCGGCCGGCTCCGTCCGTGCAGCGCTGAGACATGACCGAAACGCATTCCACGGATATCGCGACCGTCGGCGCGCGGCCCCCATCGGGCGGTCGGTCTCCGACCGCGGAGGCGTGGCGGCGATTGCGGCGGAACCGGGCCGCGATCGGTTCCCTCGCCTTTCTCGGGATCTTGGCCGCGGCGGCCGTTCTAACGCCGTTTTTCCCCCTCGCTCCGCCCCGGCTGGTGGATACCGAACGGCAATTGCTGCCGCCTCGGGTACGGCCTCTGATGGAGCGGATGCTCTTGGGGAGCTACGAAGCCGGTCCGAACCGATCCTCGCGGCTGCAATCGCTCTCGGCGGATGAGATCGAGGCCAAGCTGCAAGAAGGCTTCGGCCGGTTGGGGCCTTTCAGTCGCTTCCTGCTCCGAGCGAGGATCGCCGTCTTCGGAGAGCTGTGCCTCGCGCCGCTTTGCGGTACCGATCGCTTGGGCAGAGATGTGTTGTCGCGCGTTTTCTGGGGTTCCCGCATCTCTTTGGCCGTGGGATTGGTCGCGACGCTGGTCTCTCTCGTCATCGGCGTCACGTACGGCGCCGTGGCGGGTTTCGTCGGCGGATGGATCGACGACTTGATGATGCGCATCGTCGACGTCCTCTATTCCGTCCCTTTCATCTTCGTCGTGATCTTCCTGATCACGATCTTGAGCGCCGAATCGGTCAAGAACATGCTGGAGGATCGCTTCGGGATCACACGGATCATGATCTTTTTTCTGGTGGTGGGAGCCATCTATTGGCTGACGATGGCGCGGGTGGTTCGCGGGCAGGTGCTGTCCCTCCGCCAAGAATTGTACGTCGAGGCCGCTCGCGCCTTGGGGGCCGGACCCGTCCGCATCCTCTTTCGCCACATCGTTCCCAACCTCGTCGGCGTGGTCATCGTCTATCTCACGTTGACGATCCCCCGCGTGATGCTCTTCGAGGCGTTCCTGTCCTTTCTCGGATTGGGGGTGGAACCTCCGGACGTCTCCTGGGGGCTGCTGGCCAACGAAGGCTTGCAGATGATCACGCCGATCCGCATCTATTGGTGGTTGGTGATCTTTCCCGGCCTGGCGTTGGCGGCCACGCTCTACGCCCTGAATTTTCTGGGAGACGGTCTTCGCGACGCGCTCGACCCGCGGTTGAAGGATGTGTGATGCCTCGCGCGTTCGCGACGGCGGGGCTTACCATTGCGATTCGCCGCGGCGGGCCAGATAGTAGTCCAATCTTGCGAGGACGGCCTCGCGGTACGGGCCGAAAGGCACGAACACCGCCCGCAAGGCATCCACCGGGCTGAACCGCTTGGTATCCAACAGAAAGACGCCGCGATCGCCGATACGGACGGCTCGGATTGTTTGCCAAGGGATGCGGTGCAGCCGCCCGAAGACCGTGCGCTCCACGCCCTGCGGACCCATGCGATAGGTCGCGGGCAGGAGCGCTCGCAGAAAGGACAGCACGATCAAGCCGTCCGCCACGAACGTCCACAAAAGCCGCGAGGTCACGATCCAGGCCCCGACCGACGTCGCCGCCAACGCCAGGAGGAAGACCGCTACCGTGAACGGCTCGTGGGCGATCGGCCAGTCATCCCACTCCAATAGCGGCGGATCGTCTTCGGGAAGATGCTCGTACCTTCGGGTGATGGTGCTGGCGGTGCTCATGGCGTGATTCGCAGCAAAGGCTCGCGCGGCAATCGCCGCGGAGAACGAGGCCCGCTTCCATTATACCTCGCCCGTGATGCCGGCCGCGGGCTTCCTTTTCCGACGAGGCCGCGAGGCGCCCGTACTGCTCCGCGCCGCCGGACCGGGCCGGGCGTACGTCAGCGTCGGGCAGGCTGCGCCGTTCGGTACCAGTCCACCGGCGGAGAAAACTCGGTCGCCCCGAAAGTCAACACGGCCAGCAGCGGAGCCGTACTGCGAGCGGCGATTTCTCGTGCGTTGTCTTCGCGACTGACGTCCGCCGGGTCCGGCGCGGACGGTTCGTTCAGAATGATTCCCGCCGTTTCCAGCCCGCCCCGATAAACGGACGCCGCCGTCAGGGTCGTGAGCGTGTGATTGATGGTCCCCAAGGCGTTGCGGGAAACGATCACGAGTGGAAAGCCGAATTCGCGGGCCAGGTCGGCCACATAATCCTCCTCGCTGATCGGCGAAAGCAAGCCGCCCACGCCCTCGACCAGGACGACCTCGGATCGCTCCAGCCACGGCCGCAGTCCGCGACGGAGGAGATCGCGGTCGATGCGGCGGTTTTCCTTGGCGGCGGCCAGATGCGGGGCCAAGGGGGCCGCGAAGCGCTGGGGGCAAACCTCGGAGAGCGTGCCCGGCCGCCCCGCCGCCTCCCAAAGCAAGAGCGCGTCATCGGAGACGATTTCCCCGTGGACGCTGCGGCAGCCGCTGGCGACCGGTTTGTAAACGCCGACGGCATGGCCCGCCCGCCTTAGCGATCGCGCGATCAGGGCCGCCACGTAGGTCTTGCCGATCTCCGTATCGGTACCGGTGATGAACAGCCCGCGCGGGCCGTCTCCTTCCATCAGTTGATCCTCCCTCGTTACCTTCGCCGTCGCCGCAAACTGCCTCGGAGGGCATGATAGGGCCGGCGCGACGGACCGCCGCGGCCGGCGCGGCCGATCGAGCCTGCGGCGGGCGAAGCACGCGACCAGGCGTCTCGCATCGCGGATTCACGGCCGTAGCACGACGACGCTCAAATTGACTTCCGGGGCCGCGGCCGGATAGCACAGCCGAGCATCGCCGGTTTGGGTTTCCACGTAATACTCGAAATCACCGACCAGGTCTTGGGCCGGTATCGTGGCGCGATAGACGCCGCGGGCCTCGTGTTCCAGGGCTGCCTCGCGAAAAGCTTCCTCCCCCAAGGGTCGCCAACGAAGGACCGCGCGGTCCGGAACCAAGCCCAGCGCGATCACCTTGAGGCGGAAATGCTCGCCCGCCGTCAGCAACGTCCGCTGCGTGGGGACGATCAGTCGGGGCGGTCCGTCGTAGACCGTTCCCGGCCGAGCTTCCGGCGGAAGGGGTTCTCCCAACAGTTGCTCCAACTCCGCACCGGGATCGTACAGGAGCATGGGCAAGACGTGTTGCTGCCAATTGGCGACGTTGCCCAGGCCGCCGTACGTGCTGACGTGGGACAGCAAGTAGCGATGGGTCTCCGCCGCCTCTCGAACCAACCGGATGCGGAGCGGCAAGGCCTCTTCCCGGGCGATTCGCCGTTGCTCCTGCGGGTCGGGTGCTTGTTTGGCCTTGGTAACAGCCGCGTTGTAGGCCGCCCACGTGCAATTTACTCGTCCGTTGGCTCGCATATAGCGGAACAGGTACAGCCAGTAATCGAATCTATCCAGGTTACCCGGTCCGACGATGCGATCCCGCAGGGCCCCCAATTGGGAAACGAAGGCATATTCCGGGGCGACCTTTTCCCAGGGTCGCGGATCGGGCTTCATGCCGCCGGGGCCGCCGACCCAATCACTGGGGCGCGGGAGTCGGCCGTCCACCGCGGCAAAGATCTCGGCGATCTCGGCGGCGGCTTCGGGACCGAATTGGGCTGCCGCCCAGTCCACGTAGAAGTCGTGTGCCGCCAAAAAGCGATCGGCTTGGGTATCTGTGACGGGCCAATCGGCGGCATAGTCCTGCCAAGCCGAGCCGCCGCAGTTCACCGCCCGCGTGACGGGGCCTTCCAGTCGAATCGCCGCGACGGAGGGGAACTCGACTTCGCGGACGAAGTCGATCGTCAGGCGGCCGTCCGTCACGGCCACGTCTTCGAATGTGTAATCGAGCGCCCGATTCCGGCCCACTCGGGCGAAGATGTCCAAACCTTGGATGACGGATTGCCCTTGCAGCCGCACGCCGAAGACCCGTTTTCCCGCCTCGGCATAGTGCGGTTCGCAAAACTTGAGGATCACGCGATAGCGGCCGTTGGGCACGTCGAAGTGATAGGCGTCCACATTGTAGCGGACGGTCTGGTAGAGCACGTCGTCTTCGGTATCGGCGATTTCGGCGCCGAGAAAGGACGCCCAATTGCCGCCTTGCGGGCCTTCCTCAGGGACGGCCTCGGGTGGGGGAACTTTTCCGAAGTGCGGATTCCATGCGGCTTGCTCCCAGGCGGCCTTGGCGAGCGCGGAGACGTTCGGCCCCAATTGGCGCGTTCTCCAATGGATGCCCATCAAACCGGTGCAACCGTAGGCCAAGGCGTCGGCGGCGTCCTTGCGCATGCGGCCGACCCAAAGCTGGAGGCTGTTGAGGGCGGGATCGTCCTCCAGCCAGGGAATGGCCCATTTGGGGCGTCCCTCGACCTGGGCGAAGCCCGGCTCCACCGGTTCGTGTCCCACTTGGCGATTGATGCAACTGACGGCCCAGTCCTTGGGAAGGACCTTGTCGAACATGGCCCGATCCTGCTCCGGGCCGAGCACCCAGCCGCAGGTCGCCAGGCCGAACGGGGCGCCGACTTTACGGGCGGCCTCCGCCGCGGCGTTCAAGTCGGCCAACGTGGCCTCGACCTGCTCGGGCTTGGTCCCCGACCAGGTCCAACCCTCGGGCGTCCAGAACCAATAATAGTCCAGGGGGTGCGTTTGCATGATGCGGCGGAACATCCCCTCGTAAACCTCTTGCACGACGGCGGGATCGCGGGGGTCCTTGCCGGCCGCATCCAAACGCTTTTGCACGGCGCGGGGAATGGTCAGCGGCGTCTCCGTCCCCACGACGGTCTTGACTCCCAGCAGCCGGGCGAAATGGAAGGCGTCGTGCAAGGTGACGCCCATCGCTTCGAATAGCTGATTCGTCTTTTCGACGGGCGCTTGGTTCCAGGGAGAATAGCCCTGCATGTAGTCGGCGCCGAAATCATCCGTCTCGAACATCTGATCGGCGCCCCAAACATAGTCGGAGGTCTTCCACGGGCGATAGCCCCAGGCCCCGGTCACATTGCCGGTGAGGAAGTGCCGGGCGGGATAGCTGAACCGGACGGCCGGCCCCTCCCCGATATCATCCGGCGTGCCGATCCACACCAACGGCTCCGGTCCGACGCCGCCCTCCGGGTAGCAATGCAGCCCGAAGAAATTCATCCCCAACTTGGGCAGTTGGGCCAGCACCGCCCGATAATCGTCCAGACTCCACCAGTCCGGTCCCTCCGGAAAGTCGTGAAACGGCTGGATGCCGCGATGAGAGAATAAGGGGCGGCGTGCCTCGTCGAGCTGCGGCAAGGACCAACCGATGAGCCGGTCGGGAAGGACGTCGCCCTCCAGATAGAATCTCACTCCGTAGCTCTCGGCCGTGCGATACGCGGCGTAGAGCAGCGAACTCGCGTCGTGGCCCGCCACGACCAACACTTGGCGCTCGCCCCGCGGTACGGTCCAAAGCACGTAGCCGTCGGGGTGAACGGCGGCTAGTCGACCGGCCAATTCCGGCGCGGAGTCATCCAGTCCCATCCGCTTCCACCAACGGCCGTTTTCCAGCGTCCCGGCGTAAGCAATCAGAATGACGTCGGAATTCTCGGGAACGCCGGAAGCGATGGGCAGCAAGACGCGCGTCCGCTGATAGACGTAGCGTCGGACCTCTTGCGCGGCCAGCCGCTCGACGGCGTCCGCGTCTTCTCCGATCACGACGGTGGCCGGCGGAGCCGATTCCGACGCGGAGAGTTTCCCGGAACAAAGGCATGCCGCCGCGAGCGAGGCGACGTACAACAGGAACCCAACCCAACCGATGGATCGCGACATGAGGCTTTCCTCCCGAGTGTTCACCAGCGGTTCCGGAACATGCGCGATGCGCTCCCGCGGAGCGCCTGCAACAAGGAGCGGTCGGCAGGACAGGGCGGTTGACGGCCCGACGGTCATCGCGACACAAGACGGCATCCCGCGCGGCCGCGACGGCGTAGCCATACTTTTACCCAGTGAGGCTCCGCCGTTCAAGCGGTTGGTGATCGATTCACGGCGACGGCCCCGCGCGCGATGACGGTTTGGCGTCCCGTGGCGGAGCCGTTGGTGTCGTCGAGGCCTTGTACGTTCCGGTCGAACCGAGCCGGGGTTATTCCACCGCGGAGGGTTGCAACCGCGAACTACGGTAGGACGGATCGATGCGGTCCATCTCCTCGCACAACGCGTCGATGGTGTCGCGGATTTGCGTCTCGGTGTGCTTGGCGGTGAGGAAGAAACGCAGGCGTGCCGCGCTTTCCGGCACGGCCGGGTACACGATCGGCTGAACGTTGATTCCCCGTCGAAATAGGGCCTGGGACAACAGCATGCTGTGAAGCGAATTGCCGAGGATGACGGGCACGACGGGCGAGTCGTGGCTCAAGCCGGTATCCAGTCCGCGCTGCCGCGCCAGTTGCAGGAACAGTGATGCGTTTTCCCGCAGACGATGCACGCGTTGCGGCTCGGTCTGCATGAGGCGCAGGGAAGCCAGGGCCGCGGCGGCGTTGGGAGGCGACAGCCCGACGCTGAACACGAAACCGGGCGCGGTGTACTTGAGGTATTCCACCAAGGCCTGACGGCCCGCGATATAACCGCCGCAACTGCCGAACGACTTGCTCAGGGTACCCATCCAGATATCCACGTCGGCTCGATTCACGGCGTAATATTCGCCGATCCCGCGGCCGGTGTCGCCGATCGTGCCCATGGAATGGGCTTCGTCCACCATCAGCAGGGCCTTGTGGCGCTTTTTGATCTCGACGAAGCGCGGCAGGTCGGGGATGTCTCCGTCCATGCTGTACACGCCTTCCACCACGATCAGCACGCGGCGGTACTCGTGCCGAAACCGCTTCAGCAAGCGATCGGCGGTTTCCCAGTCATTGTGCGGGAAGGGCCGCCGCCGCGCGCCCGAAAGAACGGCCCCCTGAACGATGCTGTTGTGGGAAAGGGCGTCGTGTAGGATCAGATCGCCGGGTTTGAGGAGATGGCCGATCACGGTCTCGTTGGTGGCATGTCCGCCCACGAAGACCACGGCGGCTTCGGTCCCCAGGAACTCGGCCAACCCCCGCTCCAATTCCCCGTGCAGGACCTTTTCGCCGGAGACCAGCCGGCTGGCGGAGACGCTGGTGCCGTAGCGTTCCACGGCCTGCTGAACCGCCCGGATGACGGCGGGATCGCCCGACATGCCCAGATAGTTGTAGCTCGAATAATTGACGTACTCGCGCCCGCCGATGACGGTGCGATCGTTGGTGATTCCCTCGTGGACCGTGAAGAAGGGATTTCCCAAACCGGCCGCTTCCAGGATATGGAGCCTCTCTCGCAAGGCGGCATATTCGGGAAAGCGTGCCACGTCCCAGCACTCGGGCGGGATCTCTTGGCCGGGTTCGAAGAACGCGGTGCGGTTGCGGATCTCCACGCCGCCTCCGCCCAGATAGCGCTCCACGGCCTCGACCACCTGCTGCGCGGTTTCCAAATCGGGGAGGATTTCCTCGGGGAACCGGCCGCCGAAGCGCTCTTCCAGCGAGGCCAAGATTTCCATGCGTTCCAGGGAATCCAATCCCAACTCGGCGATGGAGCTTTCGAGGGTGATTCCGGCGGCGCGGTCCTTGCCGACGCGCCGCACTTCTTCCAGCACGGCCTCGATGATTTGCCGCCGATCGGCGGCTGCGAGGGGAGTTCTTGCAGGGGAGGCGACCTCGGCGGATTCGCGAGGATGTCCCCCGCCGGCGGCCTGCCAGGCATCACCGCTGCCGGCCGCCGCCAAGTGTTCCTGAAGGCGTCGCAGGCCGCTTGCCGCGTCGTCGGCGACCGCTTCCGCCGCGGCCCGTACGGCACCGTTGCCGCCCGTCCCGGCCGACTCCGCCGCGGCGAGGGATGCCGGGGAATCCACGGCCGTGGCGCTTCGCGGCGCGGCTTCTTCGGCCGCAGCGGCCGCGCCCGCTCGCCATTCGGCCACCACCGCAAGCGTGCCCTCCAAGTAGGCCTCGCGACAGGCGAACCGCTGAATTTTATTGCTCGAAGTCCGCGGGATGCTACCGAACTTGATCAGCACGACGGCGTCCAGGGGCAGTTCGTGTTCGAGGGACACCGCGCGGCGAACCGCCTGGAAGATCTCATCGAATCCCTGCTTGACGTGGCGCTCGACCTCTTGGATCAGGACGAGCTTTTCGCGGCCGTCCTCCTCGACGGCGAAGCAGGCCCCCGCGTTCGGCCGAAGGCGCTGGTCGGCGCGCTGGGCCGTGCGTTCCACGTCGTGGGGGTAGACGTTGACGCCGCGGACGATCATCATTTCCTTGATTCGGCCGGTGACGAACAATTCGCCGTCCAGCAGGAATCCCAGGTCGCCCGTCCGCATGAACGGTCCTTCGCCGGAGTCGCGGATGATCCCGCCGAAAGTCTCCGCCGTGGCGTCGGGATTCATCCAATATCCCTGCGCAACGCTCGGCCCGCGGACCCAAATCTCGCCGATGGCGCGCTCGCCCAGTCGGCGGTGCGTCTTGGGATCGACGACGGCCACTTCCACGTCGGGAAGATACGTGCCGCAGCCCACCAGGGTCTGCACGCGTCGGCCGCCGTTTTCCGTAAGCCTCGGCGTGCCCTGCGCCACCGATTCGGCCTCGAATCGCCGCAGAACCGGCGGCTGCCGCACGAACCCGCCGGTCACGATCAAGGTGGCCTCGGCCAAGCCGTAGCAGGGATAGAACGCCTCGCGCCGGAAGCCGCAGGGAGCGAAATACTCGCAGAAACGTTCGATCGTCTCGGCTCGAACCGGCTCCGCACCGTTGAACGCCACCTCCCAACAACTCAGGTCCAGGCTTTCCCGCTGCTCCGGCGTGATGGAACGGACGCACAAGTCGTAGGCGAAGTTCGGACCGCCGCTGGTCGTACCGCGATACTTCGAAATCGCGGCCAGCCAGCGATAGGGTTTTTGCAGGAAGGCCATGGGCGACATCATGACGTTCGGCCGACCCACGAAAACCGGCTGGAGTATGCCGCCGATCAGGCCCATATCGTGATAACTGGGCAACCAATAGACGCCGGTTCCCGAACGCCGATGCTCGAAGGCGTGACAGATGAGGGCGGAATTGTGCATCAAATTGGAGTGCGATAGCATGACCCCCTTGGGCGTGCCGGTCGATCCGGACGTGTACTGTAAGAAGGCCAGGGTGTCGCCTGAGATGTCCGGCCGCTTCCAGTCGTCCGGCGGAGCCGGCTCTTGGCCGGTGGTGGTCAGCCAGTTCAGGTTCAAGAGGTCGGGCGTGTCGTGGATCACGCCGTCCACGCGCTCGCGCACCGCCGCCGTGGTCAAGGCCGCCTTGGCCCGGGCGTTATCGGAAATCGCTTGGATGCGTTCCAGCGAACGATTGCGGCGCGGGGGATAGACCGGTACCGCCACCACGCCCGCGTATAAGCAGCCGAAGAACGCGGCGATGAAATCCAGTCCCGGCGGATACAAGAGCAAGGCCCTCTCGCCGGACAAGCCGTGCGACTGAAGCCAGGCCGCAATCGCCCGGATGCGACGGTCCAACTCTCGGTAGCTGATACGAATCTCTTCGTTCTCGCCGTCGGCCAAATAGATGAATGCCGTATCCTCCGGTTGGTGTTCGGCACGGTGGCGGAGCAAGTCTACGAAGGTGGGGGGGACGAAAAAACTGCCGATCGAACAAGTCATGGGCGCATCAAGGCCTTGTCATCAAAGCGGATGGACCGTGATCCGGAGTTCATCGCACGTCCCTATCGCAATCGCGAAATAGGGCGGTCCGCGAAGTATGCGGAGGAAGGTCCGACTGCGGTTCAATCCACGCAAAATTCCGACATTGTGTTGGAGGGAAACCGGCTTCTCCATCGCGAACACAGTCGCTCCGCAGGTTCCACGACGTGAAAGCCTCTTATCTTCGGTTCGGAAGAATCAACCGTTCAGAGTACGACCTTTTGCGTGAGCTGACAACCCGCCGCTCTATTGTGCAAGTGCGCCATTATCCCCAGAATGCCCATTCGATTCAAATAGCCCGCCTGTGCTGTCCCAGGGGATAGGCTTTCCGTCTATTCGAGGGGTTCTCGTTGGGGGGCCTCCACGGACCGCTTCCGGTAGCGACTGCGACTTCATCTATGCCGTAGCATCCAAGCGGTCGTGGACCTTCCACGGCGCTTTCGGTAACGACTGCGACCGTGCATCGCTGAAGGCGGGGTGGCTCGCTGCAACGGAGGGGGAAACGAAACGCCGGAGGAGCCCCATCAGCGCCGGGTGTACATCACCCGCCAAGGCTAGCCTCGCGCCGGAAGCATTCAGGGGCGGTTCAGCGCGAGAACTTGATTCGCACGCCGGTGTCGCTTTGGTCGTCGAGCTTGCCGCCGTCGTCTTGATGGTTCTTGCCGACCGAATAGACCACCCACCCGGAGTCCGTGCGACGGATCAAGAGGGGTTCGCCGGAAAAGGGATCGGTCTTTTCCTCGACCGGGAGATCGATCGATTCCCAAGGCGCCACCATTGGTTCGCCTTGTTCGGCGGCTTGCTTGATGATGCGTAGTTGTACGCGGAGGGACCTGATTCCGGCAAGGGCCGTGCGACCGGCATCCTGAGAAGCTTGCACGGCGGGGATCATAAGGTCCACGAGTTGGTTCCATAAGGATAAGCCCCCGCGAGGCGGCTCTTCCGTCGCCGTCTCGGGGGCATTCAGGCCGCACTGCTGATAATGGTCCAGCGTATCCACGTAGTAAGCGAGGGTGTTGTTGTACATGGGACGGAGCGGCCAGTATCGGGCGAACCCAAGCCGGCGTTCCAATTGGTCTAATCCGTAGGCCCGTTCGGAGAGGACGGCCTCCCGCCACCATTGACGGACGTCCAATTCCGCGAGCCGGGCGTCCAGGGCGTCCAAGGTTTCGTTTCCGAATGTGCCCGCGGACAGCGTTGCGGCGGCTTCGAAAAGGACGATATTCAGGGATGCCACCCGAACCAAATGGCCGACCAGGCAAGGCGGACCGCGCCGCAGCGTGCGAGCGGCCGCCAGCACATCGTCCATCGCTCGATCCGCCCTGCCCGTCGATCGGAAGAAGCCGGCGGAAACGCTGAGATAGCGATACACCCCGCGAACTTGCCCAAGGACGGGCAAAAGGCGATCCGTCCAATCGCCTTGCTCGCCCGGCACGGCGTACGGTTCCTTTCCCGGCAGGTCCGCCAATTGCCGGAGTAGTTCCCGGGCACGAGCATGTTCGGCGACGGCACGCATCCGAGCCGAGACCTCTTCGGCAATCGGGGTCCCGCCTTCCCCCAGGATTGCCGGGGAGCAGAGGTCTTGCCAATCCGCATCCACGCCGCGCAATTCTTCGTTCAATGCCTGCACCAGCTCGAAGGCCTGACGGCCGTCATGAGCCGATCGCGCGTCGAGGTCGGATAAGGCTAGCGGAGTGCCTTGGTCCCGCAATTCCACCAGGCGTCGATGGAGCTTCGACTCGGACGCCCATCCCCAAATCCCGAAGAGCGTCCCGGCACAAGCGATCAGTGCGATGGTCCACACAACGACTTTTCCCAGCGTTTTGGCGGACATAGGAATCAACCTCCCATGATTGAGGGTGCCGGTGGAGAAAGGCATGGATCCCTGCGCATACCGCCTCGCTAAAGGCATTTCGTCGAGAACGCCCCGATCTTGGACCGTGTCGGCGAGATCAAGCGTAAGGATAGGCCAAGGAACAGGCAACCGACCCCATCTCGGCGGGGCGGCTCCGTCGTGCCCACTCCGATTTGTTTTCGATGCGAGCGCCTCGCGGCGCCCGGCGGGTCCGCGATTTCCTCAAGCGCGCGAGGAAGACGGCGTGCGGCCCTCCGAGCCGTTTGCCGATCCGGCCCCTCTGCCGATTTCCGGACTCTGTTTCGAATCGACAGAGGCAGATCGCGAATTACTTTCGGCTATCTTGTCATGCCGTTTTACGCCAAGGGAATCGCCTTGTCGATCAGACCGAGATTGCAAGGTCGGACTTGCGAGAATAGACTCGACAACGTGGCCGGAATACTCCCGGGCGATGTCACAAAAAAGGATCCATCATGTCGACCGATGCGATTTACATGAATTGTACGAGCTGCGGGAGGCAACTCAAGGTTGCTCTCGGCACGGCGGGCAAAAAGGCCGTATGTCCCCGCCTGCGGTGCCACGGTTGTGATTCCGGGGCCGCAACCTCCTCCGTTGCACGATCCCCTCGTCGCCCGGGTTGAACCGGCCGGCGCTCCGGCTGCGGGGAATACCAATTTTTGCTTTCACTGCGGGGCTGCCATCTCGATCTTGGCGGAGATCTGTCCCCGCTGCGGCGTAAGGCAACCAGGCACATCCGGGCCCGGCATCTCGGGGCCGAACCGGGTCGTCGCCTCGCTGCTGGCGATCTTCCTCGGCTCGTTGGGAGCACACAAGTTCTATTTGGGAGCTACCTCCGTAGGCATCGTCTATTTGATCGTCGGCGTATTGTTAGGGGTCTGTACGTTCGGCATCTCGACCGTGATTCTCGGCTTTGTGGCGCTGATCGAGGGGCTGGTCTATCTTAGCTACACCGACGAGCAATTCGCAGCCAAGTACGGTCGGCGCTAGGCGAGCGTCGCCCGGTCCCGCGAACCACCGCAACGCTGGTCCTCGTCGAAGCTTCGGCCGTGCCATCGTGAAGGTTGGTTAACGCGGAGTTGAGGAACCGGTTGTGGGAAAATCCTCCGTATCACGCGGCGCGGCGAGTTCGCGGCTCATCGCCGATCGTTACGGCAAGGTCGTCTTGGGCGACACGTTCCGTACCGCTCCGGCGGCGGAGTCGCGGGGTCTGATCGCGATGCCGCCACGCATGGGCGATGGCGATCATGTAGAGGGGTAGCAGAACCGCCTGGGAAAGCGTGAATCCCACGGCGGCCCCCCACAAACCGTAACGCTGCGTCATCGGCGGCACCAAGACGAGTACGAGGAGCAGGGCCGCCGTCCGAATGGCGACGTGCGTCTTAAACCGTAAGAGGGTATCCAGGGCGCGCCCAAGCGGGCCCGTCAGGTATAAGATCACCGCCGATCCCATGACCCAAACAGCCATATCCTGATGCCGGGCCATATCTTCGCGGAATAGCCATTGCAAAACGCGGGGTCCCCAGCCCGACATCACGATCAACCAAGGGACGATGCCCAGCAGGGCGCTGACGGCCGTTACGCCGCTCAACAGACGCAGGAATCCGTGATGATCGCCCTGGCGGTAGTAGCGGGCCAAGCGCGGACTCATGGTCTGTCCCATGGCCATGACGATAATCATTCCCATTCCGGCCAATTGCAAAAGGGAGGCGAAGATCGCCAGGGACGCCGGCCCCAAAAGGCTTTCCACAACGTAGCGCGGCACATTGGTGATGAGGTTGATTTCGAAGGCCGTGATCGCCAGCGGGACGCTGTGGCGGATGAGGGAACCCCAAAGGCGCGTGGGTCGCACCAACGCAACGGACTCCGCGTTTCGTAGGGGGTTCTCCCGGCGGGGTTCGGTCGGTTTACAGGTTTCTGCCTCGGCGGATGGCTCGGTTCCATGGCGTCGCTGCGGCGGTGCGGCACCGGGCGATCCATCGGCGATATGGGGGCCTGCTTCGTCCCGCCACAGTCCGTGGAGCAGCCGTTTCGCGTTGGGTAGATCCCAAGCAAGGCAGACGATGACGGCCGAGAGGGCGTCCACGGCGGTCGCCCAGGTGACGGTCCCGCCCAATTGGATCACGCCGCAAAAGGCCGCGGTTCCCAGGAGGTGCCGCAGGACGAGGCTCAGGCCGATGCGGTCCATGCGTTCTTCGCGTTGGAGGACGCCGTGCAGGATGTCGGAGACTCCGTCCCAGAAGCGGGCTGCCGCGGCGCACAAGACCAGCGCGATGCGGCCGAAGGGATAGCCCAACAGCAGCCCCAGTGCGGCCACGATGGTCCATGCCGCCGCCGCTCCCACCAACCGGAGCGAGAAGTAATGCTGGAAGGGGTACTCGCGAGCCACGTCGTTGATGAGCAGCGGGCGTAACCCCAAATCGGTGATGGCGAAGACGGGTCCGGTGATCGCCAGGGCGGCGATGTACAATCCCGCCGCCTCCCAGCCCGCCCATTTCACCAGCAGGACCAACAGCACGGCCCGACCGACCGATCGCACCAGATTGCCCGAAAAGACCCAAGCCAGGTTCCAGTGAATTCCCAGCGGCGGCAGCGCGCGTGGGATGGGCGGTCCGGCGGTCGTTCGCTCCGGCGGCGGCCCAGGGTGAGAATACGGAGCGTCAGGCTGAGCCATCGGGATGCGGGCTAAGGGAGGGTCGCGGGTTTGTTCGATCGGCGAGCTTATCGGATGCGCGCGAAAAATGCGGCCGAGGAATGGGGTGGCCCGCGGGAATCGCCCGGGCCGGCTCCGGGGGCCGTGTCGCCACGGCCGGACGGCGGTCGTGCTCGACGTGCATGGGATAACCGTAGAGGGCCGCCTTCCACCCGGCCAGCATCCAGCACACCCGCCGGTCGGCCGGCGAAAGCCCGGCCTGCCACTCCAAATCGGGCCGCAAACGGACTTCTCGTTCCATCCGCACCCGATTTCCCGCCACCACATGCCCCGGACGCAACGGGGCCGCCGCGTGCAGTAGTTCCAACCACGGGTCGGCGGCGACGCCGAGGAGGTCGGCCAAGGATTTCAGCGCATGCTCGGGCCGGGAGATCAAGTCTTCGTATTTCAAAAGCAGGCTCCGCCGCCGATCGTGCCGCCGGCGAACAAAGTCGGAACAGAGGTTGACGAACACCCAAACCAGGGCGCTCTTCCAGATCGGCCGACCCTGCATGTCCGCTTGCACCCCCTTCGCCTCGTCTTTGCGGAAGCTCTTGCGGTTGGACCAAGCGAAACCGCGGACGTCGCGGACCAATTGGATCAAGCGGAGGTCGATGCAGCCGAAATCGCGATCCATCCGCAAGAGGGCCATCGCTCGGGCGGGGTTCTTCGAGGAATCCACCACGACCGTGCGCCCCGAGACCGCCGCGATGGCGCGAAATAGGGCGGCCGTCCGTTCGGCGTAATCGCGAAACGCGACGCCGGACCGAGCCGGCAACGTCAGCCGATCGGAACGGCTGTTCCCCGCCAGGCGCAGGGCGCTGAGGCGCCGCTGCTCGAAGGCTTGCAGCAGGTACTCGTAGTGCCGCGGGTCCGCGCCTCCGGATTCCCGGCGCCATGCCTCGCGCACGGCCTGCCAGAAGTCGCATTCCGTGGCCCGGCGTCCGCACGAGCAGTATTGCGCCGCGATCCACCCGCTGCGGACCACGTTGCAGAGCTCCCCTACGCCTTGGACTTCCGGATGCGCGCCCAGCAGCAGATCGAGGACGGTCGAACCGCTCCGCCCCGTCCCCAAGATGAATGCCACGCGAGGCCGCGTCGAATCGGAGCCGGCGGGGCGATGGTCGGAAATAGTCATGGCGTTCGTTTCCTTGCCGCTCGGTCGGCGACGCCGCGCGATCGAGGTCGCCCGGGATCGCCGAATGACGGAGTACCGCACCCTGTCGCGAGTTTGAGTAACGGTTTAGGCGGCGCGGAGCCGCACGGTTTCCGCAGTTGCCGCCTCCCGCGGTGCGGCGGTGTCGCTGCGGTAACCGGGGACCAACTCTCGCAATACGTCCAGGGCTTCGCCGGGCCGCTCATCCACGAGATGGCGCAGGCGAGCCAGGCTTTGCCGCAAGGCGGACAAATCCGCGGCCGGGCTGAGGGCGATGCGAATTTTCGGGTGCCGCGTGGGCAGCGATCGCTCGCCCGCCGCCTGCAATTCCTCGTGAAGCTTTTCCCCCGGCCGCAGTCCCACGAACTTGATCTCGATGTCGCGACCGACCTCCAGACCGGAAAGTCGGATCATATCGACGGCCAGATCGAGGATGCGGACGGGTTCGCCCATGTCCAGCACCAGTATCTCGCCCGATCGGCCGATGACGCCGGCTTGAATGACCAGCCGGGCGGCCTCGGGAATGGTCATGAAGAACCGCTCCATGCGAGGGTCGGTGACGGTGACCGGCCCCCCCGCCGCGATCTGCTTGCGGAAAATCTGCACCACGCTGCCCGCCGAGTCCAGCACGTTCCCGAAGCGGACCGTCACGAAGCGGCAGCGCGCCTCGCGGGTCAGGGATTGGACGTACATTTCGGCCAACCGCTTGCAGGCGCCCATGACACTGGTCGGATTGACCGCCTTATCGGTGGAGATCATGACGAAGGATTGCACGCCGGCGGCTTCGGCCGCGTCCGCCAGTTGCCGTGTCGCGAAGACGATGTTCTTGACGGCCTCACCGGGATGCGATTCCATGAGCGGCACGTGCTTGTAGGCCGCAGCGTGGAAGATGACGTCCGGGCGATAACGCTTGAGCAGGCTGTCGACCCGAGCGCGGTCCAGAAGATCGGCCAGAACGACCTTCATCTCGACGCGGCGCTCCCCGTCCTGCGCCGCGACGAGATCCGCCAGCTCGCGCTCGAGGAAGAATTGGCCGGTTTCGTTACGGTCCAAGAGGATCAGCTTGCGGGGGGAGAAGGCGATCAACTGTCGGGCGATCTCGGAACCGATGCTCCCCGCGCTGCCCGTCACCAGCAGCACGCGATCGCGAAGCCAGTCGCGAATGTGGTCCATTTCCAGGGCCACCGGTTCGCGGCGCAACAGATCGTGGATGGAGATCGGCTGCGGTTGCAGGGCCACGCGGCCGGTAAGAAGCTGCTGATAGCTGGGGAGGACTTTGAGGGCTACGCCCGCCGCCCGCGCATCGGAGACCAACTTTCGCACCTCGCGCCCCGTGATATCGCCGGCGGCCAGAAAGGCCTCCCGCACGTTCAATTTCGAGGCGATGTCGGCGATCCGGTCGACCGTGCCGAGAATGGGAACGCCGCCCAGGCAACCGCCCACCTTGCGCGGATCCCGATCGAGGAAACCGAGCACGCGATATCGTCGGCGGGAGTCGCGGAGCACGGCGCGGAGGGCGCCTTCGCCGGCCTCATCGGCGCCCACGATCAAGGTGGGCACGGCGCCGTTCCAGAAAAAGCTGCTCCAACTGCGGTCCCACATGGCCCGCTGCACGGCCCGAAAGCCCCCCAAAAGCACGATCGTGGCGCCGCAATCCAAAAGGAGAATGGCCCGAGGCGCCGGCTGCGCAGGACCGAAGAATCGCTCCGCCATGGCCGTGGCAAGGAGGGCCAGTCCGGCCGCTTGAACGAGCCGCGCCAGGTCGGAAAAGGTCAAGAACCGTCCCCAGGAGCGGTGAATGCGAAAGCCGATGAAAACTGCCAGCTTGATGGCGACGACGTAGCCCACCGTGCTCCAAAACCACTGCTCGACGCGGGGCGGCGTCTGCCCTTCGAATCTCAGCCAAAAGGCGGCAGAATAGGCCCCGACGAAGAATGGGAGCAGCATCGCCGCTCCCAACAGACCGCGAAGGTGATGACGCCAAGTGCCGCGGGCCGCGCCGGGGTCTTCCGGCGGGAGGCGGGGCGGAGTCGCGTCTTCCTCATGGTCGGCGCGAAGCGGCGACAGGCGGACGTTCGCGGCGACCGCGTCGCGAGGGACGTCGCGGATAACAGCCCCGGCATCCGCCGCGTCGCTTTCCGGTTCCGCCAAGCGAGGGACAAGAGGGCGCTGTCCGCCGAAGGATGACGGCCGGCCTTCTCCCTGCTCGCTGTCTCGACGGAACGACGGCTCCGATCTCACGTCTTCCTCCTTGCAAGCGCCGACGGATCAGGCTTCTTCGGACGCCTTGCCGCGGCGATCCCCCGCAGCTTCCATGCCGCGGTTGCAACGTCTCGCATCGGGTACGGGCGATAATAGCGGCGCGCTCCGCCCGACGCCCATGACCGACGCGGCAGCGGCATTCATACCGGATTTTGCTTCCGCTCGGCAAGGCGGTTTTTTGCTTGGTCCCGCCCGGCCAAGCGGCTTGCTCAGCGCTGCGCCGCGTCGTTTTCTCGGGCGGCCACGGCGGTCGGCTGCGCGGCCTCCGACAGTTGTCGCTCGCGAAGGGCCGCCAGCCGTCGTTCCAGCGGCCGATGACCGGGCCGACGCAGCAAGCACCAGCGCACGTGCTCCGTCGCTTCCGCCCAGCGTCCCTGTTCCTCCAATCGTTGGGACAGGTGGTAATGGGCCTGGTAATGGTTGGGAGCGACGGCCACGGCCCGCCGCGCGGCCTCGACGGCTCCCTCCGTGTCGCCCAATTCCAGCCGCACGAAATGCGTTTCCAACCACAATTGAGCCTCGGCGTCGGGGTCGTTTTCCATTTTCGCGATTTGCGATTGCAGGGCCGACAAATAGGCCCGCGCCAACGGTGCCAATTGTTCGGCCGAGTAGCTTTTCCGGTAGTAGCGGTACATGAATCGGACCCCTTCCAGATCCGGTTCGAAAATGTGCAAGAGGAACTCGGTCTCATCGGCGATGTGTTCCGGCGGTGCCCGACCGGCGAGCTGCCGGATGAGACGCGTCCGGTACACGCTTCCGGCATGGAAGGCGCGGCGCCAGTAGTCGATCCAGCCGGCCTCGTCGCCGGCCAAGTAGGCCTGCAATCCGGCTTCGAACAAGATGTTGCCGCTGTGGGGCGCCGCCCGAAGCGCTTGAGCGGTCCACCGGCGCAATTCGGGGTCCCCCTCTCCCCTTAGAAAGCCGAGCTCGCCCAGCACGAGATACGCCTCGCCCAGCAAGGGGCAAAGCCGGACGGCTTGCTCGGCCTCGTATCGGGCAAGGTACAGCAACCGGCGATGCTCCCCGATCGCGGCCGCCAGCCAATCCTCCAGCGCTGCGGCGTTGGGGAACTGAGATTGCACGGCCGCGTCCCGTATCTGCGACAACGGCATGGCATTCTCGGCGCTGAGCTGGAGGGCATGAAAGCGACGGAGATAGGCCTGAGCCAGGCGCAAGCGCGGCTCGGCCCAGCGTGGTTCCAGTTCCGTGGTGCGGGTCAAGATTTCGATTAAGCGTCGCTCGGATTCGGCCGACCGCTCCGGCGAGGATGCGCCGTCGTCTCCCGGCCAAGCCTCCATGGAAGCGGTTTCGGAAGCGCGACTGAGGATCAGGTATCTTTCCCACATCTGCTGGGCGAAGACGGCCGGAATTCGGTCCGCGACGACGACTCCGGTCAGCACGGCGACGCAGAGGGCCGCCGCCGACCAGACGAGGCGCCGCGCGGGCGTTGCTGCGGTCTTGTCGGCACTCGCACCGATGAAGGCCGCGATGCTTGGTTTGCCGCGCCCGGGGGATTCGCATTGCGCAAGGCCGCGCCTGAAGGCGGCGGCCGGCTGCGTCGCGAAATCGCCCAAACGCCAAACGCAGGCCGCCAGTGTCACGGCGGTGACGGTCAGCCCCGGCACGTAAAAAACGAAATCGACCAGGCCGTGCAAGGCGTGCGCGGTCAGTCCGGCGATCGCGACGACGGCCGCCATGCGATGCCGAGGATCGCGACCGCGAAAGACGGCCCGGCCCGCTCGGGAGAAGACCAGGATCCAACCGGTTAGTAATAATGCCAGCCCGGGCAAGCCCGTTTCCAGCAACACTTGCAGATAGCTTTGTTCGGCATGGGAGTAGTAATGAGCATGAGATCGGGGACCTTCGTACAGGGCCTGCACAAAGCGAAAGCTGCCCGCTCCCGAGCCGACAAGGGGAAAATCCCGCGCCGCACGCCAAGTGTTTTGCCAAACGGTGGTGCGACTTTCTTGCCGATCCAAAGTCTCCCACGAGAGGGTCGCCAGGTCGTCCAACCGTTCCCGGACGCGGTCGCGGCCGAAAATCGCCAGCGCCGACGCCGTGACCACGACCGCGAATCCCAGCACTGCGAGGGCGCGGGGTCGCAAGATCCCTCCGCGAAACAAGGCCGCCGCCGTGATCATCAGGGCCAGGGCCAGAACGACGTTCCCGGCTCGGGATAACGACAACAACCCGGCGAAGAGGACCATGCCGAGCAGCACCACGCGGAGCCATTCGCCCTCGGCGGCGTGCGAGGCGAGGGTGCCCTGCCGACCGGGCTTGCCGCCGTTCCACGACGAGATGGCCCACGCGGCATTCCGCCGGTGCGAAGTAGCGTCCTTTGCTCGGCGGAGGGCGTCTCGGCCGCCGAACGCCCACCATAGCAGCGGACCGATGCCCAGGGCCAAGAAGTCGGCGAAATGATTGCGGTTGGTGAAGCAGCCCTTGACGGCGTCCGCGGTGGTG
This sequence comes from Thermogutta hypogea, assembly GCF_055386265.1. NCBI lineage: Bacteria > Pseudomonadati > Planctomycetota > Planctomycetia > Pirellulales > Thermoguttaceae > Thermogutta > Thermogutta hypogea. Next base: position 3,477,064 of record NZ_AP042425.1, read on the forward strand.
GAATAGGGATGCTGATAGAACCAGAAGAATTTGCCGTTGCCGGCAACCTGTTGCAAGATGCCAAGCCCCGCGACGACCATGACGGCCCAGGCAAGGTAACGGAATATCCGCTCCACGTCTTCGACCGCCCGAATCCGTTGCGCCGTGACCCAAAATACGGCGCAATAGGACAGAAACAGAATCAGGCAGAGCCGCGTTTCCTCAGGCGTCAGGCTGAGGTAGGGCCACGTACTCAACGCCCCGTTTCCCGATTGGAACCAGAGCGGCAGGAAGGACGGGACCGCCGGCGACAAGCGCGCGAGGACGGCCGGGGGCATCGGCGCCGATTGCAGTCCCAAAAGCAGTATGCCGGCCAGGGCAAACCATTCCGCGCCGGTCCAAGTGAAGGAGGTTCGGGCGGAAAGGCTTCGGCGAAGACACCAAAGCAGCAGCATGGTTCCCGCCGTGGTCGCCAACAGCAAGTGGCCCAACGGGTGACGTCCGCCGAGCATCAAGGGCACGCCGAAGAGGCAGACCGGTTGCAGGGCGTCCAAGCCTTGATCGCAGAGGCGGATCCAGACCGATCGCGCGCCGCTCGAAGCATCGTGATTTGGGTTGACCGACATCGTTCGGCAGCTTTCCTCGACGCAGTGCGAACTCCGAGGCTTCGCTCGCTGCGATGGCCGGATTTCCATGGCATCATGCGACTCGTCGCGGTACGATTCGGCCGCGGACCGGCGGGGACGCCTCGGCCGGCTTGTCTTCCGCGGGTTCCCCGCCCAGCGCGGTTTCTTCGGCGGACTTCTCCGCATGGGGCCCCGCCGGGATCGTCACGGCTTCGGTTTCCTCGGCCTCCGCGCCGTAGTAGTCGCCCGAGTAGCCGGCGTATCGGGCCTGTTCTTCGCCCGGCAGCCGATTGACCGCCAATCCGATCAGCGGGACCTTGAGGATCCGCAGGTGTTCGATCGCGCGGAAGAGCGTCCTCCGGGTATTCTTCAGGGGCTGCATGACCAGCAGGGCGCCGTCGGCCATCCGCCCCAGAATGATCGTGTCGCTGGCCAGGGGCGCCGGCGGCGTGTCGATGATGACTTGATCGTAGTTCGACTCCGTCCACGTGAGCAGTTCGCTCATCCGCGCGGATGCCAGCAATTCGGCGGGATTGACGGGCCGAGCGCCGCACGGCAGGACGTCGAGGGCGGGGATGACGTCGCGGTAGATGCGGCTTTCGGCCGCTTCGGCGACGGGGGACTCCGTTCGCAGGACTTCGGAGAGCCCCTCGCGTCCCCGCAGTCCCAGCAGCGTGGAGAGGCCCGGACGCCGCAGATCCCCGTCGATCAGCAGGGTGCGTTTGCCGCTCTGCGCGAAGGCGGCGGCGAGATTGGCGGCCACGGTCGATTTGCCGTCGCCCGGCTCCGCGCTGGTGATGATGATCCTCTCCGTTCGCTCCTCGTGCAGGGCGATGGCGGTGCGAAGAGTGCGAAAGCTCTCGCTGGCGGCGCCGGCCGGGTCTCGAGCCACCTCGATGGACGCCGCCCCCCCGCCGCTCCGCACGTCCATTTCTCGTACCACGGACAAGACCGGCGTTTTCAACTGCCACTGGATCTCCTCGACCGAGCGGAAGTGGTCGTCCATGACGTCGAGCACGTACACGATCATCAAGCCCAGGCCCAAGCCGAGCAACAGCACCATGGCCGCAGTGCGCGACGGGCTGGGGGAGACCGGCGTCCGATTCTCCACCGGTTCGGTGATCAGGGAGGCCCGCAGGTCGCGCGACAGCTCGATGTTCGTCAAACGCTTGACCAGCCCGCCGTACAACTCACGCAAGCCGGCGATGTCGTTCTTGAGCATTTCCATCTGTGCCAGGCCGCCGGCCAATTGGCCGGCCTCGGCGCGGGCGATTTCGTACTGCTGCGCGAGCGAGTTTTCCCTTTCCACGCATTCCGCCAACCGCTGCCGCATCAGAGCCAGCAAGGTCGGCCCCAGTTCGGCGGCTTCGATCGCGCTGAGGCGGTCGCGCAACCGCTGCTGGAATCCCTGCAAGTAGAGTTGGTTGGCCGCGATGCGTTGCATCAGTTGCTGCACCCGCGGATGGTTGTCGCCCAGGTGCTCCCGTAAAGCGTTGAGGGCGACCTGGTCCTCCAGGATGCGCCGCTCGGCCTCCGCCCGGGCCGTGGCGTCCTGGGGATTGAACCCCAGACCTTGGAGCAGCATCTCGCGGCCCACCGCGTCGGACATCGTATTCAAATATTGCCGCAGGTCCTCGCCGTTGCGAATCGCCGCTTGCAGGGCCGCCAGCGAGGCCGCCAGCTCGACGCGTTCCTTCTGTGCCTCGATCAGGGCCGCGTTGAACGTCTTGGCGCGTTCCACCAGCGGATGGAGAAGCTGGCCGCCGCTCCCGCCCGAGTCCAACGCCCCCAGCGATCGGCTGAGGTCTTGCAGTTGCTGCTCCTTTTCGCTGAGACGGGCGCTGAGATCGTCTTTTTCCTTGTTCAGGGTTTGCACGATTTCCGTGGCCGTTCCCTGATGCGTCTCGCGCATGAATTCCAGGTAGGAATCGACCACGGCGTTGACCACGCGTACCGCCGTGGCGGGATCCTTGGATTCGTAGGCCACGGTGATGATGTTGGTCTTGTAAACGGCCGAGGCGGTGAGCCGCATTTGCAGTTGCTTGACCCATTTGTCGGGCGCGTCCGGCGCCAGATCGACGGCGATATCCTCGGGGGCCAGTCGCTTCAACGCCCCCTGCAAGACCTTGGCGCTGGAGATCAGGTTGACGAACGTCGGCATGAGGCTGTTGTCGCGGCTGGACTGCACCTCGATGGTGGGGGAAAGCGAATTCTCGCCGGTCTGCAAGATGAGCAGCTCGGCCTTGGCGGAGTAGATGCGTTCGGCCGTGGCGTAGTACAGGGCGCCCAACAGCGCCGCGGCGACCAGCACGGAGGCCGCCACACGCCACCGGCGTCGCACCGCCGCCGCGAACTGCATGGCTGCGTGGACCAGGTGCATCGTGGAGTCGGGGAGGATGGTAGCGGGCAAGAACGAATCGGGCATGCCTGTCTTCCGTCACGATCAGTTGAGCGGCACGCTGCCGCCGATGTGCACAAAGCCTTTCAGCAGGTTGTAAATGAAGGTGCCGGGAGTCTCCTCGATCGAGATCACGTCTCCCGCCGCGATGAACAGGTTCTCTTGGGGATCCTCCTTGGCCCGCCGCAAGCTGACCTTGATCAGCACCGGTTCGTCGCGACCCGGCACATGCCGCACAATCCACACCTTGTCCGCCAAGGGATTGCTTTTGCCGCCGGCCAGGGCGATGGCGTCCAAAATCCGGATGGGTTGATCCGGCGGCATGGGATACGAGCCGGGTTTGGCCACCAAACCATCCACGAAGAACGGCAGGGCCTCGCGTTCCGAAACCTGCACCACGTCTCCGTCCGACAGGCGGTACTCGCTGGGTGAACCGCCGGATGATGTCAAATTGATCTGCTGCACGCGAAGCGGGGCGGCGTCGTTCCAGCCCGCAGGTTGCACGCCGTCGGCAGAACTTGCTGCCGCGGTCAGGGGAAGCCGCTCGTCCCAGGGTCGAGTACCGGCGGCCCGGCGGATTTCGACGATCGGGCCGGCCTTGGAGTTCAATCCCTCCGCCGCCACCAGGGCTGCCAAGACGCTGCTATTCGAGGCCGGCAGTTGGTAGACGCCCGGCTTATTGACCGCTCCAATGACGGTCACCCGGTGGGTGCGGATCTCGCTGCGCACCACGGTAACGGTGGGATGCCGGAAGACGTCGCGCTCCACGGCCGCCGCGGCGATCGCCCGTTCCGCCTCCGCGAACCTCAATCCGCCGACCTGAACCGGGCCGATGTACGGCACTTGAATGATCCCCAGGTCGTCCACGCGGACGGGTACGGCGTTCGGCCGCGATTCCAGATCCGTGGCCACCGTCACCTGAAGAACGTCGCCCGACATGATGACGTCGCTGGGAATGCTTTGATCGGCGAATTCCGGCAGGGGAATGTTGCGCAGATCGGGCACCGGCTTGGCCTGGAACTCGACGGGGAGTTTCGAGGGGCGGTAGACCTGCCGTTCGGCGCAGCCCGACGTCAACGCGCACAATAGTAGCGCGCCCAGCATCATCCCGACGAACCTGCGGGGAACGGCTTTGCGGATGCCGCTTTCTATCGACGCGGCCCGGGGTTCAGCCTCTGGTGCGGCAGTCATCATAAGGAACGTAGTCGGCGCAGCGATGAAATCGAACGTTCAGCCCGGCCGAGCCCTGCCGCTCTACCGGGAGACAACACATTTTCTGCGTACGGATCGCCGCCCGGCCGAATGTGCGATATCGGCCAGGGCCGGCGGTGCGGTGGCGTAATACCGAAAACGGGCAAGCTTGGTCAATCGCATTTGAGACGGTTCGCCGGATACGAAAGTGAAAAAGACGACCGCAGCTTGGACGTGGGACCGGAATCGCCGTGATGCGCGGCTTGACCCCCGTGCGATGATTGGCCGGAGGGACGCCGGCAAAGTGGTGCAGGGGGTTAACCTGATTAAGGAGGCCGTTTCGATTAGGAGAGGAATCACGGAGAGCCTATCTGTTTTTCCTATTCACCCCAGATTGCTGTCGTCTCGCGAACCGAAAGGGAAAAGCGCCGCAGGGATGCGGAAAAATGTATTATTTTTTCTAAACATCGCATTCGCGCCGAGCTCCGGATTCCCTACAAACTGCGGATTTGTGATTTCCTTCGCGATCCGTACCCTTGACAACGGGATTTGAGTTGTTAATCTAAGGAAACTAGGTATGGAAGAAAGTGTCTGATGCCGGGACGTCGCTGGAACAGGGCGCGGCGGTTCCTCGGCTTCAGCAAGGGTTGTACACCGTGGTCGCAGCCCCCGTACCTGCGGGCCGTCGTAGGGGGATTTCTCGCGACGGCAGTAGTGTCCACTTGGTTTGGGTTCCAGTGTTAGGAGGTCCGAGTTATGAACCGACTGATGATTTCTGGTGTCGCGGCCGTCTGCGTGCTCGCCAGTGCCGCCCTTTACGCGAACGCCGGCGTGCTGCGGGGCCACAAGGCCGCCTGCGCTCCCGCCGCTTGCGAACCGGCTTGCGAACAACCCGCTTGCGAACCGGCTTGTGAGCCTGCTTGCGCTCCGCGCGTGGGCCTGGTCGACAAGATTCGCGCCCGCAAGGCCGCCAAGGCTTGCTGCGCCCCGGCCGCTTGCGAGCCGGCTTGCGAACAACCCGCTTGCGAACCGGCTTGTGAGCCTGCTTGCGCTCCGCGCGTGGGCCTGCTCGACAAGATTCGCGCCCGCAAGGCCGCCAAGGCCTGCTGCGCCCCGGCCGCTTGCGAACCGGCTTGCGAAAAGCCGGCTTGTGAACCGGCTTGCGAGCCGGCTTGCGAGCCGACCTGCGCTCCGAAGCGTTGCGGTCTGCTGAGCCGTTTGCACGCCCGCAAGGCCGTCGCTTGCTGCGAAGCGGACTGCTGCGCTCCCGCCGCCGAAGCGGCCGCCCCTGCCGAGGCGCCTGCCGCTCCGGCCGAAGCCCCTGCCCCCGCCGCCCAGTGATGTAAGGCCCGGGCGGGACGGTCCTTCCTTTGCCGTCACGCAGGGAACCGGCCGCCTGCCGGTCGTTCCGGGCGGTCCTGCGTCTTCCCTTCCTCGTGGGACTCGCTTGCCCTGTTGCGGTTCCGCGGTCTAGAGTCGAAAAAGCAACCATCGGAGCCGACTTTCCGCAAGGTGGTCGGCTTCCGGTGTTTTTAGGGAGGCCTTCTCCGGCCCCGCCGCTCGGGACCCGGGCGGGCTTCGCGCATCCGAGCACGAATGCGGATCGCCGGCGCGAATCCGGATCGCCGCCGTGACGATCAGGCCTCCGCGTTGCCGGGGTGCGGCCTTGTCGCCGCAAATCAGTCAGATCGTTCGCAGCTTGAGAACGGGGGAACGCCGCGTTAGACTACAGGTCCGTCGCCTCCGTACGGCGGGACGTTCCCTTAATCCGGCGGCGGCTGTCGGTCGTGGTAGCCGGGCTCCAGCGATACCGTCCCCGCGATTGTTTCCGGGTTCAAACTTGCGGGCGGTTTCCTTGAGAAAAGGGAGAAGCCGTGAATATCCATCGCACCATCCTCTTACTGCCGGCGATGGTCCTCTTGCCGACATTGTCCGCCGTCGCGGACGAGGATGTCGGAGCGTCGGGAAAGGACTGGGTCGACCTCGTTCCCACCCAGGCCCCCTCCGGCGAGATACCGGGCTGGGGCTGGTTCTGCGAGGAGGCGGAGGTGCCCGTGGGGAAGGTATGGCGCCTCACTCCGGACGGCGTCCTTCAATGCTCCGGCACTCCACGAGGATACTTGTTTACCCAACGCGATTTCTCGGACTTCGAATTGAGGCTGGAGTGGCGATTTCCGGGCGACAAAGCCGGTCGTGGAGGCGTCCTTCTGCGAACCACGGAACCGCACCGCATTTGGCCCAAGAGCCTGGAGGCCCAGATCAATTCCCCCGACGCGGGCGACTTTTGGGGATTGGGAGGTTTCAGCTTTCACGGGCCGAGCGATCGCCTGGAAACTGTGGAGCATCCGGTCTTCGGAAAACTCACGCATCTCTCCAAGGCGACGGCCGCGGAAAAACCGCCGGGCGAGTGGAACGCCTACCAAATTACGGTTCGCGGGGAGGAGGTCGTCCTCGTGATCAACGGTCGCGAAGTCAATCGCGCCGCGCGGTGCGAAACGGTTCCCGGCAAGATTTGCCTCACCGCCGAGGGGGATCCCATCGAGTTTCGAAACATTCGGCTGCGAGTGCCGGAGCGATCGCGGAATTGACCCGTCCCGGCGTCTCGCCGCCATGGCGAGAGTGCGACTTTGTACGGCCGCCGTAACCCATGATAAGGAGAAGTATCGATGCTGCGAACGTTGATGATCGTATCGATGATGATTTTGAACGTCCATCCGGCGGGCGTGATCCGCGCAGAACAATCGGCGGAGGCCGGCTCCGCGTCCGGCGAAGTCCGGTTGTTCAATGGCCGAAACCTCGACGGCTGGGACTTCTTCGTCATCGACCCGGAGAAAAAGATCGAGGACGTTTGGAGCGTGCGAGACGGCCTGCTGGTCACACAGGGCGAGCCGCTCGGCTATCTCTTCACCAAGGAGAAATACAAGAACTTCCGCCTGACGGTGGAATGGCGTTGGGAACCGGGGACGAAGCCGGGCAACAGCGGGGTATTGCTGCGGATCGCCGGCGATCCGGTTTCCTTCCTGCCCAAGTGTGTGGAAGCGCAGCTTCAAAGCGGAAACGCGGGAGATATCTGGGCGTTCTACGGGGCGGCTCTCCGCGGCGATTCGGAGCGATTCCGTAAGATCTCAGGCCATGAAAAGCTGGGGGATTTCGTCGGCGTCGGCAAGATCAAGGCGGCCGAAAATGAACCGGGCGAGTGGAACAAGTATGAGATCGAGCTGGTCGGGCCGAAGCTCACGCTCCGGATCAACGGTGAGAAGGTCAATGAGGCCGAGGGATTGGACGTGCTGGAAGGCCCGATCGGCCTGCAATCCGAAGGGGGCCGCATTCAATTCCGGACCGTGACGCTCACTCCTCTGGCGGATTAGCCGGGTCGGCGCCCCGGGATGAACCGACGACCGACAGGAGGGGCCGAACGTTCTTTTTCCACGCTTTTTGCCGGTCGGAAAGCGCGCCCGTTCACCGCGGGCTCCCTTTTTCACCCTCGTGAGCCGGCGGGGAAAAGTGTAGAATGTCGGAAATGGACTCGGGCCGGGCACGTGCCGTCGCCGGGCTCCGAGGGCGGCGTGGAAAAAAGCACGTTTTCGCCCTATCCGGCTCATTTCAGCGAAGTTGGTGCGAACCCGACGGGGGCCGGGCCGGTCCCTTCAGGAATTGCCCAGGATCCGTCCGTACAGACTCAGGTCGTCGCATCTATGCATAGTGAGAACCGCGAAGTGGAAGCGCCGATCGGCCCGACCGAAGCGACGCAAAAGTTCCGGATTGCGGTGGCGGATCGAGTGCATCGTCTGCCGCCGTACCTTTTCGCGCGGATCAACAAGTTGATGTACGAGAAGCGCCGGGCCGGCGCGGACGTCATCGACTTGGGGATGGGCAATCCCAGCGATCCGCCGCAGGATATCGTCATCGAGAAGCTGGCCGCCGCCGCACGCGATCCCGACAACCACGGCTATTCCGAGGCCCGCGGCATCCTCAATCTCCGCCGCGAGGTCGCGGCGAAGTACTTCAAACAGCACGGGGTGCGATTGGACCCGGAGAACGAGGTGATCGTTTGCTTGGGTTCGAAGGAGGGTTTCAGCCATTTATGCTTGGCATTGCTGGGGCCGGGCGACACCGCCATCGTGCCCGCCCCCTCGTATCCCGCCCATACTTATGCCGTGATCCTGGCGGGGGCCAACGTCATCAGTCTGGACGTGACGAAGCCCGATCTGTTCTTGAGCAACGTCTCCTACACCTGCCAATACCTTTTCCCCAGACCCAAGTTGGTGGTGGCCAATTTTCCGCATAATCCCACCGCTACGGTCGTGGAAAAGGATTTTTACGTGGATTTGGTGCGGCTGGCCAAGAAATTCGGCTTCTTGATCATCAGCGATTTGGCCTACGCCGACATCACATTCGACGGGTACAAAGCCCCCAGTCTGCTCACTTTGCCGGACGGCATGAAGTACGGCGTCGAATTGACGACCATGAGTAAGGGTTACAACATGGCGGGTTGGCGGGTCGGGTATTGCTGCGGGAACGCGGAGATCGTCCGTGCCTTGGCCACCGTCAAGGGATACTACGACTACGGCATGTTTCGCGCGATCCAAGTGGCGGCCATCGTCGCCTTGCGCAAGACCGACGCCGCCGTAGAAGCCCAGGCCCTGGAATACCAGCGGCGGCGCGACGTCCTGTGCGACGGTCTGGAGCGGTTGGGTTGGGATATCGAGCGACCCAAGGCCACGATGTTCGTTTGGGCCAAGATCCCCGAGCCTTGGGCGAGCCAAATGCCGTCCGTGGACTTTGCCATGAAATTGCTGGAGGAGGCCGATGTCGCCGTCAGTCCCGGCGGCGGTTTCGGACCGACCGGCGAGGGCTATCTCCGCCTGGCCTTGATCGAAAACCAGCATCGGCTTCGGCAGGCCGTGCGTCAGATCGGGCGATGCCTGGGGCAGGTCGCTTCACCTCGAAAGAAGGGGGCGGAGGACTCGCCGGAGTTCCATGAGGCGTCCGCAACCAAGGCGGGATAGACGGACGTACCGCAATTCGTCCAAGAGCAGGGCGATCATAAGGATCCTGAGCTTTTCCCGGAAACGGGGCGTGAATAGGGAGCAAGGACGCCGGTTCGGCCCCGATCCGACCATGTGGCGATTCCGCGAAGGGTCTACTTGTGCAAGATGCCCAATTCGAGATCCATGCGCAATTGGAAGAGCGCCACTGGTGGTTCACCGCGCGGCGTCGTATCGTTCGGCGTCTCTTGTCGCTATTAGTTCCGCCGGGGGCCTGGGTAATCGACATCGGCTGCGGAACGGGTGCCAATATCGCGTCGTTCGTCCCGCCCTATCGCGGTTTGGGGATCGATCCCGCGGCGGGGGCCGTCGCACGCGCTCGACGGCGTTTTCCCGGCGTGGAGTTCGTCCAAGGCGAGGCCCCGGCGGCTGCGGGAGCGCGATTCGCGGAGGCCGACGCGTTCTTGATGCTGGATGTCTTGGAGCACATCGCCGACGACCAAAAAGCCTTCGACGACGTTACGGCGGCGGCACGCAAGGGGGCCGTGTTCTTAATTACCGTCCCGGCCGATCCGGAGCTTTGGAGTCCGCACGACGAGGCCTTTGGGCATTTTCGCCGTTATACTTTGGAGACTTTGCAAGCGCTGTGGGATGGGCGAACCCTTTCCCCGTGGTTGTGCAGCTACTATTGCGCCCGACTGTACCCGATCATCCGCGCGGTGCGACGCTGGACGGTCCGTCTTCGGCGGTCTTCGGGCCGGGAAGGCACCGACTTCCGCTTGCCTCCGCGACCGCTCAATCGCCTCTTGGAACGGATCTTCGAAGGGGAGGGCGCGAGGTTGGAAGCCGCCCTGCGCCGCCGTTTGGCCCGCGGACCGCTGGATGAACCCCCGCCCTATCGTCGCGGATCCAGCCTGATCGCCGTGCTGCGAAAAGAATGAAGGGGAAGTCGAAAATAGGGCTCTACCCGGGCCGAAACCCAACTTTTGGGATAAGATGCATACGGAGGGAGGGCACATCCGGCGACGACCAGGCCGGAGTTCGAACCAGCAGGCGACTCGTTTTGACGGAAGGGAGCGACCATCATGTCCGAAACACCTTCTTCTCCCGACTGGGACGCGCCGCGTGAAACAGCCGGCCGGAATTCTTGGAGCCTGTTCGATGTGATCCGCACGGCGGCCATGCTTTGCGTGCTCGGCTTGTTCGCGCTGGTCATCTGGCGCTATTCGTTGATGAATCCGAATCTGGAGGGCGCAGGCGAGGGTCATCCCGCCGTCGGGAAGACCTTGTCGACCATCGCCTTGGAGCCGCTGACAGGAGCCGAGGGGCCGGTGCGAGCGGACGACCTTCAGGGCAAAGTGGTGCTGCTCAATTTTTGGGGTACGTGGTGCCCGCCTTGCCGCCAAGAGTTTCCGCATTTAGCAGCCCTCGCGGAGCGATACGGAAACCGCCCGGAGTTTCGCTTCTTGTCCGTTTCCTGCGGAGCCGGCGGCAACGAGGACGCAGCGGAATTGCGACAAGAAACCGAGGCCTTCTTGGAGAAGCAAGGCGTGGATTTGGCGACCTATCACGATCCCGGGGCGGTTACCCGCAAGAGCGTGGACGCCGCGGCCGGCTTCCAAGGCTATCCCACCACGATCTTGCTCGATTCCAGTGGGATAATCCGGGCTATGTGGGTCGGATATTACCCGGGGGTCGAGAAGGAGATGGACCGGGCCGTCGCCAAGTTGCTCCCCTAGCACGGCCACGATCGCGCGGTAATGCTTCGCGCGGTAAGGGACCGTCCGGATGGATTTAGGTTTGCGGCCCCATCGTCCCCACGTCGTTGACGGCGTGGGGATCGATTTCCAGGTCGACCTCGTCGCCGAAGGTGAAATGGTCCAATTCCTGGGCGTGTTCGAAGCCGGGGGCCAGGGGTGCGGGGCGATTGGCGATCAGGATCTCGCGGCGGACGCCGGGCCGAGCAAAGAGCACTTCCAGCATCACGCCGAGCTGCGTCAGGTCGTACGGCACCATGCGACGCCGCGATTCATAGTCGATGAAACCGTACAACAATTGCGAAAACCCGCGTCCCATCGGCCATCGCACCCGAAGGGCCGACACCTGATCGTCGAACAGTTGGTAGATTCTGGCGCGGGTAAGATGGAACTCGCGCGCCAGTCGCTGCACGCTGCGGGAGTGATCGTGCACGCCGATCCGCTGTTCCGCCAGATCCACCGCTTGGGGGACGCAATCCTGCCGCAATTGCTCGAAAATCGGCAAAATGAACCGTTCGCGAAGTTGTTCCGGCGACGGGATCTCGCCGGATTGCCACGTCTCCAAAATCCAGTTCTGGATATCGAGGACGCGGCGGATCGCCAAGGTGAAGCCGACTACGGCATCCGGTTCCACGCCGTGAAGGGTTTGGTGAATCGTTCGGAATACCTCCCAAACGGCGCGTAACCGCTTTTCTCCGAACGCCCGCCTGGCGAATAGTTGATTGAGGGTTTGGCCCGCGAATTCGCCCAAAGGGACCTCCCACATGACGCGCGGGACCGAGCGGAGAGAGGAGACCAGCCGGCCCAAGGGCAAGTTTTCCAGACAATGCCTGCGGACGGTTTCTCGCCATTCGCTCCATACGACTTCATTGATCTGGGCAAGATCGAAGTCGGCGATTTTCTTCTGGCCCTCCTGTTCGAGTTCGACGGCGGCTTCCAATTGCGGCAACATGGCGGGGTTGGTGGTTGCCGCACGTTCCAGCAACATCAACAGCCCGCCGAGCTTCTTCTGACCGATGCCGGGGGTTGCAGCGATCTCGCGAAAGTCAGCCGAAACAATTTCCCGCAGGGTCTTCGTGATAACCGGCAGGGGGAGATTGCGGTCCGCCGCCGTGGCCCAAAAACCCAAACGCTTGTCCCAAAGGCCGCTGCGTTCGGGCTGGGAAAGCGTATATCGCAGTTCTTCAAAGCGGGCGGCGAGTTGCATTTGCTGCGAGGAACTGAGATTCAACATGGGAAGCTTCTCCACTCCCTGAAAAACCAAGCGGCGGCAACCGGTTGAAGCGGAACGCTCCATCGCTTACCCCACAAAACACAACCCCCCCCTCCCTGGCTCGCCAGGGTCTCCTTAAGGGACGCATCACATGTCTGTTCCGAATACGCGGTGGGATCGCCCGTCCAGTGGGGAGGTCCGCAAGGCATGATTCGCCGGCGGGCCGCTGTGCCTTCTCCGCTCTCTGCCGCTGATGCTCGAATTCGGAGCCGGGGCTACAAATAATTAGGAATCACTTTTTCCCCTGACTCCCTAAAACATTAATCCCTAAAGCGTCATGGAGTTTCGGCGACGTTCGGCAGTTTGCGGCATTTTTTGAGCCGACAAATGCGAACAACTCCGAAATCCAAGCACTCAACCGGGATTGCCGGAAGCATCGCCGTCGTGTCCACCAATTCGGTGGGGGCGAATCACCGAATCTTGCTAGTCCTTGGGGGCATTCATCACTGCCTACTTGAACTATACGCTACGACCTACCCTATTTTGAAGAGGTGGCGCCGGGTTTACGGGCTATCCAAACCCTGGCAGGGCAATTCCATCGCCGATACCAGGACTCCTCGTCACAAGGTCGAACGTAGGCGGATTCCTTGCTTAACGGTGCAAGCCGTGTGACAATGATACAACCTGCCCCTTCCTTTACGGGAGGTTGGTCGAGTTGGTTTCTCGTGCTGAAAAGCTCCGACGCATCGTTCGTTAGGTAGGAACTTCGGGAAGAATCGGCGTTATGGGGAAATGGGAAAACGCTTCTTGGCCGCTGAAACTCCGCGTTCTTAAACCGAAAAATCCGTTACGACCCAATCAATGGGGGTACAAGATATTACCCTTTATTGTTGGTATTTTAGGAGGGTGATAATTGGTCCATAATGGGTGGTTCGTGATGTTTCCGTCGGCTCAGGGTGGTAGAAAGTCATTGGAAAGCGTTTTGCATGAATGATTCTTCTTCCGACTTATCCGTGCCGGAACACGAATTACAGGTTTTGGCACGAGACTTGGGAATCGATTTGACGCCCGCCCAGTGCCGGTTGCTAGCCGCCTACTGCCGCCTACTTTGGAACTGGAACGAAAAGATCAATTTGACGCGGCATACCGACGTCGCCAAATTCGTGCGGCGCGATCTCCTAGACACCTGGGCGTTCGCTCGGGCGATTCAAGCCGACGAGATCGTGCTCGACGTGGGCACCGGCGGCGGCGTGCCGGGAATACCCCTGGCCGTCCTGCGGCCCGACGTCCGCGTCCATCTTTGCGAGACGGTAGCGAAGAAGGCACGCGTAGTCCATGACATTGTGACGCAGCTCGGGCTGCCGATTCCCGTTCTGCACGGCCGGGTCGAGGAATTCTTACGGGAGGATCGGTGGCAGTTTCATTCCCTGCTGTTTCGGGCGGTGGCCCCGCTTTCCAAGATTCTGCAATGGGTCCGTCCCCATTGGGAACGATGCGACCGGTTGCTCATTCTGAAGGGTCCCCGTTGGGCGGAGGAACGGGGTGAAGCGCGGCATTTCGGGCACCTGCAAGGGCTGGCCCTCCGCGTGATCGATCGCTACGTCATGCCGGAGACCGCCGCCGAGAGCTTCTTGCTGCAAATCACGCCCAAGGATCGCTGCGGGGAGGGGAAGACCTGCCGCTTATCTCCTCGCCCATGTCCAGCCGCGGCAATCGAGAACCTGATTGAGCCGAGCCGCGAGAAGGCGCCCGCATCGGGGCGAAATCCCGGCGCGCACCGCGAATCCGAACGCCCGGCCAAGCCCCGGCGCAGGCGGCCGCCCCGATCTTGAAACCGCGGTTCGGGCGGCGCTGCGGCGTCGGGTCGCCACCATCGGCGACATCGCACCGGGCTTTCGGCAGTCCCCAAAAGCAAGCGATACGCTACAATTATGGGGCGGCCCGCACAGCGGCCCTTACGGCGAGCGTTCCATGCGGCAGGCTCGGTTTTCGCAGACGATTGGTACTCCCGGACGGCCGCCCGGGGCTTTCGGCTTTCGGTGCTTGTACGGCGAGGATTCATGGGCTGGCAAGATCGCGACTATTCCCGAACGGTTCACACTCCGTACTCCCCCGGAGGCTGGAGCGGTCCGCAGTCCGCCATTGCCTGGATCGTCTTGATCAACGTCATCGTCTACGTGGCGGATGCGTTGACCGACTATCAAATCAGCCGTTGGACCGCCGCCCGCGTCGATACCATCAAGCAGCCCTGGCTGTGGTGGCAGTTTCTCACATACGGTTTCACGCACGACAAGGCCTTCAACCACATCTTTTTCAATATGTTGACGTTGTGGTTGTTCGGCCGGGAAATCGAATACCTCTACGGCCGCGCGGAGTTCACCAGACTGTACTTGGTGTTGATCTTGGCCGGCGGCGTCCTGTGGTCGATTACGAACGTGCTCAGCGGTAGTCCCGATATCGGTTTGGTCGGGGCTTCCGGTGCGGTGGTGGGGATCTTCCTCCTGTTTTGCCTGCATTTCCCGCGGCGCACCATCTTGCTTTTCTTCTTTTTGCCGGTCCCGGCTTGGGTGGCGGGTTTGTTCCTGATCGTGCCCGATATTCTGGGCGCACTCCAAGTCAGCACTGGAGGGCAAATCGCGTATTCCGTGCATCTCACGGGCGCGGTGCTGGCCGCCCTCTACTACTATCAGGGTTGGAATTTCGGACGAACTCTGGAAGCCGTGGGCTGGCAGAAGGTCGCCGACCGCTGGCACATGTGGACGCAGCGGCGACCCCGGCTGCGGGTGCGCCAACCGCGAGAGGATGCCTTCACCGACGACGATGAGAGCGAAGAAAACGAGGCCTTCCAAAAATTGCAACGGGAAGTCGACCGGATTCTCGACAAGATCGCCAGGGAAGGCACGGAAAGCCTGACGCGGCAGGAACGGCGGACCATGCAACGCGCATCCCAACTATTCCGCGAGCGTCTGTCGGGAAAACGCTAGGAGGCTTCGGCGCCGGGCGGCGCCCACCGCACGGGCCGAGCGCAACGGCCGCCGCAAAGGCATGCCCCATTTGCCGGGCTGGGCCGCAGGTTCAAGCGGCTCCTCCCGCCAGCGGAATGCGGCACGTCCAGCGGAGACCGCCCTCGGCCTCTTGGATCTCGAACTCGCCGCCCAAAAGCAAGGCCCTCTCCCGAACCACGAGCAGATCGGGATCGCACGCCACTTCATCCTCACTCGGTTGTGCGCCGCCGGGCACGAAGAGATCCAGCGTCGCCCGTTCCTCATCGCACGACAATCCCAATTCGATGACGGCCGTTTCGTGGGCCAGGTATCCGGTTCGCAATAGCTGCTCCGCAATCCGAAACAGCGAGGTCGCCAAGTGCGGCAGCATCGCGACCTCGTGGGTTGGGGCTTGGAACGCGATGGTTCGGCCGGTCTCCGAGGAGCGCTGGTGAATCAGCTCTTGCAGAGCGGGCACCAAGCCGAATCGTTCCAGCGTGCCCGAGTGCAGGCTGTCCGCCAGATTGCGGCATACGGTAAGACAGTGCTTGGCCAGCCGGGCTGCCGTTCCCGCCACCGGATCCGAGCTCCGGTCCGGGGGATTCGCCGATAGCTTATCCAGTGCCAGCGACAGCGCCGTCAGCTCCTGACCCAAGCGATTGTGGAGCTGGTCCCAAATCAACCGCCGATCCAACTCACCGACATCCAGCAGCCGCCGCAAGCAAACCTCCTTTTGTCGCAACTCGGCCTCGATGCGATACCGCTCCGTGAGGTCGGTTCCGATGATGACCAAATCGTTCGGCAGCCCCTCCCGTGAAGTCAGCGGTATACAGCGGCAATACCAAACCCGGTCGTCCAGGTCGCGGACCTCGAACGAGGTCGTGACGTTTTTTTCCCGGGCCTCCTTCAACTTGGCCAGGCTTAAATCGCGATCCTGCAACTGGATCAGTTCCAATATGGAGCGGCCGAGCGCCTGCGGATCGATCCGCCGGTTGATGTATTTGAGTCGGAATTGGGAATCGATCACCGCGATCCGGTCCGGCAGATTCTCCACCAGCGTTTGCCATCGCTCGCGGCTCTCACGCTCGGCCTGCTCCGCCGCTTTGGCGTCCGTGATGTCTTCGACCAGCGCCAGTCCCCAACCTTCCCCGGGACTATACATGGTGCCAATTGATACGAAGAGCCGCCCCCAGACGACGGTGCCGTCCCTGCGAAGGTAACGCTTTTCCAACACGGCCCTGGAGACGCGGCCGTCCGCCAGCGGCTGGAGGACCTCGACCTCGCGGGGCAAATCCTCGGGATGCGTGATCGCGGCGATGGAGATCCCGCAAAGCTCGTCGGGTTGATAGCCGATCATTCGGGCGAACTGCTGATTGCACTCGAGAATGTGCCCGGCGAAGTCGCAAATCACGACCCCGACGCAGGCGTTTTCGAAGACCCGTTGAAACCGAACGACGGATTCGCAGCCCGGGTCGCATTTCGCGCACCTTCCCATGCGAGCGGCGGCCGTCCGCAGCCGAGCCGCCAATTCATCAAAATCGACGGGATCGTAGAGAAAGTCGTCAAAAAGATCGGTCCAAAGGTCAGGCAACCTTCCGCCGACGTGAGGGCCTGGGTGGATCAGAATCCGCTGCGGTGTTTGCCTGCCATTCGAAGCGGCGATTTTCGCAATCACGGCTTCCCAGTCGGGAAATCGCGGAGCATCCACGATCCAGATGGAAACGTCTTGGGGCAGTTCGGGGAGAGCCGCGTCGCTAGGAGGTTCCGTAATCGGGTGGACGGCCCAGCCCTCGGATTCCAAGGGCAGAAAAAAATCCGCTGCCGTGCTAAAGACGGCGATTCTCATAATTCGCCCCATTTCCCCCCAATTTTAACCCCGATGATAGGGACGACCTCGAACGGTAACGATGCCTGCCCAAGCATTGACGGATTTTAATCTGTTCTCTTGCCAAATATCAATGCTTTCGAATATGGCTTGTGCCGACGGATGCGTCCGGGGCGTCCTCGGGCGCTAGCCAGGGGTAGCATCAGCCCTGGGTAACAATCGTCCCTCACTGCCGCAGGTCCGCACGGATTTGACTTCCGCCCCCGCCGGCGAATAATGAAAGGCTCCCCGATCCATATTTGTTTCGCTCTTAAGTTCGGCACCCTGATTGCGTTGCGAATTGCTTTTTTCTTGGAGAATCATGTCATGGCAGCTCAACCTTACTCGCGTCGCGAATTCGTGCGTCAGTCCGGTATTTTGGGTGGGGCCGCGCTGGTCTCGGGCGGATGGTTCCCCGACGGTCGGGCCGCCGCGGCTCAGCAGACCGCGCCGGAACCTCGCCCCCTACCTCGGCGGACCCTGGGAAGAACCGGCGAGCAATTGACGATCTTCACGCTGGGAACGGCACCCTGCGGCAATGCCAAGGACATGTCGTTCGAGGACATCGCCCAGGTGGTTCACACGGCGATCGATTTGGGAATCAATTCGATCGACACGGCCCCCGCCTACATCAAGGCTGAGGAAGGGGTGGGATTGGCGATGAAGACGCGCCGCAAGGAGGTCTTCCTGGCGACCAAGGTCCCCGCCGATACGGTCGAGGAAGGTGAAAAATCGTTGGCCCGCTCGCTGAAGCTCTTGCAAACCGATTATGTGGACTTGCTGTACTACCACAGCGTGGGCAATCGCAAGGTCGAGGGCGCCCTCGATCCGGAAGGCGTATTTACCTGGCTCGTGCGCCAGAAGGCGGCCGGCAAGTGCCGCTACATCGGCATTTCCGGTCACAATCTGCCGGGGCGGTTCGCCCAATTCCTGGAGACCGGGGAGGTGGACGTCCTCTTGGCGGCCGTCAATTATGTCGATCGCCACACCTACAACTTCGAGGAGCAGGTGTTGCCCATCGCCCAAAAGCACAACGTCGGCATCATCGCGATGAAGGTGCTGGGCGGTGCCGATCCCGCCAAGGGCAGCTACGCCAATCCGCGATCCACCGGGTTGTTGGTCGGCGACAAGGTCGGGCCGGCGATTCGATACGCGCTCAGCCTGCCCGGCGTGTGCAGCATCAATCTCGGTATCAACAACGTCGACCAGCTTCGACAAGACATCGCCTATTTCTACGAAGACGGCCCGCTGTCCGAGCAAGAGACGGCTGCCCTGTTAGCCGAAGGCAAGACCTTGGCCGAGAAGTGGGGCCCCCATTTCGGCCCGGTTACCGAGCCGTCGCGGAGCTGACCGAACCGCCCTCGATTCACGCTTTCCGATGGGCGCGCCGCGCCGTCCGAGCTACCGGCGATAACAGCTACCGGCGATAACGATAATAGGCCGCACACGCGCCTTCGGATGAGACCATCGGCGCCCCGAGCGGATTCTCGGGCGTGCACAGGCGGCCGAAAGCGGGACACTCCGTCGGGCGTTTGCGGCCTTGCAAGACCTCTCCCGCGATGCACTCCGGCGATTCGCCCGGCCCCGTCGCCGGGACGTCGAACCGTTGCTCGGCGTCGTAGGTCGCGAACTCTTCCCGCAGCGCCAGGCCGCTTCGCGGGATCACGCCGATTCCGCGCCACGCCCGATCCACCACGCGGAACACCCGCCGCATTTGCTCTTGGGCCGTGGTATTCCCCCGCGGCTGCACGGCGCGGGAATACTGGATCCGGACCTCCGCCCGCGACGACTGCAATTGCTCCACGCATTGCTCGATGCCCCAGAGGATATCGAGAGGTTCGAATCCGGTGACCACGATCGGGACGCGAAACCGTTCCGCCAGGGGATAGTATTCCTCGATGCCCATCACCGTGCAGACATGACCGGCCGCCAAGAATCCTTGCACGCGGCAGTTCGGCGAACTGAGAATGGCCTCGATGGCGGGCGGCACCAGCACGTGGGCGGAGAGGATGGAAAAATTGGCAAGGCCCAGCCGGGCGGCCTGAAAGACGGCCATGGCATTGGCCGGCGCCGTGGTCTCGAATCCCACCGCGAAAAACACGACCTGCCGGTCGGGATGGCGGGACGCCAAGGCCACCGCGTCCAGCGGCGAGTAGACGATTCGTACGTCGCCGCCCTCGGCCTTCACCTCCAGCAAGCTCCTACGACTCCCCGGCACGCGGAGCATATCGCCGAAAGAGCAGAAGATCACGCCGGGGCGAGCGGCAATCGCCAGAGCCTTGTCGATGATTTCGACGGGCGTGACGCAGACCGGGCAGCCCGGCCCGTGAATCAGCGTCAATTCCGGCGGCAACAGCCGATCCAAGCCGTAGCGCAGAATGGAATGCGTTTGACCGCCGCAGATCTCCATCAGCGTCCACGGTTGCTTGACCAGTCTTCGCAGGCCGTCCGCCGTAGCGCGAACGGCCTCCGCGTTTCGATATTCTTCCAGGTATTTCACCAGCGCAATCCTTTTTCAAGCCGCAAGCCGCGGGAATACCGCCGGGCGCCGCAACCCACGGATGCTACCGGCCGGATTCTTCCTCGTTTTCCACCTCGCCCCGTCGCCGCGCGGCGACTCGATCCGGATTGATCGCGGGAGGTGCATGTTCGGAATCGTCCTGGAACGGATCGCCGGGGAGAGAGCCTTCGATCTCCCGAATCAGCCGCAGGTTTTCCTCGGCCTCGGCCTCATCCAACCGGCTGATGGCGAATCCGACATGCACCAACACGTATTCGCCGGGAACCGCTTCCGGAGTATAGGCTAAGCAGATCTCCTTACGAATCCCGCCGAAATCGACCCGACCGTAGGGCAGGCCGTCGCGCTCAAACGTTTCCAACACCTTTCCGGGAATACCCAAGCACATGCTGCGTCGTCCTTCGTTTTGGGAAAAAAGCGTGTATGGTCGCCGGACTTGGTTTCATCTCGCCTCCGTCACCGCCGTTAGGGATTGGCGATGGGGAAATGATCCGCAGCCCGTTGCCGCATGCCCGCCAACCAAATCTGGCCCAGCGCCAGCCCGCCGTCGCCGGGGGGAATTTCGCGGTGCGTCAGCAGTTTCAATCCTTCGTGCTCGGCAAGGCGTCCCACCCATTCGCGTAACAGGGTATTCTGGAAGCACCCGCCCGACAGGGCAATCGTGCGGCAGCCGAATCTCCGCGCGATTTCGGTTACCGTATCGGCCAGCCGGGCATGGAAGGCCGCCGCCAATGCCGTGGCAGGCAAGCGGTCTTCCCGTGCTCGCAGGATGGAGGCGAATAGCGGTCGCCAATCCACGATCCAGGGTTGCGTTTGGGCACCGTCGCCGGGGGCCGCGATGCGACACGCAGCCAAGGGTTGCGGAACCTCCCACGCGTTTGCCTGCCCCCGTTCCTTGGAATACGCTTGCCGGAACTCCTCCGCCGCAAATTGCAGCTTCATGGCCGGTTGCCCCTCGAATGAGGCCGTTTCCCCAATGCCGAGCAGCGCGGCCGCGGCATCGAACAAGCGGCCGACGCTGGAGGTCCGCGGGCAAAGCTTACCGGAAGCCAAGAGCCGTAGCAGCACGCGTTGTTCCTCCGGTTGAAACCACGACTCCAGGGGTTGCACGGCCTCCGGACCCAAGAATTCGTAGAGGCATCCGAGGGCCGACCGGCGGGGCTGCCGTGCCGCGGCGTCGCCGCCGGGCAAAGGGAACGTGGCGAAATGGGCGACGCGTTGGATGCGGCGCCCGTCGAATCGAAAAAACTCCCCGCCCCAGGAGGTCCCATCCGTGCCGTAGCCCGCCCCGTCCCAAACCACGCCTAGAACGGGCAGGTCCAGCCCCGTCTCGCCGTGCCGCAGGCTTTCGTTTTCCGCCAGGCAAGCGGCAAAATGGGCCTCGTGGTGCTGGACGCGGAGCAGCGGCACCCGAAGCCGGTCGCTCAGCTCCTCGGCGAAGCGCGTGGACGCATAGTCGGGGTGCAGGTCGCAAACGAGCTGGTCGGGCGCGGCTTGAAAGAATCGCAGCAAATCCTCCACGGACCGGCGGAACGCGCGGAGGGCGGCCGGCGTATCCAAGTCTCCCACATGCGAAGCGAGCACGACGCGACGGCCCATCGCCAGAGCCGGGGCATTCTTCAGGTGCCCGCCCAATCCCAGGATCGTCGGCAGCGGGTTGCGAAGCCGGATCGGACGCGGGGCGAATCCCCGCGCGCGACGGATCGTACAGGTCCCCAAGGCGTCGGCCAAGACCACCGAATCGTCCACCGGGCGAACGATCGGGCGATCATGGACGAGGAAATCGTCCGCGATACCGCCCAGTCGCTCCAGGGCCTCCCCGTTGTCGACGGCCATCGGCTCTTCCGAGAGGTTGCCGCTCGTGCACACCAGGGGACGGTCGACCGCTTGCAGCAGCAAGTGATGCAGCGGCGTGGCCGGCAACATGACGCCCAGGTAGGGATTGCCGGACGCGACGGACTCGGCGATCGGCGGCCGCGCGGATTCGCCCTCGCGTTTTCGCAAGAGCACGATCGGCGCCGCCGCCGAATGCAGCAAGCGGCGGACCTGCTCGTCGGGAATCCGGCAGTAGCGTTCGGCCATGGCCGCGTCCATGAGCAGGGCGAACGGTTTTTCGGGACGACGTTTCCGCCGGCGGAGCTCGCGAACGGCCGTTTCGTTCGCGGCGTCGCAAATCAATTGAAAGCCGCCCAGCCCCTTCATGGCCAGGATGCGTCCCTCCAGAACGCGACCCGCCGCCTCCCGCAAGGCCGCGTCGTCCCTTGCCGACACGCTGCCCGCCGCATCGCAGAGCGACAGCCGCGGCCCGCACCGCGGGCAGGCGATGGGTTGCGCGTGGAAACGGCGGTCGCCCGGGTCCTCATATTCCTGCCGGCATTCCCGGCACATCGCAAAGTGCTTCATCGCCGTCAACGGACGATCGTAGGGGACGCCTTCCACGATCGACCAACGCGGGCCGCACTGCGTGCAATTCGTGAACGGATAGCGGTAGCGACGGTCGCGGGAATCGCGGATTTCTCGCAGGCATGCGGAGCACACTGCCAAGTCGGGAGGAATGGTCGGCGCCGGATCGCCCGCGGCGAGGCTCTCGCGGACCTCGAATTCCCTCTCGGCCGGGCGGGGCGCCGAATCCTCGGTGGGGACCGGTTCCGCGTGAACGCTCTCATAACAGGTCCAGGCCGGGAATTCATGCCGCAGCCGATGTTCGAACGCACGAACGGCGGCTCCGCCGCCTTCCACTTCCATCACCACCCGATCCGACTCGTTCCGGACCCAGCCCGCAAGCCCCAGCTCGCGCGCCAACCGATAAACGAACGGCCGAAAACCGATCCCTTGGACGGTGCCCGTGACCGTGATCCGCAGACGCAAGCGCTCTTGGGCGGAAGGGGGATGATCGTGCATGGGCCGAATCGGTTTGGTCACGCCGAGGGTTCGCTGTTTCGTTTGGAAGCGGGTTAAGGGAAGGGCGTCGAACGCAACGCTCCGCTCGCTCGAACGCAGCGACCGCGTTCTCCGCGCCGACCGCGGCCGACGGACTCGAGCAGCGTGCCGACGTCTCGCCCCGACTCGGGCGTCGCTGCGTCCCCTGCAATGCATGGGGCGATCCCATGCGACAGGCGGATGATGGTAATTATACGGGCAAGAGCGGCCCGCGGTTTCTTCGCGGCGCAAGGCCGGGAATAGGAACGTCATCGTGACGGATCGTATAATCCCAGTTTTCGGGGCGGTCGGACGAAGGCGCAAGGCACGAGTCGGGCGCGTTTCGCTCGGCAAGGTCCTTGCGAGGCGGGCGGTGAGAATCTACGGAAGGACGGCACGCATGTGGGACGCGCGCGGATGGCGAGACGTGGTCTCCGGCAAGGACCGCTCCTGGAGGGCCGCCGGTCTCCGTGCCATTCTCGCCGCGGCGGAGCCGCTGGTAATCGCGGGGGTCTTGTGGCGGAATCGCCGCTACGACCGCGGCCGGTCGGCAATCCATGACGTCGGCGTGCCGGTCGTTTCCGTGGGAAACATCACGCTGGGCGGGACGGGCAAGACACCCATGACCGCCTGGCTCTGCCGCTGGTTTCGACGGCACCTCGTCCGCGTCGCGGTGATTAGTCGCGGGTACGGCGCCGAGGCCGGTGCAGTAAACGACGAAGCCGCCGTGCTCGAATCGCAGCTCCCCGACGTGCCGCATCTGCAAAACCCGGATCGCGTGGCGGCGGCCCTTACGGCCGTGGAGGAATTGGCATCGCAACTGATCGTGTTGGACGACGGCTTTCAACATCGCCGCTTGGCACGCTCGCTGGACCTCGTGATGCTGGACGCCTTGGACCCGTTCGGTTCGGAGCACGTCTTTCCCCGCGGCATGTTGCGCGAGCCGCTGAAGAACTTGGCCCGGGCCGACGTCATCGTGCTCTCGCGTGCGGATCAGGTCTCCGCCGAACAGATTGAGCGGATTCGCCGCCGGGTGCTGCGATACGCGCCCCATTCCCTGTGGGGCGAGTCTCGGCATGTGCCCACGCTGGTGCTTCGGACCGGATCGGAGCCGTTTCCCGCGGAAACCCTCCGGGGCAAACGCTTGGCCGCGTTTTGCGGCATCGGCAACCCTGCCGCCTTCCGCAAGACCCTCGGCGACCTGAGTTTGGATGTCGTCGCCTTTCGCGAGTATCCCGACCATCACCGTTATCGGCGGGAAGACGTCGCGGACCTGTCGCACTGGGCGGCCGCTCACGGGGCCGACTTCGTGCTTTGTACGGAAAAGGACTGGGTGAAAATCCAAGTGCCGAGCTTAGGCGGTCTGCCGCTGGCGGCCCTGCGGATCGAATTGCAATTCACGGCCGGGCAAGAGAGCATCGAACGGCGGCTGGGAGAGATTCTCGCGAAGGTCCCTCGCGAACAGGAGGAGGCGGACGCGCCGGCCGACGATCCCTGACGATGCTGCCTGACGGCGACCGAGACCACGCAGCGGCGCCATGCTTGCCTGCACGCCGAGGCTCAGCGGCTATTGGACCGAGTTCATCGCCACAAGGTACTTGGTTTCGATCGGCGGGGCGATCCCCGAACTCACCGACGGTTGGATGGTGTTCCCGGAAATCACGGTGGTGTAAGCCGCTCCCACCAAGACCTCGGAGAATCGGCCGGGTTGACGCTGCGAATTCGCGTAAATCGTGTTGTTTTGGATGAAATTATCCATCCCGCCGTTGATCCAGATGCCGTACCGTTGATTGTGATGGATGCGGTTGTCGCGGATGACGTTGAAACGGTCGCCGAATTCGCCCCCCAATCCCAAGCCGCCGATGCCGCTGTCGCCGTTGGCGTACAGGTCGTTGCCGACCGCCCACACGGCGAAGTTGTTGTTACAGTAGTGGAAGCCGTTGATGCCGTTGTAGCGGCTCACGTTGTTGAGCCAGATGCCGCCGATGGTGAGATCGCCGGCCGGGTGCAACCCCTTTCCCACGTTATTTTCGGTCAGATTGCCCTCGACGCGGATATCCCAGCCGCCGTTGACCAAGATTCCCTCGCCCCAACCGGTGCCGGCGAGGCCGAAACCGGCTCCGCGAACAATGGAATCGCGGATGATGGTGTCGCGTTCCCAGCCCAAGGCGATACCATCGCGGCGGGAATCTTCCACCACGGCGCGCTCCACGAGGTTATCGCGTCCGTTTTCGAGAACGATGCCGGTGGAGAAGGAGCGCCGCACTCGAACGTCGCGCACGACGGAGTTTTCAGTGAAACGCAGATGGATGACCGCGTCCGCCAACGCCCGCCAGAGGGTGTAGCCGGCGGCTGTGTTGCCGTCGAGAGCCAAGCTTTCCACGACCACATTTCGGATCGGCGTACCGTCGTTCGTCCGCGCGGTGCGAACGAGCGCGAAGAGATTCGCGGCTTCGGCGGCTCGGGCGGGCGAGAACACGGCGTCGCCGTCCAAGGGACGATCCAGGATCAACCGATCGCCGAGGATGGCCGCCACGCGGCGATAAACCGGCGACTCGGCTCCGCTCATGAAAAGCCCGATCTCGTCGCCGATGCGGAACCCGGCGGTGGATTGCAGTTGGATGAGGAGATCGCCGGGCCGCGCTTCGGCCGCCAGCCGAGCACTGACATGCGTCGCTCGAACCAGCGTCGTTCCGGCCGGATGCCCCTGCAACGTAACATTGGAACGAAGGACCAGACCCGCGCGGAGGGCATACGTTCCCGCCGGCAGGATGACCACGCCGCCCTCGTCGGGCAAGGCGTCGATCGCCGCCTGGAAGCCGAGCGTGGCATCGGCGGCATTGTAATAATCGGCGGCATGGACGACGCTTCGGATCTCGTTTTGATGAATCGTCCAGCGGGCGACGGAGTGCGACACGACGTCGTCGGCGTCGAGCCAAGCCTCCTCCGCGGCGAATCGCCGCGTTTGCACGGCCGTACCGGTCTCGGCGAAGACGAAATCGGTCAAGGCCCCGTCGGCCGAAAGCGTATCCGCACCCCGCGAGGAATAGAACTCGGCGCGATCGCTTCCGCCGCTTCCCGCCACGGCATACACGCGGTCGAAGGTCTCGACGCGGTATTCGAAATTCAACCCGGCAAGTCGAGTATAGTACGGCCGCGCGGTGAGGACGTCGTTCCCCGCGGAGTCGTACAACCAAGCCGTATCCGTTCCTCCTGATCGGGAATAGGCGTGCACGGTTTCGAAAAACTTGACCCGCGTGTAGTCCGTCGGCGTGGTCATCGCCGCCCAATCAGGACGAGCGGTGAACGTATCATTGCCGGGCGAGTCGTAGAAATGGGCGAGGTCGCGGCCGCCGTTGCGGGCATAGGCGTGGACGTAACGAAACTGTTGCACCCGAACCGTTGCGACGTCGTTGAAGAGAGCGGCGTCACCCGGGAATGCCACGAAAAAGTCGTCGCCGGGCGAATCCTCGATTTCCGCCACGTCGGCCCCGCCGCCCGATTTGACCATCGTCATACGGTAGCCCGACACCGATAACTCGGCCCCCGGCGTCGTCATGCGGATTCCGAAAAGATCGCCGCGAAGATAATCGTCTTTGGCGGATCCGCTCACCAAGGCGGAATCGAAACCGCCGGACGTACTGACGACCGCAACTTGGGAAAAGAACTTCGCCCGATTGTAAAAGTCGTTGCCGCGAACGACGGATTGGACGGGCTGAAGGGTAGCTTGATCGTCGCCCGGGGAATCGTACAGCGTGGCCGAGTCTCGCCCGCCATTCCGCGAGTAGGCGTGAATAATGCCGGGCCCGATCAAGCGATGGTCGAAACCGTCCCCTTGGATGCGGCCTTCGTTGGGTCGCAATTCCACGCGGTCATCCCCCGGCGAATCGATCAGTTCGCCCACCGCGGAACGGGATACCTGAGCCGACACGGCCTCGGTCTGGTTGACCGTGACGGTTCGCGTCCCCAGGGAGAGCGTGGCGGTGCCCGGGGAAATAGAGACGGATTCATTACCTCGTGAAGACTGGAGCACGGCCTGATCCCGGCCGGCTCCGCCCGAAAACGACACGCCCGTCACCGCCGTCGGCACCTGGTACGGAATGCCGTTGATCGTCACGCGGGCGGCGCCGTCGTGGTACTCGAAGAGATCGTCGCCGGCAGTGCCGAAGAAAGACCAAGTGCCGGCCGTCGTCGTGAGCAAATCGGCTGCGTACAGCACCTCGCCAGGCGCGGAGGCTACGATCTGGAGATAGTAGGCCTGTCCCGCCGTGACGGCGGCGTCGATTCTTCCGGAAGCCTCGGCGACTGGAACCGCGGAGCCTCCCGAGGCCCGATATAAACGAACCGTCCCGGGACTCCACGCGGCCGGATCGCCGGTCGTCCGTAAAGCCGAAAGCATGCCCGTGCGGGCGGCGGTAAACTGATACCACGCATCGCCGGACCCGGTGGGAAGCACGATCCGGGCGAATTCCAGCGTACCGAGATCAACGGGAGCCGCGGAAAGCATCAACTTCGGCTCTAGGGCCTCGAGTCGAAGCTTGCGCGATTCACGAAGAATCGGCTTGCCCCTTCGAAAAGGGGAGTGAGGAGATCGTTTCATGGAACACTCGTAGTTGCTTCGTCACGGATGCTGACCCGGCGGTGAGCCACCCCCACTCCTGCCGGTGCTGTGCGCTGAAATCAACGCGACCCGACGGACTCCGCCGCCGGAAGCCGTTGAACGCGTACGCCACGCGGCGCGTTACCTACACTTTTGGAATATGCGAAGAGTGAGAAGGTTCCGATCTATGCAGGAAATAGGGGCTTTAACGCGATTTCTACATCACAGTCTCAGGGCATTCCCGTGGGAAGGCACCCTGGCAGGCCAAAGTGTCCGCAGTCATTCTTCTTCGCAGCGGATGGGAATCGCAGCGAAAACGCGAACGCAGTCGCCTGGGTTCGTGGTGTGCATTTCTCGTGCCGCTGAGGTCGGTCGCGTGAGCGAGAGTACCGCCCAATTCCTTCTCTAATTCCGTTCCTTCCCGCACCCACGGCCCGCGCGAGAGTCGCCAACCTCCCCCCACCCCCATTACACGCTAGTGCCTCGATGCCATTGGTTCGAGGAAGGGCGTTCTTCGTCGCAGAGCCGCCCACGGTTGAAAGCCTCGTCACGTCGATTCAGGGTCGGGCAGGGCTACGGCCTCCCGTCGCCGCGCTTGCCTATGCCCGATGGCTGCGTATCATTAAACACAATTACGGTAGGTATATTTAGCCATATTGCGAGCGGCGACTTTCGATCGCTCTCATCGCTACCCAACCAATGGGTGGATCATCGCACTCAAGGCGTGTTGTTTGTTGGCCACACTAAGAGAGGAGAATGTTGAATGGCGTACACACTTCCCCAGCTACCTTATGCCTACGACGCTTTGGAGCCGCACATCGATGCTCGGACCATGGAGATCCACCACACCAAGCATCATCAGGCCTATATCACGAACTTGAACAAGGCCGTGGAGGGGTCGGAGTGGGAAAAGCTGACGGTCGAGGATTTGGTCGCGGCGATTCATCGCGTTCCGGAATCGATCCGCACCGCCGTCCGCAACCACGGCGGCGGTCACGCCAATCATGCGTTGTTCTGGACGATTCTCGGCCCGAACGGCGGCGCCCCCCAGGGCCGTTTGGCCGCGGCGATCGATCGCGAATTGGGCGGCTTCGACAAGTTCCGCGAAGCCTTCACCAAGGCGGCCATGGGCCGGTTCGGAAGCGGTTGGGCTTGGCTTTCCGTGGATCCCAACAAGAAACTCGTGGTTGAGGACACCCCGAACCAGAACAGCCCCTTGATGCACGGCAACATCCCCATCCTGGGCGTGGACGTGTGGGAGCACGCCTATTACCTCAAGTACCAGAATCGCCGGAACGAGTACGTCGAGGCGTTCTACAGCGTCATCAATTGGGGTGAGGTGCTCCGCCGCTATGAGGCGGCCTTGACGCAGGCCACGCCGGAGTCGGCCAAGCATCCGCTACAGAGCGATTCCTGACGCCCGCCCCCGAGTCGCATCGACTCGACCCGACGAAAAACGCCGCGAGAGACCCGAAAAGGTGCTCGCGGCGTTCTTATTGTGCCGGGCTGTGACCCGAGAGGCCGAAGGGCCGGCAACCCCGTCGGTTTCCACGCCGGGCGATCGCCGCGTTAGGGACTGGATTCCGTCAAGTACGGCGATAGCACGCTCTTGAGTGCGTCCCCGGCGAGGTCGTTCTTTCCGAAGCCGGTCGCGGCGCCCAATGCGACGGCCTGCCGTTGATATTCGGGATAATTGGAGATCAACATCACCGGAATCGCGGCAAGCTCCGCCGATTGCTTCATCTCCGCGATCAAGTCCAACCCCGACTCGCCGGTTGCATCGAACACACGATTGACCAGGACGAGATCGAACGGCCGCTCGGAGAGCATCGCCAGCGCGGTGCGATGATCCGCCGCCGTGCTGATCTCCACGTTGAACCACGCGGACAATCGCTGCGAGATGCGGGCATTGTCCGGGCCGCAATTGCCGACTGAAAGTACGCGCTTACTCAAAGCAGACCTTCACCGAAAAGAAGGGGCGTGGGGTACGAATCGGCTGCTCGAAGGACACCTTTTCCGCAGACGTCTCGCCGGCGCCGTGACCGCGTTCAAGCGGCGATGGCGCTCTCAAGGGCGCGTTTTAGGTCCTCCTTGGAACGGGCACCGATGAACTGATCGACGACTTGCCCGCCCTTGAAGACCATGAGCGTGGGGATGCTGGTGATGCGATACCGCATGGCGATGTCTTGGCAATCGTCGACGTTGACCTTGCAGACCAGGGCTTTCCCTTGGAACTCGCCTGCCAGTTGCTCGACGGCGGGGGCGACCATCCGGCACGGACCGCACCAGGGCGCCCAGAAGTCGACCAACACCGGAACGGTGGATTGCAGCACGACCGAATCAAAATCGGACGACGAAAGCTCTCTTGCCAAACCCATGATCAGACCGTCCTCATTCCTTGGCTTCGTAATTGTCCGCAGTTAGTCCCACCCGGCCCGGACACTCACCGGTCTTTTGATTATAGGAGTGCGTCCCACCGGGTCAACGGAAGCGACGGTCGGGGGATCCGTCGACGTGGATGACGGCCGCGACGGTGCAAGGTCCTTGCATCCGCATCGCGTCGCAATCTCGTCGCGTCGTAATCTCGGCTCTGCGCGTTGCATTCCGCGGTGCAGTGTAGTTTAATGAAGCCGACATGGGGCGAGCCGAATCCTTCCCGCTCGGCAGTTCGGTCCTCGCCCGCCCGGAATATCGGATCAGCGTACTCTCCAATTCATTGCGAGGAAAAGCCATGACCCGCCCCAATCGCCGAACCTTCCTAAAGACGGCGGCCGCCGGCGCCGCGTTCACCTTCGTGATCTCCGATTCCCGCCGCCGCGTGCTGGGCGCCAACGAGACGATCCGCGTCGGTGTGGCCGGGATCAACGGACGAGGCAGCGCCCATATCGACGCCTTCGCCGCCATGCCCAATGTGCAGGTGACGTACCTCATCGACCCCGACAGCCGGCTCTTCGGCAGGCGGAGCGAGCAGGTTCAAAAGCGCGCGGGCAACACGCCCAAGTGCGTGCAGGATATCCGCGCGGCGTTGGAGGATAAGAACCTGGACGCGGTCTCGATCGCCACGTGCAACCACTGGCATTCGTTGATAACGATTTGGGCGTGCCAGGCGGGCAAGGACGTGTATGTGGAAAAGCCGTGCAGCCACAACGTCTTCGAGGGCCGCAAGTGCGTGGAGGCCGCCCGCAAATACGGCCGCATCGTCCAGCACGGCACGCAAAGCCGCTCCAGCGCGGGCTGGGCCAGGCAAGTCGCGGCGGTCGCCTCGGGGAAATACGGCAAGCTGCTGATCTCCAAGGGCTACGCCAGCAAGCCGCGGTGGACCATCGGTTTCAAGCCCGACACCGACCCGCCGCCGGAGTTGGATTACAACCTCTGGCTCGGCCCCGCCCCCGAAATGCCCTTCAACGGCAACCTGGTGCACTACAATTGGCACTGGTTCTGGGAGACCGGGAACGGTGAAATCGGCAACCAGGGCGTTCACCAAATGGATATCGCTCGCTGGGCGATCCCGGGTGCCACGCTGCCCGATTGGGTCATCAGCGCGGGCGGGCGCTACGTCGATGAACCCGACCGCGGTTGGAAGGATCAAGGCCAAACCCCCAACATGCAAGTCACCGTGATGGGTTTCGGCGACGTCCTCTTGCTGTTCGAAGTGTTGGGCCTGGTCGGCAAGGAAGGTCCCGGCGGCAAGAAGTTCGATCCCAAGGTGGACAACGAATTCTACCTCACGGAAGGCGTGATCCGCGGCGGCAAGTTCTATCCCAACGGCAAGGAGCAGGGGGAGGATCTGGAAAAGATCGACGTGGCCATGGGGCCGGGCGATCAGTTCGAGAATTTCATCGCCTGCATGCGCAGCCGCAAGGTCGAGGAGCTCCATGCCGACATCGAAGTGGCCCACTATTCGGCGGCCCTGTGTCACCTGGGGAACATCTCGTATCGACTAGGCTCGGAGACCTCCTTCGCCGACGCCGCCAAGGCCCTCCCCGACAACGAGACGGTAGCCGCCTCGTGGAAGGCGTTGGAGGAGCACCTGGCGGGCGCCCTCGGGGTGGACTTGGCCTCCATGAAGTGCACCGTGGGGCCGAAGTTGGCCTTCGATCCCGGCCGGGAACGCTTCCGCGACAACGCGGCGGCCGACCGGCTTTTGACGCGCGACTATCGCGCCCCCTTCGTGGTGCCGGAAACGGTCTGACTCGGCCCCTGCCACCGTAGGGTGGAGAAGTCTTCAGCCGAACGAGCCATAATGGAGATGGAGCACGGCGTGGGTGCCGTGCTCCGTCTCCCGTTCTATTTTTCCGCGTCCCGATCGCGCCGGCGCTGCGAGCATGGCCCGTTTGGAAGATTGGATTCGCGAAGCCTGCGACACCTTGGACCGCTGCATTCGTCGCGGCGAATCCAGTCGCGTGGAGGATCTGCTGGCTTCCCATCCCGAGGAGCGTCCGGCTCCGGAGCTCTTGCTGGAGCTGATCTATACCGAATTCGTCGCCCGGCATGAGGTCGGCCTCAACCCCGATCCCGAGGAGTATTACACGCGGTTTCCGGAGCTGGTCGAAGACCTCCGCGAGCTGTTCTTCGTGCACCGGATCGTGCATGCCGAGGACGGCATTTCGGAAGGAATTTCGGAGAGCGAGACCGCGCCCTTGGACGAAGCGGCGGCGAGCGACCGGCGCGAGCCGATCGCGGAGGACGCCCCGGTTCTAGCCATGCTCGGCCGATACGCCCTGCTGGAGGTCATCGGCGAAGGGGCGACGGCCAAGGTCTATAAGGCGCGGGACACGCAGCTCAAGCGTTTGGTGGCCGTCAAGGTGTTGCCGCGGAGCGACGCGACGCGGAAGGGATCGGCCCCGCAAGAGGCGGAGGCGGCCGCCGCCCTACGGCATCCCAACATCGTCCAAGTGTACGAGGTGGGCGAGACCGACGAGTGCCGCTATGTCGTGATGGAGCTGTTGGAGGGGGGCACGCCGGCCGATCGGCGCGGACAGCCCTGGAAACCCCGCCAGGCCGCGCGGCTGGTGGAAAGTCTGGCCCGGGCCGTCCAATTCGCCCACGATCACGGAATCGTCCATCGCGACCTCAAGCCCGGCAACGTCCTGCTCGATCACGACGGCACGCCGAAGATCAGCGACTTCGGGTTGGCGGTTCGCATGGAGCATGGGCGTTCCGCTGCCGGCGAATGGCTGGTGGGCACGCCGGCGTATGCCGCCCCGGAACAGATTTGGGGCCCGTCGCAGGCGGACGGTCGCGCGGCGGACGTTTACGGCTTGGGGGCGATTCTTTACGAGCTGCTGACGGGGCGCCCGCCGTTCCGCGGCCGGAATGCCATGGAGACCATGCTCCTGGTCAAGAAGACCGAACCGGTCTCGCCGCAAAGGCTGCAACCGCATCTGCATCGCGACCTGTCGGTCATCTGCCTGAAGTGCCTGGAGAAGGACCCCGGCAAGCGTTATCCGTCGGCCGCCGCCCTGGCCGACGATTTGCGGCGATTCCTGGAGGGGCACGTGATCACGGCCCGGCCCGCCGGTCCCCTGGAACGCGCCGCCAAGTGGTTTCATCGCAATCGCACCGCGGCCTCGGCGGGAACGATCGCGGCCTTGTTGTTGGGCGGACTGGCCCTCACCTGGCGATGGTACGAGGCGCGGCTGGAACAGGAGATGCACGGCAAGGCGGTCCTGGCCGAGATGACGGCCCGGCAGGAGCAGGTCCTCCGCTCGCAGCAGGATTTTGCGCGGCAACAGCGCTATGCCGAAGCCCTGGCTCAAGCCGGGCAACTGTTGATCGATAACCCGGGCGCGGCGGAGGCCGTCTTGCACGATGCCGAGCAGTGTCCCGAGGACCTCCGCGATTTCGCCTGGCGATTGCTCGACCGTCTGGCTTCGGCGGGCCGAAAGAGTTGGGACCTCTTCCCGGTGCGGTCGGAGGATGCCGCGGAAGGCGAGGCGGCAACCGCTCCCCCGGCGGATGATTCTCAGCCGGTATCCCAATCGGCGGGAGGACCCGATCGCACGATTCTTCGGTTGGTCGCCTCCCCCGACGGCCGGCGGCTGGCCCTCGGATGCGCGGACGGCACCGTTCTCCTTTGGGACGCGGAGCGGCGGCTCGTCGCGGCCGAGACGCGGATCGGAAAGGGGGCGGCGGTTCTGACGTTTTCGCCCGACGGCTCCGCCTTGGCGGCGGGCGACGGCGACGAGGTGACGCTGTGGTCCGTGCCGGAACTGAAGCTGATCCGCCGATGGAACGCGGCCGCCCAAGCCGTTCATGGTTTGGTCTTCACAAGCCGAGGCGAGGGCCTCTTGGCGGCCACGGATGCCGGCTTGCGAGCCGCCTCCCTCGGCGGGGAAACCGGCGATGCGGGGGACGGCACCATGCGAACGCTGAGGGTGGACCTGGGGACGTTCGTCAACGATCGCCGCTTGTGGGGAGCCAGGCCGCCCCTTCGCCCTCCGCGGAACTTTCAGCCGGACCTGACGTGTTTGGCCGTCGACGCGGAAGAGACGGCCATCTTTTGCGGCACGGCGGGAGGGCGTTCCTTCCTGCTTTCGTGGCCCAAATTGACGTTGACCGCGGTGTTCCGAGAATTCAATGAGCCGGTGTCGGCCGCCGCGTTTTCCCCCGACGGCACGTTGCTGGCGGCGGCTTCGGGGTCCAGCGTTTGGCTCTATCAACGCCGCACCGGAGTGTCGCGCTATTTGCGGGAAGCCCATTTCCGCCCCATCGTGGCGATGGCCTTTTCTTCCGACGGGAAGCAATTGCTGACCTGCGGTCAGGACTCGACGGCCCGGCTCTGGGATGTGCGAACGCTTGCCCCGTTGAGGCGGTTTGCGGGTCAGTCGGGCCATCCCGTGCAAGGGCTGTTCGCGCCGGACATGAGCAGCCTTTGGACGGCCTGTCGCACCGTCCTGACCCAATGGGATCTCACCCGCGGCGAAATACCCGCCGGCTTGGGCGGAGGCAGCGGCGGCGTGCGTAACTATCTTCCCGATCGCCAGGGCAAACGGCTGCTGCTGTTGGAGGGGTTGGTTCCACGCGACGCGGCCATCACGCTTTGGGACCTTGCCGGCGGGACGCGGCTGGCCACCGTCAAACAATCGGGGTTGGGGCCGCCCGCCATGGCACTTGCTGCGGACGGCGATTGGCTGGCGGTCCTCGCCCGCGACCGTCAGATCGAAATCCGCGATGCGGAGACCCTCAATCTGCGCCGCACCGTAATGCTGCCCGATGCCGGCCCGGTGGCGCTGGTAGTTGCCCACCCGACTTCCAGTGAATTGTGGATCGCCGATCGCCGCGGCCGCCTTTATCGCTGTCGGATCGCCGGGACGGAAGAGACCCCGGTGGAGGAGTTCCAACGGCCGGCTTCGCCCTCGGTCGAGGTCACGACCATGCAGTTCGCCCCCGGTGGTCGGCATTTGGCGGTCGGAACGGCGGACGGCCGCATCCTTCTCTGGGACTTGGAAACTCGGAAACCGGTCTCCACTCTCCTCGGCCCGGGTCCGGTGGGGGCCTTGGCCTTCAGCCCGAACGGCGAGACCCTTGCCGCCGCGGCCGCCGAAGGTTCGGCCATTTCCTTGTTCCGGGCCGGCGATTTGGCCTTGCTCGAGCGATGGGCCGAGGTTCCCGGTTTCATTACGTCCCTGGCGTTCACCCCGGACGGCGAAGCGTTGATCTCCGGTACCCCGCCGGATCCTTCGGGCCGGATGGAAGTTCGCGTTTGGAACGTGGTGTCGGGGCGTTGTCACGCCGTATTCCCCGATTTTGCCGGGCCGATCCATTTCTCCGCCGACGGGGATCTGATGTTTACCCTGGACGCCCGGCGGGAACCGCGAATCTGGACTCTGGAATAGGGAATGGCGGATCCGACGGGGGCACTCGGTCCGCCCCTCCGCATCCCTTTCGGTACCTTGACCCCATTGGGTGGTTGC
Organism: Thermogutta hypogea; assembly: GCF_055386265.1. Classification (NCBI taxonomy): domain Bacteria; kingdom Pseudomonadati; phylum Planctomycetota; class Planctomycetia; order Pirellulales; family Thermoguttaceae; genus Thermogutta; species Thermogutta hypogea. The sequence continues at coordinate 3,512,017 of NZ_AP042425.1, forward strand.
CGTAAAAGTAAGGTTTTACGCCCCTTGTCGACCACCGGTCGCGTCCCGCGGTGGGGCCGGCCCCATCGCATCCCTCCCGGCTTGGTCTCGCTTCACCTTTCGTTAGATTGAGGAAACCTGTCATGCCCAAAGTCGTCGTGCTCGATCCGTTGTCGCCCGAGGGTCTCAAACTGCTGGATGCCGCCGGCTCGATCGACTACGAGGTGCGGACGGGCCTCAAGGGCGAGGAGTTGCGAAAAACGCTGCAAGAGTTCGACGGCGCGATTTGCCGCAGCGGCGTCAAAATCACCGCCGATGTGCTGGAGGGCAACACGCGGCTGAAGGCGATCGTTCGGGCGGGAGTGGGCGTGGACAACATCGACTCCGCCGCCGCCACGCGGCTGGGTATTGTGGTCATGAACACCCCCAGCGGCAATACCGTCGCCACCGCCGAGCACACGATCGCCTTGATGCTGGCCCTTTCCCGTAATCTTTTCCCGGCCTATCAAAGCCTGCTGGAGAAGAAGTGGGAACGCGGCAAGTTCATGGGGACGGAATTGGCGGGGAAAACGTTGGGCGTGGTCGGGCTGGGCCGCGTCGGCCAGGCCGTCGCCGAACGCGCCCTCGGCCTCAAGATGCACGTCATCGGCTTCGACCCCTTCCTGCCCGAACACCGCGCCAAAGAGCTGGGCATCACCACCTGCAAGAATCTCGACGAAATTTTGCCCGAGGTCGATTACCTCACCGTCCACACCCCTCTCAACGATCAGACTCGCAATCTGATCGACCGCCCCCAAATCGCCAAGATGCGGAAGGGCGTCCGCCTGATCAACTGCGCCCGCGGCGGCATCTATAACGAAGAGGCGTTATTGGAGGGGTTGGAGAGCGGACATCTCGGCGGCGTGGCCCTGGACGTCTATCCCAAGGAGCCGTGCACGGAAAATCCCCTCTTCGGCCGCCCGAACGTCCTCTGCACGCCGCACCTCGGCGCCAGCACCGAAGAGGCTCAATCCAACGTCGCCGTGGAGGCCGTGGAACTGTTGGTCGATTTCTTCACCACCGGCGCGGTCCGCAATTCCGTCAACATGGCGCCGCTCGATCCGAAGACCTTGGAGGGGCTGCGGGGTTATCTCGACCTGGCCTACCGCATGGGTCTGTTCATGGCGCAACTCGACCGCAATCCGCCGCAGCGGTGCAAGCTGCGTTTTCAGGGCGAGGTGGCCTCCCGCGACACCCGGCTCCTCTCCTCCGCCTTCGCCGCCGGACTGCTGTTCCAGGCCTTGGATCAATCGGTGAACCTGGTGAACGCCGAAATCCTGCTGCGACAACGCGGGATCGAGTTGGCCGAGGAGAGGAGCGCCGAGGTCGGCGACTTTTCCGCCCAAATCACCGCGGAAGTGGTGCGGCAGGAAACAACCTCCATCGTGGGCGGGACGGTCTTCGGCAAGTCGCTGCCGCGGCTCGTGCAAAAGCAGCATTTCCGCCTGGAAAGTCCGCTGGAAGGCATCATGCTGGCCATGTATCATCGGGATGTGCCGGGTGTGATCGGCAAGATCGGCGAGATCATGGGGCGGTTCAACGTGAATATCGCCTTCCTCTCGCTGGGCCGCGCCGAAAACAAACCCGGCGGCGAGGCCATCGGCGTCTTGGCCTTGGACTCCTATCCTCCGGCCGAGGCCCTCAGCGAACTGCTGAAGCTCGAACCCATCCACAAGGTCACCGTGGTCCAGCTTCCGCCGCGGGGCGAATTGCCTTCCTGGCTGTCGGTGGGCGTTCCCCGGGAGTGACGCCGCTCCCTTTTCCGGATGCTACGTCGCCGGCCCGCCGGCCGCCGCTCGGTCCGGCGCCTGAGGTCGGGCAGGCGATGCGGCCCTGAGTCAGAAGTACAGGTCTCGCTGGTCCGTCTCCCGGATGCGGCGGAGGCGTTCCAGTAAAGCCGTCTTCCGCGTCCCCTCCGGGATTTTCGCCAATTCTTCTTCGATCAGACGCAGTCCGGCCTCATAAGTATCTCGGGAACCGTAATCGACCAGATACTCCATCAGCGTGGTCAGGGCGTTCGGGGTGCAGAACTGCTGGATGAAGCCGGGGATGGCGAACTCCATGAAGTGCTCGCCGGTCCTACCCAACCGGTAGCAAGCCGTGCAAAAGCTGGGGATGTAACCGTCCACGATCAGTTGCCGTAGCACGTCGTCGAGCGACCGGAGATCGCCCAGCTCGAACTGTTCCCGCTCCAGAACCTGGGCATCGCCCGCCTCCGTATAGCCGCCCAACTCGATTCGGCTCCCCGCGTCGATTTGCGAAACGCCGAACTCCATGACCTCGCGGCGTAACTCGGCGGGTTCCCGCGCCGTCAGGATCAGACCCGTGTACGGCACGGCCAAGCGGAGGACGGCGATCAACCGCTTAAAGTCCGCGTCGGCCACGCGGTGGCGTTCGTCCAGCCGCACGCCCGCCGCGGGGCGCAAGCGCGGAAAGCTGATGGTGTGCGGCCCCACGCCGTAGCGGCTCTGTAAGAATAACGCATGCTCGACCAAGCCGAGCACCTCGAATTTCCAGTCGTAGAGGCCGAACAGCGCGCCGATTCCCACGTCGTCGCAGCCCGCCTCCATGGCCCGGCTGAGGGCGTCCAGCCGCCACAGGTAATCGCCTTTGCGCGTACCCCGCGGATGGACTTGCGCGTACGTCTCGTGATGATACGTCTCTTGGAATATCTGATACGTGCCGATACCGGCTCTTTTGATCTCGGCGAAACCCTCGTGATCCATGGGCGCGGCGTTGATGTTGACGCGCCGGATCGAGGCCTTGGGACGCTGCGTATCGTACACCGTACGGACGGCATCGGCGATGAAGGTCGGCGAATACTCGGGATGCTCACCGAAGACCAGAATCAGCCGCTTGTGACCGCGATCGAGCAAGGCCTCCGTCTGCCGCCGGATATCGTCGGGCGAGAGCGTCCGCCGCCGGACCTCGCGGTTGCTCCGCCGAAAGGCGCAGTACGCACAATCATTCGTGCACTCGCTGCCGATGTACAACGGGGCGAAAAGGACGATTCGATTTCCGTACACATCCCGCTTCAAGCGGCGCGCGGCGTCGAAAATCTCTTCGATCAGGTCGAGGTTCTCGACGTTCAGCAGGGCGGCCGCCTCCTCGACCGTCAGGGCTTCCTTATTCAGGCTCTTGGCGATGATCTCGCGGACGCGTTCCGGCTCGGCCGGTCGGGACAAAAGGCCGTGCAGCTTGGGTTCGTCGATGAAATCCGCGGCGGTGCCGCTGAGTTGCCGCCGAATGGTGGAAGAGGACATTTGCGAGGACCTTTGGGATCGGGATCCGTTCTTGCCGTGTTCGTGGGACCGCGCGGCCTGCCGGCGGATCGCGCGCCTTCAGGCGGAGGAATCGGCGCGATCGCCACCGCCCGTTCTCGCCCGGTAATTGGGCGCCGAGCCCGGCCCGCGACCGATCGGACGCCCCAGACCTTCGATCCGCGAACGCAGGCAGACGTGGCATGCTTCGGCCGACTCTTGAATGCAGGCCTTGTTCGGGTAGATTTCGTAGAGTACACGATAGCGCGGCGGCGTCAGATTCGGCATCACGACGTTCGCACCGCGGACCAGCCCCAATTCCCGGCCGCGCCCGCGATTGAGCGTCGCCAGGGCGGTCGTGCTGGGGATGTTCGCCCGAGGACATAACAGCCGCGTCAAAGCGATGGTTTTGTACGTCATTAGCTCGTTGGCGGGTACCTGGTCGCCGTCCGGAACGAGGACGCGGAAATCCGAGTCGGCCAGGGGCGTACGGGGATGCAGGATGAAAGGCCCCACCCCGATCATGTCGAGATCCAGCTCGCGAAACATCAGCAAGTCTTCGGCCAAATCGGCGTAGGTCTGGCCGGGGATGCCGATCATCACGCCGCTGCCGACTTCATAGCCCAAGGCCCGCAGCCGCCGCAACATCTCGATCCGCGTTTCGCGCTCGTCGCCTCGGGGCGGATGGTACACGCGGTACAGATGGAGATTGGAGGTCTCGAAACGCAGTAAGTAGCGATCGGCGCCGGCCCGCCTCCAGGCCGCCCAATCCTCCGGACTGCGCTCCCCCAAACTGAGCGTAACCGCCAGCGGCAACGACTCCTTGATTCGGCGGACCACTCGGGCGATCATCTCACGGCTCAGTGCCGGATCTTCGCCGGACTGCAACACGACGGTGCCGTAGCCCATCGCATGGGCTTGCCGGGCACAGGCGAGAATCTCATCCTCGGTCATCCGGTATCGCGTCAGTTCCGTATTCGGTGCCCTTAGCCCGCAATAAGCACACAGCCGAATGCAATAATTCGAGATCTCGATCAGCCCCCGGAGGTGGACCTCTCCTCCGACGCAGGCCTGGCGGACCTCGTCGGCGGCCTGCCACAACTCCTCGAGCCGCGCGGGATTCTCCTCGCGAAGCCAGCCCATCAAGGCTTCCCGGGTCAAGGGTTCCAGCGATTGTAAGACGGCCGACGAAGGCATGGGAAAAAGGGTTTGGGATGCCGCGAAACAAAAATCGACCCCGCGCGTGCGGGATCCAGGGACATTTGCCTCGTCTATTATACGGCCGCGATCCCGCTCGGGTGCGGCGAAAGGAAGGGGCGATCGCCTTGCGGCCGACAATCCCGTCACTGGAGGATTGTGCCCCTTGATTTCGAGAGGCGAGACGGCCCGGGCGTCGCTAATTGCCTGCGAGCCGTCGGCGCGGGTCGTCCTTGAAGCGGCGGCAACGATCGCCTAGAGCCAAAGGAGGAGTTGGTAGAGAAGATTCCTAACCCGAGCCGCCGCCGAAACTTCCGAACGGATAATGATGACGCGATTTCTGATGTTCGCAGAGTCCGACAAATTTGTTGACAAATATAGGGAAGAAAAATAGAATCAAATCGCGGGTGGAAGGTGGGCAAAGCCCCTGGTCGTCTTCCCAATTGGGAATTAGTTTTACGTTCCACTCTTCTGCAGGAGTCGACGCCATGCGCAGGCTACGTCGTTTGTGGGGAAGGTTCCCCCTGGGTTTTACCCTGGTGGAACTCTTGGTGGTAATTGCCATCATCGGAATTTTGATTGCATTGCTTCTTCCCGCCGTACAAGCCGCGCGGGAGGCCGCTCGGCGGTCGCAATGCACGAACAATCTCAAACAAATCGGATTGGCGCTGCACAACTATCACGATAAGTACAACGTCTTTCCGAGTCTCGGGCAGGGGCCGACCGCAGGGACGCCTCCGGAGGAAAAGAGCACTTACGGCGGACTGAGCGCGTTCGTGATGTTGCTCCCGTATTTGGAACAGACCGCGCTGTACAATCAATGGGCGGCGCCGCAACCACCCCGCTACAACGCATGGGGGCCGGTGCCTTGGTACGGTTGGGATTTCCGGCCGCATAACGTGCAGGTGCCGTCCATTCTCTGCCCCTCGGACGGAGCCGCCGGCAAGATTCGCGACGACGGCCGGCCCTACTGGTGGCAAGGCGACAACTCCTACGTCTTCTGCTGGGGCGACGACGTGAGCGTCGATTGGCGAGGACGCGCCAACCCGCGCGGCATCTTCGGCGGCGACAGCTTTGTCGGCATGAACGGCATCATCGACGGCACCAGCAATACGCTGGCCGTCAGTGAAGTCGTGGTCTCGACCCGCAGCGACGTGCGGGAGACGCACGGGAACTATGTGGAAAATGCGGGAGACGGGACGCTCCGTGCCAACCCCGGCCTGTGTCTCCAGTGGAAAGGGCCGAATAATACCATCACCGCTGCCGCCCCGCAGATCGGTGAACTTCGCGGCGTGCACTACGGCTGGGGAACCAGCGTCGTGACCGGGTTCAACACCGTGCTGCCGCCCAACTCCATCGGCTGCAAGGGCTATTGGTCGGAATGGGGATCGGACCACGTGATGCCGCCGGACAGCTATCACCCGGGCGGTGTGAACGCGGCCTTGGCAGACGGATCGGTCCGTTTCATTAGCGATACGATCAACACTGGCAACTTGGCCGCGCCGGAAGTCAGCGGCGGTCCCAGCCCGTACGGCGTGTGGGGCGCCCTGGGTACCCGCATGGCTCGCGAGACCATTAACAACTTCTGACGATCGATCTCGCCGGTTTGGTGATCCGACTTTACAACCCTCCCTAGTGCAGTTCCCGCGCCGCCGGAGAAAGCGGCGCGGGAATGTGCGTTTGGGCGTTACCTCCGGCTCCGGCCGATGCCCGAGGTCCCCGTTTCGGTCGGATCGCGCCCGCCATTTGCCGCCGCCGAAGTCCGGTGCCCGCCGATACCGAGCGGCGAACCCTTGACGGCGGCGGGCCATTAGGGCTAGACTGCGGGTTTGGAAACGCGGCTGGGCAAGTCGGGGTGTCATTGCGCGCCGGCCGCACTCCGCCACTTTTTCGTTTCGAGAAGGCCCCCGTACCCGATCCGCTCCATTATTGCGGCGCTGCCGTCCCCCGGGATAATCCCCGGCGGCAGGAAGGAGAGCGCCGGCAGCATCGAGCGTTCGCGGTCGCGGGCACACGCAACCAACAGAACAGGTAACCAGACGTGGCCAATACAGCCGTCATCGGTCTCCAATGGGGTGACGAGGCCAAAGGGAAGATCGTCGATATCCTGACCGAAAACCACGACATCGTGGTCCGGTATCAGGGCGGGGCCAACGCCGGCCATACGGTGGTGATGGGCGGGCAGACCTTCAAGCTGTCGCTCATTCCGAGCGGAATCTTTCGGGCAGGTGTGCGGTGTGTCATTGCCAACGGCGTCGTGGTCAACCCCAAAACGCTGCTGGCCGAGATCGACGCCTTGCGCGAGCGGGGCGTCCGCGTGGACGCCAACCTGACGATCAGCAGTCGGGCACATGTCATCCTCCCATGGCACGTGGAGGAGGATCGCATCCTCAACGAGTGCCCCACCGGCGAGGCCATCGGGACCACGCTGCGGGGAATCGGCCCATGCTATCGAGACAAGATCGGCCGCTCCCATGCCGTCCGCGTGGGCGATTTCTACGAGTCGGGGCTGCGGGAGAGGATCATCGCCGTCGCCGAGGCAAAACGGCGAATGCTGGAACCGCTCGGCGTGCCGGCCGACAGTCCCGCCTTGGATGCCGAAGCAATTTGCGAGGAATACGCCGGTTACGCGGAGCGACTCCGCCCCTTCGTCGCCGATACCACCCAATTCCTCTTGGATGCCGTGGACGCGGGCCGGCGCATTCTGTTCGAGGGTGCGCAGGGGGCGCTGCTCGACATCGACCACGGAACGTTCCCGTACGTCACTAGCAGCAATAGCTCGGGCGTGGGAATTTCAGCCGGTACCGGGGTGCCGGGCCGTCACATTCATAAGATCTTGGGCGTGGTCAAGGCCTACTGCACGCGCGTCGGCGGCGGACCGTTCCCCACCGAGCAGGACAACGACGTGGGACAGCACATTCGAGACCGCGGCAACGAATACGGCACGGTGACGCGCCGGCCCCGCCGCTGCGGTTGGTTCGACGCCGTGGCCGCGCGCTACACGGCGCGACTCAGCGGCGCGGACGCCTTGGCCGTCATGCTCCTGGACGTTCTTAGCGCCCTGCCCGAAATCCAAATTTGCACCGCCTACGAACTGGACGGCGAACGGACGGAGCGTTTCCCCGATCACGTGGAGCGACTCCGCCGCGTCAAGCCGATCTACGAGTCGTTGCCCGGCTGGCAGCGGGAGATCAGCGAGGTGCGCCGTGTGAGCGACCTGCCCGTCAACGCGCGGAAGTATTTGGACCGCCTGGCCGAGGTAGTCGGTCGCCCGGTGGAAATCGTCTCGGTCGGGCCGGACCGCGAGCAGACGATGTTCGCCTAATGCCCGAGAAGTCGGACGTCGGCTCAGCTCGCCGAATAGCCCGCGGCCGCAACGAGCGGCCGGAATACCCAGGAAGGACCGCCGGGAGCGGAGAAGAGGCCCCTTGGCGTAAGACCGATGAGTGCATCGCCCCCGTCATCCCAATGCGATTTCGACATTCCCCCGGATAAAAGGCCGCGGCACATCGCGGCGATCATGGATGGGAACGGCCGCTGGGCGCAGCAGCGGGGACTGCCGCGGGCCGAGGGGCACCGGCAGGGCGTGGCCGCCGTCCGCCGCACGGTCGAGGAGTGCATCCACCTGGGGATCGAACGGCTGACGCTCTTCTGTCTCTCCAGCGAGAATTGGAAACGCCCTCGCATGGAGCTGGAGTTCCTGCTGAGGCTGCTGGAGCAATACATGGTGGAGGAGCGGCCGGACCTGGTCACGAAGAATATCCATGTCTCGATCATTGGCCGGCCTGACGGCATTCCCGCGCGAGTGCGCAGGGAGATGGATCTTACCCTGAGCGAATGCGCCGCGAACACCGGCTTGCAACTGTGTCTGGCGATCAATTACGGGGGACGGCGGGAGATCGTGGACGCGGTCCGCGAAATCGCCCGATCCGTCGCCGAGGGCCGCCTGAAGCCCGACGAAATCAGTGAGGAACTGATCTCCGCCCATCTTTACACGGCGGGCATGCCGGACCCCGATCTGCTCATCCGTACGGCGGGCGAGATGAGGATCAGCAATTTCCTCCTCTGGCAAATCAGCTACAGCGAGCTTTGGGTGACGGACGTCTGTTGGCCGGACTTCGCGGCGGAGCATCTTCGGCAGGCGATTCGCGATTACGCACGGCGGGTTCGCCGCTTCGGCGGCCTGGTCCAGGTCCAGGATTGAACCGGTACGAGTTGCAACCTCGGAATCTCACCGTGCCTTCTGATCCCTCGTGATCCGCGGCCGGCAGCGCCGCCTGTCCGAGAATCCAGATCGCCTCTTCCAGCGAAAAGGAACGACGATTGTCGGCGGCGGGCGGCCGGCTCCCTCCCGGCCCCTTCGCAAGAACCGTCCCGCCGCGGAGGTCGTCTCGCCGAATTACCCACCGGTTTCGGCACGGCGCGCACCATCAACGGCCGGGCGGCGTGAGTCGGCTCCGGGGTAACGTTATCTCGTAAATGATCCCCCCGGTTTCCCTCATCAGCCGGAACGTGACTTCCGGATCGTCCTTGGTGAGATCAAACTCGAACTCACTGAAGGCGTATTCGCCGGCGGTGCCGTAAAGTTGCGTCGTCCAATCGGCCTGGTGGACGGGCGGCCCGCTGCGACCGCCCAGGCTCGCCCCCTCGAATTCGTAAAACGCATAGCCGCTCGGTCGCGGGATACGAAACCCGCGGGCACCGTGTCGATCGCCGGAGATCAGCAGGACGCCGCCGATCCGCTGTTCCTCGATCAAGCGGAAGATTTCCTCGCGACCTTGGGGGTCGAACACGCCCCAGGAGTCCTTGCCGCCGGAGACGTAGTCGCTCCACATCGTGCCGCAAGAGAGGATGATAAACGGCCCCTTGGCCGCCGCCAGTTGCTCCTTGAGCCAGGCCATTTGTTCGCCGCCCAGGAAATCGCCCTTTTGTCGGAAGAAGCGGTTGTCCGTCATGATGATATCGCAAGGGCCGATCCGCGTGCTGAGGAACACGCCTCCCCGGCCGGGTCCCAAACCGTACGCCGGATTGTTCCAACACTGACGAAAGACCTCCCACACGCCGAGACGATCCTCTTCCAAAAACCCCTTCGGGAGGCCCCATTTGTCGTTGTTGAAGTAATCGTGATCGTCCCAGGTCACGTAAACGGGGATTTCCGCCGTCAGTTGTTGCCAGGCCGGCGTCAAATCCCGCACGAGATAATCCAGGCGGTGCAACCCGAGGTGGTTATCCCGATCTTGGGCCGCGGTATCGCCGATCAGGAGAAGCGCGGCCGGGTGACGCTCGCGAATCCGGAGGCTGAGCTGCGGGTTACCCAGCCCCCAACGATGCATGCAACTGCCGAAAGCGATCCGCAGCTTTTCGGGGTTCGCCGGAATTGTGCGAATCACGGCGTTTAGCGGGATTGCGACGGCCTGCCCGTTGACAAGCACGCGATACGGAAAGACGCCGCCGGGCGGCAAGCCGGTCACCGGGACGACCACGGTGAAATCGCTCTCCGCGGTGGATGCCGCCGGTCCGAACCGCCGCACTTCCCCCGAAACGAAGACCTCAACGCCGACTTCGGCCGGTCCCAAGGTCCGCATCCAAATGGAGACGCCGTCGGAAGACGCGCAACCAAGCAGGGGGCCGCCGAGGTGCGTGAGACCTGCCGTCCGGCAAGCGCGCTGAAAATCGGCCTGATCGAAAAGCTCGGCCACAGTCGCATCGGGACGTGCCGAGAGATAGGCATGGGCCACCCGGATGACCTCTTGCTTTTCCGGCGGCTGTTCCCCCCAAAGATTGAAGATTTCCAAACTGGTTGCGAGATCGCCGCGGCCCAGCCGTTGGTGCTCCGGTTTCTCTTGCCCTTCGGTCCGGGCGCCGATGACGCATAGCAAGACTGCCACCGCCGCCGCGCAGGCCCGGCAAGTTTGCATCCTGGGAAGAACCGCTCCGACGTGCCACCCGAGAAGGCGTCCCCGGAAAGGCACCAAGGAAGACACAGCATGCGCGTCATAATCGGCCAAGTGATTTCTCCCTGTGTAAGTTGCTTGGCATCGAGGCGGCGGATGAAAGGAATCTCATCGCAAGCGGCGCGTATCCTTAGGATAGGCTCGTGGATGGGAGCTAGGGTTTCATGATATCACCTTCGACGCCGGCTGCGAGCCTAGCGAAAGTAAATTGCAAGCCGCGAACCGGAGACGGGCGGTGCGATGGTAGAAAGTCACCGCGCGCACGCTTGGCGATAGACGGTCCAGCCTTGTGATACGCGGAGGATGGATCGCGCTCAAACCCGCTCTGCCGCCGAATCATCTTTTTCACTCCCTACGCAAGATAAGCCCGGGGGCCGCCTCAAGCGGATGGTGCAGGGGTTCCTTAAGCGACCCGCCGCTACGGCAGGGGGTAGTCGCGTTTCACATCATCCAGGATCAAGACCCAGTCATTGCCTTCGCCCGGTTCACCGGGCGGATCGAATGACCGGCGACCTTTCGCTGCAAACCGGCCTATGTCGTTCGCCTTCCCTGTGCGGGGATCGAACCAAGCCGCCCGGACTTCGGCGAAACCCAACTTGTCGAGGGCGATCTCCAGCGTTCGCCCGGTCGGGGTATAAGCCATTGCGTAACCTTCCCCGAGCAGGGCCAAACACATCTCCCAGGGTTTGGTCTGTTCAAAGGCCAAGAGAGAAAGCACGGGCCGCTGCGTGAGGAATGGTCGCGACTCGATCAAGCGCCGCAAATAACCCATCTGCTTGGCGCTCGGCGCGTCGAGGGCCTCGTACCAGTATTCGCGCGGATTGGCGATTCCTGGATATTTCGGCGAGTGCATTTGCCAAATGCTGTGGTGCCCGTAGGTGTGACCGGCAGCCCCGGCGAAGACCGCCCAATAAGCGGCGCGACGGGCGTCATCGTCGGTTGCTATCGTCGGCGGGCGACCATGGCGGAAGCCCGGGTAGCTTGTTTCCAAGTCGATCACCGGCAACGTCGGTCTCATCGTGTAGGCGTGCTCGACCATCATCCAATTCATGGCCCACCGTCCATGTCCGGACTGAAGCCCGTGGAAGTCGAGCCACGGCTCTTTATTGAGGAACCACGCGGTGCTGCCCGGTCCGCTGGTGTGATACGTCATCAGCACCTGTGAATAGTCTTCCTCGCCGCTCGCGCCGATGGCGATTCCACGGGCCATAGCCCTTCAGATCGCCTTGGCTTCATCCGTGGGAGAGGCTTTGTCGCCACCCAAGACCCAAATGATGTTGTTGTGATTGCGGAATCGATGGCCGATGAACCGGCCGTAGGATTCCGCGTTTTCCGTGGTGAAGAACCCATCGACGATGCCGTCCTGCCAATTGGAAATAACCCATTTCCCCCACGTGGGCAGCAGAGCCACGTACAGGTTGTGTTCCTCCGCCAGCCGCAGCACGCGCTCGACGTCATCCCAATAATCGTTGTCGGGTCCTGGTTCGACAATCGGCCTGTCGGGTCGTCTCGGCTCGATGGGAAAATGTCCGAAGGCGTTGGGCTTGTCGCTCCGCAATTCCACGAGCACAACCGTTTGGATCACCGTAAAACCCTTGTCCCGGCGGTCGGCGAAATAACGTCGCACTTCCGCCTCATCCAAGTCGTGGATCAGTTGCCAAGCAGTATCTGCCAACCAAAAGAAGGGCTCGCCGCCGGCCGTCACCAGAAATCGACCGTTGTCGGCCACACGCAATCGCGGCAACCCCGCTTCGCGAGAAAACGAAACTCTCGATACGGCGACGTCCGGCGACACGATTAGGGACGCCGAGCCGCGACCGTTTGCCAAGGAATCTCGCAGGGCATGCATCGCTCGCCAAAACTCCGCTGTCGCAATCCGCTGGTCGGCATCGACGGCTTCGATGACAGGCCCCGCCTCGTCGGGCACCAATTTGGCATCGCCATTCGGAAGCACGCCGTCCGGACGCCATCGTCGCACCTCGGTGATGAAGTCGGGCCGCAGGAGCGCAATCGCGGCCTGGCCGTCATAATCGTGCTCATCCGGCCCCGGATTGCCGGGGTGCCGCTTCTCGAACATCCAACGGAAAAACGGGATATCTTGGGGAAGTTCGGCCTGGATTCGAGCCTTGGGGACCTCGGCCGCCTGAAGGAATACGCGGCCCCGTTGCCTCGGATTCCCGAACGGGACCGCTACAACGCGGAACTTCGAGACCACGATCGTCCAGGCCCAGGAGTCCAAGCTCGCGTTGTAATCGCGCCCCGGAACACCGAACAACCCGGCAACCACTACCCGCGACGCAATGTCGGGGTCTTGCAACCACGCATCGGCAACCACGGTGAGCTGCCCACCGGTGAGGAAGACCAGCGGTCGATCGGGCGTGGCCTTTCGCGCCTCGGCAACCAACGCCCGGGCGGCCGCCAGATTCAGCGGCTCCGTGTCCTCCGGTCGATTTGAGGCCGGCCGCGTGAGCTTCAAACCCGTGCCTGGAACCGGCGATGGTACACGTCTTAATCCACTTTGGCGGGCTTTCTCGACGATCTCCGCTCGCCCTCGCACGAACAACTCGTATTCTCGCCGGTTCGGTGCGTAGGTCGTCGTCAAACCCACCAGCCTGATTTCACCCAGGTGCGCCAACGCCATCAAGTATTCCTCGGTGTACACGTCACGATGGTCATCGTTATCGTGGAACACCGGGCAATTACGATCGAACGGCAGGTCCACGGCTGCTGCCGGGGCCGTCGCCGCCGAAATCGTGATCGAAACAGCGCAAAGGACTCGCAAGGCACGCGTACTCATGACGTACTCGCTAAGAATCGCAACACTCTTTCGCCTGCCTGTTTCGTCGTTGGACGGCCGACTCAGGGTTGATGCTCACGGATCATCTCCAAGGAGAGCGCCCCGCGGCCGCCGACTCGGCTACCAAAGATTTGCAGCCCGCGGATCTCGCCGCGGAACTGCCGATCCATGCCGTACCCGTGCATGGTCTTGTTGAAGTTGCCGATCGCCAGGGGACCGATGTCGGTGTCAACCGGTCCCACGTTATACGAGTTCGTGCGGTCGGGGACGATCGCTACCCGGCCGGGCGCCTCGCGCGGCTCGCTGAAATACCACCGTACATTATCGCGCTGCTGAGCGGCATCATACGTCACGGCGAAAAACGTCCATTTTCCCAATTGGAGCTTGCCGGGCGAACTGTCGTTTTGGACGCGGTCCGGCCATTGGTTCACGGCCAAGCGGAGACGTCCATCGGCGTGGCAGACCAGGTCGATCCCCGAATGGTTCTCTTGCAGACAGAAAACAATCCGATTGCCGCCGCTGCCCGCTTGCAGGTTATCGGGCTTGAGCCAGCCGAGAATCGTAAACGACCGCAAGCCGCGGAGCCCATCGACAACGCTCTCTCCCGCCTCAACCCAGCCCCAGGGAGGACCGGCGGGAAGGACGAGCGCCCCGACGGCCCCACGTTTTGCCGAACCCTGGAACTTCAGCGTCGGCACTTCTCCGCTTGCAAAACCCGCACGAACGATGGGGACATGGGGATCATGATCGACCAGGATTTCCTGGAACGCCGTCGCCGTTTGTCCCTCCGCCGTGGTCACGCTAAGGGCGACGGAATACACGCCCGGCGATTGAAAGACGTGGCGCAGCCGCGGCCCCTCGCCGGTCGTCCCGTCGCCGAAATCCCAAAGCAGTTTGCCGGCATTCGGAGAACGGAACTCCACTTCCAACGGTGCCAGGCCTTCCGTCGCGGAGGCCTCCATCTGCACTTGGGGACGCAGGGGCTCGCCGGGTTGATAGGCCTCCAAGCGAAACGCCACGTCAGCACGCGGCGGAACCACTGTGAATTCCCCCGGCTCGGCCGTGCCCAAGGCCGTCACGGTCATCTCCCAGGGGTCGATGAGATCGATCTTGTAACGATGTCCCTCCGCCAGGTTGACCGTTTGTTTTCGTTGATCAACACAATAGATCAAGTAGAACTCGCCCGGCTTGGCCAGCAAGAAGCGGCCCTTATCATCCCCCATGGGCTCGAGTTCGTGGAAGGGGGGACACCGGGTGAGGAACTCCTTGAGCCAGGCGATGCGAGCCGGGCTTTGGCCGTGCAACACACCGCCCTTCGACCACCACAGGATATCCTGCGGGTGCTTGTAGGTTTCCCCGTGGCCCACATAGCAACCGCTCAGTGTTCCCAACCAAAACCGCTGGGTCATTTCCCGTGCGGTAAGGTTTCCCCATCCCTGCGGAATATCACCCTCGTACCGGCATTCGTCGTAGATGACAGGTTTTTGGTACTGATTCCGAAACCGCACGCCGCCGTTCATGTCGGAACTTTGCAGGCTGGCGTGCGTCACCCAAGGCATGGTGTGATCGTACCATTTCCGGCCATTATGGATGCCCCGAAATCGCCGGTGCGGGTCCTCGTTCTGGAGAATTTGGAAAAAGCGATCCCAGTCTTCCCATTGCTTGTTGCCGCGATGCCCCGCAGGCCGGTCGGTCATGAAATCGTATTCGTTCGCCAGCGACCACCAGACGTCGCGATACGCCGAGAGCCTCGCAATGCAATAGCGTAGATAGCGGTCGTCCTCTTCATCGCTCATATCGGCGAAACCCCACCGATCGTACGGATGCCACAGAATCAAGTCCGCTTGGATACCCAATTGTTGCAGGTCGAGGATGCGCCGCTCCAGGTGCCGCCAGAATGCAGGGTCGGGCCGAGAAAAGTCGAACGAACCGTCGGCCTTTCTAACGAACGCGAATAGCTCCGGCTCGTTCTGGTTGTAGGCATAAGACTTGGGAAAGATACAAAAACGGATCTTATTGAACGGGGACGATGCGAGCGTCTTTAGAGTTTGCTGTTGAAGCTCCTCCGGCTGATGGATCCAGGCGTAACAAGTCGTGCCGAACTGGTGATACGGTGTGCCGTCGGCATAACGGAAGTAAAAGGTATGGAATATCTCCACCGGGCCGCGGTTACCCTCTGACGGCGGCGCAGCGGTGATGGTGCCGGTGTGACCGTCGAGTTCCGGCCGGTTACTAGAAGTCCGATATTGCCATTGGCCCGGCGTGGGCGGCGAGAAACGGACCTTATAGACGTCGCCGCCATCCCAAAACCCGGGGACCGTGATTGCCCGATCACCCTGGGTGAACGTCGCCCTGAGCTGGATGTCAAGGTACGGGTTCCCTTGGCTCGGACCGCCGAAGGTCAACTCGGCGACACCCCATTGTTCGATCTCCGCCGCCGATACCGAGGCCGCCGCGAAGCAGGCGAGTACAATTCCGGACCAAATGCTTATCGCACGCATCACACAAGCTCCACTGCGACTAACCATCGATACGTTTCCCTGGATGCTACCATGGGGCCGACTACAACATTCCTTCTCCAAGAACACTTCTATTTAGAAACCCATGTACAACCGGCGAGCTTCGGAATGATGAGTTTCCCGAGTTACCTTCGCCCGTAGATTCCGGCTCCTCTCTTTAGAAGTCGAACCGGCGTTTGCCCGACGGTGTCTGCAACTCGATCCAATCGATTTCCGCGGCGGCGGTCCCTGTGGGGAGGTAAATTCGCAGGATGCCGACGGGCTGTTCCCAGGGAACGTGGACGGTAACCGTTGTCATCTCCGCTCCCGTGACGGTGTAGGGGACGGATTGGGCGGCGCCCTGTGCCGCTCCGGGTGGGATCCACTCAATTTTTCCCTCGCCGGCCTGGGCGACTTGGATGCGAAACGTCACCTGGACCGGTCCGTTCTGCCTGCCGACACCGAATCCCAAAAAAGGGGCGGCGTTTTGGGCTTGCAACCTGAGCAGGCCCGCGGCGATCGTCGCTGTGCATCCGCGGTTTTTCCAACCCATGAGCGGATCGGCAGGCTGCGGCCCGCGATAGTCGGGATTGACCTGCGGGATGACCGCCTCGGTATCCTTGAGAAACTCTTCCAAGCTCTTGGCAAGCCTGCCGACAATATCGGGATGCTCCGTCGCCAGATTGCGGGTTTCACCGATGTCATCACGAAGATTGTAAAGTTCAAAGCGGTCGGTGCCGTCGGGATTTGCAGCAAAGAAACGGATCAACTTCCAGTCACCGTCGCGTACATAAGCCGATGGAAGAAAGCCCGGTATTTGCTGGGCCTGGTTCTCTCCGCCGTGGGGAAAATGGCAAAAGACCTGCGTGCGGACGGGGCCTTTGCCAAGAATGGCCGGTGCCTGGGAAACACCGTCCACTCGATGCCCCGGCGCGGGAAGGCCGCACATCTCCAAAATGGTCGGGAAGAAATCCACACTGGAAAGGAGGGCGTCCGTCACCGAGCCGGCCTGGGTGTGTCCCGGCCAAACGACGATCAACGGCTCCCGCGTGCCGCCTTCGTAGATCGAGGCCTTGCCGCTTCTCAGCGGGGCGTTGCTTGTTGCCGGAATCTGGGCGTAACCGGCCGGTTGCGTTTCGTTCTTAGGAGGATAGGCAAACCCGCCGTTGTCGGAGAAGAAGATGATAATCGTTCGCTCGGCCAGCCCGGCCTTGTCGATGGCATCGACGATGCGGCCGACCGCGTCATCCAAGCTCTTCACCATGGCCGCGTAAACGGGGTTTCGCTGAGGCGCATCTTCCTTGGCCTTGGCTTTGAAATACTCCACCAACTCGGGTTTGGCCGACCATGGACTATGAACGGAATAACACCAGTAATGGAGATAAAACGGTTTATCTTTATTGGCCTCGATGAATCGCGCAGCCTCTTGAGACATGCGATCCTCGATGTGCTCTCCCGGTCGGCCTTGAACGACGCCGTCCTTGATAAAGTTCCACGGGGCCAGGTAACCGCCTCCCGGACCTGGGGCTGCCGGGGTATGGGGAAAGTCGAACAGGAAGCCTTGGTCCTTGGGTTCGTAAGGACCGCTATGTCCAAGATGCCACTTTCCAAAATGGGCCGTCACGTATCCATGGTCACGGAAGACCTCGGCCAAGGTGACGTATTCGGGTTTTAGCCGGGTCAGGCTATCGGCTGTGCGCACGCGGACATTCGGTTGGGGCGGCATCAGGCCCTTTTCCAGTACGGCTTGGGGAAGATGGCACGCCGGTGCCGTAATGCCGATCCGCGCGGGGTAGAGGCCGGTCAGGATGCTGGATCGCGTGGGCGAGCAAAGCGGATTGGCGGCGTAGGCCTGCGTGAATCGCAATCCCCGTTGGGCCAGACGATCGAGATGGGGCGTCTCGTGATAGACGCTCCCATAAACCCCCAGGTCGCGCCATCCCAGATCATCCGCCAGAATAAAAACCACGTTGGGTGGGCCGGCGACGCGGTCTTCGCAAACTCCCCAGGGTCCTCGGCATACCGATAGGCCGGCAACGAGGACAACGCAAAGCAGGTTCCACTTCATGATGATGTGCCTCCCCAAGGGTCCCGGCGTCATTCCACCGAGGAATCCGCTGCGCGACCCGGCGAGCCTCAGTATAGTCCCGGCGAGCTTGGCGGCAAAGCAGCAGGATATGAAGGAGAGGTATTACCCCCAGCGCGGACGGCGGGGCCGGCGGAGGTGAATCGCATGCCGCAGCGGACGCCGCCGCCGGCCGACGAAGTCACCGATCAGGATGGTCCGGCTCGTTTAACTTCAGCTCTGGTGTGCCCCGTCGGACCCGCGGGCGGAGGCATGGATGCACGGCATCTACGACGTGCGATAGAATGGTGACGATTCGCAAGATCGGTTTTTGCACGCCTTCGGATGACCACGGGAGGATGGTAATGAAAGAATTCGGCCGGTGCCGGTTGAGTCACGGGAGAGGAATGTTTCGGGCGGGGGCCGTGTTGGTTGTGACGGCCGCGGTGATCGTTAGTCTTCCCGTTGCGCGTGCTGATACTCGCCGCGTTCTGGAATACGCACCCGCCCCGGTGGACAATCCCCTGAAGGGCCTGGTGCCATATCGAGGCGAGAAGCGGGACAGGTTTCCCCACAGCATGGAGTTCACCTACATCCCGTACTCGGCCCTGGTGAAAGGGTATGACGCTTTCGACTGGCAGCCCCTGGAGCAGATCTTGGACGACGTGGCAAGCCGGGGGCATCAAGCCGTTTTTCGCGTCTACTTGGAATACCCCGGCAGAAGCGGCATCATCCCGGAGTTTTTGATCCGCGACGGTTTGAAGGTTCATGTCTACACCAACACCAATACTCAGCCGTTTCCGCACGATCAAGTCGAAACGCCCGATTACGGGGACGCGAACCTGCGCCGTTCTTTAGTACTTTTCATCGCGGCCCTAGGCAGGAAGTACGACGGCGACCCCAGGATCGGTTTCATCACGGCCGGGTTGCTGGGCACGTGGGGCGAGTGGCACAATCACCCCAGATCCGAATTGTTCGCCGCCAAGGAAGTGCAGCAAGAGGTCATGGATGCCTATGAATCGGCATTCAAGATCACGCCGGTGCTGCTGCGCTACCCGGCAGGCGACGGCGACCCGCGCTCTGCGACGAATTGCGACCGCAGCTTCGGTTATCACGACGACTCTTTCGCCTGGGCCACGCTGGAGACGGGCAGGAAGCAAGATGCGTGGTTTTTCATGGCACGGCTTCGCGCCGCCGGACCGGCAGCCGAGGCCAAATGGAAAACGCATCCCATCGGTGGTGAGATCCGTCCCGAGGCATGGGGGCGTGTGTTTGACGAAAACCCGGGGGACGACCGGATCCAAGATTTTCGTCGATGCGTGGAGGCCGCGCACGTTACCTGGTTGATGGACAGCGGCATGTTCGGAAAGGAGCTGCGCCCGGACCGAGTGAAGCGGGCGGAAGAAGCCGTGCGGCGCATGGGTTACGAGTTTCACGCTGCGGCGGTGACGATCGAAGAGCCGCAGGGCGGCGCCTTGCGCGTAAGTCTGGAGATCGAAAACCGCGGCGTGGCCCCGTTCTACTACGAATGGAAGCCGGAATGGGGATTGTCGGCGAACGGCCGCCCCGTTCGGGTTTTTCCGTGTCGGGGTTCGCTGCGCGGGCTGCTGCCCGACGCCCCGCCGCGCATCTGGACGGATTCCTTGGACCTGGCGGGAACTCCGCCGGGTTCCTACACCCTGGCCGTCCGCGTTCCGAACCCGCTTCCGGGAGGCAAGCCGATTCGATTTGCCAACGTCGATCAAGAGATCGAGAGTGGTTGGCTGCTGCTCGGCGAGGTCCAAGTTCCATGACGCGTTTTGTAGAATGCGCCGAACGTAGCGCGGGCTGCGCTAAATCGGACGGTGGGAGTTTCCTGTTATCGGTGATCGGAAGAACGCCATGAAGATCTCGGTTAAAACGTGGCTTGGTTGCATGATTGCGGCGATTGCGGTTGTCGCGACTTCGGGCGGGCAGGCGGCGGAAAGCGTCCCGCCCGTCGCTTTGGGCACGCGATTGGAGCCCTTGGTGGACGACTTTCTCATCGACTCCATCCACGGGGACGGTACCTTGCGGCTGCATCGGCCGGAACCGCGCGAGGTGGTGCTCGTTGCCGATCGGCCGTGGGAGGGCAATACCTCGGCCTATTTTACGCTCTTTCGCGACGGGGATCGCTTTCGGATGTATTACCGTGGCAGTCATTACGACACCGAGACAAAGCGTGCCGCCCATCCTGAAGTCACTTGCTACGCCGAGAGTCGAGATGGGATTCATTGGGAAAAACCGCGCTTGGGCCTGTTCCAATTCGACGGTTCGACGGAGAACAATATCGTTTGGATGGGCCCCGGCAGCCACAATTTCACGCCGTTCAAGGACACCAATCCGGCCTGTCCGCCCGAGGCACGGTATAAGGCCCTTGCAGGGATCAAAGAATACGGCGGGGGTCTCCAGGCCCTTCAGTCGCCCGACGGCATTCATTGGTCCCGCATTCAAGATGCCCCGGTCATCACCGAGGGTGCTTTCGACTCCCAGAACTTGGCGTTCTGGGATGCTCACGCGGGCTGTTATCGCGCCTACTGGCGGATCTTCAAGGAGGGCGTTCGCGATATCCGCACGGCGACCTCGCAAGACTTCCTGTCGTGGGGACCGTGGCGGGACTTGGATTACGGCGATGCTCCCCGTGAGCACCTTTACACCAACGCCGTGCTCCCGTATTTTCGGGCGGAACACATCTTGCTTGGTTTTCCCACCCGTTTCCTGCCCGACAGCCAACAGGTGGAACCGGTTTTCATGACCAGTCGCGACGGGTTGCACTGGCGTCGCCGGCCCGAGGCCGTGATTCCCCGCACGGCGCCCCAAGACCGCGACGGCAACCGCAGCAATTACATGGCCTGGGGGTTGTTCGCGTTGCCGGGGGAGGATCGTGAGCTTTCGGTATTCGGCACGGAGGCCTACTATACCGGCCCGGCAAGCCGTCTGCGGCGTTTCGTCTATCGCACGGACGGTTTCGTCTCGTTCCATGCCGAAGTGCCGGCGGCCGAACTGCGGACCAAGACGTTGACGTTCTCGGGCAAGACGTTGACGGTCAATTTCGCGACCCACCCCGACGGCTTCCTGCGGATTGAACTGCAATCGCCTGATGGGAACCCGCTGCCGGGCTTTGCCGAGAACGACGCCGTTCCGCTGCGGGGCGACGCCTTAGCCGAACCGGTGCGGTGGCGGGACGGGCCGGACGTCTCCGCCTTGGCAGGTCGGCCGATCCGCATCCGCTTCGTCCTGCAATCCGGCGACCTGTACGCCTTCCGCTTCGCGGATTGAGGCGCACAAACGTAGAACGCGCGGCGATCAACGCGGGTTCCGGGCCGCGACGCCCTCAAATCCTCGCCGTCAATTGCGAGAGGCGAGCACTTCCAACCGGCCTTCGCGGATGGCCTTCGACATGGCCTTGGGAACCTCGGCCTCGGCCAAGACGACTTGGGCGCGATTGTAAGCCACGGCGGCCTTCATCTCTTGCGCGCGGGCCATGGCCATGGCGCGGCGCTCTTCGGCCTTGGCGCGGGCGACGCGGGTGTCGGCTTCGGCCTGGTCGGCCTGGAGCCGTGCCCCGATGTTCTGCCCCACGTCGATGTCCGCGATGTCGATCGAGACGATTTGGAAGGCCGTCGCGTGATCCAAGCCGCGATTCAGCACGGCCTTGGAGATCAGGTCCGGATTCTCCAGCACCTGGAGGTGCGTTTCCGAGGAACCGATGGACGTGATAATGCCCTCGCCCACCCGGGCGATGACGGTTTCCTCCGTGGCGCCGCCGATCAACGTCTCCATTTTGGTGCGAACCGTGACCCGGGCACGCACCTTCAGTTCCACGCCGTTCTTGGCGATGGCGCTGAGCATGGTGCGTCCGGAGCGGGGATCCGGGCAGTCGATGACCTTGGGATAGACGCTGGTACGGACGGCGTCCAAGACGTCGCGCCCGGCCAAATCGATGGCCGCCGCTTGGTCGAAGGTCAAGGGAAGCTGGGCGCGCTGAGCCGCGATCAAGGCCATGATCACGTTCATCACGTTCCCGCCCGCCAGATAATGGGCCTCCAAGCGCCGGGTCGTGATCCCGGTTTGCCGCTCCGGGCCGAGTCCCGCCTGGACCGACATGATCTTCGCCTTGACGATCAATCCGGCGTTCACCTGGCGAAGACTCATCCCCACCAAGCTCCAGATGCTCACCCGGGCACTGGACATGAAGGCCTGGAACCAGAGCGATCCGTAGATGAGCGCCAGGATGAGCAGAATCAACAGCATGCCGATGCCGATGACGGCAAGGACCACGCCGATGAGCCAGGTGGGGATCGCTTGACCGAATAGCCCGAGTTCGTGCCACACCATAACCGTGTTCCTCGCAGGGGCGACGTTTTCATCGCCCGCCGAAGGACGCCCCTCGGCAGGGTGAAAACCCGGTTGCCCGGACAGACGGCATTATAGCAACCGCGGAAGAAACAGGCTACAAGCACGAGCGACGAGGGAGCCGAGTAAGCTGGAGAAGTCTCGCCGATGCGGCCATAATGGGAGCGGTCGCAGCCGACGAGGATGTCGCCGCCGGCGTCGTTGGTCGGTTCGCGAGCCTGTTCCCATCGGGTAAAAGGGAGGAAAAAAAGATGTCTTCCGGCTCTCTGCCTCGGCGTACGTTTGTGGCAAGTTCCTTGCTGGGTGCCGCGACGCTGGTCCCGCGCCATGTTTTGGGCGGGGCGGGAGAGGTTCCGCCTAGCGAGAAAATCCGCCTGGCACACATCGGCATGGGCACGCAGGGCTTTCGCGAGCTGAAGGCCCTACTGGATCATCCCGCCCTCGAAATCACGGCGGTTTGCGACCCCAATACGGATAGCAACGACTACCTGGAATGGGGCGCGGGTGAGATCCGCGGTCTCATCGGGCGATTGGTCGGGGATCCCAATTGGCGAACGACGGACGGCTGCCCCGGCGGTCGCGAGGTCGGCCGATTCGTCGTGGAAACCTATTACTCCAAGCAGCGGGGCCGAACCTTCCGCGGCTGTCGCGCGTACGCCGACTTTCGCGAGCTGCTGGAGAAGGAGATCGACCTGGACGCCGTCAAGGTCATGACGCCGGATCACTTGCATGCCGCCGTCTCCATCGCCGCCATGAACCGCGGCAAGCATGTTTTGATGCATAAGCCGCTGGCCAACCGCATGACCGAGACGCGGAAGGTCTTGGCGACGGCGGCCGCCGCCGGCAAGGCCACGCATCTGTTGGCGTACGGGGCGGGTCTGGGTAATGCGCGGATCGCCGCCGCGGTGAAGCAAGGCGTGATCGGCCGGCTCCGCGAAATCCACAACTGGTCCAATCGCCCGGTTTGGCCGCAATACGCCGAGATTCCGCGGGACCGCCCGCCCGTGCCGCCGGGCTTCCAATGGGATCTCTGGCTCGGCCCGGCCGTCGATCGCCCCTATCACCCGTGGTACACCCATACCGTGTTTCGCGGCTGGTACGATTTCGGCGGCGGTTCGATGGCCGACATGGGCATCTACAGCCTGTGGCCGGTGTTCGAGCAATTGGGTTTGGGCCCCGCCGTGGTTGCGGATGGCTGGGGCACCCACCTCTGCACGACGGAGAAGACCGTCAGCCGCGTCATTCACAACGACTATTCGTATCCCGCCGGTTGTACGTTCCGCTTCCGCTTCGAGCCGGGTTCCGCGGGCGACGGCCTGGAATTGTGGTGGTACGACGGCGGCATGAAGCCCCGTCTGCCCGACGCCTTGGACGCCGCCGGCGTGCGACCGGCTCCTGAGGGGATCCTGTTCGTCGGGGAGAACGGCGCCGTGTTGGCGGGCTTCTCCGGGCAGAATCCGATCCTGTTTGCCGAAGGAAAGCAGACGCCGCTGGGGCAGGCGTTGGGCGAAGAATTCGCCCGGGCCGTGCCGGACCGGGGTTCGCATTTGGACCTGTGGGTAGCGGCTTGCCGCGGGGGAGAGGCCTCGCCCGGCAACTTCCTCTCCGCGTCGGCCATTTCGCAAACGGTCAATCTGGGAACGATAGCACTGCGGTCCGGTTCGCGTGTGGAGTACGACCCCGAGACGGGGCGGCTGGTGTCGCCCGAGAGCGCCCGGCACCTATTGACCCGCGAGTATCGCCCCGGCTGGGAGCTTTGACCATCCCTCCGGTCGCACAAGTCGGTGGCTTTACGCGATAGGAACTTGAGCCGGGCGGCACGGCTCGCCGGTGATCGCCGGAAAATCGGCTCCGCGGGCGGAAACGTCACTGTCGGCGAACCGGCCTTTCGGAGTCCGGCGATTCTCGCTACACTTTGCCTCGGGGAAGGGATTCCCTAGCCTGGTCGCGGCACGTCACGATCGCTAGGTCGTGTTGTGCCGGCGGATGACGCCGCGCAGCAGCCCGGCGAATTCCGTCCATCCGGCTTTGAAAGATCGAACCGACTCATTCCGATCTCGGAAGGAGGCCAAGGATGGCTCTCTCACATCGACTGTTCGCGTTTCGCTCGTTCGCCCGGCGCGGTTTGGCGGCGCCGACGGCGGGGGTTGTTTTGGGGCTTTTCGCGGGCATGGCCGCCGCAGCCCCCTGGGACAATCTCTTTACCTTCACCAAGGTCGACGCGGACCCGCAAAAAGATTACCGCCTGACGGAGAAGAACGGTCCATGGCTTATCATGGCGTGCAGCTTTTCCGGGGATCGGGCTGAGGAGCAGGCTCGAGAATTGGTCTTGGAGCTGCGGCAAAGGTACAAATTGAAGTCCTACTTGTATGAGAAGGAGTTCCGGCTGGACCGCGACAAAGGGTCGCGGAGTTCCTGGCGTTATCGGGCGGGGAATGAGATTCGCGAGATCGCCGTCTTGGTGGGCGACTTCTCGTCGGTGGACGATCCGGTCGCCCAGCAGACCTTGCAAAAGATCAAATTCAGCCGCCCGCAGTGCCTAGAAGCGCGTCCCGACGCTCCGACCTCCCGGACCTTGGCCGCCCTGCGGACCATCCAGCAATCGCTGCTCACGGACGACAACGAGAAGAAACACAAAGGCCCGATGGGACATGCGTTCTTGACGGCCAATCCGCTCTTGCCGGATGAGTATTTCCAACCCAAGGGCGTGGACAAGTTTCTTCTGGAATTGAACGACGGCTACGAATACAACCTGCTGAATTGTCCGGGCCGGTACACGGTGCAGGTGGCCCATTTTACGGGCGAGGTGGTGATCGATCAGGCGAAGATTCGGGCGATCGAGCGGGGCGAAGCCAAGTTCGAGAGCAAACTTGTGGAGGCGGCGCGCCGGGCCCACGAATTAACGCTCGCACTCCGCGCCAAGGGCTACGAGGCCTACGAATTCCACGACCGCGCCGTGAGCATCGTCACGGTCGGCAGCTTCGATTCGCTGGGCATGCCCCGGGCGGACGGAAAGACGGAACTGGACCCGCGGATCGTGGCCATCATGAAGACCTTTGCCGCCGAACCGGTGCCCGGACCGCCGGGAGTCTCTTCCGTCGGATATCAACCCAAGCGACTGGTGGATATTCCCTTCGACCTGCAACCGATGATCGTGGAGGTTCCGAAGCGGTCGGTGGGCGCGGATTACGCGGGGCGTCGTTGACGGAAGGCCGCTCGCCGCGCCGATCCGTCCTCTCCGATCACGCTTCCGGCAATTCGTAGCCCGGGCGCCGCGGGCGGAGGACCAGGGCGTTAGCTTCGTCGTCGCCGATGAAGGTCTCTCGGGCGGGATCCCATTGCAGGCGCCGCCCCAGGTAGCGCGCGATGTTGGCCAGATGGGAGATGCTGATCGAGCGGTGGCCGATCTCCACGTCGGCTACCGGCAATGCTCGCGTGCGCATGCACTCCATCCAGTTTTCCATGTGATACTTGGCCTGCCACAGGGCGACTTCGTCCCGCCACTTGTCGATTTCCTCTTGCGGCGGCAAGTCGCGGATCAAGTCCGGCGGATTGCAGGTGAATTTGTTGCGGTTGATTTCGATCCGGCCGTTCTCGCCGGAGAAAACGGCTCCGCCCATCGGTCCGCCCGAAAGCTCCAGGCGCAGCGGCGTACCGTCGTCATACTTCATGTGGACCGGCGCATTCATGTCCTTGGCGGGGCCTTGGGGGCGGATGTCCACCGGTCCCGTGCCGTCTTTACCCAGCGCCCATTGCACTTGGTCCAAGCCGTGGGCGCCCCAGTTCGTCATCTCGCCGCCCGAGTAGTCCCACCATGCCATCCAGCCGTAATGGAGCTGCTTGTTGTACGGCCGGGCGGGAGCTTGGTTGAGCCAGCGGTCCCAGTCCAGGTCCTGGGGCTTTTCCTCCTCGGGTAATTCCTCGGGGAACCGCGGCCCCGTGTAATTGACCCCTTGAACCACGCGGATTTTGCCCAGCTTGCCGGAGCGGATGAACTCGCAGGCAATCCGGTTCACGGCCATGGAGCGCTGTTGGCTTCCGACCTGAAACACGCGTTGGTATTTGCGGACGGCGCGGACCAGGGCCCGGCCTTCACCGATGCACAACGTGAGCGGTTTTTCGGCGTAAATGTCTTTACCCGCCTGACAGGCGTGGATGCACACGTACACCCGTGCGTGGTCCGGCGTGCCCACGATCACCGCGTCGATGTCCTTGCGGTCCAAGAGCTCGCGGTGGTCCTGATAGACGGCCCATTTGCCCTCGCCTTTTTTGGCGTTGGTGTCGTGGGCCCGTGCCAGGAAGCAATCGCACACGGCCAGGATTTGTCCCTGCTCCGGCAATTGATCGATCAGCAGGTTGGATCGCCCGCCGGTTCCGATCACGCCCACGGTGATGCGGTCGTTGGCGCCGGGCCGGGAGCCTTCGCCCAGCACGCTCCGCGGTATCCACATCGGGACGGCCGAGGCCGCGGCACCCGTCGCGGCTAAACGCAGAAACGCACGCCGTGTCGATCGGAACGCCCGGTTCATGGCAATGGCTCCTACGAAGTCCTACGGAAAGGCCGATTCCAAGGAGGATTCCACTAGGGGACCTCTCGTTCGGGGGTAAAAGCGCCGATTCGCGACGCCGCCGATCAGCGGATGGAGGCCTCGGGCAGCTCCGTCTTCACGCCTTCATCCAGCGGCATGCGATCGGGCAACGCGTCGGTCTCTTCCTGCAAGCGCCGCAGCTCGGCTTTCAATTCTTGCAGCACTGCGGCGTAGGCGGGATCGTCGATCCGATTGTAACGCTCCCCGGGATCGTTTTGCAGGTCGTACAACTCCGCGCGGTGACGGTCCGGCGCGCCGTCGCCGTGCGGGTAATGGACGTACTTGTAACGTTCCGTGCGTACGCCGCGGACGTTGGGGGTGTACGGGAACTGCTTTTCGTAGTTGTACTCGTAATACCAGGACTTGCGCCAATCGGCCGCAGACCCCTGCAACAGCGGCTTCCAGGACCGGCCGTGCGTCTTGGGCAGCGGCGGCACGCCGCAGATGTCCAGCACGCTGGGCGCCAAGTCGATGTTGAGCACCATTTCGTCGACCACCGTGCCGGGACGCACCAGCGGCGGAAAGCGAACCAACAGCGGCACACGGATGCTCGGCTCGTGCATCGTGCGCTTGTCCGTCATGCCGTATTCGCCCAACAGCATGCCGTTGTCCGACGTGAAGATCACGAGCGTGTGATCGAGCCGGCCCGTCTCTTTCAACGTTTCCAGCACTCGGCCCAGGCTGTCGTCCACCGAGACGATCGTGGCGAGGTAGCTGCGGACGAAGCGGGCGAAGTCGGCTACGGCTTCCGGCCGCGTGTCGGGAAACTTCTCGCGGAACCCGAACAGCGGACCGTAAATGCCGTGCCAAGTCACCAGGCGTTCCTTGACCCAATCAGGCTTGCCGTCCAGTTGGAAGGCCGAGTCGGGGTAGCGGATGTCCGCGTCGTCGAAGATATGACGATAAGCCTCCTCCGGCGTGAACGGCGTGTGGGGCGCCTTGTGGCCCAGGATTAAGAGGAAGGGGCGATCGTGGGGCCGACGCAGCCATTCCGTCGCCAAGTCGGTGACGCGGTGCGTGTAGTAGCCCTCCAATTTTCGCCGCGTGCCGTTGATGTTGAACTCGTTGTCGTAGTAGTTTCCCTGTCCCTTGTGGCCGGCCCAATAGTCGAAGTCCGGCCGCGGCGCGTCGTCGTCCTCTCCCATGTGCCACTTGCCGATGTAGGCCGTCTCGTAGCCCGCCGCGCGGAGCTGACCTTGGAGGCTGGGGAGATCCCGTGGAAAGTCGGTGAAATTGTCGATCACGCCGTGGCTGTGCGCGTACACGCCGGAGAGCGACGAGGCACGGCTGGGCGAGCACAGCGACGTTGTGACGAAGGCGTTGGCGAACCGCGCGCCCTCGGCCGCCAGACGGTCCATGTTGGGAGTCTTGAGGAAGGGGTGGCCCGCGCAGCTCATGGCGTCCCATCGCTGATCGTCGGTTACCACGTACACCACGTTCGGACGGTCTTCAGCGTTGAGACGGCCGTCGGCCGCCGCCGTCAGCCCGCATAGCCCGCACAGCAATAGCGACCAAGGCATGATGCAGCCTCCTATGATCGTCGTCTCCTCGGGGGAAGATATGCCGGTCCGTGGAGATTGCCCGCCTGCGGCGATGGGGAACGAAGCCGCGGCCGGGCAGGCATCCGGCGACGCCCGCCTCACGGCTGAACTCGCGTCGGCACGGCGGCACGCTCCGTCGAGTTTGGCCCATTCCACCGCCGAGGTCAAGTGTGCGGAAGGACTTTGTCGGCGAGGAACGAAGGGGATAACCGGCGTCCCTCGCGAAGCTCGAGCCGGATTTGACCGGCGGAGGACGACGCCCTCGCAAGCATGGCCGGCCGGTGATATGCTCACGGCGTTCCGCGGTGCCATGCCGCGGGTATCCAGCTTGCGTTGCCTCGATTCAGCGGAGGTTTACCTGATGTTCCACTCGACTTGGCATTCGAATCGTCGTTGCTGGCTGAAGGGTTGCGGCGCCGCGCTGCTCGGCCTTGCCTGGGGCGGGCGGCGGGCGGCTTTCACGGAGGAAGCTGCCGGCTCCGCCCTCGCCTTCCGCGCCGCCGAGGACGGTTTCGCGTTCGAGACGGGAGAGCTGTCCGGCGCGTTGCGGCCCGGCGGGAGGCCGATCGGCCTGTCGCCTCTCCGCCACCGCTCGAGCACCCGCGACTTGGCCCGGCAATACGGCGTGTGCTCGCACTACCGCCTGTTGGATGCCGATGCCCGCTACGGCGTCGCCGCTTGGGACTGGGCCGGTTCGGTCGCCGAGGTCGAGGAGGGCGCCGTTCGCGCACGCTGGACGCGCGACGACGCCCACCCCTTCGATTTGCAAGTGCTGTATCGCTGGAGCAAGCCGGATACGCTGGATATTGTAACCACGGTCACGGCCGCCCAAGACTTGAAACACTTCGAGTCGTTCTTGGCCTCGTACTTCCAAGGATTCGCCGACCCCTACGTGTACGTGTCGGCCTGCCCGGAAACCGGCGGTCGCGAGGGCTTCTTGCTCGCCGAGGAGCGGTACGGCGTGTGGCAGATGTTTCCGCGCGACGAAGAGGCCGCCGCGATGATCCAAGACGGCCGGTGGCTCCACGAACCGCACCCCGTGCAGTGGCAAATCATGCCGCGCTACGCCTTTCCCCTCGCCATGCGGAGGGATGCGGAATCCGGGTTGGTGGCGGTGTTGATGGCTCCCCAACGGGATTGTTTCGCGGTCGCCACGCCCTATCGCGGAGAAGGGCACCGCTCCCTCTATCTTTCGCTATTCGGAGAGGACGTGAAGGCGGGGCAAACGGCCGCGGCGCGCGCCAGGCTCGTGATGGCCGCATCGCTCAGCGACGCTCAAGCCGCGGCACGGTACCAGGATTATTTGGCCGAGATCGGCGCGTGAACCGAGAAGAAGCGATACCCCGTCCGCCTCCGCATGCCGGCAGGAATGATTACAGCAGGCCCTGGAATCGCACCCAGTGGATCAGCACCCAACCGATGATGCCGGCGACCATGACGGCCAGGGTGAATCTCCGCCAATCGGTGGGGGTCATCGGCCCGCCGTCCGCTCGGCGCCCGTTGAATTTCGTCATATCCACATAGCGTGCCGCGGGAATGCCCAGGATGGCGGCCCAATAGACGACATCCACGAAGGAGAAGCCGCCGTGATGGTTGACCACGGAAACGCCGCACAATACCGCGATCAGGAAGCCGCCGATCATCCAGTACAAGCGTAGCAGGCAACCGCTCATCGGCTCATGGGTCGGCGACTCCGGCGAAGGTTGCGGCGCTTGCGAAGGAGTCGGCGGCGCGGCGGTGGGGGAGACTTTGGATTTACTCGTCCGTTGGTCGGCCATGATCGGTCTCGGGGCTTCGCGCGGCGGCGGAAACACCGAATGGCGGCCCGACCATTCTCCAACCTGCGGCTCGAACTTCCCGGCCCGAAGACCGCACCCTTGCACGTGCGGGACGATCCTGGCGATCGCTCGCACGGAGGCTATTATAAACCGATGCGTTCGGATCGAGCAATCCGTTCCCGATCATCGGAGGCGGATATTCGAAGTCTACGGCGTTTCGCCTCAGGGATCGGGGGACGGCTGCGACAGTCGCTTTTCCAAGCGATCGGACCACCAGGCGACCAGCGTTCCGCAGGGCAAGGCTCGGCCCGTCGCCGCGGGAATCTCCAAGGTCTTCACGCGGACGCGGCCGGTCTGCCAGAGCGTGGGGCGGAGATCGTGCAGCAGCCCGGTCAGCCGCCGCGGTCCGAAGCCCGGCGTATGACTCGTGAAGAGCAGAAAGCCCTCGTCGTCCAGCAGGTCCAGGCAGCTTTGCAGTAGGGAGGAGATATGCCGGGCGAACTGAAAGGATTCGCCCCGCGGTCCGTGGCCGTACGAAGGCGGATCGAGCAGGATGCCGAAGTATGCGTTGCCGCGCCGTAATTCGCGGCGGACGAACTTCCAGGCGTCCTCCACGATCCAGTGGACGGGGGCATGGCGGAGGCCGGACAGCTCGGCGTTGCGGGCGGCCCAGGCGACCATGTTTCGAGCGGCATCGACGTGGAAGACCTCGGCTCCGGCTTGGGCGGCGGCCAGCGTCGCCCCGCCGGTGTAGGCGAACAGGTTCAAGATGCGTTTCCCCTCGGCGGACCGCAGCAACCAACGGGCGACGGCCCAATCCACGGCGTGCTCGGGAAACAGGCCCACCTGGCCCGACGGGTTCAACTTCAACTCGAATCGCAAATCCCGCCAGGCGACGGTCCACGCGTCGGGGAGACTTTCTCGGCAATGCCAAACGCCTTGTCCGCCCCGTGATCCCTGATAGCGGGCATGCGCCCGATCCCAACGCGCGGGATCCGCCTGGGGCAGCACGGCACCGGCGGCCGGGCGATCCACGATCCACGGCCCGAATCGCTCCAGCCGACGCCCGGCGCCGAAATCCAGCAGCTCGTAGTCGGGCCAATCGGTCAGGGCGCCGCACGCCGGCACATTCCAGCCCTCGTCGGGACCGTCAATCGGCGACGACCTTGTAGACGACGTCGTGTTCTCGGGCATGGTCCCGGACTTCAATTCCCACCGATTGTCCCGGTCCGGCGGTTTGCACCGATTGGTGCTCGACCTGGATCGAGGTGACGGGCTGGACGAAGTCGGTGGTGTGGCCCTTGATATGAATGACGTCCCCCACCGACAGGCTGCCGTCCGTCAATTCCACTGCCGCCACGTGCAAGTGGCTGAAGTAGTGCGACACCTTTCCCACGGGAATCTCGGCCATCGGAAAGCCTCCTTCGGCTCGGCTACCGTGCGGCAACGTGTGGCCCGAACGCAGGTCCAGCCAACCGCCGCACTCGCATTCCACGCAACGTCCGAACTGGAACAGCGTGATGTCGTACGCGGCACCACACCGGGGACAGATGACGGCCATGGGAAAACGCTCGCTCATGATTAGTATGCTGGAGAGGCGCCGGCCGTGCAAGCAAAAGGCTCGTCGCCGAGGCCGGCGGCACGGCGGAATGCGATCGCACGACACGAGCCGCGGGCGTAAACCTGCGGCGGCGGCGCGGATGCGTTTTTCGATCGTGCGGTCCGTCCGATGTCTTCACCTCGGGCTGACGCCGGAGGCTCGCGCATGCGCGTTGTGCCATGCGGCAACCCGAGTCGGCGGCGTCCCTGTCGCGTCCCCTCAAACGATCACCGGCTCTTGGGCATCTTCCGCGGCGGGTTGAGGCCGGGCCGTCGGGCCGGATTCCTCGTCCGGCCGGCCCTTCTTGCGCGAAAACCACCCGCCCACCACTTGCTTCGCGTCCATGGTCAGGCTGAACAAGAGCGGCACCAGCACCAAGGTGAAGAGGGTCGAACAGGTCAACCCGCCGACCACCACCGCGCCCAGGCCGCGGTACAGTTCACTTCCCGGGCCGGGTGACAGGACCAGCGGCAACATGCCGAAGACGCTGGTGGCGGTGGTCATGAAGATGGGCCGGATGCGAGTTTGCACCGACTGGCGGATCGCCTCCCGCGGCGGCAACGGTTCGAAGGATCGCTCCTCCCCCTCCCCGATGCCGCGCATGAAGTTGAGGGCTTGATGCACGAGTAGGATGGCGTTATTCACGACCACGCCGATCAGAATGATAAAGCCGAGCATGGTCAACGTGTCGAGCTGTTGGCTAGGCTCCAGGTAGCGGACCAGGCGCAGTCCGATGAAACCGCCCAACGTGGCCAGCGGCACGCTGAACATGATGACGAAAGGATAGAGGAAGCTCTCGAACAGGGCCGCCATCAGCAGGTAGCTGATCAACAGGGCCAGAAAAAAGCGGCTGAATCCCACGCTCATCAGCGATTCGTAATTCCAGCCGGTCCAGCGTCCCAGCAACGCGGTGCGTACCTGCGTCAGCTTATCGGCGTTGCCGGACATGGTCACCTGCACGTCGCCGGCCATGCCGCCCTCGCGGCGGCACTCCTCGACCAGCTCTTGAATGCGGTTCTGGGCCTGCTCCAGCGCGACTTCGGGCGGGGGATTGACGGTGAAGGCGACGGCCCGCCGCTGCTCCGCCCGCCGGATCGACTGCGAAGCGTCGGCGCGGACGAAGCGGACCACCTCGCCCAAGGGAAGCACGATGCGGTTGCCGTCTTGCTCACGGACGGACAGCGGCAGGTCGGCGAGTTCGTCGGGCGAAAGCGGGAGCCGCGGGTCGCGGATCAGAATCAGGTCGATGTTGTCGCCTTCGTAGTTGAAGTCTCCGGCCACGATGCCGTCGATCATCGCGCGTGCGGCGGCGGCGAGCGCGTTGACGTTCAATCCCAGCTCCTTGGCGCGGACCTGATCGACGATCACCTGCAATTCCGGTCCGGCCTCGGCGAAGGTCAGGGGATCGCTGCGCACGGCGAAGGGCGTGAATTCGTGCCACAACTTGGTTTGCAGGTAGGCCGCCCCGGCCTTCAGCGTCTCCAGGTCGTTGCCCACCACCTCGACCGTGACGGAATTGGAGTTGCCCGCATTGCGGCCGAAAATCGAGCGCTGCGAGGCGTATCCCCGCACGCCGGGAATGCCGTTGATGGCCCGGCCCAGGATGGCGCGCACCGGCCGCACGTTCTCCGGGTCGGCGCTGGTGGCGATCATGAAGACTCGGCCCCGCGAAACGACGAAGAAGAACTCCTTGAGCGGGGCCACGTGGGTGATGGGTTTGCCGGTCTGGGGATCCGTCAGGGGGGCCGCGGCCGAGGCTTCGGCGGCGTCATTGGCTTCCCAATACGGTCGCACGGCGGCTTCCAGCCGTTCTCCCACCAGCGTGTTCTGATCAATGGAGTAGCCCGGCGGCGTGAAGACCTGGCCGAACGTGAAGTTCTTGTTGCCGTCCGGCAAGTAGCTGGCGGGCAGGATCAGCAAGTAGCTCAGGCCGACCGCCGTGCAGGTCATCAGGACCACGATCATGGTCCGCAACCAGACGCCGGAGGGAGTGCGGATCGTCGCCAAGTAGATTCCGTGCGCGAAGGCGCGGCTCAACCAGGCCGACCATGGCGCCAGGCCGAAGAGCGACCTCGCCGCCCGGCGCACCGGCCCGGCCGCTGCTTCGCGGTGTACCAAGAACCGCGCGCCGGCGGTGGGAATCACGCTGATCGAGACCAGCAGCGATAACAGCACGGCGGCGGAAATGGCCAGCGCGATATCGTAAAAGAGCTGGCCGCTCTCCTCCCGGATCGTCAGCACGGGGGCGAAGACGGCCACCGTGGTCAAGGTGGAGGATAGGATGGCGCCCCAGACTTCGCGTGCGGCTTGATAGGCGGCCGTCGCGGGACGCTCGCCCATGGCCAGGTGCCGGTCGATGTTTTCCAGCACCACGATGGCGTTATCGACCACCATCCCCACGGCGAAGCTCAAGCCCGCCAGCGAGATCACGTTGATGTTCCGCCCGGTCAAGGCCATCACGACGAACGTCCCGATGACGGAGATGGGGATGGCCAGCACGATGATCGCCGTCGCCCGCGGACTGCGGAGAAACAGCAACAGCACCAGGGCCGCCAAACCGCCGCCGAGCCAGAGATTGCTTTGCACCAAACCCAGCGCGCGAGAGATGTAGTAGGTGTCGTCGAACACCAATCGGATGCGGATGCGGTAGCGATCGTTGTGGAACGCCCGCATCACGCCGCCCGGGCCGTTCATCTCGTCGATCAGGCGGCGGACCTGCTTCATGATTTCGACGACGTTGCTGCCCACCTCTCTTTTGATGAACAAGGACATCGAGGTCTTGCCCTTGCTCTGGTTGAAATAGACCCGCTTCTCCAATTCCAAGCGGACGTCCGCGACGTCGGCAACGCGAATCGGCACGCCTTGTTCGTCGTACTTGATGATGGTTTGCGCCAGCGGCTCCAAGGAATCGAACTGCCCGATCACCCGGACGCGGACCTCCTGCCTGCCGGCGGCGATGTCGCCGGCCGATTCGTTGAGGTTGTCGGAGCGTAGGGCGGCCCGAAACTCCTCCACGGTGATACCGCGCTGGGCCAGCGCGTGGGGATCGAAACGCACTTGAACTTGATGGCGTCGTCCGCCGTAGATGGTGACCTCGGCCACGCCCGGAATCCGCTCGATCGCCGGCTTGACGAAGCGGTCGGCGTAGTCGTAGAAGCGGGCCATCTCGAAGGTCGGGTCCTCGGCCTGGATCAGGCAATAGGCGATGGCGTCTTCGCTCGCCGAATCAGCGGCCCGAATTACCGGACGTTCCACATCCTCCGGATAGGACGGCACTTCGTCAAGCCGCGCGGCCGTCTCTTGCAGTGCGCGGCCCATGTCGAAGCCGACTTGAAACTCCAGCGTGATGAACCCTCGACCCAACTCCGCCGACGAGTACATCTTGTACAGGCCGGGCAGCGTCTTCAGCTTTTCCTCCTGCTCGATGAGGATGGTCTTTTCGATCTCTTCGGGGCTTCGGCCGGGCCAGGCCGTACTGACCGAGACCACCGGCCGATCGACGTCGGGAACGAGCTGCACCGGCACCGCACGGACCGCCAGCAGCCCGAAGAGGATGATCAAAATCACCCCCACCGCCACTTTGACCGGATTTTGGATGGAAAATCGAATGAAGTCCAAGTCGCAGCACTCCCTAGCGGGGAGAACCAGCGAGAGATGGACGCTCCCGCATCGGTACAACGTCGGCTGCGCGGTCCGCGCCGTCGCCCGGGGGCTTTTCCGACGGGAGGGAGACGATCCGCACCCGCTGCGATCGGCCCGACAACCGCTCGGCCCCTTCGATCACGACCGCGGCGCCCGCCGTCAGCAAACGCCGGCCGTCTTCCGTCTCCGGCTCCACGGCGAACTCGTCGCGCGTCCGCGCCGTCACGGTGACGGGCACCGGGAAGACGTCGGCCGAATCGTCCTCGCCCTCCGGCACCGCGACCCAAACCAACGATTCGTCGGGGCGGATCAGTACGGCGTCGCGATGAACCACCAGCGATTCCCGCTGCGCGGCGACGGGCACCCAGGCCGTTACGCTCATGCCCACTTTCAGTCGGCCGCCGTGATCGTCCAATCGCACCCGGGCGGGAAATGTCCGCGAGGCTCCCGGGCCGTACGGCGTCAGGGAAACCACCGTGCCCTCGAACTCCTCGTTGAGGGGATCGACGTGAATCCTCAAGGGTTGCCCCACGGCGATCAATTCGACGGCGGATTCGGGGATCATGATTCGGGCGTCGATTTCGCCCCGGGAGATGATCTCCGCCACGGGCGCGCCGGCCGTCACGTAGCCGCCCAATTCGGCGTGCTTCGCCACCACCACGCCGTCGAACGGCGCGATCAGTTTGGCCCGGGTCAAACGCTCCTCTTGCTCGGCCATGACGGCCTCCGTCTCGGCCAAGCGGGCTTTCAGCTCGTCCAAGGCGGCCTGCACCCGCTCCAATTCGCTCTCCGTGGTCGCGTTGACGGCACTGAGATTCTTGACCCGTTCCCATTCCCGTTCTTGGAATTGCAATTGGGCCTCGATGGACGCCTTCTGCGCGGCGCTCTGCCGCAAGGCGAGGCGGGTCCAGACCTCGTCGATTTCGGCCAGCAGCGTTTCTCCGCCGACGACCTCGGTTCCCTCTTCGATCGGCATGTTGATGATCTTGCCGGTCACCTCAGCGGCCGTGACGACCTTGCGAATCTCCGCCAATCGCCCCACGATGGCCCGGGTCGGCTGAAGGGATTTCTTCTCCACCAAGCCGACTCGAATCAGAGCAGGCGGCGACTGGCGATTGCCCGCCGTCCCCGCCTCGCCGGAGGTCTCCAACTGCGCAAGCGCGCGCCGAAGGAACTCCGCGTCGGCGACTTGCCGCTGCCAGAATTGCCAGACCGCGAAGCCGCTCCCGACAATCCCCAGCACTAAGGCCGTCACCACCAGCGATGCCGTGAATACCGTGCGTTTTTCGGCCGACAGGTTCATGGAGCTTACCGAGACGGTATAAACGAGGCAGGAAAAAATGCGTGGGGAAGCGTCGTCGGGTGCGGAGTCTCCACCCATTGTTATCTCCCGGCAAGGCCGAACGCAATTCTGCAACGCGAATAATCCCGAGCGGCCGGGATGCGCGTTCCGGTGACTCGTCGGCACCGGTCGGCGGTGCCGGTCGGCGATGGCTGCGCGACGGGTCTTCGCCCGTGCCGTCCTGCCGCAGGGTTGCCCTAGTCATTAAAATGGGAGACTCGTTGCGGCCGATCGGCGTGGGATAACGGCATCGGCGGATTTCGTCCCGCAGATGATGGCGCTCCGATCAGGCTTCGCGTGGGTCCCCGAGGATGCTCCGCGCGGCGGTGTTGGGTGGAACGTCGGGCGGGACCGGGTGGGGGATGTTTCGGCCCCTTGGGGAAGATCAAAGTCGGAGTACTCCATGAGCCAAGAACCGAAAGTCGCCATTTTGATGGGCAGCGACAGCGATTGGTCCAAGATCAAGCCGGCGGCCGAGGCCCTGGCCGAGTTCGGCGTGCCCTACGAAGTCCGCGTGATGAGCGCCCATCGCACGCCGGAGGTCGTCAGCAAGTATGCGGCGGGGGCTGCGGAGCGGGGTATTCGGGTCATCATCGCGGCTGCGGGGGGAGCGGCCCATCTGGCCGGCGTGGTGGCCGCCCACACGGTGCTGCCGGTGATCGGGCTGCCCGTGCCTACCGGATTGGCCGGCGGGTTGGATTCGCTGCTGTCCATGGCCCAAATGCCGGGCGACATCCCGGTTGCCACCGTGGGCGTGGGCATGGGCGGTCCCCGCAATGCCGGTCTTTTGGCCGTGCAAATACTCGCCCTTTCCGATCCCGATTTGCAGAGGCGGCTCATCGAATTCCGCCGCAAACTGGGCGAAAAGATCGCCGAAAAGGACGAGGCCCTCCGGCGCGCGATCGCGGCCGAGTTGAATTCGTGAGGCGGTTTCCCCCGAATCGCGTTCCGGTTGCCCCCGGCGCGGCGGGCGGTCCGAGATGTTCCCAGCGGGCGAAAGGATCCGGTTGGTGGCTTCACCGAAAGTGTTATCTCTGGAATGGGTCGGCGGAGAGGACGGTTGGTTGCGCGTCTTGGATCAGACGCTGCTGCCCTGCGAGGTCCGCTACCTGGAATGCCGTGACGCTGCGGTGGTCTGGGAGGCGATCCGGCAATTGCGGGTCCGCGGCGCGCCCGCCATCGGCATCGCCGCGGCCTACGGACTGTACTTGGGCGTGCGCGAGTCCGCATTGGGCGATGATCGGGCCGCCTTCTTGCGGGAGTTGGATCGCACGGCCGACTACTTGGCCGGCGCCCGTCCCACCGCCGTCAATCTATTTTGGGCGCTGGACCGGATGCAACGCCGCGCCCACGCCTCGGCCGCGTCGGGGGCGTCGCCGCGCGACATCGGCCGCACGCTCTTGGCCGAGGCCCGCGCCATCCACGAGGAGGACCGCCGTCTGTGCCGCGCCATCGGCCGTCATGGGGCTTCCCTCTTGAAGGACGGCGACGGCGTCTTGACGCACTGCAATGCGGGGGGCTTGGCCACGTCCGAGTACGGCACCGCTTTGGCGGCGATCTACGCGGCCGTGGAATCCGGCAAACGCATCCACGTGTACGCCGACGAGACCCGCCCGCTGTTGCAGGGCGCCCGACTGACCGCCTGGGAATTGCAGGCCAACGGCGTTCCGGTAACGCTGCTATGCGATAACATGGCGGCCCAGGTCCTCCGCGAGGGCCGCGTGCAGGCGGTCATCGTGGGCGCGGACCGCATCGCGGCCAACGGGGACACGGCCAACAAGATCGGCACGTACGGCGTGGCCGTCTTGGCGGCGCACCACGGCGTGCCGTTCTACGTCGCGGCGCCTCGCACGACCTTCGACTTGACGCTCGCCGACGGCAGCGGGATTCCCATCGAACAACGGGACCCCACCGAGGTGACGCACGGTTTCGGCCGGCAAACGGCGCCGGACGGCATCGAGGTCTATAACCCGGCTTTCGACGTGACGCCCGCCGCCCTGATTCGCGGCATCATCTTCGAGGGCGGCATCATCTCGCCGGTGAATACGGAAACCGTCGGCCGAGCGCTGGGAGGCTAGGCCGGGCACCCCGTCCGCGGCGGCCGAGCCGCACCGCTTCACACCATCACCGCCTCCGCCGACACGCGACGCAATCGCTCGGCCAAGGCGTCCGTCAGTTGGGCATCGTCGAAACGCCAGCGCCAATTGTTGTGGGGGGTGCCGGGAGTATTCATGCGGGCGTCCGAATCCAGCCCCAACACGTCCTGCAACGGCACCACGGCGATTTCGGAGCGGGACCGGAACGCCAGCTCGATCATGCTCCAGTGGATGGTTTCCGGCGACGGTCGGCAGTAACGCGACAGCCGCTCCACGAGGTCTCGGCGCGGCATGACCTCGCGGAGAAACCAGCCTCGGCTCGTGTCGTTGTCGTGCGTCCCGCTGTACATCACGGTGTCGGGATCGACGCGGTCGGGCAAGAAGGCGTCCACCTGGGAAGTGCCGAAGGCGAATTGCAGGACTGCCATGCCCGGCAATCCGAATTGCTTGCGGAGCGCGATCACCGGCGGCGTGATGTGTCCCAGATCTTCCGCCACGATGGGCAGGCTCTTGCGGCCGTCGGCACGGAGGTTCCACGGCCCGCTCCAGGTGTCCAACAACCGCCGGAATAGTTCCTCGCCCGGACCGGGAACCCATCGTCCGTGCTCGGCCGTCGTATGCCAGGCGGGGACCGACCAAAAGGCTTCCAGGCCGCGGAAGTGATCGATCCGGGCCAGATCGACCAGTTCGAACACCGCCCGCAAGCGGTCGATCCACCATCGGTAGCCGTCTTGCCGCAAGGCGTCCCAGCGGTAGACCGGATTGCCCCACAGTTGGCCGGTGGCGTTGAAGTAGTCGGGCGGGACTCCGGCGACCTCCAGCGGCGAGCCTGTTTCATCGAGCAGGAAATACTGGGGATGCGCCCACACGTCGGCGCTGTCGTAGGCCACGTAGATGGGGATGTCACCGAAGATGGAGACGCCTCGGCCGCGGGCGTAGCGGTGCAGTTCGTCCCATTGCCGGAAAAAGAGATATTGCCGAAACCCGTGCTTTTCGAACGCCGGGCGAATTTCGGGCGGAAGCCGGACCAAACAGGCGTCGTACGACACGATTTCGGCGTCGCCCGGCCGCGCGTATTTGCGATCCCAGCGATTCCAAGGCAGGCCCTCGTGCAGCTCGCTCAGGGCGCAATACCAGGCATAGGAGTACAGCCAGCGGGCCTGGGAGCTGCAAAAGGCGACGAACTCCTCACGCAGACCCGGATCGCGCCGCTGCGTGAAGACCGAGAACGCGCGATCCAAGAGCGCCGTCTTGCGGCGCCGCGCGGCGGGAAAGTCGACGGGGCTGCCCGCGGGAAAGTCGGGCGGGCACAGCTCTTCCACGTCGCCCCGCGTCAGCAATCCCCACTCCACCAAAAGGTCGGGCGAAATCAGCAACTCGTTCCCCGCGAACGCCGAGGCCGATTTGTACGGCGAGCCGTTCTCGTCGACCGGTCCCAACGGCAGGATTTGCCAATACTCTTGCCCGGCCTCGACCAGCCAATCCACGAACCGATAGGCGGATCGGCCCAGGTCGCCGATCCCGTACGGGGACGGCAGCGATGTGGGATGCAACAGCACGCCGCAACTTCGCATAACGCAAACGACCTTCTAACGAAACGTTGAGACGCCTGGGAGCCGTCGCGGCGCAGCACACCGCGCCGGCGGATTCGATCGCGAAGCCGCACCCCCGCAGAATGCTATATTCTACGCCGGTCGAGGGAATGGTGCAGGGGTGGTTGACCGCTTGGAGCGCTTTCAACACATGCTTGCTCCAACGGCTCGGAGTCGCGCTCAAAAAAGGCGGTAGCTCGAGCAAGTCTTCCACGCGAGCTGCCGTCGTGCGCCAAGGCCGGCCCGAGCTTCCCACGTCCGCCGGAGAGGGATGGACCCCGGGTGGATGCACGGCCGACCGATCTCACGGCGGGAGGTCACTGCGAGCGAGTGCTTTCCAAGGCGGCGCGGTGGCGCTCCTGGGCGTACCACCGCTTCCACACCTCCGGCTCGTAGCCGAAGTTCTGCCCACTCAATTCCGCCAAGGCCTCCAAGACATCGCGATTGGGAATTTGTCGCCGAATGACGCGGGGTTGGTTGCCCCCGGACGACAAGCCCGTCGCGGATCGGCCGTCCGAACTGCGGCTGAACGAGGCCCCGATGGAGCCGCTTTGAGCGGGGGGCAGCACGATGCGATGCGTGGTGACCAAGGCGTCGATGAGGGCCGGGATGGCGGTCTTGTCGCCCATCGCCTTGAGAGCCGCCGCCGCCCGATTCACGATCACGTTGTTGTTATCCCGCAAGCGACCGATGAAGTACGGCACGCTTTCGGAGAATTTCGAATCGGCCAGAGACTTGAGGCAGGCGAGACGGATTTCCTCCACCGGGTCCTCGACGGCCAACACCGCCAATGCCCGCTTCGCTTCGGGGCTGTCGATGCGGGTAAGGATTTGCACCAAGAGCAGGCGAACGGGATCGCGCCGCTCTTCACTGAGCACCTTGAGCAGCGGTTTGACGGCCGCCGGTTCGCGGATGTTTTGCAGTTGCTCGGCCGCCCCGGGTTCCACGTCCAGCCGCGTTACCAGCCGGCGAATCCGCTGGATCCAATCCCGCTCGGAGGCCTGTCGCTGCTCCTTCTCCTCCAAGATTTGCACTTCTTGCGGCAGCATCCAACGGCCCTTATACAGCACGTAGCCCTGCTCCCGCATTACCTCGTCTCGCGTCTTCCACTCGCCGTTGACCTTGGTGTAACCCAAGATCGCGCGGACCCGAACGTTGTCGGGATCCAACTCCAGGAGGCGGCGGAGATGCGTTTCCCGCTGCTGGGGCAGGTTGTGCTCCCGGCACCACTCCGCCAGCTCCCATTGGCCCTCCACGGTGTCGGGATATTGGGTACGAATCTTGTCGTATTCCAACTCGGCGGGCTTTTGCCGGATGTGTTCCTCGATCTCGGACCGGGGCACGGCTACGATCACGCCGGGAAGAGTCTTGAGGGTCACCGTGTCGGGTCCTGCCTGAGGGTCGGCCAACGGTTCGCCGACGATGCGGCCGCCGCTCTTCAGTACGACGATATCGCCCCACGCAGTCCCACCCGCGACGGCGGCAAAAGCCGACGCAAGGGCCAGCAGTGTCAACGTAAGACGGCGCACGGGCAATACTCCTGACTGGCACGCCCTCCGAGGCGTTGCGGATTTTCGCGGGCACTCTCGCTCGCCGGTTATTCCCTAATGTTAGTATATCCCCAAGACTAGGGAAAAAAACGAAATCATCCGCCTTGAGCCGATGCCCGAGCCATGCCACGGCGATGGCAAACACGCATGCAAACGCTCGTCGACGCACGCACCCGAGCGACCGGCTTCAGCCGCGCATCGCCGAGCCGCCGGCGTGAGCCACCCCATCTGGAGCCACCGGCG
Organism: Thermogutta hypogea; assembly: GCF_055386265.1. Classification (NCBI taxonomy): domain Bacteria; kingdom Pseudomonadati; phylum Planctomycetota; class Planctomycetia; order Pirellulales; family Thermoguttaceae; genus Thermogutta; species Thermogutta hypogea. Next base: position 3,554,153 of record NZ_AP042425.1, read on the forward strand.
TAAGCCGGTGGTGAATCGCGTGAGCCGGTGGTGAAGGATGGAGTGCCGGCCGGAGATTTCGGGTATGATTGCCGTATGAACTATTTCGCCCATGCTTACCAGTACTTGCACGACCCGTATTTCACCGCAGGGACCGCCGTGCCGGACTGGTTGTCGGTGGTCAACCGCCGCGCGCGGATGCGGCCGCGGATCGTGGCTCCCCACATGGAGCACGGCGACGGCGTCACCCGCCGCGTGGCCGCCGGCATCCTTCAACATTTGACGGACGACCGGCTTTTTCACGGCACGCCGGCCTTTTCGGAAGCCCTAACGCAGGTGCTGGGGGTGATTCGGCCGACCATGATCGACGGCCGCATCCCGCCCGTCTTCCTCTCGCATCTCTTGGTCGAGGTCTTGCTGGATGCCGCTTTGGCGGCCCGCTTTCCCGCGGAAATGGACGCCTATTACCGGGCCTTGGAGGGTGTTTCCGCGGAGACGATCGCGTCGATCGTGTCGCGGATGACCGAGCAGCCGATCCTCGGCTTCGCCCCCTTCGTTCGCCTGTTTTGCCGGGAGCGCATCTTGTTCGACTACCTGGAAGATGACAAACTATGGGTGCGATTGGGTCAGGTGATGCGGCGACTGCACTTGCCGCCCTTACCCGGAGAATTGCGCGACCGTTTGCCGCAGTTGCGGGCCTTGATAGCCGGGCGGCAAGAGGAGCTGTTGGCGCCTTGCCTGCGTGAAGCCGCCACGGCGGCGGAATCGAGCGGGGACCGGGCCGAGCGCGACTCGCCGACCGAGTCGGGATTGGCCGGTTGATCGGCCCGTCCAACGCGTTTCCCGGGAGGAAAGAGTCGGGGTTCCATTTCCGACACGCGATGAGAGGAGCACGATCATGCGATTTGGAATGAACTTGCTGATGTGGACCGATACCCTCAACGACGCCTGTCTCCCCTTGTTGGATGAAGTGAAGGAGATCGGCTTCGATATCGTGGAGCTGCCGGTCTTCGATTTGGACAACGACGCCAACTATCGAAAATGGGCGAAGAGGATGGATGAGTTGGGGCTGGGCCGAACCGCCACCGCCATCCGCGGACCGGAGGAAAACCCCATCAGCGCCGATCCGACCGTTCGCCGCAAAGGAATCGAGGCCAACAAGCGAAACCTGGATTGCTGCGCCCTGCTGGGAGCGGAAATCATGGCCGGACCGTTCCATTCCGCCTTGGGCCTCTTCTCGGGCCGCGGTCCCACGGAGGACGAATGGAAGTGGGGCGTGGACGCCATGCGCGAGGTGGCCGAGCACGCCGAAAAGGTCGGCGTCACGCTGGGTATCGAGTACCTCAATCGCTTCGAGTGCTACTTCCTCAACACGGCGGCGGACGGCGCCCGCTTTTGTCGCGATGTGAATCACCCCCGCTGCAAGATGATGTTCGACACCTTCCATTCGCACATCGAGGAGAAAAGCATCCCGGAGGCGATCCGCGCCCTCAAGGATCATTTGGTCCACGTACACATCTCGGAGAACGATCGCAGCACGCCGGGGAGCGGCAACGTCCGCTGGGACGCCGTCTTCGACACCCTGCACGAGATCGGTTACGACCATACGATGGTCATCGAGGCCTTCGGATTAGCGCTCGACAAGCTGATCCCCGCCACGAAGATTTGGCGACGCATGTACCGGAGCGAACGGCAACTGGCCAGCGACGGGCTGCGTTTCATGAAGGAGAACGTCGCCCGGCGCTGGGGCAAATGAATCACACGCCGTGACCGCGGGACGCGGCCGAGCGCGAGAGCCGACCACCTCGCGGGGGAGGGCTACCGATGTGCGGCGAATCATGGCGGCGCCTTCCGGCGTGGGCCGTTCTGTTATGGGGAGGCTGGATGATGGCAAGCGGCCGTGGCAACGCATCGGTGGGAGCGGAAGCGGCATTCCCGCCTCAGGATCCCGCGGGTCCCCCATGGTCGTGGAATCAGCCCATCTACGAAGTCTCGCTGGAAAAGCAGACCGAAGAGGGCACGTTCCGCGCTTTCCAGTCGCGACTGCCGGAGCTACGGCGGTTGGGGGTGGGCATCATTTGGCTGATGCCCATCCATCCCCGCAGCGGCAATCCCCCCGACAAACCCCGCTCCGATAGCCCGTACTGCGTCCGCGACTATTATGACGTGGACCCTCGTTACGGCTCGAAGGAAGATTTTCGGGCATTGGTGCGCGCGGTCCACGAGGCGGGCATGTACCTGATCATGGATTGGGTGCCGAACCACACGGCCTGGGGCAATCCGCTCCTCCAATCGCATCCCGACTTCTATGCTAAGGACTCGCAGGGCCGCATTCGCCAAGCCGGCCCGTGGGCGGACGTCGCTCAGCTCGATCATTCCAACCGCGAGGTCTGGAACTACATGCGCGACGCCCGACTGTTCTGGATCCGCGAGTTCGACGTGGACGGCTTTCGCGAAGACGTAGCCGGGGCGCTCCCCATGGAGTATTGGGAGTGGTTGGCGCCGCAACTTCAGGCGGTCAAGCCGATCTTTTGGCTGGCCGAGTCCGATGAACCGAAGCTGCATCCCGTCTTTCACATGAGCTACGATTGGACCTTCCAAACGGTGGTTTGGAAGATCGTGCATTTCGGCGGGAAGGCGGACCTGTTCGACGACTTCCTGATCAGCGAGCGGCGGCGCTACCCCCCGCCCGCCCTCCGCATGAGGCACTTGACAAACCACGACATGGACGGGTCGGGCTATGCCTGGGGCAATCGGCCGTTCATCGACATCCCGTTCTTGGAAAGCACGTCGTTGACGGAGAAATACGGGCCGGCGCACCACGCCGCGGCCGTGCTGATGACGACGTTGCCTTTCGGTCGCCCCATGATTTGGAACGGGCAGGAATTGGGCCTTTTGGAACGCACTCCGCGGAAATTGGACTGGAGAGAAACACCCTTTTTCGACTTCTACCGCCGGCTGTTTTCTTTGTACCGGGAGCACCCGGCCTTGTATCGGGGTGATTTTCGCCGAATCGCCGTCGATCCCCCCGGCTTGTACGCCTTCGTGCGACGCAGCGAAGGCGATTGCGTCGTGACGGCGGTCAATCTCAGCGGAGAGACCGCCCGATGCGTCCTGGGCGGATTGCCGCACGATTTGCCCGACGATCGCCGAGCGTTCCGCGAGATTTTTACCGAAGAGGAAGGTCCCGCCGCGGACTTGGCCTCGCAACCGCTGGAACTTTCCCCCTGGAGCTACTGCGTGTGGGCGAATTGACGGCGGGGCGACGTTCGGACGCGGCGGCAAGAAGAGTTCCAACCGCGATGAACCCTTTCCCCGAAGTGCCCTCATGAGGAATCCCACCATGCGATCTTCCCTCTCGCTGATTGCTTTGTGCGTTCCGCTGACGATCGGCTTGCGAGCCGACGCCGACGAGCTTCCCCGTGTGTTGATCGACCCCGTTGCGATGGAAACGGCGTCGGCGGGCCGGCCGACGCCGGACAACGCGACGCTCGACCCCGTCGATACTCCCGCCGGCAAAAGGCTGCGGCTCACGGTGTCGGCCGACGGTGCGCAGGCCCGACTCCGCCTCATGCTGCAAGAACCGTACTTGGATCTGTTCGCTTACCGCTTCGTGGAGGCGGAGTTGCGGAATCCCGGCGAGGGACGCGTACGGGTCCAACTGGGCGCGCGCTCGCCGGCCAATAACAACCGAGCCGTCACGCGCGACTTCGAGCTGGAACCGGGAGAATCCGTGTCGCTGCGAGTCACGCTCCGCCGCATCGTGCCCGAGGCCTTGAAGGATGTATTCTTCGGTATGCGCGGCTTTCCCGAGTTGCTCGATCCGGAACGCGGCATCGACGCATCGCGGGTCAAAGAGGTTTTTCTCAGCATCCGCAATCCCAAGGCGGGTCAAACCCTGGAAATCGGTCGCGTGGCGGCGGTGGGAGACTTCTCGCGACCGGCCTGGTGGGAGGGTGATACGTCGCGGCTCTTCCCCCTGATCGACGCCTTCGGCCAATACGTCCACGGCGATTGGCCGGGCAAGGTGCACGACGAAGCGGAATTGCGCCGGCGGATCGAGGAGGAGGCGGCCGACCTGGCGGCCCATCCCGGCCCCCAGGCTTGGACTCCGTTCGGCGGCTGGGAAGCCGGGCCCCGATTGGAGTCCACCGGCCATTTTTACCCCAAGAAGCACGAAGGGCGCTGGTGGCTGGTGGATCCCACGGGCCGGTTGTTCTGGTCGCACGGAGTGGACTGCGTCCGAGCGACGACCGCCGCCACGCCGATTACCGATCGCGAACATTATTTCGCAGACCTGCCGCCGCGGGACACGCCGCTGGGGGCGTTCTACGGCCGCGGGAATTGGGCGCCGCACGGCTATTATCAGGGTAAAGGCGCCTACACCACCTATTGCTTTTCGGCCGCCAACCTCCTTCGCAAGTACGGCCCCGATTGGGAGCCTCGGTTCAACGAGTCGGCCCACGCCCGGTTGCGAAGCTGGGGGCTGAATACCATCGGTAATTGGTCGGACCCGGCCGTGTACCGCTTGGGCAAAACGCCCTACGTGGTCACCCTGGGAGCGGGGGCAAGGAAAATCGAAGGCTCGACCGGCTACTGGGGTAAATTCGCCGATCCCTTCGACCCCGATTTCGACCGTGCTCTGCAAGCCGCCGTGGCACGCGAAGCCGAAACCTCGGCCAAAGACCCCTGGTGCATCGGTTACTTTGTGGATAACGAACTGGCCTGGGGCGACGAACTGTCGCTAGCCGTGGCCGCCTTGCAGTCGCCTGCGGACCAGCCCGCCAAGATCGCCTTCCTGGCCGACCTCAAGGCGAAGTACGAAACGATCGAGGCCTTGAACGCGGTTTGGGGTACCGATCACGCCTCGTGGCAAGCGCTGGCGACCTCCTCCGATCCGCCGGACAAGGAGAAGGCACGGGACGACCTGGCCGCCTTCTACACCCGCATCGCCGAGGAGTATTTCCGCCGTTGCCGCGAGGCGGTCAAGGCCGGCGCCCCGAACAAGCTCTACCTCGGCTGCCGCTTCGCCTGGGTCAACGACCGCGCGATTCGCGCCGCGGCGAAATTCTGCGACGTGCTCAGCTTCAACCGCTACGAAATCGGCGTCCGCGATTTTCGCTTGCCCGAGGGACTGGACCTGCCGGTCGTGATCGGCGAATTCCACTTCGGGGCCTTGGATCGGGGAATGTTCCACACCGGGCTGCGGGAAACGGCCGACCAGGGGGACCGCGCCGACGCCTATCGTCGCTACGTCCGCGGCGCGTTGGAGAATCCGCTGATCGTGGGAACGCACTGGTTCCAGTTCGTCGATCAGGCGACGACGGGCCGAGGGGACGGCGAAAACTATCAAATCGGCTTTTTGGACGTTTGCGACACGCCCTATCCGGAGTTGCGCGCCGCCGCCCGCGAGGTCGGAGAAACCATGTATGCGTATCGTGCGGGGAAGAAACCGCGGCCGTGATCGCGGACCGCAGCCGTAAAATGCATTCGGGAAGATGGAACGATGAATCGAAACTTGCTGCAAGCCGTCGCGTTGGGGATCGTCGTCCTGGTGCCGACGTGGGCGATCTCGGTCGTCGGGGTCGTTGCCGCGGCGAGCGAAGCTCAAGCCGACGGCCGCCCGAACATCATCTTCGCGATTGCGGATGATTGGGCTTGGCCGCACGCCGGAGCCTACGGCGATCCCGTCGTGCAGACACCCACCTTCGACCGAATAGCCCGAGACGGCGTCTTGTTCACGCGGGCGCACGTCATCGCGCCGACGTGCACGGCCTCGCGAGGCGGCATTTTGACGGGGCAAGCGGCCCATCGCCTGGAGTTCGGGGCGAACCTCTGGAGCCTCTTGCCCGCCAAGTTCCGTTGCTATCCCGACGTCTTGGAAAGCTCCGGCTACACGGTGGGGCGGATGCGAAAAGGCTGGGGGCCGGGCAGCTTGGAAAACACCGGCAGGAGCCGCGACCCCGCCGGCTCCAATTTCCGCAACTTCGCCGAGTTCCTCAAGACCGTTCCTCCCGACCGGCCGTTCTGCTTCTGGTTCGGCACGTCCGATCCGCACCGTCCGTACGAGCCGGGCAGCGGTGAGCGGGCGGGGATCGATCCCGCCAAGATCGCGGTCCCGCCCTACCTGCCGGATACGCCCACCGTCCGTTCCGACATCGCCGACTACTATTTCGAGGTTCAGCGGTTCGATCGCGAGCTGGGCGAGGCCCTGCAACTGCTGGAAGAGACGGGACGGTTGGACAACACCCTGATCGTCGTCACCGGCGACAACGGCATGCCCTTTCCCATGGCCAAGGCCGCCTGTTACGACGCCGGGACGCATGTACCGCTGGCCGTCTGTTGGAAAGCCAAGGTCCCCGGCGGCCGGGTCGTCGATGACTTCGTCAGCTTGACGGATGCGGCGCCCACCTTGTTGGAAGCAGCGGGGTCGGCTCCCCTGCCCGAGATGACCGGCCGGAGCCTGCTGCCGATCCTGCTCTCCGATCGTTCGGGACGCGTGGATCCCGCCCGGGATCACGTCTTCACCGAACGAGAACGCCATACCGTCACGCGGCCGAACGACGCCTCCTATCCCGTGCGAAGCATTCTCACCGAGCGCTGGCACCTGATTTGGAACCTCCGGCCGGATCTCTGGCCCGCCGGCAATCCTCCTCAAGAATCCGTGGGCCGCGACTACGGCGACATCGACGGTTCGCCCACCTGGTCGGAGATATTGGAAAAGGCCGACGATCCCGCCGTGCGGCCCTTCTTTTTGGCGGCGGCGGGAAACAAGCGACCGGAGTTCGAGCTGTACGACCTGCAAAACGATCCGGGCGAGATGGTCAATTTGGCCGGCCGTCCCGAGACCGAACCGATCCGCCGCGAACTGTTCGAACGGTTGCGGAAGTGGATGCAAGAGACGGGCGATCCGCGGTTCCTGGGCGAGACCGACTTTTGGGATGTCTGCCCGTACTACGGTCAGCGCCCGAACCGGCCGGCCGCGCGACCTTAAGCCTCGACGTGATCGCCAACCCTCGACGCGACCGCCGCCCTGCGCGAGGTCGGCTTTGCCATCATCGCGAGGCTTGCAAGAGGTTTTTCGCTGAAATAGAAAGCCTGGGGAGCGGGGAAGGCGGCCGACGTCGCTTGGCGAAGCCCCCGGGCGTCCCGCTGGGAGGTTTACCGCTTGAAATGCGGCTTCGCCGGGATTGTGGCGAAGAGGTTCGGCCCCTGCATAAAATAGCCGGGTGAAGGGAATCGTCGGGAGCCTTTCCGGACGTCCCGTCGAATGGGCCGCCCTCCCCGCGATGCAACCCTCCCGATTCCGAGGGAAATGACAATCGTACAAGGAGACCGCAACATGAGATGTCGATGGTTTACCCAACGGCTCCGCGTGCCGTCCTGTGTCGTCACGGGGTTGGTCGCGGCAGTACTCACCTGGGCGGTGTCGGCGAAGCCCGCCGCGGCCGCAGACAACACCCCGCCCGAGGGTTTTACCGCCCTGTTCAACGGCAAGGACCTGACCGGCTGGAAAGGCCTGGTGGGCAATCCCGTCACTCGGGCCAAGATGACCGCGGAAGAACTCGCGAAGGCCCAGGAGGAAGCCGATCGCCGCATGCGCGAACACTGGCGCGTGGAAGACGGAGTCCTGATCTTCGACGGCAAAGGCGACAACCTTTGCACGCAAAAGGACTACGGCGATTTCGAACTTTGGGTGGACTGGAAGATTGAGCCCGCCGGCGACAGCGGCATCTATCTCCGCGGTTCTCCGCAAGTGCAGATTTGGGACGCCTCCAAGCATCCGGAGGGGTCGGGAGGCCTCTACAACAATCAGAAAAATCCCAGCAAACCCATCCGCTGCGCGGATCGACCGGTCGGAGAGTGGAACACCTTTCGCATCCGCATGGTCGGTGAACGGGTCAGTGTCTGGCTCAACGGCGAGTTGGTCGTGGACAACGTGGTGATGGAGAACTACTGGGAACGCGACAAGCCGATCTATCCCACCGGGGCCATCGAGCTGCAGAACCACGGCAATACGCTGTACTTCAAGAATATCTACGTCAAAGAGTTGTCGCCCGACGACAAGCCCACGCCGTAGCGCGACGGCCCGGGGCGTGTCGCATTTGCCGGTTTTGAATAACCGCTAATTACGGAAAGAAAACGAAACGGCGGCAACCTCACGATTGCCGCCGTCTTCACTATTTCTTGTCGACGCGGAAGGCAATCGCCCTCCGCTTGCTCACGACACCGTGATCGACTGCGTCGGGCAGACATCCACGCAAGCGCCGCAATCACCGCACACGTCGGCATCGACTACGGCTTTCTCGTTCTGGATGGAGATGGCGTCCAAGGGGCAGGCCTGGGCGCATTCCGCACAACCGTTGCAGGTTTCCGCGTTGACAATCGCCGTCATGAGTCCCTCTCCTGTGTGTAAAATCCAATCGGCGCCATCACCGATCCGCGATGGAAGCCGATGTACTCTCGCTTAGCCCCGGATGAGCGATCGCGAGCAGGCACCTTCAACCCAGCCTCGGCGGCGCCGCATGGGCCGGGCTTGAGGACATTTCCTCACCTATACCATACGCGTCGCGGTGCCGAATGGTTTAACCGCCTGTTCGGCCTAACAAGCCCTCGGGGCTACGCCGCTGGGCCGAACGGGGGGGACCACCGAACCGCGAAGCAAGCAAAATATTATACGAACCCTTCCCAGGCAACGTAAGAACGGGGAAGGGGCTTCCACCGCTCCCGCCGTCGGATCGCAAGGCGCTGCGCGCGAGACGCAATCGCAAGCCGCCGACGGGAAACGTAAGCCTGGGAACGCTCGGCCGATCAGACCTCCTTGGACTCGATCCAACTCATCATCTTGCGGAGGGCCTTGCCGACCTGCTCGATTTGGTGCTCCCGTGCTCGGCGGCGAAGGGCCTTGAACTGCGGCGCATTCGCTTTGTTCTCTAGAATCCATTCCTTGGCGAACGAGCCGGTCTGGATTTCCTTTAGAATCTTCTTCATCTCGGCGCGGGTCTGTTCGGTGATGATCCGCGGCCCGCGGGTGTAGTCGCCGTACTCGGCCGTGTTGGAAATGCTATACCGCATGTAGCTGAGACCGCCTTGGTACATGAGGTCCACGATCAGTTTCAGCTCGTGCATGCATTCGAAATAGGCCAACTCGGGTTGATAGCCGGCTTCGACGAGCGTCTCGAAGGCCGCGCAGATCAGCTCGCTGACGCCGCCGCAAAGGACGACCTGTTCGCCGAAGAGATCGGTCTCGGTCTCCTCGGCGAAGGTGGTTTGGATGACGCCCGCGCGGGTGCCGCCGATTCCCTTGGCATAGGCGAGGGCGATCTTGAGCGTCTTGTCATCGCCGCCGGGGCCGACGCCTACCAGGCAGGGGACGCCGCCGCCTTTGACGAACTCGGAGCGGACCAGGTGGCCGGGACCCTTGGGCGCCACCAAGATCGCCGCCACGCCCTCGGGCATGTCGAACTGGCCGTAATGAACGTTGAAGCCGTGCGCGCAGACCAGAATGTTGCCGGGCTTGAGGTGCGGCCGAATCTGCGTGCGGAAGATGTCGGCCTGGAGTTCATCCGGGGCGAGGAGCGTAAGCAAGTCGGCCTTCTTGGCCGCCTCTTCCGTGGAGACCGGTTGAAAACCGTGTTCGACGGCCAGTTGGTAGTTGGCACTGCCGGGGAGTTCGGCCACGATCACGTTTACGCCGCTATCGCGCAGGTTTTGAGCGTGGGCATGACCCTGCGATCCGTAGCCCACGATGGCGACCGTCTTGCCTTTCAACAGGGACAAATCGGCATCCTGATCGTAATAGACCTTGGCCGGCATGGAAATCTTCCTTTCTGACGGAGGGAACGACTGTCGAACTTGAATCTGTTTCCGAACCTTGCCGCCGATCGCGCCGGGTGCGCCGACGTTCCAGGCCGCTAGGGGGCGGCGACGGGGGCGGCCTGCGCAGCATCTTCTTCCGGTTGCGGCTTGAGCGCCTCGGAGCCGCGGACCATGGCGATGCGGCCGGTGCGACACAGCTCCAGGATCCCGTAAGGCCGCATCAGCTCGATGAACGATTCGACCTTCTTTTCCTGTCCCGCGATTTCGATGATCATACTGTCGTGGGAGATATCGACGATGCGTCCGCGGAAGACCTCGACCAGTTCGCGGATTTCGCTCCGCCGCCCGGACGGTGCCGCCACCTTGATCAGCATCAAATCCCGCTCCACATAATCGCGGGAACTGATGTCGTCCACCCGGACCACCGTGACGATTTTCTCCAGTTGCTTGCGGACCTGCTCCAGGACCTTGCCGTCGCCCACCACGACGAAGGTCATGCGGGACAGACGCGGATCCTCGGTTTCTCCCACGGCAAGGCTGTCGATGTTGTAACCCCGCGTGGCCAACATGCCCGAGATGTGGGAAAGGACGCCCGGCACGTTCTGCACGAGAGCCGACAAAATATGGCGCATGATGGACTCCTGACGGTCTGAAACCGTTATGTTACCCCTCGATTTCCCTGGGGACAAGCGCCCGCCGGACGGGGTTCGCGTTCCCAGGCGGGTTCGAAGCGGGGCGATTCCCGAAAAACGACCTCGCGCGGTGGGCAAAATCCGTTCGTTCGGAGGGCGTGCCCTGCGTAAAAAATTCGCGCCCCGGCCGCCCCCGGTTTATCCCGGAGCCTCCAGATTGCGTTCACACAAAAAATCGGAACAACACGACTGGATCCGCCGGCATCGGCCGGACGTGAAACATAGATACGCCGGCGTCATCGGCCGGGCAATCAAAAGGGAGGCTTTTGTCGGCACGGTATGCGGTTTGCAACAGATCCAGAGTTCGAGGATATTGGCCGTGCCGAGCGTCCGTGTATAGCATCGTTCGCCCGGCCCACGCGATCGAGACGCCCCTGTTCCTTGCAAACCGGAAAAGTTCCAGCCATGAACGCGAACGCCGATCCAACACTGAACGCCCCCGCTTCCCAAGCCCTTGCCGCATCGCCGACGCCCGCCCCTTCCTTCCGCTTCCACTGGCAGGGGTTTGCGTCGCTCGTGCTGTTCGGACTCTTCGCCGCGATGGCGGTCTCCGGAGCGGTGCTCTACCTTTCGCCGCGAGGAAGAACGGCCAACTGGACGAATTGGCGTATCTGGGGCCTCGGCAAGGAGGAGTGGGCCACCTTGCACATCTGCGTGACGACGGTCTTTCTGATCTTCGGAGCGTGGCACCTGTTTCTGAATTGGCGGATGTTCTGGGGATATATCAGACGCGGCATCTTGGGTCTGCCGCAATTGCGATTGGAATTGCTTGCGGCCGGGCTGGTCACGGCGATCGTGGTGTACGGGGGGGTGTGTTTGCCGCAGCCTTTCTCTCTCTTGGCCGCCGGTCGAGACTACTTCCGCGACTCTTGGGAGCGGCAAGACGCCGCACCCGTCCCCCATGCCGAAGAATTGCCGTTGGGGCAGCTCGGCCGTTGGGGCGGTATGACCGGTCAGGAAATCGCTCAGATCGTCGCCGCGGCGGGTGTTGCGGACGTCTCTCCGCGGATGACCCTCAAGCAGTTGGCCGACCGCCTGGGGGTCGCGCCCAAGGATGCCTTCGCCTGGTTGCAAGAACGCGTTCCGGAACTGAAGGACCTGTCGTGGGATCGGGTTCCGACGATCGGTTCGGCCGACGGCGACCGAGGATCCGTCGGCGAGCAACACGGCGGACGCGGCATGGGCGGAGGTCCGGGACCGGGTATGGGCGGCGGTGCGGGCCGCGGCATGGGGGGAGGTGCGGGCCGCGGCATGGGAGGCGGGATGGGTTACGGCCAAGGTCGCGGACCGATCGACGACGGCAACCCCCGCCACGGCGAAACCGACCACCCTTAGCCGTTTCGGCGGGTTCCCGCCGGCGCCTCGCTCTAACGCGACGGCGATCCGATTTTCCCCGTCGCCTGCCTTTCTAACGCGATTCCAGACGCATCTCTAACGCGATTCCAGACGCATCGGCGGCAGGGGCGGCATGGCCTTGAGGTACTGGAGGTACTCCTCATCCAGCCCCGCGAGGCTGCGGCCGGTGAACCGTGCCAAAGCGTCGGGCGTATCCGTGCCGCGATAGACGGCCAGCAGGCATTGCACCAGGGCCTCGCGATATTTGCCGCCGTCGTGGTGGATCAAAAAATTCGTGATGCCGGCCGCCTGGCTGTAAATCGCGCCGATCCGCGAATCGCTCTGCCAGTCGTTCATCGTCATGGCGGTGAATTCGCGCAAGGGGATGTAGAAGTTGTCTTGCAGTCGGCGGAAACGGGCGGCGATCATGCGGGGCGTGTCGATGCCGCCCAACACGAGGAAATCGCCTTCGCGGCGGAGCGTCTCCATGTACATGGCGGCCCCTTCGATGACCCAAAAATTGCTGCGTTGCCCGGCCGAAGGCGATACCCGCCCCAATTCGTAGAACAATTGGTGCGTCGCCTCGTGGTAAACGGTGGTCACGTCCAGGGCCTTTTCCAAGTCGGTCCCCTCGGGCGCATCGTGGAAGAAAAAGTAGGCCGTGCGTCGGTCGCCGACGTACATCCCGCCGGTGATCTCGATTTGCGGCGCGCGGTTGCGAAGGGCCTCGTTGTATTCGGCTCGCGTGCGAAAGACCACCACTTTGTGTTGCATGGGCTGGGGGGCGAATGCCCGAGACCGTGCGTCGAACAGTGCCAAGACTTGGGCTTCCGTGAGGTAATAGCGTACGAACAGGCGGCTCCAAAGCTCGTGCAAGGTTTCGAGCTTTTTGCCGACAAGCGCGGCGCCCTCGAGGCTGTGGTCGGTCCAGACCTGGAAGTGCTCCGTGTCCACCGTCCATCCGGTGTTCGTCTCCCGCCGCCGCCGGGCGTCCTCCTCGGCCGAAATCCAGCGCGGGTCGGCGGGGCGCTCGCCGCGCTCGAACCGGGCAAGCTGGGACTTGGGAATCCAACCGAAGCGATCATCCCAAATCTGCCCGGCGCGAAGTCGGCCGACTTCGTATCGCGTTCGCCATTCTCCGGCGTAGGGCTGAAAACCGAAAAGGCGACGCAGCGCCTCGTGATCGGGGTTTTCGTGCAGGGCGCGGAGGGCCAGGTCCAAAGCCAAGCCCGCCCTACCCTGGCGGACGGCTCCCCGAGCCAGGGCGAATAAATCCTCCGCCTGTTGTCGCCGCAAGGTCATCCATGCTTGATACCATTCCTTGACCCCGACCGGTGCATCATCGGGCGGAGTGTCTCCCCCGATCTTGGTGGGGAGAATCGGGACGAGCAGCCGATCCTCGGCCACCGGCTGGAGCCATGCCCGGGTGCGCCGCGCCGCCTCGCTCAGTCCGTCCGCCTCGCACTGATCGGCCAATTGCTTCAGCTTCTCACGATAGGCCTCGAACTTTCGCTGTACGGCGGCGGCCAGCTCATCCCCTACCGCCGGAGGGGTAACAGCACCCGCCGCAATCAGCGAGACTGCGGCCAAGACCAGTCGCCATAAACGCATCCGCAGTGTTTTCAGGGCTTGATCTCCCGGCAATCGAGCGGCGCGCCGAACTGCGGCAGAACGCGGTCGGCGCGGTGCAGCCGTTTCGTTCCCTTTTCTTATAGTGTAGTTTTCGAACCGGACGGTTCCGAATTCGTCCGAGAATCCGCGAACCGCGGCGAAGGGGGCGGCGTCCTATGAGGATGCTCAAGCGGAGGGCCGCCGCGGGCGGTGTGTCTCGCGCGAAGTGGAGCGTACAATTGAACTACCTCCATTTCCGAGATATGGTTAATGGTTTCGTGAAGCGTGGTCACGAGGGAGCGGGGCTATGCGCGGAACGCGGCAATACGCCTGCCCAACGTTGTCCGGCGCCGGCGGAAGTCCCGCTGACGCCTTGCTTCCCATTTCGCATTGAGAATTCGAGGATAGATGCCGAAGAGGCTGTTTTGAGGCAAGCCGCGGGCGGTCGGCCGCTCGCCGGCGTCGTGTTTCGGCGGTTTAGGGGTTTTGTTTAGTTAGTCTAGTTGGGGATTTTTGTCTAAGGAGAAGCGTCCGTGTCTACGGCTGTGCAGTCATCCCGCCCGGTGCAAATTACGTCTCGAAGCGAGGAACTTGTGAGCGGGGCGGAGATCGTCGTACAGTCGCTGGTCAACCACGGCGTGGACGTGGTGTTCGCCTATCCGGGCGGGGCCAGCATGCCCATCCACCAGGCCCTGACCCGCTTTCGCGACAAACTCCGCGTGGTGCTACCCCGGCACGAACAGGGGGGCGGTTTCGCGGCGCAGGGTTACGCGCGATCGACCGGCAAGGTGGGCGTGTGCGTCTCGACCAGCGGGCCGGGCGCCACCAACCTCATCACGCCGGTGGCCGACGCCAAGTTGGATAGCGTCCCCATCATCGCCATCACGGGCCAGGTGGCCACGCCGGTGATCGGCACCGACGCCTTTCAGGAAACGCCCATCGTCGAGGTCAGCCGCAGCGTCACCAAGCATCATTACTTGGTGACGGACGTCCGCGATTTGGCCCGGGTGTTGCGCGAGGCGTTCTACGTGGCCTCCACGGACCGACCGGGGCCGGTGCTGATCGATATCCCCAAGAACGTGCAGATCGCCCAGACCAAGCCGGACTACGAGGTGCCGATGGACCTGCCGGGCTACCATCCCAAGACGGCCCGGGCTAGGCCCGAGGAAATCCGCGAGGTCGCCCAAGCGATTCGCAAGGCGAAGCGGCCCGTCATTTACGCGGGCGGCGGCGTGATTACTTCCGGTGCGTGCGCCGAATTGCGGGAACTGGTGGAAAAGACCAACATCCCCGTCACCATGACGGCGATGGGCTTGGGCGGCTTCCCCGGCGATCATCCGCTCTCCTTGGATATGCTGGGCATGCACGGCAGCGTGTACGCCAACTACGCCGTGGCCGAGTGCGACCTGCTCCTGGCCTTCGGCGTCCGCTTCGACGACCGCGTGACCGGCAAGGTGGCCGAATTCGCCAAGCACGCCGTCATCGTGCACATCGACGTCGATCCCTCGGAGATCAACAAGGTCAAGCAGGCGCACATCGCCGTGGTCAGCGATCTTCGGTACGCCCTCCAGGAATTGAATCAGATCGTGCAGCCGCCGGAGGACATTTCCGATTGGCTGGAGAAAATCCGCGTCTGGAAAGAGACCGAGCCGTTCCGCTACCGCGAGCACCCGGACGCCATTCTGCCGCAGCAAGCGATCCACGAACTTTGGAACTTGACGAAGGATCGAGACACGATCATCAGTACGGGCGTGGGCCAGCATCAGATGTGGGCCGCCCAATTCTACAAGTTCCGCAAGCCGCGGACGTGGCTGTCCAGCCTGGGCTTGGGAACGATGGGCTTCGGCCTGCCCGCCGCGATGGGCGCCAAGGTGGCCCATCCCGACAAGCTCGTGGTCGACATCGACGGCGACGGCAGCTTTCTGATGAACATTCAGGAGATGGCCACCTGCCACTGCGAAAAAATCCCCGTCAAGGTCTTGCTGCTCAACAACCAACACCTAGGCATGGTCGTGCAGTGGGAGGATCGATTCCATGCCCGGAATCGGGCGCACACCTACCTTGGGCCGATCGATCAACCGGAGGCCGTCGGCTTGGGCGAGGGGTTGATCCCCAAGCACTATTACCCCGACTTCGTCACGCTGGCGAAAGGCTTCTCGTGGCGGGCTCGCCACATCCGGCACAAGTCGGAATTGATCGACGGCCTGAAGGAAATGATCGAGAGCGACGAACCGTATCTGCTTGACGTCCTGGTGCCGTATCAAGAGCACGTCCTGCCGATGATCCCGTCCGGGATGACCGTCCGCGAATTGATCCGCGAGTAGACTTCGACGAAGTGCCGCCCTGCGCGAACGGTAACACGGAAGCCGGGGGCGTCCGTGTGGGTCTCCTACGCAATCTGGGGTGCTATCCCGCTGCTCAGCAGCCGTTAGCGGCTCGTGCCGACGGTGCCGGAAACGTCAGCGGAGTGCGGGCCTCGGGCGTCACCGCGATGTGAAACGCGATGTGAAAAATAGAAGGTTGTACGCCATGCAGCGCACAGCGTACAACCTGGAAGAAGCCTGCACCAAGCGCCAGGGGGGGGCACGCCGGCGGCTCAGCGCGTACGGATCGTTGTCGGCTTGCGGCTACTCATTGACCGGGGCCGCCCATTCCAGGCGGAGGTCCCGGCGGTCCGCCCATCCCGCCCGGCATGCCCGGCCCCATACCGCCGGGAGGTCCCATCGGCGAAATCCCTTCGGCCGGATTGGCGATTTTCGCGGGTTCCTTCGCCGTGTCGGGATTGAAGCCGGGGTTGTCTTCCGGACGCTTGCCGCAGCCCCAAGAGACGGCCGCCAAAAGCGCCAAGCTCGCGGCACACACGATCAGTCGCTTCATAGAATGCACTCCCGATCCTTGAGTTGTGAAAACTGTGCGAGGATCGGGACGGTTGCGGCGTCCCGATCCCCAACGCCGGCTTGCAAGGGAAAGGATTCGGCTTGCGCGAACCCGGCACGACGGGATTAGAACGCGTTCTGTACCGTCAACCCGTCGGCGATGGAGTTGATGCGGAACCAAGTCCCCCACGCGATGTTATCGCGGATGAACTTCACGCTGCCATCCACCAGGACGGCGTTCACACCGCCGGGGTGATAGCTGGACGGACTGGGCCATTCGGCGTTCGGCCCCCAGGCGGCAATGTAGGTCGGCATGTAGGTGCCGGGATTCCAGCGGAACCACTGCCACGGCGCTTTGCTGCCGCCATCCACGTTCAGCACGCGATTGCCCGTCTCGTTGGCCCCCCATCCGCCTACCGCCGTTCCGATGAAGGCCGAGCAGGCGATGGCATCGCCGATGTTCCGCCGCTTGCCCGTCCCGCTGGTACGGATCGGCCCGCCGTAGTAACCCACCGAGTCTCTTTCGGCGCAGGCAATGGTGTTGGAGGTCCCGTCCGTCACCTGGGCCATGTTGGCCGTTCGGGTCTGCGTGAACAGCCCGTGGAACGTGCACGTTTGAGTGATCGGGTCATCCACGACATTCCACGGATCCCAATTGCCGAAGCAGCAAGTGCCGGCGTGCCAGTGATAGCCTTCGGAACCCGGGTAATTGGTGATGGCGATGTTGTTGGACTCCGACGGTTTTTGGAAGTTCCCGTCCGACGGGCAGCGGAGGGCCGCCACCGGCGTGCTGACGAACCGTTGCGGACTGACGCCTTGGAGGTCCGGTCCGTTCCAGGCGGGCGCCTTGAAGTTGATGGTGTCGTACAACGGTTTTTGTTCCATGAACGGTAGGATCATGGCGTTCCACGTGTGGTGATGAGCGGGCGGAACAACGCCTGCCGGACACATGTCGGAACCGGTATCACCGCCGGATGCGCCCATGCAGCCCATTCCCCAAATGACGCCGGGCGGGAAGCTCTTATAGGTATCGTGGTAGTTTTGCAGGGCCAGGCCGATTTGCTTCATGTTGTTCGTGCACTGAGACCGCCGGGCGGCTTCCCGCGCGGCCTGCACCGCGGGCAACAGCAGGGCGATTAAGATACCGATGATGGCGATGACCACCAGCAGTTCGACGAGCGTAAATCCTCGCCGCATTGCCGACGCTGAACGTTGCTTCATGACCCACCTCCAACCAGATGAGGATATGGAAACGCTACGGAAACCCAGCGACGACCGCCGAGCGCAACAAGTCTGAACGAGGGGCGATGGAAACGACTCGCGGGGCCGATTCCACGGCATCGGAAGACAAGACAAAAAACCTTGGCGGCTTGCCCGTCGATGCCCAAGCGAACAAGCGAGAGAAAGGGCATACCGGCGCATGTCATTTACCCGACATTGGGAATAAAGTCGGTGATATTATCGCCTGATGACGATTGGATTCTAAAGCCGAAGTTGTCTCGCGTCAACAAAAATGCGCGCTCGATTGCGCCGGATTCCGGAAGGTCCTTATTTCGGCATCGGGACTCCACTTTGCGACGGCGGCTCCTGATCAGCCCGGGCCGGTGTCGTGGGCGTGCGCGGGGTGCCTCCGGCGTATGCCGGCGGTGTCTTACCCGGCCCGGCGTTCACCACCGGCTGACTTCGCCGGTAATAGGTTTTACGCACTACGCGGGTCGCCGGAGCGTGCTAGCGGTGACGGCGGCCGCGAGGGTAAGCTAGTGTAGTGTCTCACTCAGATGGGGCCTTATCCAGTGCGGCGCGGGCGCGACGGACTTTGGCGAGGATCGCCTCGGCCTTGGCCGTCCACGTGAAGCCCTTGGGATTGGCATTGTGATCGGCAATGTATTCATAGATCGCCCGTTCCAACTGCCGAACGCTCTTGAAGACGCCGCGGCGAATGCGGCGATCCGTGATGTCGCGAAACCAGCGTTCGACCAGATTCAGCCAGGAACTACTCGTCGGCGTGAAGTGGATGTGAAAGCGTTGGTGCCGTGCCAGCCACCGCTGCACCTTCGGATGCTTGTGCGTGGCGTAGTTGTCCACGATCAAATGCAAGTCGAGTTCGGGCGGCGTCTCCGCATCGATCTTCTTGAGAAACTTCAACCATTCCTGATGGCGATGTCGCGGCATGCACTCGGCGATGACCTTGCCTTCAGCCACCTCGATGGCCGCAAACAGCGTCGTCGTCCCGTGGCGTTTGTAGTCGTGCGTCAGCGTACCCAACCGGCCGGGATACAGCGGCAAACTTTTCTGCGTGCGATCGAGCGCCTGAATCTGGCTCTTCTCGTCGCAGGAGAGCACCAAGGCGTGTTCGGGCGGGTTGAGGTACAGGCCTACGAGGTCCACGACCTTTTCGACAAACCGCGGATCGTTGGAGACCTTGAAGGTCTTCACCAAGTGCGGCTTCAAGCCGTGGTCACGCCAAATGCGATGCACAGTCGCCTTGCTTACCCCCACGGCCTTCGCCATCGAGCGGGTCGACCAGTGCGTGGCGTTGGCGGGCTTCTCCTGCGTCGTCTTGCGGAGGATCTCCGCCTCCTTGGCGGCGCGGACCTTCGGTCTGCGACCGCCGCGCGGCTTGTCCTTGTCGAGGCCCGCCAGACCCGCCTCCAGGAAGCGGGTCCGCCACGTTCCCACCGTGCGACGCGTGCAGCCGAGTTCGGCGGCAATCTCGTCGTTACGCTTGCCCGCCGCCGCGGCCAGGACGATCTTGGCACGCAACACCACGCGTGCCGGCGTGCTCCGACCCCGCGACCATTTCGTCAGCGTCGTTCGTTCCGCGTCACTCAACTCGATGGCTTTCGCAACTCGCATGGCGTCATCCTCCTCGGTCTGAGAGTGAGACGCCGGCGGCCATGGATAAGTTCCCTCAATTACAAGACACTACACTAGGTGCTGGAGGTTGAGCCATGCTGCCCGAACCGCGAATCGGCAAGAGCGAATTGATCGATTTGTGTCGCCGTCTGGCCATGCAGATCGAGGCCGGCATCGAGATGCGGGCGATCTGGAAGCGGGAGGTCGACCGCTTCGTCTCGCCGGCAAGTCGCCGCGTGGTGCGGGAGATTTCCCAGGCGTTGGATCGAGGGCAGAGCCTGAGCGATGCCGTCGCGGCCGCCGGGGGCTATTTCCCGCCGCTGTTCCTTCGCATGTTGCACGTGGGCGAGACCACCGGCGCGCTGCCCGAGGCCCTGCGATTGCTCGCCGATTACTACGAAGAGGAGCGTTCTCGCCGCGCTCTGTTCTGGAAGCTCTTGGCTTGGCCGCTCACCGAACTTGCCTTGGCGGTGGGAGTGATCGGCTTTCTGATTTGGGTGATGGGGGTCATCGGGAACATGTCGGGCAAGTCCGTCGATCCCTTGGGTTTCGGATTGGTGGGTAACGCAGGATTGGCGATCTATCTTTGCTGCGTGGCCGTGTCGGCCGGGGGGATCGCCTGGGCGGCCTACGGTTGGCGGCGGGGTTGGGTGTCGATCCGGCCCGTCCAACGCCTGGTGTTGCAGCTACCCGTACTGGGGCGAATCGCCCATACGTTGGCCTTGGCCCGCATGACGTGGGCCATGTACGCCACGCTCCGCGGCGGGATGGACGTGATCTCGGCGGTGGATTTGGCGTTGCAAACCGCGGACAACGCCGCCTTCGACGATCTGCGACCGATCCTCCGCCGCTCCATCCAAAGCGGCAATTCCCTGCATCAAGGCTTCGCGGAGACGCACTTCTTTCCCGGCGAATGGTTGGATGCCTTGCGGGCGGGCGAGGAGAGCGGCACGCTGGATGCCGCCCTGGAGGGTTTGAGTCGCGAGTATACGCGGCGCGCCGCCTCCGCCATGAAAACGCTGAGTATCGTCGGGGCGGGGCTGGTCATGGCCCTGATCGTGGGCGTCATGATCTTCCTGATCCTGCGCTTGGCGATGTTCTACATCGGCCAAATCTACGAGAATCTACCGACCTGATTCCGAAGCGGACTTCGGCCGCATGCCGTCGCGGTCGGCCTCCTTCTCCTTGGCCGCCGTCCATTCCAGGCGGACCTTTTGGACGCGCCGCGGCGTGGCCTCCAACACGTGGACTCGGACCTCGCCGAACGGCACCTCTTCGCCGGGGCGGGGAATGCGGCCGAGATGGGACATCAACAGACCGGCGATCGTGTCGTAATCGGGGTCTTCCGGCAAATCCAGATGCAGCCTGCGGTTGATCTCCTCGACGCGGGCGGAGCCGAGGACCTCCGCCAGACCCGGTTCCAGCGGCTGAATCTCCTCGATCTGCTCGGGGTCCAATTCATCGCCGATCTCGCCGACGATCTCTTCCAAGATGTCCTCCAGGGTCACGACGCCGGAGACGCCCCCGTATTCGTCCAGGACGACGGCCATGTGGTTATGCGTGCGCTGAAAGTCCTCCAACAAGGCATCGACCGGCTTGGTTTCCGGGACGAACAACGGCTCGCGGAGCAACGCGGTCCAGGGAGGGCGGTCCGACTCGCCGTTGGGCCGGGCCAAATGCGGGAGCAGGTCCTTGGTATACAGGATGCCCACGATGTTGTCGCGGGTCTGGTTGAAGACCGGAATGCGGCTATGCCCCTCCCGAATCACCGCCTCCAGCATTTCGTCCCACGAGCATTCGCCGGGCAGGGCGAACATTTCGCTGCGCGGCGTCATGATTTCGGCCGCGTCCACGTCGCTCAGCTTGATCACGCCCTCGATCATCTCCTTGGCGTCTTCCTCGATGTATCCCTGCCGCTCGCCGACCGTCATCAAGGAACGGATTTCCTCTTCGAATTCATCCTCCACTTCGTCTTCGTCGGGGACGTTGTCCGTCAATCGCGCGAGGAGAATCTGGACGGCTTCGCCGGCCCAGACGACGGGTCGCATGGCTCGGGCCAGGGTGCGCCACAAGGGCCAAAGGTGGAACACGACGGGCGCCGCCC
This sequence comes from Thermogutta hypogea, assembly GCF_055386265.1. NCBI lineage: Bacteria > Pseudomonadati > Planctomycetota > Planctomycetia > Pirellulales > Thermoguttaceae > Thermogutta > Thermogutta hypogea. Next base: position 3,575,425 of record NZ_AP042425.1, read on the forward strand.
AAATCGAGGCTACGGCACGGGGTAGGAAGAGGCCGACGACCAAGACCGCCAGAACGATCCCCAAACCGTTCATCGCGACGGGCAGGAGCCGAACGCCGATCAGGGCGCCGTCGGGGGCTTCGGCATCCTCGATCGCCGGGAGCAAGCGGAAGGCGGCCGCCAAGACAACGACGGCCAGGGCCGCCCATTGCAGCAATTCCGCAGCCTCGGCCGTGCGGCGATACTCGCGGAGGACCTCGGCCAAGCGATCCGGGCGATCTCGCCGCCGGCATAGGTCGGCCAGCTTATGGCGCGGAAAACCGCGAAGGGACCGGACGCCGGCGGAAAGAAATCCGACACACAGGATGCCGCACGTCAGAATCCAAAAACCGAGACTTTGGGCCTCCACGTGAGCTTGCCGACCTCCTTTAAGCTGTTTCCAAACCGAGCCGTTCCAGGTAGTGGTCCTCCCGTCGGCGCATGACCGCCCGATCGCGGGCCGCAATATCATCGTAGCCCGCCAGGTGCAAGGCCCCGTGAACGACGTACAAAATCAACTCATGCTCGGGCGGTCGCCCGAAGCGCGGGCCTTGCCGCACGGCGGTTTCGGCACAGACGATGATCTCTCCCTCTATATGATTGTTCTCCACCTCCAGGGGAAAACTCAAGACGTCGGTGGAGGAGTCGTCGCCCAGGTAACGGGCGTGCAAGGCTCGCATCGCGGCGTCGTCCACCACTGCCACGCTGATTTCGCCGGTTTCGAAACCGGCCTCGGAAAGGACCAGCTTCACGGCGCGGCGGATGCGGCGACGGTCGACGGGCACGGCGCGGCACAACACGGCTATCGGTACGCGAATCATGACGGCATGCCGGTACGGTGCGAGGGTCCCTTGCCGGGGATCGGCCCCTCTCGCCCCTGCAAAATGTTCGAAAATGCTCCACTCCTCGAATCGACGTCGTCTCCGCGGAAATGCCGCAACGACGGCATGTTCTTCATCGGTCTGAGGTTCATGGTCGAGTTTGCGGCGGTGCGGCGGGGCCTGCCGGGTCGGCGGACGAAGCCTCGGTCGATCGGTCCGCGGACCCTGCGATCGCGCCCCGGGGCTGCGTGCCGGGGGCGGCCTCGGAATCGCCGGACTTGGCGGCGGGCGATTCCTCGCGTTTCCCTCCCTCCCGCAACTCCTCCGTTCTGCGATCCGTCGTCTTTTCGCTCCGCTCGGTTCGCTCGGGGTACTTGATCCGGCCGTGATACATCGCGGTCAACGTTTTGATCATGGCGTCTTCGATCGCCCGCAACTCCCGCAGAGTCAGATTGCTGAAGTCGAACTGCCCTTCGTCGAGCTTGCGCTCGGCGATTTCCCGGACGACGGCCTCGATCCGCGAGGGTGCCGGGTCCTTCAGGCTCCGCACGGCGCTTTCCACGGCGTCGGCCAGCATCAGGACGGCGGCTTCCTTGGTTTGCGGCGGCGGGCCGGGGTAGCGGAAAATCTCCGCGTCCACGGCGCTGCCCTCCGGCCGGCCTTCGCTCTTCTCCCTGGCTCGCCCGTAGAAGTATTCCACCAGCGTCGTGCCGTGGTGCTGTTCGATGAAGTCGATGATCGGCTCGGGCAGGTGGTAGCGCCGTGCCAAGTCGGCTCCGTCCTTGACGTGCGAGATGATGACCATGCTGCTCATGGTGGGTTCCAACGTCTCGTGTCGGTTGGGGTTTCCCGCCTGATTCTCGATGAAATACTGGGGATTGATCATCTTGCCGATGTCGTGGAAATAGGCCCCCACGCGGACGAGGAGTCCCCGAGCGCCGATGGCGTCGGCCGCCGCCTCGGCGATAGCGCCCACATTGATCGAATGGTTGTACGTGCTGGGCGCTCGCCGGGCCAGCTCGCGGAGCAAGGGATGCGAGAGGTCCGTCAGTTCCAGCAGGCTCATGTCGGTTAGCACGCCGAAAAACCGCTCCACGAACGGAAGTAGGCCGGTCACGAGGAACCCGGTCGCCACCACGGCCAGACCGATGCGCCCGATTTCGCCCAACAAGGTCGCGTCGAGGGGGACTTCGTTGGCCAGCGCGAGGAGGAATCGGATCGCCATGGCGGCGGCGGCCGTCCAAAATCCCACGTAGATCAGCTTGGCCCGGCCGCGAAGGCTTTGCAGTTGCAAGACGCTGACGATGACGGCGGTGCCGAGCAGGATGCCGCTGCCGACGTCCTGCCCCGTGGCCAGCAGAAAGGTCAGGACGGCCACCCCGCCGAACAGCACGGCGAGCTCTTGCGAATAGGCGACGGCGAGGATTTGGGTGAAAATGAGGAGCGGGCAGATTTCGGCGTGGGGGACCTCTTGAATCAGCCACAGGGCGATTGCCAACGTAACCCAATACAGGACGAGCAGCGTTGCCAAACGTTGAATGCTGACCAGGATCCGGCGCTGGCGAATGAATAGATAGGCCGCGATTCCCGCGAATCCGCAGGCTACGATCAGCCAGGTGCCGAGGAAGCGCCGCGACTTTTGGCCCCAACCGCGGAGGTCGCGATATTGCAGAAAGGAATCGTGAAGCTCCGCTTCGGCCTCGGCCTGCTCTTGAGCCGTCCGCTCGGCCCGGATGCTGTCTCCCGCGTCGGCATCGGGCCGCGGAGGGGGGAACCAACGGTAGGAGGTTCCCGCGGGAAGCCCTTCGCGGCTGTCGATCGCGAGGTTGTCGCGCCCCTTGGTACCGACGGGCGGGTCCCACGCCCGGATGACCACCGCCGTTACCAGCGTGCTCAACACGCCGATGGCGATGCGGGCAATCACGTCGCGGCGGCGAAGGCGATTCCACGCCTGCTCCCACTTGCCGGGCGTGCGAATCAGACCGGTGACGCGGTCCGCTCGCGTTCGTTTTGTCGTTCCGGAAGCCATTTTCGTCGCTTCAAGGTGGAGTGGCGTCGTCGGCGATGCCGGCAGGGCGGAGTCATTCAGGCGGCGGCAAACGTTGCCCTGAGGAGCCTGCCATTCCGTGTCCTCATACGGCGTCGTCCGCGGAGGTCGAGCGGGCGTGCTCCGCGGCCGTCTCCTCCGGTCGTGTTTCGTCGTCGGAGGGCCTGGGTCGGCGCGGCCCCCGCCCTTCGTAGGCGTCCACGATCGCCTGGACGAGCGGATGCCGCACGATGTCGCCCGTCCCCAATTCCACGTGGGCGATGCCGGGAACGCTCCGCAGTCGAGTCCAGGCGTCGATCAGCCCGCTGCGCACATGCGAAGGCAGGTCGATCTGGGTGGTGTCGCCGGAAACCACGATCTTGGATTGGCTGCCCATTCGGGTCAGGAACATTTTCATCTGCGCGATGGTGGTATTCTGGGCTTCATCCAAGATCATGAACGATTCATTGAGCGTGCGACCGCGCATGTACGCCAGCGGCAGCACTTCCACCCGCTCTTCCTCCGCAAAGCGCCGCACCGTGTCGTAGTCGATCATTTCGCGGAGGGCATCCATCAGGGGTCGCAAATAAGGGGAGATCTTGGCCTGCAAGTCGCCCGGCAAAAAGCCCAGGCTCTCGCCGGCTTCCACGGCGGGGCGCACCAGCACGATTTTTCGGGTCCGCTGTTCGCGCAGGGCGGCCACCGCCAAGGCTACCGCCAAGTACGTCTTTCCCGTGCCTGCCGGCCCCCGGCAGAAGACGACGTCGTGGTCGAGGATGGCTTTGACGTACCGAGCTTGGCCGGGCGTCCGCGGATAGACGCGCCTGCCGGTATAGACCTCGATGGGCGGCACGCCCTCCTGAATCGGCCCGCTGCGCACCTCCATCACCAGCCGCCGCACTTCGTCCGCGGCGACCAGCCCCTGTCGGCGCACGATCTCTTGGAGCCGTTCCAAGATTTCGGCGGCCTGCGTGACGGCCTCCGCCTCGCCCGATACGCAAATCCGATTATGGTTGCTGGTCACCCGAACGCCGAAGGCCTCGCGGATCATCCGCAAGTGCTGATCGCAGGGTCCGAGGACCGCCAACAACGTTTCCGAATTGACGATGCTTAAAGTCTTTTCACTCATGCCATGAGCCGCGCAACGGGGGCGCGCGGCCGAATCGGAAAATGCCCCTCGCTTTGCAAATTGTAGTCTACCATAACGGCGGATAGTATTGGCTGCCATTCCGTCAACGGCAGACCTTGGCGGGCGATCCGGCGCCAATCATTCCAATGAGGGGTGGCCGACAAGCAAGAGCAGGTGCTTCCGTTGGAGCACTAGGGCGGTCGCCGGCGTCGATCGATAGCCGAGGTTCAAGGGGTACCTACCCCCCGTTGGTGTCGGCGGCGCTGTCGCGATCGGTGTCGGCTCATTCGAGCGACTTCTCGTAGATGCGGTACCGCTTGTAGAGTTTTCCGCCCACGGCGCTGACCGTGCGGTTGATGGCCTCGTTGTCTTCCAACGTCCAGCTCAGTTCGGCCCCTTCGAAACCCAGCCGACCGACGCCGTGATCGATGGTCCGGTAGATCATCTGCTCGGCGATTCCCCGGTGCCGATAGCCGGGGATCAGCCCCAGCACCATGACCCGGGCGATTCTCACCTGCCGTAGCCGCTGGAACAGCCGTACCGCGCCGATCGGCATTCCCCAGGAGGTCAGCCGGCCGTTGAGCGGGCGGATCGCCTCGTTGAAGTCGGGCACGGCGATGGAAAATCCCACCGCCTTGCCGTCCAATTCCGCGATCAAGACCATTTCGGGCCGGGCGAACTGGGCCAAGCGCTTGGCGAAATAGCGGAACTCGGCCGGTGTGAGGTCGATGAACGCCCATTGATCGTAGCGCGTGGCGGCATAGACCTTCGCGCAGCGCTCGATTTCGCTTTCGAAATGGTTCATGTCGAAGGGGCGAATCACCGCGCGACAACGCTGCTCCACCCGCCGCACCCGTTCCATCCAGGCATGAAGCCGTTCGTTGTCCGTGTCGAACCACCAGGCGTAGAGGTCCTTGGCTTTGGTCAACCCCCACCCTGTCAATAGGCCCTCGTAATACGGCGGATTGTGATTCATCATGACGCGGGGGGGATACTGGAAGCCTTCGATCAAGAGGCCGCACGGGTAGTTGATGGAGTAATCGATCGGCCCCATGAGGTGGTTCAAGTTGCGGGACTTGGCCCAATTGGCCGCGGCCTCCAGCAGGGCGGCCGCGACCCGCGGCGACTCGATCGACTCGAACATCCCGAAGCATGCGGTCTTGGTGCCGTGCTTGGCGTTGTAGCGGGGATCCTCGCTGACCAGCACGCGGCCGACCGGGCAACCGTCCTGACATGCCAAGAATTGAACCGCCGTGCCGTGCTGAAGAAAGGGGTGCTTGCGGGGATTGAGAAATTCCTTGACCTCGATCAAAAGCGGGGGAATCCAGGCCGGATCGTTGCGGTAAATCAACCACGGCAGGCGCGTGAAGTAATACTGATCGCGCCAGGTCCGCACTTGGCGCACGCGCACCGGGGCCTCCCTGTCTTGCGGCATCCGCAGCCGCAGCATGGGGCGGGGTTCCATCCCAAAGTCGAAGAAATTCGTAAGATTGAAGGAAGTCATCGTCGCCCCGATCGGGGTTCCACGGCAAACGGAAGGGAACCGGCTCCGCGGGCCGATCGCGCCCACATCACGGCCCCAGGTCGTACAGCCGATAGGTCTTGATTCGCTTGGCTCCCCCTTTTTCCAGGCTTCCCCGAGACAGCGCGTTGGATTCCAGAACCCAAGAGAACTCAGCCTCTTCGATGCCCCATTCCAGGGCCTTGGGCACCAAACCGTCCAGGAGTACCAGCCCCAAACCCAGCAATTGATATTCGGGCAGGACGTTGGTGCTGATGACGCGAATCCGTTTGATCGCCCGCTTGTTCCTCAGCAAATGGATAAAACCGAAAGGGAATAGGCGACCGTCAATTTTTTTGATCCGCGGGTTGTAGTCGGGCAGGCCGAACACGGCACCCGCCATCCGTCCATCCACTTCCACGCCCAAGGCCAGCTCGGGGACCATCAACCACCGGAGGGCGGAGGCCATGTGCCGTACCTCGCCCGCGCTCATGGGAACAAATCCCCAAGTGTTGGTCAGGGATCGATTGTAAATGTCCAAAAACAGATGCACATCCTCCAAGAATCGCCGCTTGTTCAAGTAGCGGATCCGAGCGCCCAACCGCTCCGATATTTTATCGCAGACCGGCTTGAGCTTGGAGCGAATATCGGGGAGCATGCTGACATGCCCCCAGTAGGCGTACAGGTCTTGCGTTTTGCGGAAACCGTAGGATTCGACGAGCCGCTGATAGTACGGCGGATTGTAGGTCATCATGAAGGTCGGGGGCGAGTCGAAACCCTCGATCAGCATCCCTAATTCGTAGTTCAGGCTGGGATTGACGGGGCCGCGCAGCTTTTCGATCCCCCGTTCGGCGAACCAACCGCGGACGGCGTCGAACAGCCCGGCCGCGGCTTCAGCGTCGTCGCGGCATTCGAAGAAACCGAAGAATCCGCGTTGATCGCCGAAGCGCTCGATGTGCCCCCGGTTCAGAATCGCCGCGATTCTGCCTACCACTTGCCCGCCCCGAAGTGCCAAGAACGTCTGCGCCTCGTTCCGTTCGTAAAAGGGGTGCGCCCGATAACCGACCAATTCCCGCTGATTGCTCCGCAGGGGCGGGATCCAGTTGGGATCACCCCGGTAGAGCGACCAGGGGAATTCCAGGAACAGCTTCTGCTCGCGTTTCGACGCGACCGGTTTTACGACCAAGGAGTCCATGCTTGAACCAATGCGGGGCGAAGTCGTCAAAAGCGGGATTGTACGCCCGAAATGGAGGAACGGTCAATCGGAGGATGCCGCAAGGGAGGCCGTGCGGCGAAAGGGAAGGCGGCGCTCCGTCGTCGGCCGGAGCGACCAAAACGGTGCTCCGGTGGGATGCCGTTCTCTGCTCCCTTCGCAGGGTGAGCGGGAGCGCGAAACATGCCCCGTCTCCCCGTTTCCAACCACGCGGCAGCAACTCCCACGGTTTCCGAACGGGGCCATTTTCGTCGGTCGGCGGCAAACGCTCTTTGCGACCCAAGCCTTCTTGGCGACCCAAGCGATTTGGGCGACCCTTGACGAGCAGCGGCCGACGGCTGACAATCGCTAAGGTTTGGACGGGCGGATTGGTTTGGACGGGCGGATTTTAGGACGGTCGGGAGGGTTGAAATACCTCGCAGGGCATCGGGATTTCCAGCGACGCGTTCGGCGACGACGCGGCGTTGCGGGTGGGGTGTGCCGTATCGTTTCGGGCAAGGCGTCCCACCGGGCTCACCCTTCATCTCTCAGTCCCCGATGCCGCCGGGTCCCACCGCACGGCACAGCTCAGCACAAGGCGTCGGGAGACGTGCTCACATGGATCTGGTCACCGTGTTGGCGTTCGTGGGCCTGGCGCTGTTGGCATGGGACTGCATCGAGGTCGGGCGGAATGACGCGGCCAACATCGTCAATGCCGTCTTCGGCGCCCGCATCCTGCCGCGTCGCTTAGCCGTGGCTCTGGCCGGCGCGGCGGTCATTCTAGGGGCGTCCTTTTCCACGCCCGTCATGGAAACCGCCCGGAAGGGCATCTTCGATCCTGCGCTACTCACGTTGCAAGCCGCCGTCATCGCCTACATCAGCGTCTACCTGGTGGACACGGTGCTGCTCTACGCGTACTCCACTTTCGGCATGCCGGTGAGCACCACGGCCTGCTTGATTTTCGAATTGGTCGGGGCCTCGGTGGGCTTGTACGGCGTCTCCATCGTCCATTGGGATCAAGTCGGGACCGTCGTCGCGGCCATTTTCGTCTCCATCCTCATGACAGGGTTCGCCGGATTTCTGATTCAGAGGGTCTTTCGGGCCGCGGTCGGCAGTCGCATCGAGGATCGTGAAACGATTCTGCTGCACGGCCCCTGGATTTGCGGTTTAATGCTCACGGGGCTGGCCTGGTTCATGGTGCTGAAGGGGATGGGCAGCCTGAGCGTCGTGCAAAGTTTTCGCGAATCGACGATCGACGCCTACACGCCCGCCTTCGTGCTGATGGCGGCTTGGGGGCTGGCCACGCTGCTGGTTCATACCTTTTTGTTATTTGCGGGCGAATTCGGAACCAAGTATTTGTTTTCCGGCATGGCGGTGATCGGCATGCTGTGTTTGGCGTTCGCCTTCGGCCAAAACGACCTGGCGAACTGCGCATCGCCGGGGCTTTCGGCGTTTTGGCTCTGGAAGAACTCGCACGAGTCGGTGGCGGCGGCCACCCAAATCCCCATCCCACCATGGGTGTTGTTTGCCTGCGGATGCCTCATCGTGGGGGGCATGTGGACCCGCGATGCCCAGCGTGTGACGCGGGCGGCGGTCAATACGGGCAGCCAGTTCGACCGCGTGGCGCTGTACGCGCCGCATTGGTGTCGCGTTTTGGCCCGGTGGATCGTGGCTCGGTTTCCCCACCGCCCCGAGTTGGCCCCGCCGCCCAGCAAGAGTCCCACCGGAAAGAAGCTGCACTACGACCCGCTGCGGGCCGCCGTCATCAGTTCCACCAGTGCCGGGGTGATCGCCCTGGCCTCCAGCCGCGGCTTGCCGGTTTCGACGACGTACGTCGCGTTCGCCGCGGTGATTGCCACGGGTTTGGCCGACCGGGTGCTGAGCCGCGGGGACGCCGATCTGAAGATCGGGCGGGCGATCTGGGTGGTCGTGTGCTGGTTCTTGGCGGCAGTCATCGCCGTACTCGCCACGGCGGCCGTGGCTCGGCTGATTTTCCATTTCGGATTGATCGGACTGGCGGCAGCCGTGGTGCTGAACGTGGCGGTGCGATTCGTCGCCAAACGCCGCGCGGATGCACAAGAGGAGCGGGTCCATTTGCGGGTGCGCGACACGGCCGCTCCCGAGGAACAATCGCAACACGACCACGACGCGGACCCGCCCTAACCCCGGCTCGCAAGGATGACGAACCGCCGCCGCGAGGCGCTACTTCGGCGGAGCCCCGCAAATCATCCGATAATAATCGATCGAGCGCTCCAGGCCGGTCAGAAAATCGACTTGCGGTTGGTATCCCAGCAGGGATCGAGCGGCTGCGATGTCGGCCATGCTCTCGCGGATATCGCCGGGCCGGGGAGGGGCGAACTCGGGTTCGATTTGGGTGCCCAAGACGCTGTTGACCGCGGCCAGCAGCTCCAGCAGGGTGATGCTCTTTCCGTTGGCGGCGTTGAATACCTTGCCTGCCACTCCCGGCCGTTCCGCCGCCAAGAGATTGGCGTGGACCACGTTGGCCACGTAGGTGAAGTCGCGGGACTGCGTGCCGTCGCCGAACACGACCGGCTTGCGACCGGAAAGGATGGCGGTAATAAATAGGGGAATGACGGCGGAATAGGGGCTGTTCGGGTCTTGTCTGGGGCCGAAGACGTTGAAATAGCGCAGCACCACCGTTTCAAACCCATACGTGGCGAAAAAGGCGCGGCAATAGTATTCCCCGGCGAGTTTGGCCGCGCCGTAGGGCGAGATGGGATCCGGCAGGTCCGTCTCGCGTTTGGCGCTGAACGGCTGATCTCCGTAGGCGCTGCTGGAGCCGGCATAAACGAATCGCCGCACGCCGGCCCGCCGCGCCGCGTCCAGCAGCACGATGGTGCCGGTGACGCAGGCGGCATGCGTGTCCAAGGGACGCTCCACGCTTCGCGGCACGCTGGCCAGGGCGGCCTGATGGAAGACGCAGTCCACGCCCCGCACGGCCTCCGCCGCCGTGTCCGGGTCCTGGACGTCGCCGTGGATGAATTCCACGCGATCGAAAAACGGCTCCAGATTGGCGAGATAACCGGTGCTGAGGTTGTCGAGCACGCGGACGCGGTCACCCCGTTCGACCAAGGCCTCCACGATGTGCGAGCCGATGAAACCGGCGCCTCCCGTGACCAAGACCGTGCGCATTGCGATAGGACTCCTTGCTTTGTGCGTCCAAACGGCCGGCGTACCCGCGGCGACGGCGCTGCCGGGACCGATGCCGCGAGGGGCGATCGCCGTGACCGGCCGATCTTCGCCCTGGAGCGGATTTCTCGTGACGTTTCCCGCTAAAGCTGCCGCGGCGCGGCGGGTTCTACGATAACCGCTTCCGCGGCGGATGATAAGGGGGCGGGGCGGCCGGCTAGTCTCCCTGTCCGGCATCGGCCAGCATGTGATCCAGGTTCTCGCAGCGCTGCAACAACGCGTGCTCCCGGACGAAGTACTCGTACGGGGTGCCGTGAATCAGCGCGGGCGGGAAACAAGCCAGAATCGAAGCCGCGGCCCGTTCATTGAGGCTTCCGCTCGGGCTGTAGCGAAACAGCGGCACCGCGTAAGCCGCCGTGAGCGAGGCCGTCATGAGGTGCCAGATGCGGTGCCCTTCATCCCCCAATTCTTCCCGGCGGTGGATGTCCGCGGAGAAGTCGCGAGCGCGGGCGGAGTCGGCCGCGAAACGGGCGACGTCTCCCCATTCCAAGAGCCGCCCGATGAGCACGTCGGTCCAGCGTTCGTTGCGCTGTTGGAGTTTTTGCAATTTGACGGCGTCGGCCTCCACGAACGGTTTACCGTCCAAGAGCAGGGAGAGGGCGCGGTTGCGGGCTTCCAGATGGGCGAGCAGCACGCTGTGGCCGGTCGGCCCCGCCTCCGTCCGCTCCCGATAGAGGTCGTACAAGTGCAGAACGGCCGCCCAGACCCGCGCCAAAATCTCGGCCGTGAAGATCTCCTCCATCAGGGCCGCGTTTTGCCGCCGATATCGGCCGGGATTGCCGCACTCGGAGACGTGTTTCAGCGTACGCATCCAGTGTTCGGTTCGCTGCTTGTGACTGTTCCAAAAACCCTCCAGCGCGGCAGGCGGGATTTGGTAAGAAGTATCCTCCGCCAGTAAATACCCTTTGTCCGCGACGAAAACCGCCAAATCGACCAGTTCACTGGAATGCATGGCTTGAAGCATGGAAATACCGACCGAGATAGGTTCACTTTGAGCGAGGAGACGCCCGAGGCCGGCGTGCGAAGCCCGGAAGCTTGGCCTCGAGCGGGGCGAGCCGCCGATATCCCTCCCACCACCAAACGAACATCTCTCAAGCAATTCGCATGCCATCTTTCGCCGACGTTGGGTGAACGCGGCTGAGTCCGTTGTTTTCGAGGCGACGAGCGACGAATTTGGCCGCACGGTCCGCGGTCGACCGCCTGTATTCTGCGATGGCGGGCGGTGATTCGCGAGTTGAAGGCAAGCGGATGATGTCATCGCGAGCCGCCGCGTTGCTTTCCGGCAACCAGGGAGTGGGAAATCGGCGTCATCTCGCAAGGGTCGGATTATGCGGGCCGGGCCGGACAATCCGACGGCTCGGGATATTCCCTCAATGCCGAATACGGATTCTGCCGATGACGTAAAACGATGGGAAATGTCGGACCGCGGCTTAGCGGACGCGTCTCGGCGGGGAGGCGGGAGGTCGTCCCCGCGGGATGGGGCGGCGTTCGCCGCGACGGGCTTGCGGATCAACTCGAAGACAGATTTACCGATTCAGGGGGAACTACGATGTTTCGGCGCTTGATCGTTGCCGCGTTCGTCGCCGTGATGTTGACCGCGGCCGTGCATCAAACGGCTTCCGCGCAGCAGGCATACGGTAGGCAGTGGGGCCGAACCTACAGCACGCAGGATTGGAACCGTTTCTACCACTACCCGTACGTGTATTATCCCCAGAACTACTTCGGCCCGGACTACTACAAGAGCAGCGAGGATCTGTACTTCCGCTACCCGCCGGAAATGCGAATCCCCGTCTACAACCAACGCTGGCAGAACTATTACCCGGAACCGCGGCGATTCCATAGCGGCCACCACTTCATCATGGACGTGTTCTAGGCCGAGGATCGCCCGCCGCCGATCGGGCGTAGCATCCGAACGAATGTCGAGAGGACTCCCCGGCCGCCGGGCGCGGTAACACGTGTGCGGCGGTCGTCCTTCTTTCTTTTCTTGCCCAGATGCCTCCTGGCGTACGAGTCGCAACCTGTATACTGCCTACCCCTGCTCCTCCAATATGAGTCGGGCGGCGCTGTTTCGTGTCGGCTGTTCAGGACCTCGTAAGCGGGAGCGTCGGCCCGAAGCGGCGACGCTGAATTGCGAGGGGTGCTTTCTACCACTTACGGTGGGGACCTTTTTTTGCATCGAGCCACGATGGATCTCGGTGTTGGAGCTCGGTGCCGGAAAAGAATCCTCATCACTTTTCATCCGAGGGATTAGGGCCCACCGCGGCCGAATGAGGGTCCCCGGTCCAGCGCCGCCGGATTCCATGACGCCCACCCACGAACCTTTCTTAAGCGTTTCCGCCTTTAATCCGCATTGGCTTTGTGATAAGATGTGTCGGTGCCGTTCGCAAAGCCGGCCGTTGGGTAGCGTCAAATTGAGCAGCGAAAAATTCGCGACCCCCCCCGAATGAAGTATTGAATTTCTCCGATCACAAGCCGATAATCAAGAGCAGTGGGGGTATCCCTCACAGCTCAGCCCTTCGTAGGTCCCTGCCCCGCCTACGGAGGGCACTTTTTTTGGTTTCATCCAAGCATCGCTTTTCCGTTTTAGGGCCTTGATCGGGCTGGTATGATTGCGATTGGCAGCGAGGGTCCATCCCGTCTTGCGTCGCGAACCGTCGCTTTGTCGTTCACGTACGGCACGCGGGCGGGTAATCAGGTTTGAGAGAGTTCCTGCTGTAGCTTCGTTGTGGGTCGGTCATGGTTCGGCGAGTCAACGGAGTTTGGAAACGCTGCGCCGTCCTTGCCTTGGCGGGATGGTGGGTTGTTTCGCTTACGTTCGCGCCGCTCCTGCACCGCCACGCGGCCGAGCTGATCGGCGCTTCGTGCGGCCCGATCTGCCTGGGCCTGCCCGATGCCTCTCCGTCTTCGGACGCCTGCCACGTCGGCCTTAAGCACTCTCGGCACGTCGGGGGCGCGTTGTCCGCCGGCACTTCGGACGTTGACGGGCCCGGTTTGCGGTCTGCGGCTCCCAGCCGGCAATACCTCGACGCCGCGCACTGCCACGTCTGCCATTTTCTCTCGCAAGGCCAGGATCGCGCCCCCTTGGGATGCTGGGTTCCACGCAAGGCGTTGATTGGTTGGAACCTGGTCTTGGACGACGCCCCGGGCGGCTTCTCGCTCCGGCTCTCTCATTACAGCCGCGGTCCCCCGGCCGGCGCATGATTCCGAAATTCGGCCCGGCCGACCGCGTTTCGACCTGATCCGGCGGAGCATTTTCCGGATCGTCGGATGCGCGGCGAGACCGGCCGACAGTCTCTCCGCGGCAGGCCGCGCTGCGCTGCTGCACGTCGCGGATTCATCGGACGGATCGGTATCGGGACGCCCCCTTTTCCCGCCTAGGGATCGGGTGCCTCCCGGCCGAGCTCCCCTGCTCGGATCGCGAAAAGCTCGCTGGCGACGCCCCCGCGATCCATCGCTCGGTGACGGGTTGTCCCACGGAATCATTCATCTTCGACGGAGAACCGTATCATGCGTAGGTTCAAGACCTTGGAATCTCGTTCGCCCGAAGCGCGGCATCATGGTTTTACCTTGGTGGAGCTTTTGGTCGTGATTGCGATCATCGGAATCCTGATCGCACTCTTGCTGCCGGCCGTTCAAGCTGCGCGGGAGGCGGCCCGGCGGAGCCAGTGCAGCAATAACCTCAAGCAGATCGGCTTGGCCATCCAGATGTATCACGACGTGCACCAGCGTCTGCCCGCCGGTTGGACCGGCTACAGCGAAGACGGGCGGCGCCCGCTGGTGAACGGCGGGCCGGGTTGGAGCTGGGGCGCGGTCATCCTGCCCTATCTCGAGCAGATGAATCTCTACAACGGCAAAATTGTACTGGACGCCCCGATTTGGGATCCTCGCAACGAAGCAGCACGCCAGGCCGTGCTGCCGATCTTCCTCTGTCCCTCGGACATCAATTCCAGCGAAAAGCTCTTTCACGTCGAGGAGTTGCACGAAAGCCACGACCATGAGGAAGACCACGACCACGATCACGATCATGGGGACGAAGACGAGGAGCTGATGGAGATGCTCTTGGCGAAGAGCAACTATATCGGCGTGTTCGGCGTGAAAGACGTCCACGATTGCGAGGGGCTGGCGGAAGGGCAGCAGTGCCGCAGCGACGGGGTTCTGTACCATAACAGCTTCTTGTCGCTCGCCCACATTACGGACGGCCTGAGCCAGACCCTGCTGGTCGGCGAACGCACGGCGGAGCGCGGCTATTGCACGTGGACCGGTACCATGCCGGGCGACGCATGTGTCTTGGCGGCGGTTGTCGGGTCGGCCATTCTGCCGCCGAACATCAAGGAATTTCACGCCCACGGCTTCAGCAGCCAACATCCCGGCGGTGCGCAATTCTTGCTGGGAGACGGCTCCGTGCACATGATCTCGGATACGATCGATGTCCGCGTCTATCATGCCCTGGCCACGGCCTCGGCGGGCGACATCCCCGGAAGTTTCTGAGGCCGGCGGTGGTCCGCGTCAGCCGGACGGGCCGCGGGGAGCCGAGGTCGCGCGGTCGCCAACGGTGGGGTTGGGACGGGATGCCCGGCCCCGGCCGCCGCTCGCGTTTCCGTATGGAACGGCGGGAGAGAAATTGGTATCCTGCCCCACCGGAAATCGGCGGAGCCGGCCGAAATATCCGCATCGGGTACGACGAACCCCGCGCGTGGTGACGGAGATGATCGGCGCGACCTCAACATCGAAACACGACGTGCGGCGTCGGCAAGCCTTGGACGGCGCCGAGCGTCGGCCTCCCCGCGCCATCTGGGTGTTCGCGGCCGCGGCGGTGTTGCTGGTGCCGGGCTGCGTTCAGCGACGCCTGATGATCCGCAGCGATCCGCCGGGAGCCATGGTTTACGTGGACGATTACCAGATCGGTTCCACGCCCGTTGCCACGACGTTCACGTACTACGGCACGCGAAAGATCCGCCTCGTGAAGGACGGTTACCAAACCTTGACGGTCTACGAGCGCATCGATCCGCCCTGGTATCAGGTTCCGCCCCTCGATTTCTTTTCCGAGAATGTCGTGGCGAGCGAGATTCGAGATATGCGGGTTTTGGACTATCAGTTGGTCCCGCAAGTGGTCGCGCCGCCGCAAAACCTGCTGGATCGGGCGGAAGAGCTGCGAGCGCGAAGCCGAACGCCGCTTCCACCGAACATCATGCCGGTGAATTGAGGCTCGGGCGGTACGGGGGGGACCGTCCTGCGGCTGCCGGATTCGCGATGCCAAGGCCGGTTGGACGCTCCCAGTGGCCCGGTTTCGATCGCCCGTCAAACAAAGCGTTTTGAAGTCAACCGCCGGACCCGAGCCCCAAGCCTCGGGCGTATGCATGAGCTGCGGGCGTCAGCATGAGCCTCGGGCGTAAGCCCGAGGTGCCGGCCGCGCCGCCGATCCCCGAATGCACCACGTGTTCGCGGCGATTCCACCGCCGACCCGCGCCGGCGGCTCGGCATCCGCGTGACGCGGCCGAAGGCGTCAAAGACCAGGTGGTTGACCACGGTCGTGGTCCCCGTCTGCGGCTCGAACTTGGCGATGTCCCGCACCGTGTTCAGGTGGTCCGTCAGCGCCCACGCTACCAAATCCGCCGTGGGGGTGTCAAACAAAATGATGGCTGCGATTCCGCGTGACGGATGGACCGCTGTGGTTCGCCCTCTCCCGCGGCGAGAGCATCGCGAGCGCCGGCGAGCCGGGTGTCGAAGGTCAATTTCCACGCCGGGCCCCCACAGGTAGCCCCGGCAGAAGTGCGCGACCGGGGAGAAACTCACGGGGTTCGAGCCCACGGTGGCAAAGTCCGCGGCATTACGACAATGGCAATTGACCGATGTAAACAGTATAAAGCTGTACCCGGCCCCTTATGCTGGCATTGCGAGCCTCACTCGATAGGCCGTTCGGTAGGCCGCACATTCCCGGTAATACCTCCAGGCGGGTGGCACAACGAAGCACACAAAGCTTGCAAAGCCCGTGAAGAAGCCAGCGAAAAATATCGTAACAGCTGCCTCTCCTCCAGATGCTGAATATGCAGCAAGAGACACCAACCAACCGATTATGCCAATCGGGAACAGGACGATTTTGACGACGGCGCCCCAAGCATAGCCGCAGCATGCGAATATCGTCGCAATCACTTCCAGGAGCCCAAGGCCGCAGCTCCCCAAACCTAGTGTAGTGTCTCACTCAGATGGGGCCTTATCCAGTGCGGCGCGGGCGCGACGGACTTTGGCGAGGATCGCCTCGGCCTTGGCCGTCCACGTGAAGCCCTTGGGATTGGCATTGTGATCGGCAATGTATTCATAGATCGCCCGTTCCAACTGCCGAACGCTCTTGAAGACGCCGCGGCGAATGCGGCGATCCGTGATGTCGCGAAACCAGCGTTCGACCAGATTCAGCCAGGAACTACTCGTCGG
This sequence comes from Thermogutta hypogea, assembly GCF_055386265.1. Taxonomy (NCBI): domain Bacteria; kingdom Pseudomonadati; phylum Planctomycetota; class Planctomycetia; order Pirellulales; family Thermoguttaceae; genus Thermogutta; species Thermogutta hypogea. Next base: position 3,591,751 of record NZ_AP042425.1, read on the forward strand.
CGTGAAGTGGATGTGAAAGCGTTGGTGCCGTGCCAGCCACCGCTGCACCTTCGGATGCTTGTGCGTGGCGTAGTTGTCCACGATCAAATGCAAGTCGAGTTCGGGCGGCGTCTCCGCATCGATCTTCTTGAGAAACTTCAACCATTCCTGATGGCGATGTCGCGGCATGCACTCGGCGATGACCTTGCCTTCAGCCACCTCGATGGCCGCAAACAGCGTCGTCGTCCCGTGGCGTTTGTAGTCGTGCGTCAGCGTACCCAACCGGCCGGGATACAGCGGCAAACTTTTCTGCGTGCGATCGAGCGCCTGAATCTGGCTCTTCTCGTCGCAGGAGAGCACCAAGGCGTGTTCGGGCGGGTTGAGGTACAGGCCTACGAGGTCCACGACCTTTTCGACAAACCGCGGATCGTTGGAGACCTTGAAGGTCTTCACCAAGTGCGGCTTCAAGCCGTGGTCACGCCAAATGCGATGCACAGTCGCCTTGCTCACCCCCACGGCCTTCGCCATCGAGCGGGTCGACCAGTGCGTGGCGTTGGCGGGCTTCTCCTGCGTCGTCTTGCGGAGGATCTCCGCCTCCTTCGCGGCGCGGACCTTCGGTCTGCGACCGCCGCGCGGCTTGTCCTTGTCGAGGCCCGCCAGGCCCGCCTCCAGGAAGCGGGTCCGCCACGTTCCCACCGTGCGACGCGTGCAGCCGAGTTCGGCGGCAATCTCGTCGTTACGCTTGCCCGCCGCCGCGGCCAGGACGATCTTGGCACGCAACACCACGCGTGCCGGCGTGCTCCGACCCCGCGACCATTTCGTCAGCGTCGTTCGTTCCGCGTCACTCAACTCGATGGCTTTCGCAACTCGCATGGCGTCATCCTCCTCGGTCTGAGAGTGAGACGCCGGCGGCCATGGATAAGTTCCCTCAATTACAAGACACTACACTAGGATTGCCAGAGCCGCAGCCTGGTCGGGGCTATTGGCAAGAAACTGGTTTTCACCCGCTTGTCCCACTAGGGATGATACGACGGAAAGCAAGAAAGAAAGAAAGTAAAGGGACAAGCCGGCTACGATGACACCCGGCATCGCAGGTTTCCTAAGCTCGGAAACACCCGCCTGCCCAAATCTTCCGTAACCGATACCAGGTAATGGCGGAGGAGCGGGGTTCGGGCCTATCGCGGTCTCTGTCCCACAATGGGGACAGGCGATATTTTCACCTGGCGAAGCATGCGAGACCCCAAGCCACTGGCGGCACTTCGGGCACTGAAAAGTGAGCATGTGATCACCCGCTCCCGTTGACAGGCTACCAAGGAGACCGTATTCCAAGTCGCAATTACATACCCTTCCGCCGAGGCTTACGGTATCGGCCAAAGCGAAAAACCTCCACCCAACAGCCATGTTTCTCGGCGGCGGCGTGGGGCACGCACCTTTGGCTGCCCTTGGCATCTGCGATCCCATTATAAATCCCTGGGACAGCGACGCAAATGGTTATGGGGGGAACCCCATAACATTGCCCCATGACGGCGCAACCGTTGTGCGTACGACGCGTCAAAAAACAAGAGAAGAATCCAACCGACCTGGAAAAGGTGCCCGGCGCCACCCGGCTCCCCGGTGGTGGCCAGGCGCAACGGGGATCTATGAGGCATCTACAGCCGGCTCTTCACCTACCGCGGCAACCAGATCGTGATGGACTTATTGTTGCCCTCACCCTCGGCCCCCTCTCCCAAAGGAAGAGGGGTAGAGGTGTAATCGTTACCCCAATCCGTCACGTTAAGGGAGACGAAGCCTGGAACTCATTGCGGTGGCGCTCGATGCCGCCAATCCCCGCACGCACCACGTGTTCGCGGCGATTCCACCGCCGGCTTACGCCGGCGGCTCGGTCTTAAACGATCTGCGAATCCCTGTTCGTACAGATGCCCGTCGCCGTCGGCGTCCAGCCGCTTGCGGACCCAGCGGTTCTCGTAGTCGTAGGCGTACTCCACCACCTTATCCACCGCCGCCGCGTGGTCAGATTGACGACTAACTTGCTTGACAATCGCTCCGTGGCACTTCAAGATGGCACCAGCTTCCGAGTGGGATCAGCCGCCTTCGAGGTGCCTGGCATCCGCGAAGTGTTGCGGGCTGAGACGTCATCTTTCTGCGATCCAGAAATGGGAGGGACGAAGATGTGTGAGCACTGCAATCGCCGCGAGTTTTTGGGGTCGGGCGTTCTGACGGCGCTGGCCTCCACGGGGGCGTGGAATTACACCTGGGCATCGCAGGCCCCCGCCGCCCAGCCGCCGGGAAAGGCCCGCATCTGCGTCTTGTTCGCGGGCGGTCCGGGACCGGCGGATCGCGGTTGGAATGCCGATCCGAGCCAAATGGAACAGGCCCGCCAAGTCCTGGCCGATTGCGAGGCCAAGCTGGGCAACATCGAGTTGATCGTGGGGCAATCGAACAGCAACGAGCAGACGGCGGAATTGTTGGACAAGGCGGGCGAAGGCGTGCCCGTGCTGGCGATCAACTTGAATTGCTTCGCCCTGACGCGGCTGGTCAACCCGATCCTCGAGAGACGGCACCCCATGGCCGTCTTCTCCCTCCCCGCCAGCGGTCACGACTGGATGTATCCGCCGCGGTGGCAGCGGGCGGGCCATCGCGTGACGCTGCTGGCCAGCAGCGATTACGGCGAGTTGGAGCGAGCCTTACGCCTGCTCCGCGTCATTCCCATGATGCAGAAGACCCGTATCTTGCTCTTCCCGCCCGCCCGAGGCACCGCTCCCGCCTGTTCGCCGGATCTGGTCAAAGAGCGTCTCGGTGCGGATGTCTTGGCGGTGGAGCAAGCCGCGTTCGACGAGATGATGGCGGCCGTGGATGAAGAGACGGTCCGCGCCGAAGCGGAGACCTGGACGAAGAACGCCAAGCAGATCATCGAGCCGAATGAAGAGGATATCGCCAAGGCCGCCCGCGTCAGCATCGCCTTGCAAAAACTGATGGAACAGCACCAGGCGCAGGGGTTGGCCGTCGGCACGTGCATGGGCTGGCTGCCGCGGGGATTCCCGTGCCTCGGCTTCGCACGGCTTCGCGATCGCGGTCTGCCCGCCGCCTGCGAAGGCGACATGGACTCGCTGCTGACGATGATGCTGTTCCAGTACGCCATCAACAAGCCGGGCTTTCAAGGCAACGCCACGTTCGACACCTCGCGGAACGTGCTGTGGACGGCGCACTGCACGGCCCCGCTCAAACTGGACGGCCCCGACGGCCCCGAGGCCCCGTACCTGCTCCGCGGACACTCGGAAGTCGGCGGCAGCGGCTGCGTTCCCGAAGTGCAATACCGAGTCGGCGAGGTCATCACGCGGACCAAATTCGTCAACCTCGATACGTTCCTGGCGTCCACCGCGAAGATCATCGAGGTGCCGGAGAAATCGATTCGGGCGTGCCGCACGCAGATCGTGACCGAGGTCAAGGATGCCGCAACCATGGCCGCCAATTGGAGCAGCGCGCTCGACACCGAAGACGCCATGACGTTGCTGCACCGCGTGGTGTTCTACGGAGACCACATGCAAGACATCCAGCACATGGCGCGGCTGATGGGCTTCAAGGTGGTCATGGAAGGCTGACCGTCTTCCCATTTCCCGGTCTGTATCCCGGACCGGCGGCCGGGGTCCGAACCGGTCCCTATATCCACCCGAACGTTCCGAAGCGCGGCGACAAGACTTGCAGCTCCGATCTTTTCCCGGTCGCCGCGTTTTTTCTCCGCCGCAACGTCATCTCGGCTTGTCCCGTGCGTTCGATTCTCCCATAATCCGGGGACGCGGTCGTATCGACGTCACGGCGGTCAGCCGACAAAAACCGGTAATGACGAACATCATCGGGGGGATTTTGCGTGCCGACTCCGTCTCGCAGTGGTGATTTGCAAAGCGATTCCGAGGCGACCCGGCTTGCCCGGCGCGGCATTCCCCCCACGCGCTACGGGCTGTTTTTCATTCTTGCGGCGGGCGGATTGTGGGCGGATTTGGCCACCAAGGAATGGATTTTTGCCAAACTGGGATTGCCCGGCGAAAAGCCCGTTTGGTGGATCATCCCGCACGTCTTCGGTTTTCAGACCAGCCTCAATGAAGGGGCCTTGTTCGGTTTGGGACAGGGCTGGAGCCTGGTCTTCGCCTCCGTCTCGATCCTTTTCGCCGCGGCCGTGATGGCATGGCTATTCCTGCTGGGAGCGGCACGAAGCAGATTTCTGACCTGCACCATGGCGTTGATCACGGCGGGAATCCTGGGGAATCTTTACGACCGGCTGGGGCTTCACGGGCTCCGCTGGCCCGACACCACGGCCATGCACCAGGCCGGCGAGCCGGTCTACGCGGTCCGCGATTGGATCTTGGTTATGATCGGCCGATGGCCTTGGCCGAACTTCAACATCGCCGATAGCCTGCTGGTCTGCGGCGTGTTCCTCTTGTTGCTGCAAGCCCTGTTTTTCGCGGAAGGTGACGCCGCGGCCGCCAACGGTCCCGCGGATTCGACCGGTTAGACCCGGGACGCGGCCGGGGTGCAAAGGAAGGCTCGCCGTCGCGACAAGGACGGACGTCGCTCGCCGGGCGAGGCGGTCCGCCGCGAAAGTTCCGGCCGCCTTCCTTCCATCAGGATCAGGTTGAGTTCTCCATTCCGAGTCTTTTGAATCCGTGAATCCTCCCCAAGGAACATCACCGCAAGGCCCGCATGCCGTTTCTCCTCCGCCCCGGCAACGACGGCGGGGCGACGCACCGCTCCGTTTCGATTGGGCCGTTCCCTTGGCCGATGGGATCCGCCGGCTGTTCTCGTGGGACACCTCCGGACGGATGCTGGCCTGGAGCGCCCTCACGGGCGCGGTGGTGGGCATGGCGGGCGTGGTCTTCGTTTGGGGATTGGAATCCGTGCAACACCGGGCCTTGCGCGAGACCATGGGCTACCGCTCGCCGCCCGAAGCAGCCGCTGATCCTCACGCCCCCTTCAGCTTGCCCGAGCGATGGTGGTTGGTGCTGCTCCTTCCCACCTTGGGCGGCCTCGCCTGCGGCTTTGTCGTCGAGATGTCGGCCCCGGCGGCCAAAGGGCACGGCACCGATGCCGTCATTCGGGCATTTCACGGCCTGCGGGGAGTGATCCCGGCTAATATCCCGTGGGTCAAGGGGCTGGCCAGCGTGATCACCATCGGGACGGGCGGTTCGGCGGGGCGAGAAGGACCGGCCATGCAAATCGGCGCCGGAATCGGCTCGATCTTGGCCTCGCGCTGGAAGCTCAGCGACTGGGAACGTCGCATCCTTCTGTTGGCCGGGGCGGGCGCCGGCCTGGGAGCCGTCTTCCGGGCCCCCTTGGGCGGCACCATGTTCGCCGTGGAAGTCCTGTATTCCACGACGGCCATGGAGTTCACGGCCCTGGGGCCGGTCTGCGTGGCGGCCGTCGTCAGCTACACCGTCTTCGTCTCCGTCTTCGGCGGGAAGCCGATGTTCGTCCTGCCCACCGAGCCGGATCTCGAGACGGGGTTTCTGCCTTGTGCCTTCAATGGGGCCCACGAGCTGCCGTTCTACTTCGCGTTCGGCCTCCTCTGCGTGGGAGTTGCGTGGCTGTACGTCCGCGTTTTTAACGGCTTCGAGCGCGTGTTCGCGCGACTCCCACTCCCACCGCTGCTGAAGCCGGCGATCGGCGGATTGGGCGTCGGGCTGATCGCCCTCGCCTACCCCCACGTCATGGCGGGAGGATACGGTTGGGTGCAAAAGGCGATCTTGCAGTCGCCCGACCTCCCCTGGAAAACCATGGCGATCCTCGTCCTCTGCAAAATCGCGGCGACCTCGCTGACCATCTCGTCGGGCGGGAGCGGCGGGATGTTCGCCCCGTCTCTATTCATCGGCGCCATGCTGGGTGGCTCCTTCGGCGGCATTTGCCGGCTGTGGTTTCCGCATCTGGCGCCGCCGGTCAGCGCGTTCGTCTTGGTGGGGATGGGGGGATTCCTGGCAGGCGTCTTCAAGACCCCCTTGGCCGCCCTCATCATGGTCGCCGAGTTGACCGGCTCGCACGACCTGCTCGTTCCCATGATGCTGGTCTCCTTCCTGCACGTCGCCCTGCTGCCGGGGAAGGTTTCCCTGTGTCGCGAACAAGTGCCGAGCCTGGCCGACAGCCCGGCGCACATCGGCGACTTCGTCATGGACGTGCTGGAGCAAATGCGGGTGCGGGAGGTGTACCATCCGCAACCGCGACCGACGATCGTCGCCGAATCCTGCAAGCTGCCTCACCTGCTGCGGCTGGCGGCCGATTCCTCGCAGTACGTCTTTCCCGTGGTCGATCGCGAGAACCGCCTGACCGGAATCATTTCCCTGAACGACCTCCGTACGGTGCTGGCGGGCGAAGGGGCCGGCGACCTGGTCATCGCCGTCGATATCGCGGGACCGGCGGTCACGCTGCGTTCGGCCGACGATCTGCACACCGCCCTACGACTCATGGCACGCCATCGTTTGGACGAACTGCCCGTCGTGGCCGACGACGACCCCAACCGTATCTTGGGAACGCTGCGCCGCGAGACCATCCTCGCCGCGTATGATCGCCGCGTGGCGGCTCTTCGCGCGGGAGACGAGACTTTCGGGAGCGCGTAGCCGATTTGCCGGACCGGCCGGCCGACCTTTCGAGCGGGCGATCGACGACCCACAGCCTCGAGTTTCCCCTCGATTTACGTCAAAAGCGGTTGCGGATATTATGGGCGGAGGACCGGAGTGGCTGAACTACCGCGTCTCGGCGGGGCGGGTGAACTTCGGCGGGCGGACTTCCCGTCTGCGATGCGCGGTCATGCCCGGCGTGCCGGCGGCCGGCCGGGAGCGGGGAAAACCGGCCTCGCCCTTTGCCGGTCCATTTCAACCTGCTGAGACCTGAAAACACTGGAACCTGCAGTCCGAGGAAAAGAGGGATTATGGCCGAAGCGACCTACCGCGTGGAGCGTGATTCGATGGGGGAAGTGCGGCTGCCGGCCGAAGCGTATTACGGCGCGCAAACGCAGCGAGCGGTCGAGAATTTTCCCATCTCCGGCAGGCGATTGCCCGGCGAATTCATTCACGCCTTGGGCCTCGTGAAATGGGCGGCGGCCCAGGCCAATCACGCGCTGGGGCGTCTGACGACGGGCCCAAAACCGCTCAACGAGGCTCAGGTGCAGGCCCTGTTGCAGGCTTGTCGCGAAACCGCGGCAGGCCGGTTCGACGACCAGTTCCCCGTGGACGTGTACCAGACCGGCTCGGGGACCTCGACCAACATGAACGCCAACGAGGTCATCGCCAATCGCGCGATCGAGTTGTCCGGCGGCGATCGTTTCCGGCCGGAAAAGCCCATCCATCCCAACGACCACGTCAACATGGGCCAAAGCACCAACGACATCTTCCCCACCGCGGCGCACGTGGCCGTTGCCGTGGGGATACGGGAACGCCTTCTACCCGCCCTCCACGACGCTTGGAAGGTCTTGGACGGCAAAGCCCGGGAATGGAAGGATATCCTCAAGATCGGCCGGACGCATTTGGCGGACGCCACGCCCTTGACCTTGGGGCAGGAGTTCGGCGGATTGGCCCGGATGGTTGAACTGTCGGTCCGGCGGGCGGAACGGGCGGTGGAGGCCGTGCTGGAGCTTCCGGCGGGAGGCACCGCCGTGGGCAGCGGCATCAATACGCACCCCGAGTTCGGCCGCCGCGTGGCCGAACTGCTCGCCCGCGAGACCGGCATCCCCTTCCGCGAAGCGGAAAACCATTTCGAGGCCAATGCCCAGCGTGACGGGTTGGTGGAATGCCACGGGCAACTGCGAGCCGTGGCGGTCACCCTGTTCCACGTGGCCAACAACATCCGGTTTCTCGGCTCCGGCCCTCGTTGCGGGTATTACGAAGTCATTCTGCCCGACCTGCAGCCCGGCAGTTCCATCATGCCCGGCAAAGTCAATCCCGTGATGTGCGAAAGTCTGATGCAGGTTGCCGCGCGGGTGTTGGGCAACGACCACACCATCGCTTTTGCCGGGGCGACGGGCGGGCAATTCCAGCTCAATATCATGATGCCGGTCATGGCCGATACGGCCCTGGAGTCCGTGCGCCTCTTGGCCGGCGGAGTCGCCGCTTTCACCGACAAGGCCCTCCGCGACCTCAAACCCAATCCCGAGGCTTGCGAGGCCGCCGTGGAAAAGAGCTTGGCTTTGGTGACGGGCTTGAACCCGTACATCGGTTACGAACGCGCCGCGGCCATCGCCAAAGAGGCCTTTCGCCGGGGAAAAACCATCCGCGAGGTGTGCCGCGAACAGCATGTCTTGCCCGAGGATAAGCTGGCCGAGGCACTCGACCCGCGGCGGATGATCAAGCCGCTGGATTGACGGAACCCGGGAAGCCCGCGTCGGCTTTCCGCTTGAGGTCCCCCTCTTTCCTCCCCTTCCGCGAACCGCAGGCGGCGCTTCCCGTCCGCCCGGCGACCATCCGCATGGTTCCGCCGTTCCACCGCCGGGTTACACCGGCGGCTCGCGGTTTCGGGTTGGAAAGGAGGAGCCTCGGGCATCAGCTGGAGGCGGTCAAAACTGGGAGCCTGGAGTGTCCGCGCGAGGTGCAGAGACTTCGGTGTCAAATCGCCCTCCCCAGCCTCCAACGTCGGCCGGCGGCGAAAAGGCCGAAGACTGCGGCACGGCGGAGGACTACAGATCGAACCACCGGCGGAACATGTGGATCGTAGCGGCGCGCCCCATCCGCGCGATCGACGTCGTCAGCGGAATCTCCTTGGGGCAGACCTTGACGCAATTCTGGGCATTGCCGCAGACTTGGATGCCGCCCTCGCCGATGAGGACGTCCAAGCGTTCGCGGGCGTTCATGGCGCCGATGGGGTTGCTATTGAAGAGGTCGATTTGGGCGATGCCCGCGGCCCCCATGAACGCGCGATTCGTCATTTCCGCCTCCCGACGGCGATAGTCGTCTTCGCTTTCGCCGGGCAAACGCCGGACTTCGATCTTGAGAAATTGCGGGCAAGCCTCCATACAGCAACCGCAGCTCATGCACTTGCTCAACAGGTAGGCGACCTCCTGATTCTCCTGGGATTGCCGCGGCCCCGGCCCGAGGTCCAGGTAATTGTCCACCGGCACCCATGCCCGGACCTTCTTCAAGGTGGCGAAGATCCGCGTGCGGTCCACGACCAAGTCGCGGATGACCGGGAACTTGGACATCGGCTCCAATCGGATTTCGTGAGGGTTCTGCTCCAAAAGCCGATCGACCAGCGCGGTGCAGGCTTGACGCACCCGGCCGTTGATCAGCATGGTGCAGGCCCCGCAAATCTCCTCCAAGCAATTGCACTCCCAGGCCACGGGAGGGACGCGTTTGCCCGCGGCGTTCTCGCCCAAGGCGGCGATCTTTTGCAGCACGCTGATGACGTTCAGGTCGGGTTCGTAGGGCAGGGCGAACGTTTCCCAATAGGCCGCCCGGCCCGGGCCGTCTTGCCGCCGTACCCGCACGTTGATTTGCCGCGGGCGCTGATCGTCGTGCCGGTGGGAATCGCTGGAATCCGTCATGGTCTTAGTACCGAATCGCGTCAAAGGTCCGATGTTTTTGCGAGTCCGGCGGCCGTGGGAGGGCTGGGGCGGGTCGCATCGCGCCGTCGCGGCGCCGCGGCCGGCCGGTCCGCCCGATTATGCCGTCGCGGCGACCTCCGGCCGGCGGCGTTCCCGCCAAACCTGCTCGATGATTTGCCCGCCGACCAACCCGTACAATCTCGGCCGCGGGGGAATCAGGCTGGTATCCACTTCCTCGTAATGAACGACCGGCTCGCCGTCCGCGTCGCAAGTCGCGATTGTGGACTTGAGCCAGCGCCGGGTATTCGCCTCGAAGCGGTCGCACCAGGCCTCGGCCTGCCGCCGAGCCTCGGCGGGATCCTTCGCCGTGACGGCCGGCATCTCGAATTCCGGCTTGTAATGGGCCCCCCGGCATTCGTCTCGCATGCGGGCACCGCGGAGAATCGCCTTGGCCACGGGGAACATGTCCTCCAAGGCACGGGCGAATACCAAATTCTGATTGGTCCACGAACCGCTGTCGGAAAGGGAGCAGTGCTTCGCCCTGGCTTCCAATTCCAGCACCTTTTCGTACGCCTGATCCAGCTCGTCGTTATGCCGGACTACCGTGGCCGCGGCGGTCATCACCCGGCCCAATTCCTGGTGAATCCGGTAGGGGTTATCTCCGTCCTGCGGGCGGCGCAGGAACTCTTGCAGGCGTTCTTTCTGGCGCCGCTCCGCCTGCTCGAAGAGCGAGGAAGGCGCCCGGTCCCGCGACCCTTGGTCACCGTCCTTTAGATACGATAGGATGCCGGGGGCCGCGATCAAACCGCTGAAAATGCAAGACAACAGGGAATTCGCGCCCAGCCGATTGGCCCCGTGGTACTGATAGTCGCATTCGCCCACGGCGAAAATGCCCGTGATGTTGGTGTGCTGATTCCGCGGCGAGCCGATCCTCAGACCGCCGGCCGCCGTACGCTCGTAATCCACCCACAGCCCGCCCATCGAATAATGCACGGCGGGAAAGATCTTCATGGGCACGGAGCGGGGATCGACTCCCTGAAACTTCTCGTAGATCTCCAAGATGCCGCCCAGCTTGCGGTCCAAGAGATCGCGGGGCAGGTGCGTCAAGTCCAAGTACACGCACAGGCGGTCCTTTTCCACGCTCAGCCCCTCTTGCGTGCAGACCTTGAAGATTTCCCGGGTGGCGATATCGCGGGGCACCAGATTGCCGTACTTGGGATAGCGTTCCTCTAGGAAATAGTAACGCTCGCTTTCCGGGATTTGGTGGGGCGGCCGGGGGTCTTGCGGTGTGCGAGGGACCCATACGCGCCCGCCTTCGCCCCGCGCCGATTCGCTCATCAACCGCAGCTTGTCACTACCCGGAATGGCCGTGGGGTGGACCTGGATGAACTCGGGGTTGCCGTAGCGCGCGCCGGCCTGGTAGGTCCGGCTGACGGCGCTGCCGTTGCACGCCATGGACATCGTGGACCGCCCGAAGATCACGCCGCAGCCGCCGGAAGCGATGACCAGGGCGTCGGCGGGCAAGGCTCGAATCTCCATGCTCACCAGGTCCTGAACCGTGCAACCGCGACAGACGCCGTTTTCGTCCAAGATCGGGCCGAGGTATTCCCAGAACTCGAGTTTCCGCACATGGCCGGTCACCTCCCAGCGGCGAACCTGCTCGTCCAGCGCGTACAAAAGCTGCTGGCCGGTGGTGGCCCCGGCGAAGGCCGTTCGCGGATAGAGCGTTCCGCCGAAGCGGCGCTGATCGCGAAAACCCTCCGGCGTGCGGTTGAACGTAACGCCCAAGCGGTCCATCAAGTCGATGATCCGCGGCGCCCACTCCGCCATCTCCTTGACCGGCGGTTGATGCTGGAGGAAGTCGCCGCCGTACACCGTGTCCTCGAAGTGGGACCATTCGGAGTCGCCCAACTGCCGGGTCAAATTATTGACGCTGTTAATGCCGCCTTGGGCGCAACAACTGTGGGAGCGTTTGACGGGGGTGAGACTGACAAGCCAGATCTCCGCCCCCAGCTCGGCCAATTTCATGGTCGCCGAAAGACCGGCCAAGCCTCCCCCCACCACGATCACGCGAAACGATGCCATGCCGTGCCTCGCAAAAGATGAAACCGCCCGGCGTTCGAGAGGTGCGCCGGGCGCAGGTCAGGGACTCTCGGCGAAGGAAGTTTCCACGCGGGCCTCGGCCGCCGGCACGCCGCCCCCGGAAACCTTCTCACTCGCCCGACCGCCCGCGGTGTCGATCGTATTCATGCCGTACAGGGCGGCCACGGAGATGCCCCCCAAAAATAATCCGATCACGAGGGCCAAGGCGGAGGCCGTCCGTTGTGCCCGCGGGCTGATCCATACGCCCCACGTGATCCCCGCCGTCCAAATCCCGTTGACGAAATGGTATACGCAAGACAGCACGCCCACGATGTAAAACAGCCGGATCCAAATCGAGGCTTGAATCGCCTCGGCCGCCGTGATGACCCGTGCGGGATCGAACTGATGGCCGCCCAAGGGCTTGGCCACGTAGTTCACCCACCATTCGAATTTGAGCCAACCGTGCATGTGAAAGACATGCCAGAAGATGAAAAAGAAGGCGATCACGCCGGTCCACCGCTGGAGCGTGTAGCGGATATTCTCGGGATAGGGATACGCCGTCACGTTGCGCTTGCCGCGCGAGACGATCATCATTCCCACGATCGCATGGAACAGGATCGGCAGAAAGATGAACGGCCATTCCAGCATCATGATGGTGGAGGGGCCTAGGCCGTGGATCACGTTCACCCGGTACTGGAAAATCTCCACGCCGTCGGCGATCGAGGCGTTGGTCGCGAGGTGAAAGACCATGAAACCGCCGACCGGGACCAGCCCCGTAAAAGAATGCAAGCGACGGATGAAGAATTCGTGACGCCCGAACAAAGAAGCCAAATCGGCCTTGAGCACGGGAAACGATCCTATGGGCTAAGGGTTAGCAGCCTGTTGAAAAACAAAAACGCTTGCACAAGCCGTCGTGGGTGGAAGCCGATTGCAACCGCTACCAGTTGTGCTAGCAAACACTTTTTCAACAGGCTGTTAGGAGCGATCGCGGCCGGGCACGCAACCCAGCCCGACGCGAAACCGCGCCTCGAACCGGATTCGCCGGCACCGGGGGCGCAAGGGGCGGCCGTCTCGATAGGAGATCATTACGTCGGCCGCGAGTGTCTTTATTCGCAATATAATCCTCCGCCCCGCGCGGGACAAGGCGCAATCGCCGCCCTCTTCCTCGGCCGGAATCTGGTCCACCGCCGGGCCCCACAGATAGCGCTGGCGCAGGTGCCCGATCTGCAAATCTCCCGAGTTGGCCCGGCAGACGTGCAAGAGCATGTGTCCGGTGGCCCTCACCCCCAACCCCTCTCCCAAAGGGAGAGGGGAGTTTATATGCCTCCCAGGCAAGCGCCCCCGGTTAACAGCCGCCGCTGGTCGGTGTGCCCGTCGCCGTCGGCATCCAGCCGCTTGCGGCCCCAGCGTTTCTCGTAGTCGTAGGCATACTCCACCACCTTGTCCACCGCCTGCCGCTCTTGTCAGGCACGGTGTGCCTGACTTACTTGGCTGGAAACAGCACTAGGAAATCCGTAACATTTCAGCCATCTGAAGCGAAATGCTGTTCAGGCACCGGGAAACCCCGTGCGAAGGAGGAACTCCGTCACGTTCGGGCCGCCGGATGCCGCATTGCCACTTGTCGGCCCCTCCAATTGGCTGAAATGTTACGGAAATAGCATTCGCGGTCTCATTTCAGTGGTGTAGTGGGCGGTAGCTCCTCAAGCTCCCATGCCAGAAGTACCAGGCACAGAGTGGCAAGTACGACCAACCAAGCGACGCCGCATATCAGGTTTGCAATCGTGTGTCTGTGTTTGAGCGCAGCCAAACCGCCCACGGCCGCAACAAGGATCGCAACCACCAGGCCAAGCCACCAATGCTGCAGGAGCGTTGTAGGCAACGTGTACCTGGGAGGATGTGCATGTGCAATTCTGACGCTGACGCATTTCATTTGCCCGTACGCCCATGCGAAGGCCGCGACAATAATCAGCGCCATAGTGGCGCTGAGTACCCTGAACCATTCGTCATATCTGCGCATCTCTGGCACCTTCGATCCCCGGGACATCGCGTACCAGAAACACTTTCTGGGCCGGCCTTACAGATTCTCCATCGCTGCGTCCCATGCGTTTCCGGGGGAAGTTGCCGGAATGCTGCTGATAACGTCGCCGTTATGGTATTCTTGCCCCGCGAAAACAAGCACGGGCGGATGAGAATCCACCCACTGAAAGTTGATACAGCCCAGCACCTGCTGAACGGTGACCGCAATTCCCGATTGCAGGTGGTATAGGCATGTCGTGCATACCGCACAGACTGTGATTTCCCATCTATGCGCAGAAGTAAAAGCCTTCCAGGGATTGTAAGGCCGATCTACGATACTGTTAGGCGCACTGCCCGATTGCCCCGGGTATGGCGGCCAAAACAGGTTCGGCGGCGTGTCTCCTGCGTCGAATTCGGGTGACGTACCGGTAAGCCATCCATGAGAGTACAATGCCTGGACCATATGGATAGTTTCGTTTGCCTGCTGGCATACACCAGCTGGCGGACGGTAGGTCACTTCGTACCCGATTGCTGTCTGGCCAAGCACCGCCTGCTGTTTTGGGTCGGAAACTTGGACAACGTGGAGGCTCACGTCGAACGAGCCGGATGGAGACGGGTAGATACTTACCGCGCCTGGGAGACGGACAGTTCCGCGGGGATCGGCCAGCACCAAAGGCGCATTCCCCACGTACCGGTACAAGTTCTCATCGCCGGCATTGAAGCCCACCGGGTCCTCGCTCAGCCACCTTCCTACCGCCGGGTCGTACCAGCGGTGGAGGTTGTTTTGCAGGCCGGTGTCGGCGTCGAAGGGTCGGGCAGTGAAGAGGAAGAGACTATCCACCGCCGGCTCACGCCGGCGGCTCCCCATCCGCGTGACGTTGCCCAAGGCGTCGTAGACCAATTGATTGACCACGGTCGTCGTATCCGTTAGGGAATCAGCCCCGGTATATGGTTAAGGCGGCCTACATCATTCACTTGGTAGACGTTTCGAATGGGTCTGAGATTTCCCCCACAAGCAGCTTTCCCGCAGTGTTAAGGTGAGGAATTACGTGATAAAGAAAGCCTATTAAAAATTCGCCGGCCTTGTCTGGATTCCAGTTCTCAGGGTTGTGAACCATATCGTAAAGCTCCTCTAGATCAAAGAGCCAGTCTGTCATGTGAAAAACAAAATCGAATTGCTGTTGGCGAAACTTCTTGGTGCGCCGCCCGGCCTTACACACCTCAAACGCCCGAGCCAAGAGCTGTTCCAGCTTGTTGATTTCGCTGCTAGATGTGTTCACTCTGAGAGTCTCCTTAGTTGGTCTTTCCATGCCTGCACCTGTGGCTCAATCTGTTCGCGCGTCCTTTTCCCCACGCAAGGTAGGTATTCCTCCACACGCCGTATCAACACCGAAATTTCGTGCTTCCAATGGGCTACTGCTTGAGCACCGGGCTCTTTCGCTAGTTTCGCAAAATGAATGTCGATTTGCTCTGCAAGGCCCCAAATACGCTTCAAGGCTTCCCTCCGCGCGAAGCCAGCCAGGGGACATACGAAGTCTGAGGGATCAAAATTCTGGCGGCACTGGCGGATGCCCTGCTCGTCATACGGCCAAAAGAGCCAATCCGGCCACCATCGAGGTCTGGGGGTTGGACGTATTACTACCACTGCTAGGCCAATGGGGTCAAAAGAGTTCCCGGGGGCATTGCCCACGTACCGATACAAGTTCTCATCACCCGCATTGAAGCCCACCGGGTCCTCGCTCAGCCACCTTCCCACAACCGGGTCGTACCAGCGGTTGAGGTTGTTTTGCAGGTGACTATCTTGGTCGAAGGGCCGGGCGGTGAAGATGAAGAGCGAGTCCACCGCCGGGTCGGTCTCGCTCGTCACGTTGCCGAAGGCGTCGTAGACCAGGTGGTTGACCACGGTGGTGGTCCCCTCGTCCTGCTTCCAGCGCCCTTTCCTTATATTCGCGCCAGGGCTATATATTTATAGTCCCGCGATGCCCGTATATTCCCGGTATGGGCGTGTTAGTTGCGAGGATTCACGCCACTGCCCGGCTGAGCGTGGCGATGTACGGCATGGTGTTAAGGTGATCCAACAACAGCCATTGAACCAGGTCCGCCGCCACGCCGTCAACTTCCTCCGCCGCGTCAACCGCCTGCGGGGACGTGCACACGAGTCGCAGCGGGCGCCTGTGAGCCGCCCGCATAAGCCGGCGGAGGATGCGATCGGCGCGCGTTTTCCATGCCGCACGGCGGTCGGCATCCTTGCCTCGGGCGAAAGCCCCAAGCGGCCGAAGCGCGGCGGCAAGCCCGGCCTTCACTCGATCTCGAACCGCAGCGGCGCGGAATAGACGTTGGAATGCGGCCCGCTGCGGCCCATCGCCACGACTTGCAGCGAAACGGGACCGCGCCCCAGCCTTTTCGTGTCCGCCGTCAATCGGCCGGTCTCACCCAAGCAGCGATCCAAGACTCTGCCGTTGTGACGCAGAAGGAGGGCCATGGCGCCCGGCGATCGGGCTTGCACCGCGATGGTATTTCCGAATGCGATGCGGTCCGGGACGTCGGCCTGGACCTGAATCTCGCGGTCGTAATTGCGAAAGACGACGTCCACGACCAAGGAGCCGCGGGCGGCGATCAGCCCCTTTTCCACGGCGACGACCCGCAACTCATGGCGCCCATCGCCCCAGGCGGCGGTATTGATCACGCACTCTCGGCCCGGCTGACAGCGCTGCCGCAATTCGCCGTCCAGGTAGTATTCGAAGGCGCTCGCCTCTCCGCCGCCCAGCGGGGCGGGCAGGCCCGGTCGCGGAAAATGGGCGGTCGCCCGCAGGCGAAGTTCCCCGCTGACGATCGGCCCCGGCAACCCTTCCAGCGTGACCCGCGGAACATTCGCCCAGGGGCGGCACAGCGGGTCGCCCACGATCAGCAGTTGATAGGGTCCGTAAACCGATTGATAGAAGGCCTCGGCCGCCGTGCAGCCCCGCGCGTAATGCACGTGGAGCATGGCGAAGGGAAATTTCTCTTGGATGGCGAACGGCTCGGTAACGGTTCCGGAGGCCGCGGCCGCTCCGTGACGGAGAAACTCGCTGAGCGGCGTTTGCCCCCCGTTCCGACGCATGACCCCTCCCAGGCTGGTCAGATGATCGCAGAGGGCGCCCGGCCGAATTTCGCTACCCGACTCCTTCCAGTTGAATTGGGCCGTGCCCATCATCACGCCCTGGCAATCCTTCTTCTCCTTCGGCATGATCCCGAAGACGATCTCGCCGCGGACGCCCAGCCGTTCCAGTTGCTCCACCGCCTCGGGGAAGGCCGAATGCCGCGTCTTCGAACGGATGTCGTCGTTGCGGACGTAATAAATCGTCCCCGCCGGAAACGTGGCGTCGGCCCGGGCCGAGCGTTCGAGATAGCGCAGGATTTCGGGGAGGCTATTGCCGCGGTTCTTTTCGTTCTCCACCACGCCCAGCACCATGGAGAGCAGATAGCGGCGGCGCGATTCCACTTTCAGGGGATCGATGCCTGGGGCGGAGGGCCAATCGCGGTCCGGCTCCCAAACCTCTCCGTTCGGCCCGAAACGCAATCGGCTGCTGAAACCCAGCGTCGGAACGCCTTCCTGCTCCGGCGTCGCCCGGCGCATGTACTGATTTTCATGCAGATTCATGTAGACGGGCGGGGCGGCCGCCAAGACCGGGAGGTAAAGATACGTCAAGCCGTTGATTGATCCGACCGGCGTCAACGGCTTGGGCCACCGCGCCAGGGGATCGTCGTTCGCCGCGGGGTTTCCGCCGCCCGCCTTTCGCTCCGGCGGCGCCGGGAACAGCTCCGGGTTTTCTCGAATAAAGGTCCGGATATCCGCTTCCAACTGCACGCCCCAGGGAAAATCGGTGGAGTAGGCCACGCAGTCGATTCCGAGTCCGCGAGCGAGCACGACGTCGACGACGGGCCGGAGTATCTTCTCCCGAAACTCGGCGACCTCGGCCACGGTCCGGAGCGGGTCCCAGTCCAGATACAGCACGTTTTCGGGCGGTATTCCGCGGAGGGCTTGGTAGTGATTGGCGACGGTCAGCGAGGTCTCGCTCCGCGCGTTGACGACCAGGAGGACGTTTTCCGGCCCGACGCCGGCCGCGCATATCCCCCACCAGGCCGGCAGCATCGCGACGGTGAAGCAAGCGATCCGGAGCCGCATGCGGCGGTTCGACCGATGGAGCATGGTACAATCCTCCCGTCTCGCCTACTATCTCGGGCCGGCCCCTGAGCCTCGCGACTCCGCGGTGGACATGACGCATCTCCGAGCCGCCGGCGTAAGCCGGAGGTGTTGCGGCATCGCCCAAGAGTTCACGCCGGCTTACGCCGAGGTCTTGTCGCCGGCGGTCAGTCGGCCGAGCGACCCAAGGCCCGGCGAAAGCGCGAACCGTTTTCGCGTTCCTCGGCGATCCATTGGGAAATCTGCCCGGCGGCGTCTTGAACGGGCAACCGCAGGGCCGTCGAATCCCACCTCCATTTGATTTCGACTTCGCCGTTTTGCAGGCCGCGCTCGCCGACCACCACCCGGAGCGGAAAACCGATCAAGTCGGCGTCCTTGAATTTGACGCCCGCGCGGACGTCGCGATCGTCCAACAGCACGTCCACTCCCGCCGCGCTTAATTCGTCGTGCAGCGCCCGAGCCGCCCGAGCGGTTTCGGGATGAGCGGCGTTGACGGGCACGACCAGCACCTCGTACGGTGCGAGCGATACCGGCCAAAGGATCCCGTTGTCGTCGTGAGTGGTCTCGATCAGGGCGGCCAAAATGCGATTCACACCGATCCCGTAGCAGCCCATGATCATGGGGTGCAGCGTCTCGTCCTCGCCGGCATAATTGGCCGACAAGGCCACCGAGTATTTCGTGCCCAATTTGAAGACGTGGCCGACTTCGATGCAGGGCCGCAGCCGCAGGATGCCGCTGCACCGGGGGCACGGATCGTTGTCGGCGGCGCAGCGGAGATCGGCGAATTTCTGAGGCTGGAAATCGCGTCCCACGCTGACGCCGCGCAAATGCATGTCGGCTTCATTGGCCCCGGTCACGGCGTTGGTCAAGTATTGGACATCGTAGTCGGCCCAAATGGGGATCGGCTGTTTCAACCCGACCGGCCCCGCAAAGCCCACCGGCGCGCCGGTCACGTGCTCGATGACCGCCGGTTCGGCCAGCGCGACCTCCTTGGCTCCCAGCGCCCGGCGAATCTTGTTTTCGTTCGCCTCGCGATCGCCGCGGATCAACACGGCGACCGGTTTGCCGTCGGCGACGTAAATGAGGGTTTTGATCATGTCGCGCGGGCGGCAGCCCAACAGCTTGCTGACCTGTTCGATGGTGCTGCTGCCGGGAGTGGGCACCCGCTCGATCGGTCCCGGCTCAGGGACGGCGTCCTCCGGGGCCCGGGCGCCGATCTCGGCCCGCTCCAGATTCGCCGCGTAGCCGCACTGCCGGCAGTGGGCGATTTTGTCTTCGCCGTTGCCCGCGGGGACCATGAATTCGTGGCTGGCATCGCCGCCGATGGGACCGCTCTCCGCCTCCACCGGGATGTAATCCAGCCCGCAACGGTCGAAAATCCGGCAGTAGGCCCCGTACATGGCCTGATAGCTGCGATTCAATCCTTCCAACGAGACGTCGAAGCTGTAGGCATCCTTCATCAGGAATTCGCTGGTCCGCAGGACGCCGAAGCGCGGTCGCTCCTCATTACGGAACTTGGTCGAAATCTGGTACAGCGTGATAGGCAACTGTCGGTAGCTGGAGATTTGATGCGCCACCAGGTCGGTCACGATCTCCTCGTGGGTCGGCCCCAGGACGGCCGCGACCTTGCGGTTCTGGCGCTTGAGCGCCACCTGGATCAGGACGTCTCCGAATGCCTCCTTACGGCCGGTTTGCTCCCATAGGGAAATCGGGCTGAGGCAGGGCATCAACAACTCCACGGCGCCGGCGGCGTCCATTTCCTGCCGGACGATCCTTTCGGCCTTCCTCAAGGCCCGCAATCCCAGCGGCAGGTAGGTATAGGCTCCGGCCATGACCTGGTTGATCAGCCCGGCGCGAACCATCAGGACGTGGCTGGGAACTTCCGCCCCTTCAGGCGTCTCTTTCAACGTAGGGATGAAAGTCTTGCTCCAGAGCATGTGGCGATTCCGTGCTGAAAATGGCGAAGACGGGACGGCCGCGACGGCGGCACCGGAATACTGGATTCTAAAAGAGTCGGGCGAGAAGCGGTAGGCGAGTCGTCGGCCGAGTCGTGCGGTCGCACTCGCGCGCCGCCGGAATCAACGCGCGGCTCACTCGCCGTCCCGGCGTTCCGATCCGGTCCAGAGATGCACCTCGGGCTGACGCCGCGCGGCTCGCGCGGACGCGCACCGTATTCCCGTATGGATGCATCCGGCGCCGCCTGCTAGCGATTCCCGCCGCTCGAGGCCTCCGCTGCCAGACGCGCGAGCCTTTCGGCCGTGTTCATCAGCGCCCGGCCGTTGTGGTAGCCGGCCTTCCAGATGTGCCCCAAGGCGCGATCCGGCAAGGGCTTCCCCTCTTCCGTCACGGTGTCGTACCATTCGCCCAGTTGCGGGTCGATTTGATACCGGCGAATGAACTCCCATTGCTTGCGGAAGGCCGCCAGGTAGCGATCGCTTTCCGCCCCGAACCGATCATGCATCAGCAGCAAGGCGTTGAGTCCCTCCGCCTGCGTCCACCAGATTTTCTCCTTGGCATACGCCGGGGAGAAGGCGAAACCGCGGTCGTAGAATCCGCCGAGGCGGTCGTCCCAACCGTAGTCCAGGGCGTGATCGACCAGGCTCCGGGCGACGGCCTCGGTGCGGGGATCGCGATCCTCTCCCAGGGCCTCGGAAGCCTCCAGAATCAAGTAGGCCGTCTCCACGTCGTGGCCGAACGAGTCGTGGTCGGGCACCGCGCGCCAATCCGGGGTGAAATAGAGATTCAAGCATCCGGGCGGAACGGCGATCTTGTCCCGTACCACGCCCAGCAGTTCCCGCAATCGCTCCCCGACGGCGGGATCGGGGCGGGCACGATACAGTTCCGTGACGGCCTCCAAAATGTGGATATGGCTGTTCATGGACTTGTAGCCGTAGGGCGTCCCCAGCAGGTCGCGCGGGCGGCGCGCGCCGTCCGGCAGCTCCGGCGACTGTAACAGCGGCGTGCCATCTCGGGCGAAGGCCTCGAAATACCCGCCGTCTTCTCGATCCCGGGCGTGCTCCTCCAGCCATGCGAAGGCCGCCTGAGCCAGTTCCAACGCTTCAGGATCCCCGCAGGCGCGATAGACGCCGGCCGCCGCATAGATCCCGAAGGCCGTGCCGTAGAGGTGCTTTTCCGTACCGGACCCGGCGAGCGGGCGGCCGTCCGCCGTCACGCCCCAGTAGAACCCGCCGTGGACTTCATCCCAGAGCAAGTCCCGGAGCGCCCGCAGACCGTGCCGGGCATAGTTCGAATAAGGCTCGCGGAGGTCGGGATACCGCCGGGCGACCTCGGCGGCCAGCCACGTCATGCGCGCCTGGAACACAACCGTGCGGTCGGAGATCGGCCCCTTGGAACCGTCCGCCGAAAAATGGGGATGAAAACCCCCGCGCTCAGCGTCCACGCAGCGAGGAAACCAGAACGGCAAGACCTCGTTCAAGAAATGGGTTTCCACTTGCCGGGCGAGTTGTCGGTACTCGTCCGGTGACGGCGCGGACGCGTACCCCGACTCCGCCCAGGCCGTGCGCGATCCGGCGACGATCAGCACGGCCGCCGCAAGGCACCGGCCGGCGCGGAAGGCAATGCTCGGGAGGCGGCCGCCGGCAAGGGCCGCAACGAAAGCCACGCGGCGAATCGGTTTGCCGTTCATTTCGAGAAACTCCAGTTCAGCTCTTTGCCGTCGCGGGCGCGCAGGGTTATGCCCAGGATTTGCAGACCGCGCGCGTCGTCGGGCTGGAAGCGCAGGTGAATCAAGCGGCCGGCGACGGGCAGTTCCAATCGGATGGTCGTGGGTTCCGCGGCGGTGGCCCAGGCGGCCTCCGCCTTGTTGTCCGGCAGGAAGTCCTTTTGGCCCGCGGTCCGCCAAGCCAACACGCCTCGACCGGCCTGTTGGGCCCGCAATTGGAGCGCGACGGTGACCGGACCGGCCAGGTCCATCTGAGCATGGGCGATGAACGGACGGGCGTCGCCGGGCCGATTCGGATCGGGCACGATGACCAGCGCGCCGTCCCGAACGGCGAGTGTGCCGTTGCGGCAGAGCCAGCCTCCGAAAGCGTCCGCCTCGGCGGGGGAGGCTCCGCCGTCGGGCGCTGCCGCCGCGGGCAAGGGGGCCGGCTTCCCCTCCAGGTAATAATCGAAGTATTGGTCCCAGACGGGCGCCATCGCCCCGTTGGTCAAGCCGGGCGGGTCGAGTTCGTCGCACCAAGCTTGCAGCCGGGCGCGCAGGCGGGCCGCGATGTCGGGGTGGATTGCCGCCAGGTTATGTTTTTCCTCAATGTCGGTCGCAAGATCAAAGAGATACTCGCGATTCCCGCCGCGAAGCAGCTTCCAAGGACCCTCTCGAACGGCACTTTGGGCAATCCACCGCCAGCACAGCGCTTCATGCGGCCGCTTGTCGATCTCGCCCGTCAAATACGGGACGAGATTCACGCCGTCGAGGTCGCCCGGCTTCACGGGCAGGTCGGCGAGCCCGGCCAACGTGGCGGCGACATCGAGCGCGCTGACGGGATGCTCGAAAGTCTTGCCCGCCGGAAGGGTACCGGGCCACGCGATCAGGAACGGCACATGGATCCCGCCCTCGCTCAGCATCCCTTTTTCGCCGTTGAGGGGGTCGTTGAGGCTGCCGTCCCAGCCGGCGGCGTCGCCGGTCAAGGGCGAGTCCAGCTTGTGGATCTTGAGCGGCGCACCGTTATCCCCGATGAAAAAGATGAGCGTCTTTTCACGGAGGCCGTGTCTCTTCAGCGTCTCGGTGATCAGCCCGACGCCGTCGTCCACCGCGGCCAGCATGCCCAGCGCCGCCCGGCGCCGTTCGGGCATCGAACCGGGAAAGCGGTCCTTGTAGTGCTGCGGGGCGTCGAGCGGCGTGTGCGGAGCGCGGTACGCCACGTACAGAAAAAACGGACGATCCTTGTATCGTTCGATGATCGCCGCGGCGGCCTGAGAACAGGCGTCGATGTGGTACGCGGCCGGAGCGAGGTCCCCCATCGGCCTATCCGTGCCGTCGATGTTGATGTTGGCCGCGAACGGGTGCCGGCCGTCCTGGGCGAAGACGTGCGTGAAGCCGTGCCGCGGAATTTCGTTTTTCGGACCGAGGTGCCATTTGCCGAACTGCGCGGTAACGTAGCCGGCCGCTTGCAGGCGTTCCGCGATGGTGGTTTGGCGGTTGAAGCCGTCCAGCGGCGACGCATTGCTCTCGACCCCGAATCTCGCTTGGAATCGTCCCGTCAGCAAGCCCGCCCGCGAAGGCACGCATTGCGGCGCGGTAACATAACCGTGTCGGGCGATGACGCCGCCGCGGGCCAACTCGTCGAGATGCGGCGTGCGGACGTCCTGCACCGCGCCGTGGACGCCGAGATCGGCCCAACCGTGGTCGTCGGTGTAAATGACGATGAAGTTGGGACTCGCCGCCGAGGCTGTCAGCGTTGCGAGGGCGGAGCAGAAACAGAGGAGGCCTACGAACGTCGGGAGAATCGTTTTCATCTTGTTCATCTTGCGCACCCTCGTCGTGCCCATCGTCGTTTCTCCGCTGCGGTCGCGACGGTTCGTTCGGGCGGGGCGGCGGCACATCCCGCGCGGCCGAAGACGCCGGACCGACATTCCAGGCAATCCGCTCACGGAAGCCATTCCGGACGCGGTTCGCCCTGCAAGTAACCCAGCGAAACCAGGAAGCGGTCGGCCTCCAAGAGGGTTTCGCGGAATGCCCGATTGTCCGCCCGGCCGAAATTGAAAAACCCGTGGTCGAAGCCGGGCCAGACCTTCAATTCGCAACGATTGCCTTTTTCCTCGGCGGCCTTTTGGAACTCTCGGGCGCCGGCAAGAAAGCGATCCTCGCTCCCGAAGAACATGACGCTGGGCGGCAAGCCCTCGCGGATGTGATAGTACGGGAGGACGTCCTTGGCGACGCCCAACTGTCCGGTTTGGCTGCCATCGGGCAGGGCCTTGCCCAGCATGGCCGGATTGAAGAGGACCAAGGCGTCGGGTCGGCTGCTGACGGCGAGGTCTTCGCCCGGTTCGTCCCAGCCGGGGACCGCGCCGCAGACGGCGGCGATCATCCCGCCCGCCGATCCTCCGCCCGCCGCCAACTTGTTCGGGTCGAGGCCGAGCTCCTCGCTATGGAGGCGCATCCAGCGGACGGCCGACTTGCCGTCGCGGAACGATTCCAGGGGCGTGGTGCCGTGCCGGTTCTTCACGCGGTACTCGGCCGTGACGGCGACCATGCCGCGTTGACTGAGGTAGCGGCAATGCGGTTCGAACTGCTTGGGCGAACCGCTCACGAATCCCCCGCCGAAAAAGAACACGATGCCCGGTCGCGGCTCGGTCGGAGGGCGGTGTTCGGGAAAGAATACGTAGAGCGAGAGCGCGACATCGCCGATGGTTTTGAAAACGACGACACGGTCCGCCTGGATTTCGGAATCCGTGCCTTCCGCCCGGCGAGCGGCCGCACCCCTTCGCGTGGGATTGCCCCCGGTCTCCGCCGCATCACCGGTTGCCGGATCGATAGCGGCTACTGCCAAAAGGGTGACAAACGCGATCATCATCGAGAACATGGAACGCACGGTGAATCTCCCTGACTCGAAACCGGGGCTGACTCGAAACCGGGGCGAGACCGCACAGCACGGATTTGCGACGACACCCCTGCCTAGCCTAGTTTAACCACCCAAACGACCATAGCTATCCCCTTTGGGGAAATATTTCGGTAACTTTGAGACGTCGGCGTGTTTACAATAAAAGGGAGGTGCCGCCATCGGTTGCGGGTGCGAGTCGCGGCGAAAGCCCACCGGCGAAGCGATCGTTTTGCTTCCGACGATAGTTTTCCTTCCTCGCTTCGGGGCCGTTCGGGCGAATTGCTTGGCCGCGTGCAGCCGTCGTCCGGGGGGAGATTCCAGGCCCTCGGCGGCAACGAGCCGGCATTGGGGAATCACCGATCGACCTCGTTCCATTCGGTGTTCGTGCTTAAGGACTGTGCAGGATGTCTGAATCGAAAAACCGTCAGACTGATCGGGGCGCGCGCCGTTCCGGCTGGATCATCAAGGGTACGCTCTTCGCCGTCGGTGCGGTCGCGGTATCCGGGCTGGTCTTTTTGACCTCGTTTCTTCCCAAGCTCTCCTGGGGTGGGACCGGCGAGAAGCCGCTGACGTACCAGGTGGTTCGCGGCGAGTTCGTCAGCGAAGTGCTGGAGCGCGGCGACGTGGAAAGCGCCAGCAACGTGGAGATCCAGTGCGAGGTCGAATCGCAGGGCAACGGCGTGATGATCCTGCGAATCGTTCCCGAGGGCACCTACGTTCAACCCGGCGATTTCCTGGTCGAGTTGGATTCCTCCTCCCTGCGAGACCGCTTCACCCAACAGCAGATCACGGTCGCCAATGCCCGGGCCAATTTGATTCAGGCCCAAAACGTCTTGGATACCGCCCGCATCGCCAAGCAGGAATACCTGGAAGGGCAATACCGGCAGCAGTTGCTGGCGATTCAGATCGAGAACTTCGTGGCCCAGGAGAACAAGCGGCGAGCGGAAGATTATCTCAAGTACAGCCAATCGCTGGCGCAAAAGGGGTACATCACGCAGGCCCAATTGGAGGCCGATCGTTTCGCCCTGGAAAGGGCCGAGAAGGACGTCGAATCCGCGCGAACCAAGCTGGACGTCTTGGAGCGATTCACCAAACCCAAGATGCTGAAGCAATTGGACGCCGACATTCAGACGGCGCAGGCCAAGTTCGAGGCCCAAAAGCACGCCATGGAGCTTGAGGAGCAGGAGTTGAAGGAGATCGAGGACCAAATCGCCAAGTGCACGATCACGGCACCGGAGGCCGGCCAAGTGGTTTACGCCAATCAAGTCGGCGTCCGCGGACAAACGGACATCATCATCCAAGAGGGTGTGCGGGTGCGCGAGCGGCAAACCATCATCCGTCTGCCCGATCCCAAGCGGATGCGCGTGAAGACCAAGGTCAACGAATCCAAGATCGGCTTGGTGGCCGAGGGGCTGCCCGCCCAGATTCAGGTCGACGCCCTCGCCAACCAGGTGTTCGAAGGCCAGGTGGTGGACGTGGGCGAATATCCTTTGCCGACGTCGTTCTTCAACTCCAACGTCAAGGACTACGAGGTCATCGTCCGCATCGACAGCCCGACGGAACAACTTCGGGCGGGACTGACGGCTCAAGTGCGGATCGTCTCCCACCGCGAGCCGAACGTGCTGCAAGTCCCCGTCCAGGCCGTGTTCGAGTACGCGAAAAAGTTCTATTGCATCGCCTGGCAGGACGGCGTCATGAAACCCGTCGAGGTCGAACTCGGCCCGAGCAACGAGAAGTTCGTGATCGTTCGCAAGGGTTTGGAGGAGAATCAGGAGGTCGTGCTCAACGCGGCGGCCTACCGCGACAAGGTCGGCATGGCGGATGAGAGCCTGGTCGTGCAAACGTCGTCCTCCGGCGCACCCGTGATTTCGGGAGAGAGAAAGGCGGGGGCGGAAGGCGCGGCCGGTCCCGCCCGTGACTCGGAAAGCTCGCGAGAGGGCGGCCCGAGTATGGAACCGCCGCGGCGAGGCGGAGAACCGGGAGCGGAGGGGCCGCCCGGTGGCGGAATGGGTCCCCCCGGCGCAGGCATGGGACCGCCCGGCGGCTTCGACCCCGCCGCGATCGTCGATCGCATCTTCGACCGCATGGACGCCAACAAAAACGGCAAGATCGATCCCGACGAAATCCCCGAGGATCGCAAGGAACAGATGCTGCAAAACGACACCGACGGCGACGGGGCGATCTCGAAGGAGGAGATGCGGGCGGGGATGGAAAGAATGCGGGCTTCCGGCGGGTTTGGGCCTCCCGGCGGCGGAATGGGTTTCGGTGGTGCAGGTCGCGGAGAAGGACGCGGCGAAGGACGCCGCAACGGGCCGCCCAACGCCGCGCGCGATCCCGCCGCGACCGGCAATCCCAACTAAGCCGGAGCCGCTCACCATGAAGCTTGCAGCCTCGGTCCAAAACCTGGTCAAGGAATATCACCTCGGCGGCGAAGTCGTCCGCGCCCTCCGCGGAGTCTCGTTCGACGTGCCGGAGGGCGATTACGTCGCCATCATGGGCGCCTCCGGCTCGGGAAAGAGCACGCTCCTCAACCTCCTCGGGTGCCTGGATCACCCTACTTCCGGAAGCCTCTTTCTCGGCGACGAAAACATCGCCCACGCAAGCGATGACCGCCTGGCCGAATTGCGAGCCGGGCGGATCGGATTCGTTTTCCAGTCCTTCAACCTGATTCCCCAATTGACCGTGCTGGAAAACATCGAGGTTCCGCTCTATTACCAGGGACGCCTGAGCCGCCGCGACCGCGATCGTTGCCGCGAATTGGCCCAGTTGGTCGGTCTGGGGGATCGGTTGAATCATCGCCCCACGCAGCTTTCCGGCGGGCAGCAGCAGCGCGTCGCCATCGCGCGCAGCCTCGTCAACGATCCGTTTTTCATCTTGGCGGACGAGCCGACCGGCAACCTCGATTCCGCCACCACGGAGGAAATCCTGGCCTTGTTCGACCAGTTGAACGCGGCGGGAAAGACGATCGTGCTGGTGACGCACGAAATGGACGTCGGAAAACGGGCCCGGCGGATCATCCGCTTGAAGGACGGCCGCATCGAAAGCATGATCGATAATCCGCCGTCCGCCCGGCCGGCAAGCGCCGG
This sequence comes from Thermogutta hypogea, assembly GCF_055386265.1. Taxonomy (NCBI): domain Bacteria; kingdom Pseudomonadati; phylum Planctomycetota; class Planctomycetia; order Pirellulales; family Thermoguttaceae; genus Thermogutta; species Thermogutta hypogea. The sequence goes on from NZ_AP042425.1 coordinate 3,619,171, forward strand.
CGCCGCGCTCTCGGCGGCGTCGCCGCCGTAATTCCCGTTTTTTGCTTCGCTCGTATCCTTTCGTCGCGTGAATCGACCCTCGCCATGCTGATTTGGATTCGCACGTTTCGCCTGGGCACCAAGAGCCTCATGCTCCATCCCCTGCGGTCCCTGTTGACCGTGCTGGGCATCTTCATCGGCGTGGCCAGCGTGATCTGGCTTTTGGCCATCGGCGAAGGCATCAGCCGCAAGGCTCAAGAGCAGATCGAGAGCCTGGGCGCCACGAACATCATCGTCCGCACCATCAAGCCGCCTTCCGACCAGGTCACCTCGACCAGCTTGTTGCTGCAATACGGAATCACCCGCGCCGATTACGAGCGGTTGTCCCAAACCATCCCCACCATTACTCGGGCGATTCGGATTCGCGAATTGCGGCAGCGCTTCAGCCGGGCGGGCCGCGAGATGGACGGCCGCTTGGTCGCTTGCACTCCCGAATACAGGGACATGCTGCGGCTGGAGATGGACCGCGGCCGATTCCTGCAAGACGTCGACCTAAATCAGGCCAAGAACTATTGCGTTTTGTCGGCGGGCGTGGCCGAAAAGCTCTTCCCCTATGAAGACCCCGTCCACAAAACCATCCGCATCGAGGAGGCGTTCTACGAGGTCGTCGGCGTTTGCAAGCCCAAGATGCCCTCCGCGGGGATCGGCGGTTCGATGGCCGCCCAAGACTTCTCCAGCGACGTGTACATCCCCATCACCACCTTGTGGTGGCGGATCGGCGATGTCGTGATCTCGCGCCGGGCGGGCTCCATGGAGGGAGAGGAGGTCCAGTTGAGCCAAATCACCTTCCAGGTGGATCACGTGAAGAACGTCCTGCCCACCGCGGAGATCATCAAGTCTTTGCTGGCCAAGTACCACCGCATGGAGGACTACGGCGTCACCGTCCCGCTGGAACTGCTCGAGCAAGCTCGCATCACGCGGATGATGTTCATGATCTTCATGGGCCTGATCGCGGCGATTTCGCTGGTGGTGGGCGGCATCGGCATCATGAACATCATGTTGGCCACGGTCACGGAACGGACCCGCGAGATCGGCATCCGCCGCGCCTTGGGGGCCAAACGCCGCGACATCATCCGCCAATTCTTGGTGGAGACGATCGTGCTATCGACGGTCGGCGGCCTGACCGGCATCTTGGCCGGCTTCACCTGCCCCTTGTTCACCTACTTGCTGAAGGCGGGCGTGGAAGCCTTCCTCCCCGGCGTCTACGGCGCCTTGCCGGACATCGTCAAGACCATGCACCCGGTGATCGTTCCGGCCTCCCTGCCGCTGGCGTTCGGCATCTCGGTGGCGATCGGGGTGATCTTCGGGCTGTATCCGGCCCGCCGCGCAGCCGCCATGGATCCCATCGAAGCCCTGCGGCACGAGTGAGGACGGGAACGTACCGCCAAGCTCGCGGCACGGGACGAGCCGCTGGCGAGCCGCTCCCGCCGCCGGAAGCGTGATGGGGACTTTCGCGCGCTCTCGCCGTCGGCCCGGCGGGAGCGGAAACCGCTTCGTTTTGCTCGGAGAATTGCCGCTGAAATCGTCCCTACCCCAGGCCGTACTTGGCCAGTTTGTCGCGGAAGGTGGAGGGTTTCATCCCCAGGGCCGCCGCGGCCGCCGATTTGTTCCCGCCCGCCTCCCTCAGCGCCGCCTCCAATAGTTCGCGTTCCGTCTGCTCGATGGTCTGCTGAAAACTCCCGCCGCCGATCGGACGTTCACCCTTGCCGTTGCGCTCCGGCCAGGGGGTGATTTGCGATCGAATGAGGTCGGCCGTGAGATGCTCCGAGCCGAGCAGGTACGTGCGCTCCAAGGTGTGGTACAGTTCGCGGATGTTCCCCGGCCAATCGTGTTCCATCAAGACGGCCACGGCGTCCGGGTCGATGCGGAACGCACGATCCGGGGCGATGCGGCGCAGGAGATGTTCCGCCAGGGCCGGGATGTCCTCCTTCCGCTCCCGCAGCGGCGGGATGCTGATCCGCAGCACGTCCAGGCGGTAATACAAGTCCTGGCGGAACGTGCCCTCCCCCACCTTTTCCAGAAGATTCTTCTTGGTCGAGGCGATGATTCGGACGTCGGCGTGGACCGACTCGGTGCCGCCGACGCGCTCGAAGACCTTCTCCTCGATGGCGCGGAGCAGCTTGGCCTGATGCTCCAGGGGGATGTCGTCCACATCGTCGAGGTAGAGGGTGCCGCCCTCGGCCAGTTCGAATCGGCCGATGCGCCGCTGCTCCGCCCCCGTGAAGGCGCCGCGTTCGTGCCCGTACAATTCGCTTTCGATCAGATGCGACGGAAAGAGCGTGCATCCGACCTTGACGTAGGGTTTTTCGCGGCGATGGGAATGCCGGTGGATGGTCTGCGCGATGAGGTCCTTGCCGACGCCGGTTTCGCCCCACAGCAACACGTTGGCGTCGGTCCGCGTGCAGATTTCGATCATCTTTTTGACACGGCTCATCGCGGCGGAACGGCCGATCAATTCGCGATCGACCTCGGCGCCGACGGGTTCCGCAGCGGCGGATCGGGCGGTTGCCGGCCCGCGTTTCTCCTCCAATCTCGCCAGCAGGGGAAACAAGTCCTCGTTGCGGAAGGGCTTGGTGATGAAATCGTAGGCGCCGGCCTTCATCGATTCGACCGCCAATTGGATGCTGCCGTAGGCGGTCATCATGATGACCTCGGTGGCGGGGGCCTGCTCGCCCTGTTTGATGCGGCGGAGAAGCTCCAAGCCGTCCATGCGCGGCATCTTGACGTCCGCCACGACCACGTCGAAGGGTCGGCCGCGAAGCCGCTCCAAGGCCTCCTCGCCGTCGGCCGCCGTATCCACCTCGTGACCCTGGGCGGCCAAGTCGTCCGCCAGGGTCACGCGCTTGATCTTTTCATCATCGACGATCAGAATTCTCATGGCTGATGGCTGGATTCGTGATAGGCGTTCAAGACCACGGTAAAGGTGGTGCCTTGCCCCAAGGCGCTGCGGACGTCGATCCGGCCGCCCATCTCGGAAATCATCATGCGACACAATCCCAGGCCGAGGCCGGTCCCGCCCGCCTCCGCCCGCGTCGTGAAAAACGGCTCGAAGATGCGCTCCAAATTGACGCGCGGAATGCCCACTCCCGTGTCGATCACGTCGATCGCCACGGAATTCATCTGGTCGTCGTCCTGGGTGCCGAGGGTCCGCGTCCGCACGGTCAGCGTTCCGCCGTCGGGCATGGCGGCCAAGGCGTTGGTACAAAGGTTGAAGACGATTTCTTGAATGGTGTACATATCGCCCAGCACGGGCGGCACCCGGCGGAGGTCCTTCTCTACGCGAATGTCGTCTCCGATGCGCGGGCCGAGCATGGCCAAGGTACCCTCCACGGCGGCGTTGACGTCGGTCTTTCCCAACACCACGCCTCGCGGCTGGGCAAAGGCCTGCACCCGCTTGGCCGTCCGCTCGATCCGCTCCAACGCCTCCGTCATCAATTGCACATACTCGGTAAGTCGGGGATTGTCCTTGACTCCTTCTCCGATGCGGCGGAGGCAGTTTTGCACGCCGTCCAGCGGATTGGCGATTTGGTGGGCGATGCCGGCCACCAATTGCCCGATGCCCAGCATCTTCTCCTTCTGCCGCAGTTCCGCGTGCGCGCGATCGACGTAGCGGCGGATGGAGGTCGTGAAATAGACCGCCATCCAGATGCTGCTGGTAACCGCCAAATACACTCCCAGCACTTGCAGGGCGTGGAGCGGCTGATCCCCGCCCGGCCCGAAGTGCAACGGAAAGCGAGGCAACCGGCCCGCGTATTCCGCGAACATCACCAACCCCAGCAGCACCGTCGCCAAGCCCGCCGCCTGAAACGGACGATAACCCCGCAAATACATCCCGGCGATGATCATGTGGAATACGTAATAGATGATGAACGGATTCCGCGCGATATCGGAGAAATACAAGAGCAAGGTCAACGACAGCAAGTCCAGAACGACCTGGGCGAAGATGCTGTCCTCCGGTCGCAAGAGCTGCAAGGGATTATTTTCCCAGAGCAGCCACGCGAAGGCGAGGTTGTAAAGCAGCAGGAAGGCTCCCACCCCGTAAATGGGCACGGCCGATTCGATCACGCCCAAGACGGACGAAGCCGAATAACCGGCAAGAAATACGCCCCCGGCCGCGATCCACCGCAGCCGAATCAGCCAGAGAGCGCCTTCCGGGGGTAATTTCATGGAGACAAGCGGAGGTCTTGGAAGTCCAAGTCGATCTTTCGGAGGTCCGGCGCCGCTGCTGGGCCGCGAGCACGACGCACCAAGCCGCGGATCGGGTGAGAGGCCGACCCCTTCGGAACCACGCATTTCGGCGAAGCCGATCCCGTGTATTGTACCAGCCCGCCGCAATTCCGGCACGTCGTCGGATCATCGCCCCGCCGCACCGCGCGGGAGCTTGAACCTCCGGCGGGGTGTGAGCCTCGGGTGTAAGCCCGAGGTGGAGGTCGCCAGCCTCGGGCGTGAGTCCGTGTTCCGAGTGGAAACGCGAGCCTCGGGTGTGAGCCCGAGGTGGAGTGGAGGTCGCGAGCCTCGGGTGTGAGCCCGAGGTGGAGGAAACGGCCCCTCGGTTTGCCTCGGCGTAAAAAAAACACCGCCGGCTTGCGCCGGCGGCTCGCGTTTGCCGTATACAGGGCCGGACGTCGGCGGTCCGGCCGAGGGGCGATCAGAACCAACCCAGGGCGGCCAGGCTGTAGCGGACGGCCAAGCCCGCCACCACCACGCTCACCATGCTCATCAGCTTGATGAGAATGTTGAGGCTGGGGCCGCTGGTGTCCTTGAACGGGTCGCCGACGGTATCGCCCACGACGGCGGCCTTATGGGCATCGGTCCCCTTGCCGCCGAAGGCGCCGCGCTCGATGTGCTTCTTGGCGTTATCCCAGCTTCCGCCGGCATTGGCCATGAAGACCGCGATGCAGAACCCGGCCGAGAGGGCGCCCATCAACAGGCCCATCACGCCGGCCACGCCCAACAGCAGGGCCACCACAACGGGCGTGACCAGCCCCAGCACGGAGGGCACGATCATCTCGCGCTGAGCAGCTTGGGTGCTGATCCGCACGGGGCCGGCATAGTCGGGCTTCTCGGTGCCCTGCATGATGCCCGGCTTCTCGCGGAACTGCCGCCGAACTTCCTCGACCATGCGGTAGGCGGCGCGGCCCACGGCTTTCATCGTCAAGGCGCTGAACAGGAACGCCGCCATGGCCCCGATCAATACCCCGACCAAGACCTTCGGATTCATCAGGTGCGCTTCGTAGTAATTGGCGAAGTCCGGCATCGTGGCGCGATCGATGCGGACCAAGGGGGACTTGGTTTTGACGAACTGGAGCCGATTGCGCTGGATGCCCTTGGCCGTGTCGGTAAACGTCTCCAATACCCCCTCGGGAATAGGGACGGGGCCTTTGGAGGCGTCCAGCTTCTTCCAGTCGTCGGCGATGCTGGGATCGGCGACGGTGGACGGGAAGACCAAGTAGCCGTGAATCTTGGGCTTGCCGGAGACGTCCTTTTCCGTGCTACTGACTTCTCCCACGAATCGGTCGGAGAGCTTGTACAACCCCGGCTCAGCCGATACCAGGGCGGAGTGGGACCACCGCTCGAAGCCCACGCGGACCTCTTCCACATAGGCGGCCAAGAGGGCCAAGGCCGTCAACGCCGCGGAACCGATGGCGAAGCCCTTGCCGGTCGCCGCCGTTGTGTTCCCGAGGCTGTCCAGGGCGTCGGTGCGTTGCCTGACCTCGGGCGGGAGGTGCGACATCTCGGCGTTTCCGCCGGCATTGTCCGCGATCGGACCGTAAGCGTCGGTGGCCAAGGTAATGCCGAGCGTGCTCAGCATACCGACCGCCGCGATACCCACGCCGTAAAGCCCCATCGCGAACCAGGTCACGTCCGCGAAGTTGCCCTGCACGGCGAAGGCGAAGGAAAGCAGCGTGGCTACGGCCACCACGATCACAGGGAACCAAGTGCTCTTCATGCCGTCGGCGATGCCGCCGATGATGACCGTGGCGGGGTCGGTGAGGGCCTGCTCGGCCAACTTTTTGGTCGGCGTGAATTCATCGCTCGTCGAGTATTCGGTCCATTTGCCGATCAACCAGCCGGCGATCAAACCGGTGATCACGCTCAGCGACACCGTCCAGAAGGCCGGCATCAGCCAGAAGGTGAAAATGAAGGTGACGACCACGATGGCCGCCGTGGACAGGTTGATACCCCGGGCCAGCGCTTTCAACAAGGTCCGCTGGGTGGCGTCCTCGTCGGACCGCACGGCGTAGATGCCGAGGATGGAGAGCAGGATGCCCACGCCCGCCAAAACGATGGGCAGAAACATCGCGCTAAGCTGGTAATTCAGCTTCGCGGCCTCCATCGAGAGCGCGCCCGCGGAGATCTTTTCCAGCACGGAGGCGGGCAGCAACTCGCCGGTGGCGAAGGCGGCCACGCCCAAAGCCGCGGTGGCCAAGATCGAACCGCAATAGGACTCGTATAGGTCGGCGCCCATGCCCGCCACGTCGCCCACGTTGTCGCCCACGTTGTCGGCGATCACGGCGGGGTTGCGGGGGTCGTCCTCGGGGATGCCGGCCTCGACCTTACCGACCAGGTCGGCGCCGACGTCGGCGGCCTTGGTGAAGATACCGCCGCCGACACGGGCGAACAACGCCTGGCTGCTGGCGCCCATGCCGAAGCAAAGCATGGTCACCGTGATTTGCTCCAGCGACATTTGATAACCGAGCCAGTACACGACCCAATACAGGATCGCGAACCAGAGGCAGATATCGAGCAGGCCCAAGCCGACAACCGTCAAGCCCATCACGGCGCCGCTGCGGAATGCCACGCGGAGGCCGTCGTTGAGCGACTTGCGGCAGCCCTGCGCCGTGCGGCTGCTGGCCCAGGTGGCCGTCTTCATACCGAACCAGCCGGCCAACCCGGAAAAGAAACCGCCCGTCAGGAAGGCGAACGGAACCCAGTTGCTTTGCGCGTGAAGGCCGAAGGCGGCAATGGCCAGCAGAACGAAGATCACCAGGAAGAACAGCGCCACGATCTTGTACTGCTGGTACAAGTAGGCGTTGGCACCCTCGCGGACGTAGCCGGCGATCTCTTCCATGCGCGGATCGCCCTTTTCCGAGGCCATCATCTCCTGAAAGAACTTCCAGGCGAATATGAGGCCGACCACCGATCCGGCCAGGCCGATGACCCAGGGGAAGAAAATCCACCAGCTCGACCCCGTGCCGGCGCCGCTTGCCGCGGCGGCGCGGCTTGCTGCGGCGGCTTCTTCAGCCGACGCCACGGCACCGAGTCCGCAGGCCGTCGCGAAGACCGCGGCCGCCGCGAGTGGGGCAAGCCCGCGACCCAACCATGCACTCCATTTTCTGGCAGTCATACGAACCCTCACTTTTTCCCAACATTTCCGAATGAATTGGAACCCTCACGGTACCCGTACCCGGCGGGAGCCAAGATGCCGCCCCCGGGTTTCCGATACGCCCGTCCCCCCAAAGCGACCAAAAAGACTTGCCCTTTCCGATTGCGGAATCGGCGATCTCGCGCGCAGTCCGTTCCCCGGCATTCGGTTTCCATATTCGCTTTCCCACCTCTTGGGCCGCCGTCTCGCCCGCGAATCCGCCCGGTGGGCGATCTTCGTCTCCTTCGAATACGGTACGGCAGACGATCGGCGGAGATGGGTGAGTGATGCCTTCGGCGTTCACTTCGGCCGGGCACGCGATAGACAAAACAAGCAGTTTAGCGGAGGGGCTTCGTCTGTGTCAACAATAGCTTGCGCCGCTTACATTGCGCGCCGTAGCTGCTCGACCGTCGCGATTTCCCCAGCTTTTCAGCCCGAACAGTCGCCAAGCCTCTTCGGTCCGACAAATCCCGCTCAAGCCGAACTGTTTCGGTAATCGACCAGGATTACCCCTCTTGCGGAGTAGGGGAGTCGGAACTTTCAGCGGATGGCATTCGTCCAAATAATGTGCAGCCCCGGGCCGGGACCGAGACGGACCGGCCAAATTCGCGCTGCCGACGGTTTTTGCGTTGCTTTTCCCGACTTTCCGATTACGCTGAATTAGTAGGTGTTGCGAGCGCGCTGAACCGTGCGGCCGCAGTTCGTACTTTTTGGAGGAAAATTGGGATGTCTCGCTCGGTTTTGCGGATCGTTTGTCTAGTCGGCGCCTTTCTCTTCGGCGCTTTCATTTCCTGGTTCGCCGGAGTGGAACAAGCCCCCGGGGCGGAACCGAAGAAGGAAGTTCCGGCCGCTGAAAGCGTAGAACTTTTCGCGGCCATCGAACAGGGCATGGTGGAAGTCAAGCTCATCGCCAAGGACTCCACCGAGTGCAATGTCCGCGTCAAGAACAAAACCGATAAACCCCTCAGCATCCGGCTGCCGGAGGCCTTTGCCGGCGTGCCGGTCTTGGCTCAATTCGGCGTCGGCGGCGGCGTCGGCGGTCTTGGCGGCGGGGGCTACGGCGGAGGCTACGGCGGCGGGGGCTACGGCGGCGGTCTCGGCGGAGGAGCCCAGGGCTTCGGCGGCGGCTTCGGCGGCGGCGGATTGGGCGGCTACGGCGGAGGCGGATATGGGGGCGGAGGCTTCGGCGGCGGTATGTTCAACGTCCCGCCCGAGGTCGTCGTGCAGGCCAAAGTCCCCATCGTCTGCCTGGACCACGGCAAGCCCGATCCCAACGCCCATGTTCAATACGAGATTCGTCCCCTGGAGGACTACGCCAAGAGGCCCGATGAAGTCCGCGAAGTATTGAAACTCATGGCTGCCGGCAAGATTCCGCAGCGCGTCGCCCAAATCGCCGCTTGGCATTACAACAACGGCATGAGCTTCGAGGAGCTGGCGGCCAAGACGATCCGGTCGGCCATCGGCCTGCGTCGTCCGTACTTCTCACCCGCCGAAATCCAAGCCGCCTTGCAGGTCGTCAGCCTGACGAATCAAGTCGTGATGAACAACCGAGCCAAGTCCAAGCCGGCGGAGGTCTCGCCGGGCGAAACGGCCACCTCCTTCAACCCGTAAGGCCCGCCGGAGGCCGCGGCGGTGCGTTCGCGTCCGCCGCGACCCTTCCGTCCATCGCCTTCCACGATCGGGGACGCAGATGCCTGCGTCCCCTCGTCTTGCGCCCTTCCGCGCAGGGCCGCTTGCGACGGCGACGTTGCGCGGTCCCGGCGTCCCACGCTTAGGGGAAGCCCGGCCCTCGCCCCGCAGACGTATGCTAGACTTTCTGGTTGACGGCGCCGGACTACGCCCTTTTCGGCCGGCATGCCGACCGCGCTTTCGTTGCCGGGATCGCGCCGGGGGGCGAGAATCCTCCGCCGCGGGACGGCACGCTGCATCGGTTGCGATTAAGAATTACCAGGAGTTTGCCATGGGATTGCAGGACCTCGAGGCCAAGATTCGCGAGAAACAGGCGACGATCGGCGTGATCGGTTTGGGATATGTGGGCTTGCCGCTCTTGCGTGCGTTCATCCGATCCGGCTACTCCGCCCTGGGTTTCGACATCGACCCGGAGAAGGTCCGGCTTTTGAACGCCGGGAAGAGCTACATCGGGCACATCCCCTCGCAGTGGATCGCCGAATGGCTGGCGGCGGAGAAGTTCGAGGCCACCTGCGATATGGCCCGGCTCGGCGAGCCGGACGCCATTCTGATTTGCGTCCCCACCCCCCTCAACGAGAGCCGCGACCCGGACTTGCAATACATCGAGCAGACGACCGTCGCCATTAGCAAGGCGTTGCGCCGAGATCAACTGGTGGTGTTGGAAAGCACCACCTATCCCGGCACCACCCGCGAAGTCATGCTGCCCATTTTGGAAGGTACCGGCCTGAAGGTCGGCGAGGACTTTTTCCTTGCGTTCAGCCCGGAACGCGAAGATCCGGGCAACCCGAATTTCTCGGCCGAACGAATTCCCAAGGTGGTGGGCGGGATTGAACCGAAGAGCGCTCGGTTGGCGGCGGCCCTCTATGCCAATGCCGTGGTGCAAGTGGTGCAAGTCGGCAGTGCCGAGGTGGCCGAGGCCTGCAAAATCCTGGAAAACACCTACCGCGCCGTCAACATCGCCATGATCAATGAGTTGAAGGTGCTCTTTCAGCGTTTGGGCATCGACGTTTGGGAGGTGATCGAGGCCGCCAAGACCAAGCCCTTCGGCTTCCAGCCCTTTTATCCCGGCCCGGGATTGGGCGGGCACTGCATACCCATCGATCCTTTCTACCTCAGTTGGTTGGCCCGGCGACACGGCATGCCTACCCGGTTCATCGAGTTGGCCGGCGAAATCAACACCTCCATGCCCGAGTACGTCGTCCAGCGCCTCGCCGAGGCCCTCAATGAGCAACGCAAGCCCGTCAAGGGAAGCAAGATTTGCATCTTGGGCGTGGCCTACAAGAAGGATGTGGACGACCCGCGCGAAAGTCCCTCCTTCGAGCTGATGCAATTACTCGCGGCGAAGGGCGCCGAGCTGAGCTACAACGATCCTTACATTCCCAAGCTCCCGCGGATGCGGCACTATCAGGTCCCGCCCTTGAACAGCCAGGAGCTGACTCCGGAGTTTCTGACAGGGCAGGATTGCGTCTTGATCGCCACCGACCACTCGGCCTACGATTACGACTTCATCGTCCAGCATGCTCCCCTGATCGTGGATACCCGTAACGCCACCAAGAACGTCAAAGAACACCGCGAAAAGATTTGGAAGGCGTGAGAGATCGGGAACGGGGGACGCACCGAGGCCGCCACGTTGCCGGGCGCAACGCGGGTTCACGGGACGGAATGACGCGATATGGCGAATCGCTATTTGGTGACGGGTTGTGCGGGCTTCATTGCGGCCAGGGTGTGCGAGCTGTTGCTCGACGCCGGCCACACGGTCGTCGGCTGGGACGAACTCAACGACGCGTACGATCCCAGCCTGAAAGTCTGGCGACTGGCGCGGCTGCAAGGGAGGTCGGGCTTCTCGTTTCGCAAGATCGACGTCTCGGACGCCGACGCCGTGCGGGCGTGGTTCGCCCGCGGCACTCCCGACGCCGCGCCGCCCGCCGATGGACCGCCCTATGATGCCGTCATCAATCTTGCCGCCCGCGCCGGAGTCCGCGCCAGCGTTCTCCGGCCCGACGTCTATTATCAAGCCAACTGCATCGGGACGCTGGTCCTGCTCGAACAATGCCGAGCCGCCGGCGTGAAGAAATTCGTCTTGGCTTCCACGTCCAGCCTGTACGGGGCCCATAACCCCGTACCGTACCGCGAGGACGCCGATACGGACCGACCGCTGTCCCCCTACGCGGCCTCGAAGAAGGCGGCCGAGACCTTGGCCTACACCTACCATTACCTGCACGGCCTGGACGTCACCGTGTTTCGCTACTTCACGGTGTACGGTCCCGCCGGGCGACCCGACATGAGCATCTTTCGCTTCGTCCGTCAAATCAGCGAGGGCGAACCGATCACCGTCTTCGGCGACGGCTCGCAGCGCCGCGATTTCACCTATGTGGACGACATTGCCCGGGGTACGGTGGCCGGTCTGAAGGAACTGGGGTACGAAGTCATCAATCTGGGCGGCGATCGTTCGCTCCCGCTCTCCTTCGTGATCGACGAGATTTCCCGGCAGTGCGGGCGGTCGGCGATCGTCCATTATCAGCCGGCGCACCCCGCCGACGTGCCGGCCACTTGGGCCGACATCGCCAAGGCCCGATCGCTTCTCGGATGGACGCCCGAGGTGCCGATCGAAGAAGGCATCCGCCGCTGCATCGCCTGGTATCGCGAACATCGCGAGACGATGCGGCACGTGCGGCTCTGACCGATGCGAACGCTATCGCCCCGCACCAACCTCCGGCGTCCGCCCGCGGTGGCAAAACTTTCGGCTCCCCGCGGACCGTTTTCCTGCGATAAACTACCTCTAGGCGGCCGCGATATGGTAATTGCGCGCTGCGCGGCCGACAAAACGATCGCGGCACTTCCTTGAGCCCGACGGGAGCGGTAACCATGGAGACAGTTTCGGACACGATCCTCGTCACCGGCGGGGCGGGCTTCATCGGCAGCAATTTCGTGCGGCTTTGGCTCCGGGAGGAGTCCGGCCGACTGGTCAACCTCGATAAGCTCACCTACGCCGGCAATCTCGACTCCTTGGCCGATGCCTTGCGGGACCCCCGCCACGTGTTCGTGCAAGGGGATATCTGCGACGGCAAACTGGTCCGCCGATTGCTCGACGAGTACCGGCCCTGGGGCATCGTCAATTTCGCCGCCGAATCGCACGTCGATCGTTCGATCGACGGCCCCGCCCCGTTCGTGGAGACGAATGTGGTGGGCACCTTCCGCCTGCTGGAGGCCTCGCGGGACTATTGGAACGGTCTCGCCCCCGACGATCGCTCGCGCTTCCGCTTTCTCCACGTTTCGACCGACGAGGTGTACGGCTCGCTCGGTCCCACCGGGTATTTCGTGGAAACCACGCCTTACGCCCCGAATTCGCCCTACTCCGCCTCCAAAGCGGCGGCCGACCATTTCGCCCGAGCCTACTTCCACACCTACGGCCTGCCGGTGTTGGTGACGAATTGCTCGAACAATTACGGCCCGTACCAGTTTCCCGAAAAACTCATTCCCTTGATGATCCTAAATGCCTTGGAGGGCAAGCCTTTGCCCGTCTACGGCGACGGCGGCAACGTCCGCGATTGGCTGTACGTGGAGGACCATTGCCGGGCGATTCGTACCGTGCTGTGCCAGGCCCCGCCGGGTGAGGAATACAACATCGGCGGAAACTGCGAGCGGACCAATCTCCAAGTCGTGCACGCCATTTGCGACATCGTGGGGCGTCTCCGGCCGGACCTGTCCCACAAACCCAGGGACCTGATCACGTTCGTCAAGGATCGGCCCGGACACGACCGCCGCTACGCCATCGATGCCGGCAAGATTCGCCGCGAACTGGGCTGGGAACCGCGGGAAAACTTCGAGTCCGGTCTGGAGCGTACCGTCCGCTGGTACATCGAGAATCCGATCTGGGTGGACCGCGTGACCTCGGGCAAATATCGGCGGGAACGCCTCGGTCTTGGCAACCGGGAATGACGTGGGCCGGGCCGGGCATTTCCGCCTCGGGAGGACGCCCGAGGCCCGTAGCTCGCTCAACTCGTGCTCTCGCCCGTCGGGTACCTGCTTTCGCCTCTCCGCCGCCGTACGTAAAATCAGGGTTTACCCAACCGAGCGGAACTTGCCGCACAAGGCACGTTTCCGAACGCCGTCCGCTTCGTCGTCCCCCTTTGCGGATGGAGCCGGTGAGGTCCGCTTTCCAAGATTGGCTTCCCGTCGAGGTTCCCTATGGTTCAACAAAAGCTCTTGCGTGTGGCGGTAATTGGAGGTGACGGCACCGGACCGGAAGTGACGGCGGAGTCGGTCAAGGTCCTGAAGGCGGCGGCTCGCTTGGAGAACTTCGAGATCCAATTCAAGGAGTTCGACCTGGGCGGCGAGCGCTACCTCAAGACGGGCGAGATTCTGCCGGAAGAGGTCTTCCAAGAATTGAAGACCTTTCCCGCCATCCTCTTGGGCGCCATCGGACACCCCGACGTGCCGCCCGGCGTCTTGGAACGGGGCCTGCTCCTGGAGCTCCGCTTCCGCCTGGATCAGTACATCAACTTGCGGCCGGTAAAGCTCTATCCCGGCGTCGAGACCCCGTTGAAGGGCAAGGGTCCGAACGACATCGATTTCGTCGTCGTCCGCGAGAACACCGAAGATCTGTACACCGGGGTGGGCGGATTCCTCAAGAAAGGCACGCCGGACGAGGTTGCCACGCAAACCGCCGTCTTCACGCGCAAGGGCTGCGAACGTTGCATCCGCTGGGCCTTCGAATATACGCGCAAACGGAACGCCAAAAAACGGTTGACCTTGGTGGCCAAGACCAACGTCTTGACCTACGGCCACGACTTGTGGTGGCGGACCTTCCAAGAGGTGGCCAAGGAGTACCCGGACATCCAGACCGACTACAACCACGTGGACGCCTGCTGCATGTGGATGGTCAAGAACCCGGAGTTCTACGACGTGATCGTGACCACGAACATGTTCGGCGACATCATCACGGACTTGGCCGCCATTCTGCAAGGCGGGATGGGCGTGGCGGCGGGCGGGAACATCAACCCCGAGCCGGGCGGTACCAGCATGTTCGAACCGATGGGCGGCAGCGCCCCCAAGTACACCGGCAAAGGCGTCATCAATCCCATCGCCGCCATCGCGGCGGGCGGAATGTTGCTGGAGCAGGCGGGCTTCGAATCCGCCGCCGCCAAGATCAACAAGGCCATCCAGGTCGTCACCGGCACCAAAATGAAAAGCCAAGCCGCGGGCAAGATGGGCTATTCCACCTCGCAAGTCGGCGACTTGGTAGTCGAGGCCCTCGGCTCCGTGTAAGCCGTCTCGGCCGCCGCTCCTGTGCCCGTTTCACGCGCCGTTCGATCTCGCCCGATCCGGACGGCGCGATTCGTTTTCCGCATCCGCCGTATCCGCCGCCGTGCCCGCCCCGGCCTCGGACGCGCCGATCGTGCCATTTGGGCGACCGCCCGGCGATTCCGCGAAAACTGCCTCACCGCGGCCGATCCAACCTCGCCGGTAGAACGTGTACATCATCCCCAAGGCCACCAGCAACATCAAACTTAACGCAAAGGGATACCCGAAGGTCCATCGCAGCTCGGGCATGTTCCAGGGGGAGGCGTCGGGGTCGAAGTTCATGCCGTAAATGCCGGTGATGAAGCTCAGCGGGATGAACAGCGTGGCCGTCAGGGTCAGCCACTTCATGACTTCGTTCATGCGATTGCCGATCAGCGACATGCAATAGTCGCGGAGATCGGCGCACATTTCGCGGTAGGTCTCCGTCAACTCCATGATGGCCGTCACGTGGTCGATGCAATCGCGGAGATGGATGCGGGTTTCGGGGCCGAGGAAGCGGTCCTGGCGGGCCAGCGTCTGCAAGGCGTCGCGATGCGGCCAAACGGCACGCCGCAAAAACAGCAACTCGCGGCGCAGGCCGTGGATGGCGTGCAACACGGAACGCGGATCGGAAGTCGCCGCCTGCTCGTCGATCGCATCGATGCGGTCGCCGAAGTTTTCCAGCACGGGATAAAACGCGTCCACCGCCAGGTCCAGCAACGAATAGGCCAGGTAGTCGGCGCCCGCCGAGCGAAGGGGCGAGGCCGGATCGCGCAACCGCTTGCGAACCGGGGCGAAGGCATCGCCGGGCCGGGGTTGAAAAGTGACCAGCAGACCTTTGCGCAAGAACATGCTGATCTGCTCGGTTTCCAATTCCCCGTTCAAATGGGGCAGCCGGGCGACGATGAAGAGCCAGTCTCCGTATTCCTCCACCTTCGCCCTCTGGTGCGAGTGCACGACATCCTCGAGCGCCAGCGGATGAAGCCCGAGCGTCCGGCCGATCTGCTCCAGCGCCGCCGCGTTGCCGGTCCCGTCCACGTCGATCCACGTCGTGACCGTCGGTTCGGCGGTCAGCGGCAGGTCTTCCAGGCGGGGGATCCGCCGTTCCGAGCAACTCTCCGCGTCGAACACGGTGTAGGTAACGGTGGGCGGCGGGGCGGAAGGCACGGAGACCAGGGTGCCCGGCGGCGTCCCCGGCGGCGTCCTCCGGCGAAAACCGTGACGCCGTGACTTGAGGCCGGCGGCGCGACGCTTCTTCGATCGCATGGCAGCGCTCCCTGGGCGTTTCGTCGGCCTGAGCGGATGCCGCCCGGGCGAGACTTCGACCTATTTTGCCGACTTTTGCGCCCCCGTGGAAGCGAAGTCCCCGGAATTCGCGTCGTGGAACTCGAGTCGCAGGTAGCGTGCCGCGAACACACCCCTATCGGGCCTGTGCAGACGGCCTGTGCAGACACCGAGAAGGGCGATCGCCCCGCAGGCTCCGGAATGGGCCGCGCTCGGTCGCGCAGGACGCCGGCCGGGCATCGCGCTGCCGCCGCGGACGAGACGGAGCACCTGCGCCCTGTTCGCCCCGGGCACCAAAATCGCCGGGAAACCATACCATCGGATGGGTCGCCCGGCACCCATAGCTGCGGGGTTCGTTGACGCCGGCGTGCCCAGCCCGTAGACTAAACGGTTCTATCGGATGGAATCTTTATCAGTTACGGTGGGTTTACAAGTCCACCGCGGGACGCGTCGCGCTAGCCGTCGCCCATTCGCGGCGAGTTTCGTTCCCATTGGCGCGAATCTTAGCTGTTGGGGCTTGGCAACCACAGGGCGGGCACAGAGGACGGAGTCTTAGGATGTCCCCGCATCAAGGGTAGCCGGGAGTACCCTCCGGGGAGTTGGGAAGGTCGTTCATTTTTTAAGGAACTCACACGATGGCACAGTCTGCAAAGTACGTCTATTTTTTCGGACCGCAGGGCACCGAAGGCAACGCCGGCATGGTCAACCTGCTGGGCGGTAAGGGCGCCAATCTAGCGGAAATGGCTGGACATCCGGACCTCCGCCTCCCCGTCCCCGCCGGTTTCACCATCACCACGGAAGTCTGCACCCACTTCATGAAGCACGGCGGGCAATATCCCGAGGGATTGAAGGCACAGGTGGCCGACGCCCTGGCGAAGGTCGAAGCGGCCATGGGCATGAAGTTCGGCGACGCGGAGAATCCCCTCTTGGTCTCTTGCCGTTCGGGCGCGCGGCGGTCCATGCCCGGCATGATGGAGACCGTGCTGAACGTCGGTTTGTGCAGCAAGACGATCCCGGGTTTGATCAAGAAGACGAATAATCCCCGGTTCGTGTACGACGCCTATCGCCGGCTCATCATGATGTATTCCGACGTGGTGATGGAGAAGGCCGAGGGGGTGGAACCCGCGGAAGGCCAGGGCATCCGCCAGCAACTCGAGCGTCTGATGGAAGCCCTGAAGCACAAAAAGGGCTACGAGAAGGACACCGATCTGACGGCCGAGGATTTGCAGGCCCTCTGCGAGCAGTTCAAGGCCAAGGTCAAGGAGGTGCTCGGCAAGCCGTTCCCGGACGACCCGCAAGAGCAGTTGTGGGGCGGGATCGGGGCGGTCTTCAAGAGCTGGAACGGCAAGCGGGCCGTCTCCTACCGCCGCATCGAGGGCATTCCCGACGAATGGGGAACCGCCTGCAACGTGCAGAGCATGGTGTTCGGCAACATGGGCGACAACTCGGCGACGGGGGTGGCGTTCAGCCGCAACCCGGCCACCGGCGAGAACAAGTTCTACGGCGAATGGTTGCCCAACGCCCAGGGCGAGGATGTGGTGGCGGGCATCCGTACCCCCAACCCGCTCAACATCGCCACGAAAAGCGAGCAGAACAAGCACCTGCCTTCGCTGGAAGAGGCGGCCCCCGCCCTCTACAAGGAACTCGACGATATTCGCATCCGCTTGGAAAAGCACTACAAGGACATGCAGGACATCGAGTTCACCATCCAAGAGGGCAAGCTTTGGATGCTGCAATGCCGGGTCGGCAAACGGACGGGCACCGCGGCCTTGAACATCGCCATGGACATGTTGGCGGAGGGCTTGATCGACGAGGCCGCCGCCGTCCTCCGCGTGGCACCCAAGCAATTGGACGAGCTGCTGCACCCGATCATGGATCCGGCCGCCGAGAAGAAGGCCAAGCCGATTGCCGGCGGCTTGCCGGCCGGCCCGGGCGCCGCCTGCGGTCAGATCGTCTTCACCAGCGATGACGCCGTGGCCTGGGCCAAGCAGGAGAAAAAGGTCATCCTCGTTCGCGAAGAGACCAACCCGGAGGACGTGGAGGGCATGCGTGCCGCCGAGGGCATCCTTACCGCTCGCGGCGGCATGACCAGCCACGCGGCCCTGGTGGCCCGCGGTTGGGGCAAGTGCTGCATCGTCGGCGCCGGGATGATCAAGATCGACGTCGCCGCCGGCGTGATGAAGATCGGCGATAAGACCTGGAAACAGGGCGATTACGTGACCTTGAACGGCACGCGGGGCCTGGTGTACGAAGGGCGGCTGCCGCTCATCGACGCCACGGAGAACCCCCGCCTCAGGCGGTTCATGGAGCTGGTGGAGAAATTCCGCGAGCTGGGCGTGCGGACCAATGCCGACACCCCGCAGGACGCCAAGAAGGCCCGGGAGTTCGGCGCCGAGGGCATCGGGCTGTTCCGGACCGAGCACATGTTCTACGGCGAAGGCTCCGATGAGCCGCTGTTGGTATTGCGGAAGATGATCCTCAGCAAGACCACCGCCGAGCGCCAAAAGGCCTTGGACGAGCTGTTCGTCTTCTTCAAGCGCGACATCAAGAGCACGCTGGAGGCGATGGACGACTTGCCGGTCACGATCCGTCTATTGGACCCGCCCTTGCACGAGTTCGTCCCGCAAGAGGAGGACAAACAGGCGGATCTGGCCAAGGTCCTCGGCATTACGGTCGAGCAGATCCAGGAACGGGCCCGCGAATTGCATGAAAGCAACCCGATGATGGGCCATCGCGGCGTGCGGCTGGGAATCAGCTACCCCGAGGTCACGGCCATGCAGGTCCGCGCCATCTTCGAAGCCGCCGCCGAGCTGCTCAAGGCCGGCAAGAAACCCCACCCGGAGATCATGGTCCCCGTCACCTGCGACGTCAAGGAACTCGACGTCACCAAGGCCGTCGTCGATCAGGTCCACGCCGAGGTCGAAAAGCAGTTCGGCGTGAAGATCGCATATCTGTACGGAACGATGATCGAGATTCCGCGGGCCTGCTTGCTGGCGGACAAGATGGCCGTCACGGCCCAGTTCTTCTCGTTCGGCACGAACGATCTCACGCAGATGGGCTTCGGCTTCAGCCGGGACGACATCGGCGGCTTCCTGCCCGCTTACCTGGAGAAGCGGATTCTGATGGCCGATCCGTTCCAGACCATCGACCAAGAGGGCATCGGCCAATTGATCCAGATGGCCGTGACCAAGGGTCGCGCCACGCGTCCTGAACTCAAGGTCGGGATCTGCGGCGAGCAAGGCGGCGATCCGGACTCGGTCGAGTTTTGCTTCCGCACGGGCCTGAACTACGTGAGCTGCTCGCCGTACCGCGTGCCCATCGCCCGACTGGCGGCCGCCCAGGCCTCCATCAAGGCCAAGCGCGCCAAGTAACGCGAGCCAAGTAACGCGAGCGACCCGCCGGCGCGAACCGGCGGCCGGAATCGCCTGATGCAAGTGTGAAAACGAGCCCGCACCACCGGCGCAAGTCGGTGGTGCTTTTTTTGCGAAGTTGCCGCAATGCGAGCCGCCGTCGAAGCAAACGGGGGATCAGGCGGCTCGGGCGAGTTGAAGCACCCTGCGATACTTGCTCACCGTCCGCGCAGCGACGCGATCCCAGGTCAATTCACGCAGTACCCAGTTTCGCGCGGCGAGACCGGCCCGGGCGAAGGCCGCCCCGGGGCATTCGGCCAGGTTGCGCAGATCGCGTGCCAGTTCGTCCGGCTCACAAAAAGTCTCCCAGCCGGCTCCCGCGGCCGCCACCTCCTCCGCTACATTGGTGCCGAGGGTCACCAAGACCGGCAGTCCGTACGACATGGCCTCCAACACCGCCGTGGGATGTCCCTCGGTACGGGAAGGATGGACGAACAAATCGGCGGACCGGAACCAGTCCCGCTTCTGATCGCCTACCGCCGCATCGGCGAGCCGCACCAGCCTTCCCAAGTCCGACGCCCGAATACGGTTTTCCAGCAGCCGCCGGGAACCGTTCACGTCCGGTCCCACGATGACCACCTCGACGCCGCGGCGGAGCAAAAGCTCCTTCACCCGGGCACACGCCTCCAAGAGCACGTCCAAACCCTTGTGTTCGACGTGGAGCCGTCCTAGGAAGAGCCATCGTCGATCGGCACGCGACCCCGGCCGGGCAAGCTCGTCGTCGGTTGGGGGATGAACGCCGTTGCCTGCGATGATCACAGGTCGTCCCCAATCGCCGGACCTTTGCCATTCGCCGTGCGAAAGATATTGGATGGCCGCCGCGTGCCGGATCAGCTCATCAAAGAACCACAGCCGCCCCAACTGCTTTTTCCATGCCTTTTGCCGCAGGGCTTCCGCCGTCATGCCGCCG
Organism: Thermogutta hypogea; assembly: GCF_055386265.1. Classification (NCBI taxonomy): domain Bacteria; kingdom Pseudomonadati; phylum Planctomycetota; class Planctomycetia; order Pirellulales; family Thermoguttaceae; genus Thermogutta; species Thermogutta hypogea. The sequence goes on from NZ_AP042425.1 coordinate 3,639,152, forward strand.
TGGGGGCAAACGAGATAGGGAACACCCAAAGCTCGCCAGTGCGCCGCCAGGACCGCGTGATGCGGGACAAAGGTGCTATGGAACACCACCAGGTCGGGGCGACGAAACGGTTCCGGCAGCCCGGCCGGCAGCCGGCCGCGGGAAACCTCGAACCCTTCTCCCAACAGGAAAACGGGAAACTCCAGGGGCGGTGGCACCCCGGCGTCGCGCGAAGTAATCAAGAGGGCCGCACGACAGTCGGGCACCGCGTTCTGTGCCGCAACCGCGGATTGAACCGCCGACGTCACGCCGTTCGGGGAAGACCACGTAACCGGGGCCGCATGGAGGATGATCATCGGTGGAAGACTCGGGGACTGGGCAACGCGGGGATGGTGTCGGAAAACCCACCCCCTTTCCTATCGACAGGGGGAGGAAGGTTTCTGAAGTACCCGCTTGGAAACTCTCGCCACGCCCCACCGCCGCAACCAAGAGCAAAGGCCCCACTCGGGATCACCGCCGGGTCTTCCGATCGCGTGGAAGCCCCCATGCCCGCCCCCAGCGAAGCGGGATCCAGAAAGGCCAACAACCAGGCCGACGTGACGATCCAATGAAAGTGGCGGTAAAGCACGGCCGTCATGCCGAATAGCGTCGTGGCAAGCAACAGCGTGCGGCGGGAAAACGTTCCCTCGGCTCGATCCAGGAGCGAAGCCTGCCGCCAGCAGGCCAAGTAGAACCAACCGCCCGGCACCAGGCCGAGGATGCCGAAGCTCAACAGCCATTCGATGAACATGTTATGGCAGTTGCGGAGGTAGTCTCCGTGCTCGCTGGGGGCGGCGCCCTCATCGAGTTCGCCCACCGCGTAGTCGGCCTGCCCCGTCCCGGTACCGATCAGAATGCGGCTGACATCCGCCGTCCAAGCGCGGAAGGCGTTTTCCCAGATGGGCAGACGACTTCCCAGCGAGCGGATGCTGACCGATTCGCTGCCCATGAGGCGTGCCTGGATGCGTTCCAACGGATTGATCCCGGAGAGGAAGACCGCCAAGGCACCCAGCCAAAGGGCGACGAGGCCCACCGCCACGAAGTCGCGTTGTCGCCCGCCTCTTTGGAATCGAGCATCCGCGATCAAGAGCACGCCGAGGGAAGCGAGAAGCGCCAGGCCGGCCCCGCGCGAACCGGTGAGGATGCACCCCAGGGCCAAGAGGCCGGCCGCCGACAGCGACAGCCAGTCGAAGGCCGCCGCGCGCACGGCGCCGACGCCGGGGCTTGCGTCGAGGTGGGATAGGCCCCGCGAGCAGGACCGTGCCGCGCTGAACGGCACGTTCGAGACGCCCCCGGCGGCCCCGCCGCCGACAGGGACGATGCAGTCCGCGCATTCCCGGCGGTCGCTCATGCCCGGCAGGGCATCGCTCGAAGCGCCCGACTTCGGCGCCGCGCGGCTCGACCTCAGAAACAGGATCATTCCCATGACGGCGGCCAGGGCGAATTGCCCTCCCACCTGATTCGGATTGGTCGAGGCCTCGCCGTCTTGCAGGCAGGTGTAGCCGAATCGCACGAGGATACGGCCCCAACTCCCCGCATGCACGACATAGTCCAAATACAGGATCAGCAGCAAAGCGGCGGCGTTGGCGAGGACGAAGACTCGGGCGGCGGGAATCCACCAGCGGTGAGCGGTAATCATCGCCGCAATGGGAATGCCCATCACAAGGAAGGCCGCGACCACCAGCGGCGTGTTGCCGCCCGCGAAACTCGCGTAGGTCAAACCCACGATCGGGACGGCCGCGAAGACCGAGACCGCCCGCGAACGGGGAAACGACGGACAATGCAACCAGTACATCATCCCCAAGAGGAATGCCGGGGCGTAGGCGAAGAAATGGGTCAACTCGGGAAAATGGACGCCGCCGTACTCGCCCAGCCGCCGCAGCGTGATCGCGAATGCCGCGACAACCACAGCCGCCATGATGGTCGCCTTGGCCCAGCTCACGCCGCCGACCTCCCTTCGCGCAGCGTTTCGCTTTCTCCCGCGCCCTCATTACCGAGAGGAAGCGACGATGCCGCCGGGCGGCGACGCACGCCTTCCCAGTCGGGGCTGCTCTCGGCAAACGCCGGCTCCAGCCAAAGTTCGCGCATCTGCCGGGCATGGTGTTCGATGGTAAACGGGCTTTCGGCGAACGCACGCCGCATCGCCGACCGTTGCGCGGTGGTGGGATGGGCCGCATGGGCGATCAGCTTCGCCCAATGGCGGTCCGACTCGGACAGCGAGATCACCCGGAGCCCCGGCAAGAACTCGGCGATTTCACGGATGCTGGGCAGGTCCGAGGCGACCACCGGCGTGCCCGCGGCGAGGCTTTCCAACACCGCGCCGGGCAACCCCTCCCACAACGAGGGGAACAGCATCACGTCCGCGGCCGCCAGCAAGTCCGGAACGTCGTCGCGGCGCCCTAGCACGCGAACCGAGGGACACAACCCGAGCGAGCAGAGCCGTTCCGCCAGCCACGCCGTGCGGTCCAGCGTATCGCCCACCAGCATTAACATGGCCCCCGGCGTGCGTTCTTCGACCGCCTTGAAGATTCGCAGCACACGCTCGTGATTCTTCGGCGGACGCAGGCTGCCGACGTGGATGCAAAGCGGGCTTTCCGGGAGAACGCCCAACTTCTCCCGCGTTTTCCAGGCTTTTTGGACATCCGTGGGATCCGGGAAGCGCGTCAGGTCCAGGCCGTTATAGATGACGCGGCAACGCGGATCATTGCGTCGGGACGGCTTCCAAGCTTTTTCCATAGCGGCGCGGCTGACGGCCACGATGTCGGTCGCATAACGATCGATCAGGCGTTGCAATCCCCAGCACACGATCCGCCTGGTCCAAGATTCGCTCCGGCCGTCGGAATCGCTGCGGAAATGGACGATCCGCCGCTTCACACCCGCTTGATAGGCCAGGCGTAGAATCCACCCCGACGGATAGTGCACATGCGCATGCACCACATCGTAGCCCTCGCCGGCAAGCAGGCGGCGAAAGGCCCGGGCAAAGCCGGCCTGCTTCAACGGCAGCCGGTGGACTTGGCCCCCAAGCGCCCGAATCTCGTGATCCAGAACTCCCGGCAACCCGGACAACGCGCAAAAATCCATCCGGACTTCGCGCGGATCGACGGCACGCATGAGTTCCAGCGTGCGGTGCTCGGCCCCGCCGCAGTTCATGCGGGCAAAAATGTGCAGGACTTTGACCGGGCGACTCATGCAGCAACGCCCTCTTCCTTGACCGCTGTGCGCATTGTTCCCCCCCTTCCCGTTGCGGTTTTGCGGCAGACCGGCACCGCCGGGAGGGGAGAACCTAGCAAACGCTCCGTGCGGGAGCAAGAGAGAAACAGCCGCGGCACAGCCCGACGCCCCGCCGGTCCCGCTTCCGCGGTCGCGCCCGCCGGTTTGTAAAAAATCGGTAAATTCCATTTCCGTCGGTGGAAACAGCCGCAATAAGCCCCTAGAATCTTCAACGATAGTCAGCCTCCGGCGAGAGCCGACGGCGGAGACGTTGCGTCCGCGGCCAAGTAAGGAAAGATGAAAAGATCGCAACAACTGAGCTTGGTTGCGGTATTCGGGTAAAAAAGAGAGAAGGAGGAAAAAGTGATGCGTCGTGTTTCTCGGCGTAACGTACTGGCAAGTGCCTTGGCCGCCTTGGGCGGAAGTCTGTGGGGGAGAGGTGGTACGGCTCGGGCCGCGACCACGGCGCTCGCCCCCAACGGTTTTCGTTTCGTCCATCTCACGGACATTCACGTGCAGCCGGAACTGAAGGCGGCCCAGGGTCTTGCAGCCTGCCTCCAGGCCGTCAATCAGCTCGACCCCAAGCCCGACTTCATCATGACCGGCGGCGATCTCATCATGGACGCCTTGGAGCAGTCCGCCGAGCGATCCTCTTCGCTGTTCGATCTGTTCAAGAAGGTCGTCGCCGACAATACCGACATCCCGGTTCGCCATTGCATGGGCAATCACGACGTCTTCGGCTGGGGCCGCAAGCACGGCGTGACGGAAGAGACGCCGGGGTTCGGCAAGCGCATGTATTGCGAAAAGCTGGAGATCAAGCGGCCCTACTACGCCTTCGATCACGGCGGCTGGCGATTCTACGTCCTGGACAGCATCCTGCCCTCCGAGTCGGGACTATATGAGGGCGGCCTAGACGAGGAACAGCTTGCCTGGCTGCGTCAGGACCTGAGCGAGAAGCCCGCCGATACCCCCGCCGTGGTCGTCAGCCACATCCCGATCATCACGGTTACCGTCCTACCTAACGCCGTGAACGAGGGGGCCTTCAAAATCGGAGCCGCTTCGATCTGTGCGGGAAGCCAATCACTCGCCGGGCTTTTCGGCGAGCGCAACGTCCGCTTGGCCGTCTCCGGGCACATCCACATGGTGGACGAGGTGTTGTACCGAGGCGTGAAGTACGTCTGCGACGGGGCCGTCTCCGGCCGCTGGTGGAAAGGCGCCAACAAGGGCTTTCCCGAGGGCTTCGGCATCTTCGACCTGAACCCCGACGGCAGCACCCGGTTCACTTACCACGCCTACGGTTGGCAAGCCGAAGGACAAGGCTGACGCAACCGGTGTTCCCGCGCGGGCAGGATCGCACCCTTCGATGGGCGGCGCATGCGCCGGCACGCGGTTCCTCATGCGACCGGAATGAAAGCAGCCCCGCCGCTTCCCATGCGACGGGGCCGCTTCCGTTTCTTGGGTCGGCCGCTCCGGACCGAATCCCCTTCCTCAACCGTCGATCCCGCCCGGCCTCCGTGTCCGAGGCGGATCGCCGGTGCCATTCTTCCATAAAACCTCAGAAGAGCAATGTAGCGTCGATCGCCGCGGTGAACTGATCATCGCGATTGCCGCCGTCGAAAGGCAGCCCGGTCGGGCCGGCGGGACCGTCGTACCAGTCCCAACGGATTTCAGGCCGGACCAGCCAATTCGGCGTGGGGCGCCAATTCAACCCCAGCGTGACGTTGTAGAAGTCCCCCGCGAACCCCCGCCCGCTGAACGCCCGCACGCCGGGGATGTTTCCCGGCCCCGCCACGCGCGCGCCGTCGTCGTCGCGCAGCCATTCCACCCGCATCGCCGCCGACCAGCACGGGTTGATGGTGTAGATGAAATACTGATTGATCCCGTACCACTCGGCGTCCTGCCGGGCCGGCGGATTCTGAAGGTCCGGCAAGGCGTCGTTTTCGTAGCCGATGTTCTGAACCAAAACGTACTTCCAACGCTTGCTCGCCTGCCACTGGGCCACGAAGCTGCCGGCGAAGCGGTCCTGATTGCCGGCGTCGTCCTGAGGTCCTACGGAGATTGCGTACGCGAATTGCAATCGCCCGTCGCACGATTTCCACCTAATCCCGCCCATGAAGTCGAGCGTGTCGTTGTTGTCCTCGAACATCATCCAGCCGCGATGAAAACCGGCTTGGATGGAGAACTGATCGGTCCAGCGATAGTCGGCCAACATGCCGGTCACCAGTTGCGGCACCGTATATCCGTAGGAGTAGGAGTGGCTGTAGAAGGGATTCATGGGCGCCGGCACGGCCTCGTAATCCAGAATCCCCGCGAAGTGCCCCAGCTTGATCGACAGACGATTCCAGGCGAACTCCAGGTACGCCTGCGGTATGACCAGTCCGTAGGTCTGCCGGTTGAAGCCGTTGATGCGATCCTCCAACCCGCGATTGATGCCGAATCGCCAGTCCGTGCCGTACGTCATGTCCAGGTGACCGCCCCAAGCAAAACCGCAACCGCCGTTGTCGGCGGGGCGGTCGAGGAACAGCCACAACTGGTTCATCTGGTATTCGCCGTCCAGATCATTGGTTGCCACGGGACCGTTGAAATGGTCGGCCGGGTCCGTGGCGTTGAAGGTGATACCCTGCTCCAGCCAGCCGCCCAGGCGAATGTTCGCGGCCTGCAAGAAGCTCGGCTGAGGCAAGTGCCACGGCGTGCTCCGCGGCGGACAGATCCGCGGTAGAACGGCCGACGAGGAAGGCTCGGACACCGTGAGCATCGCCGCGGGGCTATAGGCGGTGCCGCTCACGGCGGCCGCGGACTCCGGCACGGCGAACCGATTCTCCCCGCCGCCCCAAGCCTGCCCCCATGCCCCCGCGCCGGTGAAAAGTGAGACGCAGAGCGCGAACGCGAAGCCTGAACGCACCGGGCGAATTCCTTCCATGAATCATCACCTTCCCTGGTCGACGCCGGCCGGTCCGATGCTGACGATCCGTCGGATTCCGATGTCTGATCCCCAGACTTCAAGCGCCTGCCGCGAACGACGACGAGCCGCAGGGAGTGGCGCGGCGGAGGCAGGCGATCCCGCGCCGCGATCCCTTTTTCGATTCCATCGAAAAAATCGGTCTTCGCGAATAACGAAAAGACGCGCCGCGCCGTCGTCTTTTCCGCGGAGAAGCCGTCGCAGTGGGAAGGTTTTCCGTTCCGGCAAGTCGGGCAAATCCCGTCTCGGCCGTGCGCCGGCGCGGGGCGGGGTCGGCGGCGGGGGACGCCGGCGACTCAGTTTCGGCCGCGAGATGATCCGTTTGCCCCGGTGCCCAACGGACGCTTGCTTGGGACGCGATTGCCGTTGACGCGTCCCGCTGTTGAGCCGCGGGAATGGCCGTTTCTGCCGTTCCGCAGTCGCAAGGCCAACCTTCGCACGCGGCCCGTCCCGAGAATCTCCTCGAGGCGATCGGTCAGTTCCGAGTCGAGTGCCACGCCCAACCCCCGGCAGTCCATGACGACCTGCCGGCCGTCCCGCAACAACAACAGCAATTGCAATTCGCCCTGGCCCGGATACCTCTTCACCAGCCGGTAGAGATGATCGAAAACGTCGCCGGGATCCCGGTCCTCGATCACCTGAAGCTGAAGCCCGCGGGTAAAACGCCGTTCCAAATCCTCGACGGGGATCAACTCTTGCACGATGAGGTTGAATTCGTCGCCGCCGCCGCGTTTGTCGATCGTTCCCAGAGCCACCACGACGCGATCGCCGGAGAGATGTTCGCCGTACCGGGCGTAGGCCTCCGGCCACATGATGCAGCGGACGATGCCCGAGGTATCCTCCAAGTCGAACATGGCGAATTTGTTGGGGGCATCGGGCCTGGGGTTGCGGGTGAGCTTGACGTTGACGGCGGATACCACGCCGCCCACCGCCGCTTCCGCCCCCTCGCCCAACTCGGCCAGGTCGGCCGTCCCGTGTGAACAGTATTGCCGCAGCTTTTGCTCGTATTCGCGGAGGGGATGGCTGGAGAAATAGAAGCCCAGCACCTCCTTTTCATGGGCCAGTTTTTCCCGCTCCGACCAGTCGGGAACGTCGGGGAGGGTCATCTCGCTCGGCGCTTCGCCGGGTCCTTCGTCGCTCTCGAACAGGCTGCGCTGCCCTCGGCGGCGGTCCTCGGCGGCGGCGGACCCGTGCTGGATGGCCCGGTCCAAGACCGCCGTCAACTGCGCCCGATTCCCGCCCAGCCGATCAAAGGCCCCGGCCTTGATCAGCGACTCGATCGCGGTGCGGTTGACGGCCGACTGTTCCAGCCGCTCGCAAAAATCGAAGAGGCTGCGGTAGGGTCCGTTGCGGAGCCGCTCGGCGACGACGGCCTCGGCCGCCGCTCCCCCGCAACCCTTGACGGCCGACAGCCCGAACACGATCCGCCCCTCGCTCACCGAAAACTCGGTCTCCGATAGGTTCACGTCGGGCGGCACCACCTCCAGCTCCATGCGGTGGCAATCCTCCAGATGCTCGACCAGCGAGTCCTTGCGGGTGAAATTGCGGTTCGTAATGTCGCTGGAAAGCAGGGCCGCCATGAACTCCAGGGGATGATGCGCCTTGAGGTACGCCGTGATGTAGGCGATCCGCGCGTAGGCCGTGGAATGGCTCTTGTTAAAACCGTAGCCCGCGAATTTCTCGATCAGATTGAACAGTCCTTCGGCCGCCGATTTCGACAGCCCTTGGGCGCACGCCCCCTTGACGAAGTCCTCGCGATACTTGGCGATCTTGTCGTGCTTCTTCTTGCTGATGGCCTTGATGCAGGTATAGGCCTCGGCCAGCTCGATTCCGCCGAGCCGATTGAGAATCCGCATGACCTGTTCCTGATAGACCATGACCCCGTGCGTCTCCTCCAGGATTTCCTGCATCACGGGGTGGGCGTACTCGGCCTTTTTGCGGCCGTGCTTGACCTGGATGTAGTCGTCCACCATACCGCCTTCCAGCGGCCCCGGGCGGTACAGGGCGTTGACGGCGATGATGTCGCGGATGTCGTCCGGCTTCATCCGCTGCAACAGCTCGCGGATGCCGCCGCTTTCCAATTGGAACACGCCCTTGGTCTCGCCGCGGCGCAGCAATTCGAACGTGGCCGCGTCGTCCAGGGGAAACTCGTAAGGGTTGACGCGTTTGCCGGTGGTCTGCTCGATCAGCGCGATCACCTTGGAGAGGATCGTGAGATTGCGGAGGCCGAGGAAGTCCATCTTCAACAGGCCGGCCTTCTCCACGCAGCCCATCTCCCACTGCGTGATGACTTCCTCCTTGCCCTGAATCCGCTGGAGGGGCAGATAGTCGCTGAGCGGGCGATCGGCGATCACCACGGCGGCGGCATGCGTTCCCACATTACGGGCCAACCCCTCGATCTGACGCGCGTAGTTGATCACCTCGCGGACTTGCGAGTCGGTCTCGTAGCGGCGGCGGAGGTCTTCGCTCAACTGCAAGGCGTTCTCGATGGTCATGTGCGGCGTGTTGGGAACCAGGGCCGTGACCTCGTTGACGAACGCGATGGGCAGTCCCAGGACCCGTCCCACGTCGCGAATCGCCGCCCGCGCCGCCAGCGTATTGAACGTACAAATCTGGGCCACGTTTTCGTGCCCGTACTTCTCCTTGACGTACTGGATCACCTCCTCGCGGCGCTCTTGGCAGAAGTCGATATCGATATCGGGCGCCTCGCGGCGGTTCAAATCCAGGAACCGCTCGAACAGGAGGTCGTACTCCAACGGGCAGACGTGGCTGAGATGCAGCGCGAATCCCACCAGCGAGCCTACGCCCGAACCTCTGGCCGTGGCCTGAATCCCGCGCGATCGGGCGAATCGCACGAAATCCCAAACGATCAAGAAGTAATTGGGGAACCCCAGCGTGTTGATGACGTGGAGCTCGCGTTCCAGCCGCTGCTTCACTTCGGGAGCCAATTCACCGTCCTTCAGCCGCCGAGGATCGCCGCGGTAACGCTCCTTGAGGCCCTCCACGCACAATCGGCGGAGGTACTCCTCGGGCGAAGAGCCGTCCGGCGGCACGAAGCGGGGAAAGTGCCGTTTGCCCAATTCCAAATCCAGCTCCGCCCAATCCGCGATCTGTTGGGTCCGCGCGACGGCGTCCTCCAAGCCGGAGAAGGCGGCGCACATCTCCGCCGACGATCGCATGTAGTATTCCCGGCCGTCCATCTTCATGCGATTGGAGTCGTTGCGGTACTTGCCCGTATTGACGCACATCAGCACGTCTTGCGCGTCGCAGTCCTCTTGGAGCACGTAATGGACGTCGTTGGTGGCGACCGTGGGGACGTTCAGCCGCTTCGCCACCTGTACCTGGCCGGGGAGCAATTGCCGGTGAATATCGATGTGATTGTTTTGAATCTCGATGAAGAAGCGGTCGCCGAAGAGGTCGCGGTACCAGGCGGCGGCCTCGCAGGCGGCGCGGATGTCGGGATCGTCCTTGGCCGCCAAGATCCGATTCATTTCGCTGGAGGCGCAACCGCTGAGGCAAACCAGCCCCTCGTGGTGCGCGGCCAGCAGATCCTTGTCGATCCGCGGTCGATAATAGAAGCCTTCCAAAAACGCCGCCGAGGCCAGCTTCAGCAGATTCCGGTAGCCGGCCGCATTGATCGCCAGCAAGGTCAAATGCGTGCTGGCCTCCCGCATGCTCCCCTCACGGGTGAAGCGGCTGCCGGGCGCCACGTAGGCCTCGTAACCGATGATCGGCTTGATCCCCTTTTCCAAGGCCTTTTGATAGAACTCCAACGCCCCGTAGAGGTTGCCGTGATCGGTCAGGGCGAGCGCGTTCATGCACAGTTGCCGTGCCCGTTCCAACAGCCGATCGACGGTCCCGGCGCCGTCCAGCAAACTGTAATGGCTATGACAATGCAAATGCACAAAAGGCGGATGAGACATGTCGCGTGCTCCTGCGCGGTGATCGCCGATGCTTCGTGCCTCGGCAGAGGCCCGTCCGCCGATTGTAACGCGCCCGGCCGAGAGAGAAAGAAACCCGTAATGGTGGTTCGGCTCCCCGACCGATGATGAACCGGGGCGGCACCGTGTCGGAGGGACTGCGCTTCGCCGGCAAAAAGGCCCCGCGGATTCGCCCGTACCCGATCGAGGCCGGCCGGGCACGTAGCCGCAGGAAAAGGTCCGCGGCGCGGAACGAATCGCCGCCTGCGGGAGGGCCACGCTGCGTCGCACCCGCTACGGCGCACACCATGCGGCGGAAAACGCGGAAGCCTCCGCACTGCCGAGAGATTCGCTTGCGCGTCCGGCATTGGGAGGCCGGAATGCGGCCCTCATCCCCTCGGCGAGCGGATTGCCCACGGCCTCATTCACTCCGTCGGCTCGCCGATCTGCTTGAGGTACCCGGCGACGCGGTCGTAGAGGTCGAGTAAAGCCTGCCAGCGGCGCTCGTCGATTTTGACGTGGCCGCGATGCGCCGTCATCTCGCCCGACCTCACGACCCGGCGGATGCGGTAGTGAATGTAATGGAAGATCTCGGCAAGTTGGGCGTACTGGGCAGGAGAAAGCCCCTCGGGCAGCTCGGGCGGCAACAGCTCGTGAAGCGGCGCCAATTGGTCGGCTTGCTCGCCCCAATCCAGTTCAAAGTCCAGGGAGACCGGCGCCCACGACGACGAGGCGGAACTCGACGGCGAGTCCGATTGCCCCCCCGCGCTCTTGCCGGCCGCCGTTTGAGCCTTGCGCAGGTCGGCCAGACGCTCGGCGATCTCCTCACGGGAACCGACGAGCATCACGGTCTTTCCCAACGATACCACGTCGCCGGGCCGGACGATCGTCACCTGCACCGGTTCCCCGTTGACCTTGGTCCCGTTGGTGCTGGCCAAGTCGGTGAGGACCAATCGGCCGCGATCCTCCTGGATTTTGAGATGAAAGCGGCTGACGCGCTCATCGTTCAGACGTATCGAGTTCCCTTCCTCCCTACCCACCGAGACCGGCGTGGGAAGATTCTCGAAGACGCGTCCGCGATCCGCTCCATCGACGATACGGAGAGTTACCAAGGCCATGATCGGCCACCTGGGATCACGCGAAATCCGTTCTCAAAAGAAAACGGGAAGAGTCGTGGCATGCGACGACCGCCGTGGGAACCGGGCCGGTACCCTGCCTTAACGGCCGAAACCCCCGACTTGAGTGTTTTGTAGCACGTCGCGAGGCACGGGGCAAGTTGCCGCCCCCACGGCTCGCTACGAATGCGACGTCGGCCCTTGGACACTTTCCGAACTCGAGGTCCCGTCGTCCCCTAGGTCACGGGCGGCGGCAGCGGACCAGGGTCATGATCGCGAACGCCGTCCCATACTGCTGGTGGTAATCGTAGAGCGGGTAATCCCACCACGAACCGTCCTTCTCCTGCAAAGCCAAGAGGATGGTCGCCAGGTGGTCTTGATACCGGGGCCGTTCCTCCGGCGGGAGCAACTCCACGCACATGGCCGCGTAATAGTGGCCGTAATAGTAGAAGTAACCCGCCACGGCGAACCAGGACTCGTGGGGAATGGGTCGTTTGCGGCCCATATCCAGCCATCCGTTGCGGGCGATCAGGCGCTCCAGCCAATTCTTGAGGATCTCGTCGGTGACGGCCCGGTCGCCCCACAACCGCATCGCCAGGTTGCACGCCTGGTTGCGTCCCAGGCTCCCGCCCGGCTGATTGACGGGATGCATCGGCACGTACTTGAGGTATTCGCCGTAACAATAAGTGAAATCCGGCTTGCGCTGGCGGAGGATGGAGGCCTTGGCGCGATCCACCAGGCGGGAAGGGATTTCCAGGCCCGCAGCTTGGGCTTCGTGAAAGGCCGTCAAGACCGTGGCCGTGACGAAACTGATGGTCGATCCGGCAGGCTTCTGCGTACCGTAGTCGAAGTCGTAGTAGGCCCAACCGCCGTCCACGCATTCGTAGCGGGTCAACCGATCGAGCTGGCCCCGCATCAGTTCGCGAAGGGCCTCTTGGCGCTCCGGGTCGCCCTCGTGCCTTGCCACCAGCCGGGCCAGGGCTTGCAAGGCGTAGGCATGCGCCCAGTTGTTGTAGATGGCGTCGGGGGTCGCCCGCCGCACGCGCGGCAGATTCTCCCGCAGCCAAACCTCGCCGCGCTCGACGGCCTCCGCCACTTCCGGTCGATCGTCTCCGCTGTCGATCAGGGCCGAGATGCACAACGACGTCGTCGCCGCGCGGAACCCGTGGTGCGCGCCGGGCACGGGTGCGTAGATGTTCAACTCCTTGGTATTGCGCGCGGAACCCCACGAGCCGTCGCGGTTCTGCCGCAAGAGGAGGAAATCCACACCCCTGCGCAAAGCGGCGGCGACGGCTTCGCCGGAAGGCTGCTCGACGTCGGCCGGTCGGGGACCTTCCACCGCCGCCAGATACGGGGCGGGGTGGGTGGGGGCTTGGGGAGCAATCCCCTTCGCGAAGCGAACCTCGAAGGTCCACCCCGCCAGCCCGATCATCGCGGCCGCCGCCAACGCCCCTCTCATGCTGAGGACGCTCACGATTGATTCTCCCAAAGCGCGAAACGTGCCCGGCCGCTCCAGCCGATCCGGACCGCGTTTTCCGCCACGCCCGCCGTCACGCGGACCCTCACGCCGTTTTCACTCTTCCGACTTGGGCTTTTCCAGATAGACGACCTCGGCCTCGCGCAAGCCGTCGAGAATCTCCAGCGATTCGCCGACCGACTCGCCGACCTCGACCGGCCGCTTTTCCGGGCGGTCTCCCTCGCCTTTGACCCAGACGTAGCGCCGGGCCGGGTCCAAGTCCTCGGTGAACACGGCCTTAGCCGGGACCAACACGGCGTCCTTCTTGACGTACACCAAGAACCGCGCCGTGCCCGTCATGCTGGGCACCAACCCCAGAGGACGCTTCGGCAAGGTCACTTCGGCCGTGACCTCGAACTTGTCGGCCGCGATCGGCACCCCGGCGACCTGGGTCACGACCGCGGGCAGATACGTCCGCGGGGCGGCCTTCGGCTCGACGGTACCTTCAAGCCCGGCCTCCATCCAGCGGATGTCGGCTTCACCCACGCTGAACGTGACCTTTTCCGTCGGCAATTGCACGATGGTGAAGAGGACTTCGTTCTTGGAGACGGTGCCGCCCGGCTTGAGTTTGCTTTGCAGGGACGTGGCGCCGCCCCACTCTCCGCGATTGAATGCACCGTAATAGGCGATGCCGTCGCACGGCGCGCGGCAATCCAACAACTTGCGGTCGGCCACCAATTTGGCCAGCCGTTCCTCCGCGCGCTCCAGGTCGATCTTCTGTTGCTCCACGGACCGGCGCTGCTCCACCAGCATGGCGGGCAGGCTGATGCGCGACCGCGCGGCAAGGAGTCGCACGCGCTCCAAATCGCGCTTCATGCCCTCGTCCTGCCGCGGCAAGTCGATCTTCATGAATTGTTCATGCCGATTTTGGGCCAAGACGAAGCTCAGCTCGGCCCGTTCCACGGCGAAGCGCTGGCGACGCAGGATCAACTCCTCCGTCTCCTCCGTCAGGTCGTCCGCCTTGTACATCTTTTCCAGTTGCTCCAGCTCGGCCCGGGCATAGTCGAGCGATTCCTTGGCACTGCGGAACGACATCTCATAGCTCCGCAGAAGCAATTCGCGATCGACCTCGAAGTACCGTTTGGTATCCTGTTCGGTTTGCTCGAGATTGATTTCCAAAGACTTCAGGTCGAAGGGCACCGTCTTTTCCATGATGGCCAGCAACTCCTCGCCGTCCTTGAGAGATCGCCGTGCGCCCTCCAGCGAGCGTTTTTGATCGGCGATGGCGCGATCCAAGTCCTCGGTCTTGAAGCGGACCAAGACATCGCCTTTCTTCACCCGGGCACCGTGTTCCACCGCATCCAAGACTTCCGCCTGACTCCACGCTTGAAAGCGCAGGGCCAACTCCGTCATGTCCTTGGGTTGGAAAACCGCGTTATACGTCTTTTCGACTTTCACCAGTCCGCGTCGGACCGTGGCGGTCGCGGGGGCGGGTTTCGCCGGTTGCTGAGCGGGGGCTTGCGCCGTTTTGGGCGGCTCCGCGGCCGGTTTGGCTTCAGCGGTCGGCTTGGCTTCAGCGGCCGGCTTTTCCTTGTGGGAGTCGCCCGCCTCCGCCTTCTTTTCGGAGCCCTCGTCGGCCGGCTGTTTCGCGGCCGGTTTTTCCTCCGCCGCCGAATCTTCGGCCTTTTCCTGTTTTTCGCCTTCCTTGGAATCCTTCTCTTCCTTGGAATGCTCCTCATCGGCCTGCTCTTCCACAGCGGCCGAGGAAGCCCTCGCCTCGAATGGATACGGATGCGCTACCCAAGTCACCCAAACCAGCACGCTGAACGCGACCAACACGTGCCTCAAGGACCGATTGTCAGTGCCCATAGCAATACTTCCCGTCCGATTTGTTGAAACAGGTCAACTATTCCGAATTCACCCCTCGCGCGAAGGGTTAGATCATGCCTGACAGTAGCTTGTCACGGTGCAGAAAGCAAGCTACCGGCGAATTTGCCGAGGCGTTGCCCGGTGCCTGCACCGCGCCGATGGCGACACGTACGAGGGGACTCCGCGCGGTGCCTCTGGAAAGCATACGTCGCGTTTGAAGCCAAAGCGATACCGCACCCTTGCGGTTACCCAGAACTCTTTAACCTTCCAAAACGCGCAACTATGCCGCAACTATGCCAAGCTATCGTCTCGCTCGCAGCGAAGCAGACCTTGCATGAACCCCATCGCGTAGGCCATCCCGGCGTGCCACGGGGCTTCGCAGGTCATCAGCGGGGTGTGGTCGGGGATCAACGGCCCGTCATAGCCGCAGTCTCGGAGGGTCCGAACGATCCGCCGCATGTCGATGTCGCCTTCGTCCAAAAACGTCTCTTGATAGTTCGGAATCTTCCCCCGCACGTTGCGAAAGTGGATGTACGCGATGTTGCCTCCGCGGGCAAACTCCTCCGTTGCCGCGTAGATGTCGCCCTCGGTCATCTCGGCCAGAGTGCCCAGACAAAACTCCAAGGCGTTGCACCGGCTGGGATAGAGGTCCAGCAAACGACGGTACATCCACGGCTGGTACACCAAGCGCGGCGCGTTGCGGAGGACGGGAAACGGCGGGTCGTCGGGATGGGCGGCTAAACGGACGTCGGCCTCCTCCGCCGCCGGCAGCAAGTGCCGCAAGAACCACTCCAGCCGTTGCCAAAGTTCGTCGTGGGGGAAGAAGGCCAAGTGCCCCGAGCCGCCGGGGGCGTAGCGCATGTTCCAGACCATGCCCAGGGGGATGGGCCGCTCGTCCGGACCGGCCACATAGACGGTTTCCGCGCCGCCGCGGGCGAGGGGTCCCGATTTGCGGCCCGCCACCCCGGCGATGGAAAAGTTGTATCCGAATGCTCGGATCCCCGCCCGGCCCACGTCTCGTATCAGCGTTTGCAACCGCGCCATCTGCCGATCTCGCTCCGGCCCGTTCAGCAAGATGTCGTGCCACAGCGCCGGGTCGAAGTTCTCGATCGCCCAAATCGTCAGGCCGTGCCGCCCGGCCGACTCTTGCAGCCGGGCCAAGGAGTCGTAGTTCCAAATGGGGTCCTCGGGGTCGCCCGCCCAACCCCAACCGTCGTCTCCCACCGGTTGGTTGTCGCGCAACTCGCCGCCGCGGAAGTAATCGACCAAATGCACGACCAATTCCGTCGCACCGCACTGCCGCGCAAAGCGAAAGTTGTCGTCCGTCAATTGGTGCCGATACAGTCCGAATCCCAGTTTCATGATGTCAATCCCGGTAAATCTCACAATGCGGTAGAACCGCAGTAGGACGGCCTCGGGGGTTCCTTCCGCCCGCAGCGCCCAAGGTCACGATAACCGGGCGCAAGTCCGCGACCTGATTTCCGCCGGATGCGGCGCCGTGAGTGCGCAAAAATCTCGAACGGGGAATCGTATTCGTCTCTGCCGGGAAAGAAAATGGAGGGTGCAGGCCCATGCTCCATCGTTACGCCGTGCGTGAGGAAATGGGCATCCGGCAATCGCAACGGCGCGGGACCCTCCGGGCGCGGCGCAAGCGTGGGGGCCTTGCCTGCGGCAGCCGCCCGGAAGCCGCACTCCGCGGCGTCGAGAACAGGGCCGACGGCTCGCATAAGCGACCGGCGCCGGCTCGGCCGCGGGCGGACGTGGGCGTGCGGATCGTCACCGTGCATCCGGCCGCCGAGATCTTCCTGTTTCCCTCGTTGTACAAGCAAAAGCAGACTATGGCGAACAACGGAGAAGAGAAACGCATTCGGTGCCCCATCTGCGGCAAGCCATTTTCGCCGCGGCAGAGCGACGCCCTACCGTTTTGCAGCGGGCGGTGCCGCAACATCGACCTTTATCGGTGGTTGAAGGAGGACTACGCTCTGCCGCTTCCGCCGCGATTGGAAGACGAAGAGGACGCGCCGCGCGAGGAGGCCCATCCCGGCCGCGAAGACTGAGGTTCCTCGGGAAACGGACGCCTCGTGCCGCGCCCGCCGTCCTCGCGAGGGCCTGCGACTCGCTCTCAGGCCGAAGCCGGGCGCGCAACCCGCTTTTCCAGGGCTGCCGCCACGAACGCCTGAAACAACGGATGGGCTCGCGTGGGCTGGGACTTGAATTCCGGGTGAAATTGAACGGCCACGAACCAAGGGTGTTCGGGCACCTCCACGATCTCCACCAATTTCCCGTCCTGACTGGTCCCGGTCACCATCATGCCGCAGCGCTCCAGCGTTTCGCGGAACGCGAGATTGAACTCGTAACGGTGGCGGTGGCGCTCGGAGATTTCCCGCTTTCCGTAGGCGGCGGCCGCGCGACTCCCTTCCTTGAGCACGGCCGGATAGGCCCCCAGCCGCATCGTTCCGCCCTTGTCCGTGACCATCCGTTGCTCATCCAGCAGGCAGATGACGGGATGCGGGGTATCCTTGACGAATTCGGTGGAGTGGGCATCCTGCAAGCCGGCGACGTTCCGCGCGAACTCGATGACCGCGCATTGCATACCCAGGCAGATGCCGAAGAAGGGGATTTTCTTCGCCCGGGCGAAGCGGACGGCCTGAATCTTGCCGTCGATGCCGCGTTCGCCGAAACCGCCCGGCACAAGAATGCCGTCCACCCCCGCCAGGAGCCGCTCCGCTCCCTCCCGTTCCACCCGTTCGCTGTGCAATCGCTCCACGCGGACCACGGTCTGATGGGCGATGCCGGCATGGTCCAAAGCCTCGTAGATCGACTTGTACGAATCTCGCAGTTCTACGTACTTGCCCACCACCGCAATGGAGATCTCACTCTTGGGGTTGCGGATGCGGTGCAGCAGTTCGTGCCAGCTTTCCAGGTCCGGCATGCCGCACTTGAGATTCAACTTGCGGACGATCAGGGCATCCAGGCCGTGCTCGACCAGGCTGAGGGGCACCTCGTAGATGGAGAAGGTCTTGTCTTGCTCCTCGATCACGCACTCCGAGGGGACGTTGCAGAACAGACCGACCTTCGCCCGCAAGTCCCGGCTGAGGGGCTTTTCCGTGCGGCAGATGAGGATGTCGGGCTGGATGCCGATTTGCCGCAACTGGCCCACCGAATGCTGCGTGGGCTTGGTCTTCAGCTCGTCGGCGGCTCGCAGATACGGCACCAACGTGAGATGGATGTACAGGCAATTCTCGCGCCCCAGGTCCAGCGACAGTTGCCGGATGGCCTCCAGGAAAGGCAGGCTCTCGATGTCGCCGACCGTCCCGCCGATCTCGGTGATGACGACGTCCACGTCCGGCTCGGCCAGCTTCGTCACCGCCCGCTTGATCTCATTCGTAATGTGCGGGATGACCTGCACGGTTTGCCCCAGGTATTCTCCGCGGCGCTCCTTAGTGATGACCGCCTGATAGATCTTACCGGTCGTGTAGTTGCTATCCCGGGTGAGGGGACTGTTGGTGAATCGCTCGTAGTGCCCCAGGTCCAGGTCGGTCTCGCTGCCGTCGTCCAACACGTACACCTCGCCGTGCTGGTAGGGGCTCATGGTCCCGGGATCGACGTTGATATAGGGGTCCATCTTCTGCATCCGCACGCGGAGTCCGCGGCGCTCCAGCAGCATCCCGATCGACGCGCTGGTGAGACCCTTGCCCAGGGAGCTGACCACGCCCCCCGTGATGAAAATGTGTTTGGTCATGGTGCCCATCCGTACCGCCGACCGCGGATAAAAACGAATTCGCCGCGCACAGCCATGCGGGACTCGGCCGCCCCATGGAACGCAGCGAAACGCTTGAGAGAACGATCAGAAAGAGGCCGTCGGCGCGGAACCAAGGCGGAACGCTCCCCCGCCTCCTCCGCCGCGCCGCCTACCGGAGATTGTACCGAGCTTGGTACCGGGCCACAAACCGGCGGTAATCCTCGGGGGTGTCGATCCCGGATGATGAGGTATCGATGATCCCCACCATGATGCGCGTCCCGTGATAGAGGAATCGCAATTGTTCCAGCTTTTCGACCTGCTCCAACGGCGGCGGCGACCACGCACCTAATTGCAGCAAGAATTCCCGCCGGTAGGCATAGATGCCGAGATGCTGGAGGAAGACGGGCGGGTCGGCCTGGAGGAGACGGTCATCCCACTCGCGGGGATGAGGGATGAGGCTGCGGCTGAAGTACAAGGCCCAGCCCTCGGCGTCGCGGACCACCTTCACGCAGGCCGGATCATCGAGCAATTCCCGCACGCGGAGCGGGGCGGCCAAGGTTCCCACGCGGGCCTCGGGGTGCTGCTCCATCAACTCCAACAAGCGATCGATCGCTTCCCGGGCCATCTCCGGCTCGTCGCCCTGAAGGTTGACGAAGACATCCACCTCGCGCATGGCGCGGGCGACCTCCGCCACGCGATCCGTCCCGCTTTGGGCGTTGGGGTCCGTCATCCGCGCCGTCCCGCCGAAGGCCTCCACGGCGCGGCGGATCTCTTCGCAATCGCAGGCCACGCACACGCCCGCCGGCCTCGTCGCCGCAGACGCTACCTCGTAGGTATGCTGAATCAAGGGCTTGCCCGTCTCGCTCAGCAGCATCTTGCCGGGCAGTCGCACCGAAGCCAGCCGGGCCGGGATGACGACCCAGGCGGTCAGCCCCCGGGACGATTTACCGGCGGAGGCGCCGGGTTCCCGCGTTTCGCTCGTCATGTCCTTGCTCACATGGATTCGGGCCGAAGAAGCGCCGCCCACCCCGCGGTGCCGGACTGCTTCTCTTCGCAGGCGGATTTCCGGCCCAAGCCGGCAACGTCACCCTACGGCCGCCAAGGTCCGCATCCTGGGAAACGGAATTGGGTTCACCGCCAGTCTAACGCAAGGCAATCAGCATGGAAGCCGGGCCTCGCGCTCACTACGGAGCCGGATCCGTCACTGCTGGAACTGCACCTCGGCGGGTTCGTCCGGGACCGGGGCCGGGGGCAGCGGCATGGGCAAGCCTAGACCGCCGTTCGGCGCCGCAGGCTCCGCCGGGGAAGGCGATGACGGCGCCGGCTGGACGGGCGGAGCGGCAGTGCCACCCGCAGGCGGCATGGGCTGCGGCGCGACACCGCTCGGATTCGGCCCGACTTGCGCGGCACCATTGGGGGCCGGCTCGGTCACCGGCGGCACGGCGGGGGCGACCGGCGCGGCGGGAGCCGCGGCCGGCAGCGGCTGCGGTGCGGGCGTCGGACTTGATCCCGACGAAACTTCGCCGCCCGCGCCGGCCCCGGTCCTCAGCGAAACGAGTACGTTGCGGGGCTGCTGATACCGAACCTGCCAACCGCCTCCCAACGCCTTGTACACGGAGACCAGGTTCAAGGCGACCTTGCCGCGGGATTCCGCCAGGGCGTCTTGTTGCTGCACCAAC
Source organism: Thermogutta hypogea (assembly GCF_055386265.1). NCBI lineage: Bacteria > Pseudomonadati > Planctomycetota > Planctomycetia > Pirellulales > Thermoguttaceae > Thermogutta > Thermogutta hypogea. Next base: position 3,659,120 of record NZ_AP042425.1, read on the forward strand.
GCCCGCTGCGAATCGATCACCCGTTGGAAGTCGATCAAGCCCTCTTGGTATTGCGCCATGGCCAGCGCGGAGGCGGCAGCCGTGGCTTGCGTGGCCTGCTCCAGGGCGAGGAGCCGACGTTTCTCCTCCAGGAAGGCGGTAATCATGTCTTCCGCCTCTTCGTTCGCCCGCAGAACGGTTTCCTGATAGCCCAACACCGCCTGGCGGAATCGCGCATCCTCCATCAACACGGAATTGCGAATGCGGCCGTAGTTGAGGATGTTCCAGCGGAACCCAGGCCCGACCATACCGGCGAAACTTCGGCCGTTGAACAAGTCGCTGAAGTTCTCGGCTTGATAGGCGATTTGGCCGGTGATGGCGATGTGAGGATAGAACTCGGCTTCGGCGATGCCGATGCGGGCGGATTGGGCGGCCGCCAAGCGCTCCGCGCGTCGGACGTCGGGCCGCCGCCGCAGGAGATCGGCGGGGATGCCCACCACCACCTCGGCCGGGGCCTGGGGGATTTTGCCGCTCGACCCGAGGATCGGGTCCAAGTTTTGCGGCGGTTCGCCCAACAACGTGCAAAGGCGATTTTCCGCCACCCGCCGCAAGGATCGCAACATGGGGATGAGGGCTTCGGTGTTCGATAGGATGGCCTGCGCCTGGTGCACGTCGAGCTGGCTGACGACCCCCTGCTCGAACCGGGCCTGGGCGATGGCCAGCGTGTTCTTCTGCAATTCCACATTCTGCCGGGCCAGGGAGAGTCGCTCGTCGATCGTCCGCAATTGGATGTAAGTCGAGGCGGTCTCAGCCTGCAAGAGCACGAGGGCTGCGTTATACGCCTCCTCCTCGGCCTCCAGGTTGGCTTCGGCGGATTCGATCATGCGGCGGAATCGCCCCCAGAAATCCAGCTCCCAAGCCATTTCCGCCCCCAAAGCCCAATTGTCGTAATTCATCTTGAAGCCGGGGATCTTGCTGAAATTGGACATGGGGAAGGCGTTGTGGCTCATTTGGTTGCGAGAATACGCCCCCACGACCTCTTGCTGTTGCGGCCACCAGGTGCCGCGGGCCACGCCGAGCATGGCCCTAGCCTCCAAGATTCGCTCGGCGGCGATCTTCAGCGGAAGGTTCTCCTCGTAGGCCGCCTGAACCAGCTCGTTCAGCGTCGGATCCTGGAACACCATCCACCACTCGACATAGTCGGCCGCGCCGTTGCCGATCCCCGGCTCCGAGGAATCCAGAAAGGCCTCGCCGACCTCCGCCCCGGGCGGGCAGTAGTTCGGGCCGACTTTAAAGCCGTTCTGGATCCATTCGCGGAAGCTCGTCATGCAGCCGGCCGCGAACAACAGGACCGTAAGGATCGCCACGGTGCGGGCGGTCCGTTCGACGCGGGATCCGGCGGGAGATCTCGGGGCGTGCCGATCCCGCATGGTTTGACGGCCGACCGGGGATTCCCCACCGTTCTGAACTTGTGTCCCAAAAGTGAAACCCATGGTTCCGCTCCCAAAAATCCCCCCCAAATTTCGGTGTCGTTCCGCAGTTGCCTACAGTGACAACCGCCCGCCCAATCGAGGGGTTTTCATTAATCGTAAAGCAGTAATCTGCGGCACAGGCGGCACGTTCGACAGCAGAGTCACCTTCAGTGTTTTCGGAAAAACCGGCCGACGCGCTTGATTCGTAAACTGCCGAGTCGTAGAAATGAATGTACGGTCATTTTTCTGAAAACCAGTTCGGAGGTCTGGCCGTAATAAGAAAAGAGTAGTGCTTTGGGAACGAAAGCAACCGAGCGAAAGCCGATTGGTCGAGAAAAGATCAGTCCCGCTCTCGATTTCGAATTCCACGGCGTCGACCGGTCGCCAAAAAGAAGAATTAGGGCAAGCTAGGGAAAATGCACGGAACAACAAATCTGACGGAGCGCTGCCGAAAAATTGCCGGCGACGCCATGAAGGAAGGCATCCTTCAGGCGGCGCTCGACGTGCTTAGAAGCGACGGCTTCGAGCACCTCACGATTGAGAAAGTGGCCGAGGCCGCCGGAATCGCCAAAGGCAGCGTGTACAACTACTTTCGCAATAAGCAGGAGCTGGTGACCCAGGTCTTCGAGCGGTCCATTGAACCGGCTATTGAAGCGGGGGGGCACATCATCGCTAGTTCGATGGGAGCCGTGGAGAAATTGGAGGCCATGCTGCGGCTGTGGTTCAGCCACTTTTCGAAGCACCGCGGCCTGTTCGATTTCCTGTTTCGCGATCCGCATGTCCGCGAGCTGTGCTTCACCTCGCAGCGAAGCAAGAACACGTTGGCGATCGACCGGTTCCGCAGCATTTTCGAGCAGGGCATCGCGGAAGGGAGCTTTCGCGAGTTCAACGCCGTCTCCGCGGCCGAGATGGCCGTGGGGGCCGTGCAATTCTGCATCGAGCGGCAACTGGAGTCCGGCGAGCAACGGCCCATCGAAAACTCAATCCGGGAGCTGATGGACCTGATCCTGTGTGGGATACGGTCTCACGAAGCCGGGAGGGGGGCGAACTCATGAAAGCGAATCGTAGATGGTGGATTCAAACCGCCGTTACGTTGAGCGTGGCAGGATTGATAGTGGTGGGAGCGGTCTTGGCCGCGGCCGCCGCCGGGGTGTTCGGCACCGCCCGCGCGGAGCCTTCTCAAAATGGTGCGAGTGAAAGGACGAACCCGGCGGGAGGTTCCGGCACGCCGGCCGCCCCCGCCGATGCCGTACCGGTCGTCTTGACCCCTGCCAAGGAGATGATCTTCGAGGAGCGGTTGATCATCGCCGGATCGGTGCTGGCCAAGCGTTACGCCTTGGTGTCGGCACGCATTCCCGGCACGCTCGACCAGATTTTCGTCGAGGAGGGAGACTACGTCGAGGCCGGCAAGACCAAACTCTTTCAGACCGATTCGGTCAAGCTGGCCCAGGCGGTGGCCATCGCGCAAGAGCAGCTCCGCGTGGCCGATTGCGCGGTCCGCGAGAAGGAGGCGCTCTTGGAAAAGACGTTGGTGGCGCAACAACAGGCGCTGACGGACCTGGCGCGCTACCGAGACCTGAACGCCCGCAACGCCGTCGCCACGCAAGTCGTGGAGCATCAGCAGGCGCAGTGCCGCCAGTTGGAGGCCGACGTCCGCCACGTGCAGACCTTGATCGATCTGGCCAAGGCCCAACTGGAGCAGGCGCGGCTGAACGTCAAGGTCGCGGAAAAAGACTATGCCGATTCGCTGGTCGTGGCGCCGATCTCGGGCCGGGTGTCCCTGCGGCTGAAAGAACCGGGCGAGAGCGCCGGCTCCGGCACGCCCGTGCTGCGGATCGATGATTTGACGCTGATCGAGATCAGCGTGTTCGCGCCCGCGGAATACTACGACCGCATCGAGGTGGGGAAAAGCAAGATGCGGGTAACGGTCGGGCGAACGGAGGTCGGCGAACTGACCGTCACGTATAAAAGCCCGACCGTGGAGCCGAAATTGCGGACCTTCCAGGTGAAGTGTCTCTTGGAGAATCCGCCGGCCGACGTCGTCCCGGGTCGGCTGGCCCAAACCACCCTGCTGCTGCAATCGCGGCGCGGCGTGGGCGTGCCGATCGCCGCCGTGGTCCAGCGGGAAAACCACCAGATGGTCTTCTCGGCCAAAGACGGCAAGGCGGCGGCAACGGCGGTGCCCCTGGGGATGCAAACCGACGGCTGGTGGGAGGTTCTGTCCGGAATCGAGCCGGGTACGCCCATCATCTCCATGGGTCAAACCCTGGTCAGCGACGGCACGCCCATCCGCGTGATCGAGGAGGCCGCCCGATGACCCTCTCCGATTTCGCCGTCCGCCGCCCGGTGGCCACGAGCTGCTTGTTCATCGGCTTGACCATCCTGGGGATCAACGCCTACCGCAACATGGGCTTGGAGCTGATGCCCAAGCTGGACGTCCCCTTCATCACGGTGCTGACGGTCTACCCGGGCGCGTCGCCCGAAGAGCTGGAAATCGACGTCGCCAAACGGATCGAAGACGCCGTATCGTCGGTGGAGGGCCTGAAGCACGTCTCCTCCGTGTGCATGGAGAACGTGGTCCAGACGCTGCTCGAATTCGAGATGAGCGTGGATGTGGACATCGCGGCCACGGACGTGCGGGAAAAGATCGATCTCATCCGCCGCGATCTCCCCGAGGACGCCGAGGATCCCATCATCCAAAAGTTCGACATCAACGCCAAGCCGGTGGCCACGCTGGTTTTGACCGGTAATTTGGGCGTGGAGGAACTGTACGACTACGCCGACAACGAGTTGCGGGACCGCCTGAGCGTGCTGGAGGGCGTGGCCGACGTGCAGCTCATCGGCGGCGCCAAGCGCGAGGTCCATCTGGAGCTGGACCGCGACAAGCTCGCCGCGCGGGGGCTTTCCACGATGGACGTCGTGCGGGCCGTGCAGTCGGGGGTCCGCACCATTCCCTCCGGCCGCGTCCGCGAGCACGGCATCGAATACAGCGTCAAGTTCGACGCCGAATACGAAGAACTGGAGCGATTGAACGACCTGGAAATCGCCAATTCCGAGGGAAAGCGGTGCTACCTGCGGGACGTCGGTCGCGCGGTGATGGGCACGGAGGAGTTGCGGCAGCGGGCCTATCTCGACGGGCGCGAGGCCGTCGCCGTCAAGATCGTCAAGAAGGCCGACGCCAACGCCGTGCGCACCGTCGACGGCGTTCGTCGCACCCTCGACCGCATCAATCGCGATCTCCCCGCCGGAATGAAGCTGGAATGGGTCTCCGACGACGGCACCTTCATCAAGGCGATGAATCAGGACGCCTGGATGAACGTGGGCATCGGCATCGTGCTCACCGCCGCCATCCTCTTCTTCTTTCTCTACAATCTGCGGTCGCTCATCGTCGTCAGCATCAGCATGCCGCTGACCATCGTCATCGGCCTGTTCTTCATGCAGGTGGTGGGCTACACGCTGAACACGTCCACGCTGATCGCCATCGGTCTGTCGGTGGGCATCTTGGTCACCAACTCGATCGTGGTATTGGAATCGATCGTGGCGCGGCTCCAGGAGTCGGGCGACCCCAAGGAGGCCGCCCGGATCGGTGCCTCCGAGGTCTTCGTCGCCGTGCTGGCCAGCGCCCTGACCAACGTCGTGGTGCTGTTCCCCTTGGCCGTGATGCGGACGCGGGTCGGCCTGTTCATCGGCCCCTTGGCCATGACCATGTTCATCATGACCGTGGCCTCACTGTTCATTTCGTTCACACTGACGCCCATGCTCTGCGCGCTGCTGCTGAAGCCCGCCAAGGCCGATTCGCGATCCCTGCCGGCGCGGCTGGAGCGGGCGTTCAATCGCATGCTGGACGCGAACGTAGCCCTCTACCGTTGGTTGCTCAAGTTCACGGAGCACCGCCGTTGGGCCGCCGTGCTGGTCCTCCTGGGCGTGGCCGCGCTGTTCGTCCACGCGCTCTTCCTGGCCGGCGAGGTGGGCACGGGATTCTTCACCGACTCCGACCGCGGCGAGGTTTACGTGCGGTTGGAGTTCCCCACCCGCTACGACCTCGACGCCACTGTCGCCCAAGTGCAAGAGGCCGAGCGGCGGTTGCGCGACGTGCCCGAGTTGCGACACATCCTGACCACGGTGGGCAAGGCCGAGGGCGTGCTGGGTCAAAGTAGCGAAGGCGTGTACATCGCGCAGGTGCTGTTGGTCTTTTCGCAGCGGATCGAGCGGAAGGCCGACATCTACGCCCTGATGGACGACGTGCGGCAGCGGTTGCAGAACTTTCCCGACGCCTTGATCACGGTCAGCATCCCGTCGATTATCGGCGGTCAGTCCAACCCGGTGGAAATGGAGATCGCGGGGCAGGACCTGCGGGAATTGGATCGCTTGGCGCTGGCGGCGTTGGCCCAGGCCCGGCAGGTCCCCGGCGTCCTCACGCCCGACACCTCCGTCCGCGCCCCCAAACCCGAAATCCGCATCCGTCCCCGCCGCGACATCCTGGCGGACCTCCAGTCGCCCGCCGTGGGTATGGGGCTGATCCTGCGCGGCAATTTGGAAGGCATCAAGGCGGGCACGTTCAAGTCCCGCACCACGGCCCGCAATTACGACATCGTCGTCAAGTTCGCGGAGCAAGAGGGCAAGGATCAAGTGGCGGGCTTTCTCTTTCCCGGCGCGGAAGGGCACCCCCTCGTTCTGGCGGCGTTGGGAAGCGTCGAAGAGCGCACCATGCCCATCCAAATCATCCGCAAGGACAAGCAGCGGATCGCCAAGCTGACCTCGCAATTGGCCCCGGACCTGCCTTTGGGCAAAGCCGTGCAAGAGATCAGCGCCCAATTGGATCAAAACGTCGCCTTCCCGCCGGGTTATCGCTACACCTTCGCCGGTCTGTACGAGACGATGCAAGAAGGGTTGGGCGGTCTGGCCGAGGCCGGGTTGATCTCCGTCCTCTTGGTCTTCCTCTCGCTCGCCGCCATCATCGAGTCGTTCAAACGGACCTTCCTGGTGCTGGTCACGGTGCCGCTGGGCCTGATCGGCTCCATTTGGGGCCTGTATTTGATGGGAGAAAGCCTCGGCATCTTCGCCGTGATGGCCATCGTGATGTTGACCGGCATCGTGGTCAACAACGCCATTCTGATCGTCGACGAGTTCAATCAACTGGTCGCGCAAGGCGTCCCCTCGCACGAGGCGATGATTCAGGCGTCGTGCGATCGTTTTCGGGCCATCGTGATGATTACCCTGGCGGCGGTCCTGGGGATGCTGCCGCTGATGCTGGGGAAAGGGATCGGGGCCGAGCCGCGGGTGGGAGTCGGCGCCGCCAGCGTCGGCGGGATCTTGGTTTCCGGCGTGTTGACGCAAATCACCGTACCCATCTTGTACGACATGGCCACGCGCGGGGCCGACGGCAGACGGAAGAAAGCCAAAGCCGCCTCGGCCCCGGCAACCGCCACGTGAGACCGGGCCCGCCCCGGCGCGGCGGAGCGAACGATCGCCGGCGACGCCGACCGGGCTTGACGCGGCGGCAGAGAACGGCCGGGCGCCGCTTCATGCCGTATCCGGCGAGTCCCCCGAGGCGACGGGCAGGCGAAGGCGAAACACGCTGCCCTTGCCCAGCGTGCTTTCCACATCGACCTCGCCATGATGGACCTGCATGATGTGTTTGACGATGGACAGGCCCAAGCCGGTCCCGCCCAGTTCCCGGCTGCGGCCGGGGTCCACGCGGTAAAACCGTTCGAAGATGCGGGGCAGGTGGCGGCTTTCGATGCCCCAGCCCTCGTCGGCCACGGTGATTTCCGCCCACCTCCCCCGACGCTCCGCCGAAACGCGGATCGTCTTGCCCGGGTCGCTGTATTTCACCGCGTTATCAATCAGATTGACCACGGCTTGCTCCAACAGGCGGCGATTGGCAAAAGCGGTCAATTGGGAGTCGGCCGCCAATTCCAGGGTCATGTTCCGCTCCTCGGCGCGGACCCGGCACAGTTCCAAACTATCGTGCAGGACTTCGTGAACGAAGAGCGGCTCCATCGGCGCCGGCTCTTGGTCTTCGCTTTCCAAGCGGGCGAGGCTGAGGATGTCGTCCATCAGGGCGTCCAACCGCTCGGTCTGTTCGCGGATGATTTGCAGAAACCGCGCGGCGGATTCGCGATCGTCCAGGGCTCCGTCCAACAGCGTCTCCACGAACCCGTGAATAAGGGTCATCGGCGTCCGCAGCTCATGGCTGACGTTGGCCGTGAAATCCCGGCGAACGCGCTCCAGATAACGGATCCGAGTGACGTCGCGGAAGAAGATGAGAAAGCCGGTGTTTTCGCCCTGTTGACCGCGCAGGGCGGCGCCCTGCACTTCAAAGGCCCGGCCGTCCGCCTCGCCGGCGGCCAATTCCATGCGAGTCGCGAGGCCCGTCTTCATGAGCGTGCGCGCGTATTCCACGAGCTTGGCGTGATGGACGACGGACTCGATGCGTTCGCCCCGCGGGTCCCCGGCCTCGAATCGCAACATGCGGCGGCCGACGTCGTTGTAGGCCCGGATGCGCCCCTCGGAATCCAAGACCAACAATCCCTCGGGCACGGCTTGAAAGACGGACTCCAAACGTTCGGCTCGGGCGCGGAGGTCGGCGTGCTCCCGGCGGAGGGCTTCGGCCGCGTCCCGGAGCGCATCCCACAGTCCCTCCAACTCCCGCGGGGCGGCGGCGCGTTCGGCTGCCGCAGGGGGCGAGAAATCGCCTTGAGCCCAACCGCGGAGCCGCGATTGCAGCCCCTCCAGGGAGCGCGCGAAGCGGGCGGCGATCCACAGCACTCCCCCCACCCCCGCAGCCGACATCACCCACGGCACGTACTGCCACTGCGCCGACAAAGGCGGGAGAAGGAATAGGGCGATGACCGCGAGTTGCGGCACGATCACGGCCCGGAGAAACGCGCCTGCCGGCCGCAAGGCGGGTCCCGCGGCCGAAACCGAAGAACGGGAGATCATGCGAAACGTCCTGCTGCCGGTTGTGCTTCGGGAGTGGAAAAACCTGCGGGTCGAGCGGCGATCGTCCCAGCCCGCCGGCCGCCCCGAACGCGGCCCTTCCGGCCGGTTGACCCATCCCGACCGGCGACTTAAAGTGAATGCTAGAGAGAGATTCCGGAACGACCGCCGTTCTTGGTTTTCCTTCACAACGGTGCCGTGCCTTTCCTCCCGGCATTCCGCAGCGCGGCCAGGCAGCCGCAGGGCTTCGCGGGTTGGAAGATCGCTTCTTCTCATTGTAAACGACGCTCATGCTGGCGAAGCGCATCATTCCTTGTTTGGACGTGGAACGCGGCCGCGTGGTCAAAGGCACGAATTTCCTCAACCTGCAAGACGCCGGCGACCCCGTGGAAATAGCGCGGCGGTACGAGGCGGAAGGCGCCGACGAGCTGGTATTCTTGGATATCACGGCCAGCCATGAGGGCCGCGACATCATCCTCGACGTGGTACGCCGCACGGCCGACGTCGTGTTCATGCCCTTGACCGTGGGCGGCGGTATTCGCTCGCTGGAGGATATCCGGAACCTGCTTCAGGCCGGGTGCGACAAGGTCTCGATCAATTCGGCCGCCTGCCGCAACCCCGAATTCGTCTCGCAGGCCGCCCGACGTTTCGGCAGCCAATGCATCGTCGTCAACATCGACCCCAAACGGGTGATCCGGGAAGGCAAGGAGTTTTGGGAGGTCCATATCAACGGCGGACGCATCGGCACGGGCTTGGAGGCCGTCGCTTGGGCACGCGAGGTCGAGCGGTTGGGAGCCGGCGAGATCGTGCTCACCTCCATGGATGCCGACGGCACGCGCGACGGCTACGACCTGGAAATCACGCGCGCCGTCCGGGAAGCGGTCACGATTCCGGTCGTGGCCAGCGGCGGGGCGGGCTGCCCGGAACATATGGCCGACGCCATCCTCCTCGCCGGAGCCGATGCCGTCCTGGCGGCGGGGATCTTCCATTTCGGCGTTTACTCCATCCGCGAAACCAAGCAATACCTGGCCTCGCGAGGAATACCGGTGCGACTATGACCGCCACGCCATCGAGCGCGCCGCCCCGCAGCGCCGGCGGTGACCGCCGCGGCCTCGCGACGCAGGGCGGCACCCGCTTGAAACCCCACGCCCCGGCAGGGGAAGATATAGGTTCCGCCGTCACGGCGGCGCCTCGGCCGCGACGCCGAGACTCCCGAATGCGGCGCCTTTTCGCAAAATGACGACACGGATCCTCCGAGTTCGCGCCCATGACCATACCCATCGAAGAAGACAAGAGGCGATTCGGCAAGCGACCCTCGAACCTCGAGATCGACAAGCTCTTTCGCGCGCTGGTGAAACTGCAAGGGAGCGACCTGCACCTCAAGGTGGGGCGGCCCCCGGTCGTCCGCGTGGCGGGCACGTTGCGACCTCTGAACCGCGAGCCGATCGACGAGGACGAGATGGTGCGGCTCATCTTCCCCATGCTGGATGAGCGACTGCGCCGCATTCTGGACGAAGACGGCGGCTGCGACTTCGCCTACGTCGTGCAGATCGACGATATCCGCTGGCGATTCCGCGTCAACGTCCTTCAGCAGATGGGATACCTCGGCCTGGTGGCGCGCAGGATCAACAATTACATCCCCGACTTCGAAAAACTCTTCCTGCCCCCGATTCTCGAGGATCTCTGCAAGTTCCACCAAGGGATGATCCTGCTGGCGGGCGTCACCGGTTCCGGTAAGAGCACGACCATCGCCTCCATGCTCAATTGGATCAACCGCAATTATCGCAAGCACATCCTCACGCTCGAGGATCCCATCGAATTCACCTTCACGGAAGACAAGTGCCTGATCAATCAGCGGGAAATCGGCATCGACGTGAAGGACTTCATGATCGGCATGAAACACGCCGTCCGCGAAGACCCGGACGTGATGTTGGTGGGCGAAATGCGCGACCGGGAGACGTTCGAGACGGCGATCCAGGCGGCGGAGACGGGCCACTTGGTGTTCGGGACCATTCACGCCTCCACCGCCCCCAGTACGCTAGGGCGCATCTTGGACCTGTTCCCCAGCGAAATGCACAGCGCCATCCGCAGCGCCATCGCCTTCAACATGAAGGCCATCATCGCCCAAAAACTCCTCCCGTCCATCAAGGAGGGCGTCCAGCGCGTACCCACCTGCGAAATCATGATCTTCAACCCCACCGTACGCAAGCTGATCTTGGAGGGGCAGGATCACAAGTTACCGGACGCCATTCGCCTGGGTTATCAGGAGGGCATGCAGGACTTCACGCTCAGCCTGAAGCAACTGGTGGAGCGACGGCTGATCGACCGGGCGACGGCCTTCGAGGTCGCGCCCAATCCGGAAGCCCTGAGCATGGCCCTCAAAGGAATCGAAGTCAAAGAGCCGGGAATCCTTTAATGCAGCCTTGGATGTTTCCTTCACGCAAGGTTTCGCGGCGGGCATGTTCGCTCGCAGCGGCCGCAGCGGCGGTCGCCGGGCATGCCGTCCCCGCCTTCGCACAGACGATCGCGTCGACGACCTTACCCCTGGCCCAATCCGGCTGGTCCGGACCGGGTTACTATTTCAGCCTGCTGAAGTTGACCGTCTTCATCGCCCTCTATCTGGTGTGGGTCAAGATCGGCGATTGGGTCAACCAGGACGTGCAGCGGCTGCACCTCAACGCCAAACTTTGGAACCCCTTGGTGTTCTTCGTCTTCGCGGTCTTTTTCGGCATCGGGTTCGTCGTGCCGATCTTTCCCGTGGGGATATTTCTGGCGACCCTGGCGGTCTTCGTGCCGTTCATCGTGTACGTGGTCCATCGCAACGGCAAGGTCGATCGCGAGGATCGCGTCTTTACGCCCTTGCACATCCGCAAGGTGATCGGTCGTTTGTCGGGGAAGAAGGTCGTGGAGCTGGGGCCGGACGATCGCCCGCCCCCCATCCGCTTCCAGGCCCTGGGGCCGAACGAGCAGGTCCGCAACCTGCGCATGATCCCGGCGCGGCAGCACCCGGGCTATCAGGCCGCCCGCGAGCTGGTGGCGGGGGCCGTGGAGCATCGGGCGGAAGGGGCGGTCTTCGATATTCAGGCCGCCGGCGCCACCTGCCAGTATGAGATCGACGGCGTATGGATCAGCCGCCCGCCCTTGCAGCTCCCGCAAATCCTGCCCGCCGTGGAAGCCCTCAAAATCCTCTGCGGCCTCAATCCGCAGGATCACGTCAATCGCCAGGAAGGACGTTTCGAATTTCAATACGCCGGCGTCCCCCTTGCCGCCACGTTCCTTTCCCAAGGGATTTCGGGCGGAGAAAAAGTCGTCCTTCGCTTCCAAGAGAAGCAGACGCGATTCCGCAAACTCGAAGACCTGGGCATGCGGCCCAAGCTCATGGAGCAGCTCGCCAAGTTGCTCAACGAGCACCGCGGGATGATGATCTTCTCGGCACCGCCGGCCCACGGACTGCGGACCACCGTCACCTGCGCCTTGACTTCCGCCGACCGCTTTTCCCGGGAGTGGATCGCGATCCAAGAAGAGAGCGCCGTCTATCAGCCCGTGGAAAACGTCCACGTGCATACCTACAAGGCCGCCGAACGCGCCTTGCTGCCGGATATGCTGGACAAGTGGTTCCATTTGGAACCGAACGTGGTGGTCTTCCGCGATATCCCGGACGGGGAAGTCTTGGAGCTGACCGCTCGGGAAGTGGAAAACGATCGCCTGATCATCACCACGGTTCGGGCCAAAGACTGCTGCGACGCGCTGCTTCGCCTGGCGGCCTTGCAACCGCGTTCGCCGTCCTATCCCAAGGCGGTGTTGGGCGTGCTGAACCAGCGGGTTTTGCGGCGATTGTGCGACGCTTGCAAGCAGCCCTACGCCCCGCCGCCGGAATTGCTGCAACGATTGGGCATCCCGCCGGGACGCGTGCAGGCCTTGTACCGCCCCGGCGCACCGACGCAAGAGCGGCCGGAGCCGTGCCCCCAGTGCCAAGGAATGGGTTATCTGGGACGCGCCGCTTTCTACGAACTCTTGGTCGTCAACGATACGATCCGCAAGATTTTGGCCGGCAAACCGGACTACGCCACGCTCCGCAAGGCCGCCAAGGCCGCCGGCATGGTCAGCCTGCAAGAGGAGGGCGTCCTTTTGGTCGCCCAAGGAATCACGTCGCTGGAGGAGCTTCAGCGGATCCTACAACAGAAGTCCTAGTGCCGCATCCCGAAGGAAAAACGTTTCAGCCGATCCTCGGCCCGATCAGAGGCGTTCGTCATGATCCTACTGCTCATCAACCTCGCCGTCCTCGCCGCATTCATCGCCTTCGCCCTGCGGGACGGTGCTTGGGGCACGTTCATCCGCGCATGGAACCTCCTCTTCGCCGGACTGCTGGCGACCAATTTCTTCGAGCCGGCGGCACGGTTCCTGGAAGGCACGATCGGTTCGGAGTTGACGTACTTCTACGATTTCTTGGCCTTTTGGGGGACGTTCGCGGTCTTCATGGTGATTCTGCACTCCCTGACCGCCGTGATCTCGCGCGTTTCGGTTAAATTCAATATCTACGTGGACCGGACATTCACGGTGTTGGGCGCACTCTCGTGCGCCGGCACCTTCAACGCCCTTTTGCTGTTCTCGCTGCACTTCGCCCCCTTGGGGCCGACTCCCTTCGGCACGCCCTTGGTCGGCGACAGCGGTGTGCCCCTCGGTCTGCGATGGGGCGTTGTCGCGAACATGATGTCGACCGGTGCCTTATCGCGGAGCGTGTCGGCCGAGGAGGCGGCCGCCTACGGGGCCGAGGTCGCCGCCTTCCCGGGCAAGAACAAGATCTTCGAGGTCTATCAGAAGCGGCAAGAGGCCTTGAAAAGCCAGGTCGAGAGCGGCGGCGGATACAAGGCCTCGGGGGCTGAAGCACGGTAGCCTTCCCCGGCAAGCCTGTCACGAACCGTTCCTGCATCCCTTGCGTAGGGTTTGCAGCTAGGCCCCGGACGGCGACCGGTCGGCCGCGGGGCGTCCGGCATCCGATCGGCAAAGCGTTGCAGCCTGTGAGGCCGCCGTATGAGCGCAACCCGTCACTCCGAGACAACGTTTACCTCGGGCGAGACCGCCGAATACCGCCCTTTGAGCGGTGCGGCCGTAGCCGCCCTGATAGCGGGCCTGCTATCGGTTTTGGCCTTCTTCTCACCGTTCCTGTGGTTCATTCCGGCCCTGGCCGTCATCTTGGGCGTTTGGGCCGAGTTGTCCATCCGCCGGCAGGACCCGCCGCGCTTGGGGCGGACGGCGGCGCGGATCGGGGGCGCCCTGGGCTTGTTTCTGTTCGCCGCCGCGCCGGCCCAGTGGTTTACCCATCGCGCGCTGGTCGACGCCGAAGCCCGGCAGTTCGGGCAAACCTGGCTGGAACTGGTACGGTCCGGCGACTTGCTCCGCGCCCATCAGCTCAGCATGTCCGCGCCCTTGCGGCAGCCGATGGATGACCGTTTGCCGGAGAAGTACGCGGTGGGACAGCCCGCCCGACGCGATCTGGAGGCCTTTTTGGGGCGGCAAGAGACCCAGGCCCTGACGGCCTTGGGAAAGCGCGGCGACGGTCGCATCCGCTTCTTCGACACGGAAAAGATCTATCGCGAAAACAACAGCGACGTGGTCGTGCAAAGCTACGCCGTCACCTATCACGACGATCAAGGAAAGGAAAAGACCTTCTTCATCGTCATGGCCATGACGCGATTGCCGATCCCCGATGCCGGTGCCTCCGACTGGTACGTGACGTACGTCCGCTCCGACGTGGCGCCCGCTGCGTTGGAGGACCGCAAGGGCGTCTGGGAGGAGGCGCAACGTCAGGCCCGCATGAACCGCGACGACGAAGGCCCGGAGCCTTCGCCGGACGCCGGTTGAAATCTCGCCTCCGCCCCGCGTCTCGAACGCAATCCACCGCGTCCGCTGCCGCCGGAACATCGTGGTGCGACAACCCCGCCGATGTCGCCAAGCCCGCCGTTTTCAATACCGCGGGGTGGGTGGACGGTAATGGCTGATGTCGATCGACCGGAACCAGGCGATGGTCCGCTTCAGTCCCTCTCGCAGCGGCATGGTCGGCTGCCACTGGAGCTTACTCTTGGCCAGCGTGATGTCCGGCCGGCGCCGCGTGGGATCATCCGGCGGCAAGGGTTTGAAGATCAACCGCGAGCGAGAGCCGGTCAGCTCCAGCACCAAATCCGCCAATTCCCGGATCGTGAACTCCTCGGGGTTGCCCAGATTGACCGGCCCGGTGAAGTCCTCCGCGACGTTCATCATTCGGATCATCCCCTCCACCATGTCATCGCGGTAGCAGAAGGATCGCGTTTGCGAGCCGTCGCCGTAGATCGTGATGTCCTCGCCCGCCAGCGCCTGGCGAATGAAGTTCGAGACGACGCGGCCGTCGTAGGGGTGCATGCGGGGGCCGTAGGTGTTGAAAATGCGGACGATGCGGACGGGCACGCCGTTCATGCGGTGGTAATCCATGAAGAGGGCTTCCGCCGCCCGTTTCCCCTCATCGTAGCAGGCCCGCGGCCCGATCGGATTGACCGCCCCGCGATAGGACTCGGGCTGGGGGTGGACCTCGGGATCGCCGTAGACCTCGCTGGTGGACGCCTGCAAGATCTTGGCGCGGCACCGCTTGGCCATGCCCAGCACGTTGATGGATCCCATCAGCGACGTCTTCATGGTCTTGATGGGGTTGTACTGATAATGGCCCGGCGCGGCGGGGCAGGCCAGATTGTAGATTTCGTCCACTTCCAACCAGATCGGCAGCGTGATGTCGTGGCGGATCAGCTCGAAGTTGTGCCGATCCAAGAGGTGCATCACGTTGGCCTTTTGGCTGGTGAAGAAATTGTCCAGACAGATCACGTCGTGGCCCATCTCGACCAGCCGCTCGCAAAGGTGGGAGCCGAGAAAACCGGCTCCCCCGGTGACTAGAATTCGCTTCAACATTCCAACCTCGTGAATTGCATGTCGGCTCGATGCGTGCCCGGGATTGCCCCGCCGCAAGACCGTCATTCTCGCAGCCCGAACCCCGCGCGGGGAGGTCCGCCCGGGCCGAAAACGTCTACACCCCGACCGGGCGGTCGGCCTCCCGCGGCAGTCGGCGACGGATCTCGCGCCACAGTTCGGCCGAGGTGACCGGCTTCACCAAGCAGCCCGTGTGGCCCGCATCGACGAACCCGCGGAGCAATTCCGGATCGTTATGCGCCGTCAAGGCGATGATCGGCAGCTTGCAGCCGGCTTGCCGCAGGGTGCGCACCGCCGTGGGACCGTCCATCTCGGGCATTTCCACGTCCATCAGTACGAGATCGAAGGCAGACTCGGCTTGCGCGTCGCCCCGGGCGGCGGAGAGCACGGCGTCCACGGCCAGGCGCCCGTTCTCCACCGTCGTCACCGAGGCTCCGCCGCGTTCCAAGAGCCGCCGGATCAGCCGTTGGTTCTCCAAGGAGTCCTCGGCCAACAACACGCGGACCGGCCCGGAGGTCTCGCCGAGAGGAGCGAGGCCGCCTTCCACTTTCGCCGCCGGCTCGGCGTCGTCAGGTCGGCCGTCGGTCTCGGCGCCGGATGCTTCCGCCTTCGCGATCTCGCCCGCCACTTGAACGTGGAAGACGGTTCCCTGCCCGGGCTTGCTTTCCGCCCAGACGTCGCCGCCCAAGAGACGCCCCAGGCGACGGCAGATCACCAGTCCCAGACCCGTGCCGCCGTACTTGCGGGAGGTGTCCGCCTCGGCCTGAGCAAACGGCTGGAACAGACGACCGAGCTGCTCTTCGCTCATGCCGACGCCGGTGTCGCGGACTCGCACGCAGAGCTTCGGCGCGTGGTTGCCGTCCGCGGCGAAGTCCGCCTCGATCCGCACAAACCCTTGTCGTGTGAACTTGATGGCGTTATCGGTCAGATTGGCGATGATTTGTCGCAACCGGAGCGGGTCGGTAAGAATGCGTTCCGGCACGTTCGGCGCGACCTCGCTTTCCAGGCGAATTCCCTTGTCCCGCGCTCGAATGCCGAACATCGAAACCACCTGTGCGATCACCTCCCGCGGGGACACCGGCCGGATATCCAACCGTACCTGGCCCGCCTCCAATTTGGAGAAGTCGAGGATGTCGTTGACGACTTGCAGCAGATGCTCGCCGTTGTTCAGGATGGCGTCCACCGCTTCGTAATGCGCGGCGGAATCGCCGCTCTCCCCATGACGGCCGCTGCAACCGCCCTGCGAGCGGTCAGGTGCGTCCCGGTCGGCCGCTTTTCTCGCACACCCTTCCCGCAACAACCTGGCGTAACCGACGATCAATGAGAGCGGGGAGCGGATTTCGTGCCACATGCCGGCCACGAAGGCGATGCGTTCGCGGGAGGCTCGCTCGACAGCCTCCGAGTACGCCCGCAGTCGCGCGTTGGCCTCTTGCAGCGATTGCGCGGTCGCTTCCAGCTCCCGCCGCGCGGCGTTCTGCTGGGTGACGTTGTGAAAGGCCGTCAGGCATCGCCGGCGACCGCGGATTTGCACCGCCGCCAGCGAGCCTTCGATTTCATACAGAGTCTCCCCTGCCGTCCACCGCCACTCGGCGCACTCGGGTAGGCGCCAACTCACAACGCGGCCGACTTGCCGACGGAGGGCGTCCGCATCCAAGGACACCAGCTCATCCAATCGCCGCCCCGCGGCCTGCCTTGCATCGGCGCGGAGCAAGCGGGCGCCGGCGGCATTGATTTCGTAGATCCGCAAGTGCTCGTCCAACACCATCAGTCCTTCCAAAGCTGACTGGAAAAGGACGTGATACTGCTGACGTGACTCGGCCAGGGTTTGGGCGAGGATGCGTTGAGCACGTCTCACGGCGGAGCTGAGCCGCGTGCCGATGAGCGTCACGCCCACGGCGGCCGACGTGGCCAGCCCCCCGACCGCCCAAATGATGCCCGGATCGATCCCGGCCCAATCTTCTCCGATATCGTTGGGAGCGACCAGGGCAAGCCAAAGAGGGCTTTCGTCCCACTGCACCGGCCTGCAAAGCACGCGGTCGCTCGGCGAAGACGACGGCCGGCCGATCGTTCCGGCCGAATCACTCCCCGTAAAGCTCTTGCTTATCGCCCCGCTCGATTCGCCGCGAAAGGACGGTGCATTCCCGGTCTGCGCGATGCACGGACCGGTTCCGGGGTACCCCCAAAACAAAGCCACATCACCGGATCCGGTCACCGTTGAGCGGATGCGCTTCAAAAGCTCGTCGGCATCTATTTCCAGCACGATGTAGCCCCACGGACGAGGTGAGACGAATCGCTCCGTATGATAGCCGGCATCCGTGTCGTCGCCGGAATCCGAAGAGCGAGCCTCGACGGCACCGTTGCCAGCCCTGGAAATGGCTTGCGCCGCCGTCTTATCGTAGACGGGCATCCCCATCCGCAACCGCATCGAGTTCCCGGGTTCGCCGGCCTGTTCCCCCGACTGGGAAAGGTAGAGCGACGGATGCCAAGCAAGTTGATTGCGGCCGGAAAGCTCCATCCCGCTTGCGGCTTGTGACGACGGCAGACACTGGATGCTCTTCAGGCCGGGCCGTTTGGGAACGGCGTTGATTCGCAGAAACGTCGCCCATTCCTCAGCATCCACGTTTTCGCCGGCCGCATATAGGAGGCATGCGTTCTTCGCGATGCCGGCCAGTGAATCCAGTTGCCGGCGAAAGGCGGCGGCCGCCGCCGAGGAATAACGGTCCTCCGCTTCCTGACGATGAAGCGATCGCTTCAGTCCTTCCGTACGACTGACCGCAAGAGTCGTCCAAAGACCGAGAAGAACAATGGCCGTCCCGGGAATAAACGGAAGCAAGCGAGAAAGGATTCGTCGCCGGCCCGCACGATCCGGCCGCGGCTCCTCCATGCACGTTGTACACATCGGGGTGTCACACATTCTTCAAGAAGGTCGTACTCGATGCCCTTCCCAGGCAAACTCCCATGCCGGTCAGCCGAACCGATCGGCGCGAAAAAGGAATATGCGAGCCGGCTACCGGGCGGAACGCTCAGCCGCCTGGAATCGTGGAAATACCCCTGCCCTCGTGACGCCGGATCAGCCCGCGCCGACGAATACGTGCGTCCAATGGCACCACGCTGTCAAAAGAAATTTAGGACAAGTACATCAGCATTAACTGATTGTTGTCCATGATAAGAGAATTTCGCTCGGGGGTCCCGTGCCGCCCAGGCAGTACAGCCCACACAACCGAACCTCCCCGTACGCCGCTTGGGCGGGTCCGCGGCAAGTGCGGAGGGCGGCGATGGCGGCAAACCAAGGGAAAGCGTCTAAAGATAACGCCGACGTCTCTACCGGCGGCCGAGGTAGATTCTTCTCATCGGCCTTTTCACCGACGGCTTGACGCGGCGACACGAGGCTTCCCTGTCAGCCCGAGGCAGCGCTTGCGACCACATCCGCCCCCGCCGTGGCGCCTGTAATGTACACGGCGGGCTGATTGCCCGTCCGCCGGTGGTATTCCGTGCCGACCTTTTCGGCGAAGTCGGCCGCCGCACCGGCCTCCACCAGGGCCACCGCGCAGCCGCCGAAACCGGCGCCGGTCATGCGGGCGCCGTAACAACCGGGTTGCTCCAAGGCGATCTCGACCATCGCGTTCAAAGCCTCGCTGGAAACCTCATAGTCGTCGCGGAGGCTCTCATGGCCGGCGATCATCAAGCGTCCCAATGTCTCGGCGTCGCCCTTTTGCATGGCATCCGCAGCCTGCACGGTCCGCACGTTTTCGGTGACCACGTGCCGTACGCGACGAAAAGTCACCGCGTCCAGCTCGCCGGCCCGCGCGGCCAAGTCCTCCACGCTCAGATCGCGGAGGGCCTTCAGTCCGAATCGAGCGGCGGTCGATTCGCAGGCCTGGCGCCGCTCGTTGTAGGCCGAGTCCGCCAACCCCCGCCGCGTGCCCGTGTCCAAAATCACGACCTTCACCCCTTGCGGCAGAGGCACGGGCCGGCACTCCAACGTGCGGCAGTCGATCAGCAGGGCGTGGCCTTCCTTGCCGTCGGCCGAGATCAATTGGTCCATGATGCCGCACTGCACGCCCACCCAGCGGTTCTCGGCTCGCTGGGCGACGAGGGCCATTTTGACGGGGTCCCACGGGAGGTCGGAGACTGCGGCGAAGGCCCGGGCGACGGCCACCTCCATCGCGGCGGAGGACGAAAGTCCCGCCCCGATCGGTACGTCGCCCAGCAGCACGCCCTCCCAACCGCGCAGGAAAAAGCCTTCCTCTGCCAGCGACCAGGCCGTGCCTTGGACGTACTCGATCGGCTCGTTCCCCGTGCGTCGCAACGCATCGAGGTGGAATTCCCGCCGGCGCGATTCCGCCGCGATGTAGACACGAACCCAGCGGTCCGCGCGGCGTCTCAACCCCACCCAAACGGCGCGTTCGATGGCCATGGGCAGGACGAAACCCTCGTTGTAGTCGGTGTGCTCGCCGATAAGATTGACCCGGCCGGGCGCGCGCACCACCCAGTCCAAGTCCCCCCCCATTTGCTCCGAAAACAACCGTTTCACCGTCGCGGCGTCGATGCTCATATGCGGCCTTTGCCCCGCTTCGGGGCCGAAAACAATTCCGTATTCACAGCCATTGGCAAGGAATTGTTCATCGTGCTGATCCCATGCCGGAAGGTCAAGAAGGGGGGCAAGCGCCGACCGCGCCGATCCTGTCGATCTTGCCGATAAAGCGGATAGAGACGAGCCGCTCGGGGATCCGAGCCGATTCGGCGACCCCGCCGGCGAGTGATTCCCTCCAGCCACGGCCGCCGCCGGGAACGCAACCTATAGTTTGAGTGGATATTCGGGTGGGAACGGGCATGAAGCCTTGTCGGGAAACAACCGGGAATCGGCTCTCGGGCTAAGAACCACGGCGCCCCAAGGAACCAAAAGCCGTGCTTCCTTGGAACCCCTGGACGAGATTGAGCCATGCCTAAACGCTCGATCATGGTGGTGGACGATTGCGAGGTCAATCGCGATATCTTAGTGGAGCTATTGCAAGACGACTTCGAAGTCACCGCCTTTGTCAGCGGCGAGGAGTGCCTTCAGCATCTCGTCGCGGTCGCTCCCGACATCATTCTGCTGGACATCATGATGCCGGGTATCGACGGCTACGAAACCTGCCGGCGTATCAAGCAAAGCCCGATCGGCGAGTTTACGCAAGTGGTGCTGATCAGCGGCAAAGGCTCCGCCTCAGAGCGTCTGGCGGGCTACGAGGCCGGCGCCGATGACTACATCGTCAAACCGTTCGCGCCCGATGAGCTGCTCGCCAAACTCCGCGTGCTGTTTCGCCTCCGCGACATGATGGAAAAACTGTGGCAATCTAATGCCCGCATTCAAGAATTCAACGAAAAACTGGAAAGGCTCGTGGCGGAGCGGACGCAGGAGGTCTTAAGCACCCGGGACTGCACGATCACGGCCTTGGCTCGATTGGCCGATTCCCGCGACCCCGAGACCGGCGACCACATCGCGCGGATGCGGCATTACTCGCGGATCTTGGCCGCCGAAATCGCAGCCATGAACCCTCAGGCCGGACTCGGCTCCCAGTTCGCCGATGAAATCTATCGCGCGGCCCCCTTGCATGACATCGGCAAGGTCGGCATCCCGGACTCCATTCTCCTCAAGCCGGGCAAGCTGACGGAGCAAGAGTTCGAAGTCATGAAACGCCACACGCTGATCGGATACGAAACGCTCTTGAATGCGGCAGGCAAGAAGTTGCAGACAAGCTTCTTAAGTACGGCGGCGGAAATCGCCCGGCACCATCACGAGCGCTGGGACGGCCGGGGCTATCCCGACGGATTGAAGGGAAATGCCATCCCCTTATCCGCCCGGATCGTGGCCGTGGCCGACGTCTTCGATGCCTTGACCTCGAAGCGGGTTTACAAAGACGCAATCCCACCCGATCAGGCGGCTTCCTTCATCTTGCGTGAGGCGGGCCGCCAATTCGATCCTACCGTCGTGGAGGCCTTCCGCCGCCGCTGGAACGAATTGCTGGACGTCTATCACCGATATCACTTCGGCGAAACCGCGCGGAGCGACGGCCCCGGGCTGCCCACCACCGAGCCGATCCGGCCGAGCCTTGTCCCCGCCCTCCCGGCCCAGGATCCGGAAGTCTCGCTCCAATCCATTTCCATTACGAGCGACTGCTCGACTTGAGCGGCGGCTGATGGAACGGAGGCCGAACGCAGTCGTCATGCCCGACGCATGAGCGTCTTGCACCACGCACCGGCGCGAGCCGCCGGCGTGAGCTAGCGGTGAACCGCTGCCCGCCGGCGCAATGTTCACGCAGCGCTTCCACCGCCGGCTTACACCCGCGGCTCGAGTTGTGTCGCGCGCTTCCACCGCCGGCCCCACCACGCTCGTCGCCCGCGGGGGTTGCCGTGGCCGGCGGAAACCTTCAGAATAGCCTTTCCAGGTACCACCCAAGGGCAATCCGCCGCGCGGCTCGGGACCTCGACGCCCGGCCGCCCGTGACCGATCCGGGAGGGTGCCGCCGGTTGTTTTCGATCCCGCGTTTGTTTGAACAAGAGGTCCCCGCCATGCCAACGGAACCCCGAGTTATCTTGTCGGGCTTCGCCGACGAAGCCGCGGTCAACAAGACGGCGCTGGAGCAGTTCGTGGCCTTCGCGGCCTTGGGCTTGCAATACTACAGCATCCGTTTCATCGACTTGGGCGGCGGCGTCAAGAACGTCATGAAGCTCTCGCCCGAGGAATTGAGCACCGTCAAGAGGCTCCAGGCCGACTTCGGGCTGCGCGTGTCCTCTGTAGGATCACCCATCGGAAAAATCAAGCTCCGCGACGAAGAAGACGGCACGAAGAACGTTTACATCCCCTTCGATCGTTATCTCGCCGAAGACGTGGCCCGGGCGTGCGAGCTGGCCGAATTCCTCGAAACCAAGCTGATCCGCGGTTTCTCCTTCTATCACCCCAAGGGGACGGACCCGGAACCGCACGTCAACGAAGTCGTCGATCGACTGGGCCGGATCGCCGATCGCTGCGCCCGATCGGGCCTGATCTTCGGCCTGGAGGTGGAGGCGAATCTGGTGGGTCAAAACGGGCATATCTTGGCGGAGATTCATCGTCGCCTGGCGCATCCGAACTTGGTCCTGGTCTTCGACGGCGCGAACCTGGTCGTGCAAGGATACACCCCGGGCGAGATCTACGAACAATACTTGGCGATGAAGCCCGGCCTGGGGTGGCTGCACATCAAGGACTATCGCCGACCTCCGCGCGAAGCCAAGGGCGGACACGTGGACGAGGACATGCTCAAGAACTTCGTGCCGGCGCATTTGGGAGACAGCGGGCACGAGGTCATCCTCCGCGATTTCGCCCAGTGCTTGCCGGAACTGGAATCGCGACTGGCCGAACGTGGGGTGCCGGGTGTGTTCCTGGACCTGGAACCCCACGTCAAAGGCGGCGGACAATTCGGCGGCTTCAGCGGCCCCGACGGCATGGGCGTCGCCCTCCGCGGACTGTGCCGGGTGCTGGACTACGTGGGAATCCGCTATCACCTGCGGGACTTCGAGGACGTCCGCGCGGCGCGGGGCTTCTGACGCCGGCCCGTTGATCGCACCCCTTCGCCGGTCTCCCGCGCGAGAAGCCAAAAGGCCGGATCGGGTACCACCGATCCGGCCTTCGTTGTTTTGGGAACCCTTCATCGCCCGAGCGGCGCCGAGCGAGCGACGATCACGTGGCGAACGGATTGTCGTCCGCGGCCGGTGGAGTCGGTGCCGGAGGATCGGCCGGGGGGGCCTCGGGAGCCGGGGGAGCGACCGGCGGCTCACTCGGTTGCATCTCGTCCGCCGGGGCGGCGGGCTGAGCGGGTTCCGCGGAGAACGGGTCCGCGGCCGCGGGCGCCGCAGGCGCAGCCGGTTCCGGAGCTGCTGCCGGGGCGGGAGGCGCGCTCGGGGCGGCCTCGGGCGCCGGCATCGCAGGGGCGGCAGGGGCCCCAGGGGCCGTCGTGCAGTCCTGCGGCAAACCCACCGCCGGGGCCGATTGATCGAGCACCCGGGCTTCCTCGCGCCTCAGTTCCTCATAACGCGCCCGGCGAACCTTCTCCGCCTCGATCCTGGCTTGCAACCGAGCGTCGTCGCGATACTCCTCGATTATCATTCGGTTGCGTCCTTGAATCCGCTCCAAGGCCTTGCTCACCGAGAATACCTTCGTCGTGTCCCGCATCTCCAACTCGGCGCCCTGCCGGAAATCGTCATGGGCCTCCTCCTCGCGTCCCAGGTTCAGATAGGTCAAGCCGCGGAAATAGTAGCAGCGGGGATCGTCGCTCCCATTCTCGATGGCCTTATTGAGGTACTCGAAAGCACCGGCGTAGTCCCTGGCGAAGTAGCGATGGACGCCCTTGCCGTAGAAATGGGCCAAAATGTCGTCCTGGGCCGGCGAGGCGGAACACAGAACCAGCCCTCCTGCAATCACCAGCAACAGTTTCCGCAACATGGAGTCGACTCCTAAAGGCCTGACGGAGCAAATCGGAGGATGAAACCCAACGAGACTTCCATGTCGCGCCGGCCGCGCTATACCGCAAAGCCCAACCGCCGGATCGAGCGGCATCCCTCCGCCGCTCGCTTGGGAATTTCCGGGTACGGATGAGACCTAATCACCCAGCCGACAAAAACGGGATTACCATACCGGTCATAATAGTTGCACAGGATGGGGATTTCAAGCAAAGGCCACGATATCTCTAAACCGGGGTGTTTGGAAGGATAAACCAAGGCGGAGCGATTGGGAAGCTCCCCCCGGGTTAGTTGCGCCGCAACAGGAATCCGCCGCCCGGCGGAAAATCCAGCCGCACGCTTTCGCGTCCCGCTTCCGTCCAGGTGCGCGCGTCCGAATCGAATGTTTCCCAGACGCCCGCGCCGTAAACCTCGGCCGTCCGCGCCGCGCGGTAATCGAGATTCACCACGACGGCATGAGTGGGGCGGTCCGCTGCCGGTCCGAAAAGCCCGAGCAGCCAGCCCTCGCCTTCCTCCGCGTTACCTTGGCTCGGCCCGGCAGCTCTTATCCGCACGGGGGAATCGTCGGGCAAGGGAATGCCGCCCCACGGCACCTTCCCGACGTGGTACACCGCCGACGATTGCAACGGTTGAAGCTGCTCGGCCGCGGCCTCGAACCGGCGATTCAAGTCTTGGGCGGCGTGATACAGCGGCGTAGGCGTGCCGTCCGGCTCCGCCATTCCGCCCACGTGATTCGGCCAGCAGTACACGTAGTACGAGATCCCCTGCGCCCCGTACGCCAGGCTGGTGTAGACCAGGTACCGCAGCTCATCGCCGTTGGGTACCCGCATCGACGGCGTCCAACTGCACGCCTGCACGATGTTCAGGAACGGAACCCCGGCCTGGAGCGCCGTCTCCCGGATCATCGCCAAATTGAGGAAGTATTGATCGCCGTCTCCGTTCGCGCGGAACTGGTAGTGGTCGTAGCTCACCAGGTCCGGTTTGACGAGCTCCATGTAAAGCCGCAGGTGTTCCCGATACGCCGTCACCACGTCGCCTTCCGTTCCCAATTGCGCATTGTCGGCGTAGGTGGGAAACAGATTGATGTAAGCCAAGTGGGCCGGGTCGCGCTCTCGCAGATAGGCGACCAATTTGCCCAGACCGGGAAAATCCTCCGCGCTCGGTTCATCGCGAAGAAAATAGCTGTACAGCGCGGGGTGGTTCTTGACGCGATCGACGAGGGCGTCCAATTGCTCGCGGCGTTGGGGATCGTCCAACGATTCCGGATTCAGCAGCGGATGCTGCAATTGGGCCCGCAAACCGTGCCGGGCGGCCACGTCCAAATCCTCTTCACCGGCCCAAACCACGTTCCAGCCGCCCTCCGCCAATTGTCGCGCCACGGCATCCGTGAGTCGAGGGCCGGCCCAGTAGGTGACGATGGGCTTGCCGATGGTCCACCGCGCGGCACGCTCGTCCGCCGAACTCCGTCCCGCGCCGACAAGCAGCATACAGGCGATCGCGATGGCGACGGCCCGCCTTCCGGCAAACATCGGGGCGGTCGCGCTCCGTCTCGGTGCCTTGTCCATGGTACGGCCTCCCGTTAGGGTATCGCTCGAACTCGACTTCACCGTTGGAAGCGAACGAGTATGGGATACCGTCGCGGCGGCCCGTTGTCAATCGGCGCGCCGCACGGGAGCCTGTTTCCCGGCACGGGCGAGAGGAAAGGCGAGAGGGATCGCGTCCCGCCGATGTCGGACGAAGAGGGCGTGCCGCCGGGCGCGGTCTCGCGGAGGGCCGCCTGGGGTCGTGGCCGCATCCACGGCGCAATGGATCAACCGGCGGAGACGACGCAGCGCGTCCCGTCCGGCGATACTCGGGCCGTGGGGAGGCAACGCCTGTGGATCAAAAGCCCGACCCGGACCCCGCCGACGCGACGGCGTTCGCGCGCCGCGGCCCGATGGCGACGCCGAGCCACCCGTTTTCCAACTCCAACTGGGAAATGGTGAGGTCGGCCAGGCTGGGATGTTCCTTGAGGAAGCCTGCCGAAATCCGCCACGGCCGAGATTTCGAGAAGGTCTTGCTGAAGACCCCGCGGAGGGCGATTTGCGACCGCATGTCCATGGGACCGATCAGTTGCACCACACCGTCGCGGACGAACTGGATCTGATCGTCGGCGACTTCGGGTCGGTAATGGGCGCGGACTTCGAAGTTCTCCCAGCGATTGGGCGATGCGGACAACTCGGCCACCGAAAGCACGACGGTCAACCGACCTTCGCGAAACTCCACGCGGGCCGCATTGCGGGAGGCGAAGGTGATCGCGGCATCGGCTCGGGCGTTCTCTCCTTCTTCCTCATCCGGCTGCGGAAGCCGCAAACGCTCCCGTAGTTTGGCCTCCAAGTCCGGCAGGGCGAAGGTCCGCCCTTCCAAGCGGAACTGGGCCAAGAAGTTGTTGACCGCCGATTCATGCACCTGGCAGCTTGCCAGACTGTCCGAGGCGGCCCACGGACGCAAGGTGTGGCCGCCCGGTTGCCAAGCGTCGCCCAATCGCCAGCGCAGGACCAAGCGGTCGGTCGTGGTCTGAGCGCCGATCCAGGTCGGCCCGAGGGAGAACTCCGACAGCCGAGCTAGGACGTCCGTCTCCAACTTGCGATTCATCTCGGCGAAGCGGCTTTCGCTTTCCCGCTCGATCTCCGCCAAGGCCTGCGACGCCAGCTTCCATTTCACTTCCGCGTTCATCGCCAAGCGGCGCTCGGCGAGTTGATCGCGGGCCACCTCCTGCGCCAAGAACCCCAAGACCGGAATCGGGTCCAAGCTGGTGGAGACCTGCCGCAATTCCACCCGATTCCGTACGTCGATTTCGGCGGGCCGCGTGACGATTCCCCGCGGCGACACTTCGATCTCCTTGCGGGCGTCATAGACGGCGAATCCATCGTTGTAGAACGTCGCCGGCCCGGCCTGCGACCACGTCTCGGAGGTCACGCGCCCTTGGACGATCAAGGCCAGTCGGGCACGCCGCGGATCGGGCAGCAAACGGAAATACGCCGTGGTGTCGGCCTGGCTGGTACCGTAGACCGGCCGGCCGAGGATGGTATCCGAGACGGGGCGCGACTCCGGCGAGCGGGCCGGCATCACGCGATTCAGCAGATCGGCGGTCACCACCACGCGCACATTCGCATTCCGATACAAGATCTGCAAGCACCGCGCCATCGCCTGGGCGGCCTCGTCCGCGGAAGGCTCCAAGCGATAGTACCGGGCCATGACGGCCTCCGCGTCGGCGGGACTGCCGCTTTGCTCGTACCGCTCCACCGTTCGCAAGAGGTCGCCCGCCGTTACCGCCGTTTCCCGCCAAAATGCCAATTCTTTCAAGTAAGCGGTAAGGGCCGGCTGATCGAGAAAGCGTCGCTGATCCGGGGCCAGGTCCCGCGTCGTGACGTCCCGCAGCACGGCCGTCGCGATTGCGCGACACTTCTCTTCCGCCAGCACCGATCGCTTGGTCACCACTTCCTGAATCGCCGCGATGCGGAGGAACTCCTTCCAAGGGCCTGCTTGCGGATCGCGCAAATACCCGTCCACGGCCGCGGTACGCTCGGCCAGACGCGTCCAATCCGCCTCGCTCAAGCCGGCCATGGGCCGGTTCAGCCCTCCCATCGCCGCCGTCAACTTCCACATATTCATGCGACGAATCAAGGCGTAACGGACCTGACGGAAGGCTGCCGCCTCGGCCCCTTCAGCCAAATCGGCCTGAAGCCCGGCCGCGTCGTCCAATCGCATTTGCAATCGCGTCAGGACGGCCTCGGCCTCCGCAAGGTCATCATCCTCGAAGGCCCTGCCCAAGGTCTCCAGGTCGTCGCGGACTTTCAGCGCCCAATTACCCGCGGCCGCATGATGTGCAAAGCGCTCCAATTGATCGTAGAGGGCTTGCGGCGGCGTCCATCGGGAGGGCGATTTGACTTCGCGGGCGAGCCGGGAATCTCCGACCGGCGGTGAGGGGGCCGGCTCGGCGCCCGCGGTGGCCCGATCTTGCATCGGCGCCGCGTCGCCGGGAGCCAGAAGCCGCAAGCCGCCGGCTTCCTCCGGCACGGCGTCGGATTCGGACGCGACGTTCAGGGCGTCCTCCGGGCCCATTTGCGGTCCGACGGCCCAGGGTGATTCGGCGACCGGCTCGGTCGGCATCGCATCGGTGTCGGCAACCGCGTTTCCCACGGCGCTGTGCGGCACGGACAGGACCAGGCCGTCGTCTCGCGCCACAGCGTCCTCCGCCGCGGCCGCAGGCGAGGAGGGGTCGGAAAGCGACCGCTCGCCGAGGAGCGTCGTCTCTCGGATCGCCTCCTCCGACGGAGACTGGACTCGCGGCCGGCTGTCGCTGCTTGCCACCTTCGTCACGGCGGCAGAATCGGTAAACGGAATTGGGGGAGACGGCGGAACAGGCGCCGCCACGTCCACCAGGTCCTGCCTTGCATAGCTGCTCCCCGCCCTCGCCACGTCGCTTCGCAGGTGGGGCGGATCGGGACGCTCCACCTTTCTCCAGGCTCGGGGGGCCGTCGCACTCAGCGCGAAAAGAATGACGAGAACCACCAGGAACGGCCAGGTCGGCTCGTGTCGTTCCGATGAGGTCATGCTCGTTCCCTTCCGTAGGAGGCGTAGCCGCGGGGCAAGAGGCCCCGAACGGGTCTCGGGCCTCGCTAGATGCGGCTGTCTATTTCGGCAGCGAATCGCGGACGCTCCCCGAAAATACGCCCGAAGATTCGGATTACTAGTGAGAATCGGCCGGTTTCGGCGGAAGCACAAGCTCAAACTATCCAGGCAACACGAACACTCCGTCAATTACAAATAACCCAAATTAACAAACGAGCGAGAAGCCTTGGAAAGTTGCGGCAGAAATGGTCCGAAGGCACGCGACGCTGAAGCGCGCTCCACAATCCCTTGTGGTGGGCCACACCCGTTCGTGCGTTTCCATACCCACTTACCGAAGGGATCCGTCTGAGCGGACGCGAATGGTCCCCGGAAAACTCTGGAACGCGCCGGGCGGACACCCGCGTTTCGATAACATCGGAAAAATCCGCTTGTCCGCTCTAGCGCAGAAGTGGCCGAATCTCGTTCAACAGACAGCGTACCCGTCGAAAAGCGCAGTCAACTCGATTCCCCGCTGTCGACAGCCAAGGCGAAGATTGCCGGACGGGGCGCAAGGAAAGACGCCCCCCCAAAAAAACCGCTATTCGACGCGAAGTCGGTCCGGAGATTTGGAACGCCCGACAGTCGAGAACCCGGTCCGTTTGGAAAGGAGGCTACGCCGCCGTATCCCCGCCGCCTTCCTTCCAATAGAAAGCCACTCTGGTAGGGGGGTAGCGACGCACGTCCCAGAGGTCGGGACGGGGCAGCCGGTCCGTATCGAATCGGTCGTCCGATTCGATCATGAGGACGCTTTGCGGGGGAATTTCGCGCACCAATCCCGCGATCAAATCTTCCATCTCCTCGCCGGCCTCCGAATAGAGGCGGTAGGGTGGGCAGCAGAACACCACGTACGGTCCCTCGTGAAAGGGCGGATGGTGTTTCCACCACGCGAAAACGTCCGCGGCGAGGACCTCGCCCCGGGAACCGAGGCCCAACTGCTCCAGGTTCTTGCGGACGAATTGGGCGGCCAGGCGATCGCGCTCCACGAAGAGGACGGATTCGGCTCCCCGACTGACGGCCTCCAGTCCCATCGCCCCGGTCCCCGCGAAGAGATCCACCACCCGGGCATCGACCACGGCATCCCGCAGGATGCTGAAGACGGCCTCCCGGACCCGATCCCGCATCGGTCGGGTTGCAAGGTCCCCGCTGTAGAGCAGCTTTCGGCCGCGGAATCGGCCGCCGATAATCCGCAGCCCCACCGGCGAACGGCGAAGCCGAGGTTGCGAGCGAGGATCGTCGGGCTTTTTCCGGGGCATCGTCAATGGCCCTGTACCGTCGGCGCGACTGCATCACCCAAGAGCGGGCCGATAATCGCCCTGACCATTTCCCACGGCTTCCCTCCCTCTATTCCCGATCGGGCAAGCGACCGGCGAACCAGCTCAGCAGTTCATCCATTCCCTCTCCGGTCCGGGCGGAGACGGCGAACACCGGGCCTTCGTTCCCCAGCTTGCCGAGGTCTGCGCGGACCCGATCCAGGCGAAAATCGAAGTGCGGAGCCAAGTCGGCTTTCGTCACGATCACCGCATCGGCGGATTGGAAGATCGTGGGATATTTCACGAGCTTGTCATCGCCCTCCGGGACGCTCAACAGCACGAGTCTCAGATGCTCGCCGAGATCGAAGCCGGCCGTACACACCAGGTTGCCCACGTTCTCGATCAACAGCAGCGTAACGCCGTCCAGGGGAAGCTCGCGGACGGCGGCGGCAACCATATTGGCATCCAGGTGACAGGCCCCCTCCGTGTTGATCTGAAGGACCGGGATTTGCCGGGCGGCCAATCGCTCGGCGTCCACGGTGCCGGCCAAATCGCCTTCGATCACGGCGGGTTGATGCCGCAGGCGGCCCGCCTGGAGTATCGCCTCGATCAGCGTCGTCTTGCCGCAACCGGGCGAACCCAGGATGTTGACGGTAAACACGCCTGCTCGTTGGAACAGGGCACGGTTCTCGGCGGCCAATTGGTCATTGGCCTTGAGGATTTTCTTGGCGGCGACGATTTTCATTCCCGCTGCTACCTCGCGCTTCGGAAGCACGCTCGGAATCGGCGTAACAATGTTGTTCCGGTTCTCGCCCGGTCTCGCCCCGACGAAAAGGCTGGCAGGCTGCGAGCATCCTGACGAAAAGCCCCTGCTCGGGCGCTGCGCGGGGGCCTTCGAGGAATTCTACGAATCAGGGGCGGGCCGGGGCCGGGTCGTCGCCCGTTTCGCCGTCCTCCACGTCCAATTCGATCTCTTGCAGGACCAAGTCGGAGCCCCCCTCCATGCGGATATCGGGGCTGCCGCATTGCGGGCAAACCGGCACCGGCTCGGTGATCGTGGATGCGGCTTCGCATGCCCGGCACCGGCACACCGCGGGGATCTCCACGATCTCCAGCCGTGCGCCCTCGCCCAATCGGTCCGGAGCCAGCACATCGAACGCGAATCGCAAGGCGTCGGGAAAGGCCCCCGACAGCACACCCACGTGAATCACCACGCGCGCAACTCGGGCGTCGGCCAATTCCTCCGGCAATTCGCGCCGGACGCTATCCAACAAATGCTCGACCAGCGCGACTTCGTGCATGCTGAGAAGTCGTCGCGAGGCTCACAACGTGGCCAACTGGACCCGGGCGTTTTGCAGGCGATGCGCCAAGAGCTTGGCGATTTCCTGCATCAAACGGTAGCCCACCAAGGGGTCTTTTTCGCAAATCTCGCGCAAATCCTTGGCCTTGATACTGATGACCCTGGTCGGTTTGGAGGTCGTGCCGTAGGCGGTGGTCTTGTACGGTTCCACGATCGCGGACCAGATCAGGATGTCGCCGCCGACCAGGGTGTCCACCGTCCGCATTTCCCCGCTGCCGAGCAGGTACTGAATCCGCACCTCGCCTTCCAAGATGATGTTGAGGGTGTCGGCGGGATCGCCTTCGCGGAAGAGGACATGCTCGGCGGGATACGACTTCTCGTCCGAGATCATGGCGACCTGCTTCAACGAATCCTCGCTGATCTTGGCGAAGTACGGAAATCGGCGCAACAACTCAGGCGATACCATGGCATGTTTCCTTTCGTCTGGTCCCAGATCCCGCTTTTGATCCGCCCGGAAAGCGATCCGCCGCTTACCTTCCAACCGACCCGCCGGGAATCTCCGCGGCGCTCGAAACCGAGGCCTAATCCGCCGGTCGCAGGCAATCCCACTCGGCTAGCACCTCCCGCACCACTTCGACCGCATGCGGGATGGCCGCCTCCACCTCCGGGGTACACGCTTCCCCAAACGTCAGTATATCGGCGGCTTCCACGGCGACAAGCACAAGGCGGTCATCGGGCGGGAGCACCAGCCCCATTTTTCGACCGAAGGCCAAAGCGGTCGGCAGGTTCACATCGTGCGCCGAGGCGCTGTGCTGGGTGGGCAAATCGTGAGGGGTGAGGCGGTGGATGGTGCCGGGCGGCGCACCGCTCTGGATGGCGTCGATGATGATCGCGCGGTGGAAGCCCGCCAACCGTTCCATCAGCCGCAGGCCGCCCCAGCAGTCTTCCTCGACGGCCAGGTCCGGAAGGCCTTCCAATTCGGGCTTCAACAAGGCGGCCACGCGCAGGCCCACGCTGTCGTCGGTGAGAATGGGGTTCCCCAAACCCAATACCAACGTGGTCGGCTGCGGCATGGCAAGACGCCCTCAAGGCGATCGAGGAGCAAAGGTCAATCGGACGGCGGTTGATTCTCGAGGCCGTGCAGGTCCGCCAGCCACAGGCGTATTTCCGTGGCGTATTCCGAGGCCAAGTCCCCTTTCACCAACTGCCGCAAGAAGGCGGCGGCGCCGGCGGGGCTGAGATCGGCTTCTTCGGCCGACTCGAAACGCTTGTTGGGGTCGGGAGCGATGAGCCGCCGAATGAAGTTCATCAGCGTGTCGCTCTTGATGTATTCCGGGGGCAGGACCGAAGGCAGTTTTTGCGGCAGGAAGCGTTTGGCCTCCAGCAACGCCCGGCTGTCCCGGTGCTCGTGGAACGGGTTCTGCCCGGAGAGCATCTCCACCAGCACGTAGCCCAAGCTCGCCAGGTCGGACCGGGGAGACACGATTTCGCCGTTGCTTTCCAGAACTTCCGGGGCGGCATAGAGGGGCGTGATAGTCCGCCGCGGGGGCGGATCGTTCATCAGGAGGGCCGATCCGATGTCCACCATCTTGGCGTTGCCGGTCCGCTTGAGCATGATGTTGGAGGGCTTGACGTCGCCGTGGACCACGCCGCCGCGATGGAGGGCGGCCAGGGCGGCCAGGCAGTCACGGACGACGGCCACCGCCACGCCCGGCTTGAGTCGCGGTTGCCGAATACCGGCCGTCACCACCACCGTGTTCAGGTACTCCCAGCGCCGCGGCTGGACCCGCTGCTCCAACAATTGATACATCCGGTTGGTCAGCAGCCGGCCCAAATCGTAGCCGTCCACCCATTCCATCTCCATGACGCGGATGCGGTCCCGCTCGAACCAGTTGTGCACGTCGAGCAGGTTATCATGGGCGATTGTGGCGACGCGGGCCGAGACCTGCGCGATCCGCGCCATGGATTCCTCGTAAGCGGCGTCGTCGGGAAAAGGGTCGGGCGAGAAAATCTTCAGGGCCACCGGCAGCGTGAATTGGTCGCAACCGCGACGCTCGCTCAGATAGACCACACCCTGACCGCCGGATCCCAAGAGACGGATAAGTCGAAGGTGCTCGGTCCAACTCACCCGGCTCCCGCCGTCCAACAAAGCCCGATAGGCAGCCGCCAATCGTGCCGCACCGTCCGCCGGAGCCGTTCCGCTCCAAGTACGGGTAACATCCGTCTCGAAGATTAAGGTTGTTGCCGTCATGCGTGCTAGGGCCTCTTTCCGAGGCAATGGTCGACGTCCCTGTCTCAAAAAGGTTATACTTCTTATCTTACTGAAGCGCGGAATCGCGATCAAACGGCGTTTTTGCGTGGCGGAGGTCGAAACCACCCATCCGAAGGAGCAGCCTAGCCGCGCCCGCCACGCGCAGGGCCGCTTGTCGCGCAAGCCGCGCGTCGTCACAATGACAACATCCCCCATGCTGAAGAGTATCAGACATCGGGTAGTCGATCCGGCCGGAGGCAGGTCTGCCGGGACGGAGCGCGGCCGGCGGGGACGGATCGCAGACAGCCGTCGGACGGTCCCGCTTGAGCCACAAGACGGATGCGAGACAATCGGAGGAATGCCCTCCGCGGCACTACCTCCGAAGGGGTTCGATCCATCGCAGTACCCCCGAGTCGCGTGCCGGATCGCGATCCTGGGAGGGACGCACCCGTCACGTACGGTGTGAATGAAATTCGGGGAAGGCGATGATGTTATCCCGTCCCCGGCGGCCGTTTCGGTTTGATGGAGGAGTTGTGCAACATGCTGAAGGGAAACGCAGTCGTGGGCCAGGGCGGCGGACCGACGGCCGTCATCAACGCCAGCCTGTGCGGCGTCATCGAGGCTTGCCGCGAACAGTCGCAGGTGACGCGCTGCTTGGGGATGCGGTTCGGCATCGAGGGATTCCTCGAGGACCGTCTGATCGACCTGGACGCCGAGACGCCGGAGACGATCGCCGGCTTGAAGACCACGCCCAGCTCCGCCTTGGGAAGCTGCCGCTACAAGCTGCAAGATTCCGACTTTCCGCGATTGCTGGAGGTGCTCCGCCGCCACGACATTCGCTTTTTCTTCTACATCGGCGGCAACGACACGATGGACACGATCCATCGATTGGAGGCCTATTGCCGCACGCAGGGCTACGCGATGGTCGGGGTGGGCATTCCCAAGACCGTGGACAATGATCTGTTCGGTACCGATCACACGCCCGGTTTCGGTAGCGCCGCCCGTTACGTGGCGATCTCCGTGAAGCAGGCAGGCATCTTGGCTCGTGATATGCAGCGGGTCGATCAGTTCGTGGTCTTCCAGACGGTAGGGCGTTCGGCGGGTTGGTTGGCGGCGGCCTCCGCCCTGGCCAAGAACGCTGAAGAGGATGCGCCGCATATCATCCTGCTGCCCGAGCGGCCCTTCGATCGCGACCGGTTTCTCGCCGACGTCAAGCGAGCACACGAGCGTTACGGCTGGTGCAGCGTGGTCTGCGGTGAGGGAATCACCTATCCCGACGGCACGCCCGTCAGCGCCGCCACCGTAACCGATCGCTTCTCCAACGTGGAGTTCGGGGCGATGGGCGGGACCAGCGCCGCCATGATGCTGCACCGCATGATCTGCAACGAGTTCGGCTGGCGGGGCGAGTTCCAAGTCTGCGAATCCCTGCAAATGTGCGCCGCCGATCGCGTCAGCGATACGGACCGCGAGGAGGCCTACGCCTGCGGACGCCGCGCGGTGGAACTGGCCGTCCAAGGGGTCAGCGGGAAGATG
Source organism: Thermogutta hypogea (assembly GCF_055386265.1). NCBI lineage: Bacteria > Pseudomonadati > Planctomycetota > Planctomycetia > Pirellulales > Thermoguttaceae > Thermogutta > Thermogutta hypogea. Next base: position 3,693,929 of record NZ_AP042425.1, read on the forward strand.
GTCTCCATCCGGCGGACTTCCGGCGACCCGTACCGATACACGTTGGATACCGCCGAGCTGTCGGAGGTCGCCGTTCGCGCCAAACCCATGCCCGACGAGTTCATCCATCCCGACGGCCGTTTCGTGACCGAGGCATTTTTGCAATATGCGCGGCCGTTGGTCGGCCCGCTGCCCGACTACATTCGCTTGGCGGGGAAACCGGTCGCATAAGCCGCGGCGGGGACGGCGTACGCTCGCCGTCGCCTGCCCCCGGCCGAGCACGTACAAGCATCCACCACGCAATCGGCGGACGTTGCGTCCGTCCCCGGCGACTCCGGAGGGAACACCAAGACTATGCAGACTATCAGCAAAACCGCGGCTGAAGCCCCGTTCTTCGTCGGCATCGACCTGGGGGGCACGAACATCAAAGCCGGCGTCACCGACAATCAGGGTCGAGTCGTCTGGCAGGGCCGGGAGCCGACCCACGTGGAACGCGGACCGGAGGACGGCGCACGGCGGATCGGACAATTGATTCGCCGGGCCATCCAAGAGGCCGGCTTGAGCGAGAGCGAAGTCGGCGGCGTGGGGCTGAGCTCCCCCGGGACGATGGACATTCCCGGCGGCAGATTGATGGTTCCCGCCAACCTCAAGGGCTGGGAGTACTTCCCCATTCGCGACCGCGTCGCCCAGCACTGCGGCCGGCCCGTCACCTTCGCCAACGACGCCACGGCGGCGGCTTTCGGCGAACGCTGGGTCGGTGCCGGCAAAGGATTCCACAGCCTGATCCTGCTCACGCTGGGGACCGGCATCGGCTGCGGCATCATCGTGGGCGATCTGCTGCTCGACGGCCGACATAGCCACGGGGGCGAGTACGGACACTTCGTCATCGACTGCCGCCCCGACGCCCGAAGCTGCTCGTGCGGGCGCCGCGGGCACTTCGAGGCCTACGCCAGCGCGACCGCCGTCACCAAGCGGGCCCGTGAAATCCTCGCCGCCGGACGTGTCAGCATGCTCACCCAGCGCCTCCAGGAAGGGGCCGTACTCGAGCCGAAGCTGATCGCCGAAACGGCCGAGGCCGGCGACGAGCTGAGCCGCCAACTGGTGCTGGAGACGGCCGAGTATCTCGGCATCGGCATCGTCAACCTCATGCACACCATCGACCCCGACGCGATCTTGATCGGCGGGGCCATGACCTTCGGCGGCCATGAAAGCCGCATCGGCCGGACCTTCCTGGAACGGGTCAAGCACGAGGTCTTCCTCCGCGCCTATCCCGCCGTGGGAGACAACACGGTGATCGACTTTGCGACGTTGGGCGGCGACGCCGGCTTCATCGGAGCGGCCGGAATCGCCCGGCTGGAAGCCTCGAAGAAGACCTAGGCCGATCGTCGCGTCCTGGCGCCGCACTTTCCGCTCCCCACCTTGTTCGATGCTTTCCGCCGCCGCGGGACCGTGCTAGAATACGCCCCAGTCGAGGCGCCGCGCAACCGACCGGGATCGTGCGCCGGGTGTCGGGGGAACCCAGTTTCGCGTCTTTGCAAAAGAGAAGGGAGAGGTCACGATGTGGTCCGAGAGCACATGGCTGCGAGCGCGATTGTCGGTCTTGATGTTCTTCCAGTTCTTCGTCTGGGCGAGCTGGATGGTTCCCATCGGGACGTACGGGCCGATGGCGCTCGGGCTGAAGGGCGGCGAGATGGGATGGATCTTTTCCACCACGGCCATCGCCGCGATCGTGTCGCCTCTGTTCGTGGGTTACATCGCCGATCGCCTCTTCGCCACGCAGCACGTCCTGGCCGCTCTCCACGTCATCGGGGGCGTGTGCATGATCCTGGCGGGGTTTTCGGGGAGTTTCGTTCCCCTCTTCGCCTTCCTCCTCGTCAGTACGCTGGCCTTCATGCCCACCCTGGCCCTGGCCAACTCGCTGACCTTCCGCAACATTGAAGACCCGGCCCTGTTTCCCCGCATCGCCCTGTTCGGCACGATCGGCTGGATCGTTTCCGGGTTCATCGTGGGGATCGTGCTGGGAGAGCGGTCGCCCGCCTTCCTGTACCTGGCCGGCATCATCGAACTGCTGCTGGCGGGCTACGTGCTGACGCTGCCGCACACGCCGCCGCAGAAGAAGGACGACGCCGGCAAAGGCGACTTCCTGGGGCTTTCCGCCTTGCAACTGCTCCGCGATCCCGAGTTCCTGCTGTTCACCGTCTGCGCCTTCCTGATCGGCATTCCCGCGGTGTACTACTTCGTAAGCTGCAACCTGTACCTTTCGCAGATCAACGCGCCGGCCCCCACCACGCTGATGACGCTGGGCCAAGTGGGCGAAATCCTGGTCATGGCGGCCATGCCCATCTTCATCGCCCGTTTCGGCCTGAAAAAGGTCCTCGCCTTCGGCATGATCGTTTGGGCCGTCCGCTACTTCCTCTTCGCCACGCTCAATTTCCCGCTGACCATCCTGGCGATCGTGATCCACGGCTTCTGTTACGTCTTCGTGTATGTGGGAGCGTACATCTTCGTGGATACGAAGGCCCCACGCGACATGCGGGCCAGCGCTCAGAGCTTCATCTCCTTCCTGATGCTGGGCGTGGCGTGGCTGCTGGGAGCCAATTTGGCGGGCACGACGAACGACCTGTACCCGCCCAAGCTCAACGGCATCACGGCCAAATTGGCGCGCGCCGAGGTGATCCCCGCCGACTACAAGGCCCCCGCCTGGAGCGATCTGCTCGCCAAGTATGACGCGAATCAAGACGGGGCCCTGGAGGAAAATGAGTTCCGCGTGGGAACGGCCGAAGAAACGGATGCGGACCGAACGGCGCGCCGCCGGGCCGAAGCGCTGCTCCGCGAGATTTCCGCCCTCAGCCCGCCGCGGACCCGAGCCGCCATCCGCGCCGCCGTCAACGGCGAATTCTACGTCACGGCGGAGGACTACGCGGCCGTCCAGCGCAACGATTGGCAAAACATCTGGCTCTGGCCGGCCATCGCCTCGCTCGTCGTCGCCGTCATCTTCTCCCTGGGAATCCAGGAGCGTCAGGACGGCAAGGAGGACGGCGCCGGCCGATCGGACGAAACCCAGCCCAAGGCCGATGAGGCGCCGGCCGACTCATCCCCGCAGGCGTCCAAAAGGCCTCCGCCGTTGAATTCGGATGACGGGGCGGTTTTCGAGTAATCCCGCTCCCCAACCTCCCTGATCGCGACGACACGGCCCGAGCTGCGACCCTTCCTGCGGCTCGGGCCTTTCAGTTCCGCCCAAGCTTCTCGCAAATCTTCTCGAACACCGTTCGCGGCACCGCCAAGGCCGTGCCGTGTCGCGTGCCCGGCGGGAAATGTGCCCGGTCCGACAAGTCCTCGAACGTCCGAAAGTCCTGCGTCCGCATCAGGCCGTAACGACGTTGGGTGTAGGCATCGAAATACACGTGCCGGAACTCTCCTACCCGGAGGATCGACGGCCCCTCCACCCACAGACCGGCGGGCGTAAACGGCTCCGACGCCGGCGACCACGGCCCGCCCATCCGCAAATCTGAAACACTCAGGCCAAAGATATTGACAATCGCGACATCGACGCTCAAGATCAAGACTGTTGCCTCTCGCTGAAGGGTTCGGGTAGCGATGAGAACGGCAAGAGCGGTGTGAAGGGTGCTTACTTGTTTAGGTGATGAAAGGGCAGCCAATGCGAAAGGTGCGCGAATCTTACGAACCGAATTTATCTTCCGATATTTCAATTAAAAGGAGGCAGGCTTTGGCGACCGGAGCCACGCTTTTCGCAAATCTCATCTTTTTTGGTGGGAGTAACGTGGAAGCGTCGGACGAGCAAATTGTTTCCAAAGAAAACAAAAAGCAGCGGCCAGCATGGCTCGCATTCGCCGGTCGACATACATGGAATAACAGTCCGGAAGAGTTTGATCGGATGCTGGAAAGTATGGGCCCCCTCGAACGCGTGTCTCTCGCGCAGAGCCTTCGGATGTTCCCCGACATTGCAAAGGGCCATTTCGGAATGTTCGGGCTCAAGCCCTATCAAGACTACCCGTCGGATCAAAGACCGAAAACGTATAACGACGTCCCTGCGGACATTGCTTTGAAAGCCATCAAAGCGGTGGCCATTGACGGACAACTGATTTCGCCGAAGTCGATCCGGAATCAATTTCTGTGGGTCTCCAGCTCCGTGTTCACATATCCTGTGAAATACGGCGTGTACTACCACGATATTGTAAAATGGGTTGCAAAAAAATACGGCGTAACCGATGAGGACATTCAAGCCCTGCCGACTTTCGATTTGGAGCGGAAAATATTGGAGGTATCCTTTGTTCAGGTCTGGGACAAGCTGGATGAAAAGGGGCGATTGCAAGTGCTCAATGCCATCGAGCAAAACACTGGGACTACGATCTCGCAAAAGGGCGCAATCGCCTGCCTTGGAGGGGCCGGCGCATTAACGGCGCTGAGCGCGACTGTCGCTTTTACCGGGTTCACATTCTACACTACGATGTCCGTAGTGATGTGTACGGTCGCTGGTATTTTCGGCATCACGTTGCCGTTTGTCGTTTACACGACCGCTTCGACGACGATTGCCGTACTGGCCGGGCCCGTGGGCTGGATAATCGCAGGGGTAATGGCTGCGGCCGGGATCATTTTAATGTTAGGTGCGGATTTCAAAAAAAGTGCCGCATTTGTACTGGCCTTGCATTTGCTTAAGGCTGAGGCTTACCACGAGGCAGGCGAGCTTTAGAATCCGTCGAGGTTTCCTCGCCATGAGCGCGCACCAAGGTCAGTAGGGGCTTTGCCTCGTACAATCACGCATTCGGATTTGGAAGACGATCGTTTCCGCAGCCCGCGCGCTCAAACGGTGTTTTATACCGCGAACATCAAATGCCGGCGGGGGTGATCGGCGACGTACCCAACGTGCGGCTCGCCGACGCCTGCCCGGCGGTCTTCCCCTGCGGCTTTTGCAGATATTGCGGCAGCACCACGTTCTCGAAGAAGGAATAGTCGGGGCCTTTGCTCTTTTCTCGTAGAACGCCCTCCAAGTTCTCGCCCTTCTTCAGCATCACGAGCATGGGGATATTCGTGCCTCGTGCTTGCCACAGGTCTTGGCCCTGGTACCGCAGGCGAACCCAAACGGCGTGCTCGGTGACTTTATAGTCCCCACGCATGTGGAAGGAGACTTCCTTGCGATGAGGCGGGTCGACGCCCGCCGCCAGCGTAACCGGGGCCTTCCCGTCCACGCGAATCTCCATCGCCGCCAACTTCTTCGTCAGCGCGTCGCGAACCCGGCTTTGCTCGGCGGGGGGAATCGCCGAAACGTCCAGTTGCACCGAAACGCCCTTGCGGAACACGAACAAGTCGGGCTGCGTGAGCGCCTTTTCCAGGGCTTGTCGGGCCGCAGCATGAGGCAGTTTCGCGGCCGCCACCGCTCCCGGGCCGTTCATCCCGCCCGTGATCAAAAACGTCACGCCGCCCAGCGTGCAGACCGCCTCCGCGCCCGTGTATTGCCAAACGTTGACCTGCGTACTGATCGATACCAAGGTCTGCCGGTTGAGCAGGACGAAGTCCTCGTCGGGCATGGCGATCGGCCCGGCCGAAGCAACCCCCGACGGCGAGAAGTCCGCCTCGACGCGGCCTTCCTCCATGTTCCAGACCATGACGCCGCTGCGGTCCGCGCACGCCAGCTTCTTGCCCGAGGAGAGAAACGCCAACTGCGGGGCGTCCGGCTTGCGCGGCAAGGACCGGACGGCCGTGATTTCTCGCTTGGCCGTGTCCAGCACGCACAACCGGTCGCCCATTGCAAAGGCCAGCCGGGCGCGGTCGTCGCTGAGGGCGGGCGTGCAACCCGCTTCTATCGCGAGCTGGACGATCGGCCGGCAGGTCGCGCTATCCCACAACACCAGATTCCCGCCGCCGCTGCACGTGGCGAAGGTCCCGGCGTCCAAAAACGCGCCCCATTTCACGTCGCCGTTCCCCGCCCAGGCGTCGGGATGCGGTCGCCACGAAGCGACGGGAACACACTCCTGTCCCCGCAACGTCCACAACTCCAGGAGATTCTGCTTGCCGAAGCCGAACTCATCGCTGCGCACCAGGACGGTGCCGGCTCGGTCGTCCAAAGCCAAGACCGCCCACTTGCCGGGCCGCAAAAACGTTCCCGTGACGCGTCCGGCCCGAACATCCCACAGGACCAATCGCGAACTTGTTTCCTTTCCCGGGCGATCCAAGACGTAGCTTACGACTCCCTGCATGGCGGCCGGGTTGATCGCCGCCCCGTTGATCTTCTCAAAGAAGTCGCGCTTGGGCGGGAGCGGTACGGTCCGCTCGGCCACGGCCGGCACGGCCGCACCGTCGGGCTGGAAATTCCAGACCTCATCGCCCGGAACGGCGAGCATCGGCACTTGCGACCAATCCACGGTGAAGTTCATCCTCTCGGCGGCGCCCCCTGCCGAGGCCGCCCCCGCATCCGGCACGGCCTCGAAGGGACTCGGCTCGGCCGGTTCGAAGGGGTTCGCCGCTTGCAATTCCTCCACCACCTCCCGGTCCCCCGCGCTCAACTTTTCAAGCGCGATCCGCAACTTGCTCCCGTCCCGCTTCTCCAAAATGACGCTCTCGCCCTCTAGAGCAGAGAACTTGGCCTCAACCGCAAAACGCCCCGAGGCGTCCGTCCAAGTGCGGAACTCGTCCGCCGAATCACCGGCCGCGTGGACCGGTGCCGCGAAGATCGCGGCAGAAAACGCCAGAATGCCGAGGATCGACCGACCCGTCGTCCGCCGCATCGCACACCTCCTCCGCCGTAAGGCTGGAAAGAAAAGAAGCGAATCCCCGACTCGCAGGACCTTGCGCGGGATCGCAGCCTTTGTGCGCATAGGTTACGAGGAAAGATCGCCGCGATCCCAAGGTTCATTGTGGCGTAGCAAGAACCGGCGGTCAATCTTCGCAAAGCCGACGGATCGTGTGCCGAATCCGCCGCAGCCGGAGCGGACCTTTTTTCGGAATCTGCGATGAGGTATCGACCACCGCAGTCGTGGGGATTCGGCGGTTTTGCCGTGTTCCGTGCAATTGTTCAGTGCAAGTAGTACACGCCCAGGCTGTTGCCGACGGCACGCTCGGAAGGGACGTAAAACCGATCGGCCAAGGGCGACTCATATTTCGCGCCGTTGCCGACCGGCTCGTTGATCAGTTCGGTCTTATCGTCCCCGGCAAGCCTGGGGTTCCACCAGACCAGCGTCGTCGAGCCGCCGCCGTCCATGTTGACGGCGTCATAGGCCCCGCAACGCTGCATCCATTGCCCCAATTCGTGCGTGGTCGCGCCTTGCCGCGATGCACGGCGGCCGTCGATGACGATCACGAACAAGTACCTGCCGTCCTCCGACAACCCGATGCCGGTCCGCGGATGGAGGTCTTGCCCCGACGGCTGCGGAAGGCCCTCACGCAGGCAAAAAGCAAAGCCGCTCACCGCAACCTGCACGTCGTCGATGTTCGTGTGAGCCGTAGTCACCGCGATACGGGCGGTGCCCGACTTCGTAATCATCAACGAAGGTGTGCCGCTTGCCGGCGAAACAACCACTCCCTCGCTGATCGCAAGCCCCAGGAGGTTCGTGGGCGTCGGCTTATTCCACGGCGCCGGCCACGGCGAGAACGCGTCGGCATTCACGGCCAGAACTAACGCTTTGCCCGCCTTACGGGCATCCCGCAGGAAATCCCGCGTCGTCTGACGAACGGTCTCCCTCTCGTCCGCTTTCCATTCATCCGCACGCGGCGTCGTGTAGAATCGCAGCCCCGGCGTTTGCAGATCGATCCTCACCGCGTGGACCCACATGGAGCGAGGCTCCTCCACGTGGGTCTGAGCCAGCCGAATCCCCGGATGCAGCTCCTGAGCCTGTTGCCAGTCGGGCCGCTCGACCGCCGCAACGGGCCCAGCAGGCCATGCGGCAATTTGCAGCAGCACGACAAAACAAGCGAAAATGGAATAGACGACTAAAAAGAATCTGAAGCGATGTCGAGCTGCGCTCATGTCTCCAAGGATGGCCATTTACGTTTCCCGTCTACGCCGATTCCCGCGATGGTCCGGACCGCCGCGCCGAGCAGCGTCCCGGTCCCATGATACGGTGTTCCATCATCGCGGGCAATTCGGACTCGGCAGACGAGCCTCTTGGACGGACGGGAGAGTAAAACCCGAGAGCCGCTCGCTGTTTTCAGCCGCAATCCTTTTTCTCTCGAACGGGAATCTGATATTCCCAATAGGCTGCGTCCCGCGGTACGAACGGGCTATTATACCCCAGCACTCGCGGAGGTCCTATCGGCTCATAGCGATCCGCATGCTTTTGGAGCCATTGGCCGACCCGTTTTTTGGCGTTTTCCAAATCATCGCCTGCCATCGACCCACGCACGCCCGTGCTTACGACCACGGCTGCCGGCTCATCGCGGACGTCGACGGAGCCGTCGCTGCCCGTCTGACCTTGGTCGGGACCTTCATATAAAAAGGCCATCAAGACCGGACGAGGACTATCCGGAGCATACCGCATTTCAACCGGGGCCGTCATCTCGACGCCGTTTTTCTTAATGTGTGCGAAGAGCCGCCAAAAAGCTGCCGAGCCGTTCTCGGTAACGGCCGCCCGATAGACGGGATAATGTTTAATCTCCACTTCACCAACCGGGGTGGGCGCCGGAAACCCTTCCGGAAGGTCGGCCTCCGCCCGAGGCACGAAACGCAGGTCGCGAACGATCGCCCGAACCGACTCGGTTACACTCTCCATGTTCGACGATGCTCCCTTATTTCCGGCAAGACTCTGCCGGATATCGCGAAGCCGGTCGGCCACGTAAGAATCGGGCGGCAGTATGGAAGCGGCCTCATCGACGGCCCGGACTAAACACGACGTTAAAGCCGCGCGATCCTCGCCGAGGTCGGAGCCGAGCGAAGACTCGAGCAAGTCGGCCGCGTTTCGATATTTGTCTCGGTTTGGATGTTGCGGAAATTCAGCCGCGGTCGCCATTAGCCGATTCACAACTAAAATCATGACGGAACTAATCGCCAACAGCATTACACCGTACAACAATCGCATGTTAAAAGTCCTTTCCGCAAACGTTCGGAACCGATATAACGAAGAGCTCCGGAGGCTTGAGCGATACTCTGCGACGGGCAACCCAACTCAAGCTCTCCGGAGCGAGGAAGATTGACCGGACCGACGCGTTTGCATCGCGTCAGTACCGGCGGATATTGGGTCAGGAAGCGGACGCCGGGCATGCAGCGGTCGAGGCCGATTTGGCTTTACCTTGGTCGGCCTTGTTTTCCGACTTTTCCGGCGGCAGGATCACGCTGTCGATGACGTGAATGACACCGTTCGATGCCCGGACGTCCGTGGTCACAACCTTAGCGTCGTTGATCATGACGCCCTTATCGGTGACCTTGATGTGGATCGGGGCGCCCTGCACCGTCTTGAGGTGCTTGGACTCGACGACCTTCGCGGCAGGGTACTCGCCCGCGACCACGTGGTACGTCAGGATCGCCGTCAGCTTGGCCTTGTCCTTCAGCAAGGCCTCGACGGTGCCATTGGGCAACTTGGCAAAGGCCTCGTCCGTCGGGGCAAAGACCGTAAACGGCCCCTTACCCTTGAGCGTCTCCACCAACCCGGCGGCCTCCAGGGCGGCGGCCAGCGTCTTGAACGACCCGGCCTCGACGGCGACATCGACGATGTCTTTTTGGGCAGCTTCCTCCGCCGCGCTCGATCGAGCAAGTCCGATCAGAGAGGCAGTAAGGACCAACGAGCACAGAGAGACGTAACCGAACCGACGCATCTCGACACCTCCTCGCAATGAGCGAAAGGACACACTCTTCGCGACGACACCCGTGTGCCGCCGCCGACCTGAACGTTTTTATCTCGTTCAAATCGTTCGCAGCATTCTAGGCACACCGGAGCCGCCGGGCAAGGGCTGATTTCGCTTTTCTCGAATTTTCCTTCGATTCACGTGCAATTTCCCCGTCACAATCGCCGATTCGCAATGGCGTAACGCCTTGCGCAAGGCTACAATAAGAGGAAAAGGTAGACGGCCCCGGATCCCCGAAATCGTTCAACCCGTTCATTGCGATGACCGCCTATTTGTCCCCTAAGCAGTTGGCTCTCGCTTCCGGAATCAGCGAATCAACCGTGAAGCGGTGGTGCGATCGCGGGCTGCTACCGTTCGTTCGAACGCCGGGCGGGCACCGCAGAATCGCTCTCGGCGAGGCTCTTCGTGTGCTCCGCGACCAGAATACGCCGCTTTTGCATCCGGAACTGCTGGGCCTGCCTGCGCTCTCGACAAAGGCAACGAAAACGCTGCAACAGGCCGCCGAGGAACTGACGGCCGCCTTGCTTGCAGCCGACGCGGATCGGTGTCGCGTGCTCCTCCTGGAACTGTGGCGGCTGCGGTTCTCTCCGGCCGAAATCGGCGACAAAGTCGTCGCGCCGGCCTTTGAACGCATCGGCCAAGATTGGGAATGTGGAAAGCTCGAGGTCTATCAAGAACGGGCCGCCTGCAACCTGATGAGCGAGATCCTGGCGGAATTGGACCGGCTGCTCCCCGAGTCACGGCCCGATCAGCCCTTGGCGGTCGGCGGATCACTCAGTCATGACCATTATCGTCTCGCATCGCAACTGGTACGCCTCGTCTTCCGGGAAAAAGGTTGGCAGGCGATGCACCTTGGGGCCGATCTCCCGAGCGAAACGCTGGTCCGCGCCATCCATGACCTCAAGCCGGATATCTTCTGGGTCAGTATCTCCTACTCGGCCTCCGTCGATGATTTGATCGCTGCCTTCCGGAAACTGTTTGAAGCGGCCAAGGAAGAAGGCGCCCTGTTGGTGGTCGGCGGGCGAGAGATCGATGAGTCGCTACGGCGGCAGCTCCACTATTCCTTTTTTTGCCAAGACTTAATGCACCTCAGCATGTTACTGGACACGCTCCCGGCACAGCGACGTCCAAGTCCCGCCGGCCTTCCTTCGCCGGACACTGCCGCCTGACTCGGCCCATCATGCCGGGCATTCCGCGAAAACGCCCCGGCGAACACCCTGTTTTCCCCGCACGCATGTGATCGCCGCAGTCGACTCAGGCGCACTCCGATCGTTCACAGCGCACAAGAGTGTAAGAGTGTATAGGGATACGCGTTACAACGCAACGGTTCGGAACACCGCGCCAATTCTCAGGACTATTCGCACAAGACGCGACTATCATCTTATATATGGACCATACAGTGCGTCCGCACGTAGCCCTTCTGTTATGAATCCGGCGATGAGTCTAACGTCGTGCCGCCGCCGGTTGCTGGAACGCGACTCCGCCGTCTCGCAAGCAAAAGAGGCCCTTGTTGCAGGCTCCCACGTTAGGCAGGAGCTCTTGCGGATTTTAGACGCGCAACCCCTCGTCCGCGGTGCGATTCTACAGACAGTACAGGGAACCATCCCACGGAATATATACTTATGAAAGATGCTCCCCCGAATCAGCGCGACTGCTCCTTCTCCATCTGGGAGAGGGCTGTGATGAGGGTTCGTTCTCGCCTCCCCCGATCCCTTAACCAAGGGGGAGCGGGAGACGGATGGAATTAGCTATGCCGTCTTCGGAATTTGCGACGAAAGATCTGATACCTCTAGCGTCGCAACGGCCGGCGCGCAGGAGCCACACCTAGACCACCTGCCGGAGACTACGGCAATTAGGGATCACAGTCACTAACCTCAGACGATGCAACGGAGATACGAGTTAGCGCTGTACTATCAGTTACCGTCCTCCGTGAATAACTCAATGCGATAGAGAGCCAACCGCGGCAGCGAGCGAGCGCCCGCCCACTGTCCGATTGGTTTCCCCCGAGTCTGATCCACCGCCGGGCCATCTTCAGGAAAGGCCTGGCTGTAGAATACCCAGACGCGATTTCCTGAGATCAACACTTCCGGCTCGGACACGCGCGCCGTAAGAGCAGGCGCGATCCGCCACTGCCGAACCGGGTCGGCTTCCAGATCCGCCAACCAGATTTCACCAGGTTGCCGGAATGTTGTATCAAAGAAATCCCGACCCTGCTCATTTACCTGGTACACTGTGTAGAGCCTTCCCGAAAAAAGAAACGGCTCATGAGATTGAGCGAGGGTGGGCTTGTTGAGTTGACTGCCGTCGGGCGACAGTTGTTTCCACGGCTGAAACGGCCGGTCGTCGGGACCTGAAACGGGGCGGCGATAAAGATGGCTTACTGCCGTCGCGTCGGCGCCGGCAAAGATGTATTCGAAGCTGCCGAAAACCGCCCCGTAAGGGTCGATCTTGCTACAGCCGTCCACGATCAGTTCATGAACGCCGCGATCCGGCCTAGCAGCATCGAAGCCGCGCGTTTCCACCTTACCGCCTTTCGTGAAACCGTATGTCAAAAGCGGACGATGACGCATCCAGCGAGCGAAACCCGTATCCATGGGCGCAAAGCCCAACCACGGCGTTTCCTGTCGTTCGATGGTGTGGATCGACTTCGGATCGGCAAGATCCAGGTACTGGAGTTCGACCCAGGAGTTGCCGTTCATCCGGGTGCCGGCTCCTGGTGTCTTTTCATTCTGGATGAAGAATACGAAACCGCCCGACCGGTCTGCGAGGTCCGTGGGATAGATCGCCCGCCGCCGAACATCGGGAGGTACCGGCAATGGAACCACCTTGCCCTCACGGGGCCCCAGCGGGCGAACCATATAGAGATTGCCCTGGCGGTCCGAGCCCACGTAGTATGCACCCTCGGCGTCATATCCGGGATTTGCACGCGCCCACGAGGTTGACTCAAAGGCCCGAAAACCGCGGCCATCCGGCGGAATCAGGTCCCCGGTGTCCGGATCGACGCCGCAGTGCCAGACGATCCCGTTTATCGGCCGCTCGTCCGTGCCTTCGAACCAAACCATGTAGCGCCCATCTGCCGTGAACTCGACGTTCAAATAATTCGCGTTCGGATCGCCGACGCGCTCGATGCGCCCCTGCGAGAACTTTCGGCCGGCGTCAGCCCTGTTCGGACCCTCAGCAGTAGCAAGTGTGTGCCGATTGAAGAAGGCCCACACCTCCTCCATGGCGTTAATATCACGATTCTTGGGCCCCAATAGCGCCGGGCGATCGGGTGTCTGACCGCCCGGAAGATTGTGACCGCCGCCGACAATCCGATAGAGCACCACCTCCAGTGGCTCTTGCGGTTTCCGATAGATCTCCACTTCTACTCTTGATCGATCGCCCGCGACCCTATCTTCTAGGCTCTTTTTCTCCGGCGTTTGCGGCAGACCTGCGGCTCGCACCCAATACCGGACCGTATCGGCAGTGGACAGGACCTGCCCAAACTCCCTGCCCAGCACCCGGACAGGTCCGCCGTCCCACGGCATCATCGGATCCGCCGTCCCGTTCATGATCAGCACTGGAATCGGGCGGACCGGTCTTTGGTCTGCCAGGTTTGCGGGAAGGTTGGCAATAATAGCGGCAACGGCACTCAGCCGATTCCCCAACGCGATCCCCAACCGATAGGCCATCATGCCGCCATTCGACAGACCCACGACGTAAATGCGGCGAGGGTCGGCGTTTCCAGATCGAATCAGCTCATCAAGAATGGCGGAGATGAATCCGACATCGTCCACTTCGGTATTGTCTCCCCCACGGCGGAATGACTTTCCGCGGCCGTCGTTCCATTGCCCATCAGCGCCATACGGATAAACTACAATGAAGCCCTCCCTATCGGCGATCGCGTTCATACCGGTTCGTTTTGCCATCTCTTCCGCATCGGCGCCGCCGCCACCGTGCAACACGAAGACGACGGGTTTCCTACCCTTCGCCACGAGGCTACGCGGAAAATGGACGGAATACGTCCGCTCCGTGCCATCCAGAGAAATCGTGTGACGCTCAAGTGGCGGATGCTCCTGTCCTGCGGCCGGAGCCATGAACAGGGGACCAGTGAGGGCAAGGGCGACCGCAAGTCTTGCGAGTTGTTGCATCATGTGACTCTGCTAATGATCCGCCCGCCGCTTGGAACCAACTGTCTCACCCCGCGACCACCGCTCGTTCCAATCTGAAGGAGCTGTCATGCTTGGTGTGCCGCGTTATCCTCAGCCCGTGCCGCCGGCCCGTTTAAAAAAAGAGCAGTCTTTGGGGCGCCGCTAGTGGTCGGGCGAATGTCGCATAATGGGCGGCAGGGCGCTAATAGGAGCGAACCCGACCAGGCTCACGACCGAATAGAAAGCCCTCTAATTGTGAATCTACGCGCGCCCCACATGATAAACAACACCGCACCCCGCCTGGAATCCTCCCGGCATCCCAATCCTGGCCGAAACACGCAGCAGGGCAACCCCAGCGGCAGCCGGTCACACAACCGCGTTGAGGTCGAAAGATCCGGCGTCTCCTCGCCCGGCGGGACGCCCGGAAAGCCCCCAACGACGGATTGTCGCCGCAAGCGGCTATCGGCACTAAAGATACGGCGCGAGTCCGGCCCTCTTCGCACCGATTCGCATCGGTTCGCACGGTTGCGGGCCGCAAAGATCACGGTACAGCGGATCGAACGGTCTTCGGAATTCGATAGGCACCACGGAGAGACACCGCGCCCCCAAGAATTGCGTTGCGGCCCACCAGGCCAGGTTGTGTCCGCAGAGCGAGGCAGATTCGAAATGGCGCGCGAAATCGGCCGTGGCGATGTCAACCAAAATGATAGTTCTGATTGCGTATGACGGATGGGACACTGTGATTCGCCCCTCCCCCCCGGGAAAGGGCGGCGAGCGCCAGCGAGAGGGGTGAGGGACACATCCACCGCCGGGCCGCGAACTAAACGCGACCCATGCTGTGCACGTTCACCAGTCATCCCTGGCGCGTTTTGCAAGGACACATCCGCGCGAACCAATCCACCTATTCCAAATGGTATAGGCAGCTGCCCCTTCGTCTCTGCTTGTCCCTCGGCGGCAAGGTCCGACGCGGCTGTGAATCTGTGATTCGAGAAGGTGGCGGCCACAGGTGAGCACTGCTGGACAAGCCAGCAGTGCTCACCGCCCAGTTCATCGCTCCGGTGGCTCACGGTCGCCTGTCTCTTGTTGCTGGCGCATCTTCCTTCGGGCGCGATACTCCTTCGATGCGAAGGGAATATACACCAACAGGAACAACGCAAACGAAGGAATAACACTCAGCGCTGCCAGGGAGGCGCCGGCTTGTGCTTGAATAAGGGATACGATCAGGAAGATGCCAGCCGCACCGCATGTGGTCAATACGTCGAAGCCACCGCACATGGACCGCGAGAGAAACCACCCCGGCACTCGACCAGGCTGAACACGCAGGAGAATGTGCAGGAGAGACCACTGATCCGGTGTATGGTCTAGCTTTTGGTTAGACATCGCTCTATGCAAGCACCTATGAGACAACAATCGTACCCACCTTCGATTAACAACACGGCGACACCGACTCTGCCTGCAATTCTCACGCCCAAGGTGACATTCTTCGACGCGCCACCCCGGATGCACTGCCGGACCCAGTAGTTGGTAGTTGTCGATTGTCCAGGCAAGACTATCCCTTTGGGGACCGGTGGCCTGAGCGCAACGCCAGTTCCAGCGATGGCAATTTGCACCTTGGCAGGGAGACTGTTTTGTTCGATGCAGCAGGCGATGCAGTCCAGTCCCGTCAACGATTGCCAAGGAACGCGCTCGCACAAGGAAGGCGCAGGATTATCCGGTCCCGCGCCGACCACGTTCCATTGTCCGGTCCAAGATGCAGTGACCAAGGGATCGTCAGACGTGCAGGCAGCGCTACAGCAGTTCGATGCCAGCCCTGTGCAATCGACCGTCACCGACTGATATGTCGTCCAACCCTGGAAGCCGCCATAGCGTACATACTTGCACTCGCAGGAAATTGGCACAAGCCCGGTTGGATCACTACGCGTGAGAGGATTGTCGTCCACGTACTCGTACAGGTTCATCCCGCCTCTATAGCCAATCGGGTCCTCGCTCAGCCAGCGGCCTACCGCTGCGTCGTACCAGCGGTTCAAGTTGTTCTGTAGCCCGGTGTCCTCGTCAAACGGCCGGGCAGTGTACAAAAACAGGCTGTCTACCGTGGGATCCGTCTCGCTGGTCACGTTGCCGAATGCGTCGTAGACCAGGTGGTTGACCACAGTGATAGTATCCGTGCCGGGGTCGTACTTGGCGATGTCCCGCACCGTGTTCAGGTGGTCCGTCAACGTCCAGGCTACCAAATCCGCCGTGCCGCCGTCAATCAAAATGATGGCGGCAATTTCGTGTGACAGACGGAACGCTGTGGTTCGCCCTCTCCCGCGGGGAGAGGGTGGCGAGCGCAAGCGAGCCGGGTGAGGGGCACAGCCGCGGCCGGGCCCTAGGGCTGCCGGTGCGGCAACGTCCTACGCGAGCGTGCATACCAGAGGCCCGAAGGTCGAGGTAGAGTGCCCACACGAGCGATCAGCCCCCGGAACCGCACTTGCTCTTTGTCGAGCCCGGCGGCGGGTAGTGCGGCCTACGTGAACCAATCAGCCGCCCTATTTGCGAACAGCTTCTTCCCTGGGAATATCGCCTCTTTCCATCGCCTTGTGTCGTGCATCTCTAATGAGTTCTCCCTTGATGACTGCAATCGTCCCACCCAGTATGACATACAAAGCCGGAAGCGCAAGCAGGAATGCCGGCCACCATCGGCGGCGGAACATACATGCTATGGAAACAACCGCACAAGCCGCACCAACGAGCACAATTAGCGTTACAGCGACGGTCATACGAAGTCCCCCGGAACGTTTGCTTTGCACAAGGTGTGGGGCGGTCAGGCGCGGTCACCGGGCGAGATGCAAACCTCCGGAGGCCGCACTTAACCCAATCCCGAGACCGGCCCAAAGGCACGACCAAAAGCCGCCCGGCGGCGATGTTTGACCCGGCCGTGAATCAGTGAACTTTGGATGGTGTCGTGGGCAAGCCAACACCGGCCGCTATCATTCACCATCAGCAGGTTCAGCCGCGCGGCGCATTCGCGGCGAGCGGCTTTTTGGCCCAATCCGGCGCTGGGCGCGGGTCAGGATGCAATTCATTCAGGTCTATGATTTCGCGGTCGCTCCCTTGGTCGCGCCGATATAACTTTCCGTGCTGGGCGAATATCAAGCAACCAGCATGGTCTCGACCCGACCAATCGGCACCGTCCACTTCCGCACTTGAACGGTGGTATTCTGCCCTGCCGTAGATAACCTCGATTCCCTGTACAGGATGATCCGGGTGTGTCTCCACAGGCATGTTGGCGCGAAGGATCAGCCTCCGATTGTCTACGAACCGCCCACCGCCGCCATAGGTTGTCCCCCAGGGCCAAAGCGTGAGAGCATGAAGCCAGGGTGCCCGGCTAACCGCAGTCCATGAATCGGTATAACCGGGCCGGTACGCCCCACCGTGGCAAAAGCAGAGCGCGAGTTCGCCGTCCGGTGAAAGATCGCACCGTTCTTCGTAGATTCTGCCGTGAAACCAAGCCCCTGGCTCAAAGGTATCATCGTCCATGCGCCATCGTATCAGGTGATACCACTTGCTTGGACCACGCCGCAGAATCAACGCCGTCGGCGCATCACGAGCCAGGATCACGAATAATCGGCAGGGCGGTCTCGGCGTAGGGGCAGGCTGCGATTCCATAGGTTGTCTTCACGCGATTTCCATTCCTCCACCAGGCCAGTTGGGATACGAGCTACCTCCGCAGTTCCACCAATGGTACTTATACTCGCACATGTCGCGGTGGTAAGCTGCCCATTTACGCTGGTATTGATGCCCCTCATCCCCGCCACGGAAGCACTTCGTATCCAAATTGTACCGAGCATTGAAACAGTCGTTCCACGCTTCCCTCCTTCTGTCCAGCTCGGCGCAACTCACGAACAGAGTGTTGCCAGTACATACCGGCGGCGGCGGAGACTTGCACTTGTCAACAACTTCCTGGCGCAGCCGGTGGTACTCAGCTTCCGAGCAGTCTCCCGGCGGGCACATCTCTTCTCCCGGTGGTTTGGGCGTTCCGGGCTGGAATGGTCCTGGTTGCGGTGGGGCATCTGGAAGCGGCGGGTAGTCAGGACGCGGAGAAGGAAAAGGAAAAGGCGGCGGTAGTGGCGGCTTCGGCCCCAAAATCGGGTTGGTTGGTGGGAGCGGACGGATTGGTGGGACCGGACGAACCGGCACAGGGATGGGACGAATGGGCATAGGAATCGGTGTTGGACGCAAACACGCTGTGCATGGTCCTATCCACAATCCGAGCGGATCAACGAAATCAACCGGTCCATTGCCCGCGTACCGGTACAGATTCTCATCACCCGCATTGAAGCCTATCGGGTCCTCGCTCAGCCACCTTCCGACGGCCGGGTCGTACCAGCGGTTGAGATTGTTTTGCAGGCCCGTGTCGGCGTCAAAGGGTCGGGCGGTGAAGAGAAAGAGGCTGTCCACCGCCGGGTTGCTCTCCGACGTCACCTTGCCGAAGGCGTCATAGACCAGGTGGTTGACCACGGTCGTGGTCCCCGTCTGCGGGTCGTACTTGGCGATGTCCCGCACCGTGTTCAGGTGGTCCGCCAACGTCCAGGCTACCAAATCCGCCGTGCGGGTGTCAATCAAAATGATGGCTGCAATTCCGTGTGACGGATGGCACACGGTGGTTCGCCCTCTCCTTTTGGGAGAGCGTGGCTAGCGTCAGCGAGCCGGCTGAGGGCAAATCCCACCGCGGGACTCCATAGGTTGCGCTCTCGGAGGTGGTGGAGCTGCATGTCCTGGGGTTAGGAGCCTAAGAGCCAAATGCGGTCACCCGGATCCCTTTCAGCGCCGATCTCTCTCCTGGGGTTGTAGAGCGGCACGCGCCCAGCCGCGCTGTAAATCTCGTCCGGGAACATCTCGGGGGCGCCACGCGTTTACGTAGCGGTGTGTCAGCGGCGCGGTGGGCAAGCGCCCCGTATGCCGCCCGATGCCGTGCCGTGTTGTTACGTGCTCGATAACGATCTCCGTGCGTTCATTACCGCTGCATCATAACCGCGGGAACCCCCGCCGCTGGTGACGGAAAGCCCAGCCAGGGGAGGTACATAGAACTCATACTGAAAAACCACGTGACGTCTATGGGCAAGTCCGTGAAGGGGCTACCCTGCGCTTGATCCCGGGGTACATTTATTCGCATTCGGCTTTCAAAGCATTTATTCCCCTTCGGACGCCATGGCGGAAGCTGATGACGCAATTCGCTCTCGACGGGAATGCCCCACCACTCACACTGCATGCGCAGAATACGGGTGCCACCCGATTCTGAGTTAGACAGGTATCTCAAGGCGAAATACGGCGCGGGATCGTTGCCGCCAAAGAAGACCAACCCTACGGCCTCTGGATCCCATTGCAACATCGATAGGGCACGCTTGTCTGCCGTTGCAGTGCGATAGTGCCGCACACCCCACGTGGGCTGTGCCGGATTAACGTATTGCCATTCCGGGAGTGAAGCCGGTAAAGCGCGAGTCGCAGCCCGTTGTGCGCTACGGGCAATAATGACCTTGAGGAGGTCCAAGCTTGTACTGCACACGTACACATCGGGCCGTAAAGCGGCTACCCATCGTAGGTCGGCCTTCGGTGGTTCCTGGCGCTGCCCGCCCCGAATATCGGGTACGGCGGACGGCTCCTGGTTCAGATCCACTTCACCTATCTCCACCCCGCCGGTTGTCTGCACTACGCTTCCCGAAGCCGCCAAAGCTCCCACGAGTCGAGACGCCCTATTATCGCAAAACATGACGATGTCGCACGTTTGCCGGGTACCATCCCTGTCCCAGCAGAGCGCCTTCATGAATAGGGTCGCACTCCGCGGGGAATAGAACGCGTTTATCAACCTGTGCCGAACATCAGGTGGGTAAATGCGCCGATAATAGGCCAGCGGCTCGATGCAGTGCATGGCTACTAGGTCTTCAGGCGGATAGTCCTGCTTCGGATAACAGTACCCTTGCGGCGACGGCAGGAAGGGCGCACCGCCCATGCCTTCGCCGGGCGAGCCACGGCGGAGCTCTGCACGCGGTACGTTGCCCCTCGAGACCAAAATCGTTTCCGTGCTGTCCGGCAGCCACCAGAGAGCCCGATCGATATCCTGCGGCAGTTCGCCTGCCCGGATGTACGACGGAGACTCAGCGGCGCAGGCCGGCTCACGTATCGGGCCTGATACGCAGTCACCGATGGTGGCGACAGAGAAGACGCAAGAGACAAGGCGCAGGACAAGGCACCTTTTGCAGGTCGTAATTCGTTCCATCGGATCAACCTCCATGAGAGCGTGCGCCGTGAAAGAGTTCTGCGACCAGGCGCGCAATGCGACCGACCGGACGTTTCATCATCGTGCGTAAAAAGGGTGGCCCCAGCCAGGTTCGTATGGCCCCCATCCACTGCCTATCATTACTCCCGCACCAGTAAGAATCTCCCATGTGGCGGTGTTGCATGTGTTGGCCTCGCTGCCCAACCACTCGCCACCTGGGCCGAAAATGTAGTATGGCCTCCCGGTTGCTGATTGCCCAACTAGTATCGCCTGGACAATCACGGACTGAGCAAGGCTACACGGATCCACGCTTCCGGGGGTGATTTCGTGGCGTGTTCCGGCGCAGCGCCCTTCTCTCATTACTAGGACCCAACTGGCGCCAGGCAGATTGCCGACACTTGTCGCGATCGGCCCACTTCCCAGGATGGATCCGTTTGGCCCGAGCGTACCGCTAAACGGTCCGCGCGTTAGTTCAATTGCGTACACCGTGTGAACAAGCATTTGCCGATAAACCGGGATAAGCACAGGGAGAAGCGAAATCTGCCCAGGCGTTTCCCAAAGACGCCCACACTCGTCGTAATACGGGGTTGGCGGAACTGCTTGCACCCACTCGAGCCTGCGCTCATAGTGGTCGAGAATGTTACGAACCTCATCTCGCTCCACCTGAATACATGTGTGATTGAATGGCGTTCCAAGCACTGGTGAGGTGTACACGGCGGCGCTACAAGCAAGGCCGGTCGCGTCAGTGAGTAAGAGCACCCCGTTGTGCACATATCGGTACAGGTTCTCATCGCCGGCGGCGAAGCGGATCGGGTCCTCGCTCAGCCAGCGGCCGACGCGCGGGTCGTACCAGCGGTTGAGATTGTTTTGCAGGCGCGTATCGGCGTCAAAGGGTCGGGCGGTGAAGAGAAAGAGGCTGTCCACCGCCGGGTTGCTCTCCGACGTGACGCGGCCGAAGGCGTCATAGACCAGGTGGTTGACCACGGTCGTGGTGCACATCTGCGGGTCGTACTTGGCGATGTCCCGCACCGTGTTCAGGTGGTCCGTCAGCGTCCATTGAACCAGGTCCGCCGTGCCGCCGTCAACTTCTTCCTCGGCCAGAATCTGGTCCACGGCCGGGCCGCACACGGAATGCGCCACCATATCCTTTGTTTCTACCGTAGGTGTCACCGAGCCACATACCCGCCCGCTGCAGGTGGGGGGCGACCCGCTTCGGCGGAAGTTGAGCACAATTTGTGCGTTCCCGCTCATGCCCGACCTCGCTTGCAGCAACGGGGAGAGCGGAGGGGTCCTCTGGTCTTTCTCCCCCGATCACTCTCAGCCGCCTCCGAAGCTTCGGATTCGCCCTTGCACGCCCAATCTTCCCGCCCCGGCTACCTTGCCGCTCCTCTGAATCGGACCCGTTCCCTAACCGGAAATCTCACAACACCTGGTACAAGAATACCGCCAAGCCACTGCCTTATTCGGCCTTAGCTATTTCGCCCTGGTTTGCCATCGCCAAGACCGCGTTACCGGTCCTGCTGCGTTGATGCCCAAGTGTTCACAATCGGAATACTCTTAATTCCTTCCTGCTCCATGACGGCTGCCATTTTCTGGATGATCTGGAAAAGACGTATTATGACGGTGCGACCAAAGGCTAAGATTGGCAAGAATAACAGTGCGGCCATGCCGCCAATGAGTTGATCGCGCCAAGAATACGCTATCGCCACGGTGATCCACGCAACTGCCAGCAGCGTGCCAAACAGCGTCCCAATTACTGTTGCGACCTTTGCACGGCGAACGTTGCACCTAATTGCCTGCTGGATTAACTGGATTTCCGAGGGTAAAAACCGAGCCGCGAAATCTGAGATGCCGTACACATTTCCAGAGCCATCCGGGTTTTCTCTGCCCGTGTCGCGCGGACGCAACCTCTCCTGCCCACGCTGATCCTGCTCACCTCCCGGAGCACAGCGCGAGCCGTGGTGAACAGGCAACCTCCCTAACGACAGGCACTCGTCTATATCAAAGCCTGTCTGCTGAAGCACACTGAGAAGCTTCTGGATGACCCCCTCATAGAAGGTCGCCGTGCCAAGGGAGGCTGCCGCGATCATCCCACCGCCCAGAAACGCCAGCGCAAAGATTGCAAGACCTTCATTCGGAGTGATAACGCTCGCCAACAAGAAGCTCAAGGCTACCGCCGTCGGGCCGATAGCAATCACGAGCACCACTAATCGTCTGAGAAAGAGATTCATGCGCCATGCACGGCGAATTGCCGCTCGTTCCCACGCAGTCAACGGCTCCATAAGTCGACCCCAATAGTGGCAGCAATGCTACTGGCACTTGCTTTGAGCCATTCCAAATCGCGTTTTATCTGATAGAGATATGCTACCGCTGAATGACAACCCGCATCAAGACACACGTCGATACCAGCAACGGTTGTGGCATATGCGGACGTGATCGCTGCTCCGCAGGCGAGAACCTCGGCCGCATCCAGGCCCCCGGCGCCTTCGCCAGGGATGAAAGCGAACGCGCAAATGCCGGACGTAAACCCCCACAAGGCACCTGCCGACGCAACCAGAGACACGCAGACGAATATCTTCCGCCCACTATATGTATTCCCCGCTGGATCGACACTCTGAAGGGGCACATTTGCCGCATAGCGGTACAAATTGCCATCGCCTGCGGCAAACCCGATCGGGTCCTCGCTGACCCAACGGCCGACCGCCGGGTCGTACCAGCGGTTGAGGTTGTTTTGGAGCCGAGTATCTTGGTCGAACGGCCGGGCGGTGAAGAGAAACAGAGATTCCACCGCCGGCTCACGCCGGCGGCTCCCTGTCAACCAACTCCTCCTCCTAAACCGGCGGCTTCCCATCAACCAGCGTTTCGCCGTCAATCAACTATTCCCTATCAACCGCCGACTAACCATCGGTCGGCGGCTCCCGGTTAACCAAAGCTCCTTCTCCACCGGCGGCGCACGCCGGCGGGTCGGGACAAAGTTACCGGCCATCACACGGTTACCGGCTATCAAGCGCGGCTTATGCCGGCGGCTCGTGTTGTCGCGGGCAGATGTTCAATCCGCGCGATCGCCCTCGCGCAAACGTTCCAAATCTTGCGGAGTATTGACCTGCCAGATCCGCGCGCGAAGTTCGGGGCACGACACCTCGCGGACGCGGAGCGATTCCAGTAGCGCGCGTAGGCTGCGTTGGCTCCCTTGGAGCCGGCGTTCAACCTCCCTTAGGCAGCGAGCGGCATAGACGGCGGGGAGCGGCTCCAGGCGTTCGTCGCGGAAGGCGACGGCGTCGCAATCGTCGTCCTGGCGGGGCAGCAAACGTTGCAGCCATTCGGGCTGCAAGCCCGGCGCGTCGCACGGGCAGAGCAGCAACCATGGCTCTCCTTCCCTCAGATCGTAGAGCGCGGCTTGCAATCCTGCCAAAGGTCCCAAGCCGCCGTACCGATCCGAGAGGGTTCGCAAGCCGAGGTCGTCGTATTTGCCGGCCCGGTCCGCCACCGCGGTGATGCGCGAAGCGACGGCCGACGCCGCGTCGGCGACATGCAGAATCAGGGGCCGTTCCCGCCATAAAGCACGCGCCTTGTCCGAGCCGAAGCGGCGGCTGCGACCGCCGGCGAGAATGTACGTGGGCAGGCGGATCATGCGGGCGACTCGCCTTCGCGAGGGCGAACGGAAGGGGCTTCCCGCGCGGAGTGGTCCGTAGCTTCGCCGCGAAGCGTCTTGACGGCGTGGGGCAGGACATCCAGCAGCGCTTCCAGCGATTCGACGGCCCCGGCGCGAGAACCGGGCAAGTTGACCACGAGCGTGGAGCCGATGACGCCCGCCTCGCCGCGCGAAAGATATGCCCGCGGCGTCTTCGCGTAGCAACGCAGGCGGATCAATTCGGTCAAGCCCTCGTGGCGCCGCTCGATGACGTCTCGGGTGGCCTCGGGCGTGACATCGCGAGCGCTGAGGCCGGTACCGCCGGTGGTGAGGATCAGATCGGGCGGAGAGGCGTCGCCGGCCCAGCGGCGGAGCAAGGACGCGATTTGCAGCCGCTCGTCGGGCAGGCAAGCGGCGGCCGTGATCTCCGCGCCCAAGCGGGACCGCAGCATTTCCGCCAAAGCCGGCCCGGAGGTATCGTCGGCCTCGCCGCGCGAGCAGCGGTCGCTGACCGTCAGGACGGCCGCCCGAATGGGCGTCTCCGTTCGCTCCCTGCCGTGCGAGCCGCGGTTGCCGTGCATCCCTCCGGACTTCTCAACCAGCCGGATGTGCTCGATCACCATGCCGCGGTCCACGGCCTTGCCCATGTCGATGACGGTCAAGGCTGCGGCGCTGACGGCGGTCAAAGCCTCCATCTCCACGCCGGTTTTCCAGACGGTGCGGACTTCGGCTAGGATTTCCACGGCCTCGCCCTGCAAGCGGACCTCGACGTTTACGGCGTCGAGGGGAAGCGGATGGCACAAGGGGATCCACTCGGCGGTCCGCTTTGCGGCTTGAATGCCGGCAAGTCGGGCCGTCTCTAGGAGGTTTCCCTTGGTCAGGCGATCGGCTTGAATCGCGTCCGCCAAGGCGCGGCTGATGCGGACGCGGCCTTCGGCGACCGCCCGGCGTGAGGTCCAAGGTTTGGAGCCGACGTCCACCATCCGCGCGGATCCGGCCTCGTCGAAATGAGTCAACCCATCAGTCATCGGCGGCGCTCCAGGAGAAAAAGGGCCAGGCTCCGCCGTCCTCGGCATAGGGGGGAATTTCCACGAATCCGTCGCTCCGGGCGGCGCTGATGAGGTCTCCCGATCCCAGGGTGGGCACGGCCTCGGCTTCGCCGGCCGCGATCCTGCGCACAAGCCGATAGCGGAACAACTCCAGCGGTTTGCCCGCCGATTCGCGCAACCTAACGGCCGGCCGCGGCACTTCCGGGACGGCACATCCGGCGAGGCGGCGCAAGAGGGGGACGGCGATGCGGCGGGCGGTGACCAAGGCGGAGACGGGGTTGCCGGGCAGCCCGACGACGGCCTGACCGTGTGGCCCCAACGCCCCCAGGACCGGCTTACCCGGCCGGATCGGCAACTTATGGAACACGATTTCGCAGCCCATGGCTCGGAGCACGTCGGGCACGAAGTCGTAATTGCCCATCGAAACGCCGCCGGTCAACAGCAGGGCGTCGGCAGCGTCGGCCAGTTCCTCCGCGGCGGCCCGCAGCGCGGCCGGTTCGTCCGGCACATGCCGCGGGCCTTGCAGTTGGATATAAGGCAGGGACGCCAGCATGGCCGCCAAGGCGGGGCCGTTGCTGTCGCGGATTTGCCAAGGCCGCACCTCCGCGTCAGGCCCGCGGACCTCGTTGCCGGTGACCAGGATCGCGACGCGGACGCGGCGATAAACGGTGGGACGGGAGTCGCCGAACGCCGCCAAGGCGCCGATCACGGCGGAAGAGACGGCGGTGCCCGGCCGGACCACGATCTCGCCGGCCTGCCCGTTCTCCCCGCAGCGGCGGATGTGCCGTCCCAATTCCACGGCGAAGGCATCGGGAAGAACGATGGCGTCGGGAAGTTCCTGCACGTCCTCGCGGGGAATGACGGCGTCGCACCCCGGCGGGATGGGCGCCCCCGTGAAAACGCGCAGGACCGCGCCGGACGGCATGGGGGGCGGTGCTCGGCCCGCCGTTACTTCGCCCGCGACGGCAAGTCGTTCCAGGCAGATATCCTCCAGCCGAACGGCATAGCCGTCCATGGCACTGACGTCGCAAGGAGGGCTGGGGCGATCCGTGAGGAGCGGCTCGGCCAGGATGCGGCCCGCCGCCTCTTGCAACGAAACCGTCTCGACCGCGACCGGCGCAAGCCGATCCATCAGGGCCTGCACGGCGTGCGAAGGCGATTCGTAGGCGAACGTCCCGGGCTTCCGCGGGGTCATGCGGTCTCCTCCGCGCTGCCGTCGGCGCCGACGGCGCGTTTCCAAATCGGCACCTCCTGCTTGAGGCGATCGACGTACCACTCCACGGCCTTCAGGGCCTCCGCGCGATGGCGCGCGGCGACGCGAAGGCGGAAGGAGCAGCGGCGGACGGGCACCCGGCCGCGGCTGTGCAGGACCTCCACGCCCAGCAGGGCGAAGCTGGAGGCTGCCTGGTGGGCCAGGCGGAGTAGCTCCGCCCGAGCCATGGGATCGTAGCTCTCGTACTCCAAGGCGGAGATGGGCCGGCCGTTCTCGTCCGGCCGGACGATGCCTTCGAAGGTCAAGATCGCGCCCGCCCCCGGCACCGCCCAAGGTTCGGCGTCGGACAGCGGACCGTCCACGATTTCGGCACGAATCTCGTCGCTCATCCGCCGCTCACCAAGCCGATCACGGCCAGCTCGTCGTTCTGCCCGATGGGATGCGTGGGCGGGACGGCGCGATGATTGACCGCCAACACCGCCGCCGCCAGCATCTCGCGCAACTCGGGATGCCGTTGCGCGAGGAGTTGAAGCACGCGGCCGGCCGTGCGATCTTGCGGCGCGGCGAGTTCCATGGATACCGCCCGGCACCCCGCCTTTTCCGCGTACGGCCCGAACAGCAACACTTCCACTCGCATCAGGACCGATTCCCTTCCTCCCGATCCCGTTGAATCTGCTGCCACGCCCATTGCCAGGCGGCCACGGTCCGCGGGAAACCCACCGTATTCATGGCCAGCAGGACGGCTTGCTCGATCTCCTCCACGCTCGCGCCGTGGGCCAGTGCTCGGCGGACGTGGCTGCGAAAGGCCGATTCCAGGCCCGCCCCCATGCAAATACCCATCTTGACCAGCGCGCAGGTCTTGGCGTCCAAGGGTCCGGCCTTGTCGACGGCCTGGGCCACCTGCTCGTGGGCCGCTCCCAGCTCCGGGAACTTGCGGATGAAATCCTTGAAGGTCTGCGGAACCTTTTCCTTAGCTTCCGGATTCGTACTGCTCATGCACTCAACCTCCCACGGCCGTCATCACGGCGGAACCCAAGGTCGGATGGATCAACGGCTTGGCGCTCCAAGCCTCGTTCAAGAGACGATCGAACTCCTCGGCGTCGAAGCGGGGGCGGACGGCGGCGAAGAACGAACCGCGCGGGCCGTCCATCAGGCAGGGAAAGATGCGGCCGTCGGCGGTCAGCCGCAAACGATCGCAGGAATCGCAAAACGGCACGCTCATGGGGGTGATGAATCCCACCGTAACGGACCGCCCATCCTTCAGGGTCAGGCGATAGTTTCGAGCCGATTCGCGGTGGTGCTGCAACGGTTCCCATTGGGCGACGCCGGGGGCGATGCGTTCCTTCATGGTCTGGGCCGACACGTAGTTGTCCGCCCAACCCGCCGCCGTCGGTCCCATCGGCATCAATTCGATGAAGCGAATCTCGGCCCCAATGGAGGCCGCGAACAAGACCAGATCGAGCAGTTCGCCGTCGTTCCGGCCGGCCAGCACCACGGTATTCAGCCGCAGCGGCCGCAAGCCG
The DNA here is from genome assembly GCF_055386265.1 of Thermogutta hypogea. Classification (NCBI taxonomy): domain Bacteria; kingdom Pseudomonadati; phylum Planctomycetota; class Planctomycetia; order Pirellulales; family Thermoguttaceae; genus Thermogutta; species Thermogutta hypogea. The sequence goes on from NZ_AP042425.1 coordinate 3,721,502, forward strand.
GCTTCGAGCGCCGCTTCGATTCCCGCTCGGACGCGATCCAGGGCGTTCAGGCCGGTAATCTGCGCGAAGACTTCGGGTTTCAGGGAATCCAAGGAGACGTTGACGCGATGCAGACCCGCGCGGCGGTATTCGCGCGCTGATCGCGCCAGCATCAGGCCGTTGGTAGTCATCGCCAGGTCGCGGATCCCCGGGATTCGGGCCAATCGCTCGATGATTTCGACCAGATCACTCCGGGCCGTGGGATCGCCGCCCGTCAGACGGACCTTGGTCAGCCCGCGGCGATCGGCCAAATGTCTCACGACGGCTTCGAGCTCGGCGGCGTCGAGCAGGGTTTCGTGGCGCGGCGGCTTGAAGCCCGGCGGACGGCAATACGTGCACCGCATCGAGCAGGCCGACGTCAGCGAGAGACGAAGATATCGAAAAGTCCGCATGATTTGAAAGTTACTCGAGAGCGGCCGGGAAAGGAATCCGGTGAGGCTGCCGTTTCCCGGACGAACAAGGAATCCCGGGAAGGACGCGAACCGTCGTGTCCGCCGTTCCGGTCCCGACGGGGCAGGCCCCGCCGCGAAGGCCGGTGTATGCTCGCACGCCCTCCATCCCTCGGAGCATCGTAAACCGGTCGCGACGGCGTCGCCGGGAAACGACCCAAGCCCGGCCGGACGACCGGATTGTTCGCCAAACGTTTCACCGTTGCCGGACCGCCGGATCAGGGGAAGCGGCATCGTCCGAAGCGGCCCTCGCCGCATCGGTGTCGACCCGTTCCGCCAACCACTCCGCCGCTGCGATCATATAAGGGATGGGGAAAAGCCGCAAGCCTTTGATGACCGCGCCGATAAGGATGCGGAGGTGCTGCGCCGCAAAACGCTCGCCGGCCTGGGCGACGGCCCCGGCGCGGTCGGCCCGGCCGCATGCCAACGCGTACGACTGCTTCATCAATAAGAACGCCGTGAAGTCGGTTTCCACGGCGAGGTGATCGGGCGGCTCGGCGGCGTCGGGCTGATAACCGAAGGCCTGGTAAAACACGGCTAGCTCGGCCAGCAAGGCCCCCGGCGTGACGTGGAGAGCATGGGTGACTTGCCGGAGCGAGACGGGTCCGCCCGGCCCGAAGGTCGAGTGATAAACGGCGGGATCGGCCTCGCTCAGGGCCTGCCGGGCGGCGGCGGTCAGCACGGGGTCCTCGATTTCCCGCGCCAAGGCCGCCGTTTCCCGAGACCATTCCTCGCCGGGCGGCGCGAAGAGGATCGCGGCCAAGCGTCGGCACGCGGCATCGTGAAGCAGTCGCCGGGCGGTGGCATCGATGGCGGCGATGGGGCCTGTCACGGCGATCCTCCCACTCTCAAAGGAATCCACGCGGTTCGCATCTTGCGCGAGCCGACCTCGCCGTGCGAGCCGTCCCACACCGCGAAGGCGATTTGGCCGGGTCGATCGGGAGCGAATCCCCGCCCCGGATCGCGTACGATGACCACGGCCCAGCCCGTTTCCGTACGACGTCCTCGGCCGATCGAACCCTGCGGCCGGACGGTGATCGTGCCCGGCCCCTCCGAGGTGAGGTCTTGGACGGGCGACGACTGCGGTTCCGCGATATCGTTGCCGACGTGCCGCGCGGGGGCGTAGCGCTCCGCCATGTCGCGTTGCGGCGGCGACCCCGGCTCGAGCGATGCGGCCTCGAAGGGATAGTGATCCACCACGGCGTTGGGATAAACGGATCGAATGCCGTGATCCTCCAATTGCAGGTTGCGTTGCCAAACGGCCTTCCAGAGCGTGATCGCCACGGGCCGGCCCGCCTCGCCCATTTGCGGCGCCGGGAGGGTCTCTTCCACGGCTTGAGGAATCTGTACGGCGCAGGCGTCGCTGAAAGCCGCCGCCCCCGCCACGTCATCTTGCGAGGCGTCGTCCCACTCCAGTCGCACCGCCAGGCGCCCGCTCGCGTAGATCGCACGGACGCGCAGTTCCGGCGTGGAGGCCGTCATCTGTCGCGGTTCCACAAGATCCTGCAAGAGCAATGCGGTGCGATACTCGGGGGCGGTCCGCCAAGCCGGATCATCCGGATCGTCGGGCAAGGTGTCCGCCGTGACGACCGCGACCTCGGCGAGGGGGACGGTCGCGGCGGGTTTGCGGCAGCCCCCCGCCGGCACGACCATGAGGCACGCCGAAGCGATGACGCCGATCCATAGAGAACGCATGAGCAACCTCCCTCAGGGGCAATTGGTTCTGGCGACTCCCCGCGCCGCGTCGAAGGCCTCGCGAACGTAAACCGGCTCGCGGAGGGGAACGCGCACGATTTCCCGCTCCTGTTCGTCCGCGCCGGTCACCCAATCGCCGTCCCGCCGCCAGTGAGAAATCCATTGTTCCGTGCAACCGAAAAGCTGGAGCAGGCCGGCCAGGTCGGGGTCGCTCGGCGCGTTGCGGTAGGCGGTCACGGCCGCCCCGGCGCGCGGCCCGAAAAGCTGCTCCAGAAACTTCACCGGGGCATGAACCGGCGGAATGTAGTACACGTTCGGCTCCAAGCCCAATTGCGGGAAGAGCGGGAGCGCCAGTTTGCGAACGTGAACCAAATAGTCGATGGGGTTATCCGGTCGCGCTGCATCGGGCGGCGAAAGGTAGCCCGCCAGGCGAATCTTCCCGATGCAATTCACAAAGCACTGCGGTTGCAGCCCCTGTTCCCGCTTGGGATAGCAAGCGATGCACTTTTCGGAGGTCCCCGTCATGGGGTTGAAGAAGACCTTCTTGTAGGGGCAGGCCTTGACGCACTCGCGATATCCCCGGCAGCGTCCCTGATCGACCAAGACGATGCCGTCCTCGGGGCGTTTGTAGATGGAGCCGCGCGGGCAGGAGGCGAGACAGGCAGGATACGTGCAGTGGTTGCAGATTCGCGGCAGGTAAAAGAACCACGACATGTGCGGCAACTGCATGGCGGCACCGTGCTCGACCGGACCCATGCAATCGTCCTCGCCCACATTGGGGTTGGCATAGTCCAGGTCCCCCGGTCGCCAACCGAGGACGCGCTCACCGGCGGGGGCGGCCTCGAAGATCGTCCGCCCCGTGTAGCGATCACCTTCCCACGACTGCGCCCCCAACGCGGAAAGCAGGTTCACGTCCCATGCCAGGGGATAGCTGCCGTAAGGCTTGGTCTCGACGTTGTTCCAAAGCATATACTCCTGCCCCTTGCCCGAAGTCCACGTGGTCTTGCAGGCCAGGGTGCAGGTCTGACAGGCGATGCACTTGTTGGTGTCGAACACGGCCGCGAATTGCCGCCGGGGCCGCGATTCGGGATACCAATACGACATCGTGCGACCGATTTGCCAATTGTAGACCGGAGCCATGGCTATCCTTTCGGCGGAGTTTGGGACTGCGTGGTATCGGAGGAGGACGCGTTCCGGGCGATGAAGTCGCCTTGCAAGTAGCGAAGCATGGCCTGGGATTCGTACGTGGGGCGGATTCCCAGCTCGGCCGGCCGCCAAAGCCCCTCACCCTCCAGCCCCCCCGGTTCCGCCCGGGTGATTTTGACGATCGACTCGCGGGGGGCGCCCGTCGGGCAATGGATATCCGGCATAAAACCCTTGCCGATGAGTTGGCCGAACATCGTCTTCCAGACCAGGGAATCGGTCATCCAAGTGGGCTTGAGCCAACCGCGGGTGGCGGATTGGTGCGAACCCGAGCGAAACATGGCCTGATACTGGGTTCGCGGATTCTTGGCCAAGCCGTCGGGCCGCGTTTCCTGCCCTTCCTGGGAACCCGGCGTCGCGCCGTACATGTTGAACCACATGCGCGTCACGCCCCGCGGCGTGCCCGGATAGTACCTCGCTCGGCACAGCAACCTGGCGAACTTGTAGTCCTTCGCGTTCCGTTGCCAACCGCGGAAGGGGCGATCCTCGGGATCGGAGTCGATCCAGACGTAGTCGCCGTCCTCGATGCCCAACGCCTTGGCGTCGGCCGGGTTGATATCCACGTACCCTTCGGCCGCGAAGGGGCTGCGTTTGTCGCGGCGATAGACGTCCCCGAAGGGGCCGAAGAGCATCGCGATCACGTCCGTATCGATGGGGTTGGTGTGCGCGCCGTGGCGGTACTTGGGCGTGTGGAAGACGAAGCGGTAGCCGTCCTTGGCCAGCGGGTGAGGGGACTTCGCGGTCTCCTGCCAGGACAGGACGACGTTGCGACCGCACCGCGTTTCGCACGAGAGATCGTCCCGCGCCACGCCGTATTGCTCGGGGCCGGCCGGCCGGATCGCCGCGTGCGGCGGGGCCACGATCACGTTCGGCTCGTAGAAGGTCGAATCGACCGGCTCCCGATGCACGGGCAGGTTCTCGCCCGCCTCGATGAATTCCGGTTCTTCGCGGTAGAACTCCAGGCGGCCCGTCTTCGTGTACCAAGGGCGTGAATCGGCCGTCTGTTCGTAACCCACCGACTTGGGCGTGGTGCGGCTTTGCAGCACGGCCGGCACGCCCTCCTTGGCCTTCGCCTCCAAGCGGCCGAAGTCGAACCCCTTGGCGTCGGCGGAGTGATCCAGAATCCGCTGGAGATACACGTCGGTGCGGCCCTCGCGGACGAACTTCCAATAGTCCTCGAATCGCTTATCCCCGGTCAACGCCGCCAACTTGGACGCCGTCAGGGCCAAGACCTCGATGTCGCCCAGGGTCGTGAAAATGCGCTTCAGCGGCGTCCGCGGAAAGACCGAGAGGAAGGGATTGGTGACGGAGGCCGTGATGTCGGGATGCTTCAGCTCCGCCCAGGAATCGACGCCGAACACCACGTCCGCCCATTCGCAGGAGGTGGACCACCACCATTCGTTGACGCAAATCAGTTCGATCTTGGGCAACACGTTGACGACCGTGTTGTAGTGCCACTTGACGTTGCCCAGGATGGAGTTGGCGTTGGCGAACCAGAGCGATTTGGTGGGCGTGGGGATGTGCGTGGAACCCGTCAACACGCGATTGCCGACGCGGAGCGGATGATCCTCGTGGTTGTAGTAGTGGGCCGACTCCGGCTTCCAGTACTGCTTGGGCCGGGCCGGCTTGGCGGGGTCGGTTTCGATGTCGAAGGGATTCTCGTTGATGAATTGCGGCGCCCCGTTGAGCAGGGCCACGCGGTAGTTTCCCGCGTACGAGCCGACGTTGCCCCCCAGTTTGCCGACGTTGCCGGTCAGGGCGGCGAGCAGGAAGATGGCGCGATCCTTGTTATCGTTGTTGAAGAACTGATTCGGTCCCATGCCGATCGCGAACAGCGTGGTGCCCGGCTCTTGCGCCAAATGCCGCGCCAGGGCTTCCACCGCCGCGGCGGGAGCCCAGGTGATTTCCTCCGTCGTCTTGGGGTCGAAATGGGCGGCGTATTCCCGCACCAAGTCGAAGACGGGCCGGCAGGGAACGACGCTGCCGTCCGCCAGGGTGACGTTCACGGAGCCTTCCAAGAGAGCGCGGCCGACGGTCGATTGTTCGCCCACCTCATCGCGGGTGACCGCCCGCGGGACGCCGGCCTCTTCGTCCCACCAGACGCCGTCGCCCCATTCGCGCCGCAGGGCTTCGGGTACCAGCATGTCCGTTTGCAGGCCGGGCGGCGGCTCCTTTTCACCCTCCGCCAGCACCCGCGTGGCGTTCTTCAGCTCCGCCGGTTCTCCGCCGAACACTTCCGACGCTCGCAGACGCTGAAGGGTGTCCATCCGCACCAGCAAAGGGAGGTCGGTCCAGCGGCGAACATATTCGGCGTCGTAGAGTTTGTTTTGGAGGATGACGTTCGCCAGGCCGAGCGCCAAGGCCGGCGTCGTGCCCGGCCGCACCACCACCACGTCATCTCCCTTGGTCGCCGTGGCCGAATACTCGCAGGCAATCACGACGACGCGCGTGCCTTTGAGACGGGCCTCGGTCAGCCAATGGGCGTCGGGCATCTTGGTCGTGATCCAATTCATCCCCCACACGACCAGCGTCTTGCAGTATTCGACCGCGGAAAGATCGAATTCCACGGTCTGCTGGCCCGTGACCATGGGGTGCCCCGGCGGCAGGTCCGTGTGCCAACTGTAGTTGTCGAAGCCCTTGGCCCCCAGGGCCTGATCGGGCGGCACCTTGCGGATGGCGGCGTCCAGCAGGGCCATCGAGTTGGCGAAGCGGTACATGCCGAAGATGCGTGTCATTCCCAAAAGGGGCATGCCGCCGCGGAATTTGAGAACGCGCGTGCCGGCGCCCTGCACGGCCTCCACGGTGAGGGGGTCGTATCCCTGCGCGGTCAGGCGTTGCTTACCCTCTTCGCCGGAGTAGGTTTCGGCGATGTTTTTCAGCGCCGCGGCCACGATCTCGGCCGCTTGGTCGTGGTCCATGCGAATCCAGCGATCGCGGGCCCGCTGAAAATATTCGGCCGGGGGACGGCCGTCCGCGTCGCGGGGAAAGCCGGCCTCGTACCAGCGTTTGTATCCTTCCCGCACCATGCAGCGGTTGACGCGGCGATCGCCATAGAATCGGCGCGTGAGCGCCAGCCCCTTCTGGCAGACGCGGGGATCCCAACGGTGGGTGACGCGGTTGCCGTCGAGGTCCTCGGCCTCGCCGTAGCGCATGGTGGGGCCGATCCGCGTCACCACGCCGGCGCGGACGTATGCCCGAAGCAGGCAATTGTGCGTGTCGTTCGGGGCGCACAGGAAGGTGAAACTGGAATCATAGCGCCACAGATCGCGGTAGGCTTCCTCCCAATCGCGATGGGGATAGGCGGCCAAGGGGTTGGTAACGGCTTCCAGCCCCCAGGCTCGCCCCGCCGAGGAAACCAAGGCGCCGAATCCCGCCGCGGCCGCCGCCGCCAGAAACTCCCGCCGTGAAACGTCGCCGTTCTTCATTTGCCAGTCTCCCACGTGCGTAGATAGGCCGTAATCGCCGCGATCTCCTCCGGCGTCAGCACCGGGAAGGCGGGCGAGGGGAGCGAAAAACCGTGCATCGCCGTCCCGGTTCGTCCGCGGCGGATCGTCTCCACCAAATAGTCGTCCGATGCGAGCGTCAGCAGGTTGGGATGACGGAGGGCGGGGGCGTCCGGACCGCTCCCGTCCAACCCATGGCAACTCGCGCAGTGCGCCTCGTACAGGGTCTTGCCGTGGTTCGCATCGGCGACGATCCAGCGTCGTTGCGGGTGAACGGGCTGGGGCGAGGGCACGCCCGCCCGGCTCCGCAAGTGCTCCACGATCGCCTCGATCTCTTGCTCGGTCAGCCCGACCTCGGCTTCGGAGAAGGCGGGCATCCGCCGCCCGGGGCGCCCCTTGCGAATCGTCTCCAAGAGAAAGGCGTCGTCCGCGACCGCCAGGAAGTCGCGGTTTCCGACGGCCGGGTACGGGGGATTGCCGGGGAAACGCCGGCCCTCGCCCTGCGGGCCGTGGCAGCCGGAACAGAACGTCGCGAAGAGCACGGCCCCGTCGCCGGCGAATTCCCGCCGACCGAAACGCTCCACCAGCAAGCGATCCTTGGGTTGATAGCCCTGACTTGCGCCCTCCCGCCGCAGGGAAAGCAGATAATAAGTCAGCAGGTCGATTTGCTCGTCGCTGAGGTGCAGCCGCGGCATCTTGGAGCCGGGGACGACGCGGGCGGGATCGCGCGTATGCTCGGAAAGCCAATGGGCCAAGGTGTGCTCGCCGGCGACGTGGGTGAAGTCGAGCCGGGCCGGATCGCGCAGACCGATCTGCGTCAAGTCGGGGCCGTCGCTGCCCCCCACCGCGCCGATCTTGTGGCATCCGCGGCAACCCAACGACTGGAACAGGGCTTGGGCTTCCGCCAATCGGGGCGCGCCGATCCGGCTGTTCAGATAGCTTTCGATCAGGCCCAACTCGTGCGGCGGAATCTCCGGCACCGCCTTGTGCCACACGCCCTGCTCCTCGGACTGAGCGCGTTCCCAATGCGTGCGATACCAGTCGGGATGGAAACCTTGCAAGCCGATTTGGGAGAGGTCGGGCCCCTCCATGCCGCCCACCCCCGCCGGCCGCAACGTGCCTCCCCGGCCGTCGATGCGGTGGCACGCCAAGCAGTCGTAGCGCTCCACCAGATTGCGTCCGAGCTCCAAACCGGCTTCGTCGGGGATGCCGACCGGCGTGTGGCAGCTCCCGCAGCCGGCGTGGGAATAGCGCGGAGGAATCATGGGTGCGGGCCAAAACGGCACGTGCCCGTGGGCGTCGGCCTTGTCGGTGGCCCCGCCCTGACCGCCGTGGCAGGTGGTGCAGCCGAAATCGGCGGGGTCGTGAACGACCGGCGGGTGCGGTCGCGCCATCGGTTGCGCGGCCGTCAAGCGCTCGCCCGCGTCCATGCCCACGTGGCATGTCACGCAACGGTCCACCTTGCCCGTTTGCGGCGCCACCACCTGGCGAATCCGGATGTCGAAGCGATCCTCGTCGGCGGCGATCTTCCCCTGAATCCCCCGCCACTCGCGGAACAGGTTTTCCTGCGCCGCGGCGGCCAGCAAGAGGCAGGTTACGCCGAGGCTCGACCAGAGGAGCAAATGTTTATTCTTGTTCATCGGTCTCAATGCCTGGGCCAATCCGCGGGCGACCAATAGAAGTCCCAGTTGGGGCCGCGAAAGTGAACGCCGATCACGGTCAGAACGAGGAATCCGCAGAGAAAGCAGGTAAACAGCGCCACGGCTCCCGCCCGCGCCGATTGGTAACGCTTGACGATCCAAAGGGAATAGCCGGCATACAAGGCCACGATCAGCGTGCCCGGGTTGAAACAGGTGATCACCGGCTGAGGAATGTCGGGGAACCACTGCCGCAGCCAGCCGAAGCGAATGGCAAAGGATTCCACCGCCAGGACGGCGGCCAGCCCGTAGGCCGCGGAAGCGAGGGCCAATCGCGGACCGCCGGGTCCGCCGAACCATATCCCGCCGCCCGCCCTCTCGCGATCGAGAAAGGGAATCAACCCCAATCCGATCACGACGATCATGGGAATGCCTACCCCGCCCATGAACGCCGAGTGCGCCACCATCTCTTGCAGGCCCAAGAAGTACCATGGCGCCTTGGCGGGGTTTTCCGGCACGTTGGGATTGGCCGGCTCCTTGAGCGGGGCGTCGAGGCTGATCGACAGCGCCAGGCAGATCAGGACCGTGAACATGAACACGCCCGCCTCGGCGTAGAACAGGTGCGGCATGGAGGGAACCGTGTTCTCCGGTCCCTTGCCCACGACCGGGCTGCGCCCTCGTACCACCGCCGCCAGATGATACGTCTTGAGCGGGGCCTGGGTGAAAACGGGATAGACGTTCTCCTGCGGACCGAGCCGGGCATCGGCGTCCTCCGGCCGAGCCAAGCCGCCGTCCTTGCGAATCCGCCAAAAGTGGACTCCCATCAGAACTGCCAACAGCAGCGGCAGGATCACGACGTGCAGGACGTAGAAGCGGATCAGGGCCTCCTCCCCCACCACGTCCGACCCCAACAAGAGTTTGCGTTGCAATCCGCCCGGATCGAACGTCCCCGTAATTCCCAAGGCATCCGTCACTTCGCGCGGCGATTGCGCGATGTTGGCCCCGATCGTGACGGCCCAATACGCCAATTGATCCCAAGGGAGCAGATAGCCGGTGAAGGACAACCCCAGCGTGACCACCAGCAATCCCATGCCCACCAACCAATTGAACTCGCGCGGCGGGCGATAAGCCGCCGTGTAGAACACGCGGGCCATGTGCAACAGCACCACGACGACCATCACGTTGGCGGCCCAGCGGTGGATGTTCCGCATGAAACGCCCGGTCGGAACGACGAAATGGATGTCCTTGATGGACTGATAGGCGACCTCGGGATACGGTTTGTAGTACAGCATCAGCAGCACGCCGGTGACGAGGGTCAAGAGGAAAGCGGCGGTCGCCATCGCTCCCAACCCGAGCGTGGTCCTCCAGCGCAGGCTCCAGCGGTGCGTGCGCACCGGATGGATGTGCAGGAATAGATTGCTGAAGACGAACTCCGCGCGTGCCCGGTCCGTCGTGGGAGCACCCGACCGCCAGGCCGCGTCCAGCACGCGGCGCGGCACCCGCCGAAGATCGGCGACGAACTGGGACAACGGGGTCTTTTCGGGATTCGTGGCGGTCATACGCGGACCTTCGTGCCGGGTTTCACCGTTTCGCCCAAGTCGATCAGCAACTCGGAACCTTCCACCGTCACGGCGTGCCAGGGCAGGGCCTTGGGGGCCGGCCCTCCCACCACCTCGCCCTGGGAGTTGAACCGCGAGCCGTGGCAGGGACACTCGAAGCCTTGCGCCCCGGGCGTGACGATGCATCCCAAGTGGGTGCATACCAAGGAGATCGCGTACACCCCCTCGGCGTCGCGAAAAATCGCCACGTTGCGTCCCGGCGGTACCCACGGCTCGCCCGCCGGCGTCGAGTCCGGCAGGTGCACGCGAAACTTCTTGGACGGCGAAGCCGTCACCGCGACCTTGGGCAGGCGGAGCATTCCCGCCAGGGCCAGGGCGGAAGCCCCCAAACACGCCCCTACCGCCGACATCCCCAGGAAATCCCGGCGAGGCGCCGGCTCCGGGTCCAATCGCGAACGACTTTGTGCATCGGTTCCGCTCATCACGTCCTCCAACTCACGGCGTGTGTGACTCGCTCCATGGAAATCGCGTCGGCGGGGCATCGCATGGCGCACAGCGCGCAGCGGATGCAACGGTCCTCGTCCTTGAGGATCGCGCTGTGCTCCCGCCGATCGGCCTCGCCGAGGAGGGCATCGGTCAGAGCCGCCAGATCGGCGTCCCCTTCCATGTCGCTCAACGAGACCAACTTGAGGCACCGCGTGGGGCACACATCGGCGCAGCCGCCGCACAGCACGCAGCGATTGCCGTCGAAAACCGGAGTGACCGCGCAATCCAGGCAGCGCGAGGCTTCCCGGCAGGCGAGCGCCGCGTCGTAGCCCAATTCCACCGGCGTCTCCCAGCTCTCGAGGCGCCGCTCGGGATCGGCCGTCGGCACCGCTTGCCGCCGGATCGCCTCGTAGCCGACCTCGCGACGGTAACGCCGCTCGACCAAGAACACCGTGGTCGCATCGGGCACGAGATCGCGCCCCGTGACGTACCGGTAAACGGACCGCGCGGCCTTTTTCCCGGAAGCCACTGCGTCGATCAGCAGCTTGGTGCCGTGGGCCAAGTCCCCCGCCGCGAATACGCCCGGCGCGGAAGTCGCCAAGGTCTCCGGATCCACGGCGGGCCAACCGGGCCGGATCTGCCGAATGTCTTCGCCGCCGTCTTGAAGAAAGTCCAAGTCGGTCGCCTGACCGACGGCCAGCAGGACGGTGTCGCAGGGCAGCGTCATGGTCTGCGCATCGTCGAACTGGGGCGCAAATCGGCGGTTTTCATCGTAGACGCGCACGCAGCGGCGGAGCACGAGGCCCGTCACGCCGCCCGCCCCGTCCCGCCGAATCTCCACCGGTCCCCAGCCGCCCAAACGCTCCACGCCCTCCTCGTCGCCCTCGATGATTTCCTGGGTGTCGGCGGGCATCTCCTCCAGCGTTTCCAGCGAGACCAAGCGGACGCCTCCCTGGGGCCGTAATCGCATGGCCGTGCGGGCCGTATCGTAGGCGATTTGCCGCACTACGGTCCGCGCCACGTCGTAGGCCACGTTGCCGCCGCCCAACACGACGACCTTTTTTCCCAAGGGGAGCGTTTGGCCGAGCGAAACGGCGCGGAGCAGATCGACGCCGCCGTAGACGCCGGGCCCGTTCTCGCCGGGAATGCCCAAACGCCGCGATTGCTTGGCGCCGACCGCGAGGATGACCGCGGCGTAGTCCTTGCGGAGCGACGCGAAGGAGAGATCGCGTCCCACCCGGCAGCCGGCGCGAATGTCCACGCCCAAGGCCTCGATCACGGCAATCTCGCGGCGAATCAACTCGCGTGAAAGGCGATAGGCGGGCACGCCCAGCGCCAACATGCCGCCGAGGACCGGCTCGCCCTCGAAGATGGTGGGCCGAAAGCCCATCAACGCCAGGTCGTGGCCGGCCGCCAACCCTGCCGGACCGCCGCCGACGATCGCCACGGGTTCTCCCCGGGCGGGTATCACGCGGCCCGCCGCCTCCGCGCGAATCCAGGCCGCCATCTCTTCCGCATCCGCCGAGACGGCCGGCGCATCGTCGCGCAAGTCGCGGAGGACCTCTTGAGGCGTCCTCGCCTCCACGCCCGCCTGCTCGCACGCAAAACGCTTCAATGCTCGAATGGAAATCGGCCGATCCTCGGCCACGAAGTGACCGTCGGCGTCCACTCGCGGCACTTTGCCCCGGCGGCAGGCGGCCTCGCACGGCGCGCCGCAGATCCGCCCGCAGATCGAAGCCAAGGGGTTCGGCCCCCGCGCGATCAGGTAGGCCTCCTCGAAACGTCCCGCGGCGATCGCCCGCACGTAGCCCCGCGCATCCGTGCGGACCGGGCAAGCCGCCTGGCACGAGATGAGGCCGCGGTGGTAGCCCTCCTCGGGAACGCGGACTCGGATTGGCAGATCTCCGGACATGATGGCCCTCGCTACCGCGATAGCGAAAATATCACCCCTACGGTTCCAGTACCCGGGCGACCGACGGCTGCTCTTCCGCGGGCACGCCCGATCGGGGCAACTTGGGGCAGGGTTGCAACCAGCACGGCGCCCGGCCGGCGACGGCGGGATCGGGATTCGGCCGTCGAATCAGATCGGCGAGCGTCCAGCGGGACAGCACGCCCACGATCGCCTGATGCAATTCCATCCCGGCTTGATGAAAGGCGCAGGTCAAGCTGGGCTCCACTTCGCCCTGACAAAAATCGCCCAGGATGACGCCCTGGCAGGCCTCCACGACGGCCAAGAGCGTGACGCTTTCCGGCAGCCGGTTCAGCGAAACCCCGCCGTTGGGACCGCGATGCGCCTTGAGAATTCCCGCCCGAACCAAGTGGCGAAGCACCTTGGCCAAGTAGGAAGGCGACTCGCCGAGGGCCTCGGCCATGGCTCGCGGCGACAGCGGTTGCGTCGCGGCGTTCAGACCGAGCAAGGTGACCGCACGCATTCCGGAGAGCGTTGTTTTGGTCAGCATGGGCCTACTTCCGACAAATGCGATAAACGATATCCACTTTATCGGATTATTTTGGCCTGTCAATAGTTACTATTTTGATGATGTATCACTCGGTCCTCTTGGCAGCGCGGGAAAACGGACCGATCGGCGGCCGGAAAACCAAATCACACCACAAATCACAATTGGATAGATATTTACGCCAACTACTCCACGGCGTAGTGGGACGCCTACCCGCCGGACTCACCCGAATTGGCTGCCAATTCTAGCAATAGCGCTTGACAGAATCGTCAAACGTATATAATAACATGTGATTCAATGGTTTTAGCCATGATCTCACAAACCGCCAAGCACGCCATTGCCGCCCTCGCCCTCCTGGCTCAAGCTCCGCCCTTGCGCTACCTCGGGGCCGGTGAAATCGCGGGCGAGATCCAGGCTCCCCGCAACTATCTGGGCAAGCTGCTCCAATCTCTGATCAACGAGGGCCTGGTGGAATCGCAGAAGGGAAAGGGCGGCGGGTTTCGTTTGGCTCGGTCGCCCGAACAAATCACCCTCTTCGACGTCGTGAACCCCATCGACCGCCTGGAGCGATGGTCGCATTGCTTTCTGGACCGCCGCCCGTGCTCGCAGGAGAGCCTTTGCCCCCTGCACGAACGTTGGGCCGTGGTCCGCGACGCTTACATCTCGTTCCTAAAGACGACCACCATCGCCGAGCTGCCTTCTCGCGATCGGTGTCTCATCCTTACCCTTCCCGCTCCTTCCAGGAGGATGAATATGATGAAACCGACCGAGCTGTTACGTCAGGAGCATCGCGTGATCGAGCGCGTGCTCGATTGCCTCCAGGAAACCGCGGACCGGACCGATGCCGGAAAGGGATTCGATTCCGCCGCCGCCGGCTTGATGCTGGAGTTCTTTCGCGAATTCGCGGATCGATGCCATCACGGCAAGGAAGAAGGGCATCTCTTTCCCGCCATGGAGGCCAAGGGCTTTCCCCGCGAAGGCGGCCCGACGGGCGTGATGCTCTACGAGCACGAACAAGGGCGGGCGCTGGTCCGTCGCATGGCGGACGCCCTGCAAGCCTTTACCGCAGGCGACGCTTCCGCACTAGCCGCCTTCACGCAAAGCGCCCGAGCCTATTGCAATCTGCTCCGCAACCACATCGACAAAGAGGACCAGGTCCTGTTCGTCATGGCCGATCGGACATTCAACGCCGAGGAGCAAGCACGGCTGGCCGCGGCGTTCGAAAAGGTCGAAGCCGAGGAAATCGGAGCCGGGGTCCACGAAAAGTATCATCGTCTGGCCGAGGAGTTGGCCGAGCGCTTGGGGATCACTTCCGGACCTTCGACGCCGCAGGGCGAGCCGGGGAGCCGTCCCCTCGACCGATAAACACGAGCGATAAAAACGACCGATCCATGCGTCGTCCGGTGGACGTTCTTTTTCGGGCACTGTGATTCGAGGAGCCGACCCATGAGTACGAAGGGCTTGAGGAACGCGGCGATTCTCACGTTCGTGGTCAGCATGGCCATCTTGCTTCTCGGCGGGTACTTCGCCTTCGACAAGGTGCCGCCCATCCCCGATCGCGTCGTGAGCGAAGGTCGGGAGATCACCGACGGCGCGGCCATCCGCCGCGGGCAAGACGCCTTTCAGCGCTACGGCCTGATGGATCACGGCAGCGTGTGGGGCCACGGCTCGCTGCGGGGGATGGATTTTTCGGCGTACACGTTGCATTGCGCGGCCGCCTTGATTAGACAGTACCTGGCCGATCCCGGTCAGGCGCCGCAGGACGCCTATCGGCAACTCCCGCCCGAACCCCGAAGAGAACCCGACGAGCAAGACGCCGCGGTGGCTCGGCTCCTTAAGGAAAACCGCTATCAGGCCGAGAATGGAACGCTGGAGTTGGTTCCCGCCCAGGCTTACGCCCTGGAGCAAATGCGGATGTACTGGGACGAAGTCTTCGGTAAGGGGGAGCCGAGCTACGGCTTTCTGCCGAATACCGTGCCGACGGCCGAGGAACGGCGCGATCTGGCCGACTTCTTCTTCTGGACGGCCTGGGCCGCGGTCACCAATCGCCCCGGGCTTCCTTACAGCTACACCAACAATTGGCCGAGCGACCGCATCGTGGGCAACCACCCCTCCACGGACGCCTTGGTTTGGAGCGTGGCGTCCATTCTCGCACTATTCGCCGTGCTGGGGCTGGTCGTCTACATCGTGCACCGTTACGGCTTTTTCTACGGCGAGTCGCAGGCCGTGCCCGCGGCTTACGGCCTGCTCCAGTCCCCCGTCACTCCCAGCCAACGGGCCAGCGCCAAGTTCTTTCTCGTGGCGGGCTTGCTCTTCATCGTGCAAATCATGAACGGCGGTTTGCTGGCTCACTATACGGTCCACCCGGGCAGCTTCTACGTCAAGATCATCGGTGAAGTCTATCCGTATAGTTGGGCCAAATCCTGGCACCTGCAATTGGCCATCTTGTGGATCGCCGTTTCGTGGATGGGTACGGCCGTGTATTTGGCCCCGTTGATTGCGGGCAAGGAACCAACGGGACAACGCACGCTCGTCAATATCCTTTTCGTCGCGGCGGTGGCGGTCGCGGTGGGAGGATTGGTCGGCCAAGTGCTGGGCATCAAGGGGTATTTGGACCGGTGGTGGTTCTGGTTCGGCCACCAAGGCTGGGAATATCTGGAATTGGGCCGCGTTTGGCAGATCCTGCTGTTCGGCGGCCTGATCTTTTGGCTCGTGGTGGTCTATCGGGCGATGGTCCCCGTCCTCCGGCGCCAAGCCGACGAAACCCAAGAGGCCGCGGATCGCCGCGCGCTCCTCTTGTTCTACGTGTTCAGCGCCGTGTTCGTGGTCCTGTTCTTCGGATTCGGCCTCCTGTACGGACGCGGCACCCACATGACGATTGCCGACTACTGGCGGTGGTTCGTCGTCCACATCTGGGTGGAAAGCATTTTCGAGTTCTTCGGCGTCGGCGTCATCTCGCTGTTCCTCGTAACGCTAGGGCTGGTCTCGGCCCAGTCGGCGTTGCGGGTGGCGTATCTGACGGCGATCCTGGTATTCATCAGCGGGATTCCCGGCACCGCCCATCACTATTTTTGGTTCGGCGGCCCCGGATTTTGGCTGGCCATCGGCGGCGTGTTCAGTTCCTTGGAGCCGATCCCCTTGATCCTCCTCGTCGTCCGCGCATGGATGGAATACAAATCCATCAAGGACGAAGGCCGCGAGTTCCCCTACCGCTGGCCGCTCTATTTCCTCACCGCCAGCAGCGTTTGGAACTTCATCGGCGCCGGGATCTTCGGTTTCATTATCAATCTGCCGATCATCAACTATTACGAGCACGCCACGTATATGACGGCTAATCACGGCCACACCGCCCTCTTCGGCGTGTACGGCATGCTCGCCATCGCCTTGATCCTGTTCTCTTGGCGGGGACTGGTCGAGAACAAGTACTGGAACGATCGGCTGCTGATGGTCAGTTTTTGGGGACTGAACGGCGGGCTGTTCCTGATGTTCCTGACCGGACTGCTGCCGATCGGCCTGTATCAGCTTTGGTACTCGTACGATTTGGGCTTTTGGTGGGCCAGGAGCGCCGCCTTCTACGATCTGCCCATCATCCAGACCTTGGGCAATTGGCGGATCGTCCCCGACACGATCATCATCGTGGTCGGAGCCTTGCCGCTGCTGTATTTTCTGATCACGACGTTTCCGCGACTGAGAAAGGTGGAACGGACTGCGGAATAGCGCGTCGGCACCGGCACAATGTACGTCCGGCGGCCGACGCGCGGCGGTCGCGGCGTCATTCGGCGGGCAGCACCACGTCGCTTCGGCGCTCGGGAGGCGAAACCTCCAGCACCCGCAGCCGGCCGTCCCGGTATTCCCCGCTCACCACCGTGCGGTACGGCGCACGCAGCGTGAACTGAACGTTCCAATCCCGCGGCCAAGCCGGCAACAGAAAGATCCGGCGGCCTTCGCACTGCATCAACATGCTTTGCACGGCGATCATCAACACCGACCCGTGGTCCTGATCCGGAACCCAGTCGTAGTTCGGCCCCCAAAACGCCGGGAAGCGCGATTCCCCGTTCCATTGGGCCGCCCGGGCCGTCACGTATTCCCGCGCCTCCTCCGCCTGCCCCAAGTACGCCATGAAGACGTCATCCTGCCGCCAGCCGACGTGTCCGCAATCCGGCCGCCGCCGCAGGGCCTCGACGCCGAGGTCGCGGTTCTCCTTCTCAAACGACACCAAGCGGAAGGGAAAGACGGCGTAGAGCTCGGGGTTTTCGATATTCCGTTTATTGGCGAACCGCGCGGCGGGAGCCAACATGCGGACGCCGTCCTCCTCGCGGATCGGCAGGTCCGGCAGTTTGCCTTGCAGCTCTCGCCAGAATCGTCGATCTTCCGCGGAGGTGAGGTCTTCGCGCAGCGCAAGGAGACGCCGCGTCACGGCGTGCAAGCCGGCGATTTCCGGCATGGGGTTGGTACAGTCCCACCAGGTCTCCAGGGCTTGGGCCGGATGCATCACCAGTTTGCCGTCGTCTCCCAGAGGATAGTGCCGGTCGAAAAAGACCAACACGGAGTTGACGGCGGGCAGGGCCGTGCGGCGGAGAAACGTCTCGTCTTCCGTATATTCGTAATAGTCCAGGAGCAGCCAGGCCAACTCCAAGCCGCTGACCCACTCCCATTTGTGCCATCCGCTGCTCTGGAGTTTGTCCTCGCCCCGCTCCTCGAACGGCTGCCAGCCGTAGGTCTCGCTGAAGACGTCGCCCCAAAAGTAGATGCACTCGGGAATGAACATGCCCTCGTGACTGAAGTATTTCTTGGTGCGATGTTCGAATAACGGTTTCAAATCCCGGGCATACATATCAAACAGCGGCTGCATCATTTCGAAGTCGCCGCCGGCGCACATCGCATAATACGGCAGCCGCGTATTCTGCCACCAATAGCCGGGTCCCCAGCGGCGATAGTCGGCGTCTCCTTCGCCTTGAGGCCACGCCACGGTGAACAAAGAGCCGTTGAACTTGATGGGGTACGGGCCTTTGCCGGCGCAGGCCGTGATGAAACGCTGGAGGCAATAGCCGCGGCTTACGACGAAGGCCGGATCGAGGACTTCGAAGCGCTGCCGAGCCACGACGGCACCGTCGAGGAAGAGCTTGATCTCCCCGGCAACCGGGGCGACGGTCACGGCCACGTGATGCCGCTCACCGGCGGGCAAGGCGTCGGGTAGCTGCAAGATACGGTCGCCCACGATGCACCGCAGACTATTGCCGGGATAAGTGTCGAGGAGGAATCCGTTGTTCCGGCCCGGCGTGGTCTTATCGACCAGACGGCCTCCCCCCGGCGGAAGTCGCTCCGGCTTGACCCAAACCTCCAGGGTCATGCCCCGAGAGAAATCCGTGTCGGCGGAACCCTCCAGCGTCGCGCCGGGAGCGGGCGCGCCGGTGAAGATCGCGCCCGGCACGGCGGGCGGTTGCCCGGCGGGCGTCCGGGCCGACGACGCGACGGCGGCATCGTCCAGGCCCTGATTCCAAATCGTCACGCGCTCCAGCTCGCCGACAAACCGATTCCCCCCGGATTGATCGATGCCGAAGCGGATCGGGTGCTCATTCGCGGGAACGCACCTCGGGGCCGCAGGCGGCGTCGTTCCGGTAATCATTACTCGGCTGCGGGACCAAAACTCTTGCCACAAGCGGCCATGTTGCTCCCGATGCCTTTCTATCGGCACGGCTTCATAGTCCCTCTTGGCGTCCATTAAAGAATCAAGCCATGTCTCTCCCGTCGCGGGATGCTGACTATGCACATAGATCGCGAAGTGATGCCGTGTTCCCCGCTCCGTCCGTAGCTCGCGATCGCTGAGCCGCCGTCCGTTCTCGGCCGTGATTACAGCCCCGAACACGCGGTTCAAGAGCGGATCCGGCCGGGGAAAGTCGTCCAACCCTTGAATGCGGGCGGTCCACGCAGGGCCGATCGACTCCGTGTTGTGGTGATACCAACCGATGCCGTGGGGCCAATCCCGGAGCAGCGTGTCGGGCCGGGCGATTATCGCTCCCCTCTTGCCCTCCGGATGGTCGCGGTCGAGCAAGACGTCGCTCACTTCCAGATGCCGGATTTCGGTAGGCTCCGTCCGCCACAACTCGATCGCGGCGACGGCGGCGGTGGGAAGGCCGGTCTCCGCCTCAACATGGATCACCGGCGCCGCGGCATCGACCCAGAGACTGACGGCGACCGATTCTTGCCCCTCTCCCCAGCCGGCGACCATCACGGCGTCACGCAGTCGCAATCGCTGGCGAAAGTTCAACTTCGTGTCGGGCACGGGGTCGAACTTCACACGTACCTTGCCCAGTTTGAGAAGCCTGCCGTATTCATCCCAGGCGTCGGATCGCGCGATGTAAAAGAGCAGCGAACCGTCGGCCTCGATCCAGGCGTTGAGCGCCACCCGCCCGTTCCCCAACGGCATCGAGCCGCGACAATTCTCGCTCGGGCTCGACCACTGCACGTCATACGCATCGGGCCAGGACGCCGACTCCTCGGCCCGGCAAAATCCGCAAGCGACCGCCGCAAGGCCCACGCTGACTACAACGATGATTCCAAGGATGTGCTTCACGCCTTCGCCCTCGCTCGTAAAAACCTCGACGCAAGCCCCATCGGGAACCTCTACACAAGCCCCATGGTATCGCAGAAGTCCGTAATCGTGAAAGATGACGGTGCGTGAAATGGTGCGTGAGGATGCAAGTTCCGCCCCGGCCGGGCGCGAGGAACCTCCAGGCGGGAAGCGTATTCGATTGCGAATCCTTCGAGCCTCCAGCGAAAGTGAAGGTGACGAGCGTTTTGGAGCCTCCAGCGTGAGCTGGAGGTGACGGGCGTTATGGAGCCTCCAGCGTGAGCTGGAGGTGTCTCCGGCGCTGCCCACGACTCAGCGTCGGGACGCACCAACGGCAGCACGCACCACCAGCTTACGCTGGTGGCTCCAGGGTTGGCATCTATTGTCGGACGTTCCGGCGCCTCCGGCGGATTTTCCGGGGCCGGCAACCGATCTTCCTTTGCCCCCCCGTTGACAGTTCTTTCGCGGCGATCGAAAATCACGAGGTTTTGGTATTGTCTGCCGTCCGGGCGCCTTCATTTCCGTCCTATTCGCGCAGATTTTTCGGCCACGGGCCGGACTTCTACCCCGGCGGACCCTCGGCCTCGCGCTTGCGCTTGGGGTGAAGGTATGTCGGGGCGAACCGCTTCCGGTCGTTTCAGATTTTTTCTTTGGTGCCTGAGGAGAGAGACCCATGACCGATCCAGCCACGTACGCATCGCTCCCGCAATTCCTCGAAAAGGTGCTGGCCCGCGACCCCGGCCAGCCCGAATTCCATCAAGCCGTGACGGAGGTCTTCGAGAGCCTTTGGCCGTTCCTGGAAAAGAACCCGAAGTACAAAGAACGGGCCTTGCTGGAGCGGATGGTCGAGCCGGAGCGGGTCATCCATTTCCGCGTGTCGTGGGTGGACGATCAGGGCCGCGTGCGTGTGAATCGGGGTTTCCGCATCCAAATGAACAGTGCGATCGGTCCCTACAAGGGCGGTTTGCGGTTTCACCCCTCCGTCAATTTGGGCATCTTGAAGTTTCTAGCCTTCGAGCAGGTCTTCAAGAATGCCTTGACCACGCTGCCCATGGGCGGCGGCAAAGGCGGCTCGGACTTCGATCCCAAGGGGCGGACCGACGACGAGGTCATGCGATTCTGCCAGGCCTTCATGTCCGAGCTGTTCCGCCACATCGGCCCGGACTTGGACGTGCCGGCGGGCGACATCGGGGTGGGCGGTCGCGAGATCGGCTTCCTCTTCGGCATGTATCGCAAATTGCGAAATGAGTTCAGCGGCACCCTGACCGGAAAGGGCCTGAGTTACGGCGGCAGCCTGATTCGCCCCGAGGCCACCGGTTACGGCTTGATCTACTTCGTGCAGGAAATGCTGAAGACCCGCGGTCGCTCGCTGGAGGGGCTGCGGGTGACGATTTCCGGGTCCGGCAACGTGGCCCAGTACGCAGCCGAACGGGCCATGTCCTACGGCGCCCAGGTCATCAGCTTTTCCGATTCGGACGGCAGCGTCTTCAATCCCAAGGGCTTTACCGCCGAGCAACTGAACCTGCTGATGGATATCAAGAACGTTCGCCGCGCCCGGATCAAAGTCTTCGCCGAAGAGACCGGTTTGCAATATTTCCCGGGCTCGCGGCCCTGGCAGTTCCCTTGCGACGTGGCCCTGCCGTGCGCCACGCAAAACGAGATCGACGAGCAGGATGCCCGAACCCTGCTCAAGAACGGCTGCTTCTGCGTGGGCGAAGGGGCGAACATGCCCTCCACGCTGGACGCCGTGAAAGTCTTCCAGGAAGCGAAGATCCTTTACGCGCCGGGCAAAGCGTCCAACGCGGGCGGTGTGGCGGTCAGCGGTTTGGAGATGAGCCAAAACTCCATGCGGCAATTCTGGTCCCGCGAAGAGGTCGACGCCCGACTGAAGGACATCATGGTCCGCATCCATGAATCCTGCACGCAATACGGGCGGAAGGGCGAATATGTCGATTACGTGGCCGGCGCTAATATCGCGGGCTTCGTGAAGGTCGCCGACGCCATGATGGCCCAAGGCGTCGTTTGACGCAAAGCCGCCGGCGTCATCACGCAAAGGGAACCCTACCAGCCGCCACCGGCCCGCGTCGGTGGCGGCTTTGTCTTAGGGAAGAGGTTAACCGTCGCCGAAAAGGACCCTTTGCGGGGGCAAGAGCGTATCGAGGGCGTCCGTTCGCAAGGCGGCCTGAAAACCCGGCCGCAGGCTTGCTGCGGCCCAACGCCCGTCCGGGGTGACGGCCAAGAAGGCGGCTTGCTGCTGCGGCAGAGGGCGGCAGGCGCGGGCGATTCGCTCCAAGGTCGTCTCGATCGCCGCGAGGGGATCGTTCCCGCGACGCATTTCCTCGATGATCAGGAACGTGCCGCATGCCCGGCTGATCAGCTCGCCGTGCCCCGTCCCCACCGCGGCCCCGACATCGGGATCGACGTACAGTCCGTGACCCACGATCGGTGAGTCGCCGACCCGGCCGGGAAGCTTGAAGGCCAAGCCGCTGGTCGAGCATCCGCCCGCCAACCGCCCGTCGGCCAAGCGGACCAGCACGCCCACGGTGTCGTGGCCTGCCGTCGCGGAGTCGCGTTCGGAGGTCCCATGCTCCGCCGGCCGCCCTCGGCCCCGGTCCCGCCGGTACTGTTCCCAGCGTTCTTTCGCGGCGGGCGTGAGGAGTTCCTGCGGCGTGAAGCCCTCGCGCCGCGCGAAGTCCTCGGCTCCGGCGCCGACCAACAGGACGTGAGGGGTCTTCTCCATGACGCGGCGTGCAACGGAGATCGGGTGCGGAAAGCCCCGCAGATAGGCGACCCCGCCGCACCGTGCCGGCGATTCCATGATCACGGCATCCAAGGTCACATCGCCTGCCGCGTCGGGAATGCCGCCGTAGCCCACGCTGGTAACCTCGGGATCGGCCTCCACGGCGCGACAACCGGCCTCCACGGCGTCCAGGGCTTGAGCACCGGGACGCATCAACGCTTCCCAGGCCGCCCGATTGGCCGTCTTGCCGAAATGCCACGTGCTGAGCACGAGGTGCCCCGCGATCCTGCCGTCCGGAGGAAGAGCGCTCCTGGTCTCCATGCCGGACCTCTTTTGATGAAAAGCGTTCCGCCTTGGTCTTGTACGGGCGCGTGGGTTCCTGATTGCAAGCCGGGACCGGGCCGTCGATTCCGCCTCCATTCCCTCTATTCCGCCTCGCTCGCGGCCGCGTAGAAGGCGTCCACCGCGCGGATCAGCGCTTTCATGTCGGACGCCGCGGAGACTTGCGTCCTTAGGGTTTTGGCGCCGGGGCGGCCCAGGCAAAACCGGCAAACATATTTCCGCATCAAGATCACGGCGCGATGGGCATCGAATTGTTCGGCCAGTGAACGGCATAGCTCGAGGAGGAGATCGCGCTGTTCTTCGGGAGACGGTTCGGGCGGGACCGGGCGTCCGGCCAAGGCGGCCGCCGCCTGCGCGAACAGCCAAGGCCGGGAGATCGCCGCCCGGCCGATCATCACCCCGTCCACGGGAAACCGCCGTAAAGCCGCCACCGCCTCTTCCCAAGTCCGGACGTCGCCGTTGCCGATCAGGGGGATGCGACGCAACCGGGCCTTGATTGAGGCCATTCGGTCCCAGTCGGCGGTGCCGCGATATTTCTGCTGCGCGGTACGGGCATGGACGAAGACGGCGGCCGCCCCGGCCTGCTCCAGCACCTCCGCCGTTTCCGGGGCATTGATGGTGTTGTCCGTCCAGCCCAAACGGATTTTGGCGGTGACGGGCACGGGCGCCGCGCGGCGGACGACCGACGCCGTCAGCTCTCCTACCTTCTCGGGAAACTGCAAAAGGAACGCACCGCACGAGACGCGATGCGTGATTTCCTCGGCCGGACAACCGAAATTGATGTCCAGCGAGCTGGGGCGGAACTCGTCCACGATGCGGGCGGCCACCTCGCCCAGCTTGTCCGGCTCGTTGTCCCAAATCTGCACCGCCAAGGGTCGCGGTTCGTCCCGCACGCCCCACAGCCGTTCGGGATAGCTTTGCTTGCGGGCATCGATTTCCAGAAAGCCGCGAGCGCTGACCATCTCGGTGCACAGCAGCCCGACGCCGCCCAATTTGCGAAGCGTTTGCCGGAGCGCGTAATTGGTGTAGCCCGCCATCGGGGCTTGAAACAGCGGCGGAAAGATCGTCAGGCCGCCCAGCCGGACGGGTCCCTTCACCGTCGCCGTGCCGCCGCCCGATCCCTGCTCGCGCTCCGAGGCGCGGAGGAGGCTCGCGGGCGATTCGAGGCCGAAAACCATATGCTCGCTCATGATGCCGTTGCGGGGTCGCAATGCGCAGAAAACCGAAATGGGGCCGGCGGCGCGCCTCGCCCGAGCCGTTTCGTCCCTGCAAAAAGCGGCGGGGGCCGCCGCCGCGGAACCCTCGGCCGCGCGTCACGCACCCGTCGCGCCCAGTGCCGCGATCAACACGTCCGGCGCCAAATCCGGATAGGCGGTCAGGACGTATTCCGCGATGCACTTATTGTACGCATGAGCCGCGGCCGCGTAGCGCAGCAATTCGCGAAACTCGGCGTCGGCAAGCTCCAAGACGTCGCCCAGGGATCCCGTCCCTTGGACGAATCGGCCTTCCGCCGCACGGCGTGCACGGTCCCAGGCCGCCGCAGCCTCAACCTGATGGGATAGGGTCCGAAAATCACCGTCGAGTCGCGCGAGATACGCTTGGATGTCGGGCCGGGCACGGAGGGACGCCGGCAAGGCTTCGGCACGCGCCGCATACGGCCCCACGTACGGCGCGCCGGCCGGGATGAGCAGGACGTCGGAATTGCGTTCCAGCACGGCACCCAGCCGATAAGCCGCCTCGATCAAGCCGCGGTGGGCCTCTTCCAAAGCGGCATCCGCCGCCGTCCGCGCGGCCTGTAATTCCAACATGGCCGGGGCGCCGCCGGGCCGGGACCATTGCTCGAGCGCGGCCGGAAAAAGCTCCGCCAAGACGATCGTCTGCTGCATCCGGATGATATACTCCGCCTTGCGCTCCGCGGTCTCCCAGTAGGACGACAGCAGCTCCCGCCGTTGTGCGGCAGGGCATCCCCGCAGCCGGTCCGTCAAGTTCGTCGCCTCGGCCTGCGGGGGAAGAATCTTGCGACCGAACAGCAGGGTCGCCAAGCGCCGGTTCTGTTCGACCGCCGACAACGACGCCAACGTCGGCAGGGCGTCCACAATCAGCGCCGGGTCGTCGGAGGCATCTTGGAGATCCGGGGACACGGCATCGGGCGCGGCGTACCGCTGCACGCGGCGCACGGCTCCGCTGCCGGAATACGGGGCCGACGGAACGAGCGGCGGCAAGGACCCGTCCTCCGTTTCCGAGAGGTACGTCGTCGGTGCGGCCCGGCTCGCGGGGAGCTCGGCGAACTCGGTCCGAGATGCGTCCACCGGCGCCGGGACGGAGGCCTCTTCAACTCCCAACGCCGGCATTGCCGACCCTTGCGACGCGCTCGCCGATGTTCCGCCGGGGGCTTGCAGGCCCGCGGCACCCGGCGACGAGAAAGGGACCGGCGGTAAGCCGGGCGATTCGGCGGCCGGAGCCGGAATGCCGGGGACGACGTTCGTCGGCGGATCGGAAGATGGGAGCGCTGCGGGGCCGGTCGGTTGCGGCGGGGCGGGCGTCGGACTCGATTCCGCACCGGACGGTTGCGGCGGAGCTACCGGCGCCGCAGGATGCGCCGTGCCGTTGCCCGAAGAATCCGCCGGCGTCCAACCGCCGCTGTTGCCGGAGGGTGCGCCGGGCGAGGCCGCCGGGCCGGATGTCTCGCCGCCGGTGCCCGATTCCCGGTTCTCGTCGCTCGAACTGCTCGCGGCGGTCTCGATCAGCATCCCCACGTATTGAGCGGCGGTCAGGTCGGCCGGTGCGACCCGTGACGCGAACCCGAGCACGGCCAAGTTGTAGTCTTCCGCGGCGGCGAAAAACGCGACTTCCTCCTCCCAAAGCAGCTTCCACACGCGGAACAGCGAGGGCCCCACGGCGCTGCCGCCCAGGTAGGCGTCGCGATAGGCGGACCAGGCGTCCTCCGCCGCCCGGGCCGCCGCATGGTGCAAGATCATGGCCTGCCGCCGCAGGGGCAACGTGCGATCCAGCATGCGCAGCTCCCAGGCCGCCGCCTGCGCGGGCAGCAGCCGTTCCAAGTAGGTCCGATAACCGCCGGTGTGCGGGATGTCGCTGGGAAAGGGGAGTCCCTGTTCGATGGGCGACCCCACGGCCCCCGCCAAGCGATACTGCGCGGTCTTGAGCGCCACCTTGGCCTGTTGCAGCGCGGCCTCGGCATGGGCAAGCAAACCTTGCAACAGGGGGGCGTCCGCGGGAGCCGGTTGCAACGCTTGGAGGCGATCGACGGCCTCCTGAGCCGCCGCCACCTCCCCCGCCGCACGCACGGCTTTCCAATACGCGGTGACGATCTCCGCCCGACTGCCGCCGCTTCCCGCTCCGCTCACGGCTGCCGTCAGCGAACGAGGGACCGAACCGGCGGGCAACGTCGTTCGCAAGACCTCGCGGAGGCGCTGATCCATCGAGTCGCGAAGCCGGCTTTGTTCGTCGGAGCGATTCTCCGTGGGCGGCGCCGCCGGCGGCGCGGCCTGTTGCCCCGGCAGCATGCCCGACCACAAGATCCCCAGCAGGGCGATGCCGGGTACCAGCAGCCGGATATCGGGTGTCTTCATGGCGGAACTCCCTTCTTCGGTCTCAGAGACGGCCCTTTTCCGCCCAGGGCGTGTGCGACGGCGCTCCAGATGCGGCCGGCCTCCCGGATGGGTATCTCCATCGCCACCAATATCGCCCTTTTGGTTGCGATTGAAAACTCCGGGCGGCCGGATCGCCGCATCTCCGCGGTAGGGCGCATGACGGAACCGCGGCCGCGAAGAGCCGATTGCAGGCGGCGTCCGCGCGGCGATGTTCCACGTCCCTCGCCCACGTTCGGTCACGGGGAAGAGGCCGGTATCTCCGCAACGAACATCGCCATGATGACCGGCATCAGGGTGACCTCGCCTTGCTCGCCGAATCGGACCTCCGCCGCCTGCGAGGTGGTCAATCCGGCCACCAGCAGCCGGGCTTGCACCTCGGCAGTGAAATCGGGTCGGGTACGCAGGAGCAACCATCGTTGCTTGTCTCCCCAGGAGACGACCACGGCCCCGGGGGGCAGCGCGGCGACCGTACCCACCAAGACGACGCCTTGCTGGGGCGCAGCCAAGCGTTCCTCCGCGAACGCGTTGAAGCGCCGGGCCGACTCGTCGTCGATCTCGTTCGGATCGAGGCCCGCGAAGAGGTTGTCGGCCTCCGTCGCCGCTTGGTCGATCACCTGGGGAGGGACGCCGGGCGGAATGTCGCCGCGGATTTGCAAGTACTTGACGATGTTGGCCAACCTGGCCCACTCGGCCAAGATCTCGTATTCCTGAGTGTTCTGCGGAGCCCAGCTCATCGCGGCGGCTTTCTCCCACAAGGGGCGTAAGAGGCGGGTGTCGACGACCTGTTCCGGCGGAACGTCGCGCGGTCGGATCGACGGGGCGGGCGGTAAGGGGCGGACTTCATCCCCGGCCCCCCGCACGGTCTCCCGCAGGTATCGCACGTGCGAGGCGAAACCGTATTCGGCCAAGCGGTGCACAAAGGTATTCACGCCCAGCACGCGCCCCGTCCCGTCCAACAGCGGACCGCCGCTGTTGCCCGGAGAAATCTTGGCATCGTGCTGAATCCAAACCATGTTTTGCGGGGCCTTGATCTGGGCCACGATGTGCTGGGGAAAGTTTTGCAGCAGCTCGGCCGTGGTCAGAATCCGGCTGACGATACCTCGGGAAAGGGAAAAATCGACGTTGTAAGGGTGACCCAGCGAGAAGATTTCCGTGCCGATCTCGGGCGTGCGATCGTAGCTGATGTCGAGAACGGTCAAGCGCACCGGCAGTTCGGCCAATTGCAGGATGGCCAGATCGTAGTGCGGGGTCTCGGCCACGACGCCCTTGAGGCGGTAGGTCCTGCCGTCGGAGAAGCGGACTTGGGCACGCTCGTTGATCTGCTCGATGAGATGGTAATTGGTGGCGATCCAGCCGCGGGCGTCCACGACGAAACCCGTCCCGGATTGGATCACCGTGCCGCCCTCCACGGGGACCTCGATTTTGACGACGCCTTCCCGGGCTTGGATCAACGTCTTGGCGACGACCGGTTGGCGGGGCGACCAATGCAGCGGCGGCGGAGCTTGGGAATCACCGTGCGGAAGCCGCGCCGGCGCGGGGTCGGCAGAGCCCGCCGCGCCCCGGCTGTTCCACCAATTCCATCCCAAGAAGAAGACGAGGACGGTTGCCGCCAGTCCGCCCACCGCCCACCCGATCCAAATCCGCAGCGCTCGCTCGCCGAGGAGATGCTCCGCGCCGGTCCGCCCGCGACGACGGTAGCGGCTCAACACGGGATCGTCCGCCGAGCCGATGGGTGGGGTGAAAACCGGGGGCCGGTCGGGGACGTCCGCCGCCTGGGAAGCCTCCGTCGCACGCTCCGCAGCGCTACCGGCGGCCGCGGCCGCGGCACCGATTGCGCGGGCCACCAGCGTGAACGATCGCCCGCAGCGAGCGCAACGGATCCGCGCTCCCGGGACCCGATCGCCTTCGGGAAGCGGTTCCCCGCAATGATTGCATCGCCAAGCCTCGGCCATCTCGCCGCACCATTCTCCGCGGACACCCCTTCTTAGCCTAACGCGCGGGAGTGAGGGACGCGAGACTTCGGCGGCGCGGAACGACCGGCGCGAGACGGTCCGCCGCGACTACTCTTTTTCGTAGTGCTCCACCAACGGCCAGTATTTGGCGAAGTCGAAGTCCGGGCTGTTGTCCAGATCGTGGCAGTTGCGGCAGGAATGGGCCTCGGACGTTTCGGCTTCCTCCTTGGTGACGATCATGGCTTGCGCCGCCCGTTGCTGCCGGGCGACGTCGCCGCCCATTTCCGCCGCCACGTGTTCGCCGCCCGGGCCGTGGCACGATTCGCACCCCACGTCGATCAACTTGGGCGTCCGCTCCTGCGAAAGGAATCCCGATTCGTACGGGAAATATCGCGTAGGATGCCATCCCGTCACGTGGCAACTGATGCACTCCGGATCATGGATCCGGGGAGGATCCAGGCGGACCAAGGTCTCCCATGCCTTGGCGTGGCCGCTCTTCCGCCAGATTTCGTACGACTTCTCGTGGCAGTTGGCGCATTTCTCGGAACCCACGAATTCGCCCTGCACGTCGCGCCGGGGATGCGGCACCGCGCGAATCTCCAGCCCGTCCAGCCCCAATGCCTCGAGTTGGCTTTGATAGTTGACCATCACCTGCTTCATCTCGGGCGAGTCGGGATAGCGCGAGTCGAGGATGACACGCTGGTACGCGATCGGGTTCTGCGGATCGTTGAAAATCCCCAGCACGACCGCCGCCATCCCTTTTTCTCCCACGTGGACCAGCATCGTGCGGGTGCCCGGCACGAACTGCGGCGACCCCGGCGGTTCGGCCGGACCGTCCGATGCGACCACGACTTGGAACTGCGGGAAGCGGCGAGCCAGGCTCAGCACCTCTTCCTCTTTCGCGTATGCCAAAAGGACGCGCAGGTCCGCCTGCTGCTCCAGTTCGGGCACGATTTCGGCGAGGGCTTCTTCGGGGTCCTTGAAGGCGATGTCGTTGTTGTGGATTTCGTCGTAGTATCCCCTGCCCAACACGGAGGTGATGCCCACGCGAACCCCGCCCCGCTCCAGAATGATCCGACGGGCGGTCCATTGATCGGCGTCGAAGGCGAAGAGGGCGGTATTGGCCGAGACGAAGCGGCTCGCCTGATCGTCCCCCGTCGCAATCAGCGACAATAACAGCGTGGCCGGCAAACGCAGGTCGTTTTTCCCCAGATTGACGGCGTCGTAATCG
Organism: Thermogutta hypogea; assembly: GCF_055386265.1. NCBI lineage: Bacteria > Pseudomonadati > Planctomycetota > Planctomycetia > Pirellulales > Thermoguttaceae > Thermogutta > Thermogutta hypogea. The sequence goes on from NZ_AP042425.1 coordinate 3,750,916, forward strand.
ATCTGCTTCAAGGCGTCGAGGACCATCTGGAACTTGATTTCGGTCTGCTTGCCGAAGCCCTTGATGAAGCCGCCGACGTCCATGGCGACGACGGGCCAGCCCTGCTCGCGAAGCTGCCGGATCATCGTGTGGCGGCGGCTCAGTCCGCCTTTCATCCGTTCCTTGCCGGCGCAGCCGCACGGTTCGAAGTAGCCGTCCTGTCGGCCCGTAATGACCAAGGCCAGTTCCGGTTTGCTCCAGCCCACGAAGAACTCTCCGTTCTCCGCGATCGGATCGAAGGGCGGCCGTTCCAAACGTCGTTCGTCCTTTTTGCCGGAAATCGGCGCGGCCGGCGGGGAGCCGAGCGGGCCGGGCGGCAACCCCGGCTGTGCGGCGACCGTGGTGGGCGCAGGCGTCTCTCCCGCGGGGGAACTCCGCGAAGGGCTATCGGAAGGCGGTACTACCGGCGGCGCCCCTTGCCGCAACGGGTTGGGCAGCCCCTCCGTCGCCGTCGCCGCGCCCGGTGAAACGGGTGCGAGCGGCGGAACACCGGCGGGCGCATCGCTCTCGGAGGGCATCGCCTCACCGGCAGCCTCGGGAACGGCCGTTTCGGGGTTCACTCCGCCCGCGGGGCCGAACGGCTGGGGGACGGGCGGGATCGCCGCCCCTTCCGGCAAAGACGACGGTGCCGCGACCAAGCCCTCCGGCATAACCCAAGGCGTGCCCGGGATCGCGTTGGCCGATCCGTCGGGCGCCGGCTGCGAGGGACCGGCGGCGACGCTCTCGCCTTGCAGGGGCGGCTGGACCCAGGGTGAGGCCGTCTCGGCGGCCGCGGTAGCTGCCCGGGCCGGGACGGTGTCGGCCTCGGTTGTCGTTCGGGTTGGAGTCGGACTTTCCCGGCGTGCCTGCCCGACTTCGGACGCGGCCCCGGCGTCCGTCGATCCATGCGGTTTGACGCATCCCCCCGCAGTCAGGCCGAGGCTGAATAGCACGAAGCCTGCCAACAGCGCGGCCCACGGGTACCGAAGCATGACCGCGATTTGCCGGCGGGGATTCCGCGCGGGGGTGGTGAACTTGATCGAATTCCGTACTAGCCGTAATAGCATCGTGCAGAGACTCCGTTCCCGCGTCTCGCGCCGCCCCGGATGAGGTCCGGCGTGCCGCCGCGTCCCAGTGGGATGACCGGGATCAATCGACCGCGAGGCGCAGGAGGACTTTGATCTCCGGTGCGGCGGGGTGATTGGTTTTCAGGAAAATCTTTCCCAATTCCTCTTCGGAATCACCGAAATAATTGGCCGGCCCGGCCCCCGCCGGGATCGTGATGACGATCGGTATCAGGACGGATTCGCCCGCCTGGACCGTTTCCTCTTTTCGGACTTGGACCTGAACGAATTCCGGGACGGAGCGAACAGGCTCGACCTCCAGGGCCTGTCCGGGCAGCGCCGGCAAGCGGAGCATGATCCGGGCCTGGGAACCGCTCTCTCGCTGGATGCGGCCGAGGTGCAGGATTCCCCGTTGGGCATTCCATCCGCTGCCGATGATGCCGAATTCGCTTTCCACGCGACCTTGGACCGGCACCTCCACGGAGGGGATATCGCTCTGATCGGTGGCAATGCGGATTTTCTGATGAAACGGCCCGACGGGCAAGCCCGGTTTTACCCGAACCATGATCCGGTAGCCCCCGGTTGCTCCCGGTTCGCCGGCCAGTTCCGCCGCGGTGAGAGGCGCATGGGATAGTTCGAGGAACGGCAGCGTCTCGTTCTCCGTTTCCTCGAATCGAATGTCCGTGATCGTCACCGGTTGGCGGCGGAAGATCACTACGCGAACCTCGCCCGTCGCGGCCTGATTGCGGACGATGCGACTAAACACCAATTCCGCCGGGACGACGCGAATGGAACGTTCCACATTGGCCTTGATCTTCAGAATCAACCGGGGATTCTGCGGATCGTTCGTCACCAGAGAGGCGTGCTGCGAGACCGGGCCGATGTATTCATGGGCATCGAATTGGATCGCGATCTTGATTCCCTCCTGCGGCTGGAGCGTGGCCTGCGAAAAATCGAGGACGGTACAGCGGCAAGAGCTATCGCCCACGCGGAGTGTCAGCGGCGCATCACCGACGTTCCGGACCAGAAACTCATGCCGGTACTCGCCTTCGGACTCGATCGATCCGAAGTCATGCTCCATCTCGGATACCTCTACGCGAGGCAAGGCCCCGGCGGGGCGAGCCGCAGCCCCTTGGCTGCGGGCCGGGAAATTCACGACGATCGGCTCGGCAGGTGTCACGCCGATCAAGGGACGCCCCGACCAGGGCAGGCGATGAACTTGATAGTAGGCGAGGCCCATGCCCGAGACCGCGCCCAAAACCACGGCGACCAAAGCGAAGACAACGCCGGCATATCGAAACATGATTCCAAACTCCCGACCAACGCGAACGCCTATTGTCAATAATTAGAATGAAAGACTTGTGATTGAAAGTATATTGAAATCGTTCTCCAGGGCCGTCGAGGGGCTTGCTCCGTCATGAGATGGCTGCGGAATCGCCGGGCCGAATCCCTCCGGACGACTCGATCGAGCGAGTCCCTCCGGTGTCGCTCAATGCCGCCCGACGAAAAGCTTCCCTCCAATTACTTCGAAAACGGAGGTATCTTTCCAGGAAATCAACTCGTCCCGGAAAATCCACGGGCCTGCCCAGGAAACAGGAAAATGGCGGGGCCGTCCGCTTCCGGCCCTGCTTGAGTTTTCCTACCCCTCTCCGTGACGAGAACGGCCGATCGTCCTTCTTCGTGCCGGCCGAATCCGGGCCGCTCTCCATTCTATCCGTAAGCTGTACGCCGGATGTTCGAATTTGTTTCACAACGTATGGCGCAATCGGCGTATCGTTCGAGAGCCTAGAGGCAGGCGGAGGGTAACCACCCATTATTATTGGGGGGATTCTTGGGGGGAATCCGCACGTGACGGTGGATGCGGCACGTCCGCCGGCCGGTCTACCGTGTCTTGTGGGCGGCAATTCGGGTGAGAGTCCACCGCTTGCTGGACCGTCTTCAACACCTGATACATCGTCTCCAGGTCGTCAATCCGCTGGACCAGACTGGTGACGGCGCGGTGGAACTGGAGGAGCATCCGCTCATCGACGGAGCGTTCGTGATCCAGCCTTTCCTGGTGCCGCCCGGCTTGATCGAACCAAACCAACCCGGCCGGCAGGTCGAGAAAGGCAATGCCTTCGCGGCAAGCGATCTGCATATCCGGAGGGGGACGATAGGCGATGGCCTCGGTCCAGGCCTCCGGGATGTATCGCCCGCAACTGATCTGAGCGATCGGACCTTTTCCCTTCTCATGGAGGGGGCTGAAGTCCAAGCTCATCATCATGTAATCGGCGCCCATCGCGTCATCACCCGTGATATGCATAACGCTGCTGACCGAAGAGGGATGGGATCCCACCACAAAGCGGCACCAATCCACCAATTCCACCAGGTCGAATTTCACGATGGGCTGCGGAGGCGGGACGGGCGTTCCATTGCGTTTCAAGAATCTCGAAAGTCTGCGGTGACAGAAGATCAGGCGCAATTCTCCCAGCTTCGTGGCCAGAAGCTCTTTCAGCCGCAGCGTGGCCGGGGCGTATCGGTGAGGTAATTCCGCCATAAAGGCCACGCCGGCCGCCGAGACCGCCTGTCGGACCTCTTCGAATTGCCGCAGGCTGAGGTGAACGCGACTGCCCAGGTAGACCGCCTTCCCGTACTCGCAGGCCGCCAGGATGGGAATGTGGCCGAGCCAAGAGTTGGAGAGGATCAATACGGCGTCGATGTCGGGGCGGCGGCACATGGCTCGGAACCCCACGTGGGCCTCGGCGCCGATCTCCTCGGCCGACAGCCTCGCCCGCTCCGCCACCGGCTCATACATGGCCCGCACCTGAAAGCGGTCCGCGAGCACCCGGAGCACCGGGAGATAGCGCGATTCCCAGACGTCGCCCGCTCCGACAACCCCAAGACGCAGCTTCATGCTTGGTAGATCTCCTATTCGGCCTCACTCCAGGAATCGGCTGGAGTTGTCTACGGCCCAGCGAGAGCGCCGCCGCCATCGCCCGCTTGCGGTCCCCACTTATGGGAAAGTCGGCCCCTCCTCGCACACGCGTTCATCTTTGAGATAACCCTTCATTCCCGCCTTGCACATTCCCGCCTTGCACGGGCGACATTTCCCGACTTGGCACGCCGGGCGACCCGCGTTCAACCGGTGCGTCATCTCCGGTTTCCTTCGGCAACGACCTCGCCGCGTCAAAATGACGACGGAAAGCCACGCGGAATTATAGCACGCGGCTTGGGTGATCGCAGCACTCGAAGTAGCGCGGTCAGAAATACGCGGCAGCCCAGCCCGATTCACCGTAGGTCGGCGACATGCCGGGAGGCCGGGCGGAATGGGGCATCAGTCGCCGCCGGTCCCGAAAAACTCCCGCACAATCTGAGCGGCTTCTTCCATATCTTCCGGGGTGTAACGAAAATCGCACGGCAGGGCCAACATGCGCGCGGCGAAATCGGCGGCTTCCCGGAAGCGGCGCTCGACCTCTCTCGGCAGGGGCCAGAAGACGGGCGGGTAGATCCGGCGCTGAATCAAGACATTCCGCAGACGGTCGCGCTCTCCGCGGTTCGCACACAAGACGACGACGGCGAAGGGGCATTGTGCCGGGAAAAGCCCTTGCATCCCACGCGGCAGAACGTCGCGCCGGTTCGATTCGAGCGCTAGGGGGGCCCGGCATTGCCGCAGGCGGCGGGTCAGATATTCCGCGTTCCGCGCCCGCTCGGCACGCCATCTTTGCCAAGGCAGGTGCGGCAACATGGAAGCGGTCAGCGGCAACGGCCGCGAGATCGGCCGAATGCTCATCGCCGCTTCGGATTGGATCTGCCACGCCCGAAAGTCGTCCTTCTCCACCGCCATCCCCGCCAGGTAGTGACGCTTGAGCAGCATGGCCGCCAGCTTCTGTTGTGCGGCCGTTGCGTGTCGGGGGATCAGCGACTCGGGCGAGGGGCAGGGAAGCCCCAGCGGCGACCAGGCGGCGCCGCCGTCGGGAGTGGGCAGGGTTTTTCGGAGCGATACCAGGCAGTAACCCGCCTTCGACTCGCGGGCCGAGCGGCTCCAAGGGTCGTGCGTGTGGTCCTCGATCCGGTTTTCGTTCGGCCAGTCCGGCGGTACCGGATGCGGTTCTTCCAAGCCCAAGACGTTGACGCTCAGCAGGACCTCGTCGCGATTCCGAAAGGGCGGCCACTCCGGCGGTTCATCGCCGGGGGGCGTAGCGCGGTAGTATCGACATTGCATGTCGGCGGCGCGGGCGGCCTGCGTCACGCTTTGGCAAACGTAGCTCGGCAGATGGCAAACACGCCAACCGAAGCGACGCCGACCTTCCAAGAGCACGGCGTACAATGCCTGCCGGCCGTTGCCGAACAGCACGGCGTTCGGGGGCAAGATGTCTCGCCCACTCCCGCTAGGCTCCGTCGCGATCCAATGGAATTCGCCCCCCAACTCCCAGATCGGCCCGGCAGCCGGCGATTCCGGGGACGCGGGGATCGTAGCGGGGATCGTCGCATCGACCGCCGGTGCCGCGGCGGTGGCAGTCGAATCGTAAGACGAGGGCGATATCCGTGTTTTCATCGGGAGCGTTCTCATTGGAGGCGTGCCGGTGGTCGCATCGTACGGCGGAAGACATGGCCCGCGTCGCACCAACTCTCAAGCAGCTTTCGAAGCCGCGTCGGGCGAGCGGGCACCGGACCGCGCAACGTCCTTCGCATCCGCCCCGGGCAGGGCTTTCGCCGCGGAGGCTTGCGGGCGTTCGGCAATCAGAACGTCGGCGAAGCCCAGCACGTCCCAGACCACGCTGGCGGGGATGTAACCGCGGAGGATCAGCCCGGCCGCCGCATACAGCGGCAACAGGATCACCCGGCGGAGCAAGAATCGTTTGCCGCGGTGCACGACCCGCAACCCCAGGCGGCCGACAAGCTCGGCCAAGCGATCGAGGTTCACCAAGCCGCGGTGGGTGGGGTCGTCGGCGAAATTCAAGCAACCGCGAATGCCGAGGAAGCCGTCGCGTGCGCGGGGCAGCCGCAGGCTTCGCTCCGCCGGGACCTCGATATAAAAGAATCCGCCCGGTTTTACCGTCCGCACCAATCCCGGCAGGACCGCCCAGGGATCGCGCAAGTGTTCCAGCACGTGGGAGCAGATGACCAGATCGTATGCCTCCGCCGGCACGGCGGCAAGCAGCTCCGGACGGTCGAGGTCGATCTCATGGAAGGCGTCCATGAGAGCGTCGTCATGCGCGTCGCGATTCCAACGTTCGCGATCCAGGCCTTCGTAGCGGCAGCGGGGGAAATACTGCTTGGTGACGGTCGGGCTATGGTTGCCGCAACCGACGTCGAGAATCCTTGCACCGGGGCGTCGCAATACCTTGCGGAAGGGAACGAACCGGTGGGGATAGGCGCACCAGCGATACGCGGCCGCCGCCCAGGCTCGGAACGGGTTTTTCACCGGACCGTCTCCAGGAACATCGGGTTGATGGCGGAACGCAGGACCTCCGGCAGTCGGCTCAGGCATTCGATCTCGGCCCAGGGTTGCGCCTCCGGCAGGTGCGGCCGATCGCGAAACCATCCCCGGGGACTTCGGATGCGGACCGCGCCCAAGCCCGCCCGAATCGCGCCGAAGATGTCGCGCTGCGGATGATCGCCCACGAAGATCGCTTCGTGAGGTCGGACCTTGAGGTTGCGACAGGCGGTGTGAAACGGCTGAGGATCGGGCTTCCAGTGGCGACGTCCCAAACGGTCGCAGATGACGACCGTATCGACTCGGCCGATCAGGCCCAAGGCGGCCAACTTTCGCTCTTGGACCTCGGCGTGGCCGTCGGTCACGATGCCGAGTCGATAGAACGGGCAAAGTTCGTGCAACAGGGCATCCGTCTCGGGGGGCAAACGGAGGCGGAATTCGCAACCTCGGAAGCGGTCGAGCAAGTCGGGGACCCAATCACGGGGAAAGCCGAGGACGTCGCTCGCGCGATCAAGGACCGCCTCCCGATCGGCGAAGTGGAGACGCTCCAGCGTCGCAACCGTGAGCTCCGCCGAGCCGATCCCCCGGCGGGCCAACTCCTCCGCCACGGCCGCGAATCCTTGGCGGTAATAGTCGATCTCGGGATACAGCGTGTCATCCAAATCGAACAGTACGGCGCGGATCATTCGGGGTCACCTCCCGTTGCGAGGTGTGCGGCAGCGCGTTCCGCGGCGCTATAAAAATGGGGGCGAGTCGGGCGTTCAGGCACGGCGGCAGAATCGCCCTGGAACGACGGATCGATTCGGACCGGCCGACCGTCGAGATGGTACACCTCACCCAAAAATCGCACCAAGCGGAGGCCGATCACGTAGTCATCGCAGGGTTCGCGGCACAGCCCGCCCGACGCCTCATAAAGAATACTCCACAAAAGCCGCCCGCCGGTCGCCGTATTGGAAAGCAACGAGGCCGAACCGAGCCGCGGATTGACGTCGATCACGGCCGGCCCTCGCGCGCCGACGATGACCTGCACGTTGAGCGGGCCCCAATAGCCGGCCGAGGCCAGCGCGCCGGCGCAGGCTCGGGCCGCGGCCTGCACTTCCGGGCGGCTTACAGTGTGGCTTTGATACGCTTCACCGCCCACCACTTTGTCGCGCTGCCGCACCACCGCCGCCATCGTCAGGCCGCCCCGGGAGACGTACAGGTCCACGCTGTACTCGGGTCCGTCCAAGTACTCCTCCAAGATCATGTCGGGCCGTTCCTGCACGCACCGTTCGGCCGACGCTCGATCCCGGCACAGCCGCGCGCCGATGGAACCGAAGCCGCGGGCGGGCTTGGCGAAGAGCGGGAAGGAGGCCGACGGCAACTCTTCCGCGGCCACCATCCGCGGCACCGCCAGTCGGTGCGACTGCGCAAAGGCATGAAAGCGGCGCTTGTCGAAACAGGTCTCGGCCACCTCAAGGGACGGGCAAACCACGTGGATGCCGTCGCTCGCCAAGGCCGATCGGTGCGGCGCCAGGGCCATCACGTCGATATCGATCAACGGCAGGATCAGGCCCACCCCGTGCTTTAGGGCCAGATTCCGCAGTGCGGGCACGTAGGCCGGGTCATGAACCGGCGGGACTTGGAACGCAGCGTCGGCGAAGCAGCCGGCAGGCGTGACCGGCTGGAGGTCGGCGACGAAGACGCGGCCGTCGCGGAATGCCGGGACCCGCGCCATGGCTTCGCGGACGTGCAGGATATGCCCCACCCATTTGCCGCCGCAAGGGATCAGCACGTTGGAACCGCAAAAGGGGACCGGGACCGGGGCCGGGCGATTCATGCGGCGCGCAACCTTTCTTCGGGTGAAGGGGGCACAACAGCCGCGGCGTCGACGCCCACTTCGCGTGAGGCTCGGTCGCCGCGCATGCCCCTCGAACCTTCGGATAGCTCCCAGGTCAGGGATTCATCGCCCGGGTGCAACCCCAGATCGTCCACGACCCGGACGTCTTGTCCCGCCCCGTCGAAGAGCGTACCGCCGGGGACCTTCCGCAGCGTCCACCACAGGATTTTGATGTCCAGCCACAGGCTGAAGCGGTCCACGTATTGCACGTCCAACGCCAGCCTTTGACTGAAAGGCAGGGCGTTGCGCCCGAGCACTTGCGCCAGTCCCGTGATGCCCGGCCGGACGTCGTGGCGGCGAGCCTGTTCCGGCGTGTAGCGGGGCAAATACTCCATCAACAGCGGGCGCGGGCCGACCAGGCTCATGTCGCCGCGGAGGACGTTCCACAGCTCGGGCAGCTCATCCAAGCTGAATCGCCGCAGGAGACGCCCCAGCGGCGTCAACCGTTCGGCGTCGGGCAGAGGGCGTCCCTGACCGTCGCGGAGGTCCCGCATGGTGCGAAACTTGTACATCGTGAACGGGCGACCGCCGCGGCCGGGACGGACTTGCCGGAACAGAACGGGCGTGCCCAAATCACGCCGCACCAGCAGGGCGATGACCAAAAGCAAGGGTGCCAGCAGGCATAACCCCGCTGCCGCGCCCACCACGTCGATGAGCCGCTTGACCGCGAATTGCACTCTCTTCCTTCGGCCTTCCATGGCGAATTGGGAAATCCTATGGGAGTAGATAGGCGGTGCGTCCCCGAAGCCGGACACGAGCCAATCGCCCGAGATGGTCCCCCCCGGCGTGGAACGGCCGCTTTCCTTGAGCGTAAATTAGCCGCCCCGGGCTTTTTAATCAAGAGAAATCGTGCGTTCCCGACCCAGGCCGTCCGCTACGGAAGTCGACCGCGGCGAACTTCCCGGTTTGCTTGCCGAAAATGGCCCCATCGGCGGTCGTTGGGGATACAATATTCCTCGGCCCGAGGCGGCCGCCGCACGCCGCCGCCGTGCTCCCCGCGGAGCGGAGCATGACAAGCCGGCGGCGAGAGGCAAGATCCGTCACCCTGCTTGCAGCGAGGAGACTGCCATGGACCGAACGAATCGTCATAGCGCCGATACCGGTACGGCGCGGAGAACCGTTTTGAAGACGCTCGGCGGCGGAATCGCTTGGGCGTGTCTGCCCAGGCCGATTCGGGCGGGGCGCGCCGCAGATGCCGGCTTGCGGGTCGGAGAGGGCACGGCCGACATCACGCCGCCGCAGGGCGTGGAACTGGCCGGCTTTCATCGCCCCCCGGGACAGGAGCGCCGATCCCGGGGCGTTCGCGAACCGTCGTCGGTTCGGGCCTTGATCTTGGAGGTCCAAGGGACCCGTGCGGCCGTGGTTTCCTTGGAGCTGTGCGCCTTGGGTGCGGCAGCCTCCGCGCGCATGCGACGGCGCATCGCTCAAGACACGGGGATAGCGCTCGGGCAGATCAAGCTCTGTGCGACCCACACGCACTCCATGCCGTCGCTGCAACCGTTCCGCCAATGGGGAGCGGTTTCGGAAGAGTACACGGTCCAAGTGGAGGATCGCGCGGCGGCCGCCGTCGCCCAAGCCGTCGAGGATCTGGCCCCGGCACGATTGAAGCTCGGTCGCACCACGGTCGTGGGCGGCAATTTCAATCGCACCACGCCGACTTGGAAGACGGAAGACGCCTTCGACGAACAGGCGACGGCTCAGGTCCGCTGGCTGGATCGTCACCTGCACGCTCTGCTGTTCGAAAGAGAGGCACGGAAAAACCTGCTGTGGTACCACTTTTCGGCCCATCCGGTCTGTTTTGCCGACGAACTGACGGGTCCCGACTGGCCCGCCTTGGTGGCGCACCGGGCCGAGGACCGTTGGGGTCTTACCCCCGGTTACCTCCAGGGGCACATCGGCGACGTCAACCCCGGCGACGGCGACCCATGGCGGGGCGATGCCGAAAAGACGGCCAAGGCCGTTTGGGCAGGGCTGGAGGCCGCGGTAGACTCCGCCCAACCGCTTAGCGTCGATTCCTTGGAGATCGCCCGCGGCTCGTGCAACTTGCCCCTGGACCGCGATCGCTGGGCGGCGTGGGTGGAGGAATACCGAAAAAATCCCGAGGCATGCCGATCCGGGGTATGGGTGGATGCCCCGTTCGCCGCCGAATGGTTCGAGGCCAACCAAGGCCGCGATCCGCAAACCGTGCCGCGAGTCTTGCCCACCGAAATCGCTTGCTGGCGGCTGGGACCGTTGACCCTGATGTTCCACGGCGGGGAATTGTACAGCTATTACGGGCTATGGCTGCGCAACCGTTCCCCCGCCGCCCACACGCTGGTGGTGGGCTACGCGGACGATTTCGTGGGATACCTGACCGATCCCCGTGCCCACGAGGCGGCTGAATACGCGGCCGTGGTCGTCCCCAAGATACTCGATCTGCCTCCTTTTCAACCCAACGCCGCGGAGGTGCTGTGCCGCGGGCTGATCGATCTCGCCGCAGGTGGGACGAATGCCGTCTCGCGGCGGCGGGGTGAAAACCGGCTCACCGCCGCGGAGGCTTGATCTTTGCCATGTGCTTGGGAAACTGGAGGAGGCGGGCGAGGCGGCGGTCGCGCCCCGGAGCTGCGCGGAGCTCGCTCGCCATCGGGCCGGAGCAGAGCGAAGATCGCCGGCCTCGGCGGTTCGCGTAGTCTGGATCGAGGAGCCATGCATCATGGGTACGACGTTGCCGCGACGCGGTTTTCTACGGGGAACGGCCCTCGCCGTTGCGGGGACCGCCTTGAACGGCCCGGCCTTCGGACAAGCGGAACAAGCCGCCCGTTCCGGCTATGCGGGATTTCTGCCCGCCCTGGTATGTGGGGCCGTCGGTGTGCGGGCGGACCAGCGACAAGCACTGGAGTACGCCGCAAAATACGGCTTTCGAGCCGTCGAACCGCAGGTCGGTTTCTTGCAAGGCTTGTCGGACGAGGAACTGGCGGCTTTGCGGGGGGAAATGGAGGAGAAGGGCGTGACCTGGTCGGCGGCCGGCTTGCCCGTCGATTTCCGCGGCGACTTGGATGCCTTCACCCGTTCCCTCAAGGCGTTGCCCTCGTTTGCGGCGGCGTTGCGTCGGGCGGGCGTCGATCGAGTCGGCACGTGGATCTCGCCCACCCACAAGACGCTCACCTATCGCGTTAATTTTCGGCTGCACGCCGTCCGGCTCCGGGCCGTCGCCGACATCCTGGATGACCACGGAGTGCGATTGTCGTTGGAATATGTCGGGCCGAAGACCTCGTGGTCGGCCGGGCGATTCCCCTTCATTCATACGCTGGCGGAGATGAAGGAGTTGATCGCGGAGATCGGGCATCCTTGCGTGGGTTACACCTTGGACAGTTGGCACTGGTACACGGCGGGCGAATCCGCCCAGGACATCAAGACGATCCGCGGCGGCGACGTGTTGATGGTGCATCTCAACGACGCCCCGGCCGGCGTGCCCGTCGATCAGCAAATCGACAGCGTGCGCGACCTCCCCACGGCAACCGGCGTCATCGACTTGAAGACCTTTTTGGGGACGTTGGCGGAGATCGGCTTCGAAGGGCCGGTCTACGTGGAACCGTTCAAGCGTTGGCCGGCGGAATGGGGTCCGGAAGAAGTGGTACGGCAAACGGCGGAGGCCTTGCATCGCGCCCTAGCGCTCGTTCCCTGAGGCGCGGCGGCGCGGCAGACGCAGGGTGAAGACGGTCTCCTCGCCGGGCCGGCTTTGCACGCGAATCTCGCCGCCGTGCAGTTGGGCGATGCGCCAAGCCTTGGACAGCCCGAGGCCCAAGCCGCGTCCCGCCTGCCGTGCCGAGTAGTAGGGGTCGAAGATGTGACGCCGCTGCTCGGGAGAGATTCCCGGCCCGTTGTCGCGGACCTCGAATACCGCCTCGTCCGGATTGCCGCGCAGGGCGAGGGTGACACGGCCGCCTTCCGCGGCGGCTTCCACGGCGTTCTTGGCCAAGGCGGCGAAAGCGGCCGCCAATTGAACGGGGTCGGCCTGCACGGCCACCGCTTCCGCCGGCAGTTCGCAATGCAAGGCCGCGCCGTAACGCTCGGCCCATTCGCGGACCGCCGGTTCCACCTCGAGGACGACGTCGCGGAGATCGACCTGGACGAGCGAAAGTTGCGGGGGGCGGGCGAAGAGCCGGGCATCGGCGATCATTTCGTGGGCCCGGCGAACCTGGGCCGTGATCGCCGCCAAGATCCGCCGCTGCTCCGGGTCCTGCGTGCGGCGCATTAGGACCTGCGCGTGGCCGCCGATGATCGCCAGGGGATTGTTGATTTCATGACCCGCCCCGGCCGCAAACTCGGCCATGGCATCCAGCTTGGCCTGCTCCAGCGCCTCCGCAAAGTTCCTCTCCAGGGCGTAGAGTCTCGCCGCGGCACGGGCGGCGCGGGCCTGCATTTCCGCGGCGTGCGGAATCCTCCTCATCAGGCGGCGGTACAGCCGCTCCGCTCGGGCCAAGGCCTTCTTAACGGGGTGTGCCGTAGGCGCCTTCAAGGCGGCAACCCACTCCGCGGCCGAGGCCTGGATCCGCTCCCTCGTCCCCGATCGCCCGGACATGAGATCCGCGACGGCGGCACCGGCTTTATCACGCGGGGGAGACTTACGGGAGCGCCGGCCGGTTCCGCGCACGGCCGCGGTACCGGGCAACGTTTCCCACAGCCGGGCGGCGATCTCCCAGCCGACCGCCGCGGCGTGCAGCGCCGACCGCCCCACGTCGTCTCCGTCCCATCGCTCGAGTTGAGCTTGCCAAGGGGGCGATGGCTCGTTCACGTCCGCCGAGCCGGCATGTCGCTCCCGCCTACCGCCTTCGCGGAAGGATGCGACCCCGTCGGGCAAGGCGGGATCGGGCAGGATCCCGACCGCGAGGGCCGAAACGATGCACGCCGCGGGAACCAATCGCAGTCCTTCGCGGGCGTTGTCTCGCGCCCAAGCCGCCGCGAATTCCTCCGCCCAAAGGACGAGTCGCAAAGCCATATCCGCGGGACGGGGACGCGCGACGGCCGCACCGATCGTGTTCGCCGAGCCGCTTGGTTCCCTCTCGGCACGCGCCGCCTCATCGGCGGTGATGGAAGACGGCGACGGCCGCACTTCGGACGGGACGGACGCCGGGAGAAGCTCGGGGAGCGACGCCCACAACCGCGCGGCGACGTCCGCAAAATCGCCGGGTGATTCCGGCTTCGGCTCGACCAGGCGTAGCAGTATGGGGAACAGACGCGGATCGCGACGCTGGAGGCGCACGAGCAAACGACGCCGGCTCGCCACGTCGCGGGGCGCGGGCTCACGGCAGGCCGCCCGCGCTCCCCAGACAAGCCAGGCATCAGCCAGGCCCAGCCGGACCTCGTCGGACAGCTCGGCCGTGCCGAGCAAGAGTTGTTGTGCAAGAGCAAGCCGGTCCATGCCCGCCTGCCGGGTTTCAGAGTGACACACACCGCGGACGGGACGTGCGGCGGGAGTCGCGATCGCGGCCCTTGCTCAGGGCGGCGCGGTGCCGCCGATCCCCGCTCCCACGCATTCCGGTCAGGCGCTGGCGGGGCTCTCGATGTCCAACAGTTGGCAAATGCGATCGATCAGGGTCTCGATCTCGAAAGGCTTGTGGAGGAAGTCGTCGGCGCCGGCCGCCTTCAATTCCTGGATCTTATCTTCCTCGACCATGCCGGAAATGCAGATGATGCGGATTTCGTCCATCGACGAATCGGCGCGCACCACCTGGCACACCTCCTTGCCGTTGATGTCGGGGAGCATGATGTCGAGGACGATGAGGTCGGGCCGATACTCCTTGACCATGATTCCCGCGCCGAATCCGTTGTTGACGGTGCGGATTTCGAATCGCCCGTCCCGTTGCAGGACGTCGCGGATCAGTTCGACCAGCTCTTCGTCGTCATCCACGATCAGGATTTTGCGGCGCCCGCTTTCGAGGGCATCGGTCGGAATCCCGTTGTCCCGCATGAAGGCGATGAGTTGATCGCGCGGGATGCGGCGGAAACGACTGCCGGGCACGCGAAAGCCCTTCAGCTGCCCGGAATCGAAGCAGCGGATGATGGTCTGCTGACTGACCTTGCAGATCTTGGCCGCCTCGCCGGTCGTGAAGACGGACTTGGTCGACAGGGGTGATTGGCTGTTCCTTTTTCTCGCCACGGTTCTCGCCGGAATGTTCAACGAAACCCCAGGCAGAGCGTCGGCAGATCGACGAGGGGTTTCTGGTCCTCCGTGTTTTACCATCCGGGATATGGGGCCTGGATTCGCAATAGGCTGCAAATCTCGCACCTCCCGTAGCTGCTTACAAGCAGCAGGCTCATCCGGCTCTGCCGACTTTGCCGAATTTGCCAAGCGCGACCATTATAACTTACCCAAACCTCCTGTCAATACGAGTTGCGTTGCCGCAAATCTCTATAAAACAAAGACTTATGTGTTTCCCAGGAAAAAGCTCGATTATCGATCCGGAACAATCTCCGCCGATTTTCCGAAATCGCGAAGACTTGCAGAGCACGCAGTCGCATCAAGCTACGCGATCGGATTATCCTGCGGACGCCGCACGTTTTTTCTTTTTTCTCGCGGTGAGGCAAAGCCGTCGGCGGGCAGCGGCGCTCTCCTTCGATATGCGTGGCTACGGCCGCACGAAGAGGCTGCCCGTGGGCGGCAGACGCCGCACGCGCGGTGTTTCCTCCGTGGATTCCCAAGTCACCGGAACGTTCTGGATCGCGCGGTCGATGGCGGCCGCCTCCTCTGTGGTAGCCCTCGCTTCCGCCAAATTCAAGCCATCTTGCCCCAGGTATTCGCGAAGGTGTTCCAAGAGGATGCGCTTCACCTCCAAGATCGCCAGGGGATGGGTATGGATGACCGTGTGTTCCGCGGAAATCACCAGCTCGCTGGCGGCGTGGGGGGCATGACCGCTTTCTCGGGTAATGATGCCGTCGTTGTCGCCCGTCCAGTTGGCAAACAAGCTCGACCGGGAAACGGTTCCGATGATGTTGTGGTAGGTGGTCCACGGGGCGCGCGGGGCCTGCCGCATGGCCGCGAAGATGGGACAATCCGGAGCCAACGCGTCCACGCTGTGGCGGTATTCGATCAAGTTATTCGGCCGCAGCAGGTCCCGGTTGTCGTTCAGCAAGACCTTCTGCGTTTGCGCCACCTGTTGCGGAATGCTGATCAGACGCCCCGCCACCCGTTGCGTCAACTCATTCGAGTAGGGCGTGCCCTGGTGCGGCGTGGCGATCGTGATGACGCGGCGCACGGAGGGGTTGGGATGGAAGAAGAAGTAGTCCCGCAGTTCCGCCAGCGTCCGCGGATCGGCCTGCACCTCCTCGAAGGCGCGGTCGCTCACCAGGCTCCAAAACAGTTGCCCGCTTTCCATGGTCTGAAGCTCGGCCACCAAACCGCCCATGCTGTGGCCGATTAACACCATCTGATCCATCGTCGGCCGCGTGAACGAGGGGTCCATGGTTACTCGGAACTCGTGCAGATCACGTCGCAACTGGGCCGCCGAAATCCAAAACGGCTGACCGGTGGGATACAGATAGAACCAGAACTGGAAATGCTCGCGGATCAGCGGACTGCTCCGCAAATCGTTGAACATTTGAATCCACGTCATCGGCGTCGAGCGCCAACCGTGGACGAAGATTACGGGAATCCGGTTCGGATCGTAGGGTTGCACCATGTAGAGGCCCATGATCGGCTTATCGCTCCCCGGCCTCACCGACATCAATTGCTCGGGCTGGAGGAGGCTCACGTTGCGCAGGGAACGGCCCAGGGCGGGATTGGACAGGAACGTGGCCAGCGGCGTGGTGAGATCCGTTTGCAGCGGTACCCGCAGGTTCCCGAGCTTGACGTCGGATGTCACGATCGGATCGTACAACTCCAGGGCCGCCGCGCGGCGGATATCGGAGCGGGCGTGGTCGGTATCCACGTGCGGGTAGGGCCGCAGAAACACCGTGACGGGGAAGCTCAGATTGGGCGGATAATACTTGGCCACCGAGGGCTCTTCCGGATAGGAGCGGCGCACGGCGATCAAAGGCACCCCCAATCCGTAACCCACGTGATGGTTCCGCAGTCCTTGCAGCCGGTAGTCGGAGACGAATTCGAAACGGCCGAAATCGCGGGGGTCCCAACGGGCGTCGCGGAGGACGCACGTCAAATCCCACGTCCCGTTGGCCGTCACGATGGTGTAGGTCGTGCCCGGCTGAAGCCCGGTTCGCGCGCAGAGGATGCGCAGGGCGCCCTCCAGGGCCGCGTTGTACAAATCGCAGGCCCCGCGAAACCACGGGTCGTAGGGGTTTCGGATGGGAGTAAACCGCGCATCAAAGAGGTATTGGTAAGCGTGCAGGACCGCGCCCCCGTAAAGGTCCAGCGCCAAACGGGGATTCTCCGCTTGGACCCGCCGCGCGTATTGATAGCTCAACTCCGCGTAGGCGTAGATGGTTTCCGGGTTGGGTTCCTCCTCGATGAAGGCCTGCACTCGGGCCAACGTCTGCTGCGGGTCTTCCGCCAGGTCGTTTTCCAAACCGTGCTGCCGCAGGATTTGCAGCGTGCGTTCGGAGACGGGCAGGGTCGCCCAGGTGACGACACGGATCCGCGAAAGGATGGGAAATCGCGAGAGATCTTGCAGTCGGGTATGGCGGGCCGAGGCGCACCCCGTGCTTGCCGCGAGCACGGCAAGACCGCAAATCCACAGGGCGCGGCGAATGTTCATCGTACGTCTCGCGCGACGAGGGGAGAGCGAGCCCGGCTTGCGTCACGGCCGTTTCCCGGTCGCTTCCACCCGACAATAGCAACAACCTCGCGAACGGTGATCGCTCCGGCGGGCGCGCAGTCCGACCGGCGGCCGGTCGATATATCAAGACGTGCCGGAGCGGTCAATGCCGAACGGCCATGCCGGCGCCCGACACCGCCGCTCGCGACCGAGGCTGAAACGCACCGGTCCGAGCGCCGCCGGAACGCGCGCCCGCCGTGCCGCCCCGCCGCGAGGAGGCGATCGCCGCCCGGAGACGATCTTGACCCCGTTCCCATCGCGTCGCTACGATGCCGAGCCGCCCCAAGGCGGCATTGCGTGCCGCGGCCGCGCCGGCTTGCCGCAACGACATTCGTGAAAGGAATCCGCTCCCATGATTGGGCATCCGAGGGAAACGGGGAGTGCGGGGCGAGAAGTCGTCTCGCCCGGCTTGGCCGATCTCCACAGCCACATCTTGCCCGGCCTGGACGACGGTGCACGCTCGTGGGACGAGACCTTGTCCATGGCACGGGCGGCATGGCGCCAGGGCGTTGCCGTGATGGCCGCCACGCCGCATCAACTCGGGCAATACGCCGGCAATGCGGCGCGGACCATCCTGGAACGGCTGGACGAGGCGCGGCAGCGCTTGCAAACGGCCGGCATCCCCCTGCAATTGATCGCCGGGGCGGATGTCCGCGTGGAGGATGACTTGCCGCGGCGGATCGAAGCCGGGGAAGTGCTGACCTTGGGCGACGGGCGGCGGTACGTGTTGCTCGAATTGCCGCACGATCTGTATTTGCCCTTGGACGGCCTGCTGGCGCGCCTCCGCGGCATCGGCGTGACCGGCATCCTGACCCACCCGGAGCGGAATGCCGCCTTGCGCCGCCATCCCCAACACTTGGCCCGACTCGTCGAGGCGGGATGCCTGGTCCAAGTCACCGGGGCGAGCCTGACCGGAGGTTTCGGCCGGGAAGTTCAGGCATTCACCTTGCAACTGATACGCCAAGGCATGGTGCATCTGGTGGCGAGCGATGCGCATGGAGAAAAACGCCGCGCACCCGATCTGCAAGCAGCTTATCGGAAAATCGCGAAGGATTTCGATCGTGATACCGCCGAAGCCCTACTTCGCCGCAACCCGTGGCGCATCGTGCAGGGGCGATCGGCCGCCGCCCTGGAGGTGCCTACGCCGTCCGGCGGCGGAATCCTGGGACGATGGTTCCGGAAATTGGCGGGTTGAACGGTCGGCATCGAGCACGGTGGGACATGGTCACCGACTTCCAGCACCGCCGGCGGATAGGGATCGGGAGAGCCGTAGCGGCTGTTTTCTCGATGCTGTTGCCGTTCAGCGGCGCCCTGGGGGACGCTTCGTACTCGCCCGTCTGGGTCGATGCCCGCGAGGTCTCCGGTTTTCGCATATTCTGCCGCTTTCCCGCCGATCGCATCGCAACGTTACTGGAGGACTTGGAAGGATTGAGCAAGGACGTCGCCGCGTACCTGGGCTTGGAGGCCTCACCGCGCGCGGTCGACGTCTATCTCTTCGCCGATGCCCGGGAATACGCGAATTACGTGAAGCGGGCGTTTCCCGAGGTGCCCTATCGCCGGGCGCTGTACGTGCAACGGGGCCAACGGGCGATGGTCGCCGCGTATCTCAGTCCGGAATTGGCGGTCGACCTGCGTCACGAGTGCACGCACGCCTTGCTGCATTCCGCGCTGCCCATGGTCCCGCTGTGGCTGGACGAGGGTCTGGCGGAGTATTTCGAGGTCGAACCGCTCCAGCGCGCGGGGAGAAGCCCGTACTTGGCAGCCGTCCGCTGGCGGTGCCGTTTCGGCTATGTGCCGCCGTTGGAGCAATTGGAGGGGTTGCGATCCATGGCGTCCATGAGCGAAACCGACTACCGCAATGCGTGGTCCTGGGTGCATTTCATGCTGCACGGTCCGCCGGAAGCCCGCGAGGCCCTGGTCGAGTATCTGGCCGTGATTCGTCAGGGAGGGATTCCCGGCAGCCTCAGCGGCCGTTTGTCGGCCCAGATTCCGGACCTCAAGGCGGCGTATAAGCGGCATTTTTCGAATTGGGGGCGGTGATCGTGTGCAGGCGAGTTCCACCGGCAGACCCCTGCAAGCGGTCCGATCAGTGACACCACCAATTGCGGGCGGAATGCGACAAAAATGGCGGCTGTGCGGTTTTTGACTGCATCCACCGTGATCTGCTGCCGATAAAGAAAGCAAGACCGTTGTGCCCGCCGCAAGGGGCACGCTGATATTTTGGTCAACGTTCAGGCGTCAGGAAGACCAAGGGCGCTCGTCTTTCGGCACTCGAGATGGAGATGGAAGCCGTCATGAAAAAGCTCGCTTCAATGTTCGCGTTGGGTACTTTGGCCGTGGGACTATGTTTGGGCTCGACCGCGGCGGTTCGGGCGGATGGAACGGCAAGCCCGGCCAAGCCGGTGATCGTGGATGTGGCCCTGCAAGAGGACGGCGTCCTCTTGGGACAGGTCGTCAATACACAGGGGGCGCCGGTGGCAGACACGGCGGTCCGTATCAGCGACGGCAAACAGCACTTGGGCACCGCCAAGACCAATAAGGACGGGTACTTCGCGTTCAAGGGCTTGAAGGGCGGGCTGTACCAAGTCAACGCTTCGAACGGTTCGGGCATGTTCCGGCTGTGGGCGGCGCGAACGGCTCCGCCGTCGGCCCAAAAGGGCGCCTTGTTAGTCTCCGGCCAAGACCTGGCACGCGGCCAGATGGTGCCCCGACTCCGCACCTGGATGCAGAATCCTTGGGTGGTCGGCGGAGCCATCGCTACCGCGATTGCCGTGCCCGTGGCGATTGTCGCCTCGGATGACGACGGCCCGACCAGCCCGTGAGCGGATCGCGTAACGCGAACGCGGAGGCTCCGCGGCAAACGCGCCTCGCCGCGCGGCGGTAAATCCGAAGCACCATCGCCGACGGCCGCCCGCACGAGCACGACCGTCGAGAAAAAGCGAACCTTCCCCAAGACGGCCGGAGCATTCCGGTCGTCTTTCATTTCTTGAACGCGGTTTGGCCCCACGACCGCCGCGCCGCAGCGGCGCCGCTTCGCCGATCGCCAATCAGTCTTGTCTCGACCTCCGGCTCTTCGCTAATATCCCGCCGCGCGCCTGGGCGGCGTGAATCGGCATGCCGCCGTTGATGCTCCGTTTCGCGCGGTTTCCCGGTTTTGCCCTGCTATCGAGCACTCACCGGAAGCCCCGAGGAATCGACGGTCGGCGGGAAATGGGTCTCGTACTGGTTGCGGCAGAGGAGTCGAAAACATGTTCATGCGGCGTTCCTTGACTCGGGGAGGGATTTGTCTGGCGCTTTCGGCGGCCCTGGTGATGCCGAGTTTCGCCGCACCGCCGGAGGCGGCCGATAACGGGGATCGGTCCGCGGCGGAGCCGACCTCGCAAGCAAGCGCCATGCCTCTCGCTCGAATCGCGGACGTTCGCCTGGACGGCGAAGGGCGGTTGCTGGGCCTCTTGGTCGACGGCGACGGCGTGCCGATGGGACGGCGGGAACTCACCCTGCGGAAGCTCCAACCCAAGACCGCGCCCGTCGTGGTCCAAACCGACGCCGCCGGACGATTCACGAGCGAACGCTTGTCGGGAGGGCTGTACGAGATCCGGCTCGACCGTCGCGGACAAGTAGTTCGCCTGTGGGAAAAACAAGCCGCCCCGCCGAAGGCCCTGCCGGCCTTGTTGGTGGTTGCCGAGGACGCCACCGTTCGCGGGCAGCGCCGCGTGGGAGAGGTCCTCAGTTCCGAGACGCTCGTCCTGGGCGGCTTGGTCGCGGCCGCCATCGCCATTCCCTTGGCCGTCAGCGGCTCGGACGACGGACCGGTCAGCCCGTAAAGCGGCCGCGCCCTCACTAGCGCCGACCATACTTGGAGAGAGAATCTCGAAGGGTCGATCATGCGAATCTTGTTTTTGGACCAGCATTTTGCCACGCCGCGGCAAGCAACCTCGACGTTTCCCTTTGTCATGACGCGCGAGTTGGTCCGCCGAGGACACGCCGTGGAAGTGCTGACCACGGATCAAAGCGGCCGGCGCGGGGCGTGGTATTGCACCGAGGAGGACGGCCTCCGCATCCACTGGTGCCCGATCCCTTATTCCAATCGGATGGGCTACGGGCGGCGATTGATCGCCTTCGGACGGTTCGGGGCGAGGGCTGCCGCATACGGCAAAAGGCTCCCTCCCTGCGATGCCGTGTATGCGTGCAGCACGCCGTTGACGATCGCCCTGCCGGGCGTCGCCTTGGCGCGACGCTTTCGCGTGCCCATGATCTTCGAAGTCCGAGATCTTTGGCCGGAAGTGCCCATCGCCCTCGGCGCGTTGACGACTCCCTGGGCGATTTGGTCGGCCCGGGCGCTGGAACGCTTCGCGTACCGCAACGCCTCCTACGTGGTGGCGCGTTCGCCGATGATGGCGGACGGGGTGGCGGCGGCGGGTTACCCCCGGGAACGCATTCGCGTGGTACCCAATGCCTGCGATTTCGCCCGCTTTCAAGTACCTGACTCGTGGGGCCGAGAATTTCGCGCGGCACACGGTTGGCTGGGAGAGCGTCCTTTGGTGCTGTACGCGGGCACGTTCGGCCTGGTGAACGACTGCCGCTATATCGTGCGCTTGGCCCATGCGGTTCGCCCGCTTCTGCCCGACGCCCGCTTCCTCTTGGTCGGCCAAGGGCGCGAGGCCGAGCTGGTGGAACAGGCGGCGCGCGAACTGGGGGTCTTGAACGAGACACTGTTCCTTCGACCGCCGGTGCCCAAGGAGGAAGTGCCGCGGCTCTTCTCGGCGGCCGACGTCGTGATGTCCACCGTGCGGGACGTACCCGCCCTGCACGCCAACTGCGCGAACAAGTTCTTCGACGGCTTGGCTGCGGGCCGGGCGGTCGCCATCAATCACGAGGGCTGGCTGGCGGACCTGATTCGCGAGCACGATTGCGGGCTGGTCCTGCCCGCCGCGGAAATCACCGCAGCGGCTCGGCGTATGGCGGCGGCGCTGCGAGATCGCGACCGCTTGCGCGAGGCCGGGCGCCGCGCGCTGCGGCTCGGCAAGGCGCGATTCGACGCCCTCCGTTGCACCGACGTCGTGGAAGAGGTCTTGCTCGCGGCCGTAGGGGGATCCGGCTCGGCTCGCAAAGCGGCCGCCTAACCATACCGCTGACCCGCGGAGCCAATGCCATGGAAAACGTCAACATCGCCCGGTTGATTCGCGTCCACGATTGCCGTCAATGGGACCGAGTCTTGGTCGACTGCGGCGGCTACGATACCTATCACCTGGCCCACTATCATCTGCTTTGCAAAGAGACGGGCAAGGAGGAGCCGTACCTATTCCACTTTCAACGGGGCCGGCGCGTGGCGGCCCTGCCTTTCCTGGTCCGGTCGGTGCAAGGCCTGCCGGGGCTAGAGGACGTGCCGGCCTGCGATGCGACCTCGGTGTACGGCTATCCGGGCTTGATTTCGAACGTTCCGCCCGATGACGACGAGGCCGACGCCTTCCGCCGCGAATGGCAGCAGGCCCTCCGCGAAACGTTGGCCGCCCTAGGGATCGCAGCCCTCTTCGTGCGGCAACACCCCCTTTGGGATACCGATTGGCTGTGGGAGGGATTGGGGGAGGTCCGCCGATTGGGCATGACCGTGGCAGTGGACCTCGACCGGGAGGAAGAGGAACAGCTTCGCGTGATGCGGCACGGCCACCGCGGGGATATCCGGCTCGCCAGAAAACTGGGAATCGAGATCGAGGAGGACCCCACGCTGGAAGAGATCGGCGTGTTTCGGGAGTTGTACGAAGCGACGATGCGGACGCTGAATGCCGATCCCGAGTATTTCTTCCCCGACGCTTACTACGAAGGCTTGCGGCATCACCTGGGCAGCCGCGTGACGCTCTTTCTAGCGAAGCTGGAAGGGCGGCCGTTGGCGGCGGCCTTGTTCCTCCAGTGCGGCCGCATCCTGCAATATCACCTCAGCGGCGGCGATCCCACGGCGCGACAACTCACCGGGCCGGCCGTCAAGCTGCTGTTGGATACCGTGCGGCGTTGGGGTGTGGAAAACGGCTTTCGCTGGCTGCACCTGGGCGGGGGCGTGGGTGCCCGACACGATTCCCTCTTCCAATTCAAGGCCGGCTTCTCGGACGTGCGTTGGACCTACCGCGTGGTCCGCTGCGTGGTGCAACCCGGCCTCTACGCCGACCTGGCAGCCCGATGGCGAAGGGCGGTAGGCGGGCCCGACGAGGACGATTATTTCCCGATCTACCGCCGTCCGCGGCCGCGTGTGCGCGAGGCCCGCCCCGCCGCGTAAGCGTTCTCACCGTCTATCTCAATCCGGCGATGCGCCGCCGATCCCACGGATGATGAAAACCATGGCCACCATGCCGCTCGATGACGTGCTTGAAGGGAATGCCGACCGTTTGGCCCTGGAAGGAGGTTCGCCGTCGATTGCGCGACCTCTCCCACCTTGGCCGGCGTTCGGCGACGAGGAGATCGCCGCCGCCGCCGAGGTCTTGCGCAGCGGTCGGGTCAACTATTGGACGGGCGACCGAACCCGGCGTTTCGAGGAAGAATTCGCCGCGGTCGTGGGTTGCCGCCATGCCGTGGCCCTGTCCAACGGGACGGTCGCCTTGGAGGCGGCCTTGGCCGCCCTCGGCGTGGGGCCGGGCGACGACGTGATCGTCACCAGCCGCAGTTTCGTGGCCTCCGCCGGGTGCGTTCTGCTCCGCGGAGCCAGGCCGATCTTCGCCGACGTCGATCGCGACAGCCAAAACATCACCGCGGAGACCGTCGCGGCGGTCCTGACTCCGCGCAGTCGGGCAGTGATCGTCGTTCACTTGGCGGGGCGGCCCTGCGAAATGGACCCGATCCGCGAGCTTTGCCGGCGCCACGGCCTGGCGCTGATCGAAGATTGCGCGCAGGCCCATGGCGCGCGGTACCGCGGCCGGCCCGTCGGATCGCTCGGCGATCTCGCCGCCTTCTCCTTCTGCCAAGACAAAATCCTAACCACGGCGGGAGAGGGAGGCATGGTGACCACCGACGATCCGGAACTCTTCCGCCGCGTTTGGAGCTTCAAGGATCACGGCAAGAACTACGAGGCCATGCAGCGGCCCGCGGACGGCTCGCGATTCCGCTGGGTCCACGACGACCTGGGAACCAATGCCCGCATGACCGAAATCCAAGCCGCCGTCGGTCGCGTGGTGCTCCGCAAGCTGGATGCGTGGGTGGATCGCCGGCGGCGCAACGCGGAGATTCTCATCGAAGAGCTGGCCCCGCTGCCCTGCGTCCGCGTCCCGATTCCCCCGCAGCACGTCCGGCACGCATATTACAAGTTCTACCTTTTCGTGCGTCCCGAACGGTTGCGGCCGGATTGGAACCGCGATCGCATCTTGGCGGCCTTGCAGGCGGAGAACGTCCCCTGCGGCAGCGGCGTCTGTCCGGAGATCTACCTCGAAAAGCTGTTCCGCGACCGCAACCTCGGTCCCGCCGAGCGGCTGCCCGTCGCTCGGGAACTGGGTGAAACCGGCCTCATGCTGCCCGTCCATCCCACGCTGGGCGAGGAAGACGTCCGTGCCATGGCCCGGGCGGTGCGCAAAGTGCTGCGACGAGCCGCGGCTTGAGATCGCGTCTGCGGATGCAAGGGGTAACCGCGACGGCCTTCCCGCGGCGACGGCCCCGGTTGCCGCGGCTGCCGCCGGCGGCCGTCACGCGGCGACGCGGTGCGGCGAGGCGGTCCTGCCGGGAACGATGCGATCCGACTCGGCCGATTCCGCCGTCTTGACGAGCACGGCGTGCCCGTTGAGATTGTGCAGCACCAGGCAGCCGGGCCGTCCGCGCTGCTCCTCCACGTGCCGGGCGATACCTCCGCACACCTCGAAACCGTAGTCGTCGTACACGACCATGCCCCCGGGGTTGAGGCGGGGCCAAACCCAATCCAATATGTCGGCCGCCGACCGGTAGGTGTCCACGTCGATGTGGCAGAAGGCGAACCGCCGGTCGGCGATGCGATCGCCGGTTTCGTCGGGAAAGACGCCGGGCAGCAGGACGGCCCGACTCAGGCCCAACTCGTCCAGAAACCGTTGCACGTACTCCCGCGAGGTGTCGGCATGTTCCCCGCCGTGATAATCGGCGTCCTGTTCGGCGGCCTTGACCACGCCGCGGAAGGTGTCGCAGAGGAAGACGGGAACATCCAGGCCGCAATCGGCCGCCCGACGCGCGATGAGGGCCCCGCTTCCTCCCCGCCAGACGCCGACCTCCAGCAAGGCCCCGCCGACCTTGGCCGCCTGCTCGACCAGCGTCCACAACTCCCACAGACGATAGATGTCCACCAGCGTGCGGTCTTGAACCTGCCGGTAGATTTGCAGGAACGCGCGGTCTCCCCGCCAAGGGGCGTAGGTCGCTCGCGGGTAAACCGGTTCGTAAGGCGTCGACGGGTTATGCGAGGGGAGGCGATGCACCTCGTAGCCAAGCTTACGGAAGAGGCTCTTGAAGGCCCTGCGCGGCGGCAAGAGGAGTCCGTGAAAGGACATGCCGTTCTCCTAGCGACGGACGATCTCAGCGACGGTTTCCCCCCGGTACGCCGGCACCCATAGATCGGCAGCCGCTGCACAAAACTTTAGGCGAAAACCGCGGACCGGCCGGCCTCGCGCCGTGCCGCAGACCGCGAGCCGCCGTGCTGTCGGACCGCCGCCGTGGTTTCGTGCGGGTTCGAATCCGCAAGGTTCACGGCTTGCCGGGCGGAGAGAGGAGGAACATCGCGGCGGAGACGATCGCCGCGGCACAGCCCAGGGCCATCACGGCTTGGGAAATCGTGGCGGCATTCCAAGCCAGAGACTCGCCGGCGGCCAGTTTCATGATCGGTCGGGAGATCGCCGCGACCAACCCCAAGACGGCGAGGACCAGGGCGACCGTCATGAGGGGCCGTTGATAATCGCGGAGCAGCAGGCAGAGCGCGGCCGGCGCTTGGAGGATGAAGCCGACTGCGGCGGGAATCAGGGCCGTCACGTGCGAAGCCCCGGTCAGGAAGAACGCCAACAAGCCCGCCGCCAGGAGAATGTCCCCCACGATGATCGTGACCACGATATACGGATTCACGGAATTGCCCTTTGGAGTGAGAGGTACGAAGTCTTTCGCCGGGCTACGGCGGATCGGGGCGCCGCCGGGCGACGCGCCTTAGGACCGAGCCGCCGCGGCGCGGTATGCGTCGATGTTTTCCCGGAACCGTTGAAACAGGTAATGGCTGTCGTGCGGACCGGCCGAGGCCTCGGGATGGTATTGCACGCTGAAGACCGGCAAGCTCCGGTGCCGCAGGCCTTCCACCGTGCCGTCGTTGAGGTTCACGTGCGTGACTTCCAGTTCGTCCGGCAAGGAATCCGGATCGACCGCGAAGCCGTGGTTCTGGCAGGTGATCTCCACGCGACCGGTATCGTAGTTCGTGACGGGTTGATTGGCCCCGCGATGGCCGAACTTGAGTTTGAAGGTCTTCGCCCCCAAGGCCAACGCCAGGAGCTGATGGCCGAGGCAGATGCCGAAGACCGGCAGGCGGTCATGGAGCTTGCGAATCGTTTGCCGGGCGTAGTGGACCGGCTCGGGATCGCCCGGCCCGTTGGAGAGAAACAGTCCGTCGGGCCGCAGGGCGAGCACGTCTTCGGCGGAGGCGGTCCCCGGGAGCACCGTGACGCGACACCCCACATCGAACAGATGCCGCGCGATGTTGTATTTCATGCCGAAGTCCAGGGCAACGACGTGCGGGGCATCCGGCGGGAGGCGGTCATGGACCGCTTCTCCCAGCTTCGTCCAAGGGCTGAGCGGATGATCCCAGGAGAAGCCCTTTTCCGGCACGACCTCGCGGACCAAGTCGCGGCCGACCAGTCCCGGCGAGGCCTGGGCCTTGGCCACCAGCGAGGCGTCGTCCAAATCCACCGTCGAGAGCACGCCCCGCATCGCTCCCTGATTGCGGATCCGCCGCACCAACGCCCGCGTGTCGATTCCCCGGATACCTGGGATGCCGAAGCGTTTGAGGAAGGCGTCCAGGCTGCCCGTCGCGCGGAAGTTGCTCACCGAACCGCTGAGGTTGCGGACGACGAAGCCCGCCAAGTGCGGCCGCCGACTCTCGAAATCCTCTTCGTTGACGCCGTAGTTGCCGATCTCGGGATACGTCATGGTCACGATTTGACCGCGGTAACTGGGATCGGTCAGAATCTCTTGATAGCCGGTCATGGAGGTGTTGAAGCAGACTTCGCCGTCCGCCTCGCCTTCCGCCCCGAAGGACTGCCCGGTGTAAACGGATCCGTCTTCCAATGCCAGTTTGGCGAGTTTGTCCATGATGAGTCGGCTACCGCGACGAAATCGTTGGGGTGGTTTGCAGGTACTTTGACTGCCGTGCGAGGCTCCCCGTCGGGATGTGGGAGGCTTCTCCGCGGGTGATTAAAGTGGCCGGGGTGAATCTCCGATAGCTAGGAATACGGCTGCTGGGTCTCCAAGGTCTCCGCACGCATGAGGGAGCCGAAGAGCGGCCGACCCAAAGGGTTTCTGCCCCGGCGAGCAGAGGCCCTTCTTTTTTTGGGGGAACCCGAGATGCTCGCGGCCGCATCCCGCGAATTCCGTGTGCGCCGCTGCCGGACTTCCGCCGCCGGCGCCGAAGCCGCGCACGGAGCTCGGAGCGGCGTCCTCCCGCAGACATCCTCTTCGACCCCTCGGCGCCCGAAGGCCGTCTCCGCTATTATACGAGATCGGCCTCCCTCGGCACACGGGGCGATCGCATGGGGACGGGGTTCGGGCGGGCGGCTCCCTCGATCCGGCCTGCGTGGGATGCATCCGGGCAAGATATCGCGGCGGCGGCATGAGCAAGCCCCTGTTTCACGTGGTCCTATTTCAGCCGGAAATTCCCCACAACACCGGGGCGGTGGGCCGCACCTGCGTGGCCGTCGGCGCCAAGCTGTGGCTGATTCGACCGCTGGGATTTCGTATCACCGACCGGCACCTCAAACGTTCCGGCCTGGATTACTGGCAATACTTGGATTGGGAGGCGGTGGACCATTGGGACGAGCTGCAAGCCCGCCTCCCCGACCGGCGTTTTTGGTTCCTCACCAAAACGGCCTCCGTGCCGTACGCCCAAGCCCGGTATCAGCCGGGCGACGTCTTCGTGTTCGGCAGCGAATCGCGGGGGTTGCCGCCCTCCTTGCTCCAATCGCATTCCGAATCGCTCTTGCGAATTCCCATCAGCGGCCGGGTGCGGAGCTTGAATCTCTCCGTGAGCGTGGGCATCACGCTGTACGAGGCCTGGCGGCAGAGCGGATGGCAAACACTCGCCCAAGAGGGGGGCGCCGCATCATCGCCCTAAGGCGCCCTAATGCCTCCGCCGGACCGAAGCCGCCGCTAGCTCGCCGACTTGGACCGCGGCATCCGGCGTGCGGCAAGCGGCACCTCGGGATCGACATCCACGTAGAAGAGGCGGTCCAGCAGCCATTGCAACGCCGCCACGAGGAGGATGGCGGCGGGCGGCATGAGGTAGCCCGCCCAATCGTGAAACACCCGCTCCGCCGCTTCTCGCCCGGCGTACACGTACAACACCCCGGTCACCGTGATCCGCAGGAAGTTGACCGCCACCGCGATCGGGATCGCCGCCGCAACCAAGACGATCGACTGCCAAAGGGGGATTCGCACCAGAAACACGTACACCAAGACCAGGGCCGTCAGAACGGTGGCCATCCGCAAGCCGCTGCACTGCTCGACCACACCCAGCCGAAAATCTCCCAGGCGGATGAAGTTGCCGCCCTCGCTGGAGGCCTCCAACCCGAGGGTTTGCAGGGCATAGGCGCCGCTTTTCGCCGCCACGGTCTGAAGCGGTCCGAGCACGGCTTGCTCCACCGTGAACGGCAGGGGGAACATGAAGAACAGCAGGACGGCGGCGGGGAGCAGCCGACGCCAATCGCCGGCCTCGGCGAAGTACAAGACCACGCCTGTCGCAAGAGGAACGAAGGTGTACATCCCCGGCACGTCCAGGCCGAAGTAGCCGAAAACGAGGCGGAGAATCAACCCCAGGGCAATCAATCCCAAGGCGAACCCCGATTGCCAAGGGATGCCGCGCGGCAAGGGCGCGGCCGGTTCCGCGGCGACGAAGTTGCGACCGGCCGCCGCACTCTTCTTCGCTGAAGAAGGTGCCTGCATGGAGGCGGAGGCGGCGGGCGCCTCGCCGCGTGCCGGCGTGATTCCCGCGTCCGAGGGCGGCGATTGCCGGGTCCGTAGTCGTGCCCAAAGCGAGGCGGCCGTTCCCCAAATCAGCGCGGCCGCGTACAGCAGGCCGGCTGCGGTGCCTAACGCCGTTGCCGCGCGCCCCGCCGCGGATCCCGCCTCCCCTTCGGTCCAATCCGCCGGCGCACTCCCGGAAAAGCCGAGCGCCAAGCCGGCGAGGATCAGCAGGCCCACGAAAACCAGCGCCGCCCAGCGCTCGGCCGCATCACGCGGGGCGAAAGAGAACTCGCCCGCGTGCCGGCGATACCAAAAGAGCAGGACGGCGGCCGGCGGAATGAGCAGGCCGTGCGAGTACTGCGGCCCCTGCCAAGCCGCCGCCACGTCTTGAAAATCGGCCCAATACCCCCACACCAAAAGACACAACAACCCCGCCGACCATAAGGCGGCACGAACCGCCGGCGTGCGCGGTCGGGTCAGGTCGTGGGCTGGGGCCGCGGTCAATGGCTCCATACGCGCGGGCCGAGGAACGGGTTTCGATGAAAGGGTCCTGTCTTCGAGCGTCGCCGCTCATCGCCGACAGCCTGGAAGCCGCGACGACCGCGGAAGCGGCCGTGCGGCATGCCGTGCGGCATGAAGAGGCGCTCTATCCATGTCTATCCATGATAGTCCGCAGCCCCGTCGTTCACGACCCGGAACGACGAGATTTGCAAGCGATGCTCGCGCGGGAAGTCCGCCTCGAACTGACGCCCGAGGCTCCGGCGGGACACGCGTGGTTGCCGGCCGAGGCTCGCGCAGGACGCTCGTGGTCGCCCGAAGCTCGCGCGGGGTGCGCTGCTCACCATGTGCTCCCGAGGTCTCGACGGGAGCGCGGCCGCGTGCGGCCCCTTCGCCGCGCGGGGCGCCCCGCCGCCTCCAGGGAAGCCGTCTTCCGGAGAAGGCACAAGAAAAAGCCGTCCATCTCGTCGGTCGGCAAGATACGGACGGCCGCGGCGACCGCCGGGTGAAACTCGTGCTCGCCCCAGCGTGTCAAACCCGGCTGAAGATTCTCCAGGGGCAGAGAGATGGGTTCCGTGGCGATCGCTTCTCCGCAACGGCGAAGGAGGGAGTCCACCACCGCCTCGTTTTCCTCGGGGGCGAAGGAGCAAGTGCCGTACAGGATGATGCCGCCGACCTTGGCCGCCGCCGCGGCCGAGTGAAGCAAGCCGACCTGCTTGCGCGAACACTCGGCGATCTTCCGCGGAGACCACCGCGCGAACGAACTCGGATCGTCCGCGTGAAAACGACTTTCGCCCGAGCACGGGGCGTCCAGCAACACGCGATCGAATCGTTCGGGCGTCTTGCGGCCGATCGTGCGGCCGTCGGCCAAGTACGTCCGTACGTTGGCGGCTCCGCCCGTCTTAAGAACCGATTGCATCTTGTAGTAGCGCTCGCGAATGACCTCCACGGCGGCGATGCGCCCGCGGTTCTGCATCCGCTGAGCCATGAGCAAAGTCTTTCCGCCCGGCGCCGCGGCCAGATCGAGGACCTCTTCGCCCGGTTGCGGGTCGAGGACGCACACGGCGGCCATGCTGGAAAGATTCTGCAAACAGATGCGCCCGGTCGAGAACAGCGGCGACCGCACCAATCGCTCGCGGTGCTCGGCAGGCGCGGTGTAGGCGTCGGGCAACCACGGGACGGGGGTGAAGTCCACGCCCTCCCCTTGCAGCGCCGCCTCTACGTCCGTGGGCTCCGCCCGCAGGCGATTGACCCGAAACCCGACGCGTTTGGGTTCGGTCAACGCGCGGAGCGTGCGTTCGTAACGATCGGGCGGCACGACGGCCGCCAAACGCTCCAAGAAGGATGAGGGAAACGGGAGCCGGCTCACACTTCGAGCAGTTCGTAGTGGACGTTGCGCCGGCGAGGCTGGTAGCCGGCCTGTTGGATCAAGGACCGCAGCTCGCGCTCGCTGGTGCGGAATTGGGTTCCCGCCGCCGCGACCACGTTTTCCTCGATCATCAGGCTGCCCATGTCGTTGGCGCCGAAGCGTAGGGAGAGCTGCCCGACCTGAGCGCCCTGAGTGACCCAACTGGCCTGGATGTTGGGGAAATTGTCGAGGAACATCCGTGCCGTCGCCAGCATCCTGAGGTAGGCCGCGGCGCCCGCTTTCGAGATATGGGCCAGCTCCGTATGCTTCGGTTGGAAGGTCCAGCAGATGAAGGCGGTGAAGCCGCCGGTCTCGTCTTGCAGCTCGCGGAGGCGGCGGAGGTGTTCCACGCGTTCCTCCAACGTTTCGATGTGGCCGAACATCATGGTGGCCGAACCGCGGCCGCCCAGGCGGTGCCACGTGCGGCAGACCTCCAACCAATTGTCGGCGCCGACTTTTCCGGGGGCGAGGTTGCGGCGGACGCGATCGACGAGGATTTCGGCGCCGCCGCCGGGCAGACTCCCCAAGCCGGCGTCGCGCAGCCGCCCCAAGACCTCTTCGATGGAGAGCTTGGAGATTCGGGCGAAGAAGTAGATTTCGGGCGGGCTGAAACCGTGGATGTTGACCTCCGGGAAGCGCGCCTTGATCGCCCGCAAGAGATCCTCGTACCAGCTCAAGGGCAGCTTGGGGTTGAGGCCCCCTTGGAGCAGAATCTGGTCGCCGCCCAACTCCACGGTCTCGGCGATCTTGGCGAAGAGCACGTCTTCGTCTAGGACGTAACCTTCCTCGTGGCCGGGCCGCCGGGCGAAGGCGCAGAATTTGCACCCCGCCACGCAGATGTTGGTGTAGTTGATATTGCGGTCGATATTGTACGTGCGAAAAGGCTCCGGATGCAGGCGACGGCACACGGCGTCGGCGGCCTCGCCCAGGGCGGCCAAGTCGTCGCAATCGCGGAGGAGGGCCACGGCCTCTTGCTCCGTCAAACGGCAGCCGGCGACGGCCTTATCGAGAATCCGCGCAATCGTAGTCAAGGTGAACTCCGCTGGGAGCAAAACCATGTTTGGCCAAAAGTTCGCCGAAACGATCGAGGGCGGCCTTTTCGGCCTCACCCAGTCGGAAATGCAAGTTCCGACTTAGATAATCATAGCAAGTCGGGAAGGGCAGTCCCAAGTTTTCCGCCGCTTCGAGGGCGATCTCGCGGAGCCGGGCGACGCCCCGGTCCCTCGCGGCGGCAAAGCGCGGCCCCCAATAGGCGCGGTCCACGCCGGGTCGGGCGATCCAGAGCGCGAACACGAACGGCAGGCCCGTCCAACCGTGCCACATCGCTCCCACGTCCCAAACGTGCGGGAAGCCGGCCGGCCGAGACAGCATGGCGCGGTCCCCGATCAGCAGCACCGCGTCCTCCGGGATTTGCGCGAGGTCCTCGTCCAGGGGCAGGTCCCGCGTCCGCGGCCGAATTCCATGCAACTCCGCCAACAGTATCCGCACCAACGCCGCGCTGCTCCGCGAACCCGCATCCAGGGCCAAGGTCGCGATTCGATCGAGCGGCACGCGGCTGAAGAGGATTACGCTGCGGGCGACATCCTGCGCGGCGATGCAGGCGTCGGAAAGCACCATCGTGGACGGATCGCGAAAGGCGTGAAACGAGGGGACGACGGCCACATCCAATTCCCCGCCGGCCATCCGATCGGCAAGCCGGCTGGGGACGTCGTAAACGATGTTTTCCGCAGGAATGCAATCCCCTAGATAACGCAACAGCGGGACGGCGTTCAAATAGCATACGCCCCCCACGCGGGGCGCACCGTGATCGCTTTCGCCGGAAGTCTTGGGTAGTGACATATTTGCTTTGGAAAACACCAGGCCGATTCGCAGCGCCGGGCGGGCCGCGCGGGGCCGGCGCAAAACCGCGATTGTAAGGGCCGTGCGGCGATTGGGCCAGGTCGCCGCTCCCCACCATCGCCGGCAGAGCGACCCCGGATCATCTTTGCTTGCAGTGGTTTGTTTTCTTGCAGTCGCCTCCGCCTGTCTTCATAATCATCCATGAGAGGCGTTTTTTTCGGGCCGGATTGAGGCGGACGAGCCGTCCCGAGGCTCGCGCGGACCCCTCCTCCCCTAGAAAGTGAGTTGCGGCCATGGCTGGGCGTCGCTTCGACCGCTATGAGTTCTACGTAACTCTGACGCTGATGGTGCTTGGCTGGAGCGCGGTCGCCCGGGCCGAACCGCCCTCGGCCTACCCCGGTGACCCGGCCGAGCAAGCCCAATTGGAGGAGGATTGGCGGAAGCAGGACGGCATCGAAACGCCGCGCGAGGCGGTGACCTATCAACAGGCCGTCGCAGTCCTCTGGGGACGGATCGACAGCCTGATTGCGTACTTGGAGGACCGCGGATCATTGCCCGACGAGCTTCGCGCTCGAGCCTGCGCCTTGCGTCTGGAAGGCGACCGGTCGGCGGACGGGGCGACCGAGGAATCGACCTGGCGAGAGCTGTGGCTGAACATGCACCGGCTGCGCCGGGACCTCATGTTCAGCGCCCCGGAGGTGCCGCGCGGACCGATCGTCTTCATCAAGCAGGTCCCGAGTATCTTCAGTCATCAATTGACGCAATATCAGGGGAGCACGGCGCGGCCCGGCGGCGGGGTCTTCGTACTCGATCGCCCCGGCGTCTCGCTCGCTTGTCGGCCGCTGTTCGAGGCGAGTTTTCCGCCGGGAAGCTACCAATTCCTGGATGTGTCGCACGACGGGGAGCGCGTGCTTTTCGCCTATTGCGAGGTGCCTTCGATTCCGGCGAATCGCGATGAGTGCGTGGACCGAGCGTATCACCTCTACGAATGGCGGCGGGCGGACGGCTCCGTTCGACGCTTGACGGACGGGCCGTTCGACGACTTCGCCGGCCGCTACCTGCCGGACGGCCGCATCGTCTTCATCTCCACACGGCGCGGCGGGTATCACCGCTGCGGTCGCGGGCCTTGCCCCGTCCACGTGTTGACCCTGGCGGAAGCCGACGGCAGCCGGCCCCGGCCGATCTCGTTCCACGAAACGCACGAATGGGATCCCGCCGTCCTGCACGACGGCCGCATCATCTACACCCGCTGGGATTACGTGGATCGGCACGCCGTGTTTTACCAAATGCTGTGGACGGCCCGGCCCGACGGAACGGGCGTCGCCGCCTTCTACGGCAACAATACTTGGAACCCCGTCGGCGTGTGGGAGGCGCGGCCCGTCCCCGGCTCCCATCGGGTGATGGCCACCGCCGCCGCGCACCACGCCATGACCGCCGGATCGATCATCTTGATCGACCCCGATCGCGGCAACGACGGCTTGGAACCGCTGGAGCGCCTGACCCCGGACGCCTTGTTTCCGGAGAGCGAAGTCCCCTTGGCCAACCTGAGCCGCGAGGAGTACTGGTGGGCGGGCGTCGTGGATCGCGCTCGCATCGAGGTCCCCGTGGAGGCCCGACGCTGGCCGGGTCACTGCTACCGCTCCCCTTGGCCGTTCTCGGAGGCCTTCTTCTTGGCGGCGTACAGCTTCGACCGGTTGATCGGCGAACCGGACCCCAACCCGCCCGCCATGTTCGGCGTCTATCTCTGCGACCGCTTCGGCAACAAGGAGCTGCTGCATCGCGACCCGGCGATTTCCAGCTTGTGGGCCATGCCGCTCGGCCCGCGTCAGCGGCCGGTAAACCTGGCCCGATTGGACGTCGACGACGCTCCGGGGGCCGGCCGCTCCGGCGGCGGATCGCCGGTGTGGGCTGAGGGCGCGGTGCGATCGGTGTCGTTGAGCGGAGCCGATCTTGCCTCGGTGACGCCTGCGGCCCCGCAGGGCGCGGATACGCAGGCCGAGACGCCGCGCGGGTTCGGCACCCTGATCCTGCAAAATGTGTACGCCTCTTGGAAACCGCTTCCGGATGTGCCGATTAGGCGTCTCCGCATCGTGCAAGTGCTGCCCAAAGCCACCCCGCACGCCAACGATCCCATGGTCGGTTTGGCGAATGCCTCGCCGGGCAAGCAAGTGCTGGGCACGGTGCCCGTCGAGGAAGACGGTTCCGCCTACTTCACGGTCCCCGCCGGAGTGCCGATCGCGTTTCAGGCCCTGGACGAACAGGGCCGCGCCGTGCAGACCATGCGGAGTTTGACGTATCTTCAGCCGGGCGAGACGTTGAGTTGCGTGGGCTGCCACGAGCCGCGACACGTGGCACCGGCGGTATCTCGGCCGCCCCTCGCCTTGCGGCGCGAGCCGTCGGCGATTACCCCCGGTCCGGAGGGGTCTCGGCCCTTCAGCTTTCCACGCCTGGTGCAGCCCATCCTGGACCGCAAGTGCGCAGCCTGCCACCGCGACGACAAGGCGGAAGGCGGTCTCAATTTGGTCGGGCGTCCCGAGGGGGCCTTCACCGTCGCTTATCTCCAATTGGCCGCCAAGGTGCCGTTTTCGGCTTGGACGGGGGCGCATCCGTCCGCGAACGCGGAGCCGGCCACGCCGCCCGACCATTTCGGCTCCCGGGCCTGCCGTTGGTTCGAGGAAATCCTTGCAGGCCGGCATTTCGGCGTTCAATTGACGGCCGAAGAGGTCGAGGCATGCGCCACCTGGATGGACGTCAACGCCCTGTTTTACGGGACGTTCGACCGCGCATTGCAGGCCCGGCAACTCCGCGGGGAAAGCATCCCCGGACCGGGTCTGGAATAGCCGCGGCCGTTGGGAGCAAGGCGTCGGCCGGTCCGTGGGCGCCTTCCGCCCTGCGCGTCTCTCGGCGTTTCTTGCCGCGCCGTCACAGCTCACGCCCCCTTTCCGCGGGTGATGCCTACCGGCACGGGAGAACGGAATGGGTCCGCTCCCCGAGTCGTAACGTATGCTTTTCTTGAGCCGATCTCTCGGAGGTAGCCGGGGGGATCGCATCGGCGAACGTTGTGTGAATGGGGCCGCGACCCGGACCGGTCGCCCTGCTCATCCCACTTGCGCACGAGACCTTCCATGACCAAGAAATCGGACGCGGGACTGCTGGCACGACTCTTGGGGCGCGATTCGCAACTTCCCGACGCAACGGTGCTTCAAGCCTTGGAGGCGGCGCCGCCGGAAAACGAAGTACTTTCGTCCCCGGGGGAGCGCTTAGGCGACGAGCGAACGGGCGAGCCGGGGGACGATCTGGCCGCGTTACCGCCCCGCCGCGACGCCGCGGATTCGGAGGACCCCGACCAGGAGGCCGAAATCGAGCGGGTCCTGCGGCGGATTCAAGGACTGGTTGCCGCGGAGGAAAAGAACGCCCGCGCGGAGGAGCAGCCGGAAGCCGAGGGACGCTCCGCGTCGTTTCCCGAGACCGGCCGCACGCTGGAAAGCTGGGCCAAGACCGAGTTCGTCCCCATCGAGCCGGAATCGCTCGAAGAGGCCCAGTTGACCGAGAGCGAGGTCGAGGCGCTGATTTTGAAATACCTCTTGGCGCGCGGCGAGGCCAGCGGCCGGGCGGTGGCGGATCAGATCAAATTGCCCTTCGTCCTCGTCGATCAACTGCTGCGCCGCCTGAAGCTGGAACGCCTGGTGGGGCATCGTTGCGACGCCCCGATGAACGACTACGTTTACGAGTTGGGCGAGTTGGGGCGCGAACGTGCCCGGCGGTATTCCCAGCACTGCACCTATTTCGGTGCCGCTCCCGTCTCGCTGAAGGACTATGTTGCGAGCGTGCAAGCGCAATCGCTGACGCAGCAGCGGCCCACCGCCGAGGAATTGAAGGCCGCCTTCGGCGACCTGCTGCTCAACCGTCGCATGCTGGATCGACTGGGACCGGCCGTGAACTCCGGGCGAGGACTGTTCCTGTACGGCGCGCCGGGAAACGGAAAGACGAGCATCGCCGAACGGGTGACGGCGGCCTTCGGGCCGTATATCTGGGTGCCTCGCGCCCTGGGCATCGACGGCGAGATCATCCGCGTCTTCGATCCCGTCAATCATCACGAGGTCCCCCTGCCCGAGAACACCGGCTTGATCGACTCCCGCAAGGTCGATCGCCGCTGGGTCCGAATCCGCCGGCCGACGATCATCGCCGGGGGTGAATTGACCATGGCGGCGCTGGAGGTGACGCTGAACACCTCCACCGGCATCTGCGAGGCTCCCCTGCAATTGAAAAGCAACTGCGGCACGCTGGTGATCGACGACTTCGGGCGGCAACGCATGCCCATCCACGAGCTGCTCAACCGCTGGATCGTCCCCTTGGAAAAACGCTACGATTTCCTCAATCTGCCCAACGGCAAGAAAATCTGCGTGCCCTTCGATCAGTTGATCGTCTTCTCCACGAACTTGGAGCCGCGGGAATTGGTGGACGAGGCCTTTCTGCGGCGGATCCCCTACAAAATCGAGGTGGTGGATCCGAGCGAGGAGGAGTTCCGGAATCTGTTCGCGATCCTGGCCCCGAAGCTGGGCATCCAGTACGACGCGGCGGCCGTCGATTATCTGGTGGAAAAGCACTACAAGCGCGCCGGCCGGGCATTTCGCTTTTGCCAGCCGCGCGACCTCCTGCTCCAGGTCCTCAACTATTGCAAGTATGCCGACGTCACTCCGCGGATGTCGCCGGAATTGTTCGATCTGGCCGTGGACAACTATTTCGCCGTGATGTGATTCCACCGGGTTGCGCGCCTCGGCGCTGAACGTTCTTCGCCGGGACGGGCGCTTTTACGGAGAGATGCGAGCCGATGAAGCCGTTCCGTCGAATAGCGGCAGGAATCGCCGGGGCCGGTCGCCTTGCTTCGGGCCAAAGCGGAGCCGCCGTTTCAGAGTACGCCCTCATCCTGGGCGGGATCGCGGGGGGGATCTTGCTGGTCTCCGGCCTGGGACTCGTCATTCGGGAAACGTTCACCCAAATCGGAAAAGGCAACGACGCAATCGCGGCCGACCGTGCCGGCAAAGCCGTCTCCGTGTGGGGCGCATGGCCGGGCGGAGACCTCCGGTGGCACGGGTTCCCGACGTCCGGCGGCATCGGGGCTGCGCTTTCCGCGAAGGGAACCGCCGCATCCCTCGCCGCGGCCGGCGGCCTGGTGATCGTGCTGGCATTGCCGTTTCTCCTCGCCTTGCGAAAAGGCTGCCCCTTCCGTCGCAACACCTCGCCCGAAAAAGGGGCCGTTGAGGCCGTGCCTCTCGCGCACGAGCAATTGCTCTTCCAAAAACGCAACGTCCTGCGAAGGGTGCTAATGCGCCGCATGGACGACGAGCGGGAACCCAAGGCCGGGATGGTCCGAGTCCGGGACGTGATGACCGATGATCCGGTTCAGGTGGGGCCTGGAACGCCCATCCCGCAAATTGCCGAGTTGATGCGGGCACGCAAGATTCGGCACGTCTTGGTGGTCGATCGCACGGGCCGCGTGCTGGGCGTGATCAGCGACCGCGACGTCTGCCGGCCGCGGGGCAAGACGGCGCGCGAGGTCATGTCGCAGCCGCCCATCACCGTCTCGCCCGAGGCGGAGATCATCCCCGCCGTGACGATTTTGCTCCAGCGACGGATCTCTTGTCTGCCGGTCGTCCACGAGGAGAAAGTGTTGGGAATCCTTACCGTCACGGACGTTCTGATCGCCTTCCAGGCCCTGATCCAAAGCCTGAGCCAGATCGAGTCCTTGACCGTGACGGAAACCGAGGACGCCTTGCTCCGCACGTCTTGAAGGCGTGGCGAACCCTCCATCTCGCGGCCGAATCACTGGGGCGCCAGGCTCTGCGGTGCGGTAGGCGGCCGCATCCGCCGCCGGCCGCGGGCGGTCGCTCGCCCCAAAGCGGCATTTATCGCTGGCAATCCGCGGTTTGGGCAACCACAATATAGATTCGGCCCGAATTGGGCCGAGCTGAGTTCGGCACCATGGCTCGTACCGGTTCGTGAAGCGACGCGCGAGGGTGGTTCCCGCCATGGCGGGCCACGCTATCCATGTCCATGACATTGAGTATCAATCAGGGGCTGCAACCGACGGTGAAGCCGTCCGGACCGACGATCCCGGGGACGGTGCGGGAGACGCTTCAGGGTCCGCCCAAGCCGGTCGACGTGCTGCACGCCCTCCGCCGCCGTTGGCTGTGGATTGCGGTCTTGGGGACGATCCTGCCGGGGATCGCCATGTTCTTGGCGGATCGCAAGGTTCCGGTGGAATACACGGCCGCGGCCTGGCTGCGCGTCTCGCTCCAGCGGCCCAAGGTGGTGTTCGAGACCCGAGACGACGACCCGCTTTTGCGGCAGCGGCAGACCCAAGCCACGCTGATCACCAGCAATTTGGTGCTCAATGCGGCGCTGCGCCGGGAGGGCATCGCCCAATTGCCGCTGATCGCCGGCAAGGCCGACCCCGTGCAATGGCTGCGGCAGCAGATTCGCGTCCGCTTTCCCGGCGAGGCCGACATCCTGGAAATCTCCATGAAAGGCGAGGACCCGCAGCAGATCAAGGAAATCGTCAACGCGGTCAAGGACGCCTACATGGAGCAGGTGGTGAACGTCGATCGGGAATTCGTCCTCCGCCGCAAGAACCTGCTTCAGCAAAGCTACGAGCGCACGTTGGAGTTGGTGAAGAATCGGTCGGCTCGCTACGAGGAGCTGGCCAATGCCGTCGGCAGCAGCGATTCGGAGGTGGTGCGGCGCAAGGCCGTCACGGCGCTGGAGACGCTGGCCGATCATCGCCGCCGCGTGAACGAGATTCGCCGCCAGATCGGCGGGCTGGATCGCAAGGTGGCGGTGCTTCGATCCCGGCTCGAATTGCTGGAGAAAGAGCGGCCCGAAAGCACGGAGGAGGAACGTCGCGCCCGGGACGAGGCGGTGATCCGACAGATCGTGGAGGCGGGTTTGGCGGCCGATCCGTGGTTGACCGCCGCCGTGCAGAGAAAGAATCTCGTCGAGGCGCAACTGTTCGAGGAGCGGCAGCGGGCGGCGCCGGGGACGGAGGCCCCCACCATCCGGCGGTTGACCGAGGAATTGCGGTCGCTGGAGGCGGCGACGGCCCAGCGCCGGGCCGAATTGGAGCCGGCGCTCACCGAATACGCCCGCGAACAAATCGAAAAAGGACGAACCGGCTTGCCGCCCACCGAAGCCGAACGCCTGCAAAACGAGATCGCCGCGGCCGAACTGGAGAAGGCCGTCCTCGAGGATGAGTTGAAGCTGGCGTTGGAGCAGTTCGAGAAAGAGGCGGCCGACGCCGAACGCTTCGGCAAGTACTCGGCCGACTTGGAGGCGGAACGGGCCGAATTGGAGCGGCTCAAGGCCATCGCCGATCGCACCGGCGACGAGCTGGAGCGCTGGAACGTGGAATTGGAGGCCCCGCCTCGCGTGGTGGAATTCGAGCCGGCCGACGTCCCCCGGGTAAACAACCTGCACGATAAACAAAGGCTGGTCCTCTTCATCGGGCTGACGACCTTGGCCGGCGTCGTGATCCTGGTGGTCTTGGGCGATTACCTGCTGCGGCCCGTCAGTTCCACCTCGCAATTGGCTTACGGATTGGGGCTTCCCGTCATCGGCGACCTGCCGATCCTACGGCGGAGATGGCTGCCGAACCTCTCTCGCAACGGCACGGTCCCCGCCGACGTTCGGGCGGTGTTGACCGAGTCCGTGGATCAGATTCGCACGACGTTGTTGCACCGGGCGGCGCGGGACGGCTTGAAGGCCGTCTTGGTCACCAGCGCCCTGGCTCAAGAGGGCAAAACGACGACGGCGGCTCAGTTGGCCCTGAGCTTGGCCCGAGCCGGGCGCCGGACGGTGCTGGTGGACGGCGATATCCGCCGCCCCCGCGTTCATCGGATTTTCGGCCGCCGCCTGGGCCCGGGATTGAGCGAATGGGTCCGCGGCGAGGCGAAGCTCCCGGATGTCGTCCAGCAGACGGAATTCGAGATGCTTCAGGTGGTGACGGCCGGGCACGGCGACGCCGCCGCCCTGGAGGGGATCGCCCAAGGCAAAGCCGACGCCTTGTTCGAACGCCTGCGCGACGGCTTCGATCTGGTGATCGTCGATTCCAGTCCG
This sequence comes from Thermogutta hypogea, assembly GCF_055386265.1. Lineage (NCBI taxonomy): Bacteria > Pseudomonadati > Planctomycetota > Planctomycetia > Pirellulales > Thermoguttaceae > Thermogutta > Thermogutta hypogea. The sequence continues at coordinate 3,792,047 of NZ_AP042425.1, forward strand.
CTGCTCACGACCGCCGACGCCCTGGTGCTGGCGCGGCTGACCGACGGCGTCCTGCTCTCCGTGCTTCAGGACGGCAGCCGCCTTGCCCGGGTCTACGAGGCCGTGCAAAGACTCCGGGCCGTGGACATGGCGCTGTTGGGCGTGGTGCTCCACGGCGCGCATTATCGCCGTTACCGCTCGTATTACCGCCGTTATACGATCGACGTGGCTCCGCAGCCCGCCGGCAAGGCATAGCCGTCCTTCAAGGCGCGGGCAGTCGAGAGATCGGGGCCGAAATCGCGGGGATGAACGACGATGGCTGGGCAGTACCGGCTTGGCGGGCAAGCGATCGTACCGGGGCTGATCGCCGCCGCGATCGTGCTGTGCGCCGTGGTGGAGGGCTACTGGTCGGGACGCTGGAGCCGCGGCGACGGGGAGCTTCCGCCGGGCTTTTCGCAAGCGGTTCAAACCCTGCCTTTGGAAACGCGATCCTGGCAGGGGCGGATGTCCCCGCCCGTCGACCCTCGCGTCCTCGAGATCAGCGGAGCGTCCGTCATCGCCTCCGCCGTCTATCGCCATCGGGCGACGGCCGACGCCGCCACCGTCTTCCTGGTGGGCGGTTGGTCGCGCGACGTCTCCGTGCACACGCCCGACGCTTGCTATCCCGGGGCGGGCTTCACGATGGAAGGCAAACCTTACCCGTTCCTGATCGAATACCTGCCGTCCCTCCCGGAATCAGGGAACCGGCAAGCGGACGGTGAGGCTCGCGAGGTCCGAACCGCCGAATTCACAACGGCCGTGTTCACCAAAGCCGAACCGACCGGCACGGTTCGCCTGCGGGTGTTTTGGGCTTGGCAGGACGGGTCGGGTTGGAAGTCGCCGCCTATGCCGCGATGGACCTACGGCGGACGCAGGCCGCTGGTCAAAGTCTATTTCGTCGCGGAATCGCCCGCCGGAACCCTGGCGCATCAAAGCCCGGCCGCGGCCTTGGCCCGGGAACTGCTGCCACGCCTGGACGCCGTGGTCACGCCGGCGCTGCAACCCGACGGCGCAAGCACCGCCGAACCGGCGCACGGGCCGCAAGGTTCGGGCGCGGAGCGCTAGGGTGAAGAGCGCAGCCGATCGCCTGCGAGCGGCTCAGACGGCGGCCGGTTGCTCCAGAGCGGCCTTGGCCTGCTCCACGATCCGGTCGAAGCCCTCGGGATCGGAGACCGCCAGCTCGGCCAAAGTCTTGCGATCCAAATCGATATGGGCCTTTTTCAGGCCGTCGATGAAGCGGCTATAGAGCATGCCCCGCTGACGGACGGCCGCGCTGATGCGGACAATCCACAACCGGCGGAATTCGCGCTTGCGGACGCGGCGATCGCGAAAAGCGTACACACCGGCCCGAATCAGCGTCTCCTTGACCGTTCGGACCAGCTTCCTCCTGCCGCCCACGAAACCCTTCGCGCGGCGAAACAGACGTTTGAGATTCTTGCGTCGTGTGGAACTCGTCTTGGTACGCATGGCAAAACCTTTTCGGGTACGAGATCAAGGCCCCTCTTCCTAGAGAAGAGGCGTTTCCAGCCCGCTCGCCGTTCGAGCGGATGCTACGGAAGCATCCGGGACTGATTCAACCAAACCCCTCGGTCAGGGTATGGCACCGCCTTGGGCGGCGTCAGTCGTTGGGAAGCATCGACAAAATCCGCGGCGTTTCCACTTCGCTGAGAACATCGGTGCCGCGGCGATTCCGCTTGGTCTTTTGATCTTTTCGCGTCGCCAAGTGGCTGGTGCCCGCCGTGCGGTGCTTGACCTTGCGGTTGGCCGTGACTTTGAATCGCTTTTTGACGGCCTTCTTGGTCTTCTGTTTGTATTTTTTGACAGCCATTCCAACGGGTTCCGTAAAGATGATAGAGGGAAGCGTACGCGTCGGGAAGCGGCACCAGCGTTCGCCCGAACCGCGGCCCGGCGGACCCATTCTGCCGAGACGCCGACGAACGCGCGCAAGGGCCGGTCTCGCCGATTGGGAAACTACGATTATAGCCGCGCGGTCACCCCTTGGGAAGGCGACGCGCGCCTTGAGGAGGCTTCCCGGGGGCCGATTGCAACCCGGGCACCGTCACACCGCCCTTCCCACCCGTGGATTGGGAGGATCGGGTTTCCGGGGAGACGGCGAGCGACTGCTTCCGGTGGGGGGGTTACTTGGGCACGAACGTGCAAATCAGTCGGCGGCTTTGGCGACTGATGCCGCCTTCGACTTTGCCGAATTCGGCCAAGCGCTCGATGATGTGGTTGAGGACCTTCTCCCCTTCGTCGATGTGGGCCAACTCTCGACCGCGGAAGATGACCGAGACTTGAACTTTGTCGCGATCTTCGAGGAACTCTTTCGCGCGGTTGATCTTGACGTTCAAGTCGGCCTCGCCGGTGCCCGGCCGCACGCGGATTTCCTTGAGCTTCATCTGCTGGGCCTGCGTCTTCTGGGCCCGCTTCTTTTGCAGATACTTGAATTTTCCGAAGTCAAGGATGCGGCATACCGGCGGTTGTTCGTTGGGAGCGACTTCGACCAGGTCCAACCCGGCTTCGCGGGCGGCCGTCAAGGCCTGATCCCGCGAAACGATGCCCAGTTGCTCGCCTTCCACCCCAATCAACCGCACTTGAGGACTGCGGATCCGCTCATTGACGCGATAGTTTTTCTCCTCGATTGTCGTACTCCTCATTACCGAACAAGATCTCCGGAACCCAGTGGTACTGTAAATAGCGACTCCGGCCCGCGCCGGAGACTTTCCGCTCGATCATTCATTCCCGCCGCCGGCGGAAAAGGAGACCCGCATCCCCTCTTCCCGACGGCTTTCGCCGCAACGTGTTCCGCGATTTTTCCATCGGCAGTGTGCGCGGCAAACTGTAGTGTTCCCCGCGATTGCGCTGATGTTTGCTAGAGTATTGTTCAAGTCGCTTGGGAAGTCAACAGATCGGCCGGAAAAGTCGGCATCCCGGGGCGATGCCCATGAGACGGCAGGCGCAACGGCGGGCACGGCCGGAGCATCAGGCGGCGGTCCTTTTTCCGGGCAGGCGTCGCGAGCGAACCTCGTCCAAGAGTTGCTCTATCAAGGCGGCCAGGGGCACGGCCCCCAAATCGCCCTCATGCCGCGATCGCAAGGCGACCGTGCCGTTTTCCTGCTCGCGCCCGCCGATGACGGCCATGTAGGGCACCAACTCCAACTGGGCATCGCGGATCTTGGCGCCTACCTTTTCCGCCCGGTAGTCGCCGGCCGCACGCAGCCCCGCCGCCCGCAACCGCGACTCCACCTCCCGGCCGTACTCCTCGAATTTTTCGCTGACCGTCAGGACGCGAATCTGTTCGGGCGAAAGCCAGAGGGGAAAGGCCCCGGCGAAATGCTCGATCAAAATGCCGGTAAACCGCTCCAAGGATCCGAAGGGGGCGCGATGGATCATGACGGGCCGGTGCGGCCGATTGTCGGCGCCGATGTACTCCAAATTGAAGCGTTGGGCGCTGGGGAGGTTGTAATCCAGTTGCACCGTACCCAACTGCCACTCCCGGCCGATGCAGTCCGAGACGATGAAATCGGCTTTGGGGCCGTAGAAGGCCGCCTCACCCGGGGCCGTCTCCAGGTTCGGCAGGTTCATGGATCGGCAGACCTCGATCAAAGCCGTCTCGGCACGCTGCCATACCTCCGGGTCGCCCACATACTTATCGCTTGCCGGATCGCGGAGGCTCAACCGCACGCGATATTCATCGAAACCGAGCGTTTGCAGCACGAACTGCGTCATCTCGATGCAGGCGCGAAACTCGTCGGGCACCTGTTCTTCGGTACAGAAGATATGGGCATCGTCCTGGGTGAATCCCCGCACCCGCGTCATGCCCGTCAATTCTCCCGACTGCTCGAAGCGGTAGACGGTCCCGAATTCGGCCAAGCGGAGGGGCAGCTCCTTGTAGCTGCGGGGCCGGGATTGGTAGATCATGATGTGATGCGGACAATTCATGGGCTTGAGCAGGTAGCGATCGCCCTCGGCCATCTGGATGGGAGGAAACTGGCTGTCCGCGTAGTAGGGGTAGTGCCCCGACGTTTGGTAAAGTTCGACCCGCCCGATGTGCGGCGTATAAACGGCCTGGTACCCGCGCCGCATCAATTCCTCGTACAAGAAGTTCTCCAATTCGCGGCGGAGGACGGCACCCTTGGGCAGCCATAGGATCAGCCCCGAACCCACCGTCGGCTCGATCGTGAACAGCTCCAGCCGCTTGCCCAGCACGCGATGATCGCGCTTCTTGGCCTCGGCCAGGCGGTCGAGGTACTGCCGCATCTCGTCCTGCGAGAACCAGGCCGTGGCGTAGAGACGTTGGAGTTGCTGCCGCGCGGCGTCGCCCCGCCAATACGCGCCGGCCACCGACAGCAGCTTGAAGGCCTTGATCCAGCCGGCGGAAGGCACGTGCGGCCCTTCGCAAAGATCGAGAAACTCGCCCAGCCGGTAAAAGGACACCGTCGTCTCGTTCCGCAGGCCGTCCTCCAGGTGCTCCACCTTGAAGGGCTGGTCGAGTTCGCGGCAGATTTCCACGGCCTTGTCGTGCGGCACTTCGATCCGTTCGAACGGCTCGTCCAGCTCCGCCAGCCGGGCCATCTCGGCCTCGATGCCGGAAAAATCGTCCTCGGTAAGGCTGCGGGAAAGGAGGAAATCGTAGTAGAAGCCGTTCTCCACCGGAGGGCCGAAGGCCAGCTTGGCGCCGGGGAACAGCCTCATCACCGCGCGGGCCATGAGGTGCGCGGCGGAATGTCGCATCAGCGTCAGGACCTCGGCGTCCCGCTGAGTCAGCAGTCGAAAATCGAATCGCCCTTCCTCAGGAAGATACGTCAGCAAATCGATCAAACGGTCGTCGAGCTTGGCGGCCAGGGCCGTCTTGGTCCAACGGGGTCCCAATTCACCGACCACGTCGAGTCCGCGGACCCGGCGCTCGAACCGCAGCGCTTTTCCATCCGGTAAAATCAATTCCAACATGCAAGTCCTTCCTTCCCCACGCATGCCGCGACCGCCGGAAGGGCGGCCGAAGCCGTAAACCTTATCAGTATCGAACATTTGGCGCGAAAAGAAAAGGTTGGCCTTCCCGACCGAGCGATGCGTGTCGGCGTCGGCCGCGGCGGGGCGCGGCCCACCGTCCAGCGTCGCGGGACGGCCGTCCCACTACGTTCCCACCCCTGAAAGCCGTGCTTCGCCGCGTCCGCCGGCGGGGACGCAGCCCGGCAGCCGCTCGTGCGTCCAACGATTTACCGCGTCGGTGTCGGGTTGCGGTCCGGTGCAAAAAAGGCCGTCAGCACCTTGGCGAGCACCTGCTCGCCGTATTCGTTGGCATGCACCGCGTCCCGGTAGAAAAGATGGGGATGTAGTCCCGACGAGCGGAGGTACTCGGCCCAAGGGGTGGTCATATCGAGAAAGGCGCACTGCTCCTCGGCCGCCAAACGGCGCAGGGCCTCGCCGTACCGCCCGGTGCCGGAATAGGGGGCTTGGGCCAATTCCTCGGCATCCCGGGGATCGGCCGTGCCGAAGACGCCCGTCATCAACAGAACCTCCACCTCCGGCAAGGCCGCCCTCAGTTGATGAATCACCTCGCGAATGTCGTCGATGCTCTTTTGGCTGATTCCGCCGATGAGCACCAAATCGGGCCGAAGGGGCACGACCACCTTGTCGATGCGGCCCTCTTGCCGGTAGTGCTGGCACCCTCCCCCGCCGCGGACATAGACCACGGCTTGGATATCGGCCTTGGGATAGGCCTCGCGCAACAAGGCCACCCAACCCGAGCGCATGGTGTCGTTGACGATGCTGTCGCCGACGGCCGCGATCCGCAGGGAGCCTCCTTCGGTCAGCCGCCGTCGCGTCCGTTGCAAATGGGTCCAATCCGGGTTGGGCGGTGTGAACGTGCCCGGCGGCATCTCCGCTTGGATCTTCCGAATTTGTTCTAGGGACCGCTCCGGCGTACTGAACAGATAGTAATCCGGCTCGGGCGACGAATGGTCGCGGGAGGGCCTGTCCGGCGGATACTTGGGCGGCAAGGCTCCCTTGTCGGGGAACTTCACGGGCGAGTCGGCGGCCATATCCGCGGCGTCGGCTGCCGACAATGCGACGCAAAGGATCCCGCACGCGCCTGCTAGACCGACCAACCGCCGACCGCACCGCACCGCTGCACGAATCATCGCGTTCCTCCCACGACCTGCAAGGACACCGACGAGGGAAGGCCGGCTCTCCCCGCTTGGGGCACGAACCCCGCAGCCTACCGAAGCCGACAACGCCGCTTAGATTACCCCACCCCGCCGCGGATTTCGATAGACCGGATATCCCGGGGCAGACAAGAATTGACGCTTGACAAGCCACAGCCCTCTCTTCAAGATGACGTTGGTTCGCCCGATGCCGCGGCGTTCCACCGGGGCAGGACAAGAAAGAACTCCGTGAACAATCACCAGGGGCAGGGATATGGGCCAGTCGTTTGACCCCTACGCGCAGTGGTTGGGCATTCCGGCTGACGAGCAACCGCCCGACCACTACCGTCTGCTGGGCCTGCCTCGCTTCGCCGGCAGTCGCGAGACGATTGCCAAAGCGGTTGAAGCGAGGGTGGCTTTGCTCCAGGAGTATCGCACGGGGCCACAGGCCGAAGCGGCGGCAAGAATGGCCGCCGAGATCGTCGCCGCCGGGACGTGCTTGTTGGATCCCGAACGAAAGACAGAGTACGATCGCCGGTTGCGACAGGCCGACGTGCCGATCCCGCCGGTTCAGTGGGAGCCTCCGGCCGCCGTAGCGTGGGACGATGTGCGAAGCAAAGTTTACCCGGCACGCGAAGCAGGATCTTCTGCCGGCAAACGGCGCAAACGAACCAGCGCTGCGGTGAAATCGGCCAAGATTGTCGGCGGTGGGGTGGCGGGAATCCTGCTGGCAGGCGTGATCCTGTGGTACGGTTTCGGCGTCGATCCGCTGAGAGTGATATCCAAAGGCAACGGCCGGGAATCGCCGGCGCAAGGCACAACCGGAATTGCCTCGGCGGACGGCACGGCCGCGGTATCGCAAGCCGACTCTGCCGGAGGTGCAACCGGAGCCGCCTCGCAATTGCCGGCGTCGCATGCTTCTTCCGGCAAAGCGATCCGCGACAGGGAGGAACCGGGGCACGCATCCGCCGCGGAAGCCGCACATTCGCAGACGGATCCGGCGTGGAATGCGTTTGCGGAAAGTTCATCACTCGACCCGACCGGTGCGGCCTTCTCGACCGGCGCGGCTCCCATGGTCGGCACGGAGGGCGGCGTCAACGCCGGCGGGCCGCGCCCGGCGAAACCGGACATTCCACCTGTTGCGGACCAGGCCGACTGGTTACCCGTAACCTCACATACTCAAAACGCGGCTACGGCACAGAACGCGTTTCCGGCGGCAACGGCACCTGTAGCCCTCCAGGCCGCCGAACCGCCGATTGCCCCGCCCAGTGCCGATGTGGAGAAGCAAATCACCGCCTCGCTGGAAAAGGTTTTCAACCTTGACAAAGCAGGTTCGCGCGCCGAAGCGCAGCAAAAACTGCAACAATTGCGCGCTGCGCTGGGGGACTCGGGCACCACCGATGACGAGCGATACGTGCTGTTGCAACTGGCCGGCCGCCAGGCACTCGCGGCCGGCGAAGTCGACGCGCTGTGGGACTCGTGGACGCAACTTACCATCAATTACGCATGCGATGCCGGAATGCTGCTCAAGGGGGTGCTCTCCGGGCAGCGCAGCGACGTCTATTGGATCACCCGCGTTGCGGCCGAATCGGCCGTGGCGATTTCTCAGGCCTGCCGCCAGGGGCGCGTGGAACAGGCCGCCGCCGCAGTTGACGCTTTGAGCGAGCTGGCCCGCACAGCCCGGCCCGAGCGGGCGACCGTGGCCTTATGGTGCCTGGGCGAAGCCCGAACACTGCTCAAGCAGGCCGCCGATTGGTATCGCGAGTACCGTTTCGCGCAAGCGCGGCTGGGCATGGCCCCCCAGGATGCGGAGGCCCATCGCGCCGCGGGACGCTGGCTTTGCCTGGGTGCCGACGATTGGGACGCAGGCCTGCCACATCTGGCCGCATGCGGCGATTCCCTGCTCGCCGAGGCGGCCAAGGCCGAACAAGCGATGGACGCCAACGTGCCGACGGCTTTGGCTGCCGTGGCCCACCGCTGGTGGCAGTATGCCGAGAAGGCCGACCGCAGCGAGCAACCGTATTTCCGCGCCCACGCCGTGCAGCTTTACCAGCGGGCCCTGCTGCCGCGTGATGCACCGCTGTCGGCTCTGGAGAAAGCGGGGGTGGAAAAGCTCCTGGAGCAGCCTGAGGCCCAAGCGGCAAAACCGCTTGGCGAGCAAATTGCCGCGGCCTTGCGCGGCGGGCCTTCGCTTAGGGATAAGTGGGTCGAGTTGGGGCCGCTCACCCGCCTGGGGATGGCGCCACAACAGGGAGAGGTTGCCCTGGGAACTCGCGGCTTAGTCCTGGGACAGATGTCAGGAATCTACCTGCCGATGCTGTCGTCCGGGAGTTACGATCTGAAAGCAGTCTTCACGCGGCTAAAAGGCGACGACTCGGTCAGCGTGGAGTTGCCTGTGGCCGGTACCGGCTGCCTCGCGGTCCTAAGCGGCTGGCGCGGTCAGTGCCACGGTATCGGCCTGATCGACGGCCGCGAGGGCAACGCGAATCCAACCAAAAGGACACCGGGAACAATCCCCAACGGCGTGTTGCTTACCTGGGAAATCGCCGTCCGCGTGAGGGCCCCCCTTTGTTCGATTCAAGCCGCGTTAAATCGCACGCCGCTCTTCGCTTGGCAGGGGAAGATTAGCTCGTTGACGGTCCCGCAGGGGTTTCCGGCCGACCGCATCGGCATTCATAATTACCTCAACGAAGCCACTGTCTTTCATTCCGTGTCGGTTCGGCCGTTGGATGAGAAGGCGGTCCTGGTGTTCGGCGATTGAGCCGAACGGTCCGAGTGCCTCCGACCGGTGTGGAGGACGTGTTTTTTTCAGGCAGAAGTGCGCCACTTGTGAAAACGTCTCTTGTTCTGCGCGCAGCATTGGTACTGCGGGCGGCCGAACTACGCTGGAGGCGATTACACCTGATCGGGCTGATCAGCCGGCTGCGGTCCGATCAGCCGGTCGTGATGGCGGGGGGCATCCGATCGCACGCGCCTGCTAGACCGACCGGCCGCCGCCGACCGCACCGCTGCACGAATCATCGCGTTCCTCCCACGACCTGCAAGGACACCGACGAGGGAAGGCCGGCTCTCCCCGCTTGGGGCACGAACCCCGCAGCCTACCGAAGCCGACAACGCCGCTTAGATTACCCCAACCCGCGGCGGATTTCGATAGACCGGATCTCCCGGGGCAGCCAACTAACTACTTCCTTATTGCCCCGAACGGCGGAAGAGTCTAAAATTGCGCCATACGAAATGACGACAATCTTGGGCGAGGTCTACGACCGAGTCGCTGCCTGCGGCGCGTGCATCTTGCGAGTGCATATTTGCAAGTTTGGGCGGCGAAAAGCAAAACCCCTTGAACCGGCGGGGTGCCGTGATTACTTGGGCGGTGCGTTTGACGCTGGCGATTTCCGTGCTTTGGCACACGGTCGCCGGATGCTGCGCGCACCACCGCCACGAAACGTCGGGCCGCCCTGCCGGCAACGTGAGCGCATCGGCGCCCGCCGGGTGCGCGGGCAATGCTTGTCGGGGCGCAACCGCGGCTCATCACCGGTCATCCAGGGCCGCGGTCGGCGGGGACCGTTGGCAAGACTCGACCGCCGTACAATCGGCACCGACCTGCGATTCCCGCCGCGGCTTTCAGCCCTGTACCGAAGGCCCGTGTTCCTTCGCCGATTCGCCGACGGTGCGAATCGACCGGGCGAAGGAGTATCCTCGGCCGTTCGACACGTCCATCGCTGTGATGAACGACCTTTTGCAAGTTGGAACGGCGGGCATTTTGCTTGCAAGGGAGGCGGGCGCCGCGGGCCGGTCATGCGGCCCCTTTGCGGTGCCATCCCTCCGCACTCATCTCGTCCTGTGCCTGCTTTCTCTGTGATCCTCCGCTCCTCTTCGCGGTAGCCGATACCGGCACACAGTCCCCGCCGTCCGGCGAATACGGATCGGCGGACCGTCGGCCGGGGGCATTCTCTCGAAAGTTCCATGCAAACGGGCACGGTACAAACGGGAACGGTTTCCGGCCCGAATCCCTTTCCGGTCCATTTCCGGCGGCTTCATCGCGGAGGTTTTCATGGTCCTTGGTATCCGAAGATTTTTGCCGCGTCGCCGGCCCGGCCTGGTCCTCGCCGGGATCGCGGTGGCGACCGTCGCCGCACTGCTACTCTTTTACCGATCGGCGGGGCGGTCCGTTGCCGAATTCCTCGCCCTCCGGTCCGCTCCAAGCTCGCCTGCTCACGGGGACGAAGACCCGCACGAACATGGCGCCGGTCCCGGGACGGAGGTCCGTGCGGCAGTTCCGGCGGCGCGCGGCCCCTCGGCGGAAGCAAACCACGGCGCGGAAGGGCACGATGAGCACGACAAGCACGGCGAAGCCATCGAGCTGAGCGAGCAAGCCTTGAAAAACATCGGTTTCGAGCCGTACCCGGTGCGGCTCTCCACGTTCGTACGGCGGATCAACATGCCGGGCATGATCGTAGAGCGGCCGGGGCGATCGCAGATTCAAGTCGCCGCGCCCATGACGGGGATCGTGACCAAGATCCACGTGATGGAGGGCACCGCCGTGGAGCCGGGCACGCCGTTATTCGAGCTGCGGCTGATGCACGAGGAATTGGTCGCCGCGCAGGCCGACTTCGTCCGGGCCGCCGAAACCCTGGAAGTCGTGCGGAGCGAGTTGCGCCGCCTTCAGTCCGCGGAGGAGGGCGTGATTGCCGGGCGGCGCATCCTGGAACAGCAGTACGAGGAGCGCAAACTGGAAGCCGAGCTGCGGGCGGGACGCCAGGCCTTGCTCCTGCACGGTTTGACGTCGGATCAAATCGACGCAATCTTGACTCAGAGGAAGCTCTTCCAGGTTCAGCACGTGTCGGCCCCCACCCATGAGCACGATCGCGACGATTGCCGGGCCGATCACCTTTTCCACGTCCAGTCCCTGCCGGTGAAGATCGGACAGATGGTGGAAGTCGGACAGGTCCTCTGCGTCTTGGCCGACCATTGCGAACTGTTCGTGGAAGGCCGAGCCTTCGAGGACGATCTGGCGGCGCTCCGCCGGGCGGTGGAGAACGATTGGGAGGTCTCGGCCGCGTCGGCGGGCGACGGGGAGAGCATCGAGGGATTGAAGGTCCTGTATTTGGCCGACCGTGTGGACGAGCCGTCGCGGACCTTCCGCTTCTATCTTCGCCTCGTCAACCGCATCGAGCAAGAACGACGCAGCGAAACCGGCTTGCGGTTCATTGATTGGCGGTATAAGCCGGGGCAGCGCGTGGAGCTGAACGTGCCGGTCGAGCGTTGGGAGAACCGCATCGTCGTGCCCGCCCAAGCCGTGGTGCGCGAGGGCCCGGAGTGCTATGTGTATCGGCAGGAGGGCTCCCGGTTCGAGCGCGTCGCCGTGCACCTCGAGTATCAAGACCGCCGCTCGGCGGTGATTGCGGCGGACGGCGCCTTGACGCCGGGCGAGACGGTGGCGGCCGCCGGGGCCTTTCAAATCCATTCGGCGTTGAAGAACCGGTCGGGGGCGGGCATCGATCCCCACGCCGGACACAACCATTGAAGGCTGCTTTACCCACGAACATACGGCGAGATCCCTCGGCCCATGTTGAATGAACTGATTCGCTTCTCCCTCCGGCAGCGACTGTTGGTAACGGCGGCGGCAATCTTCCTTTCCGGCTACGGCCTGTGGCAGATGCTGCGGTTGCCGATCGACGTCTTTCCGGACCTCAACCGTCCGCGGGTGGTGATCCTGACGGAGGCGCCGGGCTTGGCGCCCGAGGAGGTGGAAACGCTGGTCACGTTTCCCCTGGAGGCCGCCCTCAACGGGGCCGCCGGCGTGCAAACCGTCCGCAGTTCGTCCGGCGTCGGCCTCTCGGTCATCCAGGTGGAGTTCGATTGGGGGACGGACCCCTATCTCGACCGGCAGATCGTGAATGAACGGCTGAGCCAAGCGGCGGATCAACTCCCGCCGGGCATCAAGCCGCAAATGGCCCCGATCTCCTCGATCATGGGCCAAATCCAGATCATCGGGATGTACAGCCGCGGCGGAAAGACGTCGCCCATGGAGCTCCGCACTTTGGCCGATTGGGTGATTCGGCAGCGGTTGCGGGCCGTGCAGGGGGTGTCGCAGGTCATCGTGATGGGCGGCGAGCGGAAACAGTTCCAAGTGCTCCTCAACCCCCACGAATTGCGGCGCTACGGCATCTCCCTTCGCGAAATCGAGGCGGCGTTGTCCGAGAGCAACCAGGATACGGCGGGCGGCTACTTGGACGCCGAGGGGGTGCGCGAGTATGTGGTCCGATCCTTGGGGCGGGTCCGCTCCGCCGACGATATCGCCCGCGTCATCGTCGCCCGACGGGAGGGCCGCTCGGTGCGGCTCTCGCAGGTCGCCCGCATCGTCGAGGGCGCGGAAATCAAGCGCGGCGACAGCGCGGCCTTCGTGCGGGGCGAAGACGGGCGATTCGAAGGGGGGCCCGCCGTCGTCTTGACCGTCAACAAGCAACCCGGCGCCGACACCCGACGGGTCACCGACGCTGTGAATCAGGCGATTCGCGAGATGGCGGCCTCGCTGCCCAACGACGTCCGCTTGGTGCCCTTGTACGAGCAAAAGGCCTTCATCGACCGAGCCGTGGAGAACGTGGCGGGAGCCTTGCGCGACGGGGCCGTGCTGGTCGTCATCGTCTTGGTTTTGTTCCTCATGAACCCGCGGACCACCGTCATCAGCCTGACCGCCATTCCGCTCTCCCTGGTCGTCACGGCGGTCGTCTTTCACGCCCTGGGGTTTTCCATCAACACGATGACGCTGGGCGGTCTGGCGGTAGCCATTGGGGAATTGGTGGACGACGCCATCGTGGACGTCGAGAACATCTATCGGCGACTGCGCGAAAATCGGCGCAGCCCGAATCCCCGACCCGCGTTATGGGTGGTCTATCAAGCGAGTTGCGAAATCCGCAACTCCGTAGTGTACGGAACGCTGATCGTGGTGATGGTCTTTCTTCCGCTGACGGCGTTGTCGGGGATCGAGGGCCGGCTGTTCGTGCCCTTGGCCGCCGCCTACATCACGTCGCTGGCGGCCTCCTTGCTCGTCTCTCTCACGGTCACGCCGGTGATGAGCTATTGGCTGCTGGGCCGGGCGAAGGGCAAGGAGCGAACGGGAGACGGGCTGCTCTTGCGCGGGTGCCGGTGGGCGTCGGAGCGGGCGATCCGCCTCAGTTTACGGTTTCCCGGTCTCGCCTTGGCATCCGCGGTTCTCGCCGCGGTCTTGGCCGGATGGGCGACCTGGCGATTGGACCGCGACTTCCTGCCGCCGTTCAACGAGGGAGCCGTCCAAATCAACGTCCTCTTGCCGCCGGGCGTCTCCCTAGCCGCGTCCGACCGGACCGCCCAGGCGGTGGAAAAGCGGATTCAGACCCTGGAAGACGTCACGGCGTTCGTTCGCAAGACGGGCCGCGCCGAATTGGACGAGCATGCCGAAGGGGTCCACGTGACGGAGATCATCGCGACCATCGATCCCCGCACCAAGAAGACCCGCGAGCAAATCTTGACGGAGATTCACCAAGCCTTGGACCAGGTCCCGGGCATCGTGATTTCGGTCGAGCAGCCGATGGCGCATCTGATTTCCATGATGCTGTCGGGCGTCAAGGCGCAGGTGGCGATCAAGCTCTTCGGCGACGACTTGGAGGTTTTGCGGCGGGAGGCGGAGGGGATTCGCGCGGCGGTGGCGGACGTGCCGGGCATCCGCGATTTGCAGGTGGAGCCGCAGACCGTCGTGCCTCAGCTTCGCATCGAGGCGGACGCCCACGCCTTGGAATTGTTCGGCCTCCGCCGCTGGGACGTGAACGGCCTGGTCGAAACCGCCTTGGCCGGCAAGGTCATTTCGCAAGTCTTGGAAGGGCAACGGGCGTTCGATCTGCTGGTCCGCCTGGACGAACCGTATCGCGAAGACATCGCCTCCTTGCGGCGAATGGTAATCGACACCGCCGACGGCGGGACCGTCAAGCTGGAAGATGTGGCCCGGATTTACGAGGCGGGCGGCCCCAACATCATCCAGCGCGAGCAGGTGCGGCGCCGCATCATCGTGCAATGCAACGTGTCCGGCCGAGGCCTGGTGGACGTGGTGGAGGACATGAAGCGCCGGCTCCAACCCATCCAGGCCGAATTGCCGACCGGCTATTACATCGAATTCGGCGGCCAGTTCGAGAGCCGGCAAGCCGCCGCGCGAACGATCGCCGTACTCTTCGCGGCCGCGCTTGCCGCCATGTTCCTGCTGCTTTGGAACTTGTTCGGCTCCGTGAACCTCGCCCTGCAAGTGATGATCGCCGTCCCCATGGCGTTCGTGGGCGGTGCGGCGGCCCTGTACCTCTCGGGACAAACCTTGACGGTGGCGGCCATGGTCGGCTTCATCTCCTTATGCGGCATCGCCGTACGCAACGGGATTCTGCTCACCAACCACTACCTGCATTTAGTCCGTTACGAGGGCGAATCGTGGACGCGAGAGATGATCGTGCGGGCGGGACGCGAACGCGTCGCCCCGGTTCTCATGACCGCTCTGACCTCCGGCCTCGGTTTGGTGCCGCTGGTTCTTGCGGCGGGCGAGCCGGGCAAGGAGGTCCTCCATCCCGTGGCCGTGGTCATCATCGGGGGCTTGATCACGGGGACGTCGGCGGAGTTTCTGGTCCGCCCGGCCCTGTTCCAATGGCTCGGCCTGCGCGCCGCCCAAAGGGTCGTGCAGCGCCCCGAACAAGAGACTTTACCGCCCGACGAGCCGTTTTAGAAGGAGTTGCCGTCTTCAAAGGCGAATGCCGCTCGGGACGAAGGCGAAATCTCGCCCGCAAGCACTTCCCGGCAAAGATAACGAAGTTGCGGAAGGTGGCGATTCTAGCAAGAAACTCCGGATTGGCGGTTTGGCGCTCTATTCCGGCTCCAGTCAGGTCGAAGACAGGAAAGGGACCGTGGTATGGATACAACCGGGAAGGGTATTTTGGGATGTCAAACCGCGGGATGTCAAATCGTTCGGTTAAACCGCGAATCCTGACGCTGACGGCGAGCATCTTGCCGGCGGCGGCGATTTGGGTCTATGCGGCGGCGGTCACGCAGCTTACCGTCCGGATCGCCGCGGCGCACGATGGAAACGCCCAAGCTCTCCCCGATGCGGCCGTGATTTTCGTTGAGAACGAAGGGGGGAGCGAGAGGGGCAGTGCTCCCTCCGGTCCCGCGGCCGCGATGACGCTGAGCGAGTTGGAGCAGCTCGCGTTGCAGCATCATCCGGCCCTGGCGCGAGCCGAAGCGCTCGTAGGCGCGGCCCAGGGGGGGCGTCTCCAGGCCGGTCTGCCTCCTAATCCCTCGATCGGGTACGAGGGACAACAACTCGGCAGCGGCGGCCGGGCGGAGCAGCACGGCGTCTTCATCGAGCAGGAGTTCCGCCTCGGCGGCAAGCGGCAACTCGATCAAGCCGTGGCGGCCCGCGGGGTCGCCCTGGCACGCGGCGATTGGGATATCCGGCGCCGGGAAATCTTGACCGAACTTCACATCGCCTTCCACGAGGCCGCCGTCGCCATGCGAAACGTTCGGTTGGCCGAAGACCTCGTGAAGATCAGTTCCGAGATCGAGCGGAGCGTGGCGGCCCTGTATCAGGCCCAGGAGGTACCGCGCGCCGCGTGGTTGGAATCGCGGCTGGAAACCGAAACCGCGCGATTGATGGCACGCAAAGCGGAGGAGCGCTACTCAGCCGCCCGACGGAGATTGGCATCGGCCGTCGGCATCCCGGAGCTGCCTCCTCGGCCGCTCCAGGCGGAGCCGGACGACCTGCCCGAACCGCAAGACTTCGAAGCCCTTTGGCGACGGATTCAGGCCTCCAGCCCGGAACTCCTCCGCGCGACCCGGGCGGTGGAACATGCCCGCGCCGTGCTCCGGCGGGCCTGCGCCGAGGCCGTCCCCAATCTGACGGTGCAGGGACTGGTCAACGTGATCGACAACGGCGCGGACGGCACGGCCAACGGCGGCATTTCCGTGAGCTTGCCCCTGCCGATCGTGAATCGCAATCAAGGCGCGGTGATGCAAGCCCGCTACGAACTCTCCGCCGCCGAAAAGGCCGTCAGGGAATTGGAGCTGGATCTTCGCGGGCGGCTGGCGGAGGTCTACGCGCGGTATCGCGATGCGCGGGCCGAAGCCGAGCGTTATCGCTCGACCATCCTTCCCACCGCTGCGGAGGTACTCGAATTGACACGGAAGTCCTACCAGGCGGGCGAGGCGAGTTTCGCCGATCTCCTTTTGGCCCAGCGATCCTACGTGCAAAAACAGGTAGAGTACTTGGAGGCTCTGTTGCGGTTTCGCACGGCCGAAGCGGAAATGGCAGGCGACCTGGTGACAGTCTCCTCGACCGCCCCATGATCGGGTACCCAGGATTGACCGCGGGAGGACCGCCGACACGTTCGCCCCTTCCCACCAAACTGACGTCACCCCTTCAATTTCTTCCTCTTTTTTTGCAATTTACGGTTAACTTGCTTGCTTGGCCGCCGCCGCCAAGGTATGTTGACCGTGAGGTCGGCAGGTCGAAGGCATCCCGGGGCTGCGCAGCCTCGGAAAGTTGGATCGTGTCGTGGGTTTCCCTTACGGTAGGTGGTACCATGGCCGCCGCGGAGGATTACGTCGCTCGCATCGGACACACGGCGGGCTTGGTGTGGACCGCCCTGCACGGCCGGGGCGCCATGTCTCTCAGCCGATTGATCAAGGAGATCGGCCGACCGCGCGACGAGGTCATGCAGGCCGTCGGCTGGCTGGCTCGCGAAGACAAGCTCGCCTTTCAGGATCGAGGTCGGACGCGCATCGTGGCCCTGAAGGAATCCGGCTGAGGTTTCCCGCGCCGCCCCCACGCCGACATCCCCTCGAAGCCGAACCGGCTGCGGGTCGAGCCGTTAGCGGACGGGCAAGGGCCTTTGCGCGGGTTTCGCCGCCCCGCGCCCGCGACTAAAATGGTGTCTTCCCCGTGAAACGTCGCAGGCGTGGCATGGGGGAACGGGCTGGTGTGACTCCTGCGTTTTAGCTTCGGAACAGGAATGGGCAGCATGGCGCTCGCGGTACTCCGTTTCATCTTTCTCGTCGTATTGGCCGGCGTGGCCGTCGTGGTCATCAAGTCGGGGCTTTATCCCACCGACTCCGCCTGGATTGCTTGGCTGCTGGTGTTGGGCATCATGGCGCTGGGCGGTGTCGTCATCGCCCTGGACGTCCTCTTTCCACGCAAGCCGCTGCACATCATTTCCTCCGTCTATTTCGGCCTGATCGTGGGGCTGTTTCTGGCTTACGTGGCCGGCGTGGCCTTGACGCCGATTTTCGAAAGCCTGCAATCGCCCGAGAACGTCCGCAATGTGGTGCAGTTGGTCTTGGCGGCCGTCCTGTCTTACACCTGCATCAGCTTCCTGATGCAGACCAAGGACGACTTTCGCTTCGTCATTCCGTACGTGGAGTTCAGCAAGGAGGTCCGCGGTCGTCGGCCGTTCATCCTCGATACCAGCGTGGTGATCGACGGCCGGATCGCCGATCTGGTGGAGGCCAATCTGTTCGACAGCCGGCTGGTCTTGCCGCGGTTCGCCATCACCGAATTGCAGGCCGTGGCCGACAGCGCGGACAAGTCGAAACGGGCCCGCGGCCGCCGCGGTCTGGATATCCTCAACCGCCTCCGCAACAATCCCGAGGTGGAGCTGGAAATCTTCGATCGCGACCTGCCGGAATTCGCGGGCCAACCGGTGGATCTCAAGCTCGTGGCCCTTGCCAAGCACCTGGAGGGCAAGCTCGTCACGAACGATTTCAACCTCAACAAGGTCGCCCGCGTCCACGGCGTACCGGTCATCAACATCAACGACTTGGCCAACGCCCTCAAGCCGCACTTCCTCCCCGGCGAACACCTCCAGGTTCGCTTGGTGCGTCCCGGCGAAGAGGAGCGGCAAGGGGTCGGCTATTTGGACGACGGCACGATGGTGGTCGTGGAAGACGGCCGGGAATACGTCGGCAAAACCATCTATCTCACCGTCACCAGCGTGCTGCAAACCAGCGCCGGCCGCATGATTTTCGGTCGGTTCGAACGCCTGGAGGCGGGGCAAGGCGGCAACCGCACGGGAAGCGCCGTCTGACCGCGAACGTGCGGCGCTCGGGAGGCGTTCGGGATTTCGGGCGCGGTGTGGGCGGCCTCCGAACGGGAGCATTCCATCCTTGAATCAAGAGGACGCCATGCCCCCCGAGCGGAGTTTTGACCTTTGCCGGTTTCGGCCTGTGCGTAAAATAGCAAAGGATCGTCGCGGAAGGCTTTCCGTCAGGTGAGGGGTATTCCTTTTGAGAACGGTGGCCGCGGCGCCGGAATGCGGTGGCTTTCTCCTTTCTTTTTTCTTCCAGCGAGTGGACCTAGCATGTCTCGATTCTTCACTTCCCGGCCCTCTGCCGGACTGATCTGGGCCGTCTTGTTGTCCTTGGTCGTCACCATTCCGGCTTGTGGGGATCCGGACGGGCCGCGCACGCAAGACCGCCACATCGCGCAGAGCGTCGCCTTGCTCCTGCCCCGACAACACCTCACGCGGCACCCGCTGGACGCGGAAATCTCGCAACGGGCCATGGGATTGTTCCTCAAAGCCCTCGATCCCATGAAGTTGTACTTCTATCAAAGCGACGTGGACCGCTTCACGCAGCAGGCGAATCAAATCGCCGAATCCGTCAAAAAAGGCGACGTCAGCCTGGCCTACGAGGTCTTCAGCGTCTATTTGAAGCGATTGGATGAACGCGTGGCGTCGGCCTTGGATTTGATTCGGCAGCCCCACGACTTCACGGCGGACGAGGAGATCATCCGCGATCCGGACCTATTGACCTATCCCAAGGACGCCGCCGAGGCCCGGGACCGCTGGCGGAAGCGGATCAAGCTCGATCTGCTGGTGCTCAAGGCCGACAAGCAAATGGAGGGTCAAGCCGCCTACGAAAAGCTGGAAAAACGCTACAGCAGTTTCGGCAAGCGGATGCATCAAACCGACGCCGACGAGTTGCTCGAAATCTACCTCACGGCGATTTGCGAATCGTACGACCCGCACACCAGCTACATGTCGCCGGAGACGCTGGAAAACTTCGACATCACGATGAAGTTGGAATTGGAGGGCATCGGGGCGGCTCTGCAATCCGAGGACGGCTACACCATCGTGAAGAGCATCATCCCGGGCGGAGCGGCCGCCAAGGACGGGCGGCTCAAGGTCGAGGACAAGGTGGTGGGCGTGGGCCAGGGTGAATCGGGCGAGATCGTCGACGTCGTGGACATGAAGTTGTCCGACGTCGTGCAGCTCATCCGCGGCAAGCGGGGCACGGTCGTCCGCTTGGAGGTCTTGCCCGCCGCCGGAGGGCCGCGGCAGGTCTACGCCATTACCCGCGAACGCATCGAACTCAAGGACAGCGAGGCCAAGGGCCGCGTCTTCGAGCAGGGCAACCGTCCCGACGGCAAACCCTACCGCATCGGCGTCATCGACCTGCCCAGCTTTTACATGGATATGAGCGGCGCCCGCCTGGGCATCCCCGAATTCCGCAGCACCACCCGCGACGTCCGCCGCATCCTCGACGATTTCAATCGCCAGGGCGTGGACGCCGTGATCCTGGACCTCCGCAAGAACGGCGGCGGCTCGCTGCAAGAGGCCATCAACCTGACCGGCCTGTTCATTCCCTCCGGACCGGTCGTCCAGGTCAAGGACGCCGTCGGACGCGTCTCCGTCTACGACGACGAGGACACGAGCGTGGCCTGGAACGGGCCGCTGATCGTGGTCATCAGCAAGTTCTCCGCCAGCGCCAGCGAAATCCTGGCCGGCGCGATCCAGGACTACAAGCGCGGCCTGATCGTGGGTGACGCCGGCACCCACGGCAAGGGCACCGTGCAAAGCCTGATGGATTTGGGCCAGCAATTGTTCCGCCTGCCCAACGCCCCCAAGTTGGGCGCCCTGAAAATCACCATCCAGCAATTCTATCGACCGGACGGCGACAGCACGCAGAATCGCGGCGTCCCCGCCGACATCACGCTCCCGTCCATCACCGACCACCTGGAAGGCATCGCCGAATCCGATCTCAAGTACGCCTTGCCGTTCGATCGCATCGAGCCGGCGACCTACAAGCCGTACGGCGACATCGATCCCTCCGTCGTCGACTACCTGAAGACCCGGTCGGCGGAACGGGTGGCGGCCTCCCCCGACTTCCAAAAGGTCCGCCAGGACATCGAGCGGTATCTGGCTCAGCGGGCGCGGAAGAGCATTCCCTTGAACGAGGAGAAGTTCCTCGCCCAAATCAAGGAATTGGATGCCGACAAGACCGAGCGGTCGCAATTCGAAAAACTCAATAAGCAAGGCGAGGACGCCGGCATCGAGCGTGACTACTACCTCGACGAAGTCATCAACATCATGCTCGACTACCTGCAATACCGCGTGGTCGCCCGGAGCCGGTAGGCCCCTCGCACCGCATTCCCACGGAACCGGCGCCGGATGCCGACGCTTTGCGCATTCTCGCCTCGGCATCCGGCCGGGGCGGCGCGCCCAAGCCGCCCGCGCGCCGGCCCTGCTTGCCGTCGCCCCGATCCTCGACCGTGCCGCGTGACGATCAGGTGAATTGGTATCGTCCCGGCATGGCGACCGGCGGGACGGGCAACGGCCCGAATTCGTAGCGATCGGGCCCCAGCCGCGTCGTCGATTGCATGGCATCCTCCCACGAGATCGCCTGGCCGCTGTACACCGCCTCGCGGCCGAGGATTCCCGTCATCGTGCTCTCGGCGACGCTTTGCGCCTCGTTGATCGGCTTCCCCTCCCGGATGCTCGCGATCAGGTTTTCGTGCTCGCGTTCGTACGGATTGGGGTTCTCGCCGCGGTAGCGCCAACGTTCACCGCCGGCCTGGATGGACTGGGCGCAATCGCTGCGCCCCTTGCTGCCGACGACCGCCTCGCCCACGATGTTTTGGCAGCCGTTGATCTGGCGGCACTGGCTGAAGACCGTCACGCCGCCCGGATACTCGAACTCCACGGCGAAGTGGTCGAAGATGTGCCCGTACTTGGGATCGGTCCGCACTTGCCGCCCGCCCAAGCCGGATACGGCGCGAATGGGGTGCGTGCCGATGACCCAATTCATGACGTCCAGATTGTGGACGTGCTGCTCCACGATGTGATCGCCGGAAAGCCAGGTAAAGTAGTTCCAGTTGCGGAGCTGCCATTCCATATCGGTCCACTCGGGCCGGCGCTCGATGACCCAAATCTCGCCGCCGTTCCAGTAGGCCTTGCCGTAGATGATCTCGCCGATTGCGCCGTCGTGAATGCGTTGGATCGTCTCGCGATAGCTCAGTTGATGCCGGCGTTGCGTCCCGGCGGCGATGCCGAGGCCCTTCTGCGCCGCCAACTCGCCGGCCTGCATCACCAACTTGACGCCGGGCACGTCCACGGCGGCGGGCTTCTCCATGAAGACGTTCTTGCCGGCCTCGACGGCGGCCATCAGGTGCGCCGGCCGAAAATGGGGCGGCTCCGCCAATATCACGTAATTGATCTCCTCCAGGGCCAGCAACTGCCGATACGCGTCGAAGCCCACGAAGCAATGCTCGTCCGGAATCTTGATGTTCAGCTTTTCGAGTTGCGTCCGGCACGCTTGCAAGCGATCGGCGAAGACGTCCGCCAGGGCTACGACGCGGATATTCGGCCGAGCCACGGCGGCGTTCTCCGCCACGTCTTCGGTATGATAGCCGGCCGACGGATAGATGACGTGCGTCGCGGCTCCCAGAGCGTTCAGCACCGCGCCCGTCCCGCGCCCGCCGCAACCGATCAAACCGATC
The DNA here is from genome assembly GCF_055386265.1 of Thermogutta hypogea. Taxonomy (NCBI): domain Bacteria; kingdom Pseudomonadati; phylum Planctomycetota; class Planctomycetia; order Pirellulales; family Thermoguttaceae; genus Thermogutta; species Thermogutta hypogea. The sequence continues at coordinate 3,813,989 of NZ_AP042425.1, forward strand.
TTCACTTGGAAGTCGTCGTTCAAGGCGCCGTGCACCATCCGCCACGAGACGGCCGTAGCGGCGGCCCCCACGGCCGCATTGCGGACGAATTGCCGGCGCGAGATACCGGAAGCCGTGGAAAACGAACGTGCCATGCTGTTTGCTCCTTCGCAAAAAGTCGATGCCTAGGAGAGGGGAGACTTCGCCGCGGCGCTTGCCGAAAGCGCTCGCCCGGTAGGCGCGACGGAGATCGGCGCTCGGCCCGGCCGATGCGCGTCGGGCGGCACCGATCACCCTAGTGTAGTGTCTCACTCAGATGGGGCCTTATCCAGTGCGGCGCGGGCGCGACGGACTTTGGCGAGGATCGCCTCGGCCTTGGCCGTCCACGTGAAGCCCTTGGGATTGGCATTGTGATCGGCAATGTATTCATAGATCGCCCGTTCCAACTGCCGAACGCTCTTGAAGACGCCGCGGCGAATGCGGCGATCCGTGATGTCGCGAAACCAGCGTTCGACCAGATTCAGCCAGGAACTACTCGTCGGCGTGAAGTGGATGTGAAAGCGTTGGTGCCGTGCCAGCCACCGCTGCACCTTCGGATGCTTGTGCGTGGCGTAGTTGTCCACGATCAAATGCAAGTCGAGTTCGGGCGGCGTCTCCGCATCGATCTTCTTGAGAAACTTCAACCATTCCTGATGGCGATGTCGCGGCATGCACTCGGCGATGACCTTGCCTTCAGCCACCTCGATGGCCGCAAACAGCGTCGTCGTCCCGTGGCGTTTGTAGTCGTGCGTCAGCGTACCCAACCGGCCGGGATACAGCGGCAAACTTTTCTGCGTGCGATCGAGCGCCTGAATCTGGCTCTTCTCGTCGCAGGAGAGCACCAAGGCGTGTTCGGGCGGGTTGAGGTACAGGCCTACGAGGTCCACGACCTTTTCGACAAACCGCGGATCGTTGGAGACCTTGAAGGTCTTCACCAAGTGCGGCTTCAAGCCGTGGTCACGCCAAATGCGATGCACAGTCGCCTTGCTTACCCCCACGGCCTTCGCCATCGAGCGGGTCGACCAGTGCGTGGCGTTGGCGGGCTTCTCCTGCGTCGTCTTGCGGAGGATCTCCGCCTCCTTGGCGGCGCGGACCTTCGGTCTGCGACCGCCGCGCGGCTTGTCCTTGTCGAGGCCCGCCAGACCCGCCTCCAGGAAGCGGGTCCGCCACGTTCCCACCGTGCGACGCGTGCAGCCGAGTTCGGCGGCAATCTCGTCGTTACGCTTGCCCGCCGCCGCGGCCAGGACGATCTTGGCACGCAACACCACGCGTGCCGGCGTGCTCCGACCCCGCGACCATTTCGTCAGCGTCGTTCGTTCCGCGTCACTCAACTCGATGGCTTTCGCAACTCGCATGGCGTCATCCTCCTCGGTCTGAGAGTGAGACGCCGGCGGCCATGGATAAGTTCCCTCAATTACAAGACACTACACTAGCATAGCCCCGCGGCTCCTCCGGAAGCAAGCGCCGCGAACCCCGCCGAATGTCGACTCGGCCGGCCGACGGCCGGGCCGGTGGGGCTTTTCACGCCCCCGCCTGCGATTACAATACCATAGTGTTCCGCGTTCGCGCGCGGTAAGTGCCGGCCGATCGGTTTTCGATTGCGGTCGTCGGCCTTCTCGCCATGCGAAGAGGAACGGTATGGGCGATTAGCTCAGTTGGTTAGAGCACCAGCTCGACAAGCTGGGGGTCGCAGGTTCGAGTCCCGCATCGCCCACCTCGGGGACCGCGCTTCGCAACGGCGCGGTCATTGAACGTACCAAGCCAGCAGGCGGGGAATTTGCCCCAGCCGATCCAGCGCCCGCAACCGCTGCCGATACCCGCGCGAAGCCTGCGCGGCATGTCCTTCTCCTCGATCCAGCGCGATGACGGCGTCGATGACGTCATCTGCGGTAAGGTTGCGGCCGCGACTCGCCCAGCGCAGCATCCACATCCCCACGGCGAAGGATACCCCGAGTGCCCGGATGCGGTCGGTCAGCGGCCAGCCGCGTCTGCCGCGGACGGCGAAGCGTCGCGAGACGGCCATGCTTTCGAAGTAACGATCCAAGGGGCGGAGAAGCTCGCGATCGAGCGGTCCCAAGGGATTCTCCAGTTCCGCCAGGGAGACCCAGCCGGTGCTCGGCCGGCCCTGCGGCTCGGTCGGGAGGTCGGCGTCGGCGGTCGGGCTTGCCGCGAGGGGCTTCCAGGGGCGAAACGCTCGGCCCGCCGACGGGGCGGGAATGCGCCCCCGACCCCAACCCAGGCTGAGGCTGGTGACGATCCAACGGAGGCGGTCGGCCCAGGTGTTCTCCAGGGCGAAGCGCGGGTGCAGCCGGAGGTAATCGACGATCGTGCGCCGCATCAGCAGTCGGGCGGTGGGGCCGGGCGGGCGCCGCTCGCGGAAAAACTCGCCCGCCTCTTCCGGAATCGAACCCTCCAAGAGTCGCAGCAACTCGCGGAGCTTGCTTTCGTCGGCCCAGATTTGCGGGCGGCAGCGGTCCAGCATGTTCGCCAGCATGACGGCGTGAACCAGCCGCCGGACCATGGGAAAACGGTCGTCGCGGAGGAGACGCTCGACGGAATCGCAGACCCGATGGAAGTGCCGCCAACCTCCGCGCACCGCGACCGACAGCGGCGGCGGGGCCGCGGCGCGGGGACGCAGTCGCTCCTCCTCCGCCAACGGCCGCCATGCCTCGGCTTGCTCCTCCAGCGTGGGGCCGATCTCACTCGCCGCGGTGGGGCAATTGCGACGCACCGTCAGATAGGCAAAGCGTTCCAGCGGCACGATCTGGTAGGGAAACATGCGGCAGACGAGCGGCTTGGCCTCTTCGCCGAACTCTTCATGAATGCGGCAGCGGCCTTGCGGGCTGAGGAAGACGCAATAGCCGTCCGGCCGTTGGGCCAAGCGGTAGCGACGCCGCAAGGGATGAACCCGCACAAACAGCCTGCGCCGGGCGAATTCCGGGCGAGACTGCCAGCCTTGCTCGCGAATGCGGTGATATTCGTCGTCGCTCAACGGGATGATCACGCCGCGGCAACAAATGCCGCAACCTTGGCAGCGCCAGCGGTCTTCGAAAGGCGTAACACGCAGGGGTAGATTCATGGCGAAGACGAGTCCCGCCCGTGGCGAACCGCGAAAACCTTGCCGCTCGTCCGGTCGCGGCAAAAAGCGTCCGCATTCCCTCAGCAGATCCGCGGCATTTGCTCCCCGGAGAGGAAGTCCAGCACCCGCGAGCCGCCGAAGGCATTGCGGAGTTCGACGACGCCGGGCGATCCCGCCGTCACTTCACCGATGATGCGCGGGTCGGAGGCCGCCGGATGGGACTTCATCACGGCCAACAGTTCCTCGGCTGCGGCGCGGGCGACGATGGCGATCATCCGTCCTTCGTTGGCGACGTACAACGGATCCAGGCCCAATAGTTCGCAAGCCGCCGCGACGGGGGACTGTACGGGGATTTGGGATTCGTCCACGACGAAACCGGTGCCGGACTCCCGGGCCAACTCGCAGAGGGCGGTGGCCAGGCCGCCGCGCGTCAGGTCGCGGAGACAGTGGATCGCCTGCGGGGCATGCTTAACCATGGCTCGAACCAATCCGTTCAAGGGGCCGCAATCGCTGGGCAAGGCCCCTTCGAATTGCAGATTCTCGCGAACGGAAAGGATGGCGACGCCGTGACGCCCCACGTCGCCGGAGAGCAGGATCTTATCGCCCACCTGGATTCCGGCCGGGCTGACGCCGACGTCCTCCGGGATCAATCCGATCCCCGTCGTGGTGATGAAGACGCCGTCGCCTTTGCCGCGATCGACCACCTTGGTGTCGCCCGTGATGATGCGAACGCCCGCGGCGTCGGCGGCGGACCGCATGGAGGCCACGATCCTTTGCAGCGTGTCGATGGGGAAGGCCTCTTCGATGATGAAGGCGGCCGCGAGCCACAACGGCTTGGCCCCCGCCATGGCCAAATCATTGACCGTGCCGTAAACCGCCAGGGAACCGATATCTCCGCCGGGAAAAAAGAGCGGCTGGACCACGAAGGAGTCGGTGGTAAAGGCCAAACGCGTGCCGTCCCCGGTCCGAATGACAGCGCTGTCGTGCGGCGGATCGCTGAGGGGATCGCGCCCGGTCTCGCCCTGCCGACGGAAACCGGGGAGGAATACGTCCTCGATCAATCGCCACATCAGCCGGCCGCCGCCCCCGTGGGCCATGCGGACGATATCGGACGAGTCCTGCGGGATGGGGCAGGCCGATCGCGACGGATCGAAATCAGGGGAATTCATGATGAGCCTCCAAAACTTGCGGCGGAATCGGCGCCCTATTATACGGCCCGGGCGTGGGCGGTCGAAAGACCTTCGCCGCACGCGGAACGGTCGGCGTCGTCGCCGAAGCGCGGAAATCTGACATGCGGAAATATCAGGAGTGCAGGGACCGGCCATCCGTCGGCCGGCGAATGCCACGGAACGCGAGTCTTGCGAGGAATAGCGATGGAAGGCCCTGCTTTGCCGGGGGCCGAGATCAACGCAGCCGGCTCCCCATTCGCGCCGTTGCAAGGGTGTTGCGTCACCCGCCGTAGCGATTAAACCACGCCCGTTGTTCGAAGGGCAGCTTTTCTCTCTGCCGGCCGGGTTCCGCGGGGACGCCCAAGGGGAGAACGACGCGAACTTGGCGATCGCGCGGCACGCCGAGCATTTCGCCGATGCGTTCCGCCAAGCGATGGTAGCGAAGGACGCCGTCCAGCCAGACTGTGGCGTAGCCCAGCGCGGTGATCGCCAAGAGCATATTCTCCACGGCGGCCGCACAGTCTTCGACGTGGAAAGAGACGTCGCCCATCACCGGACGCGGGTCCGTGACGCAGACGATCATGGCGCGGGCGGTCTCGCAGCAAGGCTTATCGAACAGGGCGGCCAGCCGTTTGAGCAGAGCCGGGTCATCCACGATCACGAAGGTCGTGGTCTGGGCGTTTTTACCGGAGGGCGCCGCGATCCCGGCACGAACGATGCGCTCCAGATGTTCCCTGGGAACCGGCTCTGCGGTAAATCGCCCCCGATAACTGTAACGCTTTTCGATGGCCTCGAAGACGTCCATACGATGCCTCGATTGCCGGCCGGGCGAAGCCCCCGATTCGCAGGGATCGCGGCTAGGCCCCGTTCGGGACGGTCGGCCGTTGCCGGCTCGCCGATCGGTGGTCGCCGCAGAGACCGGAGGGCGCCTAGCCCACAACCGCCAGGATATCGCTCTCCCGCAGCACCAGCACTTCGTCGTCGCCGATGCGGATTTCGCGCGCGGCATAGGGACTGAAAATGACGCGATCGCCCTCGGCCACCTGAGGCCGGGCCCGGCTGCCGTCGGACAATCGGCGTCCATCCCCGACGGCCACGACGCGACCTTGATGGGGCCTCTCCTGCGCGGTGTCGGGAAGCACGATTCCGCCGACCGTCCGGTCTTCGGCCGGCAATCGCCGGATGATCACATGCTCCCCGAGCGGTATCAGTTTCATCGTGTTCCCCTCGTTGCCCACATTGGTTCGGGAAAAGGGCCATTGTGCGCCCTGCCGGTAGCAACCTCAAGCCCTGCATGGAATACTAACAACCTAAATCATATGGAGAAACACCCCCCACGAGATGGGTTCACACGGAGTTGGAAGTTGTTATCTTAGACTTATTGCGTCTTGCTGCGATTGATTCAGTTGCAGTTTCGTCGGGCGAACGAACCTGGCGGCCGTGACGTAGTGTCTATACGTCATCACAATGATGTCACCATGCTGGATGGGGTCGCCAAACGGCAGAAAAGCACGATGCGATCGCGCTGGTATTCCTGCGTGAGACTACCGTAATCGGGTTTTTCCGCCCTCTTTTCCAGCAATTTCTCCGACAAATCGGGAGAGCCTGGGGAGAACTCAAGACGCGAGACGCCGGGGGAAGCTGAACGCCTTCGTTGTCAGATTGACAGCGCGGCGTGGTTCGTGAATTCGCGATCAGGCGGCCGGAACAATTCCTGGAGCGAATGCAATCCGGCCGAGGAGGGTTTGCGCAAGCCGATTTTGAGGGGGAGTATTCCGAACCGAAGGGTTGAGCAAGGCTCGATCCGCGACGGACCGTGATGGAACGTTTCGACGTCGCGAAGGGAGTTTAGGACTGTATCGAGGAGTAGTGCGGGAAAGAGATGTGCATTCTAGCTCTTCAATTTCAAGTGGCGCGGGACGCTCCGGTTCTGTTGGCCTACAACCGCGAGGAAGATGCCGAGCGACCTAGCTCGCCGCCGCGGATTCAGTCCGGGCGACCGAGGGTCGTATGCGGCGTCGATCGCAAGGCCAACGGGACGTGGTTGGGAGTGAACCAGCACGGTCTGTGCGTGGCGGTGTCCAACCGTCCCAAGCGTGCGGTCCCGCCGGAACCGATTTCGCGAGGCTTGCTTTGCCGTAAGTTGCTGGGAGCGGCCAATGCCCGAGACGCCGCCCGGATGGCCGTCGACGAATTGTCCTCCGGCAATTACGCGGGGGCGAATTACGTCTGTGTCGACGCGAGTTACGCTGCGGTGGTTTACGGAGGCGACTCGATTCGTCTGGTGGAGCTTGCTCCCGGTTTGCATTTTTTGACGAACGGCGACGTCGACGACCCGAACGACCCGCGGCAGGCCTTCGCGCGGCGGTTGTTGACGCTGCAAAAGCTCGACTCCGCGGTCGCCTTCTTGGCCGTGGTCAGCCGCACGTTCGCCCGTCGCGCGGATGCGGAAGGGCGCTGGGGCGTGGTCATCGGCAACGGAAAGGTCCGCACGGTTTCCTCCACGTTGCTCTCGCTGACGAAGCGGCCGCACAATTCCATCCTGCAATACGCGGGCGGGGCGCCGGACGTGACGCCGTACGAAGATTATTCCGCCTTGCTGCGGCAGGTATTGGCCAGCGACCGTTCTTCCTCGCGGGCCGCGGCCGCCTTGGCCAAGGGATGATGCCGCCGGTTTTCGCTCCGCAGCTCGCCCATCCGCGTTTTTGATTGTCCAAAGTGTCCGCTGCAAGCCGGCGCCGGGTTTGCAGCGGACTTGTTTTTCTTGCGCGGGTGCTGCTCCGCGAGACGGTCGGAGTAGCGGCGGCTTTCTCTCCGGAGCGCCCGTCCGCGCCGCGGCATTGCGGGCGTTGCTCCCCCTGCTCGCTTCCCACTCCTCGGCGGCGGGCGTGATTGACTCTTGCCGGGCGGGCGCATAACTTTGTGTTACATCCTGCATGCGATGCGTCGAGGATCATCGCCCCGGTGCCCCTGGACCGCTTTGTCCGACCTGCGCGACGATGCCGCAGGGATTCGTCGCCCGGCACCGGTGGGCGGTGACTTTCAAGGTATGAAGTCGCTGTAACTTTCCGGAGGTTGAAGCCATGAGTGTGTTGGTTACCAAAGAAGCCCCGAATTTCAAGGCCAAGGCGGTGATGCCGGACGGTTCCTTCCAGGACCTGTCCCTAAGCGACTACCGCGGCAAGTACGTGCTGTTGTTCTTCTACCCGTTGGATTTCACGTTCGTCTGCCCCACCGAGATCATCGCGTTCTCGGATCGGATCGCCGAGTTCGAGAAGTTGAACGTGCAGGTATTGGGCTGCTCGGTGGACAGCCACTACACGCACTTGGCTTGGCGCAACACGCCGCGAACGAAGGGCGGACTGGGGGACATCCGCTATCCGCTGATCGCCGATTTGGACAAGAAGATCGCGGCCGATTACGACGTCTTGCTGCCCGGCGGTATCGCTTTGCGCGGCCTGTTCTTGATCGACAAGGAGGGGATCGTTCGGCATCAGGTCGTCAACGATCTGCCCCTCGGTCGCAGCGTGGATGAGGCCCTGCGGGTGATTCAGGCTTTGCAATACTTCGAGAAGCACGGCGAAGTCTGCCCGGCCGATTGGCACGAGGGCAGCCCGACCATCAAGCCCGACCCCAAGGCCAGCACCGAGTTCTTCTCTAAGGTTTACAAGGATTGACGGTCTTGCGGCGAACCGACAAGCGTGTCGACGTTCCCACGACGCCTTGCCTGATGTCGGCCCGACTTCGAGTTGCGAACGGCTCCCGATTCCGTCGGGAGCCGTAGTTTTTGGTCCCGTCTTTTTTGCCGGGAACGGTCGGGGTAAAAAAAGAAGGACCGCCCGAGCGACGCCCAAGCCGCGATGGCGTGCTCCCTTGCGTCGCGGCGATCCGGAAACATCGCGGACGAGCAAGACAGAACAACGAGGAGACGATGGCTTCCCGGAACCCCACGGACGAACGGCAGGGCTTCGGTTGCATCTTCGACATGGACGGGGTCCTGATCGATTCGTACCGCGCCCACTTCGAAAGCTGGCGCATGATTGCGGCGGAAGAAGGCCTGAACATCACGGAGCCGCAGTTTGCTAAGACGTTCGGCCGGACCAGTCGCGAAATCATCGCCGCGCTATGGGGAGAAAGGACCTGCGACGAAGCCGAGATTCGGGAACTGGATCGCCGCAAGGAAGCGGCTTTTCGCGAACTGATCCGCGAGGACTTCCCCATCATGCCGGGCGCCGTGGAGTTGCTGGATCAGCTTCATGCCGACGGTTTCCTATTGGCAATCGGCTCATCGGGACCGCCGGAAAACGTGGCCTTGACGCTGGAACGGCTGGGCCGGCGATCGCTGTTCTCGGCGGTGGTGACGGGCATGGACGTGACCCGGGGCAAACCGGATCCGCAAGTGTTTCTCTTGGCGGCGGAACGTTTGGGATTGCCGCCCGAGCGATGCGCGGTCGTCGAGGATGCGCCGGCGGGAATCGAGGCCGCCCACGCGGCGGGCGCCAAAGCGGTGGGGCTGGCAAGCACCGGGCGGACGCATCAGGACTTGGCGGCGGCCGACTTGGTCGTCGACCATTTGCACGAACTGTCGCCCGCCTTGCTGCGCACGCTCATCAGCCCCCGCATCCATCCTTGAATCACGTCCCGCCGCCTTGAATCGCGTCCTTCAGCCGTGCGGCGGCTGCCTTCCCGCGCGCGAATCGGGCTCGCCGGAAAACTCTATCGGCGGCTCCAGAAGCCGGGCAAAAACAGCACCAAGATGGGAAACAGCTCGATCCGTCCCAAGAGCATCAGGAGCGAGAGGATGATCTTGGACAACGGTTGCAGGGCCCCGAAATTCGCGGTCGGCCCGAACATTCCCAACCCCGGCCCCACGCCGTTGATCGTCGCGGCCACGGCGGAGAAGCAATCCAGCAGCTTATCGCCCGCTTGAGCCTGAACCGTCCACATCGAAAGCGGCTCGATCGCCAGCAGCGCCAACCAGGCGGCGACGGAGATCAATCCGATCAGCAAGACGTAAACCAGGACGTCCTTGAGAATCTCGGCATCGGTGATCGGGACGCCGCCCAAGCGGATATGTTTGACCATGCCGGGCCGGAAGGATCGCTGGAGTTCCAGCGAGACGATCTTGCTGAGAAAGATGTAGCGAATGACTTTGACGCTACAGGAAGTGCTGCCCGCGCAGCCCCCGACGTACATCAAGACCAAAAGCAATCCCTTGCAAAAGGGCGGCCAACGGTTGAAATCGGCCGTGGCGAACCCGGTATTGGTCTGGATGGAAACGCACTGGAAGAGGGCCAGGCGCAGGCTCTCCAGGGGGCTTCCATGGTGATGGCGGATCAGGGCCGCCGTCATCAGCAACACCGCAACCGCCGCGATCGAGAGATAGACGCGAAACTCCAGGTCCGAGAAGAGACGGCGAATCTTGCCCTTGGCCGCGAAATAGAGAAGGGCGAAGTTCGTGCAACCCAACAGCATGAAGAGGACGATCGTCAACTCCACGGACGGACTGCGGTAATGGCCCACGCTGGCGTTGCGTGTGCTGAACCCCCCCGTCGCGACCGTACCGAAGGCGTGGCACAAGGCATCGTACAGGGAAAGTCCCTGCAAAAGCAGCAGCAGCGTCAAGAGGGCGTTCAGCGCCAGGAAGACGGCGCCGAACGCCATGGCCGCGCGCCGCGTCTGCTCGTGCGTGGATGTCTGCGACGGGGCCGCGACTTCGACGCGGAGCAAAGCCTTGCTCGCCGAGCCTAATCCCAAGAGGGCCACGAACAGCACGATGATTCCCAAGCCGCCCAGGAAGTGCGTCTGCGATCGCCAGAAGAGCACGGCGGGAGAGATCAAGCGCCGATCCTCCACGTCGCCGAGCACGCTGGCGCCCGTGCCGCTGAACCCCGATGCCGACTCGAAAAACGCGTCGGCAAATCTCATTCGGACGACCTCGCCCTTCGGGGTATAGCCGCGGCCCGCGCCTGAGAGCAGGAAGGGGCACGCCCCCAGGACGCTGGCCGTCAACCAAGAAAGCCCGACCACGGCGATGGCTTCGCGGTGCAGCAACCTTTGCGCCGCCTCTTTGCGGCCAAAATACCAGAGACCGCCCCCCACGACGCCGCAAACGACCATGGAGCCGAGCAGGCCGAAGAAGCCGCGGGCGTCGAAGACGTCGGTCTGACCGCAGACGGGCAAGGACCAGGGCAAGCTGAGCGCCATGCTCCCGCCCACAATCAAGGCGATCATTCCCACGATGCGGCAGATCAACCGTGTGTTCATGGCGATTGTCAGGACGCGGGTTCGCTTGCAGCGGCCGCGCTTAAGGCCGCGACAACCTGCTCGGCGGAGACGGAATCGATCAGTTCGACATGACCGATTTCCGTCGGCAGAACGAATCGCAAGCGCCCATGCCGGACCTTCTTATCATGCATCATGCAGGCGACGACGTCCTGCGGGGCGAGCCGGGGCGGGCAAGTGGGGAGGCCGAGCCGCCGCAACAAATCGGCCTGCCGTACGACAATTTGCGGCGAGAGCAGACCCAGCCGGGCGGCCAGCACCGCCGCGCAGTGCATCCCCGCCGCCACCGCCTCGCCGTGCAACCAAACGCCGTAGCCGGTCAGGGTTTCGAAGGCGTGGGCGAACGTGTGCCCGTAATTCAACACGGCCCGCAAGCCGGACTCCTCACGCTCATCCCGCTCCACGACATCCGCCTTGAGCCGGCAGCAGCGGGCCACGACGCGGCGCAAGACCTCCGCGTCCCGGCGGAGCAAGGCCTCGACGTCGGCTTCCAATTGCGAGAAGAACGCGGCGTCCAAGATCATCCCGTACTTGACGACCTCTCCCAAGCCCGATGCGTACTCCCGCTGCGGCAGCGTCCGCAAGGTGCCCACGTCGGCGATGACCCCCAGCGGTTGGTGGAACGCGCCGACCATGTTCTTGGCTTGGGGCAGATTGATTCCGACCTTGCCGCCCACCGAGCTATCGACCTGGGCCAGCAGGCTGGTGGGAATCTGAAAGCATCGCAGCCCGCGGGCGAAGGTGGCCGCGAGAAATCCGCCCAGGTCGCCGACCACGCCGCCGCCCAAGGCCGCCACCACGGTCCCGCGATCGGCGCCGGCCTCCAGCAACTTCCGCCAACCCGCCGCCGCCGTCTCCACGGACTTGCTAGGCTCTCCGGCGGGCACGACCCAAGTATCTACGCGGATCCCGCGCTGGTTCAAGGAATCGCACACCTGGGAGAGGTACAACGGCGCGACGTTCTCGTCCGTGACCACCCAGGCGTGGGTGGTACGGCCCAAATCGGCGATCACCTTACCGACCTGGGACAGCAAATCGGCCCCCACCAGGATGTCGTAGCTTCGCGGCCCGAGATCGACGCGGACGCAATCGGAAGAGGGTTCGGACATGGGATATCGTCGCAGTGCAGTTGGACGGATGCGGCTCGCTCAGGCTTCCTTCGGCGAACCGTCGGCTGCCGGTCCGGCCTGCTGCTCCACGTCGGTGCTCGGCGCCGGCGCCTCGCCGTCGGCCGGTTTGCCGCTTGACGCCGGCTCTTCCTTGGGTGCGACCGCGATACCCAAAATTCGTTCCACGTCGGCCGCCGTGACCCGGATCTCACGCCGGAATCCGGTCGGCAGCCGCACGTATTCCAGGTCGGCCGCCTGCGATGGTTGCTCGTGCAAGGCACATTCCACCCGGCGGCGAAAATCTTCTTCCAAGCCGAAAGTGCCGTTCGGCCAGAGCGTCGTCTTTTCGACAACCAAGGCGTCTCGATACGGGTCAAACGCTTCGGCCATGATCGCTTCCACATCGAGTCCGAGGATACGAACGAACCGAGCCATTCCATGGTCGCGCGGCCGGGGCGGCAACGTCGCCCGACCGAGCCGCGATCCGCATCCGTGCCACGCCGACCGGTGGATAGGCCGGACAATAGGCCGGACAATCCGCCCATGATAGTCGCGATGGCACCACTAGGCCAGTGGCACTTTATAGGGGCTGTCGGGAGACTCCCTCACATAGCGAGGAACCATATAGCCCGGCAGCAGGGCGCGGAGCTCCTGAATCAGCCGGATCCCCTCCTGGACCGGCACCTCGAAATGGGCCGCGCCCTCCACCCGATCCAGTTGATGCAAATAATAAGGAATCACGCGCAGGTCCGCCAACCGCTCGCACAGCTCCGCCAAGATCTCCGTGCGGTCATTGATGCCCGCCAGAAGAACGCTTTGGGAAAGCACGGGCACCCCGGCATCGACCAGGCGCCCGATGACAGCCGCCACCGCGTCGTCGATCTCCTGGGGATGGTTCACGTGCAAGACCACCATCGGCGTCAATCGCGAGGATTTGAGCGTCACCGCGAATTCATCAGTCACTCGCTGAGGAATCACGATCGGCATCCGCGTATGGATGCGAACTCGCGTCAGATGGGGTATTTGAGATAAACGAAGAATCAGGGAGAATAACCGCGAATCGTCCAAAAGGAGGGGTTCCCCGCCGCTCAAAACGATTTCCTTGTAACTCTTTTGGGACTCGAGGAAGCGGAGCGTCTCCAGCGGCAGGAGCGTGGATGCGACCTCTCCCGAGGGCGCATCCGGTTTGGGGACGGCACCGCACGGCGAGGCCGCGGGCCGCATCAGCTCTTCGTACGGCAAATGCCGACGAAAACAGTAGCGGCAATGGACGGGACAGCCCCCAACCGTTAACATAAGTAGTCGAGTCGAATATTTGGCGAGGACGCGCGGAGCGGGTGAGGCGGACCGTTCGGCCAAGGGATCGCCGGAGAATCCCTCACGGCGCTCCAGTTCTTCCGGTACGGGGAAAAACTGTCGCAAGACCGGGTCGCGAGGGTTCCCCGGCTCCATTCGGGACAAAACCGTCCTCGGTACGAGCAGCGGGAATGATGATCCGGCCTGCCGGGCGGCTTCCGCCCATCGAGCGGGGAGACGAAGGATGCGGCACAATTCCGCCGGGTCCGTAATCGCTTCCGCAACCACCCGCCGCCACGGTTTGGCAGCCTCCGCGTGCGGACGGAATTCGTGCGGCACGCCGTCCACAGGGGGGCTTGCAGGATCGGCAAGCGCGGCTGGAATGACGCCCGCCGAAGGATCGGCTATTGCCTGTTCGTCGAATCGCAGCGGTTTGAGAGGTTGGGTCATCGAGAATATTTGAATATTCGTAAGGTCGGACGGGTTGAGTAGCTTCGGCCGGCTGTTTCGTCTATGCCCAAGCGGGTCGTTCATTATCCTAATCCTAACATAGGCGAACGCCCCGCCGAAGGGAACGCTTGTCCGTCGAGGGAGCCGTTACGCGGGTTCGTGATGGGGGATTTCACCGGCCGATCGTCGCAACGACGGGTCGGGCTGCGGTTTGGGTCTTCGGATATTCCAGAATAGAAGGATGCGTTCGTGGCCACTTATAACACCAGCGAATTCAGGAAGGGTCTCAAGGTTCAGATCGACGGTGAACCCTACCTGATGATCGAGTGCAATTTCGTCAAGCCGGGCAAAGGACAGGCCCTCTACAAGTGCCGCCTCAAGAACCTCGTGCGCAACACCGTGCTCGACCGTACCTACAAGAGCGGGGATTCGATCGAGGCCGCCGACGTCGAGGAAATTCAAACCCAGTTCCTCTACCGCCAAGGCGATCAATTCGTGTTCATGGACAACAACACGTATGAACAATACGAATTGAGCAAGGATCAAGTGGACGACGCCTGGAAATACCTCAAGGAAGGCATGAACTGCGCGATGGTGCTGTTCAACGGCCGGCCGATCTCCGTCACGCCGCCCAACCACGTGGTGCTCCGCGTGGAGTACTGCGAGCCGGGAGCCCGGGGAAATACCGCCACGAACGTGACCAAGCCGTGCACCGTGGAGACCGGCGCGGAAATGAGCGTGCCGGCCTTCGTGGAGATGGGCGACCTGATCAAGGTGGACACGCGCACCGGCGAGTACATCGAGCGGGTCAAAGAATAAACCGAGACGCTCCATGCCGAAGCCCTCCCCGAAGCGCGACGGTTTTCATCCCGCGGCCTCGTGGGAAGTCTTGCGACTGCGAGCCGAGCTTCTTCGCCGCATCCGCGCGTTTTTCGATCAGCGGGGATTCCTCGAGGTCGAAACGCCCTTGCTCTCCGCCGACACGGTCGTCGATCGGCATTTGGACCCCTTTTGCGTGGAGCTTGGCGCTGAGGCATCCCGCTCGGCGGCCGCCGGCCCGCAACCGCGCTGGCTGCAAACCTCGCCCGAATTCGCCATGAAGCGGCTCCTCGCCGCCGGCGGGGAGGCCATCTACCAAATCACCCGCGCGTTCCGCCGGGGAGAGATCGGCCCGCTCCACAATCCCGAATTCACCATCGTCGAATGGTATCGGGTCGGGGATACCATGGCGGCCGGCATCGCACGTCTGGGCGAATTGGCGGTGGAACTCTTGGAGTGTCCGCCGCCCGAGGTCGTAACGTACCGCGACGTATTCCTGGAACGGATTTCGCTGGACCCGCTCACGGCGGACACGGCGGAACTGGAACAGGCGGCGCGACAGCGCCTGCCCGCCGTGCCGGAGTCCTTCGCCCCGGACGATCGCGACGGCTGGCTCGATCTTCTTCTCAGCGAATGCATTCAGCCGGACCTGGGAAGGGGCCGGCCGGTGGTAGTCTGCGATTACCCGGTCAGCCAGGCCGCTTTGGCCATGGTGCGCCCCACCGATCCGCCCGTCGCCGCGCGATTCGAGCTGTTCGCCCAAGGCTTGGAGTTGGCCAACGGCTATCTGGAACTGTTGGATGCCGCGGTCCTTCGCGATCGCATGAAGTCGGCCAATGCGTGGCGGCTGCGCGACGGTAAATCGGCCTTGCCCGAGTCCAACCGGCTTTTGGCCGCGATGGAAGCCGGGCTTCCACGCTGTGTCGGCGTCGCTTTGGGATTCGACCGCGTCGTCATGCTCCGCGCGGGGGAAAACGATATCCGCCGCGTGATGGCCTTTCCATTCCATATCGCGTAAGCCGGCGAAGATACCGGAGGTGAGCATCTTTCTCGAACCAAGGGGGGGCGGACGATGCGACTTTCACAATCGGAACTGGACGCGTGGCACATGGCCCGCGCCCTGGAGATCGCGGCTCAAGGGCGGGGCAAGGTGGAACCCAACCCCATGGTCGGGTGCGTCATCGCGCGGGGAGCCGAGATCATCGGCGAAGGCTATCACCAACGATACGGCGGACCCCATGCCGAAATCGAAGCCCTCCGCGTGGCCGGTCCGCGGGCCCAAGGCGCCGTCATGTACGTCACCTTGGAGCCGTGCTGCCACCAGGGCAAGACGCCGCCTTGCACCGAGGCCGTGATCGGGGCGGGCATCACCCGCGTCGTCGCCGCCATGCAAGACCCCTTCGCCGAAGTGGCGGGAAAGGGCTTGGAACAGTTGCGCCGCGCCGGCATCGAGGTCTCCTGCGGCCTGATGGAGGCGGAGGCCCGCGAACTCAACGCCCCCTATCTCAAGCTCCTGGCCCTCGGCCGGCCCTGGGTGATCGCCAAGTGGGCCATGACGCTCGACGGCAAAATCGCCACGGTCGCCCGCGAGAGCCGTTGGATCTCCGGATCCGCCTCCCGCACCCGTGCCCATCTCCTCCGCGGACGCGTCGATGCCATCCTCGTCGGCATCGGCACGGTCTTGGCCGACGACCCGCTCCTCACCGTCCGGCCGCCCGGTGAGCGCACGCCGCTGCGGATCGTGCTCGACGGCCGCGCGCGCACGCCCTTGGCATCGCAATTGGTGCGGACGGCGCGAGAAACGCCGGTCCTCGTCGCCGTCAACGAATCCGCCGACCCGGATGCTTGCAAGGCCTTGGAGGCGGCGGGCTGCGAAGTCTTGGTCTGTCCCGGGCCCGATTGCTCGGCGCGGCTCGATTTTCTCCTCGCCGAGCTGGGACGACGCCGCATGACCAACGTCCTCATCGAGGGCGGCAGCCGCCTGCTGGGGGCCGTGTTCGATGCCGGCATGGTCGATGAAGTCCACGTCTTCACGGCGCCCAAGCTGCTCGGCGGGGAGGCCGCTCCTTCACCCATCGCAGGCGAAGGCATCCAACGCATCGCCGCCGCCAAGGAGGTCCGCATCATGGCCGTGGAGCGATTGGACTCGGATATCTACATCCAAGGTCGTCTGACGCGGCCGTAGAATCGCGGCGTTTCAGCCGCAGTCTCGCATCCAATACCGGCGATCCCGCACCGCCTGCTCCAAAACGGCCACCAAGACGTTGAGATCGAACGGCTTGGCCAAGAAAAACAGGCCGCCTACCTCGCGGCAACGCCGCACGATGTCGCTTTCATCGATCGCGCTCAGCATGATGACGGGCACGTCGGCCGTCCGGCGGTCCTCCGTCAGCATGCGGCAGATCTGCAACCCGTCGATGTCCGGTAGGCAGATGTCCAGAATGACGGCGTCGAGCGGCTCCTGGCGGGCGAGCCGCAACGCCTCCCTTCCCAAGGCCGCCGGCAAAACTCGATAGCTGAGATTCTCCAGCCGCCAGGCGAGCGATTCTCGAATCGTCTCATCGTCATCCACGAGCAGAATCGTGGGCAACGCGCGCTCGGCGACGACGTCGCTCTCCGGTTGTACCGCAAATTCCGAATCCATGGGTCGTTCCGATTTTGCCCCAAAGAAATCGATGCTCCCGGATCGTAGGCAGCGGTCTACTTGAGAAATCTAACTTGCGGATGTGTCACCGGCAAAAGAATTCCCTCGTACCGAAAATAGATCGCCGGAAACGGCCGCGGCCTGTGACGCCTATACCGCAAATACAGGCCGCCGCAATGAGAGAACCCGCCGCGGCAAGAGAATTTGTATCGGCATGGGAAATGCTTCGCGAGGAACCCCTGCGCAACCCGAGGCGTCTTAGCGGAATACCAGTGCGCTGTCACTGCCAAGTCACTGCCAAGCGTGTGCATAGAACTGATTGAACTCATTCCGCCCCCGCTCCGTCGCCAAGGCCTTGTCGTCGGTCGGACCGGCATGCAGGTTACGGCCCGAAGGGCAATCCCGCTCATCTTCCAATCGCCCGTGATAAGCACAAACGCGCCATCGTGCCGCTGACAGAAAAGGTAGCCGCGAGAGGCGTCTCAGGCTCGCCCGAAAGCGGGCGAAAACGCTCGGCTCGGAACTCCCAAGCTCCGCAGCGGTGGGCGCCGCCTGCAAAGACGTTGAAACGCGAGGAACCAGGATGGCGGCCCCGGTCAGATTCAGCCTTGGTTAGCCCCGAACTGTGGCCGGACTACCTACGATGCGGGGCTCCGCTTCGGGATGGCGGAAGAATCCAACGATGTCACCCGCATAGATTCCTGTTTCTGCCGGGTCCCCGCAATTCTCCAGCATTACGGCAATGTGCGTTTTAGGATCAAGAACGAGCGCCTGTCCTCGTCCAACGCACTCACTCCCGATGTAATGGGCAAGGCGCAGAATCAGACCCGCATCCTTGGCAGCATCCAGGAATTCTCTTGCTTCCATCGGTACAACTTTACTGTGGAAAGGTTGTGTCTCTGGGCACATCGTTCAAATAGAGTAACAAGCCGGCGACAACGGCAATCCCGATCCAGGTAACCGCCAGCCTCCCAAAATCCAGCGATGAATTGCGCAGTGCTTTCCAAATGAAATCGTATTCAATGTAGCTGCGCTTCGTTACCATGGGCGCAGGGTAGGGCCCAGAGCGAGAATAAAAAGGCCAATCTACTTTCTCCGTAGTGACCACATGATGGCAGTAGACAACTGAACCAACGAATACGAAGAGCGCAATGATGATGACCCACTCTTGGCAATCTTATTTCGTCATGCCTTGGGATTCCTCGTTCATCGTCCCTTCCCGGCTCAGAGGAGTTGACTTGGTTCTCAAATGGTCAGTGTATTACCTCTAGACCGCAACTTTGCGGCCTAGCGCGCAGACGGCGAATCGGCGTAAGTCTCATTCTAGCAGTCGGTTGGTGCGCTGTCACGCCCTTTGCTGCGTGATGCTCAGTTTCTGCTCAGCGCTCCGCGGAACGATGTTCCATATCAATTTGACTTCAATTTTACCGGCGGCGCGGAGCGGAGTTTGGTGCAGCCACTCTGTCCCGCTTTTATCGATACTCAATAGTCCAATGTGAGTATTCTCCCCTTCGTGAATGAAAAGAAAGCCTTCTTGTCAGCGATCTGAATCCCGTCGGCAAGATCCGCCTTGGTCTTTCCCGCGGCCTTCAGACAGCCGGGACAGGCCATCAGTATTACCCGCTTCTCCAAGAGCGTCTTGATCTGAGCCTTGGAGGAGGCGAAATGTGAGAAGCTAACGTCAGGGGCGTCCTTCAGAACAGCGTTGACCGCCTTGATATCGAAATAGACCAGCACGTCATGATCTTCCGCCATCAGGGCGGCCATGCTGAGAGCCATGAGCAGACGATGCGGATCATCCGTCCCGTGAGTGATGTGGATGAAGACTCCGTCTCTAGCTTCCTCTTCGGCGGTTGCGTGGGGAATCGCAACTGCAAGGAGAGCGATACTTGCGAGGGGTAGCAATAGCGATTTCATGCTTGTCCTTTCGTAACAGTGTCACTTCGCCGAACGACCAATCGCAGCCGTGCCGCCTTGCGGCGTCGGCTGCCGCGCCTTGTTACACCGCCCCATCACCTCGGCCGATTCTGTCCCAGGCTTCGCGAAACTCTTCGCTGTCGTAAGCACTCGGTTGGAGCCAAAACGAAATCCGCCCGTCTTTCTCCCTACGATGCGCGAGCCTCTTCACTTCGTCGGGCCTAAGAACGTATGCCGTTGGTTCTGTAATCACGTTGTTGATGATTATCCACAAGTCACCCATCAAGGTATCCAGTGAGGTGCCGAGAGGCACCGGCGTCCGCTTGCTAAGGGATTTCACTTGAATGCCGACATAACGACGTCCATCGCGACTATATGCGACAACATCGATGCCGCGAGCATTCCGCGCGGTCGGCATCACATTCCACCCAAGAAGAGAGAGTATGTAACAAGTGTAGTAGAGCCCTGCGTTGCCGACTGTGTGAATATTCAGTTTCACTCTTCCCTCCTTACGGCAAAACGCACCAGCACAGCGGTGGGAACCGCCGGACCCATGAATCTGGAAAAGCCGACCCGCGCTCGCTGTCTGTTACAGCGACAGGTTCGCCGTCCTCACACCTCGAACTCGCTACGCGGTAACCCGAATTGACGGATGATCGAACGCGGCGTCCTGTGCGCAATTCCTTGTGGTCGGCAACTCGCACTGTGCCGGTCTCCTCAGCGGAAACGCCCTGAATGACAGCGTGGCTGCCGCGCTCCCGGACGCGCGTGAACCCCTGCCGCCCCAGATTGCGCACACTTCCTGGCCCGAAAAGCGCCGAAGCTTACCCACCGGCCACCTCGACCTGCGTGACAAACACCTCCTCGCCCAGACGTTCTTGGATTTCCGCCGGCGAAGCGCATTCAAAAGACGGCTCACACGCCTCGCGGAGGTTGTCCCGGGCCGCCTCGATGGTATCTCCCTGACTGCCGATATCGAGTTTGGGGCAAGGGCCACAAAGCCAACACCCTCCCGGTAAATAACGGCCGTCAATCGCTTGCCCATAGGTGCCCATAATAACAGGCGCTTGACTTGGAAATCAAGTCGGCATGTTCATTGACAGCCTTTGGTCGCGATTCCAATCAGGAACACGACGGCACAGGATCGTCGCGCCGCCCGCCAACGACTGGTGATACCGGTAGCTCTCCGCATTGTGTACCGTCAAAGGATCTTGCCCCTGCAGTGCCGCGCCGAAAATGAGGATCTGGATCAGAATAATAGGCCATTCCATTTGCCGCTATGCCTCCGTCGCTTGGGGCGTCGCAGGAGACACAACGCCGCAGAGCTACGTGTTCGATAGTCCCTGCGTATTACCTGCAGGCCCCACCTTTGCGGCCTAGCGTGCAGACGGCAAATCGGCGTAAGTCTCATTCCAGCAGTCGGTTGGTGCGTTGTCACGCCCTTTGCTGCGTGATACTCAGTTTCTTCTAAGCGCACCTCAGGTCGACGGCTGGCAAAACCCGCAGGACTACGACGCGCCCAACCCCAGCGTGGGCATTTGTATCGGCATGGGAAATGATTCGCGAGGAACCCCTGCGCAACCCGAGGCGTCTTAGAAAAAGCCACCGCGCGTGGGAACCAAGGGAAAGATATCCCTGTATTTTGTTTATCCACCAAACCGGTATTTTGTTTATCGACTAAACCGGTATTGCGTTTATCAACCAAGCCGGTACTGTGTTTATCAACCAAATGCGGCCCGGACGCGCAAGCCAAGGTCGGGCACTTCCAGCCGGCCATAGGGCAGATCCACGTATTGCCCAAGGGTCTCGCCCTGTCGGCGGAGCTGCCGGGCGTACTCGGCCCAATCGGGGTAAGGCAGCTCGCGGTCGGCACCGACTCGCCTTGCAGCACCCAAGCATACCATCCCGAAGCGATGGTTCTAACAGCCTGTTGAAAAAGTGTTTGCTAGCACAACTGGTAGCGGTTGCAATCGGCTTCCACCCACGACGGCTTGTGCAAGCGTTTTTGCTTTTCAACAGGCTGCTAACCTAAGTCAACATGAGCCTTGCCAAGCGCATGCAGCGCGTTCCTAACAGACCTCCTCGCCGCGAAATGTGCAGCGCGGTCGCGACCAAGCCGGTCCGCGCCGGATCGGCTTTCGGGTCATATTGGGGTATTAATACTAGATGCACGTCGGACGACCCGCATGCGATTCCGGTCGTGTAGTCACGCCAACCGCGCGGGAACGGTGCGCGGACGGCAACCGGTTCCACCGCATCCGGCGGTGCCGGCCCGCAACTTGCTGTTGTAACTCGCTATTGTCGCACACTAGGGCCGATTCTGTAGGACGCAGCGATCGAGGTAGAAGACGGTGGGCGTTTCGGCCATGCTGCACCACCCGATCCAAGTCAAATCCTTGAACTGTCCGTGGCCCAACGGGAGGTCGTCGAACTCCAGCGTCCGGCCGCCCGCCGGCCTGACGCGAAGCCGCCAATTCCCGCTCACCGACGCACCCACCCCGCACTCGATCTCGAACGTCACCCAGGTCTCGCGCGGCAACTCGGCCAATTGTTTGCCGGCGACGCTTAGTTGCCCGTCACGAACCCACAGCGACGGTCCCACCTGATAGGGCCCCGAATCCCAGGTCCGCCACTCGTGAAAGAGCACGGCTCCTTTCCCCAGCCAGGCATCGAAGCGGAGCGTGGTGGTGCCGGCCGTGTGATTGGGGCGAATGACCCAATGGGGATTGAAGGCGTGGGCCAACCCCTCCGCATCCTGGAATGACAGCGCCTTGTTACCGTGGGAGGCCTGATCCGTGGTCACCGTCAAGGCGTCGCCGCGTCCTTCCGTGTTGACCTGCCCCTCTTGCGGCGGCCTGCCCGGCGCCATGAATTCGAACGACTCATCCAAGGCCAAGGGCGGGGGAGGCGGCGGCTCCGGCGCCCATTCCACCTCCGGATACTCATAACTCGCCGGAAGATTCCGCCATTCCGCGTCGCCCTCCAGGCCCGCCTGCGAATAGTCGAACGGCTCGAAACCGATCTTCAAGGCGGGCGAGTCCGGTCGCAGTCGAAAGTCGCCGTTCTCCGCGTCCATGAAGCCGGGATCGGCGATGATGGAGCCTTGATCCCAGCCCCGGGCCTGCCGTTGCTCCAGGGTCATCCCCTGAAAGTCGATGGCCTCGCCGCCCTTCCAATACAGATTGGACGCGAAGCGCACCAGATCGTCGTTGATCTTCCCGGCCGCGGCGAGCGGCCCGTCCTTCCACAATACGATATTCCGCTCGAAAAAGAACGACACATGCTCCTCGACACGGGAGCGCTGGACTTGCCCGTCCATGCTGAAGGCGAGGATGTTGTTCTCGACGCGGTTTTCCCGGCCGTAGTGCTGGTGATAATTGCCGGTCTTCGTACGATAGACGAGATTGTTTTTTAGAACGATATCGGAGCTGCCTTCGTCATTATACAACCCCCATCCGCCGCGGCCGTAGCGATCGTAAGAATAGACGTCGTGGATGACGTTGTGGCTGACGCTGGTCCCCGGCGACACGCCCAGCGTATAGACGCCGCCCATATCACTGAGCACGCCCCAGCCGAGATGGTGAATATGATTGTATTCGATACGATTATGGTGGGCGAGCGACGGCCCGTATCCCCACACCCAGCCTACCGAAATACCCGTGTAATAGAAATCGCTAATATCGTTATGCACCACCTCGTTATAACCGCTGTGCCCGATCCAGACGCCGATGGCGCCGTGATGGATGCGGCCGCCGGAATGGATGATGTTGTTGCGGCAGATGATCCGCTCGGTGCGTCCTTCGGGGCGTTCCAGTTCGGCTTGCCATCCTTCGCCGATTTTGACGCCGCCCCCGCCCAGGTCCTCCAGCAGACACTGCTCCAGGCGGCAATCGCGGCACCCGCGGCGGAACCACACGCCCGATATCCCCACATGCCGAATCTCGCAGCGTTCCAAGGCAAGATGCCGGGCGCCGTCCAGCATGACGACGGCGGGAATCGTCACTTCCGCCTGCCCGTCGGCATGACCCTTCTCGGGGAGTATATATTGCCCATACTCGAAGGATAGTCCGCGCAAGGTCACATGTTCGACCCATTGCCCCTCGTCGGGCTTGCCCGCCGCGATTACGAACTCCGAAACCGCCGGAGCCGTGACCTCGGCGGAGGTCATGTCCTCGCCCGGCCGCGGATAGTAATAGAGCGTCCCGCGACGATCGAGAAACCACTCGCCCGGCTCATCCAGCGCGGCGCGAAAGTTCTCCACATGATAGCGGCAGTTGGGGCCCCAATACGCGAATCCCCAGGGAACCGGCGCCGTCACGGCGATGAGGCTTTGGGAACGGTCCGCCAAGGCGACGCGCGAGCGAGAGGTTTCCCACGAATGATAGGTCACGAGCGTCACGTCGCTCCTTTCCCGGCCGGAGAGATCGCACAGCGGGGCCATATCTTCCGGGCGGGCTTGGAAGGCACGATTGACCGATTCCACAACCTGTCCCGACGAGGGATCGAGATAATAGTCCATCTTTCTTTGAACATAGTAATAGAACTTATTCGGACTGCGGGCGCGGACGGCACGTTTGCCGTTGACCCACAGTTGCTCAAAATACCACGTTCCGTCGGCGACCTCGGGAAGGTCGACGGTCCATAGACCGTCCGCCTGCCGGGTCCAGCCGGTGATCCGTCGTCCGCCGGAAAAGCGGGGTTTCTCCGGGCCGGCGGCCTCGTAGGTCACGGGGGCGTCGGCCGAGCCTCCGTCCTGCGGCTCCAAGACGAGCGGTTCGCCCAGCGCGTATTCGCCGGGAGCGATCCGAATGCGAAACGGGCCGGTTTGCCCGGCGGCCTTCAGCCGGCGGACGGCGTCCCGCGCCCCGGTCAGGCTCGCCAAGGGACCGTCCGTCCCTTCCGCGTTCGGGGTCTCCGGTCGGCCGGACCAACGATCGTCCCCGCGGGGATGGACGTGCAGCACCGTCTCGCTCGTCCAAGCGGAAGTCGCATTCCACGCGAGCGCGAGCGCGGCCGCGGCAATGAGGGTGATGGCTTTCCAACGGTGCGGCATGGCGGGACTCCTGGGGGTTGACGGTCTTGGAGAATCGTTCCCGTCCGCTCGGTTTTCCACCGCCGGCGGAATAGGGCTGACGACGTCTTGCGTGCCAACGGCGGCCGCCGGGGCTGCCGAATCCATCCGAACTTGCGTTTGGCAGCCCGGGCCGACGGCGGTATTATAACTTGCATTCCAAGGGTTTCACCTAGGCGGTCGGCCGAACGATCGCCGATGCCAGGCCGCGGGATTCCCGAACCGAAACCGTAGCAGCTCGGCCGAGGAAACTTTTCCACGCAAACCGGCCCCGGACCGCCGAGGGCCGGACTTCTCAAAAGGAGCACGCCGTGCAAGCGATCTTACGCTGGCTGTGGCAACGCGGGATCATCGGCAACTTCCTTTCCGGGTTGGTCGTGATTCTGCCCCTGGTGATCACCGTGGCGGTCATCAATTGGGTGGCATCCTTTCTGCTGCGATTCCTGGCGGCGGACGCCCCGCTGGGCAAGGTGTTGCGGACGATCGGCCTGCAATTCGTCACGCACGAGGCCTCCGCCGCGGCCGCCGGACTGATCGTCGTGGCGGTCGGCATTTGGGCGATCGGACTCTTTTCCCGATCCCGCTTCCAATTGGCCGCAGCGCGATGGGTGGAAACCGTGACGGGTCGCATCCCGCTGGTGGGCAGCGTTTATTCGACGGCCGCCCAAATGGTCCGGATGCTCCAGCCCGATCAAAAGACCGAGATGTCCGCCATGAGCGTGGTCTTCTGCACCTTCGGCGAGACGCAATCGTGCGGGCTGCTGGCGCTGTTGGCATCGCCCGATCGCCTCCGCATCGGCGACCGCGAGTACTGCGTCGTGTACATTCCCACCTCGCCGCTGCCGATGTCCGGGGGCGTCCTCTTGGTTCCCGCCGAGCAAGTGCGGGAAATCTCCATGAGC
Source organism: Thermogutta hypogea (assembly GCF_055386265.1). Classification (NCBI taxonomy): domain Bacteria; kingdom Pseudomonadati; phylum Planctomycetota; class Planctomycetia; order Pirellulales; family Thermoguttaceae; genus Thermogutta; species Thermogutta hypogea. Next base: position 3,838,748 of record NZ_AP042425.1, read on the forward strand.
GTGGAGCGGCTGATGCAAATCTATCTGTCGATGGGCGTCATGACGTCGGCCGCGGTTCCGCCCGAACTCCTGGTGCAAACGCCTCCGACGGGCGATAGACTGAAGGGACCGTCAGAGTAGCACGGTAACGTTCGCGGTCCGTGCGTGCCGCGGCGCGGAAGTTTCGCGCGGTCGCGCAAAGCGTGCCGGCCCGCAGCGTTTCTCCTTCCTTTACATCCTGTGGACCTTGCTGGGAGTCTTCGACATGAAATCGCGACCTTGGTTCTGCGCGTTCCTGGCGTTGTTCGCCTGCTGCTCCGTCTTCCCCATCGGCCGCGCCGAAGGGCCCGCCATTCCCAAGGAAACGCCCGAACAACGCGATGCCCGCATGCAATGGTGGCGCGAAGCCCGGTTCGGCATGTTCATCCACTGGGGCGTCTATTCCGCGGCGGGCGGCGAGTGGAAAGGCCAACCCGTCGGCGGCGTCGGCGAGTGGATCATGAATTCCGCCAATATCCCGATCGCGGAGTACGAAACCCTCGCCCGGCAATTCAACCCGGTCCGGTACGATCCGGCGGAATGGGTGCGGATCGCCAAGGACGCCGGGATGCGGTACGTCGTGATCACCTCGAAGCATCACGACGGCTTCTGCCTGTTCGATTCGAAGGTCACCGATTGGGACGTGGTCGATGCCTCGCCCTGGGGCAAGGACCTGCTCAAACCCTTGGCCGACGAGTGCCGCAAGCAGGGACTGCACTTCTGCACCTACTACTCGATCATGGATTGGCATCACCCGGCCCAATACCGCGGCAGCGATCGGGCGTACAATCCCACCCGCATCCACCCCGAGCGCAAACGGGAATACATGGAATATATGAAGACCCAGCTCCGTGAGCTGCTGGAAAGCTGCAATCCCGAGGTCCTGTGGTTCGACGGCGAGTGGCCCGACTGGTACACCGAGGAGGACGGCCGCGAAGTCTACGCCTACCTCCGCGAGCTGAAGCCGGAACTGATCATCAACAATCGCGTGGGCAAGGGTCGCAAGGGCATGGAAGGGCTGAGTCGGGACGATCAGGATTACGTAGGCGACTTCGGCACGCCCGAGCAGCAGATTCCCGCCACCGGCCTCCCCGGCGTGGATTGGGAATCGTGCATGACGATGAACGATACCTGGGGCTACAAGCGCCGCGACAATAATTGGAAGAGCGCCGAGACGCTGATCCGGAACGTAATCGACACGGCCTCCAAGGGCGGCAACTACCTGCTCAACGTGGGTCCGACCGGCGAGGGCGAGATTCCCGCGGCCTCCGTGGAGCGGCTGGCGGCGATCGGTCGCTGGATGCGGGTCAACGGCGAGTCGATCTACGGCACGCAGGCCGGCCCCTTGCCCTCCACCCCCTGGGGGCGTTGCACCTCGAAACGCCTTGCGGATGGGACGTTGCGGCTCTATCTGCACGTCTTCCAGCGGCCGGAGAACGGGCGGCTGACGGTGGAGGCCGCGCCGGGCCGCCCCAAGTCGGCGGTCCTCCTGGCCGACGGTTCGGCCCTCACGGCCAAGGCGGAGGGCGGCACGATCATCATCGACCTGCCCGCCAAGGCGCCCGATCCCGTAGCAAGCGTGATTCGCCTGGACCTGGAAACCGCCCCCTGACGGAGCGGAGGGCGAGGCGACGCCACGTAAGATGGTGGTGGACCTTGGGTAGCGATGTAAACACCTCCAGCTTACGCTGGAGGCTCTCATTCTACCTTCGGGTTACGCCGGAGTTCTAAGTCCACCTCCAGCTTACGCCGGAGGCTCTAGGTCCACCGCCGGGTTACGCTGGAGGCGCGGCGAAAACGAACGCCGCGCATCCTGGGGCGACGGCACCTGATCCGGCGGTGTTTCCCGGCGACGGAACCGAAGGCTCCTCGGCCTGCAACCCGGCCTCCCCTCGCGATTGCCTTTCGGGCGATTTTCGATCAAAGTGAATGCAGAGAGACCTACCGCGCCCTGCGTGCGGCCGGCTCGCCGCTGCGGTTTGCGCGCACCGCCTGCCGCCGCGGAGTCCGCCTCCTGGGGGCAGGGCTGGGAGCGGACCGCCGACCCTCGCGGATTACGAAAACCGGTCGGCGATCCTCGGGGCAAAAACCCGCCGGAAACGCATCATGGCTTCTTCGGGCAAATCGATCATGACGACGGAGTGGTGGTGCCGAGGCGACCTCACGGCGATCCTCGAATCCCCCCACGGCCGCCAAGAGATCGCCCTCTCTCGCCCGTGCGTCTTGATCGGCGCTAGTGAGTCGGCGGACGTTCGCTTGACGGGGCCGGGAATCCCCCGCCGCCTGCTGTACGTCCATGCCGCCGAGACCGGCCTGTTCGCCGTCCCGCTGGTCGAACCCTCCCAATTCCACCCCCTGCCGCAAGGCCGGCTGCTCAACCGCGTCCCCCTGCAATTGGGACCGTACCGCGTCACGCTCCACTGGCGTCCGGAAACGGGCCTTCGTGAAGACCCTCGGGAAAGCGACCTTTGCCGGCGGGGATCGTTGCCCGGTCCGGGCTGGGAAGTCGAGGTCCGCTGCGACGATCAGGCCTTGGCGCTGATCCACATTCGGCGGCAATTGACGTTGATCGGCCGGCGCAAGCCTTGCGCCGTGCAATTCGCTCACCCCACCGTATCCGCCTGCCATTGCGTGGTGATCGCGGAGACGGAGCGGCTGTGGGCGGTCGACCTGGGAAGCGCCAACGGCACCCGGTTGGACGGCGAAGCCGTGACGGCCGCCGGTTGGCCCGAACACGTTCCGCTCTCGATCGGCCGACTGAATCTGATTCCGCGCCGACGAACCGGCGCGGAGGACGCCGCCGCGCAACCGTCCCTTGCCGGCGAAGCAGCGCCGATCGCCGGACCCGAGCTTGGTGACGATGACGGCCGGGCATCGGTCCTCCCGCCGATTCGGCCGGAAACATCTCCGGAAAGCCGGCGGTCCGAGCGGCGGTTGCGGCAGACGGCCGCGCATCCCGGATTTCCCCCGCCCCATATTGCCCTACCCGGGGATTCACCCCAGAATAGGGCATTACTTCCCGGGGCGCCCGAGGTTGAACGGGCGACGGGCGACCCATCGGGACGAAGCGGGTGGAACGCCGAAGGAACCTCCCCGGCGGCCGGGACCGAAAATGCAAGCCCCGCCGCTGAGGAAGCGGTCCCTTCGTCGATCGACACCGGCGACGGGCGGCTCGCGACGGACCGCCCGGACGGCGAAGCGGAATTCGTGTCATCGGAAAAATCGGGCCACGATTTCATCACGATGGCCACGAACGGCGCGGCACCTTGGGACGCTTGCACTCTTCTCGTCGTGCCGCCCTTCACGGACGCGGGGCAAGGGATTTTGGAACAGCCGGCAGGGTTTGCCATGCAGGATGATCGCAGCGCCGTGTTGGTGAAAGACCTCGTGCTGTCGCTGCTCGCCGAGGAGGCCGAATCGGAAGGCGATGCCCGAACGTCCCCGGCCTCCCGCATCGCCTGGAGCGAGACGGTCGTCGCAAGCACGGAATGGGACGCCTGCCGCGAGGCGTCCGGCCTGCTCTCCCCCGAGGATCGCGCGGAATGCCTGGCGCGGCGCGAGGCGGAGCTGGCCGCCCGCGAAACCTTCCTCCACGACTTCGCCAAGACGTTGGAAGAGATGTCGGCGGAGCTCTTGCACTTTCAAGATTCCTTGCTCGCCGAAGACGACCGCATTCAGCAGGAAAAGAAGCGTCTGGAGGAGGTCCGCGCCCGCTTGGGCGAAGACCGCGAGGCCCTGTGCCGCGAGCAGGACGCCGCGATGACGGAATTGCGCCGCATCCGCGAAGCGATCCACTTCGAGGAGCGCAAGCTGGCCGAAACGCGGGAAGAGGTCGAAGCGGCCTTGGTCCGGCAGATGGAGGAGCGGCAGGCCCTGGCGGAACTCCGCGCGGAGGTCGAAAGGGAACGGGCGGCCTTGCACGAGGAACGCCTGCAATGGGAGGCATCGCGCCGCGCCGCGGAGGAGGAACGTCGGCGACTGGATCGCGACCGGGAAGAGTGGCAAACCCGGCGCGAGGCCGAGCCGGCCGCCCAGGCCCAACAAGCCGCCGCGCTCCAGGCCGCCCAAGCCGCGCTGCTCGAGCGCGAGGCCCAATGGGAGCGGCGCCGGGCCGAACTGGAAGAAGCGGAGCGCGACATCCTTCGCCGGGAAACCGAACTGGCCGCCCGGGCCGAGACGCTGGAGCGGGATCTTGCGGCCGTTCGCACCCGGCAAGCGGAGGCCGAGGCCGCCTTTCAGACCCTGGCACAACGCGAGCGGTCTCTGCACGAATGCGAGCAGGCACTCCACGCCCGCGAACAGGCCGTGCAAGCCCGGGATCTGGCCCTGCAAGCCGAGACGCAGCGCCTCGCCGAACAATCCGAGTCGCTCCGGCGCCGCGAAGCCCTTCTGAACGCGGAGCAACAGGCCCTGCACGCCCGAGAAGCCGAACTCGAAGAGCAGCACGCCGTTTGGCGGCGTCGCATCGAGGAGTGGGAGCGGCGGGCGGAAAAGGAGCGGCAGGAAGGGATCGATCAGGCGGAGCTTCAAAGGGAGACGGAGCGGCTTCGGGCCGAATGCACGCGGCTGACCCACGAACTCGAAGCACGCGACGCGGAGGCGGCCCGGCATCAAGCGCAATGGCAGGCCGAAGCCTCGCGTTTGCAGGCCGAGCTTGACCGGGCGGCCGAGGACCGGGAAAACCTCCGCGAAGACATCCGCCGCCGAGACGCCGAGCGACGGCAATGGGAACAGGACCGGCAGGCGTGGGAAGAGCAGCGGGCGGCCTTGCTTTCCCAAACGGAGCGGTTGCAGAGCACATTGCGGCAGTGGGAGCAGGAGCGCGAGGATTGGCGGCGCGGGCAAGCGGACGCGGAAGCCCGGCGTATCGCCTGGGAAACGGAGCGGAAGGAACTCCAGTCGCGCCTCGCGGAATGGGAGCTTGAGCGTCGGAAGTGGGAACAGCGGTGCGCCGAGCTTGAGGACCGACTCTCCCGGCGCCAAGCCGACCAATCGGTCACCGTCGAGCCGACGGCGAAAGGCCCGCCGCCCGCGGAAGATCGGCCGAATCCTCGTACGCCGGCCGATATCGAGCCGCGGCGCGAGTCCGCCGGGACGCCGCCGGATTTCCGCCGCTTCATCTCCAAACAGAAGGGATCGGAGCCGCTGGTGATCCCCCGTCTGCCGCCGCGGCGTCGCAGCGCGGCGCCCCGCTGGTTGACCGCGGCCGTGGTGCTGGCCGGGGCCGCAGCCGCGGTAACGTGGTACCATCTGCCGCGACCGGCGATGACCACGGCGACGCTGGACTTTTCCCAGGCCCCGAAGCTGATGCACGTCCGCGACGGAACCGTTCCCGCGGGCTTGGAGGCCGCCGACTTCCCCGTCCTCGAGCCTTTCCTGCCCGACGAGGAAGAAGTCGTCCGCGAACTGCTCACCGGGGAGGACGTCCGCAACAACGCCGTGGTCGCGTCGCTGGCCGAACCGCAGCGTCAATTGCCCGGCCTGCTTTTCATCAGTCGCTCGGAAGACGTGCCCTTCATGCACCTGCGGTTGCGGACGACGCTGCCGGCTGAAGCGAACTCGTTGCTGCAACGATGGTGCGGCATTTATTCGGCGGCGCTGCGGCGCAAGACCGAGGCCGCCGGTCGAGCCGCCCTGGAGCGGATCGAAGCGGAGCGTCACGACGTCTCGATGCAAATCGCCCGGCTGACCGACGAGCAAGAGGAGATCGCAACCCGCCTGGGCACGAGTCGCCCGGTGGAATTGGAGGCTCGGCACCTTCAGGCCGTCCACATGGTCGCGGTCGGCGAGCAAGAGTTGGGGCAATTAACGCGGCAGATGGCGGACTTGACGCAGCGGCGGGAAGCGGCGTCGGCCACGGCCGCCCAGGAATCGCCCGCCGTCGATCCCGCCGAATTGGATGCCGCCTTGGAGGCGGATCCGGAGGCCCTGGAGGTGCGTGCCAAGCTGGCCGGGTTGGAGTCGCCGCCGGCGGCCGACCCGCAGACCGCTCCCGCGGCATCGCCCCCAGAGGACGTCGCCGAACTCAAAGAACGCTGGGACGCCCTCCGCGCCAAGCACCAACAGCGCCTCGCGATGCAAAGGAAGGAGGCCGCCAAGCTGACCGTCGAGACTTTGACGGGCGAATTGCAGGCCTTGGAGGCACGGCGGAACGAGGTGACGGCGGAAATCGCCGAGCAGCGGCAAATCGCCGCCGATTGCGCGGCCGCCGCCGAGACGCTCCGCCGCGCCGAACAGGAGTTGCCGGAGCTGAAAAGCCGGGCCGTGCGATTGGCCGCCAAGGCGGAACAACTGCAAGCGGCCCTGGCCGACGCGGCCGGCCGCGGACCCGCCGTCTCGCTGCAAACCCAACGCCTGCACGAACCGGCCGAGTTCCTCCAACCGCTGACGGCGGCCCTCGCGGCGGCGCTGTGCGTGTTCGCCGCGTGGGGCGTCTCGGCCCTGCTGCTCACGCGGCGGCATCCCGTCCGCTATTTCATCGAGCAGGACGCCGCCTCCGAACCGTCCTTGCCGCAACCCGGCAAGCAGGGGTTGAAGAGGGCACCGACGTGATCGGTCCGTCTCGCTCGTTCGCCGCGTACCGCGAAGCCGCGCCCGTCCTGTCGTTCACCGACCTCTTGCGGCCGCGTGCGAGCCTGGACCCCGCATCCATCCGTCCCGCCCTGCCCGCGAACGCCCGCGGTGAAATGCCTCTGCCCTTGCTGGTGACGGGACTGGCGGGCGTGGCCGGGTATCATGCCTTTCAATGGTTGACGCAACGCTACCCCGGCCGCGTCTGGGGCATTCGCCCCCAAAACAATCCGCACGTCCGCGGGGACAACGTCCTGCCCTGCAACATCGAGGACCGTGCCGCCCTGCAACGGCTGTTTCGGCAGTACCGCTTCGCCGCCGTGCTGGACGCGGTGGGCAACTGCGCGCTCAAACCCTGCGAACTGGAACCCTCGTTGGCGCGGACCATCAACGTGGAAGGCCTGCGGAACATCTTGAGTGCGTGCGGGCGCGAGCGGCCCCGGATCGTGCGGCTCTCCGTGGACCTGGTCTTCTCCGGAAACAAGGGCGGAAACTACGTGGAGACCGATCCGCCCGACCCCGTCACCGTCTACGGCAAGACGATGGCTTGGGCCGAGGCATTGCTGATGGAGTGCGAGCCGGCCGCCTGCATCCTCCGCATTTCGCTGCCGATGGGGCGGAGCCCCAACGGGCACGCCGGGGCGATCGATTGGATCGAATCGCGCTTCCGCCACGGTCGACCCGCCACGCTCTACGTGGACGAAATCCGCACGCCCACCTACGTCGATTGCCTCAACACCGTGTGCGAAGACGTACTGCGATCGGAGCTGCGGGGGATTTATCACGCGGGCGGGCCGCGGCCGTTGAGTCTCTATCAAATCGGCCAGATCATCAATCGGCTGGGCGGCTACGATCCCGACCTGCTGCACGGTATCCCGCGGCGGATGGCAGGGCCGATTCCTCCCCGGGCAGGGAACGTCGCCATGGACAGCGGCAAGTTGGCCGCCGCCTTGGGACGCCCGCCGTTTCTCCCCTGGCCTCTCGACGACGCCTGCGTGCCGACCGACCCGCATTGGCACCGCGGGCGAGAAGCGATCCGCGCCGACGACCCGGCCGGAATTTCCAGCGCCGTTGCCGCGGAGTGACGCCCGAGCCTCGTGTAATTGAAACGACGCACACCGGAGCCGCCAGTGGGAGCTGGTGGTGTGCTATCGCTCGAGTCGCCGGCGTGAGCCGGCGATGTGAGTTGGTGGTAAACCCCGAGGTTGCGCCGTGGACACCTCCAGCTCACGCTGGAGGCTCGCGCCCGAGGCTCGCGCCGTCTCGAGTTGGCGCGTGAGGCCGACGCGGCTTCGTCCTTTCGCGTTAACGCCGGAAGCCGCCGCCGGGAGCCGCGGGAGCGGCATATCCGGCGGGCATGCCGACGCCGCTTGCCGTCACGGCTGGACTGCCGTTCCAGGGGTTGGCGAACTCTTGCGAGCCGTAGCCCCCGCCGTATCCCGCTCCGATCGGCACTTGGTAGCTCGCGCCGGGGACGGGCGAGGCCGCGGCCTCCGCCGGCATCCCACCGTTCGGTCCCTGCCGCGCGGGGCCGCCCAACATGGGAGCCTGTGCATTCACCGGCATGCCTTGACCCTGCCGCCAGGCCGCCTGCAACTGCTCCCAACCCTGAACGTAGCGTTCCGGATCGGCCGTGAACTTGCGGTAGGAATCCTCGCTGTCGAAGAGGTACACTCTGCCCGCGAACCAGCCGCCGTAATCGCGTCGGCCGTCCGCCAACTCACCCGTCTCCAAGATCTTCACGATGTCTCGACCGCCGAACACGGGGGCATAGCGTTCGGGATCGGCCAAGAACTTCTGCTGCTCCTCCGGACCGGCGAACAAATAGGTCCGACCTTCATGGCGGACTCCCCAACGCCGATTGCCGAGGACCCAGCGTTCCTTTTCCATCAGACTCACCGGGCAATAGCCTTCCATCGCCAAAGGCGGGTTGCCGGGAGGAATCTCCAGGGCGGGGTTGCGGCGGGCGGCGGCCTCCGCGGACGCGAACGAGCTCCCCATGCCCTCCAAGGCCGCCCGAGAACCTACCGGCGGTTGCGGCGGGATGGGTTGAGGATTGAATGCCGGCTGGGTTTGGGCGGGCAACGCCGGCGACCCGTACGGCGCTTGCGCGACTTGATCGACGGGCGGTTGCGTCGGCGTCTGCCACGGCGTGGAGGCTGCCGGTCCCGGACCGGGCGGCGCGGACTGCGCCCAATCGGCCTGCGTGCCGACCGGCGGAACCGCAGCCGCCGGCATCGTCCAGGGAGAAGAGGCCGGCGGAGCGGCCGGGGCGGCCGACCAGGCCCCATCCGACGGACTCTGCGGCGCACGCGCCCCAGACGCCGACGCAAACGCGCTCGTCGCGGCAGACGCGGTCGCCGGGGCCGTATTCCAATTCGGGGCCGGGCCGCTCGGCGGACTCTGCGCAAACTGCGGCAACGGCTGCTTCGGCATGGGAATGTTGAGGCTCAAGCCGGGGGGAGCGGGCTGATCGGCGGGCAGCGTGGCACGGGGAGGTTGGGCAGGCGCGGCCGCCGGCCCGGACGGCATCGCCGAAAACGCCCCGTTGGGAACGCCCGCCCCCGACGCCGCCGGCAGCGTTTGCTGCCGCTGCCGCCACGTCCAAGCCAGGCGGCCCAGCCGTTCGACGTACCGCTCCGCCGTGTTGGCCCCCACCGATTTATCTACCAGTTCGCCTCGCGGCGTCAAAACGACGTCCGCGGGCACGGCGTCCACGCCGAAACGGCCGGCCAAACCGGGTTCCCGATCGCGGTCGATCTTCACCAACACGTAATTGCCTTGCAGGGCCGCGAGGACCTCGGGGCGAGACAGGACGTCCGCCTCCATCTGCCGGCACGGCCGGCACCAACTTGCCCAGAAATGCACGAGGACCAAACGGTTGGTTTGCGCGGCGGTTTGAAGACCGGCGTTGAAATCCGTCAGCCAAGCGGCGTCTTGAGCCTGTGCCGGCGGTACGCCGAAACACACCGCCCAAACAAGCACCGCCGCCGGAAAGAGTCTTCGATAAGCGCTCGGGCGAAACATCGTCGCTTCCTCGCAGTAACGACAGAATCGGACGCGCAAACCGGCGCGCCTTGAAGGGGGTTTCCGTCGTTACCTTATCGGAGCGATCGGTCGCCCAAGTTTTGAGAAAATTGGAGGATCGTGCCGCTTTTTCCGAAATTCACGAAAGACACGAAAGCGCCGGGCGTGCCGCCTTCGCCGCCCATGCCTGCGGTGCAAGCAGCGCGAAAGCGTCTCCCGCGCGGTCGGCACCGTGCGGCGTCCCCACCTCGGATTGACGCCCGAGGCTCACGCTCCCGCCGTGTGCGTCGCGGATTCGCCTCGCATCGGCCGCACGAGCCGGGAGGCTTCCACCGGCGGTGAACTTCAGCCGGGGGTGAAGTCGCCGCAGCCCGGCAAATTGCAAACGCTCGCAAAATCCGCTTGAAAACTCTCGCGGATTACGGTATATAGAGAGTGTGGTCTTGATGATATCGGCGCGAAAATAAGGAGCCGCCGCCGGAATCGCCGGGGGCTGTATGAGGCGGAAAGGCTCTTCCAACGCCGTCGCCGACTTCGCGCGGCCCGCGGGGGGAAATCCAATTCGGGGCCGGGGTAGGCCTGATCGCCGGACGCAAAGGCCGCGGCAAAGCAGGCGGGCGGCTTGACACACGTGCTTGCACGGATACGATTATTGGGGTGACCGATCTCGTCGGTCAAAGCAGCCGTTAGCAATTCGGGGATTCTCGAACCTTCCCTCTCCTGTGGGTGAGAAGTGCCGCGGGCGTCGATGGCCGCGGGTTCTCCGGTTCGCAAGTGTTCGCGTTCACGCTCCGGGATTTCGGCTGATCCGTTGCTTTGGGTCGTGCGTGAACGGAAGGCAGGAAGCGATGCTTCGCTGCGCGTCGGCTACGGCTCACGAGGAATAGTTTTTGAGGCGTTCAGGACGGTTTTCAACGTCAAAGCTCTGAAGTCGCGTCCGAATCCTCGCGGTTCTTGGGCATCGGGCAAGGTCTAGGAAATCGCTTTGCCGAACCATTCGGTGCTTTCGACGCCGCGCGAACGAACGGCCGGTCCACACGGTGATTCGGGCGATCCAGCGTTTCTGAGGCCGTGCGCGAGGAGTGCGCCGCAACTCTCCAGGTTTCCGACTCTTTCGGTGTTTTCTCATGAGCAAAAAAAGAACGAACGGTTCCAATCGCCCGCGAGGACAAAGGAACCACGGTTCCGATCGCAACAACCACAATCGGCGGAACCACCCGCGTAACCCGCAAACCAACTCCCATGCCCAAGACAGCGCCGCGGCGGTGGAGACCCTGGACGCCCCCGGCGCCGAGTTGTACGAATGCGGCGGGGTCTTGGAAATGCACCCCAGCGGGTACGGGTTTCTGCGGAGTCCCGAGGCCAACTACGAGCGGCGATTGACCGACCCGTTCGTGCCGGGAAGCATGATCGAGCGGTACCGTCTCCGCGAGGGAGTGGGGATCCGCGGCATGGCCCAGCCCGGCCGCAAGGGGCAAGGGCCGCGCCTCCGCGAGATCTTGGACGTGGACGGCATGCCTCCGCAAGACTACGTCAACGTCAAGCAGTTCGACGAAAAGACGCCCATCAATCCCGAACAATGGTTGCGTTTGGAGACGGGCAGCGAACCCATCACCACCCGCGTCATGGACCTGCTGACGCCCATCGGCAAGGGTCAACGGGCGTTGATCGTGGCCCCGCCTCGGACCGGCAAGACGGTGCTCTTGCAGCACATCAGCCATGCCATCGCCACCAATTATCCCGAGATGAAGCTGATCATCCTCTTGGTGGACGAGCGCCCCGAGGAAGTCACCGACTTCCGCCGCGTCTGCAAGAATGCGGAAGTCGTGGCCAGCAGCCTGGATTGCGAAATCGAAAGCCACGTCCGATTGTCCCAACTGATCGTGGAGCGATGCCGCCGTTTGGCCGAAATGGGCAAGGACGTGTTCCTGTTGATGGACTCCATCACGCGTTTGGCCCGGGCGTTCAACAAATGGGTGGGCAATACCGGCCGGACCATGACCGGCGGCATCGACGTCAAGGCCATGGACGTGCCGAAGAAGCTCTTCGCCACCGCCCGCGCCTTCGAGGAAGGGGGATCGCTGACCATCGTGGCTACCGCCCTGATCGACACCGGCAGCCGCATGGATGAGCTGATCTTCCAGGAGTTCAAGGGGACGGGCAATATGGAACTGGTGCTGGATCGGCGGCTCTCCGACCGAAGGATTTGGCCCGCCATCGACATCAGCCAGTCCGGCACGCGGCGGGAAGAAAAGTTGCTGCCGCCCGACATGTTGCGGGCGGTGACCATCCTCCGCCGCATGTTGTCGAACATGAATCCCGTGGACGCCATGGAGCAGTTGACGACCAAGCTGGCCAAGTACCGCTCCAATCGCGAGTTCATCGAGCTGATTACGGCGGCCCAAGTGGCATCGTAAAGGCCGCGCACACCCGAGCCGCCGGCGTAACCCGGCGGTGTGTTATCCATGGAGCCACCAGCGTAAGCTGGTGGTGTTAGTTGGTGGTGAACCCCGGGGTTGCGCCGTAGTCACCTCGGGCTCACGCCCGAGGCTCCCGTAACCGAAACCACGCACACCCGAGCCACCAGCGTAAGCTGGTGGTGGGAACCGTGCACGCGTCATCACATGGGAGCCACCGGCGTAAGCCGGTGGTGTCAACCGGTGGTGAACGCTGGGATTGCGCCGTAGTCACCTCGGGCTCACGCCCGAGGCTCCCGTAACCGAAACCACGCACACCCGAGCCACCAGCGTAAGCTGGTGGTGGGAACCGTGCACGCGTCATCGCATGGGAGCCGCCGGCGTAAGCCGGCGGTGTGTTATCCTTGGAGCCACCAGCGTAAGCTGGTGGTGTTAGTTGGTGGTGAACCCCGGGGTTGCGCCGTAGTCACCTCGGGCTCACGCCCGAGGCTCACGTAACCGAACCCACGCACATCCGAGCCACCAGCGTAAGCTGGTGGTGTTAGTTGGTGGTGAACCCCGGGATTGCGCCGCAGTCACCTCGGGCTTACGCCCGAGGCTCATGTAATTGCGCGTAATGGAAACGACGCAAGCCCGAGCCGCCGGTTCACGCCCGAGGCTTGCACGGCGTCTGAGCTTCGCGCGATCACTCCTCCCGAAACAGCGGGGCGAAGTCGGCCGACTCGAAGAGCGGGCCGTCCTCATCCTCCGGCACGGCGAAACCGGGCGGGTCCGCGCGATAACGATGATTCCACCCGAATACCCGTCCCCCATGTTTGATCGCCCGCTCGCGGAAGCGATATCTCACCTCCCAGCAGAAGGGAGCGACATCGCCGGAGGTGCCGCGGAAGAGCTTGTCGGCCGCTGCGCCCAGGAACAATAGCGTCCCCGCCTCGCATCCCAGGAACGGATCGGCATTCACCGTGCCCTGCAATTCCCGCATGGCGTGCCACGGCGGAGCGACGACTTGCCGCCACGTCAGAATGTGATCCGTGTGCGGCAGGAGCAGCTCCAGGGTCGCATCGCCGGGCAGGTTTTGCTGGGGCAGGTCCGCCCAATGCCAGCCCGACGCCCCCAGCGGAAACACCTCCCACAGCGGCTCCATGCGATAGCTCAAGTGCGTGCCGCGGGGCGGTTGGGGCCCATCGACGCGGTCTTGCGGCGAGACGCTGCGATACTCCACCCGCGCCACCGCCGGCGTGCCCGAATAGTCCGCCAGCAGCGTGGAGGGGTCGTCGCCTTGCCCGGCCAAAAGCGTTCGCAAACTCGCCGGATCGGCCGGCTCGAACGTGACCGCCACGGCGTCGGCATCGGTCTTGCCGGGGTATCGGCTCCAGGGTCGCGGAGCGTACTCGCCGCCCCGGCCCAAGACTTGGGCCGCGAAGGCCTCACGATCCTCCCAAGCGATGAGGAATCGCCGCACGGCGCGAAAGCCGTCCGGTCCGTGCCGCTCCCGCGGCGATCCCGCCAATTCCTGAAAAAAGATGCCCACGATGCACCCCCTTCCCAGGCATCGAAACCATCGGTTTGACGTCGCATCGAACTCTGGGGCAAACGCCCCGGCGGTCCCCGGCGTCAGCCGGCGACGCCGATCAGGGCCAGGTCGTAGTGGACCGCCCCGCCTTCGGCCTTCAAACGGAGATTGCAGGCCTGGGCGTTCACGGCCCACCCGGAACCGGGATGGCTGAGCAGGAGGGCGGCGCCGGGCGGTAGGCGGAGGGTCTGCTGGGCCGCCCCGAACGGCCCCCACCACGGCGTTTCCGTATCGCCGCCCAGCACCAAGACGCCGCCGCTTTCCGCGCGCTGCCGGAGCAGCAGGGCCTTGATCACCGCGAACGCTTGCGTGATTTGGCCGCCGAAGAGGCTCCGCGGCAGGGCGGTCAGGGTCCAGCGCCGCGCGGCATCCTCGGCCAAGGCGTCGCCGGGCACGTACCATACGGCGTCCGCCTGCCCCGCCGCCGTTCCGCCGGCCAGCGCGAATCGATACTCCAACCGGTTGTCATCGGCCAAGAGAGCGAAGTCCTGCTCGTCCCGCCAATTCCATCCCAATTGGGCCGACACCAAAGCACGCAGCGATCGAGACATAGGCTCTTTCCTTGACGGCAACGGGAAAAAAGCGGGCAAAAAGAATCGTGTGCAGGAAGCGTGCCCGGCGCGGGCGCGGCTGCTGCCGCTGTTATTCCGCGATCCGTAGCAGGGCCGACCAGTCACTGCTCTGGCGCCATAGGGAGGCGGATCGAGCGACGATCGGGCCGCGGCGGAGGCCGACGAATCGCACGACGGCCAAGGCCGGCTCCGCCTCCCACGTCGCTCGATGGAAGACGGCGGTCAAGCGATCGCCGACCGCCGCCACACGCTCGTAGTCCTCGGCATCCACGGTGATGCGGAGCATCCGCTCCTCCCAGCGCACGCCGCCGGAGGTGAGCCGCAGCGGCCGCGCGGAAAGCACGACGACGATGGCTCGGGGCGGCGCGATCTCGCCCGCTCGCGCCGTGAGCACGCGATCCGGAGCGATCAGGGCGGCCAGCTCGGCGTCCGCCGCCCAACGGTCTTGCAGGCTTCGTTCGAAAGACATGGCACGGGTTCGCAGGTTGGAGGAAACGATGCTCGAATCCGCCGGCGTGAGCCGGCGGTGTGTTATCCTTGGAGCCACCAGCGTAAGCTGGTGGTGGTGTCGCTGTACGCGTCATCGCATGGGAGCCGGTGGTGTCAGTTGGTGGTGAACCTCGGGTTGCGCCGTGGTCACCTCGGGCTCACGCCCGAGGCTCATGTAACCGAAACCACACACACTCGAGCCACCAGCGTAAGCTGGTGGTGGTGTCCGCGTGCGCGTCGTCTCGTCGGAGCCGCCGGCGCGAGCCGGTGGTGTCAGTTGGTGGTGAACGCCGGGTTGCGCCGCGGTCACCTCGGGCTCACGCCCGAGGCTCATGTAACCGAAACCACACACACTCGAGCCACCAGCGTAAGCTGGTGGTGGTGTCGGCGTGCGCGTCGTCTCGTCGGAGCCGCCGGCGCAAGCCGGCGGTGTCAGCCGGTGGTGAACCCCGGGTTGCGCCGTAGTCACCTCGGGCTCACGCCCGAGGCTCATGTAACCGAAACCACGCACACCCGAGCCACCAGCGTAAGCTGGTGGTGGTGTCCGGGTACGCGTCATCGCATGGGAGCCGCCGGCGCAAGCCGGCGGTGTCAGCCGGTGGTGAACCCCGGGTTGCGCCGCAGTCACCTCGGGCTTACGCCCGAGGCTCACGTAACCGAAACCACGCACACCCGAGCCACCAGCGTAAGCTGGTGGTGGTGTCCGCGTACGCGTCATCGCATGGGAGCCGCCGGCGCAAGCCGGCGGTGTCAGCCGGTGGTGAACCCCGGGTTGCGCCGTGGTCACCTCGGGCTCACGCCCAGGGGACGGCCTCGATTTCGGCGGGTTCGGTCAAGCCGCCCTGCCGGATGATCCTGCTGACGGCGAACATCCGGCCGAGGCGGTCGCGAAAGCGGTAGGTTCCGCCGGGCAACCGCACGTCGGCCCACAACCGCGATGTGCCGGACGGCGGGGCGTCGGCATCGCCGGGCGGCTCGCTCCACCGGCACGGCACGCCCGCCGCGAACAGCCGCCAAACGGGCAGCGGCTCGCCGTGCGTCCCCTTGCGGAACTCGGCGATCTGGATGTCGATGGTCACGCCCGGCTCGAAGGCGGCCGACGTGTCGCGGCACCAGGCGGCCAACCTCCCGGCGGGAGCGGTGGAGACGGCCAGCACGACCCAGCGGCGGCCGTCGGCGTCGCGGATCACGTCTCCGGATCGCACCCCCGCCGGCACCTCCGACGCCAAGAAGGTCCAGACGCAATCCACGCGGACCAAGGCGTCGCCGCGGTCGTCGCGGACGGGCGGGACGGCGCGGCGGAAGGCCCAGCCGATCGTCCGACCCGGTTCGCGCCCCGCGCGCAGCCAGGTCACGGGCTCGCCGCCGTCCGCAATGCGGGCCGGATCGTCTTGGGGTGAAAACAGGGGTCCGCTCATCGCGCGCTCCTAGGCTTTTCCGTCATCGTCGGGGATGGGACGTCGGGAGAAGGCCGGGCGACCGCCTAGGTCACCGCACGCGATCGCACCTCGAACGGCTCGGCCTCCGCCAGCTTCACGTCGCACCACTCCACCACGTCCTTCAGACGGGCCAAGTACTCGCTCCACGAAACGGACTGACCTTCCAGTTGGTAGCTGGGCTTGGGTTGCAGCGTCAATTCGGCGATCAGCGACAAGCACTGGGCTCGGATGACTCGCAGCGACGACGCGTCGGGAATCTCTGCGCTCATGACGATTTCCTCCTCGGGTCCGAAGGTGCGTGAAAGCCGATGGTCCGGGGTCTTTACCCTAAGTGTTGTCGTCCTAGACCGCCCAAAGGCGGAATCGTGCCGTGATCTCCTGCCCCGCGACGGGCGTCAAGCGGTATTCCACCAGGTAATGCCGACCGGGGGTGGGAAAGGCCGGTTGCTGCGAGACGTCCAGGGCGTGGCGGAAGTTGTAGCCCAGCTCGTCCACGTCCCACAGGGCGTCGTTTTGCAGCGCGGCGAAGAGGACGGCGGCGGGGGCCAGGGCCGCATCCTGATGTCCCGCCACGGGCGTCCGCAAGTAGGGATCGCTCGAGCCGAGGACGTACACGCCGTAGCGGACGGCGGTGACGGCGGCGGGCGTGAGCGGCAGGCCGTCGTGGCCCACCATCCGCGCCAGCAGCGTCGCCGAGGCGTTGGCGAAGACGACGCCGGGAATCTCGACGGCATCACCCATGGCCGATCGTTCCTTTCCGTTTTTGGTGGATGGGATGCGGAATCTTCAGACGGTCCGAGCCAAGCCCGCCCGGCCGCCCGGTACCCGGATGCGGGCGGCGAGGACGTGGCGGGCCGTGCGACCGGCCGCGGTACCGGGGCACCATGCCCGGCCCGCCGCGACGGGAAACCGCGGCACCGGCTCGCCGGAGGGCGGCGGGGGCGGCGGCGGTTCCGGTTGGGGATAGCGGATGGGCGGATGCGTCATCCAACCCGGTCCGCCGTCCGCCGTCAAATCGTTCCCCGCCCCCGAATGATCGGCGTCGTTCTCGCCGAACTCTCCGCCCAGCGGCCAATACCCGCGGAGGCTTTCCGGCCGAACCAAGAGCGGCGAATCGCCCTGGGCCAAGGCGAGGATTTCCGCGTCGGTGAGGGCGGCGTCCCAAATCGCGGCCTCGGCCGTCCCGCCCGCAAAATAGGCCGTCACCCCGCCCGACGACTCCCACGCCGCCAGGGTCGTCCGATTGAGTCCGCCGGGGGCCTTGGCGGCGGTATCCTCGGCGCCCGGCTGACCGTTCAAATACACCTTCCGGCGATCCGCGGCGGAGAACACTCCCGCCACGTGCTGCCAATGATCGACGGCGTAGGAGGCGCTGCTGCGGGCGATGGCGAACGTGCCCTGCTGAGCGGTGACGGCCGCCGCGCGAACGCCGTCCGGACCCCGCAATTGCAGGAAATACCCGGAGTGGTTCTGGCTCGTATTGCACAGTCCCAGCACGTCCTCGTAGGCCGAGCTGCGATCGGGACGGACCCACACGGCGAGGGTCAGGGGGGTCTGCCCGACCACGGCCGATCCCCGCCACAACCGTTGCGAACTGCCGTTGAACGTGCGTGCCATGAGTCGCTCCCGTCGTCGCGCGGGCTTGGCAGAGACCTTGCCCGCGCCGCGCCTTCCCATGCCCCGAGACGATCAGCTCGCCGAGCAGCGGACCACCGCCCGCGGCTCCAGCACGGCGGGCGTGCCCCGTTCGCTCGCCTTGAAGCGGACCACGATGTCCTGGTTGAAATCGGCTTCGCTGCCGGCCGACGACTGCGTGACCGTGATCGGCCAGTTCTCCATGTAGGCGAAGGCGCGGGCGAAGTCGCCCAGGAACCACCAGGTTTTGGCCTGCTCGTCGGGCGTGCCCGCCGCCGTGATCCGCGATGCCAGCAGCCGGCTCTCGTGGACGCGGTAGTCGGCCAAGGGATTGGGCGACGCGGTGGCCCTTCCCCCGCCGCTCTCGAACGTGATCTGCTGGGCGGCGAAGATCCGCCTCGCGGTATGCCGCAAAGCGGAGGGCACCAGCACCGTGTTCGGCCGCATCAAGATCGGTTCGCCGGAACCGGGGTCGGTCATGGCGGCAAAGAGCTGTTCGGCGCGGTCCACGCTCGTCCAGTCGGTCAGGGGATTGTCGGCCAGCAGGTTGACCCAGGGTCCGCCCCCGCCCGCCGCATAATACGTGTCGTAGGTCGTGCCGTTGTGCTTGTAGCCGGCGACGGCCCCCAGAATCGTGTCCAGAATCCGCTTTTCGCGATTGAGACCGAGGATTTCGCCGACTTCGGCGGCCCGGCTGAGAACCACGTGCGTGCGGTCGAAGAAGATCGCTTCCCGGGTGACGGGAACGATCAAACCGCGCTTGGTGGTCCGCGGCGTTTCGATGTAATCCTCCCCGAAGCCGACGTGGGGATAGGGCATGCCGGGGTGGACTTCGGCCGCGGCGTCCGGCAGCCGCGATGCCCCGGGGATCCGCTCTCCGTCCAACCGCGTGGGAATCACGCTGATCAACCGCGAGGCGACGAAGGCCTCGTGGCGGTAACCCTCCAGGATCTTGGATTGGAGGACCTGGCCGGTGATCTGGAGGAAGGCCGTGGCGTCCACCCCTTCCGCCTCGAAGATCGGCACCGCATCGCCGCGGCGGGGATCGAGGCTTTGCACCCAGTGCCGCCCGTCGGGGAGAAGGGCCTCGGCCAGGTCGCGGAGGCTGAAGTCCTCGGGCCGCAGATCGCCGCGGCGGAGGGCCTCGCTCACATGGCCGACCACCGCCTGAGTACCGTCCAACTCCAATTGCCGCCGCAACTCCCGACAACAAATCGTAGGCATCGCGCTTTCCTTTCCTGTCGCCGGCTTGAAAATGACTTGGAAGACTCGGCGCTCCGCGCCGGCATGCGCCGCGCCGCGAACCGGGTCGAAGGCGTTCACGCGGTCGCCGTGGTTCCTTTCACGCCGCCGGTCATGACGGTGGAGCAGATTTCGATCCATATCGTGCCGCCGGGTTGCGGGGCGCGTTTGGCGACGCGGCCGACCGCCAAGGCCGCCTGGGCTACCTTGGTCACGCGTTGATTCTCCAGCCGGGTCCCGTCGTCGGCCTCGTCCGCGCCCACCCAGTCGCCCAACTCGAAGCTCTCGCCGGGGCAGACGAATTCGAAGACGCCGGTCGCCGCCACGCGGATCGGTCGATCGTCGCCGACGGGGCTGCGCTGCATGGCCACGCCCAAAAACCGCCCCGCGAAGAGCTGCTGATTGGCCGCCTCGTTGCCCTGGTCGGCTTGCGTGGAGGCCGAGCGGGCGACGCCGTTTTCCAGATACACCAGGTCGCCGATTTCGATCAATTCGTTGGGATTCACGGCCGCCACTACCGATCGCGTGTCTCCGAACCGCCATCGCATGCGATCCGCCATCGTGCTGCGCTCCTTTCCCCAGAGGTTCACGTCGCCAGAGAGAACATTTGTACATCATATTTGCCGGAACGCCGGTCTCGGCTTTTCCGATTCGAGAACTCGGCGGGTTCAAGGCCGCAAGACGGCGCGGACGAACTCGGCCGTGGGATCGCCGGGCGCCCGACGCAGGGGGTCGCGGGCGGAGGGAGGCTCGATCGCCGGCTCCGCCTGCATCGACGGCGGAAGGCGTGCCGAACCGGCGCCGGCGCGGGCCAACGACGCGGCTTCGCGGAGGATCTCGCGCGCCAGGCGGCCATCCTCGGCGGTAAGCAGGAGGTCCCACAGATGCCGCCCCAGCCGCAGCCCGATCGCCCGTTGCGGGGCGTGCGGCGGCAGCAGGCCGTACTCGGCAGCCGCCTCCGCCAACATGCACGCCCGCTGAAGCCGCGCCAATTCGCGCCGCGCCTCCGCCAGGGCTTCCTGAAGCACCGCGGCGGGAGACGGGGCGGAAGGCACGGGAACCGGGCAGCCGACGTCCGGCGACGACTCCCCCTGCCCGGCCCCGACGCGCCCGTTTTCCAACCCTGCCGCGCCGACCGGCGATTGCGACTCGAACAGGCCTTGCGTCCCGGCGGGGTCGGCCACCACGTCCACGCTCATCACCTGCTCGATCTCCTCCACCACGGTCCGTCCGCCTTCCCGCCGCACCTTGGCCAGCACGTTGTGCGAAAGGCCCAGGTTTCGCGGCGCGTGCTCGGCGTCCCAGACCAGCCGCTGCGCCAACTCGTGCTTGGGGTTGAACCGCAAATCGGCGAACAGGCCCGCGCCTTCCTGGAACCGCACGCGGCAGATCTCGCCCAGCCGGTCGCGATAGTCTCGCGGTTCGCCCGGTCGGGACGGATGGTTGATGTTGACCCGGGCGTTCTCATACAGCGGCACGGCCCGGCGGAGCGTTTCGGCCGGATACTCGCGCCCGTTCTTGGAGTAAAACCCCAGCACTTTGACGCCGTGGATGATGCCGGCGTCGGCGTCCACCCGCGGCGGCGCATCCGGCCAGGCCGTGAACTCTTGCAGCGATTCGCTCGGCATGGATACCTCCTTTCCAATGGGGATGTGGCGTTGCCCGCGCCTCGGGCGTCCCACGAGCCTGGGGCGTCCGCCCGATCTGGAAGCGAGGGACAACACCGAATATGGAAAACGTCTTCGCGGCCTTCACCGCCGGCTCACGCGGCGGCTCCGATTTCGTTCTTCCGGCCGCAACCCGGTCGGCTCACGCCGGCGGCTCTCCTTGCTGCCCTTCTCCTTTCCTTGTTTCGTGCACCAACACCGCCGGATCACGCGGCGACTCCGATTTCGTTCTTCCGGCAGCAACCCGGTCGGCTCACGGCTGCGGGTCGGGCTGAGCCTGCCCCTCGCGCCCGGCGCCGCTCTCGCGGCGGGGGTCCAAGCCGTGCCGCAGGGCCAACGTCTCGCGCGACATCGCGCCGCAGCGGAACAGCACGGCGTCGGCCTGGGCCTCCTTGAGCCGATCCCGCACGGCCAGCGGCGGCGGCACCGCTTCGACGGCCACCCGGCTCAGCACGTCCTCCGGCAAACGCCCGGCCTGCGCGGCCGCCCGCAGCACCCGCCTCATCACCCGTAAGTCGTCCTCGATCATTTCCTGCTGCAAGCGTTGGAACATGCGCACGGCGGGTCCCTCGGCCACCAAGGTGGAGGCATAATTGGCGTTGGAGGCGTCGCTGGTGAGCATGAACTCGGGCATGACCAAACGGCTGGCGATGGCCCGCAATTCGGCCTGAAGCAGGGTCACGTAGCGCCCGGCGTCGATGGCGGAGGCGGGAAATTCGTATTCCGTGCCGGCCGCCGCGTCCAACACCGTGCCGGGGGCGAACAGCAAGCGGGGAATGCCGCCGGGGGATTGCGGGGAATCGTCGGCGGCTTCCGCGGCGAAGCGTTCCACGGCCGGCTTGCTCGCCCGCGCATGCTTGCGGATCAAGGCCACCGCCGATTGCACGCCGGCCACCACGCTCATATTGCGCAGCAGTTTTTCCGCCCGGCGGAGGTTCTTGCGAACGGGATAGAACAGCGGCAGGCCGCGCTTGATGTTCAAATCCACGTTGGCCTTGCGATGCTGGACGGCATCGGCCTCGACCCATCGCCCGCCGATCCAATAACCCAGCACGCGTTCCACGTCGTGGGGATCGGTTTGCACGCCGAAGCTCGCGGCGGGGTCGTGGCGGCGGACGGCGGGGCAGGCCACCTCCTCCGGTTCGACGAAGCGGACCTGAAGCCGCCCCTCCGCGTCGGCGAAGAACCGCAAGAACACCTCGCCGTCCCGGTCGTAGCGGCGCAGGATTTCCTGCTGCCGCCGATGCCAACGGTTTTCGTGGAGGAATTCGTCGAGCACTTCCTGGGCGGCGTCCGCCGCGCTCGCCCCATCCGTCGCCTCGCGGTCCCCGCCCGAGACGCGGGGCGCCGCGCGATAGCGATGGCCCGTCCCCACCACGTAGCTGATGCGGTTTTCGTGGCCGTTCACCGCGAATTCGTTTTCCACCGCCAAGGCCCGGCACCGGCGGCGGATCTCGGCCAGCTCGGCCTCGTTGCGAAAGGGCGCGCTGCAATCGCCCGGCCAACGCATCTCCGCCGGAGCATCGTCGCTCCAGGGGTCGTCGAGATCGGGGTCCATCCAGGGCGAGGCGCCGCCCAGCCATTCCCGCAACCACGGAATCAACCCACGTCCGCTCGCCATGCCGCGTCCCTCTCGTGCCTCTCGTGTGTGCGATGTGGAAAGTTTGCCGGATCGGACCGCCCGCCCCGCGTACGACGGGGCGCACGCAGCGGAGAGTTACCACGCGATCCGCCCGACGATCCGTTCGCCGGGCCGCGGTCGCGTCCACTCCTCGGCCAGGCGGAGCGCCATCTCCAAGGCGTCCGGGCCGTCGTCGTGCTCGGCCAAGGGGAACATCCGCAGTTGCTCCACCAGCAGCCGCGTGCCGGGCGAATCGCGGCGAAACCGCAAGCGTCGGCGGGCCAACAGCGGCCCCAAACGGCGAATGCGGATCAGCTTGGGGATGTGATTGCGGATCAACCACGGGCTGCAACTCGCCAATCCCCGCGCGCGAAACGCCTGCAAGAGCGGCTCCGCCAACAACTCCTGAAACTGATTGCACTCCACGCCGAAGGCCTGCACGCCGTGTTTCAGGCACCAGTCGGCGGCATCCTCGACCATCCGGGCGACGCTCCGCCGCGCGAGGTCGGCTTCGACGTAGATCTCGCCGGAGGGCGTCTCCGCCGCCAGGACCAAGGCCGAATAATCGCCCTGCCGCCCTTCGCTCCCCTTGCTGGGATCCAGGACCGCCACCCGCCACAGCGTCTCGGGGGGAAAGACATCGAACCAGACATGATCGGCGAAGTATTCGTCGGGCCACTCGCAATACTCGGGCGAGACGGGGGAGTTCTGCTTTTCTCGGGCAAAGGCGGCGGCTCCGATCTCCGCCCGCAGGCACATCAAGCTATAAAGGTCCTCGCGCTGCGGCCACAAGACTTCGGCTCCGGCCTCCATGTCCGCGCGATGTTCGAGGAAGAAGCGGCGTGCCGCGCGGGCCGCGTCATGCCGGTTCGGCCGACGGTAGATGCGTTCCCACTCGGCCCACAGCTCGCCTGCCTGGGGCGGGCGCTCCAGGGCCCGAAAGACCCACGACCGCCACCCCGGCGTCCGCGTCAACTCCATGCCCAAGGCCTCGCCGTGCAAGGCCGTGGCCAAATGCACGACGTTGGTTTGGGGGCTCCCCGCCGCGAGCAACGTGCCGTGAAACCACAGCCGGGTCCTTTCCCGCAGCCGCGGGGAGAGCATGTGCCGTTCGCTTTGCAGGTCGTCGGCCACGATCAGGGTGGGGCGGTCCATCCGCCGCCGCTTCCCGCGCATGGCCTGGCCCGTCCCGAAGGCCTCCCAAGTCGCGCCGTCCTCCAGCGCCACACGGTCCGCTCGGCAGCGCCGCAAGCGGCGGACGCGGGGATAGTCCCGCCGCAGGGCGCGATTCTCCTGCAATTCGGCGGCGATGTTCTCGAGGTGCGCCCGCGCTTGGCGCCGCCCGTCGGAGACCAGCCAAACGTAGCGTTCGCCGCTTTCCAGCACGGCCCACAGGGCATATCCGAGCGAGGCCAGCGTGGATTTGGCCGAGCCGCGGGGGGCCAGGACGTTCAATTTGCCGCCCCGCCGCCGCGACATGGCGACCAGCTCTCCCGCCACCACCGCGTGCATGCGCGACGGGGGCAGCGGGAAGTGTTCGGGCAGATAGCGGCGGCACCAAGCAAGCAGGTCCGCCCGCTCGCCCGCGGCCGCTTGCAGGCGTCTGGCCCGGCCGTGCCGCAGCGCGATTTCGCGATACAGCGTATCCGCCCAAAGTCCGTCGCAGTCCACCGCGCCCGCCTCCCACGAAGATTCCGCGAGAACACCAACCGCCGTCGGCCTCGTTCCCCGCCGTGCCGCCGTCACTCCGCCTCCTCGTCCGGCACGTCTGGAGGCTCCCGTTCGTGCCGATCGTCCGTCTCGTCGTCGCCGTCGTGCGTCCCGGGATCGGGCTCGGCATTCCAGTTCCGGCCCAGCGTGCGCAACCGCCGCAAGATGTTTTTTCGATACTTGGCGGCGGGGACCTCTTCCACGATCAGGGCGGCGAACTCGGCCAGCAGTTCGCGGACTTGATCGGCGGTCAAAAGGTCGGCCTTGCGAGGGGCGAACTCCTCGGGATTGAGGCGTTCCAAGGCCCAAGCCGCCGCACGCCAATAAGGCTCTTTCCGCGCCGCTGCGGCGATGTTTTTCATGAACAGGATTTGGGCCTTCAGTTCGGCCTTGCGCAACTCGTCGGCGAAGGCGGCGTCGCGCTGCGCGGTCCTTTGGATCGTGGAAGGCGAGCAGCCGACGTAGCGTGCCGCGGTGCGCCGGCTGCATCCCACGCTGAGGATCGCCAGGACTTCGCGTTTACGGTAGTCATCCAATCCCTTGGCCGTGCCAGCCATGCTTGCCGCTCTGCTCCCCGGATGGTGAAACGGGATGTGGAAACGCGTCCTTGCCCACGCTTGCGCCCGCGCCGCGCGGCCGCTCGCCACGTTGGTGAACTCTTCAGGGCAGGTATCGGAAGGACACGACGGCCCGGCCCCACGACCCCGTGTAACCCGGCAGGCCGCCGGGGCGCGAGCCGAGTTTGCGCACCGCGGTGGTCGTCCACCGCTGCGAGCGGCGGCAATGGCCGATGACGGCGGGATGAGCGGCCGTGATGGTCACGCGGTTCCCGCCGCGGGCCGTCCAGGCCGCCACGGCATCCAAGAATGCTCCCCCGATGCCCATGCCCTGATACTCCGGTAAAACCACCAATCGGCTGATGCGACGCACGCCGGGGCGTCCCGGCATGGGGGCCGCGGCGCAGAATCCCGCCGCCTCGCCCTCCCAGACGGCCAAGTAGCATCGCGCGGCAACCGGCAGCGAGCCGCTCAAATAGTGATGACGTCGATAGGCTCGCCAAGCCTCACGCCGGCAAGGAACGATCTCCAAGCGGATCGCCGGCCGTGGAAGGCACCTCCTGGTAAAACGCTTCACCGCCATGTCGATGACCCAGTCCGGGGCCAGCCAATCCATCACGTCGTAATGGCAGGTGACGGCCGCGAAGCGGCACGGGAGACGCCCTTCGCGAATCCGCCGGGCGGTTCCCGCCGCAATCGCCCGGGCCGCCTGACGATCCACCACGCTTGTGAATTCATCGCACACCACCAGCGGCAAGCGGCGGTCGGCCTGGGGCGGCAACAGGGCGTGCCACGGCTCGTTCTCCGGCGTCGCGTCGCCCGGCCCCGGTAACTCCGTCGTCGCAGCAGAAGCGGCTTGGTCCGCCGTTCCCTCCGCCGTCCCCCGCTGCTCGGCCCGCGGATACAGCGCCTCGGCGAAGCGCCGCGCCAAATCGCATCGCGCCCGTTCGCCGTTGCTCAGCAGGTGGTAGGGGCGGAGCCAGGCGGGCGGCGAGGCGAATCCCACCGCCGTCAACAATCCCGCCGCCTCTTTCAGCGTCATGCCGTCGAAGACCTCGATCACCGCGCGGTCGCACGGCCAATCCGCACCCGATGCTGAGCGGGCGCCGAACAGGTGCCCGGCCAGCGTCGATTTGCCGCTCCCCGACGGCCCCACGATCAAGCCGATCCGCCAATCCTCGCTTTGCGGCGGGACGTCCACGACGAACCGTTCCCGGAGTTTTTGCCCCAACGGCACGTCGAACATGCCGGCCGCCTGCTGCACGCGAAAACTCGGCCGGACCGGCGATTCCAGCGTGATCTCGAAGCGCATCCGCCACCCCGTTCCGCGGTTCACAGGTTGACCAAACGGCAGGACCACCCTTCCGCCGTCAGCCGTTCGAACAATTCCCGCTGCTGATCCTCGTCCCGGCACTGGACCACGATCTGAAAGACGTCCGGCAGGGGCGGCTCGCACCCTCCGCCCGACCCGCCCTCCGCCTCTCCGTCGTCGCTCGTCGCGGGGTCTGCCTCGGCCAGTTCATCCAGCAGCGATTGCAAGCCGGGATGGGCCGTCTCCACCTCCGCCAGCAGATCGTGAAGCGCGTCTTCGTTCTTGCCGGCCAGGTTCGCCAACGGGTCGAGCACGGCCAACAGCTTGGCCGCCTCTTCCGCCGAAACGTCCAGCACCAAGACCGGCACCAAGACCTCCGGCGTCGTCTCCGCCCGCAGATGGCCGTCGATCAACTCCAGCGAGCCGTCCTCCAACTCGCGGGCGAGCAGGGCATCGGCGTAGCCGATCTCCGCGAGCACGCCGCGGAGGGCCTCTTGTTGCCGCTTGGGGTGCGTCCGCCAGTTGCGGGGATTGGGCCGGAGGTCTCCCGCCCGAACGCGCCGCAACTCCTTGATCCGGTCCCGGATGCGCATGGCTCTTCTCTCAGGGAGTTTTCGCTGACGCCGGATGCCGACGGTCGGCGGCTCAAGCAGCGTCTTCCACGGTCGTCAACGGCGGCTCGGCGAGGGGGCAGGCGACGGCCCGGCAAACGGCGCCATCTTGCACCGCGCCGGCCGTGCGTCCGCTATGCCCCTCCCATCGCGCCTCCAGCGATTCCATCTTGCGCCGCAGGTCTTGCAGCGTGGCGATGACCACGGCCAATCGGGCATGGACCGTCATCAACCAGGGCAAGAGCAGCATCAACCAGGTCGAAAACAGCCCCAAAATCACGCCCCATTCGGTACCGGTCATGCCGGATGCTCCCAACCGAAGTCCCAGGATGCTTGTACCACTCAAGTCGCGGAGGATGAACCGGCGACGGATTCAGCCTCTTTTCGGCGGGCCTTTTTGCGGACGCGGCGTGCGATGAGGCGGACGGCGGCGCGGGCGGCCAGCATCACGGCCAGAGAAGGCGGCCCGCTCCACCCCAAGGCCGTCACCAGCCGCGGCAGCCAGGTCTGCACGGCGTCCGGTCCGCGCTCGGCGATCCATTCGGCGGCGACTTCGCGGACCACGCCGCGGAGGTTATCTTTACCCACGATCGCCTCGGCCGCTTCGATCCGTTGCCGCAACTGCCCCACGGCGGCGGCCGCCGCCTCCACGCCCTTCAGGCGCTCGCTCAAGGCCCGGGTCTCCGCGCGATGCTCGGTTTCGCTTTCGCCCAAGCGTTCGGCCAAGGCCTGCAATCGCTGCCGCAAACCGGCCGCTTCACCCCCGCCCTGCGGCGCCGGATCGGCCCCGCCGGCGACGTCGCCCGGCAAAGGATGCGGACCCTCGCCCGGGTTTCGGGGCGGCGACGGATCGGGCCAAGGTTCCGGCAAGGGTGAGACCTGGGGACCGGGTTGCAAGAGGCCTCCCAACCGCGACAGGAATTCGCGAATGCGGCCGCAGTAGCTGCCCACGGTTCGGGTGCCGTCGGTGCCCCAGAGCACGCCCGCCACGCGGCCCTGGGCATCGAGGATCGGGCCGCCGGAGTCGCCGTTCTCGGCCCCCCCGCTGATTTGCAACGTCTGCCGGCCGGCCAGCCCGGCCGTCCCCACGTAGCCCAGCACGCGACCCGACGTCACCCGGAGCCGGCCCGTCGAACCGTAGCCGCAGAACGTCACGGCCTCGCCCGCCGCCGGCACGTCCTCGCGGATCGGCAGCGGATCGGCCGAGGGCGCTGCGATTTCCAGCACCGCCAAGTCGCCCGCGCGATCCCAATCCAAGACCCGCGCGGCATACGTGCCTTCGGCCAAGCTCACCGTCACGCGGCCGACGCCGTCCCGAAACAGATGGGCACAGGTCAGAATCCAGCCCCGGCGGTCGTCTTTGGCGATCAAGGTACCCGTCCCGTAGGCCGTGCTTCCGCTCCGCAGCTCATTGGCGATGCGTGCCACGCCGGCCCAAGGCGTCTTCCGCGACGAGCCGATTCCGGCATTCCAAGCCGGTTCGGGCGTGATCGGTCCGGCTGCTTCCGGCGCCGCGTCGATGGGGATGCCGCACCGCCCGGCGGAACAATCCTGCGCCCGAGCCCCCGGCGGCGCAGCAACCACGCTCGCGATCACGAGCGAGAGGAAGATCACGGCGGCGGGCACGATCCGCTCGCCCCAATTTCGCGGACGCGGGGACGGTGCACCGCCGGCGTCCGGCAGCAAGGTACAGCGATAGCGGAGGAAGGCGCTGCGGGCCAAATCGGCCGGCTCCGTCATGCGGTCGGCCAGATTGGGGACCGGGTCCACGCCGCCGCCCGTCCGCAGGGCCTCGGCACAAGCCTGACTGCAAAACGGGGCCGACGCCTCCGCGTCTCGGTCGTTCGTAACCGGGGGCAGGATCAACCGCAGCAGCGGCAGGCGTCGCCATGCCAGGGCCAGCAGGGCGCCGTACCCGTAGGGCCGGCCCATCCAGCGGCGCATGCGGCGAACCGCCCCGCGGCGATCGAAGTCCGGCCGCAGACCGTCGGGATCGGCGGCGTACACGTCGATGCGGCCGGGATAGCGAGCCGTTTGGCTTTCCAGCGTCACGGCGCGACCCCCGTATCCGCCCCGCACTTCCAAACAGAACAGCTCGTCGTCCCACCACGCGGCCAACGCGGCGTGATTGTGTATTCCGCGCCCCACGGCCGAGATCACATCCCGCCGCCGGAACAACAGCACGTCGGCGTCGGCGATCATGCTCCGCGCCTCGCTCAGCGCGGCATACCGCAGCACGGTTTGGTGTTGCTCCATCGTCGTCGCCCCCCTTCGCACAGGCCCCATGCCGCCGGATCCGATCACGCCGCCCAAAGCCGGGTCTCGTCGCACCATGCGTCGTGGTCCTCGCAGGGCCGCCGGAAATCCGGCTCCGCGTCCCAGGGCGGTTCCCAGTCCTCACCGCGGTCGCCGTCGGGTTCCGCATCGTCGGGCGGAGGCTCGCCGGTCGCTTCGCCCCGTTCCATGGCCGCCGCTCGCACCGCCACGTAGCGCTCGTAGTGGGGGCTTCGCAACTCGAGGCGGAGGGGACCGGCCGATTCGCCGGAGGTGGGCGGCAAACGCCCTTCCGCCCGCAGCCGCAGCACCATGCAGGCGCGACACGGCATTTCCACCAGGGCGCCGCAATTCGGGCACCGGGCCACCGGCGGCGACTCGCCGCACGCCTCCGCGGACTGGGATTCGCCTTGAGGGCGCTCCCGCATCCGCGCGGCGATCTTGGCCACGCTCCCCCGACTGACTCCCAGCTTGGCGGCGATCGCGCGTTGGCTCAGCTTGCCCGCGCGAAGCAACCGTTCCACGGCACGGACGCGATGCATGTCCAGCATGATGGCACGACCCTTTGGGCATCGGCTGGCCGCCGAGCGGTCCGCCGAAGATATACGTTTGTACACTTTCCAGGGCGAAAAAAAGCGACGGAAGAACCCGCCGCAAAACCGCGGGCATGCACGCCGCGGCCTGCCCGGCCGCCTTCGTGCCGCCCACGATGAACCGATCTTACTACGGAGCGCGGCCCGGTTTCAAGCCTTGCCGCCGGCCCCTGCGTGCTCCCCGGGTCGATTCGTGTCCAACCCCGCCGGGTCGCGGGCGGCCCCTGCTCGCAGGTGCGTCCGGGCGGACGCTCGCGGGTTCCCGTCGGTGGCGCACGAACACCACCGGCTGACGCCGGCGGCTCCAGCGCTAAAACACCACCAGCTTACGCTGGTGGCTCAAAGAATATTCCACGAATACTTCGCCGGCGGCGCGCGGCCGTCAGCGGGCCAGCAGGCGTTCCAACGCATCCGCCACGGCACGGCGGGCACGGGGAACGGCGTCCGGATCGGGGAGAATCTTCGTGGAGTACCGGCCGCCCGCGTTGGGAATGCTCACAAGCTCCTCCGCCGCGCGGAGCGCCGCCTCGGCCTGGGATACATCCCGACCGGAGGCCTTGCCCCGCTCGATCGCCGCGCGGAGCAGCACCAGATACTCGTAGTCCTCCACGCCCTCGCGGGCTTGCGCCAGGCGGATCGTCGGTACCGGTTCCTCCAGGCCGATCGGTTTGCCGGGATAAATCAGGAAACCGTCTCCGTTGGGATAGCGGATCCAATAGCGGTTGCCCGGCTTGTCCGACTGGCTGATGTACGCGTGCCAACCGAAGCGGTAGGGGTCGTAGGTCGTCCAGGCCGCGCCCCAGAACTCGTAGGCCTCCGCGCCGTAGCGGAAACAATAGTAGGGCAACAATCGCTCCACGGCGCAGTACGGCGTATCCAGGCACATTTGGCCGTCGGTGGTGAACCACACGCGTTTGCCGGAGGCGCGGATGCCGGCGATCTCCTCCGCCGAGACCACGCCGTAATGGCCGATGCCCCAGATATCCAGCGACCGGTCCCAATCGGGCACGTGATGCCAAGTGCTGGAATAGATGGGGATGGCGGGATCGACCTCGTGGATCATCTCGCAGAGGGCCTGCATCTGCTGGATGATGGGCTCCTCGCGGAAGAACGGTTCGTCGGAGATGTACAGCACGAAGCGGTCGGCCCAGCCCTTTTCCTTGACGTGCTCCCAGAACAACCGCAGGGCCTGCTGATACGTCCGTTTGAATTCCGGGCGGAGCCGGGCGCGATCCGCGTCTTCGTAGGGATGGCCGCCGGGATAGGGCGGTTCTCCCCACGCCGCCTTGGGCGGATGCCCCCAGCCGAACAGATACAGGTCCCACGGCGTGTAGCTATGGGGGAAGTGCATTTCGTCGAAGTACCAGCGGGCGGCCTCATCGAAGGCTGCGAAGTCCGCCGTCACGCGACCGTCCTCCAGGCGGAACCGCGGCATCGGCCGAACGGCGTCCGGGCAAAGGCGGTAGCGGGCCATGAGGGACGCCAGAGGGCGATACCAGGCATCCACATTGCCGCCCCACACCGCCGATCCCGGCCCGAGACGGACGTCGTAGATCGCCTTGAATCGGCTCGTGGGCGGCAGGCTGAAGCCGCGGACGCGGAGCGTGTAGGGGATCTCGGCCGCCGCCGCACTCGAGGTCGAACCGGATTCCAAAAAGCGGACCGTGCCGCAATATTCGCCGGGCGCCGTACCCGACGGCACGAAAAAGGTCACCCAAACCGCGTGCGTCTCGCCGGCGGGCAGCTCCAACTCCGCCCGCGGCAACAGCGGATCGGGCCACATGCCCGGGAAACCGTCGCACGCCGGAGACGTGTGCGGAATCTTGCGATACCATTCCGGCTCCTCGTCGCGATAGTAGTTGGTGGGATAGTCCACCGGGACGTAGCCGACGACGTGGATTTCCGGCTCGGGCAGCACGGCGCCGCCGGGGCCTTGGGGCGGGTCGGCCGCAATCCGCAACCGCCGCGCCCTGCCGCTGCGGAGCGCCAATTGCAGCGGTTCATACTCGTTGCCGGCCGCCTCGAGCACGGCAGGCGACGCACCGCCGGCCGGCTCGTCGGGAAAGACCTTGATCAGCGGGTTCACGGGGCGGACGGCCAGGGGGGCGTCTTGCGGGACGGGTCGAGCCTCCCACGCCGTCGGGACGGCGGGGAGCACCTCCAACACCAACGCCCCATCGTGCCACAGCGTGCCCCGCCCGTCGGTAGTCAGGTGCAGCGACATTCGGGCGGCATCGGCCGGCATGGTGAACATGCCGGAAAGCAGCGTCCAATCGGCGGTGTCCTTGATGCCCTCCCCCGTCCCGCGCATGGGACTATCCGCCGACAAGCCGCCGTCCGCCCGATGGATGTGCAGATGCAGCCGGAGGTCGCCGTCGCGGAGGTCTTGGCACCGTCCCCACGCGGCCAAGAGGTAGGTCGCGCCCGGCCGGACGGGCACCGCCTGTTGCCGCCCCCGCCAGCCCTTGGGGGCATCCGGCGCGACGGTCATCTTGGCGGAGTGCGGCCCCAAGCCGGGAGCGGCGATGCGGTCGCGGTCGAGCGTCACCCCCGCCGCGTTCGGCGTCCGCGTCCAGGCCGCCGGAGCATCGGTCTCGAAGTCCGCGTCCTTCAGCAGGTTATCCGGCGAACGGACCAGCGCGGCGTAGTCGGCCGGATCGGTCCCGCCCGCGTTTACGGTCGGTGCGGCCGTGTAATAGATCCCATACTCGGCGACGGACCGGGCAGGCAAGCTCGCGCGGATCAAGGCCCAACCCTCCACGATTCGCGGACGTTGGGGCCGCCCTTGGTCCAGAATGACGATGCGAGCGGGGTCCAGACGCCCGCCCAGCCGATCTCGCAAGTTGCCCAGCGGAATGCCGACCCAACCGGCAAGGTCGCGGTCGCCGAGGTTCCACGCCCGGGCAAGGACGCGGCGATCGCACGCGGCGGCGGGTCCGTCGGTCGGCCAATCCGCCGACGTGTTCGCCGCGCGGAGTTCCAGGCGTTCCGGGTCTCCGGCCTCGGCCCGCCACGGTTGCCGGTCCAGGCATTCCAGTCGCACGTCGTCGAACCAGGCGGTGCCGGTACCGCGAAGGACGGTCCCGAGGTCGGCTCGATCGGCGTCCGCCGGTGCGACGAACTCGGCGCGGACCTGCTTCCAATCGTAGGTCCCTTCGCCGCCGGTCAACATGGGCGAGGCCGACATGGGGTTGTCGCGATTGCCCAGGTGGATGTACCAACCCGCGAAGCCCCGCACGTCCTTCGCGCGGACCCAGGCCGTCATGACGTACCGCGCCCCGCCCAGAATGCGGATATTGT
Source organism: Thermogutta hypogea (assembly GCF_055386265.1). NCBI lineage: Bacteria > Pseudomonadati > Planctomycetota > Planctomycetia > Pirellulales > Thermoguttaceae > Thermogutta > Thermogutta hypogea. Next base: position 3,871,375 of record NZ_AP042425.1, read on the forward strand.
GCTGCCGCGTGGCGATCCAAGTGGGTTCCGCGCCCGGCTCCACGACCGTCTTCAAGCAGCGTCGGCCGGACCGAGGCGACTCGTCGGTCCATTGGGCGCGGTGTTGGGGGTCGGGCGGGTCGTGGCTCCAGCCGGCGGGCGCGGCGTCGGGATCCGTCCCCCAATCGCCCCATTCCACGTCGCCGTTGACCAGCCCCGGACGCGCCTCGAAATAGTCGGGAAGGCGACCGGCCGCGGGGTTGTCGTAATAGATGTAGTAGCGGCGAGCGCTCTCGGGCGGGCAGTCGGCCGGCACGATCAGGCGACCGGCTGCGGGGATCGGCCCCTCGCGGACCGCGGCGCCGTCCGGCCCGACGATATCGAACAACAGCTCGCGGCCCTGCTCGTCGCACAGCCGCAGGCTTGCGGCTTCGGCGTGGACCAAGGCGGCCTGCCCCGGTTCCGAGCCGACCGGGACCTCGATCGGAACGCCCTCCAACGTCTGCCGCGAGTCGTTGACGACGCGAACGGGAATCCGGCATCGCCAATAGTCCCCGCCGCTCAAGTACAGCGGATGGTGCCAGTCGGCGGCAGCGCCGGGCACGCCCGCCATCAGGAACAGCACGGTCGTCCAGGCCGAACGACGCCGAAAACTCCGCAAGATCGGGTGGTTCATGACAGCCTCGCTGGGTCAAGTCCGTCGAGCCTTAGGCGATATACGCGGAGCCGTCCGCGCCGGCGGGAGGCGCGGCTTCTCCCGACGGACAACGGGCGGCGCCGCGGCACCGGCAGTGCCGCCTTGCGCCGGCCGCTCCCGTTGCAGCAGCGGAGGCCGCGTCGCAGGCGGCGGCAGCCGTTACGTCTCCGCCGGCGGTTGGGGAGGCGTCGGCAATTCGGAAGCCGCGGCGGGCAAGCCGTTGCCCTTGAACAGCTTCCGATTGAGTTGGTTGTGGAACGCCGTCCACGTGCTGCCCACGTTGGGATCCTCCTTGATGCACTGCTGAAACGCCGCCATCCAGGCATCCAAATGATCCAGGCAGTGCAGGGCCAGGGCCTCCAGCGTCATGGGCGGTTTGGGGCTGCCGAAGTCCAATTGGCCGTGGTGGCTGACGATCATGTGTTTCAGCCGCAGGGCAAGCTCGGGGGGAAACGGCTCGCCGGCCAACTTCTCGGCCTCGCGGATCTTGTCTTCCAGCATCTGCGCGCCGATGACCAGGTGACCCAACAGTTGTCCGGCGTCGCTGTAGCCGTATTCGCGTTGGTACGTCAGTTCCCGCACCTTGCCGATGTCGTGCAAGAAGGCGCCCATCAGCAGGAGTTCGGCGTCCAATTCGGGATAGCGTGGGGCGACGAGCCGGGCCAGTTCCATCAGGTTGACCACGTGGTCGACCAGCCCGCCCTCGTAGGCGTGGTGGAACTTCATCCCGGCCGGGGCCTTGGCCAAATCGCCCAGGAACGCTTCGTCCAAAAGAAAGCACTCGGCCAGATTGCGCAGGGCGGGATTCCGCAAGCCGCGGAGCAGTTCCGCCATGCGATTCATCAGGCGATCCACCTGGCAGGGCGCCACGGGGATGAAGTCGGCGGGGTCCACCTCGGCCGGGTCCACGCGCTGAATCCGCGACGCGATCAACTGCAAGGCGCCTTGATAGACCTGCGTCGTCCCCTCCACGCGGACGTAATCCCCGTTCTCGAACGAGCGGTACAACTGCTCGGTGGCGTTCCAAATGCGGGCGCTGATGGAGCCGGTGCGGTCCGTCAGATCGACTTGCAGGTAGAGGGCGCCGTGGCGATTGGGGCGGAGTTGCTTTCCCCCCGCTCGATAAACCTCGTGCACCTGCTCCTGCGGCCCCAACTGCTGAATGAAACGGCGTTCCATGGGCGATCGTCCTACTCCGGAAACGCCGAGGACGGCGCCTATCGGGGGAAGGGGTGGGTTGACGCGGAGCGGCCGGGGCGGCACATCACGGCCGTGCCGCCGTGCTCGGCAGCCGGCTCCACAACGAATCCGGATTTTAGGTCGGCTTCGGTCCAGGAACAAGACGCCCCCGCCGGGGACCGCGGAAGCGGTTGCCGCCGCCGCGGCGTCCGCCGACGGGCACCCGCGTTGGCATCCGGGGTCGCAGCTTGCGGCCGTGACGGAGCGCGGGCCGACATGGCGTCCGCCCGGCCCCGTCGTTGCCCCAACCTCCCGGCGGCGAGTAAAATACATGTTTGATTCGCATCCGCAGTCCGCCGCGTGATCCGCCCGATCCCCAGGCCAAGACGACAAGGACCGATTTATGGGTGAAACCGCGAAGCTGATTTTGGAAGGCAAAGAGTACGAATTTCCGATCCGTGTCGGGACGGAGGGAAATCGCGTCATCGACATCTCGAAGCTCTACGCCTTGACGGGCCATATCACGCTCGACGACGGCTTTGCCAACACCGGCGGCGCGGCCAGCAGCATCACCTACATCGACGGCGAGCAGGGCATCCTGCGCTATCGCGGCTACCGCATCGAGGAATTGGCCGAACGCTGCGACTTCCTGGAAGTGGCCTTTCTCTTGATCTACGGCGAGCTTCCCACCAGCGACCAGTTGGAGGAATTTCGCGAGGGCATCCGCAAACGGACGCTGCTGCACGAGGGGATGAAGAACATTTTCGCGGGTTTCCCGCCCGACGCCCATCCCATGGCGATCCTCAGCTCCGTGGTCAACGCCCTCTCGATCTACTGCAAGGACTCGCTCGATCCGCTGGACGAGAATGAGCGGCAGTTAGCGATGTATCGCTTGATGGCCAAGATGCCGACGATCGCGGCCTTCGGCTACAAGCAATCCATCGGCCAGCCCTTCATGTACCCGCAAAACCATCTCAATTACTGCCAGAACTTTCTCTACATGATGTTCGCCGTTCCGAGCGAGCGGTATCACCTCGTGCCGGAGCATGTGGAGGCCCTCAACCTGCTGCTCATCCTGCACGCCGATCACGGCCAGAATTGCAGCACCTCCACGGTCCGCATGGTCGGTTCCAGCAACGTGAACCTGTTCTCGGCGGTGGCGGCGGGGATCAACGCCTTGTGGGGACAATTGCACGGCGGGGCCAACGAGGCCTGCATCAATATGCTCGAACAGATCGTCGCCGAGGGCGGCAACATCGGCAAGTTCGTCGATCGCGCCAAGGACCCCAACGACTCGTTCCGCCTGATGGGTTTCGGCCACCGCATCTACAAGAATTACGACCCCCGCGCGAAGATCATCAAGGCCATGGCCGACCGCTTGCTGAGCAAACAAACCGACAAGAATCCGCTCTTCCAAGTCGCGCAGGAGCTGGAAGAGGTCGCCCTCAAGGATCCCTACTTCGTGGAACGCAAGCTGTATCCCAACGTGGACTTCTACTCGGGGATCATCTATCGGGCGCTGGGCATTCCCAAGAACATGTTCACCGTGCTGTTCGCCTTGGGGCGTCTGCCGGGCTGGATCGCCCACTGGCGGGAAATGCACATGTCCTCGAGCAAGCGGATCCATCGACCGCGACAGCTCTACACCGGCTATCCGGAACGTCCCTACGTTCCCATCATCAAACGCTCCACGGAGCCGCCCAAGGAGGTCCCGATCGAGCGTCCGGCTACCGGACTCTTCCCGGGCGGCGAGTTCGAGCTGTAATCCGCCGTCTCGCAAACCTCGGCTTGAAACGAAACCTCGGGCGTCCGCGCGAAGCGGTACGTTGCACAGCCGCCCCGCGGCCGCCGCTTTACCCTAACGCGGCGCGCCCCGCGGTCTCCCGCGGGAGCCGCCTAGCGCAGCGCAATCGCGCGGCCCAGTATCCATTGTCCCGGGATGCCGAAGTCGGGCCGCCAATACCGGCCGTCCACGGAGCTGTGGGGATCGTCCCCCAAGAGCAGATACTTTCCCGGCGGCAATCGCACCGCAAAGGGGGCGGCCGGTTCCACGTCGCCCTCCCGGCACAGAAAGCGCAGCGACTCGCCGGGGGCGTTCGGCACCCGGGACCCATCGGCCGAATCCCCTTCCGGAAGCGGTTGCGGCGTCGGTTCCACCGCCTGGTACGGGGCAAGGTAATACACGTCTCGCATCACGCGAACGTCGTCGATGCGGCCGGTCGCCCCTTCCGCCTCCACGCGGAACGGCCGCACCAGCGAGCGGGTGATCGGCGGCGGGTCGTAAGCCGCCTCCAGCACCGTCTCGTCTTGCACCAGCACCAGCAGCCGGCGATCCGCCAGGGAGACCGCGAAAGGAATCGGCGGTTTTGTGCCCGAACGCCGCACCCAGCGCTGCAAAGCCGGCGGGAGCGGGGCCGTCCGGCCGGCGCTGCGATCGCCCGTTGCGCGGTCGCCGGGCGTCGCGCTCGCCTCCTCGTGCGGCAGCGGGCCTTGCTTTGCCGTCACCTGCTCGGCCGCGAAATCGAACGTCACGACCCAACCGCGGTCGCCGTCGTCCGCCGCGATCCGCAGCTTCGCCGGGCGGCCGTTCTCCATCGAAAACTCGCGAAGTGCGAAGAACAGGACCAAGTCGCGGGTAGGAAACTCCCGTTGATCCCAACCGGGGTGAAAATAGCAGTAATTGGTGGCGGGCGAGGCGAGACGGACCTCGTGAGGCAGCGGGCAGGACCCGCGCGAGGCCTCCGCCGGCGGCAAGGGAGCCAGCATCGTCCGTAGGACGGGCCACGGCTTGCGGCAGACGCTTCCGTTGACGAAGAGATCGCCCTCCCGGATCGTGACGGTCTCGCCCGGCAGGCCCACGATCCGCTTTACCAGGATTCGCGAGGCTGCCGCGGGATCGCGCACGCCCACCACTTCCCAGCGACCGGGCCGGCGGAAGAGGAACGGGCTGCGGAGAATCCACACCAGGTCCCCGATGCTTTCTTCCCCGCCGTCCGCGGGAATTGCGACGCGCCGCCCGCAGCCGGGACACACGCCGAACGGCGGCCGCCCTCCGCCCGGCATGGGCAGCACGGGAAAGACGCGCCCGCAACCGTCGCACGGCACCCGATAGTGTCCGCCGATCAACGACGGGGTCATGGAGCCGCCCTGCACGCGATGCGGCCGGAGCGACGTCACGAAGACCTGATCGGCGGTCATCACCGCCGTAACGAGGAGCACCGCGGCGCGAAAGAGGCCCACGGTTCCCTTAACCGCCCAGCCGCCACGTTGGGGCAAGGGCGGCCGACACGCGACCTCGGCCCCCGAAGCGGTCGTCGCCGAAGCAACCGCCGCCGAATCGCTGGATGAAGGGCCTTCGCTTGGGACCATGGCGTCGCGCGGCAAGCCGAAAAGACGCTGAAACAGACAGTAACTTCGAGCAACCGGGCGTCAAATGCGCCGCAGGTAATCGATGGCTTGGCGGACCTCCGCGAGGGGCTGTTCGTCGCCGAGGGCGCGGACAAAGAAACACCCCTGATACCCCACCTTTTCCAAGCCGCTCAAAACATCTGCATAATCGACGTCGCCGGTACCCAAGGGGGCGATGCGCCGTTGCCCCGGACCGCCGCCCATGACGGCGTCCGTCGCATGGACGACCAGCACGGACTTGCCTACCGCCTGGACTGCCTGTTGGGGCGAGTGCCCGAACGCGGCCAGCAGCCCGGGATCGAGATCCAATCCAACCCCTTGATCGGGGAGGCGGCGTAACAGCCGGGCCAAATCCTCGCCGGAATCCTCGCCCAACTCCCCTGTGAGGAGGACGCCTTCCCGCTCGCTATGGCGTATCAAATCGCCGAGTACCTCCACGATCAACGGACTACGCCCGGTATCGTCCGGGGACGGACCGTCCGTTTCCTCGGGCAAGCGTCCCAACCGATTGGTGAGAAAGTCGGCACCCAATGCGGCGGCTATGCGCATGGCGGTCTTCGTTCCCTCCACGCGCCGATCCAGGTCTTGCGCCTCGTCATAACCCTTTTTGGTACGGAATCTTACGACGGAGAGGCGGAGATTCCTCTCGCTCAATTGCTTGCGAATTTCGCGGATGGCGGTTTGCCCCAGCTCGCGCCACGGCAATTGCCGCCGCAGGTCGATTTCGATAGTCTCCACGCCCAGACGGCGGGCGGTTTCCAGGCTCGGCAACCAGTCCAATCCCAGCGAGGCCAAATCCAAGGCGGGACGAATTCTGAGCACGGATCAATCCTTTTTAACTTGCCACGGCAATCGAGGCCGAAACCCAAGTAGGTGCGGAAGTTCGCTCGGCCCTTGGCATCGGCCTTGCCCCGGCGCGGAAAACCGGTTGCGGCCTTCGGAATCGCGTGGGCCGGCCACCTCCACCCGACGGTGGGTATGTTGTAATCCCAATGTCTAAGTTCCGACGTTCCATCATCTCGGCCCGCGGTGTGCCCTGCCTGTCCGCCCGAACACGCGGCGGAGCGGCGGAGGCTCCTTGCAACGCCCCCCGGCGAGGACCAGGGCGGTTCCTCTCCGCGCTTTCGGCGGCCGGGCTGACGCTCTTTGGGATCATTGTAGGGGCGGACGCGGAGAACCCCAAGTCCGCCGATACCGGACCGGCGACCGCTGCGGCGGTTTCCCCCCACACTCCGGACGGCCCCGTCGTCGGGGTAACGACCGCGGACACCCTCGAACGACAACCCCTGCCCGGTACCCAGCCCGTCTACAGTATCGACTTCGCCGAATCGACGGACGTCAATTACGACAATTGGCCGGACCACTGGACGCGTCGGGTGGGAAGCGGTTTTCCCGCCTATTCGAAGATGGAAATCGTCGCCGAGTCCTCGCCCCACTCGCCGCGCTCGCTTCTGGCCGAAATCGACGGCGGCGGGGTGGCGGCCTTCAGCCCTCCCATCCCTGTCTCCACGCTCTTCGGCCACGTACTCGAGGTTTGGGTCCGAGCCGCGGGCATCGAGCACGATCGGGTGTTCACGACGCTCAGTCTTTTCGATTCGCGGAACAAGCTCCTCCATATCGAGCGATCGGCCAAAATCGTACCCGGCGCCGATTGGCGCCTTTTGCGGCTGGGACCGCTGGACCTGGACCTACCGCAGGCCGAGTCCGCCGTGGTGGGCTTGCACGTGGAGCCGCGAGAGAAATCCGATTTAAATGCCAAGGTCTGGTTCGGCAAGATCTATCTGGGCCGGCTGCCGCGGTTGAGCGTGCGGCTCAATCGCCCGCATGGGCTGTACGCCCGAGGCGAGGCGGTCCGGGCCGAGTACACGGCGGCGGGCATCCGTCCCCAAACGCCCCCGCTCGAATTGGAGATTCTGGATGCGGAGGGCGAGCCGCTGGAGCGCGTGCTCGCCCCCTTGGAGGTTCGACCCGCCTTCGGGCCGGACGAAATCCCCGCGGAGGAAACGCTGCGGGAGAATCCGCCGCACATGGGTTCGCGGGCTTGGGACGTGCCGCTGTCGGAGCCGGGCCACTATGTGTTGCGAGCGACGCTCTCCACGCCCGAGGGCGCCCGCCGACGCGTCGAGGTCCCCGTCGCCGTGCTGGCCCCGGTCGACCAAATCGCGGCCGCCCCCTTCGGATGGTCGCTGCCGCAGGGGGCCAAGCCCTTCGATGTCCGCGACCTCTTGGAGGTGATCCGCCTCTCCGGTGTGAAATGGGTCAAGTTCCCCGTCTGGAGCGACGATACCGCGACGCCGGAGGCCTTGGAGGAGCTGGGCTTCTTCCTGGAGCGACTTCGGGGGCAAGGCGTGCAAACCGTGGGGCTGCTCTGCGAGCCGCCGGCGGGTCTTCGCGGCCAATGGAACGGGCGGACCACCGCCGCCGAGTTCTTCGCCGCGGACACCGCGGTGTGGCAGCCCTCGCTGGAATTGACGCTGGCGCGGTTCGGCCTGCTGGTCGGCCGGTGGCAATTGGGACGCGACGACGACCTGGGTTTCACGGCCGTGTCGCGCCCCGAGGAGATCGTCCGCCGCGTCTCGGCCGAGGTCTCCAAAGTGCTGTACAACGGCCAAGTGGGGACGGCTTGGGACTGGCTGGAACCCCCGCCCTTGGACCGCAATTCGCCCTGGCGATCCCTCCAGTTCACCACGGATCCGCCCATGACGGCGGAGGAGCTGCGGCGTTACCTCGCGAGCTATGCGGGGGCCGAAGACCGCGTCGCCCTGTGGGTCGATCTTCGCCCGTTGAACCGGGGTGAATACCCCCTCCCGGTCCGCATCACCGATTTGGTGCTGCGCATGGCGGCGGTCAAGGCGGGCGGGGCCGAGGCCGGCTTCCATCCCGATCCCTTCCATCCCGAGTGCGGCCTGTTCCGTCCCGACGGCTTCCCCACCGAACTGCTCATCCCTTGGCGGACGGCCGTCCACGCCCTCCGCGATCGCACGCCGCGGGGATCGATCCGCTTGCCCAACGAGTCGCGGAATCTCCTTTTCGGCGACGGGGAGACGGGCATGATGATCGTATGGAACCCGCAACCCGGCGAGGAAGTGCTGTACTTGGGCGATGCGGTCGCGACTACGGACGTGTGGGGGCGAACCTCGTCCCTGCCCGCCCTAGGCGAACAACAGCGTCTCCGCGTCGGTCCCCTGCCGCAATTCGTGGAGGGCGTCCATTTGCCGATCGCGCTTTGGCGGCAGGCCTGCCAACTCGGCGTCACGCGGGTGCCGAGCGTGTACGGCAAGCCCTTGCCCAACCAAATTCGGTTCCGCAACACGTTTCCCCATGCGGTGGCCGGCACGGTACGACTGCCGGGCGGCCGCGGCTGGCGGCTGGAGCCCGATCACGCCGTCTTCAAACTGCTGCCCAACGAGGAGATCGCCGTCCCCTTCGCCCTGACGTTGCCCCTGGACGCCGAGGCCGGAACCCAACCCTTCGTCGTTCACTTCTCCCTGCAAGCCGACCGCCGGTACGAGTTCGATGCCTTCCACACCTTAGAAGTCGGTTTGGGCGATGTGTACGTGGACCTGCGAACGCGGCTCAATGAGGCCGGCGAATTGGAGGTTCGACAAACGCTGGTCAACGAGACCGACGCACCGCTGTCCTTCCGCTGCGAGCTGTTCGCCCCCGACCGGCGGCGCCAACGCGTGCAATTGGATGTGCCGGCCTTGGGGCGGGCCGCGCACGTCTACACCTTGCCCGACGGGCGGGAACTGCTGGGTAAAACGCTCTGGCTCCGCGCGGAGGAGATCGGGCAGGCGCGCGTCCTGAATTATCGCACCACGGCCGCCGCCGAATGACGCCTGCCCTGTCCCGCGGCGAAGCACCGACGGCGTCAGCCGCCGGTGAATCGTGGGTAGCGCCGGAACACCTCCGGCTTACGCCGGAGGCTCTGAGTTTTGCGCGACGGCGCCATTCAGCGTCGGGGAGCCGCCGGCGTGAGCCGGCGGTGTCTACGGCACTACCCGGCATTCGCCGCCCGCTGACATCACCTCCGGCTTACGCCGGAGGCTCTGAGTTTTGCGCGACGGCGCCATTCAGCGTCGGGGAGCCGCCGGCGTGAGCCGGCGGTGTAATCCCACGGGCGGATTCGGACGTTTCGCCCCGCCTCGATTTGACGCCGGGCGATTCTCGACCTAGATTTGGAATGGCCTCCTGATCGACTTACCAAACGGAGTCGCGCGGGGACGGCCGACGCGGGAGGGAACGGACGGCCCCGCCCCCGTGGAGCAAACGGGATCGAGAAGTCGGGCAGGACGGCCGGCCCCCGGCAGCACTCTGCCGACCGGGACCCGCCGCGGTTTTCGTCACTTCCGACTGAGAGATGTGATCGCGCCGACGCCGGTCCGGCGGGCTGTATCAGCCGACTTCTCGTTCATCGCTTTCTCCCTCTCTCGAACGGTCTTATTTTTCCGACGACAAGTTATCGGCCGGCGGATGATTGCCGATACACCTTGTGTACTACTTCAAGGGGACGGGCACATGAGCCATGGTGCTTTCGCGGGAAGCCGAGCCGCGGGTTGGGCGGCGTGCCTGACGGCGGCGGACGAGGCAGTCCGGGACGGAGTGTGGCAGGCCCTTGCGGCCTTGATGCCGGATGTGCACCCCGGCGAACGCCGCGAGAGCGTCCGCTTCAATTTTCCCTACTTGGTCCGGTTGACCATGGTCTCGGACGAGGACGGCTCGCCCCGCGGGTCGCCGGTCGTGGTGGTCGGGCGGCAAATCTCCGAGGGAGGGCTGGGCTTCTATCATCCCAAGCCGCTGCCGGCACGCCGGATGATCGCCACCTTCGACGCCGACGGCGAACCCGTCAGCCTGCTAATGGAACTGCTGTGGTGCCGCTCCACGCAACAGGGTTGGTACGAAAGCGGCGGCCGATTCCTCGCCCGCGTGCCGAAACCCGAATCGTCGCTGTTCCCGCCCCCGACGTAAACGGCATAAATCCGCGAGCCGCCGGCGTAAACGGCGTGAATCCAAGAGCCGCCGGCGTGAGCCGGCGGTGTCTACGGCGCTACCCGGCATTCGCCACCGGGTAACACCACCTCCGGCTTACGCCGGAGGCTCTTGATTTGGCGCAACATCCACCACCAGCTTACGCTGGTGGCTCCAGGTTTTGCGTCACGGCGCGGCGCCGGGGAGCCGCCGGCGTGAGCCGGCGGTGGACGCCGCTTGCCCGCTCAGAACGGGAACGTCTCGTCCAGGGGCGATTGGGCCAATTCCACCAGAAACGAACCCAGCCGCTCGGCCAACACCTCCACGAGGCGGCGTCCCTTGGCCGCGGAGGCCCGATGCGGATTACCCGCCCCGGCGTTCGTGGTCAGCAGATGCCACGGTCGCGTGATGGACACCCAACCCAGGTTGACGGCCTCGAATCGGCTGGGCCGCGTCCTGCCCGCGTCGGCGTCGGGCGAACCGTCGGGGCGGAGGGCCACCAGCTCCGGCCAATACGCCAGCGCCAGCGAGGTCTCCATCTCCCCGGCGTGATCGTCCGGCTCTTCGAAAATCTGGTGATAGACGTCGCGGATCGACGCATACCAATTGCAGAGGAAGAGTTTGGCAGGCGATCGGCCGTACATTTCGCGGAGAAACCCCTTCAAGTCATTCCCGCCGTGACTGTTCAGCAGAACGATCTTCATCATCCCCTGATGCGTGAGCGACTCGATCAGGTCGGCCAGGACCGCGTACAGGGTGCTAGGATTCAGGTTCATGGCGAAGGGGTATGCCCGCAGATTCGTCTCCGTCCCGTACGGGATGGTGGGCAGCAGGATGACCTTGGCTCCTTGCCGCCAAGCCGCCTCGCAGATCCGATCGCCGATCAGGTCGCCCTCGCGGGTATCCATGCCGTAGGGCAAGTGTAGATTGTGCGGTTCGGTGGCGCCCAAGGGGAGCACCGCCACGTCGTAGCGCTGCTGCCGCACCGCGGAGTAGGTCAGATCGGCCAGTTTCCACGGCCGCGGCGAAGGCGTCGCATCGTCCATGGTGAAAGTCCTCGAATCGGTGCGGTTCTGCGATGAAACACCGCCGACGGCGAACATGCCGGTGGTGCATCCTGGGTAGTGCCGTAGACACCGCCGGCTCACGCCGGCGGCTCCACATTAACAAAAACGCAACGGGTCCAAGAGCCTCCAGCGTAAGCTGGAGGTGTTCCGGCGCTACCCGTAATTCACCAGCGCCTAACACCACCGCCGGCTTACGCCGGCGGCTCCGCATTAACAAAAACGCAACGGGTCCATGAGCCTCCAGCGTAAGCTGGAGGTGTTCCGGCGCTACCCGTAATTCACCAACGCCTAACACCACCGCCGGCTTACGCTGGTGGCTCCGGGTTTTGCGGCGCATCCACCACCGGCTCACGCCGGCGGCTCGGGGTTTTGCGCGGCGGCGCGCAGCGCCTTGATGATCGCGCGCCGGGCGTCAAAATGGTAGCGGCACCTCAAAGAGCCTGAGGATGAAGTAGATGCCGACCACGATGAGAATCGCGCCCCCCGCCGTGCGCACCAACTGATCGACGAACGTCATCACCTGGAACGCCTTGCCGAGCGATTGCGCGCTGAAGGCGAGGATCACAGCGAACACGACGACGGGCAGGCCGGTCCCGACGCCGTACAACGCGCTGAGCAGGGCCGCCGGGGTCTGCGAACCCTGAGCGACGGCGATGACGGTGCCGAAGTATGCGGCGGAGGTGGGGCAAAATGCCAGGGCGAAAACAATCCCCAACAGCAGTCCGCCCCAAATGCCCGCCGACTCCGCAAGGCGCTGGGATCGGCCGGCCGCGAAGCTGGGCAGCGGGATCGTCAATAGGCCCAGCAATAACATCCCCACCAGCACCAAGAACGGCCCCAGCAACATGTGCCCGTAGGTCTGCAACGCGGACGAAATCCCGGGCAGGGCCGCCAGTCCGGCCGCGATGATGAGGGCCAGAAGAAAATAGCTCACGGACCGGCCGACGGTGTAGAGCAAGCCGGTAAGCAAGACCGCCCGACCGCTGCCCACCCTCCGCCCAAGGTACGATATGGCGGCGATGTTCGTCGCCATGGGGCATGGGGCGATGGCGGTCGCCAGGCCCAGGCCGAACGCAGCGATCAGCGGTCCCTGCTGCATCCACCATTGCACGTTCATGAGGCGCGGTGCTCCTGTTCGATTCCTTCGCCGACGGCGGCGCGCCGGGGAGCCGGCGGTGTCTACGGCGCTACCCGAAATTCACCAGCGGCCAGCACCACCTCCAGCTTACGCTGGAGGCTCCGGGTTTTCCGCGGCATTCACCTCCGGCTTACGCCGGAGGCTCTGGGACGCGTTGCGTTTTTGTTCATGTCGAGCCGGCGGTGTCAGCCGGCGGTGTCTACGGCGCTACCCGAAATTCACCAGCGGCCAGCACCACCTCCAGCTTACGCTGGAGGCTCCGGGTTTTCCGCGGCATTCACCTCCGGCTTACGCCGGAGGCTCGGAGTTTTGCGGCGCATCCACCTTGGGCTGACGCCCGCGGCGTGCGGGCCGCCCTTTCAGGACGCCGTTTTCGGCAACAGCTCCCGGAGGTTGCCGGAAATCAGCGAATCGAAGGCATCCGGTTCGTGGACGGTTTGCCACACTTCCATCAGGTTTCGATACGTGACCTCCTTGCCGTCCTTGACCTGAACCATGATCACGGTCGGCGCGATGATCTCGTACTTGGTGAGCAGGTCCCGATTCTCCGGTAGGTCGTAGTTGACCTCTTTGACGATCACCCGGCCCGCACGGATATCGTCCGCGAACATCCGCTCCAAGACGTTTTTCGTGGAGGCCTCGATCTTCAAGCAGGTGGGGCAGCGCGTTTTGCCGTGGCACAAGTACACCACCACCGCTTCCTGTTCGGCGGGAGCGACCGTTTGTGCCACCGTGGTCGCCCCGGCGACCTCCGCCTTCGCTGCTTCGGGGGTTTTCTGCGCTTGGCCGACCTTGACGAAGATTGCTCCGAAGGCCATGCCGACCAGCAGGAGCAAGGCTCCCGTCAATAGGGATTGGAGACCGTTCTTATCCGCCATCTCGAAAACTCCTTGTGAAGGACGCATCCGGAACCGTGGATCGCGATTAGGCGACGGCGGCAGCGAGCCGCTTGGCGCCCTCGGCCACGACGCGTTGGACGTTTTCCCCGGTAACCGGGGTTTCGCCGCGCTTCATGCCCATTTGGTCGAGTCGCAAATGCCGGAAGTCGGGAAAACCGGCCTTTTCCATGACCTTTCTTCCGCACTCGTAGTCGCAGCCGTCCAGGACGAGGACGGCGGGGGCGGCTGCGAGGGCCTGGAGCATCATATCCACGCCGCCCGCCACGCCCGCCAAGCATGACATCTGGGCGATACCGTCGGCGGTCATCTTCCGGGCCGCCAAGTCGGCCATACGCCCGAGGTTGGATGCCCCCGAGCAAGTCAACACGATCGGCTTGGCGACGCCCGAGCAACAACCGCCTTGATTACTATCTTTGGCCATAAGGCAAAGTTCTCCTTTTTCGTCGTTCAGAAACACGCGCAAGAGGGATGGAGCGTCCTCCGCAGGCGTCTCTCAACCGGCGAGAATCTTCTTGATCTCGTCCACGCTCGCCACCTTGCCCATCACCTTGACTTCGCCGTCGACGACCAAAGCGGGAGTCATCATCACGCCGAAGGCGGTGATGGTACCGATGTCGGAGATTTTTTCGACTTGGGCCTCAATGCCCGACTGCTGCACCGCTTCCCGCGCGTTGCTTTCCAGCGCCTTGCACTTGGCGCAACCCGGACCCAGCACTTGAATCAGCTTCATGGTTTGCTCCTCCATTTTTAGAAATTGTACGCCTTGTGGTTCGCAATACGAAAGCAAAAACGGCGGATTGCCGGCCCCGCCTCGGCCGCCGCGTGGGCGGTCACACGAAAAACGCCCCGAAGATCATGCCCACGATCGCGCTCATCACCACGACCAGAACGACGAAAGTCGCCGTCTTCTTCAAGCCCCACACGCTGAAGATGACGGCGATGCTGGGGAGGGAGAGAGCAGGCCCGGCCAGCAGCAGCGACAGGGCCGGCCCCCGCCCCATGCCAAGCCCCATCAGGGCTTCGAGGATCGGAATCTCCGTCAACGTGGCGAAGTACCAGGCGCCGCCGATCACGGAGGCGACGAGGTTGGCGCGGAAGCTGTCTCCTCCCACCAGGGCGCCGACGGCCTTTTCGGGCAGCAGCGATCCCACGAATCCCGTCACCAAAACCCCGATGAACAGCAGCGGGATGATCTGCTTGGAAAAGCTCCAGGTCTCGCCCATCCAGGCCTTCAACCCCGGCTTTTCGAACCACGAGAAGGCCATGATGACGGTCAAGAGCAGGAACGCGCCCGCCACGTACCACCGCCGGGGATAGATCCAGGCCGCCCATTGATAGCCCGGCGGGGTGTCCTGACGCATTCCGAGCACGTATTCCTTCTCGACGTTGATTTTCACGCCTTTGGCGAAACGGCCGGCCGGCTCTTCCAATTGGAAGCGATAGGCGCTGGTGGTCTCCAGGAGCACGGCCACGTTCAATTCTTCGGTGGACAAGACCTCTTTCGTCCCGTCCATGAGGGTGACCTGGGCGTTGGGCTTGAGCTGCACCACGGTGCGGCTCGGATCGCTCCAATCGGAAAAGACCAGGAACAGGATCATGGAGGCCAAGAACACGGCGTTTTGCCACAAAGCGCGTTTGGAGGGCGGCGACGGCGGCAAGGCCATCATCGCCCGCGTCCGGTTCTCCTCCTCGCGGCGGAAGATCCACGCCATCAGCAGGCCGATGACCACCGCGAAGACGATCGCTCCCACGACCCGGGCGATGCCCAGGTCCAAGCCCAAGACTCGGGCCGTGAGAAAGATCGCCATCACGTTGATGGCCGGTCCGGAGTAAAGGAAGGCGGCGGCGGGTCCCAATCCCGCCCCCACCCGATAAATGCCTGCGAACATCGGGAGCACGCTGCACGAGCAGACGGCCAACACCGTCCCGGCCACGGAGGCCACGCTGTAGGCCGCGATCTTGTTCGCTTGCGGGCCGAGGTACCGCAGCACACCCTCCTTGGAAAGAAACGTGGCAATCGCTCCGGCGATGAACATGGCCGGCACGACGCAGCCCAGGGTATGGTTTCGGGCATACCACTGGAGCATCAAGAAACCTTCCACAATCGCCGTCTGAACGCGTTCGGCATTGAAGTTGACAAAATAGGCGAAGAGGAAGACCGCGACCAAGGCGGCCAGAATCCCCCATTCTTTCCGGTTCATCGCCGACTCCATCGCAATGCGAAAACCATGGTTGTTTGGCCAAGCATGCAAGGTCGATTCATCAAGAAAGGGCGACCGTGATCGCCCGTCCGAGAACCCCCGCCCGACAAAGCCGCAAGCTGCGTCCTTCCCGGTCGCCAGCCAAGCACCGTTACTGCAACATGTTCACCTTCGTTTGATAGTTTTGCCGCAAAACGCTTTCCGCGCACTGCAAGAAATTCAGCACGCAAGGGGTGCGCAGTCGGTAGAACGTCATGGTGCCGCGCCTCTCGTCCTCAACGACACCGGCCTTTTTCAAGGCCGACAGATGCCGCGAAACCGTGGACATATCGGCACCGATCAGGGCCGTCATCTCGCAGACGCACTTCTCGCCGTGCTCCGCGAGCTGTTCCACGATGAACACTCGCGATGGGTGGGCCAAGGCCCGAAAGACCTCCGCCATCATCGCGCAACGTGCTTTCGTGTCGGTGTCCATGACGTCTCACCCTCGCATCACTAGGAAGCGCCACATTTATCTGGAAGGGAGTTTCCCGACGGCCTGCCGCCACGACGGACGCACCGGGCGATGCCGCGGCCGAGGGACGAACCGGTTCCAACTACCCTCGGCAACCCCCTTCCGGAATCTAATACGTATCATCGGCCTTGCTTGTTTGCATCATGATGCAATATTACAAGAATGCAATATTTCATTCCATAGCGCGATGGTATTATGAAGCATGACTTGCAAGAGGGGGTGCGGTCCGCAAGAGGAGACGCGAACCGGAAGAGGCGGTGCGATCCGGAAAAGGCCCCTCCCGGCAGCGCCGGCCGCCGGATCACGCCCGGCCCTGGGGAACGGCGACCGCCGCCGGGGCGCTCCTCTCCGAGGCAGGGCGACAAGGGACGCACGAAACTGCCTTTTCTCGCTCCACACCCAATACTTGCATGACTTGCGGCTTGGTCGACAGATCGCGAAGAACCGCCTCCGGAATCACGCAAGAAACGCGCCGAACCCATGCTCCCTGCGGCAAGGCTTTTCTAACCCTCATCGCAAAACCCTTGATGACGGGGATTCCGGAACGACGCGAGCGGCTCGGGCAGCCGGCCGTGCTGATGACGGCCGGCCGATACCATCCTAGAATTGGGGGAAGGAGCGTATTGCAGGCACGGGAGTAGGCTCATGCCGCCGACAACGCCGCGCGACTTTCTGAAGGTGGCGGCCCAGCGGCTGACTACTGCCGAGATCCTGCTGCGGGAAAAGCTGACCCTGGATGCGCAATATATCGGAGGTTACGCCGTCGAGTGCTCGTTCAAGGCCCTGGTTTTGCACCGAACTCCCGATCCCGACAAGCCGGAGAAACTGAAGCTGCTTTCCTCCGGCGCGAAGATGCACCGGGCGGAAGTGTTGCTCGGTGAGCTGAAAGAACTGGGGGTCGCCCTCCCACTTGACATCGCCAAACGAATGCGGCGATTCGATTGGACCACCGCCTTGAGGTACGAGACGGGGCGGCGCGATACAGGTGAGACGATCGCCTTCCTGAAAACTGCCAAAGCCATTTATGATTGGGTGGAGGGTCAAGTGCCATGACCACGACAGCCTCGCGCCCCTGGGAAAGCAAACGGACGGACGAGACGCGCCAAGTCGAGGATGTCCTGCGCAAAGCCGGATTCGCGGAGGTCGATGCCTACCGCTATAACTCGGCGTCGATCCGCGTTCGGGTAATCGACCCGCGATTCGAGGGCCTGTCGCATGAGGAACGGGATGCCTTGGTCGAACCCCACCTGAAACTGCTTCCGGAGCGCACGCAGGCGGACATCATCAGTCTCTTCACCTTCGCGCCTTCCGAACTCAAGCAGCCCGCGCAATCGTCTAAAGAGCACCTTCTGAACACGGAGTTCGAGGATCCCAGCCCCTCGATGTTGTGACGGGCCCCAATCAGAGCCGAGCAGGGATTTCATTGCGGCTCTGCAAGCCGAAACAATTGCTGCACCCAACCGGGACCGCGCTGTCGGTTGCGGCCGTCAACGCGCGCTCCCGCGGCCCCGGTAGAGGACTTCTATCGATACGCCGTGCAAGAGGGGGTGCGGTCCGCAAGAGGAGACGCGAACCGGAAGAGGCAGTGCATTCGGAAAAGGCCCCTCCCGGCAGCGCCGGCCGCCGGATCACTCCCGGCCCTGGAGAACGGTTGCCGAGCGCCGACGCAACCCGCGGGCCTTCGAGCACGAGCCTGCGGCGTCCGCTAGCAGGGGATGCGGCGGAGCACGAAGACCGCGTCCTCCGTGCAATCATCCAGGGGTATCACGTCGTCGATATCGTAACGAAAATCGTGGACGGCCGCGATCTCCCACCCGCCCGCCTTCTTCAGCAGGCCGCGAAATTGCTCCGCGGTGTAGGTGCGAAAATCGAACTCGTCCACGATGCGAAAGCAGCGCCGCGGGGTGTAGACGTCGAATTGCAGGCGGACCCGTTCCCGCCGCGCCCGGCGATCCAGGCTGAGGCTTTGCATGAGGGAATTGACCTGCAACATACCGCGGCGGGCGACCCAGGCCTCTTCCGTGCATTGGGGCGGGCGGTTCGGGGTGAGGTGCAAGCCGATGACGTAGATTCCGCCCGGTGCCACGGCCTCGGCCATGCAGCGGAAATGGCCGACGGCCGCCCCTTCCTCCGCCACGTGGCGAAAGCTGTTGATGGCGTTGTAGGCCGCGTCGCACGGCCGGGCGAGCGAGAAATCGGTCATATCGCCGAGCACGGCGACGGGCTTTTTTCCGGCCTGCCGGAAGCGGCGGTTGCAGTAGTCCACCGCCTTGGGGTTGAGGTCCAATCCGCTCACCGCGTAGCCCGCGTTGCTGAGGCGAATCAGCATCCGCCCGGTGCCGCAAGCCGGCTCGAAGACCCGGCGGACGCGCCGCTTGGCATAGCGGCGAAACGCCTCCTGGAGAAAACGCATCTCGGCGGCACAGTCGGCTCCGAAGAGCACGTCGTAGTACTTGGGATAGTCGTAGATGCTGCCGCGGATCGTTTCCATCAGGCGTCCTGCCCCAGCTTTTTCTCGATCTTGGCCCAAGCGTCCTTGAGCGAGACGGTTCGATTGAAGACGAGCCGGCCGGGGCGGGAGTCGGGATCGACGCAGAAGTAGCCCAGCCGCTCGAACTGGTAGCGCGTTCCCACGGGGGCGTCCTTCACGCTGGGTTCCACGAAGGCGGGCGCGACGATCTCCAGCGAATTGGGGTTGAGGTTCGCTCGCCAGTCGGCGCCTTCCGGGACGTCGTCCGGGTCGGGCTTGACGAAGAGGTGATCGTACAGCCGCGCCTCCACCGGCAGGGCGTGATCCGCCGACACCCAGTGGATGGTGGCCTTGACCTTGCGGCCGTCCGGGGCGTTGCCGCCGCGGGTCTGGGGATCGTAGGTGCAATGGATCTCCGCCACCGCGCCGGTGTTCGGATCCTTGACCACCTCGGTGCAGCGGATGAAGTAGCCCCAGCGGAGGCGGACCTCGCGACCCGGCGACAGGCGGTAGTACTTGGGCGGCGGCGTCTCGCGGAAGTCGTCCTGCTCGATGTACAGCACCTTGGAGAAGGGGACTTTGCGGGTGCCCATCGACGGATCCTCGGGATTGTTCACCGCATCCAGTTCTTCCACCAGATCGTCGGGGTAGTTGTCGATGACCACGCGGAGCGGGCGGAGGACGGCGAGGACCCGCCCGGCGCGGCGATTGAGGTCTTCCCGCAGGCAGTGTTCCAGCAGCGAGATGTCGATCACGCCGTCGTACTTGGCCACGCCGATACGGCGGCAGAACTCGCGGATCGCCTCCGGCGTGTAACCGCGCCGGCGCAGGCCGCAAAGGGTGGGCATCCGCGGATCGTCCCAGCCCCGCACCAGCCCCTCTTGCACCAACTGCAAGAGCCGCCGCTTGCTCATCACGGTGTAGGTCAGGTTCAGCCGAGCGAATTCGATTTGGCGCGGCGCGTAGATTCCCAGGGCCTGGATGAACCAATCATAGAGCGGCCGATGAATCTCGAACTCCAGCGTGCAGATGGAGTGCGTGATGCCCTCGATGGAGTCCGATTGCCCGTGCGCCCAATCGTAGGTCGGGTAAATGCACCACTTGTCGCCGGTGCGATGATGCGTCGCCCGCAGGATGCGGTACATCACCGGGTCGCGCATGTTGACGTTGGGGTGGGCCATGTCGATCTTGGCCCGCAGCGTCCGCGAGCCGTCCGGGAACTCTCCCGCCCGCATCCGCCGAAACAGATCGAGGTTTTCCTCGACCGAGCGGTTGCGATACGGGCTTTCGCGGCCCGGCTCCGTCAGCGTGCCGCGGTATTCGCGGACCTGGTCCGGCGTCAAATCGCAGACGTAGGCGTATCCCTTGCGGATCAGCTCCTCCGCCCATTGATAGAGCTGCTCGAAGTAGTCGGAGGCGTAGAAGCAGCGGTCCTCCCAATCGAAGCCCAGCCAGCGCACGTCCTCCATGATGGATTCGACGTACTCCACGTCTTCCTTGGTGGGGTTGGTGTCGTCGAAGCGGAGGTTGCACTTGCCGCCGAACTCTTGGGCGATCCCGAAATTGATGCAGATGGACTTGGCGTGGCCGATGTGCAGATAGCCGTTCGGCTCCGGGGGAAATCGCGTGTGGACGCGGTCGTAGCGGCCGGTTCGCAAGTCCTCGCGGACGGCCTCGCGGAGGAAATCGCCGCCGCCCTCGCAGGGCGGACAGCCCTCCGCGGCCGCGCCGTCCGGGCCGTTCTTCTCTACTCTCGGCCGGTCGTGAGACGGGTTCTCGTTCATAGGTCCAGCGCCTTGAGATTGTTTTTCGCCATGGCGAGCAAGCAAGGATTTCGGCCGGGGACTTCCGAATGAGCTTGCCGCGCTGCACATCGCATTATTGTTGCCCGTCCCCGGGCCACGACAAGGGGACCGCGTGTCGGGTTCACCGCTCCGCCTCGCCCGCAAAGCGACGGCGAGCCGCCTCCAGTCGGGCCGCGACCTCGTGCCGGCCCAGAATGGCCAGCGTCTCGAACAGCCCCAATCCCACGGTCCGGCCGGTGAGCGCCACCCGCAGCGGATGAATGATCCCGCCGATCTTGATCCCCTCTTGCTCGGCGAAGGCGTGGACGGCCTCTTCGAGCGGAGCGGGCAGGAAGGGATCGACCCGGGTCAGGGCCTCGGCCGCGCGGGAAAGGAGTTCCGCCGCCCCCGCCGCCTTGAGGTGCTTTTCCACCGCCTTGGGATCGAATTCCAATTGTTCATAGGGGACGAAGAACTCGGGGTAGTTGAGGATGTCGCCGGCCACGCGGAGCCGATCGCCCGCCGCTTCGACCACCCGCATCACCCGCCCTCGCAGTTCCGGCGAAAGGTCGGCGGGAATCCAGCCCGCCTGCCGCAGGAAGGGAATCGCGGCCTCCGTCCGCTCCGCGAGCGGCACCTGCTGCATGTGGCGCTGCTGAAAGGCCATCAGCTTCTTGGGATCGAACGCCGCCGGGGCCTTGTTCACGCGGTCCAGGGAAAAGGCCGCGATCAATTCCGACCGCGAAAAGTGCTCCGTGCGATCGTCCAGCGACCAGCCCAACAGGGCCAGATAGTTGACGACCGCGTCCGGCAGGAAGCCGACGGTCCGGTAGAAATCCACGACCACGGGATTGAAGAGGTCGTCCGAGACCGCCGAACCGATCCGCCGGGCGATCCCGCGGCCCAAGTCCATCAACTCGGCGAAATCGCGGTTTTTCAGGTATTTTTCCAGCTTCCGCTTGCTGAGTTTGGTCTTGCTGCCCGGCTCCGCCACGAACGGCAGGTGGGCGAATTGCGGCGGCTCATGGCCCAGGGCCTGAAGGATGAACACTTGCCGCGGCGTGTTGGAGAGGTGCTCCTCCGCCCGAATCACGTGCGTAATCCCCATCGCGTGATCGTCCACCGCGCTGGCCAGGTGATAGAGCACGGAACCGTCGGACCGTTGAATCACATGGTCCTGCTCTTGGCTCCAATCGAACTCCACGTCGCCGCGGATCAGGTCGTGGAGGACCAGCTTGCCCTCTCGGGGAATCTTAAGCCGGACCACGGGCGAGCGGCCTTGGGCGCGGAATCGGGCCTCGTCTTCCGGCGTTTCGGCCATGAAGCGGCGGCTGTACACGAAGGGGCGCTTTTCGGCCTGGGCGGCCTCCCGCTCGGCCTGAATCTCCTCCGGCGCGGCGAAATCCTTGTAGGCCATGCCCGACGCCAGCAGCGATTCCACGGCCGCCGCGTAGATCTCCCGCCGCTGCGACTGGTAATACGGAGCGCAAGGCCCCCCCGCCTCCGGCCCTTCGTCCCAGTCGATCCCCAGCCACCGCAGCCCGTCCAGAATCGGCTGCAAGGCCTCTTCGACGTTCCGCTGCTGATCCGTGTCGTCGATGCGGAGGATGAACCGCCCGCCGTGACGCCGCGCAAACAACCAGCAAAACAGCGCGGTGCGGACCCCGCCGATGTGAAGGTAGCCGGTGGGACTGGGAGCGAAGCGTGTGCGTACCGTCATGAAAGGGCGCCCTAAAGGACGGAATTGATCTAAAATCCAAATAGTCGGGTAGTCGGGAAAACGCGGGCGCTATGCTTGCGCCGCCGGTTCGCCGCGGCGGCTCGGGGCCTGATCGCAACGAACCTTAGGACATCAGGCGGAATCACCCGCGGGCGCGAGCCTCCGGCGCCGGCCCGAGGTGCAAACCCGGTCATCCCGTTTCCCGGTACAACTCTCGATAGAACCGAAAATATAACGCGATTGGGACGAACTGCCTATGTCGCCGGTGAAGGATGACGACTTTTTGCGGCGTTCGAGGGTTCCCACGGCGGTCCGCTTACCGCTGCCGGTCGCCCTGCTCGCCGTGCTGGTTTGGTCCGCGTCGTTCGCTTCGGCGACGGATCGCTCGAAGGGGAATCCGCCGCCCTCGACCGGGCAAGACTGGGTCACGATCGACGAACCGAAGCTGCTAGCGGCGGGCATCCGACGATTGGAAGGCCGGCACCTCACGCTCTACACCGACCTCCCCTCCTCGCCCGAGACGGACTCCCTGGGCCGCGTCTTCGATGCCGCCTTTCCCCAGTGGTGCCGCTACTTCGGTATGGAAGGCGTGAATGACGCCTGGCGGATGCGGGGATTCCTGATCGCCGACCGCCGGCGGTTTCGCGCGCTGGGCCTACTCCCCGACCGGCTGCCCCCCTTCGCTAACGGCTACTCCGTCGGCGACATGCTGTGGCTGTACGAGCAACCGAGCGACTACTACCGCCGCCATCTGCTCCTGCACGAGGGGACGCACGGATTCGTCCGCGCGTTCTTCGGAGAGAACGCCCCGCCCTGGTACAACGAAGGCATCGCGGAGCTGTTGGGCACCCACCTTTGGGACGGCAACACCCTGACCTTGGCCTACACGCCCCGCTCGCCCGAAGAGGCTCCCATGTGGGGACGCGTGAAGATCGTGCGGGATGCGGTGCGGGAGGGGCGCGGCCTGACGTTGGAGCAAGTGTTGGCCTTCGGGCCGACCGCCCATCGCGAGGTCGAACCCTACGGTTGGTGCTGGGCCTTGACGGCCCTGCTGGACGGCGATCCCCGCTTTCGCGAACGCTTTCGCAGCCTACCCCGTTATCTGAACCGTCCCGACTTCGCCCAACAGTTCGAACGCCTCATCGCCCCCGACCGGCGATTGCTGCAAACGGAGTGGCTGCTGTTGACGCATAACATCGAGTACGGCTATTCCTTCGAGGCCGAGGCCCTGGATTTGCAGCCGGGCGTGCCCTTGCCGACCGGCGGCGCCCGTTATTCCGTCGCCTCCCACCGCGGCTGGCAAAACACGGGTTACCGGGTGGAGGCAGGCAAGACCTACCGGCTGACCGCCCAAGGCCGATACACCATCGCCCGGGACGGCGGCGATTGGCTCTGCGAGCCGGACGGCGTCACCATCCGCTACCACCGCGGAAAACCGTTGGGAATGCTGCTGGCGGCCGTGGATGCGCCCGACTTTACTACCGATCAACCCGGCGGACTGCTCGATCCCGTCGCGGTCGGAAGCCGCTGCGATTGGTCGCCTCCCGCCTCGGGGACGCTCTTTCTCCGCATCAACGATTCTCCCGCCGAGCTGGGCGACAACACCGGGTCGGTGAACGTCTTCATCCGGCCCGACGAATGAAAACGCAACGCATCTCCGAG
Source organism: Thermogutta hypogea (assembly GCF_055386265.1). Classification (NCBI taxonomy): domain Bacteria; kingdom Pseudomonadati; phylum Planctomycetota; class Planctomycetia; order Pirellulales; family Thermoguttaceae; genus Thermogutta; species Thermogutta hypogea. The sequence goes on from NZ_AP042425.1 coordinate 3,895,061, forward strand.
CCGCCGGCGCTGGAATCCCCGAGCCACCAGCGTGAGCTGGTGGTGCTTTCACGCGAAAACCACGAGCCACCAGCGTAAGCTGGTGGTGTGAACCGGTGGTGAATCCCGGGTAGCGCCGAAGACACCTCCAGCTCACGCTGGAGGCTCTACTTTAACGAAAACGCAACACATCCCCGAGCTGCCGGCGCTCGAGCCACCGGCGTAAGCTGGTGGTGTGAACCGGTGGTGAATCCCGGGTAGCGCCGAAGACACCTCCAGCTTACGCTGGAGGCTCTACGTTAACGAAAACGCAACACATCCCCGAGCTGCCGGCGCTCGAGCCGCCGGCGTCAGCCGGCGGTGTCGGTGTCGGTGTCCGCATCTTTCCACGGCGGCGACCTTCTTGCCGCGGCGGCCCTCCCTTATAATCGCTTCAAGAGGCGAAATTGCCGCAAAACCATCGTCCCACTCGTGGTCCGGTACTCGATCATGGCCCCCAAGAGCAAGATTCTCATCGCCGACGACAACCCCACCAACGTGGAGCTGCTGGAAGCGTACCTCGCCGATTTCGACTGCGAGACGGCGGTCGCGGCGGACGGCGAGGAGACGCTGCGGGCGGTGGAACGCTTCCAGCCCGACGTCATCCTGCTCGACATCATGATGCCGCGGCTGAGCGGCTTCGAGGTCTGCAAGCAGCTCAAGTCCGATCCCCGGACCAAGGGAATCATGGTCCTGATGGTGACGGCGCTGAACGAGCCGGGCGACATCGAGCGGGCCGTCCAATCCGGCTGCGACGACTTCCTCAGCAAGCCGATCCACAAGCTGGAACTCCTCAAACGGTTGGACAACATGGTCCGCATCCGGCACATTTCGGACGAGGTGGAGCGCCTGCGGGCGTACATCGAACGGATGGAGGATCGCTCCCGCTAGAGTCGCAGCGGCCCGCCCATGCCTTCGCAGCCGCCCCGAGCGGGTCGCGCATTGACACCCCCGATTGCGTCTTATAAGCTTCCCACTAAGGCCCCGTACGCCTGAAAAAACGGCCGGAAGCCGACGGAAATTTGGGCAGCGAAGGCGAGCGACACGGGCCGCCGGCGTAAACTCCGTCGCTTCGGAACCGCTTGCAGGTATCGCCGCGGAACGGTTATAGGGCAGGGAAAGGCCTTGGATGAGCGGTAACGCGGAAGACAAGAAACGATTCTTGCAGGTCACGGCCGGAAATCTCCGGAATCACCATCTCTACGTCCATCGCCACCTGGACTTTTTTCCCGCCGATTGCCTGGACCCGGCAAATCGGGGCGACGGGACCGGCGGCGCCGTCGCCGTCTATTTGGAAGGCTTAAACCGCACCGTGGAGACGCAATTGGCGATCGACACGAAAACGGGAAAACCCCGTGGATTCTTTCGCAGCCGCACCTGGGTGCGGGAATTCTTCGAGCATCACGGCATTCAAACGGGAGATGTGCTGGCCCTGGAAAGGACCGGAGAGCGGACCTATCGACTGTATCCGTTCGAGAGCGGCGGGGACCGCCGGCACGACTGGCGACGCTTTCTCGATGAACCGTCGAGCGAGGAAGGCCCGACGGTGTTGGAACTGTTCGCCGGGGCCGGCGGGATGGCCCTGGGGTTCCGGCGCGCCGGCTTTCGCACCGTCTTGGCCAACGAATGGGATGCCGCCGCCTGCCAAACCTTGAGGGCCAATATCACGGACCGGGTGGCGCAATGTGCCATCCAAGAGATCGACCGCTTTCCGCAAGCGGACGTGATTGCCGGCGGGCCGCCGTGCCAGGGATTCAGCAACTTGGGCGACCGCGTGCCGTTCGATCCGCGAAACCAACTGTGGCGAGAGTTCCTGCGGGCCGTGGAACAAGTGATGCCCAAGGCCTTCGTAATGGAAAACGTCCCGCCCATCCTATCCTCGCAAGAGTTCGTGGAACTGAAGAAAAAGGCCGCGTCGCTGGGCTACCGCGTGGAAGGCCGAATCTTGAACGCGGCCGATTACGGCGTGCCGCAACTGCGCAAGCGGGCCTTTCTGATCGGCGTTCGAGACGATGTGGTTTCCTTTCCCCCGCCGACTCATGCCGATCCGAGCAAGATCACGCCGCTGTTAGGTGGAACGCTGCTTCCCTGGAAGACGGTTCGCGATGCCATCGGCGACCTGCCGCCGGAGCCGGACGGCCGGAACTGGCACATCGGCCGCAACCCCACCGCCAAATCCCTGGAGCGATACCGCTGTATTCCGCCGGGGGGAAATCGCTGGGACCTCCCTCCGCACTTGATGCCCGATTGTTGGAAACGAAAGACCAAGGGCGGCACGGATTTGTTCGGGCGACTGTGGTGGGACCGACCCTCGGTCACGATCCGCACGGAGTTCTATAAGCCCGAGAAGGGGCGTTACCTGCACCCCGAAGCCGACCGGCCGATCACCCATCGCGAGGCGGCTCGCCTGCAAGGTTTTCCCGACGATTACATCTTTCACGGCTCCAAGATCGAGGTCGGCATTCAGATCGGGAACGCGGTTCCTCCGCCCTTGGCGGAAGCCATCGCGCGGCACCTGCTCCGATCCGTCAAGGCCCTGGCCCGACCGACGGCGGAAGTCGTTTGAAGCCATGAGCGACCCCGGGGATGCACTGCCGCGTCAAAGCGATGACCGCTGGGAGGGCTTGGTCCGGCAGATCGATGCGGAGCTACGCCGCTTAGGCGCCTCGGCGGGTGACGAGGACCTGCGCGAGAAAGTCTTACGATTGGTCCGCCTGCACGGCTCGCTTCGCAAGTTGGGGCTTCGGGTTCTTGATCGGTACGGCGTTTCCGCGCGTGCCGCGATCGAACGACTGCGGCTCTACTTCCTCCGCTACCCGCAAACGGTCATCGACGGCGCGGAATTGGCCGTGGTGGCGGGTATTTCGGAGTACGCCCGGCGCGTCCGCCAATTGCGCGTCGAGCACGGATACTTGATTCTCACCGGTGCCCGCCTGCACGGGGAGGAAATCTCGCTTCGACCCAACCAGTATTTTCTCATCGACGCGCAGCCCGATCCGGATGCCGCCCGGCGATGGCACGTCGCCAACCGCATCCGCCGGCTTTCGGTCGGGGCGCGCGAGCGAGTCCTCCGCTATTTGCTGGAAAACGTGGGCAAACCCGTGACGACCGAGGAGTTGGCTTATGTGGCACGGGGCGCCAAGGAATATGCCCGACGGGTTCGCGAATTGCGGACGGAGGAAGGCTTCCCGATCGCGACTTGCCTCACCGGACGTCCGGATTTGAAGCCCGGCCAGTACGTTCTCCTCTCGGCGGATCGCGTGGCCCAAGAGCACGACAGACACATTCCGGAAAGCGAACAGCGCAAGGTTTATGCTCGCGATGGAAACGCCTGTCGGATCTGCGGTTGGCGGATCGAACAATGGCGGGAAGAGGACCCGCGCGTACTGGAGCTCCACCATCTGACGCCGCATGCACGAGGAGGCGAAAACGCCGCAAAAAACCTGGTCGTCCTTTGCAGTCGGTGTCATGATGAGGTACATCAGGGAAAGCGGAACGAAGTTTTGCAGCGGCTGCGTCGCGCTATCGGTGAGTCGTCATGACGGATGTATTCTCCGCCGAGAAACGTGCCGCCATCATGCGGTCGATCAAGGGGAAGGACACCTCGCCCGAAATGACGGTCCGCCGCATGGTCCACGCGCTGGGTTGCCGTTACCGGCTGCACGTGGCATCGTTGCCCGGGTCTCCCGACCTGGTGTTCGCCTCGCGTCGCCGCGTCATTTTCGTACACGGATGTTTCTGGCATCGGCATCATTGTCGTAAGGGAAGATCGCTGCCCGCCTCCCAAACCGACTTCTGGCGGCGCAAACTGGAGTGGAACGCCCGGCGCGATCGCAGCGTGCGTCGGCGATTACGGCGGCTGGGCTGGTCCGTGCTGGTCATTTGGGAATGCCAGCTTCGCAGGCCGGAGCGCGTGCGTCGCAAACTCGAGCAATTTCTCACGGACACGTGAATACGTTTGCCGCGCCGGCGGTAGATCGTCGCCCGCCCATGACGGCGGGCGCCGATTTCCGGAACCATCCCGGCCAAGTCAACCCCAGCGGGGACGGAGTCTGTCATGCAGATCGGATTGGTGGGCTATCAGGGCTGCGGGAAGAGTACGCTGTTTCACTGGTTGACGGGCGTGGCGCCGGATCCGGCGCTGTCGCACAGCGGTCAAAGCGCGATGGCGGCCCTGCCCGACCCGCGCCTGGAAGAACTCCGCAAACTCTACGACGCCAAAAAGGTCACCCCCGCGGCCCTGGAGATTCTGGATACGCCGGGCTTGAACCGCTCCCATCAGGGCAACGCCGCCAAGCTGGCCGTGCTGCGCGACGTGGGCTGCTTGGTGCTGGTCGTGCCCGCCTTCGGCGGCGCCGACCCCGCCGCCGAGTTGCAGTCCTTCCGGGAAGACTTGATCCTGGCCGACCTGGAAATCGTGACCGGCCGGATCGAACGGGTGCAAGAGGCCCTCCGTAAACCGCGGGCCAAACAGGATCGCGAAACGTTCGAGGAGGAACTGGCGGTGCTGGAACGAGTCAAGGAGGGTCTGGAGGCCGGCCGACCGCTCACCGAAAGCGACATGCAACCGCATGAACTGCGGCATACCCGGGCCTTTCGGCTGCTCAACGAAAAGCCCCAATTGGTCGTGGTCAACACGGCCGACGACGAGACCGACTTCGACCGCTTCGTCCCCATGCTGCCCGCGGAATTGCCCGTCTTCGCCGCGCCGCTTTCCCTCGAGGTGGAACTGGCGGCCATGAATCCCGAGGAACGGGCGGCCTTTCAGGCCGAGCTAGGCGTGGGCGGGGCCGATCGCGGAGCATTGCTCTGGATGCTGCTTCGGGTCTCCGGCAGACAAACCTTCTTGACGGCCGGCCAGAAAGAGGTCCGTGCCTGGCTCGTCCGCCGCGGAGCCACCGCCGTCGAGGCCGCCGAGGCCATCCATACCGATCTGGCCAAGGGTTTCATTCGGGCGGAGGTGATGAACTACCACGATCTCGTCCGCTTGGGAAGCGAGCGCGAGATGAAGGCCCACAACTTGGTCCGCCACGAGCACAAGGACTACGTGGTTCACGAGGACGACATCCTGCTCATCCGCTTCAGCGGCTGAGGAAGCCGGTGGTAAATCCCGGGCAGCGCCGGAGACACCTCCAGCTGACGCTGGAGGCTCCATGCAAACGCATCCGCGAACAAACACCCGAGCTGCCGGCGTGAGCTGGTGGTGCTCACCCGCGGTAAATCCCGGGCAGCGCCGTAGACACCTCCAGCTCACGCTGGAGGCTCCCAGGTTACGCCACCTCGGGCTTACGCCCGAGGCTCGGACGCTGGAGGCGCTCACGCTGCGGCGTCGCGGCGGATTAGCGAGAGAGGATGCCCCGTTCGCGGAGGTAGCCTAGCACTGCGTCGGCCAGTTCATCGGGCGAGCGGGTGCCGGCATCCAACGTCAATTCCGGCTGGAGCGGCGGTTCGTAGGGGTCGTCGATGCCGGTGAAGCCCTTGATCTCTCCCGCCCGGGCCTTCTTGTACAGCCCCTTGGGATCCCGGGCCTCGCACACTTCGAGCGGGGCGTTCATGTAGATTTCAATGAAGTCGCCCGGCTGCATCGAGGCGCGCACGCGGTCGCGGTCCGCGCGGTACGGGCTGATGAAGGCCGTGATGGCGATGATCCCGGCCTCGGCAAAGAGCTTGGCCACCGCCCCGATGCGGCGGATGTTCTCTTCCCGATCCTGAGCCGAAAACCCCAAACCGAATCGCTTGGCGAACTCCTCGCCGTGCCGCTCCTTCAACATGGCGGGCGAGGCGTTCAGGCCGTGCCGGATGTTATCACCGTCCAGCACGTAGCTATGGCAACCCAAAGCGTGCAAGCGGTGATCCACCAAGTTTGCCACCGTGCTCTTGCCGCACGCGCTCAGGCCGGTAAACCACAGGACGCACCCCTTGTGCCCGTGAAGCCGCTCGCGCTCCTGCCGACTGACGGCGTGTTCGTGCCAAAAGACCTTGGGGTCGGTGGGGGAATTCATGCCGGTTCGCTCCGTGTCGCTCAATTACCCATAGGTTGCTCAAGAAAGTCAGAATTCCCATTATAGGCCGGTCGCCTTGCTCCGCGAAGTACGGCGTGAGGAGGGGGGAATGCCGGGTAGCGACGGAGACACCTCGGGCTTACGCCCGAGGCTCTGACGAATTCGCAGTTGAACACGCATCCCCGAGCCGCCGGCGTAAGCCGGCGGTGGGAGCCGCGAGCCGGTGCCAAATCCCGGCTAGCGCAGGAGACACCTCCAGCTTACGCTGGAGGCTCCAAATTGACGAAAACCACACGAACGAGAACGCAACGCATCTCCGAGCCACCGGCGTGAGCCGGCGGTGGGAGCCGCGAGCCGGTGCCAAATCCCGGCTAGCGCAGGAGACACCTCCAGCTTACGCTGGAGGCTCCAAATTGACGAAAACCACACGAACGAGAACGCAACGCATCTCCGAGCCGCCGGCGTGAGCCGGCGGTGGAGCCGTGAGCCGGCGGCAAATCCCGGATAGCGCTGTAGACACCTCCAGCTTACGCTGGAGGCTCATGACGCCCACGTGGAGCGGCGCTCACGGGCGGCAGTAAGACAGGGCCATCAGGCTGTAGGCCGTCACCAGGTTGGGATCGCCCTCCATCCAGCGGTCGGCCTGGTTGACCCAGGAGCCGTCGGGACGCTGCCGCTTGCGGAGGGCGTCGAACAGTTCCGCCCGCCAATCGTGCGTCTTGCCCGCCGCGTCCGTGAACAGCGGTTCGCCCAAGGCATCCATCGTCTTGGCGAAGGTGTGATAGTAGTAGTAGAGTCCTTGCTGATCCATGCCGGGATTGGACTCCAGGTCGTAATTCTTGGCGATCCACTGCTTGGCGGCTTGGACGCGGGGATCGTCGGCGGTCAAGCCGGCGTAGATCATGCTCTTGAGGCCGGCATAGGTCATGGAGGCGTAGCTGCGGAGTCCCCCGGTGGGGGTTTCGCCGGCCATGCTTTGCCCGCCCGCCGCCGGCGTGTAGTAGAATCCGCCGTCGGGATTCTTGGCGGCGAACGGCGTGGTGTTGTGCTCGGTCTCCAGATTTTGGCAGCGCGAGACGAAGACCAGGGCCTTTTGGATGGCGGGGTCGTCCGGTCCGCGGCCGATGCTCCGCAGGGCGTCGATGAGAAAGGCGGTATTGGAGAGGTCGGGCCGCCGGTTTCGCCCGTAGCCCGCTCCGCCGTACGTGTAATCGGCCGGCGTCTGGTCCTCCGACTCATCCCACTGGATGCCTTTGACGAAGCGCTCGGCGTCGGCGATGATTTGGCGGTAGCGCTCCGCGTCGGCCTGATGCAGGCACATCATGGCGATGGAGGTCTCGTAGTTTTTGTAATACGTGCCGGGAAAGTAGATTCCGCCGTCCGGCTGGACGTGCTTTTCGATGAACGCCAGGCCGGAACGCACGGCCGGGTCGTTCACGGTCTTGCCGTTTTGCAGCAGGGCGGTGACGGCCAGCGCGGTGATGCCGAGGCCGGTTTCGCCGCTGAACGAGCCGTCGGCCGCCTGCCCACGCTCGACCAAGTAGGCAATGCCGCGATCCACGACCTGGCGATAAGCGTTGGGGTCCGGCCCCAGGCGGGGCGGAGCGGCGGTTTCCTCATCCGCCCGGGCTGCGCCGCCGACAACCCATAGGCACGCCGGCAACAGCAGCAACGTCCCCAGGCGAAGTCGCACAAGCCGCACGCAACGCTCCGATCGCAAACCGCGGTCCGCCATGGATGGCACTCCTCCGGAAGTGAATGGGAATCTTGGGTAGCGCCGTAGACACCTCGGGCTTACGCCCGAGGCTCCAAATTAGAATGATTGACGAAAATTAACGCATCCCCGAGCCACCGGCGTGAGCCGGTGGTGAATCTGCGCGAAAACCCCGAGCCACCGGCGTGAGCTGGTGGTGAATCTGCCCGAAAACCCCGAGCCACCGGCGTGAGCCGGTGGTGTTCACCCGTGGTAAATCCCGGGTAGCGCCGGAGACACCTCCAGCTTACGCTGGAGGCTCCAGATTGACGAAAACCACACGAACGAAAACGCGACGCATCTCCGAGCCACCACCGTGCAACTTCCGTTCCCGCGCGGCAGTGCGCGGCAGGCGTTTTCGGCTCGATACCGGAAAAAAGCGGAAAAAAGGCCGAAACTCGCCGCCGAATTCTCATCACCCGCGGGGTGGAGGCCGCACGTGGACCGGTCATTCCGTGTACTCCGTGTCGAATTATACGACACGTCTGCACCCACGACATGGGCTTTCCGGCTTTGAGCCGGCGGGGCGGCTCCGGCGGTGTTTGTTGCCGAGCACGATGCACTAGCACGATGCCTGAGAAGGGACGGGCTTGCCCTCGCCGCGGGGGGCCTCGATTCCCAGCCGCTTCATTTTCTTGTACAGCGTGGTCCGATTGATCCCCAGGGCCTTGGCGGCGGCCTGCCGGTTCCAGCCGTTCATCTCCAGCACCTGCAAGATGATTTGCCGCTCGGGGAGTTGCAAGGCCTGCTTGAGCGGGGCGGCATCCGCCGCGGACACCTCCCCCGACAACTGCGTCAGCAGCTCGGCCGGCAGGTCCTCCGGCTCGATGGCCGTTCCCCTTCCCAAAAGCACGGCTCGCTCGAGGACGTTTTGCAACTCGCGTGCGTTGCCGGGCCAACGGTAGGTCTGCAAGACGGCCGCGGCCTCCGGCGAGAGCGTTTTGACCGGCCGACCCATCTCTTCGCAAATCCGCTTCAAGAAATGGTCGGCCAGCAGAGGAATGTCCGAGATCCGCTCGCGGAGCGGCGGCAGCTCGATGTTGATCACGTTGATGCGATAATACAGATCGCGCCGGAATCGCCCTTCGCTGACGGCCCGCTGCAGGTCCTCGTTGGTCGCCAAGATCACCCGCACGTCGACCGTGAACGTTTGCGTCCCTCCGACCTGCTCAAACTGGTAGTCTTGCAGGACGCGGAGGAGTTTGACCTGCAAGGCGGGACTGGCCGTGCCGATCTCATCGAGGAAGATGGTCCCCCCGTGCGCTAACTGGAATTTGCCGACTTTTTCGGAGGTGGCCCCGGTGAAGGCCCCCGCCCTATGGCCGAACAGTTCGCTTTCCAGCAAGGTCTCGGGCAAGGCGCCGCAGGCGACCTCCACGAAGGGCTTGTCGCGTCGGGAACTGCGGCGGTGAATCGCCCGCGCAATCAGCGACTTGCCCGTCCCGCTCTCGCCCGTGATGAGCACCGTGGCCTTGGTGTCGGCCACCGCTTCGATCACGTCGAAGATCCGCAACATGCGGTGGTCGCGACCCACGATGTTTTCCAGCCCATAGCGGATGTCCAGTTGGGCTTTCAGGTTGCGGTTTTCCTCGACGACCTCGCGCTGCTTCAGGCAGCGCTGAACCGCCAAGGCCAGCTCGTCGTCGATCAGCGGTTTGGTGAGGAAATCGAAGGCCCCCGCCCGCAACGCCTCCACCGCGGTGTCCACGGAGCCGTATCCGGTAATGAGGATGACGGGCAGGTCGGGGCGACGGCGGCGGAACTCCGCCAACAACTCGAAGCCGTCCCCGTCCTGCAACCGCACATCGACCAGGGCCACATCGTAGCTCTTGCGGTCGACCAGGGCCTGGGCTTCCGCCTTGCTCGCGGCCGTGTCCACGCGGTAACCCTGATCTCTCAACCAGACGGACATCGACTGGAGGACGTGCCGATCGTCGTCCACCAGCAAGAGCGAGGCTTTGATCGTATTAGCAGGCATGGCAGGGCAATCGCAATCGAAGCGCGGGAACGCGGGCAGACATCCCTGAGCCGGGCACCGCTTCGGCCGCCGATGCGGACGGGTCCGGCTAAGCCGTGTGTCTCGATCCGTCGCAAAATATCTACATTACGCTGAGAAGATAGTCAACGTGGGATGTTTGAGAAACTTTTCTGTTGCCTTGCCTTGCTAGAATGATCGCGTTAAGCGTTACACCCGTCCCTTATGATTTTTCTCGGCCGCCTCCCCCCATTTAACTTGCTTTCCCTATCGTGGCGGTTGCCAAACCCGCCCCTCTTGTGGTACCTTTAGTATGGATTGACATCGTTGTGAGGTGTGCATCTTTTGCCGGGTTGGGTGAAGCGCGGCCGGCGCGGCTTTCGCCATAAGCGACCGATCTGCCCGGTGATGACTCGGTGGGATGACACTCTTACGGAGTAGCAAAGATGGCCATTCGGTTGATGATCGCGGACGATCACGAGGTGATTCGTTGGGGCTTGCGGCAGCTCTTGGCCGGAACGGACATCGAAATCGTGGCGGAGGCGGCCGGCGGTGAAGAGGCCGTCCGCAAGGCCGAGGAAACACGGCCCGACGTCATTCTCCTCGACATCCGGTTTCCGGATATCGACGGCCTGGAAGCCCTGGCGAAAATCCGCGAGCGGAATATCCAGTCGCGGGTCGTCATCCTCTCGACATTTCAGAACCCCACCTACGTGGCGCGAGCCGTCGCCCTCGGGGCCTGCGACTACATCTTGAAAGGGTGTTCCCGGGAGGAGGTCGTGCGGGCGATCCAAGGGGCGGCCTCACATCAACCGCCGACGCTGTCGGGCGAGATGGGCGCGATCGCCCAGGCCATGCAAACCCGCGCACCCGTCGAGGATGACGATGTCTCCCTCACGCAGCGCGAGGCCCAAGTGTTGCGGCACATCGCGCTCGGCCTCTCGAACAAAGAAATCGCCCTTTCGCTTGACATCAGCGTCGAGACCGTCAAGGAGCATGTGCAGAATATTCTGCGCAAACTGGCGGTCAGCGACCGCACCCAGGCCGCCGTTTGGGCCGTCCGAAAGGGCCTGGCGTAGAATCGAGCCGCCGGCGTGAGCCGGTGGTTTAACCCGAGCCACCAGCGTTAGCTGGTGGTGAATTCACGCGAAAACCACGAGCCGCCGGCGTGAGCCGGCGGTGGCGCCGCGAGCCGGTGGCAAATCCCGGGTAGCGCCATGGACACCTCCAGCTTACGCTGGAGGCTCCCAATCGACGAAAAACTATCGCATCCTCGAGCCACCAGCGTGAGCTGGTGGGGATTGCACGCGAAAACCTCGAGCCACCGGCGTTAGCTGGTGGTGCTGGAGCCGCGGGCGCAAGCCGGTGGTGCGGCCGGGCGCCACCGGAAAATCTCGCCGGGGCAAACTACATCGACCAATCGTAGGTCGTTCGCAGCGCCTCGCGCACCACGGAGGCCACTTGCCGCACCGAGAACGGTTTGGCGAGAATCTCGAAGACGGCATTGGCCCGGGCCTGCTCGATGATCTCCGGGTCCAGTTCCGCGGACATCAGGATGCAGGGCAAGACGGCGTGCAGCTTGCGGGCTAGTTGCAGCGTCTCCAGTCCGCTGAGCTTGGGCATGTGCAGGTCCACTAACATGACGTGGACGGAGCGCCGCTCCAGAATCTGGAGTGCCTCCTCGCCGTCGCCCGCCTCGTACGCAGCGTAACCCTGCCGTTCGAGATACTCGCGCAAGGTCTGCCGCAAACGGCTGTCGTCATCCGTAATTAGTAGGGCTGGAGCTGACAACTGCATTGCGGACCCTGCGGACGGGCGAGACCCCCTCGGCTCGCCGGAAAACGCCACTTTTTACTTTAGCAATTCATATGCCGAAAATGAGCGCCCTCGCCCGCCTGCCCCTCCGGCCTCTCCCCCAATTATCCCTTTTCTACCCCGTTTTCCGCTCAAAAACCCGCACCAAATGCTACGATTTCCCGCTCACTTTCGGCCATGGCGCCTCGACAACCCGTCAAAAGTGCCGTGAATCTAGCAAATCTCGGCCGTTCCCGCAAACCTTGAAGCGCCTTTCCCAAAAGTACGGTCCCGGCGTCCTCCATCCCCAGGGGTTCGGCGGGATCGCGTCGGGTGGGGGATCGGCTTTCCCAATGCCGCATCCCTGGTATGGTACGTGCGGATCAAGTCTTGGGCAGGTGTATCTGTCAAAGTGGCAGGAAAATGCGCTGCATCGACCGCCGGCGTCAACCGCCGGTGAGATCCTGGGCGGCGCCGAAGACACCTCGGGCTTACGCCCAAGGCTCCAAATCGAAGACACCTCCAGCTTACGCTGGAGGCTCCACATCAACGCAAAAATCAACGAAAACGCAGCCCCCAAGCCACCACCCTGACCGGCCTCCGTTGCGTCATGACCGAAATCGGCCCCATCTCCCTAATTGTCCCCTCCTTGTCTCGCAAGACGGCCGCAAAACTGGTAAAATATCGGCTTTGTCGAAGGCTCGTTGGATTGTCCCTGGAACCGACCTCTTGGCATTGGGGAGGGCATCCCGGCGGTGATGACGCGGCGCGCGGAGATCGTGTTACCCGGCGTGCACGTGGTGGAAGACGGCCCCGACAGGGAGGCGTTTTCGATCCCGCCCGACGCCCCGCTCCCTTTCGTCACCGGTGAGGAGAATCTGGCCGTCCTAGCCGCCATGCAGCACATGCTGGAGCTGCCCAGGGCAGGCCCGTTCTCGCTGGTGTTGTACGGACCGACGGGCAGCGGGAAGACGCACCTTTTGCGTTTGCTGTGGGAGATCTTGCGGGCGGTATTCCCCCGCGATCATGTGCTGGCGGCCACGGCGACGGACTTCGTGCGGGGCCTGACCGCCGCCATCGACCAGGGCCGAACGCGGGCGTTTCGCGCGGCGTGGAAAGGGGCGCAATGGCTCCTCCTTGATGACATCCACCATTTACAGGACTACCCGGCCGCGGAGATGGAACTGTTGAACGTGTTTCGCCGGGTGGAGCAGGGATTGATGCGTTTGGCCGTAACCAGCACCCGCCATCCGAACCGGCTGCAAGGGCTGAGCGAGGGCCTCCGCTCTCGCCTCAGCGGCGGCTACGCGCTGCCGGTGGAGTACCCCTCCGCCCCGGCTCGGGCGGATCTGCTTCGCTTGGCCCTGGGAAGGCGGGGCTTGAAGGCGACGCCGGCGGCCTTGGAACACCTGGTGGAAGCGTGCCCCGGTCCGGCGGGCCAGGTCCTCGGTCTCTCGGTCAACGCGGCGTTCTTGGTCGGCGAAGGCACGATCGACCTGGCGGCCGCCAAGCGATTGCTAAAACAGGTCGAGCGGCCCGCGCCGCCCACCCCCGGCCAAGTCCTCCGCGCCGTCTCCCGGCATTTCCGCGTTCCCGCGGCCGAATTGAAAGGCCCGAGCCGATCGCGGACCGTCGTTCGCGCGAGAGAGATCGCCGTCTATCTGATGGCCACGCTTTCCCGCAAGAGCCTCCGGCAAATCGCGAAGATCCTCGGCGGTCGGGATCATACCACCATCTCCTACGCGTTCCGCAAAGCGCAAAGTGCCCTCGGCAAAGACGCCTGCCTCCGCTTGGCGGCAGCCGAAATCGCCGAGAAATCCAAGCTTCTTTGTAAAAGGAGACGTGCTAGTATAAATAGATAACATGAGTTAAATAAGAGGTATATATTGTATAAATAGGGAGCTAAATAGAACGTCCGGATTGTCGCTGATTGTCAATAACCCAGCGGTTACTGACAGGCCCTTTTCAAAAGGGCGGAATCATCAACAACCATTGACGGCCGTTGACGGGAAACCGACGAGAAAGCGACATCCTCCTCCCCCGTCGCAAAAGAATCGCAAGACTCGTTGCCGCAGAGAGTTGCGCTTGAAGAGGGCCGCTTTTTCGACGGCCGACGGCTTCCCACTATAACCATAGTGAGAAAGAAATAATTATGAACCAACAAGGCGCTGTGCCTCGCGTCAATTCCCCGGCCCGTGGATTGGGAAAGTGAGTTTGGTTCGGATACCTGGATAAAGTTGAGAAGACAATTAGTGGAAGTGAGCCTCTAGGAATAAGTGATCGGCATCGGCTGCGAGGAGTTGTAGTTTACCCCAATTCTTTCGGAAGGGATGGATTGCAACGATCATGAAGAGGGTGGCGAAAACGGTTGGGTGGTGATTGGAGAAAGAAGGCGGCACGGATGCAAGCAACGAGAGTCGGAAGCGGCTCTTACGGGGAATATCGAAACGCCTTGTTCAGCTTTGACGAAGGGTTGGAATGATGAAGATCGCGTTCGAGCGGGAGAAGCTATTGCAGGCTTTGCAGACGGCCGCCGCGGTGGTGCCGACCCGGACTCCCAAGCCCATCCTGGAAAACGCGCGGCTGGACTGCAAGGACGGCGAGTGCGTGCTTCAGGCGACCGATTTGGAGGTGGGCCTGCGCTGCGAGTTGGAGGGGGTGGAGACGGAAGTCCCCGGCGAGGCCCTGCTCCCCGTTCGTTTGGTAATGCAGACGCTGCGGGAGTCGCGCGAGGAGAAGCTCCGCCTGGAGTCGATGGGGACGACGGTCCTGTTGTTGGGCAGCCGCAGCGAGTTCCAATTCCCCACGCCCGATCCCCTGGAATACCCCGAGGTGCCCCGTTTCTCGGCGGAGGCTTATCATCAAGTGTCCTCGCGTCTGTTTCGCCAGATGATCGTGCGGACGGCCTTCGCCGCCGATCCGCAGAGCACGCGCTACGCCTTGGGCGGCGTGTACTTCGAGCTGGGGGATAAGACGGCTTACGCGGTGGCCACGGACGGGCGGCGGATGGCCATTCAAGAGGGACCCGTGGATCGCGTCGGCGAGCATCGGCCGAGCGAGGGCGTGGTCCTGCCCCTCCGCGGCGTGCAACTGCTGGAGCGGGTGCTGGGCGACGGCGAAGATCCCATCAAGTTGGCCATCCTGGACGGATCGGCTCAGGTTCAAATCGGTTCCACCGCGGTCACGCTGCGGCTGTTGGAAGGCCGCTTTCCCAACTGGCGGAACGTCTTTCCCAAAAGGGAAAATCCGGTGGCCTTGGAACTGAACGTGGGCGAGTTCCTCTCCGTGACCCGGCAGGCCGCGATCATGACGGACGAGAATCACCGCTCGGTAGTCTACACGTTGACCTCGGGGAACATGGTGCTTTCGTCGCGCGGCTCTCGATTCGGGGAGTCGCGGATCGAGTTGCCCATTCCCTACGAGGGCGAGGAGTTGCTGGTACGTTTGGATCCGCGATTCGTGATCGATTTTCTGCGGGTCTTGGACGATCAGGGGACCGTGACGTGGAAGGTCTGGGGGCCGAGCACGGCCGTACTGGCTGCCACCAACGACGGCTACAACCATCTGGTCATGCCGCTGGATCCCACGCCCGCCGCGTGACGCCTCGGGCTGGACGGCGGTGGAAAGGAGCGTGCCGGATGCCGCGTCGCGGGGATCCACGGTGGCAACGAGGGCGGGGAGGCCCGCAGTGGTTGGGCCGGATCGTGAGCGAGCTGTTGGCCCGCTCGGGCGCGGCCCGCTTCGACGAGCACCGCCGACTGACGGCGGCCTGGCGCGAAGCGGCCGGAGATTGGGCGGCCCATTCGGCGGCCGTCAAAGGTGCTCGAGGTTATATCGAGGTGCGGGTGCGAACCTCCGCCCTTTTGCAAGAGTTGATGTTTCGTCGAGACGAATTGTTGCAAGCCCTGCGGACCCGCCTGCCGGATTGGAAAATCCGCGGTCTCCGCTTTCGGATCGGCAGCAGCGCCGACTTCGAGGGGCGTTCCCGAAGCTGAACGGCGGTGCCGTCTCGCCCGGCGCGGGCGGCGCCCGTGAACACGCGGATGCGATATTCCGCGGCAATGAGTTGCGAAAGAACACGGATATGGATGACGTCAAGCGCGTGGATGCGGTATCGGAAGACGGAGCCGGTGAACCCGACGCCGAGGGTCGCAATCCCCAGGCCGTCCCCTCCCCGGGCGAAGCGACGGCGCGAGCGGGAGACGACGGCGCGGAAGCCGAGCGGATCAATCTCCGTGCCGTGGAAGGCCAGAACGAGTATTCCGCCGACAAACTGGAGCACCTCAGCGACCGCGATCACGTCCGCCAGCGCCCCAGCATGTACATCGGGGATACCGGCACGCGGGGCCTCCACCACCTGGTCTTCGAGGTCGTGGACAACTCCGTGGACGAGGCCATGGCCGGGTATGCCTCGCACATCTGGGTCACCATCAACGCCGACGGCTCGGTGACGGTGGAGGACAACGGCCGCGGCATCCCCGTGGAAACGCATCCCGCCCTCGGCATTTCCACGCTGGAAGGCGTGATGACCGTGCTCAAGTTCGGCGGCAAGTTCAGCAAGGGCGCCTACTATACCTCCGGCGGTTTGCACGGGGTGGGCGTGACCGTGGTCAACTTCCTCTCCGAATGGTGCGTGGTGGAAGTCCATCGCGGAGGAAGTGTTTATCAGCAGGAATACGAGCGGGGGATTCCCACCGGTCCCGTCCGCCGCATCGGCAGCACCCAGCGCACCGGGACCAAGACCACCTTCAAACCCGATCACGAGATCTTCCCCGTCACCGAGTTCAATTACAACACGCTGTGGCGGCGGCTTCAGGAGCTGGCCTTCCTCAACGCCGGCCTGGCCATCCATTTTCGCGACGAGCGGACCAATCAGGGCGAGATCTTCCGCTTCCAGCGGGGCATCGTGGAGTTCGTGGAGTATTTGAACCGGGCCAGCGGGGCCTTGCACAACGATGTGCTCTACGTGAGTACCGAGGTGGAAGGCGTGGCCGTGGAGTTGGCCCTACAATACTGCGCCGACTACACCGAGAACTTCCATTCCTACGTGAACAACATCTGCACCACGGAAGGCGGGACGCACGTCTCCGGCTTTCGCGCGGCCTTGACGCGAACGCTGAACCAGTACGGCCGCGAGAGCGGCATGTTCAAGGACCTGATACCCACCGGCGACGATTTCCGCGAGGGCATGACCGGCGTGTTGGCCGTCCGCGTGCCGCATCCGCAATTCGAGGGCCAGACCAAGACCAAGCTGGGGAACGGCGAAGTCGAAGGCATCGTGAACTCGGCGGTGGGCGAGTTTTTGGCGAAGTACTTGGAGGAGAACCCGAAGACGGCGCGGGCGATCCTGCAAAAGGCCCTTTTGGCGGCGGAGGCCCGCGAAAGCGCCCGCAAGGCGCGCATGCTCGTCCGCGAGCGCAAAGGCGCCCTCAGCGGCGGCGGCCTGCCCGGCAAGCTCCGCGACTGCACGAGCCGCGAGGTCGATCGCTGCGAACTGTATCTGGTGGAAGGCGACTCCGCCGGCGGCAGCGCCGAAGGCGGCCGCATCCGCGAGTTCCAAGCCATCCTGCCGCTGCGGGGTAAAATCATCAACGCCTACAAGGCCCGCGAGGACAAAGTCCTCAGCAACGAAGAGGTCCGCAGCATCATCTCCGCGGTGGGGGTGGGCATCGGGGAGGAGTTGGATCTCTCCCGCCGACGCTACGGCAAGATCGTCATCATGACCGACGCCGACGTGGACGGCTCCCATATCCGCACGCTGCTTTTGACCTTCTTTTATCGGCAGATGTTCGAGCTGGTTCGGGCGGGCATGGTGTACATCGCCCAGCCCCCGCTGTATCGCGTCCGCCGCCGCAAGGACGTCTATTACGTGCAGACGGAGGAGGAGATGAAGAACCAGCTTCTGGAGGCGGGCATCACCGACGCCGTCTTCGAGTGCGGCGACGGCCGGGTCCTCCAAGGCGCGGAGTTGGATCGCCTCTGCCGCACGCTGGCCTCGTTGGATGCGGCCATCATGGCCCTGGAACGCCGCGGCATCAGCCTCCGCGATCACGCGGCCCGGCGCGATCCGACCACCGGCCGGCTGCCCGTCTATCACGTCTTCATCGGCAGCGACGAATTCTGGTTCACCGGCCGCAAGGAAATGGAGGACTTCCTGGAGCAGCGCGAGGCCGAGACCGGCAAGGACTTGCTGGTGCAGGCCGACCGCAACGGCGAAGATGCCGCCCCGGCGCCCGGCGAAGAGGCGGCGGACGAGGAAGAAGGCCGCGTCCACATCGTGGAATTGCACGAGGTCCGCAGCATCAACAACCTCCTCAACGATCTCCGCGAGATGGGATTCGATCTGGACGGGCTTTTCACGATCAAGCGGCCGGGCGAGGAAAAACCCCGCTTCACCTTCCGCCGCGGCGACATCGAGCACGGCCTGGACGACCTGCGGGGACTTTTGGCGGCGGTCCGCGCGGCGGGCGAGAAGGGCCTGCAAATCACCCGCTTCAAAGGCTTGGGCGAAATGAACGCCGAGGAGCTGCGCGATACCACGCTCGATCCCACCCATCGCACCCTGGTCCAGGTCACCATGGAGGACGCCGGCGCCGCCGACGAAATGTTCCGCGTACTGATGGGCGAAAAGGTCGAACCCCGCCGCGAGTTCATCGAAAAGCATGCCCTGGAGGTGCAAAACCTGGACGTGTGACGGCGACGGCGACGGCGACGGCCGAACCGACTGCGGTTCCGCAGGCCGGGATCACGGCGCCGCGCGATGCAGCGCGGACCTCAGGCGGAGCGCGGACCTCGGGCACGGCGAGGAGCCCCGGCCGCCGGCACGAGGCGGTCCCGGCCGGATCCTCGAACGTCGGCCCACGATGCCGCCGCTCGCTCGGCCTCTCAACGGCCGTCCGACCGGGCAAGCTCTTGCACGCACGGCAGGTTCCCCGCCGCGTCGAAGGGGAGCGGCCGAGCCTCCGTCAGAAGCTCGAGGTCGCTCCGCGTTCGCGCCTCCTCCCAATAGGCGGCCGAGCACTCCAACTCGCTCAGATGCGATGTGTCCGCGATCCACATCAGGCGGGATTGCGCGGGCGGAGTCAGGCCGATGTTGGCCAAGGCATGGGCCAGCATCTCGCGATCCGTCGGATAGTCGAAGGGGAGCATCCCGGCGGCGACGTGGCCCGCCGTCAGGGCATTGATCCGCGTGGCGTGGAAGTCCATCCCTCGGATCACTTCGCTGCGGCAAAACTCGGCGAAGCCGATGCCGATGGCGTTGCCGTGGGTCGCCTCGGTCAGGCCGCGCACGCAGATGTAGCGAATGCGGGGCCGCTCGCCTTCCGCCGCGTGATGGTAGTGGTATTTTCGGCCGATGACGTTGGTGTCGATCCCCGCCCCGCTGATATCCTTGCCCAGCCGGTCGATGAGCAGGATGTGCGCGTCGTCGAAGGGGAGCCGGGGCATCCAGGCCTTGGCCAGTTCCAGGAGTTCGGGTTCGCGGGTTTCGAATTGGTCGGGCGGCAGGGCCTCCACGTGCGCGGTCTCGTCGAAGGCGTCCTCCACCAGCCCCAATCCGCACAGAATCCGGCAGCGGCTTCTTACCAGGCGGCCCACGCTCCGCACGATCCGATCGAAGCCGAAGTCCTCGACCGCGCGGTGGTAGATTTCCGCCCCGTGGTGCTTGCCCAACCCGATCAGCAGCATCTTCATCAGGCCGCTCTCGATGGGCCCGGTGAATTGCGTGTGCGATTTGATGCGGTTGACGACGACCACATGGTCGGCCTCCCACGCGTAACGATCGAAATGCACGTCGAAGCCTTCCGCGGCGCGGCCGACGACGACGGTTTCCATCGAGGCGCGGATCGGGCAGCCCATCGTTTCGGGCGTGATCCCGTATCGGGCCAAGACGTCGCGCTGGCCCTCGGCCGTGCCCCCGCCGTGGCTCCCCATGGCCGGCACGATGAACGGCTCCGCCTCCGACTCCTGGAAGTATCGCACCACGGTCCGCAGGATGCGGGCGTAATTGGCGATGCCGCGGCTGCCCGCCGTGATCGCCACGCTTTGCCCCGGGCGGACCCGGTCGCGGAGCGCAAGGCGGTCCAAGGCGTTTCGGACGGCACCCTCGAGATCGGCGATTCGCCGCGAAACGAACCGTTGACGAACGCGAAAGACTTGCGGAAACTCGACCTGCCGCATCACCGATTCCTTGCTTGCGAGAGCCGGACTGCCCGCTCGATGCCCGGACGGCGCCGCCTCCGATTCGCGAGATGATGAATACACCGGAAGACGCCCAGCCCTCATTGTACGCCGATCCCGGGCCAAGCTTCATGGGAAGTGGCGGCCGGGCCGGACGCCGAACATAATGAAGGCCGATCCGGGCGCGTTGTTCCGCGGCCTGCGTTTTCCGGAAGACCTGACGAGAGGGCTTGCTTGCATGAAAACCATGTTCCATTCGGCGAAGCTGGGCGCGATGTCGGTGGCGGCGGCGGCGTTGGTGGCGGCGGCCGGCACGGCAAACAGGGCAGCCGCGGACGAGGTCGGCCTGACCTTTTTCGGCTGGTCCGACCAGCACGTGCAAACGGACGGCAATGCCGATCACCTCCTGCCCGCCGTCGACGCCATGAATGAGCTGCCCGGGACGCCGTATCCGCCGCAGATCGGCGGGGTGGTGGCCGTCCCCGCCTTCGTCTTCGGCTGCGGCGACATCACCGAATGGCCCACGAACGCCGCCAAGGATCGCTACGCCGAGCTGATCGAGAAACGGTTGAAGTTCCCGGCCTACAACATCCCGGGTAATCACGACGCGGGCGGAAAGGCGCCCAGCGAGACCATGCACCGCTGGATCGTCGCCCGGCACGGGGCGCTGTCGTACACGTTCGAGCAGGGAGGCGTCCGCTTCCTCGCCGTGCACGCGGAGTACGACGAGAGCCTCAACAACCCGGCCCAGCCCGTCGCGGAACAGGCCCTGCGGTTCATCCGCGAGGAGCTGAAAAGGGTGCCGGACGATGTGCCGGTCGTGGTCGCCCTGCACCTTTGCTACGACGCAATCACGAACCGCGACGCCTTGGTGGACGCCCTGAGCGGCAAGAATGTGATCCTGGTGTTGGGAGGACACTATCACCAGTCCAAGGCCGACGTGTATCGCGGCATCCGCTTCCTGCAACTCCCGTCGCCGGCCCCGAACAGCCCTTCCGAGATCATGGTGGTCCGTATTACGCCCGATCGCATTGTGGCGATTCCGTACGACTACGAGAAGCGGGCATGGGTGGAGTCGCCGCGCAAGATGCTGGACGCGACCCTCGCCGGCGCCAAGTTGCAATAGAAACCCCCCGAGCCTCGTGCGTTCGAGCCTCCAGCGTAAGCTGGAGGTGGATCATCATGGGAGTATCCAGCGTAAGCTGGATGTGGCGCAACGCGGCGAGCCTCCAGCGTTAGCTGGAGGTGTCTCCGGCGCTACCCGGGATTTGCCACCGGCTCACGGCTGCACCACCAGCTCACGCTGGTGGCTCAGGTATTTTTTCGCGTATGCGTTTGCGAGCCTCCAGCGTTAGCTGGAGGTGTCTCCGGCGCTACCCGGGATTTGCCATCGCCTCACGGCTCCACCGCCGGCTCACGCCGGCGGCTCGGAGATGCGTTGCGTTTTCGTTCGTGTGGTTTTCGTCAATTTGGAGCCTCCAGCGTCAGCTGGAGGTGGATGAAAACTCGAGCCTCCAGCGTAAGCTGGAGGTGTCCACGGCCTATGCGGTGGGGAGGGCCGCTTGACTCGAACCGCCGACGGCTATACAACCGAAGTTGTGGATATGCGAGGCTTTTCCTCGCGGCGTCCGCATTGCGCCCCTAGCTCAATTGGATAGAGCATCGGTCTACGGAACCGAAGGTTACAGGTTCGAGTCCTGTGGGGCGCGTTTTTGGTTTCTTGTCGGCAGCCGTTCCGCCCCCCGACCGGATGTAGGGAGCGTTCTCACTCCTCCAGCGTGGTGGGGTATTCCTCCGGGGCGAGGAACTGCCAATCGCGGGAGAAGCGCCGCCCGCGGGCCAGGCGGACGATCCGCAACGACTCCTTATCCACCACCCAATACAGCCGCTGCCACCAACCTTGGCTGATGATGATGTACACCGCGCTCGTTTCGGACATCCTCCAAGAGAGCGAGCGGTCGAGGATCGGGTATTCGGCCAGGAGGCGGATGAGGCGGGGATCGGTCTTGGCGATCGGCCGGACCTCGCGGCAAGCCGCGCACACGCCCGCCGCCAGGACGGCCGGGCTGACCTCCTGCCCGCACAACTTGCACGGCATCAACCGATCGCGCAGCACGACGTGATGGGAGACGGGGCAGCGGGTCGTCAGAGACGCCAGGACCTGCTTTCCCGAAACCTCGCAGCGGATCAACTCGGTCCGCAGCACGACGCGGCGAGTCTCTTCGCAGACCGCCGCTTCCTCGGTCGCCACGATCCGCCCGTCGTCCGTCTGCGTCAGGGCGAACGTCTTCCGCGCGGTGGTGGGGCAGGTGAAGGCGGGCGGTTGCAAACGCCGCGCCCAGTCCGAGAACGAGACTTCCACCAGTTTCTCGCCGAAGCAGGCGCGGAGCCGGCCCTCCACGTGCTTGCACCAGACCACGGCCGGCTTGAGCGGACCGAGCGGACGGCGTTCCGCGACCTTGCACCGGCCCTGCTCCCAAAGCCGCTCCAAAAGGTCGGGCGGCACAGGCCGCGGCTTCGGCAAGGGAACGGTCCCGTCCAGACCGAGCATCGAGATTTGCCGCAGGTCCAGGCATCGGCCTTGGGCGTCCAGGACCACGCGTTCGTCGCCGTCGTCGGTCTCGAAATCGATCCGCAAGAAGAGATGCTCGTCCATTGAGCAGCCGGAAAGCTGGATCGTTCCCCCTTCCACGCGATAGACCGGCAGCAACCGCTCGGCCAACTCGGCCACAGTGCGCGGCTGGTCGCTGGGGACGCAGTGGGGCATTTCCGGCAGCGGTTCATCCGTCATGGGCGGCTCGGTTTCCCGGTGACTCGGCGGCGGTTCGACGCGGGAGCGACGATTTCTCGATTTTACCAGACGGACCCGCGGGCGTAATGAGCATCGCGCGCAAGCCCCACGTGGTGCAACATGGGAGCCTCCGGCGTAAGCTGCCGGTGTCGCCCTGAGCCACCAGCGTGAGCTGCCGGTTTCGCCCCGAGCCACCAGCGTGAGCTGGTGGTGCACCCCGGGTAGCGCCGTGGACACCGCCGGCTTGCGCCGGCGGCTCGGGCTGGTTGCATGGCGCCGGCAAGTTGTTATGCTCGTGGGCGGACGGCGGTCCGATCGGCCCGCGGTTCGGGTACGTGATTTCGCAGCGCAAGTTCACCATTGGGAGGAGGCGATTCCATGCGGTCGCAAGGTTCGATGCCGGTGTCATGCGGTTCACTGGGTTCGCGGGGTATTGCCACGGAGGCGGGGCCTGCCGGCTCGCCCGTGCGACGCAGCCGTGTTGCCGATAGGCGGCTTTGGGCGGCGTTGTCGGCCGTGATGCTCTGGTCGGGTTGGGCATGGTCGCCCGGCCTCACCGCCGACGACGCCCTTCAACCTTGGAAGGAAAACCCGCGCTATTGGCAGTATCAGGGTCGGCCGGTGATGCTCCTGGGGGGCAGCAAGGACGACAACCTGTTTCAGATTCCCGACCTCCGCGAGCACCTCGACGAGATGGTGGAGGTCGGCGCCAATTACATCCGCAACACCATGAGCGATCGGCCCGACAAGGGTTTCGAGGTCTATCCCTTCCTGCGGCTGGAAAGCGGGAAGTACGACCTCAATCAGTGGAATGAGGAATACTGGCGGCGGTTCGAGAACATGCTCAAGTGGACGGCCGAGCGGCGGATCTTCGTACAAATCGAGGTCTGGGACCGCTTCGACTATTCCCGGGACAATTGGGAGCCGCATCCCTATAACCCGAAAAACAATGTGAACTACGACTATGCCGAATCGGGTTTTGCGGAGCATTACCCGGACCACCCCGGCGCCAACAAGCAGCCGTTCTTTTTCACCACGCCCGCCCAGCGAGACAACCGCGTGGTCTTTCCCTATCAAGCACGGTTCGTGGAAAAGCTGCTGTCGTACTCGCTGCAATACGATCACGTGTTGTACTGCATGGATAACGAGACCTCGGGCGAGGAGGCCTGGGGGCGGTTCTGGGCCGAGTTCATCCGCGATCGGGCCAAGGCGCAGGGCAAGACGGTTTACGTGACCGAGATGTGGGACGCCTGGGACTTGAAGGCCCCGCAACATCGGCGGACGCTCGATCATCCCGAGCTGTACGGCTTTGCGGACATCTCGCAAAACAACCACAACAAGGGCGACGTGCACTGGGGGAACGTGCTTTGGGTGCGGGAATACGTCGCCGCGAGTCCGCGACCGCTGAACAGCGTCAAGATTTACGGCGCGGATACCGGACGATACGGTACCGACCGGGACGGCGTGGAGCGGTTCTGGCGGCTGATTTTGGCGGGGGCGGCGTCGGCGCGGTTCCATCGGCCGGACGCCGGGCTGGGTCTGTCGGAGAAGGCCAAGGCGGCGATTCGAGCCGCCCGACTGGCCGAAAGCCGCGTCCGCTTCTGGGACCTGCAACCCCGGCAGGATCTGCTGGGGGAACGGGAAGAGAACGAGGCCTTCGCGGCGGCGAACCCGGCGAAGGGTTGCATCATGTACTTCCCCGACGGCGGCCGCGTCCTGCTCGACCTGACCGGCATGCCGCGCGACCTGCGTCTGGAATGGATCGACATCCAAAAGGGGGAAGTGGCAAAGGCGGAAACCGTGACAGGAGGGAAGAAACTCCCCTTGGCTGCCCCGGGCGAGGGGCATTGGGCGGCCGTCATCACCCCGCCGACCGGCCCGTGAAAGCGCTGCCGCGGCCTCATTTCCGGATTTTCCTCGGCGAATCGTCAAACCTTTTTCGGCCCGGGGTCGTAGCCTTAGCATCGGGGCCGGCCGCCGGTCGTTGCCTATAATTTAATGGTGACGGCCGGGTGAAGTTCCCCGCTGAGGGGTGAGACCGGACACCGGTTAGCTCGAGGAGACCGTGTTCATGGCCGTGGGTACTCCCGCCGACAAGATTGCCGCGTCCGAAATGCGACGGACCTACAAGCTGGCCGCCCAATCCCGCTCGGGGTATCGGGCGATCCAGCCGCAAGCGGTCATCAGCTTGGTCTTGGGCATCCTTTCCGTCATCTGTTTTTTGACGGTGTACGCCGTGATTCTCCCCATTGCGGGGGTGGCGTTCGGATGGGTTGCACGCCGGGAGATCCTGCGGTTGCCCAAAGAACGCCTGGGCCTGGGGATGGCCAAGACCGGCGTGTTGTTCTCGCTGGTCTTCGGGCTGAGCGGGACGAGCTGGGTGATGTACAACTTTTTGGCGGCCTCTCCGCCGGGCTACCGCCTCATCACCTTCGCCGATCTCCAGCCCGACCCCGGCGACCGCAGCCCTATCTCCAAAAAAGCTGAGGATTTGGAGGGGAAAAAGGTCTTTCTGTACGGTCACATGGTGGCGGGCCAAAAGGCTTTCGGAATCACCGACTTCGTGATGGTGGCGGAGCTCGCCCACTGCAACTTCTGCCAGGGACAGCTCAAACCCACCCAAATGGTCGAGATCCACCTCAAGAACGGCATCAAGCTGGATTACAGTACCAAGAGGATCGGGGTGGGCGGCGTCTTCACGTCCCAACCGGACGTGCTGAACCAGCAATTCGGCGGCATGATCTACCGGATCGAGGCCGACGTCGTCCGCTAGCGGTACGGCGACTTCCTCATCAGGTTCCTTCGGAAGAAATCGCCGCGAGAATCTTGTCGGCCAGGCTTTCCGCCAGGATCGGATCGGGGCCCAGAACGTCGGTGACGATCCAGGCGATGTCGGGTCGCACTTCCGCGCGGAGGGCGACCTTGGCCCGCAGCTCTTGCTCCAGCAGTCCCCGAAACAGCAGGTGGGGTTGCACAATCACCCGCCTCCAGGGGCCTTGTGCGACCTGATCGAGGGCCTGATCCAGCGTGGGCTCGGCCATGGCCAAGTAGGCCGGACCGTAGTGCCGCCGCCGCGACTGCCGGGCACGATGCTCCAGCACCCGGCGGGTCATCTTCAGGGCTTCGGGATCGCGGTTGCCCCGGGCGACGAAGAGGTAAAAGGTGTCGTCCGTATCGTCCGGGTGATCTTGGCATCCGGGTTGCGAACCCACCGCCTCCTGCTCGCGGCGGAGCGACAGCCGTAGCACGGCGGGGTCGTCGTTCAGGGCGTCCAGGTAGCGAACGCTGGGCCGAGTGCCGTCACCCAAGGCCGCCTCCACCTCGTGGGGGATGTCGCGCCGCACATGGCCCGCCGCAAACAGCATCAAGGGAGCCACGATCAAACGGCGGATCGGCTGCTGCGACAGGGACGGCAGCGCCGCGGGTATGTTCGGCTGGACCAGTTCCAGGAATGAGAGCGCGACCGGTCCCTCGAAGTCCTTTCCGCGGAGGGAGCACTCCACGAGTTCGAACAGCTTGCGGGTCTGCGCGATGCCGGACGGCTCCCGCGTCCCATGCCCGACCAGCAACACGCCCACATCTCGCATGGAGTTTCGGCGGCGTTCCGGATCGAGCGGGTTTGCGCTGCGGACCGGTATCCCGTGAGGCGACCCCGGCTGCAAGACGGGCATTGCGGCCCCGCTTTCCGCGGGCGTTACGGCGGTGGAAGGTTCGGAACGTTCACGCATGAAGCAAGGGCCGGGATCGGTGGAAACGGTAGCGATCTGGGGCGAAAGAGACAACGCGAATGCCCACGAGAAGCTTATGCCCGGGGGTGTCTTGGGGACAAGGGCCGGGCGTCGCGGGGGCCGGGCTTGTCGTGCGGGCAATTTCGGAATATTTGTGATTTTAGGAAGGCAAGACGCGGTCGCACGACCGGCATGGAGCGCGGATTCGTCGTAAACGATACGGGCCGCGCTTCTCTTGTTCTCGGTCAACGCGGCCTTCCCGTTACGTTCGCCTGCCCGCCGATATCTCTCCCGCCCGGGCGCCGAAAAATCATGTAGCAAATGGAGTCCGCGGTTCCGTGCCGGGATCGAATGGACGCGTTCGGTTTTTTGTCGGCTTGCTGTGAGGAGACCGCCATGCGAAGTGCGTTGCGCTACCTGTTGTTCGTGGGGATTGCGGCGAGCATGTTTTGGAGCGTGCCCGCACCCGTTTCGGCCGATTCCGTGGCTCGGTCCATGACTCGGGAAGAGATTCGCTCCATGCCGATCCTGGAGCGTCCCAACCGTTTCGGGCATTTCTACGGGAACACGGTCCGGCGGCGCTATTATCGGCATCACGGTTATTCCTCCGCGCCGTCCACGCAGCAGGACTCTCGGGCAATGGCGACGAACGGCTGAGGTGAGCGGCCGTCGTGCCGGACGTTCCCGCGTTCCCACGTTCCCACCTTTCCACCTTCCCACTTTGTCCCGATTCCGATTGACGGCGCCCGCGCGAAGGGTTATGCTGCCTCCCAGCGTCGATGTAGGGCGCCGAGGTGATCGGGCGGCTCGTGGCTAGTCTGCGCAGGCACGGACCGGCGCCGCGGAAAAGAGGATTTCCCTTGTCGGCATCCATGGACGGATTTTGGTTGGCGGTGGTGGGGCTGTGGGCGGCCGCGGCCCTGCTTCAGGCTGCGCTGTTGCTGATTCAGGCGTACGAACATCGGCGATTTGCCGCGTCGCGGCTGCGCGACATCTCGCGGCTCGAATCGCGGCGGCCGGCGCTGCTCATCGTACCCTGTCGCGGGGCGGAACCGGATTTGGCGGAGAATCTGGAGCGATTCTTTTGCCAAGATCACCCCAACTACCGCCTGCGGTTCGTCGTGGAGCATCCGGAAGACCCTGCCTACGACGTCATTCGCGGCCGGATTGCCGCCCATCCCGAGCGGCGGGCGGAGGTCCTGTTTGCGGGCGAGGCCCGCGGCGAGGCGCAAAAGGTCCACAACCTTCGCTCCGCCACGGCCGACATTCCGCCCTGCGTGGAGGTCCTGGCCTTCGCCGATTCCGATGCCGCCCCGCCCGACCATTGGCTGCGGGCTCTGACCTCGCGTCTGAAGGAAAAGGGTACGGCGGTGGTGACCGGCTACCGCTGGTTCACGGCCGACCGTCTGCGGTTCGCCGACCTGGTGGTCTATTCGATCAACGCCGGCTACGCCATGCTTTTGGGCCGCGGCGCTCCCAACTTGGTCTGGGGTGGTTCTTGGGCGATTGCCCGCGAAACCTTCGAGCGACTGAACATCCGCGGCGCCTGGTCCGGGACGATTTGCGACGACTTGAAGGTGGCGGATGTGTTGCAGAAGGCGGGCCTGCACGTGGAGTTCGAACCGGCCTGCATGATCCCCGTTCGCAATCACGGGAATTGGGCCTGGACTCTAGCGTTTATCGAACGGCAGTTCTCGCTCACGCGACATGTGATCTTCCGCTGGTGGTTGGCGGCCGTGCTGCTGCAAGCATTCGCGCAACTCTCATTTTGGGGGCTGGCGGTTGCTGCCTGGGCGGGACCTTCGCCGGCCGTCCGCGTCGTAGCAGGCGCGGGGGTCGGCCTGCTGTACCTCGTGTACGCCCTACGCGGCGTATGTCGCGCCTGGGCCACGCGGACGTATTGCCCCGCCGCTTTCCCCAAGATGGCGGCCATCTTCGTCCTCGATATCTTGGCGGCCCCGTGTCTGGCCCTGATCGGTTGGGCGGCTTTGATCCGCGGAGGTCTGCGGCGGAACATTGCGTGGCGGGGCATCGTCTATCGCCGAGAGCGCGACGGCTCCTGGCGCGTCGTCGCCCGCCGCTCCGCCGAAACGCCCGGGGCGAACGAGACCGACGCGATACCCATCGCCGTTCCCGACGCCGCGTGAGAACGCGGTAAACCTCGGGCGTCCACGATTTGGAGCCTCCAGCGTGAGCTGGAGGTGTCCCCGGCGCAACCCGGGATTTACCATCAGTGACCACCACCAGCTTACGCTGGTGGCTCGGGGGTACGTTAATTTTTCGTGAATTTGGAGCCTCCAGCGTGAGCTGGAGGTGGCGGAACACGGCGAGCCTCCAGCGTGAGCTGGAGGTGTCTACGGCGCTACCCGGGATTCACCATCAGTTAACACCGCCGGCTTACGCCGGCGGCTCGGGTGTTTGTTTGCGTATACGTTTTCATGGAGCCTCCAGCGTAAGCTGGAGGTGTCTACGGCGCTACCCGGGATTTACCACCGGTGAGCACCGCCGGCTAATGCCACCACCAGCTTACGCTGGTGGCTCGGGGGTACGTTAATTTTTCGTGAATTTGGAGCCTCCAGCGTAAGCTGGAGGTGTCTACGGCGCTACCCGGGATTTACCACCGGTGAGCACCGCCGGCTAATGCCACCACCAGCTTACGCTGGTGGCTCGGGGGTACGTTAATTTTTCGTGAATTTGGAGCCTCCAGCGTAAGCTGGAGGTGTCTACGGCGCTACCCGGGATTCACCATCAGTTAACACCGCCGGCTTACACCGGCGGCTCGGGTGTTTGTTTGCGTATACGTTTTCATGGAGCCTCCAGCGTGAGCTGGAGGTGTCTACGGCGCTACCCGGGATTCACCATCAGTTAACACCGCCGGCTTACACCGGCGGCTCAAACAACGATCGCGCGGCGGCGGCCGCGCCTCAGCGCCCGACGTGGTTGCCTCTGGTGCTCGGCCTCGACTATACTACTTCCCGATCTCGGTCGCGGGGACCGGTTTCGTTGATGCCATCCTGCCATTTCATCGGAGTGACCATCATGGATCGCCGAACCTTCATCGCTTTGTCGGGAGCCGTGGCCGCCCGCGCGGCTTTGGGATCGCGGCAAGCGTCGGCCGAGGAGCCGCCCGCCGCGGCGACCTCGCTGCTCAATCCTTTCTTGCAAGAGGGGCGATGGTACAAGGCCGCCTTCCACGTCCACACCACCACCTCGGACGGCGACGTGGACGTGCCGACGCGGTTGTCGCAGTATCGCGAGGCGGGCTACCAAGTGGTGGCCGTCACCGATCACTGGAAGACCAACGATTTGAGCGGGTTTGTGCGGGACGACTTCCTTCCCATCGTCGGCCTGGAGATGCATCCGCGGACGGGGACGGGCGGGCCGACCCACCATTTCGTCGCCCTCAATATCCCGCACCCCTTCGAGCTGGATCGCAACCTCGCGGCTCAAGACATGATCGATCGCGTCCTCGCGGCGGGCGGCAAGGTCGTCTATGCCCATCCCTATTGGACCGCCCATACCCTCAACGAGATGCTGGAGGTCACCGGCTACGTGGCGGTGGAAGTCTTCAACAGCGGCTGCGAGGTGGAGAACGCGAACGGACATGGTTCGGTGCACTGGGATCAGGCGCTGAATGCCGGACGCATGATCGGCGGGATCGCCACCGATGACCTGCACAATTCTCGGTTGATCAATCTCGGCTGGACCATGATCAAGGCGCCCTCGCTGGATGCCGCGGCGATCATGGAGGCGGTGGAGCGGGGGGCGTACTACGCCTCGGCCGGCCCGACCATCGAGGATTGCCGCATCGAGGACGGCGCCGTCCGCATCGCCGTCAGTCCCGTGCGGAAAGTCATTTTCCGATACGATGGGGTGGGCAACGGGCATGTGGTTCGGGCATCGGATGCGCCGCTGACCGCCGTCCAGTGGAAGTTCGCGGAATCCCGCCGACGGTACCGCTGGGTTCGGGTGGAGGTCGTGGACGATGCCGGCAACCACGCCTGGACGAACCCCATCGCGATTCCCCCGGCCTAGCCCCGGGACCCGCCGCCGACTTGCGCCGGCGGCTCGGGTGTTTGTTTGCGTATACGTTTTCATGGAGCCTCCAGCGTGAGCTGGAGGTGTCCACGGCGCTACCCGGGATTCACCACCGGTGAGCACCGCCGGCTAATGCCACCACCAGCTCACGCTGGTGGCTCGAGGATGCGATAATTTTTCGTCGATTGGGAGCCTCGGGCGTAAGCCCGAGGTGTCCACGGCGCTACCCGGGATTCACCACCGGTGAGCACCGCCGGCTTACGCCGGCGGCTCGAACATCGGCGGCTCGGGGGCGATCAGATCGTGCTCAGTTTGGCGAAGTTGATGGTGGCTTGCATCGGGAATACGCCGTAGATGCCCTTGGTGAAGACCATCTCGATGAAGTCGTCGGCCCGCTGGAAGAAATTCTTCGGCAGGATGATCACGTCCGAATCGGAGAGCCAGATTTCATCGGCGGGGCAGGCGTTGTGACCGTGCAGGGTCGATTCCAGGTTGAGCATGGCGGCGTTCAATCGCCAGTCCTCGCCGCGGCGGAAGACCACGACTTGCCGCAGATTGGCGCCCTTATTCCATCCGCCCGCCATACTGACGGCCTGCAACACGGTGGTCGGGCCGGTCAATTCGAAGCGGCCCGGCGCGGCCACCTCGCCCAACACGTACACGTACCGCGGCGCCCGCTGCGTCAGGATCGGTGTGACCTCCATGCCCTCCAAGTGTTCGCGGTAGCGGGCGTTCAGTTCCAGCTCCAATTCGCGGAGCGTCAAACCCTGGGCGGGGACGGTGGCCAACAGCGGCAGGGAGATGGTGCCCTCGGGCGTGACGCGAACGTTTTGGCTCTGGCCGCCCTCTCCCGCCCGGCGGTCCACGCTCGCCCGCAGGTCTTCCAACTTGCTGTTGACGACCACGGGCGTGACGGTGATGGACGGATTCCGATAGTACTTGGAATAGAGTTGGTCCAGTTTCAACCGCAACTGATCGACGGTGTGTCCCGTGGCCTTGACTTGGCCGAGGAACAGTAGGGTGACGGTGCCGTCGGGTTGGACGATGACGGTGCGTTCGATCTTGGGATCGACGGCCGACTCGACGCGGATTTCGTCGCCCACGTTCAAACGGTAGGGGCGGCTGGTCTCTTCGCGGGTAATGCGGTAGACGATTTGCAGTTCGTCATCCACGCGGAGGCGGTACTCGTTGACGTGGGCGGCACGGGCGGCCCCGACGTACTCGCCTTGGGCGTAGCGCTCCCAGGCGATGAGGCGGGCGCGATCCCAGCCGCCGCGCCGCAGGCCGTCGCAGTCGCGGCACTGCACGCCGCAGCGGTAGCCCGATGCGGAGGCCGGCGGAGAGGCGGGCGAAGCCCCCGGCGCGAGGCCGGTAACCGGGTCCACCGTCAACGGACCGCGGACGCTCGGTATCGCCCGTTCCGGCCTTCCCGCCGATTCGGCGGCGCGGTCCCCGGCGTCCGACCAAGCCGTGCGACGGATGGGCAAGTCCCCGCTCGAACCGGCGGCTGCGGCGCCTTCGCCCCCCACGCCGGAAGCCGTCGCGGCGGTCCGTGCCTCGTCGGCGGGCCGACTGATAATCCACGGTTGCTCGGCGGCGCCGGGCGTCCGCCGCTTCAGTCCCAGCCAATCCAGGAAGCGATCGCCCGGGTTGTCGCGGAATGTGGATTCGGCGCGGGCTTGCCCGGTCGCGGCCCGCGCCGCATCCGGTCGCGCGGCGTCGGCCGATCGTTGCGACGCCCCGGCCGTCGTCGCCGTTTCTCCCCGGATCAAGCCGTCCTCGGGCTGGTTTTCGCCGTCGATCCAGCTCTCCGGCGAGACCCAGCGGATTTCCGGCCGGCGATCGTCGGCCGCGGTTGCCCCACGATGCGCGGCCAAGAGGACTTGCCGGGCCTGTTCCACTCCGACCGGATCTCCCAACGCCGAGCAGACGCGGATCAGGTTCCAGCAGGTCGAAGGGTTGGGAGCAAGCGCGACGGCGTATTCCAGGACGCGGCGGGCATCGCTCCACCGACCGCCCTTGGCCAGCAACACGCCCAGATCATTGGCGGCCATGTAATTGTCGGGACGGGCGGCCAGGGCGGCCTGATAGAACATCACGGCGACGGCCGCCGCCTCGCGCGGTTGCGTCGCGCCGCGCTCGGCGAACGCACCGTAAACCTTGCCCAAGCCGCGGAGGGCCATCGAGGCGGTGACGTCGGAGCCGGCCGCCAGGGCGAATTGATCCTGGGCGAAGGCCAGATAGCGGCGGTAGGCCTCCAGGCCGGTCACGCCGCGGAGGTCGGCCTCCTTCAAGATGGGCGTGGCGTGCCCCGCCGCGACCAAGGCGGTGTCCGGCGGTGCGGCGGTCGCGCTGCGCGGCAGAAAATCTTCCGCTTCGCGGAGGGCGGTCCAGGCGGCGTTCAGGCTCGCCGTGCGGCGACGGTCGGGGAACTCCGCGTCCCAGGCCTCGGCCGGAATCCGCAAGGCCGCCAGGAATTGCTCGCGGGCGGCGAAGAGCGCGCCGCGGCCCGCCAGATCGTACGCCTCGCGTGTCAAGCGGTCCGCCTCGTCGCCCGCCAATTCGATCCGCCCCGGCGAGGCGAGGGCTTCGTCCGGCACGGCGCCCAGCAACCGCGGTCGCACGGTTCCCGCTACCGGGAGATACTCCGTCGCTGCGGCGGCGCGGCTCGCGGCATCCGCGGTCGGGGGTAACGGCTCCACGCGGAACGTGCCGCTTCCGGAGAAGGGTGCGGCGGCGGGCCGCGGCATCGATCCCCCGTCGGCCGCCGATGCCGGTGCCGACAGCGCCATCCCCACCATCGTTCCCACGGCAAACCATGCCGGCAGGAGCCGACTCCACGCACGATTGCGTTCCATCGTTGACCTTCCGTGAACCTCGGCGCGACAGGAATCCGATTTCCACGCGCGGCGCCGGGGCATTCGCCGACGGTTCGCCGCCGGCGAAAGGATGCTGCCGACTCGGCGGCCGCGTTTCGCTCTCTTTCGGCATCGTCCGGCGGATCGGCCGGTATTGACGAAAGATCGGGTGATTCGCGGGAAAAGGATCGCGCCGCGCCGGACGCATACGGCACAGCCCGCACGATCCGTCGGTCCGCTACGCCGCGACCGTTTTTTCGCGATTTCTCCGAACCCGCGGCGCATCGCGCGCAGGCCGCATCGCCCGCACAAACCGCATGTTCGGCCCTTGCCGGCGGATCCGCCGAGGCGTGCTCCGAAGGGTCATGCCCGCCGTGGAATGCTGCGGCCGGCGGCGATACCATGAGGGCGCGGGCTCGCACGTCGGGAGGCCGCGCGGCCGCCTCGCGGCCGGGGCGGGCAATCGGTTCGCGGAGGAACTGCCATGTTGGAACGCTGGTTTCGTCTCAAGGAAAACGGCACGAACGTGCCCACCGAACTGCTGGCCGGCCTGACCACCTTCCTGACCATGGCCTACATCATCGTTCTTCAGCCGATGATCCTCTCCGGCCGGTTGATGGGTCGCGAAGACCTCGGCATGGATTTCGGCGCCGTGATGTCGGCCACCTGCTTGGCCGCCGCCGTCGCGACGATCGTCATGGGGCTGTGGGCCAAATACCCCATCGCGTTGGCGCCGGGGATGGGCGAGAACTTCCTCTTCATCGGCTCGTTGGTACCCGCCGCGGCGGCCTGGATCGAGAACGAGGTCGCCGCCGGCCGGCTCCAGCCCGGCTCCGTCCAGCCCTGGCAGATCGCCCTGGGCGTGATTTTCCATTCGGGCATTCTGTTCCTGGGCCTGTCCCTGCTGGGGGTGCGAGAGAAACTGCTGGACGCGGTCAGCCCCAGCATGCGAAACGCCATCGCCGCGGGGATCGGCCTGTTCATCGCCCTGTTGGGATTGCAGGGGGCCTCCATCATCGTGGGCACGCCGGAGCAGATCATCAAACTCAGCCCGCGCCTGGCCGGGCCCGACGTGATCGTGTTCTTCGTCGGTTTCCTGGTGACGGCGGGGCTTTACGGGCGGCGGATGCCCGGCTCCATCGTGCTGGGCATTGCGGCCGCGGCGGCGACGGCTTGGGTGCTCCGTGCCGTGATACCCGCCGTGCCCCAACTGGCCGACTTGCCCGCCGTCGGCCAATCCAAGTTGATGACCCAATTCGCGCCCGCCGAAGCCGTGATCTCTCAGCCTCCGTCGCTCCTGCCGACCTTGGGCCGGATGGACCTGCGGCTCTCCCTCGCGCTCCCGTTTTTACCCTATATCCTGATCTTCCTTTTCATGGACCTGTTCGACACGTTGGGGACGCTGGTCGGCGTGAGCGAGCAGGCGGGGCTGATCCGGGAGGGCAAGTTGCCGCGGGCCAAGCAGGCCCTGACCGCGGACGCCGTCGGCACCGTGTTCGGCGCGGCGGTGGGGACCAGCACCGTGACGAGCTTCATCGAGAGCGCGGCCGGCGTGGAACAGGGCGGACGAACCGGCCTGACCGCCCTGACCGTAGCGGTGTTATTTCTGCTGGCCCCGTTTTTCGGGCCGGTCGTGCAGATGCTCGGCAGCTATCCGCCGTTGACCGGCGCGGCCCTGCTGGTCGTCGGCTCCATGATGCTGCGGAACGTGCTGAAGATCGAATGGAGCAATCCCGCCGAGGCCCTCCCCGCCTTCGTCACCATGGTCGGCATCGTCTTCAGTTACTCCATCGCCGACGGCTCGGGTTGCGATAATTTTTCGTCAATGTGGAGCCTCCAGCGTAAGCTGGAGGTGTCTTGGGCGCTACCCGGGATTTGCCACCGGCGAGCACCACCAGCTCACGCTGGTGGCTCATGTTGTCGGCGCGGGAGCACCGCCGGCTGACGCCGACGGCTCGGGTTGCGATAATTTTTCGTCAATGTGGAGCCTCCAGCGTAAGCTGGAGGTGTCTTGGGCGCTACCCGGGATTTGCCCCCGGCGAGCACCACCAGCTCACGCCGATGGCGCATGTTGTCGGCGCGGGAACACCGCCGGCTCACGCCGGCGGCTCGGGTTGCGATAATTTTTCGTCAATGTGGAGCCTCCAGCGTAAGCTGGAGGTGTCTTGGGCGCTACCCGGGATTTGCCCCCGGCGAACACCGCCGGCTGACGCCGATGGCGCATGTTGTCGGCGCGGGAACACCGCCGGCTGACGCCGGCGGCTCGGGTTGCGATAATTTTTCGTCAATGTGGAGCCTCCAGCGTAAGCTGGAGGTGTCTTGGGCGCTACCCGGGATTTGCCGGCAGTGAACGCCGGCGGCTCAATCCAGGCGATGGCGGAAGAACCAGGCCGAGCTGAGCAGGGTGAACGCCGCGATCGGCAGGAGCGGCCAGACGAACGGCCAAACCACGTCCGGCGAGGGGTCCTCCAGAAAGACCATGCGACCGATCGCCACCATGTAGCGCAAGGGATTGATGTCGGCAAGCCAGCGGATGGCCGGGTGGATGTTCTCCACCGGCGTGGCGAAGCCGGAGAGCAACACGGCGGGGACCATGTAGGTAAAAGCCCCCAGCAAGGCCTGTTGCTGCGTCGAGGAGATCGAGGAAATCCACAGACCGACCCCCACGATGGCGAGCAAAAATACGAACAAGGCGCCGGCCAGGAGCGGCAGGGACCCGCGAAAGGGCAGGCCGAAGAGAGTCACGGCGATGAGGATCATCAGGCCGCCCTCCGCGTAGGCCGTCACGAGGGCGGGGACGGCCTTGCCGATCAGGATTTCGCCCGGCCGCAACGGCGAGACCAGCAATTGGTCGAAGGTGCCCAGTTCCCGTTCCCGAGCGACGGAAAGCCCCGTGACGAGGAGCGTCACGAGGTTGGTCAGGATGCCCAGCAAGGCCGGCACCGAGCTCCACAGGGGATGCAGGTTCTCGTTGAACCAAACGCGCGTGACGGGAATCGCCCGCGGGGTCGGTTTCCCGGCGATCGCCCGTCGAGCCAGGGCGGTGAGGGCAAAATCGCGGACGATGCGGCTACAGTAGCCTTGCGTCACGGCGGCGGCGTTGGACTGCCGGCCGTCGAGCAAAATCTGGACCGTGGGCGCGCGGCCCGCCCGAAGCGAACGCGTGAAATCCTGGGGAATATGCACCACGGCGAGAACCCGCTGGGTATCCAGGGCCTGCCGCACGTCGGCGAGACTTTCGCAGGGGACGATGCGGGAGAAGGTGCCGGGGATGGACCGGAATTGGGCGGCCAATTCTCGCCCCAGCAGGCCCGCGTCTTCGTTGTAGATGCCCAACCCGGCGTTGCGGACCTCGAGCGTGGCCCCGAAGCTGAAGATCAAGAGCTGCATCAAGGGGGGCACGATCACGACCATGCGGCTGGCCGGATCGCGGAAGATCGCCAAGAACTCCTTGATCACCAAGCGACGAATACGTTCCGCCATGCCCATGACATCATTCCAGCGTCAAGCGCGTCTTGCGGATCGTGAGCGTCCACAACACGACGGCGAACAGGGCCAGGATCACCGTATCCTGGAGGATCACCTCCCGGACGTTGCCGGCCAAGAACAGCGTCCGCAAGGCCGAGACGAAGTATCGCGGCGGTAAGAGGTAGGTGAGCATGCGGATCGGCGGCGGCATGCTGTTGATCTCGAACACCAGGCCCGACAGGATGAACGACGGAAGATATCCCACGATCAAGGCCGCCTGCGTGGCCACGAACTGGTTGCGCGTGGCCGTGGAGATGAACAGCCCCAGTCCCAGGGCCACGGTCAGGAACACGGCCGAGACGCCGATCAAGACCCACCACGAACCGCGGAAAGGGACGCCGAAGACGCCGACGGAGACGCCGGCCACCAGCATCATGGCGGTCAGTCCCAGGGCGAAATAGGGGAGGAATTTCCCCAGCAGGAATTCCGCCCGGCTGATGGAGCCTGCGAGCAGGGCCTCCATGGTGCCGCGTTCCCATTCGCGGGCGACCACCAGGGCCGTCAAAATGGTGCCGATCAAGGTCATGATCACGGCGATGGAGCCGGGGAGGATTGCCGCTCGGGACTCGAAGTTGGGGTTGTACCAGATGCGCGGCTCGACGGCGACGGGCGGTCCGGCGCGACTCAACCCGCGGGCCTCGGCCTGGTGCTCCATCTCTTTTTGCAACACGTTTTCCACGTAGTTGACGATCAGCTCGGCGGTGTTGGCCTCGCTGCCGTTGACCAGCACTTGAACGGCGGCCGATCCCGCCTCGCGCTCGCGCGGGTACTGCTGCGCGAGGATCACCAATCCTTTGATCCGCCCGCCCACCAGCAGCGGCTCCAGCTCGGCGCGATGCGCGGCCTCCCGCACCTCGAAGTAGCGGCTTCCGCGAAGGGAGGCGGCCGCCGCCTCCGTCACCGCGGACGGCGTTTCGACCACCAAACCCAGCGGGATGCGGGTCGGGTCCAGCGAGATCCCCCAACCGAACAAAAACAGCAAGACCGGCGGCAGCACGAAGGCGATGATCAGGCTGCTGGGGTCGCGGACGATCTGGTAGGATTCCTTCCGCGCCAGGGCCAGGACGCACCGCGGCCGAATGTGCCGCGATCCGCTCGGTTGCGCCGTGTGCGTTCCTCGTGGCTTCATCCGGCGTGCCCTTCCTTCCCGCCGACGGCCGGCTCCGTCGCGCCGGCCTTTCGGTCCGTGGGTTCCTCGTCGTTCGCCCGCTCCAGCAAGGCGAGAAAGGCGTCCTCCAGCGTGGGGTGCGGCAAATCCGGGGATCGCACGGCGGTTCGGATGGCGTCGGGCGTATCCATCGCGATCACCCGTCCGCGGTTGATCAGGGCCAGCCGATCGCAGTATTCGGCTTCGTCCATGAAGTGGGTGGTGACGATGACGGCCGCCCCCTCCTCCACGAGCCGGTCGATGCGGAGCCAGAACTCGCGTCGTGCCAAGGGGTCCACGCCGCTGGTCGGCTCATCCAGAAAGACCACCGCCGGTCGGTGCATGACGGCCACCGCCAGGGCCAGCCGCTGCTTGAATCCCAGCGGGAGCAGGCCGGCGTTGCTGCCGGCGAAGGGGCGAAGCTCCAGCTCTTCCAGGCTGCGTTCGACGGCGTGAGCGAGGCGGGATCCTTGCAGCCCGTACACCCCGCCGAAGAATTCCAGGTTCTGCCGGACGGTGAGGTTGCCGTAGAGGCTGAACTTTTGGGCCATGTATCCGACGTGCCGCCGGGCTTCGGCGCGGGCCTTGCCGAGATCGACGCCGGCCACGGTCGCCCGCCCCGCACTCGGCGCCGCCAGCCCGCACAGCATGCGGAAGGTGGTGCTCTTTCCCGCTCCGTTCGGCCCCAGCAGCCCGAACACCTCGCCCCGCCGCACGCGGAACGAGACATGATCGACGGCGGTGAAACGGCCGAATCGCTTGACCAAGTCGTCCGCCGCCACCGCCTCCTCGTGATGGTGCGCCTCCGGGGAGCCGTCGCCGGGCGGTCCGATCCGCTCCTTGGGGACGCCGCCCAGGGCGTCGATGAAGGCATCCTCGAAGCGCGGCTCGGCGGCCGTCATACCCCGGCCCGCCGCCTGCTTGCCGGCGGGGTCGGCGCCCGCCCGGAGCACCACGCGCAGCCGACTTCCCTGGATGCGGGTATCGACGACCTCGGGGTCCGTGAGCCGTTCCCGCGTCAGACGCCGCCGCTCTTGCGTGGGAACCTCCACCAGGAAGGTGCGGCCTTGCACTCGGGCGGTGAACTCCTTCGGCGGGCCGAAATACAGCACCCGCCCCTCGTACAGCACCAGCACGTAATCGCAGCGTTCGGCCTCGTCGAGATAGGGCGTGCTCCAGACGATGCCGACCCCTTGATCCCGCTGTTCGCACACGATTTTCCACAATTCGCGCCGGGAGATGGGATCGACGCCGACGCCCGGCTCGTCCAGCAGCATGACCTCGGGGCGAACCAGCATCGAACACGCCAGGCCGAGCTTCTGCTTCATACCGCCGGAGAGATTTCCCGCCAATCGGCCCTGAAACGATGCCAGCCCCGTGAAGCCCAAGAGCCGGTCGATGCTCGCCCGCCGTTCCGCCCGCGGAATGCCTCGCAGCCGGGCGTAAAGCATCAGGTTTTCCAGGACGGTGAGGTCCTCGTAGAGTCCGAACTTCTGCGGCATGTAGGCCAAGCGGTCGCGAAACTCCAGCCCCTGCCGGGTGTCGCGCTCCAGCACGGTGATCCGCCCCCGCGTGGGAACCAGCAAGCCCGCGGCCAGACGCAGAAACGTGGTCTTTCCCGCGCCGTCCGGTCCGACCAAGCCCGTGATCGCCCCAGCCGGGATTCGGACCGTGACGTCCTGCAAGGCGGGGCGCGGTGCCGGTGGGAAGTCCTTCGTCACTTGTTCGAATGCGATCACGGCCGCCCTTCCTCGCCCGACGCCGATCCCGGCGATTCGGGAGACAAACGCACGGTGACGGGCATTCCCTGTCGCAGGCGCCCCTCGGAGTCCTTCACCAGGATCCGTACGCGGTACACCAATTGGGTCCGCACGTCGCGCGTCTCGACCGTCTTCGGCGTGAACTCCGCCACGGAGGAGACGAAGCCTACCCGGCCTGAAAAGCGATTCCCGCCGTCCGTCCGCACTTCCACCGCCATGCCCGGACGGACCGCCTCCAGGTCGCGTTCCGCGACGTAGGTCCGCACCCACACCTCGTCTTGCAGGGCGATGGAGAAGACCGGCTCACCCGCATTCACGAAATCGCCCGCCTCATGGACGCGGACCTGAACCGTGCCGGACACGGGGGACGCCAAGCGGGTATCGGCCAGTCGTCGCCGGGCATCGGCCAGGACCGCCTCCGCCTGCCGCACCAAGGCCCGCGCGCGATCGATCTCCTCGCGTCTCGGCCCCGCCTCCACCAGCCGCTGGGTCGCCAGCGCCGCCCGGTGGTTGGCCGCCGCCTGATCGTAGGCCGCCTGGGCGTTGTCCAGCATCTCTTGCGAAACGGCCCCCTTGGGCACCAGATCCCTGGCCCGGCGCCACGCAATCTCGGCATTGCGGACGGTCACCTCGGCGGCCGCGGTGAGCGATCGCGCCTTCTCGATTTCCTCCGGCCGCGAGCCGTTCTCCAAGGCCGCCAGCTCCGCTCGCCTGGCCTCCAGCGCCGCTTCGGCTTGACGCACCGCTTCCAAGAATTCCGTCTGCTCCAGCTCGGCCAGAAGCAGCTCCGGGCGGACGGAATCACCCTCGTCCACGTGCAGCCGGGCGATGCGGCCGGGCACCTTGAAGCCCAACCGCGTCTCGCGAATCTCGACGTTCCCGTGCAGATCCCAGGTCGAAGCGGCGGTCTCTCCCCGCAGGATCGCCCACCAATCTCGGCCCACGCTCGCCCGGACCGGGCCGGGCAGGCCGTACCGCCGGGCGCTCCACACGCTCAAACCGATCGCCGCTACCGCGACCAATAGTATCATCACGCGCTTTTTCATGAGCAGCGGGCCTCGTCTGAAATCTCTCGGTGTCGGCCGTTCCGTCGCGGCCGCGGAGAGGGTTGCTCCTCCCGATCCGCCGGGCCGGGTAACAGCCTTAGGACGACCGTGTCCGCCACGTCGGCGATCGTCGCGATGAGGTCTTGCGACAACCGCCGCCCGCGGCGCCGCAAGCGCCGCCGCAGGACGTGGAATCCGATGCGGAAGATGGCGGCCTGGCCCCAAAGGCTGTGCGCCAGCAGGATCGCTTGGGGGTCGCGGGGCGACGTTTGCAGGGCCGCCGCCGCCAACTCGGTCAGGATTTCGTGGACCGGGCGAATGAGGCGGGCGTAGATGATTTCGAAGCCCTCCGACGGCCGCAGCAATTCCCGCCAAACAATCGCCGCCGTGGCCTCCGCCCGCGGCTCGGTGAGGACGGTGACGACGAAGCGGCGCAGGAACGCCCGCAACGCCTCCCGCGCCGCCTCGGGCGAGAGCGGCTCGGCGGGATCACCCCGGGCGGCGACGGCCGACCGGCGGATGATCGCGCCCACGCCGTCCGCCAGGTACCGCAAGACCGCCCGATAATAGCCGTCCTTGCCGCCGAAGTAGTACGACAGGGCCGCGCTGTTCACCCCCGCCGCGGCGGCCAAGCGGCGGATGCCCACCTCCTCCGGACCGAAGCGGGCGAAGGCCTCGATTCCGGCCTCGAGAAGACGTTGCCGCGTCCGCTCGCCCTTTCCGCCGTTCGCGGTCGGTTTTCGGTGGGGGCTTGGCTTCACCGTCGGTCTCCTTCGCCTGAAACGATTCCTCGCTCTGATCCTATTCTACATCCCGTCTCGGCGTATTTCAATCATTTGATTCAATCAAATGATGATGGAACGCCGGCGCGAGAACACTCGGGTTGCCGGCGCGCGAACACCGCCGGCTGACGCCGGCGGCTCGGGTTTGTGCGTGGAATTTCAATGACGAGAGCCTCGGGCGTCAGCCCGAGGTGCGGCGTGAGCCCGAGCATGGTGCAGCAAAAGAGCCTCCAGCGTAAGCTGGAGGTGTCTACGGCGCTAACCGGGATTTGCCACCGGCGAACACCACCAGCTCACGCCGGTGGCTCATATTTGCGCGTGGAATTTCAATGACAAGAGCCTCGGGCGTGAGCCCGAGGTGCAGCGTGAGCCCGAGCATGGTGCAGCAAAAGAGCCTCCAGCGTAAGCTGGAGGTGTCTTCGGCGCTGCCCGGGATTTGCCACCGGCAAACACCACCAGCTCACGCTGGTGGCTCAGGGATGCGATAATTTTTCGTCAATGGGGAGCCTCCAGCGTAAGCTGGAGGTGTCTTGGGCGCTACCCGGGATTTGCCAGCGGCGAGCACCGCCGGCTCACGCCGGCGGCTCGGGTTGCCGGCGGCTCATAGTGCGAGCGCGGAGCGAGCCGTCAGTTCCGCTTCCAGCCCTGGACTTCGACCAGGGGCGGGGCGTCCGTGCTCTCTTCGACCAGGGGGATCGGGCGAACGAACACGGCCTGGCGGACCAGCGGACCTTCTTCTTCAGCGCGGGGAAGGCCGGTGCCCTGAACGCCGGGCGAAGTCGTCGGCTTCCACGATTCGCCCGTGTCGCCGCTCGACGGAGGGGCGTAGGTACTGGGCGCCGGGGCGGCCGCGCCGCCGGGTCCCGGCAGCGTCGGAGTCACGTCCGCCGCGGAGAGCGGCAGGCCCGTGCTCGAAGAAGCGCACGTGCTGCAACCTCCGGACGACCCGGCCACCGACGCGGCCGAGGTGTACGAGGCCGTCACCCCTCCGGCACAGGGATCGCACACGGCGGGAGTCAACGGCAGCGAGTAACCGGCGAATTGGGCCGTGGTCCAGGTGGGCGCCGCGTACGCCGCCGCGTATGTGGCACGGCGCGCACGCCATCGTTCGAACGGTCGCCACGGAAACAGCCGCCGGCGTTCCACCACGATCTCCACGGGGCGGTAAACCACGCCGGGCGTCGCCGCGGGCGAGGCCGCGGCGTAGGGCGTCACGACGGGCGGCGGGCTTGCCACCATGACCGGCGCCGGGCGGAGCACCGTCGTCCCCAGCGACGGCGCCAACGGCCGATACGCCGCACGATACACGACCGTCGGCGCGGCATAGGTGACCGGCATGTAGGTCGTCGTGGGTACCGCGGCAACCGGCATATACGCCGTGTAGCCCGTGGGATACGTGCCGTATTGCGCAGCGTAAGTGCCGGGCCGATTGAACAGACCGCTCAAAAGGCATTGCCCGTACGCCGTCCCACCGGCGCAGCAAGCCAACATCGCCGCCGCAACGATCATCCGTCGGCCGCATCGAA
The DNA here is from genome assembly GCF_055386265.1 of Thermogutta hypogea. NCBI lineage: Bacteria > Pseudomonadati > Planctomycetota > Planctomycetia > Pirellulales > Thermoguttaceae > Thermogutta > Thermogutta hypogea. Next base: position 3,937,985 of record NZ_AP042425.1, read on the forward strand.
CTGCCGTCATCGCAAATCTCCAATTCCTTTTGCAGGATAAGAGTAGCCGGTACAAAGCTTTAATAAAATTGAGCCGATAAAACACCGCTTGTCAAGTTCTTTATCCTCGGAATCGCCAAAATTGCGGATTAGAGCGAATATTCCGGTTATAGAAAGTTGGTGTTCCTTGCGGCGTGGCGGGGGAATAACGCGGCGGGACGCCCGCATCTTCGTTTTCCGTTCGCCCAGTCCCCGGAATCGCGCAGGTCGGGGGGTGGCCGGGGTCGCCGAGCGTCGAGTCGTCGATCCGGTCGCCTGCCGCACCGCCGCCCGCTCGCCGGGGCCGGCCGCGACCTCGTTGCTGAACGGCCTGTCGCAAGCTTGCAACCGGTTTGCCTCGGCCCGTATGATGTTTCGCGGAGATCGGGGCGGCGCCGCCCGGGATGCGGTTCGGCAAGGCCCGCGGCAAGGCCCGCACCGGGCCGGTCGCGCGCTGGGAAGAGGAGAACGTTCGATGGCTTTTTGGATTCGCGTGCTGGTTCTGGGGGCTGTTTGGTTGGTGTTGAGCCGGGGCGTTTTCGCCGAGACGGATGAGGCCCCCGTGGATCAGGCCCCCGTCGATGAGGCCCCCGTCCGGCATCGCAGCGACCCGCCCGTCATTCAGTCCTCGTGGGATGACTTGCTGGAGGGAGTGCAAACGGCGGAGGATTGGGCGGCCCGCCGGGCCGTGTTACGGCAGCGTTACTTGGAACTGATCCGCGATCCATACAAGCCGGAAAAGCCGCCCTTGGACGTGCAGGTCCACGAGACGGCGGACATCGACGGTGTTTATCGGCGGTTCTACATCAGCTATCAAGTGGAAAGCGACGAGCGCGCGCACGCCTACCTGGGCATTCCGCTGCACTTGGAGGGGAAGGCCCCGGCCGTAGTCGCCCTGCACGGCACCACGGCCGACGGCACGCGGCAAACGGCGGGGTTGAGCGGCGACCCCACCAAGGCCTTTCTCGATCAGCTCTGCCGCCGCGGTTACGTCACCATCGCGCCCGAGCATTTCGTCTCCGGCGAGCGGATCCCGCCGGAAGGACCCTATGATACGACGCGGTTCCATCAAAAGCACCCGGAATGGACGGCGGTGGGCAAGTTCACGTTCGAGCACAGTATCGCGGTGGACGTGTTGCTGACGCGGCCGGAGGTGGACGGCGGGCGAATCGGGGTGATGGGGCATTCGCTGGGGGGGCACGGGGCGTACTTCCTGGCCGCCTACGACGAGCGGATCCAGGCTTGCGTGTGCAATTGCGGGGCGGCCTTTTTCCGCCACAACCCCGGGGTCGAGCACTGGTCCCGCGACCACTGGTACGTGTATTTCAAGCCGATTCGACCGCTCCTGCTCCGCGGGGAATTGCCGCCCATCGACATGCACGAGATCATCGCCTTGATCGCGCCGCGGGCGTTCCTAGATGTGTCGGCCCTGAACGACGGCAATCCCCTGACCCAGCGCCAACGCGTATTGATGCTGATGAAGATCGCCGACGTGTACCAGTTGCTGGGCAAGCCGGAGAACTTCGCCTTTTTCGTGCATGGAAAGGGACACGGCGTGCCCCACGAATCGCGGGAATTGATCTACGGCTTCTTAGATGCCAACCTCAAACCGCCGGAGGCCGTTCAGGTACGCTTGCTCGCCGAATAAAACCGAATGCCGCATGGGGACGGTTCTATGATGCCCGTCGCGGTCGTCTTCGGTAGAAGCACGACTATGAGGAATAGAAGTCGGTCCTGCCTTAAACACAATCTTCGTCAAACACAATGTTCATCCGGCGGGCAGGAAGGTTTATTAGAAAGGACAATAAATCCATGGACGCTCGCCATGACCGCGCGCGGGGTGCGTTGATTCGAGGTGTGTGGATTCGATCCCGCGGACTTGCGCCGGCGCTCGCGCTGACGTGCTTGTTGCAGGCCGGGGGAGTGTGCGCCGAGGTCGATCCGGCGGACGCGGCTTCGGCGTATCCCCAGGTGGATGTCCGCGCGGACTGCGGCGCGGCGGGCGACGGAGTCGCCGACGATACGGGGGCCTTTCAAAAGGCCGCCGCGATGATTCAGCAGGCGGGCGGCGGAACGCTGGTCATCCCGGCCGGTACGTATGTGGTCGGGCGTCAAACTCACGTCCCCGGCGAATATCCGTATTACCGAGCAGAACCGATCTTTCGCGTCAAGGAACTGAAGTTTCTGCGGATCGAAGGCAATCGCGCCAAGCTGCGACTATCCCCCGGTCTGCGGTTCGGTTCGTTCGACAAGGACACGGGCGAGCGGCACGATCCCCCGGCCATGCCCTTTGTGGACGGCAAATACGCGGCCTACGCGGGGCACATGCTGGAGATCAGCGATAGCCGAAACGTCACCGTCCGGGATCTGGAATTGGACGGCAATCTCGGCGAGCTGGTGATCGGGGGACAATACGGCGACACGGGCCGGCAGTTGCCCGCCTGCGGCATCTTCTTGCACAACAATAGCGACGTGCGTTTGGAACGCATTCATAGTCACCATCATGCGCTGGACGGCATCATGATCGGCTGGTACGGACTTCAGGAGAGCGATCCCGCCGCGCCGCATACGCTGGAGGATTGCGTCTTCGAATACAACGGGCGGCAGGGGCTGTCGTGGATCGGCGGGCGAGGACTGACGGCGCGGCGCTGCAAGTTCAACCATACGGGGCGGGCGTTGAACGGCGGGCAGCCCTTCGCCTCGGCCCCCGGGGCGGGCCTGGATATCGAGGCCGAGGACTCCATCTGCCGCGACGGCTATTTCGAGGACTGCGAGTTCGTGAATAACGTCGGCTGCGGAATGGTGGCCGACAGCGGTGACGGCGGTTACACTCGGTTCGTCCGCTGCCTGTTCCGGGGCGTAACGAATTGGAGCGCTTGGTGCGCCAAGCCGGGGCTGGCCTTCGAGGACTGCACCTTCCACGGCAGCATCGTCCACGCGTTCGGCTCCGACGATCCCGCCTTGGCCACGCGCTGGACCCGCTGCACGTTCGAGGATCGCCCCTGGGAGGACGGCCGGCGTCCCTACGGCAATTTCCTGGCCGAACTCAACGGTAACCTCCAGAACGTGACGTTCGAGCAATGCGTGTTTACCGCCGACCGGCGGCGAAGCATCTGGTGTTCAGGGTCGGGCTTCCGCATGGTGGACTGCGTCTTCACGCACCAATATGCGGGCGTGCCGAACGGAGACTATCAGGCCATCCTTCGCGGCGGCGAGATCCTCGGTTGTCATTTCCGGGAAGAGTTTCCCGAGGGGCTGGAGGCTCGCTGGCCGATTCTGGCGGACGGTTCGCGCGTCGCCCTGGGAAAGCCGACCGTGGTGGACGGCCCGCACGTCCGCTGGGGAAGCAGCCAAGGGCGCGTGGGCACGATCGCCCCCGGCGAGTAGGCGTGGGCGATCATCCCGGGGTCGGGGCCGGCTCGAAAGTCCCCACCGCGAAGCATTCCCAGCAGCCGTGCCGGGATTCGGCCTTCCACAGGTCGCCCAGCGGGCACTGGAGGAGCATCCGCTTGATGATCGCGGCAATCGGTTCCGAGACGACCAGGCCGACGGTCTCGCCCCGATGACGGCGGAGGATCTTTTGCAGTTCGCGGGCCAGGCGCTCTTCGGCCTCGGCGATGGTTTCACCTTCCGGGGGGCAGACGCACTCGGGCAATTCCTGCCACAGGCGATAGATTTTCGGCTGCCGGGTGCGGATTTCGTCGATCAGCATCCCCTGCCACAGGCCGTAATTGAGATTGCGCAGGCCGGCCGCCCGGCGGATCGGCACGCCCAAGGCCTTGCCGACGGCCTCCGCCGTCTCGATGGCGGGCCGGCACGGACCGTGGTACAACGCGCTGAGCCGAAGCTCGCTCGCCTCGAGTTCCCGAATCAACCGGGCCGTCTCTTCCAGGCCGGTTTGATCGAGCGGGATGTCCAGCGTGCCGCGGATGCGGCCCTCGGCTTCGTAGCGGGACGCGCCGGGGCGAATCATCACGACGTTGGTAGGAGAAGAAGGATTGCTCATGGCTTGTTCTGCGCTGACCGCACAAGCTGCGAAAGATGGGATAGTCGGTGTTTGTAATCTTCGTATCCTAGGAGACCGGTCCCCACGATGAACATGGAGGCCCCGGCCTGGGCGCAGCGTTCGATCGTGCCGTCCTTGACGCCGCCGTCCACGGAGATCATCAAGCCCTCGGGCGCTGCGGCGCGGAGGGCGCGGATTTTGTCCAAGGCCCCGGGATTGAAGCTCTGTCCGCCGAAGCCCGGCATCACGCTCATCACCAAGACGATCTCGCACAGGGGGAGGTAAGGGAGGACGGAGGCGACGGGGGTGGGTGGGTTGAGCGAAAGCCCCGCCCCGGCTCCCAGTCCGTGGATCTCCGCCAGCAGTTCCGTGGGGTCCGGGGCGACCTCGATATGGATGGTGAGGAAGTCGGCCCCGGCCTCGCGAAATCGCGCCAGGTGGTCCCGCGGATTGGCGATCATCAGGTGCACGTCGAGCGGGAGGGGGGTCAAGCGGCGGACCGCTTCGACGATGGGGATGCCGAAGCTCAGATTGGGCACGAAATGGCCGTCCATGATATCCAGGTGCAGATAGCGCGCACCGGCCTCTTCCAGCCGTCGGACTTCGCGGGCGAGGTGACCGAAATCGGCGGCCAAAAGCGACGGGCCGATCATCACGTGACCGGCCTGCCAGTCAGTGTAAAGCCTGGATATCGCGGTTGTGGAAGGGGCGGCCGAGCCGTCGGCTTCCGTTTGTCCCTCGTGCAAAGCTGCTTGCCCTCGTGGAAACGGCGGGAACGCTCGCCCGACTCGGTACGCCCGAGCCGGCATTGTTCCGCCCGACCCGGCCGCGCCGGGTTCGGCACGGCCTGGGCGCCGGGTTACTACCCGTTCCAGCCTAATTCGGTTTAGTTTAAGCACGGTTCGCCCCGCCGTCACTCCCGACGACAGGGGAGCCCGTTACCGCCGGCAAAAGTGTATCGAAAAGCTAACCGACGCCGAAAGGTCGGATCAACCCATTGTATGCATTAAAGTTAGAAAGATTGGGCACAAACGACGATCGATGCCCCCCCGCCCGGACCGGCGAAGGGATCCCTTTCCGCCGTTTGCACAACGAAAAATCCCCTCTATTGAAGGATACTCTATTCGGTCTCGATGCGAGGAAGGGGACCCCCGATTTGGGGAAGGTCGTCCAAGCTCTCCAACCCGAAAAGTTCCAAAAACCGTCGCGTGGTGCGATAGCGGGCTGCTTTGCGGGCGTTGGGGCCGCGGCCTTCGTGGCTGACGGAAATCAGGTCGCGCCGCACCAATTGGGCCAGGATCGCCCCGCTGGGTTTGCCGCGGAGCGTGTTGACCTCTTGGACGGTCACCGGCTGGCGGTAGGCCACGATCGATAAGACCTCGACGGCCTGCCGCGAGAGCTTCATCGGCCGAGCCGGCCCGAAAAACGCGCTCCGCAACTCGGCGTATTCCTCCAAAAGCCGCATGCGGTATCCGCCGCCCTCGAAGACGATGCGGTACGGGCACCCGCGACGGCGGTAGCGCTCGTTCAGTTCCGCTGCCAGGCGTGCCACTTCGGCGGGGGTGACGCCGCGCATCAGTTCCGCCGCGTACGTCGGATTGAGGGGTTTACCGTCCGGATCGCCCACGAAAAGCAGGGCCTCGAGCACGCCGGCCGGGTTGACGTACCGCGCGTCTTGCTCGCCGCCGGTCGGTCCCGTTAAGATCGGCTGCCCTTCCGCTGGGCCGGCGTCTTCCTCCGCAATGGGAGCCGCCGCGTCGGCCTCGGGAGGGTCCGGTTCCCCGCCCGGGTCCGGAGCGTCGGCGTCTTCACCCAGGGCCTCGGCGAACGCCCGGGCAAGATCCTCCAAGGAGATCGCCTCGATTTCGTCGGGATTGTATTCCGGATCGCCTGGAACCATGTTCAAGCTACCATCAAGGCGAGGAGCGGGCGGGCGCTCCGCCGCAGGAGGAGACCTTCTCGGCAAGCGGGAGTGCCCGCCGAGGGCCGGCACTCGGCCGTCCGGCCGGGAAACCTGGCGCTGAGGCTATCCAAAATGGATCGCCGCGGCAAGTGGAAAAGGCGACGGTCGGAGACGTGCCGGGCCCGCCGGCGAATCTCGGGTAGCGTGGTAGACACCGCCGGCTCACGCCGGCGGCTCGATAGTGACGAAAACGCAACGCACCCTGGAGCCACCAGCGTAAGCTGGTGGTGAGCGTGCTGTGGAGCCACCAGCGTAAGCTGGTGGTGGAGCCGCGAGTCGGTGGCGAATCTCGGGTAGCGTGGCAGACACCGCCGGCTCACGCCGGCGGCTCGATAGTGGCGAAAACGCAACGCACCCTGGAGCCACCAGCGTAAGCTGGTGGTGAGCGTGCTGTGGAGCCACCAGCGTGAGCTGGTGGTGGAGCTGCGAGTCGACGGCGAATCCCGGGTAGCGTGGTAGACACCGCCGGCTCACGCCGGCGGCTCGATAGTGACGAAAATGCAACGCACCCTAGAGCCACCGGCGTAAGCTGGTGGTGTGTATACCCCCGAGCCACCAGCGTAAGCTGGTGGTGAGTGTGCTCTGGAGCGACCGGCTCTCTCCGGTAGCTCGGGGGCGGGCGGCGGCGTAGAATGGGGCCATGCAAGGAGCGCAGAGCGCCGCGTCGGCCGGCTCGGCTTCTCTTCAACAATTGCCGGAGCGGCTGGCGCGGCGGCCCGACTTGTGCGACGCGGCGACCGTGCTCCGGTCCGGCGGGGGTGTAATCCTCGACGGAGCGGCGGGGTCGGTCTGCGCGCCGGCCGCGGCCGCCTTGGCCGCCCATCAGCCCCCCTGCCTCCTGGTGGTGACCGCGTCGGCCTCGCGAATCTCGATCTTCGCCGATGATCTGGCCGTCTTCCGCCCCGGTCCCATCGAAATCTTCGCCCCCTTGGACCGCGTGCAGGCTCCGCCGGACTGGCGCGACCCGCTGATGGGCGCGCGGCTGCGGACGGCCAAGGCCTTGCTCGGGGCACCGACGCCGCCCATCGTGCTGACCTGCATCGAAGCCTTGATGCAGCCCCTGCCGGATGTGGAAGAGTTGCGGGCGTCGGTTCACGTGATCCGGCCGGGAGATAGGTTGGACCTATCCGCCCTGACGGCGCGGCTGGCGGAATTGGGGTTTCAAAATGCCTCCGCGGTCGCCTTGCCCGGCGAATTCAGCCTCCGCGGCGGGATTCTCGATCTCTTTCTTCCCGAGTGGGAATCGCCGGTGCGGGTGGAGCTGTTCGACGACGTGGTGGATTCGTTGCGGGAGTTCGATCCCGCCACGCAGCGGAGCATCCGCCGCTTGGACGAAGCCGAGCTGACGCTGCTTTCCGCGAAGACCGCTTGCCGGACGCCGCTGTTCCGGTATCTTCCTCCCCAAACGTGGATCATGCTCGTTGACCCGGAAGACATCCGCGAACAAGCGGAAACCTACCGAGGGCGCGTGGAGCAACCGCCCGGGGCCGAGCTGTTCTCGGTCGAGGCCGTGTTGGCGGATTGCCAAAGCTTTGCCACGGCGGCGTGTTGGGACATGGCTCCGGCGGGGTTCGAGCGGGTCGTCGCGCTGGGCGCGCAATCGGTCGAGCGTTTCAGCGGCCGCGTGGATCAGGTCCGCGAAGAGCTGGATGCCGCCGGTTGGGACGCCGAGGTCTTTCTCGTCGTGCCGGGCGACGCCGAAATGATGCGGCTGAACGAAGTGTTTCGCGATTCCCGGACGGCGCGGGAGGGAAGGCTGCACCTGGTGCGGGGGCGGTTGTCGTCCGGCTTTCGCCTGGCGGACGAGCGTTGCGTGGTTCTCAGCAGCGGCGAGATGTTCCACCGCGCGGCCCCGCCGCGGCCGATCCGGACGTACGCCGGCCGGCCCATCGACTCCTTTTTGGAGCTGCGGGAAGGGCAGCTTGTGGTGCACGTCTCGCACGGGATCGCCCGCTACCGCGGACTGATGCGGCTGGAGAAGGACGGCCGCGTCGAGGAGCACTTGGCCCTGGAGTTCGCCGAGGGCACGATGCTGTACGTGCCGGCGTCGAAGGTGGGCTTGGTGCAGAAGTACGTGGGCGGGGCGCGGGGAAGGCCCAAGCTTTCCAAATTGGGCGGCAGGCTTTGGAGCAAACAAAAGCAGGCCGCGGCCCGCGCCGTGTTCGATTTGGCGGGCGAGCTTTTGGAGTTGCAGGCCCGCCGCGCCACGCAGCCCGGCATCGCCTTCCCGCCCGATACCCTGTGGCAGCGGGAGTTCGACGCCTCGTTCCCCTTCGAGGAGACGCCGGATCAGCTCCAGGCCATGGCCGCCGTCAAGGAGGACATGCTTCGCCCGCGGCCCATGGACCGCCTGCTCTGCGGGGACGTCGGTTTCGGCAAGACGGAGTTGGCGATGCGGGCGGCGTTCAAGGCCGTCGATGCCGGTTACCAAGTCGCCGTGCTCGTGCCCACCACGGTCTTGGCCGAGCAGCACCTCCGCACGTTTCGCGAGCGGATGGCGGAATATCCTCTGCGGATTGCCGCGCTCTCACGCTTCGCCGCGCCCAAGGAGCAAAAGGCGATCTTGCGCGGACTGGCAGAGGGCGAGATCGACATCGTCATCGGTACGCACCGGCTGGCCCAGCCGGACGTGCAATTCCGCAACTTGGGCCTGCTGGTGATCGACGAGGAACAGCGTTTCGGCGTGGAGATCAAGGAGCGGTTGAAGGCCCTGCGGCAAACGGTGGACGTGCTGACGATGACCGCCACGCCCATTCCCCGGACGCTGCACATGGCTTTGGTCGGCATCCGCGACATCAGCAATCTGACCACGCCGCCGCGGGAGCGCCTGGCCGTGGAGACGCGGGTCTGCCGCTTCGATCCCAAGCTCATTCGCGAGGCCGTGCTGCGGGAACTGAGCCGCGAGGGGCAGGTCTATTTCGTGCACAATCGGGTACAGGACATTGAGGCGGTGGGGGCCGTCCTGCGGAGCATCGTCCCCGAGGCCCGCCTCCGCATCGCTCACGCCCAAATGCCCGACCACGAGCTGGAAGCCGTGATGGCGGCCTTCGTCCGCCGCGAGTTCGACGTCCTCTTGACGACCACGATCATCGAAAGCGGCCTGGACATCCCCACCGCCAACACGATCTTTATCGATCGGGCGGATCGCTTCGGCCTGGCCGACCTGCACCAGTTGCGGGGTCGCGTGGGGCGCTACAAGCACCGCGCTTATTGCTACCTGCTGATCGATCCGTCCCGCCGCCTGCACCCCAACGCGCGAAAACGCCTCCGCGCCATCGAGGAATACAGCGAGTTGGGGGCGGGATTCGCCCTGGCCATGCGGGACCTGGAGATTCGCGGGGCGGGCAACATCCTGGGGCCGCAGCAGAGCGGGCATATCGCCGCGGTCGGCTACGAGCTGTATTGCGAACTGCTGGAATTCGCCGTCCGCCGCCTGCAAAACCTGCCGCCCAAGACCTACGTGGACGTGGACGTCGACCTGCCCGTCCAAGCCTTTCTGCCGGATGACTACGTCTCCGACATCCGGATGAAGATCGATCTTTACCGCCGCTTGAGCCGCATCGGCGACGGCGAGCAATTGGCGGCGCTGGCCGAGGAATTGGCGGACCGGTTCGGGCCGCCGCCGGAGCCGGTGCGGCAAATGTTGTTGCTGCAAGAGCTGCGGATCGCCGCCCATCGCCTGCGCATCCGCGCCATTCGCCGCGAGCACGGCTTCGTCGTCTTCCAGTACGTCTCCCGCGAAAAGATTCGCCGCGTGGCCGAACGGTCGGGCAACCGGTTGCGGATCGTGGATGCCGAGTCGGCCTATTTGCCGATCGAACGGCCCGAGCAAGACGTGACCGGTTTGATCGTGCGGTTGCGGGACCTGCTTCGCTCGGTCCCCGGCGACCCCGAGTAGTGCCGGCGCGAACTGGTGGTGGAGCCATGAGCCGCCGGCGTAAGCTGGGGGCAAAATATTCGTGGAATATTCTTTGAGCCACCAGCGTGAGCTGGTGGTGAAACCGCGAGCCGGTGGTGAATCTCGGGTAGCGCCGTAGACACCTCCGGCTGACGCCGGAGGCTCAAACGAACGTGAAATCGAATACGCACACCCGAGCCGCCGGCGCGTGAGCCACCAGCGTAAGCTGGTGGTGGAGCTGTGAGCCACCGGCGTAAGCTGGTGGTGGAATCGCGAGTCGGTGGGTGAACCTCGGGTAGCGCCGTAGACACCTCCGGCTGACGCCGGAGGCTATAAACGAAAACGCACGCTGACGCCGGAGGCTCATCTTAACAAAAACGCCCGCCCGGCGATCAGTAGGCCGGCGCGGCGGCGGGCGGGCAGACGACGGCCTGTTCGGAATACAGCACCGGCTGCGCCGGCGGGATCGGCACCGCCTGCATGGTCGGATCGGCCAGGTTCACCAGCGGATAGCCGGCGTAGCTCGGCATGTTCCAGGTGGCGGCGGGGTCCGGAATCGGCTGGTTGATCCGCGCGTTGCCCAGGTGCACGCGGAGCGTCATCTCCGCCCGGGGCACCTGCAACTCCACGGACCGGGGCATCACCAGACCCGAGACCGGATCGCGGCGATGATCGTACGATACGGCCGAGGCCAGCAAGCGACCCTGCGGATCGTATAGGTGCTGGGCCAAGACCAGGCCGTATTGCGCGTCCAGAACGATCACCTTGACCATCGGTCCCTCGGGCGTCTGCCGCCGCGTGCGGACCTCCAGGCGATTGCCGGCCAAGGGTACCGGCCCTTCCGTCGGCGCGCTGAGGTCGATCTCGACGATGCCGAAGGCCTCGGTCAGCCAGCGCGGGTCGAGGGGCACGGCCTGCCGTGCGGCGCTGCCGGGAAAATCGTAGTCGGCCCAACGCGCGTAGTACAACGCGGGCGGCTGGTTGCGCTTGACCCAGAACCAAAACACCTCGTCGTTGCTGCCCACGTCCAATTCCATGCCGCTCAATCCCGTCTCGCCCCGCATGCGCAGCCGCCGCGGCCGCTCGAAGGCGATCTGGGTTCGCAGCGAGGGAATCCCCGGCCCGGAGATCACCGCCTCGTCCGCGAGGAACGTTTGAATCCGCGTCGAGTTCCCGTTCACAAACGCGGCAATTTGTTCCAGGGTGGGCGCGGGGGGCAATTGCGGGCCGACGTACGCCGTTTCGGCGGGGGGGAACATCCGGCAACCGCACAGCACCGCCGCCGGCAACAGTCCCAGCCAGAATACGGCCGTCGGCGCCGGCCGCCGTCTTCCACGCGTTCCATCGGCATCCATGCTTGAAGCACCTTGTCGATTCGCCCGGCGATCCGGCCGGATTCCCTCTCGTCGCGATCGCGGCGATGGCGCGGCCGAGCCTTACCCGGTTTGCATCTCCCTCGCATCTCCGCCCGCCCCGCCCGAAAACAGACGGTGGATTTCCTCCTGCAACCCTTGAAGTCGGTCCTCGTCGGGAAGGACGACCGGCACCGTGTAGGCGGCGTCCCGCTTGGGGCAATAGAACGTCGCCCTTTCGCTCCCGTCCGGCATCCGTTCCGTCCCTTCCAGGCGTAGGATTCTGCGACGCATCATGAGGAGGGCCAGCACGTAGCGGAAATCCGCCCGTTCGGCGTTGCCTTCCAACTCTTCCAAGCAGTGGAGCATGACGTCGTCGGGGGCCCAATGCTTGCGCGTGCCGGAGGGGGGAGGGATGCGTGCGCGCCACCAGGCGACGCAGTCGTCGGGCGGTCCCTGCCAGGCTTCGGCCGAATAGTCCAGCCGTCGCCACTGCTCATCGTCGTCGATCAAGACGGTGTAGTATTCCTCGCCGGGTTTGAGTTCGCGTCCCGTCACCGCGCAGTGCCGTGTACAACGCTCGATCTCGAAGTCGATCACCGCACTCCCTCTTCCCATCCGTGGCATTACAACGCGGTAGGGCGATCCGGCCGCGGACGATCCGGGGACGGCGTCACGCGGGGCGGTCGCTCGACCGAGTGGAGGAGGTTAGCAAATCCCGGCAAGCGACGCAAGAGAATGCTCCGGCGTCGCGCAAGGCGCCGCGCCTCGCCCCATTGTGCTGAGAGCGATTCACCATCGCGGGATGCTGCCGGGCAGTTGAGGCCGCGGCGGGGGGAGCAAGGCGGGCGAGTAGTTGTGCCGCTGCATGGCGGAAGCGGCTCCCGCGTCCGGAGAGTAGACCGGGTAGGCGGCCCCGCGCTGGGCCGAAAAAGGGTCTTGGCCCGGCGTTTGCGGCCGCGGCTCCAGCCGGTTTTGCAGATTCTGCCAAACTTGACCGGGCGGCAAGAGCGCTGCCCGGGGATTGTCCCGCCGCGGCGTCGTGACGTCCTTCCACCAGACGGTGACCCGATCCCAGAAGGTGGGCTTGGCGAAGCCGTTTCCGTGGGGAATCGGCGAGCCGGTGCCGCCGAATAGGGTGCCGGTCGGCCCGGCGTAGGGCGTCGGCGCGGCGATTCGCGCGGCTTGCCGTGCTTGTGCCGACGGTGCGAGCGGGGTCGCAGCCCCGATCTGCCCGCCTTGCGGCGGCAACGCCGTCAACGGCAATGCCGGCGGATTCGTCGCTCGGGTCGAGTCGCTGCTGGGCGGCACGGCATAGGGCGCGGCATAGGGATTGTGGGGATTCCATTGCGGTACGGCCGCCGCTCCGGAGTCGGTCCCCGCTCCCGCTTCCGCCGTGGACGTCCCGTAAACCGGCGGCGGTAGATTGTTCCCCATGCCGTTACCGAACTGCGGGGGATCGGGGTGGTTCCATTCGGGTTGGCGAATCCCTTCGCCTGTCACTTGCGGCGGGTAGCCGATCGCCGCCTCGGCGGGGTTCGTTCCCCGCCATGCACTCGGGCTGGGTTGAAGCGCCGTTGGGGCGGCGACGGGGCCGTAAGTCGGGTTCTGCGGCTTGCGACGGAACAGCTTGCCGAGGTCGAGCTTCGGCAGGCCGAACCAACCCTTTTCCGACTCCTGCTTGGGAGCGGAATAGGCACCCGGCCGGCCGATCGGATACGGTTGAGCCGCGACCTGCCCTCGCGCAGCGGGATTCGGTGGGTACGGCGAGGCGGTGCCCGGCAAAAGGCCGCCCTGCGGCGCGGTCGTGACGGCCGGATTGCCCAGCGGCCGGGCGGTACCGAGGAACATCTTGGGCGGCTGGACGGTTGGGGCGGGATTAGGCGCGGCGATCGGTGCTCCCGACGTGCTGGGGGGATTGTCCGTTGCCGAAGTTCCCGCCGAGTACCCCGTTCCTGCCGAGTACCCCTGGCTCCTTCCCGTTCCCGCGCGGACCCAACCCCCTTGCCCGGAAGAGGACGCAGGCGGAAGGGAAATCGCCGGGCCGATCGGAATAGAACCGACATCGGGCGAGGGCGCCGGGGCGATCCCGGCCGGGCTGCTCGGGGGGCCGCCGGGTGAGGACGCGGGCAGGTCCTCGGCGGACGGCGCCAATAGGATCGGGCCGGTCTCCGTCGCCCAGACAGGCCCGAACCGCGACGCTGCGCCGACCAGCAGGCAGAGCGAGAAGATCGCGCTCACTCCGCCCAATTTCCAGGGGTGCCGTCGGGTCGCTCGTCCCGCCGGTTGCGGGGCCTCGCCTGATCGGGGATCGGCCTTTCGTCGGGTTACCGCAAGAGATCGCATGGGTTTTACCGCCTTCCAGAATCACGGCCGGGCGAGGAGACTCGCCGGACTACGAACCGGGCACTTCCGTTCCCCGCCGCTTGAAGACGCCGGTTCCCTGGCGGTTCGTTCGATTCCGTGAAGAGGGCGGGCGGGATGCCTCCTACTTTCGTCATCGTCCGCGACGTGCGACCGCATTGGCTCAACTCGCTCCCCGCGCTATCCTCGGCAAGTCGGCATCGGTCTTCGGAACCGGCCAAGTCGCCCCGGCCTGCCCGGTCGGAACGGACGGACCGCCCCCCGCCGTCAAACTCGCTCTTGCAGTCACCTTTGAGGAGGATCTTGGAGGCGACGGAGCGCGGACCCGCCAAGCCTCACACCGCACTTCACCCCCGCGCGGATGCCGTCATTACAATGAAGGGGGATCGGCGGCCGTCGATCGAGCGGGTGCGAGCGGCGCCGCAGGATCCGCCGTTCGACCCTTGGGGAGTACGCCGTGCCATGCGACAGACGCGACGCGAGTTCACGCCCGGCGCCTTGCGCGCCTTGACCGCGGCGACGACCTGGAAATGGGGGGAATCGGGAAAGTACCTGCGCGCGGAGGCGGTCCTGTTAGGGCTGTTGGAAGAGGGGGAGTGCCGCGCGGCGATCACGCTCCGCGAATGCGGCATCGATGCGGGGCGACTCTTGGCGGAGTGGCCCGGCCTGCGGCGTTCGAGCGTGCCTCCGCCTCCCTACGACGCTCCCTTGCCGCCGCTGCATCCCGACCTCCAGGCCGGACTCGCCGCGATCGACGCCTTGGTGGATTGGGGGGATTGGCCGGCCATTCTCTCCACCGAACACCTGTTGCTGGGTTTGGCCGCGGCCGACCACGCGGTGGGCGCCTGGCTGCGCGCGCACGGCGTGGATCCCGCGGAAATCTTGCGGCGCATCCACGACCGCTATGGAATGTCCGGACGGCGTGCCGCGGGCTGGACCGAGGTCGCACCGCCCGAGCCTGCCCCCCGGGACGAAGCGGCTCGGGGCGTTTCCGGCGGCGAAGCGGGGTCGAGCGGGCCGGAGACCGCCGCGCCTCGGCAATGGACCGGCGCCGCCGATCCCTCCAACGAGGAGAACAGGGGCCGGGATGAGGACCGCCTTCCCCCGGATGCGGCGTTGCGCGTGATGCGGGTCGTCGATGCCTCCGCCAATCGGGCTGTGGAGGGGCTGCGGGTGTTGGAAGATTACGTCCGCTTCGTGCTGGACGATCCCTTTCTGATGGGCCGGTTGAAGGACGTCCGCCACGAGCTGACCGCCTGCCTGGAAGCCCTGCCCATGGACGTGCGCTTGGCCGCTCGGGAGACCCTGGCCGACGTCGGTACGACCGTCAAAGGATCGCAAGAGGCTCGCCGCCAAGACCTCGCGCAGCTCGTGGACGCCAATTTTTCCCGAGTCCGAGAGGCGATGCGTTCCTTGGAAGAGTACGCCAAGCTGGTCGCGCCGGACTTGGCCGCCGCGGCGGAACGGCTCCGCTACCGCCTGTACACGCTGCATCGAGCGGTCCGTCGCACGGGGCGGGCGCGGGAGCGGTTGGCCGACGCCCGGCTGTACGTCCTGCTGGATGCGTGCGCCTCCGAGGCCGAGCTGGCGACGCTGTGCGAAAGTCTGGTTCAAGCGGGCGTCCACGTCATCCAATTGCGAGAAAAACGCCTGGATGATCGTACCCTCATCGCCCGCGCGCGAACGGTCCGCCGGGTCACCCGCGGCACCGATACGCTGTTCATCATGAACGATCGCCCGGACCTGGCCGTCCTCGCGGAAGCCGACGGCGTTCACGTGGGGCAGGAGGAGCTTTCGGTCAAGGACGTGCGGACCGTCGTCGGTCCCGATCGGTTGGTCGGGGTTTCCACGCACGACATCGAGCAGGCGCGGCAGGCGGTGCTGGACGGGGCGGACTACATCGGCTGCGGGCCGACGTTCCCCTCCGCCACCAAGCGGTTCGAGGCCTTTCCCGGGCCGGCGTTTTTGCGGCAGGTGGCCGCGGAGATACGCTTGCCCGCCTTCGCCATCGGCGGTATCCACGAGGGCAATTTGGGGATGGTTTTGGAGACCGGCTTCCGCCGCGTGGCCGTCAGCAGCGGAATAACCCGGGCGGACGATCCTGCCGCCGCGGCGCAACGCTTGCTCGAACTGTTGGAGCCGCCGGCGGAGTCTCCGGCGTAAGCCGGAGGTGCTTCGGCGCTGCCCCCGATTCGCCCCCGCCGGCTCTCGCCCGCGGCGGAGGGGTCGGGGCCGTCAGCGGTAGTCGGTCGGCGCCTTGCCGCTGATGTACTGCCGCCAGCCGTCCAGATGCTCTTTGGGCAGGCCGGTTTCGCGGCTGAACTCGCCGCTGACCTCGGCCGACGTGTTCGGTACGGCGACCTTCACCCGGAGCCGGCCGTTGGCCTCGTAGTGGAACACGACGTCCACGGGCGACTTGGCGGGCAAATTGGGGGGGAGGTCGGCCACGGTCACCCGGCCGATCGCGGAGCAATCCTCCGGAAAGGTGCTTTCGCCCTCCACGATTTCGACCAAGATCGATCGCTGTCCGGCGTGGGAGGTGCGGAACCGTCGCTTGGCGGAGACGGGGAGCCGGGTATTGCGGGGGATCACGACGCCCACGCGGCGGCGTTTGGTGAGGGGGTCGCGGCCCACCACGCCCAGGCTGTGCGAGTTCACATTGCGGACGCGGAAGGCGGTGGGATTTCCGCGGGCTTTGTCGATCCGCCGCTTGGCGTGCAAGGCGGCGCCCCAGGCCACGGCCTCGTCGGCCGCCACCACCGACTCCGGCTCCCTCCCCGACAGTTCCCGCAGCATGGCTCGGACCATCGGCATCCGGCTCGATCCCCCGACCAAGAGCACGCGGTCGATCTCCTGCCAGTGCAGGCCGGCGGCCTTGAGCGCCTGGACCGTGGTGAAACGGGTGCGATCCAGCAGGTCCTTGGTGGCCTCCTCGAAGGCGGAGCGAAGCAGCTCGATCTCGGCCGACTTTCCTTGGTACTCGAACGGCACCAGGACGCGTTGCCGGGCGGAGAGGCTGCGCTTGGCCTCTTCGCATTCCCGCCACAGTTTGCCCCAACCGCGGGGATCCTCGCGGGGGTCGATGCCGTGGCGGCGGATGAAGGCCTCGGCCGCCAGATCGACCAATCGCTGATCCCAGTCCCAGCCGCCCAGCCGCACGTCGCCGTCGATCGCCAGGGTGATGTACTCGCGGCCGCGGATCTCCATCACGGTGACGTCGAACGTGCCGCCGCCCAGGTCGTAAACCAGGACGCGTTGCGGGCGATCGCGCGGTCCCGGCCGATCCAAATAGCCGGATTCGTAGGCGGAGGCCAAGGCCGCCGCGACCGGCTCGTTGATGATGTCGATGACTTCCAGCCCCGCCATGTAGCCCGCATCTTGGGTGGCCTTGCGGCGGACCTCATCGAAGTAGGCCGGCACGGTGATGACCACGCGGGAAAAGTCGCCCAACTGCGCGGCCGCGTCCCGCCGGAGCTTGTTCAGAATGAAGGCCTCGATCACTTCCGGCGGGTAGCGCTTACCTTGAATGACCTTGTGATAGATGGGGTAGCCCACGTCCCGCTTGGAGCACTCCGCCGCTTGGTTGGGATCCAACGAGAAGGCCTTGACGGCCTCGCGTCCGACCACCGCTTCCTCGCCGTCGAAGAAGACGACGCTGGGGGTGAGCCGTTCGCCCTCGGCATTGGGGATCGTCTCGGGCCGCCCTTGGGCGTCGATCCAGGCGATCACCGAAAAGGTCGTCCCGAGGTCGATCCCGACCGCCGGGATGGCGTGTTCATGGTCGATCATTCAGGCCTCTGCTCGCGTTCCAAAGACTGCCGCGGCGGCAAGCACCGGCGCCCGGCGCGGTTCGCCGTTCGGGGTGGAAGGACCGGCCGGTAACGGCCGCCGGAGGGGGAGACTTGCCGGCTTGCGGCGTCTCATTCCGAGAATCCGTCCTCTTGAGTATAGATTGCGGGAAACGCGGTTTGAACGGCGCCGCGTCAAGGCGGAGACCGTCGGCGGTGTGTTAGCGCTGGAGCCACCAGCGTAAGCTGGTGGTGTTGGAGCCACCAGCGTAAGCTGGTGGTGGTACCGCGAGGCGGTGATGAATTTCGGGTAGCGCCGTAGTCACCTCCGGCTGACGCCGGAGGCTCATGTAAACTGCGCGTGATGGAAACGACGCATCCCCGAGCCGCCGGTGTAAGCCGGCGGTGTGTTAGCGTGGAGCCACCAGCGTAAGCTGGTGGTGTTGCTCACGCCGGGATTGATTACCGATGCGGTGGGATTTGTGCTGCTTTTCCCGCCCGGCCGGGCTTGGATTCGGGCCTACCTCCGCCGTCGCCTAGCCCGGCACTTGCACGTCTCGATCGACGGAATGTCCTTTTCCGCCGGCGATCCGTTCGACCCGTTTCACGCCGGACCTGCCGGGCCGGGGACGCGATCGGGTGCCCAAGACGACGTGATCGACGTAGAATTCAAGGACAAGGACTGAGTCGCCTCGCCCGCCCCGTCGGGGCACGCACCGCGACGGCCCGCCTCATGACGATCGATCCCGAATTCGCGAGGAACCCCCATGTCCGCGCGCGTCGTTGAAGAAACGTATCCTTTCCTCCCGTACCGCCGATTGCCGGCCGAGGAGCTGACCGCACGCATTCACCGCGTGAAGCGCGAGCTGGGCGAACGCCTGCTGATTTTGGGCCATCACTACCAGCGCGACGAGGTGGTGGAACTGTCGGACCTGAGAGGCGACAGCTATCGCCTGAGCGCCCTGGCGGCCGCGAACGAGACGTGCCGGGCGATCGTCTTTTGCGGCGTGCACTTCATGGCCGAGACGGCCGATATCCTGGCCAATCGACCGGAACGCCTGGCCGGGAGGGACGGCGAATTCATCCCCGTCGTCTTGCCCGACCTCTCCGCCGGTTGCTCCATGGCCGATATGGCCGAGATCGACCAAGTCGAGGATTGTTGGCACCAGCTCTCGGAAATCGTCGCGCAGGAAAAAATCGTGCCGGTGACCTACGTCAACTCCTCGGCGGCGATCAAGGCCTTTTGCGGGCGGCACGGCGGCATCGTCTGTACGTCGGCCAACGCCGACGCGGCCTTGCGCTGGGCCTCGGCCCGCGGCGAAAAGGTCCTCTTCTTCCCCGATCAACACCTGGGTCGCAACACGGCCTTGAAGATGGGCATCCCCCTGGAACAGATGCAGGTCTGGGACCCGCTCGAACCCGACTGGGGCGGCGCCGATCCCGACGCGCTGACCCGCGCCAAGATCATCCTCTGGAAGGGCCATTGCAGCGTCCACCAGATGTTCCTGCCGGAGCATGTGGACTACTTCCGGCGGGAATACCCCGGCATCAAGATCCTCGTCCATCCCGAGTGCATGATGGAGGTCGTGGCCAAAGCGGATGAGGTGGGATCGACGGGCAGGATCATTCGGCTGGTCAACGAGGCCGCTCCGGGGACCCGCTGGGCGATCGGGACGGAATTGCACTTGGTCAATCGCCTGAAAAAGGAGCACCCCGAGCAGGAAATCTATTTTCTTTCTCCCGTCGTGTGCATGTGCTCCACGATGTATCGCATCGACTTGCCGCACTTGTGCTGGGCGCTGGAGAACTTGGCGGCGGGCACGCCGGTGAATGTCATTCGCGTGGATGAGGCCACGGCCGCCGACGCCCTAGTGGCCTTGGAACGGATGCTGGAGCTTCCCGGCGGGGGATGAGAGCCGCCGAGCCTGCGCTTTCCCGCGGGACGAACGCGACGGGGCGCTTCCCCGCCGGGGCGGCGATCGGGCGCGATGCTCTCCCGGATTCCGCGATCGCCGTTCAACGGCGCGATCGCAAGCGGCCCACGCTCGATTCGTAGTAGCGCCGCCGGCGCGACTCTCCCGCTGCATCGCCGTCTTCGCTTTGGGCCTGCAAATCGCGCAAATTGGCCTGGCAGAAGCGGCAACCCACGGCGTGCAAATGGATTTCCATATACCGCCGGGCCGCTTCATCCAGCGTGCCGAGCAGGTAGGCCGCCCACTCGCGGCGATCGGGACAGCTCGCCCGGCGACGCCGCCAAATCTCGCTCAGGGTGTGGATGCCGGAATCGCGCCGGGCATTGATCGCCGACAACTGCTCCAGCAAGGCGGGATCGTGACGAAGCCGCTTTTCGATCTCGGCCATCTCTTCGGCGGGCAAGGCCTCGTCCAAGTAGGCTTCCAGGTCGTGTTGTCGCACGGTTCGTTTCATGTCGGGTCGCCGGGGTCGCGGGTCTTCGCGCCGAACGTCAATCCGCGGCGTGCAGTTCGGGAAACAGCTCTTCCGGCAGGTTTTGGCGGCGGACCGCCGTCCGCAGCCGATTCAGGAAGTCGAACTTCCAGTTGGCCACCTTCTGTTCGTCCACGCCCAGAAGTCCGGCCGTTTCGTTGTTGGGCCGACCGCGGAGAAACAGCAACTCCAGGCAGGCGGCGCGAAGCCACTCGCCGCTCTGCTTGAGCCGGGTCATTTGTTCCTGCACGGCGGCGGCCAGGGCCTCTTCCTCGATCCCGCGGCGCTCGCGGCTGCCCATCACGGTGCTGGGACCCCGGGCGGCCCCCGGCGGCTCCCACGGCGAACTGTTCGATCCCAGCCCGGACAGCGGCACGGCCGGACGCCGCCCCACGCGGCGGAGATGGTCCGTCAGTTTGTGGGCGGCGATGGAAAACAGCCAGCCCTCCAAGGAGCGCTTGCCGTCGTAGTTGGGCAGACTGTTGAGAAAGCCCAAAAACGTCTCCTGCACCAGATCCTCAGCCATCATGCGGTCGCCCACGCGCGACTCGACGAAGGCCAGCAGCCGGCCCTCGTAACGGCGGATCAATTCGGCCCAGGCTTCGGAGTCGCCTTCGCGAATACGCCGAATCAGCAGCGGTTCATCCCGACCGGCCGCGGTCATGCAAACCCCCTCGGATTCCCAGCGGCACGCCCTTGGCGCCGTGCCATGGGAGCGGACCGCCGCTCCCCATTTCATTGTGACCGGAAAGGGTTTGCGATGCCACGGGCGGCCCGAAGTTCGCGGCCGCCGGGCCCGCGCGGCGCTCGGCCCCGATTCCCGCAAGCGGCCCGATCGGTCGGCGGCGCCGGGGCGAGGGACGCGGCAGGCTCCGTCCGCCGTTGCGCCGCGGGGAAGCCGCGCGATCGGCCCGGCGCAACTCGCCCCCGTCACGGATAGACGCTGACGGGGACGCCCGCCGTGCGGCGGACGGCCTCGGCCCAGGTCTCCAGTTCCGCGGCGGTCAAGGGCCGAACGAAGCTTTCGGCGGGTTTGCGTGCCACGCTGTAAAGTTGGACGCGCAGCAAGGTCCCGCCCGCCCGAAGTATCTCCCGCAACCGCTCGCAATAGGCCGCCCGTTCGGCCTCGTCCGGCGGATCGTCGCCCCATCGCATGAGAAGGGTTTGGATGACGATCGGTCTCACCCGGGCCGCGTCGGTGATGTTCTCCAAAATCTGTTGGAACGAGATCGCGGTTCGCGCGATGCGTCGGAAATAGGCCTCGGTGCCGGCGTCCAACTTGGCCCAAATCTCGCCGTGGTTGGCGTCCAACAAGGCCAGCCCCTCGCGGACGGCGGGGCGATGAAACATGGAGGCGTTGGTGATGAGCACCAGCTTCAGCTCGGGCGGGGCGAGTTCACGCCGCACGGCGGCGGCCGCGGCGATCACCTCCGCGAAGTTGCGATAGGTCGTCGGCTCGCCGTCTCCGCTGAAGGCGATGTCGTTCAAGCGGCGGAAATCGGCGGGGGTTGGGGCGAAGGCCGGATCGCGGAAGATCTCCCCGGACACGATCCACGGCACCGCCTCCCGCAGCTCCTCGTCCAACCGTTGGAGGTCGAGGAATTCCCGCTCTCCCATTTCCCGGCGATCCACCTGGCAATACACGCAATCGAAATTGCAGACCTTGTCCAGGTTCAGGTTGACCCCCAGGGAGACGCCGCCGGCCCGCCGGCTGACCACGGGATAGACGTACTTCCATTCGCCGAAGCGGCGGGGGTGATGGCGGAAAACGAGAGGAGCGGCGGAGGGATCGGGCATCGATATCACATCCCAGCGGCCGGCGTCGAGGCGACTTCGACCGCCGCCGATGATGAAAAAGAAAAAAAGGGCGGGCCTCAATCGGCGCGGCGAATGACCGTGAATTCGTCCACCGTCACGGCCGACAGTTCGCCGTCCGGCAGCTCCAGCAGGATCACGTCGCTGTAGGTCTGCTCGTCGGCGGAACGGTCGAAATGCAGGCCGTGATGAGCACGCTCGGTGCGCACCACCGTACCCGTGACGGCGGCCTTCCACTTCTTGGAGCCGACTTGCACCAGGTGCTCGACCGTGATCCGATCGCCCACTTTCAATTCGTCGAATCGCGTCACCGACTTGGCTTCGCTGCCGACCATTTCGGCGTACTCCTCCCGGCGGCCTTGCAACGGAACAGGTCTTCCTCGGTCCCTTGCTATTATCATTCTTTCCCCCGGCGGCCCGCAAGGCTAGCTTGGAATGCCGGAATAATGCGGGCGGCTCGACGGCGCGACGCAAGCGGCTCCGACGGCGCGACGCAAGGGTCGAGAAAGCCGCGGCCGCACCGTACAATACGTTGCCGAGGGCCGGCGCCCGATCGCCGAAAGGCGGCGATTCGGAGCGGATCCCGGCCCGGGGCCGTGCGTCGGCGCGATCAGCCGGAGGAGGAATCATGGGCGAAGCAGGTTCCATCACGGGCAAGTGTCCGAGCTGCGGGGTGACGTTTCGCGTGCCGGCGGCGATGCGGGGAAAGCGGGGGAAATGCCCCAAGTGCGGCGAGGTCCTGGAAGTCCCTCGCGATGTCGAAGCGGAGTTCGCCGCACCGGCGCCCGCGGAAACAGGGCCTGATTTCGGGGCCTCCGTCTCGCAGCCGGGCGCTACCGGGGCGATCGGGTCCGGCTTGGGGGCGGGGACGGCTTCGGCCGCGACCCCCGAAAAGGCGTCGGCCTTTTGGCTGCTGTTCGGCATTCTTGGGGGTGCGGCGCTGACGGTCTTGATCGCGGCGGGAGGCGTGCTGCTGTGGCTGCTGTTGCGTCCGCAGCCGGTGGCGCAGCAAGCGCCGATGCCCGTTCCCGCGGCCCCCGCGGCCGTCGCGCAACCCGCCTTCGATCCCGCCGTGGCCGAGGCGACGTCGCGGTTTTGGGAGGACTTCCAGCGGAGGTTGGCGATGCTGGAGGAGCGGACGCGGGGATTCGGCG
The DNA here is from genome assembly GCF_055386265.1 of Thermogutta hypogea. Taxonomy (NCBI): domain Bacteria; kingdom Pseudomonadati; phylum Planctomycetota; class Planctomycetia; order Pirellulales; family Thermoguttaceae; genus Thermogutta; species Thermogutta hypogea. Next base: position 3,960,788 of record NZ_AP042425.1, read on the forward strand.
CCGCGGCCGGGCCGGCCGCCCTCTTGGAAGGGGCCGCCCTCCGCCAAGCCGCCGACGAGATCGGGCAATTCCTGACCTCCCTGAAAGACGTCGATCGCACGAACGTGGACCCGCAAGCCCTCCAGGCCGCCGACGAGGCGATTCAAACCCTGACCTCGTTGGGCGAGCGTTTGGGCCGCGCCGCCGAGGCCATGAAGCAGTGGTCGGAACGGCAGCAGCAGATGGTCCTGGACCTCTCGATGGGGCAGATTCCCGAGGGGGGCGCGCTGCCGGGGCTGAACGATCAGGCCGTGCAAGGCGTGGTCGGCGACTTCGCGGAGATCGTGCGGCAGGCCCAGGCCGTGAAGGCGCGGCTGGCCGCCGTGGCCGAGCAGTTGTCCGCCCGTTACCAACGGCCGTTCAGCGGGGCTGCGCCGGCGGCCTTGCCGGCCGGGGGTGCCTCGGGCGGTTTGCCTCCGCCGCCCGCCCCGCCCGCCGGATGACCTGCCGCCGCTTTGCCCGGCCCGTCGCGGCGAAGACGGCCGCCTTTACGCCCTGTCGCCCGATGCCTTCCTGCGGGAGAGCGCGGCCCGGCGAAACTCGTACAAAAAGACCCCCGTCGCCACGCCCAGGTTCAGCGAGTCCACTTCCGGCGTCATGGGGATGGTCACTTGGGAGTCGCACAATTCCAGCCACGGGCCCAGACCCTCGGTCTCGTGGCCCAGCATCAACACGCAGGGAAAGGGGCAGTTGAAGTCGGGCAAGGGGACGGCCGATTCGCTCAGCACCGTGGCCGCCAAATGCAGGCCGTAGCGCCCCTTGAGCGCCTTGAGATCGGCGTGCAGATCGCTCGTCTTGGCGATGGGGACCGCCGTGACCGCTCCCATGGATACCCGCAGCGCCCGGCGCGTGAACGGGTCGCAGCACCGCTCGCCCAACAGGACGCCGCCGACGCCGAAGGCCGCCGCCGAACGAAACACCAGCCCCAGGTTTTCCGGCTTCGTCACTTCGGGACAGACGACCCAAATCGGATCGTCCTTCCACGGGCGGGCGAAGAGTTGCTCGGGCGAGCGAAAGGGTTTGCGGCGGCCGACCGCCAAGATGCCTTGGTGAAACTTGTATCCGACCACCGCGTACAGCAGGCGGCGATCACCCACGTAGAGCGGGATCGAGTCGGGGATGCGATCCGCGAACTCGTCCAGGTGATCGGCCGCCATCAAGACCGATGCGCAGGCGTATTCGCTGTGCAGCAGGCGCTCCGTGACGAACCAGCCCTCGGCGATGAACAGGGCCTCGCCGCGGAGCGTCCGTTCCGGCAGGTTGCGGTACGGCGCCAGCCGCGGGTCGTCGATGTCGTCAACCGGCTCGTAGGATCGCGAGGTCATGGGAGCAACGTCGAGGCGAGGGGATCGCCCGGCGGCGCAGCGCCGTCGGGCCGCGGCGGTGAACACCTCTCGATTGTCCTCCGCCGGCCGCGAGGCGGAAGGGGTACCGCCGCGGGCGCCGTTCGGCGAAAGGAGTGATGAAAGGATTGCATCGCGGTCATGCGGCATCTAAATTGAATCGCGATACGCGGCGATCCGTCCCGCCCTTGCGGGATAGGTGTTTTTTCGCGCGTCGAAACGAACCTAAGTGCCGATCGGGGATGAGTGTCATGCGACGAACATGTTGGCCGGTGTGGCTGGGAGTCTTGGCGATGTTGCTTCCCGCCTCTCGATCGATCCGCGGCGAGGAGTTTCGCCGACTGCCTTTGGCGGAATATCGCGACAAGATGGAGGCAGCCTGGCTGGGGCAAATGGCGGGAGTCGGCTGGGGCGGACCGACGGAGTTCCACGCCCAAGGCCGCATCTTGCGCGAGGACGAGATGCCCGCCTGGAAGCCCGAAATGATCAACCAGTTCCACCAAGACGACCTCTACGTGGAGATGACCTTCCTACGCACCTTGGAGCAATACGGCTGGGACGTGTCCCTGAAACAGGCGGGGATCGACTTCGCCAATAGCCGCTATCCGCTGTGGCACGCCAATCGCAACGGGCGAGACAACCTGCGCTCGGGGATCGCGCCGCCGGATTCCGGCCACCCCGCCTTCAACCACCATGCGGACGACATCGACTACCAGATCGAGGCCGATTTCTCGGGGATCATTGCGCCGGGGATGCCCAACGCCGTGATCGAGCTGGGCGAGAAGTTCGGCCGGCTGATGAATTACGGCGACGGCCTGTACGGCGGCCAGTTCGTGGGAGGGATGTATGCCGAGGCCTTTTTCGAGAGCGACCCCGTCCGCATCGTGGAGGCCGGTCTCCGCTGCATCCCCGCCGAAAGCCAATACGCCGAGTGCATCCGCGACGTGCTGGCCTGGTGGCGGCAGACGCCCGACGACTGGGAGGCCGTTTGGAAAAAGATCAACGACAAGTATCACCTCAACCCCGACTATCGCCGCGCCTCCTGTAGCAAGGGCGACTTCAACATCGACGCCAAGATCAACGGCGCGTTCATCGTGATGGGCCTTTTGTACGGCCGCGGCGACATCGACCGGACCATCATCATCTCCACCCGCTGCGGGCAGGATTCGGACTGCAATCCCTCCAACGCGGCGGGCATCCTGTTCACCACGCTGGGCATGTCCAAGGTGCCGGAACGCTTTACCTCCGCCCTCGACCGCGACACCGTCTTCTCGCACACCGAATACAACTTCGACCGCCTGATTCGGGTCTGCGAAAAGCTGGCCAAGGAAGCCGTCGTGCGGCAGGGCGGGCGCATCGAACGGGATGCGGACGGCAACGGGGTGCTGCTGATACCCGTTAAGGAACCCAAGCTGGGACCGCTGGAGCAGTGCTGGGAACCCGGTCCGGTCGCCGATAGCCGCTACACCGACGAAGAAAAGGCCAAGATCCTCTACCCGCCGGGAGAGCGTTGATCGCGGCGATCGCGTTGATACCGCGGGGCGTCATTCACCCCGGGTAGCGCCGTGGACACCTCCAGCTTACGCTGGAGGCTCGGGCGCTTGCGCGCCGCGTTTTCGTTCGGCGCTTGTTCACGAGCCGCCGGCGTTAGCCGGCGGTGGAGTTCTGGGCAGCGCTGAAACACCTCCAGCTTACGCTGGAGGCTCGGGCGCTTGCGCGTTGCGCGCTTGTTCACGAACCGGCGAGACCGTTTGCGAGAAGAAAACAAAAAAGGGCACTCCGGCCGCCGGCGGCGACGACATCGGTGACGGTGAGCCCGACATATCACGGGGGCGCCGTGATCCCGCCTTGTGTGATCCGCCCACGACCGAAGTCGTGCGACGGCTATACACGCCGCGGAATGCTTACCGGGGGACGGCTCCCATCGGGCAAATTATCGACTCTCCGTCAATACCTCGTCATCACGCACGGGGCGGAGTGCCGCGTTTCGTGATCGCCCGGCGCGTTCCGGCGATGCTTGCCGATCGCCGCCGAGCGGATTCCATCTCTCAAGGCAACCGTAGCATAGCATATTGCGGGCGGCCGCTCAAGCTCTCCGGTCGGCGAATCGACCGATCGCGGCGATACCGCGGGGCGTCGTTCACCCCGGGTAGCGCCGTGGACACCTCCAGCTTACGCTGGAGGCTCGGGCACTTGCGCGCCGCGTTTTCGTTCGGCGCTTGTTCACGAGCCGCCGGCGTGAGCCGGCGGTGGAACCCGCCGCTGGAACCCCGGGTAGCGCTGAGACACCTCCAGCTTACGCTGGAGGCTCGGGCGCTTGCGCGTTGCGTTTTCGTTCGGCGCTTGTTCACGAGCCGCCGGCGTGAGCCGGCGGTGTTACTGCGCCGCCAACCCGAGCCGCCGGCGTGAGCCGGCGGTGGAGTCCTGGGTAGCGCCGTGGACACCTCGGGCTTACGCCCGAGGCTCTAAGAACACCTCCAGCTTACGCTGGAGGCTCGGAGGGGCCCGCTGGAGGCTCCAAGACCATCTCCAGCGATCAACGCGGGCAGGCCCGCCGCGGACCTACGGCCGAATCCGCAGGAGCGGGCTGTCGGGAACGAAGTAGCGGATAAGCAGATAGCCCAGCAAAAGCCCCAGCACGCTCGACAGGACGAAGCCGGTTAGCCCGATCACCCAACTTGGGACGGAGCCTCCCCAGGGCAAGACCACCTGACGGCCGCGACGGCGATTCCGCTCGGATTCGGGGTCCGCCGCCACGAGCGGTTCCGACGCGGCGACGCGGGCGTGTTGCGAGGCGTCGAGGAAGAATCGGTCCATGACCGGTCCTACGGCCGCAGGCCGATCAACCGCCGCATCCTCGGCCGGACCTGCCTCAGGCCGGGCGGGAGCGGTCGCGCTCAGCAGCATTTCCCGGGTCACCACGGGGCGCTCCCTCCGGAAGAGCGGTTCCACGGTCGGCGGTTCGGCTTCGCGGCGGGCGTCCTCGAAGTCTGGGGCGGATGGAGTCGGAGGCGGGGTTTGCAGTTGCAGCCGGGGGCGTCGTCCCAGTTTCTCGGCGGCGGCCAGACGTGGATGCTCTCTCCCCGGCGGCTCGACGATCGCCGCGGCCGCAGACGCACCGTCCGAGCGATCCTCGCCGTCCGCCGGCACCGCGACGCACGCATCGGGCGCCGCGGCTTGAGGGGCATCGTCGGGAGCAATCGCCCGATCCAGGCGGCGGTCCGTGCCGAGGGAGGCGGGCGACTCCAAGAAGTCCCGCCATTGCCGCACGCTCTGCGGGTTCAAGCCGGTCTCGCGACGCAATTCCGTTTCCGCCCGGCAATCGGTATCCGGGACCTCGGCGTGGATTCGCCAGCGGCCGTCGGTCGGACATTGAAAGACCACGCGAATGGGCCGCCCCTTGGGAAGATCCGGGGGCAAGCCGCCGATCACGACTTCCCCCAAGGGCACAAGTGCTCCGCCCGCCGCCCCGCTCCCCTCCCAAATCCGAAACGCGATGGAGCGTTGGCCGTCGCACTCCGTGCAAAAGATCTTTTCCACTTCGACGGGCAAGACGGTCTCGGGGGGGACGATGGGGATGGGCCGCGGGCTTCCGTCGCGGGGGTCGCGGGTCTCCATCCACAAGCCTTGCGAGGCGGTTTCGCGAATCCGCCAGCCCGCGTCGTCGTCGCCCGTCAACAATCCTCGACGCAACCATTCCCCGAAAACGGCGGCGCCGCGGGCGACGGCCTCGTCGGGCGGGAACGGTCGCAGCAGCGGCTTGCCCGACAGTTGTTCCAGCATTTCGCCGACGGCGGGCATGCGCACCGCTCCGCCCACCGCCAGCACCCCGTCCAAGCCGTCCCAGCCGATGCCGGCCCGATCCAACAGCCGTTCCGTGAGCGTCCGGGTACGGCGGAGCAAATCGGCGGAGATGTCCTCGAACTCATCGCGGTCGAGCACGGTCTGAAAGCTCCGCCCGGCCAGTTCGATCAGCACGGTCGTTCGCCGTCGAAACGAGAGCGCGTGCTTGGCCTCCACGGCGGCCGGGTAGACTCGCGACCAGACCGAGGCATCGTAGCGGGGATCGGGCAGCCCTTGGAGGGCCAGCTTATCGGCCAGCCACTCCACCAGGCGGACATCCCAATCGTAGCCGCCGAACTGAATTTCGGCATCGGCGGCGAGGGTGCGGCAGCCGCCGGGCTTGAGCCGCATGACCGCCGTCTTGAAGGCCGAAGCCCCCAGATCGTACACCAACAGCCGCAAGGGCGGGAAGTCGGCCCGCGGATCGTGCAGCCTTCCGAGCGACTCGGCCAAGGCCAGCACGGCGGCCGTCGGTTCGTTCACCAAGCCCAGGCACTGCCAGCCGGCGATCTCCATGGCGTCGGCGGCGGCCTTGCGTCGGGCATCGTCGAAATACCAGGGGACGGCGGCGGCTGCGGGGAGTGCCGCGCCCGTCTCCCGCTCCACGTCCTCCCGCAATTTGCGGAGCACGCACGCCAAAATGACCTCCGGCGGAAGCCTCCGCCCACGAATCGACCGGCTGTACCAACTCGCTCCCAGCTCGCGTTTGATCCACAGGGCGGTCTCGTCGGGAAACAGCAGGGCGGATCGGGCGGCCTCCTCCCCCACTAGGATTTCCCCCTCCGCCAGGCGAACCACGGTGGGAGTGAAGCAGCGCCCCAGCGGGTCGGGAACCATCCGCGTGCGACCGTCGGTCGTCCGGACGGCTGCGGCCGAGTTTCCCGCTCCAATGTCGATGCCTGCCGCCGTGGCCGAGATCATGATCCAAAGGCAATCAGAAAGTCCGAACTCGTTCTCGCGTCATCGCACTTTCGGTGCCGGAGCGACGACCGCTGCGTCATGCCCTTTCATTCGACGCCGATTCCCCGGCCGAGGATTCCCGCGGTGCGGACGATCCGCGCGGCGGTCCCCCCGTCGTTGCCGGCGGGGCCTCCCGGAACGACCCTCTTGAGCATAGCACGATCGCGCGAAAGGGACCAATGCGGGCGGGACGGGCGGTGCGGACCGGCTCGGCGACCGATCTGCGAGCCGGGCGAATCGGCGGGCGTGCGACTTGGAGTAACCCCTCTACGGAGCTAGCACCCGATGCGTGGCGAGGTTTTTCGCGAAAGAATCGGACGCCGTGCGCCGAATATTGGGTCAAAATCGGATTTTGCCTCTTGCCGAGGTACCGCGCGGAGGTTACATTTTATGCTGCTTAAACGTTCGATCGGTCCGAGCCGCTGTGGTCTCGGGGTCGGACGGCGGTTTTTCGGCGGTTTCCGGCCGTTCCGGCAAAACACGAGGTCTTCTGCGTCCTTCGAATCCCCCAGTCGCCCCGTTCCTCGAGGACGGGCCCGCCTCGGATGATCGGAATCGCCGAATCTCGAAGTTCTGCCGTCAACCAGCGAGACCGACCGAAAGCGTGAAGGTGCGGGTAGTAGCCCGCGAGTGTTTTTCGAGGAGTGGCTCGTAATGGCCGAGGGTGTTATCAAGAAGTTGGTCGTGGATCGTGGCTTTGGTTTTATCCAGGCTACCTCCGGGGGCTCCATGCGGAAGTCGGATGTATTCTTCCACTTCTCCGCGGTCCAAGGTTCTCGTTTCGAGGACCTGCATGAAGGTCAGGATGTGGAATTCGAGATCGGTTCGGATTCCCCCGGCCAGGGTCGTGGCAAGGGGCCTCGCGCGGTGAGCGTGCGACCTCGCTGAATGAGCCGCCGGAATGCCGGCGTGCCTCCGCCGCTCGAACACGTTCAAGTTGAAATTCCAGCCGATTCGACCCCTCGGTAAGTCGAGCTTTGCTTCGCTTCGAAGAGACGTAGCCGGATTAGGAAGGCTTCCAACGAGATTCGGCGGCGAACCGTCATCAGCACATGCAAGGTTCCGGACGAAGGTTGACGCCGTCGTCCGGAACCTTCGTTTCTTGTCCGGCGCTTGCGCGTCGCATTTTCATTCGGCGCTTGTTCATGAGCCGCCGGCGTGAGCCGGCGGTGGAATTCGGTGGTGAACCCCGGGTAGCGCCGTGGACACCTCCAGCTTACGCTGGAGGCTCGAAGACCACCTCCAGCTCACGCTGGAGGCTCCATGCAAACGCATACGCGAACAAATACTCGAGCCGCCGGCGTGAGCCGGCGGTGGAACCCGGCGGCGGAACCCTGGGTAGCGCTGAAACACCTCCAGCTAACGCTGGAGGCTCCATGCAAACGCATACGCGAACAAATACCCGAGCCGCCGGCGTGAGCCGGCGGTGGAGTCCGGCGGTGGAACCCTGGGTAGCGCTGTAACACCTCCAGCTTACGCTGGAGGCTCCAAGTACACCTCCAGCTTACGCTGGAGGCTCCAAGTACACCTCCAGCTTACGCTGGAGGCTCCGGCGGGCCGTTCTCGCCCGGTCGGGGCAGCGATTTGAGCCACTCGTCCCACTGCTGAACGTCCATGGGACCGAGCCGTTCGCGGATCGTGCGGATCGAGAAATCGAGCATCCGCTGGATCAACGGATCGCGGATATGATCGCGGATCGGCCAAAGCGGATTGAGGGCCTCGGAGGCTTCGCGGTAGCGGTTCTTCAGCGTCAGCACGCCGACCCGGCCGGCCAGGCCGAAGGCCTTTTGCTCGATCTCGCTGTCGTCGGAGGCGGCCAACTCGTCGAACACCGCCAAGGCGTCGTCCAGCCGGTCCTCGCGGAGGTAGATTTGCGCCAGCCGCATCTTGGCCTGGGAGGTCCAGAACGATTTCTCGGGGAAGTACTCGATGACCGCGCGCCAAGCCTGCTCCGTGCCGATCTGATTCGCGTAGAGGAGCTGCCCCAGCACCGTCTCCTGCCGCGGCACGTCGAGGGAGGTCGTTTGCGGTTGAGCCAGCAGGGGCGTCTCATGCGTGCGGTAATACCCGATCAACAGGCCGGCCGCGACGGCCGCCGCCCAGATCGGCGACCAGATCAGCAGGAATCGCCGTTGCCGCTGCGACGTCCGGCGGATCGCCCGTTCCAGCTCTCCCAGGGCCTTCGCCGAAGCGACGGTCGCGTATTCGGCGGTTTCCAACTCGGGAAGCGAGCCGGGCCAATCGTCCGCCACGTGCTCGGCGTAAATCCGCCGCAGTTGCGAGAGCAACACCTTGGCGGAAGAGAACCGCTGCTCCGGCGTCTTGGCCATCATCTGGTGCACGGTGCGGCACAAAGCCGGCGGCAGATCGGGCCGATGATTCTCCAGCGGGTCGGGATTCTTCTTGAGGTGTTGCACGGCCACCGCCAGCGGCGTGTCGCCCCGGAAGGGCGGCTCACCCGCCAGCATGTGGTAGCAGGTCACGCCCAGCGAATAGATGTCGCTGCGAGCATCGAGCGGCCGGCCCTCGATCTGCTCGGGGCTCATGTACAGCGGCGTGCCCATGGTCATCCCCACCCGGGTCAGCTCGACGCCTTCTTCGCCGGGTCGCAGGCGTGCCAAGCCGAAGTCCGCCACCTTGACCTCCAAGGCGTGCGTGATGAGGATGTTCTCCGGCTTGATGTCGCGGTGGACGATGCCGTGCTCCGCCGCCTTGGCCAGGGCCGCGGCGGCCTGGCGCATGATGATCAGCGCGGTGCGCAAATCGGGCGGACCGTTCTTTTGCAGCCATTGCCGCAAGTTCACTCCCGGTACGTACTCCACCGCGATGTAGTGCAGATCCTCCCGATTGCCGACCTCGAAAATCTGCACGATGTTGGGGTGGACCAGGCGGGCCACGGCTTGGGCCTCGCGGCGGAATCGCCGCACGTAGGTCGGGTCCCGCGCCAATTCCGGCCGCAGGATCTTCAGCGCCACCTGCCGCTTGAGCGACAACTGCTCCGCCTGGTAGACCTCCGCCATGGCGCCGACCCCGATGCGGCGCAGGATGTCGAAGTCCCCGATCCTCCGCCCGGCCAGATCGGGCATCCCGCCGAATTCGCCGACCTCACCGTCTTTCGCCATGAACCCACCGCTTGCTGAACGCGATACCCCGCGCGCCGTCACCCTCCGGACGGACTCCGCAGCCGAAAACCCCCGCCGGCCCCGGAAGTGAACTCAACTGTAAGTCTAGTCGGGCGAAGCGGAGAAAGCCACGGCAAAGACCCCGCGGTCACACGTGCAGCTCCACGATGTCCTTGTCTTGCAGCACGTAGTCCCCTTTGACCACCGTGCCGTCGTGCACGGCGGAGCCCCACACCCGGGCGAACTTCAGGTTCTGCGCCAGCTCCTTGTGAACCTCCTCCGCCATGTCCAAGACGGTGCTCCCGCGGCGGAAGGTGAACGGCCGCTCCAAATCCGGCTGCTTGGCCGTCGGCAGCTTGGAGTACACGCGGACCACGTCTAGGCTGCGATAGATCGCGTCCCGCAAGGCCTCCAGGCCGATCCCCTTTTCGGCCGAGATCGGGTACTCCGGAAAATCGAGCGGTACCAGTTCGTGCAGCAGCTCCAGGCGGACGGGGGCCTCTTCCAGGTCCATCTTGTTGGGGACCAAGAATGCCCGAGTGTACGACAGGCCCACGTCGTCCTCATCCAAGTACGACTGGGCGCTGAGCCGCGTTTTGGTCTTGCTCAGCTTGTCCAAGACCGCTTGGCAATCCTCGATCCCCTCGTCGCTGCCCAGGTCCACCAGCAGCAGCGCCAAATCGGCGCTGCGGATCAGGCCGTGCATGTAGGGTTCGAAGTAGTCGGGAGTGACGGGCGGGGTGTCGATGAGTTGCACGAAGACGTCCTCCCAGGGCATCATGCCGGGGATCGGGGTCTTGGTGGTGAAGGGGTAGGGGGCGACCTCGGGCGTGGCCCGGGTCAACGCCCGCAAAAGCGCGCTCTTGCCCGCGTTCGGGCCGCCCAGCAGAATCGCCGTGCCCGCCCCTTGCCGCGGAATGCGAATGCCGCGGGTCTTGCGTCCGGTGCTCCGCTCGCTTTGAAGCTGCTTCTTGACCTCGCTGATCTTACGCTTCAGCTCGGCCTGGAGCTTGTCGGTCCCCTTGTGCTTGGGGATCTCCTGAAGCATGATTTGGAGCCATTTCAGCTCCTCTTCCGGCGTACCGGCGCGTCGGTATTCCTCCTCCGCTTTCAGGTACTGGGGCGTCAGATTGGCCGGCATGGTGGCGGGTGAGCAATCTCCAAGGGACCGTGGGAAGCGGCAATCCGGGGCCTACGACCGCTGAGAACCCCAGTTTACCGCCTGCCGCGCGGTCCAACCAGCCCGCACGCCGTCGAGCCGGTCACGGCGCCGCCTTCTTGCTCACCATCAGCCGGACTTCTTGCCCGGCCGGGATGCGGACCGAATAGCCCTCCCAGGCTTGCGGTCCCGCCAAGACCGCTCCCTCGCCCGAACCGTCCCGAATCTCCACGCTCTCCGCCGAGCCGACGGTGAGCCATTCCGGAAACTGGTTGATGCGGGGATAATCCAGCGGCAGACGGAAGTAGTCGCGGTGGCGGGGCCGATCGAAAATCAGTTTGCCCTGCCAATCCTCCTTCGCCCAGAGCGAGACGTAGTACGTTTCCCCGGCCTGAACAGCGCCCAGGCACACATCCGGTCGCCACGGTGCGAGGCGCAGGCCCTGCGTCTTCCAGAAGGCGTACATGATGGCGGTGCGGGCGACGTTGCCGTCGCCGTGCCAGCCCTCGATGATGCCGTCCGGCCCTTGCCCCCGCCACATGTCGCCGATTTCGCCGTCCATCCAATCCGCGGCCGCCGCGGCGGGTTCGCGATTGTACAGATTGAGGGCTCCCTCGATCGAATCGGCGTATTCGTCTGCCACGCCGCCCCAGTCATAGTCCTTCAGTTCCGGCAGGCGGCTCAGCGCAAAGCGGACGGCCTCGCGATATTCCGGAACGCGGTCGATCAAATAGACGGTATAGATGCCGTTATAGGTGTATCCCCAAGTATCGCAAATGCCGGGATCGTGCTCGCCGGTCTTGGGGCGGATGCTGTTGTAGAGCATTCCCCGCTCGTCGCGGCCCACCGCCAGGATGCGATCGCACATCTCGCGGATGGGGGCCTGATATCGGGCCTTCTTTTCGGGCCGGGCGAAGGACGTCGCCGCGTACAATTCGCACAGCCCCGACACGATCTCGCAGCCGTGGTCGCGGAGCCGCAATTGGTCGAAGTCTCGCGTGGGATGGCGATCGCCCAGCAGATAATAGTCGCCCAAGCGAATCGCATAGTCCAGGTAGCGCGCATCGCCGGTCATCCAGTAGAGGCGGGAAAGGACCTGGAGCTGTTCGCCGTTGATCTCCACGTTTTCCGACGGAATGGGACCGGCCGGCGAGGAGACGGGAGCCGCCCGCCAAAGGCCGTCCGTCAGTTCCAGCAGGCGGTCCGCCCAGGGACTGGGGCCCAGATACTCGGTCAAGGGCAATAGGCCGTCCTTGGCGTATTCCGACGCCCCGAAGATGATCCGTCCCAAGTCCGGCTCGGGTCGGAGGAAGGCCTGCCGCGAGAAGGACCAGGCGTCGGGCAGCCGCTCCAGCCGCGCCGTGATGCGCGACTCGGTTTCCAGGATCGCCTTCATCCGTCCCGCAAAGACCTCGGGATCGGTGAGGTAGGCGGTGAGGACCATGAAGGGGTAGTTGTCGGCGGCCGCATCCTCCGCGTTCCAATAGTCGCGCGATTCCCGCAAATTGCGGGGAATCAAACCCGTGGTCGGATCCGCCTGCTCCAGCCATCCGTGCAGGTAGCGCCGGCTGCGGAAGAATTGCTCGTTGGCGCGGAGGCCGTTCCGGCGCGCGTGACGAAAGGCCGCCTCTTGCGGGTCGGCGTCGTCGGGTTCGGGCAGGGGCGTTTCCCACAGGGCCTTCATCTCGGGAAAGGCGTCCGCCAGGCCGCCGCGACCGCGTGCGGCGACATCTCGGCGCGTGAGCGTTACCTTCACTTGGGGCAGCGCGTCGTCGGGGATCGGCCGGTCGCCGATCGCCAAGACCCGGTAGCCCGCGAAAAACGCCGCCGTGCCTCGCGCCGGTCTTAGGCGGATGTCGTAGGCTTCCACGCCTCCCGGCAAACGAAACGCCGGCTCGACGAAGCCCGCGCCTCCGGAGTAGGAGATCGGTACCGGCCGGCGGTTGATCTCCATCAGGGCCGTGCGCTGATCGCCCTTACATCCCGCCGTGAGACGCAGGATCAAGCCCTCGGCGGGGACGGGCCGGATTTCCAACCGAATGTCGTACCGTTCCAACCAGACGTAAGGCGTGTCTTGGTAGACCTGGGACGGATCGGCCGGATCGCGGAACGCGCCCTCGGCCAGGACGCGCTCTTCGTCGTCGCCGGCGGCGAGGCTCGGCACCGCGCAGGCCGCGCAAAACATCAGCAACCAAGGGCAGAGGTACCGGTGTCGCCCGCTTGCCCAAGACGATGCCGGCTCGATCCGCTTCGCTCTCATGTTCGGACCTCCTCGTAGCGGTTCCCGCCCGGCGGCAAGGGTCCGGTTGTGTACCGCGCGTCCGGCCGTCGGGCCGCCGTTCGTCCACGAGTGTAGCAAGCTGCGCGGGGCATGCAAGCGGCGGAGAGGTGCTGCGCGTCGCGTTTTCATTCGGCGCATAATCACGAGCCGCCGGCGTGAGCCGGCGGTGGACGTGAACCGGTGGTGGGAGCATTTGCAGCTGCGGTATCGCGGAGTGGCAACAAAAGAAGCGTGCGGGGCAGTCTCCCACACGCTTCTCGAGTTTCGCTCAAAATCGGCCCATCGGCGGCGATTCGGCAGGACGCCGACGGCGTCGTGAATCACGCTTTGCCGCGCAGCTTACGCCGGCGGACGAAGCCCCAACCCGCTCCGACCAGGCCGAGACCGCCCAAAGCTACCATGGACGCCGGCTCGGGAACGGCGTTGACCTTCATCGATACCGCACCCAAATCATCACCGGAGCTGTTGTACACCGCCAAGCGGAACGTGTACTGGCCGTTGACGTTCGGGTTGAACGCAACACTCGGTGCATCGATTGTCCCGAATGTCGAGGAGGCATCGGATGCGAGGAAGCTCATTGCGAGATTCCAAGAATCTTGGGAGGGACTGGGAAGCCCGGAGCTGCCGAAGCTGACGGAACCGTGATCTGAAGCATCAGTGCCTGTGCCGGGGTCGAAATCATACAAGAGTTTGACCGTATAAAGCGACGTATTATTGACAGGGTTCTTATTATTATCCAAAACCGCGACGTAGAAAGCGAAATTCCATCTGGCGTAGTTTTGGTCCGGGCCAGTTCCGCCGAATTTGCCTGACTCCACCCAATAAATCGGGTCGTTGGGGTCGGCGGTCGCACCGTAACTATACCTTCCGTGCGCCCGCATCGCGATACGGATGAAATAATCATTGGTATTATCGTAGATTTCTTTATAGGCGCTGTTCGCTGTAGGGATGCCGGACCCTCCCCAGGTGACGCCCCATGATCCCACGTCGCCATAGAGGGCACCGCTTTCGGGAACGGTGATTGCCGCCCCGAATGCCGTCTGGACCGCACACCAAGTGCCCAGGACGGCGCCCAGAATCATCGCTGCTCGTCTCATCGTGCACCTCTTCTTTCGAGACACTGTCCGCGAACAAGGATTGGGGATGGAAACGGCAGGCCGGCCCGGAGGGATTCCTCGTCGAGACAATGCTTGCCCGCTTCGTCCTGCTCCCTGTTCCTTGAAAAAGTACCCCTTATCCTAGCATCCGATTTTAAACGCCCGACCGGCAAAGTCAAGCACATTCCGTAAATTCCGCTTGCGGTGGAACTTCGGTGCGGTTCACCTCCAGCTTACGCTGGAGGCTCCGGCGCCGCGCGTCGCGTTTCATTCGGCGCTTATTCACGAGCCGCCGGCGTAAGCCGGCGGTGGGTGTGAGCCGGTGGTGGACGTTTGGCGGCCTTCCGCTTGCGGCGGCCAAGGCCGACGTCTATTCTGTTAAGATTGTGTGCCGCCGGCTAAGATTGAGTACCGGCCCGACGCGGCATCGGTTTCCGACGCATGTCGGCCGTCCGTTTCCGTCGCATGTCCGGCGGCGGGGCGGAGGTCGAGTCTCGTTCTTCGTTCTGTTCGGTGCGAGCATAAGTCCGCGCTCCCCGCGGTGGAGGATCGCTCCTTCCCATGTGGCAAGAACTGCGAGAAAGGACGGCCGAGGCCAATCGCCGACTGGCCGAATGGAGGCTGGCTCCGTTGACGTGGGGGAACGTCAGCGGCATCAGCGGGGATCGGCGCGTGATCGCGATCAAGCCCAGCGGCGTTCCCTACGAGGAGTTGACGCCGGACAAGATCGTGTTGGTGGACGCGTCGGGCGGCGTCGTGGAGGGGAATCTGCGGCCGTCCAGCGACACGCCCACGCACCTAGAGCTGTACCGAGCCTTTCCTTCGGCGGGCGGCATCTGCCATACCCACAGCCGCTACGCGACGGTCTTCGCCCAGTTGCGTCGCGGACTGGCTTGTTACGGGACGACGCACGCCGATCATTTTGCGGGCGAGGTCCCGGTTACGCGACCCTTGACACCGGACGAGGTGAACCGCGAGTATGAGGCGGCGACGGGCCGGGTGATCGTGGAGTGCTTTCAGCGGTTGGGGCTGGATCCGGCGGCGGTGCCGGGGGTGTTGGCGGCGGGGCACGGACCGTTCGTGTGGGGCAAAGACCCTCTGCAAGCGGTCGAAAACGCCCTGGCGTTGGAAGAGATCGCGGCGATGGCCTGGGCCATGGCGGCCTGCGGCGGCCCGCTCCCACCCCTGGAAGATCATATTCTGAAAAAGCACTTTGAGCGGAAGCACGGGCCGGCGGCGTACTACGGTCAGTCGCCGGGTACCACGTAGAGGATGTGGCGCGCGGCGGAATGAGGAACAGGGGCCGTCCGAAGGTAGGTCATCGAGGAGATCCCCCGGCAATGATCGATCTGAAGCAGTTCGAATTGTGGTTCGTGACCGGCAGCCAGACGCTGTACGGCGAGGAGACCCTGAAGAAGGTGGCGGACCATGCCCGGGCCGTCGCCGAAAGCTTGGACGCGGCGGCCGAGATTCCGGTGCGGGTGGCGTATCGACCGCCGGTCACCGATCCGGAGGCCATTCAGCGGCTGTGCCGGGAGGCGGACGCCGCGCCGGAGTGCGTGGGCCTGATCACCTGGATGCACACGTTCTCGCCGGCCAAGATGTGGATCGCCGGGCTGCGGGACCTGGCCAAGCCGTTCGTCCATTTGCACACCCAATTCAATCGCGATCTGCCTTGGTCCGCGATCGACATGGACTTCATGAATCTGAACCAGTCGGCGCACGGCGACCGCGAGTTCGGCTATCTTTGCAGCCGAATGGGGCTTCGCCGTGCCGTCGTGGTGGGACATTGGCAGGATCCGCAAGTGCGCCGGCGGCTGGGCGAATGGTCGCGGGCGGCGGTGGGGCGGCACGAGCTGCGCCGCGTCCGCATCGCACGCTTCGGCGACAACATGCGCGAGGTCGCCGTCACCGAGGGCGACAAGGTCGAGGCGCAGATCGCGCTGGGGTGTTCCGTGTCGGGCTACGGGTTGGGCGATCTGGTCGCCGCCGTGGAGCAGGTCTCCGACGCCGCAATCGACCGCCTGACCGCCGAATACGACGCGCAATATGCGGTGGCCGCCGAATTGCGGCCCGGCGGTCCGCGACGCGGCGAGCTGCGGGAGGCGGCGCGGATCGAGCTGGGGCTGCGAGCATTCTTGCAAGACGGCAATTTCCAAGGGCTGACGGATACCTTCGAGAACCTGCACGGCCTGCGGCAATTGCCGGGGCTGGCCGTCCAGCGGCTGATGGCCGACGGCTACGGCTTCGGCGCGGAGGGCGACTGGAAGACGGCGGCCCTGCTCCGCGCCATGAAAGTGATGGCGGCGGGACTGCCCGGCGGCACCTCCTTCATGGAGGATTACACCTATCACCTGGCGCCCGGCGAGGAAATGGTGCTGGGCGCGCACATGTTGGAAGTGTGCCCCAGCATCGCGGCCGATCGGCCCTCGTTGGAGATTCACCCCTTGAGCATCGGCGGGAAGGAGGACCCCGTCCGGCTGGTGTTCGATGCCCGCCCCGGACCGGCCGTCAATGCCGCGCTGATGGATTTCGGGGATCGCTTTCGCTTGCTGGCCAACGCGGTGGAGACGATAGCGCCGCCGGCCGAGCTGCCGCGGCTGCCGGTGGCGCGGGCGGTGTGGAAGCCCTTGCCCGACTTCAAGACCGCCGCGGCCTGCTGGATACTGGCGGGCGGGGCGCATCATACGGCCTACAGCCAAGGCGTGACGCTGACCATGTTGGAGGACCTGGCCGAAATGCTGGGGCTGGAGTTCTTCGCCATCGGTCCCGAGACGTTGCCGACGGCGTTTCGCCGCGAAGTGCGGGCGGCGAACGATCGGCGGAGGTGACGTCGCACGCCCGGCGTCCGCGGCTCGGCGCGAACGGCGCCCGCCGGTCGGAGGCGGCAACCGCTGCGACGCTTGAGAAGTCCGGCGGCGGGAGGGTAAAGTAAAACCTTTACGGCGGGCGGGGTGGTCGGACGGCTTCCCCCCAACCTCTTATCGAGCAGCTATCGGTCGCGGAGTTTTTCCCAATCAGCAGAGGGGATCGCTTCATGGCAGGCTTAGACTGGATGGTCATCGCGGCGTATTTCGTCGTCCTCTTCGGCTTGGCCTGGTGGGTCATTCTGAAAGGGAAGGATACCGCGGACGATTACTTCTTGGCCGGCCGCAATTTGGGCTGGTTCGTGGTGGGCGCGTCCATCTTCGCCTCCAACATCGGCTCGGAGCATTTGGTGGGACTGGCGGGGTCGGGCTGCACGGACGGCGTGGCCATGGCCCATTACGAACTGCACGCCTGGTGCCTGCTGATTCTGGCCTGGGTCTTCGTGCCCTTCTACCTCCGCTCCAAGGTCTTCACCATGCCGGAGTTCTTGGAACGCCGCTTCAGTCCCGGCGCGCGATGGCTGCTCTCCTTGATTTCGCTGGTGGCCTACGTGCTGACCAAGATCGCGGTCGGCATCTTCGCCGGAGGGATCGTCTTCCAGACCCTCCTGCCCGACGTCCACGTCGCGATCGGCCCGTACGACCTCAACAGCTTTTGGGTCGGCTCGTTCGCGGTCATCATCCTGACGGGTTTGTACACGGTGCTGGGCGGGATGCGGGCGGTGGCATACACCGAGGCCTTGCAGACGTTCATCCTGGTGATCGGCTCGGCCCTGGTGACGATCTTCGGCCTCCGCGTGCTGGGCGGGTGGAGCGGCCTGCGAGAAGTCTGCGGCGGCGAGATGTTCAACTTGTGGAAGCCGCTGGCCCCCGCCGGCTGGACCGGCACCTGGAAGCCCGTCCTGGACGAAGGCTCCAAGACCATGGCCTGGTATTTCAACAGCAATTATCCCTGGTTGGGGATGCTGATCTGCGCCCCGATCAGCGGCCTGTGGTATTGGTGTACGGATCAGTACATCGTGCAACGGTGCTTGGGCGCTCCGAGCGAGAAGGAAGCGCGGCGGGGAGCGATTTGGGCGGCCATCCTCAAGCTCTTGCCGGTCTTCATCTTCATCATCCCCGGCATGATCTGCTTGGCCGTATCGGTCAGCGGCCGCAACGAAGACCTCACCCGGCAGTTCTTCACCGCGGAATTGGAAAAGGCCCTCTCGCGCGATCCGCAGGTGATCGCCCAGACCAAGAGCGAGGTCAAGCCGATCGCCATCGGCCGGGTCAGCGTGCCCGGCGGCGAGGTCCGCGAAATCCAGGGGCAGCAGGTGGTGACCAACGGCAAGGTGGCCGTGGTGGGCGGCGAAATCCGCCGAGAGCAAGACGGCTATGTCGTCACCGGCGGCAAGGTGTACGTCAACTCGCAGAGCACGCAGGCGGCCTTCCCGCTGATGGTCCGCTACGTGCTGCCGCCGGGCGTGCGGGGGATCGTGGTGGCGGGCTTGTTGGCCGCCCTCATGAGTTCGCTGGCCGGCGTCTTCAACGCCTCCTCCACGCTCTTTACCATGGATTTCTATAGCAAGCTGCGGCCCGCCGCCTCGCAGTCGGAATTGGTCTGGACCGGCCGCATGGCCACCACCGCCATGGTGGTCATCGGGCTGGCGTGGATCCCCGTCATTCAAGGTGCGCGGGGACTGTACGACTACCTGCAAAGCGTACAAGGCTATTTGGCCCCGCCGATCTTCACGGTGTTCTTCCTGGGCGTGTTCTGGAAGCGCCTCAACGCCAAGGGTTGCCTTTGGGCCTTGGCCGTGGGGTTCGCGCTGGGCGTCTTCCGGCTGGCGGTGGATACGCCCGTTAAGCTCTTCGGCGTGGTCTATCCCGAAGGCTCGTTCCTCTGGATCGTCAACAACATCTTCTTCCAGTACTTCGCCGTGCTGATCTTCGTGGTGAGCGTGGTCGTGATGATCGCGGCCAGCTATCTGAGCAGCCCGCCGGATGAAGCCAAGATTTCCGGCCTGACGTACGGGACGATCACTGAAGAGCAGCGCCGCGAGTCGCGAGCCACCTGGAACGCGGTGGACGTGCTGGCCTCGGCGTTCGTGCTGGCGGCCATCATCGCCGCGTACTTGTATTTCCGGGGGTAATCCTCCGGCGTGAGTATCCGAGCCTCCGGCGTAGGTATCCGAGCCTCCGGCGTAAGCCGGAGGTGGTTCGGCGCTACCCAGGGTTTCACCACCAGCTTACGCTGGTGGCTCCACGAATAATTCCACCACCGGGTTACGCCGGTGGCTCAAGGCGAATTGCTCGGCGAAACCGAATTCGAGGATGGGGGTTGAATATTCTCAAGGGGTTTGTGCCTTTCCGTAGGGGTTTGTGCCTTTCCGTAACCCGAGGACGACGTGCGATGAACAACTTGAATCCGACGCGCTTCTTCACCGGCCGGCGTTCCATGTGGTCGGCCCTCTGCCGGGCGACGTGCCTGACGGCCGCAATTTCGCTGCATCCGCTGTTCGGGCAAGAGGTGCGGCTCTCCGTCCGCCCCGACCAAGTCGTGAATCCGGTGGACGTCAAGGTGTACGGCCACTTCTTGGAGCACATCTACCACTCGGTCAACGGCGGCCTGTGGGGCGAGCTGGTGTGGAACCGCAGTTTCGAGGAGTTGAGCGGCGGGCAGTGGCGCGTCCAAGACGGTGAAATCGTGCAGCGCGGATTGGGCACCAACCAGCGCTGGGTCTTCGGCGATCCCGCTTGGGGCGACTACGAATTCACGCTCCAAGCCCAAAAGACCGGCGGCGAGGAAGGCTTCCTCATCCTCTTCCGGGTGCAAAACGAGCAGGATTTTTACTGGTGCAATCTGGGCGGCTGGGCCAATCAGTATCACCAATTGGAGCGCGGCCGGAGCGGCGAAGGACGCTGGCACGGCGTCGGTCCCCGCGTGGAAGGCCGCATCGAGACCGGCCGCTGGTACGACATCCGCGTGCGGTGCGAGGGTACCCGCTTTCTCGTTCAGCTCGACGGCCGGACGATCATCGACTGGACCGATCCGGCGGGCCATCGCACGGGGGCGGTGGGCGTGGGCACCTGGGCCACCCAAGCCCGATTCCGCAACCTCAAAGTCACCGACCTTGCCGGGAACGTCCTCTACCAAGGCTTGCCGGATTCGGCCCAGCAAAGCGTGAGCCTTAAGCACTGGCGATTCGCCGGGCAAGGCCGCCTCGCCTTGGAGGACGAGCACCCGCTCAACAGCCGCCTGGCGATTTGGATCGAAGGTGCCGACGGCGAGAGCGTCTTGCGGCAAGGGCCGCTGGCCTTGCGGCGGAACGAATGGTACGTCGGCTCCCTCTGGGTCCGCGGCACGGCGCCCTTGGGAATGTCGGTGCGACTCATGGACGGTGCTCAACCGCTGGCCGTGCAAAGCATCTTCGCGCCGGGCGAGGATTGGCGGGAGGTGCCCATCCGGCTCCGTCCCCATGCCGACACGGACAACGGCACGCTGGAGATCGCCTTGCGGGGCGAAGGCCGCGTCTGTCTCGATCAGGTCAGCCTCATGCCGGAGAGTTGGGCGGCGGCGGGCGGCTTCCGTCCCGATCTGCTCCGAGCCGTCAACGACTTGCAACCGCCGCTGATCCGTTGGCCCGGCGGCTGCTTCGCCTCAGCCTATCGCTGGAAGGACGGCATCGGACCGCAGCACCAGCGCCGGATCTATCCGCGGGATATCTGGGACGATCAGGACGTCAACTCCTACGGCACGGACGAGTTCATCGCCATGTGCCGCAAGGTCGGGGCCGAACCGATGCTGGTGGTGAACATCGGCACGCCCGCCTGGAACTCCAATCCCGATCCCGAGGAATTCATGCAGGACGTGCTGGATTGGATCGAGTATTGCAACGGTCCGGCCGATTCGAAGTGGGGCGCGGTCCGCGCGGCGAACGGTCACCCCGAGCCGTACGGCGTCCGGTATTGGGAGATCGATAACGAGACGTGGCACATGCGGGCGGAACCGTACGCCGAGGCGGTCCGCCGCTACGCGCCCGCCATGCGCCGCGCCGATCCGTCCATCAAGTTGGCGGCCTGCGGCAGCGGCGGCATGGGGCGCGACGCCCATCAATGGAACCGCGTCGTCATCGAGCAGTGCGCCGATTTGATCGACTACCTCAGCATCCATCACTACGAAGACCCGAATCGTTTCGCGGAGGGGCCCCGGGCGTACGAGGCCTTCTTCGAGCAGACCGGCCGAATGATCGCCGACTCGAAGAATCCGAACCTCAAGCTCTTCGTCTCGGAGTGGAACGCGCAGAGCACGGATTGGCGGACGGGCCTGTATTGCGGCGGGATTTTGAACGGCTTCGAGCGGACCGGCGACGTGGTGGAGATCGCCTCGCCCGCCCTATTCCTCCGCCACGTCTCGGCGACGGCGTGGGACAACGCCTTCATCAACTTCGATCACCGCACGTGGTTCCCCGCCCCCAACTACGTGGTGATGAGGCTTTGGCGGGAGCACTACCAGCCGCTGCGCGTGGCGTTGGAGGGGGAGACCGGCCCGCTGAACGCCGTCGCGACGCGCTCGGCCGAGGGCGAGACGGTGGTCCTGAAGGCCGTCAACCCGACGGATCAGGTCGTGACTCTGACGGTCGCCGTGGCGGCGGAGGGGTTCACGCGGGCGGCAGCCCGGCAGGTCGCCCCGGGGAGTCTCCGCGCCCGCAACAGTCTGGAGAAGCCCGACGCCGTGGTCCCCGTCGCCGCGGAGGTCTCCCGCGGACCGGAGGGATTCCGCGTTACGCTCCCCGGTTACTCGGCCACGGTCGTGGAACTCCGCCGCGAGTGAGCGATCGGGCCGCGCGAGCGCGAGCCTGGGCCGAGGCGGATCCGACCCTGGGGCGTCAGCCCGACGCGCCGGGATCGCCCACGGCGATGACTTTGTCGCGGTACACGAACGCCAACGAGGCGGCCACGCGATCCCGTGAAAGCCCCAACAGGGAGGCCGCCGCGTCGCGGTAATTCTCCAGTTGCGGGCGATAGAAGGCCGCCCGGCCCTCCGGCTCGTCGTCGGAAGCGGCGCCGCCTTGGGGCGATGCGGCGGCGGTCGGCTTGTCCGTCTTGTAGTCGATGACGTGGGCCAGAACAGGCCTGCCGGCTCGATAGGCCACCGTCACGCGGTCGAATTGGCCGCGGCAGAACGTGCCGTCTTGCAGGAAGATCGCAAAGGGACGTTCCCGCCAAACGACCCACTCGGCGTCCGCGAGGGGTTGGCACGCCTCCCGAAGCGATCGGGGAAGGAACGCGTCGGGGGTCTTCCGCGACAAGAGCCGCCGCAATTCCTTTCCCTTAAGCAGGCGGCGGAATTCCGCCGACAGCCGGGGGAGGTCTTGGATCAACTCGGGGTTCGCGGCGAACTCGGCGGCCGCGGCATCTTGCAAGGTGCGATCGTCCGGTGGGCCGTCTTCCAACCATTCGATCTGCGAAAACCAAAGATGGAGGACGCTCCCCTCGTCCATCGCCCGCCGCGGCGGGCGGCGAAAGAGATCGCGGAGCGGGCGGTCGCGGCCTTCCAAAGCGTGCGGCGACACCCACTGCACGGCCCGCGGAGTCCGTCCTCGGCGCGGAAAGCGGATCGGCGCCGGGGCGGGGGCCGGGGCAGGCGGAGTCCCCGACGACGGCTCCCGGCGGGGCTGCCAGTCGGGATTGCCGCACGTCCACAGCACCGTGCCGGGCGGGACGCGGCGGATCGCGGGCGGATCGCGGTCCTCGTCCGGCGGTACCAACGCCGCCCGCAGGATCCCCGCCCACGTCAGCGGCAGCCGCTTCTCGTTCTTTCGCGAAGGCTCGATCAGCATGTGGAGGGCGTGGACGGCCCGCGTCATGGCCACGTACAGCAGGCACAACGACTCCCGGATGACGCGATGCCGCGCCCGGTCGAAACGTTCGGCGAACTCCTCGGGCAGGACGCCCAGCTCGCGCAGTTCGCGATCGGTCCAGGCGCAGACCCAGTCGAATTTTCCGCCGCCCTCGGGGCGATCGGCCGCCACGTTGGGCGGCTGGCCTTCGAGCCGTTGATCCAAGTCGGGCAAAACGACGATCGGGAATTGCAATCCTTTGGAGGCGTGGATCGTCATCAAACGCACCACGCCTTGCGAGGGTTCGGCCTCGCGCCGGCTCTCGATCCAGCGGACGAAATCGTCCACGCGGAACCGGCCGCGGGCCTCGTAGGCGTAGGCCGACACCGCCAATCGTTCCAAGCGGGGCAGGTCCTCGACCGCCGAGAAGGGAAGCAGGCTGCGGGCGTAGTCGAAAATCACCGGGCCGTAGCCGAGCCGGCCGATTTGCGTCCTCAGGCGGAGGGAAAGCTCGCATCGCGCGGCCGATCGCTCCTCCGGCGACCAGGCGGGGTACGATTCCCAGCCGACGGTCTTGGCCAGCGGAGAATGCGCCACATGGAAGGCGGCCGCCGTATCCCCGGGATGATCCGCCAGTCGCAGCAACGACAGGATGACCCGCACGCCGGGGGCGAGGTCCAACGGGTTGCCGGCCTCCTCGCTGACCGGAATCCCCAGTCGCCGCAGGCCCGTCAACACAGGGGGAATCGCGTTCTTCTTACGAAACAGGACGCCGATTTCGAGATCGGGATGGCGGCGGTGCAGCTCCGCGATGGATTGCACGGCCAAGCTCGATTCCGGCGCGGTCTCGTCCGGCGCGGCGTTCTCGGCTTCGTCGGCGTCTTCGTGGGGGCGGATGCCGGTCGCCGCCGCTTCCTTGCTCATCAGGACGCAGTAACCGTCCAGCTCGCGCCGGGCCGTGTCGTGCGGCTGGAAGGCGCTTGCGAAGGCCTGTGCCGCTTGCCGCGCGATGTCGCGATCGCCGGAATCGCCGCCCATCTCGAAGACCGCGTTTTGGGGCAAGGTTTGGAACACGCGGTTGACCGTTTCGATGATCACCGGGCTGGAGCGGTAGCTGCGGTCGAGCGGGCGGATTTCGATTTCGGGAAGCTCGCGGGGCAGATTCTCGATGATCGCCGGTTCGCTCCCCCGCCAACCGTAGATCGACTGTTTCACGTCCCCCACGCAAAAGATGGTTCCCGCGTCGTCGGCCCGGATGCGTTCCACCAAGGGACGCAGGGCTTCCCATTGGGGCATGGAGGTGTCCTGAAACTCGTCCAACAGGAGGTGCTCGACGGTGCCGTCCAGGCGAAAGGCCGGCAAGGGGGAAGTCCGCCAGGCGGCGGCCAATCCGTCGCGCACCTGCCGCGTGACGTCGGCGAAGGTCAGCCCGCCCTCCCGCCGCTTCATCGCCTCGTAGCTGTCGCGAAACTCGTTCAGCAGGCGGAAGATCGCCGCGGTCTGCCGGCGGATACGGTTGCGCAGGACGGCTTGCGCGTGGGCGATCAGCGGTTCGTACACCGCTTCCATCTCGGGGTCCACGGGCCGGCGATAGTAGGTGCCCGCGCCGGAGGCAATCGCCTTGGCGATGCCGGCGGCCAGGAACTTCTCCCAAGCTCCCTCCCGAGCGCGATCGGCGTCGGCGCACAGCGCATTGGCGACGCGTTGGTCGGTGTTCGCGCCCATTTCCTTCTCGTAGCGGTCGTGGAGCTTGTCCACGGCGTCGATGGCGGCCTGCAACTCCTGCGGAGTAAGCTCGCGGGCCTCGGGGAGGGCCGACCATGCGGCCTCTTCCGATTCCAGGAAAACCAGATCGTAGAGTTGATACACCAGTTCCAGCAATTGATCGGTCACGGAGCGGGCGGCGTGTCCCTTGGTGAGAAGCCGCATCCATTCGGCGGCCTTGGAGCTTTTCTCGCGGGCCAGCATGTCCGCGATCGCCCGCAGACGCAGCCGCCGATCCGCCTCCTCATCCAAGATCGTCCAGGTCCAGGGCAGGTCCAATTCCAGGCGGAATCGCTGGGCCGCACGCACGAAAAAGCTGTCCAGCGTGCAGATGTTGATCCGATCCAAGCGATCCACCAAGGCCCGCAACCGCGCGAAACAGTCGTTCGGTCCCAAGGTCATGTCGACGGCCTGGGCCAGGGATCGGGCCTGTTCGGGGTGCTCGGCCGCTTCGAGCAGCCGGGCGAGGAGACGGTCGAGGATCTCGCGCGCGGCCTTGCGACTGAACGTGGCGGCCAAGATGCTCTCCACCGGCCGGCCCGTCAAAAGCAGCCGGGCCAAGCCGTGGATCAACTGGTACGTCTTCCCGGAACCCGCCGAAGCGCGAATCAGCAACTGCCGGGGGTAGCCCGGGCTGGTGGAATTGTTCATGCCGCCGCTTCCTCTCTGCTTCTTTGTGCGATGGGATTTCTTTCTTGGGCCGCCGGTTCGCACCACTGTGAACCGCCGCCAGGATGCCGATGCGACCGCGCCGTGCAAGCGGCTCCGCCCTTCCCGCGGCGGCCGCGGCGACTACCGAGCCTTGCCGATGATCCGATCCAGTTCCTCGAAGCCGGGCGGCGGGGGATCGGCGGGCGGCCAATACCGACCGCGGCACACCCAGCGGACCACCTCTCGGGCAGCCTCCACGGCGTGATCCCGTTCCTCGCCGCTCCAGTCCGCGTATTCCGGCTTCGTCTTGCTTGTATCCTTGGGCAAGAGGAAATAGCCGAGCCGGACCGTCGGCGCGGCCCGCACGTCGGAATCTCCTCGGCCCTGCTCCGACAAAAAGTCTTGAACCAGGAATTCGTAGAGCGGCAATTGCAAATCGACCCAGCGTTTGGCGACCTCGCCCGGATGCACGATCTTTTCCCAGAGCGCCTCCGGCAAATGCGGCGGCCGCTGCGGGTCGCGCAGGCGTTTGCGATGCGTCTCTTCCGGGCCCGCCCCGGCGTCGCTCAGCTTGTAGTCCAGAATTGCGTATGTGTTGCTCTCGGGGTGATAGTCGATGCGGTCGATGCGGCCGACGATGCGGACCTCGAAGTCGTCGATGCCGAAGGAGCGAGACACGGGATACTCGCAGGCGAGGATCCGCCAGCCCTGCCCCGCTCGTTCCGCTTGTTGCCGGGCGAACGCCGCCAGCCGCTGCTTGAGCTGCTCGATTTGCACGGCGACGGCGGGCTTGGGCCGCGGGCCGAACCGCGCCTCGGCCACGCCGTCCAAGCGCGCCGCCAAATAGCGTGCCACGGCCTCCGCGTCGTCCGAGTCCTTCCGCGCGGATCGTCCGAAATCGCTCAACACTTGGTGCGCCAAGGTGCCGAAGTCCATCGCCGAAAGCTCCTCGACGTCGTCGGAACAAGCCTCCAAGCCGAGGCGGTGGCGAAGATAGTAGCGATAGGGACAAGCCAAGTAGTCGCGGAACTCGGTCACGCGCATATCGGCGGGCGGGGGCAAGTCTTCCGGGAGGGGCGGCGCCCAAGGGTCGTTCCCGCCGGTCGGCACCGCGGGAATCGCCGGCAGGAGCCGGCCGGGGGCGGCCTCCGGACGATCGAAATAGCGTTCCACCTGCCGCAGAAAAACCTCCTTTTCCCGCGAAAATAGCAGCCGGCTGGGAAGCAAGGGGTCGCCGTCCAGGGTCTGTCGGGCGGCGATCAGTCGCCATTCGGCGCGGCTCTTCATCAGCAGCGTCAGGCCGTAGGCGTCTCGGGCGAACCGCCGCGCGTTGTCGTTCAGTTCCAAGGCCTCCCGCATCCGATTGGGCAGAAACGGATCGTTTCCCACGGCCGAGGGCACCAACCCCTCGTTCATGTTCGTGACGAGGGCGGCCGGCGCATCGTCCCAGGGGATCTCCAGCCAACCGACCAGCTCCACCGCGTCGGTCAGGGGCGGAGGCGGCAAACGGCAGCCCCGGAGTTCGCTTTCCAAGAGCGGCAGCCAATCCCCTTCTTTCAGCTTGACGCCGGCGCGTTCCCAGAGGGCGTCGGGCACCTCCTGCCAGGCGTGCAGAGCGGCGGCGATGTGCCGGCACGCCTCGCGGCAGGTCTGGTCGGCGCGGGCCGGCACGCTCGCTTCGCTTGCCCCGTCCTCCTCGACCGGCCGCCATGCCTCTCCGGCCGGGTCGAGCAAGGCGGCCAAGGTTTGGGCGATGCCGTCCGCCCAGGACTCCGGCGGCATGGCTTCCCGGCGGAGCAGCGATCCCGCGGCTTGGGCCAATAGGGCGTGCACTTGCCTGATGAACTCGGCCTCGCTTCCCTCCGTGTCCATGCCGGCCGCGGCGTCCAACGGCAGGCGGCGCTGCATCCACCGGTCGGCGGCCGTGAGGATGTCCTGATCCGCGCCGCCCGAACGCCGCAAGTGGGCTTCCACCCAGGGGTGGCGCAGTAGGGCGGCCAAATCTTCCGCCGTCCCGCTTGCCGCATAGGCCGACACGTCGCGGAGCAGACGCCAGGGGAGGCTTTCGCTGAGGGGCGCGCCGGGGCCGTAGCGTGCGGGGACCTCCAGCCGCTCCAGGATCCGCAAGAAGAGCGGGGCGAGCGATTCGTCGGCCAGGCCGAGCGTGATCTCGCCCGGCGCAAACGCCGCGCTCCATTGCCGCAGGGTTTCTTCCACCTTGGCGGCCTGTGCGACGGCCTGATCGACCACGGAAATCCGGTCGGGACGAGGCGGCTCCGGCAGCTCGCGCCAGGCCTCGGGGACCAAGGCCCCCCAGCGGTCGAAACGGTGGGCCTCCGCCGCCGGCGCCGCCACCAAGGCCGTCGCGCGGTCGCCCAGCGAATCCAGCATCGCGCGGAGAATGCCGGGCGGATCAACGATTCCCACCAGCGCGATGGGGCGCGCGGTTCGACATTCCCCCCGTCGCACCGCATGGAGCCGGGCCGCATGCACGTCCCAAAAGCCGTGGGCGTCGAGGACCTCCAGATAGATCGCTTGCAGCTCGGCCAGCGCCTGCCAGCGGGGCCCTTCCGGGAAATCGGGGATCTGCCGTTGTGCCCGGTGGGCCGCCTCCTCGAACGTCAGCCCCGCCCCCGACAGCTCCGCGTGCAAACGCAGGAACCAGTCGCCGGCCTGGAGCCGCTCCGGCAGATCGTCCGCGGCGGGCGGACGGCGGAGAATCCGCTCCACGCTCGCGGGACTTCGGCGCCGCAGTTCCTCCAGGGCCGTGACCCAAGCCAGGGTTTGCACGGGCGTCGGCGCGAACGGGCGGTGATTCCGGTAGAGCAGCTCGGGCAGTCCGCCCACGGTCACCACCTGCGGCGGGAGAAAGACCCGGTTGCGGCCTTGGAGGCGGTGAGCCAGCAGCTCGAGGAAGCGTCGCCCCGCCCGGGCCGTGGGAAAGACCGCAATCCAATCGGATAAGTCGATCGCCGCGGTCCCGCCGTCGTCTCGCTGCGCGAGAAACCATTCGACCGCCGAGACCGGCAGCGGGCGATCCCAACCCAAGAAATGACGTTCCATGCGGTCCATCTCCGCCGGTGCCTGAGGCCGAGGGCGCGGCGCGGCAGGCAGGTGCGCCCGCCGCTTCCCCCGACAGGTACGACGCGAGTATCCGTTTCTCCGTCAGTTTAAGCGGTCGGCGCGTCTCGCGGCATCCGCTGCTTCGGTTTTCGCCCCGCCCGTGACGACTCGGTTTCACCTCGGTCCGGCACCTCGTTCCGGCGGTCGAGTCTCGCACGGGGGCGACGGGCACGGTCATGCCGCCTGATTTGCACGGCTGCCCCTATCACCTATATTTCCAAGAGCATTCCGGGGTTATCCTGCGATAAGAGGCCGGGGCGGACCGGCAGGGCATTTGCCGCGGTGTCCGCTCGGCGTTGGGGCTTGCCCGGGCGGGACGGGACGGGCAAGGAAGCGACGTACGCAAGCATGGGGATCGAAGATGTCCGACGGAAAGATCAATGTGGCGGTGGTTCCGGTGGCGGGACGCGGCACGCGGCTCCTCCCGCTCACCAAGAGCCAACCCAAGGAAATGCTGCCGGTGGGACGCAAGCCGGTCGTGCAGTACGTGGTGGAGGAGCTGGCCCGCTGCGGCGTGGAACGCTTCCTGTTCGTCACCGGGCCGGGCAAGACGGCGATTGAAAACCACTTCGACATCGACGTGGAGCTGGTCGAAAGCCTCCGCGAGTCCGGCAAGGAGGAATTGCTCAAGGAATTGGCGTTCGAGCGGGCGGATCTCGACTACTTCTACACGCGGCAGCGGCGCCAATTGGGTCTGGGGCACGCCATCCTGTGCGCCGCGCCGGCGGTGGGCAACGAGCCGTTCGTGGCGGCGTTGGGCGATTCCATCATCGGACTGCATGCCCAGTCGCAAATCGTCCGCCGCATGATCGACGAGTTCCGATCGCAACAAGCGGATGCCGTCATCGCCTTCGAGATCGTTCCCCGCGAGGACGTGGTGCATTACGGGATCGCGCGGCCGGAGGGGCCGCCGGAGGAGGAAAACGGGGTCTTTCGCCTGACCGGCATCATCGAAAAGCCGTCGCTCGCCGAAGCCCCCAGCAACTTGGCCGTGGCCGCCCGCTACGTCTTCAGCCCCGCCATCTTCGAGCACCTCCGCGCCACGGAACCGGGAAAGGGCGGCGAAATCCAGCTTACCGACGCCGTGCAACGACTGATCCAAAGCGGCGGCAAGGTGCTGGGCGTGCGACTCCCGCCGTCCGAACGGCGGTTCGACATCGGCAACTTCGAGAGCTACTTCAAGGCCTTTTTGGAATTCGCCCTGGCCGACGCCGAGTACGGCCCGGAATTGCGGCAATTCGTTCGGGAATTCCTGTAATCGGGCCGTATCGAAGGGGACGCGCGGCCGGCACGACCTGCAAGCGCGGCGGACGCCCTGCCTGAGATCGATCCCGCCGCCGTCACGACTTTCGCGGAAACCGCTTTGCCATGGAATTGATTCGACGTTACGCCTACGCTCGAGCCGGGCTGCTGGGGAATCCCTCCGACGGGTACCACGGCAAGACGATTTCGGTGATCATCCGCGATTTTCGCGCCGAGGCCGTGCTCTACGAATGGGACCGGTTGGAGCTGGTGCTCAGCCAAGAGGATCAAAGCAAGTTTCGATCCGTTCGCGAGCTGGCCCGCGACGTCCGCTTGCACGGCTATTACGGCGGCGTGCGTCTGGTCAAAGCCACCATCAAGAAATTCGTCGAGTATTGCGACGCGCAGGGGATTGCGCTGCACGACCGCAACTTTTCGATCCGCTATCAAAGCACGATACCGCGACAGGTGGGCCTGGCCGGCTCCAGCGCCATCATCACGGCCGTGCTCCGCTGCCTGATGGATTTCTACGGCGTGGCCATTCCGCGGCGGGTGCAGCCCTCCCTCATTCTCTCCGTCGAGACGGACGAGCTGGGCATTGCGGCGGGGCTTCAAGATCGCGTGATCCAAGTTTACGAGGGTCTCGTCTACATGGATTTCGCGAAGGATAAGATGGAGCAAATCCAGGGGTACGCCTGCGGCGTCTACGAGCCGTTGGACCTGGAGCTTTTACCGCCGCTGTATCTGGCCTACGACCCGCGGATCGCCGAGCCGACGGAGGTCATCCACAATGATCTCCGCGGGCGGTATCGACGCGGCGAGCCGGCCGTGCTTCAAGCCATGCAAGAGTTCGCGGCGTTGGCGGAGCGCGGCCGGGCGGCCCTCGCGGCTCGCGATTGGGGGGAGTTCTCCCGCCTGATGGACGCCAACTTCGACCTCCGCCGTTCGATCCTCAACCTGGCCCCCGGGCACATCCGCATGGTGGAGACCGCCCGGCAA
Source organism: Thermogutta hypogea (assembly GCF_055386265.1). Classification (NCBI taxonomy): domain Bacteria; kingdom Pseudomonadati; phylum Planctomycetota; class Planctomycetia; order Pirellulales; family Thermoguttaceae; genus Thermogutta; species Thermogutta hypogea. Next base: position 3,991,103 of record NZ_AP042425.1, read on the forward strand.
TGCGGCGTCTCCGCCAAATTCGCCGGTTCCGGCGGAGCGATCGTGGGCATCTGCCCCGACGACGACCGCTTCGAGCGCCTCAAGCAGGCCATGAAGGAGATCGACTGCGTGGTGATTCGGCCGACCGTTCGACCGGAGCAATGATGGGACCGGGAAACCGCCGTCGCGAACAAGGGGTCGCGTCAGGCTTGGTGACGGACGGCGGCCTCCCGGCGCGGGATACGGTCGGACGCCGCTCACGGCGACGTCAGGGCGAAGTCGTAGGTCGTTTGATTCCGCGTCACCTCGACGGTCAATTGCGATTCCTTGTTGTAGCGGGCCGGGACCAGTTCTTGAGGCGGTCCGGCGGGCGCTCCTTCACCGCCCTCCTCGGCACCCCCGCCCTCGCCGTCGAAACCGACGTTCAGACCGGGAATCCGCGTCGCCGTGCTAATCCGCACGATCTTGCGACCGGTGGTGACGCCTTTCTTTCGCGAATCGACTTGAAGCTGGTAGCGACCCGCGGCGTCGGTCAGCCCCACGCAGACGGTCCCATCCTCCGGATTCTCGAACATGACGACGGCGTCGGGGAGCGGTTGTCCGTTCAAGGTCACGGTGCCCGATCCCAAGACCAGATCGAGCTTGGAATAGTCCGCCGCGGTCTTCACGCCGCAACCGGCAAGGAACAGCAAGACCGCGGACAAACTCGATGCAACAATCATCTGTTTCACGATCCGGACTCCTCATACGGCACATCGGAGGCTTTCCCTACGGCGCCGCGCGGTGTGCATGCGCGGAAACCCCGTCTTCCTCGCTAGAACGAGCCGGGCGTTTCCTGGCCGTTGCGGGAGCCGATCCCCTGGTAGACGGAAAGCTCGATCGTCTCGCTCAGAAACCGCACGGAGCCGTCGCAAAAGGCGAAATTCGCCCCGCCGGGATGATAGCTGCCGAACGCGATCTCCATCAAGACGCCGTGCACGGTGGGATCGCGCCACGCGTTGAGTTTGGGATAGGTGGAGGCGATGGCTTCGGAGTATTCCGTACCGCCTTTGCCGCCTTGCACCCAACCGCCGGTCTGGGGCAAGCCGATCTGCCAGTAGTCCATGCCTTGATTATCCTTGACGTACTCGGGATCGGTGTGCATCTCGCCGAACATGGCGGTATGGCTGGTGCCGTCCTTCACGTCGTCGAGTCGGATCTTGCTGTTGCCGAAGAAGACGCCGTCCAGCGGATACTGCTCGAGCGCTACCTTGGGGTTGCCCGGCGGGATCGTGCTCAAGTCGTCCGAGGCCGCCTGCGAGGACGCCACGCCGTTGTAGCTGGTGGGTACGCGGCCCGGGATGTTGTTGTAGTCGAACCTCTCCGCGATCGGCAGGCTGGGGCACCGAAAGGCCGGAATGACGGTTTGGCAGGCCTTGGTGTTCGCCGAGCCGGAGTCCCAGTTGCCGTCTCCCGACTCCTGGAAGATCAGCGTGTCGTAAAGGTTCTTTTGTTCGATGTACGGCAGCAGCATCGCGTGCCATGACTGCTCCAAGTCGCTGAAACCGAAGGGGAGTACCCCGACGGCGCCGTGGTAGTTGTGCATTCCCAGCGCCAGTTGCTTGAGGTTGTTGGTGCACTGGGAACGTCTGGCCGCTTCGCGTGCGGCCTGCACGGCGGGCAGCAGCAGGGCGATCAGAATGCCGATGATCGCAATCACGACCAACAACTCGACCAAGGTGAAGCCCGATCGGGCGCGCCGGTCGGATCCAATCAGGGGTAAATTCCGGAAAAGGCAGAACATAGGCACTCTCCTCAAAAAACGGATGCCACTTTAAGATTTCACGAAAACAGCCGCAATATGCTCCACGCCGGCGGGCGAGTCTCCTCACCCGGCGGGCCAAGGTTCAACCAAGCCAAGGTTCAACGTTGAGCACGCTGAGCACTCTCGGCCTCGAATACCTGCTGATCCTCGGCCTGGATGGCGGCCTGAGTTTCCGGCGTCATGGGCGGCGGAGGGGGCGGCGTGCGATTGCAGCCCGATACGGCCGCGCCGACAAGCATTACCAGCAACGAGACGCATCCTATACGAAGCATGAATGAGGTCTCCGCAAAACTCGGATCGACGTGGACGTCGTCTTCATAAGTCGTCTCCCATCGCCGACCGCCGTCCGGCGTTCGGCAAGGAAAACCCATGCTCAAGCTTCGGCCTAGGATTACCCGCGGCGCCGTTAGGTAGCGACCTAGGCGGGATGTCGGGCGATGCACCGCGGGTAATCCGTCGGCCTGGCGGGTGGAAGGGGGTATTTCTTCAGAATCCGCTATCGATCGGCTCGCCGTCGTCGGTCAAAGACAGGCGGCGAAAGACCTCGTGCTGAATCGTGAAGGATAGGAACCGTACTCCGCCGTCCGCCATGCAGGCGTTCACGCCGCCGGGGTGGGACGATCCGAAGAAGGGGTGCCATTGCCCCCACACGCGGCCGCCCGCGTCGGTGACCGTGGTCCATCCCGTGCCGGGGTTGTACGGCGCCTTGTTGTCGGGGATCGGCGTGATGCCGTAGGTGGTGCCGTTGCTCAACAGGCCGGCGCCGTAGCGCACGATGTCCTCGTCCCAGCCCGCGTTGTTCCAGCGTTCGTTATCGCCGCCGTCGCTGCCGAAGGCCTTGGGATGCAGAGCCTTTTCGGAAACCATGATGGTGTTGGACGAACCGTCGCGAATCAGTTCGACACGAGTGGTGCCGCGGTCGGTCTGAATGATCACCCCCCGCTTGCCGCCGCTGCTGTCCGAAGAGCGGATGCCCGCCGTGTCGCGCTCTCCGGCATTCCCGGCGTAGTCGCTGCGGTAGAACTTGCCGCTGCCGATCGGCTCGGGAATGCGGCGCGACGGGCAGTAGTACACGGTGACCGCCTGCTGAGCGACGAGGTTCTCCTTGGAGTTTTGGCCGGAGCCGATCGTGGTCGGATCATCGCTGTCGCTCGAAAGCTCGTAGACCGTCCGCTGTTCGATGAAGGGGAGGATGTGATACAAAAAGCTCCAGCCGTAGCGGGTTCGCGAATTGCAGCAAACATCCAACGCGTCGGGCTTGCGGTGGTCGCCGTCGCGGGCGCCCGTCGGCAACCGGCCGTACACATCCTGAAAGTTGTGCATCGCCAAGCCGATCTGCTTGAGATTATTGGTGCACTGGGAACGTCTGGCCGCTTCGCGGGCGGCCTGCACGGCGGGAAGGAGCAAGGCGATCAGAATGCCGATGATGGCGATGACCACCAGAAGCTCCACCAGCGTGAAGGCGCTGCGAGGGCCTGATCGGGAAACGGGGTCATGAAACGACATGGCAACAACCTCCTGCTTCTGAAACGGCGCCTTGCAATTTGAGGTAACCGGACCGGCGCCCTTCGCCCGACGACCAACTCTCACCGTGGTTGCTTCGCGCTTGTTTCAGAGCCATCTTAGAAAGGAATTGTTAGAGAATTGTTAGGGAACTGTTAGAAATCTGTTAAAAGGTTCGCCACAATGAGTTGCGTCGAATAAAACTGTGACGCGGAAGCGGCGGCGGATGCGCCCGCCGCGCGCGCGTCGCGCAAAGCCTTTGCCTTTCGTATTTTCCGTGTCGGTTCCATGAGCCGCCGGTTTGGCGTAAACTCGTAACATGGCCCGGCCGTGTGGGTTCCGTGCCGGGTTCGGTCTCCCTGCCTCTTGCATCGCGGAAGGTGTCGCCATGTTGTTTGCCGGCCTGTTGTGTCCGCGGAGGGCTTGCGCCTCCGTCTTTGCCTGGGCGGCACTGCTGTTACCGGGGCTTTGCATGCCGGGTTGCTCGAAACCGGAAGGAAGCCCGCCGACAGCCGACGCCCCGGCCGCGCCGGCCGCTGCCGAGCAGCCCGCGAACGCCGCCGGTGAACCCCGGCCGGGCATGGGGGACGCCGCCGACGCCGCGGCCGCTCCGCTCGCGCTGCGCGACGTCGATCCGGACGCGTTGACGGCTCAGCTCCGGGCGGCGAATCCGGGGTTTCAAGGCGCCGCCGTGATGGAAAAGCAAGGCGGGGAAACGGTGGTGGCGGTCAATGATCCCGCCGTGAAGGACCTCCGTCCCTTGGCCGGCTTGCGCATCCACAAGCTGGATCTGTTCCAATGCGGCGTTGAGGATTTGACGCCGCTTCAGGGGCTGCCCCTGACCGCGTTGGCCGTCGACCGCACGCGCGTCGTGGATTTGAGGCCCCTGCAAGGGATGCCGTTGGAGTACCTTTCGGCGAGCGAGACGCCCGTGGAGAATCTCACGCCCCTCCGCGGTAGTCCGCTGCGGCAACTCAACCTGGTGCGCACCAAGGTGCGCGACCTTTCTCCGTTGGCGGCGTGTCCGCTGCAAAGCCTTTGGCTCAACGATACGCCGGTCCAGGACATCACGCCGCTGGCGCAATCACCGCTGGAGAGCTTGACGTTGGCGGGTACGGCGGTCGAGGATTTACGGCCGCTGAAGGGCATGCCGCTGAAGCGCCTGCACATTGCCCGAACGCCGGTGAAGGACCTCAGCCCTCTCCGCTGGTTGATGCTGGAGCGGCTGGTGTTCACGCCCTCCCGCATCGAGGGCGGGCTGGATGCCGTCCGCGGCATGGCGAGCTTGCGCGAAATCGGGACCGCCTTCGGGGAATCCGACTGGGGGATCGAGGATCGCCTCTATCCGCCCGCCGAGTTCTGGGAACTGTTCGATCAGGGCAAGTTAACGGAGTGAGGGGCGTCTTCGCCGGGCGGCGGGGCGTGGTCGGCCGCGGTCAAGGCGTCGACCATCGCGCGGGCCTTGTCCCAGGTCTCGGCGTATTCGTCGGCGGGATCGGATTGGGCGGTAATGCCGCCGCCCACGGGCACGATCCACCAGCCGCGATCGGCCAGAACCGTGCGGATCAGGATGTTGAAGTCGGCCGCGCCGGAGAAGGAGACGTACCCCAAGGCGCCGCAATACGGTCCCCGGGCATGAGGCTCCAACTCGGCGATGATTTCCATGGCGCGGATCTTGGGCGCCCCGGTGATGGAGCCGCCGGGAAAGACGGCCTGCATCACGTCCCGCCAGGTCTTGCCGGGCGGCAGTTCCGACTCGATCACGGAGACGAGATGGTGCACCCCGGCGTAGGACTCGACGCGATTCCAGGCGGTCACACGGACGCTCTCCGGGCGGCTGACGCGTGAGAGATCGTTACGGAGCAGATCCACGATCATGGTGTTCTCGGCCCGTTCCTTCTCGCCGGCCGCCAGGGCCGCCGCCGCCGCGGCATCGCGTTGGAAATCGGCATCGCGCGGCCGCGTGCCCTTGATGGGCCGCGCTTCCACGCGGTCGCCCTGGATGCGAACCAAGCGTTCCGGGGAGGTGGACAAGAGCTGCCGAGGCCCGAGGTCGAGGAAACCGCCCATGGGCGCGGGGTTATTGCGACGCAGGGCGAGGTAAGCCGAAACCGGATCGCACGCGGCGGGAAGATAGAGCCGTTGCGAGAGATTGACTTGGAAGACGTCGCCCGCCCGAATGTAACGCACTACGCGCCGCACCGCCTCCAGGTATTCCTGCTCGGAGAAGTTGCTCCGGACGCCGAAGGCGGTCGGCCGCGGCGGACCGGGCGGAAACGCCGAAGGCACGGCCGGCGCAGGCCCCGAGTGCGTACCGCGCGGTCGGCTTCCAGGCTCGCTCGCCGCTTGCTCCAAGGCTTGTTCCAGGAGTAATCGGAATCGCCGCAATCGCGAGGCAGCGCGGCGTCGGCGCCGGTCGGGTTGCACGAAGGGAAGCCCCTGCGAGATGAGCCAGACCCGGCGATCGCGGTGATCGATCCCCAGCACGACGTCGTACAGCCCGGCCCAAAACAGCGGAAAGTCGTTGTCCCGAAAGCGCGCGAGGGGAATGGGCAGCTCCTCGAAGTGCCGCCCCAGGTCGTAGCTCCACATGCCGACCAGGCCGCCCGAAAAAGGGCAAGGGCCGGGGGGCGAGGCCGCGACATCGGGCGGGGAGACCGCTGCCGCCGCCTCCTCCAGCATCCGCAGCGCGTCGGAGGTCGTGGCGTCGGTAGGGATCGCCCACACCCGGTATGGGTCGGCCGCCAAGTAGGTGAAACGGCCGGTCGCCTCGTGCGGCAGCGCGGTGTCGAGGCAGACGCAGTAGGGCAAGTCGGCCCAATGCGGCAACAATGTTTCGATGTCCACATAGGGCGCTTCGTGGACGAGCGGCAAGAGGCCCGCGGACACCGGCGGCTCCTAAGTCTCCTCGCAGGCTTGGACGGCTTTTTTTCGGGCGAGGCGCCGCTGTCGCCGTTCGGCGGGAGACGGCTCTCGGACCGTATGCATGCCCCAGTGCAGGGCCTCGTCCTGAGAATAATTCTTGCCCAACAGCCCGGCGATCCCGGCCTTGGCCATCTCGTAGCCCAGGTAAAAGGCGGTCCGCGCGTCGACGGAGCGTTTGGCGGCGGCCGCCGCCGCCAAGAGCTGCTCGAACACGTCGTAGGCGTCGTCGCCGCGGATGTCTCGGCCGAAGCCCAGCACCCGCAGTTCCCGCCCCGAGACGAATACCCGCGGCGAGGGGTCCGACAAGCGGGTCGCCAACTCGTCGATGAACTCGCGGTTATCAGCGGGTTGCGGGTCGCGGAGCATGGCCAATTGATAGTCCAAATTGCGAATCGAGATGCCGTAACGGCGGGCGGCGAACGTCAGGCGGCGAATCCAATCGCATTCCCGGACGGACGTCCTGGCCGTATTGACGCTTTGCGTGGTGAGCACGAAGCGGTAGCCCAACTCCTCGGCCAGCCCCAGCATCAACAGCAGCATAGGGGCGGAGTCGGCGCGGCTGTGGATCAGCAGGGGGCACAAATCCATGCTCAGCTCGGCGTCTTCCCACTTGGCGGCCGCCTCGAAGAGCTGGAACATGCCCGGCGCGAAGCCCATCCCGATCGGGGTCAAACTCACTTGCAGAATCCAGGGCACTTCATGGCGTCTCAACCACTGGATCTTTTCGTCCACGCCGGCCCAAGTGCCGGGCAGGTCCGGCGTCACGACGGCGACGGTCTTGCGGCGTTTCCAGAAGTCGCCGTTCTCGCGGCGAAAAGGCTCGACGTACTTGGCTCCGGCGGTGACGGCGGTTTTTTGCACCGCGGGATCCAGGCTGCGGACCCAGACTCGGTGTCCCGCCTCGACCAAGGATTGGATGATTCCCTTGGCGGCCGGCCACGGCTCGCGATCCTCGTGCGAGAGCACGACCACGTCCGCCCCGTCCTGCACGAGCGAATCGGCCTGCTGGTGGATGAGCGGGCGCGAGAACTGGGAAGCCTGTTTGATGACCGCCGCCAATCGCATGCGGTAATCCTCTCCCACCGCCGCGGGGCAATTCTTTTCTCGAAAGTAGCGGGGGAGATCGTGCAGATCGCCCGGCCCCCGTTCCACGCGGCGTCCCGTCCGCGACTGCAAAATCTCGCAATCCCCTCGGCAATGTCCGGGCAACAGGATGCGCGTCGTCTCTTCGGGGACCTCCAGCCGCTCGGCCAGCCAGCCCGTGCTCATCAGCGCGGCGACGGAGATCGGCATGACGGCCACGTTGTACTGGAAATCGAAACACTCGGAGAGATCGGGAAGCATGCGCCGCAGGGTAGGCTCGGCCAAGCGTCCCGTCACGAAGAGGTAGTTTTCCGAACTCATGCAGGGAGGCTCCTCGAAGATTGGGGCCGGGCGGCCGCGGGCGATTCAGAAAAACCTCAGGGTCGCGTGAAGCCGCGGTGTGCGGACGCTCCGGCAAGCCGAGGGAGAATTCGGAGGTCGGGCGGTCGGCGTCCTTGGGGGCAAGGAAGCCGGCGCCGTAAAATTCTCTCTTATTTTATCTTATGCTCCAAGGGAGAATTCGGCTCAAGCGAAATGCGCCGGGCGTTCCACTCCCGGCCGGATGGGGGGGTGTGCAATTGGCCTTGTAGAAACGAGGGGGGGCCGGTAACCTACCCGCCGACCGCCCCGTGCCGGCTCGGGTGCGCCGTGCCGTGAGCCGGCTTCATCCGCGGTTCGGGCGGAAACAAACCAGGAATCGGACGGGCCGGCCGCCGCGGCGCCGTCGCCCCCATTGCGGCCTATTTGGCAAGGATGCCGTCTCCCCATGAAGTCCTCCATTCGCCTTGCTATGACCGTTCCCAGCCTGCTCGCCCTGGTCGTCGGGGCGGGATGTTCGCTCTGGTCGCGGGGCGACGCGGCACGCCGCCTCGATGAGGCCACGAGCGAGAACGCGGACATCGTCGGCGACTTGGCCGTGCCCTACGGCCTGCACCCCATTCCCGTCGAATCCATCGGTCTGGTTACCGGCTTGCGGGGAACGGGGAGCGATCCGCTTCCCTCGCCCGAGAGGCAATACCTCCTGGCCGAAATGCAGCGCCGCGGCGTGGATTCGCCCAACACCGTGCTGGCCTCGCCCGATACGTCGCTCGTCCTGCTCCGCGGATACCTCCGGCCGGGGATTCAGCGCGGCGACCGCTTCGATATTGAGGTCCGCGTTCCCTCCCGGAGCGAGACCAAGAGTCTTCTCGGCGGATATCTGCTGGAAGTCCCGATGCGGGAAATGGCAGTGCTCGGGGGCGCCATGCGCGAGGGTCGCGTCCTGGCGTCCGGCGAGGGGCCGGTCCTCGTCGATCCCAACGCCGATCCCGCCAAGGACCCGATCTACGCCACGCGGGGCGTCATCCTGGGCGGCGGCGTCGCGCGAACGTCCCGCACGCTCGGCTTGGTCCTCAAGCCCGAGCACCAATCGGTCTTCAACAGCGCCCGCGTGCAAACCGTGGTCAATCGCCGCTTCTCCCTCATCCATCGCGGCATCCAAGAGGGCGTGGCCAAGGCCAAGACCAACGAATACATCGAGTTGAAGGTCCATCCGCGCTACAAGGATAACATCGAGCGCTACCTGGCGGTGATCCGCGCGATCCCGTTGAAAGACAACGAAACGGACCGCGTGCGGCGGATCAGCGAGCTGCAACAGCAACTGATGAATCCGGATACCGCGGCCGCCGCCGCCATCAAGCTGGAAGCGATGGGCAATCCGGCCGTGGCGGCGCTCAAAGAGGCCCTCCAATCGCCGCGGCCGCCGATCCGCTTCTACGCCGCCGAGGCCCTGGCCTACCTGGACTGCCCGGACGCCGCGCCCGTCCTCGGCCAAATCGCGCGCGACGAGCCTGCCTTCCGCGTGTACGCGCTATCGGCCTTGGGCGCGCTGAACGACTTGGAGTCGGTCGAGCAGTTGCGGTCCATGCTGGCCTCGCCCAGCGCCGAGACGCGCTACGGGGCCTTCCGCGCCCTCACCACCCTGAACCCCAACGATCCCGTCATCATGGGCGAGAAGCTGGGCGATCAATTCTGGTATCACGTTCTCAACGTGGACGGCCCCCCCATGGTCCACGTCACCAAGAGCCGCAGGGCCGAATTGGTCCTCTTCGGCTCGCACATTCGACTCAACAATCCGCCGGTTCTGGACGCGGGCAACCGGATCATGGTGACGGGTCGCGAGCCGGGCAAGATCGTCGTCTCCAAGTTCACCCCCAACGAACCCGATCAGAAGCGATTCGTCTCGGATGATTTGGACGAGGTCATTCGAGCCGTCGTGGAGCTGGGGGGAACCTATCCCGAAGTCGTGCAAATGCTGCAACAGGCCAAGGCCGGCGGCTACCTGACGGCCCGATTCGAGGTGGACGCCCTGCCGGAACCGGGACGCCGCTATCTGCCGGAGAGCACGCCCTCCGACGAGCCGTTCCGCGGACCCTTGGCCGAGAACGGGGAAGATCCGAGCATGACGGACGGAGGCTCGTCGTTCGACGAACAACCGGCCGCCGAGCAGAACGCCGCGGCAAAACGGCCCGGTTTGCTACGGCGGTTGGGGTTGCGCAAGAGCGAGGGCGAATGAGCGGGCCGCCCCGGTCCGGAGGCCGCATACTCGTGAAATCGGCTGTTTTGGGTTATCCTGGGAGGATCGAAACAACCCGGGCCGCGCTCGTCGTTGGTGAAGCGACTGGACCTCGGGCCGCCGGTCCGAGCCGGCGGAGCGCGTCGCCGCGGCTCCCCTCGCGCCGGTAACCCTGCCCGAATCGTGCCCCACAAACCCTTGTCATCGCGATGTTGAAGGCCCTGGAGATCGCCGGTTTCAAAAGCTTCGCGGAGCGGACTCGCTTCGAGTTCCGCGCGGGCATTACCGCGATCGTCGGTCCCAACGGCTCGGGCAAGTCCAACGTCGTGGACGCCGTGAAGTGGGTACTGGGGGAGCAGAGCGTCAAGAGTCTCCGCGGCCGGGAAATGGCGGACGTGATCTTCAACGGATCGGCGGGGAGACGCCCCCTCAATGCGGCCGAAATCACGCTCACGCTGGACAACTCCAAGGGCCTCCTCCCCCTCGACACGCCGGAAGTCCACATCACGCGGCGGGTTTATCGGGGCGGCGAGTCGGAGTATCTGATCAACCGCCGGGCCTGCCGATTGCGGGACATTCGCGACCTTTTGGCGGGAACGGGGCTGGCCACCCAGGCCTATTCCGTGATCGAGCAGGGCAAGATCGATCAATTGCTCCAGGCTTCGCCCATCGAACGCCGGGCCGTCTTTGAAGAGGCCGCCGGGATCAGTCGCTTCAAGGCGAAGAAGCTGGAAACGCTCCGCCGGCTCGACCGGCTCGACCAGAACCTGCTCCGTTTGGCCGACATCGTGGAGGAGGTCCGCAACCGTCTCCGCGTGGTTCGTTCGCAAGCCGGCAAGGCGGAACGGTATCGCCGGCATACGGAACGCCTGCGCGAACTGCGGACGCACGCCGCCCGCCTGGATTGGACCGCACTCAACCGGCGGTTGGCGGAGTCGGCGGAGGGCAGCCGGGCCGCCGCGGAGCGGCGCGAACGGGCGTCTTGCGAACAGGCCGCCGTGGAAGAGGAGCTGGGCCGCCTGGAGGCCGAGGGGGCGACGCTGGACGGGCAGGCCCGGGAATTGCAAGCCGCCGCTTCCGACGCTCGCGAACGCATCGCCGCCGCCGAGGCCGCCATCGCCCATCAGATGGGCCGGCTCCGCGATATGGAACGGGAAATCGGTCGCATGGGCCGGGCCTTCCTGGAGGTCGATCGCCGTGTCCGGGAATCGGCCGGCGCCCACGAATCGCTCGCCCGAACGGCCGCCGAGGTCGAACAGCGGCAACGCGAGCTGGCCCGCGACTTGGCCGAAAGGGAACGCCGGCTCTCCGAGGCCTTGGAGACCTTGGATCGCGTCCGCTTGCTGCATGACGAGCGGCAAAGCACGCAGTGGGAGGCATTGCAGTCGTCCTTGAACGCGGCCAACGGGGCGGCCCGCTTGGAGGCCCGGCTGGAAACCGCCCGTGCCGAGAAGGAGCGCATCGAAAAGGAGTCGGCCGCCTTGCAGCAGCGGCGGCGGGGCTTGAGTGAAGAGATCGCCGCCTGGGAGGCGCGGCTGGCGGACGCGCAAAGCGCCGAGCAGGCGGTGAGCGCGACGCTGGAGTCGCGGCGATCGGCGCTCGCCCGGACCCGCGGCGAATTGCAGGCCGTCGAAAACCGGCGCCGCGAATGGGAGCGGCATCAGGCCGCGCGGAGCGAACGCCGCGCGGTCTTGCAACAATTGGAAAGCCGCCGCGAGGGGGTAGAGCCGGGCGTCAAGGATTTCTTGCAGCGGCTTCAAGAGGGGTCGCCGGAGGATCGCGGTCGCGTGCGGGGACTGGTGGCCGACCTCTTCCGCGCCGAACTCCAGGCCGCGCTGTTGGTCGACGCCGCACTGGGCGAGGCCGCGCAATACGTCGTCCTGACGGACAGCACCCCGCTGTTCGAAGGCTGGCTCAGCGGCGGCGCCGCTCCGGCGGGCAGGGTGGCCTTCCTCCGCATGGACGTACCGGCGTGCCCGCCGCCCTCCGGTGAGGAGGAAGCGGTGTTCGCCGATCTGCCCGGCGTGTTGGGGCGGGCCGTGGATTTCGTCGAAACCGATCCCGATTGCGAGCCGCTCAAGCGGCGGTTGCTGGGAAACGTGTGGTTCGTCGATACCCTGGCGGCCGCCTTGCGCCTCAGCGATCCCGCAAGCTCGGCCCGGTTCGTCACCTTGGCCGGCGAGGTCGTCCAAGCGGATATCGTCATCGCCGGACCCAAGAGCGCCGGCGGAGGCTTGGTCAGCCGCAAGAGCGAGCTTCGCGCCTTGGACGAGGAATTGGGCCGTCTGGCCGAAGCCTTGGCCCGGGTGGCGCACGAAGAGGCTTCCCTCCGCACGCAGGTCGCCCAAGAGGAAGCGGCCTTGGCCGAAGCCGAGACTGCGAGCGAACGGCTCCGCGGCGAAGCGGCGGAATGCCGGCACCGCTTGGCCGCCCTCCGCTCGCGCTGGGAGGAGGCCGAACCGCAAGTGCGGGACCTGGAGCTGCAACTCGAGCAAGTCACGCGCGACATCGAGGAGACGGCCGGCCTGCTGGAGCAAGCCCTGCGCGAAAAGGCGGAGGCCGAACGCCGCGCGCGGCTGGCCGAGGAACTTCTGGCCCAGGCGGCGCGAGAACTGGCCGACTCGGAAGCGGCCGTCCGCGAACGCACGAAGATCGTGACGGAGCTGAAGGTCGAGCTGGCCAAGTGCGAAGAACGCCTGCGCAACCTGCAATCCGAGCGACGGCGCCAGGAGGAGGCCGGCCGAGAACGATTGCGCGAAAGGGACGAGTTGCGGGAGCGCCTCAGCGAGGCCGCGCGGAAGTGCCGCCTCGCCGAGCGGTCCGTCCTCGCGGCGGAGGCCGACTTGGCGATCGCCTTCTCGCAAAAGGAGGCCGTGCTGCGGGACCTGGGGGAAGTCTCCCGGCGACGCGCCGCCTGGGAGGAGGAGCGGATGCGCGGCACGCGGCGGCTGCAAGCCTTGGCCAAGGAAATCCACGCCGCGGAGGCCGAGCTGCACCGGCTGGAGCTGGAGAGCAACGGCGTCATCCACGAAAAGGCGGCCCTGGCCTCGCGGTTGCGGGAGGATTACGGGATCACGCCGTCGGAGTTGGATCGCCCGTCCGCCTTGGAGGACGAGCGCGGACGCGAGGAAATCCAAGCCGAAATGGACGATTTGCGGCGCAAGATTCACCAATTGGGGAACGTCAACCTGGAGGCCCTGGAAGAGCTTTCCGAATTGGAACGGCGGTACGAAACGCTCTCCGAACAATACGAAGACCTGACCTCGGCCAAGGCCTCCTTGCAGCGGATCATCGACCGCATCAATACCGACAGCCGCCGCTTGTTCTTGGCTACCCTGGATTCGGTGCGGGAACACTTCGGGGTGCTCTTCCGCGAGCTGTTCGGCGGAGGGCAGGCCAGCATCGAATTGGAAGAGGGCGTGGACGTTTTGGAGAGCGGGATCGAAATCGTGGCGCGGCCCCCCGGCAAGGAACCGCGCAGCATCTCCCTGCTGAGCGGGGGCGAGAAAACGCTCACCTGCGTGGCCTTGCTGTTGGCCATGTTCCGCAGCCGGCCCAGCATGTTCTGCGTGCTGGATGAAGTGGACGCGGCCTTGGACGAGGCCAACATCGATCGCTTCGCCAAGGTCTTGCGCGACTTCTTGTCCGTGACCCAATTTCTCATCATCACGCATTCCAAAAAGACGATGACCTGCGCGGATACCATCTACGGGATCACGATGGAGGAGTCGGGCGTCTCCAAGCGGGTCTCGGTACGGTTCGAGGACGTCAGCGAAAACGGGGAATTTATTCCGCGGGGCGATGCCGAGCCGGAGTCCCCGCCGGAGGCCGAACAGGCCGCCTGATCGCTTTTTTCGCGTCGTCTTGTCTCGTCTTGCCTCGGCGCCGCCTCTTCCGCGGTGCGCATAGTTTTCGCCATCCGCATGTTCTGGGCGACCGCGCCTTTCGTTACAACGCCCACATTCCGCAAGGGCGTGGAAAGATTCTAAAGTGCGGGCGGATAAAAAATCGAAACTAACAATCGGAGCGTTTGTTCCTTGCCACGCGGAAGAAGCAGAAGCCTGGCATGGGACGGTTGTCAGGGGGGAAAATCGCAAGGAAACCCGCCGGTTGCTTCCCGATTGCAGGGAAGAAACCAAGCGTTCTTCTCGCATTTTCTCTCCCGGATGTGTCGGACCACCCGGTCTCGCGAGCGGCAGTCAGTGTAGTAATTGGCTGGATCGAACTGAAACTTCCCCATTTTACGAGTTTTCACTGACTTCCAGGGAACCGGGTAGCCGATGTCAATGATGAGGCGCGGGTCAGAAGGAGCTGCACCACGGCCGACGAAGGAAGCGGTCACCTCGCACGCCCCGACCCAGGGGTCTTCCCAAACAGGACGGATGTCGCGCCGCACGACGGAGCGAGCGGCAATGCAAGGGAAGACTGCGGGGCGCGGAGGAGCGGTCGGTAGAGGCCGACCGGAGAATCCATTGGATCTAGTGACAGTTTGGAGAGCCTGCAATGAAGGTCTTCACTACAGGTCAGGTTGCCAAGATCTGTAAAGTTGCCCCGCGCACCGTCAGCAAATGGTTCGACTCGGGTCGCCTGAAAGGCTATCGCATTCCCGGATCCCAGGATCGTCGCATCCCGCGCGAGTACCTGATCAAGTTCCTCCGGGAACACGGGATGCCTTTGGGGGAACTGGAGGACGAGACGACCGCCAAGGTCTTGATCGTCGCCCAGGACCAATTGCTGATCGAGAATCTGAAGCGCGAGTTGCCGCCGGAACGCGCGTTCAAGGTGGCGGTCGCCTCCAGCGGTTTCGACGCCGGCATCCAGGCCGAGAGCTTTCGCCCGGATTGCATCGTGGTCGATTTCTCGATCGGCAAAACGGAGGGTTTGCAGATCTGCCAGCACGTCCGCCGCAACGGCGAATTCAACGAGGTGGTGCTGATCGCCCTCCTTCCCGACGATGGAAGCTCGATGAGCTTCGACCGATCGGCGATCAACGAGACGTTCAAGAAGCCGTTCGACGCCGGCCTGCTGGCGGAACGGATTCGCAGTCTGGTCGGTGCCCGCAAAGAATTGGTCTGATCTCGACCGTCGTCGCCGACGGCCGTTACCTCGCCGGTTCCCGTTAAGCCGTTACGGTCGGACCCCCGTAACGGATAATTTCCCGCGGCGTTGTGCCGCGGGATTTGTTTTTCTTGCGGCGTTGTGCCGCGGGTTTTGTTTTCTTGCCGCCGGGCGGGCGACGGATGGCGCCTGGCGTCTCGCGGGTGACGCCGGAACGCTTCACGTCCCCTTGGTTCCCTTGCTCGAGCGCTTGACGGCGGCTTTCTTGGCGGCTTTTTTAGCGGTTTTTTTGGCGGTCGTCCGCGCGGCGGAACCGCCGCCGGGAGTCTTCTTCGCGGTCCGCCGTCGGCTGCTCCGCGAGCCTCCCTGGGCCGCCTTTTCCGCCAGCCACGGCAAGGCCGACTCCAGCGTGACCTCCTCCGGGGGAACCGACTTGGGCAGCGAACAGTTCGTGACGCCGTCGGTGACGTAGGGTCCGTACCGGCCGGCCATCAACTTCACGGCCTGGCCCGTCACCGGAGACGTGCCCAGCTCCCGCAGGGCCTCGATGCTCCGCCGACGCGTTCCCTTGGGTTGGGCCAGCAACTCCAAGGCCTGCTCCAGCGTGATGTCCAGCACGGAGATGTCGTCCGGGATGGAGCGCGTCTCGCTCCCGCACTGAACATACGGACCGAAGCGTCCGAGCTGGGCCACGACCGGCTCACCGCTTTGCGGATGGGTCCCCAGCGTTCGGGGCAGCGCGAGCAACTTCTGCGCGATCTCCGGCGTGACCTCCTCCGGCCGCATCTTCTTGGGAAGCGAGACGTATTCCGGCTTCTCGCCGCCGCCGCTCTCGCCCCTTTGAACGTAGGGGCCGTAACGACCGGTCTTCACATAGACGGGCTTTCCGGTCTGGGGGCAGAGACACAGCGGGCGCTCGGCCTGCTCCGCGCGATCCAGCAACTCGAGGGCTTTTTCGGGCGTCAATTCGTCGGGCGGCAGATCGTCGGGAATGCTTCCGCGGCGCTCGCCGTATTCCAGAAACGGGCCGTACTTGCCCACGCGGACCCAGATCCCCGGGTCCTCGTCGCCCGCCCCCGGCGGCCGGCCGATGAACACGCGCGAGGCCTCCCGGGCGTCGATCTCCTCGACCTTGCTGGCGAGCAGAGGCTTCAGTCCCGGTCGATCGTTCCCGAAGTAGAACCGCCGCAGATAGTCCACCCAGCGGAGCTCCCCGCGGCTGATGGCGTCCAGGGCGTCCTCCATCTCCGCCGTGAACAAATAATCGATCAGCGAGGGCAAGTGCCGCTCCATGAGCTGGACCACGGTCACGGCGGTCCAGGTGGGCACCAGGGCATTGGCGCGTTTGAAGACGTATCTCCGCTCCAGGATCGTGTCGATGATGGAAGCGTAGGTGCTGGGCCGGCCGATGCCCATCTCCTCCAAGGCCCGGGTCAGCGCCGCTTCCGTGTAGCGCGGCGGCGGTTGCGTCTCGTGTCCGTTGGGCGCGACCTCCAGCGGCGTCAATTCCTGTCCCGGTTGCAGCGGCGGCAACACGGTTTCGCGGTCCGCCAATTCGGCCTCCGGATCGTCCGCGCCCTCCACGTACACCCGCAAGTAGCCGGGAAACTCGATCGTCTTGCCCGAGGCTTGGAAAACCACCCCGTCGGCGTCGATCTGTGCCGATACGCGCCGTCCCCGCGCGTCGGACATCTGGCAGGCCACCGTCCGCTTCCAGATCAGGTCGTACAGCCGCAATTCCTCGGGAGACAATTCGCCCCGCAGGGATTCGGGCAAGCGCAACTCGGTGCCGGCCGGACGGATGGCCTCGTGCGCCTCTTGCGCGTTCTTGACTTTCGTGGCATAGACCCGCGGCGCGGAGGAAAGATACGCCTCTCCGTAGAGGGAGCGGATCGTGGATCGGGCGGCGTCCACCGCCTCCTGCGACAGGTTCGTGGAATCCGTGCGCATGTACGTGATGTAGCCGTTTTCGTACAGCCGCTGGGCGATCTGCATGGTCATCCGCGCGGTGTACCCGAGCTTGCGGTTGGCTTCCTGCTGGAGGGTGCTGGTGGTGAACGGGGGATAGGGCCGCGTGACGTACGGCTTTTCCTCGACTTGAAGTACCTTCCAAACGGCCCGCCGCGCCCGCTCCGCCACGGACCGGGCCGATGCCTCGTCCAGCAGCATGGTGCTCGAGCCGGGTCGGCCGCCCTCGGCGACCTTGAGCTGTCCGGTGGTGGGGTCGAAGTCGCGCCCGCTGACGATGCGGCGACCGTCCACCGAGACGGATACGGCGGGGAACGATTCGCCGGAGGCGGTCGCCAAGACCGCCGCGATATCCCAATACGCCGCGCGGACGAAGCTCATCCGCCGCCGCTCGCGTTCGACGATCAGCCGCACGGCGACGCTCTGCACCCGTCCGGCGGAGAGGCCCCGCCCGAGCTTCCGCCACAACAGCGGCGAGACCTCGAAACCGAACAGCCGATCCAAAATCCTGCGCGCCTCTTGCGCCCGCACCAGATTCTCGTCGATGGCGCGCGGCGACTGCAAAGCCTGCAAAATGGCCTGCCGCGTGATTTCGTGGAAGACCAATCGGCGGACGGGCACGCGCGGTTGCAAGACCTCGCACAGATGCCAACTGATGGCTTCGCCTTCGCGGTCTTCGTCCGTCGCCAGCAGCAGCTCCGAGGCGTTTTTCAAGGCCTCCTTGAGTATGCCGACCTGCTTCTTCTTGTCTCTAGGGACGATGTAGATCGGCTCGAAATCGTTGTCCACGTTGACGCCGAGATACGCCCACCGCTGTCCCCGGTACTCGGGGGGGCACTCCTTGGCCCCTTCCGGCAAGTCGCGGATGTGACCGATGCTGGCCTCGATCCGGTAGTCCGGCCCCAAGAATCGGCTGATGGTACGAGCCTTGGCCGGGGATTCCACGATGACGAGCCGACTCGGCGTGCCCGATTGTTTCTTCGCCATGACACTTCCAGTTTTTTGAACAGACTCGCGTCGAGCCGGGAACTCGAAAGGTGGTTGAAGGATCGCCGCATGCTAGGCGAGCGAACGCCCGTTTCCGTGCGGCGGTGCCCAATCGCGGGCCGATCGGTTGCAGCTACCACCCGCCCGGTAGCCCCGAACGCCGGGACGTTGGCATTTGCAATTGTTTCAAAGCAATTTAGAATGACCGTTCCGCGATCACCGGGTAAAGGGGCCCGGTTCGGCACGAACCGCCCAAACGTTACAATTGCTGTTTTCGGGTGAAGTGTCAAGGCGGAAGGCTTCCCCTCGCGGTGGTGGATGCCTTTTGCGGGCGGCTTTTGCATCCTCACCGTGACTTCCGAATCGTTGCCAGGAGCGGAAACGACTCACCATGGCCAGTCCCTTCAAAATCTTTCGCAAGAACGCCAAGGTCCTGCTGGTCGGCTTATTCTTGATGTCGATGATCAGCTTCGTAATCATACCGGCCTTGCTGGAATACCTCGGCGCGACCCGCGGCTCCAGCACGCCCCCCGTCGTCGTGACGCAGCGATTCGGCAGCCTGACCGAGCAGCAGTTGGCGAGTCTTTGGAGCGGGCAAGCCGCCGTCCAACGATTCCTGGAAGCCCTGCAAGATTACGTCTCGCGCCGCCAGGGCAACCCCATGCAAGTCGTCATGTTCAGTCAAACGCTGGGGGAGCTTTCCGAGGAGCAGGTCGTGCGTTTGTGGCTCCTTGCCCGATACGCCGAAGCGGCGGGCATGACGATATCGGATGCCGCCGTCAACCGCTACATCGAGGAATTGCTGCGCTCGACGGGCATCGCGATCTCTCCGCAAGACCTTCAAGGTTTGATGGCACAGCAGAAGGTTGATGAAGACGCCCTGTTCTCCGGCATGAGCCTGGCCTTGCTGGCCGTCCGCTACGCCGAGCTGAGCGGGGTGGACCCGTGGCGATTCTTGCCGGGCTACGCGGGCGAGACGCCGGGTCAGCGCTGGGACTACTTCCTGCGACTCCGCCGCATGGCGTCCGTGGAGCTGGCGGAAATCCCCCTCGAAAAGTTCGCCGCCAAGGTTGCGCCTCCGTCCGAGGCCCAATTGCGGCAACTGTTCGAGAAATACAAGACGCGCTTGCCGCAACCGAACAGTCCCGACCCCGGTTTCAAAGTCCCCGAGAAGGTCCGCTTCGAGTACCTCAAAGGGGATGTGACGATGTGGTTGGAGCGGACGTCGATTTCGGAAGACGAGCTGCGGCGGGTGTATGAAGAGCGGAAGGACGAGCTGTTCCTTGCGCCGCAGACATCGGCCGCCTTGCCGAGCGCGGCTGCGCCGACCGGCCCCACGCTCCCTACCCCGGAAGTGACGCCGCCCGCGACGACGGCACCCCAATCGGAGCCGAGCGACGCGCCCCAGGCGGGCGAGGGCGGAGAGGCCGCCCCGCCCCAGCCGGGCGCCATGGAGACGCCGGAATCCAAGCCGGCCGAGCAACCCGCCGTGGAAAACGGCCAGGCCGAATCGTCCCCCGCAGACGGGACGCCGAAGCCCGAATCGCCGGAGATGCCCGCCCCCGAAACCGCCCCGCAGCCGCCGCAAGATTCCCCGCCGAGCGATGCCGCGGAAGCGGCGCCGGATTCCATGCCCGCGGACGAGGCCGGGGCAAGCGAGTCTCCTCAAGAGGCTCCCCAACAGGCGACCGAACCGGCACCTTCCGGCGACAAGAGCGGGGAAGAGCCGGCGGGTTCTACCGAGAGCGGTACCGGCGAGGACGGCCCTGCGTCGTCGGATCAGTCTCGCGGAGGGAACCGGCCGATGATGCGATTGGTCGGCTTCGCGGAGGAGAGTACGGCGGAGCCGGAGGGATCGCCGCCGGCGGGGTCGGAGCCTTCGCCCGGAGCTCCCGCCGATGCCGCCGATGCCGCGGTTGCTCCGCCCGCCGCGAGCCCAGCCGCGCAACCGGAATCGTCGCCGCCGTCGGGTGAGGGGGCTGCGGCGACAACCCCATCCGGGGCAACTCCGCCCGAAGAGAATCCGCCGACCGCGCCGGAGAAGCCGAAGTATCGTCCCTTCGAGGAAGTGCGGGAAGAGGTCCGGCGGATCATCGCGGTCGAGCAAATGCGGGCGGCGCTGGACAAGATCGAGGAGGAAATGCGTCGCTATCAGATGGCCTGGGGCAATTATCTGTCGGCGCTGGAGTCGGCCAAGGAATCGAAGGCCGTGCCGCCCGAGCCGCCGCAACGTCCCAACTTGGAAGAGATCGCCCGCCGCGAGGGCTTCCAGTACGGGCAAACCGAGCTTCTCCCTCGCTGGGAAGTCGAGGCCTTGGAGATCGGTAAATCGACCGACTCGCAGGGAGTTCCCTTTTCGCAGGTCGTCTTCGATTTGCGAGAGTTCCTCACCAGCCGGACCTTCGACATCAACCAGAATCAGTACCTTGCCTGGCCGACCGAACGCGTCGAGGAACACGTGCCCGAGTTCACCGATCCGGGCGTCCGGGAGGAAGTGCTGCAAGCGTGGCGGTTAATCGAGGGACGCAAGCTGGCCGAGACCGAATGCGGACGGTTGGCGTCCGAAGCGGAGAAATCCGGCAAGACGTTGGCCGAGTACTTGGCCGGCACCGAGGAGTTCAAGGACGCACGGATCATCCCCGAGACGGAGCCGTTTTCCTGGCTGACGTACGGGGAGTTGGATTTGGCCTGGGCGGCGTCGCGCCCGCCCTTCCTCAGCTCCATCAAGGCCAAGCGCAAGGATCCGGCGAGCGGCTTGGTGGTGGACGAGGATGCCGTGGATCAGCCCGGCAATGAGTTCATGGCGGCGGTCTTCTCGCTGCAACCGGGACAAATCGGCGTGGCCTGGAACCAGCCGCGTTCCAAGGTATATCTGGTTCGCGTGATCGAAATGCAGCCCTCTCCGGCGCAACTGTACGATGCCTTCGTGCGGCAAAACCAGCAGACGTACATCTCGGTGTCGTGGTACGACCGGATCGAGGCCTACAGCCGCTGGAGCCGGAACTTGGAGGAACAGGCGGGCTTACGTTGGAATCGTGCGCCCGCCCGCGCCGCCCGACGATGAAGACGACGAAGACGTCCCCGCGGGGCCGTGATCGCCGCGGCCCGCGGACGCGGCCTGGGCGCCGCCCGTTAATCGTCGTGACGATGCGGTTCGACGGCCCGGGTTTCGTCGCCGAAAACGCGGGTCAGCTTCTCCCGCAGCATCAGCCGGGCACGGAGCAGCCGCACCTTGACGTTGGACTCCGTGATCCCCAGGGCCTCGGCCGTCTCCGCCGTGGAAAGCCCCTCCACATCCCGCAACAGGAAAGTGAGCCGGTATTTGTCATCCAATTGGTCCAGCGCCTCGCGCAGGATGCGTCCGGTCTCGGCGCGACCGAGGATTTGATCCGGGGTTTCCCGCCATTCGGCGATGAACGACGGGAAGGGCAGATCGTCGTCGCCGTTGCGGGTTGCATCGTCGGCCAGGGGAACCGCCGCCCGAACCGCCTCGCGCCGTAAAAGGGCCAGGGCGTGATTCGACGCGATCCGCAAGAGCCAAGTCGCGAAGGCCGAGTCGCCCCGGAAATCGTGGAGGTGCTCGAGCAAGGTGATGAAGGTCTGCTGCACCACCTCTTCCGCGTCGTGTTCGTTTCGGACGATGCGGCGGGCCAGACCGAAGATGCGGCGTTCGTAGCGGGTAACGAGGGCTTCGAAGGCGGAAAAATCTCCCCCCCGCGCCCGTTCCAAGAGTCCCCAATCCAATTCGCGGTCGCTGACCATGCGGCTCCTCCGTGCCGTCGGCGGCCGTCGGAAGCGATGTCCCGCGGGTCTCCTCGCTCGTCCGTCGAAAGACCTTCAAGAGCAGGCGGTTCGCGCCTCCTTCGCCTGCATCAAACGATACCCGGGCCGGGCGGTTAGCACAACCGACCCGCCTTCCGGTTCGGGCATTTTGCGCCGTCCCCGGCGCACGTCCGGTTTGAGCCTACGACGACGAGGAGGCCGTTGTCCGCCGATTTGCGCGAGGCCGGGCAGAGGTCGAGGGGATGCATTGTGGACTGCGGGCCTCCGCGGAGTGCCGCGATTGGTTGTGATCGGGCGGGACGCGATCGACTCGGAATCGGGATGCAAAAGCTCAAACAAGCGGTCGTCACTTTGCGTAAATAAGCGGTAGTTACTTTGCGTAAAAAGGATAACTTGAACACACGAAAAGAACGCGTTTGATGTTCGGTCGGCGTTGCTCTCCGCGTCGGCTCCAAAGCGGGACGACATCGGCGGGGCCTTGGGGGTTTTGGTCGTCGGGAACGAACCCGTAGTTGCAGCGCGGCCTGGTAGCGGCTTTATTGCGGAATGAGGCTGTTACAATCAACGAAATTGTCGCATTCAGCGCTGATCGTAAAAATCGTTGCCGACGGTCCATTATCGCCAATCGTGAATCCTTCAGCAGGTTTCGCCGACGTGATATATTAACAAGGCTGCACATGTCATCTTTTCCGGGTGCTCCCTCCGACGCTTCCAGGGATCGCCCGCCACTCAGCAGTCACACAGTTTCACTCAGCTTCCGGGAGACGACCGTGAGTATTGAAAACTTGAACAAGATTTTTCATCCGCAACGTGTGGCCGTGATCGGTGCCAGCGATACGCCGACCAGCGTCGGCTATACGGTTTTGCGGAACTTGGTAGGCTCGGGGTTTCCGGGCGTGGTTTATCCGGTCAACGCCAAGCGGGAAGCGGTGCAAGGGATTCACGCCTACAAGGATGTTCAAAGCCTGCCGCACGCCCCCGATTTGGCGGTGATTTGCACGCCGGGGCGGACCGTCCCCGGCTTGATCCGCGACTTGGGCGAGGTCGGCACCCGGGGCGTGGTGGTGATCTCGGCGGGTTTTCGCGAGATCGGTGAGGAGGGACGGAAACTGGAGGCCCAAATCCTCCAGGAGCAGGCGAAGTTTCCGGGCATGCGGATCGTCGGTCCGAACTGCTTGGGGATCATCGTGCCGGGCCTTTCGCTGAATGCCAGTTTCGCCGCCGAAACGCCGCCCAAGGGCCACATCGGTTTCATTTCCCAGTCCGGCGCGCTCTGCACCTCCGTGCTCGATTGGGCGATCGACCAAGGGATCGGGTTCTCCTATTTCGTGTCGGTCGGCAACATGCTGGATGTCACGATCGCCGACTTGATCGACTATTTCGGCTCGCAGACGGAAACGCAATCCATCATCCTGTACATCGAGTCGATCACCGAGGCGCGGGAATTCATGTCCGCCGCCCGGGCCTTCGCGCGCTCCAAGCCGATCGTCGCCTACAAGGCCGGCCGCTTCGCGGAATCGGCGGCGGCGGCGGCTTCGCACACCGGGGCGATGGCGGGCGTGGATGCGGTGTACGAGGCGGCCTTCCAACGCGCCGGCATCGAACGCATCTTCCAGATCGAGGACATGTTCGACTGCGCCGAGCTGCTGGCCCGGCAGCAACCGCCCAAGGGAGACCGCCTGGCGATCGTGACGAATGCGGGCGGGCCGGGCGTGATGACGACGGACGCCCTGATCGCGCGGGACGGCCACCTCGCCTCCCTCTCCGAAGAAAGCATCCAAAAACTGAACGAGTTCCTGCCGCCGTTCTGGTCGCACAACAACCCGGTGGACGTCCTGGGAGATGCCCCCCCCGAACGCTACGCCAAGGCCTTGGATGTGGTCTTGAACGATCCCGAAGTCGACGCCGTGCTCGTCATCCTGACCCCCCAAGCCATGACCGATTCGACGGGAACGGCACGGGCGGTGGGCGAGATCGCGCGGAAACACAGGAAGCCGGTGTTGGCCGCTTGGATGGGCGGTCACACCGTCGCCGAGGGCATGCAAGTCCTCAACGATTTCGGCATCCCTTCGTACACGACTCCGGAGAAGGCGGTGCGGGCGTTCATGCACCTGGTTTCCTACGCCCGAAACCTCACCCTCCTGCACGAGACCCCGCGGGACATCCCGGTCTCCTTCTCCTTCGACCGCCAACGCTTGCGGGGCGTGTTCGAAAGCCTGCTCACCGAGGGCGCCGAGATCCTCACGGAGAGCGTGTCCAAGGCCTTCCTCGAAGCCTACGGCATCCCGGTCAGCAAGCCCTTCCTGGCCCGGACCGCCGACCAGGCCGTGGAAATCGCCAAGCGCGTCGGCTTCCCCGTCGTGATGAAGATCCACTCGCCGCAGATCACGCACAAGACGGACGTGGGCGGCGTCAAGCTGAACCTGGCCACCGAATCCGCCGTCCGCGAAGCCTTCGAGCAAATGACGCAGCGCGCGGCGGAGCGCCGGCCCGACGCCCAAATCATCGGCTGCACCATCCAAAAGATGGTCAGCTACCCCAACAGCTTCGAATTGATCATCGGCACCAAGCGCGACCCGGTGTTCGGCTCGGTGATCTTGGTGGGGATGGGCGGCGTGGCGGCGGAGGTCTTCCAGGATCGCGCCCTGGCCTTGCCGCCTTTGAACGAAACGCTGGCGCGGCGGGCGCTGGAATCGCTCAAGTCTTGGCCGCTGCTCCGCGGCTATCGCGGCCGGCCCGGCGTCAACATCGACAAGCTGATCGAGGTCTTGATGCGGTTCTCCTATCTCGTGGCCGATTACCCTGAGATCCAGGAATTGGACGTCAACCCGCTGCTCGTCACGCCGGAGGAGGTCATCGCCCTGGACGCCCGCGTGATCGTGGACCGGAATGCGCTGGTCTACGGGGTGCGGCCGTACGCCCATCTGGCGATTCGCCCCTATCCCGAGGAGTTCGTCACGGAACGCCAACTCAAGGACGGCACGCCGGTCATTCTGCGGCCGATCAAGCCCGAGGACGAGCCGATGTGGCACGAGCTTCTGGCCAGTTGCTCCACCCAATCGCTGTGGTTCCGCTTCAGTTATTTGTTCAAGCAAACCACGCACGAAATGGCCTCGCGCTACTGCTTCATCGACTACGATCGCGAGATCGGAATCGTGGCGGAGGTGGAGGAGGACGGGCAGCGTCGCTTGATCGGCGTAGGCCGGCTGGTCGCCGACGCCAACCACGAGGTGGCGGAATACGCCGTCATCGTGGTGGATCGTTGGCACGGTCGCGGCCTGGGCGGACTGCTCACCGACTACTGCCTGGAAGTCGCCCGACGCTGGGGGATCAAGAAGGTCGTCGCCGAGACGTCCAAGGACAATGCCCGGATGCTTGCCACCTTCCGCAATCGCGGATTCGAATTCAACGAAAAAGCCGACCAGGACGTCGTGCTGGTTTCGCGTCCCTTGGCGTGATGCGGCGGCCCAAGTGTCCCGTGGGGATGCGTCGCTCCGTCGCACCATGCGACCTGTACGCCGATTCGCGGAGAATTCGGTACCGCGTGCCGAATTCTCCGTTTTTTTGCCCGCGGCTACGGCGAAATCAAGGGGCGGAGTTCGTGGGGCGGTCGGCACCGGACGCGGGCTCGCTCCCATTCCCTTGACGCCGTATTATTGCCACTCTACGATGTTGAAAGAATCGCTTTTCCCCGGCCGTCGAACTCGTCGAGTCGGCGGGACCGCTCACATTGCGGCCGAACGTTGTTGGGGATATTGACCGCCCTGGTGGTATCTCACGGAGAAAGGTTGTCGTATGACTCACGTCGTTTGCAAGCCGTGCGTGGACTGCAAATACACCGATTGCGTCGTGGTCTGCCCGGTCGAGTGCTTCTACGAAGGCGAGCGGATGTTGTATATTCATCCCGACGAATGCATCGACTGCGAGGCTTGCGTGCCGGAGTGCCCGGTGGATGCCATCTTCTTGGTCGATAACGTGCCCGAGGAGTGGCAGGAATACATCCAGATCAACGCCGACATGGCCCCCAAGTGCCCCAAGATCACGGAAAAGAAAACGCCGCTCTGCGAGCAGTGACCGGCCGGGAAGCGGTGCGTCGGCGTCGATGGCGCGGAGACGGTTCCCCGCCGGTGCTGCGCCGACCACCGACCGCGAGACGAATGCTCCGGCAAAGCAAGCGGACGAACCTCGGGATGGATTAGAATACGGTCGGCGGAACGGTCGGTTTGCGCCGGCCGTTTTTTGTTGTCCGCCGTCTCAGAAAGCCGAAGAACTCGGCGGGTGGACGGCGCGGCTCGTGCCTTCGCGAGAGGGACCGCGCGTGGTGCTGTGGAAATCGTTGATGTTCGCCTTTTCCGTCCTTCCGCTCGCGGAAGCTGCCGACCTTCCCCGTTCGGCGGTCTGGGCGGGGCCGATCTTTGCCGCCGCCGTACTGCTCGCCGGTTTGGCGCTGGCGGTCTGGAGCATCTTGGGTCGCCGGCGGTTTCAGCGGCGCGGCGCCCGCGAACCCGGCGAAGCCGCCTT
Organism: Thermogutta hypogea; assembly: GCF_055386265.1. Taxonomy (NCBI): domain Bacteria; kingdom Pseudomonadati; phylum Planctomycetota; class Planctomycetia; order Pirellulales; family Thermoguttaceae; genus Thermogutta; species Thermogutta hypogea. Next base: position 4,017,268 of record NZ_AP042425.1, read on the forward strand.
TCGGCAGCGCCAATTCCGTCGCCGATTGCTGGCCGCCGGATTGTGTAGCCTCGCCGGTTTGCTGATGCTGGTGGGGACGTGGTGGCCGAGCCGCGATACCTCCGCCTACCTTGCCCTGGCATATTGGGGATTCGTCGCCCTCGTGGTCGTGTGGATGCTGTTGACCGCGTTGGCCGACATGCTGGCCTCCTGGTACTACTTCGGCAAGCTGGCCGACGAGGCCGACTTGGAGCAACTGAAGCTTCGGGTCATGGCCGAGCGATTGAGGAAAATCCAGGGGAACGGGAAGGACGATCACGCCCACGGCGCGGCGCCGCCGGCGCCCGGCGGACGTGCCGACGAGCATTGAGCGACGGTCGCCGGAGTCTCCCGCCCGATCGGCGGCCGGTTCGAGCGCGGGTTGCACGGGCGGTCAATGGCCGTTCCACGAGGCCGTCGCCGCGGGGCGGACGTTCAGTTCGGCCTGGGCCTCCAGCTTTCGGCCGTCCGCGGCGGTGTATCGGGCGAAGACGAGCAGTTCGCGGTGGACCGGCGGCTCGGCAGGCCAGGGCAAATCCAGCAAATAGCCCGACGTACCGCCCCGCTGCACGAAGTAGCTGCGAACTTCGTCGGGGTGGAGGTCCCATCGCGCGATGCGGGCGCTCAATCCGGTGAGTTGCGGATCGAGCACGACCACGGTGATGGGGGCGGCCGCCGCCAGAATGTCGCCGCGATCGTCCATCGGTTGAAGCAGGATTTGGATGCCGTCGTCGCCGGGTCGGCCGTCCAAGTCGATTCCCCGCACCCACTCCGGATGCAAGACGACGGCGGTGACCTCATCGCTCCCGCCGGGGCGCGTGCGGCCCGTCGCGACCGCGATTTCGCCGCGCGAGACGGGGGAGACGGAGGTCTGGTCCGTCCCGCGAGACGGGGTGTCATTCCGCGTTGTTTCCGGGAATTGGGGCAACGCGATGGAGGAGTCGGGAGGGACGAAAGCACCCGGTGCGGCAGGCGGTGTGCGGCTGCCGGGCAATGCCCGCTCCGGACTGCTCTCTTGCAGCGGCGGCGTAACGTCGATTCCCGGCAGGCCGTCGTATCCGGGCAAAGGCGGCGGCTCGGCGCGTCCGGGCCACTGGGGCGCCGATTCTTGGGCCCGCTTCGGCGCCTGCGCCTCCGTTCCGCCGGCGGTCGAACGCCCGCTTTGCCGGCGGCAAGCCTCCAACTCCGCCTGCTTGTCTTCCAACAAGCCCGCCAATTCCCAAATCTTGTTTTCCAGCTCCCGATTCTCGCGTTCCAAGTCGCGGACGATCCGAGGCGTTTGGCAACCCAAGAAGATCGGCGTCGTGGCGAGAAACGGCAAGAAGAGCCAAAGGTAAAGAAGAAGACGTCGCGCGGACGGGCAAGCACGCCCGTGCGGCAACCGGTCCAATGCGGCGAAATCTTCCTGAATTCGACCCATGCAAACCGTTCCCGGGAAATCGGCAGTCCCGGCCGACGCGAGATGGCGAAGACTCGGACCGGGGAGTGAATACCGGGTTTGCCGGATCGGGGCAAGAGCAATCCGGAGAATTCCCGCCCGCTCCGATAGCCTCCCGGGCCTCTTGCGGCGGATCCGAAGGCTTGTCGGGGAGCGTGTCGGGCGTTCCGGCAAGCCCTTTTCGTAGGCAGCACGCGGTACCGATCCGCGGGATTGGGGAAGAACGCGGAATCCGCCTTGCGATTCCTTGCATCATCGGGTATTCCTTCGCCCTTGCCGCGAACGAAAAGGAGCGGCCGCAGCGTGCCGTTGCGCCGGGTTCGGCCGCACTTTGCCCGCTAGGGCGGGATTGCCCGTGCGGTATCGCCCGACGATTCAGCCCGGGGCGTGCGGCGATGGAATGCGAGGAACAACCCCGTTTCCCGGAAGGACACGCCGCGTCGTGTCCGGTTGTTGCCTTCGAGGTGGCAGGCCCGTCCGGGAACGACCGATCCATTCCCGGACACCTTCGTATTAACTGGGAAGGCCGCGTAGCCGGTGCAGACGAATCACGACCGACACATTGCGATACGGTTTGCCGCGCGACGTGGTGGGCAGCATAGCGCCGGCCCATTCGGCGGGGCGATCCAAGGCTGCGTTTGGCTGGCGGCCTTGGCGGCCGGAATGGCGGCGGCCGGCGCGGTTGCGCAGGAGCCGCCCGCGACGCTGCCGAGGGAGACCGCCGCTCCGGTCGATCCCGGTCCGGAAGTATTGGTGACCGAAGTCCGCATCGTGGGTGCCAAGGGGGTTCCCCGCGAAAAGTTCCTCCCGTCCGTCAAGACCCGTGCCGGCCGACCTTTCAATCCCGATCTGATCGAGGAGGACGTGCGGCGATTGCACCGCACGGGACTGTTCTTGGACGTCAAGACCTACACCCCGGAGGTGCCCGGCGGACGACTCGTCGTGTTCGAAGTCCTTCCGCGGCCCCTGCTGCATTACGTCACCTACGCGGGCAATCGCGTGTTCGACGCCAAGCGGCTCGCGAAGGAAACGGGACTCCAGGCCGGCGACCCGCTCGACAATTGGCAGGTGGAGGAGGCCCGGCGCCGCATCCTGGAGCTATACCATAACAAAGGTTTTCCGGACGCCTCGGTGACGATCATCGAGGGCAACAAACCGGAGGACCGCGGGGCCGTCTTTCTCATCAACGAGGGACGGCGTCAGCGCGTCGGCTGGACGGATTTCGTCGGCAACACGATCGCCTCCGACGCCCGGCTGCGCACGCAAGTTCAGACCAAGCCCGGCTGGTTTTGGTTCCTCGGCGGCTTATTCAACCGCGATACGCTGGACGGCGACGTGCAACGGTTGACGGCCTACTATCGCGGCCTGGGATTCTTCCGCGCCCGCGTCGGGCGCGAAATCGACGTGCGGCCGGATCCCTTCGATTCCAATCGGGAATGGGTCACCGTCACGTTCGTCATCGACGAAGGGCCGCGCTACCGCATCCGCAACATCGCCTTCTTCGGAAACGAGAAGCTTCCCCAGGAAAAGCTCCAAGGCGGACTGGAGCTGAAGTCCGGCGACTATTTCGATCAGAACAAACTGCAATTGGACATCGCCAAGCTGCAAGACAAGTATGGGGCGATCGGCCACGTCTTCGCCGACGTGGAGGTCGATCCGCGGTTCCTGGAAGAGCCGGGGATGTTGGACCTGGTGTATCGCATCGACGAGGGGCGGCAATACCAGGTCGGCCGGATCAACGTGAAGATTCAGGGCGAGTTTCCCCACACCCGGCTGACCACAGTCCTCAACCGCATGTCGTTGGCGCCGACCGACATCGTGGACACGCGCGAGCTTCGGGCGAGCGAACGGCGTCTCCGCGCCTCGCAGATCTTCGAGGTCGATCCCACGCGGGGCGTGCAGCCGAAGATCGTGTTCAGCCCTCCGGAACTGACCGACCCGGATACCGGCCGGCCGGCGCAACGGCCGGTGCTGGCGGAGAAAGACAAGGCGCCGTCGAACCGGCCGGGCACCGCCGCGCCGCCCGAATCCCAGCGGGAAGGCGTCGTGCCGACCGGCGGCGAGGAGACGCCGAACACCGCCGAGACGACGATTTATCGCGGGCAATATGGGCCGGAGGCGGGAACGAGCCTGCCCTCGCCGCCCTCTTGGCTCGGTCGCTTCGTCCCTCCGCGCAAGCCGGCGGAGGAGACGCCGACCGTCGAGGGAGCAGTCTATGAAGCTCCGGCGCGCACGCAGAACTCCGCGCAAGCCGCGCAGCCCGCCGTTTACACGGCCGGCGGCGTCGGCTGGAGCCCCCAACGTCCCGAGGTGATCCAGGCCTCGGCGACCGAAGCCTCCGGTTCAGCGGGCGTGGCGTACCCGGCCGGAGCCATCGCGCCGGACCGACCGGACGGCGCGTATGCCGTTCCGGCGAGCGGCCCGGTCTATCCCGCCCAGGGCACGGCGGCGGAGCCTCCGCCCGCGCAGGCCGCACCGATCGTCTTTCCGGATCGCCCTCCGCCCGGTCAATGGGACGGTTATTGGAACGGGGGAGAGCTTTCCGCCGAACCGCCGCTCGACCTGCCCTTGGAGCCGATCGTCACCGAGACCCGCACCGGCCGGCTGCTGTTCAGCGTGGGCGTCAACTCCGACGCCGGTCTGCTGGGCACGGTGCTGATCGAAGAGCAGAACTTCGACATCGCCCGCCTGCCCCGAAGTTGGCGGGAGATCGCCGACGGCGTAGCCTGGCGCGGGGCCGGACAAAGGTTCCGCTTGGAGGCCGTCCCCGGTACCCAAGTCCACCGCTACAGCGTCAGCTTCTCCGATCCCTATTTCCTCGACCGCAACGTCAGTTTCAGCGTCAGCGGCTATTTTTACCGCCGCAATTACCGCGAGTGGGACGAAGAGCGATTGGGCGGCCGCATCGGATTCGGCTATCAATTCACGCCGGATCTGTCGGCAACCATCGCCTACCGCGGCGCGGACATCAAAATCAGCGATCCCATCGTCACGCCGTTCGGCACGCCGCAGGACCTGCTGGACGTCGTGGGCACGAACATCCTGCACGGCTTCGAGGTGGCGCTGACGCACGATACCCGCGACAATAGCTTCCTCCCCACGGAAGGCCATCTGTTCCAGGTATCGTTCGAGCAGGTGATCGGCACCTACGACTATCCCCGCGCCGAGGTCGATTTGCGAAAGTACTTCCTGCTCAGCCAACGGCCGGACGGCTCCGGTCGCCACGTCTTGGGTTTGAGCACGCGCTTCAACGTCACGGGGAACGACACGCCGATCTACGACCACTATTTCGCCGGGGGATATTCGAGCTTGCGGGGCTTCGACTTCCGCGGGGCGTCGCCGCATGAGATGGGCATTCCCGTCGGCGGGCACATGATGTTCCTCGCCTCCGCCGAATACATCTTCCCCATCACCGCCGACGACCTGATCCGCGGCGTGATCTTTTGCGATACGGGAACGGTCGAGCGGACCGTCGATTCCTGGGACCAGAATTACCGCGTGGCGCCGGGTTTCGGCCTTCGCATCGTCATTCCGGCGATGGGACCCGCCCCGATCGCCCTCGACTTCGCCTTCCCGGTCAGCAAGGAACCGACGGACGACGAGCAGGTCTTCAGCTTCTTCATCGGCTTTCTGCGATAGCGGGGCTTGCCGCGGCGGGCGATGCGACCGCCCCAGGGTCCTCCCCTACGGCGAGGGCTCCCGGCAGTCCGGCGGAAACCAGCGTTCGTACTTGCACGGCCCGGTGCCGAAGGAGCTCCGCCTTGCGGAGGACCTCTTCCAATTCCCGCCGCCGCGTTGCCAGCGGCTCCAAGACCGCGGGCGAGGTGACGCGGAACCGCTCGGCGGGCTTCAGGTGCTTCAATTGAGCGGCGATGCGGGTAGCGATCAACCAGTAACCGGGCAGGATGCTGACCGCCAACAGCCCCGCCGCCAGCCCGTAGAATCCGAGAGGCGGATAATCGCGCGTTTCGCCCGCGTACCAACCGCTCGCCACCCAGGCGCGTCCGATGCGAATCGAGGCGTCCGCCAGGATGACGAAAGGCAGGGCGTTGGCAACCACATCGACCCAGCGCCGCGCGACCCGGGAGGCGGCCTCCTCGGCGGCCTCCTCGACCGTGGCTCGAATCTCCTCCAACAGTTTCGATTCGCCCGGCTCCGCGCCCAAACGCCGCATCAGCCAATCCAGCCCGCGATCGAACGCGCCTTTTTCGGAGGGATCGTCGGGCTTGGGGGGAGGCGTCTCCTTTGGCGGTTCCGCCGGGCGAGGCAGCCCGTGATCCTCCAAGGTCCGCCGAACGTCCTGCGCGACCTGGTCCAGCTCGGCCTCGAGGGCGGGCCCCAGCGCCTCCTGAATGCGTTGGAGCGGCAAGACGCCGGTCAGGATCGCCCGCAGCGCGTCCAGCGAAGCCGCCGCCGCGCCCCACAGGGAAAAGCGATAAAACCCCAGGCGGAACAGGCGATAGGTCGCGGTGAGGTGATACCACCGCGTCCGCAGCCAAGCCGTGAGGGCCGCGAAGGCCGAGGTCCGCTCGGCGGTCCAGCGCCAGACCTGCTGGGCGACCGCTTGCCGGAAGGCCTCTTCCGCCCGGCGCCGAGTCCATGCCCGGCGGTAGGCGGCTTGGATCTTTTCGCGCAAACGCTCTTCCGCGGCGCGGAGTGCATCCGCCTTGGCGCGGAGCGGCTCGAGGAGCTCTTCGGCCGCGGCGTGCTGCAAGTGGCCGCAGATTCCGTCCGCGCGGAGCCGGTGCCCGTCCCTGCCGTAGTCCCGCTCCAAGACCGCCCGGCGCAAATCCGCCAATTCGAAACGATGCGGCTGGACGGCCGAGACCAAAAAGCGGCACGCGGCGTCGGGGCGGAAACCCGCTTGGCACAGACGCCGGTCCCAATCCTGTACCACCTCTTGCCGCTCGTGCTCGGGGATTTGATCCGCGCGATTCATCACGAACAGCCAGCGTTTGCGTGCGGCCCAGCGGCGTACCTCTTCGTGGACGCGGAAATCGGCCCGTTTATCCGGCGAGGTGACGTAGATCACGATATCGCTCAGCGCGATGAGCCGCCGCGCGGTGTCCCAATGTTCGCGCACGGCTCCGTCGATGTCCGGCAAGTCGCAGAGGACGGCGCCGCCCAGGTCGGCCTCGATGAACCGCGGATTCAACTCCGGGGGAATGTGGAGCAGCGGTTCGAGGTCGGGCGAGGCGGCCACGTAAGGGCGGTCCGTGAAGCAGCGGACGGCGTCGGAAACGGGGCTGGCACCCTCCCGCCGGATAAGGGCGTTGAAGAGCGCCGACTTGCCCGCCCCCGTCGGACCGAGCAGCACCGCCACGGCGAATGCCGGTGCTTCGCGCCGCCGCGCGAACTCCTCCGCCGCCGCCAGCCGTTGGGCCGTTTCGAGCGCGGCCGGCCAAAGGAGGAAGGGTCGGCACAGCGCGGCCAATTCGCGAGCATCCGCCAGCAGCGGCTCGATCATGGAAGTCTCGGGCCGGGCCGTCGCATCCGACGTCATGATTTCCAGTCCTCCGCCGATTGAGAAACCGGGGCCGCCTCCCATCGCCCGTCGTCCCGCCGCGCCGACATCCGCCTCTCGATGCTTTCGCACGCTTGCAGGCAGCGGTCGATGGGAATCGTCTCCAGTTGCCGCAAGTTGCTACGCCACTCCTGCGTCAAGGCGTCGGCGAAATGTTCTCGGAGGAAGACCTCCAATTCGTCGGCCCGCTGCTTCGCCCAATCGCGATAGGCGTGCTCGGCGACCTCGCCCAGCCGGAGTTTGGCGAAATGCTCGATGAACCAGGCGGCCGCCGCGTTGGAGGCGGCCAGCCCCGTGAGCGAGCCGAGGGTGGTGCCGAAGAGACCCCCGCTCAAACCAAGATCGGCCGCGATCAGCCCCAAACTCGCAAGATTCAACGTCGGCGGGAGGATGGTCAAAGCCATCGCGAGCCGTCGGTTTTCCCGGCACCATGTCGCCAGCTTTTCTCGAACCGCGGATTCCCAGTCCCTGCCGACCTCGGGAAGCGGCCGGCTCAGCAGGCCTTCGCGGATTGCGTCGATGCGTTCTGCGGACAATGTCCCGCCCGCCGCGGCCGCCTCGGTAAAACGGCTGCGGAGCCGATCGATCAACAGCTCCAGCGACTCCCGCAGCTTGTTTTTCTCCAATTCCTCGAGCGTGCAAGCCGGGGGGGCCTCCCCGGCCGATCGGCCCGAAAGCAGGGACGAGAGGATTTCGCTCGCCGCATGCACGGCGCCTTTCACCGTTCCCGAAACGTAGCCCATCACGCGGGCGAAGGACCGCACCAAGGCGGGCGAGTGCCGCCGGGCCTCCGCGATTGCCAATTCCAACGGCTTGCCGGCGGGGAATATTCCCCGCGCGATGAACTCCGCCGCATCGCGAACCAGCGCGTCGAACGTTGCGAGGTCGGCCTCCAGCCTCTCCTTGCGTCCCTTGGCCGCCAGCAGCAATTCCTCGGCGGACAAGGTCGCCTCGCGGACGGCCTCCAGCAGTCCGAGAAAAACCAGCCGGCTGCCGTCCTGGCCGCGCAGCCACGAGACCAAACTCGGAGCATCGTCGTCCAGCGGGACCGCCTCATCCAGCCGCGGACCGGTCCGGGGGTCGGCAAAGGGACTGCAATAGAATCGGCTCTCGGCCAAACATTGCATCAGCGTCCGGCCGTCCGCCCGGATCTCGTGGAAACCCAGCTCCTCCTTTTCCGCGACCAACTGCAACAAGTGTCGGCGCATCGCCGCGGCGGCATCGGGCGGGGTCTTCGTGAGGAGGTAGATCAAATTGGCCGCCGACCGGCAGCACTTCGCCAGCATTTCCACCGAACGATGATCGGAGTACGACTCTCCGAAGACCACGAAGACGACCAGCTCGGCCCGAGCCAGCATCTTCTCGGCCGACTTCCAGTTGGCGCATTCCACCGAGTTGAAGTCGGGGACGTCGGCCAGAATCAGCGGGAGGCTTTGGCCGCCCTTTTCGGGAGACGACGGGTAGTAGAAAAGGATGTCATCGGAGGTGGGTTCGCATAGTTGTTCGGGGGTCTCCAAACGTACCGGCCGGTAGTCCGGAAAAACGCCCTTCAGGAAGGTCTCGTCGCACAATTCGGGAGGGACGGCGACGGCGCAGGCCCGGGTCATGGGGCGACGCGGTCCGCCCGCCGGAACCTCCACGCCGGTCAGCAGGCGAAACCACGAGCTTTTGCCCGCTCCGGTCGGCCCCATCAGCACGGCTACCAGGGGCGGAGCCGTGCCGCGCCGGCGGCAAAACTCGAGCGATTCGTATCGCATCTTGACGGCCGATCGGCCCGTCCACCGATACGGCTCGCCCAGCACTCCGCACAGGCTCGGAACGGTTTCCAAGAGCAGAGCCAGGCCGCGGCGGAGCTCGTCGAAACGATCGTCGTTGAGTGCGGGGAACGCCGTTGGCAACATGGAGGAATCCTTGCCGACGAAGGCCGTGACTCCTTAACTCTAGCTCTCTGTGAGCGTGCAACAAGACCGCGGGTCGTAACAAGCGGCACGGCCGTCAAATTCGGATCCGGCCGATGCCGGCGGAGTCGCCGCGCCGAGGATGTCCGCCGCGATCGCACGGCGGTCGCGATTTGACCGGGTTTCGCGAAGGATCATCAAGCGATTCGGAGGATCGGCAAGCTGCCGCGCGTTTTTCCCTCGCGAAACGACAGGGCGCCGGTGGGGCAGACGGCGACGCACTGCTCGGCCAGCTCCCCCAGGGCCTGTTCCAGCGAACGGTTGAAGGGGACGCCTACCCGCACGTCGAATCCGCGGCCGACGAAAGTCAAACCCAAGGGGGCGCGGGCGGCCTCGGTCACCGCCACGCACAGACCGCACACGATGCACTTGCCGGGCTCATAGAGGACGTTCGATTCCTTGTATTGCAGCCGCAGGACGGCCCGTTCCCCCTTGTAGCGGTTGGGGTCGGCGCCGTAGCGCTCGGCGTAGCGCCGCAGGCGGCAGCCCGGCAACGCTCGGCAATCGCAATGCAGGCACCGCCCGGCCTGGGCCGCGGCCGCACCCGGATCGAGGGCGTCGATCGACGCCTGCAAGTCCCGGCGGGGAGCATCCAAGGCCAAGGATCGCAATTCGGCCAACTCCTCGGGGGCGAGCTTGCCGATGCGAACGGAGAAGGCTTCGGGCCGGGGAGCGGCGGCTCCCTCTCTGAGGAATCGATCCACGGCGAAGGCCGCTTCCTTGCCGTCCGCGCAACTCCGCACGACCAGCCCTCGTCCGCGGATCGCGTTCCCCGCCGCGAAGATGCCGGGGATGGACGTGAGAAAGGTATCGCGGTTGACGGCCGCGCCGCGCGGCCCGGCCTGCAAGCCCAGCGCTTCCCAGACCTCCTTCTTTTGCTCGCCGATGCACACCAGAACGGCGTCGAATTCGCTTTGCAACGCGGCCGGCGTGACGCCGCCCGAGGCCCCCGGCGGCAACAGCTCCGTCTCTCCGCGGAACTCGATCCCCAGGGCCAAGACGGCCGCGATTTCTCGATCGAGGACTTCGCCGGGCAAATCGGCGGCATGGCTCTCGCCGGTTGCGCCGCGGAGGCGTCCGCCGGGCAGGGGGCGACGATCGAACAGTACGACTTCATGGCCGCGGCGGCGCAAATAGTAGGCCGCCGATAACCCCGTCGGTCCCGCCCCGACCACCGCCACGCGCTTTCCCGAGGCCGGTTCACAGGACGGCAGATAGAAGCGATCGCGGGCGAGGTCCCAATCGGCCACGATCCGCTTGAGGTCGCAGACCGCGACGGCGCCGTCGGCCGCGCCGCGGCGGCAGCCCTTTTCGCACGGCTTGGGGCAGACGCGGCCCAGCACCGCCGGCAAGGCGATGTCCTCCTTGATCGTCGCGATGGCCTCGTCGTATCGCCCCGCCTGGATTTGCCGCAGCATGTCGGGGATATCCATGTGGGCGGGACAGGCGAACTGGCAGGGCGCCAGGCAGTCGCCCACGTGATCGCTCAGCAGCAGCTCGAGCGAGGTCCGCCGCATCGCCGCGACCTCGGCCGTCTCGCTTTCCACCACCATGTCCGGCGTCGCCGGCGTGCCGCAGGAGGGGACGAACTTTTCTCGTCCATGCTTCTCGCGGACCTTGACCAGGCACACCAGGCACGACGTCTGGGGGGAAAACCCCTCCATGTAACAAAGCGTGGGGATGTCGATGCCCAGCTTTTGCGCGGCTTGGAGCACGGTCGTCCCCGGCGGAACCTCGACGGCTTGCCCATCGATCGTCAGTCGCATCATGGCTACTCCTATCCGGGATGGCTCGGTAAGGCGGCGGCGAGGAGCGGTGCCGACGCGCCGCGGCTCCGATTATCGGGGGACGACCTCCGCTGCGAGGTTCCGCGATACCTTGGCTCGGCGAATCTCCACGCCGCCCGACTCGACCACCACGGCCCCCGCCGGACAGGCCGCAAGGCAGGTGTCGCAGCGGGTGCACCGTTCGTCCCATACCTGATGCTTGCGATACGGCGTGAGCGGAATCGCGCCGACCGGACATTGCTGGGCACACAGCGTGCAGCCCACGCACGCGTCGGTGATGCGATAGTGGATGAGAGGGGCGCACTTGCCGGCCGGGCATCGGCCCTGCAAATGGGCCTCGTATTCCTCTCGGAAGTAACGCAGCGTGGTCAGCACGGGATTGGGCGCGGTCTTGCCCAGCCCGCAGATGCTGCCGGCGCTGACGGCGTGGCAGAGATTCTCCAGCGTCGCGAGGTCGTCCGGCTTGCCGCGGCCCTCGCAAATGCGATCCAAGATATCCAGCATGCGGCGGGTACCCACGCGGCACAGCGTGCATTTGCCGCACGATTGGTCCTGGGTAAAGCGGAGGAAGTAGCGGGCGATATCGACCATGCAGTCGGAATCGTCCAGGACCACCAAGCCGCCGGACCCCATGATAGCGCCCGTCGCGGTGAGGGCCTCGTAGTCCACCGGCGTATCGAAGAGCGAGACGGGGACGCATCCGCCGGACGGCCCGCCGACCTGAACGGCCTTGAGGTTGCGTCCGGGCAAGGCCCCGCCGCCGATCTCCTCGATGATCTCGCGGAGGGTCACCCCCATGGGCACCTCGATCAGCCCGCCGCGCTGCACCTTGCCGGCCAGGGCGAAGACCTTGGTCCCCTTGCTGCCGGGCGTGCCGAGGGCTGCGAAGCGTTCGGCGCCGTGGCGGAGAATCCAGGGGACGAGGGCCAGCGTCTCGACGTTGTTGACCAGGGTGGGCCGGCCGTTCAAGCCCGACTGAGCCGGATACGGCGGTCGTAAGCGAGGCATCCCGCGGCGGCCCTCGATGGAGGCCAGCAGGGCGGTTTCCTCGCCGCAGACGAAGGCCCCCGCCCCTTCATTGACGGAGAACCGGACGGCGAACTCCGCGTCGCCCTCGCCGCCCAGCAAGCCGCGCTCCTCGCAGCGTCGCAAGGCCTCGCGGACGCGGGCGACGGCCAGGGGGTACTCGGCGCGGATGTAGAACACGCCGCGTGCGGCCCCCACCGCCCGAGCGGCGATCAGCATCCCCTCGATGACGCGGTAGGGAAACGACTCCAGGATCATGCGGTCCATGAAGGCGCCGGGGTCGCCCTCGTCGCCGTTGCAGATCACGTACTTGACCTCGGCGGGCGCAGCGGCCGCGATCCGCCATTTCGCACCGGTGGGAAACCCCGCCCCGCCCCGACCCCGAAGTCCGCTGCGCTCGATTTCGTCGATCACGGCTTCGGGCGCCATCTCGTGCCACGCCCGGCGGCACGCGCGAAAGCCGTCGAGCCGCAGGTACTCGTCCAAGTCCAAGGGATCGGTCTCGCCGCCGTGCTCGATGGCGATGCGGTACTGCCGCCCCAAAAAGGCACACACCGGCGGATCGCGGACGTCGATGCGATGCCGGTCCACCGCCTCTCCCGTATCGCCCACCAAGGCGTCCAGCCACCGGGCGACGTGGTATCGCAGCCGCCGGAGCGGATTGCGGGGGCGAAAATGCGAGTCGAAGATCCCGGGTACGTCCTCGGGGTGCACCTTGGCATACAGCTTGGGCGTGCCGCGGCGGGGGACGATCTCCACCAGCGGCGTCTGATGACACATCCCCACGCATCCGACCCGTTTGACCGCTGCTCGCGTGCGATTGACCGCAGTCAATTCCACCAGCCGCTCGTAAACCCGGCCGCTCCCTTGGGCCTGGCAACACGATCCCAAACCCACGCGGATTTCGGCCTCGGCCTCCTCGGGGGAGAGGAGTTGCAGGTTCCGCGGCGGGGTTCCGTTGGACGCCCGCTCCAAAAAATCCGCGATGATGCGGGGTACCTTGTGCGGGGTCAGGCGGCCGTAGGTCGCTTGATCGATCTGCACCACGGGTGCCAGCGTGCAGCATCCCAAGCACGCCACCGGCTGCACCGTGAAGCGCCCCTCGGGATCGGTGTCTTCTCCCGGCCCGATTCGCAGGTGCCGCGTCAAGGCATCCATGATGAGATCGGCGCCCTTGACGTGGCACGCCGTCCCGCGGCAGACGTGAATCATGTGCTTGCCCACGGGACGATGCCGGAACTGCGTGTAGAACGTCGCCACGCCCGTCAATTGCGCGGCGGAGATGCCGGTCTTCGCGCAGACGTATTCCAACGCCTCTTGCGGCAGATAGTGGAAGTGCGACTGAACGGCCTGCAAAACGGCGATCGTCGCGTCCGGACCTCGGCCGTGGCGATCCAGAATCTCGTCGATTACCGAGAGATCGAGGGAATCCGTGGAATGGGGTGTTATCACGAGAGCGATTTCCGCGGTCATTGCGCCGGCCACGGTTCCGCGCCGGGCCGGCGATCATTTTCCGATACGAATCAGATGCTCCTTGCCCCGAATGAAAATGCAGCCGGGTTGGAAGGCGGGACTGGTCACACACTCCTCGCCGAGAGAGTTTTCGTGCTCGATGCGGAAGCCCTCATCGGATACGGTCCCGACGTAGCCCTTGCCGTCGTGCGCGAAGAGGTAGACGCGGCCTCCGGCCAGGCCGGGGGATGCCGTGAACGTATCTTCCGGAAACTCGTGTTCCCACAGTTTCTCGCCCGTCTCCCAATTGTAACAAGTCATGACGGCCGAAGCCGAAAGCAAGATCAGCCGGTTGTCGAAGACCAGGGGACTGCACGTGTCGGGCAGGCCGTCCTCCAGCTCCCAGGCCAAGTGCGTCTTGGTGACGTCGCCTTCGCCGTCGGCTCGGATGCCGTACATGTAATAGGAGTACTCGCCGCCGGCTACGATCAATCCGCCGTGGAAGACGGGCGAGGGGCCGCAGTCGCCCGTGGTCCCCTCGAACCGCCACCATTCCTTGCCGTCGGCGGGATGGTAGGAAATCGCGAACGGGTCGGAGACGGTGATCAATTGCTCCCGCGCGCCGTGGTGGAAGATGATGGGGGTGGTCCAGGAATTGGCGGTTTGCCTGGACACTTCCCAAACCGTTTCGCCCGACTTGCCGTCGAAGGCGTACAGCTTCGACAGGTCGTCGTCGGGCGAGCCTTGATCAAAGAGCACGATGACCCGGTCGCGGTACGTGCAAAGCGAACTTGCGTGACCGTAGATGTTTTCCGGAATGCCCAGGCTCTTCCGCCAAAGGAGGTTGCCGGCGAAATCGACGGCCCCCAGGTCGCCGTTGGCGAAGACGGCGTACACGCGGCGGCCGTCCGTAGCCACGGTCGGGGCGGCCAAACCGGTATCGGCCAAGACCTTGGGCGGTTTGGCGGTGCTCTCCGGCGTCCCCGGGATTTCGCATTCCCACAGTTTCTCGCCGGTGGCGGCCTGAAAACAATAGACCACGCGGCGATCGTTGTCCGCCCCCGTCACGAAGACCTTGTCCTCCCAGACCACGGGCGAATTGTTTCCCGGCAGAGGGACGAGCGACTTCCAGGCGATGTTCTCGCCCGTCTCGGCGTTCCACTGAGTGGGAATGTCATCATAGGCGGAGATGCCGGAGCCGTCCGGTCCGCGAAAGCGGGGCCAAAAGCGGGCATATTCCTCGGGCGAGGCGCAGTCTTCCGCGGCTTCTGCGCCGCCGGCCGGGCTTGCCGCACCCGGTGACGCCGCGGCGACCCCCTGCGAGACCGGCCCGCCGCCCACCGGCGCTCCCTCCGGCACGGTGCGCGCGGAGGCCGCGTCCGTCCGCGACGCAGCGACCGCGGAGCCGGGACCTGCGGTTGCGGCCGAGGCATCCGCTAAACGCCGCTGAAGGCCGCGGCCCTGCCACGACAGCACGATGCCCGAGACGATCAACAACGCCGCCAAACCGCCGACGCCGTATCGGGCGAAAGCGGCGTTTCGCTCATGCCGTTCGTCGAGGATGTCCGAGCCTTCGGGGTGGGGCAGCGGCCGCCGCAGGGAAGACGCGATCTTGGCCGCGACCACGAACGTCAATCCGCCGCCGATCAGCAGCCAGGCCCCCCACTCGCGAAACCGCCGGTCGCGAAAGAATTCCTGCCGCAGACGCAGATCCAGCTCCCGCACGCGCTCCTTGAGGGCCTCGTTGCGCGGTTCGGCGGCGGCCTGCTTTTGCAGGGCCGCGAACTCGGGGTGATCCAAGGGGTCTACTCGGGGACGGACCGCGTACTGGACCAACAGCACCGCCGCCACCAGGGCGCAAAAGCCGCCCGATACGACGGCCGTGCGATAGGCCGCGACGAAACCCTCCCGCGGCCCGCTCGCGTCGGGGGAAAGCTCGCCCGCCGCGTTCCCGATCCCCTCTCCCCTGTTTCCCTCTGCGAACGTCATGGTTTCGCTCTCATCGGATCCTGCTATCGTATCCGCTGCGTGTTCGAAGTACTTGTTTTCCCAAGGTGTGCTCGGGGCGGAGCCTTGCCCGCGGGGCGGGCCGCCCGGTGCGAGGCCGCTTAGCCGCCCGCCCTCGGCCCGCGAGCCTCTCCCGGGGCAACCGCGTTCAGGGAGACCGGCGTCCCCCGCGTCCCCCGAGGCAACACCGCCTCCGTGCTCGGAATCCAGCCGCGGCGGACCTGCTCCTCCGGGCAGTACCAGAAGCACCTGCCGCAGGCCACGCACCGGCGGGGATCGGGGTGATAGTCGTCGCGAGGCGTTCGGGTACAAAGCTGCGCCAGCTTCAGCCCCACGACCAAGCCGATCCATGCGCCCAGCAGCGTGGCGCCGGTGCGAAACGTCTCCAAGCGCGCGGTCGCGGCGGCGACGGCCTCGGCGGGGCTTCGCCCGGTATTGTGAAAGGCCTTCACCGCATCCAAGGCGAATTTATCGTTGGGGTCGATTGCTTTCTCCGCCGCAAGCCAGCCCGCCAGGCGCACTTGGTAGTCCATCCGGGCCAAGGTCGCGTAGGTCATCCGGCCGACCACCGCTCCCAAGGCGATCCACAGGGGGACGGCGGCCAGGAACAGGGCCAACCTCCGCCGGGCCTTGCGACGTTCGCCCGGGGTAAGCGGCGCCGGCGGCGACACGATCGCGCCGTAGGGGCAGGCGTCCTCGCAGAGCCGGCAGCGAATGCAATCGGTGGGCGGAATCCGCACGTGCCACCGCGCCAGTTTGGAGGCCAGGCCCAAGATGACGCCGTACGGGCAGAGGAAGCGGCAATACGGCCGGCCGATGAATAGGCCGATCACCAAGAGACAGGCGCCGAACATCAGCATGGGCGCCGCGCCCGATCGCCGGAAAAAGGCCACGAAGGGATCGTACTCGCAAATCACATAAGCCGTTCCCGTAGCGGCGTACAGCACGGCCAATCCCAGGTAGGCCCAGGGCACGATCCCCAAGGTATGTTCCAGCCAAAGGGGAATACGTTGCGGGCGGATCGCCGCCAGCTCTTGAATCGCCCCCAACGGGCAGACCGCCGCGCAGAAGACGCGACCGAAAAACAGGGCGAAGACGATCGGCAGCGTGAAGAACACGACGACGGTGACGGGCACGGCGCGATGGGCGTTGAACACCGCTTCGGCGACGTCCTGGATCGCTCCGATCGAGCAGACGCAGCCTTGGCGTCGGAACCCGAACCACAACAGGCTGACCGCGGCCAGGATCAAGAGTCCGTTCCGCGAGCGCCGGCCCAGGGCCAAAAAGGCCGCCGCCGTCAGGGCCGCCGCCAACGCCGCGGCGTCGGCGTACTCCCACAGCGGCGAATCGGGAGGCGGAACGGGCGTCTCGGGCATTTTGTGGTAGGTGAAGTCGGGCGGCGGAAAGCGCTCCTCGCCCCAAACCGATCCGCCCAGCAGCATCAGCGCCGCCAGCGCGGGGACGATCACCGCGGCCCGCAAGCAGGCGCGCGGCCGCCGGATGGGGAAGCGCGAGGCATCGCCGCCCGCCTCCCGGCCGCCCCGTTCCGCGGCTCCGCGGGGAAGCGCGCGGATCGCTTCGCCTTCGGACGGTCGGCATCGGCTCCATTGCTGGGAATGTGGTAATTGCATAAGGACCCCGAAATCTCGGTCGGCGTCATCGCCGGGCGTCTCGTCGCGGCCGTAGGCATTCCCGAGGCCGGGTCGCGCGCGGCCTGGATCAACGGCTAGGCCGGCCGGATGCGATGTTTGAGCAAGTAAGGTTGCGAAGCCGGCACGCGGACGAAAGCCTGAGACGGGCAGGCG
Organism: Thermogutta hypogea; assembly: GCF_055386265.1. Classification (NCBI taxonomy): domain Bacteria; kingdom Pseudomonadati; phylum Planctomycetota; class Planctomycetia; order Pirellulales; family Thermoguttaceae; genus Thermogutta; species Thermogutta hypogea. The sequence goes on from NZ_AP042425.1 coordinate 4,034,283, forward strand.
ATCGCAATCGAGCACTCGTGGCAATTGACGCAGCGATCGTGCCGCACCTGGAGGTACAGCGAAGCGTTTCCGAACGCCGCGCAACCGACCACGCACTTGCCGCAGGCGATGCACAAATCCTCGTCGATGGTGTACTCGTAATACGGCTCTTCGACGGCCCGGCGGATGATGGCCCCCGTCGGGCAAAGCTGGTTTTCGGCCGCGGTGTTCAGGGCGGCCGGTTCCGGCGGGAAGTAGCCCGTGCAGAGGTCGCAATAGCCGCACATGGGAAAGCTGTTGACGCACTTGACGGCCGAGTCTTGGAGCACGCAGTGCGTGGCGCAGTTGCCGCAGGCGATACACTTGTAGGGGTCGATTTGCCAAAGCAAGTCGTCGCGCCGTCCGTGATTGCCCAGGATGTATCCGCCCAGGCCGCCCGCGCCCAAAAGGGCCGCCATCTGCAATCCGTCGCGGAGGACTTCCCGCCGCGATACGCCTTTTCCGGGATGTGCCATGTTGCACCTCGAACAACGCCGTTTTCAGCCCCGATCGCCCCTGGTACGCCGCATGCCGGGCCGCGTCAGATCGCCTTGGACGCGTTCCCGCTCCCCCCGATCGCGTCTCGGTCCGCGGAAGGCCGCATCCCGTCGCGATAGGCTTGGGCCTGCGGGAGGTTGCACGACGCGCGGGCGCCGCAGCGGGAGCAGACCGGGCGGGGGCAGGCCGCCGCGCCCCGTCGTCCCAGGCTGAGGAAAGCCCCGCCGCCGACGGCCAAGGCCGCCGCGGTCCATCGCGCCGCGCCGACGAGCCAATCGCGCCGCCCCGTGATGCCGCTCGATCCGGCCGTTCCCAAGGTTGGTCGTGTCATCGGCTTCGATCTCCGTTCGGTTTGGCGGCAAGCGCGGAAGGCTTGCCGCGCTTCATGGGACTGCTTGCTCGGAGGGCGCCGCGCCGGCATCCTCCGCGGTTTCGTTCCGCTCCGACGCCGCTGCGTCGCCGGCAGCCTTCGGCTCGAACACGAAGACCTTCCGCCGCCCGGAGTCCAGCACCACGATTCTGCCCCGCGCATCGACCGCCAGATCGGGCACGGGGGTCCGCTCGTCGTCCCGAGTTTCCGTCGTCATGGCCTCGGCGTCGCCGAAGAAGTCGGGTCCGGCGACCCAGCAGCGAAACTCTCCCTGCGGCGAAAAGACCTTGATCCGCAGCAGGCCTTTTTCCAAGGTCACGGTCGAACCGTCGGGCAGAAGGGCGATATGGGCAGGGTTGCAACAGCCGCAAAAGCCGTCCTTTCCCAGGCCCGCCTTGCCCCAGAAAAACTCCAAGTCGCCCGACGGTCGATAGTATTCCACGCGATGCACTCCCGGATTGACCACGCGGAGCAGGCCGTCGCTTCCCCACGCCACGTCGAGGTAAGGGCTGGGAACGACCAGGCCCACGATGCCGCGGTCGCGATCCCGCTGCGCCAGTTGCGCGATGAATTCCCCTTGAAAATCCACGTGATGAATTACGCGGTTGCCTGCATCGGCGACGAAAACGCCGTCTTCCGCGACGGCCAAGGAGGTGATGAGGGCTTTGTCGCCGAAGGAATTCCAACGGCCGAGCGCCTTGCCGGTTTCGTCCCAAAGCGTGACTTCGCTGCCGAAGCCGCAGAGGACGGTCCGCCGCGTGGAGCCGTCGGGCAGGGGGATGTCGGCCACGGCCAGGCACCGAATCGGACCGGTCGCGGCGATGGTTCCCAGGCTGCGTCCGTCCGTCGCGTAGCGCTCGATTCCGTCGGCTCCGCCGATCCAAACCGTGTCCGTTCGGTCCACGAACAGGGCGGTGGGTTGCGGCATCGCCGGATCCCAGGCGGCGACCACGCGGTACGCCAGCTCCTCGTTCGGAACGTGTCGATAGTGATCCAAGGAATAGTCGAAGTTTTGAGGGAAGGCGTCCCGGCGGGGATTGCGGAGCTGCTTGCGATAGGCCGTGACGGTCAGGGCGGCGATCGCCAGGGCCGCCAAAACCACGGCGGCAATCCACCAGGGCCGCGCCCGGCCTGGACGATCGAGGCCGCCGCCCGCGGGACCGTGGGGCGGGTAGGAAGGCCGTGTGGACCGCATCCGCATGTCTTGCCTTTCCGTGTCGTAGGTCGTCCCGGAATGGGAAACCGTGTTGCCGGCCGAACGCCGCCCGCTCATGGGCGGGCAGGCAATGCCAGGCATGCCATCTCCGTCATGCTCCGCACCAAGAAGTAACCCGGCACGAAGGCGGGAGGCCCCCAGCAATCGTGGCCTTCCAGCACTTGAGCCTGCGCGATCACGCGAAACTCGTTCGGGTCGGCGGCCATCGCCGTCAGCAAGCCGTCGTCATCCAGCGCCAACAACACGCCGTTGATGATCATGTAGGGCCCGAGCCCGAAACGGTATTGCGAACCGCTGCTCCAGCGCGGGTTGCCGTCCAAATCCAGGCAGACCATCTGTTTGTCTTTCTCTCGCACGCCGTAGATGAAACCCTGGTAAAAGATCGGGGTTTGCTGGGTGGAGCCGAATTGAGCGGGAGACAGCCGAAATAGCGTTTGCGGCAGGATCTTGCCGTCGGCCTCGGTCATCCGCATCATCAGCGCGCCGGCGTCGTATCCGCCGCAGAAGAAAATGCGTCCCTCGGGGAGCGGCAGGGGCGAGGGTACGGTCGCCAGGCTGATCTTCCACTCGGTCGTGTCCCACACGATGCCGCCGTCCGCGGCGTCCGCCGCGACCACGCCGCCCGACGCACAATAGACGTACAGCCGCTTGCCCCCGAACTCGACGGGCACGACGGAGGAGTGCGTCATCTTCCAATCCCGGGGATTGGGCGTTTTCCACAAGACGCTGCCGTCGGCGAGGTCGATCGCCGCCAAGAGGGTATCGGGACCGCCGGGGGCCAGAATCAGCCGATCGCCGTCCACAAGCGGGCATTGGCCGGCGTACCAGGGCGGTACCGTGGCGCCGAATTCCGCCGTCATGTCGATCAGCCAACGCTGCTCGCCGGTCAGACGATCCAGGCAGGCGACGTGGCACTTCGGGCCGATGGCCACGACGTACTTGTCGGTAACGGTGGGAATCGTCCGCGACATGCCGTGATTCCGTTTGACCGCGTTGGGATAGCGGAACTGCCAGATGTCACGGCCGTCGGCCAGCGAAAGGCAACGGATGACGTCTTCCTCTTTTTCGCGGTCGTAGTCGATGAGATAGACCCGGCCGTCCTTGACGGCGGGCGCCGCGAAGCCTTCTCCCACCGCGATGCTCCACAGCCTGGCCGGCCCAGCCTCATTCCACGGCGGATTGAGCGAGAAGTCGCTCGACTGGTAGACGGCGTCCCCGTTCGGGCCGCGAAAACGGGGCCACTCGCCCGGAATGTCGGCGGGAGTGCCGCCGCCCGGCACCAGCGTTCCCCGTAGCACCGCCTTCGACGTCGCCGCGACGGTGGCTCCCAGCGGCTTGTCCAAACCGGGCACGCGCATCGGCAGCGGCGGCCGCGGCACGGCCGTCCACCACACCGCCAAGGCCAGCACGGCGGCCATCGCGGTCGCACCCGGAGCGAGGATGGGCAAGAGACGTGCGGGCATACGTTTGCCGACCCCGTGGGGAACGGAGGAACGGTTGGGGCCGATCACGGGCGAAACCTACGCCTCACCCCGCGCTGCGTGCAACGGCATCAACACGTGGGACCGAGGACGGACGCCCGAAAACCCAGTATATCAGAAGGTCGCCGAACCGGCGAGAAAACCAAGCGGGCGCCGGGGCGATTTGCGAAAGACCGCCGTTTAACGCATTTCTCGAATCCGAATATTGCGAAACTCCACTTGCATCGGCGGGCCCGCGTGGAGCTGAAGCGCGATGATCCCTTCCTTCGCCCCGACCGGGTCTTTTTCCTCATAATCCACGGTCGTGAAGCCGTTGATCTCCAGGCGGATCCGCGGACCTTGGCAGGTGATCGTATATTCATTCCACTCGCCGGCCTTGACGTGCTTGGCCACCTCCTCGGGCTTGACGTCCGCCAAGATGCCGCGGCCGCGCTCCTCGTACAAAATTCCCATGTACCGTTGCTCGGCCATGTCGGCCTGGTAGCCCTTGACGATGAAGTCGTCCAGCCGTTCGCTGCGGATCTGCACGCCCGAGTTGTGGTTCCGCAGCTTGAATTCCAGCTTCAGGACGAAATCGCGGTACTTTTTGGTCGTGCACAGAAAGGTATTGTGCTCCGTTTTGACCTGGTCGGTGCTGCCGACGATGACGCCGTCCCTGACGGACCAGAATCGGGCGTCGCCCTCCCAGCCGTTCAAGGTCTTGCCGTCGAACAGGGATACGAACCCCTCCTCGGCGGCCTTTTCGGCGCGGGCCGAAGAAAGACCGTTCATCAGCGCGGTCGCCGCGATGAGAAGCACAACCGGCAAGATACGAGGCTTGAACATGATGCGAGCTCTCCTAGAAGGTGGGTCCGAAAGCGGACGAGGACGCCCGGCCGACCATCGGCGAGGCCACGTCATTGTGCGGGGAAGTCCGGCGTCCGTAGCTGCCATGCAGCATACTTCGCCCGTTCGGCGTTCTCAATATGCGAGGGAAGGCGACGGGCGTGCCCTACCTCGGGCTGATGCCCGCGGCTCCGAAGTGCGCTGGAGGTTCGCGCTCGCGCGACGGCCGGCGCGATCTTCCCGGGCTGACGGCGAACTAAGGAGCCGACGTCAGGCAAACGTAACGCATCACCGTCGGTTCATCGTCGGCCAAGCCCAACAGATCCAAGGTCCACGAGGGCGGCGAACCGGCGCGGGGCGTGGCGGTGTAGAACGAGGTGAGCGGCTTGCGGAGGGGAACCCGCGTTGCCGGCCCCGGCTCTCCCCCCGGCAGGATTTCGAATAAGCGGTTCTCGCCCGGCGAAGCGCCCTGCGGGCCGACATCTTGCGCATAGCAAAACACGAACAGGCGATCGGCGGGGGTGATCCAGAATCGGGCGAACGAGCACAGCACGCCGGGCTGCTCCTCGGCCGCCTCCAGCAGTGTTTTGCGGAGGATAACGCGGCCGTCGCGGAGTGCGGCGTAGTTCAGGGCGTGGGACTGCTTCTCTTGCGGAAAGAACTTGTCGCGCAGCCGAGTATCGATCGCGCGCTCCGTCCAAAGGATGTGAACGTCGTTCCGCGGGTCCACCCACAGATCCAGGGGCGTGATCCAGCCCGCCGTTTTCTCCCGGGACGCGATCTCCACCCACGGCTCGAACTCGCCTGTGCTAATGTCCGGCGAACGGACGTAGAAGAGCCGGCGGAAATCGTAATCCCAGTCGCGGCCGGTCAGCTCTTTTTTGTAAGTACGCCAGGCGGAGTTCGGCTCCACGATGTCGCTGACGCCGCAAAAATGGACCTGCCGATCCTTCAGGGCCGCCGTGGGATAGCAGACGCGAATGGGCTGAGGCTTTTCGTAGTCGGCGCCGAACGGCCAGATCAAATTGCCCTGCGCCGACCAGTCGCCTTGGGCGTCGCGGAAGCTCCATGCGGCATGGGTATAGCCGACGTTTTGGAACAGGATCAACTCGCGGCGAGGGCCGTCGGCGGCGAAGCTGCGGTAGGAATGCTCGGTAAAAGTCGGCTCGCCGGCCCATCGGGGCAGGATCGTCTGAAACGGCGCTTGCGGCTGATGGGGATCGAATTGCAAGATTTCGGGCCGGGCGGGACCCGCCGCCGCATCGGGGTCGCGGACCAGGGTCGGATTCGCGGAGAGAAACAGCGGACCGTCCGGAAATGCCGCCAAGGGACACGGTTCCCGGGTCCGGCCGGCGGGATCGGCCTGCGCCGGCTCCCAGCCGGCATCACCGCGGACGAAGAGCAGCCAGCGGCAGTTGTTCAACGGTTTGGCTCCTTCCAGCGTCTCCAGCCCGCTCGCGAAGACGCGATCTCCCACCCGAGCCAAGCACGTCGATCCCCTCGCCCACATCGGCCCGGCCCCGTTGTCGGCGGGCCGATAGCGGTAGACCTCCTCCTCCGCCGCAATCGCGACCCGAGGGGCGGCCTCCGGCGATGGGAGCGGGACTTCCATTCCCACCACGCCGGTCGTCAACAACATGAGAATGATCGAAATGGCCGGCATGGCGGAACCCTCCGGGAACGATGCAAGCCGGACGCGGCAGGATCGGCCGCGGGCCGGCTTCTCCGGCGAACCCGCGCCGCCCCGGGATCTCAAATCGCCGGCAACCCGCGGCGCCGGTTTCCCCGTCGGCAAGCCTCGCGCGGGAATGCTAGTTCGAGACTACTCGGCCTTGTTTCGCTCGACAAGCGGTGTGAGTTCCTCGACGGTCGCTTGCGCTTCTTGAAGGCGGCGTTCCAAGTCGGCCCGGCGCAACAGCTCACGAAGGCGATTGCCGACGAAGCGGCGAGCGGCATCGTCCGGCATTCCCTCGGGAACGGGGATTTTCACAGGCGTCTCTTCCAAGACCCAGTCGTCGCTCCGCTGCGTCGCCAAGGGAATACCGCGAGGATTGACGATGTTGCCCATCGGGTTTCGGGCCCAGGCATAGCGATAGTGTACCGGCTGCGCGACGAACGGGCTGCTCAAGACGAGGACGTTGCGGTGATACCGCGGCTGGTTGCGGCCGTCGCCCGAGTCCTCGGCGTGATAGCGAATCTCGGCGGGATAGAATCTTCGATCTTCCCCCGCGATCGCGAAGCCGAGCATTTTGCCGTCGGCGTCGTCCCGTGTGCGGACCTCGGTGCTGAAGGTCAGACGGAGCGTGCCGTCGAGGGCCTCTGCGCGGAGGATGACGGGCGGCAGCCAATACTGCTCCGCGTCGCGTCCGGACAGGATCTTGTATTGCGTGACCAAGGCCCATTTCGCCGCCCGTTCCCCGACCGGAATCTTGATCTGGGGGTGATAGAAGCTCTTGCGCAGGTCGTAGGAACTGGCGAAACCGACGGCCCCGTCTCCCGCATCGTAGAAATCGCGGAAGGTCCGATATTGCGATTCCCGGATGTAGGGACCGACGTCGTACATCGGTTCGAGGAAATTCTCGGCGGTCTGCGGGTCGCCGGCCGTGCACAGCGATATGATGCAAAACGGCATCTGCGGGTCGCCGAAGGTCGCTCGCCAAGCCGTAATCATCTTGCCGAAGACTTGGTAGTACATCCGGGCGCCGGGCGAACCGTTGAAGCAGTTGTTGAACCCTTGATGGAAGACCGCTCCCTTGACCGCAAAGCCTTCCAGCGGACGAATCACGCTTGCGTAACAATAGCCAGGCCGGTTCCGGTCGGCGGCGGGCCCGGGGCGCAGGTCGGTCGGCGGGGCGCTATCGGGAGGGATCGGCTCCCCGCGTTCTTGGAGCGACTTGATCCGGGCTTCGTAAGCGGCGATGCGGGCTTGAAGATCCGCCTGCGGATCGTATTCCGCGATCCGCTTGTCCCAGTCCTCCAGCATCGCGCGGGTTTCCGCCCCTTGGATTTGCTCCAAGACTTCCCGCGGCGTCCAGGTTTCGACCGTCGTGCCCCCGATCGAGGCGTCGATCAGCCCGATGGGTACGCCCGAGGCCATGTGGAGACGTCGCCCGAAGACATAGCCGATGGCCGAAAACTCCCGCACCGTTTCCGGGGTGCAGACCTCCCAGTCTCCCTTGCGGAAGTGGCGATTCGACCAGGAACTCCACTCGTACAGCCGTTCGAAGCTGCGCACGGAATCGAACCCTTTTCCCTGCGGCAGGGTGAGGAGGCGAATCTGGGGAAAATTGGCCGAGACGACTTCCAATTCCCCGTCATCCACCTGGCTGATGGGGAACTCCATGTTGCTCTGCCCTCCCAATACCCAAACGTCTCCCACCAGGATGTTTTCCAGCGTGATGGTGCGCTTCGCGCCGCGGATGGTCATGGTTTGCGACTCGGAACGGACGGCCGTGGGTTCAAGTGAGACTTGCCACGATCGATCCGCCCGTGCCTCCGCGGTGACCTCTTGTCCGGCGAAGGAGACGGTCACATGCTCGCCCGGCTCCGCCCAACCCCAAACGTTGATCGGTCTGTCGCGCTGGAGCACCATGTTGCTTTGGAAGAGATTGCTGACGCACAAGCCTTCGCCGATAGCGGGCACGTCCACCACGTCTTCGGGAGGCATGGAGCGCGGTGGATTGCGGCCGGCAACCTGACCGGCGGCCTGACCGGCGACCGGCGTCGACAGCAGAAAACCCGCGAGAAGGCAGAGGGCCGCGGGGAGTCGGTTCATGTTCAAGTCCTTTGCAAGTCCTTGCGGTTCGCATGTTGGTGATTCGTCATGATCGGTAATTCTGCGGGCCGTGCGACGACAGGGAGGCCTTGCGGCTGTGCGATCGGCGCGCGGCTGCGCCCTCACGGCCGCGGCAGGGGGGAATCTCGCAACAGCTCCGCCATGGCGCGGCCCATTGCTTCGCCCACGTCCATGTACGTTTCGGCATGGCCGCCGTAATGGTTGTTGGAAGCCCCGCCGTGGCACAGGGGGTGACTATACACCGTCGCCACGTTGCCTCGGAACTCGGGGTACTTGCCCGACGCACCGTCCACGGCGAGCTGGGCATCCAGAATCAGACCGTCGTTGCCGGCGGCGCCTTTCTCGGTTTGTCCCAAGGTCGCGCAAACGAATTTGGCGTCCGGCGCGTTGAAGTCCGCGCGGAGCTGCCGGATGAGGCGGACGAGGTTCCGTTCGTAGCGGGCGGCGTGCACCGGGTCGTAGCGATCCTTGTCCCCCTGCCACCAGAAGAAGCCCGCGATCTCGTAACCGGTCGCCCCGGGGTAATATCGGTCCAACTCGGCTAAGACCGCCTTCGCGTTGGCGACGTCGCCGTCGTACTGCATGCCGGCGTACCAGGCGATCGGCTCGGGCGTGGTGCCTTTTTCCCACCGGGCGGGCGAGTCCTTGTAGCCCGCATAGACCCACGTCTTGACCTCGCCGGTCTTCGGGTCCTTCAGTTCCACCTCGCATCGCTCGCTGCCGGGAGGGAGCAAATCCCAGCCCAGGCTGCGGTTGCCGATGCAGCTCTTCAAGATCAAAACCGGCGCGTCGAGGGCGTCTCCCAAGACGTGGCCGATTCCCAATTCGGGGCCGATCTTGCCGCCGCCGACGGTCATCCATTCATTGTTGAACAAGCGCATCGGTCCGGTGCCGCTGCCCATCACGCGGACATAGCGAACGTCGTGCCGCACCACCCAGTTCCCCTGCTCGTCGATGAGATAGGGGTATTTGCCCTTCTCGCGGACGGCGTACGTCAGGGAGCCTTCGCCGTCACCGGTGACCCGACCCGCCCCGACCATGTTGGATTGGCCCAGCAGAATGAAAACTTGGACCGGCTTGGACATGTCGGCCGACGGTGTGTCGGGAACCGGGGAAGGCGGCTCCGCTGGAAAAGCCGCCTGCACGACGATGCCGAACAGGGCCGAAAACACTAGGGCCGGCAGAAAATATCGCATCACGGGCGACCTTTGTTTTGCAACGGATGACAATCGGAATCGAGATCGGCGGGATAGGGCGGTCATCACGCAGCCGCGCCTTTTTCGAACGGAAGGCAGTATATTTCGCCGGTTCGGCGTTCTCAATGTGCAAGCGGAGGTTGGGCCGCCGACCTCCGAGCCGCCGGCGCGTGCCGCCCGCCGATGCCTGGGGCTTTCCGGTTCCGGACTGGAAGTCCCCGCGCGTCTTTGCCTTGGGTCGGCGCCCCTGCTGCACAGGCTCGACCTCGGAATTACAATTCCGGCACAAGGTAGGGCGATCCTTGCCCCGCGGATATGCCCTCAGCATCGCTCGCAAGGGAGGGAAAGGCAACATGAACGCGCGCCGATTGGTGAAGGCCGCGCTGGCGGGAGAGGGCGTGCCGCGATGCCCCACCGGCCCGTTGGCCGTCCACTATTGTGCCCGGCTGAGCGGGGTGTCCGTCCGGCAATACACGCTGGACGCCCGGGTGCCGGCCGACTGCGTGGCGGCCTACTACCGCCGCTTTCGCCCGGACGCCGTATGGCTCTCCGCCGACACTTGGGTCAATGCCGAGGCGATGGGCGTCCCGATCGGATTCCCGGACGAGAACCAACCGGCGGGCGGGGTGGGACCGCCGCTCATTCGCACGGCGGAGGACGTGGAGCGGATTCCGCCGCCCGACGCGGCCCGGAGCGGACGTTGGCCGCTCATGCTGCAAGCCCTCCGCATGATCCGCGAGGTCCTGGGCGAGGAAGTCTTCCTGGTGGCTTGTTTCGACCAGTATCCCTTTTCGCTGGCGAGCCAACTGCTGGGTATCAACCGCATGATGACGGCGGTGCTGGAGGAGCGAGACCTGGTGGAAGCCCTGATGGAGCGGTGCCTGGAATACACCTTAACGTATGCCGCGGCGCTGGCCGAAGCCGGAGCCGACATGCTGAGCGGGGGAGATTCGCCCGCCGGGTTGATCGGCCCGCGACTCTATCGCGAAATCGCCCAACCCTTCGAAAAGCGGTTGATCGCGCGGATTCGGGAACGGACGTCGATTCCCGTCTCGCTGCATATCTGCGGCGACGGTTCCGCCATCCTCCGTGATATGGCGGCGACGGGCGCCGACGTCCTGGAAATCGACTTTCCGGTCGAGATCCGCCGGGCCGCCGAAATCGTCGGTCCCGACGTCGCACTGTGGGGCAACCTGGATCCGGTCCGCGTGCTCGCCCAGGCCGCCCCGGACGAAGTGTACCGTCGCACCCAGGCGCTCTTGGAGCAGGTGCGCGCAAGCGGTGTGAGGCGGTTCGTTCTCAGCTCCGGTTGCACGCTGGCCATGGAGACGCCGCCGGAGAATCTGGACGCCTTCTTCGCGGCCGCTCGGGATTTCGGGCCTTGGACGCAAGACGCTTGACGATGGGAGAAAGATGCCGTGACGGACAAGCAATTCGGAGTATTGGTACACGGGGCGGGCTGGGTCTCCGGTCAGCACATCGCCGCCTATCAGCGACATCCCGCTACCCGAATCTTGGCGATCTGTGATCGTTCGCTCGATCGCGCGCGAGCACGGGCGGAGGCGGCCGGACTGCGCGACGCGGCCCTCTACGATGACTTGGAAAAGGCCCTGCGGCATCCCGGCGTCGAGATCGTGTCGATTTGCACGCCGCAACACGTGCACTGCGAGAATGTCGTGGCGGCCGCCGCGGCGGGAAAGCACATGGTCATCGAAAAGCCGGTCGCGCTCAATCTGCATCAGTTGCGAACCATGCGCGAAGCGGTCCGGAAGGCCGGCGTGCGAACCGTGGTCAGCTTCGTGCTCCGCTGGAACCCCCTCTTTCGCACGCTCAAAAGGCTGCTGGCGGACGGCGCGTTCGGTCAACCGTATTGCGTGGAGACCGACTATCTCAGCTACAACGGCAGTTGGTGGTCCGGCTGGAACGACGCGCGGACGCTCGCCCAAGGAGTCAGCGCGCTGTTGGTGGGCGGGTGCCATGCCGTGGACGCCCTGCGGTGGTTCGCCGCCCCCGGCGAATTCGAGGCGGCCCTGCCCGAGGAAGTCTTCGCCGTACGCGGCGGACGTCGCAAGGGGCAGACCCGCGAATACAACCCCATCACCCATACCTGGATCGAGAACGCCCCGCCGATGGAATATGACGGGTTGGAAATCGTCGTGGTGCGATTCACAAACGGCGTTCTGGGCAAGGTCTCCGTCAACGCGGAGTGCGTCATGCCCTATCGCTTTCCCATCCGCATCTTCGGCGACCGCGGCAGCGCCTTCGACAATCGCATCTGGTCGCATCAGTTTCCCGGCCAAACCGATTGGGTGGAAATTCCCAGCATTCTGCCGGATTCCAGCGACGTGACGCATCACCCCTTCCAGGCCGAGATCGACCACTTTGTGGCCTGCTTGCAGAGCGGCGTCGAATCGCACTGCAATTTGGAGGATGCGGCGGTGACCCACGAGATCGTCTTCGCCGCATTGGAATGCTATCGTCAACAGCGGCCGATTCGCTTGCCCCTGGAATCGGCGTGAGGGGCGACCGGCGGTCGGCTATGCACCGCGGCGCCGGACCGCGGACAGTCCGTGTACCTTCGGAGGACGGCGTGTGAAAACCCTAGCCACGACGTGCATGTTCGGCGTCGGCACGACGCTTTTCTTCGTCGCGAGTGTGATCGCCCAGGTTGCGCCCACCGCCCAGGAATTGCGGCAGGCTCAAGCGTGGATCGAAGAGCACGCCCCCGGCGGACCCGGGGGACCGTCCTTTTCTTTTCAATACGACGGGCGCCCCTCCGCCGAGTGCCTGCCCGGCTGGAACTTGAGCGAGGAGATCTCGCAACCGGACGAGTTTCGGACGGAATACGTGACCACCTGGCGCGATGCCGCGAGCGGGCTGATCGTGCGGCAAAGACTGACGCGCTACCATGATTTTCCCACGGTGGAATGGGTGGTGGAACTGGAGAACGCGGGCGACGCGGCGGCTCCCCTGCTGGAAAACATCTTGGCGCTGGACGAAACGTGGACGCGGCAGGGCGCGAGCGAATTCACGCTGCATCATCACCGCGGCTCGCAGGCCTCTCAGCGCGATTACGAGCCATTGACCTCGGTCCTCGAGGCGGGGCGGACACAGCGGATGAGCGGGACGAACGGGCGGCCCAGCGACGCCGATTGGCCCTACTTCAACCTCGCTTTCGACGACGGGGGGCGGATCGTGGCGATAGGCTGGCCCGGCCAATGGGCCGCGGAGTTGATCCGCGACGCCGACCGCGGCTTGCGGCTCCGCATCGGCCAAGAGAGCACCCGCTTGCGGCTCCTGCCCGGCGAAACAATCCGCACCCCGCGGATCGTGCTCCAATTTTGGCGGGGCGATCGCCTTCGCGCCCACAACGTCTGGCGGCGGTGGATGATCCGGCACAACCTGCCGCGGCCGGGCGGACGCCTCCCGCCCACCCAGTTCGTGGCGTCGTCCTCGCGGGCCTACGAAGAGATGATCCACGCCGACGAAGCCAATCAAATCATGCACATCCGGCGCTACTTGGAAGAGGGACTTCGCCCGGACTACTGGTGGATGGATGCCGGTTGGTACATCCAGGAGCAGGGCTGGCCGCAGGTCGGGACCTGGGAGGTGGACCCCCGCCGCTTTCCCCGCGGATTCAAGCCCATCAGCGATTTCGCGCACGCCAACGGCGTCAAGATCCTGGTCTGGTTCGAACCGGAACGCGTGATGCCCGGCACTCGGCTCTATCAGCAACATCCGGAGTGGCTGCTGACGCGGACGGGGAAGGAGGACGGCTCCACGGGGATGCGGGCATGGCGGAGCAAGTCGTTCAGCACGCCGGACCCCAATGTGAGCTGCAATCTGGGCTCGAATACCTACCGGATGGCGGGCATCGAGTGGGTGCCGGGCCGCCTCTCTTGCCATCCCGGACCCAAGGGCGAATTCAGCGTCATCCGCTTCACCGCGCCCAAGGCCGGCGACTACCGCGTGCAAGCGCGTTTTCTGGCCATCGACCGCCAAACCACGACCTCCGTCCACGTGCTCGCGGCGGACCGCAGCGTTTTCGCGGGCGGACTGCGCCTGGACGGCGCCGAACCGGAAGCCCGTTACGAGGGCACCCTCGCCTTGCAGGCCGGCGCGACCGTGGACTTTGCCGTGGGTTACGGAAACGGCAGCTACATTTGCGATTCGACCGGTTTGGAGGTGCAAATCCTTGACCCCGACGGCCGGCTGCACGATGCCGCCCGCGACTTCGACCCCGAAACAAACCCGTCGGCCGCGTGGTCGTACGGTTGGTCGGCTCCGGGGGAGCAGCCCGATCCGGCGACGTTCGTGCTATACGATTCCGCGGTTACGCCGCGAGAAGACGGCCCCCGCCTGCTCGACCTGGGAAATCCCGAGGCCCGGCAATGGCTCACCGACCACATCGACGGCTTGCTCACCGAACAGGGTATCGACCTTTACCGCGAGGACTTCAATATCGAGCCGCTGGCGTTTTGGCGCGCCGCGGACGCCCCCGATCGGCAAGGCATCACGGAGAATCGCTACGTGACCGGCCACCTGGCCTACTGGGACGAACTGCGGCGGCGCCGCCCCGACATGCTCATCGACGCGTGCGCCAGCGGCGGACGGCGGAACGATTTGGAGACCATGCGGCGGGCCGTGCCGCTGTGGCGGAGCGACTACGCCTACGAGCCGATCGGCCACCAGGGTATGACCTACGGATTGAGCTTTTGGCTGCCTTATCACGGGACGGGCACGGTCGCCTGCTCCGCCGCACCGTACTACGGGGCGGGAGCGACTCCCGTCGAGCCGTACGCCTTTTGGAGCAACGTCGCTCCCAGCTTGGGCTGCGGCGTGGACATTCGCGTCAAGGACTTGGACTACGACGCGCTCCGCCGCCTCTATCGCGCTTTCCGAGAAGTAGCGCCCTGTTTCTACGGCGACTATTACCCGTTGACGCCCTACAGTTTGGAGAAGACCGTCTGGATCGCCTGGCAGTTCAACCTGCCGGAAGAAGGACGCGGCTTGATCCAAGCCTTCCGCCGCGACGCGGCCGCGCCCGATTCGCCCACGTTCCGATTACGGGAACTGGACCCGGCGGCAACCTACACCTTGACGCATTGGGACTCCGATCGGCGCTTCACGGCGACGGGTCAAGCGTTGATGGAGCAAGGATGGACGGTAACCTTGGAGCAGGCCCCGGCCGCCGCGGTAATCGTGTACCAAAGACGGGGTGCGGACCCGGCCTCACCGTGACGGTCGAACGGTCAACGGCCCCGCAGCATTGCCGGCGCACCGCTGACCGCCTGCCGACCGCAGCCGGCCGGCGCCCCGCGCTTGCGGCGATTACCGCGCCTAGAGTTTCAAGACGTCTCGCATGGAATAGAGTCCGGGCGGTTGCCGCGCGACGAACTTGGCCGCCGCCAAGGCCCCTTTGGCGTAGGCGTCGCGGTTGGTCGCCCGAACGATGATCTCCACCGTCTCGCCCAGCAGGCCGAAGACGATATCGTGCTCGCCGGGATTATCGCCGACGCGGACCGCGTGGTAGCCGATTTCGTTGCGGGGCCGTTTGCCGGGACGACCCTCCCGCCCGTGCCGATGCACGGTCTGCCCCATTTCGCGGCTGATGACGCGGCCGAACTCCAGGGCGGTACCGCTGGGCGCATCCTCTTTGAATCGATGGTGCCGCTCGAGGATCTCCACGTCGGCGTCGAAGGCCTTCAATGCGGCGGCCGCCGTTTGGGCCAGTTTCATGGCCAAGTTGACCGCCAGGCTCATATTGGGGGCCTGCACGATGGGAATCTCCCGTGACAGGGCTTCCAATCGCTGCTGCTGCTCGGCGGAAATGCCCGTCGTGGCGAACACCAACGGCAGGCGATGTTCGCGGCACAAGGCCAGCACGTGGTCGGTGGCATGAGGGGAGGAGAAATCGACGGCCACGTCGGCGGGGGCGCTGAGGTCGGGACGGAGCAAGACTCCCAGCGGCCCCACACCCGCCGCCACGCCCGCATCTTGCCCCATCTGCGGATGATCGGCCGCGTCCAGGGCGGCCGTCACCATCAGCTCCGCATCCTCCGTGGCCAAGGCGACGATCCGCCGGCCCATGCGACCGGCGGCCCCAATCACGGCAAGACGTAGTTTTCCCATGATCCCACCCTTGCGATTCCTGCCAAGCTGGTATTCCACGATTATGCCACGCCGATCTTCCACGTCGGCCCGGCATCCGAAGCTCGCGATTCCGCGTCGGTCGTCACGTTCGGGTATGTATGACTTCCCTGAGCTGCCGTTGCAAGCCGGCGGTGGAAGCCCTGTTTGAAAACCGGATCGCTTGCCGGCGCGGAAGCTCGATGGCGGCTCGCGCTCGCGCGTCGGTCGGCCTCAACCGTACAATTCGATCGCCCGGATGATTTCGTTCAGATCGTTGGCCACGGTCACAGCGCGGTTGGCGAAGGTTGCCCGCCGCACGCCCCGGCTGCCCAGCACGCGGTCGAACATGTCTTGGTCCGTGGTGTGATAGGCGACGGTGGCGGTGGGATCCTTGAGCTGATGGCCGGTCAAGATGCAGACGGCGCGTTCGTCCGGTCCCACCACACCCTCGGCCACCAACCGTTTCAGCCCGGCCACGCTCGCCGCGCTGGCGGGCTCGCACCCCAGCCCGCCGGACCCGACTTGGGCCTTGGCGTCCAAGATCTCCTGATCGGTGACCTCGCGGACGACGCCGCGGCAGGTGTCCAAGGCTTGCAGGCATTTCGCGAGGTTGACGGGCCGGTTGATTTCGATGGCGCTGGCGATGGTTTCGGCCCGGCGCTGTTCGCGATCCATGTCTTCGTAGTATTTTCGGATCAGATCGGGGTCGGGCCGCCCGCCGTTCCAGCGAAGTCCCTGATGCTCGAACAGATTGTAGAGCGTATCGGCGCCGGCCGCATTGATCACGGCCAGCCGCGGCGCGCGGGGAATCAGGCCCAACTCCAAGAGTTCGCGAAACGCCTTGCCGAACGCGCTGGAGTTGCCCAAGTTTCCGCCCGGGACGATGATCCAGTCGGGCACCTCCCAGTTCAAGGCCTCCAAGACGCGGAACATGATCGTCTTTTGGCCTTCCAGGCGAAAGGGGTTGACGCTATTGACCAGGTAGATGCCCAGCGCTTGGCTGACCTCTTTCACGCGCCGCATGGCGTCGTCGAAGTCGCCCGCGATTTGAACGGTCAAGGCCCCGTAGTCCAAAGCCTGCGACAGCTTGCCGTAGGCGATCTTGCCGGAACCGACGAAGATCACCGCCCGCATCAGCCGCGTGACCGCACAATACAGCGCCAGCGAGGCACTGGTGTTGCCGGTGGAGGCGCAGGCCGCCTTCTTGGCGCCGGTCAGCCGGGCATGCGTGAAGGCGGCCGACATGCCGTTGTCCTTGAAGCTCCCCGACGGGTTCATCCCCTCGTATTGCAGGAAGAGCCGCCCGGGATTCATGCCCACGTATCGGGCAACCTGATCCGAACGTTGCAAGAGGGTCTGGCCCTCGCCGATGGTGACGCACTCCTCGCGGGCGGCGAAGGGGAGCAAGGCGTGAAAACGCCACACGCCGCTGAAGGAGTGGGGGTCGCTCCGCCGTGACCAATGGGCTTCGAAATCGCGAAGGCTCCGCGGCGGCGCAAGCCGATTCCAGTCGTAGGCGACTTCCAGCAGCGCTCCGCAACGAGGGCAAGCTACGTGAACCTCCTCGGTGCCGAAGGCGGCCCCGCAGTCGGGTGCTATGCAACGTTGAAACGCGAATTCGTTGGGACGGATGGCATGATCCCCTTCACGGCAAGGAACTCCCGGCCCTCCGGACCGCCGCCCAGCGACGCAGCGACTCCGGCTGATCGACCACCTTGCATCATATAGCCCGAAAGGGGTCGTAACGCAAGGTGGGTTGCGTACCGGCGGCCGGGGAGCGGCGGTGTCGCCGGCGGATCGGCGCGGGGCCGCGGCGGCCGAAATAACCTAGACTTTTCAAGGGATGCCTTGTTCGGCAACCGTCCGAGGCGTGACGGTGTCGAGCGGTACCGCACGACATCCCACCGCGCGGCAAGCCGGTCGGCCAGGGCGGGGTCAAAATGTGGGATACACGGAAAAAACCGGAAGAATCCCCCTAAGCTGGCGGTTCTTTATTCCCAAATTAGAAGCAATAATTTCAAAAGGGGCGTTCGACGTCGCCGTTTTAACCGAAACGTGTGAATCGGGCTTTCTCAGGGCGTAATACGGCGTCGGCGTCTTCGCGAATGGCAGCGCATCGGCTCGTCCGGCGGGGACGTGAATCCGTAGCGCACGGGCGAAGCGTGAAATGGAGGGGGCAAGAATCCGCGGCACTCCGCTGTCGGAGAACTTCGGCGGCCCGGCAAAGACCGGCCCATTCGGAAAGCGGGCCAAAAGGAATCATTCGCTCCCGTGGAAGCTTCGTTGATCACCATCGTTCTTGTGCTGTCGATCGTCTTTCAGGCGATGGCCGCCGCTTTGGCTTTTCAACTGGCGCGGGAGTCCCGCGTGGGCTGGGGCTGGCTCTCGATCGCCACCGTCATGCTGTTGATGGGGATTCGCCGCGGGCTGGTATTGGGAGAATGGTGGGTTGCCGGCGTGCAACCCGTTCCCGTGGCGGAGGCGGTCGCACTGGCCATCTCCGTGCTTGCCTTGTTCGGAGTGTTGGGAATTCGCCCCAACCTGACGGCGGCGCATCGTTATAGCGCCTTCTTGGCCTTGGAAGCCCAGCGGCTGAACAGCGTCCTGGAAGGGTTGCCGGGGTTGGTCTATCGCTGTCGCAACGATCCCCAGTGGACCATGGAGTTCATCAGCGAGGGCTGCCGTTCGCTGACGGGTTACGCTCCCGAGGATCTGCTCGGCAATCGCCGCATCGCTTACGCCGAGCTGATCGAACCGGAGGATCGGGAGATGGTTTACAACACCATCCAAGAGGCCGTGGCCCAGCGGCGTACTTATCGCGTGGTTTATCGCATTCGCACGGCGGACGGAGCCGTCAAATGGGTCTGGGAGCAAGGGCAGGGGATCTTCGGCCGCGACGGCGAGCTGCTTTGCCTCCAGGGATACATTTCGGACGTCACGGAGTGGCGCAAGATTCAACAGGAATTCGAGCACGTCAAATCCGCCTGGGCGCAGGACCGGCAGGAATGGGAGGAGCAGGAGCACCGGCTGTTGCACGAGTGGGTGCACCGCACCGATCACCTGAGCGAGATTCTGGCCTACGAGATTCACGACGGATTCGTGCAACAGGCGTCGGCCGCCCTCATGCACTTGCAGTCGTTCGAGCACGTTCGGCGCGAGCGTCCCGAGGAGGCCGCCGCCGTTTTGGACCGAGCGGTCCTCCTGCTCCGCCAGGCCATCGCCGAAGCCCGGCGGATGATCGACGGTTTGCGGCCGGCGGGATTGGATCGCGGCTCGCTGGTCGCCGCTCTGCGGGACTTCTGCCGCGACTTGGGCGAGCAAAGCGGCATCGTCATCCGCGTGGTATCCGACGAGGAGTCGTTGCGCCTGGCCCCGCCCGTGGAGAACAATATCTATCGGATCGTGCAAGAGGCGGTGCATAACGCCGTCCGCCACAGCGGCACGCAAGAGCTGGAGGTCCGCATCGCGCGCGAGGGGGGGCAACTGCGCATCGTGGTGCGGGATTGGGGGCGGGGCTTCGATCCGGCGGATGCCCCGGCGGGGCATTTCGGCCTGGCCGCCATCCGCGACCGTGCCCGAATGCTGGGCGGATCCGCCCAAATCGTCTCGGCTTCCGGACGAGGAACGACGGTTCGGGTGACGATTCCGCTCAACGAAGGTGAAACCGCGGGCGGCTCGCCCGACAACGACGACGCCCCTTTCTTCTCCGACCCGACTCCCTCAAATCACGTCTAAGCTCGCCGTCGGAAGACCGGTGCGTGCGAGCGGGCGTTCCCTTCGGCGGCTCGTCGGTAGAGCCTGGGTTCTTCCCTCCTCGGATCGGCCCGGACGCCCCGGCCCGTCTCGGGCTTTTACGCCGCAGGGCTCTCCACGATCCGCGAGATGTCCAGCAAGTAGATTTGCCGGCCGCCCTCGTGCGCGGAGTCGATCGTGACGAATCGGCCGTCGCGGCTGAAACGGGGATGCAAGTCGCAGCGCCATTCGCCCTTGTATTCCGGCGGCAGGTGGAATTTGCCCAGGGGGACGCGCTTGCCGTCCGCCAAGCGGAAGAGATAGAGGTGCTGCATGCGATCCCGGTCCGGGTAGGTGTCGCAGAGGATCCACTGATTTCCGGGCAGGTAGGTGCAATGGCCGTCGCCCGGTCCCATCACCCCCGCTCCGATCTGCTCGACGGTGCCGCCCGGCCGATCTTCGAAGAGGAAGAAACCCCAAGCGGCGTCGGGGGCCGGCTTGGCGTAGGCCAGGATGTGATCGGGATCGCGCCAGATGAAGTGCGATACGTACCCGGATCCGATCAGCACGCGGAGATCGCCGCCGTCCGGCCGAACCGATAACATGCGGGTAAGCCAACGGTCGGCGTCGATCTTCCAGCGGTGCAGGAAGACCAGCCGGGTGCCGTCGGGATTGACCAGAAGATGGTTGAACCAGTGTTTGCCCTCGCCGAAATCGCCGTGATCGAAGGGGATGGCGGCGGCATCGGCGATGGACACGATCCGCGTCGCGGCGCCGGTCTCCAAATCCACGTGCTCGATCCCCGAGTCCTTGGGCGCCCGTTCGTCGGCGTAAGGATCGGGGAGACCGGCGTAGCCGTAGCCCGGCCGCAAATCGTTGATGCGGCGGAAATCGGCGTTGACCGCCCAGCGGCCGTCCGGCGCAACGGCATAGATCGGGGCCGCGACGGTGCGGGTTTGCCCGGTCGCCAAGTCGTGGATACGGCAGACGTAGCGGTCGCCGGCTCGGTCGTTCCAAAGGACTTGCCGATCGTGGCCGGGCCGCCACTGGAGCATGCAGCCTTGCTGCCAGCACCAGGCCGTACTTTCTCCCAACTCGATCCAGCGGTCGCCGTCTTGCAGGTCCGCCATGCCCAGCCGGACGCGGTCCTCGGGCCGCGGCGAACGGTGCTCGAAATCGACCTCCATGCCCAAGACGCGACGGTTTTCGGCGTCGAATTGCAGTTTGTCGTAATAGGCGAACCAGTGGAAGCGCGGTCCCCGGGTGACGGCTCGCAGGGGGACCTCCGCGGCCTCCTCGGCCGGTAGGAAGCGCGCGGCCGGAAGCAAGGCGGCCGCCGCCGAGGCCTGCAACAGGTTGCGCCGCGAAAGGCGAGTCGGGCGAAGACGCGATTCCCACATGAGCAAGTCCTCCCAGCGATGGAACTTTCGGCGCCGGCGTTCCGCATGACCAATATAACGATGCCGGTTCGGCGGCGCAAGCCGCCGAGTGAAAACACGGCGCGACGTTATTGATTGCGCCGACTTGGAAGCCGCCGGCGTAACCCGGCGGCGGGAGCGAAAACGCGCGACGGGGGACCTCGCTCCGCTGCGACCCCGGCCGGCCGACTACGAAGCCGAGGAAGCCGGCAGCGCCGGTGCGTCCCGACGGACCTAACTGCGATGCCCACGCCCCGGGCGGTCCGCCCCGGACGGACGGCGCGTCACGTTTCCTTGTCCGGTTGCCGGCTCTCGGAGTACAGGCAATCACCCAAAGACAGCTTCCGCGGTTCGCCGTCCACCTCGATCTCCACGTCGCGGACGCCGATCCGCACGACGCGGCCTTTGACGACCCCGATGGCGAAGGGATCGTTCTCGTTGAGCCGCAGCGTCTTGCCCTCCGTGCGGGAGTAGAGCCACACTTCGCGCTTGCCGTTGACTTCCACAATGGCGTTGACGTAGGCGAAGCGGCTGGGGTCCAGGGCCGGGGGCGGGGGCGGCGGTGACGGCCGGGGCGGTTCCGGCGGCCGGGGCGGTCGCGGCGGCGGGGGCGGCTGATACACGGCGAACAGATTCCGGCCCGCGATTACGCTCACGTAATCCTTCAGCGGCGGCAATGCGCGCCGTGCCGGTTCTCCTTCCGGCAACGCATCCTTGCTCGCCGCGTCTTCCAGAACCACGGCATCCACCGACAGCATCAAATCCATCGACTTCCCGTCCTTGCCCGGTGTGATGGATATTTGCTGAATGCGGTGCAAATAGTTCCGCGCATAGAAAGCGTGCAGAAAGGCGGTCAGTTTCTCCAGGGTCGCTTGTCCGCGGACCACGACGGGAAAGCGATAGAACAGGTCCCTCTCGCGGCGGACTTCACCGCTTTCGATCTTGACGCCGTCGAAACCGGCGGCCTGGGCGGATTGCAGCAGCCAGTTTTCGTAGAGCCGTCGGGCCACGGCGGGATCGGCGGGCAGCGATTGTTCGCGGGCGACGCGGAGCGTTTCCTCGGCCTTTTTCAGGTCATTCCATTGCCGCTCCTTTTGCGCCACCTGGGCCGCCAGTTGCTGATAGTTCCGTTGCTTGGCGAGGTACGGCGAGACGACCGCGGAATAGACGGCCGTTCCGATGAGCAAGACCCCGAACAGGCCCAGCACCGCGAGGAGGGTGATTTCGCGTCGGCCGATGGTCATGGCTGCCTCCCTCCGGCGGTTCCCCGCGCGGCCGGCGAGGCGGTCCGTCGGGCGGCGGCCGCCCGCGCGGTTCCGCTCGGTGCTTCGGGCGGACGAATGACCACCACCGACCCGAAGCGCAGGGTGTACGGCGGCTGCGAGGCGTCCTCCGCCTTGCCCTTGCTGAGCAGTTGATGGTTTTGATCCTCCAGCGATTGCTCGAGCGTCTGCACGGCTTCGGCGTTCGCGGCGAATCCCTCCAAGGTGATTTGTCCGCCCCGCTCGCCCGCCGCCAGCGTCAGCTTGTTGAGCATGACTTCCTTGGCGGAGGGGACCTTTTCGTTGAGCCGCTTCAATTCATCGAGCCACATGACGTCGCTCGCCCGCCAGGCGTTCAGGGCGTCGACCAGCTTGCGAGTTTTTTCCGCCTCCTTGAGTTTGCGGTCCAGTTCTTGGCGTTTGATTTGGAGGGCTTGGATTTTTTCGTCGATGCCGCGGAGGGTCAACCAGGCGAAGATCAGGCCCCACAGCACCAGTAGCAAGCCCGCGGCCCCGGCCAGCAGGTACTGGTTCTTTCGCGAGGGGGGCTGGGGGCGGCGTTTGGGATGCAGGAAATCGACGGCCGGCGGTCGCTTTTCGGCCTCGTCCGCCAGCACGCCCACCAAGGCGGCGAAGCGGCCCGTGTCGTCCGGGCGATGGGCGGCCAATTCGCCGCGGAGCGTGAATTCGGCGAAGGGATCGAAGCAGGCGGAGGGGAGGGAGAGCCGTTCGCCGAGCATGGCGCCCAAGGTCTCGTGGGCGGCGTCCGCTCCGCACAGTACGATGCGGTTGGCCCGCCCCCCGCCCAACTGATTTTGAGCGGCGACCATCGTGCGGCGGATTTCGCCCACGAAAAGCTCGGCCGCGTCCGGGTCGCGCAAGGGGTCGCCGGCTACGCGGGCGGTCCGCACGAATACCAGCGCGTCCCGCACCACAATGACCAGATCGACCTCCTCGCCGACCAGATTCACGATCAGGCGAATCTCGTCGGGCTCGCCGGGTACGCGGCGGAGGGCCAATGAGGCCGCCGCGCAAGGCCGCAAAACCTGCCGCGCGACGCTCAGCTCCGCTGCGCCGCAAACGGCTGCGATTTCGGCGCTGCCGGCGGGCGGGAGCGCCGCCGCCAATACCGCGCGGGTCTGATCGGCCGCCGTTTCCAGCGGGATATAGTCGATCCGCCATTCCTCGTCGATATGTGGAAATTCACGAATGGCCTGGAAACGCACGAGATCGGGGAGTTCGTCGTCGGCGACGGGCGGCAGGGACAGTTGCCGCAACTCGATCCGCGACCGGCTCAGGGCGACGAACGTGCGGGGACGCGAGACGCCGCGGGCCGCGAGGGCCGCCGCCAACTTGCCGCCGATCTCCTCCGCGGGGGGGCGCTGCCGCGAGCCGTCCTCCGCCGTCGCCGGAATCGCCTCCCGCAACGGCACGGTAAAGGCGTCCTCCAACGCGAGGCCGCGCCGGCCGGCGCGGGCGACCACCGCCCGCAATTCCTCGTCATCCCATTCCACGGCCAGCCACTGCGGCATGACTCTCGTTCTCCTTCGGCGTCGAACGCCTCTCAAAAGCCGGGCAAGCCGAGCGCGGACGTCGCCGCCCCGGTCAAGACGTCGGCGTCGAAACCGCGGCCCAACTGGCTCATATCTCTCCAGAATAATACGCGGGCCGGGCGGACGGTAGCGTCAATCGTCACTTCGTGGCGCACGGCCGGAATTCCATCCCCTAAATACCCCACCACCTGCGCCTTGAACACGCTGCCCCCGCAGGTGACGAACGGCATCAGGGCCTTCATCTCCTCCAGCGTTACCACGCCGTCGGCCAACAGCCAGGTTTCGTAGCGATACTGATCGTCGTCCAGGTTGATGGGATCGCCGGGGCGAAAGTCGATGATCGCGTCCGCGGCGGACGGATCGAGCCCCGGGATCCCGTACAGAATGGAAGGCGGCGCCAAATTGATGTTGATCCGGCCGGGAATCACCTTGCTGGAGGTCGCGGTCAGATTGGCCATGATCAGCGGCAGCGCCACCCGCAGCAGCCCCGGCTCCGACGTGGACCAAATCGGGCCGAGGACCACCGGTTCTTCCACGCCGTCGAGTTGCATGCGGACGCGGGCGTCGATCAAGTCCAACACGGTGCTGAAGGTGGCGCGGGACGGCCGGGAGAAATCAGGCAACGCCCCCTCTCCCAGCGGTTGCGATTCTTCCGTGCCGTCGTAGGGGCCGTTCTGCCGGTACCCCACGATGAACGTCGCCACCTCCGGTCCGAAATCGGCCTCCAACTCGTCGTACAGGGCTTCCAGATCGTCCTGGTTGATATCGATTTTGGCGGAGCCGTCCGGGCGGACGTTCAGCTCCATGCTGTACAAGGTCAAATAGGCGGCCCAACCGCGATAGGCCGTGGCGTCGCTCACTCCCAGCGCCGAGAGCGAATCCGGCACCGTCTCCCCCGGATCGACGAGGCCGTTGCGATTGCGGTCGGCGCCGAAGAGCAGATCGGGCGTCACGCCGCGGACCAGGAGCAGTTCCTCGACCGTTTCCAGCGGTCCGTTCTTCGGGGCATAGGCCGGACTGAGCGAGGCATAGTAATCCACTTCCGCCCCGAATTCCCGCGGTTCGTCGTCGGCGTCGATCCAGTCCATGATGGCGTCGGCCACGTCCTCGGTCATGCCGGGCAGGCCCATCAATAGCTGCCGGCCGCCGTTTTCGACATATTGGTCGGCCAACAGCAGGCTGTTCAGATTCAACTTGCCGGATTCGTTTTCCAAGCCGTATCGCACGCCCGAGCTGCCGGCGTAACCGTCGTCGGCCGGCGCAATCACCGAAAAATAAGCGGTATTGCGGGGATCGATCTCTTCGAGGACGGGCACGCCGGCGAACCAGCCGGGGTTGTCGAACCAGCCGCCGCTTGCGATCATCTCATCTTCGTCCAGGGAGACGAGCAGCCGGGCGACCTCCGCGCCGGAGGCGGCCGCGGCGCGGACTTGGGACAGCCGACCATAGATTTCCGTCCCCTCCCGCTCCGCCAGCATCAGTTCGGCGAACGTCAAGGCTCCCAACGCCAACAAGGCCACGGTGACCAGGACGACCAAAAGGATCATGCCGCCGCGCGCGGGCGGGGAACCGGCGCGGGACACATGCCGATGGGCGACCGCCTGCGCTCGGGGCCTGAGGTCATCGCTCATTGCCGCCGCCTCCTCCTCCGCCGGGCGGTGGACCGCCGAAACCGCCTCCCCCGAACCCTCCGCCGGGAAGAGCGGGGGGCGGTCCGCCTTGGCCGGGCCCGCCGCCGGGCTGCCCGCCGAATCCGCCGCGACCGCCGTCGCCGCCCGAGGGACGATCCCCGCGATCACCGCCCGGGCCGCCGTCCGACCCTTGGCCGGGTCTGCCGCGACCCGAACCGCCGCCGTCCGACCCTTCGCCCGGCCTGCCGCCGCGACCAGGACCGCCGCCGCCCTGGGGCGAGTCGTCGATCACCTCATCCTGCTCGGGTTCCTCTTCTTCCTCTCCGCCCATTCCGCCCTGGGACTCGCCGGTACTGCCGGCGCCGCCCGTCGCCCCCAATTGGCCGGTCACATGCGCCGCCGGCAAATACACGACCGTGCGATACATCCGCAGATCCCCCGTGTCGGTGGACGACCCGGCAGCGCTCGTACCCGTCCAGACGGCAGTGTTACGCCGAGATTCGGCGGGGCGGAGGTACAAGCGGATTTCAACCGCCGTCGGCAGCGTACCCTGAAGGTCCGAATCCCAAGAGTCCGTCCAACTCGAACCGTCGAAGTACGCGAACTCCACCGCCTCGACCTCCGGAGCGATGGGCTGAAGCGTATTGTCGATCTGATCCAATTCCCCGGTCTCGGCGAGATAGGCCGTGACCGCCCGATCCAACTCCCGGCGGACCAGTCCGCCTTGCTGCTCAAAAGCGGTGACGCCCGGCGTGCTCGCAATCGTGTAACCGGAAGCCTCCGCCGGATCGAGGATGAAGTAGGTTACGGTTTTGACGTCGCTGACGCGATCGATCAGCATCCCATCGGCGGAGAGGAAGATCTCCGACTGCAACTGATCGGGTCGCGGCAGGCGGCTGACGTCCACCTGGATCCAATCAATTTCTCCGTACAGGCCGGGCACGCTTTGCGGTAGCGAACCGGAGGCGGCATCCTGCCCCATATCGGAGAGCGAATCGCCGCCGTCGGAAAAGAGCATCGAGGCGTCCAACCCCGCCGCCGAGGCCGCATCCGCCAGATCGCTTTGGCTGGTCCGCGTCACCAAGCCGGGGATCAATTGGGCGAAATTGACGGGATCGTAAGGGACCGCCCCGCGGATATCCTGCGCCATACGTTCCAGCACGGCCCGGGCGAGCTGCGCCTCGGCCAGCCGGGACTTGGCGGATTCCACCGCCCGATAGTGGAAGACCGTCGCCGCTCCCATCGCCGCCAGCACCAAAGTCACTAACGCCAGCGACAAGATCACTTCCAGGAGCGTGAACCCCCGGGCGCGACGCGGCCGTCCCGGCGAGGCTTTGCGAGCCGCCGGGGCGCGATGAGGCGAAGCGATGCGGATTCCCACTCGGCGGTTCACGGTTGCGTACCTCCCGTCCCCTCTTCGCCGGACGATCCGCCGGAAGGCGACGATGACGACGAACCGCCGGATGATGCGCTCTCGCCGGGTTGAACGAAGGGGTATTCCGGATCGATCAACCACTGCACCAGCCGAGCTTCCGCGGGCCGAGCGATTTGCGCGGCGTCTTGCCGCACCAGGACCTCCACCCGCAGCAAGCCGTCCAGGTCCGTCGCCGAAACGTCCACGGCATACAACCAGTCCGGTTCCACGCCGTCCACCACATCCTCGAGCGGGGTTTCGCTCGTCGATTCCAGGGGGAGCGAGCCGGCGATCAATTCGGCCATCAGGCCGTCGCACAGCATTTGGGCGGTGCCGCGGTCGCGGGCCGACCGGGCATTGGAGTGGGCGGTCAGGACCAATTGCGAAACGGCGGCCAGCGATAGCAGCAAAATGGCCATCGCCAAAATGACTTCCAACAGCGTGAATCCGGCGGACGTATGCCGGCCGCGGTGACCGGCGATAACTCGGCGCGACCTCATGGCGGACCTCCGGCGGAAGAAGAGGGAAAGTCGGCCCCGGTGCCCGTCGTCACCACCCCCGTGGGATAGGCATCGCCGACCAAGACGGCCCCGGTCAACCCGCGGAGCGAGACGTCGATCGCCCGGCCGTATTCGTTGCGCAGCGTGACGACCGCCGAGGTGGCCGTCCCGTCCGGGAAGAAGAGGATCGTCCAACTCCCTTGCGTCCCGAAGCCGTCGGCGGCGAGACCGCTCTCGGCGAAATCGGCGGAGGATAACTCATCGGCCAAGACGTTGCCGTCGTGGACCACGATCTTATCCGGCAGTTCGCCTCGGATGACGCTCGCGGTGTTGCCGGCGCCGCTCGTCCCGCCGAAGCTCGCCGTCAAGGTGGCATCTTGGGAAGCGTCGTTGTACGGCTCCACGGTGTAGACGCCGCTCTCTTGCGAGCAACGGAAGGCGTAGGTTACGCCGCGGGACATGGCCCGATTGCGGGCCCGCAACCACTCCGCCCGAAGCTGATCGGCGGCCGTTTCCAACCGCTGCGAGGCCATCGGCCGCATCACCGTGATGTAGGCCATGCTGCCCAGCACGCACATCAGCGTCAACACCAGGATGATTTCCAATAGCGTCAGCGCCCGGCGGCGGAGCCGGCTCTTTCGCCGCAATCGCTGGTTCGGTATCGGCCGACGCATGGGAATCGCCGCATCGAGCGGGAAGGAGGCAAGGAAAGGCCGAGATCGCAAACCGCTCCCGCGAGCCTAGCCGGCCCAACTGGTCACGTCATCCTCCGTGCCGTCCACGCCGTCGGGACCGAAAGACCAGATATCGGGGAAGCCTTCGGGATCGTTTTGACCCGGGTACATGTATTGGTATTCATTCCCCCAAGGGTCGAGGGGCACGAATTGGCTGTCCAAGTACGGGCCGTCCCACTTGCTGGGATCGGGCAGGTCGGCCGGCGATTGGATCAGGGCGTCCAGCGACGCCGGATACTGGTTGGTGTCGAGGTAATACCGCTGGATCGGGGCCTTGAAAGCCTTGATTTGGGCACGCGCGGCGTTGATGTACGCGCGCCGTTGGATCGGGCCGTAGGCCATCACCGCCATGGACGCGATGATCAGCAGGATCACCAGCACCAACAACACTTCGATCAAGGTCACGCCGCGACGTGAGCGGCGACGGTTCGACCTGTTCGTTTCAGCGTTACCCATGAAAGGAACTCCTCTCTCCCTTGCTAGCGATGCCATTCCCTCCGAGGTTTCCGCGGCGGCGCGACCGTGCGATCGTGGGCCGTGCGCCGGACCTGTCGCAAATGCCGCGCGCCGGTCCCGCAAAACCTCGTCCTCCCTTAGTGTAAACCCCAATCGCGGGAAATTGTCCCGATTTGCGTCGCCCCGGCGATTTCCCATGCGGGAGCGGCGGCGAGGACCTCCTGCTGCGACGGCGAGGCGATCCGGATTCGGCGCTCAAATCGTGGTGCTCATCTTGAGGACGGGCAGCAGCAGGGCGATGACCACCACCAGAACGATTCCGGCGATGATCAACAGCATGATCGGCTCCAGCAGTCGCACGCCCAATTCCAATTGCCGCCACGTTCGCCGTTCCAGGGCGTCGGCGATTTGAACCAGTACGGTTTCCAAGGTATTCGCTTCCTCCGCCACGGAGATCATCTCGATGACCATGGGCGGAAAGAGCTTGCAGGCGGCCAGGGGAGCGGCCAAGGACTGCCCGGCCGAAATGTTCTCCGTCGCCTTTTGCACCGCGTCGCTGAGGACGCGATTGCCGGTGGCCTGGCCCGCGATCTCCAAGGACCGCAGGATCGGCACGCCGTTTTGCAGGAGGGTGCCCAAGATGCGGCAAAACCGCGCCACGGCGAAGCTGAGGAAGATGTTGCCCGCCACCGGCACGCGGAGAATATACCGATCCCATATCCGCCGGCCGGTTTCGGTCTTGAGCCATCCGCGGACCGCCCAAACGGTCAGTCCGATCAAGAGCAGGATCCACAGTCCCCAGTTTTGGAGGAAATCGCTGGCGGCCAGCAATCCCTCGGTGAGGGCGGGCAGTTCATTGCGTTGCCGCAGGCTCTCGAACAGCGTTTGGAATCGCGGGACGAGAAAGACCAGCAATCCGCTGACCACCACCGTGCCGATCAGAAACAGCAGCACGGGATAGGCCATGGCGCCCATCACCCGTTTCCGCAGATCTTCGCTGGCATCGGTGAAGGCGGCCACGCGGACCAGGGCATCCTCCAGAAAGCCGCCCTCGCCGCCGGCGCGGATCATGCTGACGGCCATCTCGCCGAAGCAGCCGGGGAATCGGGCGACGGCATCGGCCAGGGACGCCCCGTCCTCCACCCGCCGCGCCACCTCGCCCAAGACCTCCTTCAGCGCCGGGTGCGAAACCTGACCGCGAATCACCTGGATCGCGCGGAGGAGCGGCACGCCGCTCCGCAAGAGGTCGGCCAATTGGCCGTAGGTCACGGCCATCAGTTGGGCGGGCACGCGCCGCCGCCGCAGGGCCGCCGCATCCGTCGCTTCGCCGCGGACCTCCAAGGGGAACAGGTCGCGCGCGGAGACGGCCGCCACCGCCTCGCGTTGCGTCGCGGCCGCAACCGTGCCGGTGATCTTTTTTCCGCTGGCATCGACGGCGACGTAACTGAACTCCGGCATGAGCTGATGCTATTCCTCGGGGCGTGGCGTAACGGGCCGGCCGGCGGGCGGCCGCGGATGGCGCCGGGCGGCGGTCATGCGGCGTTCGCGCGGCAGGAACCCCTCCGGTCTACGTCCGGCGAACGCATGCGCGGGGCGTCAGTGTTCCTCGGCCCGGGTCACACGCTCGATTTCCTCGATTGTAGTTCGGCCGGCGAAGACTTTCCGCCATGCGTCCTGCCGCAGCGTGATCATGCCTTCGGCCACGGCGGCCTGGCGGATGGCCCAACTGCTGGCCCGATCGTGCGACAACTGGCGGATGCGCTCGGTGGTTACGAGAAGTTCGAAGATCCCCACCCGGCCGCGATACCCCACCTGCCGGCATGCCCGGCAGCCCTTCGCCCGGTACAACGTCACCCCCTTTTCCAACCGGTCCCGGGGGAAATCGCGAGGCAGTTCGGCGGGATCCGGCTCGTACGGCTCCTTGCACTCGGGGCACAAGGTCCGCACCAGCCGTTGGGCCATGACGGCCTCCACCGTGCTGGAGACCAGAAACGGCTCCAGACCCATGTCGATCAAACGCGTGTAGGCCCCCGCCGCGTCGTTGGTGTGCAGCGTGCTGAACACCAAGTGACCGGTCAACGAGGCCTGGATGGCGTTTTCCGCCGTCTCCAGATCGCGGATTTCGCCCACCAGGATGACGTCCGGGTCGTGGCGCAGGATGCTCCGCAGCGAAGCGGCGAACGTCAACCCGATCTTGGGATGGACCTGAATCTGGTTGATGCCTTCCAATTGGTATTCCACCGGGTCTTCGGTGGTGATGATCTTCGTCTGCTCGTCGCGAATTTCGAGCAGGGCGCTGTACAGGGTGGTCGTTTTACCGGACCCCGTCGGCCCCGTCACCAAGAGGATCCCGTGCGGGAGCTTGATCAGGTCTTGGAAGACGGCATAGATGTCGTCCTCCATGCCGAGCTTGCGGAGGTTGAACTCCATCGCTCCCTTATCGAGCAAACGGAGGACGATGCCCTCGCCGTGGATCATGGGGATGACGGAGACGCGGACGTCCACCTCCCGCCCGGCCACGCGAAGCTGGATGCGGCCGTCCTGCGGCAATCGCCGTTCCGCGATGTTCAGGCGCGCCATGATCTTCAGACGGCTGATGATCGCCGCCTGGAAGCGGTTGATTTCCGGGGGGACGGGCTGGGCGTGCAGCACGCCGTCGATGCGGTAGCGGATCTTCAGGCCGGACGGCTGCGACTCGATATGCACGTCGCTCGCCCGCAGGTCGATGGCCTCCAGCAAGATCTCGTTGACTAGACGCACGACGGACGGCTCTTGGGCCAATTGCGAAAGCTCGGAGCCGTCGGCCTCGATGCCGTCGATCAATTCCACCGAGTCATCGTCATCGCTCTGGGCGATCAGTTCGTCGATGGTCTCGCCGCCCACGCCCAAGTGCGTCTTGATGAGCTTGCTGATCTCCGCCTGACTGGCCAAGACCGGCGTCACGGTCTTGCCGATGGCGGTGGAAAGCTCGTCCAGCGGATAGAGGTTGAAGGGATCGCTGGTGGCGACGATCAATCGGCCGTTCTCTTGGCGGATGGGAAAGAGGTTCTCGCGATAGACGAACTTGAGGGGGAAGCTGTTCAGCAAGGCCGGATCGATTTTCACGTCGTGCAGATCGACGTAGGGAATGCCCAGCTCTTCCCCAAGCGCGCGGAGGGCCTCCTCCTCCGAAACCAAGCCCAGACCCACGGCCGCTTGGTCCAATCGCTTCCCTTCGCCCTGGTTGCGGCGTGCCACCTGCAACTGCTGGGCGGTTAAAAGACCTTTTCTGAGCAAGATTTCACCGGCTTCCATGGGCCACCAATCACCAAGGCGCCGCCGCGCCGTATTACCAGGGGTCCGATCTTGGGGCAAACAGGCGAGACCCAACCCGCCGCTCATGCTCCCAACTTACCGAACCGCTGTTCCCTTCCCGGACCTATTCTATTCCATACCCGTAATTATTCGTTGCGCACCTCGGGAAATCCGTGATAGTGCATTTTTTCAAGAGTTCTTTCCGAATGGGATATCCTTTTCAACCAAACGGGGGTGTTGCGTCGTGCCCACTGCCTTATTACACCGGATCGAGCACCGTCGGTTTCGAACCGCAACAGGTCTCGGTACCCGCAAGGTGGGGATCCGGGAGCAACCCGGGAGCAACTATGATAGTCCCGGGGTCTCACGTCTTTCGGAACGATGACTCAGCAATGCGAGGAATTCCACTCTTATTAGGGAAAATAACCCAGCCTGGCGAGTAGTTTGCGGACCATTTGTACGCACTTCGTCGGGGACTTAGCCGAGATATCGGCTCCGCTCGCAATGCAGTCCCGTACTGCGTGGTCGGCTACTCACCCGCCAAGCTGGGGGTCGATGATCGGGCGGCGAAGCCCGGGGTTTAGGGGGCGGAAATCCGCTTACCCGACCGCGGGATCACGCGTCCCGATTGCCGCGCCGACCGGCGGGCCGATCACCACCGGGGGCCGCGCCCGGACGGCGGGGGAACATATCCTCCGGGGCAAGCTCGAACTTCTCGCCCTTCATCTTGTTCCACTTGGCCTTCTGGTCGTCCGTCAGGACCTGGAGGGCGGCCTCTTCCATCTTCTGCCGCAGCTCCTGGAACCGTTCCCGCATGGCGCCGGGGTCGCGCGGGCCTTGCCCGTCCTGCGGCCTCATGCTCTGCATCACTTCGCGACCGACGTCACGCAGCTTCTGGACCTGCTCCTCGCTCAGGCCGAGTTCCTTCTGGACCTCGGGATCCATCAGGGCCTGAACGCCGGCCACTTGCAAGCGGATTTCCTTGAGCCGGGCGACCTGATGAGGCAGGAGGGCGTCCTCGATCTTCTTTTGAGCTTCCTGCTGTAGTTCGCGCATCTTTTCGAAGTTGGCCTGGCGATCACCGCCCTGGCCCTGACCGAACAACTCGCGCATCTTCTCGCGGTTGGCAGTGACGATCTTCTCGATCTCGGCCTTCTGGTCGTCGGTCAGCTCGATCTCCTTTTGGACCTTTTCGATTTGCAAGAGCTGGCTCCAGCCCATGCCGCCGCCGCCCATCATGCCGAACCCGCCGGGTCCGCGACCGCCGGGGCCTCCCGGGGGCTGGGCCAACGCCGCTCCCGCCGTCAGGCCGACCGTCAACAGCACCGCCAAAGCCAAATTCGTGACTCTCATCGACATACCTCCGACTCTCACCGAACCTCCGAACGAAGAACCACTCAAGCGTCGCGGAGGGCGCGCGAGGCTATCCGCCGCGAACACGGAGACGCACCTTAGCTTCTCCAAGGCAATTAACGCCCCGCCGAGCGAAAAGTTCCGCAACGGCCCGTATCGGTCCGCAGCGTTGCCGAAAGAATCGGGCACCCGCGCTTGGGCCGGGAGCTACCGCGGGAAGCCCCCTCCATGTTGTAAACACGTCCCCCCCGAAACACAGCCCCTGCCATGGTTGTTAATTACTATGGATAGAGCGTTTCGATCCGGCGCGGAACGCGGTGAGGCGAGAAGAGCGGTCGGAATCGAAACAGCAGTCGGAATCGAAACGCGGCGAGGCGCACCATCGCTTCGGCCGAAATCGCGGCCGGCTGGAGTAGCCGGAGTAGGGAGTGTTCCTGGGGAGAAATCGGGCAATGCTTTTTTCGCGACCAGCGGCTTGGACGGATGAGATGGTTACGGTGATCTACCGCGTGTTTTGCGCAACGTTGGTAGCGGCCGTGCTCGGCGCGGCGTGGTCCGGGACCACGGCCTGGGCCCAGCCGCCTTGGATGGGCGGGGGCTTCGGGGGTCCGCCCGGCGGGTTCGGCGGCCCTCCTCCGATGGATGGCGGCTTCCGGGGTGATTTCCGCGGCCGGGATTTTCGCGGTGAAGAGTCTTCAGCCGAGGAACGCGCCGAACGCTACGTCGGGTTCATGAGCCGGCTGGACGAGAATCAAGACGGCTTCGTTTCCAAGGAGGAAATCCAAAACTCCCGATTCGCCCAATATATCATTCCGCGGCTGAGCGAAAGGACGGGCAAGGACGTTTCCAACGGTTTCCGCATCTCCGAAGTTCGCGAGGGACTGATTAAGTACTATCGCGACCAGGAGCAGGGAGGCTCGGGGCAATCGTCTTCGTCGGGACAGTCGTCGTCCGGGAGCGCGAGCAATAGTAGTCCGCCGCCGGAGGTCAAGATCTTGAAGCTCGGCCCGGCGGGGACCGTCCCCGGCTTCGGCATATCGAGTTCTGCCGCGGGACCCCGGCCGCAAGGCTTCGGTGCTCCCGCCGCTGCGGCGACTTCCACCTCGGCTTCGCAACCGGCTTCCCAAGCGACTTCTTCCTCGGATCGCCCGGAAGAGCGGCGGGAAGAGCCCTCGCCTCCGCCGCCGCCGATCGACGAGCGGATTGCCCGATTCGCCGACAGCCTGATGCAGCGCTACGACGAAAACAAGAACGGCGTGCTGGAGAAAGAGGAATGGTCCAAGATGCGCGGCGATTGGGCGCCCGCGGACCAGGACGGCGACGGCAAGATTTCTAAGGAGGAGCTTTCCCGCCGGTTGGCGGAGATGAACGGGGGCCAGCAGCAATCCCGCGGCGGAGACAGCCGACCGGACGCGTCAAGCTCGGCGACCGCCTCCCCGGTCTCGACGAAAAAATACCGTTTCACTTCGCCCTACGACCGCCTGCCCGACGGTCTTCCCTCGTGGTTCCGCGAACGCGACAAGGACCGCGACGGCCAAGTGCTGATGGCTGAATTCGCCGATCGCTGGACGGAGGCCACGTATCGGGAATTCGCCAAGTACGACCTGAACGGCGACGGCGTGATTACGCCCGAGGAATGCCTCAAGGCGAAGTGACGGCGGCAGCTTGCGGACTCGCATCCCAGCGCTCGGCGTCGCGCGTCTTCACGGCGTGTCGGCTTCCCACGTCGCCCGGGGCAATCCCACGTTGTTTTTCCGCGAAATCCAAGGATCGGAAGCCGTCGGCGCAAGCCGGCGGCGGAGGTTCGCTCGGCGTGCATCGTCGAGAATCAACCGGGCAAATCCGCCGATGCCGGGAGGTAGCGGCAGCTCCATGCTTCCGGCCCGGCTTCGCAGCGGGTGAGGCGAACGACGCCGTGCCACCGCCGCCCGCGGACGGAAAGCTCCAGGAACCCTTCGCGCCGCCGGAGGATGCGGTACTCGCCTCGGTCCCAGCGGGTGACCGTCCCGCGGTTGCCGGAGATCGGCCCCTCGTATTCCAGGTAGACGCGGCGGTGATCGGGGAGTTTTTCGGCGGGGATTTCGCCCGGTTCATCGGGGGACCGAACGATGGCCCAGGCGGCCAGCAACCCGGCCGTCTCCAACAGCAGGTCCCAATGCAATCCGCGAGGGGCGTCGTGTTTTAGGATCACGTACCGCGGCAAGGCCGGTTTCTCTCGTTTCTTCGCCTCGCGGTTTTGCCGCGGGGCGGTCATCCTCCCGGTTTGATGATCGTCGTCTTGCGGACGGCGGTGATCGGTTCCGGCAATGCGTCGGCCGACAACTCGGCCAGGATCTCGACCTCGCCCGCCGCAAGCGTGGTGAGCGCCAGGTCGTAGTCGCGACTTTCGCCCGGGGGTAATTCCGTCAGCGGCGAAAAGCGGACCCGTCCGGAGGCGAGCGGTTCCGCCGCGGTAGGTCCGGAAGTCCCCTCGGGGTTCCATTGCAGCTCGGCCGGCAATCGGACGGTCAGCAGCAGGTTTCGAGCCGCTTGGTTTCCCTCGTTGGTGACGCGCAGGGTCACGACTTTGCTCTTGCCCTGTGCGATGGGTTCGTAGCGATCGATGATGCGCAGGGAGAGCTTCGGGGCGGTGGGGCGTTCGCGAATGGTGGCGGCGCCGGGGGCCGCCGGCTGCACGGGCACGCAGGCGCTCGATTGGGCCAGGGTCCCGGCCGTGCCCGTCAACTTCGCCCGACAACAGGCGTTGGCGGCGCTGGCCACGGCCTTCAACTCGACTTGCCGCCGAACGGTTTGGCCCGGGGCGAGTTCCGCCAGCGACCACACGATCGATTCGCCCTCTACCTGTTGCCCGGCGCTCGCCCGAACCGGCTCGAAAGCGACGTCGAAATCGCAGATCAAACGGACCTGGGAGAGTGCGGTCGTGCCGCGGTGCGTGACCTCCATGGTGAAGACGCCCAATCCGCCCAGCTCCAGGCGAGAGGGGCCGGTAATGCGCAGTTCCACGGGCGAAGCGGCGGATGGGGTCTCCGGACCGGCGCCGCCCGAATCGCCCGCTCCCGTGCCCGCGGCAGGCGCGCCGCCGGGAAGAGTGCCGCTCGTTCCCGCGCCGAACGGCGGTTGCGGCAGTCCGGGCGAGCTTCCCCCCGATGTACCGCCGCCCGTCCCAATGCCCGCGTTCGGGGACGCGGTCGGCGGCGGCGTGATCGTCGTTCCGGTTCCGGTCGGGGCGGGCGGTAAGGCTACGCCGGGCGCTCCGCCGGAGGGCGTTGGCGTTGGCGGCGGCGCGGCCGGAGCGGTAATGCCGGGCATCGTGGTCGAAGGCGGCGTCCCAGCGTACGGCAAGCTCGGCGCCGGTGTCGCGGTACCGGAACCGGTCCCGGGCGCGGGGCTGGAAAGGCTGTTGCCGCCGGGCGCCGTCGCCCCTCCGCCCGGCGTCGTTGCCGTACCCGCCGCCGTGGCTTGGAGGCAGGCCTGCTGCGACGCGGCAATCCCGCCCGGTCCCGTGATTTGAACGGTGTGGCACCATCGGCCGGGTTGAACGACGCGGAAGGTGACGCCGATCGACTTCGTTTCGCCGGGGAGAATGGCGCCGGGAAAATCTCTCTCCACGGCGCCTTGGCTTACGCTGTGCTGCAGCCCGACATCGAACGTGTCGCGGACCAGCAGTCCGCTCACCGCCGCCTGACCGCGATTGGTGATGTCGATGATGAAGTTGACGTCCTGGCCTACCACGGCCTGATCCGGCCCGCGGATTTGGATCGTCACTTGCGGCGCTCCCACGGTGACGGCGGCGCAGTGTCGGGCCGTGACCCCGCCCGACCCTTGAGCCGCCGCGCAGATCGAGTAGCTCCCCGCCGCGGCGATATCCACGCCCAGGTCGAAATACCGCGTTTCACCGCTGTTGAGGCGGCCCACCTGCCACGAGACGGTATTCCCCGACACGCTCGGCGCCGGATTGCCGGAGCGATAGGTCACTCCCGCCGGCAATGTGACGTTCACGCTTACCGCGTCGGCCGGCAGACTGCCGGAGTTGTTCGCCTCGATCCGGAACGATTGAGCGCCGGGCGCGGCCGTGCTCGGTCCGGATACGCGGACGTTGAGTTGCGCGCCGGACCAGGTCACGATCGCAGTGCCGCTGCCGACGGTCAACTGTCGGCCGGATGCCCCCGGGGCGTCGCCGGGCCGAACGATCTGCACGGCGATGCGGGTGACTCCGGTGGAGGGCTGGATCTGATAGATTTCCGCCGCGGCCTGGCCTGCTGAGTCCACGGCGACTTCGGCGGTGCCGGAATTGTCGGCGGAGAAGGCCGCGGCCGCGCCGTCCAGAATCTCATACCGGACCTTCCAACCCGAACACGGGCTGCCGTCCCGCTGCCGCGTGACCGTGGTGACCAGTTTGTGGCGCGATCCGGCCGGGACGATCGCCGGAGCGGGCAAGATCCACTGGGCGTCCACCCAATGGATGGTCGCCGTCTGAATGCGTCGATCCCAGCCGTACACGCAAGGCACGTACACATTGATTAGGGACGTGCCTTCCACGGCGCTGGTGACGCTGACCCATGCCTGGCCGGGGCGGATCAGGACGTCGTCGGTGGGCGTCACCGTCCCCCGGGTCAAGCGTAGATAATTGCGCGTGGTGCTGGTGATGACGAAGCGGTCGGTGACCTTCCGCGGCCGGGTGAAATCGCCCACCAAATAGTCCATGATTCCGGCGCGATTGAAATCGACGAAATAGCCCACCCCCGTCTCCGCCAACGTCCATTCCACCCGTTTGTTGGTGACCATGTATTGGTCTTGGCCGCGGACCCCGGCCACCAGAATCACCTCGGTTCCCACCGAGGCGGCGGTTTCGATGGGCGTGAGGGAGAACTCGCTGCAATCGCCGGGACCGATGCGGGCAGGGACCTCGACGTACGGCCCGGCCGGCTCCCCGGTCTGCGGTACGAGAATCCGCTGCCCGGACGGATCGATGTTGCTGGGCGGCAGCGTGCAACCCGACGCCAAGAGCCACAACGCGGCCAGAGCGCAAAGCGACCGCCCCGGACAGATGCGATCGGCCCGGCGGCGAAGGGCGTGTTGTGTCGGTCGGGTCATACGATCAATGGCGTCCGTCCTCTTGGAGAGGGTCGTGCTCGAAGGGCAGCGGGGCCGGCCCTGCCAAGTTCACCGGCCGGCACCGATTCGGAGGCCGCTCGAAGCGTTCGGCAACCCGGCGCCGGTTCATAGCGATCCCCCTCTCTAAGGCTTCCATCGTATGCCTGCGGTGGATTGTTTGAGTTGCGTCGCAGCCAAACGCCATAAACGGAACGAGAGTCGGCCGAGCTTGCAGCATGATAAGCTGTTGCCGGTTTTTTCCAAAGATCGATTTGGGGGAATTGGCGCGATTGGGCAAGGCATCCGTCGCGGCGTCGCCCAACCCGCATGAGGCGTCCGCCCCCGCCGCCTGGTCACGGGGGGGCACCGATGTAAGCCGGCGACGCATCGTGAGTAGCGCCGAAACACCGCCGACAGCCCCCGGCGTATTACTGCCGGCGGGCCGTCCCCAGCCGCTTGGGCCGATTGCAATTCGCTCTCGCCGAGGACACAATGTCGCTTGACTGAGGGGATCATCGGCCGGGCAGGGACCGTCCGCCGAAGGGGAAAACGCACTCTTAATTGGGAGGGAATGTCATGGACTCGCGCCATCCGTTGCCGACGGGGAAGATCTTGACGCATTGTTGCCCTTGCGGTCACGACCACGGTTCAGCGCATGCCGCCGAGGGGGTTGATCGGCGGGTGTTTTTGGGCGGCATGAGCGGCGCGGCTTTGGGCATCGCGGCGCTCGGCGGGCTGAGCTGGGCGAGCGGGTCGCAGTCCGCCGAATTGCCCGCCGCCCCGCCCCGCAAGGCGCTGCGAGTGAAACCCGTCTTCCTCTATCAATTGTACAAGAAGGCCCCGCAAACCAGTTGGCGACCCTGGGGCGGTGTGCAGACCGAGGACGACGTCCAGGCCGAGATCGCGCGGATCAACGGCGAGTTGCAGGCCTTACAGTCCAAAGCCGACTTCCCCCTGGAAATCGCCCCTCTGACCGCCACGCGCAACGCCGGCGAATTGGCCGCCATGCCCGACGTGCAGCAGGCCGACGTCCTCTTGGTCTATGCCTGCGACGGCGACCTCAACCAGATCGCGGCCCTGAAGAAAGACACCGTCTTCTTCCTCCGGCACAAATCGGGGCCGGTGTACCTGTACTACGAGATCATCAGCCCGCGGTTCCTCCGGCAGCATTCCGACGAGCTGAAGGTGCCGGGCATGGACAACGACGACGTGGTCGTGGACGACTACGACGAGGTCCTGTGGCGGTTGCGGGCATTGTGCGGCCTGAAGAATACCCGCAACGCGCGGATCATCGCCGTGGGAGGATCCGGAGGTTGGGCCCAACCCAGCCAAGTCATCACCGATCTGGTGAAGAAGGTTTGGGGCTTGGAAATCCTCGAGGTCACCTATCCGGATCTGAGGAAGATGATCGAGGATGCCCGGGCCGACGCCGCCGCCGTCGCCTTGGCCGAAAAACGCACCGAAGAGTACCTCCGCGACCCCAACGTCAGCATGGAGACGGATCGTGCCTTCCTCTGCAACGCATACCTCCTGGAGCACGTCTTCCGCAAGATCATGCAACAGGCCGATTGCCGGATGATCACGGTCATGCACTGCATGGGCACCATCATGCCGGTGGCGGAGACCTCGGCCTGCATGGCCTTGAGCACCCTCAACGATGACGGCTACCTGGCCTTCTGCGAATCCGACTTTGTGGTGATTCCCTCGGGCATCCTGATGGCCTCGATCTCGGGCAAGCCGCCGTTCCTCAATGATCCCACCTATCCGCATCACGGGCTCATCACGCTGGCGCACTGCACGGCTCCGCGCAAGATGAACGGCCGGGACCCCGAGCCGGTCCGCGTGATGACGCACTTCGAGTCGGACTACGGGGCCGCACCCAAGGTCGAGATGAGCAACGGTACGGTGGTGACGAACATCCTGCCCGATTTCCAATCGCGGCGTTGGGTCGGCCTGCTGGGCGAAATCGTGGCGCACCCGCTGCTGCCCATCTGCCGCTCGCAGATCGATATCGCCTTCAAGTGCGATAGCAAGCTGCTCGCGGATCGAATGCCGGGCTTCCACTGGATGACCGTCTACGGCGATTACCTGAAAGAGGCGGCTTACGCGGCCAAACGCGTGGGAATCCAGCTCGAAATCCTGGGTTGAACAGCGACGCAAGAGCGAGGGCGGCGGAGCCGTACGGAACCCCGTTTCCGATCCATGCACCATGCCAAGACGCGGCGAATCCCAGCACGGAGCGCAACTGCCGCCTTCGCGTTTTTTTCCTCCCGCCGAGACGGCCACGCGTGAGGGCGTGGTAGCCGTGGGCGGTGACCTCCGTCCCGAGATCCTGCTGGATGCCTATGCCCACGGCATCTTCCCCTGGCCGATCGACGCGGCATCGCCGATCGTCTGGGCTTCGCCCGATCCTCGCGGCGTGTTCGAACTCGACCGCATCCACGTTCCTCGGCGCTTGCTGCGACTGCTGCGGCAAGGCCGATTCCAAGTCACCTGCGATCGCGACTTCCCGGCGGTGATGCGCGGCTGCGCTTCGGCCGGTGATCGTGCGGCCGGAACTTGGATCACCCCGGCCATGATACGGGCATACATCCGGCTGCACCGCCTGGGCTTCGCCCATAGCGTGGAGGTCTGGGACGCCGCGCAGTTGGTGGGCGGCGTGTACGGCGTGGCGCTGGCCGGCTTGTTCGCCGCCGAGTCGATGTTCTACACCCGCTCCCAAGCCTCCAAGGTCGGCCTGCTACACTTGCTGTATCACTTGCAAGCCCGGGGCTACCGCCTGGTCGATATCCAGATGGTGACGCCCGTGACACAGGCCCTGGGCGCCTCCGAGATATCACGCTCGGAGTACCTGCGAAGACTCGCCGTGGCATTGCACTGTCCCGTCGAGTTCGGCACGGAATTGGATCTTGCCTCAGCCCCGTGGCGCCGCGCGTAGTCGGTGGCCGACGATGCTTGGTTGACAGGGAGCGGCGGTCGCGTCCACGATCGAGCACGGCCCGCCGGCGGAGCGCAAATGGTCCCGTGCGCGGCCCTTGCAGGGATGTACGCACTCGTGCCCTCCCCGCCGGCCATGCCGAATGGTGATATGTTCCGGCGCCCGGTGATGCGGGTTGCGTACCGCGTCGCCGGCAGGCGTGCGCCGGTGGTGATGCCGGTCCCGCAGGTCAGCCGCCGGTGGAAGGGCCGCACCGCGAGGAAGGCGTGGGCGATCGTGGTCGCTTTTCCCTTTTCAGCCCAGATGTTAGAATCGCGGGTGGGGTGGATTGTCGCTTAACGTGCCCGGTGGGCGAAGGGCCGGCGCATGTTCGACAGGGAAGACCCGGCTGTTCGGCCCGAATTGCCGGAGGGAACATTCGGCGGCGAGGAGGGAGAGCCGATCCTCGGACGCGTCGCGTGGACGTGGCCGGCCGGGCGCCTTGCCCGCGGCGATACCAACTTCCCCGGCCGTGTTGTGCGCGCCTGTAGCTCAGGGGATAGAGCGGCGGTTTCCTAAACCGTAGGTCGCAGGTTCGAATCCTGCCAGGCGTACCTTTCCACACCCACCGCAAACCCCGCTCCCCGGGTTTTAGAGCCTGTCCGAGCCGCGACAAATCCCCATTCCGACCCGCGATCTGTTCATGTTCCAACCCGCGACGGATTGATACGCCGAGCCGCGACCGTCAGGAAGCGGCGTTTCTTCGACGCGACGCAAGGCCGTAGCCGCACGACCGCCCGCTCGGAGCCCGTCGTTGAGTTCCGCAGCAAGAGCTGGATGTTGAAATACTGTAAAACACCGGAGTAAATTCGGTCGTCTCCGGGTACGGCCCGATTCGCGAGTTGGCCATTCCGCGGCTGCCGCATCACGTTATCCAATGCGGGAATCCTCGGCGGCAGACGTTTTTCTGATACGCGGAACTCCCGGATTTCCGAGCACACGGGCGAACGGGCTATCCCTCGAGCAGCGTTCCGTTTGTGGAGCGTTCGGAGCGAATAACCGGCCGCGTCCTCTGCCCGCGAAGACCGGACCGCTTGCCCAAATGACTCAAACGGCCATAAGCTGTTCTTGTCCCCGGAATCGGTAACAAGGCCCTGGATGATGATGAAAATGCAACGACGCAAATTCTTAAAAGCTTCACTCGTTTCCGGTTGTGGGTTCAGCCTTATAGCTGCGGCGCGGAACCGGAATTGTGATATATCGGGTCCAGAAAGAGACCTAGCGGGTGCCGGTCCTGCCGGACAATTGAATCAGGGAAATCCACGCATCGAGGTGCCCGAGGGATGGAGTTTATACTGGAACGATGAGTTTGATGGATCAACAGTTGATGCCAGTAAATGGCAGATTTCACACGGTGGGCGTTGGTTATCGGAAAACGCTTTTATCAGTGAGGGCGCCCTTCATTTGCGTGCTTGCATGACAAGCCCGGCGAATAACCATCGGTACGGAGCCGAGGTGAGAACAGGGAAACAACCTGACATGGGACTTTTCTCCATCACTCCGCCTGCGCGTATCGAAATCCGCTTCCGACCGATGATGAAACCCGGTTGCTTCATTGCGATCTGGCTGATGCAAGCCGTCTTTAATAGGGCTATATATGGCGATTACGGTAAACAGATATGGAAGGAGTTTGATTTTTTGGAATGTTCCGGCGGTGAGAACACCCTTAACAATAATAGCATTCAGATACTGGCCCACATGACCGTACATAGCTGGCAGGCTGACTTTCCATGGACTGGTAGTAAATCGAGTCAGCAGAAGAATATCAAGGCCATGATTGACGTGGGTAATCCGGTAAAATGGCAGGAGGGAAGGGTTGACTGGGATAATGAAAGTCTACCGGGAGAGACTAAGGAGTTGAGGTATTACTGGAGGGAAAGCGGTGCTGCAAGCTGGGGCACACCGTATTTTACCATACGGCCTGATCAATTCACCGATGTAGCGTTTACGAAAAAAGGTCTGCCGCCTGTAACCCGGGGACAGATACTCAGTGCAGTATGGAATGAGCCGATGCATATTGTGTTATGGAACCATGTGCGC
Organism: Thermogutta hypogea; assembly: GCF_055386265.1. Taxonomy (NCBI): domain Bacteria; kingdom Pseudomonadati; phylum Planctomycetota; class Planctomycetia; order Pirellulales; family Thermoguttaceae; genus Thermogutta; species Thermogutta hypogea. Next base: position 4,077,273 of record NZ_AP042425.1, read on the forward strand.
CAAAACGGTGATTGGCTGGCGGAGGAAGCAATATCAGGTAAACCGCCGTCCGTGGCGGATTTCCCAGTAGATGTACCCATAGATTATGTCAGGGTATTCATTCCAAAAGGAGACCCGCGTCTGCCGACCGCGGGGAATACCGGGGATGGTATGCGTGATTGAATCGGGCGTCGGGGACTTATGTAGACCGTTGTCGGAATTGAACTTGGCCGACCGATTGCCCTCACCGGGCTCGCCGACGCTCGCCAGCCTGCCCCAAGGGGTGAGTGCGAATCACGGTCTTCCACCCCTCGCACGGCATTGCAGCCATCATTGTGATTGACACCCGCACGGCGGACCTGGTTCAATTGCTGTTGACGGACCACCTAAACACCATGCCGGATATCGCCAAGTACGACCCGCAGACGGGGAGCACGACCGTGGTCAACCACCTGGTCTACGACGCTTTCGGCCGCGTCACCCCGATGGCGAGCCGCCGGCGTGAGCCGGCGGTGGATTCTCTGCTTCTCATCACGCGCCCGGCCGTTCGACCAAGATACTCAGCTCCAAAACAACCTCCACCGCTGGTACGACCCGGCGGTCGGCCGCCGGCTGAGCGAGGCCCAATCGGTTTTGCTGGAGGGGCTACCATGATTACATCTCCGGGAAGAATATCGTTGCGTTCCAAGGTACCGACGCTACGAGCTTTACGGACTGGTATAATAACTTCCGTCAAGCGCTAGGGCACTCGTCGGAACAATACGAGACGGCAGTGTTAATCGGTCGATATCTGCACCCAAGACCGAAAATCTTCTCCCTCGGCTACTTCGACACTGGGTGAACTCCAGAAACGATTTGGGGCCTGCCGACGTTGAGACACTGTTGGTTGTCCTTTGCGCCAGGGCAGAAAGGAGCCGCATCCAATGTTGCGTTTTCGGTTCATCGGTTCCTTAGCAGGTTTCGCGGCGATCGTCGCCATCGTCGTCAGCTACCATGCAATGAGCTTTGCGCAACAAGCTACGTGGGATAAGGAAAAAGTCTTGTGTGAGCAAGACCTGCACGGCGGACGCAGGGCGGTGTTGTGCGCCCGTCCGTGCCCCCTTGAAGCCTATGAAGTCGCACCTGTTTCCCGGCGGGTGACCGTCGCCGGCCTTTTCTTGTGGCTTAGCATTCGGGAGAAGAGTTCCGGAGAGATGCATCACTTATGGAGAGAATGGATCACGGACGCAGAGGCCGAATCCGGAGTAGGCCCGTTTGCTTTGTTAGAAAAGGACGCAACCACTCTCGCCTTCGCGTATGTAAATAGACGGAGCATGAGTATCCGTGTCTGGGAAATCAACACCGCTCGGAGGGTTCCTGTCGACCCGCAGTCGGCACTGACATACGCAAAGAGTATTGTGCGAGTCGCACCGTTTTGTAACACTCCCACAAATATTCCGGTTTGCCGACTGTTGAGCAAGCCGAGCGATGCGATTGGACACCCCCAGCGACTTCGAATCGTATGGAAAGACAACGGCTGGTGGGTGCACCTTGAGGCCGATGACATGCACTTCGTGTTCCGACGTTCACAGTCCGACGTTGAATGGAAGGTCGTTGCGCAAAATAGCCCCAGCGAGGAAATCGCTCCTAAGCCTCAATAAGGGCGGCCGGAATCCGGCGGGCGGAGCTTTTCTGGGATTACGGGCGATGAGCCCGTGGTATCCTGGTGTGTTGCCGCTTGCCAATAATGTGGTCAACTCGTTGTGGACGGTGATACGTTGTTTGTCGCACACGTCCATGGCCCGACCGTTAGCCAAGACTGGTTCAATGACTATGTTTACGCGGCTGCTGGTGTGGTTGGGTGTACGAACGTGCTGTCATGCGAGGAACGCACCTATCACAACGGCGAGGGCTCGATTCACTGCGGCACGAACGTGCTGCGACAGGTTCCGTCTGAAAGGTGGTGGGATGAACTCTGAGGAACGAATCTCATTGGCCGATCTTGCCGTTAGCTGCTATCCGAAACTGCTTGCCGTCTCAATGTTGCTAGTGTTGGGGAGCTACCGAGAGGGGCTGTGTCAAAATGTAGCAGATCAACAGCAGGTACCGGACATGGCAGGAATCGCGGACGTCCGGCGCGAGACGTCGCGCTGCACCAAACCGGGGTCTGGGGTTGGTGACAATACAAGCGAAGTGCAGGTGGACACAGAAGCGAAAGAGAACGCGACCATGCCTTTAGAGTCCGATTGGTATCACCAGCTTCGGCAAGAATATTTTGCCCGCAGGATGGCCGCCGGAAAAGACGCGGCAGGGTCGAGAGCAAACGGTACGAAAAACATTACCAAGGAGAAGCTTCTCGAACGTGTGAGGAAACTGGAGGAGGAAGCCGCCAAGATCTCCGTCTCGAATGGCTTCCGGCGTTTTTGGCTACAGGTGCGTCTTGGTGAGCTGCTGGAAGACGTGGCAAACGCAGATTGTGAACGGCGGATTCTTGAGGATGTTTTGCGCCAGGTAATAGTGGGTCAACAGCGGGTGTCCAAGGAAGCTTCAGCCTTATTGGCCGGCTTGGCTTTCCAAATCCTTCTCCGCATTCATCCGGAACTGTGTGCTCGAGGGGGCACTGGATATGGAGAAATCGTCGATCCATCATGGTGGCGTTTGTTGGAAGCAGGCGAAGCAGCTCTGATGGAGTACGAGACTCATTGGGCACGATGGGATAAGCGCGCGGTCGCGCTTCTGGCTATCGATAGCTACCAGGACGAACGTGCACGGCACTTCCTTATGGAGCTGGCCTCTACCATCCCCGATGATCCAGGCGTCGAGCGTACCAAGATGCAGGTTTGGCAGTTGTTGCTCAATTACAAAGGTGCAAGTGCATTGACCGCACTTGCTGAAAAGGCGTTACCAGGAGCACTCGAGAAATCCTGCGGCAGGGCCGCGATGATGGAATTCACTGGCAATGATATTCGCCCGCTGTCTCGCGCGTGTTGGCTGCAGGAACTTCGATACATCCAGTCATTGGACGAGGGCTGTCGCGATCGCTACCTAACGATTCGAAGACGGCTGTTTGTGGCGGACGCCCTGGCGCCCCGTCAGGCCCGACCCGCACCTGCCGCGCGCCCTCGTGTCCTGACTTATGATTGGCAAGACGGGGATGAGCGGTTTCTCCCGCACCTTCTTGATTCCGGCAGGCCGTTCGCAATTGTGATCGTCGAAGCACCAATCTCGGAAGCCGGCTTGGCCTGGTTGAAAGAGCAGGCCGAATCCGGCCCGTGGTCCGAGCGTGTAAAGGCGGAGATTCGCCGGGGATTAGAACTGCGCGATAAACGGCAGAAGGCGATCCGGTACCAAGACGATACGCACCGTTGAGGGAATAGGACCACGGTCGAAGTCAAAAGCCGCGCCTGGGCAAATGCTTGCTTGCGTTGAGGCGGCCCGTTCAGGGCGAATGCCAAGACGGCGACTTGTGATCATTTTTAGGAAACAGGCGCGGTGGTATTGCAAGTGACAAGGCGGGACGCGAAGTCGCGGCGAGGCCTTCTTTTCCTGGGGTGCTGCAAAGGCCGACCTGCCGCGCGGGGGCCCCTTAACGGCCTGGCACCCCTCGCCGTTGCCTACGGGGTAGGCGATCTTTCGAAGGGAACGGCCCATTCGACCTGGGCGTTCTGGAACTGGATTTCCTGAACCCAGAGGTTCTCGTCGATTTTGACCAAATTGCGCAGACCTCGCAGGCCGGGGGAGTTCGTTAGCGGCCGGTAGCCGTCGGGAAGGTAGAGGTAAGCCTTGCCTTCCAGTCCGGGTGCCCGCTCGTAGGTGCCGGACAAAGTCAGTTGTTTTTCGTCCCATGCCAGATGCTTGATCTCATGGTATCCGCCGAGCAGGTGCATGTTGGTGGCAATCACTTGCGGCTGTTTCGGCTTGGGATGGATGAGGAGGATTCTGGCCGTGCCCGGAGCCAGGGTTAAGGTCACGCGGTCCTTGTGCGCGCCGAGGTACTTCTCTTCCCAAAACTCGAACACCACGACCTCCGTTCCGCTTGGAAGTCCCAATGCGGAGAACTCCACCGTCCTTTCCTGGGGTTGGTTCTCGAAATTGAACAGCCTTACCGCGTCCCACCGGCCGGCCTCGTTCTTGCAGTTCATGTGCCAGAGCGAAGGATTGGCTCGGTCGAACAGATCCAGCGGCCGGCTCAACGGGTTGCCCGGCGGCAGGCATTGCTGCATCATGCGGATGCGGGCGGGTTGCAAGAGCCGAAAATCATCGCTGAAAGAAATGCTGCACCCGCCGAGCGTCATCAGCGACATTTTGAAGCGGGCCTCTTCCACGTCGGCCTTCATTCCCACGCTCATGTCACAAATCTCGCGGCGATAGAGCCGGCCGTCGGCCCAGTAACTCGCCGCCAGCAGGGCGGCGTTCTGACGCTCCAGGTCCAACCAGTTTTCAAGCCCGGCATCGCCGGTGTCGGGCCCGATGTAGGAACTGTCGGCTAGTCCGACGTTGCTGAGCAAGGGCGTGTTACAGTATCGGATCCAGGCGTTCGGTCCCGCACCCCGGCGAATCGCCTGCATGGCCCGGAGCAGCGACGGCGAGCCGGCAATGAAATCGATCTTGTAATAGCTGACCCCTTCGGCCGAGAGCCGCGCAAAGGTGTCTGCAATCCACTGCTCCGCAGCCGGATGAGAGGCGTCGATCAGGGCCATCTCCGGATTGGGCGCCCAGTACCAGCGCCCGATGGAGGCCGGCTCGCCTGCGGCATTCTTCATCAACCACTCCGGATGATCACGGAACGTTTGACTCGTAAGGGCCACGTTCGTGGGGGCGATCCAGAGGCCCAGCTTCATGCCGTAGCGCGTCTTTAGTTGCTCGGAAAGCCACTTCAGACCGTGAGGAAATCGCTCGTTGGGAATCCAGTCGCCGCAGATGTCGCCGCGCTGCCAGCCGTGGTCCAATTGGATCACGTCCAGTCCCAACGGCTTGAAGTGCTTGGCGGCGATCGCGGCGTGGGCCAGCACGATCTCCTCGTTAATTCCCATGCGGATCGGATACCAACTGCACCAGAGGGCATTGGCCCCGGTTCGGACGGGCATGGGAGACATCGCCGCCACCGCGTCACCGTACCGCTCGAGGGCCTCGAATCGGTTCTCTTCAACCGAGAGCCACGCGGGATCCAAGGCAATCGTCCGGCCGTCGGCCAAGCGACTGCCGAGCCGCAACGTGACCCCCAGCGAGGTACCCCCGACGCCGGTTCGGAACCGGGCGTGAACATACGGCGAACCCATTTGGGCCGACAGAGAGCCGACGGCCATTGCCCCGGCCGACTCGCGCTGGGTGAGGGCCAGCACGCCGTCGCTGCCGTATTGCTTCTCCGCTTCGGCCCCCGATTCCTCGTCCGGGGCGGGGCGGCAAGGGCTCGAAGTTCCCGAGTAGCCCACCGTCGCCGGCGCCCGCATCAGGCCTGCCAGGTGCCACCAGCCGCGGTCTTGCTCGGAAAGATCGATCATCTTCACCGTGGCCGGTGTCACGTCGCGGCCCGTTCGGTTGGTCAACACGGCCGAGACGACGATGGCCGGCTTGCCGTCGTACAACCGGATGCGACGCTCGATCTCGATCCCTTTGCCCCAGCGCTGGCGCATCTCCAGTCCGCTGCCGATGGCGTCGGTCACCGGGACGACTTCGGCCTTCGCGGCCTGCGGCCTGAGCGTCTGATCGCCGGCCTCCACGGCGAGTCGAACACCAGCAGGAAGGCGACCAACTCCGCATCGAGCGGCACGGCGTCGCCGGTCATGGCCCGGTCGAAATCGATCGTGTGGAGAACTTCGTTGGCGAGCAGCTCTGAGCCATTTTGTCGCTGCAAAGAATTGACATATCGCAGGAGATTGGTCACTGAGTGCGCACGACCGAGTCCGCCCGACAGGGAATCCATGATGCCCGCTCGCTCAGGATAGCGGCGATGAGCTGCTTCGACTTCGAGACCATCGAAACCAGGCGTTGTGAAATGGGTTATATCTTCAAGAAACATGATGTCACGACATCAGGTTCCGGGCTTCTAGCCGGGGTTTTACGGTTAAGTGTAACGCCTGCTGGTCGTAAATGGCGTCCAAAAGTTCGATCGCGAAACATGGATGTTTTGGGAGGTTTTCTCAAATGATCATGTCAGTGCGAATCTGTCTTCTCGTGACAATCCTAATGGTCATTGGTCGGTGGCCGAATATCGTGGCCTTAGAGCGTGCTGCCGAGCCTGTGTACGAGGTCGTGAGTCCCTTGGGGGAGCGTGTGGTCGAGACGGCGGACATGGCTCCAAGGCTGGAGACTCTCAACGGCAAGACGATCTGCATGGTGTGGAATCATGCATTCAAAGCGGATGTGACTCTCCCGGCTATTGCCGAAGAACTGAAAGAACGATTTCCCGACATTAAGATCATCCCCTACTATTCCATGCCTCTAGCTCCCTTGCCGGAACTTCCCGGATCGCCGATGCAGGAGGCGGAAAATCTGAGAGCGGCTTTGAAAGCCATGGGCGCCGACGCCGTGATTGTGGGAAATGGCGGCTGCGGTATTTGCACGCCCCGCGCATGCTACGCCACGGTGGTGGCCGAGCAACTGGGCATTCCCGCCGTTGTGGTGACAAATCCCGGCTTCGACGAACAGGCCCGGACAATGGCCCAATACTCGGGCATTCCGTCGCTCCAAGTAGCCGTATATCCCGATCCTTTTGACCTGGAAACGGAGGCGCAACTGGTCGAGAAATCGAAAACGATCCTCGTTCCTCAGGTTATTGATGCGCTGACAAAATCGATCGCGGCGGTACAAGGATCCGTTCAAAAGATTGATAGTCGAAAGATCATATTCACCGGGACGCTCGAGGACATTAATCGCTATTTTACGACCGTCGGCTGGAGTGATGGATTATCCATCGCGCCGCCGACCGTGGATCGGATAGAAGAATTTCTCAAATACACGGATTATGGTGCTCACGAAGAGATCGCGGTCCTGCCGCCGGCAAATCTCAAGGCGACCCCTTGGACAATCGCCGCCAATGGTGTCATGGCCGGTTGCCGTCCGGAGTACATGCCGATTCTGATTGCCGCGGTGCAGGCGATGGGTGATCCTGCTTTCCGATACAGAAGTCATGGGGCCAGCACCCATTCGATCACAAGTTTCTTTTGGGTCAATGGGCCGGTCGCGAGACAACTCGGCATTGATCATGGGCAGGGACTCATTGCCCATCCCGTCAACGCTGCCATCGGACGAGCCATGAGCCTCATTGAAAGGAATATCGCAGGGCTAAGGATTAAGGAAACCCAGATGGGTAGCTTTGGCAAGGTGATGTCGTGGGTCCTAGCGGAAGACGAAGAGGCCATGATCCAGTGGGGCTGGGAACCGTACCATGTGGAGAAGGGATTTGATAGGAATGCTAATACCATTACCGCGGGCACCAGCACGGTTTGGGGCCGAAATCTTGTGCCCGCCACATCCGAGCCCGAAATAATCACCCAACTCATCGCCTATGACGCCGCCAACACAGAGGCCTTTGCCAGCGGCTTTGCGGGACAAAGTCGGCGCTATGTGCTGATTGGACCCGGCGTTGCCGAAATCCTCGCCGGTGGAGGTTACACAAAGGGTAGCTTGAGGCGAGATATCATGAGAATGGGGCGAAAGATTACATACGAAGCGGTCTTTTCCCAGGTCTACGGCTCGTTTGGCCGAGTGCAACGTTCCTTCGAGGAGGAACTGCGGCGGGCTCTGCGCTACAGCGAAAAAGAGAAACTGCCGCCGTGGTACCCTCGATTCCCCGGTTGGGAAGAGATTGAAACAGTGCCGGCCGTGGGCATGATTGAATTCATCGTCTGCGGAGATCCTTTCAGAAACAAGGTTCAAGTCCTCGCCGGCGGGCCGGGCATCGCGACCAAGGAAATCAAATTGCCCGCCGACTGGGATGAACTGATGCAGAAAGCGGGATACCGTCCGCTGCGAGAGTTGCATCTTCAGTAGCCATGGATTACGGAAAGACCGTTAGTGGCCAATCCGCGGCGGTTTTGGTAGCAATGGTGCAGGCACGCTCGGATCCGTGCACCAGCCGGCCGGATACTCCCGTACGGCTCGGCCGCTAGGTTGTGCCGGTTTTCTGTAGCAACAACTCCTAGACCCCGAGTCTCGGCCACCTGCGGCACCTCTACCTCTAACGCCCGGCGGGAAAATTGACCCTCAACCGGCTCGCTAAAGCTCAATCGGGTCGTTTGCCCTCACCCGGCTCGCCGGCGTGCGCCACCCTGTCCCCAAGGGTGAGTGCGAATCACGGTCTTCCATCCCTCACATGGAATTGCAGCCATCATTGTGACTGACACCCGCACGGCCGACCTGGTTCAATGGACGCTGACGGATCACCTGAACACGCTGCGGGATTTCGCCAGGCTCAACGGGGCAATGGCGAGAATCAGCGCAACTAACACGGGCGTACCGGGAATGGTCATACCGGAAATATCCGGGCATCGCGGGAATATAAGGGAAGGGTGCAGGAAGCGGGGCGAGAGGACCACACCACCGTGGTCAACCGCCTGGTCTATGACGCCTTCAGCCTTATCATGCGGATGGCGAGCCGCCGGCGTGAGCCGGCGGTGATGGATGGCGAGTAGCTGGTTGACCGGGAGCCGCCGACTGATGGTTAGTCGGCGGTTGATAGGGAATAGTTTATTGACGGCGAAACGCCGGTTGACGGCGAATAGCTGGTTAATGGGAAGCCGCCGGTTTAGGAGGAGGAGTTGGTTAACAGGGAGCCGCCGGCGTGAGCCGGCGGTGGAACGGCCGCGAACACGCGGTGCATTCGGGGTTCGGCGGTGCGGCTATCACCTCGGGCTGACGCCCGAGGCTCATGCTTACGCCCGAGGTTCCCGCTTGCGCTGGAGGCTGATGCCGATGCCCGAGCTAAAACCGCGACGGCAGTTGGTGTACGTCCGCGTATCTGATAGGCTTGCGTACGCACGGTATGCCGCGACGGCAATCACGCGGCGAGCCGATCGTAAAGCCGTGATCGATACGGTGGAAATGGGAGGTGCGACATGAAGCGGCGCGCGTTTCTGAGACGAACCCTTGTGTCGGGATGGGGCCTGCCTTGGATCGGTGCGACCTTGCCGCGTGCGGCGGCGGGTGCCGAGGAGCACGGTCCGACTTCGGCCGGCGGCGGTCCGTTGAAAGTCCATCCCGCTAACGGACGTTACTTCGCGACCGCTGATGATCGCGCGGTCTATTTGACCGGTTCCCATACCTGGAACAACTTTCAAGACATGTCGGCGGGGGCCGAGTCGTCCCCGTTCGATTTCGATGCCTATCTCGAATTCCTCACCCGCCGCGGTCACAACTTCATTCGCTTGTGGCGATGGGAGTTGACGCGCTGGAACGTGGGGAGTACCCCCGAGTACACACGCCGGACCGATGTGCTCACCACGGCTCCGCATCCTTGGGCGAGGACGGGTCCCGGCACGGCCGCCGACGGCGCGCCGAAGTTCGATCTGGATCGATTCGACGGCGATTACTTCGATCGCTTGCGACGGCGCGTCCAGGCGGCTCGCGATCGCGGTATCTACGTCTCGATCATGCTTTTTGAAGGTTGGGGACTCCAGCATCTGCCGCAGGCTTGGCGGCAGCATCCTTTTCATCCCGAGAACAACGTCCAGGGAATGGACGGGGACGCGGGCGGCGACGGCCGCGGGATCGGCGTGCACACCCTGCGCTCAACGCAGGTCCTCCGCGTACAAGAGGCGTACGTCCGAAAGGTGATCGACACGGTCCAGGATCTGGATAACGTGCTCTATGAAATCATCAACGAAGCGGGCGTGTATTCGAAAGAATGGCAGTATCATTGGATTCGATTCATCCACGCCTATGAAGGGGAAAAGGGGCGGCGGCATCCCGTGGGAATGACGTTCATGTATTCGCGTGACGCTCGGCAGCGCGGAAAGAATGCGGACCTGTTCCAGAGCCCGGCCGATTGGATCTCGCCCAACCCCGATGCCGCCGACGGCTACAACTATCGCACCAATCCGCCGCCCGCCGACGGCACGAAAGTGATCCTCTCCGACACGGATCATCTTTGGGGTATCGGTGGAAACCCGGATTGGGTGTGGCGGAGCTTTCTCCGCGGCCACAATCCCCTATTCATGGACCCCTACGACAACCGGGTACTGGGCAAGGCTCCGCCGGAATCCTGGGAACCCATCCGGAAAGCGATGGGAATTGCCGCCAGCGTGGCGCAAGACTTGGATTTGGCGGCCGCGATCTCCAGCGAAGATATCGCATCGAGCAAGTATTGTTTGGCCGAGCCGGGACGGCGATATTTGGTCTATGTGCCTGAAGGCGAAGCGGTGGAGGTCGATCTCACGGCGGCCGCCGGCCGCCTGGCCGTCCTTTGGATCCACCCACTCACGGACGAAAGGCGAACGGCCGAGACGGTGGAGGGCGGAGAGCGCCGCCGCTTCTCTCTGCCGTGGAAAGGCCCCGCCGCGCTGTTGATCCGGAAGTGAAACGCTGGAATCCCGGCTCCGCGACCTGAACCGCCGGCATCCGGCGCCTGTGATAGCCGGTAACGTCGTCACGAGCCGGCGGCGTGCGCCGGCGGTGGAATCGCCGCGAACCGGTGGTGCATTCGGAGATTGGCGGCGGGGCCGGCACCTCGGGCTTACGCCCGAGGCTCATGCTTACGCCAGAGGCTCATGTTTACGCCCGAGGCTCATGATGACGCCCGGGGGCTCATGCTGAGGTCCGAGGTTCTTGCTTATGCTCAAACCCGATGCGGACAGCCGAGCTGAAAACTGCGGTGACGAATATGTATGCGGCCGCTTACGGGGCGGGCATTCACCGATCCGCGGATAGCGCTGGGTCGTCCGGCCCGAAATAGCCCTGATATTTCTCCACCGGGTATTTCGCAGCGTTTTTCTTCATCTTTTGGAAGACCGCTGCGGCGACGTCGATTCCCAACTCGTTGGCCATGGCCAAGGCGTAACACAGCACATCCGCCAATTCCTCGGCCACGGCATCCCGCCGGTCCGGTCGGTCGGGCACCTGCCGCGACTGTTCGGGAGTAAGCCACTGGAAGTGCTCCATCAATTCCGCGGCCTCGATCGCCAACGCCATGGCCAGATTCTTGGGTGTGTGGAAGCGATGCCAATCTCGAGCCGCGACGAATTGCTCCACCAATCGGCGAAGATCGGCCAGCGTCGTGGATGCGTCGGTTCGCGATGTTTCGGTCATGAATCGGCTCGCAATCTGATCACGAGAGGCGGTTTCGACCGCGGCCGGCGGCCCGCGGGGTTTCCGCCGCGGCGTCAGGCAAAGTATCGCACCGCGTTGCGGAAGATGCGCAAGCCGCAGGGCGGATCGGGCGGCGTTTCGCGGGTCCAACGAGGGTGATGCACGGCGTCGATGAAGCGCTCGGGATGGGGCATCAGCCCCAGTACCCGGCCCGATGCGTCGCATACCCCGGCCACGTCGGCGACCGATCCGTTGGGGTTGAAGGGAAACGGCAGGATGCCGTCGCCGCGGGCCTGCGGGGTCTTCGAACAACGGGTGTGAGGCGGCGGCGCGTACCGCAGGACCAAGTGCCCGTCCGCCTCCAATCGCGACAAGGTCGCCGCGTCCCGCGGCACGAACTTGCCTTCGGCATGAGCGACGGGCAGTTCCATGCGATCGATGCCGTCGAGAAAGACGCACGGGCGGGGTCGTCCCGCGGCCCGCGATTCCAAATGCACCCAGCGGTCCTCGTAGCGGCCCGAATCGTTCCAGGTCAGCGTGGCCGGCACGATCCCGTTTTCGTCAGGCGGGAGCAGAAGCCCCGCTTTCAGCAGCACCTGAAAGCCGTTGCAGATTCCCAGGATGAGCTTGTCGCCGGCGTGGAACTCCTCCAGAACGGCTCCCAAGCGGCGGCGGAGTTGCACGGCCAGGATTCGCCCCGCCGCGATATCGTCGCCGTAACTGAAGCCGCCGGGGATGCACAAGATTTGATAGTCCCGCAGCATGGCCGGCGATTCCAGCAGCCGGCGGACGTGCACACGGTCGGCCTCGGCTCCCGCCCGTTCGAAGGCGTAGGCGGTCTCCCAATCGCAATTGGTCCCGGGGGCTCGCAGGATGAAAACTCGGGGACTGGCCATGGGCTTCGTCTCGGTGATTGCTAGTCTTGACGGGTGGGACCGGGCCGCGGATCGCCGGGCGCATCAGTCATCCGGCGCGGCACATACTTACCAGGCGAGGGGGCGCTGCCAGGCCTCCTTCAGCCCGTCCAGCGGCGCCCGCACGACCTCCCGCCCGTTCCACTCGAACACCAACGTGTCGGATTCGGCGACCTCGCCCAATCGGGCGAAGGGGGCGTCTTGCAAGAGGGCTTCGAATTCGGCGGCCCGCTCGCGCCGGACCTCGCAGAGAAAACGGCTGTTCGACTCGCTGAAGAGTCGCGCGACGGCGGGCAGGGCGGCATCCGCGGTCGGCACGGCATCCAGATTCAAGGTCGCCCCGAAACCGCCGGAAAACGCCATCTCGGCGGCGGCGACGGCCAGACCGCCCTCGCTCAAGTCATGGCACGCCGTCAAGCAGCCGGCGACGATCGCGCGGTGGATCGCGGCGAACACGCGGCGGGCGCGTTCGGCGTCATGCCGCGGCACTCGGCCGCCGTGCAATCCGCGAACCAGCGTCCAATGCGAACCGCCCAGCTCGTCATACGTCATGCCGACCAGGTAGATGGGGTTGCCGGGTCGCTTCCAATCCATCGTCACGCAAGTCCGCACGTCGTCGATTTGTCCCAGGGCCGAGATCAACAGCGACGGCGGGATGGCGATCGATTCCCCGTCGGCCGTGCGAAACTCGTTGTTCAGGCTGTCTTTTCCGCTGATGAACGGCGTCCCCAGGGCGAGGGCGACGTCGCGGCAGGCCAAGGCCGCGCGGACCAAGGAGCCGAGCGTCTCGGGGCGATCGGTGTTGCCCCAGCAGAAATTGTCCAAGACGGCGATGCGTCCGGGATCGGCTCCCACGGCGACGCAGTTGCGAACCGCCTCGTCGATGGCCGCCGCCGCCATCCAGTAGGTGTCCAGATCGCCGTACCGCGGATTCATGCCGCAGGCCAGAACGATACCGCGATAGGAGTCGAGGACCGGCCGCAGCACCGCCGCGTCGGACGGCCCGTCGTCGCACACGCCCACCAACGGCTTGACGACGCTGCCTCCGAGGACCTCGTGGTCGTATTGGCGAATGATCCCATGCTTGCTGCACACGTTCCAGGAACCGAGGACGGCCGACAGATCCTCCGTGAAATCCCCGCCGCGGGAAGCCGTTTCCTCCAGGATCAGGGGCGTTTCGGGCGGCGGCGCATACACGGCCTGCCGCACCACCGGCGGTCGGCCGTCGTGGAGAAAGCCCATGTCCAGGTCCGCCACTTGCCGGCCTTCGTACCGGAGCACGAGCCTTCCCGTCGGTACGAATCGCCCGATCACGGTGGCTTCCACGCCCTCGGAGTCGCAGAGTTCGCGTAGGGCGGGCCAGTGCTCGTCGGGCACGGCCAGGACCATCCGTTCTTGCGCTTCGGAGATCCAGATTTCGCAGTAGGAGAGTCCGGCGTACTTGAGGGGAACGCGATCCAGATCGACCTCCGCGCCGATGTCGGCCCCCATTTCGCCCACGGCGGAGGAAAAGCCGCCCGCCCCGCAATCGGTGACGGCGTGATACCATCCGCGATCGCGGGCCTGGAGCAGCACGTCGAGCATCATCTTTTCGGTAATGGCATTGCCGATCTGGACGGCGCCGCCGGAGAGGGATTCGCTTTCGCTGGTCAGCTCGGCGGAACTGAAGGTGGCGCCGTGGATGCCGTCACGGCCGGTCCGTCCGCCCACCGCCACGATCAGGTCGCCCGGCCGGGCCGCCTTGTGCGACTTGTCGCGCGGTAACAAGCCCACGTTGCCGCAATAGACCAGCGGATTGCCCAAGTAGCGCCGGTCGAAATAGACGGCCCCGTTGATAGTGGGAATGCCCATGCGGTTGCCGTAGTCGCGGACGCCGGCCACCACGCCCTTCATCACCCGGCGGGGATGGAGGACGCCGTCGGGGATTTCCTCCCAAGGGAGGTCGGGCGGGGCAAAGCAGAATACGTCCGTGTTGCAGATCGGCTTGGCCCCCATGCCCGTCCCCATGGGATCCCGGATGACGCCGCCGATGCCGGTGTTGGCGCCGCCGTAGGGTTCCAAGGCCGAGGGGTGATTATGCGTTTCCACCTTGAACGCCACGTTGTAATTCTCGTCGAAGCGGACCACGCCGGCGTTGTCCTCGAAGACGCTCACGCACCAGTCCGCTTGACCCCAGCGCCGACGCAGCTCCAGCGTGGCGGCGAAGATCGTCTCCTTGAGCATGTTTTGGAAGCGGATCGCGCGCGCCTCGTCCCGATATTCGATGCGGCCGGCCAGCGTCTTGTGGCTGCAATGCTCGCTCCAGGTCTGGGCCAGCGTCTCCAACTCCACGTCGGTAGGGTCGCGTTCGAGCGTGCGGAAATGCTCGCGAATGGTTTGCATCTCCGGGAGCGACAGGAAGAGCTGCCCCTCGCGACTGAGCCGCATCAGCGCCGCGTCGTCCATCGCGCGGATCGGCACGGTCTGTAGCCGAAAGCGGTACGGCTCGCCTTGTTCGATGCGATCGAAGGGGAGCTTTCCGCGGATGACCTGCTCCACGGCCTCGTTGGCCAGAATCTTACCGCACAGCCGGGCAAGCTCTTCTTCGGCCAGGCCGGCCACCCAGTACTTGCGAAACGTCCGCACGGCCTCGGCCTGCCCGCCGAAATCGCGGATGGCCGCCTGGGTGCTTAGGGCCACGGGATCCATGACGCCGGGCTTGGGCAGGACGTAGATCGGGGTCATGCCGGGCCGAGGCGGGGCGAGCAACCGGGGATCGCCCGCCGGCGCCGCCGTGAATCGCTCCACGACGGGGTCCGCGAGAAGCTCGACGGCCAGCCGCTCGATTTGCTCGGCGGAAAAGTCGCCCTGAATCAGGTAGCCGCGTCCCGCCGCGGTCTGCCACGGGCCGGTAATTCCCAAGTCATGGGCGTCATGCAGGATTTGTTGAGCGGTGAGGTCGGTTCGGCCTTCGGCGGGGTAGATGTCAACTTCCCAGAGCATCGCGATTCTTTTTTCCCAGGGTCAAGATTTGCTGCACGGCCGGGGCATCGCCTTTCTCCAGCGCCGAGGCCAAGTGACGAAGACGTTCGCCGAATTTGCGGCAGACCTCCAACAAGTTCCGCCGATTCTGCATGCAGATTTGCGTCCACATTTCCACGTCGCCGGCCGCGATCCGCGTCGTATCCAAAAAACCCGTCCCCGTCAGGCGGAAATACGGCTCCGGCAGCATCCCCGCCAACAGTGCGGCGAGCATGTGGGGGAAGTGGCTGGTTTCGGCCAACGCCCGATCGTGCTCCTCCGGCGCCATCTGGATCACGACCGACCCCAAGGAGGACCAAAACTCTTCCAATGCGTCGAAGTCGTCGGCGCTGGTCTGGGAGGTAGGCGTCAAGACGGTCACGCGGCCCTCGAATAGGTTGGGATCGCTGTAGCTCGGCCCGGTCTTCTCGCCGCCGGCCAGCGGATGCGACCCGAGAAAACGGCAGCCGCGCGGCAGCGTGCCGTCCAACGCCGCCGCGATCTTCGCCTTGGTGCTGGCGACGTCGGTAAAAAGCGTTCCCTCCGGGCAATGCTCCGCGGTGCGGCGAACCAGATCGACGACGGTGTCGGGCGGGGTGCACACGACCACCAATTCCGCCTCGCTGACACCTTTGTAGGGGTCGATGGTGGTGTTCGTGACCGCCCCGACTCGCCGGGCGGCGCGGAGCGTGGTCTGCCGCCGGGCGATGCCGACGACGCGCTTGGCCGACCCGCGGCGCAGGAGCGCCTGCCCGATGGATGCGCCAATCAGGCCCACCCCCACGATCGCCACGCATTCCCATTGTCTCGCCATGATTACCCCCGGCGCAGGCCTGAGACGGCCGGTCAAACCCCTATATTTTAACGGTCGGCGGCCGCATTGCAGCAGGGGCGCTCCACGCTATGGCCGATTCTCCGATGCTTTTTGCCATTCGCGGCGCGGTTTTCGTCAAGCACCGCGCCTCTCTCGTGGGCGACCTGATCGACGTGGGAATCGAACTCCTTCCCATGAAATCCGTCTAGGGAGAAATGCATTCCGGGGTCGGATACTACGAGGGAGAAATTTACAATATAGTGGGGTGGGGTCGGAGCGTTCCGGCCGCCCCTCATGGTATTGACCGGCACGGAAGCGTGAGCCGGAACACGCGGGGGGATGCTCGGGCCGCCGAACCGCGTCGGGGAGCTTTCCGTACCGAGAATCGCCTCGCTTTCGAAGTGCGACACGGGGGGGAGTTTTCCCCGGAGCCTGAACTCGATTTCCATACCTGGAGTCTCCTTTGGTTGCCGGACCGATTCTTACTCGCGAACTGACGATTCGCCCGCGGCGGAGGCAGTTTTACGTTGCCCGGGCGATGTACGTGCTGATTCTTTTGCTTTTGATGGGCACCGCGTGGCTGGTGGTGACGGGCACGCAGTACATCCGGGATGTGGGCGACTCGGCCCGATTCGGCATGGCGTGGTTTCAGATCGCGGCCCCGCTCCAGGCGCTGGTGGGCTTTTTCGCCGCGGCGGTGATTGCCGCCGGGAGCGTCTGCCAGGAAAAGGACCGGCGGACGCTCGATCTCCTGCTGATGACGGAATTGACCAACCGCGAATTGGTGCTGGGCAAACTGCTGGGCAGCCTGGTCACGTTGTTTTCGATGTTGGCGGCGGGCGTGCCGGTCTTCATGCTCAGCGCCCTCTTGGGCGGCATCTCCGAGCGGCAGATACTCCTCACGTTCTTGGTCACGGCGGCGGCGGTGCTGCTGGGGGGCGCGGTAGGCGCCATGGCCGCCTTTTGGCGGGAAAAGACGTTCCAGGCCTTGGCCTTCACCATCATGACCCTGGTGCTGTGGCTGGCCCTGGGAGAGGTCGCGGCCTCCGGATTGTTCGGACAGTCCTGGTATGGAATCGAAGCCCGCGTCTGGGCCGTGGTCGTCAGTCCCTGGCGCGCGGTTCTGGAGGCCGCCCGTCCCGTACCGGATGCCTCGCTCTCGATTTTCGGCCTCTCTCCGTTGGCGGCGTTCGGGCTGTTTTCGGCCGCGGTGCTCGCGATCATCACGGGCATCACGACGGTGCGCGTGCGGACGTGGAACTTGGTGCCCGACGCTTTGCGCCGCCGGTTCGGCCCGGCCGAGTTGAAATCCTTGGTGGAAGGGCCTGCCGTGCGGACGCAAGCCGGCCTGGCATCCGCCCCCGACGAAAGCGACACCGAAGCGGCAAGCGGCGAGACGGCATCCGGCGAGTTATCGGATTGGGCGACCAAATGGGAGGCGCGCGGCCGCTCGGACGCCTCCAAGGAAGCCTCGCAGGTCGGCCCATCGCCGCAGTCCGCGACGCCGGCGGACGGCACGGAAGACCCGGCTGCCGCGGCGATCCAAGCCGCCCGCAAATCGGCGAGGGTCCGGCTCGTTTGGGACAACCCCGTGTTGTGGCGGGAAGTCTGCACGTGGGCGTACGGACGGAAGGTGCTTTTGGTCAAGGCCGCCTATTGGACGCTGTTCGCGGCGGCCGCGGCGGCGCTGGCCATGTTTCAGCGGCCCGAGGCGGGGTTCTCGATCCTGCCCGCCGCCGTCTTGGTGCCGTTCTTCCTGCTCAGCCTGATCTTGGTGAATACCCAGGCCGTCACGGCCCTGACCACCGAGCGCGACGCGGGCACGCTGGATCTCATCCTCGTCTCCCAGGTCACTCCCAAGGAATTCATCTTCGGCAAGCTGCTGGGCACGCTGTACAACGTGAAGGAGGTCGTCCTCCTGCCTCTCTTGCTCTGCGGCTACTTATACTGGCAGGGGCGGATCTCGGCGGAGAACTGCTTTTACCTGATTGTGGGCTTGGCCGTGCTGTACGCGTTCGCCGCGATGTTGGGATTGCACGCCGGTTTGACGTACGGCAATTCGCGCAACGCTATCGCCGCCAGCCTGGGCACCGTCTTTTTCCTGTTCATCGGGGTGGCCGTGTGCATGCGAGTGATGTTGGCCTTTAGCGGGTCGTTTCAGGCGCAGCTCCACCCCTTCCTGGCGTTCATGATCGGCGGCGGGGCCGGCCTGTACTTGGCGCTGGGAGCACGCAACCCCTCCAACGCCATCGCCTTGGCGTCCTTCGCCTGTCCGCTGGCCACCTTCTACGCCCTCACCAGCGTTTTCCTAGGACAGACGCACTTGGCCTTCTTGGCTTTGGCGGCAGCCTACGGGTTCGCAACGGCGGCGATGTTGATACCGGCCGTGGATGAATTCGACTTGGCGACGGGAAGGACAACCCTGGACGAGACGTGACACCATGAACGCGGCTCACTCCGCGGCACACTGCTCCGTTCCGCCGTGCGTCCGCCGCTCGCGGCGCGGGGGGGTGGAACTGCGGAGGGGGACGCGTTCCTCGCAACGGGAGGCCGCGGTCTCGTGACCGAATGGTGGATGGCGGCACCCCTGATCACGGCGATGGCCGCCCTAGCGGCCGGGTCGGCCTTCTTTTCGGCCTGCGAGGCGGCCTTCTTCTCGCTGCGAGCGGCGGATCGCGAAGCGATGGCGCAAGGCTCCTTGGGAGAGCGGTTGGCCGTCGCGCTCCTCCGCGATTCCCAGCAACTCTTGACCGCGATCCTGTTTTGGAATCTGGTCATCAATTTCGCCTACTTCACGTTGGCCTCCATCATCACGGTCCGCTGGCAAGGGGCGGGGTACGGCAAATGGGCGGGCGTGTTCGCCTCCGCTTCCGTCTTCGCCTTGATCCTGTTCAGCGAAATGCTGCCGAAAAGCCTGGCCCTGCTGGCCGCGCGACGATTCGCGAGCTTCGCCCCCTTCCTGCTCTCGCCCGCCGTCCGGGTCGCCGCTCCGGTCCTCGAGTTGCTCCGCGGCATCGCCGCCGCGCTGCTCCGCGTTTTCCGTCCCGGCTTTCGGCCGGAGCCGTATCTTCGGGTGCGCGACTTGGAATTGGCGGTCATCCACACCCACGGCCCCGCCGTCGCGCTCCAGCGCGAGTATGAAGCCATTCAAAACCTGTTGCAACTGTCGGAGCTTTCGGCCGAGGAGGTGATGCGACCCCGGACCGAGATCCGCCACCATCATCCGCCGCTGACGCCGGCCGACTTGCGGGCCGGAATTCCCCCCAGCGGTTATTTCATCCTTCTGGATGACGAAGACGAGGTCTTCGCGGCCCTTTCGCCGGAGACGCTGTTACGCCACGCCGATGCACCGGCTGCGGCGGAAGGCGATGGCGCGGATCGGCCGCCGGAATCGCAGACCGCGGCTGCCGCGCCGGGGCTGGAACGGTTCGCCGAACCGGTGGTTTACGTCCCTTGGAAGGCCTCCGCGGCCTCGGTTCTGGAGACGCTCCGGAAGGCAAACAGGCCCGTGGCGGCGGTCGTCAACGAATTCGGCGAGACCGTCGGTGTGGTGACGATCGATGATTTGCTGCGGCGCATCTTCGCCCCCCAGACCGGACGCAGCGAAATGCTGTGGCGCCGCACGTCGATCCATCGCGTGGGCGCGGGCGTTTGGCAGGTGACGGGTATCACCGGCATCCGGCGATTAGAACGTTTCTTCGGGCTGACTTTGCCTCCCACGCGACATTTCACGATCGCCGGCGTACTGCAAGAGCGCTTGGAGCGGGTTCCGCGGGTGGGCGACGAATGCGACTGGGGGCCGTTCCGGCTCCGCGTCGTCCAGGTCCGCCGCGATAAGCCGATCGTGGTCGAGTTGCGGCGTCTGTTGGAAGAAGAAGCGGAGGCCGGTCCGTGATTGCTTTGGCCTTGATTCTGACCGCGGCCGGTTTGCTTTTGAGCGGGCTGTTCAGCGGCTCGGAGACGGCGCTGTACCGCGTGGCGCGGCTCCGCTTGGAGCTGGCGGCGAAGGCCGGGGATCGCGTCATGGCCGCCGTGGCCTGGATCGCCGCCCGGCCCTGGCTCTTCATCGGCACCGTCCTCGTCGGCAACAACGCGGCCAATTACGTCTTCTCCTTGGGCGTCGTGCTGTTGATCCACCACGCGACCGACTTGCGGGGAGCGGGTGCGGAGACGGCGGCCGCTCTCCTGGCGGCGCCTCTGCTCTTTCTCTGCGGGGAATTGCTGCCCAAGCGTTTGGGGCTGGAAGCGCCCTTCGCCACCTTGCAACGGTTCGGCCCGCCGCTGATCTTTTTCGCCGTCCTCTTCGCGCCCGTCTCGCTGCTCTTGTATCTCTGGAATTGCCTTTGGAAGGCGTTGGTCGCGGCGGGACCTGAGGACGTGCGATCCTTCATCGCCGATCGCGAGCTGCGCCGCATCTTGGACGAGGCCCGCGAGGCAGGGTTGCTGTTCGACGTGCAACGCGAATTGGCCGCCCGACTGTTTGCGGCGGGGGCGGAGCCGATTACCTCCTGGGTGCGTCCCCTGACGCAGTTTCCCATCGTGCCCTGGAACGCCTCCGCGCAAGAGGTCGAAGCATCGCTTCGGCCGGATACGCCGTTCGTGTTGCTGCGGCACCCCAAGCGAAAGAGCATCCTCGCCGGGTATTTATCCGCGGTCTCGATTCTGCTCCGGCAGGGCGAGCCGGACCGCATCGAGCGCCGCCGACTGATCCGCGTCCCCGCCGACGAAACGGTGATCGAAGTGCTGGCGAGGCTGTACGAATCCGGTGAACCGTTGGCTATCGTCCAAGATCGCTCCGGATCCTCGGTGGGGGTCATCTTGGAGAGTGACCTTCGCCGCGCGCTCTTGGCGGAGGACGGTCTTCGGCAGGCCTGCGGGGAGACCGCCGGCCCGGCCTAGCGCGGGGCGATCAAGACGAAGAAGCCGAAGCGAATCCCGCCGCCGGCGTATGGCGCTGCGTGCCGTCCGGCCCCGGCGGACGGCACCGGAGGGGGAAGCGGCCTACTTGTGATAGCCCAGCGCGCGGATCACCGCCAGCAATTCCTCGTAAGTGATGAAACGGCGGTGATGCCGGAACTTGTATTCATCGACGGCACGGCCCAGCTCTCGGGCGTCCGGCGAAAGCTCCTCGTAGCTGTTGGCGAACTGGCGGCGCTCCACGCCCGGATGCGAGCCGGCGCTCTTGCGGCGATCGATGAAGACCGACACGTCTTGTGTCACGTCCGGGTTCAGCGAGGCCGACGTTTCGGCAGGGGGCGGCAGCGGAGCGGCGCCGTTTTCCCAGGCGGTGAATTCCGAGGCGGCAGGCATGGCGTGACTTCTCCGAGGAATCGGCGGCGGAAAATTCCCCTCTTCACGGCGTCGCCCGCGGCGTCACCGCCGAAGGCCCGGTGGGAGAATTTCCGCGGGCCGCTATCTATGCAACCATACGCCATGAAGTGGAACCGGGGCAAAACGGACGGGGCTTGCCGCCGCGGCGTCAGTCGCCGCGAATCCGTGCAACCGCTACGATCCGCAATCTCAGCGCGCCGCTACCAAGCTTGCGATTCCGATGACCCGGCAAGTTTCCGATCGGTACATCGGCGAGGGGATGTGCACGGCCCCGGCGATGGAAGCCGGCGCGGTCATGGCGGCGAGGGCCCCCCGCTCGGACCCGGTAGGACCGGCATCTCGATGGCGGCGTGCCGGCCGATCTCGCCCGTACCTATCCCTTGCACATAGACCCAGCCGTCGTGGACTTCGATTTGGTACGGCTCGCCGGTCCAGGGATTGATCGGGGTTTGCGACGGCGGCTCTCCCACGGCCGTGCGAACGGCCAGCAGCCACGCCTCCAGGTTGGCGCGGTCGCGGGCTTGGATCTCGTGTCCCGGAGGGACCTGCGGTAAGAGCACGCGGCAGGCCACGACGGGCGGCGTCTCGCTTGCCAAGGCGGCCGCCCAATCCGTCGCCGAACGTTCCAATTCCGGCCGTCGTCGGGGATACGGCAGGGCGCTGAGTTCGATCACACGCGCCATGGCTCGCACGAAGTACAGTGCGTCGGCGTCGGCGTTCCTTCGCACTTGCGCCACCAGCGAGTTCATCTCGTAATGCTCCTGGAACTCGGCGGTTTCCTCGTCCGTGAGGATGTCGAAGAGCCGCCCGCGCTTCGCCGTTTCCAAGGCGTGGAGCCCCAATGCCCGAAACCCGATCCAGGCGTCGGCATCCGGCGGCCACACGGCGATTTGGCGTCGCAATTCGTTCAAGACGCGGAGCACGTCTTCGCGATGCAAGGGCTTGCTCAAAACGACCTCTTGCAGGACGTTGAGGGCGGCGGCGCGATGCCGGGCGGCCGCGAAACGAACCATCGGGTGTTTGCTCGCGGCTAGGGCCGCCGTCAATTGCAGCTGTGTCACGACGGAATCCGCGGCCTCGCCGGTCTTCCCTTCGGCGGCGGATTGCAGCGCGAACAAGCCCTCCAACCGCAGGGCCGCGGCGACCTGATCGAGAAATCCCAGGTCCGCCGCGTAACCCGCCGTAAAACGGATCGGGAACACGCACGTCGGTCTCCGCAAGGCCCGGCGAACCGCCTGCCGCTGCGGCTCGAATCGTTCCCGGAAGGCGTTCGCGCGGCGGAGCACGTCGGGGTCGGCGTCCGCCCCGCGGACTGCGGACAAGTACTGCTCGCCCTCCGCGAGGATGCCGGGTAGGCGGTCGGCGGGGAAGAGGTCCACGAATACCGCCGCCACGTTTTCGTCAGGCGGGGGCAGGTCCTCCGTCAACTGCCGCGGCAAGGCATTTTCCTCCTCAAGCCGGGCAAGCTCCTCGCGGAGCGTCACCAGGTCCGTCCGGCTCAATTCCGACAGCTCGCCGATCCGCTCCACCAAGGGGACGGTCTCCTGTTCGGGCGGCTTGGCTCGCGAGCACCCCAAGGCGGCGAAGAGCAGGAGCATCGCCGCGACCCAGAGCGGCCAACGCATCCGCGCGGCCGTGGGGGGATCGTTTGCACCGTGCCGGACCGTCCGCTCCGTCGCGCCGTTTCTGAGCGAGTTCTGGTACATCGCCGGACGCTCCCTGTTTTCTCCCGTCCGCCGCCCGGTCGCCGGCCTCGGCGTCGGCTCGGCGCGTCTCGGGGTCACGCATCATTCAAACAAAAACTCGCCGCGGGCAAAAGGACCGACGGCGAGCTTCAGGATGCGATATCGGAAAACGGGGTGCGTGGGCGCCGCCGCGCGAGGGCTTAATTGGTCGAAGCGGGGGCGGACGGATCGCCGCCGTCGCCTCCCGATACTCCCGCCGCTTCCGGCAGGTGGTCTTGCAGGACTTCGGGAGGCAGATCCTCCGGTTTGCCCATCACGCCTTCAAAGGCCAATTGGCGTTTGCCGCCGACCTCTTTTACCCGAACGATGATGGAATCCTTTCCCTCGAATTCGCCGCGGAGCAATTCCTCGGAGAGCGGGTCCTCGATGTAATTCTCGATGGCCCGGCGGAGCGGCCGCGCCCCGAAGTCCAAGTTGCTGCCGCGCTTGATGATCAGCTTCTTCGCCTCGTCCGTCAGGACCAGGGCCAGGTTGCGTTCGCTCAAGCGATTGCGGACCTTGGCCAACTCCATCTCGACCACGTCGCCCAAGTCCTTCTGGGTCAGGTGGCGGAAGACGATGATGTCGTCCACGCGGTTGAGGAACTCCGGCCGGAAGACCTTCTCGATCTGCTCGATGACGCGCTGCTTCATGCTTTCGTAGCTGGCGTCGTCGTCCGGCTTTTGGAACCCGAAGGCGGACTCGTTCTTGATCGCCTCCGCGCCGGCGTTGGTGGTCATGATCAAGATGGTGTTGCGGAAGTCCACGTTGCGGCCGAAGCTGTCGGTCAGCCGACCTTCCTCCATGACCTGGAGCAGCATATTGAAGACGTCGGGGTGGGCCTTTTCGATTTCGTCCAAGAGGACGACCGAGTACGGCCGGCGGCGGATCTTTTCGGTCAGTTGGCCGCCTTCCTCGTAGCCCACGTAACCGGGAGGCGCTCCCACCAGCCGGCTGACGTTGTGCTTCTCCATGTACTCGCTCATGTCGATCTGGATGAGGGCGTCCTCATCGCCGAACATGAACTCGGCCAGGGCCTTGGCAAGCAGCGTCTTGCCCACGCCCGTCGGACCGGCGAAGATGAAGCATCCCACCGGGCGCTTGGGGTCCTTGAGCCCGCTGCGGCTGCGGCGGACGGCCTTGGAAATGGACTTGATGGCCTCGTCTTGGCTGACCACGCGGCGATGCAGCTCCTCCTCCATCTTCAGCAGGCGGAGCGAGTCCTCGGTGGTCATGCGGGTCAAGGGGATGCCGGTCATCTTGGAGACGACCTCGGCCACCACTTCGGCGTCCACCACGCCGTCGGTGGAGCTGGACTTCTCCCGCCATTCCCGCATCATGGCGGCCTTTTTCTTCTTCAGCTTGTCGGCCTGATCGCGGAGTCGGGCGGCCTTTTCGAAGTCCTGGTTGGCGACAGCCTCCTCCTTTTCCTTGTTCAACCGTTCCACTTCTTCGTCGATTTCCTTGAGGTCCGGCGGGCGGGTCATGGACTTCAAGTGGACCCGCGCCCCCGCCTCGTCCACCACGTCGATCGCCTTATCCGGCAGGCAGCGGCCCGTGATGTAGCGGCTGGAAAGCTCCACCGCCGCCTCGATCGCGTCGTCCGTGATCTGCACGTGGTGGTGCTTCTCGTAACGATCGCGGAGTCCGCGGAGGATGGCCACGGTCTCTTCCTTGGTGTTCGGCTCCACCATCACCATCTGGAAGCGCCGATCGAGGGCGCTGTCCTTCTCGATGTACTTGCGGTACTCGTCCAAGGTGGTGGCGCCGATGCACTGGATCTCGCCCCGGGCCAAGGCGGGCTTGAGGACGTTCGAGGCGTCGATGGCTCCCTCGGCCCCGCCCGCGCCGACCAGCGTGTGCAACTCGTCGATGAACAGGATCACGTTCTGAGCGCGGCGGACTTCGTTCATGACCGCCTTGATCCGCTCCTCGAACTGGCCGCGGTACTTGGTGCCGGCCACCATCATCGCCAGGTCCAGCACGACCACGCGGCGTTCGAGCAGGATTTCGGGCACGTCGCCGCGGACGATCCGCTGGGCGAAGCCCTCGACGATGGCGGTCTTGCCCACTCCCGCCTCTCCCAACAGAACCGGATTGTTCTTCGTTCTGCGGCAGAGGATCTGCATCGTCCGCTCGATCTCCTTTTCGCGTCCGATGACGGGATCGAGCTTGCCCTGCCGGGCCAGTTCCGTCAGGTCGCGGCCGAAGCTGTCCAAGGCCGGCGTCCGCGAGCGACCGGACTTGGCGGCCGGATCCTGGGATTCTTCGCCCGTCAAGGCGGCGCCGGGCGTTCGCTCGGGCGTTTCGGCGGCCTCGCTCCCGTGACCGAGCAGATTCAACACTTCCTCGCGGACATCCTCGAGCTTCAAGCCCAAGTTCATCAAAACCTGCGCGGCGACGCCCTCCTGCTCGCGCAGAAGGCCCAGCAGGATGTGCTCCGTGCCGACGTAGTTGTGATTGAGGTTGCGGGCCTCTTCCGTGGCGTACTCCAGCACCTTCCGCGCGCGCGGCGTGAGCGGCAACCGGCCCATGGTCACCATGTCCGGCCCGCTCTGCACCAGCTTTTCCACCTCGAGGCGGATCTTGCGGAGGTCCACGTCCAGATTACGCAGGACGTTGGCGGCAACGCCGCTCCCTTCCTTAATCAGCCCCAACAGGATATGTTCCGTGCCCACATATTCGTGATTGAATCGCTGCGCCTCTTGATTGGCGAGCTGAATTACCTTTCGGGCACGATCGGTAAATCGTTCAAACGGCATGTTTTCAACCTCTCCTTCCCAATCGCCGCGCGTCCGCCGGTCTTGAACGGACCTTTGAAAGGCGGCGCAAAGTTCGCGTCTTCAACTCCCGGCAATCCCGCGCCGAACGCCCACCCGACCAAGCTGCAAATCTTCCTTCGGATTTCACGCGCGGGACCGGCTTGCGGGCATTCCCGGCGAGCGGATTCCGAATGCGGCCGGCCGTGCGACCGACGACCGCCGCTCACGTTTCATCGTGGTCTTGACCATTTCTCCAAGCAAATAGTATGCCATGCGGCGAAATAAGCAAGTTTCTTGAGCGCTGCCGATCGCTTCGCCGCAGCGGGGTTATTTTGCGGGTTCTCGCCGTCGTTGCATCTGCATTCACCAAGCGACTGCGGCCGGAAACTCTCGGTACGACCTAGGAGTCTGCCAAAACGGCAGTTTTTGTCGCCCTCCGCCGACTATTTTCGCAGCCGCATTCTATCGACTTTGCGCAATCTTTCCCTTCCGCAAGTCGTCGACCGCCGACCTTGATCCGACACAAAACGGGGCCCCGTGCAACCGCCGACGTCCCCACCCAATTATAGCGGATTCTTTGGGGTTCGGAGATGCCAATCGGCCGGGCCGTGTAGCCCTTGTCATGTTGTTGCCTCATTCCGCTGCGTCAACCATCGGCCTTACCCTTCCTTTTGGGCTTGGCCGATTTTGCGGGGGCCTTTTTCGCCCCTGCTGCACGTTTGGGCGACTCGCTTGCCGCTCTCTTTTTCACCGTGCGGGGCGCGGCGGACAGCGGCTCGCGGGACTTGCCGCTCTTGCGCTTCTTCCAATCGAAAGTACGGAGGGAGTCGCCCAGTGTGTTCGGCCCGGGTTTCCCGAGGTGCTCGAGCAACCGCAGGTCCAGTTGCCGCCGCTCCAAATCGACGCGGGCGACGGCCACTTTAACCAAATCACCCAACCGGTATTGCCGCCCCGCTCGGTGCCCGGTCAAGCTGTGCGTTGCGCGGTCGAAGCGGTAGAAGTCGTCGGTCATCGATTCGATGTGCACCAGACCTTCTGCGGGCAAGGCGATCCCTTGCACGAACATGCCGTAGCTCTCCACGCCCGTCACCACGGCCTCCATTTCCAGGCCGATGCGTTCGCCCAGGTAGGCCAGCAGTTTGAGCCGCACCAGTTCGCGCTCGGCCAATTCCGCGCGTTCCTCGCGGGCGGAACAGTGCTCGCCCAATTCCACCAGTTCCACCGGGTTGATCCGCGGGTTTTCGTCCAGCAGCAGGGCGTGGACCAACCGGTGAACGGTAAGGTCCGGATAACGGCGAATGGGCGAAGTGAAGTGGCAGTAGCAATCACTGGCGAGGGCGAAGTGACCCTCTTCCTTCGGGCTATAGACGGCCCGTTGCAGCGTCCGCAAGACGGCGTAGTGCACGGCGTACTGCTGAGGCGTGCCGGTAAAGTGCTTGAGGATGCGTTGCAGGCTGAAGCGGTCCTCGAGTCGGTCGGCCGAGAACCCCAGCCCTTCCAGGAATACTTGTAGGATTCGCAGTTTGCGTAAGGACGGCGGCCGATGGATGCGGCGGAGGAACGGCCAGCCGCGAGCAAAAAGGGTTTCGGCCACGGACTCGTTGGCCGCCAGCATGAACTCCTCGATCATCTGATGGCTTTCGGTGTTCGGGACGACGTGGGCGCCCATCACGCGCCCGCCGCGATCCAAATCCACCTTGACCTCCGGCATGACCAGCTCCAAGGCCCCGCGGCGCATTCGCCTGGCTCGCAATACGGCGGCCAGCTCCCGCATCTTGGAAAGCAAATCGCCGACCTTCTCGCCCAACCGCAGCGTTCCGGCGGCGGGATCGGCCAGAAAGGCGTCCACTTGCTCGTAGGTCAGCCGCTGATCGCTGCGGATGACGGACCGCCGCAGGGTGACGTCGGTCTTGACGCCCTCCGCCGTGAATTCGATGTACGCGCTGACGGTGAGGCGCAATTCGCCGGGCTGAAGACTGGCCAGACCGTTGGAGATCAGTTCCGGCAACATGGGGATCACGCGATCCGGCAGGTAGATGCTGGTGGCGCGGTCGCGGGCTTCGCGATCCAGCGACGAGCCGGGCGGGACGAAATGCGAAACGTCCGCAATGTGCACTCCCAGCCGCCACCCACCCTCCGGCAAGCGTTCCAGCGAGATGGCGTCGTCGAAATCGCGGGCATCCTCGGGATCGATGGTGATGGTCACCTCGCCTGTGGCGTCGTAACGGTCCGGAGGGACGGTTTCCTCGAACTTCGCGGCGGCGCGGCGGGCGTCCTCCAGGACTTCGGGAGGGAAATCGCCGGGCAGATTGAACTCGCGCAAGACGGTCAGGGTATCGACACCGGGCTTGCCCGGCGGTCCCAAGACTTCCACGATCACGCCCTCGCCGCGGCGATAGTGGTTGGGAAACCGCAGCATCTCGATCACGACTTTGTCGTCGGTACGAACGTTCTTCGCCCCGGCGTCGCCCACGAAAACCGGCTGCGCGAAGACCGTGCCGTCCACTTGGACGTAGCCCATGCCTTCCTCTTCGAAGTACGTTCCCACGAAGCGGGAGGTCTGCCGTTCGAGGATCTCGACGATTTGACCGGCGGGCCCCAGCCCGCGACGTTTAGCGCCGCCGCGATGGGCCAATCGCACGCGGACCAGGTCGCCGCTGGAGGCGTCCCCGCTCCACTCCGGGGGAACGTAGATGTCGTCTTCCTTCCCGGCCCCTTCCGGCGCCCCGCGCGGGCGAACGAATCCGTAGCCGGCCTCGCGGCGGCGAAAGATGCCGATGATTTCGGCGGCGGGTTTCTTGTCGTCGCCCTTCCGCTTGCCCGCCGGATAGACCAGGTGCCCGCCCCCAAACTCCAGCAGCCCGGCCGAGACCATCCGTTTGACCGCCTTGCGGACCAGATGCGATTCCTCCGCCGGTACTTGGAGTTGCTTGGCGATGGCCTTGGGCTTGACCGCTTGATAGCCCGGCGATTGGACCAGCTCCAGAATCGCCCGTTCCAAATCCTGCAATACGTGTTTCATGACATAACCTTCGCAAAAGACGGAATTCCCGCCCCTTCGGCATGAGTTTGATCGGGCGGCACGTTCCAGAGCGGCGCGCAACTTCCCCTCAGCCGGGCTTGGCAACCAAGATAGCAACTACACCGATCCGCCGACAGACGATCGTGCGCGGAGAGCGTAATTGGATGAGGAAACGCAGGCGGGATGAGGATGAACTCCGATCGATACGATAAAACCTTTGCTTATTATCGGGGACCAAGGCGGAAAAGACAACTCCACCCTCTCGGCGTCGGCGGCCGCGCAACGGCTTGGGGCGAACGTGACAGCTTTCCCGGCTCACGCAGTCGGCGCCGCGGTCATGAGGTCCGCGGGCTGCCGGGCTTGTCCGTCCAGCCACTCCACAGCCTTGTTCAGCAGCGTCGCGGCATCGCACGGTTTGGACAGGTAGTCGTCACAACCCACGGCCTTACACCGCTCCCGATCCTCCGGCATGGCATGCGCCGTGAGGGCGACGATCGGTACGGTTACTCCCGCTTCCCGCAATCGCCGCACGGCCTCGTAGCCGTCCATTTCCGGCATCTGCATGTCCATCAGAATCAGGTCGAAGGCTTTGCCCGCGGCCTCGCCGGTCTGATCCGCCCGAGGGCCTTGTCCGAGGATGCACTCGCAAGCGATCCGGCCGTTCTCCGCGATGACGACGTCGGCTCCCGCCCTGCGTAAGAGGAACGAGAACAGGCGTTGATTGTCGGGACCGTCTTCGGCCAAGAGGATGCGACAACCGGCCGGCAACGTCGGCAGCGGCTGTTTCTTGGGCCGGTCCGCCGCTTGCGTCGCGGCCGGGTTTTCGGCGAGACTCCGCGACAACGGGACGCCGTCCAAGGGGCCGGGGTCGATGGTGACGGTAAAGCAGCTCCCCTTGCCCGGTTCGCTCCGCACCGAAATGTCGCCGCCGAGCAAGCCGGCCAGCCTTTTGCTGATCGCCAGGCCCAAGCCCGTGCCGCCGAATCGCCGCGAAGTCGATTCGTCAACTTGGCTGAACGGCCGGAATAGCCGCGCCGTTTGTTCCGGAGTCATGCCGATTCCCGTATCGCGGACTTCGAAAACCATTCGCGGCGGGCCTTCCGCTTCCGACTCCGGCTTCAGCCCGACGGTCAAGGCGACCTCGCCCACCTCGGTGAACTTGATCGCATTGGCCAGCAGGTTGATGAGGATCTGCCGCAGGCGAATGGGATCGGTTTGGATCGTTTCGGGAAACTCGCCTTCCGCACGGGCGGAAAGGGCGAGGTTCTTGCCGGCGGCGGGCACCCGCATCAACGCCATCACGTCCCCGATCAATTCGCGGGTCTTGACCGGCTCCTTGGCGATGGTCATCTTGCCGGCTTCGACTTTGGAGAGGTCCAGAATGTCGTTGATCAGTTGCAGAAGATACTGCCCGTTGCGTTGAACGGCCGCGACGGCCTCGAGTTGAGCCGGGGCGGTGAGCGTGCCGGCCAAGACCTCGGTGAAGCCCAGGATGGCGTTCATGGGCGAACGGATTTCGTGGCTCATGTTGGCGAGGAACGCGCTCTTGGCACGGTTGGCCTGTTCGGCGGCCTCCTTGGCGGCCGCAAGCTCCTCCGCCGACTTTTTCAGCTCTTCCTCGACGGCCTTCCGCCGTGTGATGTCGGTCAAGGACAGCAGCACGCGCCGGGTATTCCCCTCCGGGAGGGGTACGACGCTGAGGGAAAACCAGAAGGAGCGTCGCTCGCCGCCGACCGTCAAATCGTGCTGCACTTCAAGATCATGAATCGCTCGGCCGGTGTGCACGACCATGTTGATGGAATTACGAATCGGGCAAGTCTTGCAGGCCTCGCCCGATCCGCAGCCGGAGGGAGACGCGGCGGCATGAATGCAGCACAATCCGTCGCCGGGTTGTTTCCCCAGCCACCGGGCTTGGTCCACGCCCACCAGATGCGTCGCCACATTGTTCACGTGCTCCACGGACCCGTCTTCGGCCAACAATACCATGGCCGCCGGGGCCGCGTCCAAGATCGCCCGAAGGAATTCCCCCTCCCTTCTCCGATCCATGCTTTCTCGACGAAGCGTTTCTTCTCGCAACTTGTGGTCCGTGATATCGATGAACACCGTCGCCAGTCGATCGCCGCCCAGGGGTTGGATATGGATTTCGTAATATCGCTCGAGCGGTTCAAAGTAATCTTCGAAGTGGATTGGGTTGCCGGTCTCAGCCGCGCGGCAAACTTGTGCGAAATACGAGCTGTCGCGAAAACCGGCGAAGACCTGGGACAGCGGTCGCCCGACGACCGTGTCGGGGTTGCATCCCGTATGTTTCTCGAAGGCGGAATTGGCACGCAAGATTACATCGTCGATCGGTCGGCCGTTCTCGTCGCGAATCAATGCGTGGAACGTAATGGCGGCCGCCGAATTCTGAATAAGGATGTCCGCCATCCTTTGCCACTCCGCCTGAATGGCGGCAAAACGACAGGCATTGCGCCGCGCGAAGACGAATACCATCGCGAATGCCGCGAACAGCGCGGCGGCATACCCCAACGAACCCGGCGTGGGATGGACGGCGGCCGGGAGCGCGATCAACAGCACGGCGACCGTCGCGACCACTGAGATGATGATGTCGCAACGGGGCCAGGTTAGGGTTCCGGCGCGGCGTACAGCGTTGGATTTCACGGCGAAACTCCAGGAAGTCAACGAGAGCGGTCGCGCAACCGCATCAGTTCGCCCACAGTCGTGTCAGGCACAAAAAAACATAGCTTGGGAGAACGGCGATGAGAAAAAGATCGGCTCGATCGGCGCGGGGAGTCCGCGCTCCGTCGCGTCCCACGACGTGCCGAGGGATGCCCCGTTGCGCTTCCCCGGCCACGACAGAGCGCGGCCCTCCACAATGGCGATCACGCCGGCGCGTGGCCCTCCCGGATGGGATGCGTATTCGATTGCGAATCGTGTGAGCCTCCAGCGTGAGCTGGAGGTGTCTCCGGCGCTGCCCACGATTCAGCCTCGGCGCGCACCAACGTCGGTGCGCACCACCAGCTTACGCTGGTGGCTCCAGGGTTTGCATGGTGATTGCCTGGAGGGACGCACTCCGTCGCGCCCGCCGCGAGACGACGAAGGGGTTGTGGTGATTATGCGGCCGACACCCTTCCGCGGAGCGGTGGCTCGCCGCTGTTGTCTCCGGCTAAGACGCTTGATAAAGTGAACGGCAGTGGGTCTTGTGGACGGGTCGCCGATCGGGTAATCGCCTCACCGGCCGATCGAGGGCCGGAGATGTGGGTCTGCCCGGCAGCGGCGGCAAGACGCGGCATTCTCGGCCCCGCGCGTGCGGAGCGGCGAACGAGGATTGTTATTGCCCGAAAAGGTCCCCGAAGTGAACTCTGCCATTTTGCAGCGACCCACGCTGGTGTTGAACCGTGATTGGCAACCCATTCACGTGGCGACCGTCGCCCGCGCCCTGGTGATGGTCTACCAAGGAACGGCCGTCGTCGTGGATCCGGACGACTTCAGCATGTACACCTGGTCGGACTGGACGGAATTGGCCCCGGTGGACGGCGATCCCTTCATCCAATCGGTATCGTTGCGGCTGCGCGTGCCGGAGGTGGTGGCCCTGCGAGATTTCGATCGGGTTCCGTTCCACAGTGTGCCCTTCAGCCGCCGCAACCTGTTCAAGCGTGACCACAACACGTGCCAGTATTGCGGCCGGCAGGTGGCCGGCGAATTGCTCACCATCGACCACGTCATCCCGCGGTCCAAAGGCGGGGAATCCACGTGGGAAAACTGCGTGTTGGCCTGCACCGAGTGCAACCGCCGCAAAGGCTCTCGCACGCCCGAGGAGGCCGGCATGAAACTCCGCCGCAAGCCGGTCCGGCCGAAATGGCGGCCGCTCTACGCCGCCCGGGAAATCCGTGTGGAAAGCTGGACGCGCTTCGTCAGCGAGGCCTACTGGAACGTCACGCTGGAAAAGTAAGGGGCCGTCACGTCCGCCCTTGCGGGCACGGCTATTGCTTCCACCACCGGCTTACGCCGGCGGCTCATGTGTTGTTACAGCGTGACACCGCAGCGCTGCCGGCCTTCCGCACGGGGTGCCGCTTGTCACCGCCGGCCGGTGGCACGCAAGACACCGTGTTGAAGCGAGACGCCGCGTTGAATATCGCCGGTTCGCGGCGGCGTCAGAAGATGCGGGCCAGGCAGCCGCCGTCCACCGTAATCACCTCGCCCGTGATGTACCGCCCCGCCTCACTGGCGAGGAGCAGCGCGGGCCAGGCGATTTCCTCGGGTTGTCCCCAGCGACCCAAGGCGGTACGCCCTCCCAGTTGCGCCTGCTGTTCGGGGCTGAGGAGCGACATCGGCATCTCGGTGGCGATGGGGCCCGGGGCAATGCAGTTGACCGTGATGTCGTACGGCCCCAGATCCAGGGCCGACGCCTGCGCCATCCCGATCAGGGCCGCCTTCGTGGCCGAGTAAGCATTCCGCTTGGCCGTGCTGGCGCGACCCATGATGGAAGAGATGTGAATCACGCGCCCCCATCGCCGCTCTTTCATGGGAGGCGCCAAGGCCCGGGTCAAACGCATCACGCTGGTAAGATTCAACTCCACCAGGTAGTCCCAATCCTGGTCCTTGATTTCGTCGATGGCCTGGGGGATATTCCAGCCGGCATTGTTGACGAGGATATCGATCCTCCCCATGCGTTGCAGCGACTCGGCGGCCAGGCGATCCACATCTTCGCGCCGCGCCATGTCGGCGGCCGTCGCTTCCACGCGGCTGCCGGTCTTGCGATGGATGTCTTCCGCGGCGGCACGGATGGACTCTTCCTTGCGGCTGCAAATGAAGAGTTCGGCCCCGGCTTGGGCAAACACCTCGGCCATGGCCTTGCCGATGCCGCGGCTGGCCCCGGTGATGAGAGCCGTTTTTCCCGTCAAGCTGAAGATGGTATCCTTCATGGAGTCGCTCCCAGTTCGTTTTCTTTCCGCTCCCGTCACGCCGGCTGGAGAGGTTCCCCCGTTCCGAGGTCTCGTTGCCGGAAAACCCGGCGGGAAAAGACCTCCCTTCCACGCCGACGAAGAGGTTCCTCGGTCATGCGTATTCTATTCCCGTTGGGAATCTCCATTATCGCGGCCTTTGGCGGCGCCCATCAACCGGCCGAAACGTGGGCGAATCGCCGCCCCACCCGACGGAGGTTCCTCCGCGTTGCGGCTGCCCTCGTCGTCGTACCGACGACCCGTCTGGGCTGCGGCCTGACGCACGCTAGGGCGGAGACGCCGGGCGACCCGTTCTCGTCGCGGGAATTGGCTGCTTTTCAGGCCCGATTTCGCGCGGCCAAAGGCGATCCCGACCAACGCCGCCGCTTGGTCGAAGAAGCCGCGGCGCGGGGACCGGCGGCGGCCGAGGCCGTCCTGGGAGTCATCGAACGGGAATTGGGACCGCAGGTACGGCGATATCATGAACTGTTTTATCGTGAAGCGGTTCAGTCGGCGGGAAAAAAGGCGAAGAAAACGCCGATGGAAGAGGTGGCCGCCCTGCGCGCCCTCGTGCTCGGCCTGCAACAACGGCCCGACTTCAGCGGTGATCTGATTCGCCGCACGGCCGATCCGGCCATGCAGAGATTGCGGGAGCTGCTGCTGATCGCGCCGGACGACGTTCGCGCGTCGCTGCCCGCCATCCCCAGGGAGCGCGAGAAGCTATCCGACTTGGGCGGGCTTTGGGAACGGTGCCTGCGGTCGTTGTGGGAGGCCGCACCCAAGGAAGAGCGACCGGAGGAACCGCCTTCCTTCGAAAAGTTCCTACTCGGGGAGGAGATGCTGGCGGCGGGATTGGCCGCCCCCATGCCGCCGCTTACCCGGGACGTCCTTGCCGCCAATGCCCGGTTGGCAGGCCGCATCGACGAGCAAGAGGCCCGGGCGATCACCGCGCTCAATCTCACCCGAACGTTGCTCGGACTTGCTCCCGTGGCGATCGATCTGCGGCTGTGTGCGGCCGCTCGCGATCATTCCAACGACATGAAGACGCTCGGCTTTTTCTCCCACGAGTCTCCGGTACCCGGCAAGACCAGCCCGTGGGATCGCGCCAAACTCTTCGGCACCACGGCCTCCGCGGAGAACATCGCGGCGGGCTATGCTGACGGCAACGCCGTCAACGAAGGGTGGTTTCACAGCCCCGGCCATCATAAAAACATGCTGGGGAACCACAAGCGGGTCGGCGTCGGTCGGGTCGGCACGCATTACACACAATTGTTCGGCGGATGAGCTGGGGCCTCGCCCCAAGCCGTGCGAGCGCAAAAAATGAGCCGCGCCCCAAACAATCCATTCGGGACGCGGCCGCTTCCGGGAGGGACAAAGGGGATCGGGTATCAACCTCTCGCGAGGTTCAGTGTCTCAATCGGCCTCATTCGGCCTTTTCAGTCTTCTTTTCCGCGGGCTTTTCCCGCTTGGCGAAGCCCTTTTCGAAGGCCGCGTCGCTGAAGACCAAGGCCAGCCGGGCGTCGTCATTTTCGGCCTTCTCTATCTTGCCCTGGCAGCCGCCGCAGCATACGCCCACCGGGATGCCGCCCAAGTTGACGCTCTTGCCTTCCGCAACAGGACGGCTCGTCAGCGGGCAGGCCTTTTGCACATACTGCTTGGTGCTCACCAACTGGGCGTTGGCCTTGGCGGCATACTTGGCCGTGTGTTCCTTGAATTCCGGAATGCAGTCCGGGCAGCAGAACGCGACTTTACCGCCCTTGTATTCGGTGGCGACCTCCGGGTTGACCTTGCCGCCCATCACAGGGCAGGTCAGATCCGGCTTCTTCGCCTTGCCTTCCTTTTTCCCCTCAGGCGCGGAATAAGAAACCGGCTGCACCGGAGTGCCCTCGGCGGAGGCGTCAGCCTGCTTTTCGCCACCCTTGCCGCCGCAACCCTCTTTCGGGCACGCGGTGTCGCTCACGGGGCAAGCGGCAGCCTCGCAGCAGGACTTGTCGGCGCAGCACGCCTTGCCTTCTGCACAGCAAGCCTGGCCTTCGGCACAACAGGCGGCTTCGGAATCGCAACAGGGGGATTCCGATGATGCGGAAACCGTTTGAGCCTCAGTCCCCTTCTTGCCGGGGCAGCAGCCTTCGTGGGATGTCGTTTGGGCGGCGACCGTCTTTTCACCGCCGCAACCGGACGCGGGGCAAGTGGATCCGGCGAAACCTTGGCCCGAGGCCAAGTAAGCCAATCCCACGGCACCCATAATCAGGGCAAACGAGCCGGCGAGTTTTGCCATCGATCCATTCTCCTTCGACCACGGAAAGTTTTCGTCAGGCGTAATTGCCGTTTCTAAAACAAAAGATACCAAGCTCAAGGTAAAAGGCAAGCGCTAAATTCCCTACTAATATTGTGATAAATAAACGGTCGCCCGCAGCGGGACCGGATAGGAACGCCTGCCGCCGCCGGTGCTCTCGCTCCGAGAACGCAACGTGCGGATTCCTTCCGGACGACCGACGCAAAAAGAATGCGTTACAGGCACGATTCTCAAATCCATAAATCCTTTCACGTTAGCCATTTGAGGAAACAATAGGCGGCGAAACAGGCGAAAGTCGTGGAATGCTCCGCGGGTATCGAACCGCGAAGCGTACATCTTTACAATGGCTGTTTTGGTCTCTCCCGATCCCCTTTTGTCGCGAGGACGTTACGCGATGCCGCTGAATCCCTTTCCGCAGTTCTTCGCCTCAAAGCGAGGACCCGTCGAGGTTTCCGTTCGTGAGCGCCCGGTTCGTAGCGCGGCGGTTGTCGTCGCCGCCCTTCTGGCGGCGCCGTTGCTGAGCGGTTGTCGCAAGGCGGAGCCGGTCAGCGGGCCGCAGGGCGTGGTCGTGGCCGTCAGCCTGGTCCCGCAGGCTTGGCTGGTCCGGCGGATCGGCGGCGATCGGGTGCAGGTAGAGGTCATGATTGCGGGCGGGTCGGACCCGCACACCTTCCAAATCAGCGATGCCGATGTGACCCGGCTGGCCCGGTCACGCGTGTTCTTTGCCTTGGGCATGCCCTTCGAACAGAGCCCCGCCTCCCGCGCGGTTTTGAAAAACGGCAACGCGCGGGTCGTGGACTTGCGGGAGGACCTAGCGCGGCGCGGTCTGATCGCGAGCGGGGACCGGCACGAGGAAACGCACGACCACGAAGAACACGCCGACCACGACCACGAAGAACACGCCGAGCACGAGCACGATCACGCCCATGACGAGCCGTTCCATATTTGGCTCAGCCCTCGGTTGCTCAAGGCCCAGGCCGAGACGGTGGCCGGGGTGCTGGAGGAAATCGACCCTGCCGGGGGCGAGGTCTATCGGGCCGGCTTGCAGGCGGTAAGCTCCGAGCTGGATGCCCTGGACGCCGAATTGAGGGCCAAGCTGGCGCCCCTCCGCGGGCAAACGTTTTTCGTCTATCACCCGGCTTGGGAATGCTTTGCCGCCGACTACGAACTGAACCAAGTCGCGATCGAGAAAGACGGCAAGGAGCCGACCGACCGCGAGCTTTCCGAGTTGCAACAGTCGGCCGCCAAGACGGCGGTCAAGCTGATTCTCACGCAGCCTCAAATCTCGTCGCGGGCGGCGCAGGCGGTGGCTCAAACGGCCCAACTCCGAATCGAGCAGGCCGACCCGCTGGCTCCCGACCCCGTCGCCGAACTCCGTCGCCTTGCCGATCTGCTCGTATCCGCCTATCGTGGAGGAAGCGGGTGAGAATAGGCGAATAGGGGAGGCGGCGTCGCTTCCCGTTCGCCGGCCCATATCGCGGCTTAGATGCCGGCCCATATCGCTGCTTAGATGTACTCGGGTGCCGGTGTGCGACGGGCTGTCGGTGTCGGCCCGCGGAGAGAGACGCCGCGCTGTCTCGGGTCGCTTGTTCGTCTCAAGTTTTCAGCAGGCTCGCCGTGCCCTTCGACGAAAATAAACCGGCCGCTCCGGCGACGACGGAAGTGCGGGACGATCGCGCGGCGATCGTGCGGCTGGAGCATGTGTATTTCGCCTACCCTGCGGAGGACGGCGGATCGCGGATCCCCGTGCTCGAGGACGTCTCCCTAGAGATTTACCGCGACGAATTCCTGGGCATCATCGGGCCGAACGGGGCCGGCAAGACGACGCTCTTGAAAGTGCTGTTGGGGTTGCTGGAGCCGCAATCCGGCAGCGTCACCGTCTTCGGGCGTCCGCCGGCCGCCGTGCGGAATTGGATCGGCTACGTGCCGCAACATGCCCGCATCGACACCTCAGTCCCCGCCTGCGTGCTCGACGTGGTCCTGGCAGGCCGCATCTCGCACGCGCGTTGGGGATTTCGCTACGCTCGGGCGGATCGCGAGGCGGCTTTGGAGGCGCTGCGGCAGACGGGCGTGGCCGATCTGGCCGGCCGGCGATTGGGCACGCTCTCGGGCGGACAGCGGCAACGCGTTCTCATCGCGCGGGCCTTGGTCACCCAACCGCGGCTTCTCCTCTTGGACGAGCCGACGGCGGGGATCGATCCCGCCGTGGAACGCAATCTCACGGATCTGTTGCACCAACTGAACCGGCGATTGCCGATCGTCATCGTCAGTCACGACATCGGCTTCGTCTCGCGGCACTTGAAGCGGGTGGCGTGCCTCAACCGGCGCCTCAGCGTCCATGCCGTGGACGACGTGAGCCGCGAGCTGTTCTTCGGGCTGTATCACGATCACGTCCGGTTGATGCGGCACGCGGACTGCTGCCCCCTCAACGATCCCGGTTGCGATCAGGGATGCCTGCCCGCGGCGGAAAACGCCGAGGGTGCGTGCCCCGTTCATGGACCGGAGCAGTCTGAAGCGAGACGCGCGCCGCCGGCCGAGGGGAATGCCGAAGCGGGAGGAGCGGTCCCGTGATCGATTTCTTCCGCGATATGTCCGTGAACCCGTTCCTGTTGAGCGGGCTGATCGCCGGCTTGTTGGCGGGGTCGGCTTGCGGCATCATCGGCCCGTATGTCGTCACGCGGCGCATCGTGTTCCTGGGCGGCGCCCTGGCGCATATCGCGGTGGGCGGGGTGGGAGCGGCTTTCTTTCTCGCCCATGCTTTCCCGCAATACTGCGGATGGATGGAACCGCTGCACGGGGCCACGGCGGCGGCCCTCTTGGCGGCCGTGATTATCAATGTCGTCACCGAGCGGGCCAAAGAGCAGAGCGACACGATCATCGGCGCGCTCTGGGCGGTGGGCATGGCCGCCGGCATCCTGCTCATCAAGTTCACGCCCGGCTACCAAGGCGAATTGATGAGCTACCTCTTCGGCAATCTCGCCGTCGTCCCCTGGTCGCACGTGATTTGGATGGCGGGGCTGGACGTTGTGATCCTCGTGGTGGTTCTGCTGTACCACAAACAATTCTTGGCGGTCTGCCTCGACCCGCAATCGGCGAGACTGCAAAACGTGCCCGTCGCCCGCGTCAATCTCGTGCTCCTCTGTTTGATGGCCCTGACGGTCATCTGCCTGACGCAAGTGGTGGGTCTGATCCTGGTGATCGCCTTGCTGTGCCTGCCCGCCGCCGCCGTGGCTCGGCACGTCACCGGCATGGGGCGCCTGATCGCCGGCAGCACGTTGCTGTGCTGCGTGCTGGCCACGTTGCCGCGGATCGCCGTGTACGGGACGCCGGTCAGTCCCGAGGCGGCCATCGTGCTGGCGGCCGGAGGAGCCTACCTGCTGAGCCTCGCCGTGGCACGGTTGCGGCGCTGAACCCCGGAACCGTGCTTCCGCTTCGAGCCGGCACCCGAGCCTCACACGTCTTTGCCCGGGATAGCTGAGGTTGACGGCAGCGGCTTACGCATTCTCGCGTTGGTGCATGACGTCGCGGGTGTGGAGTCTCCCGAAGCCACCGGCGTGTGTCGGGGCCGGCTGAGGCCCGCGCCGGCGCGTTCCTGCCAACGATTCGCCTACGGTCTCCAGGCGTCAAGCCGACGGTTCACGGTGCGGCATCCGTGGGAAGGATCTCGGCGGCCAGATCCTCCGCGAAACGCGGCGTTGTGAGGACGGCATCCGAAGCTGCCGGGGACCACGGAACCTCCTGATACACTTCCCCCGTTTGTGTATTCCACCAGCGGACGCGGTAGCGCCCGGCCGGCAAAGACAGCCCGCTGACGGCGGCCGCCTTCGCCTCGGGCAGGGGTTCGCCGCGCTGCCGAGCCGACCACGTGGCGCCGTCGCGAACCATCCACAGGTAGGCCGCCCGATCGGTCCGCAGGCCCAAGACGCGCACGCCTTGCCCCGGCGGCGGAATCGAGAGCGGTCGCAGGTCGGGGTCGGTCCAGGGGATGCCTTGCGCGAATCGCGACACCGGCCGGTAATGCGGGTAGGCATCCATCCGGTCCAATCGATCCCACCACCAGAAGAGGACCGTCCCGGATGTTCCGGACACCACCGAAGCCCAAAGCGATTGGCGGAAATGCAACAGCCGTTCGTCGCGTCGCATGTCGGGGTCTTCACCCCAGCGATCGTCGGCCAAACCGAACTCGGCGATCAGCGCGGGTTTTTCGGGCGCGTGTTCCCGGAGAAAGGCCGTCCGATCCACGACGGCGGCGGTGATATCGGCGATGCGGCCTCGGTCCGTCGGGCGGAAGTAATAATGCACCTGGGCAATGTCCAAGGAAGGATGCCGGCAATCCTTGGGCGAAGGCCCCCATGTGCTCGTGGCGCGAAGCCGGCGGTAGGGGTCCGTCGCTTCCAGATAGTCGCCCAATTCCCGATAGAAGCGATCGGTGGGCAAGCCCGGGTCCATTTCGTTCCAGTACTCCCACACACCGACCGCCGGCGAATACCCCCAGCGCGCCACCGCGTAGCGCATCAGTCGTTGGGCGTCGGCGATGGCGGCGTCGTAGGCGGGATCGCCCGCGTTCTTCAGCCGGTGCATGTAAAGGTCGCGCGTGAGCAGGCACAATTGCAGCACGATCCCGGCCGCTTCCGCCGCCTGAACGAGGTGATCGAGTTGGGCGCAGTCGAGAGGATGGTACCAGCCCAACACGGGTAAGTTCGGATCGGCCTCCGGGAGCAGATTGGGCCCGCCGGCCGCCTCGCGCAGTTCCAATCGGTACAAATGCACGGCACCTTCCACGTCCCATTGCAACTCGATCGGTCCGAGCCACCAGGCATCGCCGCCCGCGCGAAGGGGAAAACTCAGCGTCGTCCAGCGGCCGGCCGCGTCGGCCGACAGTTCGGTGGTGAACTCCCGCCCCAGGCATCGGCCGCGAAACCGGCCTGGGGACCGCACCAGGAAAACCAATTCCAGGCGATACTCGCCGTTCGGCCGAACGGCGACGGGATGCGGAGGCTCCGGGCGGAGCGGGCGCCCGCCCTGCCACTGCACGACCTTCCGCGGAGCAAGCTCGCCGGCGGCGGCGGAGTCGGGCGGCGGAGCCGTTCCTTCCGGCAAATCGACGATGGGAGGATTCCAGCTCCACGTTCGCGTCCAGGCGCTTTTGCGGCCCTCCAAGCACAAGGCCCAATCCTCGCAACAGGTCCAGATTCTGAGAAAATCGGCCCCGTTGCGTGAGAGCTTGGCGAAGGCATCCTCCGCGCGGCTGAGATTGAAATACTGCCCGTTGCCGATGAACGCCAAGTTTTGGCCGACGGGGAAAAAGGGCGTACCGTCGCCCCAAGCCAGGAAACGCGGATTGCGGGGAGAAACCCGAAGAAAGCTGCGGCCGGACGAGCCCTCGCAGCGGAACGTGGTTTCGGCCGAAGCGGTCTCGCCCGCGGCGTCGCGCAAGACGGCCTTGGCCCGATAGACCCCTTCCCGTTGCGGGGCGAATCGTACGAACCAACCCGCCTTGCCCACGGGATAAAACCAATCGTCGCGCCCGATCGTCCGTCGCTCGAACGGTTGCATCCAGAAGGCGGGGAGCACGACCTTCTTGCCCTCGGGATCGACCAAAAGCACGTCCAGCGCAACCTGCCGCGGGTCGCACGGTCGGGCATATTCGCGGTCACAGCGGACTTCCGCTTCGATCTTTTCGTAGGCCGGAACCGACTCGCGAGACCAAACCAGCTCCAGGACCGGCCTTTGCTCGGCGGCGCGTGCGACGGTCGGTCCCCACGGCGCGGCCGCCAAGGCAAGCGGCAAGAGACGGAGGGTCCATCGCAAGGCCGAGCGAGGCCGTCGTCGTTCGGCCCCGGAACGGCCTGCCATGAAGAAATCCCGGCGGCGGGAGTCGATCGCACGGACGAACGGACGGCGAACCAAGGCGAACCGCGGCATGGGCGTTCCCTCACGGCTGAACGGGGGCGGCATCCATCGACGAAGGCCGGTGCCGCGCGCTGTTCGCGGAACGCTCCAAGCGGCAGACCTCGGCCGGTGCGTTGCGCCGACCATTGTAGCGGCCCCGAATAACGACCGCCAATCGCTGCGACGATCAGAGTCGCCGACATTGCCGCGCTCGGCTCTCGCCCGGGGCCGATGGCACATTCCCAGCCGCCGGGGTGAGCCGGCGGCGGAAGCACCGCGCGAACAGGTAATGCCCGTCAGGTTTCGACGGCCTCGGCGGAGACCAGCGGCGAGTATTCCTCCAGGGCCGGGAATTCGCTCAGGTCCTTGGCGATGGCGCTGCGGAGGAAAGAATCCACCCACCAAAAGACGTCTTGCTTGCGGATCGCGGCGCGCATCTTGCGCATCCGGGATTTGCGTTCATGAGCGGGCATCTTGCAGGCGCGATAAATGCTATCGGCCGTTCCGATCACGTCGAAGGGATTCACCAGCAAGGCGCCGATCTGAAGCTGCGAGGCGGCCCCCGCGAATTCGCTCAGAATCAGCACGCCGTCATTGTCCACGTTTGTGACGCAGTATTCCTTGGCGATCAGGTTCATGCCGTCTTTGAGGGGCGTTACCAAGGCGATGTCGGCCGCCCGGTAGTAGCCCAGCAGCTCTTCCCGAGACAAGGACCGATAGATGTAGTGCACGGGGATCCAGCCGGGGCGGGTGAACCGGCCGTTGATCCGGCCGACCTGGCGTTCGATCCGGGCGCGGAGCCGTTTGTATTGGGGAACACCGGTTCGGCTGGGGACGGCGACTTGCACCAAGGTGGTCTTTTCGCGCAGCTCGGGATAACGGTTCAAGGCGTCCTGGAACGCCGCCAGGCGATACAAGATGCCCTTGGTGTAGTCCAGGCGATCGACGCCGAGGATCACGGTGCGTCCCGCCAGATTCTTGCGGATGGCGCGGACCGCACGCAGTACCGGCTCGCTCTTGGCCTGCCGCATGAATCCGCGGTAGTCGATGGAGATGGGGAAGTCGCCGATCCGCACGTCGCGGCCCTCCAGCGAGGTCGAGGCCACGCGCCCCCTGCCGCGCCACACGACCTCCGGCATGAGGCTTCGCACGCAGTCCATCAGGTTGCGTCGGTCCCAGGCGGTCTGAACGCCCAGCAGATCGTAGGCCAACAACCCGCGCAGAATCTCCGTCCGCCAGGGGATTTTCAAGAACATCCCCAAGGAGGGAAACGGGATATGGAGGAAAAAGGAGAAAAAACCGTCCACTCCCAGCTTGCGGCATTCATCGGCGACCAGCATCAATTGAT
The DNA here is from genome assembly GCF_055386265.1 of Thermogutta hypogea. Taxonomy (NCBI): domain Bacteria; kingdom Pseudomonadati; phylum Planctomycetota; class Planctomycetia; order Pirellulales; family Thermoguttaceae; genus Thermogutta; species Thermogutta hypogea. Next base: position 4,120,518 of record NZ_AP042425.1, read on the forward strand.
AGTCGTGAATCCAGATGAAGTCTCCCGGCCGGCCGTGCTCGGCGACGGCCTCGGCATACTTGCGATTCACCGCTCGATAGGCGTCCCAATAGGCGGGATCGAATTCGGCCAGGCTGGGGAAGTCATGGAAGATCGGCCATAGGACCTCGTTGGAAAAGCCCTCGTAGAAGAGCTTCACTTCCTTCCTCGTGAGGGAGACGGGCCGGATGCGGTATCCCAGCTTGGCGCCGGCCTGTTCCATCAGCTCGGACAGGTTGTCGGGCGATTGTTCCGCGTTCACGCCCGGCCAGCCGATCCAGGTCCCGCCGCGGTTGCGAAGGACAGGGGCCAGGGCGGTCACCAGGCCGCCGGAACCCGGCTCGACGGCGGCTTTGCCGTCGGCGCCGGCCGCCACTTTCAGGGGCAGTCGATTGGAAACGATCAATAAACGGGATCGGCGGTTATCCTGCATGGCAACCCTCCTTTGCACTCTGCAACCATTGCGCGAGGAATTCCCGCACTTCCTCCTCGCCGTTCAAGCGAAGGTCGGCGGCGGTGGGTCTCGGCTCGGCCGAAACCAACACTCTCAATCCCCGCGGACCCAGCGCGGAGAAGGCGTCCTCGTCGGTCCGATCATCACCCAAATAGGCGACGACCGGCTCGCCCTCGCGCTCTTCCTCCAGAATCGCTTTCACCGCAAGACCCTTGTCGGCGCCCGCGGCGCGGAACTCCCAACCGCCGTTGAAGGGGAGCAGTCGAAGCGGTCCGGCCTCCGGCGTCTCCGCGAGGCGGCGCACGCGGCGTTCCGTTCGGGCGACCTGCTCGGCAGACAGACCGCGGACGTGCACGGCCAACGCCCCCGGCTTGCGCTCGCAGCGGGCGGCGGGAAGCGCGGCGACGAGCCGTTCGTGCACATCGTTCAGGGCGCGCTCGGCGGCCGGTGCGACGGGCAGCACGCTCGCCCGGCCGTCCGGGAATCGTCGCTCGCGCCCGTGCGCGGCCCAGATTTCAAGCCCCTTCAAGGGGAAGACCGCGGCCAAGTCGTCGGCCGCTCGGCCCGTCACCAACACCACGCGTGTGCCGGCCGCGGAAATCGCCTCCAGCAGGGAGGGTACCCACGGATACGGCACGGCTTCGGCGGGGACGTCGCGAAACGGGGCCAACGTCCCGTCGTAGTCGCACAGCAGGACGCCGCGCGCCCCCGCGGCCAAGCGGGCGAGGAAAGCCTCCGGGCGGATATCCGGTTTCAGGAATTCCATTGCGTCATGTCGATGCGTTCCGAATCGCGATGGAGCAGGAAGTTCATCAAGGTGAGGTGCTCGCGGGCCAATCGCGACATGAGAAAGTTTTCACGCACGTGGCGGCGCCCCACTTCGCCCATCCGCGCCGTGACCTCGGGATTGCGGAGGAGGTAGCGAATCCGCATGGCTGCGCCCTCCGGGCTATTGACCAAAAAGCCCGTGTGATAGTTGACCACTTGCAGGCGAATTCCTCCGGTGTTGCCGCCGATGACCGGCTTGCCTTTCCAGAGGGCCTCCGCCACGGTCAAGCCGAAACCTTCCCTGGTCGATTTCTGGATCACGATTCGGGCGGCGCGTTGCAGGGCGTTGATGATGCGGTGCGCGTCGGGCGGCAGTTCCAGGATCAGCACGGATCCCGCTTCGCTCTCGGCGGCGGCGCGGACCTCCGCCAGGACCGCCGCCCCTTCCGGGTCGTCGTCGGCGCTCCCGCCCGCCAATACCAACTGCGCCGTGGGAAAGAACGGTTTGACCATGCGAAAGGCCTGGATCACGCCCACCGGATCCTTGAAGCGATCGAACCGCGATACCTGGAGCAAAAGCGGACGCTCCGGGTCGAGACCGAAATCGCTCAGCACGTCCGCGATGAATTCGTCCGACAACTCGCAATTCTTGGGACTGAAGGGATCGATGGCGGGCGCGATGAGGTATTGAGGGTGCGGTAAGGCCCGCGCGAAATCGGCCAGGGAAAAAATGCTCGCATCGTAATCCCGCAAGAATCGCCGCAGATAGTGCCACACCGCGCGGACCGGCCGGCCGGCGTCGATGTGGCAACGCCAGATCCAGCGGCCTTTGCGGGCGGGCGTGAATTGCAAGAGCGGCGCCGGTTGGGGGTCGTGAATCATCACCAGGTCCGCGTCGCGGAGCACGTCGTGCAGCCGCTCGGCGTTCTCGCCGTTGACGCGCTCATACTCGTGCAATTCATGGGGGGTGGGCGGCTCGCCTCCGCCTTGCAGGCAGTTGTGAAACTTCTTGGTGCACGAAAAGAAGGTGGGCGTGCCCTCGATGACATGCCACTCCACGGTCAGACCCAGCTCGGTCAGCAAAGGGACCAACTGGTTCAGGATTTCGGCGACGCCGCCGCCCGTCCGCGTGGAATTGACATGCACGATGCGGTAGCCTCTGAGGGGTGCGGCGAGTTGCCGCAACTGCTCGACGGCCTCCGGCCCCGCGGTTTCGCTGTAGCGTTCCAGCAAGCTGCTCATCAGGCGGCACCTCCGTAAATGCTTGCAAAGACCTCCTCGATCTGACTCCGCAACTCCGTCAGGCCGCCGAAATAGGGGTCGATTTCGGCCAGGCGGTCACAAAGCGCCGCGCACGGCTCTCCGAAATCGCGCAGCCATACCGAGAAATCATCCACATGATCGGAGTTTCTCCGCCGCGCGTCGATGCAGTGATAGAAGATGCAACCGGACGAGAGCCGCGGCAGGAGCCGGTACAAATCCTCCGGCGTCTCCGCGCGCATGCCGGAATCGAAGACCACGATCCGCGACCGCAGAAAGTGGAAGGGGGCGCCGGCGGGAAGCCAGTTCAACAGTTCTTTCTCGTCGATCCGTTCCTCGATCAGGTCGATCAAGGAGATCCGCAGCATTTCCAGGTCTTCGAAATCCGCCGGGTCGATGATCGCCAAGCGCTCGGCCAAGACGTGATCGTGCAGCTCACGGTGCACCCAAACCGCGAAATCGTTGCGGTACTCCGGGTCGTCGAATCGGGGGTGCAAGAGACCGCCCCAGAAGTGATGGTAGATCGAGTCGGCCGGAATGGAGCCGAGAATCGATTTCAGCTCGCCCAGATTGATCGCGTGCCGGCCGCTCGCCAAGGCGATGAGCGCGCAGTCTTTCAGGATGAACGTCATGGCACCACCTTTCCTTTCACCGGGCCGGGGGACCCGCCTCAAGCCTGGGACGGTCGCCGGTCCGGCCGCACCTCGCGGAGGGCCGTCCGCTTCATCGTCGCCCAAGGGCCGCAGTGCGAATAGGCCGGCCCGCGGCCCGTCGATCGAGAATCCTCACGCCCCGCGGATCGAGAAACTACCGCCCGCGCGACGACGACCATGCGTCGTATGTACTTCGCCCGAAAAACCTGCCGGTACCCACGAGGATGGCGTACGAGGATACGCGTCCGGATAACAACGAGTCCGGAACCGATTGGGCTGACGGAGATGGGGCCGCAATGCGGCGTTCGACGCCGCGACGACGACACCGGCCCCCAAACAATCGCGCCCTTATGCTACCAGACGGCGCCTCGAAAGTCAAATCGCGCGCATGGCCGTGCCGCGAAACGGCGGGCGCTCGAAGCGAACGCGGCCTGGCGGGGAATCGCCGCCGCGGGGCCTTGGGCGGGCACCCCAGGATCGAGTCTTCCCTCAAGGGCCGCCCGGCTCAATCTCCGATCGCCTGGCCCGCGTCGGAGATGATTTCCTCGATGCAGACGGCCTTGCGGCCCTTGAAGATGCCGGGGCGGGCGTAAAACTTGGGGACTCCCTGGACCTTGACCAAGAGGGGGCGGTGAACGTCCTTCTTGGTGGTGATAATGTCGCCTACGCGAAGGCTCACCAATTCGCCGGTCGTAATGCTCGTTTTGGCCAATTCCACCACCACTTGCACGCGGGAGCCGCGGAGCGTTTTGCCGATCCGTTCACCGGCCTCGGGCGAGGCCTGCCGCTTGCCGTACGAGGCCCAACTGTTGGCGGAGAGCTTGCTCGCGATCCGCTCGATGCTGTTATAAGGGATGCAGAGGTTGGCCATCCCGCGAATCTCGCCCAGCGTCAATTCGAAGCTGACTAGGACGACGACCTCGTTGGGCGGCACGATTTGCACCAATTGCGGATTGCTCTCCACGCGGACCACTTCCGGTTGCAACACGACCACGTTTTCCCAAGCCCGCTTCAATTCCTCCAAAAATAGGCTGGTGATGCGTCCGACCAGGCGGCGTTCGATTTCCGTCAACGGCCTGCGCGAGATGGGGGTAGGCTCGCGCCCGCCGCCCAGCAACCGGTCGATCATGGGATAGAGGATCGACGGGTTGATGTCGAGAATGATGTGCCCTTCCAGCGGTTCCGCGCGGATCAGGTTGAAGCAGGTGGGGTTGTCCAGGCTGAAGACGAACTCGCTGTACGTCAATTGATCCACGCTGGTCAATTTGACCTCCACCATGGATCGCAACATGGCGGACAGCCCGGCCGCGAAATTGCGGCTGAAGCCCTCGTGGAGCGTCTGCAAGGACCGCATTTGCTCCTTGCCGACCCGCTCCGGCCGCTTGAAATCGTAGGGGATGACCTTCTCCCGCGCGCGGCGTGGGGCTTCGGGGGTCGCCTGCGTTTTGGCCGGCGGCGCGGAAGGTCCCGAAGAGGGCTGAGGAGGCTTCGAGCCTGGGGGGGATTGGGCCGCCGCCGATCCCGCCGGCTTGCCCACACCCGCCAAAAGGCTTTCGATTTCCGCTTGCGTCAAGACATCATCGGACGACATGGCATCCCTTCCCTTCGTCCGGCGAGAGTTTCCTGATTCGAGGAGGCTTCCTGCTCGGCGGGGACCGGGTTTGCGGCGGGCCGCCGCATTCTGTCGCGCCGTCAACGCGCCCGATCCCGCGAACTCGCGCCGAAACGCTCCGTCGATCCCGCGTGCTTCCTATTCCCGGACTTGTCCTTCCCCGAACACCACGTACTTGTAACTGGTCAGCTCGTTCAACCCGCAGGGGCCGCGTGCGTGGAACTTGTCGGTGCTGATGCCGATCTCCGCCCCCAAGCCGAACTCGCCGCCGTCGTTGAAGCGGGTGCTGGCGTTGACCATCACGGCCGAGCTGTCGACCGCCCTGCAAAACTCCAACGCGGCGTTCCAATCCCGCGTCACCACGGCGTCCGTGTGCTTCGATCCGTAACGGTTGATGTGCTCGATCGCCGCGTTCAGATCCTCCACCACCTTGACGGAGATGATGGGCCCTAAATACTCGGCGAAGTAATCCTCTTCCACCGCCGGTTTGGCTTGGGGAAACAGCCGGCACGTCGTTTCGTCGCCGCGAATTTCGACGCCGTGCCGCGCCAGGGCCGCGCAAATCCTCGGCAGCAAGGCGTCGGCCGCGGCGCGATGGAAGAGCAGCGACTCGGCGGCGTTGCAAACGCCCATCCTCTGGCATTTCGCGTTGACGGTGATACGCTCCGCCAAGTCGGGATCGGCGGATGCGTCGATATACACGTGACAATTGCCGGTGAAGTGCTTGATGACGGGCATCTTGGCCTCGGCCGTCACCCGGCGGATCAGGCTCTCGCCGCCGCGGGGGATGGCAAGGTCGATATACTGGGGCAGGTTCAAGAAGTGGCCCACCACTTCGCGCTCGGACGTTCCCACCAATTGCACGGAATCGAGGGGCAGGCCGACGTCGGCGCCGGCCTCCATCATCACTTCCACGATGGCCCGATTGGAATGCGCCGCCTCTTTGCCGCCGCGAAGGATCACGGCGTTGCCGCTCTTGACGCACAGAGCCGCGGCATCCGCCGTCACATTGGGCCGGGACTCGTAAATGAAAAAGATCACCCCCAGCGGCACCCGCACCTTTTGCACCAGCAGCCCGTTCGGCCGCACCGAGGACCAAATCACCTCGCCGATCGGTTCGGGGAGCAGCGCGACCTCTTCCAACGCGCGGGCCATGGCCTCGATCCGCGCGGGCGTGAGTTTCAGGCGATCGACCTGGGCGTCCGTCAGGCCGAACGACGGCGCGGCAGCCACGTCCCGGTGATTAGCCTCCGCCAAGGCCACGGAGCGCTCCTTCAGCAGACGTGCCGATTGTTGCAACCACTTTTGCTTGACGCCGGGCGCGAGCCGAGCCAACTCCATGGAGGCGGCCTTCGCTCGCTGAGCCATCTCCTCCGCGTATGCGCGCCAGTCGGGATGATTCGCTTCACTCATCAACTCGCCCTTGATACCCCTCTATGGAACAGGTTCCCTTGTTCTCCATGCGGCGTCCGAGTTTCCCGTTTCAAGTATCCCGATTCCCCTGAATTACGTCAACGGCCAATAAGGCTTGCCGGGCCATAAGCCTAAATCACTGACCAGATAACCGCTGATCGGGAAACCAAGGGATGGCTAAGACGGGCCGCCCGGGCCGGGTCCGCCTGGAGGCGGTCAGCCTTCCCTCAGCCACACCAGGGAGGGGGGCCGCGGGGCTGCAACAGCCGGTGACTGAGTTTTTGGTTTGGGTTGCGGAGATGCCGCGGTCGTTGCCTTGAGGCGAGGTTACCGCCGGGTGATCGGCGTCGCATCGATAAGCAAAAGCCGGGATGAATCTAATTGGTCACGGTGTGATAAGTGCTTACGTGGAGGACCTTTCCGAACAAGGGCCGCAAGCGTCTCCCCAAGGGAAGCCCAAGCAACGAGGGAGGCCGGGCCGGCCCCGGTTGCCGCCCCGCGTCCCGCTATCGGTTGCTGACTTGCACTCTGCTCACCGCTTCTCAGTTCGAGGTGCTGCCCGGCGGCGGGAAGTTCTCGGCGGCGGCGTCGAGCACCAAGACCCAGTCTTGTTCCTCTCCCTGAGTCGGCGGGGTAAAGTGCAACTCGTCTCCCGAGAAATCGCCCTCGATGGGTGTCGCCTTGCCGGTCCGCGGATCAAACCACCAGGCCCGGCGAGATGGGCCGACCAGCGAATGGGCCTTCACCGTGAACGCGCGGCCCATGGGGGAATAGACCATCGCGTATCGCCCCTGTTCATCTCGCGTCGCTTGCAAGTGATCATCTCCGCCGCCGAGATCATCCGTCAGCAGCGACTGGTCGGGAATGCGTGTAAGGAACGGCCGCGATTCGATCAGCCGCCGCAAATGTGCGACTTGAAAAGCACCGGGGGCATCGAGCGACTCGTACCAGGGGATGTGCGCCCCATAGCGATAAGTTTCGCCTTTGCGCATCCAACCGATGAAACTGCGATGGCCGTAGGTGAACCCGAAACCGCCGGCGAAAACGCTCCAGTAGGCGGCACGGCGGACGTCCCAGGGACGGATACGGCGGTCCTGCGGCTCTTGTTGATTGAGCGAAAGCGAGTCTTCGTAGGCGACCTCGGCATCGAGCGTAGGCTTCGGCGGCCGGCGTTGGTAGTCGGCGCTGACCGTCTTCCAATTCTGGAAGCGGAATCGCGTCGTGGTTTGGATCATGTTGAAATCCAGCCACGGCTCATCGTGCAGCCATTGTCCCGAGGAACGATTGCCGCCCGGCGGATGAAAAGTCATGAACACCGCATCCCAGTTCGCTTTGCCGTCGAAATGATCGACGCCGCATGTACCGTCGGCGATGCCCTCGGCCACGGCCCGCACCAGGGCCAATCGCGACGGGTTATCGACGTTGCGTCCCTGCTCGTAGGCGTCACCTCCCAACACCCAAATGATATGCGTCTCGCGCCCGTAACGCTTGCCGAGGAATTCCCCATAGCGGTAGGCAACCTCGGGGCGGGTCTCCATGGGATGGCCCCGCGGGATCGACTGAAGCCACATCGGCAGAATCGCCAAACGTAGCCCGTGCCGCTCGGCCGCCCGAACACACCAATCGACGTGGTCCCAGTAATCGTCGTTTTCGCCGGGCTGCACCAGGGGACGCGACCAATCATCCTCAATAAAAGGCTTAAAACCGTAGGCATTCCGTAAGGAACCGCCGATCGGCTCGCGGACCAAGACGGATTGGATGACGGTGAAACCCTTCTCGGCACGGTTTGCGAAGTACCGCTCGACCGACGGCTGGTCGTCCCGGTCCTCATGAACGCTCTTGCCAAACATGTGCCAGCACGTGTCGCCCAGCCAGAAAAACGGTTCTCCGGATGCCGTCACCAGAAATCGACCGTTCTCACTGACCTTCAGCGGCTCCAGTTGCCGGGGCTTTTCGGCGAAGAGCGGAAGCGGGCTACATGCCCAAACGAACAGCACGCCGACAACCGCCAGCCGGCTTGTTGGACATTGCGGCCGCGAGAGCGCAGAACCACGTTGTTTGCCGCGTTGGTTCACAACCATGACTGATCTCCCGCTTACGGGTCCGCCGCGACCGCCCGGAAAGACCGTTTGCGTGAGGATGCCGCTTTACTCGGGAAGCTTCGCACTGCAAACAGTTTCCGTGGGGGCGACCGAATCCTTGATACCGGCGAAAGGCTCCCTATTCTTGTTGCCCGTCGAGGCGATTTCAACCGGCGACTTGTTGTTAGGAACCCCTGGTTAGGGAACCCCTGGGCAACCCGGCAGCCCTCGTCGGAATCCCTATTCGTATTCGGGAGCGAATGGGTTCAGGGAGCGAATGGGTGAAGATGCCGGGGATGGCGGCACCTTCAAGGAGAAGGGCGAGCGCGATGCCACGCTTCGTGGGGCGGCATCGGTCGATCGCAGCGGCAGGCAGCGGCCGGCGTCACCACTGAACGCGGACCGGCGTGCCCGGCCGGGCTCCCAGATCGGCGGCGGCATTGCCTTGCACCACGGCGATTTCCAAATAGTCGGAAGAACCGAAGAGGACCACATGCGAACCGACCGGCCGTTCGGCGTAGGTGTTCACCCAGTCGCATACCCGGCGGTCGCCGCAGGTCACCACGGCGTTGCCCAACGCGGCGTCGGGCAGGTTCTCGGGGCGGATATTCGTCACCAAGTTGCCGAAGTCGTCCACCCAGATCACGCACCCTTCGACATGATCGTCGCCCCGTGCGACTTCGGGGAAAGGGAGCGATTGCACGGCCTCGATGCGGGGCCCCAGTTCGCGGAGCGGCACGCCCAGGCTCAAATGGGCGGCGGCGGGGGCCAAGATGTCTCGCCCGTGAAACGTGTTCGACACCACGGTCCGGCGGTAGTCCGGCCGTTCCAGGCGGACGACCTCGACCACAGGCAGGCGGCGGGATACGATGCCCAGCAGGCCGTTGTCCGGGGCCACGAAGAACTGATCGCCGAGCTTGGCGGCCGCGCACGCCCGATCCGTCCCCACCCCGGGATCGACCACCGCCAGATGAATGGTGCCGGCCGGATAATACGGGGCGGCCTCGGCCAATAGCCACGCCCCGCGGAAAACGTCCTGCGGCGGCACCTCGTGCGTGATGTCCACGAATTGCACGGCGGGATTGAGCGACAGCATCACGCCCTTCATGACCGCCGCGTAATGGGACTTGGAGCCGAAATCGGTGAGGAGGGTGATGATCCTCATGGGGCGGTCCTCGCCGTCCGCCGTCACATCCGCGCGATCCGCTCCAGACAGATCTCCTTGACGCGGGCCGGATTGACGTTGGGGTTGCGTTTCTTGGCCTGGCCGACCAAGCTGCCCAAGGCCTTTTCCTTCCCCGCCCGAACCTCGGCCACCACCTTGGGGTTGGCGGCCAGCAGCTCCTCGCAGAGGGCCTGAAGGTCGGCGTCGTCCACCTCCGTGATCCCCAGGGCGGCGACGGCATCTTGCGGGCCGACCCCGTGTTGCAGCATATAGGCGAAGACCTGCCGGCCTTTGAGCGTATCCAAACGCCCCTCGCGGACCATCCGCAAGACCTCGCCCAGGGTTTCCGGCGCGATGGGGAACTCGGTGATCGCGATTTGCCGCTCGTTGAGTACGCGGAGCACGTCCTGCTGGATCCAATTGGCAGCCGCCTTGGCGTCGCCGGAGGCCGCCGCCAGCCGCTGGAAATACTCCACGGTAAAACGCCCTTGGTTCACCAGAACGTCGGCATCGTAGGCGTTCAGGCCGTAATCCTGCCGCAGCCTTCGCCGCAGATCGGCGGGCAATTCCCCCAGCGAGGCCCGGACCTCCGCGATCTCCTCCTCGCTCACGGTAATAGGCAGCAAGTCCGGTTCGGGGAAGTAGCGATAGTCGCTGGATTCCTCCTTGGATCGTTGGGGTCGCGTGACTTCGGCGTGCTCGTCCCAGCCGCGGGTCTGCTTGGGTACTTCGCCCAACTTGCGGCCGGTCTCCTGAAAGGTCTCCCACTGCCGCACGGCCTCGTAGGCCAAGGCCTTTTCCACGGCCCGAAAGCTGTTCATGTTCTTCACTTCGACGATCGGCGTGGCGACGGTCCCGTTCGGCGTGGGGATGTGCAGGTTGATGTTGGCGTCGACGCGGAGGCTTCCCTCTTGCATGTTGCAGTCGGAGACTTCGAGGTAATTGAGCAGCAGTTTCAGCTCTTGCAAGAAGACCTTGGCCTCGGCGGGGGAGCGGATGTCGGGATGGGTGACGATCTCCAAGAGCGGCGTTCCGGCACGGTTGAGGTCGATGCGGCTGTCGGCCCGGCCGGCCTTTTCGTCGTGCAAGCTCTTGCCCGCGTCCTCCTCCAAATGCACGCGGATGATGCGAATGCGGCGATCCTCGACGCCGTCCTCTCCGGGCACGTCGAGCCGGCCCTCGCGGCACAAGGGGAGGTCGTATTGGCTGATTTGGTAACCCTTGGGCAAATCGGGATAGTAGTAGTTTTTGCGGTCCCACTTGGTGAAGGAGGCGATCCGGCAATGCAGCGCGGCGGCGGCCTTGAGGGCCAAGCGAAAGGCCTTGCGGTTCATCACCGGCAGCACGCCCGGCATGCCGATGCACACGGGGCACGTCTGCGTGTTGGGGGGAGCGCCGAACTTGGTCGAGCACCCGCAAAACAGCTTGCTCTCGGTCAGCAATTGCACGTGGACTTCCAAGCCCACCACGATGGTGTACGGTAACGATGCCACGCCCTTCTCCTTCAACCGCGAATGTCCGTCCCGCCGGGGCCGGGGGAGGGGGGACGGCGGCGGTGCCGGTCCGTAACCTGTTGCAAGGCGTGCGCCGCCCGCAGCAAACGCCCCTCTTCCAATGCCGGCGCCTGGAGGTGCAACCCGATGGGCAGGCCCTCCCGGCTGAACCCGCAGGGGATCGAGAGGGCGGGCAGCCCGGCCAGGTTGGCGCCCACCGTGTACAGGTCGAACAGGTACATCGCCAGGGGGTCGCTGATTTTTTCGCCGAGCCGGAAAGCGGGGGCGGGCGTGACCGGGCCGGCGATCACGTCCACCTTGGCGAAAGCCCGGTCGTAGTCTTCGCGGATCAAACGCCGCACCTTCAACGCCTTGAGGTAATAGGCGTCGTAATAGCCGGCGCTGAGGGCGTAGGTCCCCAGCATGATCCGCCGTTTGACCTCGGCGCCGAAGCCTTCCGCCCGGGTCCGGCGATAGAGCCGCACCAGGGCCGAGTCCAAGTCGTCCAGGGCTTGGGCGTCGCCCGCCGCCTGCAACGCCCGACGCTCCTCCTCCAACTCCGCCAGCATCGCCTTTTCGTCCGTGCGGTAGCCGTAGTGGACGCCGTCGTAGCGGGCCAAGTTGCTGGAGGCCTCGCTGGGGGCGATGATGTAATAGGCGGCTACGGCGAATCGGGCATGCGGCAGCGTGACCTCGACCAGCTCGGCTCCCAACCCTTCATACGCCCGCAACGCCTCGCGGACGGCCTCGGCCACCTCGGGGTCCAGGCCTTCGGTGAAATGGTCGGGCACCCAGCCGATGCGGAGGCCCTTGAGCGATCCCTCCAGTTCGCAGACGTAGTTCGGCACGGGGCGATCCAGCGAGGTGGAGTCGCGAGGATCGTGTCCGGCCAGGGTCTCCAGCAGCAGGGCGCAATCCTCCGCCGATTGGGCCAGCGGCCCGATCTGATCCAGGCTGCTGGCGAAGGCCACCAGTCCGAAGCGGCTGACGCGGCCGTAGGTGGGCTTCAGGCCGGAGATGCCGCACAAGGCCGCCGGCTGGCGGATCGAGCCGCCGGTATCGGAGCCTACCGAGAGGGGCACCATTCGGGCGGCGACGCAGGCGGCCGCCCCGCCGCTGGAACCGCCGGGGGTGCGGGCGGCGTCCCAAGGGTTTCGCGTGGGGTGAAAGGCGGACGTTTCCGTCGATCCCCCCATGGCGAACTCGTCCAGGTTGGTCTTGCCGACGATGACCGCCCCCGCCGCCAACAGGCGCTCCACGACCGTGGCATGGTAGGGCGGACGGAAGTTCGCCAGCATCCGCGAGGCACACGTCGTCACCCGGCCTTGCACGCACAGATTGTCCTTGATCGCGACGGGGATGCCGGCCAAGGGTCCCAGCGTTTCACCGGCACGGCGGCGGTGATCGACGGCCTCAGCCTGGGCCAAAGCCCATTCCGGCTCGACGCAGAGAAACGCCCCCACCGTCGCGTCCTCCGCGGCGATACGATCCAGACATGCCCGAACGACCTCCACGGCCGAGCACTCCCGGCGGCGCAGTCGGCCCGACAGTTCGGCGGCCGTCAGTTCACACAACGATGCCATGTCGTTCCATCCGATCCTGCTCGATGCCCCTACGGTTACGCCGCGGACGCCCTTGCCGACGGCGGCCCTCGCCCCGGCTCGCGCGGCGCTCAGGCTTCGCCCAGCACGGCGGGCACACGGTAGCATTCTTCATCCCGATGCGGGGCATTGGCCAAGGCCGACTCGCGATCCAAACCGGGAACGACGCGATCTTCGCGGAAGACGTTGGTCACTTCCACGGCGTGCGCCAGCGGTTCCACGCCCTCGGTGTCCACGCCGCCGAGCAGTTCCATGTATTCCAGCACGCGGCTCAATTGCGACGCCATCAAGCGGGTCTCTTCCGGCGTCAGCTCCAGTCGTGCCAAGAGGGCGACTTTGCGAATCTCATGTTCGGAGACGGCCATCCGTCGCTTCCCTTTCCCTTGCCCTTCACGATTGCGCCGATGCGCACGGCTTGGAAACGCGGATCAGCGGATTTCGGAACGCGGAGTCGCAACGGGAGGGGACTTCGCAGCGCCGAGGACTCTGAGGAACCACGGCAAGACCCGGCATCCGCCGCCCTGCGTTCCCGCCGCCCTGCGTTCCCGCCGTCCTTGCGTCCTCCGCCTCTCCGCGGTCCCGCCGCTCCGTTTCGGGAACCCCCGTACTTCCAAGCAACGGCCGGGCGGCGCGCATCCGCCGGCCCGACGCGATCCCCTGGGTGGTTGGGGTCGGCGGCTCTAAGCCCCCAATTTTCGCACAACGCCCACCACCACGCCAAGTACCCGCGCTTGGCGGACGTAGATCGGCTTCATCTTCTTGTTGGCGGGCTGAAGGCGAATGCGATGCCGCTCGGGAAACCAGCGTTTGAGCGTGGTTTCGTTGTCGTCGGTGAGGACGACCACGATGCTGCCCGGCTCGGCCGTCTCTTGCCGTCGCACGACGACGTAATCGCCGTCGGCGATTTGGGCGTCGATCATCGAGTCGCCGTGGACTTGCAGCACGAACAGGTTGCCCCGGCGATTGTCGAAGACGTGATGGAAATCGATCGACTCGGCGTTTTCGACGGCCTCGTGCAGGCGGCCCGCCGCGATCCGCCCCAGTAAAGGCAGGCCGTTTTTGCGATCTTCGTTGGTTCGCTGGACGCTCTCCGCCGCCGGGCGATCCCCCAAAAGGCGAATCGCCCGCGAAAGATTGGGCGATCGGGCGATGTACCGCTTGGCCTCCAGAGCCCGCAGGTGGCACATCACCCCGTTGGGCGAGCGGATATTGAAATGCTCCGCAATCTCGCGCACGGTGGGGCCGTATCCCCGCGTCAGAATCTTCTTGCGGATGAACTGGTAGATTTCGTTCTGCCGCTCGGTCAAGTTCTCGGGCCGATTCATGGCGATTCTCCGAAACGAGGGTCTTCCTCTTCGCCGCGCCTTTTTATACTGTACAAATCCACACATCGGCGGTCAATCGGCGGAGGGTGTCGCCGGCCGGGATGGATCGGTGCCCTTGCCGCAAGCCGGCAGGCGGATCGGCCGCACGTACGGGCGACCGGGGGCTTGGCCGGCCGCGACTCCCGCCGCGCGGCCCGTTTGCGCGCCGTTCCCGAGCCTCCGAGTAAAGCGGCGGCGGAGGCGGCGGGCAACGCATGTTTCCGCCTCGCGGCCGAGGCGTACAATGTCACTTGCGGGAACGCTCTACGTCAATGGGAGTACCGCGCCCTGCATCCATGCCTAATGCCGAGGGATCTCCGCCGTGACCAATGCCGAAATCGCCGCGGTCTTCGATCAGGTTGCCGACCTGCTGGAGTTCCAAGGGGCGAATCCCTTTCGCATCCGGGCCTACCGCACCGCGGCGCGAACCATCGGCGATCTCGTAGAACCGCTCTCGCAGTGGGTCGACTCGGGACGCGACCTCCGTGAGCTGCCCGGCATCGGCGACGATCTCTCCGAGAAGATCGCGACGCTCTTGAGCACCGGCACGCTGCCGTTGTTGGAGGAACTGAAGGCGGAGTTTCCGGAAAGTGTGCTCTCGCTGCTCCGCGTGCAAGGCTTGGGGCCCAAACGGGCGGCCGTGCTCTATCGCGAACTGGACGTCTGCGGCCTGGAGGATTTGCTGGCGGCTTGCGAGGCCCATCGCGTGCGGGAACTGAAAGGCTTCGGCGCCAAGACGGAGGAGAACATCTTGAAGGGGCTTCGCGCGGCCATGGCCGAGTCGCAACGCATCCTGTGGTACCAAGCCGACCAGCTCGTCCGCGATCTGACGGCCTACCTGGCTTCCGCGCCGGGGCTGCGGCGCTGCGAACCGGCGGGAAGCTATCGCCGCGGCAAGGAGACCGTGGGCGACTTGGACATTTTGACCACGGCCGACGACCCCGAGGCGGTGATGCGGCATTTCGAGAAGTTTCCCGGCGTGCGGCGGGTCTTGGCCGAAGGGACCACCAAGGCGGCGGTCGAACTTCAGGCCGGCCTCAACGCCGATTTGCGCGTCGTCCCCGAAGACTCCTTCGGCGCCGCCCTGCAATACTTCACCGGCTCCAAGGAGCACAACGTGGTGCTGCGCGGCATGGCCAAGGAACGCGGGCTGAAGATCAATGAATACGGCGTGTTTCGCGGCGAGGAACGCATCGCGGGCGAAGACGAGCAGGGCGTCTATGCCGCGTTGGGCCTCCCCTGGATTCCTCCCGAACTCCGCGAAGGACGTTGGGAATTCGACTGGGCCTTGGGCGAGGGTTTGCCCGAGCTGATCACCCTGGACGACATCCGCGGCGACCTGCACATGCACAGCACCTGGACGGACGGCATGGCCACGGTGGAGGAGATGGCGCGGGCGGCCAAGGAGCGAGGCTACGCCTACATCGCCATCACGGATCACTCGCAGCGCGTGACCGTGGCCGGCGGATTGACCCCCGAAAAAGTCCTCCGCCAGTGGGAGGCGATCGACCGCATCTCCGCCGAGATCGACGGCATCCACATCCTGAAGGGGATCGAAGTGGACATCTTGGAACAGGGCGGGCTGGATCTGCCCGACGAAGTCCTCGCCCAGGCCGATTGGGTCGTGGCCAGCGTTCATTTCGGACAAAACCAAGCGCGGGAACGCATCACGCAACGAATGGTGGACGCCCTGCGCCACCCCTACGTGTCGGCGATCGCGCATCCGACGGGCAGACTGCTGGGCGAAAGGCCCGCCTACGAGGTCGATTTGGAAGCGGTGATCGCCGCCGCCGCCGAACACGGCAAGGCCCTGGAACTGAACGCCCATCCCCGGCGGCTCGATCTCAACGACACGGCCTGCGCGGCCGCGAAACGGCACGGAGTCCCCATTGTTATTTCGACGGATGCGCATAGCATAAATGGTCTCGAAGCAATGCGCTTCGGGGTGATGCAGGCGCGGCGGGGCGGCCTGACGCGGCGGGACGTGCTCAATGCTCGGCCGTGGGGCGAGTTCCGCAAGTTCCTCCGCCGACGCGGCTGATGCGGCATCGGGCGGGGTGAGGCTCGGCCGGGCCCTGCGGGTCGCCGACGATGGGTCCTCGCGAGGTGGGTTCTCATGAAGATTCACGAATACCAGGCCAAGGCCTTGTTGGTACGTTACGGGGTGGACGTCCCGTGCGGCGAAGCGGTCGAGACGCCCGAGGCCGCGGCCGATGTCTTCCGCCGCCTGAACGTCGCCCGGGCCGTCGTCAAGGCCCAAATCCACGCCGGAGGCCGGGGTAAAGGGACCTTTGCGGAAAACCCCGCCCAGCGCGGCGTGCAATTGGTCGGCTCGCCCGAGGAAGCCGAGCGGGCCGCCGCGGCCATGCTGGGTAAGACGCTGGTGACCGTCCAATCCGGACCGCAAGGCCGCTTGGTGCGGCGCGTTTTGGTCGAGGCCGGCTGCGCCATCCGCCGCGAGCTGTATCTAGGGTTGGTCGTCGATCGTAATCGCGGCAAACCCGTTCTCATCGCTTCCGCCGAGGGAGGTGTGGAGATCGAGACCGTCGCCGCCCGGCGCCCCGAGGCCATCTTCCACGAACCGGTCGATCCCTGGGCCGGGCTCCGCGGCTTCCAGGTACGAAAGTTGGCGAAAAAGCTGGGGCTGGACGGGGCGAGCGAGCGATCGGCCGCGACCTTCCTTCCGGCCTTGGTCCGCTGCTTTTTGGAGCAGGATTGCAGCCTGCTGGAGATCAACCCCACCGTGGTGACCGAGGACGGCACGTTGCTGGCCCTCGACGCCAAGATCAACTTCGACGACAACGCCGCCTATCGCCATCCCGAATGGGCGGAGCTGCGGGATCTGAACGAGGAGGAGCCGACGGAAGTGCGTGCCCAGGCCGCCGGCTTGAGCTACGTCAAACTCGACGGCAACATCGGCTGCCTGGTGAACGGGGCGGGCCTGGCCATGAGTACCATGGACCTCATCATGCTGCACGGCGGCAAGCCCGCCAACTTCCTCGACGTCGGCGGCGGGGCGGATGTGCGCCAGGTCACCGAGGCCTTTCGCATTCTCCTCGGCGACGCAGGCGTGCGGGCGGTGCTGGTCAATATCTTCGGCGGCATCATGCGCTGCACGACCATCGCCGAGGCCCTGATCGCGGCCTATCAAACGGTGGGCGTCCATGTGCCGCTGGTGGTGCGGCTGGAAGGTACGGAGGTGCAGGCGGGCCGCGAAATCCTGGCCAAGAGCGGCCTGAACATCATCACCGCAAGCGACCTCACGGATGCCGCCCGAAAAGTGGTCGCGGCCTGCGACGCGGCGGCCTCCGCGTGACATCGGCCCGGCGAAGGCAAAACAAGGCGATTCCGCGATGAGCATTCTGGTTGATCGAAACACCAAGGTGTTGTGCCAAGGCATCACGGGCAAGGCCGGGCGATTCCATACCCGCCAGTGCTTGGAGTACGGTACCCAAGTGGTGGGCGGGGTGACGCCGGGCAAGGGCGGAACCGAAGCCGAGGGCGTCCCCGTCTTCGATACCGTGGAAGAGGCCGTGCAGGCCACCGGCGCCGACGCCACCATGATCTTCGTGCCGCCGCCCTTCGCCGCGGAAGCCGTCCTGGAGGCCGTGGACGCCGGAATTCGCACCATCGTCGTCATCACCGAGGGCATCCCCGTCCTCGACATGGCTCGGGTGATGCCGACCGTCCGTGCCGCCGGCGCCCGCATGATCGGCCCGAATTGTCCCGGGGTCATTACCCCGGAGGCCTGCAAAATCGGCATCATGCCGGGGTACATCCACCGCCGCGGCTCCATCGGCGTGATCAGCCGGTCGGGCACGCTGACCTACGAGGCGGTTTGGCAGCTCACGCAATTGGGGCTGGGACAGTCCACCTGCGTGGGCCTGGGCGGCGATCCCATCGTCGGCTCCAGCTTCGTGGATCTGTTGGAACTGTTCGCCGCGGACCCGGAGACCGAGGGCGTGCTGCTGATCGGCGAGATCGGCGGCAATGCCGAGGAGCAGGCGGCGGAATACATCGCGGAGCGGTTTCCCAAACCGGTGGCCGCCTTCATCGCCGGCCGAACGGCCCCGCCGGGCAAGCGGATGGGCCACGCGGGGGCCGTCATCACGGGCGGAAAGGGTACCGCCGCCGACAAGATCAAGGTCTTGAACGAGGCGGGCGTGGTGGTCGCGGACAGCCCCGCCGACATGGGCGCCGCCATGCGGCGGGCCCTCGACGCCCGCCGTTGATTCCACGCGGCTGACGCTCGCGCGGCTTGCGACGCGTTTTTCGCCTTGCAAAGCGACAAGGTGCAAAGCACCAAGGCGAGCCGCCGGCACCGGATGCGGTCGCGCCCGACGCTCACTGACCCTCGATGGCCTGGGCCAGCTTCTCCAACGCCTCGCACTCAATCTGGCGGACGCGCTCCCGCGTCAGCCCCAGGACCTCGCCGATCTCCTTGAGCGTCCGCGGCTGGCGGTCCTCCAGGCCGAACCGCATCTTCAGCACGGCGGCCTCGCGGGGGTCCATGGTCCGCAGCCTCTCGCGAATATGGAACATGCTGTCGTGTTCCACCAGCGTCTCGTCGGGGGAGCGAGAACGCTCGTCCTCGATCGTCTCGCCCAAGGACCAACCGCTGTCGCCTTGGTCGGTCTGCGGCGTGAGATTGTAGATGCGGATGGCTTTCTTGATGATCGAAAGCTTTTTGCGGGGGACGCCGAGAACGCGGGCGATTTCCTCCGCGGTCGGGGTGCGGCCCAGCTCTTCGGTAAGACGCGCCGTCGCCCGACGCCACTTGGAAAGCAGCTCCACCATGTACGCGGGGATGCGGACGGTCTTGGCGCAATTGATCAACGCCCGTTTGATCGACTGCTTGATCCAATAGCTGGCGTAGGTGGAGAACCGCGTTCCCATGGCGGGATCGAAGCCTTCGACGGCTCGCATCAGGCCCAGGTTGCCTTCCTCGATCAGATCTTGCAGACTGAGGCCCTTGCCGGTGTAACTCCGCGCGATGTTGACCACCAGGCGCAGATTGGCGCGGACCATGCGGTCCCGGGCGACGGGATCGCCGTTGCCGATGGCGACGGCCAACTCTTGCTCCTCCTCGGGCGAGAGCAACGGCGTCTCGTTGATCTCACGGAGGTACGTTTCCAGCGGCGAATGGCCGGAGGGGTCGTCGTCGAAGGGTTTGCGCTTGATTTTTCTCATGGGATATCAGCGTCGCTGCCTGCTCGGAGATTTTCCCTTGAAAGGGCTATCGACGCCGGGGGCCGCCGCGCTGGAGAGAAGCGGCCGGGTAACAAGATGGCGCGAATGCGCCCCGCGGAACGATTCTTCCGTCCCTGGCGATTGGTGCGATGAGGCCGGGGGGCCGGAGCGGGGCGGTGCCGGGCGCGCGAAAAGACGGCTCATCGGCCTGATATTCCGATGAGCCGTCGCGACGCGCTGAGGCGATTCCGTGCTCGGCGGAATGCTTGGGACCGAAAGGCGGGTTCAGCCTTCCTGGCCGAAGCCCTGGATCAAAGGACCGCTGCTGCCCAAGCCGCCTTTCAGCTCCTGCTGCGGCGGAGCGGGCGATTCGGCCTTCTTGTCCTCGGCCGCCTGCTCCTCTTCCGCCCATTCGACGCGCTTGCGGGATAGTCCGATCTTGCGGGCATCATGATCCACCCGCAAGATCTTGACCTCAATCTCATCTCCCAGCTTGACCACCTGCTCGGGGTTGTCCACCTTGTGATCGGCCAATTCCGAAATGTGCAGCAGGCCCTCCAAGCCTTCCTCCAGGCCCACGAACACGCCGAAGTTGGTGATCTTGGTGACGGTTCCCTTGACGATCTGCCCCGGCTGGTACTTGCTGGGGATGTAGTTTTCCCACGGGTCTTCGGCCATCTGTTTCAGGCCCAGGGCGATGCGGCGGCGCTGCTTGTCCACGGAGAGGACGCGGCATTCCACCTCTTGTCCCTTCTCCAGGACTTCGTTGGGATGCGTGATTTTCCGCGTCCAGGACATGTCGGTCACG
Source organism: Thermogutta hypogea (assembly GCF_055386265.1). Classification (NCBI taxonomy): domain Bacteria; kingdom Pseudomonadati; phylum Planctomycetota; class Planctomycetia; order Pirellulales; family Thermoguttaceae; genus Thermogutta; species Thermogutta hypogea. The sequence goes on from NZ_AP042425.1 coordinate 4,140,398, forward strand.
TGCAGCAAGCCGTCGATCCCCTCCTCCAACTCGATGAATGCACCGTAATTGGTGAGGTTGCGAACCGTCCCCTTGACCACCGCGCCGATGGGGTACCGTTCCTCGACGCGATCCCAGGGATTTTCGGCGGTTTGCTTGATGCCGAGCGAGATTTCCTCCTTGTTTTTGTCGATTCCCAACACGACCACCTCGACCTCGTCGCCGAGCTGGACGACCTCGCTGGGGTGATTGATCCGCCGCGTCCACGACATCTCGCTGATGTGTACCAGCCCCTCGATGCCGTCTTCCAGCTTGACGAAGGCCCCATAGTTCATCACGTTGACCACGGTTCCCTTGACCCGGCTGCCGACCGGATAGCGCAACTCGATGTCCTCCCAGGGACTGGGCGTCTTTTGCTTCAGGCCCAGGGCGATCTTCTCTTTTTCCCGATTGATATCGAGGACCACGACCTCGAGTTCCTGGTCGATCGAGACCATCTCCGAGGGGTGGTTGATGCGTCCCCAGCTCATATCGGTGATGTGCAACAGGCCGTCGATCCCGCCCAGATCCACGAAGACGCCGAAATCGGCGATATTCTTGACCACGCCCTTGCGGAGTTGGCCGACCTCCAGCTCGGCGAGTAGTTGGGCCTTTTTCTCGGCCCGTTCCCGTTCGATCAGCGCCCGGCGGCTGACGACGATGTTGCGCCGCGCTTCGTCGATCTTGAGCACCAGGCATTCGATGGTCTGGCCGATATACTCCCCGATGTCGGAGGGGCGGCGAATATCGACTTGGCTGGCGGGCAGGAAGACGTTGACGCCGATATCGACCAGCAATCCGCCCTTGATCTTGCGGGTCACCGTACCCTTGACGACGTCGCCTTCCTTCACGGTCTCCATCACCCGCATCCACGCCCGGATCTTCTCCGCCTTGCGCTTGCTGAGGGTAATCATGCCGCGGTAGTCGTCGCCCAGCCCGAACTGGTCTTCCAGGTCCTCGACGAGCACGCTCACGGTGTCGCCGGGCTTGGGCGGCTCTTCGCCCTCCTCCCATTCGGAAAGCGGGACGATGCCTTCACTTTTGTAGCCGACGTCCACGACGACGAAGTCCCGCTCCACGCGGAGGATGCGCCCCTCCACGATCTGGTTGACGGAGACGTCTTCGTGCGAAAGGACCCATTCCTCGGGCGGGAGGCCGGCGGAAGCCTGCTGAAGTTCCATTTCCCACTCTTCCGGAGAGGGATCCAAACCGCGAATCAGATTTCGATTGACCATGAGGCAAAAAACACTTACCAACGGAAACTCGGAAAGGCCGGCAACAACCGTGAGTACCGCGCTGCTGCTCCCCGAATCGTTCGGCGGCGAAAGGAACGCCGGGCGGGACGGACATGCACCGTCCGCAGCGCGTCCGTTCGCCGTAAACGTATTTCCCCGGCATCCGAGATGCTCGAGGGCGATACGCTTCGGGACAGAACCGCGGGAGAAATCCCTTCGTAAAGGAAGGTCGCAGTCTTGCCGCCGGAGCACGAAGAGAGAATACCCCGTCGGGAGAGCGGCCGCGGACCGGAAGCCGTGGAAGGCGGCGAGGCGGTCCGGCAAAACACCGATTCCCAGCGCCGTGGGTTCCCTCCAGGTGCGCCGCCTCCGACGAGTCGTCCCCCACCCGCGTAGGGGATACCGCGACCGCCGAGAGAGAACCGTAGTATACCGCGCCTCGTGACCGGCCACAATCGCGGGCAAAACTCGATTTTATCGGGAAGGGCAAGCCCGGCGGATGGATCGACACCGCCTTCGACGGGTACCCCGATACAACCGACGCGGGCGGCCCGTTACACTACCTCTATACGGCCCTTTATACGGCCGGGGAGGGTGCGCCGCAAATCACCACTTCGCAGTGCGGGTGAACTCCGCATCAGGCTTTGGTCTTCGGACTTATCAACGCGGCGACATCAGCAAGTACTCGTTGAACATAGGGAGAAATCGCGATGGCAGTGACCGCCGAACAAATGCAGTCGTGGTTGAACCGCTTGATCGGCCCCGAGAAGCAGAACCTGGGACTGGAGACGTACCTCAAGCGAATCCCCAGGGTCAAGGACCTGACCGATGTGCCGAGCGGCACGGTCGTCCTGGTCCGCGGTGACTTGGACGCTAAGCCGGGGGCCAAGGTCGGCGAGGGCGACATCCGGTTGCGATCCATGAAAGATACGCTGCAAATCGGTCGCGATCGCGGCTGGATCCAGGTCATCTTCGGCCACATCGGGCGCGATCCCCAGCTCAGCCTGGAAAAGGTCGGAAAACGCATCAGCGAGATCATGGGCTGCCCGGTTCAACTCATCTCCGAATGGTTCGACCCCGAGACGGACGGCATTCGCCCGGAGGTCACGGCCGCGCTGGCCGAAGCCAAGCCCGGCGACTTGATCCTTTTGGAGAATACCCGCAAGTACGACATGGAGCGGATTCTGTGGAAGGCCAAGGCGACCGACGTTCCCAAACTGGCCGATCGCTTGGCCAAGATCGCCGGCCAATTCGCCGCCAAGATCGGGAAGGTTTACGTGCACGAGGCCTTTTCGGCCGGCAGCTTGGATACCTCCTCGGTCGTCGTCCCCGCCGCGATGGACAAGGTCGCCTTGGGCGAGTATTCCTACGGCGAATTCTCCGGTCCGTTAACGACCTGCCTCAACGCTCAGCTCGTCATTTCCAGCGGTTTGAAGATCGACAAGCTGGACGACTTGGAAGCGATGATCAGCCGCGGCAAGATTCGCTGGGTGTTCACGGCCGGTTCGTTGGCGGTGGGCCTGATCAAGGCGGCGGCCCGGTTGGAGGGCAAGGACGTCTGCATCGGCGTGGCCGAGGACCCCGCCCATTCCGATAAGCCCTATTACATCCCGCCGGACCGCATCGACCAGGCGCAACGGATTCTCTCCGAAGGCCGGGGCAAGGGAATCCAATTCGTCATGCCGATCGATTTCGTGCTCCAGGACGGCCGCGTTTCCACGACGATCGGGCCGGGCGAACAGCAATTGGACGTCGGCCCCGCCACCTCGGAGCTGTTCGAGCGGAAGATCGGGGAATTCATCGAGTGGACGAAAGGGCTTCAGGAGCCGGCGGTGGCGTTCCACAACGGCGTCTTCGGCAAGTTCGAGGAGCCGCAATTCGAGGAGGGCACACGCCGCTTCGTGCAACAGTTGAAACGCCTCAAGGATGCCGGGGTCCAGGTGTTCGTGGGCGGCGGCGAAGGCGGCAAGGCCCTGGAGAAGTACGGCGATCCGGCGTGGGGCATCTACAACTTCACGGCCGGCGGGACCGTCCTCAACGCCCTGGGCAGCGACCCCGTCCCGTTTCTGGCGGCCCTGGAAATGGCGGTCCGCTGACCGTGCCGCAAAGTCGGGCGAGGCCCCCGCGAAGGGCCGACATCTCGGTTCGCGTCGCCCGCGGGCCACGGTACGAATCCGCCCGGTCGCGATAGTGATGCGTCTCCCGAAGACCGGTTCCCTGGGTTGTTCCGGGGACCGGTCTTTTTGTCTTGATGCCGATTCCCCTTCATCGACTTCGGTTTGCCGCGTCTCGCCCCCCGGACGCATCCGCGCAATCGCTACAAAGCGAACGTCTCGGCGCGGTCCCCTTACGCGGACCGTCGGTCGGCTCCCGTCCCGCGTACCGCCTGCGCACCGAACGCAAGCTATGGTTGCTAGGAAATAGCTCTCGCAGGAGAGAAAACGGGTTGCGAAGCGTACGCAGCCGCGGCCGAGCGCGGCCCTCGATCATGCCGGACTTGGAGGGATGCAGGCCGTGCCCCGTACTGCCCACCGCGCGGAGGCGCTTCGTCGCGTTGCCCTCGGGGGCCGGCGCCTCGGCTTGAAAAACGGTAAGACAGGAACGGAGATTCCATGAGTGTTGTCACGCAAACTTCAGCGACAGCCGGAGAGCCGGCTGTGCGGGCGGCGCGGAAGGTGCACGAAATCTCCACCTTGCCGCAGGTCGCTCTCAACATCATTCGTGTGGCCGACGACCCGAACTCCAGCGCCGCCGACCTCAAGTCCGTCATGGAGGCGGATGCGGCGCTCAGCGCCAGGGTCATTCGCTGCGTCAACTCGTCGGCCTACGGTTTGCGCTCCAAGATCACCAACTTGCAGCAGGCCATCGCCTACCTGGGACTGAAACAGATTCGCAACTTAGCGGTCACCGCCACGGTCTCCGATCTGTTCAAGGCGGGCGACGGCGTGGGGCCGTATCGCCGCATCGATTTGTGGCGGCACTTGGTGGGCGTGGGTCTGTGCGCCCGAATGCTGGCCATGCGACTCCGCATCACCAATTTCGAAGACGTGTTCCTGGCCGGTCTGCTGCACGATATCGGCATCATCCTGATCGATCAGCATTTTCACGCGCAGTTCGTGCAGATCATCGAGTCCTTGCAGGAATCGGCGACGCTGTACGAGACGGAAACGAGCGTCTTGGGCTTTAACCACGTGGAATTCGGGGCGGCGCTGGCCGAGCAATGGTCCTTCCCGGATTCGGCGGCGGCGGCGATCCGTTATCACCATCAATCGGCGGCCTATCGCGGCGAACACATCGCGCTGGTCCGCTGCGTGGAGGTGGCCAATTTGCTCTGCACTCTCAAGGGCATGTCCTCGGTCGGCATGAATCTGCTACGGTTCCATCCGCAGACCGTGACCGCCCTGGGATTGACGGCCACGGACCTGAAGGTCTTGGCCGCGGACTTGGACGACGAAATGTCCGCCCAGTCGGGGCTGTTTCAGATATGAGATTACTGCGCACGCCCGTCCTAACGAGTGCGGCAGCCTTACTCGCCGGGCGGGAAAGCGGGGGCCGGAAAACGGGGCGATGGGAAACCAAAGGCGGTGATTTCGTGATGCGACCGCCGCTCGCGACGTCCCGCCTCACTGCATGAGGCCACGGAATATGGAACTCCGCGCAACCAGCCTGGAGGATTTGGTCAGGGCCGTCGAAGTCCCGGGGCTCACGGTCGGTCGCAACGCGGGCGCGGACCGGCTGATCGAACAAGGGAGCAACACCGTTTGGCTGGTCGTGGATGAACCCTCCGGCGAGCGTGTGAGCGGACCCGGCTGGTCCGATCATTTCACGCCCCGGCAGACGGAGATTTTGGTCGAACAGGCGACGAGCCGGCTGCGCGAACGCCGCGCCTGGGCCTCGCGCGTGCCGGGCTTGAAAGCGACCATGGAAGTGCTGGCCGCCCAACTGGAGGTCGGCAGGTCGGTGATCGTGTCGGCCGCCCGGCCCGCCTCGCCCGATCAACCGCCGCCGGCGGACGACACCGCCATCTTGCTGCAACTGACCACGGCCATGGCCGGTTGCCTGCTGCACTCCGAAAACCTCTTTCAGGAATTGCGAACGCGAGTGGATCACCAGGCGGCCGAGCAGGACATGCTCCGTCTCGCCCGCGGCGAAGTCTTCATCGGCACCGTGACCGAACGCGAAGAACGTATTCGGCAGCAACGCGAACGCGAGCTGTGGGAAAAACTCTGCCGCGAAGCCGAATCCGCCAACCGCGCCAAGACGGAATTCCTCTCCAATATCAGCCACGAATTGCGGACGCCGCTGACGGCCATCCTGGGTTACGCCGACATGCTGGCCGAGGAGGCCGACCCGCACGCACGATCCCAACACCTCGAGGTCATTCGCCGCCAAGGCCGCCATCTGCTCGCGCTGGTCAACGATCTGCTGGAATTATCGGTTCTCGATCGCGGGGATTTGGTGTTGGAAAAGGTGCAATGCCGTCCCTGGCAGGTCGCGGAAGAGGTTTTGGAATGGGTGAAGCCGCAAGCGGATGCGAAAGGGCTGGCGGTCCGCGCGGAATACGCCTTTCCCATGCCCTCGCTGATCAGCACCGACCCGCGACGCCTGCGGCAAATCCTGCTCCACTTGCTCAGCAATGCCGTCAAATTCACGGAACGCGGCGAGGTCGTGTTGCGCGTCCGCTGGGTGAAAGTCGCCGGCGGCCGTTCGCAAATGCAGTTCTCCGTCCGCGACACCGGTCCGGGCATCGACCCGGAAACCTTGGCCGAGTTGTTCGAGCCGTTCCATCAATCGGACGGTACCTCCACGCGGCGGCACGGAGGGTTGGGACTGGGTCTGGCCATTGCCCAGCGTCTGGTTCAGGCTTTGGGCGGAACCCTGGAGGCCGTCGGCCGCCCGGGCGAGGGCAGCACCTTCACAGTCTCCCTCGATGCCGAACTCTTGCCCGGCGCGGACTTGGCGTATGGCTTGCCGGGGGAGGCGACCTTGCCTGCCGAAGCGGCCGCCGTGGAAACGAACGAACCGGCGTCGCACGGCCCCCGCGGCCGCGTCCTGCTGGTCGAGGATTCGCCCGAAAACCGCCGATTGATGGGACGCCTGTTGCAACTGGCGGGCTGGGAACCGGAAACGGCCGAGAACGGCCTCGAGGGGTGGCAGGCGGCGCTGCGATCGCTCAACGAAGGCCGCCCCTTCGACCTCATCTTGATGGACATGCAGATGCCCGTCATGGACGGCTACGAGGCTTGCACGCGGCTCCGCCAGGCCGGCTGGCGCGGGCCGATCATCGCCGTCACCGCACACGCCATGCCGGACGATCGCGAAAAGTGCCTCAAGGCCGGCTGCGACGACTACCTCACCAAGCCGATTCGCCGCGACGTGCTGATCGAAACCGTGCGACAGTACCTGAGTCCGCACCACGCCGTTACGGCTCTAGGCTCCCAACGTTGACGCGGTGCTTCCGCCGCCGGCTGACGCCGGCCTCTCACACAAGCTCTCCACAAAAGCACCACCCACGTATGCCGGCGTCTCGACCAAGTGTCGCTCCATAGCGTCGCCGGCTTGCACCGGCGGTCCGGCATGATGCCGATGCCACGGGGCGGCGTGCACCATTTATCCGTGCACGCCTCGGGGCGAGACCTCGAACTCGTCAAAGGGCACCGTTCAGACCGGCCGGGATCGGGCCTTCTCGCGTCAGCGTCAGACCGTCCGAAGCGCGGATCGTGATCTTGTAGCGCGTCCCCGACTCCATCGCGAGGTACACGGCCTGACCGTGCGCCGCGCGGATGCCGGCGGCCTTGGCCTTTTCCTCATCCCGGGCATAGTCCCAGAATTGCCGCCACAACTCCCGCTCGAAGTCCGTCATCGCACCGCCCGAACGATACACCTCGGGCTGCCGACCCTCTTCGTCCAGCGAGACGCCCTCGGCCGGGCTTTGGCGGTCTCCGAAGATTCGCTGGAACAGACACAGCGAGGCCGCCCGCAGCGGATCCGATTCTTCCACCAATCGATCCTCGAACTTGACCACCAGCGCGTCGACGTAGACCCTGTCGCCCGTCACCTCCAGCAAGCGGGGCTCGCCCACGGGCCGTCCCTGGGGATCGATCTCCACGAAGCGGAGTTTCGCCCGGGGCGGATTCTGATCGTCGCCCGGCTGAAGCTGCAAGCAGTCCAGGTACGCCACGCGGCGATCGACCTTGAGCAGCCGCACCGCCGTTTGGAGCCGTTCGATCTGCTTTTGTTTTTCGGCGACTTCGGTACGCAGGTCCGCCACCTGCTCGGTCAAGACGTTCACCTGTTGCCGGCGCTCCTCCAGTTCGGAAGCGGTTTGGGCCAGCTTTTCCTTGGTTTCGTCCAGCTCCGCCTTCATGGCCTGCTGTGCCCGTTCCCTGGCGAAATACTCCGTGTAGCCGAAATAGGCGACGGCGGCCAAGAGGCCGACGAACGCCAAACCCGCCAGCGTACGGAGCAACGAATTGATCGCCATGAGGAATTTCATCTCGGCATCCTCGAATTCTTGGAGGGCCTGCACGACCCGCTCGCCCCGACTTCCCGGCGCGGCGCCTCGCGCGGCATGTGACGGGCGAGCCGCCGCCCTCCGCGTGGACCGACGGAGAGGCCGTAATCGCGACCTGCCCGCTCCACTCGGATATCGTTCCGTGTTTCATCCAAAGCTTAGCACTCTCCGGACGACGCAGCGGAAAGCGGAAGCCGGCTTCCCAAGCCGTCTGCAAAGTCCTTTCGTCGCGCGCAATCCGCACAGCCCGCCGCTCCGCCGCAGCCTGTTCCATAATTGGGTTGTACTGCATCGGGCGGGGGAGGTAAACTGAAAGCAGATCTGAGAGTCCATTCGTTTTCATCCCCAATCTCTTTCCACCCGCGGTTACGGAACAGAGTTTTCGGCGTGCGGCTTCGGGACGCACCGGCCGCCGAGGAGATGTTGCTCGGCAGGCTGAGGTTGAGCGCGTCGGTGCCCGCGCCTCGGGCAAGCGTGTCCAGGAGAGGTCGGATGACGCGGCCGTTCGACGCCTACCACGTCTGGCTGGGAATCCCGCCCGGGGAACAACCGCCCGACCACTACCGCTTGCTGGGGATTCCGCTCTTTGAACGTGACCCGGACGTGATCGAGCAGGCCGCCGAACGCCAAACGGCGTTCTTGCGGCAGATGGAGACGGGGCCGCACGGCGAAACGGTCCGCCGAATCCTGCGCGAGGTCGCGCAAGCACGGGCGACGCTGTTGAATCCCGCGACGCGGGCGACCTACGACGAAGTGCTGCGTCACCTCAAGGCCGGCCAAGCCTCAACCCCCGCCCCGACTTCCCCGGGCACGCCGCGAAGCATGCCCTCTCCGCTCGAAGGCCGTGCGGACGGCGCGGGCATCGAGCGATGGAGCTTGACGCCGACGGTTGGCGAGACGCGATCCTCGACCAAAACCGTCTCATGGCTCACCCTGCCGTGGCGGACGGTCCTCTATTTCTGGAACCACCCCGGCGCGGCGGCCGGCGTCGCCACGTTGATCTTGATTGCGGCGGGAGCGTACCTGGTCTTGGACTCCCTACCGCAGCGGCCGGCCCAATTGGGAGATGCCTCGCGGGACGAGCGCCCTGCCGCCGACGATTTTGCCCGGCAGGATGTGCCGGTACCCAGCGCGGGCGTCATCCCCAGTTGGTCCGAGCCGAGCGAGTCGGGCGCGGGCAACATGCCGGTCGATCCGCGGGGGACCGCAAACCCGCCGAGTGCCGCAGGGACACCGGCGACCGGCTCACCTTCGTCCGCCCCGCCTTCGCCAGCCGCTGCTCCCCCCGCGAGCCTTCCGGGCGCACCGGGGGGGACGCCTCCTCTGACAAGCCCCGGCGTCAGTCCCAGCCCGGATGCCGCTCCCCAGGCCGCCGCAGAGTTGCTCCCCGGTATGTTGGGACGGATCAGCGTGGGGGGCGAAGACTTGGGCGTCGTGCTGCGGTATACGCCGGGAGATGTCTTCGGCCAAGCTGAGATCGACCGACTCCTCGCCCGTTACGGTCTGGAAAAGGCCGAGCTGGAAGTTCGCCTCGAAGGCATCCTCCGCATCGGTGGAAAGGATCTTCCCGCGTTCGTCGGGGTGCAACTGGCCGCCACGTCCCCGCTTTTCGCCACCGGCGGCATGCAACTCTCGTTCGACGGCAGTCCGTTGCCACTTCGCATTTTCCGCGACGGAGATCCGCCTAGTGCCGTGTTGGGTGTAAAGCCGGGAGATCACCGCATCGTTTGGACGCTGAAAGGCTCCGATCTGGGTGCGGAAAACCGTCTTACTTGCCTGCCGAACTCCGGCAGGGCCCAGCCGGAGATCGCGGTCGGCTATGATGCGGAACTGCTGCGGGTCTGCAACAGCCTACCGACTTTGGGCCGGCACGGTCTAAACGGTGAACTGACCGAGCTTTCGCCCGAGGAGTTGGCGGGAGCGGCCGGTCCTGAACCGCCGCCCTCGCAAGCACCGGTAGTCGCTGCGGACGCCCGCCGTCCGGTCCCCACCTACGCCGATCAAGCCCAGGCCCAAAACGTTTTCCAGCAAAGGTATCGCAAGGAGTTGGCGGACGCCCAACGTCCGGAAACGCGGTCCCTGCTGGCCCGAACCCTCATGAATGAGGCCGATCAAGAGGGCGACGCCTCGCTCCGCTACGTCTTGCGGACGGAGGCGCGGAACCTGGCCGTCAGTGCCGGGAACCCCTTCCTGGCGGTTCAAATCGGCGAGAGCATCGCGGCCGAATTCCAACGCGATGTCTGGGATGTCCACGTCGAGACGCTGGGAGAGGTCCGCAAGAGCAAGCTCGCAATCGCGAGGGAACCGGCCCTGACCGTGCTGCAAAGCCTGGTGCGATCGGCAATTCGCGAGGACCGCTACGAGGCCGCCCGAGCGCTGGCCGAGATCGGGGAGGGCATGGCGCAAGAGGCGCGGGATCCGGTCCTCCGCGACGCCTTCAAACAGGCGAGCGAGCGAGCTCAAGCGCTGGCCGCGGCCTATCGGGCGATCCAAGAGGCGCTGGCCGCGGTGCAAAGCAACGGCGACGATCCGGCCGCCAACGAGACCGTCGGGCGGTTCTACGCCCTGGTCAAGCAGGATTGGAAGACCGGCCTGCCCTATCTGGCCAAGGCCGAACACGCCGTCTTGCGCTCCGCCGCGCGGAACGACCTGGCGACGCCGACCTCCCCCACGGCGCAACTGCGCGTGGCCGATGATTGGTGGGCCTTTGCCGAGTCGCTGGAGGAGGCTGACAAGGCGGCCGTCCGTCGCCGGGCCGGCTACTGGTATCTCAAAACTGAGAGGTTTCATTCCGGAGACCAACTGGCGCGCGTACGCCAACGTTTGGCGGAAAGCGGACGCATGGTCAATCTGATTGCCGCCGCGACCGCGCGGAAAGCCGCGTTTTTTGGAACGTGGCAAGCGGCTAAGGGAGTGCTCGTCTCCTCCCCCGAGCCTCTCCCCTGGATCGCCTTTCAGGTCTTGCCCGCGGAGGAATACGACATCGTCCTGGAACTTCAACCGCTGCCGCGGCCGGCGCCGCCGCGGCTTCGGGGGCAGTCGAACCCGCCGCCGGCGGCCGGGCAAGGGGCGTTCATGATCGGGCTGCCGCTCGGCCGTTCCTCCGCCGTGGCCGTCCTGGATTGGTTCCAAGCCACCACCAATACGACCTACGCCTTCCTGGCCAACTACGACGGCAAAGGCCCGGACCCCGCCAACCCCACCCTCCAACCCGTCCAGGTATTTCGCGCGTCTCGCCCCAACTCCGTCGTCTGCCAAGTGCGGCTGGAGGCGATCACGGTCGCGGCCAACGGCGTGCCCGTCATTGAATACCGGGGCGATTTGTCTCGCCTCTCGCTGCCGCGGGAATTCGGCATCGGCAGCCCGCGACGCATCTTTTTCGCCACGGTCCTCACGCCGTTCCAGGTGACGCAGGCCGAACTCCGGGACGTGAGCGAATGAACGGCGGCAGCTCTTCGTCCCGCGCGACGCAAGAATGGCCGGCAGAGGAGGGCGATCGGGCCGCCTTCGACGTGTTGGCCCTCGGCAGCCTGGCCGTCGATGACGTGCTCTATCTGGAACATTTCCCCGAGCCGGACGATAAGATCACCGTGACTTGTCGGGTGCGGCGATGCGGGGGCCTGGCGGGGACGGCCCTCTTGGCGGCCGCGCGCTTCGGCGCCCGCTGCGCCTACGCCGGGTGGTTCGGCGACGACGAGCTGTGTCGTTTCATTGGCGAACGTCTGAGGGCGGAGGGCATCGACTTGCGCTACGCCACGGCCTGGCCGGGCGGCGGCGTGGTCCATTCCACCGTGCTGGTCGATCTCGTCCGGCATTCCCGAACCGTGCTGGCGTATCGCACGGGAGAGCCGGGGCCGGCCGACGACGCGCCTCCGTCGGCCGTCATCCGGAGGAGCAAGGTGCTGCTGATCGACCATCACGGGTTGCCCGGCACGCTCCGCGCGGTGCGAACAGCGGCGGAAGCCGGCGTACCCGTCATAGCCGATTTCGAGCGTGATTCCGGGCCGCTGCTGGCCGAGATCCTCCCCCTCGTCGATCACTTGGTGGTAGGCTTGCGGTTCGCCCGACGCTGGTTTCGGGACCCCGGCCTCGATTCCGCCGAAGCCGTTCGGCGTTTCTGGAATGAACGGCGGCAAGCCGTCGTCGTCACCCACGGCGAGCACGGCTGCGATTATCGGGGCGGCGAGGACGAAGCGGTACGGCATCAACCGGCCTTTCCCACGACGGTGCGCGATACCACCGGCTGCGGCGACGTTTTTCACGGGGTCTATGCAGCGCTCTTGGCGAGGGGGACCGCGCTCGCGGAACGGATCCGACTCGCGGCCGCGGCGGCCGCCCTGCGGGCCGCGGGCGAGGTCGAGCACCCCGACGGCATTCCCGACGAGCGGGCCGTCACAGAATTCGCGGCCATGCGGTAAGCCGGTCGCCGATCCCGCACGGTCCGGGCCGCTTCGGCTTATCGACACGGCATATCGGCCTATTTATATTGGGAGCGAACGTCCTGCCTGGAAGTGTCACAACTTGGGAGAGCGACCATGCCTCAGCCTTGTTCCGTTCTTCAGGGGAATCGCGCCGCACGTCTCCGACGATTCGTGATCGCGGCAGCGGTCGCGGCACTTGGGACGGTGACCGATCGGCCGGACGGCGCCGCGCCGGCAGGCCTCTGTTCGGCTCAGGAGTTTCTCGGCCCGACCGAGATCGTTCCCTCTCCCGACGGCGGCACGCTGTACGTTCTGTGCCGCGACGCGGCCAAGATCGCCGTGGTGGACCGCGCCCAAGGCACGGTGGCCCGCTGGATTCCGGTACCGGCGGAGCCCTCGGGGCTGATCATCAGCCGCGACGGAAGCAAGCTCTACGTGACGGCCGGAATCACCGACGGCGTGGCGGTCATCCTCGATGCCGCCTCCGGCAACCGCACGGCCGAAATCGCGCTGGGGCATTTCCCCTGCGGCCCCAGCCTATCGCCGGATGAAACCAAGCTGTACGTCTGCCATCGTTTTCTCAACCGTGTGGCGGTCGTGGACCTCGCCTCGGGAAAGATCACCGGGACCGCGGCCGTCATCCGCGAGCCCATCGCCACGGCCGTCACGCCGGACGGCAAGACGGTCTTCGTCGCCAACTATCTGCCGCTGGATCGGGCCGATGAATTCGACGTCGCGGCGGAAATCTCGTGGTTCGACGCCGAGACGCTGGAGGGCGGCCGCATTCGCTTGAACAACGGCACCACGGACCTGCACGATCTGAAGATCACGCCGGACGGCAAACACTTGGCGGCGGTCCACATCCTGGCCCGCTATCAGATGCCGACCACCCAATTGGAACGCGGTTGGATGAACACCAACGCCCTGTCCATCGTGGACGTGGAGAATCGCGCCTTGGTCAATACGGTGCTGCTGGACGACATCGACCTGGGGGCGGCCCTGCCGTGGCGGGTGGTTTTGCCGGGCGACGGCCGCGTGTACGTCTCCCACGCCTCCAGCGATGAAGTCACCATGGTGGAATGGCAGCCGCTTTTGGACAAGCTGGCGGGGCTGCCCAAGGAACCGCCCGCCGGCGTCAGTTACGACGGCTCGCAGACCTCGTTGACCGCCGGCGACGTGCCCAACGACCTCTCCTTTCTGGTCGGCATCAAGCAGCGCTTTCCGATCTACGGCACCGGTCCCTACGACTACCTGGAGCGGCCCATCGACGACGTTCCCAAGGGACCGCGGGGATTGTGCGTGGTGGACGGCAAGATCTACACGGCGGTCTATTTCGGCAACATGCTGGCGGTGATCGATCCGGCGGCCTCGAAGTACCGCCGCATCGCGTATCTCCACCTGGGCCCCAAGCCCGAACTGACCTTGGAGCGCCGCGGGGAAATGTTCTTCTACGACGCCGCGCTGTGCTTCCAGCACTGGCAAAGCTGTGCCTCCTGTCATCCCGATGGGCGCGTGGACGGATTAAATTGGGACCTGTTGAACGACGGCATCGGCACGCCGAAGAACAACAAGAGCATGCTGTTCGCCCATCAAACGCCGCCGTCGATGTGGGAAGGCGTCCGTCCCGACGCCGAGGCGGCCGTGCGATCCGGCATCCGGCACATCCAGTTCGCGGTCCGGCCCGACGAGGACGCCGCGGCCATCGACGCCTATCTCAAGTCGCTCCGGCCGATCCCCAGTCCCTATTTGGTGAACGGGAAATTGAGCGAGGCGGCGGAGCGGGGACGCGAGCTGTTTTTCTCTTCCCGGCTGAATTGCGCTCACTGCCACCCCGAGCCGCTGTACACCGATCTCCGCAAGCACGACGTGAATTCTAAGGGCAAATACGACCGCGTCTCGGAGTTCGACACGCCGTCGCTGATCGAGGTCTGGCGGACCGCGCCCTACATGCACGACGGCCACTATCTGACGCTGGAAGAGGTCTTTCGCGAAGGTCGGCACGGCGACGTGGCGGGCGAAGTCGATAAGTTGACCGACCAGGAACTGCACGATCTGTGCGAATTCCTCCGCTCGCTGTAAGTCGGATGCGCACTCGGCCGAGCCGTCCGGCCCGCACAGACGCAGGGAGGGAATCCGCCATCGATGAGCGAGTTTGTGCAAGAGCGGCATCGCGCGGCATTTCCGCTGGAGCGCCCGCGGGAATTGATCCTCGCCTGCCCGCCCATGAAGAGCAACGTCAACCTGTCGCGCATCGTTCGGACGGCGGGTTGTTGCGGGCTGCGGCGGCTGATCTGCTGCGGCAACGCCCGGATCCTGCCCGAGATCGCCCGCGATACCGGCCCCGAGTTGGCGATCGAGTTCCATCGCACGCTCCCGCCGGTGCTCAAGCGGTTCAAGGCGGAAGGTTATCCGCTGATCGGATTGGAGCAGACGTCCGATTCGCGGTGCATCTACGAGTTCGCTTTTCCGCGGCGGTGCGTTCTGGTGATCGGCCACGAACGCCTCGGCATCGAAGAAGAGATTCTGCGATTGCTCGACGCGGTAGTGGAGATTCCCGTCTACGGGCTGCCGCACGCACACAACGTAGCCACGGCGACGGCCATGGCCCTGTATGAATATTGCCGGCAATACCCCGCGGGGTGAGGCTCGCCGGCGGCTCGGATGTGCGATCAAAAAAACACCGCCGACACACGCCGGCGGCTCATACTTTTAATTGAGAAACTGTGCTGAGAGGCCGCATCACCGGATTCGCCGGCGGGTCGGGCAGCGGATGCAGGTCGAAGACGCGATCCGCAATGCGTCGGTGTGACCAGCATCCGTGTGAACAGCGCCGTGCGCAACGCCTGAGCGAGAGCCGCGGGCGGCAGCCCGAGACGGACGATCGCATCGCATGCGCCGGTGTCCGCCCTCACCAGGGGCCGCGGACGTAGTTGTAGCCGAATTGGTCGGTGTCGGTGGGCCAAGACGGCGCACCGCGGAAGATGGGGCGTCCGCCTTGGGCCGGGCCGGGCCAATTGCGGCTGAACTGGTGGTCGATGGTATTGACCCGCGTATTGCCCACTCCCCAGCCCCAGTGCGTTTGGAACTCGGCGGTGGGCGGCACGACGACCGCAATCGGCGCTCCCCACGCGGCGTTGGCGTAACCCATGTGCCACGGGGCACCGGCGGCGCGGCGCTGTGCCCGGGCGCCGAAGAACGTGTTCTCTCCTGCCCAAGCCGCCGTCGCGCTCAGGCTCAAGACGACCATCGCCAACAACGTAATACCGGCTTTTGCTTTCATTCGGACGATCCTTTTGCTTTCAGCGGGATTCCTTGTGCCGTCTTCGCGGAGCGCCTTCGCTCCGCCGCTCCGCGCGGCTTTGCAACAGCGGTCGATCTTCCGCGTCCCATCACGACGGAACCGCGATCAGAAAAACGACCGATCGGGCGATCGCATCAATACCAACCCACGACGGTCCGCGTCCAACCGCCCTGCGGGTTCTGCCGCCAATACACCTTCATGTGCTTGTGCAAGAACTCGTGCGGGTAAAGCGGCTGGTACGTCACCCAGGTATGACCGACGTACGGCGGCGAGGGGACCGGCGCAACGTACAAGGGGGCCGAAAGATTGCCCGGCGCCATGGGCGCCCAATAGCTGGGGAACAAATCGCCTACGCGGTGATTGTCCGCGGCGGCGGCGCGAATGCCGCCGGGCGGGCAGTTCGGGCAAGGGGCTTGCGCCGCGGCGAGACCCGTCCAGCCCGCCGTGACCAGCAGAAGGGCCGACACGCCGACCGCAATCCGAACATGTGACAGCCGCATCGATCGAATCCTTTCTTGAAATCCCTGAGTCTCCTACGTTGTGCCGCAGCGCGAACCGGGCACCCCTCCACGCGACGTTCGCCTCCCCGGACAAGACCCCGGAACGAAAGCGGGCGGGACGGACCTCCCTGCCGCCTCGCCGCGAATCGAGGTGATGCGGGGCAATCGCTCGATCGGCGTGGAGCTTTCCATTTTGTTGATTCGGCTGGAATCGGCGGCGCGGGTGAATCTTTGTGAACGGGAAAACCCGCGTTTCATCGAGAAAAAAGGCCCATTTCCGCGGAAAGGCGGGCAGCGGCTCCGGACACTCACCCCAGCCCGCAAAGTTTATCGGCGGTCTTCGAGAGGTGGGCGTCGCGGCGCGACTTCGGGGGGCTCCCGCGCGGGTGACATTTCCCGTTTCGCTCAAGCAATTCGCCCTTGCTCCGGGGAGCGGCATTCGGTACGCTTCCGCCCTCTGGTGGTGGTCGCGAATCGCGGCCCCGATGGGATGATTCGCCCGCCCGCGACGGCGGCACGCGCCGGAGTCGGGGTGCGGGGCGCGGTTTCGGCCGGATGGTCCGTCTTGGTACGAACCCCCGGGGAGCATGGCGGTGGCCGGATATGATCTGAGATCGAGCCGAAATGCCCGCGGCGCGGCGGTCGGCCGAGCCGTTTGCGTCTGGGCCGTTTGCGCTGCGATCGCCGCGTGCCTGTCCGGTTGCGCCGGGATCAGTGCGTCCTCGCTCAACGCCCAGGGGGTGCGGCTCTACCAGCAGTCCCGTTATCAAGAGGCCCTGCAACAGTTCGGCCAAGCCCTAATTTACGATCCCAACGACGCCGATGCGTACTACAACATCGCGGCGGTCTATCACCGTATGGGCGAGATTTATCACCGCCCGGAAGAATTCCCCAAAGCCGAACAATACTACCGCTTGTGCCTGAGCAAGTCGCCGGACCATACGGCGGGCCATCGCGGGTTGGCCGTGCTTTTGGTCCGTGAGGGGAGATCGGGCGAGGCCTTCCAACTGCTGCAAGACTGGATGCTGCGGCGACCCGACCTCGCCGAGCCGCGCATCGAATTGGCGCGTTTGTACGAGGAATCGGGCGACCTGGCCTCGGCCCGGCGCTACCTTACCGAGGCCCTGGCGGTCGAACCGCGCAACGTCCGCGCCATGAACGCCCTGGGCCACCTCCGTGAACTCTCGGGCGAACGGGAGCTGGCGCTGATCAGCTATCAACAGTCGCTGCAATTCAATCCGCGCCAACCGGAGCTGGCGGCGCGGGCGGCGACCCTGGAATCGCAAGTCCGCCTGGCGCAAACCTCGCCGCCACGCGGAAGGCTCCCCGCCGCCGACGCCGATCGTTCCCTCCTCCGCTGATCGGGCTGCCGTCAAAAGCGGACCTCATGCCGCTCGGCGACGTGCGTCGAGCCGCAATGGGGCCGCCCCGGTTCGCCGCATTTGACTCGTGCCCCCTATGACCTAGAGTTTGGATGAGGGACTCTCTCTCAAACAGCCGGAGAGGGTTCCGCAATCGGCGTCGTGCGCGCAACGCGCGGCTAATCCCAACGACGCCCCAAGGCTGAGAAAAGGTTTTGATGCTGTTGGAACGGCGTCCCGGCGGACGCGCTCCGGCCGGGTCGCGGAAGCGTTGCACTTTCAACGATATTCGCTCCGATTGTTTTCCGACGTCGCGGGCGGACCGCCCGAGACGATGTTGCGAGGCGAGACGCGATCGCCGCTTGCCGTGATCGGCTGACGCCGCGGCGGACGGCGGGCGAGGGCGTCCTTCCTCGCCGAACAGGAATTCGCACCATGTCTTTGTCAGCGTTCCCCGCAGGCTTTCTGGTATCGGCACGCAAACTCACCCTTGAAGAAGACGCCGCCACGACGGTCGAGTACGCCGTCATGCTGGGCTTGATCCTGCTCACGGCCCTGGGTGCGATCGGGACCTTCGGCAGCGAAACGGGCGGCCTGTGGTCCGGGATCTTGGGCCGGCTGCAAGCGGTGGGCTTCCTGCCGTAGCACCCGCTCCCCTTTTCACGGCGAATTGCCAACGTTTTTTCACGGCGAATTGCGTGCATTCGTCCGGCGACGGGCCGGGGCGAGGATGCCGTCGTTAGGCGTTCTGCGGGCGACTCCCCCCGCTGGGAAGCATCCGCATCAATTCGTCGTGCCGCCTTCTTGACAGGCCCTGAGACCAGGCCTATCATACTTTACGAAAACAGGGCAAGCCTTTCTGATTGGCGAAGCTTTACGCCGTCTTGAATGTCGACCGAGGAAGCGATGGGGCATGGGTCCCGCAAGTCGCCCCGCCGCTTTCGGCTCGGTCAATTGCGTTCTTCCCACGAACGCAATCTGAATTGGGGGGGATCGGTTCCGTGGTGGGTGACGTTTTCGGCCCGGAAAACGTCGCCGGGTTTTCGTGGAATTCCTTAGAAGGAGGAGGATGTCATGACCCAGCGTAGCGTGTTACTTTGGGCGGCCGCGGCCTGGCTGCTGCTGCCGTTTGCCGGCGCTTCGGCGCAGGATGCCTGCGCCCCCGCATGCGTCCCGGCGTGTGCCCCAGCCTGCAAACCGGTCGTGCCTTGCGTCCAAAAGACGGTTTGGACACGGCAAGTCTGCACCGAAATGCGGACCGTGCGTTGCGTACAATACGTGCCGCAGGAAAAGGAGTACACGGTCCACGTGGTGAAGCTGGTCCCTGAGACGACCACGGTGGAAAAGGAATGCATCGAGTGGACCACGGAAACCCGCACCAGAGAAGTTCGCTACACGGTTTGCAAGCCGGTGTGGGAGACGGTCACGCGGGAATACACCGTGATGGTGCCGAAATGCGAGAAGGTGCAAGGCACCCGCAAAGTCTGCAAGATGGTCCCCGTCAAAGAGACGCGGAAGATCTGCGTCGATGAAGGCGGCTGGGAGGAACGTCCGTGCACGCCGGGATGCACGGTGCGCGGTCATCATCACCGCCGCGTGGTGACGGCTTGCTGCCCGCCCACGCCCGACGCCTGCGCCCCGCCGGCGGCCACCTGCAAGGTTTGGGTTTCCAAGCCGGTGATCAAGGAGGTGGAGGTCACCTGCCTGCGTCCGCAATGGGTAGAGGAGCCTTGCGAGTACACCCGCGTGACGTATGTTCCCGAAAAGCGGACCTGCCAGGTCAAGGTTTGCCGCTGGGAAAAGCAGGAGTGCGTCAAGCAGTGCCAGTATACGGTCTGCGTGCCGAAGAAGGTGGTACGGCCGGTTCAAGTCACTGTTTGCAAGCGGGTGGTCGAGCCGTGCGTGAAGAAGTGCACGGTGATGGTCCCCTGCGTGGTGGAAAAGCAGGTTCCGGTCACCGTCGTCAAGCGGGTTCCGGTGACGGTCACGGTACCCGTTCGCAAGCACCATCTGCCTCACCGAGCCGCCCGCGTTGACGTCTGCTGCGATTCGTGAGGTTCCGGCGGTCCGCCGCCGCGCGGCATCGTTCGGATCGTAGCGTAGCGGTCGGGTGTTCGGCGTACTCGCAATCATGGTCGGCCCGCCTTGAGGGATACCCTCAGGGCGGGCTTTTTTCACGCCGGCGTGCAATCACTCCCCCATATTCCAACGTGGATTCGGCGCTGCGGCGCCGGGATACGCCGGGGCAACTTCAGGCATGGCGACACGTGTTGTCAAAACCCCACCACCAGCTAACGCTGGTGGCTCAGGGGCCGGCTTACGCCGGCGGCTCATGGACGCGCGCACAACGCATAAGAGATGCGCACAACGAAGAGGAGGGACGCACAACGAAAACGCGCTGTACAATGCGTGAGCGCGAGCCTCGGTTTTCGGGCGGAGCTCCCGGCGTGAAATTCACCCGGAAGCCTCCAGCGGGAGCTTCAGCCGCGAGCCTCCAGCCTTAGCGTCAGTCAAGAGCCTCCAGCCTTAGCGTCAGTCAAGAGCCTCCAGCCTAAGCGTCAGTCCAGAGCCTCCAGCGTAAGCTGGAGGTGAGGGATACTCGAACAGTTGCAGGAACGCGCTCCGTCGGGGCCGTCGTTCGATCCGAACAGAGAAGGCCGCGGAAGGATCGCCCCGCCTTTTTCCGAGCCTTTCCGACGTAGCATTGACTTGGCCGGACGGGGATACCAAGATGGTGGCGTGGCCGCGGAGGGGGCCGATCCGGGAAATGCTCGTCCGATTCGAGCCACCGACAGCGCTGGGAAAGAGGGGGACGCACGATGTGCGAATCTTGCGAAGGGGGAATTCCCCGACGGATGTTTTTGGCTGCGAGCGGGGCGGCGGGAACGGCGGCGGCGTTCACCGGCTTTGTCTCTGCTCGGGAGATGCGCGAGGCTGCGGTGCTGCCGCCGCGGGAAAGGCAGCCCGCCCGAGTGGCGGCGGTCTTCCTCTATCCGCCCGCCGAAGTGGTGCTGGCCGGTCAAAACGAGGATTCCTGGAGCGTGCACCAGTGGTTCACTTGGCCGGGCAATCAATTCGAACCGGAACGGCAGGAGGAGCGTTTTTCGGCCAAAATCCGGGAAATCGCGGATCGGCTGGGCGTGGTCGTGGAATTCGCCCCCCAGGCCCTCTATCAGGAAGCGGCGGTCGCCCAATACATCGAGGCCGTCAAGGCATCCGCCCCCGACGCCGTCCTGGTCGTCAACTTTTGGAACACGTTTGCGCCGTGGTCGTACCGCATCGCGACGGAGGCGGCGTCGGCTGCCATCGTCTATCAGCCGGTCGGATCCAACCACCAGTTGCCGTCCGAGGCCCTTCGCGCGACGCCGGGATTGTTCTACATCCATTCGATCGAGAATTGGGCGGAAATCGAGAGGGGACTCCGATCCGTTCGAGCAAAGAAGATGCTGGCGCAAAGCCGCTTGCTGCGCGTGACCGGCCGCGTGACGGAGATGGTTCAAGCCGAGGAACCGGACCTTGGAACGGATATTGTGACCGTGCCCGCCCAGGTCTTCAACGACATTTTCGACGCCGTCCCCGCCGACGATGCGCTGGTCCGCGAGGCCGTGCAATGGAAGGCGACGGCCGCCGAGGTCCGCGACGTCAGCGACGAATACTGCATCGATGCCTTTCGCGCCCACCGCGCGGTGGGAGAAATCATGGCCCGCTACGGCGCGGACGCCATCACCATCGAGTGTCTTTTCCTTCAGCACCGCAAACCGTGCGTCAGTTTCGGCCTCAACAACGGCGATCTGATTCCCTGCGGCTGCGAGAATCAATTGGACGGCACGTTGACGCAGATGCTGGGGCGGTGGCTGTGGGACCGCGCGGGCTTCATGCACAATCCCGAGTTCGACACCAGCGAGAACCGCTACTTCGGCGCCCATTGTACGTGCGCCACGAAACTGCAAGGCCCGGAAGGGCCCAGCCGACCCTTCCTCGTCCGCCCGTTCTTCCACCAAATGCCCAAGACGGCGGCCCTGGACGTGCAGTGGCCGGAAAACGAACCCGTCATCCTGACGAAGTACTATAGCGGCCGGAAGAAGCTCTGCTGCTGGACGGGTCGTTCGCTGGGCTCCCCCACGTGTCCGCCCGTCGGCGGATGCGCTACCCGCGTACTCGTCGAGATCGACCGCGTGCAGAACGTGTGCGACATTTACCCGGGAGTTCATCCGATTCTGTTTTGCGGTACGCCCGGCGAGGCCCGCTCGCTCAAGGTGTTCGCCCAAATGTATCGAATGGAGCTGCTAGGAAACGTTTAACCGCAGGGACGGCGTCGCTGCGTTTCGCCTCCGGCGCGAAGCCCTCGGTGCGGGCCGTTTTCGTGCCCGCGGGGAATCGTTGCGCGAGATTCCAACGTCGATTCCGCGCTGCCGCGGCCGGGTTCCGCCGGCACATGAACTTCGCGTTTGGCGGGTCGTGTTGTCAAAGCCGCACCACCAGCTTACGCCGGCGGCTCAGCGACGTCCGCACAACCAACCCCACCACCGGCTTACGCCGGCGGCTCGTGGACGTGCGCACAACGAAGAGGAGCCATCATGAACCTGTTTCGCGGATTGGCGGCCTGCCTTGCGGCACTGGGAGTGACGATCGCGGCCCCGGCTGAAGATCGCGCCCCGCCGACCAACGTCCTTTTGATCGTCGTGGACGACCTCGGCTGGACCGACGTCGGCTGTTACGGCAGCAGTTTCTATGAAACGCCGCATGTGGACCGGCTGGCGGCGGAGGGGATGCGATTCAGCGACGGCTACGCGGCCTGTCCTGTGTGCTCGCCGAGCCGGGCGGCGATCATGACGGGCAAGTGGCCGCAACGGACGGGCATCACCGATTACATCGGCGCCCCGCAACCCCAAGCTTGGAATCGCAACACGCGCCTGTTGCCCGCCCCGTATCAAACACGACTGGCACTGGAGGAGCGGACCTTGGCCGAGCTTGTCCGGCAGGCCGGGTACGCCACGTTCTTCGCCGGAAAATGGCACCTCGGTCCGGAGGGTTATTGGCCGGAGGACCAGGGGTTCGACTTCAACCTGGGCGGCATCGACCGCGGCGGGCCTTACGGGGGTAACAAGTACTTTTCCCCCTATGGTAACCCGCGTTTGCCGGATGGGCCGCCCGGCGAGCACCTGCCGGCCCGACTCGCCCGCGAAACCGCCCAATTCATCGAGAACCATCGCGACCGCCCCTTCTTGGCCGTGCTGAGCTTCTACTCGGTTCATACGCCGCTGATGGCGCGCGAAGACCTCCGACAAAAGTACGAGGAAAAGCGCGCGCGGCTCGGCTTGGAGGCCCGGTGGGGGCGCGAGGGCGAACGCGACGTGCGGCTGGTTCAAGAGGACCCCGTTTACGCCGGCATGGTCGAGGCCATGGATCAGGCGGTCGGCACCGTCCTCGATAAACTGGATGAACTCCAATTGGCGGAACGAACCCTCGTGATCTTCACCAGCGATAACGGGGGGCTTTCCACCAGCGAGGGCCGGCCGACCTCCAACCTGCCCTTGCGCGGCGGCAAAGGATGGATGTACGAGGGCGGCATTCGCGTGCCGCTGATCGTGCGGCAGCCGGGCACGGTCCCCGCCGGGGCCGTCGACGCCACTCCGGTTTGCGGCATCGACCTGTTCCCCACCGTCGCGGAACTGTCCGGCGTCAAGCTCGCCGCGGATTCGGTCGTGGACGGGCAAAGCCTGGTAGGGTTGTGGACCGGCGGGACGCGGCCTGCCGAACGGCCGCTTTTCTGGCACTACCCGCACTATGGCAACCAAGGAGGAGCGCCTTCCGCCGCCGTCCGCCTGGGCAAATGGAAGCTGATCGAATGGCATGAGGATCACCGGCTGGAGCTGTACGATCTGGAGGCCGACATCGGAGAAACTCGAGATTTGGCGGCGACCCGGCCGGAAATCGCCGCGTCGCTCGCCGAGCATCTGCACGCCTGGCAGCAAGAGGTGGGCGCCCGATTCCCGACGGAAAACCCCGCCTTCGACCCTACCGCGCCGAGCGGCCGCGCCGCGCATCGCCGGTGAACACTTCTCGCGGCTTTCGGAGACGTTTTTAACCGTTCTTTAACATTCGCCCGAGCCCGACGGCGTATAATCTTTCCCGAGCGTCCCGAAGCGTTCGCGGGCCGAGCGACGTCCCTACGCCGTGAACCGATAGCGTGTCCCGTAATAGGAGAACCCGACCATGCAGCGTGTTGTTGCCCGATTTGTCGCCCTCATCGTGGTTTCGGCCGTGTTTCTCGGCTGGAGCCGCGATGGTTTCAGCCAAGAGGGAAGTCCCGCCGCCAAGCCGGCCAAGAACGTCATCCTGATGATCTCCGATGGGGCGGGATACAACTCCTGGTTGGCGACCGAGTTCTACCACGGCCGCCGCGGCAAGGAAATCTACCTGGCCGAATGTTGGTTCCACATCGCTTGCACGACCTTCCCCCTGAATACCAGCAGCAAGCCCAAGAAGTCCGGCGTTCAGGACGAGGCCGTGGTCTACGATCCGGCCAAGGCCTGGGACGAGGAGCAGGGCTACCGCTACTTGAAGGCCACGGCGACGGACTCGGCTGCCGCAGGGACGGCCCTGGCCACGGGCGAAAAAACATACAACAACGCCATCAACTGGACCGACGACGATCAACCCATGACGGGAAAGACCTTGCCGGAGATCGCTCACCGGCTGGGAAAATCGGCCGGCGTCGTCACCTCGGTGCAATGGTCGCACGCCACTCCCGCCACGCTCGGCGGGGCGCACAATGTCAGCCGCAACAATTACGTTGAGATTGCCCGCGAAATGCTGTCGGCCGACTACTTGCAAGTCATCATGGGGGCGGGGCACCCCTGCTACGATAACGACGGTCGCAAGCAAACCGACGATCCCTCGGACAAGGATTGCCAATATGTGGGCGGAGCGGAGGAGTGGCAAAAACTGACCTCCGGCAACCATCCCAGCGGCTGGACGTTGATTCAAACCGTGGAAGAGTTCGAGCAACTGGCGGAGGGCGAGACGCCGGCGAGGGTCGTCGGCACGGCCCAGGCGGCCACTACGCTTCAGCAGGGTCGCGGCGGTGCACTCGGGCTGGTCAAAGAGGCCGTCCTCAAATCCAAGCCCTTCGAGGTCCCCAAGAATCAAAACGTCCCCTCCTTGGAACTGATGGCTCGGGCGGCTCTGAACGTCCTCGACAACAACCCCCAAGGCTTCTTCCTGATGATCGAGGGCGGCGCGGTGGATTGGGCCAACCACGCCAACCAAGAGGCCCGCATGATCGAGGAACAGACCGACTTCCTGGCGGCCGTCCAAGCGGTCTGCGATTGGGTGGAAAAGCACAGCTCTTGGGACGAGACGCTCGTGATCTTGACCTCCGATCACGACTGCGGTCTGCCGTGGGGACCGGAATCCGACGTGCAGCCTTTCCAGCCCATCGTGGACGCCGGGGCGGGCCAAATGCCCGGCCTGCGTTATAACCACACCGGCCACAGCAACTCGCTCGTTCCGGTCTTTGCCAAAGGACCGGGGGCCGCACGCTTGAGCGAATTCGTCCGCGGCAAGGACGAACGAGCGGGCAAGACTTGGGGCTTCTCCGGCGAGTACATCGACAACACGGACGTATTCCGCCTGATCGAGTCGGTGCTGCAACCAGCGCAGCGTTAGTTCGCGCTCGCGTGTGGGAGACGGCGTTTGCCGCGTGCATGCTTGCTTGAGCCGACGGCGCAAGTCGGCGTTCAAAACACCGCCTGCATGCGCCGATTGCGGCGGGCGTTCCACCGCGGGCCGAAACGCGAGGCTTGGGCGGCGTTCGTTCGCCTCCGCGCGGTCGGCGAC
Organism: Thermogutta hypogea; assembly: GCF_055386265.1. Taxonomy (NCBI): domain Bacteria; kingdom Pseudomonadati; phylum Planctomycetota; class Planctomycetia; order Pirellulales; family Thermoguttaceae; genus Thermogutta; species Thermogutta hypogea. Next base: position 4,165,590 of record NZ_AP042425.1, read on the forward strand.
CTTCCGAGAACGTCCGGCGGGGAGTAGAATACCGGCTTACCTATTTCCTCGAAAAGGTCGGCCGGCGTTTCCGCACGCCACCGTCGCTTGCGGCGGTACGCTCCGGCCCGCCCCCATGCAGCCGCGACCGCCATGACTCCACGACGCATCTTGGTCACCAGCGCCCTGCCGTACGCCAACGGCCCGATCCACATCGGGCACCTGGTGGAGTACATTCAAACGGATATTTGGGTCCGTTTTCAGAATCTCCGCGGCCACCGCTGTCTGTACATGTGCGCCGACGACACGCACGGCACGGCGATCATGATTTCGGCCCAGCGCGTGGGCATTCCGCCCGAGCAGTTCATCGAGATCATGCACGCCGCGCATGTGCGGGATTTCACGGGCTTCGACATCCGTTTCGACAACTACGGCAGCACGCACAGCGAGCAGAATCGCCGCATGTGCGAGCTGTTCTGGAAGGCCATGCGAAGGGCCGACCTCGTAGCCGAGCGCGAAGTCACGCAACTCTACGATCCCGCGGCGGGGGTCTTTCTGGCGGACCGCTTCGTCAAGGGCACGTGCCCCAATCCGGCGTGCCGGGCCCCCGATCAGTACGGCGATAGTTGCGACCGTTGCGGCTACACCTACAGCCCCACCGACCTGATCGACCCCGTCAGCACCATCTCCGGGGCCAAGCCCGAACTGCGGTCGGCCGTGCACCTCTTTCTGCAAATCGAAAAACTTCACGACTTTCTGGAAGAGTGGACGCAAAGCGGCGATCACCTGCAACCGGAGATCGCGAATTACCTCAAGGGGCACTTCCTCAACGAACCGCTGCGGGACTGGGACGTATCTCGGCCCGCCCCCTACTTCGGCTTCGAAATCCCCGACAGTCCCGGCAACTATTGGTACGTCTGGTTCGATGCCCCCATCGGCTACGTCGGCTCCACACTGCAATGGTGCGAACGCACCGGCGAGAAGCTGGAGGACTGGTGGTGGAATCCGGAAACCGAAATCCATCACTTCATCGGGAAAGATATCACGTACTTCCACTGTCTTTTCTGGCCGGCCATGCTGAAGACCGCCGGTTTGAATCTGCCCAAGCAGGTCCACATCCACGGATTCCTGACGGTCAACGGCGAGAAGATGTCGAAGTCCAAGGGGACGCTGATCCGGGCCGAAACCTATTTGAAACACTTGGATCCGTCCTACCTGCGGTACTTCTACGCCTCCAAGCTGTCGTCGCGGGTCGAGGACATCGACCTGAACTTCGAGGAGTTCGCGGTCAAGATCAACTCGGACCTGGTGGGAAACGTGGTGAATCTGGCCAGCCGGACCGCCCGCTTTTTGGAGGGCGATACGCTTTCGGCGAGGTATCCGGAAGACGGCGGCCTGTTCGCCCGGGCCGCGGCCGAAGGCGAGGCGATCGCCGAGGCCTACGAGTCGTGCGATTACGGACGGGCGATTCGCATGATCTTGGCGGCGGGAGACCGAGCCAATCGCTTCGTCGAGCAGGCCGCTCCCTGGAATCTCAAGAAGGACCCCGCTCGGCGCGAAGACCTGCGCGACGCGTGCACCGTCGGCCTGAACCTGTTTCGCCAGATCGCCGTCTATTTGGCCCCCGTGCTCCCGCGCTTGGCCGAGCAGACCGGCCGATTGCTCAACGATCCGATCGTGTCGTGGCATCAGGCGCAGGTGCCGCTGACGGGCCGGCGAGTCGAGAAATACACCCATTTGATGACGCGTGTGCCGAAGGAAGGAATCGAAGCCATGACCGCGGAAAGCCGAGAAGGCGATGCACCCGCCCCTGCCGCGAACGGAGCGGCCGCCCCTCTCTCCCCCGCCACGCCCGGCGAGGATGACGGGCCCCTGCGGGCCGAGCCGTTGGTCGAGCAGACCATCTCCATCGATGACTTCGCGAAGGTCGATCTCCGCGTCGCCCGCGTCGTCTCGGCCGAAGAAGTCGCAGGCGCCGATAAGCTCCTCAAACTGACGCTCTCCTTGGGCGGAGACCATCAACGAACGGTGTTCGCGGGTATCAAGAAGGCCTACCGTCCCGAACAATTGATCGGCCGGCTCGTCATCTGTGTCGCCAACCTCGCCCCTCGCAAGATGCGATTCGGGGTGAGCGAGGGGATGATCCTGGCGGCGGGGACGGGCGACAGTCAGGTCTTTCTATTGGCACCCGACGATGGGGCCAAGCCGGGCCATCGCGTGCATTGAACGCCGCGATGCGTCACGCCCCACCGCGGAAACGGCGGCGGTATGCCGAGCGGCCAGGGCTTTTCCCCCACGGGCTGAAACCGGAGGTCGGCACATCGCCGGTCGGCTGCCGGTTCGCGCTTGCGCGGAGGGCGTCGCGCTTGCCTTAAAACCAATTCTCCGCGCCGTCGCCGTGAGCCGGCTGCGGCGGCACGGCGTCTCAGCTCGAAATCCACGGCGTTTCCGCTCGCGCCGGCCCGAGGCTCGCACCCTGAAAAGCATGCGATGCTCGAACGGCCTCGCTCCGTCGCGGCCGCGAATCTCCGGGCGGGCACGATTTCGCCCCGGTCAGCCTTGCGTCCGCTTTTGCAGGGCGGCCACCTGTGCCTGCCGGGCTTGCCACATGGCCTGCTCGGCCTCGGGAATCATACCCGCCTTTTGGCAAATCAGGCTGAGGGAGATGAAGCTGAAGGGGTCCTCCGGTTCCAGCTCACAGACCTTCTGGGCGTGGGAGACCGCCTTTTCGTGCTCGCCCAACTTGCTGTAGAAGACGCTCAACGCGGCATGCGCCAGCGGCCAATTCCCGTCCTGCTCCAAAAGCTCGTGGAGCTTGGCGATCGCCCCGTCCAGGTCTCCCTGTTGCTGCAACGCGATTGCCGCATCGTACATTTCGTCCAAATTCGCCATGATCGACTTTTCTCCCTGGGGCAAGGAACGGTGTCTTGGTTGGGAGCCCTCGGACTGCGTTGGAAAGGTACCGGCCGCGGATGCTCACCGCATGAAGGAACCCTTTATCGTATGCCGCCGCGAACCCAAGGGCTAGTGCCGCTTGCAGCGGTTCGCCGCACGCGCCGCGTCGGCGGTCGAGATGATCGGTATCGCACAAAGCGGCTTGAGCCGTCGGTGAGAGCGGGCGGTCGATTAACCGCCGAGGGCCTGCTCCAACACGCTCTCGTCGACGAAGATCGGCAGGGGGGGACTGCAACGCACGGCGACTGCGATGGCGTCCGAAGGCCTTGCGTCGACCGCCACCAACTCCCCGTTATGCCGCACCCGCAATTGCGCGAAGTAGGTATGCTCCCGAAGCTCCGTGATCACCACGTCCACCGGCTCCACCCGCAATTCGTGAAGGATATTGACGACCAAATCGTGGGTCATGGGTCGCGGCGTGGTTTCTCCCACCACGCTGCGCCGGATGCTGAAGGCCTCCACGCTGCCGATCACGATCGGAAAGGCCCGCGTGCCATCTTTCTCTTTCAAGATGATGTACTGTTCGTCGCTGGTTTCGCTGAGGATCAGCCGCGCCAGTTCCATTTGCACGGGCATTGCATCCACCTTGTTTGGGAATCGTCTCGGGGCAGAGCGGGACGAAGCCGTCGGGCAAGCCGCCGAGCCCTGCAATGACGCGACGGGGCAACGCCCCAACCCGCAAAGGGACGGTTCGCACGGATTCGGCGGTCCCCTTTTTGCTTATTGTAATCCCGGCCGGACGGAAGGAACCAGTGGCGATTCCGTCGGGGCGCGGCGCGGGCTTGGGCTGGAAAGCCCCCCATCGCCGCGATACCATGGGCGCCAATAGCCACCTCATAAGTCGGAGAAAAAACCCTCCGCGCTGTCGCAATCTTCCGACTCGCCGCGGCAATCGTGTCTTTCCAGTTTCGGGAGGTGCCTGCCATGCGTACGTTTCCGATCGAATGGGGTTGTGGTTTCGTTCGAGCAAGGGGCCGAGCGCTCACCTTGTCGGTTGCGATGTTGCCGATGCTGGCAGTCGTCATGCCCGGGCCGCGGCAGTGGGGAACGATCCTTGCCCAGGAGGCTGCGGCCGCAACCCAAGCCGATTTCCCCGACGCCGCCCGGATCAATCGCCGTCTGGGACGCGGGGTCAACGTGATCGGTTACGATCCGCTCTGGCGGGACCGCTCACGCGCGCGGTTCGAGGCCGGCTTTTTCCGCATGATTCGCGAGGCGGGTTTTACGCACGTCCGCATCAACCTGCACCCTTTCCGCGACAATCCACGCCAAGAATCCGGAAAGTCGGTCTTGCGGCCCGAGTACCTCGAGACCCTGGATTGGGCCGTCGCTCATGCCTTGGAGGCGGACCTCGCCGTGATCCTGGACTTCCACGAATTCCAGGCCATGGCCAAGGACCCGGAGGCGTTGAAGCCGGCCTTTCTGGCTTTTTGGGAGACGATCTCGCGGCGATACGCGGATCGTCCGCCGCAACTATTGTTCGAGTTGCTCAATGAACCGAACACCAAGATGACGGCCGAAATGTGGAATCAATTCGCGGCCGAGGCCTTGGCGATCGTTCGCAAGACGAACCCTCGCCGGACGGTCGTGATCGGACCGGCCCAGTGGAATAACATCTCGCATCTCGATCGGCTGGTGCTGCCGGAGGACGATCATTGCATCTTGGTGACCGTCCATTACTACAGTCCGTTCGATTTCACGCACCAAGGGGCGGCCTTTGCCGGCAAGGCCGACAAGGTGGGGATTCGTTGGGGCACGGAGGCCGACCGGCAGGCGATTCTGGCGGACTTCGATCGCGCGCAGGCCTGGGCCGAAGCCAACCGCCGGCCCCTCTATCTCGGCGAGTTCGGCGTGTACGACCGCGCCCCGCCGGAGGATCGCGTCCGCTGGCTGAGCTTCGTCACGCGGGAAGCCGAACGGCGAGGTTGGAGCTGGGGTTACTGGCAATTCGACGGCGATTTCATCCTCTTCAACATCGCCGAGAAAAAATGGGTGGAGCCGGTGCTCAAAGCGATCATGCCGGAGAACGAAAAGTAGCGGCTGAGGGGATTTCGGACAGCCTTTCGTAACAGGCCGCACGGCCGGCAAAGTCCCCGGGGCTTGCTGCACAAAGATTGCCGCATTATCCGCCTGTAACATTCAAGGCAGCGAAGATTTTCGCCTTTTCGCTGCCGAGACGGAAATGGCGGTCTGTCCGACTTGGCAAGACAAAGGGCCTGCGAAAAGAGGTCGGGCCGTCCATCGGCGACAAACCCGGGAGTCCGAATGCCTCACGGCAGTGAATCACCGGCTGTAGCTGAAACGCAAGTCGATTCTTATTCTTACTTTGCGTTTTTTTCGCGCTGCGGCGCGAACCGAAAATGTTTTGCGCTTGACTTTCTATTTGAGGTGTGTATTTATAGAAGTGGCGAGAGTGATCGAAACCTCGCCGGAACCTCCAGCCGAAACAGGAGACGGAAGCATGTTACGAAAGGGTATGCGGTCCAATCCTGGCTGAAGGGCGTCCGACGGCGGCGTCGGGCGCCCACGTTGAGGCGGTCGATTTTTCCATGATGTGCTCATGGTCGAACGACAGGAGGGCCTATCGAAAGCAGTCTCATCTCTTCAGCGTGCTGCCTTCGGCAAGACGTGATGTGACCGAGATAAGGCCTGCAAATAACTGCGGTACCGGCCGACGCGGATCGTGACCTGGCGTGTCGGACTCGCATCGTCGGGCGATGCCCCTCGGGCGGATCGAAAAGCCGGGTTGAAGGCGTACAATGCCGAAAGGAACGCGCCTCCGCGCAGCGTACCGTTCAAACGTGCTGCCCGCATGTGGCATGCCCCGGCCTGTTGCGTCTTGCGTCATGCATCTCGAACGAACGAAAAGAGCGAGAGGCTGAACGCCTCTCGCTCTCGTTTTTTTGGGCCGCGCCGGGCCTGTTCATGGCCCGCCGGTTCGATGCCTGTCACGCACTCAGACCTCCAACGTCCACGGGGCGCGGTATTGTTTGGTCACCAGGGCGTCGGCCTCGGGATCATCGAGCACGCGCTCGTTCTTTGCGTCCCAGCGGATCTTGCGACCGACGCGCCACGCGATGTTCATAAGGTGGCCGGGGGTCGTGGCCAAATGTCCCGCCTTCACGTCGGCCGGCGGCGTTCGGCGGCTCTTGATGCAGTCGATGAAGACCCGGGCGTGGGCTTGCAGGCTGGTCACGTGAACGTCCTGCTTAAAGGCGTTCGGCACGGTCACGTCGGGCCGAACCTCTTGCTCCTTCCCCTTTTCCGGCTCCCAGGAAATGGTGTACCCGCTGCGATCGATGGTCAGCGAGCCTTTGGTACCGTAAAAGCACTTGGCATGCGACCGCTGCTGGCGGCGCGCCGTCCCGCTGAACGTGTATTGAAGCAAGAAACCCTTCTGGGCCACGGGGGTGGCCGGATATTCGCAGACCGACACGAATGAGTCGGGCCACTCGGTATTGGTCTTTTCGAAGGCGTAGAAACCGCCCATCGCGGCGGCGCTGAGGGGAGCCTCCGCCTGGAGGAACCAATGCACGATCTGGTAGTGATGCACGGCCCAATCGACTTGCCAGCCGCCGCCGTAATCGAAGAACCAATAGAAGTACGCGAAACGGTTGACGTTGTAAGGGACTTTAGGGGCGGGACCCAGCCAGAAGTCCCAGTTCAACTCGGCGGGGGGGTCGGAATCGGGGGGCGTGCCGAAGCCGGGATACAGGCAGTCGAAGTCCCAAACCCGGACTTCGCTGATTTCACCCAATTGACCGGACTGAATGATTTCCGCGGCCTCTTGGTAGTGCGGCCAGCTACGCTGCTGGGTCCCGATCTGTACGACCCGGTTGTATTTTTCCGCTGCGCGGACCGCCGCTCGGCCTTCGCCGATGGACGTGCCCAGCGGTTTTTCCACGTAAACATCCTTGCCCGCCTGGCAGGCGTGGATGGTGGGCAGCACGTGCCAATGATCGTTGGTGGCTACGATCACGGCGTCGATGTCCTTGTTCTCTAACATCTTGCGGTAGTCGGAGTAGGCCGCGATCGCTTCGCCGCCGAACTGTTTTCGGGCCTCTTCCAAGCGACCCGCGTGGACGTCGCAGACGGCGATGACCCGAGCGTCGGGCAATCGCTTGTGAGCGGATGCGACGGCGCGACCTTCGCCGCCGCAACCGATCAAGCCGATGTTGACGGTCTCGTTGGCGCCCGCCGCCGGGGCCTCCGCCCGAATGATCGCTTGCGGACCGAACCAGGCCGCCGCAGTACCCGCAGCGGCTGTTCCCAAGAATCCACGTCGCGTCGTTTTACCCATAGCGCCTCTCCTGTCTAAAGATGTCAAACTGTCGTCCTAAGCGAAAAACCGGGATCTATTGTGCCCGTCTGTCTCTTTCGCCTGCTCACTCGTTGCGAGTCTTCCGTGGAAGTGGGCCGGGCCGGCCGCGGGCCAAATGTTGATAGAATTTGGTAAGATTGCGTCGGTCGGACGGATGCTCCAAATTATTCCCATCGCGGGCCGGTGCGTCAAACCTTTTGCGCCGGGAGCGCGGCGTTTGCATGTTGCGGATCGCGGAAGCAGTGACCCACGCCGCCGACCTAAGCCGGTGGTGACGGCATAACAAATTGGTTTTTCAGCCTTGCGTGTCGGCCGGCGCCGCAAATCGAGCTGCGGCCCCAGGCGCGTTCCATGGCAAACGTGCGGCACGATGGGGGGCCTGCGCTCCATCATGGCGGACATGGATGCCGACGCCTCGCCTTGGGCACCCTGCCCACCGCCCGCAGGGATCGTCCACCGGGCCCCGAATTCCGGCAGGAACCGCCGCCTTGTGACGAGGACGGTCGCGTCCTAAGATGAGCGGTAGCGGGGTTTTTCGCGCGGCAACGGGACGTTCCGGACCTCGGTCCGTGGAAGCCCCGGACCGCTTGGCCCGCCGGATGTCTTTTCCGCGAGGGCCGAAACCGAATCATTGAGGAAACGCTGTTTTCGAAAGGGTCTTGCCATGAATCGGGTTTGGTTATGTTGCGCTTTGGCGGGCCTGTCGGCCCTGTCATCGTTGGGGTTGGGGGAAGAGGCAAAAACGGCGGGGCATCCGGATTCCGCGGCCTGGGAGGACCTGTTCACCCCCGATCTCTCCAATGCCACGTTCCCCAAGGGAGTTTGGACGTTTCAGGACGGCGTCCTCACCGCTTCCGAAGATCAGTGCATTTGGACCAAAAAAGAGTACGCCGATTTCGTGATCGATTTGGAGTTCAAGACGGAGCACGAGACCAACAGCGGCGTCATCGTTTATTGCAGCGATCCCGGCAATTGGATCCCCAATTCCGTTGAGATTCAAATCGCCGACGATTTCGCGGAGAAATGGGCGAACGCCCCGGCGAGCTGGCACTGCGGGGCGATCTTCGGGCACCTAGCGCCGAAGAAGTCGGCGGTCAAGAAGCCCGGCGAATGGAACCGCATGACCGTCACCTGCCGCGGCCCGATCATCACGGTCGTGCTGAACGGCGAATTGGTCACCGAAATGGACATGCGGAAATGGACCTCGGCCAAGACCAATCCGGACGGCTCCGACATTCCCCCCTGGTTGAGCCGTCCCAAGGCGGAGTTGCCGCAGAAGGGCCTGATCGGATTGCAAGGCAAGCACGCCGATGCCCCGATCTTCTTCCGCAACATCAAAATCAAGGAATTGTCCGATTCCGACCAATAGGGGGGGCCGGTTCCGAGTTCGAGACCGTTCCCCACGTGGCTGTGCCTGATTCCGCTGGATTGGCAAAAGTTGATCGACCGAATTCTTGCAGTCTTCCCACCTTGGGCCGGCGTCCGTGGATCACGGTTGCGAGCTAGGCTCGCCCTGCGTCGCCTCCGTCGTTTCGCGAGCCAGGTGCCGGATACATTTCGGACTTAATCAGGCTTCGCCGCTGATTACGTTCCGGTGTGGATCTCGGACATGGCAAAACGTGGCCGCCCGATTCCCGCTCGGACGGGGTGATACGCTCCGGTTGTAAGAATCTCCGAATTTCGACCCGGCAGTTCGATCCGCAGATGCAAACGGGAGATTTGCTGCGTGACACCCGGTGAACATGAAAGCACCGCAAAGCCACGCATTAGAGGGCGAGCGTAGCGAAGGCCCCGGATGTCACTGTGACCGCGTTTAATTCTTGCCCAGGAAACCGGCTGCTGCTTTGCAACACCGAAGACCGTGGACAGGCCTCTTGCGGAGGCCGATCCGTGACCGCAGAATATGGCGCAGGGGCAACGAGAATGGCAACCTGCGTGGGCGGGATTACTTCCCACGAGGAGGTGTCCTTGAATCCGGTCACGCACACAATACGGCTGAGAAGCTCCGCGCATTTCGGTCGGAAGGCTCCGCCGGAGCCGTTGGGGACGGTGTTGCAGGTCATTCCGACTGCGGTCCGGCGGTCTGTGTTGATGGCAGTTCAGGGGAGGAGTACGGCCCGGCAAGCTCGCCCGGATTGGTTGCAGGCAGCGACTGACGTGCGTCTGGTGGATTACGCGGGCGAAGATGCGACGATCCTCCGGTTTTCGTCGCCCCGGCTCGGTGACGCGGCGCCCCAACTTTACGAGCAAAAGCAGTTATGGCCCACGCTGCCGGACCCGAAGGATACCGGTCTTGACCTCCTGGCCGACGTGCTAACGGACGTAGCTTTCGGTGATCCGGATAGCGACCGTTTCGACCGGACATTGCTACGCCAACTGGCTCGTTTTCGGCCGGCCCTCGAGAGTGCCTTCGAGGTGATCGAGGTGGTAGGAAGCCGCCATCGTAACAAGCGCGCCGCTTGTTTGGACATGACAGTTTTGGAAACCGCCGAGCATCTCCGGACCAGCACGCCGGCAAGCCGGCCTGCCCGCGTGGCAGGGGTTTTGGACATGGTGCGGGCCAGCACACGGACCTTCGTTATTCACTTGGATCAAGGTGAGCAGTTGCGCGGCGTTCTGGCGGTCGGCGATATTCGCCGGATCGCGCCCTTGCTCGGGGAACGGGTGCTGGTGTCGGGGCGCGTACAGTATAAGCCATCCGGACGTCCGTTGAGGATCGATGCAGAGTCGGTAAGCCGCGCGGTCGGCGATGTCTCGCTCTGGGGCCGGATTCCGCCCCCGACCGGTCGGTCCCTCGATACGTACCCGCTGCGGCAGCCGCAAGGTCCGAGGTCCGGCGTAGCGGCAGTTATCGGCCACTGGCCCGGAAACGAAAGCGATGAAGAGATCCGCGGCTGGTTAAGGGAAATCTCGTGACGATCGGGCCCGACACGCTGATTCTGCTAGATACCAATGTCGTGCTTCATCTAGCAGCCTGTTGAAAAAGTGTTTGCTAGCACAACTGGTAGCGGTTGCAATCGGCTTCCACCCACGACGGCTTGTGTAAGCGTTTTTGTTTTTCAACAGGCTGCTAGCGCGCAATGATACGACGGGCCAAGCCATCGAGTCCCGATACGCTCTCACGTCGCGAAGGGAGAGACCGCTCATTTCCAGCATCACGGAAGGAGAGCTTTTCGGCTTCGCGTACTACAGGCGATGGGGGCAGTCTAAGCTGCAAGCGCTACGCGAGATGTTGCGCAATTTCGTCTGCGTGGACGCCGGGCTATTTCCCGTAGTCGAATGGTACGCGCAGTTTTACGCTGAAGCGAGTCGCCGTGGCGCGCCCCGCGGGCAAAACGACCTTTGGATTGCAGCCACAGCGAAGGCGGCCGGCGCTGCGCTCCTGACCCGCGACAAGGACTTTGATTGGCTCAATCCCAACTTCCTAACGGTCATCAGGGTGGCCGAAGATGATGAATGAAGCGGGCCTTGTGCGGCTCCCTTCGTTTGGCGGCAAGCAGGGAGCGGATGTGGGCGAGTGGGCAAAATGGGCGACGGTGCGATCGACCCCAAAACGATCCGAGGAGATCGGCTTACGGACGCTCGCCCTGCGTCGCCTCCGTCGTTTCGCGCGCGTATTTCCCAGTTACTGCCCCCCCCCACTCGCGTGCACAAGCCATGCGTCGGCGGTCCTTCTGTGAACAATAAACGCACTTGCATACGTAATTAATTGTGAGTTGTTCCCTACCGTGGGGTAGTATAAAATACCGGAAGGGTAAGCCGAACCGCATTTTCGGCTAGACTTCCCTGGATGAGCGCCGTTCCGGTATCCAGGCGGCCTTTTTTTCGCAGTAAATGCCTCGGGAAGGTTTTCGATCCAAAGACCAAGCCTCCATATCGCGACGTTGACGCCGCGTCAGTACCATGCTCGACCATTCCACAACGTCCAGCCGTCGAGAAGACTCTTGCTGTGCAACGGAAAGCATGTGCGAATTCGACCGTGCCATGTCGGCCGTCGAGGCGGAATTCGCCGGGGTGGAGGAATGGGAAGAGCGGTACCAAATCCTGGTCGAGTTTGGCGACACCCTGGAGCCGTTCCCCGACGAATGGAAGAACGAGGAGCACCGCGTCCACGGGTGCCTGAGCACGGTTTGGATGGTCTTTTCGTGGAGCGATGATGATCCTCCGCGGCTGCACGTCGCGGCCGACAGCGACTCGCCGATGGTTAGGGGATTGCTCGCCATTGTATTGCGGATCTACAACGGCCGGACCCCGGAGGAAGTGCTTTCTTGCGACATTCGCTGCCTTTTCCAGCGATTGCAGTTGGAAAAGCACCTCAGTTACAACCGGCGGAACGGTCTGACGGCCATGATTCGCCGGATTCAAGACGCGGCCCGGCAAAAGGCGGGAGCTTTCCCGCAGACGCCGGCGGCGGCAGGGAATGCCGCGGGCACCGTCGGGGCATGATTTCCCGCCCCGGGAATGGGCGCCTTCCCACCGTTTCGATTCCACCTCTCCGACATCATGTTTCTCTGCGAGACGGGGCACAACGTGTCTCGTTCGGCATTACCTCGGAGTATTCGCAATCCATCCCCTTTGATTGGAGGAAGGGCTTGTGACCGATATTGCGGAAACCAAAGCGTGGTTGATGGGTTTGAGCGACGGCTTTCGGCAGGCCTGCATTCTGGGGGCCGCCGCGGAATTGGGGATTTTTGACGCCCTCTCGCCGCAAGGGGATACGGCCGCGGAGTTGGCCCGGCGCACGGAGACCGACTTGCGTGCCCTGACGATCCTGCTGGACGCATTGACCGCTATTCAGGTCCTCAAGAAGGAGGCCGATCGTTACCATGTGACGGATGCGATGCGGGCGTGCCTGTCCGATCATTCGCCGGTCACTGCGGCCCCCATGATCCGGCACCGCATGAACGTCATGCGAGCCTGGGTGCAATTGGCCTGGACGGTGAAGTCGGGCATACCGGCTCCCAAGCCTTCCGGCATTCGAGGCCCCGCCGCCGACTTGGCCGATTTCATCCTGGCCATGGAATCCGTATCGCGGGATATCGCGGACGCCTTGGTCGCCGATTTGCAGCCGCTGGAGTTTCGGACGCTGTTGGACGTGGGTGGGGGACCGGGCACCTGGACGTTCGCCTTCCTTCGCGCCCTGCCCCACGCCCGGGCAATCTACTTCGATCTCCCCCATGCCGTGGTCCAGGCCCAGCGATTGGCTCGGGAAAAGGGGCTCAGCGACCGCATTCAGTTCGTGACGGGCGACTTCTACGCGGATCCGTTGCCCGGCGGAGCGGACTTCGCTTGGGTCTCGGCGATCGCGCACCAGAATTCGCGGGAGCAGAACCGGGCATTGTTCCGTAAGGTGTTCGAGGCCTTGGCCCCCGGCGGGAGGATCGCCATTCGCGATGTGGTTCTGGAGCCTTGTCGCACTGCTCCCTTCGAAGGAGCGCTCTTCGCCGTCAACATGCTGGCGAACACCCCCAAAGGCAATACCTATACGCTGGCGGAATACCAAGAAGACCTGCAAGCGGCCGGTTTTCGGGAACCTTTCCTCCGGCTCCGTTCGGAGGCCATGAACTCGGTGATCATGGCCCATCGCCCGTGACGCCGGGTAGAACGCTGCGCGCCGGAGCGACCGGAGGACGCGGCGTGCCGGGCGGTCGCCAAGTGCTCCCAAGAAAAAGGCTCAGGCCGAGGGGATGGCGTGCATCTCCTCGGCCCGGCATTGAATACGACTATTTACCGACTTCAGGCATTTGCGGCCCAGGTTCGCGGCCCCGACGGCGGCGCTTCCCTGCCGGGCATGCCTGTGTCCGGTCGGAGGTTGTCAGCCTTGCGGCCGCGGTTGGCTGGGCATCGCCCGAACCCGCTTCTGGATATCCGTCTCCAACACGCCGAAGGTAGCTTCGTGCCGCTGGAGCGTCAATTGCAGCGCGTGCAACATCCGCTTGGCGGTATAGAAGTTCATCACAATCCGCTGGTTGATGACAATGGGTTGAGAGGGAACCCCGATCGGCTGCGGATTGAGTCCGAAGTCGATGATCAATTCCTCCGGCGTGCCCGTCACGCGGCAAAAGTTGGCGTACAAGGCATTGACCTTGCTGTCATCGATTTGCAGGGCGACGCGCTGCGCGGCGGGCTGCTGCGGTTGCCGCTGGACCTCGCCCGCCGGCTGTTCGCCGGACTCCTGCTTTCCCTCGGCGGCCGTCACGGGATCCTTTTCCTCGGGTAAATCGAATGGATTCGACACGGCTGACTCCCTTTCTGTGATAAAAACGTCCGACACAACTCCGACGGCGAGCCGGGCAAGCAGTGCCTCACAACATCCACCGTCGCCGAGACCGCTCTCGGCAGCCAAACCGAAACCCCGCGTCATCGAAGCGGACGCCGTCGCCCGCAAACACGCCCAACGGGTATCGGTACCAATCTCTGGGGAATGCCGTCCGCGATTCGCAGGACGAACTTCTTCTTCAATATAACACAGCGTTTCCAACGCCCAACGGCGGATCGACCGAAACTCCACCTGCGGGATGCATTTTGCGATGACACGTCTTGCGCAGGCTGCGCAATCGTTAAATTCCGTCTTGAGAGACATTGCCGTCTTGCCGCGATCGGCATGATCCGGCGAATGCGGCGGTTCTGCGGGACACCGCCCGCCGAATCGCTTGTTCGCGCCGGGCTCAACCCGCTCGCTCTACCACCGCATCGTGAGGCCCGCGTAGTTCATATAGGCCAAATAGCCGAACAAGATGGCCAAGAACCAATTGCCGGAGAGAATGCACAAGGCGGCCATGGCGCCGCCGATGACGAAGGACATGGCCGCGGCGCGGTAAGCGCCCAAGGCGGGATTGCGCAGGCCCAACAACTCCCGGGCGATTTGGCCGCCATCCAAAGGAAGGACGGGAATCAGGTTCAAGACGCCCCACGCAATGAGCACGAAAAACAGGTCATTGAGGAAATCGGTCATCCAGGGGCTGATCACGACTTCGCGGAGCAGGACCATCACGCCGAGGGGCGGTCCGACGTAGACGATGGTGTGGAAACGCAGGAGCATCAAGATCGCGGTCAGGGCGGCGGCGGCAGCGAAGCCCGCGGCCGGGCCGGCCGCCGTGATGAGGATTCTCGCCGCCGGAGAAAGCCTTCCGGCGTAAGGATTGCGCATCACGCCGAATTCGGTGTATCCGCCCAGGCCGTAGAGCGTGATGCTGGGATAGAAACCGAAGGACTGCATGGTGAGGGCGTGGCCCAATTCGTGCAGCAACACGCCCACAAACGCGGCCAGCAACCAACTTACGATGCCGAAGAGGTCGCGGTTTCCCGCCCCCAGGATCGCAATCGCGATCCAGAAGAAGGGGTGTACGCGGACGGGGATGTTGAAGATCACGAAGTGCAGGTCGTAAGGCGTTTGGGATTGTCCCCCGCCGAGCATGAGTCACCTCCATCCGGGGCGAAGGGGAGAGCGCAGGGCGGCTGCCGCCCCCTTGCCGACCGATCCAAAAGTCAATGCGTCGCGGCGTTGCCGGTGCGGGTCGGGCCGGCGGCCGACGGTTCCGTCGCGGTTCGGCCCCTGGCGCGGTCCACGGCTTGATAAACGGCTTGGGCGGCTCGGCGCGACGCCCCTTCCCAAGCCAAGGCGCGTTTGAGCGAGGCCAATCGTTCCACGACTTGCTCGCGTCGGGCCGGCTCCTGCAACCAGCCGATCAAGTGCCCCGCCATGTCCTCGCTCCGATCCCGATACGTCAAATATTCGGGAAAGACGGCCCGGTCGGCACGCGGCGAACGGGGATCGTACAGCCGCAGGTCGGAGTCGTCCAGGCCGCCGTCCGCCAGTAGGTTGACCAGGGTAATATACCTCACGCGCCGAAAGCGATTTTGCACCCAATACGCAAAGGGGTTGATGTAGTACACGATGACGCTGGGCTTCTCTTGATACAGCAATTCCAACGAGACGGAGCCGGAGACCGACACGCAGCAGGTCGCCGCGCGGATCAGTTCGGGGGTCCGGCCGACGTAGAACCGCCAGCCGGGCAAGGCTTCCACGCCGCGGTCGGTCCAATCTCCCGTTTCCACGGCGGGCGGATTCCGGCCGGTTGCCTTGACGGCGAAGCGGGCCGCGTGTCTCTCACGGAATGCGGCCACCGCGACACGGACGCCGGGCACCGCCGCGCGGACCCGCTCCACGCAGCGGTACAGCATCCCCGCGTTGGCCTCGATTTCCTGATCTCGCGAGCCGGGCAAGACCGTCAGCAACGGCCCGCTCTCCATCGCCCCGCGGACGAAGGCTTCATCGTAGGCATGGCGCGCCGCCTCGTCGAAACTGGGATGACCGACGTAGGTGGTGGGGCAGCCCCGGGCCTGAAACCAGGATGCCTCGAAGGGCAGGCAGGCGAAGGTGTGGTCGATCAACCGCCGCATCTTGGTCACCCGCCACCGTGCCCAAGACCAAATCTGAGGCGGGACGTAGTAGAAGACCGGTACGCCGTGCTTCTTGGCCGCATGGGCGATCCACCAATTGAAGCCGGGATAGTCGATCAGAATCACGGCGTCGGGGCGGTGATCGCGGAGGTAGGCCTCCGCTTGGAAGTACAGCCTACGATAGAAGAGCAACGCTCCGCCCGCCCGGCGGAACCACATCACGGCATGTTGCGTCAGGTCTTGGAACAGCGCGCAACCGGCCGCGCGGAGGCGGGGTCCGCCGAATCCCACCGCCCGCACCTTATCATCCCAAGCCCGCAATTCGCGGAGCAATTCCGCCGCGTGCTGGTCGCCGCTCGGTTCGCCGGCCGAGAAGAAGAGCAACATGGTATCGGTCTGAACCTCCTTCGCCGGGCCGACCGACGCCCGGCGCGCGACCGGTGTCGCCCGGTTTCTCCATCCTTGTACCGCCGCCGCTCGCTCCCCCCGGTCACACATCGATCGCGGAGGCGTTCAGCGAACCGTAGTCGCGGGCCGGCGCGTCCAAAGGGACGACCATATCTCGCGCGTGGTAGCTGGAGCGGACGAACGGGCCGCTCGCCACGCGGTGGAAGCCCATCCTCCGTGCCGCCCGACCGATCTCGTCGAACTCTTGCGGGTGGAGGAAGCGGACGACGGGAAGGCTCTCGGGCGCGGGCTGAAGGTATTGCCCCAGCGTCAGCATTTCCACGCCCGCCTCGAGCAGATCGGCGAACGTATCGAGGAGTTCGCCCCACGTTTCGCCCAGCCCCAGCATCAGGCCGCTCTTGGTGCGGACGGCCGGGTTGCGGCGCTTGATGCGGCGGAACATTTCCAGCGTCCAGCGGTAGTCGGCCTTTCGCCCGCGGACCGTGGGATACAACCGCGGCACGGTCTCAGTATTGTGATTGTAAACGTCGGGAGCGGCGTCCACGACGCGATCCACCGCTTCGCCGTTGCCCGCGAAGTCGGACGGCAAGACTTCGACCGTGGCGGCACACCGCTCGCGGACGGCGGCGATGGTCCGCACGAAGTGCTCGGCCCCGCCGTCCGGCAGATCGTCGCGGGTGACGCAGGTGATGACGACGTGCCGCAAACCCAGACGCCGCGCGGCCTCGGCCACCCGCTGCGGCTCCGCGGGATCGACCGGCCGCGTCTTGCCCTTGGCCACGCTGCAAAAGCCGCACCGCCGCGTGCACACATCGCCCAAGATCATGAACGTGGCCGTGCGGTGGGCATAGCACTCCATGCGGTTGGGACACTTGGCCTCTTCGCACACCGTGACCAGGGACAAATCCTCGATCACGTCGGCGGTGAACCGGCCGGCGTCCCCCTTGGGGATGTTACGTTTCAGCCAGCGCGGCAGCGAGGGACGTGGAGGGGAGCCGGTCGTCGGCGAAGTCGTTTCCATGGATGATCGCGCACTTATTCGAGATGAAACTACGCCCGACGCCGCGGAATCGCGAGGAGTCGCTGCCTTTCCTCGCGCAAGGCGATGCGGGTCGGCAAAACGCCGCATCGATCGGCCGCGGCGATCCGAGCGGACGGATCCTTCACCAGCACCTGCGGTCGAGCCGTTGTTACCATTTTAGGCCGAACTTGGCGCCGCCCGGCGACTGCCCCAGCCCGCCCTTGAGCGGCCCGACGGGCTTGAGCTTCTTGGCCGGCTTGGGCGGTTCCGCTTCGGCCGACGGTTCTTCGCCGGCTTCCGCCGGTTCGCCGGCCGCGGCCTCCTCCGCCTGCTTTTGCAGCAGGGCCTTGATGGACAGTCCGATGCGGCGGGTTTCCGGATCGAACGACAGCACCATCACGTCCACCGCGTCGCCTTCCTGAACGACGTCCTTGACGCGGTTCACGCGCTTCAGCGACAGCTCGGAAATGTGGACCAGCCCCTCCACTCCCGGTTCCAGTTCCACGAAGGCCCCGAAGTCCATCAGCCGCGTAACGGTGCCCTTCCAAATGCTGCCGGGAAGGTACTTTTTGCCGGCCTCGTCCCAAGGGTTGTACATCAGGTCGCGGTAGGCCAGGCTGATCTTGCGAGCATCACGATCCAGCTTGTCGATTCGGACCTTGATGCTCTGGCCTTCGCGGAAGAGTTCGCTGGGATGTTTGACGCGTCCCCAGGCCATCTGGCTGACGTGCAGCAATCCCTCCGCCCCACCGATATCCACGAAGGCGCCGAAATCCATCAATTTGCGAATCACGCCGTCGCGGACCTGTCCCGGCGCGAGGGAATCCCAGAGCGCCTTCTGAGCCTGCTCACGTTCCCGTTCCAGCACGGCGCGGCGGCTGAGCACCAAGTTCTTGCGCTGGGGATTGACCTCGATCACCAAGCAGGTGAACGTTTGCCCGACGTAATCCTCGGGACTCTCCACCCGAAAGAGGTCGATCTGGCTGATGGGGATGAAGCCCCGTAGGCGGTTGACCTGGACTTCCAATCCGCCGGAATTGGCCGCTGTGACCTTGGCCTCGACGAGCATGTCCTTGGCGATGTCGGCCCAGTCGGCCACGTCGGCCGCCGCCGCCGGCAGCGTCAGTTCGTACAGCCCTTCCTCCGGGACGTACCGCACCACGCGGACCTCCACCGGTTGCCCGACCTCCGGCGGCTCGCGAAACCACTTCATGGGCACAATGCCTTGCTCCCGCGAGCCAAGCTCCACGAAGACGTTCTCCCGGTGGACGGCCAAGATTTTTCCCAGATGGCGGGAATCGGCCTCCAACCTTCCGAGCTTGACCTTCTCCGTCGTCTCGTCGATCAACGAGTCGAGCGAGGCATCGCCCAACGCCTCGTCCAGCTCGCGTTGCAAGTCGGGCGGGAGCGCCTGGCGCTTGAAAGAAACGGCCGGGGTGCCCACCGGCTGAAAGTCGCCCACGGACTCCGCGACCTCGGCTTTGAGGCGTTCGATCTCGGCGTTCAGGCGGGCCTGCTCCTCGGCAGCCTCGTCGTCTTCTTCTTCCAAGTCGTCCGCTGGGAAATCCCCGACGGGCTGCGGCATCACGTCGGGAAGGGAATCGGTCGCCGGAGCCGTGCCGCCGGCCTGCGAGACCGGCTCCGCGGCGCCGTCGTCCGCCGTTCCGCTCTTTTTTGCCGTGGAACTCTCCGCCGCGACGGGAGGCCGTCGCTTGCCCGGTGTCAAGGACGCGCCCGGCCCGGCGCGGTACGCGGCGGGATCACGCTGCGAGCCGATCAAGATCTTCCGCTTGGCCGGGCGTCCGCTCGCATCCAAGGCCGCTTCTCCCGCGGAATCTTCTTGGTCGCCGCGCTGCTCGTCGGAAGGCGGAACCTGAACCCGCGGCTCGTTTTCCGGCTCCGACTGAGGGCGGACTTGACCGGCCGAATCCTCCGGCGACGGGTGAACTGGATCGCTCATCATTGCGTCAACTCTTCATCGAACACATTGCCAATGCCATCGACTCGCGGCGACCGGTCCGGGTCGTTTGCGGGAATGAAACACGAGCGCAGCTACGGCGTCGGCGTAGCCGGAAGGTAGCTCACCCCTTTATTGTACGGCGGTGCCGCATGCTACTCTAGGACGGTCCCGGCCGATGCGGCACGCGAGCCGGGGGCGTAGCCGGGGCGTAAGTGCGATCCTTGGGCGTCAACCCGATGTGGAAAGACCGCAAAAAAGGTCGCTCATGAGTTGACAATCTGCGAGAATTAGGCAGACTTACTTGGGGAACAGTCTCTAAATCTGAACCGCCGCCGGATCACCACGATCCCAGGCGGAGATCGTGGTCGAGCCGGGCTGGGCCGCGTGACGCATTCGCCCGACGCACTGGGGACGCCTACCATGAACCAAACGAAAAACGATGAGCAGATCTTTGCCCTGTTCCGGCAAGAGCTTTCGACGGCGATCGTCGGCGAAGTGCTGGATCAGTTCGGGCTGGGGGCGCAGTTTTTGCCCAACGCCATTCGGCCCTTGGAGCCGCGGATGACGATCGTCGGCCGGGCCATGCCCGTCCTATTCGCCGACTGCTTCGAGACTTTCTCCCCCAGCGGTCTCAACCCCGTCTTTGCCAAGCCCTTCGGCTTGATGCTGGAGGCGTTGGACGATCTCCGGCCGGGTGAGGTCTTCCTCGCCACGGGGGGGCGCAATCATTTGGCGATGTGGAGCGAATTGATGACGCTGCGGGCACAGCGGCTGCGCGCCGCCGGGGCTTTAGTGGACGGTTGCGTCCGCGATACGGCCGCCCTCCTCCGCATGAATTTCCCCATCTTCTGCCGCGGCTCGTTCGCGCAGGACCAACGTATCCGCGGCAAAGTCGTGGACTTCCGCGCCACCGTCGAAATCGGCACCGTCCGAGTCCGTCCCGGCGACTTGGTGTTCGGAGACCACGAGGGCGTCTGCCTCATTCCCCAAGGGGCCGAAGCGGATGTCGCCAATGCGGCGGTGGAACGAGCGCGAAAACGTTCCGAAGTCCGCCGGGAATTGGAGATGGGGACCTCAGCCGTCGAGATTTTTGCCAGACACAATATGATTTGACGGCCTTCCGATGACACAAGGGATAACCCATATTAGTGGAAATGCCTCCCTTTTCGGTGGGGCGACGACGAAATGGTTCGCCCGGGTATAATAACTATTCGGCTTCGGGTGATGCGGCGACGTCATGCCGAGGCACTCCGCGAGTTAGGAGATTCAAACCGGCTGAGCTGAGTATTTCGGGCGCAGGCTTGTCCCGAGTCGCTTCGTACTGGTCCGTTCCGGAGAGAGGTTCTGCCTTCCATGCCGCTTTACGAAATTGAGACCGAGTGCCACATCCTGATTACTTGGGCGGAGAGCGAAGAAGCCGCCCGGGAAGTGGTGCAGGCGAGTTATCCCCGCGAAAAGCTGCTCCGCTTGGCCAAGCGGCCGAGAAATACCTGGGTGATTTCCAAGGCCGCCTTGGGTCTGGGATTGGGCGAGAGGACGGACCCCTGCAACGTCGCCCGCGACTGTTTGGCCCGGGCCGCCGGAGACAAAATCCACGCCATTCGACTATATATGCAAGAGACGGGCGTGGACCTGGAACGGGCGAAAAAGGTCATCGAGTCCAATATGGTGATGGGCTGGTGAAAGCCCTCGCACCTCCTCGCTCCGTCCGCCCCGTTCGCCAACGTTGAAGTGCCGGCTCGGATTGACGCGTTTCCTGGCGGACGCTATTCTTCTCGCCCTTTCCCCACCTTTCCTTGTGTCGCGCTGCGTTCGGGGCGACGAGCCGCCTTCCGGCGAGCGTGGCGCTTGCCGGCGTTGCCCCGTGCAACCGGCAGCGTCATTTGACGTTCAGCGCTTTAGCGAGAAAGCTCTATGTTTTGGCCGCGCGTGTTACCCATCTTATTGCTGATCGGCTCCAATATCTTCATGACGTACGCCTGGTACGGCCATTTGAAGGACCTCAAGCACGCCCCCATCTTCCTGGCGATTCTGGCCAGTTGGGGAATCGCCTTTTTCGAGTACTGCTTGCAGGTGCCGGCGAACCGCATCGGCAGCGGCGTCTATTCGCTCTATCAGTTGAAGGTGATGCAGGAGATCATCACCATGGCCGTCTTCGCGGTCTTCGCCACCACGTACATGCGGCAGAATTTCAGTTGGGATTTTGTGGCGGCAGGCATTTCGCTGACCGCGGCGGCCTTTTTCATGTTCCGGGGACTGACGGCCGGCTGAGGTCGGGCGGCCCGGCAATGCCATATCGCATCGCGGACAAGAACCGCGGGCGCAAGCCCGCAGTGGATGCAGCGCCGAAATGTTCTTTGGCTCGCACGCGCGACCGGCACCTCCACATCAGGCTAACTTCCGAGGCTCACGTCCGACGCTGACGCTCGCGGTTTCCGTCCGCGGGGTTCGGCGAGCAGACGCCGGGTGCGAAAATCAAGCCGCCGGAAACGGCAGGCCGCGGCAGGTATTCACGGATTCGTAGAGCGCCAACAGGTTTTCGACGGGCACACCGGCCTGCACGTTGTGGACCGTATTGAAGACGAATCCCCCGCCCGGCGAAAACGTGCGAATCCGTTCGCGGACCTCCCAGCGGACGTCGTCGGGCGAGCCGAAGGGGAGCGTCTTTTGCGTGTCCACGCCTCCGCCCCAAAACGTCAGCTTATCCCCATACTTGCGTTTCAGAAGGGCGGCATCCATGCCCGCGGCGGAGCACTGGACGGGATTCAAGATGTCGAAGCCTGCCTCCACGAAGTCGTCCAAAAAGGCCGTTACCGAGCCGCAGGAATGGATGAACGTCTTCCAGGGCGTGTTTTCGTGAACCCAATCGTTCACCCGGCGGTGGAAGGGCTTGTACAAGCGACGATAACTGGCCGGACTGATGAACGGCCCCTGTTGCTGCCCGAAATCGGTGCCCGTGATGAACACCGCATCCACGCGGTCGCCCACCGCCTCGTAAACGCGCTCCAGGTTGCGGATGCCGATCTCGCACTGCCGCTCGAACACGGCGTAGACGTAATCGAATCGCGAGGCCGTGCTCATGTACCACTCGGCCACGTCGCGGATGCCCTTGGGGTGTTTGAGGAAGGGGGCGGGCACCAGCGCGATGTCTCCGAAGGCCGTCCCCCCGAAGTTGGCCAAGACGGCCCGATCGCCGTCCCGACGCAAACGCTCCGCCTCGCAGGCCAACCATTGCAATTCGTCATCCGCGATGGGCGTGAATTCCTCCAGGTTGTCGTCGGGGTTCAATTGGTCGTCATCGATCGGCTCTTGGCGGACGATCGTGTCGAAGTAGAAGCCGTTCTCCGGCATGCGGCCGCTGGGCGGAGCCGAGCGGTCGCCCTCGGGATACATCAAGATGTCGCCGTTCGGCTCGGGGTCGGTATTGAAGTCGCCGGGTACCAAGACCGGCGTGCCGTCCCACAATTGCCACGATCTCCAGTCCTTGTTTTCGTAGCCGAACATGTTCTTGCGGCGGCCCAACGGGACGACGTCGACGCCCAAGGCGCGGATCAGGCGGTCATCGATCTCGCCCAGCATTTGATAAGGCTCGACGACCTTGACGGGCGTGCCCGGCGCGTCCAAGCCCAGGGCCTGGCGCAGCAGATACACGCTGCTGACGTGCATCCCCGTGACCGGGCTGCCTCCCAGATCCAGGGGCACGTAATCCGGCTCTTCATGCCGCAGCGCGGCCTGCACCCGCTGACGCGAAGACATGGCCATCGATCATCCCCTCCGAGCATCCGCCTTCGAATGAAGGTTTCGGCAAAACGGTCCGACGGCAGCCGCGCGGCGGATACAAACCGCCGCTCCTATAGCGGCCTGATCAGACATTCCCCTCCCGCATTAGGACGATATTGTAGGCTACCGTTTGCTTCCTTCGCAACGCGGCGAGCACCCCAAGCCGCCGGTGTAAGCAGCCGGCTAAGCCGGCGGCGGATGCAATGCGGAAAACGTTCTCCGCGTTGCAGGCATCGGCCGCGCCGGCACCTCGGACTTACGTCCGGGGCTGCCGTACCACGCTGAGACCGAAGGTCACGCAAGCGTGCTTCGTTGCGTCAGGCGACCGCCCATCATTCGAAGAGCGTGGGCTGCTCGTCGCCGGGCGCGGTGACGGGCGGCAAACCCAGGTGTTCGTACGCCTTGGCCGTCATCCGTCGGCCGCGGGGCGTGCGGACGATCAATTCCGAGCGGAGGAGAAAAGGCTCGACCTCATCGACCAGGGTATCGGCGGGGATGTTCATGGTGTGCGCCAAGGCCTCGACGCCCACCGGCCCGCCGCCGAATACCCGCGCCATGGTCTCCAAATAGCGGCGGTCTTGCCGATCCAGGCCCAGGTGGTCTACCTTTTGCATGGCGAGGGCATCCTCGGCCACCTTGCGAGACACCTTGCCCGCCGCTTTGGCGGTGGCGAAATCGCGAATCCAGCGGAGGCGATTGTTGGCGATACGGGGCGTTCCGCGACTCCGCCCGGCGATCAATTCGGCGGCCTCGTCGGTGACCTCGATTTGCAGCTTGACCGCGTTGCGGCGGACGATCTCCGCCAGCTCCGGGACGGAATAGAACTCCAAATGTTCCCGCATGTGAAAGCGGTCTCGCAACGGGGCCGAAATCAACCCCGTCCGCGTCGTCGCGCCGATCAGGGTGAAGGGCTTGAGCCGCAGGTTCAGCGTCCGCGCGTTCACCCCTTCCCCCAACGTGATGTCGATGCGAAAGTCCTCCATCGCAGGATAAAGGAACTCCTCCACCGATTTGTGCATGCGATGGATTTCATCCACGAAGAGGACCGATCGCTCCTCGGCGTTGGTGAGATAGGGTATCAAATCCTTCGGGGCCTTGAGGGTGGCGCCGCTGGCGATTTGGACGGCCACCCCGAGGTGGCGGGGAATGCACATCGCGAAGGTGGTCTTGCCCAGACCGGGCGGGCCGTCAAAAAGGATATGCCCCAGCGGTTCCCGCCGTACCAACGCGGCGTCGATGGCGATCTTGAGCCGCGCGTACACCTCGCGCTGCCCGACCATCTCTTCCATCCGCTGCGGGCGGAGGTCGTGATCGTCGTCAGGAGCGGCGACGGGCGGTCGAAGGAGTGGTTCGCGTGCCATGATGACGGGATGAGGCGATGGTCCCGACCCATACCGGATGGATAATTTCGCCGCGCGCCGGCGCGGCCTCGGCCGACGGAACGAGGACCGGGCGGCCCCCGGCCGTCACGTCTTGCCCCATCCGCGGCGCTTTTCATTATCGGTAGTATATCCGAACGGCGAGATCGAGCGAAGGCGGAAAGCCGCGGGGCTGCGGAGGTCACCGGCGGATCACCGTCGGCTGAGCGACGACTGCGCCGGCTGACCGAGAGACTCACCGCGATCGGTCCCGCCGAGTCGATTCTAGGGTTGACTTCCCCCGTTCCGCCGTTATAAATAGTATTGGTCGCCTGAGAAACGAGTTCTCGCGGCCGGATTTCAACTCTGACTACATGATTTCCGATCGGCACGCCATCGCTCACCACGGCTCTGCTCATCTTTGGCCGCGCGTGCTGAATCGAAAATCGAGAATTGGGGCATAAGGCAAGGATGACAGCGATGGTCGTCGAGGTTCAAGGGGTGTCGCCGGATACGGCGCTGCGGTTGCGTCGGGCATTAGCCGAGAGTCCGGTGTACGAGCTTCGCGACATCTCGGCTGCCGTTGAAGATGGCAAAGTGGTCCTTTTGGGCACGGTTTCCAGTTTCTATCACAAACAACTGGCACAAGAGGCGGTGCGAGCCATCGCGGGCCCGGGGAATTACGAAATCGTGAACCGCATTGTGGTCCGCGGTCCCGGTTCGACCGCCGCAGTCTCGGTCGCGGCGGATTAGTCGCTCTCCAAGAGGGATGGAGGGCGTTTCGATTACGGGGAGGTGAAGGACGGGAGAAAGGGATTTCTCTCCAAAGCCGACGGGCGGCGGATGAAGGACCCGTAGGGCCGCCCAGGGAGGGAGCCATGGCTTTCTTGCCGTACGACCAGGATGTCGTGATCCAGTTGCGAGGCGTGCGGGAATTCCCCCTCGCCCCGGCCGTCGCCGAAGGTGATCGTCTGGCGGCCAAGATCGAACGGGCCGTCGAAGAGGCCACCGCGGGCGGAATCCAAGACCTCCAAGTCCTGGTCCAGGCCGACGGTGTGATCCTCACCGGCCGCTGTCCGACGTATCACCTGAAACAAAAGGCCCAGCACGCCGCCTTGAAATTCGTCTCCGGGAACTTGGAGAATGAAATCGAGGTCGCGTGGCGCCGCTGAGCCGAGACGGCGACTCGGGCGTGCCGTCAAAGCCGAGAGGCTGTTGTCTCTCGCCGGGGGTGAATGTACAAACCATCAACGCCGCGAGCACCGGTGATCGCGTACAGGTTCACCCGCACGGCATCTTGCGAAAACCCGCCGCTAAGCCGCTACGGTCCGCTCTTCCAAAACGGCCGCCACGCGAGACTTGAACTCGTCCATCTCCGATTCCAACTCGAAGCCCACGATCATCACGTCCACGCAGCCGGAACCCATCACGAATCGCAGGGCCTTCTCTCGCAGCTCGGGGTCTTTGCTGAAGGCTCCCTCGCCGACGACCTTCATGGCGATCACGCCTTTTCCCGCGTCGTGAATCCGTTTCAGAATGGGCTGCACGACCTCGGGGCGGTCGTCCATCTTGGTGCCCAGGTGATTGAACCGGGCGTGGACCACCTCCACCCAATCGGACTCGGCGGCGGCTTCGAGGGCGGCCACGGAATGGCACGATACCCCGTGCGCGCGAATCAAGCCCTTCTCTTTCAGTTCCTCCAACTGATCCATTTGCCGCCGCATGGCGGAGGTCCAATCGCGGGCGGTCATGCAGTGAATCTGCACCAGATCGATATAGTCCGTTCCCAGCTCCTTTAAGAAACGCCGCACGGCGTCGCCGGCATCCTGGCGTTCCGGTTCCGGCAATCCCCCGGGAAGGAACCAGACCTTGGAGATCAGGGCGTAGCTGTCACGGGGCTTATCGCGCAGGACCTTGCCCACGTAGCCGTGGCTGCCGTAGAGATCGGCGTTGTCGAACAGGCGGATGCCGGAATCGTAGGCATAACGAACAATCCGTTCGGCGTGATCCAGACCCCGCCGCGTGAGGTTCGACTGGCGATTGTACGATTTGACGCCGAAGCCGATCCCGATCCGCGGGACGGTGAGCGATTTGCCGAGCGGTACCCAAGCCGTGGGGTCGCGGGAAACGGGGGCCTCGGCCGCCGCGGTCGAGTGTGCCGCCATTCCGCCGCCCAACAGCACGCCCGCTGAGCCGGCGACCGCCTCATTCAGAAACTCGCGACGATCAACACGCATCGCATTCGGCTCCTTGTCGATGTCTCATTCTCTTGCCTGATCCCACCGCAACCGCAGGCTCGACGGCCGTCATAACCTCGGGAGAATCACCCGAGGCAAACGACGGGGCGACGCATGCGATGGCGAGGGTCCCGCCGGCCGGCGCCGACGGCTCATGCCGAATTGTATACAGGCCGTCCGCAGAGGCTACCCGTTGACGCCGCCGTCTGCGCATGCACCATGGAAAACGCTTCGGCGCCGCCCTTGCCACCGGCCTACGCCGACGGAGGAGGCGATGTCACAACGCGGTCCGGAAAACGCGATCGGCGTGCGCCCGCGGCAATGCGAGCGCGATCGAACTCGGGGGACGCCGCGAAACGTCACCGCGAGGCCTGCGTTACGGGCACGCCGCGGATGGTGTCGTCGTCCTTGTACAGCGTTTTCAACCGCTGCAACTCGGCCTTCAGTTCCGCCGTGATGGAGGCGTAGGCCGGATCGCCGTACACGTTTCGCACTTCGTGCGGATCCTGGGCCAGATCGTACAATTCCCACTCGTCGATTTCGTGGAAATAGATCAGCTTGTAGCGATCGGTCCGCACGCCGTAATGCTTGTGGACCATGTGCACGGCCGGATACTCGTAATAGCGATAGTACATGGACTTGCGCCAATCGGGAACATCCCGGCCTTCCAGCAGGGGCTTCAGGCTTCGACCCTGCATGTCGTCGGGAACGGCGGCGCCGGCGATTTCCAGGAACGTCTCGGGGAAATCGAGATTCATGACCAGGTTTTCGCAAACGCTGCCCGGCTTGACGTGCCCGGGCCAACGCACCAGCAGGGGCGTGCGGAACGACTCCTCGTACATGAAACGCTTGTCGAACCAGCCGTGCTCGCCCAGATAGAACCCTTGATCGGAGGTGTAGATGACGACGGTGTTCTCGGCCAATCCGGATTCGTCGAGGTAGTCGAGGACCCGGCCGACGTTGCGATCCACACCCGCCACGCAGCGGAGGTAGTCCTTCAGATAGCGCTGGTATTTCCAGCGGACCAGTTCGTCGCCCTGAAGATTCGCCTCCTCGAAGGCCTTGTTCTCGTCGGCGTAGGCGTTGTAGAAGCGTTCGGCCTGCTCCGGCGTGAATTTCTCGTTTTGCGGCACGAGTTTGAGATCGTGCGGGGTGAGGTGCTTGGCGACGGTCATTTCCTGCTCGCGCGCGGCGCGGCCGCGGGTCGCGTAATCGTCGAACAAAGTGGCCGGTTCCGGAATCGTCACGTCCTTGAAGAGGTCCAATTCCTGCGGCCCGGGGCACCAATTCCGATGCGGGGCCTTGTGGTGATACATCAAAAAGAACGGCCGACTCTTATCGCGACCGTTCTTCAAGAACTCGAGAGCCAAATCGGTGATGATGTCCGTGGTGTAACCCTCGTGCGCGACGCGCCCTTGCGGCGTCTTCATGGGCGGGTTGTAGTACGGCCCTTGCCCGAACAGAATCTCCCAGTGATCGAAGCCGGTGGGATCCGTCTCCAAGTGCCATTTGCCGATGACCGCCGTTTGATAGCCGGCCTGTTGCAACAGCTTGCTCACCGTCTGTTGGCTGCCGTCGAAGCGGTCGCCGTTCCGCGCGAATCCGTTGAGATGGGTGTATTTTCCGGTCAGAATCACGGCCCGGCTGGGACCGCAGATGGAGTTCGTCACGAAGCAATTGCGGAAAAGCATCCCCTCGCGCGCCAGGCGGTCGATATTGGGGGTCTGATT
Organism: Thermogutta hypogea; assembly: GCF_055386265.1. Lineage (NCBI taxonomy): Bacteria > Pseudomonadati > Planctomycetota > Planctomycetia > Pirellulales > Thermoguttaceae > Thermogutta > Thermogutta hypogea. Next base: position 4,193,742 of record NZ_AP042425.1, read on the forward strand.
CAGGCCGTAGCCGTACGCGCTGACGGCTTGATAAGCGTGATCGTCCGACATGATGAAGAGGATGTTGGGACGAGACGGGGACGCAGACTCCGCCGGCGCGCTCGCCCCCGCGGCGACCGCCCAACCGGCCAGGGCCGACACGGCCCAAAGCATGACCTGCCAACGAGACATCGTAAAGCCTCCCTTGAAAACCTCATGGAAATCGCCGCCGTAACGATCCCGACGTTGCGGCGGATATCGGTCCCATACGGCGCCGTCGATTTCGGCCGCCTCAGCGGCGGGACGCCCGTGCCGTCACTCGCCCTTATGAATGCCGGGCGGGACCGGCGGCAAATCGGTCGTCAGCTTCGCCGGCGTGGTTCTGCCCGCCTCGTTCGGGTCGAAGTCTTGAAAGCCTAGGGAAAACGCCGGCGAGTCGGGTTGCAAACGCCAATCACCCTCGGCCGGGTTGCGGAACTTGGGATCGGCGATCACGGAATGCAGATCCTGCTGCCGTTGTTCGCGCCACTGTTCCAGCGTCAAGTCGCCCGGAAACACCACCGGCTTGCCCGCATGCCAGTACACATTGTAGTCCATGCGAAAGTTGTTGTCTTTCCAGTTGCTGCCCAACAGCGGGCTGTCGTTTTCCCAAAACACCACGTTGCGCTCGAAGAAGAACGAGATGTGCTCCTCGGTGCGGGTCCGCTGAATCTGGTGTTCGAGGGAATTGACGAGGATGTTATTGTGGATGCGGTTTTCCCGGCCGTAATGCTGATGAAAACTTCCCGTCTTGGTGTCATAGACCAGATTGTAGGCCATCTCGATGTTCGTGGAGCCTTCGTCGGTGTAAAGCCCCCAGCCGCCGTACGAGAAGGCGTGCACGTCGTGGATCTTATTATGGTTGACGGTGGTGCCGGGAGAGACGCCCAAGGTGTAGACGCCGCCCATGTCCGAAAGCACGCGCTGCCCGATGTTGTAGATATGGTTGTAATCGACGCGGTTGTGATGGGCCTTGCTTTCGGCGTAGCCCCAGGTCCAGCCCACCGACACGCCGGTGTAATAGAAGTCGTAGATGTCGTTATGCTCGACGACATTGAAGGGTGAATGCCCGATCCAGACGCCGACGGAGGCGGGATGCAGGCGTCCGCCGTGGGCGATGGTGCAATTGCGAACGGTGATGTGCGACGTGGCGGCGTCTTCGCCGGTGGGCGCGCGGCTAGCGTCGTTCCAACTCCCCGCTCCGGCGTGGCCGATTTTCACACCGCCGCCGCCCAAGTCCGCCAATTCGCAGTTCTCCACGCGGCAATCGCGGCACCCTTCGCCGAAGGCCGCCGCGTATCCCCCGGTGTGAATGACTGCGCAGCCGTGCAGCACGATGTTGCGCGCGGAGAAGAGCGTCACGGCGGCGTTCAGTCCGATATCCGCCTGGGGGAAGGCCTGGCCTTTGTCGGGGCAAACCCAATTGGTATGGGCCAAGGTCAGGCCGCGGAAGTGGATGTGCTGCGCCCATTGCCGGGTATCGCCGCGGCCCACCACCGCCAGCAGCGTTTCCAAGCGAGGAGCGATGACCTGGGCGGACTCCGGCGTCTCGCCCGGCTTCGGATGATAGATCAACTCGCCCGACTTGCGGTCCAGGTAAAATTCGCCGGGAGAAAGCGCCTCCTTGACGTTCACGGCGAACCAGCGATGGCCGGTCGGCATGGATGCCCAATACGTGTTGAAGCCCGTCCCCCAACGGAACAGCACCGTATGATCGGCCGGGTTGATGGATTCGATCCGCAAGCGCGAGGCCGACCACTGGTGGAATACGATGACTTCCACGTCGTCGAGGTTATGCCAGCGAGGGTTCAGCTCCTCCCCGGAAAAGCGGAAGCGATCGTGGCCGCGACCGGCTTCCTCGGTCGAGGGCGGGAGTTGCTCCGCCACCTGGTAGAAGCCCGTCTTGGGCAGCCGCGGCCGAAAGCGCCGCTGTCCGTTGACGAAGAGCTGGGCGAAGTTCCAAGAGCCGTTTTTCACGTCGTCCAACGCGACGTGCCAACGCCCCTGCTCGTCCACTTGCCAGCCGGTGATGACTCGACCGCCCGACAGGACGGGCCTTTCGTCGCCGTAGGCTTGATAGACGACGGGCGCGTTTTCGCTGCCCGCGTCCTCCGCGCCGAACACCAGCGTCTCGTCCAAGGGATGGAATCCGCCGCGGATGGCGACGGTGACGGCGGCGTCGGGCCGCTGCTTTTTCCATTCCCGTGCCGCTTGTTGTGCCCGCGCCACGGTGGCGAACGGACCGTCCGTGCGGTCGGCGTTGGGTGCCGCCAATTTGCCGGACCAGGCATCGTTGCCGTCGACGGCCACGAAGAAGTCCTCGGCCGAAACGTACGGTCGGGCCGCCCAGCCAAGGAGGCCCGCGATGAACAGTGCGAGAACGGGTCGCTTCAACATGGTTCACCTCGCAATCGGAAGGCCGACATCATGGGCGGGACGCGGCAGCGTAACGGAACCACCGGGGGCGTGATCGACTCTTCGAACACCCGGCGACCCATTGTAATGGCCGCCCGAGCCGAAAACCAGCGTTGCACATCTGCGGTGCGGCAAAGCCACCGCCGGCTTACTCCGGCGGCTTATGTGCGTTGCGCCGCAGTCACCACCAGCTTACGCTGGTGGCCCATTTGCGTTGCGCCGTAGTCACCACCAGCTTACGCCGGTGGCTCATGTGCATTGCGCGCGGTCACCACCAGCTTACGCCGGCGGCTCATGTGCATTGCGCCGTGGCTACCGCCGGGTTACGCCGGCGGCTGACGGCGGCCGGTGCCGGCGACTGCAAAGCGTGTTGTGGAGCGTCGCCGCGGTTTGCGTCCACGTGTCGGCAAGCACGGAAGACCTCATCGAAATCTCTCTTGATTCCCTTTCCAGAACCTCGCTATAGTCCCGCCTTCAAGGCGAAGTAGGCCGAGAGCGTAGCACGTTGCGACTTCATTCCGGAAACCCAAGAATCATGCCGCCGGTCGGAAAACGCCTCAATCCGACGCGATACGACCCCCTTTGGCAGGGATTGCCCGCCCATCTGCGCGTGCTGTACGTTTGCGATCGTCAGCGGACCGGCGGGTGGTTGGCCGACGCCTTCTCCGCCGACGCCGCCGTGGAAGTCGACTTGCACGAATCGGTGGGGGCCTTGGCAGGGCTGGCCCGCCTCCGGGACGAGCTGTTCGACGTCGTCTTGGTAACGCACGAGCCGGGCGAACTCGACGCCTTGGAATTGGTGGAAGGGTGCCGGGCGGCCGGCGCGGACGAACCGCTGATCGTCCTCGGTCATCAAAGCGAGCAAGAGATGGCCGTCCTCTGTTACGAGGCGGGGGCCGACGGCTACGTTTGCGTCAACACGGGGACCACGCGGGGCCTGGTCTGGCTGGCCGCCAAGGCCCTCCAGCGGTGCCAATTAATGCGGCAGAACCGCCGCCTCTTGCAGGCCGAGAAACAGCGACTCCGCCGCGAACAGGAGGAGGCCGAACGCCTCCTCCGCCAACAGCGATCGCTGATCGGCGATTTGGAACGGCTCCGCGCGGCCGACCAAGCGACCGAGCTGCCGGATTTAGAATCGGGCGAGACCCCGGCGGAGCGGCCGACCGATGCAATCGGCTGCGACATCATTCCCCCCCCGCCCGACCTGCCGCAAACGCTGATCAGCCACTATCGCGAACTGCTGCGGGCCTATGTGATCATGGGGACGGGCAATCTGGCGGCCGAGCTGCGGCCTCTGGCCGAGGTCCTGGCGACCGCCGCCGTCTCGCCGCGAGAGGTCATGCAGCTCCACGTTCACGTCGCCGCCGAATTAATCCACGGCCTGGGATCGCGGAGCAGCCGGCACGTCATCACGCGGGCGGACCTGCTGGTCGTGGAAATCATGATCCACATGGCCGACGCCTATCGGGCACGGTACCGAGAATCGTGTCGCCCGCCCGTCCAGCTTCTCTTGCCGGGCATGGAGGACTTCGTCGCGGCCTCAGCGGCCTCAACGGAATGAACGGCCCTCCCCGGGCGGACCGCGGGGAGGTCGGGCGGAGAACGCGGCGTCAGCGCTTGCCGAACGGCCACCAACCACCGTGCGTGCGGCCCCCCGGCCGAGGCTTCGCGGAACGCGCATCCAGGATGGGCGACGATTCGAAGGACGGATGCGAGGGGAGGTCCTCGGCCGCGATCACCCGATCCGGCAGATGGAGCGCGAATTCGTCGCCGCCTCTCCGACGCGGCGGACTTGCGAGGTCCTCTCCCCTCGCAGGCTCCGGCAACGGTTCCACTGCGGCGGTCCGCTTGATCGGCGTGAAAGGGGCGGGGGAATCGGCCCACGCATCCCCGCGCGGCGACGGCGGAGTGTCCTTAGTCGCTTGTTCCTCGGGCGGGGCGTCGGCGACCGCTTCCGGCTCCTGGGAAGGCTCCGGCTCCGCGAGAGGCGACGGGAAAGACTCCGGCGGGGGCAGATCGCCGAACAGTCCTTGGACCGGCGGCTCCACTTTGCCGGTGTCGGCGTGCGGCTCCGCGGCTTGCGGTTCGCATTCCGCAGGCACGGTAGACACGCGCGATTCGGGCGACTCGAACGGCTGCGGCTCGGTACCCAACTTGTCGCCGACCGCGCCGCCCGCCCGCGGCGGCGGAGAAAATCCCCGCGTATCCGAGTCGGCCACGACCAGATCCGATTGCGGGTCGCGGGACGGCTCGGCCCGGCCCGGGACGGCATCGCCCGGCAATCCGCTGACGAAATCCACTTGAAACGTCAGCGGGCCGATCGCCAACGTGTCGCCGGCGTGAAGCTCGCTCTCCTTGACCGGCAACGACCCAAGGTACGTCCCGTTCAGGGAGCCGAGGTCGCGGACCATGATCCGACCATCCCGCTTGAACAACTCGCAGTGGCGACGGCTGATCATCGGGTGGATGACGGTCAAGTCGGCTTCGCGGCTGCGGCCGATCACGGCGGGGATGGAGAGGTCCACCACGTCGCGGTTGGCCTTGCCGCGAATCACTTTGAGGCGAACGAGCATCGGCGGGCTTCTCACGGAAAGGAGGGCACGAGTCGGGTAATCGCTGCGACAGCGCCGACCCTTCCATTTTAGTCGCCAAGCACCGACCGAACAACGGCGGCTCGTTCCATCGCCTGCGCGCCCGCCGGCTCGCCCGGACACGCTACGCCGGGGGCGCCGACTCCGACTGTAAGAACGCCCGAATCCGCTCGCGGATGGCATCCCGTACGGCGCGGAAGACCGCGAGTTTTTCTTCTTCCGAGCCTTCGGCCTCGGCCGGGTCCGGAAACGGCCAGTGCGCGAGCTGCTTGGCCCCGGGAAATACCGGGCACGACTCCCGCGCGTTGTCGCAGACGGTGACCACCAGATCGAACGGGCGATCGCGGAATTCGTCCAGGTGTTTGCTGCGATTCCGAGACAGATCCAGCCCCAATTCGGCCAAGACTTGGATCGCCAAGGGGTGGACGTAACCCGCCGGGCGCGAACCTGCCGATACCGCTTGCCACGCGCCGCCCGCCAAATCATTCCACAAGGCCTCGGCCATTTGCGACCGGCACGAGTTGCCGGTACAGAGGATGAGTACGTTTTTGGCCATGATTTGTCGATTCGTCCTAATCGCTAGCGATTTCCGGCAGCTCCGTCACGGCGACTCCGATCGCCGCGGTCAGCCGGTCAAACGCTTCACGAGGTGATCCTCGTAGGCGCCGAGGTCCTTCCAGCGCACAGCGGCCCGGACGACGCGACCGGCCGGGTCGATCTTGGTAAAGCCGTCGTCGGTGACCGTGCAGGGGACGGCCTCCATTTCCGTGAGGTCCTCGGAGTAAGCCAGGTACACTGCCACCGTGTCGAAAAGGACGCTGCTGGCGGTGGGCGGCGGCAATTGCCGCTTTTCGCCGGCCTCGCGCCAGTGCTGGTAATTCTCCATCAAGGCACGGATCAGCGGATCGGGGCATTCGTGAACACGGCCGAACTTGTCGCCTTGCAACCTGACCAAGCCGCAGGTATCCAGCGGCGTGAGCGTGATCTCCCACGGTGCGCGAAAGACCGCTTGGAGGGCGGCGGGGGCCTGTCGGACGTTATACTCCGGCGAGATTTGCTCGCTTCCTCCGTAGCCTTTGTAGATGCTGCCGTGCATGCCGACGAACCGCGCGTTCTGCGCGATGTCCGGCGCCCGCTTCAAGGCCTCCGCGATGTTCGGAACCGGACCGATGCAGATCAGCGTGACGGGTTCGGCGCTTCCGCGGATCGTATCGATGATGGCCTGGACGCCATCCTCGTGGACCTTGCCGGGATAGCTCGCCAAGTCGTAGTCTTGAACCCAAGCGGTTTGCCGCGCCGGGCGGTCTTCGGGCCGCAGGCCGATACCCACCGGAATATCGGTCCGGCCCGCCGTTTGCAGCAGCTTGGCGATCAGTTTCGCTCGATAGATCGCGTTGTACTCGTCGCCCACCACGAGGCGCAGGTCCAGTTCCGGCGACTTGAGGAGCATGCACAAGGCCCAAGTGTCGTCGATGTCGTCCCCGATGTCGGTATCGAGGATGACGGGGAGCTTCTTGCCGGAAGCGATCGCCTGAAGGGCCTGGGCGGCGGTAAAGGTCGGCTTTTGCTCCTCCATCGACCATGCGCGACCGGCGCCGTAAAGAAGCCCGGCGGCCGTACCGAATACGAAATCGCGACGCATGAGATTCGAGTTCATGACGCAGATTCTCCTCGTGATGCAATTCTCTTCCAGGTTGCCGCAAGCGGTTTGTCTTGGGGAAAACCCGGACGGCCGACTTGCCGAGCCGCGCGGCGGAATGAAGGTGTCGAAAACCGGCGGTCACCGGGCGTAGAAAAAGTATGATTGATCCGGACGGCCGAAGCAAGCCGTGCGGGAGTCCCGCGCCGCCGGGTGGACGCCATGAGACGATCTCAACATAACCACATGCCACGACAAGCCGCCGGCACAAGCCCGTGGTGAAAGGCCGTCACGGTAAGATGAGCCGGCGGCGTCAGCCCACAGTGGAACCACAGCCGATACGTTTTCCATTCAGCACGTCGATCGGCGTTCTCCGCTTCGGGCCGATGCTCGAGGCTCGCCCCTGGGAAAGCGCGGTGCGCCGGCGGGCTGCTCTGCGTCACGGCCGAGATCAACCCCAAAAGGCCGAGATCAACCCAAAAAGCCGTTGGCGAAACGGCTCGGCCCGAGGTTTTCCGGAAGATTACAGGAGGATCTTGATCACGACGAAGCCGAGGATCAGCAGGGCGGCGAAGGCGAGGGCCGCCCAGTCGAAGTACTTTTCGATCAGCGACTTGACGCCCGGTCCAAGGAAATACAGGAATGCCGCCACGAGAAAGAATCGCCCGAATCGCCCCAAGATGGAGCCGGCGATCAGGACTCCCAGCCCGACGTGTTGGGAAAAGACGCCCGCCGCGATGGTGAAGACCTTGTACGGGATCGGCGTGAAGCCCGCACAGACGATGGTCCAAAAGGCGTTCTGTTCGTACAGTCGGCCGACGTAGTCGATGTTGGCTTGGGTCAAACCGGGGATGACGGACATCAGGAAGGCGCCGGCCGCGGCCCAAAAGGCAAGCCCGATGATATACCCCAAGATTCCGCCCAGGACGGAACCGACACCGCTGACCGCCGCATAGTAGAACGACCGCCGCGGCTTGGAGACGGAGAGGGCGATTTGCAGGACGTCGGGCGGGATGGGAAAGAAGGAGCTTTCGGCGAACGCGATCACAAACAGAGCGGGCGTGCCATAGGGCGTGTCCGCCCAATGCAGGACCCAATCGTACAACCGACGCAATAGGCCGCGGTGCGGCCGCGAAGGGGGATCGGGCGGCGCCTCGCGGGCCGCCTCAACCGTCGGGATCTCTTCGTAAGGTTCGATCGTGGTCATGCTACGGATAGCAGGCAAAAGCGATCGCCGCCGGTGCTCGCGAAAGGTCCCACGAGGGACCGCTCTGCGAAACGGACCGGCCGAATCGCCCCCTGGGATACGGCTTCGCGTTGGGGACGGATAGCTTAGTATAGCACGGCGGGGGCATTTTCCGCCTTCGGCTTCGGCTTCTCGGCGAACGGTGACCACCCCGGACGGGTGGTGAGGCAATTTTTCCCGATCGGTAAAATTGGTATAACTAGCTTCATTGAAGCGATTGGGGGCCTGCCGACGCCGCACCGCCGCGGCTGCTCCGCGGAACCGAGGGTCGGTCTTGCCCGGGGTCATGAGGTCCGTACCATCCAAGGAGGGTCCGCGATGGGATCGCGCGTGCCGATTAGTGAGGAAGTGGCCTACCAGGAGGAGCTGAAGCGGAAATTGGAGCTGAGCGTGGCGGAGATCGGGCTGCCCGTCCGCACCACGAATTGCCTCGAGGAGCGGGGCATTTTTACGGTGGCCCAATTGGTCGCCTCGCGCCCCGAAGACCTCTTGAAAATCGCCAATTTCGGCGAAAAGACGTTGGAAGAGGTTTACCTGGCGTTGGAGCGTCTGGGATTCTATCGGCGGAGTCGCTTGACGCGGTTGGGAGTTCGCGGCCGGCCCGCCCCCTTCGCGCCGGAGCTGCGAAAAGACGACGAGCCGATCATTTTGCAATTCCGCATGACGATGGAGCAGGAATAGACGCGGCCTTCGATCGAGCCTCGGCCGAGGCGATCCGTGTTCGCGCGTGGGGCGCGGCCGCGGCGGCGCGGTCGGCGGGGGAATCCGGCCGCGGCGGAGGGGCTCGCGAAGCGCGCTGCGCATCGTGGAAGGATTGCAACCCGTGACCCCATCGACGCAAGTGGTCTCCCATCACCGCGACCCGACCGAAACGGCATCCGGGCCGACGGCCGGGATGTGGGAGATCGCATTCTCAGCCGCCCTGTTCGTGTGCGGCCTGCTGGGGAGCGGGTTGGTGGTGGCCCTGTTGATCGTCCCCGAGTGGCGCGTCACCCAGCAATTCCTCCCCACCGTCTGCCGGGTCTTGGACGCCCGGTTGGGAACCACCGTCCGCGACGATCAAACGCTTTATCGGGCCGAGATCCTGATCGAATACTCGGTGGGCGGTCAAACGTACCGCGTTTGGACGTACGACATCCACACGGCGCGAGGCAACGGGTATGTCGCCGAGCGACCGCCTGTGGAGGCCGTCGTCCGCCAATACGGGCCGAGCGGCATTCGCCAGACGACGTGCTGGTACGATCCGCTGCATCCCGAAGTGGCCGTGCTCCAACGCGGCTATCGCTGGTGGGTGTGGCTGGTGTTTTCGATTCCGCTCTCGCTGCTGTTGATCGGGAGTTGGGGATTGAGTGTGGCTTTGTGGCGGCGGGGGAAGTCCGCCGAGCGCTTGGCGGTCCGCGGCGTGCCGCTGGAGGTGCTCCGATTGGAGCGGCGTCATCGCGATTCGGAGTATCCCTTCGTGCCGGAAATTCGGCCCGCCGCGATCGCGCCGGGCGTACGATTGAGCTACCGACTACCGGCGGGGACGGCCTCCGTTCGCGCCACGACGGCGTGGTTGGCGGCGGCCTTGTTCTGGAACGCCATGCTGGCGGGGCTGGTGGCGACCGCCGTTTCCCGCGGACCGCTGCATTGGAGCTTCCCCCTCTTCGTCGTCCCCTGCGGTGCGGTCGGCATCGCCTTGCCGGCGATTTACGTGCGGCAGAGCCGTCTGATTCGGGCGATGGGCCGGACCGCCGTGGAGGTCTCGGCCTTTCCGCTGGTTACCGGCGGCCGCTGCCAAGCCTATGTCATCCAAACCGGACGCCTGCGTTTGCACTGGTTCGAGGTGCTGTTGGTGTGCGAGGAGGAGGCGATTTTTCAGCACGGTACCAACCTCCGCCGGGAGTCGCGCCGGGTGTGGCAAAAGACCCTGCTGCGGCACGAAAAGTTGGAGATCATGCCGCACGTGCCGTTCGAATGCGAGGTCGAGTTCCAGATTCCCCCCGCCGCGATGCACTCCTTCAAGTCCCCCCACAATGAAGTGCGATGGCGGCTGGTGGCGCGCGTCAGTGCCGAGAATTACCCCGTCTTCGAACGGACCTTTCCCTTGGTTGTGTTGCCGGGCGAGCGCCGCCGCTGCCCTCCGCAGCCGGGCGTGCGATCCTCCGTCGCGGCCGCGCGCGTCGCCGACGATTTGGAATCGGATCCGGGGCGAGAGCATCCTGACGCGGGACCGAGCCTGACGCCGAGCGCGGCCCCGCCCGGCGACGCGGCTGCCGCGTCTACGGCTGAAAATGATGGAATCGGTCCCCCCCATCCCGAGCCGTCGCTGGAGGAAGGTAAGCTCTGATGGAACCGACGGTCCTGATCCGCCTCGACTCCCCCCGGACGACGTTTCAGCCCGGCGAAACGCTGTCCGGCGAATTCCGGCTCATGAACGTGACTCGGGAGCAGGTCCGCGCCGTCGAACTCTCCATCCTGTGGTATACCGACGGCAAGGGCGATCAGGATCTACACGTCCGCCACTTTGAGCGTTGGGCGCCGGAGACCGGCGACGTGATCGTTCCCGGCCGCGCGTTCCGTTTCGCCACGGTCTTGCCCAAAAGCCCCCTCAGCTACGACGGCCTGATTATCCGGATACGATGGTGTCTGCGGCTGCGCGTGTTTCTGAAGGACGGCGGCGAGGTTCAAGAGGAAATTCCCTTTCGATTGGGTCGCACGGCCCCGGCACGGGTAAAACTGGCATGACCGCTCCCGCTCCCAAGCATCCCAAGGTCGAGAACCCCTTCTCCGCGCGATTCGTGCGGCCGGGAGCGATTCCCTACATCTTTCCCGAGGGACGCTCCCCGGAGTCGGTCTTCGCCCTGTTTCAAGACCAGAATCGGCAAGGGGCGGTGGTCGGTCCGCACGGAGTGGGCAAATCGGCGCTGTTGGCCGCCCTCCGCCAATACCTCGCGGAGAAGAACGAGCCGTTTCTGCACATGGAGTTGCACAACGGGCAGCGATCCCTCAGTCCCGACGATCGGCAGAGGATGGAATCGCTTTGGGAAGGCACCGTCCTCATGGACGGTTACGAGCAGCTTCACTCGTGGTCGCGGTATCAAGTCCGCCGCCTTTGCAAGCGCCGCAAGCTGGGATTGCTGGTCACCGCCCATTCCGCCGTGGAGCTGCCCGTCATTTTCACACCCGAGCCGAGCTGCGATCTGGCCTGGCGGATCGTCGAATACCTCTTGCAAAAGGGGGAACCGCTGATCGCGCGGGAAGACGTGGAGGCCTGCTTTTCCCGGCACGGGGGCAACCTCCGCGAGATGCTGTTCGAACTGTACGACCTGTACGAGATTCGGCTCCATCCGCCGGTCAAACCGCGGGTCGAGGCGAGGCAGGGCGACGCGGGCACATGATCGCCGGGGCTGACGATCCCCGCGGAGCGCGGCGGTATGCTGCATGATCTCGGGAGGGCGGTCTTGCGTCGCGTCGGCCGCACGAACCGCTTAAGCACGGACGCAGCCGACACGGCACGCGGTCGACGCGGCACGCGGTCCTCCACGGCGTGGGTTTGCATCCGACGATTCGCCCCGAGTCATCCTTTGGGAGGCGGGCACTGCGGCGCGGGGTTTTTTTGACCCCCGGCCCGATCGCGTCGCCTTTACGGGAAGGTTGCCGCGCCACATCACCTGGGGAGGGAAGTCGCCCCGAGGGAGACTTCCACGATCGGGCGAGCGGCGGTGGGGCTGGCGTCGTGTGCGGCTTGGAACCAACCGCCGGGAGCAACGCCGATGGCCAAGGTCAGCACCAGGCAGACGAACACGGCGACCAGGGCGGGGCGGGAAACGACGGCGGTTTGCGGACGTTCGCCCGCGTCCTCGTCGGTAAAGAACAGCGCCCCCACCACGCGAAGATAATAGGCGGCCCCGATCGCGGCGTTGATTGCGCCGACCACGGCCAGCCAGAGAAGCCGGAAGCGAACCGGGGTCTCGCTGGGCGCGGCACCCACCTCCAAGGCGCTGAAGAAGACCGCCAACTTTCCCCAAAAGCCGGCCAGCGGCGGAATGCCCGCCAAGCTGAACATGAAGGCCGCCAACGACCAGGCGACGAACCGCGGCGTGCGGGCGGCGGACCGCCCCAGGCCCCGCAAGTCGTCCAAGCGTTCGACGGGCCGGTCGCCGTGCCGCAACGAGCTGAGAGCCGCGAAGGCGCCCGCCGTGGCGATCACGTAGGCGATCAGGTAGAAGAGCATCGCGCCCGCTCCGTCCCACGGGTGATCGCTGGGGCGTCGGTACGTCATGGCCGCGGTCAGACCGATCAGCATGAAGCCGGCATGGGCGATGGAGGAATAGGCCAGCAAGCGCCGCAGATGGGTTTGCCAAAGGGCGATCACATTGCCCACCGTCATGGTGAGGACGGCCACGGCGAGGACGGCCTGCCAAACAGGCCCCCCCCATCCGACCATGGTGGCCAAAAGGAGCTTGATCACGGCCGCCATGCCCGCTGCTTTGGGAAGCACCGACAGCAGCGAGGCATTGGCGTGGGATGTTCCCTGATAGACGTCGGGGGCGTAGAAATGGAAGGGGACGGCGGCGATCTTGAAGGCCAAGCCGGTGAAGACCAGCACGATGGCGAAGGCTCCCAAGGCGGAGTCGCCCGGCATTCCCGCCGCGCTCGCCCAAGCGTACACCAGGCGATCGAGCCGCAGCGAGCCGCCCAGGCCGTACACGTAGCTCAAGCCGTACAGCAATACGGCCGAGGAGAGGATGCTGAGATAGAAGTACTTGCCTGCCGACTCTTGCGGCAACGCGCCGTCGCGATCGAGGTAGAGCAGGATGTAGGAGGCGACCGAGATCAGCTCCAAACCGAGGAAGAGGGTGATCAAATCCCCGGCTCCGCCCACCAGCATCACGCCCAACACGGCGGACAGCAGACAGGCCGCGGACTCGGCCTCATGTCCTTCGGCGGCATCGGCCCGCATGGATGCCAGTAACACCATTCCCAAACCCGGTGCCAGCAGGCGAAAAAGGCCGTTGAAGGCGGCATACCACGGCTCGGAGGCGGCAACCCCGTGCCACCATCCGGTTTGAACCGCGGCCACCGCCCCGGCGAAGATCAGGGCGAACCAGGCCGTCAGCCGCGCAGCGCGTCGAACCGGGGGAAATGCCCCCAGAAAAAAACAGGCCGCGGCGGCCATGCCGAGGATCAACTCCGGAATCATGTCTTGCAATGCCGTTCCCATGGGATATGCACCGTTTAGCGAAAGGAGGCGTGCCGGGCGATTACGGCCCGGTACTGTCATCCGTGGTTTCGAGGACGGCTCGGGATGCCGCGGCGGGCGGCGCCGGGCGAGGGAACGCGTACCCGACCTCGTGAAGCGGCGTCCCCGAAGCCGCTCCCCGGCTCGCGACGGAGGGCGGCGCATCCGGCCGTTCCGTCTCAGTCGCGGGCGGCGCGGCCGCCGCCATGGCCCGGCCCGAGAGCGCCTGGAGCGTGGGCGTCATCCGGGCCAGAAAGTACGAAGGCTGCACGCCGATCCAGACGATGAATACCGCCAAGGGTGCCAGGGCGAAGACCTCGCGGGCCGTGAGGTCGCGGACCCAGCCTTGTCCGGTGTAAGGATCGTCTCCCCCGTGGGACCCGTGATGGTTCGGTCGCTCAGGCTCCTTCAGCTCGCCGAAGAAGACCCGGCCCACCAGTTGCAGCATGTACCAGGCCGCCAAGACCACGCCGAAGACGGCGGCCGCGGCCAAAGTCAGTTCGCCGGGGCGGAACAGCCACGCCCGCTGGAACATCCCCGCCAAGATCAGGAACTCGCCCGCGAACCCGTTCAAGCCCGGCAGACCGATGCTGGAAAACGTCAGCAGAAACATAAAGAAGGCCAGCAGAGGCAAGCGCCGCGCCAAGCCTCCGAACGAATCGATCCGCCGCGTATGATAGCGCTCGTACAACATGCCGACCACGGCGAACAGCCCCCCCGTCGCCAACCCGTGGTTGACCATCTGAAGCAACCCCCCGTGCAGGCCGAGCGGATTGAGGGCGAACAAGCCGAGCACGCAATACCCCAGATGGGCGACGCTGGAATAGGCGATCAATCGCTTGATGTCGCTCTGGGCTAGGGCGGTCAAGGCCCCGTAGATGATCCCCACCGCCGCGAGAAACAAGATCCAAGGGGCGCAGGCTGCCGCGGCATCCGGCAGCAGGGGCAGACTGAACCGCAGGAAACCGTAACCGCCGATCTTCAGCAGAATCCCGGCCAAAAGCACGCTTCCCGCCGTGGGGGCCTCCACGTGCGCCAAGGGGAGCCATGTGTGCAGCGGGAACAGCGGCACCTTGACCGCGAAGCCCGCGAACAAGGCCAGGAATATCCACATCTGCACGGCCTGGGGCAATTGGCCGGCGGCCCGCAAGGCACCGAGCTGCTCCGTCAGACGCGGGATGGAGAAGGTCAACACGCCGTCCGGTTGCAAATGCGCATTGTAGACGGCCAGGGCCAGCAGTCCCAGGAAGGTCAGCACGCTGCCGGCCAGTGTAAAGAGGAAGAACTTCACGGCCGCGTAGCGCCGTTCCTCATGTCCCCAAATGCCGATCAGGAAGAACAGCGGGATCAGCGTGGCCTCGAAGAAGACGTAGAAGAGCAGGACGTCGCGTGCGGCGAAAACGCCCAACATGCCCGTCAGCAGGATCAACAGCAGGCGATAGAACGCGGTTGCGCCGCGGTCCACGGCGTGCCAACTGACCAAGACCGCGGTGAACGTCAACAAGGCGCTGAGCGGGAAGAGCCAGACGCTCAAGCCGTCCAAGCCCAATCCGAACCGCAGGTCCACGCCGGGAAAGCGGCCCGCCGTCCAAGAGGTCTCCCAAACGGCGAAATCTCGGACGCCGGGGGGGAACGAAAAGGCCAGGTAGCCGCTGAGGAGGAGCGTCAGCGTGACGACCAGCAAGGCGGCGCGGCGTGCGTTCTCGCGGCGCTCGCCGACCAGGAGCGTGCCCAGCAAAGGCAGCAAGACGGTAATCAGCAAAAGCGTGCTCATGTTATCGGCAGTCCTTCCCTCCCCGATGCGGCGCCGCCCGCGTCCTTTCCCACCGATGTGCGTCCTTCCACGAAAACCCTCTCAAATCAGGATCAAAGCGGCCAGCAGGGCCAGCATGCCCAGCATCATGGCCGACGCATACCACGGGATCAGGCCGGTTTGCACGTCGCGCAACAAGGCCCCGACGGCCTTGGGAACCAGACCGACCAGGTCCGCCAAACAGTCGATGATGTAGCGATCGACCCAAGCCGCCGCGGTCGCCAGGCCGCGGAGCGGCCGCACGAGCAGCAGGCCGTACAATTCGTCGATGAAGACCTTGCGGTAGGAGAGGGCGTAGAGTCCGACCGCGCGGGCCGCACTGGCCGCCGCACGGAGCGGTCCCGGCGGACCCAGGTACAGGATCGCGGCAGCGGCGATCCCCGCCAAGGCCGCCAGAGTGCTCAGCACGGCCACCAGCGTATGGGCGTCGTGTCCGGCTTCTTTCCCGGCGTGCGCGGCGTGTTCGGCGACCGGGGCCAGCCCCGGCGTCTTGCTCAGGAATTGCTCGAACCAGCCGGTCGGGCCGAAAATTCCGCCCACCGCCAGCGAGGCGACCGCCAGGATCACCAGCGGAGCGAGCATGATGGGCGGGGATTCATGGGCATGGCGGCCGGCCTCGACGGGCACCAGCTCCTCGCCGTGAAACGTGCGGAAGAACGCGCGGAACGTATAAAAGGCGGTCAACAACGCGCCCGCCAATCCCGCATAGAACAGCAGCCGGTACACGCCGCCGACTTCGGACTTGTACAGCGTCGCCAGGATTTCGTCCTTGCTGAAGAAGCCCGACAGCGGAAACACGCCGGCCAGCGCCAAGCAGCCGATGAGGAACGTGACGTAGGTCCAGGGTAGGCGGCGGCGGAGGCCT
Source organism: Thermogutta hypogea (assembly GCF_055386265.1). Taxonomy (NCBI): domain Bacteria; kingdom Pseudomonadati; phylum Planctomycetota; class Planctomycetia; order Pirellulales; family Thermoguttaceae; genus Thermogutta; species Thermogutta hypogea. The sequence goes on from NZ_AP042425.1 coordinate 4,209,553, forward strand.
CCGATCCGCTCCAGGTCGATCACGCCGCCCATGGCGTGCATCACGCTGCCCGCCCCCAAAAACAACAAAGCCTTGAAAAAGGCGTGGGTGAAGAGGTGGAACATGCCGGCCGCCGCTCCGACCACGCCGCCCACGGATAGGCCGAGAAACATATAGCCCAACTGGCTGATCGTGGAATAAGCCAAGATGCGTTTCAAATCGTTTTGGGTCAGGGCGATGTAGGCGGCCAACAAGGCGGTGAAGCCGGCCGTGCAGCCGACGACCGTCAGCGCGATGGGCGCGGCCTCGAACAGGGGCATGCTCCGCGCCACCATGTAAACGCCCGCGGTGACCATGGTGGCCGCGTGAATCAGGGCGCTGACCGGCGTGGGGCCTTCCATCGCATCCGGCAACCAGACGTGCAAGGGGAATTGCGCGCTTTTGCCGCACGCGCCCGCGAACAGCAACAAGGCGATCGCCGCGGCGACGCCGCCGTGCACATATCCCTCGCCGCCGGCCGACGTCCGCACGCCGCCCAAGATGCCCGACGAAATCAGCTCGCCGGTCTGGGCGTTCCAGGTGTCGTGAAAATCGAGAGTCCCGTACAGCGACCATATCAGAAAGATGCCGAGGGCGAAGCCGAAGTCGCCGACGCGATTGACCAGAAAGGCCTTCTTGCCGGCCGCGGCGGCCTCGGGCTTTTGATACCAGAAGCCGATCAGCAAGTAGCTGCACAGGCCGACCGCCTCCCAAAAGACGTACAACAGCGCGAAATTGCTGACGGAGACCAGCATCGTCATGGAAAAGATGAAAAGGCTGATGTACGTGAAGAATCGTGCATAGCCGGGGTCGTCGTGCATGTAGCCGATGGAATAGACCGCCACCAAGAGGGAGATGCAGGTGACGGTCACGAGCATCACGGCCGTCAAGGGATCGATGCGGAGCGTAACGGCGATGTGGAAGCGGGCCAGATCGAAGGCCCCCGCCAGGGGCGCGGCCGCCGCGCCTTCCAGCGCCGGCTGCCGGATGTCGGCCCAACTCCAGAGACGGACCGTCGCGGCGAAAGGTTCCTGCGACGTCGCCGACGCGCGATAGACCAGCAGCAAAAGCACGAGCGAGGCCGCGAAGGCGGCCGCCGCGGCCGTGACCGTGGGCACGTGGCTGCTCGATTTCAGCACGCGACGACCGAGCAAGGCCGTCACGAACGCCGAAACCAGCGGCATCATCGGAATGAAGACGATCAGGTATTCCATGGAGCGATCATCCCTTGGCTCAAATCCGGGGACGATAATCGGTCAACTCGGCGGGAATCTCCGGCCGCCGCCCCACGGTGGGCAGCCGCGGCCAGGCGGGCGGTTGCGCCACGGTCTCCAAATCGCCGGGCGGGACGGCCTGCGGCGGCACGGTATCCTCACGGAGCCGGGCGAGGAGCGCCACGTCCAGGCTGCGTCCGCTCCGAAACACGGTCAGGACCAAGGCCAGGGCCACGGCCGCCTCCGCCGCCGCCACCGCAATGATGAACAGCACGAAAAGCTGTCCCTCCGCGCCGCCGTGATACCGTCCCCAGCCGACCAAGGTCAACCCCACGCCTTGCAACATGATTTCCACCGCCAGAAACATCAAGATCAGGTTGCGACGGCAGAGAAAGCCGATCATGCCGAGGGCGAAGAGTCCCCCGCCGGTGAGCAGGTAGTGATGGAGCAACGCCGCATTTCCCATCGATGTCGCCTTTCTTATCTTCTCCGCCGCGGCGGCCGCGATGGCTCGCCCTCACACTCGACCGTTGCCGCGCCGCCGCCACATGCCGCGGCAGCCGGCGGATCGGCCTCCGTCCTTCCCTTGCCCGAGCGGCTCAAGGAGGATTGCCGCCCAAATCTTGCAGCGGTTGCAACGGCCGGCCGATGATCACCGTGGCTCCCACCAAGGCCGCCAGCAAAAGCAGCGCGACGATTTGCACCGCCGCGAAGTATTCCAGATAGAGTTGCCGCCCCAGGTCGGCCGCTCGCACGACCTCCGCGTGACTCGGCGCCGCGCCGCCCCAGGCCGACGGCTCCGCGCCGGCCGACGGGCTTTCCTCGGCGGCTCCGGCGACCGAAGCCGGCGGAGCGACCAAGGCCGGTTCTCCCCGGCCCACGGTGCGGGCGAGGCAGGCCGACAACATGCCCACCAGGGCCAGGCCGATGACGGGCGAGACGAGCGGGCTCCAAGTCGTGAGGTACCGCGGTTCGCGGCCGTCCGGACGATCGAGCATCAGCAGAAACAGGAACGTCACCAGAATCGCGCCCACATACACCACCACCGTCGCCACGGCGAGGAATTGCGCCCCGGAATACAAGATCAGTCCTGCCGTTCCTAAGACTGTCATGCCGAACCACAGGGCGCAGTACAGCGGCCTGCGCGTGGTTACGGCGGCCACCGCCGAGATCAACGTGAAAAGCGAAAAGACCGAGGCCGAGACGCCGTCCAGCCAGGTGCCGATGGGCCTCAGATGTGCCGCGAACAATCCGACGGCCGCCGCGATCGGCAACCAACCGATACTCTTTCGCGGCAAGGTACCGCCCGGCAAAAGCCACCAGAGCCCCAGCGCTCCCAGTAAGACGGCCGCTGTTTGCAGCATACTCGTTCGTTCCTTTCCAAAGTCCTCCCTCGCCGGTCCGGCCGCGGGCCGAAGCTCGGCCGGGCGGCGCCGCCGATCACGCGCCCGCCGCGGCGGATGAACCCCCGCCGGAGTCGGTCGCGCCGTCGTCCCCTTCACTCGACCCGCCCCGCGCCGCCTTCTCCAGCACCCAAAGCGGCGGCTCGGCGTCCTTGGTCTGATCGTAGATGCTCAACAGCTTCTCTTTGTCGAAGATCATCTCCTCGCGGCTATGCCCTGACAAGTCGTAGAGCGTGGTCAACTCGATCGCATTGACGGGACAGGCCTCCTCGCACATCCCGCAGAAGATGCACCGCAGCTCGTCGATGTTGAAGCGGACCGGATATTTCTCCCGGTCGGGCCAGGGACTGGGGGCTGCCTCGATGTCGATGCAGTGAGCCGGGCAGGCTGTGGCGCACAAAAAGCAGGCCACGCACTTCACGCGCCCCTGCTCGTCGCGATTCAGCCGATGCACGCCGCGATAACGGAGCGGTTCGGGGAAGTTGTGGCGCTCTTCCGGGAACTGCACCGTAACCTTCCGCCCCACCAAATGCCGGACGGTGGTCGTCAAACCGTCGATGAAGAGCGGCAGGTAGGTCTTTTCCAAAAAAGTCATTTCCGGCTCTTCCACCCACCGGATGCTGGGATCGTCTTGTTTCATGCCGTTATTCCACCTCGGTATCGATCACGTAGGGGGCGACGTGCCCGGCCGGATCAGGCACCGCGCGGGCCTTGCGGGACGAGCGCGGCATCCGCCTCCACCACCGTCCGCCGCGGGGGCGGCGTCAGGCGGCGCGGCCGATTGTCGTAATGCGGCGCCGCCACCAGGGCCGTCACGAACCAGGTCGCGACCAAAAGTCCCGCGTTGGCCGCCGCCAGCGGCCAGGCCGTACTCCAACCGCCCGACCAAGGATCCTCTTGAACGAACTCCAACCAAAAGGCCAAGAACACCAATTGCGCAAGTCCCCAGGGTACCATCACCTGCCAGGCCAGGGCCATGAGTTGATCGAAGCGGAACCGCGGCCAACTCCAGCGGATGAGCATGAAAAAGAACACGACCGCCAGGACCTTGGCCAAGAGAACGGCGACGCGAAGGACGGCGATGGGCCAGGGAGCCGCCTCTTCCGCGCCCGTCAAACCCCAAAAATGCCAGCCGCCCAAAAAGAGGATGACGATCAGGAAGGAGGCCGTAACCATGTGCAGAAACTCGGACACCAAATACATCATCAGCCGCATGCCCGAGTATTCCGTGTGGTATCCGCCCACCAGCTCTTGCTCGGTCTCGGGGAGGTCGAAGGGCAAGCGTCCGGCCTCGGCCGTGGCGGCGACGAAGAAGACGATGAAAGCCAGGGGATGCAGGAAGACGTTCCACACGCCGCTGTGGGCCTGCTGCGCGACGACATCCTCGACCCGCAACGAACCCACCGCCAAGACCAGCGTCAGAACCGCCAGGCTGAAGGGGATTTCGTAGGCGATCAATTGGGCGGCCCCGCGGAGCGCGCCGAACAGGCTGTATTTATTGTTGGCGGCCCAACCGCCCAAAATAATGCCGTACACGGCCACGCCGTTGACGGCGAAGATGAACAGCAGCCCGGCATCGAAGCCCGGCAACAATCCCAGCGGAATCGGCGGCCGGTCGCTCGCCCATTGCAGCGAGCCGAAGGGGAAGACGGCGTAGATCAGGATCGCCGCCGTCAAGGTCGCGATGGGGGCGAGGGTGTACAGAATCTTGTCCACGTGGCCGGGGACGAACTCCTCCTTGAAGATGAACTTCAATCCGTCGGCGATGGGCTGGCCCAGTCCCCACAGCCGGATGTTGGTGAGCGGAATGCCCGCCCGATTGGGACCCAAGCGATCCTGCACCCAGGCGGCCACCCAGCGCTCGACCAAGACGAGGTACGCGGCCGCCGTCATCAAGGCGCCGATGATGATGAAGACCTTGACCAGGACCGTGACGAAGAACACGATCATACTGCGGTGATCTCCTTCAAGCGGTGCCCTGCCGCGGCGCGACCTCGGCCAATCGATCGACGCGCAGGTCGATCCCGACGTCGGGAATCTCGCCCGAGGCGGCGCTGAAATAGGTAATCTCGGCCGCGATGTCGCTGAGCACACGTCGCGGATCGTAGAGCCCGGTTCGTCCCAACAATTCCCAGAACAACGGCCCGCAGGGGCGATTGCCCAACGGCGGCCGCACCGCCCGGCGCGCGGTCTGCAACCGGTGTCGGGCGTTGACGTAGGAACCCTCCGTCTCGGCGAAGGCCGCGGCCGCCAGTACGTAGTCCGCCGCGTCGCTCAACGGAGAGGGGAATAGGTCCTGCACGACCAGCAGTCGGGCGCGCCGCATGCAGGCGGCGGCGGGCTCGTCGATCCACGGCCGGACGTATCCCCCCGCGACCCAAATCCCGTCGAATTCCCCCTTGCCCGCCGCTTCCAGCCACTGCGCATAACTCGGCCCGTTCGGCCGGAAGTGGGAGGCGATCTCCTCCACGCCCAAACGATTGGGGCATTTTTCGGCCGAGATCACGAAGCCTCCCGCAAAACGTTGGTCGTCGCCTTCACGGGGGATCGGTCCGACCACAATCTCCGCCGCGGCGTCCAGCCCGCGAATCCACTGACAGGCCAAGTAGGCCTCCTCCACGGTCAGGAACGGCGACAGAACCAGGGCGAGTTTTCTCGCCGCCCGCAACTGCTCGGGAATATCCCGCAGAAAGACGTTCCAGTCGAGCGGCACTTGGGAGTCGCCTTTCCGCCGCACGACCCCGCGCAGCCGCTTGGGGTCGTGAACCCGAGGATAAGCGTAGCGTCCCGCGTTGCAAATCCACCATTGGTTCACCGCCGGGTTTTCCCGCGGCTTGATGCGGTACACGCGGTCTTGATTCTGTTCCACCCAAATGGAGCAACCGGTGGCGCAAAGGGTGCAGACTCCCGCGCTGCGGCGGAGGTACCAAACCCGCTGCTTGTACAGAAAGTCCTTGTCCGCCAGGGCGCCGACGGGGCACAAATCGACGACGTTGCCGGAAAGCGGGTTATTCAGCGGCTGTTCGGGTAGAACGTCGATCTCTTCTCTCGCCCCGCGATGGATCACCAGCAGCTCGCTGGTGCCGGAAATCTCGCGCGTGAACCGCACGCAGCGGCTGCACATCACGCAACGATCGACGAACAGCGTCACATCCCCCAGATCGCGTTTGCGGCTGGTGAACGGGCGAATCTCGGCCCGTCGTTCCCCCTGTCCGTACTGGAAGTGATAATCTTGCAAATAGCACTCGCCGGCCTTGTCGCAGATGGAGCAGTCGATGGGATGCCGCAACAGGAGGTCTTCCTCGACCATGGCCCTCGCCCGGGCGACCTTCTCGCTGTTCGTCACCAAGACCGTGCCGTCCTTGACGGGGGTATTGCAGGCCGGCATGAGCTTGGGCAGCATGATGACCCGGCCGGACTCGGCGTCCCTCGTGCCGGTCTCCACCAGGCACATCCGGCAACTGCCCACGACGGACAGGCCCGGGTGCCAGCAGTAGTGGGGAATCTCGATGCCGGCCCGAGCGGCGGCTTGAATGCCGTTCAGGCGTTCGCCGGGATTCAATTCGATCTCATTACCGTCGATGTAGGCTTTGGGCATGTCTTTGCCGATCTCGATCCGTACCGTCGGGCGCTAGGCGAGGGGCAGCGTTTTCCGCCAAGGCGCGGAGCCGGCCGCCTCCGCGGGCAAGTTGCGGCCGTCGCTCGCCCCGCTTTGCGATTGCGTATTCTCCAGCCGCGGCATCACGGGACCGTACCCGGCCGGCACGGGATGCGTCGCCAGGTAACCGCGGGGATTGGTGCGGCGGATGTATTCCTCGAATTCCGGGCGAAACTTGCGGATGGCGTTCTTGATGGGCCAAGCCGCGCCGTCCGCCAGTCCGCAGATCGTCGTGCCCGGGATGATCCCCATGCCGTCCGCGATTTCCAACAACAGGTCCAGGTCCTTGAGTCGTCCTCCGCCGGCCTTGATCCGCTCCATGATGCGGAGCGACCACGACGTACCCTCGCGGCAGGGCGTGCACTGCCCGCAGCTCTCATGGGCGAAGAACCGGCAACTGTTATACAAGAAGTCGATGAGGGAGCAGGTGTCGTCCATCACGATCAGTCCGGCCGTGCCCAGTCCCAAGCAACCGGCCTTGACCGGGCCGGTGAAATCCATGGGGACGTCCAGCTCGTCGGCGGTGAGCAGTCCGGTGCTGAGGCCGCCGGGTACGACGGCCTTGACCTTGCGTCCGTTCCGGACGCCGCCCGCCCAATCGTCGATGATGACGCGGCACGGGACGCCCAAGGGGCCTTCATAGCAACCGGGCCGCTGCACGTGCCCGCTGACGCAGTATAGTTTGGGGCCGAAACTTCCGGGATCCTGGGACTGGTTCGGGTCGGGGGGCGTGCCCAGCGAGCGGAACCACTCCGGCCCGCGCTCCAGAATGTGCCGTACGCAGGCCAGCGTCTCCACGTTGTTGACGACGGTGGGCTTGCGAAACAGGCCCTCGACGGCGGGAAACGGGGGCTTGATTCGCGGCCATGCCCGCTTCCCCTCCAGGCTCTCGATCAGGCCCGTCTCCTCGCCGCAAATGTAGGCCGCCGCTCCGCGATGGATGTAAATGTCCAGGCAGAAGTCCGAGCCGAGGATATTCTTCCCCAGATACCCGGCCTCGTAGCACTCATCCACGGCCTGCTGCAAACGGCGCAACGAGAGCGGGTATTCGTAGCGGAGGTAGATGTACGCGGTGGAAGCGCGGGTGGCGTAGCAACTGAGAATCGTCCCTTCCAGCACCTGGTGGGGATCATGCTCCATGAGCACGCGATTGCAGAAGGTGCCCGGCTCGCTCTCGTCGGCGTTGACGCACATGTAAACGGGACCCGGGTGGTTAGCGGGCAGGAAGGACCACTTCAAGCCGGTGGGAAACCCTGCTCCTCCCCGCCCTCGAAGACCGGATGCCCGAACCGCCTCCACCACCTGCGCCGGGGTGCATTCGCGGAGCACGCGGCGGAGCGTCGCATAGCCGCCCCGGGCCTCGTACACAGCCCGAGTGTGACTATTTTCCACGCCCACGCCGGCCAGCAATACCGGCTCATAATCGTCCACGGAACCGCTCCCTTTCGTCGTACTTCCCGGCCGGTTCGCTCTCATTCTCGACCGGGCGCCAAACTCGTTTCTCGCTACGTCACGGGCGACGCCGTGCTCTCTAGTGCGAAAAGAACCGCCGTTTCCCGGCCGAACCATGCCGGTTTCGACCCGATCCCGCCCTCCTTGTAAACCGTGAAAGCCGCGCCTTGAAAATGTTCGCCCTCTTCGGAATCGCCGACGTCATCGGCAAAAAAATTGGTCGCTGTTAAGAATTGGTCGCTGTTATATGTCAGGATCGGTTCGTCTATCGCGCCGGTCATTCCGTAGAGGGTATCGAGCGTTGCACTCACCCCCAACAGACTATGGTCCGTATCGAAGCCGTTTTGTCGTTACTGTGCAGTTACGCTGCCGTTTTGTAGTTACTTTGCAGTTACCCTAATCGCATGAGTCGTGGAGAATCGCCTTTTCCGGCCGCGAGTCGGTCTCGCTGAGATTGATCCGTTTGCTGTGGAACGGCATCTCTTGCTACCGAATCTCGCGGTCTTTTAAGGAGTCGATCAGGCGATCCAGTTTTTCGCGATTCATGTTTCCGTACAGTTCCTCGTTGACCAAGACGGCCGGGGCGAAATCGCACGCCCCGAGGCACTCCGCGTGTTCCAGCGTGAACAAGCCGTCGGGCGTGGTTTGGCCGGGATGGACGCCCAACCTCTCTTCCAAGTATCCCAGCAAGTCCTCCCCGCCGCAGATGGCACAACTGAGGGATCGGCACGCCCAGATGCGAAACCGTCCCAGCCGGCCGTCCTGCTTGAAGAAACCGTAGAAGGAGAGCGTGTCCTGGATTTCGGGGGCGGGCACCTCCAAGATGCGCGACAATTGACGAACGGCAGCGGGCGGCACGCATCCCAATCGCTCCTGGATGATGTGCAGAGCGGGCAAGACCACGGCCCGCCGCGTGGGATACCGCGGAAAGAGCCGCCGCACGGCCTCTTCCATCTCGGACGTGATGGGTTGTTCGCAGTTGCTCTCTTCCATGGACGTACCGATACTCATATCCTCTCGCATCCTCTCGCAGCGCTCGCCGGCGCCCGGCGCTCATCGTCGCCCGCCGCCGACCTTTCGCGGAATCCGGTCGCGGGGACTCGACCGCGCGGCCCGCTTCACCGATCCAATTCCGCGGCGATGATGTTCAGGCTTCCCAAAACCGCCACCACGTCGCTCAAATTATGCCCGCGAATCAGGTGCGGGAACAACGCCAAGTGGAGGAAGGAGGGCGGACGGCACCGCGCTCGATACGCGAAGTGCGAACCGTCGCCCACGATATAAAAACCCAGCTCGCCGTTCGGCGATTCCGTGGCGCAATACACCTCTTCGCAGGGGACCTCGAAACCCCGATTCGTCATGATCAATTCGAAATGCGTAATCAGGCCCTCGATCGTGGAGTGCACCTGCCACTTGTCGGGCAAGGCGGCGCGGCCGGCGGGAGCCACATTGACCGGCCCGGACGGCAGGTTCTCCACCGCCTGCTCGATAATTTTCAGGCTTTCGCGCATCTCCGCCATGCGGACCAAATACCGCGCGTAGCAGTCGCCCGCCGTCATGCAGCAGACCCGAAAGTCGAAGTCCGGATACGCCAGATACGGCTCGTCCTTGCGGAGGTCTCGGGTTACGCCGCTGGCCCGGGCGATCGGTCCCGTGACGCCGCGGTTGATCGCCTCCTCCTTGGTCAAAACCCCCACCCCCTTGGTCCGGTCGATGAAAATGCGGTTGCGGTTGAGCAGCCGCTCCATGTCGTCCAAGGCCCGGGGCATCCGCCGCAGAAACTCGCGGATCAACTCCAGGGCCTTGGGCGTGGCATCGTACATCAGCCCGCCCACGCGAGTATAGCTGTTGGTGAATCGCGCCCCGCACAGGGCCTCGAAAATGTCGTAGATCAATTCGCGGGGATTGAAGGCGTACAAAAAATACGTGAACGCTCCGGTGTCCAATCCCACGGCGCCGTTGCAGACCAAATGATCGGCGATCCTGGCGAGTTCGGCAATGATCACGCGGAGATAGCGGCACCGCGGCGGCACCTCGATCCCCATCAACTTCTCCACCGCCATGTGCCAGGCCACGTTGTTGGCCATGGGCGAAATGTAATTCATCCGGTCGGTGACGGTGACGTATTGGTTATAGTCGAGATACTCGCCCAGTTTTTCGAAGCCGGAATGCAAATAGCCGATATCCGGCATGGCATCCACCACCCGCTCGCCGTCCAGCTTGAGGATCAAGCGGAGCGTGGTGTGCGTGGCCGGGTGCTGAGGACCGAAGTTCATGGTCCACAGATATTCCCGCGGCTCATCATGCGCCAGATTACCGGCGGTCGTACTTTGATAGAGCGGCATGGCCTACCGTCGCTTGAGAATTCAACTACCGTCTTTCGTTATCGATGCTCGCCGTCGCCTCGTGCAGGCGGCGCGGCGGAGCGTTCCTCCGTGCTCCCGATGTCCGCGGAGCAGGACCCTCGTCATCGGATCAGGTCCCCGTGCGCGGTGTGAGGCCTTAACCCATGTCGCGGGTCACGATCGGCAGATTGTGGCGTTCTCCCAGCCCTTGCAGCGGATAGTCCTTGCGCAAAGGATGGGCTTCGAAGGTCTCCGGGAGCAGGATCCTCCGCAGGTCGGGGTGCCCGGCGAACCGGATGCCGAACATATCCCAGACCTCGCGCTCCAGCCAGTCGGCGCCCGCCCAAAGGTCGGTCGCGGTCGGAACGACGGGGTCGGGATCGTTGACGAAGGTTCGCACCGTAATCCGCTCGTTGGTCTCGGGATTCGCCAATAAATAGACCAAGCCGAAGCGATCCTTGGCGCCCGAGTAATAGAGATAGTCCACGCACGTAATATCCACCAGCAGCGTGAGGCCGATCTCGTCCTTCAAAAACTCCAGGAGATCGTGCACCGCGGACGCAGGGATGCGGACCCGGTGCTGACCGCGGAATTCGCTGATCTCGGCGTCGGGAAATCGCTCTCGGATGCGTTGCAACGTGGCTTCTTCGGTCATGGGGGACTTCGTCGGGCTTACGTTTCGGTGGTATCAACGCCCAATCGCCGCGGCTCTTCCGCTGCGGGCGGGGCGGGAAAGGTCGGCCGTGCGGCCTCCGCCGGCTCTCCCAGCGGCAACAGACCGGCCGACACCGGCAGGACGGGGCGGTTGGGGTCCGCCAAGAGCAGCCGCGGAGGTCGGCTCCGCCGCGGGTCGTGCAGCTCCTTGCCCCAGGCCGTGCCGGCCTTTTGGATCTTTTCTTGCAGGTCGATGATGGACTGGATCAACTGTTCGGGCCGCGGCGGGCATCCCGGCACGTACATGTCCACGGGAATGAAGCGGTCGATCCCCTGCACCACGGCATAGGTGTCGAAGACGCCGCCGGTGGAGGCGCAGGCACCCATGGAAATACACCATTTCGGCTCGTGCATTTGCAGCCAAATCCGCTGGAGCACCGGCATCATCTTCATGACCACGCGGCCCGCCACGATCATCAGGTCGCACTGCCGCGGACTGAAGCGGAAGACCTCCGCTCCGAACCGGGCCAGGTCGTGCCGGCTGGCGCCGGTCGCCATCAGTTCGATGCCGCAGCAAGCCGTGGCGAAGGGCATGGGCCAAAGGCTGTACTTGCGGCACCAATTGACCAAGGCGTCGAGCTTGGTGATGACGACGTTATCGGGGAGATCGACCGGGGTCATTGCGGTTGTCCCATCGCTGTCCTGGCTGCTTTTCCATCTTCGGGGGAAAGCTCCCCGGCATCTCCGCGAGCGGAATCCGGGATGAGGTCGTCCCCCCGACTCAATGGCGAAATACGCCTTTTCTCCAATCGTATACGAAGCCCAGCGTCAAAATCGCCAGAAACAGCACGCCCCCCCAAAAAATCAGCGATCGCCCCGTGCCGGACAGTGCGTCCGCAGCGGTTGCCGCGCTTGGCGCGGAAGCCGCCGCCTTGATTTGTGAGGCGTAGGACGCGGCCGAATCCATGGCGCCCGATCGCGACGCCGCGGTGGGCGAAGCGCCGCTCGCCGACGGCTCGTCAACCGCCGACCGGGCCGCTGCGTTCGGTGTTTGGCGGAGGGAGACGGCCCACGGGTACAGGAACAGAAGCTCCACGTCGAACACCAGGAACGCCACCGCCAAGAGGTGATAGCGGATGTTCAATCGCCGCCGGGCGTCGTGGAACGGGTCCACGCCGCTTTCGTAGGGCATGGCCTTGACGGGGTTCGGCCGGCGCGGCCCCGCCAAGGTACCCACCACGATCAGCGTTATTCCCACCGCCGCCAGCACGAGGATGAACAGGGTGATGGGCACGATCGAGATGTCGAAGGCCATGATGTTCTCGATTTCCTACCGAGTTCGGTATCACTCAGGTTTCCGGAAGCCGCATCTCGATACGGGACGCCGTTTCGGTTCTGCCGTCCGCCCTGCCCGTGCCCCTTCCGTTCCGTTAAGCGACCGTTCTTAGAACGGATTGGCTTTTGGAAGCCCATTCAGGCGCGCACGGACCTCAATAACCCCGTCGGATGTCCCGGCACCACCCGTTACCAAATCTTGCTAGGACCGGCCCACCGGCAGATTCCGCTCGTGCGGCACGCTCGCGTAGAGCAATATCATCTGACAAATCAGAACATTTTTCGAATTCTAAAGGCGAGGGCGCGGCACCGTCAACCACGTCCTCGCCGCCGGCGGCTTGCGCGATGCTCTACGAGCGGCCGGCGTAACCCGCCGGTGTACGCGTCGAAGTGAGGCGCCTCAAAGTGAGGCGTCGGCGCAAGGCGGCGGGTTCGATGTGCGGATTGCCACAAAGGTGAGCAGCCCCCGACTCATTCGCCGGCGGCGGCGTCATCGGCGGGTTTAGCCGTTTCGTCGGGCGGGCGGCTGAAGCGATCGGCGGCAGGGCCGGGCGACTTGCGCCCCACGGCATCCAGCGTGCCCGGCACCACCACCGGACCCGGCACGTTGGCCTCGATGACCTCCCTCAGCTCTTGCGCGTCGATGACCTCTTTTTCCATCAGGCGTTCGGCCAAGGCGACCAAAGCCTGCCGCCGAGTCTGCATGATGTCGCGGACTTTTTCCAGCAAATCGGACAGAATTCGCCGGATTTCGGCGTCCACCTCCTTGGCCGTCGCCTCGCTATACCAGCGATTGGCCCGATTCCAGTCCAGGCCGCCCAGGTAACCGGCGGGGGCATCTTCGCGGAGGGCGATCCGCCCCAGCCGGCTCATGCCGTAATCCACGACCATGCTCCGCGCCAAATCGGTCGCGCGTTGGAGATCGTTCTGGGCGCCCGTCGAAAGGTCCTGGAAGATCAATTCCTCGGCCACGGAGCCGGCCAGCGCCACTTGGATGCGGCTCTCCAGCTCGCTCTGGGTGAGGATGTAGCGATCTCCCTCCGGCCGCTGGAGGACGTAGCCCAGGGCGGCGATGCCGCGGGGAATGATGGAGACTTTATGAACGGGATCGGTGTTGGGCAGCGAGTAGGCCACCAAGGCGTGCCCGCTCTCGTGATAGGCCACCCGCCGCTTTTCCTCCTCGTTCATCAGCCGGCGGCGTTTTTCCAGCCCCGCGGTCACCCGCTCCACCGCCTCCGTGAACTCTTCCATGGTCACCGAGTCGCGATTCTTGCGGGCGGCCAGGAGCGCCGCCTCGTTGACCAGATTGGCCAAATCGGCCCCGACGAAACCCGGCGTGATGGCCGCGATATCCGAGATATCCACGTCGGGAGCCAGTTTGACGTTCTTGGAATGCACCTTCAAAATCGCCTCGCGGCCGCGCAAATCGGGGCGATCGACCAGGACGTGGCGATCGAATCGGCCGGGCCGCAGCAGGGCGGGGTCGAGGGTCTCGGGCCGGTTCGTGGCCGCCAAAACGATCACGCCGCTGTTGGGGCTGAAGCCGTCCATCTCCACCAACAAGGCGTTGAGTGTTTGTTCCCGTTCGTCGTGGCTGCCCACGATGCTGGTCCCCCGCGTCTTGCCCAGGGCGTCCAGCTCGTCGATGAACACGATGCAGGGCGCGCGGGCCTGCGCCTGCTGGAACATGTCGCGGACTCGGGCGGCGCCCACGCCTACGAACATCTCGACGAAATCCGACCCGGAAAGGCTGAAAAAGGGCACGCCGGCTTCGCCCGCGATCGCCTTGGCCAACAGCGTCTTGCCGGTGCCGGGCGGGCCTACCAACAACATTCCCTTGGGGATGCGGCCGCCTAAGGCTCGGAATTTCTGCGGGTTCTTCAGGAACTCCACCACCTCGCGGAGCTCCTCGACCGCCTCGTCCACCCCCGCCACATCGTCGAAGGTGACGCCGATGTCTTCCTGCGCGTACATCTTATGGCGGCTTCGCCCGAAGGCCATGGCCGAACCGGGCCCGCCCATCCGCCGCAGCAAGAACAGCATTACCAGCACGAACACCAGCAGCAAGACGAAGTGCGGGCCGTACTGCTCCCAAAACGTCGGCGGTTCGCCCCCGCGAACATCGCGGAAGCCCTTGCTCAACAGGAGCTGGATCAAGGCGTTGTCGTCCGTGCCCATGCCCAAACGCGAGGTGCGAAACTTGCGATCCTCGGGCTTGGTCTTCTTGTCGGCCGGCTCGATTACTTCATAACTGATCGTGCCGGTGACCTGGTACGGCTCCACGACCAAGTCCCGCGGATTCGAGTAGCGGACCTGGAGCGTTTCGTTGCCGGACTTTTTGGAGACGATGATATGGGCCTGGGGATTCGTCTCGAACGGCCCTTGCTCGACCAGCCGAACGAATTCGCTGTAAGGGATGTCCTCGGCCGGCGGAATGCGGAGCATTCCCGCGAGGAGCAGGCTGATCAGCAGGCCGACTAAGAGATACCACAGGACGGCGGGGCCGCGGATCGGCCGCGGAGGCTCCTTCCCTTTTCGTTGTTCGTCGCCTCCTTTCGGCGGCGGGGAGGGGGCGTCATCGTTGGATGAGAAATCGAGCCGCATGCGTGCTTTCCAATCGGATATTGCTTGAAATCCCTACTATAAAGACCGGCATGACCGAGTGATTTCCCGGCAGGCATGGAACGCAACCGCCTCGCCCGCAAGCCGCGGATCGGTACTTGGGCGACGGCACGCGACGACGCAGGAGACGCCGGCTCTCGCCTGCCATGCCGCTATTGTATTATGGCGTATTTTGGACTTGGGACAAATGATCCGAGGCGTCCCCTGGGTTAATGGAAGGGGTGCTGCCCACTGGCGACGCCGGGTACGACGTAGCCCGAGCCGGGGCCGTCAGCCCGAGGCGGAAGTGCCGCGCAAAACGCTGTGTCGCTTCGGCGACGTTGTCGCAGTGCGTCATCACCGGCGTGCGCCGGGGGCTCCCGTGGACCTTCGATCACCGGGTTCTCGCCGTCGCGTTTCATCGCGATTTCTCGGCCGGCCTACGCCGGCGGGTCGGCTCCGCGGCACAGGTCGTTCCACCGCTGTCGGCCCTGTTGGATCGCCTGTTCGACGTCTTGTTGCCGCGGGGGTGAGCGCAAGGTTCCGGCCGGATAGACGGCCTGGGAGTAGGCGGGATAGGCCTCCGTGCGGAGGTGGGCCGGCATCAGGTGGCCGCGACGTCGTCGGCGTTCCGCCCGTAATGCCGCCAAGTCGATCGGTCCGACCACGATCCGTTCCCCCCCGCCGGGTTCGGCCTGAGCCAGAATCCGCCCGTCGTAGTCCACGATCATGCTTCCGCTCGGCCAACTGAAGGGAGCGTAGCGGCGCAAGGCCGCCCCCTGATTGCAGGCCGCCACGTAGGCCACGTTCTCGATCGCCCGCGCTCGGTTGATGATCGTCCACCAATCCAGCGGCGAAGCGGTCCCCCAAGGGTCCATGTAGGCCGAGACGCGAACCAGCACTTCCGCGCCGGCCAACGCCAACTGCCGCAGGACCTCGGGAAAGAGCCAGTCGTAGCAGATCGCCGCCCCCAGCCGCCCGATCTCCGTTTCCACGGTCGGGAACAGGGGCGCGTCGTATTGCGGCAGATCGTGCGGGCTGGTGTGCAATTCCCAGGGAATCCAGGGGTGTACCTTGCGGTACTTGAGCAGGATGCCGTCGGGGCCGATCAAACACGAGGTATTGAACACGTGGCCGGGATAACGGTCATCCCGTTCCAAAAAACTCCCCGCTTGGATGAACACACCCAGCTCCCGCGCCGTCTTGTGGAACCGATCCGTGAAGTCGTTGGGTACCGGCACGGCCAGCTTGTCGTGCAGTTCCTCCACGCTGTCGTAGAGCGGCGCCGCAAGCGAGAACTCGGGAAAAACGATCAACCGCACATCGTGGAACGGCTCGTACGCCTTGGCGGCGAAATGGGCCATTTCCAGCATCCTTCCCACGTTGCGGTGAATCCCGGCCCGATCCGCGGGGTTCGGCAGGTCCGTCTGACACATGGCGGCATAGTAGCGGGTGCAAACGTCGCTCATGATGGGGCTTTCCGAATTCCTTAGTACAGAGAACCGTGAAGTGATACGAAGGACCGTGAAAAGGGAACGCCGACCGCCCGAATGGGGGCGGCAAGCCCGATTCCTCACGGCGCGGCCGGTCGGCCCGACAGGATTTCCATTTTGCCCCGCCACTCCGCGGGGAGCTTGCGCTCGGGGTTGGCGATGGCGTCATCTTGCCGCAAGGCCATCTCGGCCTCGCGCTCCGCCTCGGCGGATTTGCCTTGCCGCTGCAAGACGTCGGCCAGTCTGGCGCGATAGAGCACTTGGCCGGGCTGGAGTTCCATCGCTCGGCGAACCGCCGCCTCGGCCTTGCGAAGGGCCTCGGGATCGTCGCTCCCCTCCGCCGCCTGCAAGTAGGCCAGCGCGATGCTGAAGGCCGCCGAGTCGGAATTCGGCGACAGTTCGCGGAGCCGCGCCGCGGTGCGGTCCAGATCGTGCCGCAGACTCGCGCGATCGAAGGCTTGACGCACCAAGCCCGGGGGTGAGGCTTCGCCGCGATCCGCCAAGGCCGCGCTGAGCACGGCCAGCCGACGCAAGAGCGGCTCCACGGCCAAGGGATCGGCCCGGCTTGCCGCGTCCAAGGCGGTCAACGCGGGGAGGGGATCGAAGTCGGACCGGGGTACCTGCTCCATCAACGCCCGGCAGCGGAGAACCGGCGCGTAGGCCGTGGAGTAGCAGAGGATTGTTAATAAGGCTAGGCCGGCGGCCGTCCCGTAGGCAACCGAACCGGGGACGTCGTGAAAATCCGGCGCGATTCGCGCGGAAGACGAAGCGGAGGACGATCGCGGCGCGTCCTCCAACCAGGACAGCCCGGCGGCTGCCAACAGCCAAAACGATTGCGAGACCGCGGCGAAGCTCCAGCCGCCGGAGGCCGACCAATGGATCAAGAGCACCGCCGCCGCCAAGCCGCAAAGCCCGGCTTCACCGGCAGGCGTCGCCCCGTCGGCCCGGGCCGGGGCACGACGCCAAGTTCCCAACGCCCAAAACGTGATCAGCGCCGCGGGGAGACCCACCATCAGTGAGGAAAACGTCTGAGGGGCGCTACTGAGCAGGCTCAGGGCGAATCCCAGCGGCCAGGCAACGATCAAGGCCGCCGTCAGCCGTCGGCCTTCGCCGGACTCCGCCACGAGCGGCGCGGCGGGCTTGGGAATACCCAATTCATCGGACGGCGTGGTGTCATCGGACGGCGTGGTGCGGGAAACCTTCCCGCAGCGCCGAATCCGGAAAAAGAAGATTGCCAACAGCACGAGCAGGGCCGCCAGGGCGAAAATGCCCGCCGAGGCCCAAACTTCGAGTAAGAAATTGTGTGGGTCGCTGATGTCCTCCACGGCGTCGGGGAGTTTGAATCGGGCGTAAACGAAGCGGAAGTTTCCCGGCCCGCACCCTAGCCACGGTTGCGATCGAATCATACCCCACGTAGCCTGCCAGTATTGCCCGCGAAAAAGCAGGGACTTGCCCGCCTCGTACAGGACCAGCGGATCGAGACCGCCCAAGGCCAACGCCGTCCCGGCCAGCAGCGCGAGGGCGGCCGCGGCGGCAAGGAAGACCAAGTAAATTCGGCGGCCCAAGACCTCGCGGTGGGACCACGCCAGGCCGATCACCCCCAGCAAGGCGGCCAGATATCCCGCCCGACTCTTGGTGAGAATCAGGCAAAGCCCCAATGCGGAAGTCGCCGCCAAGAGCACCAAAGCGCGGAGGATGGCGGCGCCTTCGCCTGGCGGTTCTGCCGCCGGCGCTTCGTTCCGGCCGGAGGCGCGAAAACGTCGCAGCGCTCGCTTCGCGGCGTGCCAAGCCCCGACCGCGGTGTAGCCGGCGGCCGCCGCGAGCACGATCCCCCAGGGCAGCAAAAATCCCGCCAGCGAGTTCGTCAGGGCGAATGTGGCGAGCGGCTCCACGCTGAAAAAGCGGTTTTCGAATAACCGCAAGGCCTCGGGTTGATTCACGTATTCCCCCAGCCCGGCCAATTCCAAGTACCGGGCGGGATCGCTGCGGTAGGCCGCGCGGACGGCGGGCATTTCCACGCCGTATTGATATAGACCGTAGGCCGACAAACCGACCGCCGTCGCAACCATCACGGAAAGCACCGCGCGGACTCGCCGGGTCGGCCACTCGAACTGCCGCAGGAACAGGAACACCAAGGCGAATCCCACGGCCTCCCATAGCATGTTGACGGCGGGGCGCGCCGTGCCCTGGAAAACGGCGACCAAGGCCGAGGCGGCGTAAGCGGCCGTCAAAATCACCACGGCGGCGTCGGGTAGTCCGAAGCGATAGCGGATCCGCGTCCGGCCGACCTGAAACAGGCACCACATCACGGCCAAGGCCAGCCATAGCATGACGACCGGCAGGCCGTCACCGCGGTCGGCTCCTTCGCTGGGGAAGAGGGGCCGGGCGGCCAAGAGGGCCGTCGCCGCGGCTAAGAACCACGGTTGCGACGGCTCCGCCGGGCCTTTCTCAACCGCCCGTGACGATGGCGCAGCGGCGCCCGGCGCGCCGCCGGCGACGGGCGAGACTCGCGAGCGTCGTTCTGTTCGAGGTCGCGGCATGGTTGCTTGCCATCCGACGATCAAGAGCCTTGCGAACGTTATTCCTTGCCCGGCGACTCCGCACGCGGAACGTCGGGCACGATTTCCGGCGCGGCGTCGTTGCAGCCCGTTGCGGGCGACTCTACCCGGCCGTTGCATCCCCGCCGCAATTGCCTTCGGCCGGTCGCCTCCAAAATGGCGATCAAGCAGAGCATGCAAAAGACCAAAAGCAGGATCACCCCGGCTCCGAAGGCGTTCACCTGATGCAGCAGGAGCGCCCCCAAGCCGCATGCCGCGGTCGCCAAATAGATCGTCAGCACGGCCTGAGGCGGCGTCATGCCCAACTCCACCAGCCGGTGGGAAAAGTGGTTCTTGTCGCCCACGAAGGGACTCCGCCCGGCTCGCAGGCGAATCAGCACCACCGTCGTGAAATCGTAGAGGGGAACGGCCAGGGCGCAGAGCGGAGCCAAGATTGCGTGACGCGGCTCGTTCGAACCGGCGAACGTGGCGGTCATCGACATGACGGCCAGCAAATAGCCGATCCAGTAGCTGCCGCAATCGCCCATGAACAATCGGGCGGGCGGGCGGTTGTGCCACAGAAACCCCGCGATCGCCCCCGTCAGGACGAGGAAAAACCCGGCCACGAAGAGCTGCGGTTCGCCGCCCACGGTCTTCGGGGTGGAGAGCATGACCACGGCCAAGATGAGGGAGGCGATGGCGGCAATGCCCGCCGACAAGCCGTCCATGTTATCCAGCATATTGAAGGCGTTGATCATCACCACGATCCAAAAGATGCTGACCGCCGCCGCCAACCAAGGAAGGTCGAGAAACATCGTGACGCGAAACCCGCAGGCCACGGTCAGCACCGCCGCCGCGAACTCCACCGCCAAGCGGAAACGCCAATCGAGCTTCCAAACGTCGTCGGCCAACCCCAGCAACATCAAGACGGTGCCGATTCCCAGGATCGTCCACAACCGGCCTGCCTGGTGCCAAATCCCCGGCAGGTGCGTGATCGCGTCCGAGGGGAGCAGGGCAGGCAGTACCTCTCGGATAGTCTGGCCGAAGATCGTCCCGGCCGGACCTACGCCCAAGACGGCTCCCGTGAACAACGTCCCGATCAGGAACGGCAGGACGATCCCCGCCCAAATCGCCAGCCCGCCCGAGGTCGGCATCGGTCGCGCGTGGATCTTGCGGTATCCAGGCCGATCGAGGAGCCCCAGCCGGGGTGCCCAACGGCGGAGCGCGAGACCGCCGGCCCAACTGATCGCCGCCGCCACCGCCATGCCGCCTAGAATCAGCCGAATCATGAGCCGTTCTCGGTCTTCTTCAATCCGCGGAGGTATTCGCGACAGCGGTCGAAAAAGGGGTGGTAACGAGCCTCACGATAGTCGGGAAACGTCCACGTGTGCGGCTCCCAACCCCCCCGTCGATAGAACAAGGTGACCTCGGCGAATATCCCCTTCGACAAATACACGCGGTGTACGAAATCCTTCGTCGAGGCCAGGACCAACTTGCCGGGCGTGACGTAGCCGGGGTCGATGTTGACCGGCCGCGGTTCCGCCGCACCGGCCGCCGCGGCGTACTCCTCCTCCCACGCGTTGCTACGGAGCTTGATGTCCGGCAGATCGCCCGGATCGATCGGTTTCGCCGCGAAAAAGACCTTCTTGAGGCCCGTCCCCATCGACGCAGCGTAGTACTCCGTCTGGTCGAAAGGATAGATCGGGCTTTCCAGCGCGATGGGACCGAACTCCGCTTGCAGGCGCCGGCGCACCCAGTCGAGCGCGGCATCGTACCGGCTGAAAGCGGCCACGACGAGCAAGGCGGGATCGGGTTGTTTCACGCTGCCCATGACCGGCCGGCATCTCCGTTCACGAGTTAAAAGCATCCCCGTTCGGCGGGAGGATCGCGCCGCAGGTGGGACGCATGCCGCCGAAATGTCCGTTTCCGAGGCGGTTCCGCGACCCATGTTTGCATTGTAGCACGCCGCCCGGCCGTCGCGACGGAGCGTGGACCTTCCTATGCCCGGCGTTCCAGGCATCGGTTTTTGCACCACGGTCCGATGCCCGACGCTCTCGCTCCCTCGCCCCGCCGATCCCGGCTTCCTCGCGATGCCGCATCGCCGTGAACGACTCGCTTTTTTCGCTGAATCCTTGACAAGCTATCCCATGACCTTCCAAAATCGGGCTGACCTGGGAACCGGACGCACCGGCCGGGGAACCGAACGCTTTTGCCCGCGGGAGATGAAGCCATGAGGTATTTGCCGTTATTGCTGCTTGCGGTCGCGACGACCGGCCTCGCGCGAGGCGAAGAAGGCATCGAACTGGTCGAGGTAAAGAAGATCTGGGATCAGGCCCCGCATAATGCCTTCACCGATCTGATCCGCTTCCAGGATCGGTGGTTCTGCGTATTCCGCGAAGGGCAAGGGCACGTTTCGCCGGATGGGGCGTTGCGGGTCATCACCTCATCGGACGGCGAGCACTGGGAGTCGGCCGCGCTGATCACCTCGCCCCACTCGGACCTTCGCGACGCCAAGATCAGCGTGACGCCGGACGGGCAATTGATGCTGGCCGGCGCCGAGACGCTCCACGCCCCCACCACGCATCGCATTCAATCGCTCGTCTGGTTCTCCGCGGACGGGCGAAACTGGAGCGCACGGCACGAGGTCGCCGACCCGGACTTCTGGCTGTGGCGCATCACGTGGCACAAGGGCAAGGCCTACGGATTCGGCTACGGTTGCGGGAAAGACAACCGGGGCATCCGACTGTACGCAAGCTCCGACGGCAAATCGTTCCAAACGCTCGTTTCCGAGGTCCCGGTCGAGGGGACCTATCCCAACGAAACGTCGCTGGTGTTTCTGCCCGACGATACGGCCTACTGCCTGTTGCGGCAGGACGGCGAGCCGAGGGACGGCTACCTGGGCGTTTCCCGGCCGCCCTACACCGAGTGGACCTGGAAGCGACTCAACGCCCAAATCGGCGGTCCCCACATGATCGTGCTGCCCGACGGGCGGTTGGTCGCCGCCGTGCGACTGTACGGCGATCGGGCGCGGACGTCGTTGTGCCGGATCGATCCCGAAGCGGGCACGCTCACGGAATGGCTTACTTTGCCCTCCGGCGGGGACACGAGCTATGCCGGCTTGGTACTGCACGAGGGCCTGCTGTGGGTCAGCTACTATTCGTCGCACGAGGGCAAGACGAGCATCTATCTGGCCAAGGTGCGGATCAGCCCCTCCCGACCGTGACCTTGTTCCCATCGCCCTCTGGCGCCGGCGGCTCGCACTCCCGCATTGCCCGAGCGCATCCGGAGCCGGCGCGGAGCCGGCGGTGACGCGAGCCTCGTGCGTCAGCCCAAAGGGGAAGGCTCCGGCCGACGCGCTTTCTTACGAATCGGGGGGATGGGCCGCGCGGCGGATCCCCTTCCGAAATCGCGCGAAAAAAGAACTTGACCGGCCCGGCGGGAGGTGTATACTGTATTAGGCTACTAATACAGGAGACGGACGGATGTTCCTTCAGATCCATCCCGACGACGCCGTGCCCATCTACGAGCAGATTGCGCGGCAGATTCAGTTCGCCGTGGCCGCAGGTGGGCTGATGCCGGGCGACACGGTCCCGTCCGTTCGCGAACTGGCTCGGCAGTTGGCGGTCAATCCCAACACGGTGGCTCGGGCTTATCGCGAGTTGCAGACCCTGGGCATTCTGGACGCCCAGCGGGGGCTGGGCCTGACCGTCGCCGCCGAGGCCGTGGAAAAGTGCCGCGATCAACGCAGCCGCTGGATTCGCGAGCGATTGGCCCAGGTCGTCGGCGAGGCCCTCCGCGCCAAGGTCTCCGCCCGCCAACTGCAAAGCATCTTGCAGGACGTCATCCAAACCCTTTCCCGTCAGGAGGCCCAATCATGAACGCCGTGATTCGTACCGAGGAGCTTGCGAAGCGGTTCGGCCGAGTGACGGCCTTGGACGGCGTCTCGCTGGAGATTCCGCCGGGCGTGGTCTGGGCCTTGTTAGGACGCAACGGGGCGGGCAAGTCCACGCTCATCCGCATTCTAATGGGGCTGCTCGAACCCGACCGCGGTCGGGCGCAGGTGCTCGGGCACGATTGCCGTACCGAATACCTCGCCGTCCGCCGCAAAGTCGGTTACGTTCCCGAGCTGCCCGTCCTGTACGACTGGATGACCGTCGCGGAAATCGGGCGATTTTGCGCGGCCTTTCATCCGGCGGGCTACTTCTCCGAATATCTCCGCGCCGCCGCTCAGTTCGGTCTGCGGCCCGATCAAAAGCTGCGGCACCTGTCCAAGGGGATGCGAGCGGGGGTGGTTCTGTCGCTGGCCCTGGGGCATGATCCCGAGCTGCTGATTCTGGACGAACCCACCTCCGGCCTGGATGTGATGTTTCGACGGCAGTTCCTGGAGAGCATGGTCGATCGCGCGGCAGCCGGCAAAACCGTGTTTCTGGCCAGTCATCAGGTGCACGAGGTGGAACGCGTGGCCGACATCGTGGCCTTTCTCAAGGAAGGCCGGATCATCCTCGTCGAGCCCTTGGATCGCCTCAAACGCGAAACGCGGCACTGGATTCTTACGTTCGCCGATGACCGGGCCGCCGGGAGCGCCCTGGACAGGTTCGCCGCAGAGGACGGCGTGTTGCGAGCGGATCGCGATGGGCGGCAAATCGAACTGCTGGTGCGATCGCGGGAGGATGCGCCGGAACGACGGTTCGCGGCCGCCTTGAACCTGGAGCAGGTGGAATCGCACGCCTGCTCCTTGGAAGAAATCTTCACGGCGTACATGGGGCCGGAGAGGGATTGCGAAGCCCCGTCGTTGAAGGAGGCCCGGAAATGAGCACGACCCTACACCGACCGATGACGGGCCGGGACGGCGGATTTCGGCAAGAGGCCTTGGCCCATGCGTGGCGGTACCTGCGGCAGGCGCGGCCCCTGATTCTTTCCTTGGCTGCCGGACCGATCCTCGTATTGATGCTCTTCCTGTTCGTCGCGACGGCAGCGGAACCGGAATCGCTGTCGAGTTTTCGCGGCTCGGCATTCGCCTTCTTGGCGGTCGTGGCGGGGGGACTGTTCGCACTGGCATTCGGCGCCGTTTCGTTCGCCGGGGAGTGCGAGCTGGGCACGGACGCCTTGCTGCGGAGATTGCCGATCCGACCGGGGCCGTTGGTTGCCGGCGTTTTCGCCGCGGGTGCGTTGGGGGCCGTTGCCGCCGGCGGGATCGCGCTGGTCCTCCTCGCCGGCCTGGATATCCTTTGGGGCCGTGCCTCGCTTTTCACGTCGCCCTTGCCCTACGAGGATTTGATGGGCGCGGTGTATTGGTTGGGTCTCGGCGCCGCCTTCTTGGCCTGGGGGATCTTCTTCTCGCTGAAGATGCGCCGGGTGATTTGGGCGGCGGTTCTGGCGGCGGCCGTCGCCTACCTCTCCGACACGTCCCTCACGGCGTGGCTCACGCCCAATTACCGTTTCACTTGGGAACGGGCGGCCGAGCTTTCCCACTATCGGCTGGCCCTGGTCGCCTTGGTCCTGTTCGTCGATGCGGGCTTGATCCGCGGATGGTTGCGTCCCGAGCCGGTTGCCCCAAGGTCGGGAGCATTGTCCGTGCTGCGGCACGCGGTCGAGGCCTTCGCCAAGGTGTGCCCATCGCTTGCCGCGGCCGCGCGGCGGGGCTTCCTCCCAGGTTTCCAGCCCGACTTGCACCGGCCGGCCGATGAACAACTGCTGTGGTTGCAGGCGCGGCAGGCCGGGGCGTTGGTACCGGTGATGCGGGCGGCAGCGTCGGCGGTGTTCCTCGCGGTAGTCGCCGGATTTGCGACGGTCGCCTCCGTCACCCTTCCCCCGCACGCAGCGCGATCCTTTTGGGAATTCGTCATACCCCTGGGGGTTTGCGTCATCTTGGGCATGATTGCGGTGACGGGCGTCTTCGTCTTCGGTCCGGATCGGTGGCACGGCACGCGGCGGTTCTTGGCGGTCCGTCCCATCTCGCCCGGCCGCATCTGGCTCGCGCGCCAGCGCTGGGGCATCCGCTGGTGCTTGGTCTGGAGTATCCTGCTGGCGGCTTGGATTTGCCTGTCAGCCGTCACTTCGGATACGAACCTCAACCAAGACGGCACGCTCGCCGCGATGCTATTCTATTCCCTGCTCGGCGGCGCGGTGTTGTACGCGGCCGGTCAGTTGGCCGGCATGTTCGCCCCCGAAATCCTCCACGCCCTGATCCTGGCGGCGGGGTTGACGCTGCCCGTCGCGATGCCCGCGGTGCTCTTTCCCGTGGGACCGGACGAGATCATCCCCGGTGTGAGTTTCGCGATTACCTGGGCGATTCTGCTTGCGGCGCTCTTTTGGCAATCCCGCCGGTCCCTCCGCGGTTGGCTGGAAGAGCGAGCCGCCGGCACGTTTCGGGATCGGCTTACCTCGCCCCTCCTGTGGGGCTTAGTCATAACGTTCCTCATCCTGCCGTGGACCCGCGTGATCTTTCTTCCGCGGACGGACGTGGAGTCGCTCCGGAGCATGGAAGCCGCGGCGGGGAGGAGCCTGGAGCAATGGATCCCGCCGCAGCCCGCGAGCCTTCAAGGTTTTGCGGCGACGCGGGAACTGGCGCACCGCGTCAAATTTTCCGGACCGCTATCCAACCTGGCCGTTCGGCGCCGAACGCCGTCTTACGAATCGGGGGAAGATCCGGTCCGGCGGTTTTTGGAATCCGAGTCGGCGGCGGATATCTTCCGGCTCTCGGCGGAGCTTTCCCAGCAGGCCTATGCCGATCCGCTCGTGGACGCGCTGCGGCGCGGCTCGCCTTGGGAGCGGCTCGAGGTTGATTCTCAGGCGGGCACATTCGGATTAGAAATGCAGATGATCACGATTCCGGCCTTGGAGAACCTAGCCCCGGCGGCGGTCCGGGCGGGAAAGATCCAAGAGTCGCGGAGCCTGCTGATCGCCGCGCCGGCCCTGCGATTCCGTGCGGAACGGACCTACCCCGCCGCGTTTGGAAATTTCTTCGTCTCCGGCCGAGACCTGGCCCAATGGAGCCGCTGGGCCGACGCCGCGTGGGAATGGAGCCGCGCGGAGGGGCAAACGCCGCAATCCCTCCGCGAGATGTTGCAGGATATCCAGGACGTCGTCGCGAGGGAGCGCGTGCCGCTCGAAGTCCGCACGCTGCTGCTCGGAGCGTATTGGCGGGGTCCGTTCCTGCGCGACGCGCCGATCGGGATGGGACGCGAAGGGCCGAGGTTCGCCTGGTGGTCCGGCGACCTGTGGTTCCTCCCCATCGCCGTGTCTTGGGTTCCCGGCGAATGGCAGCTCCATCAAGCCCGGCTCGATCGCATCCTCGCCGAATATCTTCCCCCCGCGGTGGAATATGACGAGCGCGGCGTCTTCCCCTGGCAGTTTCGGAGGCGGTTGGAGTCATCGAAACCGGTCTTGCGGGGGTGGGGTGTCGGATGGAACGCCGCCGTGTCTATTCGGCGATCGCTGGACGACGCCTTTTTCAGCCGAGCATGGGGCGACCTCCATATTCAGGCGACTTGTCTTCGCCTGGCCCTTCGCATGTACAAATTGGAACACGGTCGATATCCCGATCGGCTGGAGGAACTGGTGCCGCGGTACTTGCCGCGAATTCCGCGCGTGCCCGGCACCGGCCAGGACTTTCTGCTGTCGTACCCGCCGGCGGATTCGCAAGAGAGAGAGGGGCCGGCAAACCCGGTTTTGGATGCCGGGGGGCATGTCTGGGGTGCCGGCCGTCACCTCTTCCTGCTGGAGCCGGACCCGTCGGAAAACGAAGATGGGCAAGAACGTGTCGAGTGAGATCGCCGCAGGGCCCGAATTCCTTGCGTTGCCGCAACGCCGCGAACGAAGCGACGTTAGCGCTCGAAGTGCCAAGCCGGGTCGCGATAGCGGGGGAGGACGGCCTGCAATTCGGCCAGAGGCGGATCACGGAGAGGTTCCCAGGCGTTCCAGGCCGATTGCAGCGCCCGGCAAATCGCCGCCCGATCCAGCGGCAGATTGCAAAGGAAGTCGGCGTGGTGGCGCTGCCCGCGATAGTCCGGCCGGCGGGGCGGCATCGCCAGCAATTCGCCGACCAGCGCAATGTCGAAGTCGTAAAGCACGGTGCCGTGATAAAGAATCCAGTCCCTGCGGCAACGAAGGCTGTTGCCGGAGAACTTGCGCGGGGCGAAGTCTCGGGCCGGTTCCCTCCCGGGAGCGGCCGTTGCGGAATTCTCAGCGAAGGTGGGGTCTCGGGCCAAGTCGCTGATACCCGCCCGAACCACGCCCGGCACGTGGACCGCCAGGGCGGCCGCGATGGGATCCAGGACCGCGGCATGCATGCGATCCGGCTGCCGGGGCAAATCTGCGGAGAGGGGCAGGACCAAGGTGTACATCCAGCAGCCGGGGCCGATCACGACGGCCGCCCCGCCGCTGCATCGCCGCATCACGGGAACGTTGCGACGCCGGCAGCAATCGAGGCGGACCTCCTCGGCGACCCGGGAGGCACGCCCCACCACCACCGCCGGTAGGGACCATTCCCAAACGCGGAGCACCGCTCCCGCGCCGCGACCTTTCTCGGCCGCCTCCAGCAAGGCCTCATCCAAGGCCAGGTTCTCCTCCACGGTAGGCAAAGTCGCGTCCAGGAATTGCATACTCGATGGTGCTCCGATGGGTGGCCGATCCCCTTTCAGACCGCCTCCCCGATTCCGCATCGCGTCCCGGAGGTCAGTTCCGCTTGGCCGGTGAGCCGGGCGGCAACCACGCGCCAAGCGCATCCCCGCCGGGCCGTCGCGGTGCGAGCCGCGGGCGGGCGCAATCACACTTGCGCCAGGATTCGCTATTTAATCCGGATTTTTTGACTTGACAGTGCGGCGGCAACAATCAACAATACTCCAGCAATGATGCCACGGCGTCTGTTCCGCGGGCCGATTCATTTTCGGCGAAGGGGAAGGCGCGGGGCGTTTGACCTCCGAAGATACCATAGGAGGACCTTTTCCATGGTACGCGACGATCGGGCCGTCGGCGTCTCTTCTTCAGTGGGGCAAGCGGCGGGCACGGAATCCGTCTCCGGGCCGCATTTCGTCTCCGGTTCCGCGGCCGAGACCGGCGAGCCGCTCCGACCTTCTCCGCATCGTACCGGTGACGAAGAGGCCGGCGGGGGAAAACAGCCGAACCTCGTTACCCCTTCGATTTCGTGGCTCTTGTTCTCCCGAATCGTGTTCCCGGGCATTTTTCTCGTCTCGGCCGCGGCGGTGTTGCTGACGGTGCGCGAGATCGTCACGCCGCACTTGGACATGCCGAAAATCTTGAGCGACCTCGAGCTGGGCGGCATGGCCCGGGCCGACGCCTTGACGCAAGTCCACGGAGCGATTCTCGATCCCCGCTACCGTGACTTGA
Source organism: Thermogutta hypogea (assembly GCF_055386265.1). Classification (NCBI taxonomy): domain Bacteria; kingdom Pseudomonadati; phylum Planctomycetota; class Planctomycetia; order Pirellulales; family Thermoguttaceae; genus Thermogutta; species Thermogutta hypogea. The sequence continues at coordinate 4,237,611 of NZ_AP042425.1, forward strand.
AGACCGATCCCGAGCTGGCGGAGTCGCTGATCCGCATCTTGGAGACGGAACTGCGTCAACCGATTGTGGGCGGTCCGGAGTTCGCCGTGGTCTATCGGGCCCAACTTTGCCGCCTGGTGCGGGAGTTGGACACGCCGCGGACGGTACCCGTTCTCCTCATCGCCGCGGAGTGCCGCGTCGCGGATTCGCCGCAGATGGACTCGCCCATCCGGAGTGCCGCCTTGGAAGGCGTGGTGATGGCCTTGGAGCGCCACGGCGCGAATTGCGTTCGCTCGGTGCCGGACGGCGTCGCAGCCCTTTGCCGCGCGGCGAAGGATCCCGTTCCGCCGGTCCGGGCGGCCGCCGCTGCCGCCCTGGGATATATCGGCGGAGACGGCGTCTGCGGCCTGCTGCGGGAAATGCTGCACGACGATACCGAGGTGGTGCGTTACAACGCAGCCATCGCGTTGGCGTATGCGGGCCACGATTCGGGGCTGGATACGCTCCACGAGTTCCTCCGCAGCGAGAACGTTCGTAACCTGGCCGCCACCGGCTCCACCGACTCCGTGATCGGCGCCCGCACGTGCAAGCTGCTGCATCGCTCGCTCAACGCCCTGGATCGACTCTCGGATCGCTCGACCGACCGACGCTTGAGCATCCTGCACCCGGCCATGGAAGATCTTTGCCTGAGTCGGGCACCGGAGGAGGTGCGCACGCTGGCCATGCGGGTGGATTTGAAGATTCAGCGTCTCCACCGCTGACGCCTCCGCGGCGAAGCGACGCAGCTACGAAGGCTTTTGCTCGGAGGAAGCCGCTCGCGAATCCGACCGCGACGACGTCCGCGCGCTCGGCTGCGGCGTGGGGTTCAGGTGCGATTGGATCCACCGTTCCAGTTCGTCCCAGTCCACGGGCGGCAAACTGGAGAGGTCGGGCCGCAAGCGCTCCGCGTCCCGCAGGTAGACGTGGATGATCTGGTCGGCGGGTTTGTCGGTGTTCCAATGGATCAGAATCCGGACGCAGCGTCCGATGGCGCCGGGGACGGCCATTTCGTGGCCGCACAAAAGGGCGGCCTGCATCCACCCCAATTGCCGCGCCGCCAGGGCCGGGAATTCCGCCGTCAGATCCGGCGTGGTGGTAAAGATGACGCTGGCGACGTCGCGTTCCTCGATCCCGTTTTGGCGGATCATCATGGCCAGCAAGAGGCGCGTACCCTCCAGGATGGCCTCCGGCGTATTCGCGTCCACGGTGATCGCACCTCGAACTCCCCGGCACTGCTGCATCGGCACGACCTTCTGTTAGCTGGAGCTTGGCAAGCGCATTCGCTTCCGCCGGCAAGACCGAGCCGGCGCGGCGCGGAGCATCCGCCCGCAAAGCGACCCCCGGCGCAAAGTTCCCGTCACTCAATCCTGGCCGGGAATCCACAGCTTGGATTTCGATTCGCCTGGTGGGGCGGCGGGCGCGGTCTCGCCGTCGGGCGTCCATAGCCCCGGCGACGCCGGCGGTGCCGCCCGACCCGCTTCCCGGTCCCTCGACTGCGACGCAAGGGCTTGGAATAGGGATTGCAGCCACTCGCGGATGATCGGTTCGTCCCCGTGTTGCCCGGCCAAGTGTTCCAGCTCGGCTTGGGCCTCTCCGTCTTCCAGGCCGCTTGACCGGAGAAGCTCAAGATGGAACAAGCCGTGGGGGACTTTGTGCTCCTCGGCGAAGGCGACGGCCTCATCTCGCAATCGCCTGCCCGCCTCGGCGGTCTCCGCCTGCTGCAACAACAGGCGATAGGCTTCGAACACGATCTCCACCGGCAGCCGCTCCCGGCGAGCCACCGCCTCCTCGGCAAAGCGTCGCGCCGCTTCGCTCGCGCCGAGGAGAATCGCGTCGTAGCAATACGCCGCGACGTCTTCGTCGCTCAAGGCGGCACGATCCACGCGAGCCGCCACCGGTAAAGGTACGCGCAAATTGCCCTCCATCAAGGCCGAACTTCGCGGGACGCCGTCTTGCAGATTCCACTCGGTCTTCAATTCATCCAAAGCCTCGTCGAGTTCCTGGGAGTCGAACTCCCGCATCCACTCGATCACGGCCTTGAGGGCGCGGCGTTTGTCCGGCTCGGACGCCGCCTGGCGCGGCGTCCGGTCCTCGAGGGCCTTGTTCGGTCGATCCGCCCAGACTTGCAGCAGGCGGCGGAACGTCTCCACGAGCTTCTCCCGGGGAGCGGTCTGCAAGACGTACGAAAACGTCAAGACCAATTGCGATCTCCGTCCGTGAACGACGCGCGAAGGCTCGGGCAACTCTCGTTCGCCCAACCATTGCCGCGCCAAATCCTCGACCAAACTCGCATCACTGCTCGAGACATTGCTGAAATGGAGTCGAGCGTCGCGGTCCGTCTGCCGACCGAAGTATGCAAGAATGGCGACGATTTCGTGCTTCAAATCCGTCGGCAGAGGCCACTCCGTCGATTCCAACTCGCGGCGGAAAACGATGGCGACCAGCTCCGGCGGGGGACCGCCGTCGGGACCGGCGGCCGCGGCGTCGCGATCCAAGACCTTGATCCGGCGATCGGACAGGATCGCATCTTTGATTCCCGCCGGATCCGGAAGCGAGTACGTCAAATCGAGATTGTCCTCGGCGTCGCCCCAGGGATCCTTCTTGAGCTGATAGGAGAGAATCTTGGCGGTGACGGCCATGTCTTCGTCGGTCGTCAAATCGCTGTAGCGGAGAAGGCTTTCCCCGGCCGTCACGTAATCCGCTTGCCACAAGCTGCACATCCCAAGAAGGTACCAAGGCAAGGCCGCTTCCGGCTTGGCTTGGATCCAGTCTCGCAAGACGCGGCGGGCCTCCGTCAGTCGGCCCCCATTCACTGCCGCCGCCGCCGCACGGTATTCCGGCGCGGCATCTTCCGGCACGTTGATGGGGAGGAACGCCGGCGGCTCGCGCAGTAGCAAGGGTTGCTCCACATTTCCCGTCAATTGTCGCTTGAGCACGAGGATTTCCCGGCCCAGGGAGGGAAGGTGCATCTCCACCCAAGTAATCCAGTACATGGCCGACGGCACCTCGCCAAGCTCGGTCAGCCGTCGCATCAGCAGGAGCATGGCCTCGATTTGCCGGGGGGCCAGGGGCGCCTTGGCGCTCACGGAGGCGTGAAGGCTTTGCTCGAGGACCGGCAGGGCCGTCCTTGGGTCATCTTGGAGGGCCAGGGTAATGACCCGTTCGGCCAGGGCCACGGGGTTGTCCGGAAAACGGGAGAAGAATTCCTCGGCCGCCGTCAGGGCGCCCGTCAAATTGCCGCTCGCTCGCTCCAGCACCGTCTTGTACGTCCACAGGCAGGCGCGATCGGGCTGCTTCGCCAACAATTGATCCACCAATTGCAGAGCCGCCCGAAATTGCTCCCCCTCGATCAGCCGGCTGATTTTCTCCAAGTCCTGCCAGTTATTCGGGCAACAGAACTTGATTTTCTTCCCTGTTCCGGCGGGACAATAGTTGTAAACGTCGAGCGACATCAGGAAATCTCTTAATGTATGGGAACGCTCAAAAAAGCGCGACCGGATCCCGATGACCCGATCCGGCAAAAACACGGTCGCCGCGATGTCCCCCCAGGGCGATTCCCCACGAAGAATCGCGAACATCTTGCTGCCGCAAAACCCCCTCGCCGCGTCACGACCCTTGATTCTATCAAATTGCGGTCGCCCACGGGAGGTTCGGCGGAGCGCCGCCCGCCGTAAACCGGCGATGTCGCAGCTTCGGGCCGGTCAATCCAAAGGGTTGAAACGGCCGAATCGCCGGTCTATCATGGCGATGCATCGACGAAGCTCGGCGGGCTGCCGCCGTCCGCACGGAGAGCGTGTGCCTGCCATACTTGCCTTCCCTAAGAGGTGTTTTTATGTCTCCGCGAGTCTCGTTTAAGCGGCTTTCGCGCCGTGCGTTCGTGCAGGAAAGCATCCTGGGCATGATGGCGGCGAGCGCCTGGAGCGGTCGGGTTTTCGCCGAAGCGTCGGCCGGTCCGAGCGGTCCGACGTCGCCCAACGAAAAGCTCAGCGTGGCCGTGTTGGGCGTGCGTGGTCGCGGCCAGGATCATGCCCAAGCCTACGCCTCCCGAAGCGATTGCACGGTGGCGTACTTCTGCGACCCGGATCGCGAGATCGGACAGAGCTACGCGGACCGCTTCGCCGCGCGATTCGGTTATCGCCCCAAATTCGTGACCGATATGCGGGAAATTTTCGCGGATGCCTCGGTGGACGCGGTCTCCATCGCCACGCCGAACCATTGGCACGCCTTGGCGGCGGTCTGGGCGATTCAGGCCGGTAAACACGTGTACGTCGAAAAACCGGTCAGCCACAACGTCAGCGAAGGTCGGCGCATCGTTCAAGCCGCCCGAAAATACGGCAAGCTCTGCCAAGGAGGCACGCAACGCCGCTCGGACGGCGTGTTCCGCGATGCTCGGGCATTGGTCGAAAAAATCGGCCCGGTCCGCGTCGTCCGCTGCGTCATGTACCGTCAGCGGAACCCAATCGGTCCGCCGGGCGACTACCCCGTGCCGCCCAGCGTGGATTACAACCTTTGGGCCGGACCGGCGCCCATGGCCAAGGTCACGCGGCGATCCTTCCACTACGATTGGCACTGGTTCTGGGACTTCGGAAACGGCGAGATCGGCAATAATTGCGTCCATGCCGTGGACACCGCCCGCATCATCGTCGCCATGCCGGACCTCGGCAAGAGCGTGCTTTGCTACGGAGGCCGGCCGGGCTTCCACGACGCCGGCGAAACGCCCAATACGCAGGTCTCGATTCACGATCTGGGCGAGCTGACGCTGGTCCAGGAGGTGCGCAACTTCAAGACGCCGCCGCCCTTCCTCGGCGGGACCGTGTTGGTGGTCGGCGAGGACGGCTACGTCGCCACCTCCATGGGGAATCGCGTCACACGCTTCGACAAAGACGGCAAAGAGGTCGAGACCATCACCGGGACGTCGGTGGATCACTTCGGCAATTTCGTCGAGGCGGTCAAGGCCGGCAAACCCGAGATGCTGCACGCCGACATTGAGGAGGTCCACATCTCCTCCGCCTTCACGCACCTGGCGAACGTGTCTTACCGATTGGGGCGCCCGGCGGATCATGCCTCGCTCCATGCCGCTTTGGAAAAGATCGCTTGCCACGAGGACGCGCAGGCCACGCTGGAGGCCATCGAGTCGCACTTGCGAGAAAACGGCGTCGATACGGCGGCGGAACCTCTGACGCTGGGGCGCTCGCTGACCTTCGATCCGGCGGCCGAACGCTTCGTGGACGACGCCGATGCCGACGCCCTGCTGACCCGCCGGTACCGTGAGCCGTTCGTCATGCCGTCGGCCGACGAGCTTTGACCCGCCGAATCCGCTTGCTTCGCCGGACGCGGACGCAATGTATGGAGTCCCGCGCTCCAACTCGGCCGAAATCGACGCGAATTCCTTCCGTTTTCGTGGCGATTTGGCACGGCTTATGCATCGAATAATTACCGGTCGGCGGAAGACGTCGGCTGAGAATCTCTGACAACCCGAGGTTGCGTTTGCCATCGTCGGGCACGGAACAGAGAAGAGGTTTCCTTTTTGAGGCCGGTACTTGGAAGAGGTCCCTAGCTTTAGGGCTGTGTCGGGCTCCCCAACACGCGAAGCTCTCCTCTGAACACGAGGACCCACCCGACGGCCCAACACGACCGGCCTCCAATTGAGCAGGCGAGCTGACTCTTGTTGCCCGAGCAAGACAGCTCGCCTGTATCATTTCAATACAGCAAAATAATACACCTGATCTGCAAAAGAGCACTCTTTCGGGGTAATCGATCTCTGCAATTGGCTCTATTCCCGATAATGCTTCCCCCGCGGCCGTGTGTTTCTTGGAATCAGCACTCGCGTTTTTGCCGCATTTCTCCCTAGAATATCCAAAAGGCGGGGCGACCGTACGGCCGCAGTTCGCGGCGGGGCTTAACGCTGCGGAATTCGCACGCAACCCGTCATCCGGAGGGCGCCTGCATGGACGGCTGGGACATTGCAATTTGGACGGGCGGGGCCGCAGCAGCCGTTTTGATTCTGGTCCGGATGATGCGGGCCGCACGGGAGCGGTACGTCCTGTATTACGAAGAGCAGGCCCGCCAGGCCGCCGCGAAAAACGCGCCGAACACCGCGGAATCGGATGGCGACGGGGCCGCCTGAGTATTACCGTTCTCGAAGACACGATTCGCCGGAGACGCAGTCATCATCGACCCCTAGGCCCGTCGCGGAATTCGGTTTCCGCCGGCGGGCGAGATTCCATTCGTTAAAGTCGTCGTATCGCCAATGACCAAACGCTTTTTCCTGGAAACCGTCGGCTGCCAGATGAACGTGCTCGACAGCGAGCTGGCGGCCGCGGCCTTGTTGCAGGCCGGCTACCGCCGCACGTTCGAGCGGCGGCATGCCGACATCATCCTCTTCAACACGTGCAGCGTCCGCCAACATGCCGAGGACAAGATCTATAGCGCGCTGGGGCGTCTCAAACACCTCAAGGAGCAGCGGCCGGACAAGCTGATCGGCGTCTTAGGCTGCATGGCGCAGAAGGATCAAGAGGCGATTTTGCGGCGGGCTCCCCATGTGGACTTGATCGTGGGGCCGGGACAAATCGGCAGCCTGGTGTCGCTGATCGAAGAGCGTCAAAAGAACCAGGAGCCGCGGATCGCGGTGGCTCTGCCGAGGCGGGGACATCGGCGTGAGACGGTCGCGCAGTCTTTCACCCTCTACGACCCGGATCGGGTGAGCGAGGCGCGCTCGCAGCGTCATCGGGCGATGGTCCGCGTCATGTTGGGGTGCGACAAGTTCTGCACGTATTGTATCGTGCCCAGCGTCCGCGGTCCGGAGCAGAGCCGGCCGGCCGCCGATATCACGGCCGAGGTCCGGCTGCTGGCCGAGCAAGGCTGCCGCGAGATCACGCTGCTGGGGCAGACGGTCAACAGTTATCGAAGCGAGGAGAACGGGCGGCACTTCCGCCTGTCCGATCTGCTGGAGCGGGTGGCGGAGGTGGACGGCATTCGCCGCATCCGGTTTGTGACCAACTATCCCCGCGACATGACGCCCGATCTGTTGCAGGCGGTCCGCGATCTGCCCAAGGTCTGCCCGTACCTGCACGTGCCGGCCCAGTCCGGATCGAACGCGGTGCTCAAGCGGATGAAGCGGGGCTACACGGCGGAACAGTATCGCGAGATGCTGGCCGCCGTCCGCGAGGCGCTGCCCGGCGCGGCAGTGACGAGCGATTTCATCGTGGGCTTCTGCGGGGAGACGGAAGGGGATTTCGAGGCCACGTTGCGGCTGACGGAAGAGGCGCGATTCAAGAACAGCTTCATCTTCAAGTACAGTCCGCGGCCCGGCACCAAGGCCTATGAGCTTTTCCCGGACGACGTCCCGGAGGAGGTCAAACGGCGGCGCAACCACGAGCTTCTGGGGTTGCAAAACCGCATCAGCGAGGAAGATAACCGTCGTTTCGTGGGCGAGACGGTGGAGGTGTTGATCGACGGCCCGAGCAAGGCCGCGGGCGGAAACGCCTCCGCCGACAGGGACGCCCGTGCAGCCGCTCGTTCCGGAGCGAACGGCGAAAAGTTACAATTGACGGGTCGGACGCCTTGCGACCGCATCGTGGTTTTCGACGGCGAGGCGAGCTGGATCGGACGGTTCGCCCGAGTTCAAGTCGATCGCGTCAGCGCGGTGACCCTTTTCGGCACGGCGGTCTCCGTCGAGTCTTGAGCGCGCGGGGACGTGTCCGCCGAGTCGTCCCGGGCCGAGAGTGAGGGGAGGGCCGGGCCATGGATTCCCGCACGGTGGTGCTCGCGGCAAGCGTCGTGGCGGTCCCGGCCGCCGCGGCGGTAGCCATATTTCTTTGGAGGGCCGTCGATCGTATGTCCGCGGACCGGGAAGAGATCGAACCGGCGAAGGCGCCCGCCGGGGCGGAGCCGGCGACTGCCCGCGATTCCCGCGACGCCAACGACGGTTTTCTCGCCGCGCGGCGGAGCATGGTGGAGGAGCAATTGGCGGCCCGCGATATCCGCGATCCCCGTGTCTTGGAGGCCATGCTCCGCGTCCCTCGCCATCGATTCGTGCCCGAAAACGTCCGGAACGAAGCCTACGCCGACCACCCCTTGCCGATCGGTCATGGGCAAACGATCTCGCAACCGTACATCGTGGCTTTGATGACGCAGGCGGCGGCCCCGCACGCCGAGGCCCGCGCGCTGGACGTAGGCACGGGATCGGGCTATCAGGCCGCCGTGTTGGCCGAGTTGTGCCGCGAGGTCTATTCCATCGAGATCCTGGAACCGCTGGCCGTGGAGGCCGAGGAAAGGCTCAGGCAGCTCGGCTATCGGAACGTTACGGTCCGCGTGGGGGACGGTTACCAGGGTTGGCCGGAGAAGGCGCCCTTCGATCTCATCCTCGTGGCCGCCGCGCCCGACCACGTGCCGCCGCCGCTGATCGAGCAATTGGCCCCCGGGGGGCGCTTGGTGATTCCCGTGGGCGATGCCAGGCAAGAGCTGCTGCTGATCGTCAAAGGCGAGGACGGCGTCGTTCGTCGGGACTCCATCGCACCCGTGATGTTCGTGCCGATGACCGGCGAGTCGCTTCGGAAGAAGTGACGATCGGGCCGGGCGCCGGAAGGGAGGACCGCGCTCCATCGTGGCCGAGTGCCTGGACGGGGGGAAGGTCCGGCTTCGCGATGCCCGAAGCTCAAAACTTGGGATAGCTGCCCGCCAGACCGATGTAGGTACGGCAATAGGGGCAAATGCGGGTCTCGGCCAAGACCTCGCGGTTGCACTTCTCGCAGATTTTCTTGGGTGGTCGCGGCGCGGCCTCCGGGCCGGACACGCGGTGCATCACTTCGGCGGCATCCGCTTCGGACTTGCCGGAAGCCGGGCCGAGCAGTTCCAGGATTTCGTCCTCGGAAAGATTGTCACGGGGCTTTTCCGGTACCTTCATCCGGACGCCGCATACGGGGCATAAACCCCATTTGCCGGCAAATTCATCCTTGACCCGCAACTTGTGACCGTTCGGGCAAACCACGTCGATCGGCGGCATGTTCGTCCTCCTCGACTCGCGGCTTACGCATATCAACGAGCCGACTTGCTTGGCCTCTTCTCAGACGTCCATGCTCCGCGGCATCATCAACCGAAATGGAATTCCAGTATCCCTCGCTCGTTCTGCCCGACGTTCGTGTGTCCCTCGCCATCCCTCTAGCAGCGACGGCGGTCCTGCCGTCCTCACCGCGGCTTGGTCGCGGCGTTTCCCCAATGCTTCATTGCGCCGAACCGATTCGGCGCTTGCGGGATCGTGACGGGCCGTGGGGGGGCAATGCCTTTAGGAGGGACTTGCGCTGAAGCCTGGTCGCCTTCATCTGGATAAACACCGCAACGGCGTCCAAGGTTCGGTAGCCGGCGAAATCCGCGATTGCGTCGGACCACCCCCCGGCGCTCGGCGCCACCCACATCCGCCATAATTCATGGTAACCACCCGGGCGGGTCGATGCCACAGCATTTTTCGCCGCCGGTCAACCACCCTTTAGAGTGGATGGATTTTCCATGTTGGATGGAGGCTCCGCCGTAACGCAGGCGGCTTCCGGCTTGCTGCCGCAGTTGGGAGTTGGGGCAAGTCGGGTAAAATGCTCGCGGCTGAAAGAAGGTTAGTTCAGCCAACCGAACAGCCAGAAGACGTAGGCGACGGGTGCCGCCATCAAGGCCGAATCGATCAGATCCAACGCACCGCCCAGGCCCGGCACGAGGCGGCTGGAGTCTTTTTGACGGGCATCGCGTTTGATCAGCGATTCCGCCAAGTCGCCGATCATTCCCGCCACGGCCAGGATCACTCCGTAGGCAAGCATGGGAAACCAATGCGGAATGCCGGACCTCAAACCCAATTGCGGCAGCAACCAGTGGAAACTGATGAAGGCACCGACGATACCGAAGAGAATGGCGCCGACGGCCCCTTCCAAGGTCTTTCCCGGACTGAGGCGAGGCGCCAACCGGTGCGTTCCGAACAGCCTTCCCACCGCGTACGCGCCGGTATCGCCCAACTTGACGACCATCAGCAGGGAAACCAGGGCGTCCAATCCGAAGGCCACTCTCAACTGCACGAGAAAGCCGGCCAGCACGCCGATGTAGCAGACGGCGAAGACCGCCCCGGCGATGTTGACGGTAGCCCCGCCGGGCGCGCGATAGCGCTGCATTTCGACGAGGAAGGCCAGGAAGACGGTGACCGCCACCGCCACCAGCGTGGCCAAGCTGCTGACGGCGGCCAAGTCCCATGCGCGGGCCAAGCGATCGGGGTGCGTCGTTTCCCAGTGAATCCAAAACAGCCCCATGCCCCAAGCCGTTCCGACGGTCAAGAGGTTTCCCATGTGCACGACGCCGGCGGCCGGAAAGACGCGATTTTCGCGGCACAGGAAAATAATTTCGTTTCCGCCCAGCAACACGAAACCGACCAGCACGGGAAAAAGAAAGATGCCCGGCATACCGACGGCCCGATAGTCGAGCCAACAGAGGACCAAAAGAACGCCGGCTAAGAGCGAGCCGAAAACCAGGCGTTGGAGCAGAGTGGCCATGTGCGGCGGCTTCTCCCGGGAATGCCACATGAGGAAACACCCCATATTCGCCTACGGCCGCCGATTCGGCAAGATGGGCACGCCCGCAGCCTGCGCCGCCGCCGGCTCACGCGAACGGCTCGTGCTCGAGCGTTGGGCCGTGCGCGCTGTGAACCCGCCGACAAGCCGCCGGCGGACTTGGGCAGGGCAACGCAACCGCCCGGCCCAAACGAACCGTGGTCGCCCCGCGATGGGCGGCGCTACAATGAGTCTTGGGCGCATCCGTCATCGGCGTTCTCCGGAGGATCGTACGAAGTGAAAGTCACCACGGGTTTGGCGGGATTGGATCGGGTTTTTCACGGGGTCATGCCGGGCGATAACATCGTTTGGCAGGTCGAGTCCGTCGAGGATTACAAGGCCCTGGTCATCCCTTACGCCGAAACGGCGCGGAAGGACGGCCGGCGGTTGATCTACTTCCGCTTCGCCGCCCATGAGCAGTTGTTGTCCAACGACTTCGGCGCGGAAATCCACCACGTCGATCCCAACCTCGGCTTCGAGAGCTTCGTGCGAAAAGTGCACGCCGTGATCGAGGAGGCCGGCGAATACGCGTTCTACGTTTTCGACTGCCTCTCCGACCTGGCGAACGTCTGGTCGGCCGATCAGATGCTGGGCAACTTCTTCGTGCTCACGTGTCCGCGGCTCTACGTCCTGCAAACCGTCACCTACTTCGCCATCTACCGGAATTATCACGCCTCGTTCGCGTTGACGCCGATCACCGAGACCACGCAGTTCCTGCTGGATGTTTTTCGCCATCAAGACCGGCTCTACATCCGGCCGATCAAGGTCCAGCACCGCTCCTCGCAGGCGATGAATGCGATTTACGCCTGGGAGGATGGCGATCAATTCCGACCCATCACCGGCAGCGCCATCATCTCGGAGATCCTTTCCGCCAGCCGTTGGCCCGGCTTGCGACTGGACGCACGCCAGGGCTTCTGGAAACGCATCTTCGACGAGGCGCAATCCGTGTACGAGGATGTGCGGCGCGGGCTCTGTCCGTCGCAGCGCGAGAAGGAAGTCTTCCAACGCCTGGCCCGCATGGTCCTCTCCCGCGACGAAGGAATGTTGAGGCTGGTGGAACAGTACCTCTCGCTGGAAGACATCTTGATGATTCGGGACCGCATGGTGGGCATCGGCCTGATCGGCGGCAAGGCGTTGGGAATGCTGCTGGCGCGAGCGATCCTGAAACGCCATGCCCCGGACCTGTACGAGCGGCTGGAGACGCCCGATTCCTTCTTCATCGGGGCCGATGTATTTTACACCTTCTTGATTCGCAACGGCGTCTGGTGGCTGCGGCAGCAACAGCGCCAACCGGAGACGTTCCTCCAGGGGATCCACGAGGCGCAAGAGCGGATTCTGCGAGGGCAATTCCCTTCCTACACGCTCGACCAGTTGCAGGCCATGCTCGACTACTTCGGCGAATCGCCGTACATCGTTCGCTCCAGTTCCCTGCTGGAAGACGCCTACGGCAACGCCTTCGCGGGGAAGTACGACAGCATCTTCTGCGCCAACCAAGGTCCGCGCGAAGAACGCTTCCAGGCCCTGCTCCACGCCATTCGACAGATCTACGCCAGCGTGTTGAGCGAGAAGGCCCTCCGCTATCGCGCCCAGCGCAACATGCTGGATCGTGACGAGCAGATGGCCCTGTTGGTCATGCGCGTCTCGGGCGATCGTTACGGGGACAAGTACTTTCCGCTGGTCGGCGGCGTGGGCTTCTCCTTCAATCCGTACGTGTGGCATCGCGACATCGATCCGCGGGCGGGCGTGGTGCGGCTGGTGTTCGGGCTGGGGACGCGGGCGGTGGATCGCGTGGACGACGACTACACCCGGCTGGTCGCCCTCAATGCCCCGTTTCGCCGACCCGAGAACAATTTCGACGAGGTCTGCGAATACTCCCAGCACCGGGCCGACTACTTGGACCTGGCGGCCAATCGCCTGACCTCCGGCCGCATCAACGAGCTGATCGAACAGACGCCCGGCATCCCGCTGGATCTGGTCGCCTCCCGCGGGGCGGACCAATCGGGAGACTCCTGTTGCAGCCTGGCCGTCACCTTCGAAGGGCTGCTAAAAAAGACGCCCTTCGTCGCCGAAATGCGGCGGATTCTGCACACGTTGGAAGAGGCCTACGGCACACCGGTGGACATCGAGTTCTGCCTGAACGTGCTGCACGGCATGGACCCGTATCGCATCAATCTGTTGCAATGTCGCCCGCTTCAGGTCCAGGGTACCGAGAACGTGAACCCGGCGTCCGTCGTCGTCCAAACAAAGGATCGGATCATCGAGGCGCACGGGGCCATCGTCGGTCCCAGCCGCCTGATCCGGGTGGACCGCTTCGTGTACGTCGTACCCCGTCTGTACGCGGAACTGCCGCTCCGCCGTCGTTCGGAATTGGCCCGGGTCCTGGGACGCATCAACGCCGCGTCGCCTCGGGAAGAGACGGCCGTGATGTTGTTGGGACCGGGCCGCTGGGGAACCTCCAGCCCGGACCTCGGCATCCCCGTCCCCTTCGCCGAAATCAATCAGGTGTCCGTGCTCTGCGAGATCGTGACCATGCGCGAAAACCTGATCCCCGACGTTTCGCTGGGTACGCATTTCCTCAACGAACTGGTGGAAATGAACATCCTGTATCTGGCGATCTTCCCCCAGAAGAATCGCGACTTCTTGAACGAAGAGTTCTTCTTGAATCATCGCAACCGCCTGCCGGACCTGGTTCCCAACCCGGGCAGGTGGGCCGATTTGGTGCGGGTGGTGGACGCGGCCGACGTGGTCCCGCCGGAATGCTGCATCGCCTTGCTGGCCGACGCCACGCGCCAAGAGGCGACCGTCTTCCTCGCCGATCGCAGTCTGGTCGCTCCCTCCGCCGCTGCGATGAACGATGCGGAAGGGCTGGAATACTACCTGTGACGCACCGTGCGGCCGGCGCAAGCGTCGCACGGCACGCCGTTCCCGGCCCGCGAGTAGGAGCCGCCGGCGTGTACCGTCGGTGAAAGCGCACGCGGCACGTTCGCCACTTGCGGACGGCGGTACCGCGGAATTATCCTGATAGTCCGGTCGATACATGGGCAATGGTGCGTCTCTCACGAGACGCTCTCGGCAATGGAACAAGGAGCACGATGATGATGCGGCGACGCGAATTCTTTCGCTGGACGGGTACGGCGGCCTTGATGGGGACGGGAATCACGGCAGGGGCGGCGGGGGTCTTCGCCGCGCCGGGCGAGATCTCGCAGCCCAAGGCCGGCGCCAAGCTCCAACTCTCCAGCCAGTTGGGCGTCATCCCCGGCAAGAGCTTGGAGGAAAAGCTGGCCAAGATGAAGGCCTGGGGGTTCGACGCGGTGGAATTGCCGGGTGACGTGGTGGGCAAGGTCGAGCAATTTCGCAAGGCCGCCGCCGATGCCGGACTGAAAATCAGCGCCGTCTGTTGGGGCTCGGCCGGCGGGGCCCTCGTCTCCGACAACGCGGATCGCCGGAAAGAGGGCATCCAAAGGTTGAAAGAGACCCTCTCGGCGGCCGGTGAGCTGCAATCCACCGGCGTGATCTACGTTCCCGCCTTCAACGGGCAAACACCGCTCACCAACCAAGAGATTCGCAAGATCCTGCTGGACATCATGCCCGAGATCGGCGAACATGCCGTCAACGCCAAGTCGCGGGTCTTGTTCGAGCCGCTCAACCGGGGCGAGGCGTACTTCCTCCGGCAGGTCGCGGATGCGGCCGCCATTTGCCGCGACGTCAACAGTCCCGGCATCTGCCTGATGGGCGACTTCTACCACATGTACATCGAGGAGCCGAGCGATTTCGCGGCCTTCGTGGCGGGCGGACCCTGGCTCCATCACGTTCACCTGGCCTCGCGGCGGCGCGTCCTCCCCGGCCAGGACGAGCGCTCGTTCATCGACGGCTTCCGCGGATTGAAGTGGGTGGGTTATCAGGATTATTGCAGCTTCGAGTGCGGCTGCGACGGCGATCGCGAGGTCGAGATCCCGAAGTCCGTGGCCTTCCTCCGCGAGCAGTGGGAAAAGGCCGATCTGCCCGGATGATCCGCGGCGGTGGGCGGCCGGCGCCCGGGTCGGCGGCGGAGCCCAGTTCCGTGCGCGATCCTCGGCGAGCCGATGCCGCCGTGCGTTCATGAGATGTTTGCGGTCCGTTGGATTCGAGGAGATGCTGCCATGTTTATGCGCCCAAGGTTGTTGGTTGCGTGTTTGGCGCCGGCGGTTCTCGCCTTCGCGGGAGCTTGCGCGGCACAAGAGATCATCGACGTTAAGGAGGCCGCCAAGGACCCGGACTTCGCGATCCAGGGCGAGTACGTCGGCGAGGGCGTCGCCGAGGATGGCGCCCGGGGGAAGGTCGGCGCCCAGGTGGTGGCCCTCGGCGACGGCAAGTTCGATGTCTACGTGCTCATCGGCGGCCTGCCCGGTGATGGCTGGACGCCCGACCGGGACCGCATTCGCTTGTCGGCCGTGCGAGACGGCGAGACGGTCAAGATCGAAGGCGAGGGCGCGGTGGGCGAGATCAAGGGCGGTGTAATGACCCTGAGCAAGGGCGACGCCAAGGCCGAGCTGAAACGCATCGAGCGGAAAAGCCCGACCTTGGGCAAGAAGCCGCCCGAGGGCGCGGTGATCCTTTTCGACGGCAAGAGCGGCGAGGCCTTCGAAGGCGCCCGGCTGACGGAGGACGGCGCCCTGCTCTCGGAAGTGACCACGAAGCAGAAGTTCAACGACTATCACCTGCATTTGGAGTTCCGGTTGTCGTGGATGCCGAAAGCCCGCGGTCAGGCCCGCTCCAATAGCGGCGTTTATCTCCACGATTGCTACGAGGTGCAGGTTCTGGATTCGTTCGGCTTGACGGGCGAGGACAACGAGTGCGGCGGGATCTACAAGGTGAAGAAGCCCGACGTCAACATGTGCCTGCCGCCCCTGACCTGGCAGACGTACGACATCGACTTCACGGCCCCGAAGTACGAGGATGGGAAGAAGGTGGCCAATGCCCGGCTGACGGTGCGGCATAACGGCGTGGTCATTCACGAGGACTTGGAGTTACCGGGCGCCACGCCGGGTCGCCAGGGGGAAGGACCGGGCCCTCGCCCCTTCCATCTCCAAGGCCACGGGAACAAGGTCGTCTACGGCAACATCTGGTTGGTCCCCAAGCCGTAGCAACACCCCCTCGTAAGCGGCCGGCGTTCGTTCCGGTCGCGATCGTCCCAACCATCGTCCCAGGGCGAAGGCGCCGGCCGTCTTCGCCCGTTTTTTCGGTTCCTTGCGAACCGCCGGGCCGAGGGTATGGGCGGCCGGGTCTCGCTTTCAGGCACGGCGGGGCTTGGCTTCCGAAGTCCGAGCCGGGGCATTGTTTCGGATCGGGCGGTGGGTTAGAATCCTGACCGACCGGGCGGGGTCGCAGACGGGGCGCGCGGTTCGGCGGGAAACATGCGATCGGCATCCGTGATCACGCGCGGTCTGATGGCAGCGCCTCTTCGCGGCGCACTTGGGTCGCTCGAGCGTATCAGGCAAATATCGTAGTCCAGGGAGTCGCGCCATGTTCGTCTTGGAGAGTTACGCGGCGGCCGTCGTCTTCTGCATCATCACCATGTTGTGTTGGGGATCGTGGGCCAACACGCAAAAACTGGCCGGCCGCTCCTGGCGATTCGAATTGTTCTACTGGGACTACGTGATCGGCGTCTTGCTGACGGCCTTAATTTTGGCCTTCACGATGGGCAGCATGGGCGACAAAGGCCGGCCGTTCCTGGAAGACCTCGCCCAGGCCCAGTGGCCGGCTCAGGGCTGGGCGCTCCTCGGCGGCGTCGTTTTCAATGCGGCCAACATCCTGCTGGTGGCGGCCATCGCCCTCGCCGGCATGGCGGTCGCCTTTCCGGTGGGAATCGGTTTGGCCCTCATCGTCGGCATGATCGTCAATTACATCAACCAGCCCACGGGGAACCCGATCCTGCTGTTCTCCGGGATGACGCTCGTGGCGGTAGCCATCGTGTTGGACGCGCTGGCCTACCGGCGGTTGCCCTCGCAAAAGGAATCCGGCGGCGGCATCAAGGGGTTGGTGCTGTCGATTTTGTGCGGCCTGCTGATGGGCACCTTCTACCTCTGCGTCGCCCGATCCATGGCCGAGGACCCGGTCGCCCTCGAGGCCGGCAAGCTGTCGCCCTACACGGCGATGGTCTTCTTTTCGTTGGGCGTCCTGATCAGCAACTTCGTGTTCAATACCTTGCTGATGCGGTTTCCCGTGGCCGGCCGACCCGTGGCGTTCGCCGACTACTTCCGCGGTTCGCCGCGAGATCATCTGTGGGGCATCGTCGGAGGCATGATTTGGGGGGTAGGCATGACGATGAGCATCATCGCGGCCGGCAAGGCGGGTTTCGCCATCTCCTACGGATTGGGCCAGGGCGCCACGCTGGTGGCGGCCCTGTGGGGCGTGTTCGTGTGGCGTGAGTTCCGCGAGGCCCCGCCCGGTACCAATCGCTTGCTGGCCGCCATGTTCGCGGCCTTCCTGATCGGCCTGACGACGATCATCCTGTCGCGGTGATCACGCCCGCCGTCCCGTTTTCGACCGAAGTGAGCCGACCTTCTTCCCTTGCCGGTGAGGCTGTAGCATGAAGACTCCGCACGTGGTCGTGGTAGGCAGCTCCAACACGGACATGGTGGTCAAGACCGCCCATTTGCCCAAGCCGGGCGAGACGGTGGTCGGCGGTACGTTCGTGATGGCGGCGGGCGGCAAGGGCGCCAATCAGGCGGTGGCGGCCGCCCGACTGGGCGGCAGGACGACCTTCATCGCCAAGGTGGGCGACGACCTCTTCGGAAAGCAAGCCGTCGAGGGGTACCAAAAAGAGGGCATCGACACGCGCTGGGTCTTTCGCGACCCGGAGCGTCCCACCGGCGTCGCGCTGATCCTGGTGGAGGAGAGCGGTGAAAACCTGATCTCGGTGGCATCCGGGGCCAATGAAGCCCTTGCGCCGGAGGATATCGACGCGGCGGCCGAGGTCCTGCGTTCGGCCGACATCGTGGTTATGCAACTGGAAATCCCGCTGCCGACGGTGTGCCGTGCGGCGGAGATCGCGGCGGCGGCCGGCGTGCCGGTGATCCTCGATCCCGCGCCGGCTCCCGCCCGACCCCTTCCCGAAGACCTGCTGCGGCACGTCACGTATCTCAAACCGAACGAGAGCGAGGCGGAGCGTTTGACGGGCGTGGCCGTGGCGGACGCGGATTCGGCCCAAGTCGCGGCGGATCGCCTGCTTGCGTCCGGCCCGCGGGCCGTCGTCATCACGCTGGGCGCTCGCGGGGCGCTGGTCGTGGAAAGGCCCGGCGAAGGGGTGATGGTCCCGCCGCATACCGTCTCGGCCGTGGACACCACGGCGGCGGGAGACGCCTTCAGCGGGGCGCTGGCCGTGGCGCTGGCCCGGGGCGAGTCGCTGCCGGATGCCGCCCGCTTCGCCGCCGTGGCGGGAGCCTTGGCGGCATCGCGGATGGGAGCCCAACCCAGTCTGCCCACCGAGGCCGAGGTTCGCGCCGCGCGGCTTACCTGACGCCGATCCGGGGCGCAACCCGCTGAAGAAAGGGCCGCAAAAGGCGCCGCGATCGAACACGCATTCCCGGCAAATGCACCGCGGGCTTATGGCGGCGGGTTAGGAGCGGGTTGACCCTGCTGATCCGATTTCGCGCCTCCGGAGCGACGCGGTCCGTTTGATCTCCGTTTTGAGATCGTGGTATCCGCCGCAGCGTCTTCGGCGACGCATCGCGGCACGCGTTTTGCAGCGGGCGAATCGGCGGTTTTGGCCCTGGTTTCCCTGCCGCCGCAAGCTAAAATTCAAGGGAGCGAGAGGCCGCCCGACACCGCGGCTGAAATCGCTCGAAGAGGCAACGTTGTGTGGAGTTTTCGCCGGCCTTTCGCCGATACATTCGACGGAACATTCGGGCCGATTGCAGGAACCATTGGGTCAAGCCGCTTGAGTATATTCCGACGGAGGTGCCAACCCTTACGCGTGAACCAGGGTCGTTTCAACGGCTTGTGCAGGTGCACGCCGGACCCTCGTTCGTCTCGCAGCGACGCATCCAGTCGCAATATCGCGGCGGCTTGATCCGATAAACCGCCGATTCTTCCGGTTCGCCCGGGAGGTCGGCGGTTTTCTTTTTCCCCTGGCTGCCGGAGCCGGCGGGCAATCGGCCTACGGAACCCTCGCCCGGTCCAGGCCCCGCATCCACTCCAGCACCACCCACCCCACCTTGGCCAGGCTCAGGGCCGAGCACTTCTCCGGCACGTCCTGCTGCGTATGCCAATAGGGATAGTCGAAGTCGATCAACACGATCGCCGGGATCCCGCCGATGTTGTGTAGCGGGATGTGATCGTCGCGAATCTCGTATTTTTTTCGGGGTATGAATTCTCGGATGCGAAGTCGCGCGGCGGTCGCCCAAATGTCGTCCACAATCCAGCGCGTGTCGCGCCACCAAGCGCTGTTGCGCTCTTGATAAATCTGGAGGTCGGCATCTCCGACCATATCCAGCAGCACCGCCGCGCGGTAACGCCAGGGCCGCTCCTTTGCGGATCGGGCGTATTCCCGCGCGAAATACTCCGAGCCTTGAAAGTACGGCTGCCACTCCTCGAAGAGGTATTCCTCGCCGTCGAACAGCACCAGGTCCACGCCGAAACGCCGGGGGAATTCCGCGCTGTATCGAGCCATGGTCATGAGGATCGCCGTACCGCTGGCGCCGTCGTTGGCGCCGACGAATCGCCCGCGCGGATTGACGGGATCCCGCAGCGGCAGGGGGAGCGTATCGTAATGGGCGCACAAGAGGATGCGGTCGCCCCGTTCGGGGAAGAACCGCGCGATGACGTTGGCCATCGGCACGGCTGCGCCGGAGCGGGGGTCGCGGCCCGAGAATTGCTGAAGCTCCACCTCCGCCCCCAGTTCCGCGAAATGCCGCAGCAATAGCTCTTGCTGGGCCTTCATGCCGGGCGATCCGCTCGGCCGCGGACCGATCTCGCACAGGCGTTTGAGATTTTCGTAAGCGTCGGCCCCGTCGAAGGGAATCTGTTCCAAGCGATAGGACGAAACCGGCGTCTCCGCTTGGCCGTTGCGGGGTTGCAGCGAAATCAGAGCCGCCGCCGGCACGAGCGCCGTGACCGCGATCCCGCCGCACCACCATATTGCGTTCCGCAGGCTTAAGCCGCGACAAGGCCGGCCGACACGCTCGGTCTCGGTGGGGCGGCCCGATGCCTCGGCCGGGCGAGAGCGGGGAGCACGCTCGGCGGAAGTTTTCTTGCGAGAGGAATGAACCATTTCACGGCTCACTGGGTACGATGGTCCCCCGGCGCGGCTTCGATCCCGGCGAAGGCCTCGCCGGTTAGAAACCATGCGGCAAGGGGGCGTGCAGTATTGCTTTTCCCCCCTCCGGCGACGGCGGGGAGGGGTGAAGCCATCCTAGCGACGGTGCCTTCATCATATCGTGCGCCCCGGCGCCGGGCCAACCGCGGATCGCGGACGCCCCCGCTTCCAACGCCGGCTTATGCCGGCCGCTCGTGCGCTATGCCGTACTTTTGGTGAGCCCGTACTTTCGTGAGCCGCCGGCGTGAGCCCGAGCTGCATTTCGCGAGTCCGAAGGGAGCCGCTAGCGTGAGCCGGCGGTGTTGCAAACTTTGGGCATGCGCGGACAAACGTCGGGCGTCCGCCCGAGGTGGAATCCTTGGCTCGCCGGGTAACGATGGGGTCTAGCCCCCAGGAATCGGTACGGTTTGACGGCCGTTCGCAAAAACCGATTTTAAAAATTGCTATTTGCGGTTTCGGGGCGATTCGGTATAACGTCCTTTGGATACGTGAGAGTGTGTCTCGCGGCAAGGAAGTCTCGATTCCCTCTATTGCGCAGCGGTTCGACCGAGGAAAGGGCAAGTCTCGGCCTGTGTCGTCGGCGTCGTTCGGCGGCACGCGGCGGCACGCGGCGGCGGAAGGAATCCGCCGCGGCAAGTCGGTCGGCAGCCTGGGTCAACCGCAGGCGGCCCGAGCGGGGCTTGGGCGGCGTCTTGCCCCAAGTTCCGCCATCAGCGTCACGTGCGTCGTCCCGCGCAATGCGCCGTCACGGGGAGGCGGTGATCAACCGTCGGCTCGCGCCCTGCCGGGTGCCGGGCAACCGACGTTCGGCAGTCCGCGTTGGAACCCGGTCCGAGTTTGGGAAAGGATTCGCGTCAAGGAGGGAGCCATGTTGGTACTCAGTCGTCGCCCCAATGAGAAGCTGGTGTTGCCCACGGTCAATGTGGCGGTCCAGGTGGTCAAGATTCTTGGCAACGCCGTCCGCTTGGGGATCGAAGCCCCGGACGACGTGCCGGTGTATCGGGAGGAATTGCTGAAGGGGCAAGAGGTGGGGCCTGCGGTAGGACGCCGTCCCGCCGTGAATCCGGCTGGGAATACGGCCGATTCCGTGGAACGGTCGTCGTTGGCCCAAGAGCAGTTGGAGCGGATTCTGGACTGCCTCGGCTTTGCGTTCGATTTCGCGCAGGCCGCGCTGGATCGCGGTGAAATCCAAGAGGCGCGGCGCGTGCTGGACAAGGCCTTTCGGCACGTAGAACGAATCCGGTCCCAGTGCTTGGGCCCCAAGTCGGCGTCCGGCTCGCGCTCTCCCCGTCTGTTGCTGGTGGAGAAGGACCCCGAGCGGCGCAAGAACATGGCCGAGACCCTGCGTGCCGCCGGCTACGAAGTGGAGGCCGTCGAAGACGGTTGCCGCGCCGTGGATGTGCTGAGCCGTCACGGTCGCCCTGACATCGTGCTGCTCGATTTCGCCCCCGCGCGGTCGCCCTGCGAGGATGCGGCGGCCACGGTCCGGGCGATTCGGAGCAACCCGGCCTGGAGCCATCTCAAGGTCATCGGCTTGGGACGAAAAGGCGAGGCCGAGGTTCACGTCAGCGTCGACACCCGCGGTGTCGATCGCTGGATCGAAACGCCCCATTCGCCGGAATCGCTGATCTCGGGCGTGGAATCCGAGGCGGGCTCCGTCCGCTTCTAAGCGATCGACTCTTGACGCCGCGAATGCGCCGGGCAAGACTGTGCTGATCGGAATGGTGCGGTTCGGGGGGAGACCCCACCGTCCGCCCGGCGACCGCCGTCTTGCCCTCTTGGATCGTGCGGGCGCGGCGATTCGAGCTTGGGAACGGGAATAAGATTGGGACCAAGTCAGGGATAAGCACTACCATGACCGAGTCGTTGCCGTCTCGGAATTTGGAGTCCGCCGATGGGCGGGAATGGTTGCGGCCGGAGTTCCCCTTGGACGCGCCGCCGCCGCAGCGAGTCATCCCGACGTCGGGACCGGCCGTGGCCGTCTATGATTCGGCGGAAGAGATGGGCTGGGCCTCGGCGGTGAACCTGGCCGCTGAGCAATGTCGCCTGGCCGAGGAAAAGGAGGAGCTGAGTTTCATCATCATGGCGGCTCCGTCCGCTTTTCCGTTCTATCGGGCATACGTGCGGTTGGCCGAGTCCTCGCCGCGCCTCCGCCGTGCGATCTGGAAAACGCATTTCTTCCAATTCGACGATTACCCGTTGCCGGCCCATCATCCGGCCTCGTTTCGATTTCTCCTGTTGCAGCACTTCTTCATGCCCTTGGCGACGTTCACCGATCCGGCCAAGGTCCATCTGTTCGAGGCCGATGCCGCGGATCCCGACGCCGCCGCCCGCCGCTACGAAAAGACGATCTTGGAAAGGGGGCTTGATCTGCAATTGATGGGTATCGGCGAGAACGGGCACTGGGGGTTCCACGAGCCGGGCATTCCGCTGGAAGGGGCGCCACGCTTCATGCGCGTAGCGCTGACCGGCGAAAACGTCGATCAGCAGATGCGAGATCACCCGCACCTCTTCCGCCGGCCGGAAGACGTGCCCATGTGCGCCTACACCGCCTCCGTACCCCTATTCCTCACCACGCGGCACTTGATCGAGGGGAACGTCCCGCAGCCGGGCAAGGCCCTGGCGTTGCTGGCGGCGTTCGGTTCCGAGGCGATCCACGAGTCGGTGCCCGCCGGCGCCTTGAAACGCCATCCGCGGGCGGTGGTTCGCACCACGCAGGCGGCGGCCTGGGCGCTGGCCGACTATCGCGAGAAGGGCGTCGTTACTCGCGACGCCGTCAATCGCTTGGCGGATAGCCTTCGCGGACCGCGGACGCCGGATACGCAGTCCCTCGTGGTTCGAATCCGCGAAACACTCGCCGCAGTCGGGATTGCGATGGAGGATCTCGCCGCCTGAATTGGGCGGGAGGCGGCGGTCTCCGCCGGTCGGCACCGGCGACTCAGGGAAATCATCCAGAACGCCCACGCCATGCGCCGCGGGCGAGCCGCGTGACCAAGCCGCCCTACAACCAGCCCAGCAAGCGGAAAATGTGCCGGCCGAAGATGATGCCGCCGACCACCGCCGCGCCCAGCGACGCCATCAGCACCGCCGCGCTGGCCACGTTCAAGGCGGTCTCGATGTGCGGATGGTAGTCTTCGGTCACGGCGGGGGCCATCCATTCCAGGGCGCTGTTGACCAACTCCGCCGTGAAGACCACGGCGATGGAGAGGATCAGAAGGCACCATTCCGTCTCGGTCACGCGAAACAAGGCGGCCGCCGCCATCACGGCGAATGCCATGGCGAAGTGGACGGCAAAGCTGTTTTGCCCGACGATGCCGTACCAGAGGCCGCGGAAAGCGTCGCCGAACTTTCGGCCCCAAGTCCTTTTCGGTTTGATCGGTGGGCGCGGCACGCCGAGATGCTCCTCTTTCGATCCGGGGGCAAGGCGAATCCTCGGCCGACGGTTTGACTGGGAACCCCTTGTTCCCCGACATTTGCGACGAGCAAGCTTGTCGTGAATCGTCGGGCGTCTTTCGGCGGGGACGGTCGCGGCGGTCATCCGCGATCGCGGCGACAGACCATGCGGGCGATCCCCGCCGCCCCGATAAAACCCGCGTCACCGCCCAACGCCGCAAAACGGATACTAACCTTCTCGACCAGAGCCGGGAAGGCCCGCTCTCGAATTTCCTCGCGGATGCGTTGCAAAAAGCGACGGCCGATCGGCGAGGCCTGGCCGCCGAAGGTCATCGCCCCTCCCAACAGTACGACGGAGGGATCGAACGTGTGCAGGAGGGTGACGATACCCAGTCCCAGGTAGCGCGCGGTTTCGAGGATGATATCCAGGGCCTCGGCGTCGCCCTCGTGGGCGAGCGCGGCAATCAATCGGGGATTGAGCGTCTCCCCCGCCGCCATCCGCTCGGCAATCGCCCGGCATTTCCCCGCGTCCAAAAGTTCTCTCGTCCGGTTGACCACGGCGGTGGCGCTGGCGAAGGCCTCCAAATGGCCGGTCTTGCCGCACGAACAGATGGGGGCGGCGGGGGAAGGATCGATCAGGATGTGCCCGCACTCCGTACCGTGGCCGTGTTCGCCCTCGATAATGACGTCGTGGACAATCGCCCCGCAACCGATACCGGTGCCCAGCGTCAAGAGGACGACGCTGCGGAAGCCTCGACCCGATCCGATCCACATTTCGCCGTAGGCCGCGGCCGAGGCGTCGTTCGACATGACCACCGGCATGCCCAAGTGCTCCGCCAGGCGATCACGGATCGGAAAGCCGTGCCAGCCGGGGAAATTGGTGGGGTTCACCATCACTCCGGCCTGATAGTCCAAGATGCCGGGGCAGCCCAAGCCGATCCGTGCTATCTCCGTCGGTTGCAGCCCGATTTGGGCGATCATGGCGTTGACCCCGGCCGCGATCTGTTCGACGCAGTTTTGCGGACCGGCGGCCACGGCGGTCGGGATGTCCTCGGCGCGGCACACCGGTCGCCCGAGGTCATCCACCACTCCCAACTTGGTACTCGTCCCCCCCAGGTCCACGCCCACATAGAACGGGGCTACGGCCCGGGCCAAAGGAATGGGGTTTACATCCGGTGCCATGTCCTGGATCTCCGGGAGATTAGCGGCAATGCTCGCCGATTTGCCGGTTTGTCCCTTTCGACACGCAAGCGCCGCCCTGCCGATGATCCCTGATTTGGCGGTGAGGGTCATCCTTGGCGAGGGGATCGGCGGCGATTCCCTTCCATGGTGATTCATCACCGTAGGTTTGACAACCGTTTTCCCTCCCGTCTAAACTGTGAAAAACCGGAGCTGGTACTTGTTGGGGCCGGCGGTCTTGGTCCTCGTAACACGCAGTAGGAGGTTTCCCGTGCGACTTATTACTTATCAATCCGAAAGCGGGCCGCGTGTGGCCGGCTTGCGCGAGGGACACTGGATCGACCTGAATGCCAACGATCCCGGTCTACCGGACGACCTACGTGCCCTACTAGCCATGGGGCCGGACGGCCTGAAGCGGGCGGCGGAGGTGATCGTTTCCGGGAGGCCGATCGAAAATCCGAACCCGACGCGCCTTGCCCCGGTACTGTCGCCCGAGAAAATCATCTGCGTGGGCTTGAACTACGCCGATCACGCCCGAGAAAGCGGTGCCCAGCCTCCCCCCGTTCCGGTTATTTTCAACAAGTTTCCCACCGCGCTGATCGGTCCGGAGCAGCCGATTGTTGTCCCACCGGTCTCCCAAGAGGTCGATTTCGAGGCGGAGCTGGTCTTGGTCATCGGGCGGCAGGGGCGGAATATCACACAGGACGACGCCCTGGATTATGTGGCGGGCTACACTTGCGGCAATGACATTTCGGCCCGAGACTGGCAGCTCCGCAAACCGGGGGGGCAATGGCTCCTCGGAAAGACGTTCGACACCTTCGCCCCGACGGGCCCCGAATTCGTCACGGCCGACGAATTGCCCGATCCCAATCGCCTGCGCATCTGCTCACGACTCAACGGCGAGGTCATGCAAGATTCCAGCACCGCACAGTTTATCTTTTCCGTGCAATACCTAGTGAGCTACATTTCTCAAGTTTGCACGCTCAAGCCGGGGGATCTGATTTTCACGGGCACCCCTCCCGGAGTCGGGTTCTCGCGCCAGCCTCCGGTGTTTCTCAAGCCCGGAGACGTGATCGAGATCGAGGTCGAGGGTATCGGCGTGCTGCGGAATCCGGTGGCGAGCTGACGGGGAGAGCCGTTTCCCGAGCCGCCGTCCCGAGTCGGCTACTGCGGCGAGACGACCTCGTTTCCCGCCCGAGTCGCCATCGCCCGCCAAACGCCGATCGCTACAGTATTCGAGACATTCCGCACGGACCCGTCCATCAGCAGCGTATTGACCACGCCGGTGTGATAGCTCCGCGCGGTGACGGCGGCATAGGTGGGGACCGTGGCGGATTTGCCCTCCTGCTGGTTGTTCCAGTCCACGTCGTAGGCAACACCGCCGAGCGTGCAGAGAACGCGGGTATTCGGCGGGAACATGGCGGTGATTCCGGTTTGATGGGCTCGCCCGTCCACCCATTCCGTGTGCCCGCTGTTCGTCTTGAAATCCCCTCCCAGCGTACAAATGGCGGCGGGGTCGGTGAGGTCCTGCGGCGGCGGCGTCAAACCGGCGTTGCGATAGTACGGCGTATAAGCCTTCACCTCCGCCGCGGCCAGGGTTTGGCTTAGACCGTCCACGAATTCCGCGGGCGTCGTTGATCGATAAGGGCGAAACGCCCCGTCGCCGGATCGCTGCGTGACGGGGTCATAAACGAACCAGACGCCCAGGTTGACTCCATAGTTGATCGGGAAATGGACCGGCTGACCGTTCTGAAGGCGAGGCTCGGCTTGGATCTCGCTCGGACATACATAGACCGGCACCCGATGACCGCTGAGACGCACACCGTCCGGAAGAAGCACGGAATCATAGCTTTGCCGGAAGTCAATGTTGTCATAAAGATTTCCCTGTTCCAAATAGGGCAGTAACAGTGCCTGCGCCGACCAATCCGTGCCTAGGTGTCCCCCGTAGCTGGGCGGAAAGGCCCTGTTGACGTTCTCGAAGTTGTGTAACGCCAAGCCGATCTGCTTGAGATTGTTGACGCAGGCGGATCGCCGGGCGGCCTCTCGGGCGGCTTGGATCGCGGGCAACAAGAGCGCGATCAAGATGCCGATAACGGCGATCACAACCAAGAGCTCGACCAAGGTGAAGGCCGTACGTTTCGCCCGCGGAGCAGAAGACGATGCCATCCGGTTCATGGAAACCTCCTCTTGAAAAACCAGTTATTCTGGAGTCGCCATAGCAATGAGACTGAGTCTCAGTCCACTTTTATTCCAGCATTATAGTACGGCATTAGTTCAAGTAAAGCGTTACATATTTGCTGATATTTTGCGATCGGCGGGCCGCCGCCAACGCTTCCGCTCGCGCGTTCAGGCGTATTGCAGCCCGGTGTGGAGCTGCCGGTGCAGAAGGCGGCCCCATACAGTGCCGATGCGTTCCGATGGGACGCCGACCGTGGCTAGGGAGAAGGGCGATTGTTGAGCGGCGTGCCGGTCGCTTCGGCCGGGGATTCCATCAAGACCTCGACGTGCGCCGTCACACCTTCCGGTGCGACGAGTGCTTCGACCTCCAGGCCGCGGAGCCAATTCAAGGGCGGCGTGAGGAATCCGGGCGGAGGTGCGGCGGCCAAGAAACGCCGCTCCGACTCCGGGGCGAACGCCGTCGAGGTCCACCGCGGCGTCCCCCCCTCGTCGGTTTGCAGCACGTACTCGCCCTGGAGCGGGCACTGGAGTTTGACGTCCAGCAACAGTTCCGCGGCGGTCTTGCAGTCCTCCACGGGGATGTGCAGTTGCTGCCGGAAGTCGCGCAGCAACCGCAGGTTTCCCAGCGACGTCTGCTTGGTTCGCCAATACACGTAGCTGTTGAGCAGCGGCGTGATTTGGGCGGCGGATAGGTCCCCCAGGCTCACGCGGATTTGGGCCTCGCGGTCCGTCTCCTCCCAGCGCAATTGCGGGGTGACCGCCGCCAACACCTCGTACTGGAACGAGTATACCGACATCCCTCCCATTTCCCGCCGCCACAGCCCCAACAGACCGCGGCTGAACCCGTAGGCGTCGGGCCGGGAACTGAAGGTGCGATTGAGCTTGGCCAGCGTTCCCGGCTCGCCCGTCTGGCCGATGTAGCCGATCATGACGTCGCGAAGCCGGCCGGTCGGGACGATGCGTCCGTCGCGGACCTCGATGGGAGGAACGATGTCGGCCAGTCCCCCGAAGAGCCGCCCGCGGTTGAGGATCACCTCGAACTGCCCGATGTTGCCCGGTATGGCGGCGTGCCGCATTCGGTCGGCCGGCCCGAGCGACTGCATCAGGCGATCGTAGTTTTCTTTCGCCAGGGGAGTGACCCGGGCGTCGATGACGATACGATCCCGGGTCTTGCCCAGGCTTTCCCGCCGGACGGCCGCCGTAATGGGGTCCAGCCGCCGCCATTGCGAGGCGTAATGATCCAGAAACCGCCGGTACATGT
Organism: Thermogutta hypogea; assembly: GCF_055386265.1. Taxonomy (NCBI): domain Bacteria; kingdom Pseudomonadati; phylum Planctomycetota; class Planctomycetia; order Pirellulales; family Thermoguttaceae; genus Thermogutta; species Thermogutta hypogea. Next base: position 4,265,515 of record NZ_AP042425.1, read on the forward strand.
CGGTCTCGTAGCGGCTGACCGCCGTGACGGGCAGATCGGCGATGGGGACGAAGGCGCCCCGACGCCCCCGCAGCGAATCGACCACGCCGCCGTTTTCCAGCACGGCCCGGCTGCCGTCGCTCCGCGGGCCGAAGGAAGGCGGAAGGAATCCCGTCCGAATCAAGTCGGCGGGTTCGCGGCCATCCACGCCTTCTCCTGCGGCGGCCAGCAGGGCCAACTCCAAGAGGTCCATATCGGCCAGCGCCTGCACGCGGCGCTGCGTCTCGATGCGGTATTCCGGCCCCGTCAGCTTGCGGAGAAAACCGCGCGAAACGTACACGAAGGCGGTGTCTTGGCGCGAGACGGGAAACAGGCTCCGGGCGTGACGGAACTCGGGGTCGTCGGCCAGGGAGCGAACGCCTTGCCCGGCCTCCAAGAACCGTTCGGCCAGCGCACGGGAACTGGTGATGAGGTGGAAATCGCCGTCGGCTGCGTAGTACGAGCGGACCGTGCCGTCGCTCGAATGCAGGTAGGAGACCTGCCTCCCGGCCACGGTCACCGTCTCTTCCGTCACGTCGCCTTGTTTCAGCCGCTCCCTTCGCTGTTGCAAGATGTCGGTGGCGAAGAGCGTGCTGTTGCGGGCCTGGAACAGCAGGCCGAAGGACGCCCCCTCGTGAAAATACAGGTCGAAGCCCACGATGGCCACGTCGGCCACGACGGTCTCGCCCAAGAGCCGCGCCAAGGCCGATTGCCGAATCACAAGCTGCTGCTCCATGCGGCGACGAATCTCGTAGTTCAGCGAGCGGAGCGCGACCAGGTTTTGGAAATCGCCGCCCCATTTTTGCAGGGTGTCTTGCAGCCACAGAAAATTGTTGAAGCCGCCGAAGCGGCAATAGAAGGATTCGGCCGGGACGTGGCGCGCCAGGGGTTCGATTTCGATCGATCCGTCGGGCGGAGCGATGGTCGGGGCCTCATCCGGCCAAGCCGCCGGAAGCGGTTCCGAGGCCGGCCCCGCGAAGGCGTCGGGCGAGGTGAAGCGGCTTTGCATCATCGCCGTGCGGAGCGGCTCCGTGCTCAGCGCCAGCCCCAGTTCCGTCCGGAACCACTCCTCCCAGGACTTGCCGCTCAATCGCGGCGAGGGCAGGCCGAAGCGTTGGGCCAGCATCAGCCTCAAATAGTTGGCGGCCAAAGGAGGGTAATCCGACTTCGGTTCCAGCAGACCGCCCTCCGCGGTGTATTGCTTCCACCAGGCCCGCAGCAGGCGGTTATAGCCGCGCGGGTCGGGTTGCGGCGCGACCGCCAGGCGAAGCCGCTGCCGACCGGCGACGGTGATCTCCAGCGGTTCATCGCCGGTGAACAAGAAGTAGATCGTAACACGGGGCACGGCGTTGACTAAGTCGGCGAAGAACCCGCCCACCGGCGAAGGCGTCTCGGTAGCCGGATAATACACGCGACCGGAGGCTTCCTCCACCAGGATGCCGTCCGCGCCGAGCGGTTCCGGCATCATCCCGGGGACGGCCGGCACCGTCAGGCGTCCCACACCGAACGGCCGACCGGGAAAGGCCTCCGCCGTGATCTGCTGGGCCGCACACGTCCCGGCGATCAAGACGAAACCGAAAAACACCGTGACGGCCGTCGCCGTCGGAGACACTCGCTCCACCTGCGTCTTCATGGCACGCTCCTTCCGTACCCTGCATTGTAGCGTGCCGCAAGACGATGGTTGGAGCGAGAGCGGGATGCCGTCCTTTCCAGGGCGTCTCGAGGGCGACATCTTGGACGACCAGGGGGTAAACGTCGCGCGAGCGAGTGCCTCGCTCCGCCCCGTGGCAAGCCGGTTCAGCGTCCCACCGGCTTGACCGACGTGGTCTTTCGCGGCTGGAGCTTGGGGCACGGCGGCTGCGGGACGTCTTGGCCCAAGCGGCGGAGCGAGCAGGCGATGGCGGCTTGGAAGTCGCCTTCGGCTCGGGCGTAGCCCGCCTGAAGCACGGCCAGCGCGTTCTCGCCGCCGATCCGCTCGAGGCACATCCGCGTGTCTTCGCCCAGCTCGGGATGCATCAGCAGCGCGGTACCGATGGCCTGGTCGATCTCCCAATCCTGCGTGATTTCGGAGAGCATCCAGAGGACGTCCCGGGCAAGTTGGGTGGGAAGCCCCGAGATCAATTCTCCCAGAGCGGTGACGGCGGCGCTGCGGACCATTTCGCGGCCGGGAGCGCCGGCGTAACGGACGATTTGCCACATGGCGCGATTGGCGGCGCGGGCGACCTCGAGTTCGCCCTCGGCGGCAAGCCGGGCCAGAGCGGGCAGGGCGGTCGGGCCCACCGCTCCCGCGGCCGACCATGCATCGCGCCGGACAAACGGATCGGACGATTGCAGGGCCTTCAACAGGGTTTCAACGGTCAGTTCTTCCACGGCAAGGTTCCTATCGCGGTTGGAGCTTCAGGGTCTCATGCGTCCTCGATCGAGATCAGAGCCGGATCAGAGATGGTAGGGGTGACGTTGGGGCCGAGACATCAAGCGACGGGCCTCCTCGTCGCCCACGATCTCCTGCTTGGCCTGGTCCCAGTGCAATTTTCGACCCAGCATGTAGGCCAAATTGCCGAGGACGCAGAGATTGGCGACGCCGACGCCGGCCTCCACGTTCATGATCGTTTTCTTGCCGGTGAAGATGCCCTCGAACCAATCCTCGAAGTGGCCGGGACTTTGATACACATCCCGGGCGCCGGGCGGGGGGACCCATTCGCGGGCCTTCTTTTCGATCCACGTCCCGCCGTCTCCGCCCCAATGGTGAAAGGTCCCGCGATCGCCACGATACACGGCGCCGTAGCCCGGCCGGGTGATCTTGCCGCCGGGTTCCTCGCCCGTCCGCTCTTCGGGCGGGACCGGCTCGCCCGGCTGATTCCACGTCAGCACCCAATCGGGATCCTTGAAGGTGTAGGTGACCTGCATTTCCACGCAGGAGTCCCAGAGGCCTTCCTCGGGAGGCGTGCCCGTGGCCTCGACGGTGACGGGACCCGTGCCGTCGGCCCCCATCCACCACATCGCGCAGCTCATCACGTGTGCCCCGCGGTCGCGGATCTGCCCTCCCCCGGATTCCAACAGCCAGCGAAACACCCCGTGGAGATACTTGGCGTTGTACGGTCGCCAACGTAGCGGACCCAGCCAGAGGTCCCAGTCCAGTTCGGGCGGCGGGTCGGCGTCGGGGGTATGGCTCTTGTCCACCGGGCTGGGATAGTGCCAGCAATCGACGCGGCTGATCCGCCCGATGTTCCCGTTCACCAGATAGCGATGCGCCAGGTAGGCCTCCTGTTGCGAGCGGCCTTGCGAGCCGATTTGGCCGGCGATCTTATTCTTGCGGGCGGCCTCGACCATGGCCTTGCCTTCCTCGATGGTGCAGCAGGCCGGCTTTTCGCAGTAGATGTGCTTGCCGCACTCGGCTGCGTGGACGAACTGCACGGCGTGCCAGTGGTCGGGCGTGCCGATGACCACGGCGTCCACGTCCTTGCGCTCCAAAATGTAGCGGTAATCGCGATAGACGTCGGCCTGCGGTCCGACCAGCTTGGAGGCCGCCTCCAGCCGCCGATCGTCCACATCGCAGACCGCCACGTGCTCGCACAGCCCCTTTCGGCGCAGGCCGTCCATTTCGCGGTACAACGACGCACCGCGTCCGCCCACGCCGATGTGCGCCACACGGACCCGTTCATTAGCCCCGGGTTTGCCTTGGGATGCCAGAGCGCGGGGCGAAATCAACCGGGGCGCAGCGATGGCGGCCCCCGCCGCCGTACCCGCCGCTTGGAGGAACGTGCGGCGGGCGACAAGATCGCGTTCTTTTCGATTCACGGATGGGTCTCCCAATTCCTGGAGGGGCTTGATCGGACGGCGCACTCGCCCTCGCAAGGACGTTGCCGCGATCGGTGGTACGATGGACCGACTTCTTGTGCCCCATGAAGTTAACGCGCCCGGCGGAGCGCCGCAAGCGGCCAACGAGGGCAAACATCCATCGCGGCCGCTGCATGCGCCTCCGACGTGATCGCATGATTCTCGGGCATGATCACACGAGCCTCGGGCGTAAGCCCGAGGTGAAGGCGGCGGCAAGACATCTCCGAATCGCCGCACATCGTGTAAAATGGAATATCGAAGTCGAATACCTCATACCACGAACGCTTGCCTTTCCGACCGATCTCCTTGCGGTCGGTCGAACGCCGAAACATGTCGCTTTCCCTGACCGATTCCCCCGCCTTCTCTTGGACGTTTCTGGAATCGTACCTCCGCCGGTACGACGCTCATGCCGCGCGCCACTTGGAGCTTTTGGGCGAGGTCCGCGATCGGCTGGAGTCGTCGGCTGCCGGCGGTGCCGCTGCGGGGCCTTTTTCCTTGGGCGAAAAGGGCGGCGGGGCGGCCGTGCGCCTGCCATCGCGGGAGGGAGACGCGGCCGATCGGTTGGAACGGCTCCGCTATCAACTCCTGAATGAACGCGCGGCGGCGTTGGGTGAGGAGGACTTGCGGGCGGCGGATGAGCTGGATCGCATCTACGCTGCGCTGGTGGGCCGCCGGACGCCGGACGGACGCCGTGCCCGGCGCCTGCTGTGGAACCCCGACTTCGCCCGAGACGCCGTCGAGCGCTTGGAGCGGTGTTTGGATCCGGCGCTGCCGTTGGAGGAGTTGACGGAATCGGCACGGCGGTGCACGGACGAGCATTTCGCCCCGGCATCGGGCGACATGGCAAACAAGCCGGCACGGCATCGCGTCCTGCTCTATGCTCCGTTGTATCTCTCCAGCCATTGCGTCAATCGTTGCGTGTATTGCCACTTCAAGTTCGATAACCCCATGCCGCGGATCCACTTGTCGCCTCGGCAAGCCGTGGAGGAGGCCGAGTACCTCGCCGCCCAGGGAATGCGGCATATTCTGCTGGTGGCGGGCGACTACCCTCGGTTGACCGCCGTCGATTACTACGTATCCGTGGTGGAGGCGTTGCGGCGGCGATTCGCCGGGCAATGGGCGGTGGAGATCGCCGCCCAATCGACCGCGGGTTATGCCCGATTGGCGGCGGCGGGCGTGCTGGGCGTCACCCTCTATCAAGAGACGTACGATTTCCATCGTTACGTCGTGCTCCATCCCCGCGGGCCGAAGACTCACTTCGACTGGCGGTTGGAGGCCTTGGAGCGCGCGGCGGAGGGCGGCATCCGCAGGCTGGGGCTGGGCATCTTGCTGGGGCTGGCGCCGGCCGCCGAGGACGCCCGCGCGCTAGTCCGTCACGCCCTGTACTTGCGGCGGCGGTTTCCCCGCTGTACGTTGGCCGTCAGTCTGCCCCGGCTGCATCGTCCGCCGGAGGGTTTCCCCGTTCCCCATCCCGTGGATGACGAGACGTTCATTCGATTGTATTGCGGGCTGCGCCATGCGCTGCCCGATGTCGAGTTGGTCCTTTCCACGCGGGAAACGGCGGCTTTGCGCGAGTTTCTGGCCGGCGTGTGCGTCACGCAGCTATCGGCGGGAAGCAGTACGGCGCCGGGGGGCTACGGCGATCGCGCGGCGGGGCGGACGGCGGTCGGCGGTGAGCAGTTCCCCGTCAGCGACGAGCGGTCCATCGAGCAGGTGGCCCAAGCCCTGCGGCGGCAGGACCTCGCCGTGGTTTGGGAAGTCGCGTGAGGGGTGGTGGAACGGCGGGACTACCGGGAACCGGATTCCAGGCGAGCGGAGACGGCGGGAGGACGGCATTGCAGCCCGAGCTTTCCAGCGATGCCATCCGGCAGGCCGTGCGACGCGGCGGCTCGGCCGTCGTCCTCGCCCAACTCGCCTCGCAGTTCCTCTCGCTGATCTTTCTCGGCGTGCTCTTGCGGCAATTGGGGCTGATCCCGTACGGCTGGATGGGCATGGCGGCACCGCTCTTGGTGCTGGTCCGCATCCTCATTCACTCCGGTCTGGATGTCGCCGCGATCCAACAGGGGCGTTTGGACGACCGCCAAATTTCCGCACTATTCTGGGTCAACCAGATCTTGGGCGTGCTGGGCGCCTTGACGGTGGCGGCCGCCGCCCCGCTGATGGTGCGGCTGTACGGCGAACCGGAGTTATTCGGGCTGACGATCGCGCTGGCCGGCACGATGCCCGCAACCACCCTGGGAGCGCAACACCAAGCCTTGTTGCAACGACACTTGCGGTTGGGGACGTTATCAGTCATCCGCCTGATCGCTCAAGCGGTCTCCGGCATCGCGGCAACGGCGGCCGCCTTGGCGGGCTGGGGCGTTTGGGCCTTGGTCGTGCAACAGTACGCCGAGCTGCTCCTGACATCGATCCTGGCGTGGTGGGTCATGCCCTGGCGGCCCCATTGGGTCTTGCGCAATACCGGCAGCCGCGGCTTGCTTTTCTTCGGAGGCCATTATGCCCTCAGTAATCTGCTCTTTTTCGTCCTTGCCAACTTGGACAAGGTTTTGATCGGGGCGTGGCTGGGACCGGCGGCCTTGGCCGTCTATAGCCAGGCCTTCAATCTGGCGCAGAAGCCGGTGGGTTTGGTGGCGGCCCCGTTGATTACGGTGATGCTGCCCACGCTCTCTCGCAGCCGTTTTCGGCCGGAGGAGTACCGCCGTTGGTTCGCGGCATTTCTCCGCTTTCTGGCCTGGCTGATGTTGCCCTGCGGCGTCGGTTTGGCCGTCGTCGCTCCGGAGACGATGCTGGTGCTGGGCGGCGAACAATGGGCGTCGGCCGGGCCGATCCTCCGCGTCTTCGCCTTCATGATTCCCTTCCAAGCCTGCTTCAACGTATTGGGCGGCGTCTTCTCGTCGGTGGGTCGGGCGGACCGCATGGCGATGGGCAGCTTCGCAACGGCCGCCGTCTCCGCCGTCGTCTTCGCCGCCGCCATCGCCTTGGTTCAAGGGCATCCCCAGGCCGCATTTCTCTTCGCCGCGGTCTATGTCGTGATGTTCTGCCTTGTGTTGTTTCCTCCGTACCTGGGCTGGGCCTTGCGGACGGCCGGCCTGGAATGGACCTCGGTGCTGCTGCCCGTCGCCGATGTCCTGCCGTCCACGCTGGGAATGGCCGGGGCCGTGCTGGCCGTCCATGCGGCAGGGACCCGGCTATGGCCCGCCTCGCCCTGGATCTTGCTGCCGGTCGAGGTGCTGATCGGCCTAGCGGTCTACCTGTTCCTCAGCCGCCGTCAGCTCCGCTACTATCTCCGCGAGGGATTCCGCGGCTTTCTTCGTGAGGGCGAGGGGGCGCGTTAGCGCCGACCGCGGCCGGTGTCTTCCGGCTCGATCTCGCCCCGCCGTGCTCTCGGTCGAAAAATCTGATTGTGGATTCGGCAATGCCAATATATAATGCGGCGCGGGTGACGGGGGCGGCTTCGGCCCGATTCTCCCGCCGTGACCGGCCGAGGAGGACGTCGCCGTAGGTTTCAGAACGGTTCCCTTGCCTTCCCCAGATCGAAGGAGTTTGCGTATGGCTGAAAGAGCGGATCGCAGGCGGTTCTTGGGTACGGCGGCTGCCGGGGCTATGGCGTCCGGTGCCGTGATGGGACTGGAGGAGCGCATCCTGCTGGCCGCCGTGCAAGACGGAAAGGCCGATCGGCCGCAAACGCCGGCCGATCCCGCGTCGATGCCGTACGGGCAGGTGGGCGACGTCCGCGTCAGTCGGCTCATGATCGGCGGCAACCTCATCGGCGGTTGGGCGCACAGCCGCGACCTGATGTACGTCTCCCGGCTCTTCAAGGCCTACAACACCGACGAAAAGGTCTTCGAGACCCTGGCCTTGGCCGAGCAGCACGGCATCAACACCATCCAAAACGACCCCGCCTGCATGGACTTGGTGTATCGCTATAACAAGGAGCGGGGCGGCAAGATGCAGTCGCTGGTCTGCATCCACCCCGAACCGGACGAAGGCAAGGTCCGCAACGAGATCGCGCACCTCATCGACCGCGGCGCCACCCTGCTGTACACCCACGGCGAGATGACCGACCGACTGACCATGGCCGGCCGCGTCGATGTCTTGGCCAAGTGCATGGAGCTGATTAAAGAGGCGGGCGTACCGGCCGGCATCGGCAGCCACTCCCTCGAAACCCCCAAGGCTTGCGAGAAGGAGAACGTCGGCGCGCAGTTCTACGTCAAGACCTTCCACACCGATCAATATTGGTCGGCCTCGCCGGAAGACAAACGGCAGGAGTGGTGCTGGTATCTGCCCCGCACGGGCGAACCCGGCTCGTACTTCGACAACATGTGGTGCATCAATCCCACGGAAACCTCCGAGTTTTTCAAGAGCGTCAACAAGCCGTGGTTCGCCTTCAAGGTCTTGGCGGCCGGGGCCTTGCACCCCCGCGTGGCCTTCCCGTACGTGCTCCGCAACGGCGCCGACTTCGTGATCGTGGGCATGTTCGACTTCCAGATCGCCGAGAACGTCGCCATGTTCAAGGAGACGTTCGCCAAGATCGGAAATCGAGAACGCGCCTGGCAGGCGTGAGATTGTGCCCGGTTTAAGGCCCGCAACGTCCATCCGGCGCCGGACCGCGCCGGCGGGGGCGGTATTGCGAAGCTCGCACGGGCTTGGATGCAGGCGCGACCGCGAGCGGGAAACGTCAAACCGAGGCGAACGAATCGAGGCCGTACGGCGTTCGCATCCGAATTGTTCCCGCGCGTGACGGCTCGCGTGCGATGATTGCGACCGCGCCGCGGCGAGGAACTCCGTCCCGGTAAGCGATTGCAAGTGCGGAGGCCGCCGCGCGACGGCGATTGCGTAGATCCCTCGTGATTCTCACAGGTTTTTTCGGGAGGCTCGAACATGCAACGACGGGATGCTCTCAAGCTCGTTTCCGGTTCGTTTTTGGCCTTGGCGGCGGGACGCATGCCCCGGCTCCACGCCGAAGAAGAGCGCAAGAAAAAGGTGCTCTTCTTCACGCGCAACGTCGGTTACTATCACGAGATCGTTCGGCGCAAGGAAGGCGAGGAACTGAGCTTCGGCGAGCGGCGCTTGGTGGAGATCGGAGAAGAGATGGGCGTCGAGGTGGTCTGCACCAAGGACGGTCGCGTCTTCGACCAAGACCTTTCTCAATACGACGCCTTCGCCTTCTATTGCAACAACGACCTGACGCAGCCGAACGAGGCCGGCGAACCGCCCATGACGCCCGAGGGCAAGGCACGGCTGCTGGCCGCCGTCGAGGACGGTAAGGGGTTTCTCGGTTTCCACTCCACGTGTGCCTGCTGGCGAACGCCGGGTGAAGCCTACGTCAACGTTCCTCCCGAAAAGCTCGATCCCTTCCTGCGGATGCTGGGCGGTGAATTCATCGTTCACGGACCGCAACAGGAGGCCTCGCTGACGATCACTTCGCACCGCCTGCCTCCCATCGCCTCGTTGGGGCTGGCCGAGGGCATCGCCTTCTTCGACGAATGGTACTGCATGAAGAACTTCAACCACGACATGCACGTCATCCTCGTGCAAGAGACGCAGTTCCTTCGGGGCGATTGCTACCGCCGGCCGCCCTTCCCCTCCACTTGGGCGCGGCGGCAAGGCAAGGGCAACGTCTTCTTCACCTCCTTGGGCCACACCGAAGATGTGTGGACCAGCCCGTTCTTCGCGGCCTTCGTCACCGCCGGCATCAACTGGGCGGTCAAGAACGCCGATCCCGACTTGCCCGCCAACTTCGAAAAGGTCACCCCACGGGCCGACATCCTGCTGGACAAATTGGCCCCATCGGCCGAGAAAGAGCGAGCCGCTTAGAACGGTGCGAGGCTCCGACCCGCCGCTTGCGCCTCCGGCTGACGCCGGACGCCGGCGCTCGTAATACCCGAGCGTTCGCACCGCCGCCGATTCCCGCCGACGGCTGGCCCCGCGGCCGTCACTCCCCGTGCGGCTAAGATGACGTACCGGCCGTGCCGTCGCGCGCCGCGCCGGGAAGCCTTCGCAGCTCCGGTTGCGAGGTCGCGGTCTCGATGGCCTCGATCGCGGCCTTGACGGCGTTCACTCTGCGATCGTTGAGTTCGCCTCGCGGGAACTCGCCCTTCTCGCACTGTTCATGGAACTGATCGATCAGCGCTCGCAAATCGGGGATGATGGGTCGGGCGGCGGTCCCGTAGCAAACCAACTCCTTCATGATCTCCCCGGTTCGGTTCTCGCTTCCGTGGCCGCTCTGGGTCCGTGCGAAGACGACTCCGGCCTCCAGTCCCTCTCGGAAGAAATACTTCGTCAAGGCCCTGAATCCGCCCATTCGGATCTCATTGGCGAACATCGTGTCGGCCGGACTCATGGTCTTGACGGCGGCCAGGAGGTCGGGGCCCAAAGCCTTGACGTCTTCCAAGGTCAAGCGGTTCTCGAAGAAGTCGCGGAGCGTCGCCCGCGCCATGCCGTCGGCATTGTTGGCAACGACTCGAACGGCCGGATAGACCAGATCGCGGTCCAGATCGGAAAGCGACCGCGCCAGGGGGCCGCGGAACAGCGCGGCCGCCAATTGGCCGTGCGTCAACTGGATGGGGTCCTCCCAGGGGATCGGTTCCGGAGGTTCGGCGGTCCGCACCACCGCTTGGAGCATTTGTTGGACGACGGGCCGTGCCTCTCCGCCCATGTTCTTCAAAGCGCTCGCCGCCTTGAATCGCAACCAACGATCTTCGTGGGAAAGCAGGCGAATGAATACGGGAAGCGCCTCGGAACGTTTCATGCGGCCGAGCGCCTCGCACGCGCCCTGCGCGACGCGGACATCGGGACCTTCCGCCAAGGCCATGAGCCGGGAGACGAGGGACTCGGCCTCCGGGCGGGCGGCCAACTCCTCCGCGGCCCACCCGCGGACGATCGGCGACCAGTCCCCCAGCGCCGCCGCCAACTGCTCGACGTTCATGGTCTTGCGGGCGAGGTCGAAGTCTCCCGACGCAATCGCCTCGGCGACGTCGCGGTCGGCAAGCCGATGCGCCGGATCGGCGGCCTTGCCGGTGATGTAGAGCTGCCGGAGCGGCAGCGCATAGGTCAGCACGTAGCAGGCGGTCGGATTGAGGCCGTAGTAGCTGCTCCTGCCGTAGTAGGTGTCGTCGTCCGTTTTGCCGGGTCCGAACTGTTCGCCGCCGTCGTAGGTGAACGAGCCGTCGCAGCGACGCACCAGGTCGAAGTGCCAGGAGGCTTCCCGAAAAAAGGCCGCGGCGGCGGCCGGCCCGCCGACATTCGCCCCCAAGGCTCCCCAAAGGTAGCTGAAGCCCTGGCCCGTGTGCCCGTATTCCCGATTCTTGTACGAGGCGGTGACCATCTTGGCGAAATACCGAGTTTGGTCCGGGCAATTCCCCTGGAGGGCGAAATACACGGCCGCCATCGCATTCTTGCCGTTGTTTTCGTGAAAGGGCCACGGCTCATGTTCACCGTAGGGGATCGCCCCTTTGTCAACGAAGTAGCTGAAGAAGCGGGAACCGCGTTCGATGGCCGCATCCACGGCCGGATCGGTCACGCCGCATTTCTTCCCCAAAACGATGGCCAGATTGGCCGGCAGTCCCACGGCGTTTACCGGACCGTAGGGAGGGACCGACCGAGGTCGGCCGTCGGGACCCGGCGGGACCAACCGGTGCCCGAACGTGCCATAGAGGCTTTGGCCCCGCGCCAGGGCCAGGGTATAGGCCTCGATCGCGGGCAGGACCTCCCGATCGCCCGTCAAGAGATGGTATTCGCATAGGAACACCGTGCGGTAGGCGAAGTCCCAGGTCTCGAGGCTCCTTCCCGCCGGCAACCGAAACGGCGACGGCGCCATTTTTCGGGCCAGTTCTCGTACGCGGGGCAAGTACTCGGGTTTGCCGGTCGCCATCAGCGCCAGGCCGTTGATCGCCCCCCAAATGTCCGTCTGAAGCAGTTCTTTTTCCAGGACCTTGCAAGCATCCTCGAGAATCAGCCTTGATTTCAGACAATCGTAGGGGGCCGTGGGGGCATATCGACCCATCACACGCAGTCGGAGCTGCACTTCCGCCACGTTGCCGGCGCGCCATCGCGTCACGGTCAGGATGCCGCGATTCTCGGCCTTCTCCGCCTCCTGGATTGCCAGGGCGATGCTCTTGCGAGCGTCGTCGGTAAACGGTTTGCCGCCGACGCCGAGAATGACGTCGTTGACTTCGATCACGCCGTCGGCGGGAGATCCTCGGCCCACGTGCGTGACCAGAATCTGTCGCGCCGCCGCCGTCGTGCGTCCCTGCGCGCCGTCCAAGTTGTCGGCTGCTTTCGTGTAGATCCACCCCCGCAGCCCCGTGGGGCCGAGATTGTAGGTCAACTCGCGGCCGATCGTTTCGATGACGCGTTTCTGCGTCAAATCCGGCGGCGTCGGCGCCTCGCGCGCAAGCACGCATTCGACCGTCGCCGCTCCGCACGCCAGGACGATCGTCCCGACAAAACAGGCCGTGAACAACGCTTTCATGAGGGCCATCCGTCCTTCCGTCAAGCTCGTGGGGAATACTTGGGGGGCCGGCCGCTTCGGCCTGGGACGCTTCGCGCTACCGACCGCGACGTCGCTCCCGCCGCCTGCCGCCTATTTGAAATTGCCTTCGCCCGTGATGATGGCGTGCTTGCCGTGGCAGTCGGTACAGGGAGAATCGACCGATACGTAGCGCCCGTTCTCGCGCCGTCGGCTGAGATGTTCTTTGCGGTAGGCTTCGACCTTGTCGGGGTGTTGGTGTTGCAGGTGGCACTGTCGACAGAACGGTTCGATTTCAGCCCTTCCCCAAATCACATCCGGTCGTGTGATGTTGAACTCGTCGCTGCGGTGACTCAAGGAGTCGCCGTGGCAGGCCATGCAGGTAATTCCGGCTTCCAGATGGACCCGGGCGATCAACTCCTCCTCGAAGTCGATGTGGCAGACCATGCACGAGGAATTGTCGCTCTCCTGCCCGGAATCGAAGAGCAAAGGCCGGTCACGATTGTACCTGGGATTCCGGACGAGGATCATTTCTCCGCCGCCGGATTCCTCGGCCGACTCGGCGGGGTCGGCCTCCGCTGCGGGAGCGGCGTCTTCCGCCGTTGGCATCGTTGACGGAGGCGACGGCTTGTCGGGTTTCTCGGCTTCCGGAGCCGGGGCGACCGGCGCATTTTGCCCGACGCTGCCCGACGCGGCGTCGGACGACTCCTTCGATTCCGCCGCGCCCGATGTCAACGCGCGGACGGACCACCCCAGCACGGCCAACGTCAGTGCGACCAGGGCCGAAACGAGGAAAAACTTAGGTTCCCGCATGGCGACGATACTCCCCAAGATTGCGAGCATGATACGGAAATCTTCCGCGCACCGGATGCGCCGCATCGCGGAAGGATTTTCGATCGGAGCGCCGATCGGCGCGGCGGCGGCCCATCGCTGCGGCAAGGACGCCGGAAAGCGGGGCTTTCCGCGACGGGAATCCATCTCAGTCGAGCATGGGCCTCAGACCCATTGCCATTGACGGAGCCATTGGTAATCCTTGGGCAGGTTGTCCCACATCTCGCCGGCGATTTGTTCCAGCTCGGTCTGCTCGTGCTCGGCGAGATCCTGTTCCTTCCGCTCGAGGACCGACGCGGCGGCATTCTTGACCTGATCCAAGGTAATGAGGCCGGGAATAGCGGCGGTCAATTGCGGGCAACTGAGGACATAGCGCAACACGAGCCTCGCCCGGCGGTCGTCCTCTTCCTTCGTCGCGGAATCGGGTTGGCCGCGAGACTTGAACACCGCGCCGCCGGCGAAAGGCTTGATCCCGATGAAGCCCACGTCGTATTTCTGGAAGGCGTCGAACATACTTCCCTGGGGGGCGCGCTTGCTGCCCGCCGTATAAGGCGTGACGATCACCTCCAATTGCGGATACCGGGCGACGGCTTCGGCGATCCAGTTACGATCGTGGCTGGAAACGCCGGTGAAGCGTGCTCGCCCCGTCTTCTTCGCCCAATCGAGGGCTTCCATGGCGATTTCGATTTCCTCGGGCGTGTTGCGGCGGCTGGTCTGTTCGTGCATCGTGATCCGCCAGAGATCGACGTATTCCAGGCCGCCGGCCTTCAGCCCCATGTCGAGGCTTTCCTTCATCTTGTCCAGGGACCCGCCCCAGTCGGGAAAGCGGCTCTCGTGCCCGCCGAAGGAATAACCGAAATAGATATCCTCGCGGCGTCCCCGGATCGCCTCGCCGTAGGCGATGACCTCGTGATCCCAGCAGGCGTCGATATAGTTGATCCCGTGGTCGAGTGCGGCGAAAAGGACCTCCCGACGGTTCTTCTTGAACTCCTCCGTCCCGAAGTCGTAGGGAATCCGTTTCCAATGCCCGCCCATGCTGACGGCCGAAATCCAAAGGTTCGTCCGTCCCAGCCGACGATACTCCATGTTCGGGTTGTAGCTACGGGTCTTGGTGGGATCGCCCGTGTCGGGTGCGGCCGTCGCCACACCGGACGAACCCGCCGCAACCGCAGCGGCTGCGGCTGCCGTTCCGTGTACGAATTCTCGCCGGTTGAGATTGGCATCGATCATGACATCGCCTCCTCGCACGCTTCGACAGAAATGGGACGTCTCCGGCCTGGAGCCGGGGCGACGAAACGGGCCGCAAAGCGCCTACGGGGTCGGGAACGACGAGCGCGACCTTGCCCTGCGCCGGGTCACGCTCAATTAGAACTACCAAGCCGATGGTTCGCAAGCGGATTTTCGGCTGTCGGCAGCGACCAGTAGGAACGACCCCTTTCGGAAGCCGCGAGTATCGTTCCATCGTGCTGCCGCAGTTGTTCTAGGCCCTTGCTCTCCGCGTTGCTCAACGTATCGAGGTCGGTCGCGACCATGCGGTCCAGTCGTGAAACGGGCCGGACCCGGCGATTTCCCCTCGCAATGCCCGGCGTTCGAGTTGGGCAACAATTGCGGCGCACGCACTCCGGCATGACGCGGACGTGAGGGACGGCGACTTCGAGGCGGTGGCGGAATCGGCGCACGCGACGAGACATGCCGTTCGCATCAAAACCGCACAGGGGCGTGAAATCGTACCCGGGCGGGGCACAAAACGCGCTTAGACCATTCCGGCAGGCAACGGGCGGCTAGAGAAGGCGAAACCGAAAAGCCTTACAGATCGCGAAGTCATGCAGCGCGTTGCTTTCCCCCAATCCCCGCTGCATCACAAATCAATGGAGGATAGGGGATTCGAACCCCTGACCTCTTGAATGCCATTCAAGCGCTCTCCCAACTGAGCTAATCCCCCGTTCGGCATCATGTTCTTGCAGTCGGCCGGTGGGCACCGAACAGCATTCGCCCCCAAGGGGACACACTACTATCTCGGTCGCCGCGGCTATCCGCAAAACAGATGACGACTACGCTTCACTTTATCAGTCCCCGGGCGAGTCGTCAACTCCGGCGACCGGGACTTCCGCCGGCCGCTATTACGCGGAAGCATCCCGATGCGGGCGGAGCGGTGCCGGGAAAACGTCGTCGCGACTGGAGGCTGCCGACTCGCGCCGTGGAAGGCCGTGCCGGTCAACCCCAGGGCTTACCGTCCTTTCGGGTACCGCACAGGAAGACCCGCATGCCCATCGCATCGGCCAAGGCGGCCTTGGCCAAGGCCGCGGCATCCGCCGCGCGGGCGTCGTCCGCGTAGGCGACCTGAATATGGTTGGCCTTGTGCTTGGCCATGAAGCCGTCGCGATCCACGCCGTAGGTGACGGCATGCATGATGGGCCATTGGGGCGTGGTTTCGTTCCAGCGGCGTTGGGTCTCCTCGGCGGGCAGTTCGACCACCCCGCCGCGACCGATGTCCATGCAAAGCCGGCCGTCATCCACGTAGATGCGGGACCAGACGATCTCTCCCGGTTTGGAGACGCCCTTGAGCGTCCCCCCGCCCAAGCGGAAATACATGGCCGGCTGGCGTTCGCTGGATGCGCCGGCCCAGCCGCCGATGAAATGGGCGGGCGGCGCCGATCCGCTGATGAGGAACACCCAAACGTAGTCGGGCACCGTGCCCGAGCGATCCACATCGCCCCAGCGGACGTCGTGCAGGGTGTTTTCGACCGGTTGTCCCAGGGCCTTGTGGACGCGATACGTCATCAGGCCGTCCAAGCCCGCACACTCATCCACCTCGTTGAAATGCGGCAACGGCTCGCCTTGGTACAGAATCCGCTCGCCGCGTCGATCCTTGACGGGCGGGCGATCCGCGTTGTTCAGCATTCCCTCGACCAGGTCGCTGGCGGGCAAGAGGTCTTTCAAGCCCTGCTGGTATTGAATCCCCACGGCGTGGCAGCCGAAGTCGTCCGCGATGCGCAGGGCCGCGATGTACATCTTGCACTGCGTCAGGATCTGATCCTCGGTAAGGTCCGTCTCGGGGTTGGGTCCGGTGACGAATTTCATGCCGCGATCGAGCAGCCAGCGATAGACCTCGCGGGCCTCGTCGTCCCCGACCTGCGTGGTCTCGTAATAGAGAGCGGATTGGCTGAGGCGTTCCTTGTAAACGCCCAAGGGCATCAAAAGCTCGTCCGGGAGGATGGCGTTGTACATGCCCATGCACCCCTCGTCGAAGACGCCCAGGATGGCTTTCTTGACGCGGAATTCCTCGGCCAGGGCCTCTCCCAGTCGCCGCAGGGCGCCGGGGATCTTGACCTTTTTCAGCGGAACGGCGTGGCGAAGAGAGTGCCGTACGCGGCCGTCCTCCAGCCAGCCGGCCAATCGTTTGCGGAATTGCGGCAGGGAGAAGTCCTCGCTCCACAGCGTGCTGTAGGGCTTCCCGGCCTTGGTCAGGCAGGCGTTGAGGTTGAGCATGCCCACCAGTCCCGGCCATTGACCCGACCAATTGGCAACGGTGAGGATCGGGCCTTGGTGCGAGAGCAACCCGGCCAGCACATGGTGAGAGTATTGCCAGACGGCTTCCGCCACCATCAGTTTGGCTTGGGGGTCGATTCCCGCGAAGACCTCCATGCCCTCGCGTTGGGAGCTGATGAAGCCGTGTTTTTCGTCGGGCTTGTAGGGGTGGGCGCGGACCAGTTCGTAACCCGCCTCGCGCACCGCCTCGCCCAAGGCCTCTTCCATGGCGTGTTGAGCAGGCCAACAGACCTGGTTCGCGGAGAGTCTCAAGTCGCCGCTGGCCACCAGGAAGACCTGCTTTTTCTTGGCCTTGACGGGTTTGGGAATGGTCGGCATCCGAATGTCCATGGAATCGACTCCTGCTCTTGCCGTGAGACGCCCGCGCGCGGCTCCCCGCCGCGACTCTCGCGGCAACCGTGAAGCCTTTAGGGTTACCGTGGTTGTGGAGACCGACCTGCCCGCCGCGATCCGGACCGGGTCGGCCGGGTTTCCATCGCCGCGCCGCCATCATCTTACCGCCGCCGCGGAAGGGGCGACAACGCCCCCCGACCTCCGCGGGCCGGCGCGACGGCGCGTCCGACGCCTGCTCGAGGGAACTCCATCAGTTCGATGTGGAAAGCAGCCGGCCGTCGGCGTCGCGGCACTCGATGACGAGGTGTTCCGGCGAAACGTGTTCCGCTCCCACCACGCGAATCGAGACCTGATGCTGATTTTCCAAGTCGGACAAGGCGCGGCGTTTCTTGTTGTTCAGATGCTCGGCGACCTCATCCGCCACGGTGACGTTGATCGTCGCGGCGCGGGGTACCAGGCAGGCCAGAATCAACTGCCGCATGACGTCGATGGCCATGGTGTCCACGGTCTTGACCAGTCCGGCGCCGCGGCACAACGGGCAATCTCGGAAAAGAGTGCGCTTGAGGCTGGGGCGAATCCGCTGCCGCGTCATCTCGATCAGGCCGAAGGGGCTGGTGCGGACGATTTTGGTGCGGGCCCGATCGCGCTGCACCGCCTCGCGCAGCGCCCGCTCCACGGCCCGGCGGTGCTTCTCCTTCCGCATGTCGATGAAGTCGTTGACGATCACGCCGCCCAAATCGCGGAGGCGAATCTGCCGCGCGATCTCCTTGGCCGCGATGAGATTGATCTGGTAGGCCGTCTCCTCCGCCGAGTCCTCGGCGCGGAAGTTGCCGCTGTTTACGTCGATGGCCACCAGGGCCTCCGTCTGGTCGATGACGATGGATCCGCCCGGCTTGAGCGGCACCTGCCGCTGGTGGATCATCGTGATCTCGCTTTCCAAGCCGAACTTGTGGAACAGCGGCTCCTTGCCGTCGTACAGTTGCAGGCGATTGACGTAACGCGGCATCACCATCTCGAGGAATTCCTTGGCCTTTTCGTAGGTCTTAGGCTCGTCGATCACGATGGTGCCGACCTCGGCGCTGAAGATATCGCGGATGGTCCGGGTGATGATGTCGCTCTCTTCGTAGATATCCACGGGCGCCCCGAGCTTGCGGATGCGGCGGACGAGCACCTTCCACAACCGCATCAGGTAGGCCAGGTCGCGCGACAGGTCCTTTCGCGTGCGGTCGGCGCCCGCCGTGCGGACGATGAACCCCAGCCCCTTGGGCACGTTCAGTTCCCGCATGATGTCGCGCAACCGCCGCCGGACCGATTCGTCCTCGATCTTGCGGGAGATGCCGACGCGTCCCAAGGCGGGCATGAGGACGAGGTAGCGGCCGGGAATGCTGATGTAGGTGGAAAGCGTCGGCCCCTTGCTGCCGATCCCCTCCTTGATGACTTGGACGATGACCTCGTCGCCGCGTTTGAAGATGCTTTGGATGGGCGGTTTGAAACGGGGGCGATTCCCCGGGCGGAAGGGCCGCGCGCGGTGATTGCGGGGGCGTTCCTCGCCCGGCTCGCTCACGCCGTTCAAGACCCCCGACGCCGGAGCCGGCATCTCGCCCAGCTCATCGGGGTCGTAGCCCGCCTGGCGGAAGTACTGCGGCTCCACATCGCTGACGTGCAGGAACCCGTTCCGTCCTACGCCGAAATCGACGAAGGCGGCCTGAATGCTGGGCTCCAAATTGACGATCACGCCCTTGTAGATGTTGCCGACATATTGTTCCTGGTCGGCCCTTTCGATGTACAACTCTTGCAGGACGCCGTCCTCGACGATGGCGATGCGGCACTCTTCAGGCTGGGCCGCGTTGATCAGCATCTCCTGTTTCATCTTTCTCGCCTTCCAAATCGGCTCCGGAGGCGAGTGCGTCGCGGGCGGATCGGGCGATCCCGGCTCGAAGTCTCCGCGGGGTGGACCTCATGAGGCAAGCTCCACGTCGGCACGGACCAGGGGGATGCCTTGCGATTCCAAGTCCTCCAGCCCCAGCACCGCGAGCACTTCCCGCGGGTGGAGCGAGCCTTGGGGATCGACCCGGAGGCTCATCCGCAAGACGCCGCCCTCGAGCGCCAGTTCCTCGACCCATTCCCGCAGCTCGAAGGTCTTGCCTCTCGCCGGGCGATGGATGGGGAACGAGGGGGAGGAGGCGACTTCGCGGAGGCGGGCTTGCAGAGCGGCTCGGCGCTCCGCCGGCACTTCCAAGCAATAGACGACCCTCTTTACCCGCGCGGGTGGGGCCGACGGCGGGAGCGGCTCGATCGAGCGGATCACCAGACCGGGGACCGCGTGCGACGCCAGACGCGCCGCCAACTCCTCCCCCGTCATCGCTTCCGCAAGCTCGACTTCGAGCACTTCGTGGACTCCCTCGATTCCCAGTGCCAGGGCCGACGGAAAGTTGAACCGCGGCTTGGGGTGGAACCCTTGACTGTACGCCGGTCGCACGCCCGCGCGTCGAAACAGCCGTTCCACGATCCGCGCCAAGTCGTGATGCCCGACGAACCGCAAATCCCCTTGTTTCGAAAAGCGAATACGCACTCGATGACGAACCCGGGGTTCGTCGCCCCCGCCGCTGCCGTGGGCGGCGGGGCCTCTTGGGATGAATGTATCGTGGTCGTGACTCGGATCGCACTCGGTCGGATCCTGCCGGAGGGAAGTGCCGGCTTGCCGCGAGGCGTGCGATGCGCCCTGCCGCTGCGGAAAATCGCCCGCCGCGGACGAAACCGCCGCCGAGCCTGCCTTTCCGCCCGCCAAGTCGCCCAGCCGGGCCTTTCCCTCAGCAAGGGCCTTCATTTCCGAGTGCTCACCGATGGATCAGACTCCTTGCATCTAAACAACGTCACCAAATCTCATATCCGTCGTGTTTTCCGAAACACCGGGTCGCCGTTCAACGGCCGACCGATGTCTTGTTCCCTATGGTGTCCCTTCAGGCTCGGATTTCGCGGTACCTCCGACCTTGGCGGAGGTCCATCCTAGCCCGAAAACGCCCCGCCACGCAATCCCTATACCACGGTCGGGAGGTAGCGTCTCTTGTCGCGTCTTGGGAAGAGGCCGGATTTTACAGGAGGGTATCTCGCCGTGGCCGCCCCGGCCGAAAAGCGGTCAGGACAATTTCCGAAAACTCGCCGCAAGCCACGCATTATAACGGATTTTCTTCAATCGAAACAGAAACACCCATCCAAGGGACCCCCATGTTTGGGGCAGATTCCCGGACCCGCGGGACGTTCCGGCAAATCCGTTCCCCCTTCCTTCGGTGGAAAATCATTTTCCGGAGCGTCGTCGGTGTCGGCATCCGCCGTTACCGCCGCAATCGCCTCGCCGGAAACCACGCCGTGGACCGCCGCGGTCGCCGCCGGTTCCGGGGTTGTCTCGGTGGACACCGGCTTGAAGCCCGACGAATGCCCCAGCAGCGGGACGCGGTGGTCGCCGATCCACGGGAAGAACGCCCCTTCGCCCAACTCGGCCGCCCAACGTCCCAGGCCGGGCGCGATCCGCCTTGGCGGAACCAACCACAGTTCGGGCCGCGCGTTCGAACGCCGGGCCTGATCTCTCGCCCCGTGCAGCACCCAGGCCGGGACCTCCGGGCCGACCGGCAGCAGCGTGACCTGAAGGATCCCCCACCGTGTCAAATCCCGCCACACTTCGGGCAAGACTTGGTCGAAGCGCCGCGCAAAGGCCAAGACCGGCTCCACTCCCCACGAGCGAAGGATCAAGGCGTCGAGAATCCGCTCCACCGCGAAGACATGGCTCGGCCGCGATCGCGCCAACCTCTCCATCCCGAAGGCGATCGGCCCACGATCCCAGCGATCCCGAAAAAGGTAGCATCGCGATTCGGGATCGGTCGCCCGCGCCCAAAACGTCACGATCTCGCCGGATATTTCGCGGATCGGACCGACCAGGCAGCCTTCCAACCGCGGGGAAATCCGCCGTGCCTTCCAATCCGCGGCGGAGATTCCCGCGGCGAGGGCGTGCCGCATGGCCGACGCGGTCGAATCGAGCACGCCGACGGGCAGGTCGCGGACCGCCGACCAATTCATGCCCGCGGACTCCAAGAAGGCCCTGGCTCGAACCGCCGCTTCGCCTTCCTGACGCAAGAGGCACTGGTGGCAGTACCCGGCCACGACTTCATCCGGAGACGGAGCTTCGCGGATACCGCCGTCCCCGGCATTTCGCTTCTCCACCGGACGGATGGGCCGGCAGGTGGCGTCGGTCACGCTTTCGGGCAAGGGGTCGGCCGACGATCGGTTTTCGCCTGATGCCCGGCGAGGCCCTCGCTTGTCGAGAAGCGCCATCTCCGCGGCCTCCGCTAGTGTAGTGTCTCACTCAGATGGGGCCTTATCCAGTGCGGCGCGGGCGCGACGGACTTTGGCGAGGATCGCCTCGGCCTTGGCCGTCCACGTGAAGCCCTTGGGATTGGCATTGTGATCGGCAATGTATTCATAGATCGCCCGTTCCAACTGCCGAACGCTCTTGAAGACGCCGCGGCGAATGCGGCGATCCGTGATGTCGCGAAACCAGCGTTCGACCAGATTCAGCCAGGAACTACTCGTCGGCGTGAAGTGGATGTGAAAGCGTTGGTGCCGTGCCAGCCACCGCTGCACCTTCGGATGCTTGTGCGTGGCGTAGTTGTCCACGATCAAATGCAAGTCGAGTTCGGGCGGCGTCTCCGCATCGATCTTCTTGAGAAACTTCAACCATTCCTGATGGCGATGTCGCGGCATGCACTCGGCGATGACCTTGCCTTCAGCCACCTCGATGGCCGCAAACAGCGTCGTCGTCCCGTGGCGTTTGTAGTCGTGCGTCAGCGTACCCAACCGGCCGGGATACAGCGGCAAACTTTTCTGCGTGCGATCGAGCGCCTGAATCTGGCTCTTCTCGTCGCAGGAGAGCACCAAGGCGTGTTCGGGCGGGTTGAGGTACAGGCCTACGAGGTCCACGACCTTTTCGACAAACCGCGGATCGTTGGAGACCTTGAAGGTCTTCACCAAGTGCGGCTTCAAGCCGTGGTCACGCCAAATGCGATGCACAGTCGCCTTGCTCACCCCCACGGCCTTCGCCATCGAGCGGGTCGACCAGTGCGTGGCGTTGGCGGGCTTCTCCTGCGTTGTCTTGCGGAGGATCTCCGCCTCCTTGGCGGCGCGGACCTTCGGTCTGCGACCGCCGCGCGGCTTGTCCTTGTCGAGGCCCGCCAGACCCGCCTCCAGGAAGCGGGTCCGCCACGTTCCCACCGTGCGACGCGTGCAGCCGAGTTCGGCGGCAATCTCGTCGTTACGCTTGCCCGCCGCCGCGGCCAGGACGATCTTGGCACGCAACACCACGCGTGCCGGCGTGCTCCGACCCCGCGACCATTTCGTCAGCGTCGTTCGTTCCGCGTCACTCAACTCGATGGCTTTCGCAACTCGCATGGCGTCATCCTCCTCGGTCTAAGAGTGAGACGCCTGCGGCCATAGATAAGTTCCCTCAATTACAAGACACTACACTAGGAACGAAGAGAAGCCAACGCAGTTTTGCCTATTATTAGAGAGCCTTTCCCCGGGCAAGGCAAGATCAGCGATAATCCCAGGCTTGGGGGCCCGTGCGAGCCTCGGGCATCAACCGGAGGTGAACGGCGGAATCCCTGACGCCGCGTCGCGATTTCGGTTAAGCTGAAGAAATCCGCGCGGCGGATATGCCGGAATCAGCGAGGTCGTGGCCTTCCATCATGCACTCTTTCGGTGAACGAGTCTTTCGGGTCCTTCCGCGCCAGGAGGGGATGACGCTGGCGGCCGCCCTCCGCGAATGGCTGCCGTCGCTCTCGTGGTCGCAGGCGAAGAAGCTGATCACGGGCCGCTATGTGCAGGTGAGCGGCAACACGTGCCCGGACCCGGCCCGGCGGCTGAAGCTGCAAGACGTCGTCAAGCTGGCGGCTCGGCCCGCCGCGCCCCCGCCCGGCCCACGCGATGTCGCCGTCATTCACCTGGACGAGCACCTCGTGGTTGTGGACAAACCTTCGGGAATGACCACGAATCGGCATCGGGAAGAGTTGGACGCGTCGCGGCGACGCCGGCAATTGCAGCCCACGCTGGACGAGCTTTTGCCGCACATCCTTGCCAAGATCGAGGGCAAGCGGAGGAAGGGACCTCCCCTGCCCGTCCGCGCCGTGCATCGCCTGGATCGCGATACCAGCGGTTTGATCGTATTCGCGCGCACGGCCGAAGCGGAACACGGGCTGATGGAACAGTTCCGCAGGCACACCACGACGCGAAAATACCTGGCCTTCATTCCCGGCTACTTGGCGGCGCAGACGTTTAGCAGCCGTTTTGTGCGGGATCGCGGCGACGGGCGGCGCGGCAGTACGCCCCGGGAAGGCGAGGGCAAGCCGGCCGTCACCCATATTCGGCCGATCGAGCGGATCGGCGACTACACCCTCTTGGAATGCCGGCTGGAGACCGGGCGGACGCACCAGATTCGCATCCACTTGGCCGAGGCGGGGCACCCCGTCTGCGGCGAAACCATCTACAATCGCCCGCTCTACGGCAAACCGATCGAAGACCGCAGCGGCGCCCCACGCCTGGCCTTGGCGGCCGTCGAGTTGGGTTTCATCCACCCCGTGACGGGCGAGGCGATGCACTTCGAGGTCCCGTTGCCCAAGGACCTCAACGATTTCCTCTACGAACTGCGGCGCCGCCGCTTCACGCGCGCAAAGTGAAAACCGAAACCGCCGGCGCAAGCCGGCGGCGAAGAACTACGACGCCCGTGAGCCACCGGCGTTAGCCGGCGGTGAATCTCCTGGAGCCACCAGCGTAAGCTGGTGGTGATGTCAGCAGATGGCGAATGCCGGGCAGCGCCGTAGACACCTCCAGCTTACGCTGGAGGCTCCAAATTGGAATTATGGACGAAAAATTAGCGCGCCCCGTGAGCCACCAGCGTGAGCTGGTGGTGAAACCCCTGGAGCCGCCGGCGTGAGCCGGCGGTGGAATCGCCGCGGGGGAATTCCCGATCGGGGTCGGCGTTCCACCTCGGGCTTCCGCCCGAGGCTCCCAGGGTTACGCCCCAGTCTTGCTCACGTCACGTGGCGACGGTCTGGCGGACCTTGAACCGGCCGACGAGGTCGCGGAGGGCCGTCGACTGCGCCCCCAGCTCCTCGCTGCTGGACGCCAGCTCCTCGCTCCCCGCCGCCGCCTGTTCCACCACCTGGCTGATGTTCTGGATCGCCTTCGAGACCTCCTCCGCCGTGCTCGCCTGCTGCACGGTGGCCGAGGCGATCTCCGAAATTTTCCCCGCCGTCGTCTGGATGCCTTGCACGATCTTCTGGAAGGCGTCGCCCGTCTGCTGGCTCAATTCGGCCCCTTCCTCCACGCGGGCCGTCGATTCACGGATCAGCTTGGTGATCTCGCCCGCCGCCTGGTTGGAGCGCTCGGCCAGCTTGCGGACCTCGTCGGCGACGACGGCGAAGCCCATCCCGTGCTCGCCCGCCCGCGCCGCCTCGATCGCCGCGTTCAACGCCAACAGGTTGGTCTGGCCGGCGATCTCCGAAATCACCTGAATAATCTCCGCGATCTGCTGCGAACTGCCGCGGATGAGATGCATGGCTTCGATCGACTTGTTGACCGCCTGGCCGCCTTCGCCGGCCAATTGGGCGGCCTCCCGGGCCAAACCGTTGGCCTCCTCGGCCGCCGCCTTGACCTGCTCCACCACCCGGGCCAACTCCTGCATCGAGGCCGACACCTGCTCCACGCTGGCGCTCTGTTCCTGGGCGCCCGAGGCCAGGCTCTGCGAGGCCTCCGACACCACCCGCGATCCCTCCGTGAACTGCTCGGCGCTGGCGCGGACCTCCGCGATAATGGCCTCCAATTTGTCGCAGAATACGTTGAAGTATTGCGCCAGCTCGCCGATCTCATCCTTCGAGGCTACCTCCAATCGTTTGGTCAGGTCGCCTTCACCCTCGGACACGTCCTTCAGCAGGGCCACCGTCTTTTGCACCGGCCGGATGATGCTCTGGGCGAGGAAGAGGCCAAGAATCAACGACAGCACCACGCCCACCACCGCGGCGCCGACGCCAATACTCTTGGCGAAGCCCGCCATGGCGATATTCTCTTGCCCCATCTTTGCCGCCTCACTCGTCCACATATCGGCGATCTTGGTCAGTCGTTCCTGTTCGGCATCCATCTTAACGCGGCAGACGTCCATGGCCTGACGCTGCATCTGGTCTTTCAGGGACTGGACCTGGTTGATCTGCTTATGGTTGATCTCCTCCAGTTTTTGGAATTGGGCGAGACAAGCCTCGGCCATGCCCGCCACCTGGGCATCGACCTTTTTCGCGAATTCCGCATCCGACCGATCGAGTTCGTTGAAGGCCTTTTCATAGGCGTCCGCCATCGCGTTGACCTGCTTGACCAACTCGTCCAGGGCCTCGGTGGTCAGGCCCACACGCGGCAGCAATTCTCGCAACTTGGCGGCGTCTGCTTGGAATGCTGCGCGAGCCTCGGCCATTTGCCGCCGGGCGGCCTCGAAGCCCTCGGCATCACCGCCGCGAATCATGGCATTCTTGGCCCTTGTCATGTAATCGTGGTACTCAGAGCCCAATTTCGTCGTCATGTAACGGCAGACGTACAAATTGGTGGCCAAGTTCTCTCGCTTGCCGGAGGCGTCCGGGGCGGTCTTGCCCAACAAGTCGTCGAACTGGCGGGAGAGATCGAAGAAGGCATCGTTGGCCTGCTTGGTAGCGTCGTACTCGGCCGCGAATTCCTGCCAAATCTTGACCTCTTCGTCGAGTTGTTCAAGCGGCTCGTATTCCTTGCGGGCGGCGGCGAATTCCTCGCCTACCTGATCCAACTGCGTGTATTGCCGCTGCCGGCTCTCCAGGTCCAGATCGAAGTTGAGCAGCGTGCGTTGGATTCGCATGATTTGCTCGAACGCCAGCTCCATGGCCTGGGTGGTCTTTACACTGGGAATTGCCGTGTTGGCCAAATCTTCCACGCCGCGGCCCGTGGTGCTCAGGCCGTAATAGCCGATGCCGCCCACCGCGGCCGTGATCAGGGCCACCAGCCCGAACCCGCCCAACAACTTCGCCTTGATACTCAAATGCGACAACTTCATGCGGACACCTCCAGACAGCGATCACGTGTTATGAACCGCGAGGAGGCCGTCCCTGGCCCCGGTTCCCAATCCAACCCGGACGCATCCTGAGTCCATGACTGAAAAAACTTAGGTCGCGAAACGGGACCGTGGCGCGGCGCGGTGAAGAAAAAATGGCGGGAAATCGGGGCCGCCCGGGCGCATCCGGCGCGGTTGTAACGAGAATGCACCGGAATCCCCCAGGTCAGTGCATCGCCTGGAGCCGCCGGCGCAACCCGGCGGTGGTGTCAGCAGTTGGGGAATGCCGGGCAGCGCCGTAGACACCTCCAGCTTACGCTGGAGGCTCCAAATTAGAATTATTGGCGAAAAATTAGCGTGTCCCCGAGCCACCGGCGTAAGCCGGTGGTGGAAGCGCCGCGCGCCCCCCCGAGCCACCAGCGTTAGCTGGTGGTGAAAAACTGCGCCGCGCCCCTGAGCCGCCGGCGCAAGCTGCTGATGCAACCTTGGCGCGGCGATGTTATATTGACGGCGGGGTTTTCCGCTTTTTTCATCGTCTTTGCGGGAGGACCGGGACATGAGCGCATCGCCGTCATCCAAGCAAACCGAATCGCGCGAACCGCCGTTCGCGACCGAATCACCGGCCTGGGATCGCGTCAATCGCCGCCGCTTCTTGGGCGGGACCGCGCTCCTGACGGGCGTGGCGGCGGGGACGCTATTGCGGGCGGAGTCCGTCGCCGAGCGGCCGATCCCCCTGCAACCGGTCGGCAAGGCGCATGGCATCCATCCCGGCCGCGTGGTCTGGGTCCACGATCCCGGCGCGGTTCGCTGGAACGGCCCCCAGGACGGCCCGTGGTGGACCGGCGACCACGTCTCGCAAAAACGTGTCGACGCCATGCTGAAGGAGGCGATTTGCCACACGGCCGGCGAGGGCGAACTGCCGGCGGCTTGGCAGCGCATCTTCGCCCATCTCAACCGCAAACGGGGCAAGGGCGAGCAGGGCTACCGACCCGGTGAAAAGATTCTGATCAAGCCCAATTGGGTCGGCATGATCTACCGCGAAAACATCGTCGATCCCGACACCTACCGCTTCATGCGGCGGGAAAACTACATGAACACCTCGCCCCACATGCTGTTGGCGCTGTTGGGACAATTGATCGACGGAGTGGGCGTTCGGCCGGGCGACATCACCATCTGCGATACCCTGGCCTATTTGGTGCACGAATACTACGACATCCTGCACGGGGCGTATCCGGACGTCCGTTACGAAGACTACGCCGGGAAATTCGGCCGCATCCAAGTCCGCACGTCGGAGGTGCCGCTCTATTGGAGCAACCGCCCGGCGGGCGCCGCGCAGGACTATCTGCCGACCTGTTTCGCCGAGGCCGACTATCTGATCAACTTCGCCAATTTCAAGGCCCACAGCGGGGCCGGGGTCACCCTGTGCGCCAAGAACCACTACGGCTCGCTGGTCCGCTGGCCGGTCCAAGAGGGCTACTACGACATTCACCCGAACTGCTTCTCTACCGCTTCGGCGATCTATCGCCCGCTGGTGGATTTGATCGGGCACGCCCATCTGGGCGGCAAGACGGCGTTGTACCTGATCGACGGCTTGTTCAGCGGCGTTCATCCCAAGGACCCCGAACCGCAGCGGATGCACATCCCGCCCATGGAGGACGGGTGGTCGTGCAGCCTCTTCGCCTCGCAAGATCCGGTGGCGATCGACTCCGTGGCCTTCGACTTCCTTTGGGCCGAGGGGACGCCCTTCCCGCGAAAAGGCGGCGTGGACGACTATTTGCACGAAGCGGCCCTGGCCGAGTCCCCGCCTTCCGGCACGTTCTACGACCCCAATCACGCCGAACCGACGGAGCGTTTGGCGAGCTTGGGCGTCCACGAGCATTGGAACGACGTTCGCGAGAAGAAGTACTCTCGCAACCTGGGGACGGGCGAGGGCATCGAGCTGTTTCCCGTAACGATGTGAATGACCGCGGCGGCATGAGTCTGGGACGCCGGCCCGAGGTGGAAGTGCCTCCGGGGTCGCCGTCGCCGCCGTGGATCGCGGCGTGGGAGTTTCATGACCGAGCAGGCAGGGATGAACGCTCCGGCTCCGTTCGACGCCGACTCGCCCGCGGCCGGGCCGGAGCAACTCCGCCGCCTGTTCGCCCGGCGAGGCGTGTTCGCGGGTTTTCTCCGGGAGATGTGGTCGGGCATGGAGCGCCGGCCGGACCTCGTGACCCGGCTGGCGGACGGGATCGGGCTCGTTCCGCAATCGGCCGAGGCCGTGCACGTCCGCCGTTGGGCCGAGCGATGGGGCATCACCTTGGCCGAGGACCGTCGCCCGGCGTTCCTCGCGGTCTGTGAAGCGGCCTTCGCCTTGTGGGTCCAATGGACCACGTGGTGCCTGGCGGCCTGCCGATGGGAGAGCCGCGGAGGGCGATTGCCCGACGGCGCGTGGCAGCGCTTGGTCGATCCCGCGGCGCCGGCTGCATGGGAGTCGGGCGCCGCAGGCGACCCCTGCGCGGAGGCCGTGGGAACGGACGCGCCGCTTTTCGCCGTCCTCGACCCCGAGGGATGGTTTTTGGGAATCCGCGAGGTCTGGGACGCGAGCGTCTCCGCGTCCGCCGCGTTTTGCCTGGAGCGACTGCGCGGTGTTTGCGCGCGGCACGTCCGCAGCGCGACCGGCCCGATCTTCTGCGACTGGTGGCGGCCGGCCTACGAGGCCTGTTTTCCCAAACCCCTGCGGCTGGCCCGGGGCGAGTTCTACACGCCGCCGTGGTTGGCGGAGCATGTGCTGCGGGAGGCGGGCTACCGCGACCGGCCCGGCGCGACGCTGTTGGATCCGTGCTGCGGGTCGGGCGCATTCCTGCTGGCGGCGCTGCGGGTGACGGCCGCAGATGCTTGCGAAGATCGGCCGGGGGCAGTCCTCCGCACGCTGCGAGATCGTTCCCTCCGCGGTATCGACTGCCGGCCGCTTGCGGTTCTGATGGCCCGGGCGAACTATGTGTCGGCCCTGATCGAAGCCCAAATGGCGGAAGCGAACGGCCGACCGGCGCGTGCTCGCCCGTGGATCGAGCAATCTTGGCGTCCGCCCATCCATCGGGCCGACCTGTGGGACCTGGCGGCGCCGGGGGGCGGCGGGGGATCCGCCGTCCGACGGTTACCCGCCGGTTTCGTCCCGCCCGGCGGCTTCGATTTCGTGGTCGGCAATCCACCCTGGCTGATGTGGGACCGTCTGGATGATGCGGAGCGGCGGCGTTTGCTGCCGATCCTGAACGCATTGGGCGAGCTGGATCTGACCGCCCGCGAGTTCCGGCACGGGGGCGCCAAACGCGACTTGGCGGGATTGGTGGTGCGGTTCTGCGCGGAACGGCTGACCGCCGAAAACGGCTCCGTGGCGATGGTGATACCGCTCAGCCTGTGGGGAAATCCGGCCGCGGGGCGGGGCTTTCGCCGCTGGCTCTCCGCCCAGCCCGATCGGCTGCGGGCGAGCGCCGTCGATGACCTGTCCGCGGCGGCCGTCTTCCCCGGGACGAACCGGCGGACCGCCGTGTTGTACATCGCGAAGGGAAACGCGGGAAACGGTGCCGAGCCTGTGCTGCGGTATCGCCGTTGGCTGCCGGCCGG
The DNA here is from genome assembly GCF_055386265.1 of Thermogutta hypogea. Classification (NCBI taxonomy): domain Bacteria; kingdom Pseudomonadati; phylum Planctomycetota; class Planctomycetia; order Pirellulales; family Thermoguttaceae; genus Thermogutta; species Thermogutta hypogea. The sequence goes on from NZ_AP042425.1 coordinate 4,295,265, forward strand.
CGGCGGCAAGGGCGGGGCTTCCGGCACGTGCCGCACGCGACGACCGGCTTCGCCCGGCGGCTTTCGCGTCGAGTCGGCGGCGGCGGCCTTGTCGGAAATCGCCGAGCGGCCTCCGGCCCGCGCCGTTCTGCCCCGGGAAATCGCGGAGCTCGCCCGGCGATGGACCCCGGCGTGCGACTACACCGCCTACTTGGGCGCCAATACCGGGGGAGCCAACGGCGTCTATTGGCTCCGCTTATTGGAGCGAGACGGGCCGACGGTGTGGGCCGAAAACCTGCCGGAACGCGGCCGCTTGCAGGTCCCGCGTTGCCGCATCCGTTTGGAGGCGGAATTGCTCTTCCCCTTGCTCCGCTGGCAAGACGTTCGCGAATACGCGGCGTCTCCCAGTCTCCACCTCTTGATGGTGCAGGACCCGTTGCGGCGGACGGGCCTGCCCGAGGAAACCTTGGCCCGCGCATATCCCCTCATCCACGACTACCTGCGGCGGTTCGAAACGTTGCTGCGCGGCCGGGCGGCGTATCGCAAGCTGCAAAGCCGCGGCCCGTGGTATTCGTTGTACAACGTCGGTCGCTACACCCTCGCCGCGCACAAAGTGGTGTGGCGGCGGATGGACCGGCGGGTGCGGGCGGCGGCCGTCGGGCCGATCGACGATCCGTTCCTGGGTCCGCGACCGGTCATTCCGCAAGAGAGCTGCGCGTTCATTCCGGCCGATGCGCCGGAAGAGGCGCGGTATCTGGCCGTGCTTTTGAACGGCCCGGCCGGGCGGCTGCTGAGCGCCATGCAACTGTGCCGCGGCGGCAAGGGTTTCGGCTCGCCCGGCATGATCCGAACCTGGCCCTTGCCGCGCTATTGCCCGGAAAATCCGCGGCACCGCGAGGCGGCCGACGCCTACCCCGCGGACGGTACGCCGTCGCGAGCGGCCGACTACGCCGCCGGGGCCGTGCTGGGATGGACGCGCGACGAAGTCGATCGGATCGCGGACGCCCTGGACCGCTGGGAAAGTTGATCGGCCGAGCCGAAACGCCGGCCGGCGTGCGCCGGTCCTCGGGACGCCGCTCCCTTCCGGGCGTAAGATAAATGAGGTTGCGGCGAGCACGGCCGGCGTCGCCCTGCAAAAGAAACGGCCGCCGCGCGAGTCGCCGGGATCGTCGCGGCGCGAAGGAGCAACATGTTCGTCTATCAGCAAGGACTCCGTTTGACGGTCGCCGATCTGGCGATCGACACGCGGCGGCGGCACGCCCGGGCGTTCGTCTCGCACGCCCACTCCGATCACATCGCGCGGCACGAATACGTACTGTGCACCGCCCCCACGGCGGCCTTGATGGAACATCGGTTGGGAAAACGCACGGTCCGCATCATGGAGCCGGGCGAACCGATCTCTTGGGCGGGCGTGACCCTGACGGCCCTCCCCGCCGGGCATTGCCTGGGCGCCGCCATGCTCCGTGTCGAGGCGGACGGGCGATCGCTCCTCTACACCGGCGATTTCAAGCTCAGCCCCTCCGCCACCGTGGCCGCCGCGGAGCCGACGCGGGCCGATATCCTCATCATGGAAAGCACCTTCGGCACGCCGGAATACCGCATGCCGCCGCAAGAAGAGGTTTTGGCGCGCCTCGACGATCTGCTACGGAGAACCCTGGAGAGCGAGGCCGTTCCCGTCGTCGAGGCCTATTCGCTGGGAAAAGGGCAAGAGATCACCCGCCGCCTGCACGAGCTGGGTTACCGCGTGGTGCAGCATCCGCACGTCTGGGCCGTCAGTCGCATCTACGAATCCTTCGGCGTGAAGCTGGGGCGGTATCGGCCATGGGACGGCGCGATCGAGCCGGGCGAGGTGGCGGTGGTGCCCCCTCGCAGTCGACTGGAGATTCCCCGACGCCGCCAAGTTCGCGTGGCCGTCACGGGCTGGGCCGTCGATCCCGCCGCCAAGTACCGCCTCGGCGTCGATCACGCCCTGCCCCTCTCCGATCACGCCGACTACGACGAACTGCTGGAGATGGTGGAACGGGTGGCGCCGCGGGTGGTGTATTGCACGCACGGCTCCGAGGAGTTCGTCAATCGCCTTCAAGAGCTGGGCTGGGACGCCCGACCGTTGGGCCGATCCACGCAGCGGCGGCTGTTCTGATCGCCCGGTGAGACGCGGGGACGCGGGGAAACGCGGACGCCCGCAGGACGCTCCCCGGCGGAAACGCAGCGCAGCGGGCCGGCTCAAGCGACGCTCGCCGTGTCGGGCAGGCCGAGCATTTGCCGCATCGGCCGGGCCAAGCGGCGAAACGCGCCTCCCGATACGGCCAACGTGTCCCAGCGGGGCGAGATCAGCCGGGCGGATTCGCGATACGCACTCAGTTCCACCGCCAAGAATCCGTACTCGCGATCGCGGAACGTGAAAAGCTCCTCCGGGGCGACCGGCAGGCGCCGACCGACCCGCTCAAAGGCGAACACGAACAGCCCGCGAAACCCCTCGCCGAACAGCCGCTCCCATTCCGCCAGGCTCTCCAGATCGTCGCGCGTGGACCAGTTCTTCCAATACTGATGGTGCTCGTCGCCGGAGGGAAAACGGCGGCCCTTGATGTCCACCAGCCAAGCGAAACCGCGGGGCGAGGCCACGATGAAGTCGAGGCTTTTCAGGGAGCGCCCGTCGGCCATCACGGCGCGGCGGGCCTCGTCCACGGCGACGTAGGGGACGCCCTCCGCCCGCAAGTAGGCTTCGAAGGCCGCTTCGTAGTGATTTCCCCGATCGGCCATGTCGGAATCTCCCCCTTCGGCCGCGATACGGAGGCCCGATCTCCCATCGCCGCCGACGCTCGTAAGCATAGCAGCCGCCTCGCCGGCGATCAATCGAGCATCCGCCGCAGGGCCGCGATCAATTCCGCGGCATCGTCTTGCAGGGGGACCTCGACCTGGTTGCCGGACTTCAGGTCCTTGATCCGGCAGCGGCCGGCTTGGAACTCGTCTTCACCCAGGACCAGGGCGACGCGATGCCCGCGGCGATCGGCGTATTTGAGCTGCTGGGCCAGCTTCTTCGGTTCGGGGTAGAACTCGACGCCCCAACCCGCCGCCCGAATCAGGGCCGCCAATCGCAGGTAATCGTTCCGCCGCGTGCTTTCGAAGAAGGGGAGGAAGACCGGGGCGGGCGTTTGCACGCCCTCGATCATGCCCAGCTCCTCCATCGCGGCGAGCAAGCGGTCCAATCCCAGCGAGGCCCCCACGCCGGGCAACTCTTGCCGCGTGAACAGGGCCGCCAGGTTGTCGTACCGCCCTCCCGAGCAAACGCTGCCGATGCCCGGCAGGGCCTCCAAAAACGTCTCGTAGATCGTGCCCGTGTAGTAATCCAGCCCGCGGGCGATGGAAACGTCCACGCGGAAACATTGGGGCCGGGCCGCCGCGCCCACCGCCGATAACAGGTCCCGCAATTCGGCGACTCCTTCCTCGCCCAAGGGGCTGCCGCGGACCAACTCCTCCAGGCCGCAAAGCACCTCTTCGTTCTCACCGCGGAGGGAAGTCAATTCCAAGACCCGACGGGCCTGCGACTCGGTCAGTCCGGCCGCGGTTTGCATTTCCCGGCAGACAGCCTCGAGACCGATCTTGGCCGATTTGTCCAGCGCCCGCAGGATCGGCACCGCCCGATCCCGCAGCCCCAGCACGTCCAACAGGCCGTTGAGGACCTTGCGATTGTTGATATGGACGCGAAAGTCCTCGAAGCCGATCGCTCGCAACAAGTCGTGGATGACCAACGCGGTTTCGATGTCGGCCTGCACGCTGCGGGTGCCGACGGTATCGAAATCGCACTGCATGAATTCGCGGTAGCGTCCCCGCTGCGTGTTCTCCCCCCGCCACACCGTCGCCAAGTGATAGCGTTTGAACGGCGTCCCCAGTTCGTTGAAATGCTGGGCGATGAATCGGGCGAGGGGCACCGTCAGGTCGAAGCGGAGGGCCACGTGCCGGCCGCCGTGGTCCTGGAACTGGTAAAGCTGCTTATCCGATTCCTCGCCGCCCTTGCCGGAGAGGATCTCCAGGTATTCCAGGGCGGGCGTGTCGATGGGCGCGTATCCGTAGGAGCGGTAGACGCGGCGGGCCGTCTCCAGGATCCGCTCGCGCGGAATCATGATGTGCGGCGGATAGTCGCGAAAGCCTTTGAGCGTGCGGGGCGTAATGATCGACGTCATGGCGGTCGAGTTAGGCGAAGAATCAGGGCAAATCAGGCGGTGGGCGCGGCACGCTTGGAACGTCGTCGTCGGCCGTTCGATCGCGCGGCCCCGTTTCCCTCTCCCGCCGCCGGCGACGGGAGGACGGTCAACACCGGCAGGACCGAGTCGGGAGACGCTTCCCGCGGACGCGGGCCGAGCAACGCCTCGGCGTATTCCTCCACCTGCTGCGGGACCTCGAACAAGCGGTCGTACACCGAATCCTCCTCGAACTCGCACTGGTCCGTCGAGTAATCGCGACAGATCTTGGGCCGTGTGGGATAGATGCCGCACAGCCCGTCCGGCCGCAGCTCCCGGCAGGTCGTGTAGACCATCAGGTACCAGGTATCCGCGTCGACGAAAACCGCCGTCTGCTCGTGCAGCAAAAACCAGCGGACGGTGTCGAACTCGTCCCACGTGGTCGGCGTGTCGATATGCAGCGCAATATAGTGGCAGCACTTGGCGGGGCAGTGCAGACAGAGATTGGTCCCCGCGGGAAAATCGGCCCGGCGACGGCTCCGCCCCCGCGCGCCGTTCCGCCTCAGCCAGTAATTGGGGGGAGGATGCGTCATCGCGTGCTTCCCTTTGCGGTCCCGCGAAAAGTGCCGGGGAAACGGCCCCCGCGATCGGAGGCGTGCTTGCGACCGCCGTCGCGGCAGTCTCCGCCCCGGCTCCGACCCGGGCCTCTCCCTTCCGTGAGCTTACCGCGTTCTCGTTCCCGCGATAAGGGCGGGCACCGTTTCTCCGGCCTCGGCTCGTGCCGGCGGCCGGTACGCGCGGTAGCCTTCGCGTCGTCGAGAAGCAGCTCGCGCTCGCTCTGACGCCGGAGGCTCTCCGTCGCGCTCGCCCTTTCCTAACCAGCGCCGCATGGAAAACGCACGGGGTTGGACCTATGTTGTCCAAGCCCCGATTTACATTGCAAGTTCGGCCGGCGGCAACCCTGGGCCGAGGAAGCAGGGACCCTTTCGGCCGCAGATGGGTTATCAACGCACCCCGTGCGGCGTACTTTATGGAGGAACGAACCCGATCCTCAATGGGCCTCAAGGCGCGCACGCGATGACAACCGACGGCTTTCCTGACTATCTGGCTCACAGCGCCAACGCCGGCGGCCGAGGCGTTTCCGAACCGCTCCGCGAACATCTGCTGCGCGTGGCGGAGCTGGCGCGACGCTTCGCGGAGCCGTTTTCGTGCGAATCCCAGGCTCACACCGCGGGATTGCTGCATGATGTCGGCAAGTACGGCGATCCGTTTCAACGGTACGTTCGCGGTCAGGCGCGACGCGGCGGCAACCATGCCGTGCCGGGAGCGGTGCTCGCGGCCCACATGTATGGCAAGGCCGGCCTCTTCCCCGCCGTGGCGATCGAGGGCCATCACGGCGGCGTCACCTACTTGCCCTGCACGGCGAGGGATTACGCCAAGCACCGGCTCGACGACTTCGACAAAACGCCGGCCAAGTTCACGATCACGGATTTCACCGAGTTGAAGAGGCGGATGGATCGGGACGGCCTGAGCCTGCCCGAGGCCGTGAGCGGACTCGCACCCAGCGGCAAGCTGATCGCCGACATGCTGGACGCGCGGATGCTGTACTCGGCCCTGGTGGATGCCGACCATACGGCGACGCAGGGCCATTTCGACGGCGACGCCGAAACGCCCTATCGTCCCCCGGCGGAATGCCCGCCCTTGGACCTCGCGCAGGCGATTCAGGCCTTCGAGGCCCATTTGGAATCCGTCCGCGGCCGACCCGGCAACGCCGATTCGCCCATGCGAGCCTTGCGCGAGACGCTGCTCGAAGACTGCCTTGCGGCCGCCGCAGCGCCGACCGGTCTCTTCACGCTCTCCGCCCCGACCGGTTCGGGAAAGACCCTCGCCATGCTGGCCTTCGCTTTGCACCACGCGCGGCACCACGGACTGCGGCGGATCGTCGTCGTGCTCCCGTATCTCAACATCATCGATCAGACGGCCAAGGAGTATCGCGAAATCTTCAGTGAACGGCGGGGCTTCGATCCCGGCGTCGTCCAAGAACATCACAGCCTGGCGGAATACGGTCGCGACGGCGCGGAACACCGGCCCGACCTCCCCGGCGATCCCGAGCACGACGACGCCGAGGAGCGCGAAAGCGCGTCGCGGGCCTTGGCCTCGAACTGGGACGCCCCGATCATCGTGACGACCACGGTGCAATTCTTCGAATCGCTGTTTTCGGCCCGGCCCTCCCGCTGCCGCAAATTGCATCGCTTGGCCAAAAGCGTGATTCTGTTCGACGAGGTCCAGACGCTGCCGCCCAAACTGGCCGTCGCCACGCTGGCGGCGCTGTCGCGGCTGGCACAAGCGGACGGCCCGTACGGTTCCAGCGTGCTTTTCGCCACGGCCACGCAGCCGGCGTTCCAAACGCTGGAGCGCCGCATCGCGCGGTACGCCCCCGGCGGTTGGCGCCCTCGGGAAATCGTGCGGCGACCGGAGCGGCTCTTTTCCGCGGCGGCCGGCCGCGTCCGGACCGTGTGGCGGCACGAGAGGCCCCTCGCGCTGCAAGACTTGGCCGCCGAGTTGCAAGGGCACGACCGGGTGTTATGCGTCGTCAACCTGCGGCGTCACGCGGCCGAGTTGGCCAAGCTGCTGCGCGACAGCGGCGACCGACACGTCCTCCATCTCTCCACGAACATGTGTCCCGAGCATCGCCGTCGCGTCTTGAGCACGGTCAACGAGCGCCTTGCAAAACGACGGCCGATCCGTCTCGTCGCCACCCAGTGCGTGGAGGCCGGCGTGGATCTGGACTTTCCCGCGGTCTATCGGGCGATCGCCCCGCTGGAGTCCCTGGTGCAAGCGGCGGGACGCTGCAATCGCCACGGCGCCGAAAGCCCCGGCAAAGTCGTCATTTTTCGCGTCGCCGACGAGCGAAGCGAATATCCTCCCGACTATAGGTATCCGGTCGGAATAACCCAAACTCTATTAAAACAGCTAAATATCACCCAAGACGCCCAAGACAGTGGCATACTTTACGATCCCAGCACAATGAGCACATATTTCGCATCGCTCTACAAAACCATCGGACGAGACGAATCAGAGAATTATCCGTCCGACGAGCAAGCCTTGTGGCAAGCGATCGACGCCGGCCGATTCGACGAAGTGGATCGTCTCTATCGATTGATCCCCGATGTTACGATCAACGTGGTTACGACGTATAACCCGGAGGAGACGGAAAAATTGGCGGCGGAGCTGGACCGCGCGACCGACCGCAAGGGGGATTGGATCCGCGATTGGATCCGCCGCGCGTCGCCGTATGCGGTCTCGATGTTCCGGCCGCCGCAAGGCTCCGGCCTGGCGAACCACTTGCAACCGATCGCCTTTTTCCCTCGAGCATCGGCGGCATCGGAGGAGAGTACTTGGTACATGGCCTTGCCGGGATTGCCGTACGACGACTTGCTGGGACTGGTTGCGTCCGAGGAATCGAACGATTGGCTCATCTGAATCGTGGGAATCTTACCTAGGAGGTTCCACTCATGGCGGCACGACGTCATACCTTGGAGGTCTGGGGCGATTTCGCGTGCTTCACCCGCCCCGAAATGAAGGTCGAGCGTTACTCCTACCCCTGTCCCACGCCCAGCGCGGCTCGGGGGATCTTCGAGGCCGTCTACTTCAAGCCCCAGTTCCGCTGGCAGGTGGATCGCATCGAGATCCTTTCCGAGATCGCGTACATCGGGCTGCGGCGGAACGAGACCAAGGAGAAGATCAGCGAGGCCGACGTGAAAAAGTGGATGCGCGGCACGGCCGAGCCGAAGCCGATCCTGGCCGACGGCGACCCCGAGCTTACCGGCTCCGCCGGCAAGGGCCGCACGCAACGGCAGACGATGGCCCTGCGGAACCCCCGGTTTCGCATTACCGCCCACATCGTGCCCCGGCCCGGATACGAAGATCAGCAGGCCGCCTACGATGCCCAATTCGCCCGCCGTGCCTCCCAGGGAAAGTGCTTCTATCAACCGGCCTTCGGATGCCGCGAATTCGCCGCCTTCTTCAAGTTGCTGGAGGAAGGCGAGCTGCGGACGCCGGCCCGCGACCATAACGAAGACCTGGGCTGGATGCTCTACGACGTCTTCGATTTGGACCGCGTGAACGACTGCTCGGCCCCGCCCTTCATCACGCTCTTCCGCGCCAGAATCGAGCACGGCGTCTTGGAGGTCCCGCCGTACGACAGCCCCGAAGTCCGCAAACCCGTGATCGCCTGAGCAGGAGCCTACGACCATGTTGCACCATCTGGCGGAGTATGCCCGCCGCGAGAACCTGAGCGTCATCCCCGGGCTGAAACCCAAGACCGTCCGTTGGCTCCTCGTTTTCGACGAGCACGGGCAATTCCTATCCGTCGTGGACTTGACGGGCGGCGACAAGAGGTCCAAGGGCCGCGAGTTCCCCGCCTGCCCCGAGGTCGCACAGGCCTGGTTGCAAGGCGGCGGTCGGGCCAACTTCCTCGTCGAGGCCCTCTCCACCTCGGCCCTGTTCACCAAGGAAGATCCCCCCGACGCGAAGTCCGTCCGCAAGAACCAGTTCTTCGTCGATCTCCTCAAGCAAGCGGCCGCGACCGTCCCCGAGCTGGGTACCGTTGCTCAAGCCTTGCAGTCCTCGAACGTTCTCGATCAAATCCACGATGCCCTCAGGAACGCCAAGGCCAAACCCACCGATTCGGCCACCGTCGCCCTGGCCGCCTCGAACGGCGGGCAGCGCATCTTCGTCGGCGAAGACTCCTGGCACGGCTGGTGGCAAGACTTCCTGCAATCCATCAAGGAGGATCGGAGCGAATCCCAATCCGCTAAACGCAGCTCCGGCAGGCAATCCAAACCCAAGATGTTGGATCTGCTGACCGCCACGCCCGTGGTACCGCTACTCACGCACAACAAGATCGAAAAGCTCAGCGATGTGGGCGGGCTGGCCACCGGCGACTCGCTCATCGGGTTCGACAAGGACGCCTACACCTCCTTCGGGCTGGACCAGGCCGAAAACGCCGCCATGTGCGAGGACAGCGCCAAGACCTACATCACGGCGCTGAATCACATCATCGCGCACCGCTGCCGCCGCTTGAGCACCGTCAAGGTCGGCTTTTGGTACAGCGGCCGCGTCCCCGAAGAGCTGGATCCGCAAAACGACTTCGGTTTGAGCGCTTTCGGACCGGCCGCCGAGGACGAGGAGGAAAGCTCGGGGGACGCTGCGGAACGGCATCAAGCCGAGTCGTGTGCCCGGCGAGCCTTGGATGCCATCCGTAGCGGCAGACGGCCCGACCTGAAGGATTATCGCTACTATGCCATCACGCTCTCGGCGAACAGCGGGCGGGTGGTGATCCGCGACTTCACGGAGGGGAGATTCGAGGAATTCGCCCAAAACGTCGATCGCTGGCTGACGGATCTCGCCGTCGTCGATCGCGAAGGCCGCATCCAGGAGCAATTTCGTTTCACGCAACTCTTGGCCGCGCCGGTCCGCGAACTCAAGGAAGCTTCGGCGCCTTTGACGACGACGCTCTGGCGGAGCGCCGTCCGCGGCCTACCCATCCCCCACACCGTGATGGCCCAGACCCTCCATCGCGTTCGCCTCGACTTCATCCAAGGCGAATCCCCGCGTGTCGCCCGACTGGCGTTACTCAAGGCCTTTGTCAATCGTAATGAAAGGTTGCCCAAGATGAATCCCGAACTGAATCCCATGGAAAATCACCCCGCGTACGTCAGCGGCCGAATCATGGCCCTCCTGGCCGGCATCCAAAATACGGCCAATCCCAACGTTGGGGCGGGTGTCGTTCAGCGGTATTACGCCGCGGCCAGCGCCACCCCCGCCTTGGTCCTGGGACGCCTGGTTCGCACCGCCCAAATCGCCCACCTGCCCAAGATCGAGCAGGAAGGCCTCCGTTACTGGTTCGAAAACCAACTCGCGGAACTTTGGTCGCGACTGCAAACCGCTCCGCCCCGTGCCCTCACGCTGGAGGAGCAGACGCTGTTCGCGATGGGCTATTACCACCAACTGGCCGCCCGCGCCAAACCCGTCAAGAACGGCGAGCCGGCCTCGACAACCGCGGAGTGACCGATCGGCAGATCCCCGTTCCCAAACCACGCTCCGCTTCCCCTCACCGCGAGGGCGCGGAGGCAAATCACGAACCCCGTTTCACGATCTCGGAGTCTTAAATCATGTCGCACACCATCCAAAACCGCTACGAGTTCCTGTACCTCTTCGATTGCGAGAACGGCAATCCCAACGGCGATCCCGATGCCGGCAACGCCCCCCGCATCGACCCGGAGGACATGCACGGCCTGGTCTCCGACGTCGCCGTCAAACGCCGCATCCGCAACTACGTGCAGCTCGCCAAGGGCAACGCCATGCCCAATGCCATCTTCGTCGAGCATGCCTGCAACTTGAACAAGCACATCACCCGCGCCCACCAAGAGGCCAACGGTGAACTCCCCAGCGGCAAGAGCGGCAACAAAGACGCCGTCAACGAGGCCCGCAAGTGGATGTGCCGCAACTTTTACGACGTCCGCACCTTCGGCGCCGTGATGTCCACCGGTCCCAATGCGGGCCAAGTCCGCGGACCGGTTCAGGTCACCTTCGCCCGATCCGTCGATCCCGTCTTGCCGCTCGACGTTTCCATCACGCGCATGGCGGTCGCCGAGGACGTCAAGAGTGCCCAAAGCTGGCAGGATTACGAAAAGTGGGAGGCCGAGCAACAGGAGGACAAGCTCCGCACCATGGGCCGCAAGTCGCTCATCGCCTACGGCCTGTACGTCGGCAAGGGCTTCATTTCCGCCCACCTGGCCGAACAAACCGGCTTCACCGCGGACGACCTCAAACTCTTCTTCGACGCCTTGCTCAACATGTACGACCACGATCGCTCCGCCAGCAAAGGGCGGATGTCGGTCCGCCGGCCGGTGTTCGTCCTCAAGCACGTGGGCACGGATTCCAATCCCGAGCAACGAGCCGCCCAAGCCAAACTGGGCTGCGCGCCCGCCTACCTCCTGTTCGAGCAAATCGTTGAGGTCTCCCGCAAGGACGGCGTGCAGGTCCCCCGCTCCTTCGACGATTACCGGGTCACCGTTCACGAGGATAAGATCCCCGCGGGCACGGAGCTGCTCCGCCTCCCCGAGGACATGGACAAGCTCACCTAATCGCACGGCCCGCGCCGCCGGGGTCAACCGGTGTTGCCTCCAAAGTAGGCCGTCTCAGCTCCGCCGCAGTAAGCCGGCGGCGCCGCGTTCCCGAACATAGCCGGTGCCGCCGGCTTCGGTCGGCGGCGCCGCTTTGCCGCCCGCAAACCCGGACCTGCCGGTACAATCCGGCGTCGATCCCGTCATGTATCCCGAAGACGAACTCATCCCGATCTCCGCCTTGTCGCAGTACACGTACTGCCCCCGACGCGCCGGCCTGATCTTCGTCGAACGCCAGTGGGCCGACAACGTCTTCACCGTACAAGGCCGACACGTCCACGAGCGCGCCCACCGCCCCGCCGATACCCGCTCGGACGGCCGGCGCGTCGTCCGCGGTCTCTACCTCAGCTCCGCCCGGCTGGGACTCTTCGGCATCGCCGACGTCGTCGAGTTCCCCGACCAGGATCCCATCACCGACGTTACCATCGTCGAGTACAAACGCGGCAAGCTCACGCCCCGACGCAAGCTCGAATACGAGGTCCAACTCTGTGCCCAGGCCCTGTGCTTGGAGGAAACGCTCAACCTCGACCTCCGCCGGGGATGCCTGTTCTTCGCCCTCTCCCATCGCCGCGTTGAGGTCGAGTTCACCCCCGAGCTCCGCCAAGCCGTGGAGTCCGCCGCGCAGCGCATGCACGAAATGATGCGGACCGCCGCGGTACCCCCGCCTCAACTCGGACCCAAGTGCCGGGGTTGCTCTCTCCGCGACCTCTGCCTGCCCGAAATCAGCGTCGGTCGCAATGCCGCCGCCTATCTCCGCCGGCTCACGAACGACGACCCAGCCCCGCCGTCGCAGCCCCATCGGAATGGAGACTCCTGATGAAACACCACCTCAACACCTTATTTATCTGCACGCAGGGCGCCTACCTCAAAAAGGACGGCGAAGCCGTGGCCGTTCGCATCGAACGCAAAACGCAACTCCGCTGCCCCTTCATCAATCTCGGCGGCCTCGTCTGCTTCGGGCGCGTTTCCGTCTCGCCCCCCCTCCTCGGCGCCCTGGCTCGCAACGGCATTTCCGTGGCCTTTCTTTCCGAGTACGGCCGACTCCTCGCCGTCACCCGCGGCTTCACACCCGGAAACGTCCTCCTCCGCCGCCAACAATACCGTTGGGCCGACAGCCCCGAGCGTTCCGCCGAAGTCGCCCGCGCCTGCGTCCTCGGCAAACTGGCCAATTGCCGCACCGTCCTCCGCCGCGCCGCCCGCGAACACCGCGACCCCGCCGCCGCCCAGGCCCTCGACGCCGCCGCCGACCGCCTCCAAGAATCCCTGGAGATGCTCCGCCGGCCGCTGCCCCTCGATACCGTCCGCGGCATCGAAGGCGCTGCCGGAGCCGACTACTTCGCCGTCTTCGGCCGCCTCATCCAATCCACCGATGGCCGCTTCGCCTTCACGACCCGATCCCGACGCCCGCCCCGCGATCCCGTCAACGCGCTCCTCTCCTTCGCCTACTCCCTCTTGCTCAACGACGTCCGATCCGCCTGCGAAGCCGCCGGGCTGGATTCCTCGGTCGGATTTCTCCATCGCGACCGACCCGGGCGACCAGGCTTGGCCCTCGACCTGATGGAGGAACTCCGGCCCCTCATCGCCGATCGCGTCGTCCTCAACCTCATCAACCGCCGGCAAATTCGCCCGCAAGACTTCCAATGGCAACCGTCCGGTGCCGTCCTCCTCTCCGACAAGGCCCGCCGCACCCTCCTCCAAGTCTTTCAGGAACGCAAAAGCGAGGTCGTCACCCACCCCTTCCTGGGCGAAAAGATGACGCTCGGGCTGGTCCCGCACATCCAGGCTCGCCTCCTGGCCCGCTTCATCCGCGGCGATACCGAGGCCTATCCGCCCTGCGTATTACGCTGAATCCCTTCACGGAGCCTAACCATGATGGTCCTCGTTACCTACGATGTCTCCACCAAGGACAAAGCTGGCGCCCGCCGACTCACGCGCGTCGCCAAGAAGTGCCTCGACTTCGGCCAACGTGTGCAAAACTCCGTCTTCGAGTGCTCCGTGACCCCCGAGCAGTGGACGAACCTCCGCCGCGACCTCATGGAGCTCATCGACCCCGACCAGGATAGCCTTCGCTTCTATTTCCTCGGCGCGAATTGGAAACACCGGGTGGAACACATCGGAGCCAAACCGTCGATCGATCCGGACGGGTTGCTCCTGATCTGACGGACGGAATCGGCCGGCCCTTGCACTGGGGGACGCCCCCGCAGGTACGCCGCGCAGTCCATTCGCGAACCCCGACCGGTGATGGAAATCCAGCCGTTTCGCGTGTGCCGGAAATGGCGCATAATATGATAGTTGTGGGATACGCCCCGCCGTGTCTCGTCGGTGCGACCGGTATTTTCGGCAAGGTTCGCGAAACCCCTCGCGAAAATACCGAAAATACAAGCAGATACGACGAGGCAGTCGCCCTCTACGCGAGGGCGCGGATTGAAACAATGTAAGCTCTTTGTACTGTTACAGGAGGATCGTCGCCCTCTACGCGAGGGCGCGGATTGAAACAACGGGGCGACTATGAGGGAGATTACGGCTCCGAGTCGCCCTCTACGCGAGGGCGCGGATTGAAACGTGTCGTGCAGTTCGGCGGCTCGGGTTGCTACGGTGTCGCCCTCTACGCGAGGGCGCGGATTGAAACTGGATCGTCGCCAGTAGTTCGGCGTAGGTGCGCTGTCGCCCTCTACGCGAGGGCGCGGATTGAAACCTACACTTACACCAAGGTTTTTTACTTCTGCGCCAATAGTCGCCCTCTACGCGAGGGCGCGGATTGAAACCTAGGACGCGAAAGCGGGCGGCCTCGGCCTTCCAGTCGCCCTCTACGCGAGGGCGCGGATTGAAACGCAAGCCCCTTGTCCGTCCTGGTCGAGGATTTTCGGTCGCCCTCTACGCGAGGGCGCGGATTGAAACGCCATGCCCAAAGCATCCGGAACCGCAATCGCCGAGTGTCGCCCTCTACGCGAGGGCGCGGATTGAAACCGGCGGCGGCGGATTGGGCGCCGAGGTTGCGGAGTCGCCCTCTACGCGAGGGCGCGGATTGAAACGCCTACCACGACCGCCGCAAGACGTGGGGACTCAGTCGCCCTCTACGCGAGGGCGCGGATTGAAACACCGAATGGAAACACCGCCCCAACCGGCCCGACAGTCGCCCTCTACGCGAGGGCGCGGATTGAAACTCGACACCCAAGGAGTACGACTCCACTCCCCCGCGTCGCCCTCTACGCGAGGGCGCGGATTGAAACACCCTAACGATTGAACGCCGCGACATCGAAGCCGTCGCCCTCTACGCGAGGGCGCGGATTGAAACTTACGGGGTCAACGTGCTCATGTCCGTCCCAAAAGTCGCCCTCTACGCGAGGGCGCGGATTGAAACGAGGGGGATTGGATTCCATACCGCCCGCAGACCGTCGCCCTCTACGCGAGGGCGCGGATTGAAACAGGATGCGTTCCACAGCCTCCGTGTCTCGGATGGTCGTCGCCCTCTACGCGAGGGCGCGGATTGAAACTTGGCAGAGCGGTTCGAGTTCGTCCGGCACTCCGGAGTCGCCCTCTACGCGAGGGCGCGGATTGAAACGGTCGTGAGGAGCAGGAAGGCTTCGCCATCGGTGTCGCCCTCTACGCGAGGGCGCGGATTGAAACTTTAGGGATGGCGTGCTGGCAGGGGTTGGTGGTGTCGCCCTCTACGCGAGGGCGCGGATTGAAACATGGCGTTGACACCTACCGCCGCGATGCCGCGCCGGTCGCCCTCTACGCGAGGGCGCGGATTGAAACTCCGTCCAGGCTCGGGGAGGGGTTCGTTACTCGGGTCGCCCTCTACGCGAGGGCGCGGATTGAAACGGCGGTTTGGGCGGCGACGGCCAAGAGGGCGCGCGTCGCCCTCTACGCGAGGGCGCGGATTGAAACTTTGCACAAGGTAGATAGGCCCGGAGTATTCGCGGTCGCCCTCTACGCGAGGGCGCGGATTGAAACCTAGGACGCGAAAGCGGGCGGCCTCGGCCTTCCATTGTCGCCCTCTACGCGAGGGCGCGGATTGAAACAACGTTGGCAGGGCTTCCACGTGTAGGGCTGGGACGGTCGCCCTCTACGCGAGGGCGCGGATTGAAACCAAAGGAGCGCAGAACCATGCTGGAACGCCTTCTCCGTCGCCCTCTACGCGAGGGCGCGGATTGAAACTGTGCGAACCTCCGGTCCTCCGGGTTCGGCCAGAAGTCGCCCTCTACGCGAGGGCGCGGATTGAAACTTCCACCCCGACGACGCCGCGGACCATGAAGAGGTCGCCCTCTACGCGAGGGCGCGGATTGAAACTCTGGTGCCGGACGAAGCGCGGGCCAAGGCCCCGGTCGCCCTCTACGCGAGGGCGCGGATTGAAACTGACCCCATGCAATATTTTGGTTTCCACGTCCGCAGTCGCCCTCTACGCGAGGGCGCGGATTGAAACTTATCTAGTTTTACACCATCTCTAAGTCCTAATGTCGCCCTCTACGCGAGGGCGCGGATTGAAACGATAAAACAAATAAGATAATAAGATAGGCGGGACAGTCGCCCTCTACGCGAGGGCGCGGATTGAAACGATACCTTGCTCGGCGCCAGCAAAATTTGGATTACGGTCGCCCTCTACGCGAGGGCGCGGATTGAAACGACAGCGTGTGGGAGAAGATTCTACAGGCCTACCCGTCGCCCTCTACGCGAGGGCGCGGATTGAAACCAGGCTTTCCTTCGGTCGTTCAAGCCTCGCGAGGCGTCGCCCTCTACGCGAGGGCGCGGATTGAAACCTGGACGAGTGTGCTGTGCGGCCGTCATCCGGCCACGTCGCCCTCTACGCGAGGGCGCGGATTGAAACCTTTGTGGAACCGATCCCTGAGGACGACGACGCCTGTCGCCCTCTACGCGAGGGCGCGGATTGAAACCCTGGGATTACATTTGAGGGGCCAACCATCCCCCGTCGCCCTCTACGCGAGGGCGCGGATTGAAACCCTCGACCCGGAATAGCCGCGCGATCTCGGCCGCGGTCGCCCTCTACGCGAGGGCGCGGATTGAAACCGACTCCGCGGGCGGGATTTGATGATGGGGAACCGGTCGCCCTCTACGCGAGGGCGCGGATTGAAACATTGCGTTGGCGAGGGTGCCGCTGGCGTCAAGGCGTCGCCCTCTACGCGAGGGCGCGGATTGAAACGCCTCCCCCTTCGCTCCCTCACGCGGCCCCGCCGCGTCGCCCTCTACGCGAGGGCGCGGATTGAAACGGGTGGCCGAGCGCCGTGCGAGCATGGCGACATTGGTCGCCCTCTACGCGAGGGCGCGGATTGAAACGAAGGGGACGGCTTTGTAATAGTAGGTGCCTGCGTGTCGCCCTCTACGCGAGGGCGCGGATTGAAACTTGGGGGTTGTCGGTAATTCCGGTTTAGGTCCCGTCGCCCTCTACGCGAGGGCGCGGATTGAAACAGAGAGCCGCGCAATAGCATAGCCCCGGCCATTGATGTCGCCCTCTACGCGAGGGCGCGGATTGAAACCTTGTCATCCCCGCCCACGAGGATGTCATGGCGGCGTCGCCCTCTACGCGAGGGCGCGGATTGAAACTCGCAAAGCCAGGTCGTGCGATGCTATAGCTCTGGTCGCCCTCTACGCGAGGGCGCGGATTGAAACTTGCGACTAGGTCGGCGACTGCGCGGGTCGCCCAGTCGCCCTCTACGCGAGGGCGCGGATTGAAACCGCCCAAGCAGAAACTTGTGGCTCATCGACGAAAAGTCGCCCTCTACGCGAGGGCGCGGATTGAAACCCCGGTCCTGGCCGACCAGACGGATCGCCCCGACGTCGCCCTCTACGCGAGGGCGCGGATTGAAACTTCGTCTCCGCCTCCGGCCGCAAATCCCGCCAAGAGTCGCCCTCTACGCGAGGGCGCGGATTGAAACTCCTTCGATTTGTGGGAGCCGGTCCGCCGTCCGAGTCGCCCTCTACGCGAGGGCGCGGATTGAAACTGGGAGCGCTATGACGAAAACTTTAGGCGGCACTATGTCGCCCTCTACGCGAGGGCGCGGATTGAAACATATTCCATGTCGTATATACAAGCGCGAGACGCGTCGCCCTCTACGCGAGGGCGCGGATTGAAACGCTTTGCGGCGCGGCCCGTCGGAAAACCAGCAGACCGTCGCCCTCTACGCGAGGGCGCGGATTGAAACCGATTGAGCGTCTGCTTCATGCCGGTGGGCGTGCCGTGTCGCCCTCTACGCGAGGGCGCGGATTGAAACAAAAAAAGGCGACTTGCGGGCATGTCCGTACACGTCGCCCTCTACGCGAGGGCGCGGATTGAAACTCCGCTGACCGCCACCTTGCCGGCACGACCGCGGTCGCCCTCTACGCGAGGGCGCGGATTGAAACCTGGAGACGCCGCAAAATCATTTCGTCGGCTAATCGTCGCCCTCTACGCGAGGGCGCGGATTGAAACCATCAATCGCCGAAAGGAACCCGCTGACCACGTCGTCGCCCTCTACGCGAGGGCGCGGATTGAAACCATCAATCGCCGAAAGGAACCCGCTGACCACGTCGTCGCCCTCTACGCGAGGGCGCGGATTGAAACGCACCTCCACCAGCAGCCACACGATCTTCGCTCCTGTCGCCCTCTACGCGAGGGCGCGGATTGAAACCTCGGCCGGGGCCGCCGGGGCGTTGACCAGCTCGTCGCCCTCTACGCGAGGGCGCGGATTGAAACCTGGTCGTTCCGGCTCGCTGTCCCGGCCGGGTGCCGGTCGCCCTCTACGCGAGGGCGCGGATTGAAACCGCGATCGGGCACGGCCGGTTCCGGCTTCCGGCCTGTCGCCCTCTACGCGAGGGCGCGGATTGAAACCGCTACGGCTCTCGCGGCCGGTGGCCAGGGCCGGTCGCCCTCTACGCGAGGGCGCGGATTGAAACCATCCTACTGGAAATTGTAGCATCGAGATATTGGTGTCGCCCTCTACGCGAGGGCGCGGATTGAAACAACTCTTCGCGCAAGATTAACATCTCGCGAGGAGGTCGCCCTCTACGCGAGGGCGCGGATTGAAACCTCCGATCTCCTCGCTCACCGTTACCAGTTCGTCGTCGCCCTCTACGCGAGGGCGCGGATTGAAACGAAGACGTGGTTCTTCAGCACTTGCCGGCCATTGCCGTCGCCCTCTACGCGAGGGCGCGGATTGAAACAGGTGGGCGGTGGGTATTGGAGAGTCAGCGTGACGGTCGCCCTCTACGCGAGGGCGCGGATTGAAACGATGGACTGCTGCGAGCATGAGGCACAAGATTGGTCGCCCTCTACGCGAGGGCGCGGATTGAAACAAAAAGGGTACCCGGGGAGTCCCACCGCTCGATCGTCGCCCTCTACGCGAGGGCGCGGATTGAAACCGGGCTTGAGCCCGTGGACCAGTGAGCGGCGCCCTTGTCGCCCTCTACGCGAGGGCGCGGATTGAAACAAAAAATACCAAAGAGAACGTCGGCCGTATCGAAGTCGCCCTCTACGCGAGGGCGCGGATTGAAACTGATATAATAGACGATGATGATGGCGAGCGATTGGTCGCCCTCTACGCGAGGGCGCGGATTGAAACTCACGGCCTCGGATCGTGCAACAACACCTTTCAGTCGCCCTCTACGCGAGGGCGCGGATTGAAACTGCGCTCCCGGAGTCGAACCGGGACTAGGGCCAGCCGTCGCCCTCTACGCGAGGGCGCGGATTGAAACTGGGTCGGCACCGCCGGTTCCCCCATCCGATACAAGTCGCCCTCTACGCGAGGGCGCGGATTGAAACTTCGAGCAGCTCGGCGGTGATTCGTTGTGCGTCGTCGCCCTCTACGCGAGGGCGCGGATTGAAACTCCGTCAGCTCCAATTCCAGCTTCTCGGGCACGGCCGTCGCCCTCTACGCGAGGGCGCGGATTGAAACGAATCATGGAGCCAGAAAACTACGCGAGGCACCTTGTCGCCCTCTACGCGAGGGCGCGGATTGAAACCAGTCGTCGCGTGGGAGACAGTCGGACTGGTCCCGTCGCCCTCTACGCGAGGGCGCGGATTGAAACCTGGAAATGGTCCGCCGGGAAGCGCCCGGCAGATCGGTCGCCCTCTACGCGAGGGCGCGGATTGAAACTTTTGGGGAAAAACGCCACAATTGTGATAATCGAGTCGCCCTCTACGCGAGGGCGCGGATTGAAACATCAGACGCTCGGGTTTGGCGGCAAGCAGGGCCGCGGTGTCGCCCTCTACGCGAGGGCGCGGATTGAAACCTTTGCCTGCCCGGCCTCCGCTATCTCCATCGCTTTGTCGCCCTCTACGCGAGGGCGCGGATTGAAACCATCGATACCGTTCACCGCGCGGATTACCTCTATCGTCGCCCTCTACGCGAGGGCGCGGATTGAAACGCCGTCGTCGCCTGAGGCGACCCCCTCCCAGCGGTCGCCCTCTACGCGAGGGCGCGGATTGAAACCAGATAAGCCATGACCCTTTTACATATTTTATGTCGCCCTCTACGCGAGGGCGCGGATTGAAACTCCAAAGTTAGCTACAATAAAAGAAATAGCAAAGGTCGCCCTCTACGCGAGGGCGCGGATTGAAACTAATGTTGGTAGAGACAGAATACCAAGCGGCGGGTCGCCCTCTACGCGAGGGCGCGGATTGAAACTGATCGATCGGCCGCGCCAACTCGCGGGATCGGCGGTCGCCCTCTACGCGAGGGCGCGGATTGAAACTCAATTGGGCCTGGCCGTTCCCACTAGTGGCACGTCGCCCTCTACGCGAGGGCGCGGATTGAAACACGGTGACTGCTACCGGCACAGCACCGAATTACGTCGCCCTCTACGCGAGGGCGCGGATTGAAACGAATCGGCAAGGGAGCAGCATCGCTTGGCGATTCTGTCGCCCTCTACGCGAGGGCGCGGATTGAAACGATGAAGACGACTTCTGGTTCGGGCTCCAACTCAGTCGCCCTCTACGCGAGGGCGCGGATTGAAACAAACGGATTGTTGCCCAACAGTGATGGTCGTCCCGTCGCCCTCTACGCGAGGGCGCGGATTGAAACTTAAATAGAGGAATGACAGAAAGCATGATTAGAGGTCGCCCTCTACGCGAGGGCGCGGATTGAAACAGGGAGCTGAAGCGGCGGCGATTGGAGGAAGGATGGCGTCGCCCTCTACGCGAGGGCGCGGATTGAAACCGCCGAGTTTGTCCGGGTAAACCAGGGGGTCCCCCGTCGCCCTCTACGCGAGGGCGCGGATTGAAACTTCCCGTGGAGGTGAACCGTGCTGCGGTGATTATGTCGCCCTCTACGCGAGGGCGCGGATTGAAACGCAAAAGTGCGAGAGGCGAAAGAGGCAACACAATGTCGCCCTCTACGCGAGGGCGCGGATTGAAACATGGACGGCCCCTGCGTTTATACCGCAGAGGGGAGTCGCCCTCTACGCGAGGGCGCGGATTGAAACCAGCTTCTCAAACTTTCCTTTCGCCTCGTCCCAGTCGCCCTCTACGCGAGGGCGCGGATTGAAACTCCCCAGCATCACTGCTATGTCGAACCGTTCGGCGGTCGCCCTCTACGCGAGGGCGCGGATTGAAACTCCGGCGGAGGAGTCGGGGCCTCGTACACGCCGTGGTCGCCCTCTACGCGAGGGCGCGGATTGAAACTGTTGCGGTTTCGTCACCGCAAACAAGTCGGGAATGTCGCCCTCTACGCGAGGGCGCGGATTGAAACACCCCTTTTGGCGGGCTGTGCCGGGCCTCGCACGGGTCGCCCTCTACGCGAGGGCGCGGATTGAAACGTACGATACGCGGCATTCTCTCGGCCAAGAAATCGTCGCCCTCTACGCGAGGGCGCGGATTGAAACTCTAGAAAAGTACATGCCGGAGTACATAGCGGAAGGGTCGCCCTCTACGCGAGGGCGCGGATTGAAACAAGTTGTGAAAGATCAACGGGGCACAACTGTTGCGTCGCCCTCTACGCGAGGGCGCGGATTGAAACAGGCTTCCCAACATTGCAACTACTCGCCAACCTTGCGTCGCCCTCTACGCGAGGGCGCGGATTGAAACGGCAGAACCGCAAGGCGACGTGGTGCAGCCTGAGTCGCCCTCTACGCGAGGGCGCGGATTGAAACGTCGACTTCGCCAAGTGGCTCTGGGAATGCTTCGGTCGCCCTCTACGCGAGGGCGCGGATTGAAACGAGGATTACCTTCGCCGTGAGTACGACACTGACGTGTCGCCCTCTACGCGAGGGCGCGGATTGAAACACAATCGGGCAACCCCGTGGAAACCGTGGTGGGTGGTCGCCCTCTACGCGAGGGCGCGGATTGAAACTATTTATACCTAAACAAAATTGTTATGATCAACTTTGTCGCCCTCTACGCGAGGGCGCGGATTGAAACGACAGCGTGTGGGAGAAGATTCTACAGGCCTACCCGTCGCCCTCTACGCGAGGGCGCGGATTGAAACGCGAACGGCTACCCTGAGTACCCTGCCCTACTCGGTGTCGCCCTCTACGCGAGGGCGCGGATTGAAACCTACGCTACTGGCCTGGGGCAACGCCGATAGATTTGTCGCCCTCTACGCGAGGGCGCGGATTGAAACATTGCCCACCCACATTGCCGTGCCCCGAAAGGGATGTCGCCCTCTACGCGAGGGCGCGGATTGAAACGCCTGCCGTGCCGGGCCGCGCCTGGCCCTGCCTGTCGCCCTCTACGCGAGGGCGCGGATTGAAACTCGGCCATTTGCAGGGCAGTCGGCGTCCTGACGGTCGCCCTCTACGCGAGGGCGCGGATTGAAACTCGTCAATTCTTCCGTGAAGCGGAACCCGCCCTCCGTCGCCCTCTACGCGAGGGCGCGGATTGAAACATTGGCCTCGAATTGCGCCCGCGTTCGGGCCGGGAGTCGCCCTCTACGCGAGGGCGCGGATTGAAACCCTCGCGGTGAATTGGAGCGGCGTTTAGCCGCGGTGTCGCCCTCTACGCGAGGGCGCGGATTGAAACCATCGTGTCGCTGTCCGGCGACAACATGTGGGCCGTCGCCCTCTACGCGAGGGCGCGGATTGAAACCCTCTTCTTGCGCCGCACATAGAGACGATAGTTGTCGTCGCCCTCTACGCGAGGGCGCGGATTGAAACCGCGTACGTGACGAACGATTACACAGCAAATAATGTCGCCCTCTACGCGAGGGCGCGGATTGAAACCGACTCCGGGATCAGCCGTCGCCATCGCCATTTCAGTCGCCCTCTACGCGAGGGCGCGGATTGAAACTCTTCCGGAATCGTGCCATCCAGCTTGCCGACCAGTCGCCCTCTACGCGAGGGCGCGGATTGAAACCTCGGCCGTGAGAATGCGCACGCGGCCCTGAGCTTCCCAGTCGCCCTCTACGCGAGGGCGCGGATTGAAACAGGCCCAGCGGCCATTGGCGATGTGAGTCAGCGGTCGCCCTCTACGCGAGGGCGCGGATTGAAACTCCGCCGTAATGAGCGCGATGCCTTGATCGGCCGTGTCGCCCTCTACGCGAGGGCGCGGATTGAAACACTCTCTTCGATGAGCCGTCGGACGCGGAATTGGTCGCCCTCTACGCGAGGGCGCGGATTGAAACAATTCGATCCCGGTGCGGAGATCGCCTTTCGCGTGTCGCCCTCTACGCGAGGGCGCGGATTGAAACACATCGAACGCCCACTCCTCCGTGATGTTGCCGGCGGTCGCCCTCTACGCGAGGGCGCGGATTGAAACCTTCGCGGCAATCAGCGGAATCGCCGTCAGCAGGAGTCGCCCTCTACGCGAGGGCGCGGATTGAAACGAATCTACTCCGCCGACGATTTAAATGCTCTCACGTCGCCCTCTACGCGAGGGCGCGGATTGAAACGATCATCGCCGGCCGGAGACGAGACCCGCTTGACCGTCGCCCTCTACGCGAGGGCGCGGATTGAAACGCGATCACGAATGACGGTTTGGTGCTCGACGAAGACGGTCGCCCTCTACGCGAGGGCGCGGATTGAAACAAGCGAAAACATCCGGCATTGCCGGCCCGATCTGTCGCCCTCTACGCGAGGGCGCGGATTGAAACAAGCGGCGCAAATAGTTGCACGCACCTGAGTTGCGTCGCCCTCTACGCGAGGGCGCGGATTGAAACTCGAGTGCTGATCAACACGACGGAGCGGCCGTACAGTCGCCCTCTACGCGAGGGCGCGGATTGAAACGATGACGCGCGAGCAAGCCGAAGCCGCCTTGCAGGAGTCGCCCTCTACGCGAGGGCGCGGATTGAAACCGGCAATGCGGGCGTGCGTGCCATGATTCAAGCAGTCGCCCTCTACGCGAGGGCGCGGATTGAAACAAGAGAGCATCATGGAGCGCTTCGGGGTTGACGCGTCGCCCTCTACGCGAGGGCGCGGATTGAAACTCACAATTTAGAGAAAGGGTTTTGCCATGGCGAAGTCGCCCTCTACGCGAGGGCGCGGATTGAAACTCGCTTGCTCCGGCGTTTCGGTGATCGCATTCCAGTCGCCCTCTACGCGAGGGCGCGGATTGAAACTCGACTGCCGCGGATTTCACGGTGCTCCAGGCCGAGTCGCCCTCTACGCGAGGGCGCGGATTGAAACTTCGGCGAGCAAGCGGAACGCTCGCGAGTCAGGTCGCCCTCTACGCGAGGGCGCGGATTGAAACTGGAGTGGGCTTACGCACTCTCGAAGACAGAAGGTCGCCCTCTACGCGAGGGCGCGGATTGAAACACCCGGCAAGTCTGAAGTCCTAAAGCAGATGGCCCGGAAGTCGCCCTCTACGCGAGGGCGCGGATTGAAACAAGTTAGAAGAGAGTAAAGAAGCTGTCATGACACGTCGCCCTCTACGCGAGGGCGCGGATTGAAACGCCAACTGCACGACGGAGAAAGGGAAATCGCGGACGTCGCCCTCTACGCGAGGGCGCGGATTGAAACTCATCCCTTGCCCAAAACCGGCCAAGCGCTATAATGTCGCCCTCTACGCGAGGGCGCGGATTGAAACCGGCGCGGGGGGGTTTTTTTTTGCGCCGCTCGGGGGTCGCCCTCTACGCGAGGGCGCGGATTGAAACTAAGGTCGAGTTTACAAGCCGCCTTCCACCGCACGTCGCCCTCTACGCGAGGGCGCGGATTGAAACGCGCGGATAGACTTGCCACCATTCCCTGAAAGCAAGTCGCCCTCTACGCGAGGGCGCGGATTGAAACGGCTGCTCAAGCGGACGCCACGGACGATCCAGCGCTAGTCGCCCTCTACGCGAGGGCGCGGATTGAAACTCGCAATCAAGACCTCCAGAATGCGGCGGAGGATGTCGCCCTCTACGCGAGGGCGCGGATTGAAACGGCGCGGCGGGCCGGGCAATAGCTAACAGCGCCCTGTCGCCCTCTACGCGAGGGCGCGGATTGAAACGCCAAGCCGTGCCATGCCATGCCCCGCCACGCCTCGTCGCCCTCTACGCGAGGGCGCGGATTGAAACTCAAACATGATATTGGAAGCATACGAAAATAAGTGTCGCCCTCTACGCGAGGGCGCGGATTGAAACGCCTTCCGGGACCTACCCTTAGCCCAGACAGACCGTCGCCCTCTACGCGAGGGCGCGGATTGAAACTGGAGTGGGCTTACGCACTCTCGAAGACAGAAGGTCGCCCTCTACGCGAGGGCGCGGATTGAAACACCCGGCAAGTCTGAAGTCCTAAAGCAGATGGCCCGGAAGTCGCCCTCTACGCGAGGGCGCGGATTGAAACACCCTGCATCTGCTGACCCGCCAGCTTTAAGCAGGCCGGTCGCCCTCTACGCGAGGGCGCGGATTGAAACGCGAGTTTCCCCGCCTCCGCCAGCCCGTTCAGGTATGTCGCCCTCTACGCGAGGGCGCGGATTGAAACGCAAGCACTCATGAAGGACATCATTTGCGAATTGGGTCGCCCTCTACGCGAGGGCGCGGATTGAAACGAATGCGCCCTAGCCCGGATGCCCGAAAAGCTGCAGTCGCCCTCTACGCGAGGGCGCGGATTGAAACCGCCATCACTAGAGGGCTTTTTACCCGCGGGCGAGTCGCCCTCTACGCGAGGGCGCGGATTGAAACCCTTGAATAGCTCTAGGGTGTCGCCCTCGCGGAGGTCGCCCTCTACGCGAGGGCGCGGATTGAAACTCACTTCTCCTTGCCGATCACGGCCCGCTGGGAGGTCGCCCTCTACGCGAGGGCGCGGAGTGAAACATCAGATCGTCGCATTGGCCGCGATTGGTTGCACCGTCGCCCTCTACGCGAGGGCGCGGATTGAAACTACTCTGCAATACCAGTCAACGGCTCGTTTGGTGTCGCCCTCTACGCGAGGGCGCGGATTGAAACACCAATCGCATCCAACAACTCAGACGAAAAACCCAGTCGCCCTCTACGCGAGGGCGCGGATTGAAACCCTATATTGGTCGTATAGGGGCGTTGTGTCGTCGTCGCCCTCTACGCGAGGGCGCGGAGTGAAACCTTGCGGGGCGAAAATCCCCAGCTTCACCTTGCGGTGTCGCCCTCTACGCGAGGGCGCGGATTGAAACCATCCATCCGGCTCGATCCACTCCCAGCGGAGCGCGTCGCCCTCTACGCGAGGGCGCGGATTGAAACTCCCGGTCACGTCGAGTCCGCGCGCAACATGATCTGTCGCCCTCTACGCGAGGGCGCGGATTGAAACTCCGACTGCCGAAACGAAGTCGGCGTCTTCGAGGTCGCCCTCTACGCGAGGGCGCGGATTGAAACAAGGTTGGATCGGATATTGTCACGCTCAACGGCGAAGTCGCCCTCTACGCGAGGGCGCGGATTGAAACGCAAATAGGCGATATTCTTTCCTGTCGCACGGCGGTCGCCCTCTACGCGAGGGCGCGGATTGAAACCCCAAACATACCCGGACCACATCCAGTTGCAATGTCGCCCTCTACGCGAGGGCGCGGATTGAAACCTCGGCCCGGGAATCGGCCCGGGCCGAGTCGTCCAGTCGCCCTCTACGCGAGGGCGCGGATTGAAACCTTCCCCACCCAAGAAGGACTCGATGCCCTCGGTGTCGCCCTCTACGCGAGGGCGCGGATTGAAACGCCCCAAACCGATCGCCCTCTACGCGAGGGCGCGGATTGAAACCGCGCAGGCTCTCGAACAGGCTCATATCGTCTCAGTCGCCCTCTACGCGAGGGCGCGGATTGAAACCAGTTTGTCCACGGAGAAAATATCGTTCATGTCCGGTCGCCCTCTACGCGAGGGCGCGGATTGAAACCAAATCGCCGCCATGCGGGAGATAACCAACTCAAGTCGCCCTCTACGCGAGGGCGCGGATTGAAACGGCAATCGGCTCGGCAATCGGCAATCGGCAATCGGTCGCCCTCTACGCGAGGGCGCGGATTGAAACCTCCCATAGCTCGCGCTCCAATGACTCCCAGTCTGTCGCCCTCTACGCGAGGGCGCGGAATGAAACTCCATCGTTGGCTTCGCGGAAGTTGGCCTGCCGCGTCGCCCTCTACGCGAGGGCGCGGAGTGAAACAATGTGTGTAATGTGATAGCATTGTTAAAAAGGGGGATGCCTCTACACGAGCGCCCGGATTGAAACAGAAACAACGTATGGCCAAACCTGTTGCCCCCTTGTCGCCCTCTACACGAGGGTCCGGATTGAAACAATAGTGCGGCCGAAACGGTTTCCGCCCGAAGATTGCCTTACACCGGGGCGCGGATGAAACGGCACGCGAGATCTGCCTCGGCGGCGTCACAGACGTGACAGGCCGAGGGTACGCCCGCAGAGGAGCGAAGGGGCGGGAAGAAGGTGCCTCGGAAAACGCCGAGACTTGCGTGGCGAACAGCCGGCCCCGGCCGGATCGCCCGTGTTCAGGGAGCACAACGGGCGTCCCGCAAGAGACAAGGCGAGACCGCTTGGCCGGTGGCAGATCATTCCGTGGTAATGGCTTGCGCGACCAAAAGCGCCCGCCTTCGCGCTCGGGACGTTCGAAGCGCCGGATACCGGGGTTCGCGGCGAGGTGGAAAACGCACCGTGGGCCGACCGGTCCTCGGAATGCGACGGTTGAGATGACGAGACTCGCCGCCCACGAACCCGTTCGTTAATGACAAAACGGGCTCCGTCCCGCAGAGCCGGCCGAACACGAAATCGAAGTGCTCCGAGCGACAACTAATACCTTGGATTCCGCCGAGCCGTGGGCGTCAGCCGCCCGTGGACCGGCGTCCGTCTCCGATGCAGGCCGTCAAACATCGCGCCCGCCATAGCATCGCCGCTGGCAAAGCCGATCGGGTCCTCACTCAGCCGGCGGCCGACGGCCGGATTGCTCTCCGAAGTCACCTTGCCGAAGGCGTCATAGGCTAAATGGTTGACCACGGTCGTGGTCACCGTCTGCGGGTCGTACTTGGCAATGTCCCGCACGGTGTTCAGGTGATCCGTCAGCGTCCATTGAACCAGGTCCGCCGTGCCGCCATTAACTTCTTCTTTGGTAAAGATCTATTCCATCGCTTTTTTGGTTCTCAACCAGGGTGTGCTTGAGTTACTTGTCTCCATCGCTTGGCGGACGCCGTTTGGCGATTTCGGCCGAGGGGGATACTGCTGATGAGAATCGGCGAAGCAAGAATGCGTGCCGTCGCGTCAATACCAATGGAAAGCTAGCGGTGCCGCCGGGACGGAAACGACCTTGCGATCACTCGTTCCGCATATACCCTTTCTCTTTCCCTACATACCACATGACACCGCTGCTCGTCTTGTTGCCTTCCTTCAGCAACACGCGGCACGCGCGCTTGTCGCCAGACAGGAATAATCGACGCCACTCCTCCTGGTCTTTCAGCGGGAGGTCCATGCGTACCCTGCTACCATCGCCCAGCAACACGACCGTGACCGGGTTGCGCGTGGATGCTCCGACATGATTTGGAACGCGATCACACGCGATTATGGTCGTCGAATCATCCCCGAAATCGCTAGCAGTCAAGGCGGGATTGAGCACATAGGACGGCCCCGACGAATCGTTATCGGCGGGACATCTCAACATTGACGGACCAAGGCCAACCTCCTTTTGTACCTTGGGGTCATTCAGCGGATCAATCGATGCCTTTCCATCTTTCCCGCGAGGCACATCGCCATGTAGTGACACGTATTTCAGAAGCGCATCGTAAAGCGTGCGGAGATTGCTGTCGCACTGTGCTTCTCTGGCTGTTGACCGCACATCACCACCAAGGCTACCAACTTGGCACCCCGTAATGCCGACCGCGCATAACCATAACGTGGAAAGAAAACAGAACTGTGCCACCACCGCCAGCAAGAATTCTTTTCGATACAACGGCAGGCTGTTTGTTCTAACCTCATTCGTGGCGCACGCGAGTGGGGAGGGTTCAACATCCGTGGATGCGTATGAGAAGCAGAACTGCGATGTTTCCATGGGGGCTCCTCTTCTTTTTCAGTACAGATTAAAGGGGCCAATGTAAGGACCAGGGCCGACGGGGTAAGAAGGCGTGTTCGGTCGCGCCGTGGTAAGCGGCGGGCAGGTGGTACGTTTCCAGCGAAAGGCGTCGGGCCCATAGCGCCAGAAATCTGTTCCTCCAGCCCAATAGTCGATGGTGCACACTTGCCCCGTGGCCTTGCATTTCATTTCACCCCAAGCATGGTCCGTGCCTGGCACGCTCATATCCGTTCCCGGAATAGTGGGACCGATGTGGGTGACCGTAGTATATTCGAAGTACGCCCCCTGCCGTAGGTTGGGACCAGCCTGCTCCTCACACCGGGTGCATACGCGACCATTGAAAGAAAGGTGAATCGGGTTCCGCGGTCATAGATGTTGTGATACGCCTTCCTGAGACCGGCGATGATCGCATCAGCATCCTTCTCACACTGCGCCTTCTTGCAGGGGTCGCTCTGCAAGGAGCAGTATCCGCGCAATTGCTGCCGACGTTTGGCGGCGTTCGCTTCAAACCCTCTATCGCGGGCTTCACGTTCCTTCTTCTGCCGTTCAGCGACCCGCTTTGCATAGCCCTCGCACCACATGGGGCCACCCGGCGCATCCAATCCTGATGGATCAATGTACCGGGTTGGGTTGTTGCCAACGTAGCGGTAGAAACTGACGTCCGCCTGAATCGGGTCCTCGCTTAGCCGGCGGCCGACACGCGGGTCGTACCGGCGGTGGAGGTTGTTTTGCAGGCCGGTGTCGGCGTCCCAGGGCCGGGCGGTGAAGAGGAAGAGCGAATCGAGACCACCGCCGGCTCACGCCGGCGGCTCCCCATCGGCGTGACGCGGCCGAAAGCGTCGTAGACGACGTGGTTCACCACGGTGGTGGTCCTCTCGCCCCCCTTCAAGCACCCTTCCCTTCTCTTACCGTTATGCCCCTATATTCCCGGTATGGCCATTCCCGGTATGGCCGTGTTAGTTGCCATGATTCACGCCATGAGCTGGCTGAGGCTGGCGATATCCCGCACCGTGTTCAGGTGATCCGTCAACGTCCAGGCTACCAAATCCGCCGTCCCGCCGTCAACGGCCTCCTCGGCCAAAATCTGGTCCACCGCGGGACCCCACAGGTAGCGCTCTCGGAGGTGGCCGATCTGGAGGTTCTGGGAGTTGTTGCGCCAGAAGTCCAACACGATCTGGTTGCCGTCGTAGGCGAAGATCCGCCGCTGGTCGGTATGGCCGTCGCCGTCGGCGTCCAGCCGCCTGCGGACCCAGCGGTTCTGGTCGTCGTAGGCGTACTCGATCACCCGGTCCACCGCCGCCGCGTAGCCGGGCCGGTGCTCGACCTTCACCAGGCGATTGCGGTGGTCCCATGTGTATGGGGTGATATCCCCGTCGCCGCTGTCGAGCTGCGCATGTTCCCCGGGCATCCAGAATACTGCGCAATAACTGCGCGTGATGCGACCGGAACTCGCTGCTTACGAAGTTGTATCCCCGGTTCCCGTGTCGCTGTTGCGGGGTCCCCCTAGGGCCGTAAGCAATCGGTCCGCCGCCTGGCGCACCGTTCCACTTGGGCCGTATAGCTCCCTCAGCAACTCCTCTATCCTTTTCACTTTCTCAGGATCGGCAAATTCGGGCCCCGGATGCCACTTTTGCTCAATCGCCTCTTCCCTGGCCGCGGCCTCCGCGAAAACAGCCAAATCCTCCACAAGGCTCCCAAGCACGACCGCTATGGCCCACACCAACCCCGACACTGCGCCCACAGCATCCCACGGGTCCGGCGGAAGCATGGGTATTCGCGACCCAAGGAATCGGCAGACGTGGAGCCGCGTCTGGAAATCTAATTTTGCGCAAGCAGTGACCAAGAGTCGCAAAGCATCCAGATAAACGTCCGGCGGGGGGTCTTTTCCGCCCAGTATGTAGCAGTGCAGATACAGCGACATGGCGTAAACCAGCTTGTATGGGTCTACGACCGTGCCCTTCTCCTCGTCAATTAGATAGTAAAAGACCATGTGCCAAAGGAGTTGTTCGAGCTCCCGGCGTTCCTTTTCATCTCGGGGAAAAACACCCGAGGAAAGCGGTTCTACCAAACTGGCAGGCGGAATCCGGTCCAAATCAATTTCAGGCTGCCCATCGCCGTGCAACTGCTCCACCAAATCCTTTGGCACCCGTTCGGCCAGAAAGGCCAGGTAGTCGGCGTCCACCCGTTGCGGATCGACATTAAACCACGGTCGGTTGGGTTGCGGAGTTAAGCTACTCATAGACTGTCTCCCATCTCGACGCGCTCACGGCCCAGGCAAATGCAGGTCAGCTCAGCCTGAAACAAGCAGTACTGACCCGGCCCCTGCGGATGATTGTATCAATAACGTCTTATTACCAAAACAGTCCGGGTATCCCAAACGGGCCCGAGGGATTAAAGGGATCCCTACCTAGCAGTACCCAATAAGCCGTCGGTGGGGGCGGTTCCCCGCAGCCGCACTTGCGGTAGTGGGCCCAGCAGTTCTTCAGAGCGTTTTCTTTCTCCCAAACCGCCTGGCGATGACCCTTTTCCTGTTCTTCCGAACCTATTTTGATGCTGTCTGGCATCACGAAGTCACAGCGCAGGTCGAGCCACCGTTTTCGCCCTTGGACCTCCCAGTAGATCGCACTGCACTTGCGAGCGACATTGGCGGAGTCGAATTCCTGCCGAAGGTTCCCACCCAAATCTAGGAGAGGCTTATAGAATGCGTCGTAAATTGTGCGACGGCTCTACTGCGGTTATAGACGTCCCAGCATCTCCGGGCGTACGCCTCCCATTCTGGCGTTCCGCTGCTTCGTCCGCGGCAAGGTCTCCCATTCCACCGGCCCGGCTGACTAGGTCCGCGCGTTCGTTCAGGTGGTGCGTCACGCGCCGCCAGAGCGTGGTGATGGCCTCGGCCGCGTCGCCCATAGAAGCCTCGACGACGCTGCGACCGACAAGTTGCGCCCGGGTCACTTCCGGGTCGTAGGGCACGCGCGCGAGCGGTTCGACGCCTATCGAGCGGGCTGCGTCTTCCAGCCGATCGGCCAACGCCGGATTCAAGTCGGCCTTGTTCACCGCGACCACTCCGGGTACGCCGAGCCGCTGGGAGAGCTTCGCGATCCGCTCGAAATCGTGCAGACCCGAGAGGGTGGGCTCGACGACGATCAAAGCCAAACTCGCCCCGGCAAGCGAAGCGATGACCGGGCAGCCGATGCCGGGCGAGCCGTCGCAGATCACCAGCTCCAGGCCCTTGGACAAAGCAACCATTGCGGCGGTCCGCCTTAGTTGCGTCACCAGCTTTCCGGAGTTCTCCGCCGCCGTGGCGAGCCTGGCATGGACCATCGGCCCGCAGCGGGTCTCGGAAACGAACCACTGCGCACCGATCGCGGGCAGAAACTCGACGGCCCCTTCGGCGCAGAACTCAACGCACACGCCGCAGCCCTCGCAGGCCAGGGGATCGACGCGAAACGTCCGCGGCACGCGGCCGTTGCCCGGTCCGTCGCAGCGGATTGCGTCGAAGCGACAATGTTCCCGGCATTTTCCGCAGGCGGTGCAGCGGCCGGACTGGATACGTGCCTTACGGCCGCCGACAAAGTCCTCACGCCGCACCACACGAGGCAGGAGCACGAGGTGCAAGTCGGCTGCGTCGACATCGCAATCGACCAGCACCGCGGGCCGGGCGAGCGCCGCAAACGACGCCGCGATCGACGTCTTGCCCGTCCCCCCCTTGCCGCTAATGATGACCAGTTCTTTCATGCGTCGCGTCCGCCGCGGTTCGTCGCCCACAGTAACGCCTCATCAAGCCGGTCGAGCAACTCGGCGAAACGCTCGGCGTAGCCCGGCACGGTCCGGGCGATCATCTCGCCGCGCGAATAGGCTTCGGCCACGGCCCGGTCGTCGGGAATCTCGGTCAGCACCGGTATGCGGCGGTTCGCGCAGTATGCTCGTACCTTCCCATTGCCGGTGCCCGCTCGATTGACCACCACGCCCATCGGCATCTTCAGCGTCCGAACCATCTCGACCGCCAGCTTCAAGTCGTGCAGGCCGAACGGCGTCGGCTCGGTCACCAGCAGGACGTAGTCGGATCCTCGCAGGGTCTCGACTACCGGGCAGGAGGTGCCCGGCGGCGCATCGAGAATGGTCAAGCCGACCTCCGGCATGACGGCCTTGACCGCGCGGATGGCGGGCGGACTCATCGCCTCGCCCACGTCGAGGACGCCCTCGACAAATCGGATGTCGCCGCTGCGCCCCATGCGGAGCCGGCCGATCGGACGCGGCTCCTCGCGGATCGCATTAGCCGGGCAAACCAGCGCACAGCCGCCGCAGGCATGACACAGGTCGGCAAAAACGACTGTCCGGCTCGGCAGGGCGGCAATCGCCCCGTAGCGACATATTCGGGCGCAGGCTCCGCAATGCGTACACCGCGCCGGATCGACCACCGGAACGGGTTTCTCGATCGGCCGGTCGTCGTCCACCTGCGGGCGGAGGAAGAGGCGGCCGTTCGGCTCCTCGACGTCGCAGTCGAGGTAGGCCACGGCGCGTCCTCGGCGCGCCGCGACCCATGCAAGATTGGTCGCAACGGTCGTCTTGCCCGTCCCACCTTTGCCGCTTGCAACGGCGACGCGTGTGCCGTCATTGCGACTCGTCACCGGCGGCTTCCTTCTCAAGCTCGTCGATCCGCCGCTGGATCTGTTCGAGCGACGCGGCGACCGACGCGGCTTGCTGCCTGAGCTGATCGAGTTCCGTCGGATTGTTTTCGGAGGTGGGGGGCACGTTCGTCGGCGTTGCCGCCGCGTCGCTGCCGGCCGTTGCCGCGCGCTGCCGGCCGGTGAGCCCGGTGGCGAAGAACATGTTCCTCCATCCGCGCCCGCCGCCGCGCCGTCCTCGGCCGAATCCGGCACGGACGAACCCCGGCGCCGGCGAGCCGCTGCAGTAACCGGCGCCTCGGCCGGTCCTCGGCCCGGCGCCCATCGGTCCCGTTCGATCTCCACCCGGCATTTCTTCACTCCTTGTCAAACGCACAACACGATACGGCCGCCGCGTCACCGCAGTTGCCGTCCCTTGTCCTCCGCCCACATCGGCGGAAGCGTTAATTCGCTCTTGGGCACCTTCTTGAAACACATGAACCACTCGAGGCAGGTGACGCCCTCCTCCTTGCTCCGAACGCGTTCCTCCGCCGTGCCGCACGAGCCGGCGGGCGGAACGATGACGTCGTCGCCCGGCTGCCAATCGGCCGGCGTGGCCACGCCCAGCTTGTCGCTCGTCTGCATCGCGACGACCAGCCGCAGTACCTCCGGTATGCTCCGACCGTTGCTCAACGGGTAGTAGAGCACCGCGCGGACTTTCGCTTCGGGGTCGATCACGAACACCGCCCGGACGGCGTGCGTATCGTCTGCGGCCGGCTGGACCATGCCGTACTTTCGGGCGACATCCATCTTCAGATCGGCGATGACCGGGAAGGTCACCTCGACGCCCTCCATGCCCTTGTATTTGATCTTCTCCTTGATCGTCCGCAGCCACGCGATGTGGCTGTAGTTGCTGTCGATCGACAGGCCGATCAGCTTGCAGCCGACCGCCTCGAACTGCGGCATCAGGGCGGCGAACGTCATGAACTCGGTGGTGCATACGGGGGTGAAGTCGGCCGGATGGCTGAAGAGCACCACCCACTTGCCTCGGTAGTCCTCGGGAAAACGGATCTTGCCCTGCGTCGTGACGGCCTCGAAAGCCGGCGCCGTCTCACCGATCAACGGAATGCCCGCACCCTGTTTCTCATCCATGGTCGGTCCCTTCGTTATGTGTTTTCCGGTGTTCGCATGTTGTAACCGAGCAGCAAGAGGAAGAACGGTTATGCCCCATGCCCTCGACATCGGCTTGAGCGGCCTGTTGCAGTTGCCCGGCACGAAGCGACCGGATTGCGTCGGCGACCGTGCCGGACGCCCCCTCGTAGATCGCGATGCCGGCGGCTTGCAGCGTGGCGAACGCCTTGGGGCCGACGTGGCCGGTGACGACGGCTTCGGCGCCGAGCCGAGCGACGCACTGCGCGGCCTGAATGCCCGCCCCGTGGATCGCGTTGAGATTCTGCGCGTTGTCGTGCGTCGCGTGGTCGCCCGTCTCCGTATCAACCAGAACGAAGTACTTCGCGCGTCCGAAATGCGGATCGACCGGGCTTTCCATTCCCGCTCCTAGAGCCGTCACGATCACCTTCATGCGTGTCTCCTGTGTCTTCCGGCGGTTCGCCCGCCGCGGCAACGGCCTTGTCGGCCTCGCTGCATCCGGCCGCAACAGCCGGGCATGGCAAAGCGATCGGCGCAAAGCCCGCCGCCGAGAAACGCCGCGAGCACCTCGTCGACCTCTCCGCATACGCGAGAAACCACCTCGATCCCCTTCGCTTCGAGCAACAGCAAAAGCGGCTGCGAGATCGCCCCGCAGACGAGCGTGGTCACGCCCAAGTCGGCCAGCCGCTCGGCGCGGCGCCCGGGCTCCTCGTCGGCCAAGGTCTCCTCTCGCCGGGACTGCTCCAGGGCATTGTCGGCGTCGACCAGGAGCAGTTGTCCGGCAACGTCAAACACCGGCGAAACCCGGCCCTGCCAAATTGGGATCGCGACTCGCATGAGGGCTTTTGCAGAGCGAACTCCGTGCCAAGCCGGCAAGAAAGCCCCTTTCTCAGCGCAACACGTTTTGTAACAGGATGTTGCGATAACGGCACAGACCGAGAGCCTAGCGCGCAGTGTCGCATTTTGCAATTGCGATGGAGAAGGCCGTCGCGATTTGCGTTTGTGGGTCGGGCCCGTCCGGGGCCCCGGCCCACGACACCGCCGGCTAGGTTTTTTTTCGGCTCCGCCCGTCCGCTTCGGGCAGTTGGATTCCCAGGGCCTTCGCCTTGCGGAAGAGCGTGCTGGGATGGATGCCCAGTTGAGCTGCCGCGGCCTTGCGGTTGCCCCGGCAGCGCCGCAGGGCGTCGGTGATTGCCAGCCGTTCGAGCGTCTGAAGCGTCATGCCGGCGATGCCCGGGACCGACGGAGCCGCCGCGCTGCCGCGCAGATGCGCCGGCAAATGCTCAAGCTCGATCCATCCGCCGCGGCAGAGCACGAATGCATGCTCGATGATATTCTCCAGCTCGCGGACGTTGCCGGGATAGTCGTACTCCATCAGCCGCGCCAGCACCTCGTCCGATATGCCGACGACGTCCTTGCCCTGAACTCGGTTGAAGCGGTCGATGAAATGGTCGATCAACGGCGGGATGTCCTCGCGGCGTTCCCGTAACGGCGGAATCTCCAGCCGGACGACGTGGATGCGATAGAAAAGATCCTCGCGGAAGATGCCCTTGCGGACCAGCTTGCGCAGGTTTTTGTTCGTCGCGGCGATGACGCGCACGTCGGCCCGAACGGGTTCCACCCCGCCGAGCGGCTCGAAAGTCTTCTCCTGCAAGACGCGCAGCAATCGCGCCTGCATGGCCGGCGAGATGTCGCCGATCTCGTCCAGGAAGAGCGTGCCTCCCTCGGCCAGCGCGAACCGCCCCGGCTTATCCTTTCGCGCGTCGGTAAACGCGCCGGCCTTGTAGCCGAAAAGCTCGGATTCGAGCAGCGTGTCGGGCAGGGCGGCGCAATTGACGGCAACGAAGTTCCCCTTGCGGCGCGGCGAGAGCCGGTGGATCGCCCGGGCGAGCAGCTCCTTGCCCGTCCCGCTGGCTCCCTCGATCAGCACGGTGCTTTCGCTTTCGGCGATTTGCGGAAGTAACTCGAAAAGCTGCCGCATCGCGCGGCTGCGGCCGATCATGCCGGCCGGTCCGTGCTCCGCCTCCAGTTCCTTGCGCAGGTCTTCGACCAAGCTCAGATCGCGAAACGTCTCGACGCCGCCGATGACGTTTCCCCGGGCGTCGCGGACCACCGCCGTGGAAATGCTGATGGGAACGCGGTTTCCGCCGGCATCGAGGATGTAAACGGCCTTGTTGACGATCGGCCTGCCCGTGGCCAGCGTCCTTCGCAAGGCACAGGCGCCCTCGCAAATGCTCGCCCGAAAGACCTCGCAGCAGGGCCGCCCGATGGCTTCCTCGCGCCCGACGCCGGTGATTCGCTCGGCGGCGCGGTTGAACGAGGTGATCCGCCACCGTTCATCGACGGTGAAGACTCCGTCGCTGATCGAGTCGAGGATGATCTCGTGCGGTGCGGGTGGAGATGTCGCGGACATGGTTCGTCCTTCAGATCGACGCGGAGGTCAAATTCATGCTACCAATTCGGGTCGAAACCCGCCATGAACCCACGGTGCAGGCTGCGGTTCGACGATCGCCCGCCTCGCTTTCGCGGTAGCGGAAGAACTTGCTTTCGAGGCAGCGGACGAACTTGATGGTCGGGAAGCAGGAGGCGATCGACGCCGCGGCGGATGCGGCATGGCCCGAAAGGAGAAACGCAGGCCCGGTCAGGGTACCCAGCCGTGAGAACCGACGCGCGAACAGCCCGGCCTGAGCAACCGGATGCACCGCTGCGGCATCGTTCTACAATAAGATGAACTTGTTCGCAGCCGGGTTAAAAAAGACTTGCCGTCCGCCGGCCCAGTTTAACCGCAATCGCGAATCGTCGGAGGTCAGAATGAAGATCGCTCCCCATCGGCAAGGGAACATCGTTGCGACGGTCCTCACAGCGGGGATTCTCGCCGGACTAGCCGCGATCGGTATCGCCGAGACGGCTCCGCCTGCGGACGCTCCGTGGCCCGTTGCCATCACCGCACAGCAGCGTCCCGGGACCTATTTCTGGTGTCCGGGCAGCGCCTTGACCCGAGAGGATATTGATTGGAACCTGCAACAGCTTCACGATGCGGGCTTCGGGTTCGTGCACGTCATCCCCATTTACGGTGCCCGCGGGGCGGAGTCTCTCGACATTCCCTATCTCTCGCCGCAGTGGATGGAGATGCTCGATTATCTTGTGCGGCAAGCCGAATCGTTGGGGATGTTTGCGGACATGACCACCGGGACGGGGTGGTGCTTCGGTGGGCCGGACCTCCCGGACTGGGCCGTCGACGCCAAGGCCCGTTACGATGCCGCCTCCGGGACGGTCACGCCGGCGCCGGCCATGCGGGTGAAACGGGCGGCCCCCGGCGGCGAAGGTCCCATGCTCAATCCCTTTTCACCCCGCGCCATGGACCTCTATTTGGAGCGTTTTTCGGCCGCGTTCGACGGCTCGCCTGCGGCCCGACCTCGCGCCCAGTATCACGACTCGTTCGAGTATCAATCCGATTGGTCCGCAGACCTCTTTGAGGAGTTTCGTTCGCGCCGCGGTTACGATCTGAAAGAGCACCTGGCGCTGTTCTTCGATGACTCTCGTTCCGCCGACGAGCAGCGGGCACGCCTAAAGTGCGATTACCGCCGGACGCTGGGCGAGCTGCACCTCGAGTTCATCCGGCGCTGGGTCGCCTGGGCACATCAGCGCGGCATGGTAACACGGAATCAGGCCCACGGCGCCCCGGGGAATCTGCTCGACCTGTACGCCGCGTGCGATATTCCCGAGACGGAGATGTTCGGTGCGCCGGAGCTGCCCATTCCTGGTCTCCGCCGCGATCCGGCGATGGTCCGTCCCGCCGATGACGATCCCCGCATCTGCCTCTTGGCGTCGTCGGCGGCCCATGTGGCCCATCCGCCGGGGCGGCAATTGGTCAGCGCCGAGACGTGCACCTGGCTCCGTGAGCATTGGCACACCAGCTTGGCCCAGATCAAACTGCAACTGGATTTGTTCTTTTTGACCGGCGTGAATCAACTGCTGTTTCACGGCACGTGTTATTCGCCCAAGGACGCCCCCTGGCCCGGCTGGTTCTTCTACGCCTCGATCAAGATGGACTGGCGGAACGCCTTTTGGCGCGATGTCCCGGTTCTGACGCAATACGTGGCGCGATGCCAATCGGTCCTCCAAGCCGGACAACACGGCAACGACGTCCTTCTTTACTGGCCCGTCTTCGACCTCTGGATGGACCCCCGGGGGATGATGATCCCCCTGACGGTTCACCGCCGCGCATGGATGGCGGAGCAACGGGTGGGCGAGGCGGCCGACCGGCTGCTCCAACGGGGATTTGCGTTCGATTTCGTCTCCGACCGCATGATTACGGAGCTGAGGGCGCGGAAGGGAATGATCGAGACCCCGGGCGGCATTTATCGAGCGCTCGTCGTTCCCGCCTGCCGATACATGCCGGAAGAAACCCTGCGGCATCTGGCGGATTTGGCCGAGGCCGGAGCGGTCATCGTCTTCGAGCAACACTTGCCTGCCGATGTACCGGGACTGGCCGACCTCGCCGCACGCCGCGCCGAACTGGCAGAGCAGCGCGGACGGTTGGAACGGGCAGGGACCGTCGTCGCAGACGTCGAAAAGGCCCTGATCGCGGCCGGGGCCGTTCGGGAACCGATGGCCGATGCCGGCCTGCGATTCGTACGGCGCAAGATCGGGCGGGATACTTGGTACTTTGCGGCCAACCACACATCCCAATCGGTCGATGGCTGGATCGCGCTCGGTGTTCCCGGTCAGGGGGCCGCGCAACTCGATCCCATGACCGGCCGTTCGGGACGTCCGGCGTGCCGCCGGCATGACGGGACGATGCAGGTCTATCTCCAGTTGGAGCCGGGATGCTCGACATTTGTCCGCGTGGAAAGTGAAACGCCCCCCGGCCCGACGTGGCGCTACTTCCGCTCCTCAGGCGAACCGGTCGCCCTTACCGGCACGTGGTCGGTGCAGTTCATGGAAGGTGGGCCGACGCTCCCGGCATCCTACCGGACGGATCAGCTCGCCTCGTGGACGGAGGCCCCCGACACGGCGGCCCAGGCCTTTGCGGGCACGGCGCGGTATGCGCTGGACTTCACCGCCCCGGCGGAGATCGCCGAGGCATGGCTGCTCGACCTGGGAGATGTCCGCGAGAGCGCGCACGTTCGGCTGAACGGTCGGGATTTGGGGACGCTCATCGCCCTGCCGTTCCGCATTCCCTTGGGCGACACCCTGAAGCCGGGCCGCAACCGCTTGGAGGTGGAGGTCACCAACCTGTCGGCCAACCGGATCCGAGATATGGACCTGCGGAAAGTCGATTGGAAGATCATGAAAGACGTCAACATCGTGAACGTCCATTATCAAGCGCTCGATGCCTCGCAATGGCCCATCGAGCCGTCGGGCCTGCTCGGTCCGGTCCGGCTGATCCCCCTGAAAGGCTTCGACCC
This sequence comes from Thermogutta hypogea, assembly GCF_055386265.1. NCBI lineage: Bacteria > Pseudomonadati > Planctomycetota > Planctomycetia > Pirellulales > Thermoguttaceae > Thermogutta > Thermogutta hypogea. The sequence continues at coordinate 4,335,144 of NZ_AP042425.1, forward strand.
CGCGGAGTCCGGGAACCCGTGACGAAGCCGAGCCCCCACGTATCTCAGCCGGAATCGCACGGGGCATTTCTCTTATGAGACATGTCTGGCGATGTCGTACAGAGGCCTCGCGTGTTGGAGAGCCTTTCCCGTCGCTGAGAAACTGAAGCCGAATGCCCACACGCACCGCCCGATGCTCCGTGCCCTGAGCCAATTCGCCCGCCCGGCCGCGATGTTCGACCCGGCTGTGAATCAGTGAACTTTGGATGGTGTCGTGGGCAAGCCAACACCGGCCGCTATCATTCGCCATCAGCAGGTTCAGCCGCGCGGCGCATTCGTGGCGAGCGGCTTTTTGGCCCAATCCGGCGCTGGGCGCGGGTCAGGATGCAGTTCATTCAGGTCTATGATTTCGCGGTCGCTCCCTTGGTCGCGCCGATACAACTTTCCGTGTTGGGCGAATATCAAGCAACCAGCATGGTCTCGACCCGACCAATCAGCACCGTCCACTTCCCCACTTGAACGCTGGTATTCTGCCCTGCCGTAGATTACCTCGATTCCCTGTACAGGATGATCGGGGTGTGTCTCCACAGGCATGTTGGCGCGAAGAATCAGCCTCCGATTGTCTACGAACCGGCCCCCGCCGCCATAAGTTGTCCCCCAGGGCCAAAGCGTAAGAGCATGAAGCCAGGGCGCCCGGCTAACTGCAGTCCATGAATCGGTATAACCGGGCCGGTACGCCCCACCGTGGCAAAAGCAGAGCGCGAGTTCGCCGTCCGGTGAAAGATCGCACCGTTCTTCGTAGATTCTGCCGTGAAACCAAGCCCCTGGCTCAAAGGTATCATCGTCCATGCGCCATCGTATCAGGTGATACCACTTGCTTGGACCACGCCGCAGAATCAACGCCGTCGGCGCATCACGAGCCAGGATCACGAATAATCGGCAGGGCGGTCTCGGCGTAGGGGCAGGCTGCGATTCCATAGGTTGTCTTCACGCGATTTCCATTCCTCCACCAGGCCAGTTGGGATACGAGCTACCTCCGCAGTTCCACCAATGGTACTTATACTCGCACATGTCGCGGTGGTAAGCTGCCCATTTACGCTGGTATTGATGCCCCTCATCCCCGCCACGGAAGCACTTCGTATCCAAATTGTACCGAGCATTGAAACAGTCGTTCCACGCTCCCCTTCTTCTGTCCAGCTCGGCGCAACTCACGAACAGAGTGTTGCCAGTGCATACCGGCGGCGACGGAGACTTGCACTTGTCAACAACTTCCTGGCGCAGCCGGTGGTACTCAGCTTCCGAGCAGTCTCCCGGCGGGCACATCTCTTCTCCCGGTGGTTTGGGCGTTCCGGGCTGGAATGGTCCTGGTTGCGGTGGGGTATCTGGAAGCGGCGGGTAGTCAGGACGCGGAGAAGGAGGAGAAGGAAAAGGAAAAGGAAAAGGCGGCGATAGTGGCGGCTTCGGCCCCAAAATCGGGTTGGTTGGTGGGAGCGGACGGATTGGTGGGACCGGACGAATCGGCACAGGGATGGGACGAACGGGCATAGGGATCGGTGTTGGACGCAAACACGTTGTGCATGGTCCTATCCACAATCCGAGCGGATCAACGAAATTGACCGGTCCGTTGCCCACATACCGGTATAGATTCTCATCACCCGCATTGAAGCCGATTGGGTCCTCGCTCAGCCAGCGGCCGACGGCGGGGTCGTACCAGCGGTGGAAGTTGTTTTGCAGGCCCGTGTCGGCATCGAACGGCCGGGCGGTGAAGAGGAAGAGACTATCCACCGCCGGCTTACGCCGGCGGCTCCCCGTCCGCGTGACACGGCCGAAGGCGTCATAGACCGGTTGGTTGACCACGGTGGTGGTCCTCTCGCCCCGCTTCCAGCACCCTTGCCTTATATTCCCGCGATGCCCGTATATTCCCGGTATGGCCGTGTTAGTTGCGATCATTCACGCCATTGCTCCGTTGAGCCTAGCAATATCCTGCCATGTTCAGGTGGTCCGTCGGCGGCCATTGAACCAGGTCGGCCGTACCGCCGTCAACTTTTTCTTGGAGTCCGGTAAGCCGGCTCAATCTCTTCGTCAGACGCCTTTTCCCTTCCGGACGTTGAGGAATCTTCACACGGGAGGGCAAAGTCTCTAAAATCGGCGAAAATTATCGGCTGAATCGGTTGTTGTGGTAAAATGAAATAGGAAATGACGAAAAGAGTGCGGGAGGGTTGTAAACGCGCCTCGGGAAGCCAGGGACGCAGCGTAGCCCGCGGCGGGGGCGGCAAACCGTGCTGCTCGGTTTTTCGCGGGGAGCCGGTCCGTTCCGTCGGGAACTTCTCGGGTCGTTTCTCGTCTTGTCTACAGCTTCCTGTCTTCGTTCACGCCGCCATTGAGGCGATGAGAAGATGAGCACACAGTCGGCCAGTCCGGAGGTGCGGCGGGGTTTGGCGGCCCTCGTGGGGGCGGCTCCGTTCCGGCTGCGGCTGACGACGCTGATTATCTTCTTGATCGGGGCGGCCGGTTCCTTCGCTCTGTGGCGGGCCAATCTCCAGCGCGATAGCGGGCGGATCGCCGGCCAGTGCCACAATCAGTGCCGGGCTCGCATCCAACTGTTGGATTCGGCCATCAATCGCGACGTAGGGCTGCTCAATTTCTTGGCCGCACTCTACGCCGGTTCGGATTCCGTGGAAAACTGGGAGTTTTCCGCCGCTTGCGACCTCTTATTGTCGCGGTATTCCGACGTGTCTTTCGTGGCTTGGGTTCCCATTTTACGCCCCGACGACCTGCTGAGGTTCTATCAGCAGGCCGATCAAAACGGCGTCAACGGGCTGGACCTTTGGGAGCTGGACGATTCCGGCAAGCGGGTCCGTGCGCATACCCGGCCGCTGCACATGCCGATCTTGTACATCGAACCGCGTGAAAACTTCGCCGCGGGGCAGGGTTTCGATTTGGCGTCGCGCGATGAACTTTTCGAGGCCGTCCTGCACGCGGTGACGGAAGGGGGCATCGCCTCGCGGCTGGTTTCCGATCTTTCGATGGTGCGCACGCCCGATCCGGAGCGGTCCCCGGACGAACGCGACAGCGGTGCCGCGACGGACGCCGGGCCGCGATTCCTCATGATCGGATGGCCGATTTTCCCCTTCCAATATGTGCCCCAAGAGCCGCTGGAACGCATCAACCAAGTGTCGGGCGTTCTGATCGTGGTGGTGGACCTCCGGGAACTGCTGGCCCCCATCAAGAGTTGGTGCGAAGAACAGAGAATCCATCTATCCATCGTCGATGCGCCCCAGCAGGGCGAGGGCGAACACGAGCTGGTCTCCATCGGCGATTGGTCCGGACTGCGCCTGTGGGATGCGGCCTTGTTGCGATGGGACTGGAATTGGGATATCCAACTGCCGGGACGGCAATGGCGGGTGACGATGCGTCCCAGCGCGGCCTACATCGAACAGCGACGCGGCTTCGGGGCGTGGTGGCTCTTGGGCGTGGGGCTTTTCGGCTCGGTCCTGCTTTCGCTCTACGTGCACTCCCTGGGCGGCCGAGCCTTGGCCACCCAGCGCCTGATCGAGGAACGGACGCGGGAGCTGCGCGAAGCCAACCGCATGTTGCAAGAGGAGATTCAACGCCGCGAGAACATCGAGAAGGGCTTGCGCGATTCGCAGGCCTTGTATTACTCTCTGGTGGAGAATCTGCCCGTCCACGTGCTGCGCAAAAATCGAGAAGGCCGTTTCACTTTCGCCAACTCTTCGTTTTGCCACCTCTTGGGGCGGCCGTTGGCGGAGATTCTGGGCAAGACCGACTTCGACTTCTACCCGCCCGACTTGGCGTCGAAATATCGCCAGGATGATCGTCGCGTGATGGAGAGCGGGCAGCTCTTCGAGGACATCGAGCAATACGAGCGCGACGGCGCCCTGCGGTACGTGCAGGTCATGAAGTCCCCCGTCCGCGACGCGGCGGGGGACGTGGTCGGCGTGCAGGCGGTATTTTGGGATGTGACCGACCAAATCATCGCTCGGCGAACGCTGGAACAGGCCAAGCAGGCCGCCGAGGAGGCCAGCCGATCCAAGAGCTTTTTCGTGGCCAATATGAGCCATGAAATCCGCACGCCCATGAACGCCATTCTGGGCATGGCCCAGCTTTTGGCGCAGACTCCGATGACCGGCGAGCAGCGGGGCTATCTTCAGATCATTCGCGAGGCGGGAGAGACCCTGCTGGCCCTCATCAACAGCATCCTCGATTTCTCCAAGATCGAGGCCGGCCGGCTGGAACTGGAATCGGTGGAGTTCTCCTTACGAGAAGAGCTGGGCAATACCATGAAGGGATTGGCGCTGCGGGCCCACAGCAAGCGGTTGGAACTGGCCTACCGCGTGGACCCCGGCGTGCCCGACGCCTTGCTCGGCGATCCGGTCCGCCTGCGGCAGGTCATCGTCAACTTGGTGGATAACGCCGTCAAATTCACCGAGCGCGGCGAGGTCGTGGTCGATGTGACGGCATTGCGTTGTTTCGACGGCGAGGCCGAATTGCAATTCACGGTGCGAGACACGGGCATCGGGATCGCGCCGGAAAAAAGGGAAAGCATTTTCGCCGCCTTCGAACAGGCCGACAAGAGTACCACGCGGCGATTCGGCGGCACGGGGCTGGGGTTGGCCATCTGCAAGCGGCTGGTGGAATTGATGGGCGGGCGGATTTGGGTGGAGAGCACGCCGGGCGAAGGCAGCACGTTCTGTTTCACGGCGCGCTTCGCCACGGTCGCGGAGCCCCGAACCCAGGCGGCGCCGACCGACCTCCGCTCCTACGGCGGACAGCGGATTTTGGTGGTGGACGACAACCGCACCAACCGCCGCATCATCCAGGAGATGTTGGCCCAATGGGGATTGGCGGGCGAAGCCGCCGAATCGGGCGAAACGGCGTTGGAAATGGTGGTCGCGTCGTTGCGGGAGGAAAACCCCTACGATCTCATCCTCACCGACCTGCTGATGCCCGGCATGGACGGCTTGGAGTTGGTGCGCCGCGTCCGCGAGCTGTTGCCGCCGGAAAAGACGGCCGTCATCGTGCTTAGTTCGGCCGACAGTCCCGGAGAGCGAGGGACGCTCCGCGAGTTGGGCGTGGCCTTGACCCTGACGAAGCCGATCAAGCAATCCGAGCTTTTCAACGCCGTGGCCGAGATCTTGGGCGTTCCGTGGCATCCGCCGGATACGGGGATGCCGGCGGCCGAACTGCCCTCGCTGCCCCGTCTGCGTATTCTCCTCGCCGAGGACAGCCCGTTCAATCAAAAGGTGGCCGTCACGCTGTTGGAAAAGGCGGGACATGAGGTCGTCGTGGCGAACGACGGGCGGCAGGCCCTGGAGTGGCTCGACCGCCGGGATTTCGATTTGGTCTTGATGGACATCCAGATGCCGGAGATGGACGGCTACCAGGCCACGCAAGAGATTCGCCGGCGCGAACGCGAGACGGGATCGCCGCATATGCCCGTCATCGCGATGACGGCCCACGCCATGCAAGGCGATCGCGAGGCGGCGTTGGCTTCCGGCATGGACGGCTACCTGGCCAAGCCGATCGACGTAAACAACTTCTTCCAGGTGATTGTGCAAGTCTTGCGGCAAGTCCGCGGCGACGATTTTTTGCGGAATGCGAACGTCAGGACCGGCGACCGTCCGGCGGGGCAATCGGGAGAGCCGGTGGCCGCGAGCCCGGCCGAGGACGCCCCGGCGGAGCCGACTCTCGCGGAAGCCGAGACCGCCGAACCCGGGCCGGGCGCCCCGCCAAAGCCGCTGCCGAAAGCTCCCCGGGTGCCGAAGGAATCGAATGAAACGGGAAAGCGGATTGCAGGGGTCGCGATCCATTGGAAGACGGCGCTGGCGACCACCGGTGGGGATGCCGGTCTTCTGGCCGATCTCGTGGAGACCTTCCTTCAAGAGGCGCCTTCGCTGTTGAAGGCCGTTCGCGAAGGAGTGGATCACGGCGACTGGCCGGGCGCCCGCCGGGCGGCGCATACGCTGGGCGGCTCCCTCCGCTATTTTGGGGTGGAAAGGGCCTCGCAAACGGCGTACGCTTTGGAGAGGCACTTGCTCAGCGACACGCCCCTCGAAACGCTTCTGGCCGAGTGGGAACAGTTGTCCGAAATGGTAGCCCAGGCGAGCGAGCGGTTGCGGGCGGCGATTCCCCGGCTTCGTGCCGGTATGAATCCGGAAGACGAAGCGGTATGAACCGCGACGCGCGTGAGGGGTATCGAGCCTTCGGCCCTGCTGCCAAAAACGGAGTTGCCACATGACCAAGATCCTGGTGGTGGATGATTCGGCCGTCGATCGGCAGCTCATCTCCGGGCTGTTGGCGAGGTTGCCCGACGTGGAAATCCACACCGCACAGGATGGTATGGAGGCGGCCGAAATCCTCGAGGAACAGGATTTCGAGCTGGTCATTACGGACATGATCATGCCGCGGATGAACGGCCTGACCTTGGTGGAGCGGATTCGGCAACGGCATCCGCGGGTGCCCGTCATCTTAATCACTTCCCAGGGTAGCGAGGAGATAGCGTTGGAAGCCCTCCGCCGCGGCGCTGCCAGTTACGTTCCCAAGCGATTGGCCGGGAAAAGGCTGGCTTCCACCGTGGAACAAGTGAGGGAGGTCTCGCAACGCCGCATGGTGCGAACCGAATTGATGCGATGTCTTCGACAGTGGACGTTTCTTTTTGCGATCGACAACGATTGCCGCTACTTTCGGGCGGTGATCGACTACGTGCAGGAGGCACTGGAAGACGTGGGATGGGACGATCCGGGGGAACGCACGCGGGTCACCATCGCCCTGCAAGAGGCCCTTTCCAACGCTATGTTTCACGGCAATCTGGAACTGTCCTCGTCGCTGCGGGAGAACGATGAGCGGCAATTCTTCGCCCTTGCGGAGGAACGTCGGGTGCAGCCGCCGTATGCCGAGCGAAAGGTCTGGCTGGAGGGGCGACTCAAGAGCGATGAAGTCTTTTTCCGCGTTCGGGACGAAGGGCCGGGATTCGATACGAAACCCTTCGCCAATCTGATGTGCCGCGCGGAAAATGTGGAGAATTGCTTCGGGCGCGGCGTGCTGTTGATGCGGGCTTTCATGGACGAGGTCGTTTACAACGAGACCGGCAACGAGGTCCGCTTGACCAAACGGCGATCCGGCCTAAGCGGCGACGAGCCGACCGCCGCGCGGATATCTCGGGCCTGCGATTCCTGATGGACCCGTTCTTTTCAGGCGTTGCGAGGGGAGGAAACGTATCCGGATTCCAGGCGCCCTGCGGGAGAGCGGCGGTTTCTGCCGGTCGGCGGGGCAGCGCTCGGGGCAAGTCGCTGCGGCCTCTCGCGTCCTTCGGGCGAAAACCGCGAAGTCACTCCAGCCCTTGGGTTCCGGAGATGGGAATCGCGGCGCCGCTCGTGCCCATCAGCCGTCGCTTGGGTAGGAACCTCGGCTCCACGGTGAAGTTAAAGCCCACGCTATCGCGGCCCGCGTCCACGTTCAAGCCCGCGCTGACCAGGAAGGACTCTCCGATTCGCGTCAGCGAGAAGTTCTGTCCAATGTTGTTCGATTCGCCCAAATCGATCGAAACACCGAGCGTGGACATCCACTTGGGGGATAGACGGTAGGAGAACGACGTAAACAGGACGGTGCTGTCGATCGGCCCTTGCAGGACGCGCAAACCGACGTACAAATCCCCGCGCGGCGGCCGATTCAGATACGCGCCCACCGTAAACAGCTTTTGTCCCGAATCGAAGAAATCGAAGACCCCGCCGGAGGCCAGCGTCAAGCGGTCGCCGACGAACCACCGGGCGTCGTAGTCCCAAAGTCCCACGAAGCGGCCGAAATTGTCGCGCGAGGAGTCGGGAAAGAGGGAGAAATGGGTGTCGAAGGTGATCCAGTCGATGATGCGACGGGCGCCCGGTTGCCCGCGCTTGGTCTGCCACCGCTGTTCCACGCCCAGCCGGATCAGCGTCAGGTCGTCGGCGATCTCTAGGCTGGGAGCGGTGACCCAGGAAGCCATGCCGCTGCGGAGGGCGTAGGTGCGTTCGTCAAAGGGAAGGGGAACGGGCGGTCCCCCGAACCCGGTTCCCGGTCCGAACGTGAGCACCGACAATCGCCGTCGAAAGGCCTCCACGGCGTCGTCGTCCAAAGGATCGTAGAGCGGTAGCCGGTCCATGTCGTCGCTGGAGTTCGCCCAAAAGGCTTCGGCCTTGAACGTGACCTTGTGGGCGATGCCGTGGACATTGAAGAGGTCGCTCTCGATGTAGGGGTTGTAACTCCACACCGGCAGCGAAGCCCTCGTCCCGACTTGGACGTAAGCCCGCTGGTAGTCGTCTCCGTACACATCCTCCCCCCAATGTCCTAATTCGCCCAAGGCATAGGGGACGATCTTGACGGGGCCTACCTGGAAAGGCCAGTCGATCTCTTGCCGGGTGATGAAGCGTTCGCTGTTGGTGCCCAGCGGCACGCCCGAGATCGGATTCACCTCCCACGGCAGATAGGCGAAGGCGGCGGCGTCGGCGGGGTCCTTGGGAGTCGAGGCGGTCCTCAAGCGCGCGAACCCCAGGCTGGTGTGGGCGTGCCAGGTGAGGCTGTCATAGAGGAACGAGGTGCCGAGGCGGTAGTGGTCGAATCGCGGCAGCCATTCCGTCTGCGTGAAGAACTTATTCATCCGGACGCCCGCCGAAAGGCTCCAAGACGCATTCCCGTAGATTCGCTTCAGCTCCAGCGCGGTGTTTTGGTCTTTCAGCTCGTCCCACTCGCGCTCGTAGAATTGTTCCAGAAAATTGCGATCGCTGATGAGTCCTACTTCACCGGTGATTTGATACTCCTCGTCGAGGAACTGCCGGTGCTGCCAGAGGAAGCGGTAGCGGTAATCCTTTTCGGGGACCAAGGCGCGGCGTCCGAGGCCGAGGTTGTCCAGCCCGTCGTCGAAGACGCCCCAATAGTCGATCAACCCGGTGGCATAGCCGGGCAAACCTAAAAAGCCGTCGCGGGCGTACGTGAAACCGCTGCCGTGGCCCAGTCCGCGGTCGCTCAGGTAGTCCAGGCTGAGGCTCCACTCGGTACCGTCGGGCCGATTGCGGATGCCGAAGAGTTGATAGGCGTCCCAAGTGGTGAGCACTTGCGTACCGAAGACGTTGTCGTTGCGGAGGCGGATGCGATTGAGGTAATAGGTGGGCTTGGTCAGATCACCGGCCAGCACGGGCCAGTAGAAGATGGGGACGTTTCGCAAATAGACGAAATTATCTCGCCCCGTGGCCCACCGACGATGGATGACGGCTTGCTGCCCGGTTTCGGGATCGATCGCCGGTTCGCCCGTCACGGGGTCGAAGACCGGTTCCGTGAAGTCCTCCAGGAACGCGGATTGGGCCTGCAAGCGATAGCCCGGCACTCCCAGGCGGCTGGACGTGACGAAGAGATTCTGCGCGAAAAAGCGATTCTCGTCGAGTTGTTGCAGGATGTCGGCGCGAAGCCGCAGCAAGCCGTCGTAATCGGGGACGGGCGTCAGCAGCTCGGTGTTGATCACGATTCCCGCCCGGCGGTTGACGTCATAGTACATCCGATCCGCGTAGATGCGGCGGTCCGCCTGTCGAAAGACGATGTTCCCCTCCATGTAGACTTCCAAGGGCCGATCCGAGGAGACGGCCTCGCTGTCTGCCAAGTTGAGCTGTTCATCTCCGGTCACCCAAATCACCAGGCGATCGGCGGAAATGTCGATCGTGCCGAACGGCCCGGCTTCTTCCACGATCAAATTGACGCCGGCGTCGATCAGTCCGATCCAGCGCCCGCCGTTGGGATCGGGAAACCATTGGGCCTGGATGGGAACGCTGCTCCGCGGAAAGACGCGGATTCGCCGCGTCTCGGCCGGCGGCGACGGGTCACCGGACGGACCTGCCGGCAAATCTTCCGGCAGATACTGTGCGTACCGCACGGCCGATTCCGCCTCGGCATTCCGCCGAGCCGCGGCACGCAGAAAGACGGGAGGCGATTCCGCGGGTTCTCCCGCGATTTCCAGGGCCTCCACGGCCACGTCGGCTGCCGTGTAAAGTCGCCCGAAATAGACCCGATCGTGGAGCCTCGCCCCGGGGCCGACTGCTTGAATCACCCCCTCGGAACCGTTTTCCAAATAGACGATGACCTTGGTCGGGCCGCTCCCAGGTCTCCCCATTCCCGCTGAAAATGCCGGGACGGGAGACGGTCGCCCGTCGGCGACTCGGCCCGCGGAAAAAAATCCGCCCGCGGGGAGATCGCCGGCGCCGTCGGGAAAATCATCTGCGGCGGTCGCCTGCCGAACCTCGTCGGACGAACGGTCGATCCACAGGACGGCCTCGTTTCCGCTCAGCGACAGACCGCCTTGCGCGATGCGGCAATCTCCGCGGAGAATCCAGACTTCGTAACTACCCAGCCGCCAGTGATTGGCCGCCTGCGCCGTGGCTTTGATCGGGGCTGAGATGTCGGGCTGCGGCAGGCGGACCAGGGCCTGCCCGACCGTCCTTTCCGCGGCCATCCTTTCCGGCGTAAGGGGCAGTCCGGGAGGAGTCGCCATGACGCGCCCCGCCCAACAGAGCGTCACGGCGATGACGCATAAGGCGAACGCCGCTAACCGAAGCGTCGGCCGGCCGGAAAAGCGCGAAACGGCGGCGCTACCGTCCCCGTCGCCCCATCGGCGATCGGGCGCAGCGATTCTTCGTCGGTATCCGTAGCGTGCGTAACCGCTCAGGGATATGGCGTCCTTGCCGGTCCGGGGGCCGACTCCGTCGTGGAGTCAGCCTGGGTTTGGAAGTTCATGGCGGCCGAAGTTCGGGCAGGTCGCCCGAGCTACCGAGGCCCCCCCATCCCGCGGCACCTTGGCATGGGAATGAGGGGGCCGCGGATTATAGGAGAGCCTGCCTCATCCGATCAAGGCGGCTTCCCGCCGTTTTCCCCGCGGCCGCATTCCCGATCAGCCCCCTCGCATCCGCCGCCCTTCGATCTCGGACCGCGGTCCTCGTAGCGAGGATTTCCAATCGGCAGGATTCGGAAAGCTTGCAGGATGACGGCGTGCGCTTCGAGGTGCTGGGCAGCGAGGATTTTCAATCGTCAGGATTCGGAAAGAGGGTCTCCTCGGCGCGGGTGAGAAAATGCGCGCGAATCCACTTCGCTCACCTTTGCGTTATTCCATTTGCCGCATATTCTCCAGATTGCGTATTGTAAGATAGAGAAGGAGAGATCCGGCAGCGTGGCGCCGAGGACCAGCATCGCCGCCATTGCGAGCGACCGCCGTGCCGGCTTGATCGACGACGTGGGGCGGTTTCGTTCCGCGAACTTGCCAGCCCGCGGGGTTTCCTATCGGGAATGAGGTTGCAATGTCGAGAATCGCGATCCTATCGCTTGTGTTGTGGGGTTGGACGGTTGCCGGGCAAACCGTTTTCGCACAGTTCAAGACGGAGGAGGGCAAGGGCTGCCGGTTGGGCGATCCCGTGGTCATGCGGTGGCAGGCCGGCATGGTGATCACGGCGTCAGGGGGGGCCTGTCGCGGAATCAAGGGAACGGCCCCCATCCCGCGAAATTGGCCCGAACAGCAGGTTGAGATCGTGGAGGAGGATATTTCCCCCGGCGTCTCCGTCCGGTACCAAACCGTGGATGGGCTGGTCGATATGATGGTGGTGCAGATACCGAATTTGCCGGGCGGGAAAGAAGCCAAGGCCGTCGTTACGGTGGAGGTCCGACGATTCGTGCAACTGCCTCCCCCCGATACGTCGATCTTCCGCATTCCCGAGAGTCGGCAGATTCCCTCCGACGTTCGACCGTTCCTCGGTACCAGCCCCAAAATCGAATCCCGCGACCCGAAGATCACGGCCCAAGCCAAGGAGATTTTTCCAGCCGAGGGGAAGGACTGGGACCGCGTGAAGGCGATCTACGACTGGGTTCGGGAGCACGTGACCTATAAGCAAAACACGCCGCTCCGCGGGGCCTTGGCCGCCTTGAAGGACGGGACGGGCGACTGCGAGGACATGACGTCGCTCTTCGTCGCCCTGTGCCGGGCCTTGGGGATCCCATCACGGACCGTGTGGGTCCAGGGGCATTGCTATCCGGAGTTCTTTCTCGTCGATGACGAGGGCAAGGGCTACTGGTTCCCCTGCCAGGTCGCCGGGACGGAGGCCTTCGGGGAAATGCCCGACGTGCGGATCATCCTGCAAAAAGGCGACAATTTCCGCTCGCCCATCAATTCTCGCGAACGGGTCCGCTATCTGGCGGAGACGTTGACCGGAGGCAGCGCCGGGGCCGACCCGAGCGTCCGCTTCATCCGCCAACGCGTCGCCGAGTGAGATTCGCACGGTTTCTCCCTCGCCCGGCCCGCAAACAAAGGAGCCGTCGGCTGACGCCGACGGCTCAGTTCCCATTCGAGCGCAAGCCGGCCGACGGTGATCAACTTTCGACGGGTTCGGCTTCCACAACCCGCTGGAAGGTGAAATCTCCCAGCTCGTAATCCACGCGGACCGTCATGCCCTCCCAATCGCTCACTTTGAGGAGTTCGACCGCCAAGGGGTTTTCGATCCGCTGTTGAATCACGCGTTTGAGCGGGCGTGCACCGTAGGTCGGATCGTAACCCAACTCGGCCACGGCCTCGACCGCGCGATCGGAGACCTCCAACCGGACGCCCTTCTCGGCCAGCCGCTTTCGGAGCCGCTCGATTTGGATATCGGCGATCTTGCGGATTTGCTCGCGCCGCAAGGGGTGGAAGATGATGATCTCGTCCACGCGATTCAAGAACTCCGGCAGGAAGTGATGCCGCAAGGCCTCTTGCACCGCGTCACGGATTTCCTCCTCGCGCCCCCCGCTCCGCGTGATCTCCTGGACGGCCTGGCTGCCGATGTTGGAGGTCATCACGATGATGGTATTCGTGAAGTCCACCGTGTGGCCTTGGTTGTCCGTCAACCGGCCGTCGTCCAGCACTTGCAACAAGATGTTGAACACGTCGCGGTGGGCCTTTTCGATTTCGTCCAGCAGGACCACGGCGTAGGGCCTGCGGCGGACGGCCTCCGTCAGGACGCCGCCTTCCTCGTAGCCCACGTAGCCCGGCGGCGCTCCGATCAGGCGGCTCACCGTGTGCCGCTCCATGAACTCGCTCATGTCGAGGCGGACGACGGCGTTTTCGTCGTCGAACAACACCTCGGCCAGGGCCTTGCACAGCTCGGTCTTGCCCACGCCGGTGGGACCCAGGAAGATGAAGGACCCGATGGGCCGCTTGGGATCTTGCAAGCCGGAGCGGCTGCGTCGGACGGCGTCGGCCACCGCCCGCACCGCCTCGTCCTGTCCCACGACGCGAAGGTGCAACCGCTCCTCCAGGACGATCAGCTTGGCCCGCTCGGTCTCCATCATTCGGGCGACCGGTACCCCGGTCCAAGCGCTGACGACCTCGGCGATCTCCTCTTGGCCGACCTCCAGCCGTAGCAAACGGCGTTCGTCGGAGACGGGATAGGCCGACTCTTGTTCCTCCAAGGCCTTCTGCAACTGCCGCCGCCGGATGTCCAGTTCATAGAGCCGTTGGTAGTCGGCCTCGGGCACCATGCTTCCCGACGATTGCTTGTCCTTGATTCCGGCCTGGAGCTGATTGAATTCGTGCTCCACCTGCTGCAATTCCTGCCGCAGCTTTTGGATTTCCTCGAGGGCGGCTTTTTCGCTTTCCCATTGCCGCCTCAAATCCTGCAACTCCTTGCGGAGCTTGGTGATCTCCTCTTGGATTTCCCGCCGCCGCTCCTTGGCGTGCTCTTCGTTCTCCTCCGCGAGTTGCCGCTCGGCCAATTCCAGTTGCACGACCCGGCGTTGCAGTTGATCGATTTCGACGGGCACGCTTTGAAGCTCCATGGCCAAGCGGCTCATGGCCTCGTCCACCAGGTCGATGGCCTTGTCCGGCAGGAAGCGGTCGGTGATGTAGCGATGGGACAGATGGGCCGCCGCCACCAAGGCCGAGTCCTTGATTTTCACGCCGTGATGGGCTTCGTAGCGGGGTTTCAATCCGCGGAGAATGGCGATCGTATCCTCGACGGAAGGCTCGCCCACGTACACCGGTTGGAAACGGCGTTCCAGCGCGGCGTCCTTCTCGATGTACTTGCGGTATTCGTCCAGGGTGGTGGCCCCGATGCAGCGCAGCTCTCCCCGGGCGAGCGCCGGTTTGAGCAGATTGGCGGCGTCCGAGCCGCCTTCGGCGCGACCGGCCCCGACCACGGTGTGCAGTTCGTCGATGAAGAGGATGATGTTGCCGCCGGCCGCCTCCACCTCCTTCAAGACCGCCTTGAGCCGCTCCTCGAATTCGCCGCGATACTTGGTTCCCGCGACCAATGCCCCCATGTCCAGCGCGATGACCCGCTTGTTTTTCAGGTTTTCGGGTACGTCGCCGTCCACGATGCGGAGGGCCAGGCCTTCCACGATGGCCGTTTTGCCCACGCCGGGATCGCCGATCAGAACCGGGTTGTTCTTCGTCCGCCGTGAGAGGACTTGCATCACGCGGCGGATCTCTTGATCGCGGCCGATGACCGGATCGAGCTTGCCTCGCCGCGCGCGTTCCACCAAGTCGATCCCGTAGCGTTCCAAGGCTTGGTACTTGGACTCCGCGTTGGGGTCGTCCGCGCGGCTGTTACCGCGAACGGCCCGCATGGCCTCGTGGATCTCTTTTTCAGTTACCGCGTTGAGCGCAAGAATGTCCTTGGCCTTGGAAGGGGCCTGCGTCAGCCCCAGCAATAGGTGCTCGGTGGAGACGAACTCGTCCTTCATCGCGTCGGCCGCCCGTTGAGCCTGCTCCAGCACCTTCATCAACGCTGCCGACGGCTGCCGCTGGGCGTCGCCCGAGATCCGCGGCAAGCGCTGCAATTCGGCCTGGAGCATCCGCTCCAGGTGGCCGAATTGGACGCCGATCCGCTGGAGCATGGGCCGGGCGATGCCGTCCTTTTCGCTCAACAATGCCTCCAGCAGATGCAGGGGATCGATTTCGGGGTTTTGCCGATCAGCGGCCCGGGATTGCGCCTCGGCGACCGCCTCCTGGGCTTTGATGGTCAATTTGTCGAAACGGAATGCCATGGGGATATCCTCCTGTTCGGATTCATCTTCTTTGTGATTTCGTCTTGTCGTGATGCCTTCCGGATCGGCCGACCGCCGCCGCGTTGGGTGGGAGCGGATTGCGCTCGGGCGGAGCGGAGAGCGACCGGTCCGTAAAAAAGGCCGCCGGATCGCGTGTGCGATCTTCTAGCGGCCTGGAAGCGATCCGGGGAGCAAGCACGCGGCGGTGCCGGGCCGGCGCGACGGCTCACTTCACCTCGAACTCGGCGTCGATGGTGTCGTCGTCCTTGCCTTTGCCGGAGGCGGCGCCGGCGGAGGCGTCGGCGGTTCCCGCGGCGGTAGCCCCGGCCCCGGCGGTCGCACGCTCGTACAGCGTCTTGCTGAAGGCGTGTACGGCGGCTTCCATTTCCGCGATCGCCGACTTGATCCGGTCCGCGCTGTCGGACTTGGCGGCCTCCCGCGTCTTCTCGATCGCCCGCTGGATCGCCTGCCGATCCGATTCACCGAGCTTCGCCTCATTCTCCTTGAGCAGTTTTTCCGTCTGCCAGCAGAGGTTGTCGGCCTTGTTGCGCAACTCGGCCAGCTCGCGTTTGCGGCGGTCCTCCTCGGCGTGCGACTCGGCCTCGCGGCGCATCCGTTCGATCTCGTCTTTGGATAGGCCGGCGGACTGCTCGATGCGGACCTTTTGCTCCTTGCCGGTCCCCAAGTCCTTGGCCGAGACGTGCAGGATGCCGTTGGCGTCGATGTCGAAGGTGACCTCGATCTGGGGGACGCCGCGCGGCGCGGGCGGGATGCCTTCGAGGTTGAACATACCCAACAGGCGGTTGTCCGCCGCCATCTCGCG
Organism: Thermogutta hypogea; assembly: GCF_055386265.1. Taxonomy (NCBI): domain Bacteria; kingdom Pseudomonadati; phylum Planctomycetota; class Planctomycetia; order Pirellulales; family Thermoguttaceae; genus Thermogutta; species Thermogutta hypogea. Next base: position 4,350,985 of record NZ_AP042425.1, read on the forward strand.
CTCGCCCTGATAGACCTTGATGGTCACCGCGGTCTGGTTGTCGTCGGCCGTGCTGAAGACTTGCTTCCGTTCGCACGGGATCGTGGTATTGCGTTCCACGATGCGGGTCATGATGCCGCCGAGGGTCTCGATGCCCAGCGACAGCGGCGTCACGTCCAGCAAGAGCACGTCCTTGACTTCGCCGGCGAGCACGGCGCCTTGAATGGCGGCTCCCACCGCCACCACCTCGTCCGGGTTGACGCCTTTGTGCGGCTCCTTGCCGAACATCTGCCGGACCAGCTCCTGCACCTTGGGAATCCGCGTGGAACCGCCCACCAGAACCACCTCGTCGATGTCTTTCGGCGAGAGCCGGGCGTCTTGCAAGGCCAATTCGACGGGCTTGCGGCAGCGTTCCACCAGGTGATCGACCAACCGCTCGAACTGCGATCGGGTGAGGGTCATCTGCAAGTGCTTGGGGCCGCTCGCGTCGGCCGTGATGAAGGGCAGGTTCAATTCCGTCTGCTGGACCGAGCTAAGCTCCTTCTTGGCCTTCTCGCAAGCCTCTTGCAGTCGCTGCAAGGCCATGGGGTCCTTGCGGAGGTCGATGCCGTAGTCCTTCTTGAATTCGTCGGCGACATAGTCCACCAGCGCCCGGTCGAAGTCGTCGCCTCCCAAGTGCGTGTCGCCGTTGGTGCTGATGACGCGGAATACGCCGTCCGCCACCTCGAGCACCGAGACGTCGAAGGTCCCGCCGCCGAGGTCGAAGACCACGATTTTCTCCGAAGTCTTCTTGTCCAAACCGTAGGCCAACGAAGCCGCCGTCGGCTCGTTGATGATCCGCACGACCTCCAAACCGGCGATTTGACCGGCGTCCTTGGTGGCCTGCCGCTGGGCGTCGTTAAAATACGCCGGAACGGTGATCACCGCCTTGTTCACGCGATGTCCCAGGTAGGCCTCGGCCGCCTCCTTGAGTTTTTGCAAAACCTTGGCCGAAATCTCGGGCGGCGTGTACTCGCGATCGCCGATCTTGACCTTCACGTAGTCGCTCGATCCGCCCACGATCTGATAGGGAACGATCGTTTCTTCCGATTGGACTTCCTCGCGGCGGCGGCCCATGAATCGCTTGATCGAGTACACCGTCCGCTTGGGATTGGTAATGGCTTGACGTTTTGCCGGCTCTCCGACCAAGACCTCGCCCTTTTCGGTGAAGGCCACCACGCTCGGGGTCAGGCGATTTCCCTCTTGATTCGGAATCACCTTGACTTCCTTCCCCTCCATGACGGCCACCACCGAGTTGGTCGTACCCAGGTCGATGCCGATGATTTTTTCTTCAGCCATTGAAACGACTCCTTTTATTCGTGAATGTTGTTATTCGCTCAAAAACCGCTTGACAGAGAGATGTCTCCCGCCCGTTTTGCCCTGGTTTCCGTTCCAAAGCGACGCGGGATGCCTCATTATCCCGCTCCCGTGGATGCCAATTCCATGCTGCAAAATGCGCGCCGCGCTCGCTCAGAACGCAGTATCGTTGCTTTAAGTTTTTGAATGACATGATGTTGTGTCAATTCGTAGGGCTGCCGGGCGAGTTCGCGGAGCTGGCAAAAAGAGATGGGCTGCCAAAATGGCACCTAGGCTTGGGCCATGCGTTGGGACGACGGTGCTCCGCGGCAACCAAAGAGCGGACGCCGCGCAACGCGTCCCTTCGCACGGCGAAACGGATTGTGTTTCTCCGAGAGGGGTTGTGCGGCCCCCATTCCTCGATGCCATCAATCAACGTTCGTAGGGTTTGTTTCGTGTAGGCCGATCGATGCGAATGTGCCGGTCACACCGGTTGCGACGCCTTCGTTCGAACGACCGATCGAGTTCCCCTCGCCCGCTCGGGCAGTGTCGACCGGAATTATAATCTATCTTTTTTTGACCATACCCAACGCATCTACTGATGGAAGACAACAACAGGGAAAGGATGGCGATGACGGAAGACAAGGCTTCGGAAACACATGAGTTTTCGGCGGCGGGCGAGGGCCGTACTTCGGCTCCCGATATCCCGCTGGTCGAGCGTGCGCGCCCCATGGAGCCGCCGCCGCCGGATGCCGCGATCAAGGTTCTTGTGGTCGATGACGACGCGACGGTTCGCCGCCTTTTGACCCATCTTCTCCGCGGCGGACAGTACGAAACGTTAGAGGCGGCCGACGGAGCCGAGGCCCTGCAGACCGTTCTCCGGGAACGTCCCGACATCGTTCTGACGGATTGGGAAATGCCGCACATGGACGGACCGACGTTGTGCGGGCGGATTCGGGCGGCCGATCTGCCTTATTACGTCCACGTGCTCTTGCTCACCGCCCGCAATACCCCCGAGAACGTCGTCCAGGGATTGCAAAGCGGTGCGGACGACTATCTCACCAAACCGGTGCAAAAGGCGGAACTCTTGGCCCGCCTCAACACCGCCCGGCGGATCGTGGCCGCCAACCGCCAAACCGCCCGGCTGGCACGTACCGACGCCCTCACCGGACTCTTGACGCAAAGGAGCTTCTTCGAGCACCTTTACCATCACTTCTCCCTGGCGAAACGGCACGGGCGGGCGTTGGCCTGCGCCGTGGTGGATTTGGATTACTTTAAGCGGATCAACGACGTCCACGGGCACCTGGCAGGGGACCTCGTACTCCGCACCGTGGCCGGCCTCCTGCGTCGGACGGCGCGCGAGTCGGACATCGTCTCGCGGCACGGCGGGGAAGAGTTCTGCGCTCTCCTGCCGGATACGGACGAAAGCGGCGCCGAGCGGTGGGCGGAACGACTGCGCGGGATGCTGGCCCGAGAAATCATTCATTTGGAGTCGGGCGAAGACCTTTCCGTGACGTGCAGTGTGGGCGTGGCCGGCCTGCGGGAAGATACGTTGACTCCCGAACAGTTGGTGGATCGTGCCGATCAGGCCCTGCTGTGCGCAAAACGAAGCGGCCGCAATCGAGTCGTGCGTTATCTCGCGGTGATCGGCGGCGACAAGAATGCGCCGCAAGGAAAGGCCCCGGAGGACATCTTCGCGGGAGTTACGGCGCGGGATGTCATGACGCCCATCGTCAGCCCCCTGCATGCGGAAACCCCGACGCGAAATGCCGCCGATTTCTTCCTCCGCTCCCGGATCACTTCGGCCCCGGTTGTGGATGACGACGGCAAGTTGGTCGGCGTGCTGTCGGAAAAGGACTTGATGGCCGCGATCGCCACCTTGGATGGATGGCAGAGACCGGTTTCACAGCTAATGCAACGGCAGGTCATCGCGTATGAAGAAAATACGCCCCTGCCGGCGATTTATGAATTCCTATGCCGGGTGGCTTTGCGGCGGGTCATCATCGTTCGGGCGGGAACGCCCGTCGGAGCCGTCAGTCGCGGTAGTCTGCTCCGCTGGTTCCACTGCCGGCTTGTCGCTTTGGGCATGTTGCCCGACAAGCGGGGCGGCGATGGGGTAGCGACCGGTGACCGGACGCGAGAGACGCTGATCCGTACGGCCCGATGCATCTTGGAAGAGGCCGAGGAATTCATTCGCGGTCTCGCATGCGACGAGGGAGACTTGCAAGCTCGAGTCATCGCCACGGCCACCCAATTGCAGGGCCTTACCACGGAATTGCTCGCGCAATCGGGAGGCAGCGCTTGCGCCAACGGTGTTTTCTTCTCGCTGGGGGCGAATCCGGAATAACGGTGCGACGGCGGGCCTCTCCGTCCGCCGGGCCGGGCGCCGACGTGGCGGCCGGGCGACGCTTTCAGCGGAGAAAGGCCGGGGCAGGTCGATCAACCGCCGTGCGCCAGGGCCTTGGCTACGTCCGTGCGGTAGGCGATCAAGGCCGGCATATAGCCCACGATGGAGGCCAACACGATCAGACCGGGGATGAGCACCAGCTCGATCGGTTGGGCGCTGAGGGCGCTGATACGGATGCCGGTCTGCTCGAAGATGGTGCCTGAGAAGGCCCCGATCAGCCCGTGGCCGAGAAGGACGCCCACCGCCCCGCCGCCCAGCGAGAGCAAAATCGACTCCAACAGGACGACGAGCATCACGGTGCTGCGCTTGGCGCCCAACGCCCGCATGATGGCGATTTCCAACTGCCGTTCGGCCATGGAATTGTAGATGCTTACCATGAGGCCGATGCCCGCCGTTACGACGATCATGACGGCGAAAATGAGGAGCACGGTTTGGATGTTGCCGAGCAATCCTTCGAACAGCTTGGCGACCTCCTCGCTCGGGACCACCGCTTGCAGGCCGGGCGAATCTTGGACGACCAAGCGGGGTAGTTCCATGGCGCGCGCGGAGTTGGTCCAATCGCGTTTGACCAGCACGGCCGTCAACGCCCGTTCGTCATCCACGTCGTGGCCCTCCTCGGCGTGGCCCTTCTCGGGGTCGGCCTCTTCGTCGGCCTGACCCGTCTCCCGCTCCATCGCTTGATCGTGATGATGTTGTTGCCAGAAACCGCGGATGTTGATGAAGAGGACGCGATCGACGGGCGTCCCGGTGGGCTTGAGGACGCCGGTGATTTCGTACTCCTCGGCGTGTTCGTGCGTGCCCTGACCCGACGTCGTGTGCGCGACCTTGAATTTGTCGCCCGTCCCCAAACCGGTCCGCCGGGCGACGGTGGCTCCGATCACCGCTTGCCAGGGTTGGTCGGCGGCGAAGCTCGTCCCCGACTCGAATTCGTAGGGCCGGTCGCCGAAGTAGCGGAAGGTTTCGAATAGCTCGGGCACGGTGCCCACGGCGGGAAAACCGGCGTAGAATCCGCCCATGCACACGGGAATCGCCGCCTCGACCTCTCCCGCAAAACGTCCGCTGTGCAAGTCCTCGTACACTTGGTAGGGAATGGTGCCGCGAGGGGTTTGCAAGTAATAGACGGTACTGAGGACCAATTCCAGCGGCCCGCCCCGTGCCGGCCCCACGATCAGGTCGTAGCCCTGCGAACTGCGCTTGAAGGAATGGTCCAGGATTTGATAGATCACCAAGACGGCCACGACCAAGGCCACGCCTAACGCCATGGAAAACGCCGTCAAGCTCGAAGAGACGGCCCGATGCTGAATGCTCCGCCAAGCGATTTTCCACAAGTTCATGGCAGCGTCTTTTGGGTTGAGTTGAAAGGAAACGAGAGGCCCGGGAATGATGCCGCTTAAACCTTGCGGCTGAGAATCAGATTGATTTCCGCAAGGTGAACCAAGCGCGGGAATTGGGCCGCAACCTCAGGACTGTGCGTCACCAGGATCAGGGCCACGTTTTCCTCACGGCAACCCTCTCGAAGCAAGTCGAGGATGACCTGCTGATTCCCCGTGTCGATATTGGCCGTCGGTTCGTCGGCCAGAATCAGCTTGGGGCGATTGGCGAGAGCCCGGGCGACGGATACCCGCTGCTGCTCTCCCACGGACATTTGCCGCGGGCGGTGGTGCATGCGGTGTCCCAGCCCTACCCGTTCCAAAAGCTGCCTGGCACGGTGCACATCCGGCTTCCCGCGACCGAACGTCATCCCGAGCAGGACGTTTTCTAGCGCGGTGAAGGCCGGCAGCAGATTGAAAGTTTGGAAAACGTAGCCGATATTTTCCGCTCGAAAGCGATCGCTTTCCGCCTCCGATAGGAGGGTGATATCCCACCCGTCGATGCGTACCTGCCCTTCGTCCGGCCGACTGATTCCGGCAATCACGTGGAGGAGCGTCGTCTTGCCGCAGCCGCTCTCCCCGACAATGACTACCTGCTCTCCCGCCCGAACGGTGAATTCGGGAATATCCAAGATGGGGAGAACTTCGCCGTCGGGGGTTTGGAATGATTTCCGCACGTCCCGCAGGACCAGCAACGCTTCTTCGGTAAATACCATAGGGATGATCTCCTTGGCCGCTTGCTCCTACGGTTCAAGGTTCGGCGCGGTTCGCAAGTACCGCGGCCGCCCGGGAACGGCCGCTTGCTCGCGCGGCCAAGGCATCGATCAATGCCGGGAGAGGGTGCCGACCGTCCTATGCGGAGACGCGAAGCTCCTCGAATTGCAAGCTGAATAGCCGGCGGTAGGCCTCGCAGCGGGGCAGGAGTTCGCCGTGGGTGCCGTCGGCCACGACTCCGCCGTCTTGCAGCAGTATGACCCGATCCGCGGTTTGAACGGCCGCCAACCGGTGGGTGATGATGATCGTGGTCCGGCCTTGGACGAATTTTTCCAGCGCCCGTTGGATCAATTGTTCGCTTTCCACGTCGATCTGGCTGGTCGCTTCATCCAGGATCAAGATGGCGGGATCTCGGAGGATCGCCCGGGCCAGCGCGATCCGTTGCCGCTGCCCGCCGGAAAGCAAGCTCCCCATCGGACCCACCACCGTTTGATACCCGTGAGGGAGTTCTTCGGTGATGAAACGGTGGGCGTTGGCGGCCACGGCCGCCGCGACGGCCTGTTCTTCGCTCGCGCCGGGGGAGCCGTAGCGGATATTATTCACCACCGTGTCGTTGAAGAGCAGCGGTTCCTGCGTCACCACGCCGATCTGCCGCCGTAGGGAACGTAGCCGGATGTTCGGCAGCGGCACCCCGTCCAGGCGAATCTCGCCCTGGGTGGGGTCCGCGAAGCGCGGGATCAGCGAAGCCAACGTGCTCTTGCCGCAGCCGCTCGGCCCCAAAATCACCAAAGTTTGCCCGAACGGTATTTCCAGGTTGATGTCGCGGAGAACGGGCCGGTCGGCGGTGTAGGCGAAGCTCACGTGGTCGAAGACGATATGCCGGTGATGCCGCGGGACGGCCACGGCGTGAACGGCGTCTTTTACCTGCGGTTTACGGTCGATCACCGCGTGGATTCTGTCGGCCGCCGCGGCCGCACTTTGCAGTCCGGAAAACACGTCCGACAATTTGCGGATGGGATCGGCGGCACCGGCCAAGAAGGCGTAAAACAGCACCAGGCTGGGCATCGAGATGGGCTGGGAAGCCATGGGGATCCCGAACAGCGAGGTCTGCTCGCGGAGGACCAGGTACGCGCCGGCCATCATCGCCAGGGAAATGATCCCGATCCCCAGCACCTCGGTTAACGGATTGGTTAAAGCGTCGTACCAGGCGATTTTCAGACCGCGGCGGAGGTAGCGGCGGCTGATTTCGCGGAATCGTCGCCGTTCGTGCGGCTCCATGGTGAACGCCTTGACGGCGCGGATCGACCGAAAGGCCTCTTCCAGCGTGCCGTAGAGGACGGACATCTCTTCCATGGCCCGGCGGTTCGCCCGTTTGATGCTCCGCCCCAATTGTCGCACCGCCCAAGCGGCCGGGGGTACCACCAAGAGCGAAACCAGCAGCAGGGGCCAACTGATAACGGCTGCACCGATCAGGCACGCCGCCATCTTCAGCGGTTCGCGAATCAGTTTGCCCGACAGGATGACCACGCCGCCGTGCACGCACTGGATATCGTGCGTGAACCGGCTCATGAGGTCGGCCACCCCCTCGTTGCTGAAGGTGTTGACATCCAGCTCCAAAGCGTTGCGGAAGAAACGGGTCCGCAGGTCGTGGACCACGCTATGGGCCAGGTAGCCCACCAGCACGATGTTGAGCACCAAGGCCGCGCTCTTAAGGACCGTACCCACGAGCAGCGCGGCGATCACCAGCAGCAGGGTTTGGAACGGGTCGTCGGGCGTCCACCGCCGGATCCAGGGTCGCATGCCCAGGTAGCGGGACAGCAGCAGCTTTTCGCTGTTCAGCTTCTGTTCCAGCGTCTGAGCGCGGAGTTTCGCGCCCGCATCACCCTCGGGGCCTTCCCGCCGTAAGGAGTCAAGCTCTTGTTCCAGCCGGGCGATATCCTGCCGGGCTTCGTCGATCTTCATGTCCACCCAATAGTGGAGGGATTCGCCGCGAAACGAGACCTCGACGATCGGGTAAACGGCCGAGATGTTGCCTCCCCAAAGGACGCCCACCAGCACCGCCGTCACGGTGACGCCGCACAAGACCCAAGGGTGACGAAAAACCAGAGCGAATACGCGGCCGAAGTTACCCATCCCTGGTGCGATCCTGTCGGGCAAGACACGACGATTGACCGGGACTTCGTGTTCCCGGGAAAGAACGAATCGCTCGATGTCCGCAGCGGTCCCTGGAGGGCGCGCGAAAACCGGCAGCCATAACTTGTACCAAATTACGGCTCTTTGACAAAGACGAATCCGGCTTTTCCGGGGTGCCGGTTTTTCGCTCTTGGGCAAGCGGGGAGAAATAAGGGGGGCCGACGGCCGACACTCCGCGCTGACGGGACCGCCCGGCTACGCTATAATCCCAAAAGGTGGTGGGAGTTCGTTCACGGACGCCGCCGACTTGGAGGGTATGCGAATTGGTGAGCAGCCACACTGGAGATGTGGTGCCCCGTAAGGGGTTGCGGGTTCGAGTCCCGTGCCCTCCGCTGCGTGAGGATGTCCCGGACGCCAAGGTCCGTTCGCCTATTCCCCACGTTCTCTTGCGCCTCGTTCTCTTTCACCTCGCGCTTTTTCTTTTCTCCGGGGCGTCGCCCTGCGATCGGCTCAGAAGTTGAGCGTGAACTGGGTATAGAAGAAGTCGGCGTCGCCGCGATAGACCAGGCCGGGCGTCTCCTTGTAATAATCTCCCGCGAAGAAATGCGAGTATCCGAACAACAGATCCGCCCGCGGGGAGAGCGTCCACGTCGCGGTGAGGTCAAGCTCTTGCCCCAAGTAAGAGTCGGCCGGTGGATTGGCGCCGTTGAACGGCGTCATCGCGACGGTATAGGGAACGTCCTTGGTGCTTTCCAGGAAGAAGACGTAATACCAGGCGGCCAGCTTCAGGCGATCGCAGGGAGCAAGCGTGAGTTGCACATTGGGCGACTCGATGTTGCGCCGGCCGAATAGGTCCATGTATCCCAAGTATTTGTGGGCGAGCGGAAAGAGGTGGTGATAGCCGTTGCCTTGGGTACGGGAACCGGACGCCCAGTCGTAGTAGGCCCAGAGGGCGGGGGACCATGGCAATTCGGGAAACTTTCGCCCCAGTCCGAGCGTCCAGCTTCCCGCCTGATGATCGCGCCCTTGATATTTCCCCAATTGCAGGTCCAGTTCCGCTTCGTAACCCCACGGACCCGCTTCGCCCGCCAGCCGCGTGCCCAGGGTGTCGAACTCGAAATCTTCGCGCTCGTTTTCCAAGCGAAGATAATAGACGTCCCACGTCTGTCGACGCCCTAGTTTCCGCGTGGCGTACGCTCCCCAGAACTCTTGGTCGTAGTCGGGCGAATCGAACTTTTTGGCGTTGACGGTGACCGGGCGGACCCAGAACGCATCCACGTTCCAGGTTTCACCCTGCCACAGAATCTTGTAGCCCTCGAAGGTCCGCCGGGTGTTGGCCCAATCGAGCGGCGAGACCGTGCGTTGGGCTCCGTAGATCAGCTCTTGCCGCCCCAACCGTGCCCCCAGCTTCCCCGCCGCGCCTTCCCAAATCTGAACTTCGCCGAACAGATTGAGCACGTCGGCGCGGTTTTCCTCGATGGCGCGGGGCGGGTAATCCTCGTAATTGCTGACGGCGTCGATTCCCTCGAAGTAAAAGCGGAAGCGCTCCACGATCTCGACGTTCGTGTAAAGCCGCGTGCGGTACAGGAGGAAATCGTCGTCGCGACCGGTCAGCCCCAGCCCGCGCATATTCCGCTCGCCGTGATATCGCAAGCGGAATTGGCCTCCGACATCGTAAGTGATGGACGGACCGAAGTGTAATCGCTTGAAGGCGTCGCCGAGATAGACCGACTCCGTCTCAGGGCTGAGCAGATAGCTGAAATTGTTGTCGTAGAAGACCGCCTTGTGGCTGGTTGCGGCGGGGTCTTGCCCCAGTGCTTGCCGACAATCCCCAAGACCGACGCACAAGGCCGCAAGGCTTACCGTCAACAAGCATCCGTGCACGAAGGATCGGGCCGAGGTCGCTCCGTCACCCATGGATCGGATCCTTCCTGGAAATCCGCTTGGGAAAAATGTGAATAGGACCGTCTTACGGGAACTGTTTGTGTCATCGGAATTGCTACTCAGTCAATTTAGATGGTGTTTATTGGCGAACCACAGTCGAGCTTGAGCCGTGCGCGTGCTATCGATTGTGTAAAGTTTGCGGGCCGTTCTTGCACGGCTTGCACTGCCGAACGGCCAAGACCTGGAGCGAGCAAGCCGGCGGAAGACGGCAACGGAGGCCGAGGCTGCACGAACGTCGCCGCGCGAAAAGGTGCTTCGGGGAGGCCGCAGCTATTACCCCTCCACCATGCGATCGAACACCCGGCGGTTTTCGCGGAGGTAATCCTCGACCGTTTTGAGCAGGGCGGGCGGGCCGTCCGTGCCCATCAAATGGCTGAGCTTGGTCAGTTCGGTAGGATCGTTGGGGAGGTGATTCCGTGCCGTCACGCTGACCAATCGCAGACGGCCTTCCAAGGTGCGGAGAAAGGTGTAGCTTTCCAGCAAGTACTGATAGTCGCCCTCTTCCAAGAGTCCCGCGCCGTAGAGACGCCGCAACGCCTCCCAGGTCGAGGCGGTGCGAATTTGCGGGCAATCGCCGCCGTGCCGCAATTGCAGCATTTGCACGACGAACTCGATGTCCACGACGCCGCCCGGCCCTCGCTTGATGTCGAATTCCTTGGACGCCGTTTCTTCCAGACGCCGCCGCATCTCGGCGATCTTATGGCGGAATTCGTCCTTCCAGGGTTGCCCGAAGGCGGCTTCGTGGATCACGTTCAGCGCCCGCTGCCGCATGGCGGGCGACGCGAAGACGACGCGGGCCTTGCAGAGGGCCTGGCGTTCCCAGAGGTCGGCCTCGCCCTCGCGGAAGTAGCGGGCGAATTCATCGAGGGGAAACACCAGCGTGCCGCTCTTGCCGGTCGGTCGCAGCCGCGCGTCGATCTGGTACAGACGGCCGTGCGGGCCTAGGTGCGACACGTCACGCGTGATCCGCTGCGCCCATTGGCTGAAGAAATGCTGATTCGTCGTGCCCTCGCGCGGGCGACCGTAACGACCGCTGAAGAGCGGGACGGTCTCCCCGTCGCCCTCGTAGAGGAAAACGACGTCCAGGTCGGATTGGTAGCTCATTTCGTGGCCGCCGAATTTTCCCATGCCCACGATAATCATCTCCGCGGCGAGGTCCGCCGAAGCGGCGCCGGCGAGGGCGGGCTGGCCGTATTTCAGCACCAGACTCTCATATTCCTTGGCGGCGATTTCCGTCAGGCATGTCTCGGCGACTTGCGTGATGACCCGCGTGATGGCCTCGTAGTTGTCCTTGCCGAGGAGGTCGCGGACGCCGATCTGGAGAAGCTGGTCGCTCTGGAAGGCGTGGAGGATCGGTTCGATGTCCTCGGCCGACTCGCAAAGCTCTTGCAGCATCCGTTCCAAGAATTCGGGGGTGGGAAGCCGGTCCAGCACCAGGCTGTCCATGAGGCTGTCGATCATGCCGGGATGGCTGATGAGCAGCCCCGCCAAGAAGGGACTGTACGCGCACAGTCGGACGAAGAGTTTCAAAGTCGGCGGATTGAATCGGAATAGCTCCCACAGCACGCCCTTGCCGCCCAGCGAATCGGCGACCTTGTCCAGCGTGACCAGCGTGGCGTCGGGGTCGGGCGAAGCGCTCACGGCGGAGAGAAGGGCCGGAGCGATGGAAGCCAAGAAATGCCGGCAGCGCCGCGTGGAAAGGAACGGGATGCGCTCCTCGGCCAACGACATGAAGTTGCGATAGGCCTGGAGCGGTTCGCGAAATCGATAGCGGGAGAAGACGTTGCGGATGAGTTGCTCGGGCGGATCGGGATCGAGCACCAAATCCACCTCGGCCGTGGTTTCCTCGTCGTCCTGAAAGGCCTCCTGGAGCAGGTGATTGAGGATGCGGCGATTGCGCTCCGTGAAACGGCGATAATCGGCCTCGAAGGCGCGATCCGCGGGTCTGGTCTTGAGGTCGGGGTAGCCCATCCGCATGGCCAATTTCCGCAGCTCCTCCCGTTCGGTCGGCAGGGAATGCGTCTGCAAGTCGAACATGATTTGCAAGCGATGCTCGAGCTTGCGGAGAAAGTGGTAGCTTTGCTGGAGATGGAAGCTCTCTTCGTGGCTGAGCAGGCCGGCCTCCTCCAAGCGCGCGACGGCCTCCAAGGTGTTGCCGGTCCGCACCGCCGGCATGTCGCAGCCGTGCAGCAATTGCAGGAATTGGATGGCGAACTCGATGTCGCGGATGCCGCCCCAGCCGTTCTTGACGTCTTCCGCCTCGATGCCGTCGCGGCGGGCACGGCTCTCGATGCGACGGCGGAGGGATTTGATGCCGGAAATGTCGGCGCGACCGAGAAAGCGGCCGTACACCCAAGTCTCCAGGCGTTTCAGGAACTCGAAACCCAGCTCCAAGTCTCCCGCCACGGGCCGGGCCTTGATGTAGGCCTGCCGTTCCCAAGTCCTCCCGCGAATATCGTAGTAGTGCAAGGCGGCGGGGACGCTGATGGCGGCCGGACCCTTGTCACCTTCCGGGCTGAGGCGGCGGTCGACTCGATACACGGCACCCAACTCGGTGCGATGGGTCAACAGGCGTACGATCTCCTGGACGACGCGCTGGAAGAACTCGGCATTCTCCACGCATCGCGGCCCGGTAGTCGCGCCCTCGTCTTCGTAAATGAAAATCAGATCGATGTCGCTGGAGTAGTTCAATTCGGTTCCGCCGAGCTTTCCCATACCGAGAATGAAAAAGCCCGCCGTACCGCCGCCCGGCGTTTGCGGCCGACCGAAACGCTCCACGCATTTCGTCCAGGCCGTCCGCAGGGCCGCCTCCAGCACCGCGTCCGCCACAAACGAGATTTGCTGGGCGACGGTCAGCACGCTTTGGTTGCAAATGAAGTCCCCGTAGGCGATTCGCAGCATCTGCCGCTGCTTGAACCGCCGTAGGGCGTTCAGAATTTCGTGATCGTGCCGCAAGGCACTCACTTCGTAGGTCAATTCATCGACCAGCTCCTCGCGCGGCAGCGGTTCGCCCCGGGAAACGTGCAAGTAGTCGAAGCATTCCGGCTCGCGGATCAAGATGTCGCTAAGGTACTGGCTGGACGAAAAGAACTGGAGCAACGGAGGCAAGGCCCCCGGCTCTCGCTCGAAAAACGCGGCCAGCGACAACGGACTGCGGACCGCCGCGAAGAACCGCTCCAGGTTGTTGAGGGCCATGTCGGGATCAGCCAGCAAGGGCAAAGCGGCCTTCAATTGCCGACAGAGCGTTTCGGCAAGATCCCGGGAGATGCTTTGGGAGAGTATTTGCGATAGATTGGCGACACCGCGCCGAACATCTCGCATCCCGACGGCGCGGAGCCAGTCCGCGGCGGCCTCGGACATCGGGAGGGTACTGCCAAACGCGGGCTGTTCCATGGCCGGGACCGCCACGATCCGGGAGAGCTAGTGGGAAATGGATGGAAACCTTCGTCGAAACTACGAATCGCGACATGAGCCGCGATCGCTCGGACCCGCGTGGCAAGGCGAATCGCCCCGGGCCGACCGTTGCGGGCCGAGCGAGCGCCTGCCCGACACCGGCGATGCCGGATGCGGTCGTGCAGTCGCATCATTCGGGAGCCGCCTGCCCATTAACGCCATTTTGAAGTCCGCGTGGAGCCGGAGCAACCGCCGATTCCTGGGCGAGGACGGGCCCGCGGTACAGCCGGGTGGATCGAGCCTTGCCGACGTGCCGCCGCGAACGTACGTTCCGTTTTTACGCGGAACGCCCTAGGCGACCATGGTCGTCAATGTTTCAAACTTCGGGAGCGGAAAGAACGGGAACCGGGAAGAGCGGTTACGGAGGGAAACGACTTGGCGGGCCAATTTCACCTGGACGGGAAAATGGACGCACAAATTCTCGGAGCCGCGGTTCGGGCATCCTTTACGATTGCGCGTCTTCCGTGGCCGGCTGATGGTTTTCCTCGCTTTCGCGGCTTTTGGCGCGGATAGCGTCGAAAACCTCTCTCCGATGGACCGGCACTTCCTTCGGTGCCGTAATCCCGAGGCGGACCTTGTCACCTCGGATGTCAACGACCACAATAGTGATCTGGTCGTTGATCACGATACTCTCGTTCTTCTTTCGAGCCAGAACTAGCATCCTTCCATCCTTTGCAGAAGCTGGCTGCGCGAACTACGGCGCGATCACGGCGCAGGGTGTGAGCGCGCGAGACAACTTTTCACTATCCGACCATACTTGCCTAAAATCAACCTGTCAAGCAATATCCACGCGGCGCCGACCGTAGTCGCATACCTCTTTAGAGGTAAAGTGCTCCTACTCCAGCTAATCTTTCGTCAACTTCAACCCAATATTTGCCGATCGAATCGACCCGGCTTGCAGCGACATCAGTGCAAGCACGGTGCCGCAGAGCTGTCGCTCAACCCGGAAGCTTGAGGTGTCTTCGCGCAGGCACCACCTCAATATGAACTATACACATTTTCAGTCGTGTGTCAAGAAAGCGACATATCGGTGATGTCCCATTCCGGGGTCACCCCTGCGACGAAACTGCTAAGACCGCTTTGCGGGCATTGGGGGACGTCTCGTCGGAAGCGACCGAGCCGACGCAGCACCTTCCTTTGGGAATACAGCGCCTTCTTTTATAGGAGTTCTAAAGCGGCTGCTCCGCTCGATCGTGGCCAAGAGCGATCTGACGGAAACGGTTTCGGACGGCGGCCGGTCGCGTTGTCCGATGCTCGCACGAACTTATAATGAAACGACGGTTTGGTCGTCTCAATCTTCCGTGGGACCCGCGGCCGAGGCGCTGAATCCGTTAGGATGCCCCCAGAGTTCGGCGTGCGCATCGCACGGCACAGTTGAGCGGCGTCCGCCTTCCGTTTCGAGGTTGTAATCCGGGGAATTCTTTATGTCTGGTATCGCAAACGCGACATACGGCTTTATCGGCTGGTGGCGGAATGTCTTCCAGGCCGTGAGCACGACGGTGGAGGCCCTTTGGGTTACGTTGCGGACCTGGGTCACGACGTACAGCCGCCGGCGGGGAACTTTCACGCACTCTTACGAATACCCGGAAAGACCGGCGGTCATCGCGCCGCGATACCGCGGCTTTCACCGCTTCGACCTGACGTCGTGCATCGGCTGCGACCGCTGCGCCCGCGATTGCCCGGTGGACTGCATCTACATTACCAAGGAACGGGTGCCGGGCCGAAAAGGCTTTCGGGTAACTTCGTTCGTCATCGACTACACGAAGTGCATGTTCTGCGCGTATTGCACCGAGAATTGCCCGGTCGACTGCATTTTCATGGGTTCCACCTACGATCTGAGTTGCTATTCCCGAGACGGTTGTGTGGTCGATTTCGCCCGACTGCCCCTGGAAGTGGCATGGGGGAAGAATACGCTGAACCCCACGGCAGTCGCTCTTTCCAAGGCCGTCACGCAGCCGGTGGACGAAGGTCCGGGCGCATGAGCGGACGGGATCGCGCCAATGCAGCGGCAGTCGGCGGCTGCGTCGCAATTGCTTCTCAGTATCAAGCCCCAGCCAAATCTTTAATCGAACCCTTCCATGAATCGTGAAAATTCCGTCACCGATGAAGGCGCGTGGTTTTCCTTGCGGGAAGCCAACTCGGTATTGGTCGGGGTCCGGCCTATCGTGGAGCGTATGGTCGCCTTGGCCGAAGACGTTCAGCTTCGGAAGGAGCGCCTGGCGGAGTTGAATCGCGGTGCGCGAGAGCGGCACCCTCTCTACCGAGAAGAAGTGACCGCCATGGAACGTTCCCTGGAAGAGGACATCCTACGATTGCAGGGGTACGTGCGGGAAATCGTGGGGTTGGGCGCCGAGATCAAGAACATCCGGGAAGGCATCTTGGATTTTCCGGCCCGTCTCGATGGGCGGCCGATTTGGCTCTGCTGGCGCCTGGGGGAACCGGAAATCCGGTTTTGGCACGAATGGGATGCCGGATTCGCCGGGCGGCGGCCCATCTCCGAGCTGCCGGAGCTTTCGTAAGCTCGCGCGACGCCCTTTCACCGGGCGAGTCTGCGACGCAAGTCTGCGGCACAACGTTTCCTAGAACCCGCCGGTGCGCAGGTTTCGCGGACTTGCATCCGCAGGGGGATGCCCTACAATGGGATTTTTCAGTAGCAAAGCTGGCGAATTTTGCAACCGCTCCGGGAGTGATTGGCCCGCATGTCTCCGGTTTTGGTGGTTGGATACCTCTTGCTATTCTTCGGCGCGGCCGTGGCCGTCGTGCTGGGAGGTCTTTTGATCGGTCGGTTGCTCCGCCCGAATAATCCCACCCCCGTCAAAGGCGACATCTATGAGTGCGGCGAGCCTTCGCTCGGCACGGCGGACGTGCAGTTCGACCTGCGTTTCTACGTGGTCGCTTTGGTGTTCCTGATTTTCGACGTGGAAGTGGCGTTCTTCTTTCCCTGGGCGACCGTGTTCGGAAAGGCCGCTCAACTCAGCGATCGTCGTTTGCCGGTGGATGCCCAGGTGATGCGGTTCGAAGAACTGGGCTTGGGGCCGGTGCTGGAATCCTCGGTGCGGGATCGGCCGGGCGGCGCGGTGGTGGACGGCGTGCCGGGCGAGGCGGCCGGCTTTAGGGCGAACGGCGGTGCGAATCCGGTGCGCGTGCGGGGTACGGCGTTCGAGTCCCCGGGTCCGATCCACGAAGCCCACCGGCCCTCTTGGGTGGAAGATGTTCCCGTCTTCGGACGACGACTGGCGCGGCTGGCCATGTGGGATATCGCCGTTTTTTTCGGGATCCTCATGGTGGGCTTCGCGTATGTTTGGCATCGGGGAGATTTGAACTGGATTCGCACGCCGCCGAGAGGCGAGGGAGGAGACTAGCCGAAAGGCCGTCGTTCACGCATCGCCGGGGGGGCCCGGCCGTGCGGGATTCCGATGCGATGGGAGGTGTCGTGGAAACCGCTTGGGTTGCTGAACGTTTGAAGGCCCGGTTCGGCCAGGCCGTCGAGGGCGTGCAATCGCCCGGCGGAGACGAGGCCGTCGTGGTGTCCGCCTCCGCGCTGCCGGACGTTTGCCGCTTCCTCCGCGACGAACCGGACTTGCGCTTTGAGATGCTGAACTGCATCACGGCGGTGGATTATTTGCAAACGGATGCGAAGAAGGCGGCCAAAACGTCCTGGCAACCGCACTTGGAGTTGTTGTATCACCTGTCCAGCTTGACGCATCATGCGCGGTTGGTGCTGAAAGTGTTGTTGCCGCGCTGGCGGGACGACGTCCCCGGCCGGTTGCCGCGGGTTCCCAGCGTGACCGGAGTCTGGAAGGCGGCCGACTGGCACGAGCGTGAGGTCTATGACTTGTCGGGCGTCGAGTTTACCGGCCATCCCGACTTGCGACGCATCCTGTGCCCGGAGGACTGGGAGGGGCACCCGTTGCGGAAGGATTACCAGATGCCGAAGGAGTATCACGGCATTCGAGTTCGATAGCCACCGGCGGCCGGCCGTTGGCAGCCGCAAGGCCGACGATCGGCCGGCCCCTACATACAAACCATTCGGGAAACCATGTCCGAAGATCGGGAATCCCTCGCCGCCGCGGGCGAATTGCGGACCGAAGAACTGCTGATCAATATGGGGCCGCAGCACCCCAGCACGCACGGCGTGTTGCGGGTGGTGTTGCGCACCGACGGCGAGTTGGTTCTGGACGCCGTGCCGCATATCGGGTACCTGCATCGCTGCGCCGAGAAGATCGGCGAAAACGTCACCGCCCGGCAGTGGATTCCCTACACCGACCGGATGGACTACCTGGCGGGCATGAACATGAATCTCGGCTGGTCGCTGACGGTCGAGAAACTGCTGGGATTGCAGGTGACGGAAAAGGCCCGCCACCTTCGCGTTCTGATCGCGGAATTAGGGCGTATCGCCTCGCACTTGGTCGCGGCGGGCACGTACGGCCTGGACCTGGGCAGCTTCACGCCTTTTATGTATTGCTTCCGCGAACGCGAGAAGATTCTAAATCTCTTCGAGGCGGTCTGCGGGGCGCGGCTGACGTACAGCTACATCACGATCGGCGGCATGATGGCCGACCTGCCCCCCGGCTGGTTGGAGGAATGCGAGTCCTTTCTCGATCAGTTCAACCCCGTCATCGACGACTTGCACGACCTTCTTTCTACGAACGCGATCTTCATCAAGCGGACGGCCGGCGTCGGCGTGCTCTCCCGCGAGGACGCCTTGGATTACGGCTGCACGGGCCCGGTACTGCGAGGAAGCGGCGTGGATTGGGACCTTCGTCGCGACGGCGATCCCTTTTACACGCGGATGTACGAGGGTTATGATTTCGAAACGGCCGTCTGCCGAGAGGGGCGTTATCCGCAGAATCCGCCGTGTCCGGACGTCCCGCCGGAGGCCGTGCTCGGCGACTGCTGGCATCGCTTTTTCGTCCGCATGGTGGAGGTCGCCCAATCCATACGCTTGGTGCGGCAGGCGATCGACCGCTATCGCAAAGCGGAGGGCGACATCGGCCGGCCCATCAAATTGAACGACAAACTCCCGCCGGGCGAGGTCTACTTGGAGACCGAATGCCCCAAGGGACAGATGGGCTTTCTCGTGGTCAGCCAGGGCGAGGCCGTGCCGTGGCGGGCACGGGCGAGGAGTAGTAGTTTCTGCAATTTGTCGGCGCTGCGGCACCTCAGCCGGAATTGCCTGATCGCGGACGTGCCCGCCATCGTAGGCTCGCTGGACATCGTGCTGGGAGAAGTGGATCGCTGATTGCGGCCGCCGGGCGCGGCGGGGAACAAGTCAAGAATGGCAAGTCAAGAATGGAACGCGGCGGCGGGCGGCGGCAGGCCGAATCGCCCCCCATCAGGAAGTCTCGAGAAATCAACGCGGCGAATACGAGAGCCGGATTGACATGGCCGAGTGGCTGATCCAACAACTGGGCGGAAGCACGACCTCGTCTTGGGCGTGGATGATCTACGCCGGCGTGGCGCTCTTCCAGGTCGGCGTCATTTTGGCGATCGTGATGACGATCGTTCCCTTCGCCACCTGGGCCGAGAGGAAGATCGCCGGGCGCATCCAAGATCGTCTCGGTCCCACGCGGGTGGGCGGACGGTTCGGCTGGCTTCAACCGCTGGCCGACGGCCTCAAACTGTTGAGCAAGGAGGATTTGATCCCCCGAGAGGCCGACGGCTTCTTGTTCCGCCTGGCTCCCTATGCCGCTTTCGCCCCGGCCTTCGCCGTTTTCTTGGCGTTGCCGTTTGCCGACGGCTGGGTCGCCCAACACCTGAACATTGCCGTGTTCTTCATCCTGGCGGTGGCCGGATTGGAGGTCTTCGGCATCATCCTGGGCGGCTACGCCTCCGGGTCCAAGTGGTCGCTGCTGGGCGCCATGCGGGAGGGGGCGCAAGTCGTCAGCTACGAGGTACCGCTGACCTTTTCCGCCGTGATTCCCGTGCTCATCGCGGGGACCATGGATTTGACGGCCATCGGCAACATGCAGCAGGGTTGGTTCTGGAACTGGTTCCTGTTCCACGACCCTTTCACCTTTGCCGCCTTTTGGATTTTCATGACCTGCGCCACGGCGGGTACGAACCGCGCCCCGTTCGACCTGGCCGAAGCCGAGAGCGAGTTGGTGGCGGGGTTTCACACCGAATACTCGGGCTTTCGCTGGAGCGCCTTTTACATGGGCGAGTATGCCTCCATGACGGCCTTCAGCGGATTGGCCGCCATCCTGTTTTTGGGCGGTTGGAACGGTCCCATCCCGATTGTTTCGGCGGTGGGTTTGACCGCCGCCAACGGACCGGCGGCGGGTTTTCTCGGAAATCTCCTCGGGGCCGTGAACTTCCTCGCCAAGTGTCTGGCGGGCGTGGTGTTCATGATGTGGCTCCGCTGGACGCTGCCCCGCCTGCGCATCGACCAGGTGATTGCCATGTGTTGGAAGTATTGCTTCCCGTTGGTGTGCGGGGCCTTCGTGGGGGCCGTGCTGTGGACGTACTTTTTCCCCGGCGGTTTGATTCTCGGGCGGCCCCTGGGAACCGTGCCCGAGGTCGTATCTCCCGGCGTGCCCCGCGTCGTTGCGACGGATGTCGCGGAACGGACCGGGACGTCGGCTTCACAGGACCCGGGCGGAGGCTGCCGGTTTTGCCGAGTGGGGATCGCCGCCCGCGATCCCGAGCAAGCTGGGTCGAGATCAGCTTCGGAGGGCCGCTCCGGCGGGTGAAAACGTCATGGATTGGAACTGGGTCTTTTTCATCATCCTCGCCGCGATCACGATTACGGCCGCCGTGTCGGCCGTAATCACGACGCATATCGTGCGCATGGCCTTTTACTTGGTCGTCTGCCTGGGGGCCGTGGCGGGCCTGTTTTTCTTGGCGGGCGCGTATTTCGTGGGCGCCATGCAATTGATGGTCTACGTCGGCGGCACGGTCGTGCTGATCGCCTTCGGCGTGATGCTGACCGCCCGAACTCCCTTCGTACGGATGCAAACCACTCCCGATCAATGGTTGCTGGCCTTGGCGACGGCGGCGACGCTGTCGGTGGTGCTGGTGCAGGCGAACCTGCGGTTTCCCCGACCGATCGACGCGCAACCGCCGGCTGCGGAAGCGGCGGTTTCACCCGGCCGGCTGGGGGCGGCGCTCTTGGGGCTGCGGATCGACGCGGCCTCTTCCGCGGAAGCGGGCGACGCTACGGCGACCTTCGGCTTGGCGTACTTGCTGCCCTTCGAGCTGGTTTCCGTCCACTTGCTGACGGTGCTGATCGGGGCGGCCTACTTGGCCCGGCTCCGGCGTCCGGCGGGCACGCAATCCGAGGGGCGTCGCGAACCGGATTGGCAACAATCGGATCGTCCGGATGCGGCCCTTACCGCCCTCGCCGCCGGGCAAGAGGGCGGATCGTGACGTCCTTCGCCGCAGCGCGCGGTCGGCATTCCGAGCCGGTTTCGGAACGCCGGAAAACGCACCTCGAGGAACTTGGCCCACAACGATAAGTCAACGAAGATACCGGGTATCCATGATCGATCCGCCGCTAGCTCAGATTCCGCTCGCCGCCTATTTGTTGGTGGGAACCGTCCTGTTTGTGACGGGTATCGCCTGCATGATCGCCAAGCGGAACTTGATCGGCATTTTGATCGGGATCGAGCTGATTCTGAACGCAGGAACGATCAACCTGGTGGCGATGTCCGGCCCGTTCGTGGCCGGGAGCACCCTGCCCGCCTTGGACGGCCAAATCTTCGCCCTGTTCGTAATTCTTCTGGCCGCCGCCGAGGCGGCCGCGGCCCTGGCCATCGCTTTGACATTCTACGGCGGTTACGCGACGATCGACGTCGATCACGGTGATCGGTTGAACGGATGATGGAACCTCACACGGCAATTCCGAGCTTGCTGGCGGCGGCCTGTTTGGCGCCGCTGGCCTCGTTCGTGGTGATCTTGCTTGCCGGGCCGCGATTGGGACCCGGAGGCCGCTGGGCCGGCTACGTCGCCACGGCGGCCATCGCGCTTTCGTTCGTGCTCTCCGCGGCGGCCGCGTACCAGTGGTTCACCGCCCATCCGCTCTCGCCATCCGTCGCGAGCCACGAGGCGGCGGATGTTCACGCTTCCGGCGATCACACCGGCGTCGCGCCGTCCCCTCTGAGCGGGACGTGGTACACGCTCGCCCGCTTCGGCGAGCTGCAACTCAGCGTCGGGTACTATATCGACTCGCTAACGATCGCGATGTTCCTCATGGTCGGCTTCATCGCGACCTGCATCCACGTCTACTCCTTCGGCTACATGCATGAGGAGTTGCACGAATTCCACGACGGCGAAGTCCGCGGAGACGACGGCGAGCCTCTGGTGCGACCCGGGCGTTTCCACCGGTTCTTCCAGTTCCTATCGCTGTTTTGTTTCAGCATGTTGGGACTGGCGGCGTCGGGCAACCTCTTCATGGTCTTCGCATTTTGGGAATTGGTGGGCGTCTGCTCGTACTTCCTCATCGGCTTCTACGTCGAACGCCGCTCGGCCTCCACCGCCGCCAACAAGGCGTTTATCGTCAATCGGGTGGGCGATTTCGGCATGGTGTTCGGGTTGATGATCTTGCTGGGTACGCTGGGCACGCTCGATTTCGGCGACGTGCCGGGACCCCGCGGTGAACTGCGACCCGGGATGTTCTCCCTGGTTCGCGCCGAGGCCGAGCATCACGCCCTGATCGTGCCCGAGGGAATGCGGCGATTCGCGGGCGGGGCCGTGCCTTCCGGCGAAAGCGCGGATGGATCGGCGGACCGGGCCGGGACGGCACACGGGGCGGCCGCCGACGATTCCCGGCAAGGAGCCGCTCCGCGCCGCGGCGCACCGTCGGGCTACTTGTGGTTGATTCTGGCAGGCCTCGGGGTTTTCTGCGGGTGCGTGGGCAAGAGCGCTCAGTTCCCCTTGCACGTCTGGTTGCCCGATGCCATGGAAGGCCCTACGCCGGTCAGCGCCTTGATTCACGCCGCCACCATGGTGGCCGCCGGCGTGTATTTGGTGGGACGCTGTTATCCCCTCTTCACGCCCGAGGTTCTCTACGTCGTGGCCGTGGTCGGTACCATCACGCTGTTGATTGCGGCCAGTATCGCCTTGACGGCGACGGATATCAAACGCGTATTAGCCTATTCGACGGTCAGCCAGTTGGGTTACATGATGCTGGCCTTGGGAGTCGGCGGTTGGGTCGCCGGGCTGTTCCACCTGCTGACCCACGCCTTTTTTAAGGCCCTGTTGTTCTTGTGCTCGGGTTCGGTCATTCATGCCTGCGGGACCAACGAAATGCCGCGGATGGGCGGTCTGTGGCGGAAAATGCCCTGGACCGCCGGCACCATGCTCATCGGCTGTCTGGCGATCTCCGGAGTGGGAATCCCGCTGTGGTTCGGTTTCAGCGGCTTCCACTCCAAGGACGCCGTCATTGCCCAGGTCTTGCTGTTCCAGCGTGCCAATCCGATCTACGGTTGGGTGCTTTACGCGGCGGTGATCGGAGCGGCGATGACGGCCTTCTACATGTTCCGGCTGTGGTTCATGACGTTCGCCGGGACGCCGCGGGATGAGCACGTGTTCGCCCACGCCCATGAATCGCCGCCGTCCATGGTCGTCCCGCTGGCGGTGTTGGCGATCATGGCGGTCGTGGCGGGATGGCAGGTGCCGGGGACGGAGTTCAGCATCCCGAACATCTTGGAGCAGGGGCGACCGGCCGGGACGGGCGAAGCGGGGTTTGCCGGAGCGGCCTGGACGGCGTTGACCGTGCCGCCGGAGCACGAGTCGCACCAAGCCGTTATCCATGCCGCGGCCTCTTGGGCGGCCTTCGCCGCGGCGGTGCTCGGTATCGGCTTGGCCGTCGTCTTCTACGGCACGCGGAACGTCGATCCGGCTCGGGTCGCGGCGGCCGTTCGGCCGGTGTACGTTTTCCTTAAAAACAAATGGTATTTCGACGAGCTTTATGCCCGGCTTTGGGTTCGTCCCACGCTCTTTCTGGCCGGTTGTGCGGCCTGGGTGGATCGGCAAGTGATCGACCGGTTGGCCGACGGTTCCGCCGCCGCCGTCCGCGAGTTTGCCGTATGGGACGACGTGTTCGACCGCCTGTTCGTGGACCGAGCGGTGAACGGTGTGGCGGAGTTAACCTATCGCCTGGGCCTGAGCCTGAGACGGATTCAAACCGGTAGAATCCGGCTGTATATCGTGTGGTTGGCCGCGGGGACGGCCGCCTTGTTCGTCCTCGCTTCGTTGTATTGGCAATTCTTGACGACATAATCCAATCGGCCGCGACCCGGTCGCAAGCGAGCAGCCGATCGCACGCTTGCGGCTGCGGCGGGATCGCCCGCCCGCATCGACCGGCGAAGCCGAAAACGGAATACGCGAATGGGACATGCGCGCCCCCGTGCGGCGCGTCGAGGACAACTTCGGATACGATCGCAGACCATGGCTGCCGCAATTGTCTTGAGCTTGATTATCTTCCTGCCCACGCTGGTGGCGTTGATCCTGCTTTTCATCCCGGCTCGGGCGACGGAAGCCATTCGCCGGTTGACGCTGGGGGCGACGCTGGTCGTGTTTCTGCTAAGCCTGCGGCTGATCTTGCCGGGCTTCGGAGACTCCGACAACCCGGTGGAACGGGCGGTATCGCAGGCGCGATTCACGGCGGGCGAGCCGGGTTTCCAAAACCTGGTGCAAATCCCCTGGATCCCCTCGTTCGACATCTATTACTTCCTCGGATTGGACGGCCTGAGCCTGCCGCTGGTCCTCCTGACGGCGTTTCTCAGCGTCTTGGCGGCCGCCGCAAGCTGGTCCATCACCAAGCACGTCAAGGCTTACAGCATCCTGTTTCTGCTTTTAGAGACGGGCATGCTGGGAGTGTTCACCGCCCTGGACTTTTTCCTCTTCTACGTGTTCTGGGAGGTGGTCCTGCTGCCGATGTACTTCCTGATCGGCATTTGGGGCGGACCGCGCCGGGAGTACGCCGCCATCAAGTTTTTCCTGTTCACGCTGGTCGGCTCCGTGCTGATGCTGATCGCGCTCTTGGTGATGTACTACAACAGCGACGTCCGCCGGCTCTCGGAGCAGCAGCGGCGCGACGCCTTGCTGCACGAATCGGTCATCACCAAGTCTTTGGCGCCGAGTGAAAAACCCCTGCACACGTTCAGTCTTCCGGCCTTGGCGGAGCTGGGCCGATTACCGGATTCGCCTTTCCTCCGGCCGGCACTCTTCGGCAAGTCTCTGGCCTGGTGGTGCTTCTTGCTGCTCTTGATCGGCTTCCTGATCAAGGTGCCCTCCGTGCCGGTCCACACCTGGTTGCCGGACGCCCACGTCGAGGCGCCCACGCCGATCTCGATGATTCTGGCGGGGATTCTGCTCAAGATGGGCGGGTACGGCATCCTGCGGATCTGCTATCCGATCTTTCCGTCGGCGGCCTTCGAATTGGCTTGGCTGGTTTGCCTGCTGGGACTGGTGAGCATGGTTTACGGCGCCTTGGCCGCCCTGGCGCAGAAGGATTTCAAGCGGCTGGTGGCGTACAGCTCGGTCAGTCACATGGGCTACGTGGTGCTCGGTATCGGAGCCTGGAGCCTGGTTCCCGGCATTTGGGACGGCCAGTACTGGAAGATGGGAATGAACGGGGCGATGTTCCAGATGATCGCCCACGGGTTGTCCTCGGCCGGCATGTTCTTTTTGGTGGGCGTGCTGTACGACCGCGTGCACCACCGGGAAATCGACCGCTTCGGCGGCATTTACGGCCGAATGCCCGCCTATTCGGCCTTGGCCTTCGGGCTGTTCTTCGCCGCCCTGGGGCT
The DNA here is from genome assembly GCF_055386265.1 of Thermogutta hypogea. NCBI lineage: Bacteria > Pseudomonadati > Planctomycetota > Planctomycetia > Pirellulales > Thermoguttaceae > Thermogutta > Thermogutta hypogea. Next base: position 4,376,073 of record NZ_AP042425.1, read on the forward strand.
TCCCGGGCTGTGCGGGTTCATCGGCGAAGTCTTGGTGGTTCTCGCTTCCTTCCGCTACAGCGTGGTCATGGCGATCATCGCGGCGTCGGTGATGATTCTGACGGCGGGTTACATCCTGTGGACGATCCAGCGGGTCTATCTGGGGCCGGAATACCGTGGGCCGCACCCCGAGGGGCTGACGCCCCTCACCGCCCGGGAATTCATGATCGGTGCGGCGCTGTTGATACCGGCCGTCGTCTTGGGCGTCTATCCTCAATCGCTGTTCCAGTACATGGCTCCCAGCGTGGATCGCACCGTGGACGAAATCTCGGCCTGGATGCGACGCGCGGAAGCCGCAGAGTCGCAGGGGACCCCGACGGCGGATTTGCCCGCCTCCACGCGAGAAGGCTGGCTGCAAGCCTTGAACTCCGACGGCAAGGCGGAAGGGGGATGATTCCAATCCGTCGCCCGGGCCGCAGCCGAGCGGGTGGGCGTTCCCTGTGCGGCATGAAGCGTATTCCCTGGAACCGTTTTCGGGACGTGAATCGATCGTGAATCTGCTTTATTTGCTCGAGCGACTCGAAGGCGACGTCTCTCTCTCCCTACGGCTATTCGCGCCGGAGGGGTTGGTCTGCGTCACCATGCTGTTGCTGCTGTTGTCGCGGATGTTCCTGCCGTCGCGCCGGAGGTTGCCGTACTCGCTGGCATTTCTCGGGGTGCTGGCGGCCTTGGCGGCAGCCGTCCTGCAATGGTCCTCGTTGGCGCTCCTTCCGCACTGGCCCCCTACCGCCGTAAGCGGCTTCACCGGTCTGTTGCGGTTCGATCTTTTAGGGCTGTTTTTCCGCATCCTGTTTCTGGGGTTCAGCGCGGTGTTCGTCGTTTTTCTGGCCATGACGCGGCTGCCCGAGGATGAGGACGCCGGGGAATTCCTGGTGCTTTATCTGGCATCCATTTTGGGCCTGTGCGTCATGGCTTCGGCCGATCACTTGTTGATGGTGCTGTTGGGCATGGAGATGGCCGGCGTTCCCGGGTACATTCTGGCCGGTTTTATCAAATCGCGTCGGGCGTCGGGCGAAGCGGCCGTCAAATTCGCCCTGTTCGGAGCGGCGGCGGCGGGTACCATGCTGTACGGCATGACGCTGCTGGCCGGCACCCTCGGTTCGTTCCATTTACCCGCCATGGGGGCACGATTGGCCGCGTTGACCGATCCTTCCGCCTTTGCCGCCCATGCCCCCGTCCTCGTGCTTGGACTGTTGATGCTGCTGGTGGGCTTGGCCTTCAAGCTCTCGGCGTTTCCTTTCCATTTTTGGGTGCCGGACGTTTTCGAGGGGGCGGCCGCCGAAGTCGGGGCCTACCTCTCCACCGTGTCTAAGGCGGGCGCGCTGATCCTGTTGATCCGCGTGACGGCGGGCTTGCTGGGGGCGGATCCGACCGTCAACCGTCTCCCGGAGCCGGCCCAGTTCGCCGCGGCGAAGCGGGGCATCACTGCCGAGTCCGCCCGGCTCGCCGTGACGCTGCCGAACGCCGTCCCCACTGCGGCGACCCTCGCGGCTCCCGGCGCGGACCGCGACGCTGCGCCGGCCCGACCGGTTTCGCTGTCATCGCCGGCCGCCGTGCCGGGTCGCTATTCTCCTACGGAGGTGGTGGGCCGATTCTTGGCCGCCGTGCTCGCCGTCTTGGCCGCCGTCAGTTGCACGTTCGGTAATCTGGCTGCGTACGGGCAGAGGAATTTTAAGCGGCTGTTGGGGTACTCCACGATAGCGCACGCGGGCTACATGCTGATGCCCGTCGCCGCCGCGGCCATGCTGTGGCCTTCCCAGCCCGAGCTTGCCCGCTGGGCCTTGGCCGCGACCGCCTTTTACGTGGCCGTCTATTTGATTATGAATTTGGGCGCGTTCGCGGCGACGGCCTTCCTGCGAGATACCTTCCGCAGCGAGACGATCGACGACTTTGCGGGCTGGGTCCGCGTCTCGCCGGGATTGACGGCGGCCGTGACCGTGATCATGTTCAGTCTGATCGGTTTGCCGCCCTTGGCGGGTTTTGCGGCCAAGTTCGCGGCGTTCGCCTCACTGACCTATGCCGGGTTGTGGGCCTTGCTGGTGGTCGGCGCCGTCAACACGGCGATCAGCTTGTTCTATTACTTGCGCGTCGTCAAAGTCATGGTGTTGGACTCGCCTGGCGAGGCCGTTGCCGGGGAGCAGCCGGGCGTCGGCATCCCCGCCGCGATGTTCGTATCCTCGTTGGCCCTGGCGCTGATCGTGCTGGGCGTACTCTGGCAGCCCTTGTTCGGTTGGGCCAAGGCCGCGGCCGGTCTGCCGTGAGGCGCCGCACGACGCTTCTTCGGCGGCGAGGCGTCCCGCGCACGGCCGAATCAACGGGCGTACGCAGCCGCGGTTGCACGCTTACAGAATGGGAAAAAACGACTCGTGATGGAAACACAACTGGAACCCTTTTCCCAGGCTTCCTTCGGCAACGAAACGGCGGGAGCTTCCGATTCCTTCCGGAGCCGAAATGATGACGACAGGGCGGCCTCGGACGGCGGACTTTTGAATCGGATGCTGACGTTGACCGCCCGCTCGTTGCCCTCCTATTTGTATCGGGCCCGGCCTTGGGTGCCGGGTCGATTCGTCGATCTTTGGGACGCCATGCAGGAGATCGCGGGAGAGCACCGGGAATTCGCCGCGAAGGTGGCCGAGCATATCGTGCGTCGCGGCGGAATGCCCGATCCCGGCAATTACCCCGCCGTGTACACCGCGTGGCACGATCTGGCGCTCGACTTTCTGGCGGATAAGACGATCCGCGAGTTGCGAGACGGGGCGGCGGAGTTGGAGGCGGCCGCGGGCGGTTCCGGCCTCGACCCCGCCGTTGCCAAGTCGGCGGAATCGCTGCGACGGCTTTTCCTCGACGAAGCCGAGCGGTTGCAAACGTTGTTGGATGACTTACGACAAGTATCGCCCGCCTCGCCCGAGGATGCGGGATGACCGCCCGCCGCGCTCGCGGATCGCTCAAGGCTGGATTTGCAGGATAGGGCGGGAATCGGACGGCGAGAGAAGGATTCCCGAGCCGGTCGCCGCGGATGGAAAGGCCCCCCGCCATGCCAACGGATCGCAATGTCCCGCCCGGATTGTGGTTCGACACGCACGCCCATCTCTACCTGTTGGACGAGCAGTCGCCGCGGGAGGAGATGCTCCACCGCGCGGAAGAGGCCGTACACGCGGCGAACGAAGTCGGTGTTTGCGGGATTCTTTGTCCCGGCATCGACACGCCGAGCAACGAGGCCGCGATGGAATTGGCGCGGCGATGTCCCGGCGTGGTCTGGGCGGCGGTCGGCGTCCATCCCAATACGGCGGCGGAATGCGGCGAGGAAGATTGGGAGCGGGTCGCGGCCTGGGTCCGCGATCCCCGGGTCAAGGCGATCGGCGAAACGGGCCTCGACCGCTACCGTGATTACACCCCGTGGCATGTGCAATGCGACTGGTTTCGCCGTCACTTGGAGCTGGCTGTGCGGAGCGGACTGCCGGCGGTCATCCACTGCCGCGACGCCGAGGAGGAAATCACGCCCCTGCTAGGCGAGTTCGCGGCGCGGGGACTTCGCGGCGTGATGCACGCCTGTGCGGCCGCCTGGGACCATGTTGAACGGTGGCTGGAGTGGGGTTTCTACATCAGCTTTGCCGGCTCGGCGACCTACCGCAATCGCAAATTCGACGTGATTCGGGAGACGGCGCGGCGAGTACCGCTCGACCGGATTCTCGTGGAGACCGACGCCCCCTATCTGACGCCGGAACCGCTGCGGGGACGCGTCCCGCAATGCCGCGTGGAATACGTGGTCCACACGGGAACGTTTCTGGCGGGTTTGCGGGGCATGGCCGTCGAGGAGTTCGCCGCCCAAACGCGCCGCAACGCGGCCTCGCTCTTCGGCATAGCGCCTTGAGAACCGCGATCGGCAAAGCCTTGGAGTCGCGCGGTCGACCGAGTAGACTACGGTCGCGGCGGTTCCAGAAGTTGAACTCGGCCGTGCCGACGGAGGACAAGCCAAGCGGCGTTCACGATTTCAAGTGATGGGACTCGGCAGGAGAGGCAACGACATGCGACGCGGCTACGCAGGGTTGGGCTGGGCTGTGATTTTCGGTTTTTGCGCGGGCTGGGCATCGGCCGAAGACGCCCCACCGCCGGCGGCAGCCGCGCAACAGGCGATCGGCGAACCGGTGCCGAGCCGTTTGCCGCCCGGCAAACAGTGGAAATTGGTGTGGAGTGACGAATTCGACGGCACGGAGCTGGACCGCGACAAATGGGGATTCCGTCTCCACATGATGCACCGGCGTCACGAAACTTGGGTCGAAGACGCCTGGTATCTGGACGGCAAGGGACGTTTGGTGCTGACGGTCTACGAAAAGGACAGCGACTATTTCACGTCGCAGTTGCAGACCGGCGCCAACTTCATGGACCGGCCGCCGGACAGCACCTTCACGCAGAAGTTCGTCTGGCCGATCGCCGAACTGGAGCCGCCGCGCTTCGTCCACAAGTACGGCTACTACGAAATTCGCTGCAAACTGCCGACGCAGCCCGGCTGGTGGGTCGCCTTCTGGTTGCAATCGCCCTGCATCGGGGCGACGCTCGACCCGGGCGATTCGGGCGTGGAGATCGACATCATGGAGAATTTCTCCCGCGACGGCGTCATCTCCCATGCCGTGCACACCGGCGGTTACGGCAAGAACCGAAAGAGCAAAGGTTCCGGATCGGTTAAGCTCGAGGAATCGCCGGACGGATTTCACACCTTCGGCCTGCTTTGGACGCCGCGGGAGTACGTTTTCTATGCGGACGGCAAGGAGACCTGGCGGATCGACGAACCGATCTCGCACCGCGAACAATTCATTCTCGTCTCGGCGGAGTGCATGGGGTATCGGCGCGAGGGCCGCCCCAGCCCGGAACTCAAAGCCGCCGAACTTCCCGATGAATTCGTCGTGGACTACGTCCGCGTCTTCGATGAGGTTCCGTGACGGGAATGCGGATAAGGGGGCAAGCCTCGGGCGGTCCTCCCGCCCCCATCGCGACGTGACGCTTGACGGCGTCGCCACCGCGAACCATGATGACGGGATTGCATCGGCGACGTTGCCGTGAAACAATCGCCCCGCCTGAGGCAGCGTCGAAGTTTCCTTTCGGCGCCGCAAGGTCTCCGATTCGGCTTCGTTGTACTTGTGTTTCCGTTGTTTCAATCCCCAGGAGGTAGGTATGCGCACGTTGCTTGGGATCGTCTGTTGCAGCGCGGCCGCGTGGTGGGCCGCTTCGGCTCCCTTGTCGGCCGAGGAATGGGTCAGCGGCAAGGTTTGGGAAGAGCCGCCGGTCGTCACTCCCGGCCAGGACGGAGGGCCGCCTTCGGACGCCGTCGTACTTTTCGACGGCAAGGATTTGTCGCAATGGGAGAACGGCGAAAACTGGATCGTGGAAAACGGTTATGCCATTTCGCACGGCACCGGAATTACCAGCAAGCAGAAGTTCGGCGACTGCCAAGTGCATCTGGAATTCGCCACGCCGGAGAAGGTGGAAGGGTCGGGGCAAGGACGCGGCAACAGCGGACTGTACATGATGAACCGCTACGAAATCCAGATTCTCGATTCCCACGAAAACCCCACCTATTTCGACGGTCAATGCGGGGCGATCTATAAGCAGCATCCGCCGCTCGTCAATGCCTCGCGGGGGCCCGGCCAGTGGCAGGCCTACGACATCATCTTCACGGCTCCGCGTTTCGATGAGTCGGGAAATCTGGTGAAGCCCGCCTACGTCACCGTCATTCACAACGGCGTGGTCGTGCAGAATCATTTCGAAATTGAAGGGGCCACGGCGTGGGAAAAGGCGCCCGCTTACACCCCGCACGGCGAAAAGGAACCGATCCACCTGCAATTCCACGGCAACCCCGTCCGTTTCCGCAACATTTGGGTCCGTGAGTTGCGCGAGCTGGGCTGCCAACAGGGCGAGGCCAAGGCGTCGCACTGAACCCCGCCGCCGTTCTCGGTCGTTCCAACACATTTCCCTATCTCCTTGCGCCCAGGGCGTCGAGGGGATAGGGTTTTTGTTGCGCGGCGGCCGACGCAGGCGTTTGTGGAGCGTCCCGGCACGCGGCGACCGCGAGCGGAGACTCAGCCGGCATCGTTCTCGGGATGCGGTTCCACGTGGATCGTCACGCGGTGCAAGGCGGGGAATGCGTTGCGTAGTCGCCGTTCCAATCCGCGCGAGATCTCGTGCGCCTCGTGGATGGGCAATGCGCCGTCCAAGTGGACGTGAAAAGACAGCGCCAGACCCAGTCCCGTCCGCTGAAAGCGAAAGTCGTGCGCGTGTCCGACCGCCCCCAAGGAGGCCAAGAACTCGGTGATTACCTTCTCGACGCCGGCCTCGTCGCCGGGGAGGGATTCCGCCGGTTGGCTGGCGGACCACGGCTCCAAATGCGTGATGACCTCGTCGATATCGGCAAACTGGCTCTTCATCTCCTCCTCGAAACGCGAAGCCCGTTCATGGGCCTGTCTGAGGTTGAGCGCGGGGTCCAGTTCGACGTGCAATTCGACGGTCTGACGGCCGTTTTCCTCATGGATGGCGTGGACGTCGTGGGCCTCCAGGCCGTGACGCTTAGCCAGCACGCGAATCGTGGTGGCGCGATCCTCTTCAGCCCGGGCGGTGGGTTCGGGATGCACGATCACGTCGGCGTTGGGGACGGCTTGGCGCACGGCCGAAACAACATTGCTCACCAATTGGTGGGCGGCCTCCATGTTCAGATCGCGCGGGATGACGGCCGTCAAGTCGGCGAAGACGCCGGCCCCGCTTTGCCGCACGCGGACGTCCTTGACGTCCAAGACGCCTTCCACGCGGCCCGCCGCCGCAATCCGCTCCACCAATTCTTCGGAGGTTTGATCGGAGAGGACGGCCACCGAGCGCATCCCCAGACGCATGCTGACGTAGATAACCAGGACGCTTACCGAAAGGGCGGCGAGGGCATCGAGCTTTTCCAGCCCAGGCATACCCCATCGCTGTCCCAACCAGACGCCGGTTAGGCCTGCCAAGACCACCAGCGAGGACCAAACGTCGGTGGAGAAATGCAAGGCGTCGGCTTCGAGGGCCTGGCTGTGATATTTCGCGGCGGCCCGCTTCAGCACGCCCGCCCGCCAGACATCCACGCCGATGGACCCCAGCACGACGAGGAACGCCCACACGCTCGGCTCAATCTCGACGTTCTCGCGAAAGAAGAGGCGTGCCGCGGCTTCATAGATCACCCAGCCGGCGGTGATCAGCAGCAGCAAAGTCTGCCCCAGGGCCGAGAGGTTCTCGAACTTGCCGTGACCGTACGTATGGTTGCGGTCGGGCGGTTTTTCGGCCAGTCGAACCGCCCACAACGTCATGGCCGTGGCGATCAGATCGAGGCCGGAGTGCAAGGCCTCGGCGATGATTCCCAAGCTATTCGTCAACACCCCCACCAGCAGCTTGCAGGCGGTCATTCCCGCCGCGGCCAAGAGCGACCAGAGCGCGACGGCGATCTTTTCGTGCTGGAAAAGCATGGTGCTGGATCGGTTTCGGCCGGGATGCCGCCGGGTCAGGGAAAGCCCACGAGGCCGACTTCGCGCGTTTCCACCTGGATCAACGGCAGATCGAACTTGCGGTTCTGTCCCAGATAGCGGACCGGGTTATTGTGAAAGACCTCGATCGCCTCCTGGAGGGAGTGCCCGCGGCGGCGAAAATCGAAGATGCACTCGTGCAGCGTGGCCGGGTCGCTGGGGCCCCAATCCGCGGAGGAATTGATCAGCGTCCGCTCCCAGCCGTAGCGTTCCAGCATGTCCACGGCCCGACGGGGTGAACATTTCGTGATGGGGTACAAGGTGAAGCCCAGCCAGTAGCCCGCATCTTTGACCATCCGAATCGTGTGTTCCTCCACGTGGTCGATCCAGACCTTGTCGGGATCGAGGCGAAAGTTCTTCAGCACCTCCAAAATGCGTTTGGTGCCGAACAGCTTGTCGGCCAGATGCGGGGTATGCACGAGCAGGAGCTGATCGTACTGAAGGGCCAGCTCGATCTGGGCCTCGAAGATTTCGATTTCGTGAGGCGTGCTCTTGTGAAGCCCGGTCTCGCCCACGCCCAGCACGGTCGGTTTTTCGAAGAATGCCGGCATGTTTTCCAGGACGACGCGGCTCAGCTCGGGATTCTCCGCCTCCTTGGGGTTGACCGCCACCCAGCAGAAATGCCGGATGCCGTACTGTGCGGCCCGAGTCGGCTCGAACTCGCTGATTTGGCGAAAATAGTCGATGAACGTCTCGGGATACCGGCGGTCGAACCCCGCCCAAAATGCCGGCTCCGCCACGGCGACGACGCCGGCGGCCGCCATCCGTTCGTAATCTTGGGTGGTTCGCGCGATGGCGTGATAGTGCGGTTGAATGATGAACATGGGCCTTGCATTCCCTCGGGTTAGAATCGACGCTCCGTGAGGTGCCGGATCGCGCGAGCCGTCCGGGAGAGAACTCATCGCCGACTCGCTCTTACCGAACGGCGTTACGGCGTTCCGCCCGGATCGTCGGAGAAGAGCAGCAGAATTTCCTCGACGCGATCGTCCCGGGACCCCGACGATGCGAGAATCCGCAGCGCCTCGTGGATTTTGCGGCGGCGCGGGTCGCCATCGGCGTTGCCCGAAGCGACTCGCTCCGCGGCCGCGTCGTAGCGGTCCAAGGCGGCTGCGATCTCCAAGAGCATCGATCGCACGTCCAAGAAGTAAAGATCCATCACCTGGTTCGGCACAAGCATCGGCGAAAAAGTCTCCCGCGTCTCCGGTTCCGGCGATTCCCGTATTTCGCGTCAACCCCCATTGTACGCATCCGTTTCAGCGGGGGATACATCTCTTTTTTCGTGCACGGGGAAGGCGGGCGACGCACTCCACGCCTGTATGAAGGCGACCGTGCACGCCCGTGCAGGTAAACCCGGACTACGGCGACTTCGGGGTATAATGCGGAAAAAGATGATCCGCGTTGCTCACCGCCCGCAGCGCTGAACCGTCTCGCTCCTTCCCTCGGCATAGGAAAGGAATACGATGCCCGAACAATCGCCCTGGATTATCGAAACCGATGTCGCGCGTTTTCAAACCGACGTGCTGGAGCGATCGAAGCAGGTGCCCGTCGTAGTGGACTTTTGGGCCCCTTGGTGCGGTCCGTGCCGGATGCTCGGGCCGATCCTGGAAAAGCTCGCGCGAGAAAAGAACGGCGCATTCGTGCTGGCCAAGGTCAACACGGACCGGGAGCCGAGTTTGGCCGCCGCTTTCGGAGTGCAGGGAATCCCGGCCGTCTTCGCCGTGCGCGACGGACGCCCCGTCGATCAGTTCACGGGGGCGATGCCGGAATCGCAGCTTCGGGCATGGCTGGAGGGAATCTTGCCGGCGGAGGACGAGACACGGAGCGAAGCCGCCCGAGCGCTGGCGGCGGAGGATCCGGCGGCCGCCGAGGCGGCCGTGCGGGCAATCTTGGCCGAGTACCCAAACAGCAAGGCCGCACGCCGCGTCCTGGCCGAGTTGCTCTTCGCCTCGGGGCGGCTGAAGGAAGCCGAGCCGCTGCTGGAGGAGCTGGCGGAAATGGGCGGAGCGGACGAGGCCTGTGAGCGTATGCTGTCCGAGATTCGTCTGCAAGAGGCGGTGCGGACGCAGGGGGACCCGGCGGAGTTGCAAGCCCGTCTGCGGGCCGATCCCCATGATTTTGCGGCCGCGTTGGCGCTGGCGGAGATCGAGGCCGCCCGGCACGACTATGCCGCAGCCCTGGAACACGCCCTGCACGTGGTGGCTCGAGACCGCGGCGACCTCCGCGAATCCGCCCGCGCGTTGATGCTCCGCGTCTTCAACGTCCTGGGCAACGATCATCCGTTGACGGAGGAATACCGCCGTAAGCTCACGATGCTGCTTTTCTGAGGTCGTTTCATCGGGCGGCGCTTTCGCGAAAACAGGGTCGCGTTCGAAAGGGGATCGATGGCCATGACCGGCGTGCTTTCCGCGGAAGGGGGCGCGGCGCTCGCTGCCGAGGTGATTCGCGTCCGGGGCGTGCGGGTGCACAATCTTCGCGACTTGGACGCCGATATCCCGCGAGATCGCATCGTGGCGATTACCGGACCGAGCGGTTCCGGAAAGAGTTCGCTGGCCTTCGACACCCTTTACGCGGAGTCGCAGCGGCAGTATTTGGAGACGTTGTCCGTCTCCGCGCGCCGCCTGTTGCCCATGATGGATCGCCCCGACGCGGATTGGATCGACGGCCTCCCGCCCGCCATTTGCGTCGATCAACGGACGGACGCGCCCAATCCTCGGGCGACCGTGGCCGCCTTGACGGAGGTGTACGATCTATTGCGGTTGCTCTACGCGCGGCTGGGAACGATGCGGTGCCCCGAGTGCGGTGAGCCGGTGGTGAAGCAGACTTCCGAGCAAGTCCTGTCGGAGCTGATGCAGCAGCCGGAGGGAACCAAGGCGGTGTTGTTGGCGCCCTTGGTCCAAGGGGAGAAGGGGGCCCACCGCACGATCCTGGCCCGCATCCGAAAGCTGGGGTTCCTGCGCGCCCGCATCGACGGCGAAATCGTGGATCTGGACGAAGTGACCGCGCTGGACGCGGCGAAGCCCCACACGATTGAAGCCGTGATCGACCGGATCATACTTCGCCCGGGAATCGAAGATCGGCTGGCGGAATCGTTGCGTCAGGCCTTCAAACACGGGAACGGGCTGATCCGCGTGGCGCTCGAGCAGACCGTGGCGGACGGACGCAGACGATGGATCGACCGGGTCTTCAGCCGGCACCGGTACTGCGGCCGGTGCGGCACCGGTTATCCCGATCCCGAGCCGCGGACGTTCAGTTTTCACAGTGCGCACGGCGCATGCTGGACGTGCCAAGGCTTCGGATACACGGATCGCTTTGCGGCCGAGTTGGTGCTGGACTTCTCGCGCGGGCTGGGAACCGGGGCCGTGCGCGTTTGGGAGGACGCCAAGACCGAACTGAAGCACCATCGCAGCAAACTGCAACAGTTGATGCGGCAAGGCGGCTTCGATTGGTCGACGCCGCTGGCGGACGTCCCGGAACCGATCCGGCAGATCTTGATCCACGGCGACAACGGCTCCGGCGCGCCGGCGGACGGCAAGCCGAAACCGGCCCGCCGCCGGGCGAGCGCCCGCTTTGTCGGAATCCTGCCCCTCTTGGAACTGCATTACGAGATGCTGGATGACGCCCGCACCCGTAAGGCATGGTCCCGGTACCGCAGCCGGGTGACGTGCCCGGAATGCAAGGGCGCTCGGTTGGGACCGCTTGGGCGGTCCGTCTTCTTGGGTGAGAAAACAATCCACGACGTCACCTGTCTGACGCCGGATCGGGCGGCCGACTTTTTGGCCGGGCTGGAATGGACCGCCGTCCAAAAGGCGGTGGCCGAGCCGATCCTCGACGAGTTGCTGGCGAGATTGGGTTTCCTGGCGGAAGTCGGTTTGACCTACGTGGCCCTGAACCGTCCGGTCGACACCTTGAGCGGGGGCGAGCTCCAACGGGCAAAACTGGCCGCCGGGATGGGGGCCGTTCTGACAGGCGTTTGCTACATCCTGGATGAGCCTTCGGTGGGACTGCATCCCCGCGATAACGACCGCCTGATCGCCGCCCTCCGCTGCCTCCGCGATCGCGGCAACACCGTGTTGGTGGTGGAGCACGACGAAGCCTTGATCCGGTCCGCCGACTGGATCATCGACATCGGTCCGGGGGCGGGCGAAGACGGCGGACGCCTGGTGGCCCAAGGCACGCTGCCGGACATCCTACGGATCGAGGATTCGCCGACGGGTCGCTATCTTTCGGGCAGGAGCACGATTCCCACTCCCCGGAAGCGGCGCCCGATTTGCCCCTCCCGCGCCATCGTGCTGGAAGGTGTGACGACGAACAATCTCCAAGATGTGACGGCCGTCTTCCCACTGGGCGTGTTGGTGTGCGTGACGGGTGTCAGCGGGTCGGGAAAAAGCTCGCTCCTCAGCGAGACGCTGGCCCCGGCCTTGCGGCAGGCCCTCCAACATTTGCCCGTGCAAAACGCCGGCTACCGTAGACTCTCCGGGGCCGATCTGGTGGATCGAGTGGTGGAAATCGACCAGACGCCGATCGGCCGCAGCGCGCGGAGCAATGCGGCGACCTATTGCGGCATTTTCGACGAGATTCGCAAGGTCTTCGCGCAGACGCGCGAGGCCCGTCGCTTCGGTTTCACCGCGGCCCGTTTCAGTTTCAACGTGCCGGGCGGGCGGTGCGAGGCCTGCGAAGGACAGGGCCGTAAAAAGGTGGAAATGGACTTTCTGCCCGACATCTTCGTCCCGTGTCCGGTTTGCGAGGGGACGCGATTCAATCGGCCGACGCTGGAGGTCCGCTATCGGGGAAAAAACATCGCCCAGGTGCTCGAAATGTCGGCCGGTGAAGCCCTCGATTTCTTCACGAACTTTCCCGTCATAGCGAGGCTGCTGGCCGGACTATGCGATGTCGGATTGGGCTATCTCAAGCTTGGTCAGCCTTCCACCACTCTGTCCGGCGGCGAAGCCCAGCGGATCAAGTTGGCCGCCGAGCTGGGGCGGAGCGAGGGAGGCCATACGCTGTACCTGCTGGACGAACCGACCACCGGGCTGCACTTTCAGGATATCCAGCGCGTGCTGGACGTTCTGAATCGCCTGGTCGGTCGCGGGAACTCCGTGATCGTGGTCGAGCACCAGCTGGATGTCATCAAGTCCGCGGACTGGATCATCGACTTGGGCCCGGAAGGCGGCATGAATGGCGGCCGCATCGTGGCGGAGGGAACGCCCGAGCAGGTCGCCCAATTACCGGACAATCACACGGCCCGATATCTGGCCCGGGTATTGGCAACGGCATAAGCTAAGCTCCGAGGCGCAGCCCACCCATGGCAAACGCCGCTACGCCGGATGTCATCTCCCGTCGTGAGCGGAATCCTTGGAGTGTTAGCCTTGGTCTGAGCCCACGGCTGGGCGTTGCGAGGCTTTCCATTCCCTTGATCGGGTGTAGCGGAATGATTCAATTGCATCAAAATGCGGCACACAGGTAAGGTGGCAAAAAATGGTAGGTGTTGCCTCGGAGTATAGAGCAACGCGTCTGACTTCCGGAATTGCAAACGAGACCGGCATTTTTCGATAGCATGATGTTACACTAGCTTGGAAAAATTGAAAAAAGCGAAGCCTTTGTTATTGGCATACAGTTTGCAGCGTACTCTTTCCATGCACCGACTTTCCCGGTAAGTGCTGATGGGCAATGGCCGGCTCTGTGGCTGGCGGGGAATAAGGCCAATAGGCAATGGCTTGTTACAATCACACGGCGTTACGCATATAAATTACCGAAACTGTGTGCTCCACTGTTGATTCCCATATTTCCCATAATTACAATTCACAGAAGCGTGGCGTTGTCCAGTATGCCGCTGTCGGAAGGTGAGAGAGAAGAGGGTGTTGGGACTTTGGCAAAAGAAAGCGTCGGCAACATGAGAAAGCAACTGGTTCATCGAGGCTTGTTGAGTTTGGCGGTGGTGGCGGCCGGCATGTTGGCTTGCAACACCCAAGCCGTGGCGGGAATCGTTTGGGTCGATCCGAACGATTACAATCTGGGAGATGCCATCACGCCGCCCTTCGTAACGCTTCGCGCTCTCCAAGGCGCAACCGCCCAAGCGGTGCCGTTCACTCCCACGGTGTTTGCCATGGCCGACGACAAGGGGCACTACCCCTCCTCGATGCACTTCTTCGGCTGGAAGACCGAAAACAGTAATGTGATCACCGACAAGCCGGCTTGGCGGCAAAAGTGGGTTGTTTTGCGGGCCGATTTCGACTCGCCCGTCTCGTTCGTCTCGATGGATTTTTATCGAAACGACTTTTCGGGCGGCCCGCTGGATGACGAGCAGGGGTTCCTGACGGCCTTCAATTCGTTCGGGGTCCCGATTGCCACCGTTCCGGTAGGCATTCCCACGAACCAAGAGGTGTTTACCGCCACGATTTCGCTTGCCCTCCCGGACATCAAGTACGTCATGGCCAGCGGTCTCTACAATCCTCAGAATAGTATTGATGACGACATCCTGCTGACTCGGCTGGGCTACAGCGTGGAAGCCGTGCCCGAACCGCTGTCGTTGGTGGGCCTGGCAAGCGGCGGCGGAGCGCTCGCCGTTTGGATGGGTCTGCGGCGGCGGTCAGTGCGCCGCAAGGGTGCTCAAGCCGCTTGAGATCGGGCCGGGACACGTGCCGGACCGGCGGCTGAGCGTGCAACAGTCAAACCACGGAACGGAGGCTCGATTTGCAGGATGGCAAGTCGGGCCTCACCCGTTTTCTTGAGCGTGTTCCGCAAACGTCCGCCGTAGGGCATCTCATTGCCGATGGTCGGACAAGCGAACGCGACGCAACGCCTTCCCATACGAAGGACGCCCCTTTTGGAACGGTAAGCCGCCGCGCCGAGCGTCGGCCGCGCGGTTTTCGGTCGAGAACGGCCCGCGATCCCCTCTCCGCCGCCTATTCCCCCCGCCGGATGCCCCGGCGATAATGGAACTCTTGAAGAAGCCCTCCCAGGATTCGTCAGTGCAGAGGCGAACGTTTCGCCGGGGAGCTCGACATGGTGGCGTCCTTCGAATACATCGAACGGATCCTAGCGACGTGCCGAAAGGCTACTGAGGCCAATACCGAATGCGATTTGCGAAAGGGGAACCTCGTCGTTCTCACGCCGGCCGACGGCGATGAAATCATGATCACGGGCGATCTGCACGGGCATCGCAAGAACTTCAACGCCATCCGGCGTTTGGCCGCGCTGGACAAGCATCCGCGGCGGCACCTTGTGATTCAGGAAGTCTGCCACGGCGGGCCGACTTACCCCGAAAACGGCGGCTGCATGTCGCACACCGTGCTGGAAGACGTTGCGAAACTCAAAGCGCAATTTCCCGATCGTGTGCATTTTCTGCTAGGAAATCACGAATTGGCGGAGGTCACGGACTACCCCATTCAAAAGAACCGGCAGATGCTGAATCTCCTTTTTCGGCTCGGGTTGCAACACGCCTACGGCCCCGCTGCCGACAAGGTGCGCCAGGCCTACATCCCGTTTCTCCAAAGTTGCCCGTTGGGACTCCGTTTACCGGGCGGCGTCTTGTTGACCCATAGCGTTCCCGAGGCCGTGGACCGAAACGGCTTCGATGGCTCGGTCTTCGACCGGCCCATCGATCCTGTTGAATTTCTGGAGCACGGGGCGGTGTTTCGGCTGGTGTGGGGACGCGATTACCGCAAAGAGAACGCGCGGACGTTTTGCCGTCTTATGCGTGCCAACCTGCTGATCAACGGGCACGAGCCGGCTCCGCAAGGATACGCCGTGCCCAATGAATATCAGATCATCCTGGATTGCTGTTCGGATAAGGCGGCCTACCTCCTCTTGCCCCTCGCCCACGAAGGCGACTGGACGCAAGAGGAGGTGTTGGGTCGCATTCAGTACCTGCCGTGATAGTCCCCGGAAGGGCCGGATCCGTCGCGGCCGCTGTCGGAGCCGGCTCCCGTCCGCGTCGGCCTCTCGGTGCGAGCGGAGGAGGGCGGTCCGGCGCGTCGCTCGAGGATTTTCGAACCGCTTCGCCTCACGGCGTGAAATCGTCGTCGGGGCTGAGGGTTTCCAGGAACCGGGCGAGCAGGTCGGCGGCGTGATCCATATCTTCCAGGCTCACCAACTCCACGGGGCTGTGCATGTAGCGGTTGGGGATGCTGACCAATCCCGTGGCCACGCCCGCGCGATTGACCTGAATCGCATTGGCGTCGGTGCCGGTGGCCTTGCCCGCCGCCGCCAGCTGATAGGGGATGTTGTTGCTTTCCGCGGCCTGAATTAGGCGTTCGACCACCTTGGGGTTCATATTGGGACCGCGATAGATGACCGGTCCCTTGCCGATGGCGATGTCGCCTTCTTCCTTTTTCTCCAAAGTCGGGCAATCGGTGGCGAAGGTCACGTCCACGGCGATGCCCACGTGGGGATCGATTCCGAAGGCGCTGGTCCGAGCACCGCGGAGGCCCAATTCCTCTTGGACCGTGGAGACGGAGTAAGCCGCCGCGCGAAGCTTCTCGGGCCGAACCCGTCGCAGGGCTTCGATCACGGTCCACGCGCCCGCCTTGTCGTCCAGGCCGGAGGAGATGATCCGCCGGTTGAGCAGCGTACGGTAGGCCAATTCGATGGTGACGCTATCGCCGATGCGAACCTTTTCCGCGGCTTCCGCCTTGTTGGCCGCCCCGATGTCGATCCAGAGGTCCTTGAGTTTGGGTACGGCTTTGCGTTCTTCCTCGGTCAACAGATGGATGGGCTTGCGGCCGATGACGCCCGCCACAGGCCCCGAAGCCGTCCAGATCACGGCTCGCTGGCCGACCAGGTTGATGGGGTCCCAGCCGCCGATGGACTGAAAGAAGATGAAGCCGTTATCGTCGATGTATTGAACGATCAAGCCGATTTGGTCGCAATGGCCGGCCAGCAGGACGCGAAAAGGAGACGCGGCGTTCCGCACGGCGATGACGTTGCCGTGAACGTCGGTGCGGACTTGCTCGGCGAACGACCGCGCATGGGCGCGGACGACGTCTTGGCCCGGCGTTTCGTAGCCCGAGGGACTGGGGGTTTCCAATAGCTTGGTCAGAAAATCGAACGCGACCGATTCCATGAGCGACTCTCCGTGTATCGAGGCATTTCCTTCGAAGATGACCGGCGCCCGGCCTGGGGAGCCGGAAGGTCCGACCGGCCGCTGAGCAGCCCCGGTGGATTACCGGCGGACCGAAACTCTCCAATCATACCGTCTTGACGCTCGTCAAACCACTGGCATAGGATGAAGTCTTTACCGCGTTATGCAGGGGCGAAGTGCGCTTTGGCAGCGCGTTCGCTCGCCGCGACGTCACGATTTTCATCTCCCCGCTGGTCAATCAGGGGGCATTTCGGCCTCGCCCGGGCCGCCTCCTGCGAGGCATGCCATGCAGTCCATCAAGGTTGGGATTCTCGGGTTCGGTACGATCGGTTCGGGCACGGCGCGGTTGCTGTTGGAACAGCGCGAGCGGATCCGTCGTCGAGCCGGTTGCTCCCTGGAGTTGGCGCGGATCGTCGATAAGGACCTCTCCCGGCCGCGGAACGTCGCCGTTCCCCGCGAGTTGCTTTCGGATGACGTGGAAGGCTTGATCCGCGATCCGGACATCCGCATCGTGGTCGAGTTGATCGGCGGCGTGGAACCGGCTCGGACGTTGGTGGCCGCCTTGCTCGAAAACGGCAAAGACGTCGTGACGGCCAATAAGGCGCTGTTGGCGGAGCACGGCCCGGAATTGTTCGAATTGGCGCGAAGGCACGGACGGTCGATCGCCTTCGAGGCGGCGGTGGCGGGCGGCATCCCCATCATCGCGGCGATTTCCCAATGCCTGACCGCCAACGAAATCACCAGCATTCACGCCATTCTCAACGGCACCAGCAACTTCATCCTGACGGAGATGGAGGAAAAGGGGCAGGAATACTCGGCCGCGCTGGCCGAAGCCCAACGGCTCGGATACGCGGAGGCCAACCCGGCCATGGACGTGAACGGCAGCGACGCCGCGCAGAAGCTGGCGATCCTGGCCCGGCTGGCCTTCGCCTCGCAGGTCTCGTGGCGCGACATTCCCCGCGTCGGCATCGAGACCGTGCAGGCGGCGGACATGCGCTATGCCCGCGAATTGGGCTATAGCATCAAGCTGCTGGCCGTCGCCGAACGAACGGAACAGGGCCTCCAGTTGCACGTTTCGCCGACCTTGGTTCGCCGCGGCACGCCCTTGGCCGAAGTCCGCGGCGCTTTCAACGCCGTCCGCGTGGTGGGCGACGCCGTGGGGCGGGTATTTTTCCATGGGCTGGGAGCGGGGCAGATGCCGACCGCCTCCGCCGTGACCGCCGACATCATCGACACGGCGGTGGGGCGGGCCGCGATCACGTTCCGCAACCTACGGCTTTGGGAACGGGACGGCGACGCCCCCGTCCTGCAAGACGCCCAAAGTATCGCCAGCCGTTTCTACCTTCGCTTCCATGTGCAAGATCGTCCCGGTGTGCTGGCGGAAATCGCCGGCATTTTGGGCAAGAACCAAATCTCCATCGCGTCGGTCATTCAGCATGAGGCGGAGGAGGAAGACGGGGGGCCGGTACCCCTGGTCATCATGACGCACGAGGCCCGCGAGGGCGCCATGCGACAGGCCATGGAGGCGATCGACCGCTTGGAGGCAGTGCGGCCGGGGAGTGTGCGCATGCGGGTGCGAGGCTGACGGCGAAGCGGTGGGGCGTCCCCTTACGGACCAGACAAGGACCCGATTCGATGAAGTTCGTCATCGTCATTCCGGACGGCTGTGCCGACGAGCCGCAGGCCGAGCTGGGTGGGAAGACGCCCTTGCAAGCCGCCCGAACGCCCCACATGGACGCCGTAGCCGCAGCGGGCATTTGCGGGCTGGCCAATCACGTCCCCACGGCCTTGCCGCCCGGGTCCGACACCGCCAACCTCAGCCTGTTGGGCTACGACCCGATCCGCTACTACACGGGCCGAGCGCCCTTGGAAGCGGCGGCGCAGGGAATCGCCCTGGGACCGCAGGATTGGGCCATCCGCTGCAATCTGGTGACGATCCGCGACCGAATCATGGCGGACTTCACGGCCGGCCATATCACCAGCGAAGAGGCTCGGCAACTGATCGCCGCGCTGCAAGCCGAATTGGGATCGGAACGGCTGCGTTTTTACGCCGGCGTCAGCTATCGCAATTTGGTGATCTATCGTGGGGAAGGTGAACCGGCCCCCTTCAGCGCCCATACCGAAACGACGCCCCCCCACGACCTCATGGATCGCTCCGTCCTGGACGACTTTCCCCGGGGCCCCGGGAGCGAGCTTCTGACGGCGTGGATGAACGCCGCCGCGGCGATATTGGCGAGCCATCCGGTCAACCGGGCGCGGGAAACGGCGGGCAAGTTGCCGGCCACGAACATTTGGCTTTGGGGGCTGGGCGGCGCACCGCAATTGCCGTCCTTCGCCCAGTGCTACGGCGTACGGGGGGCCATGATCACGGCCGTCGATCTCCTCCGCGGACTGGCCTGCCTGTTCGGGTGGGATCGCATCGAGGTCCCGGGAGCCACGGGGTATTTGGATACCGACTATGCGGCGAAGGGGCGCTACGCCGTCGAGGCCTTGCGCCGGTACGACCTGGTCTGCGTCCATGTGGAGGCCACCGACGAGGCTTCGCATCAGGGACAGGTACGGGAGAAAGTCCAGGCCTTGGAGCAAATCGACCGCCATATCGTGGGACCGCTTTGGGAGGCCGTTCGCGAGCTGGGCGAATTCCGTATCATGGTGTCGCCCGATCATCCCACGCCGCTGCGAACGAAGACCCACAGCCACGGCCTCGTGCCTTTCGCCATGGCGGGGACCGGTCTGGCGCCGAGCGGGGTTCCCAGTTATGACGAGGTCGCTGCGGCCGCCGGGCCGGTTTTCGAACCCGGCTGGCGATTGATGGGCTACTTTTTGGGCAAGCAATCCTTGGAGGACACCGCGCCGAGTTGACGTGCGAATCGTCGATCACGAAGGCGCCGTTGGAAGAAGGTCGGTTTCACGTCGGGTGACCGCACCGCCGCGCAGATCTGCCGATTCGTCGCGGCCCTCAAGGCAGGCGGCGAAACGGACTTCGAATCTGTCCTCGATTCTACGGGCGAGGAAACGAACACGAAATCTCCGGAATACAAGGCAGTCAAGGGCTTCACAATGGGAATCTTGGTACAAAAATTCGGCGGCACGAGCGTAGCCGACGCGGAAAAGATCATGGCTGCGGCCCGGCGGGCGATTCTTGCCCAGCGGCAAGGTCGGCAGGTGGTGATGGTGGTCAGCGCGATGGGCCACACCACGGATCATCTCGTGGACTTGGCGCGGCAGATCACCAGCGATCCGCCCGCCCGCGAAATGGATATGCTCCTCTCCACCGGCGAGCAGGTCAGCGTGGCCCTGATGGCCATGGCGATTCACGCCATGGGGCACAAGGCGATCAGCTTTACGGGCGGCCAGTTGGGAATCCACACGGACGCCATCCACACCAAGGCCCGGATCCGCTCGATCTCGACGGACCGCATTCGGCAGGCGCTGGACGACGGCTGCATCGTAATCGCCGCCGGCTTTCAGGGCGTCAGCGACGCGGCGGACATCACGACGTTGGGGCGGGGAGGGAGCGACACTACGGCCGTGGCTTTGGCGGCGGCGCTCCGCGCGGAGCAGTGCGAAATCTACACCGACGTGGACGGCGTGTACACGACCGATCCGCGTTTGGTCCCCGAGGCCCGCCGCATGAATCGCATCAGCTATGACGAGATGCTGGAGTTGGCGACGGCGGGGGCGGGCGTGATGCACAACCGCTCGATCGAGTTCGCCAAGCGATTCTCCGTCCCCGTTCATGTCCGCAGCAGCTTCAGCGACAGCGAGGGGACGGTGATCTCGTGGTTGCCGGAAAGCCGCGCCGTGCCCGTTTGCGGAGCGGCGTTGATCCAGAAGGAAGCCCGGCTCACCGTCCGCGGCGTTCCCGACCGCCCCGGCGCCGCCGCCGCGATCTTTACCCGCCTGGCCGCGCGGAATATCCCCATGGATATGATCGTACAGAACGTGGCCACGCGTGGCCGCGCCGACATCTCATTCACCGTGTTCCAGGAAGAGCTTCCCGCCGCCCTCCGCATCGTCGAAGAGGTCGGCAATCAGCTCGGCGTCGAGGGCGTGAGCTACGACGAAAACGTCGCGAAGACCTCCGTGGTCGGATTGGGAATGGCACGCCAGGCGGGAGTCGCCGAGCGGCTCTTCTTCGCCCTCGCGGAAAAGGACATCAACATCCTCATGATCACCACCAGCGAGATCAAGATTTCCGTGCTGGTGGATCGCGGGCACGGCGTGGAATCGCTCCGGACCGCTCATGCGGCCTTCGCTCTGGATCAAGCCCCGCCTCCCGTCGAGGAGGAATCGGCCCCGGCCCTCAACGGCAAGAACGATCGCGAGCGGATCATCGGGCGACTGCACGGAATGGAGGATCTGGTGATCGAATCGATCACCTTGGACGAGACGCAAGGCCGCGTCACCATCGCGGATATTCCGGATCGGCCGGGTTTGGCCGCTCGGTTGTTCCAACAGGTCTCCCAGGCGGGAGTCAACGTGGACATGATCGTGCAAAGCGTGGGCCGCGACGGCAAGGCGGCCATGAGCTTCACGATGCCTGAAGCCTGTTACGAAGCCGCTTTGGAGACCGCCCAGCGATTCAGCCGCGAAATCGGCGCCGGTGCGCCGACGGGCGAACCTCGCGTCGCCAAGCTCTCGGTTTCCGGTACCGGTTTGAAGAGCCATGTCAGCGTGGCGTCGCGCACCTTCCGCGCCCTGGCCGATGCCGACGTCAATGCCGAAATGATCAGCACCAGCGAAGTCCGGCTGAACGTGGTGGTGCAGGGCAACGAGGGACGCCGCGCCGCGGAGGCTTTGAACAAGGAATTCGCGGAGGAGCTGATCTGACCGGCGGCAAGTTCTCGTTGCACCGGTTCGCGTCACACTCGGAAGGCTCGCCGCCGCGCCGAAGAATCGTGAAAGGGCTTTTGGGCCGAGGAAAGACTGCGAGTATTTCGCACGTGCCGCGGGAACGTCTTTTCGGGCGTGTTCGTAACCCCTCGGTAACTTCCGGCAGCCGACCGATGTGGGAGCGATGCGGACGATTCCCGACGAGCAAGGGTGTCTTGCGTGGGGGGCGATTGGAAGACATACTAATTTAGGTGTCGGGCAGGGTGGTCGGTAGGATTCCGCTTGCGAGCATCATCGCAAGTCATGTCCAGGTCGCCGGCCGTGTTGCCTTGCCGGAGTGGCGGAATGGCAGACGCGCTGGACTCAAAATCCAGTCCCCTTCGGGGGGTGTGGGTTCAACTCCCACCTCCGGTATTTTTCCCGCCTGGGAACGGCTCGCTTATTCCTCGGAAGTCCCACAATCCCCGAAGTCGTAACAGGCTTTCGGCGAGAAAGCATGTTTTCGCGGGGTAGCCACCGAAGCCTGAACTACCGCCGAGCACGGCGTTGTCGCGTTTTCCAAAACGGGTACGCATTCTGCGGGCACGTGCTCTCTCTCGCGATTGCCGGTCCGCCAACGTGAACCGGTGCGGGTTGCATGGCAATAAATCCCCAATGGTCGGATGGGATGTTTCGGCCGGGTAGTCCGTTTTATTGGGGATTGGTCACGTCTTGCTCCCATCGGCGCAGCAAGACGTGGAGCCGGGCGGCTTCGTCCGGTCGGTCTGCCCGCAGATTGCGGGATTCTTGCGGATCGTCCTGCAAGTCGAAGAGGTATTCGACGCGTTGAGCGTCATCTTCTCGCTCGATGTACTTGAGTGCTCCGTCGCGCACGGCCCGCCACGTCAGCGTTCCCCGCCGCTGGCGCCAGAATAAGGTGCGATGCCGGAAGGGAGCCTTGTCCTCGATCAGTCGCAGGATATCGATGCCGTCCAGTTCCTCGAGCTTCGACGGGGGGACTCCCGCCGCGCGGAGGATGGAGCGGGTCAAATCCATCGTCAGGGCAGGCTGCTCGGTGACGGAGCTTGGAGGCAGGACCTCCGGCCACCGCACCACGCAGGGAACGCGGATGCCTCCTTCGAACAGTCCGCCCTTGGTGCCGGAGTAAGGGGCATTGCGCCCCAGTTTTGTGGCACCGTTGTCGCTACAGAAGATGACCAGCGTGTCTTGCTCCAATTGTTCTTGTCGTAGAACGTCGAGCAGCTCTTCGATGCCGCGATCCATGCTTTCCACCATCGCGGCGTAAGTTGGGCGATCGCCGAGGTTCCACACCTCTTCGGTGCAGCGGGCGGGCGGTTTGGGGCCCGGCGATTGAATCGGCGTATGCGGGGCAGTATAAGCCACGTACAAGAAAAAGGGGCGACCCGGCGGCCGGTCGCGGACCCAATCCTTGGCCGTTTCCGTGATCAGGTCCGTAAGGTAACCCTCCCGTGAGATCGGGCGGTCGTCCTCGTAAAGCATCGCGGTTCCGTCCGGTTCGCAGTGGTAGAAATAGTCCACGGCCCCGCCCAGCGGTCCGAAATAACGGTCGAATCCGTGCCTGCGGGGCGAGAACGGGGCATCGTACCCCAGGTGCCATTTGCCGCAGGCAAAGGTGGCATAGCCCGCCTCGCTCAACCCCGCCGCCAAGATGTTTTGCTCGGGCGGCAAGCCCAACCTCCCGACGGACGCTAGACGCTCCGCGTCGTCGTAGCGGCCCACGTTTCCCAAGCCGATGGCACACTCCATGCCGGGCGCTCGCTGCTGATAGCGGCCGGTCATGAGAGCGGTCCGCGTGGGCGTACACTCCGGCCCATTGGAGTAGAACGACGTGAAACGCACCCCCTCACGCGCCAAGCGATCTATGGCCGGCGTGCGGATATCCGGGCATCCGTAACAACCGACGTCGCCGTAACCCAAGTCGTCGGCCAGGATGAAAACGATATTCGGGGGGCGGCGGTCGCCGTCGGAGGGCGCGGCGTTCGTGCCGGGCGCGACGATTCCAACCAAGGCCATCAGGGCGAAGATGCAGCGCGTTTTCATCGGCGATCTCCCAGGGTGTCGGTTCCGATTTCCGCGAACGATTCCGCCGCCGACGCGAGCCGAGCCCGTCTTCGCATCCATGGAAATGATCGGCCTTCCGTATTGCAAGCCGTAGGCTTGGGTAAACGGCGCGCCGGTTCACGGTGCGGGATGCCTTCCCGAGCCGTCGGCGTCACGGTTGCTCGGAGCCGCCCACGATCGCAATGTAATCGAATCGGCAAGTGCCGGTGAGGTTTTCGCCCGTCGCCAGATCGAGGCGGAGTTGCTTGAGCGTCCCCTTCCAGCCCGGCACGGAAGACATATCGACGACGTATGCGCGCGGTGCTTCGTCGTTCGGAATCACGTCGAAATCGCGGCTCTTGGCGTCGTCCCAGGCCTGATCGCCGGCGGTCGTGAATCGGAACCGCATCGTCGTCGCCGGGGTATGGTTCATGAAGCGGATGCGAATCAGTTTGTGATGATCGACGTTCACATCGAGGTTGTCGGGAGAGAGCAAATGGGCGTCGTTGCTGTCCTCGACGGCCAAGATGTAATACCCGCCCGAGACGTACCGCACCGGCAAGGATCGGGTCGGCCATTGCGGATGCGGCTCGTCGCGCTCGCGCGTGCCGGGGTGGACCTCGGTCCAACCTTCCTTGTCGAGGAAACCGTCGAAATCCCAGGCCTTGGCCGCGGTTTGTCCGGCGGGCAAGACATGGACGGCGACCGGATCGCTCACCCAGAGTTCGCCGTCGTCGCCCACCAAACGCAAGAGATAGTCGCCGGGGGCGGAGAACGTCGCCGCCGTCGCGGCGGCGGTTGCGTCCTGGAATGAGACCTCGCCCGGCCCCTCCAGTACTTCCCAGCGTACGGTCAACGGCTTGCCTTCGGGCCGGCCGTCGTCGACGACCTCGCCTTGCAGCGTGGCGACGGAGGCGCCGGTGTAGACGGCCGGACCGGCCTCCACGACGGGCGGATTGTTATGCGGCATGGCCCGATCCAGGGCCTCGCGGTCCGCGTATTGCGTATTGTCGCGGAGTGTCCACTGCGTCAGCGTGGGAGCTTCGTTGACGAAGAATTGCACCCCCGGCAAAAGCACGTAGCCGTTTTCCGCGATCAAGCCCGTGCTGCAACAGACGGCGGGGTCTTGCGGTTGGGCCTTGCCCCAAATATAGATCTCGCCCGGCCCCAATTTCATGGCCCAATTGTTCCGGATGAAGCGCGAGCGGCGAATCTCCACATTCTTGGGTTGCGGCGACCGTAGTCCCAAGACCTCGACGGCCGCCCCGGCGTTGTTTTCGAAGGTGCAGCCGTCGATCAAACAGCCGTCGCCGTGGGCCTCGAAGTCGATGCCGCCCTCATCGTGGCAGCCCGAGTCGGGGACGTTGCGGAACGTGCAGTTGCGGATCGTGAGGTTCCGCGGATCGACGAGCATGATGCCCATGGTCCCCGCCGAGGCGTGCCCGCCCGAGGCATCGAACACGCTGTTTTGCAGCACGGCATCGTGAACTTGTACCAGCGCGGGATGGGGCGACGTATTGTGAACATAGCAGTGGTGGCAGTAGACGCGGTCCACCGTGAGGCCTTGGCCCTTCAAGAAGAATCCCCAGGAGGTCTGGAAGAGATCGCAATCGCGAACCGTCAAGTCGTTCGCGGCGGCGCCCACCACGGCAATACCGGCGGAGGCGTTGAGGGCATCGCCTTGCGGTCCCGGCCGATCGCGCCATTCCGGGATGCCGCTGCTGTTGGGCCGATAGATCCCCTCGATGTGATGCGCGATGCAGTCTTCGATGATCAACCCCTTGCGGCCCGGTTCGGTGTACGTCACCACCAGCCCCTTGGCGGCGTAGCACAGCGTCAGGCCGCGGATGCGGAGATAGTCGGGGTCCATCACCCACGCGCAGCGGTCGTCGATGTGCCAGTTGCGGCGGAGAATGGGACGTGGTCCAACGCCGTAGGTGCCGATCTCGGCCCAGCGGTCGGGCGTTCCTCGCGCGGAGAGTCGCAGCTCTTGGTTGATCACGCTCCCCCGTTTGATGAGCAATCGCTCACCCGGCCCCAATGTCTTGCCGTTGATCGGCGTGAAATCCCGCCAAGCGTTCTCGGGCGAGGTGCCGGATCGAGCATTGTCGCCCGCCGTGCCGTCGATGTAATAGGTGACCGCCTCGTAATCGGCGACCGCCTCGGTTCGCGGCGGCGTCGCCTCCGGCGCGGCGGCGCGCGCCCCACCGTTCCCCGCAAGCAGTATCAGGGCCGTAAGCAAGGTTTGCCCATGCCGGATGCGCATGACGTTTCACCTCCCATGTTTCGTGAAGCATGAAGCGTTGGGACTATTGTAGCACCGCGGCGGTCGCGTGCGAGCGTGCGTAACGGGTCATTCACGGCGGAGGGCGCCGATCAGGGGCAGTGAGGTCAGTTGTCGGCCCGCCAAGGCGGCCGAGCAAAGGCCGATCATCAGCGAGATCGGCACGATCCACAGCAGGGTGGTGACCGGCGGGATCGCCCTGCCGAGAATCCATTGAGGCAGCACCGCGGCGGCGGCCGACGCCGTCCCAATCGCCAAACCCCCGCCCAGCAAGACGAGGTTTTCCAGCACGATGAGGTTGCGAATCCGGCCGTTGCGAAAGCCGACTGCCCGCAGCAGGGCCAGCTCCGAATGCCGTTCGGCCACGCCGCGAATCTGGGCCGCGGCCAAGCCGAACGTCCCCAGCAGTAACCCCAACGCACCCAAGGATTGGAAGGTGGAGAGGTACGTGTTTTGGACGGCCAGCAAGGCGGCTTGGCGTTCGGTCGTCAGTGTCATAGTCATGCCGTAGTCCAGGCACTGCCGCTCCAAGGCGCGTTGCACGCGGCGGGCCGCCTCCCGCCAATCGCCGGCGGTCTTCTCTCCGTCGCCGGCGACGGTGCTTGACGCAGATTCACGCGGTTCGACCAAGAAGAAGCGATAGCCCGCGGTATCGGGAAACAGCTTTACGAACTGCTCTTCGGCAATCAAGACATTTCCCTGAAAGATGCTGTTGCTTAACGTGGCGACGATCTTCAGTCGCACGGACCGGCCCCGCCCGTCGAGGATGTCGAACTCCGCCCCCACGCCGGAAAGGTGAAGCGAATACTTGACCGTGGCATCGTCGAGGACGGCCGGAATGGGAGCCGTCGGCGAACCGGCGGGACTGTCGGACGGTACCAGCAGCTTCCAAGGGTTTGTTCCCGAGCCTGCCCCCGATGCCTGAACTGCGGTGGCGGCGAAGGCGAACCCGTCGCGTTGCCGAAAGGCCTGCGGCACGCCCAAGACGCGGGGCTGATGCGGGCGATAGAGATTCAGGCAATCGGCGCTTTCTCCGCTTTGAAGTCGTAGCGGAAAGATGCGCACCGAATCCAGCAACCGCGCGTCCTCCGGGGAGAAGCCGAGCGCTTGCCGGCCGGTCGGCGTGTTGAGATCGGCGAAGATGGGCTGATCCGTCTCGCCCATCAAGTGGAATCCGCCGTTACCGCCGTCCCAGGCCGGAACGGACTGCGAGGGATCCAGGCGAAAGGCGGCCACGGAGAAAATGAGGAAACATGCGGCCGCCATCATGCCCAGGCTCAAGGTGCTGCGGGTGGGATTCCGCGCGGCGTTGCGGAGGGCCAGCCCTACCAGGGACCTGGCCGCGTGGGTTTGCCCGGCGGACCGACGGAGCCGCGCGAGCACGGCGAGCAAGGCCCCGCACAGGCTTAGCAACCCGACCAGAAAGAAAGCCACGGCCTGCTGCATCTCGTCGCCCCGTCCGCCTTGAACCGCCAATCCCAGGGCCGCAAGGAAGCAGACCGCGGAGACCCAGCCGACGCGTTTGCGCATTCCTCCCCGACCGCTCGCGGCGGAGGCCGCCCCGTCGGCGCTGCCCGCCAAAAGATTCCGCGTCGGCACCCGGACCGATTGCACCACGGCCCAGGCGGCAACGACTGCGGCGGTGAGCACCCCGGCGCATCCGCCGATAAACAGGGAAATCGTGGTCGCGTGGAAGCGCAAGAACGGAACGACCACGGCGGGCAACCAAATCGTGTTGAGCCCGGCTATGAAGGCCGCGGCATAGCCCAGCCCCAAGGGAACGCCGAGGACGCCGCCCAATACGCTGACGACGCACGCTTGGCCGAGCAGGAATTGCAGCAGGCGACGGGACGGCCAACCCACGGCCGAGAGCACGCCCAATTGCCGCGTCTGCTTCTCGATTCCCAGCCGAAACAAGAGTGAGGCGAGTAGCAATCCCGCCGTCATCACGAACATATTGAAGCCTAAGAATAGTGCGCTGAAGGACGTGGTTCCCTCAGAGGCGGTCAGTCCCTGACGCTTGACCGGCAGGAGTGTGATCCCGGCTTCCCGGGGAGAAAACCGGAGCCGCGAGCGAAGTTCGTCGGGCGAGACGTTCGGCGGAGGGACGACGCGGAGCGAGGTGGCGTCGCCCCACCGATTGGCCCAAAACCGCGCGGCGATCCGCGGCGAGAAAAAAGCCTTGGGCGTGCCGCGATGCCGCTCCCAATATTCTTCATCGGCGGGAGTAACCTTGCGGGCGTCGAAGGGGAAGGGCGGGTCCCAATCAGCGATGGACCGGCGGTCGGTCAATCCCTCGACCTCCGGCATCAACGCGGGGTCGTCCGCCGCCCCGGCCAGGGCGACGATACCGCTGACGCGGAACTCCCGCGTATGACGCCCGACTTCGCCGCCCGTCTGCTCCGGCTCGAACCAGGTGACCTCGACGGTATCGCCGAGGGAGACTTGCAACTGTTCGGCCGCCCAGGTGTTGAGAACGACTTCGTCCTCCCGCGGCGTGGCTACGGGCTTGCCGTCGGCGGCTAGGAACGGCCCGAGCGGCGGAACCGACTGCAACTCCAAGGCCGCCGCCGTGGCATAATGGATCGTCCGCGATCCGGCGCGGACGCTTTCCAGCAGATAGAAAAAGACGGGATCGACGGCGGCGATCCCCAACCGCGATGCGACCAGGCGGTGGAGAGACGGTGCCAGCAACATCCTTCGGCTGGTGAGGTGGAGGTAGCCCCGCGCCGTCTCCTCCAATCGCAAGTCCAAGTCTTCGGCCGACAAGATCGCGCTCTCGCCGAACCGCCGTTCGGCCGCGGCATCGGCGGGGCGATCCGGTCGTTTGCCGGTAATCAGCCACATGTTGGCCGCGCCGGGCTTGTCGAGCCGCTCCGCCAACCACTGCAAGTCCACGAAGGCGTTGCGCGGGACCTGTTGGGAAGGCTCCAAGGCGAATCGTCCCGCACCCTCGTCCGCGATGACATCCCGGACGGTGACGACCGTGGATTCGATGGTGTCGGCCTTGCGGCCGAAGACGCTCTCTCCGGGAACGGCCTCCGGTCGCGGCAGGCGGAGGATGAGACGGTCTCCCGGCCCGGCCCCGAGGAGTTCCGCCGTCCGCCGATTGAGCACGATTTCCCGCGGTCCCGGTAACTGTGGCGGGGCACGGTCGAAGGCCGACCAGAAGCGGGCGTCGCAACCCAGGACTTGTACGTGCCCGGCCGCGGCGCCGTCCGGCGATTGACGCTGCAAGGCGGCGTACAAACGGATCACCGGAACGACGGCGTCGAATGCCGCGGTGAATTCGGGCGAGGCCGAGCATCGCTCAGCGGAGGCGTTCGTGAGCCAATATGGGCCGGTCAGGGCCTGATCGACGCGCCCCAGGCGATCCAGCGTCAATTGCCGCAGGCTGAATCGCATGGAGTCGCCCACGACCAAGGCACCGGTGAGCACTGCAGCGATCACGGCCGCTCCGAAGGCCGCCGTCAAGTGCAGACTCCGGAAGTAAAAAACGGTTTTCCACAGGAATTGCATGAAGTTCATGGCCGATGCGAAGCCCTCCCGTTCAGACGGTCGTCGGATGCAGCCGGCCGCCTTCCAGCCGAAATACCCGCTCCGCGGCGGCCGCCAGACGCTCGTTGTGCGTCACGAGGATCAGCATCGTGCCGAATTCCTCCGTGGTCCGGAACAGCAGGTCGCGAACGTGTTCGGCCGCGGCGGCGTCGAGGTTCCCCGTCGGTTCGTCGGCCAGAATCAGCACGGGGCGGCGGATCAACGCGCGGGCGATGGCCGTTCGCTGCCGCTCTCCGCCGGAGAGCTCACTCGGCAGGTGCCCCGTCCGATGCGCCAGCCCCACGCGATCCAAAAGCTCCGTTGCGAGCCGGACGTCTTGGTCGCTCACGCGGGACTCGGCGAGCACCGGAATCAGCACGTTTTCCAAGACCGTACACTGCGGCAACAAATGGTGATCTTGGAAGACGAAGCCGATGCGGCGTCCGCGAAAGCGGGCCAGCGCGTCGGGCGGCAGGCGCGTCGGATCTTCGCCGTTCAACAAGACCCGGCCGGAGCTCGGCACGTCCATGCCGCCGATGATGTTGAGCAGGGTGCTCTTGCCCGATCCGCTGGGGCCGATCACCGCCACGCGCTCCCCCGACTGAACACGCAAATCGATGCCTTGCAGCACGGTCAGGGGTTCGGCTCGGGTGGGATAGTGTTTGGTTACGCTTTCGAGTACCAGTTCGGCCATGATGAGACGCCTATCGTTGGATGGTCGGTCCGCCGTCCCGTGGATTACTCTCCCCGGTGCACGCTCGAAGGAGGATCCGCACTTCGTCTTTCGCCAATCTAGCGGGCATACGCCGTTTTCACCACCGGTTTACGCCCGCGGCTTGCAGAGCTGATGGAGAGCGAAAACGCAATGCCCGACGCGCGATGGCCAGGCTCGGGTGTCGGCTCAAGGTGGAAAAGTGCGCCCGGCGCGGTTGCATCCCGGGACGGCATGGGTCACCATGAAAACCGAATCAACTTCAGGGAACGATTGGGGGAAGGAAAGAAATCATGTTGACCGTGATGTGTCCCTCCTGCCAGGCCAATCTGCGTGTGCGTCCGGAATTAGCCGGAAGGGCGGGCAAATGTCCCAAGTGCGGCGCCATCGTCCACGTGCCGGCGCTCGAACCGGAGGCCGAGGCCGAACGCCGCGTCGAAAACGGGCGATCCGTCGGCGATAGCGACGCCGGCAATGAGTTTCCCGACATCGAGCCGACGGACCGCCTGGTCCGCGACTACCATTATCTGGTCGTGGACCGCAAGGGCTTGGTGGCCACATGGGAAAACAACGGGCAAGGCTGGATGATCCGCTCGGGGACGACGTTCGTGCGGGCCGTCCGCAACGCCGACAAACTCCCCGGCCAAGGCGATTTCAAGCTGGTGGAGCTTCAGCTCACGAAGACGGAGGAGGGTTCCCATCGGCTGAAGGGGCTGGCCGTCTATCAACTGGCGCCGCGTTACGCCCTGACCAGGATCGAAAGGGGGGAGGACGCAATCCTTCAAGCCGTGCGGGGACCGGCACCCCTTAGCAAGGAACAGAAGATCGCCGTCTTCACCTACATCCGAGAGAAGTTCATGCGGCCGATTTGGGAGGACCATGCGGCCCTTGTCGATTACCTGACGAATCTCGACTACCATTCGCCCGGCATTTCTTTGCACACGCACCCCTTCGTCACGTGAATCGACGGAGCATCACGGACGCTGCCAAGCGTCCCCTTGCCGCAAGCGGGCGGAGACGACGAGCCGCTGCTTCGTGACCGAGGAGATCGGCGGGACCGTCCCAATCGCCTTTCGCGGCCCGGTTTCCCAGCCGAGAGCTGCGGAGCCGGTCCGTCACGTCGCGTCAACGTACTAGGTCTCCTGCCCCTCCGCGATACGCTGCTTAAGCTGGGAAAAGAGACGGCGGAATTTCGGAGTGCGTACCTCCCGGCCGGTCTCCCGGCGGCTGTTTTCCCCGTCGGCCTTGCTTCGCGCCGTCCCCGGATGGGCATCGAAGATCAGCACTTCCGCCGTGCCGGTGTCCTCCGGGATAGAATCGCTCGGTCGGTCCTCGCCGAGAGGAGTCGCCCGAACGGTCGGCACGGTCGCGTCGTCTTCGGTCGCGATCACAAGCTCCAAGGAGCCGCGGTTCGCCGACTTCTTCTCTGTTTCCTGGTCGGGGAAGGTCCGGGTCCACGGCCGGTCACCCTGGGCTTGCGGGGCCGTCTCGCGGACGGTGCCGCCGGTCACCGGTATGACTTGCTGGAATTCCTCCTCGAAGGGATTGCCCCAGTCGTCGAAGATCAGCTCGACCTCGGTCTTGGTTGCGGGAGGCCGGAACTCCTGCTGCAATTGTCGCAAGGCGTTCTCAGCTTGTTGGATGTGCTCCAGCGGGCGAATTTCCACCGGCTCGGGGATGGCTTGGCCGCAGTCGGCTTCGCCGGATGGCACGGGAAAGGCTCCGCTCGGCCCGTTTACCATGGGGCCGGGGCCGTGAAAGCGTCGGCCGCCGTCGCTCCGCGCGGCCTCTTCCCCGGTCTCGGCCGCTTCTTCCGGGGCAGGCAAGTTCTCTCCGACGGGGCGGTCGTCGTCGGGCATTCTCGTCCCGTCTGCCGCAGCGGCCCGCAAGTCCTGACCCAGGTCTTCGGAGGGTGAGTCGGTGGTGGAAGTGTCCTCCCACGCGCCGAACTCCACGACCTGCGAGGGCCCGCTCTTCGGTCCAGGGACCGGCTCCCAGGGCATGGGAAGCTGCTGCAAATCGGACCACGCCTCTTGCACCAGCTCCGGCGAGATCTGCTCGACTTCGTCGGCGAAAGCCAGCAGCAAGGCATGGTCGCAAATCTGATTGATCAGGCGAGGCACGCCGCCCGTGGCGTGGTACACCGCCGCCAAGGTCTCTTCCGAGAGCATCGCGTCGGGATTCCCGCCGCACAGCCGAATCTGCTCGCGGACGTAAGTGAAGCTCTCGGCCCGGCTCAAGGCGTCCAGATAGCATCGCGCGGCGATCCGTTGGCTGAGGGGCTGGAGCTTCGCGGCGGCCAGCTTCTCTTCCAACAAGGTTCCCCCGGACAGGAGCAGCCGGAGCGGCGGTTCCTCGCCCTTTCCCAGGTTGAGCAACAGGCGTAATTCATCCAAGATCCGCAGGGAGAGCGTGTCGGCCTCGTCGATGATCAGGACCAGCGGCTTCTCTCGATCCTCGCTCAAGAGGTAGTCCATTAGGGCCAGCCGTAATTCGCCGTCATCCATGCCCTGATAGGGCCGGCGCAATTCGAATAGGACGGCTTGAAATAGGGCTTTGCGCGATGCGACGCGTCCCACCGCGGGCATCACCACCTCGCAGTGGGCATTCAAGTTCGCTCCAACCGCTCGGCACAACAGCGTCTTGCCCGTGCCGGTCGGACCGACGAGCAGGCCGACGCCTTCGCCCCGGGCCAGGCACCGCACCAATTTCGCGCGGTGTTCCTCCATCGTCTGCAACGAGACGTAGTGCCGAAGGGACGGCGCTGCCGGAAACGGCCGACGACGAAAATGGAAGAATTGCTCGTACATGCTCGATGATGACGGTTAACGGGTTCGAACGGGCCTTGGGGTATGTTTGCGGCGATGGGGCAACGCATCGTCATCGGGGCTGAAACTTGGGGCGGGACGGCGGTTCCGCTCCATCCGCCCGCCAATATCGCCGAGGAGGCGGTTCGGCGTGGGGCCTTTCCCCCGTGTCGCGGAGGCCGCTCCAAATCCAACCCGCGGCAATGGCCGAGAGCACACTCAAGGCCGCCGCCAGCGTGCTCCGCAGCCCCCAATCCGAACGCGACCGAGTGATCGACGCAGTCGCCGGAGGATTCGAGTGCTCGGAAGAGTCCGTCGCTGCGGCCGCCCGTTCCGCGGAATCGCACCAGGCCTGCCGCAAGGCTGCGGCGGACGCTTGTTCCTGCCGTAACGCCGATTCCAGCTCTTGCCGAGCCGCGCCGGCTTGCTCCAGCAATTGCGAGAGCGTGGCTTCGCCCGCGGCCAAGTCGCGCATCGCCTCACGAAATGCTTCGGCTTCCTCGCCCCCAACCGGCAACCCCTCTGGGATTTCTCGCGGATCGCTCTGTCCCACGGGGGGTTGCGAGTCGGCGGTCACCAAGTGCTGCTGATAGGGCGGCGGCGGTGCCGCGGCACTCCGGCTCGATCCCTGCCCGCTTCCGTCCGGTGCGAATTCCCCCTGGTTGCCGAGCCACTGCTCCAGTTGGCGGATTTCGTTCCGCAGCTCGACCATGACGCCGTCCAATCGGGCGACCTCCGGGTGCGCGGGCGTGTGCGTTGCCAAGAGCCGGGCGCGTTCCGCTTCCAATCGCGCCAGATCGCCTTTTAGAAACGCCCAGCGCTGCCTCTCCATCTCGGAATACGGCGACCGAATTGCCTCGGCGGTGTCGGAGGCATTGGACGCCGGTGCCGCGTTCGATCGCTGCGCAAGGAGCGAGGAACCGTATCGACGGGCGTCCCGGAGCACGGCGACGTGCTGCTGCAAGAACAATTGCGTTTGGTTGGCGATGGCGGCGTATTCGGCTAGGGCGGCTTGCACACGTTGCCGCGCGACAAACCAAGCCTCCCAGCGATCATTCGATAAGGCCCGAGATTGGGAGTTCTCGACAATCGAGTCGTCGGCCGCGTGGTGCGAGGTTGGATCGGGATCCGACGGAAAGGCGGCGAGGCCGGGCGTCTCCCCGATCGGCCGCGACAGCCAAATCACGGCCGCGAACGTAACCGACAGCGCCGCTCCGCGGACGAGCCACCCCAGGGGATCGCCGCCGATGCGCGCCTTCGTGGACGGTCGGGATATCGCCTCTCCTGGACTTGCCATCTTGCCCAAAAGTCCTCGGTGGTCGAGGTACATGCGGCGGACGCGCGGGCCGATGCCCCCTTGGTTTGCACGTATAATGCAAGGGGAACGCCCTGACGGCGCCCTGCCGCCCCTCACCCGGCATCGACTTTTCCCGGAATGAGCTTTAGACCGTTCCGTGCGGTCGTTTTGCTTTTACCAATCACCGGGGTTTTACCTGACGGGAAAGACGCGCGCGGCGGACACTTTGATGCCGCCGAGGAACGCCGGCAAAATCGACGGACCGCGTCCTTCCAAACATGGGAGAGCGATGCGGATGGGCAGGCCGTGCACCCTCATGGACGCCGTGTTCCGGCAGCCATCCTGCGCCGTGGCGGTTCGGCTTTTCGAGAGACGAGCAATGTTTCGCGTCAAGATTTGCGGAATCAAAGACTTGGAGGGGGCCGAGATGTGCGTCGCGGCGGGCGCGGACGCCATCGGCCTAAACTTCTACCCGCAAAGTCGAAGATTCGTGGCGGCCGACACGGCTCGGCGGATTTCCCGGGCGGTCTCCGGGCAACTGCTTCGGGTGGGAGTCTTCGTTTCCTGCCCTGTCGAAGAAGTGCGGGATTTGGCCGCCTTTGTGGGGCTGGATGCCGTGCAGCTTCACGGCGACGAGCCGCCGCAAGATGTTGCCGCTCTGCGCCCCCTGCGCGTCGTCAAGGCCTTTCGCGTTCGAGATAGTTGTCATAGCGTGGAGGACTATCTCGCGCGGTGCCGAGAGCTGGCAGCGCTCCCCGCCATGATCCTCCTGGATGCTTGGAGTCCCGACGCCCCGGGCGGGACGGGCAAGACGTTCGAGTGGTCGGCGGCCGCGGAATTCCTGCGGCACGAGCCGGACGTTCCCGTTGCGTTGGCCGGCGGATTGCGGCCGACAAACGTCGCCCAGGCCATCCGCACGGTTCGGCCGTGGGGCGTCGATACGGCGGGCGGCGTGGAATCCTCGCCCGGCGAAAAGTCTCCCCGGCTCATCGCCGCGTTCGTCGAAACGGCACGGACGACCTTTCGCGAGTGCGGCATGCTCTGAGGGCGATGACCGGCGCCGGCTGTGAATGCCTAATGATAAACAGGTCTCAGCAGTAAATCCGGAAAAGCCGCTTCCGGGGGCAAAATGCCCGTATACCTTCCATAGTTTTCCAATACCGCATATTGCGACCCTTGCCTGAATTCGCCAATATCTCCATAAATCCTCTCCGATAGTTCTTACGGCGGACCCCACACCGAAGCTCTCACCTGTGTGCCGCATCCTTCTTTCCCGCCGCGGACGTTTCCAAAGTGAAATCTCTTGACTATTTGGGGAGGACCCAAGCATGGCGAAACGCTGGTTTCCCGGCACTGTGTTCGGATTCTGTAGCGGAACACTTCTCGTAATCGGTTTAAGCTCATTGCGGACGGATCACCCGGCAGTCGGAAAACAGGCACCTTGGACGCAACCCACGACCTACGACGTTAGCGAGGAAGTTAATCCTTGGCTGGTAATGGAGGACGAAACCGACAAGAACCTTGCTCAGATCGGCGAAATCGACGGAGGAGTGATGGAGGGAGAAAGGGCGGCGGAAGGCGAATTCGCCGTGTCGAACCAGGTTTCCGAGAACCGGTTGGAACCGGCGAGCGACGCCGCCAATTGTCCGGTGGAAGAGTTCTTCGCACAAATCTCGGAGTATCGATACCGCTATCTCTTCCAGGGGCGGGACGAACTGGGCTTCTTCGCGGCCGAGCCTGGCCGGTCGGTTGCCGCGGAGGACGAGCCGGCAACACCGGCGCAAGCTGCGCCGGAGCTTATGTTCGAGGATGCCGCCGATACCGAAACCTACGGTTTCTACGAGGAATACGGCCCCAGCGAGCCGTATTCGTCCGCCGCGGACTTGCCTGAAACGGCATTGGACGATGGGCATGACGGCATGGATGACGAGGCCCTTTACGGGGACTACTACGAAGAGGCTCGACCGCAGGAGGTGGTCGGCGGACGTCCCTGGATTCGGCGTCGCAACGCGCGGCAGGCGCCGGCACCAACGGCAAGCGAGAACGCAACATCCGCGAAGTCGGGCGTGATTCAATTTCCTACCCTTGCTGAATACGCCCAGGTCCATGTGGAAGAGGACTGGGAGGCTCGTGTTGCGGAGACCTGGATCTTGGCCCGAAACGATGGGATTGCCCCGCAAACTGATGAAAACCAAGGGCCGGTCGAAGACCGGATCGGAGCTGCCATAGCGGGAATCGGGGCGGATAGCGATGAGTACGCCGATTCCCTATGGGGCACGGACTTCGATCTGGTCCGTGACGAGAGCCTGGAACCACTGTTTGAGGGTGACGAGCGCGAGATGAGCGGTGACGTCTCCCTCCCCATTCCAGAGGAAGACCGCGGCGAGGCCGCACCGGTTTGGGATACGCCGATGCACGGGGAGCCGGGCGAAGACTTCCAGTGGGATGAAAACCGGGAAGAGACCACGGTGGAATTTCCGGTATTCCCGCGGTTGGATTCGGCCGCGGCAGGCGGTGATGACTTCGATGCCGGCGGCGACAACGCTTGGGACCTCGAAAAGCCCGGCTATTCGCCCGACTTGAACTCGAATGAGGTTTCGCACATCTACGAGGGCGAGTACTACCAATCCGAAAAGTATCGCTACTTCGTGTATGAAGAAGGGTACCGAGGTTGGAAGGAACTGAACGCCGCGCCCTTGGCGGGAGACGACGCGGATTTAGTTCGAGTGGAGGTCGTGTTGCCCGCCCTGCTGCGAGCGCTGGACTCCCTGCCCGAGTTCCTCGGTCGAGCCGCGAGTGACGCCCGGCGGAACTTGGCGGATAGCGTCGCTTGGCTGCTGAACCGGCCTCGGACGGCTGCGAAGCCGGATTCGACGAGTGTGAAGTAGCGCCGCCGGTAATTGCCGGCGTAGTGCAATTGATTGTCGGCGTAGTGCAATTGATGCATTGGGCACGGCGGCAGGAACATCGCTTTCACCGCCGTGCCCGCTTTTCCGCGGGCCGCCGTGCCGCCTCCTCCGTAAGACGTCTCGCGGCCGTATTCGTCGCCATGCGCCGTCCGGCCGACTTGTCGGGCCATCGGTAGCACGGCCCCCCCGTTTTGACGCCTTTTCTTCGACGAGACGTCGTTTTCGGATTTTCCGCGGACGGCAAGAATTTCCCTGAGCGGCGGTGCGGAACTTCGCGCCCCGGCCGGGCGTCAAAAGAGCGGCACGGCATCAAGCCGCGCGTCGCCGCGATGGTCGGGCGGCTCGAACCGGCCAACGATCCGGAGGCTGTGGGCTTTTCCCATTATGCCCATCTATCCAGATCGAAAGTTTTTGCTTGGCAAACGTAATCTGTCCAAGCTACAATGGGCATAGCCCCTT
Source organism: Thermogutta hypogea (assembly GCF_055386265.1). NCBI lineage: Bacteria > Pseudomonadati > Planctomycetota > Planctomycetia > Pirellulales > Thermoguttaceae > Thermogutta > Thermogutta hypogea. Next base: position 4,413,631 of record NZ_AP042425.1, read on the forward strand.
AGTTTTTGAACAAAGACATCGGCCTCTAGTCTGTTTCGGCGCGTAGGTCCCGGGGGAAACGCCGAAGGCGCGTGTTAAAGTCGGAGAAGCATGATCATGTCGAAAGTGCGTCCCAGCCTACTGGTCCCATGTTTCGCCTGGATGGTCCTCTCGCTTGGGGCATCGGTGCACGCCGCAGCGCCGCAGGGGAACCTGGAGGTGTTTCAATCCCCGGACGGCACGGCCTATTTCGCCGCCTCGCTGCGAGCGGATGACTCCGTGCTCCGGCCCGCGGATTCGCACCACGTGGTCATCCTGGTGAACACCTCGGCTTCCCAATCCGGTGATTTTCGCCGGACCGGACTGGGGGTCTTGAAAAACCTGCTCGCCAAGTTGGAGCCGAACGACAAGGTCCGAATTTTGGCGGTGGATTTGAAGGCCGTGCCGATGCAGGCCGATTTCGCCGCGCCGGGAAGCCCGGAATTGGAGGCCGCCCTGGCCAAGCTCGAGCAGCGGGTGCCGCTGGGCGCTTGCGATTTGGAAGCGGGTTTGAATGCCGCCGTGTCGGCCTTTGAAGGTACCCCCCAGCTCGGTCGCTCGTTAGTTTACATCGGCGACGGTTTGAGCCGCGCGAATCTCCTGCCGTTGGATCGCATCGGAGCGATCTGCAACCGGTTGCAAAAGGACCGTATCCCGGTTAGTAGCTTCCTGGTCGGCCCGCGTTGGGACGCCCCCTTGATGGCGAGTATCGCCACGCATAGCGGCGGCATCTTGGTCCGCGATATGGAAGGCGTGACCGCCGAGTCGGCGGCTGCGGAATTGGCCGCTGCGGTGGCCTCGCCGGTTGCCTGGCCGAGCTCGGTGAACTGGTCCGGATCGGTGGGGGAAGTGTTCCCGAAGACGTTGCCCCCGCTCCGTGCGGATCGCGACACCGTGGTTGTTGGAACGCTAAAAGAGTTGGGAGCGTTGGAAGTCGAGGCGGGTTTCGGCGACACGTCGTTGACCTGGAATCTGCCGGCGGTGGAATCTCGCCCGGACAACGCCTTCCTGGTCCAGCTCGTCGAATCGATGCGAGCCGGGGGGGGAATCGCGGCACCGATTCCCGGTACCGCCCTGCTCCGCGAGTTGGCCGAGGAATTTGAGATTGCGGCTTACAACCTGACGGAATTGGCCGAGCAGGCCCTGCAAGTCAACGACGTGCAGGCGGCGCGGCGGATGGCGGAGGAAGCGGTGCGCCGCGATCCGCAAAACCAAGCCGCGCGCAAGATTTTGGCGCGGGTGACGCAGATATCGCAAGAGTCGGCCGAGGCGGAGGCGCCCGCTGCGGCGGCTCCCGCCCCCGCGGCCCCCAACGCGCCGCAGGCCCCTGCCGATTTGACCCTGAGCGGTCCGGCCGTTCCACCCGCAGCCGGTGCAGCGCCTCCCGGTTTGGTCGCGCAAGTCCTGAAGGATCGGGCGATCCTGGTGGATGCCGTGACGCAGGATGTCCGCGTCCAATTGAATGAGGCCCGCAAACGGATGGCGACCAATCCCGAGGATGTTCGCCAGGATCTCAAGGAGCTTTTGGATCTCGTTCAGAGAACGCCGGATTTGCCGGGTGAAGTCCGCGAGCAGTTGGCCGATCAAGTCCGCGCGGCCATCCGCCAGGCCGATGCCCGCGTCATCGAGTGGAACGAGCAACAGCGTCGCGCCGCCGCGCAAGAGGCCCAAGCCTTGGAGCGGAAGCTGTTGACGGAAAGCCTGTTGGCACGAGAGCAAAAACTGAGCCAACTGATGCAGCGATTCGACTCGCTGATGCAAGAGGGGCGATACGATTTGGCCGAGGTGGAGGCGGCCATGGAGGCCGTCAAGCTGGCGCCGGAGAATCCTGTGATGAACCTGGCGCAGCGGATGGCCAGCCAGCAAGGCAATTTCGAGAAGGCGATGGAGCTGCGCGAGGCCCGCAAGAAGGGTGTGCTCGACACGCTATATCAAACGGAAAAGGCCCACGTCCCCACCCCGGACGAACCTCCGGTACTGTATCCCGATGCCGAAGTTTGGCAAGAGCTGACCGCGCGGCGGAAGGAGCGCTACAGCTCGATGGAGTTGACCAGCGACAATGCGGCCGAACGGAAGATCGCCGCGGAGCTGCGACGTTCGACGGAGCTGGACTTCGTCGATACGCCGCTGTCGGAAGTCGTGGATTACCTGAAGGATCGGCATGGAATCGAGATTCAACTTGATAACAAAGCCCTGAGCGCCATGGGGGTGGATAGCAGCACGCCGGTCTCCAAGAGTCTGCGCGGCATCTCGTTGCGGTCCGCCCTGCGGTTGCTGCTCCGCGATCTGGACCTTACCTACATCGTCAAGGACGAAGTCTTGTTGATTACGACGCCGGAGCAGGCCGATACCGACCTGATCTTGAAGGTCTATCCCGTTGCCGACCTCGTGGTACCGCCGAACGTTATGGGCGGAGGCATGGGGATGATGGGAGGCATGGGTGGCTTCGGAGGCATGGGTGGCATGGGTGGCTACGGAGGCATGGGTGGCATGGGTGGCTTCGGGGGCATGGGAGGCATGGGTGGCTTTGGTGGCATGGGTGGCTTCGGAGGCGGGTTCGGCGGCGGTATGTTCAACGTCCCGAACGGCGGCAACAACGGCTTCCGTGCCTTCAGTGTCAACGATGATCTGACTTCCACTCCGGACGGTCGGCCGCGTGCCCAGACCGCCCCCCAAGCTTCGCCGCTTCTTCAGGCGGCTGACCGGATCGTCGCTGGAAACAGCGACACCGCCGCGGGTTTGGTGTGGGATAGCCTCTTCCAAGGGGAACAGCCGATTCCCGCCGCCGAGATCCGTGAGGCCGTGCGTCGTCTTCTGGCGGCTCAAAAGTTTGATGAAATCTTGGAGTTGCTGAACGCTTCGTTGCGCCACAATCCGCCCGAGCCGTGGATGTACGAAGGCATGGCTCTGGCCATGGAAGCGGCGGGACGGCCCAGTGAGGAGATCGAGCGGGTCTTGATGTCCGCGGCTGACTTCGCCGTGGAACCCCTGGACCTCCTGGCGTTGGGGATCCAGTTGGAACGTCACGGGCTGGACGCCCGCGCCTTGAGCGTTTATCGCCAGGCGGCTTCGTTGGCCCCGCAATGGCCTGAACCGTACGTGGCCGGACTGAAGGTCGCACAGAAGCTCCAGGATCTGGAGGGGATCCAGTGGTCCACCGTGGGAATCTTGGGTCAGGTGTTCCCCGAGAAGCACCAGGATGTGTGGCTGAACGCCCTTCGGACGGCCAAGGCCACGTTGGACGACTTGAAGGCCAAGAAGCTGGAGGAACAAGCTGCGCGTTATCAGGCCGCCCTCGATGAGGCCGTCGCACGGGACTGTGTGATCGAGGTCTCGTGGCTCGGCGAAGCCGACGTGGATTTGATCGTGGAGGAACCGGCGGGCACGCTATGTTCGCTCCGCAATCCTCGCACCACCTCGGGCGGGGTGTTGGTCGGCGACGCATCCAGTCGCTCGGTGCGCAAGGGCGACGAGGGGTACCGTGAATACTACGTCTGCCCGCGGGGCTTCAGCGGCACCTATCGCGGCTTGATTCGCCGAGTGTGGGGCGACGTGGCGGGCGGCAAGGTCAAGGTCACCATCCACACGCACTTGCTGACCGACAAGGCCCAGTCGCTGACCAAAATGGTCGAAATGAAGAACGACGAGGCCGTCATTCAGTTTGAGCTGGCCGACGGTCGACTCCAAGCGCCGCTTAACGAGCGGATGTTGGCCGCCTCGGTGATGAACCACCTCGAGCTTCGCAATCGCATCTTGGCCCAACAGCTTCCGGCCGATCAGGCTCCTCAAGTCGATCCGGCGGCCATGGCGTCGTATTACGGCTCGCGTACGGACGGGGCCAATTTGGGCGGGGCCGGCGGCATTTTGCCCTTCGTGCCGGTCCGCGGCGGCGCGGTGGGCTACGCCCCGCAAATTACCGTCGTGCCTGAAGGAGCCTACATGATGACTTCGGCCGTGATCTCGGCCGATCGCCGCTATGTCCGCATCAACCCGGTGCCGTACTTCTCCGCGATTACCGAGGTCAACACCTTCAACTTCATCACCGGGGAAGGGGCGCAAGGCCGCGGCGGTGCCGGCGGACAGGGCTTCGGCGGACTGTTCGGCGGGGGTGGTTTCGGCGGCGGGTTCGGCGGCGGCGGCTTCGGCGGCGGGTTCTTCTAAAACGATGCGCCGGTGACCGCCGGCCCGATGGGGCGATTGCTGCCGACCTGAATTTCTGAGCTTCCCCCAGCCTCCGGCTGACGCCGGAGGCTTTTTCATTCTCGTGGGCGTCGATTTCGGATTCGCACCGCCCGGCGGCAGGGAAACCTTGTCGAGTACGCTTTCGACGCTGCACGCAGAATCGCGACTTGCACCCCAGGCTTACGTTCGAGTCCGAGGTTCACGCTCGTGCGCCGATCCGCACGATCGCGCCGGCGCTACGGAGGCGTAACCTAGGCCGTCGGCACAAACCGGCGGTGGATGCGAGGGAGAGTTCACTGCGCGGCGGGCTGGGACTTCCATCGCCGATAGAACTCGAGCAGCCGGCCCAGATTGACCCGCACGTACGGTTCATCGCAGGCGGGCGTCGATCGCCCGGCGTCCGCCACCCACATATCGAGCTTTTCCGGCTGCATAACGGCGTTGTGCAGGTTGGAACTCATGGCCACGGGCCGCTTGATGATCTCGATCATGGCAGCGGGGTCGATGCGGCCGAACTGCTGATGCAGGCGTTCGCTCAGGACCTCGGCTCGCCGATCAGCCGAGATGAATACGGTGTCCTGGGGAACCGGCGGTAAAAGGGGGTGTTGCTCGCCCGGCCGGAGGACGAGCAGCTCGTCGGGCACGGCCCGGACGGCCGCCAAGTTTCGCTCGCGATCGCTGAAGACGTAGTAGTACTCGCAAGTGCGGGGCGTACTTCGGAGAATTTCGAGGGCCTCTTCCACGGTGGCCGCCCGCTCCATGATCTCGCGGAGCAGCAAGCTCATGGGCATGCCGTCCCAATCTCCTTCGCCGCGTCCGCCCATCTCGCCCACTGCCAGCCCCTTTTCGTTCATGGCGGTAACGGTGCCCACGAAGCCGGCGTAGCCGAGGCTCATCCAGGCGTGGCGATCCTCGGGCAAGAAGACTTGTACGGCCGCGCAGGTTTGCAGGTGGATGTCGCGCATGTAATCGAGCACGCGGGCATGGACGACCGATCCGTCGGCGCTGGCACTACCGCGCACCGCCACGCCGCTGCAATGAAAACGTTCGGGAAAGAAATTGGCGTAGCGGCCGTCGCGGATCGAGACTCCGGCGGCCAGAGAAAGCGCGTCGATTTCCTCGATGTATCGGGCGGGAACGTGCGGAGCGGTGCGCTTCTCGATTTGGGCCATGGTATCCAGGAACCAGGCGCCGCCGGCCAAGGAGTCGGCCGCGCCTACTCCATACACCACGCGCTCCACCAAATAGCGGACTTGACCCGCCAAGAGTCGTCCGTGGGCCGTCCCCATTTCCCGCGGATTGCCGTCCACAATGACTATCTGCTTGCCCTGATAATGCAGCAATACGCCGTGCCCCTCGGGATCGACGGCGACGACGCGATAGCCTTCGGCGGACAAGGGGGCGATCGCGGATTCGGCGGCCGCCGCACGAACCCAGACGCCCGTCACCATCCCCCACGCGAGCAGCAACGGTGCGATGATCCGAAGCCCGCGCCGGGCGGGGTGAAACGATGGCTGTGCCGACCGACCGTCCAAGTCGTGAATCATGGAGACATCCTCGATGGACCGATTTGTTTGGGATTTGTTAATGCGAGCCGCGCCGCCGAGACGAGGCAGCGGAGCGGCCGGCGCCGTTCAGCGCAAGCTTTCCAAAGCGAAGTTGATCACCGCACCGAACATACGATAGACGTCGTCGGCGGCGACGTCCTGCGTCTCCGCTTGGGCCGGGGGAGCGAACAATTCCTGCGAGGCCGGGGCCTCCGTCTGCCAGCTTTGGAAGCGTACCCGCACGGTCACGCCCTCGGCTTCCACGGTGATTTCCTCGGGGACTTGGGCGCCTGTCGCATAGACCAAGCGCACCGCGGGCTGTTGTTCGCGTAAGGGCGTGACGACCAGCGTGCGCCGGCCGTCTTCAGCCGGTGATTCGCGAATTTCCACCAGCGACTCCAGCGCAGCCGGCGAAGCCGCCGTCCCGGCCACCGCCATGACCGCGAACCGCAGTCGTTGGAGATACTCCGACCGCACGTACGACAGGGGAGAACGCACGGCGTCCAGTCCCTCGCGACCGGCGAACGTCCGCGCGGAGACCGACGTCATCCAGGGGAATTCGCCCTGTCCGATGGTGAAGCCGCCCAACTGCGGCACCTTGCCGGCCAAGCGAAAGCGATAGCCGCTTCCGCGGATGAGCATGAGTTCGCCGCCCTGCTGGGATTGTCCCGATTGCACGTCGGCCGAGGCTCGCACGATGTGGCATCGCCCCGGCGAAGGCTCCTGCAAGTAGAACCGCGTCCACTCCCGCAGGGTTGCCGAGAGCAAGGCGGCGGGCGTTAAACCACCCGTCGTCGGAGCGGGCGAGATTGCCGAGTCGGGGGGCAAATCGCGGGCGAAGAAGGCCGCCGTGGTGTCCAAAATCTGCGGCAACGCGCCCAGCGAAGTGTAATGCCCCATTCCCTCCAGCCAAACGATGCGGTCCTCGATGCCCAGGGCTTGAGCCAGCTTTTCGGTGGACGATTTCGGAATCACTTCATCCTCCGCGGCATTGATCATGAGGACGTATCCCGCCTGAGCGCGCTCGCGAAGGGCATCGGCGCGGTAAAGCGGATCAGCTTGGCGGAAGGCCTCCAGCACGGCCGCCCGTTGCTCTTCCGGCAAAGCCATCAGAAATCGCCGGAGGTCTTCGGCCTCGCGGGCAGTGGCGAGGATGCCCGGCAAATCTCCGCCCGCCAGGATCAACGCTGCTCGGTACAGTCGCGGTTCTCGCTCGGCGGCCGACGCGGCGATGATACCACCCAAGCTGATGCCCGCCACGCCGATGCGATCGGCGCGGACCTCGGGTCGGGAGGCCAAGAAATCGACGGCCCGGCGGACCTCCTCCATGGTTTGATCGAGGACCGCGGTAAATCGCTCGGGACGTGCCAGAATGTCGTGGGGCCCGTTAGGACCGCCGCGATCCCCGTAGTAGGGCAACTGGAAGACCATGGCCGGGATGCCGCGCGAAGCCAACACGGCCGATAGGATCCGCACCAATTCCAAGCTGCCGTCCAAGATGTGCAGGCAAATGACGGCCGGTCGCGGTCCATCCTCCGGACGCAGATTCAACGGGAGGTAATACTCCACGGGGATGACGTTGTTCTGCGGCAACTCGGTGACCACGGGCGAGGGGTACCGAAGGCGAACCACTCGGCAATTCTCCTTTTCCGTGACGGAGACGATCTCGCAGGCGAAGCTCCCGCCGTGTGCGGATTGGGAGACGGTCCAGACGTCTCCCGGCCGCCAATCCGTCGGCGCCGCAGTTTGGGATGCGACGGGATTTTCTGCCGCGGCCGCAAGGCCGCCGAACGTGACGAGCACCGCGGTCGCCACCGCCGTCGCGCGAAGCCTTGGCGAGACGGCACCGGTTCGGCATTTCCCCGATGCCCCGGCCCCAATTCCCATAACGCACGCGAGCGGACTCAAGGTCGGGAAGAGTCTTTCGGCTACCATAACGTGCCGATCCTCCGAGGTTTGAGATGAAAGGCAATAGTATCGGTGACATGACAGTCGGCTGCCGTGCCTCCGCGGACGGGATGACGGCGGACGGCCGTCGTCATCCCTGGATGGGGTCGGCTCGGGTCGAATGCTCGGCCCGCCACGGCCGAAGTCAACCATTATTCGCGATCCGCCCGCCCCGGCCAAGCCCGATGGAGGGATCACCGCCGCGGACCGACACCGGCGGTTCGCGGCGCGGCATGGGATGACGACGCCGGACACTGTACACCGTTCTTGGCTGCCGGGTTGCAGCGGCGGCGGCGCTGAACCAAGATTGAGTCTGTGGACGGTTCGGGGAAGCGTTGTGATACGGCAGCTTGGCGATGGGGCGGCACCATGAGCGACGGCTGTCCGGTGCAGCCGGCCTCGAGTTGCCCGGCAGACACACGGCGAGACGCGGCGATGATTGTGGTGACGGGAAGTAACGGACAATTAGGGGGGGAAATCTGTCGCCGCTTGGGCGATGCCGCCGTAGGGCTGGACCTGCCCGACTTCGACTTGACCGACCCCGCGCAGGTCCGCGACCGGCTGTCGGCGCTGCGACCCGAGGCGATCATCCACGCGGCGGCGTACACGGCCGTGGATCGGGCGGAGGAGGAACCGGACCGCTGCTTCGCCGTCAACGCCGAGGGCACCGGTGTTTTGACGGAAGCGGCCCAGCGATTGGATTGTCCGCTCGTCTATATCAGTACCGATTATGTCTTCGGCGCAAGCAGGCCGGACGCCGAGCCGCACCGCGAGGAAGACCCCGTTTGCCCCCAGGGAGTGTATGCTCGGTCGAAATACGAGGGCGAGCTGCGGGCCTTGGCCTGGCAAAAGCACTACATTGTGCGGACGTGCGGTTTGTATGGGCGGCTGGGGCCGAATTCACCGGGCAACTTCGTGGAGACCATGATCCGCTTGGGAAAGCAGGGGAGGCCGCTCCGCGTGGTGGACGACCAATGGTGCACACCCAGCTACGTCCCGCACGTGGCCGGGGCCGTCATTTACCTCTTGCGGAGCGGAATGTACGGCACATTCCATGTAGTCAACGGTGGGGCGACGACTTGGTACCGCTTCGCTTGCGAGATATTCCGGCTGTTGGGTCTCGACGCGGACATTCAGCCGATTACCATGGCGGAATACGGTGCCAAGGCCCCGCGACCGGCTTTCAGCGTGCTGGATACCTCGAAGTACCACCGGTTTTCGGACGCCCCGCCCCTGCCCCATTGGAGGGAGGCTCTGGCAGAATACCTTCGGGAACAGGAACACGGCAATCCGGCGGCCGGCTGATCAGAGGACAACGGCGAGACTTTCGCGGCGAGAATTGGCTTGCCGGGACGCTCCCTCGCATTTCCCGCCTGACAACGCGAGGGCCGATACGCCCGCGAGGCCCGATACGCCAAGCGACTCCAAACAACCCCGGTAACCCAAAGAGTCGCTCCTAGTCGGCGTTGTACGAATTGGCGAAAGACTTTATACTCAGGGGTCTGAGTTTCTCGTCTGTGCTTAGATTGCCTATTTTATCCATCGAGCGAATCCATGCGGTTCAGCCTGATTGATCGGATTTTGGAATTGGAGCCGGGACGCCGAATCCGGGCGGTGAAGGCGCTGTCGCTGGCTGAGGAATATCTCGGCGACCATTTCCCCAAATTTCCGGTCTTGCCGGGAGTCCTTATGTTGGAAGCGCTCACGGAATCTGCGGCGTGGCTGATTCGCGCATCGGAGGATTTTGCCCACAGCATTGTGGTTTTAAAGGAGGCCAAGCGGATTCGCTACGGCCAGTTCGTGGAGCCGGGGCAATTGCTCTATCTGACGGCCGAAATCGTCTCCCAGGACGACAGATACACGGAATGCAAGGCCGAAGGCCGAATGGAAGATCGCCTCACCGTCAGCGGAAAAATCTACCTGGAGCGGTATAACCTGGCGGATAGAGACCCTGAACTTGCCCGAGTCGATCGCTCCGTGGTCAAGGACATGCGCCAGTTGTTCAACATCCTATGGCCCATCCCGGCGAGAAAGAGCAGTGGTGCTCCAACCTCGACTCCGGCAGGGGCCGAGAGCGTCCACACCGGTCTCTCGGGTGCCGCGGCGAGTTCCTTGCGGAACGAGGGCTGATCGTGCATCGAAAACGAGGGCGAGGAGAAGCCGGATGATGCAACCGTCCTTCAGGGCAGGGACGCCCGGCCCGGTGAATTCGTCGCGGCCTTTGCTCCGATATGGAAAAGTCCTTTAGGAGGACGTGGGGCGGCAGCGGTAACGCCGATTACGCCGAAAGAGAAAGTTCAGAAACGAGGAAAGGCTCACGTGGTCCAAGGGAAAATCGCCATTGTGACGGGCGGCAGTCGCGGAATCGGTCGGGCGTGCGTTCTGGACCTCGCCCGAAACGGCGCCGAGGTCTGGTTCGTGTATCAAAGCAGCCGAGACGCTGCCGAAAAACTGGCCGCCGAAGCCGCCGAACAGGGCGGCAAGACCCATCCCGTCCAAGCCGATGTGCGAGATTTCGAGCGGGCACAGCAAATCGTGGACGGCATCTTGGCCGAGCGAGCGCGGATCAACGTCTTGGTCAATTCGGCGGGCATCGTCCGCGACGGCCTGCTGGGGACGATGACGCCCGAGCAATGGGCCGAAGTCATCGCCACAAACCTGACCGGCACGTTCAACTTTTGCCGGGCGGTGGCGCAACAGATGATTTCGCAGCGAGCGGGCAGTATCGTCAACCTCTCCAGCACGGCGGCCGAGTTTTCGTCCCGCGGGCAGGTGAATTACGCGGCCAGCAAAGGCGGCATCAACGGCTTAACCCGGGCCATGGCCAAGGAAATGGCCCCGCGTCGCGTGCGCGTCAATGCCGTGGCCCCGGGGATGATCGACACCGACATGAGCGCGGCCGTCCGGGGATTGGTCGGCGACAAAATCAAGGACCTGATTCCCCTGCGGAGGATCGGTACGCCGGAAGAGGTTGCCAAAGTCGTTACGTTTTTGGCGAGCGATGCCGCAGCGTACATTACCGGCCAAGTCATTCGCGTGGATGGCGGATTGAGCCTGGGAGGGTATTGACGGACACCGATTTGGGGAGGAGGCCGGGACCCGTCGAAATTCAAGGCCGCTGTTGCTAGGATAGGGAAATTGACGGCTTATTGCCGATGATCCCCGGCGGACAATTCCGGCAGCCGCATGGTTGACGGGCGCCCCGACGCCAATAGAGGCATTTGAGCCGCGGGCGAGGTTGTTTTCATCCCGCCGGTCCCGCACCTTTCCGAGACCCGCAGCAGGCACATCGGGCAAGCCTCCACAGAACTGAGTCATGAACGGAGCTTTTTGGTTTCTGGATTCGCAAGGGAGAACACTATGATGACCCCCAGTAAGGAGGAGATTTTCGAAAAGGTTCGCGAAGTTTTGGTGGATGCCTTGGCCGTGGATGAAGATGAGGTCAAGCCGGAATCCACTTTGGTGGGGGATTTGGGTGCAGAATCGATCGACTTTTTGGATATCGTTTTCAAGCTCGAAAAGACTTTTAACATCAAGATTCCCCGCGGCGAATTGTTCCCGGAAGATATCATGACGAATCCGGACTACGTGAAGGACGGAAAATTCACGGAGGCGGGTTTGGCCGAGTTGCGGAAGCGGATGCCGTTCGCCGAGCTGGATCAATTCGCGCAGAACCCGTTGGTGCAGGATTTCGCGAACCTGTTGACGGTGGCGGATATGTGCCGTTTCGTGGAGAGCAAGCTGAAGCAGGCCGCCTGACGGCATCGCGCTTTGCGGTTGAGGTCCAACCGCGTCTTCCCGTGCAGCCCTTCCCTCCGCAAGAGATCATCGAGGTCGGCCATGCGTTGGTACTGGATCGATCGTTTCATCGCCTTTGAGAGCGGGCGCATGGCGAAGGCCGTGAAAAACATCTCGCTGGCGGAGGAGCACCTGCACGACCATTTTCCCGGCTATCCGGTCATGCCCAACATCCTGGTCATCGAGGGGGTGGCCCAGACCGGCGGGCTGCTGGTCGGGCAATATAACGGGTTTCGGGAAAAAGTCGTGTTGGCCAAGGTTCAGCGGGCGGTGTTTCACTGCGAGGCGGTGCCGGGCGACACGCTGATCTACACGGCGATCGTGGACAGCATCCATCCGCACGGAGCGGCCGTCACCGCCACCAGCCACAAGGGCGACGTCCTGCAAGCCGAGCTGGAATTGGTGTTCGCCCATCTCCGTTCCGACGTGGGCGGCCGAGAGTTGTTCGAAGCCGGTACGCTGACGCACATGATGCGGATTTTGCGTGCTTACGAGGTGGGTGTGGACGCGGACGGCTCGCCGCTGCGAGAACCGGATGAGGATGCGTGAAGCCCTTCCGAGCATCGCGCCGAACGGGCGCGCGGCGGACCGACCCGGCGAAGTCCGCCTTCGCTGCGACCTTGGCGGCCGCGCAGTCCGGGCCGTGGAAGCGGACCGGGGCGGCCGTGGGCCGACTGCCTGAAGCGTAATGGGAGTTCATCGGTATGAGACGCCGCGTTGTTGTTACCGGCATGGGTTTCGTCACTCCGCTGGGAGATGACGTGGAGACCGTCTGGCGCAGATTGCTCAACGGCGAATCGGGGATCGACTATACCACCCTTTTCGATGCGAGCAATTTCCCCACCAAGATCTCGGCGGAGGTCAAGAACTGGGACATCTCCTCGGTAGGTGAACACCCCGAGGATTGGCGATTCCGCGGCCGGCACACGCAGTTTGCGGTGGGCGCCGCGAAAAAGGCCTGGTGGGACGCCGGCTTGGACGATTCCAAGATCGATCCCACGCGCTTCGGCGTGTACACCGGTAGCGGCGAGGGGCAGCAGGACTTCGACCGTTTCACGCAAATGATGGTCGCGGCCCTCACCGACGACGGCCTCGACGTGGTCAAGTTCGTGCAGAAGGGGCTGGAGATTCTCAATCCGATCGAGGAGCTGGAGCAGGAGCCCAACATGCCGGCGGCTCATCTGGCCGCCCTGTTCAATGCCCAGGGACCCAATATCAACTGCCTGACGGCCTGTGCCGCCAGCAGCCAAGCGGTGGGCGAAGCCACCGAGATCATACGCCGCGGAGAAGCCGACGTCATGCTTTCGGGCGGAACGCACACCATGATTCACCCCTTCGGCGTGACGGGTTTCAACCTCCTGACGGCGCTGAGCACGCAGAATGATCCGCCGCAAAAGGCGTCGCGACCGTTCGACCTCAACCGGGACGGCTTCGTGCTGGGCGAAGGGGCGGCCATGCTGGTCTTGGAAGAGCTGGAGCACGCGCGGCGTCGCGGCGCTCGCATCCACGGTGAAATCATCGGCTACGGCACCACCGCCGACGCCTACCGCATCACGGATGCCCATCCCGAGGGGCGCGGGGCGATCCGCTGCATGCAGATGGCGTTGGAGGACGCGGGCATCGCTCGCGAGGACGTCCATTACGTCAACGCCCACGGTACCAGCACCGTCGTCAACGACAAGGTCGAAACCCTCGCCATCAAGCAAGTCTTCGGCGACTATGCGTACAAGTTGCCGGTCTCCAGCACCAAAAGCATGATGGGGCACTTGATCGCGGCGGCGGGGGCCACGGAGTTGATCGTTTGCCTGCTGGCCATTCGCGACAACGTGCTGCCGCCCACGATCAACTACGAGACCCCGGACCCCGACTGCGACTTGGACTACGTCCCCAACACGGCCCGGGAGTCCCGTTGCGACACGGCCTTGAACAACAGCTTCGGTTTCGGCGGCCAGAACATCTCGCTGCTCGTGCGGCGATTCACCGGCTGAGGCCGCAAGCTTTCTCTCCGCCGCAAAGTCTTCCCTGCGACTTTACGCTTTGGGTCGGCGTGAGCGCCGCGCCCAAGCAGCCGCATCGTGGGCACGGTTTGTGCCGACAATTTCTGAGTGCGGCCCGTATCGCGTCGGGCCGATCCGTGAGTGCTCCAACGAGGCGGCGACGGCCGGAGTGGAATGTCGATTCTTGCGATTCAAGCAGCGCTGATTGTGGGGTTTCTCGTTCTTGTCGGCGTCGCCGGAGCGGTCGTCCTGATCCGCAGGTAGCGACGTTGCCATCGCTCGGCCGTGAGCCGCCGACACCATGCGCCGCCGATGGAACCGCCCCTCCCGGCCGTGACTCGCGGGCGTAAGTCGGCAGTGGAATCGCCGCGAATTCATTCTTCGGGGGCATGCTCTCCCCTCGATCTCCGCCTTGCCCGAGGCACGCAGCGTCGCGGCGCGACGCGTCCCCCCGTTTGCGGTTCCGCGGTGATTGTTGTACCGTAAGGTAATGCGCGGCATTGGAATGCCGGGGTCTGAAAAGATCTCCGAAGGGCGGGCCGTGATTGCCGGGCCGGGGGCATTCGAACCAGTGCCGGCCGCGAATCGTTTTGCGCCCTGTCGCCGATCGACTCAGCAATTCCGCGGCGAACGGGGTGAGCAGCGCTTTACCCACCTATCAGTTCGGGAGCCGGCCTCGATGCAACTACGTTTTCCAGTCTGTTGGATGTTCGTTGCGATCGCACTCGCCTTCCTCGTCGGTTGCCCCAAACCGCAACCACCGGCCGAGCAGCCCGCGGCCGGCGACCAAGGCGCCGCCGCGGCCGTGCCGGGGGAAAGGCCGGACGCGCCGCAGACCCAGAGCGTGGATCCCGCCCTGCTCGCGGAAGTCGTCGCCCGTGTGGAACAGCGCGGAGGCAAAGTCCGGCTGGAAGGAGAAGGCAAGATCCTGAAGGCGGTCGATCTCTACGGCCGGCAAACGCGCGACGAGGACGTCGCGCTATTGGCTCAGGTGCCCACCATCGAGGAGCTGATTCTCTGGGGAGCGGAGATCACGGATGCCGGAGTGCGGGAACTGCCCAAGTTGCCTCGCTTGGTCAAGCTGACCCTGGAAAACACCAGCATCACCAACGATGGAGCCCAGGTGCTGGGCGAACTGAAAAACCTCCGCTCGCTTAACCTCCGCCGTAGTACCAACCTCACCGATGACGCCCTGGCGTTTACGGAAAAACTGCCGGATTTGACGGAGCTGATCCTGCTCTACAACAACTTCACCGACAACGCCATGCCGTATATCGGCAAATTGAAAAAGTTGCGGGCATTGGATCTCCGCGGCTGTGTCCTGATTACCGATCGGGGATTGGAGTCTTTGAAGGACCTCAAGGAACTGCGGGCGGTCAAGCTCCGCAATCAGGCCTCGGTGACCGACGTCGGGATGGCGCTGCTCAGCACGCTGACCAACCTCCAGGACCTGACACTGGAGGACTCCGGCATTTCCGACCTGGGGCTGGACGAAATCGCCAAGCTGACGGGGCTGACCAGCCTGAATCTGATGCGGAGCTACGGAGTTACGGACGCCGGTTTGCCGAAGCTCAAGCCCTTGACCAAGTTGCGTCGGCTGTTCCTCCGCGGCCTGTTCATCAATGCCAACGGCCTGAAAGAGCTGGATTTACCCGAGTTGATCGAGCTCGACTTGGCCGAGACGGGGGCGGACGACGTTGCCGCCGAGGCCGTTTCCCGTTTCAGCAACTTGCAAAGTCTCGACCTGTGGCATACGAAGATCACGGACGCCGGGCTTGCACATCTCGCCAAGCTGAGCAATCTTAGCACCTTGAATCTGGTTGGAACCCCGGTCACGGATGCAGGTTTGGCTCATCTCACCGGCTTGAAAAACTTGCGGACGCTCGCCCTCGATGAGTGCGGCGGCGTCACCGATGCGGCCGTGGAGCAACTCGCTCAATTGACCGGTTTGGCCGAGCTAAGCGTGGGCAAGACCGGCCTCACGCAAGCCGGCGTCTCCAAGCTCCGCGAGGCCCTCCCGGATTGTAAGATCAAGTTCTGACGGCTGGCGCGGCAAAGACATCGCGGACATCCTGCGGCAACGGCTCCGCCGACGGCACGCATCGAGGCGATTCCCAACGAGGCCGCGAGGGGTGCGCTTGCGCGAGCCTCGGCCGGAATCCCGAGCTGGAATGGCGGCCCGAGTTAGAATAACCGGATAACGTCGGCTCTTGCGGAAACGGTGCCGGCGGGTAAACATCCGTTACGAGCCGGCGCGCTTTTCGCGGGTTTTGGTTCGGCACGTTTCTCGAGTAGAATGGGGTCAGGGCGTCTCCCATCCGGCGGAGGGTTGACCATCCGCGCGGCTGCGGTACGGGGACGCCGGCGGCGAAGGGAGCGTGCATATCATGACGGGTCGGGAACGCGTCCTGGCTGCATTGGAACACCGACAGGCCGATCGGGTGCCGATCGATTTCGGCGGCCATCGCTCCTCGGGGATCGCGGCCGTGGCCTACGCCAAGTTGCGGCGATATTTGGGCCTTCCCGAGCGGCCGATTCGTGTCTACGACCCGATCCAGCAATTGGCCGTCATCGATAACGACGTTCTGGATCGCTTCCAGGTCGATACGATCGAGTTGGGCCGGGCTTTCGCCTTGGAAGACGAACACTGGGTGGATTGGATTCTTCCCGACGGCACACCTTGCCGGATGCCGCGCTGGGCCGCCCCCGAGCGAGGCAACGGCGAATGGCTGCTTCGCGGGCCTACCGGCAAAGTCTTGGGGCGGATGCCCGACGGGGCCCTCTACTTCGAGCAGTGCTACTGGCCCTTTTTGGAGCGCGATGACCCGGATCACGCCGCCGAGGCCCTTCAAGATACCATCTGGTGCGGCATCGCCTCGCCGCCGGGACCGCTCGTTTCCGGGCCGGACGGCATGCGGCGGCTGGCCGAAGGCGCGCGGCGGCTGCGGGAAACCACCGACCGGGCCGTGATCGGTCTGTTCGGCGGCAATCTTTTGGAGTGCGGCCAATTCCTCTACCGCAACGACAATTTCTACATGCTGTTGGCGGGCGATCCCGATCGCGCCGAACGCGTGCTCGACAATCTCACCGAAAGCCACCTCAAGAACCTCGAGCTTTTCCTGGGGGCGGTGGGGCCGTATATCGACATCATCCTCTTCGGCGACGACTTGGGCATGCAGAGCGGCCCGCAGATTTCTCCCCGCATGTATCGGCGGCTGTTCAAACCGCGACACGCGGCAATGTGGCGCCGGGCCAAGGAGCTGGCGCCCGTCAAGGTAATGCTGCACTGCTGCGGGGGCGTGCGGGAACTGCTCGACGACCTGATCGACGCCGGGTTGGACGCCATCAATCCCGTGCAGATCTCCTGCAAAGGGATGGATCCGGCCGGCTTGAAACGCGACTTCGGTTCGCGGATCACGTTTTGGGGCGGGGGATGCGATACGCACCGCGCGCTCACGTTCGGCTCGCCCGAAGAGATCCGCGAGCACGTCCTGAGTCAATTGGCGATTCTCGCGCCGGGCGGAGGATTCGTCTTTCAGCAGGTTCACAACATTCTGGCCGACGTGCCGCCGCGGAATATCGAGGCCATGTTCGACGCGGTTTTGGAGTTCCGTTACGCGGCGGCCGATTCCGTCGCAACCCGATGAGCACCACGCGAGGACCTGGATCGTGCCGTATGAAGTGGAATTGAAATACCCGGTCATCGACGCCGAGGACTTGGAGTCCCGGATCGAGGCCCTGGAACCGGAACGCACGATGGTGCGGGAGGAGTTCGACGTTTACTTCGCCCACCCCTCCCGCGATTTCTCGCAGACCGACGAGGCCCTCCGCATGCGCCGCGTCGGGCAGCGCTGTTCGTTGACCTACAAAGGGCCGAAGATCGACACGACCAGCAAGACGCGGCGGGAAATCGACTTGTCGCTTCCGCCCGGCCTGCGGATGTTCGACGAATGGGCCGAACTGCTGTCGGCACTGGGCTTCCGGCCGGTGGCCGAGGTCAAAAAGCTGCGCCGCAAGCTGTGGATCAAATGGCGCGAATTGCCGGTGGAAATCTCGCTCGACCATGTCGAGGAAGTGGGGCGGTTCGTGGAACTGGAGACCTTGGTTGAGGAGGAAGGCGTGCCCGCCGCCCGGGCCAAGTTGGAGGAATTGGCGGCGCACCTGGGGCTGAAGAACTCGGAACGCCGCAGCTATTTGGAATTGCTTTTGGAAAAGCGACGGCAGCGCGGAGACTAGCCGGGAACAGGTCCATCCATCGAGGGCGGCAGTCCGCGGATGGGGGCGTTAGAATAGCAGCATGGATGCGCGACCAGAAACCCCATCCCGCCGCGCCGCGATCGCACCTGACGTTCCGCCTCCCTGCGGTTCGCCACGCAATCTGACGCTCTTGGCGATCCATCAGATCCTGTTTCGGATAGGGTGGCTGTTCAAGACCGAAAGCGTCGTCATCCCCGGTTTCCTGGACTATTTGGCGGGGCCGGGGGCGGGATGGTTGCGAGGCTTCTTGCCCATCCTGAGCCGCGTCGGGCAGGGAGCTTTCCCATTGCTCTTTGCGCATCGAGTCGAGCGCTCTCGCCACGCCCCCTTGCTGCTGGGCGTCACCACGCTGGTCTTAGTCGGACCGATGCTCTTTTTCTCGGCCTTGGCGCTGCTGGGAAAGAGCATGCCGGACGGCGCCGCGGTCGCCTTTCTTGGGGCGTACTTCGTGTTCTCATGCCTCTACGGCATTTATCAATTGGCGTTCGGGGTAGTGCAAGGCAGGCTTGTGGCCGCCGAGCGCCGCGGCCGCTTGCTCAGCCTGTCCACGTTCTGGGGCACGGTGCCCGCCGTCATGATGGCGATTTGGCTGCTCCCCGGGCGTCTCGACATCCCCGATCCGCGTTACGACGAGGTGTTTTTCGCGGGGGCCTTGTTTTTGTGGCTGTCGAGCCTGATCTGTTTCACTCTGCCGGCGGGCCGGAATCAGGGAGCGAATGCTTCCCCCGTGCCTCAGCCGGGCGGCGCATTGGGGCTGCTACGGCGTTACGGCGCGGTGCGGTGGCTCTTCGCTTCAGCGTTGGCCTACAGCATCGCTCTCAGTCTGATCCCCCATTACCAGGCCTTTGCGCGGGACCACCTGCACCTGGGAAACGCCCAGCGCGGCGGCTGGATCATCACGCAAAGCATCAGCGTGGGGCTGTTCAGCTTGCTAGTGGGCCGGTTGGCCGATCGCCGCGGCAATCGCGCGACCTTGCTCGGACTGATTTTGTTCTCCACCTTGTCGCCGTTTTGGGCCGGTATCCTACCCCTGTTACCGGAAGGCTGGGCGACCAACGTGTTTTGGGTAACGTTCATCACCCTGGGATTGACGACCTTGGTCCCGCGAGTGGCCGCCAACTTCGTCCTGGAGTTGGTCACCCCGGAGGAATACTCGCAAGCCACCGCGATCGTTCAGATGGGCTACACGCTGCCGCTAGCGGCCTCCCCGCTGGTCGGCTGGGTGATCGACCGAATCGGTTTCGAGCCGGTTTGCTGGTCGGCGTCGGCGGTGATCGTGCTATCGGCGGGCCTGCTGCTTTTCGCCCCCGAGCCGCGCCGAACCCGGCGCCCGCCCTCACGCGTGATGGGGTATGACGAATAGCCGCGCGAAGGATCCCGGCCGTCCCGCGGAGCCCGGCCGAGCGCTCGCGTGAGCCGCCGAGTGGGCCGGTCCGACGTCGACG
The DNA here is from genome assembly GCF_055386265.1 of Thermogutta hypogea. Classification (NCBI taxonomy): domain Bacteria; kingdom Pseudomonadati; phylum Planctomycetota; class Planctomycetia; order Pirellulales; family Thermoguttaceae; genus Thermogutta; species Thermogutta hypogea. The sequence goes on from NZ_AP042425.1 coordinate 4,432,822, forward strand.
ATGCGGGCGGGCTTCATCGACTCCGGCGGGGAGGGTGGATAAAATAGTAATTTCTTCGCCGGCCTTTTGCCGGTTTCGGCGGTGATCCGCCGGGCGGCAAGGCGGACGTCGTGCGATCGAGCGAAGCGAACCGAGCCCCGTTCGCCGTTGTCTTGAGACACCTGCCAACCGCTTTGGGACATTCACAGAAACTGGAAAGCAAGCAAGGAGCCGTGATGACTGATCCGACATCGCGCCCGACGGCATCGAAAAACGCCGCGCCCTCGGCCGGCGACGTGCCGGATTTCAATAAAGCCGGCGGTATTCTGCCCGCCATTGCTCAAGACGCGGAAACCGGCGAAGTGCTGATGTTGGCCTTCATGAACGCCGAAAGCTACGCGGAGACGTTGGCGACCGGCCGGGCCGTCTATTTCAGCCGCAGCCGCAACCGATTGTGGCGGAAAGGCGAGGAAAGCGGCAACGTCCAGCTCGTCCGCGAGGTTCGCATCGACTGCGACGGCGACGCCATCCTGCTGAAGGTGGAGCAGGTGGGCGGCGCGGCCTGCCACACCGGCCATCGCTCATGCTTTTACCGCCGGGTCACGAAGGAAGGTCTGGAGGTGGTGGGAACGCCGCTCTTCGACCCCGCCCAGGTGTACGGCAAGAAAAGCGGTTGAATCTCCCGCCGCATGCGGCCCGAAATCGGGCGGCTCGCCGTCGATCGGTTTCGTCGAGCGGCGTCGAAGCAGCGGTTGTGAGATAAGGGTCTAAACTCGAGGTGGTTCCTGACGTTTACGAGATGGGTTCTTATGGCGCAATCAGTGTTACGATTGGGTTTACCTGCCGGAAGCCTTCAAGAGGCCACGGCGGATTTGTTTCGTCGGGCCGGTTACAAGATTACCTACACGTCGCGAAGCTACTATCCGTACATCGACGACGAGGAGATCGAGTGCGTTTTGATCCGCGCCCAGGAAATGGCCCGCTACGTCGAAGACGGGGCCTTGGACGCCGGCCTGACCGGCTACGATTGGGTTGTGGAGACGGGCGCTGATGTGGTGGAGGCGGCCGAGCTGGTCTTTTCCAAGGTGAGCCGGCGCCCCGTCCGCTGGGTCCTCTGCGTGCCGGAAGATTCGCCCGTCCGCACGGTCAAGGACTTGGAAGGCAAGCGGATCGCCACCGAGGCGGTCGGCATCACGCAGCGCTACCTCGCGCGGCACGGCGTGAACGCCAAAGTGGAGTTCAGTTGGGGAGCCACCGAGGTCAAGCCGCCCAAATTGGCCGACGCCATCGTCGAAGTCACGGAGACCGGCAGTTCGCTTCGGGCCAACAACCTCCGCATCGTGGACGAGGTGCTGGTGAGCACAACCCGATTCATCGCCAACAAGCAGGCCTGGCAAGACCCCTGGAAACGCGGCAAGATGGAAGATATCGTCCTGATGCTGCGGGGGGCCATGGCGGCCGAAGGCAAGGTCAGCTTGATGATGAACGTGCCGCGGGCGAGGCTGGAAGAGGTGCTGGGTTTCTTGCCGGCTTTGCAGAAGCCCACCGTCGCCGACCTGGCCGACCCCGATTGGGTGGCCGTCATCACGATCTGCGATGAATCGTTCGTGCGGTGCGTGATTCCACGGCTGAAGGCGGCGGGGGCAACCGGCATTGTGGAACAACCGGTTACCAAATTGATTGAATGACGCGGATCGGCGGTACGGTCAGCCGGGGCGCGGTAAGGGGGCGAATCCGACCGCTCGTCCGCATCGAAACGCCCGATTTCCTTGAGTCCCCCATTGGGAGCCGAATCTCCATGACGCCCGAGGAACGGCTGCACGAATACCTCAAAACCGTCAACCAGGTCATGCCGCCCGCTCCCGAGCCGAAAGGGCTGTACCGGCCCGTAGTTGCGGTCGGAGGCTTGCTTTTTACTTCGGGTCACCTGCCGATCGACGAGCAGGGGCGGCTCATTCAGGGGACGTTGGGCGGGGATCTGAGCGAGGAGGAGGGACGCCGGGCGGCGCTGGCGGCCGGCCTGGGAATCTTGGCCTCGGTCCGGGCGGCATTGGGAGGTCTGGACCGCATCCGCCGCGTCGTCAAACTCACCGGTTTGGTGCAGTCCGCGCCGGGGTTCACCGGGCAGCCGCGGATCATCAATGCCTGTAGCGAACTGCTGGCCGCGGTCTTCGGCGAGCAAAACGGCGTCGGTGCCCGCACGGCTTGCGGCACGAACGCCCTGCCTCTCAATGCCGCCGTGGAGATCGAGGCCGTCTTCGAGTTGCGGGATGCTGCTGCCGGCGACGGGCAATGACCTTCCATTCGGCAAACGGTCATGCGTGACGAAAAAATCCTGGTGGTCGAAGACGACCTGCGGATTCAGGAGTTGTTGCAGTATAACCTGCAAAAGGAAGGGTTTTCCGTTCTTCCCGCCCATTCCGCCGAGATGGCGCTGCAAATCCTCGAGCAGACCACGCCGCAATTAATGCTGTTGGATTTGATGTTGCCCGGAATGGACGGCCTGACGCTTTGCCGGCGTCTGAAAGGCGCGTCGCAGTGGCGCCACATTCCCATCATCATGCTGACGGCGCGGCGGGAAGAGGCCGACATGGTGGCCGGCTTGGAGCTGGGAGCCGACGACTATCTGCCCAAGCCGTTCAGCGTGCGAGTCCTGCTGGCGAGGATCCGCGCCGTGCTCCGCCGCGCGGCCGAAGAGCCGCCCCCGGCGGAAGACGGCGTCATCCACATCCGTGAAATCACGGTCAACCGCGAACGGCACGCCGTGACGGTCAACGGCAAGCCGGTCGTGCTTACGCCGATGGAGTTCCGCGTGTTGGTGATTCTCATCTCCAAGCCGGGCAAGGTCTTCACTCGGGCGGAGATCGCCGATGCCGTGCACCATGAGGAAAACGTGGTCACGGATCGGGCCGTCGACGTGCAAATCGCGGCCCTGCGCCGCAAGTTGGGTGTCGGCGGGCGCTACATCGAAACGGTCCGAGGGGTGGGTTACCGCTTCAAGGTCTAAGCCGGCCGGCGGGGACGGTCCGGATTATTTCCGGCCATGGCATGCCCGCACCGGTCCATCGGCGACGGCCGCCCTCTCCTGTTTCGCCTGCCGCGGAACTTTCGCCTCGTTCAAGGCGTCTTTATTGTTGATCGCCGAGGTCGGCGGACAACGTCGCCGGACGGCGATTTCGCCCCGCCGCAAGGCTGCAACACTCCCTCTCCGGAAGCCGGGCCGCCTCGGCGTGGGGTGCTTGACGCGCGTGGAAATCACGGGTAAGAAGACACCGTTGCTCGTCTCGCCCATGTACCGTGTTCCGCGGCGTCCGGAGGTGCTTGTTCGCTTGCGCCGCCGCTTGGGTTTCTTTCAAGGATGTGTCTGACGCGGTGTTCCCTCATAGGACGGAGGTTCCGGTCCATGGCTCGATCCGGCATGTCTCGCAGCGGTAAAGTGGTCGTGGTTTTGGCATCGGTCCTTTTGGGCGGCGCCGTGCTGCCGTGGGCGTTTCGGCAAAGCGGCGTCGCGGCCGGTTTAGCGGCGGTGCTGACGGGAGAGGACGCAGCCGTGGAAGAGTCGGCACAACGGGCCAAGGCCGTTCAATTGCTCCGGGAGGGAAATTACCGCGAGGCCTACGATCTCTTTTTCCGTCTGTTGACGACGCCTGCCAAGGACGCCCGCGCCGTGTGCGAGGACCTGCCCAACGCTTGGCAATGTCTGGCTCAGTTGAATCGCATGAATGAGATCGACGACTTGATCGAGAAAAGCGTCGATGCCCAGGCGGAGAATTGGCGATTCCTCGCGGCGGCGGCGGAATTGTACCGGCAATTGCCGCACCAGGGCTTTCTGATCGCGGGGGAATACCGTCGCGGACCGCATCGCGGCGGCGGTGAGGCGACCAACTCGTTCCAGCGGGACCGCGTCCGCGCGCTGCAATTGATGCGGCAGGCCATGCCCCTGGCCGATCAAGACGACCATCGTGCCGAGGCGGCCCGTTTCTACCTCCAGTTCGCCGGGATGTGGCTGGAGGGGGCGGGCGGGGTGGAGGCGTGGCGTTTGGGCGCGTTGACCGATTTGGAGACGCTGCCCGACTACGAACCGGGTTGGGGCTATTGGAGCGGAGTTCGCGGCGCCCCCGTCGATGAAGACGGCAAGCCGATCTTCCATACCGCGCCCAAGACATTCGCGGAGGCCGCTAACGACGGACAACGGTGGCGTTGGTGCCTCGATCAGGCCAGGGAGATGGACCCCTCGCTCGCCGATTCCATCGACTTCCAATTCGCCGACTTTCTCTGGTCGCAATTCGGCGTGCAAACGATGGCCGACTACGGCTGGTTCTTCGGCCGGCTGGAGGCGGAGGAGAAGCCGTCGGGGGAGGCGGGGACCTGGGCCTTGCACCTCTTGAGCGAAGATGAGACCATGGCCCGCCTGGCCGGCGGCGTCCAACGCTTCGCCTTACCGGAGGAATTCAACTACATCCGTATTTGGCGGAGGTTGGCCGATAAGCAGGGCGGGTTGCAAGTGCAGGCCCTGGATCGGCTGGCCGGCGTTTTCGAAAATCGCCGCCAATACCCCAAGGCGGCGGAGATGCTGCAACGCGCCGTCGCGCTGACAAAGGACGATGTTCAACGAAGTTATCGCGAGCGGCTGCATCAAATCGTGGGGAATTGGGGGCGATTCGAGCCGGTGGGCACCCAGCCCGCCGGGCGCGGCCCCACCGTCGATTACCGCTTCCGCAACGGGAAAAAGGTCACCTTCACAGCTCATGAAATCCTTCTCGATAAACTCTTGACCGACGTCAAGGCCTATCTGAAATCTTCGCCCGCCGAGCTGAATTGGGAAAACCTCGACGTTTCGAACCTCGGCTATCGCCTGATCGAGAAATCTCAGACGCGCTACCTGGGCGCGCAGGTCGCGCAATGGTCGATGGAGCTGACGCCGCGGCCCAACCATTTCGATGATCGCGTGACGGTGACCACGCCCCTGCAAAAAGCCGGGGTGTATCTCCTCCGCGCCGACATGGAAGGCGGCAACATGTGCTTCGTGATCCTTTGGGTCGCGGACACGGCGATCGCCAAGAAGCCCTTGGACGGTCGCAAGGTCTGGGTGTTTGTCGGTGACGCGGTGACGGGCAAGCCGGTTCCCAAGGCCAACGTCGAGTTTTTCGGTTGGCAGCAGGAATGGCGGAATAATGCTCCGCGGCCGCGCGTCGTCACCAAGAATTTCGCCGAGTTCACCGACGGCGACGGACAACTGGTTCTCGATCAAAATCGACTGGCGGACAACTACCAATGGCTGATCATCGCGCGTACCCAGGACGGCCGACTGGCTCACCTGGGATTCACCGGCATCTGGTTCGGCGATCGGTACGACGCCCAGTATCGCGCGATCAAGACGTACTTCGTGACCGATCGGCCGATCTATCGCCCCGCGCAAAAGATGTTCTACAAGTTCTGGATGCGCCGCGCGCAGTACGACATGCCGGAGACGTCGGATTTTGCGGGCGCGCAAGTGCTGATTCGCCTGATGGGGCCCCGCGGCGACAAGCTTTGGGAGCGGACCGCCAAGGCCGATGAGTTCGGCGGCGTGGAAGGCGAATGGGAGATCCCGTCCGATGCCGGCTTGGGCGTCTATCAGTTCGCGGTGCAATTGCCGGACGGAAGCAACGTCGGCGGCGGGGCTTTCCGCGTGGAAGAATACAAGAAACCGGAGTTCGAGGTCACGGTGAAAGGACCGGAAAAGCCCGTCGCTTTGGGAGAGAAGATCACGGCCGCCATCGAGGCCCGCTATTACTTCGGCTCACCCGTCACCGAGGCCAAAGTCAAGTACAAGATCGAGCGAACCGGCTACACGGAGAGCTGGTATCCGCCGCGGCCGTTCGATTGGTTGTACGAGCCGGGCTATTGGTGGTTCGCCTACGACTACGATTGGTATCCCGGCTGGCGCTCGTGGGGATGCCTCCGCCCCAGCCCGTTCTGGTGGCCGCGCAGCCCGCAACCCCCGGAGCTGGTGGCCGAGCAAGAGGTCGCCGTGGGGCCGGACGGCAAGGTCGAGGTCACCATCGACACCGCCCTGGCCAAGCTCCTGCACCCCGACCGAGACCATCGCTACCGGATCACGGCCGAGGTCACGGATCAGTCCCGTCGCACCATCGTGGGAACGGGCGAGGTGATCGTCACGCGACAGCCCTTCAAGGTGTATCTGTGGGTCAACCGGGGCTATTACCGGACGGGCGACGTGGTGATGGTGGATGCCTCCGCCCGCACACCCGACGGAAGCCCGGTCTCCGGTAAAGGCGAATTGAAGCTCTATAAGATTCGTTATCAGGACGGCAAGCCGGTGGAGACGGCCGTCCGCGCGTGGGAAATGCCGACCGACGAAGAGGGCCGGGCCTCCCTGCAAATCCGCGCCGCGGAGCCGGGACAATACCGGCTTTCGCTTAAGCTCGACGACGGCGGCGGGCACCAAATCGAGGGCGGTTACGTCTTCACCATTATCGGTCCCGCCATGGCCGGCGGCGACGATTTCCGTTTCAACGAGATCGAGCTGATTCCCGATAAAGCGGAGTATCAGCCCGGCGAGACCGTCCAGCTTCAGGTCAACACCAATCGCCGCGATTCCGTGGTATTGCTCTTCGTGCGTCCCAGCAACGGCGTGTATTTGCCGCCGGTCACTTTGCGATTGGAGGGCAAGTCGGCCGTCTTCCCCATCCCGGTGACTCTCAAGGACATGCCGAATTTCTTCGTCGAGGCGGTCACCATCTCGGAAGGCAAGCTGTTCAGCGAGGTCCGCGAGATCGTGGTTCCCCCGGAAAAACGCGTCTTCCATGTGGAGGTCCAACCTTCCAAGACGGAATACCTGCCGGGCGAGAAGGCGACCGTCAAGCTCAAGCTGACCGATTTAGCCGGTCAACCGCTGACGGGATCGACCATCGTCGCCATCTACGACAAGTCGGTGGAATACATTTCCGGGGGAAGCAACGTCCCGGAGATCAAGGCTTTCTTCTGGAAATGGCGGCGCGGTCACAATCCCCAGACGGAGCATTCCTTGGACCGTTCGTCATGGAACATTGTGCCGTCCAACAGGCCCGGCATGAATGATTTGGGAGTCTTCGGCGCCGGCGTCGTGGAAGAGGTCGAATCACGAGAATTCGGAATGCAGGCGACCAATGGGATGGCGATGCGGGCGCGCCGAATGGGGGTCTTCGGCGGAGGGATGGGAGGCGAGGCCCTCATGGCGAAAGGGATGGCCGCACCCGCTCCCATGGCGGCGGCCATGGCGGACGGCGCCATGGAGAAATCCGCGGCCGACCGCGATGCTCTTAACGCCGCGGCGGAACCTGCCGCCGCCGGCGTCGAACCGACCGTCCGTTCGGAGTTCGCGGATACGGCGTTGTGGGTCGGCACGCTCAACACCGCCGCCGACGGTACCGGCGAGGTCTCCCTCGATATGCCGGAAAACCTGACCACGTGGCGGATCAAGGTTTGGGCCATGGGCCACGGTACTCGCGTGGGCGAGGCCGCCGCGGACGTGGTGACCCGCAAGAACCTCATCCTCCGCCTCCAGGCCCCGCGATTCTTCGTGCAAACCGATGAGGTCGTGCTCTCCGCCAATGTGCACAATTATCTCCCGTCGGCCAAGTCCGTCGAGGTCCGGCTGCACTTGGAAGGCGGCACGCTGCAGGCCCTGGACGAAGTCGTTCGCAGGGTGGAGATCCCGGCCGGCGGCGAGACCCGCGTGGATTGGCGGGTCCGCGTTACCGCCGAGGGCGAAGCCCTGGTCCGCATGGCCGCCCTCACCGACGAAGAGTCGGATGCCATGGAAATGCGGTTCCCCTGCTACGTTCACGGCATGGACAAGATGGTCCCGTTTTCGGGCTGGATTCGTCCGGAGAAGGACGTGTGGCAATTTACGGCCCACGTCCCGGCCGAGCGCAGGCCCGAGTCCGCCAGGCTGGAAATACGCTTTTCTCCCACCTTGGCCGGCGCCATGGTGGATGCGCTGCCCTACCTGATCGACTATCCCTACGGCTGCACCGAGCAGACGCTCAACCGCTTCCTGCCCGCTGCGATTACCCAAAAGGTACTCATCGACCTGGGTTTGGATCTGGACCAGATTCGTCAGAAGCGGACGAATCTCAACGCGCAGGAATTGGGCGATGCCGCGCAACGGGCCGCCCAATGGAAGCGATACGATCGCGAACCGGTCTTCGATCAGGCCGAACTCACCCGCATCGTCAAGGACGGCGTCGAACGCTTGACCGAGATGCAGCTCTCCGACGGCGGTTGGGGCTGGTTCTCCGGTTGGGGTGAGTTCTCCTCGCCCCATACCACGGCGGTCGTGGTCCACGGACTGCAAATCGCACGGCAAAACGACGTGGCGATCGTGCCCGGCGTGCTGGAACGCGGTGTGGAATGGCTGAAAGCCTACCAGCAAAAGCAAATCGTCCTCTTGCAGAACCACGAGAAGGACCTCAAAGACGTGCCGCGGAAGGCGTCCGCCGACAATCTCGACGCCTTCACGTACATGGTCCTGGTGGATGCCGGGCACGCCGACCCCGAGATGAAGCGGTTCCTCTATCGCGACCGATTGAACATTTCGGTGTACGCCCTGGCGATGTTCGGACTGGCGCTGGAAAAGGAGGGCGACCGTGAAAAGCTCGATATGGTGCTGCGGAACATCCATCAGTACGTGCGCCAGGATGACGAGAACCAAACCGCTTGGCTGGATATGGGCCAATGGAGCTGGTGGTATTGGTACGGCAGCGAGATCGAGGCCATGGCCTACTACCTCAAGCTGCTGACGCGGACCGATCCTAAGGGGGAACTTGCCCCGCGGCTGGTGAAGTACCTGCTCAACAATCGCAAGCACGCCACATATTGGAACTCCACGCGCGACACCGCCCTGGTGGTGGAGGCGTTCGCGGACTATATCCGGGCGTCGGGCGAGGACCGGCCCGAGATGACCGTCGAGGTCTACGTGGACGGCGAACTCCGGAAGGCCGTGGAAATCACGCCGCAAAACCTGTTCGCCTTCGACAACGGCGTGCTGCTGTTGGGCGAGGAGCTGAAGGAGGGCGATCACACGGTCGAGGTGCGGCGCCGCGGCCGGGGCCCGCTTTACATCAACGCCTACCTCAGCTACTTCTCACTGGAGGAGTTCATCCCGGCGGCCGGCCTGGAGATCAAGGTCGCGCGGCGCTACTTCCGCTTGGTCCCCGTCGAGGCGACGGCTCAAGTCGCCGGTTCCCGCGGGCAAGTCATCGATCAAAGGGTCGAGAAGTACCGCCGCGAAGAACTGCCCGACCTGGCCGAGGTCCGCTCCGGAGACTTGGTCGAGATCGAACTCGTGCTGGAAAGCAAGAACGATTACGAGTACCTGGTCTTCGAAGACATGAAGCCGGCGGGCTTCGAACCGGTGGATCTGCGGTCGGGCTACACGCGGAACGCTTTGGGGGCCTACGTCGAGTTCCGCGACAATCGAGTCGCCTTCTTCTGCCGGAGCCTCGCACGCGGCACGCACAGCACGGCCTATCGGATGCGCGCGGAGATCCCCGGCAAGTTTTCGGCCCTGCCCACCCGCGGTTATGGCATGTACGCTCCGGAGCTGCGCGCGAACTCGGACGAAATCCGGCTCCGCGTGGCGGATGTGCCGATCGTGCCCGAGAAATAGCCGCGGTCTCGCACGTGCGGAGACGCCGCCGGCTTCCACCGGCGGCTCTCCAAAGTGTAAACTGAGGTGACTTGGGAGCCTCCGGCGTAAGCCGGCGGAGCCCAACAGCCGACGCGAACACAGTTTCGAGCCGCGGGCGCAATCCGGCGGTGCCTAGCGATTGATGCAAACGGACTCAGAGCCTCCGGCGTAAGCCGGCGGTGTAGGGGCTTCGCCCGTCGCCCACAATTCCTCGTTTCAAGGTGGAGATCGCATGAACCGGACCGCTTGCTTGCCCTCCCACAGCCAACGGAAATCCCTTGCGCGCCCTGCGCGGCGGTGCGGACTTACAATCTTCGCCTTCGCCGTGGGGCTGATGATCGGGCATGCCGGTGCCGGCTACGCGGCCGAGGACGGTTGGATATCCCTCTTCGACGGCCGCACGCTGGACGGTTGGACCGTCAAGTGCAAACCCAAGGACGACGCCAAGCGAGATTACTTTCGGGTGGAAGAGGGTACCATCGCCGCCGTGGTTCCGCCGGGCAGCGACCACGACTACATCTGGCTGGTCCGTCGCGATGAATACGCCGACTTCGAGTTGACGCTGCAAGTTCAAACGACTGCCGACTCGACCGGAAACAGCGGCATCCAAGTGCGAAGCCGCTACGACGACACGGCCTACTGGATGGACGGTCCGCAAGTGGACATCAATCCGCCCGGACCGTGGCGAACCGGATTCATCTACGACGAGACGCGGGGAGTGCAGGTTTGGCTCTGGCCCGACGTGGGCCGGCCCGCCAATGCCAAACCGGAGCATGCCCCCGCCGAATGGAAGTGGGCGCACGCGCCGGCATGGAACGACCTCCGCATCGTATGCCGCGGTGTCCGCATTCAAACCACGGTCAACGGCGTCTCCGTGGCGGATTATGACGGCGCAGGACGGCTGGACGACGAGCCGCATCGCAGTCGGAACGTGGGGATGAAGGGGCACATCGCGCTCCAGATTCACCCCGGCGGGACGCTGCACATCCGTTTTCGCGACCTCCGCCTCCGGCCGATTCCTTGACGGCCGAGCCGCCGGCATCGCGATTCCCGGTGTCATTGCGATCTCAATCCGGTCGAAGATGCCATTTTAGGGAGCGTAGCGATTTTCTGGACTATTCGGGGCGTGAGGCCGATGTCTGAGTTAAGGGAGCGGATTGCGCGGCCTAGAGCAGGTTTCGGCCGCGGCGGCAACGGACGGCGGTCGCCGCACCCGCCCGAAACGTCGGCAAGAAGGTGACCTACTCGGAAAGGAATCGCCGGAAATGAAACACGCGATGTGGATGATCTTGTTGGTCGTCGGTCTGGGGATCGGCGGGACGGCGTCGGCCGGAGACTACGGCTATCGGCACGGCCGGGGCATCGGTTTGAACGGCCTCGCCGCCCCCGGCTGCGGATTCATTTGCGAAACCTGCCCGCCGATCGGCTATGCTCCCTTGCCGATGCGGGCGCCGATTGGGATCGGGATGCGGCCGTGGGGTTTGGGGATGCATCAAGGGGCGATGGTCGATCCCGGGCCGCCGACCGGCGCGATTACCTATCCCTATTACACGGTTCGAGGTCCGCGGGACTTTCTCCAAAAATACCCCACTCCCATCGGTCCGTGACCCACGTCACCGCCCAGGGGGGACGGACGATTCGAATCCTTCGCCATTGGCCGTGTCGGTTATTGCCACCGACCGGCCAATTCCATTTCTAGAAGCGGAGCCACGACCGATTTGACGTCGTTGCCTGAAGACGACAAGGCCAGCAACGTCGCCACGGATCGGATTTCGACGCGCGAGGTGGGATATTGCATGGTCACATCGCGGCCGATGACGTTAAGCACATCGTCGCCGGCGGAATCGTAGATCACGGCCGCATCGTTGCCGCCTTGGTCCAGGAGGGCGAAGACGGTGTCGAAGGCCTTACTGCGGCGATAGGTGCCGCCTCCGGAGATGACGGTCTGGGCCTGCCGCGCCGCCACGAGATCGTCGGCCGATGAGCCGTAGAGGTAGGCCGTATCGTGTCCGCCCGCCGTCGCATAGCCGTGGACGTAGTCGAAGAACCTAGCGGTGATTTGGAAGCCCGGCCCCTTCATCGTGGAAACGAACACGTCACTGGTAAAAGTATCGTCGCCGGCCGAATCTCGGAGTTCCGCCGTATCCACGCCGCCGGAGGCCGTCACGTCGATGACGGCGACGCCGCGAACGGTGAGGCGATAGCCCGGCCCGGTGAGAACGGCCCACGTAGGCCCCGCCAGCAGGTGATCGTCGCCGGGAGAGTCGTAGAGTTCGGCCTGATCGTTACCCCCGTTGCCCAGGAAGACCGTATCGGTGAAGCCGCCCGCCTGCACGGTCTGCACGGCGTTTTGCAGTTCGAAACCGTTCCAGCGGCCGATGAAACGGTCCGCGGAAGCGGTACCGGCCGCGTCGGCGACGTCGGTCCCGCCGCCGCCCAAGGCGATCACGTTGCGGAAACCTTTGGCGCGGGCGAAGAACGCGTCATTTCTCAGGCTGACGAAAGAGGATCGCACGACCAGGCGGTCGCCGCCCGTCGAGCCTGTGAGCTGGGCCGTGTCGTTGCCGCCGGCCAGGCCGTATCCGTGCGTATAGCGGAAGCCCTTGGCTCGCAAGTAGAAGTCGGCGCCGTAGAGCACGGTTTGCAGCGGGTTGGCGGACAAACGGTCGTCGTCGGCGGAGTCGTACAAATGTGCCGCGTCGCTTCCGCCGTTGCGGCTATAGCCGTGAACGTAACGGAAGCCTTGGGCGCGGAGGCGATAGCCCGGCCCGTTCATTTCCCCCCAACCCGGTCCTGCGATGAAGGTGTCGTCGCCGGTCGAATCGATCAGCTCCGCCGAGCTTGCCCCGCCGGCTGCTCGCACCGTGGCATCTTCCATTCCGCCGGCACGCAGCGCCAAGCCCGTCATGTTGACCGTCAGCAGATTGGGGGCTGCCGTCAGCCGGGCGTCGCCGTCGGCGAGTTGCAGGTCCAACGTGTCGGAGCCGCCCAAGCCATCGATTTGCACCGTGAGTGATGTCCCCGCGGCGCGATCGAACCGGTAGTCGACGTCGTTCAGGCGGAGCGCAATCGCGTTCTCCAGGCTCAGCGTCATGCTATCGTCGCCGGTCGTTCCAAAGACGGTCAGCGCGCCGGAGCCGTATTGCACCAGGTTGGCCACCGTGAGCTGGACGCTCGGCGCGCCGGCGGTCACCTCCAGCAGGTAGGTTTGGCCCGCCGCGGCCGACCAGTCCATCCGAGCGGCGGTCTCGCTCAGCGATTGCCGGGCAAGGACCCGGCGATCAGCCGAATAAAGCGTGATCTGGGCGGTTGTAGAACCGGCGGGCGAGGCCAGCACCGTCAGAATGCCGTCCCGCGCCGCCGTCATGCGGTACCACGTGCTGCCGGCATTTTGCGACTGGGTGCGGAGATAATCCACGGTGCCCAATTCGACGACCGGGATTTCCGTCCGCGATGTCAGGAAGTCGACGCCCGTCACGACCTGTCCGGCGGCCAAAGTCACCGCGCGGCCTTCCTCGCCCAGCGTGTCGCGATAGCCCTCTCCGACGATGTGGCGAACCAGGTAATCGCCGGGTGCCAATCCCTCGAACGAATAGGAGCCGTCCTCGGCGGTCACGGCGAACGGTTCACAGTTGCTGAAGGAGATCGCCCAGGAGTTGAGCTTGCCGGTGTCCCACGGCATGGTGTCGCGGATTTCCAGTCGCCAACGGCCGTCGGCTTGGGTGCCGCGGAGGATGCCCAGCGGCTGCATGGGCCGGAAGACGCCGGTGAAGGGAGCCGCCCCGGCTTGGATCCCGAGGTCGGCGTCGTCCGAGAACACGGTGTCGGTGAAATCGTCACCCGAGCCGCCGACGCCGCTCGCCAGCAAGACCTGCGTGCCGTCGGGGGCGATCAGCGTGATTTGCAGATCGGCCGTGTAGGTGTGGGTCAGGTTCAGCCGCACTTCCAAGGTGTTGATCCGGCCGACTCCCGAGACATCCAGCGTGCTGGTGACCACCCCGTTGTCGATCAGATTCAGGGGCGTCGATTGCGAATAGACGAGGGGATCGCGATCCAGCCTGCCGTTGCCGTTGAGGTCCAAATAGACGACCTGCTGAGCGAGCGGGAGCTCGCCCGGGTCGAGGATGCCGTCCCCGTCCAGGTCCTCAAACACGTGTCCGCGGATGGCGGCCGTCGGCGGCGGAGTCCAGTCTCCGGTTTGCAGCGTCAGCTCCGGGTCGCCGAAGAGCGTGGCGGAAAAGTGGATCCATCGGTATGCCCCGCCGGCGCCCACGCGGAAGAGATTGTCGAGCTTGGAATCGTTTTGGGCGTCGCCCACGCGGCGGATGCCTTCGTTGAACACGGCGTCGAAGAATTCCAGGGCGTAGTCGTGGCTGCCCGCCGGCACGGTCCCGGGCGCATACCAACCGTATCGCGTGTTCATGATGACGGCGGCGGCCCCGGCCGAGGATACGACGAATTGCTCGGCAATGGCAATGTCTTGCGTGTCGAAGGAACCGGCGTCGCAGCCCTGCGAATACATGAAGAAGGGAAAGGCGTTATTCAGGGAAGCGACGTCGCTCCGCAGGAGCCGGGCCGTGTACACCGAATTCGCGTGTCCGAGGTGATGTACCAGGTTGGGGGACGCGTTCAACTGTGAAATCAGTTGGGATCGGGTCCAGGCACTGGTCGCCGTGTCGTACAGCGTGTCGACCGTCCATTCATCGGGGATGGTCCGGTCGCGGATGACCTCGCTGGAGACGCTGCCGTAGGTGATGCTGTCCAGCTTCTCCCCCAGCAAGAGGGCGTTCGTCGCATTGGGGTGCGGCGTCGTCGCGTACTGCACGGTTTTGGCGACGAAATTGCGAGCCTCGGTGAGGTTGCTGACGGGAGCGCGTCCCACGGCGACGTCGGGCACCAGGTCCACGTCTCCGCCGCCGGTTCCGTCGTTCGATTCGCCCCAGATTCCATCCCGGTCGCCGTCCCACGTGCCGTCCAAGCAGGCGTAGTACATGTCGGTGCCCAGACCGTTATCGACGGTTGATCCCACCGCCGCGTAGACGCCTCGCGCCGGGATGACCTCATGATCGCCGCCCAGCAGCACGTAGCGGGTACCGTGTTGCGCGTAGGCATCGCGAATGAAGTGGCGAATCTTGTCGGGCAAATCGCCGCTCTCCGTGCCCGAGTAGTTCGCCGCGATCCAATCCGTGGTCACCAGCCGCGTGCTGAGACCGCGCGCTGCCTTTTCCTGCAACAGCGGTTGAAAGGCCGACGCCAGTGCGTTGTTGGTGATGATGACGTAGTCGTACCGCTCGGCCGGGGTTGCGGTGGTGTAGGCGGCCAGCATTTCCGGATTGATGACGGATCCGGCGATCGCCGCCGTGACGGTCGCATCGCTGGTGGGGGCCAATCCATCCGCCCCCTCTACGCTCTCTAGTTGCAGTTCCAGCGAAAAGGAGTCGTAATAGGTCAGCACTCCGCCGTCGGCCTGGAAGAGGACGGGAAAGACGTTGATGACGGCCATCTGGTAGCCGGCCAGGCCGTGATTGGTGAATTGCACCGCGTCCGATATGTCGAGCGTCGTCGTGGCGAGTTGGGTCCAGTCGGGATCGCCTTGAGAACCGTCCAGCAGGACGGGGTTCGGCGCGGCCAAGAGCGGCGTGCCCGTGCCGAGCACGCGGCCTTCTCCCAGTCCCACCACCCGTACGTCGACCAGTCGCGTCCCTTGAGGCAGGAGGACGTTTTGGGAGGCGACGGGCAAGATCGGCTCGCCCGTGTTGAACCAGGTGTTCGCTCCCGCCAAAGTGACGATCGTGCCGCTGCCCAAGCTTTGCAAAGCCGGCAAACCGTCGAACCGGAATTGCAGGGAGGCATCCCAGCCGTCTCCGGTCTGCCGGAATCCGGACCATTGCGTTTGCACGCCGCCGGAACCGGCAGGGGCGTCTGCCTGCGTCCAAGCGTCTTGGCTGAGAAGCGAAGACACGGGCAGCAGGGACGGGCTAACCGACATCATCTGCCGGCATTCGAGCGGCTCAACACGGCAAGCGGGGCGATGTCGGCGGGTTCGATCGGCCGAGGCACCGCCGAATGGCCGATAACCGCGACTCGGCAGCTCGGCATCCCGTTTCCTCCGCTGCCGACCGGGCCGGGCGGATCGCCCAATCGATAGGAAAGCCTCGATGCCGATGGACGGCGAAGCGATGAGCTTGGCGAATTTCATGGCGCGGCGTCAATGATGCGAAGAGTCGAGTTGCAACCGCCGGCGGTACGGTGACCGCGCGTCAGCGGCGGTCGGCGTTCGGGGCCGTCAACGAGCAGCGGAAGACCCCTGAGCCATGACCCTAAACGATGAGAATCCCCAGGATTCCAGGCCGATTCACGCGATTAGACTTCCGAAAAGAGGATGCCGTGAAAGCCTTGGAGCATCCCGCGTATCCACCAGAAACTTAGTCCATAAACTGCGCCGGTTGCGGAAGCTTGAGGAAAAGTGCGGGGAGTTGCGGCGCCGCGGCAAGCAAACTTTCCGTTTGCATGGATTTTTCGGGGAGGAGGGTGAGGTTTATGCGCCCCGGCTTCCATCTCGGACCGACGCCCGACGCTCGCGCTTGCGCCTGGTGCTGGTAGGCTTCGTGAGATCACGTGGTCGCTTGCCGTCGCGGTGTTCGCAACGGTCCGTCGTCATGCAGACATCGCGGCATAGCTAGGACTCACGCGACGAGGAATCGTATTCCACCAAAGCGTCTTCACCTGAGCCAGTGGTCAGAACGCGATCATAGACTCGGGCCGTTCCTCTCGCCATGCTGAGATCGGAAAAGGACTCCTGTTGACGCTGCCGGGCGTTGCGAGCCATCATCGCCCAATCCAACTCGCCGCGGATGAAGCGGGCGGCGGCCGACGCCAGAGCATCGGGATCGCCCGGTGGAACCAGTACGCCGTCTTGCCCGTCGCGAAGGGCCTCGGGAATGCCTTCCACTTGTGAGGCAATCACGGGCAGACCCAAGCTCATGGCCTCCAGAACGACCATCGGCAGCCCCTCGCCGAAGAGGCTGGGGAGCACGAAAAGGTCCATGGCGCGCATGGCTTCGGTTACGTCACGGCGGAATCCCAGCCACTCCACCGCGGAGTCCAAGCGAAGCTCGTGAGCAAGCCTTTTAAGATGGGCTTCGTACTCGGGGGTCTCAAAAGGTCCCACCGCCGTGAGCCGCACAGGCAGATTCCATTCTCGAAGCCGAGCCAGGGCGTGAAGCAAGACCTCGGTCCCTTTCCGCGGCCGAAAGAGGGCGGTCGTACCCAGGTTCCAACATTCGCGGGGCGGGTCGGGACTCCGCGGCAACGCGGCGATCGGCACGCCGTTGTGCACGACGTACAACCGGGTCGGATCATAACCGCCCCCGACCATGTAGCGGAGCAGACTTTGGGAGACGGTGATGACGGCCGACGCACCGCGGATGCAAAGACGCTCCACCAGAGCGGTGATTCGATTTTTCAGGCCGGCCGTGGAATCGCGGGCGGCCGGACTGTGGACGTGGTAGACCCAGGGGACCCCTGTCCTACGGCAAGCTCGTGCCGTAATCAACGCAGCCCGCGGCGTGTGTGCGTGCAACAACGCGATTTGCTCGCGGCGGAGGCGTTCCGCTAGACGCCGGGCGGGTTTCAAATCCCAATGGCTGCGCATGGGCAAGGCGACCAGGGGTGTTTCCGTGACGGTCCGTGCCTGCGGGAACAGACCCGGTCGGAGACATACGAATTCGACTTGATATCCGAAAGACGGCAACCGCAAAGCCAGCAGGTCCTGGACTCGCTCGGCCCCGGAGTAGTATTCGCCGTTGATGACGTGCAAAACGCGGCGTGCGGCGAGCACAGAGCCGCTATCGAGGTCGCGCCGGTGCCGGTCCCTCAGCTCGGGATCCGAGCTTTCCGCGGCGCATGTCAAGACATCGGGTGCGTGTACGACGGCGGCGCCGGCGTCGTCCCAGTCAGTACGCATTTTGACCTCGCAGAACCGTCCAAAAGGTTTGAATGAGGATTTTGATGTCCAGCCACAGCGACCATTCGCGGATGTATCGCAGGTCCAGTTCCACGCGGCCTTGCATCTTTTCCAGGGAGTCGGTCTCGCCGCGAAAGCCGCGGACCTGGGCCAATCCCGTGAGGCCGGGGCGAACCTTGTGCCTTAACATGTAGCCCTGGATGATCCGCCGATATTCCTCGTTGTGGACGTTGGCATGCGGTCTCGGACCGACCAGCGACATCTCGCCCTTCAGGACGTTGAAGAGTTGGGGCAATTCATCCAGCGAAGTGCGGCGGAGGAAGGCCCCCACCTTCGTGACGCGGGGATCGTTGCGCACGGCTTGCTGTACGTTCGGACCGTCCTCGCACACGGTCATGGTGCGGAATTTCCAGACCACGATCTCACGACCGTCCAGGCCGTAGCGTCGCTGGCGGAAGAAGACCGGTCCCGGCGACGACCACTTGACGGCCACGGCGATCGCGATCATCAGGGGGGCGGCCAAGATGAGGAACAGCACCCCCAAGGCCACGTCCAACGCACGTTTCACGAAACCGTCGATTCCGTAGAAGGGGTTTTCGTACACGCTGACCACGGGCAGACCGCCGACGTTCGTCCAACGCGAGTGCAGCAACTCGAAGACGAAGAAATCCGGTACGATGTAGACGGACGCCGTAGTATCGCCCAATTGATTGAGGATGCCGCGAATGCGCTCTTCGGCTCGCATGGGAAAGGTGATGTAGATCATATCCACGCGGCGCTGCCGCGCATGTTCGACTAGTTCGGAGATGCTGCCGAGCTTTTTCCCGACCCTATCCGGGATAGGTCCCGTCCGCTCTTCGGGCCGATCATCGTAGAAGCCCAGGAAATTCAACCCCAGATCCGGGGAGTTTTCCAAGGCTTCGACCAGACGAAAGGCGAGGTCGTTCACGCCCACTACCGCGTAGCGGCGGGTGTTATAGCCGGCGGCGCGGAGTCGCCGCAGGACCAGCCGGATAGAGGCACGGAGGACGGTCATGACCAAGGGCGTCACCGCGAACCATGATGCCGCGACCTTGGCCGGGAAATAACCGAACGAATCGGTAACGTAGCCCAGGGTGATGATGAACGGGATGGCGAACAACCAGGTGAACGCCGCGCAGAGGAGTTCGCGTTCCGAGGAAATGCCGCGCCAATTGCGGTACAGGCCGGTGATCTCGGCGACGACGTGGAATGTGATGGTGGCCGCCAAACCTGCCAGCAGATAACGATCGTGATCGCCGCCCGTCTGGTATTGGGCCAGCATCGCGCCCGCCACGACGGCGGCGCCGTCCACGATCCGATAGGTCAACTCGCGAACCGACCAATATTGGTAGATGCGACGTGTAGGATTCATGATGGACTTCTCGAACGGATTCCCGCCACAAGATTGACCTATGTGAAGGACCGACGGATCGATGCGGCAAGACCTGGGAGGGTGCCCCGTACGGTAAGCGTTCCGTGCCAGGCGGCCCCGGCCGTACGGCATGTACCGGCCCGCGACTACGATTTTTCAAACCGTGTCTAGCGAAATATAGCTTGCGGCGGCACGCGCGACGGGGCCATGGAGCGGATCACGGGTCACGCTCCGCTTTCATTTGGGGGATTCCCCCCGCATAGGTGCTTGTTTCGGGAAGGCGGGTGGAATAACGTGGTAGCAGCGCCGGCCGCGTTTGCTACGGCCGATCAGTTGACTGAGGGAAATGGCAGGAAAACGCTCGACGGAGGACGGCGGTGACTTCTTCCGATCGCAATCGTGTGGTTTTGGCATGCATGGCCCATCCCGACGACGCCGAGTTCGTGTGCGCGGGCACGTTGATCCGACTGCGTGAGTTGGGTTGGGAAGTTCACATCGCCAGCTTGGCTCCGGGCGATTGCGGTACCATGACCCAAAACCGATGGGATATCAGCAGCCGCCGCACGCAAGAGGCGTCCTCCGCCGCGGCCTTGATCGGGGCCGAATATCACTGTTTGGATGAGCGAGACGGTTTCATCGTGTACGACAAACCGACGATCCAAAAGGTCGTCGATTTGTTTCGGCGGGTCGCACCCGGCATCGTGTTCACGCACGCATTGCGGGATTACATGATGGATCACGAAATGACGGCCTTGCTGGTTCGGGCGGCGAGCTTCCTCCACGGAGCGCCGAATTGTTCGGCATTTCCGTTGAAACCGAACACGGCTGTGCCGTACCTGTACTACTGCGATCCGCCCGAAGGCGTCGATCCCTTGGGCCGGCCGGTCGAACCCACGGTGCGCGTCGATATTTCGGCCCAATTGGAGAAAAAAGCGGCCATGCTGGCCTGCCATGTCAGCCAGCGTGAATGGTTGCGGGCCTATCACGGCATGGATGAGTACCTGGAATCCATGTATCGCCAGTCGCGCTTCCGGGGAGCCGAGATCGGGGTCGAGGCCGCCGAGGCATTCGTACAGCATCGAGGCCACGCCTATCCGAGCGACGACATCCTAGCGACGCTGTTCGGCCGCGCTTAGTCGCGAGGCCGGAAGCCGAGGATCCAGCGTCGGAAGACCGACGGTCTCGGCCGATCGCATCGGAGCGGCCAGGATGGAACGGCCAGGATAAGGTGGCGGCATGCCTTTTCCCATACAATGTTCGGCTTGCGGTCGCGAATTGACGATCCCCGACGATTTGCTGGGGAAAAAGGTGCGGTGTACTTGCGGCCAAGTGCTGGAAGTGCCCAAAGAGCCGCCCCTGCGTGAAGAGGATTTGTACGCCGTTGCCGAGTCGTCCGCGGATAAACGCAAGCGCGGCGGTCCGCCTCCCTTGCCGCCTTCGGATTTGCCCCAGGGCGGATCGCCGCCGGCAGCGGTTTCCCCGGTCAGGGGCGAATCGACGCCGGAGTTGCGCGAGGCGCCGCAGCTTCATTGGGCGGCCGGGCTGGCCATCGGCTATGGCTGTATCATGACTTTGGTCACCTGGTTTTTTCCTCAGTTCACGGGCTTTTGCTGTTCGTATTATCCGGGCTTGGTCTGTTTTCCGGCCTTGGCGGTGGGGGGAATCCTGCTGTTGCAAGGAAATCCCCTGGGCGTCGAATGCGTAGGTATTTTCGCGGCGGCCTCCGCGTTTCTCACCTTCGTTTCCGCTGCGACGATCCTCTTTGTCAGCTTCGTCGCCCTAATGCGGGGGCACATCGGGGGATCGCTATTGGTGGGAGGCATCGCGGCGGCCTCCGTCGCGGTTCCCGCCTGGCTGTTTCTTTGGGCCTTGCGTTTGCACCGGAAATGGAGAGAGTTGCAGGACGCGGACTCCGCCTGACGGCGGACGGCACCATTCGAGCCAACGAGTTTCCCGCCGGGCGCCGATCGGAATCTCTCGGCCGACCGGGTGCCGTCGCCTCGCGGCCGGGTCGCATAAAAGGGGATAACGAGCTTGGGGCTTTACCGGCGAGTTCACGAGGGCCGACTCGAATCGGCGGAAACCGCTCGGGTCGGGTCGCGGAAGCGAGGAGCGGGCGATGGCCAAGAAAAAGACCGTGAATCGGAAAAAACGAGACGCCTCACGCGGCAAACCGTTGACCGCGCGAGAAAAACAGGTGGTCCGGCTCATCAGCCTGGGTTGTTCCGTGAAGGAGGCGGCCGCCATCCTCAAGTTGGCCGCCAGCACGGTGGACAATCATAAGGCCAACGCCATGCGCAAGCTGGGCGCCGACAAGGTCGCCCTGGTTACGCGCTTGGCCATCAAGAAGAAGATCAGCTCTCTTTCCGACCGCCTGACGCCCTTGGAAAAACGCCGCAGCGGCCGGAAAGACGACGGCTGGAACTGAAAAACAAAGGCGGAACGCTGAGACCTTCACTCAGCCTCCGCCGAAGCCGTGCGACCTCAAAGGGCCGGTGGATCCTTTTCCCGAACGCGCGGAGTCCCATCGCGATCAGATGTCGGCATACAGGCAGAACTCGTAGGGATGCGGTCGCAACTGCACGGCCGTAACCTCGTTCTCCATCTTGTACCAGATCCAGGTGTCGATCACGTCGGGGGTAAAAACGTCACCCCGCAGCAGGAATTCGTGATCCGCCCGGAGCGAGGCGAGAGCCTCTTGCAAGGACGCGGGAGTAGTCGGCACGTCCTTCAATTCCTCGGGCTTGAGGTCGTAGATGTCCTTGTCCAAGGGCTGACCCGGATCGATCTTGTTTTGGATCCCGTCGATCATCGCCATCAGCATCGCCGAGAAGGCCAGATACGGATTGCACGCGGGGTCCGGACAGCGGAACTCCAAGCGTTTCGCCTTGGGGCTGGGGCTGTACATGGGGATGCGGATGGCCGCCGAACGGTTTCGTTGCGAGTAGGCGAGATTGACGGGGGCCTCGAATCCCGGAACCAACCGCTTGTAACTATTGGTCGTAGGGTTGCTGAAGGCACAGATGGCGGCGGCATGTTTTAGCAAGCCGCCGATGGCATGCAGAGCCATGTCGGACAAGCCCGCGTACCCGCGACCGGCGAATAACGGCTGCCCCGCCTTCCACAACGACAGGTGCGTGTGCATGCCCGATCCGTTATCGCCGAACAGCGGTTTCGGCATGAAAACGGCCACCTTGTTGTGCTTGCGCGCCACGTTCTTTACGATGTACTTGTACATCATGACGCGGTCCGCCATCAGCACCAGCTCGCCGAACTTCATGTCGATTTCGGCCTGGCCGCCGGTGGCGACCTCGTGATGCTGGGCCTCGATGGGAATCCCGCATTCGATCATCAAGTGCATCATCTCATTGCGGATATTGAACATCTGATCGGCGGGCGGGACGGGAAAATAGCCTTCCTTGAATCGCAGTTTGTACCCCAGGTTGGGCTTTTCATCGCGACCGCGATTCCACACGCCCTCCACGCTGTCGATGTAGTAGTAGCCGCTTTGCGCCGACTGATCGTAGCGAATGTCGTCGAAGATGAAGAATTCGCACTCCGGACCCACGTAGCACGTGTCCGCAATGCCCGTGGATTTGAGGTAATTGACGGCCTTCCGGGCGACATTGCGGGGATCGCGAGAGTAGTCTTCTCGCGTGATCGGATCTTGAATGTTGCAAATGATGTTGAGCGTTGTGATTTCCGCAAAAGGATCGATGGCGGCCGTCTCGGGTTGCGGCACCAGCAGCATGTCGCTTTCGTTGATGCGCTGCCATCCCCGGATGCTGGAGCCGTCGAAGCCGACTCCCTCCTCGAAGGTATCCTCCGTCAAAGCGGATACGGGAATCGTCAAATGTTGCCATAGACCGGGAAAATCCATGAAGCGTAAATCCACGGATCGAACGCCTTTTTCCCGGCACAGCGCCAGCACTTCTTTCGGGGTCATGCGTTTGCACCTGTCTCGCAAGAAACCAACGGTTAGGGGAAACCACAGGACTCGCTTCACATCCCGGTTCGGCGGTCGGCCGGAATGCGTCGCAACTTCCAACCAGAGCCGAAGCATCCAGGTCAGCTGTTTTAAGCAAAGCTTATTCCAAAGCTCAATTTCCGGGCGATCCGGCTTTTTCGGGGGTTTTTCCGGCCAATCCTGCCCCCAAAGCATTCGAGCGGAACAACCGGATGCCCACTGAAAGCGCGTCCTTGCTCACAATTCGGGCAAATGACGGCTGCTCCAATGGTACGTGCCCAGCCTTAAGTACTAGCTTGCTCTTGTTTCTCCCCACGACGGTCGGCGATAAACGGTCGCAAGATTTTGAGTTGAGACATCGCCAAATCCGCCTGAACGGGGGTAGGACGTTCGAGGGCACGAGAGGAGGAAAGTGGATTCGCGCGACCTGTTCGCCGTAGTCGTTCCCGACGAATTCAAGCGGCTCTAGCGGCGTCCCAACAACAGGTTTACACTAAAGCGGCAGCTTATTGCCGCGCCTGAAGCAGACGCTAAGAGGTGGTGTGGACGTCCGAAACATTGGGCAACAGGAATTGGCCGAGAAAGCCTTTCGGAGACCGGTAGCATGGGCAAGCAGACTTGGACCCTTCTCGATTCCCAACACGGCGTTTACGTCGATTCGCTGACGATTTCACCCGGTGAATTGCCGGGGGCGGCGGCGTCGGTTCGAGCATCCAAACGTCGGCTCCACGGCGGACCCTGCGACGGTGTGGACGTCATCGAAATCGGCAACGGCGAGATGAACGTGACGGTCGTTCCCACTCGTGGGATGGGGATCTGGAAGGCCCAGTCCGGCCCGGTCCAATTGGGGTGGAATTCGCCCACGCGCGGGCCGGTCCATCCCGGCCTCGTGCCGGTTTTCGACCCTAGCGGGCTAGGCTGGTTGGAAGGTTTCGACGAACTGCTGGTCCGATGTGGATTGGAAAGCAACGGCGCGCCGGAATTCAAAGAGGACGGCACGCTTCGTTATCCACTTCATGGGCGGATTGCAAACCTGCCGGCCGAGCACGTGCAGCTCGCGGTCGATGCCGAAAGCGGAGAGATCAGCGTGATTGGGCGAGTCTGCGAGGCGCGACTCTTCTTCACCAAACTGGAGCTGACCACCAGAATCTCCCTCGTTCCCGGGCGGCCCGAGTTTACCGTCACCGACACCGTGACCAATCGGGCGGGGGTGCCGGGCGAAATGGAGCTTCTGTATCACATCAATTTCGGCTCCCCGCTTTTGGAGCCCCAATCCCGCGTCGTGCTGCCGATCCGTAGAATGGCCCCCCGCGATGCCGTCGCCGCCGCTGAGATCGATCGTTGGGACGTTTACGGGCCCGGCATCCCGGGCAAACCGGAGACGGTCTACTTCTTCGAGCTCGGTTCGCAACCGTCGGGCGGATCGTCGGCCTTGTTGCACAACGCCCAAAGTACGCAGGGCGTGGGTGTGGCCTTCAACGTTCGTGAACTGCCGTGCTTCACCTTGTGGAAGAATGAGCAGCCGGAATGCGACG
Organism: Thermogutta hypogea; assembly: GCF_055386265.1. Taxonomy (NCBI): domain Bacteria; kingdom Pseudomonadati; phylum Planctomycetota; class Planctomycetia; order Pirellulales; family Thermoguttaceae; genus Thermogutta; species Thermogutta hypogea. The sequence continues at coordinate 4,457,338 of NZ_AP042425.1, forward strand.
GCTACGTGACCGGGTTGGAACCGGCCGTGAACTTCCCCAACGTTCGATCATTCGAGAAGGCCCGGGGACGCGTCGTGACCTTGGAACCGGGCCAGTCGCGGAGTTTCTCGGTGACGGTACGCGCGTACCGGTCGTCGGACGAGGTCGAAGCCGCCCGGGCGGAAGTGTTGGAGTTGCAGCAGGGCGTTTTGCCGCAGATCTCTCGGGAGCCGAATCCGCAGTGGTCGGCCGGCGTGGGGGACTAGATTTCGCGACCGGGGAATGCGGCCGAGACGTTCGGCGGCCGCCGGCGGAGCTACAATCGCACTCCCTCCGCCGCCGCCAAACGCGTCACGGCGAATTTGAAATACTGGAAGCGGTGTTTGGGCTTCGTCTTGGCGAAAAGGTAGGCCGCTTGGACGATCTTGGGAGAAATCCGTCCCGCCCGAGCCAGCCCGACGACGTATTCGATGAAGCCGTTTTCTTCCGGCGTGGCCGTGCGGAGCGAGGATTTGAGAACCTCGGGGTCGAGGCCGTCGCCGGCGGCCCATAGCCGGCGCGAAGAAAGCGTTAGGCAGCCTACTCCACCGCAAATCATCGCCAAGAAAAGCCTGCGATCCATAGCCTCGCGCACTCCTTCCTATTGCCGCCGGGCCTAGCGTGGTCTTCCTTGGCCGGCCCCGCGCAAAGCATGCCGCGAAAGGGACGGCCATCGTCGCCGGCGCATTCGCTGATGCCGGTGGCCCGGCTCTCGTTTCGAGCCGGCCCGGGATGGCAAGCCGGTATAGCAAAATCCGCGGAACGGGAAAAGGTCGATTGGATACGCATTAGCCGCGGAGCGCACGGCGGCGAGAGATTCTCGGGCCGCAGCGTGTCGCCCCGCGGCGTCTCACCGCGGACCGGAGAAGCCTCTTCGGCGAAGAGGATGCCCGCGGTTTTCCACCTTTCGGTTCATGGAGCTTGGGCTCGCGAATGGGAGAACAGCCACTCGATCAGTTCAGGCTCGTTATAGGCCTGCGTCCAGGAATTGTGGCCCACACCGGGATACTCCGTGTAGCGAACCTCGGCACCCGCCTTTTTCAGAGCCTCGACCATGCGCTGGGACAAAACGGGAGGCACCACCGGATCGGCGCCGCCGTGAAAGACCCAGAAGGCGGTTCCTTTCATTTCCGCCGCCCGCGATTCCTCGCCTCCCCCGCAAATCGGCACGGCGGCGGCAAAGTCCGTCGGCCGGCGGAGCACCAAGTCGAACGTTCCGAAACCGCCCATCGACAGGCCGGTCACGTAGCGGCGGGCGGGATCGACGCTGAACTCCTTTTGCAAGGCGTCCAGAAGTTGGATGGTCAGCTTCATGGCCGGGCTCGGGTCACCCGACTGAGCCTCGAAACCGTTCGCCGACCGGCGGATGGCCGACCACCACTGATCGCGCGGGCATTGGGGGGCGACCAGAATTACCGGGTGATCCGGCGCCGCGGCCAGGTTCAAGAATTCGTCGTTCTTGAGCTGGGCCTCGTTATCGTCTCCCCGCTCTCCCGCCCCGTGAAGGAACAGAATCAACGGGTATTTCTTGGCGGAATCGTAGCCCTCCGGCAGATGCAGCCGATACGGGAGCGTCTCGCCGTCGGCATTGGTAAACACGCGTTTTTCCATGCGTTCTTTGATCATGCGTCGCTTGCCGGCCGCGTCTTCTCCGCGGGAAAACTGAGGAAGCACCAAACCCACGACCAATGCGATGAGCGTCAACTTGCGCATCACAAACTCCTTGATTGTATGAGGCTGGAAACAGACAAGAAACCGCCGATGGGCCGGCCCGAACACGCCGCGCTTGGGAAATCCCCGTGCTCAAGGCCGCCGGAATCGCGTCGGGACCCCGGCTCTCCGATCATCCGATCAAGCCGAATCCCTACCCCAGCCCGTGATACAAGAGACGTTGTGATTCGCGCCGGCGCCCTTCCCGTCGGCCGTCCTTGCGGCGAACCGCCAAATCCGAGCGGCCGTTAGCGAGGAAGGAGCCGCGAAACGACTATTTCTTCTCTTCCTTCGGAACAGGTACCGGCAACTCGCCCGCCTTGATCCGGTCGCCGAAAGTGGGAGATTTGGGATCCTTGGGATCGACCTTCACGGATTCGACCTCCGCCAACGCCGCTTGGATCTTTTCTTTGTCTCTCGCATCCTTCGTACGGTCCAGCAAGCGATCCAAGGCGTCGCCGTAAGCGTTTCGCTGTTTTCGATCCGTGCCCACGTGGCAGATGTTGCATTTGGCCTCTTCCACGAGCTGGGCAAAGGCCTGATCCTTAGGCTCTTTGCTGTCTTTCTTCACGTAGCGAGCGACGAATTCGTTGCGGAATTGAATGACGGCCCACGCCGCGTTCATTCCCCAGCAAAGGACTGCCGCGATGACCGCTGAGGCGACAAAAACCGGCCACTTCGTTCGCATGGTGGGAACTCCTGGAGCTTCGATAAACACGGGATTGCCAACAATTCACCCTCGTACAACTGCCAAGGCTTCCGGAATCGTGCGTCGGCAGGCCTTCTCGAAAGCAGAGGACCGGAGGGCGGCCGTCTTGGCGACGTCCATGCGCCGTGCGGCCGACCGTGAATGTAGTCGTAATAATAGTTAAGCCTCGGCTCAGAGAAAAGTCAACGAACGGGCCCCACCGCGGAGCCGCACTAGCCTTTCCGGCGTGGGCTCATAGAATGACAAACGGTTTGCCCCGTTTGGCCGGCGGGCCCAAAGCGGTTCGGCTGGGCGGCGGTTCGGGCGGTTGCAGTCGCCGCCGAAGCATCCAACGACTACCTTTCTCCGATTAGACACGCCGCCGGCGGGAAACAGCTACGATTTCGGCGGTTCAAAGTGGGGGCTATCCACAGAAATCGAAGGGGAACGATGATGGCTGATTGGTTGGAAGCAGGGGCGAAGGCCCCGGATTTCACGTTGCCGGCGGACTCGGGGAAGAAAGTCAAGCTCAGCGAGTTCCGCGGCAAACCGGTCGTGCTGTATTTTTATCCCAAGGACGACACGCCGGGCTGCACCAAAGAGGCCTGCGCCTTTCGTGATTTGCAGTCCGAAATGCAGGCCTTGGGAGCCGTGGTCTTAGGGATCAGCGCCGACGACGTCGACAGTCACGCCAAGTTCCGGGACAAGTATCAGCTCAATTTTCCCTTGCTCGCCGACACCGATCACAAGGTCGCCGAGAAGTACGGCGCCTGGCGCGAAAAGGTGCGGTTCGGCAAGAAGTCCTTCGGGATTCAGCGATCGACGTTCCTCATCGACGCGGAAGGTAAGATTCGCAAGGTGTGGAAGAGCGTGCAAGTGGATGGGCACGATCAGCAAGTCTTGGCCGCTCTCCGCGAGATCGCGACGTGAATCGACTCGCGTGTCGACCGGTAGCGCCGTCTTGTGCCGCTCGGCTCTTCACCATTTGCGGGCGGTTGGGAACTAGCGAGAGATGCGAGGAAACATTGCGATGAAGTTGCGATTGTCCGGAGGCGGATCGGAATTGCCGGCTCAACCGGGGCCGATGCCGTGTTCTTGGTCGGGGGCCTTGTTTGCGGCGGGCGCGATGGGGGCGTTTTTCTTCGCCGGGTGCGCTAAGCAGCCGGTGCCGTCGGATGCGGCCGGGGAAGCGGAAACCGTCGTCATCCGACCGACGGACTCCGCGGAGTCGGCCGCGCCCTCCCCCGGAACCGGCGGCGGTGAGACGGCGTCGGCCGCGTCCGGCAGCGAAAACGCCTCGGCGGCGTTGCCGGCGGGCGGCGAGTTGGTGCTGGCCGGTAAGTATCACGTCACCCTGCCCGAAGGGTGGCAGCCGCGGCGACCGGCTATCAATATGATCGAGTATGAATTCACCGTGCCTGCCGTCGAAGGCGACCCACGCGACGGCCGCGCGACGTTCATGGCAGCCGGGGGCTCGGTCGATGCCAACATCGATCGGTGGCTCAGCCAATTCACCCAGCCCGACGGCTCCGATAACCGAGAGCGGGCCAAGATCGAAACCCTTCAGGTCGCCGGGGCGGAGGTGCACCTCGTGGACATTACGGGGACATACAACGAATCGAGCGGGCCGATGATGGGGAATGCGGTCCCTCGTGAGAACTATCGCATGTTGGGGGCCATCATTGCCGCGCCGGACGGCGGCATGCCGTATTTCATCAAGTTTTACGGCCCCGCGAACACCGTTTCGGCGAACGCCGACGCCTTCCGAAAGATGATCCAAGAGATGCACTGAACGACCGCAAGGCCGACGAATCGCCCGAGTTGCATGCAGGCTGGTTCCATACTCCCTCCCGCGAATCGAGGACTTCGCCCGCGATGAAGGTCTTTCTTGCCGGGATCATGCAAGGCTCATTGACCGAAAAAGGGTTGCACGACCAAGACTATCGGCAGTTGCTGCGCCGAGCGTTGGCCCGGGCGTTCCCCGAAGCGGAGATCTACGACCCCTTGGCGGACCATCGCAATTCGCTCGATTACGAGCCGAAGACCGGCCGAGACGTCTTTTTCCATCACAACCGCATGTGTCGGGAGGTGGATGTGCTGGTGGCTTACTTGCCGCAGGCCTCGATGGGTACGGCGATCGAGATGTGGGAGGCCCATCAGCACGGGGCGGCCGTCATCAGCATCAGTCCCATGCGGCACAATTGGGCCGTCAAATTCCTCAGCCATGCGATTTACCCGGACGTGCCCGCCTTTTTGGCCGCCGTAGAATCCGGCGAAATGGCTCGGCTGGTGCGCCGGGTACGAAGTCCCTCGCCCGTCGAAGAAGCCGGCTGACTCCGCAAGCGATTCGCGCCGCCGAACGATCGAGGGCCGCTGAACCTTTTAGCACGCACTAGGACGCGCGACGAGCAAGGATCTCTTGAAACGCTCGGTGGGCGTTCAGCACTCGCTTGGCCTGTTCGGCAACGGCAGGCGCAAACGGCACGGCCGAAAAACGCAGGACCTCGTCTCCCCCGCGAAAGAAAAGGATGTCCCCCACTGCGGACCGCTCTTGCCCCGGCAGCAGCCGGACTTCAATTCCGGTGATCTCTTGCCACGGCACGAACTGCGCCAGTCGGCCGGGAATTCCTCGCAGCACGGCAGCGCCGTTTTCGGCCAGCCGATAGTACGTGCAGGCCCAAGGACGAACGCGCCAGAGATAGAACACCGCGGCGGGGACCGCCAGCGCCGCCCCAATCGCGATCGTCACGAAGCGATTGGCGGAGAGGGCCTGGTTCCACAACCTAGTCAGCGCAGCCCCGGCGGACCAGAGAGAAATGGTCGGCCAGATCGTTTTGACGGGCCGGCCGGGCGCGACGGATACCTTTTCTGAAAAATCGTCGGCATTCAGGGTCATAAGCAAGGCCATGGCGAAAAACCGCCGAGAGTATGTTTAGTAAGGAGGGTTGCCGGCCGTACCGGAGCGTTGGACGTCCCCGATAAGCCTGCTATTGTCCTCCACGATTAAGACGACGCGGAGCGCCACAAATCCAACTTGATCATAGTGTGTCAAGCTGCGTTGGACAATTGGAACTCTTGCCCTGCGGATGGGCGGCTTGGGCCGTCATTGACCCGGGCGAAGGCCGCCATTAGACTGAAGGCTTGGTGACGCCTCGCGTCGTCCCTCGTTTCGTCGGAGGAAGGCGGATCGGGTGGTTCTCCGCTTCCTCTCCGAGCGCGTGGCGGCCCAAGAGGCGCGCATTTTACTCGCGGTGGCTGTAGCTCAATCGGTTAGAGCACCAGACTGTGGATCTGGGTGTTGGGGGTTCGAGTCCCCTCAGCCACCCTTGGTCAATCCATCCTTTTGCGGCCGGCGTTGCTTGTCGTCGTTGCGATTCCCTTCTGCGGACTCCTTGGGGGAGGGAGTCGTCCGGCCGCTATCACGGTAAACGCTCGTCAGGAGCGGGGATTCCGCCGACCGTTGGGGGGAGCGGCGGATTGTGGTTCGCCCCTTACCCAAGTTCATCAAGTTCACACGGTGGGAACATCTCCGCCGGTCGTTTTTCTTGGACGCCGGCGGCCAAGTGTTACACCACGCGCGGATCCGCGGGGCGAGCCGGCACATGATTCGGCCGAAGATGCGGCTTAGAAGCGATCGGGCAAGAGGTGGCCCATCTTTTCGCGCTTGGTCGCTAGGTACCGGGCGTTGAACTCGTTGACGGGTGCCAGGATCGGCACCTGATCGACGACCTCCAAATCGTACCCGCCGTAGATGAAGGCGTCCGTCTTTTTGGGGTTGTTGGTCAGCAGCCGGACGCGATTCAGTCCCAAGTCCTTGAGAATCTGGATACCGATCCCGTAATCACGGCTGTCGGCCTGATGGCCCAGCGCCAGATTGGCCTCGACGGTATCCATCCCTTGGTCTTGCAGGTGGTAGGCTTTGATTTTTTCCGCCAGGCCGATCCCCCTCCCCTCCTGCGGCAGATAGACGAGGATGCCTCCGCCTTCCCGGGCCATGGCCTCCATCGCCAAATGCAATTGGTCTCCGCAATCGCAACGTAACGAAGCGATCAAATCGCCGGTGAAGCACGAGGAGTGCAGCCGGACCAACGGCACGCCTTGCGACGGCGGCTCTCCCAGCACGATCGCGATTGGTTCCTGGGATTCGTACTTGACGCCGTACACGATGATGCGGCCTTGGCCGTATCGAGTCGGGAGCTGAGCCTCCGCGAGGCGGTACACGAGTTTCTCACGCCGACGGCGGTAGCGAATCAGATCGGCGACGGTGATGATTTCAAGATGATACTTTCGGGCCAGCTCGATCAATTCGGCCGCGGTGGCGCGATCGCCGGACGCGTTGAGGATTTCGCACAGCGTGCCGGCGGGTTTCAAACCGGCCAGGCGGGTCAGATCGACGGCCGCTTCGGTGTGACCTGCCCGACGGAGAACTCCGCCCTCTTTGGCTACCAGCGGATAAACGTGGCCGGGCCGCACCAAATCCCCTGGCTTGCAATCCGGATCCACCAAGGCCTGAATGGTACGCGCCCGTTCCCCGGCCGTGATGCCCGTCTTGGACGTCCGATGGTCGACGGGAACCGTGAACGCCGTCCCCAGCGGGGAGGTGTTGTTGTGGACCATCATGGGCAGGTCAAGCCGCTCTGCGGCCTCCGGCAAGACTGCCGCACAAAGCAGGCCTCGGCCCACGCTGATCATGAAATTGACGATTTCGGGCGTGGTTTTTTCGGCCGCGCAGATGAAATCTCCCTCGTTTTCGCGATTCTCGTCGTCGAGGACAATCACGACCTCGCCGCGTCGAATCGCGTCGATAGCCGCTTCGATTGTGGAGAATTCATCGCCCATACCGGACCTCGGTTTCCGCGCCTGCGTCCCCGGCTTTCCGGCAGAGGACCGTCCCGGCTCTTCATTATTGTAGTCGAAACGACAAGTCGGCGCAAACTGCCCGAATGGGTTGGATTGCAGCCTTGACGCCGGCATTTCGAAGGGCCTATCGTCGCAGAGCGGTTTCCTGTCGTAAACGATTCCGTCTCCTATCTTTACGTTGCAATTCCCCTGCGGTTCTTTAGTTTGCGATGCCCCTGCGGTTCGGCCCGCGTCATTCCGCTTGCCACGCGAGGCGATGCGGAAGGCGTCGGGCACTGTGTCGCGGTTTAGTCGTCGAATCGAGGCCGGCGATGCGATTTCCGGGCGGCAATCCGCCGGGGGCGTCCGCTGGATCGCCGGAGATGGATGAGAATGGCGAAAATATTCCGATTTTATCGATGAAACAGCCGATAGTTTTTTTACGAGAGTCTGGAGATCGCACGGAATCGACATGTTTTACCTTGATCTCCGCGCGCAAGCGGGGGTCGCGCCCAGCGGAAGAGGGACGGCTATGAAGTTTCAGCCCCATCTCTTGGCCATATTCGGTACCCGGCCAATGCTCACGGCCTGCGTCGGCCTGCTATTCGTTTTCCACGCCGGCTGCTGCGCGGTGCCCGGCCGTTACTGCGGAGAAGTCCCCTTCGGCGGCGCCGGGGTGTGCACGACCGGGAGTTGCGGAACCGGCGGTTGCCGCGGGTGCCCGGATGGGGTCGTTGTGGAGCGGCCGGGACTGCTGACCGGGGTGTTTCGGGTCCTCGGTATCGGGCCGTCTTGTGGGGATTGTGGGCCGCGCTACTGGGGAGATTGGGGCGGAGAACCGGCACGGTGTGAGGCTTGCGATGACTACGGTAACTGGACCGGCGGCGGAGTGCTGCACTCCCGGTCCGTCCCCTCCGACTTCCCCGGCGCCGTTGAGGTTGTTCCCGACTCGGCAGCCTGTCCGCATTGCCGGCAGTCGGCATCGCAAGGGGAAGTTCGAATCACTCCCCCGAGTGTGGAATCCGGTCCCAAGGCCATGGCGGCTGCAAGGGGACGCGCGTACGGCGGCGATCTCCAACCTGCCGGGCGGCAGCCGAACGAGGCCCCCAAAGCCCGCCTCGCGGCCTCGCCGCGTCAGTGATCGCCGGAGCCGATTCCGGCCGTCGTTCCGCCGCCAACCAATCGAGCCGTCTCACGTGTTCGGTTTGCCCGGCGACTGTCCATCGGTGGCTGTTCCTCGGCTCAAAGGCCTGATGTTTTGCCGCGCCGGCGGTTGACGCCCGGCATTCTCAGACTTTTGCAGGCAAAAGCTCCGTGGCCGAGTAAGTTCACGGGTTCTTACGGACGGTTGTCCGCCCTTAGTGCTCGGGCGGCATTCCTCTCTCCCAAAGCAGGGCCGCGGTTCCTTGCCGGAATCGGGTGACTTTCGAGCGTTACGGAATTTCACCCCACCGCCGCAGGGAGTTATATTGGGTGGTAAGGGATGCGACGTCTTTCGGCGGGTTCCGGGGTCGTTCCGTCCCGCCGAAGTCGTGCTTAAGGTGAACAGGAGCCGCTCCATGAGTCCGGCCGTCTCCAAAGTCTTCTTGTCATTGGGTGCCGCCCGCACGTTGCGACGGAGCTTGTTGTCGGCGGTCGCGCTGGCGGCGACGATGTGGGGTGCCTCCGGGCAAGCCGCGGAAGAGCCGCCCGCCCTCAATCCGTTCGGACCGGCCGTGCAAACGCGAGAGGACGCGGTGCCGGGATACATCGAACTGTCCAACGGGCAGGTCGTGGCGGGAAAGATCTTCATGACTCGTGACAAACGGGTCAAGGTCTATGATGCGGAGCTGAAACGACAGCGCGAGATTCCCCTGAATCGCATCCAGGAAATCGAATGCACGGTGCTCAAGGAATGGATGGAAAAAGAGTGGCGATTTCGCGAATTGGCCAAGGACGAGAAGGAATACACAGGTAGGAGCTACCCGGCCCGGGAATATTCCCATACCGTGACGCTCAGCGACGGCCGAAAGATTGAAGGCCCTTTGGCGGAGGTCATCTATGTGGAGCCGGATACGGGCGGCGACTCGCGCTCGGCCGGCGGCAATCGCCCCTATACGGAGCCGCTGCGGTTTTTGCTGCACAAGCGGGAAAAAGGCGACGTGGGCGAAGACCTGAAATCGCTGGTGTACGTTCGACGGATCAAACTGGGCGAGGAGGCCTTGGCGGAGGGGAAAAAGATGGCCGCGGCCCGACCCTACGTCCCGTCGCCCAAGAAGTAGCCGAGAACCCGACGGCTGTCGGCACGGATGTCGGCGACTCGTTCACGGACGAGGACGGCCGGGATCGCATCAGCGGTGGTCGTGGGCGGCTTTCGTTCAATCGGAACAGACGATCGCGGTTTTCCATGCGTCGGTTTTCCATGAGTCATCGTGAAGAAGAGGCGACAAGAGACTCGTGGCGGAAATCTCCCTAGCTCGAGGCGCAAGCCCGCTCACCATGCTGCTGGTCCTGCTCGTCTCGGCGGCACTGGTGACGGTTTTCTATTACCTCAAGTTTGGCCAGCTCGGTCCCGGCCGATGGCGGACGCTCCTGGTTCTCCGGCTGATCGCCGTGGTCTTGGTGGTGCTGCTTTTGTTCCGTCCGGTGGTGCACTTCTATCGTGATAAGACCCAACGACCTTCCCTCGTCTTTCTGTTGGATTGCTCGGCGTCGATGAACATCGCCGACGACAACAGCGGGGTGACGCGCTTTGAACAGGCCCGGAGCCGAATCCTGGATTGGAGCGAGAAGCTGCGGAACGATTTCGACCTGCTGATGATACCGTTCGCGGAACGGGCGTTTCCCGTCGCCTCGATCGCGGAGATCGGCAAATATCGGCCGGAAGGTCAGGCGACATCGCTGTCGCGTGCCTTGGTGGCCGCCGTCAAGGCCGCCCCCAAGTCCGAGTTGGATGCGATCTTTCTGTTTTCGGACGGCGTCCATAACGCGGCACGAAGTCCGCGGGAGGTATCTTCCAAGATGGAGACTCGGGTATTCGCGGTGGGGGTCGGCGCGGGCCTTCGCAGCAGCGCATCCTATCGCGATATCCAAGTTACGGCGCTCGATTGTCCCGAACGGTTCCTCGTCAACAATCTGGGCAGGGTCAAGGCCTCCGTGGAAGCCGTCGGCTTGGCCGGCCGCGTAGTCACCGTCACGCTGTACGAGGATGATCAGCCGGTCGCCTCCCAGGAATTGGTGCTCGACGATCAGCCGGGGCCGCAAGACCTGACGTTCGAGTTTCGACCGACCGTCAAGGGACGGCACGTGTACACGGTCCGAATTCCACCCGTCGGCGAGGAAAAGATCAAGGAGAACAACGTTCGCTCCGCCCCCGCCATCGTCGTTCAGCCGGGCATCCGCATTCTCTATTTGGAAGGCACGCTCCGCGCGGAATACGGAGCTTTGGTCGACCGGTTCTTGTCCAAGGACCCGGACCTCGAGTTCTACGCCATGGTGCAAACGCGGCGCAACGTCTTCGTCAAGCGAACCAATATCGAGGGCTTGGAGTTCGCGGGGATACCCTCGGATGCCGAATCACTGGCGCAGTTCGACGTGTTCATCATCGGGGATTTGGATAGCAGCTATCTCACGGCGGCCCAGCAGGAGGCGATCCTGGATCGGGTCCGCGGCGGGGCGGGCCTGATCATGCTGGGCGGCTATCGTGCGTTGGGACCGGGCGGATATGCGGCGACGCCCTTGGCCGCCGTTTTGCCCGTTGATTTGGGAGATCGCGACATCGGCCAAATCACCGATCCGTTTCTCCCGGAACTCACCGCGGAAGGGCGGCAGCACCCGATCTTCGCCAACATCACGGAGTTTTTTCCGACGGCGACGGGCGGCCCGAAGATCGTCGGCTTGCCGGAACTGGACGGCTGCACGAAGGTTCTCGCCGCCCGGCCGGGCGCCTCCGTCTTGGCGATCTGCCCCGTCACCGCCGACCGCATGCCCGTCCTGGCCGTGATGCCCGTCGATCGCGGTCGCAGCGTCGTCTTTCCCGTCGATACCACCCGCAAATGGCAACAGGGGCCGCGGGTTCTGGATCAGCAGTCGCCGTTCCTGCAACTGTGGGGACAACTGGTGCGTTGGGCGGCGGGACGGGAGCAGGATGTCGAGGCCAAGGCGGGCGTCACGGCCAACACCGACAAGGCCTATTACGAGCCCGACGAAGTCGTGCAATTGGCCGCCGTGGTGCGCGATTCACGCGGCGAAGGCACGGACAAGGCCAAGGTGGAGGCCGTGATTCGGGCGAAGTCGGGAGCCGCCGAACGGGTGACGCTGACGAGCCTTCCCGGACCGGGCGGCCACTACGGCGCCTCCTACGAACCCACCCTCAACGGGACGCTGGAAATCGAGGTATCGGCCGAACTGGAGGGGCAAAAACTGGCCGCGGAAAAACTCGTGATCGAAGTGGGCCGGCCGTATTTGGAATTCGAAAGGCTCGACCTCGACGAGCAAACCCTAAGCGGGATCGCGGCGGATACCGGCGGGCGATACCTGCACATCAGCGCCGCCGACAGCCTCATCGAGCAATTGAATCGGGCGGAGCGCAAGAAGCGAATCTACTTGGAGCAACCGCTCTTCTCGCCGCTGTTGTTTTGGTTTTTGTTCGCCGTCGCCGTGACGGTCGAGTGGTTCCTCCGCCGAAGGTTTCAAATGCGATGACCGGAAAGAGCAGCTATCGCTACGTCGAACCCTCGGCCCTGGCGCGGGTCAAGAACCTCCAGGTCGTCGCCCGGGGTGTGGTGGAGGGCTTCATCAGCGGGCGGCACGCCAGCCCCTACAAGGGGTTCAGCGTGGAATTCGCCGAGCATCGCGAGTACACGGCGGGCGACGATCCTCGCCACTTGGACTACAAGATGCTCGCGCGGACCGAGCGGCTGTACATCAAGCAATACGAGGAAGAGACGAATATGCGGGTTCAGGTCCTGCTGGATGCCAGCGGGTCCATGAGCTACCGCCGGGACGGAAAGATCAGCAAGCTGGAGTACGGCTGTTATTTGACCGCCGTTCTCGCCTATCTGATGACGCGGCAACAGGATTCGGTGGGGCTGACGGTCTTCGACGACGCGGTTCGCTTGGATATGCCGCCGCGCAGCTCCCCCAGGCACTTCAACGAGATGATGCGGCAATTGGAGGCCTTGCGACCCGGCAAAGTCACACGGCTTGCAGATGTCCTGCACAAGCTGGCCAATCGCTTCAAGAAGCGTTGCCTGATCGTCCTCATCAGCGACCTTTACGACGAGGTCGATCCGATCATCCGGGCGTTGCACCACTTTCGCCACCGCAAACACGAGGTCATCGTGTTCCATGTGCTGGATCGGGCGGAGGTCGAGTTCCCCTTCGATGATCTGACCGTCTTCGAGGATCTGGAGACCGGCGAGCGTCTGGAGGTGGACCCGCACTACGTCCGCGACGAATACAAACGGTTGCTGGCGCAGTTTCTGTCGCAATTCCGCATGGCCTGCACCGAGAGCGGGATCGACTACGTGATGACCGATACCTCGGTACCCTACGACTTCATGCTCTCCCGATATTTGACGAAGCGTAATCAGTTATGACGTTCGGCTCAGCGGCATTCCTCCTGGCGGCGTTGGCGGCGGTCATCCCGCCGATCCTGCACATGATCAACCGCCGCCGGGCCAAGCAATTACCGTTTAGCACGCTGCGGTTTCTCCGCATCAGCGTGCAAAAGACGCGTCGCCGCCGGCAGCTTCACGACATCCTGTTGATGCTGCTGCGGATGGCGGTGCTGATTTTGATCGCCGTGGGATTGGCACGGCCGACGGTGAGCAAGCTGCGGAACTTTTTCGGCGGGGCGGATGCGGCCGTCGCCGTCATCCTCGATAACTCGGCGAGCATGGCGACCATCGACGAGGGCCGGCCCCGATTCGAGTGGGCGGTGCGCGCCGCCGAGCAGGTCCTGGATGAATTGGGCGACGGCGATCAAGTCGCCTTGTGGACCACCTCGGGAATCCGCTATCCCGAGCTTGGAACCTTCGACCGCGGCCACGATAAAGTGCGGCAGCTCTTGGCGCAAATCAGCCAAGTCGGCGCCACCTACGAGCGCGGCGACGTGGGCATGCTGGTGCACGAGGCCCGGAGGCAGCTTGCCGCGGCCACCGCCGCCAACCGTCAGATTTTCATCATCACGGACAATCAGGCCGCCGCCTGGGAGGGTTGGAAGCAAGCGGATGAAACGTCCGACACCGCCGGTGCGGATTCCGAAACCGCTCGCAAGGAACGCGAGATTCCGGTCATCATCGTCGATTGCCACCGCACGCCCAAACCCAACGTGGCGGTGCGCCGTGTGGAAATCCAAACCGTGATTCCCGTGGCGGGGATTCCCATGAAGGCGGTGACCGAGGTCTTCAATGCTTCTCCCGTGGCCCAACAACGCTTGCTGGAACTGTACTTGGACGGAAGCAAAATCGGCTCCAGTCCGGAGCTGAACATCGCTCCCGAGACGGCCGTCACGGTGGAGATCGTTTTCACGGTCCCCCGCGGCGGTCTGCATCAAGGAGAGGTGCGACTGGCCGGCGAAGACGGCAATCCCCGAGATGATCGACGTTTCTTCACGATCGAGGTGGGAGCCGGCGTCCCCGTGGCCGTCGTATGCGGGGAAAGGCACGAGATCGCGTATTTGAACGATTCCTTCTATTTGGAGCGCGCCCTCCAACCCTTGGACGAAGAGGACTGGGCGATCAAGACGACGGTCCTCTCGGCAGCCGATTTGCCGACGGAACCGGCGTCGAATTACCGCGTCATCTACCTGGTCAATGTGCCGGCCCTTGATGCCGCGGTTGCGGAAAAGCTGGCCGATTACGTCGAGCACGGCGGTCACCTGGTTTGGATCGCCGGGCCTGCGGTGGACGTGGAGGCCTACAACGCGATGAACGCGGCGACGGGCGGGCGTTTGCTGCCTGCCCCGTTGTCGGGAATCGTCGCTCCCGATCCTTCCCAGGAACGGGATAGCTGGTACGTGGCGTCGCTGGACAAGCAACATCCCGCCGTGATGCACCTGGTGGAGCCGCCGTCGTTGTACCGCTCCGTACTGGCCTACAAGTATGTCCGAGCGGATACGGCGGACGCTCCCGACGTCGCGGTCATCGGCCGGTTCGACGGCGACGGTGATCCTTGGCTGCTGGAGCGGCGCGTGGGCGAAGGGAGCACGCTCTTCCTGGCCACCAACGTTCACGTGGATTGGACCAATCTCCCCTTGCGCCCGATTTTCGTCCCGCTGGTGGCCCGGCTGACGTTCCATTTGGCGGGCGGTGAACCGGCGCGTTATACGGCGGATGCGGGCGGCACCATCGTCCTGCCGTTCGAGGGGAGAATCCCGCCGACCGCCGTCGAAGTCTTGCCGCCGAGCGGGGCGCTCAGCCGCATTCAGGTGAGCGAAAAGACGGGCGGCGCGAAAGAGTTCCGCTACGACGACACACATCAGGTCGGCATTTATCTGTTTCGCCTGTTGGAGTCCGTCCGACCCGGCCAAACGGCCTTTGCCGTGAACTGTTGCGCCGATGAAGCCGATCCCGCGGCGATCGCGCGCGAGGACTTGGAAAAACTGCTGGGAGGAACGCCGGTGATCTTCGCCGAAAACCCCGAAGACCTCAGCGGCACCTTCGCCTTGTTGCGGCAAGGACGCAGCCTCTCGGAGTGGTTTTTGGCCGCCGTGCTGATCGGGCTGATCTTCGAGACGTTCGTCTCCAATTGGTTCAGCCCCAAAGAGGAGACGCCCAAAGTGCTGACGGCCTATCGTCCGATACGACGATTGTCGCCCATCTGAAGCTTGCCGCCGTGCGTGCGTTGACGCGGCCGCAGGTCAGGGGAGCAGTCGCCAGGTCCGGGCGGCCTCGTCCACTTCGATCGCCTGCGCGCCGTAATAAGTGTCGTAGACCTGAAGCATTTGCCCGACGTTGTCGAACCAGCCCACGATGAAAGCGGCGCTGAAGGAATCGCCGGGGGCCGTCTTCCGGCCGCCGATCTCTTCGATCATGCACACGTAGCCCCGCTGGTGGCACCAGGCCTCGGAGACGACGGCCGGATCCAGCGTCATGCCCGCCAACCACGGTCCCGGACGCCCCGACGCATCAACCGGACGGTAGGCGCGGATGAAACGGTCGGGCAGGGGATCGCGGCCGCGGACGTAGTCGTATCGTTCGTCCGGTGGGAAATCTTGACGGAATAGGCCGGAGGGGAAGAACCCGCGATACGAAAGATAGATGAGATCGAAGGTGTCGCCGTCCTGATGCCGGATATGGCCCGGCATGTCGATCCGCAGCGCGAGGGCCGGGCTTTCGTTGACGCAGTCGATGCGGTCCATGGTGAACACATAACGACGATCGACCGGGACGACGATCCACTGGGTCCAGCGCGATCCTGTTTGTCGGCCGGGCGCCGCCGAATGGTAGGTGAAGCTCTGACCGATCGCCACGAAATCCTCGCCCTGAACCACTTTCGGCGAAAGCCGCTTCGCTTGGGTGCAGATTTGCGGCCCTTCCACCAACCGCTTGGCCCGATTACCGTGGTACGGGTTGCCAAAATCGTATCGCAGTTCGGGCGTCAGTTGTTCGCGGTAGGCGGCATCCGATCCCGGCTCCAAGAGATAATCGGCGATGTCCAGACCGAAGCCCAAATCGCGACGGCCGGTGGCTCGGTCCACGAAGGAGCCTCCCGCGATGCCGCTGACATAGCCCTCCTTTTTCACGGTCAACTCCAGGTGCGGCGTAACGACGCGAATCGCCTGATCGTCCTCGGTCACCTGAATCCGGGCGGGTTCGGCGGCTCGACTGTGAGACATGCCGATGCTCCCCAGCGTCGCCGCCCATGCGGCGATTCCGATCCATGCTTGGCGGGCGTACCCCATAACGCGGACCTCCCTTTTTCAGAACGGACTTCGCGTGGCGTACCGGAAAGGCGTTGGGGGTGGAAGAACGCTTCCCCAACAGCACCCATCTTGACAAAACCGCCGCAGCGGTCAAGGATGGCGGCGTTCGCGGTCCGAGCCTTGCGGCGCCCGCCGCACTGTGCCGTTAGGCATACCTACGACTACGCTCGTCCATAGTGTAACGCTTACGGTCTTCATGCAAACACCCGTCGGGAGTCGAGCGTCATGAGAGCACCGTCCCTCAGGCTCTGGGGCATTGGGTTGACTTGCTGGGCATGGCTGACGCTGTGCGTCTGGGCCCAGAGTCGGCAAGTCTCGGCCGATGCACCAACCCCGAGTCGCTCTTCAGAACTCAGTTTGGACGGCGACTGGGAAATCGCCGAGAGCTTGCAGGAAACGCCGCCGCGCGAGTTCACCGCGCGGGTCCCCGTGCCGGGATTGGCGGACATGGCAAGCCCGGCCTTTGCCGAGGTCGGCACCGAAAAGAGCGGGGAGCACCGCCGCTTTTTCTGGTACCGCCGCACCTTCGGCTCGCTCGGTCCCGTGCCTCCCGTCGTGCGTTTGCGGATTCGTAAGGCGATGTTCACTACGGCGGTATTCGTCAACGGGCAAGAAGTCGGCAGCCACGCCGGTTGCTTTACTCCCTACGTCGTGGATATTACGCGTTTTCTCCGTGGCGAGTGGGCGAAAAACGAACTCCTTATCCGCGTCGGCGCCCATCGCGAAAACGTACCCAAGGGGCTTCCCGACGGCTGGGACTTCGAAAAAGTCCGCTATATTCCCGGCATTTACGATTCCGTGGAATTGTTGTCGTCGGGAAACCCTTATGTCGAGAACGTCCAAATCGTGCCGGATGTCACGGCCAAGCAGGTTCGTGCCGTCATCGAGCTGGTCAATAGCGGTCCGGCCGCACAATCCCCTCTCGCCGTCGCCGTGACGGACGCAAGCTCGGGGCGGACGTTGGCCGAAATCGACCTTCCTCCGCAAATGCTGGAGCAGGGTGAAAAGAGGTCCGTCGAAGCGGTCCTCGCCATTCCGGATTGTCGGCTTTGGTCCCCGGAAGACCCGTACCTTTACGGTTTGCGTGTTTCCACCGCCGGCGATACCTACCGTACCCGTTTCGGCATGCGTGAATTCCGCTTCGATCCCCGGACGAAGATGGCATTGCTCAACGGCAAGCCCTATCCGCTGCGGGGAACCAACGTCACCGTTTTGCGCTTTTTCGAGGACGCGGCTCGAGGCGGGCTTCCGTGGCAGAGGGATTGGGTCCGCAATCTACACCGATTGTTTCGCCGGATGCACTGGAACTCCGCCCGATATTGCATCGGTTTCCCGCCGGATTTTTGGTACGACATCGCCGATGAAGAAGGGATTCTGATTCAGGACGAGTTTCCCATCTGGTACCTGGGACAATGGCCTCCGGAACTGAAGGCGGACGCCCTGGTCGAACAATACACCGAGTGGATGCGTCATCGCTGGAATCATCCCAGCGTCGTCATTTGGGATGCCCAAAACGAGTCTACCACGGAAGAAACGGGCGAAGCGATCCGCCGTGTTCGCGGCCTCGATCTATCTCGGCGTCCCTGGGACAACGGTTGGGGCCGGCCGCAGGATCCGCTCGATGTGTTCGAGTGCCATCCCTACCCTTTCTACAGTAAGGATCGCCCCAGCGAGTTTCGCATCCGCCGCTTCGGCGAGCTGCCCGGCAAGCCGAACGTGCCGGGCGGGTTATCCGGCAACCCGCTCCCCAATGAAGGCGACAATCCCATCATCATCAACGAATACGGCTGGCTGTGGTTGACGCGAGACGGCAGTCCGTGCACGCTCTCGCGCAAGAATTACGAGGGCTTTTTGGGCGAGCGCAACACGGCGGAAGAGCGGCGGCGTTTGTATGCCCGTTACTTGGCCATGATGACGGAGTTCTGGCGGAGTCGTCGGCAAACGGCCGGAGTGATGCACTTCTGCGGCCTGGGTTATTCCCGTCCCGACGGCCAAACCAGCGATCACTTCATCGACTTGGAGCGACTGATCTTGGATCCGTACTTCCAACGGTTTGTGGGAGATGCATTCGCCCCGGTCTTAGCGGTGGTCGATTTCTGGGAAGAGACCGCGGCCCCCGCCGCCCCGCTGCGGATCGTGGTGATCAACGACCGTGAGCGTTCCGTCTCCGCAAGTCTGCGACTACAGTGGAGTCGCGACGGCCGCGTGATTCACGAGGAGCGGCGCAACGTTTCCATTCCGGCTTGGGGCACGGAACGGGTGAACTGCACCGTCCCCGATTGCGGGTCGCACGGCACTTACGAAATTAGCGCCGTCTTGGTCGCCGAGGGAGAATCGCCCGCGCGCAGCTATCGCGTGTTCACCGTATCCGACGGCGGGCAATAAGCGGTACCGCCCGCCCGGCAAAGACGTTCCCACGACGTTCCCACAGCGCAAGCCGCGTTCGCGGGTTCTGCGGGCGTCAAGGACTTCCCGCCCCTTGATGGCGTGGAATCTGACCCCGGACCAAATAGATGACGTCCTCCGCGATGTTCGTCGCGTGATCGGCGGCCCGTTCCAGGTTCCGAGAAACGGCAAGATACTGGAGCAGCGGCTGCACGGCCGACGGCTGCGACGCGATCAACTGTTCGATGGTGCGTCGAGAATCTCGCTTTTGTTGATCCACGATTTCATCCCGCCGGCACACGTCCGCCGCCAGCTCCGCATTGGTTTGCACCAGGCTGTCCACGCTGTCGCGGATCATGGCCTTGACGTTCTTCCACATCGCATCCACGTCGATGGGGAGCCGAATCGGTTCGTACTGCGACAAGGTACGCGCCTTGCGAGCGATATTGACGGCCAAGTCGCCGATGCGTTCCAAATCGTTGTTGATCTTGATGAACGCGATGACGAAGCGGAGGTCGAGCGCCACCGGCTGGTACAACGCCAGCAGCTTGAGGGCGGCCTCTTCGATCTCGATCTCCTTGGCATCGATCTCTTGGTCCCGCCGTTCGACCTGATCGGCCAGGTTCGGGTCCCGGTCCAGTACCGCACGGACGGCGTCGGACAATTGCTCTTGAACGGTGCCGCACAATCCCAAGAGGGACGCCTTCAATTGATCGATTTCTCGATGCATGTGGATGGACATGGCGAAATTCCTTGCTCCCATGAGCCGAAAATCGTGGTGATTCTCCATCGGTCCGTAACGGATAGGGGCCGCCCGTCCACCGATCATGTGATCCCGCTTAACGCAACGGCGATCCGCGTCTCGCTCCCGCGGCGTCCTCTTGCCCGACGCCGACTCGAAACGCTAGCGCCATGCGTTATTATAGGACGATCCCGGCGAACTCGATAGATCGCGTGAACCGGTCTTTGGTGAACGGCAAAGCGACCCGGCGTAGCCGATTCGGCGGTAGAGCCGGGCGGAACGGTCTCACGGCTCAGTCGGATCGCCGACGGATTGCCCATGCCGCGGACGTTCCACTATGATGGCGGGCATGAGCGAGCCGGACTCCTTTCTCTGCCCCATTTCTTGCCACCGCTGCGGCGCGGAACTGCGCTTGGGGAGCGGGACCGCCTACCTCATCCGCGTGGAGGCCATGGCCGATCCGACCCCGCCCTCCTTGGATCCCCGCGAGCTCGGCGGTGATTTGAACCGGGCTTTTCGCGAAGTCCTCGAGGAGTTGGAGCACGTCTCAGCCCAGGAGGCCATGGATCAAGTCTATCGGCGGCTGAGCTTCTATCTTTGCGCGACCTGCTATCGCCGGTGGATCGAAAACCCGACCGGCTAGCAATCCGGCTTGGCGGCAGGTATTTCGTCAACGGCCGGCCGCCGCTTCACCCGTCGGGACGATTAGTTCATCGTCCGCGAAGCGTGTGTCCTTGGGATTCGGCACGTGGAAGTAAACCGCCTCGCCCTGGGGATCGGGAAACTCGGTTAAAGTCAGCGTGAAGCGCGGAGCGCTGTGGGGATACCAATCGCCCGGTCCCCATGCCTGGACGCGGCAGGCAAGCCCGCCGGGGCGAACCGCGTCGCTGGGGAACGGGCCTTCCAACGATTCCGGCTGGAGCGTCAGCAACCGCAGGTCCACGTCCTTTAATTCGGGATGGGCCGCACGATTGAGACAGAAGATGATCGGTCCGCGCCTCACGGCCACCCGCCCGAGTTGCGATCGCCGCCCCTTCACGTATTGCAGGCTCATGGGCAAGGTCAGTTCGAACGTCTTGTCGGGCTGCCAGACGCGACGGATTTCCGCCCAATCGCCGCCCGGCCTTTCCAGCGGCTTTTCCAACCAGGGAGCGTGGATTACGGCTTTCTCGCAGAATCTCGGGATGCGGAGTCTCAACGTCATTTCCCGCGGTTGCTCCAACGCGATCGTGAAGCGTACCGTGTCCTTTTGCGGGTATTCCGTCTCTTGCCGCACGGTCACGGTCGCCCCGTCCGACAAGTGGTGCGTAACGACGGACGGTGTGTAGAGATTGACCGCGATGCCGTCCGGGGTGGCATAGCCGACCATGCCCGGCAGCTCGGCCACGATGCGGCGATAGTTGCAAGGGCAGCAATAGGTGTCTCCGGCGTGATACGAGCGCGGACCGTCGAACGGCGTGTAATAGCGGATTCTTCGCCCGTCCGGCGACTGCGCCGCGAACAGGGCGTTGTAGATCGCGCGCTCCATCACGTCGCCGTAAAGACTGTCTCCGGTGCGTCGTAGCACTTCATCCAGAAAACGGATGAGATACGCCGTGGCGCACGTTTCCCCCAGGTTGATCGTTCCGGACTGCGTATCGTGCCAGCATTCGTGGTCGCCGCACTCGCCCGTGATCACCATGCCTTCGCCGTGGAGCAGGAAGTCCAAGGCGGCGCGGCCGGGAACCCACAGCCGCTCATCCTGGAGGGAGTCGCTCAAACGCAATTGGCCGATGGAGCGGCAGAGATAGGCATAGATATGCCCTTCGATCGGGCCGTGCCTGCCGATGACGATGCGCGCATCCCATTCCGGCAGTTTGCGGAATTCCACGACGAAGTCGCGATACTTGAGGTCGCCGGATTGGTCGCTCAAAGCCAAGAAGGCATTTTCCAATCCGGTTACCGCCATGTACACGGTGATACTGCCGCCGCCAGGCGTCCCGTCCGGCTCCGCCCGCCAGCGGTTCATGATGTAATCCGCCAGCCGTTGAGCCGCCGTCAACGAGGCGACGTCTCCAAAGAACCGATGGTCGGAGGTCAGGCCGTAAACCAGGTACGACATCTCATGCACGTCCCACAGGCTCCACATCCTGGCCTCCGGCTTCATGATTCCGATGTAGCCGTCGGTTTCCTGCGTGGCGATGATTTCCGCGATGAGCTTTCGTTTCAACTCGATCAAGCGCGGGTCCTGCGTATGGGCGGCGAAACGGACGACGCTGTCGATCAGTTTTCCCAAACCCACGTAGCCGCCCTCGGCATTCCGCAGCTTAAAAGGCCGGAGAAAATCGTCCTCGGTGTTCAACTTCAAGATGTTTCCCTCGATGGTGACGGCGACGCGGCGACCGATCTCTCCGCCCTCCAGACGCACGTCTTGAGGGTTCGGCTGTCGCCATGCGGAATCGGCCCGGACCGCCGGAAGCCACAGACCGTTCCCATGGGCCAAGAGTAAGGCCGCCAATGCCGAAAACGCGACGTTCTTGTAACGCAGGCAGCGCATGTGCATAGCTCTCTCATCCTAGGGTCCCGAGACGCCGGAGAGCGGCCCTCCATTCCCATCACCGCTCGATCGAGCCGCTTACGACAAACCGTAGAATCGCACGGCGTTTTCACCGAACAGCTTGCGGCGAAACGCGGTCGGCCGGTCCGCCACGATGGTTTGCAACGCCCGAATCCAGTCGCGCAAACTTCCCCCCTTGGTGCAGACGGGCCAATCCCCGGCGAACATCACGCGATCCTCGCCGAAAATCTCGATGCACGCGTTCACGACGGGAGCCAGGTCCTCGGCCGTCCATTCGCCCGGGGTCATGCGCGAGATGATGCCGGAGATTTTGCAGACCACCTGCTGATGTGCGGCCAAGGCCTGCATTCCGGCCCGCCACTTTCGGCAATAGGCCGCGGCCTCGGCTACTCCCTCGAGGGATGCGCGAAACTGATGGGGGTCGGCGTTGCCGCAATGATCGACGATGAATCGCGTGGCCGGGCAGCGCGCGACGATCTCGGCCGACTCCTCCAACCACTCCGGAGGTACGCAGATGTCGAACGACCAACCGCGTTCTCCCAAGAGTGCTAGTCCGCGGGAAAAGGCCGGGGAAAAGAACATGGTGCGGCCTTCCTCCGTGTTCGGCGGGATATGACGGATCCCCTTGACGTAAGGGTTCCCGCGGAAGCGATCCACATATTCGGCGAAGTCCGGAGCGGCGGGTCTTCCGCCGATGACCGCCGCCGCCGTGGGACCGTCGCCTCGGCGGCACAACTCGATCACGTATTCCGCCTCGCGGACAAGGTCTTCCTCCACCACCGCCACTTCCATGTAAACCGCCTGCTTGACGGGCAGACCTTGCACCGCCTCCGAATAGTCGCTCGGCAAAAAGCTGCGATTCAGGGCCGGCACGCCTGCCAGCCAAGCCAACCGCACTTGGGTAAGATCCCAAAGGTGCTGATGCGTATCCACGATGGGGATCTCGTCTTCGGAGGCGGGCTTGGCGTTCGGCGACTCGGCAAGGATTCCCGGACGGTAGCGACCAAAGCAGGCCGCGGCGGTCGCCGCCAAACCGGCTTGCAGAAATCGACGTCGCGTGGCCATGGGCAGGTTCTCGCATCGAAGATCGTAGCTTGCGAACGATTCTCGTCGGTCGCGCGTGCTGATCGCGGCGGCTGCGCGAAGCCCCTCCTCCGGAGCAGCCGGCATTCTATCCGGCATGGCAAACGCACGGCAAGGGTGCGCGCTCGAGACCGCGGGAGGACATCGCGTGCGTCGAACCGTGCGGCCGTCGCCTTGTCGTCGCTCGGCGGCCCCGGCTTGGCACCACGCGCCACCGAATAGGAAAGGCCGCGGGGCAATCGGCGACGCATGTCGATGTCAAGTCCGCTCGATACGGCGAACCACGATTTCCTCTCCCCAGGCCGAAAAAGAAGAGTCGTGCGTCAGCAGGATGATTTGGCGTTGCAAAGCGTTGCGGCTCAGCCCCCGGCGAAAACGTTCCCGCCGCTGATCATCCCACGTAAGGAAAGGATCGTCCAGCAACAGCGGCAATACGGTATCGCCGGCCAAGCGATCGAGGACCGCCGTCCGCACCGCCAGGGCCAGTTGATCCCGGGCGCCTTGGCTCAACCGGTCGATCAACTTCGGGTCCGGTTGCGAATCGACCGCCGAGATTCGTACCGACAAACGAAAGCCCTGATCCAAGGTGAACTCGGCGTAGTCTTGTTCCGTCCAGGAACGCATCAACTCGTTCAAGGAGCGCTGCATGGCCTCGCGGTGTTGCGAAGAGAATTCGTCCTGAGCGTCGCGCAACAGTTCCGATGCGATCCGAATCGCGTCGCGGCGCCGCTCCAGGCGTGCGATCGCGGCCTCCGTTTCGCGAAGCTCCCATTCGCATTGCGCAACGTTCACGACCTTCCCGCCCTCCCGCCGGGCCAGCTCGCGTTCGAGTTCGTTTCGCCGAAGCCGCAATTCTTCGGCGTGCCGCTGCAAGGCGGCCGATCGCTCCGCTGCCTGGGTCGCCGCGTCGTCCAGCTCCGCGCTGCTTGCCCGTGCGAGTTCCTCGGCCAAAGCGGAACTCTCTTTCAATTGATCCAGCCGCAGCAAGGCCGCGTTGCGTTCGCGCTCCGCGTCGCGGAGCCGCTCCGCCAATTCCTCCGGGTCTCGAACATCGTGGGACTGAAGCAGGTTTCGGAAGGCGTCCTCGGCGGCCTGAATCTTGCGCCGCAGGTCAATGGCGCCGTCCAGTACCTCCAGGGCATGCGTTAGCAAGGCGGCATCGGGTTCGACGATCTGCGAGTCCGGGCCATGCTTCTCGGCCAATGTTCGCAACAGGCCGGCGGCCGCCTCGGGTAGACGATCGACGGAAATCGCTTCGCGCAGGCGTGCTTGACGGGCGGATTCCTCACCGAATCGGCGTAGCTTTTCACGATACAACGTCCAGGTCTGAAGGAGCTGCGTCAATTGCGCCGCCTCGCAAGAGCCGGCCCAACCCGCCACGGTATCTTGGATTTCCGTCAGTCGATCCCGCGCGGCTCGGCACGAATCCTGGGCCTCCCGGCGCCGCGCTTCCGCTTCGGCACGGCGGGGATTCTCCCGGGTCGGTCGATACGTCAAGCCGAGGGCGACCGCGGCCGCGGCGGCCAAAATGATGCCCCCCAGGAAGCCCCAAGCCCAACCTCCGACCAAACCGCCCGCAATCAGACCCAGCAAGAATCCCCCCGCGGCGGCCGCCGCGATGAGTCGCTGCCTTTTGGGGCCGTCCGGTACCGGGGCCATGTTCGCAACCGCCCGTTCCGCCTCCATCAGCGCCGCATCGGCCTGATTCGCGGCCTGCTCTCGGCGATGCAGTTCGGCGATCTGCTCCGCCGCGTCCTCCGGCCAGTCTTTGACCGGGGCATAGTCCTTGTCGATGTCCGCGAGCCTTTCCCGGAGCTGATGCTCGGGAATCCTCTCCGCCGCGAGCGAACGAGCTTTTTCGATCGCCTGCTTGGCGGCGAGAAGCAGCGAAAGCTCCGCATGCGCGAGAACGCTCGGTTCACCGGCCAGTCGCTCCCGCAGATCCGCCAACCTCTTGGCCGCTTGTTCGCTTTCGTGATGCGCTGCGGTGAATCGTCTCAGATCACGTTCCGCCGCATCCAATCGGCGTCGCAGTCCGCGCAATTCGTCCACGAGGGCCTTTTGGGCCTCGGCCTTGCGCGTTTCCTCGGCGCAATCCGTGATTCTCTGCTCAAGCTTTTCCAACTCTTCTCGCAGGTTCTGTGCAACCTCCAGCGTCTCCTGCGCATCCTGAATCGTTCTTTGCAGGGATCCCCGCCGGGCCCTCGCCGCTTCCAAGGCGCCGTCATTCCGGGCATCGGCCGTCGCAAGCCCGGCCTGCTTGCTGAAGCGGGAAACCTCGCGGAAGCGTTCCAGCAACCGCGCGCGTGCCTCTTCGGCCGTGGCGCTGCCGCTTCCGGAGATCAGATTCTGGACGATCGCCGCGTCCACCTGCCAATCCGCCGGTTGCGAGAGCACGGCGATATGGCGGAAGCTTTGCGGCGACACCGGGACCCAGCGATCGGCGAGCACCTCGAGCCACGCGGTGTTGTCGGCGGTGCGACCGCGTGCCTTGTGCCGAAGTTGCGGCTTGTCCCGAAGTTCGGGGACCGTCTGCCATGCGCCGTCGCGCAGCTCGGCCAGGGACACGCGATCCGTCTCGAAATGGCGGACGGCGCGGTAGGAGGACTTGCTCAGAAGTCGGCCCGACGGATCGTGCAACTCGCGTTCGAACTCCACGGCGGCGGCGTATTCTTGATCGGCGGCGAACCAATTTTTGGCCGGCGATCCCTCACCCCAAAATACCGCCGGAACGGCCGCCAGCAACGTGCTCTTTCCTTGTTCGTTCGGCCGGCACAGGACCGCGATCGGTGCGTCGGGAATCTCCAGCCGCCAAGCCCCGAGCCACGGGCCGCAGTTGCGGATTTCCACGGCCGCGATGCGGATGCGGATCATCAGCCTCCGCCTCCTTGTTTCCATCCCAGCGCGTGCAGGCCTTCCCAGAGCGCGGCCGAAGCCAAGGATTCGGCAGGCTTCTCGGCCTCGACCCATGCCCGCCATTTGCGGACGAAGCACCCGGTCAACGACTCCTCGCGGGCAAGCTGATCCACATCCGCCTCCGGCACGGCTTCCAGTGCGTCGGCTTGGATGACGGCGGACAGACCCGCGTCGGCGAGTCGGCGTCTCAGTTCATCATGCAGTTCAGAGAAAGACGTGCGACCGTGGAGTCGGACAACCGCCGGGTGTTGCGGCTCCGCCGCGACCCGCCGCATGATCCTTTCCAGCACGGATGAGACGGCTTCCTCCGCCGCGACTTGATCTTCCACGACGTTCCAGTGAGTGGGAATGACCGCCGGCGGGGCCGGCGACGTTTCGACGATCAACGAGGAAACGGCGACCCGCACGGACGCCCACGTCCCCGTGCCGGGATCCGATGCGATCGGCCCCACGACGGGCCCGGGATAGACGGCGTCGCAGGAACCGATGCGCCAACGATGCGGACGATGAATATGCCCCAGCGCGAGATAATCGTAGCCGGCTTCGGCGACTTGGCGGTGGGAAACGCGAAAACAGCGTTCGCCCTCGATGACGCGTTCGCTAAAGTAGTCCGTCACGGTACCGTGGACTGCGGCCAGAAATCGGGCATGGTCGGGAATGGCGTGGCTCGCCCGAAGCTCATGCACAGGTGGAAATCGCAATTCCGTGCCGGGTCGGGCTTTTCCGGCTTCGTAGGCGGCCGAAACAATCACGAGGTAGCCGTCCGGCTCGATCGGACCGTGCCACACGACCTCGGGGCTGGTATTACGGACCAAGACGCCGGGCCAGTCGCCGCGGCGATAGGGGCAGTCGCGGTAACTCAATTCGTCGTGGTTGCCCGGTACGGTGATTACCGGCACGCTCCGCGCCGCCACGGCGATTGCCCGTCTTACCCGCGTCTCCAGCTCTTGTGGCGGGTCGTGCCGATCAAACAAGTCGCCGACGATGATCACCAGGCCGACGGGGCAATCGGGTTGCGCAAGATAGTCGGCCAGGCGATCCAGGATTCCGTCCCGACAATCTCGCAGCTTTTGGGCCGAGGACTCCGGCAAATCAGAATCGGCCGCCGCCCCGAGATGAAGGTCCGCCAGGTGCAAGATTCGGTTTCGCATTGCCCCGATTCTGACCAGCCGAGAACGCACCCTAAAGCGGTTCGCCGCCGCGGACCGTCCGCCTTGCGAGTTCCGCCTTGCCGACGGGCAGTGCTGTCAATCGCTCCGGCCGAACCGCGTCCGGTGAAGAAGAATCCTCGCTGAGCCGCCGGCATCGCCGTCTGAGATCCGGTTCACCCGACGATAAACGCCCGGCCGAAAGCCCGGCGACACTTTTCATTTTCCCGGTCGGGGGATGACCTGGGCACACCGTTTGCAGCGGGTACGTTGCGTGTTGAGCTTGGTGCCGCAGCGCGGACAGACGCGTTTTTTCAGCTTCAGTACGAACTTGGTTCGCGGTCGTGATCGCATCCTTTGTATCCTTCCCTTTTTCGGAGGTCGGCATTTCTGCGCCGGTGCCAAAACTCGGACGGGCATGCCGATCGCTGGTTGTTTGTGTCCTTCGTGCCGGCGACGCGACGGGACTGCCGTCGCGTCGGAGAACCGGCAACAAGAATACCCATTATAGGGGAGCGACTGGCGTTGCGCCAACGGACGCGAGCGAGGGCGTCGGGCCGGTTGCTTGGAAAAGAAGGGGCGGAACGATTATTCCGTAAGGCTAATCTCTTTTCTTGCCTCATTCTCGGGAATTTCGCGCGATCCAATCCCGGTCGGCGTCTCGTATTCTCCTATTCGAGAGACCGACATGCCCCTTTCACCAAGCCGTTCCGTCCCATTCATTCACGTTTAGCGTGTAATTGGGCGAACCTTTTCGGTCATCACAATCGTCATTATTCGCGGAGTCTCTCGTGAAATGGGCATGAAGGGAGGCTTGGGCAAGAAATGCCACCCTTTCGGGCGGTATTGAAACACAGTCCCGATAATACTACCATCAACTGTGTGGAATGACTTTTCCAATTATGGAGGAGGTGCGAAGGATGACGCACGCGCTCTTTTTCGTTCAGGGATGCCCAACCTGTGGTCGAAAGGTCCAGATCCGGATCGAGCACTTGGGCAAAGTCGTGACTTGTCACCATTGCCGAGCCACCTTCATGGCCACGGACGGATTCGCGCGGGAAGACACATTGGAAGATTTCCCGTTCGGGGCCCGCACGCAAAGTCTTGTCCATCGAATGGGGGCGAACCTGTCCTCGCCTTGGCCGTTCGCACCGCCCGACCACCGGTGAGTGGAAGTCGTCCGCCGCTGCACGACGAGTGAGTTCGGAGCGTTCGTCGTCTTCTCGCGGAGGCGGTACAGCCTGCTCTCCATGCGCTCCGTCGAGGGCCGTGATGCGAAGCCCTCGCGGGTCGTCCGCCTCGGCAATCGCTTGCAATAGACTCTTGATGCCCTCCCTACCAGCCCAGTCGGCTTGGGCGGCGTCCGCCCGAAAGTCCTTTACCCCCGCCGTTCGTGCGAGCTTGCTGCGAGCAGTCGCTCCAGATCTTGGAAAAATCGAGGATAGGTCTTCGCGGTACAGCCGGGATCGAGGATTACGACGCCCGGTAGCCTAAGGCCGGCGATCGCGAAGCTCATGGCCATCCGGTGGTCGCGGTAGGTTTCGATGACGGCGGGGCGAAGCGAGCGAGGGCGAATCACCAAACCGTCTTCCGTCTCTTCCACATCGGCCCCAAGCTTCCTCAATTCCACGGCCAGCGCGCGAATCCGATCCGTCTCCTTGTGGCGGATGTGCCCGATCCCGCGGATGGTAGTCGGTCCCTCCGCGAAGAGTGCGGTCACGGCCAAAGTCTGAGCGGTATCGCTGATGGCGTTCATATCCACGTCGATGCCTCGGAGCGGCCCGCCCTGAACGGTAATGGAATCTTCGCCGAAAGCGACCCGGCATCCCATCCGCTCCAGGCAGTCGCAGAAGGCGACGTCTCCTTGCAGACTTCGGCGGGAAAGGCCCTCCACCGTCACGCGGCCGCCGGTGACGGCCGCTGCGGCGAAGAAGTAGCCGGCGGCCGAAGCGTCCGGTTCCACGGCGTATCGCGCGGCCCGATAACGCCCGCCCGCCGGGATCGTGAATGTGCGGTAGTCTTGACACGAGACGGAGACGCCGAAACTCCGCATCACGGCAATCGTCATGTCCACATAAGGTTTGGAGACGAGGTCGCCCGCGACGTGCAGATTCACGCCCTCGCGTGAAAGGGGAGCGGCCATGAGGACGCCGCTGAGGAATTGGCTCGAAATGGTGCCCGCGATCTCGGCGGTGCCGCCGGGCAAACCGCGGGCCTGTACAATGACGGGCGGGCAACCGTTTCCCAATTCCGAGCGGGCGTCGGCGCCCAATTGCCGCAGGGTTGCCAGCAGGTCCTCGATCGGGCGTTCGCGCATCCGCGGCACGCCGTCCAGTCGAAATGTTCCCGACCCCAAACAGCAGACCGCCGTGAGGAAACGAATGCTGGTGCCGCTGTTGGCCAAATCAAGCTCGGCGGAGGTAGCCGGAATCCGCCCTCCGCAACCCGACACTCGCAACACGTCGGAACCGGTCGGCCGATCGACCGCGATCCCCAGGCGGTTCAAGGCCGCAGCCATGACCTGGGTATCCTCGCTATCCAGGGCACCGGTCAACTCGGATTCGCCCTCGGCCAAGGCCGCGCAGATCAGTGCCCGGTTCGTGATGCTTTTGGAGCCCGGCGGGCGGATGGAGCCGTTTAGCGGGCCGCAAGTCGGTACTCGATATGCTTCTGATTGCGACATGTGTTCTCCCAGGGAGATACGCCAAGGTCCGGGAGCGGCGTTTCCGCGCTCCGCCGCGATGTATGTTTTCGCGACTGCGGCGTCATCGGACGGCCTCAGCCTTGCCTCGCCGCCGTCGTGGGGCGGCTCCAAGCGGTGATCCGTCTGTCACTCATTTCGGGCCGAATGCAAACTTCCAGAGGAAGGATCGCGTGCGGACGTAGAGGCCCGATTCATCGACGGCCGGACTGGCGAGGACTTGCGGCTCCAACTCGATTTCTTCGCGTTGCGTCGGTACGCCGTCGTCGTCCAGGGAAACCGCGTAGAGCGTGCCCTCATAGGAAGGTACGTAGAGCGTTCGCCCTACGATGACGGGGGAGGCCCAAAAAGAGCCGCCCAGCCGCATCTGGCTCAGCAGCCTGCCGTCGGCGGCATCCGCACAAACCAAGATATTCGGCGGCTTCACGGCGTACAGCCGGTTGCGGCAGAGCAAGGGGCTGCTGTTCGCGACTCGTACCCGGTCGGAAACCCAACGCGCATCGAGCGCCGGTGTCGCGGCGTCCAGGTCCAGCAGATGAATCCCCGCGGCGGGAAGCGCCGCTTGGGAACCCCAAACGGCGGCGGTGGGCACGGTATCGCACCAATGCGCGTATGCGGCCACCTTGCGACCCGTCTTGGGGTCGATCAATGCGAGGTCGTCCCGCGATTGCACCAGCACCCAAGGGCCGGCGTCGGAACCCGGCGAGGTCGCTTCGCCGACGGGAAAGACCACAGGCGAAGACCACATCGCTTGCTTGGGACGGTCGATCTGCCAGAGCGTTCGGCCGTCTTGCAGGCTCAGCCCCATCACGACGGCGTCGAGAAGACTCTCCGCTTGAACGACGACGACATCGCCCACGATCCGCGGTGAGGAGGCCATGCCGACGTCGTTCCGCAGGAACGGGCGTTCCCATCCCAGGGGGCGAAACCAGCGCGGCCGTCCGTCCAGATCGAAGCAGGCCAAATCGTTCGACGAGTATTGGACGACGACGACGCGGCCGTCGGAGGAGGGCGTGGAGGCGGCAATGCCGCCGAACGCATTGAAAACCGTGGAACCCGTCGCCCAAAAGCGCGTCTCCCAGAGCTTCGCGCCCGATTCGGCATCCAGGCAGGAGAGCCGCAGTTCGTCTTGGTTCGGTTCGATGGCGGAGGTCAGCAGCACGCGTCCCGCCACGATGATCGGTGAAGACGGCCCGGGGCCCGGCAACTCCACCTTCCAAACCGGTTGATCGTGGGATCGGACGGGCGGAATATCCTCGCCCGGTTGCAGGACGGCCGTCTGATCGGTCCCGCGAAAGTGCCGCCAGTCGCCGGCACGCGCCGCGGAAGCGCCGGCGGCGATGAGCGCGGCGACGACGGCCGCGCCGATTCGAGTCCCGCCCCGAAAAGTGCTGAAAGAAAGGTTCATCGCCGAAGCAACCTCGTATTCGCTTGTAACTCAATCGTTATTTGCCGGGGAGGGCGATTCCCGGCCCATCACCCCGCCGCCCAGGGCATCGCAAACGCGGAGGTAGAAGGCCCAGGGCTTGGCCCAATCCTGTGTCTGTTCGTTTTGACAGACTTTGATGAAGATTACGTTTTCGCCTTGCTTCAATCGGCAAGGCACCGTGTATTGGTCGGGTTCGAATCCGGAATGATAGACGTGATAGATTGCCGCCGCCTCGCCGTTGACCCATAGTTTGAAGGCGTTGGGTGTGGAAACGCGGATTTGGGCGTCTTGCGTCGTATCGACGGTTACTCGCGCCGTCGCGTAAGCCAGCACGCCTTTTTCTTCACGGATTGCCGCATTCAGGTCGATCAACCCGACGTCGTCCTCGGAAACGAATTCCCGCCAGGTAACGACGCCGTGTTTGCCGGGAAACGAGGCCGACAAGACGGGCGCACCGGGGCTTTCCTCGGGTGGAAAAGCACGGTCGAAACCGGCGTCCCCCGTGTTATCGAAAGGCCCGACGACATACCACGCCCGGACGTAGCCGTAGTGCTCGATCAGGTCCGGCGACTCGCCCAACGCGCGGAGGCGGTCGGTGATTCTCCGCACTTGATCGCGGTCTCGCGCGGCGTGGAAGAGGGCGTAGAGCGATGCTCGCCATTCCGCCCGATGTGGATCATCGTTCGGGACGGCACGGAGGGCGGCGGCGTCGGGCAAGGCCGCAAGCCGCAGTTCGACGGCTTCTCGGCGTAACGGTCCGGCCGGATCATCCAGCATGTTCTCGGCGATCCGCCGCGCCGCCGACGGGTCGATGCGCCGCAGCCAATCCCAGGCGAGGTATCGGGCCTTGTCACGCTGGGAACGGTCCTTGGCGAACGCCTCCAGTTCGTCGCGCGGCAGCGGTGTACCGACGCGAGCCGCTTCGGCCAGAATGCGATCCGCCGCCGCGAGCATCCAATTTAGCGCGACGGGGTTGGCCTGCTTCGCGTTGGTAAGGATCGGCGACAAAGCGGGTAAGCCCGCCGCAACGACCCGGTCGAAGGCCGCCGCGGCCTGCGACTGTCCGGCGCCCGCCCGATCGGCCGATAATAAGGCCTGAATCTCCGCCTGCCAAGGCTCTTCGACGGCATGGAGCAAGTTCGCCGTCAAGGCCGCCAATACGGCCGACGCGACGCAAATCAGGCGACTGGGTGCGCGTTGAAACGGACTCATCGAATGATTACTCTCCCCTGGAGCCGCGGAAACCATCGCGAAGACGCCCGCGTCGGATGGAATGCGCGCTCCGTAGCGCGATCTCGTCTGCATTCAGCTTTGCTGATCTTGAGGCTTGGGAGATGCCTTGTCAAGCATGTTCGCCCGAACGGCGTCGATATCGTGGCCCGATCAGAGCGGGGTTCGCTTCGGTGAGTGTTGCAAGCTGAAGGGATGGTCGCGCGATCCGGCGTGGAATACTTAGCGCATCGGTGCGCGGACGCTATAATGTCACGCATCTGGAAGGTTCAGGGAACGGACGACGAGGGACAACGCTAGGGAGCGGCAGGCACTGGGGCGACTGAGAAGAGCGAGTCTTGTCAACCATGATTGCGAGCGTCCCGAATTCGGGAGCCGCGGCCGACCGGGGCCTACGCATGATGCATTCGTCGTCGCAACACCGGGACGATTCGCCCGCCTCTCTCGCGCCGCGACGGATGCGACCTGCGCTGGTCGCCCGAATCGACCCCGATTTGTGCACGGGCTGCGAGGCCTGCTTTGCCGTGTGCCCCGTCGGGTGCATTGTGCTCGACCGACACGACGACGCATGCGGGTTCGTCCGTCGCGTTTGTCGCGTGATGGAAGAGCGGTGCATCGGTTGTCGTTTGTGCATCCGCTTGCCGAGACCGCGAGAGACAGGTTATCTTTTGCGCATCTGTCCGTGGGAAGCGATCGACATGGTTCCGTTGTCGGACGTCTCGTGACGTCCTGGATTCGCGAGTCCTTTGGCTTGGAGGGATATGATGAATACCGGCCTTCGAATTGCAGCCGCCTTGGGATTGGCGGGAGTTCTCTCTTGGGCGATCGCCGCAGGGTCCGTCGCCGAGGAGCCGACGAAAGGGGAAACCATGAGCTATGCCCAAGCACGGGACTATCTGGTCCGTCATACCAAGGTCTTAGAGCTGACGAATGAACACGGCGCGAGAGTCTTGGTTTGCCCGGAATGGCAAGGCCGAGTCATGACCTCGACTTGCGGCGGTTTGGAAGGGTTGAGTTTCGGGTTCATCAACTCGGGCTTCATCGATGCCGGTCAGCCCAACCCGCACTTCAACAACTACGGCGGCGAGGACCGATTTTGGTTGTCTCCCGAGGGCGGCCAATTCAGCCTTTGGTTCGCCAAAGGGGCGGAACAGAATCTGGACAACTGGTTCACTCCGCCGGCTTTGAACGAAGGCGCTTGGCGGGTGATTTCCGGCCCCAACGACCCCTTCTATCGCATGACCCGGCGGATGAAACTCGTGAACGCGTCGGGTACGGAGTTCGAGCTGGATGTCGTCCGCGACGTCCGCCTGCTGAACGGCGATGACATGACGCGGTTGTTCGGGCAAAGCGCCGCCGCGCAGTTGCAACAGGCCGGCGTCAAGGTCGTCGGTTACGAGACCGTCAATCGCGTGATCAACCTTGGGCCGCAGTGGACGCGCGACGGCGGACTGATGTCCATTTGGGTCCTGGGGATGTTCAACGCCGGCCCGCAAACGGTCGTCATCGTTCCGTACCGCCCCGGCGACGAAAGCGAATTGGGGCCGATCGTCAAATCCGACTATTTCGGGGCCGTTCCGCCGGAGCGGTTGAAGGTTCTTCCCAGCGCCATTCTCTTCCTGGGCGACGGGAACTACCGATCCAAGATCGGTACGTCGCAGAAACGGGCGAGAAACGTCGCCGGTTCAATCGATTTCGTCAACGGCGTGCTGACCTTGGTGCATTTCACCATGCCGGACGACCCCACCGCCCATCCTTATATGAACAATATGTGGGAATTGCCGCAAAAAGAGCCTTACGTGGGCGACGTCGCCAACAGTTATAACGACGGACCGGCCGGACCGGACAAGCCCGGACTGGGGCCGTTCTACGAAATCGAATCGCTCTCTCCGGCGGCCGCCCTGCCCACGGGCGGTCGCTTGGAGCACTGCCATCGAACCGTCCACGTGCAAGGCGATTACGCGGTGCTCCAGGCCGTGGCGAAAGACGTCCTGGGAGTCGATCTGGACGAAGTTCGCGACACCATGTTCCCCAAGTAGTCCGTGAATTGAATGCGTCATGCGGCAAGCTCGCGGACGCCGCCGCGGGGAGATGAGATCGCGATCGTGGAGCGGGCTTGCCGGATTCGTGGTTCATCGCCACAATCAAAAACGGAGATCGCACGTTCCGCGATCATGGAAACAACGGACGGGCCGAGCCGTATACTCCCCAAGCCCCAGGTGGCCGGCGACGTAAGGATGCGTCGCGGCGTAGGGAGGTTGCGGCTCGGCTTTTTTTCTCATTCGCGCATCGCACGGAGGACGGAGTCGTCGCGGCTCGAGAGTTCCCCATTCCACTCGCCCGCTCGGTCGCAGCTCGGTGACGCACGGTGATCCGCAAGGACCGTCCCATGTTGCAACGCATTTTGGAAACGGAGGCCATGGACGGCGTGTTGGAGGCGGAGGAATACGACGCCATGGATCACGGCGAGGTGAACGATCGCTTCGTGCGGGACTTCATGGCGGCGGGGGCATCGGCGGATTGGACGCTTGATTTGGGCACCGGAACCGCTCTCATTCCGCTCGTGTTATGCGCGCACTTGCCCGACGTTCGCGTCGTGGCCGTGGATTCCGCGGGCGAAATGCTCCGCGTTGCTCGGCGGAACATCGCGCGCAAGGGGCCCGGCGGTTGTATCGTACCGGTTCGAGCGGACGGCAAGCGGCTGCCCTTTCCCGACGAAGCTTTTCCGCAAGTGATTTCGAACAGCATCGTTCATCATTTGGCGGAACCGGCGTGCCTGTTTCGGGAAGCATGGCGCGTCCTTCGGCCGGGCGGCATCGTGTTCTTCCGTGACCTCTTTCGGCCGCCCGACGCCGCGACCTGGCATGTTTTGGTGGAACGCTATGCCGGGAACGCCACGCCTCATCAGAAGAAGATGTTCGCCGATTCCTTGCATGCCGCGCTGACCGTGGAAGAAGTCCGCGAGATCGTTTCTTCCTTTGGTTTGAACCAAGACTGCGTCCAAGCAACCAGCGATCGACACTGGACATGGATCTGCCGAAAACCGGCGGTGTGATTACCCGGCGGGTATCGGCCGGAAGACGGCCCGCCCTACGCCGCGTCGTCGTCCGACGAAGTCCGGTTCGGCGTCATTCGGCTAGGCTTGCCAAGGATTGGGCCAGTCTCCCCAATGCTCGAGATAGAGGCGGCAGGCGGAGTCGCGTTGGGACCGCTCCTCGATCCACTCGCGAGTTCGGGCGACGATCTCGCGTTCGTTTTCCAGGGTCAACTCGCCCACGAGAACCCGCGTGCGGAGAAAGATGAAGTAGGTATCCAGAACGTCGCACCGGCAGTAGGCGTTGATTTGTTCGAGCTGTCCGGCATCGAATAGGTCCTGGACCATGTAGCCGGCGACTTCCATTTTCCCCGGTTTGCCGAGCAGATTTGCCGCCAAATTCAAGCCGCCGACAAAGCGGGTGGAGCCGAAATTGGTCAGCAGCTCGCACAGATCCAGGTGCGACTGGGTGTTGTATCGGTTGCGCGGCTGCCCGCCTCCGCGCGCGGCGCTGCTGCGGAACCAACCCGGCACGCTCACCCCGAAGCGAAAGGCGGCAAGCTCAAGAAGCGGGATGTCGAACGCCCGGCCGTTGAATGTGACCAACGTCGGCTGTCCGTACTTCTCCCAACCCCGCCAAAAGTGCTCCGTGATTACGTGGGGGCGAAATTGAGGTTCATCCAGCACGACCAGATCGAGTAGCCGAAAATCGGCGGCCACCTTGGCGATGGCAACCGACACCGGGACTTGGAACGTGTAGGGAATGAAGTCGCTGTCGTATTTTTCGATCAGCTCGCTGCGGTAGCGTGCCACGGCCTGCTCGGGCGAGATGTCTTCGGTCGGATACCGGAGCTTCGCCACCAGTTTCGGGTCGGCCACACTCTCCACGTCGAACACGAAATAGCGAACGTCTTCGATCATGTCGCGTGCCTTTTGCCGGTGGAAAGCCGCGTTCGCCCGCCCTCAATCGAATTGGGGGCGAAGCGCCGCCAAGCGCCGTTCGGTCTCGGCCATCAAGGCGTCTTCGTCGGCCTCGTTTTCGGCCTGATAGGTTACGGAAAACCGCAGATAGGCCCCTGCATCGTCCCACGGCACGGTGACGATGGAATGTTCGGTGATCAGGAATTGAGAGACCTCTTCGGCATTGGCGAATCGCTTGCCGGCGACGACCAAGGGTGCCGGAGTGTAAAGGAAATACGTTCCGCCCGGCATTTCGCAGCGGAAGCCGCATTTGCGAAGCACGGTCACCAACTTGGCCAGCCGGCGATGATACTTGGCACGAACGCGCCGTGGGATATCGGGGTTGTCGAGGGCGGCGATCCCCGCCTTTTGGATGGCGATGAATTGCCCCGAATCGCTGTTATCCTTGATGTCGGCGAAGGCTTGCACGATCTTGCGGTGGCCGCAAACCCAACCCAAACGCCAGCCGATCATGTGCCAGCCCTTGGACAGCGAATGCACCTCGACCCCTACCTCCCGCGCACCCGGCGTCTGGAGGAAACTCAGCGGGGGAGCCTCGTAAGTGAGCATCCCGTGGGCGGCGTCTTGCACCACCACCAACCGGTTGTCGCGAGCGAAATCCACCACTCGGCGGAAGAAATCCGGCGTGGCCGTCCTGCCCGTGGGGCTGTTGGGATAATTGATCACCAGCATCTTGGCGCGGCGCAACACGTCGCCGGGAATGGAGTCCAAATCGGGAAAGAACCCGTTCTCCGGCAGAAGCGGAAGCTTGTACACCTGCCCGCCGTAGTAACGGGTGTGCGTACCCGCCACGGGATAGCCGGGCACGGTCATCAGCGTAACGTCGCCCGGATTGATGAAGGCCGCGGGGAGCATCGCCAAGGCCGTCTTGGAACCGATGCAGTGATTGATTTCCGTCTGCGGGTCGAGTTCGACGTCGAACTCCCGTTTCATGAATCGAGCGACCGCCTCGCGGAAGGCGGGGATGCCATTGTCGGCATAGCCGCGGTTTTCCGGCTTGTGGATCTCCTCAGCCATCACGCGGCGGACCGACTCGTCCGCCGGCTCGTCGTTTTCGCCGATGCCGAAGTCGATCAAGCGGCGTTCGGGATGTTCCGCCAAGACTTTGCGTTTGGCTCGCTTGATCTTCTCGAACTTGTAAATGTCCGTTCCCTTGCCGTACCCGGCGCCGCCGATGCGCTCGGCGAACAAGTCTTGAAAGTAAGGATCGCTCATGGCAAGCCGTGGATTGTTAGCTGCTTTCCTTCGCCGACCGGCATGCGGCCGGATCGGGAGGCTCCGTCAACCGGAACACCGCGTGACGAGATCGGTCCCCTGGGGCCCACGCCCGGTGGAAGTTGGAAACAAGACACAAGAGCAGGGCACGTCCCGCGATCGGCTTCACTCGGCCCCGCCCCCCCCGGCCGAACCAATTCAGTTTAACATTTTCCGCAGGCATCACAAGGAAAGGAGACGCGTGACGGCTGTTGCTTCCGCGGCCCCGGGGTGCGGTCACTTGGCTTAATGGTGGCACGCGAGCGCCGGCCGCCCGCGGAGGCGACCGCGCATGCCGCGCTCGGCCGTGGTAGGCTGCGGAGGGGTTCGCGCGATTACCCCTCGGATTTGGCCGAGCCGGCAGGCGGCGGGACGTGGACCGCCTTGGCAGCGGCTTCGCCCACGGCGGCCAAGGTTTCGGGAATCTCCACCCCGGCCACATCCTTCATGACTTGCATCATGGGCGGGAGGACCCTGGCCAGATCGTGTACCCAGCGGGTCGTGGCGGAGGTGCCGTCCGCGGCTTGCCCGCCGTCCCAGACCACGATCTTGTCGAACTTGATGTTCGAGATCGCTTGAGCCGAGGCGTTCACCAAGGCGTCGAAATGCTCCAGCAACAGCATTTGGAAGGCCTGGTCGGCGCCGCCGCAAGCCTCGATGATTTGCCGCAGACCCTCGGCTTTCTTGGCCAAGATTTCGTACTGCCCGCGGGCCTCCGCCTCCAACCGGGAAAAGACCGCCTTGGCTTCACCTTCGGCCTCGATGCGGCGTTTTTCAGCCTCGGCCTCGGCTTCGACGATGATGCGGGCTTTTTCGGCTTTGGCGGGGGCCTCGACCTCGGCCCGGCGCTTCGCTTCCACGCGCTCGGCTTCGGCCAAGGCGGCGCGCGCCAAGGCGCGATGCTGGGCCTCCAAGACCGCCGCTTCCGCCTCCCGTTTGCGCGTCTCGCCGAGTTGATAGGCTTCCGCTTGCTTTACCTGTAGAGCCGCTTGCGAAGCCGCCACCGTGGCCTTCGCCACGTTTTCTCCCTCGATGGCCTTGGCTTCCGCGTCGGCCAAACGGACGCGCATCTGCTGTTCGGCCTCCTTCACCAAGGAGTCTTTTTCGAAGGCGGCCGTTTGTTCCCCGACCTGTTGCTCTTTTCCCAGCTCGGCGACGCGGACGGCGCGATCGCGCTCGGCCTGGCGCGTGCCGATCTCTCGGTATTTCATCGCTTCGGCAACGCTGATCGCCTTTTCGCGTTCG
Source organism: Thermogutta hypogea (assembly GCF_055386265.1). Lineage (NCBI taxonomy): Bacteria > Pseudomonadati > Planctomycetota > Planctomycetia > Pirellulales > Thermoguttaceae > Thermogutta > Thermogutta hypogea. The sequence continues at coordinate 4,496,206 of NZ_AP042425.1, forward strand.
GCTTCGGCGACGCGGATTTCACCCATTTTCTCGTTTTCGGCCACGTCGCCGCGGGCCTTTTGGATCGCCTGCGAGGCCGCCTTCTGCCCGATCGCCTCGATGTAGCCCGATTCGTCCGTGATGTCGGTGATGTTCACGTTGATCAGCACCAGGCCGATCTTTTTCAGCTCCGGCTCCAGCGAGTTCTGGATGTTCGCCAGGAATGCCTCGCGGTCGCGGTTGATCTCCTCGATATTCATCGAGGCGATGACCTGCCGCAATTGCCCGAAGATGATATCCTCCGCTTGCTTCTTGATCTCTTGATTGCTCAACCCCAGGAGTCGGATAGCGGCGTTCTGCATCAACTCGGGCGAGGTCCCGATCGCCACCGTGAACACGCTGGGCACGTTGACCCGAATGTTCTCCATCGAAAGCGCCCCGCGGAGGGGGATTTCGATCTGCATCGGCTCCAGGCTCAGCCAGGCATAGTCTTGCAGCAAGGGAATCACGAATCGGGCGCCGCCGTGCACGCACGTGGCGGCCTGTCCCCGGCCAGACTTTCCGTAGATCACCAGCACCCGATTGCTGGGGCACCGCTTGAATTGCTTCAGCAAGGCCACCATGCCCAGGAATAGAAAGATCACGACGAACACCACCATCAGCAAGATCCAAAACGTGGAGCTGCCGATGAAATCGCCGCTCTGGGCCGACAGCAAATCACTGGACATGGTTCGCCTCCTGAGCCTGCGCCGCGAGGGGCGCGGCCAGCACGGTGTCGGGACCAAGGATTTTCAATACGACCACCTGGGTGCCGGCGGGAATGGCATCCTCGGCGGACATCGCCAAGTATTCCATGGTCCGATTCTGCAAGTTGATGTGAATCTTGCCGCAGCCGGACTGCCGGGCCGGTATCTTCAAGTAAACCATAGCTCGCCGACCGACGGCCTGGCCGATATGGACGGTTCCTTCGCTCCGTAAAGAGGAAATGGCCCGCATAAGCCAATACACTCCATACATGGCTCCCAACCCGCACGCCGTAGCGATCAAGAGGGCATGGACGGGAGGATAGTCGGCCGCCTGAGCCGCCAAACCGGATAACCCGAAGAACGTGAGCGCGGCAACGAGCGTGCGAAATGAAACGACCTTGAACACGCCCACCGTGGAAGCGTGAGGCCCGACGCCGTGATCCGCGTGCCCGGCCCCGTGACCCGCATGGGCCATCTCCGAGACATCGGCGCCATGCATCGAGTCGGGTGTATAGGCATCCATGCCTCCGGCGGCATCGGCGTGAAAGTCCGTGCCGGTTGCGTCTCCGGAAAAGTCGCCGTGGATGTCACCGCCGATATCACCACCGCCGTCGGTGCCGTCCATATCGGCAAAGTCGGTTCCCATTCCGATGAGAGTGAGAATCAGTTGGCAGACCAAGACCGTTCCGCCAATGGCGGCGCTGATCGCGAAAATGAGCGACATGACCCACCCCCCTTGGCAGAGGCAAACTGCTGCCGTGGGACAGAAGAACAGACATCGATTTGCGGCCCGAATCCTCAGGCTCGGTTGATAAGATATTCGCCGGGCACCCGTTCATCTTATCGAACGGGCCGCGGGATTCGGCTCTTGTTTCGAGCACATTCTCGTCCAATGCACGTGGAAAGCGTACCGGTTCCCACGTGCCCTAGGCTCGATTTGGTGCCGCACGCCCGCCCCGCGCGGTGCAGGCGCTACGGGAAGCACCAATTGCTAGTCTGTCCAAATGTCGCGGATCCGTTCTTCCAGACTGGGGAAGGGCGGCAAGGGCGCGCTGGGAGTCGGCTCATACCAGAACGTGGCGCAGCACCAGTCGTCTTGCGTCTCTTGCAAGCCGTTCTTCCAGGCGATTTGCTGAATGGTGATACGGCACTCCTTTTGCCATGCAATGGGGTCGGGGAGATGCCAGCGGTACATGGAAACGAAATCTTTCTGATCCAGGGAACAGCCCTGGTAAAAGAACGGCACTTGCTGGATGCCCCAAGCCAAGCCCACATAGTCTTCGCTGCCCGTACCGCAGATGGTCGGGAAATCGGTGTCGCCGTCCATATAGACCTTGATCTCACCTTCCCCCCACCATTGCCCGGGGTGCAAGTTGCGAATGCCGATCACGGCCCCTACGTAGCGTCCCTTGTTCATGCGTTTGGGCAAGAGTTCGAAGTCCTGCTTGAGCGTTGTGGGATTTTCGCGGCGGAACAGCACGTGCAATCGCCCGACGTCTTCGGGGTGTTGGTCTCCCAATGTGTAGTCAATCTGGTAAAAGATGGGCGGTGCTCGTTCGCCTTGAGTTTCGTTGGTCAAGGTGATGCGCGCCCGTTTCGTGAACGGCATGGGCAGCCAAATGTTCATGCCGCCGGTCGGCCCCACGGAGTGGACCGACGAGAAGTAGGGCATGACCTTGCCGTGGGCGAACCCGAAGAAGTCGCCCAACGGACACTCGATGCCGGGGTGTTCTTGGCCATCCCAGTAGGCGCGGAGGACAAGGCTGCGAAGATTCTCGGGCGCGCGATCCGTGGTCAGCCAGATGTGGCGTATTGTCCCCGGCCCTTCGATGTCGCAAAGTTGGAGAGTTTCGCCGGGCTTGATGTTACGAGCAGGCGCCCCTTTGCGCCCGACTCCCAGATGGCTTGCCGCCTGGCCGCCCTTTCCCGGCTCGCCTGTGGGGTTCTCGAACGAAATCGACCGCGAAACCAACCCGGTGTCGAGCAGATAGGGTTGATGGATCACATCCGGTTGCTGTCCCGCCGCCACCGTCGCCCAGCCGAGGACCAAACCAATGCCCAGTAAGGTGAGGCTGTTCAAAACTCGGTTTCTGGACATACGTTGCTTCATGATGTCTTCTCCATGCTCTAGGACCGACAAAAACCCCCGCTTTGCACGTTGAACGGCGGCCGGCGCCGAATCGCAGGTCGTTCGTTCGGAAACTCCCATTGAGAGCAAGAGCACCGGCCGTTGTTCAGAATCAAATTGTGGCGGTCGAGCAGTCGAATTGCAAGCAACGCGATGATCGCCAGGCAGGCGGAGAGAAGCCGAGCGGGTTCGTCCGGGACGCAGTGCGGCTATCGTCGAAAGAACCATTGGCGGCTAAAGACCAGGGCGAAGATAGCCGCCATGAGCACGGTGAGAAACAGCAGGGTCCGGTCCGGTTCGATTCCCCAAATCGCCAAAAGCAGCCAGGGGACGATGAGACAAGTGAGAAAGATTAGAACGAGAAGGATCACCATATCGCGAGAGACCAACGGCTTGTCGCCGGGGGCGAGGCGGTCGATTCCCCGCTCGACCAGGATGCGGTTCAATTGCCGCTTCTTGGCATCGCGTCGAATGGTCTCGACGACCTGTTCCGCCTCTTTGCGACCCTCCAGCAGGCGGGTCAAGGCCAGGGCCGAGTCTTCCCGGCCGCGAAGATGCAGGAACACCGCCATGGCGGCTTGGGCCTGCACGTCGTTGGGATCGATTTGCAGGGCATGCTGGAGCGATCGTTCGGCATCGGACCATTGCTTCATGCGTAGCTGGGCCTGACCCAGGATGGTCCAGGCCGCGGCATCGCGAGGGAGCAGTTCGACGGCGTGGCGAGCGACCTCCAAAGCGGGTCTGGGACCGCGATGGGTGGTCATAAATCGGGCGTATTCGCGTACGATCTCGGGGTTTTCGCGGCTCAGATCGACGGCAGCCTCCCAGGCCTGTTGTGCCCGGCCCAATCGCCCCGCCGCCTCCGCCGCCTGCGCCAGCAGGAGTTGTGCGTGGAGATCGCGGGGGGCCAGACCGACTGCGTATTCCGCCTCTTCCAGGGCCTCTTTACCGCGGTCCAACCTCAGCAAGGCGTCCGCGCGCAACAACCGACCGATCAGCAGGTCGGGATATCCCGTGACCACTTGCTCGGCCAGGCTCAACGCGCGAATGGGTTGGTTCTCGTCCAACGCGGCAATGGCCTGAAGGATGCAGTTTTCGGCATCGGACCACTCCATGGGCGATCTCCCATGCCTGTGGGGGGCTCCGTCCACCCAAGGTTTCCGCGTCCGGGCCGCTGTGGGCCGCTCAGCGACTCACTACCGGCTGCAAGTCGGGCGTATCCGCGACGCTTCCTCTCTCGGAATGCGCCAACCATGGCCGCAAATCAATAGGCCGGTACGGACCGGCTGTCACGGGCGGGCTTCCCAGGGCCAAATACAATTGCCGATTCTGCGGTTCGAAAACCATCGACTGCACGGTCAAGAATCGCATGTTGACTTCGTCCAGTTTGCGCATGACATCCGAGCGTGAGACGGTTGGTAGTTCCGCCGCCTCGCGGAGGCGGGGATAGCGCGAGCACCACGTCAAACTTCGCAACTCCGGCATGCGGAAGTGGTTGGTACAGGCCAAAATACCGTCCTCAGCTTGGCGGACGGCAAGATTTGTGGGCGTAAACTCCACCACCTGCGCCTGCCGAGGATCCGCCGTCACGATACTCAACCGGGTGCTCCGCGCCGATGCCCGCAACAGCTCGGCGGCTTCATCCACGTTTCGGCAGGTCTCCAAGACTTCCCGCAGCAGCATGGTGTAAGGGACGGCCTCGTGCGCGACGAAGGGGGAACCGTCGGAGGACAGATGCACTTCGTGCACCGCCAACGCCAGTCCCGCCTCGTTGATGCCGCTGAGACACCCCACCATGCCCGGGAAGCCGATCGAGGCGAATCGCAGTTTTCCTTCCTCGGGCAGATAAACCTTGACCACGCTGAGGCGATCGAGGACGCCCACCGAAAAGAAGTCCAAATTCCGGCCGAATCGCAGGATGCCGTCGTCGCTCTTGTCGGGTAAAACTACCAGGGATGAGCAAGCGAAGGAGCGGTAGAGATCGGGAATCACGTTGGCGGCCGCAATGTCTTCGAACACCACCCGGCCGTCCGCCATCGACACCATGCCCTCGATTTCGCGGCGTTGATGTGCGGGGATTCTGGCCAAATAGGGTCGGCTTTTTTTCAAGAAGGCATCCCAACCTCCGGGATAGTGCATCAACTCCAGCAGCTTCCGCGGCGCGCGGAGCATGCCCTCGGCACTGTTCAAGGCAAAGGCGGCCTCTTGCCGTCCCCGTTCGTCGGCCGATCCCCGCAGAATGAAGATCGGCACGCCCTCGATGTAGCGCAACTCGCCTTTGCCGTAGGTCCGCGGCGGGCCGAAGACTCCATCGTCCGCGCGGACCCGCTGCGGTGACGCGAGCGGCAACAGAATCGGGAGGGTGGCTAAACAAAGTGCGATCAAGCTGAAAGAAACGATTCGTCTGCGCCCCGGAAAGATGCCTGTCATGTCATTCACCAAAGAGAGAGCATGGATCACCGAGAAGAGTAGAGGCTTCCGCCTCCCCAATGTGATGTTAGGGATCGGAGCGGACGTTTTCAAGCGAGCGGGATGGGACGTGGCCGGAGGGCGGGCCGGGCAAGGGGAGGCCGGCCGATCACGAGTTCCCGAATGCGGCGGCGGAAGCGCTGCCGCGAGGCGAACGCAGGATCAAGAGACCGTCACGCATCGCAGGCCGCGGCGGTCGGAGGCATACTTGGACACGAGCCGAATCAGCGCGTCCTTGGACAGCGGTTTGGAGGCGAAACCGTCGCATCCCGCTTGCAGGCAGCGGCTGCGGTCTCCCGCTTCGACGTTCGCCGTCAAGGCGATGATGGGGCTGTTATAACCGGACTCACGAAGGACGTGAACCGCCTGATAGCCGTCCATTTCCGGCATTTGCATGTCCATCAAGATGCAATCGAAGGGGCGAGACTCCCGGAGTGCTTGCAGTGCCGCGCGAACCGCTTCCTTGCCGTTCTCGGCCGTTTCGACCTCGACTCCCGCGCCCTGAAGAATGTGCATGAACAGCCGCCGTGTGTCGGGGGCATCTTCGGCCAAGAGTATTCGGGCGGAGAGCCGGAGGGGCGATTCGGTTCCCACGGCGGTTTCCGACTCCGTCGCCGGTGCCGCTTCCAAGTCGAACGTCGGCGAGGTTTCCCACTCCAATTCCGCTTGATGGCCGACGGGCAGCGTAAGGCGGAAACTACTTCCGAAACCGACCTCGCTGACGACGCTGATTTCGCCTCCCAGTCGTCGTGCCAGGTTGCGGCTGATGGCCAGCCCCAAGCCCGTGCCGCCGTGGCGCCTCGCCGAACCGCCGTCCACCTGGTAAAAAGGCTCGAAAACGCGCTCGAGCTGGTCGGATGGGATGCCGATGCCCGTGTCGATGACGTCGAACTCCAGGCGGCAGTCGCCGCCGTCATCCGTCACGGCCTTGACGATCAGCCGCACGGAGCCGCTTTCCGTAAACTTGATGGCGTTGCCGACGAGATTGATCAAGATTTGCCGTACGCGGAACGGATCGGAGCGAATCAACCGGGGCAGGGGCGGCCTCGCCTCCAGGAGCAGCGGAAGCCCCTTGGCGTCGGACTTGACCCGCAAGAGGGAAAGCACGTCGGCGGCGACGCGAGTCGGCGAGAACGCCTGAGTCTCCACCGCCAATTGACCGGCTTCGATCCGCGCGATATCCAGAAGATCGTTGACAATCCGCAGGAGGTATTGGCCGTTGCGAAGAATGGTCTGGATGGCGCCGATGCGTACGGGGGGAGCCTTCGAGACATCTCCCTCGACGAGCAGGGTCTCGGCGTAACCCAAGATGGCCGTCAGAGGCGTCCGCAGTTCATGGGTCACGTTGGCGAGGAATTGATCCCGGACGGCGAGGGCGCGTTCAGCTTCCGCGCGGGCCGCTTCCAGTTCCCGATTCACCCTTTCCAAGTATGCGGCATGCTCGCAGACGGCCGCTTCGGCTCGCTTCTTATCCGTGATATCGCTCAACAATCCCAAGCCGCCCACTTGCTTTCCGAACCGGTCGTACACGGGGTGCACCGCCGCCAAGAGGACGCGGATTTCCCCGTCGGGCCTCGCGACACGGAGTTCGTACGCCCCGGAAATGCCTCGTCGTCGCCGTCGGAGTTGTTCCCGAAAGGATTCGTGGTCGTCGGGCGGGATGAACTCCCAAGCCGGCCTTCCGAGAACTTCACCGGGTGTGCGGCCCAGAATGCGGCACAGATGGTCGTTGATCGTGCGCACGCGCCCGTTGCGATCCACCATCGCCATGGCGGCATCGGCGAACATGACGGCCTGCTCGCCGGCGCGGACGTCGAGGGCATCGAACAGGGTAATATCGGAGTGTGCCCCCTCGCACAGCCGTCGTCCGACCAGCAGAATGGCGGCGAATACGGCAAGCCAAATCAACCCCAGACTGGAGACCGCCGCCGGGGAGTTCAGGCCGGGATCGGCCAGCGCGATCCCCAGCATCGCAGCGGCGACCAGGCAGGTCCAAATCAGGGCCGTCGCCCAAATGAACCTTCGCCCAAACAATTGCCGGGGCAGATTCTCTTCGTTACTAGCAGAGCAAGCGGAGCCGTTGGTCAAAGAATTCCCCCCTCTGAACCTACCTCTCCCGATTCCGTTTCACAGGTGGCCCGAAATCACGAGCCGCGCAACTTCCACAATCAAATGTCCGCAAGACCTCGGCACGCCGGCTTGTGTAATCCGCCCTCATTGCCAAAGCATTCCGGTATCTTCCGAAAGTATAAGTTCTAAAAACGGGTATTCTCGCTCAAATTGCCGGATAAACACCGAGGAGAAAAAGGTGAATCGCGAAGACTTGAACGCTTCGGCAAGGAAAGAGGGTTTTAAGAGTCGTGCGGGTAATTCCGATATAGTATTCCGATGCGGCTAACTCCTTTGGCTGACGATTGAATCGCGCCGATAGGCCGGTTTCCGGTATCGGTCAGCGGTGGGGAGACGCGTTTTCCCAGATGCCTTGCCGCACGGATGAGCACGGCACGTCACCGGCCGAGAATCCATGCTTGCCGGTGCTGAATGGAGGGACGGCCACTCGTGCGACTGAAGACGAAATTGCGACGGATGCTCACCGGCGCGACGCTGCTGGGTGTTTTGACGCTGTCCTGGCACGGCGAAGTCAAGGCTGCGGAACCACTATCGCCGAGTTCCTATTCGCGGCCATGGCTTTCGCCGCGCGACAGTGGTGTCGCTCGGCCGCAGCCTTGGTACGTGCTCCCTGCGCCTGCCAATCCCGTTTTCCGAGGAGCGCCCCGATTCCGGTGGGGCGACCTCGGAGTCGAACGCTCCGTCCCTCAATGGAGCAGTCGAAGCGACTATTACGGTCGCTGGAAGCAGTGGCAAGGCTTTTGACGACGGGTCTGCGGGAACGCAATCGAAGGCCTGCCGCTTGCCGGCCGTCTCCAGCCGCCGATCGAGCCGCCGCCGCCACGCGATGCGCCGCCCGAGCTACTTTCGCTCTTCACGAACCGGCAGCCTCGGAACGCGGCCGTCCCTCGGTCGCCCCGAACCGGCTCAGGTATTCTCGGGTTGCTTGGCGACCTTCACCGCGCCGCCGCTTCGGGCATAAAGCAACCAGTAGACGGTCGGAATCACCACCAGCGTGAAGAGCGTGGAGGCGAAAATTCCGAAAATGATGGCCCAGGCCAATCCCGAGAAAATCGGGTCCAGGGTAATCACCCAGTTTCCCAGCAAGGTCGTCGCGGAGGTCAGCAAGATCGGCCGCAATCGCACGGCCACGCTCCGCACAATGGCCTCGCGGAGGTCCAATCCGTCGGCCAAACCATGGTGGATGAAGTCGATCAGCACCACGGAGTTCCGCACCACGATGCCGGCCAGGCCGATCATCCCGATCATCGCCGTGGCGGTGAAAAAGACCGGGTTGGCGAACCCGTCGATCGGGCGGTTGACGATCCAGTTTAACAACAGGAAGCCCGGCATGATCCCGATCATCGTGAGTGGAATGGCCAGCATGATGATCAAGGGCAGGGCGCGGGACTGGGTTTCGAACATGAGCAGGATGAAGATCACGACGAGGGCGGCGCCGAACGCGATACCGAGATCGCGAAAGACGTCGAGCGTGATCTTCCATTCGCCTTCGCCGTTCCAGACCACCTGGAATCCGTCGGGCACCGACCAGCGATCACCGCCGCCCGGCCGAAACCACGTTCGCGACTCGATCGGCCGAATCTTCGCGGGCGCAGCAGCCTGGTCTGCGGCGATTTCCGCGGGCGAGACGCGATCCATCTCCATGTCGATGATGGCGTCGGCGGGGGGGCGACCGGCGACTTCGCCGAAGACGTAGGCCACCCGTCGCAAGTTCTTGCGATAGATCGTCTTGTCCTCGTGGATGGGCGTTCCGTCCGGGTGCGTGGTCGTGAAATTGCCGAGCGCGCCGAGCTGAACCATGCGGCCCGTCCGACCTTGGATGTACAGCGACCTAAGGTCGTCCTCCGATGATCGCTCCGATCGCCGCAATCGCAGCACGACTTGCAAGGGATTCACCTCGGAGGGGATTTGCAGCTCGGTAGCGGGATAGCCGGACAACGCCAATTGCAGCAATTGGGCGATTTCTTGTTTCGCCACCCCGGATAGCGCGGCCTTCGGCTGATCCGTGACGAAGACCAGTTTGGGTTGATCGGCCTCCGCGCTGACGTCCACGTCCACGACTCCCGGTTCCCGCAACATCCGGGCTTCGACCTGCTTGGAGGCTGCGATCAGTTCGTCATACGTCGCGTCCGGCGGGCCGTACACTTCAGCCGTGATGGTCGAGATGACGGGCGGTCCCGGCGGCACTTCCACCAATTTGATGTTGGCGCCCGTCGCTTGCGCGATGGCCGCGATGTCGTTGCGAATGCGCAGGATCAACTCGTGCGATTGCTGCGCGCGATGATCCTTGTGCAAAAGATTGACGCGGATGTCGGCGACGTTGCTTCCCTGCCGCAGAAAGTAGTGCCGCACCAACCCATTGAAGTCCATGGGAGAGGACAGGCCGGTGTAGATTTGGTAGTCGCGGACCTCGCGGAGCGACGCCAGGTATTCGCCGATCCGCCGCGCCACGGCGTCGGTCGTTTCCAGCGTGGTGCCCTCCGGCATGTCGATCACGACCTGGAATTCGTTCTTGTTGTCGTAGGGGAGCATTTTGAGCGGCACGACCCGCCACCCCGGCAAGAGCAGCGATCCCGCGAAGAGCAGGGCCGTCAGTCCCACCACGGCCCAGGCCGCCGCGCGATAGCGGAGGATCGGGCTGAACAGGGCGCGGCTGAAACGATAGACCGGCCGTTGGGTGACATCGAATCCGCACTCATCGTGCGAGGACAGCGTTGCTCCTCGCAGGGCGTACATGGCCATCCAGGGAGTTATTACCAGCGAAACAAGCAAGGACGCCAACAGAGTGACCGGCACGTTGAGCGCCATCGGCGCCATATAGGGGCCCATCATCCCGGTAATGAAGGCCATGGGTGCGAAACTGGCCACGATCGCCAAGGTGGACATCACCAAGGCGGGCCGCACCTCTTGCACGGCGCGAAGCACCGACTCCCGAGGCGGCAAAACCTTCATCGAGAAGTACCGGGCGATGTTTTCCACGTCGGTGATCGGATCATCCACGAGAAGCCCCAAGGCCAGAATCAGCGCGAACAGCGTGACGCGATTGATCGTGTAACCGAACATGTAATTGACGAAGAGGGTCATGCTGTAGCAGATGGGCACGGCCAACGCGATGACCACCGCCGCCCGCCATCCGATCGTCAACCAGATCAGACCGATTACGGTCAAAACGGCCACGACCAGGGCCTCGACCAACTCGTTCACCTTTTCGTCGGCGGTTTCGCCGTAGTCGCGGGTGATGCGGTAATAGACGCCGGTCGGAAGAATCTGGCCGGCCAGCTCTTCCATCCGTTTCTCGATCGCTTGGGCCACCCAAACTGCGTTGCTACCCTTTTGCTTGGCCACGGCGATCGTCACGGCCGGATGCACGGACGTCGGGGGCGACGCTTCGCGGGCCTTCAGTTGCTCCGCCGTGACATGATCGCGGGGGGCCGTGCTTTCCAAAGCCGCCGGACCGAAGCCGATCCAGGTGTACGAGGTCGCCTCGGCCGGACCGTCCGTGACGTCGGCCACGTCCTTCAAATAGACGGGACGCCCGCCCGCTACGTTGACGACCAGGTTCTCCAGCTCCAGGGCGTCGCGGACGAAAGTGCCGGCGTCGACCACAAACTCGGTGTTCTGTTGCTCGAATCGTCCCGCCGGGACATTGACGTTTCCCGCCCGCAACGCCTGCGCCACCTGCAAGGCGGACGTGTTTCGCGCCGCCAATCGAATGGGATCGATTTCGACCCGAATCTGTCGCGGCCGGCCGCCCACCACCGTCACACGGTTGGTTTGCGGCACCGCCTTCAACTCGTTTTGGGTCTGCTCGGCCAAGCGGCGCAGCTCGTAGTCGCTGATGTCCTCGCGCTGCGACCATAGCGTCAACGTAACGATGGGCACGTCATCGATCTCGACGGGCTTGATGACCCAGGCATCGACGCCTGCCGGCGTCTCGTCGATGTAGGCCGAAACCTTGGTATGCAGCTTGACCAGCGAGTCCTCGCGGTTCTGACCCACGTAGAAGCGGACCGTGATGACGGCTTGGCCCGGGCGCGACATGGAATACACGTATTCCACGCCGTCGATCTGATAGACGATCCGCTCCAAACGGCTGGTGATCTGCTGCTCGATCTGTTCGGCCGAAAGTCCCGGCGCCGAGACGAAGACGTCGGCCATCGGCACCACGATCTGCGGTTCTTCCTCGCGCGGCGTGATGGCCAGTGCGCCAAGCCCCAAAAGGAGCGATACCACGGTCAGCATGATCGCGGAGTCGCCGCGGAGAAAAACATCCACGACTCGCGTCAGAAAGGGAACTTTTTGCGTCGTATCCGTCACGGCTGGATCTCTCCTTGCTGCAAGTCGGCATGCCCGGGGATCGCTCGACGCTCGTCCCGGGTTTTCTCGGGGGCCGAAAACGTTCCCGCGAAGCCCTTACCCGCTGGAAGCACTTGATGCGGCAAAACAGGCTTTCCCATCCGCCTCAACCGGCGGCCGTGATCTTTTGGATTCGCGAAATGGATCACGGTTGAGGCTCGGCCGTGCCCGCCGACGAAGTCTCCGGAGCAGTAGGACCGGAGGCCGGCATGATATCGCACGCGGCGCCGACCGCACCCTTGGGCACGGCCACCTTTTCTCCGCCGCGAACGCCGCTGAGCACCTCCGTGTGGCCCGGCCGTCCCAAGCGTCCGGTTTGAATCAAGCGGCGTTCCTTCGTCCCGTCTTCGCGGACGACTTCCACGAATTCCAGTTGCCCGACGCGGCGTATGGCCGCCACGGGGATGCACAGGTGGTCCCGCACGGCCGCCTCCAGCTTGACTCGTCCGAACATGCCTTCGACCAAGCCGGGTGTCTCCGGCAAAGCGATCTTGACCAAGACGGTGCGGCTCGCGGAATCGGCCTGCGGGACCTTTTCGTCGACCGTCCCGTCGATTTCGCGGTCCAAGGCGTCGATGTACACGCGGACGCGGTCGCCGATGGCAAGCTGCGTCGCCAGATTTTCCATGATGGGAACCTCGAGCCGAAGCGAACTCGGATCGTACAGCGTCAGCAGGGGCACGCCCGGCGAAACCGTGTCTCCCTCCTCCGCGAGCCGATCGACGATCTTGCCCTTCCGCGCGGCCGTGATGGTGCAATAGGATAAATTGACCTCGATTTCCGCCACGGCCTGGTGTGCCTTCTCCACGTTGGCCTTGGCTTGCTCCAAACGCGTCTTGAATTCTTGGAACTGCTGCTCGCTCAAAGCGCCGGGGTTTTGCTGCCGCAAACGAACCGCCCGGTCGTAGTCGTCCTGGGCTTGCTTCAGCGCCGCCTCCGCCGCAGCCAAGGACGCCTGAGCTTGATTCAACTGGCGCTCCACGGCCGCCCGATCCAGTTCAATCAAAACGTCGCCGGGCGATACCTCGCTGCCGGCTCGCACGTGGATCTTGCGGATGGTGGACATGATGCGGCTCGAGATCGTCGTCCGCTCCGCCGCCCGGACCGTGCCCACGGCCTCCTCCACTACCGGCTTGCGAATGATGTCCACCGGCTCAACGGCCTCGCTACCGGGATCGAATTTGGCGACCGACAGTTCGGTCCGACCCGGCGGAACGGTTTCGTTGAAGAAGCCGGACAGCCAAAGCACCACGCCCACCAAGACGACGATTCCCACGAGGAAAGGCACGACCTTCTTCACGAAAACTACCACGCCCGCTATCTTCATGACGCCGCTCCTATTGCTCGAAAAGACGTTAAACGATTATCTCGTTAGAGAATCGGATGGGGTCCGGGGTTACAGACCGGCTGCACAGGGTTGCAACTTTTCGGCCCACGACGGCGGAGTTTTCGGCAAGGCGAATCGGGCCGCGCGTGATTGTATCGCCTTGAAACACAACTGAAAAGATAAAGTATTCACGATTTCGATTTTCGGGTTCTCGGTCGGGTGATTACCACGCGGAAGAAACCGGGACCATGAAGGGAGGAACGTCGCCCGCGGTACCACCGGCGCGCGAAGCAGCCGACGCAACAAAAACGACCGAGCCGAAGGGGCCCGGTCGTGCACGCTGACTCGTCAGCGGCTGGAGGTATCTTCCTTAGGGCGAAGAATCCCGCGCCTCAATCGGTTGCTATAAGACGACTTTCAGGAGCCGCGGCGAGCACCTCGTCCGGGAGCGGTACCCGGAGCGCCGGGATAACCGGGTGGAGGACCGGAGGCGCCCGGATAACCGGCTGGCGGTTGCGAGGTTCGTGAGCCGGTGCCTCGGGCACTACCGGTTGTTCTGCCAGGGTTACGGCCTCTAGGGGCGGAGCCGGACATATACGCCTCGTATTCACTGCCGTACTCGCTGCCGTACTCCGATCCGGTCGTGGGATAGCCGTACATCCCGCCGTACGGAGTCTGCGGCTCCGTGAATCGCTTGTACTCCGTCTCGTCGGCGATCTCATCTCGGACAAAAAGATTGCCTTCGGGATCGACGAGAACGACGGAGGCCGGGAAGGCATCCTTGGTGGGCAGCGTCTCTCCGCCGGAAATGTCGAGGATCATCATGCGGGAGAAGAAGTCCAGTTCCGGCTCAGGCTTGGCCGCGGCGGGACCGCCCATGCCGTAGCCCATCTCTCCGCCGTAAGGACTCTCCCCGCCGTAAGGACTCTCAGGGCCGTAACCCGGCGGGCCGTAGGCCGAACCGGTGACGGTTCCCGGCGTCGATCCCATTTCCGCGGAACCGGTGGATCCCCTTGTGCCACGCCGCCTCTGGCCGGGCATGGCTCCTTGATAACCCTCCTCGCCGTACATGTATTCCGCCGGATACGGACTTGCCGTCGCCGGCGTCTCCTTCTTCGGCGGCGTCAACTTCTTAACCTCTTCGGCGGTGAAATCCACCACGGTGCCGCGGATCATATCGGCGAATTCTTGGAACTTCTTTCGGCCGCTACCCGGTTGAAAGACCGTCACGCCCAAGGTGATCTTGGGATCGGATGTGGGGATGCGGCCGGGCTTGGCAGGCCCCGCCAAAACGCTGACGTCGGCCGGCACGCGAACCGTGTTACTGGCTTCGCTCCATTGGGTAATGAGGAAGGGTTCCTGAGCGTAGGATTCATCTTGGAGGTATTGCGGCGGCACCCGGTAGTTAGGATTGGTCAGATACAGTCGTACCCGATAACGATATTTCTTGCCCGGCTCCACCTGGTAATCGACAAACCGGAAGAGTTTGAGCGGGGCCTCTTTCATCGCCGCCCGCAGCGGGATCGCCCCGCTAGGGGCACCGTAGCCGTACGGCGTAGAGCCTTCCTCCCCCATGTAACCCTCGCCCATGTAGCCCGCAGGCGGACCGTACGGCGACGCAGCCCCGTAGGGCGAAGCGCCGTAGCCCGGCATCATGCCGGGAGCTCCGGGACGTACTTGGCTCGGGTCGATGGGTGCGTCGGGAATCTCCGGAGCGGGAGGCTGCGCCGCGGGACCGGGTTGCTCGGCCGCTCCCGCCGCCCCCGGTTGTAGCGGCAACATGGTCGGCATGACGCTGCCGGACCCCATCGGCCCGACCGACCCCGACATCTCGCTGCCGTACATGCCGTAGCCGCCGTACATTCCGCCCATGCCGGTGCGCGGTCGTTCGACGAAAGGAATTTCGGGGTCATGCGCGACCTCCGGCCCCCAGGTATCGCCGGCGGCAAGCTGAGCCAGCGGCCAGGTCAGAGGGACCTGGCCCGGCGGCATCACATATTCCGGGCTGACGTAGTTGAAACCGTCGCGTTGGATTCGGGAGGCCTCCGCCCAACGCACGCGCGCATTGATCGCTTCCCACTTGAGGGAATCCGGCGATTGATCCTCGTCGGTGATTTCGGCACGTTCGATGTTGTAATACACGTATTGAGGGCGTTCACCCAGTGCGGTCGCGGCCGTGCCGTAGGCCGTCCCGCTTGTGCCGTAACCCGGGTACCCCGACGCGCCCGGGTAGCCGCCCATTTCGCTCCCATATTCGCTACCATAGGCGGATTCCGGGCCGCCATATCCGGTAGGCATGGCGGTGCCGTAACCCATCGCGGAGGAGGCTCCACCGGCCATGCCGGGGACCCGAACGGCGTTTTGAAACACGTCGCGGAAGGCTTGAATCTGCTTTTCCCATTCAATGAGGCCGGTTACCACGACCCAGCGTCGGCCGTGGGTCACGCCCCCTGAGTAACCGCCGTAGCCGGCCATTCCGTAGGCGGATGCTTCGCTGCCGTATTCCGATCCGTAAGCACTCTCTCCGGTCATGACGGGCATGGGCGGGGCGCCCATCGGCCCCGCCGCAATACCATATCCCGTTGAACCCATGGCTCCGGGATAACCGGCGGCTCCCGCCGTCGTACGCAGGGTGCTGGGATCAGCCCCCGCCACCGCCCCGTGGCCGGCGCTCGCTTTCAGGCCCGTCACCGGAAACACCTCCGGTTGCCCACGCTTTTCCAATTGCGCAAACAAAGGCGGATCGAAGGGGGCCGCCAATTGGTATCCGGTGGAAGAGACGGCTTCCTTGATCCGTTTCGCCACTTCAGAGTAACCCGGCACTTCGCGAGTCGGAATCGGTTCCGTTCTCTGGAAGTTCTGCTCCGCCTGCGAGGCCAAGGTGGTAAGTTGCTCGGGCGTCAGGTCCACAGCCTTGGTGCCGGTGAGCGACATCCCGACGAGACCGAGCGCGGCCAGGACCGCTAAGGCCAACACGATCTTTTCCCAGTTTTCCGCCAGAAGTGCCTGCGCGCCTTTGCCTTTGGTTGCGGCCATGACTCGTTCCTCGCTTTCGACTCGGTTCAACGGCTGGTGCCGATCCCCTTCACTTTCGGAGTACCTTCCGGCGTCACCGGTTTAGCACGAAAGCCCCCAACGTTCTCGCGGTCCTGTGCGGCTCCGCATGGGTCCCGTTGTTCCCATTCCCTGATTTGCAGGCTCGGTGGATGATTGCCTTTTTTCTTTTCCGCGCTCTAAATGAATTTCGCTCGGGTAATCCTGACCAACGGCGGCGTCTCCACGATCAAGGCTGGTTGCTCGCCGGCGCGCCGGGCGCGGTACCGGCGGGCGGAACCGCCGGCGCCCCCGTTGCCGGTGCAGGAGCCGCCGGCGACGTCCCGGGAGCCGCCGTTGCGGGTTCCGTGGGGGGCGCGGTCGCAGGGGCTTCCGCAGGCGGAGCCGTCGGCGGAACAGCCGGCCCCGGCGCGGCCGTTTCCGGCGCCGTGCTCGTAGGTTGAGCCGCGGGGGGCTGAACCGCGTCGGCGGCTTCTCCCGTCGGCTGCTCGCCCGGGGTCTCCGCCGCGGCGGTTTCGGGCGGCGCCAGGGATTGACCCGACACCAATTCGCGTCCGCCTTCCTTGCCCAACATGCTGAAGTCCGGCGGATTAAAGATGTAAATCACGCCCTCGATCAGCACGGGAACGTCGTTGCTTCCGGTCTGGCCTTGGGTCATGCCCGGGCCTGCGGCCGAAGATCCGCCGGACCCGTACGCAGCGGCACCGTATCCGGCGCCGGAGGATTCCGGGCTGTAGCCTTCGCCCGTGCCGTAAGACCCGCCTTCACTGCCGTAGTCGGATCCCATGGTACTCATCGGCGACATGCCGCCCATCATGCCGCCGGTTTGTGTGCCTTGACCCGGGCGAATGAGCACGCGAACGATCTTGATCGGCATATCGGAGTTGGCGCAGTTGACGAGCAACTTGTCGAGCTTCCGCTGATCGACGGTCAGCCGCATGCGGACGGGCATCATTTTGAATTCGGCGAACGGTTGAGTAGCGCTAGGCGGCAAGGGATTGCCGGTCGCATCGACGTACCGGCCGAACTGGCTTCGCCCGCCCCCCATCATTCCCCCGTAGCCGGCCCCATATTCCGCCCCGTATTCGCTTTCGCTCTCACCCATGACGCCTCCGGGGTAGGAGCCGCCCGACCCCATGGGCGAGCCGGAGCCCATCGGCGACCCGGAACCCATTGGTGAGCCGGAGCCCATCGTCCCCACGGCGTAACCGCGCCGTGCTCCGCCGAAGCCGCGTGCGGCGTCCGGTCCGATTTCCAAGGCGTCGATGCGTTTGACGACGGCGTTATGTTGCCCCGACGCGCCCTCATTGGTCTTGCGGATAACGCGTAGCAACGCTTCGTAAACCCACAAGTCCTCTTGAGCGTTCCAGATCTCATCGGAAGTCGGTACGCGGATCCAATTAAAGCGGGACTTGAGCTGGGCGATGCTCTGCGGGTTCCAATCCACGGTACCGACCATCTCGACTTGCTGGGAAGCACCGGGAGCCCCGCCGTAGGTGCCGCCGATTCCGGTACTCAGCGCGCCCGCCCCGGGGTATCCGCCGTAGGCTTCGCTGCCGTACTCCGAACCGCCGCCCATCCCAGGATAGCCCATCATACCTTGGGTGCCGCTCCGCAAGCTGCCCAACTGCCGCAAGTCGGCATCCTTGGGCCGGCGCAGGTCCACGATTTCGAACAAGGTGGGAAAGTGCTGTTCGATGAAGTTCAAGTAGATTTCGCGAAATCTATCGGGGATGGGATCGCCGGGCTTGCGGTTCGGCGCTTCGACCCAGGTCAAAAACTCTTGCCCCAGCGCGGCCGGCCATTTGTTCTTCTCTTTTTGAGCCGCGTACATGGCGACCCAGGCCTGATAAACATCGTTGCGCAGCTCGTCGATCTTGCTTCGCGTGGCATCCACGACCTGCGGATTCGGTGCGCCGACCTTGATCTGGCTCAACTGCGAACGCAGTCCCTCCAGTTCCGTCCTGCGGGCTTCGATGTTCTTGCTAACGGAGGCCTGCGCTACGAACCAGGCGGAAAGGCCGACCACGACGGCCAGACCGCACACGACCCAAAAGAGATGCTTGTAGACACCGGCGAGGATCTGTTTGAGTTGATCCATGAGTAATTCCTCAACAGCAGGGCGACTGCCTTTCGAGGCAACCGGATATTTCGGATTCGGGGAAAGCTCCTAGTGCAAAAAACTCAAGGTTGCGGCTGAACGGGCGCGCCGTTCGCGGGCGGCGCGGCGTTTCCACCATCTGCCGCCGGAGCAGCGGGGGCCGCCGGGGGCGGCACCGGGGCGTCCGGTAAGTCAGCGGGATCGACCGGAACGCCGGCGTCCGGGGGAACGGGCATGGGCTGCGGTCCCGCGCCCGGCACTGCCGGAGGTACCCCGGCCGGACTGGGTGCCGGTGCCGCGGGTTGACCGCCCGGGATTCCCGCCGGGGGGATCGCCGCGGGCACCGTGCCTGCCGGTCCGGGAGTCGCGCCGGGAATCGCGGCACCCGGTGCCGCAGGACCGGGGACGCTGCCGGGCACCGGGGTAGCGGGAACTGCCGGCGCACTCGGTGCGGCCGCAGGGCCGCCCGGCTCGACGTTCGTTGGACCGCCGGTCGCCTGAGCGGCCGCTTCCGCGGCCTGTTGTTGTGCCTCTTCCCGTGCTTGCTTCCGCTCCGATTCCGTCTTGGGTTGCCAGACGAACTCGATCACGAAATCAAATCGCTTCAGTTCGATTACCCCCGGAATCGCCATGGTTGCGGAAGAACCCGGCGCGCCCGTCCCCAAGGCTCCGGTTGCTCCGCCCGGGATCAGGCTGCCGGTGGGAATGCCGGTCGGTCCCAGGGTGCCGGCGCCCGGCGCCAGGGTGGAAGGCCGCACGTTCGGGTCGGTCACGCGCACGGTCCGAATCCGGCCCGGGTTGATCAGGCATGGAAAACCGATGCCGAGTTCCTTGGGGGACAACCATTCGCCGTTGACGAAGAACGGGCCGGTCTCGAGATTCTTGATGAGGGTGTTGCGAACGTACTCGGCACCTTGATTGGTCTGTGCCGTGTCGCTGTTGTGGTAATGATAGCCGGTCAAGCGGATGACGTATCCGGCACCCGTCGGCCCGGGTACGGACGGCGGGGGCGCAGCCGGAGCAGCGGCCCCGTACGGCGACGTGCCGGGATACATCGAATCGCCCTCGCCGTAGGGCGAGGACGTTCCGTAAGGCGACGAGCCCGCTGCTCCCATCGGCGACGCTGCCGGGGCGACCGTCGCAGGCGCGGCGGGCTGGGCAGCCGCGGATCCGGCCTGGCCTTCAGCTCCCTCCGCGCCTTCGGGGACCTTGTACCAACCGCCCGTTCGTTGCCACCACATCGACAGATCATCCAAATAGTTGGCGTCCAAGCTCGTGATGTGGATTTGCTCGCGGGCCTCCAGCACTTTGGCCTGTTCCTTGGGATCTTGAGTCGCGGCGGCTTCCGTCTCCGCGGCGATCTGAGCGGCCGCGGCTTGTGCCTGCAAACGGTATTGCGGCAGGGCCTGATTGATGGCGGTCAGAAGTTCCAGCCACAGCAACCGGCCCTCCACGTTTCCCGTCAAGTTTTGACCGATGGCCTTGATCCGGTCGAACTCGCTTTCCACCGACGACAAATCTTGTTGGTGACGCTTGGCCGTATCGACGACCTGTTTGGCGCGCTGCTCGGCCGAGCCGAACCGATTGGGCGACACGCTGCTCAGCGCCAGGGATGAGGCCGCGAAGCTCACCGTGCAACCCAACAAGAGCGTGGCCGCGGCCGCCAAGGCCCACGGCTTCTTGGCGCGGATGAAGCGGTCCTTGACCACTTCGTCGGGCAACATGTTGATCTTCATGTATGCCCGATCGATGCCTTGCAACGCCAGGCCGTAGACCACCCCGAAACACGAGAGGTTTTCCCGGAAACCGGTCGCATCGACGACCTCATTGCCGACCAGGTGCGGGAAGGCTTCGACCCGCTCGATGGGAAATCCCAGACCTTTTTCGATATAGCCTCGCAGGCCCGGCAACTTCATCGGGTTCCCCAGGGCGATGCCGCGGGCGATCTCCGCCGAACGCTCGATGCTGCCGTAGTAGCTGATGGAGCGTTGCAGCTCCGACAGCAGTTCCGAGAAGACCGGCCGCATGGCCTGGAAAACGGCCTTGGAGTCGGGGTGCGACGTGGGATTCTTCTTGAGGTGCTCCGCCTTCGAGAACGTCAGCTTCAACTCTTTGCTTAGCGCCTTCGTGAAGTGATTTCCGCCGAGCGGGATGTTGCGTTGCCATACGCGGTAGCCGTTGGTGATCACCAGGTCCGAGCTGTCCGTTCCCATCGAGAAGACGCAAATCGACGGCGGCGGATTGTCCGGATCGTAGTCGTCCGGCGAGGGCAGATCGTCCATCGCGTCGAAGCGGGCATAATTGAACAGGGCCAAGGGGCTGAGCTGGATGACGTCGACCTCGATACCGAGCTTGCGGAACGGCTCCAAGGCGGCATCGATCTGATCGCGCTTGAGCGCGAACAACCCAATCGTGGAACCCAGCGCGAAGCTGCTTTCCTCGCTTCCCACGTCCATCCGCTGGTACCGCCAGACCACGCTGTCCAGATCGTAGGGAATCTGCTGCTTGGCTTCGAATCGGACGACGTCCACCAATTTGCTCAGCTCGACCGGCGGCAGCTTGATAAAGCGTGCCAGCCCCGTCGCCCCGGAAACGGAGATCGCGACCTTGTGGCCGCGGACCTCATTGCGGGACAGGAACTGCTTCAACGCCGTCTCGATCAAACTGGGGGGATCGGCCGCCGGCTGCGTCAACAGCATCGGATATTCGATGTAATCAAACGCGTCGGCCTGGACGATGTTGGGGGTCTCGGTCGGCCGAAGACGCAGGGCCTTCAGCGACGCATTGCCGATATCGATTCCCCACGCGGATTCCTGTCTTGCCATAATCTGCTACCTCAGCCCTTCGACGGCGCAGCACGGATGGAATTGCCTTAGCCGGATCGGCCCTGTTTGGCTGTGGGCCTTGTAATAGATTTCCCCGATCGTGATTTCCAGCGTCCCGGCCGAGACGGTGCGTCGCGGACCGAACCGGAGACCGTGCGAGCAGTTCGTGTTACGGAACGGTTCCCCGACACCTGTCTTCCGCCGTACGTGGAACCTTGTGTGAAGTGCAAACCGGACCGAAAATGTCTACCAAAATGTGATGAGAATACGGTTACCCCACACCCTAATTTATCCCCGATTACCCCGGGGTGTCAACTTTCAAATCGTCCAAAGGTGGGGAGCCTGTGCGGCGGCTCCGCGGCGAGTGCGTGAACGGCGGATCGAGGGATATGCGACCGTCCCGAAGTCCGCACTGCGGGGGTATCTTGCAGGGGCTCCGGCCGACCAAGGTCCGCCAAGCCGAAACGCCGCGTTCGCGATACGCGAAACCGTGCGCAGGCCGGCGCGAAAAAGGCTCAGCGGCCGGTCACTCGCCGGAAACCAGGTCTCCCGGATTGGACGGCCGGTAGATAAACGAATCCCAGTAAGCCCGATCCACGGCGTAGGGGTCGATGGCAGCATTCGGTGCGAGATCGACCGGCAGAAATCCAAACCGCTGCATCTCTCGGATATAGTGCGGGTTGGGCCGGAAGCCGGGCATGTCGAACCGCTTTCCCTCCTGAAGCCGCCGGTGGGCGTCCTCGATCGCGGCCAGTGTTTTTTGGTATACCGCGTCTTCCTTATCTTGGAAGACCGCCTTGCCGCATAACTCCAGTCCACCGGCCGCGCGGGCCAGCGGCGCGCGGAGGATATAGGATTGCTCGGGCCGATCGAGATTCATGAGCGGTTCCGTAGCACCGGGCCAGCCGCCGTTCATCACAATGCGTCGTTGCGGGCCTTCCGGCGTCGGCACCTCCTGCGAATGGCACGACCCGCATCGCCCCCCGATTTCACCCCAAGGCAAATTCACGGGATAGAAGCCGCACCCCAACGCGGCATAGGTGCCGGGATAGCAGGCGCTGGTTTCGATCCACAGCCGAATCGTCTTGACTTCCAGCGGGGAAGGCTTGGCGCCGTAGTGGCTGCCGTCTACAAGCTGCATCAACCGGCTGGCGGCGCTGCCGTAGCTATACGGAGGGCGATTCCCTCGCGGCTCGTTCCGCCCGTCCGAGACCAGACCTCGCACCGTCATCGTCCAATAGCTGATCGAGTACCGCGCCGTGTGATCGCCCGTCAAATCGATCTTTCCCTCGCGTTTGTCGGGGTTATGGCAGGCGACGCAGTGGCGGTCTAGGATCGGCTGGATGTCGCGAGGATAATCCAGCACGGAAGGCACGTCGGTGATGGGTTGCACTTGCGACGGGCGGCGGCGCAAGGCCATCACGTCCGTCACAGGGTGCGGGGCATGGTGACGCGGTTCGTGGCAGCCCACGCAACTGGTCTTTTCCCCCGGCTGCATCGTCACGAAGCTGTGCATGCGCTTCACGGCGATATCGTTCTCGTCGAGCGCCACGAAGAAAAGGGATTGCAGGGCGGGCACATCGAAGTTGGCCGAGCCGTCCGGTTCCACCGGCACCTCTCCCACGATTTCCGCCAGGGTGAATGAGCCGCCGATCGTCAAAGGCTCCATCCCGCCCGAAAAATTCACCGGCTTGGGAAGCTGTTTCAAAATCAGCAGTTTCTTGACCGATCCGCGCGGTACGCCTTCCATGTTGCGACCGCGGTAAATGTCCTCCAGCACCAGCGTGCCGGTCGGCTTGGAGAGATCCACCCGCGGCGGAATGATGCGCTCCCGCGGTCGAGCCGTCAGCGGTCGCGGTTCGTGACACTGCAATCGCCCCCGCTCTTCCTCCGGCAACTGGTAGATCAATTCGCTCCGCCCTTGCGAGTCCAGAACGTGCAGCCCCTTCGGGCTTGCGACGAAGAAGCAATCCTCATTGACGGCGTAAGGATCCTTGAAATCGCCGCTTTTGCTGATAATTCGGACCGCTGCTTGATGATCCGGACCGAGGCTGGGATCGACCACGGCCACGGGTCCCAGGTGCTCCGGCCGACCGTGACCCGGCGACCAGGAGACGACCACTTTGTTGGACTCGGGAATCGGCTTGGCGTCCAGCATCGCCACGCCGCCGTACATGTTGCCGAAGAAAACCGTCTGGAACGTCCCGTCCGGGTTCGCCGTCCAGAGATGGTGAAAGTGGACCTGGCTGCGGTCCACATACTCCCAGCGCATGTAAAGAATCCGGCCGTCGGGCAACATCCAGGGCGTGTTGTCGTGGTCATTGTTGCTGGAGATCGGCCGGATGTTGCCGCCGTCGGCGTCGCAGCGGTAGAGCACCGCGACCCGGGTATACCAACAGTTCACGAAACGCCGGCAGCGCGATGAGCAGAAGATGATGCTGCCGTCCGGGCAGTAGGTCGGCTCGATGTCGTCGTCGGGGCCGTCCGTCAATTGCCTTAGACCGGTGCCGTCGACGTTGATTTCGTACAAGTGGAACGGATGCTCGCCGCCCTTGCGATACGAGAACAGGATTTTCCTTCCGTCGTAATGGATCTGCGGATCACGGATTCCGCCGCGAGGATCCTCCAAGATCACCCGGATGTTCCCCGTCCGGAGGTTCAGGGCGCACAAACGCGCGCCCTCGCCGTATCCCCAATACACCCCATCCTCGAACTTGAATCCGAGGTTCTTTGGGTAATCCGAGTGGTCGGCGTAGTTGGCAAAGGTGACGTACCAGTGGTCGCGGCCGGGTACCCGGACGGCGAAGACGATCTCTTCGATGTTCGCCAGCGGACCGGACAACATCTCGCTCAGCAGGGGGCCGGGCTTCCATGAGGATGCCGCCGTGTCATCGGCCCGGATCCGCTCGCTCCAGCCCCAAAACGCGATCCCTATCGTCAGAAGCGCGAGGAACGCACGAGTGCACGATTTCCAGTCACGGCGCTGCGGGAGAGAAAACCGAGCGCGCGACGAATGCGTCGGATGGGCATGATACGACATGGAGGGCCTCCCGGAGCTCGGCGGTCTTGGTCCATCCCGGTTCGTGGAATGAATCCCAGCACTTTCTTGGAAGGGCGACAATCCCTTTCGCTCCCTCAGTCTGAATCCGGCGACGGCGGATGTCAACATGAATCGCCGCACTCGGAGCCGGCGGCCCGGATGCAGGAGCTTGCAAGGGCAAGGCTTACTCCTCCGCCGCGCAACCTTCGTCGAGCCGCTACCGGAGGGGCCCGCTCCGTCGCCTCCGCAGCGCAAAGCGCGGCTCCGCGCACGGCCGCGATGGCCGGGTTGCTATTTGCGTCGCTCGCCCCAGAGGGTCAAGACGACGTGCCGGCCCGACGCACGGCGGCGGTGTTCGCACAAGAAAATGCCTTGCCAGGTACCCAGGGCGGGGCGACCGTCGCACACGGGAACGGTGACGGAGCTGCCGAAGAGCGACGCCTTGCCGTGGGCCGGCATATCGTCCGGACCCTCGATCGTGTGCTGATAGGGAAACGTCTCCGGGGCCAGGCGGTCGAAGAGATTCTCCAAATCGGCGGGGACGTCGGGGTCCGCCGCCTCATTGATGGTCAACGAAGCCGACGTGTGCTGAATAAAGACGTGCAGGATGCCCACCCCGAATTCCGCCATCTCGGGCAAGGCATCGCAAATATGGCGCGTGATCGGATGCAACCCTTTTCGCACGGCGGGAAGTTGAATCCGGCGTTGAACCCATTCCATCTTGGAGTAATTTCCTTTTCCAATCGCATCGTTCGATCGATATAATGTCTTCAGCCGCCGACAAACGGAGGCTCTCGGAGGCCCCGTCGGGCGCCGCGGGCCGCACGAACCGGCCACGGTTTGGGGAACGGCCTTGTAATCGTGGCGGCTCGCACGGGGAAAAGCAAGCGGGGTCGAGAGCGAACTTCCACCGAAGACCGCCTGTCTTCACAAATGGAGGTCGTTCTCCTACGACACGTGGCGGAAACCGACGAGGGACGAGGGAGGACCAGGCGTGCCTTGTACGCACCTGCAACAATTGTACACCCTGTGCGAACAGCACGGGCTGAAGCTGAGCAGCTCGGAAGTAATCCGATTGGTTTGTCCGACTTGCGGATTGGAGGATAACTGTCCGGACAACCTACTGGCGGAATACGACAAGCGGCACGGCGAGCAGCAGGAAAACGGCGTGACGGGCGCGAACTCCCAAGGTGCGGGCGGCGTAAAATGATTTTCACGCCTTGGGGGCGGCGCGGATGGCGAAAGGGGATCCTTTCCGTCACCGTTTTCGGCGGAGCGGGCCGTCGAGGAGCGTGCATCAAAGGCCCCGGCTTGCGACCGGACCAAGGATTCTCGGGATTCGCTGAGAAGACCTATTGACGGATTCCGATTAGTTAGTAAGATGTAAAGTTTCATTCATCCCGCCCCATACAGCGGCGCCTTGAGTCTTCCTACCGAAAGCCTGGGTCGGGGATGAACGTCGGCTAGCAAGTTACGGCAGTCGCTCGACGGCTGCCATCGCGGACGGGTTTTCTGCAAGTTCAGCCGACATAAAGCGAGTCTCCGCTGCGTTTCGGCTTTCGGTCGCCTGTCGCGTGCCTATCCAACCCGCTGTGGGTACGTCATAGGCGCGGCGAGGCATCCCATCGTTAAAAGCACGGACTGCGTACGCCGTGTTGCGTGAAGCGTTGTGAGAATGTTGGTTTGTTGTTTCAGACTCTGTTGAGGAGTAGAAAGCGAGGTGTACCATGCGAAACGTCTTCGATGCCATTACCGAGTTCGGTCACGACGAGGACTTCACTCCGGTGGAAACCGAGGAGTTCCTTCCCACGGATGCGCCGGCGGGTTCTCGGGCGAAGTTGGAGGTCTTGGCGGAGCGAGTTCGAAAAGGCCTGCCGCTCTGGCACCCCTTGGATCGCAGCGATTACAGCGGCTTGACCGGAGCCGTGCCTCCGCAAGAGTGATTCTCTTACTGTGACCGAGCGCCCGCCGGGGACCGCAAGTCGCATCTCCTTCGCTCTCAGGGATTAAGAATCCCTGACCGTGGTTCAAGGAGATCGACCTCCCCGGCGGCAAACGGTTTTCTTCCCACCCTTCGCGTCTCGCATCATTTTGCATCTCTAGGCGAGGGTGTCCCGGCTCTCCGAAAACCGCGGGTCCGCGAACCAGCGCGCAACGGGCCCAGGCGTGGCAAGACCGATTCGGATCGCGGCGGCTGCCGAACCGCTTTTGACAGTAGCGAGGCACGTCGTCGGTGTTGTGCGCGAGACGCTTTCGGCCACAATTGGTCTGACTGGAAAGTGTTTGTGAATAGCTGCGCGCGGACGCCAAGGGCCTGCGAGGTCGCAGGTCCGTTCAACGGTGTCCGCGGCTCGGCCGAGACTGTTTGCGTCCCAATTCACGTCCCAATCGAGGCGATTGCTCCGCGCGGTCCGCTACCTAGCGAGTCCTCATCGCAATCGCGCGGATTCAATTCCTCGCGGACGATGGGGATGGTCT
Source organism: Thermogutta hypogea (assembly GCF_055386265.1). NCBI lineage: Bacteria > Pseudomonadati > Planctomycetota > Planctomycetia > Pirellulales > Thermoguttaceae > Thermogutta > Thermogutta hypogea. The sequence goes on from NZ_AP042425.1 coordinate 4,522,839, forward strand.
TTGGGGCGTCGATACCCAGCCTCACCTGGTCGCCTGCCACTCGCACGATCGTTATGGTAATGTCGTTACCTAGTCTTATCCGTTGGTTTTCTTTGCGAGAAAGAACCAGCATCGCTGCATACTCCCTGCGTTCAAGCATCTGTAGCCGGTCGGCTGTTGAAAATTCAATGCCACGGTGCGATCGACGCTGAGTCGATCGGCTTCGGTCGTCTCTCTGTTGCTTGCTCCGTTGGCGGATTCGCCCAAGTCGCGTCCTGCCGTCGGATCCGTCGGGTTACCGGCCGAGTCGGCGGCACGGTCCCGAACGGTCCGCCCGACGCCCATCACGGCACGCCGGGCGCGACCCGTTGTCGCTCAGGCAGCTTCGTCACCATCTGCGGGCAGGACGGGGGCTTCCGCCAAGGGAACGGTGAGATATCGTTCGCCGGCTGAATCATAAAAGAGGACTTGCCGACGGTCCGCGTCCCAAATGGCCGTCAAACGCACTTGACGTGGGCCGGATATCCAAAATAGCACCCCTTGGGGCCTACCCCCGCGAAGCAGGATCCGTTCGGCCATGGGGAATTGATCTTCTTGCAGATAGTTCGAATCGCATAACGTCTGTTTCACAAATCCACGGAGATCGCGCAAAGTACCCAATCGCAACGATTGGTATGCCGCCACGGCTTGCCCTCCCAAAAATAGGTTCTCTGAAAATATAAAGAAATTGAGATGTATGCGTAGTTTACGTTCTCTTGCTGTAATAAGAAGTATCGGATAAATAGGCGTGATTATTTGGCGGATATGGTCAATCTGAGCCATCTTCTCGGGGGCTCTATCAGGCCTTTCAGGCCCTGTCCGGCGTTGCAGCAAGAGTCAGCTCGTGATTTGATTGCGTGGTACCCCGGCAGGCCCCCTCGCGCTTTCCTTGGTTTTGCACGAGGACAGGGCCGGCGTAATTTCGCCCGTTTCGACTGCGAGGGTTGCGTTTCTCCTAACCGCTCGCATGAATCCAGCCGCGCCGGAATCTAGCAGGTGGTCCTCCAACCAGCAGCCCGCTTTGCAAGGGCGAGGCGCCGGGCGGCATTGCCAGGTGGATTGCGGTCCGACAAGCGGGTTAGGCCGCGTTTGCGCCGTGCGTGTGCCGCTGGTTCACGCGGGCGACAATTCCGCTTGTGCCGATCGAGCACATGGTCTTGCCGACCGTATTCCTGCGGATAACAGAGAAAAGCAGTTCTTACGGCGGGGTTGCGATCTGCCCGTTTGTGTGGTCTTCCCGAGAGCTGATCGGGCGACTGCGTTTCGTGGGGGCACCGAGTGGTTCGGCAAACGCAGCGAACGGCTCGTACCTGGGGTCGCTCGTTTGAGCGGGGCCCCGCGGCGGTCACCGTGTTGGTGCTTGCCGATCCTTAAACCGGGCCGGCGAGTCCGATAGACCTTTTGCGATGCGCGGCCGGCTGTTCCGCCGTTTCGAGAGGAGGAGAATCTCAAGGCGCCCAAGTCGGGGTGGCCGGATTCGAACCGGCGACCCTCTGCTCCCAAAGCAGATGCGCTAGCCAGGCTGCGCTACACCCCGCGTCGGCATCGCGGCTCCGTCGCTCCATGCAACCCGCTGTCGCTCAATCGCGCACGGTTGAGGATGCTCGGAGTCCGCTCGTGCCCTCGGCCTTTTTCAGGCCAATCGTTATCGTAACGTGCCGGTGTGAGGCGGACAACGCCCGGTCCACTTCCCTGCCGGCTCGGAACGAGGTTGGCCCGACGTTGAACAGACCCTCCGCCGCGGCGGGACTACATCGCGTCGGCGCCGAGGTCCGCTTGGCCGCAAATGTGTTCGCGAATGCGTTCGAACTCCTCGTGGGAGCGGAAGTGGATCACGATCTTTCCGCGTCCGCGTCCGTTGTGCGAGAGGACCACCTTGCTACCCAGGGCGGCGCGAAATTCGCGTTCCAGTGCCTCCAGGTGTTCGTTGGCGGCCGGCCGGACCGGTGCGGCCGTGCCGTCACGGCCGACGACGGACAGCAACGGGCCGGATTGCCGTCGCCGCTCTTGGACGAACGCTTCCACCTTTCGAACGCTCCAACCCTCCGCTTCGGCAAGGCGGCACAGCTCGATCTGCTCCTCTTCCGATTCCAGCCCCAAGATCGCCCGGGCGTGTCCCTGCGTGATGCGATTTTCCCGTAACGCCTGTTGCACCTGCGGCGGCAAGTCCAGTAGGCGGAGGAAGTTGGAGATGGTGGACCGGTCCAAGTCCAGCCGCGAAGCCAGTTCTTCCTGGGAAACATCGTAGGTCTCGATGTAGCGCTGGAAGCATTCCGCCTTTTCCAGGGCGTTCAAATCCTTCCGTTGGAGATTCTCGACGATCGCCAATTCCGCCATTTGGCGGTCTTCGGCCTCGACGACGCGCACCGGGACCTCGGTCCAGCCCGCTCGAATAGCGGCGCGGAGGCGTCGTTCGCCGGCGATCAATTGATAGCCGTTTCCGGCGCGGCGGACCACCAGCGGCTGCAACAAACCGTGTTGTTGCAGGCTGTCGGCGAGTCGCCCGATTTCTTCCTCATCGAAGTCGCGGCGAGGCTGGAACGGGTTCTTTTCGATCTCGAACACCGAAACGCTCCGCAGCTCCGTTCCCGGCCGGCCTCCCTCCTCGACCTGATCCTGCGTCCCGGCCGTTCCTACCCCGACGGCGGCGAGCTCTCGCTCGAAACCGGCTTCCGGCGCACCGACACGGCCCAATAAGGCCTCCAAACCTCGTCCAAGCCGTTTTTCTCTAGTCACGTTCCAAGACCTCCATGCACAGCTCGACATAGGCCCGGGTGCCCCGGGAACGCGGCGCGTAGTCGATGACGGGCTTGCCGTGACTGGGAGCCTCGCCGCAGGCCACATCCCGAGGAATCACCGTGGCGTAAACGATTTCTCCGAAAAAGTCCCGTACTTCCGCCTCCACCTCCCATGTCAGCTCCAGCGACGGATCGTGCATGGTGAGCAGGATGCCGCCGAATTGGAGCCGGCGATCGCGTTCCTCCATGACTTGGCGAATGACCTCAATCATTTGGGCCAGCCCCTCCATGGCGAAGTATTCGCACTGGATGGGCATCAACACCTCCTGGGAGGCCGTCAGGGCGGTCCGCGTCAGTCGTCCGATGGAGGGTGGGCAATCGATCAACACGGCGTCGAAACCCGCCGCACCGCTTTCGAGATGCTCTCGAAGTCGGGCGCCGTAAGTGCCGTCGTCCCGGGCGAGGGCCTCCACGTCGCGAAAACTTCGGCTTCCCGGTAGGAGGAACAGCCCGGCGACTTCGGTTTCGAGTACTCCGTGGTGGAGCGGCGTGCCGCTTACCAACGGATGTCGGCCGACCGGTTTCCTGCCCAAGCCCGAGGTGGCGTTGCACTGCGGATCCAGATCGATCAACAGCGTCTGCATGCCCGACTTGGCCAAACATGCGGCCAAGTTGATGGCGGTCGTGGTCTTGCCCACGCCCCCTTTCTGATTGGCGATGCAGATAACCCTCGCCACGCCCGATCCCTCCTCACCGGCGCTTGCGTGCGGTAATTCCAGCGACTGAACGGCGGTCGATTGTAGCAACGCCCCCAATCCGCGGGAACGTCATTTTGAGCGAAGTCCGTTTGTGCGAGGTCAAGTTGAGCGAGGGCCTTCGGCGGACGGCGTCGCAGCGTAGGATGCCGCACGGCGCTCGTATGCTACGCGCCGACTTGCAACAGAGGTGGGGAGCGCGGACAAGCAAGCGTTAGGAGCAATAAGATTCCGCGGACCGCCAAGGTTTCACGTGAAAAGTCGCCCTCGGAATCCCCTGAATACGAGGCAAGAGAGGGTTCCTGCTTCCAATCCTGGGATGTTCCGGGCGGCAACCCCTGAGCGAATCGCCCTGTTTCACGTGAAACGCCGGGCGGACGGCGGTCTCATTCCAGCGGATTGATGACCAAGCCGGAGCAGAGTTTGGGATAGAAGTACGTGCTTTTGGCAGGCATGCGCTCGCCTTGCATGCTGACGTCGCGAATGTCTTGCACGGTAGCCGGCGCCACCAGCGCGGCAAGCGGGAATTCGCCCGAGCGCAGGCCTTCGACGACTTCCGACACCAAATGCACATACTTGGGCTCGGGAAGCTCTTGGATGCCCAGCAAGCGCTGCAATACCAGGCGATGCAGAATTGCGACGTCCAAACGCCGCCATTCTTGCGTGTGGTCGGCCGCCGCTTGGTCCATCATCTCCCAGCCCTCCGCTCGAATCCGCGCGATGGACCAGGTTTGATCCTTCCGCGTGAATAGCCCGAGCGACCCCTTTGCCGCGGTTTCTTCCAGCATCCGCCAAACGTCCGCGGCCGCCTCCGGACCTTGGGCGACGTTCTCGACGCCGAAGGCCGGGCTCAGGCGCTCGGCCAAATCCTCGGCCGACCAATCCGGCAAGCCGCGGAGCAGCCGATGCGTGGGCAGAACGATCAATCCTGGGTCTTCCATCGCCACGCAGTGCATGAGCACGTAGTGTGCCGGATGATCCGGCCGGAGTAGGCCCATGTCGCGAATCTGTTCCCGGTATTCCAAGGCCGTTTCGTAACGATGGTGACCGTCGGCGATGAAGATGGGTTGCGGGCCGATCAGCTCGGCCAGCCGGGCGACCAACTCCACGTCGGAGATCGGCCACAGGCGGTGCACGACGTCGAGGTGATCGACGGCTTCCAGCGGAGTTTGCCCCGCCACGGCCGCGCTGAGGATGTCTTGCGAACGGTTCTCCGGGTCGGGATACAGGCCGAATACCTGGCTCATATTCGCGCGGCAAACGGTCATCAGCATCAATTGGTCCATTTTCGGACCGCGCAGCGTCTCTTCGTGCGGGAAGATTTGCCCCTCATGGAAGTGCGAGAGCTTGACCCGGCTCATGAACCCGGTGCGCACATAGCGGCGCCCCTCGACTTCGAACTCCTGTTGATAGACGTACACCGCGGGGTCGGCGTCCGGTGCCAAGATGCCCTCCGCCAGCCAACTGCGATAAAAACGCTTCGCCCGAGAATAGCGGTTGTTGGTTTCGTCGTCGCCCGGCTCGATCCGATTGAGGATCAGGCGAATCACGTTGTTCGGGTGGCGGCGGTACAGCGCTTCCTGCAATTCCGGGGAAATGACGTCATAGGGCGGAGCGATCACGTCGCTCAGAGCGCCAACCTTGGCCAGGTTGTAACGAATTCCACGAAAGGCTTGGATTTCCGGCATATTAACGGGATCACAGTAAAGGTTTTCGGTCTGAGCCTCGGTCTCGCAGCCGCCGGACGCAAGGACCACAGCCCCGGCAACGCCCCTCAATTCGCTCCCGTGCGGGCACGGCTCGGATACGGCGAGGTCCGCCGGCGGTAAACGCGTGAACGGCCGATTCCTACGATCAGTAACGGTAATACTCGGGCTTGAAAGGCCCGTCGACCGGAATCCCGAGATACTCGGCTTGTTCCGGTGTCAACCGGGTGAGTTTCGCCCCGATGTGCTCCAAGTGCAATCGGGCGACTTCCTCATCGAGCTTCTTGGGCAGGCAATGGACTCCCAACGGGTACTTTTCCGGCTCGGTCCACAGCGCGATCTGGGCCAGAACCTGGTTGCTGAACGAATTGGACATCACGAACGAGGGATGGCCGGTGGCGCAACCCAGATTGACCAATCGCCCTTCGGCCAGAAGGACGACGGACTTGCCGTTGGGTAGCGTGAAGCGATCGACCAACGGCTTGATGGTGGTGCGTCGCGCGCCGGACTTGTGCATCAACCAGTCCACGTCGATCTCGACGTCGAAGTGACCGATGTTGCAAATGATCGCGTTGTCCGGCATCTGCTGGATGTGTTCCGCGCGAATCACGCGGCAGCACCCCGATGCCGTGACAAAGATATGGGCCTTGGAGCAGACCTCCTCCAGGGTATTGACCTCGAAACCTTCCATCGCCGCTTGCAAGGCGCAGATGGGATCGATTTCGGTGACGATGACCCGGGCGCCGTACGCCCGCATCGACTGCGCGCAGCCCTTACCCACGTCCCCGTAGCCGCACACCACCACGGTCTTGCCGGCGACCATGACGTCGGTCGCCCGTTTGATGCCGTCCGCCAGGGATTCGCGGCACCCGTAAAGGTTGTCGAACTTACTCTTGGTGACCGAATCGTTGACGTTGATGGCGGGCACCTTCAATTCACCCCGCGCGTGCATTTGGTACAGGCGATGCACGCCGGTCGTGGTTTCTTCCGATAGGCCGCGGATACCGGGGAGGAGGTGGGCGTACTTGGGACCGTGAACCATGGCCGTCAAGTCACCGCCGTCGTCCACAATCAGATTGAGCGGCTCACCGTCGGGGAAGATCAGCGTCTGCTCGATGCACCAGTCGTACTCTTCGTCCGTTTCGCCCTTCCAGGCATAGACGGGCACGCCGCGGGCGGCGATGGCGGCGGCCGCGTGGTCCTGCGTGGAAAACTTGTTGCAACTGCTCCACTGGACGTCGGCCCCCAACTCTAGCAGCGTCTCGATGAGCACGGCGGTCTCGACGGTCATGTGCAGACAGCCGGCGATGCGGGCGCCCTTGAGCGGTTTGGAAGCCGAGTACTTGCGGCGAATCGCCATCAGCCCCGGCATCTCTTTTTCCGCCATCTCGATTTCACGGCGTCCCCAATCGGCCAAGCTGATGTCGGCGACTTTGTACGGCAGTTTCTTACCGACCGCGCCACTATTCTGAACCACCTGCGCCATCGCAAGTCTCCTAGGATTTCAAAAGAGAAAAACTCGCATTCGGAGGTATCAACCCCCATTCGTAGGGCCCGATTCCGGGGCAAGCACGCAACAACCTTCGCGAAGAGCACAGCTTCACGGCGAGAAGGGGAAATTCCTGCCCGCACACCCCGTTCGGGCCAGGCTCCGGCAATCAAAGGCTACCCCGCCATCATACGACGTTTGCCCCTCCGCTGACAAGCACCGGAAGTAACGGCCCGGAATGTGCCGCTGCCGAGACCCCGGGGCGCCGATTACGGTAAGCGGTCTTGCCCCGTCCTTGGGCGGAAGAAACACGAGAGTTAAAGGGCGTTTGTGCGGCCCAAGAAAAGCGGCCTAAGAAAAAAGGAACCCGGAGTCAGCAAGTCTTGGAGTAGGTAACGCCGCCGGAGGACTCTTTGAAGCGGTGGAAGCGACAGGCCTCGACCAAAGCCGGTTCGTCATCGCCGACTTGAGCTTCGACCAGACGGCAGCCGCGAAAATCGGCAGTCTGGTTGGTACGGAGCCACTCTAGCGCCTGTAACAGCACAAAGGACTCCAGCCCTTGGTCCCGCCAGTCTTCCGTGACCCTAAAGCATACCACCCCGGCGGTGGGGATGGAATGTGGATTGGGGAAAACCGTACGGAGCTTGAGCCTCGCCACGGCCCTGGAACTCGAGACCTCCCGCGCCACGAAGTCCACGTACTCGTGATGAGCCAGGCACGCCGCCGCCCACCAGTTAGGCAATACCCCAACCTCGGGGGAGACTTGGACCCGGGCATGAAGTCGGGCCATGGCGGCGCTGTGCGGAACGAGGTACTCGTTCAGGTCCAAACGAAACAGCGAGTGTTGGCAGGCGGGGTGATACCCGTTTCGGCTAAGAACTTCGGCGATGCCGGGATCCATCACGCCGGGGACGTGAAAACCGCCGAACAGTCCGAAATAGAAGGGCGGCCACGGGCACGGCGTGCCCACGAACAGTTGCGTCGCGCCTCGGCTTTGCAAATAGTCTTCGCAGGTGTGCAGCAGCGACTGGACGACATCCAACCGATTACTTTGCTGAGGCACGGCAATCAGGCAAGTCACGCCTTGAGCCGGATTAAGCTCAGCATCCTCGCCGAGGGTCGGGCGCGGCGATGCGTGGGCGAAGGCGACCGGCACTCCGCCTTCACAAGCGACGAAAAACGACCGTGGGTCGAAGTAAGGCTTGCCGAAGACGAATTGTTCGAGTTGTTGATGAGTGACGGGGCCGAAGAACCCGGGCAACCCCTGACATCGATTCCAGATACCGGCCAGAGCAGGGGGATCGGAATTCTTAAACGAACGAACCGACATGGCTCCGGGGTCGGAACCGACGGAGGTCTTGATCGCATAACTCCCGCAGGGATTCTGAGGCACAATTAGCCTCCGATCTTAAAAACTGTGGCGAATTACAGCTCGTATGCGCCACCTTCTCAGCACGCTGCCCTGCTTTAGCTCAGCGAACGAAATTCTCTCCTCCTGCGGCATGGATTGTACCGCGCAAGCCCCGATTTTCTTCGCACGATTGTCCTCGCGGCTCCCACACGTAACAAGGATCGGCCGCATGATGCAATCCGTTTCACGGAAATGCCATCTACCTTATTCTACGGCGCACGAGGGAGATTTACCAGCGTTTTTCGAACTGTGGCGCAGAACGCAGGGGCGATCAGGAGACCTAAGCACCCTCGTCGCGACGATCTCCGAAGTTCACGACGAGCGGGGCAGTCCTCGATTGTTTGATGTCAAAATTCGAGGGAAAGGCCGTCATAGGCGATTGTTGTGGGGACCGCGCCGTCCGCCGAATCCGAAGTCTCGAGGCTGAATTCCCCTGCCGGGTTATGATGCAGCAGCACGAGCCGCTTTGCCTCTGCCTGAGAGGCGATCTGTTCGGCTTGGGCGCGGCTTACATGCCCGGTTTGGGCCGCCAATTCTTCCCAGCCGGTCGGAAGATAACATTCATGCAGCAACAAATCGACGCCGCGGATATGCGGAAGGTAGCTCTCCGCGGCGCGGACCGTGGTGTCCGTCACATAGGCAAGCGAGCGGTCGGCCCAATTGAAGCGATAGCCGATCGACCCGCCCGGATGATCGAGCGGGAAATACCGCACCTCTACCGCGGGCCAACCCGCTCTCTCTAACAGCAAGCAAGGATTACCGTCCAGCGGGGCAAACCGATACGGCGGCATCTTGGGAAAAAGCGGTTCGGCGAACAGATGCGTGCGTACCGCCTCCAACTTCTCGTCCAGCGCATGGACGACGATTTCTCCCAGCGTCGTCTGCCGCTCAAGACTCCAGTAATAGGTCAAACCGATAATGTGGTCGAGGTGGGCGTGCGTGAGAAAGATATCCCAACGCCGTCGGTCCAAGTAATCGGCTAAACGGAAAAAGGCGGTGCCGGCATCCAGAATCAAGCCCGCCTCCGGAAGGACGAGGCACAAAGTGTGGCGTTCGTTTTGCGGGTGGTAGCCGCCGCTCCCCAAAATGGTGAGCCTCATGCATCGGCCTCCTCGGAACGGGTTTCCGTCGGGGTTGAACGGGCGTAGCAAGATCGCAGGAACAGACTCGCCCCAAAACCGATTACGAGGACCGCGATGGCCCAGACCGCCTCGTAGGTGCGGTGTTCGACGGCGTACGAAACGCTGGAATAGATCATGAAGGCGCACGAAGCGCAGAAGATCAACGGGACCAGCGGATACAAATGGACCCGATACGGACGCTCACGATCGGGCTCGCGAGCGCGCAACACGAACAAGGAGAGACCCACCAGGCCGAAGAACGTCCAAAAGATGGGAGTCGTGAAGTTCAGTAAATTGATAAAGCCGCTTTCGTACCAGCCCAAAGCTGCGATCAGCCCCAGCGAGATAACGGCCTGGATCAGGAGAGAGCGAATCGGGGTGTTGCGATTGGGGTGCCACTCGGCGAGCGTGCTCAGGATTGGGTGGTCGCGGCCCATGGCGTAATACACCCGGGCCCCGGTGAGGATTTGCCCGTTCATGGACCCTAGCACGGAAACGCAGATGATGAGGGCGATTGCCCTGCCGCCCCAGTCGCCGAAGGGTATTCGCAGCAGGTCGCTGGCCACCGCCTTCGACGCTCGAACACCATCGAAGCCCAACCCACGGGTGAAAGCCAGCGTCACGAGGACGTAGATGGCGGTGACGGCGAGCGTGCCCAGGATCAACGCGCGGAGGATGTTGCGATGGGGATTCTTCACTTCCGCCGCCACGTATGCCATCTCATTCCAACCACCGTAGGTGAACAACACGAGGATCATGGCCAAACGAAAATTGGACTCGAGGGGAGCCGCGGTCGCTTGCACCGCCTCTCCGGCACTTGCGCTTGTTCCGGGCACCAACACCATGCCGACGAAGAATATCAACGCCAGGCTGAGCACCTTCAGCGTCGTCAATAGATTCTGGGTCCACTTCCCTTCGCGTATCCCCAGGACGTTGATGAACGTGAGCACGGTCACGGCGGCTCCGGCCAGGAGCATCTCCGCGATGCGCGAGTGCCGCGATAACCCCGGCAAGAGTTCGCAGGCGTACTGAGCGAAGATAAAGGCCATCATGCCGATGGAGCCGGGTCGAACGATCCAAAGCTCCGACCAGGCGAATAGGAAGCCCATGCGGCGACCGTAGGCCCGGGTCAAGAAGACGTAGTCCCCGCCCGCGTGCGGGTAGGTTGTTGCCAGTTCGGCGTAACAGAGTCCCCCAAGCAACGACAAAAGCCCTCCCAGCAACCATACCGTGACTAGGGCGGAGGTGGAAGGCACGCAGGAGGCGATGTCGGGAGTGGTGCGGTAAATACCCGCCCCGATAATGATTCCCACGATGATGCAGACCGAGTCGAAGAGCGTCAATTGGCGAGTCGGGCGCCCTGGGATGGGATCGCCCCCGACGTGCGATGGGGCGCTCGCTGGCGCTGCCGTCCTGCGGCCGTTTGATGCCGGCTTGTCGGAATCCCGGGCCATGCTGTAATCCCTGCCATTAGGTCTCGTCACCGCTCTCCTCGTGTGCGTGCCGTGTTCGCCCCCGCTCTCTTAGCGGGCGGAATACGGCGGCGCCTTGCCCTCCCCGCGGGTCGCCCGATCCGAACGACGCCTCTGTGCAAAACCTTATCGTCCCAGAATACTCGATGGGTATCCGGCTTTCCACGTAACAGTGCGCATCGGGTTCCACAAACCGTATGTCCGCCCGCTCGGGATCTCAGGCGATTTCCGCCTTGTGAAGCCGACCTGCCGGGACTGTTCGTGGAACACTTTGTATCGCCTCCACTTTGGGCTGAAGCCCGAGGCTCTCGTCGTCGCGACGGAGGCGCGCGGTCGCGCGACCGCATGCGCCGGGCTCCCACTGATTGCGCAGTTTCCGCGCCGCGGCCGACCCGGTATGATGGGGAGCTTAGCGAGCGGTTCCGCGTCATTAGAACTTCCCGCACCGCCGGCGAGTTCCGACCATGCAACGTTGCCATGAGTAACGGGAGCCATCCAAAGCGACTACTTGCCGGGGCGACACTCTTGCTCGCCTTGTCGGGCGTGGTCGTCGCGTTTTCCCTCGTTCGGCCCGACCGAGCCGACTTCACGTTCTGCAACGGTACGGAAATCAAGACGGTCGATCCCGCCTTGGTCACCGGTCAGCCGGAGGGCCGCGTGGTGTGGGCGATTTTCGAGGGGCTCACGTCATACCATCCCGAAAATCTCGAACCCCTGCCCGGAGTGGCCAAGAGCTGGGACATATCCCCTGACGGGAAGACCTATACCTTTCACCTCCGCGAGGAGGCTCGCTGGTCCGACGGCCGCCCCATTACCGCCGAGGATTTCCACTGGTCGTTCCAAAGGCTTTTGCACCCGGAGACGGCGGCCGAGTATGCCTACGAGATGTGGTACGTCGTCCATGCCAAGCAATATACGTCGGGTCGGGTGACGGTGGGCGACCCCGTGGAAATCGAGTTGCGCGATCGCCCGCCGGGCGCGCCCCCCTTTGCACGTGGCATCGTGCTTTACGGGCGACTGCTGGCCGTGGAACCCGCCGGTTCGTCGGTCGCCGCCGAAGACGGCACGGCGGGTGCCGATGCGGCCTCCTCCGGGGAGCCGGTCTACGTGGTGGAAGTCGATGGAAAGACGCGGCGGTTCCAGCGGGCCTCCGCCGTGCCCCGCGATTCCACGGCCGAAGATTACGCGTGGTTGCTGTACGATTTCCGGCATGTGGGCATTCGCGTGGTCGATTCCCACACACTGCAAATCACGCTCAATCACCCGGTTCCCTACTTCCTCGAAATCGTAGGCTTCTATCCCACGTGTCCGGTACCTCGGCATTGCGTGGAACAATACGGCTATCCGGCCTGGACCAAGCCCGAGAACATCGTCTGCAACGGCCCCTTTGTGTTGAAATCGCGGCGCATTCGGGATCGCATCCGGCTGGAGAAGAATCCGTGCTATTGGGACCGCGATCAGGTCCGCCTGAACACGGTGGACGTGTTGGCGGTGGAATCGGCCGTGACGGGTTTGAATCTTTATCTCACCGGGTCATCGGACTGGATTCCCTCCGTACCGAACGAGATCGTTCCCGACCTGTTGCGATCGGGGAGATCGGATTTTCGGCCCGCGCCTTATCTGGCTACGGAGTATTACATCTTTAACACGCAGCGGAAGCCGCTGGATGACGCCCGGGTCCGCCGCGCGATCGCTATGGCTGTGAACAAGCAGGAAATCGTCGCGCGGGTCCTGCGTTCCGGTCAGATTCCCGCCGAGAGCCTGGTGCCGGCGGATATCGCCAAGTACGTGGAATATCAACCGCCGCAATGCGAGGCCTACGCTCCCCAGCGTGCGGCGGCATTGCTGGCCGAGGCCGGCTATCCCGGCGGTCGCGGCATGCCGCGGCTGACGCTGCTTTATAACACCCACGAATCTCACCAGGCCATCGCCGAGTTGTTGCAATCGCAGTGGAAAAGGAGTCTGGGATTGGACGTGCGGCTGACGAATCAGGACTGGGCTCGCTACCTGGCGTCGCGGCGTCAAGGAGAGTTTTGGATTTCTCGGGCGGGCTGGATCGCGGATTACATCGACCCCAATACGTTCCTGGAAATGTTTACCACCGGCAACCCGAACAATCACGGCGGTTGGAGCCATCCCGAATACGATGCCTTGGTGGCGGCGGCCCAGGTGGAGGCACGTCCCGATGTCCGGATGCGGCTCTTTCGCCGCGCGGAAGAGATCCTGCTGCAAGAGATGCCGCTCATTCCGCTATATTGGCCGGTCACGCGCAATATGGTACATCCGCGCGTCCGCGGTTTTTACCCCAACATCTTGGATATTCACCCGTTGAAAAATATTGCGATCGGCGGCGACGCCCCAATCGCACGCGAGACCTTGATGGGAAATTGACGCGGCGCCGACTCGTTCTGGAAACTTGAGTCCGGCTGCGCGTCCGGACCGCCACGAAATCGGGAGATTCCGGCGAAACATGATTCGATTCATCGTCTCGCGGAGCATCTGGCTGGTGATCACGCTCTGGGCGGTGTTCACCGTCAGCTTTTGCCTGATGCGCGCCGTGCCGGGCGGGCCCCTGGATCGCGAGCGGCGGCTCGACCCCCAGATCGAGCGGAATCTTGCCGCCCGCTACCATCTCGACGATCCCTTTTGGAAGCAGTACGTTCGCGAGCTGGGCAACGTCGTTCGCTGCGACCTCGGTTACAGCTACCGCATGGCGGATTTCACGGTCAACGAGATCATCGCGCAGGGACTTCCCATCTCGGCCGCCTTGGGCGGGGCGGCTATGCTCTTCGCCCTGCTCCTGGGCATCCCCGCCGGCATCGTTTCCGCCGTCCGCCGCAACGGACCGGCCGATCGCATTCTCATGACCGCGGCAACGCTCGGCATCGCCTTGCCGAACTTTGTGATCGCGGGCTTTGCGATCATCTTGTTTGTGTTTTTGGTCCCGGTTTTCCCCGCGGCGGGATGGGGCACGCCGGCCCACATCGTCTTGCCCGCCTTATGCCTGGGCGCACCGTATGCCGCATACATCGCAAGGTTGACGCGGACCGGCATGTTGGATGTTTTGCGGGCGGACTACATTCGCACGGCTAGGGCCAAGGGACTCTCCCCCTCCGTCGTCATTTTTCGCCACGCCCTGCGCACCGCATTGACCCCGGTCGTATCTTTTTTGGGGCCGGCCGTGGCGGGAATCGTCACCGGATCGCCGGTGGTCGAGAAGATTTTCGCGATTCCCGGCTTGGGAGTTCACTTCGTCGAAGCCGCCGTCCAGCGCGACTACACGTTGGCGATGGGGCTTGTCCTGCTATTCACCCTGCTGCTCTACGGCGCCAACGTCCTGGTGGACGCCGCCTACGTGCTGCTGGATCCCCGAGTCAAGCTCCGGTGAATCCGGCTGCTTGCGGCGCGAATCGGGTGTTCGAGTCGAGAACGCGGCCAGGCTCCGTCACCGGGAGAACCCGCAGGAGAGCAGGGCCATCCCACGGCTCCGCTCTGCGCGGTCCGTGCGACGGAGGCTTCAGGAGGGCTTTCGAAGGGCAATCGCCGGGAACGAAGGATTGTTGATTTCGTCCGACTCCGTGATTTGCACGATGTCGTCCTTGGCGTGGAAAAAGGCGTCCACGACGGCGGGGTCCCATTGTTTACCGGCGCCGTGGCGGAGGATTTCCTCGATTTTTTCCAACGGCATGCGATTGCGGTAGGGCCGCGTACTGGCCATGGCATCGTATGCATCGGCGACGGCGACGATTCGGGCCACGGGCGGAATCCGCTCTCCCGTGAGGCCGTCCGGGTAACCGCGACCGTCCCACGACTCGTGGTGGTGCCGAACCACCAGCTTCACGTCGTCGAGATTCCGCAACTCGGAGAGAATCCGGAAACCGGTCGTGGGATGCATCTTGATCTGGTCGAATTCCTGTTCCGTCAGCTTTCCCGGTTTTTGCAGGATTGCGTCGTTCACGCCGATCTTGCCGATATCATGCAGCAATCCGCCCAGGTACACGCGCGTGAGGGCTTCGGCGGAATAGCCGAGGTCTTGTGCAAGCCGCACGGCAATCCGGGCGACGCGGTCGCTGTGACCGCACGTGTACGGATCCTTGGCGTCGATGGCCGAGGTGAGCGCCCGAATCACTCCCGCCAACAATTCGGCCTGTTGCCGGTATAGCTCGATATTGCCGCTGTGGACGCCGAGAATCGAAGCCACCGAGTGCAGCATGTTGGCCTGCACGGTGCCGAATTGTCCGCCCCGCGCGTGATTGACGGCCAGGAAGTAACCGAACAAGTTCTCGCCCTCCGTTACCGCCACACCCATCCAATTGCGGATGTGCGGATAATCGGAGGCTTGCGCTTCGTTGGGAGAGAGATTGCGGACGATCGGGCCGCCCAATTCCGCCAATCGCATCTTCTCTCCCCAGCGAAGCACTTCTTCGGCGGAAAAGGGGAAGCGGCCGACGGAAAGCAATTCCGGCTTGGTTCGAGTGACGGTCCCGTGTTCCTCGGTTGTTTCCGCCACGGGCAGAAAGAGCAGTCCCAGACCCTCCGCTTGGATGACCTCGGCCAGCCAGTCCAAGGCGGATCGAGCCAATTCCATATCGCTTTTAGACAGCCGCAGGTTTTGGGTCAGACGGTGCAGCAGGCTGATCTCTTCGTAGACGGAAGAGAGGTGGAACGAGAGTTCATCGGTTTCTCGTTCCACGTCGGCCAAGCGCCGCACTTGGAAATCGTGCTCCAACGCCAATTGCGCGACGCGGAGGGCCGCTTCCGGGTCCCAAATCCGTTGTCGCGCGGCCCATTCCGCAAGCGTTGCGGCGGAGCATCCCGTCACCCTGGCCGCCGCGTGCCAATCCGCCTGCGACTCGGGACGCCGCGTCACCAGCGGGGCCGCCGCCACGCACGAGCGGGACCGACCATGCAAGGGTACGGCCAAGACGCAGACGGGGTCTTCCTCCACGATCAAGAGCGGAGTCCGGCTGCCGGTCAGGGGGCGTGCCATCGCGGCGAATAAATCCCAGTCCATGTCGGGCAAGTCCGCCGGCCGTCGCAGGCATGCGCCGGCCTCGGCATCCAACAGCGAGAACGACACATCGAAGACCCGCTCGAACAGGGCAACCGCCGATGCGACGTCCCCGAGGCGAACGGAATCCGTTTCCGTCTCGCAGCCGGCTCCTTGTCCTGCCTCCGACTCGGCCGTCAGGTCCGGCGTTTGGGGCACGTACTCGCAGAGGTTTGTCACCGGCTCAAAGGTGGGATTCATGCCCGGACACTCCAGAGAATCGAAACAGCACTCGTTACCGCACGACGTTCCCATCGACGGCGAGCCCGGCCCGGGCGTCGCATCGAGGAAAACCGTGATCGTCGGCCGCTCGTGTCTTGCAGAATCGGTTCATCCTTGCTCTGCGGGTGCACGATATCGCGGCTAGGCCGGATCGGTATCCCTCTTGTCGGTATCCCTCTTGAAACTCTAGGTCACCCTTCGGGAATGGGCAAATCGTGCCGGATGCTGCGAGGTGACCTGTGGAGGTCGCGTTGCCGTCCAAAACGTGAGAATTACAGCGGCTTCGCTCCTCTCGCCCATCCATAACCCCAATACCATTCGATGCGGTCTGCGAGTAATCTGGTGTGATTCCGAACCGGTATTGCCGGTGGCGGTCAGCTCGCGATCCAGTCCACGCCGGTCGGCGGGGTAACACCGGGGCGATTCCACCGGAATTCGCGAGGAATTTCCCCGAATCTCAGCCGGTCTTATTGAGGCGGCTTGTATGTCCCGACCTTTTCACGAAGAATCCTTGCTCCGCACGACCAAGTTCGAAGTCCTCCGCAAGACGTACCCGGATGAGCCTCAAGGCCTCTCCCGTTACGTGATTCGGCACCACGGCGCGGTGGGGATTCTGCCGATTTTGCCGGATGGCCGGATTGTGATGATTCGCAATTACCGCGTCACCGTGGACGAGTGGCTGCTGGAAATCCCGGCCGGCACGATGGTCCCCGGCGAATCTCCCGACCGGACCGCGCACCGGGAGCTGGAGGAAGAGACCGGCTACACGGCCGGTCGTATGGTAATGCTGACGGAGTTCCTTCCGTCGCCGGGTATCAGCGACGAGCGGATGACGCTCTATCTGGCCGGCGATCTGGTTCCCGGCCCGGCCCGCCCCGAGGCCGATGAGAAGCTGGAGGTCGCCATCCTCGCACAAGACGAGGCCTTGGCCGCATTGGCATCGGGGGCCGTTCGGGACGCGAAGACCATGATTGCCTTGCTCTGGCTCGAAACCGGTCGAGCGTCTTGGTAGCGACCGCATACAGGGTGCCTCGGCGTTTCCTTCCTTCGGCAAAAATGCGGGGACGGGTTGAAAAACGGTTCAACCCAAGCGACGCGGCGGACTTGCCCGGCATTCACCGTGCTTGGACAATGGTGTTTCGTCCCCGATCAAATGTCGGGCGGTGGGAAAAACGGTACGCATTCTGAAGACGAAATCCTGTTCCTGAGGCGGCCCACGATGAAGCGAAAGAAAACGGTGCGATGCGGTTTGATCGGTTGCGGCTTTTCGGCTTCATTCCATTTCCACTCGCTTAGCAAAGTCTCGGGCGTGGATGTGGAGGTCGTGGGCGTCTATTCTCGGAATACGCAGGCGGCCGAAAAGTTCGCGCGCGATCGCGACATCCGTGCGTTTGCCCGCATGGAAGACTTGATCGACGCGGTGGAAGTCGTCCACGTTTGCACGCCGCCCGTCACTCATGCGCCCTTTTCCATCGAGGCCCTGCGCCGGGACAAGTTCGTGATTTGCGAGAAGCCTTTGACGGGCTACTTCGGCGACGATCGCCCCGATTTCCACGGCGATCGGTTTCCCAAGCAGGCGGCCCTGGACGCGGCGCTGGCTCAGGTGGAGCGCATTCTCGAGGCGGAGTCCGCCAGTCGCGGCCGCCTGTTGTACGCTGAGAATTGGGTTTACGCGCCGTCCATCCAAAAGGAGCGCGAGATTCTGGAAAAGACCCACGGCCAGATCCTGTGGATTCACGGCGAGGAGGCCCACAGCGGCTCGCACTCCGAGGAATACGCCTTTTGGAAGTTCTGCGGGGGAGGCGTTCTGATCGGCAAAGGCTGCCATCCCTTGACGGCGGCATTGTACCTGAAACGGGTCGAAGGGAGGTCGCGTCTCGGCAGGCCGATCCGGCCCGTCGCCGTCTCGGCCCGCACCCATGCCATTACACGGTTGCCCGGCTTTCAAGACTTGGGGCACATCCGCTGCGATTACCACGATATCGACGACTTTTCCATGATTCACGTCGAGTTCGACGACGGCATGATCGCCACGGTGTTCGCCTCGGACATCGTCCTGGGCGGCGTTCATAACTGGTTGGAGGTGTGCGCCAATAATCACCGCTCGATTTGCAACATCAATCCCAACACGGCCATGATGACGTACAACGCCAAGGAGGAATACTTCCGCGACATTTACACCGTGGAGAAGATCGGCACCAAGCAGGGCTGGACCTGCACCTCGCCGGACGAAGACTGGATGACCGGCTATCCCCAGGAGATGGAGGCCTTTTACCGTACCATTGCCTACGGAGAGCCCTTGGAGAGCGACAGCCGACTGGCGGCCGAGGCCGTTTCGACGATCTACAGCGCTTATGTCTCGGCGGAAAAAGGCGGCCAAGCGGTCCCCGTACGGACCTTCGATTGAAGGGCTGAACGAAAAAGCGGCGTCGGACGCACGGCCCGAACGCCGCCTTGGTTCCGTGAGATACGCTCGAAACATCCGCCGCGCGGGTCACGGCCGATGATTCAGCCGCGCCGGCAGGATGCTGCGGCGATCATTCGGCCGGCAACTCTTTGATGCGGATATTCCGCCAGCGAATCTGACCTTGCTTGCCTTGGTGTACTTGTAGGGCGATGAAGCCTTCCAAGTCGGCTTCTTCGCCTTCATCCACGAAGTGCGCGCAGGGAACACCGTTGACCCAGGTTCGCAGGTGTTTGCCTTTAGCCTCGATCGTGAACTCGTTCCAATCATCCACCTTGAAGGCCTTTCGGGCCTCTTCCATGCCTTCCAACTTGAAGAGCCAGCCGCGTCGGGCCTCATCATAGATACCGCCGGACCAGCTCCGCTCCGACGGATCGATTTCACACTGGTAGCCGTAGACGCGGCCGTTTTCCCGCTGATGACTGCGGAACTGGAGGCCCGAGTTGCCCGGCACGTCGAACTTGGCCTCGACCTTGAAGACGAAATCGCGGTAAGTCTTTTCGGTGCAGAGGAAGGTGTTGGGGCCTTTGCCGACCTTCCCCACGATGCAGCCGTCCTCCACCCAGTAGCACGATTCACCGCCGGCTTTGCGCCACCCGGTCAGCGTCTTGCCGTCGAAAAGCGGTACGAAACCATCCGCATCCGGTTCCGCGACCGGGCTGGGGAGCGGGCCCATGACGGCTGCGATGGAAGGCTCCAGGGCCGCCGCCCAGATCGCGTAGCCGCGCGGGTTGGGATGCAGCAGATCCGGCATGATGTCCTTGGGCAGAGTGCCGTCGGGCATCAGGAAGGCTTCGTTGATGTCCACGTATCGCACCATGTCGCCGTCGTCCAGGCCCTTGATGATTTCGTTGACGGCGGCATTCTTTTGACGCAAGGCATCCTCGGGGTTCTCTCCCCGCGGAAAGATCGCCAAAAGCAATATCTTGGTTTGCGGCAATCGCGAACGGAGTCGTTCGACGACGGCCTTGACGCCCTCGGCCGTCTGCTCGGGTGCATAACCCCCGGCGTTGTTCGTGCCGATCATGATGATCGCCAATTTGGGAGAGATGCCGTCGATGTTGCCGTTGTCCAGCCGCCATAAGACGTGTTCGGTGCGATCGCCGCCGATACCGAGGTTGACGGCATTGCGGGAGCCGTAATAGGTGTCCCAAACGTCTTTGCCGGCCCCTTCCCAGCCGTGGGTGATGGAATCCCCGATCCAGATCATATCGACGTTGCCCTGCTTGACCCGCTCATTCATCGACTGATGGCGTTTCATCCACCAATCGTCGTTTCGCGGGACGGGAACCACGGCCCGGTTCTCTGCCAACGCCCAGGAGGCGGTCAACCCGACCACCAATTGGGCGGCGCATGCCGCAAACAAGCCGATTCTGCGTTTCATCATTTGTTACCTCCCATCCAAAAGGCCACGGATGCGACTCCTCGAAAACGACCCCTCATCCACCGAGGCATTGACCGCAGCCGCCGCTGCCGCGGAAACCGCGAGGTGTGCCTTGGCCGAGGACGACCGAGCTTGCCTCGTGGCTTCTTCCGAAGCGGGGGAGCAGTCAATTCCGTCAGCATATCCCCGCCGCCGCCGTCAAGCAATCAGCCGAGGTCCGCCTGGAAATTCGAACGGCTCGTTCCGCCCGAAGCAGTTCCGTTGTGCCAATAGGCGGATCCGTGGTGGGATGCCCGGAAGGGACACACCGCGTCCTTCCTGGGGACGCAATGCGACGGCCTGCGTCTTGGGCGGATGGTGCGCCGGAGGAACCCGTAGAGATGCGCGGAGAGCGTGGACGGTCGCGATGCGTTGCGGTTCAGAGGGACATCGCGGGCCAGGGTTGTCGGCCCCACGACACCCAAATCCGTCTTCCTAAATTGCAAAGTGCGAATAAGGGATGTGTGCGCAGTGTGGGTTATGTGGTGCGTTTTGGTTGACTTTTACGGATTTTTGTTTTGGTCGCGAAGGTTTGTGAAAGTTTAACGATTCCGAAGACGATAGCTATTCCGCGGACTTTTCCGCTTTGTCGCGGGAAATCCGACTATCCGCTGCACGGCAGACGGGGAATCCCCTCGAAAGGGGATACCAATTTCCTCAAGGATGGCCGACATGAAACGATGGACCTGCTTACCGTTGATCGGTCTGATCTCCGCGGCTCTGCTGTCCGGGTGTCAGCCTCAACAGCCGTTCTACCTACATGAGGACGGGGATCTTTCGCATTATGTGGAAAAGGCCACCCAGATTGAGTACCCCGACGTCGAGGCGGATACCCTTGATGAAGTTCGCGGCGCCGCTCCGCCCTTGACGCTTTCCAACAGCCAGGTGCGCGAATACTGGGACTTGAAATTGGAAGAAGCGGTCAGCATCGCCCTGCAAAACAGCAAGATCATCCGCAGCCTCAATCAACCGGACGTCGGGGCGGCTCGCATGCCGGAAACCAGTTTGACGCTGGCTCCAGACGCCGTGGCCTCCGTCTACGATCCGGCTCGGCAAGAGTCCAACCCGCGGAGCGGTGTTGAGGCGGCGCTCTCGGCTTTCGACGCCCAATTGAGCACCCGGGTATTTTGGGAGAAGCGCGACACGCCGCAAAACGTGGCGGGCTTCGTGACGGCCTTCCGCCCCAACGCCTTCCAGCAAGATTTGGGATCGTTCCAGGCACAACTCTCGAAGACCTATGCCACCGGCGGCACGTGGTCCTTGACGCACAACGTGAATTACGAGTGGAACAACGCCACGGCCAGCCGGGCGTGGCCGAGCGATTGGTCCGCCAATCTGGAAGCCGGGTTCCGCCAACCGTTGCTGCAAGGGGCGGGCGTCACCTTCAACCGAATTGCCGGGCCGGGCGGCATCCCGGGGTTCAATAACGGCGTGCTGATCGCCCGGCTGGAAAACGACCAGCGCTTGGCCGAGTTCGAGCAATCCGTCTCCGAACTGATGCTGGAGGTCGAGAAATCGTATTGGACCCTGTACCTCAGCTATCGCCAACTGGATACCGTCATCGCGGGGCGGGACGCCGCCTTGCAGACCTGGCGCCAAGTCCGTGCCAAGTACGAAGTCGGCGGGCGCGGCGGCAGCGCTCAGGAAGAGGCCCAAGCCCGGCAGCAATACCTGGCCTTTCGTGCCTCCGTGGAGCAGGCCCTCAGCGCTCTTTACAAGGCCGAGAACAACTTGCGCTATTTGATGGGCTTGACCGCCAGCGATGGCCGATTGATTCGTCCCGCCGATGAACCGACGCAGGCCAAGGTGCAATTCGACTTCTACGATGTCCACGCCGAAGCCTTGGTCCGCAATCCGCTGCTTCGCCGCGAAAAGTGGCGGGTCAAAAGGGCCGAACTGGAATTGATCGCCGCCAAGAACTACCTGTTGCCGCGGCTCGATGCCTTCGGTTTCTATCGCTGGAACGGCCTCGGCGACGACTTGATCGATCCGGACGACAGCAAGTCCAACGCCTACGGCTCGCTGACCTCCGGCGACTTCCAAGATTGGCAGATCGGATTGGACTTGCGCATTCCCATCGGTTTCCGCAAGGAGATGGCGGGAGTTCGGAACGCGCAGCTCAACCTCGCCCGAGAACGCGCCATTCTCCAGGAACAGGAACTCGAGATTTCCCACCAAATCGCCTGGGTCTTGCGCGAGCTGGACGAATACTACACCTTGGCCGAAACGAACTACAACCGTACCGTCGCGGCGGAAAACGAGGTTCGGGCGGTGACGGCCATGTACGACGCAGGCTCGGCCACCTTGGACCTGCTTCTCAACGCGCAGCAGCGCCGTGCGGAAGCACAGATCCAGTACTACCAGGCCATCACCAAGTACATGTTTGCCATTAGTCACCTGCACTTCCGCAAGGGCTCGCTGCCGGAATACAACGGCGTCTATTTGACGGAAGGCCCCTGGCCGCACAAGGCCTACTTCGATGCTTTGCGGCGTGCCCGAGCCAGGGATGCCGGCATCTACCTCGATTACGGCCGGACCAACCCGCCGGTCTTCAGCCGGGGAGAGTACGACCTCCACGCGGGCAAGGCGGACTTGAAGGAAGGGCTGGAAGGACTGCCCGATTACTCGGTCTCGCCCGACGAATCGCCGACGGATTCGACGCCGTCTCGCATCGAGGTCATCCCGGCCCCGGATCCGATCTTGCTGCCGAACGAATCCTCCGGCGGCCGGCCGGAGCGTGCCGATCCGTCGGCGCGGGTCTTGCCGCCGAAACCGCGAACCACGGTGGCGGAAGGAACGGCCGGAACGGAAACCTCCCAACCCGGAGCGACGGCGCCGGAGGCAGTGGTCGGACCGCAATTCCCCGACTTGGCCCCGCTCGGCAAAATGGTCGGCAAAGCCGACATGTCCAAGACGCCGGAGCCGGTCGGCGATCGCCCGGTCGTTGCCGTCGCCGCGGATGAAGCCCCACGTCAACCGGTCACGCCCGCCTCGTTGCAGACGCCGGACGACGGAAGCGACGGCTGGCGGCCCCGCTGGTCTTCCGGTGCGACGCAGCGGCGCTAGAATCGTGCGGGCGCCGGCCCTCAGGGACTCCATTTCTTCCACGGCACTCGCCCGGCGCGAGGCGTTCCCCTCTCGTCGGGCTTGCGTTTTCCACCCCTGCTACGATCAGCCTGCACCTCGGACTCTACGGCGTTGCCCCTGGGTCCGGAAAAGCCCGGTCGCGGCTACAATTGGGGGTCTCCGGGAGAAGCCGTCGACGCTCCGGCACGGCACCTCCCCGGCGATCGTACCGCGGTTGGTATCGACGTTTTGACCGCCCATCCGCATCGGCGCAGACGTATTCACCACGATGGCGACCCAACACCGGCCAGGCATATTCATCTGTTTGGAAGGCGGAGACGGCACGGGAAAGACGACGCAGGCGGAACGGCTGGCGAGCCGCCTCCGCGAGGAGGGCCGCGAGGTCGTCCTCTGTCGGGATCCCGGGGGCACGGCCCTCGGCGAGGAAATCCGCAATATCCTGTTGCACCGCCGTGAAATACCCCTCTGCGCGGCGGCGGAGATGCTGCTGTACATGGCGTCTCGGGCGGAGCTGACGGAGGAGGTCATTCGGCCGGCCCTGGCCCGAGGGAGCGTCGTCGTCAGCGATCGATTTCTGACATCCAACCTCGTCTACCAAGGTTATGCGGGCGGATTGGACGTCGAAAAGCTCCGCCAGGTGGGGCTGTTGGCCGTGGGCGGGCTGCTGCCCGACATCTCCATCGTCCTCGACATGCCGGCCGCCGAAGCCGTTCGCCGCATCGAGCGCGGCTTCGACCGTCTGGAGAGCCGCGGAATCCCGTTCCTGGAAAAGGTCCGCGACGGCTTCTTGCAGGAAGCCGCCCGCTTCGCCGACCGCATGACCGTGGTGCGAGCGGATCGCACGCCGGACGCAGTCCATGAGTCGATCATGCGGATCGTGCGGCCGCTCTTGGCATCACCGCGAACGCCTTGACGGAGGGCCTGACTCGATGGCCTGGCAGGGAATCGAAGGACACGATGCGATCGTCGAGTTCTTCCGTCGCGCGGCGGTGAAAGGTCGCGTATCCGGCAGCTATCTCTTTGTAGGTCCCGCCGGCATCGGAAAGCGCACGTTCGCTCTGAAATTGGCTCAGGCTTTGCTGTGCCAAACGAGGGACGAAAGCCTGATGGATCCTTGCGGTACGTGCTCGGCCTGCGTTCAGGTCGCGGCGGGTACGCACCCCGACGTGATGCTGGTTTCGCGGCCCGACGACCGAGCATTCATCCCGGTCGAGTTGTTGATCGGAGAACGGGAGAATCGATTGGGCAGCGGTTTTTGCCGCCATGTCAGCCTCAAGCCGTACTCCAATCGGCGGCGCGTCGGCATCATCGACGACGCCGATTATCTGAACGCCGAGGGCGCCAACGCCCTCTTGAAGACCCTGGAAGAGCCGCCTGCCGATGCCGTGCTGATTTTGATCGGGACTTCGCCCGCCAAGCAACTTCCGACCATCCGCTCGCGGTGTCGCCAAGTTCGCTTCTCCCCCCTATCGATTGAGACGGCGGCGAAATTGCTTTCGGCTCTGGGCTGGGCTTCGGACGCCGAGGAAGCGGAACGCCTGGCGCGCTGGAGCGGAGGCAGCTTGACCCAAGCCCGGGAACTGGCGGATCCGCTACTTTGGGAGTTCATGAAGCGGTGGCAAGCGGCCTTGGCGCGGCGGAGCTTGGATCTGTTTTTTTGGAGCAAGGAACTCCGCCAATTTGTGGATGCCGCGGGAAAGGAGGCTTTCCCGCGCCGCCGGCGTTTGCAGCAACTGGCTTCGCTTTCCGCGGAGTTCTTTGCGAGTATGGCCCGGGCGGAAATCCAGGGTCGGCTCGATGCGGCGCGTGATGTCCCGCGGCTTGGCGGCCCCGCGGCGAGCGAGCAATCGATGCAGGCACTCTCAGCGGCCTGGCAAGGCGGCGCGGAGGTTGCCGTCGCTTGCGCCGAGCTATGCCTGGCCGTCCATGCGGCCGTGGATCGAAACGCGAATCTGGCCACGCTGATCGACGCTTGGGCGCACAAGCTCCGCCAGGCCATGCGCAACGAGCCGGTCGTCCCAATCCTGCCGTTTTGAGCCGTTTCAAGGCGCGGTGAGCCGGGAGGGGCGGGCGTCTCCCCAGTCCTTCTGCGATGTCACAAGCCGAAACCGACGTAGCCTCCCTTGGCGTGCGTTTCGGCTTCCAGCTTCTGAAGCCGCTCGATCGTGCGTTGCAAATCGCCGGCCTCGATGTAACGGTCGAATTCCACCATTACCGATCGGCGTACCGTCTCGGTGAACCAGCGGACGATCGGTTCCGTGGCCCAATCGCAAGTATCGCCCGAAAGACGCACCTCCAGGTCACAGGCCGCCGTCTTGCGATCCTCGGGATCGGTCATCACACATCCTTCGAAGGCGAAGGCGAGCATTCCGACCTCGGGCCGGTTTGTCAGGTAGTAGATGCATTGCCCGTTGAAGAGGTAATACGTGTTGTGCCGTCCGTGCTTTGCGATGGCCGCTTGGACTCGGTTCCACAACGCCAAGAAACCGGGGGACGCGTCGAGCGGGGGATCGTTCCGCGTAACCGTGCGGAGAGGGACGCAATCGAACGTTACCTGAACTCCCGGCTTGGCCGAAGACTCGTCTTGCGCATTCATGTTCCGTATCTCCCGCTCCGTTGCACCCTCGGCATCCACAGGATTACGGTCGGAGTGCGGATGTCGTATCGCCCATTACTCATTAGGCACCAACGCCACGGAGCGCAGATTGATGAAGTCCTGAGGCGTGGTAGCCATAACGTACAACACGATTCTCATGTGCTCATTCTCTGGTACGCGAATTCGTCCGACGCGCATGGTGCGATATTCACGCCAGGCACCGGATGATTCCACGCGAAACACATGCTTGACGGTACTCTTCGGCGCGGAATTGCGAAAAAGATCAAGGGCATAGGAGACTGTAACGCTTGGGCCGAGCCCCGAGTACGTCACATCGATATAGTATTCTCCGGCATCGATATGTGCCTTCCATTCCATATATTCGCGATGATCCCTCCAAAAGCAAATGGAATCAAATTCCGAGGCATACGTCGCGCGGACTGCATGCAGTATCGCATCCCTAGCCTTTAAGATGACGGCGCCTCCGATTCGGATTTGTTCCATGCGCGCGTTCCATTTCGAGGCCATCAATGGGGACTGAGTGCCTGATCGCAGCCACAATTCCGCCGCTTCCAGGCGTTGCGCGAGCCGCTGTTCGCCCCGCTTGCGCTCCGCATCACCCCATAGCGTTTCAGCCCGCGCCAGCAAGCCATCGGGATCGCCGTCGGATTCAGACGCGAAGGATTCCACTTGCGCGGCGACCACATCGAGGGCCGCCGTCCCATCCTTGGCCTCAATTGCCAATCGTCGCGCCGTTTCCAGAGCGACGAATTTATTGGCTGGGTCCGGCTCCTTCCGCGCCACGGCTAGGATTTCGCGGGCCAAGGCGGCCTTCTGTTTCGGATCCCGAGCGGCCTCGAGCTCCTTGCCATACACATCCTGGATGAGCGACTGGGCTTTGACTTGGCTCGCCCAATCAGGAATGGGCATCTTGCCCTCGGCCACGAGAACGCCGAACAGGAGCGAGGCGATAAATGCGAGCATGATCGATCCTCCGCACACCTAGCCACGATTGAGCCGCCGTCATTGTAGTGCGGTGACGATGGCCGATGCAACTTAGAGAGGGTACAGCAATAGAGATTCCAGTACGATCGTCGGTACGCCTGGATCGGGAACGCCTTTATTCAAAAGAATGAGTCGCACACGATAAGTACCCTCCGCGCGGATGGAGAAGGTACCGATTGCGAACTCATTGCGAGTCTCCCATGTGCCCGTGGTATCCGGTCGAAAGGCCGTCTGAATGACCGGCTTGGAGGCTCCATCGCGCACTACTACGAGTGCAAATAAGGAGCGTCCGGCATAATCTTTAATGCTATATTTGATCGCCGCGGCATATTGACCAGCCGTTAATCGGGCATCCCATTCGGGGTAGTCTGTGGGCAGAAACCAGCCCGCAATTCCGCCGAGATGTGCATCATAATGAATCCGTGCTCCCACGAGCCGGACATCTTTCGCGGCAAGCACAATCGCCCCGCCGCTCTTGATCGTCGCGATCCGGTCGTTCCACTTGGCGGCCAGCAGCGGCGATTCTTTCCCGGCTCTCATCCAGATTTCCACCGCCTCGATGCGCTGCGCAAGCCGCTCTGACCCTCGCTTGCGTTCCGCCTCGGCCCAGAGCTGGTCGGCCTTCGCGAGCATAGCATCCGGAGCGGATTCGCGCCCGGACGCGAATGAGGCCACTTGCGCCGTGAGCACCTCGAGGGCCAGGGCGCCATCATTGGCTTCAACGGCCAGCCTTCGCGCCATGGCCAGCCCGACGAACTTGTTGGCCGGGTCCGGCTCCTTCCGCGCCACGGCTAGGATTTCGCGGGCCAAGGCGGCCTTCTGTTTCGGATCCCGAGCGGCCTCGAGCTCCTTGCCATACACATCCTGGATGAGCGACTGGGCTTTGACTTGG
Source organism: Thermogutta hypogea (assembly GCF_055386265.1). Taxonomy (NCBI): domain Bacteria; kingdom Pseudomonadati; phylum Planctomycetota; class Planctomycetia; order Pirellulales; family Thermoguttaceae; genus Thermogutta; species Thermogutta hypogea. Next base: position 4,550,288 of record NZ_AP042425.1, read on the forward strand.
CTCGCCCAATCAGGAATGGGCATCTTGCCCTCGGCCACGAGAACGCCGAACAGGAGCGAGGCGATAAATGCGAGCATGATCGATCCTCCGCACACGTAGCCACGATTGAGCCGCCGTCATTGTAGTGCGGCGGCATGCGCCGACGCAACATTCAGAATCATGCTTCGTGCACCGCCCGACATCCCTCGGGAATCGCGAGGCGGAAGGACCAGTAGCGGCCGTGGCGGCCGGGCTGGTGCTCCGCAGCGAGAATGCGGACGCGGCCCTCAACATCCCATTTCGCGGAATCCCGGCGCACCACGCGGCCGACCTCGGAGCCATCGGGCGCGATAACGCGGATCGCCCAATCCCAAAAGCCGTCGCGCATTTGGCCGAGCGTGGGGTGGCCGAAGCAGACGGTCACCACTTCTGCCCCGTCGTCATCCGCCGGAGCGTCGGCAGGGCAGCCTACCGCCACAAGATCGCCCTCGACCTTGTCGAGTTCCTCTGCCGCCCGCGGCGGGCCTCTTGCCGGATCTGGAGATCTGATTTGAGCCCCGACTCCTTGCCGTATTGTACTGTCTCGGCCACGGTGGGCTCCATCGGGGTGCTGCCGGAGTTCCACGTTACGATGCGCTTTTGCTTGCGGATTGAGGCGCGGAGCGTCCTTCCATCGCCCGTCGTCGGCGTTGGTCCGAGATCGCTACCGGGCGAGTCGAATATCCCGATGCTTTGGTGAATTGAAGCAGGGTCGCATACGGCGGCATCTTTCGCGCGTGGCGGGGTCACGCGTGGAAGTGATTGACTACTCCCTCAAGATCCTTTGCCACGTACCGCAAGCGCACCGCTTCCTCCGAAGACCGTCGTGCCGCCTCGGCATTTTGTTGGGCTGTATGGGCTACATTCTCGATTTTCGAGGTAACGTCGTGAATCGTGGCGGTGCTCTTCAACAACGCCGCGCTGATCATTCGCATCGTCTCACCGGCTTGCACCACCGATTGTTCCACCGAAGTGTTCATGTTCTCGCCTTGCGAGATGTCCGCAGTGCCTCCGCACATTCGGCGATTGCTTTCGGCCACCTCATCGGCCACGGCATGACTGACACTTTGGACCCGTTTCACCATCGCAGCGATTTCTTGCGTGGAGCTGGCGGCGCGCTCGGCCAACTTGCGGACTTCGTCGGCGACGACCGCAAACCCCATTCCTTGCTCACCGGCCCGGGCGGCCTCGATCGCGGCATTCAGGGCCAGCAGGTTGGTTTGGTCCGCGACTTCCTTGATGACTACCAGCACGCGGCTGATGTCATCCGCCGTTCGCAGAAGCTCGGATACATGCTGTTCGGTTTGTGTCACCGTCTCCGCGGCGCTGCGCGTTACCGCAATAGCTTGGTCGGCGGCTTCTCGCGCCTTGATCGCATGCCGGCTCATCTCGTCCGCCGAAGCCGAGACCTCCTGAATCGCGGAAAGCACATTGCCGACTGCGGATAGCTGCGTTTCCGCGGCGGAGAGTGTGTCGCCGCTGATCGTGCTGATCTGTTCGCCCGAGCTGAGCAGCGTTGCGGACGCTTGACTTATCAGACTGATTGCCTCGAGCAGCAGATTGCGGAAGATCACGATGTTGGCGAGCAAATCGCCCATTTCGTCTTCATCGACGACATGCACTGCTTGACCGAGTCGCCCCTCGGCCATCCCCTTTACGACGTCCAGAGTGTGCCGAATCGATCTTTTGATTTTTCGAACGACGGTCCACGTGATCAGGACGCCCAGCGCACCGATTGTAAGGCTCGTTGCCATGGTGCGAGTGCGCCCCGACGATGCCTGCGTGCGCAGTTCGGTCATCAATTGACTTTCGGCCTTGTCCAGTCGCTTGATCTCGTCGAGCAAAATCTGACGAATCTGACGCCATTTGGGAGTCTCTTGCTCGTTGAGAAGGGTCTTTGCTTCGTCAGCCCGCCCGGCCTGGACCAGTTGGAGGACTTGGTCTTGGATGTTCTTTTGCTCATCGTGGAGCGCCATGATCCGGACCGGGAGACCGGTTTGGAATACGGATACATCCTGCTCTTGGGCCTCCAAAACCGCCCTTTGGAATTGTTCCAGCGCTGCTTCCCGATTCTTGTAGGCCTTGGGGTTGTGAGGATCGAGAATGATGTTGCGAAGGGCCTGCCCCATCTGGAGTCCCTGCGCGTACATGCGGTAAAAGTTCGATCGCCAGCGGCTATCCTGGGCAATGTACTTCTGATATGCGGCCTCAATAGCTCGGTTCGATTGCATACTTTGGAAAACGACGAAGACGAGTAAGCCGAGGATGAGGACCACGACGCCCGTCAAACGTGCGGAGATGGGCAAAGAGCGGAAGTATTGCCGAATTTTGGAAGCCGCAAACAGCCTCCGTCGTTGAGGCACGCCGTTGCGAAGGCTCCATGAGTTGTCCTGACGCATGAGGCGGTAGAGCTTTTCCGCTTCTTCGATTTCCTTCCGCTGCGGCTTAGTGCGAACGCTCGTGTATCCGCCCTCTTTCTGAGGCGTCACTGTGGCTAGAACCCAGTAATGATCACCGTTTTTGCGGCGATTCTTCACAAGACCGCACCACGGCCGGCCCCGCTTGATGGTTGCCCACAGGTCGCGGAAGGCCTCCGGCGGCATGTCGGGATGCCGTATGATGTTGTGGGGTTTGCCGATCAGCTCCTCAGGAGAGAAACCCGAAACCGTGGCAAAGTGATTGTTAACGTACGTTATGATGCCCTTGGGGTCCGTCCGCGAAATCAGAACCATATCGGCGGGAAAATCATATTCCACGCCGGTCACCGGCTGATTATTGCGCATGAAATCAGTCTCCGAACTGGGGCGAAGGTTGCCCGGGGGATCTCTCTCTGCCGCTTCCGAAACTCTCCGTACTGCGGTTGCGTGGTTGCGGGGCAAGGTTGGGCGTTGTATCCGATTCCGGACGCGGCGTATCGGCGCCTCATCAAATGTAGATCATGTTTTTTTCTAGGCAAATGCGGGATAATTCGAAGCAAGGTCCGTGGATTGCAAGACAGGGCTTGTAGCGTACAGCTCACCATTCCCCCAAGTTCGAGCCCCCGCTATCTCCGATATTCCCGCTGCCCAAGAGCAGCCCTCAGCGTGGACGGAAAGCCATCCGGCTACCCGCTTGCTTGGCCCCCTAACTTTCAAGCATGATGAAGGGACGTCACGATTTCCCGCTTTGAAAGCCGTCTCTAGGAGTTGTGGGGAGTGCTTTCCCGAGCGATTCCGCGCCATGCCCATTACCATGCTGAGCCTCTTGCCGACCCATCTCCCAAGTTCGACGGTACCCAGGGGCGCTCCCTATTTGTGGCGGACCGGTGATTCGGCTCGCCACTACCTAAGCATATTGATGGATACACGTGCGTTTCCGGCGTTCGTCGCGGTAGTCGTATCGCTCGCGGTCATGGTGCGATTCTCGCTCGCGGAGTCGTTCCCCGAGCGGAACCGCCAATGCCGAGGCCAAGCATTTGAAGCCGGAGGGAACGGGGCCGAGGGGGCGGCGCAGCCGTTGCAGCGCGTGGTTTGGGAAGGGGAGGAGATGGCCGCGCCGCTGCGGATCGTGTGCTACCACGCATCAGCGGAACACGCGACCGCGGCGTGTCGGCAAGCGGCTTCCCGCATCCGCGATCTGAATGCCGTTTTCAGCGATTATGAGGAAGACAGCGAGGCGCGGCGTCTGTGCGAAACGGCAGGCCGCGGTCAAGCGGTACCCGTCGGGCCCGACTTATGGGAGCTGCTGTCCCTCAGCTTGGAGATTTCGCGACAAAGCGACGGCGCGTTCGATGTGACGTTGGGGCCGCTGATCCGGCTGTGGCGCCGTACGCGGACCCTCGGAGAGCTGCCTCCCCCCCGGCGATTCGAGGAAGCCCGGCAAGCCGTGGGATTCGACAAGGTTCGCCTGGACGCGGCGGCTCGTACCGTGGAATTGACCGTGCCGGGAATGCGGCTGGATTTCGGAGCGATCGCCAAGGGTTATGCCGTGGACGCAGCCCTCCAGGTGTTGCGGGAGAACGGCGTCTCCCGCTCGCTGGTGGACTTGGGGGGCGACATCGGTTTGGGCGATCCGCCGCCCGGCCGCGAGGGCTGGGTCATCGCCGTCGCGCCGTTGGAACCGGACAAGCCGCCCCGCTTGTTCGCAACGTTGCGTAATTGCGGCACGGCGACGTCGGGCGATCGTTACCGATTCGTCATCATCGATGGAGTGCGATACTCGCACATTCTCGACCCGAAGACCGGCTTAGGCATCACGACGCCCCGCGAGGTCATGGTCATCGCCCCGACGGGAGCCGCCGCCGACGCCTGGGCCACCGCGATCAGCGTACTCGGGCCGGAGGCCGGCTTGCCCCTCATCGACACCTTGCAGGATACGGCCGCTTTGATCCTCCAGACGGAGCAAGAAAAGACGGCAGTCTATCGCTCCCGACGCTGGTCGGACCTGTCTCGTGAATCTCTCGCTTCCGCTGCGGAGGCGACGCCATGACCAAGACGATGGGGCGGCTCAGCGTCCTGGCGGCCGCCGTCTTGTGGAGTTCCAGCGGCATCTTCGCCAAGGCGGATTTCTTCGCCGACTGGCCGCAGGAATGGCGGGGGTTGATCTTCGCGTTCTGGCGGGCGTTCTTCGCGGCGTTGATCTTATTGCCGGGCGTGCGCGGCGCGCGGTTTCGGCCCCTTTTGGTGCCGATGGTGCTGTGCTTCGCCGGCATGAACGTGACCTTTCTGACCGCGATGGTACGCAGCACGGCCGCCAACGCCATTTGGCTACAGAACTTGGCCCCGTTCTGGGTCCTTCTGGCAACGCTGTTGATCTTTCGCGAACCCATGGATCGCAAGGACGCCTTGCCGCTGGTCTGCGCCGGCCTCGGCGTTTTGCTGATCCTGGGTTTCGAGCTGGGCAGCGGTACGACCGGCTCACGGGTCGGCGTCTTGTCCGGCATCCTATCCGGCGTCTTCTACGCCGGGGTGGTGGTGACGTTGCGGCAGCTCCGCGGCGAGAACGCCGTCTGGCTCACGGCGGTCAATCTCGGGGCGGCCGCGATCTTGTTGGTGCCGGTCGTGCTACGATTGGGTGTCGTGCCGGACGCCAAACAACTGCTTTGGCTGGCGGCCTTCGGCGGCCTGCAAATGGCAGCGCCTTATATCCTCTTGTCCCGCGGCTTGCGCGTCGTTTCCAGTCAGGAGGCCGTGGCGATTGCACTCACGGAACCCATCCTCAGCCCCGTCTGGGCCTTTTTGGTCTGGGGCGAGCGGCCAGCCTGGTGGACGTTGTCGGGCGCCGGCCTCATCCTGGCCGGGCTGTTTTTGCGGTACGTCGTTTGGGAGTTTCTTTCCGCGCGTCGGCGTTACCGTTCCACCGGCGGCGGGACCGGTGCAGCCGATCATGGTTCCCGAACCTCGGAGAATGCGTTGCGATAGACCCGCACCACCGGGGCATCCGCGGTATCGTGCGACGGCCAGCACACCGTGACGACGTCGAAGCGTTGAGAAAAGCCCTGCAAGTTCTTTTGCCGAGCGTAGGCCCGAGCGGCCCGGAGCAGGAAACGCCGCTTCTTTTCATCCACGCGCTCCCAGGCCGCGGCCGATTCTCCGAGGCGACTTTTGACTTCCACGAAGACCACGGTTTTTTCGTGCAGAGCGATGATATCCAGCTCGCCGCCGGCGATGCGGATATTCCGAAACAGGACGCGGTAGCCCAACGCTTCCAAGTGTGCGGCGGCCGCGATTTCGCCCCGCCGGCCCACCTCCAGGTGCGCGGACCGCGACTCTTGCGGTGACCGGGCCCTTCGGCCCCCGGTCTTAAACAACCGATCGCCCAGGCACGATCGCACTCGGCCGAGGAGACTCCCCACGCGCGAAAAAAAACGCGTTTGCCGGAAACGGAAGGACCGCAACCCGGCAAACGCGAAAGGAAGGGGCATTCTCAAATCCCTGGGAAGAGGCTTCCTCCTTCAGGATCGGTCATCAAGCTTTTTCCCTCCCCGATCGAGGGCGGGAAGCCCGGTGGAACTTCGCTTCGGCACGCCCGCTTTGGTACGCGGCGGAAATGGCCGGTCATGCACCAGCGTGCTTCTGGGCCTTGGCGGCCTGCTTGCGATACCAAGCGGCCTCTCGATTTTGCCGCTTTTTCATCTGATCGGGACGGCGCTCCCGCAGACGCACGGCTTTCCCGATGCGATCGCGGAGGTAGTACAACTTGGCCCGCCGGACGATGGCCGCCCGTTTGACCTCGATTTTGGCGATGAACGGCGAGTGCAAGGGGAACTTGCGTTCCACGCCTTCACCTTGAACGATGCGGCGGACCGTGAACATCTCTCGGGTACCCGATCCGCTGCGGGCGATCACGACGCCGTTGAAGACCTGAATACGCTCGTTATTTCCCTCGACGATCCGGCAGTGGACGTCGACCGTGTCGCCCACTTCGAAGTACGGTACTTCGCTTTTCAGGCACGGTTGCTCGACCGCTTCGATCAATTCCCGCTTATTCATGGCTACCTTCTCTCATCAAAACGCCGGATTCGTGCCTCGGCGCCGGACGGCGAATTTTGAATCCGACAAGCGTCCCGACTTTTCAACGATATTTGTTAGTCCGCCTCTCTCGTTCGGCTTTGCTCGTTCGTCTCCGCGTCACTATGTCCGAGTCCGTCGCTCACCTTCGCGGCTGAAGCATCCCGGATCGGAGTCTTCCGCCGCGCCGCCGTACGTTGTCTGCTGTCCTGCAAGCGCCACCTCGCGATGGCCGTATGGTTTCCGCTCAACAATACCGCCGGCACCTCCAGCCCACGGTAGCACCTCGGCCGGGTATACTGGGCGTGATCCAGCAACCGATCGGGGCCGGAAAAGGAATCTCGCTCGCAACTCTCTTCGTCGCCCAACACTCCGGGAATCAGGCGCGAGACGGCCTCGATGACGACCATGGCGGGCACTTCGCCGCCGCTCAGCACGTAATCGCCGATGGATATTTCATCGGGCCGCAAAATCTGCCGCACCCGTTCGTCGAATCCTTCATACCTCCCGCACAACAGCAACAAGCGTGGGTACCGAGCCAATTCCTCCACGACTTCCTGAACCAAGGGTCTTCCCTGCGGCGTCAGTAGGACCAAATGCCCGGCTTCGGATTGAGCCTGGACCGCCTCGACGCACTCGACCACCGGCGGCGCCATCAGCACCATGCCCGGCCCTCCGCCGAACGGCCGATCATCGATTTTGTGATGTTTCTTGTCGTGACTCCAATCGCGGATATTGTGGAGAACAACCCGAATCAACCCGCGATCGATCGCCTTGGCCAGGACGCTTTCCTCGAGAAAACCGCGGAACATTTCCGGGAAAAGCGTCAAGACGTCGATCCGCATATCCGTTCCGCTCAGTCGGTGGAATCCTCATCAGCGGTGTCGGAATCGGCATCTTCTGCGACTTGTTCGCGGAGGGCCTTGCGCTGCCCTGCCAGAGCCGCCGCCTGCTGTGCTGCCGCGCGGCGCATGGCGCGCTTCTGCTGCAATCGCTCGACGGCCTCTTTTTGCTGTTGCAGATGCGTCCCATTGGGGCCGTACTTTTTGATCAAGACGGCCACCTTTTCGCTGGGTAAGGCGCCGACGCCGAGCCAGTACTGAATCCTTTCGATATTCAACGTGACGCGAGCATCCGTCTCCGCAATCATCGGATCGTAGGTCCCCAACTCTTCGATGACCCGCCCGTCCCGCGGCGATCGAGCATCGGTAGCACAAATTCGGAAGAACGGGCGGTGCTTTCTGCCCATTTTCTTCATGCGGATGCGAACTGCCACGAAAATATCTCCTTTTGGAACTACTGGAATTCGTCGCTACGGTAACGCCCCGGCCCTCGTCTCGGCGATCCGCTCCTCGCGGGATATCGCCGTGGGGCCGAGCTATCCATCCGATGAACGGAGGTCGTCGCCGATTCGCCGGGCCGATGCGCTTGCCCGCCGCGGCTGCCCGCGGTGAGAATGTCCCCGCCGATTCGCCCGAAGCGAACCTCTATTCTGACGAATTGCGTCAAAACTTGCAATGACCGGAGGCGAGGCCGAAAGGGAAAAACCGCCTGTCGGGGACTGTACCCCAAACCAGGGAAGCTATTTTTTCTTTTTTTCGCGCTTCAGACGTCGCAACTCGCGCTCTCTTTGTTTCCGCAAGGCCGCCTTTTCGGCCGCCCCCAGTCTCTTGCCCGTACCCTTCTTTTGGCGGGATAGCAGCGACTCCGGGCTGCTCATCATTTGACGGGAGAGCTGTTGGATCATCTGGATGCGACCCCGGGCATTGAGGGATGCCATCTTGCGCATCATATCCGCGACCGGATCGTAGATTCGCGTCAGTTCGCTGACCTCGTGAGGGGGGACGCCTGCCCCGGCGGCAATCCGTCGGCGACGGCTAATATCGATGATATCCGGATTGCGGCGCTCCTCCGGAGTCATGGAGTCGATGATGCCGCGAATGCGTCGAATCGAGGCTGCGGCATCCACGTCATCGCTCTCCAAGGCTCCCAGGATTCCACTCATCCCGGGGAGCATGGCAAGCACATTCTGAATCGGCCCCAATCGGCTCGTCTGGTCCAGCAGGTTGCGAAAATCATCGAGCGTGAACTCGCCGGCCATGATCCGTTTTTGCTGCTCGACCATGGCCTCCTGATCGATCTTGCGGCGGGCTTGGTCGATCAGGCTCATCAAATCGCCTTGGCCCAGGATTCGGCCGGCAATTCGCTCGGGGTGGAACTCCTCCAAAGCATCGATTTGCTCGCCGGTCCCGATGAACTTGATGGGCACCCCGGTGACGTACTTCACCGAGAGCGCAGCCCCGCCGCGAGCATCCCCGTCCAGCTTGGTCAGAATGACGCCGTCGAGGGTCAAGGCCTCGTGGAAGGCTCGGGCGCTGCGGACGGCGTCTTGGCCGGTCATGGCATCCACGACCAGGTAGACCTGGTCGGGTCCGACCTTGCGGTCGATGGCCTCCAATTGCCGCATCAAATCCATATCCACGTGAAGGCGCCCCGCCGTGTCCAAGATGACGACGTTCGCCCCCGACTTCGGGGCCTGGGCTACGGCGAGGCGGCAGACCTCCACGGGATCGGAGGCCCCCGGCTCGACGTAAACCGGCACCCCCAACCGCTCGCCGAGGATCTGCAACTGTTCGATGGCGGCGGGACGCTGCAAGTCGGCCGCCACCAGCATGGGAGAGGCCCCTTTCGCTCGTAGCAGCCTCGCCAGCTTCGCGCAGGTTGTGGTTTTGCCCGAGCCTTGCAGCCCGCACAGCATCAACACGCTGCCGGACGGCTTGATCTTGATTTCGTGGTCGACCGGTCCCATCAGGGCCGTCAATTGTTCGTAAACGATGGCCAGCAATTGATGGGTCGGTCGCAACGACCGGGCGACGCGTTCGCCCTTGGCCTCCGCGGCCACTTTCTCGACGAAGGCTTTCACCACGGGAAGGCTGACGTCGGCGTCGAGCAGAGCTTGCTGGACAAGCTGCAAGCCTTCTCGCATGTTCGCTTCAGTCAACTTTCCCTGACCGGCGAGCGTCCGCAAGGCGTTGGAAAGCCCGACCTGCAATCTCTCGAACATATCAGCCTCTCAAGTTTGATTCGCCGAGGGCGGGAAGACGTACTCCCGAGCATCCCGGTCGGCGGTGCCGGCCCCCGGCACGCCGAGATTAACGAAATATTCACGGCCGGCATCCCGTCGGCGTATCCACCCGGCGTTGCCGTAGAGTAAGCGCCGGCGGCACCCGCCTTCGCACTCTGAGCGGGGAATTCCCTTCCCCTTGCTCCGAAGCCGCTTCAAGCGTAAGTTACACGCCCCGGGAGCAACCGATCGTATCGGACGATTCAGCTTTATCTTAGCGGAACATGGCGAAAAGTGGCAATCGAGCACAACGCGCGGCCGCTTGCGGCTCGGCAATGCCTCGGCCGGGCCATGCGTCTCAGGCATGCGTCCTCGCCCGTCGGGGAGTTGATTGGGGAAGGCGCGACCGCGAAATGTAGCAGTTGTCGAAATGTGGCAAGCGTCGAGATGTGGCAAGCGTCGAGATCTGGCAGCCGTCGTCGGGCGATGGTGCGGCGGTCAAGCAAGCTGCCGCCCATCTCGGGGATGGAAAATTCCGTTGCCCCTCGGCACTGCACCCTTGAACCTCCCGCGTGGCGGGCGTATAATCAAAATAATGAGACTGGTTCTCATTTTTTGCGTAGCGTGATTCTCGTAATAAAGCACCGTAATTTCGAATTGTTGCAGCCGAAGAGGACCCGGTTCCTTCCGATATCGACGTGACGCCGGGGAACCGGTTCCACAATCGGGGATTTCGGCATCCAAGCAGGGCCGGCAATTCCGGCAAGGGCTTTCCCATGATCCGTCCCAGTGAACGCTCGGCCGATCCGCAATTGTTGGAATCAGCGATGGTTCGGACCGCCGGGGAACCTTTGCCTCTGAATCGGCTACGGGCCGGGGATCGTGGTATCATTGTAGAGCTGCAAGCCAACGGTGACGCCGCTCATCGGTTGCAAGAGATCGGTCTGTGCAAAGGCAGGGAGATTCGTGTGTTTCGCCCCGGCAATCCCTGTATCGTGCACGTGGGAGGGAGCAAGCTGTGCCTGCGGGCCGACCATGTGCAGATTCTGGTGGAGCTGATCGATCCGGGCGTCGTTTCCGTTGGCGGGCGTCGGCATCGGCATCGCTGTAGGCACGGCCGCGGTTGTGCCGATTGATGCGACCGCGTGATGGACGTCATGCCTAGCGCTTTGTGAAATCCTCCGTTTTCCCGTTGAGCGTCATCCCGCCACACCCGCTTTTCCGCCCATGAGCGTCGCTTCCGAGAAACGCAGCATTACGGTCGCCCTTCTCGGGAATCCCAACACCGGCAAGTCCACCCTTTTCAGCGCTCTGGTGGGTATCTACCAGCGAGTGGGCAATTATCCCGGGGTAACCGTGGAGAAGCGCACGGGGCGGTTTCGCTACCAAGGTCGAAACTTCGAAGCCGTAGACCTCCCCGGCTTGTATAGCCTGGCCGTTCGCTCGCGTGATGAACTTGTGGCGGTTCAAGTATTGCTGGGCCAAGAAAAAGGCGTCCCGCCGGTCGACGTCATCGTCTGCGTGGTGGATGCTTCCAACTTGGAACGCAATCTTTACTTGGTCGGGCAAGTGTTGGGGTTGGGAATTCCCACCGTTGTCGCCCTGACGATGGTGGACGTAGCGCAACGCAGGGGCATTTCAATCGACACGGAGGCCCTGTCCCGGGCCTTGGGCGTGCCCGTCGTACCTGTTCAGGCGCATCTGTCGAAAGGATTGGAGGCTCTGGAAGAGGCGATCAGCCGCGTGGTGGAATCGCCGCCGGAACCTCGGTCGCCGGCCTTGCCGGACGTTCTTGTCGCCGAAACGGATCGACTTGCGGCGCGGCTTACGGAGAAGGGCTTGCTTGCCGCGATCTGCCCCGAGCGGGCCGTGACCCACGTGCACGATGTGGCCGAGGCGGCGTCGCCGTCGCAGGAAATGACGCCGGACGGCAACGGCTTCGCCGATCCATCAGCCGCCGCATCGGGCGGGGTTCGACCGGACTGGCAGACGCGGTTCTGGGTGGAGCGGCTCCTGCTGGACCAGAGCGGATTCTTGCAAAACCAATTCTTCGGCAAGGATGCCCCGGCTGCCGGGAGGCTCATCCAGGAAGCGCGGGCCGAGATCGCCGCCCGCGGGGTGCCGGTCTATGAAATCGAGGTTCAGAGCCGGTATCGGTGGGTCGCGGAAGTCCTGCGGGACGTCGTGACTTATCCGGAAGAGGATGAGAGTACGTTTACCGACCGGCTGGATGCGGTGCTCATGCACCGCTTTTGGGGAACGCTGATCTTCGCTTTGGTGATGACCGTCATGTTCCAGGCCGTTTTTCGAGCGGCCGAACCTTTCAGTCAAGCCATCGACTGGGGTGTGCAATCTTTGGCCGGCCTGGCTTCCCAAGCGATTCCACCCGGCGCCATGCACAGCCTGGTCGTGGACGGGGTGCTCAGCGGCGTCGGGGCGGTGCTCACGTTCGTCCCGCAAATCGCCATCCTCTTCGCCTTTATCGCCGTGCTGGAAGACTGCGGCTATATCGCGCGGTCCGCGTATCTCATGGACCGATTCATGGCGCGCATCGGGTTGAGCGGCAAATCGTTCATCCCCATGCTTTCGAGTTTCGCCTGTGCGGTCCCCGGCATCATGGCGACGCGGACCATCGAGAACGAGCGGGACCGCTTGACCACGATCTTGATCGCTCCGCTCATGACGTGCTCGGCCAGGCTGCCGGTCTACGGACTTCTGATCTACGTCTTCATCCCCGACCATCGCTATTTGTGGGGCATGGTGAGCCTGCGGGGACTCGTTTTGACGGGACTGTATGCCATTGGCATCGGTGTGGCCGTGGTGGTGGCCTTGCTCTTGAAACGCGTGTTCTTCCGCGGCGGTCCGCCCTCGTTCGTCCTCGAGTTGCCCGCCTACAAGTTTCCCTCGCCGCGGACGGTATTCCTGCGGGTCTGGGAGCGCGTGGTGGTCTTCGTCCGCAATGCCGGCACCTTGATCTTGGCGGTCTCCATCGTCGTTTGGGCGCTGCTCTATTACCCGCACAACGCCGAAATCGTGGAGGCCCCTTACGCGGCGGAACTCGCGCAGCTTCGGGAACGCCTCGATCACCTGCCGGCGGACGCGCCGGATCGCCAAAGTGTCCAAGCTCGCTTGGCCGAGTTGCAAAGCGAGATCCAAACGGCTTACCAACGGCAAAGCTGGATGGGGCGGCTGGGCCGGTTGATGGAGCCCGTCTTTCGCCCGCTGGGCTGGGACTGGCGGATTGGGACGGCGGTCGTCGCCTCTTTCCCGGCGCGAGAGGTGGTCGTCGCCACGCTTGGAGTGATGTTCAACTTGGGCGGATCCGAAAGCGATCCGGACGCGGCGTCCGAACAGAGGGAGGTAGAGCTGCACGCCCGGCTTCAGTCCGCCGTTTGGGAGGGAACCGATCGCCCGGTCTTCAACATACCGGTCGCCCTTTCCATCATGGTCTTTTTCGCTTTGTGCGCGCAATGCGCGGCCACTCTGGCAGTCATCCGGCGAGAAACCAACAGCCTCTTCTGGCCGATCTTCACGTTCACCTACATGACCACACTTGCGTACTTTGGTGCGCTTGTCACCTACCAGGTCGGGTTTAGAATTCTAGGTGGATAGGTTTACTCCGGCACGGGCAAGGGAGTCGACGAAAGGTGGCGCCGACGTCCGTTGCGGCCTCGTCCGGGTTTCCCTTGGCTACAAAAGCGTGCTTCATCAACCGGTAAAACGCTTATGTCCATCGCGTGGCAAGACATCTCCGCGTGGATCACGGTTGCCGTAGCCGTCGCGTACTTGGTGCGGCATTTCCGGTCTCTCCGGAATGTGTCCGAAGAGACTCCCACCTGCGCGGGCTGCACGCATTGCCCGCTCGGCTCGGCGATTCGGCCGCGGACTCGCGTATCCGTTTGACTTACGCGGGTGCGTTCGAGCGCCGTCTCGGCCGGTTAGGCTAGGCGGGGGCTCGTCCTTGCATGCATCGAGAAATGAGCAGAGCTATTTCCATGGCCTGCTCGTAATTCAAGCGCGGATCGACTTGACTTTGGTACGCGCGGCTCAAATCGGCCTCGGTCGTGCCCCGCGCCCCGCCGACGCATTCCGTAACGTCCTCGCCGGACAGTTCGAAGTGTACCCCGTTGAGCCTGCCGCCCATCGCTTGGTGGATCGAGAAGGCTTGCACAACCTCGCGTAGGATGTCGTCGAAACGCCGCGTCTTCAGTCCGTTGCCGAGAGAAATCGTGTTGCCGTGCATGGGGTCGCAGGACCATACCACGCGGCGCTCATGCCGCTTCAGGATTTCGATGAGCTGGGGCAGACGGCTCGCGATCCGATCGGCGCCGAAGCGATGGATGATGGTCAACTTTCCCGGGGCGTTGTCGGGATTCAAGACGCGGGTCAATTCCAGCAATTCGTCCGGTTCGCACCGCGCCCCGATCTTGACCGCGACGGGGTTGGCGATACCGCGAAAGAACTCGACGTGACCGCCTCCGATCTCCCGCGTGCGGTCGCCGATCCAGGGAAAGTGCGTGGACAAGTCGTACCAACCGGGGCGTCGCGGCACGCGGCGCGTTTGCGCCTGCTCGTACCAGAGATTCAGCCCTTCGTGGCTGGTGAAGAATTCCGCCCGTCCCAGTTCCGCCAAGGGACGTTCCTCCACGGCCTCCAGGAAGCTGACCGCCCGGCCGATCGCCTTCAACATGCGTCGATATTCGTGCGATCGCGACGAGACATCGACGAAGCGAAGGTCCCAAAACTCGGGATGCCGCAAATCGGCGAATCCCCCCTGGACCAGCGACCGCACGAAGTTGAGCGTCAGCGCGGCGTGCAGATACGCCCGAATCATCAATTCCGGGTCCGGCGTTCGCGCCGCCGGCGAGAATTCCGGCCGGTTGATCATCGCGCCGCGATAGGCCGGCAGCGTCACCCCGTCGCGAGTTTCCACCAACTGCGAACGGGGTTTCGCGTACTGGCCTGCCATCCGGCCCACGCGAATGATTCGCGTCTTTCCGCCGAACGTGAGGATCAGGCTCATCTTGAGCAAGATCTTGAGTTTGTTGGCAATGATGCTCGAGCAGCAATCCTCGAAGGTCTCGGCGCAGTCTCCGCCCTGCAACAGGAACCTCTCGCCGCGCGCGGCCTCCGCCAACTGCGATTTGAGCGTCTCGATTTCCCAACTCGTTACCAGCGGCGGAAATCGGGATAGCCGCCGAACCGCATCGTCCAACTGATTGCGATCGGGATAGTCGATGGGTTGCGTCAACGGTTTTCGCTGCCAACCGGCGGGACTCCACTCGTCACTCATTTCCCAATATCCCCTTTGCTACGGGCGGCTCTGCCGCCGCCGGTGTTCTTTTCGGCCGCGGTCGCAACCAAGGCGATTGCCCACGGCCCCGGAATTCCGTTATGATCTAATTTCCCCGGCAAGCAAAGTCGGTCCTCGAAGGGGAAGCGACCGCCGCCATAGCCCGCCGTCGCCGGTCTCGGGAGGGAGACGATGAAACTCAAACAAATTTCGCTATTCTTGGAAAACAAGCCGGGCCACCTCAGCGCGGTTTGTCGGTTGCTCGCCGAAAAGAACATCAATATTCTCACCTTGTCTTTGGCGGATACCGAGCAATTCGGCATTCTTCGCCTGATCGTCGAGGATTGGGTCGGGACGAAGGAGGTCCTGGAACGTGCCGGCAACGTCGTGACCGTCACCGACGTGGTCGCGACCGAGGTGGAAGATCGTCCCGGCGGTCTGGCCGAGTTGCTGGCCGTCGTGCAAGAGGCGGGCATCAACATCGAGTATATGTACGCTTTCACGTTTCGTTCAGGCGGAAGGGCGATCATGATCTTTCGCTTCGACGAGCCGGACGCGGCCATTGCGGCCCTGCAACGCCGCGGATTCAATGTGCTCCAAGGCGTGGATCTATTCGAGCGGGCGAAAGCGTGATCCGCGGTTCTATCGTGAGGACGCCGCGTCGCGGAAAGTTCGGGCACACGCCCGGTTCAGCGTGTCGGCGGCGGAGACCGTCCCACACCGCCGCGGTCCCCGTGCTCTCGACGCATTGGCCGCCAAAGCGATCCAAGTCGGCGGCGGAGACCGTCCCACACCGCCGCGGTCCCCCCCGGCCGCTCTCCCTGAAAACGAGGCCAAGGTCGGTCTATGGATGCCGCACCCATCGACAATCTGATTTGGAACCGCGCGGAGACGCTCCCCCGGGAGGAATTGAGGGCCTTGCAACTTGCCCGGTTGCGGGAATGCGTGCGGCGCGTCGCGGAGGTGCCTTTCTATCGGCAGGCTTTTGCCCGATCACGCCTCGACCCCGACGACATCCGTGATCCGGCGGACGTCCGCCGCTTGCCCTTCACGACCAAGGCCGATCTTCGCGACCACTATCCGTTGGGTTTTCTGGCCGTCGATCGGTCGCGGGTCGTGCGCTATCACGGCTCGTCGGGTACGACGGGGCAACCCACGTTTGTGGCCTACACGGCTCAAGACCGCGCCATCTGGGGCGACCTCTGCGCGCGATTCCTTGTCGCGGGAGGGCTGCGACCGCACCACACGGTGCAAATCGCATTCGGCTATGGGCTGTTTACGGGCGGATTCGGTTTGCACTACGGAGTGGAAACCGTGGGGGCGGCTGTCATCCCGGCTGCCTCCGGCAACACCCGTCGGCAGGTGCTGCTCCTCAAAGACCTCCGGCCCGACGTCTTGATTTGCACGCCCAGCTATGCTCTGACGATCGCCGAAGAGCTGGAAAACCAAAACGTCGATCCGGCCGCGCTGCCTCTCAAGTTCGGGCATTTCGGCGGAGAACCGTGGACGGAGGCCATGCGGCGCGAGATCGAGAAGCGGCTGGGCATCACGGCGTTCAACAATTACGGCCTGAGCGAGGCCATCGGCCCGGGGGTCAGCGGCGAGTGTTACCTGCGCTCCGGGATGCACATTCAAGAGGACCATTTTCTCGTCGAGTGCATCGACCCGGAAACGCTCGAACCGACGCCGCCGGGCAGCCCCGGTGAGCTGGTCATCACCACCTTGACGCGAGAGGCCATGCCCCTTCTCCGCTATCGCACGCGGGACCTCACCATACTGGATGATATGCCGTGCCCGTGCGGTCGAACCGGTATCAGGATGGCGCGCGTCCGTGGAAGGACGGACGACATGCTGATCATTCGCGGCGTGAACGTCTTTCCCTCGCAGATCGAGGAGGCCCTGCTGAAAGTGGAGGGGACGACGCCGCACTACCAAATCGAGGTGGATCGGCCCACGCACCAGGATCAAGTCACCGTTCACGTCGAAGTCACCGCGGATCGATTCTCGGACAAGATGAGTGAGATGCAACGCTTGCGCGACGCCATCGTCGCGGAGATTCACAGTGTGACCGGCCTGCATATGCGAGTCAATCTGGTCGGTCCGCGCATGCTCCAGCGATTCGAAGGCAAGGCGGCTCGCGTCGTGGACCGGCGCAAACTGATCGACGATTGATCGGCGGCATCCTCTCCGCGGCCGCGGACGGCGGCTCCCCAGACATGCCGAACAACGAGGCTTCCCCATGACCTACGCGATCGTTTTCATCACGGTGTATTTGCTTCTGATGATCGGTGTCGGTTGGTGGGGGCTGAGGAAGACGCGAACCCTCAACGATTTCTTTCTAGGCAATCGGGCGATCGGCCCCTGGGTTTCCGCCCTGGCCTACGGCACCAGCTATTTCTCCGCCGTTCTGTTCATCGGTTTCGCCGGAAAGCTCGGCTGGGGATTCGGCCTGAAGAGCCTTTGGATCGCCGTGGGAAACGCCTTCATCGGCTCGCTTGCCGCCTGGTTGATCCTCGGTTCGAGAACGCGCGTGATGACGCAGCGGCTCAACGTCATGACGATGCCGGAATTCTTTCATGCGAGATACGAGTCTCCGGGCCTCAAGATCTTCGCCGCCCTGCTGATCTTCATCTTTCTTCTTCCGTACTCCGCGTCCGTCTACAAAGGGCTCGGCCACCTCTTCGAGGTCCAGTTTCACATCCCGTACGAATGGGCCATCCTCGCCATGACCGCCGTGACCGGAGTCTATCTCGTTCTCGGCGGGTATTTTGCGATTACGCTGACCGACTTCATTCAGGGAATCATCATGCTGGGCGGGGCCGTGGCGATGACGGTCGTCTTGCTCAACCAAGCCGGCGGCCCGATTCCGGCTTGGGAAGCCGCGGCCGCCAACTATGCACGGCACATTCCGCCCGAAAATCAGCCCCCGACCTATCTCTTGGTGTCCCTCGTGCTGATGACGTCCTTCGGCGTCTGGGGCCTGCCGCAGATGGTGCAAAAGTTTTACTCTATCAAGGACGCCCGCCAAATCGGCCGAGCGGCCGTCGTGACGACGGTCTTTGCGCTGCTGATCGGGGGCTGCGCCTACCTGACGGGATCGCTTTCGCACGTATTCGTCGAGCGTCTTCCCGAGGGACCCAACCCCTTCGACCGATTGATTCCCGACTTGCTCTCTCGGCAATTGCCGGCGGGTTTGATGGCTTTGATCCTGTTGTTGGTTCTCTCCGCCTCGATGTCGACGCTTTCCTCGCTGATCTTGGTTTCGTCCTCGGCGATCGCCATCGACTTGTATAAGGGGTACCTGGCCCCGGCGGCTTCCAACCGGCGATCGCTCGCCCTCATGCGGTTCTTGAGTGGGATTTTCGTGGTGCTGTCGTATTTCATCGCTCGACAAGAGAACGCCGTGATCGTGACTTTGATGTCGCTCTCGTGGGGTTCCGTGGCGGGAGCCTTCTTGGCTCCCTATTTGTACGGCCTATATTGGCGGCGAGGCACGGCAAGCGCCGCCTGGATTTGCATGGCGGTCGGTGTCGGGCTTGCCAACATCCTCTTCCTGTGGTGGGGCGAGCGTCTTGTCCCCGTGGCGTCGGTCACCGCGATGGCGGTGCCCTTGCTGCTGTTTCCGTTGATCAGTGTTTATACTCGCCCGCCGTCCCAAGCCGCCTTACGTCGGGCCTTTCAAGAGGAGTCACCGGAGGAATCCGAGGGCGTCCTGGATGATCCGGCCGGTTTGGCGGAAATCGCCGCCGCCAAATGAGAAGATGGCGGGAAAGACGCGGCTCGCCGGCGTTCGGAGTTGCGGCGAGGGGCGAGAACGGGGCCGGCAAGCGCATCGCCGCAATCAGAGAAAATTGGCCAGCACCTCGGCCGGAGCGGGGCCGTATGTCAGCGGTTCCATGGCCGCCGATGCCCGACCTTGGCTCAGACCGCGAACCGTGTTGCTGTAGCCGAACAAGTTGGCCAAGGGGGCCCGGGCCTCGATGATCGTGTTCTTCCCGCGCACGGTGGTGCGTACGATCTCCCCGCGCCGCTGCTGCAAGTCGCTGAGGACATCGCCCACGAATTCCTCGGGAACGGTGACCTCGACCTTCATGATCGGTTCCAGGAGGACCACGCCGGCCGAGCGGAGGGCCTTTTCGAAGGCATCCGCCGCGGCGAGCCGAAAGGCCAGCTCGTTGGAGTCGGTTTCGTGGATGCGGCCGCCGAGGATCGAGACTTTGACGTGCATCAAGGGAAAGCCCAGCAGGCCGCCGCCCTCGCCGTGTTGCTCCAGCGTTTCCCAAGCGGCTTTGAGGAACGGAGGGGGCAGGGCATCGCCGCACTCCGGAATGACGACCACCGCCTTGGCGCCTTGATGGAACGGCTCCATACGAATGGATAGCTCCGCCCAAAGCTGCTGGCCGCCCAGATTGCGGTGGCATTGCCCCACCGCTTCCACCGCCTTCTCGATCGTTTCCCGATAGCTGACGCGCGGTTTTTGCACACGGCAACGCAAACGGTAGTCGCGAAGCAGACGGTGGGTGATGACCTCCAAGTGCAGTTCGCCCATGCCGCTAATCAGAATTTGCCCCGTCTCCTCATTTTCCCGATAACGGAAGGTCGGGTCCTGGCGTTTCATCAGTTCCAAGACCTCGATGAGCTTCTTGCGGTCGGCGGTCGTTTCCGGCTCGATCGCCGTGTCCACCACCGTTTCCGGAAAGACGATCGATTCCAGCAGAATGGGGTGCTTGGGATCGCACAAGGTATCCCCGGTGATCGAGTACCGCATTCCCATGATGCCGACGATGTCGCCGGCTTCGACGGCCTCGATCTGCTCTCGGCGATCGGCCTGGATGCGCCACAATTGCGGCACGTTTTCCTTCTTGTTCTTGCCGGGATTCAAAACGCGGCTGTTCGCCTTGAGTCGCCCGGAATAGACCCGGACATAATCCAAGTCGCCGTAGCGTTCCGGCTGGACTTTGAAGACCAAGCCGCAAAACGGTTCGTTGACATCCGCCTTGCGGGTCAGTTTGCGGTCGGGCTTGTCCACGTCGTAACCCTCGACGGGCGGGATGTCGGCCGGGCTGGGAAGATAACGCACCACGGCGTCGAGTACCGGCTGAACACCGATTCCGTGTAGCGCCGTGCCGCACATCAAGGGCACCACCATGTTCTGGATCGTCGCCAGCCGCAAGACCTCGTGAATCAGCTCCTCGGGAACCTCTTCTTCGGATAGGAGCAGCTCGGTCATGCGGTCGCTGTAGAGCGAGAGTTGATCCAGCATCCGCATCCGCCATTGGGAAGCCGCCTCGCGGAGCGCTTCCGGAATCTCTTCCTCCAGGACCAACGCCTCTCGATCCTTCTCCTCGAAGCGCAAGGCCTTCATGCGGATCAGGTCGATGACGCCGACGAAAGGATTGGGGTAATGCGCCGGCCCGGCACCGATGGGGATGTTGATGGGCACGGGGCGGCACTCCAATCGCTCGCGGATTTCCTCCACCGTGCCTTCAAAATCCGCGCCTTCGCGGTCCATCTTGTTGACGAAGGCCAGCCGAGGAATGCGGTAGCGGTCCGCTTGACGCCAGACCGTTTCACTTTGCGCCTCAACGCCTTCCCGGGCGCTGAAGACGACCACGGCGCCGTCCAGCACGCGCAGACTCCGCTCGACCTCCGCCGTGAAATCGACGTGCCCCGGGGTATCGATCAGGTTGACGTGGTATCCTTTCCAATCGAAGGTGACGCAGGCGGCCAGGATCGTAATGCCCCGCTCTTGCTCCTCGGGGTCGTAGTCCGTCGTGGTGGTCCCTTCGTCCACCATGCCCACGCGATGGATGAAGTGACAATAGTACAACATCCGCTCGGTAAGCGTGGTCTTCCCGGCGTCGATATGGGCGACGATTCCGATATTGCGAATCAGGCTGATGTCTCGCGGCATGGCTACCTCACCGGGGGGCCGTAGCGGCCGCCCCGTCCCCTCGCCTCGCGTTCCGAAAACGGAACGCCGTGCTGTTCACGTCGTCTCCTCATGTTCGTTGGGGGCGGCGCGATGCAACCTCGCGATCACGGCTCTTCTTATCGCCCGCCTCCGCCTGCGCAAAACAACACCGCCCCGAAGGTGCTTCGGCGCGGTGTCTTGATTACCCGACAGCATTACCACGCAAAGTGCGCGAATGCTTTGTTGGCCTCGGCCATGCGGTGAACGTTCTCCCGTTTGGTGATCGCGGCTCCCTCACGCTTGTAGGCGGCATCCAACTCGGCCGCAAGTTTTTCGTGCATGGGTTTTCCCTTCCGATCACGTGCCGCCTGAAGCACCCAGCGGATGGCCAGGGACTGCTGCCGCTTCTTGTTCACCTGCATCGGCACCTGGTACGAGGCACCGCCTACCCGTCGCGATCGCACCTCGATGTTCGGCTTCACATTGTCGATGGCTTCGGTAAAGACATCGATCGGGCTCTTGTCCGGATACTTCTCGGCCAAAATATCCAGGGCCTGATAGAAGATCGCCTCGGCAATGCTCTTCTTACCGTCCCACATCATGCAGTTGATGAATTTTCCGGCCAGAAGGGACCCATATCGCGGATCCGGCTTCAGCGTGGCTTCACTGGCTGTTTTCCGTCCCATATCCCACCGTCAAAGAACCGATCCCACCGTGAAAAAACCGATCCCATTGCAATCAAGCGCCGCGAACCGGCGATCGAAAACGTACGCTCTCGTCCAAGTTGTTGCGACGAGGAGCATTCAGGGAACTACTTGCCGGGCTTCTTGGCCCCGTAACGACTGCGCGACTGCCGACGATCGGCCACGCCCGCCGCGTCACGCGTACCTCGAACGACCTGGTAACGTACGCCCGGCAGGTCGCGAATACGCCCTCCGCGGACCAGTACGATCGAGTGCTCTTGCAGGTTGTGGCCTTCCCCCGGGATATATACCGTCACTTCCTTGCCGTTGCTGAGCCGCACCCGAGCGATCTTCCGCAAAGCCGAGTTCGGCTTCTTGGGCGTCATGGTACGGACGATGAGGCACACGCCCTGCTTTTGCGGACAGCGATCTAACGCCGGAGCCTTGCTGAACTTTCTCTTCGGCCGCCGCGGTTTTCTCACTAACTGGTTGATCGTAGGCATAGCGAATGGCTTTTTGTCGATAACACCTTGAAATCAGTCGGGCCTACTGCCCCTTCCGGTTTGCCGCAAATCAGCGTCCCCGCGATCACACGTCCCCGCGATCAGGGGGCCATGGCTCGGCGGTATGCCCTCCGTGAGGCTCCGCCAAGAACGGAGGGGGAAACTCTAAGCCTACCAATTCCCCGGCCGATGTCAAGCCGCCGCGACTTGCGAATCGCCGGATGACATCCAGGGAACGGCGAAGGGCGAAGGAAAAGCAAGCGGAATTGCATCCTGGCTCGCCTTGTCAAGGTGATTAATTCCACCTCTTGTCCCAGTCGCCGCACTTTGCGCATTCCTCTCTTGTTACGCAAGTCGCCCAGGGAACGGCTGGATGCCGACCGACGGTGGGGTCATCGTCCCGGTCTCACACGCCTTCTTGGGAATCGGAAGCCTTGGCCTGGGAATCCGCGTCCGCCGGTACGTCACCGATATCGTCCAAGGAGGGGAATGGCGAGCCTCCAGTGAACATCTCCTGGGACTCCGCCGCGGAGCTTGCCGACTCCTGGGGATTGGGGATGTCTTCGAGCAACGTGAAGCGATCGGAGACTCCCGCGCTCGGACGGCGTGCCGCAAGTCGCTCCAGAGCCTCGGGCCGCAGCCGGACCTCGGCCTGTTGATACTTGCGAAAACCGGTCCCTGCCGGGATGAGGCGACCGAGAATGACGTTTTCCTTCAATCCCACCAACCTGTCCACGCGACCGGCCAAGGCGGCCTCCGTCAGGACCTTCGTCGTCTCTTGGAAGCTGGCGGCGGAGATGAAGCTGGAGCTTTGCACGGCGGCCTTGCTCACGCCGAGAAGTTGCGTGCTGGCCTCCGCCGGACGCGGCGCGACGCACTTGGCAGGCTTCTTGCCCGCCGCTTCGACCTGCGTGTTCTCCTGTTCGAAGACCTCGCGCGGCACGATCTCGTCGGGCGAGAAGTGCGTGTCCCCCGGGTCTACCACCTTGACGCACTTCGCCAGTTCCGCGTTCTTCGCCCGAAACTCGAACTTATCGATCAACGAGCCTTCCAAGAGGCCGGTATCACCGCCGTTTTCGACCCGCACCTTGCGCAGCATTTGGGCGACGATGATCTCGATGTGCTTATCGTTGATTTCCACCTTTTGCTGGCGGTACACGTTCTGGATCTCGCGGACCAGGTACTGCTGCAAGGCCTCCTCGCCGGAGATGCGAAGGATGTCGTGGGGGACCAAGGGGCCTTCCACCAAGGCGTCTCCCGCTCGGACGAAATCGCCGGTGTGCACGCGGAGGTGCTTGCCCGGCGAGACCATGTGCTCGCGTTCGATGCCGCTGTCGCTGCGGATGATGATCGTGCGTTTGCCGCGTCGTTTTTCGCCCAGCAGTTCCACCACGCCGTCGATTTCGGCCATGATGGCGGGGTCCTTGGGCTTGCGGGCCTCGAACAGCTCCGTCACCCGCGGCAGACCGCCCGTGATATCCTGAGTACCGGTCACTTCCCGCGGCTGCTTGGCCAACAACGTGCCCGGCGTTACGATTTGTCCTTCCTCGACTTCGATGTGCGCCTTTTCCGGCAAGTATTCGTAGCCCAGGATCTTGCCCGTCTCGGGGTCTTCGATAATGATCTGCGGCTGGCGGTCTCCCCGATGCTCCATGACGATGCGGCGGACGGTTCCGGCGGCATCGCGATCGGCGCGGAGGGTTTCGCCTTCGACCAGGTCCTCGAACCGGACGCGTCCTCCGACTTCGGCGATGATCGGGATGTTGTGGCGGTCCCAGTCGCACAAGACTTGTCCTGCTTCCACGCGGTGGCCGTCATCCACTTTGAGATGGGCGCCCAAGGGAACTTCGTATCCTTCCAATTCCCGGCCCTTCTCATCCAAGATCAAGAGCCGGCCGTTGCGAGAGATCGCGATGCGGTCTCCCGCCGCGTTGGTGACTACCTGCATGCGGACCAAACGCACTTGTCCTGCCTGCCGGGCGCGGACTTGCGTTTCCTCCAACGCCCGAGCGGCGGTACCGCCGATATGGAACGTCCGCATCGTCAATTGGGTGCCCGGCTCGCCGATGCTTTCCGCGGCGATGATGCCGACCGCCAGGCCTTCCTCCACCAAGCGGCCGGTGGACATGTCCATGCCGTAGCACAACGCACAGACGCCCAGGGGGGCCTCGCAGGTCAACGGACTGCGGACTTGAATTCGCTGGATGTTGTTTTCTTCGATCTTGCGGGCGATTTCCGGCGTAATCAGCTCGTTCTCGCGCACAATCACTTCGTCGGTGATGAGATTGACGATATTGGCCCGGCTGACCCGGCCGCGGATCGCTTCGGCCAAGCTGACTTCCACTTTTTCCCCGCGGTAAACGATACCCTTGGTCACGCCTTGGGTGGTTCCGCAGTCGTGCATCGTGACGACGACGTTTTGGGCCACGTCGGCCAATTTGCGGGTCAAGTAGCCGGAGTCGGCCGTCTTCAAGGCGGTGTCGGCCAAGCCTTTGCGGGCCCCGTGCGTCGAGCTGAAGTATTCGAAGACGGTCAAGCCTTCGCGGAAATTGGCCTTGATGGGCGTCTCGATGATTTCACCGGACGGCTTGCTCATCAATCCCCGCATCCCGGCCAACTGGCGCACTTGTTCGATGTTACCGCGGGCGCCGGATTCCGACATCAAATGGATGGGGTTGACGTAGCCCGGATATCGCCGGTCGTTCGCCAACAATTCTTTCAGGTCGTTGGTGATTGCTTCCCGGGCGTGCGTCCAGGCGTCCAAGACGGCGTTCTTTCGTTCGCCCTCGGTGATGATGCCGCGCTCATAGGCACGGTGCTTTTGCATGACGGTTTTTTGGGCATCGGCGATGATCTTGGCCTTGTTCGGCGGAACCAAGAGGTCGTCCGTGGCGAAGCTCAAACCGCTCAACGTCGCCTGCCGGAAACCGATCCGGTTCATGTTGTCCAAGAGGTCGATCGTGGCCGGGCGGCCCAGCAGCTCGTAGCAATCCGAGATGACTTGGGCCAACGCCTTGCCGGACATGGTCTCGTTGTAATAGTACATGCCCTTGGGCAGCATCAGGTTGAACAGGACGCGGCCGACGGTCGTCTCGATGACGGATCCCGGCGCGATGTCGGGCCGGCCCTTGACGCGCACTCCCTCCGGCAATCGCACGCGAATCTGCGCGTGCGTATCCACTTTTTTCAGGGAATGGGCCAACTCCACCTCGTCCAACGACGAGAAGATCGAGTCCTCGCCGCGACGCCCCGCCAATCCCAACGTCAAATAGTACCAACCCATGACGACGTCTTGCGAGGGACTGATGATGGGCTTGCCGTGGGCGGGGCTGAAGATATTGTGGAACGACATCAACAGCGTATGGGCCTCGACGATGGCCTCGATCGAAAGCGGCAGGTGCACCGCCATCTGGTCGCCGTCGAAGTCCGCGTTGTAGCCCTTGCACACCAAGGGGTGCAATTGGATGGCATTGCCCTCCACCAGCACCGGCTCGAACCCTTGGATGCCGATGCGGTGCAGCGTCGGGGCACGATTCAGGAGGACGGGGTGGTTCTGAATGACCTCCTCCAAGATGTCCCAAACTTCTTCGTCCCGCCGCTCCAGCATCTTCTTGGCGCTCTTGATCGTGTCGGCATGTCCCAGTTCTCGCAGGCGCCGAATGATGAAGGGCGAGTACAACTCCAACGCGATGCGTTTCGGCAAACCGCATTGGTGCAGGCGCAGGCTCGGACCGACCACGATTACGCTCCGGGCCGAATAGTCCACGCGTTTGCCCAGCAGGTTTTCGCGAAACCGACCCTGCTTGCCCTTGATCATGTCGGTCAAGGACTTGAGCGGGCGGTTGCTGGAGCCGACGACGGGCCGCTTGCAACGACCGTTGTCGAACAGGGCGTCCACCGCCTGCTGAAGCATGCGTTTTTCGTTCTTGATGATGACGTCCGGCGCGTTCAGATCGACCAGTTTCTTGAGCCGATTGTTGCGGTTGATGATCCGCCGGTACAAGTCGTTCAAGTCGCTGGTGGCGAAACTGCCCGAGTCCAACAGCACCAGCGGGCGCAAGTCCGGCGGGATGACGGGCAGCACGTCGAGTACCATCCACTCGGGTCGGTTATCGCTGTCGCGGATCGACTCCACCAGCTTCAGCCGACCGATCAACTCCTTCTTTTTCTGCTTGGAGTTGGTCTCGCCCAATTCCACACGCAAGTCGCGGGAGAGCCGGACCAGGTCCATGTCCATCAGCAGCTTGCGGATGGCCTCGGCCCCCATGTCGGCATGGAACGCCCCTTCGGGATACTCGGCCTTGGCCTGGCGGTATTCCTCCTCCGTGAGAAGTTGCAGCTTTTTGAGCGGCGTGTCGCCCGGCTCGATGACCACGTAATCCTGGTAATAGATGATCTTTTCCAGGCTGGAAACCTTCATCCCCAGGAGGGTTCCCAAACGGCTGGGGGCAGCCTTGAAGAACCAGATGTGGACGACGGGGCTGGCCAATTCGATGTGGCCCATCCGCTTGCGGCGCACGCGGCTGTGCGCGATTTTCACGCCGCAACGGTCGCAGACCATGCCTTTGTACTTCATGCCGCGGTATTTGCCGCAGGAGCACTCCCAGTCCTTTTCCGGGCCGAAGATGCGCTCGCAGAAGAGGCCGTCTTTTTCCGGCTTGTAGGTGCGGTAGTTGATCGTTTCCGGCTTCTTGACCTCGCCGAAAGACCAGCTTCGGATGTCGTGGGGGCGCGCCAAGCTGAACTTGACGGCCATGTATTCGTTCACGCGTTCGTAGGAAACGTCGGCGAAACTCACCTTGGGCACTCCTTTTTCCGAGTGAAAAGAAATCGGAGGTCGTGTTTGCGTCTATTCGGCGATAGCGGCGAAAAGTCCCCCAGCGCGCCGCGGTCACGGCCGCGCGCGGGCGGCTCGTCCGCGCAGGCGTCAAACGCTGGGGCCTTTTTCCAACTGCATGTTGAGGGCCAGGCCTCGAATCTCGTTGACCAATACGTCGAAGCTGGCGGGCGTGCCGGCCTCCAATGTGTTTTCCCCTTTGACCATCGATTCGTAGATCTTGGTGCGGCCGTCCACGTCGTCGCTCTTCACGGTCAGCAGTTCTTGCAGGATGTAGGCGGAGCCGTAGGCCTCCAACGCCCAGACCTCCATCTCCCCGAAGCGCTGGCCGCCGAATCGGGCCTTTCCTCCGAGGGGCTGCTGCGTGATGAGCGAATACGGCCCGGTCGCGCGAGCGTGGATCTTGTCGTCCACCAAGTGATGCAGCTTCAGCATATAGATGTAGCCGACGGTCACTTGCTGTTCGAAAGGCTCGCCGGTCCGGCCGTCATACAGGGTAACCTTGCCGCTTTCCGGCAGGCCGGCCTCGCGCAAGCACTCGCGAATACTGGCCTCGTCGGCGCCGTCAAAGACGGGGGTGACGGCGCGGAAGCCCAACTTCGCCGCAGCCCAGCCCAAGTGCGTCTCTAGGATTTGGCCGACGTTCATGCGGCTGGGCACCCCCAAGGGGTTGAGCAGAATCTGCACGGGCGTGCCGTCCGCCAGGAAGGGCATATCCTCCTTGGGCACGATCTTGGAGATCACGCCCTTGTTGCCGTGGCGTCCCGCCATCTTGTCGCCCACCGAGATCTGCCGCTTGGTGGCGATATAGACCTTCGCCATTTGCAAGACGCCGCTTTTCAGCTCGTCCCCCCGCTTCATGGAATTGAGCTGATGATCGCGGCTGTCGATGGCCGCCTCGACGGCGGGCCACATCTCTTCGTACACCTTCTCCACCTGCTTGCGGAGGCGTTCCGTGCGGATATCGAGGCGATCGACGCTGAATCGTTGGGCCTGTTCGGCGACGTAACGGTGTTCCTGACCCTCCACGAGGTGATTGCCTTCCTCGTCGGTCAGGCGCGTCTTCAGCACGTCCTCGATTGCGGCGACCAGCTTCCCGAAGGCTTCGGCGATCTTGGCGTTGCCCTCCGTCTCGATTTCCTTCACCCGCTCCTCGAATTCCTTGCGTTCCTCTTCGGAGAGACTCATGCGGCGGGCGAATTTCTCGGTATGGATGACGATGCCTTCCACGCCCGGCGGAACCTCCAGCGAGTCGTTCTTTACATCCTCGCCCGCCCGCCCGAAGATGGCGTGCAGGAGCTTTTCCTCGGGCGTAAGCTCCGTCTTGGACTTGGGGGTGATTTTTCCCACCAGGATGTCGCCCGGCTTGACATGCGTGCCCACCCGCACGATGCCGTTCTCGTCGAGATTGCGCAAGACCTTTTCGCTGACGTTGGGAATATCGCGTGTGAATTCCTCGCGCCCCAGCTTGGTTTCGCGGACCTCGGCGTCGAACTCCTCGATGTGGATCGAGGTGAGGACGTCCTGGTGCAACAGTTCCTCGCTGATGATGATGGCGTCCTCGAAGTTGTACCCTTCCCACGACATGAACGCCACGAGCAGATTACGGCCTAGGGCCAGTTCGCCGTTGCAGATCGCGGCGCCGTCGGCGATGACCTGGCCTTTTTCGACCTTCTGCCCCAACCGCACGATCGGCTTCTGGTTTTGGCAGGTCCGTTCGTTCAATCCCACGAACTTTTCCAGGCGATATTCGTCCGTATCGTCGATCACGATACGCTCCGCATCGACCCGGGTCACGGTCCCTGCGCGTTTCGCGCGGACCACCAGGCTGGAGTTTTCCGCCACGCGTCGTTCGAGAGCGGTTCCCACCAAGGGCGGCTCGGTCACCAAGAGCGGCACGGCCTGCCGCTGCATGTTCGATCCCATCAATGCCCGGTTGGCGTCGTCGTGTTCCAAGAAGGGGATCAACCCCGCGGAAACGCCGACGATTTGGGCGGGCGAGACGTCGATGTATTGGACGTGATCCGTGGGCACCATGATGAAGTCGCCGCGATAGCGGGCCACCAGGCTATCGGCCTGAATCTTGCCGTCGACCACGGGGGTATCGGCGGGGGCCAGGTACGCGTCGTATTCCTCGTCCGCCCGCAACCAGCGGATCTCATCCTGAAGCACCCCTTTCTTGACCACCTGATAAGGGGCGATCAAGAAGCCGTATTCATCGATCGAGCCGTAGATCGCCAGGCTGGAGATCAAGCCGATGTTCGTGCCTTCCGGCGTCTCGATGGGGCACACTCGGCCGTAGTGCGAGGCATGCACGTCGCGGACCTCGAAGCCCGCCCGCTTCCGGTTCAAGCCGCCCGGCCCCAAAGCCGACAGCCGCCGTTCGTGCGTCAACATCGAGAGCGGATTGGTCTGATCCACGACCTGCGACAGCTCTCCGCGGCCGAAGAAATACTCGATCGCGGCGGAGACGCTCTTGGCGTTGATCAGGCTCCGCGGAGTCATGTCCGCGGCGTCGCTGTAGGCCATGCGGTCTTGGACCGTGCGGCGCAGCTTCAGGAACCCCTTGCGCAATTCCTCGGACGCCAATTCGTCGATCGTCCGCACGCGGCGATTGCCCAGGTGGTCGATGTCGTCGGGTTTTGCGTCGGGATCGCCGCTCCGCAAGCGAACCAGATATTTGATGGCCGCGATATAATCCTCCGGCCGGAGGCACATTTCGTCTTCCGGCACGTCCAGTCCGAGTTTGCGGTTGATGCGGAATCGGGCCACGCGCCCTAACCGATAACGGTTCGGGTCGCGGAACTTCTCGTGGAACAAGGCTTTCGCCCGTTCTAGTTGCGCCGGGTTGCCGGGCCGCAAACGCTGATAAATCCGCAACAAGGCCTCTTCGTGGCTGGCGGTGGGGTCCTCGGCCAAGGAATTGAGGATCAGCGGGTTCTTCATGGCGGGCATGACCGCCACCGATTTCAGACCGGAAGCGCAGATTTGATCGGCGATCGTCTTGGTGATCTTCTGCCCGCACTCGACGATGATCTCGCCGGCGTTCGGGCTCTCCGCGGGATAGACGACGTCCTCAACGGCGATTTTGCCTTCCAGCTTGGACGCGCTGCGTCCGTCGATGATCGTTTCCTCCTTGATTTCGTCCCCGAAGAATGCCCGCAGGATCGCCGCATTGTCGCTGAAGGCGGGATCCATGGCGCGGAGCAGCGTCATGGCGGGAAACTTGCCGCTTTGGTCGATGCGAACGGAAAGCGTTTCGCGGCGGGAAAGCATGATTTCGACCCAGCTTCCCCGCTCGGGAATGATCCGGCAATTGTGGATCTTGCGGTCGCTGTCCTTTTCTCGTGTTTCGAGGAAATCCATGCCGGGGCTGCGGTGCAACTGGCTGACGATGACCCGTTCCGCCCCGTTGATGATGAATTCGCCGCCGCCCAGCATGATCGGCAGTTCGCCCAGAGCCACTTCCTCTTCGACGGGCTGATCCTTGGTCAGGCGCAGCCAGACCTTGATGGGGCGGCTGTATGTGAGGCGAAGTTGGCGGCACTCTTGCGGCGTGAAACGCGGCTTTCCCAGTTCGTAGCGGATGTATTCCAGCCGGATCGACTTGTCGTAAGTCTCGATGGGGAATACTTCGCGCAATAAAGCCTCCAGCCCCTGCTCCTTGCGCTTGTTCCAAGGAACGTCGGCCTGGAGGAAACGGCTGTAGGCCTCGGTTTGAATCTTACTCAATTCGGGAATCGGAAACTGGCTTTGCCGACTTCCGAAAACTCGCGTGTTGGTAGGCTCCAGACGGCGTCGTGAGGAAATCGCCATTGAGACCTCATCCTCCCAAATGCGCAGAGGCAAGAAAGAAAGAACGAGTCCGGCGCCGATTGTCGCTTTAGGACCTGCCGGGCGCAGAAAGCAACAATCGGCCCAGACTCGTCACGAATACCAGGCTCCCGCTCGAATTCGAGTCAACGCGCATCCGTAGGCATATCCGAAAAAGAAAGACGCGCTAACCTCTGATGCCCCGATTGCGGACGTCCACGCCGCCGAAACGATCGGCGAACCCATCCATCGATCACTTGATGGCGACGGTAGCGCCTTCTTTTTCCAGTGCCGCCTTGGCCTTTTCGGCCTCTTCCTTGCTGACGCCTTCCTTGACCTTGGAAGGGGCGCCCTCGACCAACTTCTTGGCGTCGGCCAAGCTGATCCCCGGGATCAAGGAGCGAACCGCCGTGATCACCTTCAGCTTGTTGGCGCCGAAGTTTTCCAGCACGACGTCGAACTCGGTCTTTTCCTGGGCGGCGGCCTGTCCGCCGGCATCGCCCGCGCCCGGCATGGCGGCCATCACCACGCCGCCGGCGGCCGGCTTGATCCCGCCCACCTGTTCCAGGTAGTCGGTCAGTTCCTTCGCCTCTTTCAGGGTGAGGCTCAAGATTTGGTCGCCCAAGTCCTTGGCCTTGGGGCTGAACTCACGAACCGCAGCGTCAGTTGCCATGATAGATCCGATCCTTTCCTCGAAAAACCCTCATTCGCTTGAGCGCCAGGTAGCCCTTCCCCCTCGCTCCAAGTTTCTCCGAATACGCTGGACGAACCCGGCGCGTCGCGTGTCGTCCGGTTCGTCGCGACACGCCGGCGTCACGCCTGGGCGGGCGCCTCGCCGTCGCCTCCTGTGGAAGCCGCTTGCTCGGCCGACGACTCCTCGGTCGCCCCCTTTTCCGAGATCTGTTTGATCTGGCCGGCCAAAGTCTGCCCGACCGCCCCGATCAATGCACTCAAATTGGCGGCCGGCGCCAAGATTTGTCCGGCGATCCTCGCCAGTACTTCTTCGCGAGACGGCCATTTGCTGATTTCCTTGACCTGCTCCGCGGTGATGCGCTCCCCTTCCATCACGCCGCCTTTCGGCGCGAACGGGGAAAAGGCTTCATCCTCGGCCAGCCGCACGACCTCTTTGGTCAAGGCCACGATGTCGGTGCCGCCCCAGCAAATGGCGGTCGGTCCTGCCACCTCCGTGAAGGCCGCCTCGAGCGGCGTCCCGGTCAGTGCTCGCCGCGCCAGGGTGTTCTTCACCACCATCACGCGGATGTTCTTTTCGGCCAATTCTCGCCGCAATCGCGTCGTCTTCGGTCCATTGAGGCCGATCACGTTGACCAACACGGCGGCGTCCACGCCGTCCAATTTCCGGCGGTAATAGTCGGTGATTTGCTGCTTAACGAACTTGCTCATGGTGACGGGAGTCCCACGCTTGGAGTTGTGTGTTCGGTCGTCCGCTCGAGATTCGCGTCGAACCTATCCTGACTTGAGAATCGATCGATCCTGATTCGCCGAAGGACGTCTGCGGACGTCAAATGCTGACGCGAATGCCGGGGCTCATGGTCGCCGAAATAGTAATTCCCCGGATGTATTGTCCTTTGACCGCCGCCGGCTTCAGGCTAATCACATGGTCGATGAACGCTCGGATGTTTTCGACCAGCTTTTGCTCTTCGAAACGGATCTTCCCTACCGGGGCGTGAACATTCCCGCCCGAATCGTTGCGGAATTCCACCTTACCGGCCTTGTACTCCCTGACGGCTTTGCCCACGTCCGGCGTGACGGTTCCCGCTCTCGGCGAGGGCATCAGACCGCGGGGGCCCAAGACCTTTCCCAGGGGACCGACGACGCCCATCATGTCGGGCGCGGCGATACAGACGTCGAACTCCAGCCACCCCCCTTTGATTTTCTCGGCCAACTCCGGCCCGCCGACCTCATCGGCACCGGCCGCCTTGGCCTCGTCCACGCGGTCGCCCTTGGCAAACACGACCACGCGAACCGTCTTGCCGAGACCGTGCGGCAGGACCACCGATCCGCGGACGATCTGATCGGCCTGCCGGGGGTCGATCCCGGTTCGGATAGCGACCTCGACCGTTTGTTCGAACTTGCGGTTGTCGAAGGACTTGAGAAGCTTGACGGCCTCGGGCAAAGGCAGCGGGGTCTTGCCCGGCGCCTTCTCCGCCATCGCCTTGTAAAGCTTGGAAACTCGAACCATGTTATGCGAACCCTTCAGGCTCTCCCGCACCGGCGACCGTCGGTCTTGCGACGCAAGCTCGCTTGGCGGTCATGAAACATAGACTCATCACATTTACGAGACGGCTCAACGCCACTTGGGGGCATGGACGTTCATGCCGGATCACCGGCGCAAGCAAGGTCAATCGACCACATCCAAGCCCATGCTCCGGGCACTTCCCTCCAGGATGCGGCGGGCGTGATCCATGTCTCGAGCATTGAGGTCGGCCATCTTGGCCTTGGCAATCTCCTCGATTTGTGCCCGGCTCACCTTCCCGACTTTTTCCTTGGGCGGATTGGACGCGCCCTTTGCGATTCCCGCCGCCTGCTTCAGCAAATCCGCGGCGACCGGACTCTTGGTTTCCAGCTCGAAACTGCGGTCGTTGTAAACGCGGACCACAACGGGGATCCGCATGCCCAAGTGCTGGCGGGTCCGCTCGTTGAACTGCTGCACGAATTGCCCGAGGTTGATCCCGAAACGACCGAGCGAGGTTCCCACAGGCGGGGCGGGAGTCGCCTGTCCGCCCGGAACGTGGAATTTCGCCACACCGACCAGTTGTTTAGCCATACTACCGTTCCAGTCCTATGCCGAACGCTATTGGATGCTTCGCCGATCAGTCCTGCGTCGGGCAGTCCTGCGTCGGGCCGCCCCGGCACGGCCGACTACCCGCACGACTAGGCGATTTGCTCGATCTGCCAATACTCC
Source organism: Thermogutta hypogea (assembly GCF_055386265.1). Classification (NCBI taxonomy): domain Bacteria; kingdom Pseudomonadati; phylum Planctomycetota; class Planctomycetia; order Pirellulales; family Thermoguttaceae; genus Thermogutta; species Thermogutta hypogea. The sequence continues at coordinate 4,583,824 of NZ_AP042425.1, forward strand.
AACACCACGGGCGTGCTTCGTCCGAAGATGCTTATGACGACGGTCACCCGACCGTTGGCCTCATCGATCGACGAGACTTCTCCCTCGAAGGTTGCGAAGGGGCCGTCGTTGATCTTCACGCGGTCGCCGACATTGCAACCGATCTTCAATCGGGGCGCCTCTTGGGCCTTTTCTTCCGCCGCCTTGGCGAGAATTCGGCTGACTTCGTGCGGGAGCATGGGCGTGGGTCGCCCGATCGCCCCGGTAAAGTCTCCGATGCCGGGCGTCTCCCGCACCAGAAACCACGCATCCTCCGTCAAGGACATCTGTACCACGATATAGCCGGGATACAGCTTCCGACGAATGACTTTCTTTCGCCCGCCCTTGAACTCCGTCACTTTTTCGACCGGGACGATGATGTCGCCGAAGAGATCCTCCATTCCGGCGATCTTGATTCTCCGCAACAGCGCCTCGCGAACGGTATCCTCTCGGTTCGTTTGAACCTTCAGGATGTACCATTCCTTGGGAGGAATCTCCTCATCTCCGGCTCGATCTTCGTTCCGCGATCCCGACTCGGCCGCGTGCTCGGGGGCTTGCTTGGCAGCGCCTTTCCCGGTCCGCTCTTCGATCGGCTCCCCGCCGGCGTCGGGTCGCGACGGCAATTCGGCCTCGCCGGACTCCGGCACCGGATCCGCCTGAGGCTCGTTTCCTTCCAGGTTGGACGGGTATTCGGGGTCCACGGCCATCAAATCCAATCAACCTATCGAGTTCCAATCTCCCGCAAACCTGATCCGAGGCTCCTGCTGAGGAAGGGAAAGCCGATCAGAGGGGATCGACCGTGGTCAGGCGGGAACTTTGTATTGTAACGCTTCCAGAAGCCTTCCGCAAACCCCGCCGCCGATTATTTTCGACTTCTTCCGTGTTGGACACCCCGGCGGCTTATCGCCGCCGATCGGACCTGCGCGCCGCACGCCGTGGTCAGGAGATCACGCCGTGGTCAGTAGATATTGAGCCACCCGAAAAAGCTTCGCCAAAACAAATCGTAAAAGGTCAAGATCAGGGCCAGGCTGAAAATCACCACGAGGACCACGACACAACCGCGAATCAGTTCGGTCCTTTTCGGCCAAGACACCTTTCGCATCTCGGCTTCCACGGAGATCAAGAAATCGGCGACCTCGGGGACGTTCATCAGGCGGAATGCGATCCAGGCACCCGCCGCAATCAACAGGGCGGGCAGACCGAACTGCCACTCCAGCGCCAGCCCCCACGCACCCAAGGTCAGCCCCAATCGCCACGCCCCGAAAACGACGATCACCACGATCGCGGCGAACGTCGCCTGCCGGACAACGCGTCCCTGGTTCCGCTTGTAGAGCGTCGTACGGAACAGTTCTTGGAATAGGGCGTTCACGCCGTAGTTCTTTCGATTGCTGGCGACCTGAAGCATGAGAGGCCTACTCGCCACGAATTCGGAGGACCGCGGGACCTTGATCGGCACCCATCCCGGTCCGAATATCAACAGGGGCGGAGAGACTCGAACTCCCAACCGCTGGTTTTGGAGACCAGTGCTCTACCAATTGAGCTACACCCCTACCCCCAATTCAGGAGCATACCCGGCGGACGGCGAAGCCTTGTTCTGCGGTTCGTCCGGGCACTTCATTGTGACGGCGCGACGGCCCGGTCGTCAAGGCGAGTCGGGCGGCATCATCACAAAGACTTCGGATTCCGGGCCGGCGATCACCGCTACTTGAGCACCTTGGTGACCACGCCGGAGCCTACCGTGCGTCCGCCTTCACGGATGGCGAACCGCAAGTTCTCTTGCATGGCCACGGGGGCGATCAGCGTTACCTTGATCTTGACGTTTTCGCCGGGCAAGCACATTTCGGCCCCGCCCAGCAGGCTCATTTCGCCCGTCACGTCGGTGGTGCGGAAGTAGAACTGCGGACGGTATCCGGCGAAGATCGGAGTGTGCCGGCCGCCTTCCTCCTTCGAGAGGATGTACACCTCGGCCTCGAACTCGGTGTGCGGCGTGATGGAGCCGGGCTTAGCCAAAACCTGACCGCGCTCGATTTCATCGCGCTTGACGCCGCGGAGCAGGCAGCCCACGTTGTCGCCGGCGATCCCTTCCTCCAGCGTCTTGTTGAACATTTCCACGCTGGTACAGACGGTCTTGCGAGATTCGCGAGAGAAACCGACGATTTCGACTTCGTCGCCGGGCTTGATGACGCCCTGCTCGATACGGCCGGTCGCCACGGTTCCACGACCTTCGATGGAGAAGACGTCTTCGACCGCCATCAGGAACGGCTTGTCGACCGCCCGGGTCGGCTCGGGGATATAGCTGTCGATCGCATCCATCAGCTCTTGAATGCACTTGTTCTTTTCCGGATCTTCCGGATTCTGGTAGGCACCCAGAGCGTTGCCGCGAATGATCGGCACCTCGTCGCCGGGGAAGTCGTACTTGTTCAGCAGATCCCGAAGCTCCATCTCGACCAAGTCGAGCAACTCGGGGTCGTCCACCAGGTCCACCTTGTTGAGGAAGACCACGATGGCCGGCACGTTGACTTGCCGCGCGAGCAGAACGTGTTCCCGCGTTTGAGGCATGGGACCGTCCGCAGCGGAGACCACGAGGATGGCACCGTCCATCTGAGCCGCGCCGGTGATCATGTTCTTGATGAAGTCGGCGTGACCCGGGCAGTCGATGTGGGCATAGTGTCGATTCTCGGTCTCGTATTCCACGTGCGCCACGTGAATCGTCACCGTCTTGGTGGCGTCGCGGACGGTACCGCCCTTGGCGATGTCGGCGTACGACTTGAAGTTGGCCAAGCCCTTCTTCGACTGGACCGCCAAGATCGCTCCGGTGAGGGTCGTCTTGCCGTGGTCGATGTGACCGATGGTGCCCACGTTCACGTGGGGCTTCGAGCGAACAAATACGTCCTTAGCCATTCGTCCTAAGTCTCCGTGCTGTAGATAAAGCGGATACTTTGATGCTGCCTGGCTCGCCGCCGGCCTACCGAGTCCAAGAGCTGCTGATGGGACTTGAACCCATGACCTCGTCCTTACCAAGGACGCGCTCTACCGGCTGAGCTACAGCAGCGACCGATTCCTTTGTGTCCTCGCCGGCACCCCTTCGCGAACCGTATCTTGCGACGCCGGCCTGTATTGGTTTTCCCGTGCTTCGGTCCGCCGAAACCCGCGCCGCGCACCTTCGAAACCATGAACCGCCGAAAGGAGCGGGTGAGGGGAGTCGAACCCCCGTCAATAGCTTGGAAGGCTACTGCTCTACCGTTGAGCTACACCCGCCCGGCCCGGAGGAAATGCCTTCCGCCTCGCGCCGATCTCAGCTTGACGGGAAAACAACACTACCGGCGCCCTTCCCAACGGGAAAAGCGCATATTGTCCCATCTTGCGCGGGCGTGTCAAGCTCCACCGATCTCCAGCGAATCGATGTTCAGCGTCCCAATGGGGGGTGCAGGATTCGAACCTGCGAAGGCAGTGCCATCAGATTTACAGTCTGACCCCTTTGACCGCTCGGGAAACCCCCCGATCATGCCTCATCACCCACTATCCGGTTCGCACACCGGCGGGGTGTCGGCCGTCCGATTTCCCATCCGTCTTCCGCTCAATCCACGCTAGAGCTAACGGTGGGACTCGAACCCACAACCTGCTGATTACAAGTCAGCCGCTCTGCCAATTGAGCTACGCTAGCGGAGTGGGTCTCCATCGGAACCGATAAGTATATCGAAAGATACCCTCCGCTTGCAAGGCGTCCGGTGCACAGGAGCCACAAGCCTACCAAAAAGAGGGGGTGCCCGTCCGTATTGCGGCATGGTGTTCGGCTTGCGGCAGCCCATCGAACCGGCGCGCTAGATAAATCGGATCGAGCTTGCGGCGGGACGACGCGCTTCGGGGCCGCGCGAATGTGCTATTCGTCTCGCTTTACGGAATCTCTGCGGGGGCTTCCGCCGCGTATTCGGCGAACTTCTCGGCAATGCCGGCTTCGTCGGCTCGGCCACGATGGAGAATCAGTCGGTAGCGCAACACGATCGACTCGCCCTCTGCCAGCCGATACGAACCATCGACGTCTTGACGCCCCTCGAAGTCGTGCCACCCAAACGGGTTGGCCGCGAACAAACCGTACGTGCGAACGTGCCAATGGGTGGGAAACCGGAAGGACGTTGGGTGGTTGAGCACCGCGATTCCCACGATCGAGTCCGCAATCGGGCCCGAGTAATCGACCCAGGCCGCCCGCTTACCCCACGCCTCGGCATCGGCTTTGCCGTCACTGTTGACGATGCGGCCGCCCTTTTTCGTATCAACGCGGAGGGTCTCGGCGACTCGAATACCGAACGTCCCCTCTTTGGTATCGCCGAAGACCACGGGTCCGGCCGAAGCCGTCAGGCGGATATCGAAATCGAGGATTCGCAAGTCTTCCGTCGCAGCAAACCGCAACCGCCGGGTGTCGCTGAGGACCGGCTTTCCCTCCGCGGTCAACCAGTCGTTGCGGGTCACAACGACGGCGTCCGCGCCCCCGCGAACCTGGACATATTCCCGATGCTTGATGACGCCGCGTCCCGGCGCCTCTTCCCAGAAGCTCAAACCGTTGACGTCGCCGTGCGTGAACCACAGGGATCGCTGGTGCGGGTGGTCGCGGGTCTCGTCCGGCGTATTCGCCATCGGATAGTCCCTTGTTACGGGCTGATCCGTCGGCCCGATCAAGGGCCACACGATCGGTTTCGGTCCCAGATCGATCCGATACTCGGCGAAAGGTTTGCCGTCCACGGTGATGGTGACGCCGCGCTCGGTTCGCTCCGCGGTGATTTCGGCGGATGCCGATGGGAAGAACCCCAGATACGCACAATAGACCGTCGGAAGCCCGAGTGCGAGTGCGAAAAAGCGTCGTCTTTGCAGGTTGCCGGACATCATTGCAAGTCTCCCAGTTGTAGTCGCGGCGTTCATCGGCCGAAGCGAGACGCCCCTGCCGATCGTCCTTCACCGTAGGCCATTGCAATGCTGCGACGTGGGTGTTGAACGGGCCGCTCGACGGTTTCGCCGTCGTCCCACGGTCGCTGAACCAACGGCGTCGATCGGTCGGCGGCGAATCGGTGCCGCTAAATCCGCCCTCATGGTAGTCAGCGCGGCGGCGGGATTCCAGCCGTGGCACGAACGAGCCTGGGGATTCCATGCCCGGGCCGGCGGAAATCCGGCAGTGCGGGCCGGCTTTCGTTGCGATCCGGGACGCCGGACGCTGCTTTCACAACCCGGCCTCCGTCTCGGCGATCCAGCCCCGGATTTCCCTGGGGCTTTCCAGTTCGCGAAGGCGAGGCAAGAAGCCGGGCACGGTAAGGATACGGCTTAACCGCGCCAGGGTGCGGAGATGGCTTCGCTCCTCGACCGAGCAGATGAGGAAGAAGCAGTCCGTCAACACGCCGCTTTCACTGCCGAACGGAATGCCGCTCATCGTTCGCCCAAAACCGATAAAGGCTTGGCCCAGAATGTTGGGCAACGGTCGCCGCGGGTGAAGCAGGGCGACGCCGTTTTCCAGGGCCGTTGGATGCATTTCCTCGCGTGCCAGAACGGCCTCCCGCATCGCCTCCGGATCCCATAGCCATCCGGTGCGCGCCGCCGCGTCGATCATTGCCCGGACCACGGAATTCCGCGTCCGCGCCGCCAAGGGCACCTGAATCGCCTCCAGCGGGATCAATTCGGCAATGCGGATTTCTCCGGAGCCGGCGCGGCGGTCACGCAGTTGCGACTCCATCGCCACCAGGTCTTCGTCGTCGGTCAACAGTCCGATCCGCTGTTCCAGCCAAAGGTGAATCTCGGACGGCGAGAATCGCCACTGACCGCCCACCTTTCGTCCGGGAATCTTGCCGCGGTCGGCCAGCCGGAGCACTTGCTGCGGCGTCAAGTGCAGATACTCCGCCAGGCCGTCGATGTCGTAATCTCCGCCGTTCATGGGACGCCGTTTTTTCTCACCGAATCTAACGAACCGGCAGGATGCCGTGGTAACGGAAATGATCGCCGAATCGCGTATCCGCAATAGTAATTGTTCATTCTAACCGAGGGCAACCGACCCGCGGGGGCGACCGGCATGGCAAGGGGGGAAGACATGGGCACCAAGTTTGAGTCGACACGCGCGACTGGTCGCGGGGGCTTGCCCGCTCCCCGCCTCACGGAACTTCCAATCCCACGGTCGATTCGCTCGTTGAACCTTGTGCGAGCTGCTTGACGACATCGAAACCGCAGGCGTCCACCGCGTCCGTTGCCGAATTGGCCAGTATCACCAAACCGACTTGCGTCTCGGGATCGAAGCCTACGAAGGAGTGATAGCCTCCCGTCTGACCGTTGTGCCACAGGATGCCGTCCTGCACCAGAATGTGCCAACCCAGGGCAATGCCGAGCGTCTTCGAGACGGTTCCGCGGCGCCGATGCGTGAGGAGTAGGGCTTTGGGAAAGGGTGTCGAGTCCGGATTGAGTTGGGTATCCACGAACCGGAGGAGATCATTCACCGTGGATCGCAACCCGCCCGCCCCGGTAAGAACCGGAATATCCCAGTCCGGCACCGGCACTCCCGCCCCGCGGTGTCCCTTGGCCGAGCTCCGTTGCCGTCCGTCGCGGAACGTCACGGCCGTATCTTGCAGACCCAGCGGCCGGCAAATCCGTTGTTCCACCAGCGTTTCGTAGTCTTCCTCGGCGTGCAGAGCGAGCACGTGGCCCAGCAGACCGACGCCGAAATTGCTGTAGCGGTACTCTTTGCCCGGCGGCGCGAGCAGTTCGGCGGAGCGCACCGCGGCGTAAAGCCGTTGCGTCGTGTAATGGGCATAGGGGTTGTTGGGCCAAAGCACCAGGTCCGGCGCCAAATTGCTCGGCAGACGAGGCAAGCCGGAAGTATGCGTCGCCAGGTCTACCAGCCGGATCGGCTCCCCGTCGTGATCGGGTAATCGGGTGTCGGTCGGCAGCAAATCATTGACGGGCGTCTCGAGGCTCAGTCGCCCCTCCTCGACCAACTGCGCCAGGATCAGGCAAGTAAAGACCTTCGTCACCGAGCCGATCTCGAACACGGTATTCTCATCGGGGACGTCCTCGCCGGCTCTCTCGGTCCGACCGAATCCGAATACCGAGCGTCCCTGCGGTGTGATCCACCCCGCCGCGATTCCCACGACTTCGCCGTCGCGAACCAAACGCTCGATTCGGTCGCGGCAGGTCTTTTCCCATGTGCCGGGCTCTTCGCCGCGACACGGAATCGCGATGATCGAGAAGAACAATGCCGGGCCGATGATCAGTCGGCGTATCCGGTTTGCAAAGGGCGAAGATTGCTGTTGCGTCATCGGCTTGGTTACCGGCGAGCTTGCCGGCGGTATTCGAGTCTTGCCGCGGTCCGGTTTCACCGCCCCGGGGGCAGAAACGGGCTGCGACCGTCTCGCGTTCGTCCTAGCGGCGACACCCTTGCCGCGTCGCAAGGCCCGAGCGGCACCCTGCATGTTACGTCACCGCGCCGACAACCGACAGATGGGGCGGCGACTCCGTCGCGAAACGGAGGCTTTGGTTCTTTGTGGGGCGGATACCCGGTCATTTTCGCTTGTGAAAAAGGGGCGGACTCGCTACGCTTTGGGGTGACCTCATCGGCGCAAGGGCGGCGGATGGTGGCGAGTCACGGTCTCTCTGGCGAGGAGTCTGGCGGATGAGTTTCAACGACACGATGGGCCGAGAGGATGAATTCAGCCAAGACGTCTCATTGCCGCGACGGCGGCATACTTCAGGTTGCGGTTGCGCTACGGCGATCCTTGCTGCGATCGGTCTGGCTGTGGTATTGCTGATCTTGTTGTGCGCGGGCATCCTCTTGGGAGTCGGGGTCTTTGGGATGCGGGCGTTGCCGCCCTATCAGATCGCCCTCAAGAAGGTGCAAGACGACCCTCAAGTGCGCGAAAGACTGGGAGAACCCATCGAATCCGCCTCGTGGATTCCGTTGGGGAGCTTCAAAGTGGAAAACGATTCCGGCAGTGCCAACCTGACGTTCAAGGTGAGCGGCCCCAAGGGCAAGGCCGAAGTCAACGTCATCGCCAGGATGATCGCCGGAAAATGGGGGTTGACGACGCTTACCGTCACCTATCCTGACGGTACCCGGCAGGAACTGGACGTCTCCGACACGGGAGACGACGAAATGGATGCTCCCAAGTGGACGGCGGGGGCGGGTGCCGCTCCCCAGGGTGACGGCGTCGATGCCGCCGCGCCGCCCGATTCTAATCAAAAAGAGGAGGACGCCGCGCCGGGACCGGAACTCAACCTGGAGGTGCCCGCGATCCCCGGCAACGGTTCGTGACCCTCCGGTTCGTTCGCAGGGACCGAAGTTCAATCGGCGGCGACCGTTGCGGGCAGATATTGCCGCTTCCGGAAATCTCGGCCGATGCGTAGCGGCGATGCGCCCCCTAGGTCGGCTCTATCGTCCATCCGCATCGGGATAGAGCCGGCGGAGCGTTTCCCGATACATGCTCTCGTATTGCGGGGCGGTGCGACGCCACGACCAATCTTGCAGCATGCCGTTACGGACCAACCGGTACCACGTGTCGGGATCGTGATAGACCTCGCAGGCGCGGCGGAGTACGGCCGACAGCGACTCGCCGTCCTCGCCGGAGAACCGGAATCCGTTGGCGGAGCCGTCCGCCAATGTTTCGGGCGTGTAGTCGGTGATCGTATCGGCGAGACCGCCGATCTCGCGCACGACGGGCACGGTCCCGTATTTCAGGGCTTGAAGCTGGGTCAAGCCGCAAGGTTCGAAACGGCTGGGCATCAGGAACATATCCGCCCCGGCCTGGATTCTGCGAGCCAGGGCCTCGGAATGCTCGAGACGCACGCAGAGCTTGTTGGGATAAGCTCGCGCCAAATCGAGCAGTTGTTGTTCCACGGCCGGCTCACCCTTGCCCAGAATCACCCATTGGGCGTTTTCCCCAGCAAGCCAGTGCGGCAAAACCCCGGTCAGGAGATCGGAGCCTTTTTGGTAGGTCAGTCGCGAGACGATCCCTACCAGGGGAGTTCGGGGATCGTCCGGCAGCCCCATTTCCGCCTGAAGGGCCGCCTTGCAGCGGGGCTTTCCTTCGCGGACCGTATCGGCGTCGTAATTCCGCGCGATTTCGGGATCCGTGGCGGGGTTCCACACGCTGTAGTCGATGCCGTTGAGAATGCCTCGCAGCACGTCGCGACGGGAGCGAAGCACTCCGTCCAAGCCGCAGCCGAATTGCGGCGTCTGGATTTCCTCGGCATACCGCGGACTGACGGTGTTGATGGCGTCCGAGAAGACGAATCCGCACTTGAGGAAGTTCAGTTTGCCGTAGAACTCCATTTGCTGCCAATTGAAGTAGCTCCAATCCAAGCCGGTCAACAGCATGTCCCAGTGCCAAAACTCGCCCTGAAAGGCCATGTTGTGGACCGTGAACACGCATGCCGTCCGTTGGAACTCGGGGGCGTGGGCGTACAGCGTCCGGCGATAGACCGGTACCAATCCGGTTTGCCAATCGTTCGCGTGGAGGATGTCGGGGCGGAAGTCCAGCAGCCGCGCCGCCTCCATCACCGCCCGGCAGAAAAAAACGAACCGCTCGCAGTTGTCGGCGTAATCCTGGCCGTGAACCGTGTACAACTCGTCCCGATCGTAGTAGTAATCCTGCCGAACGAAATAGTACGTCACGCCGGGGACCTCACCGGGCCATTCCAGCAATTGGCCGGAGACCGTCTTGCTTCCCACCGGCACGATGAACTCCAGCGCCAGGGACCGGATGGGTTTTCCCGCGCACCAAACCGCGCGATACGCCGGGATGATGACGCCGACTTCGTGCCCCAACTCTGCCAACGCGTACGGCAAGGTACCGCAGACGTCGGCTAGTCCGCCGGTCTTGGCGAAGGGCACCGCTTCACTACTGGCCAGTAAGATTCTCACGAAGACCCCCTTTTCCCTGGGAGGAGGACGATCAGGCATGGGCCGGGGCCGCACGGAGTACGGACCGCGATGTCTCCACCTGTCCGCCTTTCCTCCCGTTTGCTTCCTTAGGATTGCAATCCCATCTCCCACTAGGGGGGTGGGTCCATTCGCTAAGAGTCCCGAATGATTGTGTGTTGGCTTATCACAAAAGTTTAGCTTGCATTTTTCAGCCCGCAGAGGAGTCCGTACTTAAGTCGGGAGTAGCGATGCAGTACCTCCATGGGGCGGGTCAGGACAACGCCTGTGGGTTGCGTCCCTTATCCCCAAGGCCGCGTTGGTTTCAGCCCCTTGTCTTGCATAGGATTTCAAAGGCACCTTGGCCGCAGGCATGCGGGTACTGCCGCATCTGCACGACATTTGAAAGGCATTTGCAACATGGAAAACGCTTGGCTTAAAAAGAAGTGTGTGCCCTGCGAGGGGGGCATCCCCGCAATGACTCGGGAAGAGGCGGAACGCGCCTTGGCCGATTTATCGGGTTGGAGTCTCAGCGAGGACGGCCGGGCCATCCGCAAAGAGTGGTTGGTCCGCGACTTCGCCGAGGCCGTCCGGTTTTTCCAGGAGGTGGCGGAGTTGGCCGAGGCCGAAGGGCATCATCCCGACCTGCATTTGGAAAAGTACCGGCGCGTGACAATCGTGCTTTGGACCCACGCGGTGGGCGGGCTGTCCGAAAACGATTTCATCCTTGCGGCGAAAATCGACCGCATTCCGGTTGCCCTGAAGCAAGAGACGCCGGTGACCTAAAGCCAAAAAAACACCACCAGCTCACGCTGGTGGCTCGCTTGTTTCCCCACCACCAGCTTACGCTGGTGGCTCGCTTGTTTCCCCACCACCAGCTTACGCTGGTGGCTCAGGTATTATCCTACCACCAGCTTACGCTGGTGGCTCGGGATCAGTCGCGGCGATCAGTTCATTACTGATTCGAATACGTCTCGCCGCCGGCCTTGGAACCTAGCGCACCCCAAACGCCGTACAGACTGGTACCAGCCATGGTCTGCGTCACTCCGGTGGCCAGATTACCGGTGTTGATCGTGTTACTGACAAACCGCACGGAGCCGTCGACGAAGACGCAGTTGACACCGCCGGGGTGCCGGCTGGTCGGAGGCAAGGCCAAGTGCACTTGGTCCCCGTAGTTCGAAGCGTCCTCCGTACACGCGGGGGCGTTGGGCGGAAGCACCGTGTTGATGCCCACGTACATCGGCTGGCCGTCCGTCCACGCCTGTCCCCACCTGCCTTGTACGCCGGTTCCTGCAACAAAATACTTGCCGTCCGTCGTGGCGAAACACACGCTGGGAGTGGCGCGCAGCCCGGCCACTCCGATTGCGACGGCCATGACGTGCTCCACCTGACGGGCGGCGACGGTAACCGGACCGGGGCTTCCGCGGGGGCTCCTCTGCTCACACAGGCGCTCGCTCATGGCGATGGTGTTGCTGGTGCCGTCCGTGACGTCGGCCATGCTGTAGCAGCGCACGCGAGCGAACATGCCGCGAACGTCCTGGGCGTCGCGGATGTTTTCGATTTGGTCGCCGATGCTGAATCCGTAGGAGTTGTACCGGCCGCGCTTGTCGGGATAGCCGTTGTCGGACGGGCAGAGCAAGGCATCGGGAGCATCGTTCCAGACGGACCAACCTTGCCATCCTCGCGGCCCGTGCGGGGCCACCGGCGTGCCGCCGTTGGTCGTGCCCGTGGGATCACCCGCCGCGATCAGGTCGTACATCGCCCGCTGTTCAATGAACGGCAGGATGGGAATGAAACCGGACTTGCGGGTTCCGTTGCCGTCCCAGTTACCGGTGAAGCCGGGCCAGCCGGTCCCCGTTCCACCCTTGCGATACGGGAAAACGAGATTGATGTCGTGATAATTCTGTAGTGCCAGCCCCAATTGCTTCAGATTGTTGGTGCACTGCGAGCGCCGCGCCGCCTCACGGGCAGCCTGCACGGCCGGCAGAAGCAACGCGATCAAAATGCCGATGATCGCAATCACAACCAGCAGCTCCACCAAGGTGAAGCCGCGCGCCGCTGATGGACGCCTGCGCGTCTGAAAGACATGCCGGACCATAGCACAACCTCCTTTTTTCCCTTTTTCCGAAAAGATGAGAAGCAATTATGTGCGCCGGTCATCACCCCCAAAAAACCTATCTCGGTTCCCGTCGGCAACAGACAAGGCCGAACATTGGACCGGCGGACGTGCGACGAGAGCAGCTTGGCGTGGGGCCCAAACGCGATCGAGACACCTCCTTTCTAGAAAAAATCTTTGGGGGCCCGACGCCTCCTGCTCCCCAGTTTCGCTAGAAAGCGATTTTACAGATTGACGTCCGGAATGCAAGCATTTTGTTGGCCTGTATGTCAAAAAATATATAGTTGGCGGCTCATATTTATGTAGCCACGCAGCCATCCCAGGCCGCTCAACCATCCCAAACCTCCGGATCGTCCCGGCGGCTCTATCGTGCCGGCGGCTTGCGTTCGTTCCCCAAGGAGCTTCCTCCGGTAGCTCGGTTTTCCGCGGTTGGCATCCGTGATGACGGCCCTAGAAGGCAAATCTCTTGGAATATAGGTAAAATAAATGATTTCCGTGGAGTTGATGCACGATGAGCGTTTCGCGCTGACGATGAGGTGATAAGGGCTTTGAGGCTTCCTTTTTCGATCGGATTGGGCGACTGCGGCGGGATTTGACTTGACGCATGCGACAAGTGGAACCAAAGCCTGACCGAACGCCGTGACGACCGTAGCTCGGGCGGTTCGATGGGGTCATCCTTTTCCAATTCCGGCGACGTGCAACCTCGCGGCCACGGGCAACCATCGGGGGCCCGCGGTCGAGGCGTGGACGCGGAACCCCTGGCAGTACCCGTCTCGCACGGCGAACTCCGCCGCTGGATGATTCTCGACCAATTGCCCTTGGCGCTCGATCTGTTGCCGTCTCGCGGACATCCGCTGGGAATGTTTCTGACGGGCGGCGCTGCCATTTCCATTTTGGTAGGGTTGTTTCTCGGCCTGGGAGCCGAACATCCTTCTTGGCGTGCCGAATCTCTTCATGCCTTTACTTTGGAAGGTCCCGGCAACGTGGCCAGTTGGTTCTCCACCTTGGTGCTGACGGCCGCCGGTCTGTGTTGCGTTATCGTTTGGTGGCTGGAAGGAATCGCCGAGGACGAAGACGTCTCCCCATCCAAGGCATGGTTACTGGGTGCCCTGTTTTGCTGCTTGATGGGACTGGACGAGTCCGTCGGTCTGCACACGCTTTTGACCGAAGTTCTGGCGGCACGTGCCGAACGGTGGGGCGACGTCTCCCCGCAACACGTTTGGATGGTTCTTTACGGGGTGGCTTGGGTTGCCTTCGGTCTTCGCGTTTTCCCTTTGATGGCAGGCCGGCGATCCCTCTTGGCGATCCTACTGCTGATGGGTGCGGCGGGGGCCTATTTGCTCTCGGCGCTGGTCCAAGCCGTTCCGCGGCTTCCCCTCCCCGCCTTTCCCGACCGCGAACTCTGGGAAGAGGTGCCGGAGCTGGCGGGGCACTGGTTGGTGTTGATGGGCTTCACTTGTCACGCTCAGCGTTTACTGCGCGGGTTATTGCGCGATGACCATGGTTCGGAGTCCGCCCAGGATGCCGATGCCCGGCTCAGCGCGTTCCGGGAACTCCTCCAGCGGCGGAATGAGGACGTGCCGCAGGCCGCCGATTCGCGGGAGTTTTCCGATGACGCCGATGCCGCATGGGAGCGCGGCGACTTTTTGATTATCCATCCGCCGCACGGGCGGAATCGCAGCCGAGCCGTGAATCGCGTCATTCGGAGGCGGACCGCCGCGACCGGGCGGACCAAGCGATCGGATTTGGATCCGCCCGTCATCGTGGCTCCGGTCATTCCGCCCTCGCCCTCATTTAGCAATGCGGCGGTGCAACCAACCATGCCGGCCGCATCAGCGGGCAATGCCGGCGGATTGAACGCCTTCTTGGCAGGAATGGCGTACGCCGAAACGCAGCGAGCGACGGCCCAACTACAAAATCCTCCCGCCGGTTTCCAATCCCCGCCGCAGGCCGCCGCCTGGGGAAATCAAGGCGGGAATGCCTTGAATTACGGCTGGAATCCCGGGCAGACCGCTGTTGCCCCAGCGTCGACAAGCCCGCAAGTCAGCGGCGTCGGCTCGCCGGGGCATCCCGCCCCCAACGCCCAATCGCCACGGTCGAACGTGGGTTTCGGTTATGGCGACAACCTCTATGCCGCAAACGTGACACACGGAGCGCGAACGGAATCGGCGGCGTCGCCGGTTCCGAATACGGCCCCGCAGGGAGGGAACTCATTCCCGGCCGATCCGGTCTCGCAGATTTCCACGAACGGAGGAAACGCCGGCTCGGCGTTAGGCAATTCCAGTATGCCCGGCACCGGCAATTCCGACCCCTCACCCGCGGTCGTCAACCGGAAACTGACGAAAGAGGAGAAAAAGCGGCTGCGGGAGCTGTATGAGCGAAGGCTTGCGCAGCAGGGGCAATCCGTCGGCGGCTAATGGCCCGAGACACCGGCCGCTTCCTCTCGGCTCGGACGATTGGGAAGGATCGTTACGTCGCGCGTGGTCGCCGCACGATTCCCGATGTGCAAGTCACGGTGCCGTCCCTCGAATCGAGAACCAATCGTCCGTGGACGTCGATTCCGCGGCACGAGCCGGTGAGAACGCGGTCTCCGACTTCAATTTCCAGCGTGCGACCTTTTTGCAGGCACAGCGCGTCCGCCCGGGCCGCGATTTGAGCGGTGGACTGCCCCAGCAGATTGCGCAGACCGAGGAGGATGCCCTCCAGGATGTCGCCGCGATCCAGCGGGCTGCCGACCAGGTCGATGATCGAGACGACGTGATTTCGGAGTTCCGCCGGGGCGTCCGACGAGCGATTGTTGACATTCACTCCGATTCCCACGACGCATCGGCCGTTGGCGACGGTTTCGACGAGCGTTCCACTGAGTTTGCGGCTTCCGACGAACACATCGTTCGGCCAGCATATTCCGAGCGGAAGGCCTGGGGGCACCAGGGGGCGTGCGGCGTCGCAAACGGCGATCCCGGCCGCTAGGGCCGAGACCATGGAATGGAGCGGACCTGTGCCCGGATCCTCGGGCTCGGCGTCCCGGGGGGAATGGGGGGAATATGGTGCAGCGAGGGCATCCTCGGCAGGGACCGGCTGGGAGCGGCCGTCGAACTCGGCAACGGCAAGGGAGCGAAGATCGTAGATCACGCTGAAGGCCAAGCTTCCAGGCCCGGTCCACCAGCGATTGGCGCCGCGGCCGCGCCCGGCCGTCTGATGCTCGGCCACCACGAGATATGGTGTCGCCAAGTCCGGCTGCCGGGCCAACTCCTTGGCGTGGTCGTTGGTCGAAGTCAGCTCTTGCAAGTGCTCGGCGGCCGCAACGAGGGACTTGTCCACGAATCGCGCGACATCCAACAAATCGGCCATGAGTTTTCCGCCTTTGACTATTCTCCCTTGACGCTCCCATCGTCGTTTGTTACTCCACCGCATCCCGTATTGTTGCGCCGCGCAAGCCCGTAAGGCATCGGGGGGCAACCTGCGGCTTCATTCGTGCCGGTCGCAGAAGGCGGCCCCGGGAGCGGCCGTGACTGGTGACTGCTCGCCGGGGGAGAAAACCCGCGGGGCGAAGCGGCGTGGGACTGGAGGGGAACGAATGTCAAGGAAGCGAAAGCCTGGGCCATGAGTCCATTTTGTTCCTGCCGAGAAGATCGCTGGGTGCCCTGCCTCGCCGCGGTTGCGGCAGCCGTCCTTGCGTCGGCGGGAGCCTGGAGGGAATCGTACGCGCAACGCGTCCGTTTTCCGACGACGTCGGTCAACAGCTCGCAAGACGCGGGCGACGCGTACGGGAGCAGCGGCTCGGTTTATCAGCGCTCCCCGACGGGCACCACCGGGTCGGCGGCTCCGAGCTACGCTTCACCCGGCGTCCCGGGATACGGCTCGACGACGACTGCCCCCACGACCGGTGCGTACGCTGCTCCGACGTACTCCGCGCCCGGGACCGCCGCGGGAACGCCGTACATGCCGGGCGGCACGTCGGCCGTGCCGTCGCCGTGGGATAGCCCGCCGCCGACATCTCCACCGCCTTACAGCCCAGGGACCGGGGCGTCGGCGATCCCGCCGCCCAACTACCCGGCGGGTTCCGTGCCCTATTACGCTCCGGGAGGACCGACCGTGGCACCAGGTCCGGGGGCGCCTTACGCCGCGACGGGCGTCCCACCGCCGAGCTGGGACCCTTACGCAACCCCGGGCACAGGCCCGTCCTCCGTGTTCCCTCAGGGAGGGATTTTCCCAGGACTGCAAACCAACGATTTCGTCAACTCCGCCATCAAGTTCCGGGAGGCGGTCGGCTTTCGCTACACCTACATTCCCAACAGTTCTCACTTGGGTGTGAACGACCTGGACTTGTTTGCCACCTTCGCGTTTCCGTTCTTGCGAACGGACGGCCCTCCGCTTCGCGTCACGCCCGGATTTACGTTCCATTGGTGGAGCGGCCCGGAGTCCACGCTCGATCCGGCGTCACCGGACATGCCGCCCACTACTTACGACGCCTATCTCGACGCGGCCTGGGAGCCGAGCATTACGCCGGTGTTGGGAGGGGAATTGGATTTCCGGATCGGCGTGTACAGCGACTTTCGTAAAATCACCAGCGACAGCCTGCGATTTCAAGGACGGGGTCTCGTGAGCCTTGCCTTGACGCCGAACTGGAAGATCAAGGGAGGCGTCATGTTCTTGGATCGTGTGCGGGTCAAGACGCTCCCGACCGGCGGGGCGATCTGGGTGGACAACCCGAACGACCCCTCTATGGAAATCTCAATTCTGTTCCCGAACCCACGATTCGCCATGCGAATTCCGCAGGCCTCTTCGGCCGATTGGTGGTGGTACGTCCGCGGGGACTACGGGGGAGGTTCCTGGACCATCAAGCGAACCAGCGGCATCAACGTAGGGGCCGCCGAACAGGTGGATTACAACGACATTCGGCTGGCCACGGGATTGGAGTTTTATCGATTACGCGGCTTCCGCGGGTACGCCGAGCTGGGAATCAGTTTTTCGCGCGAGCTGGTCTACGAGGCCGGTTTCACCGATCAAGTGAAGCCGAGCAGCGCCCTGTTCTTCGGCGGCGGTTTGGCATTTTGATCGCACACGAGCGGCATGCGCCGTGCCGTGCGGGTTTGCGAATGGGGGCAAGGTTCGGCGTGCGGGAGAATGCGTTCACCCGCCCCAATTGCCGTCCTTGCGACCGGCGCCATGCACAGAACGCGTACTGCCGCCAGAACCGGTAGCAATCGATCACGAGGCCGCGGTCCGGCAAGAAATCCGCCCCCTTCGGCGGGAATAGCATCCCAGGTCGCGAAAGTTGACTGCTAGAATACAGTAAGCCCCGCGCACGACTGCAGGCTTCGACGATTGCGGACCGGCCATGCCCGGGCAACGGCGAACCACGGGCGACATGCGACGAATCGGCCATGAGCAGCGAACAATCGTTGGATCCCCAACTCATCGAACAGACGCGGATGCACATCCGCACGCTGGTCAATGAGATTACGCAACTATCCCGGTCGGACTTGAGTCCGGAGGAGTACTCGGCCGAATTCCTTCCCCGCGTGGTCTCTGCGTTGGCGGCGGCGGGCGGCGTTTTCTGGTTGTCGGAAGGCCAAAACCGTTTGGTGCTGGCCTATCAGATGAATCTTCAGGACACGCGGCTGACGGAGAGCGAGGAATCGCAACAACGGCATGCGCGGCTGCTGCAAAAAGTCTTGACTGCCGGGGAGCCGACGCTGGTATTGCCGCGCAGCGGCACCGGAGAGACCAACGGCGAGGCCAACCCCACCGACTTTCTCTTGGTTTTGGGACCCGTGCGGACGGAGACGGAGACCTTCGGCCTGGTCGAAGTCTTTCAACGGCCGGATGCGCCCGCCCCCGCCCAAAAAGGCTACCTGCGATTCGTGACGCAGATGTGCGAGTTGGCGGGCGACTACTTCAAGTCGCGGCAACTCCGCAGCCTTTCCGATCGTCAGGTCCTTTGGTCGAAGCTGGAAGAGTTCACGCGCTTGATCCACGCCGGCCTCGACCCTCGGGAAACGGCGTACGTTCTGGCCAACGAGGCACGCCGCCTCATCGAATGCGATCGCGTCAGCGTGGCGATTCGCCGGGGAACGGATTGCGTGATCGAAGCGATCAGCGGCCAAGACGTGGTGAACAAGCGGTCGAACACGGTTCGACTGTTGAACGGGCTTTGCCGCGTCGTCGCGCGGGGCCGAGAACCGGTCTGGTACTGCGGGGACACCTCGAACTTGGCGCCTCAAATTGAGGACGCCCTTCAGGAATACGTCGATGAATCGCAATCCAAGACGGTGATCGTTTTGCCGCTCAGCCGGCCCACGCCGCCTCCGGAGGACGAGGCGGACGTGGATCGGCCGAAGGACCCGCTGCCGCCCGTCGGCGCTCTGGTCGTCGAACAGATCGAAGACAGCCGCATCACTCCGCAGCTCCGCCGCCGCGTGGAAGTCGTGGCGGCACACGCCGCCCTGGCCCTCGCCAACGCCGTGGAGCACAACGAAGTCTTCCTCATGCCGTTGTGGCGGCGAATCGGGAAATCGCGGGTGTTGGTGCAAGCCCGGATGCTGCCCAAGACGGTCCTGGTCCTGGCGGCGTTGATCGCCGCGGCGGCGTTTTTGGCTTTCTTTCCCTGGCCCTTCAAGCTCCATGCCCGGGGTACCCTCGAACCGGTCGAACGCCGCGATGTCTTCGCCGGCATCGACGGCGTGGTGGAGCAGGTTTTCGTTCGTCACGGGCAGCGCGTCCGCCAAGGCGAGGAATTGCTGCGGCTTCGCAACTCGGAATTGAAGCAGAGCATCTTGGAGATCGGGGGACAGCTCGCCGCGAACCAAAAACAGATCGCCACGATTCTCAAAGAGCTGGCGGAAAACCGCATGCTCACCACCCAGGATCGCAATCGGCTATCCGGGGAAAGGGCGGAATTGGAAGCCAAACAGATCAGCTTGTTGGCGCAAAAAGCCGTCCTGGAGGAAAGGGCCAAGGAACTGACCGTCCTGAGTCCCCGCGACGGCGAGATCGTCACGTGGGATGTATACAATCGGCTGATCAACCGCCCGGTCAATCGAGGCCAGGTGCTTCTCCGAGTCGCGGATACGACCGGCGATTGGGAGCTGGAAATGCACATGCCCGAGGACCGGATGGGAGAAATCGCCCTGGCGCGGCAGGCCGTCCGCGAAAAGAATGCGAACGACGACCTGGAAGTAGAATACGTGCTGGCTACGGATCCGGGCCGCGTGCGGCGGGGGAAGATCAAAGAGGTTTATATCTCGGCCGAGGTCATGGGTGAGGAAGGCAACGTCGTTCTCATCAAGGTGGGTGTGGACAAGAGCGATTTTACGCCCGAGCAATTGCGACCCGGAGCCGGCGTGAGCGGCAAGGTCCTGTGCGGCACGCGGCCCGTGGGATATGTGTGGTTCCGAGATTTGGTGGCCTTTATCCGTACCCGGGTGCTGTTCACCCTGTGGTGAAAGGGCCGGCGGTCGAAGCCCGGCGGTCGTGGTAAGCCGTCCAACGCCGAAGCCGCAGCGGCCCGACCGGGAAGGCATCGGACGGCGGCGCCGGCGTTCGCCGGGCGGAACACGAGGGGATCGAATCGAATCTATGCAAACGGCGCTGATCGCACTAAGTATCGCCTTGATCGTGCTGGGGCCGGAGAGCAGAGCCGCGGAAAATGCGTCCGCCGTCGTGGTCACGGGCTGCCCCGTTTCCTTGATCGACGAAAGCCAGGTGCCGGCTCGCTCCGCCGGCCAACTCATCGAGATCAACGTCGTGGAGGGCCGAACCGTCAAGCCGGGCGACCTTCTGGCGAAGATCGACGACGCCGTCGTGCTCCGCAACAAGGATGTGAAGCAGTATCAGCTCCAGGCGGCCGAAAAAGAGGCCGGCAACGACGTCAACGTCCGCTACGCCAAATGGGCCAACATGGTGGCCGACGCCGAGTACCAGCAGGCCGTCGAGGCCAATCAACAGGCGACGGGCGCCGTTCCGCAGGCCGAGTTGCGACGCCTGCTCCTGGAACGCGGCAAGACGGCGCTGGCGATCGAGCAGGCCCAGCACGATTTGGAGATTTCGAGCTTGAACGTCAACGTTCGCCGCGCCGAATTGCAGGCCGTCGAGCAAGAATTGGAAATGTATCGAATCGTCGCGCCCATCGAGGGCGTGGTGGTCAAACGCTTCTTTCATCAAGGAGAATGGGTCAAGCCGGGCGACACCGTTTTTCGCATCGTGCGGATGGATCGGCTACGCGTAGAGGCGATGCTTAGCGCCGAGAAATACACGGCCGCACAATTGGACCGCGCGCGAGCCGTGCTTTCGGTGCGACTGCCGCCGGGAGTG
This sequence comes from Thermogutta hypogea, assembly GCF_055386265.1. Lineage (NCBI taxonomy): Bacteria > Pseudomonadati > Planctomycetota > Planctomycetia > Pirellulales > Thermoguttaceae > Thermogutta > Thermogutta hypogea. Next base: position 4,604,157 of record NZ_AP042425.1, read on the forward strand.
GAGCGATCCTTCGAGGGACAAGTCGTTTTCGTCAGTCCGCTGGTGGATGTGGGGATGGAGTTCCCCGTCTGGGCCGAGGTCGAGAACGTCCGCGACGAGAAGAGCGGCCAGTGGCTCCTCCGGCCGGGGCTGAGCGGTACGCTCACGATTCACCCCAATCCGTAGCGGCGTCGGCAGTTGCGATGTGCGCAAGAGGCTACCCGCCGCCGCAGCATCTCGGCGATCCCAGCCATGGTCACCCTTAGCGACAGTCTCGTCTCCAGTTCGGCACGGCGGCTGTCCCTGCGCAAGCGGCCGGACCTGGTCGCGCAGCGGCAGCGCTACGAGGGGGAGACGTACTGGGTCATCAAGGACCCCGTCGGCCTGAATTACTTCCGCTTTCGCGAGGAGGAATTCTTCCTGCTCAACCAACTGGACGGCACGGCCAGCTTGGACGAGATCAAGGACCGCTTCGAGGCCGAATTCCCGCCGCAAAAAATCACCCTCGAAGAGTTGCAGCAGTTCCTAGGGATGCTGCACCGCAGCGGCTTGATTGTGGCCGACGTCCCGGAGCAGGGTTATCACCTTCTCAAGCGACGCCGCGAGAGACGCAAGAAAGAGCTGATCCAGACCTTCAGCAACATCCTGGCCGTGCGTTTCAAGGGAATCGACCCGGAGCGGCTTCTCAACGCCCTGTATCCGTACGTCCGCTGGGTCTTTCACCCGGTTACCTTCATCCTCTGCGTGATCCTGTGGATTTCGGCCTTGTTGCTGGTCCTGGTCGAGTTCAACGTCTTCCTTTCGCGTCTGCCCACGTTCCATCAGTTCTTTACCCCCACCAACGCCCTGTGGTTGGCGGCGGTGCTGGCGGTGACCAAGGTCATTCACGAGTTCGGCCACGGGCTGAGCTGCAAGCACTTCGGCGGCGAGTGCCACGAGATGGGCGTGATGTTTCTGGTGCTTACGCCCTGCCTGTACTGCAACGTCTCCGATTCCTGGATGCTCCCCAGCCGGTGGCATCGGGCGGCCATCGGGGCGGCCGGCATCTTCGTGGAGCTGACCCTGGCATCGCTGGCCACCTTCGTGTGGTGGTTTACCGAGCCGGGCCTGGTCAATCATCTGGCCCTGAATGTGATGTTCATCTGTTCGGTCAGTACCATCATGTTCAACGGCAACCCGTTGCTGCGGTACGACGGCTACTACGTGCTCTCCGACCTGTTCGAGATTCCCAACCTGCGGCAAAAGGCCACGCAAATCCTGTCACGCAAGGCGGCTCATTTATTCCTGGGCTTGGAACCGCAGGACGACCCTTTCCTGCCGCAGCGTAATCACGCCTTGTTTATCACCTACTCCCTCGCCGCCGTAATCTATCGTTGGGTGGTGGTGATCTCGATCTTGCTGTTCTTGAATCGGCTATTCAAACCGTATCGTTTGGAAATCATCGGGCAGGCCATCGCCGTGGCCTCGCTTTACGGGTTGTTGATTCAGCCGCTCTATCAGTTGTTCAAGTTCCTGCGCGTACCGGGAAGGTGGAGTCAGGTGAAAAAGCCGCGACTGTACATGACGTTGGCGGGATTGGGGCTGATCTTGGCCTTCATTTTCTTCGTTCCCTTGCCGTACCATGTCATGTGTACTTGCGAGGTTCAACCCCGCGACGGCGTGCCCGTGTACGTGGAAGTCCCCGGACGGATCGACGAAGTGCTGGTGCGTCCCGGCGACCGGGTCAAGGCGGGGCAGGAGCTGGCTCGGCTGAGCGATTCCGATTTGGACTATCAGATCGCCCGCCTCCAGACGATGGCGAACCAATACGAGGTACGACTGAAAAGCCTGGAGCGGCGTCGCTTCGACGACCCGGCGGCGTCGGCCGAGATTCCCACGCTGCGCGAGGCCTACCAAACCGCCCGAGAGCAATTGGCCGAGAAGCTCCGCGACCGCGAACGTCTGGTGCTCCGCGCCGCGGCGGACGGCATCGTCTATCCGCCGCCCTGGAAGGCCCGCCGCGAAACCCCCGAGACTACGCTCGCCGAATGGTCTGCGACGCCCCTGGAGCCGCGAAACGTGGGCGCGTATCTCCGCACGGGCGACCTGTTTTGCCTGATCGGTGATTCGCGACGAATGGAGGCCGTACTCGTCGTGGATCAGGCGGACGTGGATTTCGTCCGGTCGGGCTTGTCCGTCAGGATCAAGCTGGATGAATTGCCGGCACGGACGTTTCGCGGCGAGATCGCTGAGGTTGCCAAGCGGCAAGCCGAGGCCGCATCGATTCGCTTGTCCGGAAAAGCCGGCGGAGAACTGGCCACCAAGACCGATCCTGAGACCGGCATGGAAAAACCGATCAGCATTTCCTACCAAGCCCGCGTTCCGCTGGATGACGACTCCGGACTCCTGTTTCCCGGGCTCCGCGGCCGGGCCAAGATCCGGACCGATCCCGCGAATTGGCTGACCATCGCCCAGCGGTTTTGGCGGCTGGTGACAAGGACGTTCAACTTTCGATTGTAACGCGTCGGGTGTGCGGTCGATTCGATCCGCGCTTGCCGCCGTTCGCCGCATCGACGGAAGGTTAGATGATGCCGTGTAGCGGCCGGCCGGGGGCCGCCAAGGCATCCACGCGGCGCGAAATCTCCGGGTCCTCGATCAAGGGCGGGGGATGCTCCGGCTTGGCCCGGGCATCGATTACCAGCGATCCGTGGCAGCCCCAGTGCTTGCGGTGAACGAAGCTCTCGATCCCGTGGATGTCGCGGGCCGGATCGCTGCGGGTAAACGTCGTCCAGAGAAAGTTCTCTAGATTGCGGGCCGTAAACTCCGCGTCATCCGCCACGACGATGAGGGGAAAGAGATTGACGGCGTCGGTCCGCGTGAAGGCGGCGCAAAACTTGGCCACGGCCGGATCCTCTCCGTGGGCATCGGCTGCAAAAGGCGGGCCTTGAACGACCAGAATTCCCGGCAGCAGCACGCGCGGATCGCGAAAGCCCAAGTTCTCGGGCATCTTGATGCGGGAGTCGAGAGCCACGGGCAAGGTTCGCTTGGATGGGCCGACCGCCGCGACGATCAGCTTCGAGCCGCTGTTGAGGGCCCCGCCCGTGTAGTCCAACGTGTCGGCGGTGGTGCAAGTCTGAAAATGCAGGTCGCGGCGCCAATCGACGCGTTCCAGCATGTGGCGGAAAAAGTCGGCCACGTCTCGGACGTCGAGCTGGGGATTGTCTTCGCCCGCCGCGATCCACAGATACTTCGCCAAGGAAAGTTGGCCCTGGCCCAAGAGCGCATTGGCCAGGGTCAGCAGCTCTTGCGGGCGTTTCCGCTCATCGTAGGGGGTGTAGCGTTCGCTGCCCACCGCCAGGAGCAGCGGATGAACGCCGGCCGCGTCTACGGCGTGAACGGCCCGGATGCCGGGAATCGTTCGCGGGATGATCGGCCCCACGATCTCATGAATCAGTCGGCCGAACATCGTGTCCTCTTGGGGCGGCCGTCCCACCACCGTAAACGGCCAAATCGGCCGCGGGCGATGATAGACGTGCTCCACGCGCATGACGGGAAAGTCGTGAGCGAGGCTATAATAGCCCAGATGATCGCCGAACGGGCCTTCCGGCAGGAGCCGCTTGGGTTCGATGTAGCCGGTCAACACGAAGTCGGCCTCGGCGTAGATGGGCAGCCGATCCCCGTCCCTAATCATGGGAATGCGATGGCGACCCAAAAGCCCCGCGAAAAACAGTTCGCTGATTCCCTCGGGCAGCGGCATCACGGCGGCCACGGTCATGGCGGGCGCGCCTCCCACGAAGACATTCACGCGGAGCTTTTGCTTCAGCTCGATCGCCTTGGCGTGGTGGACTCCGATGCCGCGATGGATTTGGTAGTGCATCCCGACCTGAGTGTTCGGCTCGTATTGCCCGCCGTCAAGCTGGATGCGATACATGCCGAGGTTTGAGTGGAAAAATCCCGGCCGAGCCGGGTCCTCCGTATAAACCAGCGGCAAGGTAATGAAGGCCCCGCCGTCGTTCGGCCAAGATCGAAGATGGGGCAATTGGGCCACGGTGATTTCGTGGGCCGTGGCGGGGCCGCGGCGGACGGCCTTGGGACGCGCCGTCCAGGCCCACCAGGGCAGCTTCAGCATCAGACGCGGGCGGCGCAACCAGTCGCCCGGATCGACGCCGAATTGCACGAGCCGGGCCAGACCCTCCAGCGCATCGCGAAAGATGTATTGCACCCGGTCCATGGTGCCGAACAGATTGCTGACCATGGGAAACCGGCAACCGCGGACCGAAGCGAAATACAGGGCCGGCCCTTCCGCCCGAAAGACCCGACGCTGAATCTCGGCCGCCTCCAAATCGGGATCGACCGGAACGTCGATGCGGATCATTCGGCGTGTGGCCAACAAATCCTCGACGCAAGCGCGGAGCGTACGGTAGCCCATGAATCGTTTTCCCGAAAAACCATCTTCCCATCGCGTTGCAGGGTGATTCCACCATGTCCGTCGCCCCACGCAAAAGCGGGTTGGACGGTAGCGTCGAGTCGCCGTCGCCTTTTGCATCTTCATCCGCGGGGATCGGCTCATTCGCGGCTCAGACAGCCGGATCGAACGGGCGCCCGACAATCCTGCGTATTCACTTGCCTTGCGGCCTGCGTCGGGAAACATCCCGCACAACCCGCTGGGCCATCCGCTTTTTCAGGTGGGCGAAGGCCGTTGCCGGTCGCCGTACGATGCGTTGCGTCTTCCGCGGTCGTCCCTTGGAGTCCGACATGCGCGACGAGTCTCCTTCGCGATGAATAGGGTTGCGAGCATCTCTTCCAGTACCATTCTAGGCAGAGTCATACGCGAACACCAAGCCGATTGTGCCCCCGGCCGCGTGACCGTGGAGCGACGTTGCCGCGAGTCGCTCCGGATGGCGTTGCCCCAAAAGCTCGCGACGGCGGACGTCCTTCGCATGGGTCGGTGCGCGACGCCTGGATCGGTGCGGCACGCGCCGTCCTATCCCGGGTGTCTCGAATCGAGCAGGATGCCGCCGCACCGGGCTCGGCACACCGTCCTTCACTGGACGAGCCGGACTCGCGGCGACGATGTCAGCGTGGAGAGGAATTCGGTGAGTTTTGCTTGCACCTCGGCCGGATCGCGCATCGCTTCGCGGCGGGGTACGCACGCCAAGACCGCGCCGTAGTTCCCCGTTGCAGCGCTGCGCTCCGCCGTCGATTCGACGGGACCCACGGTAAACGTGTGCAGCGTGACGCCCTCGAGCCGTAGGCGATCGAGCAGCTCCGCCGTTGGATTTCGTTCCCGCCGCGCCGGTTTTGTCACACCGGCTGGCAAGATCGCTTCTCGATCATGCCCGGCGTGTTCCGCCCGCTCGCTTGCGTCGGCAAAGGCCGATGTCTCATCTCCGTCGTAGCGGATCAGCACGAGCCACCTGTCGCGCGGTACCGGGGAGGATGGGACGAACCCGTCGGAAAAGGCTTCGCGAGCCGCTCGAAGGGCCGCCCGCAACCCTGCGGCAACTTCCTCCCGTGACGGTTTATCGCACCCGGCCTGCAACTGCGTGCAGACCCGAATCGCCGACCCACAATCGACGGTCAGGTCTTGGAAGACGATCGCCCCGCCCGACTGCGGCGCATCGTAGCCGATCACGGCAACGCGATCCCGGATTTCGGCATTCGGCAAGGCCGTGTTGCGCTCCAGAATCAATTGAAGCGCGGCGATCAAGGCACGCCGTACGGCATGCATCGGCTGCTCGCGCGGCGGAAACGAAATCACGCCCCCCGGCACCGTTTCCGCTCGAAGAGGACAATGGCGGCTTCGGCGCGACAAGGGAACGGGCAGCGCGTCCGCCGGGTTCAAGCCCCGGCCGAAATCCATCATGAATTGCAGATAGGTTCGATAACCAATGCGACCGGCGGTCTCCGCCAAGACCTCCGGCGACACTCGTGGATGGGCGAAGCGATCCGGGTTGCGGAAGCCGTCCAGGCGATTCGGACTTTGCGCGGGAGGCAGCAGCGCGGTGTCGGCGGAAGGGGTCGAGGGCGAGAGCGGAATCAAGAGATAATCAAGGTAGGATGCCCAGAACTCGTAGTTCTTCGTGCTATCGGGTTCCGGCATGGCATGCGGCATGAGCCGTGCAATCTGAGCATCGATCACGGCGGAATAGGCTTTGCGCTTGCGTGTCAAGGGATCGTCGGTCGGCAGGATGCGGTAGCGTTGCGGTACGGACGAGGCCGCCAAGGGGCCGCGGTCGTGGATCAGATCGGCGTAGGCCGACGCTCCCGCCGAGACTCCCCAAGGTGCCCCGAAATGCTCCTCCTCGCCCGGATAAGCGCCGAAGCCGAAATCGTCATAAACCTCTTGCAACCACGGACGCGGGGAGACGCCGACCGATCCGGCGTTGGACGATGACGCGGCGGCCGGCGCCCAAGCCGGTTCCGTGTCATCATTCATGGACCCCGACAGATCGACGAGAAAGATGATATCCCGCGGGACGACGGCAGCCACGGCCTGAGCCTTGAGTTCCGACCCCGCACCGAAATGGGTCGCGGTCCATCGTCCTAAACGGCCGAGCGATCCGGAATCGCCGGACACAACAACGCGAAGGGCATTAGCGGCACCGCCCCCCTCGTGAAATCGTCGCGCGGCGAAGTCCCAGATACCGGGGATCACGTGAACCCATTCCTTTCGCGCCCCGACCGGCGTGATCCGATCCGGCAAGGGCGGCCGTCCCGCGGAGAGTCGCTCCGAGGCGGCGTGCCGCGAAAGTCGGGCAGCCTCGGCCGTAGCCATTGCGTCGGCGGCCGACTGGAGCCGGCTACGCAGCATCCGGATTTGCAGACCGCCGATCCCGATCACGACCGAGAATGCGAACAATATCAGCCCGGATGAGAAGGCGAACACGAAAAGCCGGCGTCTGAGACGCGCGCGATCCGACGAACGGCACAATATCCCGGGCACATCAAGCATGGCGGCGCTGCGTATGGGAAATGTTGATGGAGGATCCGGCGACGCTCCCATCCGAGCGGACGGACCATTCAAATATAGGACGTTGTAGAAACAGCAGGACGCAGCCGTTCGGATATTGCCGAAGTCGCCGGATTTTCCGTATCTCCACCCATGGCGAGGCGAGGTGCTCGCGGGAAATCGCCGGAGCTGTCGCGGCGGAGGACGGCCGTCATCGCCCCAGGGGGGATCGCATCCCGGAGAGGAGGCGGCGTGGAGAAGTCACCGGACCGAACGGCCCGGTTCAGTTCGATCGCCGTGCAAAAGCCAAGGCTTGGCCTTCGATATCCAGTCCCACGGATCGGCTCCAGGCCTCTAACAACGTGCGAAAAACCGGTCCCGGCTTGCCGTCACCGACGGGGCGCCCCTCGAATCGCGTGACCGGTATCATGCACAGTGGGGTGCTGGTCAAGAAGATTTCGTCTGCGCGACGCAGATCGTCCGACGTCAAATCGCGGCGGTGGAACGGTATCCGTAGTTCCTCGGCCAGGCGGACGAGATAACGAAGACTGATGCCGGGAAGTGTGCGCTCGTCGGGCGGCGATTCCAATCCCCTTTCGGTCGAGTAGATCACGACGTTCGCGGTGGAGGTCTCCGTGACGAAGTCTTCCAAGTCGAGCAGCAACGCCCTGGCGCCCGGCTCCCGCGCCTCCGCCTGTCGGTCGGCCAAGTAATAGTGCATGCGACTACGGCACTTGAGATGGGCAGGCCAGCACCGCTGGGGCACCTGCCGCGTTTCGGGAAGGACAAGCGACTGGCCGCAGCGGTATTTTTCGGCCCAAAGGAAGAAGGGCAGGGGGTAGGTATGTACGCACACGGTGGGTGTGACCGGTCCCGGTCCGGAGTATGCGAGGTACCGACCCGGTGTCGCGAACACCGACACCCCCAAATCGTCGCCCGGCTCCAGAAGACGGTGGTTGTGGGGCACCACCCGGTCCATGGCTTCCCTCAGTTGAGATGCGATCGCGGCCGCGTCGAGGCCGATCGTCTCCAAGGAATGCCGCATCCGGTGGAAGTGCTCCTCGACTTCGAAAACCTTTCCCCCGAACGTGCGAAGCTGTTCGGTCACCGTCGCCCCCAGTACGAAACCGGCATCGACGACGGACAACGCCAATCGCGACTGCGGCAGGAACTCTCCGTTGAAAAAGGCGATGGGTTCTTGCAACGAAAAGTCGTCCATGCAAGCACAATCCCAGGTCTTGTCGGCAAGCAACGACGGCACGCAGTTTCGGCCGGAAGGGCAGGCAAAGGAATTGCGTGGGTCTTTCCTAAATGTAGGCGCGGCCGAGGATGTCGGCTAGGTTAGGCCGGGCGCGATTACCGCCGTTCAGGCTCGCACAGGGCCTGCCGCAGCAACGCTTGAAAACCCGCCGCGTGCAGGTAGACCTCCCAGTCGTGGGTTCTCCCTACCTGGCAGGTCACGTCCTTGACCGCTACGGCGTCCTCGAGGGCGGAGGGAATGCCGCGGGGACCGACCGCTCCCAAAGCTTGCGGGCCGCCGTGGGACCAAAGGTGCGTGTACCAGCGAAGGGCCGGATCGGCCCGATTCACCGTGACGCCGATGAATTCCGGCTCCGCCGCGCCATCTCCCAACCAAGTCGAGAGCGAACCGGCGGGGCAGGCGGCGGCCGCCGCCAACAGCCGCAAATGCAACGCGGCGGGATGCTCGCGTTCCGAATCCGGGCATGCGGAGGCGAATACCGCTTCCACCGGGCAAGCGCTCCCAACCCAATCGGCGGACCATATCGAGGTGGGATTGCCCGAGGTCGAAGATCGAACCGTGATCGGCTCCGGCCGGACAGCGCGGTTCGCGCTTTCACGCCGTTGGGAGCCGCCCAAGAGAGCTGCCGTTTTCAAGGCCGTCTGCGCGCCGAAGCTGTAACCCACCAAGATGACGGTGCGATCGTGCAACGTCCGTTCGATCCAGTGCGCTAGGAGCGCGGCCTCTTGCAGACTGCGGCACGATTTGATGCGGCTGTCCTGCCGGATTCCGCGAACTATCCGGTCGGCCGGCCAAGACCACGCTAACAGCACATAACGGCGATCTTGGGCAAGCCGATCCAGAACTCGCTTCAGGTCTGCGGCGGAGCGAACGGCATCTTGGAAGTCCATCCGATTGCCGTGGATCCACACGACGACCGGTTCGTCGCCGCCCATCGCTTTCATGAAGTCGTCGAGCGAGATCGGCGAACAGCCGCCGACGGCACGTGATTGATAGAAGCGGAGCCGGCTTGCGGCGTCGGCCGGATCGGACTCGGGATTACCCACGCCGCGCGAACTGACGATCCAGAATAGCTCGGGTGCGACGGCATCTTGGCACGCCGCGTGATCGTCCGCCTCTCGATCTTCGTTCGCCGCCCGGGCGCCGCGATTCGCTACGCCGAGCAACGCAACCGCAGTCAAGCAAAACGTTAGGAAAGACAACCACCGGAATCGCAAGGTCAAGCCGTGGCTTCGCATAGCTGTTTTTTCCCGAACTCCCAGGCGACTTCCCTCCTTGCGTGATGCGGTCCTCCTTAACACCCGACGAATAAGAAGAGCCGGCGGCCGGCTCTCCGTCGACGCAAGCGGTGCGGCATCCCCATCCCCGCCGGGTCGGCGGCCGGCGGTCCGGAGTCCATTCGGGCCCCAAAAGTGTTGTTGCCGATCGGACGCAATGGCGTTGCGGCGGCGGGAGGCTGCTCGACCGGCGAGTCGGACGCGGCAGTTCCGTTTCACTATAGCTTACAACCGGCAAGGATGTCACAGAAAACACGGCAAAATGCGGCGTTTTGGCAACTGTTGCGTTTGCACAACGGAACCTGTGGGGTAGAGTTCACTGACGGACCTTTGAGGTCAAGATTTTGCAGGAAAGGAGAGATGGGTTATGAGGAAGTTACTGGTTTTGGGCACCCTCGTGGCGATCCTCGCCGGGACGGCGGGCTGCCAGAATTGCACTTGGTTCCGCCGGGGCGCGCTGTTCGCTCCGATGCAACCGGCGGCAGTGGTGGAGTGCCCGCCCGTCGCCACGGAAGTCCCGGTGCTCGATTCTTCGTGCGACGCGTGCGGTCCCGCCACGACGGTAGTTCCCCCCACCACGACGTACGTTCCCGGCCCCACAGGCTGAGTACGCACGCTCACCGACCGCCAACGATCGACCTTGCCGCACGATGCCGCTCGGCGTCGGCCTGCCCCTCCGGATGACGGCAGTCGGCGCACCCGCGCCGACCGTTCAGCATTGCCGTGCCGCTCCCTGACCTAGCAAGCTGATCGCAGCCAGTGCGATTTCGGAGCGATCACGGGGCAGGCTCGCGCGGCGGAACGCGGACATTGTCCCCGAGCGTGACCTCGCCGGAGTCCGGTGAAACCTCGATTTCGGCGTCCGTCATATTGCCGCGAATCAAAAGGTGCGAACTGCCTTGTACTCGGATGGCGGGCGGTGTGCGGCCGTCCGCCTCCCGAGCGGCGGCCGCTTGCAAAAGGCAGTCCGATATGCGACTGCGCGACACACCCTGCACGTCGATCGCCGGTCCCTGCGACCCTCGAACCGTGCATCCCGTCACGTTCAAGCCCTCGCACTCTTCCAGCACGATCGCCGGACCGAGGATGTCCGCCAAGTGCAATCCCTGGAGCGTGCAGTCCCGCGATCGGTGGAAACGCACGCCGCCGCGGTAGTTGCCCTCGCGATTATAATTCGGGCTTTGGTCGAACATATTCGCTCCGACAACGACGTTTTGGGAATCCACCACGAGCAGATCCTCCTCGGCGGCACCCCAGAAGGTGTTGCCCACGATGCTGACGCCGCGAGCGGCGATGATCTCGATGTTTCGGGTGACGTCGCTCAAGACGTTGTCGCCGATGGTCAAGTTACCCCAATACCGCCCGGCGGAATCGCGACCGATGAAACGGATGTTGGCCGAGTCGGGCGCCCGAACGGAGTGTTGAATGGTGCAGCCGACGATGGCGATCTCCGCGTGACCGATTCCGGATTGGAGGCTGTCGATCAAGACATTGGCGGTGGGCGGTGCTTCCGGACCCATGTTGTACTCGATGTCGCAGCCGGAAATTTGCAAGTTGCGCAGATATCCGCCGCGGACTACCACGCCGCCGCCGCGGTTGTAACTGATGTGGCAGCCGACGACGTTGATCTGATGCAGATCGACGTCCTCCAGCAGCACCCCGCACCCGCGATTGTCGTAGAAGTGGCATTCCGAGAGGATCACATTCCGGTTGCGCTGGAAAAGCCGCACGGCGTGGAGCGTGCCGCGGATCGTGGTGCGGGTAACGGTCCACTGCATGGTTTGCACGGCCTCCAGGCCGCAGGCCGCTTCGTGGTTGCCCACGATTTCCAAACCGTCGAGCAAGGGCATGCGTTCCTTTTCCCAGACCTCGGGCTTGACGGAGGCGGGGTCGGCCGTGCCGGTGTGCGAACCGACGAAGCGAAAGGCCGGGCCGGGTCCGTCCATGATGATCCGCGCCGCGCCGCGGCCCAACAGCGATGCCCAGCCCGTTTGCGCAAGATCGACGTTCACGGTTTGCGTCAAGCGATATCTGCCGGGGGGAAAGAGGATCGCCCCGCCGCGATCCACGGCCGCCTGCACGGCGGCGGTGTCGTCGCCAACGCCGTCGCCCACGGCACCGAAGTCCCGAACACTGGTGGTACCGTCGGGGGATGAGGCCGATTCGGCGGCGTCGGTCCGGCTCGCAGCCGCCGCGGCGAGAACCATCGCGCAGCAGGCCAGCCGCGCGGCAGCCCGCCTTCCCAGGGATAGCGAAATCATCGCGGAGAGAAACTCGATCATGTTCGCCCTCCTCCATCCGTTCCGTGACCGTCCACGCGAAAAACCGCTCAGCAAGGCAACCCTATCCACCGCCCGGGCCATTTTGATTGCGCGATAGCCGGTCGTCTAGGCTTCGGGGGCGGTTTCCCGGGGGGCTCGTAATTCAATCGGCAGCGTGAAGTGGACGCTTTCCACACGCAAGACCCGCTCCTCGACCACGGCGTCGAACCGTTGTCGAAGGTATTCCACGCAGGCTTGAACCAGGCTCTCCGGCGCGCTGGCACCCGCCGTTATACCCACCGTTTGATCGGCTTGGAACCAGGCTTCGTGCAAATCCTTCGGTCCGTCCACGAGATAAGCGGGAATGCCCGCCGCGGCTGCGATTTCGGTCAAACGGCGGCTGTTGGAGCTGTTTTGGCTGCCCACGACCAAAAACAGGTCCGTCTCAGAGGCGAGCACGCGCACGGCCTCTTGGCGGTTCTGCGTGGCGTAACAGATGTCGTCGCGGGCGGGGCCTTGCAGGTCGGGAAACCGTCGCCGCAGACGCGCCACAACGCGTTCCGCGTCGTCCACGGAAAGTGTGGTCTGCGTGGAATATGCCACGCGTTGCGGGTCCGGCACCTCGACCGTCTCGGCCTGTTCCTCGTTTTCGACCAGACGGATGGCGTTTGGGGCCTCACCCATGGTACCGACGATTTCATCGTGCCCGGCGTGACCCACGAGGAGCACGGTGAAGCCCTGATCGGAAAACCGCCGCACTTCCCGGTGGACCTTGGTCACCAACGGGCAGGTGGCGTCGACCGTACGCAGTTGCAGTTCCGCGGCGCGGCGGCGGATTTCGGGCGACACGCCGTGAGCCGAGTACAGCAGCGTCGCTCCGGCCGGGACCTCGTCCAGATCGTCCACGAAGATCACGCCCCGGTCCCGGAACTCGGATACTACCCAACGATTGTGGACGATCTCGTGATAGACGTAGATCGGCGGGGGAAATCGCCGGAGGGCTTCCTCCAGGGTTTCGATCGCCATGTTCACTCCCGCGCAAAATCCCCGCGGCGAGGCAAGCAGAATACGCATAGTTTCCTCGAATCGACTGAGGGGTCATAATGAAGGGGTTGCGGACGGTACCGCAATCCATCTCCACGACGGCCCTGGTTATTCTTGTGTGACGGCATGCCCCCAGCGACCTCTTCTCCCGGCGCCTCCCGATGGGATCGCAACGAGGCAGCCCGATTCGCCGCGGACTTGGAACGATTCGGCCCCCGATCGAGCGGCCCCGCCGTCCCCTTGCGTGAGGCGCGGCGCTACTGCCGCCGGTTGACGCGGACGCATTACGAGAATTTTACCGTGGCCGGGCTGTTCCTGCCGCGAAGGTTACGTCAGCATTTCTGTAATGTTTATGCTTGGTGTCGCTGGGCGGACGATCTGTCCGACGAAGTTTCCCGACCCGACGTCGCCAAGGAGCTGCTGGATTGGTGGCGATTCGAGTTGGAGGCCTGCTATCAAGGGCGGCCGCGTCACCCCGTGTTGGTCGCTTTGCAAGAGACGATCCGGGAATTTCGAATACCGATCACCCCTTTTCTCGATCTGCTGTCGGCTTTCCGGCAGGATCAGGAGGTGTTGCGGTACGAGACGATGGAATCCTTGCTCAACTACTGCCGCTATTCCGCCAATCCCGTCGGACACCTCGTGCTGTACTTGGGGCGCTGCCATACCCCGGCCCGAGTTCGCTACGCCGATTCGATCTGCACGGGCCTGCAACTGGCCAATTTCTGGCAGGATGTTGCCGAAGACTATCGCCGCGGCCGAATCTACATTCCGCTCAGCGTGCGTCTTCGGGCGGGCTACGACGAGGGTATGTTGGAGCGGGGAGAGTTCAATCCTGCCTTCCGCCGCATGATGGAGGGGCTTACGGCCGAGGCTGCGGCCTTTCTCCGCGGCGGCGAACCCTTGGTCGCCATGATGCCCCGCGATTTGCGAATCCCGGTACTCCTTTTCATTCGCGGCGGGTTGGCGATCCTGGATGCCGTCAAGGCGGTGGATTACGACGTCTGGCATCGCCGCCCCCAGCTCTCCGGCTGGAGCAAGGTTGCCCTGATGGTGCAAGCCTGCTGGTCCGTATGGAGGGGCCGATTGCCGGAGGTGGCGTCATGACGCCCCACGATGTACGGCTGCGAGAAAGCTACCGCCGCTGCCGGGCCGTATGCCGCCGGTCGCGTTCCAATTTTTGCCCCGCCTTTTTCCTGCTTCCGCCGGATCGTGCCCGGGCGATGGAGGCGTTGTACGCCTTTTTGCGCGTGACGGACGATCTCGCCGATGCCGCTCCCGGCGGTGACCGAGCCTTGCGTCGTTTGGACGGCTGGGAGGCGGCGTTTCAGGCCTTGCAGACGGCGGAGGGCGTCATTCCCGGCATGCCGCCGACGGAGGAACCTCTCTTGGCCGAGGGCATGGCCGTCCTGCCCGCCGCGGCCGACGTCGTCCGCCGTTACGGCGTTCCTTGGGAGACCCTGCAAGCCGTTATCGACGGGGTGCGCATGGACCTGCAACCGGTCCGCTTTCAGACGTTCGATCACACGCTGGACTATTGCCGCAAAGTGGCATCCGCGGTGGGCGTGGCGTGCATCCATATTTGGGGATTTTCCGGCGGGGCCGAAGCCTTGGCCAAGGCCGATGCTTGCGGCATCGCTTTCCAGCTCACCAACATCCTTCGCGACCTGGCCGAAGACGCACGCCGCGATCGCTACTACCTGCCGCTGGAGGAGTTCGCGCGGTTCGGCATGGCGCCGGAGGACCTTCTGTCGGGCATCGTGAACGCGAAGACGGCTCGGTGGCTGGAGTTTCAAATGGAACGCACGGCCGACTTCTATCACCGCGGGGCCGAGCTCCTTCCCCATCTGTCGCCCAGAGGACGCCGCATCTTCGGCTTGATGACGACCACGTATTGGACCTTGTTTCGTCGGCTCCGGCGATTCCGCACCGAGCTTCTGCGTGCACGCATTCGGGTACCCGGCTGGTGGATTCTCACCTTGGCCGTCCGCTGGGCCGTACTTCCGCCCGCTAGGCGTTCCTTGCCATGAGTTTTCGTGATGCCGCCACGCAAAATCCGGTCCATCGTGCCGTGCGGACGGCCGTCATCGGCGGAGGTGCCGCCGGGTTGGCCGCGGCCTGGAGCCTGACGCAAGCCGGTTTCAGCGTCCGCCTGTTGGAAGCCAAGCAACACCTGGGCGGCAGGCTGGGTTCCTTTCTCGACGACGCAACCGGCCGCGAGATCGACCGCTGCCAACACCTCGCCCTGGGCTGCTGCACCGAACTGCTGCGCTTCTTCGACCGCTTGGGGCTGCGGCGGCACTGGCGACGCCAAAGGGAGATTTACTTCGCGGCCTCGGGCGGTCGCTCGTGGCGGTTGCGTGCCTTTCCCCTCCTACCACCGCCTTTGCACCTTCTGCCGAGTTTTCTCCGTCTCACGTTCCTAAGCCGAGCGGACCGGCTCGCCATCCTGCGGGCGATGCTCCGCCTGCCGAAGACTTCGGAGGCCGGAACCATTGGGGCGTGGCTGGCCCGGCACGGACAATCGCCGGCCGCCGTCCGATTATTTTGGGAGCCGTTGCTGCTCAGCGCCCTCAGCGACTCGCTCGACCGCGCGTCCCTAGCCGCGGCTCGCAAGGTCGTCGTCGAGGGCCTGATGCGGTCGCGGCTCGGCTATGAACTCCATCTGCCGCGGCTCTCACTGCGGCGATTCTGGGACGGTGAGGTAGCCGGGCGGCTGCAAGGGGCGGGCGTGAGCATCTCACGAGCCACGCCGGTGGATGCCGTCGAGCCGACGCACTCCGGCTGGTTGCTCCGCCTCTCCGACGGTACGACCGAACCATGCGACGCCGTCGTCTGTGCCGTGCCGTATCGTGAGTGTGTCCGCCTTTTCGAGCGTTCCGGACCGCCCTTGGCCGCGGAACGGTCTGCCCGATTCACGCTTGCGCCTCAACCGGGGGAAATCATCGGCGTCCATTTGTGGCTTGACCGGCCGGCGTTTTCCCTGCCCAACGCCGCGCTTCTGAATACCCTTTCGCAGTGGGTATTTCGTCCGGACGAGGAGGAACCGGCCTCCGCGCGGGGTGACGCCGAACGAAAGACATTGCGTGGTCGAGAGTGGTACTGCCAGGTCGTCATCAGCGCCGCCCACACCATCGCGCTTCCGGCAAGCACAAATCTCCCCGGGATAACGGCGCGGGAACTGAGTGAGGTTTTTCCGTCGCTCGCGGGCGCCCGCCTGCTTCGCTCGCGCGTGGTTCGCGAAAAGGCGGCCGTCTACTGCCCAAGACCGGACTGGGAATCCCAACGCCCTCCGCAAAAGACCCTTCTACCTGGGTTGGCCGTTGCCGGGGATTGGACGGCGACCGGTTGGCCCGGCACCATGGAAGGGGCTGTCCGCAGCGGCTTTTCGGCCGCCGAGGTCCTTGCGGCGGAACTTCGGGAAAGAGGCTAAAACGGCGTCGGCCGCCCGGCACGCCCCACTACTCCAATTGCGGCCCCAGGTTCCCATACGTCCAAGGCGAAGTCACGGGATTCACGCGCGGCGGCTCGGGAACCGGGCCGGGAGTCAGCTTGCGGCTCAAATCGAGCAACCCGTCGCGTATTTTGTCTCCCGCCGTAATCTCCAGGTTGCTGTACGCGGTCAGCCGCGTCTCGTAACCCCCGCCGTCCGGACCAAATGCGTCCACCGTGGGCACGTAGCCCACACATCCGTTCGCCAGTTCCACCGGCATGGTGAAGGGGAAGGGCGAACCCTGTTTCAACTCCAAACCGTAGCGGCAGAAGTACTCGGCCGGGTTGGCCAAAATGACCAGCGGCCCGATTTGCACGGCCTGCAATTCCACTTCCGCTTGCGGCGACTTCTTCATCATGGCGTCCAGCAGCACCGTTTGCACGGCGAAAATCCAGTCGGTATGGCCGACCTCCTGCGGGTCTTTCTTGGTCAGTTCCACGGCCTGTCGCACTCGATCGGGATGGGGAGCGCGCCGCGGAATCGTCAGCCGGTTCACGACGGTTTGAATAGGTGCGGTCGACCCACGATGCATTTTCAACAAGACCTTGATGCTCTCCGCACCCACGCTGCCGCCCACCAACTTGGCCCATTCCTCACCGGACGGCCGTGGATACGGGCTCAGGTTGTCCACCTGAGTGACGTCGCCGCAGAAACCGGGGAGGAACAGCACGACCACATCCGGCCCGAAAAATCCGCGGATCGCCTGCTCTAGGTAATAGATCCAGTTGGCCGAAATGCCTCCCGGGCTGGTCGTGGCATGGCAAGCGAAATTGACCACGCAGCCTTGCAGGGTCCCGGCCTCGTTGAAGGCTCCCCACACGATGACCTCCGGATCGACGGGGCCGGCGACCTCGACGATATCCGGGTTCATTTGGCCGGGATGCGTGAAAGTCAGGCCGTTCTTCATGCGAAAGCGGCGGTTGAAGGCCACGCCTTCCACCACGCCCTTGCCCACACCGCAGGACATCGGTTTTCGCGCGGCGAAGGCGTCGCAGACCGCCGCCGCGATTTGGGTCTCTACCTTTTCCAGGTAGCCTTTGTCCGCCGAAGAAGCCACTTCATACGCCAAGTGCCGCACCCACTCGTCGGCATCGTCGAACTCGCCGGGAAGCACCATGCCGGTCGGGCCGGAGGAATGCGAGTGTGTGGCTGCAATCAAGACTTTTTCGCCGGGCAGACCACAACCCTGTTCGATCGCCCGGCGTGCCGCCGCGATCGTAGGCTCACGCAAGATCAAGGCGTCCACGCTCACCACGGCGACTTGCCGCTCGCCGTCGTCCAGCACCGCCGCACGCACCTTGCAGGGGTCGTGCACGCTTCGGTGGTACGACTTGCCGTAACCGCCGGGCTGCTCCATCCCAATGTCGGGAGTGATGTCTCGCTCCGCGAAACCTACCAACAGCGGCTTTGGCGCCGCGGCCTGCTCCGCCCGGCACCAATCCGAATGGATCACGGCGGCGGCCATGCCGCAGACCACCGCATAATACCAAGCGACTGCCCGAACGATACCGTGCCTCATCGTTGCGACCTCCCACGCCTGGGGACCCGATTACCTGTCCGGCAAACCGGAAGTATTCTATCATGGGTCCGGCCGCAATTCTCCTGCTCCAGTAAGCAAATTATGAATGTCGCCGTGCGTGCCGGCCCTGATCACGGACGGCCCGGCGTTTGGCGGAGGGATGCCGCGGCTCGCACCGCTGTTCGGGCCGGACCGCTCCGCCGACCGGAGTCTGCACCGCCGCCGAGCTCGTTCACCAACCCATGTCGCACTCCCACGCCATCCGCGTCATCCGTTACGGATCCGTCGCATACGCGGCGGAGCTGGCCCTGCGCAAGGCGGTGCTCCGTGATCCGTTGGGGTTGGAGTTCACGCGGGAGGAATTGCTGAGCGATGTCCGCTCAATCCACCTCGGCTGTTTTCAGGACGGCCGCCTGGTAGGCTGCCTGGTCCTGACGCCGGCGGAGGGCGGCGAAATCCGCAAGCGGCAAGTGGCGGTCGTACCGGAATGCCAAAGGCGAGGAATCGGCACGGCCTTGGTGGCGGCCGCCGAAGCCCTGGCCCGGCAGGAAGGTTTTCGCCGCCTGGTGCTCCATGCCCGCCAATCGGCCGTGCCCTTCTACGAACGTCTGGGATACCACGCCTTCGGCGAACCGTTCGAGGAGATCGGCCTCCGTCACCGGGCGATGGTGAAAGACTTGCTAGCGGCGGAACCTACTCCGGAGAGGTGAACGACTTCCGCGCGGCACAGGTTCCAGGGCACCATCCCCATCGCAATCCGGGGCAGAGAGGAAAGAGCGGCGATGGGCGGTGCGGGTTTCAGCGGCTCGCCGTTGGAAGGCATCAAGTCCGTGCAATCGGTACGCGCGGACAGGCGGCGGCGCGCGGTCTTGTCGATCCTCTGGGGAAGGCCCGCCGCGGCGCCCGAAAATTCGGCCTTGACGGCACGGCGGAAACGGGACTATACTCCGCCCGACTCGCGACGCTCTCGACCCGTCTGACCTCGAGGGCCTTCCCGCACGCGAGCTTGCGTCACAATCCGATCGCGCGGTTACAGGAGGAACCGTCATGAGTGGAAAGGATTCCGATAGTCCACGTCTCATCGTCGTCGGCGGTTACCGCTGGAAGTCTTTGTCTGTCGTCTTGGCCGTGATTGCCCTTGCCGTGGGGATTCGGATGGCGTGGAGGACGGGCACGGCGGAAGCCGAACCGGGTGCCTCGACTGCGGCGGCCGCCCAAACTCCCCGCTCGGCGCCGGCGTCCGCTCCCGCCCAAAAGCCGGAGGCCGTGACCGGCGTACCGGTCGGGCCCGCCGCGCAGAACCGAATCGTGGCTGTCGTCAATAACGAGCCGATCACCCGCGACGAATTGGGCAAGGAATGCCTGAAGCGGTACGGCAGCGAAGTGTTGGAGAGCGTCGTCAACAAGTACCTCATCATGCAGGAGTGCCAGTTGCGCGGGCTGACGGTCACCGAAGATGAGGTGAACGCGGAGGTGGAGCGGATGGCGACGCGGTTCGGCATGCCCGTCGCAACGTGGCTGAAACTGCTGAAGGAAGAGCGCGGCATCAAGCCGGAGCAATACAAGAAAGACATCATCTGGCCCACGTTGGCCCTGCGGAAACTGGCGGGCGATCGGATGGTCGTGACCGATGCGGAGTTGCGCAAGGAGTTCGAATCGCGTTACGGACCGGCGGTCAAGGCCCGCTTGATCGTGGTCAGCGACCGGGAGAAGGCGGAGAAGATCCGCGGCCAAGCGGTGCAAGACCCCGAACGGTTCGGCGAATTGGCGAAGGACTTTTCGGAGGATACGGCGAGCGCCGGCTTGAAGGGCTTGATCCAGCCGATTCGGATGCACGTGGGCGACCCGAAGATCGAGGCGGAGGCCTTCCGCCTTCAACCGGGGGAGATTTCCGGCGTGCTGCCGATCGGGAATCAATTCGTGATTCTCAAGTGCGAGGAACGGCTTCCGGCGGTGAAAGTGCGGTTCGAGGACGTTCGCGGCGAGCTGGAGGAATTGGCCCGGGACGCCCGACTCCGCGACGTGGCGCAGGAGGTCTTTCGCGAATTGCAGCAAAAGGCCCGGGTGGAGAATGTTTGGAACGACCCGGAAAAGCGGGCCCGTATGCCGGACACGGCGGCCCTGATCAACGGCCGGGCGATTCGTTTGAGCGATTTGGCCGAGATGTGCATCGATCGTCACGGCGAGGAGGTGCTGGAGGGCGCCATCAGCCGGAAACTGCTGGAGCAAGCGTGCCGCCAACGCAATATCACGGTCACCGCGGAGGACATGCAAGCGGAGATCGAGCGGGCGGCGCGGCAAAACCTGCCGCTCCGGCCGGACGGAAAGCCGAACGTGGAGAAGTGGATCGAACTCATCACGCAGCAGCAGCGCATCACGGAGGAAGTCTATCGCTTGGATGCGGTTTGGCCGACGGTGGCGCTGAAAAAGTTGGTGGGCGTCAACGTTACCGTCAGCCAGGAGGACTTGCAGAAGGCGTTCGAGGCGAATTACGGTCCGCGGGTTCGCTGCCGGGCCATCCTCTTGAACAACCTGCGTCGCGCCCAACAAGTTTGGGAAAAGCTCCGGGCCAATCCTAGCGAGGAATACTTCGGGGACTTGGCCGAGCAATACTCGATGGACGCCACCACTCGGGCCTTGCGGGGCGAGATCGCGCCGATTCAAAAGCACGGCGGCCAGCCCATGCTGGAACAAGAGGCGTTTTCCCTTAAACCGGGCGAAATCTCGGGGATCGTGCAGGTGGGGCCGGAGGCGTACGTCATTCTCTATTGCCTCGGTCAGACCAAGCCCGTCGACGTCACGTTGGAAGAAGTCCGCGCGGAGCTGACCGCGGATTTGCAAGAGAAGAAGCTGCGTCTGGCGATGGCGGACTACTACGAGAAGTTGCGGGCGGGCGCTACCATCGACAATTATCTGGCGGGCACGACCCAGTCGCCGCCGCGCAGCGGACCCCAGACGGCGAGGGCGTCCGGGCCGGCCGCGTCCGCGCGGTAAGCCGGCGGAATGCCGAGGCCCGCGCCGTCGGGCTAGGCTTCCTTCAGCACTTCCGTGAAGTGACGCAGCAGCTCGCGCGAGGAAATGACCCCCACCAACCGACCGTTGTCGCGGATCGGGATGTGCCGATAGCCGCCCACGTCCATGCGATGCACGGCGAAGGCGAGGCAATCGTCGATGTCGAGACACTGGACGGGCGACGTCATGAAGTCGGCGACCGGAAGAGCGCCGCGCGACGCCAGGTCTTCGCTGACTTTCATCAGGGCGTCTCGCTCGGTGAAAATGCCGACCAGTTCATCGTGTCGGTCGACGACCAGGGCACAACCGGTCCCCTTGGCCACCATGGCCTTCAAGACTTCCTGCACGGGGGTCTCGGGGAGCACGCACACGGGAGTGCGAAGGGGGAGGCGGTCGATGCGATCGTGGAGCACGCTGCGCTCCAGGGCGCTGCGGGGGGAGTAGTTTTGCTCGTGTACTAGAGGGACCCCGCAACGCAAACAAATCTCGGCCCCGGCCAAGTTTTCGAAACCGCAAGCGGTACAGAGCAGCCTTCTAATCCGTTCCATCTTCCCGGTCCTATTCCCCCCTGCTCGAGGCATCCAGGCCGAACCGCCCCAGGCAAGGGTCCTCGCTGAGCCGAACCGTGGGGTTGAAACCGAAGCGTGCTGCCGCCCGTCATGCCGCGGGCTGAGCGGGTTGGTCATCCTTGACCGTCCATGTCTCGCCTTCGCGGAAGAGCTGATCCAAGTCGCGCGGGCCGCCTCGTTTTGCGACCAGTTCGCGCTGTCGGGCGTCCATCAGTTCGTCGATCGTCGGCCGCGCGACATCGCGGAAGACGCCGATCGGCTCCGGAAACTCCGGATGATGCATGCGGCTGAGGAAGTACGCAAGGGTGGGCTGCTCGGCCTTCTCGTTGTGGATGATCAAATCGCTCTCCGAGACGCCGTTGCCCAGCGAGACGACCTGCGGTTCGATGCCGACAAAGCGGATGCCTTTGTCGCGGTTCTTGCCGAAAATGAGCGGCTTGCCGTGCTCCAGCTCGAGAATCGTCTCGAACTTGGAGTCGCGGTCGGTGGCATAGTCCCAAGCGCCGTCGTAGAAGACGACGCAGTTTTGGTAGATCTCGACGAAGGAGGCCCCTTTGTGCGCGGCCGCTCGTTCCAAGACCATGCCGAGGTGCTTTTGATGCACGTCGATGCTGCGGGCGACGAAAGTGGCCTCGCAGCCGATGGCCAAGGAGAGCGCGTGCAAGGGGTTATCCAGCGAGCCGTACGGGTTGCTTTTGGTGGGATGCCCCAGCGGCGTGGTGGGCGAAAACTGACCCTTCGTCAGGCCGTAGATGCGATTGTTGAAAAGAATGATGTTGATGTCCACGTTCCGCCGGATTGCATGGATCAGGTGGTTCGTGCCGATGCTCAGCCCGTCGCCGTCGCCGGTGATGACCCAGACGGAAAGGTCGGGCCGGGCGATCTTCAGCCCCGTGGCAATCGCGGGCGCTCGCCCGTGGATGCTGTGCATCCCGTACGTATTGACATAATAGGGAAAGCGGCTGGAGCAACCGATACCGGAGACGAAGACCGTCTTCTCGCGGGGCAAACCCAAATTGGCCAGGGTCTTTTTCACCTGGGCCAAAATGGCATAGTCGCCGCAACCGGGGCACCAACGGACCTCTTGGTTGCTGGCGTAATCGTTCGGCCCAAGCGGGGGTGTTTCAAGTAAGGCGTCAATGGACATGGCCTGGAATCCTTCTGGGGATGCTACTCTTGTCTTTCGCTTGCCCGCGGCGTTTCAGTCCTCTTCGACGGCCTGCCGACCGGCCTCCACCAAATCCTCGACGTTGAAGGGGCGTCCCATTACCTTGCTCACGGAACGAACCGGCCGCAGATACTTGGCCTGGAGCAGCATGGCCAATTGCCCCAGGTTCAATTCCGGCACCAGGATCCGTTCGTACCGCGATAGGATGTCTCCCAAATCGTCGGGGAGCGGGTTCAAGTAGCGCAGGTGTGTGTGAGCGACTTCGTAGCCCGTTTCTAGGAGTTCCTGCACCGCCGATCGCACCGCGCCGAAGGTGCCGCCCCACGAGACGAACAGCACCTTACCGCACTCCGGGCCGATGACGGGCTGCGGCGGATATTCCTTGGAAATTCCCGCCACCTTTTGGGCCCGCAGTTGAACCATCTTTTGGTGATTGGCCCCATCGTAACTGACGGCACCGGTATCGGCCTGCTTTTCCAGGCCGCCGATACGGTGCATGAGGTTAGGGGTACCGGGGACGGCCCAAGGCCGGGCCAACCGCTCGTCGCGGCTGTAGGGCAAGAAATCTTGTGTCTCGGGACCGGGGTGTCGGATCGGGATCGGTTCATACTCCGAGAGATCGCGAATCCGCCACGGCTCCGCACCGTTCGCCAAGTACCCGTCACTGAGGATCATGACGGGCGTCATATAGCGGACGGCGATCCGCCAGGCCTCGATGGCGATCTCGAAATTGTCGGCGGGGCTTTGGGCGGCCAAGACGGGAATGGGGCACTCGCCGTGCCGCCCGAACAGCGCCTGTAGCAGATCCGATTGCTCCGTCTTCGTCGGCAAGCCCGTGCTCGGGCCGCCGCGCTGCACGTTGACGACAATCAGGGGCAATTCCAGCATGACGGCCAAGCCCAGCCCTTCGGCCTTCAGCGAGATTCCCGGCCCGCTGCTCGCCGTCACGCCCATCTTTCCCCCGAAAGCGGCTCCGATGACTGCGGCGATCGCGCAGATCTCGTCCTCAGCCTGGAAGGTCTTTACGCCGAATTCCCATCGCATCGCCAACTCGTGCAAGATGTCGCTGGCCGGTGTGATGGGGTAACCGGCGTAAACCAGTTCGCAGTTGCTGAGGCGTGAAGCCGCCATCAAACCCCAAGCCAAGGCTTGATTGCCGCTGAGGCTGCGATACGTCCCCGGCGGAAGCTTGGCCGGTCGGACCACGTATCGCTGATGGATGGCCTCCGTCGTCTCACCGTAGTGATAGCCGGCCATCAACACGCGGCGGTTGGCCTCCGCCACGGCCGGCCGTTTGCCGAACTTGGCCGCAATGAAACGGAGGGTGGGATCCAAGGGCCGATCGAAAATCCAGTAAACCAGCCCCATGGCGAAGAAATTGCGGCAGCGATCGGCCTCCTTGGTGGATAGGCCCAAGTCCTTCACGGCCGCCCGCGTCAGCTCGGTAATGTCCACCGGGATGACTCGATATTGGGAAAGGGCCGGGTCATCCAGCGGGTTGGCAGTATAGCCGGCCTTTTCCCACTCGCGCTTCACGAAGCTGTTGCTGTCGACGATCAACAGCCCGCCGCGGGTCAAGTCGCCCAAGTTCGTCGCCAAAGCGGCCGGATTCATGGCGACCAGGGCGTCGATCTTATCACCCGGCGTGTAAATCCGTCGCCCGGCAAAATGGACCTGGAAGCCGCTCACGCCGGCCTTAGTGCCGCGCGGGGCGCGAATCTCGGCAGGATAATCGGGCAGCGTGACCACGTCGTTTCCAGCCGCTGCGGAGGCCGTGGTGAACTGCGTACCGGCCAATTGCATGCCGTCGCCCGAATCCCCCGCGAACCGTACCGTCGCCTCTCGCAATTCCACGGCGGCCTTAACGGATGAGGATACGCCCGTTTGCTGTTGCACGACTTCTTCCCTTTCCCGCATCAGGACGGTGTTTTCCTGCGACGACGCACGGATCGGGCTAAAAGAGTTCATGGATTCACAACCTCGCGTTCACGGCCCCTCTCGTTCCCGCAGCGTCTCCGACGTTGGGGGCAAATTGTAGACTGCTTGAGGAAAATGATCGACCAGCCAGCCGATGATGGACATGACGTCCACCATGCCGATCACGCGACCGTCGTCATCGGCCAAGGGTAGGTGGCGGTAACCGTTGGCCGACATCTTGGAAATGGCGTATGCGATCGGCTCCCGCTTCGTGACCACAAGGGGGCAAGGTGAAGCCAGACGGCGGATGGGCGTCTCGCCATCTTCGCCGGCGGCCATGGCCCGCAGGGCATCACGTTCCGTGAAGATGCCGACGATCCGCCCCGACTCCTCCAGCGTGACGGCGTTCACGCGGTAGTCGCGCATGACCTCCAACACGCGCGTCAGCGCCATGTCGGGCGTCACCGAAACCGCCGGAGCCGTCTCCAGCCTCGCCACGGTTTCGACGCTCAAGTTTTCCAACAGGCTCATCGTCCGTCGGCTTTCGGAAAACGGTGATCGCTTTGCAATTTCACGCCCTTGATCGGGTCGACCCGAGCGGCTTTTTTCGCACCGGTCACGCCTGCGCGAACAAAACTCCCCTGGTGCTCATACATCACCGGAAATGTCGGATTGGGCGACGCCCCGAACGGTTCTCCGAAGCATCGGCTGCAACACGAATCGCCCGGATCCGCCTTATACTCGAGATACGAAAGCACACCTATTACCTAAAGGTCGATGATTGCTATCATCAGTCTAGCGAATTCACCATGGGAGGCAAGCGAAAATATCAGACAAAATTGACGGTGCATGTAAACATTAGTTACTTGGTGTTGTTTTCATCGGGGCGAACGTAAAACTGGCTGAGATCGATCCCGCCCTTGCGTTCGTCCTCTAGCAGCTTGATCCGCGATTCGAGCCGTTCCAGCTTGCGTTGCAAAGTGTAGAAGTCTTGCACGAGGTTCTCTTCCCGCTTGGGGCGAGGCACGCTGGGATATCCTAGGTGACGCGCCAGGGCCGCGAAAAGATACAAGGGATCTTTCCGCCGATTGGCCAGGGCGATCTTGCCCTCCTTTTCCCCGAACAGCACCGATTTCTCCGCTTCGCCCGTCACTTGCCGGTAATGCTCACTCCGCACGAAAATCATGTCGGCGAGATCGACGATCCCGATTTGTCGGCGGAGCGAAAGGATCCACTCCCGCCAGTTCTCGTCGTAAATGGGGTCCTGGGCCATCGCTTCCAAGCCCTTGTCGTAGCCCAAGCGGTTGCGGCACAAGGTCTCGAACTGATACAGGAAAATGCCCTGAACGGTGCCCGGCTTGGCGCGATAGTCGGCTTCCTTTTCCAGAATTTCCAGGGCAGTACGAAAATCGAACCGGCCCTGCTCCCTCTCGGCCTCTCCGACGACGAAGGCCTGAAACGGCGTGAAGTAGTGGCTCAGCCTCGCCATCGCCGACGCAAATCCGCCGGTAAACCGTAGCTCGGTGATCATGAAATCGATCGCCAGAGGCAGCTTGGTCGTGGAGAGTATCTCTTGGCGTATCGTGCGCAGCAAGTCTTGCGTGGCGGTCCCTTGATCGAGTCGTTCTCGGAGCGTCCGAAAGAAGTATGCCTGCTCGATGTATTCTTCGCGATCCAACGTCATGGAAGGGGTTTCCGCGCCACGTGGTGCCTGAACGCCGCCCAGTCGGCCGCCGATTCGGCGGCGTGGCCCGCCCGGCAGAGGGTAGGGCGCGCCTATTATGACGCTTTTCTCGGAGAACTGCGACAGGTTGAACGGCCACAGCGCATGAGAGGAGCCGGAAACAATTCGGGGTCGATCCCTGCATGGGACCGACCCCGATCTGATTTCCGCCGGTAATCAACAGCTCAAGGGGCGGGCGTCTTTCCCGCGGGCATGCCCGCATCCGCGTCCCTCAAGCCGAGCGACTCTTCCCCGTTTCCGTCACTGAAAGTACTCGGGATTGTTGGGATAGATGTTGCCGGTGGTCTCATCGTATTGCCAGCCGGCTCCGCCGGCCACGGCGGCCGTCGGTCTTTGGCCCGGTGTTGCTACGGCCACCACGCTGTTACTGTTGTTGTACGGGTTTGCCGGGATACCGGTGGCCAAATAAGGCCCGTAGGGATAGCTCGGCCCCGGTGTGCCGATGTCGCCCGCCGCATTCGTCGCCTGCCACAATTGCGGCAGGTCGCCGTTGGAGATGGTGGGATAGGAACCGTGATGGACCCTGTATAACTCGATCTGCGAGCGGAGCGTGTGCGTGTTGAACTCCAGTGTGCTTCGTTTGGCGTCGCTGGTGGCGCTGGAGAATTGCGGGATGATGACCGCCGCCAGGATGGCCATGATCACGACCACAATCAAGACCTCGATCAGCGTGAACGCCTTTCGGCGAACGGAACGATGCTTTGTTGACATGCTTCGACCTCTTCCAACCTCGAATCTGTCTTGCCCGCCTGAAACCGCTCTTGATTACGCGACCATCGGTAAGTCGGCCCCTGCGATCCCTCGAACGGGCGCGGCGGTTCGGCGCCGGTTCGACTTGCCTCGCCGGCGTTGATTCGCCGTTCGTGCTCCCGTTTAGAAAAGATGTAGAACCGAAATCAGCCCTTGGCAAATCCAAAATCCCTACCTCCGCTTTGGAAGACGGACGGACGAATCGGTTCTTCTGAAGAAAACGACTGGGCGGGCGCGGAAGGGTGAAGCAAACGACGGCGAGCGTCCGAAGCCGTGGATTGTTGATCGTTGCACAGGCTGTTGCCGGTGGGATGCGACCCGGCACGTAAGACCGCGGGAACGCTCCCGAAGGCGACCTCGGTAGTAGAAGGTAGTAGAAGATGGCTCGCGTCAAACCGGCAATCATCTTTGTGTGCTTCATCTCCGCCAATCGACGAAAGCCGCTGAAAGCCTTTCATGCCTAAACCGGGGAGTTAGATGGGCTTCGGTACGCAATGCCCGGCCGGGCGGTAGTTGTATAGCGCATCACGTGCCGAACTCCTCCAAAGAATCCATTCCAGCGTTTTGACTGTGAATACTGTCGTACGTCTCCTAATCTATGGAGCCAACGCTCGTCACTTCTTTTGATTAACTTAACATATCGACGCAAAGCTCCGATATTTACCTAGGAAGCCCCCAAAGTCCGCGGAAACCCTATGCAGCCATTTCGCAGCGAAATAGCTGGATTGGGCAGAGCAGGAAGTCAGGCAAGCCTTTACGGGAAGTTCGTATCGTTTAACGCACGTGAATTAGGGCGACCGAAGTATCGGTTGGGGTACTTCGCGCTCTCATTCGACCAGGCCCTACCAGTTTCGATCCGCTGAAGGAGGCGTGCAATGAGAACCTTGTGGAGTCTGCCGCTAGTCGCAACCTTCCTGGTTGCCTTCGCGGCGGGAAAGGCCGACGCAGGCTATTGCGGCGCCGCTCGGCTTTGTCACCGTCCTGCGGCTTGCGCGGTCGATCCCGGCTGCGTGACCCAGGAATGCCATACGGTGATGCGACCGCACCGCAAGATCGTCCTCGAACGGCAGCAGGTCACGAGCTACAAGACCTGCTTCGAGCGCGTGGTCACTCCCCGCCAGGTTACTTACACCCGATACGTTCCGGAAACCCAATACCGTCAGGTTACACAGACGGTAATGAAGCCGGTCTATGAGACTCGCACCCGGCAAGTCACCTACACGGTGATGAAGCCGGTGTGGGAGACATGCGTGAAGGAGATCCCGTACACGGTGATGAAGCCGGTGTGGGAGACGCGGACCAAGACGTACACGGTGATGAAGCCGGTGTGGGAGACCTGCGTGAAGGAGATTCCGTACACGGTGATGAAGCCGGTGTACGAGACGCGGACCCGCGACGTTCACTACACGGTGATGAAACCGGTGTACGAGACCCGGACCAAGACGTACACGGTTTGCAAGCCGGTGTGGGAGACCTGCGTGAAGGAGATCCCGTACACGGTGATGAAGCCGGTGTGGGAGACGCGGACGAAGACGTACACGGTCTGCAAGCCGGTGTGGGAGACCTGCGTGAAGGAGATCCCGTACACGGTGATGAAGCCGGTGTACGAGACGCGGACCCGCGACGTTCACTACACGGTGATGAAACCGGTGTATGAGACGCGGACGCGGACCTACACGGTGATGAAGCCGGTGTGGGAGACCTGCGTGAAGGAGATCCCGTACACGGTGATGAAGCCGGTGTGGGAGACGCGGACCAAGACGTACACGGTGATGAAGCCGGTGTGGGAGACCTGCGTGAAGGAGATTCCGTACACGGTGATGAAGCCGGTGTACGAGACGCGGACCCGCGACGTTCACTACACGGTGATGAAACCGGTGTACGAGACCCGGACCAAGACGTACACGGTTTGCAAGCCGGTGTGGGAGACCTGCGTGAAGGAGATCCCGTACACGGTGATGAAGCCGGTGTGGGAGACGCGGACCAAGACGTACACGGTGATGAAGCCGGTGTGGGAGACCTGCGTGAAGGAGATCCCGTACACGGTGATGAAGCCGGTGTACGAGACGCGGACCCGCGACGTTCACTACACGGTGATGAAACCGGTGTACGAGACGCGGACGCGAACCTACACGGTGATGAAGCCGGTGTGGGAGACCTGCACGAAGCAGGTGGCGTACACGGTGTATCGTAAAGTCTACGAGACCCGCGAGCGTGAGGTCGCCTACTCCGTCTGCAAGCCGGTGCACGAGACCCGAATGGTCAAGGTGTGCGGCGGCCGCTGGGAAACCCGGATTGTGGAAAAGCCGGGTCCCGTGGTCACCAAGTGCGTCCGCGAGCCGGGCGAATGGAAATGGGACGCCACGAGCTGCCGTGCGTACTACGATCCGGGCCAAGTGAAGCAGGTCCGAGTCCAGTGCCCGCCGGTCAAGGTGTGCCGTCGCGTTTGGGTCCCCGAGGTCAAGGAATGCCCGGTGACCTGCGTCAAGTACGTCCGTGAGACGTGTGTGAAGAAGGTTCCCTATACCGTCTGCAAGCTGGTTCCCGAGAAGTGCGTCAAGACCGTCAGCTACAAGGTCTGCAAGTGGGTGCCCGAGCAGCGGACCTGCACGTACACCGTGTGCAAGATGGTACCGGAGCGTCGGGTGAAGACCTGCACGTATACCGTCTGCAAGATGGTACCGGAGCAGCGGGTGAAGACCTGCACCTACAAGGTGCGGAAGTGGGTACCGGAGCAACGGACCTGCACCTATCAGGTGTGCAAGATGGTACCGGAGCAACGGGTGAAGACCTGCACGTACAAGGTCTGCAAGTGGGTGCCCGAGCAGCGGACCTGCACGTACACCGTGTGCAGGATGGTTCCGGAGCGTCGGGTGAAGACCTGCACGTATACCGTCTGCAAGATGGTGCCGGAGCAGCGGGTGAAGACCTGCACCTACAAGGTGCGGAAGTGGGTACCGGAGCAACGGACCTGCACCTATCAGGTGTGCAAGATGGTACCGGAGCAACGGGTGAAGACCTGCACGTACAAGGTCTGCAAGTGGGTGCCCGAGCAGCGGACTTGCACGTACACCGTGTGCAAGATGGTTCCGGAGCGTCGGGTGAAGACCTGCACGTATACCGTCTGCAAGATGGTGCCGGAGCAGCGGGTGAAGACCTGCACCTACAAGGTGCGGAAGTGGGTTCCGGAGCAACGGACCTGCACCTATCAGGTGTGCAAGATGGTACCGGAGCAACGGGTGAAGACCTGCACGTACAAGGTCTGCAAGTGGGTGCGTGAGCAGCGGACCTGCACGTACACCGTGTGCAAGATGGTACCGGAGCGTCGGGTGAAGACCTGCACGTACACCGTGTGCAAGATGGTACCGGAGCAGCGGGTGAAGACCTGCACCTACAAGGTGCGGAAGTGGGTACCGGAGCAACGGACCTGCACCTATCAGGTGTGCAAGATGGTACCGGAGCAACGGGTGAAGACCTGCACGTACAAGGTCTGCAAGTGGGTGCGTGAGCAGCGGACGAAGACCCAAGCCTACCAGGTCTGCAAGCTGGTGCCCACCACCTGCGTGAAGACGGTACCCTGCCGCGTGATGAAGCCCGTCACCTGCACCAAGACGGTGTACGACGTGTGCTGGGTGAAGAAGCAGGTGCCGTACACGGTCACCCGCTGCGTGCCCCGCGTGGTGTGCGAGATGGTTCCGGTTCGCGTGTGCTGCCCGGTGAAAGTGCAACGCGCTTGCGAGCCGGCCTGCGATGCCTGTGCAGCGCCGGGAGCGGAAGCCGCCCCAGCCGACGTCAAGCCGGCGCAAGCGGCCCCCAGCCCCTCGGATAGCCGCACGATCTGACGCGGTTTGATCGAAATCGGCCTTCTGCCGAACTCGGCAAAGGGCCTGGTCCAAGGAATGCGGCTCGGTCGAATGATCGGGCCGCTTCTTTTTTTGTCACCAGGGGCATTTCGTCACGGTCTTCCCGCGGCGTAAAACGCCGCCGAGACCGCAGGTGGATTCTCTCCACCGGACTTGTCGCCGTTGAGACGGTGCGTTAAATATAGATAAAGGCTTGGAGGGACGCTCGCCAGGCTCGAGCTTCCTCAATGAGCTGATACCCGGTGGTGTAACGGTAACACAAGGGACTTTGGCTCCCTAATTCCAGGTTCGAATCCTGGCCGGGTAGCTGATCCGCAACCGTGCTTCTCAAAAGATAGCAAGCCGCGAGCGGCTCTTCCGCCGGCGGTGACGAGAGATCGATCTCGATAACGCAGCGCGGCCGTATCCGCCCCGTGGACGCGTCTATGGTTTCGCACGCGCATCATCCTGCGGAATCACCTCGATCACCGCATCGTATTCGGAAATGATTTCGCCTTTCTTCCAATCCCGGCGTTCCGCGATACGGTTCAGGTAAAGGCGGTCCGTGACGCGCGCTCGCTCGTAGTCCTCCGCGCCCAGATAGCAAGCCGAAAGCGGGCGATGGGCTGTGACGCGCAGCACGCCGTCGATATCGATCATCCGGCCGCCCGCCGCATCGATCCTCTTACCGCCGAGGGCTTCGGCCAAGGTCGTGATGCCGTCGACCGTCACGCGACGTCGGCCCGTTTCGTAGATCCAGGCGGGATTGTTCAAGATACCGATCAGGCCGGTGGTGATCTCGGTCGTGGTGACATCTTGAAGGGCCGTCAGACGCTCGGAAATGGCAAACCGACCGTCGGCATGCGAGATATAGCGCAGGTCCGCTCGGACGACGCCGGGACCGTGCTCCACGACCAACGTCGCATCGAAGCCGCCGTCCGTTTCCTTCACGGCGGCGTCCATCAACTTGATGGGCAGGGCCTTGGGTGAGCTTTCCACGCGGATGTGACCGATGCCGTTCCGTTGGTCCGGCGATACGACGCGATCCAAGCGATTGGCGACGCATTGGGCCATGACCACGGCACCCCAACTGATGGTGTGGACGGCGGTCGGGGTGCGATTCAAGATGATCCGGCCGGAATCCAGTCGGCGGACCCCCACGCGGTCCGACCATGAGCCTCGCACATCCTCGGCATAATGCAGCACCAGCCAAGTGTGAGCCAAGGATCGCAATAGGTCCGATTGCGTGGAAGGGAAGAAGAACTCTTGGGGTTGATACACGGCGCCGGTAGCGTTGCGCGCCTGCATGCGGCGGAGCACCTCCAAAGACCGCCGGGCAAGCGTCCAGGCTTCCGGGTCGCGTCCGAAGACCGCCATCAAAACGTGGCTGCCCAGCCAATCCGCGTTGCGGAACAATCGCCAATCTTGCCCGGACGGATAGACGAATCCGCCGTCCGGCAGCACGAACCATTTCAGGTTCTCGTAAATGCCCGGTACGTTGTACAAGAGCGCCTCGGGCGGCTCGCGGCCGGTCATTCGGAAATCCAGTGCGCATCCCAGCGAAAGGCCGAAGGTCTGCATGTAGTCGGGATGGACCATGCCGTGGTTTTCTAACGTGAAGTCGTCGTAGACGTTGGCGCCCGTGAACTGCTCCGAAACTCGGCGGCCGTCCACGACGCGGTCCGAGTTTTCGTCGGCAGGGCGCAAGAACGAGCTGATCACCCACCGCTGAAACGCCTTTTCCCAAGCTTCGCGCCGGGGATCTTCCGGCATCAAGAGAACGGCCACCGAGAAGATCTGGCTGTTCCAAGCGTTCTCTTCGGCCTTCGTGTCGTATTGGATTTGATGCGGCGGTACGGCATCGACGAACCGCGCCGCCTCGTGCGCCACCACACGACGGATTCCATGCCGCAGATCATCCGGCAAATCATCCCAAATCCACCAGCCCGCCCGACCCAGCATTTGGGCCCAGTGGGCCGACTGCCAAGCATCCCCCCACGGCCGACCGTCGCCGGTCACGCGATCTCCCGTCACGTGCGTGGCGACCAGGTAGCGCATCATTCCCAGGATGGTCGGCAAAAGCTCTCTTCGGGTCGCACCGACGATATTCGGATCGTAGGGACCGAAGCGGTACAGAAACGCCAAACCCTCGACGGTTCCGGTGTTGGGGCGAATCCAATGTTCAGCGCTCTTGCTGTCGGTCGTCAGCAACAAAGCGGCGTCCTCCTGCCACGGATGGACCAAGCTTAAAAGATACCGCGCCTGCTTCTGCGTGGCGTCGTAAACCGCATCTTGAAATGCGAGGACCGCTTCCTTGTCTTGCTCCGGCAAAGTCGGCGGCATGACTCCGTCGCTGTCGGCGTAGACCGCGCGACACCCGCCGCGGAATGCGTTGTAGCCTGCGACTATGGTCCAGACCGCCGCCGCGATGACAAAAGCGTTTCGCATGGTGTTACCTCGTGACATACTCGGTGAAAATCCGGGGGTGACTGTTCACGGGGGCGAGAGGGTTTGTCGCAGCTACCGGACCCCGACGGCGGTAACCTGTCAAAGCCGAGTTTTGTTGACGGGCCGGGCCGTGTCAATTACCCTCAAGAGTTTTCCGGAAAGTCCGGGTAGGCCAGGCCTCCGGTTGACGTTGTTCGGCGGGCCGCGAAGGCATGTTTCGCGCCCGACGAAGTTGATGAGAAATCAGCTTCCGCTGCGCATCCGATCTGCCGGCGTGGCAAACCGACGAACGGGAACGGGTGGGAGGCAGCCGGGCCGGCTCGCAGCTCGCGCTCCGCACAGCCCGGCGTTCCGCGCCCCCCTGGGCCGTCCGTTCCAAGTAGCCGGATGATCGTCGGCAAAGAAGAATGCGTGCTGCCGACGATGCCCGCGCTGCGTTTCAAGTTGCGGCGGACCCTTGGGGCCGGTCGCAACGGTCAACCGGGATGGCGTGGCGGTTTTTCACGCGGCGCGGCTGGAGCTTCCCGATGAGGACGCCGTCGGAGCCGGACAGCGGAGGTTGAACAGGCCGAAGATTTCCTCCTGGGTAAGGGCCAGTTTGCGCGGCCCGCCGACGCGCGAGAAGATGGTCTCGAAAAGTCGCCGCTTCTCTTCCAAAACGGCGTTGATTCGCTGCTCGATGGTATCGACGGCCAAGAATCGAGTGACGGTTACCGGGCCGCCGGCGCCGATGCGATGTGCCCGATTGATCGCCTGATCCTCCACGGCAGGGTTCCACCAGCGGTCGAAGAGGAAGACGTATCCGGCGAATTGCAGATTCAACCCCACGCTGCCCGCCCCGTAGCTCATCAACAGCACCACGTGCCGCGGGTCGTCGCGGAATCGGCGAATCACTTCGTCTCGGCGCGCGGAGGGGATCTTGCCGTGGAACAACAAGGGGTGAAACCGTTCCAGACGCCGGGCAATCTCCTCCAGCGTCGACACCCATTGGCTGAACACGATCGCCTTTCGCCCGCTGTCGGCGATTTCCTCGAGGTCCGCTTCCAATCGCTCCATCTTCACGCTGGCCCCGGTCGCCGGATCGAAATTGCAGATCTGCTTAAGCCGCAGCACCAACTCGAACACGTGCTGGATGGCGGCGGCGTCACCCATCTCGGTCAGCCGCAGAATGCCCTCGCTCTCCGCCAAGCGGTAGGTCTCGCGCTGTTCCGGCGACAATTCCACTTCCGCGTCGCGAACCAGTTTCGGAGGCAGATCGGTCAAGACCTGATCCTTGGTGCGGCGGAGCACGAAGTCCGCGATGGTGTGCCCCATCCGCGAGGGTTTCATGTCAGGCGAGAGGAATCCCGGCGAGAGGAACTCGAAAATGCCGACCAGGTCTTCCGTGCTGTTTTCGACGGGCGTGCCGGTCAAGGCCCAGCTCCGCCGCCGCGTGATGGCGCGCACCGCTTGACTTGTGGCGCCTGCACGGTTCTTGATTCGCTGGGATTCGTCGAGCACGACCAGATCGAACGCCACCCGAGGTCTGCCGTCGCGGCCCGCGGCTTCCAGAATCTCTCGATCGCGCGGCAAGAGCTCGTAGTTGGCGATCTTGACCGGGAAGGGAGCGGACTCCCACTGCCAGCGTCGCCGGTTCTGATCGCCTTCAATCACCAGCACGGGGATTTCGGGGGCCCATTGTTCGAACTCTCGCTTCCAATTGGTCACCAGCGGCTTGGGGCAGACCAGCAATACGGATCGCGCCTCGCCGCTGCGAACCAACAATCGGACCGCCGTGATGGCCTGCATCGTTTTTCCCAGCCCCATTTCGTCGGCCAGGATCGCCGAGTGCCGCGGATACAAGAAGGCGACGCCTTCCAATTGATAAGGAAACGGGGCGAAGGGAAACTCCAAGTTCCGCTCGATCAGGAGCGTTTCCAGCGAAGGTTGCAGGAGGCATTGCAGCCGATCCTCCAGTTTGATCAGGTCCTGGGGCGGAGCAATGCGATGCCGCTTGCCCTCCGCGATTCGCTGCAATAAGGAGTTCCAAACGGGAGAAGAGCCGTTCGCCGCCGGAGCGTCGGTCGGAGCTGATTCCGGCCGCATCGGGGCGGTTTGGTCGAAGAAAAAACTCCTCACGGTGACGGCGACCCGAGGAACGCCCAGCGTCACAACTCTGGGCCGCGGAAGAGACTCCTTCCAGGGTCGGACTTCGACGGAAAAACCGCGTTGGAGCGCGGCGTTCCAACCTGTCGGCAAGACTTCGACTCGGACGCCCAAGTCCGCGGATTGCACGGAGGCGAGGCATGCGAGGGCAGGATCGCGGGCCGCACTGATCCGCTGATCCGTGCCGGCTGCCGGGTCTTCCTTCGCGGCGGAGGTCGCGGGCCGGTCACCGCCGGAACGGTGCTTTCCAAACAACAATCCCGACCAAAACATGTTTTCACCCCCGACGCAAGGCCTCATCGATCGCCGCGCGAATCCGTTCAAACGGCTCCGAAAGGTCTAAGGCGTCGGTCCAGGGCGCCCAATCGGCGAGGAGTCGGGCGACTGCCGGCGCGTGGGACGCCGCGCAGACCAGCCGGGTGCGGCCGAATCGTCCCTGCCAACACTCCAGTCCGTTCGCCGTGTACCGGCCGTGCATGGTGCCTCGGCTCGTCTCGGAAAGCGTGATGGCTGCGTGGTCGGGCGAGACCAGCGTGGCGGCGGGCGCGGGCGATGCTGAGGAACCGCTGACCAGCAACGCCGCATTTCCGGTGTCCCAAGCCTGCGAGGCTCCATTGGGAAAGCGAGCGACGTCTTCCACGCGGGTCGCGCTTTCCTTTGCCGGTTGGATAGGCTCCGCTGAATGGCCGCGGTCGGTCATGGAAAAGTGCGGAGCGGCGGGCGGCGTGCCGGCATCAAGCAGGACCGCCGCCACCGGCGTCCCCGCATGATCCGCGAAATCCAGCAACTCCCAGCGATCCACGCAAATCAACGCTACCGGGGTCTTGGCTTTGGCGACCAGGGCCGGGGCGATCTGCTCGGCAAACAGGTACGGCTTGAGTGAATTTCCGTACAAGATCTCCTGTGCCCGAGTCGCCTTGACGGGGGTTGTGCAGTGGAACTCCAACGGGCGACCGACCCCATTGAGGATCAGGTAGCCTCCCACGAACCCGACCTCGGAGGGAGACAATACGGACAGGAAACCCAAGGATAGGGCGGAACGCCCCCCTTTGCTACGTGTCTTTTCGCTCATGAGGGCTCACGTGTTGCGGAATCGAGAGATAGCAAAGTCCGGTCGAACGGCAGAGCGGGGAGGCGGGGCGCGGTAGGTCCCTCCTCCGAGGCTTCCCACTGTATCGGTTCCAATGACGCGGGACTTTATGGCGGTAGCGGTCGTCGGCAAAGTCGAATCTGTAGCGGTTGTAACGGCGCGGGGTGGTGAAGATTCGGCGGAACGGGAAAAGATTGACTCAAGTTTCGCGCTCGACGCTCGACTTTTCTCGACGCGCCTGTTTATACTGGTTGTAATAACCTCGTGGAGGAAGCACGCCGATGAACGAAAGCCAATCCATGAAACCCCCCTTTTTTACGCAAATCGACGTGACCCAAGCCGCAGCATCACCCACGCCGCAGACCGCAGGACTTGCTGAGATCGCGCTTTTGTTGCGACAGATTCTGATGGTCCAGCAGCGCCAGACGAAAATCTTGGAAGAGTTGACCACGCAGGTCGGAAACGCCCAACGTCAACGGGCGGTCGAATTGGGACAGTGGCGGCAGGCGAATCCGCAC
The DNA here is from genome assembly GCF_055386265.1 of Thermogutta hypogea. Classification (NCBI taxonomy): domain Bacteria; kingdom Pseudomonadati; phylum Planctomycetota; class Planctomycetia; order Pirellulales; family Thermoguttaceae; genus Thermogutta; species Thermogutta hypogea. The sequence continues at coordinate 4,641,125 of NZ_AP042425.1, forward strand.
CTGGCCAAGAAGTGTCGCGAGGCTGCCGAATGCTTGTCTCGCGTGCAAACGGAGTTTTTGCATCAGCTGACCGAAGAAGTCAACAACAACTTCGATAACCTGCTGGACGGGGAGTTCATGTTCACCGAGTTCGTGGATCGCTTCGGTCCGCGGATGGCGCACCTGAACGGGATCTTGCAGGTCCTCTCGCAACTCAGCAGTCCGCCTAGCCCGGCCAATTCGTCCAACAATTCTCCCTGAATCGGTCGCACAATTCGGGGTGAATTTATCAGGCGGACGATCGGCGGTCGAAGTGTGACGTTGCGGCGACGGACGGAACCTCCCAGGAAGGGAGAGGACACGTGGTTGGCACTCCGGCCTCATGTCTGTGCTTTATCGTCGGGTTAACCGGAGCGTGCCGAGGCCGACCGGAGGCTTTAAGCGGTTCCGCTGCCGAGCGTCGCCTGCCCCGAGTCGCCCCGTCTCGGTTCTTTACCCTTTTGCTGCTTTTGTGGTTCGGCGGCGGCCTTCTTTGGTGCGTGGGATGTCGTCGAGCCGTGGTCTCACCGCAGGCCGCTCCATGGCCGGCCCTCGCGCGGGACCCGCTGGAGACGGGCCGGGATCTCGACCGTTGGCCCGGCTTTCGCGGCCTTTCGGCACAAGGCGTAGCGCCCGGCGGCTCGCCTCCCGTTCGTTTCGGCCCCGACGCCGGCTTGCGTTGGAAGGCCGAGCTTCCCGGCAGCGGCAACAGTTCGCCGGTCATTTGGGGCGACCGCCTGTTCCTGACGTGGCAGGCAGGGGACCGCCGTTCTCCCGACCTCTACCTAGGAGCCTGGGACCGGCACACCGGGCGCCTTTTATGGCAGCAGAAGGCGGCCGCCGCTCAAAGTAAAACACATCCGAAGAACGGTTACGCGTCGGCGACTCCCGCGACGGACGGCCGACATATATTCGCGTTCTTCGGTTCGGCCGGGCTGTTCTGCTACGATGTCGACGGCGAGCTCGTTTGGCAGCGCGATCTGGGACCGCAAGAGCACATTTACGGCGTCGCTTCCAGTCCCGTCCTCTTCGGCGATTGGGTCATTCAATTGTGTGATCGCGATCGTGATTCCTTCCTCGTCGCCCTCCGTAAGACCGACGGCGAGGAAGTCTGGCGAACGCCTCGTCAAAGCACCGGCGGTTGGACCACGCCGTTGATTGTTCGCTCGGCGATCGCCTCCGGCGGCCGCGATGAGTTGTTGGTCAACGGCGGCCAGGTGGACGGCACCGCCTACCTCACCGCGTACGATCCCCGCACGGGAAAAGAGCGGTGGCGCATCGACGGCTTGGAAACGCTGGTGACTCCCATGGCGGTCGCGGCGGGAGAAACGGCCTTCAGCATGAGCGGTCGCAACGGGCCTATCTTCGCGGTGCCTTTGGGACGCGACGGCCGACTCACAGAGGCCGATTTGCTCTGGAAACTCCCCCGCGGCGGCCCCTACATTCCCTCAGGCCTCATCTATCGTAATCGCCTTTACGTCCTGTCCGATCTGAAGCGTCTGACATGTTATGACCCGGGAACGGGCCGGACGATTTGGTCGGGCAATCTCTCCGGGGCGTTCACCGCATCGCTCACGGCGGCGGACGGCAGGCTCTATGCCGTGAATGAACAAGGAACGGTGTTCGTGGTCCGCGCGGACGACCGTTGGGAGGTGCTGGCCGAAAACCGCTTGGGGGACGCCTGTCTCGCTACTCCCGCCTTTGCCGACGGTGACCTATTCATTCGCACGCGGCGGTTTCTGTTCTGTTTTTCGGGCCGCCCATCCGCCGAGGAGCAACCGCCGACGGAATCCCGCGTTCCGCCCGACCGGCCGAGCGATCCCGAGCCGCCGAACGCGCGATCAACGGCGGCCGCGCCGGATGCGAAGTCGCGGGCCGCTCCCGATTCGGAACGCTCGCCCGAGCGTGAGGCACGAAGCCGTGTCGCCTGCGAGACCGCCCCCGCCGACGCTTGGCCGCTGTTTCGCGGTACGCCGGCGTGCTCCGGCGTCGCCGTCGCAAAAGCGGAACGCTTGCCGCAAATCGAATGGGTCTATTCGGCGGAAAAGGACGGCTTCACGGCCTCGCCCGTCGCCGCCGAAGACATGGTGTACCTGGGCGGAAACAGCGGTACGTTCTACGCGGTGGACGTGAGCAGCGGTCAGTTGCGCTGGAAGCACGACATCGGCGGCGGATTCCTGGCGACGGCCGCCGTGCACGCAGGAGGCGTGTATGTGGGCGACGTGGACGGGAAGTTCTTCGCGTGGAATGCCGAGGATGGCAAGCCGCTCTGGCAATTCGAGGCGGGGGGCACCATCGACAACGCGGCCAACGTCTTCGCGGCCGACGGTCGCGCCCGCATCCTCTTCGGCTCCCAAGATATGAACCTCTACTGTCTCGACGCGGAAAGCGGAGCGCCGGTTTGGAAGACCGCTTTACCCGACCAAATCCGATGCCAACCGCCCGTCGTGGAGGACCGCACGTTCGTGGCCGGCTGCGACGGAAATTTGCACTCGGTGGAGCTGCAAACCGGCAAGGAGCGAAGTGCTTGCGACCTCGACGGCCCGACGGGTTGCACCCCCGCGGTGCTGGGCGGAGCATTGTACGTGGGCACCGAAAGCGGTTTCTTTTTCGGCATCGATTGGGAGAGCGGGCGACGGCTCTGGCAATTTCCCTCGGAAAAACCCGCCGACGCCTTCCGCTCCTCCGCCGCGGCATACGGTTCGTACGTGGTGGTGGGTTGCCGCGACCGACAAATTTACTGCTTCCATGCGACGACCGGCGAAACGGTGTGGAAGTTCGCCGCGAAGCGCTACGTGGACGCCTCGCCCGTCATCGTGGTCCCCGAAAACGGCGACCTCACCCACGCCGTGGTCGTGGTCGGCTCCCTGGACGGCCGACTGTACGGCCTGGGACTGCAAGACGGTTCTCTGAAATGGGAATTGGACTTGGGAGGTGCCGTCTCGGCATCGGTGGCGGTCGTCGGTCGACGCATCTTTGCCGCGACCGAAGAAGGTGATCTCTATTGCTTGAGTTTGCCCGATCCCGCCGCGCCCTGAGGTTGCTGCAAAGGGCAAGGCGCGTCAAGGTACGCCCGAAGACCGTCCAGCCCCCGCAGCGGTTTTGCTTATCAGCGGTTTTGCTCATCCCTCGGCGGTGTGCAAGCACCTTACCGCAACGGTCGGCCGGCTTGAAGGCGTCCCAAAATCTCGCGGAACTGCTTCAGTCCCAAGCGATAGGGTTCCGCCCAATCCGCGCAGCCGGCCACGGTACCGCGGAATCGAACCATGGCCTGCGCGGCATCCGCGACCGTGAACTTCTTGGCGATCCCCTTCTGCTTGCGGAGATTCGACTCCAAGGCGGCCAAAGCGGTGACGGCGGCCCCCAGGGCGGGACCTTCCTCTGATTCCAACCGTAACAGCGGTCGGTCCAGGACGGTCGCCAGGATTTCGCACATCAGGTCGCTACGGGCGATACCGCCGGAGACCGTGATGCGGGTGATCTTTTGCCCGGCCTCTTCGTGTTCCGCAACCGCCATGGCGATGAGGTAGGCCAAGGCTTCCAGGGCGGCGCGATAGCGCACGCCCGGTTCCCTCGGTTCTTCCGGGTACCAACGCAGGCCGGTTTGCTGCCGGTCGATGCCCAGGGAAGGCTCGGGTAAAACGAAGGGCATGACGCCCGTGCCGTTGCAGCCGGGCGGAACCTGCCGGGCTTGACTCTCCAAGGTCGCCCAATCCGGAGCGGCCCCCACGACTTGATCCAAGAACTGGGCGCCGTTGTTGTAACAGCGCATCCAAAGATACGGCCCCCAATTGAGTCGCATGACATCGAGCCGGCCGCGCTGGGGGCGATCCTTGGACGAGCTGTTAACGACCGCGGAATTGCCGAGGATGACGGCGACTTGGCCGGCATCGACGGCGCCGCCGCCCACCAAACCCGCCTGCTGATCGTCGGAGGTGGGGAAAATCCAAGGCCGTTTCTTGCCCGTCAGTCCGGCTTGGAGGGCCGCGCTTTCCCGCAACATGCCGACCGGTTGGTATTGATCGATGATGCGAGGCAATTGCTTCCACGCCAAGCGGCGGAACTCTTCGCTTTCCAGGGCATCCAACATCTCGCGGCGCCAGCGCTTGGAGCGGAGGTCCATGATTCCGGTGGAGGCCGCCACGGAGACGCTGCACACGTCGAAATTGCCGGTCAGGTAACCCGCCGCCAGGGCGCCGTGGGGCAAGATGCGATAAGTGCGTTTCCAAAGCTCGGGCGCCAGATGCGTTTCGTCCTTGACGAGATGACTGAGGCTGTAGCGAATGGCCCAGGGACCGCCGATCAACTCCTGGACGCGGTTTTGCCCGCCCAGCCGCGCCAGTCCTCGGGCGTGATACTCCGCGAGCGTGGCGTCATTCCAGCAAATGGCGCGGCGGATCGGCACGGCTTGCGCGTCGATTCGGCCGGCCGTGTGGTGGGTGGCCGAAATCCCGCCCGCCGCCCAGTCCTTGAGTCGGCCCATGCGATCCAGCGCCGCGGCGATCGCGCGGACGGAAGCGTAGGCCTGCCCCTCCAGTTGCATCACGTTCAACTCGCGGATGCCGTCGGCAGGGGATTCGCCGAACCAGATGTCCGTAGGCAAGCGGATTTCCGCCAAGACCCGGCCTTCCACATCGAAGGCCAAGCACTTCACCCCTCCCGTGCTGAAATCCCAACCGGTAATCACGGCGTTACGTTTTACGCAAGCAAGCGGTTCGGGCATGGCGAACTCCTTCTTCGGGCGAAAGCCGACCGCCGAGGCGAGGCAAGGACCGAGCGAGTCCCTCGGCCGGCGGCGGACCGAATCACAGTCCCGGTTCCATGGAGACACTCCCCAAGTTTAATGTCCGCCGCGATCGTACGGCAGCCCCGGAGTCGCTGCAAGCGGGGTTCGGGGCGGCAGCCCTCCGCCGGCGATGAACCCGAGGGATACCGGCGGTGGGCGATGGTCGCGACGGCTTGGTATGATGGGGGAACTTGCGGGCTTTCCGACCGTGAGTTCGACAAAGGATCACGCCATGCTCGACCCGATCTTCGTCGTCGCCCTGGGCATCGTCCTGGTCATCGTCTTGATCGGTTTTGCCCGGCTCAACGCATTCTTGGCTCTCTTGATCAGCGCCGTGGTCGTGAGCCTTGCAGCGCCCGGCGCATGGGAGATGAAGATCGCGCGCGTGGGGCAAGCCTTCGGGACCACGGCGGGCAAAATCGGCATCGTGATCGCCTTGGCGGCCGTGATCGGAAAGTGCTTGATGGACAGCGGCGCCGCCGATCGCATCGTACGGACGTGCCTGCGGCTGATCGGCGAGAACCGCGCGCCCGTCGCCTTGATGACCAGCGGCTTCGTCCTCTCCATTCCCGTCTTCTTCGACACGGTCTTCTATTTATTGGTGCCGCTGGCCAGATCGCTCTACCGCCAGACGCGGAAGCGGTACGTACAGTCGATCTTGGTCATTGCGGGCGGGGCGGCCATCACGCACACGCTCGTTCCGCCCACCCCCGGTCCCCTGGTGATCGCCGAAACCTTGGGCGTGGACATCGGCAAGCTGATTGCGGCGGGCATCCTGGTGGGTATTCCGGCGGCCGTGGTGGGGCTGTTCGCGGCCAATCTCCTGGATCGGTTGAACCCCCTACCCATGCGCCCCTATCCCGGCGAAGAGCAATTGCCCATTCCTCGCGATTCCGACCTGCCGCCGTTCGGGATCGCCATCCTGCCGGTGATCCTGCCGGTGATCCTCATCTCTTCGAACACCGTGGTGCAAGTGTTAGCCAAATCCGCATCGTTCCCGCAGGCGCCGCTTCGCGTCCTGACGATGGTGGGCGACCCGAACGCGGCCTTGCTGCTGTCCGCTTTCGTTGCGATGGCGACGTTGAAATGGAAGCGCGGCCTCAGTTTGGCGGAACTGGCAAAGCGGTGCGAGGAGGCGCTGATGAGCGGCGGCGTGATCATCCTCATCACGTCGGCCGGCGGCGCTTTCGGCGCCATGCTCCAGCAGACCGGCATCAGCGAGCGACTGCCCGCCTTGCTCTCGCTGGAATCGCAAGAGATCGGGCGGTTTTGGCTGATCGCGGCCTTTCTCATCGCGGCCGTCATGAAGACCGCGCAGGGGTCCAGCACCGTGGCGATGATCACCACCTCGGCCATGATCGCGTCCCTCTTCCCGGCGGGCGAATTGGCAAGCCATATCCACTGCGATCCCGTGTATTTGGCTTTGTCGATCGGGGCCGGTTCGCTGGTCTTCTGCTGGATGAACGACAGCGGCTTCTGGGTCGTGGCGCGCATGAGCGGACTGACCGAGATGGAGGCCTTGCGCTTGTGGACGGTGCAAGCCGCCGTGGTGGGAATCGCGGCTTTCCTCGCCGCGCTTTGCGCCGCCGCGGTATTCCCCATGGTGTAAAGACGGCCTTCGTTGGAAGGGCGACCTCGGCCTGCCCGTCGGCATGAGCCGCTGGAAGTGTCGCGGCGATCGGACGGATGCGTCGCCTCGTCGTGCCAAATCAGCGATTGCCGCGGATCGTGGGGGCGGGCCGCTTGCCGCCCACCACCACCGTGACCCAGGCCGGGTGTTGCCGATCCCCGTATTGCCGCACGTCCTCCAGCAACGTTTCCGTGCTCGGCCGAATTTCTCGGGGATCGACTTGCCGCCCGTTCACGGAAAGCGAGATGCGGCGCTCGAAGTCGACGAGATCGGGACTCAAACGGACCGTCGTTCGTCCCCCGCCCGCTTGCACAAAGAGCGTATTCGCTTGGGTCAATCGGCCGCGAATCTGCATGGGCACGGGGTTGGCGGGCGGCCACGAGGCAGGGTCGATGACCACGGCCGGGGGAAAGTCCTCGACGTGGACGTACCAGAAGAAGTTGTCCCAAATCCGTGCGGTTCGCACTAGGAACTCGGCGGGCGCGGGTTGACGGCGGAAACGTTCCATCCAGTCGAAAATGCGGAGGATCTCATCCGAAAAGCCGTCCCGCCCTCGGCCTCGGTATTCCACGGCCGTCACGTCGTAAGCGCGGTTCAAATACCGATCCAAATCCCGCGCGTTATCCGCCACGATGGTCCCGTCGAACTCTCCCATGACCGCATAGAAGGGCAACAGCGCGGCGTTTTGCCAATATAAAGCGCAGAAGCGGTCGGCTCGCCCGCTGATGGGAATCACCCCCGCCCAAAGGCTCGGGTGCGCCAGGCCGATGTCCCAGGCGGCGTCCGCGCCCAAGAAGTGGCCCGCCAAGTACACGCGGTCGCTGTCGATGGAAAACCGCTTCATAGCATCCCGCAACGATTCCAAAACGGCCAGATGTTCGCGAAGCGAGTACTGATAGGTCTGCTGTCGTTCGGCGGTCCACTGCGGCGCGATCACGATGTAGCCGCGACGGCCGGCCTGTCCAAGGCGAGTTCCTTGGTCCTTCACTTCGCCGGCCCACCAGTCGATCTCGGCGGCGGGATCGGCCTCGGCCCCGTGCAACACCACGATCGCCGGATATTTCCGCAACGGATGGTATTCCGGCGGGAGCTGCACGCAGTACTTGATCGGCGGCAATTCGCCCGGCAGCGGGAGGTGGATCTCGAAGAAGTCGATTTTGTCGGGGAGGGGAGGCGGCGGAGACAACGGCGGCTCCATCCCCTGCAAGACGTAGGCCAGGTAGTTCGGCGAACCGCCTTCCTCCGCCAGGACGCGTTGCAAGACGTCGTTGCGCGAGAGTGCGTCTTGTGCGGCGAAATACTCCAAGATGAGATTCCGTACCCGTCGCAGCGAAAGCCCCACAAGCAAACGCCGCGCGGCACGATCCGCCCCCAGATACCAGCCCGTGATCGCCAGGGCGACGCGCTCCTCGGCGGGGACGGTCGCGTCCTCCGCGAATTGCGAAAACGCCGCCAACCGAGGGAGCGTATCCGGCGACAGCCGCGCCGCGATTTCCTCGACGGCTTCACCGGCCTCTTTCCGCAGGGCGGTCTCGTCGATTTGCCGCACCAGTTCACGGAGCCGGGCCACCAACCCCTCCGCCTGTTCTCCTTGCTTTTGATATTCCTCCAGTATTTCCCGGACCTCTTGCAGAATGTCGCCCGCCACGCCGTCGGTGGGGAACTTTTGCAGCAACGTCAGGACGGTTCGGTGCTGTCCCGCCGCGCGGCGAAACTTCAGTTCTTCCAAGATCCGCCGGGCTGAAAGCTGCTTCAAAACCTGAAAGGAGCTTTGCAGCTCGGCCTTGGCCTCGGCGGAGACGGCGGGGTCCTCCAGGATCGCCTGCAACTGGCCCAAGGCGTCTTCGTAACGCTCCATTTGGATATAGAATCGGGCGGCCTTTTTTCTCGCCTCCACGTCGGCCTGATCCGTGCGTCCCAAAAGGAGTCGCTGCAACACGTCGCGCGGAAGGCTGGTGGTTGCCATCCGCATGTCCCAGACGTGCGTAATGCCCTGCACGCGGACCCAGCGAGGGGTAAGCTCCGTGATTCCCTGGATCACGTCCACCCGGCCGGAGGCCGTCGCCAACGTGAAGATCCTTCGCCCGAATTCATCAAAGGGCGTGACCCGCAACGGGAAGCCCACGCTGCTGACGGTCATTCCCGCCGTCGCCACCCGTTGCGGGATGTGGTAGCGTTCCAGTACTTCCACGCCCGACCCGGGGCGAATTTCCCGAATCAACCGTTTGGGCACGAAGGTCCGACGCAATTCGTCGTCCACGAATACGATCAAGGGGATCGGGCCGCCGCCTTCCGGATCCGCGGCCTTGGGCAGATCTGCCAAGCCCGTTACGATGCCCAGTTTTCCCGTCAGCACGCGGCCGTCTCGCATGACGACTTCCTCTCCCAATGAGCGAGAGGCCGTCGCCGAAAGATAGCACAACGCCGCAGCCGCCGCCGCAACCCGCGGTAGCAATAAGAATCCCCGGCGGTTTCGAGCATCTGAAGCCATCGAACATCCCCGCTTTTTCGAAGCCTTAGCCAAAGCATAGCTTGGGCAGAGAAGACCCGGGTTTACGGATGTGGTCCGCGTCGTCCGATGAGTTCATTATGAAACATTGTGGAAGCCGAACCAACCGGCAAAAAGCGCAAACACGAAGGGGCGGCCGGCGCTCGCCGTCCAGTTCGCGGTTCGCGTCAAGGAAGTCGTATCCCGAGTCCCCCTTTCCACGCACCGAAAGGTCGTAGCTCGGCGGAACTCAAGGCAGCTTCGGACGGCCGACTTGCTCCGCCAAGCGACGCACTGCGTCCACGACCACGATTTCCGTCTCGGGTGCGAAGAAGCCGACGCCGTAGACGCCGCGGGTCTCGTAGCCGCCCTCACGCAGCACCTTGGCGGAAGGCAGGTACCCGAATACCTCGTTGCTGTATCCCGCGATCCAAAGCCGACCGTGTCCGATCGCGTTCTCGATCAAGGGGACGTAGTCCGATACGACCTCGCCGGGCAGCGCCACCAGCGTCAAGTCCTCGCCGAATTGCCAAACCGCGACGGGAGCCGGGTACTTCTCGGCGTTAGGCTCATTCCGATCCATTCGTTGCAACATCGGCTTGGCGTTCGAGGCGATGTACTCCGGACCGCGCGTCATGGCTTCCAATTCGGTTCGGCCGGGGACGGGCGCGAAGGGCAGATCGACCGTCTCGAAGGCCGTCTTCAGCGGACCGCGCACCGGACGCAGCGCGCCGTTCAATACCCGCAGGACTTCCGCGGCCAGCGTCTCGCCGTGTTGGCTAACGTGCTCGATCTCGCCCCGCGGATGAGGATTCACATCGGCGCCGCAACCGATCATGAATAACGCTTGCGTGCCGGGAAGCTGCTGTTCGAGCTTGGCTCGGGCGAAGCCGGCATAATCGCCCGAGATCCGGTAATGCTGCCCCGTCAGCGTGGTATTGTGGCAGGCCGTCCCAAACACCACGGCGCGGAGGCTGCCGTCCGGTTGATCGATCCGCAACACGGGGACGCTGCGATCGACGTAGCCTCGCGGATTGAAACCGATGCCGACGCCTTGATCCGTGAATTCGCGGCGATTCATGGGAAACGTCGCCACCCCCACGCCCCAGCTCAATTTGGCCGGACGCAGGTCGTCCATCGCCGCTGCGGCCAGCTCGCCGTACTTTGCTACCAATTGCCGAGTATAGGCGTCGACGATCTGCTTTTGCTCGTCGGGCATCGAGTAGCCGTTCCGTTCCGCGAAGTCTACAATGGGACCCGTGTGGGTATGCGACCAGTTGAGCAGGATCCGCGCTCGCGGGAGGCCGGTTTTAGCGGTGATGGCGTTGCACGCGGCCTCGGCCACCGCGGCATCGAAGTCGATGACATCGGCGGTGACGATCACCGCCCGATTACCCTGCCCATCTTCCAACGCCAAGGCGAGGGCATAGAGCGGCATCAGCACTCCCTCGGAGGGTTTGTTTCGGGACGCGTAGCCGGCCATCCAAATCGGCCCTTCCGGGGTGATGTCGGCCCGGGCCAGCCCCACCTTCCATACCTCCGTCTCCTCCGCATGCGACGAAAACGCGCGACCCGCCGACAAGCAACATATTAGGGCCGAGACCCAGCACAGAACCGGCTTCCACCTCTTGGACACCAACGGCCGCGTCATGGTTTATCTCCCTCTCTGGAAAAGTCCTTACGATCCTCCACGGCTCGACACCCCATGTCGGGATTCCATTCTGGGCGAGACGCTTGCCGAAAGCAATCGTGCGCGGTAGAACATCGGCACTTCCGAGGAGTTGCCCCCTCGGCACCGCGGTTGCCGTGTTCGCTGGGTTTAGGGCGTGGGTTTCGTGGGTTGGGAGAATCGGGCATGAAGTACGCGTCCGCCGTCCACCAAAAACTGGCCGTCGCCGGCGGCCCCAAGGCCGTCACCAATCAGCTTCCCCACTGGCCGCAGTTCTCGGAGGAGGCCATCCGTTCGGTCGAGGAGGTCTTGCGATCGGGCAAGGTCAATTACTGGACCGGCCCTCGCGGCATGGAGTTCGAACGGCGCTACGCCGCCTGGCAAGGGAGCCGCTACGCCGTCGCCGTTTCCTCGGGTACGGCCGCCTTGCATGTGGCATTGGCTGCCCTGGGCATCGGTCCCGGCGACGAAGTCATCGTGCCCAGCTATACCTTCATCGCCACCAGCTTCGCCGTGCTGCAAGCCGGGGCCGTCCCTCGTTTCGCCGACGTCAATCTCGACGATCATTGCCTGAGCGTGGAGTCGGCCGAAAAACTCGTGACGCCCCGCACCAAGGCCGTCATCGTAGTCCATCTCTACGGCAACGTTTGCGACATGGACGCCGTGCGTGCCTTTGCCAAAAGACACAACTTGTTCGTCATCGAAGACAACGCCGAAGCCTACGGCGGAGAATACAAGGGCAGGAAGACCGGCACCTTGGGCGACATCGCGGCGTGCAGCTTTTGCCAGAACAAGACCTTCACCACCGGCGGTGAAGGCGGCATGGTCACCACCGACAACGAGGAATGGGCGTGGCAGGCCCGCAGCTTTCGCGATCACGGATACGACGTCAAGGAGCGGCTCAATCTGCTGGAGCTGGAGCAACGCCTGCCGTACATCCACAATCGCCTGGGCTGGAACTACCGCATGACGGAGATTCAATCCGCGATCGGCCTGGCGGAGCTGAACCGTATCGACGATTGGAACCTGCCCCGGCGGCGTCGCAATGCCCACATCTTGATGGACGCCCTGGCCGGACTGCCGCAGGTCAAGTACTTGCCGATCGATACCGACGAACGGCGAAACGGCTGGTACGTCTGCGCCTTTTCCCTGGATATCGAAAACATGAACTGCGACATCGCGAAGTTCGTGGCCGCCGCCGGCGCGGAAGGCGCCCCTTGCTGGAAGGTCTTTTGGCCGCAGTGCCACACGGAGCGCGCGTACCAAGAGCATTGGGGGTTCGGCAACAGCGGTTTTCCCTTCAAATCGAAGGAGTACACGGATCCTGCCGCGGTGGACTATTCCAAGGTGGAGGTGCCCAACGCCTTGTGGCACGAGTCGCACACGTTCACTTGCTTTGCCTATCCCACTTACTCGGAAGACGACATGGAGCAGATCGCCGCCGCCCTGGTCAAGGTGATCAAGGCCTATAGCTGAACCGGCGGAGCGCGCATCGCACGGTGCGCGAGTTGCGATCCCAGCATCTCCCTCGCAGCGGGGTTTGAAAACATGGCGCGAAAAATCTCACTCGGCGTGTTGGGGGCCGGAGGCATCGCGTTCCGCAAGACCATCCCTGCACTGGCCCGGGCCAAGAACTGCCGCGTCGTCGCCGTCATGGATCCGGTGGACGCGGGGCGGATCGCGGAGACCCTCGGAATTGCCAAGGCCTACGAAACGGAAGCCGATCTGCTGGCCGATCCGGAAATCGAAGCGGTGTACATCGCCTCGCCCGTGACCTGCCACTTGCGGCAAATCGAAGCGGCGGCCGAGGCCGGCAAGCACATCCTGTGCGAGAAGCCCCTCACGCTGAACTTGGAGCAAGCGCAACGCGCGGTGAGTGCCTGCCGCAAAAGGAAGGTCTTCCTTCAGGAAGGCTACATGATGAAGTTTCACGGTGCGCATCGCCTGCTCAAGCAATTCCTGGACGAAGGGAGACTAGGCAAGCCGACTTACGTGCGGGCACAGCTTTCCTGTTGGTATCCGCCCATTCCCGGCGCGTGGCGCCAAGACCCGCGGACCGGCGGCGGGGGCGCCCTGATCGACATGGCCTCGCACCTGTTGGATCTCTTGGAATTCCTTATCGGACCGGCCAAGCGATTGGCGGTCTTGACCGGACATCTCGTCCACGGCTATCGCTCGGAGGACGCCTGCACCATCCTCCTCGAATTTCGCTGTGGGACCCACGCCACCATCGATTGCTTCTGGTGCATTCCCGACGAGGCGAGCCGTACCCGGCTGGAAGTCTACGGATCGCAGGGGGCGGTCTTCACGGAGGGAACGATCGGCCAAAGCACGGGCGGGAAGATGGAAGGCATCTTCGCCTTGGGAGACGCCGGGTACGACGCGGCGCAAGACAAGGACGTGGCACGCCGATTCCAGCCCATTCGCTTTCCCAAGATCAATCCTTACCGGGCCGAGTTCGAGGCGTTCGCGGAGTGCATCTTGACGGGCCGGCCGCCGGACATCAACGGACCGGCCAACGCCCTGCGGATGATGAAACTCATCGAAGCCGCTTACGCCGCCGCGAAGAAGAAGGCGTTCGTCAACGTGTGAGCCGGAGGGAAACCGCCGAGACAAGCCCGCCGTAAAGGCCCTTGGTTGCGGCGCCTGTGCGGCGTCTGCCGGCTGCATAAGCGACTGTTTTCGTCGGAATCACTTGCCGTTACCGGCGACCGCGGTCGGCCGTACACCGTATTCCCGCGCCTTTTCGTTCCGCGGCGCAAATCGTGAAAAAGCGGCTACCCCTTCCTCGGGGACATTGACGCCGGGGCGCGTTAGGTTCGGATCTTGGCCGTACACGCCGTCGATTTCCGCCGTGGGCAGCACGGGCCGCGAGGCGATCGGAAGATCTTCGCAGTACCACCAATTGCGGGCAAAGCGGAACGTCTCGGGCGCCGTGTACGGGCCGACGTTCACGAAGTCGGCCAATTCCTCGCGTCGAAAGACGATCAAATTGTTCTCGAATAGGCCGTTTCGTGAAGGAACGAAGCCCGGCTCTCGGGTCTCCTGTAAAATTCTCGCGACCCAACGTTTGGGTCGGTAAACGGTGTTGTGCCGGAAGGCCCCGCCATCCAGGCCGACGAAGCTTACCGCAGCGTCTCCCCCGACAAAGAGGCAATCCTCGACGGTGATATCCTTGGCCTCGAAGAGGGCGCCTTGCGGGCGGAAGAAGGCCAAGCCGGTAGAGCCGCCGAGTTGCGACGCCCGCATACCCGCACCGATGAAAACGCAACGGCGAATCACGATTTGGCTGGAACCGCCTTTGGCCTGGGGACCGGTGTTCTGCGAGAAGCCGGGCTTTCCGCGGAACTCGCAGCCTTCGATCCGTCCACGGTGGCAACCCACCATATCAACAGCTTGCCCGCCCCAGCCGAGGATGCGGCAATTTCGCACCGTAAAGTCGGTGAGGCCCGACAGCTTGATGCCGTCGCGGTTACCTTGCGGGCCGATGTCTTCGATGATCAACCCGTCGATAAGCACATGATGACTGGGCGTGTCGAAGGAACCGGCGTCGTCGATGTTGATGCCGTTGCCGGTCTGCCCCCGGCAGTGAAGCCCCCGGATGACCAGGTGCGAGACATCGGAAAAATGCCAGGCCTCGCTTCCTCCGATGAAGAGGGGAGGTTGGGATGGGTTTTCGGCCTCGATTACGATCGGTGCCTCTTTCGTGCCGTGGAGGTTCTCGACCCAAATCTCCGGCTGATAGTTTCCCGGGGCGATGCGGATGACCGTTCCGGGGCGTGCGTCGCGCAGGGCCTGCCGCAAAGCCTGATTTCCGACGGCACGGACCACACGTGCTCTCTCTTGCGCAACCGCGCCGGGCGCTACGGTTCCCAGGATGCCCCAAAGGACGATCAATCCCAGCGTCGGCGGCTTCAGTCGATGCCAAGCGTTTTTCACGTTCGCGTCTCCTGGCTGAGCGAAATGAACGAGCGCCCCCCAAAAGAAGCCGATGCGACGCTGCGACTCGGCACCCTGATAGGTGGCAGCCGCATGACCCGCGCGGTTCGTCGGACGTGCACTGGCGACTTCTAATATGCCCTATGGCCGAAGGCTATTCCAGCCTCTACGGCAGGGCGCCGGTCATCGCCGAAGCAGCCGAGCACTTGCCATTATGTGCCAGGTGGTGTAGGCAAAAAAGATAGAGCACACTCCCTTGGGAGGGGGCGACGTCCTGCCGGACGTTCCACGTCGCCTCCCGGAGCCGGCGAAAGGCTCGCGGAAATTCGCGACTGTCGGCGAAAATCCGTGGATTTCGACCGGTCCCGGCAGGACTCGCGTCGCACCGTACTTGGCCCGCCCTAATCGGAAACGCTCGTTTTGTTGGGACTTATGATATTTAGGAAATTCAGCACTGGAATTCGGTATTTGTTTTGCTGAGGAGGAAGGTTCAGAAATTGGCATAACCGCCAGATGTGTCTGTTTTATATCTCAACAATCAGCAAAGGGGGGGTACATGGTCGGACATGCCCTCGAGCTTCGCGGGTCTCCTTTCTTGCAGGAAATCATCCGAGAGGTGCCCGGCGGAGAACGCATCGTACACTGCCTTCAGTGCGGGACCTGCGGCGGGAGTTGTCCCAACGGGGCCGACATGGAGTACACGCCGCGCACGATTTTCGCCATGATCACGGCCAATCAGCGGGATAAGGTCCTCAAAGCCAACACGATGTGGTTCTGCGTTTCGTGTTATTCCTGCGTCAGTCGCTGCCCCCAGAAAATTCCCATCACGGACATCATGTACGGCCTGAAGCGGATTTCGATCCGTGAAAAGGCCTACCAGGGAACCGACGCCCCGGCCTTGGCGAAGACGTTCACGGACCTGCTCGACAAGTATGGTCGAAGCTTCGAGCTGGGATTGGCCAGCCGCTACTACCTGTTCAATCGGCCGCTCGCCATGTTGAAGATGGGTCCGATGGGCTTGTCGATGTTCACCCGTGGGCGCATGTCCCTCACACCCACCAAGATTCGTAACGTCGATCAATTGCAGGCCGTCATCCGCAAAGCCCGTGAGTTGGGAGGTGCCTCGTGAAATACGCCTATTACCCCGGCTGCTCGCTGGAATGCAACAGCGCGGCCTACGACCATTCGGTTCGAGCCGTGGCCGATCTCTTGGGGATCGAGCTGCGTGAAATCGACGACTGGAACTGCTGCGGCGCTACCGAGTACTTCACGCAAGACGAGCTGACGGCCTGCGCGGTCATCGCCCGCAATTTGGCCCTGGTGGATCCGCAGCTCGATCAAGTCGTGGCCCCGTGCGCTGCGTGCTACCTCAACCTGCGCAAGGTAGATCACTTGATGCAAGAGAACGCCGAGCTGAATCACAAGATCAACCAGTGCTTGGCGGCGGGAAGTCTGCACTACGATGCGGGCCGCGTTCGCGTCCGGCATCTCTTGGACCTGATCTATTCCGACTTCGGCGAGGCCGCCTTGCGCGACAAAGTCGTGCGACCGCTGACCGGCCTTCGCGTTGCGTGCTACTACGGCTGCCAGATCGTGCGGCCTTTCGGCGATTGTGATAATCCCGAGCAACCCACCAAGCTCGATGAGATGTTCGGCTGGCTGGGCGCGGAGGTCGTGGACTTTCCCGTCAAGGCGCATTGCTGCGGCGGCCACATGACGCAAATCAGCGAGCCGCAGGCCTTCGAGTTGATCCGGCGTTTGCTGGCCAACGCCGACGACTACAAGGCCGACGTGATCGTCACGATGTGCCCGATGTGCCAGCTCAACCTGGACGCCTACCAAGCTCGCGTGAACGGGTTCTTCCATACCGACTACAAGATTCCCATCATCTTTTTCACGCAGCTCTTGGGGGTCGCCTTCGGTCTGGATTGGAAAAAGTTGGGATTCGGCAAGGAGATCGTGCCGGCCGAGCCGGTATTGAAGAAGAAACTGACGGCCGTTGCGGCCGCTTGAGGGAGGGACGGCCGATCGTCCGGGAACGGTCGGCCCGGAAGCCTCCGCCGCCGAGCTACGGAAGGGATTTCGCGATCGGCGGCGGGGAGCTTCTCACCGGGGACCGAGACGGCGGGAATTTCGCTTCCCGCGATTCAAGCGTCATCCGATCCGCGAATCCATTATTCGGTGTTTCTCGCTGGAGGAGATCTTCGTCATGGCCGAGCGCGTCGGCGTTTACGTCTGTCATTGCGGCAGCAACATCGCGGGCATGGTCGATGTGGAGCAGGTCGCGAAATGGGCCGGGGAAAACCTCGAAGACGTCGTCATTTCCCGCGACTATAAGTTCATGTGCTCCTCCCTCGGTCAAGCCATGATCGAGGAGGATATCAAGAAGCACAACTTGACCCGGGTGGTCGTAGGCGCGTGCTCGCCTCACTTGCATGAGAAGACATTCCGCAAAGCTTGTCAAAATGCGGGCATGAATCCCTATTTGTGCCAAATGACCAACCTCCGGGAACACGTGTCCTGGGTATCGCGGGATCGCGAGAAGGCCACCGAGAAGGCCCGAGCCTTGGTGGCCGCCTCCGTGGAGCGCGTGAAACGGCAGGAGCCGCTGCAACCGCTCAGCGTCGACGTCTTGCCCGCCACCTTGGTCATCGGCGGCGGCATCGCCGGGCTGCAAGCGACGCTGGAGTTGGCGGATGCGGGATATCCGGTCTACGTGGTGGAACGCAGCCCCAGCATCGGCGGGCACATGGCCCAATTCGACAAGACTTTCCCCACGCTCGACTGCTCGGCCTGCATCCTAACGCCCAAGATGTCCGAGGCGGGCCAGCATCCCAACGTTACGCTCTACACCTACTCCGAAGTCGAGGAGGTCAGCGGCTCGGTCGGGCATTTCCGCGTCAAGATTCGCCGCAAGGCCCGGATGGTCGTCGAAGACAAATGCACCGGCTGCGGTATTTGCGTGGAAAAGTGTCCGCGCAAGGTGGTGGACGAAGAGTTCGAAGCGGGCCTGGGGTATCGCAAGGCCATCTACACGCCCTTCCCCCAAGCCGTTCCCCGCATTCCCGTCATCGACGTCGATTCCTGCATCTGGTTCGAGCGGCAGAAATGCCGGGCGTGCGAAAAGCTCTGCCCCACCGGCGCCATCGACTTCGAGCAAAAGGACGAAATCATCGAGCTGGAGGTCGGCAACATCATCGTCGCCACCGGCTGGAATATGTTCGATTGCAAACGGATCCCGCAGTACGGTTACGGCCGGCTGGCCAACGTCTTCACAGCCCTCGAGTTCGAGCGGATGTGCAATGCCGCCGGGCCGACCAACGGCAAGATCGTCCTCCGCGACGGTAAGACCGAGCCGCAGACCGTGGCGATCGTGCATTGCGTGGGCAGCCGCGACTCGAACCACAACGAGTACTGCTCGGGCATCTGCTGCATGGCGGCCCTCAAATTCGGCCACCTGGTGCTGGAAAAGACCAAGGCCGAGGTCTACTCGTTCTACATCGACATGCGGACGAACCAGAAGGGCTATGAGGAGTTCTATCACCGCCTGCTCGAAGAGGGATGCACTTCGTTCGCGGCAAGGTGGCCGAGGTTACCGACGCCGCACGACGCCCCGACGAAGCCGGCAAGTTGATCGTGCAGGTGGAAGATACCTTGCTGGGCAAGCAGCGGCGGATTCCGGTCGATATGGTGATCCTGATGGGCGCGCTCGAACCGCAAACCGACGCCAAGGAGCTGGGGTTGAAGCTCGGCATTTCGTGCAGCATGGCGGGATGGTACACCGAGCGCCATCCCAAGTTGGACCCCGTCGCCACGATGACCGACGGCATTTTCGTCGCGGGAGTCTGCCAGGGGCCCAAGGACATCCCGGCCTCGGTGGCGCAGGGAGCGGCGGCCGCCGCCCGCGTGATGGGCATGATCACCAAGGGCAAGGTGTGGATCGAGCCGGTGGTGGCCTCCATCGACGAAGACCGCTGCTCCGGCTGCCGCATCTGCAACAACCTCTGCCCCTACAACGCGATCGAGTTCGACGAGGCCAAGGGCGTCAGCCGGGTCATCACGGCGATGTGCAAAGGGTGCGGAACGTGCGTGGCGGCCTGCCCGGCCGGCGTCATCCGAGGCTCGCATTTCAGCAATGATCAGGTGTTCGCCGAAATCGAAGGCATTCTCTGGGATGCTTTGCACGAGGAAAAGAAGGTGGAGGCCCAAACCGTCGCCGGCTGACGGACGTAGCGACTCCTCCCGACGAACATGCGGCAACCCCGCGTCGGGACGTCGCATTCCGGCCTTGCTCATGCGGCGATACGCGACCGAATCGGAGGTAATTCCCCCATGGCTGATGAGACGTTCGAACCGAAAATCGTCGGTTTCATGTGCAATTGGTGTTCATATCGGGCGGCGGACCTGGCGGGCACCGCCCGCATCAAGTATCCTCCCAACGTCCGCATCATCCGCGTCATGTGCAGCGGTCGGGTGGATCCGGCCTTCGTGCTCAAAGCCTTGTCCTTGGGCGCGGACGGCGTGATGATCGCCGGCTGCCATCCCGGCGAGTGCCACTACATCGAGCAGAACTACAAAGCCATGCGGCGGTACTACATGCTCAAGCATACGCTCCAGGCCTTGGGGTTGGAGGAGGATCGCATCCGCCTGGTTTGGGCCTCCGCGGCCGAGGGCCAGCAATTGGCGGAGCACATCGAAAAATTCGTGGAGGACGTTCGCAAATTGGGTCCGCTCCACTGGCCCGCCAATTTCCAGGAGAACGGCGAACGGCTGCACGCCGTCGAGGCCTTGGCTCAAGAACACGCTGAGTCGCTGGAGGTGCTATGATGATCGCGGAGAACAAAGGCAAGCTGGCCATCTATTGGGCGGCGTCCTGCGGCGGCTGCGAAATCGCCGTCTTGGCCATCGACGAGAAGATTCTCGACGTCGCCAAGCACTTCGATATCGTCTTCTGGCCCTGCGCGACCGACGGCAAGGTTCGGGACGTGGAAAAGATGGCGGACGGCTCCATCGACGTTTGCCTCTTCAACGGCGGCATCCGCACCAGCGAGCAGGAGTACATGGCGCAGCTTTTGCGCCGCAAGGCCAAGGTTCTGGTCGCCTTCGGCTCCTGCGCTTCGGAAGGCTGCATCCCCGGCTTGGCCAATACCTCCGATCGCAAGGAGATTTTCCGCACGGTGTATCACGAGACGCCGTCCACGGAGAATCCCGGCGGAGTCGAGCCGCAGCATGTGACCGAGATGCCGGAAGGCAAGCTCTACCTGCCGATCTTCTACGACACGCTCTTCACGCTGGATCAGATCGTGGACGTGGACTATTACCTGCCGGGTTGCCCGCCCGAAGCGGAACGCATTTGGGACGCCGTTACCGCGATCCTGGAGAACAAACTTCCGCCCAAGGGATCGGTCATTGGAGTCAATACCACGGTTTGCGACGAGTGTCCGCGTAAAAGGAGCGAGAAGAAAATTCGCAAGTTCTATCGCACCTGGGAGATCATCCCCGACGAAGAGACCTGCCTGTTGGAGCAGGGTCTTGTTTGCGCGGGCGTGGCCACCCGGGCGGGCTGCGGCGCCAAATGTCCCCAGGTCAACTCCCCGTGCATCGGATGCTACGGCGTCAACGACGGCGCGGTGGATTTCGGCGCCCGCTTGATGTCCGCGCTGGCTTCCGTTATCGACTCCGACGATCCCGAGGAGATCGATCGCATTATCCGCGAGGGCATTCCCGACCCGGTGGGAACGTTCTATCGCTTCAACCTTGCTCACAGCCTATTGCGACGAAAGAAGAAGGCGGCGGCGGGCGCGTGAGCCGCAGGGCGAACCTCCGGGTGCTTCGCAATCACCGTCGCCCGTCCGGTCGCCGACGAATCACGGCAGCCCTATCACCGAAATCCAACGACGATTGAAGGCACGATCATGAAACGCGTATCCATCGATCCCATCACGCGATTGGAAGGTCACGGCAAAATCGACATTTTCCTGGACGACCAGGGGAACGTCGCCAACGCCTACTTGCAAATCCCCGAACTGCGGGGCTTTGAGCAGTTCTGCGTGGGCCGGCCGGTGGAGGAGATGCCGAACCTCACCGCCCGCATCTGCGGCGTCTGCCCGGAAGCCCACCACATGGCCGCCACCAAGGCCCTGGATGCCGTGTTCCACGTGGATCCGCCGGAGACCGCGAAGAAGCTTCGCGAGTTGTTTTACTCGATCTTTTTCGCCACCGACCATACGACGCACTTCTACGCTCTGGGAGGCCCGGACTTCGTCGTCGGCCCGGAGGCGCCGAAAGCCGAACGCAACATCCTGGGCGTGGTGCAGAAGGTCGGGCTGGAGATCGGGGGTAAGGTCATTAAGATGCGGCATGTCGGCCATCATCTCATCCAGATGATGGGCGGGCGGCGGGTGCATCCCAACTGGGGCTTGCCCGGCGGCGTCAGTCGCGGCATCACCGAGGAACAACGCAAGGAAATCGAGGCCGCCGGACGGGAGGCGATCGAATTCGCCAAGTTCAGCCTGCAACTCTTCGATAAGCTGGTGCTGCAAAACAGCGAGTACGTGGCCCTGGTCACCGGGGATATTTACGTTCACAAGACCTACTACATGGGAATGGTGGACGCGAATAATCACGTCAACTTCTACGACGGTCTGATCCGCGTGGTCGGGCCGGACGGCACCCAGCACGCCAAGTATGCGGCCGCGGACTATCGCGAGTTTATCGCCGAGCGGGTTGAGCCGTGGTCGTACCTCAAGTTCCCGTATCTCAAGAAAGTCGGCTGGAAGGGCTTCGTGGACGGTCCGGAGTCCGGCATCTACCGCGCCACCCCGCTCTCGCGGCTGAACGCCGCGGACGGCATGGCGACGCCCTTGGCTCAGAAGGAGTATCAGCGTTTCTACGAAGTGCTGGGGGGCAAACCGGTTCACCACACGTTGGCCACCCATTGGGCACGGCTGATCGAGCTGCTCTACGCCGCCGAACGCTGGGTGGAACTGGCATCCGATCCGAAAATCACCGGCCGTGATTTCCGCGTCTTGCCGAAGGAAAAGCCGACGGAGGGCGTGGGC
This sequence comes from Thermogutta hypogea, assembly GCF_055386265.1. Taxonomy (NCBI): domain Bacteria; kingdom Pseudomonadati; phylum Planctomycetota; class Planctomycetia; order Pirellulales; family Thermoguttaceae; genus Thermogutta; species Thermogutta hypogea. The sequence goes on from NZ_AP042425.1 coordinate 4,662,716, forward strand.
TGCGTGGAAGCTCCGCGCGGCACCTTGACGCACCATTACGCGACCGACGAGCGGGGCTTGGTGGTGAAGGCCAACCTGATCGTGGGCACCACGAACAACAACGCCCCCATCTGCATGTCGGTCCAACGGGCGGCGCAGAAGCTCATCCGCAACGGCGAGCTGCGGGAAGGGCTGTTGAACAAGGTGGAAATGGCGTTTCGGGCGTACGATCCGTGCTTCGGATGCGCCACCCACAGCCTGCCCGGTCAAATGCCCTTGGAGGTCCGTATCCGCGATCCCCAAGGAAATCTGGTGCAGCGTCTCCGCCAAAACATCGACTGATCGCGGCGCCGCCGTTTTCTCGGCCCGCATTCCCCTCGCCGCTTCGGGCAGAGGAACGGAGGCTCGGCCGCCGTGCCGCCGCCTTCGGCCGCCGGCGGTTCGCGTGTGCGCGTGACATGCGTGCCGCGCGACGCGCCGGTGTGCCGGTCTTGCACGAACACATGAGACGTTGAGCCGAAAAGTCCGGGAAACGCTTGACCGCGCGCATAGGATGGATCAGGATTCCGGGTCGGCTGTCATGTTCGCGAATCGTTCCGGATTCGCGAGCGATCGGCGGCGAGTTTCGCGGACAACCGAATTTTCGCGGAAATTCAAAGACAATGATGAGAATGGACTGTAACAATCGCCGGGCTTGGGGCCTGTTGTTGGCGTTCCTAACGGCCGCCGTGTGGCATCCGCAAATCGCTCGATCGCAGCTCATCGTGGCCCATCGCGGGGCTTCGCACGACGCCCCCGAGAACACCCTAGCGGCCTTTCGGTCGGCGTGGGAACAGAGGGCCGACGCGATCGAGGGAGATTTCCATTTGACGCGAGACGGGCGGATTGCCTGTATTCACGATGCCGACACCAAACGCGTGACCGGAGACGCCGTCGATTGGAAGGTGACCAACACGACTTGGGATCAGCTCCGCACCCTCGATGTGGGACGTTGGAAGGGGGAGACGTTCGCCGGTGAGAAGATCCCCTCGCTAGCCGAAGTCTTGCAGGTCGTCCCTCCCGGCAAGAAGTTCTACCTCGAAATCAAGGGCGGGCCGGAGTGGGTGGAACCGATCGCCCAGGTAGTGTCCGCGGGTCCTTTGAAACCCGAACAAATCGTCATCATCGCCTTCAACGCGGAGACCGTTGCCCGGGTGAGAGACCGCCTGCCCGATATCAAGACTTGTTGGCTGGTCGGTTACAAGAAGGACGAAACGACCGGTGAGTGGAAACCGGGCTTGGACGAGATTCTGGCAACACTCGGCCGAATTCGCGCCCACGGCTTGAGCACGCAGGCCAACGCCGAAGTCGTGGACGAGGCGTTCGTGCGGCGATTGCGCGCGGCGGGCTACGAATTTCATGTTTGGACGGTCGATGAGCCGGACTTGGCTCGGCGGTTTCGCGATCTCGGAGCCGACTCCATCACGACGAATCGGCCGGCTTTCATCCGCGAGGTCTTGGGGCCGTGACGCCCGCCGGGACGACGTTCGTCGTTCACTCCAGCTCCATGGTGTCCGTGTAGTTCGGCACGCTGACACGCCAACCCAAGCGAGCACGCAGCAATTCCGCGAAACTGAGCGACGAGCTTTCTTCGCCGTGCGTCACGAACACGGAGCGCGGCGGCGCGGCTGCCGTCCCGAGCCATTCCAATAGTCCGCCGCGGTCCGCATGTCCCGACAATCCATGGAGCTGCTCGATCTTGGCGCGGGTAGGCCACTCCTTGCCGTGGATGCGGACGTAGGGGTTCTTTTCCAGGATTTGGCGTCCCAACGTCCCCCGGGCCTGATAGCCGACGAAAAGAATCGTGGATTCCGGCCGGACGATGTTGTTGCGGAGGTGAAACTTGATTCGCCCGGCGGTACACATCCCCGAGGTGGCCATGATCACGCTGGGAACGTGAAAGGTGTTGATCTGTTTGGATTCTTCCACCGTCCCGACCAGGCGGAGGTTGGGGAAATCGAAGGGTGAGGAATCCGAATCCACCATCTGCTTCGTTTCTTCGTCGTAGCATTCTTGGTGTCGGCGAAAGACCTCCGTCACGCGGACGGCCATGGGGCTATCGAGGAAGATGGGAAAGGGGCTGAGTTTCCCGCTCCGGTAAAGACGGCTGAAATGATATAAAAGGTCTTGCGCCCGTTCCACGGCGAAGACGGGGATGACCACGTTCCCGCCCCGAGCCGAGGTCGACTTCACGACATTGGCGAGGGTTTCTTCCAGATCGCCGTTCTGCGAGTGGTCGCGGTCACCGTAGGTGGACTCGATCACCAAGTAGTCGATGGCTTCGTTGATGCCCTCGGGGTCGCGGAGGATCGGCCGATTGCGCTGCCCGAGGTCGCCCGAGAACATCAGACGCCGGCGCTTCCCGTTTTCCCGCAACTCCATCAACAAGATGGCCGAACCGAGGATGTGGCCGGCATCCAAGAAGCGGAAGGTGAGGTCGGCCAGTTCGATGGGCCGGTGATACTCGACAGGCCGAAAGTAGGGTAATACCGCTTCGACGTCATTGATATCGTATAACGGGATTTCAGGATACTTGCCGACGCGTCCTTCCTTCTTATGGCGCCGGCGCTTGTATGCCGCGTCTTCCATTTGGATGTGGGCCGAATCCCGCAAGATGATCTCGGCCAGGTCGGCGGTCGCCGAGGTCGCGAAGATTCGGCCGTGAAAGCCGTCTTGGGCCAATTTCGGGAGCAAGCCGCAGTGATCGAGATGGGCGTGTGTTAGGATGACGGCGTCCAATTCCCGGGCCGGAACGGGCAGGGGGCCCCAGTTGCGGTCCAGGTACGGCCGTTCCTGGAACATGCCGCAATCCACCAACACCCGCGTGCGCCCGCACTGAACGAAGTATTGCGACCCGGTAACCTGCCGGTTCGCTCCAAGGAATTGGATTTTCACGATGTTTCCTTTATTCCGGTTGGACGAACATACGGAATCGCCCGACTATTCGGGCATTCACGGCGACACTGTGGAGGTGCCCGGAGATGACCGCGGAACACGACCGAGCCGTCGGCCGGTCCCTCCTTGGGACTACGTGAACGCCCCGCGGATCGTTCGTTACGATCATTCGGTCCGACTCGTCGGCGGAGCGTAACAATTGAACGACTCTCCGGAAAATCATACAATGCGGCGGGTGGAGGACGGGAGGGAATGAATCGGCATCCCAGGGCGCCTTGGCTGCCGGCGGAATGCTTCACTTGGTCTCCGTGGAGTGACGCTCTTCACCCCGCGAAGGAATCGGGGACCGCAGGGCAGGGAGTGCGTCGTCAACGGAACCCGACTCAAAGGAGCGTGCGTCATGAAGTCCCGCGTAGCCTTGGCCTTGGTCGCCCTGCGCGATCCTGAACTTCCAACCTCGGATCAAATCGAGGACTATTTGAGCCGGCACTGGCCGGACGCGCCGCAAATCGGTCCCGCCGAGGAGGTTCCCACCCCGGACGGCGAACAGGCCGAAGGCATCGAGGTCTTTCGCTTCGGAGAGGGTTTAGCCGCCATCTCCTTGATGAATGCCCCGATTCCCTTCGAAGAGCTGGAATTTCCCTGCGCTGCGGCATGGTATTGGCCGACCGCCGAGCAGGAGATGCGCGCGCATACCTCGCACCTCTTAGTGGCGCTGGTCGACGGGCCGGAGGATCCGATCGAGCGGCATCGCCATCTGACGCAACTCGTGGCCTCCGCCGCCGCGCTGACCGACGCGGTGGGCATCTATTGGGGATCCGGAGGCAACGTGCACGAAAGCCGAGCCTTCCTCGAATCCGCCCATCAAATGAATGCCGAAGTGCT